>NZ_CM176708.1:0-4800000 GCF_058130025.1 Gordonia sp. LMA167 | reverse complement strand
TGCCGCCACAGGACGTCGACGCGGCGGTCGCCCGACGGGTCGTCGAAGGTCTGGACGCGCTGGTGCTCACCGGCGGTGTCGACGTCGACCCGGCCGGATACGGGCAACAACCGCACCCGGAGACCGACCGCCCGCGAACCGATCGGGACGCCTGGGAGTTCGCTCTGCTGGATGCCGCACTGCGCCGCGATCTCCCAGTGCTGGGCATCTGTCGCGGCATCCAGGTGCTCAACGTGGCCCTCGGTGGCACATTGCATCAGCATCTGCCCGACGTCCTCGGGCACTCGCGCCATCGCGCAGGCAACGCGATCTTCTCCAGTACGGAGATCGAGATCACCCCGGGTACGCGCCTCGCATCGTTGCTCGGCGAGCACGTGGAAGCACAGTGTTATCACCACCAGGGCATCGATCGGCCCGCTGACGGTCTGGTCGTCAGTGCCCGGGATGCGGACGGATTGATCGAGGCGCTCGAGCGTCCCGGTGACGAGTTCGTGCTGGCGGTGCAGTGGCATCCCGAGGAGCGACTCGATGACCTACGGCTGTTCTCCGCGGTCGTCGATGCCGCACGTATCCGGTTGGCCCGAGCCGAGGAGGTGGACGCGTGACCACAGTGGAACTGATCAACCCGGCAACCGGGCAGGTCTTCGCCGACGTCGAGTTCTTTGATGCGAGCGCGGTCGACGACGCCGTGGACGCGGCCCGACGAGCGCAGCGGACGTGGGCCGGTCGGTCACCGGCCGCACGAGCGAAGGCGCTCCGTGATTTCGCTGCGGCCGTCGCCGCCCATCGCGACGAACTGGCCGCCCTCGAGGTGGCGAACTCGGGGCATCCGATCGGGCAGGCCCGCTGGGAGGCGGAGCATGTGTCCGATGTACTCACCTACTACGCTGCGACACCGGAACGTCTGTCCGGCAAGCAGATCCCGGTCGCGGGTGGTATCGACATCACCTTCTGTGAGCCCATCGGGGTCGTCGGCGTGATCACCCCGTGGAACTTCCCGATGACGATCGCGTCGTGGGGATTCGCCCCCGCGCTGGCGGCCGGCAACGCGGTGATCGTCAAGCCCGCCGAGTGGACACCACTGACCACCATCCGACTCGCGGAACTCGCCGTCGAGGCCGGGCTGCCGGACGGTTTGCTGCAGGTGGTGCCCGGCCGCGGGGACGTCGTCGGCGAGGCGTTGTTGGGGCATCCGGGTATCGGCAAGATCGTGTTCACCGGATCCACCCGGACCGGCCGGCACGTGATGACGCGGGCTGCCGAGTCGGTGAAGCGGGTGACGCTCGAACTCGGTGGCAAGAGCGCGAACATCGTCTTCGCCGATTCGGATCTCGAGCAGGCGGCCGCGACGGCACCCTACGGCGTCTTCGACAACGCCGGGCAGGACTGCTGTGCGCGCAGCCGGATTCTCGTGCAACGCAGCGTGTACGAGACGTTCTTGGAGATGCTCGAGCCCGCTGTGGCCGGCGTACGCGTCGGCGACCCGACCGCCGACGATACGGAGATGGGGCCCCTTGTGTCCCGGGCACACTGGGAGAAGGTGGCGTCGTTCGTCCCCGCCGACGCGCCGGTCGCCTTCCGCGGGAGCGCGCCCGACGGGCCGGGATTCTGGTTCCCGCCGACAGTTCTCACGCCACAATTGGGCGACCGATCCGTCGTCGAGGAGATCTTCGGACCGGTGGTCACGGTGTTGCCGTTCGACGACGAGGCCGACGCCGTCGCGATCGCGAACGCCACCGACTATGGGCTCGCGGGCTCGATCTGGACCAACGATCTCGGTCGTGCACTGCGGGTTTCGCGGGCGGTCGCGGCCGGCAACCTGTCCGTCAACTCGCACTCGGCGGTGCGGTACGGCACACCGTTCGGCGGCTTCAAACAGTCGGGACTCGGGCGGGAACTGGGCCCCGACGCCCCACTGGGATTCACCGAGACCAAGAACGTGTTCATCGCGGTGCCCGATCTGGAAGGGAAAACATGAGTACGACAGTCGATCTGACCCAACGTCTGGCCGGACGCGTCGCGGTGATCACCGGCGGCGGCAGCGGTATCGGGCTGGCCGCCGCGCGACGGATGCGTGCCGAGGGCGCGACCATCGTGATCGGCGATCTGGACCCTGATGCCGGTAAGCGGGCCGCCGAGGAGGTCGACGGTCTGTTCGTCGCGGTCGATGTGGCCGACCAGACACAGGTCGACGAGCTGTTCGACTCGGCAGCCCAGCGCTACGGAGGCGTCGACGTCGCCTTCAACAATGCGGGCATCTCACCGCCTGACGACGACCTCATCGAGAACACCGGACTCGACGCCTGGGAGCGCGTGCAGTCGGTCAACCTCACGTCGGTCTACTTCTCCTGTCGGGCGGCTCTGCGGCACATGACAGTGGCGGGCAAGGGTTCGATCATCAACACGGCGTCGTTCGTCGCGGTGATGGGTTCGGCTACCTCTCAGATCTCGTACACCGCGTCGAAAGGCGGGGTGCTGGCGATGTCGCGGGAACTCGGCGTGCAGTACGCGCGGCAGGGCATCCGGGTCAATGCGTTGTGTCCGGGGCCGGTGAACACGCCGCTGTTGAAGGAACTGTTCGCCAAGGATCCGGAGCGTGCGGCTCGCAGGCTGGTGCATGTGCCGGTCGGCCGGTTCGCCGAGCCGGAGGAACTCGCCGCCGCAGTCGCCTTCCTCGCCAGCGACGACGCGTCGTTCATCACGGCATCGACCTTCCTCGTCGATGGCGGGATCAGCTCGGCCTATGTGACCCCGCTGTAGGTACGTCTCATGACGATTCCCGCCCGATCGGAACAACTCGCCGACGCGCTGCTCGCGCCGGTCCGTCCCGCGAACGCATTCGAGGAGACCGTGGGGCGGTTGCTCCAGCTGATCCGGCTGGGGGTGTTCGAGCCGGGGGAGTCGATCCCGCCCGAACGCGAACTCGCGCTGCGTCTCGGCGTCAGCCGCGACACCGTTCGGGAGGCGATCAAGGCGCTGGCCGACGCCGGGTTCCTGGTGTCCAAGCGCGGAAGGTACGGCGGCACGTTCCTGGCCGAGCGGCTGCCGGCACCCGGGGCCATCGCGGGAACCGACCTCGCCGAGGGGGACATCGAACCGATCAGCCGGGTCGAGCTCGACGACACAGTACGGGTTCGGGAGATCCTCGAGGTGGGCGCGGCCCGGATGGCGGCGGGCCGAACCTTCTCCGCCGCCGAACGGGAATCCCTGTGGGCACGACTCACCGACTCCGGTGACGCCGCCGGTGCCGGTGGCGACGACTATCGCAGGCTCGACTCACGGCTGCATCTGGCCATCGCGGAGGCGGCGGGCGCCCCGACGCTGGTCACGCTCGTGGCCGACAACCGGATGCGCATCAATCGTCTGCTGGACCGGATCCCTCAGCTCGAACCGAACATCACCCATTCCGAGGAACAGCACAAGGCGATCGTCATCGCGATCCTGACCGGCAACCCCGATGCCGCCGCCGACGCGATGCGTGCGCACATCGACGGCACCGCGACGCTGCTGCACGGCTTCCTGGACTGACCTGTGAGTAGCAACAGCCCGCGCACTGCGCGGGCTGTTGCTACGAAATCGATTGTGACGTCAGCTCTTGCGGCGGGCGGTGCGCTGCATCCCACGCACCTTGGCATTGCCCGGTAACGGGCCCTTGGGCATGCCCGGTCCCTGCGGGTTGCGACCGCCGAGTGCCGCGAGCCGTCCCTCGAGGGCATCCATCCGCTTGGCGTCGATGTTCTTGGGCAGTTTGTTGAGGTGCCGTTCGAGCTTGCTCAGTGCGACCTGACCGTCGTCGTTGCCGACGATGATCTCGTAGATCGGGGTGTCGCCGACGACGCGGGCGGCCTTCTTCTTCTCCTGCGCGAGCAGTGGGCGGACACGAGTAGGAGAGCCCTCGCCGACGAGGATCACGCCCGGCTTGCCGATCACCCGGTGCACGGCGTCGAGGTGGGCGTTGCCGGACACCGCCTGCTTCACCCGCCACTGGCCGCGCATGTTGCCCAGCGCCCAGCCCGCGGCACCCGGCTGACCCTCGGCCTTCGTGTAGACGGTGCGCTGCACCCGTCGGCCGAACAGGAGGAACGCCGCCAGCAGACCCAGGACGATGCCCAGCGGGAGCAGGAGCCACACCGAGCCGAAGACGAAGCCGAGGACCACGAAGACGGCGACGATGACGACGAAGAGGCCGACCATGTACGGGATCAGCCGTTTGTCTTCCTTGCGCTGCATCTGGAAGGCCTGCCACATCTGCTGGCGACGTTCCTTCGACGCCTGCCTGCGGGCCTTTTTCGCTGCGGCCTTCGCCTCTTTGTCTTGCGCCTTTGCCATGGTGACCAGTTTACGGCGCGCTTCGGCCGCTCCGGCCACGGGTTCGGGCTCCCGCCTCGAACCGGACGGGCGATGGGGCTATCGGGCGAGGCGGGCGAGGAGGCTGGACGCCTCCTGGCTCGCGCTTCCCTCGTCGGCGAGATGTGCCAGTGCGGGCTCGAGTTCACGGCCGCGGTGTGCCATCGCCTGCGCGTAGAGGCGTCCGGCCCGGTAGGACGAGCGGACCAGCGGGCCGGCCATGACACCGGCGAACCCGATCTCGGTGGCGAACTCGGAGTGGTCGACGAACTCCTCGGGCTTGACCCAGCGTTCCACCGGATGATGGCGGGGCGAGGGGCGCAGGTACTGGGTGATCGTCAGGATGTCGCAGCCCGCCTCGTGGAGGTCGACGATCGCCGATTGCACCTCTTCGGGCGTCTCGCCCATGCCGAGGATCAGGTTCGACTTGGTGACCAGCCCGAAGTCGCGAGCCTGGGTGAGCACGTCGAGGGAGCGTTCGTAACGGAACGCCGGGCGGATGCGCTTGAAGATGCGCGGCACGGTCTCCAGATTGTGGGCCAGGACCTCGGGGCGGGCATCGAACACCTCGGCGAGCAGATCCGGCTTGGCGTGGAAGTCCGGGATCAGGTTCTCCACGCCGGTGCCCGGGTTGAGTCGGTGGATGGCGCGCACGGTTTCGGCGTACAGCCACGCACCCTCGTCGGGCAGGTCGTCGCGGGCCACACCCGTGATGGTCGAGTACCGCAGGCCCATCGCCTGCACACTCTCGGCGACGCGGCGGGGTTCGTCGCGATCGAGTTCGGCGGGCTTGCCGGTGTCGATCTGACAGAAGTCGCACCGCCGGGTGCACTGCTCGCCGCCGATGAGGAAGGTGGCCTCGCGGTCTTCCCAGCATTCGTAGATGTTCGGGCAGCCGGCCTCTTCACACACGGTGTGCAGGCCCTCACGCTTCACCAAGCCCTTGAGCTCGGTGTACTCCGGTCCCATCGTCGCGCGGGTCTTGATCCAGTTCGGCTTGCGCTCGATCGGGGTCTGCGCGTTGCGTACCTCGAGACGCAGCAACTTGCGGCCGCCCGGTTCGGGGGCCGGCGAGACCCGGCCCGGCGTGTCAGGTGTGGCGTCGGGGGATGAGGACACAGTCACTGCTCCGATCCTACGCTCGCGGTCAGCGGCGCATCGATCACGTTGTGGGTGGCGTCGAGGGCGGCCTGCACGGCCGCTGCGACGGGTTCGACCAGGTCATCGACGGTGATCGGCCGCGCGAGTTCGCGGCTCAGCGACGTCACCCCGGCATCGGCGATGCCGCACGGGACGATTGCCTCGAAGGCACTCATGTCGGGGTCGATGTTGAGCGCGAAGCCGTGGAGCGCGACACCGCGCGCCACCCGGATGCCGATCTGGCCGAGTTTGCGTTCACCGGCGTCATCACACACCCACACGCCGGATCGGCCGGCGACGCGGCCCGTCGGCACGCCCGCGTCGCGGCAGACCGTGATCAACGCCTCCTCGAGGCGCCGCACATACTCGACGACGTCGAGCGGTTCGGCCAGACGAACGATGGGATAGCCGACCAGTTGCCCCGGTCCGTGCCAGGTGATCCGACCACCGCGGTCGACATCGATGACCGGCGAGCCGTCCGTCGGGCGGTCCGAGTCCTCGGTCCGTTTTCCGGCCGTATAGGTGGAGGCATGCTCCAGCAGCAACAGCACGTCGTGCTCGAGGACGCCATCGGCACGCTCGGTCGCGAGCCGATGCTGCAGGTCATAGGCCTCGCGGTAATCGATCAATCCGTCGAGTCGGCGCACTTCGAGTGGCACGCCGGACTGACGGATGGATGCCTCACGCATTGACGTACTCCAGTGCGTAGTCGATCTGCGGGTGGGTGAACTCAAAGCCGTGTTCGGTCAGCACAGCAGGTGTAACGCGCTGACTGAACAGAATCATTTCCTCGGCCAGCTCGCCCCCGGCCGCCTTGGCGGCGAACGCGGGCACCTTGAACAGGGTGGGTCGGTGCATCGACCGGCCCAGCGCGTCGGTGAACTCCCCGAACGGCAGCGATCCCGGCGACGACAGGTTGACCGGTCCGCTGATCGACGACTCCAGCAGGAACGCGATCGCCCGCACCTGGTCGGGCAGGCTGATCCACGAGAAGTACTGCTTGCCGTCGCCGATGGCACCGCCGAGGCCGAGCCAGAAGATCGGCTTGACCCGACTCACCAGACCACCCTTGCGGGCCAGTACCGGTGCGGTGCGCAACAGCACCAACCGCGTGCCACCACCGGTGTTGGCGGTGGCCGCCCGCTCCCAGTCGGTCACCATCTCGGCCAGGAATCCCTCGCCGGCGGGGTCGCCCTCCACCGCGGCATGCGTTCCGGTGTCGCCGTAGTAACCGCTGGCCGACGCGTTGATGAAGGTCGGCACGCCCGCCGCGGTCACCGCCTGGGCGAGCACCTCGGTGGGTGTGATCCTCGAATCCCGCAGCTCCTGCTTGTAGCGGCCGGTCCACCGGTGGTCACCGACACCGACCCCACCGAGCCCGATGACCGCGTCGACGCCGTCGAGACTCTCCTCGGGTACCCCGAATGTCTCCGGGTCCCAGCTGAACTCGTCATCCGACAGCGCCTCGCGTCGGACCAGGCGCACCACGGTGTGATCGGCCCCGCGTAGTGCGGAGACCAGAGCGGAGCCGATCATCCCCTGCGAGCCGGCGACGGCTATGCGCATCGCGTCCTAGAGTCCGAGGTCGGCGGCGAACGAACCCTGTTCGAGGCGTTTCTTGATGGTGGTCAGGAAGCGGCCCGCGTCGGCACCGTCGATCAGACGGTGATCGTAGGTCAGCGGCAGATAGGACATCGACCGCACCGCGATCGACTCGGAGCCGTCGTCGGCGGTGATCACGACCGGCCGCTTGACGATGGCACCGGTGCCCAGCATCGCCGCCTGCGGCGGCACCAGGATCGGCGTGTCGAACAGTGCGCCCTGACTACCGATGTTGGTGATGGTGAAGGTGCCACCGGCCAACTCGTCGGGCTTGAGGCCACCCGCACCCTTCCGGGCCCGGGCGGCGATGTCGGCGATCGCACGGGCGAGACCGGCGATGGACAGGTCGTCCGCATTGTGGATGACCGGCGACAACAGTCCCTGTTCGGTGTCGACCGCGATACCGAGATGCACCTTGTCGTAGTAGGTGATCTCCTTCTTGTCCTCGTCGATCGACGCGTTGACGTTGGGGTGCGCCTTGAGCGCCTCGACGACGGCCTTCGCGATGAACGGCAGGAACGTGAGGTTCACGCCCTCGGATGCCTTGAACGACTCCTTGGCGGCCTTGCGCAGCGACACGATCTTGGTCATGTCGACCTCGAAGACCTGCGTGAGCTGCGCGCTCGTCTGCAGCGACTCGCGCGTCTTCTTCGCCGTGATCTGACGAATCCGGTTGATCTTCTGGGTGGTACCGCGCAGCTCGGCGAGCTCGGGCTTGATCTCGGGCGACGATGACGCAGCCGGTGCTGCCGGGGCGGATGCCGCCGGTGCGGGCGTGGACGCGGGTGCCGGTGCCTTGGCGGCCTCGGCCGCGGCCAGCACGTCCTGCTTGCGGATTCGACCGCCGACGCCGGTGCCCTTGACGGAGTTGAGGTCGATGTCGTTCTCGGCGGCCAGCTTTCGGACCAGTGGCGTCACGTACGGGGTCGACGACATCGTCTCCGGCTCGGCCTTGGAGACCTTCACTTCGTCCTTGGGCTCGGCAGGAGCAGGCTTCGACTCCGCCTTCGCGGGTTCCGGCTCGGGCTCGGGCTCCGGTTCCGGCTCCGGTTCGGGTTCCGGCTCTGGTTCGGATTTCGCCTCGGGCTCCGGCTCGGACTTCTGTGCCGGTGCGGCGGAGGCGTCGCCGATGACGGCCAGCCTGCCGCCCACCTCGATCACGTCGTCTTCCTGCGCGAGGATCTCGAGCAGGGTGCCGGCGACCGGTGAGGGGATCTCGGTGTCGACCTTGTCGGTGGACACCTCGAGCAGCGGCTCGTCCGCGGCGACCTCGTCACCGACGGCCTTCAGCCAGTTGGTGACGGTGCCCTCGGTGACCGACTCGCCCAATTCGGGCATCACGACGTCGGTTCCCGATGCCGATCCGCCGCCGGTGGTCGACTCGGCGCTCGGCTTGGTGGCCGGTTCCTCGGAGTCGGTGGACGGGGCCTCGGCCGGCTCGTCTTTCTCCGCTGCGGGCGCCTCGTCGCCTCCGCCCGAGGAGTCCGGTGCCGATTCTCCTTCTTCGCCGATCAGGGCGAGCTCGCCGCCGACCTCGACCACATCGTCCTCGGCGGCGATGATCTTCGTCAGCACACCTGATGCGGGGGCGGGGATCTCGGTGTCGACCTTGTCGGTGGACACCTCGAGCAACGGCTCGTCGGCCTCGACGGTGTCGCCCTCCTCCTTCAGCCACCGTGTGACTGTCCCCTCGGTGACGCTTTCACCAAGGGCGGGCATCTGGACGGAGAAGGCCATCGTTGTTGACTCCTGAACTCGAGGTGTTGTCGTTGTTCTGCGCGCCGCGGTGTGTGCGCCGTCGGTGCACCGGAACGGGCTGTGGCGGGTGAGCCGTCCGTCCCTGAGTCACCCTACCCGGCCTGCGTCACAGTGACGTGCTGTGGCCGGACTTTGTGTGCGGTAACTCTCGTGGGCCGGATCCGCCGGATGCCGCGGGGTCATCAGCCGTGTGCCGCGATGTCCTCGAGCACCCGGGCGATGGTCCGCACCGGCACACCGGTACCACCCTTCGGGGTGTATCCCCACGCTCCGCCCGTGTTGAATGCGGGTCCGGCGATGTCGATGTGGGCCCACGACACCGACGCGGGGACGAACTCCTTCAGGAACAGTCCTGCCGAGAGCATTCCGCCGTTGCGGTGATTGGTCACATTCGCCAGGTCGGCGACCCGCGACTTGAGATCGGCCCGGAGCTCGGCGGGCAGTGGCATGGCCCAGCCGTTCTCGCCGACCTCTCGCGAGAGCGCGGCGACCCGATCCCGGAAGTCGTCGGTGCCCATGACGCCCGGCGTGCGAGCGCCGAGCGCGACCATCTGCGCTCCGGTGAGGGTGGCGGTGTCGATGAGGTAATCCGGCTCGTCCTCGCAGGCTCGGACGATCGCGTCGGCCAGGATCAGTCGTCCCTCGGCATCGGTGTTGAGGACCTCGACGGTGGTGCCGCCGTACTGGGTGAGTACATCGCCGGGACGTTGTGCGGTGGACGACGGCATGTTCTCCGCCATCGGCACCGTGGCCGTCACCGAGATGTCGAGATCGAGCCGGGCCGCGAGGATGGTGGCCCCGATGACGGCAGCGGCGCCACCCATGTCCGAGGTCATGTGGTCCATGTTGGCGGCGGGTTTGATCGAGATGCCGCCGGTGTCGAAGGTGATGCCCTTGCCGACGAGCGCGACCTTCTTGGCGCCCTTCTTCCCGGTGTGTGTCAGGCGGACCAGCCTGGGCAACCGCGACGATCCCTTACCGACGCCGATGATGCCGCCGTATCCCGCTTTCGCCAGCGCCGTGTCGTCGAGCACCTCGACCTTGAGGCCGACGGCACTGCCGAGCCGGCGTGCCCGTTCGGCGAACTCCTCGGGATACAGGTGGCTCGGCGGGGTGTTCACGAAATCACGGGCGATCGCGACGGAGTCGGCCACGGCGACGGCGTGCTCCAGATCGGCCTTCGTGGCCTTGCCCTTGTCGCCGGCGAGCAGGGTGACGCGTACCGGAGGCGCCTTCTTCGGTCGGGTCTTGTCGGAGCGGAACGTGTCGAATCGGTACGCGCCCAAGAAGAATCCCTCGGCCACGGCCTGCAGGTCGATGGTCGACAGTGTGGTCGCGACCTGGTCGATCCCGTCGAGTTCGCGAGCCGCGATGCCGGCCGCCTGACGTAGCTGCTCGGCATCGTCGACATTGTCGGTGTCGCCGAGACCGACGGCGACGATGACGTCGACGCCGATCCCGTCGGGCGCCGAGAAACGGGTGACCTCGCCGTGTGCTCCGGTCGCTCCGAGGCGACGGACCGCGGTGGCGACGGCCTCGGCCTGCGCGTCGTCGAGGATGCCATCGCCGATGACGAGTGTGGGTTCGGCGTCGGTCGCGTCGTCCCCGTCGGGTTTGACGAGGCCGATCACGAGGGCCT
This sequence comes from Gordonia sp. LMA167, assembly GCF_058130025.1. NCBI lineage: Bacteria > Bacillati > Actinomycetota > Actinomycetes > Mycobacteriales > Gordoniaceae > Gordonia > Gordonia sp. LMA167. Next base: position 4,789,514 of record NZ_CM176708.1, on the reverse strand, counting down.
CGTCGCCCTTGTCGAGAGTGGTCGCCGGCACCAGTTCCGGGCCGCGCACGCGGTCCGTCGTCTCGTTCTTGGTCACGGCACAACTCTGCCACAGCGCCAAAGCCGGGTGGTGGTTCCCAGTAGCGTATGTGGACATGACCGAACTCCTCGCCGGCCCGATCGCCGACCGTCACACCGCTCTCGGTGCCACCTTCGCCGAGTTCGGCGGATGGAACATGCCCGTGTCATATGCGGGCACCGTCGCCGAACACATCGCAGTGCGCGAGAACGTCGGGATCTTCGATGTCAGTCATCTCGGCAAAGCTCTGGTCTCCGGGCCGGGGGCGGCCGAGTTCGTCAATCGCACGCTGACCAATGATCTCGGCAAGATCGCGCCGGGAAAAGCACAATACACGTTGTGCTGCAACGACTCCGGCGGGGTCGTCGACGACATGATCGCCTACCTGGTGAGCGCCGACGAGGTGTTCCTGGTGCCCAACGCGGCCAACACCGCGGCAGTCGTCGCACAGCTGTCCGCGGCCGCGCCCGCCGGTATCACCGTCGCCGACCAGCATCGGGATTTCGGCGTGCTGGCGGTGCAGGGGCCGAAGGCGCCTGAGGTACTGGCCGGGCTGGGATTGCCCACCGAGATGGAATACATGGCCTTCGCCGACGCGGAACTGACAACGGAGAGTGGAACCGTGCCGCTGCGGGTGTGCCGCACCGGCTACACCGGCGAACGCGGCTACGAGATCCTGCCACGCTGGGCGGACTCGGGGCCGGTGTTCGACGCGCTGCTCGGCGCGGTCACCGAGGCCGGCGGACAGCCGGCCGGGCTGGGTGCGCGCGACACGCTGCGGACCGAGATGGGCTACGCGCTGCACGGCCACGAACTGAGTCCGGAGATCACACCCGTGCAGGCGCGGGCGGGCTGGGCCGTCGGGTGGAAGAAGGCGGAGTTCTTCGGTCGCGAGCGACTCCTCGCCGAGAAGGAATCCGGTCCCGAGCGACGACTGTACGGGCTGCGGGCCACCGGCCGGGGTGTCCCGCGGGCGGACTGCTCCGTCCGTGCCGGTTCGGCCGGCGCCGTGATCGGGACGTGCACGTCCGGCACGTTCTCGCCGACCCTCAAACAGGGCATCGCGCTTGCCCTCCTGGCGACCGATTCGGGGATCTCGGTAGGCGATCAGGTGGTCGTGGATGTTCGCGGACGCGACCTGGGGTGCGAGGTGGTGACGCCACCGTTCGTGGACTCGCACGTCTGACCTCGTGGCTGCTCCGCCGACGCGGCGATAATCGGTTTGCCGTGCGGCGGTACGATTGGCCAATGACCTTGCAGTTCACGCGTACCGAGCATCCCCACCCGGTGTCGGAAGGCCGTCGTGCGGAGATTCTCGCCGCACCGGGTTTCGGCAAGTACTTCACCGACAACATGGTGATGATCGACTACGACGTGGACAACGGGTGGCACAACGCCCAGGTGCGGCCCTACGGTCCGATCGCGCTCGACCCGTCGGCGATGGTCCTGCACTACGGCCAGGAAGTGTTCGAGGGGCTCAAGGCATATCGCCAGCCCGACGGCACCATCGCCGCATTCCGGCCCGAGGCCAACGGTCAGCGTCTGCAGCGGTCCGCCGAGCGTCTGGCCATGCCGCCGCTGCCGGTCGACGACTTCATCGAATCCTTGCGGGCGCTGCTGGCCGCGGACAACGAATGGGTGCCTGCGGCGGGTGGTGAGGAAGCCCTGTACCTACGCCCGTTCATGTTCGCCTCGCAGGCCGGCCTCGGCGTGAACGCGCCGTCGAACAAGTACATCTACTCCGTCATCGCCTCGCCCGCCGGTTCGTATTTCACCGGAGGAATCAAGCCGGTCAGCGTGTGGCTCTCGACCGAGTACGTCCGGGCGGCACCGGGCGGAACCGGGTTCGCCAAATGCGGCGGCAACTACGCCGCGTCCTTCCTCGCGCAGGCCGAGGCGACCCGGAACGGGTGCGATCAGGTGGTCTGGCTCGATGCCGTCGAGCGTCGCTACATCGAGGAGATGGGCGGGATGAACCTGTTCTTCGTCTTCGGGTCCGGCGCCGACGCGCGACTCGTGACACCCGAGCTCACCGGCTCGCTACTCCCGGGGATCACCCGGGATTCGTTGCTGCAGTTGGCCACCGACGCGGGATTCGCGGTCGACGAGCGGCGCATCAGCACCGAGGAGCTGCGCAAGGGCGTTGCGTCCGGCGACATCACCGAGGTGTTCGCGTGCGGCACCGCCGCGGTGATCACGCCCGTCGGACGGGTGAAGGGTGAGACCGAGGACTATCTGATCGGGGATGGTTCGGCCGGTGAGGTCACCCAGGCGCTGCGCGACACCCTGACGGGAATTCAGCGCGGCACCTTCGCCGACACCCATGGCTGGATGACCGGGCTCTACCGCCGCTGACTCTACCGCCGCTGATCGGTCAGGCCAGCAGCCCGATCAGTGAAACGGTCACGCCGAGTTCGATTCCGGCGCCGAGGACATCGCCGTTGATGCCGCCGATGCGGCGCGCGCAGTGGGCGGTGAACCACCATCCGAGCGCGACGACCGCGACCACGACGCAGATCGAACGGATCGCGGTCGAGGGTGCGTAGGCGTCGCCGTGCCATCCACTGACGATCGCCGCGAGGACGGCCACGACACCCCAGACGGCGATCGAGGCGCGTTGCGAGTCGGCGACAAGTGCCCCGAAGCCCTGTGGCTGGGCGGCCGGTAGCCCGCGCCGGGCACCGATCACGGCCACCAGGCGTCCGAGTGTGACGGCGAAAACTATTGCATACCAACGCTGTTGATCTGCGAGGGCGCCGAATCCGATGGCCTGAAGGATCATCACGACGACGATGGTCGCAACACCGAACGGACCGGCCGACCCGCTCTTCATCACCTCGGCGACCCGCTCGGGCGGGCCGTAGCAGCCGAGTCCGTCCGCGGTGTCGGCAAGACCGTCGAGATGCATGCCCCGCGTTGCCAACCCGAGGGCCGCGACGACGAGGACACCAACCATCGCCGACGGGAGATCGGTGGCGGACAATCCCGCCGCGAGTGCTGCAGCCGGAACACCGAGGACGACGCCGACCACCGGTACCGCGGTCATCGCCGCGGCCCCGGTGGTGCGGTCCATCGCCACCCGGGGGTGGGGAAGGGGCAGAACGGTCAGCCAGCTGAGCGCGACATGGGTGGCCCGCAGGGGAGACCGCATGGATCTCAGGGCGCGCCGGTCGCGACTGTTGTCGTCGAGGGCTCGTCGTCGCGGTCGCTGACGCCGGCCTCGGCGAAGGTGGCCATCGACGTCAGGATGTCCACCGACGACGCCACGATCGGCAGCGCGGCCAGCGCACCGCTTCCCTCGCCGAGTCGCATCGAGAGGTCGAGGACGGGTGTGAGGTCGAGGTGGCCCAGGGCGACGGTGTGCGCGGGTTCCACCGACCGGTGACCGGCCAGCCACCAGCGTGCCGCACCGGGAGCGAGTTCGTTAGCCACCAGGGCCGCGGCCGTCACGACCATTCCGTCGAGGATCACCGGGGTCCGACGGATCGCGGCCTGTGCCAGGAACCCGGCGAGGGCGGTGAGGTCGGCGCCCGCGACCGCCGCCAGCAACGACAGCGGGTCGTGCACGTGCCGCCGAGCCCGACGCATGCCGTCCCGGATCGCGGCGGTCTTGCGAATCCAGCCGGCATCGTCGATCCCGGTTCCGCGCCCGACGATCTCGACGGGCTCACGCCGGGTCAGCGACCCGATCAACACGGTGGCCGGGGTGGTGTTGCCGATGCCCATCTCGCCGCCGATCAGCAGATCGGCGCCCGAGTCGACGAGATCGTCGGCGATGGCACGGCCGGCCGCGAGTGCCTCCCGCGCCTCACCGATGGTGAGTGCGTCCGTGACGCGCAGATCACCACTGCTGCGGCGGACCTTGTATCGGGAGACCTCCGGTGACGTGTCGGCATCCACCGACATGTCGACGACTCGCACGCTGGCACCCGCACGGCGCGCCAGGACATTGACGGCAGCGCCCCCGGCGGCGATGTTGGCGACCATCTGGGCGGTCACCTCCGGCGGGAACGCCGACACGCCCGACTGTGCGACACCATGGTCGCCGGCGAAGACGACGACCGCAGGCGCCGTCAACGGTCGTGGGGGACAGACCCCTTGGCACGACGACAGCCATATCCCGATGTCCTCGAGTCGTCCGAGGGCGCCGGGTGGCTTCGTCAGGGTCAGATGTCGCGCGCGGGCCGCCTCGGCGGTGCCCATGTCCGGCGGCTCCACGGTGGGGAAGACCTCGGCGTCCACCCAGTCGGTCGAGCCTGCGGCCGTCGGCGGCAAGGGTGCGGTCATTGCCGCCGGTGCCGTTTCGGTCGCCGTGGATTCGGTGGTTGTCGGTGGTGCGGGCGCCGGCACAGTGGTTGCTGTCGGCGCGATGTCGGGTTCTGTCGGCGCGATGTCGGGTTCTGCCGACGAGAATTGCGTCGTGGGGGTTGCGGGCGCCGGAAGTTCGAGAACGCGGCCGGCGACGACCAGGACGACCCGGTCGCAGACGGCGGCGACGGCCTCGTTGAGGGCCCCGAGTTCATCCTGGAATCGCTTACCCGCCGGCGTCGGCGGAACCAGCGACAAGCCGGCCTCGGGACTGATGACGACCAGATCGCCGGTGAATGCGGATATCGCCGAACACAGGTCGGACCGCAGATCGGTCAGATCGACGGGCTCGTCGCCCCATCCTCCGACGGCGTCGAGACTCGCGGCGAGCCAGTTGCCCAGGTCGTCGAGCAGTACCGGGGTCTCGGGATCCGATCGCAACGACCCCGCCACGTCGATCGTCTCGACCGTCGTATAGCGGTCGTCGCGGCGCCGGCGATGGGCGCTCACCCGGGCCACCCAGTCGGCATCCGACGACGTCGCCGGCCCGGTCGCGAGGTAACGCACCCGCGGATGCTGCCGCAGGAGCGTCTCGCCGTAGCCGGATTTACCCGATCGCACCCCGCCCAGCACCAGGGTGCGGGTGGTGGTCGTCGAGTGTGCGGTGCCGTTGACGGGAGTCTCCCGTGGCCCCACCGGTCAGACCTCGTCGCCGGCCGACACCTGCGGCTTGGGCGCCCGCATCATGCGCAACTGCATGGCACGGGTGAACGCGTACCAGCCCAGGCGAACGCCGGTCTGTGACGGATCGACATCCGGGTAGCGTTCGCGTACCCGGCGATTGACGAGACGTCCGAGGATCACGGCGTCGATCACCATGAAGATGACGAACACCAGCAGTACGAGGTTGGCGTAGACGGCGAGTTGCGGGACGAACATGACCACGATCAACAGAATCGCGAACGGCATGAACAGGCCTGCGAAGTTGCGACGTGAGTCGACGATGTCCCGGGTGAACCGTCGGGCCGGACCCTTGTCGCGCGGCATCAGGTAGCGCTCGTCGCCGGCCATCATCTTCTCGCGCTGCTCGTTGCGCGCGACCTTGCGGTCGTCGGCGAGCTTGCGCTTCTCCTCGCGCGACAGATTCGACTTCGTCGCCTTGCGCCGGGCCCGGGCCTCCGAACGCGTCGTCGGCGGCGGTGCGACGGGTCCGCGGCGGCGTTTCTCGGCCTCGCGCCGCGACGGCGTCGCACGCCCCTTGCCCGGCGTGTAGGCAGTGCCTTTGGAGTCGGTGTTCGCGCTGGTCGATGCATCGTCATCGAGGTTCGCGGACGCCTCGGTGTCCGCATTCGTGGTGACGGCGTCGTCATCTGACTTCCATGGCAACTTCACACCTTCTACGGTAGGTGATCCGCGCTGCCGAGGTTCGCGGACCTCCCTATACTTCGTGCGCATGAGACCACGCCCCGGTGCGACGACGTCCCTGCAGGCGACATGCGCGTTCTGATCGCGCCGGATTCCTTCGGCGACACGCTGTCGGCGGTCGCGGCGTGCGCCGCCATCGCACGCGGCTGGTCGGTGTCGCGACCGGGCGACGAACTGCGGGCCGCGCCACAATCCGACGGGGGCCCCGGATTCGTCGACGTCCTGGCCTCCCGCTTCGGGGAGAAGCGCACGGCGACGGTGTCCGGTCCGCTCGGTGCCGCGGTCACGGCCTCGTGGTTGTACGACGATCGCGACGCTGCAAGCGTCGCGTACATCGAATGTGCGCAGGCCTGTGGGCTGCATCAGCTGGGCGGTCGGCCGACCCCGCGAACGGCGGTTTCCGCCGACACCACCGGCGTCGGACAGCTCATCGCCGCGGCGCTCGAGGCCGGGGCGTCCACGATCGTCGTCGGGCTCGGGGGATCGGCCACCACCGACGGCGGGCGGGGCATGATCGAGGCGCTCGGCGGCCCGGTCGCCGCCGTCGAACGACTGGCCCCGGTGACGGTCGTGGCGGCATCGGATGTCGAGAACCCGCTGCTCGGTCCGGCGGGCGCCGCTGCGGTGTTCGGTCCCCAGAAAGGGGCCGATCCGTCGACGGTCGATCGGCTCGAGGAGCAGATGGGCGAGTGGTCGACGGTGCTCGGCGAGATGGCCGGGCGTGATGTGTCCGGCGAGGACGGTGCGGGCGCCGCCGGCGGCCTCGGCGCCGCGCTGCTGGCCCTGGGCGGGCGTCGGGTCTCCGGCGCGACCGTGGTCGCAGACGCGACCGATCGGGCCGCCGACGTCGCGTCGTCGGACCTGATCATCACAGGTGAGGGCAAGTTCGATACGCAGACACTGCGCGGCAAGGTGGTCTCCGCGCTCAACGATGCGGCCGCCGCGGCGGGCATCCCGACCCTGGTGTTCGCCGGGCAGGTGGCGCTGACCGCCGACGCGATCGAACAGGCCGGGATCGCCGGCGCGTACGCGATCGTCGATGTCGCGGGTTCGGTCGAACTCGCGATGACCGACGCCGACAACCAGCTGGCCCGGCTGGCGGAGCAGGTCGGGGCCGGGTGGACCGAAACCGAGGCTCCACGCCGCGCGCAGGGTGCATGAGACAACCGTTGGGGTCGGCAGGAATACAGTGGGACGGGGTACCGTTGAATGCAGCACGTGGCCCAGGGGCGGGTAGGAGTCTGACTTCGATCCGTCGACGGTGACCTCGAACCGAGACATACAGGAGTATCGATGACCGTTCAGAACGAGTCCGGAACCACCACCACGACCGGCGTCATTCTGACCGACGCGGCTGCCTCCAAGGCGAAGGCGCTGCTCGACCAGGAGGGGCGCGACGACCTGTCGCTGCGGATCGCGGTGCAGCCGGGCGGATGTGCAGGTCTGCGCTACCAGCTGTTCTTCGACGACCGCAGCCTCGACGGTGACCTCACCGACGACTTCGCCGGCGTGACCCTCGCGGTGGACCGGATGAGCGCGCCCTACGTGGGCGGTGCCACCATCGACTTCGTCGACACCATCGAGAAGCAGGGCTTCACGATCGACAACCCGAACGCCACCGGCAGCTGCGCCTGCGGCGACTCGTTCAACTGAGCCCGACGAACTCACACCACTGACCGCATTCCCCAGCGTGGGGGTGCGGTCAGTGGCGTCTGGGCGCCTGAGTAGCGTGGAATGCTGTCCGACTCCGGCCGACCGAAGGGCGAGCACCGCGTGGCAATCGTTGTCTGTGGCTCCATCGCAACCGACCACCTCATGACCTTTCCGGGGAAATTCTCCGAGCAGTTGCTCGGTGACCACCTCGAGCACATCTCGCTGAGCTTCCTCGTCGAGGATCTCGTGGTCCGTCGAGGCGGTGTCGGGGGCAACATCTGCTACGCGATGGGCGAGCTCGGCGGCAGCCCGCTGCTGGTCGGCTCGGTCGGTGCGGACTTCGACGACTACCGGCAGTGGCTCGAGGCACACGGCGTCGACTGTCGTGCGGTGCGGATCTCGGAGACCCAGCACACCGCACGCTTCATGTGCACGACCGACCAGACGATGGCCCAACTGGCGAGCTTCTATCCGGGCGCGATGAGCGAGGCGCGCGAGATCGCCCTGTCCGATGTGTTCGCGCAGACAGGTACTCCGGACCTGGTGCTCATCGGCGCCGACGACCCCGACGCGATGATTCGGCACACCGAGCAGTGCCGCACGCTCGGCGTCCCGTTCGCGGCCGACCCGTCTCAGCAGCTCGCACGCCTCGACGGGGAACAGACCCGGGCCCTGATCGACGGCGCCGCCTACCTGTTCACCAACGAGTACGAGTGGGGTCTGCTACGGCAGAAGACCGGCCTGTCGGAGGCCCAGGTGGCCGACATGGTCGGGGTCCGCGTGACGACCCTGGGCAAGGACGGCGTCGAGATCATCGACCGCGACGGCACACGAACCCATGTCGCAGTGGTGCCGGAGACCGAGAAGGTCGATCCCACCGGTGTCGGCGACGGCTTCCGCGCCGGCTTCCTGACCGCCCGCGCCAAGGGGCTGGACTTCGAACGCGCCGCGCAGGTCGGTTCGATGGTCGCGGTTCTCGTCCTCGAGACCGTCTCCACCCAGGACTGGACCTGGGACCGCGAGCTCGCCCTCAAACGACTGGCCGACGCCTACGGCGACGCCGCCGCAAGCGAGATCGCCGCGCACCTCTAGCCCCCGCACCGGGCGATGCCAGCCGCACCCGGCGATGCCAGCCGCACCCGAGGCCGCCAACGCCACCAGCACGGAGGTCGAGAGAACCCGAAAATCCGCCGAGAGAACCCAGCCCACCTGCCGAACCGATGCTGTCGGCGAAATTCTGGGTTCTCTCGGCGGATTTTCGGGTTCTCTCGACGCGAAGGGTCTCTCGAGGCCGGACACGGTTCTCTCGACGCGAAGGGTCTCTAGGCGGGGCACGGTTCTCTCGACGCGAAGGGTCTCTCGAGGCCGGACACTCTTCTCTCGACCGCCGTGCTGATGGCGTTGGCGGGCCTCGGAATGCGGCTGGGTGCGGCTGCTATAGGCGCACCGGATAGCTGTGGTCGGTGATGTCGGGCACGATGGTCTTCTCCACGAAGATGCCGTGCCAGACCATGAACGACAGCAGGGTCCACAGGCGGCGACTGTTGTCGACGAGGCCTTGGCGGTGCTCGTTGAGCATCTCGACGATCGCGTTCTTGTTGAGGATGTGATCGGTCTGCGAGCGTTCGATGGTCTCGTGCGCCCAGTCGAACATCTCGGTCCCGGCCAGCCAGTGACGGATGGGTACGGGGAAACCGAGTTTCTTCCGGTGCAGCACGTGGGGTGGCACGATCTGCTCCAACGCCTGTCGTAGGGCGTACTTGGTGGTGCCGTGGGAGATCTTCTCGTCGTAGGGCAGTGCCTCGGCGATCCTGAAGACCTCAGGGTCGAGGAACGGTACCCGCAGCTCCAGCGAATTGGCCATCGTCATCTTGTCGGCCTTGACGAGGATGTCGCCGCGCAACCAGGTGAACAGGTCGATGTGCTGCATCCGGGCGACGGGATCGAGACCCTCGGACATCGCATAAATCGGCGCGGTGACGTCGGTGTGCGTCCATTCGGGCCGGTAGTCGCGCAGGACGGCCCGCAACCGCGCGTCGTCGAAGCTGCGTGCGTTGCCGTAGTAGCGCTCCTCGAGTGTCAACGACCCCCGGTGCAGCAGACTCTTGCCGCGGGTGCCCTCCGGGATGCGGTCGGAGACACGGCCGGCGAGGCGGCGCAACGCGGCGGGCAGTCGGTCGAAGGTGCTCAGCGACAACGGCTCCTTGTAGATCGTGTACCCGCCGAACAGTTCGTCGGCACCCTCTCCCGAGAGCACCACCTTGACGTGTTTGCGGGCTTCGGCGGCGACGAAATAGAGCGGAACCAGGGCCGGGTCGGCGACGGGATCGTCCAGGTACCAGACGATCTCCGGGATGGCGTCGATGAACTCGCGCGGACTGACGACCTTGACGATGTGCCGGGCGCCGATCGCTTCGGCCGACTCGACGGCGACATCGACCTCGGAATAGCCCTCGCGCTCGAATCCGGTCGTGAAGGTGATCAGGTCGGGGTTGTGCTGGATCGCCAACGCGGCGATGGCGGTGGAGTCGATGCCCCCGGACAGGAACGACCCGACGGTGACGTCGGCGCGCATGTGCTTGGCCACCGAATCCGACAACACCTCGGCGATCTCGTCGTACCGCGCCTGTCGCGATCCGTCGGTGAAGGGCCGCACCGAGAACCGGGGGGTGAAGTACCGCTGGATCTGCGGTGCCCCACCGGGTCGGATCGTCGCGTGGCATCCGGACTCCAGACGCCGGATCGATGCGTGCAGCGTCTCCGGCTCGGGCACGTACTGCAACACCGTGTAGTGCTCGATCGCCCGCGGGTCGAGCTCATCGCCGAGGCCGAGGCGGCCGGTCAGCTCCAGCAGGCTCTTCTTCTCGCTGCCGAACGCCGACCCGCCGGGGCCGGTGGCCAGGAACATCGGCTTGATCCCGAACGGATCGCGAGCCAGGAACAGCGAGCGGTTCTCGGTGTCCCAGATCGCGAACGCGAACATGCCGCGAAGGCGACGCACCGCGTCGGGTCCCCAATGGTGGAACGCGGCGACGATGGCCTCACCGTCGCCCTCGGTGGCGAACCGGGCGCCCTCGTCACGCGCGAGTTCCTCCCGGATCTCCAGGTAGTTGTAGATCTCACCGTTGAACACCAGCGCATAGCGGTCCGGCTGCTCGTCCGGGCCCCATCGCAGCGGCTGGTGCGAGTGCTCGATGTCGATGATGGACAGCCGGTTGAAACCGAGCACGAGATCGGCGTCATGCCACGTGCCGGGCTCGTCGGGTCCGCGGTGACGCATGCAGTGGGAGGCTTCCGACACCAGTTCGACGGCGGAGTCCGCCGATCCGTCGGAGGTCAGCAGACCGAGCAAACCACACACCAGACAGGCCCTCACATATCGACGTTTCCACGCGCTTCTGACGCGTCGAGTATGCCTGACGAACGGTGATGGCAACGGGTGCGGTCCGCATGCGGTCATGTGGCCCCGGGTGGCCGACGCACGCAGGCAAACCCCAATCACGAAACGTTCGCCGGGTTGGTCTACGCTGCGTAGTACTAGGTGCAAGAATTGCCTTGGCGCCGGGTGAGATTTCGCTCGGAACCGGCGATGAATGCCCTGTGCGGGTCATGTGACATGGCAACTCGGTCCACATGCGTGTCGGAACCGAGCGAGCGGGAAGGCGTGAAATTGGCACACGGTGGACGGCCGCGGGCGAGAGCAGCCCGTTCCGCATCGCGGACGATCAAGCAGGTCGGTGCACTCGTCGCACTCGGTATCGGTGCGCTGCTCCTGTCGGGCTGTGATGCCCGCACAGCGATGCGATTCGGATGGCCCGCGGGTGTGACCCCGGAGGCCAAGAAGATGGGCGACCTGTGGACCTGGTCGGTCATCGCCGCCCTGTTGATGGGCATCCTGGTGTGGGCCTTGATCTTCTGGTCCATCACCTTCCATCGGCACAAGGCCGGGAAGGACGAGTTCCCGCGGCAGACGGCATACAACGTGCCGCTCGAACTCAGCTACACGGCGATCCCGTTCGTGATCATCGCGGTGCTGTTCTACTTCACGGTCGTGGTGCAGAACGACGTCGAGAGCAAGACCTCGGATCCCAAGGTCACCGTCGATGTCACCGCCTTCCAGTGGAACTGGAAGTTCGGTTACCGCGACGTCGTCTTCACCGACGGTGCGAACTACAACGGCTTCGAGCGGTCCGGAAGCCCCTTCGAACTCCAGGCCCGCAACATGGCCAACGAGGACGGCGAAGAGGTGCCGGAGCCGGGCCCGGCCAACGGTCGCGATGACGATGTCCGCGATTACCTGAAGTTCAACAAGATCGAGACCGTCGGATCCTCGACGGAGATCCCGATCCTGGTGCTGCCGACCGGCAAGCGCATCGAGTTCGACATCGCGTCCGCCGACGTCATCCACTCGTTCTGGGTGCCCGAGTTCCTCTTCAAGCGTGACGTCATGCCGTTCCCGAAGCAGAACCACACCGACAACGTCTTCCAGATCTCGAGCATCGACCGCCAAGGAGCCTTCGTCGGACGATGCGCGGAGATGTGCGGAACCTTCCACTCGATGATGAACTTCGAGGTCCGGGCGGTCAGTCCGCAGAAGTTCGACGCGTACATCCGCTACCGCGACGAGAACCCGTTGGCCACCAACGCGCAGGCACTCGAGGCGATCTGCGAGGTACCGCACTCGGTGACGACCGTTCCGTTCGACACGCGCCGCGCCACGTCGGGTAACACCCCCAAGGATCTGGGCAACGCCTCGGACACGAACCTGCAGGGCTGCACGGTGGGAGCAAACGGATGAAAATCGAAGCCAGGATCTTCGAACTGCTGACCGGATTCTTCTTCCTCGCCGGTATCGCGTACACCATCTGTACGGCGTTCTCGAGCAAGGGTGTCGAGTGGGTGGGCGTGACCGGCATGTTCTTCAGCGCCGGTCTGACCCTGATCGCCGGCACGTACTTCCGATTCGTCGCACGCCGCGTGGAGATCCGTCCCGAGGACTACGAGGATGCCGAGATCGAGGACGGCGCCGGAGAGCTGGGCTTCTTCAGCCCGCATTCCTGGTGGCCGATCCTGGTCGCCGGCGGCGCGGCGATGTTCGGCATCGGCTTCGCCACCGGTAACTTCTGGTTCGCCATCTTCGCTGCTGTCGTGATCATCGGCACCGCTGCGGGCCTCGTGTTCGAGTATCACGTGGGACCGGAGAAGCACTAGGCCGGAGCACCGGACCGCAGCGCGACCACCAGCGGCCGCACCCGATTCGGGTGCGGCCGCTCTGGTCACTTCGGGGGAGTCGGCGCATAGACCGGCAACGCGCGGTACCCGACCCGGAACGTCGCCTTCTCGTAGGATTCGCCGATCTCTCCGTCGTGTGCGACATCGACGGGCTCGTCCACCGCGGAGAACGAGAACTCCGGAACGTGCAGCTCGTGATACAGCGGCGAGCGTTCGAGACGTCCGGTGATCAACGCGGCGAGCATGCGTAGCAGGGCGAATCGATGTCCGACCTCGAGGATGCGGACGTCCAGCAGACCGTCATCGAGCCGGATGCGCCGTGACGGGGCGAAACCCGACGGACGGTAGAGCGAGTTGCCGAGCAGGAACAACGAGGTCTCGATGACCTCGCCGTTCACCCGGATGCGCACGGGTCGGGTATGTCGCAGGGTCGACGTCAGCGCGAAGGCTGTCGCGAAGGGCCGGCTCAGCTTGTGCTCCAACTTCGTACGCGTCCGGACGAAATGCGGGTAGGCGCCGATGCTGGCGGTGTTCAGCACCAGGGTGTCCTCGTTGAGTCGAGCGACGTCGATGGCGAACACCCGGCCGTCCACGATGGCGGACACGGTGTCGGCCACGGACGTGATGCGTAGATCCTGTGCGAAGTGGTTGTACGTCCCGCCGGGCAGCACGGCGAGCGGGACGTCGGCGTCCAGGGCGATCTGCGCCGCGGTGGCGACCGTTCCGTCGCCGCCGCCGACGGTGAGCACGTCAGCGCGCTGCGCCGCCTGGCGCAGCAGTTCCTCGATGTCGTCGTCCGGCCCGACCTCCACGATCTCGGCGTCGGGGAGCGACTTGGTGAACTCATCGAGCACCCGGCGGCCGTTGCCGGAACCCGATGCGGGATTCACGACGGCGACCACTCCCTCGCCGCGAGGCCGCGGCGTTGCCGGGACGCGGGTGGGGGAGGGGACCGCAATGCTGTGCTTGGTGATGGGAGGGACCAGGCGCCCTCCGATCACCGCGATCGTCGCGCCGATCCCGAAGCCCGCCAGCACATCACCGGGGTAATGCGCACCGGTGGCGACTCGGGACAGACCGACCAGACCGGCGAGGCCCCCGAGCACCAGACCGGTCGGGGCATGCTCGAGACCGACACCCATGGCGAACGCGGCGGCACTCGCCGAATGGCCCGACGGCAGTGAGTTGGATGTCGGCGAGCGGCGGCCGCGGCGTTCGACGGGCACCAACGACGAGGTCGGCCGTGGCCGGTTACGGATCCGTTTGGCCGCCTGATTGGTGACCAGGCTGGTGACTGCGAGCGTCGCGACGCCGCGCGCGGCACCACGTTGTGCCGCCGGTCGCCCGGTGAGCGCCATTCCGGCGGCGATCGCGAACCACAGCTTGGAGTGGTCGGCCGCCCGGGTCAGGCGCGGCATGAGCGCGTCCAGAGCCGGGGATTCCGATCGCGCAATCGTCTCGAAGATCTCTCCGTCGAGAGTGCCGAGACCCCGGGTGATCTGGCGTAAACCGGCGGAGTCCCAGATGGATTCGGATGCGGTGCGGGATCGTCGGCGAGGTCTCATCACGTCTCGATCCTAGTGGCCCGCCGGATGCCGGTCGCGGGGCCATGAACGCCATCGACCGCCGTGCTCCGGCACGGCGGTCGATGGATGTATCTCGCGGAAGTCCCGGTCAGTCCAGGGCATTCCCGTCTTTGGCCTGCAACTCCCGCAGAGCCTTCTGCTCGGCCCTCTCGGCCTCGTGTTCTCGCTCGATGTTGCGCACCTGCTGCTCCGGCGGATCCTCGAGAAGGATCGAACCGGTACCCGGTGCGCCGGCGGAGCCGAGTTTGTTCATACGTTTCGGCAAGGCCGCGCCTTCGTAGGGCAGCGGGATCGGGTGACCGTGGTCGTCGACCGGGCCGAGTGGCTGGTGCACCTCGATGTACTCACCCTGCGGCAGGCGCCTGATGAGACCGGTCTCGATACCGTGGGCGAGGACCTGGCGGTCGCTACGCTGCAGGGCCAACGCCCACCGATAGGCGATGAAGTAGGCCAGCGGCGGCACGATGATCAGTCCGATCCGGCCCATCCACGTCGTCGCGTTCAGCGAGATGTGGAACTTCAAGGCGATGATGTCGTTCATACAGGACAGCGTCAGGATGATGTAGAACGACAGTGCCATGGCGCCGATCGCGGTCCGCACGGGGACGTCACGCGGACGCTGCAGCAGGTTGTGATGCGCGTCGTCGCCGGTCAGACGTTTCTCGATCCACGGGTAGGAGAACATGCCGGCGAACATCAACGTGATGATCACGACAACCCAGAAGATGGCCGGGATCGTGTAGTTGCCCAGGTAGAGCTCCCAGGCCGGCATGAGTCGGGCCAGACCGTCGGTCCACATCATGTAGATGTCCGGCTGGGAGCCGGCCGAGACGTGTGCCGGGTTGTACGGTCCGAGCACCCAGACCGGGTTGATCTGGAAGACGCCGGCCATGATCGCCAGGACACCGGTGGTGATGGCGAAGAATGCGCCCGACTTGACCGCGAACACCGGCAGGATGCGGACACCGACGACGTTCTTCTCGGTGCGACCGGGGCCGGGGAACTGGGTGTGCTTCTGATACCAGACCAGTGCCAGGTGAGCACCGATCAACGCCAGGATGATGCCCGGGAACAGCAGCACGTGCATCACGTACAGGCGTGGGATGATGATGTCGCCGGGGAACTGACCGCCGAACAGTGCCCAGTGAATCCAGGTACCGATCAGCGGGATGCCGAGGACGATGCCGCTCATCGCGGCGCGGACGCCGGTGCCCGACAGTAGGTCGTCGGGGAGCGAGTAGCCGAAGAAGCCCTCGAACATCGCCAGGATGAGCAGCAGGCAGCCGATGATCCAGTTGGCCTCGCGCGGACGGCGGAACGCACCGGTGAAGAAGATGCGCGCCATGTGGACGATGATCGACGCCGCGAACAGCAGGGCCGCCCAGTGGTGGACCTGTCGCACGAACAGACCGCCGCGCACCTCGAACGAGATGTTCAGCGTGGTCTCGTAGGCCCGCGTCATCATCACGCCGTTGAGCGGCTGGTAGGCGCCGTCGTAGACGACCTCACTCATCGACGGATCGAAGAACAGGGTCAGGTACACGCCGGAGATCAGCAGGATGATGAAGCTGTAGAGCGCGATCTCACCCAGCAGGAACGACCAGTGGGTGGGGAACACCTTGTTGATCTGCCGCCGGATTCCCGGAGCCATGTGGTAACGCGAGTCGACCTCTTCGGCCTGCGTCGCGAGACGGTCGGCGATGGTCATGATCTACGCTCCCAAAATGCCGGTCCGACGGGTTCGATGTAGTCGCCTGCGGCAACCATGTATCCCTGATTGTTCACCGTGATGGGCAGCTGCGCCAGTGCCCGCGCGGCCGGGCCGAACACCGGCTTCGCGTACTCGAGCGCATCGAACTGCGACTGGTGACACGGGCAGAGGATGCGATTGGTCTGCTGTTCGAACAGAGACGTCGGGCATCCGAGGTGGCTGCAGACCTTCGTGTAGGCGAAATAGTCGCCGTAGTTGAAGCTCTCCTGGCCCTTGCGCTTGATGGCGCGAGCCGCGTCCTCGGGACGCAGACGGATCAGCATCACCGGGTTGCTCACGTAGCGCAGACCCTCGAGGAGCTTGTGCCGCGACTCCTCGGTCTCGCCGTAACCGTCGGAGACGCGCCACGGGAAGACGGTCTCCATGGCGCCGGCGTCGAGGTCCTCCGGGCGGACCAGGGCGACCTGGTACGGGTTACCCGTGTCGCGCCGCAGGAAGATGGTCTCGTTCGGATCGCTGGCCGGGTTGTAGATCGGTGACCAGCCGGTGTGCCACAGAGGGGCGTCGTCGCCCTTGGCCCACGGGTTCTTGATGATGCCGCCGAGGCCGGCGACCAGGCCGGTGAAGGCGAACGCACCGAGGCCGAAGGCGGCCGAACCGATGATCATCTTGCGGCGCGGCAGCGTCGACGTCGTCAGCGAGTTGTCGAGCTCGGCGGCGATGGTCTTCTTGTCGACCTCGGAGGAACCGCCATCATGGCGGTCCTGCACCGAGATCTCCGCGGGGATGAACTTCTTGGTGAAGATCACCATGCCGATACCAATGGACAGCACCGACAGTCCGAACGTCACACCCAGCAGGGGGGTGTTGAGGGTGTAGCGCCAGTAGTCCAGCGAATCCGGGAGGGCGAACTCCCAGTGATTCCAGATGAAGATGATGAAGCACGCCACCGCCGAGATCCCGGCAATGGTGAACCAGGCCGCGACCTGACGTTCCGCGCGTTTCTCGACGCCGCTGCCTGGCTCGGGGAACCGCTCGGCCCGGTGGATGATCTCCACCCCGTCGAGGTTGGTGCCGAGCTTGACCAGCTCCTCGTGACTCATCTGGTCGAGTTCGTCCTTCGACGGGTCGTTACCGCCGGTTGCACTCATGTCCGTGATCCCATCCACATTGCGGCGGCGACGATCGCCACAACTCCGACAACCCACATCACCATGCCCTCGCTGACGGGACCGAAGCCCCCCAGGCCCAGTCCGCCCTGCGGCTTGGATTCGGTGACGTACTTGATGAAGCCGATGATGTCCTTCTTCTCGTCGAGCGAGAGCTGACGGTTGGAGAACTTCGGCATGTTCTGCGGCCCGGTGAGCATCGCCGTGTAGATCTGCTGCTCCTCGACGCCGTCGAGCGCCGGGGCGAACTTGCCCGACGAGAGGGCGCCGCCGCGACCCGTGAAGTTGTGGCACGAGGCGCAGTTGAGCCGGAACAGTTCACTGCCGCGACCGAGGTTCTTCCCCCGTAGCGACTCCTGGGCCAGAACGGGGAGACCGTCCTCCATCTTCACCGAGCCATCCGCATTGCGTTCGTAGATGACCTGCGGGCCGCCACCTTCGGACTGCACATAGGCGCCGAGCTGATCGATCTGTGCCTTGGTGAACTTGGGGGGCTTGCGCAGAGCCTGCGCTTCGCCGCGGGCGGCGGGCATGCGGCCGGTGGAGACCTGGAAGTAGACCGCGGCGTCACCGACACCGAGCAGGGACGGTCCACGGTCGGCCACACCCTGCAGGTTCGCGCCGTGGCAGGTGATGCACGAGGTCTCGTAGAGCTTCTTGCCGTCGGCGATCAGCGCGGCATTGGACTCGTCGGCGACGGCGACCTGGGGCTTGGGGGTCAGGACCGACGCCAGCACCCCGGCGGTGAGGAGTCCGACGAACAGCAGCAGTGCGCCGCTGGCGCGGCGACGGAGCTTGCGCCGAGACTTGGCCTTGCGTGCCGATGAGGAGGCCTTGGTCGACTCGGCCACACCCGCGCCGGGTGTGCTGTCGGCGTCCACGTCGTCGCTATCCGACGGTCGCGGTGGAGATGAACTCATCTGTGACTCTCTACTAAGCGGACGGACTGTTGTGTGGTTGTGCTGCTCTCAGGCGGCCGTCGAGGCCACTACCTGATGAAGTAGATCGTTACGAAGAGGCCGATCCAGACGATGTCGACGAAGTGCCAGTAGTACGACACCACGATGGCGGCCGTGGCCTGTGCAGGTGTGAACTTCGAGAGTTTGGTGCGGATCAGCAGGAAGATGAACGCGACGAGTCCGCCGATCACGTGCATGCCGTGGAAACCGGTGGCCATGTAGAACACCGAACCGTATGCGCTCGACGAGAGCGTCGTGCCCTCGTGGACCAGGTGGTAGTACTCGTAGGCCTGACCGGCGACGAAGAACGACCCCATCAGGAACGTCAGCACGTACCAGCGGCGCAGACCGAAGACGTCGCCGCGCTCCGCGGCGAACACACCCATCTGGCAGGTCACCGAGGACAGGATCAGCACCGTGGTCACGGGTATCGCCAGAGCGAGGTTCAGCTCGGTCGGCTCGGGTGGCCAACCGATGGTCGCATTGGCACGCGCGACGAAGTACATCGCGAAAAGTCCAGCGAAAAACATGAGCTCACTGGACAGCCACACAATGGTGCCGACGCTGACCATGTTGGGCCGGTTCAGCGAGTGCACGCGCGCGGTGATGGCTGTTCCTGAGGTACCTACAGCGCTAGTCACAAAATGAAGTATGACGGTTCGTAGTAAGCCCTGACCACTTGGGTCTCCAAATTGCTCGAAGGTTTTCTCCCGGCCCAGGTAGTGGCCTCGTGAATGCGGTCGTCGGCGTGTCCCACGGCATGGTTTGCTGGGTCTGTGGACGGCGATCGAGATGCGCCGCCGAGGGTCGCCTCGCCCCGGCGTGATCTGAACGGGCGCCCGGTGATCCCGGGCCGGTGGGAACGATTGCGCGCGAAACTGAGGACCGGCCGAGCAGACGCCGGTCTGGCGGGTGTCGACGCCGCAGATCTCGTCGTCGTCGCGGAGTCAGATGACGACGCGGTGGCGTCCTCGGCGGTGCTCGACGCGGCCACCTGGCGGCCCGACGACGAAGTGGTGCTCCGTCATGTGCTGCGGCTCGCCGCGGATCGTGTGGACGAGGCCGCGCGGATCGCCGGACTCGACGGGTACGAGAGGCTCGACGCCGCCGACGCCGGCGACGTTTCGGACGACCCGGACACGGTTGTGCTCGTGCTGGCCCGACGACAACTTCTCGACGCGCTGCACCTGTCGCAGGAACGGTCCCGGATGGCCGGCCTCGGTGCGCGCCACGGTGGCACCGTGACCAGATGGCAGGTCCTGCAACGACCGGTGGCGCGCGGCTGACGCCGTCCCCACTACTGTTTGCACTGTGAGCAGCACGGACCCTTCCGCGTACACCTGGCCGCAGATTCTCGGGCGCGTCACCGACGGGATCGACCTGACCGTCGAGGAGGCCTCCTGGGCGATGAACGAGATCATGAGCGACGCCGCGACCGGTGCGCAGATCGCCGCGTTCGGCGTCGGCGTGAAGATGAAGGGGGCGGCGTCGGCGGAGTTGCGCGGGCTGGCGTCGGCGATGCTCGAGCACGCCACGCTCGTCGAGATCTCCCGGCCGGCGGTGGACGTCGTGGGTACGGGCGGCGATCGTTCGCACACCGTGAACATCTCCACGATGACCTCCGTGGTCATCGCCGCCGCCGGGATCCCGGTGGTCAAGCACGGCAATCGTGCGGCGTCGTCGAAGAGCGGCGGTGCCGACGTGCTCGAGGCGCTCGGGGTGTCGATCGGCCTGGGCGCCGCGGATGTGGCGCGGTGTGTCGACGAGGTCGGGATCGGCTTCTGTTTCGCGCCGGTGTTCCATCCGGCCTTCCGGTTCACCGGTCCGCCCCGCAGTCAGATCGGCATCCCCACCGTCTTCAATGTGCTGGGTCCGCTGACCAATCCGGCACGACCCCGTGCGGGTCTCATCGGATGCGCATTCGTGGATCTCGCACCGGTGCTGGCGCAGTCGTTCGCCGAGCGGGGGAGTTCGGTGCTGGTTGTCCGCGGCGATGACGGGCTCGACGAGCTGACCACGACCACCACCTCGACGGTGTGGCAGGTGGTCGACGGCGACGTGCACCGGCTCACGCTCGATCCCGCAGATCTGGGCGTCGGTCGAGTGCAGCTGGCCGCGCTCCAGGGCGGGGACGCGACGGTGAACGCGGCGATCGCTCGCGACCTCTTCGCAGGCACACGCGGACCGGTGCGCGATGCGGTCCTGCTCAACGCCGCAGGAGCCATTGTCGCGTTCGAACAGCAGGCTTCGATGTCGGGAGCCGAGCTGACCGATGCCATGGGCGCGGCGATGGAGCGCGCGGCCGCCGCGATCGACAGCGGCGAGGCGACACGCGTGCTCGACCGCTGGGCGACGCTCAGTTCGGAGTTGTCCGCAGCGGCCCGCTGATCATCGCGCGGCTCGGCCGGCCGACGATCGGCGGGCGCGCGATCATTGCTCGCCGATGGAGAAGCCGCCCTCGACATCGGAACTGGAGTAGCTGCGAAATGCGATGTGCGTGGCGCTGCGGTTCACGCCGGGCAATCGGTTGATCTTGTCGGTGACCACGTCGGCGATCTGCTCATGATCGCGCACCTTGATCTTCGCGATCAGATCCACATCGCCGGCACAGGAGTACACCTCGGAGACGCCGGGGATGTCGGCCACGGCCTGCGCGGTCTCCGGGATCTGGTGGACGTCGGCGTGGATCAGGACGATGGCGGTGATCATGGTTGACACAGTAATGCGCGCCGCCGGACGTCTGTGCGCGGTGCGTGCCGGGCGCGTGCGACCGCGGGCGGTGGCCGCGGGGGTCGGTGCGGTCGGCGGGAGGGTGGGCTCGGTGAGGTCCGGGTCGGATCACTCTCGCAGGAGGTCACCCGGCGCGCCGGGGCGCCTCTCGGGCGGCACGCGCCGTCTGCGACCACGCCGACCATCGCTCGGCGCAGGCGCCGGGTAGCGCGAACGGTTCGGTGGTGGTGACGATCCGGGTACGGGGCGCGGTGACCCAGCGGTACAGAAGGCCGGCCTCCTCGGGTGGCGCCCCCCGCAGCGGGCCGGCGTCGGGTACGACCGTCTGGGCAGCGGAAATCAGCGTGTCCACCACGGGCATGGGCGGGATGCCCCGGCGGGCGACACCCGCACTGGCCAGGCGGCCGTATCGGATCACCGCCAGTTCCCATCCCCGATCATCGTCGGGGTGCGCCACCACCAGCTCGGCGATCGAACACAGCGCGCCGAGGCGCTGACACCGCGCGAGGGCGTCGATCGTCTCCGACACGCGGTCCCGGTGGCGCGCGGCACTCTCGAACATGTGAGCCTCGGACAGTCGCGCGAGTCGCTCGGTCAGTGTGATGAGGGGGGCATCCGAGTCGCCGGACAGCAGATCGCGTGTGGTGGACACGCGCGGCAGGTAGTCGGGCAGTGTCAGTGGACGGTCGGACGCGGCGTGACATCCACCGATGCGTGGGCCGCCGGCCGCCTCGGAACGGCACCAATGGTGTGATGCGGATCCCAATCGTGTTGTGCAGCTGCGCAATCCCGTGGCCTGGGAGATCAGTTCAGCGATGGTGGTGGCAGATGTGCGATTTCCGATCGGCCCGATGCAGTCCTCGGTGGGTGTCCGGGAGACCTTGAGGCGCGGAAAGCGCTCGGCGGTCAGCACGACCCACCAGCCGCGGTGCGGTTGGGTCGAGCGGCGGTTGTAGGCAGGAGCATGGGCGGCCAGAAGCCGCAGTTCGCGGACGCCGGCTTCGAGGGCGTGGGCGCACTCCACGTGGTCGACACGCGTCGCCAGGTTCACCATCTCGCCGATGCGTCGGCGGGGGTCGTTTCCGGTGAAGTACGACATCACCCGACGCCGCAGGTTGACCGTGGTGCCCACGTAGAGCACCTCATCGGACGGCCCGCGGAACATGTAGACGCCTGGGAGTGACGGAAGATCCTGCGCCAGAGCGCGTTTGGCGCGCAGGCGCGTCGTCCGGCGCGGAAGGTACGCGGTGAGCTCGCCATAGGTCGACACGCCCTGGTTGCCGACGCGCTCGAGCAGGCGATGAAAGACCTCGACGGTGGCCCGTGCGTCGTCGAGGGCTCGGTGCGTGGGGCGGACCGTGACGTCGAACAGGTCCGCGAGTGCGGACAGCCGGACCGTGGGCGCCTCGTCGCGGCTCAGGATCCGGCGGGCCATGGTGACCGTGCAGAGGCTGATGTCGAAGGGCCAGTCGATTCCGAGTCGCGCCGCGTTCTGCCGCAGAAAGCCCATGTCGAACCGCGCGTTGTGGGCCACGAGGATCGAACCGCGGGCGAACTCCACGAAGGACATGAGGACCTCGCCGATCGCCGGTGCGTCACTGACCATGGCCTCGGTGATGCCGGTGAGGGTGACGATCTTGGGCGGGATGGGGCAGCCGGGGTCGACGAGAGTGGCGAACTCACCGAGCACCTCACCGCCGCGGATCTTCACGGCCCCGATCTCGGTGATGCGGTCTGCGGTGGCGCTGCCACCGGTCGTCTCGAGGTCGACCACGACCAACGTGGTGTCGAACAGCGAGCGATCCGAGAAGTCGTCGCCGTCGTCGAGGTCCGCGAAGGTGAGTTGTCCGCCGGTCCCGGCCGATGAGTGCACCACGGTTGCGAACATTAGTTCGACGTAACGACAGATTCGGATGTGACAGGCGGGGAGGGTGTGATTTCACCCGTTGTCGGTGTCGCCCGGCCGGATCTGTCGGTGCGGGTTCCTACTCTCCTTCACATGTGACGCATGGCGCTGATCGTCCGGTTTGACGGCCGTCGACATGCCCACCGACTCAAATGAGATGGAGATCACACATGTACGTAGACTGCCAGACCTGCCCGGTCCGTCCGGTCGCCTGCGACGGGTGCATGATGCAGGTGCTGTTCGACCCTCCCAACTGCGAAAACCCCACCGGTGAAGGTGGAGGAAAGGTCACGGAAACGGCGGCCTCCGCCGACGCTGCGATCGACGCCGCGATCGATGTTTTCGTCTCCGCTGCAATGGTCACCAGAGACTCTGCAGTATCTGCAAGAAAAGGTAAAACTGCAGTTCAGAGTGGCGTTTCTGAGCGTCGTCTCCGGATATTGCGGGCTGGGTGAGTCGGACTCGGATTTCGGGGCCCCGAGGGTCGGTGGACAGACCCGCATCCGATTTCGTAACCTTTCCGAGACCTTTCAGAGCGTCCCGCTCCAACAGGAGTGGTCTGGACAGGTCACCGCTCAATCGCCCTCTGGGCGAACCGGGGAACCATCAGTTTTCGGAGCGATCCGAATTGGGGTGAATCGCGCATGCCCGGCGACGTGTCACGCGTCGTCGAGTCTGCCGTGTAGGGCCATTCTTCCGGCCCGAACCCGACAGCTAACTCGGTAGGCGGTCGAAGGGAGAGCAAGGAGAAGTCGCTTCGTGGCCAAACATCGTTTGGAGCAGCCCAACCGCGGCAGCAAGGTAGCCAAGCGCGCGGTCGTCGCAGGGTCGATCACCGTCGGCTCGCTGGCAGCTGTCGCCGGCCCGGCGCTCGCAGCGCCCGTGCAAATGCCGAACCTCGGCAGTTTCGAGCTTCCTGGGGTCGATACCAAGCAGGTCCCCCAGCAACCCAAGGCCACGCCGGCGGCCAAGTCGCCCGGCGCCAGCGTCGAGATCCCGAATCTCGGCACCTTCACCGTGCCCGGCCTCAACGGTGATCAGATCCCGCAGCAGTTCCGGCCCAAGGGTGGTGGCGGCCTGCTCGGCGCCCAGCCCACCGCGGCGCAGAAGGCCGTCCGGGTCGCCGAGAGCAAGATCGGCTCACCGTATTCATACGGTTCCGCCGGCCCGAACGCTTTCGACTGCTCGGGCCTCGTCTACTACTCGTACAAGCAGGCCGGTAAGACCATTCCGCGCGACAGCTACGGACAGCTGGGCGGCGGACGTCCGGTGGCATCGATCGCGCAGGCCAAGCCCGGCGACGTGCTGATCTTCAACGGGGGCGGGCACGCGGGCCTCTACGTCGGTAACGGGACCTTCGTGCACGCGTCGACCTACGGTGTGCCGGTGAAGAAGGACAAGGTGAGCAACTGGTCGGTCACCGGGATACGACGCTACTGAGCATCGGCCACGATGTGAGCTTTGTTGGGCGGACCGCGCGAACTGCGTGGTCCGCCCAACCAGATCACCAGGGCCCTCGATGATCCGACACGGTCATCGGGCCTGGTGCCGGGGGGTTATCGGTGGAGGAGAAGTGACAAGCGTGGTAGCCGGATGGTCGCCCGCACGCAAGCGGTCCGTGCCGGCGATGCTCGCGGCCGCGGTGATGGTCTCGATCTTGTCGCTGTGTCAACTGGTCTCGGCGGGCGGGGCGGGTGATGCCTCGGCCGCGCCGGTTCGCACACCGGACCAGTTGCTGACGCAGTACAAGAAACTCAGCGACGCCGCCGAGCAGTCGGCCGAGGCGATGCACAATGCCAAGATCGAGTACGACAAACAGCGTGCCATCGTGGCAGATGCGAAGAAGGCGTCCGCTGAGGCAGATCGAAACCTGACGTCCACCGAGCAGCGCCTGGAGAGCTATCAGGACCGTGTCGACTCGGTGGTCCGCGCCAGTTACAAGGGTGCGCGGGTCAACCGGCTCTACGCGGTGCTGGTGAGTGACTCGCCGCAGTCGTTGCTCGACCAGATGTCCGGCCTCGAGCTGATCTCCCGCCAGGCGGCGCACGATCTGCAGGGTCTGAAAGACGCGCGCCGCACGACGCTGGCGGCGAAGGCGGCCGCCGACAAGACCGCAGCCGATGCCACAACCGCGGTGGCTGCCGCGGAGAAGACCCGTGGGGAACTCCAGGCCAAGCAGGCCAACCTCCAGCTGCAGGCGATCCAGATCCGAGCCGTGTACGAGTCGATGACCGGCAAGCAGCTCGCCGCGCTGCGGGGACCCAAGTTCGATTTCGACCCTCGCTTCATCCCGAAGGGCACCTCGCCCGAACTCGTCGCCGTCCAGGCGGCGCTGACCCGCATCGGTGATCCCTACGTATGGGGTGCGACGGGCCCGAACTCCTTCGACTGCTCGGGCCTGATGGTCTGGGCCTACCGTCAGGCAGGCAAGACCCTGCCACGTTCGAGCGAAGCCCAGATGGGTGCCGGCCGACCGGTCGACCGCAAGGACCTGCAGCCGGGCGACCTCATCATCTATTACCCGACCGCACATCACGTCGGCATGTACGTCGGCGACGGGTATGTGATCCACGCATCCACGTTCGGTGTGCCGGTGAAGGTCGTCCCGATCGATGATGCCGGACCGTACAACACCGCCCGCCGGTACTGAGTGACGCTTCGCATGGGCGCGTACGGGTGATCGGCGCCGACGTACCCCGCCGAATGTGGACCGCGCCGATGTCGATCGGCCTCGCTGTACTCGTGGCGGCGGGGACGGCCGGCTGTACGGATGCGCAGACCGCGGTCAGTCCATCGAGCAGCACGACGACTGCGGTCAACGTCTTCGAAGAGCAACGCGCGGCCGGGGTGCAGAGCACTCTCGATGACCTGAGTGCCGCGATCCTTGCCGGTGACGGGGCGCGCCTGGCCCCACTCATCGATCCGGCGGCGTCACCGGCCTTTCGCGCTCGCCTGCAGGTCGCGGCAGCCGATTTCTCCGGCCGCGTCGTGCACGCCGAGACAGCGGCGAGCAGGTCGGCCGCGCCGACCGCCGAGTCGTCGGCGTCACGTTCGGCTGCGTCACGTTCGGCTGCGTCACGTTCGGCTGCGTCACGGCCGCCTGCATCGCCGTCATCGCCTGCGCCGGTTCCGCCACGCGGCACGGCGCTGCGACTCAAGGAGTTTCGCTACGAGATCGCGCCCACCAACGAGGCCGAGGTTCTTGTTCCGCCCGCTCTGCAGGGGCGATTGGACGCACAGGGCAGCTCGGACTCCTGGGTGGCGCCGGTGGAGCTGCATTATGCGCTCGGTGGTGCCACGACGCCGGGCGTTGACGAACCCGACATCATGGTGGATCTGCAACTCGTGATGGCGCGGTATGGCGACGACTGGAAGGTCGTCGGGGATTCCACAGCGATCGGCGGTACCGCGCCACCCACCCAGATGTGGGATCTGCCCGGACTCGCCGCCTCCGATGTCCACACCGGCGGCGGCACGTCGGTCATCACGTCCTACGCCGGCACCGATTCCGAGGTTGCCAAGGTGCGCCGGTTGCTGCCCGGCGCTGTGGCCTCGGTCACCGACTTCTGGGGGGATGACTGGCCTCAGCGGGCAGTGGTGGTCGCCACGCAGACGCCGGAGCAGTTCCGTCTCCTGTCGGGGAGTGCCGGCACCGACGTCACCGGGGCTGCCGCGGCAACCGTCTTCACACGCGTGGACACCGATGCCCGCGAAGCGGTCGGGCAGCGCGTGATCCTGACCCCGAGCTCGGCTGACCTCCCGGAACCTGCACTCGGGGTGGTGTTACGTCACGAACTGACCCACGTCGCGGCGCGGGTCAGCACGTCGCCCGGCGCCCCCTTGTGGATCACCGAGGGAGTGCCCGAGTACGTCGGTCGCAAGGGCACCTACGTGCGTTTCGACGATGCGGCACCGAATCTGGCCACGCGGATCCGCGCGGGTGAGGTTCCGGCCGACCTGCCCGAGGATCGGGACTTCGCCGTGGACTCCGACGAGGCGCTGGTGGCGTATCAGTCCGCGTGGTCGATCGCCCGGTATGTGGCGGGTCGCTTCGGCGACGACAAACTCAAGGCACTGTACCTGGGTGTCGCCGGCACCGATGACCGGCGGCGGCAGGATCAGGCCGTGTCCGATGCACTGGGCGTGTCACGCGTCCAGCTGGTCAGCTCATGGCGCCGATGGTTGACTGCTCAGGAGCGATGATGCATCGGACGCTGTTGATCACCAACGATTTCCCGCCCCGCCCGGGCGGAATACAGTCCTACCTGCAGAACCTGATCGACCTGCTGCCGCCGGAGGACGTGGTCGTATACGCGCCACGGTGGCGTGGCCACGAGGAATTCGACGCACAGCAGCCGTACATCGTGGTACGGCACCCGACAACCCTGATGCTGCCGACCCCGCTGGTCGCGCGTCGGGCGGCCAAGATCATACGGTCTCATGGCATCTCGACCGTCTGGTTCGGCGCTGCGGCCCCTCTCGCGACGCTCGCGCCCGCGGTTCGTCGGGCCGGTGCACGACGCGTGGTCGCGAGTACCCACGGCCACGAGGTCGGATGGTCGATGTTGCCGGTGGCGCGGCAGGTCCTCACCTTCATCGGTGGCCACGCCGATGTGGTCACCTTCGTCAGTCGGTACACCCGCGGACGGTTCGCCGCGGCGTTCGGTGCGCAGGCGGCGCTCGAATACCTGCCCCCGGGCGTGGACGCTTCCCGGTTCGCGCCGGATCCTCAGGCGCGTCAACGCGTTCGGCAGCAGCTCGGTCTCGGTGACCGGCCGACCGTGCTCTGCCTGTCGAGATTGGTGCCCCGTAAGGGACAGGACGTGTTGATCCGTGCATTGCCGCTGATCCGCCGGGAGATCGGTGACGTGGCACTCGTGATCGTCGGCGGGGGACCGCATGCGGCCGCTCTGCGGGACCTGGCCGATGAATGCGGTATGTCCGAACACGTCTGGTTCACGGGCTCGGTCCCGTCGGCCGAGCTACCGGCCTACCACAACGTCGCCGACGTCTTCGCCATGCCGGCCAGGACGCGGGGCGGCGGACTCGACGTCGAAGGCCTCGGCATCGTCTACCTCGAGGCGTCGGCCACGGGTGTGCCGGTGGTCGCGGGGAACTCGGGTGGAGCCCCGGAGACCGTGGTCGAAGGGGTCACCGGAACCGTCGTCGATGGCACCGACATCGACGCCGTCGCGATGGCGATCACCGCGATCCTCGCGGACCCGGCCGCCGCAGCGGAGATGGGTGCGCGCGGACGTGAGCACGTGCTCGAGACGTGGCAGTGGCGGTTCATCGCCGCCCGGTTGCGACAGCTGCTGTGAGCTACTTGGCGTAGATCGCGTCGATGTCGTCAGAGAACTTGTCCACCACCACATTCCGCTTCACCTTGAGAGTCGGGGTCATCTCTCCGGTCTCCTCGGTGAAGTCGTCGGGCAGGATACGGAACTTCTTGATCGCCTCCGCATGCGAGACGGTCTGGTTGGCGGCGTCGACAGCGTCCTGAACCTCGGCCCGCAGGTCGGGGTCGTCGCTCAGCTCGCCGACGGTGGCATCGGCGGGTTTGCCGTTGCGTTCCTTCCACGCGGGGAACGTCTCGGGATCGATCGTGACAAGTGCGGCGATGAACGGCTTCATGTCGCCGATCACCAGGGCCTGGGAGACGAGTGCGTTGGCGCGGATGACGTCTTCGAGCCCGGCGGGTGACACATTCTTGCCTCCGGCGGTCACGATCAGTTCCTTCTTGCGGCCGGTGATGGTGATGAAGCCGTCGTCGTCCACGTTTCCGAGGTCGCCGGTGTGGAACCAGCCATCCTCCAACGCAGCCGCCGTCGCCTCCTCGTTATGCCAGTACCCGCCGAACACCAAGCCGCCGGACAACATCACCTCGCCATCCTCGGCGACCCGAACACTGTTGCCGGGCAGCGGCTTCCCCACCGTGCCGACTTTGACCTCGCCCGGGGTGTTGACGCTGAAGGCGGCGGTCGTCTCGGTCAGTCCATATCCCTCGTACACCGGTACGCCGATCCCTCGGAAGAAGTGGCCCAGGCGCGCCCCGAGTGGCGCGCCGCCGGAGATCGCCGCCTCGCACCGGCCTCCGAGCGCGGCCCGCAACTTGCCGTAGACCAGCCGATCGAACAGTGCGTGCTTGAGTTTGAGGATCGGCCCGACCGATCCCCGTTCGGTCGCCGAGGAGTAGTCGATGGCGACATCGACGGCGATGTCGAAGATTTTTCCCTTGCCGTCGTCGTGGGCTTTCTGGCGTGCGCTGTTGTACACCTTCTCGAAGACCCGTGGCACCGAGAGAATCATCGACGGCGCGAACGTCGCGAACTCGTCGACGAGGGTCCGGGTGTCGGCATGGTGCCCGACCTCGACGCCGGACTCGATGGCGACCAGTGTGATCGCACGTGCGAGCACGTGTGCCAGCGGCAGGAACATCAACAGTCGCTTGTCGGGCCCGAGCAGGGTGGTCATGGTGCTCTGTCGCACTCCCTCGATCTCGGAGAGCATGTTCGCGTGGGTCAGTTCGCAGCCTTTGGGGCGGCCCGTCGTGCCGGACGTGTAGATCAGGGTCGCCGGGTCGGCCGAATGAACCGTTGATCGGCGTTTGAGGACCTCGTCGTCCTGTATCTCCGCGCCCGCCTTCTCGAGTCGGGCGATGGCACCGTCACCGTCGGCGACGTCGATCTGGAACACCCGGACCGACCCGAGACCATCGATCCCGTCGAAGATCTCGCGGTGGCCGGCGTCCTCCACGATGATCGTGCTCGCATCGGAGTCCGCCATGATCCATTCGATCTGGGGGCCCGAGGACGAGTCGTAGATGGGGACCGTGATCGCGCCGGCGGACCAGATCGCGAAGTCGATGAGATTCCACTCGAGACGCGTCCGCGACAGCAGCGCGACGCGGTCGCCGGGTGCGACGCCCTCGGCGATCAGTCCCTTCGCTATCGCAGTGATCCGGGCCGCGGCGTCGGCGGCGGTGACCGGCGTCCAGTCCGAGCCCACCTTGAGTCGGAACACCACCTTGGCCGGCTCGGACTCGGCGATGCGGAAGATGATGTCGGTGCAGTTCGCATTCTCCGGGATGGAGAACCGAGCCGGGACACTGAACTCACTCATCGATGTACCTTTCGCCGACGATTCACTTCAGCGATGGTAGTCCCGGCTCCGTCGGCGAATGTGCGGTCCCACGAGGTGTCTGTCCCGAGATCGCCCGAGTATGTGAAGCTAGTGATCGTGACGAGCATTCAGGTGGCCGATGAGACCTTCGTCGCCGCTGCACCGTCCTTGGTGGCGGAGGTTGTCGGTGACCAGGCCAGTTGGCGACGCTGGTGGCCAGATCTGCGTCTGCGCGTGACCGAGGACCGAGGCGCGCAGGGTGTGCGGTGGAAGGTCGACGGCGCGGTGACGGGCACCATGGAGATCTGGTGTGAGCCGGTCATGGACGGATTCGTCCTGCACTATTTTCTGCACGCCGAGCCCCGGGGCGCGTTGCCCGACGACGCGCGTGCCAGGGCGACAGCGCTGGCGGCTGCGAACCGGGACCGACGTGCAGCCGGAAAACTGATGTCCTTCGAGGTGAAGGAGCGTCTCGAGTCGGGTCGGCGGGTCGGTGGTCCCGCGATCATCGACGAGGACGCCCAGACCACGGATCAGGCGGTGCGATGATGGCAGACCACACCGAGCAGTCGATCGTGATCAATGCGGACGCCGCGGACATCATGGCCGTGATCGCCGACTTCGAGCATTACCCCGCATGGGTGACCGCCGCACGCGAGGTCGAGGTCACCGAGACCGGGGACGATGGCCACCCCAGTGAGGTCCGCTTCGTTTTGGACGCGGGTGTGCTCCAGGACACCTACGTCCTGGCCTACGAGTGG
The DNA here is from genome assembly GCF_058130025.1 of Gordonia sp. LMA167. Classification (NCBI taxonomy): domain Bacteria; kingdom Bacillati; phylum Actinomycetota; class Actinomycetes; order Mycobacteriales; family Gordoniaceae; genus Gordonia; species Gordonia sp. LMA167. The sequence continues at coordinate 4,758,894 of NZ_CM176708.1, read as the reverse complement.
GATCGCGACGGCCGGGCGGTGTCGTGGCGTCTGGTGAGCAGCGACCTGCAACGCGACCAGCGGGGCCGATACGTTCTCTCGCAGCAGGTTCCGGGGTCGACGAAAGTGACCTACGAATTGATGGTGGATCTGCTCGTGCCGATGATCGGCCAGTTGAAGCGTCGCGCCGAGAAGGCGATCACCGAGACCGCGCTCAACGACTTGAAGAAGAGGGTCGAAGGCTGATCGATCTCACGCCCATCCATGTGGTGATCGGGCCGGGTGGTGCCGGGGTCTCGGTGACCGCGGCTTCTGGCGCGCTGGGGCGGTCCGGGGCCGGTCCGCGTGGCCGGGAGCGCGGCGCTGCGTCACTGGTACCCGAGCACGACACGTTGCTCGTCACCGTGGACCGGATCTCGCCGACGGCGCGGATGCTCGGAGTCTTTCGGAACTCAGACGAACCGGTCGCAGTCTCGGCGCATCTGCATCTGTTGTCGCTGGACAGTCTGGTGCTGCTCGAGCACACCTGGACGGATTTCACGACCGTGTTGTCGGAGACACTTGCCCGATCGAGGGTGTCGTTGCCGGGTGTGGGCATGTTGTCCGAGATCGCCGCCGAAGAGCTCGCGGCGTTACCCGGCATCGAGGATTTCCTCGTGTTACGCCGCATCCGGGACGAGGCGATCAGCGGTCAGTGGCGGCGCATCGTCGTCGATGCCTCCGGATTCGGCGACCCGTTCGAGTTCCTGCGCGCCTCGTCGGTGCTGAGTCAGGCTCTGAATCGGCTGTGGCCCAGGCATCGTCGGCTCGCGGCGGCGGCGGAACGGCCGGTGATGGCACAGTTGACATCGGCCGTGGACGCCATCGATCGAGATTGTCTCGACATCACCGAATTGGTGACCGACGCGCACAGCGTCGCCGTTCATGTCGTGGTCGGTGCCGACGATCGCGGTGAGCGACTGTTGCCTCATTTTCTTGCCACGTCCGACGTGATGGGCCTGGCATTGCGATCGGTCATGGTCAACGGCGGCGTCGGGGGTGAGGATGCCAGTGGTTGTGAAGAGCGCATCACCCGCATACGGTCGGTGGTGCAGGCCGACGGGGGACACGTCACGTGCACGGCCGTGCATCGTGTCGAGCAGCAGATCGATCGAGCAGCGCGGCTCAGGAAGCTGGGGGTCACCCTGCCGCTCCCCGACGGGCGGCGATGCGGTTCCGGTGCGGCGCAGGTGACGGACTCTGGTCCGGGAGACGGCGCGGGTTCGGATCGGGTGTTCGAACTCACCTGGCGGCAGCGACTTCCCGAACCCGAGGGGTTGCAGTTGGGGCGGTCGGGCGACGATCTGCTGGTGACGGTGGGCGGATTCCGACATCCGGTACGCCTGCCATCGGTGCTGCGTCGCTGCGTTGTCGTGGACGCGGCGTGGGACGGGACCGACATCAGGATCCGGTTCGCCCCCGACCCGGCACTGTGGCCCCAGGGCCGCTGACGCCCGACACGCTGCGCCCGCGGCGTCACGTACACTACTGCCCAGCCGGACAGGAGAGCTGCCCAGATGACCTCGGACGACACGACCGGGCGTGGCGACGACAACGTCGCAGGACACGCCCATCGAGCCGGAGGCGACCGTTCCCATCGAGCCGGAGGCGACCGTTCCCATCGAGCCGGAGGCGACCGTTCCCATCGAGCCGGAGGCGACCGTTCCCATCGAGCCGGAGGCGACCGTTCCGGGCGCTCGGGAGCCGCGGCGGGGGACCCGGTTCGTGACTTCCTGCTGGGCCTGGCGACACAGATCGATCAGCTCGCCACGGTCTTCGGGGGTTCGGGGTCGCGGAGCGCGGCCAGTGCGGGCGTGCCGACCGAGGCTGCGACGATCATCGATCTCTCCGGCGAGATCACCGGGTTGCTCAGCGAGTTGGGCGACCTGCTCGCACGTCTCATCGCGGCCCTGATCGCGGTTCTCGAGGCGATGGCGAACGCATTGCGGTCCACGCCGCCCACGGCGCCGGGCGGTGCCCCGCACTATCAGCCGATCTCGGTGCGGTTTGACGTGACCAATCCGTCCGCGAATGTTCGCCGACCGGACCTCGAAGGTGAGAACTGATGGGGGACTTGACCATCGGCATCGATATCGGCGGAACAAGCGTGCGCGCCTCCGTCGTCGACGACCACGGTGCGATGCTCGACACCCTGCGCGCGGCGACACCGCCGACGGCAACCGCGCTCGAGCACTGTCTGGACCGGCTGGTGGGGGAACTGACCTCACGGTGGGCGGCCAAGGGTGTGGGCTTGGCCATCGCCGGCTTCCTCACCCCGGACCGGCGGGTCATCCGCTTCGCTCCGCACCTGCCGTGGCGCGAGGCGGCGGTCGCGGAGGACATGACGGCCCGCATCGGTATCCCGGTGTTCGCCGAGCACGATGCGAACGCCGCGGCCGTGGCCGAGTGGCGTTTCGGTGCGGCGGCACGCGGCAAGAACTCGCTGGTGCTGGCGATCGGCACGGGAATCGGTGCCGGCCTGCTGCTCGACGGCGAGATCTATCGGGGCAGCTTCGGAGTGGCCCCCGAACTCGGGCACCTGACGGTGGTCCCGAACGGCCGGGTGTGTTCCTGCGGGAAGCTCGGTTGCTGGGAAAGATATTGCAGTGGAACGGCATTGGTCGACACCGTGCTGGAGCTGCTGGCCGATGGCGACTGGGGTCGCAGCCAGCTGGCGGCCGACGTGGCGGCCGATCCCGGTGCGCTCACCGGACGTCGGGTGGCAGGTGCGGCCGCCGACGGAGACGCGGTCGCGCTGGCGGCATTCGCACAATTCGCCGCATCCCTCGGTCAGGGGCTGGCCATGATCGCCGACATCTTCGACCCCGACCTCATCGTCCTGGCCGGCGGTGTCGGCGCGGCATCGGGCCTCTTCCTCGATGAGGCGCGGGAACATTACGCGCGGTTGGTGACCGGTGCCGGGCACCGTCAGCTCGCGCGGATCCGAGGCACCCAACTCGGCGAGAGTGCAGGTGTGATCGGCGCGGCAGAAGTTGCGCGCCAAGGAATCAGGGCTGCCGCAGGGGAGACGGTGCGCAGCCGAACCTGAGGATGTGTATCGTTTCTGCGGGTAAGGTCTGAGGCGGCGGCGAGCGACGAGGTTCGGAGTCTTTCGATGTGGTACTACACGTTCAAATATGTGCTGCTCGGGCCAATTCTGCGAGTCCTCGGCCGGCCGCGGATCGAGGGTCTGGAGAACATCCCCGCGCGGGGTGCGGCCATTCTCGCCAGCAACCATCTCGCTGTCATGGACAGTTTTTACCTGCCGTTGATGGTGAATCGGCGGATCTACTTTCTCGCCAAGAGTGAATACTTCACCGGCACCGGTCTCAAGGGTGCCTTTCAGCGCTGGTTCTTCTCTGCGGTCGGTCAGATCCCGATCGACCGTTCGGGTGCCGAGGCCGCCGCGGGCGCGCTGACCGCCGCGCGACGCCAGCTCGAGGCCGGCGAGATGATGGGGATGTATCCGGAGGGCACCCGGTCGCCCGACGGGCGGTTGTACAAGGGCAAGACCGGGCTGGCCCGGATCGCGCTCGACACCGGCGTCCCGGTGATCCCGGTGGCCATGATCAACACCGAGAAACTGAATCCCCCGGGATCGATCATCCCGCGTCCCGCACGAATCGTCGTGAAGATCGGCAAGCCGCTGAACTTCGCCCGCTACGAGGGGATGCAGGGCAACCGATTCATCGAGCGCGCTGTCACCGACGAGATCATGTACGAGCTGATGCAGCTGTCCGGTCAGCAATACGTCGACATCTACGCCGCGTCGCTCAAGGAGAAGAAGGCGAAGCCGGTCGCCTCCGCGGCCGCCTGAGCTACCCGAGCATTGTGGGGCCTGGCGAGCAACGGGCGGGTGTCGTTGTCGCGGTCCCTGAGGGGCCTCGCGAGGTACGGGTGCGGTGTCGACCCCCGGTCCCTGAGGGGCCTGGCGAGGTTCGGGTGCGGTGTCGACCCCCGGTCCCTGAGGGGCCTGGCGAGGTTCGGGTGCGGTGTCGATCCCCGGTCCCTGAGGGGCCTGGCGAGGTTCGGGTGCGGTGTCGATCCCCGGTCCCTGAGGGGCCTGGCGAGGTTCGGGTGCGGTGTCGATCCCCGGTCCCTGAGGGGCCTGGCGAGGTTCGGGTGCGGTGTCGATCCCCGGTCCCTGAGGGGCCTGGCGAGGTTCGGGTGCGGTGTCGACCCCCGGTCCCTGAGGAGCCTCGCGAGGAACGAGCGAAGCGTCACGAAGGGCGGCCACACTCGCACATGTGCCGGTGCCTCAGCTCGGCACCGCAGGGGCCGCCGCGCGCTTCCGATCAACCGGCGCGGATACCCGTCTTGTGTCGGCGACGTCGCGTTCGGTGAGATGCGGGGGCAGCAGCCAGACGACGAGCAGGACAGCCAGGCCCCACAAGGTGTAGGAGTTGCCGATCAGGTGGTCGATGATCGACCACTGTCGCACCACCGGCGACAGGAACTGGAACGGGCCGAGTGAGAAGATCACGACACCGAGGACCGTGACCATCCCGTACGCGACCTGCGTGCGGCGGTCGGTGCTGCGCGCGGCGACCACGGCGGAGACGATGATCGTGGGAACGGCCCAGACCCAATGGTGCGCCCACGATGTCGGGGACACGAGCAGCCCCCAGATCGCGGTGACACAGGTGGCCAGCACCGCCGCGACACCGGCGCTCGGGTCGGCGCCGAGGCGGCCCGTCGATGGGTCCGTGCCGATGTCGCGGAGTCGTGCGAAGGCGGTGACGGGTTTGCAGGAGCGTGCGGCGACGAGTGCGAGCACGGTCACCACCAGCGAACTGGTCACCCACAGGAGCAGTTCGGTCGACTCCGCCCGCGGCACGAGCCGGATCCACATCGCGTTGAGATTCTGGTTGATCCGGCCCGCCGGATCGCCGATCCGGGTCGTGTGGAACAGGGTGTGCGTCCAGTAGTCGACGGAGTCAGAGGGCAGCCAGATCCAGGCCAGCGCGGCGGCGCCGACGAATGCACCGACCGCGGCGGTCGCAGCGCGCCACTGACGAGCTGCGCAGAAGACGCTGACGAAAACCAGCGGAGTGAGTTTGACCGCGGCGGCGATGCCCGTGAGCACTCCGCGCAGCGGCCCGGCGGGTCGGGCGCGGCCTCGGCCGACGATGAAGATGTCGACGACGATCAGCGCCATCAGGATGACGTTGATCTGTCCGAATCCCAAGGTCATCCAGAGCGGGTTGAACCAGAGCGCAGGAGTGGCGATCACCAGGGCCGCCCACCACCGATTCGTGCGGGTACCGACCGACAGCACAGTGAGGACGATGTGGTTGACCACGACGACCAGCCCGACCGTCAGCAGCGACATCAGCAGACCGGCGAGGCCGAGCCCGAGCGCCCCCAACGGGACGAATCCGATCGCCGCGAACGGGGGATAGGTGAAGGGGAGCCAGATGCCGTCGCTGGTGAACGGCATCGAGCCATCCGCGTAGAGACTCTGGCCGTGCTGCCAGATCTGTGCGCCGAGGCGGTAGACGTCGAGGTCGATGCGGGTGCGGGTGCCGAAACTCGACGTGAACGGGACGCCCACGATCTGAAGGGTGGCCGACACCCCGAACGCCGCGGCGATGAGCGCGCGGGCCCGTGTCGACGGCGCCCATCGGCGCAGCCGGGTGTCGGCCTCGGACAGTGCAGTCATGGTCTCGGCAATTCTCCGCTCACATGATGTGTGAATACTGAAGGGTATGCGGTTCTTCTACGACTCGGAGTTTATCGAGGACGGCACCACCATCGAACTCATATCTATCGGTGTCGTCGCCGAGGACGGACGGGAATACTATGCCGTCTCCACCGAGTTCGACCCCGCGCGGGCCGGTGACTGGGTGAGGACCAACGTGTTGCCCAAACTACCGTCACCCGCGGCGAAGGTCTGGCGCAGCCGTTCACAGATTCGCGACGAGCTCCTCGAGTTCCTCACCGAGACCGGTGACGACGTCGAGCTGTGGGCGTGGGTCGGGGCGTACGACCACGTCGTGCTGTGTCAACTGTGGGGCCCGATGACGGCTCTACCTCGGGCGATACCGCGGTTCACCCGCGAACTGCGTCAGCACTGGGAGGCGGCGGGAAGTCCGGCGCTGCCACCGTCACCCCGTGATGCCCACGACGCCCTCACCGACGCGCGTCACAACTGGCGAAAGTGGCAGGCGATCGAGTCGTCTCGTCACTGATCGGCGGCCACGAGGCCGACGACCCTCGCTGTGGGCGTCGCCTGGACTCCACTACCCTGTATCCGTGGTGACCAACTGGACCGTAGACGTTCCGATCGAGGACCTCCCGGAGCTCCCGCCGCTGCCCGGCGACCTGCAGAGCCGCTTCGACGATGCCCTCGCCCGTCCGGCGCTGCAGCAGCCGAGTTGGCCGGCCGACGAGGCCCGCAAGATGCGGACCGTGCTCGAGAGCGTCCCGCCGATCTGCATGCCGGTCGAGGTCCGGTCCCTGGCCGACCAGCTCGCCGAGGTCGCCCAGGGGCGTGCGTTCCTGCTGCAGGGTGGCGACTGCGCGGAGACCTTCGTCGACAACACCGAGCCGCACATCAAGGGCAACATCCGGACCTTGTTGCAGATGGCCGTCGTCCTGACCTACGGCGCCAGCATGCCGGTCGTCAAGGTGGCCCGCATCGCCGGCCAGTATGCGAAGCCCCGGTCCTCGGACACCGACGCTCTCGGACTGCCGTCTTACCGCGGCGACATGGTCAACGGTTTTCCCGCCGACGAGGTCACCCGTGTCCACGACCCCTCGCGACTGGTGCGCGCGTATGCGAATGCCGCTGCCGCGATGAATCTGGTTCGGGCGCTGACCGGTTCGGAGGCGGACCTGCGTCGCGTCCATCTCTGGAACCGGCAGTTCGTGCGTACGTCCCCCGCGGGTGCGCGCTACGAGGCGCTCGCGTCCGAGATCGACCGCGGCCTGCGCTTCATGGATGCGTGCGGGGTGACCGACTCGAACCTGGATTCGGCGTCCATTTTTGCCTCGCACGAGGCGCTGGTCATCGACTACGAACGGGCCATGCTGCGTCTGGCCGACGACCCGGACAACGCCGACGAGAAGGTCCTCTACGATCTGTCGGCGCATTTCCTGTGGATCGGTGAGCGGACCCGGCAACTCGACGGGGCGCACATCGCGCTGGCCGAGCTGATCAGCAACCCGATCGGTGTCAAGATCGGGCCGACGACCACACCCGAGCAGGCTGTCGAATACGTCGAGCGACTCGATCCCCACAACCGTCCCGGGCGGCTCACCCTCGTCGCCCGGATGGGCAACAACAAGGTGCGCGACGTGTTGCCTGCGATCGTGTCCGCGGTCGAGGCGACCGGGCACAAGGTGATCTGGCAGTGCGATCCCATGCACGGCAACACGCACGAGGCGTCCACCGGCTACAAGACCCGCCACTTCGACCGCATCGTCGACGAGGTGCAGGGGTTCTTCGAGGTGCACCGCGCGTTGGGTTCTCATCCCGGCGGCGTGCACATCGAGCTGACCGGTGAGGACGTGACCGAGTGTCTCGGTGGCGCCCAGGACATCTCCGACCTCGACCTGGCCGGACGCTACGAGACGGCGTGCGATCCGCGACTGAACACCCAACAGTCGCTCGAACTGGCCTTCTTGGTCGCCGAGATGCTCCGCGGCTGAGTCTCTCGTCCACAGATCCGACCTCAAGAACTTCGGATACTGTCGCGCTGTTCTGATCAGGCCAGGTAGGTCTGTCCGATCCACCAGCCGACAGCACCGACGGCCACGGCGACGACCAGCACGATCGAGATCCAGATGAACGCCCGCAGCGTGCCGCGGTCATCCTGTTCGGGCGGAAGGTCGCCGGCCATGCGTCGGGCCTCGGGTTTCGGTGGCCGAGAGGCGCGCGCACCGGGCGCCGCGATCGGAGCTCCCGGCGACGCGGTCTGCGGGGGCGGTCCGGGTTGGGACTGCACCTTCGTGTGGTGTGCGGGTGCCGGTGCGGGCGCGTGGTTCTGTGGCGCACCGCGCAGCCGCGCCATCGTCTCCCGCTCGGCCGACCGCCGCGGTGCGGGCACGGTGAACGGGGGCAGATCGAGTTCGTCGGCGACAGCAAGCAGTGCCTGCTGCATGTCGAAGCCGTCGGCGAATCGGTCTGCGGGGTCACGCTCGGTGGCGCGCAACACGATCTCGTCGAACTCCTCCGGTACGCCATCGACCACATCGCCGGGAGCGGGCACGTCGTAACTCAACCGCTGATATGCCATGGCCAGCGGTGTGTCTCCCCGGAAAGGTGTTCGGCCGGTGAGCAACTCGAACATCAGCACCCCTGTCGAGTAGACGTCGCTGCGCGCGTCGGCCTCGCCTGACTCGACCTGTTCGGGGGACAAGTAGGCGGCCGTTCCGAGGATGACGCTCGCCGACGTCACGCCGGCTTCGGCCACGGCGCGGACCAGACCGAAATCGGCGACCTTGACCTCGCCGGCGTCGGAGATGAGCACGTTCTCCGGCTTGACATCTCGGTGGACGAGCCCGGCCGCGTGCGCGGTGCCCAACCCGCCGAGGACGGGCTCGGTGACGGCGGTGACGGCGTGCGGCGGCATGGGGCCCCGTTCGCGCAACAGTTCTCGGAGACTGCCGCCCTCCACGAGTTCCATGACCAGGAAAGCGATGCCGTCGTCGATGCCCTGGTCGTAGACCGCGACGAGCCCCGGATGTTTGAGCCCCGCGACGGCCCGTGCCTCGAACTCGAATCGTCGCAGGAACATCGGGTCACCGCTGTAGCGCTCGTCCATAACCTTGATCGCCACCGACCGGCCCAATCTCAGGTCGACACCGAGATACACCGCCGACATCCCGCCGCGCGCAATCGGCGCGTCGATCCGGTAGCGGCCCTCGAGGGTCGCGCCCAGCAGGGAGTCGGTGGGAGGCTTCACGTCATCCGAATCTACCGGGAATCCTCATGTCCCCGGGGGACCGACTCGGGTCGTACCACGACCCGGTGACCTCGGTCGCCGCCATCGTCGCCGCGGCGGGCGACGAGCCGGTACGCTCGCCGTGTGGGTTCACTACCGCTGTCCGAAGACAGTCTCCCGCCCGAGATCGCCACGCTCACGGTCGACCAGGTGGCCCAGCGGCTACGTGTCTCGTCCAATCGCGTACGAACGCTCATCCGCGATCACCAACTCCTGGCCGTCTCGCGGGGCGGGCAGCCTGCCGTCCCTGAGGTCTTCTTCGACGATTTCGGGATCGTCAAACACTTCACCGGTCTCGTGGAGGTGCTGTTCGACGGTGGCTACACACGCGACGAGGTGATGACGTGGTTGTTCACACCGCAGGACGACCTCGACATGCATCCGGCCGAGGCGTTGCACACGCATTCCGCGCGTGAGGTCATCCGTCGCGCCCAGGCCCAGGCCTTCTGAGACGCTCCGGATCGAGAGTTCCGGCCGTCTCAGATCGATCCGTCGGCCGCGTCGTACCCGACGACTGCCTGTGCGACCCGCATCGCCCGGCGCCGCCGGGAGACGACCGCGCGATGATCCATCACCTGATAGCCGCCACGTTCCACCTCGCCGAGGATGTCGCGGTACGCCGCCGCAGCGGCGAGTACGCAGTGGCGGGAACGGTTGGGCAGCAGCGTGATCGCCGGCCAGGCCTGACGGTACTGGGAGCGGTTGACTGCGATCATGTGCGCGAGAGCGCGGGCGAGTTGCCTGCTCGTCGTCCCACGGCTGCGGCACCAGCGCAGGTGAGCCTCGTCGACACCGAACATCGCGAGTTCGTCGGTGGGCAGATAGATCCGGCCACGGTCGAGGTCCTCCGCGACGTCGCGAAGGAAATTCGTCAGCTGGAATGCCTCGCCGAGTTTCGCCGCACCCGACCTCATCTCGGGTGTCGCGTCGGCCACGCCGAGGAGAGGGACCATCTGGAGGCCGATCACCGCCGCCGAGCCGTACGTGTAGTCGGCGAGTTCATCCCAGGTCCGGTAACGATCGCGGAACTCGGCGGTGCCCGGGGCATCCATCCGCATCGAGCGCAGGAACGCCTCGAAGGTGTCGGCCGGGATCCGGAAACGGTCGACCGTGTCGCGCAGCGCGGCGAGGACGACGTCGAGGTCCGTCTCGGCCGGAACCGTCGGGCGCGGCGGTACCCCGGGACGTGGGCGCAGCGTGGCATCCAGTGCGGTCTCGATGTGATCCAGGCGAGCCGCGGATGGCCCGGCGGTGTCTGTCGTAGCTCGATCCACTACATCGTCGACGATCCGGGCGAACGCATAGAGCGCGAACACGCCGCGACGTTGCGGGCCGGGCAACAGACATGCCGCGGCGTAGTAGGTGCGACCGTGTTCGGCGGTCAGAGTGCGGGCCCGTCGGTAGCCGAGCCGGATACGGGTGGCGTCCGCATCCGGCGTCCGAACCGCGCTCTCACCCACCGGGCGCCGTCGCCGGCCGGTCCACGCCGCCACTCTCGTCGTCGGCCGGGCGGTCACGGAACCAGTCGATGACGCGGCCGAGACGGAGCGGGTCGCGGACGAGTAGGGAGACCGACGCGAGCGCGGACAGCGCGGTCGCAAGGGTCACCTCCGGGAGCTTGTAGAACACGATCGAGTCGTCGGGTTGGAAGACGATCAGCATGAAGGTCGACACGAAGACCACCGTCGCGCGCGCCCACTGCGGCAACGTGAACGCCACCGCCAGGCACAGCACCCAGGTGTAATACCAGGGGAGGGTGGAGGGTTCGAGCAACAGGACGGCGAGCATCGCCCACACCATGCCCGCCATCGCGCTGCGTTCGTCGCGGCGATGCGTCCACCACAGACCGACCAGGAGGATGGCGAGCACGGCCGCACCGATGGCACGCGTGACCACCAGCACCGGCTGTAGATTCAGCGCTGTGAAGGGCGCGGCGACCAGCGTCACCAGATGCCCGGCCAGCGTGGGCAGGGTGAACCAGTTGATGATCTGATCGGCCCCGCCGAGACCGGTGAGCCATCCGAATCCGAGTCCGACGACGACGGTCCAGACGGCGAACACCGCCACCGTGATCGCGACCACCGCGGCGAAGACCCCGATGACGTCGCCGGTGCGAACAGGTCGTCGGGCGCGGATGTGTGACAACCAGATCCACGCGACGAACGGGATGGCGACACCGGCGGTGACCTTGATCGAGACGGCCAGCCCCAAGACCGCGAGGCCGCTGACATGTCGTCCGGTGACCGCCAGGGTGACCCCGGAGACGAGGACCCCCATCATCAGCAGCTCGACGTGACTTCCGGACACCAGGTGGATCAGGATCATCGGGTTGGCGACCGCGAGCCAGAGCCCGGCCTGCGGCGAGGCGGAGAAGTGTTCGGCCAGGCGCGGAATCGCCCAGAGCGCCAACAACAGACCGGGCAGCAGGACCAGGCGCATCGCGTACACGCCGAGGATCGCGTGGTCGGCGGTGATCTCGGTGACGACACGGGTCACGCCGACGAAGAACGGGCCGTATGGGGCCGTCGTCGTTGCCCACACCTGGGCCATGCTGTCCAACAGTGGACCAGCATGATGGGCCGGCCCGTCCGCGTACGGATCGAATCCCTCACGAAACACGGCGCCCTGCCCGAGATAGGCATACACATCACGGCTGTAGAGCGGCACGGTGAGCGCCAGCGGGGCTGCCCAGGCCAGGACTCCGACCCGGAGCGTGCTCACCGACGGGACCGCCGATGAGGAGACGACTGCGCGCCCCACGCGGACCCACGCGATCACCATCGTCGCCACACCGAGCCAGAATATGGTGCCGAACAACGTCTTACCGTGACCGTAGGTGATCATCGACAGTCCGAGGTCCTGGGCGACGGTGTTGTTGCGCGCGACGTCGCCGACGCCGAAGCCGCCGACACAGACCGCGACGGCGCCGAGGAAGCCCAGCACCAGATCGCCGAAGCCGGCGGCTCGCACGATATCGGCGGGCCGGGTTCGTGGTCTGTCGTCGCGCGTGGCAGTCACGTCGTGCGGTGGGCGATGCGGTGGGCGAACGTGATCAGTTCGGCACGGACGGACTCGGAGATGTCGGTGGTCGCGAGCGTGTCCAGGGCAGAGGCGAGTAGGGCGGAGATCTGACGCTCGATTTCCTCGACCGCGCCCACGTCGGTGAGGATCGCTCGGGCCGTGCGTATTTCGTCCTCCGACAGTGGTCGCCCGACGGCGCCGCGCAGCCGGTCGGCGAGATGCGTGTCCTTCGCTCCGGCGCGGGCCAGCCCCACCGCGAGCAGTGCGGTGCGCTTCCCGGCCACCAGATCGTCGCCCGAGGGTTTGCCGGTCTGTCCCGGATCACCGAACACGCCGAGCAAATCGTCGCGAAGCTGGAAGGCGATGCCGAGGTCGTGCCCCACGCTGCGCAGGTCGTCGACGAGGACCGGGCCTGCCGCCGCGAGAGTGGCGCCCAGCTCCAGAGGCCGGGCCACGGTGTAGGCGGCGGTCTTGAACTGCATCACGCGATAGGCGGCGTCGACCGATTCGTCGCCGCCGACCTCGTTCACGATGTCGAGATACTGGCCACCCAGCACCTCGGTACGCATCGACGACCACACGCGGCCGACCCGTGCCGGAATCGGACGCGGCGTGGCGCCCGAGAGTCGGTGGACCGCCGTCTCCGCGGGCGGGTCGGGATCGGGGATGACGGCGCCACGGGGTTCGTCGGGCACGTGTCCGTGGATCAGGTCGTCGGCCCAGGCCAGCGCGAGGTCACCCATCAGGATCGCCGCGGCCACCCCGTGGTGGGCGGCGTCGCCGGCCCATCGGGAGTCCTGGTGTCGGCGTTCGAACTCACGGTGGACGGTCGCACGTCCCCGGCGGGTGTCGGAACGGTCGATGATGTCGTCGTGGATGAGCGCGCACGCCTGCACCAGTTCCAACGAGGCGGCGACCCGCACAGCGTCGGCCCCATCGGGTTCGTCGCCGTCGGAAAGGACTCGGCCGTTGGCGTCGGAGCCGGGATCGGCCCCGATGCGGGTCGACGAGGATCGGCCCGCGAGCCAGCCCGCGTAGGCGAAGGTGGGACGGACCCGCTTGCCTCCCTTGAGGACGAAGTCCCGGACCACTTCCGCGGCGGCACCGACCTGGGGGTCGATCCGCGCGGTCACCGGCACCGCGTGGTCGAAGAATTCCGCGAGCACCGCCTCGACCGCCGAGGGCACGTCGACGAGGGAGTCGGGGATCGGGAGCGCGGAGGTCACCCTGCCAGGCTAGTGCCCCGCCACGATCCACCCGTTGTCGCCCGGAGGGCGCCGGTTGACCGGTGCCCGGAGGAGCCGACAACCGGTCCGTACAATGTCCAGGTGACCTCATCTGCCAACCCGGCCCCCTCGATCGTCGATCGGCTGTCTGCGCCCCATCGCGGTCCGGTCCCGTTCTCGGTGGAGTTCTTCCCGCCCAAGGATGCGGAGGCCGAGGCTCGACTCTGGCGAGCGGTACGCACATTCGAGCGGCTCGGTCCCGCGTTCGTCTCGATGACCTATGGTGCCGGCGGATCCACGCGCGATCGCACCGTCCGGATCACCGGCGAACTGGCCGCGCAGACCACGCTGTTGCCGGTGGCGCATCTCACCGCCGTCAACCACAGCCTCGACGAGTTGCGCGCGCTGGTGGGTGCCTACGCCGACCAGGGCATCACCAACATCTTGGCGCTGCGCGGCGACCCACCCGGAAACCCGCTCGGCGAGTGGGTGAAGCATCCGGACGGCGTCGAATATGCCGAGGAATTGGTCCGGCTGATCGACGATCTCGGCGATTTCCACGTCGGTGTCGCATCGTTCCCCGAGGGCCACCACCGCGCGCCGGATCTCGACCACGACACGCGTGCCCTGGTGCGCAAGCTCCGTGCCGGCGCGGAGTACTCGATCACTCAGATGTTCTTCGACGTCGAGCATTTCCTGCGGCTGCGGGATCGACTCAACCGCGCCGATCCCGAACAGGGTGCCAAGCCGCTCATCCCCGGGATCATGCCGATCACCTCACTGGCGACGGTGCGGCGCATGGCGGAGCTGTCGGGTTCGGTGATCCCGGCCGACGTGCAGGCCCGCTTCGTCGCGGCCGCCGGCGACGGCCCCGAGGAGGACCGGGAGGCGGTGCGGTCGGTCGGCATCGATTTCGCGGCCGAGATGGCGCAACGCCTCATCGCCGAGGGGGTTCCGTGCCTGCACTTCTGCAGCCTGAACTTCGCGAAGGCGACCAGCGAGGTCCTCGAGCGAATCGGCTTCGACACATCGTCGGTGATCCCGGCGGCCACCGCGCACTGACCGCGGCCGATCGCCACGCGCCGCGCAGGGTCTACCGACCATCGCCCGACGATCTCCTGGGTGACCCTCAGCGATCCGCGCTCGACCGACTCGACGCTCCGACCTCGGTGGACTCCGTCTCGCCGGTCCGCCGCACCGGGGCCGCCGCGGGCTTCTTCGTCTTGCCCGAGCGCCGCGGACGTCCCGGCCGCGGACTGCGGTCCCGCTTGGCAAAAGCCAGACGGGCCACGATCAGCACGGTGACCAGACAGATCAGGGCCAGGAACCACGACCAGCTCTTCACCGCCGCGGTGGCGGGGTCGGGGTAGGTGGCGTCGGCACTGAAATCTGACGGTTTGCCCGATTCCGGCGCCCAGTGCACCGTCCGCTCACCGACCTGCTCGCCGTTGGTGGCCGTGATCGGCCCGCCGAACGTGATGGTCACGTCGACGAGGTCACGGGGCGCCGCCAAGTTGGTGAGATCGGCGTTCCCGCGGAACCGAACGACGTCCTCATTGCGCTTGGCGGACAGATCCATGCTCATCACCGAGTCACCCCACGCGGCGGCCACGATGTCACCCAGCTGGCCGAACTGTCCGCTGGTGAGGTCGGTGAAGACCACTCTCGTCCCGACACGCGGCACCGCTGCCCCGGTACCGGGTGCAGCGCCCGGCGCCGACGATTCGCCGCCAGGGGCGGCTGATTCGGATTCCGGGACGGTGCTGTAGTCGATCAGGCTGATCCGTGATCGCATCGACTCGGGGACATCGAGCTTGGGTGGACCCTGCGGATTGTCCGGCGAGGTCGCCACGATGATGGTTCCGGAGTACCGGTCGCCGACGGTGGTAGAGCGTTCGAGGCACCCGGTGAGAAGTGGTGCGGACACCATCAGGCACAGCAGCAGCAAGACCGCGGACGAACGTGTTGACGAGCGCACGGTGATCATCGTGCCAGACGTGGTGCGCCAGTCGCGGCCGACGCACCACGACCGCGCAGATGCGGGATCATCGGCGACGCAGCGCCAGGTGCGCCGAGATGCGGCCGCTCGCGCCGGTCACCCCTCCACCCGGATGCGTCGACGCCCCGGCCAGCAGGATGCCGTCGGCTCCCGGGATCCGGTGCCCGGACAGGTCCGGATGCGGTCGCCAGAAGAACATCTGATCAATGCTCATCTCGACATGCATGATGTTGCCGCCCAGCAGGCCGAGTTCGTTCTCGAGGTCTGCCGGGGTCTGCACGTGCGTGTGCTCGATATGATCGGTGAATCCCGGTGCATACCGATCGAGCTCCGCTGTGATCGCCGACGCGGCGGCAGAGCCCGCCGCCGACCAGCTCGTGCCGTCCGCGAGACGATACGGATGCCACTGGGCCCACACATTGACCAGATGCTTACCCGCAGGCGCGAGCGTCGGATCGATCGCCGAATAGCCCATCGCCACGCATGCGGGCCGGTCCGGCAGCGTTCCGACACTCGCCGCGGCATGTGCCCGGCGCAGCTGTGCGCGATCGGTGACCAGTAGCCCGAGGGCCGACTGCACGCCGTGGGGCGGGAGATCCGACGGGAGATCCCGATAGTCGGGGAGCGCGTCGGTGCCGAGCCGGACGGCCATGCCGATCCCGTCGCCGACGACGATCTGACGTCGCCAGCGATCGATGACCGTACGGTCGTGACCTCCCGCGGCGAGCAGATCGAGGGTGGTCAGCACATGGCACGCCGCGATCACCGTCGTCGTGCAGTGTCCTGGCTCGCCGGAGGTCTCGACGCGCCAGTGGTCACCGCACGGTGTGATGGCGGTGGCCGCCCGACCGAGCCGCACGTCTGCGCCGTCGATGGCCAGGCGACTCAGCAGGGCCTCGGCGAGCGCGCCGCTGCCGCCGATCGCACGGCCGGGTGGGATGTCGTGCTGAAGGGCGGCGAATCCGACCATCGGGGCGGTTCCCGGTGCGCTCATCGGCGGGCCGGACTGGGCTCCGAACCAGGCGAGCGCGGCCTTGAGGGGTTCAGCTGTGAACCAGCGGTCGAGCAGACTGTCCCCGGACGACATCAGTTCCTGGGTGAGCGAGAGCATTGCGCCGGTGCGTCGTCCGATCGGCCCGCTGCGCGCAGTTGTCGCGGTGTTCGTCAGCCCGGTGAACGCGGCGGCGAATCGTCCGGGGCCCGCCGGCGAGTAGAAGGAACGCATCACAGCCTTGGCCCGCGGACGCCACACGTGCACGAACTGGCGATAAGCATCGGCGTCGACGGAGCCGACGGCCCGTTCGATCGAGGCGCAGGTGGCGTCCAGGTCGGTGCGGAAGATGATCGGCGCCGTTGACTCGGTCGCCGGACTGAATGCCCACGGATCGCAGTCGACGTAGCGCAGCCCGTGATCTGCCAGTGAGAGTTCGTCGAGGATCGGCGAGTGACGGATCATCAGGTGCGCCGACGACCCGCGGTCGACGCGATAGCCCGGGAAACGCTCGACGGTCGATACGGCACCGCCGGCGACATCGTCGCGCTCGACGACCCGGACAGACCGTCCGGCCCGGGCGAGGTATGCGGCGGCGACGAGTCCGTTGTGGCCCGCTCCGACGACAACGGCGTCGACGAGGTGGTGGCCGCGACCGTCGGTGGAGGTGGGGCGGCCCGGAACGCGCCGGCGGATCGTCATGTCGTGACCGAGTCGTCGGCGACCATCGGCAGAGGGCGGCCGAGGAAGGCGAAGGGACGCGGATCACCGGCGAAGGTGAAGTTGCGCAGCACGTCGGTGAAGCCCAGTCGTCGGTACAGCGCCCAGGCGCGGTTCTCCTCGGCCGGGATCTCCGGCGTGGACAGCAAGACCTTGCCCTCCGGCCGTCCGGCGAGCAGTCGTCCGAGTAGCCATTGCCCGACGCCCCGGCCCTGGGCGGTGGGATGGACATGGAGTTCGGTGAGTTCGAAATAGTCCCGGGTGATCTCCTCGACGGCCGCGGGAGCGACTCCGGACTGACGCAACCCGACGCGGAGTTGCTGATTCCACCACTGGTCGGGTGCTCCCCGGTAGCCGTACGCGATTCCGACGAGCAGTTCGTTGTCGGCCACCGCAACCGGCCGGGTCAGGTGGCGGCCGGCGACCTGAGGGCTGCGGATCTCGGCGGGGGAGACGGTCGCCACCGCCCCGACCGCACGCCAGCCGGGCCGTGTGATGTGCTCGCGCCACAGCGCCGCACGGTGGATCTCGGTGCCGCGCGGGTAGTTCATCGCGGTCACGTAGATGTCGAGCGCGGGCTGGAGCCACACGTGAGCATCCTGTCCGGTCAGGTCAACGAGGCGGATCGTCAACGAACGTCTGTCCTCTCGTCGAACTCTGGGCATCCGTGCCGACGGTCGCCTTGAAGGTCTGCCGTCCGCTAGCTATATTGAATATGTCGAACGGGTGTTCGATGAATCAGCCTCCGCAAGCTGTTCTGTCAATCACCCCGCCGACACGATGCGCCGGCCCGACAGCATGACGAGGGAAGCGTCAGCTGTCGGGCCGGCGTTGTACAACAGGGACCGTGAACAGCAGAAGGCGGTCGTCGAGCCACGGGGAGGTGGCCATGCACAGCTCGATCCCGGCCCGCGGGTCGGCGACGGACATCGATCCGATCATCGTGCGTCGAAGTCGTGACCTGCTCGATCGTGCCCTGATCCTGTTCGACAACGCCGACGAGGTCACCGATGCAGCCGAGCGTTTCCGTCAGTTCTACCTGACCGCCCTCCGTGCTGCCGGTGCGGTGCTGGAGATCTATGAGCCCTCCACCCGTCCGGTCCGACGCTCCCGCTCGCGAAGTGCCTGGAACCGTCTACCGATGGTCGTACCGGCCCTGGCCGGGCACGCCGAGTTCTTCGCCGCCCGCTCACGGGTTCGGCTCGACATCGAGTCGGGACTGGTCCGTGAGGTGGACGAGCGCGCAGTGGCCGCCATGCGCCGGCGAGTCATCGACCTTCTCGACGATGTCGAGGCGATCCTGATCGCATACGAGCAGGGCAAGTTGGCCCATCAGACCGCCCGGTCCGACCGCACCGCGTGAGTGAGGAATTCGACGCAACTGCGGGTAAAGGAGGGTAATGGTGGTCGCCAGGTGATTCTGCTCGTATCATGATGTTTGAAGGCCGTACAAGCGGCTGAACGGCACCGACGGTGTACACGGATCGTGGGGTCTGGGGTCGGGTCGGTGGAGTTGGGAGTAAGGAGGGTCGGTGCCTCTTTCGGAGCACGAGCAGCGGATGCTCGAACAGATCGAAAGCGCTCTGTATGCCGAAGACCCGAAGTTCGCGTCGAGCGTCAAGCGTCGCCGCCTCGGGAGGTCCAGTGGTCGGCGTCGTTTGCAGGCGGTGGCCATCTTCGTCGTGGGTCTGGTTCTCCTCGTCGGTGGGCTCGTCATCGGTGTTCGTGTCGGCGGATTCCCGATCATCAGCCTCATCGGCTTCCTGATCATGTTCGGGGCGGGCCTGCTGGCGCTGTGGGGTGGTAGTGGTCGCGGCTCAGGGTCGGACGGCCCCGGACGTGGCAGCGCCAAGGAACCCCGTGCCGGGGGATCAAAGCGCAAGTTCTCCGAGCGCATGGAAGAGCGCTTCAACCGGCGTTTCGAACAGGAGTAACCACTCCCGCACGTTCGTCGGCACATGACCGGCGCATGACCATCGCGTCAGGCCGCACACCGTCACGGTGTGCGGCTTTTTTGTTGTCATAAGCAAGTTCCGGCCCGCAATGGCCTCCCCACCTCACCTACCTGTGTTCGCCACTCGACCCACCTGGGTTCCCCACTTTGCCCCACCGTGGAGAGTCTGACTCCTCATCAGGCACTTTGGCGGTCTCCAGCATCACCAGTATCGGCTCCATCGGCTCGCCGGACGCGGCACGCGACACGCTCACCCAGCGCATCTGACTCTCTGAACTGGTCTTTTGCACAGGCGTGGGTGAACTGTGGTGTGTTGGGGGTGGAAAGTGGTGGAAAGTGGGGTACTGTGGCAGCACTGGGTGAGACGGACCGGACGTCGAACCTGGTGGGGCAGGAGGTGACGACATGTCCGCGCGATTTGTCGGCACCTACACGCCCCGGTTGGACGACAAGGGGCGACTCACGTTGCCCGCCAAGTTTCGCGAGGCACTGGCAGGAGGGGTGATGGTCACACGAGGCCAAGACCGCAGCCTGTCGGTGTATCGGGCCGAAGAGTTCGACGTGATCGCGGAGCGGACCATGGCGGCATCGCGAAACAACGCAGAGGCGAGGGCTTTTCAGCGGTACTTCTTCGCGAGTACCGATGAGCAGCGCCCCGACGGACAGGGTCGGATCACCCTGTCGGCCGAACACCGGTCCTACGCCGGCTTGTCGAAAGAGTGTGTGGTGATCGGCGGGTTCGACCACCTCGAGATCTGGGACGCGCAGGCCTGGCGTGACTACCAGAGCGCGCATGAGGAGGACTTCTCCGCTGCGGGTTCTGCCGCATTGGACTCCGTGCTCTGAGCGCAGGGCCGATCGGGCAGGCAGACAGATGAATAGCGGATCGGGTGGGTCGAGGCCTCGGCCCGGTGCGACCCTGGCGTACTTCCCCAACGCCAGGTGCGCAGTCGGGCCGAGACCCCGCCTCATCGGACACCCAGGCGCCGTCGGCGCCGTATTCAACAGCGATCGAGTCGAGCCGCACAGTCCGAGGAGCAGGTCGGTGAACGCACGCCAGGAGGAACCGGAAGGCCGGTCAGGGCCACCGGAACGCTCCGGTGAGTTCGGACATCTCCCGGTCATGGCCGATCGGATGATCGAACTCATCACCCCGGCTCTCGCCCACGCCGATGCCGAACCGATCTTCGTCGACGCGACGCTGGGCGCCGGCGGTCACACCGAATTGATACTGCGCGCCGACCCCCGTGTCCACGTCATCGGCATCGACCGGGATTCCACCGCGCTCGATATCGCACGTGAGCGACTCTCTGCGCATCGGGATCGGATCACGTTTCGGCAGGCGCGATTCGACGAGATCGGGGACGTCCTGTCCGACTTGCGCATCGCGCGGATCGACGCCGCGCTGTTCGACCTGGGCGTATCCTCCATGCAACTCGACCGGCCGGATCGGGGTTTTGCCTACGCTGTGGACGCCCCGCTGGACATGCGGATGGATTCGTCCGAATCCCTCACTGCGGCAGAGATTCTCAATACCTATTCACATGGCGAGCTGGCCCGCATCCTCTCGGAATACGGCGAGGAACGCTTTGCCGGAAAGATTGCATCGGCGGTCCTCCGGGAGCGTGAGCGAGAACCCTTCACCACCAGTGCCCGTCTCGTCGAATTGCTCTACCGCACGATTCCTGCGGCCACCCGTCGCACCGGCGGGCATCCGGCCAAACGTACGTTCCAGGCACTGCGGATCGAGGTCAACCACGAGCTCGACGCGTTACGTCGAGCGCTGCCGGCAGCCTTGTCGGCGCTGCGGGTGGGCGGTCGGCTGGCCGTCATGAGTTATCAATCGCTCGAAGATCGAATTGTCAAGCGGGAGTTTGCATCCCGAACGACATCGACGTCCCCGAAGGGGTTGCCGGTGGAATTGCCCGGCTCGGCGCCGCATTTCCGGCTGATCACCCGAGGTGCGGAACGTGCCGACGACGTCGAACGTGACCGGAACCCGCGATCGGCCCCTGTCCGGGTCCGTGTGATCGAACGTGTGGAAGAAGGGGACCGCTGATGACCGTGATGGCTGACATCGACATCGATGAGGACGAGGTCGCCGGTGACGCCCCGAAACGGACACGGCGACGGGACGGGAGTGACAACGCGCGTGCCACGAGATCTCGTGCCGCGCAACGTGCGATCGATCGACGCGCCAAGCGACTCGAGCGCGAGGCCCGGGTGTCGCCGAAGACGGTCCGCTCGCCCCGGTCACACCCGGCGTCGGCACGTGGCTCGGTGTCCCTGCGGGATCGGATCACCGGCGTTCCCTTCGTCGTGCCGGTCATCGCCCTGCTGGTGATCGGACTGGGGGTGAGTTTGTGGTTGTCCACCAAGGCTGCCGCGGATTCCTATCGGCTCGGTATCGAGCGGCAGCAGAACCAGACACTGCTCGATCGACGTGACTCGCTCAAACGGACCTACGAATCCGGGAATTCGGCGCCTGAATTGTCGGACAAGGCATCCCGCCTGGGAATGATCCCTGCCCAGAATCCGGCCCGGATGATCGTGACGGGGACCGGGAAGCCTCGCGTGGTGGGCGATCCGGAGCCGGCGCAGGGGAAGGCGTTGCGATCGATCAATCCGCCGACCTCGCCGGATCCGGTGGCCACGATCGACCCCAAGAAGGTGGACGACTCCGAAGGATTGCCCGGCGACGCCGTTGATTCCGGCGACGAATCGGATTCGGCGGGCACCGATTCGGCCGACACCGGTTCGGGCGACAACTCCGATTCGGCCAACCCGGGCGCGACCACCCCCGCCTCGACCGCGACGCCGGCGCCCGCACCGGGCAGTTCTGGTGCGCCGGTACCGAGTGTGGTCGCACCCGCTCCGAATGTGTTGCCCCCGACCGGCAACGCGCCGAGCCCAAATTCGGCGGAATCGCGTTAGTCGAGTGGACAATTGACATCCATGACACGTGCCGTCTTCCAGCGCCTCGACATGGGCTCGTCCGGAAGCGGACGCGGGGGGTCCGGCCGCCCGGGGGGGCGTGGGAGACCTGCCTCGTCCGGAGGTGGTCCCCGCAGGCCCGACTCATTTCTCGGGCGTAGCCGGATCGCCGGGGCGATCGTGATCCTCGCTGTGGTCGCGGTCGCCATCCGCATGGTGGTGGTGCACACCATCGAGTCGTCGTCGTTGTCCGCCGAAGCCGCTCAGCAGCGCGAGTACACCCAGGTGCTGACCGCCAAGCGAGGTGCGATCCTCGATCGCAACGGACGGCCGCTGGCCTACACCGATGAGGCACGGGCGCTGACCTTCCTCCCCAAGGCAGTGCGTAAGTCGATCGAGGAGGCACACAAGAAGGACGACGCCCTCCCCGACGTCGATGAGCGCCTCGGCGAGATCGCGAAGGGGGTGTCATCGGCGCTGGGCGGCTCGATCAGCGAACAGGACCTGCTGACCGAGCTCAAGAGTGACGACACGTTCGTCTACCTGGCCCGGTCGGTGAGCCCTGAGGTGGCGGGCAAGATCACCTCGGAGTTCCCCGAGGTGGGTGCGGACCCGCAGAGCATCCGGTTGTATCCCGGCGGGTCCCTCGGCGCGAACATCGTGGGCGACGTCAACTACGACGGCAACGGCCTGATCGGACTCGAGGCATCGCTCGACTCGACGCTCGCCGGTACCGACGGATCGAAGACCTACGACCGCGGTTCGGACGGCGCCATCATCCCCGGCAGCACGCGCAACGTGCATCCGGCTCTCAACGGTGGCACCGTCCGGCTGACCATCGACTCCGATGTCCAATGGTTCGTCCAGAGCCAGGTGTCGGCGGCCAAGGCCGCTTCAGGCGCCAAGAGTGCCTCCGCGGTCGTCCTCGATGCGCACACCGGGGAGGTGGTCGCGATGGCCAACGACAACACCTTCAACGCCGCGCAACCGCTGGCCGACCAGAAGAACGCCGATCTCGGCAACCCGGCTGTGACCTCACCGTTCGAACCCGGCTCGGTGAACAAGATCATCACCGCCTCGGCCGCGATCGAGTACGGGGTCACCACACCGAACGAGGTCCATCGCGTCCCGGGCAGCATCCACATGGCCGGGGTCACGGTCAACGATGCCTGGTCGCACGGGGTCGAGCCGTACACCACCACCGGGATCTTCGGGAAGTCCTCGAACGTCGGAACCCTGATGTTGGCGCGGAAGGTCGGTGAGAAGCGATTCGCCGACATGGTCAATAGATTCGGTCTCGGGCAGCGCACCGGGGTGGGGCTGCCCGCAGAGAGTGCAGGCGAGGTCCCTGCGCTGAGCCAGTGGTCCGGCGGCTCCTTCGCGAACCTGCCCATCGGGCAAGGTCTCTCGATGACCCTTCTGCAGATGACCGGCATGTACCAGACGATCGCCAACAACGGTGTGCGGGTTCCGCCGCGAATCCTGTTGTCCGAGCAACGTGACGGTCAGTCACTCGACGAGATGGCACGCCCGGCGGGTATCCGGGTGGTGAGTCCGCAGACGGCGACGACCGTCCGGAACATGTTTCGGGCCGTGCTGCAGAAGGATCCGATGGGTGTGCAGTCGGGGACGGGCTACACCGGCGATGTCGCCGGATATCAGCTGTCGGGCAAGACGGGAACGGCGCAGCAGGTGGATCCCGGCTGCGGTTGCTATTCCAATTCGCGCTACAACATCACCTTCGCGGGGATCGCACCGGCGGACAACCCGCGCTATGTGATCGGCATCATGCTGAACAATCCCAAGCGTAGTTCGGACGGCAGCGGGGGTCAGTCGGCGGCGCCGATGTTCGGCACCATCGCGTCGTGGCTGCTCCAACGGGACCGGGTGCCGCTCTCGGCCCATCCGACACCGCCGTTGACACTGGTCGGTCGCTGACCAGAGGTGCAGACCGCAGGCGTGTGACGACGGTGTTCGGCGTCGGGGCTCGCCGGTACACAGACGACGGGCCACTGACGGTATCGTGAGTGCGTTCTGGCGTGCCCGGCCCGGGCCGCCGCCCGAGATGACCAGCTAGGAGGCGGGCCCAGCATATGGCGTCGACTCGCCGTAAGCGCACGAAAGACGCTGCGGGGATGCTTCGGCCGACCACCGTGTCCCCGACCCCGGTGTCGGTGTTGTCCGCGGCCACCGGAGCGCGCGTGGATCTCATCGGAGCCGTGGCAGCGGAGACGGAGGTCACCGGAGTGACCCTGCGCGGCCAGGACGTGGTGTCCGGGGATCTGTTCGCGGCATTGCCCGGCGACCGCACGCACGGTGCCCGCTATGCCGATCAGGCCCTGTCCGCGGGTGCCACCGCGATCCTCACCGATCCGGCGGGACGCGCTGAGCTGTCCCGGGTGCTCGGGCCGGATGCGACGTGCGCCGTCCTGATCCATCCCAATCCGCGCTCGGTCCTCGGACCGATGAGCGCCCGTATCTACGGCTATCCATCCCAGCGGCTGAAGCTGATCGGCATCACCGGGACGTCGGGGAAGACCTCGACCGCCTACATGGTCGAGGCCGCGCTGATGGCCGCCGGTCATTCGGTGGGGTTGATGGGGACGGTGCAGACGCGGATCGACGGCGTCGCACTACCGAGCGCCCTGACGACGCCGGAGGCGCCGACGCTCCAGGCGATGCTGGCGACGATGCTCGAACGCGGCGTGGACTCGGTCGTCATGGAGGTGTCGAGTCATGCGCTGGCACTCGGTCGGGTCGACGGTGCGCATTTCGCGATCGGCGCCTTCACCAATCTGTCGCAGGACCACCTGGACTTCCACCCGACCATGCGGGCCTACTTCGATGCGAAGGCGCGACTGTTCGCCCCGTCCTCGCCGACCCGGGCCGTGCGCTCGGTGATCTGCGTGGACGACGAATGGGGTCGGCGCATGGTCGACGTCGCCCGTGGCGATCGGTCGGCCGGCGATCGGCAGTCCGAACCGGTCACCGTATCGACGGGGCCGGTACCCGCCCAATGGCAGGCCGGACCTTCGGTGGTCGACGGCGACGGCGTGCAGCATGCGACGGTGACCGTGGCGGGCGGTACCCGCCACGAATTGACCGTGCCGTTGCCCGGCCGCTACAACGTCGCGAATGCCCTCACGGCGATCGCGATCGCGGTCGGCGCGGGGGTACCGGTCGCGACGGCGATCGAGGCCGTGGCGGGGGTGTCGGTGCCCGGCCGGCTCGAGCGGGTCGACCGCGGACAGGACTTCCTCGTCGTGGTCGACTACGCGCACAAACCGGCTGCCTTGGATGCGGTGATCGCCACGCTGCGAGACCAATCGCACGGGCGTATCGCGGTGGTGGTCGGCGCCGGAGGCGACCGGGACACCGGTAAACGGCCGCTGATGGGACAAATCGCTGCTCGTGGTGCAGACCTCGTCATCGTCACCGACGACAACCCCCGCACCGAGGACCCGGTGACGATCCGTGCGCAGGTGCTCGCCGGTGCGCAGCCCACAGGTGACGGAGTGGACACCCGTGCCGAGGTCCGGGAGATCGGGGACCGGGCCGCGGCGATCCGGGCCGCGATCGACTGGGCCACGCCGGGCGACACCGTGCTGATCGCCGGGAAGGGCCACGAGACCGGTCAGGAGATCAACGGCGTCAAGCATCCGTTCGACGATCGTGTCGTGGCCGCAGACGCACTCGCGGACATCGGTCACGCACCCTCGGACCGGGCGGGAGGCGCATGACCGGCATGGCGGAGGTCCTCGTGGTACCGGCCCCGGTCGACGTCGGCGCCGCACGGAAGATGTTGCGAGACCTGGCCGAAGCCGGGTCGGCGGCGCGCGCCGGGAACCCGGGGGGCCGGACATGGGCGATCCTGGGGGAGGTGTCGGTGGCCGAGGGGATGTCGGAGAACGAGTGCGTCGTCGAGCATGACCTGCTCGGGCGCCAGGCGGTCCGACTCGCCGTGGACAAGACCCTGTGTGTGGGTGCATCGCGGGCGGTCCGTGCACTGCACCAGGGTGCGGTGATGGAAGGCTCCTGGGGCGACGAGGTCCGGTTGGTCGCAACAGCAGGCGAGGCACGCGAGGTGTTGAGCTCCGCCGACGACTGGCGCCCACGACAGGGCGACGTGGTACTTGTCGCAGCCGGCGATCCCGACATCGTCGCGCTGGCAGATATGTGGCGAGGAGGCCCAGCGTGAGTCCGTGGGCCCGAAGCGCACACACACAGCGGGACAGACGAAAGAGAGCAACAAGGGTGACAGGGCAGACGGGGACGACGCGGTGACACAGATCCTGATCGCGGGTGGCATCGCGCTGGCGGTGTCGATCCTGCTCACCCCGTTCCTGATCCGATTGTTCACGCGCCAGGGGTTCGGGCAGGAGATCAGGGTCGAGGGGCCGCAGAGTCATCAGACCAAACGGGGGACGCCGTCGATGGGCGGCGTCGCGATCCTGGTCGCATTGTGGGCGGGCTACTTCGGTGCCCACATCGTCGGCGCGTTCACCGGCGGTACCGGCCCCACCGCGTCCGGTCTACTGGTCCTCGGGCTGGCGACGGCACTCGGCGGTGTCGGCTTCCTCGACGACATCATCAAGATCCGCAAACACCGTAATCTCGGACTCAACAAGACCGCGAAGTCGATCGGGCAGTTCGTCGCCGCCATCCTCTTCGGAATCCTGGTGCTGCAGTTCCGCAACGACGCCGGGTACACCCCTGGCAGCGCACATCTGTCCTATGTGCGGGACATCGACGCGATATCGATGTGGTCGGCGGTCTTCGTGATCTTCTGCTGGTTGGTCGTGGCAGCGTGGTCCAACGCGGTCAACTTCACCGACGGTCTCGACGGACTCGCCGCGGGTTCCATGGCCATGGTGTTGGGGTCCTATGTGCTGGTGACGTTCTGGCAGTACCGGAACGCCTGCACCGGCGGGCCCAAGGCGACCCAGGAGATCACGCCCGGCTGCTATGTCGTCCGGGATCCACTCGACCTGGCGCTGATCGCGGTCGCGGGCGGCGGTGCGTGCCTGGGCTTCCTGTGGTGGAATGCCGCGCCCGCGAAGATCTTCATGGGCGACACCGGGTCGCTTGCCCTCGGCGGCATGTTGGCCGGGTTGTCGATCACCACCCGGACCGAGCTGATCGCCGTGGTCATCGGCGCGCTGTTCGTGGCCGAGATCATCTCCGTGGTCATCCAGATCGCCTTCTTCCGTACGACCGGGCGACGGGTGTTCCGTATGGCGCCGTTCCATCATCATTTCGAGCTCGGCGGGTGGGCCGAAACCACCGTGATCATCAGGTTCTGGTTGCTCACGGCGATCGCCTGTGCGCTCGGCCTCTCCTTGTTCTACAGCGAGTTCCTGGCCGTCAGTGGCTGAGCGAGGGCGTGTGGTCGACGTCGGCGCAGTGGCGGGCGCCGCCGTGCTGGTCGCTGGGGCCGGGACGGCGGGTCGGTCCGCGGCCCGATACCTGGCCGGCGCCGGCGCGCATGTCACCGTGGCCGACACGCGGTTCGACCCCGACCCGCCCGGTGACGACGACCTGGGCAGGGCCGGGATCGACCTGGTCGGGATGGCGGCATTGCTCGACGACGACAGCTGGACGTCGGATACGGCCCTGGTCATCGCATCGCCCGGATTCGCGCCGTCACATCCACTCATGACGTCTGCCATGCACGCCGGAGTGCCGGTGTGGGGTGAGGTGGAACTCGCCTGGCGTCTCGACCGGGCCGGGGTCCTCGGGCCGCCGCGGATCTGGCTGGTCGTCACCGGGACCAACGGCAAGACGACCACGACGTCGATGCTCGCCGAGATCATGGTCGCCGCGGACCGGTCCGTCGCCGCCTGCGGCAACATCGGGCTGCCGGTTCTCGACGCCATGCAGGCCGAACCGCGCGTCGATGTCCTCTGTGCCGAGTTGTCGTCGTTCCAGCTGTACTGGGCTCCGTCGGTGGCGCCGGATGCCGGCGTCGTGCTCAACATCGCCGACGATCATCTCGACTGGCACGGGTCGTTCGACGCCTACGCCGATGCCAAGAAGATCGCGCTGCACGGGCAGATCGGTGTGGTCGGACTCGACGACCGTGTTGCGGCCGGGCTGCCGGTGGCCGGCAGACGCGTCGGATTCACCCTCGGCGAACCGGGGGATGGGGAACTCGGGGTTCGCGACGGCACGCTCGTCGACCGGGCGTTCGGACCCGGTCGTGCGCCCCGGCCGCTCGTGGAATCCTCCGCGATTCACCCGCCCGGTCCGTCGGGCGTCTCGGACGCTCTGGCTGCAGCTGCCTTGGCCCTGGCCGCCGACGTCCCGCCGGAGGCGGTGGCCGCCGGACTGGCCGGTTTCCACCCCGCCGCCCACCGCGGCGAGGTCGTGGCCCGGGTCGACGGCGTGGCCTACGTCGACGATTCGAAGGCGACCAATCCGCACGCGGCGCATGCCGCGATCCTGGGACATCGCCGGGTCGTGCTCGTGGCGGGCGGCCTGTTGAAGGGTGCCGCGGTCGACGAGATGATCCGCGACACACGAGACCGACTCGCCGGAGTGGTGGCGATCGGCCGCGATCGGGAGTTGATCGTCGAGGCGATCTCGCGACACGCCCCAGAAGTCCCAACCGTCACAGTATTCACAGGGGACGATGGGCGCGTGACCGTTCAGCACGCCACCGCGGACCCCGGGGGCCACCTCGTGCCGAATTCTCTCGGCGACCCCACCGGTTCGAGGCGCACAGAATCCGGCGACGACCCGGCCGACGCGGTGATGTACCGCGCAGTCGACGTCGCCGCGCAGCTCGCCCGCATCGCAGAGGACCGGCCGGACACCGTGCTGCTGGCGCCGGCGGCCGCATCGTTGGACATGTTCGCCGGCTACGGCAAGCGGGGCGACGCGTTCGCGGCCGCGGCCCGCGCACTTCCCGGAGCAGAGGTCCCGAGCGGATCATCCCGGTGAGCACCCCGACAGACTCACGCTCGCACGGCGCAGGCAAGCGCCGCGATGCCGAGAAGCCCGATGCCGGCAGGAACACAGCCGCGGATTCCGATGCCCGCGCGAGGTCCGATTCCCGGCGCGCCGGGGCCACGAAGACGTCGGCCGCCGGGGCGGTACCGGGTGGCTCGTGGCCGGCCGCCGTCGTCGAGGCGGTCCGGAATCTGCTCTCGCGACCGCTGGCGTCGTATCACCTGATCCTGACGATCGCCTTCCTGCTGACGGCCTTCGGTCTGGTCATGGTGCTGTCCGCATCGTCGGTCGAGGGCTATTCGAAGGACGGCTCGGCCTACGGGCTCTTCGCCACGCAGGTCATCTTCGCGCTGCTGGGACTCGTCGGTTTCTACGTCATGCTCCGCCTGCCGGTACGGTTGCTCCGGCGCGCCGCCGCACCACTCATCGTGGTGACCACGATCCTGCTGGCCCTGGTGCTGATTCCCGGCATCGGCACGCTGAGCCAGGGTGCGCGACGCTGGTTCGTCGTCGGAGGACTGTCGGTCCAGCCGTCGGAGCTGGTGAAGGTCGCGTTGTGTGTCTGGGGCGCGCACCTGCTCGCGTCGCGGCGCAGGGAGAACGCGTCGCTCAAGGAACTGCTGATCCCGCTGCTGCCGGTGTCTCTGCTCATCTGTCTGCTGATCATCCTCGAACCCAACCTGTCCACCACCATCACCATCGCGATCATTGTCGGTGCACTGCTGTGGTTTGCCGGCCTGCCGGTCAAGGTGTTCCTCACCTTCGCCGGCGCCGGTACCGCGATCGCCGTTCTGCTGGCGCTCGTCGAGGGCTACCGTTCGCAGCGGGTGCTGAGCTTCCTGGGCAGTATCGACGATCCGCAGGGTGCGGGCTATCAGGCACGGCAGGCCACCTATGCCCTCGCCAACGGCGGTGTGTTCGGCGTGGGCCTCGGGCAGAGCCGTGCCAAGTGGAACTATCTGCCGAATGCGCACAACGACTTCATCTTCGCGATCATCGGCGAGGAGCTCGGACTGATCGGTGGCCTGTTGGTGGTGATCCTGTTCGCCATCCTCGCATTCATCGGCTTCCGGATCGCCGCTCGTTCGGTGGATCCGTTCCTGCGGCTCATGACCGCGACTGTCACCGTCCTGATCACCGCGCAGGCCTTCATCAACATCGGCTACGTCATCGGGTTGCTGCCGGTCACCGGCATCCAGCTGCCGCTGCTGTCCGCCGGCGGGACGTCGACGTTGACGGTGCTGGCGATGCTCGGGCTGTTGGCGAACGCCGCGCGGCATGAGCCCGAGGCGGTCGCCGCCCTCGGTGGGGGCGATCAGCGACGTCTTCCTCGCTTGCTGCGTTTGCCCGCGCCGGTGGCGTATCGACCCACCCGCGCCGATGCCCTACGGGACCGTCTCGACGGCCGACGCCCGGACCGTGGACGGTCACCCGCGGGCCGCCGGTCACCCGCGGCGTCGTCGAAGCCGTCGGCGGCGGAGCAGTCCGGCTGGTCGCGGTTGCGCCCACGCCGCCGTGCGCAGGCCACCGCGGTACCCGATCGACGATCCACCCGTCGCGGCCGGGCACCGAGTACGTCGCCCGTGCGAGTCGACTACCGTACGGGGTATTCCGGCACACGAGGTGTCGGGCGTGACGGTCGTCCGGCGGCATCGGGGTCGACCGGCGGCGGTTCGAGTCGCTGGGACAGCGACCGGAAGCCGGGCGGGTACGCCTCACGTGACCCGCGACCGGAATCGGCGCACCGAGGGCGATCCTCGGCGTGGCGGCGCTGACCCGGCCCGGGAGCGCTCGTCCGCGACGCGTCGACGGACACGATGGGAAATGGAGTAGGGCACCGGTGAGTTCTGAGCGAGGCCGATCGCGGTCGGATCGGCCGCTGTCGGTCGTTGTCGCCGGTGGAGGCACCGCCGGTCATATCGAACCGGCCCTCGCGGTGGCAGACGCGGTGAGTCGACTGGACCCGACCGCGCGGGTGACCGCGCTGGGCACCACGCGCGGCCTGGAGACCTCCCTGGTACCCGAACGCGGCTATCAGCTCGAGCTCATCCCGCCGGTGCCGCTTCCGCGCAAACCCGGGATCGAGTTGGCGAAGACGCCCGCACGGCTGATCGGATCCGTCGCCGCCACCAGATCGGTGCTCTCCGCAGTCAATGCAGACGTGGTGGTCGGTTTCGGCGGGTATGTCTCACTTCCGGCCTATCTCGCCGCCCGGCTGCGGGTCCGTGGCCGCAGCCGGTTGCCGATCATCATCCACGAGGCCAATGCGAGTGCGGGGATCGCGAACAAAGTGGGTGCGCGGTTCGCCGATCGGGTGATGGCCGCCGTCGCGGGATCAGGGCTCGAGGCCGAGGTGGTCGGCATCCCGGTTCGTGGTGTGATCACCGAACTGGACCGTCCCGCCCTGCGCGCTAAGGCGCGACACTACTTCGGTCTCGACGAAGAAGCGCCGACCCTGCTCGTCTTCGGTGGCTCCCAGGGAGCGCAACGACTCAATGACGCGGTGGCCGGAGCGGCCGGCGCATTGGGCGACGCCGGGATCGGCGTGCTCCACGCGTTCGGGCCGAAGAACTCGATCGACCCGGTCTCACCCGCCGGTGCGCCGCCGTACCGCGGGGTGGGCTACCTCAAGCGGATGGACCTGGCGTACGCGGCCGCCGACCTCGTCATGTGTCGGTCCGGCGCCATGACGGTGGCCGAGGTGTCGGCCACCGGCCTACCCGCGATCTATGTCCCGCTTCCGCATGGCAACGGTGAGCAGCGGCTCAACGCTCTGCCGGTGGCCGAGGCCGGGGGCGGCGTCATCGTCGACGACGCCGACATCACGATCGACTGGGTGTCCCGCGAGGTCCCGGCGATGCTGACGGACCGGGGTCGTCTGGCCGCGATGTCGACGGCGGCCGCCGGCACCGGGCATCGCGATGCCGCCGATGCGGTGGCGTCGGCGGCTCTCGATCTGGCTGCGCAGCATCGGTCCGGTTTGTATCGCGGTCGGCTTCGCTCCGCGTTTCGCTCGGCCCGATCCGGGCCGCAGCGGTGACAATTGATGTGCACGACGGGCCGATGCCGATCGGCCGGACAGCGATGGCGGCGGAGGTGAGTCGATGAGCGGCGGGCCCGAGGTGAACGGCGGCGGCGGTGTCGCACCGACGGGTGAACTCCCCGCACAGCTGCGTCGCGTGCACATGGTGGGAATCGGTGGTGCGGGGATGAGCGGTCTCGCGCGCATCCTGCTGGCCCGGGGTGGCCAGGTGTCCGGCTCGGATGCGAAGAACAGCCGCGGCATCCTCGCGTTGCGGACCCGTGGCGCGCGCATCCAGGTGGGGCACGACCCGTCGGCGCTCGACCAGCTGCCCGGCGGACCGTCGGTGGTCGTGACGACGCTCGCCGCCATCCCGAAGACGAATCCGGAACTCGTCGCCGCCCGGTCCCGTGGTATCCCCGTGTTGCTGCGACCGCACGTGCTGGCCGAACTGATGGCCGGCTATCGATCCCTGCTCGTGGCAGGCACTCACGGTAAGACGTCGACGACGTCGATCGCGGTTGTCGCCCTGCAACATTGCGGACTCGATCCGTCCTTCGCGGTGGGTGGCGAACTGAACGAGTCGGGAACCAACGCGCATCACGGGAGCGGGCCGATCTTCGTGGCGGAAGCCGACGAGAGCGACGGCTCCCTGCTGGAGTACACCCCGGATGTCGTCGTGGTCACCAACATCGAGGTCGACCACCTGGATTTCTTCGGGACCCGTGAGGCCTACGTCGAGGTGTTCGACTCGTTCGCCGACCGGATCGCGGCCGGCGGGTCGCTGATCGTCTGCCTCGATGACGAGGGAGCCGCGGCCTTCGCCGGGCGATGCGCAGAGCGACTGGCCGCGCGTGGGATATCGATCCTCGGATATGGCGAGGGAGTGCATGCCGACCTCGCACCGTCGGCCATACCGGTGGCGACACTGCTCTCCTGGTCGGCACGTGGCGCCGGGGGAGTTGCCCGGGTCCGGTTCGGCCCTCCGATCGCCGATCCGGCCGTCGAACGCACCATCGAGCTGACCGTGCCGGGAAAACACATGGCCCTCAACGCCATCGGCGCCGCGGTCGCGTGCGTGCGGGCAGGCGGTGAGCTGCCCGGCGTGATCGACGGGGTGTCCGCCTTCAGCGGGGTCCATCGGCGTTTCGAGTTCCGTGGTCGCGCAGGCGGTGTCGACGTCTACGACGACTACGCCCACCATCCCACCGAGGTGCGTGCTGTGCTCACCGCTGCTCGCATGGCGGTCGGCAGCCTCTCCTCGGAGCGGGCACCGGACGGGGATGATCGCCCTGGCCGTGTCATCGCGGTGTTTCAGCCCCACCTGTATTCCCGGACACGCGATTTCGCCGACGACTTCGCCTCGGCGCTCGACCTCGCCGACGAGGTCGTCGT
The DNA here is from genome assembly GCF_058130025.1 of Gordonia sp. LMA167. Classification (NCBI taxonomy): domain Bacteria; kingdom Bacillati; phylum Actinomycetota; class Actinomycetes; order Mycobacteriales; family Gordoniaceae; genus Gordonia; species Gordonia sp. LMA167. The sequence goes on along the minus strand of NZ_CM176708.1, from coordinate 4,725,715 downwards.
GGCAGATGTCTACGGCGCCCGGGAACAACCGATACCCGGTATCAGTGGTGCGACCATCGCCGATCGGCTCACCAGCCCGGTCACCTTCGAACCCGACCTGTCGGCGTTGGCCGGTACCGTCGCCGCGGTCGCCCGAACCGGTGACCTGGTGCTCACCCTCGGTGCCGGCGACATCACCATGCAGGGACCGGAGATCCTCGACGCGCTCAGGCCCGTGGACGACGCGCCCGCATCGGGCGGGGCGGACAGCCCGGCCACTCGTTCCCCCGCCGCGAGCACGGGAGCGGCGGACCCCGCTGGGCAGCAACCGTGATCGGGAACCGGCGCCACCGATCACGACGGTCCCGACTTCTGTTGGGCACCTTCATGGTCATCGCGGTCGTCGTCGGCCTGGGCCTCATCGCCTACTACTCGCCGCTCATGGCGGTGCGCTCGACGGACGTACAGGCCAACAAGGCCGTCCCCACGGATCAGATCATCGGCGCCGCGCACGTCGCCGATGGCACACCGCTGCTGCAGGTGGACACGCAAGCGGTCGCTCAGCGGATCGCCGCCATCCCATCGATCGAATCGGTGCGTGTGCAGCGCAGCTATCCGTCGGCACTCACCATCACGGTGGTGGAGCGTCAGCCGGTGGTCAAGATCGTCGACGGTCAGAAGATCCATGTGCTGGATCGTTCCGGTGTCGGTTACCTCACCTATGACACCGCGACGGGCGTCCCGCCCGAGATCAACGGCCTGCCGGAGTTCTCCACACCCAACCCGGGGCCCAGCGACCCGACCACGGTGGCCACTCTCGGGGCGGTCGCCGAACTGCCGGAATCGATCTCAGGTCGGCTCACCAAGGTCACGGCGTCCTCGCCGGTCGACATCGAGTTCACCCTCAAGGGAGACAAGACGGTGGTCTGGGGCGACGCCGAGCGCGGAGCCGAGAAGGCCAGAACCCTCGATGCACTGTTGACACGGCCGGCGACAACATACAACGTGTCGAGCCCGGAGTTCCCCGCGCTCAAGTGATCGTCGCGCCGGCCTGCACCTCCTGGACCGGCCCCGATGGCGAAATCCGGCGTCACAGCAGAAAAATCGGCAGGTCAAGTTCGCGACACGCCGCGGCGTTGCTGGCGGGGCGGCCCTTCGATGCCTAGCGTCATCCCCAACATCCAACTACTTGACATAACTCTAAATCTATGGTTCAGGTTTAGGGTTTCGGATATCAAACGAGGAAGGCGGGCACATGACGCCACCGCACAACTACCTGGCCGTGATCAAGGTCGTCGGCATCGGCGGCGGCGGTGTCAATGCCGTCAACCGAATGATCGAACAGGGACTGAAAGGTGTTGAGTTCATTGCGATCAACACCGATGCCCAGGCCCTGTTGATGAGTGACGCCGACGTCAAACTCGACGTCGGTCGGGACTCGACCCGTGGGCTCGGCGCGGGCGCCGACCCCGAGGTGGGTCGGCGTGCCGCCGAGGATGCCCGCGACGAGATCGAGGAACTCCTCAAGGGTGCCGACATGGTGTTCGTGACCGCCGGTGAGGGTGGCGGCACCGGGACCGGCGGCGCGCCGGTCGTCGCATCCATCGCGCGCAAGCTCGGCGCCCTGACCGTCGGTGTGGTGACCCGGCCGTTCTCCTTCGAGGGCAAGCGCCGTGGTGGGCAGGCGGAGGCGGGCATCACCGCGCTGCGCGAATCCTGCGACACCCTCATCGTCATCCCGAACGATCGCCTGCTGCAGCTCGGCGACGCCCAGGTCAGCTTGATGGATGCCTTCCGCAGCGCGGATGAGGTGCTGCTCAACGGTGTTCAGGGAATCACCGACCTGATCACCACTCCGGGCCTGATCAACGTCGACTTCGCCGACGTCAAGGGTGTGATGAGCGACGCCGGCAGTGCGTTGATGGGCATCGGGTCGTCGCGGGGCGAGGAGCGGGCGAGGAAGGCCGCCGAGGCCGCCATCAACTCGCCGCTGCTCGAGGCCTCCATGGAAGGCGCCCGCGGTGTGCTCATCTCGATCGCCGGCGGCAGCGATCTCGGTCTGTTCGAGATCCACAACGCGGCCACTCAGGTCCAGGAGGCCGCGCACGAGGACGCGAACATCATCTTCGGCACCGTGATCGACGACAATCTCGGCGACGAGGTGCGGGTGACCGTCATCGCCGCCGGATTCGACGGTGGCACACCGCGTAAGCGTACCGAGATCCCTGCGGCTGCGGCCGGAAAGTCGGCGGTCACCCCGGGCCAGGCGGGTTCGGTTGCCGCCAAGTCCCAGGACAATGATCCGCTGTTCGGCAAGATGCCGTCCGGCGCAGGCGATCCGTTCGTCGAGGCGCAGGAGCGTCCACGGCGCAACAACGTGACTCTCGACGATGACGACGTCGATGTGCCGTCGTTCATGAAGCGCTGAGTCCGGCCGTGCAGGTACGCCGCGTGGTGACCAGCCGATCCGGCGGCGTATCGGTGGCGCCCTACGACTCGTTCAATCTGGGCGATCACGTAGGGGATGATCCGAAAGCTGTGGCCGACAACCGGACCCGGCTCGCCCAACAGATCGGTCTGCCGCCGGGACGGATCGTCTGGATGGAGCAGATCCACAGTCGCAACGTCACCGTGGTCAGCGAACCTGTCGACGAGCCGGTCCCCGCGACCGACGCTCTGGTCACCACGGAACCCGATCTGGCACTGGCGGTATTGTCCGCCGACTGCGTTCCCGTGCTGCTCTCCGACGACGAGGCCGGTGTGATCGCCGGCGTGCATGCCGGGCGCGTGGGCGCGCGAGTGGGGATCATCGGGGCGACGTTGCGCGAGATGATTCGGCTCGGTGCCCGACCCGAACGCATCGGTGTGTTGCTCGGCCCTGCCGCGTGTGGGTCTCACTATGAGGTACCCCCGTACATGCAACGCGACGTCGAGGAGCATCTACCCGGCAGCGCGTGTGTGACGGAGAAGGGAACCACCGGTCTCGACCTCCGCGCCGGTCTTCGGCGACAGTTGCTCGCGGCCGGTGTTGCCGCGGTGGCCGCGGATCCTCGCTGCACGATCGAGGATCCGGAACTGTTCAGCCATCGTCGAGGTGCGCCGACCGGTCGCCTGGCGTCGTTGATCTGGATCGACTCGCAGGGCGGGGACGGTGAGTGACCGGGCATGATCGGCCGCGGGGACGCCGACGCTCGGCGAAGTGAACTGGCGCAGGGCTACGCTGCGGCTCAGGCCCGGCTCGATGCGGCGATCGCCGTGGCCGGCCGCGCACCCGGCGACGTCGAACTGCTGGTGGTGACGAAGTACTTCCCGGCATCCGATGTCCGGCATCTGATCTCGTTGGGCGCGCGGTCATTCGGCGAGTCCCGCGAGCCGGAGGCCGGACGCAAGGTCGCGGAGCTCCGAGGCGGCGAAGCAGACCTCGGTGGTGCGGTCTTCGACATGATCGGCAGTGTCCAGTCGAAGAAGGCGAAGACCATCGCGGAGTGGGCGCGTACGGTCCACTCGGTCGACCGCGACAAGGTCGTCGACGCGCTCGCGAGGGGCGCGGAGTCCGCTCTCGACCGTGGTGCCCGGGAGTCAGAGCTCGGAATTCTGCTGCAGGTCAGTCTCGATGGCGATCCGCACCGTGGGGGCGCCCTGGTCACCGAGCTGCCGGCCCTCGCCGAACGGGTGCAGGCGGCGCCCGGTCTGTCGCTGCGCGGACTCATGGTGATCGCGCCGCTCGACGGGCCCGCCGAACGATGGATGGCCCGAGCGGCGCAGGTGCAGGCGGAGTTCGTCGTCGATCATCCGGCGGCCCGGGAGTTGTCGGCCGGCATGTCCGGCGACCTGGAATCGGCGGTGGCGCACGGATCGACATGCGTGCGTGTCGGTACCGCGATCATGGGGCCGCGACCGATAGTCTCTCAGTAATCACATTGGTCACATGAGAACCAACGAGCACATAGATCAAATACTGCACCACTCACTGCTCCCCCCGGCAGCGTTGGACAACAGAGAGGCCAGCTATGACCACGATGCAGAAGTTCAAGGCATATTTCGGCATGGTGCCTCCGGGTGACTACGAGGACGACTACCTGGAGGAGCCGGGTGGCCCCGGTCGTGGTGGCCGCGCGTATCGGGACGATTACTACAGTGAACCGGGTTATCGCGAACCGGGCTTCCGTGAGGGGCCGCGTGATGCGGACTACGCCTACGTCGACGACCGGAGATTCCCGCCGGAGTTCGACCAGCAGTCCTTCGTGGGCAATCCTTACAACCCCAACGAGTTCGAGGCCGTGCCGGAGTATGCGTACGCCGGGGGGCGTCACAACGGTGAGCCGGTGGAGCGGATGCGGGCCCACCGCCTCGAGCCGCTGCAGCGGTCGGCGATGCGCAACGCCGGCGTCGTCCGGGCGGGCGGCGGTTCCGATCCGCGTGTCGAGCTCGAGCAAGTCTTCGCGGATGGTCCGTTGCACAAGATCACGACTCTTCGTCCGTCGGACTACGGTGAGGCCCGCACGATCGGGGAGCGTTTCCGGGACGGCAATCCGGTGATCATGGACCTCGTCGACATGAGCAACGACGATGCCAAGCGACTCGTCGACTTCGCCGCCGGCCTCGCATTCGCCTTGCGCGGATCGTTCGACAAGGTGGCGACGAAGGTCTTCCTGCTCTCACCTCCGGACATCGATGTGTCGCCCGAGGATCGTCGGAAGATCGCCGAGACCGGCTTCTACAACCACAGCTGACCCGGTACCGAGAACCACGCACCACCTGACGACACCGCATCTGCTCCCCGCCCACCAGGCCTCGGTGGGCGGGGTGTTGTCGTCCGGCGCCGGGAGCGCAGCGAGCGGGCCGGTTGGGCATGGGCGCCGGGAGCGCAGCGAGCGGGCCGGTTGGGCATGGGCGCCGGGAGCGCAGCGAGCGGGCCGGTTGGGCATGGGCGCCGGGAGCGCAGCGAGCGGGCCGTTTAGGCACAGCTGCGACATTTCAGGCAACCTTGAGGCGTGACGATTCTGTTCCAGGTTCTGTATTACCTGTTGTTCATCTACTGGCTGCTTCTGTTGGCGCGACTCGTCGTCGAGCTCGTTCGCACCTTCGCCCGCGAATGGCGTCCCACGGGGATCGCGGTGGTGATCATCGAGGTCGTGTTCACTGCGACGGATCCGCCGATCCGCGCGCTGCGCCGGGTGTTGCCGCCGATTCCTCTGGGTCCCGTGCGACTCGATCTCTCGCTGATGATCGTGATGATCGTCGTCCTGATCGCCATGCAGGTGGTCAGTTCGCTGAGCCGTAGTTCGGCCGCGGCGCTGGCGATCGCCGGACTCGGCTGACCTGCGCGGATTGCGGGGCCCGTACGGGCTTGCGCGACGCGCCGATTCTCTTTCGTGACCACTTCGTGACCATCGACGTTCGGTGGTCTACCGTTGAGTCATCCTCGAGTGACCGATTGATTGCAGGAGCGCATCGATCTCGTGCTACGAACGGTTCTCGTGTGACAGGATTTGACGCCAGTTACCCAGTGGACTGGTATGAATAAACAGTGACAGCCTGCAGCAAATAGTGTGCAGGCTGGCACTCTGCCAACTGAACATGGCTTGATCCGGCCACCACAACAGTTCGACTGACAAATGAGGGGAACCGACATGCGGCTGACACCAGCTGATGTGCACAACGTCGCGTTCAGCAAACCGCCTATCGGTAAACGCGGCTACAACGAGGATGAAGTCGATCAGTTCCTCGACTTTGTCGAGGCCGAGCTCGCACGGCTCATCGAGGAGAACGGCGACCTGAAACAGCGGGTCGAGGAGCTCGAGGGCGACCTGGCGGAGGCCCGTTCGGGTGCACCCGCCGGTGAGTCGGCCGCGCCGTCGGCCGAGGAGCGGACCCAGGTTTTCGCGGCCGCCCCGGTGGCAGAGACCCCGGCGCCTGCACCGAAGCCGGAGTTCTCCGACGACGACGCCAACGTGCGCGCGGCTCGAGTGCTCGCCCTCGCCCAGGACACCGCGGACCGGCTGACCTCGACCTCGCGCCAAGAGGCTGATTCGCTGGTGAACGACGCACGCTCGCGTGCCGACGCCATGGTGTCCGAGGCGCAGACGAAGGCAGATGCCCTGCTGTCGGACGCCCGTCAGCGGTCCGAGGCGATCCTCGCCGACTCGCAGACCCGTTCGGAGGCCCAGGTCCGCCAGGCGCAGGAGCGCGCCGAGGCCCTTCAGAGCGATGCCGAGCGCAAGCACAGCGAGATCATGGGCACGATCAATCAGCAGCGTACGGTTCTCGAGGGACGAATCGAACAGCTCAAGACGTTCGAACGTGAGTACCGCACCCGTCTGAAGACTTATCTGGAATCCCAGCTCGAGGAGTTGCAGCAGCGCGGTAGCGCCGCACCCGTCGAGGGTGGCCGGGCGGACTCGTTCTCGTCGGATCCCGGCAACGGTGGATTCACAAGCTACTCACCGAGTTAGTCGGCAGACAAGCGGGGAGAACTCGTGCTGACACTGGCCCTGGCGGCAACGCTCGTAGGGTTCGTGTTGCTGGTGCTCGGACTGATCACCGGCACAGTCTGGCTGGCCATCGCGTGCATCGTCATCTGCCTGGTCGGTCTGGGTTTCCTGATCGCGGACATCGTCGGCGCGGGTCGGCGGGGCGGTGACGAGCGTTCGCTCGAAGATTTCGTCGCCACCGACGATGCAGGCGCGGATTCGTCGCCGACCGATGAGTCCGGGTCCGCGGACGGCACGGATCAGCCGCGATCCGGACGGCACGAGCGCGCCCCGGGCCCGGCGACCTGGACTCCGGGCGGTGGGCCACCGGCGCACGCCGATCCGTCCCGCGGCGGCGGCGATCCCGAGGAGTCGTCCTCGCAATCACGTGGCGATCGATCGCGCCCGGGCGCGCCGCCTGCGTTCGGGCCAGAGGGTGGATCAGGGCCGCGACCGGGAGGGGGTCCGCAGATGCTGCCGGGTCCATCCGGCGCCCCCGGTGGTCAGGGTGGACCTCCGCCGCCGCGGGAGGGTACCTACGACGACTACCTCCGGTCGGTGGGTGGTTTCACCGGCGCGCCGCCACGACCCGTTCCACCGAGCGCGGCTCCACCCGGTGCACCGCCGCGGCGGTACGCACCCGAGGGTGAGCGACCTGCTGGGGCTCATCAGCGCAACGGTGGCTCGTCGGCAGAGTCGTTCTCGGCTCAGCGGCCCGAGGACCAGCGACCGGGTGATGACCGCCCCGATGATCGTCGGGACGGCTCGGCAGAACCCCGTACCCAACGGTTCGACCCGTTGGACCCCAACTGGCGACCGCCGCTCGACTGAGCAGCCGGCGAAGCAGCCGTCGTTCGGCGCAGGCTGGTCTCATACAGCGATTGGTCCGGCGGGCCCCGTGGCGGCTACACTCGATGCTGCGTTGATCCGGCCATCACCGGGGAGCACCCGGAAGAACGGGGTCGTCGCGGCAGCACAGCCCGTGCGCGGCCCTCAGTAGAACCGGGCGGGAGCGGCCCGTCACAGCCGTGGGTCCGCGAGGTCGCGGACCGGCGAGAGGCGCCGCGTGATCCTGACGGGATTCCGCGCGACGCAAGCGGGGTGGTACCGCGCAGATCGGGTGGTCGTCGACCACATGATGTGCGTCCCCGTGCCAGAGCAGTTGTTCGCATGCCAGGCACGAGGAGAGCGACCATGACCGACACGGTCAGCACCAACGACCCATCCGGCACCCCGGAATCCAGCAGTTCGCGGGTCTATCCCATCGTCGACATGACCGGCGGTACCGGTCGCGGCGCACCCTCGTTCCCGGATGTCGAAGAGCGCGTCCTCGAGTACTGGGACGCCGACGGTACGTTCGCCGCATCGATCGAGAATCGCGCACAGGCCGAGGAGTTCGTCTTCTACGACGGCCCGCCGTTCGCCAACGGTCTGCCGCACTACGGCCACCTGCTGACCGGCTATGTGAAAGACCTGGTACCGCGGTACCAGACCATGCGCGGCAAGAAGGTCGAGCGTCGGTTCGGTTGGGACACCCATGGTCTGCCCGCCGAGCTCGAGGCCGAGCGTCAGCTCGGGATCACCGACAAGTCGGAGATCGAGAAGATGGGCATGGAGAAGTTCAACGACTTCTGTCGCGACTCCGTGCTGCGCTACACGGGGGAGTGGCGCGACTACGTGACCCGCCAGGCGCGCTGGGTGGACTTCGACAACGACTACAAGACGCTCGATCTCGACTTCATGGAGTCGGTCATGTGGGCGTTCAAGCGACTGTACGACAAGGGCCTGATCTATCAGGGATACCGCGTCCTGCCCTACAGCTGGTACGAGCAGACCCCACTGTCGAATCAGGAATCCAAACTCGACGACGCCTACCGCATGCGGCAGGACCCTGCGGTCACCGTGCGGATGCCCCTCACCGTTCCCGACGGTCCGCTCCGCGAGCTCGACGGTGTGAACGCGGTCATCTGGACCACGACGCCGTGGACGTTGCCGTCGAACCTCGCGATAGCCGTGCATCCCGACACCGAGTACGTGCATGTCAGGGCGGGCGACGGGCAGGAGTATCTGCTCGCGAAGGCGCTGCTGGGCAGTTACGCAAAGGAACTCGGCGCGGCGGACGGCGATCACACCGGGCCCGCGGAGCTGGGGACCTACCGGGGAGCAGATCTCGAGGGGCTGTCGTACACACCTCCGTTCGACTTCTTCGCCGGCCATCCGAACGCGCATCGTGTACTGCTCGGCGACTATGTCACCACCGACAGCGGTACCGGGATCGTCCACCTCGCTCCCGCCTTCGGTGAGGAGGACATGGAACTTTCGACCGCCAACGGCATCGAGGTCGTTCAGCCGCTGGATCCGGGCGGCCGGTTCACCTCCCAGGTGCCGCCATATGAGGGCCTGATGGTCTTCGACGCCAACCCGGTGATCATCAAGGACCTCAAGGCGGCCGGCAAGATCGTCCGCCACGACACCATCGAGCACTCGTACCCGCACTCGTGGCGATCGGGTAAACCCTTGATCTACATGGCCGTTCCATCGTGGTTCGTCGCGGTCACCCCGATCAAGGAGCGCATGCTCGAGCTCAACAAGCAGATCACCTGGTCACCCGAGCACATCCGCGAGGGCCAGTTCGGCAAGTGGCTCGAGGGTGCACGGGACTGGAACATCAGCCGAAACCGCTTCTGGGGCGCACCCATCCCGGTGTGGATCTCCGATGACCCGGACTACCCCCGGATCGATGTCTACGGCTCGCTCGACGACCTCGAGCGCGACTTCGGCGTGCGACCGGACAATCTGCATCGGCCCTATATCGACGACCTCACCCGGCCGAATCCCGATGACCCGACCGGGAAGTCGACGATGCGTCGCGTCCCCGAGGTGTTCGATTGCTGGTTCGAGTCCGGCTCCATGCCGTTCGCGCAGGTGCATTACCCGTTCGAGAACTCCGACTGGTTCGACGGAAACGAGTCGAAGGCCGAATTGCCGCACAATCCGGGCGATTTCATCGTCGAGTACAACGGTCAGACCCGTGGGTGGTTCTACAACCTGCACGTACTGGCGACGGCGCTCTTCGACCGACCGGCGTTCAAGAGTGTGATCGCTCATGGCATCGTCCTGGGCGACGACGGCCAGAAGATGTCGAAATCCAAGCGCAACTACCCGGACGTCAACGAGGTCTTCGACCGTGACGGATCGGATGCGATGCGGTGGTTCCTGATGGCGTCGCCGGTGCTGCGCGGCGGCAACCTGGTGGTCACCGAGCGCGGCATCCGGGAGGGTGTGCGTCAGGCGCTGCTGCCGCTGTGGAATGCCTACAGCTTCCTGCAGCTCTACGCCGAGCGGCCCGCGACCTGGCGAACCGATTCGACCCACGTGCTCGACCGCTACATCCTGGCCAAGCTCGCCGCCACCCGCGAGACGATGACCGACGCGTTGGATGTCTACGACATCGCCGGTGCATGTGAGTCGTTCCGCGAGTTCGTCGAGTCGTTGACCAACTGGTATGTCCGTCGGTCGCGTGCCCGTTTCTGGGCAGGCCAGGACGAGGACCCGGACGCGTTCGACACCTTGTACACGGTGCTGGAGGTGGCCAGCAGACTGGCGGCCCCACTCCTGCCGTTGGCGACCGAGTCGATCTGGCGTGGCCTGACCGGCGGTCGTTCGGTGCATCTGACCGACTGGCCGTCCGCCGACGAGCTCCCATCCGACGCCGATCTCGTCGCCGCGATGGACGAGGTCCAGGAGGTCTGCTCGGTCGCCTCGAGCGTGCGCAAGGCGAACCAACTGCGGGTGCGACTGCCGTTGCCGGGACTCACGGTCGCATCGCCGACGGCCGAGCGGCTGACGCCGTACCAGGATCTGATCGCCGACGAGATGAACGTGAAGTCGGTGACGCTGTCGACCGACGCGGACGCCTATGGTCGCCACGAGATCGCGGTCAACGCCCGCGCCGCCGGGCCGCGGTTGGGCAAGGACGTCCAGCGCGCCATCAAGGCGGTGAAGTCGGGCAACTGGTCGGTCCAGACCGGCACCGACGGCGGGGAGGTCGTCGTCGCCGACGGCATCGAACTGCAGGACGGGGAGTACACGCGGCGTCTTGTTGCCGAGGAACCCGACTCGACCGCCGAGCTGCCCGGCGGACGCGGGCTGGTGGTGCTCGACATCCGTGTCACCGAGGAACTCGAGGCCGAGGGATGGGCCAAGGACCGCATCCGCGAACTGCAGGACGCGCGCCGCAGCCTCGGTCTCGAGGTCTCGGACCGGATCGAGGTTCGATTCGTGGTGCCCGACGCGCGGCTCGACTGGGCCACCCGGCACGCCGAGATGATCGCCGGCGAGGTCCTGGCCGTGCGCTTCGACGTCATGACCAGCGGCGACCCCGGAGCTGTCGAGCTCGGGGACGGCGTGACGGCCGACATCGCGAAGGTGGCGGGACGACCGCACTGATGTGATCTGCGTCACCGCGTGTCACGTTCGGTGGGTTCATGGTGTCTCAGGGTTGTCCACCTTCGAGAGGAGCAACCATGAACACCTCACAGTCTCAGACCTCGCGCCGTGCACAGATCGTGATCCTGGGCGGCGGCTACGCCGGGACGATGGCCGCCAACCGGCTGTCGACGGCTGACGCGGATGTGGTGCTGGTGAATCCACGGCCGCAGTTCGTCCACCGCATCCGACTGCACCAGTGGATCGCCGGGACCGGCACCGCCGAGCAGGAATTCGAGCGAGTCATCGGTGCGGATGTGCGGCTGGTCGTGGACAGCGCCACGCGGATCGATGTCGCGGCCGGCCGGGTGGAACTGGCCTCGGGCGAGGCACTCGGCTATGACCACCTCGTCTATGCGGTGGGCTCGACGGCCACGCCCGCCGACGCGATCCCGGGCCTGGCCGAGAACGGCTTTCCGCTCGGCGAATGGGAAGCGGCGCAACGACTCCGCGAGCATCTGATCGCCTCCGGCCCCGACTCGACGACGACCGTGGTCGGCGGCGGGCTCACGGGCATCGAGATGGCGGCCGAACTCGCGGAGACGGGTCTGGCCGTACGGCTCGTCTGTCGCGGCGTTCTCGCCCCGTCGTTCGGGGACCGGGCTCGCCGATCGGTGCGGCGGCGGTTGGCGAAGCTGGGCGTGGAGATCGTGGAAGACCATCGCGTCGAGGCCGTCGGACCCGATACCGTGACCGTCGTGGGAGCCGACACCCGGGAGATCCTGCCCAGCACGACGACCATCGTCGCCGCGGGCTTCCGGGTGCCCGATCTGGCTGTATCGAGCGGCCTCACCACCGACGGGATCGGCCGGCTGATCACCGACGAAACACTGACCAGCGTCGACGATCCGCGGATCGTCGGGGCCGGTGATTCGGTGGCACCGTCGGGTGCGCCGTATCGGATGAGTTGCCAGGCGGCCAACCAATTGGGGCCCAACGCCGCCGACACGGTTCTGGCGCATCTGTCCGGCGCGCAGGCGACGGCGTCGCAGACGATCTTCGTCGGACAGTGCACGTCACTCGGTCGCCACGGCGCGGTGATTCAGCCGACCAGGAAAGACGACGCCCCGGTTCAGTTCGCGATCAGCGGACGGACCGCCACGTTCATCAAGGAAATGGTGTGCCGCAGCGTGATCTGGGGATTGCGGTTGGAGGCCCGTCGGCCCGGTGTCACGCCGTCGTTCTCGAGACATCCACGCGTGGTGGCCGCGCAACTGCCCGCCGAGGTGGCCGGATGATCTCGGTGCCCGACGCTGACGAACATGCTGCTCGGTTCACCGAGCTGCGGCCGCTGCTGTTCACGGTGGCCTATGAGATCCTCGGGTCGGCCACCGACGCCGACGACGTACTGCAGGAGAGCTATCTGCGGTGGGCGGACGTCGATCTCGACACGGTGACCGACAGCAGGTCCTACCTCGCCAAGGTGGTGACCCGGCAGGCCCTGAACATGCTGCGCGCGTCCTCACGACGCCGTGAGGAATACGTCGGACCATGGCTCCCCGAACCGATCCTCCTGGACGAACGCGACGCATCCGAGGATGTCGTGTTGGCGGAGTCGGTGTCCACGGCGATGTTGGTGGTGCTGGAGAGCCTGACCCCGGACGAACGCGTCGTGTTCGTCCTGCGCGAGGTGTTCGCGTTCTCCCACGACGAGATCGCCGACATGGTCGGTAGATCCGCGACGGCCGTGCGTCAGATGTCGCACCGGGCCCGAGCCCACGTCCACGCGCGCCGTCACCGGTTCCAGCCGGTCGACGCCGCGCGGACGGCGGAGGTGACGGCTGTGTTCATGGCCGCCGCCGAATCGGGGGACATCGAGGAACTCATGTCGATCTTGTCGCCGGACGTGGAGTTCACAGCGGACAGCGACGGGAAGGCCAGCGCGGTCCGCAAACCGGTTCGTGGGGCGTTGGCGGTGGCTCGGCTCATGGCCGGCTTCTCCCGCGTCGGATCTCGGCTCGACGATTTCCGCGTCGAGCCGGCGATCTTCAACAGCCTCCCCGGCATGCGTGTCTTTTTCGATGGTGAGCTCCAGGGCGTCTTCGTGCTCGATGTCGTCGACGGTGTCATCGGCAACATCTATGCGACCCGAAACCCGGAGAAGCTGACCGGGATCGGCACCGAGCGGCCGATCGCGCGGTAGCGGCTCAGGCCCGAACCGCTGCGAGTGCCCGGTCGACCAAGGCGACGAACAGGGTTTCGGGATCCTCGAAGGTGTCCGGGCCGTACTGTCCGAAAACCTCGAGGCTGATCGCACCGACCGTGGTGGACCAGAGTGATGTCGCGGCGAGGAGTCCGGCGTCGGAGAGGTCGGCGCCGAACTCCTCGCGGATCTTGGCGAGGTCGCCGCTCAGTTCATCGGGGGCGGCGGTCGGGTCGACGGAGACCAGACCCGCGGACTCCGCGCGCGCGAACTCGGCGATGAGCATCGCGACGACTCGTGTGCCGGGTTCGACGGTCGCTTCCGCGGGAGCGGCATAGCCGGGCACCGGGCTGCCGCAGAGCAGTGCCCAGCGCGACGGGTCGTCGACGGCCCAGGTGCGCAACGCGCGGGTGGCGGCGCGCAGGCGATCGCGGTGCCGATCGGTTGCGATGTCCGACAGTGCCTTCTCGACGACGTCGGCGAGGTCGGAGTAGGCCTCGACCAGCAGAATCGTCAACAGGTCGTCCCGGCTCGGGACGTACCGGTAGACCGCAGACGACACCACCCCGAGGTCGCGTGCGATCGCTCGCAACGACAATCCGGCCGCGCCCTGCGTGCGCAGATGTTCGCGTCCGAGTCGTCGGATCTCCGATTCCATCGCCGCCCGGTTGGCTTTTCGTGTCGTTCCTCCGGTCATGTCACCAGTCTGCCACAAAACGAGAGCACTGCTCTTGTATTTGTCGCCGACGCGGTGCATACTCGATTTCGAGAGCAGTGCTCTCGAAACGTCGGAACTCAGAAAGGACACATCATGAACGCAGCGCACACGCACTACCGCGGACCTCAGGGAATGGACAATGTCTTCAACGGCGTGGTGCGGTGGCTCGTCGATCGCGGTATCAATCTGGCCGGAGCGCAGACCTTGACGGTCACCGGTCGGGTCAGTGGGAATCCGCAGACAGTGCCGGTCAACCCGATGACGTACGAGGGTCGCGAGTATCTCGTCGCTCCCCGCGGCACCACGCAGTGGGTGCGAAACGTGCGGGTGAACAATGCCGGAGAGCTACGCCGGGGACGGCGTCGGCGCGCGATCACCCTGGTCGAGGTGCCCGCTGCCGATCGCGCACCGATGATCCGGGCCTACCTCGACAAGTGGGGCTGGGAGGTCAAGCGCTTCCTGCCGGAGGGGATGAGTGGTGATCCCGACGACGCAGCGATCGCCGCGCACGTCGACGCTCTGCCGGTGTTCGAGATCCGCTGAAGTCACGGTGGCCGTCCTCCTGCCCGGCCGCGGCCCGAACTACGATGCGGGAGTGGTGACCGCCGTTCCGTCCTCGTCCGGCTCCGCCGGTGCGGATGCCGAACGGAGCGGACGGTGGGTGATGCACCTCGACATGGATGCATTCTTTGCGTCGGTGGAGCAGCTCACGCGGCCCACTCTGCGAGGCCGACCGGTGCTGGTCGGCGGAACCGGCGGTCGTGGTGTGGTGGCCGGGGCCAGCTACGCGGCGCGCGCCTACGGGGCCCGCTCGGCCATGCCGATGCATCAGGCGCGGCGACTGATCGGTGCAGGTGCCGTCGTACTGCCGCCGCGCGGATCGGTCTATCGGGTGGTGAGCGCCAGGATTTTCGGTCTGGTTAGGGACGCGATCCCGGTCATCGAGATGCTCTCGTTCGACGAGGCGTTCGGAGAGCCGGAAGAGCTGGCCGGTGCGACGGTCGAGGATGTCACGGCGTTCGCCGAACGGCTCCGCGCGCAGATCCGGGACACGGTGGGCATCTCCGCGTCGGTGGGGTTCGGGAGCGGCAAACAGATCGCCAAGATCGCGTCCGGACTCGCCAAACCCGATGGGGTGATGGCGATTCCACCAAGTCGTGAACTCGCTTTCCTCCATGCGCTACCGGTGCGCAAGTTGTGGGGAATCGGTCCGGTGTCCGGGGACAAGCTCCACCGATTGGGGATCGAGACGATCGGCGACTTCGCGGAGCTGTCGGACCTCGAGGTCGTCTCGGTGCTCGGCGCCACTGTCGGTCCCGCACTGCACCGCCTCGCGCAAGGGATTGATGACCGTCCGGTGACCGAGCGGGCATCGGCCAAGCAGATCAGCGCCGAGTCGACCTTCCCGCGCGATCTGGTGGAACTCGACGAACTGCGGCCGGCGATCGAGTCCGCCGCCGAGGGTGCCCATCGGCGACTGCTGTCGGACGGGCGTGGGGCCCGGACGGTGGTGCTCAAACTCAAGCGGTCGGACATGTCCGTGCTGACCCGGTCGACGACGTTGGCGGCGGCGACGACGGAGCTGTCCGTCCTCACCTCGGCCGCCCAGCGTCTCGCACTCGATCCGCGGAGCATCGGGCCGATCCGTCTGGTGGGCGTCGGCTACTCGGGTCTGACTGCTGTGCAGCAGTTCTCGCTGTTCGGTGACCTGGATGAGGGAGAGTCGGCCATGGCCGTCATCGATGACGATGCGTTCGAGGCCGGATTCGTGGCGGCAGGACCGGTGGAATCGGTGCCGGGTGAAGCGGCGGATGGTGCTGCTGCCGAGCATGATTCCGAGGTCGACGCGGGTGCCCGCTGGGAAACCGGCAGCGATGTCGTGCATCCTGACCATGGTCATGGATGGGTACAGGGGAGCGGGCACGGTGTGGTGACCGTGCGATTCGAGACGCGGGCCACAGGACCGGGCCGGGCGATGACCTTTCCGGCCGAGGATCCGCGGCTCCAGCGGGCCGATCCGCTGGACAGTCTGGCGTGGCCGGGGGTCAATACTGTTGCGCAGGAAGTGGATGTCGAACAGCAGGCGCGAGAGACGCGAGCGGAGTGAGGCGCCGATCGGACAGTCACGAAAGGGTTGCCCTTCGTGACGCGTCCTCGCAGGCTCCTCGTGGGCGTGGGCGTGGGCGTGGGCGTGGGCGTGGGCGTGGGCGTGGGCGTGGGCGTGGGCGTGGGCGTGGGCGTGACGCTTGCAAGTGTGCTTCTCAAAACCCCGATCCCTGAGGAGGTTCGGAGCGATAGCGGAGGACCGTCACGAAGGGTCGCCCTTCGTGACGCATCCTCGCAGGCTCGGAGGCTCCTCAGGGGGCGTGTGGTGGCGTCCGCAGGCTCGGAGGCTCCTCAGGGGGCGTGTGGTGGCGTTCGCAGGCTCGGAGGCTCCTCAGGGGGCGTGTGGTGGCGTTCGCAGGCTCGGAGGCTCGTCGGGGGGCGTGTGGTGAGGTTCGCAGGCTCGCAGGCTCGTCGGGGGGCGTGGGGTGAGGCTCGCGAGCCGGTACAGGCCCGTGGCTACCCGCGGTGAGGATCGCTCGCGCGGAAGAACTCTCGGACGTCGTCGGGGGAGGCGCCGGTGGAGAGGAGCGCCAGCAAAGCGATCCGTGCCTGGGGTGCGCGTAGCCAACGCGACACGATGGCACCGGCGCGTTCCAGGTCGACGGCCCCGCCACCGCCGCCATAGGTGGGGACGACCGGTCCGTAGGGGACACGGGTGGTCACCACGACGACGACCCCCTCCCGGACTGCGGCGTTGACCTCGGCGGTGATATCCGGGTGCGTATTCCCGGAACCCTTGCCGGCCAATACGATTCCGGACGCTCGCTGGTCTACCGCCGCCGCGATGAGGCCTGGTGACACCCCGGGGTACAGGCTGAACGCGTCGACACGCACACGTGCGGTCCGCGCTCCGGTGACACCAACCGTCAGTCGTGGAAGCGCATCGTGGATGTTGTCGAACGCGGCCAGATCGGTGGTCGACGCCTTGAAGATGCCTCGGGCTGAACGGATCTCACCGCCCATCGCGACGAGGACACCGCGACCGACGCTCTCGGGCAACGTGATCGCGCCCACCGCTGCCGCGATGTTTGCGGGACCGTCCGAGGACGGGGCGTCGGACGGGAGCTGGGCGCCCGTGAACACCACCGGACGGTCGTCGGTGTGGAAGAGATCCACCAGATACGACGTCTCCTCGAGAGTGTCGGTGCCGTGGGTCACCACCACGCCTGCGACGGTCGGGTCGTCGAGGGCTGCGACGACCGCGTCCACGATCGTGAATTGATCGGCAACGGTCATCGCCGAGCTGTCCACCGACATGAGGTCGACGCTCACGATGTCGGCATCCGGCGTGTCCGGCAGCAGATCGCGCGCCGCAAGGGCAGGCACCGCGCCGTCGGAGGTGGTCTGCGCCGCGATGGTGCCGCCGGTGGTGATCAGGACGATGCGCGTGGCCGTCATGGAGTCCAAGGTTAGGGGGTCGCAGATCTGACATCGGGATTCTCGGGAACCTGGGTGCGCCGTCGAGCGTTGGGCCTCCGACGTGCGACTTCCCGTCCCGAATGTTGGGCGCGGCGCCGTCGATTTGGCATAGTGGTGGAAGTTTTGGCGGCCCCGAGGGGGGTATGTCGGCCAGAAACTGCCAGGATCTGCGGGAAAGAGACCGCCCGCGGACCGGACGAACGACAGTAAGGGAGATCGGTGAAGTTTCCGAAGATCGTGACCGCCGTGTTGATCGCGGGGTCGGTGGCAGCATCGGTGGCCGCCTGCGGCAGCGATGACAACGACGTCCCATCCGTGCCGACGGTGTCGTCGGCGGCGACCTCGGCCTCGTCGGGTGAGGGTGGCGGGGTGACCGACCCGAACACGCGGCCCTCGGTGGCGACGCTGAATCAGATGCTGGAACAGGCGCTCGACCCGAACGTGCCGAACACCGAGAAGACCGATCTGGTCGAGGGTTCCTCGGCAGACCCGGCCATCTTCGACGAGCTGGTCAAGGCCAAGCAGGACAATCCGGACGTCACCTACGAGATCTATCCTCCGGTCATTCCGGCCGGACCCAACAAGGCGACGGTGAAGGTGCAGGTCAAGCTGCCCGACAACCCGCCGACCAAGCTCGATGCGAGCATCGTCTACACGGACGGACGGTGGAAGCTCTCACGCGACACCGTGTGCCCGCTCATCACCGCGAACAACGTGAAGACGCCGATGTGCACGACTGCGGCGTCGAGTTCGCAGGCACCCAACTGATCTGAGATCACCGACTGATCATCACGATCAGCGACCCTCGGGCCGACGGCATGAGTTCCGACTCACGCCGTCGGCCCGAGTCGTCTGGGCCGGGTCGTGCCGGCCGGTCTGTCGGGCAGGCTCCTGGGGACGTCTGGTCACTCGGCGCACGCTAAGTCGTCCGGTCACCGCCACGCGACGGACAGGCCGGTCTGCTGCAACAGCGGCTGCGCAGGATCGGAGCCGACGAGTTCACGCGCCCCGGTCATCGTGATGGTGCCGGACTCCGGGAGCGCACGCCCGACATCGAGCGTGATCTGGCCGGTCCCGGCATTGGAGAACCGAGAGATCGTCAGGGTGCGGTCGGACCCGGGGATCATGAACACCGAATTCACCGGGGTCTCCTCGACCGTGACGTCGAGCGTCATCGCGTCGCCCGACCAGCTGCGCAGCGTCGCCTCGATGTGCTGGGTCACGGTCACCGCCGCGCTGATCGTGCGTTCCACCCGCCAGCGCGCGCCCGACCCGATCGGCTCGGTCGGCACCGGCACCGACAGCTGCAGGGACTGCAGCAACGACTGCTCGATGGCCAGTCGTGCTTCTGGGCCCTCATCCTCCGCGGGCACCAGGCGCAGGGAGATCGGGGTCGAACCCGGCCCGATCGCGAGCCCGGCCGACGACCCCTCCGCAGGACGCAACTGGTCCGCGAGGGTCGAGTCGGGCGAGGTGACGGTCCCCAACGTCATCTCCAGGTCAGTGGGGTCGGTGCACCCGAACAGTGCTCGCAGCGGCATCTCGACGGTCTGGGCCTGGCTGTCGGTGGCCGAGGCCACTGACGATGTCGTCACGAGCGTCACCGATTGTGGACTGCTGCGGTCGGGCTCGGCGACGGCGACACGTTTGTCCCCGGTCCCGGCGTCGACGACGGTCACCGTGGCCGGCGGGATCGACAGCAGGTTCACACCGTCTCGACCCGAGGTCGAGTCGTTCGTACAGCCTGCCGACTGCGTCGCGGCGTGGCCGCTGTCGGTCTGATTGTCGGAACCACAGCCGGTGAGGCCGATGAGCAGAGCCGCCGCGGCAGCGAGACGGGCGAGACGGGGGTACACGGCAGCCAGGGTATTGGAGGCCTCGTGGATGATGATGGGGTGGATGATGGAGTCATGAGTCAATCGACACCCGGGCCGGTCGACGGGGGTGAGCCGGCGGGCGTCGATGCCACGTCCCCCGCGGACGGCGACGCTTCCGCGCCACGGGGTGGGCATCACTCGGCGCCGAGGGATCGTCGGAACCTCCGGGTGGTGTGGACGTTGCTGGCCATCGCCGCCACCGTCATCGGCCTCGATGTGCTGACCAAGACGTTGGCCGTGGCCCATCTCGACCCTGCCGAACCGGTGCACATCGCCGGAGACTTCGTGACGCTGCGGCTGGTCCGAAACAGCGGCGCCGCCTTCTCGATGGCGTCCGGTTACACCTGGGTGCTGACCATCGTGGCGTTGTGTGTGGTGATCGGCATCGTGCGCTACAGCAGTCGGCTGCGTTCGGCTTGGTGGATCGTCGGACTCGGTTTGGTGCTCGGCGGTGCCATGGGCAATCTCGCGGACCGCATCTTCCGGTCACCCGGAGTGTTGCGTGGGCACGTCGTCGACTTCGTGTCAGTCGGCTGGTGGCCGGTGTTCAACGTCGCCGACTCGGCGGTCGTGTGTGGTGCCGTCCTCTTGGTCGCCCTGTCCCTGTTGGGCTTCGAGTACGACGGCTCCCGCACCGGCTGGGCGGCCCATCGCGCCGAACGCGGCCACGCGGATCGATCGACCGCGGGGGAGGACGCCGATGCGTGAGTCGCGCTCCATGCCCGTCCCCGACGGGCTCGACGGGATGCGACTCGACGCCGGGGTGGCGCGCATCCTAGGGCTGTCCCGGACCGTGGCCGCCACACTCGCCGAGGACGGCGACGTCACCGTCGACGGCGTCGCGGTCGGCAAGTCGCACAAGTTGGCGGCCGGAAGCTGGCTCGACGTCACGCTGCCCGAACCCGCCGAGCCGCTGCGCATCGAACCGACCCCGGTCGAGGGCATGGAGATCATCTACCACGACTCGGACATCATCGTGGTGGACAAACCGATCGGCGTCGCGGCGCACCCGTCGCAGGGCTGGACCGGTCCGACGGTGGTCGGAGCGCTCGACGCGGCGGGCTACCGGATCGCGACGTCGGGTGCCCAGGAGCGTCAGGGAATCGTCTCCCGCCTGGACGTCGGCACCTCGGGGGTGATGGTCGTGGCGGTGTCCGAGCGCGCGTATTCGCTACTCAAACGTGCATTCAAGGAGCGTGAGGTCGACAAGGGCTATCACGCGCTGGTGCAGGGGCATCTCGATCCGCCGGAGGGCACGATCGATGCGCCCATCGGCCGCCACCGGGGCAGCGACTGGAAGTTCGCGGTAACGGCGAACGGGAAGCCGTCGGTGACCCACTACGACACACTGGAGATGTTCGCGTCGGCGTCGCTGCTCGACATCCACCTCGAGACCGGCCGAACCCACCAGATCCGCGTGCACTTCTCCGCACTGCATCATCCGTGCTGCGGCGACCTCACCTACGGCGCCGATCCCGTCCTGGCCAAGCGGCTCGGGCTGGACCGGCAGTGGTTGCACGCACGGTCGCTGTCGTTTGCGCATCCCGCGGATGGACGGCAGGTCACCTTCACCAGCCCGTATCCGGCGGACCTGCAGCAGGCTCTGGACCGGTTGCGCGACGCCTGACGGTGTGCGGCCGATCCGTCGAGGTCCGCGAGTGACTCAGCTCCCCAGCCCGACGTCGCGGGCCAGTGCGACAGCTTGTGCCCGATCGCGCACACCCAGCTTCGCGAAGACGTGCCGCACATGCGTTTTCACCGTCGCCATGCTGATGAAGAGTTCCGCCGCGATCTCCGCGTTGGAGCGTCCCGAGCCGATCAGCCCGAGGATCTCCAGCTCTCGGTCACTGAGATCGCCGTAGCCCGGGGGGAGTCGAGTGGGCACCGGCGGTCTGTCGCTGAAATGAGCCATCAGCCTCGACAACACGCTCGGAGCGACGACCGGCTGACCGTCCGCAGTCGCGCGGACAGCATCGACCAGTGCTTCCGCGGTGGCGTCTTTCAGCAGAAATCCCGAGGCACCCGAGCGGAGTGCGTCGACGACGTGCTGATCGAGGTCGAACGTGGTGAGTACCAGAACGCGGATTCCGGTGTTCTCGGCGATGATCCGTCGGGTCGCCTCCACGCCGTCCATCCCGGGCATCCGCACATCCATCAACACCACGTCCGGCACCAGTGCGCGGGCGGCGTCCACGGCTTGGCGGCCGTCGGCCGCCTCACCGACCACCTCGACGCCGCCGAACTCGAGGATCATCCGTAACCCGTGCCGCACGAGATCCTGGTCGTCGACGACGAGCACCCGGATCATCGGTCGCTCTGTGCGTCGCGGGGGATGGCGGCCCGGACGGTGAACTGCCCACCCAGTTCGTCGGCGTCGAAGGTGCCGCCGAGCAGTTCGGCGCGATGCCGCATGCCGGTGAGCCCGCGCCCGGACCCGCCGGCCGCTCCGGAAGCACTGTCCTTGTCCGAGACCGTGGGATTGGCCGAGCGGATCTCCACCCGGTGCGGGGTCCAGTCGATGGCCAGGTCGACGTGCTGTCCGGGGGCGTGCCGGCCCGCGTTGGTCAGGCATTCGCGGACGATGCGGCGAACGGCGAGACTGACGGGAGAGCTCTGCGCCGCGGGCGAACCGGTGATCGTGAGGGTGTTGGGTATGCCGGCCACATCGGCGGTGCGTGCGATCGCAGCGACGTCGCGGTCCCGGTCGTCGTTGTCATCGGCAGCCGGTGCGAGCACCTCGAGTACCTGACGCATCTGCGCCAGGGTCCGATGGGCGGTCGTCCGGATCGTCTCGAGCGGTTCTTCGGCTCGTTCGGGGCACATCCGCAGCGCGACCGTGGCGGCCTCCGCCTGAATCGAGATCAGGGTCACCTCGTGGCCCACGACATCGTGGAGTTCCCGTGCGATCCGAGATCGTTCGGCTTCCACCGCAGCCTGCTCCGCGTGCCGGCGCTCGGCTCGCAGCTGCGCGGTCAGGGCCCGCAGCCGCGCGTTCTGCCATTGCTGATGTCGCACCACCAGTCCGGCTGCGGTCGGTGCCACCACGACGAGCGCCGCGCCGACCGCCGCGACCGGCTGTTCGGGACCGAGCAGGGTGCCGATGACGGAGACGATCACCGCCCACACCGTCACGCCGAAGGCCGCGAGGAGCGGCCGACCCCGCACCCCGACGGAGTAGAACTGCAGGATGACCGCGACGAAACCGAGAATCGGGAAGCCATCGAGCGGGATCAGCCAGAAGCACGATGCGACGAAGGCCGAGGGGATCGGGAATGTCCGGCGCCACGCCAGGGGCAGCAGCGATCCGAGCACATAGACGACGCCGACGAGTGGTGCGGCGATCGGGACGAACGCATGCTGCACCAGTCCGGCGACCACGAACACCAGGGCGAGCGCGGCATCCGATCCAGTGCTGCGCAGCCACCTGACTCCGGTCACCCACAGAGCGTAAGTGGAGTCACCGGGATACGTCATCAGCCCGTGGGCTGACTCGCCGACCAGCCCGTGGGCCGATCGGAATCGGTCCGGCGGTCGATGCGCCGACCGTATCCGGATTCCTACCGTCAGTGGTGGCAGGCCCAACCCGGGCGCCACCGCGACGAACGGAAAGATCATGACCACAACAGAACTCGATGCCAGACAGACGTACCTCGGAGCGACGGCCCATGCGGGGGACCGCATCGCACGGACCAGCGCGCGTTTCGGGCTGGCCTTCGCCCTGTGTCAACTGGCCGTGATGGTGGTGATGATCGCGGTGGTGCTGCCCCATGGTGGGCAGCGAACCGATCCGGCGGTCGATCGCGGCACCGGTGTCCTCGACGCCGCCGACCTCTATCGGGCCGGGAACTACGCCTTCATGGTCGCCGGGATGCTGTTGCTCGGGTTTCTCGGCGTGGTCTGGGCCCGACTGTGCCGCGCCGATCGGTCCGGGGTACTGGCGGTCGTCGCCGTCGCGGCGGGCACTCTGCTGGCGCTGATCTGGCCGCTGACGGGAATGCTGCACGATGTCGCACTCGAGACAGCGCAGGCCGGCGCCGACGTGCGCGTCCTCGCCGGCTGGGATGCGGTCGCACCCTTCGGACTGGCATTCTCGGCGCTGCCCCGCGCCTTGTTCGTCGGCGCCATCGTGCTGGGCCTGCGGCGCACACATGCGGCCCGGTGGCTGCGACGAAGCGGCCTGGCTCTCATCCCGCTCGCGTTGGTCGGCAGCGCCACCCTCGTCGTCCCGGCGGTCTTCCCCGTCCTCGCGCTCGGCACACTCGGATATGAGCTCTGGGTCGCCGC
Source organism: Gordonia sp. LMA167 (assembly GCF_058130025.1). Taxonomy (NCBI): domain Bacteria; kingdom Bacillati; phylum Actinomycetota; class Actinomycetes; order Mycobacteriales; family Gordoniaceae; genus Gordonia; species Gordonia sp. LMA167. Next base: position 4,702,228 of record NZ_CM176708.1, on the reverse strand, counting down.
ACTGGCCTGGCACTGGTTGCGGACTGTGTCGGACGAACACGACGTCGAACACGCCGTCGGCGACGTGCGTGCCGCCTGAGGGAGCGACACGCCGGTCCCGACACACCGACTCATCGCCTCATCCGTCACAGCCGGGCGCGCCCCACGGAGACTGTCCGAGTCGCGGCCTAAAGTGGAGAAGCCTTGTCGGCGGGGCCGGATTTTCGGCGCCCGCGGGCGGGGAGATGATCGATCGTTGGCAAGCAGTCGAGGTGAGAGGCGTCCGTGGCCGATTCGTTTGTTCACCTGCACAACCACACCGAGTACTCGATGCTCGATGGCGCAGCAAAGGTGTCGCCGCTGTTCGCCGAGGCCAAACGCCTCGGGATGACCGCGATCGGCATGACCGACCACGGCAACATGTTCGGCGCGAGCGAGTTCTACAACACCGCGGTCGAGAACGACATCAAGCCGATCATCGGCATCGAGGCGTACATCGCGCCGGAATCGCGGTTCAACACCAAACGCGTCACCTGGGGCACCCGCGATCAGAAGGACGACGACGTCTCCGGTAGCGGCGCCTATACGCACATGACGATGGTGGCCGAGAACGCCACCGGCCTGCGCAACCTGTTCAAACTGTCCTCGCTCGCCTCGATCGAGGGCCAGCTCGGCAAATGGTCCCGGATGGATGCCGACCTCATCGCGGAGTACGCCGAGGGGATCATCGCGACCACCGGCTGTCCGTCGGGTGAGGTGCAGACCCGCCTGCGGCTCGGCCACGACCGCGAGGCGCTCGAAGCCGCCGCGAAATGGCAGGAGATCTTCGGCAAGGAGAACTTCTACCTCGAACTGATGGAGCACGGGCTCGAGATCGAGCGACGGGTGCGCGACGGGCTCCTGGAGATCGGCCGCACACTCGGCATCAAGCCGCTGGTCACCAACGACTGCCATTACGTCACGAAGGAACACGCGAAGAGTCACGAGGCGTTGCTGTGCGTGCAGACCGGCAAGACTCTCTCGGATCCCACCCGGTTCAAGTTCGACGGTGACGGCTATTACCTGAAGTCCGCCGACGAGATGCGCACACTGTGGGACGACGTCGTACCCGGCGCCTGCGACTCCACGCTGGAGATCGGTGAGCGCGTCCAGAGTTACAAGGAAGTGTTCACCCATCACGACCGGATGCCGATCTTCCCGGTGCCCGAAGGGGAGTCGCAGCAGACCTGGTTGCGCAAGGAGGTCGCGCACGGTCTCGCCGAGCGTCGATTCCCAGGTGCGCAGGTGCCCGAGGAATACCAGCAGCGAGCCAACTATGAACTCGACGTCATCATCCAGATGGGCTTCCCGGCCTACTTCCTGGTGGTCGGTGACCTGATCCGGCATGCGCAAGAAGTCGGCATCCGGGTCGGCCCGGGCCGAGGGTCGGCCGCCGGGTCGCTGGTCGCATGGGCGTTGGGTATCACCAACATCGACCCCATCCCGCACGGACTGCTGTTCGAGCGATTCCTCAATCCAGAGCGCGTGTCCATGCCCGACATCGACATCGACTTCGACGACCGTCGTCGCGGGGAGATGGTGCGTTATGCGACGGAGCGATGGGGCAGCGACAAGGTCGCCCAGGTCATCACCTTCGGCACCATCAAGACCAAGGCCGCGATCAAGGACTCCGCCCGAGTCCAGTTCGGCCAGCCGGGTTTTGCCATCGCCGACCGGATCACCAAGGCGTTGCCGCCGCCCATCATGGCCAAGGACATCCCGGTCTGGGGAATCACGAACTCGGAGCACGAGCGCTACACCGAGGCCACCGAGGTCAGGACCCTCATCGAGACCGACCCGGACGTCAAGAAGATCTACGACACCGCACTCGGTCTCGAAGGACTGATCCGTAACGCCGGTGTGCACGCCTGCGCGGTGATCATGTCCTCGGAGCCGCTGACCGACGCGATCCCGGTGTGGAAACGCGCCCAGGACGGCGCGATCATCACCGGCTGGGACTATCCGTCGTGCGAGGCCATCGGTCTGCTGAAGATGGACTTCCTCGGTCTGCGCAACCTCACCGTCATCGGTGATGCGATCGAGAACATCAAGACCAACCGCGGCATCGACCTCGACCTCGACGCAGCCCCGCTGGACGATCCCAAAACCTACGAGCTGCTCGCCCGCGGTGACACGCTCGGCGTGTTCCAGCTCGACGGCGGGGCCATGCGAGAGCTCCTCAAACGCATGCAGCCCACCGGGTTCGACGACATCGTCGCGGTCCTGGCGCTGTACCGCCCCGGCCCGATGGGCATGAACGCGCACAACGACTACGCCGATCGCAAGAACGGCCGTCAGCAGGTCAAGCCGATCCATCCGGAACTCGAGGAACCGCTCAAGGAGATCCTGGCCGACACCTACGGCCTGATCGTCTACCAAGAGCAGATCATGCAGATCGCGCAGAAGGTCGCCGGGTACTCGCTCGGTCGAGCCGACATCCTGCGCCGCGCGATGGGTAAGAAGAAGGCCTCGGTGCTCGAGGCCGAGTTCGAGGGCTTCGAGGCCGGTATGCAGGCCAACGGGTTCTCCAAGGCCGCCATCAAGGCGTTGTGGGACACCATCCTCCCGTTCGCGGGCTACGCGTTCAACAAGTCGCACGCCGCCGGCTACGGACTCGTCTCGTTCTGGACGGCCTACCTCAAGGCGAACTACAAGGCCGAGTACATGGCCGGCCTGCTCACCTCGGTGGGCGACGACAAGGACAAGGCGGCGATCTATCTCGCCGACTGCCGCAAACTCGGGATCACGGTGCTGCCGCCGGACGTCAACGAGTCGCAGCGCAACTTCGCCGCTGTCGGTGGTGACATCCGATTCGGCCTCGCCGCGGTCCGCAACGTCGGCACGGGTGTGGTGTCGTCGATCCTGGCCGCACGGGAAGAGAAGGGGAAGTTCACCAGCTTCTCGGATTACCTCGGCAAGATCGACGTGACGGCGTGCAACAAGAAGGTCACCGAGTCGCTGATCAAGGCCGGCGCCTTCGACTCGCTCAATCATCCGCGCAAGGGACTGTTCCTGGTCCACGGCGACGCCGTCGAATCGGTCATCGGCACCAAGAAGGCCGAGGCCATCGGCCAATTCGATCTGTTCGGTGATGCCGGCGGTGCGGACGACAGCATGGCCGAGGTCTTCGCGGTCAAGGTTCCCGACGAGGAGTGGGAGTCCAAACACAAGCTGGCGCTGGAACGCGAGATGTTGGGCCTGTACGTGTCCGACCATCCGCTCGCCGGTGTCGCACATGCCATCGTGGCCCAGACCGACACGTCGATCACGGCGCTGCTCGAGGGTACGGTGCCCGACGGCGCGCAGATCACCATCGGTGGCATCATCTCCGCGGTCAACCGCAGGGTCAACAAGAAGGGTGAGCCGTATGCGGTCGTCACCCTCGAGGACATGGTCGGCGGCGTGGAGGTCTACTTCTTCCCACGCGCGTTCTCGGTGTACGGACTCGATATCGTCGCCGACAACATCGTGCTGATCAAGGCAAGGGTCAACGTCCGCGACGACAGCACGATGATCAGCGCGAACGACCTGGCGGTCCCAGACCTGGCGGTCGTCGGCACGGCCAAACCGGTGGCACTCACACTGAGCGCGCGGTCCTGCACACCCGACCGGGTCCAGGCCCTCAAACAGGTCCTGACCAGGCACCCCGGCACCGCGGACGTGCACGTGACACTCGTCAGCGAGCAACGGTCGACGGTGCTGCGACTGACCGAGGCACTGCGGGTCACGCCGAGTTCGGCTCTGATGGGGGACCTCAAAGCGTTACTCGGACCGAGCTGCTTCGGCACCTGACGCTCCCGGCCGGCCCTGTCGCTCCCGGGAGCCGGACATGAAAGTCACCGCATCCGAACCGGAGATTTCGGCGCGCCGAACATTTTAGTTCAGGCTGCGTTACACTCGGATCAGTGGAGATCATCCCGACCGGATCGCCACGGACCGTGAGGAGCGAGCATGACCGCAGCGAATGTCACCGCGCTGGTCGAGGTCCGCACGGCCCGAACCAGCACGAGGCACCCCGTCATCGAGATCGCCGGCGTGCGGTGGCCCGCCTACAAGATACACGCGGTGCTGGTGGCCGCGGTGGCCGCGCTGCTCACCTTCGCGTTCATCGGTACGGGCCAGGCCGCTGCCCTGGTGTCCGGCGCGGCGCTCGTCACCGTCTGGTGGGCCGAGCGAGTCTGGTTCGCGCGACCCCGTCGATCCTGAGCGGTCGTTCTCACTGGCCCGGATGGGCCGCCGTGGCGCCTCGATCGAATCCGCCCGGGATCTCGTAGATTCGTCCGTCGAAGCCCGCCCGGTACAGGTGTCCCGCCGAGAAGCCACGGTCACCACGGCCGTAGGAGAGCACGCTCGACGTACCGAGTCCCGAAGCGAGCACGCAGTATCGGCCCGGTGAGGTGATCCGGACGATCTGCCCGGCGCCGTTGAACGGCACCACCGGCCGGTCCTTGGCGTCCAGCGTCAACCCGTCCGGGCCGGCGGTGATGTCCCCGCCGAGGTTCAGGAGGCTCTGCACCACACGCGGGTTGGCCGTCGAGATGCGGCTGACACCGGGATTGACAAAGGTGCGGGACACGTAGAGCCACCGATCGCCCCGGCCGAGGACGGCCCCGTTGGCACTGGGCAGCGAACCCCAGTCTGCCTGGACGACGCCGTTGGGATACACGCGCCCGATGAGATTGGCGAAATCGTTGGTGGCGTAGACGATTCCGTTTGCCGACACATCCATGCCGTCGGCCGCCGACAGTCCACGCACCCAGGGGCGCATCGCCAGGGTGTTCACGTTCAGCCGTGCGATGCCCGCATGTCGGAGCACATCGCCGACGACCACCCGGGGATCGGCGCCGTAGCCCACGAGCAGGGCGCCGTCGCGGGCCCATGCCAGACCGCCGGCTCCGCTCTCCGGAACCCGCGCTATCGGCACCGCCCGGGTGCCCGGTGCGGACAGCCGAAACACCCGGCCGGAGAGGATGTCGGTCGTGTACAGGCGGCCGGCGGTATCGACCGTGAGTCCTTCCAGAGCCGCCCCCGGAACGACGCCGACGAGGCGGGGAGCCTGTCCGGCGCCCGGACAGACCGGGGCTGCGGCCGCCATCCCCGGTGTCAGGGCGCTGATCAGGCCGGCAGCCAGCGCGGCGACCGAGACGGAGACCACGAGACGACGTCGACGCGGACGCCTCGTCGCACCGCGGGCGCCGGGGGAGCCGCTCGCCCAGCGGTTCAGAGAATGGGTGCGTCCGAACATGGCGGCCTCCCGCATCGGTGGGCGCCGTCCGCCGATGGCCATGCACTCACTCAGACTTCTCCGGTGGACGACTGGTTCGTTGACCTGAGGGTGAGTCTAAGCCCGCCGGTGACGGGGAGTCGACCATCGCGAAACGGACATCGACGCGAACACCGCCCGCCCTCGGGTGAGCACGTGACCTGCCAGGTGAGAGCATGGAGATCGTGAGTACTCAGCAGGCACCGGTTCACCAGCACGGCCCCGCACTGACCGGCGACGCGATCACCGCGTCCGTCACGCGGATCGCCGATGCGGTCGCCCGCACGCCGCTCGAGGACGCCCCGAGGATCTCGGCCGCAGTCGGTGCGCGTGTGCTGCTCAAGCGCGAAGACCTGCAGACCGTGCGCTCCTACAAGATCCGCGGCGCCTACAACGTGATGGCGCAGCTGTCCGAACAGGAACTCGCCCGCGGCGTCGTGGCCGCCAGCGCCGGGAATCATGCGCAGGGCGTCGCCTATGCCTGCCGGTCGATGAAGGTCCACGGCCGGATCTTCGTGCCCACCACCACCCCCAAGCAGAAGCGCGACCGAATCCGTTGGCACGGAGGGGATTTTGTCGAGTTGATCGCGGTCGGTGAGACGTATGACGCCGCTGCGGCCGCGGCCCAGGCCGATGTGATGCGAACCGGCGCGACCTGGATTCACGCCTTCGACGACCCGCGCACCGCGGCCGGGCAGGGCACCATCGCCTACGAGATCGTCGAGCAGCTCGGCGCGGTACCCGACGTCGTCGTCGCACCCGTCGGAGGCGGCGGATGCCTTGCGGGAATCGCGACCTACCTGCGCTCCAAGCGTGACGACGTCGCGATCGTGGGCGTCGAACCCACAGGGGCCGCGTCGCTGGCCGCAGCACTCGCCGCCGGCGGCCCGGTGACGCTCGACGTCATCGACTCCTTTGTCGATGGTGCGGCGGTGAAACGCATCGGCTCCATCGGATACCGGGTGATGAGCGACCTCGGTGCCACCATCACCGACCATCCGGTTCTCGGGCAGGTCGCGCCGACCCCGGCGGTCGGTGTCCTCGGCGGGGACGAGCCCTATGCCGTACGCCCCGGCAGCGCACACATCACCCACGTCGACGAAGGCGCCATCTGCAGTGCGATGCTCGCGCTGTATCAGAACGAAGGCATCATCGCCGAGCCCGCGGGTGCCTTGTCGGTGGCCGGCCTGGCTGCTCTCCGGATTCCCGCCGACGCAACCGTCGTATGTCTGATCTCCGGCGGCAACAACGATGTGTCGCGCTATGGGGAGATCATCGAACGGTCCCTGGTGCACAAAGGTCTCAAGCACTACTTCCTCGTCGACTTCCCACAGGAGCCGGGTGCGTTGCGCCGCTTCCTCGACGAGGTACTCGGCCCCGACGACGACATCACGCTGTTCGAGTACGTCAAACGCAACAACCGGGAGACCGGGGCCGCGCTGGTCGGCATCGAACTCGGTGAACCCGAGGGACTCGCCGGGCTCATGGACCGTATGGCCCACTCGCACCTGCACTGCGAGCGGCTCGAGCCCGGAACGCCGGCATATGACTATCTGACCTGAGCCGGCAGGGCTCCGCGACCCGGCGGCTCAGAGCTGGCCGATCTTCCCGACGATCACGTTGTGCCCAGAACTCCGGAGGCAACCGTCTTCGAGTGTCGGTTCGTCCCACCATATCTCGGGCGTCAGTGAAATCGGTACGACCGTCTCGTTCGCCGTAAGCACGCAGACCACAGCCCACTCGCCGCGATACATCGCGAACCACCCGGCCGCGTCATCGAACGCGGTGTCCACCGAGGCGAAGTCGCCACGGGCCAGACTCTCCTCGCGCTTGCGCAGGGCAATCAGCGACCCGTAGAAGTCGAGCATGCGCCGATGGTCCGGCCGGTCGAGTTCGTCCCAATTCAACTGTGATGCTTCGAAGGTCGCCGGGTCCTGAGGATCGGGCACGTCTGCCGCGTCCCATCCGTGATCGGCGAACTCGCTGCGGCGTCCCGTCCGAACCGCTTCGGCGAGTTCGGGCTCGGGATGCGAGGTGAAGAAGGCGAACGGTGTGGCCGCGGCCCATTCCTCGCCCATGAACAGCATCGGCGTGAACGGCGAGAGCAACACCAGCGCCGCCTTGATGGCGAGCTGCCCGCCGTCGAGGTAGGCGGACGGCCGATCGCCGATCGCCCGATTGCCGACCTGATCGTGATTGCAGGTGTAGGTGACCAGCGCGTTCGCCGCGACGATGTCGGTCGGGATCGGCCTGCCATGATGCCTGCGGCGGAATGACGAGTAGGTGCCGTCGTGGAAGAAGCCGCCGCGCAACACTTTCGCCAACCCGTCGAAACCGCCGAAGTCGGCGTAGTAACCCTGCCGCTCGCCGGAGACGGTCGCGTGGATCGCGTGGTGGATGTCGTCGTCCCACTGCGACGCGAGCCCGTAGCCGCCCATGTCTCGCGGCAGGATGAGCCGCGGATCGTTGAGGTCACTCTCGGCGATCAGCGTCAACGGCCGCCCCAGGTCGGCCGACAGCTGGTCGGTGGCGACGGCCAGTTCCTCCAGCAGGTGGACGGCACGGTGGTCGACGAGCGCGTGGACGGCGTCGAGTCGGAGTCCGTCGAGGTGGAAGTCGCGTAGCCATCGCAGCGCGTTGCCCAGGATGAACGCACGGACCTCGTCGGAATCGGGGTCGGACAGATTGACCGATGAGCCCCAACTGGTGGTGCCCTCACTCAGGTACGGGCCGAAGCGCGGCAGGTAGTTGCCCGATGGGCCGAGATGGTTGTAGACGACGTCGAGCACCACGCCGAGTCTGCGTGCGTGGCAGGCGTCGACGAATCGGGCGAAGGCATCCGGACCGCCATAGGGTTCGTGCACGGCATACCAGCCGACCCCGTCGTAGCCCCAGCCGTAGGTGCCGTTGAACGCATTGACCGGCATCACCTCGACGACGTCGACGCCCAGCGACACCAGATGGTCGAGACGCGCGATCGCCGAGTCGAAAGTGCCGCCGGGAGTGAACGTACCGATGTGCAACTCGTAGAGGACCGATCCACGGAGATCGGTGCCCGCCCAGCCGGCATCGGTCCAGGCGAAGTCGTCGAGACGGTGCAGGGCCGAGGGGCCGTGGACGCCGTCGGGCAGACGTACGGATCGGGGGTCGGAGGTCGGTTCCCCGCCGTCGACGACGAACCGATACCGGAGGTCCGCGAGACTACCGCTGTCCGCCGGCTCCCCGACCGCGGCGGGCGCCGTGGGGAGCCACCATTCGGGGGCCGCGGGATCGTGACCCAGGGGAATCTCGGTGGACCCGGCGTCGTCGTCCTCGACGATCAGCGAGACCGTTTCGGCAGTCGGCGCCCAGACGCGCAGCTCCCTGAGCGACCCGGGGGGCGAGAACGGTCGTGCCGGATTCGGAAACGAAGGGTTTCCTCGCCCTTGGTCACCCGTCCCAGTTATGGTGTCTGGAGCGCAGGAGTGATCGGTCACCCAACACAAGGTATGTCGCGACCGATCCACGCGCAGATGTAGGTAGTGTGACCCGTGACACAGCGCCTTTTGTGAAGCGAGGTATATTACCGCCGGGGGTTCGTCAATCAGGGGGAAAGTGCACAAAGTGTGGTCAAACAGAGCGCTCTCTGGGCAACATATATGTGATAGGACGACCCCGAGGGCAACGGAGCAAGAGCAGGGGCAGGGGATTGACTACTGACACGGTGACCTCGGAAGACGAGGCACCACGTGCGCGCTCGGGGGTGAGCAAGTGGTTTCACGGGCATGTTCTGGCGTCCTTCGACACGTTCGGACGTCAGATGGGGATGTTCGTCGAGGTGTTCAAGGTGCTCATCGTCGACATCATCAAGCGGCGATTCCCGTTCGGTGAATTCGTTCGGCAGTGCGCCTTCATGTCGAGCACATCGGTCTTCCCGACGTTCCTGGTCGCGATCCCGATCGGTGTGATCGTCTCGATCCAGGTCTCCAATATCGCCGGGCAGGTCGGCGCGACCTCGTTCTCCGGTGCCGCCACCGGACTCGGTGTGATCCGGCAGGGGGCGCCGCTGGTCACCTCGCTGCTGCTCGCAGGCGCGGTGGGCTCGGCGATCGCCGCCGACCTCGGCTCGCGCACGATTCGCGACGAGATCGACGCGATGCGCGTGATGGGTGTCAATCCGATCCAGCGGCTGATCTCGCCGCGGCTGCTCGCGACGATGGTCGTCAGCTTCCTGCTGTGCGGCTTCGTCTGCTTCGTCGGCTTCATCACCGGGTACGTCTTCAACGTCTATTTCCAGGGCGGCACTCCGGGCAGCTACACGGGCACCTTTGCGTCTTTCGCATCCACCTCGGATCTCGCGTTCGCGATCATCAAGGCCGTCATCTTCGGAGCCATCGTCGCGGTGGTCGCCTGCGACCGCGGTCTGACCACCAAGGGTGGCCCCGCCGGCGTCGCCAACTCGGTGAACGCCGCAGTGGTCAACTCGGTACTGCTGTTGTTCACCGTGAACGTCGGGCTGACTCAGCTGTTCGCGATCCTCGTACCGACGAGGGTGGTGTGAGATGACGGCATCACGGTACGTACCGCCGATACTGCGGCCCGTCGAGGCCGCCAAGGCGATCTATCGCGGTCCGCGCGGCGGACTCGCCGCGATGGGGCACCTGATCACCTTCCTGGTGAAATCCATCGGATCGGTGCCGATCACCTTCACGCACTACCGCAAAGAGGTGTGGCGACTGCTCTCCGACGTCGCGTGGGGTAACGGTGCCATCGTCGTCGGCGGCGGCACCGTCGGGGTCATGGTGATCCTCGGCGTCATGGGCGGTGCCACCGTCGGGATCGAGGGCTACACCGCGCTGAATCTGCTCGGCATGTCTCCGGTCACCGGTGGACTGTCCGCCTTCGCGACCACCCGCGAGATCGGACCTCTCCTCGCAGCCACGGCGTTCACCGCACAGTCGGGGTGCCGATTCACCGCGCAGCTCGGGTCCATGCGGATCAGCGAAGAGATCGACGCACTCGAATCCATTGCCATCCGGCCACTGCCGTATCTGGTCACCACGCGGATGTCGGCCGCCGTGTTGGCGATCGTGCCGCTGTACTCGGTGTCGCTCGCCGCCAATTATCTGGCCTGCCAGGTGATGTTCCAGCTGCAGAGCGGCCAGGGTGCGGGCACCTACCTCTATTACTTCAACCAGTTCCTGGTGAGCACAGACGTGATCGCATCCTTCGCCAAGGTGATCCTGTTCGTGCTGCTGGCCACCTTCGTCCAGTGCTACTACGGGTACTTCGCCTCCGGCGGTCCCGAGGGGGTGGGAGTGGCCGCGGGTCACGCCATCCGGATGGCGATCATCGTGATCGTCTTCGCCAATCTGGTCATGACGCTCGTGTTCTGGGGCACCTCGCCCGGAATCAAGATCTCGGGATAGGGGGGAGAAGGATGCAAATCGACACCGACGGCCGCAACCCCTCCCTGGTGCAGTACATCCTGCGGGGAGTGGCGTTCCTGGTCGCGCTGCTGATCTTGTTCGTGCTGTTGTTCCTGCGCTACCAGGGCGCCTTCTCCTCGAGCGTGCCGGTGACCGCAAAACTCACCGACGTCGGCGACGGCCTGGTCACCAGTGCCGACGTCCGCTACAACGGCTTGATCGTCGGCTCGGTGCAGTCGATCGACCTCAGCGACGAAACCGGCCCCGGCAACCTGCAGTACAAGAACGTCAAGATCGAGCTCGATCCGCAACAGGCCGACGGTATCCCGGCCAACGTCACCGCGCGGACGGTGCCGTCCAACCTGTTCGGCGTCAACTCCGTGCAACTGGTGCGGCCCGCGCAGCCCAGCTCCGAGAGCCTGTCGTCGGGCGACGTCGTCCCCGCCGATGAGTCGCTGGCCACCCTCCGGCTGCAGGATGCGCAGAACGAGCTCCGGACGTTGTTGCGTGCGGTCCCCCCGGAAGATCTCGCCTCGGTTCTCGGGACCATCTCCGACGCTCTCAAGGGTGGCGGTGCGGTGTTCGGCGCCTTCGTGCCGCTGCTGGACAACTACTGGAAGACCATCAACGCGCAGTTCCCGCCCGGCGCCCCGTCGGGCTTCGACAACTTCGACAACGCGGTCCGGGGGCTGTCGCAATCCACTCCGCAATTGCTCGACACGTTGGGACGCAGCGTCATCCCCGCGATGACGATCGCCGAGAAGCAACAGGACCTGACCGCGATGCTGTCGGCGGGACAGGGCGTCCTCGACGAGACCCAGGCGCTGTTCGCGAGCAACGGGGATAGCGGGAAACGCGTGGTGCGCGACCTGAACACGATGATCGGTGCCGCGGTGCTGGAACCGGATTCGCTCCCACAGGCGCTCAGTGCGCTGAACAATCTGGCCGCCCGCGTCCTCACCGTGTTCACCGGGGTCAACGGCCATCCGCAGCTGAACATCGGCGTGAACTTCGGCGCGTTCGAGCGCTACACCAGGCAGAACTGCCCGGTGTACAACGCCGGGAAGTATGGACAGCTGCGCGGACCCGGCTGTGTCGGGCCGGGCACCGGCACCGGACCGACGAGTTCGGGCCCGCTGATGATCTATCCGTCCAACGGCATGCGCCGGGCCGCCCAGACCTTCGGGGCTGTGTCGACATCGGCGGACAACAAGACGCTGGGGGAGGCGCTCAAGCGGAAGCCGACGGCGGCCGACACCCTGATGCTGGGTCCGCTGGTGCAATCGTCGACGATCAAACCCGGTGAACCCGAGAATCGCGAAGGAGGGGGACGATGAGTCACGGACAGTCCAGCATCCGCAAACCGCTGATCGGCTTCTCCCTGTTCGCGGTCATCGCGTTGCTGCTGACCTACATCATCTGGTCGACGCTCGAACGATCGTTGCCCGGTGACACCCACTCCTACACCACCTATTTCAACGATGCGTCGGGGCTGGCGTCCGGCGACGACGTCCGGATGGCCGGGGTCCGGGTCGGCCGGGTGAGCGACATCGGTCTCGACCACGGCCGAGCCCGCGTGACCTTCGAGGTCCAGACCGACCAGCCCATGTTCACCAACACCCAGGCCGCGATCCGGTACCAGAACCTCATCGGTCAGCGATATCTGTCGCTGACCCTGGTGGACGATGCGAAGAGTGCACCGCTCGCCGCGGGATCGACGCTGCAGCAACCCTCCGAGGATTCCTTCGACGTCACCAAACTGCTCGCCGGATTCCAGCCCGTCTTCGAGACGCTCGACCCCGACCAGGTCAACGCACTGTCCGAGGGCTTGGTGCAGGCATTCCAGGGCAACAAGGTGTCGCTCAGCTACACCGTCGCCGAGGTGGGAAAACTTGCCGATGACATGGCAAACCGCGACGAGGTCATCGGCGCCATCATCGACGATCTGAGTGGGGTCATGCGCGACCTCGCGCGGCAGGGCGATCAGGTGGGCACCGTGATCGACAGCGTCAGCAGCCTGATCGAGAACCTCAACGCCAACTCGGCGGCATTCGGCAAGTCGGTCGACCAGATCGGTCGGACAGCCAGCGGATTCGCCGATGTGCTCTCGCAGAGCCGCGATTCGCTCGCCGGGGCCGCCACCGACGCCCGGGCGGCCACCAACACGCTCATCGCCAACGGTGCGAAGCTCGACCGGATGGCGGTTCAGTTGCCGATCTTCCTCGGCCACTTCCCGCTCGTCCAGGGCCAGGGAGCCTACTTGAACATCTACGCGTGTGACCTCGACATCGCGATCGGGGACGTCTTGTTCCCGCCCGGCCTGATCAACAAGATCGGCGGTACCAAGCATTCGGTGGTGTGCCAATGAGTAAGTGGCGCAGACATTTCGATGACAACAGGCGAATGTGGTACGGCTTGGCCGGTGCCGTCGTGATCGTGCTGCTGGTGCTGGCGGTCACGGGTCTCGCACAGGCTCACCTCGGCCAGAAGACCTACACGGGGGATTTCGCGCAGGCGGGCGGAATTCGGCCGGGCGACAAGGTCCGGGTCGCCGGGGTCGACGTCGGCGAAGTCGGTTCGACCGAACTGAACGGCAACCATGTCACCGTCACCATGAAGGTCGACAAGGACGTGGAGGTCACCTCCAACGGCTCCGCCGAGATCAAGATGTCGACCCTGCTCGGTCAGCGCTACGTCGATGTGTCACTGGGCGACGCGCCGACGCCGGCCCCGAACGGCAAGATCGAGCAGACCCGCGTTCCCTATGACCTGCAGAAGACCATCGAGGAGGGTACGCCCATCATCGCCGGGATCGACGACGACGAGTTCGCCGCCGGCCTGCGCACACTCAACCGGCAACTCGCCGGAGCGCCGGCGGTGACCAAACCGACGCTGGATTCGCTGACCGCGATGTCCAAGGTGATCACCAATCGCCGCGACCAGATCAATCAGCTGGTCACCGACACCAAGACCGTGACGGCCATTGCCGACGACAGCCAAGCGCAGCTGGCGATCATCGTCGGGCAAGGCGCGCAGCTCGCCGAGAAGATCGCCGCCCGTGAGGCTTTGGTCACCCGCATGCTCGACGGGATCGCCGAGCTCACTGAGCAGGCCCGTGCCGTCGCCAAGGAGAACGGGAACCAGTTCGCCCCGATCATGGCGAATTTGAACACCATGTCGCAGGGGTTGGAGAAGAACCGTGCGAACCTTCGCAAGCTCCTCGAGATCCTGCCGGTCACCGCACGCGTGACGAACAACACCATCGGTGACGGCCCTTATGCGAACGGCTATCTCCCGTGGGGCATCTTCCCCGACAACTGGCTGTGCACGGCACGGGTGGTGGACGGATGTTGAGCCGGACCACCGCGCGGCGGTCGGTGGCACTGGTCGCGATCACGATGTTCGCGGTCGTGGGGCTGTCGGGATGTTCACTCATCCCGGCCAAGTGGACGGCGTTCTTCGGATCGGCGATCGAGGCGACAGCCTATTTCGACGACGTCTCCGGGCTGTACGACGGCAACGATGTCGCCGTCCTCGGGATGCCTGTCGGCCAGGTGACATCCGTACAGCAGCAAGGCAACCGGGTGAAGGTCACCTTCACCGTCGACAAGGACGTGCCCATTCCCGCGGACGCGACGGCGGCGATCGTCAACACGTCGATCGTCACCACGCGCCACATGGAACTGTCGCCGACCTACTCCGAGGGCCCGAAGCTCACCGACGGCGGCGTGATCCAACAGACCAAGAGTCCGGTGTCGGTGGGGGAGTTGTTCGATTCCATCGACGCACTGGTGAAGTCGTTGTCCGGCGATGCCCCCGGCGAGGGACCGGTGGCCGACCTGATGGACATCACCTCGGGCATCACCAGCGGCAACGGTGAGCGGATGCGGACCGCGCTCGACGAACTCGACAAGGCCGCCGAGGTGGCATCGGGCAACGGCGACGCGTTGGTGGACATCATCCGAACCGTTCAGAGCCTGACGTCCACACTCGTCGCCAACTACCCGAAGATGACGGCCTTCTCGCATTCGATCAACCAGGTCGCACAGATGCTCAACGGCCAGGCCCCCGGACTGCAGGCCACGCTCGCCGACCTGAACACCACGTTGCAGAACACCACCGAGTTCCTGCAGAACAACGCCGGCACCATCGGGTCGTCGACAGGACGGCTCGCGGCCCTCGCGTCGAACCTGAGCGACTTCTCCCGACAGGTGGTGGAGACCATCGATCTCGGTCCGTTGCTGTTCCAGAACCTGAGCAACTCGGTGTCCGCCGAGCAGGGGGCCTGGCGCGCTCAGGTGCTCCTGGACAAGTCACTGATCGACACGGAGGCGTTGTCGACGTTCTGCCAGGCGATCAATCTTCAGAAGAACGGATGCCGTACCGGACGGCTGAAGGACTTCGGTCCCGATCTCGGCGTGTTCTCGGCGTTGCTGGAGCTGACCAAATGACCGGCGACACGATCCGGGGCTTCCGAACCCAGCCGGACCCACGACGTCGCGGTCGGCTACGCCGCCGGGGCGTGGTGACGCTCACCGTGGCAGCCGTTCTGGCGCTGTCGGGGTGCGGTGTCCTGCCTGGCCTGACGGTCGAACAGATCCCGCTCCCCGCGCCCGGCGGGATCGGCGAGGCCATCGAGCTCACGGCCAAGTTCGACAACGCGTTGAACCTGCCCACCCGCGCCAAGGTGAAGCTCAACGGCATGGACGTGGGACAGGTCTCGGAGATCAAGGCGCAGGACTACACCGCCGTGGTCACGATGGAGGTCGGCAAGACTTCGAAGTTGCCGGTGGGGACCGGTGCCGAACTCCGCCAGGCCACACCTCTGGGCGATGTGTTCGTGGCGCTGCTGCCACCCCGGGACGCGCCCGACGGCTATCTCGGCGACGGTGACACGCTCACCGGCCCCACCTCGGCGGCCGCGACCGTCGAGGATCTGCTGGTCAGCATGTCGGGTCTGGTCGACAGCGGTTCGCTGAGTTCGCTTCAGGTCATCCTGACCGAGCTGAGCAATGCCGTCTCGCCGCACCCGGACGAGCTGTCCGGCTCGATCGAGGGTCTCACCACGGCGATCACGAAGTTCAACAAGAACGCGGCGCAGGTCGACGAATCGATGCGCACCACCCGCGCGCTCACCGATCAGTTGTACGCGGGTCGTGCACAGATCATGGCGTCGATCAACAAGCTCGCACCCGCCGTGAACGCGGTGAACGGACAGATCGGCCAGATCCTGACCACCTTGGACAAGACCAACCAGGTCACCGCGGCGACCAATGACTTCCTGAACTCCGACGGAGACAACCTCGTCGAGATGATCGGGCATCTGCAGACCGCCCTCGCCGGGCTCAAGGACGCGGCGGGCACGCTCGGGCCCCTCGCGGACAATCTCGGCACGCTCACACCGAAATGGGTCAAGGCGACACCGGGTAGTGCGGCGGCACTCTCGTCGAAGGTCTACTACCTGAACCCGGGTGTGGGCTTCGACTCGGCGACCCGACTGCCCGAACTCGGCGACGCCGACGCCGCCTCGGAGGCCTTGCAGCAGACGCTCACCCGCCTGTTGGCGCGTCTCACCGGAACGAAGGGGTGTTGCGGATGAGGGCACTGTCCGGACCGTTCACCTGGGTGCGCAAACACTCGGTGCTGGTCGGCAACATCGGGTTGATCCTGGTGATGCTGGTCGGGTTGGCCTACCTGTCCTTCGGTGCCCTGCGCTGGGATCCGTTCAAGGGCACCTACGAGCTGACCGTGCACTTTCCCAATTCCGGTGGGCTGCAAGACACCTCGGGAGTCACGGTACGTGGGGCCCGGGTCGGGGAGGTCGACACCATTCAGGTTCGCCCCGAATCCGTGGATGTGACGGTGAAGATCACCGACGACGTGAAGATCAACCGTAACGCCGTCGTCGCCGCCCTGGGCTTGTCCGCGGCCGGTGAGCAGTACGTGGACTTCGAGCCGGCGACCGCCGAGGGGCCCTACTTCACCGACGGTGACGAGATCCAGCAGAACCAGACGCGGGTCACCGTCGCCTTCCCGGACATGTTGGAGTCCACTCTCAACGTGGTCGACCAGATCGACCCGGTGAAACTCCGCTCCGCCGTGGACAATCTGCAGGTGGCGCTCGGCGACGGCGGTAGCGACGACAATGTGCTGCGATCGCTGTTCGTCTCCGGCGGCACCATCTTCGCCGACCTCGCGCGCGTGTTGCCGCAGACCAAGAAACTCATCTCCGACACCGGCACGATCCTGAAGACGACCGCCGGCATCCAGCCCGACCTGGGTACGACGGTGAACTCGATGAGCACGATCGTGAACGCGGCGGTCGCCTCCGACAAGGAACTGCGGACCCTGCTCAATCGGGGGCCCACACAGTTGACCAGCCTGACCGGATCGCTGAACCAGATCCGCGATCCGGTCACCGACGTTCTGCAACAGTTCGTCGACATCGCGAGGCAGGGCGCACTGCGCGCCCCGGCGATCGCCAACCTGTTGCCGTCCATCCGCGACGCCGGCATCAAGAGCCTGGCGATGTTCCACGACGGCGCCTGGTGGGCCTTCGGCTCGGTGTACCCGCGGCCCAGCTGCACCTACGCGGTCACTCCGGTGCGGCCGACGAAGATCCTGGAGCTGACGGTCCCGACCAATCTGTACTGTGTCACTGAAGATCCGAATCAACAGATCCGGGGATCGGCGAACGCCCCCCGGCCACCCGGAGACGACACCGCCGGTCCGCCGCCGAACTACGACCCGAATGCGCGGACCGTGCCGCTCGACAAATGACGTTAAGAGTAGGAATGACCGACGAGGACAAGACAACCGACGATTCCGCGCAGGACCCCTCCGGGTCGGCGGCAGAGTCGTCAGGTGAGGCCGATACGACCGCCGAGACCCCGGAACCGGTGCGACCACGGACCAAGGCCTCGCGTGCCAAGGCCTCGCGCGGCGCCGACGGCTCACGCCCGGCCGACGAAGCAACGGCCGACGAGCCGAAACCCGGAAAGGTGTCCGCCGCCGCGACCGCGGCCAAGGACGGACCACGGCAGATCTCGCTGACGTTCACCACGGCCGGACTGCGCAAGGTGCTCGGCGTGCTGGTCGTGATCGCCGTCGTGGTCGGTGTCGTGCTGTTGGGGTGGGGCTACTACCAGCAACGCGAGCGGCTCGATGCGTTCGACGACAGCAAGGCAGCCTCCGAGCAGTTCGTGACGAAGCTGGTCGGCACGATGACCAAGGACGGCGTCGCGGACATGAAGAACACCCTCGGGCCGCTGTCCACCGGTGACTTCCACAAGCACCTCGAGCAACAGCAGTCCGACACCGCCAAGGCCGTCGACCAGCTGAACCTGCAGGATGCCCAATCGACCGTGAAATCGGTGTCGGTGGAGAAGTTCGACACCGACACCGCACGTACCTCCGTGTTGATGGAGGTGAGTGGGAAGAGCGCACTGGCCCCCGATGGCGGCAAGAGCCTGATGCTGCTTTGGCTCGACCTGCGCAAGGAGAACGGTCAGTGGCTGGTGTCGGAACTCAGTGGGGCCCAGGCCGGTATCGGTCAGGAGCAGGGTGCCGCACAACCGAGCCCCGCCGCACCCGCACCGGCACCGGCACCGGCTCCCGCGGGCTGACCCGAGATCAACGAGTGCGAGCGTCCCTACTCGGTCTCTGAGGCGCCGCCCTGAGGCGCGAACTTGCGAGCGTCACGAAGGGAGCGAGCTAGTCCGAAAATAGAGGTGACGGGGCATGCTGGGGTGCCCCGCTCACGTTCGGGTGGTGAGTGGTTGGGTTCGTTGCGCTGTTGTTGTGTGGTGAGGTTCGGGCTACGCGGCCGGTTCGAGCGAGACCTGCCAGCCCAGTGACTGCAGGGCTTGGATGTGGTGGCGCGTGGCGCGGGTGGTGTTGCGGTGCTTGTCGTAGTGGTCGGGGCCGAGGTCCTCGAAGTGGGCGTCGGGATCGGACAGCAGCTGCCAAATGATGACGAGGATGGATCTGCCGACGGCGACGTTGGCCTTGTTCGTACCTCGGCGTCGCGCGATACGTCTGTAGCGGGCGCCGAGGAAGCTCCGCGACTTGGTGATCGAGGCGACGACCTCGCTCAGGGTGCGGGCCAGGTACTTGTTGCCCTTGCCGGTGGCACCGTTACCGGTGTTCTTGCCGGCACTGGATTTCACCCCGGGGGCGAATCGGGCCCACGACGTCAGGTGAGCGGGTGTGGGGAAGCGGGACATGTCCACACCGATCTCGGCGATCAACGCCGCGGCCGAAACATCAGAGATTCCGGGAATCTCACACAGGCGCTCGGCCTCGCGGACAAAAGGGGCCATGTGCTCAGTGATCTGATCATCGAGCATCGCGATCTCCTCGTCGGTGGAATCGATCCGTGCAAGCATGCGGGTGAGCAGGAAGCGGTGATCGTCGGTGAAACTGCCCAACGTGACACCCGCGAAGGCTTCGGTCAACTGCGGGATCTTGCGCCGCATCCGGGTGCGGGCCAGATCGGCCAATCGTTCGGGATCGGCCTGACCAGCGATCAATGCGTCCATCATCTCGCGCCCGGATACCCCGAAGATGTCCGAGGCCACCACCGACAGTTTGATACACGCATCCTCGAGGAGCTTTTCCACGCGACTCTTCTCCGCGGTGCGTTCGGAGACCAAGCTGATGCGGTAGCGAGTCAGTCGCCGCAACTGCCGGAGCTCTAGTGGCGGAACAAAACTTGGACGCAACATCTGACGTTCGGCAAGTTTGCACAGCCACACCGCATCCAGAGTGTCGGTCTTGGGCCGTCCCGGGACGTGCTTGACGTCATGAGCATTGACCAACCACGGATCAAGCTCATAGGCCTCGAACAGGTAGAACGGCGCTCGCCAATAATCGCTGGTCGCTTCCATCACCACCCGCGTCACGCCCAACTCACGCAAGTGATGGCCCAACGCCATCAACGACGGCACCATCGCTTTATGTTTGGTGACCTGTTGGTCGCGGCGTTTACGGCCAGTACCCGGCAGACGCACACAGCACACCACCTCGGCCTTGCCCACATCGAGCGCGGCGACCCGCTCGATGATCTGTTCCTCATCAACTACTTGCATCACCCCATCACCACCTTCGGTCGACTCGCACCCACTTCAGGGCGGCTGACCGGGGTCTGTTAGGGCACGAACTAATCTAGTCCTCGTACTCTCTGCCACCCGACTCGCGCCGAACAGCGTCGTTACAGTGAAGAGCCCACGACACAGACCCGCACCCGGCTTGCGAACGGCCTCAACAGTGCCAAAGATCGACGGCGTTGCCAGCCAGCCGCCCACTAATTTTCACGCCGGAACGAGCGTCCTGCCAAGGGCACATTGGCTTGCGAGCGTCACGAAGGGCCCTTCGTGACGCATCCTCGCAGGCTCGGAGGCTGCTCAGGGACCGGGGGTCGGAACCGTTCGTCTGGCCCTTCGTGCTGCTCAGGGACTGGGGGTCGGAACCGTTCGTCCGGCCCTTCGTGCTCCTCAGGGACCGGGGGGGGCGGAACCGTTCGTCTGGCCCTTCGTGCTGCTTAGGGACCGGGGGTCGGAACCGTTCGTCTGGCCCTTCGTGCTGCTCAGGGACCGGGGGGGCGGAACCGTTCGTCTGGCCCTTCGTGCTGCTCAGGGACCGGGGGTCGGAACCGTTCGTCTGGCCCTTCGTGCTGCTCAGGGACCGGGGGGCGGAACCGTTCGTCCGGCCGTTCGTGCTGCTCAGGGGTCGGGGGTTCGGGCTGTTCGTCCGGCCCTTCGTGCTCCTCAGGGACCGGGGGTCGGAACCGTTCGTCCGGCCCTGCATACCTTATCGGGGTCACTAGCGCTCGTCCGGCGCCCCGGTCAGTCCGTCCTGGTCAGGACGCCCACGGAGGTTGGTCCCAGCTCCGACAGGTGCATCGTCGGACCGCGGACCTCGCCGGTGAGCGCGTCCCGCCATGTGCCCGAAGGTAGCGAGATGGTCGTGGCCGACGCGTCCCGGTCGGAGACACTGTGGGTGAATCGCGCGGTCACCACCGCGACCCGCGGGTCGTCTCCGACGCCACGGGTGAACGCGACCACGTGGTCGGCGCAGCGTCCCTCCGCGTACAGGGCCGTATAGGTTCCGCCGGCCCGGAAGGCCTCGGGGTGCGCCGCACGGGCCCGCAATGCCGCTCGGATGAGCTCGACCTTCGGATGCTCGCGCGACTGTCGGAAGTCAACCGCTCGACGGTTGTCGGGATCAACGAGGGAATCGTCCCACCATTCGGTGCCCTGGTAGATGTCTCCCACCCCGGGGCCGAGCAGTGCGATCACCTTGCGCGCCAAGGATTCCGAATACCAGTTCGGGGTGACCTCAGCGACGAGCTCGGCGATCGTCGCGGAGTTGTGGCCGGTGGTCACCTCATCGATCCAGGCTGCGAGCGCGTTCTCGAACTCGTCGTCGACCTCGGTCCAGGTGGTGCACACCGCGGCTTCGCGTGCGGCCTTCTGGGCATAGGCCTTGATCCGTTGTCGCAGTGTGTCGTCGACCGGCCCGGCCGCCGGCCACACGCCGAAGATGTTCTGCAACAGGAAGTATCCGGTCAGATCGTCGGGTGGCGGGGTCGCCTGCCATATCCCGCGCACCAACCTGGACCATCGCTCGGGAACCTGGGTCAGCAGGGCGATCCGGGACCGCACATCTTCGCCGCGCTTGGTGTCGTGTGTCGACGTCGCTGTCATCGCCCAGGGCCAATCATGTGCCCGGCGGGCGTTGTGGGCGTGGAAGTCCCGCAGCGACAAAGTCGGGTCGGCCGGATCCCCGCCGACCTCCTGTGCCGACACCAGCCGCGCCGTCCGGTAGAACAGACTGTCCTCGACGCTCTTGGCCGTGACCGCACCGCAGGTCTGGGCCAGGCGAGACGCCGCGGCGCCCGGGCTCCCGGTCGCCTGCACGACCAGGTCCATGGCGGCGGCGAGACGCGGTGTGCGGCGTGTGATCTCGGCGGCGGTGTCGACGAGGCGGGCGCGGAGGGACGGATAGTCGGCTCGGTAGACGCCGAGTTCTGCGATCAGCTGAGCGGTGGCGTCGGCCACCGCCTCGGAGTCGGCGGACGGGTCGGAATGGGTGATGGCCCGCACGAGGCGGCGGTGCTCGGTGGGGAACATCTCCCGCAGCGTCACCAGCTTTCGGGCGCGCTCGGCCTCGTGCAGCCAGCTGGAATCACCGGGCTGCCCGGTGACCCGTTCGTGCGTCTCGCCGAGTTCGATGACCCCCGACGGGGCGGTGAAGACCGCGTCGATCAGACGCATCTGGTCGTAACCGGTCGTTCCCTCGACGGGCAGCGTCGGCTCCAGCTCCTCGTCGGGTGCGAGTATCTTCTCCACGTAGATGAGCCGACCTTCTCCGACGTCGGCGCGCAGCCGCCGGAGGTAGGACTGCGGATCCCACAGTCCGTCCGGATGATCCACGCGCACACCGTCGATGAGGTTCTCGTCGACGAGATCCCGAAGCCACTCGTGGGTCGCCGCGTACACGGCGGGATCCTCTTGCCGAAGCCCGGCGAGCTCGTTGACGGTGAAGAACCGGCGGTAACCGATCAACCCGCAGTTCCAGGGCACCAGTCGGTAGTGCTGGCGACCGTGCACCTCGACGGGACTTCCGGTCGACGTTGAACCGGGGGCGGTGGGGAAGACGTGATCGTGATAGCGCAGGTGGCCGCCGTCGACCACCAGCGGCGACAGGTCGCCGTCGGCGGCGAGCACCGGAAGCGCGATCTTCCCCTCGCTGCCGTTGTCCGTCGAGAAGTCGACGTCGAACCAGTTCGCATACCGGGATCCGGACCCGTACCGCAGCAGATCGCTGAACCAGGGATTCTGCAGAGCGTCCGCCACGCCGGTGTGGTTGGGCACGATGTCGATGATGAGACCGAGACCGTGGCCGGTGGCGGCCCGGCGCAGCTCACGCAGACCGGCAAGACCACCGCGGTCGGGTGCCACCACGGGCGGCGGGACCCAGTCGTAACCGTGCGTCGAGCCCGGCATCGCGCGGCCGATCGGGGACAGGTAGATGTGACTCACCCCCAGATCGACCAGGTGCGGCAGGATCTCGATGACGTCGGCGAACCCGAAGTCGGGGGTCAGCTGAACCCGATAGGTGGCCACCGGCTCACGGACACCACCGATGGCGGGAGAAGCGTCGTTTGTCATCTCTCGCAGGTCACGCTGTCTTGCGGAGTACCAGAACCGACCGCGCGCCCACCATCAGCGCCGAACCCGGACTCGCGCTGATCTCGGAGTCACCGGTGGGATGCGTGGTGTCGAGTTCGCCGACCCATTCCAACCCCCACGCGGGCAGGTGGAACTCGATGTCCTCGTAGTGGGCGTTGAAGCAGATGATGAAGCTGTCGTCGACCACCTTCTCGCCGCGCTCGTCGGGTTCGCCGATGCCATCGCCGTTGAGGAAGACCGCGAGGCTCTTGCCGAACCCGCTGTCCCAGTCCTCGGCTGTCATCTCCTCGCCGGACGGGGTCAACCAGACGATGTCGAGGGCCTGACCGCCCCACCGGATCGGCTTGCCGGCGAAGAACCGTCGTCGTCGGAAGACGGTGTGGCGGGTGCGTAGATCGATCACCTTGCGGGTGAAATCCAAGAGGTCCGAGTTCTTCTCGGCGAGGGACCAGTCCATCCAGGACAGTTCGGAGTCCTGGCAGTACACGTTGTTGTTCCCTTGCTGGGTCCGTCCGAACTCGTCGCCGTGGGCGAGCATGGGCGTGCCCTGGGACAGGAACAGCGTCGCCAGGATGTTGCGCTGTTGTCGAGCGCGCAGATCGAGGACCTCGGGATCGTCGGTGGGACCCTCCACGCCGCAGTTCCAGGACCGGTTGTGGCTCTCCCCGTCGCGACTGTCCTCGCCGTTGGCCGCGTTGTGCTTCTCGTTGTAGGAGACGAGGTCTCGCAGGGTGAAGCCGTCGTGGGCGATGACGAAGTTGATACTCGCCAGCGGCCGTCGACCGGTCGCCTCGTAGAGATCCGACGACCCGGTCAGACGGGAGGCGAACTCGCCGAGGGTGGCCGGCTCACCGCGCCAGTAGTCGCGCACGGTGTCGCGGTACTTGCCGTTCCATTCGGTCCACAACGGCGGGAAGTTCCCGACCTGATAGCCGCCCTCGCCGACGTCCCACGGCTCGGCGATGAGCTTGACCTGACTGACCACCGGATCCTGTTGGACGAGGTCGAAGAACGCCGAGAGGCGGTCGACGTCGTGGAGTTCGCGCGCGAGCGTGGACGCGAGATCGAAGCGGAAGCCGTCGACGTGCATCTCGAGCACCCAGTAACGCAGCGAGTCCATGATCAGCTGCAGGGTGTGTGGATGGCGTCCGTTCAGACTGTTACCGGTTCCGGTGTAGTCCATGTACATCTCGGGATTGCCGTCGACGAGCCGGTAATAGGCGGCATTGTCGATACCGCGGAACGAGATCGTGGGACCGAGGTGGTTACCCTCTGCGGTGTGGTTGTAGACGACGTCGAGGATGACCTCGATGTCGGCCTTGTGGAACGCCCGTACCATCGCCTTGAATTCGGTGACCGCGCTCGCCGGCTGGTCGGGTTGCGATGTGTACTCGACATGCGGAGCGAGGAAGCCGAATGTGTTGTATCCCCAGTAGTTTCGGAGTCCCTTGTCGAGCAGGACGAAGTCCTGCATGAACTGGTGCACCGGCATCAGTTCGATCGCGGTGATGCCGAGGGACTTGAGGTGGTCGATGATGACCGGATGGCACAGTCCGGCGTAGGTTCCGCGCAGGTGTTCGGGAACGTCGGGATGGGTTGCCGTCATCCCCTTGACGTGGGCCTCGTAGATGACGGTCTGGTGGTAGGGCCGCTTCGGTGACCGGTCGTTCTGCCAGTCGAAGTACGGGTTGATCACCACCGACACCATCGTGTGGCCGAGCGAATCGAGTTGTGGCATGTCGGCGGGCTGGGCAGAGGCCATCGGCACGCTCGGGGTGGCGGTGCCGGTCACCGCCGGTGCCGGATCGCCGGCGGACCGGGGTGTCAGGTCGGTGCCGTTCGGCGCATCGGACTGGTCCTCGGTGACCTGCGCTTCGGGTGTCGCCTCCGTGACCTCGGCATCGATGGCCCCGTCCTCGGCCGTCCCGTCAGGGACCGGCGGAGTCCCGGCGTCGCTGGTCGTCACCGCCGCCGTTGCGGCCTCGGTCTCGACCGGCGCCGCGGGTTCGGCCGATGTCGTGTCCGGGTCGACCATCGCGTACGAGAACAGGGACGGATCGCCGTCGAAGGCCCCGTGGAAGGCCTTGCCGTAGGGGTCGAGGAGCAGCTTGCTGGGGTCGCAGCGCAACCCCTGCGCCGGATCGTACGGACCGTGCACACGGAACCCGTAGAACTGGCCCGGGCCGATGTTGGGCAGGTAGCAGTGCCAGCAGTAGCCGTCCACCTCCTCGAGGCGGATCCGACGCTCCGTGCCCGCGGCGTCGATCAGGCACAGATCGACGGCGGTGGCTACCTCGGAGAACAGCGAAAAGTTGGTTCCCACACCGTCATACGTCGCTCCGAGCGGATACGGGTTACCCGGCCAGACGACAAACGGGGTCGCATCTGCGGGCGGCTCCGAATGATCGATCGGGTCGGGGAGGTCGATGAACTCCGCGCGCTCCGCGGCGGGTTGTCGGCCGCCCGAACGCCCGGCATCGGGGGCCGGCGATTTGGTCATCTCGGCCTTCGGCGATTCCATGACATGACACTAGCCGTCAACCGTCACGTGTTCATCTCGGAGAGACCGTGATCCGATGTGGGATGGACGACTCTGGTCGTCCGTGGCCCCTGATCAGGGCACGGGTGGGCCGGTCCACGGCAGGGCCTGCGCCATCTGCCGTCCCAGTTCGTCGCTGAGGCTGCGGACATACGTCGCGCTCAGATGGTGCCAGTCCTTGTAGACGATGATGTTGCCCACGATCGCCGGGCACAGTTCGGCGTCGCAGATCCCGTCGGAGAGGTCGAGCGCGTGGAACTTCGGCCGCGTCGCGGCCAGTGCCAGCGCCGGGTCCTGCGGCGCGAGGGCCGCCGCCCGGCGGGTGCCGCAACTCTCGGCGGTTCCGCCGTCGGCGAGGCAGGTCGGCGTGTCGATGGAACCCTTCGCGTTCTTCGGCCACGGAGTGTCCCGGATGCCGAGAACGTCGATACCGGCATCGATGAACTCGTCGAAGATCGGTGTATAGGTCGGCGGCACCCAGTCACCCGGCTGATAGTCACGTGGGCGGGTCGAGTTGGTGAACACCGCGTCCGGTTTGTCGGCGATCACCTTCTTCATCACCCGCATCACCCAGTCGTGGCACTGGGGATAGGGCACGCCCTGCTGCTTGGGCACCAGCTCCGTGGACATCGGGCAACCCATCTTCACGTAGGTCGTCACCTTGAAGTGGTTGCGTTGTCCGAGGAGGTTGAGGGCGGAGATCCACATCTCGGCGTGGGAGCCGCCGATGAGTGCGACGGTCTTGGTCGCGGTCGGGTCGCCGTAGACGCCGACGTGAATCCCGGGGTCCTCGAAGCTGCTCATGTAACCGTCGGTGGAGGTCTCCGGGAAGTCCTGGGTGACCATCAGCGGCGACGGCTGCGGATCGAGCGCGGGCACCGGGTACCCGTCGAGTAGGGCCCGGGCGCCGGGGTATGAGCGGGGGTCGAGGTTCTTGGTGTCCACCACCATCGTCGACACGTGCCGATCCCAGACCTTGATCCCGACGCCGGTGATCACCGTGCCGACCACGAGGAGACTCGTCACCACCGAGGTGTAGCTGAGCCATCGGGTCCGGCCGTCGGGGCGTGCGTGGGCCAGCCTGGACCGTCCGCCGCCGCGTAGCGGGTCCTCGACGTAGCGTTTGGTCAGCCAGGCCAGCCCCAGCGAGACGGCGAGGATCCCGACACCCTCGACGACGGAGGCGTGGTTCTTGCCGCGCCAGGTCAGGTAGAAGATGAGCAGGGGCCAGTGCCACAGATACAGCGAATAGGCGACCGTGCCGAGCCACACCGGCCAGCGGCTGGCCAGCATCCGGTTGACCGGCGGCAGGCCCTGCGGCCCGGTGGCGCCGGGGCGCGGGCGTTCCAGTGCGGTCGCGCCGGCCCAGATGATCACCAGGGTCGAGCCGACCGGCACCAGCGCGAGGGGGCCCGGATACGAGTCGACGCCGTCGATCCACCAGCCGCAGGTGACGATCAGTGCCAGCGCCGCGACCGCGGCGACGGTGCGCACCCAGCGGGGGACACGCCAGCTCGGCAGCCAGATCGCCAGCAGCCCGCCGGCCAGGGGCTCCCACACCCGAGACAGCGTGTCGAAGTAGTTGAACTGCTGGTTGACGCCCATGCGCATGTGCGCCCAGTAGAACGAGACGGCGGCCACGCCGAGCACGGCGAGGCCGACCAGCAGCCTGATCGTCCGCGGTTCGGCGAGCGGAGGAAGCATGCGCGCGGTCAGCTTGATGATGGCCGCGAACATCAGCGCGACCAGCAGGGTCGCGACGAAGAACTGCCCCTGCACCGACATCGACCAGATGTGCTGTAGCGGACTGTTCGCAGAGCTCGCGGCCAGGTAATCCTGGGAATTGAAGGCCAGATGCCAGTTCTGGTAGTACAGCGCGCTGGCGACCAGCTCGCGGCCGATACTGACCCAACGAGTCTGCGGGATCACGACGACGGTGAGCACGGCAACCGCGATGAGGATGGTGAACAGCGCGGGTAGCAGCCGCCGCAGCAGTCGTTTGAGGCGCGGCCACGGGTTGATGGTGTCCCGGAGCGTGACGTGCGTGGCCTGGCTGTGGATCGCGTGGCGCAGCAACGACCCGATGAAGAAGTACCCCGACAGGGCCAGGAACACGTCGACACCGCCGGAGACGCGCCCGAACCACACGTGGAAGGCGGCGACCAGCGCGATCGCGATCCCGCGCAGACCGTCGAGGTCCGTGCGGTACGCGGGCACGGTGTCCACCGGGCCCGGCGACGCCGGGGCGGCGGTGTGCGTCGGAGCTGCCACTTGCCTGGTGGATCTTCCTGTCGTGAGCATCGGCTCGATGAACGGTCCGGCTGAATCGTCGAGTGGGTTCAGGCGGTCTTTCGGTGAAGCAATCTACATGCCCAAGCTGTGATATCCGATTCCGCGCGGTCCGACACACCGACCGACGGACAGCCGCTGACCTTTACGTTTCTTTACCGTTCCCGTTCACGGCGGCCACCGGGCGGACGCCGGCCCGCAGTCGCGCGCCGTCCAGGATCACCCCGAGCCCATCGGCGAACTCGGAGGTGAAATCGCGTCCCGACGGGCCGGTCACCTGGAGTCGTTCCATCTGTGCTCGGGTCTGCTCCTCGATGGTCAATCCGATGACCAGCTGGCATACCGCCGTCGCGACGGCCGCCGCATCGCGCTCGCTCAGTCCGCCGGCGCGCCCCACCGTCGCCAGATCGGTGGCGATGCTCTTCGGGGAGAGCCCGCTGGCCCATGCCGAGGACACGACCTCGGCGCTGTCGGGCACGTCGAGGAGCGCGGCACGCATCCCGGTCGCCAGGAAGGCGAGACGTTCATCCCACCTCATGCTCTCGGGTGGGGCCGCGACATCGCCGAGGATGTCGTCGGACAGCGCCGCCAG
The DNA here is from genome assembly GCF_058130025.1 of Gordonia sp. LMA167. Classification (NCBI taxonomy): domain Bacteria; kingdom Bacillati; phylum Actinomycetota; class Actinomycetes; order Mycobacteriales; family Gordoniaceae; genus Gordonia; species Gordonia sp. LMA167. The sequence goes on along the minus strand of NZ_CM176708.1, from coordinate 4,673,925 downwards.
CAGCGTCTGCTTGTTCGGGAAGTGCCAGTACAGCGCGTTCGGCCGCACCCCGAGATCGGCGGCGAGGCGGCGCATGGACAGATCGGCCAGGCTGTGGTCGGTCAGGATGTCGCGGGCCGCGCGCAGGACGTCGGCTCGGTTGTTGCTCACGCGCCCACAATAGGCGCCCTGTACAGCGTTCAGGAAACCTGTACAGTGTTCAGGACGAGGAAGCCCGTGAGGCACGCCACCGGCGCGTCTCCCAGAGATCCGAAGGACATCGCGCCGTGGACGACGCCACCATCAGCCGCATCGATGGCGACCACGTCTGGCACCCGTACGGCGCCATGCCACCGGCGACGCCGCCTCTCGTCGTGCGCGGTGCGCAGGGCGTGCGGCTCGAGCTGGCCGACGGACGCCGCGTCGTCGATGGCATGAGCTCGTGGTGGGCCGCCATCCACGGCTACCGGCACCCCGTGCTCGACGCGGCGGTCACCGATCAGCTCGGGGCGATGTCGCACGTCATGTTCGGCGGACTGACCCACGAACCCGCCGCCCGGCTGGCGCAGCTGCTGGTCTCGATCACCCCCGGTGACCTGCAGAAGGTCTTCTTCTGCGACTCCGGCTCGGTGTCCGTCGAGGTCGCCGTGAAGATGGCGCTGCAGTACTGGCGCAGCCGCGGCGAGACGTCGCGGACCCGGCTGCTCACCTGGCGCGGTGGCTACCACGGCGACACCTTCGCCCCGATGAGCGTCTGTGATCCCGACGGCGGGATGCACTCGATGTGGACTGACGTGCTCACCGACCAGGTCTTCGTCCCGGCGCCGCCGACGGAGTACGACGCCGACTACGTCGCGGTCCTCGAATCCGCCGTCACCGAACATCGCGAGCGCCTCGCCGCCGTCATCGTCGAGCCGGTCGTGCAGGGCGCGGGGGGCATGCGGTTCCACGACCCGCGGTACCTGTCCGAACTCCGGCGTATCTGCGACCGTGCTGGTGTCCTGCTCATCCTGGACGAGATCGCAACCGGGTTCGGCCGCACCGGCGAACTGTTCGCCGCCGACCACGTCGGCGTCACGCCCGACATCATGTGCGTCGGCAAGGCGTTGACCGGCGGATACCTGACGCTGGCCGCGACGCTCTGCACCACGGAGGTCGCGGAGGTGATCAGCGCCGGCGAGGCGGGCGGACTCGCGCACGGCCCGACATTCATGGCGAACCCGCTGGCGTGCGCGGTCGCGGTCGCCGCCATCGAACTGTTGCTGGAGTCACCCTGGCGTGACCGGGTGGGCGCGATCGAGTCCGGGTTGCAGCGCGGTCTCGCCGGCCTCGCCGACACGCCCGGCGTCGTCGACGTGCGGGTCCGGGGTGCGATCGGCGTGGTGCAGCTGGATCGGCCCGTCGACATGTCGGCGGCCACCGCCGCCGCGGTCGACGCAGGGGTGTGGTTGCGGCCGTTCCGGGATCTCGTCTACGTGATGCCGCCGTTCGTGTGCACCGGCGACGACATCGACACGATCACCCGCGGTGTGCGTGCCGCGGTGGATGCATCTCTGTCCGTAGACCTCATCACGGGAGTGAGTCGATGACGACCACAGAACTGAACCCGGCGGCCACTGCAGCCGCATCCGTCGACACGTCCGAGGACGCCCTGGCGTGGCTGGCCGACGAGGCCGTCCGGCTCGAGCAGGCCGGTCTGCACCGGGAACCCGTGGTGCGACAGCCCGATTCGTCGATGATCAATCTCGCCTCCAACGACTACCTGGGTCTGTCCACCGATCCGGCGGTGATCGCCGGTGCCCACGCGGCGCTCGACGCCTGGGGTGCGGGATCCACAGCATCGCGACTGGTCGTCGGCACCACCGCGGCCCACGTCGAACTCGAGGACGACCTCGCCGAGTTTCTCGGATTCCCGTCCGCCCTCGCCTTTTCCTCCGGCTACCTCGCCAATGTCGGCGCGATCACCGCACTGGCCGGACGCGGCGATCTCATCGTCAGCGACACCGGGACGCATGCCTCACTGATCGACGGCTGCCGGCTGTCGCGGGCGCGCGTGGTCGTGGTGGATCGAGGCGATCATGCGGCCGTGCGGGCCGCGCTGCGTGCACGCACCGAGAAGCGGGCGCTCGTCGTCACCGACTCGGTGTACAGCATCGACGGTGAGCCGGCGCCGATCGCCGACCTGTACGCCGCGGCCCGCGACAACGGGGCGGCCCTGCTCGTCGACGAGGCGCATGCCCTCGGGGTGCGTGGTCCCGGTGGTCGAGGTCTGGTCGCCGAACTGGGGTTGTCCGGGGCGCCGGATCTCGTCGTGACCACGGTGCTGTCCAAGTCGCTCGGTGCGCAAGGCGGTGTCGTGCTGGGCTCGGCGCTGCTGCGATCGCATCTGATCGACCGCGCCCGCACCTTCATCTTCGACACCGGACTCAACCCGGCCGCCGTCGGCGCCGCTCGGGCCGCGCTCGGCCTGCTGCGCGCCGACCCGGCGATGCCGCACCGACTGCGCGCCAACGCGACCCGGATGGCGGCCGCGATCGGGGCCGACACACCGGCCGCGGCGGTCATCTCCCTCGTCGTCGGCGACCCGAAGCCCGCCGTTGCCGCGGCGGCCGCATGCCGCGATCAAGGTGTCCTCGTGGGCTGCTTCCGTCCGCCATCGGTGCCCGCCGGCACCTCGCGCCTCCGGTTGACGGTGCGGGCCGATCTCGAGGCCTCGGTCATCGATCACGTCGCGGGCGTCGTCAACGACGCACTGACACAGGTCGGTGTCCGATGACCGCCGGGCCCGGTCGGATCCTGGCCGTCACCGGCACATCGACCGATGTCGGTAAGACAATCGTGACGGCCGCCCTGGTCGCCGCGGCGCGGGACGCGGGAACCAGTGTGGCCGTGTGCAAACCGGCGCAGACCGGTGTCGTGGGTGGGGAACCAGGCGATCTCGCCGTCGTCGAAGCGCTCGCCGGACCGACGGCGACGGCGGAATGTGCCCGCTACCCCGAACCGCTCGCGCCGGAGACCGCGGCCCGCCGAGCAGGGCTGGCCGCACTGCAAATCGGCACCGTGACGTCGGCCGTTGCCGGTCTGGCCGCCGATCACGACGTGACGTTCGTCGAGGGGGCCGGTGGTGTGCTGGTCCGGCTCGCCCAGGATCTGACGCTCCTCGATGTCGCCGAGGCGACCGATGCCGGTGTGGTCGTCGTGGTTCCGGCCGGCCTCGGCGCGCTCAACCACGCCGAACTGACGGTGTCCGCGATCACCGGGCGCGGCCTGCGGGCCGCGGGACTGATCATCGGATCGTGGCCGGCCGAACCGGATCTCGCGATGACCTGCAATCGCACCGATCTGCCGCGTCTCACCGGCGTGCCGATCGTCGGCGCGATCCCGGTCGGCGCCGGCGGGCTGGACCCGGCCGATTTCCGGCGACTCGCGCCATCGTGGATCGACCCGGAATGGCTGCGTCACGAATGTCTTCCCGGCCACGCCCGGACACCGACCGAGCCCGAACCACCCATCCGTTCACAGTCCCTGAATGCACAGCCCCAAGAAGGAGTTCTCTCGTGACCCAGGCCCCCGTCGCACCCGGCGCCACCCGCACCGATACATCCGACGACATCCTCGACATCGCCCGCACGCAGGTTCTCGAGAACGGCGAGGGGCTGCGTCGCGAGCAGGTTCTCGAGGTGCTGCGTCTGCCCGACGACCGACTCACCGAACTGCTGCAGCTCGCCCACGACGTGCGTATGACGTGGTGCGGACCCGAGGTCGAGGTCGAGGGCATCATCTCCCTCAAGACCGGCGGGTGCCCCGAGGACTGCCACTTCTGCTCGCAGTCCGGGCTCTTCGCGTCGCCCGTGCGCAGCGCGTGGATCGACATCCCGTCGCTGGTCGAGGCCGCCAAGCAGACCGCGAAGACCGGTGCGACCGAGTTCTGCATCGTCGCGGCCGTCCGCGGTCCGGACAAGCGTCTGATGAGCCAGGTGGCCGCCGGCATCGAGGCGATCCGCAACGAGGTCGACATCCAGATCGCCTGCAGCCTCGGCATGCTCAGCCAGGAGCAGGTCGACGAGCTCAAGGGCATGGGCGTCCACCGCTACAACCACAACCTCGAGACCGCGCGCAGCCACTTCCCGAATGTGGTGACCACCCACAGCTGGGAAGAGCGCTGGGACACGCTGCGCATGGTCCGCGAGGCCGGCATGGAGGTCTGCTGCGGCGGCATCCTCGGCATGGGGGAGTCGCTGGAACAGCGCGCCGAGTTCGCCGCGGATCTCGCCGCGTTGGAGCCCGACGAGGTTCCGCTCAACTTCCTCAACCCGCGGCCGGGCACCCCGTTCGGGGACCTCGACGTCCTGCCCGCCTCGGAAGCGCTCAAATCGGTTGCCGCGTTCCGCCTCGCGTTGCCGCGCACGATTCTGCGGTTCGCCGGTGGCCGTGAGATCACCCTGGGCGACCTCGGTGCCAAACAGGGCATCCTCGGCGGCATCAACGCGGTCATCGTCGGCAACTACCTCACCACCCTGGGCCGCCCCGCCGAGGACGACCTCGATCTGCTGAGTGATCTGTCGATGCCGATCAAGGCACTCAACGACAGCATCTAGGCTCGATCACGTGACCACGTCGATGACGAAGCCCGACCCGGTGGACCGACCACGCCCAGCAGGCGCCCCGCTCGACATCCCGGGGCCGCTCGCGGAGCCGTGCCGCTACGGCGTCTACACCGGGCTGGAGCTCGATCTCCAGTCACCCGACGCGGTGCCGCCCGCGGCCCGCATGGGACTCGAACCGCCGCGGTATTGCGGCCAATGCGGGAGGCGCATGGTCGTCCAGGTGCGGCCGGACGGCTGGGGCGCCCGCTGCTCCCGGCACGGGACGGTGGATTCGGCCGAGCTGGGGCAGAGGTGAGCAGTCCGGCGACGGCGCCCGAACCGCCGCCGGCGACGACTGACCCCACGGGTCACACCCGTCCTGCCGCGGGTCCGTTGATCGCGGTCGTGGCCGTGGTGATCCTGCTCGGCGCGGTCGTCGGGATGATCTGGGCGATGGTGACCCCGGCCATGACCGGCCGGGTGCTCTCCGCGGGCTCCGCGATCATCCCGGCAGCCGAATTCCCCGAGGAGTTCGCCGCCGTCGGGACCTTCGCGTCCCTGCTGCTCGTCTACGGGCTCGTCTCGGTTGTCGTCGCCTGGTTCACCGCACGCGCCTGGCGCGGTCCGGTCGGATTCGGCGTGGTCGCGGTGAGCTCGGTCATCGGTTCGTTCCTCGCCGCGTGGATCGGGACCCGGGTCGCGGACTGGCGATTCGACGATCCACGCTCCACCCCGGTCGGTGCGACCTTCGAGCTGGTTCCCGATCTCTGGCTCGACGGCGCGGTTCGCGGTGTCGGGGGAGCATGGGTGCTGTTCGGGTGCGCACCGTTCGCGGCGGCGTTCCTCTATCTCGGTTTCGCCCTCGGATCGCGGACCGCCGATCTGGGTGTCGGCGACCTCATCGCGGTGTCCGCGGGATCGGGCGAGGGGCCCGAGGGTCAGCCGATCTGAGCCGGCGTGGCGTCGATCACGGCATCGGCGACGACGTCGACCGAGACCTCGAGGACGCGACTCAGTGCCACCACCGTCGCGAACGACGGGGTGAGCAGCCGCCCGCCCTCGATCTTGCGCAGCGTCTCCGGTGAGATGCCCGCCGCTTCGGCGACGTCGGTGACGGTGCGGTCGCCCCGCAGCTCGCGCAGCAGCGCGCCGAGGCGCCGCCCGGCGGCGATCTGCTCAGGGGTCAACGGTGCACGAACCATGCGCTCAGCCTACCGACCCCGGTATGAAAATACCGATGTGATTCCGTATCCTGGTATTTAAATACCAGGAGGTGGGTGTGATCGAACTGAAGTCACCGGACGAGGTGGCGGCGATGCGGGTGACCGGACGATTCATCGCGGAATTGCTCGACGATCTCTCGCTGCGGGCGCGACCCGGGGTCAATCTGCTCGACCTCGAGATGCGGGCGCGCGAACTCGTCGACTCCCGAGGTGCCGTGTCGTGTTACTGGGACTATTCGCCGTCGTTCGGTCGCGGGCCGTTTCGCAACGTCATCTGCCTGTCGGTTAACGACGCCGTGCTGCACGGGCTTCCACATGACTACGTGCTGGTCGACGGTGACGTGCTCAGCATGGACATCGCGGTGTCGATCGACGGCTGGGTGGCGGATTCGGCGCGGACGATCATCGTCGGGACGCCACGGCCCGACGACGAGGCGCTCATCGAGACCACCAGAGCGGCGTTGGCCGCCGGCATCGCCGCCGCCCGAGCGGGAAACCGACTCGGCGACATCTCCGCCGCGATCGGTTCGGTCTGCACCTCGCGCGGATATCCCGTGAACACCGAGTTCGGTGGCCACGGGCTGGGACGCACCATGCACGAGGATCCGCACGTGCCCAATCTCGGTCGCGCCGGGCACGGTCTGCGGCTGCGGCCCGGGCTCACCCTCGCACTCGAACCGTGGCTCGCCCGGCACACCGCTCGAATCGTCTACGACCCCGACGGTTGGACCATCCGGTCCGCGGACGGGTCGCGTACCGCGCACAGCGAACACACCATCGCGATCACCGACGGCGACGCCGAGGTCCTGACCGCGCCGTGAGGTCGGCGCGCGGGGTCACATCGGCGGACGCAACGTCGCGAACTCGTCGGTCACCCGCAACTCGGATTCCGCGAACGCGTAAAGCGCGGGTGGGCGGCCGCCGGATCGCCCGGTCTTACCCACGGTCCCGGTGGCCACCACCACGGCACGTCGAGACAAAATGCGTAGCAGATTTGTAGTGTCGACAGCGTAACCCAGTGCTGCACAGTAGATCTCGGATAGCTGCGACATCGGGAAGCGGCTCGGGGCAAGGGCGAAGGCGATGTTCGTGTATGACAGTTTCGCGGCGAGTCGGTGTCGGGCCGCCTCGATGATCTCGCGGTGATCGAAGGCCAGGTCGGGCAGTGCGTCCACGGCATACCAGGCCGCGTCGTCGGGAAGTCGCGCCGACACATCGGTGGGGACCAGCCCGAGATACGTCGACGCGATGGTGCGGACGCCCGGTACGCGACCCGGGTCGGAGAACACGGCCAGTTGCTCGAGGTGGGCGATGTCGGCGACGTCCACCGAATCCGCGACGAGCCTGCGCGCGCTGCTCTTGAGGGTTTCGTCGGGCGCGACGTCGCCGCCGGGCAATGACCACGCGGCGCCTCCGGCGTGGCGCCAGAGCAGGACGCACAGCATCGGCGCGACGTCGGCGTCGACTTCCCGGACCTGAAAGACGGCGGTCAAGACCTCCACGCGAACCTGGGACGCCCCGGCGGCGCTGGATGAGCTCGATGGGGGCGTCGCCATGGCGTCGATTGTATGGGCGCGCGACCCCACGTCGTCGTCGGCCGCGCGCGGCGCTAGAGCTCGTCGAGTGACATGATCCCGTCCTGGATCGCGCGCGCCGCGAGTGCTGCTTTCGTGCGGGCGGTCCGGTCGACCGCCGAGTACTTGGCGCGGATCCGCGTGAGGTGGGTGTTCACCGTGCCGATGGAGATCGAGAGCTCCTTCGCCACAGCGATCTTCGAATCGGTCAGCAGCCACGTACGCAGCACCTGGATCTCGCGATCGGTCAGGCCCGGACGGCGGCGGGGGCCCCCGGGCGCGGATGTCGCGGTCGGATGCGGGCCCACGGTCGGCGCCGCGGAAGGCCGCGTGGAGACCTCGGGTGCGGCCACCAGATGCATATGGGGGCGCGGTCGCGTGTCCTCGATCGGGCGGCGGACAGTGGCCGCATGTGGCGCCGGTGGCATGGCGGATGGCATGGCCGGGGCCCCGGGCAGTGGCATGCGGCGCGCGGCGAGTCGGGCCAGCGCGGCCTGGCGGCGCTGGACCGCGGCCGCGGCGGCCCGCCCGAGAGGCGGTGCAAGGGGACCGGCGGCAACCGGTGAGGTCGTGAAGGTGTCGGACGGGGAAACGGTCATCACGCTGCTCACAATCTGGTCAGCGGCCGGTTCTGACCTGGCCGGAGAGGGTGTACTCCGCTGACGCTAGGGTTTGTGGCGTTCGCGCGAACGCGTAGTCCACTACTCGAATTGCCCGCGGGAATGCCTCGGATGTGACCGGTGTTACGATGGACAGTGTTTTCGATCATCAGTCGAAAACCCTGCTCGGAGCGCGACCACAGCGCCGGGCATGACCGGAAGAGGAGTGGCAGATGAGCATCACCAGCGACCGTCCGGCGGTGACGACAGAGGTCGGGGCCGTTGACCTCGACCTGATGGACGCCTCATGGACCGACGGACCCGGCGGCTACACCGGGGTCGAGCCCACGCAGGAGTGGGCCGAGGAGGTCCGGCGGCTCGCCCGCGCCCGGAACGCGACCCTGCTGGCCCACAACTATCAGCTGCCCGCGATCCAGGACGTCGCCGACCATGTGGGTGACTCGCTTGCGCTGTCGCGGATCGCGGCCGAGGTGGACGCGGACGAGATCATCTTCTGCGGTGTGCATTTCATGGCCGAGACCGCCAAGATCCTCAGCCCCGAGAAGCGGGTGCTGATCCCGGACGAGCGGGCCGGCTGCTCGCTGGCCGATTCCATCACCGCCGACGAACTGCGCGAATGGAAAGACGAGTTCCCGGACGCGGTCGTCGTGTCCTATGTGAACACCACCGCCGAGGTGAAGGGTCTCACCGACATCTGCTGCACCTCGTCAAACGCCGTCGACGTGGTCGCATCGATCGATCCCGACAAGGACGTGCTGTTCCTGCCCGATCAGTTCCTCGGCGCCCACGTCAAACGTGAGACGGGCCGCGACAACATCCACATCTGGGCGGGTGAGTGCCACGTGCACGCCGGCATCAACGGCGACGAGCTCGCCGCGAAGGCCGGCTCGCACCCGGACGCCGACCTGTTCATCCACCCGGAGTGCGGTTGCGCGACGTCGGCGTTGTATCTCGCGGGTGAGGGAGCCGTGCCCGAGGACCGGGTGAAGATCCTGTCGACCGGCGGAATGCTCGATGCGGCGCGTGCAACGCAGGCAAAGCAGGTGTTGGTGGCCACCGAGATCGGCATGCTGCACCAGCTCCGCAAGGCCGCGCCCACAGTGGACTTCCAGGCGGTCAACGACCGGGCGTCGTGCCCGTACATGAAGATGATCACCCCGGCGGCCCTGCTGCGTTCGCTGCGTGAGGGGCGCGACGAGGTGCACGTCGCCCCGGACGTGGCCGAGCGCGCTCGCAAGAGCGTCGAGCGGATGATCGCGATCGGCAATCCCGGTTCCGGTGAGTGACGCGTTCGTCGGTCAGATCGGGGTGTCCGGGGCGCTCGACCTCGCGGTGACCGACGAGGTGCGGACGCTGATCCGGACCGCGCTCGACGAGGACCTGCGCTACGGACCCGACGTCACGACGCTCGCCACGGTGCCCGCCGACGCCGCGACCGACGCCGCGATCGTCAGTCGCGCCGACGGCGTCATAGCCGGCATCCCACTGGTGCTCGCGGTGTTCGACGAGGTCATCGGCGCCGGCGCCTACGAGGTGACCGCGGCGCTGTCCGACGGCAACGTGGTCGGCCCCAAGGACGTGGTACTCGCCGTGCAGGCGCCCACCGCCGCGCTGCTGACCGCCGAGCGCACCGCACTCAACCTCATCTGCCACCTGTCCGGCATCGCGACGGCGACCGCCCGGTGGGTGGCCGAAGTCGACGGCACCGACGCCAAGGTGCGTGACTCACGCAAGACGCTGCCCGGGATACGGTCCCTGCAGAAGTACGCGGTCCGGGCGGGCGGGGGTGTCAACCACCGGATGGGCCTCGGCGACGCCGCGTTGATCAAGGACAATCACGTCGTCGCGGCCGGCTCGGTGAGCGCCGCGCTCGCCGCGGTGCGCGCCGCCGCTCCGGACCTGCCGGTCGAGGTCGAGGTGGACTCGCTGGCCCAGCTCGACGAGGTGCTGGCGCTGGAGCCCCAGCTCGTTCTGCTCGACAATTTCGCGCTCTGGGAGACGCAGATGGCGGTCCAGCGGCGCAACGCGCGCTCGCCGGAGACGAAGCTGGAGAGCTCGGGTGGCCTGTCGTTGGACATGGCCGCCGACTACGCGCGGACCGGCGTCGACTATCTGGCCGTCGGTGCGCTGACCCACTCGGTGACGGTTCTCGATCTCGGCCTCGACATCCCGGCGCCCACCGCCGATCGGTGATGCGAGCCGCCCGAATTCGGTGCCGCCGGTGCACTCGATTCGGCGAGGCCTGCCGCACCGTGTGAAAACCACTTCGTCGGACCCCATAAACTTGTGGTGACGTGCGCACGATGCGCAGCCTCCCCACTGTCAACAGGAGATCCCGATGCTCGCCCGAACCGACCTGCGCGGTGCCACTCCGACGCTCGCTGAACTGCGTCGTGCGTTGCCCCGCGGAGGCACCGATGTCAATGCCGTTCTCGAGACGGTGGCGCCGGTGGTCCATGCGGTCGCCGAGCGCGGTGCCGATGCCGCGCTCGAGTTCGGGGAGAAGTTCGACGGCGTCCGCCCGGCGTCGGTCCGGGTGCCGGCTCAGGTGATCGCCGACGCGCTCGATCACCTCGACGAAGCCGTTGTCGACGCGCTGCGCGAGTCGATCACCCGGGCCCGTCTGGTGCATGCCGACCAGCGTCGCGAGACCTCGCGCACCCAGGTCGTCGACGGAGGAGTGGTCAGCGAGAAGTGGATTCCGGTCCGCCGGGTGGGGCTCTACGTGCCCGGCGGTAATGCGGTCTATCCGTCGTCGGTGATCATGAATGTGGTCCCGGCGCAGGAGGCCGGCGTCGGTTCCCTCGTCATCGCCTCGCCGCCGCAGAAGGAATTCGGCGGCTGGCCGCACCCGACGATTCTCGCTGCGTGCGCGCTGCTCGGTGTCGATGAGGTCTGGGCGGTCGGCGGAGCGCAGGGCATCGCGCTGCTGACCTACGGCGGCCGCGATTCCGACGGCGATTCGGCCGGCGCGATACTCGACCCGGTCGATCTCATCACCGGTCCGGGCAACATCTACGTGACCGCCGCCAAGCGTCTGTGCCGCGGCGTCGTCGGTATCGACTCCGAGGCCGGCCCCACCGAGATCGCCATCCTCGCAGACGACAGCGCCGATCCGGGCATCCTCGCCTCCGACCTGATCAGTCAGGCCGAACACGACGTTCTCGCCGCATCGGTGCTCGTGACCGACAGCGTCGAACTCGCCGACGCGGTGGACGTAGCACTGGAAGCGCAGGTGGCAGCGACCAAGCACCGCGAACGGGTGAGCACCGCCCTGTCCGGCAAGCAGTCCGGGATCGTGCTCGTCGACGACCTGGAGGCCGGGTTGGCGGTGGTCGACGCCTACGCCGCCGAACACCTCGAGATCCAGACCCGGGATGCGGCGACGGTTGCCGACCGGGTCACCAACGCGGGTGCGATCTTCGTCGGACCCTATGCGCCGGTGAGTCTCGGCGACTACTGCGCCGGATCGAATCACGTTCTGCCGACCTCGGGTTCGGCCCGGTTCGCCTCCGGTCTGTCGGTTCAGACGTTCCTCAGGGGCGTGCATGTCATCGACTACGACGAGGCCGCCCTGCGTGACGTCGCCGACAAGGTCGTCACCCTCGCCGACGCCGAAGACCTGCCAGGCCACGGTGACGCCATCAAGCAGCGCTTTGTCGCCTCGGGAGCGTCATGAGCGCACTCACGAGTCGTGGCGGACCGGGCAGTCGGATCACCGTCGACGATCTGCCGTTGCGTGAGAATCTGCGTGGGAAAAGTGCTTATGGCGCACCGCAACTGAAGGTGCCGGTGGTGTTGAACACCAACGAGAACCCGCACCCGCCGTCGGCGGCGCTGGTCGCCGACATCGCCGAGTCCACCCGGCAGGCGGCGGTGGAGCTGCACCGTTACCCCGACCGGGATGCGGTCGCGCTGCGCACCGACCTCGCCCACTACCTCACCGAGGCCACCGGGGTGGAGCTGTCTCCGGAGAATCTCTGGGCGGCAAACGGCTCCAACGAGATCCTGCAGCAGCTACTGCAGGCCTTCGGTGGTCCGGGCCGTAGTGCGCTCGGCTTTGTGCCGTCCTATTCGATGCATCCGATCATCTCCGACGGCACCGACACGACGTGGCTGCACGCCGTGCGTGCCTCGGACTTCTCCCTCGACGTCGACTACGCGGTGGCCGAGGTGAGCAATCGTCGGCCCGACGTGGTGTTCGTGACCTCGCCGAACAACCCCACCGGCGGGTCGATCCCCAACGATGCGCTGCGCGCCATCATCGAGGCGGCGCCGGGAATCGTCATCGTCGACGAGGCCTATGGCGAGTTCTCCGAACAGCCCAGCGCGGTCGAGCTGATCGACGAGTATCCGACGAAGGTCGTCGTCAGCCGGACGATGAGCAAGGCGTTCGCCTTTGCCGGCGGGCGCCTCGGCTACCTCGCGGCCGCGCCGGCCATCGTCGATGCACTGCAGCTCGTGCGCCTCCCGTACCACCTGTCGGTGCTGACACAGGCTGCCGCACGCGCAGCCCTGCGTCACCGCGACGACACCCTGGCCGGGGTGGCCGCCATCATCGCCGAACGCAAGCGCGTCGCAGCGCGACTGGCCGACATCGGCTATCGCGTGGTGGACTCCGACGCGAACTTCCTGCTGTTCGGGCGGTTCCGTGACGCTCCGGCCAGTTGGCAGCGCTATCTCGACTCCGGCGTGTTGATCCGAGACGTCGGTATCGGCGGCCACCTCCGTGTCACGATCGGCCTCGCACCGGAGAACGACGCCTTCCTCGACGTCAGCGCCACGCTGGCGGCCACAGATCTGGAGAATGGGTAAGTGACCACCGCAGCACCGCGCATCGCGCGGGTCGAACGAACCACCCGCGAATCGTCGATCACCGTCGAGATCAACCTCGACGGCACCGGCGTCACCGCCATCTCCACCGGTATCGCGTTCTTCGACCACATGCTCACCGCCTTCGGTCAGCACGGCAGTTTCGACCTCACCGTCGAGGCGAAGGGCGACGTGGAGGTCGAGGGACACCACACCATCGAGGACACCGCAATCGTCCTGGGTCAGGCACTCGGTCAGGCGTTGGGTGACAAGAAGGGCATCCGCCGGTTCGGTGACTGCTTCATCCCCATGGACGAGACGCTTGCGCACGCCGTGGTCGACGTCTCCGGACGGCCTTACTGTGTGCACACCGGCGAACCGGAGCACCTGCTCACCGCCGTGATCGGTGGTTACCCCGGGGTGCCGTATTCGACGGTGATCAACCGCCACGTCTTCGAATCCATCGCCCTCAACGCCCGGATCGCGCTGCACGTGCGGGTCCTCTACGGTCGCGACCAGCACCACATCACCGAGGCCGAGTTCAAGGCGGTCGCCCGGGCGTTGCGGGCGGCGACCGAACCCGATCCGCGTGTGAGTGGCGTGCCGTCGACGAAGGGTGCGCTGTGATCGTGGCGCTGACGAAAAACACCCCAGAAAAGCGCCCGGCAGCAGCCGGTCGCGCACATCATGTCGACGGCGGCGCCCAGGAGGGTGGCTTTCTGGGGCGCATTTCCGGGACCACGGGGGTGACCCGGTGAGCGGCACGCCTGAGGTGACGATCCTCGACTACGGTTCGGGCAACCTGCGGTCGGCGCAGCGAGCACTCGAACGGGCCGGCGCCACGGTGACCGTCACCGCCGACCGGGACGCGGCAACCGACTGCGACGGCCTCGTCGTGCCCGGCGTCGGCGCCTTCGCCGCCTGCATCGAGGGTCTACGCGCGGTGAAGGGCCACCGGATCATCGACCGGCGGCTGGCCGGTGGTCGTCCGGTACTCGGCATCTGTGTCGGCATGCAGATCCTGTTCGAGCGGGGCGTGGAGTTCGGGGTCGAGGCGGACGGCTGCGGGGAGTGGCCCGGAACCGTCAGCCAACTGCCCGCTCCGGTGTTGCCCCACATGGGCTGGAACACCGTCAAGGCCGCCGAGGGTTCGCTGCTGTTCGACGGGCTCGACGCCGACACCCGCTTCTATTTCGTGCACTCCTACGCGGCGCAGACCTGGGAGATGGACAACGTCGGCTCACCACTCGCGGCCGCGAAACTGACGTGGGCCGAACACGGCGGTCCCTTCCTGGCCGCCGTGGAGAACGGGGCTCTGGCCGCCACCCAGTTCCATCCCGAGAAGTCCGGCGACGCCGGCGCGCATCTGCTGCGCAACTGGGTCCGGTCACTGACATGAGCCTCGGCGACACCCGGTTCTCCTACGGCAAGCTGGTGCTGTACTCGCTCGGCGCCGGCGTGCTGGTCCTGGTGGTGTCGATCCCCGTCATCCTGCTCATCGCGCAGTGGTCGCCGATCGCCGGGCTCGTCGTGGCGCTGATCGCCGTGTTGGCGATGATCGCGGTCATCGGTACCGTGTCTCGCCGGATCATCGCGACCGCCGAGCGCGAGATCCTGGCCGCCCGCGCCGCCGATCCGGCCCAACCGCCGCACCCCCCACATCCGACAGACAGGAACTCCTCCACCGATGGGTAACACCCTTGAACTCCTCCCGGCCGTCGACGTCGCCGACGGACAGGCCGTCCGCCTCGTCCAGGGTGCAGCCGGCTCCGAGACCTCCTACGGCTCGCCCCGGGAGGCGGCCCTGGCCTGGCAGACCGACGGCGCCGAGTGGATTCACCTCGTCGACCTCGACGCCGCGTTCGGGCGTGGCAACAACCGCGAACTGCTCGCCGACGTCGTCGGCGAACTGGACGTCAAGGTCGAGCTCTCCGGCGGCATCCGCGACGACGACTCGCTCGCCGCGGCGCTCGGAACCGGTTGCACGCGCGTCAATCTGGGCACCGCGGCGCTCGAGAACCCGGACTGGTGTGCACGCGCCATCGAACGCTACGGCGACAAGATCGCGGTCGGTCTGGATGTCATCCGCGAGGGCGAGTCGTATCGACTGCGTGGCCGCGGCTGGGTGACCGACGGCGGCGATCTGTGGGAGGTGTTGACCCGCCTCGACCGCGACGGCTGCGCCCGCTATGTGGTCACCGACGTCTCCAAGGACGGCACCCTGGGCGGTCCCAACCTGGATCTGCTGGCCGAGGTCGCCGCCGCCACGTCGGCGCCGATCGTCGCCTCGGGCGGCGTCTCCGCGCTCGACGACCTCGTCGCCATCGCCGGGCTCGTCGATCGAGGTGTCGAGGGCGCGATCGTCGGCAAGGCGCTCTATGCCGGCCGGTTCACCCTCCCCGAGGCCCTCACGGCCGTCGACGGGATCTGATGGATCCCTCCCGCCTGCTCGACGTCGCGAGCACGATCCTCGATTCGGTCGCCGACGAGTTCGTCGCCGGTCTCGGTGCGCCCAGCGCGGTCGCCAAGGGAGCGACGGACTTCGCGACCCAGGTCGACCTGGACCTCGAGCGTCGCATCAGCGCCGAACTGGCCGAACGCACACAGATCCCCGTGCACGGGGAGGAGTTCGGCGGACCACCGATCACCGAGGGCCCGGTCTGGGTGCTCGACCCGGTGGACGGTACCTACAACTACTCGACCGGTTTTCCGCTGACCGGCATCCTTCTGGGGCTGCTCGTCGACGGCGAACCCGTGCTCGGCCTCACTTGGCTCCCGCTGCTGAAACGGCGCTTCGCCGGACATGTCGACGGCCCCCTGTACGTCGACGGTGAGCCGGTCGGTGCCCTCGCGCCGATCGACCTCGAGTCGGCGGTGATCGGGTATGGGCCGTTCAATGCGGCAGCGCAGGGACGCTACCCGGGTGCACGCCGCGTGGATGTGCTCCGGGCACTGAGTTCGCGGGTTGCGCGGCTGCGGATGACCGGCAGCACCGGTGTCGACATGGCCTACACCGCCGCCGGGATCTTCGGCGGCGCGATCGCGTTCGGCCGCCACGCCTGGGACAACGCTGCAGGGGCGGCGCTCATCCGGGCTGCCGGAGGAGTGGCGACCGACCTGGGGGGAACGCCGTGGACCGCGAGGTCGACCTCGTTGGTCACCGGGGCACCCGGGTTACACGACGAATTGATGGCGGTCATCGGCGACGTGGTCGGCGACGAGTGGGATTCGAGACCCGCGCGGTCCGCCCACCCAGACAACTCCGGAGGTAGGTCATGACGGTGGCGGTACGGGTCATTCCCTGCCTGGACGTGGATGACGGTCGTGTCGTCAAGGGCGTCAACTTCCAGAACCTGCGGGATGCCGGCGACCCGGTCGAACTCGCCGCCCGGTATGACCGGGAGGGCGCCGACGAACTCACCTTCCTCGACGTCACCGCATCGAGTTCGGGCCGCGCCACGATGATCGACGTCGTCAAACGCACCGCCGACCAGATCTTCATCCCGCTCACCGTCGGCGGTGGTATCCGCACCGTCGAGGACGTCGACACGATGCTGCGGGCCGGCGCCGACAAGGTGAGCGTGAACACCGCGGCCATCGCACGCCCGCACGTCCTCGCCGAGATGAGTCGTCGATTCGGTTCGCAGTGCATCGTCCTGTCGGTGGATGCGCGGACGGTGCCCGACGGCGACACCCCGACACCGTCGGGGTGGGAGGTCACCACCCATGGAGGCAGACAGGGCACCGGCATCGACGCGATCGAGTGGGCCGAGCGCGGTCAGGAGCTCGGGGTGGGCGAGATCCTGCTCAACTCCATGGACGCCGACGGCACCAAGCGCGGTTTCGACCTGCGGATGCTGGCCGCGGTCCGGTCAGCGGTCACCGTGCCGGTGATCGCCAGCGGTGGCGCCGGGGCGCTCGGCGACTTCGCGCCTGCGGTGGAGGCCGGCGCCGACGCCGTCCTGGCCGCGTCGGTCTTCCACTTCGGCGAGCTGACCATTCCCGACGTCAAGGCCGCGATGGCGGCGGAAGGGATCACGGTGCGCTGATGGCCCTCGACCCCGACCTGGCCGCACGGCTGAAGCGAAACGACGACGGACTGTTCGCTGCAATCGCGCAAGAGCGGTCCACCGGAACGGTGCTCATGATGGCGTGGATGGACGACGCCGCGCTGGAGGCCACCCTGGCGACCCGACAGGGGACGTACTACTCACGGTCCCGACAGCAGTACTGGGTCAAGGGGGAGACCAGCGGCCACACCCAGTACGTCCATGACGTACGCCTCGACTGCGACGGTGACACCGTCCTGCTCGTCGTCGATCAGGTGGGCGCCGCCTGCCACACCGGAAATCACAGCTGCTTCGACACCCCGTCGCTGTTTGAGGGCGAGGCGGTTGCCGACGAGCTCCCCGACGATGAGAACGTGACATAGAAAGGCGGTGACGGCAGGAATGCCCTTGATCCAGATTTCGCAGACACCCGGCCTGTCCGACCGGGTCAAGCGCGAGACCATCGCGGCGGTGACGGAGGCCTACGCGAAGGCCACCGGCAAGAACCCCGATTCCGTCTGGGTGACCATCACCGAGGTACCGCGACAGCAGTGGGGCGTCGGCGGCGAGCCACTGGGATGAGCGCCACCACCACAACGCTCGAGGAGTTCCTCGACCTGGCCGCCGATCACCGCGTGGTGCCGGTGACCCGCAAGGTACTCGCGGACTCCGAGACGCCGCTGTCGGCATACCGCAAACTCGCCGGCGACCGCGAGGGGACCTTCCTGCTGGAATCCGCGGAGAACGGGCGCTCCTGGTCGCGTTGGTCGTTCATCGGTGCGCGCTCACCGTCGGCCCTGACCGTCGTCGACGGCCAGGCGCGATGGTGGGGAGAAGTGCCCAACGGTGCACCCGACGGCGGGGACCCGCTCGAGGCCCTCGCCGAATCCCTGCGCCTGCTGGCCACGGACCCGTTCCCGGACATGCCGCCACTCACCGGTGGATTCGTCGGGTTCTTCGCCTATGACATGGTGCGGCGCCTGGAGCGTCTGCCGGAGACCACGGTCGACGACCTCGGTCTGCCCGACATGATGATGCTGCTGGCGACCGACCTCGCCGCAGTCGATCACCACGAGGGCACGATCACCCTGATCGCCAATGCGGTGAACTGGGACGGCTCCGCCGATCGGGTCGAGGAGGCCTACGCCGACGCCGTCGCGCGGCTGGATCGCATGACCGAAGCCCTCGCCGCGCCGGCCCCGTCGACCGTGTCGCATTTCGACCGGCCGGCACCGGAGTACCGCTCGCAACGCACGCTCGCCGAATACGGCGAGATCGTCCGGGATCTGGTGGGCGAGATCGAGGCGGGCGAAGCCTTCCAGGTGGTGCCGTCGCAGCGCTTCGAGATGCAGACCGATGCCGACCCCATCGACGTGTACCGCGTGCTGCGCGCCTCCAACCCGAGTCCGTACATGTACCTGCTCCGGATGCCGGGCGTCGAGGAAGGCGACACCGATCCGTCCGGGAGTGCTCGTGCCGGGCGTGGCCCCTTCACCATCGTCGGCAGCAGTCCGGAGGCGCTGGTGACGGTCCAGGATCGTGTCGCCACGACGCACCCCATCGCGGGCACCCGCTGGCGCGGCAAGACCGAGGAAGAAGACCAGCTCCTCGCCAAGGGCCTGGTCGAGGACGAGAAGGAGAACGCCGAGCACCTGATGCTCGTCGATCTCGGCCGCAACGACCTGGGACGGGTCTGCCGCCCCGGCACCGTGAAGGTCAGCGACTACCGGCACGTCGAGCGGTACAGCCACGTGATGCACCTGGTGTCGACGGTCTCCGGCACCCTGCGCGACGACCAGACCGCGCTCGACGCCGTCACGGCATGCTTTCCGGCCGGTACCCTCACCGGGGCGCCGAAGGTTCGGGCGATGCAACTCATCGACGAGCAGGAACTGACCCGGCGGGGTGTGTACGGCGGCATCGTCGGATATCTGGACTTCGCCGGTGACGCCGACACCGCCATCGCCATCCGCACCGCGCTGATGGCCGACGGCAGTGCGTTCGTCCAGGCCGGTGGCGGGGTCGTCGCCGACAGTGAGCCCGAGTACGAGTACAACGAGGCCCGCAACAAGGCGACCGCGGTGCTCAATGCGGTCGCGGCGGCCGCGACGATGCGACGCGTCGGCGGGGACGATCCGGTCGGGCACGATCCAAGCGCGGACCAGACGGTCGGGGAGGCCGGCAGCCGATGACCGATTCCACACCGGATGGTCCCGCACCGTCGGGCCCGATTCCGTCCGGTTCGTCGCCGTCGCGGATGGATCCGGAAGCCGCGACCAAGGCGTTCCTGCGTCGCCGACAGATCATCGCCGCCGTCCTGCTGGCGCTGTGCGCGCTGGCCCTGTGGTCGGCGTCCCGGCTGGTCTGGTGCCACGTCCTGGCGTCGGACGGGCTGGCGCCACCGCGCACCTTCGACGTCAGTGGCTCGGACTGGAGCCCGTGGCTGACCCCGCTCGCGCTGGCCCTGCTGGCGGCCATCCTCGCCGCGTTCTCGGTTCGCGGATGGGGTCTGCGCATCATCGCGCTGCTGGTCGCCGTCGCGGGCGTGGTCTCCGCGGTGCCGGCGATCTCGCTGCTGACCGGCGGTGCCGACTCGGGTTACGCGTCGAATGCCGCCGACATCCCGGGACGGTTCCAGGTCCTGCTCATCACCACGAACTCGTGGGCGGCCGTGGTGGTCCTCATCGGTTCACTGTGCGCGGTGCTGGCCGGGGTGCTGTTGCTCCGGGTCGCCGGGGGTGCGGCCGGGATGTCGTCGAAGTATCAGACGCCGGGCGCCCGTCGCGAGGAGCTCGAGCGACAGATCTTCGCCGAACACGAGCAGCGCAAGGCGGCCGACGCCGAGGGCGCCACCGGCCACGCGGGCGACACGGCCGAACCACCCGCCGACACTTCCGCGCGTAACGAAGGTCCGGTCGCGAACGAACGGATGATGTGGGATGCCCTCGACACCGGCATCGATCCCACCGATGTCGACGACGACGGCAGGCCCGGTGGGACCGTCCCCGACGACGACGAAGGGCGTCGCTGAGCGACGAACCCGACCTCAGCTCGAAACGGGCCGCGGTCTACCCTGAGAACACAACGAACACCGAAAGGGGGCCAACGGTCGTGAGTATGCCGACAGTCCTCGACTCCATCATCGACGGAGTCAGAGCTGATGTGGCCGCGCGCGAAGCCGTGGTCGATTACGTGGCGGTCAAAGCCGCGTCCGCGAAGGCCCCCGCACCCAAGGACGCGATGGAGGCGCTACGCCAGCCCGGCATCGGCGTCATCGCCGAGGTCAAGCGAGCCAGCCCCTCCAAGGGAGATCTCGCCACCATCGGCGACCCGGCCGAGCTGGCCAGTGCCTACGAGGCCGGCGGTGCCCGCATCATCAGTGTCCTCACCGAGGAACGCCGGTTCCGTGGTTCCCTCGCGGACCTCGACAGCGTGCGCGCCGCGGTGAACATCCCGGTGTTGCGCAAGGACTTCATCGTGGGGCCCTACCAGATCCACGAGGCCCGGGCCCATGGCGCCGACGTCATCCTGCTGATCGTGGCAGCGCTGGAACAGAACGTGCTCGCCTCCCTGCTCGACCGCACCGAGAGCCTCGGGATGACCGCACTGGTGGAGGTGCACACCGAGGAGGAGGCCAACCGGGCACTCGAGGCCGGCGCTTCGGTCGTCGGCGTGAATGCACGCAACCTCAAGACCCTCGAGGTCGACCGCGACTGCTTTGCTCGAATCGCCCCCGGACTGCCCACCAAGGTGATCCGGGTGGCCGAATCCGGTGTCCGCGGCACGGCCGATCTGCTGGCCTACGCCGGCGCCGGTGCGGACGCGGTGCTGGTCGGGGAGGGACTGGTCACCAGTGGCGACCCGCGCGCGGCCGTGTCCGAGCTGGTCACCGCGGGGACCCACCCGTCCTGCCCCAAACCGGTTCGCTGACGGACATCTCCGCCCGACCACCCCGATGAGCGACGACAAGAGACCGTGACCTCCCATACCGACACCTCAGAAACCTCTTATCCGGCGGCGAGCGTGGGGCTCACCACCCGGACATCGATCGAGCCCGACGAAGGCGGCCACTTCGGCGTCTACGGCGGGCGCCACGTGCCCGAAGCGCTGATGGCCGTGATCGACGAGGTCACCACGACCTATCAGAAGCTCCGCCGCGACGACGACTATCTCGCCGAGCTCGACCGCCTGCAACGCGACTACACCGGGCGGCCGTCGCCCCTGTACGAAGCGAAGCGACTGCGTGAATCAGCTGGCGGCGCAAGGATTTTCCTGAAGCGCGAAGACCTCAACCACACGGGCTCGCACAAGATCAACAATGTCCTCGGCCAGGCGCTCCTGGCCCAGCGGATGGGCAAGTCGCGTGTGATCGCCGAGACCGGTGCCGGTCAACACGGCGTCGCGACGGCCACCGCGTGTGCACTGCTCGGCCTCGAATGCGTGGTCTACATGGGTCGGGTCGACACCGATCGGCAGGCGCTCAACGTCGCCCGCATGCGGCTGCTCGGCGCCGACGTGATCGCCGTCGACAACGGCTCGGCCACCCTCAAGGACGCCATCAACGAAGCGATGCGCGACTGGGTGACCAACGCGCACAACACCTATTACTGCTTCGGTACCGCCGCAGGGCCGCACCCGTTCCCGGCGATGGTCCGAGACCTGCAGAAGGTCATCGGACTCGAGGCCCGTGTCCAGATCCTCGAGCAGGCCGGGCGGCTACCGGACGCGGTCGTCGCCTGTATCGGCGGCGGGTCCAACGCGATCGGCATCTTCCACCCGTTCATCGACGACACCGGCGTCCGGCTGGTCGGCTACGAGGCGGCGGGTGACGGAGTGGATACCGGCCGGCACGCGGCCACGTTCACCGGCGGCACGCCGGGCGCCTTCCAGGGCGCCTACTCTTATCTGCTGCAGGACGAGGACGGCCAGACGATCGAGTCCCACTCGATCTCGGCGGGCCTCGACTACCCGGGCGTCGGCCCCGAACACGCCTACCTCAAGGACATCGGTCGCGCCGAGTACTACCCGATCACCGACACCGAGGCCATGGATGCGCTGGCGCTGCTGAGCCGCCGCGAGGGCATCATCCCCGCCATCGAGTCGGCCCATGCGGTCGCCGGTGCACTCAAGCTCGGGCAGGAACTCGGCGACGGCTCCGTCATCGTGGTGAGCCTGTCCGGCCGCGGCGACAAGGACGTCGACACCGCCGCCGAATGGTTCGGGTTGTTCGACAAGCCGCCGTCACAAGACGAGGCGGCCGCCGGCGGCGAGCAGACCGGGGAGCCCGTATGAGCGACGCAGCGACCGCGACCATCACCCACACCGCTCCGTCGAAACTCGGACCGACCTTCGAACGCTGCCGAGCCGACGGCCACAGCGCGCTGATCGGGTACCTTCCGGTCGGGTACCCCACCGTGGAGAAATCGGTGGAGTTCTTCCGGGCCATGGTGTCGGCCGGGTGCGACATCATCGAGGTCGGTGTGCCGTACTCCGATCCGGTGATGGACGGGCCCACCATCCAGGAGGCCGCCGACACCGCGCTGGGTAATGGTGTGCGCGTGCGGGACGTGTTCACCGCCGTGCAGGCGATCACCGACGCCGGTGGGCAGGCGGTGGTGATGAGCTACTGGAATCCGGTCCTGCAATACGGTGTCGATCGCTTCGCCCGGGATCTGGCCAACGCGGGCGGCGCGGGCATGATCACCCCCAACCTCATCCCCGAGGAGGGCGCCGCCTGGCACGCCGCGTCCGACGAACACGACCTCGACCGGATCTACCTGGTCGCGCCGTCGTCGACCAACGAGAGGTTGGCGATGACCGTCGACGCGTCGCGCGGATTCATCTATGCGGCCTCCACCATGGGTGTCACCGGCGCCCGTGACGCGGTGTCCGATGCCGCCCCGGAGCTGTGTGCACGGGTCCGTGCCCATTCGGACATTCCCATCGGCGTTGGCCTCGGCGTGCGCAACGGTGCGCAGGCCGCCGAGATCGCCGCGTATGCCGACGGCGTGATCGTCGGCTCTGCGCTGGTGAGCGCGGCGAAGTCAGGCGTCGGCGACCTGACCGCGCTGGTGGAGGACCTCGCCGCCGGAGTGCGGTCGCCGGCTCCTGCGGCCTCGTAGTGCGGGGTGGCAGCGGTCGTCGGCACGTCGGTTAGGGTGGCACCGTGACGGTGCCGACACCCATGGCTGGGCCGACGATCCTGGCCTACATCCCCAGTCCTCCGCAGGGCGTGTGGCACGTCGGGCCGCTGCCGCTCCGTGCTTATGCGCTCTGCATCATCGTCGGTATCGTCATCGCGGTCTTCTGGGGCAATCACCGGTGGAAGGCGCGCGGCGGACAAGAGGGTGAGGTCCTCGACGTCGCGATCTGGGCCGTCCCGTTCGGCCTCGTCGGTGGGCGCCTCTATCACGTCGCCACCGATTGGCAGACGTATTTCGGGGACGGTCCCAAAGAGCCGATCGATGCACTCAAGATCTGGGACGGCGGTCTGGGGATCTGGGGTGCGGTGTTGCTCGGCGCGCTCGGTGCCTGGATCGGTGCCCGCCGCCACGGCATCAAGCTGCCCCCGTTCGGAGATGCCCTCGCGCCGGCGATCTTGCTCGCCCAGGCCATCGGACGACTGGGGAACTACTTCAATCAGGAGTTGTACGGGCGCGAGACCAGCGTGCCGTGGGGTCTCGAGATCTATGAACGCGTCGACCCGAACGGTTACGCCGACCCCGGCCTGATCTCAGGCACCTCCAACGGCCACGTGGTGGCGATCGTGCACCCGACATTTCTCTACGAACTGCTGTGGAACGTCCTCGTCGTGATCCTGCTCGTCGTCCTCGACCGCCGCTTCCGGATCGGACACGGGCGACTGTTCGCGCTGTACGTCGCCGGTTACTGTGTCGGGCGGTTCGGTGTCGAACTCATGCGGTCCGACCCGGCCACCCACATTTTCGGCACCCGCATCAACGTGTTCACCGCGATCCTGGTGTTCGCGTGTGCGGCAGCGTACTTCGTGCTCGCGCCGAAGGGTCGTGAGCAGGGACTGGAGATCTATCACCCCGAGCGGGCCGAGGAGCTCGAGGAGCTGGGGGTGGTGGGCTACGTCGACGATGGCGCCGCCCATGTCCGGGTCGGACTCCCCGCAGATGACGACGACGCGCCGAGTCCCGCCGAGGCCGCGCTCGCGGCGGCCATCGCTCGTCACACGCCTCGCACCGACGACGGTGAGCCGGTGATCTCGGAGACCACCTCCGACGACTGGGTTCTCGAATCCGAGGCCACCCGCGACAGCACCCCCGACGTCACCGACGGAACCTCGGATGTCGCCGACGGAACCTCGGATGTCGCCGACGGAACCTCGGATGTCGCCGACGGAACCTCGGATGTCGCCGACGGAACCTCGGATGTCGCCGACGGAACCTCGGATGTCGCCGACGGAACCTCGGATGTCGCCGACGGAACCTCGGATGTCGCCGACGGAACCTCGGATGTCGCCGACGGAACCTCGGATGTCGCCGACGGAACCTCGGATGTCGCCGACGGAACCTCGGATGTCGCCGACGGAACCTCGGATGTCGCCGACCGAACCTCGGATGTCGCCGACGGAACCCCCGACGACGCCGACGGAACCCCCGACGACGCCGACGGAACCCCCGACGACGCCGACGGAACCCCCGACGACGCCGACGGAACCCCCGACGACGCCGACGGAACCCCCGACGTCGCCGACAGCGACACCTCTCGCTGACCGAGTCGGCTTGCGTCGCACGGCGAGGGCCGGTTACTCCACTCGCGGGTCGATCCAACCTCGGCCGATCCGACGCGGGTTCGATCCGACATTGATCACAGCAGAGAAGACGGCGTCGCCGGATTCAGTCGGATAAGGTTATGTTTCGCGGTGTGCGGGGTCAGCCCAACCGATCCGACACCGGCACTGCTCCACGGGCCAGCGCTGTCCCTGAGGACATTGCGATTCGTCAGCGAGTCGAGTGGAGGTTCGAGATGTTGTTTTCTGCATTGCCGGCCAAACAGGGCCTGTATGACCCCGCCGCCGAGGTGGATTCGTGCGGCGTCGCCATGGTGGCCGACGTCTACGGCCGACGATCGCACTCGATCGTCGCCGACGGCCTACTGGCATTGGAGAATCTCGAACACCGCGGCGCGGCCGGAGCCGAGGCCAACAGTGGCGACGGCGCGGGCATCCTGATCCAGCTGCCGCATGAACTGCTTCGCGCGGTCGTCGATTTCGACCTTCCCGAACCCACTTCGAGCGGTGCGAACACCTACGCCGCCGGGACATGCTTTCTACCTGCGGATCCGACGCTGCGTGAGAGCGCCATCGCCCGCGTGACCGATCTGGCCGACACCGAAGGTGTCACGATCCTCGGCTGGCGCGAACTCCCGGTCGATCCCGTGCGCGCCGACGTCGGCGAGACGGCGTTGGGCTGTATGCCCTACATGATGCAGCTCTTCGTCACCGTCGATCCCGCGCCCGGAGGCGAGCGGATCGGCGGGCTCGACCTCGACCGCTACATCTATCCGTTCCGCAAGCAGGCCGAACGCGTCACCGCGGAGATCGAAGAGGCCGGGACCGGTCTGTATTTCCCGTCGCTGTCGAGCCGGACGATCGTCTACAAGGGCATGCTCACCACGATGCAGCTGCCGCTCTACTACGACGACCTGCGTGATGACCGTTGCTTCAGCGCCATCGCCATCGTGCATTCCCGGTTCTCCACCAACACCTTTCCGTCGTGGCCGCTGGCTCACCCGTTCCGGTTCGTCGCACACAACGGCGAGATCAACACGGTCCGGGGCAACCGCAACCGGATGCGTGCCCGTGAGGCCCTCCTGCAGACCGATCTCATCCCGGGCGACCTCAAGCGCGCCTTCCCCATCTGCACCCCGGAGGCCTCGGACTCGGCATCGCTCGACGAGGTCCTCGAACTGCTCCACCTCGGCGGCCGCAGCGTGCCGCACGCGGTGATGCTGATGGTCCCGGAGGCGTGGGAGAACGTCCCGGACATGGACCCGAAACGCCGAGCGTTCCTGCAGTTCAACGCGTCGATGATGGAGGCGTGGGACGGGCCGGCATGTGTCACGTTCACCGACGGCACCGTCGTCGGCGCCGTGCTCGACCGCAACGGCCTGCGCCCCGGCCGCTGGTGGCAGACCCGCGACGGCCGGGTGATCCTCGCGTCGGAAGCCGGCGTCCTCGACGTCCCCGTCGACGACGTCATCTCCAAGGGACGGCTCGAGCCCGGCCGGATGTTCCTGGTGGACACCAAGCAGGGACGGATCATCCCCGACGAGGAGATCAAGGGCGACCTCATCGGCGAGGAACCCTACGACGAATGGCTGCACGCGGGCCTGCTCGACATCGCCACACTGCCCAGCCGCCCCGTGTACAAGCCGAACCACGACACCGTCGTGCGCCGACAGTTGTCGTTCGGCTACACCGAAGAGGACATGCGGGTCCTGCTCACCCCGATGGCCGCCTCCGGCTACGAACCGCTCGGGTCGATGGGCACCGATACCCCGGTCGCCGTGTTGTCGAAGCGTTCCCGACTGCTCTACGACTATTTCGTCGAACTGTTCGCGCAGGTCACCAACCCGCCGCTGGACGCCATCCGCGAAGAGATCGTCACCTCGATGGCGCGTGTGATGGGGCCGGAGCAGAACCTGCTCGACCCGTCCGCCGCGTCGTGCCGACAGATCCTGCTGCACTGGCCCGTCATCGACAACGCCGATCTCGCCAAGCTCGTACACATCAACGACGACGGGGACAACCCGGGCCTGTCGGCCAAGGTGCTCCACGGCCTCTACGAGGTCGCCGACGGCGGTCCGGGGCTGGCGGCCGCCCTCGAGGATCTTCGGATGCGGGCCAGCCAGGCCATCGCCGAAGGACACACCACACTGGTGATCTCGACGCGCCACACCGATCGCGACCACGCCCCGATACCGTCGCTGCTCGCGACGTCGGCGGTCCATCACCACCTCGTGCGGACCAAGGAGCGCACGAAGGTTGCGCTGGTCGTCGAGTCCGGCGACGCCCGCGAGGTGCACCACATCGCATTGCTCATCAGCTTCGGTGCGGCAGCGGTCAATCCCTATCTGGCACTCGAGTCGATCGAGGATCTCATCGCGGAAGGCGAACTCACCGGGGTCACCCCGTCGAAGGCGAGCCGCAACTACCTCGAGGCACTCGGCAAGGGTGTCCTCAAGGTGATGAGCAAGATGGGCATCTCGACCATCAGCTCCTATACCGGTGCACAGGCCTTCGAAGCGGTCGGGCTGTCGTCGGCTGTGGTCAAGGAATACTTCACCCGGACGGTGTCGCGGATCGAGGGCGTCGGTCTCGACGAACTCGCCGAGGAGGTCCGGATCCGTCACCATCGGGCCTTCCCGGAGAACGCGACCGAACAGGTCTACCGTCGACTCGACGTCGGCGGTGAGTACCAGTACCGCCGTGAGGGCGAGCTCCACCTGTTCACGCCCGAGACGATCTTCCTGCTGCAGCATGCGACCAAGACCGGTCAGGCCGAAGTGTTCCAGCGGTACTCCGACGAGGTCGACAAACTCTCCCGCGAGGGCGGCACGCTGCGCGGGCTGTTCGACTTCGACCTGTCCGCGCGCGACCCGATCCCGCTCGACGAGGTCGAGCCGGTCGAGGCGATCATGACAAGGTTCAACACCG
Organism: Gordonia sp. LMA167; assembly: GCF_058130025.1. Classification (NCBI taxonomy): domain Bacteria; kingdom Bacillati; phylum Actinomycetota; class Actinomycetes; order Mycobacteriales; family Gordoniaceae; genus Gordonia; species Gordonia sp. LMA167. The sequence continues at coordinate 4,646,395 of NZ_CM176708.1, read as the reverse complement.
GGGCGATGAGCTATGGCTCGATCTCGGCGGAAACCCACGAGACGATCGCGATCGCCATGAACCGGATCGGCGGCCGATCCAACTCCGGTGAGGGCGGCGAGGATGTCGACCGTCTCTACGACCCTCAGCGCCGCAGCGCCGTGAAGCAGGTGGCATCCGGACGATTCGGCGTCACCAGCGACTACCTGATCAATGCCACCGACATCCAGATCAAGATGGCGCAGGGCGCGAAACCCGGTGAGGGTGGCCAGCTCCCGGCCTACAAGGTGTACCCGTGGATCGCCAAGACACGGCACTCGACACCGGGTGTGGCCCTCATCTCGCCACCGCCGCATCACGACATCTACTCGATCGAGGACCTGGCCCAGCTGATCCATGATCTGAAGAACGCCAATTCCGATGCCCGTATCCACGTCAAGCTCGTGAGCGCGGTCGGTGTCGGGACGGTCGCGACCGGTGTTTCCAAGGCCCACGCCGACGTCGTGCTCATCTCCGGGCACGACGGCGGGACCGGTGCGTCGCCGCTGACATCGTTGAAGCACGCCGGCACCCCATGGGAGATCGGACTCGCCGACGCGCAGCAGACGCTGATGCTCAACGGTCTGCGTGACCGCATCACCGTTCAGTGCGACGGCGCCCTTCGCACCGGCCGCGACGTCATCATGGCCGCGCTGCTCGGTGCCGAGGAGTACGGCTTCTCCACCGCGCCGCTCATCGTCACCGGCTGCATCATGATGCGGGTCTGCCACCTCGACACCTGCCCGGTCGGAGTGGCCACACAGAACCCGCAGTTGCGCGCCCGGTTCACCGGCCAGGCCGACCACGTGGTCAATTTCTTCCGGTTCGTCGCCGAGGACGTCCGGAGACATCTGGCCCAGCTCGGCTACCGGACCCTCGACGAGGCGATCGGCCAGTCGCAGCGGCTGCACACCGCGGAGGCCGTCGCGCACTGGAAGAGCAAGGGCCTCGACCTGACACCGATCTTCCGCAAGTTCGAGGACAAGGGCCCGACCCGCCGGGTGCGGGGCCAGGACCACGGACTCGACCGTGCGCTGGATCAGACCCTCATCCAGCTCGCCGAAGGTGCACTCGAGGACGCGCACCCGGTCACCCTGGAACTGCCGGTGCGCAACGTGAACCGCACGGTCGGCACCCTGCTCGGGTCCGAGGTGACCCGACGCTACGGCGCGGAGGGTCTTGCCGACGACACCATCGTGGTGAACCTGACCGGGTCGGCCGGACAATCGCTGGGCGCGTTCCTGCCGCCGGGAATCACGATCAAGCTGTCCGGCGACACCAACGACTACGTCGGGAAGGGGCTGTGTGGCGGCCGGATCGTCGTCGCACCCGACCCGGACGCATGGTTCATCGCCGAGGACCAGGTCATCGCCGGCAACACCATCCTCTACGGCGCGACGTCGGGCGAGGTGTTCCTGCGGGGACGTGTCGGCGAGCGATTCTCTGTGCGTAACTCGGGCGCAACCGCGGTGGTCGAGGGTGTGGGCGACCACGCCTGCGAATACATGACCGGTGGGCGGGTCATCATCCTCGGACCCACCGGGCGCAACCTCGCGGCGGGGATGTCCGGCGGTATCGCATTCGTCTACGACCTCGATCCGGCCAAGGTGAACAAGGCGATGGTCGAGTTGCTGCGACCCGATCCCGACGACCTGCAGTTCCTGCGCGACACGATCACCACCCACACCGAACTCACCGGTTCGGCGATCGGTGCCTCGATGCTCGCCGACTGGCCGCGGCGATGCCTGGCTTTCACCAAGGTGATGCCCACCGATTACAAACGAGTACTCGACGCCGCTCGCATGGCCGAAGCCGAAGGGCGCGATGTCGATTCAGCGATCATGGAGGCGGCTCGTGGCTGATCCACGCGGTTTTCTGGACATCTCGAAGAAGGAAGCGAAGTACCGGCCCATCGCCGAGCGGGTGCAGGACTGGGGTGACGTCTACGCCCATCCGGAGAATCCGCTGAAGGAGCTGGCAGAGGTCTCCGAGCAGGGCCGTCGGTGCATGGACTGCGGCATTCCGTTCTGCCACTCCGGCACCGCGGGATGCCCGCTGGGCAATCTGATCCCGGAGTGGAACGACCTCGTCCGTCGCGGACGGTGGGACGCGGCCAGCGCCCGGTTGCACGCCACCAACAACTTCCCGGAGTTCACCGGTTTGGTGTGCCCGGCGCCGTGCGAGGCGGCCTGCGTGCTGTCCATCTCCGAGCAGACCACCGGCGGCGCCGTCACGATCAAACGGATCGAGAAGACGATCGCCCACGAATCCTGGGCGGAGGGCATCATCGGTCCCGAACCGCCGGCTTCGCGCTCGGGGAAGTCGGTCGGCGTCGTCGGATCGGGGCCGGCCGGGCTGGCCGCGGCCCAGCAGCTCACCCGCGCCGGACACGATGTGACCGTCTACGAACGCGACGATCGGATCGGCGGGCTGCTGCGCTACGGGATCCCCGAATACAAACTGCCCAAGTCCGACATCGACCGCCGGGTCGCGCAGATGCGGGCCGAGGGAACCGAGTTCGTCACCAGCTGTGATGTCGGCACCGACATGTCGGTGGAGGAGCTGCGCTCACACCACGACGCGATCGTCCTCGCGATCGGTGCGATGGAGGCGCGCGACAACCCGGTGCCGGGTCGCGACCTCAATGGTGTGTACCTCGCGATGGAGCATCTCGTCCCGGCGAACAAGGAGTGTGAGGGGGACGGTCCGTCGCCCATCACTGCCGCGGGCAAACATGTGGTGATCATCGGCGGCGGCGACACGGGCGCCGACTGCCTGGGGACCGCGCACCGTCAGGGCGCGGCGTCGGTGGTGCAACTCGACTACAACCCGGCGTTGCCGCTCGACCGGGACGACAGCCGGTCGCCGTGGCCCACCTGGCCGTTGGTCATGCGGGAGTCGTCGGCGCACGCCGAGGGCGGCGAACGCAAATATGAGGTCGCGGTGCAGCGCTTCGTCGGCGACGCGGACGGCAACGTGACCACGATGGTCCTCGCCGAGGTCGAGGTCACCCGCGAACCCGATGGCCGCCGGGTCGTGACCCCGGTCGGCGACGAGTTCGAGATCCCTTGCGAGATGGCGTTGTTCGCGATCGGTTTCGCCGGAGTGAGGGGTGGTCCGCTCCTGGCCGATCTGGACATCGAACCGAACCGCCGCGGGTCGCTGTCCTGCGGCAGTGACTGGCAGACCGACGCGCCCGGAGTGTTCGTGTGTGGAGACGCGCATCGTGGTGCATCGTTGGTCGTGTGGGCCATCGCTGAGGGGCGTTCGACGGCACGCGCGGTCGACGAGTTCCTCATGGGGGAGTCCGACCTGCCGTCACCAGTGCGACCGGCGGCGTTGCCGCTCTCGGTTCGCTGAGTACCTTCTCAACGAGACGTGGCGGACAGGTGACCATTCGTCACCGGGATAGAGATGCCGCACCAACGGGACTAAGGTGAACACAGTGACACGGCGAACAAAGATTGTCTGCACCCTCGGCCCGGCCACAAGTTCCGACGAGAAGCTCAAGGAACTCGTCGAAGCAGGAATGGATGTGGCACGGCTGAACTTCAGCCACGGGTCCCACGACGACCACAAGGCGGTGTACGACCGGGTTCGAAAGGCCGGCGACGCCACGGAGAAGGCGGTCGGCATCCTCGCCGACCTGCAGGGACCGAAGATCCGTCTGGGCAAGTTCCGTGACGACGGAGCTCTCAACGGCGAGGTCATGTGGGAGACCGGTGACGAGGTCCGCATCACCGTCGACGACATCGAGGGCACCCACGATCGGGTGTCGACCACGTACAAGAAGCTCGCCGAGGACGCATCGTCCGGCGACCGGCTGCTCGTCGACGACGGCAAGGTCGGATTGCGGGTGACCGGCGTCGAGGGCAACGACGTGGTGTGCGCCGTCACCGAAGGCGGACCCGTGAGCAACAACAAGGGTCTGTCCCTGCCCGGCATGAACGTGTCGGTGCCCGCGATGTCGGAGAAGGACATCGCCGACCTGGAGTTCGCCCTGAAACTCGGGGTGGACATGATCGCGCTGTCGTTCGTGCGCAGTCCCGCCGACATCGAACTCGTCCATGAGGTGATGGACCGGGTCGGGCGACGTATCCCGGTGATCGCGAAGCTGGAGAAGCCGGAGGCGATCGAGAACCTCGAGGCCATCGTGCTCGCGTTCGACGCGATCATGGTCGCCCGTGGCGACCTCGGTGTGGAGTTGCCGCTCGAGCAGGTCCCGCTCGTGCAGAAACGTGCCATCCAGATGGCGCGGGAGAACGCGAAGCCGGTGATCGTCGCAACCCAGATGCTGGATTCGATGATCGAGAATTCACGGCCGACCCGTGCCGAGGCCTCCGATGTCGCCAACGCGGTGCTCGACGGCGCCGACGCGGTGATGCTCTCCGGCGAGACGTCGGTGGGCAAGTGGCCGATCGAGTCGGTGCGCACGATGGACAAGATCGCACAGGCCGTGGAGGCCGGGCCCCGCGATGTCCCGCCGCTCTCGCATGTTCCGCGGACCAAGCGCGGCATCATCTCGTATGCGGCGCGTGACATCGGGGAACGCCTGGAGGTCAAGGCGCTCGTCGCGTTCACCCAGTCCGGTGACACGGTCCGCCGGTTGGCGCGCCTGCATTCGCGGCTGCCGTTGCTCGCGTTCACGCCGACTCAGGCGGTGCGCAGTCAGCTCGCATTGAGCTGGGGCACAGAGACATTCATCGTCGATCACGTCGACACCACCGACAGCATGATCGATCAGGTCGACCATCAACTGTTGCGGATCGGTCGTCTCGAAGAGGGAGATGTCGTGGTGATCGTGGCCGGCGCTCCCCCCGGGACCGTCGGATCCACCAACATGATCCACGTCCACCGGATCGGCGAGCAGGACCACTGACGCCATTCCGCGGAGGAGCTCGCGACCCGGTCCTGAGTCGCGAGTCAGCGCGCGGTTTCCCCGCCCCGGTCCCTGTGGAGCCCGCGAACGGAGTGAGCGTGCGGTTTCCCGCCCCGGTCCCTGTGTAGCCCGCGAACGGAGTGAGCGCGGGGTTTCCCGCCCGGTCCCTGTGGAGCCCGCGAACGGAGTGAGCGCGGGGTTTCCCGCCCCGGTCCCTGTGGAGCCCGCGAACGGAGTGAGCGCGGGGTTTCCCGCCCCGGTCCCTGTGTAGCCCGCGAACGGAGTGAGCGCGGGGTTTCCCGCCCCGGTCCCTGTGTAGCCCGCGAACGGAGTGAGCGTGCGGTTTCCCGCCCGGTCCCTGAGGAGCCCGCGAACGGAGTGAGCGTGCGTCACGAAGGGCCCTTCGTGACGGCCCTCCGCAGGCTCCGGGCCTCCTCAGGGATCGGTGGGGACGGCCCTCCGCAGGCTCCGGGCCTCCTCAGGGATCGGTGCGTGACGGCCCTCCGCAGGCTCCGGGCCTCCTCAGGGATCGGTGGTAGGGAGCGGGGGTAGGGATCGGCAGTTGATCTCGTCCGCAAGCCGCGCGCGGTGATCGGAAGCATACGGAATAGGGTGTGCTGTCATGACCGAACAATCCGGAGATCTCGGTAAGCTGCTCGCGCTCTTGGATGTGGAACGCCAGGGTGAGGATCTGTTCATCGGGCACCACCCGGAGCAGAAGACCGCTCGGACATTCGGTGGGCAGCTGCTGGCCCAGGGCGTGGTGGCCGCGTCGCGCACCATCACACGGGGGAATCCCCCGATTCACGCCCTGCACGCGCACTTCATCCGCGGTGGGGACGTGGGCAAGCCGTTGGAATATCACGTCGCCCGGTTCCGGGACGGGAAAGCGTTCGCGAACCGTCAGGTCACCGCGATCCAGGACGGCGCCGAGGTGTTCACGATGCTCGTCGCATTCCAGGACAACACCGCCGGGCTCGAGCATGCCGTGGAGATCCCGCAGGTGCCCTATCCTGAGGAGTTGCCGCCTCTCGGTGAGCATTTCAAGGGCTATGAGGACCGGATCGCCACCTTCGTCAACGCGATGCACCCGATCGACATCCGATTCGCGAACGACCCGACCTGGAAGATGCGGGACGCGGGGGAGAAGCTCAAGGACAACCGGGTGTGGATGAAGACCGACGGTGCCATGCCCGACGACCCGATCCTGCATGTGGCCGCCATGTGCTACGCGTCGGACACCACGGTGCTCGACTCGGTGATCACGACACACGGCCTGTCGTGGGGCATCGACCGATTGTTCGCCGCGACCGTCAACCATTCGATGTGGTTTCATCGCGACTTCCGGTTCGACGACTGGATGCTCTACGCCACCCGTTCGCCCGTCGCGTCGGGGTCGCGCGGTATGGGTTCGGGGCGATTCTGGAATCGCGACGGCACTCTCGCCACCTCCGTCGTCCAGGAGGCGCTGATCAAGTACTTCCCGCCGAAGAGTTGACCCGTAGCGGTTCTGGGAGATCGGCTTTGGCGACGATGGCACACTGGTCGGCATGACCTCAGCCCCGCATCCCCGGCCTGAAGGTTCACCTCGGGCGCCCGGGCAGCCCGAGTACTGGCTGCAGTCCGGCCAGATGCTGCCCAAGCGCACCTGGCAGCACAGCACGCGCTCGCCGATCATCATGCTCAGCTCGTTGGCCGGGCTGGCGTTGGCCGCTGTCGCGGTCGTGGCATTGCTGGTGGGAGTCCTGAACCGGTCCTCGTTCACCGCGCAGGGCGTCGTGGTCTGCCCGACCGCACAGACGCAGGTGCTGCAGGTCGGTCCGGGAACTCCTGTCCGTATCTTCGACGAGACCGGCGACGAACTGTCCACAACCGCGCTCGGCCAACGGCGCAGCGGCGACGACGGGCGCTGCGAGATGCCGTTCAGCGCGAAGGATGTTCCCGCAGGTCGAGGCGGTTACATCGTCCGGGTCGGAGATGTGTTCCAGGAGACCGTTTCCGAAACTGCACTGGGCGACGGCGCAGTGCTTCGGCCCCTCGGATAGCTCCCGGTGCGTTGTCGGGTGCGACGACCTCCACCGGGTTAGACTTCTGCGACTCATAATCGGCGGAGCCGTGCGTCTGCAGAGGGGGCTGGATGGAGTACAGCATCGACTGGGCCAACGAGATCTGGGCCTCGTTGAAGTGGCTGGCAATCGTCTTCGCGATCTGCATGGTGGGACTGCTGGTCGTCGGGTTCCTGCTGGCGCGCCTGACCCGGTGGGGACGGCAATTCTGGAGTGTGACCGGCGACTTCTTCACCGGCCGCGAGACCCGGGTGATGGCCTGGGGCTTCATCGTGGCCCTGCTGTTCTTCTCACTGTTCGGCGTTCGATTGTCGGTGCTGTTCTCCTACTTCAGCAACGACCTTTACACCTCGTTCCAGACGGTTGCCCAGGGTCTCGCCGGGCAAGGACCCGAAGGGCAGTCCGTACTCGAGGCGGGCAAGTCCGGATTCTGGCATTCGATGACGGTGTTCGGCATCCTCGCGACGATCCACGTCGTCCGCACACTCCTCGAGCTCTACGTCGGCAGCGCCTTCGAGATCAAATGGCGGTGGTGGCTCACTGAGAGTGCCGCCGGGAACTGGATGAACGGACGCGCCTTCTACCGCAATCGCTTCGTCGATCTGAGCTCGGGGCGCAAGGACGCCGGTATCCAGCCGGGCGTGGACAACCCCGACCAGCGCATCGAATCCGATATCACCAACCTCGCATCGTCGAGTCGCTCGCTCATCTTCAGCTCGGGCGGATCGTCGACCAATGGCGTGATTCCAGCGATCGTCACGATCGTGTCCTTCACCAAGATCCTGTGGGACCTGTCGGGACCGATGACACTGGGGGGCGTCGAGATCCCGCGTCTGATGGTCTGGTTGGTGTTCATGTATGTGCTCATCGCCACTGTCGTCGCGTTCTGGGTCGGACGCCCCCTGATCCGCTTGAACTTCCTGCGCGAGCGACTCACCGCCAACTTCCGCTACGCCCTGGTGCGTGTCCGCGACGGTGCCGAGAACGTCGCGTTCTACCGCGGCGAGGGAGTGGAGCACCGCGGTCTCATGACACGTTTCCGGTCCGTCGTCGACAATTTCTGGCAGATCGTCTACCGGATGCTGAAGTTCGTCGGGTGGAATTTCAGCGTCACGCAGTTGTCGGTGGTGTTTCCATATCTGGTGCAGGCCCCCCGATTCTTCGCGGGCTCCATCCAGCTCGGCGACATGACGCAGACCGCGAGCGCATTCGGAAACGTTCACGACGCGCTGTCCTTCTTTCGCAATTCCTACGACGATTTCGCTTCGTTGCGGGCATCGATCATTCGACTGGACGGACTCGAGGTAGCCGATTCGAAGTCGCGGAAGTTGCCGCAGATCGCGACTGCCGATCAGGATCGAGCTGTTCGCCTGGCCAACGTGTCGATCACGACGCCGGACGGCGACGACCTGATCAGGAGCCTGGATCTGTCCCTGGCTCCCGGTGATGCGCTCGTCGTCAAGGGCCGGTCGGGAGCCGGTAAGACCACCTTGCTGCGCGGGCTGGCGGGCCTGTGGCCATTCGTCGACGGCGAGTTCACGCGTCCAGCCGGTAACCGGACCCTGTTCCTGACCCAGATCCCGTATATCCCGCTGGGCGACCTTCGAACTGTCGTGGCATATCCGGCGTCGCCGGACGATCTCGGCGACGAGGCCATACAGGCGGCACTGCGACGCGTCTTCCTGCCCCACCTTGTCGACCGCCTCGATGAGGAGCAGGACTGGGCCAAGGTGCTCTCACCCGGCGAACAGCAGCGTGTGGCGTTCGCCCGTGTCCTCCTGACGCGTCCCGAAGTGGTGTTCATGGACGAGGCGACCTCCGCGGTCGACGAAGGGCTGGAGTACTCGCTGTACACGCTGATCCGCGAGGAACTGCCCGACACGATCCTGGTGTCGGTCAGCCACCGCAGCACCACCGATCAGCATCACACCGAAGTGCTGGAACTGACCGGCGGCGGTGCATGGGAGGTGCGTCCGGTCGGCGCCTGACGTCGACGTATTCCGCTGCTGGATCGGTCCTCGGACAGCATTCTTTACCATTTCATTACCAATCTCGCGGATCGATCCTCCCGACGCTGATCAGTCGGTACTGTGATCCCGACCACACCGTCGGGACGAGCGAGGACACCGGTCATGGCGCAGACAGAACTGATCACTTTTCCGCACGAGAGCGGAGTGGGAGTGGCTACGCTCCCCGAGGCCTTCCAACAATCGATCACCATCCGGCCGGACGACGTGGCACTGCGGACCGTCGGCGGCATCCAGGAGATCACCTGGACGGAGTACGGACGCCGCGTGGAGGCGATCGCACGAGGCCTGGCCGGGCTGGGCGTCGGACCCGGGGACACCGTCGGCATCATGCTGACAAATCGTCCCGAGTTCCACCTCGTCGACACGGCGGCCCTTCATCTGGGTGCGGTGCCGTTCTCCATCTACAACACCAGTTCGCCCGAGCAGATCGAGTACCTCTTCGCAAACGCCGAGAACGCGGTGGTCATCACCGAGCAGGTGCTGCTTCCGGTGATCCGCGCCGCGCACACCGCCGTGACCACCACCATCGTCGTCGACGGTGTCGCAGGCGACGCGGTGTCCCTGGCGGACCTGGAACAGACCCCGGCGCCCGACGGATTCGACTTCGAGGCGTCCTGGCGGGCCGTCCGGCCGGAGGACCTGGCCACGATCATCTACACGTCGGGCACCACCGGGCCGCCCAAAGGTGTGGAGATCACCCACCGCAACATCATCGCCGAGCTCGTCGCGCTCGAGGAACACGTCGAGGCGGGTTTCGGTGACCGGGTCATCTCCTATCTCCCCGCAGCCCACATTGCCGATCGTGTGTCCTCGCATGCCGCGAACATGGTGCGGGGCATCCAGGTGACCACCGTCGCGGACCCACGGGAGATCGCGGCGGCACTGCCCGAAGTGCACCCGACGTTTTTCTTCGGTGTCCCACGGGTCTGGCAGAAGATCCGTGCCGGCATCGAGGCGAAGATGGCAGGCGAGAAGAGCCCGGTGAAGAAGAACCTTGCGTCGTGGGCTCTCGGCGCCGGCGCGGCATCGGCGAAGGCCCACATTGCCGGACGAGGCGACGGGTTGGTCGGCGGCGTCCAGCACGGGCTCGCCGACAAACTGGTGTTCCACAAGATCCGCGAGGCGATCGGGATGGACCAGATCACGTTCGCCGGCTCCGGGGCCGCGGCGATCCCACCGGAGGTGTTGCAGTTCTTCCTCGGGCTGGGCGTGCCGGTTCTCGAGGTGTGGGGGATGTCGGAGACGACGGGCGTCTCGACGATGACCACATCGGAGAACCTCAAGATCGGCACGGTCGGCAAACCGGTGGCCGGGGTGGAGGTGAAACTCGCCGACGACGGCGAGCTGCTGATCCGGGGACCCGTGGTGATGCGTGGCTACCGTAAGCAGCCCGACAAGACCGCGGAGACGATCGACGCCGACGGCTGGCTCGCGACCGGCGACATCGCCACCATCGACGATGACGGCAATGTCACGATCGTCGATCGCAAGAAGGAACTCATCATCAACGAGGCCGGTAAGAACATGTCGCCCACCAACATCGAGAATGCCATGAAGGCGGCGTCGTCGCTGATCGGGCAGGTGGTGGCGATCGGCGATGCGAAACCCTTCATCTCGGCCCTGGTTGTGCTCGACCCGGATGCCGCCGCCGCCCGTGCGAAGATGCTCAACATGCCCGACGCGGACATCGCCACGCTGTCGGGCCATCAGTCGGTCGTCGAGGAGGTGGTCACCGCTATCCGCGAAGGAAACGGCAAACTGTCTCGGGTGGAGCAGATCAAGCGGTTCACCATCGTGCCGGCGGCCTGGGATCCGGGCGGCGACGAGCTGACGCCGACGATGAAGTTGCGCCGCAAGCCGATCGCGTCGAAGTACGCCGACCACATCGTTGAGATGTACCACGACACACCTTCCGCCGAGGTCATCGACCTCCGCTAGCGTCCTGCGCGTCGGTCGATGTGCCGATGGCCCAACCCCAGATCACCAGCCACACGGTCATCCCGCCGACCTGAATCCGTTGGGCCAGGCCCAATCGGTAGTCACCGGGAAGGTTGTCGGCGACGAGCATCCAGACAGTGGCCAGAGAAAGGATGACCAGGATGACCGTCCCGACGACTCGCAACGCGGGCCACCAGCCGTCGCGGCGTGCTGCGATCGTCGCCGCGACCATGGCCGTGAAGATCGAGAACACCGCGATAGTGCTGGTCAGCGCGTGAATGTGGTGAAGCTGGGGAAGTAGGCCGCTGGGTTCGTTCGGGCAGTGGGGATCGACTCCCGGTATGCATTCGATGGGCGAGAGTGCGTCGGCGATGGTCGACGCACCGAAGGTGAACAGGGCGACTGTTGCTGTGACCGCAGGGAACCCGCGAAACCGAGGTCGGGGAACGAGCATGACGGCGGCGGCGAGCATGGCGGCGCAGGCGGTGATCACGTCGCCTGCGACGTACACGGCCCGGTGCGGCCGGTGCGCGGCGTCGAGCTCGCTGAGGAAACTGTTCAGGGGGTCGAGCGGAGTGGACCAGAAGAACTCGAGAACCCAGGATGAATAGCAGATTCCGGCGACTGCGACCAACAGGCCGGCGGTGATCACGCGGACCGTCGGCCGATGGGCGGGTGTTGTCGGCACCGGATGAGCCTACCGACGACCCGATCGGGTGGTGGCGAAGAGTCAGGACGCGACACAACGACCCGTGATCACACTACGATCAACTCGGACGGTTGTGACCCGACGCTCGTTTGTCGCTCTTTGTCGGGGCCGATCGGCCACCCCCTGTCAATCGCGACGCAGCGAGGAATGCCGAATGACCGAAGAATCCGTCCAGGAGCTCGGGCCCATCGATTATGTGGTTCTGGAGTGGCCCGACAAGCAGCCCAGTGGTGAGGCGATCCCGTACCTGATCGACCTCGTCGAACGGGGCATCATCCGTATCATCGACCTGGCTTTCGTGATGAAGGAAGCCGACGGGACCATCACGGAGATCGAGATCGACCGCCTCGGCGCGGAGTTCGCCGTCCTCGAGGGTGCCTCGGCGAATCTCCTCGAGACCGATGACATCGCCGAAGCGGCATCGGTTCTGGAGCCGGGCACCGCGGCTGCGGTCATCGTGTATGAAAACGCCTGGGCGGCACCGTTTGCCGCGGCGCTGAGGCGTAACGGCGCCCAGATGGTCGCCACCGGCCGGATCCCGTTCGAGGACATCGTCGAAGCTCTCGACCGATCCGAGGCCTGAGCTCGACGAAGACCTCGGACGGACATCGTCACACAGCCGTCATCACCCCGTAAGGAGAATCTCAATGCCCGGACTCATCCGCGCCGCCGCTCGTACCGCCGTCATCGCCGGAACCGCGACGTCGGTCAGCAACCGTGTATCGCGCCGACAGGCGAACCGTTGGGCGCAACAGGAATACGATAATCAGCAGCGTTATGCCCAGCCTGCCCCGGCCCCCGCGCCCGTGGCGGCTCCGGCTCCCGCCGCGGCTCCCCAACAGGACACCATCGAGCAGCTCAAGGAACTCGGTGCGCTCTATCAGCAGGGCATCTTGACCGAGCAGGAGTTCGCAGCGCAGAAGGCGAAGCTGCTCGGCAGCTGACCGTCACGGATCCGGAGATCCCGCGGCCGCCGTGTCCGGGGCGCCCAGTTCGGCGCCCGGGACACGGGGCAGCCGCCGTGCGATCACGAGGCCGAGAGCGGCCAGGAAGACGGCGAACAGGATCGACTTCTTGATGGACATGATCTGCGCGTCGAGGTAGTGCTGGACGAGCGAATCGGCCTCGGCGGCGGCGATCCCGTGCTGCTCGACGATCGCGTCGAGATCATCCTTGCTCAGGATGTCGATGCCGTCGGCCGACGCTTCGGCGATCTGGGTTTTGGTCTGCTGCGAGATGTTCGGATCGGCTTGCGCCGCTTCGTTGAAGCCCGCACTGAGTGATGCGATGAGCAACGCGCCCAGCATGGCGACCCCGACCGAGGTACCGATGTTCTGGGCCGTCCCCTGCAACCCGCCCGCCTCGCCCCGGTCCGAGTCGCCCACCGACGACATGATGACGTTGCCCAACTGTGAGGCGATGAAACCGAATCCGGCTCCGAACACAGCCATGCCCACGGCGAACACCACGCTGTCCAACTGGGGTTCGATCGTCGTGATCAACAAGCACGACCCGACGATGACCAGGACGAGGCCGATGTTGACCATCCGGTGCGGGGATTGTGTCGCGGCGAGTTTCGGGCTCGAGAACGCCGCTATCAGCATCGCCACCGACATCGGTGCCAGTTTCAGGCCCGTCTCGAACGCGTTCTGCAACAAGACGTACTGCAGGTAGATCGGGATCACGAAGAACATGCCGCCGATGATCGCCTGCTGGGCGATCAGCATCACCAGGCCATTGCGCAATTGGAGGGTGCGCAGCAGGGGCGGATGCATCAACGGAACCCGCCCGGCGGAGATGACATGACGTTCCCAGTCGATGAAGCCGATCAGGATGAAGATCCCCGCGGCGATCATGAACGGAACGATCGAGAAGCCGAACGGCGTGATCTCGGTGCCGGCGATGGTCAACGCCCCGGACGGCCGGATGAACCCCCACGTCCCGGCTTTCAGCAGCGCGAGGACGACCAGCCCCAGGCCCAATGCGGAGAGGAAGGTACCGATCCAGTCCAGGCGGCGCGACGTCGACACGGCGGTGTCGGCGATGGCACGTACGCACAGGATGATCACCACACAGACGACCGTCTCCGCCGCGAAGACGACTCGCCACGTGAGGGTCTCGGTGACCCAGCCGCCGATGAGCGGGCCGGCTGCCGCGCCGGCCGCGGCGATGCCACCCAACGCGCCGTACGCGGTGGCCCGATCCTTGCCGTCGTAGTTGGTGGCGGTGAGCGAGATGATGGCCGGCATCACCAACACCGCACCGGCGCCTTCCACGAACGACCACCCGAACAACAGGACTCCGATGTTGGGACTGAAGGCCGTGATGAGCGAGCCCAATCCGTAGACGAGCAATCCGACCGAGAACACCCGGCGCCGTCCGAAGATGTCGCCGAGACGTCCGCCGAACAACATGAACGAACCCATCACCAGGGTGTAGAGCGTGATCGCCAACTGCACCTGGGTGATGGTCGTATCGAGGTCGACGACGACACTCGATACCGAAACGTTCATCACGGTCGTGTCGAGCACCATGATGAACTGAGCTGCACACAGAATGATCAGAACGCCCCAGCGTCGCACCCGGTAAGAGTATGTCGTGCCGACCGAGATCGTCGGGTTTCGATCCGGCGAATCACGGGTAACCGAGCCCCGTTCTGTCCATAGTGGAGTCAGGAGCCGTGCGGTTACCGGACACCGGTTTCGGCGACAAGGCTCCAGACGACGAAAGACGAGAGGAGTCCATGATGGCACTCGACGACGAGGACATCACCACCTCCAGCGGTGGCGGAGAAGGCGTCGCGGATGGCGGTTCGAATCCGGGCGGGCATGACGGCGGCGCCGATGGCACGGCCGACTCCGGAGAAGGTCCGGCCGACGGTGGTTCGAATCCGGACGGACACGACGGGGGCGCGGACGGGTCTGCCGGCGAGGGGCCGGCCGATGGCGGCTCGAACCCCGGTGGGCACGACGGAGGCGCCGACGGCACGGCGTGAGGGCCGCGCCACGCTGGGCCGACTGATATCCGGCGACCCCGACTCGTTCGCACGAGATCATTGGGGTCGCCGGCCGATGCTCAGCCGCGCCGAGTCGTTGCCCCGTGACTTCGGTGACCTGTTGTCGCCCGATACGGTCGACGAACTCCTCACCCGGCGGGGCGTACGCACCCCTTTCATCCGGATGGCCAAGGAGGGTGTCCTCCTGGGCCGGGATTGCTTCGCCGGGTCCGCCGGCTTCGGTTCCGAGATCGGCGACCAGGTCGATTCGGCAAAGGTTCTCGCACAGTTCGCCGACGGATCGACGATCGTGCTACAGGGTCTGCATCGGCTGTGGCCGCCGGTGATCGACTTCGTCCGCGGGATGGTCGACGCGCTCGGTCATCCGGTCCAGGCCAACGCCTACATCACTCCACCGGGCAGCCGGGGTTTCGATGCGCACTACGACGTGCATGACGTCTTCGTCCTGCAGGTGAGCGGGCCGAAGAGCTGGACCATCCACGAGCCGGTGCACCGGGATCCGCTCGCCGGCACGTCGTGGACGTCTCATCGAGGCGCCATCGACGACCGGGTGTGCGAAGCGCCGGTCATCGACACCGTGCTCTCGCCCGGCGACGCCCTGTACCTCCCGCGGGGCTGGATCCACTCCGCGCGCTCGATGGGGGAGACGTCGATTCACCTCACCATCGGGGTCGCGGCGGTCACGAAGTATGACGTGCTCCGCGCGCTGGTCGAGCAGCTTGCCGAGATCGACTGTCTGCGGGCGCCGCTGCCGATACCGCTGGACCTGGGCGACCCTGACGCGACGTCGGCGGTCGTGGCGACCACTTTGTCCGAGGTGGTCGACGTGATCCGTACTGCGCCAGACGATCTGGGGCATCGCGCCGCCGCCCGACTGACCAACTGGTTCGCGGATCGCACGCGGCCGGACCCGGTCAGGCCGCTGGCGACAACGGACGCGATCAGGGCCCTGGACGCGTCCACGCCGGTGCGTTGGCGACATGGCCTGATCGCACAGGTGAACCGTGGCTCCGATCGCGTCGACCTACGACTTGCCGATCGCACGATCAGCTTTCCCGGATGCTGCGCGCCCGCCGTCGACGCCGTCTATCGCGGGGCCCTCGTCACCGCAGACACCGTGCCCGGCCTCGACGCCGCCGACGGGCTGGTGTTGCTCCGCCGGCTGCTGCGTGAGGCTGTGGTGGTGCTCGCGGATTCTGCGCCGTCGGAGCACCTATGACCGATCGTCGACCGTGTAGCGACGAAGCCCGGGACCGCGACGATCCGATGTACGGCACCGCGTCGGCCGGCGCGCGCTGGGTGCTGCTCGAGTTGTCCGGCCCCTGGGGGCCGTCGGTCTTTCTGCAGTCGCCCAAGATCATCGAGCCCGGGTTGGGGCGCGCCATCGTGCGTCGGGTGGAGGCCGAAGGCATGCGGATCGTCGCGATCCGCAGACCGGGACGACGTCCGCAGACGCCTCGGTGGCGCTGGTACATCGCCGACGCCCGGCCCGGTTCGGAGACCATCCATCACGGCGAGGTGGCCGGTCCCGCGGATCTGCTCGACCTGTCACTCGATGGTTCCGATGGTGACGTCACCACGGAACCCGTCGTCGCGGTGTGCGCCCACGGTAAGCACGACCAATGTTGTGCCGTGCGGGGCCGGGCGGCGACCGCCGCGATCGCGGCGGCATTTCCGGACTGGACGTGGGAGTGCTCGCATCTCGGCGGGGACCGGTTCGCCGCGACGATGCTCGTCCTGCCACATGGACTGTGTTATGGCCGAGTCGATTCCGCCGCAGACCCGGCCGACCTGATCCGGTTGTACCGCGAGGGGCGGGTGGAAAATGCGCTCTTGCGGGGACGGACCTCGCTGCCGCACGCCGTCCAGGCCGCACAGCACTTCGTGCGGCAGCACACCGGCGACGATCGAATCGACACACTCGCCCCGAGCGATGTCCGGCGTGCCGATCACCGGATCCACGTCGTCCTCGACGGCGATGAGGGGAGCATCGAGGTCATTCTCGCCGAGCGACTCTCGGATCCCCTGCACTCGACGTGCGCGGCCGGCGTGGCCGGCCGCGTCCGCCAGTTCGTGCTCGAATCCCTGCGGATATGACCGTCAGGCCTTCGGCTTGGCCTCCACTGCGATGACCGGTGTTCCGACCGAGGTGTCGCCGTCGGCGATCTTCTCGACCGATGCGAACTTCTTCGTGTTCATCACGACGACCGGGGTGATGAGCGGATAGCCGGCCGCCTCGATCACCTTGCGGTCGAAGGTCACCAGCGGTGTGCCCGCCTCGACCTTCTGGCCGGCCTTGACCTTGACGTCGAATCCCTCACCCTTCAGTTGGACCGTGTCGATGCCGACGTGGATGAGCAACTCGATGCCCCCGTCGAGCACCAGCCCGAAGGCGTGTCCGGTCGGCTGGGCCGCCACGACCATGGCGTTGGCCGGAGCGAACACGGTGTCTCCCGACGGTTCGATCGCGACGCCGCCGCCCATGGTCCCCTTGGCGAACACCGGGTCCGGGACATCGCTCAGGGCCACGACCTTCCCGTCCAGCGGTGAGCCGATCTCGGTGACGACGCCCGTGGCCGTACTCGTCACCGCTGGTGCTTCCGCGGTGGCGGTGGCCGTGGCCGTTGCGGTGCCCGCGCCGGCGCTGCGCCGCTCGGCCTGCGCGATCGCGGCCGCCGCGGCGATCGCTTCGGCAGAATCGTCGATCGGGATCGCCCCGGCATGTTCCAGGCCGGCATCCCGCGCAGCCTCGAACTGCTGTTGCTGCTCGGGGGTGCGATAGCCCGACAACACCACGAGGATCATCGCGACGATGAACGCCGCCGCCACCGCGATGCCGTACAGGATGATGCTGTCGAAGGCCGGAATGGTCAGCAGGGAGGTGAACACGAAGGCGTTGGTGGTCACGCCGCCGCCGATTCCGATGATGAGACCGCCTATGAAACAGCCGACGAGCATTCGTGGATAGATCCGTTTGAAGCGCAGATGGATGCCGTAGAGCGATGGTTCGGAGATACCGCCGAGCAGACCGGCGGCCAGGGCTCCGGTCGCGGTTTGGCGCATCTGCATATCGCGTTCCCGCCAGGCGATCAGCAGGACACCCGCGGTCGCACCGAAGCACGCGAAGTTCCACGCACCCATGGGGCCCTGGATGAAGTCGTAGCCGATCGTCTGGATGTTGAGCAGCATGATGGCGTTGATCGGCCAGTGCAGACCCAGCGGCACCATGAACGGATAGGCGAGTGGGATCACGATCGCGAAGATGAACGGCGAGAAGTCGTTGATCGACTTGAGGATGTCGGCCAGACCGGCGCCGACGTAGACACCGATCGGCCCGATGATGAAGGCTGTCAGCGGGATCATGATCAGCATCGCGAGGAACGGGACGAAGATCAGCTGGACGTTCTCGGGGATGATCTTCTTGAGGCCCTTGTACAGCGGACCGAGCACCGCGGCCATCAGCAGCGGTGGGAAGACCTGCGAGCTGTAGTCGAACACCGTCAACGGGATGCCGAAGATGTCGACGGTGTTGACCTCGAACCCGAAGATCGTGTGCTGAGTGGACTGGTCCATGAGCGCGCTGAATCCCGGGAGCATCAGCACGGCCATGATCGCGAAGCCCACCCAGGGGTCCGCGTTCAGCTTCTTCGATGCGTTGTAGGCGATCATCAACGGCAGGAAGACGAACACACACTGCCAGCAGAGATTCACGAACTGCCACGACGGCGACAACTCGGTACGCGGATCGGCCCAGTTGCCGATCACGTCGAGCGTGCTCATCAACGACATGAAGGTGATGAACAGAGACGCGCCCAGCAGTGCGCCGAGAATCGGGCGGAACGAATCGGACAGGTATTCGAAGAGCGAGTCGAGCCAGGCCGACTTGCCCCGTGGCCCCTTCGCGCGTTCGGCCGCCTTGATCGCGGCGGCGGAGGTGGGACCGCCGCCCAGCCCCGGCAGCGCCATGATCTCGTTGTAAACCGTCTGCACGGCACCGCCGATGACGATCTGATAGCGGTCGCCCGCTTGCGGGACCGCCCCCATCACGCCGTCGATCGTCTCCAACGCATCTTGGTCGACGCCGGAGGCGTCGACCAACTGGAAGCGCAACCGTGTCGCGCAATGGGTGAGGCTTGCGATGTTGTCCGCGCCGCCGACGTTCTCGACGATTGCGGCAGCCGTATTGGTGGACATGACGCTCCCTACTAGAGTGCCCGTTCTTGAGTTGTTGAGTCTCAATACGGGCGTGTCCGACAAACACGCCCGGTGTGTCGGATCGTATCCCTCTGACTGCCCACACGGGTCCAGATCAGAAAGGAGATAGGCAACGGTGACCACCTGGTCCCCGTAGCAGCCCCTCATCGGGCACGACGAGCCGCGACAAAAGTGAGGCAGATGCCCCACGCGCCGGTGGCGGTCCCGGTTCGAGACTGACGTCATGAACATTCACACACCCCAGGGGGCGGTCGACGCCCTGTATGCAGACCCTGACCTTCCGAATGGACCCGACGAACGCTTCAGCGGCTACGGGGTGATGGGGATTCCCTTCGCCTCAGGCCACTACCTCGCGATGCGAGACATGCTCGCCAGCTCGATCGGACCGGCCTACACGACGATATGGCACCGGGACCCACACGGACACTGGACAATTCACACGAATGCTGCCCCGGAGGTGAGCTGCCCCCGTTATTTCGGCGCTGGTGCGACCGTGCAAACGGCCGGACGCATCGACGTGTCCTGGATCGATGAGTCCGTGCTCGACGTGACGCTCGAGGACGAGGTGTACTGGCGAATCGAGGTCTCCGCCTCGCCGGCGACAACCGTGATGACGGCGATGAGCTCTGCGATGCCCACCCGGGCGTGGACCAGCAGGACGGTGCTGGGGTCGATGGGACCGATGGCCGCCGTCATGCTGCGCTCGGGCCGGGTGCGTCTGTGCGGTCGTACGCCGAACGGGCAGACCTTCAAGGCCGCACCGCTGCAGGTCTGGCGGGTGGCGGCGAGCTCGGCCACCTATCGCGGCGAGGATCTCGGGACGCCTGCGCCGTTGGCGGAGCAGGCCCGGCTCGGTGACCTGTGGCTTCCCCAGCGCGGGATCTTCTTCGTCGGCCGTGCCCGGTTCACGCCGGGCGACACCGCGCACGATGCGGGCACCACATCGCACGCGGAGGCCGCCCGATGACCACCGTCGAGAACCGGGCGGGCGCCGCGATCACCGGCCGGGTGGCCGGCCTGATCTACGGTGCCGGTGCGTACACGCTGTTTCTGGTGGTCTTCCTGTGGGCCATCGCCTTCGTCGAGGACATCCATCTCACGCTCGGTGAGGTCGACCTGGTGCCGCGCACCATCGACCGGGGTGGCCCGATCACCTCGGTCGGGATCGCGTTGGTGGTGGATCTGCTGCTGCTGACGCTGTTCGCCGTGCAGCACAGCGTGATGGCCCGCGCCGGCTTCAAGCGATGGTGGACGCGCATCGTGCCCGCACCGATCGAGAGGAGCACGTTCGTGCTCGCCGCGACGGTCTGCCTCGCCGCGCTGATGTGGTGGTGGCACCCGATCACCGCCTCGCTGTGGGACGTGTCGGGAACAATCATGTCGGGCCTGCTCATCGCGGTGTCGCTGGCCGGATGGCTCCTCGTCCTGACGTCGACGTTCCTGATCGACCACTTCGATCTGTTCGGACTGCGGCAAGTCGTCGCCAACGCTCGGGGGCGCACGACCCCGCCGTACCGCTTCGTCACGCCGCTCTGGTACGGAATCGTCCGGCACCCGATCTATCTGGGCTTTCTCATCGCCTTCTGGGTGACTCCGACGATGACAGTCGGTCACCTCGTCTTCGCCGGTGCCACCACCGGATTCATCCTCGTCGGAATCCACTTGGAGGAACGGGACCTGGTGAGTGCGTTCGGCAATGACTACTCGGCGTACCGCCGACGGGTGCCGATGCTCGTGCCCGGTCTGCGCCACCGCGCCTGATCGCCGTGTCTGATCCGCGAAACGTGCATCGTCGGGTGACTGACACCGGACGGCGTGGGGGCGAGAATGAGCTGATGACCGGGCCATCTCCGCTGCCGCGGCGCGTGGAGGTACTGGCCGGGCTCTCCGTCGCCATCGACCTCGGGCTCGGCCAACCTGCCGAGCACATGCTCCGGTCGGCGATCATCGCGTGTCGGTTGTCCGACCGGCTGGGGCTCACCACGGCTCAACGGGCCACCGTCTATTACGCCACGCTGGTCATGTGGATCGGCTGTCATGCCGACTCCCAGGAGTACGCGCGGTGGTTCGGCGACGACATCGCGGTTCGTCGGGATTCGTATCTCGTGGATTGGTCGGGGCTGCCTTATCTTCGGTTCCTGCTCGGCAATGTCGGCCGTGGCGAGCCGATGGGTCAGCGGGCCAAGACGATGGCGACCCTGTTCCGCGATGCCCGCGGACAGATCGCGGCCCTCGTCCACTCCCATTGCATGTCGGCGGCGGCCCTCGCCCGCCACATCGGGCTCGGTTCGGAGGTCGAGCACGCGATCGCGTTCACCTTCGAACGCTATGACGGGGGCGGCATGCCGAGCGGTGCGTCGGGCGACGGCATCCCGATCGAGATGCGGGTCGCCCAGCTGGCCGACATGGTCGAGGTCCACCAACGCACTTACGGTATCGACGGCGCGGTGGCGATGGCGCGCAGCAGGCGCGGGGGCCACTTCGACCCGGCGGTCGTCGACGTGTTCGTCGAAGAGGCCGAGGACCTGTTCGCGACGCCGGCAGAGGATCCGTGGAGAGTGGCCCTGGATCTCGCCCCCGACTCGGAGGTCCGCTTGGACGGTCCCGGTCTCGACGCCCTGCTCATCGCTGTCGGAGACTTTGTCGACCTCAAGTGTCCTTTTGCGCTCGGCCATTCCCGATCAGTGGCCGCGCTCGCGGAATCTGCGGCGGTGCGTCTGGGGCTCGGCGGACCGGACACCGATGCAGTGCGTCGTGCCGGCTACCTGCACGACGTCGGACGCATCGGTGTGTCGAATCAGATCTGGTCCAAACCCGGCGAGTTGACCGGTGCCGAGTGGGAACGGGTTCGGATGCACCCGTATCTGACCGATCGCGTGCTCACGCGCATCGCGGGACTGGGCGACGTGGCCGCGATCGCCCGCGCCCACCACGAGCGGCTGGACGGCAGCGGGTATCCGCTGGGGATCGGGGGAGCGGCACTCGGAAGGACACAAAGGTTGCTGGCGGCAGCCGTCGCCTATCAGTCCGCACTCGAGCCGAGGCCCTACCGGGAGGCGTTGCGCCCAGAGGAAGCCGTGCAGCGGCTCAAACAACGCGCGGACGGGCAGGCCCTGGACCGTGACTGTGTGGAGGCTGTGCTGGCCGCGGCCGGCCACCGCCGTGCGCGCATCCACCGCGACGACTCGCTGACGCCCCGGGAGGCCGAGATTCTCGGCCTGGTTGCCCGCGGGCTGTCGAACCGGGATATCGCGGAGCGACTTGTGTTGAGCGAGAAGACTGTCCGCAATCACGTCGAGCGGACCTACGTCAAGATCGGTGCGTCGAATCGGGTGGGCGCGAGCCTGTATGCGTTGCGCACCGGGCTCGTCACCCCAGACGGCGGGTGATGCCGTCGCTCGTCGGACCCGATCTCAGCACGCAGGAGGTCAGCTCGCGGGAGGTCAACTCGCGGGGGTCAACTCGCGGACCTCGCCCAGCTCCAACACCTCCATCGGTGTCTTGGTGAGCGAGTTCTCGCCCAGGAACATGCCCGCGGTGGCCTTGCCGGTGTCGCTGAGCATGATGTCGTGGATCGCGATCATCTTCTGCGGGGCGAGCGCTCGCACGTAGTCGATGGCCTGTTCGGTGGAGATCCACGGGCCGCTGATCGGGAGCAGGAGCACGTCGACCTTACGGTCGGGGTTCAGGTACGCGTCGCCGGGATGGAAGACGCTGCCGTCGATGAGGAATCCGGCGTTGTCGACCATCGGGATCTCGGGATGGATGATCGCGTGGTCGGCGACGAACGCCTGGACATCGAACCCGGCGACGCTGAAGGAGTCGCCGGTCGACACGGCGTGCACCCGGTCTCCGACGTCGGACAGCGCGCCGGTGACCGCGGCCGGTCCGTACAGGTGGAGCTCGGGCCGATCAGTCATAGCGTTCAGGATCGCGTCGGCGTCGAAATGATCGAAATGCTCGTGCGTGATGAGTACCGCATCAGCCTGCGCCAGCAGATCCGGCGTGTTCGGGGTCAGGCTTCCGGGGTCGATCAGCACGATGCCGTCGCCTTTGTCGAGGGTGACGGTGGCGTGGGTGTGCTTGGTGAGACGCATGAATCCTCCTGGTCTGCAAACCTACTCCGACAGCAAGGCCAGACCGACTGTACGCCCCGAGACAAATTAGTCAATCAAGACTGATAAGTGTAAGTTGACGATCATGGGCGATCTCGACGTGCTGGACGTGGCATCCCAACTGCGTCTCTCCGTCGGTGCGCTGGTGCGCCAGTTGCGCCAGCACCGCGACCCCGACGATCCGAGCGTCCCGGAGATGATGGTGCTCGCACGCCTGGACCGTGACGGTCCGAGCTCGTCGGCCGACCTCGCCCGTCGTGAGCAGATCAGCCCGCAGTCGATGGGGGTCACGATCGCCGGATTGCAGGAGCGCGGATTGATCGATCGCGCCCAGGATCCGGCCGACGGTCGCCGGATCGTGCTGACCCTCACTCCGAAGGGGCTCGAGGCGCTGACGGGACGCCGCAACCAACGGACCCATGCCATCGCAGATGCGATGACGGTGGCGCTCACCGACGACGAGATCACCACCCTCGCGGCCGCTCTTCCGTTGCTCGACCGCTTGCGGGCGGCCCTGTGACCGCGACGTCGACGCGGCCGTCTCCCGAGGCGGGCTCGGCCGCGCCGAACGATCACTACCGCTGGGTTGCCCTGTCGAACACCACCGCGGCGGTTTTCATGTCCGCATTGGACGGCTCGATCGTCATCATCTCCCTACCCGCGATCTTCCGGGGGATCGGGCTCGATCCGCTCGCGGCCGAGAACATCGGCTACCTGCTCTGGATGATCATGGGCTATCGGCTGGTGCAGGCGGTGGCCGTGACCACGCTGGGCCGGCTCGGCGACATGTTCGGTCGGGTGCGGATCTACAACGCCGGATTCGCGGTGTTCACCGTGGCATCGATCTTGTTGTCGTTCGACCCATTTCATGCGTCGGGCGCGGCCGTGTGGCTGATCGCGTGGCGGGTGTTGCAGGCCCTCGGCGGATCCATGCTGACGGGCAACTCGGCGGCGATCCTCACCGACGCCTTCCCGGCCGACCGTCGTGGATTTGCGCTGGGCCTCAACCAGGTTGCCGCGCTGGCGGGTCAGCTGACCGGGCTGGTGCTCGGTGGGTTACTGGCGGCCTGGGACTGGCGGGCGGTCTTCTGGGTGAACGTACCTGTGGGGATCTTCTTCACGTTGTGGGCCTATCTCAAGCTGCGTGACAACGGGGAACGGCACCCCGGCCGGATCGACTGGTGGGGCAACGGGACGTTCGCTGTGGGGCTGTCGGCGATCCTGATCGCCATCACCATCGGGCTGCAGCCGCGCGGCGGACACACGATGGGGTGGGCCGACCCGATCACCCTCGGGCTGCTCGCCGCCGGCATCGTGCTCCTCGTCGCGTTCGTGTTCATCGAGAAGCGGGTCGCCGAGCCGATGATCCAGCTCGAGCTCTTCCGCATCCGTGCTTTCAGCGCCGGCAACGCCGCCGCGCTGTGTGCATCGCTCGCGCAAGGCGGTTTGCAGTTCATCCTGATCATCTGGCTGCAGGGCATCTGGTTGCCACTGCACGGCTACGACTACGCCGACACCCCCTTGTGGGCAGGCATTTTCATGTTGCCACTGACGTTGGGTTTCTTCGTGTCGGGGCCGTTGACCGGTGCCATGTCCGACCGTTTCGGCGCGCGGGGATTCGCCACCGTGGGCATGGTCGTGTTCGGGTCGAGCTTCGTCGGGCTGCTGTTCCTGCCGATCAGCTTCCCGTACTGGGCATTCGCGATCCTGATCGCCATCAACGGCATCGGCACCGGTATGTTCGCGGCGCCCAACACGTCGTCGATCATGAGCAGCGTGCCGGCCCGCTACCGCGGTGTCGCGTCGGGGATGCGCGCGACGTTCCAGAATTCCGGTACCGCACTGTCGATCGGGGTCTTCTTCTCGCTCATGGTGGTCGGCTTGTCGGCAAACCTGCCCGAGGCGATGTCGGCGGGTCTCCAACAGCAGGGCGTCTCGGCCGGCGTGGCAACCGATGTCGCTCATCTGCCGCCGGTGGCGTCGCTCTTCTCGGCGATGCTGGGTGTGAACCCCGTGGAGCACCTGCTGTCGGGAACGGGGACGCTGGACAGCCTCACCGCCGCTCAGGTCGACCACCTGACCGGTCACACCTTCTTTCCGAACCTGCTGTCCGGGCCGTTCCACGACGGACTCGTGGTGGTGTTCGCGGTCTCGATCGCACTGTCGGTCTGTGCCGCCGTCGCTTCCGCACTCAGGGGACCTCGGACCAGAGCGGCAGAGGTGACGTTGGGCCCTTCCCACGACTGACCGGGTGCGCGACGATCGCAGAATGAGCACAAACGTTCTCGTGGCCTACGCCACCGCAGACGGGTCGACCGCAGAGGTGGCCGAGCGCCTCGGTCAGTACCTGCGGGATGCATCGATGCTCGTCAGCGTTGTGCCGGTTGCTGATCGGCCCGATCCGGCCGCCTTCGATGTCGTCGTGGCGGGCAGCCCGATCCACAATGGTGCGTTGTTGTCCGAGTTCGACGCTTTCGTCGACGACAACCTGGATGAACTCCGTCTTCGCCCCGTATGGCTGTTCTCGTTGGGCATGGGGCCGACACTGCGGGGTCCGGTCGGCGCGATCTTCCGCACCAAGGTTCCGCCCGCGATTGCGACGATGCGAGACCGCCTGGCGGCAGTCGACTACCACCCGTTCGCCGGAAGATTCGGGCGTCCGCCCGAACTGACGACCCGGATGCTGATGGGACTGATGGGCGCGCGGCCAGGCGACCATCGCGACTGGGCGGACGTCGAGCGGTGGGCATCGGTCATCCGACAACGCTCGGAAGCAGGAGCAAACACGTGATTTCGGGATAACATGTCGCCGACGAGAGGTGGGCATGTCCGAGACGTCGATGACCGAGGTACGTGGAGCTGACGGTGAGTCGATCCTGTTCGACGGAGCGACCGTGTCGAAGTTCCGGCATCACGGCAAGGACGAGGCGGCCCGCAACCCTGTCTCGACTTTTCGTGAACTGCAGATCAAGGAAAAGACCTCGATGTTCGGCAAGCCGCGTAATCCGCGCCAGTTCACCGTGTTGCTCGCCATGTCGTCGATCATGAGTCTCACCGTCGACGAGGCGGGTAAGGCCGCCGTGGAAGCCATGGTGGCCGCGTTCCCGCGATGACCGCGCACGTCGGCGAGGAGGTTCACGTGCCCGGACACCTGCCTTTCCTGCTGTTGTCCGTTCGTGCTGAACCGGAGGCGGCCGAGGACGAGCACCACTCGGTGCTCCGACTCGGCGGGTTGGCGCCCACAGAGCTGCACGCGGTCAATCTGACGCAGCGTCCGCTCGGATCCATCGATCTGCTCGACTGGTCCGGCATCATCCTCGGCGGCGGCCCGTTCAACGCGAGCGATCCCGTGGAGTCCAAGACCTCGACCCAGCTGCGCGTGGAGGACGAGCTCCTGGACCTGGTGGGCCGGGTCGTCGACGCCGACTATCCTTTTCTCGGTTGCTGTTACGGGGTGGGCACCCTGGGGGTTGCGATCGGCGCGACCATCGACCGAACATTCGGCGAACCGGTTGGTGCGGTGAGCGTCACCCTGACCAGGGAGGGTCGGCGCGACCCCCTGTTCGCCGATGTTCCCGACACCTTCGACGCCTACGGGGGCCACAAGGAGGCCGCCACGACGTTGCCCGACAACGCAGTTCATCTCGCGTCCTCCGCCCAGTGCCCGGTTCAGGCGTTCCGGGTGGGCGCCAACGTCTATGCCACGCAGTTCCATCCCGAACTCGACGCCGACAGCTTGTCGACCAGGATCGACGTCTACCGCGATTTCGGCTATTTCGCCCCCGACGAGGCAGACTCACTGAAGATCGCCGCTCGCGAGCGCGACGCGCGGCATCCGGCGGCGATCCTGCGTCGATTCGTCGAGCGGTACCGTCGCGCGGCAGAGTGAGGGCTTGCGCGTCGCGTCCTCGCTGGTCGATCTCGATACGCCTCCTCACTACGTTCGTCGGCTACTCGATCCGCGGTAGGGTCCGCCCCTTTCCCCTGCTCGAGGGGCGCCACTTCGCTGGGCGAGGGGCACCACTTCGCTGGGCGAGGGGTACCGCTTCGCTGGGCGAGGGGCACCTTTTCCGCTGGTCGAGTAGCCTGCGAGCCGCTAGGCGAGGATGCGTATCGAGACCCCGATACCCGCCCTGACCTGCGTCGATCATTCTTGTCGGACCGATGTCGTAGATTGGTAACCAGCGAAATCGAAGCAGTGATGTGATGCCGGATCGGCCCTGTAGGGGGTCGGTCACTTTTCAGAGATATGTGGGACGTGTGGTTTCGCCGTGTCCATCTCTCTGAAAGGTGTTGTGTGGTGTCGGGTTCGGGTTCGGATTGGGCGTTGTCGTCGTGGTGGGGTGAGGCCTCCCCATGGCCCGACCTGGCGCCGATCTTCACCGGCGGTCTGCACGCCGAGGACATCGCCGCCGCCGACACCAACGACCTGTTGGGGTCGATGGCCGCCACCCAGCGGGGTGTGGCGTATCTGGCCTGGCACAACTATCAGCTGGCCGCCGAACTACACCAGCGTGTGGTCGGTGAACAGCCGCGCCCCGACGATCTGTTGGTGGTCGACGGGTTCGCCGACTGCGCCGCCCGGATCGCGTTGGCGTTGAGCATCTCCCAGACGACAGCCGAACAGCTGGTGCGTGAGGCACTGGCCCTGCGTGATCGGCTCCCCCAGGTGGCCGAACGGCTGCGCCAGGGCCAGATCTCGCCGGCGCGGGTGGCCTCGATCATCGCCCGCACCGACCTCCTCACCGGGCAGAACGCCATGCCCGACGTGGATGCCGAGATCGCCGCCGAACTCGACCTGCACCGCGGCGCCTGGTCGGCCGAACGCTTGCGCGACATGGTCGATCGGATCGTGTTTCGCCACGACCCCGACGCGGTGCGCGAACACCGCCGCCGCGCCCTGGCCCAGCGGCGTATGTGGACCACCCCTCAACCCGACGGCATGGGCCAGATCACCGCGAGCATGGCGGCGGAGAATGTGCGGATTGCCGCCGCCGCCGCGGTCACCGCGTTGGCTGCGGCCGCCTGTGCGCACGATCCGCGCACCACGCAGCAACGCGCGTCGGATGCGATGTTCGCGTTGCTGTCCGGAACCCGGTTCGAGTGCCGGTGTGGGCGCGAGGACTGCACCGCCCAGATCCCGGAACCGGGTACGGTGCCGCCGGTGGATGCCACGATCGTCATCCACGTCGTCTGCGACGAATCCACTCTGACCGGTGACGCCGCGCATGCGGGGTGGATGGCCGGGCACGGAGTGATCTCTGATGAGCACGTCCGCGAGTTGGCGGCGCGTCCGGACGCGATCGTCAAACCTCTGGTGCCCACGGGCACCCCGCAGAATCCGGACGGCACCTACACCCTGCCGGCGCATCTGCCGTCGAACCCGTACCGGCCCTCGACCGCGCTGGATACCTACATCCGGATTCGGGATGGCTACAGCGTGGTGCCCGGCAACGACACCGCGGCGTTCGCTCCGGGGGCTGATGTGGAGCATGTCGCCGAATACGACCACACCCACCCCGCCGCGGGTGGGCAAACGGTGCCGGAGAATCTGAACATCAAAGACCGGTTCTTCCACCTCATCAAAACGTTCGGCACCTGGATCGATGACCAGTACCGCGACCGGTGTGGCCGGCTACGTACCGAGTTCACCACCCCCGAAGGCCTGGTCATCGCGGGTGACCCCAACACCATGGAACCGTTGTTCCCCGGGCTTCGGCGTGTCCGCTTCCAACCCCCGGACCCACCCGGCGCACCGGCGGGATCGGCGGACGCCCCGACCCCACCCCCGACCCCACCCACCCGACCGATCACCCGACTGGCAGCCAAACACAACCGCAGACGACAAGAACGGATGCGCAACCGCAGACGACGCGAACGAGACGAGACCGAGTGACGTCTCAGTCTGAACAGCGCGGACCTGTTGACAACTGCTGTGTCGAGGATCACAATCCTAACCATGAACGGAAAGCCTAATCGTGATAGGCGTGCCGAACGACGTGAGGCAACCCGGCGCGAGATTGTCGAGACCGCGTGGGACATAGCGCACTCGGAGGGGCTCGCGTCGGTGACGCTGCGCGAGATCGCGGATCGCATCGGGATGCGACCACCATCGCTGTATACCCATTTCGAATCGAAGAACGCCGTGTTCGATGCCATGTTCGCCGACGGGTATCGGCAGATGGACGAAGCGTTCGCGACTGTGTCGCTGCCGGAGGAGCCCCGCGCGATGCTGTTGGTCGTCGCGGAAGCGTTTTTCGACTTCGCCACTGCCGACGAGGCACGACACCAGTTGCTCTTCCAGCGCACTCTGCCCGGATTCACTCCCAGCGACGCCGCGTATTCGGTGTCACTGCACCAGTACGACCGCTTTCGGGGCTACATGGCCGCCGCCGGGGTCACAGATCCAGACGACTTGGACCTGTGGACCGCGCTCTCGGCCGGCGTCGTCAGCCAACAGATCGCCAACGATCCCGGCGGCGATCGCTGGCGTCGACAACTTCCCCGCATCGTGGACATGTTCTGTCACGCAACGGGCATACCCGATTCCGAATCGCTCAGGAGCCGAAGATGAACGACCTCGATAACCTGCCGGACCTCCGATCGCCTTCACTCGATCGCGATACCGCCCTCCGGATGGCCACGACCGAATATGAGCGTGTGGCCGACCTGCTCGGGTCGCTCGAGCCGGATCAATGGTCGGCGCCGACCGATTGCCCTGCCTGGACCGTGCGTGATGTTGCGGCGCACATGCTGGGCATGGTCGAGATGTCCGCGTCAATCCGGGAACAACTCCGCCAGACGCGCAAGGCCCGACGACAACGGTCCACGGGAGTCTTCATCGATGCGCTCACGGCGTTGCAGGTCGCCGAACGTGTCGACATGGCGCCTGCGCAGATCGTCGATCGGTTCGCTGAGCGTGCCCCCAAGGCGGTGACCGGCCGCAGGCGCACGCCCGGATTCATCCGGCGGCGTCCGATGGTCGATCCGCCCGAGGTCGACGGCGAGACCGAGCAGTGGCAGATCGGTTACCTCGTCGACGTGATCCTCACCAGAGACCCGTGGATGCACCGTATCGACATCTGCCGGGCCACCGGCGCCGAGCACGTGCTGACCGCCGAGCACGACGGTGTACTCGTGGCCGACGTTGTCGCGGAATGGGCATCTCGGCACACACAGCCTTTCACCCTGCACCTGGCCGGCCCGGCCGGCGGCCACTGGTCACATGGGCACGGTGGTCCTGAAATCGAACTCGACGCGATCGAGTTCACCCGCATTCTGTCCGGGCGAGCGCCCGGAACCGGCCTCCTCTCCACCCAAGTTCCCTTCTGACGCACAAGGAATCGTCATGGACATTCACCACATAGGCACGGACGTCACGGTCTTGGCCGATCAGATGGAGGTGCCCGGTATCGGGCATCTACCGGTCAACGCATTCGTGCTTCACGCCGGACAGCCGGTCGTCGTCGACACGGGCTTGAGCTTGCCCGACCGCGACTTTCTCGCCACGCTGTCATCGGTGATCGAACCGGCCGACGTCCGGTGGATCTGGCTCACCCACCCAGATCGAGACCACACCGGCGGGCTCTACGACCTCCTCGACGCCGCGCCAGAGGCGCGGGTGATCACCACCTTCCTCAGCGTGGGCATCCTGGCCACGGAACGGCCGCTCCCGATGGACCGGGTCTACCTGCTGAACCCGGGCCAGAGAATCGACGTCGGCGACCGGACTCTGGCCGCGTTCCGTCCACCATTGTTCGACAACCCGGCCACCACCGGATTTCTCGACACAAGCACAGGGATCGCGTTCTCATCCGACTGCTTCGGCGCCGTCATGGCGACGCCGGAGCACGCCGCGGTTCCGGACGTTGCCGAGGTGCCGTCGGCGGAACTCGAAGAGCGGCAAGTGCTATGGGCCGGCATCGACAGTCCTTGGATTCACCAGGTCGCTCCGGATCGGTTCGCCGCGATGCTCACCGATGTTCGGCGAATGGACCCGTCATGGATTCTCAGCAGCCATCTGCCTCCGGCACGATCAACCGCCACTGTGCTCGACAACGTACTTCGGACGCCGCAGTCGAACCCCTTTGTCGGCCCCGATCAGGCGGCGCTCGCGGCGATGCTCGCGCAATTCGAACCAGTGTCTGCATGACGACGCAAGTTCTCGTGCCAACTCCAACGGCTACCCGACACGTTCGGACAAAGTCGTTGACTGAGGGGGCCTCGGCGGTACTGTGGTGAGTATCACATTGGTCTTGGAGGGAGCGCCATGGCAACGGTCGAGATGAAGGAACTCCACCGCAGCATCGCGGTGCTGCGGCATCACATCGTCACCCTGAAGGCGCGATACGGGGATGTCGATGCCGTCCGCCGGATGACCAACGACCTCGACCGGCTCGAGATCGACCTGCACGACTTCGAGCACAAGCCACCACCGCTACTGCGGGTGAAGAGCAAAGACGATGTGATCTACGTACCCGACAGCAAGTCAGACGAGTCCGCGTGGCTCGGTGCGCAAGACGAAGGGCTGGGCTTCCACTCGCGTGAGCGAACCAAGTGAGCGCCCCCGCGACTGAGCGGGAGAATACCGGGGTCTTTTCTCCGGGACGGGCGCGCATCGCGGCGCGAACCCTTCGGGTGGACAGGTGGTGGGTGTCGCCACTGCTGACGGTGCTCGGTTTGTCTGCATTCATCGTCTACGCGACCGTGCGGTCGTTTGTGCGCAGCGCGTACTGGGTTGCCGACTACCACTATCTGACACCGTTCTACTCGCCATGCCTGAGCGAATCCTGCGTGCCGGGATCGAGCCATTTCGGCACTCCGTTCCCGGAACTCCCGATGTGGATTCCACTCGGGTTCGTGGTCTTGCCATTCCTGCTCGGCTTTCGGCTGACCTGCTACTACTACCGCAAGGCCTACTATCGTTCCTTCTGGTTCTCGCCGCCGGCATGCGCAGTGGCGGAGCCCCACAGTCGGTATACGGGGGAGACCCGACTCCCGCTGATCATTCAGAATGTGCACCGCTACTTCTTCTATGTGGCGGTGATCGTCTCGCTGATCAACACCTACGACGCCATCATGGCGTTCCACGGCAAGGACGGCGGGTTCGGTTTCGGCCTGGGCAACGTGATCCTGCTGGTGAACGTGATCTTGCTGTGGACCTACACGGTGTCGTGTCATTCGTGCCGGCATGTCACAGGTGGTCGGCTCAAGCACTTCTCGGCGCATCCGATCCGATACTGGGTCTGGACGCAGGTCTCGAAGCTGAACACCCGGCATATGCAGTTCGCCTGGATCACGCTCGGCACACTGGTGCTCACCGATTTCTACATCATGCTGGTCGCCAGCAACACAATCTCTGACCTGCGATTCGTGGGTTGATCCGCTGTCATGTCCGCAACTCATGTTGCGCAAACGATTTCACGCTGGGGGTTTCTCATAGATGACCGAACCTGAACGCCACAAATACGATGTCGTCGTCATCGGTGCCGGTGGTGCCGGGCTACGCGCGGTCATCGAGGCGCGCGAAAAGGGCTATTCGGTCGCAGTGGTGTGCAAGTCGTTGTTCGGCAAGGCCCACACCGTGATGGCCGAGGGCGGTTGTGCCGCGTCGATGGGCAACGCCAACTCGAAGGACAACTGGCAGACACACTTCAAAGACACCATGCGTGGCGGCAAGTTCCTGAACAACTGGCGCATGGCAGAACTGCATGCGAAAGAGGCACCGGACCGCGTGTGGGAGCTGGAAACCTATGGCGCGCTGTTCGATCGGACCGAGGACGGGCGAATTGCCCAGCGCAACTTCGGTGGTCACACCTACCCGAGGCTGGCCCACGTCGGCGACCGGACCGGCTTGGAGCTGATCCGGACGATGCAGCAGAAGATCGTCTCGCTGCAGCAGGAGGACTACGCCGCCACCGGCGATTACGAGGCCCGTATCAAGGTGTTCGCAGAATGCACCATCACCGAGTTGCTCAAGGACGGTGATGCGATAGCCGGAGCGTTCGGGTATTGGCGCGAATCAGGCCGTTTCGTCCTGTTCGAGGCCCCGGCGGTGGTGCTCGCCACCGGCGGTATCGGTAAATCGTTCAAGGTGACGTCGAACTCCTGGGAGTACACCGGCGACGGTCACGCACTCGCCCTGCGCGCCGGTGCGAGCCTGATCAACATGGAGTTCATCCAGTTCCATCCGACTGGGATGGTGTGGCCACCCAGCGTCAAAGGGATCCTGGTGACCGAAGGTGTTCGCGGTGACGGTGGTGTCCTGAAGAACACTGACGGTAAGCGCTTCATGTTCGATTACATTCCGCCGGTGTTCAAGGGCCAGTACGCCGAAACCGAGGAGGAGGCCGACAAGTGGCTCGCTGACAATGACAGCGCCCGCCGCACACCCGACCTGCTCCCACGCGACGAGGTCGCCCGGGCGATCAACGAAGAGGTCAAGGCCGGCCGCGGCACCGAACACGGCGGTGTGTATCTCGACATCGCCTCCCGCATGCCGGCCGACGAGATCGTCCGGCGGCTGCCGTCGATGCATCATCAGTTCAAAGAACTTGCCGACGTCGACATCACGGCCGAACCCATGGAAGTGGGTCCCACCTGTCACTACGTGATGGGCGGGATCGAGGTCGATCCGGACACCGGGGCATCGCGCGTACCGGGTCTGTTCGCCGCCGGTGAATGTTCCGGCGGGATGCACGGATCGAATCGGTTGGGCGGCAACTCGTTGTCTGATCTCCTGGTGTTCGGAAGGCGGGCCGGCCTCGGGGCGGCATCGTATGTCGAATCGCTGAACACCCGGCCCGAGGTCTCCGCCGACGACATCGATCGGGCGGCGGCGTTCGCGTTGGCACCCTTTGATCCTCCCGCCGAGGGCAAGCCGGAGAATCCCTACACGCTTCACACCGAACTGCAGCAGTTCATGAACGACCTGGTCGGCATCATCCGGAAAGAGGCGGAGGTGCAAGAGGCGATCGTTGCACTCGCGGACATGCGAGCCCGACTGGGCGGTATGCAGGTGGAGGGTCATCGGCAATTCAACCCTGGTTGGCACCTCGCGGTCGACCTGCGAAACATGCTGCTGGTGTGCGAATGTGTCGCCAAGGCGGCACTCTTGCGCACCGAGAGTCGTGGTGGTCACACCCGCGACGACCATCCGGCGATGGACGCGAATTGGCGCAACACACTGCTGGTCTGCACCGCCGACCTGGGTGATGGTTCACCGGTGCCTGAGGTCACCGTGGTGAAGGAGGAACAGACCCCGATGCGCCCGGACCTGCTGGAGGTATTCGATTTCTCCGAGCTCGAGAAGTACTACACCGCCAATGAGATCGCCGGCCACCCCGACGCCGGGGGCGACAAGGAGAGCTGACATGGGCTACGACGCGAAGTTCCGGGTATGGCGTGGTGACACCGAAGACGGTGGCCTCCAGGACTACACAGTTCTGGCCAATGACGGTGAGGTGGTGCTCGACATCATCCATCGGCTGCAGGCAACCCAGGCCCCCGACCTGGCTGTGCGCTGGAACTGTAAGGCCGGTAAATGCGGTTCGTGCTCGGCGGAGGTGAACGGTCGTCCGAAACTCCTGTGTATGACCCGAATGTCGACATTCACCGAAGACGAGGTCATCACCGTCACCCCGATGCGGACCTTTCCGGTGATCCGAGATCTGGTCACCGACGTCTCGTTCAACTACACGAAGGCCCGGGAAATCCAGTCGTTCACACCGCCGGAAGGTCTGAAGGCCGGCGAGTACCGAATGAAGCAGGTCGATGTGCAGCGGTCGCAGGAGTTCCGCAAATGCATCGAGTGCTTCCTCTGTCAGAACACCTGTCACGTCGTCCGCGACCACGAGGAGAACAAGCAGAACTTCGCCGGGCCACGTTTCCTGATGCGCGTCGCGGAGCTCGACATGCATCCACTGGATGTGGCGGAACGGCGCGATTCGGCCCAGTCCGAACACGGTTTGGGTTTGTGCAACATCACTAAGTGTTGCACGGAGGTGTGTCCCGAGGAGATCAAGATCACCGACAATGCGCTGATCCCGATGAAAGAACGGGTTGTGGATCGTCACTATGATCCGCTGGTGTGGTTGGGTAACAAACTCTTTCGCCGATAGGTGATTCCGCTGTCGAGCCGCTGGGTCGAGGAATGCGTGACCATGGGTCTCGGCCGCGTTTTCCCTACCTGTCATCGCGCAAATATGAATGGCCTCACATTTTCCTGCGTGACTCCGTACCGTTCCAGGGTATGAGCCGTCAAGCGCTGATTGGCCTGTACCCCCGAACGATCGGCGCGGCGGTCGGGCTGATCGTCTCCGCATGCTCGGCCTCGGGCGACGAATCATCGGGCACATCGGCCTCGTCCTCGGCGCCATCGTCGACCTCGCGTGAGGCGTTGAAGATGTACGCGAGGTAGAGATTTCAGGGGGATTCCGTGATGGGCAGTGACGGCGTCTCGGCTGGTCGCCGACCCCGAGCCGAACGGCGGTGGACCGCATCGGCGTTCGTCGTGGTGTCGATGATGGTGCCGTTCCTGCTCCCCGCGCGGTACTCGCCGGGTACAGACTGGTTCCTTCCGGCGATCGAGGGTTGCGTACTTCTGACATTGATCATCGTCGATCCCGGTCGCATCGATCGGCCCGGACCCTGGGCCCGTGCTCTGTCGCTCGCACTCGTCGCGGCGATCGCCACCGGCGCCGCATGGGGTTCGGCACGCCTCGTCTGGGACCTGGTGCACGGCAACCCGCAGACGACCGTAGCGAATGAACTGCTCATCTCCGGAGCTCTGGTGTGGCTGCAGACCATTATCGCGTTCGGCTTCTTGTACTGGGAGCTCGACAACGGGGGACCCGTCAACAGGCATCTGCGGCCCCGTGATCACCCCGATCTGGCGTTTCCTCAGCAACTCGACCCCGGCCTCGCGCCACCCGGGTGGCGGCCGATCTTCTTCGACTACCTGTACCTCGCGTTGACCAACGCCACCGCCTTCAGCCCCACTGATGTGATGCCGCTGGCCCGGTGGGCGAAGCTGGCCATGGCGGTGCAATCGATGCTGTCGATCGTGATCCTGAGCCTCGTGGTCGCCAACGCGGTCAATCTCCTTGGCTGAGGCCTGAGAAGCAACAGCATCGAGTTCGGGCGCGTGGAGCGGTTACCGGCGTGCCGTCGAACAAGAAGTGCAGGCCAGAAATGGCTCTGACCTGCGACTGCATGGTGCCCTCGGTGAGACTCGAACTCACACTGGACGGGTTTTGAATCCGTTGCCTCTGCCAATTGGGCTACGAGGGCATCTGCGACCTCCGCGCATCGGCGGCGGCTGCGACAGTCCACTTTAGATGATGAGCCTGGCGGCGGGTCAACCGGTACTCTGCTCGCATCGGCCGGTGATCAAATGTGCTGTTCACAGGTAGGTCGATCAGGAGGAGGGGATGGTGACGGTGGCAGACAGGGCTACGGCTCAGACCGGCCAGCAGGCGACGACGCATCGGGTGCTCGTGGCCGAGGATGACTCGTTGATCCGCATGGATCTCATCGAGATGCTCCGCGAAGAGGGCTATGAGGTGGTCGGGGAGGCCCCGAACGGCCAGGTGGCGGTGGAACTGACCGAAACCCTCACCCCGGACCTGGTGATCATGGACGTCAAGATGCCGGTGCGTGACGGCATCGACGCGGCTTCCGAGATCGCGCAGAAGAAGCTGGCGCCGGTCGTGATGCTGACCGCATTCAGTCAACGGGAGTTCATCGAGAAGGCGCGGGATGCGGGAGCGATGGCCTATCTGGTCAAACCGTTCACCAAGGCCGACCTGGTCCCGGCCATCGAGCTGGCGGTCAGTCGGTACAACGAGGTCGCCGCGCTCGAGAAAGAGGTCGCCACGATGGCCGACCGACTCGAGACACGCAAGCTCGTCGAACGCGCCAAGGGGCTCCTCATGGAGAAGCAGGCGCTCTCGGAGCCCGAGGCGTTCAAGTGGATACAGCGCGCGGCGATGGACCGCCGGACCACCATGAAGGCGGTCGCGCAGGTGGTCGTCGAGACCCTCGGTCCCAGCAACTGACGGTACCGGGGGACGAGCCGTTAATTCTGTGAAAACACGCCAATTGGTGTCGTGCGCGTTTGCCGCCAATCCATCGCGGGCGCCCGGGATTCGGTCTATGTTTTCTCAAGGTCTCCTCAGCAGATCTCTCGGCACTCTGCCGGGTGGGTGGGAAGTGAAGAGGTAAGAGAATGCATCGTCGTGTTGCGACAGGTGCTCTCGCGGTGGCATTGGCGAGCGTGCTCGCCGTGTCCGCGTGTAGCAGCAAATCCAGCGACTCCGGAAGTGATTCAAGCGGTTCCGCGTCCGCGAGTTCAGGTTTGGAGATTTCACCGCTCGCGCAGATCGACGTCGACGGCAACGAGGTCCCGCAGGCCTCGACCTCGGACGCGCTCAATCCCGCCGACGGCGGAGCCAAGTGTGACCAGACGACCATCGCGATGGCCGGCGCTCTGACCGGTGCCAACGCCGCGTTGGGCATCAACATCAAGGACGGTGCCCAGCTCGCCGTCGACCAGCACAACAAGGCCAATCCGGACTGCCAGATCGTCCTGAAGACCTTCGACACCGAAGGCGATCCGCAGAAGGCGACCCAGGTCGCACCGCAGATCACCAACGACACCTCGATCGTCGGCCTGATCGGCCCCGCGTTCTCCGGTGAGACGAAGGCGACCGGCGGTGTCTTCAATCAGGCCGGACTGGTGTCGGTGACCGCTTCGGCCACCAACCCGTCACTCACCGACAACGGCTGGAAGACGTTCTTCCGTGGGTTGGCCAACGATGATGTCCAGGGGCCCGCGGTTGCGAAGTACCTGACCGGCACCATGGGCAAGAAGAAGATCTGCGTCATCAAGGACGACAGCGACTACGGTGTCGGCCTCGCCAAGGCGATGACCGAGACTCTCGGGTCTGCAGCCGACGCGAGCTGCTCGGGTGACGTGAAGACCGGTGAGCGCGACTTCTCCGCCGTGATCTCCAAGGTGACGGCTGCCAGTCCCGACGCGGTGTTCTACTCCGGCTACTACTCGGAGGCAGCGCCGTTCGCCCAGCAGTTGAAGTCGGCCGCTCCGGACGTGCTGTTCGTCTCCGGTGACGGCACGAACGACCCCCAGTTCACTGCGCAGGCCGGTGACTCGTCCAAGGGCGCGGTCCTGTCGTGCCCCTGTGGTCCGGCGCCGTCGGAGTTCAGTTCCGCCTACTCGGACGCGTTCAAGCAGGCCCCCGGCGTCTACTCGGTGGAGGCCTATGACCTGGCCGGCATCCTGATGAAGGGCATCGAGGAGGGCAACACCACCCGGCCGCAGCTGCTCAACTACGTCCGCACCTACAGCGGACAGGGTCTGGCCCGCAAATACCAGTGGACCCCGACCGGTGAGCTCACCTCATCGCTGATCTGGGTGTACGAGGTCAAGTAGCAACTCACGTCCCGCACGGTGCGCCCGGGCAGCGAGCCCGGGCGCACCGTGCCTGCGCTGGTGACTTGTTTGCGGTGGAAAGGCACGAATGATTGTGCATGCGGTGGCCGAGACGGCGGCGGTGGCATCAACCATCGGTTTTGATCTCGGTGCATTGAAGCAGGGGTTCTGGGGCCTCACGATCGAAGGACTCACCTACGGGGCGATCTACGCACTCGTCGCGGTGGGCTACACCCTCGTCTACGGCGTGCTCCGACTGATCAACTTCGCACACTCCGAAGTCTTCATGCTCGGCATGTTCGGGCAGTACATCGGTCTGCTGCTGCTCGGATTCACGCCGTCGGGGAACACCTACTCCGAGGGCACGGTCATGACGATCGTGTACCTGCTGTTGGCCGGCCTGTGCGGCATGGCCGTGTCCGGCAGTGCTGCAGTAGGTTTGGAGTTCGTTGCCTATCGGCCACTGCGCAAGCGCAATGCCAAGCCGCTGGCGTTCCTCATCACCGCCATCGGCATGTCGTTCGTGCTGCAGGAGTTCGTGCACTACGTCCTGCCGAAGCTTCCGATCGATCCGCAACTCGGTGGCTCGAGCGCTCAGCCGACGATCCGGCTCGTGCAGCCGGTCAAAGAGTTCACCATCTTCGGCGCCCCCGTCTACAACCTGACGCTGATCATCATCATCTCGGCGTTGATCTTGGCGATGGGCACCGACTACATGATCAACCGCACCCGGCTGGGCCGTGGCATCCAGTCGGTGGCGCAGGATCCCGACGCCGCGCTGCTGATGGGTGTCTCGCGCGAACGCATCATCATGGTGACGTTCCTGATCGGTGGCCTGCTGGCCGGTGCGGCGGCACTGCTCTACACGCTGCGGGTCCCGACGAACATCGTCTACTTCGGCGGTTTCATCCTCGGCATCAAGGCGTTCTGTGCCGCCGTCCTCGGCGGCATCGGCAATGTGCGTGGCGCATTGCTCGGCGGGCTCCTGCTCGGCGTGATGGAGAACTATGGTTCGGTGGTGTTCGGTAACCAGTGGAAGGACGTGGTGGCGTTCGTCCTGCTCATCCTGGTGCTGATGTTCCGTCCCACCGGCATACTCGGCGAGAAACTCGGGAAGGCACGGGTATGACGACACATCAACCGCCCGCCGATCCGTCGGCGCTCGAGGATCCGAACAAACCCGAACCGCGCGGCGTCGGCGATGCGATCCGTAGCTGGTGGAACGGATTGCCCCGCGTGGGTCAGTGGCTGGTCGGGCTCCCGGCGATCATCATCGTCGGATTGCTGCCCGTCATCAACCCGCCGCTGATCACCACCACGGCCACCAATTTCGGCGTCGTGATGGCCACCTTCGCGATGACCGCACTGATCGCCATCGGTCTCAACGTGGTGGTCGGTCAGACCGGACTGCTTGACCTGGGTTACGTCGGCT
Source organism: Gordonia sp. LMA167 (assembly GCF_058130025.1). Taxonomy (NCBI): domain Bacteria; kingdom Bacillati; phylum Actinomycetota; class Actinomycetes; order Mycobacteriales; family Gordoniaceae; genus Gordonia; species Gordonia sp. LMA167. The sequence goes on along the minus strand of NZ_CM176708.1, from coordinate 4,606,526 downwards.
TCTACGCGGTCGGTGCGTATGTCGTGGCGCTGATGACCAGCCCGGCCAGCCCGCTGTGGAACAGCACCGACCATGGGATCTTCTCCGGTCCGTGGGCCTGGTTGGCGTGTGTGCCATTGGCCATCGTGATCACCGGGATCACCGGTGTCATCCTCGGAACACCGACGCTACGTGTCCGCGGTGACTACCTCGCGATCGTCACCCTCGGATTCGGCGAGATCGTGCGCCTGCTCGCCGACAACCTCGGTGACATCACCAACGGTGCCTCCGGCCTGCAGGGAGTGCTGTTCCCCGAACTCGGTACGTCCGACAAGCACCCCGACGGCGTCTTCTCCAGTGCCAACAACTCGTCCACGCTCAACTACGGCGTGTGGTGGTACTGGCTGGGCATCGTGCTGGTGATTCTCGTACTCATCGTGATCGGCAACCTCGAGCGAAGCCGTGTGGGCCGGGCCTGGGTGGCCATCCGTGAGGACGAGGATGCCGCGGAGATCATGGGCGTGCCGACGTTCAAGTACAAACTCTGGGCGTTCGTGATCGGCGCGGGGATCGGTGGCCTGTCCGGCGCGGTCTACGCCGGGCAGGTGCAGTACGTCGACCCGAAGGCGTTCACCGTCATCAACTCGATGCTGTTCCTGTGCGCCGTGGTCCTCGGTGGACAGGGCAACAAGCTGGGCGTGATCGCCGGCGCGTTCATCATCGTCTATCTGCCCGCACGCGTGCAGGGGATCGAGGTCGGCGGTCAGTCGCTGAGCGAGTTCAAGTATCTGTTCTTCGGCCTGGCGCTGGTGACCCTCATGATCTTCCGACCGCAAGGCCTGTTCCCGGCTCGGGCACGTCTGGTCACATTCGGGCGGCGCATCTATGGTGCAGTCAAGCGTGCGCCGGCGGCGGCGCCCGCGCACGGCGAGGAGGCGAGCGCATGAGCCGGCATCGTCAGCCCGACGACGAGTCACCGGACACTTCACCGGCGGCCCCGGCCGATGGCGCCGAGGGCATCGACGAACAGCTCGCGGAGGCCGCGGCCGATCCCGAGGCGCGATCGATCCTCGACCCGGCCGCGGTCGATCCGGATCTCGCCGATCCCGGCGCCGTCGCCGAGGTCGTCGCCCCCCATCGCGACATCGCCACCGCGGAGGGCGAGAACCTCCTCGAGGTCAGTGGCCTGACCGTCGAGTTCGGTGGTCTCGCCGCCCTCGACGACGTCAGCTTTCACATCAAGCGTGGTGAGATCCTCGGACTCATCGGGCCCAACGGGGCAGGCAAGACAACGTGTTTCAACGCGATCACCGGGGTCTATCGCCCGACTCGCGGGACGGTCATGTTCGACGGGGCCCCGCTGGGGCGGATCAAGCAGCACAAGATCACCCGCCTCGGCATCGCGCGCACGTTCCAGAACGTCCGGCTCTGGGGCGAGATGACCGCGCTCGAGAACGTCTGTGTCGGCACCGACGCGCGGCACAAGACGTCGGTGTTCGGCGGCATCGTCCGAACGCCGCGGCACTATCGGGAAGAGCACGACGCGGTCGACCGCGGGATGGCGCTGCTCGAGTTCGTCGGGATCGCTCCGCGGGCGGCCGAGAAGGCGTCCAACCTGCCCTACGGTGACCAGCGCCGTCTGGAGATCGCGCGGGCGCTGGCGACCGAACCCAAACTGCTCTGTCTCGACGAGCCGGCCGCCGGCTTCAACCCGAGCGAGAAGACCGCGCTGATGGGCCTGATCAAGAAGATCCGTGACGACGGGTACACCGTCTTGCTGATCGAACACGACATGCGTCTGGTGATGGGCGTGACCGACCGGATCGTGGTGCTCGAGTTCGGTCGCAAGATCGCCGACGGCACCCCACGCGAAGTCCGTGACAATCCCGCCGTGGTCGCCGCCTACCTGGGAGTCCCCGATGACGAATCCGCCTGAATCCGAGACGAAGCCGGACGCGCCCGGCTCGACGACGGTCCTCGAGTTACGCGATGTCGTGATCCACTACGGTCGGATCCAGGCGCTGCACGGGATCTCGCTGCACGTGGGTGCAGGTGAGCTCGTCACCCTGCTCGGCGCGAACGGCGCCGGTAAGTCGACCACGATGCGCGGCATCTCCGGGCTGAACCGCCTGACCAAGGGCGAGATCCTGTTCAACGGGGAGTCGATCTCCGGGCTGGCACCGCACGAGCGGGTGAAACGAGGCATCATCCAGGTGCCCGAGGGTCGCCGCATCTTCCCGGGTATGACCGTACTCGAGAACCTCGACATGGGTTGCTACGGCAGGAAGTTCGATTCAAAGCAGGCCTATCAGGAGGCGCTCGACCACGTCTTCGATCTGTTCCCGAGGCTCGGTGAGCGTCGCAAGCAGTTCGGCGGGACGATGTCCGGTGGAGAGCAACAGATGCTCGCCATCGGTCGTGCCCTGATGGCACGCCCAAAGCTCCTGCTGCTCGATGAACCGTCGATGGGTTTGGCGCCCATGGTGATTCAGCAGATCTTCCGGATCATCGCGAAGATCAACGAAGACGGAACCACGATCCTGCTCGTCGAACAGAATGCGCAACAGGCGCTGAGCAGGTCGACTCGCGGATACATCCTGGAGACCGGTGTGATCACCAAAGAGGGTGCGGGCAAAGACCTTCTCGTCGACGATGCGGTCCGGGAGGCCTACCTCGGAGTGGCGTGAGACACTTCGACTTGAATCGTCTCACGGACCCCAGTACGTTCCCCGCATGCTCAAACGAACAGTCATGATCGCAGTCGGGGTGCTCACGCTGGCCGCGTTCGGGATTCCCGTGGCCCACGCTCAACCCGGAGCCACCGCGTGCCGTCCGAGCATTCCCGCCTCCGAGCGGCAGCACATCGCGGATCTGTCGGCCGCGTCGGCCAATCGGACGCTGGCCGATGCGCGAGACCACGGGCACGAGATCGCCGACATCTGGGGCGACAAGGGGGACCCGCGAGGCGCCTTCGCCGATGTGTACGTGCCGATCCTGGATGTGACGATCCCCTCGATCGAACTCGGCGACTACCAGGACTCCCGGTGGGCCGGACGCCTCGCGTTGAACTTCGTCAACCGTTACCTGGCCGCCGTGCACGCCCACGTGACCGGACAGGCCGTGCCCCGCGAGTGGCAGCGCTACTACCAGTACGCCACCGACTGCCATCACAGCGGTGGCCGGGTCGCCACCTCGGGGATGAACAGCCACCTCATCCTCGACCTACCGAATGCGCTTGCGGCAGTGCACACCAGTGCCGACCGCTGGTCGGACTTCAATCTCTACGGTGAGATCCTCGGCGCCGCGACACCGAAGATCATCGAATCGATCAAGCAGGACTACGGAACCGACCTCACCGAGCTGTTCACCGCCTCGATCGTCGGCGACACGATCGGGGAGGAGCGCGCCACCGGCTTGTTCTTCCAGAGTGTGCGGGCCGCTGCCTGGGTGAGCAGCCGTGGTCTCTCCGACCCGGCGACCGCTGCGGCGACCCACGGCTTGATGTGGGCGGAGTGGACGACCGCCGAAGGCGTGCTCGACACCTCCGATGCGGTCGGGCTCTTCTGACCCGACCTCGCGCCTATCGTGGGTGCATGATCCCGATCACGGTGTCGCCCTCGCGTGACCTCGACCTGGTCAGTTCGCTCTTGGCGCAGGCCTTCGTCGCGGACCCCGTCATGCGCTGGCTGATCCCCGAGACCCGTTCGGACAAGCGGATCTTCTACACGCTGGTCCGGTGGGTCCACGGTGGACGCTCGTCGATGGATGTGGCGGTGCGTGACGGGATCGCGGTGGGCGCCGCAGTGTGGGATCCACCCGGCCACCGGCAGTCGGCCGCGGCACAGATCGGTTCGATCCTGGGCTTCCTCCGAGGATTGGGCGGTCAGTTCCGGCGCGGAATGATCTTGGAGCAGGAGTTCGGCAGGGTGCGCCCCAAAGAGCCGCACTGGTATCTCGGTCAGGTCGGCGCCACCGTGCAGGGCATGGGTGTCGGCACCGCTCTACTGTCCGCCGGCATCGATCGGGTCGACGCACCCGCCTATCTGGAGAGCTCGAACGAGGCGAACATCCCGCTGTACGAGCGATTCGGATTCGAGGTGATCGGGGAGGTCACGTTGCCGCTCGACGGTCCCACGGTGTGGCCGATGTACAGACGGGGCTGATGCGTTCGGACCGGTCGTCGAACTGCTCCGCGACGTGTCCGAGTGGGTCACTAGACTCGCTGGGGTGAGTCCCGCGAAGAGTACGACTGCGCCCGCCCAGAAGTCCGCCGGCAAGGACGGTCAGCCGCTGCTGATGCTGCTCGACGGACACTCGTTGGCCTACCGGGCCTTCTTCGCGCTGCCGGCGGAGAACTTCAAGACGGCGAGCGGTCAGACCACGAATGCGGTCTACGGCTTCACATCGATGCTGATCAATCTGCTGCGCGACGAGGCACCAACCCACATCGCCGCCGCCTTCGACGTGTCGCGGAAGACCTTCCGGTCGGAGATGTTCCCGGAGTACAAGGCGCAGCGGTCCAAGTCTCCGGATGAGTTCAACGGTCAGGTCGATCTCACCAAGGAGGTGCTCGACGCGTTGGGCATCCCGGTCATGGCGATCGAGGGCTACGAGGCCGACGACATCATCGCGACGCTGGCGACCCAGGCCGAGGCCGAGGGGTACAAGGTCCTGGTGGTCACCGGTGACCGTGACTCACTGCAACTCGTGGACGAGTCGGTCACGGTTCTCTATCCGCGCAAGGGGGTGTCGGATCTGACCCGCTTCACCCCGGAAGAGGTCGAGAAGAAGTACGGTCTGACTCCCGTTCAGTACCCCGACTACGCGGCGCTGCGCGGGGATCCGAGCGACAATCTGCCGGGCATCCCGGGCGTGGGGGAGAAGACCGCATCGAAATGGATTCGCGAATACGGTTCCCTCGCTTCACTGGTCGATCACGTCGACGAGGTGAAGGGCAAGGTCGGTGACGCACTGCGCGCCCACCTGGCATCGGTGCAGACGAACCGACAACTCACCGAACTCGTCCGCGACATGCAGTTGCCGTCACGACCGGACGAACTGGCGATGGTCGGCTGGGACCGCGACCGGATTCATCAACTGTTCGACGACCTGGAGTTCCGGGTTCTGCGTGACCGACTGTTCTCGACGTTGAGTTCCGTTGAACCGGAAGCGGAATCCGGATTCGACCTGGACGGCACCAGGCTCGGCGCCGGCGAGGTCCGGGCCTGGCTGGACGCACACACCAGGACCGGGCGCAGCGGGGTGGCGGTGACCTCACCGCATTCGGTGACCGGGGCCGATGCGACGGGCATCGCCATCGCCGCCGCCGACGACACCTCCGCTTACATCGACGTGCCGTCGCTCGACGCGGACGACGAGCAGGCACTCGCCGCATGGTTGGCCGACCCCGACCTGCCCAAGGCGTTGCATGAGGCGAAGTGGGCCATTCACGCCGTGCGGGCACGGGGCTGGGCCTTCACCGGTATCACCAGCGACACGTCATTGGCCGCCTATCTCGTCCGTCCCGGTCAGCGCACGTTCAATCTCGACGACCTGACCCTGCGTTACCTGCGGCGCGAACTGCGCGATGACACCGCCCCCGACGACGGACAGATGTCGCTGCTCGACGACGACGGCGGCGACGCCAAACATGCCGAGCAGCAGATGCTCGAGGCGCGGGCGGTCGCCGAACTCGCCGACACCCTCGACACCGAGCTCGAGCGGATCGATTCCCTCCCGTTGCTCACCGAGATGGAACTGCCGCTGTTGTTCGTGCTCGCCGAGCTCGAGGCCGCCGGGATCGCCGTCGACGTCGACCACTTCGGCGAACTGGAAAGCGACTTCGCTCAACGGATTCGCACTGCCGCCGACGCCGCGTACGAGGTGATCGGGGAACAGATCAATCTGGGTTCGCCGAAGCAGCTGCAGACCGTGCTCTTCGACAAACTCGACATGCCGAAGACGAAGAAGACCAAGACCGGCTACACGACCGACGCCGACGCGCTGCAGGGCCTGTACGAGAAGACCGAGCATCCGTTCCTCGCGCATCTGCTCGAGCACCGCGACGCGACTCGGCTGAAGGTGACCGTCGACGGTCTGCTGAAGTCGGTCGCCGACGACGGACGGGTGCACACCACGTTCAACCAGACGGTGGCGGCGACCGGCCGCTTGTCGTCGACCGAGCCCAACCTGCAGAACATCCCGGTCCGCACCGAGGCCGGGCGGCAGATCCGGCAGGGCTTCATCGTCGGAGGAGATTCCGCAGGCGCCTACGACTGCCTCATGACCGCCGACTACAGCCAGATCGAAATGCGCATCATGGCGCATCTCTCCGAGGACGCGGGTCTCATCGAGGCGTTCAACACCGGCGAGGATCTGCACAACTTTGTCGGCTCCCGCGCTTTCGGGGTGCCGATCGATGCCGTGACCACGGAGATGCGTCACCGGGTGAAGGCGATGTCCTACGGCCTGGCCTACGGACTGAGTGCGTTCGGACTCGCCGCACAATTGAAGATCAGCCGCGACGAGGCCAAGGAGCAGATGGAGGCTTATTTCGCGCGCTTCGGTGGTGTCCGCGACTATCTGCACAATGTCGTCGACGAGGCCCGTCGCAACGAGTACACCGCGACCCTGTTCGGTCGTCGGCGGTATCTGCCCGACCTCAACAGCGACAACTGGCAGCGGCGCCAGGCAGCTGAGCGGATGGCACTCAACGCGCCCATCCAGGGCACCGCGGCCGACATCATCAAGGTGGCGATGATCAACGTGTACGGCCGTCTGCGGTCCGAGGGCCTGCGATCGCGGATGCTGCTGCAGGTCCACGACGAGCTCGTCGTCGAGGTGGCGTCCGGGGAACGCGATGCGGTCGAAACGGTGGTCCGTGAAGAGATGGGCAACGCGATCTCCCTGTCCGTGCCGTTGGAGGTCTCGGTCGGTTTCGGTCGATCCTGGGACGACGCGGCCCACTGATTCCTCCACCGGTATCGGAGTAAATCTCTCGTAACCACCCGGTGGACCACCGGCCGAGGCAGTAAGTTCAGTCAAGGCGTCGGCATGGTGCCGGCGGTCTCGATGTGGCCCCGCGGGTGAGCGGGAATGAAGGGGTTTTTCTGATGCGACATCATCGATCATTCCGACCCGACTCGCTGCGGTGGGCGGGCATCGTCACCGCGCTGGTAGCGGTGCTGGCACTTGTGCTGGCAGGCTGCTCGAACGACGAGAGTTCGGGCGACGGCAGCTCCGACGTGTCCATGATGTCGGTCGATGTGCAGAAGGTCGACGAGATCGCGGCACTGGTGCCGGAGAAGATCCGCCAGTCGGGGCAGCTGACCGTCGGCGTCAATGTTCCTTACTCGCCCAACGAGTTCAAGGACAGCAGCGGCGCGATCGTCGGCTATGACGTGAACCTGATGAACGGCGTCGCCAAGGTCCTGGGGCTCAACCCGGTCTACCGTGAGGCCGACTTCGACAAGATCATCCCCGCGGTCCAGCAGGGCACCTACGACGTCGGCATGTCGTCGTTCACCGACACCAAGGAACGTGAACAGCAGGTCGATTTCGTGACCTACTACAGCGCCGGCGTGCAGTGGGCCCAGCAGAAGGGTTCGGGAATCGACCCCAACAACGCATGCGGCAAGAAGGTCGCAGTGCAGTCGACGACCTATGAGGACACCGACGAGATCCCAGCCAAGACCAAGGCGTGCACCGACGCCGGAAAGCCCGCGATCGAGAAGGTCAAGTTCGACAGCCAGGACGAGGCCACCAATGCGCTGGTGCTCGGCAAGGTGGATGCGATGTCGGCGGACTCGCCGGTCACCGCATACGCGATCAAGCGTTCCGGCGACAAGCTCGAGCCCGCAGGCGGCGTGTTCGATTCGGCCCCCTACGGTTACCCGGTGCAGAAGGGGTCGGCACTCGGCCAGGCCCTGCAGAAGGCCGTGCAGTACCTCATCGACAACGGCCAGTACAAGGCGATCGCCGAGAACTGGGGTGTCGAGGCGGGCACCATCCCGAACTCGGTCATCAACGGTGCGGTCAGCTAGCCGGTGAGTTCTCCGTCCACAGGTCCGATCGGGGCCCACGCCGACTCGTCGGAGCCGGCCCCGATCAAGGCCGTTCCACTTCGTCATCCGGGGCAGTGGGCCGCCGCGGCCATCGTGCTGATCCTGGCCGCACTGTTCGTCTACGGCGCCGCCACCAACGCCGCCTACGCCTGGGACACCTACGCCAAGTATCTGTTCGACACCCGCATCCTCTCGGGCGTCTGGTACACGCTCGCCCTGACGGTGCTGGCGATGGTCATCGCGATCATCCTCGGCATCCTGCTCGCGATCATGCGGCTCTCACCGAATCCGGTCCTGCGCTACACGGCGTGGGTCTACCTCTGGGTCTTCCGCGGCACACCTGTGTACGTACAGCTCGTGTTCTGGGGCCTCTTCCCGTCGATCTACAAGCAGATAGACCTCGGCATCCCGTTCGTCCACCAGTTCGCGCACTTCGACATCCAGTCGCTCAATGCGGCCTTCACCTTCGCCATGATCGGTCTGGCTCTCAACGAGGCCGCCTACATGGCCGAGATCGTGCGGGCCGGCGTGTCGTCAGTGGGCGAGGGGCAGACCGAGGCATCGGTGGCACTCGGGATGTCGTGGGCGCAGACGATGCGGCGCACCGTGCTGCCACAGGCGATGCGCGTGATCATCCCGCCGACCGGCAACGAGGTGATCAGCATGCTCAAGACCACCAGCCTCGTGGCCGCGGTGCCGTTCACCGGTGAACTGTACGGGCGTGCGCGCGACATCTCCGGCGTGAATTTCGAGCCGATTCCGCTCTTGATGGTGGCCTCGACCTGGTACCTGGCGGTGACGAGCATCCTGATGGTCGGACAGTTCTATCTGGAGCGCTACTACTCCAAGGGTGCCAGTCGGCAGTTGACCGCCCGACAGCTCAGAGCCCTTGCGGCCACACAGAACACACCGATCGTGGAGGGGGAGAGCGATGAGCGTCGCTGAACACCCGATGGTCCTGGCCGACCGGGTGTGCAAGAACTTCGGCACGCTCGAGGTCCTGAAGGGCATCACACTGAAGGTCGGGCGCGGTGAGGTGCTCTGCCTCATCGGTCCGTCGGGTTCGGGCAAGTCGACCTTTCTGCGGTGCGTCAACCATCTCGAGGTGGTCAACGCCGGTCGGTTGTACGTCGACGGCGATCTCATCGGCTACCGCGAACGCGGCGACAAGCTGCACGAGATGAGTCCGAAGGATGCCGCCAAGCAGCGCCGCGACATCGGGATGGTCTTCCAGCATTTCAACCTGTTCCCACATCGAACTGCGCTGGAGAACGTCATCGAGGCACCGACCCAGGTCAAGAAGCAGAGCAAACGTGAGGCGACCGAACGGGCGCGGTATCTGCTCGAACGTGTCGGTCTCGCCGACAAGGCCAGTACATATCCGGCCCAGCTGTCCGGAGGCCAGCAGCAGCGCGTCGCGATCGCCCGGGCGCTGGCGATGGAACCGAAGCTGATGTTGTTCGACGAGCCGACGTCCGCGCTGGACCCCGAGCTCGTGGGTGAGGTGCTCGGCGTGATGCGTGAGCTCGCCGCCGAGGGGATGACCATGGTGGTGGTGACCCACGAGATGGGTTTCGCCCGTGAGGTCGCCGATCAGCTGGTGTTCATGGACGGCGGCGTCGTGGTGGAGCAGGGCAACCCTCGCGATGTGCTGGCCAATCCGCAACACGAGCGGACAAAGGGCTTCTTGTCGAAGCTGCTGTGAGTTGTGGGCCGCTCCCTCGGTGGTCGAGTGGTGGTGGGCCCCGGTGGTCGAGTGGTGGGCCCCCGGTGGTCGAGTAGCGCCGAGCCCCCCGGTGGTCGAGTAGCCGCGAGCTCTCCTCCGGTGGTCGAGTAGTCGCGAGCCCCCCTCCGGTGGTCGAGCAGTCGCGAGCCCCCCTCCGGTGGTCGAGCAGTCGCGAGCCGCTAGGCGAGTGGCGTATCGAGACCACTTGAGCTGCAGGTGGTCTCGATACACGCCTCGCCTAGCGGCTCGGCGCTACTCGACCATCGGGGGGTGGTTGTGCGCTGCTCGACCGTCGGGGGGTGGTTGGGCGCTGCTCGACCGTCGGGGGGGTGGTTGGGCGCTGCTCGACCATCGGAGGGTCGTTCGGCTTCGTGCAGCAGAAGATCGCGGTTCCCGGAAAGTACTGGCCGCGGAACGGACTCCACTGACCCCATTCCTGGTCGAAACCCTCGGGCCATTCGGGTTCCACGATGTCATCGAGGATCAGTCCGGCGGAACGGATCTCACGAACCCGGTCGCCGACGGTGCGATGGTGTTCCACGTAGGTGATCGCACCGTCGTCGTCGACCTCGGTGTACGGGGTGCGGTCGAAGTACGGGATCCGGACGATGAGTCCTTCCGGGCCGGGATCGTCGAAGAACATCCAGCGCATCGGATGATTCACCGCGAAAACCCACCGTCCGCCGGGGCGTAGTACGCGTGCGACCTCGGCCATCACACCGGCCGAGTCGGAGACGAACGGGACGGCGCCGAAGGCCGAACACACCACGTCGAACGAGCCGTCGGCGAACGGAAGCGACTCGGCGGTTGCCTGCACCAGCGGTACCCGACGGCCGTCGGCGTCCATCGCAGCCAGCCCGATGCCGAGCATGCGGCGCGACAGATCGACACCGATCGCCCGGGCGCCGTGGGTCGACAGCCACCGTGCACACGGTGCCGAACCGCAACCGACCTCGAGCACATCCTTGCCGTCGATGTCCCCGAGTAGCCCGATGTCGGCCTCGCGCAGGCCTTCGGGGCACCACACGAAGTCGCCGCCGGATGCGAATGTGCCGAGAAACGAGCCGTGCTCAGCGTGATAGTTCTCCGCGTCGTGGTCCCACCACCACCGGTTCGCCCGATCGCTCGTCGTCGAATCGACATCGGTGAGCAGCCGCGGAGGTCGTACGGGTGCCGGCGCGTGCTCGGATTCGTCCTCACTCATGGGCATCCTGCGATGATAGAATCTCGCGTGGTCAGCCTCCTGCTCCTGGGCCCGGTCGATGTGCCGGCGCGGGCAGAAGGGCGCGGCGGACAATTCGGCAGTCCACGACTTCGATGCCTGCTCAGCGCGTTGGCGACACGCGCCAATTCCGTGGCGGATGCCGACTGGTTGGCCGAGATCCTATGGCCGGATTCACCGCCGGCGAATCCCGAATCGGCTCTGCACAATCTGGTGTTCCGGCTGCGCGGCGAGTTGCGCGGGCGAGCTGCCGAGAATCGTCTGCGGGTGATCACGGCAGCGCCGGGTTACGCACTGATGGTCGACCGTGCCGAGGTCGATTCTCTGCTGTTTGCCGATCGGGTCCGGGACGCCGGTTCGTTGACCGACTCGGACCCCGCGGCGGCCGTGGAGAAGGTCGATGCCGCCGAATCTCTCTGGCGTGGCAGGCCATACGGTGAGTTCGCCGATCAGGTCTGGGCGCGTGCCGACGTCGAGGCACTTGACGAGACGCGGGTGCGGGCCACCGAGGTGGCGGCCGAGGCGCTGATCCGATCAGGATGTCCGAGCGATGCGGCGAGCAGGTTGGCCGCAATCGCCGACCAACACCCGTATCGGGAGAGTCTGCACCTGCTGCTCATGCAAGCGCTGTGGCATGCCGATCGTCCCACTGATGCCTTGTCGACCTATCGCGCACTGCGCCAACGTTTGTCGACAGACCTCGGCACGGACCCCTCGCGGAGCGTTCGTGATCTGCACGCGAGGGTACTGGCCGGGGAGGCGGCCCCGGCGGCGCGCGGCCATCGTCCGCGCGCGCCGACGGCCGGCCAAGGGCCCGCGATCATCGGTCGCACTGCTGATCTGGCCACCCTCGATGACCTGCTGCAGTCGGAAACCGTGACCACCGTCGTCGGGCCCGGCGGTGTGGGCAAGACCGCGCTGATCCGACACCACACCCGCAATCATGAAGCGGTGTGGTTCGCGGAGTTGTCCGGTGTGCAGACGGCCGCCGACGTCGTGCACGGTGTGGTCACCGCGACGGCGACCACACCCCGTCGCGACCTCGACCCACTCGACGCGTTGACCGAATCCCTGGCGGCGCGGTCCGGACTCCTGGTGCTCGACAACTGTGAACACGTCCTGGATGCGGCCGCCGACCTCGCGCGCGCCGTACACGCAGGCTGCCCGGGCGTTGCGGTCGTCGCCACGTCCAGGGTGCCGCTGGGACTCGACATCGAGCAGGTGGTCGACCTCGAACCGCTGGTCGTGCCGCCGGCGGCCGCATCGGACGCCGAGATCGCGGCGTCGCCGGCGGTACGACTGTTCTGTGCTCGCGCGCGGGCTCGCGACCCCCGATTCACGCTGACCGGCGACAACGTGTCAGCCGTCGCCGAGGTCTGTCGACGCCTCGACGGACTGCCACTCGGCATCGAACTCGCCGCCACCAAGGCCAGGGCGATTCCTCCGCAGGCTCTCGTGGACCGGCTGCAATGGCGATTCCGGGTACTACACAGCCCCCGTAGCAGCGACCCCCGCCACCGAAGTCTGTACGCGTTGGTCGACTGGTCCTACGGATTGCTGAGTGATCGCGGCCGCCGACTCTTCGACACCTTGTCGGTGTTCCCCGCCCGCTTCGGGCTCGACGACGCCGAAGACCTCGCTGTGAGGACAGGTGTGCTCGAGCGGGCAGATGTCACCGACACGATCGCCGAACTCGTCGAGACGTCGATGCTGACAGTCGGCCCCGACGGGTATCGCATGCTGGAAACGTTGCGCACGTTCGGGATTGCGCAGCTCGACGAGCAGAAACGTCTCGACGCGGTTCGCGCAGCACACGCCGGACTGGTCGCGGATCGGCTCGAGCCGCTGGGACGGGAACTGTTCGGCCGCGGTCATGTCGATGCGGCGGCGCTGGTGGCGACTCGGTTGGACGACGTACGCCAGGCTGTGGACCACGCGTGCGAACGGGATCCGCGGGTCGGACAACGTCTGCTCGCCGGCGTGATCCCGTATCTCGAACTGACGATGAGTACCGAGGTCACCGGATGGGCTCGACGTCTGCGGTCGGCTGCGGCCGCCGATGGCCCGGACGCGGTCGTGTGGGCGGTCGCGGCGAGCGGCGCCCGCTTCGACGGCGACCTGCCGACCGCCAGGCGGTACGCGCAGACCGGTCTCGATCGCCGTCCCGACCCCGCCGTGGAGGTCTACCTGCGCATGATGCTGGTCGAGGTCGGGCTGTTCCAAGGTGATCTGGACCGGACGGCGACTCTTGCCGGGCAATTCCGTGACGCCGCTCTCGCCGCGGGCATGTCGGGCGCGGCGCACATGGCCGACTTGTGCGTGATGCTGATGAACGCCTACCGCGGAGACGCGCTGGTGTCGCACCGGGCTGCGCTACGGGTCGCCGACGAATGCGACGCGACTGGTCAAGCCGTGGTGGGCGCGTGGGCGCGGTACTGCGCCGGGGAAGCCGTCCTCGACACCGAACCCGACCGCGCGCGGGCGCTGCTCGAGGAGGCCATCGCCGGCGCGGCGGGCACCGGCGACCGGTACCTGCGCGGGGTCGCCCAGGTGTCACGCGCATCGATCGAGGCCCGCCACGGTGACGCCGAGCTCGCCGGACGCCTTCTCGTCGACGTCGTGCGACACTGGCGCGACGCCGGCAACTGGACGCATCAGTGGGTGTCGCTGCGGACCGTCGTCGATGTCCTGCTACGTCGCGGCCACATCGAGGACGCCGCCACCCTGCTCGGCGCGATCCGTCACTCCGACGAGATCACCGGTGCCGGAGCCTACGGGTTCGACGAGCAGCGACTCGATGCGGCGTTCGAACAGATACGCGGCGGGCTCGGCGACGATCAGTTCGTCGACGACCTGATGGCGCGGGGAGGAGCCATGTCCGGGCCTGAGGTCGTCGCCGCGGCGTTGGCCGCGCTCAACGCGGAGTGAGTTCGTAGAACCGGAAGAAGCTGAAGTCCTCGATCGGGAGCACCTCGACGCGGTCGAACCCGGCCTGCTGTGCATAAGACCGCAGCGTGGACGGGCGCATCACCGTCCCGGTGGCCGCCGACGGCGGCGAACTCATGCCGTCGGGAAGGCACACGAACAGCGAGAACCCATACATGATCTTGTCCAGATCATCTGCCGGCCCCGCGAATTCATCCGACACCGCTTCATCCATGATCACCACGGTTCCACCTGGCGCCAGCGCGGTGCGCGCCGCCGACAGCACCTCGACGGGACGAGGCATGTCATGCAGACATTCGAAGGCGAAGATCACGTCGAACGGACCGCGACGGGTCGCCTCGGCGCCGTCGGCGACCAGGAACTCGACCCGATCGCCGAGACCGGCCTCGGCGGCCGTACGACGAGCCATCTCGACCGATTCGGTATCCACGTCGAGTCCCACGATGGTCGCTTCGGGGTAGGCCCGAGCCAACGCGATCGTCGAATATCCGGCGCCGAAACCGATGTCCGCGATGCGCGCACCCGGCTGCGACAGCCTCTCGTGCACATGGGCGACACCGGCGAGCGCGGGGGCCAGCTGGGTGTCGAACCACGGTCGGTTCAGTGCCGCCTGACACTCGCGAGCGTCGGCGCCCATCTGCGCCCAGCTCACTCCGCCGCCGTGCCGGTAGGCGTCGAGCAGCTCGGGCATCCGGCCGATCGATGCGGCGAACATCCGGGGCAGCTCACCGAGGTAGGCCAGGCTGCTGGTGTCGGTGAGTACCTCGGCGACGCCGGGGGAGATCGAGAACCGGACGGGCCGGCTGTCGAGGTCGGCATCGAGAATCGAGAATGCGGCCTGCATCTCCAGCCACTCCCGCGCGTAGCGGCGGTTGGTTCCGGTTCGGTCGGCGAGTTCGTCGGATGTCAACGGCCCGGATTCGGCCAGACAGGTGTACCAGCCGAGCCGGTCGCCGAGGTAGATGCTCATCGTCTCGGCGGTCGCCAGAGTCGAGGTGAACACCCGCTCGGCGAAGGCGTCGGCGGTCGGTGAAGTCGCTGTGGCCGGAGTCGGTGTGGGAGTGGGCGGTGTCGGGGGCGTTGCTGTAGTCATGCCCGCAACGATGCGCTCGTCGCCTCTCAGGTCACTCTCAACCTGCCGGCCCTGCCTCTCAGCAGTTGCGCCCGGCGAGAACGTGCTCGGTCCGCGTATCCGAGTTCCAACGCCGCAGCGCGACGAACGTCGCGAGGTTGGGCATGGGTCGGAGCGCTTCGATGGTGTCGAGTGCGGAGGCGATCTGCGTGGAGGTGAGGCGACGGCCGAGGGTGATGTGCGGAGTCCACGCGCCTGGTGCGGCATGCGGAAATCGACCACCGTCGCCGTCGATGAAATCGTCGGTCAGACGGGTTGCCTGCGCGTGCAGCGACAGGAGTTCGGCGCTCGGCACGACGAGCCGCGCCAACGTGTGGCGCGCGCCGTGACCGAACACCAGGGGAGCGCCGATCTCACAGGTCAGCGGCAGTCGCTGCGCGCACGGCGACAGGGCGTTGTCGGCGCCGGCGCTGATCCGGGCGGCCGGGATCAGCGTGACGTGCGGACGGTTGGTGTCCGACCGGACACGCGCCCCGCTGGGGAGTCCCGCCTCGACCAGCGCCGACCACTCCGCACGAATGCGGGCGTCGGCGGCCTCGTCGGGCAGGAGCTCGATGGAATGCGCCATAGACCCAGTCAACCAAAGCGCTGCGCCCGTTGTCGGGGACATTCCCTGACCTCGACGAGGCTGCCGCGTGGACGGTGCGCGCCGAGCGCGGCGGATAAGCAATTAAGGTGCGTCTGCGTATTCGCTGGTCAGAAGGGTTTTCAGTGGTGAAAAAGTGGTGCGGCGGTTGAGTCGATCTCCCCGCCGGGACGTATTTGCCCAGCGCAACGGCACTGGAGTAGGCTGACTCACGCGCGTGTGCACCATGACGCGCGGTTCGCACACGCCCTGTTCGGCGGTAATCCCGCTCAGTGGTCGGTGCCGATCCACACGTGAAGAACTGTACCTACTACACACCTGTCCGGAGCAACTCAACATATGTCGTCCCCCACGATCACCTCGCCGCAAGTAGCCGTCAATGACATCGGCTCGGCCGAGGACTTTCTCGCCGCCATCGACTCCACGATCAAGTACTTCAACGATGGCGACATCGTGGAAGGCACCATCGTCAAGGTCGATCGCGACGAGGTTCTGCTCGACATCGGTTACAAGACCGAAGGCGTGATCCCTTCCCGCGAATTGTCGATCAAGCACGACGTCGACCCCAATGAGGTCGTCAACGTCGGTGACGAGGTCGAGGCCCTGGTTCTCACCAAGGAGGACAAAGAAGGCCGCCTCATCCTGTCCAAGAAGCGAGCTCAGTACGAGCGCGCGTGGGGCACCATCGAGGAGCTCAAGGAGAAAGACGAGGCCGTCAAGGGCACCGTCATCGAGGTCGTCAAGGGCGGCCTGATCCTGGACATCGGCCTGCGCGGCTTCCTCCCGGCGTCGCTGGTGGAGATGCGTCGCGTGCGCGATCTGCAGCCGTACATCGGCAAGGAGATCGAGGCCAAGATCATCGAGCTCGACAAGAACCGCAACAACGTGGTCCTGTCGCGTCGCGCCTGGCTGGAGCAGACCCAGTCCGAGGTGCGCAGCGAGTTCCTGCACCAGCTGCAGAAGGGCCAGGTCCGCAAGGGCGTCGTGTCCTCGATCGTCAACTTCGGTGCGTTCGTCGATCTCGGCGGCGTCGACGGTCTGGTGCACGTCTCCGAGCTCTCCTGGAAGCACATCGACCACCCGTCCGAGGTTGTCGCGGTGGGCGACGAGGTCACCGTCGAGGTCCTCGACGTCGACCTGGACCGCGAGCGCGTCTCGCTGTCGCTCAAGGCCACCCAGGAAGACCCGTGGCGTCAGTTCGCCCGCACCCACGCGATCGGTCAGATCGTGCCGGGCAAGGTCACCAAGCTGGTGCCGTTCGGTGCGTTCGTCCGCGTCGACGAGGGCATCGAGGGTCTGGTTCACATCTCCGAGCTGGCCGAGCGCCACGTCGAGGTGCCGGATCAGGTCGTCTCCGTCGGCGACGACGCGATGGTCAAGGTCATCGACATCGACCTGGAGCGTCGCCGCATCTCGCTGAGCCTCAAGCAGGCCAACGAGGACTACACCGAAGAGTTCGACCCGTCGAAGTACGGCATGGCCGACAGCTACGACGAGCAGGGCAACTACATCTTCCCCGAGGGCTTCGATCCCGAGACCAACGAATGGCTCGAGGGCTTCGAGACCCAGCGTGAGGCATGGGAGGCCCGGTACGCCGAGGCCGAGCGTCGCCACAAGATGCACACCGCCCAGATCGAGAAGTTCGCCGCCGCGGCCGCCGAGGCCGAGAACGCCCCGTCGGACTACTCGTCGGCATCCGAAGGTGGCCGCGCGCCCAGCAGCGCACCGGCATCCACGGGTGGCTCGCTCGCCAGCGACGAGCAGCTCGCTGCTCTGCGCGAGAAGCTGTCGGGTAACGCCTGATAAGTAGTACGTAGCACGAAACCAGAACTCCCCGGCTCGGATTCGAGTCGGGGAGTTCTGGCATTTCTGAGGACCTCGAACACTGTTGTGCGCACGGGCGGGCCGTCTCACCGGTTGGCCAAGTGCGCCGCCACTTTCGGTGCCGGTGTCGGAAACAGATGGTGCCAAACCATTCGCGGGTTCACTGATTCGCGCACATTCACGTCCGACACAACAGACAAGGGGCATGTGCCACAATCGGCCACTCGGCGCGCCGGGGATGCGGGTTTGCGAGACTGGTGTACGTGATCAGACTGGGCTTGTCCGGTGGCATCGGCGCCGGGAAATCGACGGTGGCGAAGACCTTCCTCGAACGCGGTGGCTACCTCATCGACGCGGACAAGATCGCTCGGGAGGTGGTGGAGCCCGGTACCGAAGGGCTCGCCTCACTCGTCGAGGCGTTCGGCGACGACATTCTCGCCGACGACGGCAGCCTCGACCGACCCGCACTGGCGGCCAAGGCATTCACCGACGAGGAACAGCGCAAGAAACTCAATTCGATCACTCACCCGCTGGTCGGCAGGCGCACGCAGGAACTACTCGACGCCGCGCCCGAGGATGCCGTCGTCGTGCAGGACATCCCACTGCTCGTCGAGGGGCACATGGCGCCCTTCTTCCATCTCGTGGTGATTGTCAATGCGGACCCTGAGCTGCGGGTGCAGCGCCTGACCACGCTGCGCGGGCTGGACGAAGCCGATGCACGGGCACGTATCGCCGCCCAGGCGTCGGAGGCCGACCGGCGCGCTGTCGCCGATGTCTGGCTCGACAACTCGGGCTCGGAAAGTGATCTGGCCGCCGTGGCCGCCCAGCTCTGGGATGAGCGACTGGTTCCCTTCGAACGCAACGTACGCGCTCGTCGGGCCGCCGAGCTTCGCGTTCACCTCATGGCACTCGACCCTGACCCGTCGACCCTGCCCACCCGCCTGGTCAACAGGTTGTGGGCGATACTCGGCGACAAGGCAACGCAGATCACCACGACTGCGACCGACGTCCTAGCCTCGCGGGCAGAGCTTCCGGGAGCTGAACTGTCGCCATCGGACCTCACCGCGCCCGAGGTGAGCGTGACTCTCTCCCCCTCGTCGACCGATGTCGCCGATCTGCTGGCCGAGGGCGGTTTTCCGCGCGTGGACGGCGAGGTCGATGTCTACGCGTCCGCCGACCCGGGACGGCCCGGGGTGGTGCGAACGGCCACGTCGTAGTCGAGTTGCGGTTACGGCATTTGGATGAACTCTGGGTACGAGTGTGTGCAGATTTCCGGTTTCGGCGATGTGAGAGATGCGAACTTTTGCTAGCGTGAACGCGCACCCAGGGGTGCGACCTATATCACTGCTCTAGTCGAGGGAGAACAGCCATGGGTGTACGCACGAGGGGCCGCGCGGCGGCTGCTGCCGTAGCGTTCGCGAGTGTCGCAGCCGCGGGAGCGGTGCTGGCCGCACCGGCGAATGCGGCCGTCAGCGACATCACGATCGACAACTCGGCCCTCCTCGGTTCGCTCGGTGAGCAGCGTTTCGGTGTGGGCTGCGGTTATGGCGTGATCGCCACCGCAACGCCTGACGAAGATGTTGATTTCTATGTCAACGGACAGAAGAGGGGCACATACAAAGCCGACGGCGGAAAGGCCACGTATCCGTGGATTCCGTTGACACCGGGCAATTACGAGATCGTGGCAAAGCAAGGGGCCGGGGACCCGGGTAAGTCAACAGGTGAAATCACCGTCGTTCAGGCCATATATACCGGCAGCTCCTGCATCATTCTTTGAGCTACGTATCCGGTGGATGCCGGTGAAAGCGGCTCGGGAGCCACTTCGCGATTGTAAAGTTTGGCGCAGTTCTACTGTGTGAATTTTGAGGGACCGAAAAGGAATTGCGAGCGGTAAAGGTTGCCGGATCGCGGTTTCTGTGGAATACCTGAAATGCGATCGTAATCGTCGGGATGCGATCGAAAGCTCACGAATTGTCAAGGGAGAGGGCCTCATGGCTGCAAGCATGACTCGTCGGATTGTTGGGGGCGCCGCCGTATTCGTCGGTGTGGGAGCTGCAGGTCTGATCATGGCTGCTCCGGCCGGCGCGGCCGTAACGGGTGTCGCGATCACGACGCCGTCGGGATACGGCTCGGTGGCCGATCGGTATGGCTCGAGTTGCTCGTATACCGTGCAGGCGACGGTTAATGACTACACGTCGGGTGCAGACCCGGTCGCGTTCAGCGTGTCCAAGGACGGTGGGGCATACACGGCGATCGATGGTTCCCCGGTGGCCGCCGATGCCAACAAGGTCACCATTACGTGGACCCCGCCCGCGCCGGGTACCTACAAGATCAAGGCGCAGCAGGGCAGCAGTGACGCCCAGTACACAGGCAATCTCCAGGTCGGCTCGGGTATCCAGATCCCCGCGATCTCACTCGGACCGATCAACTTCGATCTGCCCTTCACCGATACCTGCATCGTCTACGCGCCGTGACATCGTGAGCTGAGCTCCCGAGCACAACAGAGATGGGGTGTTGCGGATTTCGTCCGCAACACCCAATCCCTGTTGTCGCTGTGCACTGGCGGGCCCCATGGCAGGGGCGCCTCGCTCATCCATCCAGCCAGAACACTCGACCACCTGCCGCATGATCCAGCCACGCCTGCACGTCATGCCTGTGCTCGGCCGCGCCCACCAGCGCCTTCGTTGCGATCTGGACTGCGGCTGTGCAGTCGGCGGTCCCGAGCAGTCCTTCTGTGTGCGCCTCGAACAGCTCATCCACGTCGACCAGTTCCAGGGGCCGCCCCGGAACGTCTACCAGGTCCAGGTACCAGTCCTCGGCATGCCAACGTCCCTGGGCGTCGGGTCCGCTGAACCTGCCGACGTCCAGATACAACCGCTGCCCGTCGCGATGCCCGGGTGTGAAGTGGAAGATGTTCGCCCGCAGTCCGAGAGCCAGTAGCAGCCAGGACTCGAGGTGGGAGAACCGCGGATGATCTGCGGTCCGGGACATGTACAGGCCGTGGTCGGTGACCTCGTAGCGCTCGACCGGCCGGACGAACCCCTTGTTGTCGGTGTTCGTCATGGCCGGGACGTCGAAGACCTCGCGTTTGGGCGGATGAGGGCGCTCTCCCATAGGCGCACCCTAGTTGCTGAGGCCCATCAAGGCCCGGTACACGGCGACGGAACATTCGTGTCATAGGGCGCGTTTACCCTGGCACTATGGCTTTTGCAGCAGAACGCCCGGTCATCGCGCATTCTGAGTTCCGTCCGGTCGGCGAGATCGAACGCACCGGCGGTCACTTCGAGGTGGTCAGCGAGTACGAACCGGCTGGTGACCAACCTGCCGCCATCGATGATCTGGAGAATCGGATCAAGGCGGGGGAGAAGGACATCGTCCTCCTCGGTGCCACCGGCACCGGAAAGTCGGCCACCACCGCGTGGTTGATCGAGCGAGTGCAGCGACCCACGCTGGTGATGGCACCGAACAAGACCCTGGCGGCCCAGCTGGCGAACGAACTGCGCGAGATGCTGCCGAACAACGCCGTCGAGTACTTCGTCTCGTATTACGACTACTACCAACCCGAGGCGTACATCGCACAGACCGACACCTACATCGAGAAGGACTCGTCGATCAACGACGACGTCGAACGTCTGCGACATTCGGCGACGTCGAATCTGCTCTCACGACGCGACGTCGTGGTGGTCGCGTCGGTGTCGTGCATCTACGGCCTCGGTACACCACAGTCCTACCTCGACCGGTCGGTCGAGATCGCCGTCGGCGAGGAGATCGACCGTGACGCGCTCCTGCGGCTGCTCGTCGATGTCCAATACACGCGTAACGACACGGCCTTCACCCGCGGTGGATTCCGTGTGCGCGGCGACACCGTCGAGATCATCCCGTCGTATGAGGAACTCGCCGTGCGGATCGAGTTCTTCGGTGACGAGGTGGAGGCGTTGTATTATCTGCATCCGCTGACGGGCGACGTTGTGCGGCAGGTGGATTCACTGCGCATCTTCCCGGCGACGCACTACGTCGCGGGACCGGAGCGCATGGAGCGGGCGATGAAGAGCATCGAGGAGGAGCTCGAGCAGCGCCTGGCCGATCTCGAGGGGAAGGGGAAGCTTCTCGAAGCGCAGCGTCTGCGGATGCGCACCAGCTACGACCTGGAGATGATGCGGCAGGTCGGGTTCTGCTCGGGCATCGAGAACTACTCTCGCCACATCGACGGCCGGGCCGCCGGCAGCGCCCCGGCCACCCTGATCGACTACTTCCCCGAGGACTTCCTGCTCGTCATCGACGAATCTCATGTGACGGTGCCGCAGATCGGCGGTATGTACGAGGGCGACATGTCGCGCAAGCGCAATCTCGTCGATTACGGCTTCCGGCTGCCGTCCGCGGTGGACAACCGACCACTCACGTGGGACGAGTTCGTGGACCGCATCGGTCAGACGGTCTATCTGTCGGCGACCCCCGGACCCTATGAGCTCGGCCAGGCCAACGGGGAGTTCGTGGAACAGGTGATCCGGCCGACCGGTCTCGTGGATCCCGAGGTCATCGTTAAACCCACCAAGGGCCAGATCGACGACCTGGTGCACGAGATCCGGGAACGCACCGAGCGGGACGAACGCGTCCTGGTCACCACACTCACCAAGAAGATGTCCGAGGACCTCACCGACTATCTGTTGGAACTCGGCATCCGAGTCCGGTACCTGCATTCCGAGGTCGACACGCTCAGACGAGTCGAGCTGTTACGCCAGCTCCGATCCGGCGAATACGACGTACTCGTGGGCATCAACCTACTGCGTGAGGGCCTCGACCTCCCCGAGGTGTCGCTGGTGGCGATTCTCGACGCCGACAAGGAAGGTTTCCTGCGGTCGACCACGTCGTTGATCCAGACGATCGGTCGGGCGGCCCGCAACGTGTCCGGTCAGGTGCACATGTACGCCGACACGATCACCGATTCGATGCGTAACGCCATCGACGAGACCGAACGTCGACGAGCCAAGCAGGTCGCCTACAACACAGAGATGGGCATCGATCCGAAACCGTTGCGCAAGAAGATCGCCGACATCCTCGACCAGGTGTATCGGGAAGCCGAGGACGACGCCGTCGCCGTCGGCGGCTCGGGCCGCAACGCGAGCCGTGGACGCCGGGCCCAGGGCGAGGTCTCGAAGGCGAAAGGCGCCACCAGCGCCGGTGTCATCGAGAAGCGGGACACGTCGTCGATGCCGCGTGCGGAACTTGCCGACCTTGTCTCGTCGCTGACCGATCAGATGATGAGCGCTGCGCGAGATCTGCAGTTCGAGCTCGCCGGCCGACTCCGCGACGAAATCGCCGACCTGAAGAAAGAGTTGCGCGGGATGGACGCCGCAGGCATCAAGTAAATGTGCCGATCCCCACGAACAGCGGACAAATCGCACGGCGCAAACTAATCTGCCGGATCAGGGGTTCTACAGTGTGTGGGGATGACATCTGCCTCGCGACGGCGAGGCGGACTGACACGTGGAGGATTGGATGAGCGCATATCAGACGGTCGTCGTCGGCACCGATGGCTCCGAGTCATCGTTGAAGGCGGTCGAGCGTGCGGGGGCACTTGCTGGTGAGAATGCGTCACTGGTGATCGCGTGCGCCTATTTTCCGAACGATCGCGGTGCCGGTGGGGCCGCCGACGTCCTGAAGGACGAGGCCTATCAGGTGATGGGATCGTCGCCGACCGAAGAGATCCTGAGGACAGCGAAAGAACGCGCATCTCGGGCGGGTGCCGGCAATATCGATGCCCGCGCGGTGAAGGGCGCACCTGTGGACGCCCTACTGCAGCTCGTCACCGACGTCAGCGCCGACCTGTTGGTCGTCGGTAACAAGGGACTCAACTCGATTGCCGGACGTCTTCTGGGCTCCGTGCCGGCCGACGTTGCACGCAAATCGGCGTGCGACGTCCTGATCGTGCACACCACCTAGTCGCGTAACGCGCACGACCAGCGACGAAGCCCCCCGGTGCCTCACCAGGCGTCGGGGGTTTCGTGCGTCATGCCCTCGAGTTCCGGTGGGAGTTCCTCGGAATGGATCACGGTCAACCGCTGGGTCGCGCGGGTCAGGGCGACATACAGATCCGAGTAACCCAGTGGTGAGTCGCCGATGATCGCTGCGGGTTCCACCACCACCGTGTTGTCGAATTCCAGGCCCTTACAGCCGCCGACGGTGAGGACCCGCGGGTGGCCGTCGAAATCGCGCGCCGCGGAGGCCGTCTCGTCGTAGAGCCCGTCCGGAACGATGACCGCACTCAATCCGGTCAGTCCCGCTCGGGTGGCCGCCTCGAGTGCGACCTTCGCCAGCGCGGCCGCATCGGTGGGTACGGCGACCGGTTCGATTCCGTTGCTTCGCAATGACGTCGGTGGCGACTGCGTCGGACTGATCTGCTCGAGCACCCGCGCCGCGTAGGTCATGATCTCGGCCGGTGTCCGGTAGTTGACGGTGAGTTCACGCAGTTGCCAGCGATCGGCGACATACGTGCTGAGCACGTCGCCCCATGATCGCGTACCGGCGAGATCCCCGGTCTGAGCCGTGTCACCGATGATCGTCATCCACCGATTGGGAATGCGGCGCATCACCATCCGCCACGCCATACCCGAGAGTTCCTGCGCCTCATCGACTATCACATGTCCAAAGGCCCAATTACGATCGCCGTGTGCGCGTTCCGCCGTGGTCAGTCGCTGGGTCTCGGTCTGGCGCGCGGCGAGTTGTTCGGCGTCGATCAGGTCGTAGGCCATCAGGATCTCCGGATCGAGCTCGTCCTCGAGGTCCTGCGGTGCGGAACCGGTCAGAATGTCCAGCGCATCCTGTGCATCTGCCAGCTGTCGACGCCAGCGTTCCCGTTCGGCTCGCTCGGCGTCGTCCGAGCCGAAGCCGATCAGCTCCGCGAGCTCGTCGAGCAACGGCACATCTGCCGGGGTGAAGTCGCTGCCGTCGTCGTGACGGTCGCCCGGGTCCCGTTGCAGTGCGGCGCGATCGTCATCCGACCAGCCGGGGCTGGCCTTGCGCACTGCCGACGGGTCGGCATACAGGTTGCGCAGCATGCTCTGCGGGTTCAGGGTCGGCCAATATTCGAGAAGCGCTCGGCGGATGTCGGGGTCGTGACTCATCTCGTCGCGGATGTCGGCGATGTCCGCGCCCGAGAGCAACTGGGAGCCGTCGAGCAGACTTGCACCGATCGATCGCGCATGGGCGTGCGCGAGGCCGTCCAACGCGGCGCGGAGGAAAGCCGGTTGCGCGAGATTGTGTGCTCGACGCGAACTCCGCGCCTTGGCACGGGCCGCCTTGATCAAATCGGAATCGATCATCACCTGATAGGTGTCGAAATCCACCGGCACCGGTTTCGACGGCAGCGACTGCCGCGCCCGGACGGCCCGCTTGAGGAGATCCACCATTCGTAGGTCGCCCTTGACCGCCGCTGCGTGACGGCGTTCCACCGCGGTCGCGTGCACGCCGGGGAACAGATCGCCCACGGTGGAGAGCAGGACACCGGATTCGCCGAGCGACGGAAGGACCTGTCCGATGTAGTTCAGGAAGTCGTCGTTGGGTCCGATGATGAGAATTCCGCTGCGCGACAGAATATCCCGGTGCGTATAGAGCAGGTAGGCGGCTCGGTGCAGGGCGACCGCGGTCTTGCCGGTGCCGGGTCCGCCCTGGATCACCGTCACCCCCCGATGCGTCGAACGGATGATCAGATCCTGTTCGCGCTGGATCGTCTCGACGATGTCGGTCATCTCACCGGTGCGCGCCGCGTTCATCGCCGCGACGAGCGCGGTCTCGTTGACGACGTCGCCGTGCCCGACATCGTCGGGCGAAGCGTCACCGAGGATCAGCGACTCGTCGTTGACCGCTCGCACTCGCCGGCTCCGCGTCCGGATGTGCCGACGTCGATCGACGTCCTCGGGCGCCGCAGGTGTGGCGAGATAAAACGGGCGAGACAAAGGAGCGCGCCAGTCGAGCAGGAGTGTCGTATCGGCGGCATCGTCGTCGAGCACACCGATCCGGCCGATCCGCCGCACCTCGCCATCGGCCAGATCGAGGCGACCGAAATACAAATTGTGCTCGGCGGCATCGTATTTCGCCAGATCGTCCGTGTACATCCGCTCGTAGGACTCGCGCTCCGAGCGGGCTTGGGGAGTCCCACCGGACTCGCGGAGGGTGGTCGACAACCGCCGCTGGGTGTTGGCGCGCATCCGGTCGAGTCGGCCGTAGACGAGATCGAGATGGGCCTGCTCTTCGGCGATCCGAGCGGTCTCGGCCATCGTCGGACTATCGGTGGAACCGGTATCGGTGGAGCTCACTGTCGTGCCGACCCTTTCGCGATCGCCATCGCCCCGAATCCGGAATGTCGAGCCAATCCCGCGGCTTTCATGGCGGCCGAGACACGTGCGCCGGTCGTCGGCGCTGCCAGGCGCCCGCACACGGCGTCGATCGGACCGATCAACGCCTGATCGGCGAGATGTGTGTCGAGCCAGTCGACCACGGCTTGTTGCCGACCTAACCCGACCGGGTTGCCGGTATGGGGGTCAGCGAGCACGCCATGCCGTGAGACATACAGCGAGAACCACTGTGGCACAGCGTCAGCTGCGGCCACAGGGTGGTCGGCGATGGAGAGCATCATACGAATGTAATTCGGTTCGGTGTGGTCGAGGGCAGCGGTCTCGGCGTCAGTGAGCCACGATCCGACGGTGGACAGTGTGGACCCGGGACAGTGGTAAGGCGCGGCGGGTACATAACCGCGGGCCGATACGTGCGCGGAGTGGCCGACGGCGAGATGGGACACCGTGACACGCATGATCGGTGGCGACGGTGCAGAGCCTGTCACGCCGGCGAGCTTCCTGCGTAGCACCTCGCGCGAGGCATTGGAGCCGACCGCCACCACCAGGTGTCGGCCGGCGACCGAAGCCGCATCGATCGCAGGATCGCAGGCGGCCTCGGTCGTCGTCCACGGGTAGTCGTGGGCGGGCAGAAGGGGTGTCGGGTCTATGAGCGGGCCTTCCTCCAGCGTCGGCGGCCCTCCTCGGCGCCTTCGTACGCCTTGTCCCGTGCGGTGGCGGCCCGGGCCGAGACCTCATCGGCGATCTCGGGTGCACGCTTCTTGACCAGTTCGGCGGTGTCGGCCGAACGTTCCCGGATGGCCTCGGCCAACTCGGGCGCGCGTTCGATGATGTGATCCGCGGCCTTGTCGGCGCGCTTCTGCGCCTTCTTGGCGGCCTTGACCGCTTTGTCCGAGCGCTTCTGAGCGGCCTTGGCCGCGGTGTCCGATCGCTTCTGTGTCGCCTTGACGGCTTTGTCGGAACGCTTCTGTGCCGCCTCGGCGAACTCGGCGGTCCGCTTCTGGGCCACCTCCGCCAATCCGGCGGTGCGTTTGGATGCCGCGTCGGCCAACTCGGGCGCGCGGTGCTTGATGAGCTCGGCTGCCTCGCTGGAATACTCCCGGGCCGCTTCGGCGAGCTCCGGCGCGCGGTGGCGGACGACCTCGGCGGCCTCCGCGGAACGCTCGCCGAGGACGTGGGCGCCCTCGGCGGACCGCTCCCGGATCGTGTCCCACGTGGATTCGGACGCGGCGACGCCGACGGGCAGTGCCGCGGCGATGGCATGGCTTGTCGCCGAGGCCTTCTGACGGCCACGCCACGCGAGTGAGGGTTTGCCCTCGGTGTCGACCGCGGCGATCAGGAGTCCACCGAGAAGGCTGACGTTCTTGTAGAACTGCGTGCGCTGCCGAGCGCGCATCACCGGGTCGGTCTCGTTCCAGAAGGCGTGGCCGGCGACGGTGGTGGGCACGGTCGAACCGGCCAGTGCGAGCGCCGCGAACCGCGGGAACTTGCCCGTGGCCAACAGGACTCCGCCGCCCACCTGCACGGCGCCGTTGATGCGGACCAGGGTCTCGGGGTCGGTCGGCACCTTGTCGGTGATGCTGTCGGGCAGGGTCTCGACTGACTTGTCGACGAATCCCTGTGCCATATCGGCGCGGGTCTTGGGGCTGCGCAAGGCGTCGATGCCGGCGGCAACGAACACAGTGGCGAGCATGGGTCGGGCAATTCGGCGGATCAACACTGACGGCCTCCTCGTGACATGGCTCGGGTGATCACCCCCACGACTTGAGTGGTGAACCTTATCGAGGTTACCGGTCCGTGCGAGCGGGCGCAGGAACCCTGTTCGGTGGTCCGGCGGAGCGGGTCACCAGCCGCGATCACGCCATTCGGGCAGCGACGGGCGCTCGGTCCCGAGAGTGGTGTCCTTGCCGTGTCCGGGGTAGACGACCGTCGAGTCGGGGTAGCGGTCGAAGACCTTGGACGTGACGTCGGAGAGCAGCGTGTCGAAGTCTCCTGGCTCCCAGGTCTTGCCGACTCCGCCGGGAAAGAGGCAGTCGCCGGTGAACAGGTGGGTGACGTCTCCGTCCGTGAGCGCCAGCGCGATCGAACCCGGCGTATGACCGACCAGATGGATGGCCTCGAAGGTGAGGTCGCCCACCTCGATGGTGTCGCCGTCGTCGATCAGGCGGTCGGGTACCACCGGGAGTTTGTCGGCATCGGCACGGCCGGCCGTGGTCGGGGTCCCGAGTTCTCCCGCCACCTGCTCGAGTGCCTGCCAATGGTCGAAGTGCCCATGAGTGGTGAGGATCAGTCGGGGTGTTCCGGGCAGCTCACGAACGACGTCCAGGATCCGCTCGGCGTCGTTCGCCGCGTCGATGATCAGCTGGTCACCGGTGTTCTGTGAGGTGACCACATAGACATTGTTGTCCATCGGACCCACGGACAGTTTGACGATCGTCGCCGACTCGAGGGTGCGTCGCTGCGGCCGGGGTGACCCCGAGAGGTCGCCGGTGTAGGTGTCGATGATGGAAACGTCCTGGGGGCTCATGTTGGCCAGGCTATGACATACCCACGGGCACCGGGAAGGCCGTCAGCCAGGGGTGGTCGAGGAACTCGGGAGCCGGTGCGCGAGGGTATCGTGGAGCATTGGTCGATGGGACCCGCCGAACTTGTCGGTGGCCGTCGATAATGTACGCGCGGAGAGGTCCAACCAGTCGGCCGACCGCATCCAACTGCTCAGACACCAGCACACCGGCACGGCCGGATCAGCAACGAATGAGGACTTGCAAGTGGTTGACCGTTTGATCGTCCGCGGTGCCCGCGAACACAACCTGCGTGGGATCGACGTGGATCTACCTCGGGACAGCCTCATCGTGTTCACCGGGTTGTCCGGGTCGGGGAAGTCGTCGCTCGCTTTCGACACGATCTTCGCCGAGGGGCAGCGACGCTATGTCGAGTCGTTGTCGGCCTATGCGCGTCAGTTCCTCGGTCAGATGGACAAGCCCGACGTCGACTTCATCGAGGGACTGTCGCCTGCGGTGTCGATCGACCAGAAATCGACGAACCGCAACCCGCGGTCGACCGTCGGCACCATCACCGAGGTCTACGACTACCTGCGTCTGCTCTACGCGCGTGCCGGCAGGGCGCACTGCCCGGAGTGTGGCGAGCTGATCGCGAAACAGACCCCGCAGCAGATCGTCGACCAGGTGCTCGACATGGAGGCCGGTGTCCGATTCCAGGTACTCGCGCCGGTCGTGCGCACCCGCAAGGGCGAGTTCGTGGACCTGTTCGCCGAGCTGCAGACCCAGGGTTTCTCGCGGGCCCGCATCGACGGCGTCGTCCATCAGTTGACCGACCCGCCGAAGCTCAAGAAACAGGAGAAACACGACATCGAGGTCGTGGTGGACCGGCTGGCGGTGAAGCCGACTGCCAAGCAACGCCTCACCGACTCCGTCGAGACGGCGCTGCGACTGGCCGACGGGATCGTCGTTCTCGATTTCGTCGATCTCGAGGAGTCCGACCCGCACCGTGAGCGGCGCTTCTCGGAGCGGATGGCCTGCCCCAACGGTCACCCCATCGCGATCGACGATCTCGAGCCGAGGTCGTTCTCGTTCAACTCGCCCTATGGTGCGTGTCCGGAATGCGACGGACTCGGCATCCGCAAGGAGGTCGATGAGGAACTCGTCGTGCCGGACCCCGACCTCTCGCTGTCCGAGGGCGCGATCGCGCCGTGGTCGGGGGGACACAACGCCGACTACTTCCTGCGGCTGATGGGTGGGCTCGCCGATCAGATGGGCTTCGACGTCGACACCCCGTGGAAGAAGTTGCCCGCCAGGGCCCGCAACGCGATCCTCAACGGCAGCGACCACCAGGTACACGTCAAGTTCCGCAATCGCTATGGCCGGACCCGGTCCTATTACACCGAGTTCGAGGGCGTCATGTCGTTCCTCGCCCGCCGCATGGACCAGACCGAGTCCGAACAGATGAAGGAGCGCTACGAGGGGTACATGCGCGATGTGCCATGCCCGGCCTGCCACGGGGCGCGACTGCGGCCCGAGATCCTCGCCGTCACGCTCGACCATCCGACCTATGGGGCGATGTCGATCGCCGAGGTCTGTGCGCTGTCGGTGGCCGAGTGCGCGGACTACCTCAACGGACTGACACTCGACGACCGCCAGCAGGCGATCGCCGGCCGGGTGCTCAAGGAGGTCCAGGCGCGCATCACGTTCCTGCTCGACGTGGGACTCGAGTACCTGTCCCTGTCCCGTGCCGCCGGGTCGCTGTCGGGCGGTGAGGCCCAGCGCATCCGACTGGCCACGCAGATCGGTTCCGGATTGGCCGGGGTGCTCTACGTGCTCGACGAACCGTCGATCGGCTTGCATCAGCGCGACAATCGCCGGCTCATCGAAACCCTCACGCGGCTGAGGGACCTCGGGAACACCCTGATCGTCGTCGAGCACGACGAGGACACCATCCGGTCGGCCGACTGGATCGTCGACATCGGCCCGCGCGCCGGTGAGCACGGTGGGGAGGTCGTGCACAGCGGCAGTTACAAGGAACTCCTGCGCAACCGTCGATCCCTGACCGGGGCGTATCTGGCGGGGCGCGACGAGTTGCCGATCCCGGCCATTCGTCGGCCCATTTCACGCAAGAAGCAGCTCACCGTCGTCGGTGCGCGGGAGCACAATCTCCAGGGCATCGAGGTGTCGTTCCCGCTCGGCGTGCTGACCGCCGTCACCGGGGTGTCCGGCTCGGGTAAGTCGACGCTGGTCAACGACATCCTTGCGACCGTGCTCGCCAACAAGCTGAACGGTGCCCGCCAGGTGCCGGGCCGTCACACCCGGGTGAAGGGACTCGACCAGCTCGACAAGCTGGTCCAGGTCGACCAGTCGCCGATCGGCCGCACGCCGCGGTCGAATCCGGCCACCTATACCGGGGTGTTCGACAAGATCCGCACCCTGTTCGCCGCGACGACCGAGGCCAAGGTCCGCGGCTATCAGCCGGGTCGGTTCTCCTTCAATGTCAAGGGCGGCCGGTGTGAGGCGTGCGCCGGTGAGGGCACCATCAAGATCGAGATGAACTTCCTCCCCGACGTCTACGTACCGTGCGAGGTGTGCCATGGTGCGCGCTACAACCGCGAGACGCTCGAGGTGCATTACAAGGGCAAGACCATCTCCGAGGTGCTCGACATGCCGATCGAGGAGGCCGCCGAGTTCTTCGAGCCGGTCACGTCGATCCATCGGTACCTCAAGACTCTGGTCGATGTCGGCCTCGGATACGTGCGCCTGGGCCAGCCCGCACCGACCCTGTCCGGCGGCGAGGCGCAGCGCGTGAAGCTGGCCGCCGAACTGCAGAAGCGATCCACCGGCCGCACGGTGTACATCCTCGACGAGCCGACCACGGGTCTGCACTTCGAGGACATCAAGAAGCTCCTCGGCGTCATCAGCGGGCTGGTCGACAAGGGCAACACGGTGATCGTCATCGAACACAACCTCGACGTCATCAAGACCGCCGACTGGGTCATCGACATGGGGCCCGAGGGGGGCACGGGCGGCGGCACCGTGGTCGCCGAGGGCACCCCGGAGGACATCGCCGTCGAACCCGCCAGCCACACCGGCAAGTTCCTGGCGAACATCCTCGACGTCGACGAGACGGTCGCGTCGGCCGGCTAGCGGGCCCGGACGAACCAGGTCGCCGGCGGGGTTGCTACTTGCCCATCGATTTTCGGATCTCGTCGAGCTTCTTGCGTGCCGCTTCGTCGCGCTTGCGCATCATCTCGTCGACCTTCTGACCCTCAGGGCTCGTGTGGGCGAGTTCCTCGCTACCGATCGCGGTGGCGATCCGGTTCTCGATCTTGTCGCGGACGAAGTCGAAGGTCGGCACGCCCTGATCGGAGTAGTTCGGGTCCGGCAGCGGCGGGACGTAGCCGGGCGCGGGGGTGGTGGTCGCCGTCGGACCTGCCGGATCGGCGACGACCTCGCCCTCGACGACGTCGGGATCGCGATCCGATGGTGTTTCGCTGGTCATTTGTCCAGCGTACGTCGGTGCGTGAACCTAACGCCGACGATCGCGGACGGCGCCGGTGTACTTCTCGCCGGGACCTTCGCCGGGCTCGTCCGGGTAGGCGCTGGCATCGCGGAAGGCCAGCTGGAGCTGCTTGAGTCCGTCGCGGATCGGTGCCGCGTGGACGCCGAGGTCGGCCTTCGACGCATCGACGAGACCGGCGAGTGCGGTGATGAGTCTGCGCGCCTCGTCGAGGTCGACATCGTCCTCCGAGGCGCCCTCGGCCAGGCCGAGCTTCTCCGCCGATGCGCTCATCAGCATCACGATCGCCTTGGTGATGACCTCGATCGCCGGAATATCACCGAGATCACGGATGTTGTCGATATCGGTCTGCTCCATACCGGCCACCCCGTCATCGCCGTCTGTGCCGTGCCCACCGGGCATCTGTGCAGGTGACGAATAGGAGTTCTCGGTCATGGCTGCTAGACTCCCACAGTACGACCGCCCCGGTTTGCGCCGGGGTCGCAAGTGGAGTTCCGCTCCCACCGTCACGACGCGGCCTGGCCGCAGTTGTACGGTCCGGTTCACGCCGACAGTCGCGCCGCCACCGAGCTGCGTGTACGCGTCGGCCCGACACGTGTGTCGGAGAGCCGGTCGGTAACGGAGCCCTGCGGATGCGATCAGCATCCCGGGGCTCTTCTGCTGAGAGCGATTCCTCCTGCCACCCATGTCATATCCCTGGCGGTCACCAGAGAAAAACTGATCAAGGAGGCCCCATCAGCACTGAGACCCGCATCAACGAGCGCATCCGCGTCCCTGAGGTCCGACTCGTCGGACCCAACTCGGAGCAGGTGGGCATCGTGCGTGTTGAAGATGCGCTTCGCCTGGCCTACGAGGCCGATCTCGACCTGGTCGAGGTCGCGCCTGACGCACGGCCACCCGTGTGCAAGATCATGGACTACGGCAAGTTCAAGTACGAAGCCGCCCAGAAGCAGCGCGAGTCGCGTCGCAACCAGCAGATGACCGTCATCAAGGAGCAGAAGCTCCGCCCGAAGATCGACGACCACGACTACGAGACCAAGAAGGGTCACGTTGTCCGGTTCCTCGAGGCCGGGTCCAAGGTGAAGGTCACCATCATGTTCCGCGGCCGCGAGCAGTCGCGCCCCGAGCTGGGCTACCGACTGCTGCAGCGTCTGGGCAACGACGTCGCCGACTACGGCTTCATCGAGACGTCGGCCAAGCAGGACGGCCGGAACATGACCATGGTGCTCGCACCACACAAGGGTGCGAAGACGCGGCAGAAGGCGCAGCAGAGCCGTGACGGCGGGCCCAAGCCGGCCGCCAAGGACGAACAGCCCAGCCAGTAGTTCGGTGCGGACGGTCAGATGACCGACCGCGCGACCACTGACCAGCAGCGCACGAGAAAACACCCGACGGCCTCGGGTGGGTTCCCGTTCGCCCAAACGAAGGAAGAACATGCCGAAGAGCAAGACCCACAAGGGCACCGCGAAGCGATTCAAGGTGACCGGCAGCGGCAAGATCGTTCGCCAGAAGGCGAACCGTCGCCACCTGTTGGAGCACAAGTCGTCGCGCCGTACCCGCCGCCTCGACGGCGTCGCGGTCGTCAGCGAGAACGACGCCCCGCGCATCAAGCGACTGCTCAACCGCTGACCGCGCGTTGACCGCAGACACCGACATCTGACGAACAAAGAGGACTGAAACATGGCACGCGTGAAAAGGGCTGTGAACGCCCAGAAGAAGCGTCGTTCGACCCTGGAGGCATCCAAGGGTTACCGCGGACAGCGTTCGCGCCTGTACCGCAAGGCGAAGGAGCAGCAGCTCCACTCGATGACCTACGCCTACCGGGACCGTCGCGCCCGCAAGGGTGAGTTCCGCAAGCTGTGGATCGCGCGTATCAACGCCGCGGCCCGCGCCAATGACATCACTTACAACCGCTTCATCCAGGGCCTGAAGGTCGCGGGCGTCGAGGTTGACCGCAAGGTGCTCGCCGACATCGCCGTCACCGACCCGGAGGCCTTCACCGGCCTCGTCGAGGTGGCCCGCAAGGCACTGCCGGCGGACGTCAACGCACCCGCGGCCTGACGACGCGTTGACGCAAGCGACACAACGACCCGCGAGCAACGCACACGACGAGATCATCCGATGAGGGAGGTCTTGTCCGAGCGCTCCTCGCGGGTCGTGTCGTATGCCAAACTCCACCGCGCCGCGGTCCGGCGGGCCGAAGGCCGATTCCTGGTGGAGGGTGCCAACTCGGTGACGGCGGCGTTGTCGGCCCATCGGGTCGAGGTCGTGCTGGTCACCGAGGACGACGAGTGGCGTCACCGTGAGATCGTCGCCGCCGCGCGTGGTCACGAGGTGCCCGTCGTACTGCTCACAGCGAAAGCCGCGAAGAAGCTCGCCGAGACCGAGACGCCGCCTGGCGTACTCGCCGTGTGCGGCTTGCTGGACGCCGACCTCGCCGACGTCCTGGCCCGGACCCCACGGCTGCTCGCCGTCGCCGTCGAACCACGTGAGCCGGGCAATGCCGGCATGTTGGTCCGTACCGCGGATGCCATGGGCGCCGACGCGGTGATCCTGCTCGGTGACGCCGTCGACCCGCACAACGGCAAATGCGTCCGCGCCAGCGCGGGGAGTGTGTTCCACCTACCGGTCGTGCGTGAACGTGACATCGATGCCGGGCTTACCGCACTGCGGGACGCCGGGATCACGATGCTCGCGACCGCCGCCGATGGGGAGCTGGCGCTGGACGACGCAGCCGAGGTACTCACCCGGCCGACCGCCTGGCTGTTCGGCAATGAGGCCCACGGTCTGTCCGACGACGTCGCCGCGCAGGCCGATCACCGGGTGTCGATACCCATCCGTGGACGTGCCGAGAGCCTCAATCTCGCTGCGGCCGCTGCGATCTGCCTGTACCAGAGTGCCGCGGCGCACGCGGTCGATCGCGCTGAGCCCGGACCGGTAATTCCGACGTTGACCGGCAGCGTCGCGCCACATCCCGGTCGACTACCCTGATACGCGCGATATTGCATGTGATCACGCGGTAGCGCACAACGTTTTTCCAGACGACCCACCGAGGAGACCGCGCAGCATGGCCAGCCCTGCCGACGACGCCCCAGAGATCCGGTTCCCCGAACCCGAGGAACTCGACGCCGCAGCCGGGGCCGCCGTCGCGGCGTTCGAGGCGGCCGCCGACCTCGACGCACTCGCGGGCGCCAAGACCGCGCACCTCGGCGACCGCTCGGCCATCGCGTTGGCCCGCCGCGCGCTGGGCGCCATCCCGAAGGATCAGCGCTCCGCGGCAGGCAAGTTGGTCAACGAGGTGCGCGGCCGGGTCACCGCCGCGTTCGATCTCCGCACGGCCACGCTGCAGGCCGAACGTGACGCCGCCGTCCTGGTGGCGGAGGCCGTCGACGTCACGCTGCCCAGCGGCCGCCGTCGGGTGGGGGCGCGCCACCCGATCACCGTGATCGCCGAACAGGTCGCCGACGTCTTCGTCGGCATGGGCTGGGAGATCGCCGAAGGTCCCGAGGTGGAGACCGAGCACCACAACTTCGACGCCCTCAACTTCCTGCCCGACCATCCCGCCCGCTCGATGCAGGACACGTTCTACATCGCCCCGGAGGGATCGCGGCAGGTGCTGCGCACCCACACCTCGCCGGTCCAGGTGCGGTCGATGCTGAGCCGCGACCTGCCCACCTATGTGGCCTGTCCAGGCCGCACCTTCCGTACCGACGAACTCGATGCGACCCACACGCCGGTCTTCCATCAGATCGAGGGCCTGGCCGTCGACAAGGGGCTGACACTGGCGAACCTGCGCGGCACCCTCGAGGTCTTCGCGCGCGCCCTGTTCGGTCCCGAGACCACCACCCGGATGCGGGCGAGCTACTTCCCGTTCACCGAGCCGTCCGCGGAGGTCGACGTCTGGTTCCCCGGCAAGAAGGGTGGAGCCGGCTGGGTGGAATGGGGCGGCTGCGGCATGGTCAATCCGAATGTGCTGCGCTCCAGCGGGATCGACCCCGATGTCTATTCGGGTTTTGCCTTCGGGATGGGACTCGAGCGGACCCTGCAATTCCGCAATGACATCTCCGACATGCGCGACATGGTCGAGGGGGACATCCGTTTCACCGTTCCGTTCGGCCCGGCGGTCTGAGCGACCCGCGATGTGACCTCGACCCCATACCCGATATCGCGAAAGCCCGATCGATGAAAGTAGTTGGTTGACGTGCGTGCCCCACAGTCCTGGTTCAGCGAGGTGCTCCGTGAAGGAGACCCGCAGTGGTCGGCGACCGCGGCGGAGATCGACCAGGCCTTTGTCCGCGTCGGTTTCGAGATCGAGGACGTCGAGCCGTTCCCGTCGATCACCGGTCCGCTGGTGATCGGCCGCGTCGAGACGATCGAAGAGCTCACCGAGTTCAAGAAGCCCATCCGCTTCTGCACTGTCGAGGTCGGCGAGTCCGAGCCGCGCGGCATCGTCTGCGGGGCCCGCAACTTCGCCGAGGGCGACCTCATCGTCGCGGCCCTGCCCGGTGTGGTGTTACCGGGTCCGTTCGAGATCGCGTCACGCAAGACGTACGGCCGGATCTCCGACGGCATGATCTGCTCGGTCTCCGAACTCGGCATCGGCACCGACCACAGCGGCATCCTGGTGCTCGCACCGGGGACGGCCGAACCCGGTGCGGACGCCTACGAGGTGCTCGGACTGGACGACACCGCCATCGACGTCAACGTCACGCCCGACCGCGGATACGCGTTCTCTGTCCGTGGTCTCGGCCGCGAACTCGCGGGCAGCTTCGGAGTGCCGTTCGTCGATCCCGGTGCGGCCGGGGCTGCGGTGGCGGCCTCGGGTGACGCGTGGCCGGTCGCCATCGATGCGGATTCCGATGCCACCCGCTACACGGCCCGGGTGATCACGGGTGTCAACGCCGACGCCGTGTCGCCGTGGTGGATGCAGAAGCGTCTGATGGTGGCCGGCATCCGGCCCATCTCGGCCATCGTCGACATCACCAACTACGTGATGATCGAACTCGGACAGCCGCTGCACGCCTTCGATGCCGGCAAACTGTCCGGCACCATCACGGTCCGGTCCGCCCGCGCCGACGAGAAACTGACCACCCTGGACGACGTCGACCGGGTCCTCGACCCGGAGGACGTGGTCATCGCCGACGACAGTGGACCGGTCGCACTGGCCGGGGTCATGGGCGGTGCGGCAACCGAGGTCGGCACCGGCACCTCGACGGTGTTGCTGGAGTCGGCGACCTTCGATCCGGTCCGGGTGTTCCGCACCGGGAAGCGTCACAAGCTGACCTCGGAGGCGAGCAAGCGTTTCGAACGCACCGTCGACCCGGAGATCACGGCCGTCGCCTCTGATCGTGCGGCCCAGCTGATCGTCGACATCGCGGGCGGCACGATTGCCTCGCCGCTCAGCGAGGCACGTATCGAGTCACCCGTCACGGCGGAGATCTCGATGCCGGCCGACGAGCCCGACCGAACCGCGGGCATCAGCTATCCGACCGGTACCACTGCCGCTCGCCTGCGCGAGGTGGGCTGCGTGGTCGAGGGCAGCGACCTGCTCGTGGTCACACCACCGTCGTGGCGCCCGGACCTGCGTGAGCGGGCTGATCTCGTCGAGGAGGTCCTGCGACTCGAAGGCCTGGAGGACATCCCCGCGGTGGTGCCGCGGGCGCCCGCGGGCACCGGTCTCACCGCCGCCCAGCGACGTCGACGCGGGGTCGGGCGCACGCTTGCCCTCGACGGCTATGTCGAGGTGCTGCCGTACCCGTTCATGCCTGCCGGGGTCTTCGACGTCTGGGATCTGCCTGCCGACGACCGGCGCCGCCGGACGGTCAAGGTGCTCAACCCGTTGGAGACCGACCGACCCGAACTCAACACGACGCTGCTGCCCGGGCTGCTGGAGATGACCTCGCGAAACATCGCACGGGGTCAGCGCGATCTGTCACTGTT
This sequence comes from Gordonia sp. LMA167, assembly GCF_058130025.1. Taxonomy (NCBI): domain Bacteria; kingdom Bacillati; phylum Actinomycetota; class Actinomycetes; order Mycobacteriales; family Gordoniaceae; genus Gordonia; species Gordonia sp. LMA167. Next base: position 4,568,736 of record NZ_CM176708.1, on the reverse strand, counting down.
CACGATCGGTCAGGTGGTGCTCGCCGGCGACAACATGGCACCGGTCGGGGCGCTGGACGTGACCCGCCGTCCGAGTGAGAACGACATCGCCGCGCTCGACGCATCTCTGCCGGATCAGCCCCTGCACGTGGCGGTGGTGCTCACCGGCTTGCGGGATCCGGCCGGTCCGTGGGGACCGGGACGTGCCGCGGACCACATGGACGCGTTCGAGGCGGCCCGCGCGATCGGTCGTGCCGCCGGCGTCGACATCGTGCTGTCGGCAGCCGAGTACCGGCCGTGGCATCCCGGCCGCTGTGCGCGGCTCACCGTGGACGGCACGACGGTGGGTCATGCAGGTGAACTCCATCCAGCGGTCCTCGAACGGGCAGGTCTGCCGAAGCGACTGTGCGCGGTCGAGATCGATCTCGACGCGATGCCATTGGTCGAACGCCTGCCGGCGCCGCGGGTCTCCCCGTTCCCGGCCGTCCTGCAGGACGTCGCGGTGGTTGTCGCAGACACCGTGTCGGCGTCCGACGTGCAGACTGCATTGCGCTCCGGTGCCGGCGACCTGCTCGAGGCGATCGACCTGTTCGACGTGTTCACCGGTGACCAGGTGGGCGCGGGCAGCAAGTCGCTCACGTTCGCACTGCGATTCCGTGCGCCCGACCGGACCCTGACCGAGGAAGAGGCCAACGAGGCCAAGATGGCGGCGGTTGCGCACGCCGGTGAGGTGGTCGGCGCGCGACTGCGCTGAGCCGACTTCTTCCGTCGGGTTTGCGTTCGTCCGCGCAAAATATCCAGCGGACGAACGAAAAACGCCAGGAAGAACGAGCAGCCCACCCCGCGTATGAATTGATTTGCATCGGCGTGCATAATGATCGCATGACGATCAGGGTGGCGGTTGCCGGAGCCAGTGGCTACGCGGGTGGTGAGATCTTACGACTTCTCTGTGGACATCCGCGTCTGCGATCCGGTGAGCTGGAGATCGGTGCACTGACCGCCGGCGGGAACGCCGGCGCCACGCTCGGATCGCTGCACCCCAACCTGCTGCCGCTGGCCGGTCGTGTGCTCGAGGACACCACATCCGAGGTGCTCGCCGGCCATGACGTCGTATTCCTGGGGCTTCCGCACGGGAAGTCTGGCGAGATCGCCGATGCACTGCCGCCGGCGACGCTGATCGTCGACTGCGGCGCCGATCACCGACTGGAGAACGCCCAGGATTGGACCGACTACTACGGCAGTGACCACGCCGGAACCTGGCCGTACGGGCTGCCGGAGTTGCCGGGCAACCGCGAGATTCTCCGCGATACGACGCGCGTCGCGGTCCCCGGTTGCTATCCGACGGTCTCGATCCTCGCGCTACGACCGGCCGTGGCGGCCGGACTCGTCGAGCCGCACGTCACCGTTGTCGCAGTCAGTGGCGCCTCCGGTGCCGGTCGGGCGCCCAAGGTCGACCTGCTGGCATCCGAGGTGATCGGTTCGGCACGGGCCTATGGTGTCGGTGGTGCGCATCGGCACACGCCGGAGATCTCACAGGCACTGTCCGCGGCCGCCGATCTGCCGGTGTCGGTCTCGTTCACGCCCGTCCTCGTGCCGATGGCGCGGGGCATCCTGGCCACGTGCACGGCCCGTACCCGGGCGTCGGCCGCAGAGATCCGGTCTGCGTATGAGAAGGCCTACGACGACGAGACATTCGTGCATGTCCTGCCCGATGGGGCATTACCGATGACCGGATCGGTGATCGGCAGCAATGCCGTCCAGATCGCCGTCACCGTGGACGAGCGGGCCGGCACGATGGTTGCGGTCGGCGCCGTCGACAACCTGACCAAGGGCACCGGGGGCGCGGCTGTCCAATCGATGAACCTCGCGCTCGGCTGGGACGAAGCCGAGGGCCTGAGCACCGTGGGGGTGGCGCCATGACGACATCGCAGCAACCGACTCCGCCGTCGGGCGATCCCGCGCATTCCGACGACCGGATCACCCCGGGAGCCCCACTCGACGCTCCCCGGATGGTTCGGGAGCAAGGCGTGACCGCGCCGCTCGGGTTCCGGGCCGCCGGAATCGCCGCCGGAATAAAGGCGTCCGGTGCGCACGATCTCGCACTGGTGTTCAACGAGGGTCCCGAGTATGCCGCGGCGGGCGTCTTCACCCGGAACCAGGTGAAGGCCGCGCCGGTGTTGTGGAGCCGTCAGGTGCTGTCCACCGGGCGGTTGCGCGCAGTGATCCTGAACTCGGGCGGCGCCAACGCATGCACGGGCCCCGGCGGGTTCGGCGACACCCATGCCACCGCCGAGGCCGTGGCCGAGGCTCTGAGCAATTGGGGCACCGAGACCGGTGCGATCGAGGTCGCCGTCTGCTCGACCGGTCTGATCGGTGACCGGCTGCCGATGGACAAGGTGCTGGCGGGTGTGACCGAGATCGTGCAGGACATGGGTGGCGGCCTGTCCGGCGGCACCGACGCCGCGTACGCCATCATGACCACCGACACCGTCCCGAAACAGGTTGCGCTGCATCATCCGCAGGGCTGGAACGTCGGCGGGATGGCCAAAGGCGCAGGCATGCTCGCGCCGTCGCTGGCGACGATGCTGTGCGTCCTCACCACCGATGCGCGGGTCACCCCCGAACAACTCGACAGCTCGTTGGGCAAGGCGACGGCCCGTACCTTCGACCGGCTCGACGTCGACGGCTCGTCGTCGACGAACGACACCGTCCTCCTGCTCAGCTCGGGGGCCAGCCAGATCCCCGTGGAGCAAGCCGATCTCGACGCCGCGGTGCTCGCGGTCTGCGACGACCTGGCCGCGCAGCTGATGGCCGACGCCGAGGGCGTGACGAAACGCGTGCTGGTCACCGTCTCGGGCACCGTCACCGAAGACGATGCCGTCGTCGTGGCCCGCACCGTCGCGCGCGATTCGCTGGTCAAAACGGCACTGTTCGGCTCGGACCCGAACTGGGGCCGGGTACTCGCGGCCGTCGGCATCGCTCCGATCACGATCGATCCGGATCGGATCTCGGTGTCGTTCAACGGAACCCCGGTGTGCGTCGACGGCTGTGGCGCGCCCGGCGCTCGCGACGTCGATCTGTCCGGCGCCGACATCAGTGTCGAGATCGACCTCGGACTCGGTGATGCGTCCGCGACCATCCGCACGACGGACCTGTCGCACGGCTATGTCGAAGAGAACTCGGCGTATTCGTCATGAGCGGGACAAGCGGCAGCTCGACCACGAACCTCGGTGCCCTCGACAAGGCACTGGTCCTCGCCGAGTCCCTTCCGGCCCTCCAGGCGCTGCACGGTGCAACGGTCGTGGTCAAGTACGGCGGGAACGCGATGGTCGACGACGAGCTCAAGCGAGCCTTCGCCGCGGACATGGTGTTGCTGCGCGCCTGCGGTATGCACCCGATCGTGGTGCACGGCGGTGGCCCGCAGATCTCCGCGATGCTCAAGCGGCTCGGCCTGGAGGGCGAGTTCCGCGGCGGATTCCGCGTCACCACCCCGGAGGTGATGGACGTCGCCCGGATGGTCCTGTTCGGTCAGGTGGGGCGTGAGCTCGTCGGGTTGATCAACTCCCACGGCCCGTATGCCGTCGGGATCACCGGTGAGGACGCGCATCTGTTCACCGCGGCCCGGCGGACGGTGCTCGTCGACGGCGTGGCCACCGACATCGGTCTGGTGGGCGACATCGCCTCGGTGAACACCTCGGCGGTTCTCGATCTGGTTGCCGCGGGTCGCATCCCGGTGGTGTCCACCATTGCTCCCGACCGAGATGGCGTGGTGCACAACATCAATGCCGACACCGCCGCGGGTGCCCTGGCCGAGGCCCTCGGCGCGTCACGACTGGTCATGCTCACCGACGTCGAGGGCCTGTACACCGACTGGCCGGATCGTGGGTCGCTCGCCTCCCAGATCGGCACCGACGAGCTCGCCGGGCTGCTGGGCTCACTCGATTCCGGCATGGTGCCGAAGATGGAGGCCTGCCTGCGCGCCGTGAACGGGGGAGTCCGGGCCGCACACGTGATCGACGGGCGGGTGCCGCACTCGGTGATCGCCCAGTTGTTGACCGAGAGCTCGACGGGAACCACCGTCGTCGCCGACATCGATACATCAGGAGGGGCAGCATGACCGAGCCGTTGCAGAAGCGGTGGTCGGCCGCACTGATGAACAACTACGGCACCCCGTCGATCGCACTGGTCAGCGGATCCGGCGCGGTCGTCCGTGACGCCGACGGCAAGGAGTACCTGGACCTGCTCGGCGGCATCGCGGTCAACGCTCTGGGTCACGCACATCCGGCCATCGTCGAGGCCGTGACGACCCAACTGCAGACACTCGGGCACGTCTCGAACCTCTACGTGAGCGCACCCGCGGTCGAACTGGCCGAGCAACTGCTCGACAAGTTCGGGCACCCGGGCCGCGTGTTCTTCTGCAACTCGGGCACCGAGGCCAACGAGGCGGCCTTCAAGCTCGCGAGGAGGACCGGTCGACCCGAGATCATCGCTGCCGACAAGGCTTTTCACGGCCGGACGATGGGTGCACTCGCCATGACCGGGCAACCGGCCAAACGTGCACCTTTCGAGCCGATGCCACCGGGCGTGCGATTCGTTCCCTACGGCGACGTCGAAGCGCTGGACGCCGCGGTCACCGCGGACACCGCCGCAGTGATCCTCGAACCCATCCTCGGGGAGAGTGGCGTCATCGTCCCGCCGAACGGCTACCTGGCGGCCGCGCGGCGGATCACCGCCGAGCGCGGTGCGCTGCTGATCCTCGACGAGGTGCAGACGGGGATCGGCCGGACCGGGTCCTTCTTCGCACATCAGAGCGCAGGGGTGGTTCCCGACGTCATGACGCTGGCCAAGGGACTCGGCGGCGGACTACCGATCGGTGCCTGCATCGCCACCGGTCCGGCGGCCGAGCTGTTCGAACCCGGGCAGCACGGCACCACGTTCGGCGGCAACCCGACGTGCACCGCCGCGGCACTTGCGGTCCTGCGAACCATCGACGAGGAGGGCCTCCTCGATCACGTCGCATCCGTGGGCAAATCGATCGCCACGGGAATCGAGAATCTCGCTCACCCGCAGATCTCGCATGTCCGCGGCTCCGGGCTGCTGCTCGGGATCGTGCTCAACAGCCCGATCGCGGCGAAGGCCGAAAAGGCCGCGCGCGATACGGGTTTCCTGATCAACGCACCCGGACCCGACGTCCTCCGGCTCGCGCCGCCACTGATCCTGACCGAAGAGCAGGGCGCCGACTTCGTCGCGGCACTGCCCGACATCCTGGACGCGGCAACCACCGATGAACCACAGGGGGAGAAGGCATGACCCGGCATTTCCTGCGCGACGACGATCTCACGCCCGATGAGCAGGCACAGGTGCTGCGTCTGGCCGCGGAGGTGAAGGCCGAGCCGATGCGTCACCGTCCCCTCGAGGGCCCACGCGGCGTCGGCGTGATCTTCGACAAGAACTCCACCCGAACGCGGTTCTCGTTCGAGATGGGCATCGCCCAGATGGGCGGGCACGCTGTCGTCGTCGACGGCACGACGACGCAGCTGGGTCGGGACGAGACGATCGAGGACACCGGGCGGGTGCTGTCGCGGTTCGTCGACGCCGTCGTCTGGCGGACCTTCGGTCAGGAGCGGCTCGACGCGATGGCCTCGACCGCGACGATCCCGGTCGTCAACGCCTTGTCCGACACCTTTCATCCATGCCAGGTGCTGGCCGACCTGCAGACCGTCATCGAGCACAAGGGCCGCACCGCCGGTCTGTCGATGACCTACCTCGGTGACGGCGCCAACAACATGGCACACTCACTCGCGCTCGGCGGGGTGACTGCGGGGATGCACGTGACCATCAGCGCCCCAGCCGGTTTCGAACCCGACGGAGCTGTCGTCGAGGCGACGAACGCGCGAGCCCGGGAGACCGGAGGCTCGCTGCGGCTCGTCTCCGATCCGGTCGCAGCGGTCGCCGGTGCGGATGTCCTCGTCACCGACACCTGGACGTCGATGGGGCAGGAGGGCGACGGCAAGGATCGCAAGGCTCCGTTCCTGCCGTACCAGATCAACGACGAACTGCTCGGCAAGGCGGATGCGGAAGCGATTGTGTTGCACTGCCTCCCGGCACACCGCGGGGAAGAGATCACCGACTCGGTGATCGACGGCCCGGCCAGCGTGGTCCTCGACGAGGCCGAGAATCGGCTCCACGCGCAGAAGGCGCTGCTGATCTGGCTGTTGGGACAGCAATGACCAGCACCGGACGATCGGCGCACAGCGATGCCGGACACGGCGAGTCGCGACTCGCCGCCACGAAGGCCGGCCGGCATGCCCGGATCATCGACATCTTGGCTACCCATCAGGTGCGCAGCCAATCCGAGTTACAGCATCTCCTCGCCGGCGAGGGCATCGATGCGACCCAGGCAACCCTCTCCCGGGACCTCGATGAACTCGGTGCCGTCAAACTGCGTGCCGCCGACGGCGGGGCCGGGGTCTACGTGGTGCCCGAGGACGGATCGCCGGTTCGCGGCGTGTTCGGGGGGACCGATCGACTGGCACGTCTGCTCGCGGAATTGCTCGTCTCGACCGACAGCAGCGGAAACCTGGCGGTTCTGCGCACACCACCCGGAGCGGCGCACTACCTCGCCAGCGCCATCGACCGCGCCAGCATGCCCGACGTGGTGGGCACGATCGCCGGCGACGACACGATCTTCGTGGTCGCCCGGGAGCCGGTCGACGGCGCCGAACTGTCCCGACGAATCGAGGGCCTCGTGTAGCCACGCGGCCCCTCAGCTCAGCCCTTCAGACAGAATCAACCACAAGGCACCGCAGCCGGCACCGGAAACGCCGCGGGTGCGCAGGACACACAGGAGAGAACAATCATGGCGGAACGCGTCGTACTCGCATACTCGGGCGGTCTCGACACCTCGGTCGCGATCAGCTGGATCGGTAAGGAGACCGGCAAGGAGGTCGTCGCCGTGGCCCTCGATCTCGGTCAGGGCGGCGAGGACATGGATGTGGTGCGTCAACGCGCCCTCGACTGTGGAGCCGTCGAGGCCGTGGTGGTCGATGCCCGCGACGAGTTCGCCGACGAGTACTGCCTGCCCGCGATCACCTCCAACGCCCTCTACATGGACCGGTACCCGCTGGTGTCGGCGATCTCGCGTCCCCTGATCGCCAAGCACCTGGTCACCGCGGCCCGGGACCACGGCGGGACCGTCGTCGCCCACGGATGCACCGGCAAGGGCAACGACCAGGTCCGATTCGAGGTCGGGTTCGCCTCGCTCGCGCCCGATCTCGAGGTCCTCGCGCCGGTTCGCGACTATGCCTGGACGCGTGAGAAGGCGATCAGCTTCGCCGAGGAGAACGACATCCCGATCAGCGTGACCAAGAAGTCGCCGTTCTCCATCGACCAGAACGTCTGGGGCCGCGCGGTGGAGACCGGGTTCCTCGAGGACCTCTGGAACGCGCCCACCAAGGACGTCTACGACTACACCGAGGACCCGACCGTCAACTGGCAGTCGCCGGACGAGGTCATCATCAGCTTCGACAAAGGTCGCCCGGTGGCGATCGACGGCCGCCCGGTCAGTGTCCTGGAGGCGATCCAGGAACTGAACCGTCGCGCCGGTGCACAGGGTGTCGGACGCCTCGATGTCGTCGAGGACCGGCTCGTGGGCATCAAGAGCCGGGAGGTCTATGAGGCACCCGGCGCGATGGTGCTCATCCGGGCGCACGAGGAACTCGAACATGTCACGCTGGAACGTGAACTCGGCCGCTACAAGCGGCACACCGACCAGAAGTGGGCCGAAGAGGTGTACGACGGACTGTGGTTCTCGCCGCTCAAGCGTTCGCTGGACGTGTTCGTGGCGTCGACGCAGGAACACGTGACCGGCGACATCCGGCTGGTGCTGCACGGCGGCCACATCGCGGTCACCGGGCGGCGCAGTTCCGAGTCTCTCTACGACTTCAATCTCGCCACCTACGACGAAGGCGACAGCTTCGACCAGTCCGCGGCACGCGGGTTCGTGGAACTGCACGGACTGTCGTCGAAGATCGCCGCCAAGAGGGATCTTGATCTGTGAGCGGTAGCGCGGACAGTTCGGCCCCAGGCGCAGCGGGCGGTACCAACAAGGGCTCGTTGTGGGGTGGCCGGTTCGCCGACGGCCCTGCCGCGGCGATGGCCGCGTTGAGCAAATCGACGCACTTCGACTGGGTGCTGGCACCTTACGACGTCCAGGCGTCGATGGCCCATGCCCGCGTCCTGAACGGGGCCGGGCTGCTCACCGACGACGATCTGGGCGCGATGCTCGACGGACTGTCCCGACTGGCCGCCGACATCGCGGACGGTTCCTTCGGTCCGGCCGAGAGCGACGAGGACGTCCACGGCGCACTCGAGCGGGGACTGATCGAGCGCGTCGGACCGGAACTCGGCGGTCGACTGCGTGCGGGTCGTTCCCGTAACGACCAGGTCGCGACGCTGTTCCGCATGTGGTTGCGGGCAGCGATGCGCCGGGTCGCGCTGGGCGTACTCGACGTCGTCGACGCGCTCATCGAGCAGGCGCAGGCACATCCCGACGCGGTGATGCCCGGTAAGACCCATCTGCAGGCGGCCCAGCCGGTGTTGTTGGCGCATCAGCTGCTCGCGCATGCGCATCCGCTGCTCCGCGATGTCGAGCGCCTTGCCGACGCCGATCGGCGGACCGCGGTGTCGCCGTACGGGTCCGGCGCTCTGGCGGGTTCCTCGCTGGGACTGGATCCGGCGGCGATCGCGGCGGATCTGGGGTTCGATCGGGCGGCCGAGAACTCGATCGATGCGACGGCGTCACGGGACTTCGCGGCCGAGGGGGCGTTCGTCCTCGCGATGATCGGCGTCGACCTGTCCCGTCTGTCCGAGGAGATCATCCTCTGGAGCACACCGGAGTTCGGCTACGTGACGCTGGCCGACGCGTGGTCGACGGGCAGCTCGATCATGCCGCAGAAGAAGAACCCGGATGTCGCGGAGCTCGCCCGGGGCAAGGCGGGACGTCTGATCGGCAACCTGACCGGATTGCTGGCGACTCTGAAGGCGCAACCGCTCGCCTACAACCGGGATCTCCAGGAGGACAAGGAGCCGGTTTTCGATTCGGTCGCACAGCTGGAGCTCTTGCTGCCGGCCGTCACCGGTCTGGTCGCCACCCTGGAATTCCACGAGGAGCGGATGGCCGACCTGGCGCCTGCCGGCTTCACGTTGGCCACCGACATCGCGGAATGGCTTGTTCGTCAGGGAGTTCCGTTCCGCGTCGCCCATGAGGTGGCGGGCGCGAGTGTGCGCGCCGCCGAGGAACGCGGGGTGGGACTCGCCGATCTCGACGACGAGACCCTCGCGTCGATCAGTACGGACCTGACTCCGGCGGTGCGCGACGTCCTGACGGTGCGCGGGTCGATCGAATCGCGCAACGCCCACGGCGGCACGGCGTCGGTGCAGGTGGCGCGCCAGCTGTCCGAACTGCGCGCACAGGTGCAGCGGCGACGCGCCGAATTGTCGGAAGAACCGGCGCACGACCGCACCTGAGTACGCTGGTGACGCCGCCTTCGGGGAGGCCGGTACAGTGACGTGCATCACTCGAAACCAACCGAGGGGAGGGATCGACGTCATGGTGGGCTTGCCCCCAATTCCCGACGTCGGCGCCGCGGTCGACCGGGTACTCGCCACCGCGCAGAACGGCCTCGAGGTGCTGCGCTACGGCGGCCTCGCAACCGAAACCGAGCCCGCTCCGTTCAACGTCGTCGAGACGGAGAAGATGTTCCGGCTGCGCCGGTACTTCCCGGACGCGCCGAACATCGGGCCGCAGATCGTTCTGGTTCCGCCGATGATGGTGTCGGCCAACGTCTATGACGTCACCGAGCAGAACGGGGCGGTGTCGGTTCTGCATCGGGCCGGCATCACCCCGTGGGTCATCGACTTCGGGTCCCCGGACTCCGAGGAAGGCGGGATGGAACGCAACCTCGCCGACCACGTCGTCGCGATCAGTCGTGCCATCGACCTGATCGTCGAGGCCACTGGCAAGGACGTCCACCTCGGTGGCTACTCGCAGGGCGGTATGTTCGCCTACCAGACCGCCGCCTACCGGCAGTCGAAGTCGATCGCGAGCCTGGTCACCTTCGGCAGTCCGGTCGACGTCCTCGCCGCACTGCCTCTGGGGCTGCCCGCCGGTCTGGTGGTACCGGGTGCGGAACTGCTGGCCGACAAGGTCTTCAACCGACTCTGGGTACCCGGGTGGATGGCCCGGGCCGGCTTCCAGCTCGTCGACCCGGTCAAGACGGCTCGCAGCCGTATCGACTTCCTGCGCAAGCTCCACGATCGCGATGCGCTGCTGCCGCGCGAAGATCAACGGCGCTTCATCGAGGCCGAGGGCTGGGTTGCCTGGTCAGGCCCCGCTGTCGCCGAGCTGTTGCGCCAGTTCGTGGTGCACAACAGGATGATGTCGGGTGGTTTCGTCATCCATGGCGATCTCGTATCCCTCACCGAGATCACCTGTCCGGTGTTGGCTTTCATCGGCGAGGCCGATGACATCGGCCAGCCGCTGGCGGTTCGCGGGATCCTCCGGGCCGCGCCCGGGGCCGACGTCTACGAATCACGAGTTCCGGTGGGTCACTTCGGATTGGTGGTCGGCAGCACCGCCGGTGCCCACACCTGGCCCACCACCGCCGACTGGGTGCTCTGGCAGTCCGGGCCGGGCGAACGGCCGCCGCTGATCGAGGAGATGCGCGAGACCCTGGATCCGCACGGTTCCGGGGTGAGTCTGTCGTCGCGGATCACGCACGGCATCGGTTCACTCGCGGATGCAGGGGCCGGGGTCTCTCGCGAAATCCTCGGCGTGGCCAATTCACTGCAGCGCACCTCGCGAGCGGTGGCACAGGAATCGGCTCGCACCGTGCCCCGTCTCTTCCGCCTCGGACAGATCCAGTCCGGAACCCGGATCTCGCTGGGCAAGCTGATGTCCGAGAACTGCAAGCGGGCGGCTCGGCAGGAGCTGTTCCTGTTCGAGAACCGGGTGCTGACCCACGCCGACGTCAACACCCGCATCGACAACGTGGTCGCGGGCCTCGTCGATTGTGGTGTGCGCCCGGGCGAGCACGTCGGTGTCCTGATGGACACCCGCCCCAGCGCGCTGGTCGTGGTCGCGGCGCTGTCGCGGCTCGGCGCCGTCGGAGTCATGCTCGCGGCCGATGGCGACATCCGGGAGATGCTGCGGCTCGCGGACAGTTCGGTCGTCGTGACCGATCCGAGCCACCTCGACCAGGCCACGGGTGCCTGCGATCGCGTGCTGGTGTTGGGTGGTGGCAGCGGCGAGTCCCGGTCCATCGAGAGTGCCGACGGATCGTCCGTGATCGACATGGAGCTGATCGATCCGGCCGCCGTACGTCTGCCGTCGTGGTATCGCGCCGATCCGGGCCTGGCCGGCGACCTCGCATTCATCCTGTTCACCCGCACCGGCGACCAACTCGCACCGTGGCCCATCACCAACCACCGATTCGCGATGTCGGCCTTCGGCGCCGCGTCGGCTGCCGGGCTCACCGACCGCGACACCGTCTACTGTCTGCCCCCGTTGCACCACGCATCCGGCCTGCTCACCACTCTGGGTGCGACCGTGGTGGGCCGCTCCCGAATCGCCCTGTCCAACGGCGTCGACGCCGACACCTTCACCATGGAGGTGAACCGATACGGCATCACCGTGGTGTCCTATACGTGGACGATGATGCGTGACATCGTGCGCTCGGACGATTTCCAGATCAATCAGCACAACCCGATTCGCCTGTTCATGGGGTCGGGCATGCCGGTCGGACTCTGGGACGACGTCACCGAGAGTTTCCCGAGGGCCCGGGTGCTGGAGTTCTTCGCCACGGCGGACGGTTCGGCGATACTCGCGAACGTCTCCGCCAACAAGGCCGGTTCGATGGGACGCCCGTTACCGGAGACGAATCCGGTGGAGGTCGCGGCCTACGATCTCGAGAAGGATCGCCTGGTCATCGACGGTGCGGGGTTCGTCAAGAAAGCTGCGGTCGGCGAGCCCGGCCTGCTGCTGGCTCGGGCACGCCACCGTTTCGACACGTCGGCGACCGTGCTCCGCGATGTGTTCCTGCCGCACGATCGATGGGAGGTGTCCGGGCACCTGTTCGTCCGGGACGCCGACGACGACCTGTGGTTCCTCGGATCGCTCGAGAGCATCGTCCACACGACCGATGGCCCTGTCTTCGTGCCGCCGGTCGAGCAGATCCTGTCGCGGATGAGTTCTGTCGACCAGTCGGTGGCCTACGGGGTGGGTGCACCGGGCAGGCAGATCGCAGTCGCCGCCGTCACGCTGCGGCCGAACGCCAACGGCGACTCGCTGACGGTGACGCAACTGCGGATCGCGTTGGGTGAGCTCGCAGCCACGCAACGGCCGCACTTGGTCTGGGTCGCCGACGAGATCCCGGTCTCCGATGCGTATCGTCCCGTCGCACGGGGATTCGCGCGCCGCGGTCTGCCCAGGCCAGGGGCGAAGGTGTGGTATCGGGACAACGACGGGCGGTATCGCCGTTACACCAGGACAGCCGCCGCGACGATGGGCTGGTCGGCGGAGGCCGGCGCGGGCGGCGCGGCACCTGTCGCGGCCGGCAGATGACCGGAGCCCCGCGACCGCCCGGCACCAGGAACGGGGCACTACAGTTGTGAACCGACCACGCCGCACGACCGAGGGGACCAGCACAAGCGATGGCCACACGCGCCGAATCCATCGATCCGATCACTCGTGAGCGGTTGGTGTGCCCGCAGGACCACGGACCCCTGCTCGACGCGGGGGATGAGATGTACAACCCGCGCCTGCGCGTGGCCTATCGCATCGACGAAGACGGCATTCCCGTGATGCTCGCGGACGAGGCGCGCGATGTCGATGATGCCGAGCACACTCGCCTGACCGGTGGTGCGACCGACGCCGATTAGCAGCGTCGACGTGGTCGTCACCAACCGCGATATGCCGGATGACAAGATCAAAGGGTGACAACCGACATGTCTACCGGTCCGACCACCGACATCCTGTCCGAACTCGAGTGGCGTGGCCTGATCGCCCAGTCGACAGATCTCGACGAACTGCGTGCGGAACTCGATCGGGGCTCGACCACGTTGTACGCGGGATTCGACCCGACCGCAGCGAGCCTTCATGCCGGTCACCTCGTACCTCTGCTGACGTTACGGCGGTTCCAGGAGGCGGGCCATCGCCCCATCGTGCTGGCCGGCGGCGCCACCGGTCTCATCGGCGACCCGCGCGACGTCGGGGAACGCACCATGAACACCACCGACACCGTTGCCGAGTGGGCCGCACGCATCGATTCCCAATTGCGGCGCTTCGTGCGCATCGACGATTCGGCGACCGGTGCGGTCGTGGTCAACAACATGGACTGGACCGGCGCGCTCTCGGCCATCGAGTTCCTGCGGGACATCGGCAAGCACTTCTCGATCAACGTGATGCTCGCCCGTGAGACGGTTCGCCGGCGACTGGAATCCGACGGCATCAGCTATACCGAGTTCAGCTACCTCCTGCTGCAGTCGAACGACTTCGTGCAGCTCCACCGCCGTCACGGCTGCACAGTGCAGATCGGCGGGTCGGATCAGTGGGGGAACATCGTCGGCGGTGTCGATCTCGCGCGTCGGATCGACGGTGCGACCCTGCACGCGATGACCGTTCCGCTGGTCACGTCGTCGGACGGCAAGAAGTTCGGCAAGTCCACCGGGGGCGGCAGCCTGTGGCTCGACCCGGAGCTGACCAGCCCATACGCCTGGTACCAGTACTTCGTGAACACGGCCGATGCCGATGTCGTGCGCTACCTCAAGTGGTTCACCTTCCTCGGTCGTGACGAGATCGCGGAACTCGAGAGGGCCACCGAGGAGACGCCACACCTGCGGATCGCGCAGAAGCGTCTCGCAGCGGAGATGACCACATTGATCCACGGTGAACAGCACACGCGGGCCGCCGAGCTGGCGAGCCAGGCGCTGTTCGGGCGCGCCGACCTCGCGGATCTCGACGAACAGACGCTGGCGGCCGCCGTGGGTGAGACCTCGGTCGCCGCCTACACGGATGTGTCTCCGACGATCGTCGAGCTCCTCGTGGACACCGGACTGTCGGACAGCAACAAGGCTGCACGCCGTGCCATCGGAGAGGGCGGCGCCTATGTGAACAATGCGAAGGTCACCGATCCGGAGTGGCAGCCGACGACCTCGGATCTGCTGCACGGTCGCTGGCTGGTGATCCGGCGTGGAAAGAAGAGCTTCGCCGGCGCGACCGTAACGCTCTGACCAGGCGATTTGACGCGTTGTTCGCACCTGTGTAACTTAATCGACGCACCGCAGGGAGCAACTTCCCCGGGGCCGACAAGGACCCGGGCAGTGACGGTGCCCGAACGTGAGTTCGGGACGACTCTGTGGGGCCAGCCCCGGATCGAGAGATCGAAACGGGAGTTGCGGATCGGAGATCACTCCGGTACGCTGGAAGAGTTGCCCCGGAAGCGGGCAGCAAATCCAAACAGAACGTAAAGCTTGCTGGTGAGCGCCCTGTTACAGGGTGGTGCTGGTGGGTGTGTGTTCTTTGAGAACTCGATAGTGTGTTGATGGATTGTTTGATGCCATTTATTTGATGGCATTGTTTTGGGCATCCGACATACCCCGTATGTTGGGTGTTTAGAGTTTTGCCAGTTTTTTGGATTGTTTTTGTCAGGTTTTGCTTTCCTGATTGTGTTGAAATTGTGCCGGCCGGTTGGTTGGCGTGTTTCAGCGTTTTTTCATGGAGAGTTTGATCCTGGCTCAGGACGAACGCTGGCGGCGTGCTTAACACATGCAAGTCGAACGGAAAGGCCCTGCTTGCAGGGTACTCGAGTGGCGAACGGGTGAGTAACACGTGGGTGATCTGCCCTGCACTCTGGGATAAGCCTGGGAAACTGGGTCTAATACCGGATATGACCATGGGATGCATGTTCTGTGGTGGAAAGCTTTTGCGGTGTGGGATGGGCCCGCGGCCTATCAGCTTGTTGGTGGGGTAATGGCCTACCAAGGCGACGACGGGTAGCCGACCTGAGAGGGTGATCGGCCACACTGGGACTGAGACACGGCCCAGACTCCTACGGGAGGCAGCAGTGGGGAATATTGCACAATGGGCGCAAGCCTGATGCAGCGACGCCGCGTGAGGGATGACGGCCTTCGGGTTGTAAACCTCTTTCACCAGGGACGAAGCGTGAGTGACGGTACCTGGAGAAGAAGCACCGGCCAACTACGTGCCAGCAGCCGCGGTAATACGTAGGGTGCGAGCGTTGTCCGGAATTACTGGGCGTAAAGAGCTCGTAGGCGGTTTGTCGCGTCGTCTGTGAAATTCTGCAACTCAATTGCAGGCGTGCAGGCGATACGGGCAGACTTGAGTACTACAGGGGAGACTGGAATTCCTGGTGTAGCGGTGAAATGCGCAGATATCAGGAGGAACACCGGTGGCGAAGGCGGGTCTCTGGGTAGTAACTGACGCTGAGGAGCGAAAGCGTGGGTAGCGAACAGGATTAGATACCCTGGTAGTCCACGCCGTAAACGGTGGGTACTAGGTGTGGGTTCCTTTTCACGGGATCCGTGCCGTAGCTAACGCATTAAGTACCCCGCCTGGGGAGTACGGCCGCAAGGCTAAAACTCAAAGGAATTGACGGGGGCCCGCACAAGCGGCGGAGCATGTGGATTAATTCGATGCAACGCGAAGAACCTTACCTGGGTTTGACATACACCAGACGCAGCCAGAGATGGTTGTTCCCTTGTGGTTGGTGTACAGGTGGTGCATGGCTGTCGTCAGCTCGTGTCGTGAGATGTTGGGTTAAGTCCCGCAACGAGCGCAACCCTTGTTCTGTATTGCCAGCACGTGATGGTGGGGACTTGCAGGAGACTGCCGGGGTCAACTCGGAGGAAGGTGGGGATGACGTCAAGTCATCATGCCCCTTATGTCCAGGGCTTCACACATGCTACAATGGCCGGTACAGAGGGCTGCGATACCGTGAGGTGGAGCGAATCCCTTAAAGCCGGTCTCAGTTCGGATCGGGGTCTGCAACTCGACCCCGTGAAGTCGGAGTCGCTAGTAATCGCAGATCAGCAACGCTGCGGTGAATACGTTCCCGGGCCTTGTACACACCGCCCGTCACGTCATGAAAGTCGGTAACACCCGAAGCCGGTGGCCTAACCCTTGTGGAGGGAGCCGTCGAAGGTGGGATCGGCGATTGGGACGAAGTCGTAACAAGGTAGCCGTACCGGAAGGTGCGGCTGGATCACCTCCTTTCTAAGGAGCACACAACATCACCCATTTCTGCCGGCATGTGTCCGTGCGGTGGGTGTGTGTTCGAGGGTGAAACATCAAACAGATCTGTTCTGCCGGCCTGTCTGGGTTGGTGGGGTGGGTGGCTGTTCACTGTGAGGTGGGTGGCGTTGTCAGCACACTATCGGGGTTCTGAGGGAACACACGTTTCTTCTGGGCCTGTCATTGCGCAGCCTTGGTGAGGTGTCCTGTGGTGGGGCATACAGAGGTGTGTGGGTGGTGGGTGTGTGTTGTTTGAGAAGTGCATAGTGGATGCGAGCATCTTTATTTTGCAATGCATATTGAATCAATAGTTTTTGGTTTGTGTGTTTTGTTCGAGTTTGTTGTGTGATGTCTACATTCGTGGGGGGTGTTGTTTCCTTGTGTGTCTCCTGTTGGGGGTGCATGGGGGGCGGAGCCCCTGTGGGTGTAGGTGTTGTTGTAAGTGTTTAAGGGCGTTCGGTGGATGCCTTGGTACCAGGAGCCGATGAAGGACGTGGTAGGCCGCGATAGTCCTCGGGGAGTTGTCAAACGAGCTGTGATCCGAGGGTGTCCGAATGGGGAAACCCAGCACGAGTGATGTCGTGTTACCACCAGCTGAATGTATAGGCTGTGTGGGGGGAACGTGGGGAAGTGAAACATCTCAGTACCCATAGGAAGAGAAAACAATTGTGATTCCGTGAGTAGTGGCGAGCGAAAGCGGAGGAGGCTAAACCATGCGCATGTGATACCGGGTAGGGGTTGTGTGTGTGGTGTTGTGGGGTTCATCTTCTCAGATCTACCTGTCTGGGCGTGAGTGATAAAGCTGTGGGTTAGGTGAAGTGGCCTGGAATGGTCTGCCGTAGTCGGTGAGAGTCCGGTAGCTGAAAACCTGTGGTCTTGCGTGATGTTCTCCCAAGTAGCAGCGGGCTCGTGGAATCTGCTGTGAATCTGCCGGGACCACCCGGTAAGCCTGAATACTTCCTGGTGACCGATAGCGGACTAGTACCGTGAGGGAAAGGTGAAAAGTACCCCGGGAGGGGAGTGAAATAGTACCTGAAACCGGACGCTTACAATCCGTCAAAGCCTGCGAGTCGTTTGGTCGGCTGTGGGTGATGGCGTGCCTTTTGAAGAATGAGCCTGCGAGTTAGTGCTCGGTGGCGAGGTTAACCCGTGTGGGGTAGCCGTAGCGAAAGCGAGTCTGAATAGGGCGTGGAGTCGCCGGGTCTAGACCCGAAGCGGAGTGATCTACCCATGGCCAGGGTGAAGCGTCGGTAAGACGTCGTGGAGGCCCGAACCCACTTCAGTTGAAAATGGAGGGGATGAGTTGTGGGTAGGGGTGAAAGGCCAATCAAACTCCGTGATAGCTGGTTCTCCCCGAAATGCATTTAGGTGCAGCGTCACATGTTTCTTACTGGAGGTAGAGCTACTGGATGGCCGATGGGCCCTACTAGGTTACTGACGTCAGCCAAACTCCGAATGCCGGTAAGTGAGAGTGTGGCAGTGAGACTGCGGGCGATAAGGTTCGTAGTCGAGAGGGAAACAGCCCAGATCGCCGGCTAAGGCCCCTAAGCGTGTACTAAGTGGAAAAGGATGTGGGGTCGCGAAGACAACCAGGAGGTTGGCTTAGAAGCAGCCACCCTTGAAAGAGTGCGTAATAGCTCACTGGTCAAGTGATCCTGCGCCGACAATGTAGCGGGGCTCAAGTACACCGCCGAAGCCGCGGCACTCACACAAGTCATTCTCTTCGCCTTGCGGGGTGGGGAGCAGTGGTGTGGGTGGGTAGGGGAGCGTCCTGCATCCCTGGAAGCCACAGCGTGAGCTAGTGGTGGAGGGTGTGGGAGTGAGAATGCAGGCATGAGTAGCGAAAGCAGAGTGAGAAACTCTGCCGCCGGATGACCAAGGGTTCCTGGGCCAGGCTAATCCGCCCAGGGTGAGTCGGGACCTAAGGCGAGGCCGACAGGCGTAGTCGATG
Organism: Gordonia sp. LMA167; assembly: GCF_058130025.1. Taxonomy (NCBI): domain Bacteria; kingdom Bacillati; phylum Actinomycetota; class Actinomycetes; order Mycobacteriales; family Gordoniaceae; genus Gordonia; species Gordonia sp. LMA167. The sequence continues at coordinate 4,550,497 of NZ_CM176708.1, read as the reverse complement.
GACAACGGGTTGATATTCCCGTACCCGTGTACAGGCGTCCATGCTGAATCAGTTGTACTAACCATCCAAAACCAGATGGATCACCTTCGGGTGACCGGATGGGGCTGCATGGGACCTCGGCTGGTAGTAGGCAAGCGATGGGGTGACGCAGGAAGGTAGTGGGGCCAGTCAGTGGTAATACTGGTGTAAGCCTGTAGGGAGTGTGGTAGGTAAATCCGTCACACATATATCCTGAGAGGTGATGCGTAGCCGTTGCGGCGAAATCCATGATCCTATGCTGCCGAGAAAAGCCTCTAGCGAGTTGGTACACGGCCCGTACCCCAAACCAACACAGGTGGTCAGGTAGAGAATACTAAGGCGATCGAGAGAACTGTGGTTAAGGAACTCGGCAAAATGCCCCCGTAACTTCGGGAGAAGGGGGACCCATCCCGGTGACCGTCCTTGCGGCGTGAGCTGGTGTGGGTCGCAGAGACCAGAGAGAAGCGACTGTTTACTAAAAACACAGGTCCGTGCGAAGTCGTAAGACGATGTATACGGACTGACGCCTGCCCGGTGCTGGAAGGTTAAGAGGACCGGTTAATGCCCTTCGGGGTGTGAAGCTGAGAATTTAAGCCCCAGTAAACGGCGGTGGTAACTATAACCATCCTAAGGTAGCGAAATTCCTTGTCGGGTAAGTTCCGACCTGCACGAATGGCGTAACGACTTCTCTGCTGTCTCAACCACAGACTCGGCGAAATTGCAGTACGAGTAAAGATGCTCGTTACGCGCGGCAGGACGAAAAGACCCCGGGACCTTCACTATAGCTTGGTATTGGTGTTCGGTTCGGTTTGTGTAGGATAGGTGGGAGACTGTGAAGCGGCCACGCCAGTGGTTGTGGAGTCGTTGTTGAAATACCACTCTGATCGTATTGGACTTCTAACCTCGGACCCTGATCGGGTTCAGGGACAGTGCCTGGTGGGTAGTTTAACTGGGGCGGTTGCCTCCCAAAATGTAACGGAGGCGCCCAAAGGTTCCCTCAGCCTGGTTGGCAATCAGGTGTTGAGTGTAAGTGCACAAGGGAGCTTGACTGTGAGACGTACATGTCGAGCAGGGACGAAAGTCGGGACTAGTGATCCGGCACCAACGTGTGGAAGTGGTGTCGCTCAACGGATAAAAGGTACCCCGGGGATAACAGGCTGATCTTCCCCAAGAGTCCATATCGACGGGATGGTTTGGCACCTCGATGTCGGCTCGTCGCATCCTGGGGCTGGAGTAGGTCCCAAGGGTTGGGCTGTTCGCCCATTAAAGCGGCACGCGAGCTGGGTTTAGAACGTCGTGAGACAGTTCGGTCTCTATCCGCCGCGCGCGTCAGAAACTTGAGGAAACCTGTCCCTAGTACGAGAGGACCGGGACGGACGAACCTCTGGTGTGCCAGTTGTCCCGCCAGGGGCATCGCTGGTTAGCTACGTTCGGAAGGGATAACCGCTGAAAGCATCTAAGCGGGAAGCCTGTTCCAAGATGAGGTTTCTCACCCCCTCGAGGGGGTAAGGCCCCCCACAGACCATGGGGTTGATAGGCCAGAACTGGAAGCACAGCAATGTGTGTAGGTGACTGGTACTAATCGGCCGAGGACTTACAACAACACTTATCACCGATAAGAACTGATAGAGCTCTGCTCGCATCCACTATGACACTTCTGAAACAACACGCACGGGGGCTCCGCCCCTCGTGAACCCCTCAACCAGTGGTAACCATTGGTTGAGGGTGGTTCACACAAGATAAACAAACACTGCGTGTGTTTCACAATGTTTCGGCGGCCATAGCGGAGGGGAAACGCCCGGTCCCATTCCGAACCCGGAAGCTAAGCCCTCCAGCGCCAATGGTACTGCACCCTAACCAGTGTGGGAGAGTAGGACACCGCCGAACACAACCTGGACAACGGCCCTGTATTCGAGATTCCTCGAATGCGGGGCCGTTGGCATGCCACCGGCATGGTGCCGCACCCGGATCTCTCGACACCGGGTCTGCAGCACGGCCGGCGGCCGATTATCCGACGTCCGTCCCGCTGCGAGGCATAGATTGGCTGCTATGAATGACCGTGACCGCGCTCCCCGACGAGAGGGTGCTCCGCGCCGCGATGGACAGCGCCGCGACAGCGGCCCACGCCGCGACGGAAACGCAGGCCGTGCACATCGTCCGTCCCGCGGAACCGGTTCGGCAGGTCGTCCGGATGAGCCGGCGTTGCCGAACGACGTGGCTGCCTCGGACCTCGACTCCGAGGTACGACGCGACCTGCTGACGCTGGACAAGACCAATGCAGAGAATGTGGCGCGCCATCTGGTGATGGTCACGCGCCTGCTCGACGACGATCCGGCAGCCGCGCTCGAACACGCGCGCGCAGCGCGTCGCCGCGCCGGACGGGTTGGCGTGGTCCGCGAGACCATGGGCATCGCCGCATACAACGCCGGTGAGTGGCAGGAGGCGGTGTCGGAGCTGCGGGCGGCCCGGCGGATCACCGGCAACACCGGATTGCTGCCGCTGATCGCCGACGCGGAGCGCGGATTGGGACGACCGGCCCGTGCCATCGAACTCGCACGCAGCGACGACGGTCGTACCCTGTCGGGCGAAGAGGCGACCGAGATGCGGATTGTCGAGTCCGGAGCCCGCATCGACCTCGGCGAGCCCGAGAAAGCCGTCGTGACACTGCAATCCGACGATCTGACGCCCGGTCGTACCGGCACCACGCCTGCTCGTCTTTTCTATGCCTATGCCTCCGCGCTGCTGGCGGCGGGCCGAACCGACGACGCGATCACATGGTTCATGAACGCGGCCTCTGCCGATGTCGAGGATGTCACGGACGCCGAGCTCCGCTTGGTGGAACTGACCGACGAGTCGTACTCGGACGCGGAGTCGGCAGTGCCGGTGGATGACGAAGCAGGGGCGGGTGAGTCCTTCGACGCTGGTGTGGCTTCCGCTCCGGTGCCGTCGGCGCCCACGACGGTGCCGGGGCCGAGCACGGGGCCGGCCCCGGAGGCGACGCACGACGAGGCGACCATCACGGCTTCGAACATGATCGATGATTCCGCGGTGGAGTCCCCCGCGGTGGACGACCCCGCCGTCGGGGATCTCCCGGTCGACACCGGCACCGCGGGTGTTCCGGTCGACAAGGCCGCGGCAGAGACACCTTTACCAGCCGATGTACCAGCCGAGGTACCGGCTGAGCCGGCCGAGTCCGACAACGCGGTCTCGGCGCCGGTACGTGCCCTCGCGACCCGATACGATGCACTGCTGCTCGATCTGGACGGAACGGTGTACGCCGGTAAGCATGCTCTTCCGGGAGCACGTGAAGCGCTCGAATCCGTCAGCACCGCACGCTACTTCGTCACCAACAACGCGAGCCGGCGTCCTGCCGAGGTCGTGGCGCACCTGGTGGAACTGGGCTTCGCCGCGACTGTCGATCAGGTGATCACGAGTGCACAGTCGGCCGCGAGGTTGCTCGCCGAGCACCTGGCCCCCGGTTCGCGGGCCCTGGTCATCGGGACGGACGGACTTGCCCAGGAGGTGCGTGAGGTGGGTATCGGAGTGACCCGCAGTGCCGACGACCGACCCGCTGCGGTCATCCAGGGGCATTCCCCCGATACCGGCTGGGCGCAGCTGTCGGAGGCCGCCCTGGCCATCAACGCCGGTGCCCTGTGGATCGCCTGCAACACCGACGCGACCCTCCCTTCCGAGCGGGGGGTCCTGGTGGGCAACGGCTCGATGGTCGCCGCGGTTGCCAACGCGACCGGCAAGACGCCCCTCGTCGCGGGCAAACCTGCCGCGCCGCTGATGGCGGATGCGATCGCGCGCAGCCGTGCGTCGCGGCCTCTTGTGGTCGGTGACCGCCTCGACACCGATATCGAGGGTGCGCATTCGGTCGGCGTCGACAGCGCATTGGTGCTCACCGGGGTCAGCTCCGCGTTGGACCTCCTGACCGCGCCACCCGAGCAGCGGCCGACATTCGTGATCGGTGATCTCGCCGGTTTGCAGTCGTTCGACGCCGACGTCGTTCGCGTCGGTGACCACGACGGCTGGCGAATCGTTGTCGACGGGACCACCGCCACCGTTCACGCCGATGGCGAGCCGCGGCCGGAGAGTCTCGTCCCGGCACTGGCCGCAGCAGTGTGGCAAGAGCTCGACGACGCCGGTTTCGATCCCGCAGATCTCGTGGTGACCAGTCCGGACCCAGAAGTCCGTCGCGTTCTCGAGTCGGTCGGCGTGACGCCGGTGCGCTAGCGTTGGTGGCACCATGACCGAATCGGGCCGCCCAGACCAGAACATGCCGGCATCCACGAGACCGGTCCCGGGCCCACCGCGTCCGGGCCCGCATCTGATGCCGCGCGCGACGGGATCGGCGGGGTCGGATGACGCCCAGCGGATTCCCGGGGCCGACATCGACCCCGCGACGGTCGGCGATGCGGTGTCCGAACTGCTCGGGCAGGTCGACGAGGTGCGGCGATCGGCCGGCGACGAGTTCGACCTGGGGTCGCTGGCACGTCAGACCGAACTCCTCGAGCGTGCCCATGAGGTGTTGACGAGCGCCTTGGAAGACGTCGATCCACGGTGAAGGGCTGAGAGGTGGCCCCGCGAGCACGACTCGATGCCGAACTCGTCCGTCGTGGCCTGGCCCGATCCCGTGAACAGGCCCGCACACTCATCGCCGACGGACACGTCAAGATCAACGGAGTCGTGGCGGCGAAACCGGCGACGAACGTGGCCCGCGACACGCCGATCGTCGTCGTGGACGATCTGGGGGAGAACTGGGCGTCGCGGGGCGCCCACAAGCTGCTCGGGGCGCTGGAGGAGTTCGAGCCGGCAGGGCTGAGTGTGGGCGGACGGCGTTGCCTGGATGCCGGCGCCTCGACCGGAGGATTCACCGACGTTCTACTCAAGCGCGCGGCCACCGAGGTGGTCGCCGTCGACGTCGGGTACGGACAACTGGTGTGGCGCCTCCAGAACGACCCACGGGTGAGCGTGCACGACCGTACCAATGTTCGGCATCTCGCTCCCGATGCCATCGGAGGTGAGGTCGATCTGGTCGTAGCGGACCTCTCATTCATCTCATTGGCGCTGGTGCTGCCCGCGCTGGCCCGATGTGTGCGGGTCGGAGGTGATCTGCTTCCGATGGTCAAACCGCAGTTCGAGGTCGGCAAGGACCGCGTCGGCTCGGGGGGTGTGGTCCGCGACCCTCGACAACGCGTCGACGCCGTGCTCGGCGTCGCCCGCGCGGCCAAACGGCTCGGCCTCGAGACCCGCGGGGTGGTCGCGAGTCCGCTTCCCGGCCCGTCGGGCAACGTCGAATACTTCCTGTGGCTGCGCAAGGAACGCGTGGTCAGCGTGACCACGAACGATCCGTCGGCGTCCGCCGACGCCGACCGGCCCGACGAGGAGACGTCGAGGCCGGATAGGGTCGAACATCGAACGGACACGACGGGTGGTGTCGATGATGCCGCCACCGTCTCGGGGACATCCGATGACCCGGCGCTGATCGAGATGATCACACGGGCCGTCGAGAACGGGCCTCGCTGACAGACGAAGGGACCATAGTGGCCAACGATGCTGTCGCCGATCCGGCAGGCCATCGGGAGTTTCTCGTGGTCGCCCACACCGGACGTGAGATCGTCACGAAGACAATGGATGCCATCGCGCGCCATTGTGCGGCGGCCGGGGTGAAGCTGCGCGTCGTCGACTACGACACGAAGGCGCACGAGTCCGCGCTCGATGCGGGGTCGTCACACGGTCCGACGAGGTCGGCCGGCCATCCGGTCGATCCGGACCACCTGCGCAGTATCGGCGCTGCCGTCGAAGTGGCCTCACCGGTGCCGGCCTCGGCCGAGGGCTGTGAGGTGGTCATCGTTCTCGGTGGCGACGGTACCTTCCTGCGCGCTGCCGAGCTCGCGTACCCGGCAGAGGTTCCAGTTCTCGGTATCAACATGGGACACATCGGCTTTCTCGCCGAGGCCGAGGCCAACCGGCTCGATTCGGTCATGCAACAGCTGATCGCCGGCGACTATCGGGTGGAGCCCCGGATGACGCTGGACGTCACGGTGATCGATCCGGCTCGGCCGGGCGATCCGGTGCTGCGCAGCTGGGCGCTGAACGAGGTGGCGATACTCAACCGCACCAACAGCGGAGTTCTCGAACTCGTCACCGAGGTCGATGGGAGGCCCGTGTCCGCGTTCGGTGCCGACGGCGTGCTGGTGGCCACGCCCACCGGATCGACGGCTTACGCGTTCTCTGCGGGCGGGCCGGTGATGTGGCCGGACCTCGAGGCGATTCTGGTGGTGCCGAGCAACGCCCACGCGCTGTTCGCCCGGCCATTGGTCACCAGTCCGGCCTCGCGGGTGGCGGTCGAGGTGGATCGACGCGGTCGGCCGGGTGTGGCGCTCTGTGACGGACGCCGCAAGTTCGACGTGTCCGCGGGGGCCCGCGTCGAAGTCGTCCGCAGTGAACGATCGGTGCTGTGGGTCCGGATCGATTCGGAGCCCTTCACCGACCGGTTGGTGACCAAGTTCGATCTACCCGTGACGGGTTGGCGGGGGAGGCAGGTCTGACGTGCTGGAAGAACTGTCCATCGAGGGCCTGGGTGTCATCGCGCAGGCATCCGCGCAGTTCCATCCCGGTTTCACCGCTCTGACGGGTGAGACCGGCGCGGGAAAGACCATGATCGTCACCAGCCTGCACCTGTTGTCGGGTGCCCGGGCCGATGCGACGCGTGTGCGGTCCGGTGACGCGAAGGCGACCGTCGAGGGTCGTTTCCGGCTCGTCGATCACGGTGGGTCGCCCGACGACGCGCACGCCGACCCGGTCATCGCCGAGATTCTGGAATCGGCGGGCGCCGACGTCGACGACGACGGCACGGTGATCGCGGTGCGCTCGGTCAGTTCGGATGGCCGATCCCGTGCGCACCTCGGCGGACGTTCCGTCCCGGTCGGGGTCATGGGCCGATTGACCAACCACCTGTTGACCGTGCACGGACAGAACGATCAGCTTCGCCTGATCAAACCCGAACACCAACGGGCCGCGCTCGACGCATTCGCCGGCGGGTCGGTGGCGACCGCGGTCGATGCCTACCGGAAGGCACGCGACGAATGGATCGCGCTGCTCGATGAACTCGACGCGAGGCGGACCAACCATCGGGAACTCGCGCAGGAAGCCGATCGGCTCCGGTTCGGCGTCGATGAGATCGCCGCGGTCGATCCGCAGCCCGGCGAGGACTCCGACCTCGCGGCGACGATCCGAAGGCTGACCGACCTGGAGAGCATCCGTGCCGCCGGTGCGCAGTCTCACCAGATCATCGCCGGAGACGACGGCTCGGTCATCGACGGACTCGGACAGGTACGCAGCACGCTGGAGACGACGAGCGACGAGACCCTGCGGGAACTGCTGCCCAGGGTGGCCGAGGCGCTGACGGTCATCACCGACGTCGGGGAGGAACTGACCTCGTTCCTCGGCGACCTCCCGGCCGATGCCGAGGAACTCGACAAGCTGCTCAACCGGCAGGCCGAACTCAAGGCACTGGTCCGCAAGTATGCCCCCGACATCGACGGTGTCATCGCCTGGCGCCAGGCGGCCGAGGTCCGATTGGCCGAGATCGACGATCCGCAGCGATCGGTGACCGAGTTGGAGAACGCCGCGGCCGCCGCTCAGGCGAAGGTGGTCGACGCGGCAACAAAACTCCGCAAACGACGCCGCAGCGCGGCGAAGTCGATGGCGACCAAGGTCTCGGCCGAACTCGCCGGCCTCGCGATGGGCGACGCCGCGTTGGCTGTCGACGTCGGGCTCGATCCGGCCGCCGACGACGACCGGCTGGCCATCGACCTGGAGGATGGCCGGGCGCATTCCGGCGCGAGCGGCGCGGATCGGGTCGAGTTCGCTCTGGTGGCGCACAAGGGTGCGACGCCGCTGCCGATTGCGCGCTCCGCCTCCGGCGGTGAGCTGTCCCGCGTGATGTTGGCCATGGAGGTCGTTCTGGCCGCCCCGACGAGCGGATCGGTGATGGTGTTCGACGAGGTCGATGCCGGCGTCGGCGGACGGGCCGCGGTCGAGATCGGCAGGCGCCTGGCGCGGCTGGCGCGCGCACACCAGGTGATCGTCGTGACCCACCTGCCACAGGTCGCGGCATTCGCCGACAACCACCTCGTGATCGGGAAGAGCGCAGCCGCCACCAAGAACCGCCCGCACACCAGCACCGTTCGTACCCTCGACCGCGACGAACGCGTGGCGGAACTCGCGCGAATGCTGGCCGGACTCGGGGACTCGGACACCGGTCGGGCCCACGCCGAGGAGCTGCTCGCGACCGCAGAAGCCGAGCGGACGTAGAACCCGGTGGTGCGTCTCGCACCGACGTTGTTACTGATGTGACAAAAGTTGCAGTTGTTACGGCGCGCCTCCGCGCGTTGAGGACTCCGCGCGTCAATCATGGGCGTCATGAAGATGCCTGCCCTGCTCGCCCGCACGACGAATGAACTCCCTGGCGTCACCGGAATAGCCAGGATAGACAAGAACACTCGGCGTCTGCTGGATCGCGTCGGTCCGGGGGACATCGCGATCCTCGACGAGATCGACCTCGACCGGGTGACCGCCGATGCGCTGGTGCAGGCCAACGTCGTCGCCGTGGTCAACGCGTCGCAGTCGATCTCCGGCCGATACCCCAACCTCGGGCCGGAGGTCCTCGTCGCGTCAGGCATCGTCCTGCTCGACAACGTCGGGGACGAGGTCTTCAAGCGGGTGAAGGACGGTGCCAAGCTTCGCATCGACAACAACCGGCTCTACGTCGGCGAACGTCGGCTCGCGCTCGGCACCGAGCTCGAGGAGCGCGACATAGCGGACATGATGATCGAGGCCAAGACCGGCCTCGTCGATCATCTGGAAGCCTTCTCCGGCAACACGATCGAGTTCATCCGCAGTGAATCCCCGTTGCTCATCGACGGAGTCGGTGTACCCGACATCGATGTCGACCTCGCCGGACGTCACGTGGTGATCGTCGCCGACGGACCGGACCGGGCGACCGATCTGCGGGCCCTCAAACCGTTCATCAAGGAGTACTCGCCGGTGCTGGTCGGTGTCGGAGCAGGCGCGGACACCCTCATGAAGGCCGGTCACAAGCCCGCGCTCATCGTCGGCGACCCCGAGGAGATGAAGACGGCGACGCTCAAATCAGGGGCGCAACTGGTACTTCCGGCCGACACCGACGGGCATGCCACTGGGCTGGCCCGCATCCAGGACCTCGGGATCGGCGCGACCACCTTTCCCGCCGCCGGCTCGGCCGCCGATCTGGCGCTGCTGCTCACCGACTATCACGGTGCCGACCTCATCGTGACCGTCGGATACGGCGGCACGCTCGACGACTTCTTCGACCGGTCACGCCGGGAGAGCAACCCGTCGACCTTCCTCACCCGACTGAAGGTCGGGCCGAAACTGGTGGACGCCAAGGCGGTCGCCACGCTGTACCGCAGTCGCGTGTCCGGGGCGGCGATCGCGTGCGTCATCCTCGCGGCTCTGATCGCAGTGATCGCGGCCGTCCTGCTGTCCAACATGGGCCCCGACGTCATCGACTGGGCTCGGGCGCAATACCACCAGGCGGTCGAGTGGGCCCAGGGTGTGTGGAACAGGTAGTAGATGATCTCGCTTCGGCAACATGCGATCTCACTCGTCGCGGTCTTCCTGGCCCTGGCGGTGGGTCTCTTCCTGGGCTCGGGCTTCGTGGGTGAACGCGTCAACTCGATCACCGGGACCTCCCGCGATCGGATCGGCGACCTCGAGTCCCAGCGCGACCAGCTCAACGCGCAGCTGAACGCTGCCAACAGTTTCGGTGCAGCGGTCGCGCCACGGCTGATCGCCGGCACATTGAAGGGCCAATCGGTGCTGGTGGTCACTGCCCCCAATGCCGCCGACGCCGACGTCGATGCCGTCAAGGAGTCGATCTCGGCCGCCGGCGCCCGGTTCGCCGGACAGATCGGGATGACCGACGACCTGGTCCGCGACCAGAATGCGGAACAGCTGCGCACGATCGTCGATCAGACCATCCCGCCCGGTGCCACGCTCCGTGCGGAGCTGACCGATTCCGGTGGACGGGTCGGTGACCTCCTCGGTGCGCTGCTGTTGCATCCCGACGGGCGGTCGGCCGCCTCTGCCGGCGATGTGCGACTCGGCCTCCAGGCACTGCGTGAGGGTGGCTTCATCAATGCTGCCGACAACGCCCTGTCGACGGCAGATCTCGTGGTCGTGGTCACCGGGGATGCGCTCGGCGACGACTCCGGCGCCCAGGGTCAGCTGATGGCACGGATGGCCGGCGCCCTGGCCGCCCGCGCACAGGGTGGCGTGCTCGTGGGGCGGGCCGGCTCGGCGACCGGCGGCTCGCCGATCGCGGTGGTGCGCTCGGATCCCTCGCTCGGCAACGCCGTGTCCACCGTCGACAACGTGGATCAGCAGACGGGGCTGATCACGACCGTGCTGGCGCTGGCGCAGGAGGCCGACGGCAAGACCGCCGCCTATGGCACGGGTCCCGGCGCACGTGCGATCACCGTCGGCGCCGAACCGGCCACCTGATCCGGGCGGCCGGCGCCGAGGGTGGCGGTGTGGCGGCGGTCGAACGGCGCGGGAGGTGTTACCCTGTAGTCCCGTAGGTAATCAGGGTTTTTGGCCTGTTTCGGCCGACGGGAGACGCATTGCGACCACTTCGCCACGTGCACGACACCAAACACATCTTTGTGACGGGCGGTGTTGCGTCGTCCCTGGGCAAGGGATTGACGGCATCGAGCCTCGGCCAGCTTCTCACCTCGCGCGGCCTCCGGGTCACGATGCAGAAGCTCGACCCGTATCTGAATGTGGATCCGGGCACCATGAATCCGTTCCAGCACGGCGAGGTTTTCGTCACCGAGGACGGTGCCGAAACCGACCTCGACGTCGGACACTACGAGCGGTTTCTGGACCGCAATCTCTCCCAGTCGGCGAATGTGACCACCGGGCAGGTGTATTCGTCGGTGATCGCCAAGGAGCGTCGAGGCGAGTATCTCGGGGAGACGGTCCAGGTGATCCCGCACATCACCGACGAACTGAAGTCCCGGGTGCTGGCCATGCGCGAGCCGGGTTCCGACGGTGAGGCCCCCGATGTGGTCATCACCGAGATCGGCGGCACCGTCGGTGACATCGAGTCGCAGCCGTTCATCGAGGCCGCACGCCAGATCCGCCACGACGTCGGCCGGGACAATGTGTTCTTCCTGCACGTGTCCTTGGTCCCGTACCTGGCGCCGTCGGGCGAGCTGAAGACGAAACCGACCCAACACTCGGTGGCGGCGCTGCGCAACGTCGGCATCCAACCGGACGCACTGATCCTGCGGTGCGATCGTGATGTCCCGGAGGGCCTGAAGAACAAGATCGCGCTCATGTGCGATGTCGAGCTCGAGGGCGTCATCTCCACCCCGGACGCACCGTCGATCTACGACATCCCGAAAGTCCTGCACCGCGAGCAACTCGACGCGTACGTGGTGCGCAAGCTCGGCCTGCCGTTCCGTGATGTCGACTGGACCGAGTGGGGCGAGCTGCTCAAGCGGGTGCACGATCCCCGCGAGACGGTGACGGTGGCGCTCGTCGGTAAGTACGTCGACCTGCCGGACGCCTATCTGTCGGTCACCGAGGCGATCCGGGCCGGCGGTTTCGCCTGGAAGGCGCGCACCGAGATCAAGTGGGTCCCGTCGGACGAATGCTCGACCCTCGAGGGCGCTCAGGCAGCACTCGCCGATGCGCATGCGGTTCTGATTCCCGGAGGCTTCGGCATCCGCGGGATCGAGGGCAAGGTCGGTGCGATCGCGTACGCACGCAAGCGGGGTATCCCGCTGCTCGGACTGTGTCTCGGTCTGCAATGCGTCGTGATCGAGGCGGCCCGTGCCGCCGGTCTCGACGATGCGAGCTCCACCGAGTTCGACCCGGACACCCCCTATCCGGTGATCTCGACGATGGCCGACCAGACGGAGGTGGTCGCCGGAGAGGCCGACCTGGGCGGCACCATGCGGCTCGGCGCCTACCCGGCCACGCTGGAACGCGGCAGCGTCGTCGCGGCGGCCTACGGGACGACCGACGTGTCCGAACGCCACCGTCACCGCTTCGAGGTCAACAACGCCTACCGCGACAAGATCGCGGCCTCCGGTCTGGTCTTCTCGGGCACATCGCCGGACGGACACCTCGTCGAGTTCGTCGAGTATCCGACGTCGGTGCATCCGTTCCTGGTCGCCACCCAGGCCCATCCGGAACTGAAGAGCCGGCCGACGCGCCCACACCCGCTGTTCCGTGCGTTGATCGAGGCGGCGCTGAAGTACAAAGCCGCCGAGCGACTTCCCGTCGATCTCGGTGACTACGAGCGGCATCTTCCCGACGGCGAGGACGCGATCGACGACGAGGAACGTGGCGCTTGAGCGGACCGGAACCCGACCGGGAATCCGACGGTCACACCCAGACCGGACGCCACGACTTCGCGGTCCGCTCCACCACAACCGTCTACGACGGCGCGATCCTGACTCTGCGTGTCGACGAGGTCGAGATGCCGAGCGGCCGGGTCGCCGAGCGTGAGGTCGTCGAGCATTTCGGTGCGGTCGCGGTCGTCGCGCGCGACGAGGGCGGCAGGATCGCGATGGTGCGGCAATATCGCCATCCGATCGGTCGCCGGCTGCTCGAGTTGCCGGCCGGGTTGCTCGACGCCGGGCCCGATGAGAGGCCTCTGGTCGCTGCGCAACGCGAGCTGGCCGAAGAGGTGGACCTCGCCGCCGATCGCTGGCACGTCCTGGTGGACCTCGCGCTGTCCCCGGGATTCACCGACGAGGCGTTGCGGCTCTATCTCGCCGAAGGACTCCGGTCGCTCGATGCGGCCGAACGCCACGACGAGGAGGCCGACATGTCGGTCGAGTGGCTTGCGCTCGACGACGCGGTCGGCCGGGTTCTCGCCGGTGAGATCGTGAACGCCACGAGCGTCGCCGGGATCCTCGCGGTCGCGGCGGCCGACGCCCGCGGCTCCGACCTGCGTGCGGTGACCGCGACCTGGACCGACGAGCCGACGGCGCTGCGCGCCCGCCGCTCGCACCGATGACCGGCCACGCCGTGTCCGCCGAGAGCCCGGCGGAGCAGGTGACGCGATACCTCGATCACCTCACGGTCGAGCGCGGCGCCGCCGTCAACACGGTCAGCTCGTACCGACGAGACCTCGACCGATATGAGCATTATCTGGTCACCCGCGGCATCGATGACCTTCGCGAGGTGACCGAGGAGGACGTGCGGGAGTTCCTCGTCGAACTTCGCCGCGGTGATCCCGACGCCGACGTCTCGCCGCTCGCCGACAGCTCGATCGCGCGAACTCTGGTGGCGGTCAGAGGTTTTCACAAGTTCGCCGCGGCCGAGGGGATCGTCGGGGTCGACGTCGCACGGGCAGTCAGTCCGCCACGGCCGGCGCGGAGACTCCCGAAGTCGCTGCCGGTCGACGAGGTGCTCGCGATCCTCGAGTCCGCCGGCACCGCCGATCATCCCCGTGCCCTGCGAGATCGGGCGCTGCTCGAGCTGCTCTACAGCTGTGGCGCGCGCATCTCGGAGGCGATCGCGCTCGATGTCGACGACATCGACACCGACACCCGCGCGGTGCGCTTGCGCGGTAAGGGCGGGAAGGAACGGGTCGTCCCCGTGGGCGGTCCGGCGATCGACGCACTCGAGGCGTACCTGGTACGCGGTCGCCCGGCACTCGTCCATCGCGCCGTTCCTGCCCTGTTCCTCAACGCCCGCGGCGGCCGACTGTCGCGGCAGAGCGCTTGGCAGGTGCTGGTCGATGCGGCGCAGCGCGCCGGGCTCGACAAGAAGGTGTCGCCGCACACCCTGCGTCACAGCTTCGCCACCCACCTGCTCGACGGGGGCGCGGATGTGCGCGTGGTGCAGGAACTGCTGGGCCACGCATCGGTGACGACCACGCAGGTGTACACGTTGGTGACGGTCAACACCATGCGCGAGGTCTATTCCACGGCGCATCCGCGCGCCCGGTGATCATGACGGCGGACGTCCGGCCGCGGCGTGTCGGCGATGCTCCGCAGCTTCGGGCATCGGACCCACTAGGCTGGGACCAGCGTTTCGCGGTCGGGATCATCAGCATCGGTCGACGATTCACACGACGGAGAGGAGCGGCGGACACGTGAGCACCCCGGGGGCACCGCGGTCTGCCGCCGACGCGCAGTACCGGATCCCGGTCTCGACGTCACATGACGCGGACGAGGACACCGAGCACGAGAACGAGATCGGCCCCACCGGCCGTCCGTACCGCGATATCCCTGAACCCCGGCCGCTCGATCGGCATGGCCCGGCCACGGTCGTCGCGGTCTGTAATCAGAAAGGTGGCGTCGGCAAGACGACGTCGACCATCAACCTGGGTGCGGCGCTGGCCGAGTGTGGGCGGCGGGTGCTGCTCGTCGACCTCGATCCCCAGGGTGCGTTGTCGGCGGGACTGGGCGTTCCGCATCACGAGTTGGACCAGACCGTCTACAACCTGCTGGTTCCGCCGCAGGCGTCGACCGATGACGTACTGATGCGCACGCGCGTCGACGGACTGGACCTGCTGCCCAGCAACATCGATCTCTCGGCCGCCGAGATCCAGCTCGTCACGGAGGTGGGCCGGGAACAGTCGCTGGCCCGCGCCCTGCATCCGGTCATCGACCGCTATGACTTCGTGCTGATCGACTGCCAGCCATCGTTGGGCCTGCTGACCGTGAATGCGCTGGCCTGCGCGGACACCGTTGTGATCCCGATGGAATGCGAGTACTTCAGCCTCCGTGGACTGGCGCTGCTCACCGACACCATCGACAAGGTCCGCGACCGACTGAACCCGCGGCTGTCGCTCGGTGGCATCCTCGTCACGATGTTCGACGCCCGCACATTGCATTCCCGTGAGGTGATGCAACGGGTGGTCGAGGTGTTCGGGGACGCGGTCTACGACACGGTGATCAGCCGTACCGTCCGATTCCCGGAGACGAGTGTCGCCGGCGAACCGATCACTTCCTGGGCGCCGAAGTCCGCGGGTGCGAAGGCCTACCGGGCGCTGGCCCGCGAGGTCATCGCCCGCGATGCACCCTCGGCATGACCGACCGCGCCGCCGGCGGTGACGACCTGGTGCTCGACTCGGGGCCGCCTCCTGCGGTGAGAGCCGAGGCCGAGTCGGCGTCCGACGCCGGATCCTCGGAGGACAAGCCCGTCGGCTTCCAGGTTCGGCTGCGCAATTTCGAAGGACCGTTCGACCTGCTGCTCGACCTGATCAGCAGGCATCGGTTGGACGTCACCGAGGTGGCACTGCACGAGGTCACCGATGATTTCATCGCTTACACGCGCGAACTCGGACCGGAGATGGGACTGGAGCAGACCACCGAGTTCCTGGTGGTCGCGGCCACCCTGCTCGACTTGAAGGCGGCGCGCCTGCTGCCGTCGGGGGAGGTCGACGACCCCGAGGACCTCGCACTGCTCGAGGCGCGCGATCTGCTGTTCGCCCGCCTCCTGCAGTATCGCGCCTACAAACAGGTGGCGGCATTGTTCGGAGAGCTGGAAGCGGCTGCGCTACAGCGCTATCCGCGTGCGGTCTCGTTGGAGAAGCAATTCGAGGAGCTTCTTCCCGAAGTGACGCTTGGCGTGGATGCGGCAGGATTTGCGCAGGTCGCGGCGACCGCGCTGACGCCCCGGCCGACGCCCACGGTCGGCCTGGATCACCTTCACGACGTGCACAGCGTGTCGGTGCCCGCGCAGGCCCGACGGATGGCCGAGTTGCTGACCGCCAGCCCGGGTTCCTGGCTGACCTTCCACCAGTTGGTGGCCGATTGTGAGAGCGGGCTCGAGCTGGTGGGCAGCTTTCTGGGACTGTTGGAGCTGTACCGAGAGCAGGCGGTCGCGTTCGAACAGCCGGAGGCGCTGGGTGATCTGCGGGTCAGCTGGACCGGCGACCGTTCGGTGGACGACCTGGCCATGGACAAAGCGGAGGAGTACGGATGACCGAGGACGGCGGCGCCGTCGCGGACGTGGGCGACCAGACCGGGGGTGGGCAGTCCGCCCTGGACATCGACGACGAGCTCACCATCGACGACGCCCGACTCCGATCGGCGCTCGAGGCGGTGCTCTTGGTGGTCGATACCCCGGTGACCAGCGACGAGCTCGCGACCGCGGTCGAGCAGGACGTGGTTCGGGTCCGCACGATGCTCAACCGGATGGCCGACGAACTCACCGCCGCGAACAGCGGTATCGACCTGCGGTTCGCGGGCGATGGCTGGCGCTACTACTCCCGAGCCGAGTACGCCCCGTACGTCGAGCGGTTGCTGCTCGACGGCGCCCGATCCAAACTCACCCGTGCCGCGCTGGAAACCCTCGCTGTGATCGCCTACCGGCAACCGGTGACCAGGGCGCGTGTCAGTGCCATTCGCGGGGTCAACGTCGACGGTGTGATCCGGACGTTGGTCGCCCGCGGTCTCATCAACGAGGTCGGGACCGACCCTCAGACCACCGCCACCACCTACGGCACCACCGAGATGTTTCTCGAGCGTCTCGGCCTCGCCTCACTGACCGAATTGCCCGATCTGGCGCCGCTCTTACCGGACGTCGACGTCATCGACGACCTCCACGAGGAGATGTCGCTCGACCCGCGATTCGCCAAACTCGGTGCTCACCGGTCAGACTCGTCAGAGAACATTTCGTCCGGAGCGGCGGCCGACGACACGTCGGCGCCCACCCCGGACACAGACGATCAGGACTGATGACATGGCATCCGCTAGCCGAGACGGCACACCGGGCCCGCGCAAGAAGCCGGCGCGCGCACAGGGGACCCGCAAGAACACACCGAAGACCGGGGGAAAGACGACCGGGTCCAACCGCGCTGCGCCGAAGGGCGCGGGCAAACGAAACCCGCAGGTCACCGGCGGTTCGACGAAGAAGACCCATCGGAAGGGCTCGTCGAAACCCGATGTCCGCTCGGGCAAGGTCCGGCTCAACAATGCCAAGCCGGCCCGCCACCAGCACTCCGATTCCGAGTCCGCCGAGTCGGGTGCCACCTACGTCGCCGACGGCGTGCGCCTGCAGAAGGTGCTGGCCGCCGCCGGGGTGGCGTCACGGCGTGGTGCGGAGGAGCTCATCGCGGCCGGTCGCGTCGAGGTGGACGGTGAGATCGTCACCGAACAGGGCATGCGCATCAATCCGGACACCGCGGTCATCCGCGTGGACGGGGCCCGAGTGATCATTGACGAGGACAAGCAGTACCTGGCCCTCAACAAACCCAGGGGCTGGCAGTCGACCATGTCCGACGATCAGGGGCGGCCCTGTGTCGGCGACATCGTCGCCGAACGTGTCATGGCCGGGCAGCGACTGTTCCATGTGGGTCGCCTCGATGCCGACACCGAGGGCCTGTTGCTGCTGACCAACGATGGTGAGCTCGCTCACCGGTTGATGCATCCCTCCTATGAGGTACCGAAGACCTATCTGGCCACGCTGAAGGGTGAGGTGCCGCGGTCGCTGGGACGTGTGCTGAAGTCCGGTGTCGAACTCGAGGACGGGCCGGTCACGGTTGATTCCTTCAGCCCGGTCGAAGTCCATGACGGACAGTCGCTGGTGCGCATCACGCTCCATGAAGGCCGGAACCGGATCGTGCGTCGCATGATGGAAGAGGTCGGCTTTCCGGTGACCGCTCTGGTGCGGACGCATGTCGGTGTGGTCGCACTGGGCGAGCAACGGCCCGGCAGCCTCCGGGTGCTGGGTCGCGACGAGATCGGCGCGCTGTACAAGGCGGTCGGCTTGTGAGCGAAGACGCTGCACGCACAGGATTTGTGGGCGAAGGCGATTCGTCGACCACCCGCGTGATCGCCATCGACGGCCCAGCAGGTACCGGCAAGTCGACGGTGTCCAAGGTGCTCGCCGATCGGGTCGGCGCTCGGTTCCTCGACACCGGCGCCATGTATCGGGCGGCAACGCTCGCCGTGCTGAATGCCGGTGTGTCGCTGCAGGACACCCCGTCGATCGCGGAGGTGGTCGGACGTGCCGACATCCGGCTCGACATCGGGGTCGACGGCTGCACCAGCTACCTCGACGACGTCGACGTGTCAGTCGCCATCCGGACCGACGCGGTGACCAACGCGGTCTCCGCGGTCTCGGCCGTTCCCGCCGTCCGCACCAAACTCGTTGCGGTGCAACGCCGCGAGGCGCAGGGCTCGTTTGTCGTCGTCGAGGGTCGTGACATCGGGACCGTCGTGTTCCCCGACGCCGACCTCAAGGTGTTCCTCACGGCGACCCCGGAGGCCCGCGCAACCCGCAGGCACAGGCAGAACCTGGCCGCCGGGCGGCCGAGTGACTACGACGAGGTTCTGCAGAGCGTGAACCGTCGCGACCACCTCGACTCGACGCGGACGGTGTCGCCGCTGCGTCCCGCCGGCGACGCCGTCATCGTCGACACCAGTGACCTGACCCTCGACCAGGTCGTCGACACCCTCGATGGCCTGGTCCGCGACCGGATCGGAGTGCAGTCGTGACCGAACACAGTGGAGTGGGGGAGGAGCTCGCCCTTCCCGGCGACGGGACATGGTCGGACGAAGCCGATTGGCAGCTCACCGATTTCGACGTCGACGGCCAACCGATCGATGCCACGCCGGTACCCGTCGTCGCCATCGTGGGACGGCCCAACGTCGGCAAGTCGACGTTGGTCAACCGGATCCTCGGCCGTCGCGAGGCCGTCGTCGAGGACATTCCCGGGGTGACGCGAGACCGTGTCTCCTATGCCGCGAGCTGGTCGGGCAGGCGATTCACGGTCGTCGACACCGGCGGATGGGAACCCGACGCCAAGGGGCTGCAGCAGGCCGTCGCGAACCAGGCCGAACTCGCCATGCGGACCGCGGACGCGATCGTTCTGGTGGTCGACGGGACCGTCGGCGCCACCACGACCGACGAGGCCGTTGCCCGGGTGCTGCGCCGGTCGAAGACTCCGGTCATCCTGGTGGCCAACAAGATCGACAGCGAGCGGGCGGAAGCCGACGTCGCTTCCCTGTGGTCGCTGGGACTCGGTGAGCCGTACCCGGTGTCGGCGGCGCACGGACGTGGGGCGGGTGACCTGCTCGACGTGATCCTCGAGGTGCTGCCGGAGACGCCACGCGAGGCGCCGTCGCTCGGCGGGCCTCGTCGGGTCGCGTTGGTCGGGAAACCGAATGTCGGCAAGAGCTCCTTGCTGAACAAGCTCGCCGGCTCGGAACGCTCCGTCGTCGACAACGTGGCCGGAACCACCGTCGACCCGGTCGACGAACTCATCGAGATCGGCGGCGAGACCTGGCAGTTCGTGGACACCGCCGGCTTGCGCCGGAAGGTGCGCACGGCCAGCGGACATGAGTACTACGCCTCGTTGCGGACCCGGGCGGCGCTGGACGCGGCCGAGGTCGCGATCCTGCTGATCGATGCGTCCGAGCCGATCACCGAGCAGGATCTGCGGGTGCTGTCGATGGTGGTGGACAGCGGGCGGGCGCTCGTCATCGCCTTCAACAAGTGGGACCTGGTCGACGAGGACCGGCGTTATCAGCTCGACAAGGAGATCGACCGGGAGCTCGCGCGTGTCCCGTGGGCGCGCCGGGTGAACATCTCGGCGAGTACCGGACGTTCCGTGCAGAAGCTGGTCCCGGCGCTCGACGGCGCGTTGGAGTCGTGGGACAAACGGATCGGCACCGGCCGGCTCAACAACTGGCTCAAAGAGGTCATCGCCGCGACACCACCGCCGCTGCGTGGTGGGCGGCAGCCGAGGGTCATGTTCGCCACGCAGGCCGCGACACGACCGCCCACGTTCGTGTTGTTCACCACCGGCTTCCTCGAGGCAGGCTACCGTCGTTTCCTCGAGCGTCGACTCCGCGAGGAGTTCAATTTCGACGGCTCGCCGGTGCGGGTCAACGTCCGCGTCCGCGACAAACGGGAGCAGCGCCGCAAACGGTGACCTTCCGCGGCGGAGGCCGCCGGCCGTGCGATACTGCCACTCGTGCTCATCATCGGAATCATCCTGTTCGGAATGCTGATCGGCGCGGGTGCGCAACTCATCCTCGGTAGGGGAGCCAAGGGGATCGACTGGGGGCTGGCGATTGTCGCGGGACTCATCGGTTCGTTCGTCGGCGGCCTACTCATCAGCCTGCTCTCGGGTGACGGTCTGAACTTTCGGGCCAGTGGCATCATCGGCTCGATCGTGGGCGCGATCCTGATCACCGCCGGCTGGATGTACTTCAAGAGCCGTTCCACGGCGAACTGATCCGTTCACAATGCCTGTGGCCAGATACAAGCGCCGCGCGACGTGTATCTGGCCACAGGCGTTGTAGATGCGTTGGGCGGGCATCCAAGAGGCGCCTGACCAGGCGATTGGATAGAAGTGGTGCTCGTCGGCTAATGTCATCAGCGCCCCTTTTCGAGGGGCAACGGGCTGTGGCGCAGTTTGGTAGCGCACTTGACTGGGGGTCAAGTGGTCGCAGGTTCAAATCCTGTCAGCCCGACAGAACTGGTCCCGGAACCCCGAGGTTCCGGGACTTTTGTTGTTGTGGGCGCCTATCGATTCTGTCTCCCACGCCAACCACGGAGCAGATACCAATTCTGGTATATGGTGCGGATATGGAGGGTGCGGACATCAGTCGTCTCCGTCGGCGTGCGGGGATGACGCAGGCGCAGTTGGCGGCTGTGAGCGGTATCGCCCAGCCGCACATCTCCGCCTATGAACGTGGGCGGCGAACGATCACCCCCGAGGTCGCCGCCCGTGTGGAGGCGGCGACGAAAGTGCGCCCGTCGATCCTTCTCGACCGGCATCGCGACGAGATCCTCGACCTGGTGGCCGTTCACCGCGGCTCGAACGTGCGGGTTTTCGGTTCGGTTGCGCGGGGGGCGGACACCGGCGACGGCGACCTCGATCTGCTCGTGAGCTTTCTGCCTGACACCCATATCGGCGAGGTGGGGATTCTCGTCGCGGAACTGCGTGAACTCCTCGGGATCGATGTGGACGTGGTGAGCGACGGCGCGCTCACCGGCAATCGGTTCTCCCGGCGTGTGCTTGCGGATGCCGTGCCGCTCTGATGGGGGCAGGGAACCGTCGCACCATCGTGGAGCGCTACGGGGAGCGGATCCTCGACCGACTCGACGACCTCATCGAATACTGCCGCGAGGCAGAGCAACTGGTGGCCGACGGTAAGTCGATGCTGCTGTCGGAATGGCGTCAGCAGCGAATCGCCGAGGCGGTACTCGGCCGCATCGGGGACACCGCGGCTCATCTACCGCAGGAGTTCCGTGACGAGTTCGACGGACAGCCCTGGAGTCTGATCGTGGGCATCCGAATCATCGTCGCGCACCGGTATCGAAACCTCGACTACCACCAGGTGTGGACGGCCCTGGTGGATGCCGAAGCGCTGCGCCGATACATCGAGGACGACGTACTCGGCCCGTGATCACCCGCCGGCTCGGCGAGCCACACGCGAGACCGCATGCACCATCTCGGTGTGCCCCTGTGGATGGATTCATCGCATCGCGTCGATTCCGGGGAATGATCGAATCCGTTGAACACGGATCGGAGGGGCACATGTTCGAACGCACGTTGGGTTTCGAGTCATCACGAGCAGTCCCGGTTGCCTTGGGCGTCGGGCTGGGTGGATGTCTGCGCATGTGGCAAGGCGACGAGCCGTCGTTGTGGCGGGTCGCCGATACCGCGGCGTTCGGCGAGTACACCGATCTGTCGTGCACGGGTGCGATCTCAACCGACTCGTACGATGCCGGCCTGTGCCGCGAGACCGCGACGTATGATCCGGTCAGTTCGGTTGTGGCCGTGCGAAATACCGTTCGCGTGCGCGACTATGGGTCGACCCTGGGTTCGGCGTTGTTCATGGAGGTGGCGCCGGCGCTGCGGGATGTGAACGGTGGTGACCCATCCTGGGCTGCGGTTGAGCAGCTACTCGCCCGGGCAGCGGACGAGGCCCAAGGTCGTGGTGATGTCGTCGTGGTCGGTGCCGGGCCGTATCCGCGCGTCGGAGGCCCGTCCGTCCTGTTGGGTACGAGGGCGTGGGACGCTCGTACCCTGTCTGTCGTCTCGGCATCGCCACCACCCGAAGTGGGCCGCTGGTGCGTGTCGGAACCGGTCGATGGCCGAGTGACCTTGCTGGGCACGTTGTCATCGAGCATGCGCGCGGAGGCTGCGTCACTCGCTGTTGGCGCCCTCCGCGAGTGGGGAGTCGAGCCGTTCGACGTCGGTATCGCCTTCGTGGTGCCCATCGAACTACTGACGCATACGAAATGGTGACGCCGACGGTGGTCTGCCGCCGTGGTGGCAGACCTCGCTGGTCGAACTTTCGCAACTTGTTTTACTTGCTCTGCGGATGGCGGCCAGTAGCATGGGCACATGGCTACCACGACGGCTGGTGACGGCCGCACGACGACCAAGTGCGCGTCGCGGGCCGAGAACACGTCCGCTCGGCCCCGCGGCCGGGCAGCGTCGAGTCCGACGGCCACCGTAGGATCGACAGCCTTCACGGAGGCGCTCGACGACGCGCTACGCAGCGTTCCGGAGCCCGCACGCGACAGCTTCCTGCGAGGTGTCACCGGCGACGACGAACTCGACAGTTCGCTGTGGGGACGGGGCCCGACACCGGCACAACGCAAACAGGCTGCGCTGGAGAATCTGCGGCGGCAGTTCACCGCACGATCAGCGGTGCTCGACCACTCGCTGACCCGAGCCGAGGCCGCCGACCTGCTCGAGGTGTCCGAACAGGCCGTGCTCGACCGGATCAAGTCGGGTGACCTGCTCGGGCTGAAGAAGGGCCGGGAGTGGCGCCTTCCGCTGTGGCAGTTCAATGCCGGCTCCGCCCACGGCTTCGTGCCCGGGCTGGCACGACTACGGGACTCGTTTCCCGGCGGGGTGGTGTCGCTGACCGAGTGGGCAGGCGAACCCAACGTCGACCTCGACGGCGCGACGCCCGCCCAGGCCCTCGCATCCAACCGGGTCGACGAGGTAGTCGCAATCGCCGCCACCAGCACATCGGCGGCGTGGTAGCGGCGCTTGCAGCACCGGTTCGCCCGATCGCCGGGGGACGGGCCTGGACGTGGCGATGGCGCGCGCCGGCGTCGACCCACCCGTGGTACTGGTGTCGCATCTACCACCGGGCCACGCACACGCCGGACGGTGCAGCCCACCGATCCTTCGGTCCGCTTCACCGACTCGATCACCACATCCCGACCAGTTCGGGCGCCGCCCGGGAATGCCCCGACGGCCGATCGGTCCTGTACGTCGCCGGAACTCTGGCCACGGCGTTCGGCGAGGTCTTCGGCGATCTGACAGCTGCGGCGGTCTGTCCGAATCACCGCGTGGCGCTGGTGAAACCGACGTCGCCGATCAGTGTGCTCGATCTACGAGGCGAAGGGGCGGCCATGCGTATCGGCGCGCTGCCCTCTCTGGCGACCGGCGACTATCCGCGCGCACGTACCCAGGAATGGGCTCGAGCAATCTATGAGGATCAACGTGTCGCGCGCCGAACTGTGCGTGGTGTCTACTACCACGCGGCTCACTCCAACGGCAGGGCACTGGCGTTGTGGAACACCGACGACGATGTCGAGGTGGTCCGAGCGGCCGACGGCCGAGGCCAGGATTTTTCCCTGAACTCCGCGACCATCTGGCCGCGGGTCGTCGACGCCGCCGTGTCGCTGGGGATGCGTGCCGATCTCGTCGAGCGCTGTCCGCGCTGTCGGTGACCCGTCACACCTTCACCCACAGCGCATCGTCACACCTGATAGAAAACCGCCATGACCGTCACCAAGTCGATACTGCTCTTCGTCCTCGCCGCCGTGCTCGAGATCGGCGGCGCCTGGTTGGTCTGGCAGGCAGTGCGTGAGCATCGCGGGTGGCTGTGGGCAGGTCTGGGTGTCATCGCCTTGGGGGCGTACGGGTTTGTCGCGACCCTCCAGCCCGATGCACATTTCGGCCGTATTCTCGCCGCCTACGGCGGTGTCTTCGTCGCCGGATCCCTGGCGTGGGGAATGGCGCTCGACGGTTTCCGCCCCGACCGATGGGACATCACCGGGGCGGCGATCTGCTTGCTCGGGGTCGCCGTGATCACGTACGCACCCCGGCCGTCCTGAACTCGCGGTCGTCCCCCAACCAAGAACGCCGTGGAATGATGAGCGCCACGAAGGCGTTGTCGACTGGCATGAGCGATCAACCAGAACTCAGCCCCGAGGGGTGGGTCCGTGACCAGACCGAGAAGATCCTGGAACAGGGGACGACCGATGGCGTCCTGATCATGGACCGCCCGGTCGTCCTGTTCACCACCACCGGGGCGAAGTCGGGCAAGAAGCGCTACGTCCCGTTGATGCGGGTCGAGGAGAACGGCAAGTACGCGATGGTCGCCTCCAAGGGCGGGGACCCGAGCCATCCGTCGTGGTATCACAACGTGAAGGCACACCCGCAGATCTCGGTGCAGGACGGTACAACGGTGCAAGAGCTCACCGCACGTGAGGTCGAAGGCGCCGAGCGAGAGCACTGGTGGGACCTGGCCGTTGCGGCCTATCCGCCGTATGCCGAGTACCAGACCAAGACCGACCGACTGATCCCGGTCTTCGTGCTCGAATGAGCTGACACCGACATCACCCCTGACTCCCAACGCAGTTCGCACGACGAACTGCGTTGGGAGTTTTCGCTGTCAGCCCAGGTTGGCCAAGCGTGTCCAGGTGTCGACCACGGTGTCGGGATTCAGCGACATCGATTCGATGCCCTGCTCGAGCAGCCACTCGGCGAGATCGACGTGATCGCTTGGTCCCTGTCCGCAGATCCCCACGTACTTGCCGCGCGCCTTGCACGCCGAAATGGCCGCAGCAAGCATGTGTTTGACAGCAGGGTCGCGTTCGTCGAACGAGTCGGCGACGAGCGCGGAATCGCGGTCGAGGCCGAGCGTCAGCTGCGTCATGTCGTTGGAGCCGATGGAGAAGCCATCGAAGTGATCGAGGAAAGCGTCGGCGATGACCGCGTTGGACGGCACCTCGCACATCATGATGACTTCGAGTCCGTTCTCGCCGCGACGCAGGCCGTGCGAGTCGAGCAGCGCGATCACGCCCTCGGCCTCGGCGAGCGTGCGGACGAACGGGATCATGATCTTGACGTTGGTCAGGCCCATCTCATCGCGGACGTAGCGCAGTGCGGCACATTCCATGGCGAAGCAGTCGGCGAAGTCCTTGGACAGATACCGCGACGCGCCGCGGTAGCCGATCATCGGGTTCTCTTCCTCGGGCTCATAGAGGTCGCCGCCGACCAGCTTCGCGTACTCGTTGGACTTGAAGTCCGACATACGCACGATCACCGGGTGGGGCGCGAAGGCGGCGGCAATCGTCGCGACCCCTTCGGCCACCCGGTCGACGAAGAACTCGCGGGCACTCGGATAGGCCGCGATCGCCTCACCGATCTGCTCCTTCAGCGGACCATCCAGGGTGTCGAAATCGAGCAGGGCCTTGGGATGAATCCCGATCTGGCGGTTGATCACGAACTCGAGCCGCGCCAGGCCGACACCGCTGTTGGGTAGGCGCGAGAACGCGAACGCCTGCTCAGGGGTGCCGACGTTCATCATGATCTTGGTGCTGATCTCGGGCATCGCCTCGATCGACGATTCGGTGACGTCGAAGTCGAGCAACCCGTCATACACGTAACCGGTATCGCCCTCGGCGCACGAGACGGTCACCTCGCGGCCGGCTTCGAGCGACCGGGTGGCCCCGCCGGAACCGACGACTGCGGGGATGCCGAGCTCACGGGCGATGATCGCGGCGTGACAGGTACGTCCGCCACGATTGGTGACGATTGCACTGGCGCGCTTCATGATCGGCTCCCAGTCGGGGTCGGTCATGTCGGCGACGAGTACCTCGCCGGGTTGGAACTCGTGCATCTGCTCCACCGACTCCAGCACCCGGACAGCGCCAGCGCCGATACGTGCACCGATCGCGCGGCCCTCGACGAGCACCGAGCCGGTCTCGTTCAGCCGGAAGCGCTGCTGGCCGGTGACCGCCGCCCGCGACTGCACGGTCTCCGGTCGGGCCTGCAGAATGTACAGCTCGCCGTCGACACCGTCCTTACCCCACTCGATGTCCATCGGTCGCCCGTAGTGTTCCTCGATCAACAGCGCCTGGCGCGCAAGCGCCTCGACCTCTGCGTCCGTGAGGCTCAGCAGTCGCCGATCGGCAGGCTCGACGTCGACGAACTCGGTCGTTCGGCCGACCGAGCGGTCGGTGGTGTAGACCATCTTGGTCGCCTTCGACCCGATGCCGCGCTTGAGCACAGCGGGACGGCCGGCACGCAGGGCAGGTTTGTAGACGTAGAACTCGTCGGGGTTCACCGCACCCTGCACGACTGCCTCACCGAGGCCGTACGACGACGTCACGAACACGGCGTCCGGGAAACCTGACTCGGTGTCGATGGTGAACATCACTCCCGACGTGCCGATGTCGGAGCGCACCATCTGCTGCACGCCCGCCGAGAGGGCTACGGCGTCGTGGTCGAAGTCGTGGTGAACCCGGTAGGCGATGGCGCGATCGTTGTACAACGATGCGAAGACCTCCCGCATCGCCTGCAAGATCGCATCGATACCTCGCACGTTGAGGAATGTCTCCTGCTGGCCGGCGAACGACGCGTCCGGAAGGTCCTCCGCGGTCGCACTGGACCGCACGGCGAACGACGCCTCGTCAGAGCCGCCCGACAGCTCCGCGAACGCCGTCCGGATGTCGGCCTCGAGATCTGAGGGGAACGGCTGATCCATGACCGCCGCACGGATCTCTCGGCCTGCCTCGGCCAGCGCCTGTACGTCGTCGGTGTCCAGGTCGGCGAGACGCGCACTGATACGGGCGGCCAGACTGGTGTCGGCTGAACCGGGTTGGGTCATGAATCGGCGGTAGGCGTCGGCTGTCGTCGCGAAACCGTTGGGCACCCGGACCCCCACGGTGGTCAAGTTGCGAACCATCTCACCGAGGGACGCGTTCTTGCCGCCGACCTGCTCGAGGTCGGCGAGGCCGAGGTCGGCGAACCACCGGACGTTGCTGTTCATGAAACGGCTCCTCAATTCTCGGGGTGGGGCCTGCGGGCGAGCACTTGCAGGATGAGTGTGGACATTTCTTCGACGGATTTCGCGGACGAGTCGATGATCGGTAGGTCGTGTGCGCGGTACAGCGCCTCTGCACGCTTGAGCTCGTAGGTGCACTGGCGCAAGGACGCGTACGTCGAGTCCGGGCGACGCTCCGTGCGGACCGCGCTCAGACGGGCAGCGCTGGTCATGAGCCCGAAGCAGCGGTCGGCCAGATGCCGGATCGGGCGTGGCAGGTCCGTGCTCGTGAAATCGTCGTCGATCAGGGGGTAGTTCGCGACGCGCAGACCGTGCTGCAGCGCGAGATACATGGTCGTCGGGGTTTTGCCGCAGCGCGACGGTGCCACGAGGATCACGTCGGCCTTCTCCAGCGAGCGAATGCTCTGACCGTCGTCATGCTCGATCGCGTACTCGACGGCCTGCATACGCGCGTTGTACCGCTTGACGTCGCCGACGCCGTGGAGTCGAGCGGGTGTTCGGGCGCCGCGGGTCCCGAGGATGGCCTCGACCTGCTGCATGTGCATGTCGAAGAAGTCGATCAGGGGTGCGCGGGTCTTGGCCAGTTCGATACGCACGTCGTCGAGCGCGGCTGTCGCGAAGACGAGCGGTGTCATGCCGCGGTCCATCGTGGCGTCGATGGTACGCACGACCTCCCGTGCGTCGTCGGGGGTGGTGATGAACGGGATCAGCGTCCGGTCGAACCGATGATCGGGAAAATGCAGCAGCAGCGCGTTACCCATGGTCTCGGCGCTGATACCGGTGCTGTCGGACAGGAAGAAGACCGGGATTGCCTCACCGGCGTGTGTGTCGCCCACCTGGTCGTGTCCTATCGGCCTACGTCGTGTGGCCTCTATCGTTCCGTAGTCGCTCGGTGGGTCGGCAGGCAGGTCGGCGTTACCGGCCGTTTGTCCTTCGTTTGATGTGGGCGGCCCGACTCCCGGTGGTCACGTCGCCGTACTCGTTCAGCGTGGTTGACCGCGATTTCTCGTAAGGCGGCGAACCAGAACGCCGCGCGCCGTCCGCCGCCTGTTCGCTACCTCAG
This sequence comes from Gordonia sp. LMA167, assembly GCF_058130025.1. NCBI lineage: Bacteria > Bacillati > Actinomycetota > Actinomycetes > Mycobacteriales > Gordoniaceae > Gordonia > Gordonia sp. LMA167. Next base: position 4,522,342 of record NZ_CM176708.1, on the reverse strand, counting down.
TGCGTGCGTGCCGGCAGCGTACCCTCCATCTTGGCGATGATGGACAGCATGACCTCGTCGGCGCCGCCGCCGATCGAGCTCAGGCGGCCGTCACGGTAGAACTGCGAGACCTGTGACTCGTTGGCGAAGCCCATTCCACCCCAGTACTGGACGCACGTGTCGGTGACCTCGCGCATCAGCCGGCCTGACTTGAGTTTGGCCATCGACGCGAGGCGGGTGGCGTCCTGACCGGCGACGTAGCTTGCGGCCGCGCGGTAGGTCAGGGCTCGCAGCGCCTCGATCTCAGTCCGCAGCTCGGCCAATCGGTAGTGGATCACCTGATTGTCGAGCAGGCTCTGGCCGAAGGCCTTTCGGTCACGCAGGTAGGTGATGGTCTCGGTGACCAGGCGATCCACAGTGCCCAGGTTCCACGCGGCACCCCAGAGGCGCTCCTCCTGGAACTGTTTCATCTGGTAGATGAACCCCATGCCCTCCTCGCCGATCAGATTGCGGACGGGCACGCGGACATCATCGAAGAACAACTGCGCCGTGTCCGACGAGTGCATTCCCAGCTTGGCGATCTTGGTGCGCTCGATCCCCGGTGTGTCCATCGGCACGACGATCAGGCTCTTGTTCTTGTGCACGGGGCCATCGGACGTGTTGGCCAGCAGACAACACCAGTCCGCCTGCATTCCGTTGGTGATCCACATCTTGGTCCCATTGATCACGTAGTGATCGCCGTCGCGTACCGCGGTGGTCCGCAGGGACGCCACGTCAGAACCGGCTCCGGGCTCACTGACGCCGATGCAGCCCACCAGATCTCCCGCGATGGCGGGCTTGAGGAACTCCTCTTTCAGCTCGGTGGAGCCGAAGTTAGCGAGTGCGGGGGTGCACATGTCGGTCTGCACGCCGATCGCCAAGGGAACTCCACCGCAACGGGATTCGCCCATCGCCTCGGTGGCGACCACTGCGTAGGTGAGGTCGAGGCCGAGGCCGCCGTACTTCTCGTCGTACTTGATGCCGAGCAGGTCGGCGTCGCCCATCTTCTTGAACAGGTCGTGGGCCGGGAAGATCTGGTCGGCTTCCCATTTGTCGACGTGTGGATTGATCTCCTTGCGGACGAACGCCCGGACACTGTCGGCGAGTTCGTGGTGCAGGGTCGTGATTTCCATCGGTGGTCTCCTGGTGTTCAGATGGTGCGGGCGGACTTCGACCAGTACGGCGTGCGCAGGTCGCGTTTGAGCAATTTGCCGCTGGCATTGCGGGGCAGCGCGTCGACGAAGTCCACGCTGCTCGGGCACTTGTAGCGGGCGAGGTGTTCGCGGCAGAACGCGATGATGTCCTCGGCGGAGACCGGGGCATTGACCGCGACGAGGGCCTTGACGGATTCGCCCCATTTCTCGTCGGGCACACCGATGACGGCGGCATCGACGACGCTGGGGTGTTCGGCCAGCACGCGTTCAACCTCGGGACTGTAGACGTTCTCACCGCCGGTGATGATCATGTCCTTGAGTCGGTCCTCGACGAAGACGTACCCCTCTGCGTCGACGCGGCTGATGTCGCCGGTGCGCAGCCAGCCGTCGGCGGTGATGGTCTCGGCCGTCGCGTCGGAGCGATTGAGGTAGCCGTTCATGACCTGGTCGGAGCGGAACCAGATCTCACCCTGGGCGCCGGTTTGCACCTGCTCGCCGCTCTCGACGTCGACGATGCGCACCTCGACGCCGGGCACGGGTACCCCGGCGGACGTCAGTAGGTGCGCTCGTCGCGGATCACGATGATCCTCGGGTTGCAGCGTGACCGCGACTCCGGCGATCTCGGTCTGCCCGTAGACCTGGACGAAGTCGATGTGCGGCCAGGCATCGAGCGACTGGCGCAGGGTGGACAGCGGCATCGGCGCCGCGCCGTACCCCATGCGCTTCAAGCCGGCGAGTGCGGTCGTGGCCGTCTCGCCGGCCGCGAGCAGGCCGCTGATCACGGGCGGCACGAAGAACGTGTGTGTGGCCCCCTGGGTAATTCCGCCGAGCAGAGAGGCTGCATCGGGGTTGCGCAGGACGATGCTCGGGTTGCCCGACCGCATTCCCAGGAACGCCCAACACACACCGCCGACATGGAACATGGGCATCGCCACGAGGTTGACGTCGCCGGGCGCGAACGGGAATCGGGTCCCGACGTTGCGCGTGTGGGCGATCAGGGCCCGCTGACTGAGAACGACCCCCTTGGGTCGGCCGGTCGTCCCGGAGCTGTAGATCACGAACGTGGCGTCTTCCGGCTCGACCGCAGGGACTGTGCCGAGCGGTTCGTGTGCGGCGAGGAACGCCTCGTATTCGTCGTCGCCGGCTTCGGCGAGGATCAACAGTCGCTCGACACCCGGCACGCCGGTCAGCGCCGAAGCCGCGAGGTCGGCGAACTCGTCACCCGCGATCAGGACGCGAGCACCGCTGTCGGCCAACGCATACGTGAGCTCGTCGCCGGACAGTCGCCAGTTCAGGATCGCGACCGCCGCGCCGAGGGTCGCGGTGGCAAACGCCGTCTCAAGGCATGCCGGATGGTTCTTGTCGAGGAAGGCGATCCGGTCGCCGCGGCCGATGCCCAACGAGGACAGGCCCGCGGCCAGTCGCCCGATGCGGTCCGACCACTCACGCCAGGTCCAGGACCGATCGCCGTAGCGTACGGCGATGTAGTCCGGTGTGGTGGCCGCCCATGGGTCGACAAGTTCGGACACGAGGCTCCCGTCGAACTGGGATGAGGCCGGGGGCGGATCGATGGTGGATGTCATCTGACTTCCTTCATTGGGTGGCAGGGCGTCGGGTGAGATGCGGTGCTCGCAGGCGGTCTGCCAGGTCTTCGAGCGGATGCGTTGACTAACCGTACGTGCGGTCAGTATGGTTGGTCAAGACCTGATACCAGCCGATGAGCATGAGGAGCAGCCATGGCATCCGTCCCCGACTTCTTGGACCCGTCCATCTACGCCGATGGCATCCCGCATGCAGAGCTGGCCGCCCTGCGCGACCGGGCACCGGTGCAGTGGGTGGATGAACCGGCTTCGGGGTCCTTCGAGGGTGGCCCAGGGTACTGGTTGGTGCTGTCGCATGAACTCGTCCAACAGGTGTCGCGGAACCCGGCAGATTTCTCGTCGTGGCGTGGCACGGCGTTCCTGCGCGAACAGCGTCCGACGGACGTGAAGGTCCTGCGTCGCATGATGCTGCACATGGATCCGCCCCAGCACACGCAGCTCCGCAAGATCGTCAACAAGGCCTTCACCCCGATGGCGATCCGCAAGACCCTCTCGGACTCGATCACGCGGGCCGCCCGCGACGTGGTCAACTCGGTCTGCGAACGGGGAGACATCGACTTTCTTGGTGACGTCGCAGCCGAGATGCCGCTACTCATCCTGGCCGAGCTGTTGGGTGTACCCGCCGAAGACCGACACCTGCTGTACTCGTGGACCAACGCGTTGGTCGGTATCGACGACCCCGAGTACGGCGGCGATCCGCAGGTGTTCTTGACGGCCTTCGCCGAGATGTTCACCTACGCCCGCGCGCAGACCGCTGCCAAACGCGCCAACCCGACCAACGATGTGTGGAGCACCGTGGTCAACGCTGAGGTCGACGGCGAGCGCCTGACCGACGACGACCTCGACCGCTTCTTCCAGCTGCTGATGATCGCCGGCAACGAGACCACTCGAAACCTCATCGCCGGCGGGATCAATATGCTGTTCACCCATCAGGATCAGTTCGATCGGCTGCGCGCGGACATGTCGCTGTTGCCGTTGGCGATCGAAGAGATGCTGCGGTTCAACCCCTCGGTGATCCAGTTCCGCCGCAACGCAACCCGGGACATGGAGTTCGGCGGCGTGCAGATCCGCGAAAACGACCGCGTCATCATCAATTACGCCTCTGCCAACCGCGACCCCGCGGTCTTCGAGAACCCGGATGTGTTTGACATCGGCCGCGATCCCAACCCGCACGTCTCCTTCGGAGACGGTACCCACTTCTGCCTCGGCGCCAACCTCGCTCGTCTGCAGGTGCGCACCTTGCTGACCGAACTGCTCACCCGTCTGCCCGACATCCACGCAGACGGCGAACCCGAGCGGATGCGATCGAATTTCATCAACGGCATCAAGCGGATGCCGGTCGCCTTCACACCCGCCGAGCGCCGCGAAGCAGCACCGGAGGAGACCGACGGATCGGTGTCGACTGCGGTCGGATCGGCCGAGACATCCGAGCCGGCTGTCGAATCCACCGCCCCCACCCACCAGACCCCGCTGCACATCTTCTTCGGCTCGAACTTCGGCACCGCCGAAGAGACCGCACAGATAGTCGCCGACGAGGCCAAGCGCCGTGGATTCGCGCCGGTGCTCGCCGACCTGGACGATGCAGCGAGGGCCCTGCCTGCAGACGGCGTGACGATCATCGTGACCGCCACCTACAACGGCACACCGCCAGACAATGCGGTCCGGTTCGCCGCCGCGATCGCGGCGGGTGACATCGACACCACCGGAGTGAAGTTCAGTGTCTTCGGGTGTGGCAACTCCGAGTGGGACAAGACCTTCCAACACTTCCCACGAGCCGTCGACGCCGGTCTGGACGCCGCCGGCGGTACTCGACTGCACTATCGGGGAGAAGGTGACGCGGCCGGTGACTTCGATGCGAGCTTCGAGGGGTGGCTCGAGTCGCTGTGGCCGGCACTGGCCACCGCGGTCGACCTGTCGGCCGACGACCTGAGCGCGGGAGCCAAGCAGAACCGCTTCACGATGGAGGTGGTTTCGCCGACGCGCCCGGGACCATTCGTCGCGACCCGGGGTGCCGTGCCGATGCGGCTCACGGCCTCCGCCGATCTCACCCGCCCGATCGACGATCTGCCGATCAAGACCGTGCGCCACCTCGAGTTCGCGTTGCCGGCAGGCACCACCTACGCGGCCGGCGACCACCTCGGTGTCATCCCGCACAACGAAGACGAGCTCGTGAGTCGAGTGACCGATCGCTTCGGTCTCGACCCGCGGACCATCGTCGTGCTGCGCTCGGGCGATGTCAATTCGACCTTCCTGCCGATCGGGGAGCGGATCAGCATCGGCGAACTGCTGCGCGACTATGTCGAACTGCAGGGTGTTGCGTCGCGGCGACACGTCGAGGCGATGCTGGAACACACCCGCTACCCCTGGACGCGGGAAGCGCTGTCAGCGCTGTTGGCGTGCCCGGATGCGTTCCGCGCCGACGTCGTCGAGCACAAGTCACTGCTGGATCTGCTCGAGGAGCATCCGTCGTGCGAACTGCCCTTCGAGACGTACCTCGACTCGCTGGGGCCGCTGGCGCCCCGGTACTACTCGATCTCGTCGTCGCCGCACGGCCAGCCCGAGGTGTGCTCGATCACCGTCGGTGTGCTCGCCGAGCAGGCCCGCAACGGCTCTGGCCGCGGCTACCGCGGCGTGTGCTCGAACTTCCTGGCCGGCAAGCGGTCCGGCGACGACGTCTACGCGTTCGTGCGGGACACCTCCTCGACTTTCCGGCTACCCGTAGATCCGTCGGTGCCGGTCATCATGATCGGCGCGGGTACCGGCCTCGCACCGTTCCGGGGGTTTCTGGCAGAACGGGCCGGACAGGCGGCCGAGGGCGTCGTGTTCGGCGAAGCGCTCGTGATCGCCGGAGCCCGCCACCCGCAGGCAGACCTGCTCTACGCCGACGAGTTCCGCGCCTTCGCCCGGGCCGGTGTCGCCCGGGTCGAGCACGCGTTCTCCCGGATCCCGGGTGCACCGAAGGTCTATGTGCAGGATCGGGTCATCGACTTGGCCGACGAGATACTCGACCGGCTCGACGCCGGCGCGCACGTCTACCTGTGTGGCGCCAGTGCCATGGCCGATGGCGTCGCGAACGCGCTCATCACCGCACACCAGAACCGCCACGGTGTCGACGCCGAGGTCGCCCGGAAATGGTTCACCAACCTGTCCGCGTCGCCGCGCTACCACGTCGACGTGTGGGCGGTCGGCTGATCGCCATACTCGCGAAATCGAACACGAGGGGGATATCCATGCATATTCAGGCTGCAGTGCTGCGCGATCGGGACGCACCGTTACGGATCGAGACGCTGGAACTGAGGGCACCGCGCCGCGGCGAGATTCTCGTCGAGATCGCCGCGACCGGCGTGTGCCACACCGACATCCTGCCGCGCCGCGCGGGATTCTTCGCGCGCCCACCGATGGTACTCGGCCACGAGGGAGCCGGGGTCGTCACCGCGGTCGGTGACGATGTCACAGATGTGCAGGAGGGCGACCACGTCCTGATCTCCTACACGTCCTGCCGGCAGTGTCAGACCTGCCGGGCCGGGCAGCCGTTCAATTGCTACCGTTTCTTCGCGCTCAACATGACCGGTCGGGCCGGCGACTCGGCCGGCCCGATGACCGATGAGTCCGGCAGCCCGGTTGCGTCGAGTTGGTTCGGGCAATCCTCGTTCGCCACCCACACCGTCGTCGCGGCGTCGAATGTTGTTCGGGTGGAACATGATCTGCCGCTGGAGCTACTCGCTCCGATGAGTTGTGGCTTCCAGACCGGTGCGGGTGCGGTCCTGCGGGCGCTCCGCGCGCCCGCCGGGTCGACCATCGCGGTGGTCGGAGTCGGAGCAGTCGGGCTTGCCGCGGTGATGGCCGCCCGTACGGCGGATTGCGTCGAGATCATCGCCGTCGATCGCAACCCGAAACGCCTCGAGGTCGCCGAGAAAGTCGGCGCGACCACCGTGCTGGACTCGTCTGCGGTGGCCTTCGACACCGCGATCCGGTCGACGGTGCGCGGTGGTGTCGACGCGATCATCGACACCACCGGCAGCGCGGCGGTGATCGAGGCCGCGATCGGCGCGGTACGGCCGGGCGGCCGGGTCGGGATGGTCGGCACTGTAGACCGTGAGCTCTCGATCCCGGGGGGTGCACTCGGCCCCGGCAAGACCCTGTTCGGCATCATCGAGGGTGGCGCCGTCCCCCGCGAGTTCCTGCCTGAACTCATCAATCTGTGGCGCGACGGAAGATTCCCGATAGACGACCTGACCACCACCTATCCGCTGGCGGAGATCAACCGCGCCGAAGCCGACCTACGATCCGGCGCGGTGGTCAAACCTGTCATCGTGCCCGATCTCGCCTGACTTCCATCCGATCTGACTGGAGTAACCATGTCCACCACTTCTGCGCCCGTGGCACTCTCCGCGGCTGTGACCCAGCGTGACCAGATCTATGTCGGCGGCGCGTGGCGCGCCGGGGGTTCGCGCTCACAGACGGTTCGCTCGCCGGCAACCGGACAACCCATCGGCAGGGTCAGTGTCAGCAGCACCGACGACGTAGACGCTTCCGTTGCGGCCGCGCGTGCTGCGGCCGCAGGCTGGGCGGGGTTGGCCGCCGTGCATCGGTCGGCCGTCCTGCATCGGTTCGCCGACGAACTGAGTGTCCGCGCGACAGATATTGCCGCACTGGTCACGACGCAGAACGGCATGCCGATCAGCTTGTCGGTGCCCGCCGAGGGCCACGGACCGGCCGAAATCCTGCGCTACTATGCCGATCTGATCCTCGATGAGGAACTCGAGACGCGACGGCCTGCGGTCGGGCGGCCGGGCAGCACAGTCGTCCGCCAAGCTCCCATCGGCGTGGTGGCAGCGATCGTCCCGTGGAATTTCCCCCAGTCGCTGGCGATGTTCAAACTCGCGCCGGCGCTGGCCGCAGGTTGTCCGGTGGTGATGAAACCGGCGCCGGAGACCCCCCTGGACGCGTTGCTGCTCGCCGACGCCGCGTATGCCGCGGGCCTGCCCGTGGGCGTTCTCAGCGTCGTGCCCGGTGATGTCGAGGTCGGTCGCCACCTGGTCGCGCATCCCGGAGTGGACAAAGTGGCGTTCACCGGTTCGACGGCCGCGGGTCGCGAGATCGGTGAGGTGTGCGGGCGCCTGTTGCGACCAGTGACGCTCGAACTGGGTGGCAAGAGTGCCGCGATCGTGCTCGACGACGCCGACATGACGTCGATGGCCCGCGGTCTGGCTTCGGCAAGCCTGCTCAACACGGGCCAGACCTGCTACTCCTCGACTCGAATCCTGGTGCCCAACAGCCGATATCAAGAAGCTGTCGACGCCATTGTGGCGATGGTCGAGTCGATGCCCATCGGCGATCCCGGCGATCCCAGGACGCGGGTCGGACCGCTGATCTCGCGTACGCAGCGCGAGCGGGCGATGGCCGCCATCGCCGATGCCGCCGCGGCAGGTGCCCGGATTGCGACGGGCGGAGTCGTGCCGCCCGGATTGGACGGCGGCAACTACCTCGCGCCGACCGTGCTCACCCACCTCGACAACACCTTCGCCATCGCACGGCAGGAACTCTTCGCGCCGGTGCTGTGCGTCATCGGCTATGCCGCCATCGACGAGGCGATCGCCATCGCCAACGACTCCGACTACGGCCTCGGCGGCACTATCTGGACCTGCGACGAGGACCACGCACTGGACATCGCCCGCACGATCGCAACCGGCGCGGTCGGCATCAACTTCTTCAGTCTTGACATCGGAGCACCTTTCGGCGGAGTGAAGGCATCCGGACTGGGGCGCGAGCTCGGGCCCGAAGGCCTCGGCGCCTATCGGGTGAGTCAATCGATCTACCTTCGACCACAACGGAAGTAGTCCGACAGGCAGACACACGAAGGGCCGCCCCGGTCGTCGGGGCGGCCCTGTCGTGTTGGGCGTTCAGTGCGCGGGCGACACCACCTCAAGCTGATCGGCGTCGTAACGGTTGCGCAGCGTCCGCTTGTCCAGCTTGCCGACCGTCGTCTTCGGGATCTCGGTGACGAAGCTCCACCGCTCGGGTAGCCACCAGCGTGCGACGCGGTCGCGCAGGTGTTCGGTGAGGTCCGACGCGCCGATCTGTTCACCCTCCGTGACCACCACGCACACCAGCGGCCGTTCCTCCCACTTGTCGTCGGGAACCCCGAAGACCGCAACTTCGGCAACGGCAGGGTGATCGGCGAGCGCGGCCTCCAGCTCGACCGTCGAGATCCACTCACCGCCGCTCTTGATGCCGTCCTTGAGTCGATCCTTGATCGAGATCCAGCCGCCGCGCGAGATGGCGCCGAGGTCCCCGGTGCGCAACCATCCGTCGTCGAAGGCGTCTGCTCCGTCGCCACCAACATAAGCGCCGGTGATGGTTGCGCCACGCAGCTGGATCTCCCCGACGGATTCGCCGTCCCACGGCAGTACCGAGTCGTCCTCACCGACGATCCGTGCGGACACCCCTGGGACGATGTGTCCGGTCATCGCCTGCTTGGTGACCTGGTCCTCGGGAGCGGTGTCGGGTTCGGGGCGGGAGAAGGTCAGCAGGGGACTGGTCTCGGTCATGCCCCAGCCCTGGGTGAGGGCGACATCGTGGTCGGCGAGTCGCCTCACCAGAGCGGTCGACAGCGGCGATCCGCCAGACACGGCCAGCCGCAGGCCCGAGTAGTCCACGTCGTTCTCTCGCGCATACGTGTCCAGACCGGACCACAGGGTCGGCACCGCGGCGGCAGCGGTGGGGCGAAGTGTGGTGATGACGCGAGCGAGGTGGTCGACACCGAGATGCCGGTCGCCGAGCACGATATCGGACCCGGCCACCCATGCGGCATGCGGCCAGCCCCAGGCGTTGGCGTGGAACATCGGCACGATCGGAAAGACCCGGTCGGCGTCACTGAACCCGAAGGCACTGCCGGTGGAGATCTGCAGCGTGTGCAGGTAGATCGAACGATGGCTGTAGGCGACGCCCTTCGGGTTACCGGTCGTGCCGCTCGTGTAACACACTGCGGCTGCATTGGTCTCGGTGACGACAGGCCAGTCGATCGTGGTGGGCGCACCGGCAAGCAGCTCGTCGTACCGGTGCACGGTGATCGACGGTGGGGTGGCGATCTCAGCGTCGCCGACCACGATCACGTGCTCGACGGTGAGTCGGTCGATGATCGCCTCGAGCGTCGGGATCAGGGTCTGGTCCACGATGATGGCACGGTTGCCGGCGTGTTCGACGATATAGGCGAGCTGGTCGGGATGCAGTCGCAGATTGAGCGTGTGCAAGACCGCGCCCATCGAGGGAACGGCGAGGTAGGCGGCGAGGTGAGCCGGATTGTTCCAGCACAGGGTGGCCACCACGTCGCCGTCGCCAATCCCGATGCTGCGCAGAGCATTTGCAAGTCGTACGACGTCGTCGCCGAACTCCGCGAAGGTGCGTTCGGTCACCGCGTCGTCGTCGTAGTGGACGATCATGCTGGCCGGATGAGCTACGCGTCCGTGCTCGAAAAGGCCGGCGACGTTCAGTGCGACGTCCTGCATTGTGCTCTTCATTTTCTGTCCTCCCGCTGGGTTGCGTCCGACCCAGTATAGACCGTACGTACGGTCAGTGGTAGACTGGTGACCAACAGAAACGAGGAGGGTGGCGAATGATCCGTCAAGCGATGATCGTAGGCGCCGGCCTGACCGAGGTGGGGAAGGTGTTCGGGCGCACCGCACGGGAATTCGCCGCCGACGCCGTGCGCCGAGCGGTTGCCGACGCCGGGATGGCGCTCGGCGACGTCGACGGTTTGCTGGTCAATGCGCGTGGCGGCACCGATCTCAACATCGGCTTGGCGAAGGCGCTCAATCTGCACGACCTCCGCATACTCGCCGAGGTCAATGCGTTCGGCGCTTCGGCGGCGCTGATGGTGTCGCAGGCGGCAAACGCTGTGCTGTCGGGCGAGGCCGAGGTGGTGGTGTGCGTCTTTGCCGACGATCCACTCAAGCCGGCCGGCGACACCGGTGCCGCATACCGCAGGTCGTCATCGATGGCCACCGGCTTCCGGAGCGCCGAAACCGCATCGGGTTTCACCAGCGTCACCCACCGATATGCACTGGCGGCGAGTCGGTACATGTCGACCTACGGGGTCACGCAGGATCAGCTCGGTGCGGTCGCGGTCAGTCAACGGGCGTGGGCGGTCGACAATCCGGTGGCGACGATGCGAACGCCGATCACCCTGGCGGACTACCATGCCTCGCGCTGGATCGTGGAACCTTTGCACCTGCTTGACTGCTGCTTGGTCAGCAACGGTGGCGCGGCGATCGTCGTCACCACTCCCGAACGCGCGGCCGATACGCCCCGGCCCCCGGTCGCTATCGCCGGCTGGGCACAGTCGCATCCGGGATACTCGTGGGAACGCGGCTCGGATTTCGGCTTGGTCACGGGTGCGGCTCAGGCAGGTCCGGCCGCGTTGACCATGGCCGGATTGAAGCCCGGCGACATCGACATCCGCGAGATCTACGACTGCTACACCTACACGATGCTGGTGACCCTCGAGGACTACGGCTTCTGTGACAAGGGTGAGGCCGGTGCGCTCGCCGCCGATGGCGCTCTCGCGCCGGGCGGCGCGTTGCCGACCAACACCGGTGGGGGACAACTGTCGTCGTATTACCTGTGGGGGATGACGCCGCTGATGGAGGCAATCGACCAGCTCCGCGGAGTCGCTGGTGTGCGCCAGGTGGATCAGCACGCCACCGCGATCGTCAGTGGCAACGGTGGAGTGCTGGACCATCACGGCACGATCGTCCTCGGCGCGCCCGAACAAGGTTGGGAAAACTGACATGACACGACGCGGAGCTGTCGCCTCGGCCGACTCGCAATGGTATTTCGACGCCCTCGCGGCCGGTCGCCTCGAAGTGCCCCGCTGCGTCGCGTGCGGACACTGCTCGCGTCCGACCTCGGCGTCATTGTGTGCCGAGTGCGGCAGCGACGCGGTGACGCCCGTGACGACGGCAGGGAAGGGGCGCATCGTGTGCACGATCGTCGACCACCGGGTGGCGGAGGGGGAACGAATTCTCGGACTGGTCGAACTCGACGAGGGGCCGTGGGTGGCCGCGCAGATCCTCGCCGGCCCAGGAGACGGCCTCCTACCACCCGGAAAGGAGGTCACGCTACGGATCGTGACCTTTGACGAGGGTGAACCCGTGCCCGCGTTCGAGCCGGTTCCGAAGAGCTGATTCTCGACGGAGAGTCACACGTACGTACGGTCAGTCGAACCGGTAGGGTTGTGTTGCCGTACAACTTCGGTGAACCTGCGAAAGGGAGGCGACCGCGTGAGTCAGACAACGTCGGCCAAGGGGCGACCGGCGGCCAAGGCCCGCCCGAGTAGTCGCGACGAGATCCGCGATGCCTTCACCCGCCGCGTCGCCGAACACGGTTACGACGGAACGAACTTCGGCGCCATCGCCGACGAACTGGGCATCAGCAAGGGGACCATCGTCCACCACTTCGGAACGAAGGAGAAACTCTTCGCCGACGCGCACGAGCAATACATGCAACGGCGTCTCACCGAAGCCCGCGCGATCGCCGGCAGCCTGGCCAGTCCTGACCAGCAACTCGCCGGGATCGTCTGGGCCTTCTCGATGTATCAGACCTATGGCCGGACCGAGACGGTTGCGTTCCAGCGCGAGATCATCCGATTCAACGACGCCGACTCGATGCGGCGTTCCAGGGAGTTGCGCGTCGAATACCGTGACCTGATCAAACACATCTTGCAGGCAGGCATCGACTCCGGCTTGTTCCACGACGGTCCCGCGTCCGTCTGGGCTCTGCAGATCTTCGGTGGCACACAATGGATGTGGACCTGGTTCGATCCGGACGGACAGATCTCCAACGATGCGGTCGCGCAGTCGTATGTGGCGCTGATCCTGCGCGGTCTCATGCGTGAACCACAGCGCGTCGACGAACTCGTCGACGTCGACGGCCCGGTACGTGCGGCCGTCTACAAGGTCCTCGAGGCCGACGCCCGATAGGCGTTTCCTCGCTGCTCCTCTCGCGGCCACGATTGCGGTCGTGAGGTCTCCGTTGCGGACGGCTCTTCGTGAAGCTCGTTCCTCGGGGGCGGGTGGACGGCTCGCGCGCCGGCACTCGACTGTGTGCCGGGATCGAATCATCACTCAACTAATTGACCGCTCGTACGGTCAATGTGTATGGTGGTCTGCATCACACGCTCAGGCGACTCGACGCCCGGCAATCGATCAATCACAAGGAGCAGAATCAATGCCCCCCTCACTCGAGCTCACCGGCGGTATCGCCGATTGGATCACCCGTCGCGCAGACCGGTCACCGGATCGCATCGCGCTCATCGACTCCGGCACCGAGCAGTCGGTGACCTACCTTCAACTGCGCGCCCGGATCGCCGACACCGCAGCGTTCCTCCGGTCGCACGGCGTCCGTCAGGGCGATCGGGTGGTCATGGTGATGGACAACAGCATCGAGTTCATCGACTACTTGTTCGCGACCGCCGCGCTCGGCGCAGTGTCGGTGCCCGTGAACTTCCGGCTCGCAGCACCCGAGATCGCGTACATTATCGACGATGCGCAACCGCAGGTCGTCGTCGCGTCGAACCGTCTCGCCGAGTTGGCGACATCGGCCAACTCCGAGGCCGACAATCCGGTCAGCACCCTGATCGACGTCGATGCGAGCCCGGTCCCGCCGATCGGGGAGCCCGTCGCATTCGAACCTGTCACCGACGACGCCGTGTGCTTGATCATGTACACCTCCGGGACAACCGGCCGCCCGAAGGGTGCAATGATCACTCACGGGCACCTCCGCTGGAATGCCTTCAACATGATCACCGTCGGCGGTGGACTCAGCAGCGACGACGTCACGCTGACCGTCGCGCCGCTGTTCCACATCGGGGCGCTCGGCCTGCTTACCACGCCAATTCTGTACGTGGGAGGCACAGTTGTTCTGCAGCAGGCCTTTCCGCCTGCCGACACCCTGGCCGCACTGGCGCGATACCGCACCACGGTCGCCTTCCTAGTGCCCGCGATGTGGGCCGCGCTCAGTCAGATCGAGAACTTCGACGATCATGACGTGTCCGCGATGCGGTTCGTGCTCAGCGGAGGTGCTCCCTGCCCGCTGCCCGTGATCCGCTTCTTCCAGGGCAAGGGTTGGGCATTTCTCGAAGGCTTCGGAATGACTGAGTTCGGCCCGAGCACACTGCTGCTGGACAACGACCACATCGTGTCGCATGCGGGCACCGTCGGTCGACCCTTCCTCCACGTCGACGTGCAGATCGTCGATGAAAACGATCGGCCGGTGCCCACCGGGGAGGTCGGTGAACTCATCCTGCGAGGGCCGACGATGACGGCCGGGTACTGGGGCCTGCCGGAGGCCAGTGAGCAGGCGTTGCGGGGCGGGTGGTTCCACTCCGGTGACCTCGCGCGAAGGGACTCCGACGGCTTCGTGACGATCGTGGATCGCAAAAAGGACATGATCATCAGTGGGGGCGAGAACGTCTACCCGATCGAGGTCGAGCAGGCCCTGTACGAGCATCCGTCGGTCCTCGACGCCGCAGTGATCGGAACTCCGGACGAGAAGTGGGGCGAAGCCGTCACGGCGGTGGTCGTGATCCGTGACGACGCCACCCTGACCGAATCCGAGTTGATCGAATTCAGCCGAACCCGGATCGCGGCGTTCAAGGCTCCCAAGCGTGTGGTGTTCACCGAGGAACTGCCTCGCAACGCCACCGGCAAGCTCCTCAAACGCACCCTGCGTCAGCAGTACACCGGCGCAGCCCAGGCGGTGACCCGATGAACGACAACATGGTGAACTCGTCGGGTTGGGACACACCCGAGCGTCGCGCGCTGCGCGAGATGGTCAACGGCTTCGCGAAGAAAGAAATCGTCCCATTCATGGCCGAGTGGGAGCGCGATGGCGCCCTCCCGCGTGAACTACATCGCAAGGCCGCTGATCTCGGCCTGTTGGAATTGGGAGCCGCGGAGGACGCCGGCGGCGTCGGAGATTTCATCGACTTCCTGATCGCCAACGAGGAACTCATCCTCGCCGGCGGAAGCAGCGGTCTGTGCTCAGCGCTGATGACCCACAGCATCAGCACACCTCACATCGCGGCCAGCGGCGATCAGTATCTGATCGATCGGTATGTCCGCCCGACATTGGCCGGCGAACTGATCGGATCCTTGGGCGTGACCGAACCGGGCACCGGATCGGATGTGGCCGCGATCAGTACCCGAGCGGTCCGCGACGGCGACGAGTATGTGGTGACCGGTGCGAAGACCTTCATCACTTCGGGCACCCGCGCGGATTTCGTCACCACCGCGGTCCGCACCGGTGAAGCGGGCCACCGCGGGATCTCGTTGCTGGTCATCGACACCGGCAGCGAAGGTTTCCGGGTCGCATCGAAGTTGGACAAGATGGGCTGGCTCTGTTCGGACACCGCCGAGCTGACGTTCGACGGGGTGCGTGTGCCGGCGAAGAATCTCGTCGGCGAGGAGGGGACCGGGTTCCGGCAGATCATGCAGCGCTTCGAATCCGAGCGGTTGTTGCTTTCCGTGCAGGCGGTGGCCACCGGACAACGCTGCCTCGATCTGACCATCGACTGGGCCCGCAACCGGCACACGTTCGGCGGCGCGCTGTCGCAACGGCAGGTGATCCGCCACCGGCTCGCCGAGATGAGTCGCCAGATCGACACGGCGCGGGTCTACGTCCGTGACGTGGTGGCGCGGTGGTGCAACGGTGACGATGTCACCGCAGAGGTGGCGATGGCCAAGAACACTGCTGTCTACGCCTGCGACCACGTCGTCGACGAAGCCGTCCAGATCCATGGCGGCATGGGATTCATGCGTGAATCCGAGGTGGAGCGCCATTACCGGGACGCACGCGTCTTCGGCATCGGGGGCGGCACCAACGAGATGATGAACGAGGTCATCGCAAAGAAGCTCCTGTCCCAGTGACCCGATCAGCCGCAGACCGAGAAGGAACCGTCATGACCGCAAAAGCACCAGAGTTCGCCGAGACAATTGAGATTCGCAACCCCGCAGACGGAACGGTGGTGGGCCACGTCCCCAACGATTCGGCCGACACCGTCGCGGCAAAGGTCCAGGCGCTCCGGGAGGCGCAAACCGCATGGGAGGCGTTGGGGGCCAAGGGGCGCAAGAGGTGGCTGCTCGCACTGCAGGAGTGGATCCTCGACAACGCCGAGCACATCAACGACGTGCTCCAGTCGGAAACCGGTAAATCCCGCGTCGACGCGAGCTTCGAGCCGGTGATGGCTGCGGACCTACTCAACTACTGGTCGAAGAACGCCGCGAAGTTTCTGGCGGACAAGCATCCTCGACCGCACGGTCCGCTGGGGCTGGTGAAGAATCTCGAGATCGCCTACCGCCCGCATCCGGTGGTCGGTGTGGTGACGCCGTGGAATTTTCCGTTCCTCATGCCGGCGTTCGACGTGATTCCCGCACTGGCCGCCGGCGCTGCGGTGCTGCTGAAGCCGTCCGAGGTGACACCGTTGGCGGCGGCAGAGTTCGTCCGCGGCTGGACCGAAATCGGCGCGCCACCGGTCCTGGCTCTGGCCACGGGGTATGGGGGCACCGGTGCGGCACTCGTCGACACTGTCGACTACGTACAGTTCACCGGTTCCACCGCCACCGGTCGTGCGGTCGCGCAGCAGTGCGCCACCCGGCTGATACCGTACAGCCTGGAACTGGGCGGCAAGGACCCGGCGATCGTCCTGGCCGATGCCGACATCGACCGCGCCGCAAACGGAATCGCGTGGGGCGGGTTCTTCAACGCCGGGCAGGTGTGTGTCTCGATCGAACGCGTGTACGTCGAGGAACCAGTCTACGACGAGTTCCTCGCCAAGCTGACCGAGAATGTGAACGAATTACGCACGGGCCAGGACGACCGTGGTTACGCATTCGACGTCGGCGCCCTTGCCACGTCCGCGCAGCGGGACATCGTCGCGCGTCACGTCGACGAGGCGGTTGCCGGTGGCGCCAGGGTCGTGACCGGCGGTGCTCCCACCGGAGTCGGCACGTTTTTCGCGCCCACCGTCCTGGCCGACGTCGACCACTCGATGTCCTGTATCCGCGAGGAGACGTTCGGACCGACTCTTCCCGTGGTGAAGGTGCAAGACGAGCACGAAGCCATTGCGCTGGCGAATGATTCTCGCTACGGCCTGTCCGCATCGGTGTGGACCGCAGACAAGAAGCGTGGACAGATGATCGCCCGCCGCCTCGAGGTCGGTGCCGTGAATGTCAATGACGCCTTCTCGAACGTGTTCAATTTCGCTCTACCCATGGGTGGTTGGAAACAATCCGGTGTGGGCGCCCGCTGGGGCGGCCAGAGTGGAATCCTCAAATATTGCCGTCAGCAGGCCATCACCAGCCCGCGCATCCCGACTCAAAGTAAAGAACTGGTCTGGTATCCCTACGTGCCGCGCAAGGTGAAGGTGGCGCTGGGACTCATCCGGGCAGGCGCAGCAAAGGGACGCCGCCGCCTCGGGATGTAGCGGCAGCTCTCCCCGCGGTTGAGGCCGCCGACGGCTCCGGCATATGTCGGCAGACCCTCGCAGGGGAGCGCAGACGGCGGAGCGGTTGACTAACCGTACGTGCGGTCAGTATACTATGGATCGTGACGCAGCACACTGTGAAGAGTCGAAAGACAATGGATCCCAGAGGTCGTACCCTCGCCGCGTGGCTCGACCTCGCAGGCTGGCCGACCATTTCCGGCCGGACCCCTGAACAGGCCCGCGCCGACTATCAGATTCTGGTGGCGACGACGACTCGGCGCACGATCGGAGGAACTTCGCGTTCCACAACGGCAACCAGCGATGATGGCCATGCAGTGCCGGTTCGGGTGTACTGGCCCCGCCGTCGTCGGGTCGAATCGCCCATCGTCGTGTGGTTGCACGGCGGTGGGTTCGTCGTCGGTGACCTGTTCACCGCCGACGCCACCTGCCGAAAGCTGGCCAACTACGCGTCGGCGGTCGTCGTGTCTGTCGACTACCGCCGGTCGCCGGAAGCCGCGATCACCGCCGCCCACGAAGACGCGCGGACGGCAATCGCCTGGGCGTACCGACATGCAACCCAACTCGGAGCGGATCGCAGGCGGCTGATCGTCGCCGGCGACTCGGCCGGTGGAACCCTGGCGGCCTCGGCGTGCTGCTACTTCCGCGACCATCCGGGCGCATCGATCGCGGGGCAGATATTGGTCTATCCGGCAACCGATCTCACTCTCGCGCATATGGATGACCGGGCTGCCACCGGGTTCTTCGATGCTGCCGCGGTCGACTGGTTCGGCCAGTACTCGCTGAACGGTATCGACCGGACCGATTCGTCGATCTCGCCGATGTTCGCCGCCTCGCATGCGGGCCTCCCGCCCGCACACATCGTGCTCGGGGGAGCGGATCCATTCTGTCCCGACGGACACGAGTACGGTAGGCGTCTCGAGTACGCTGGCAATCAGGTTCTCTGCGAGGAGTACGGACGGCAGATCCATGGCTTCGTCGACATGGATGCGATGTTCCCGTCGGGTTACTCCGCCTTGAAGAGCATGGCGAACACCGTGTCCGGGGTCGCTCCGGTGCCGACTTGCGGACCGCCGGGCCATGACCATCCGATCCGCTGGTATCCGCGTGCGGCCGAGACTGTGCGGCGACTGGACGAAAGCTGGCTCCGCACACCGATGGTGAATACGGGTCGTATCACGTCCACGCTCGTCGCCGAATACTGGCGACGGCCCCGGCCGTCAGTCCTCGGTGCGATGACACGCGCCTCCCATGCGATCAAGACCCGCTCGCAGCCCTGAGATTCAACTCCCCCAGAAAGGATTCCGATGACAGTCGATCTCGGATGGATCATCAATCCCGCGCAGGTGTACTACACACTCGAACGCAGGGTGTCGCCACCGCTCGAGGATTTCGTGCGGACCGACATCTTCCTCGATGCGCTGACCGGCTGGACCTCGGTCCAGCGAATCGCCAAGGGTATGGTCCGCAATGGCCAAACAGCGATCGCCGGTTCGCTCGGGTTTCCCACCGGACGGCAGGTCGCTCGATTGACCCGCGCCATCGAACAGCTGGCGCAGGTTGCGCCGGCGCAGTCACCGGGAGCGGCGGTCGACGCACCGGGGGTGCGCTCATGACCATCGCCGGAGTGAAAGTTCCCGACGTCATCAGCGGCCGTGTTGGTCGAACCCGTCTTCGTGCGGTGAACGGGCTCCGGCTCCTCGCCGGCCTGGATCGTCCGGGGGTCGGGTGTACGCCGAGCACGGTCGTCTGGTCGGACGGACGAGCATCCATGAACCGCTATCGGGCCGGGGTCGGAAGTGGGTCGCCGATCCTGCTGGTGCCGAGCCTGGTCAACCGCAGCTACATCTGGGATCTACGTCCGGGCGACAGCGTCGTGGAGCATCTGTTGGCCGCCGGCTACGACGTGTACCTGCTCGACTGGGGTATCCCGGACGCGCGGGATGCATCGGCCACCATGAGTCGCTACGTCGACGACTACATGCAACAGGCCTTCGACCGGGTGATCGAGCTGTCGGGCCGGGAACCGGTGGTTGCCGGACACTGCTTTGGTGGGCTCATCGCGTTGCTGTGGGCGGCATCCGATCCGCCACGGCAACCGCGTGCGCTGATCACTCTCGCGGCGCCCACCAACTGGTCGGAGATGGGGCCGCTGTCCTGGTTGACCCAGCAGGGACGCATCGAGCCCGAGGACGTGCTCGACGAGATGGGCAATGTGCCGCCGGCGGCCCTGCTGCGAGTCTTCCAGATGCTCCGCCCGCTGGGTGACCTCACCGGTTACGTCACCATGATCGATAGGCTTCACGATCATCAAGCGACACAGGCCATCTGGGCGCTCAACCGTTGGGCGCACGACCACGTGCCGTTTCCGGGTGCGGTCTTTGTCGAGATGATACGAGTGCTGAACCGCGACAACAGCCTCGTCACCGGCAAGGTGATGATGGGCGGCAGGGTGCGGTTGCTGGACTCCATCACGGCACCGTTCCTCAATGTCTACGGCATCAGCGACCATGTGACGCCGCCGACGTCGGTGGCCCCGCTGACTGCGCTCGTCGGCGACGGAATGGGCGCCGAACGCGTCCTGAAGGCCGGACACGTCGGACTGTTGGTCGGCGGATCGGCACGCAAGAAGACGGTGCCCGCGATTCTCGAGTTCCTGAACGAGCTGCCCACTCAGGCGGGGTGAACGTTCACGGATCATGCCCGGGATGCGCTCAGTCGCTCGAGTGGCGAATATACCCGTACAACGCGGCCCGATAGCCACGCGTATAGCTCGGTTCGTCGTCGTCCGGCTCCGGAGCTGACGCCATGGTCGACGACGCGTGATGTCGGGCCCAGGTTCGAGGAAGCGCGTCCAGTCGGGCGTTGGCGTCCTCGAAGCCCTTCTGGAACAGGTCCGGGTCGAGGTGGCCGTCGAGTTCGGCGTCGAAGATCGGAAACGATGTCGGCAGCCGGGTGACGACTCCGTGAGGTGTCACGATGTCGAGGTCCGGTGCATCTGGTTCGGTTGTTGTCAATGGACCGAACGCCTTTCGGCCAGCGTGCGGTACAAGGTGGCGCGGCTGACGCCGAGGGCCGCGGCGATCGTCGGCACCGGCTGACCACCGGCACGCATCCGTTCGGCAAGCGCTGCTTGATCGTCATCGAGCGCCCGCGGTCGGCCGACGGACGAACTGTTCGGATGCGAGGTGGCGGCAACCACGCTGCTGCGTTCATCATCGAGTTCGGCCAACGATGCGAGTACCCCGACGATCATCGCGCCCGCCGGGTCGTCGGTGTCGATCCCCTCGCGAAGGGAACGCAGGCCGATCTGACGATCGGCGAGGTCACGCGCGGACGCCAGAACCTCGGGCGTGGTACGGCCCAGCCTATCGATGCCGACGACGACGGTGGTGTCGCCGGGCCGTGCGTAGTCGAGCAGGGCTGCCCACCCCGGACGGCGCTGCCCGGCCGCGATCGCGACGAACTCGTCGCTGTAGATCCGGTTCGGATCGATGCCTGCATCGGTCAGGGCGTCCAACTGCGATTCGAGCGTGTGGGCGCCCTCGCCCGCGCGGGCGTAGCCGAGCAGCATGCCCGCGTATCCGCCCGCCGTGTCCGCTTTCATGCCGAGCACTGTATCTCAAAATGTCGCGAAACAGGGAAGGCGCCACGACTCTGATTTTGAGACAGATTCTGAATGCCCTTCGACCTCCGCTGCGGAGTCGCGTACAAAAGCACGATGCACACAACGCTGTGTCTCGTATCCAGGGTCTGATTCTGATACGAGACCCGGGGATTACGAGACAGGCTTGGCTCCAGTCCGTTCTGAGTGACGATGCGGGACCCGAGGGCACTGGTGCAGGTATCCGCCTGAGGAGTTCCAGATTTTCCGCCGAGGGCCCCGGTCAGGCGGCGTAGTGTCGGAGGCACGCTGAGCGGCAGTTGCGTGAGTCGGACGAAAGGCGCGCGCCATGAGCGACGAACAGTCGATGAGCGATCCACTGCTGGATTTCGTCGACGAGGTGCTCCAACGGCACTTCGGTCCGGAGTACACCTCTGCGGCGAGGATGGACCGCGACCACGTCGAACAGTTGCTGACCGACGACACCCGACGACGGGTCGACGAGGCCCGCGCTGCCGCCGTGGAGTGGGGGAGAGCCGAGATCTCCGGCGAAGTCGTGATCGCCGCGGATCGCTTGGTCATCACATCGCACGGACTGGTGTACGCCGCGGGGATGAACGCACCCGGCGCGCACCGGCCGCTGTACTACCTCGCCACCCCGATCGAATTGTTCGAGTCGATCGTCGAGCGTGTCGATGCCACCTCCCTTCGGCAGGGATCGGTCGCCGCCGTCGATGACCGGTTCGGACACGAGCTCACCTATCCGTGGCCGCTCGATACGGGTCTGCGGCACATGCTCGATGCCCACCAGGCGTTGCACTTGGACCTTGCTGAACATGCTGGGTGAGGCTGCCGCCGACGTCAGACAGCACGTGGGCGGGCTGATTCATCCGGCGACGGTGCGGTCGAACCAGCCGACGAGTGCGCGCGCGACCATGGCCGGTTCATCGCACATCGGGAAGTGATACCCGCCCGGCACCACGACCTGCTCCACGTGTTCACCGACTGCTCGCCACTTCGGCTGGAACCGAAGCGGGTCGTTGCGCTGACCGAAAACGGTCAGCATTGGTCCCTCGGCGATCGCATCGCGTCCGCGATCCACGTCCGCGTAGTCGTGCCGCAGCGCGGAGTGCATGTTGTGGTGGAAACTCCGTCGCCCGCGACGATCCATCCCGATCCGGAAGACACGTCGGTCGGTATGGGAGAAATGTCGGCCCACACCGAAACCGGTCGACGACGCTGCGGGGAGCCAGCCTGTCCATGTGTCGGACTCGCGTATGAGCGGGCTGCCCATGACGCCGAGCATTGCCCGGAACGCGAATCCTGATGGACGCCAGCCGAAGCAGTTGATCGCGGCGAAACCGCTGACCCGCTCCGGCCAGCTGCTCGCCGCCTCGAGGGCGGCAGGTCCGCCGAGATCGTGTGCGACCAACACGAGGTCGGTGAGCCCGAGCGTTCGGACGAGGGAGTCGAGGGCGTGCGCGGTCTGGCTGATGCCCGCGCCCTCGCCGCCGTCGGACAGACCCATCGCCGGCGGGTCGAAGGTGATGACGCGAAAGCGGCTGCTCAGCCGGCCGATGAAATCGCGCCAGATGAAACTCCAGGTACCGGAGTGGACAAGGACAAGCGTTGGGCCCATTCCCTCGTCGGTGTAGGCGATCCGTCCGCGACCCGTGTCGTGGGTTCGGATCGCGAACGGCCAGGTGGTCTGGTCCAGCCAGGTGGGACGCTCGATCGGGGCCGTGGTGATGCGGCGGCCGGTGGTGCTCATGACTCTCCTCGCTTGCGGGACGGGCGCACAGGAGACGGCTGTAGCATCACCGATGTGACGAACCGTCACATCCGGACCATGTCGATCGTCTGATACCCATGACCGATACACCGCAGCCGCTGGCGGCCGATCTCATCGCGGAGTGGTGGACCCGCTACCACCGTCTGGTCTGGGACGTCGCCTACCGGATCGGAGGTTCGGTGTCCGACGCCGAGGACGTGGCCCAGGACACCTACGTTCGGCTCGCGGAACATCGTGGCCCGCTGTCGAATCCGAAAGGGTGGCTGACGACCGTGGCCTCGCGCGCGGTGCTGGACCGGCTGCGTGCCCACGAGCACAGCCGCCGCGCCTACGTCGGTCCGTGGCTGCCCGAACCGCTCGTGGTCGCCGATGATGCGCTGCCGGTCGAGGACCGGATCACCCTGGACGATTCGGTTCGCATGGCCCTGCTGGTGGTCCTGGAGAGATTGACGCCGGAGCAGCGGACGGCATTTCTGCTGCATGACGTCTTCCAGCTCGAGTTCACAACGATAGCCCGGCACATCGGCCGATGCCGCAAGGCAGTTGGCGAGTCGTGGCCGCCGGGCGATAGCCGCCGATGGCCGTGCCCGATTCGTGCCGGACCCGCAGGAGGCGCGACAGCTCTGCGAACGTTTCGCGCGGGCGTGCGGTAACGGTGACCTCGACGGCCTCATCTCGGTCCTGGCGCCTGGAGCCGCAGGGGATTTCGACTCGGGAGGCCTCATCTTCGAGGCGCCGGTCGCGGAGCTGAGGGGAGCGGCAACCATCGCCGCGCAGTTGATCCGGTCGCTGTCCGGCCGTGGACTGGAGTTCGTGGTCGCGATGGTGAATGGTGAACCCGGTGTGGTGATCCGCAGTGGGGGCAGAGTTGTGGTGGTGATCGCCTTCACCTTGGGCCCGGATGGCATCGACATCGTGCACGGCATCGGAAATCCCGCGAAGCTTCGGCACTTGAACCAGCCCTGAGGCGCGGCGCGCCGATGGCGGTGGCGACGTTCCTCCAGACGAGGCCAGAGGATATCGAGATGTTTCGGGTCCGGTGGTCGAGGTTCCGAACTCGGTTCCGAACCTTTTGACCGGCAGACCTATACGGCGAGGTACACCGACCGAGCCTACGACGGCATCGCGCACCGAATCGACGCGACGACCGGCCATCCAGGTCTCGACGGCCTCCATCGCGTCGAGCTGTTCCGGATCGGTCGTCAGTCACGCGTGGGTTGTGAGCAGCGCGAGTGCGAGGCGTGCTTCGATGACCGAGATCGGTGTGGGGATCGTCTCGGTGAGATGTAGGTGCGGGCCGTCCGGCGGCGGCGCGTCTGGTTGCGGTGGTGGGTGGAGTTGTGCGCGGACCTGTTCGAGGTGCTGCGCATACAACACCGCGATGTCGGGGCGCCGGTTGAACTCCTGCGGGTTCGGCGGTGCACCGTCGGCGCTGTTGCGGCGCCACCAGGTGCGGCCGGTGTGGGGGCCATCCTCGTAGATGCCGGTGGTGAACTGGCCGATCCCGGGTCCGACCATCCGGTTGTGTTTCGGACACGCCGGGGCCAGATCGATGATGTCGGTCAACCCGCCATCAGCGAAGTCGCGGCGGGCGTGATGCAGTTCGACGTGGGAGGCCGGCTGATCACAGCCGGGTGCCGAGCACACCTCCCCATCCGGGCGGGCGAACGACGCCAACCGTTGAGCCCGGGTGGCGCACCGTTTGGCCTGCCCGAAATACAAGGGCTGCGGGCTCGCATCGGCGAACACCGCCAAATACTGTTGGGCCTCGGCAGCCAACCGGATCACATCGGTGATCGGCAACACCGACCCGGTCGCGGTGGTGCCGAACCCGGTCTCCCGGATCAGATCATTCAGCTCGGCCTTGACGATCAGCTGCACCGGCAACCCCCGATGGGATTTGCCCAGCAACCCATCTGCAAACACCGCCCGCAACAACGCCGCCAACGCATCATGATTGCGCTGCGCCTGGGTGCGGGTGTCGCGGGCGGCGGCCGCCTTCAGCGCCTCGGGGTCGGCGTCCTCCTCGGCACCCGAAGGGGCGTCGGGATCCTCGGGGTTGTTGAGGCCGGGTTTGGCCCACGCGGCCAGCATCATCTCCAGCAACGCCCGGGTTTCCGGATCCAGATGGCCGGTCAGTTTCGACATCTGCTGCGCGTTCTGCCGATTCAGCCACAGATTCCGCTTACGTTTACGATCACTGTCGTCGGTCAACTCGCCATCCGGATCCAGATGCGCCAACACCCGCTGACCGAGGATCACGATCTCATCCGGAGTGTGTTTGACCGCCAACTCGGCCAACGACGCTTCGGCGGCCACCTTCTTGTCGTGGGGCGCCTGCTGCGGGATCGTCTCCAGAATGTCGATCACCGTACTCAGATGCGCCGGGCCGACCTCACCGCGCGCGAACGCCGCCGCCAACTCCGGATAGCGTGGCTCGGCGCACTGCCCACCCAACTGCCGCATCCGCCCGGTCGCCGCGATCTGATCCTTCCGCCGACCCGGTTCGGAGACCCGCACCTCGACATTGAGGAAGTTCGTCAAACTCCGAAACCCCATCGCCCGCGGCACACCCCGATCCGACAACTCCAGAATCTGGCGATTACCCTCGAACAACTGCCGATTGACCGCCCGCTCCGAGGCCCGCGCCACCGCCAGCACCTCCGCATCACTACAGCGCGTCAGATCCGCCGCCGCCAACCGATCCAACACCGCATGCAACTCGGTGAGCAGACCCGGCACCTCCGACAACGACTCCCGCACATCCTGTGTGTTCAGCGTGTCGTGCGTGTTCGGCTCGGCCATACCCACCCCCCAGCGGACCATCATTCGAATGCATGTTCGAGAGTACAGCAGATTTGTTACTCCGACAAGCTCCTGATCGACAGAGTTCGTAACCATATCGACGGCACCAAGTCGGCGGGGATCACACCATTCCGCACTGGTGAAAGCCCTATCCTTACCACTGTCGGGGGCTGCGAACTCTGGATCGGTGGTGCCCTATGGCCGCAGGTGTCACGTGCGGGTCCTGCGGCACGGGTCTGCGCGACGGCGCCAGGTTCTGCGACCGGTGCGGGGCTCCGGTGGCAACGGTCGCCGATCGTGCGGAGTACAAGCAGGTGACGGTGCTCTTCGCCGATGTGGTCCGATCGATGGGTATCGCTGCCGCAGTCGAACCGGAGCGCTTCCGGGAGATCATGACCGGGTTGGTCGAGCGGGCGGCGATCGTTGTCGAACGCTATGGAGGGACCGTCGACTACACCGGTGACGGAGTGATGGCGGTGTTCGGTGCGCCGGTCGCAGTGGAGGACCATGCTGCGCGGGCGTGCCTGGCGGCCTTGGAGATCCAACGGCAAGCCGACGGCCTCGCGGCGGAAGTATCTCGCATCGATGCAGTGGACTTGCGCGTGCGGGTTGGGCTGAACTCAGGTCAGGTGATCGCAGGAGAACTCGGCTCGGGATCGTTCGGCTACACAGCGATAGGGGAGCAGGTCGGGTTCGCGCAACGCATGGAGTCGGTGGCCCCGCCGGGCGGCGTGATGTTGTCGGAGTCGACCGCTCGGTTGGTCGACGGCCTCGCCGTGCTGGCGGAGCCGGAGTGGGTACACATCAAGGGCGCGGATGAACCGGTGCGTGCACGACGGTTGCTGGCGGTTCGCCGACGCCACCGGGTGGTTGGGCGTACCGGGGCCCGACTGGTCGGCCGGCATCGGGAGATGGCACTGTTCGACACTCTCGTCGACGGCGCGATCGCCGGGCGCGGTTCGATCGTGAACGTGGTGGCACCGCCCGGTATCGGCAAGAGCCGTATTGCACGGGAGGTTGCCGACCTCGCGGTCGCCCGCGACGTCGAGGTGCTGTGGTCCTTCTGCGAATCGCATGCCCGAGACGTTCCGTTCCACGCCGTGGCAGGCCTGTTGCGGACGGGACTCGGTGTGGCGGATCTCGATGGGGAGACCGCGCGCAGGCGGGTCCGGAACCGACTCTCCGATGCCGACGCGGAGGATCTGTTGTTGCTCGAGGACCTTCTCGGCATCGCCGACCCCGATGTGGCTCTGCCGCACATCGATCCGGATGCCCGGCGACGCCGGTTGACCGCGCTGATCAATGCCGCGTCGCGGCAACGCGCCGGGCCGGTGCTGCTCATCATCGAGGACGTGCACTGGATCGATTCGGTGAGCGAGTCGCTACTGGTCGACTTTCTGGCAGTTCTCCCTGATACACCGTCGGTTGTTGTCATCACCTCGCGCCCCGAGTACCGGGGAGGCCTGCTGAATCTATCGGGTCTGCAGC
Organism: Gordonia sp. LMA167; assembly: GCF_058130025.1. Lineage (NCBI taxonomy): Bacteria > Bacillati > Actinomycetota > Actinomycetes > Mycobacteriales > Gordoniaceae > Gordonia > Gordonia sp. LMA167. The sequence goes on along the minus strand of NZ_CM176708.1, from coordinate 4,495,380 downwards.
AGATGACCCTGTCCCCGCTGGACGCATCGGACACGGCGTCGCTGGTCGACGAGCTCCTCGGCTCCGATCCATCGGTCGCCGAACTGGCCGAGATCGTCGTCGAGAGGGCCGCGGGCAATCCCTTCTTCGCCGAGGAGATGGTGCGGGAGTTGGAGCAGCGCGGGGTGCTTGCCGGCGAACGCGGAGACCACGTATGCCAACTCGACATCGCTGATGTCAGTGTGCCGGTCACGGTGCAGGCGGCCATCGAGGCACGTATTGACGCGCTGCCCGCCCGAGCCAAGCGCACCCTGCACATGGCGGCGGTGGTGGGGGCCCGATTCGGTGCGGACCTGCTCGCCGAGGTGGAGGCCGAGCCGGCGGTCGACGAGCTGCTCGACGCCGAGCTCATCGATCAGGTGCGGTCGCTCCCAGTCGTGGAGTATGCGTTCTGCCACCCGCTGATCCGTGCGGTGGCCTACGAGTCGCAACTGAGGTCCGACCGCGCCGGCCGACACCGGCGTCTGGCCGCCGCGATTCGCGACCGCGGAGCCGAGGACGAGCACGCGGCCCTGATCGCAGGTCACCTCGAAGCCGCCGGCGAGCTACCTGCGGCCTACGGCTGGCACATGCGTGGCGCGAGTTGGTCGGCGAGTCGCGATCTCGGCGCGGCGCGGGTCGGCTGGGAGCGCGCCTGCCGAGTCGCCGACGGGTTGCCCGGCGATGCCCCCGACATTCTGGAGATGCGCATCGCTCCACGCTCGATGTTGTGCGCTACCGATTGGCAGGCACGACCGGTACAGCACACGTGGGGCCGCTTCGCGGAACTACGCGAGCTCTGCACCCTGGCCGGGGACAAGGTGTCGCTGGCCATCGGCATGAGCGGCCTGGTCGCCGAACTGCTCTACGCGGGACGCCCCGGGGAGGGGTCCAGGCAGGCATCCGACCAGATGGAACTTCTGGATTCGATCGGAGATCCAGGATTGACAATCGGATTGTCCTTCTTGGCCTTTGCCAACTGGTTCAATGCCGGGCAGTTCGGTGACATCCTCCGGTGGTCGCAGATCGTCATCGATCTGGCCGACGGCGACCCCGCCAAAGGAAGCGGTTTCGGACTGGGATCGCCACTGGCGATGGCGACGGCGTTTCGGGGCATCGCCCGATGGTGGTTCGGTCATCCCGGGTGGCGGGAGGATCTCGACGATTCCCGCGTCATCGCCCGTCACAGCGACCCGGGCACCCTCGCACTCGTTGTCACATGGACGTTCGGACCCGCGTTGATGTACGGGGTGCTTCGCGCCGACGACTCCATGATGCGGGTTCTGGAGGAGACCGAAGGGCCCGCGCACGCGGTGGTCAACGACTTCGGACTCCTGGGGGCGCGCTACCTGCGAGTGCTGGCGTTGCTCTATCGCGACACGCCGGCCGAGCGAGACCAGGGGCTGGCACTGTTGGGAGATGCCGGGGGGTTCGTGCGTGAACGTGCTCCGTCGCTTGCCCCTGTGCTCGAGTTGTTGGCGGCTCGAGAGCAGGCCCGACGCGGTGATCGTGCCCGCGCCATACCTGCGATGCGTGCCGCTGTGGAGGACTTGCGCAGTGAGGGACGGCCCGGATGGGGCGTCGCGGGCACCGCGCTGTTCGTCGAGACATTACTGGAGCGACCAACCGGTGGCGAGCTCGCCGAGGCGCGCCGGGCCATCGAGTGGGTGGCGGATCTGTCGTCGGGCCCGGATGCGGCGATACCCGAAATCACCGTGCTGAAGTTGCGCGCTCTGCTGGCCACAGCGGTAGGCGACGAGGAGGCTTCCCAGGACCTGGCGCGCCGGTATCTCGCGATGGCCCGGTCTCTGGGCTTCGAGGGGCACATCGCCTGGGCCGAGGCAATGATGGCTGCGGCCGGGTGGCGATGAGCCTCACCGACGCATGATCTCTGCCAGGGTACGGCGGTCCATCCATCTCTGCTCGACCGGCCGCTTGACATCCGCCTCGATAAGCGCGGGGTAAGAGGTGAGGTCGGTGAACTGCAGCCGGCCCGACTGGAAGCCGATCATCGCACTCGCTCGGCCGCCGGACTCGAGTTGCTCGGAGAGGAACTCGATGCAGCGGGCGGTGAGGCTGGTCGCGTGGACGCGGTCGAACGGTGACGGGTCGCCGCCTTCTTGTACGTGCCCGAGTACCGATTGCCGGGCATCGAACAGTTCGCCGCCCTCCTTCTCGAACAGCGATGTGATGAACCAGGTGTTGTACACAGGGTCGGCGCCCTCGCTGCGAATGATCAATCCCAGCCGTTTCCCCGACCGGAATCCCTCGGCCATCGAGTGGATGTCGGTGGTCAGATCGTCGATGGTGATCCGGTCCTCCGGCATGTAGATCCGCTCGGCGCCGGAGGCGATCCCGGACAGCAGGGCCAGGTATCCGCAGTCGCGTCCCATCACTTCCACGACGACGACCCGGCGGGTGGCCACCGCAGATTGCCGGATCTTGTCGACGTCGGACACGATGCTGTTCAAGGCGGTGTCGCTGCCGATGCTGAGTTCGGTTCCGGGCACGTCGTTGTTGATCGTCATCGGCATGCAGACGATCGGGATGTCGAGGGCGGGGTACTCGTCGCGGTGCAGATGCAATGCGTGGGCGGCCTCGTAGCCCGACCATCCGCCGGCCATCAGGAGACCGTCGATCTTGTGGGCCACGATCTGCTCGGCGATCTGCCCGATGGCCGCGCCCGAGGGCACATACCGGTTGGTGCCGAGCTCAGCGCCCCCGTCGGACACCCAGCCGCTGACATCCATCCAGCCCATCTCCTGGACCTCGCCCCGCCGGAGTCCGCGGAAGCCGTTCTTGACCGCCAGTACCGCGTAGCCGCGGTCGAGCCCGAGCCGTACGGCTGCCCGCACCGCGGTGTTCATGCCCGGTGCGGGCCCTCCGCCGTGCATCACCGCGAGCCGGAACCGTCGCCGGCCCGCGGGAGTGGGCCGTGGCGCGGCCTGTTGGACCGTCTGCAGGATCTTGTGGGATTGCCGGAAACTTCCCCCGCGCAACAACATCGCGCCGTCGTAATCGTGGGCCTTGATGCGTTCGGCGACTGCCTGTGTCTGCTCGACGCACTCCATCAACGGGGAGGTGACCACCCGGTTGCCGCGCAGGCCGATCAACTGGGCGGGGGACTGGGGTTCGTCGGTGAGCAGGCGCTCGACAGCGGCGTGTCCGAGCAGAGTCGCCAGGTACCGGTCGAATGCGGACGGTGAACCGCCGCGCTGCACGTGCCCGAGGGTGGTGATGCGGGTGTCCTCGCCCAGTTCGTCCTCGAGGAGTTTTCTGATCTGCTCGGCGGTGATCGGGTTGCCGTCGCGGTCTTCGGCGCCCTCTGCGACGACCACGACGCTCTGTCGGCGCCCGATGAGTCGGCCCGCCCGGATGTCACGGCACATCTGCTCGGCCCAGCCGTCGGCCGGCGGCTGTTCGGGAATCAGCACCCAGTTCGCCGCGGTCGCCAGCGATGCCATCAGTGCGAGGTAACCGCAGTGCCGGCCCATGACCTCGACCACGAACGAGCGCTGATGGCTGGACGCCGTGCTGCGCAGGGCATCCATCGCCTCCACGATCCGGTGCAACGCGGTGTCGGCCCCGATCGTCATGTCGGTACCGGACATGTCGTTGTCGATCGAGCCCACCAGGCCGACGAGACGAAGGAACGGATGGGCCTCGGCGACCTCTTTGGCGATCTCGCCCGCGTCCACCGCCTCGGCGAGAAGGTCCGGCCACTCGGCGCGAAACGTGTTCGCGCCGGTGAGGCTGCCGTCGCCCCCGATCACCACCAGCGCGTCAATTCGGCGCTCGAGCATGTTGCGGGCCGCGGCCCGCCTGCCCTCCCGGGTGCGGAACTGCTGTGAACGTGCTGTTCCGATGACTGTGCCGCCCTTGCGTAGGATGCCGTCGGTGTCGGCGACCTCCATGCGCCGGATCAACTCGCCGCCCTCGACCAGGCCCTGATACCCCTCGTGGATCGCGTAGGCGTTGATCCCGTGGTGCAGCGCGGTGCGAATCACCGCCCGGACTGCCGGGTTCATCCCCGCGGCATCGCCACCACTGGTCAGAACTCCGATGCTCGTTGGTGCCGAGCCGACCTCAGCCATCACGGTGCCCTGACCGCGGGCGGCGATGTAGCGAACCTCGGTGTTTCATCGGTACCCCGTGTCCTCGTGCTGTCGTGGGCGAAACCTTGCTCGCAGGGCTTCGGCTATGAGCATCGCGGTCCCGGGCACACTGCGCAACTACTTGCCCGCAGACGTTGAACGTGCGATGTCGTATCGCCAGCGAGGGCGTGTCGGCCGGCGGATCGCAGTGCGGCCACCCGTCGCCCGGGTGGCAATCTGGAGGCCGGTGCCCGGGGTGATCGCGGGTGGATCCGCGGTGCCTGTTGGGCGCGATCAGTCGAGTTCGATGGCGCGCGTGATCATTTCGTCGACGACGACATCGAAGGTGTGGTCGAAGTCGCCGGCCAACCGCTGACCGATCGCGGCTCCCGCAGAAAGTGCCCGCGCATCGACCTCGCTGTTCGGCCGCCGAATCGGTCCGTCGAAAACGCCGTCCAGGTCCTTCCCGTCGACCGTGATCCCGCGCGTGACGCCGATGCCGACGACGTTCGCATCCGACCACCGATTGACCGGGAGGCCACGAATGATCAACGGCTCGGGCCCGACTCGCAAGACCAACACACCGTGGTCGCCCTTCAACCACACCAGGTCGCATCCAGGCGCGATCTCGTAGCGGTCGATGGTGTGAATGCCCCGTGGCGAGACGTCGAGGTCGGTGCGGACACAGTCCGCGACGACGAGCCAACCGTCTCGAGGCCCTCCGTCCACGGTGATGTCCATCCGAAGCACCTGCTTCGGTGGTCGTTTGCGCTCGGTGGACACGAGCGTCGCAGAGGCGATGAAGTCTGTCATGGCTGGCGGAGGGCCTGGACGCGGGACGGGTCGAGTCGGGCGGCAGCTCCTGGAAAATAGCCGCCCTTGCGTTCGGTTCCGCCGAGCGTGTATGCGGGATCGTTGAGGATGTCCGCCACCGTCACGGTGTCGGAGAACTCGCCACCACCCTCGTGGTATTGCGTGGGGATTCGGCTCTTGTACTTGAGATAGAGGCTCTTGAGGTACGCCGTGTCACGGTCGCGGTACGCCTGGTTCGGCGACGACACCTCTGGCGCGTCGCTCGCGTAGCTGCCGAGCAGCCCGGCGTAGTCGGCGCCGTCACGGGGCCCGTTGTAGGCGTCGGCCATCTCCTGCAGCATGTCTCGCTCGGTCATCGGTCCGGCGCCGAGGCCGGCCCACATCTGCTCGCCCCCGGTCTCGCCCATGAACACGGCGTTCTCGCCCTGCCAGGCGCCACCGGGGTGCTTCAGCAGATACTTCGGGTGGTTGTAGAAGTACACCCAGTCTCCCTTCTTGGTCGGCCGACTCCCGATCGTGCCGGCCTCGCCAGGGCCGGCACCGTGTGCCGAGGTCAGCATCCCCTCTATCGGAGTGCCTTCGGTTCCGGTGTGGATCCGCAACCGTTTGTCGTCGGCCACCGAACCGTTGGTCGATCCGAACAGCGTGTCGAACTTGTCGTCACCGATCGCCGCTCGCATCGTGTCGATCTCGATCGCCACGATGCAACTGAGGCATTCGGCGATCGTGAGTCCCTTGAGCCACGCTTTGACGCCCGCCGACGCGCTCGTGCCCGGCTTCAGCTTCCAATCCATCCAGCCGACTCGGTCGAACATGGTCGGGTCGGCAAGGCCACTGCGCCAGTCGTCGTTCCACGGATAGTTGGCCGGGTCCCGCATATGCTCGGCGTGGTAGTTGTAGTCGTACCAGACCCCCTTGTCGGGACCGAACTCCGTGTTCGCCTTCGTCATCCCGGCTACGACGCGCTCGCCCATCTCGTCGGTCGAGGCATTGATCTCCGGCGCACCGGCCTTGCCGCCACCTCCGGCGATCTCGTCGAGCTTCCCCATCGTCTGGCGGCCGACCGCGCCGTCCTCCAACGCCAATCCGTGCTTGTTCTGGAAGGCGACCGCCGTCGCCCTGGTCTCGGTCCCGAAAACGCCGTCCATCGTCCCGTCGGATTTCGTCGACTTCGGCATCGCGAATCCGTTCGCGACAAAACCTTGCTGCACCTTGGCGATCGCCGGGTCCGTCCGACCTTTCCGGAGGGGTGGTGAGTTGTCGTATGCCGCTTCCAGAACCGGGTCACCTGCGTAGCGACGAGAGGTGAGATTCAAGGCTTTCTCGGCCGGGCTCAACGGGGCCCGCTGAACAATGACGTCCCCGACACCCTCGCCGCCTCTGTTCCGGCGTTCGGCGGACCGCATCACGAGCGAGGACACCGCCTGGTTGCCCGCTGTCTGCTGCAAATCGGTCAACTGGTCGGATGGAGTTCGCCGACCGTCGGTGCGCGTCGACGCGCGCTCCGCGGCCGACCGAGTGCCCGACATGGACTGTGGGGGCCGTCGTCCGGGGTCGGCGCGTCCGTGCATGAAGTCAGTCTGGGGCACGGGCTGCGGACGCGGAGGAAACTCTGCGTGAGCGGGCACCGGATCGGCACCATCGGGCATGTCGGCCACCGGAGATCGGGCGGCGATCCCGTTCGCTTCATCAGACGTCCGGCCGTACGCGCGGCTCCATGATCAGGACAGCGGTTCGGCCGGGTTCTCGGGGGAGGCTCGGCGCTCGGGTGCCCATGCGGCGGCCGGCGTCGCCCTGACGCCAGGTGGGCGGCCGGAGGTGATCCAGACGAGGTACAGGATCCCGGCGATTGCCAGCGCCGCGGCGAGAGCGGCCAACGGAACCACGCGCAGCAAGTTGATCACCAGGGTGAAGGCGACAACCACCGCCCCGAACACGTTGAGGCCGAATGAACCCCACTCACGTTCTCGACGTGAGAAAGCTGCCATCGCCAGCAGGCCGCCCAAGAAACTGAGAAACACGGCGATCGCGTAGTAGAGCACCAATGTCTGGTCTCGAGCGCCCGCGGCGACGGTGACGAGAAGAGTCAATGCGGTGAAGACCATGACACCCCAATACGGCACCTGGCGGCCATTGGTGCGCGCCAGGAAGGCGGGCAGAATCCCGTGCGTCGTGCCATCGGTGGTCTGCCGCCTGGCCAGCGCGCTCAACAACCCTGACCCGGCCTGGAATGACGAGCTGGCTGCTGCCAGCAACAGCAGGAGTGTGACGAGCTGGAATATGCCGAAGAATGCTCCAGGTGTCACTGCTCGGGCGAGCTCGGCGATCAGTGTCGTATCACCAGAGGGAATCCCGATGTCGAGAACAGTGACCTCCACGGCGATGCCGGTGGTGAGAACACCGACGGTGGCCAGGGTCAGCCAGAGCGTGGCCTTCCCGAAACGACGGCGTTCGTTGCTGTCGAGGCGACCGAGTTCGGCGATTGCCGTCGACGGTGCTTCCACGCCGGTGGCGAGTGCCATCGCGACGGGGAAGGCCAGAAGAACCGACCACACGGGTGCGCCGGAGGTGGCCGACTCCGCGGTGGCCGATGCGGCGACCCCTGTGTGCGGGGAGGAACCGATCCCCATCAGCAGAACCGTGGCCGCCGCCGCGACGAAAGAGATCGTCATCAGTGCGAACAGGAGTCGGCCCAGGTGGCCGAGCAGGATCGCCGCGGCCACGGCCAGCGTCAACGCCAGCGCCATCGGGATGCGCCAAGGGGAGAGCGCGGGTGCGTAGGAGATCATCGCGGACGACGACGCGGAGACGCTGATCGCGATCGTCAGCACGAAGTCGACGATCAACGCGCCGATGGGCACGAACGCCCAGCCATCCCCGAACGCTTCACCGACGGCGGCCGAGGCTCCACCACCCTCGGGGTAGCGGTCGATCAACTGGCGATAGTTGAGCACCACGATCGTGATGATCGTCAACACCAGCAGCATCGTCGGTATCAACAGGCCGACGTCGCCGTGCAGGGCGCGCAGAGCTGATTCGATCGCGTAGGCGACGGACGAGACCGGATCGGCCATCACCGACAGCGCGAAGGCTGCCAGCAGGATCACCCGGGACCCCGTCACGCTGTGTCTCGCCGACCGACAATCGTATGCGTCGCCACCAGATCATCTAACTACGCGACGCCCTGGGGCGAGATGAAGTGGGATCAGGCCGGACGATACTGCGCGGAGGCAGAATGGACGTGTGCGCGCCCGCATCGCCGAAATCCTGTTGTCGATACTCGTCGGCACGGTCCTCCTTGCGGCGTGCGGTACCTCATCGGAGAACACCACCGCCGAGACGACCTCGTCGTCTCTGTCGACCGGCGCGGTTGTCATCGACGTGCGGACCCCGGCCGAGTATGCGGCCGGACATCTGCAGGGGGCCCGCAACATCAGCCTGGAGTCGGGGACATTCGCGGAGGCGATTTCCACATTGCCCAAAGATGCGCCGTACATCGTGTACTGCCGGACCGGGAACCGATCCGCGCGTGCCGTCGCGATCATGAGGTCACAGGGCTTCACCGATGTCACGGACGCCGGGGGTATCGACGCGGCGCGTGAGCGAACCGGACTTCCGGTGGACACGGGGTAGCCGGAACTCGTCGCGGTGTCGACGACGGGGGACCCCGGCTGCGCGGTCAGCGTGGGACGGTCGCACCCGCGGCGATCTCGCGGCCGCGAAGGACGACCGCATTCAGCACCCGGGTCGCTGCGGCGACGTCGTCGTCGGAGAGACTGGCCCAGAGCGGCGCGGTCAGTGTGGTGATCCGCCGGCCAGTGGCATCCAGGAATGCCCGACCGAGCTCGGTCGGGCTTCCGTCGGCGAGATAACCGCGCGCCGTGAGGCCGTCGACGAGAGTCTCGGCACCGGCGATCCCGGTCATGTCGCGGACGTGTTCGGGAAGTGGTCGTCGGTGCTCGTTCTGGTCGGCGAGACGCAGCGTCACCCACTCCTGTTCGGAGATGTCGGCGCCGCCGAGCGCGATGGTCAGCAGCGCGTTGAGGGTTTTCTCCGTCTGGCCGATGAGTTGGGGTCCGAACGGGATCATCGGGGGCTCCTTGTCACAGTAATCGTTGGCATAGCCAACGATACCCTGATTTCGTTGGTGCGGCCAACGACTTGTTATGATGGGCCCATGGTGCGACGCCTCGACGATCAGGCGACATGGTTGGTGAGCCGCGCGCATCTGCGTGCGCATGCCGAATTGCAGCGCGCGTTCACCGCTGCGGGGTCGCGGGCCTATTACTTCCGCGTCCTGGCCGCACTCGATGAGATCGGACCGGTCAGCCAGGCCGACCTCGGTCGGGCCGCGTCGCTCGACCGTAGCGACGTGGCGACTTCGCTGGGGCTGCTCGTGGAATCCGGATTCGCGGTTCGCATGGGCGATCCCGACGATCGTCGACGCAATGTCGTGCGGATCACCGATGCGGGTCGGATCGAGTTGCAGCGACTGAGCGAGGTGCTCGGCGGCGTGCAGAGTGAGTTTCTCGCACCTCTCGACGAGCGGGAGCGTGCGGTGTTCCTCGAGTTGATCCGCCGCCTGGGGTGACCGGCGGTGACTCGGAGTTGACTTTGGCCAGTCGAATCGAACATCTGACGGGCTACTGTCGGCGTCATTCGACTTCTGCGCAGTCACGTTTCTTCGTGGCGGAGCCAAGGTGGGCCATGGAGTGGGACATTCTCTTCCACCCGGCTTCCGGGGCAGACCCCCTGCCCTCGACAGGCGACATCGTCGCGCACCGCACGGTGCGTCGAGCCCGTCACTCCCGCACGACCGTGGTCGCCGGCGATTCGCACCCGGTGATCCTGCGCGCGACTGATGTTCTACTCGCAGAAGCCGATTCGGTGTGGCGGCACGTTCTGGGTTCGGTCGAGCAGGGTGGCACGATATCCGACGTGCGGTACGAGTACCGGCATCCGGGGAAGTGAGCTGCGCACAGGTCCGGATGTCCTGCCGGCAGCGTGTGAGCCGGGCGTGACAGCAGCAGACCTCAGTTCGGCAGGCCGCCGTCGAGTCCGCCGACGTCGGTGATCGTCCACCCGTTGTTGCCGTCCACGGTCACCTTGTAGGTAACCGTGGTCTTCGCGCCGTTGGGCGCTTGCTTGCTCGTGGAGCTGACAGTGACGAATGCGTCGACCTGGTAGACACCGTTGGCACTCGATGACACCGTGGAGGTGATCGGAGACGCAGTGGAGACCCAGTTCAGAGGGGTCAAGATCTGCTGGAGTTGTGGTGCGGTGGCATCGAACTTTGCCGACAGTGCGGGACTGGTGTTGCTCTTCAATTTGTCGAACCATGCGCTGAGGTCGCGATAGTCGGTGGTGGCGGCGCCGACCGCGTAGTCGGTGGCCACCTGTTCGGCGTGCCGGGTGTCGGCCGCTCGGGCCTCGGCGGCCGACACCGTCGAGCGCGCGGACAACCAGAGGCCGGCAAACGTGCAGCAGGCCGCCAGCAATGCGGCGATGACAATTCCGACGACAACGGTCGACACCGACACGGACAGCTGTCGGCGCGACCGTGTGACATCGCTCGGCGCGGTATCGGGGCCACAGGATCGCTCAGGCGCTTCGGGTGTCGTGGATTCGACCGTGTCTGTGGTGTCGGTCGTGGTGTCAGACTCGCTGGTCGTTGTGGACATGGTTCCTCACTTCGGTTGGGGCTGTCGAATATCGAGCTGAAGGTGGATCGCCCCATCGGCGCCGACCGTCCCGAGTGCCTGGGTGACGAGCACGCCGATGTTCAGACCGGCCAGGCCGGTGGCCGCGTTCCTCATGACCGGCTGCAGTATCGGCGCCAGCGGTTCGAGGCTGGGGCCGAGTTCGACGAGCAGGTCATTGGTGCGGTGCAGGAACGGAATCAGTCCGTCTCCGGTGGTGTAGACGCTCGGGTCGCGCTCGTCGGTGAGTGCGCCCATCGAGGTGGCCAGGGGACTGATGACGCGGTCGCCGACCGACGCCCACGCCGGGCCGCCCTCTTCGAGTGTCGGTCCGAGCCAGGCGAGATCGTCTCCGACGGACTGCAGGCTGGTGAGCAGCTTCTCGAACTGCGGATTCTGGGCCATCAGTGTCTCGGCGAGCAGGCGGGTCGATCGTGCGAGTGTGGGGATCACCGTGTCGGTTCCGGCCAATGCCGTGTCGATGGTGTCGACGAGTCGTGAGATCACCGCGGGATCGAATTGGTCCAGCATGTCGACTGCGCGAGTGGCGGTTTCGGCGATGGTCACCGGCTTCGTGGTCTGCCGGGTGTCGACGACCTGACGATCCCCCAGGTAAGGGCCGCCCTCGGTCGTCGGAGTGAACTCCAGATAGGGCTCACCGAGGGCGGAGAGCGTCGCGACGCTCACGATGCTCGACGTCGGGATCGGATACTCGGTGCGGTAACGGATGTCGGCCTCGACCCCGGCCTGTCCGACGCGCAGATCGGTGACGCTCCCGATCTCGTAACCGGTGATCAGGACCGGCGAATTGACCTCCAGGCCGCCCGAATTGGTCATCACCAATGTGGCCGACGACGCCTGCTGCAGCGGGGCGACGCCGAGCACACCGAACGTCAAGTACGAGATGCCGGTGATGAGGACGGCGACGATCGCCACGAGCGAGAGCGTCGAACCCCTGCTCATCGGACCAGACCGATCATTCGGAGCACGCGAATCATCTGTGCGCTCTGCGTGTTCGCCGACATCGAGACATCGTGTCCGGTCGAGAGCGAGGAGATGTCCACCTTCGCTCCCGATGCGACGAAGGGGATCAGGTCGTCGCGGATCAGGTCGGTGAGCCTGCGGAGGTTGGACGGTGCGGTGGTGTCGAGTGGATTGCTGGAGAAGAGCATCGGCATCACCGCCGATACGGCCCGATCCGCTGAGCCGAGCATCGGCGCGAGCCACTGGGCCGGCGGGGCGATCTGACCGAGGTCGGTGAGGATGTACAGGATGCCGACGATCGAACTCATGGCCTCGGTGGTGTGCGTGACCCCGTGCGAGGTCAGCAGTGGTTGCAGTCGGTCCTTCTCGTCGATCACCTGACCGGTCGTGGCGGTCATCCCGTCGAGGAGCTTGGTGATCGAATCCTGATGAGCGGCCAGATCATCGAGATCCCTGCCGATGACGTCGAACATGCGGGCGGTCCGTCGGATGTCATCGGGGAACGCCTGGTTCATCTGGCGCACCGTGGCCATGAAATTGGTGAAGGTCCCGTTGCCGGTGGCGGTCGCCAACCCGGCCAGTGTGTCCTCGATCTGCGGTGCCTCGGTGGTCTGCTTCAGCCCGATCGTGTCGCCGGGCCGGAGCGTGTCGGTCGAGGCATCTGTCGGTGTGCGCAGTGCGATGTGGACGTCGGCCAGCGGCGCTGCCTGGCGCAGCATCGCGGTGGTGTTGCGGGCCAGGTCCACACCGTCGTCGACAGCGATGTCGGCGACGACGAATGCGGCATCCTCGACGTGCAGCCCGGTCAACGTGCCGACCTGAACGCCGTTGGCGACGACCGGTGCCCCTGCGGGCAGATTCAGCACATTGGAGAACTGGACGTGCAGCGGATAGGTGCCTCGGTCGGAGGAGCCGACCACCGGGATGGCCGTGCCGACGAGGTCGGTGCTGCAGCCCGTGATGCCGGTCGCGAGGGTCACGGCAACCGCACCGATGGCGACGGCTCGCCGCCGCCAATTCCGCGTCGTCATCGGTGCGCCCCCGAACCGAGCAGGTAGGGCATCAGATCGGTGATCGGCTTCGGCTCCCTGCATGCGCTCGGGTTGGTGGCGTAGGTGAGGCCACACAGCGCGGTCTGCACCGCGGCCGGGGTGACGTCCGGCGGCGGGGTGTAGGTGAGCGACAGATGTCCGGTCATCGGGTCGATCGCCTTCTCGAAGGCCCCGGTGAAGACCGGGATCATCTGCAGTGTCTGTCCCAGTGAGGTGACTCCGGCCGCGATCATCGCGGGTAGGTTCTGGATCGACTGGATCTGTCGGATGATGGTGCCGCCGAACAGGGTGGTGATGTCGTTGAACATCGGCAGCACGTCGCGAAGCCGGTCGATGATCTCCACAGAAGGACCGATGAGGTGTTCGTCGACGGAGTCCATCGTGCGTGGTAGGCGGGTCAGCATCCGCTTGATGTCGCCCCACCCGTTGGTTGCCGCCGAAGAGAGATCGGCGAGGGCATCGAGCAGCGCGCCGATGTGTCCGATGGCCGCGTCAGGGGAGTTCAAGGCCTTCCCCAGGCCCATGACGATTGCGTTGATCTGATCTCCGGTACCCGCCGTCGACCGCTCCAGCTCGGCCAAACCGCCTGCCAGAGCTCCTTTTTCGGTCGGATCGTCCGCCCCGTTGAGTTCGTCGGCCAGACTCGACATGGCGGCGAGTGTCTCCGTGATCGATTTGGGTGTCGTCGTCTTGGTGATGCAATCGTCCGGCTTCCATGCCGGCTCGTCGTGACCGGGCTCGGTCCCGATCAGTGCGAGACGTCGATCGGCGATCACGGTCTGTGACAGCGTGGTCGCGCCCACATCGGTGGGCAGCCGTCGATCGACGGTGATCTGGAAGTCGACGCGGGCCCTCGTGCCGTCGGGCTCGACCGAAGTCACGTGACCGACGGGCACACCGAGCACCGTGACCGCACTCCCGTTGTAGAGACCGATGCTGTCGGGCATCAGCGCGCAGTAGGCGGTCGTCGATTCCTTCGTGACAGTCGCGCGATACATCGAGATACCCGCGCCGGCGATGGTTGCCACGACGACGATGCCGACGAGCAGTCGCGACCGGAAGATTCGACGGATCATCAGCATGACCTTCCGGGGGCGGGAATGCAGATCCGCGCAGGCTGCGGGTCATCGGCGAATGCCCGTAGTTCTCCGCCGATCCGGCGGACGGACTCGAGGAACTCGTTGAACTTCGCCGCGAGCTCCTGCAACGGGGGTACCGATCTCGACAACGCTTCGGCCATCGGCCGGAACTTGCTGTTCCACTGTCGTGCGATCGGACTCAGACGCGCCAGCAGCCGGGCCACCGTGCTCAGTGCGGAGCCGACCGAGAGCATGGACTCCTCGGCACTGTCCTCGAGGCTGTTCCAGCTCGCGATGATCCGGCCGAACTGAGATCTGATGCCGTTGATCGCGGTCACGTACTCGTCGGCCATCGCCAATGTTCGGGATATGTCGGCGTTCTGCCGGTTGAGCAGCTGCACGATGGTGCCTGTGGCGTCGATGGCACGCCGTATCGACGACGGATTGGCCACCGTTGCGGACTGAAGTTGCGCCAGTGTCTTGCGCATCGTGGTGCCGTCTATGTCGTCGAGGGGGGTCACCGCGTCCTGAAAGAGCTCGGGAAGGTTATAGGGCAACAGGACTCGTTGTGGAGGAATCGTCTGATCACTCAGCGGCACCGTCCCGGCGGGCGTCAGGGCGAGGTAGTAGCCACCGACAACCGTGAGCATACGTACGGCGAGGGTGGACTCGGCGCCGACAAAGACCGTGTCCTTCACGATGAACCGCACGTCGACATGGTCGGAACCGAGATCGACCGCGGTGACCGAGCCGACGTTGATGCCGGCCACCCGGACGTCGTCCCCGACCTTGATGGAACCGGCGTCGGTCGTCTGCGCGCGGTATTCGTGGCTGTCGAGATCGATCGTGCTGATCAGTACGATCGTGAGCGCTGTTGCAACGAGGACTGCGAGTCCTGCGATGCCCCAGCGCAGGTCCGACCACCGGTGGTCGTTGCGCTGGTGTCCACTCCGGCTTCGCCGGTTGATCATCCTCGACATATCGTGATCCTCTGCCCGCCCAACAGGACGTCGATCGCACGTCCGTGGTCGACTGTGCCTTTGCTGCAGGCGAACCCACCTGACCCCGGTGTGAGTGCCGCCAACGACTGGAGAAGTCCGGGTAGCCGGTTGAGGGTGTCGACCGCGGCCTCCGGATCGCCGAATGCCTGGTTGATCAATCGGTCGAGTGGCTGGTTCGGGTCGCCGACCAGACCGATCTGGCCCATCAGATGGTCGAGTGGATCGAGGACGGGTGGGATCTGAGCTGCGAAGCTGACAAGTCCGGGAAGCTTCCTGTCCAGGTTGACGAACAGAGTTGTCAGTTCGTTGATCAGCGCGACGGCGTGACCCGACCTGCCGCCTATCTCATCGGAGACCGCTGCGAGATTGTGCACGAGGGTCGAGATGACTGCTTGGCGGTCGGTGGTGTACTCGCTCAGCTTCTCGATGGCATCCAGGGCAGGTCCGATGCCGGCGCCCTCGCCCTGGACGACCGCCAGGAGGCTTCCGGTGAATTTGTTGAGGTCGGCGGGAGAGAGGTCCCGTAAGACCGGCTGCAGCCCGTTGAAGAGGGTGGTGATGTCGAAAGACGGGACCGTGTGGGATGTGTCGATCGTCGCACCGGTCGTCAGCGGTACCGAACTCGGCGACGTCGAACCCGCTTGCGACGGCTGCTGGATGTCGATGTAGCGCTGCCCGGTGAGGTTCTGGTACCGAATCGCCAAGACGGTGGCGGTGGTGAGCCGATGCGACGGCTGCATGGTGAACACCACCCGGGCGTTGGTCCCGTCGAGACTGATCGTCGTGACGTTCCCGACCGCGACACCGAACTGCCGGACATCATCGCCGGGATGGAGGCCGTTGGCGTCGGTGAACTCCGCCGTGAAGGTGTCGTTTGCGTCGGCCACCGGCCGTTCGATGGTCCGAAAGATCATGAACAGCACGAGCATCATCACGGCGGCGAAGGCACCGACCCGGAGCAGGAGTGACGGAATGGATCTCACGGGCGTCCTCCGGACGCGTGGGTCGCCACACCGCTGTTGAGCTCGACCGCGAGATTCAGTATCGGACCGGCCGGTGAGTCATGGAAGGAGTGCGACAACCGGGTGAGCAACAGTCCGAGGTCTGAACCGGTTGTCGGCCCTCCGACCGTGTCGGCGACGGCATCGAGCAGGGGCACGGGGGCCTGGGCGAGGCCGGAATAGTACGGCCGGATCGACCTGAGCAGCCCGGCCACCGACGGGATGAGTTTTGTGCCCAACATGCTGATCGTCGCGTCGAAATTCGCCCGCCGGACCGGGGACTCCAGGTACGGCTCGTTGTAGACCGAGTCCAGCAGGACCAGTCCACCGTGCAGTGTCGACGGAAGGCCGAGGAAGGCTTCCCCGAGGCCGTCGACGATCTTGGCATACGGCATCTTCTGGGTGTCGGCGATCGATTCGACGGTGACGACGATCGCTTGCAGCAGGGGAGTGAATGCTCTTGTGTCCCGGGCGATCTGGTCCATGAGGCCGGCCAGTCGCGGGGTGAGCACGTCACCCGTCAACTGCCCGAGGGACAGCAGCAGGGTCGAGGTCGTCGCGTCATGGACGCGATCGGCGCCGGTGAGGCGTACCTCCGCTCCGTCGACCAGCGGGGCACCACCCGTCCCCGTGTGCACACTGATCTGCGTGATGCCGAAGAGATTTGCCGGTGCATAGTCGATGGCCATCGTGTCGGTTAGCCCGGACACCGCGGTGTCGTCCAATGACACTGTGAGGTGCTGGGTGTTTCCCGACCGATCGATGGAGTGCACCGTACCGATCCGGACGCCGTCGCGACGCACCTCGGTGCCCGGTTCCACACCTTCGCCGACCTCGTCGGTGACCAGTGTGATCGAAATCTGGCCGGGGCCGGTGGGGCTGCCGGACGGTACCGCCCGCCAGGCCACGACCGCTACGACGACTGCGATCACCACGACGAAGCCGATGATCCGTGCCCCCTGACGGGACGTCGCGACACCGGGCAGTCCATATGCGGGCACGCCCTCACCCCGTGAAGCTCAACGGGGACTGGAAGCCCCACAGGACGATCGTCATGAGCATGTCCAACGCGATGATGGCGACCAGACTGGCACGTATCGCACGTCCGGAGGCCATGCCGACACCTTCCGGGCCTCCGGTCGCGAAAAATCCTTGGTAACAATGGATCAGGATGATCGCGACAGTGAAGACGAACACCTTGATCACCGCGGCGACCATGTCCCAGCCGACCACGAACTGGGTGAAGTAGTGGTCATAGACCCCGGACGGCTCCGAATGGAAGGTGGTCACGATCAGTCGGGTGGACAGGTATCCGACAACGAGCGCGATGATGAACGTCGGGATCATCGAGACCACGCCCGCGATGACCTTGGTGGTGACGACGAATCCGACGGATCGGACTCCGAGTGCCTCGATGGCGTCGATCTCCTCGGATATCCGCATCGACCCGATCTCGGCGGTCATCCGGCAGCCGGCCTGTGCGGCGAACCCGACTCCTGCCGCGATCGGGGCGAGCTCGCGCGTGTTGGCGAAGGCGGAGATGACGCCGCTCAGCGGTCCGAGCGACACCAACTCCAATGCCGTGTAGGCCTCGATCCCGATCGAGGCGCCGACTGCCGCGCCCATCACCACCATCACCGCGACCGTCCCGCCGCCCACGATCAGTGAACCTCGGCCCCAGGTCATGTCGGTGATGGTCCGCATCGTCTGGGCGCGGTACTGCCGCAGCGTCAGCGGGATGGAGGCAAAGACCTGCCAGGTGAACGCGACTGCGAACCCGATCGTGTCGACGGCGGCACCGAGGTGCAGACGCGACGGCAGCGACGTCAAGGGCCGCAAGGGTTTGTGTGAGGACGGTGCGGTCATGGCTACCCCATCCTCATCGGGAAGAACATGTTGACGACCTGGGTGATGCCGGTGTTGACGACCATGATCGAGACGACCGACAGCACGACGGCCGCATTCACGCCGTCGGCGACACCTCGTGGTCCGCCGCGCGCCTCGAGTCCGCGCTGGCAGCCGATCACCACGACCAGCAGGCCGAAGATGATCGATTTGGCCAGTGAGACCCAGACATCGATGCCAGAAGTGAACGCGCCGAACGACATCCAGTAACTGCCCGGAGCGACATCGAGTGCGGCCACCGCTGCGATGTAGCCGGCGCCGATACCGATGGCGATGATGAGTATGTTCAGCAGGGGTGCGACGAGAACCATCGCGGCGATCCGGGGCGCGACCAACCTCTGCACCGGGTTGACCCCCATGACCCGCATCGCGTCCACCTCCTCGCGAATCGTGCGTGCCCCCAGATCGGCCGCGATGGCGGCTGCTCCGGCTCCGCCGAGCAGCAGGCCGGTTGCGACGGGCGCACCCTGTTTGATCACGCCCAGCCCGCCGGCGGCGCCGATGAGCGAGTTCGCTCCCAGCTGATAGACGAGATTGCCGACCTGCGCGGAGACGATGACACCGAACGGGATCGCCATGAGAATGCCGGGGATCGCTGTCACGGAGATGATGAACCACGCCTGAGTGAGTGTCTCGCGCCACTGGAACCGCATCGTGACCAGGTCGGTGATACCGAATCGCAACGCCTCGAACCCCATCCGTACGGCCCGGCCGAGGGTATTCAGGCTCGTGGTGACTACCCCTGTCCGTCGGTGTCCAGGTGATTGAGGTGCGGTATCTGCTCCCAGTAGGTCACCGCGTCCTCGACCCGCGGCGTTGGCAGGCGTGCCGGCCGGTGCCCCCTCGTCATGGGCCGTGTCCGTGTCGGTGGCCGAGGACGTGGCGGTCGCGGACCCGGCCGAGAAGGCGGTGACGTGTGGGTCCCCTACGACCATCTCGTCCTCCCTGCGAAGTTGCCTGCGGCGGCATCGCCGGGCACCGGTGGGGCCGACGCTGCCCGCTGAGCATGCACCGTAACAATTGGGGAAAGGGTTCCGGTAGTGCTTTCGGTAAACTTGTCCAAGTCGGTTGTCCCGATCGCGCACGCCCCGGTGAAGGTGTGCTGCTGCCCGGCGGAATCCATGTGCAGTCGAAGATACTGGAAATGCAACGGTAAGGCTAGTGACACCTGGCGGGTGGTGCTGTGTGGGTTTCAAGGTGCGCTTGTCGGCCATGGGGAGGGCGGCATCGGCGAGCGCCGGTGGTGCGAGTTGTGCCGACGCCGGGTCAACCGAAGGTCAGGGCCACATATTTCGTCACCGAACCGCCGTCGACGCCGCCTCGATACCCGAGATAGCCATCGGGGCGGACGATGAAGGCCGAGTTCCCATCCGGCCGGTACCCGGTGGCGAACAGTCCGTCGGCGTCCCGGATGAGTGGGAGAACGGTACTGCCGACCTGGGCCTCCGGTGATGCGACGAGGTAGACGCCGAGACGTCCGCGCGCGGCCGCGATCGCCTCCGCCGCGACTGCTTCGAAGGTGCCGACGTCGCCGGCTCCGGCCGAGTCGCCGGCGTAGAGGAGCAAGGTGTGATCACGTCGGTCGAGAAGTGCGTACAGACGGAGTCCGAAGTTCACCACCTCGCGGGACAACCCGGCGGCGTCGGGCGCTCGTTCTCCGGGTTGCGGACCGGCCGATCCCGACGGGGAGCCGACGATGGGACTGTCGGAGTAGCGGATGAGCAGCTGCGCCTCGCGGCGCATGATGTACCGGGGGTCGGTGGCGTCCGCGCCGATCCCCTCCCGCGCGCTACGGACGGTTCTGCCGACCACTTCCTCCCCGACGGGACGTCGTTCCGCGTCGTATGTCGCGAGCAGACCGTCCGCGGCCGCGCCCTGCACCGCCAGAGCGAGTTTCCAGGCAAGATTGTGGGCGTCCTGAATGCCGGTGTTCATCCCCTGGGCGCCGGTCGGCGGATGGATGTGCGCGGCATCGCCGGCGACGAAAACCCTTCCTCTCGAATAGGAGTCGACGATCCGGTGGCTGATCCGGAACACCGAGGACCATCGGAGGTCGGAGACGGTGGCCGGCTCCGGCGAGAGTCGATCGACCACGGCCTGGATGTGCGACAGCTCCGGTGTGCGTGCACCTTCGAAGCCGTGGGCGATTCCGTCCGGGGAGACGGTGGGCTGCGCCGCCAGGTCGTCGGGCACCAGCATGGACATGCGGTAGCGGCCATGGCCGGGCAGCGGGATGCACACCAGCAGGTCATCGGTGACCCCCTCGGTCTGGTGCATCGACCGCACCCCGTAACCACGTGGCTGCGACCAGTCCACCGCGACGTCGCCCAGCATGTACTGCTCCTCGAACGCCGCACCCTCGAAGGAGAGGCCCAGCGTCTTCCGGACAACGCTGTGGGCCCCGTCGCAGCCGACGAGGTAGCCGGCCCGGAGCGATTCCTCACCGCCCGGTCCGGACAGGGTCGCCGTGACACCGTCCGCGTCCTGCGTGAACCCGGTGAGGCCGGATCCGCGCTCGATGGTGGTGCCGAGATCGGCGAGTCGCCCTCGCAGCACCCGCTCGGTCTCGTATTGCGGTATCGAGTGGAAGCGGAACGGGACGTCGTCGGGCACCTCGAGGTCGATCCGGGAGACCTCGGTCCCGTTGACGTAGACGACCTGTCCGCGCATCTCGAGGCCGGCGTCGAGGATGTCGCGCAGTACGCCCATGCCCTCGAAGACCTCGAGAGTACGCGGCTGCACGCCTACGGCCTTCGCGTACTGCGGTGGCTCGATCAGCGGATCGACGATCCGTACGCGCACACCGCGGCGACGGAGTTCGATCGCGGCGGTGAGGCCGATCGGTCCGGCACCGGCCACCAGTACGTCGACATCGTTCATGGGTTTCACCCTTCCGCGGGCCATCGGCGCCCTCGATTATCGCCGCACACCGACGGTGACCATGGGCGTTCGGCCGTTTCGGCAGTCGGCGGTCGCCGCCGCGGCGACGCCTGCGGGCCGGTGTCACCGGACTTCGGTAGGGTCCACGAGGTGAATTCGAGCTCAGCTGTGAAGTCCGTGAACGCACGCATTGCCGAGGAACTGTCGGTCGGGGAGGGCCAGGTCGCCGCCGCGGTGCGGCTCCTCGACGACGGCTCGACGGTGCCGTTCATCGCGAGGTATCGCAAGGAGGTCACCGGCAGCCTCGATGACGCGCAACTCCGCACACTCGACGAGCGACTCCGCTATCTTCGTGAGCTCGACGAACGCAGGGACGCGGTGCTGGCCTCCATCGAGGAACAGGGCAAGCTCACCGACGAGTTGCGCACGGCCTTGCTCGCCGCCGAGACCAAGGCTCGCGTCGAGGACATCTACCTGCCCTACAAACCCAAGCGCCGCACCAAGGCGCAGATCGCCCGCGAGGCGGGTCTCGAGCCGCTGGCGGACCGGCTGCTGGCCGATCCGTCGCTGGTGCCCGATGAGGTGGCGGCGGAGTTCGTCTGCGAGGCGGTCGGCGATTCGGGCGCCGCACTCGACGGTGCTCGCCACATCCTGGTGGAACGAGCGGCCGAGGACGCGGAACTGGTGGGCGCGATACGAGAGAAGTTCTGGGCCGACGGTTCGATGCGCACCGCGGCGCGCTCGGAGGCCGCTCAGACGGCGGCTCCCGCGCAGAAGTTCCGGGACTACTTCGACTTCTCGGAGCCACTCGAGTCGATGCCGTCACACCGGGTGCTGGCTGTTCTGCGCGGTGAGAAGGAAGAGGCACTCACCCTGACCCTCGATGGCGGGGATGACGACGGCTATGAGGCCATGGTGTCGGCCACGCTGGGCATCGACGGCTCCCACCCCGGGGCTGCGACGCGATGGCTGGTGACAACCGCTCGGTGGGCCTGGCGCACCAAGTTGATGGTCTCGGCGTCGATCGAGGCGAGGGTGCGGCTGCGACAGCGCGCCGAGGCCGACGCCGTCGCCGTGTTCGCGACGAATCTCAAGGATCTGCTGTTGGCGGCGCCGGCGGGTACGCGGCCCACGCTCGGGCTTGACCCCGGGTTCCGCACCGGGGTCAAGGTTGCGGTCGTCGATGCGACCGGCAAGGTGTTGGACACCTGCGCGGTCTTCCCGCATCAGCCACAGAAGCAGTGGGACCAGGCCAAGGCGACCCTGGCCGCCCTGGTCGCTCGGCACGGTGTCGAGCTGATCGCGATCGGCAACGGTACCGCGTCCCGGGAGACAGATGCGCTGGCGGCCGAACTGATCGACGACATCCGCACGTCCGGGGCGACCGCGCCGGCAAAGGCGGTGGTCAGCGAGGCCGGCGCCTCGGTGTACTCGGCGTCGGAGTACGCGTCACAGGAGCTGCCGCAGCTCGATGTGTCCTTGCGCGGCGCGGTGTCGATCGCCCGACGGTTGCAGGACCCGCTCGCCGAACTGGTGAAGATCGACCCGAAGTCCATCGGCGTGGGCCAGTATCAGCACGACGTCACGCCCGGCACGCTGGCCCGGAGCCTCGACGCTGTGGTGGAGGACGCTGTCAATGCCGTCGGCGTCGACCTCAACACCGCGTCGGTCCCGTTGCTGTCGAGGGTGTCCGGGGTGACCCCGGGCCTCGCCGCGGCCATCGTGGACCACCGCGACAAGGTCGGCCGGTTCAGTAGCCGAAAGAGCTTGCTCGACGTTCCGCGTCTGGGGCCCAAGGCATTTGAGCAGTGTGCTGGATTCCTCCGCATCCGAGAGGGGGACGACCCGCTGGATTCGTCGGGTGTGCATCCCGAGGCCTATCCGGTGGTCCGCCGCATCCTGGACCGTTCCGGTCTGGCGATCACCGAGCTGATCGGCGATTCACGGGCCCTGCGCGCGATCCGCCCGGCAGAGTTCGCCGACGACCGTTTCGGTATCCCCACGGTGACCGACATCCTCGCGGAGTTGGAGAAGCCGGGTCGTGACCCGCGTCCGGCGTTCGCCACGGCCACCTTTGCCGCGGGAGTGGAGAAGGTCGCCGACCTGCGGGCCGGCATGGTGCTCGAAGGCGTCGTGACCAACGTTGCCGCGTTCGGCGCGTTCGTCGACGTCGGCGTGCACCAGGACGGCCTGGTCCATGTCTCGGCCATGTCGGACAAGTTCGTGTCCGATCCGCATGAGGTGGTCCGATCGGGTCAGGTGGTTCGCGTCAAGGTCGTCGACGTCGATGTGGAACGGCAGCGCATCGGTCTGAGTCTGCGGCTGGACGACGAGCCTCGTGGCGGCGCCGGCAAGGGCCCGTCGAAGGTGGCGGCAGGCGATCGCGGACAGGGCCGTGGACAACGGTCGAACCAACGGCAGGGAGGCGCCAAGGGGCGACGTGACGGTGGACGAGGTGGCAATCGCACTCAGCCGAGCGGATCGATGGCACAGGCCCTGCGCGACGCCGGTTTCGGGAAGTAGGCCGTGGCGAGTGCTGTCGCTACTTCGGTACGCGGCTGAGATCGGTGTGCATCAGCAGGACGTTGTAGTCGCTCCACCGAGATGCGTTGAAGTAGAGGTCCTTCGAACTTCCCTGGAGTGCAGGGGAATTGGGGAGCATCATCGGGCCGTACACCACGAGGGCGCCGGGCGTCACGATGTAGGTCGGCGCGCTCCACGGTCCTTCGGGGTGCTCGGCGGTGCGTAGGCGGATGCCGTTGTCGCCGTCGAGCATCACGTACTTGCCGAGGTAGGGACTGAATGCCACCGACAACTCGGTCACGGGTTGGGGCACGACGATCGCCGAACCGTCGTCGGGGATCTGCGTGATGTCGTCGACCCATCCGAGGCCCTTGCCGGCCCAGTACTGATATCGATCGAGCGACAAGATGTCCGCGGGCTTGAAGCGTGCCAGGAACGCGGCGCCGAATCGTCCGTTCGGCGTGCCGAATTGGTAGATGTAGTCCTTGTCCGCGGCAGAGTCGGCGCGCCCCTTGACGTAGGCGTTCTGCTGGTATTTTCCGTTGTTGTACTCGATCGGTGGCATCGCCGTCGGCAGGTTCAGCGCGACGGGCGCGTTGATCAGGATCGTGCTCTGGTCGGTCTGCCACGTCTGGCCGTTGTCGTCCGAATAGGCGATCGCAGAGAAGTTGGTCACCCAGTTGCCCGCGGATCCCCAGGAGCGCACGGACATGTAGTTGATGAACTGCCGGAAGCCGGATCCCCAGGGAAGCGAGATTGCGGCGGTCGGGATCGTGGTGACCTCGATGGCGGAGATTCCCAGCGCCGGGATGAGTTCCTGGGCATAGTTCGGCTCTCCGGGCGCGATGACCGACCCCGAGCGGACGTCACCGGCGATTCCGTCCGGTACCCGGATCCCGTCCGCGAGGCGGTCGTCATCGGTCCGTAGCAGGACATTGTGGCGCCATTGCTGGCCGACGGCATTGCAGTTGCCGAAGGTGTCGCCGAAGGCCATGAGGGTCTGCCCACGGCCGTTGTCCCAGCTGACGCCGAGGTCGGTGCCGCTGATGGCGAAACGGCTGAACGTCCTGTTGATGCTGAGGGGGCCCGTGACCCACGCGACCGAACGGGTGCTGAAGCCGACGTACGGCGACAACGGGCCTTGCGGACCGATGTTCGGTATGCCCGAACTACCCAGGGAACCGCTCGAACCACTCGAGCCGCTGGACCCCGATGAGCCGCTGGACCCCAGCGAACCACTGGAGCCCAACGATCCGGTGTCGGGGATGCTGGAACCGAAGCCCCCATTGCCGCACGGGGCCGCGTCGGCGTAGCCCGCCCTGTGCGTCGTCGCCAGCAGGCACGCGGATATCGCGAGGACACCCACGAGCGAGAGATGAGCGCCGTGCATGAATCGTCGCCGCACATGACCTCCGACTGTGACGGATGTTACCAATGTGACCAATGGGGTAATTGTGAATCATTGGTATCGTGTTTTGGCGCACGACGACGTCACGATCTGGTCTCACGGGCTTCGCGCCGGGGCGCGACGATCTGAGCGTCAGTGCAGGCCGGCCACCACCGCATCCCTCAGCGCTGCGAGGTCGTGCGCCACCGCAGCACAGTCGGCATCGAACTCGTCGTCGGCGAGGTCGCGTTGGCGGACGGTGAACACGACCTCGGAGCCGTCGGGATGCGCCATGACGCGGAGCGGATTGGCGACGACGGCACCGTTGGGAAGGGTCACATCGTGGTCGAGGATTCCGAACGGATTCGGCGGCGCGAATCGGACCCGTACCCGGCCCATCGGCGATTCCGTGATCAGGTCATCGCCATCGACCCGGACGCCGGAGGCCAATCCCGATGCCCACGTCGGCAGATTCTGCGGATCAGCGGCAAACGTGTAGACATCGTCCGGGGCGGCGCCGATGACGACGGAAATATGACGACTGCGCATCTCACTCATGACGGCGAGCGTAGTTGTGTCGGGCGCCGCGGCGGTTAGGGTTGCCGCATGCCCATCCTGAACAAGGACATGACCCTGTGCATCTCGCTGTCGGGACGCCCGTCGAACATCGGCACCCGGTTCCACAACTATCTCTACGACGAACTCGGGTTGAACTTCATCTACAAGGCGTTCGGCACCGACGACATCGACGGCGCCATCCGTGGGGTGCGTGCGTTGGGGATTCGGGGCTGTTCGGTGTCGATGCCGTTCAAGGAGGCGGTGATCCCGCTCGTCGACGAGATGGAGCCGTCTGCGTCGGCCATCGAATCGGTGAACACGATCGTCAATGATGCCGGACGGCTCACCGCATCGAACACCGACTACGAGGCGGTCGCACAGCTGATCGCCGAGCACGACCTCGACCTGTCGGCATCGGTGGCGATCCGCGGATCCGGCGGCATGGCCAAGGCCGTCGTCGCCGCCTTTCGCGGTGCCGGCTTCGATCAGGTGACAGTCGTCGCGCGTAATGCCGACGCGGGATCGGCGTTGGCGGCGAAGTACGGATATGTCTGGGCGTCCACGGTGCCGGAAGCGGCCATATCGATTCTGGTGAACGTCACTCCGCTGGGGATGCGCGGAGCCGATGAGGGTGCCCTGGCATTCGACCGATCGCAGATCTCGGCCGCCGACGTCGTCTTCGACGTCGTCGCCTTTCCGAGTGAGACGCCGTTGATCCGGGCCGGCCGGGACGCGGGCAAGCGCGTGATCACCGGCGCCGAGGTCATCGCGCTACAGGCGGCACGCCAGTTCGAGCGTTACACCGGGGTCGCCATCACCGCCGACCAGGTGACCCGGGCGTCGGAGTTCTCGCGCTCCGAGTGACTGCGCCCGGGCGCCGGGCGCGCCGCCAGACCCCTGGTGACGTGCGGCGACGCGGTTCACGTTGACCGCGTCCGTACTCACGATGACAATCGGTGCATCCCGTCTCATGGCGACGACGTCTCGTTCGGGGGGCAGAGCCGAGATCCGATGTTCGTGGTTTCATCGGTCCCCAGGGCGTGGCCTGACCGATCTCGACTCTGACCAAACCGCCTGGGAGTGATGTCAGTGACCTCTTACCACCACCTGGACCTGCACGGCGACCGGGTTGCATACCGCGACGCCGGCTCCGGGGACGCGATTCTCCTGATCCACGGCATGGCCGGGAGCGCGACCACCTGGGACGCGATCCTGCCTGCGTTGTCGCGCCGCTACCGGGTCATTGCTCCCGACCTCCCCGGGCACGGCGAATCGGCCAAACCTCGCGGCGATTACTCGTTGGGCGCGTTCGCCGCTTTTCTCCGTGATCTGCTCGACGAGTTGGAGGTCGAGCGGGTGACCGTGGTGGGCCAGTCGCTGGGTGGCGGAATCGCGATGCAGTTCAGCTATCAGCATCCCGATCGCTGCGAGCGTCTGGTGCTGATCAGCAGCGGTGGACTCGGGCCGGACGTCAGCTGGATGCTACGTCTGCTGGCGGCACCCGGCGCCGAGCTACTGTTGCCGATCATCGCGCCGAAACCGGTTCTGCGGGTGGGTGACAAGCTGCGCTCGTGGGCGTCGGCGGCGGGGATTCACTCGCCACGGGCCGATCAGACCTGGCGCGCCTACTCATCGCTCTCGGATGGTGCCACGCGGCAGGCGTTCCTGCGGACCCTGCGATCCGTGGTCGATCATCGCGGGCAGGCCGTCAGCGCGCTCAACCGGCTCTATCTCAACGCGTCCCTGCCCACCCAGCTGATCTGGGGTGAGCGCGACAACATCATCCCGGTCGCACACGGCGAGGCGGCACACGAGGCGATCCCCGACAGCCGCCTCGCCGTGCTGCCCGGCGTCGGTCATTATCCGCATGCCGAATCGCCGGACGAGGTCGTGCAGATACTCGAGGATTTCCTCGACACCTCCCCGGCTCGTGTCCGACGGATGGGCTGACCCGCGGCGTCGAGGGGTGCCAGGGGCCGGGGTATCTGGCACACTGGAGGGCGCCGACGCGATGCATTGCTGTCCCAAAGGTCTTGAGTCTCGTAGGGCGCCCTTCACGGATCGAGTCCGTGGCGCCAGGCCAAAGCAGAAAGCAACGAGGCTCCTCCGTGCCCGACCAGAACAGTCCCACGCTTGTCCGCGACCGATTCGTCAGTTCGTACTCCGAACTCGTCGCCGAGGTTCGCGCGTCCGGTCTCCTCGACCGCCGGCGCGGTTTCTACATCAGCCGGATCGCAGTCACGGTCGCGGCGTTCGTGGCAGTGTGGGCCGGCGTCCTGGTGGTCGGGGACTCGTGGTGGCAGGTCGGCCTCGCCGCGATCCTCGCCGTGATCAGTACCCAATTCGGGTTTCTCGGCCACGACGGAGCGCACCGACAGATGTTCGCCTCGTCGGCCGCCAACGAGTGGACCGCGCGCATCCTGGCCGGCGCTTTCGCAGGCCTGTCCCTCCATTGGTGGCGCGCCAAGCACAATCGGCATCACAAGGCGCCCAACATGATCGACGAAGATCCCGATATCGCGCCGGGGCCGCTGGCATTCGTTCCTGCCGATGCCAACGACCGCTCCGGATTCTACAAATGGTTCACCCGGCGTCAGGGATGGCTGTTCTTCCCGCTGGTGACCCTCGAAGGTGTCGCTCTGCACATCGCCAGTGTCCAAGGCCTGGTAGGGAAAGCGCCCGTGGCCCATCGCCTCCTCGAACTCGCCCTGATCGTGGCCCGGCTGTTGTTCGGGCTCATCCTGCCCCTGGTGGTCATGCCGGTGCATATCGCGGCCGTGTTCATCGTCGTGCACCTGGCGTTGTTCGGTCTGCTCCTCGGCGGTTCGTTCGCTCCGAATCACAAGGGAATGCCTCTGGTGCCCAAGGGGATGCGCGTCGACTTCCTCCGCCGCCAGGTGCTGATGTCGCGCAACATCCGGGGCGGGCGATTCACCGACTTCATGATGGGTGGACTGAACTACCAGATCGAGCACCACCTGTTCCCGAGCATGCCCCGCCCGAACCTCGTGAAGGTGCAACCGCTGGTGCGTGCGCACTGCGCCCGATACGGCGTGTCGTACACGGAGACCTCGTTGATCGGGTCGTATCGGATCGTGATCGCTTACCTGAATCAGGCCGGTCTCGGCGAGCGTGATCCGTTCACGTGCCCGCTGGTCCGGATGTACCGCTGACCTCGATCCTGCACAGCGGGATTCGCGCCGCTTCGGCGGGCCCACCTCACCGGGTAACCTGGCGTCGTCAAGGCCTCGTGTCCCGCACAGGGACGAAGGGTGGTGTGTGATGGGCAGAATCCGGGTCACCGGCAAGCTACGGGTCACCGGGAAGGTGCGGGTGACGGGACTCGATCGCCGGTTCACGTGGCGACCCGCCGACCGGGCCCCCGCACCCTCGAGTGACCCGGATCGACGAGCCCGTTAGTCCGTTTTCGGTCCCGGGTGGTTCGCTCCGTGCGTCAGTGTCGACGGACCGAGTACCTCGGCACCGAGCGCGACCACCCGCCGACGCAGTTCTCGATCGGCGGTGACGACGATCCGGCGCCGGCCGGGATGTTCGGCGACGAGTTCGACGATCCGGTCGTCACCGGACCCTGTCGCGGCGATCGTGGCGACCGACGCGGTGGACTCGACCGTTCGGGCCTGTCCTTCGACGACCATGACCACGTCGGCTGGACCGTCGATAGCGGTCAGGCCATTTTCGACGAGGCCTGCCAGACGATCACGGAGGCGTTCGGTGGCGCCTTTGCGATCGCGCCACCAGCCATCCGGTACCGAGCCCACGACATTGGCCGCGTCGACCACGACGAGTGGGTTCGCGTCGGGTGTCACGGCCGCAGACGTCGGTCGATTGACTGCATCGGAGTCCTCCTCGTGTTGTCGGGGCGAGCCTACCGGGCACCGGGTCATGCGCCGATGCAGACCTGAGCCCGAGGGTGTTCGCGGTGGACTGTGGACAGGAGACGGCCCCGGCCGCATCATGCGGTCGGGGCCGAAATCATCCGGGTCGGCTCAGCCGAAGGCGACACCGTGGCAGAAGCGGTTCTGTGGGTCGAGCGCGGCCTTGATGGCTGCCAGTCGACGGCGATTGGTGTCACTGAACGCGGTCGCCGATCGGGCCGTCTTCTCCTCTCCCTCCAGAAAGTTCAGATAGGCGGCTCCGGTCACATACGGCGCCAGCGCTTCTCGGGTCAACCGCATCGCCGACTCGATGGCGAGTCCGACGTGCGGATCGGGCACCACCGCGCCCAACTCGAGCAGGAACGTTCCGTCTCGTCCGGTGTCATTCGGCGACCCCGCAGCACCCCGGGCCACAGCGCCGCCCGCGTGGCGGATCTCCGCGAACAGGATCAGCGGCATGGCGCCTGCCGCCGGAAGAACGCGCGAGGTCAGGATGTCGATCGCCGCAGCAGGGATCTCGTTCATCCATTCGGTGGTGATCATCGCGGGCATCGGATCCGTCGGGTCCATGCTTATCGCATCGGCGGCCGCGAACGGCATCTCGACCCACATGTCGAGCTCTGGTGCCTTCCACTCCCGCCACTCGTCGATGACCGCCTTGCCGGTGGCGATGTCCCCGGACCAGCAGCCGCGCACCATGACGAAGCTCTTCCCGCGGAAGGGTTCGGGCACGAACTCCAGCGGCGGGAAGTTCATCAGTGTCACCGCCGAGGTCAGATCTTCGGACTGCTCCGGGGCCCACTGGGCGAATCGCTGCAGGATCTCCGTCGCGTACTGGGCGGGGTAGATCAGGTTCCCGGCGTAGACCGTGCTCACCGGGAAGAGGTCGATGACGACATCGGTGACGACTCCCAGACTGCCGGCGCCGCCGCCGCGCAGTGCCCAGAAGATGTCGGGATGGCTGGTCGCGCTGACCCGCAACGGGTTGCCGTCGGGAGTGACCAGGTCGAAGGAGCGGACCGCGTCCGACGAGAGGCCGTATTTGCGGCCGAGCCAGCCGAATCCGCCGCCGAGCGTGTAGCCGACGACGCCCACATCGGTGGTCGATCCGACAAGCGGTGCCAGCCCGTGTCGTTGGGCCTGCTCGAGCACCGGTGCCCACTTCGCGCCGGCGCCGACCGTGGCGGTGCGTGTGATCGGATCGACGGTGACGTCGGTCATCGCCGAGGTGTTGATCAGCAGCGCACCGGCGGTCGACGAACCGGGGCCGTGACCGGTTGCCTGGATGGCCACCCGCAGGTTCTCCTCGGCAGCGAACCGAACCGCCTCGACGACGTCAAAATGGTTGACGGGGACTGCGATCACCGCCGGGCGCTGATCGGCGAGCAGATTGAATCCGGCACGTGCCGCGTCGTATCCGGGGTCGCCCGGTCCGAAGACGTCGCCGGCGATGCGGTCGGCGAGTTCGGCCAGCACCGAGGTGCCGGGACGTACCGCCAGGTCGGGGTTCTCGGATTCGGCGGGGCGCGTGTATTGGATGGTCATCGATGGTTCCTCACTGTGGGCCGGTGTCTCCGGCGGGTCCGTTCTCTCCGGCTGTCCCGGATGTGAAGAACTCTCGTCGACCACGCTTGAGGGCTACTTGGAAGCGACTTGGAGGGGCGGTCCAAGTCGCGAGCGGGTTGGTCAGGCCGACGGATCAGGGCAGGTCGGGGGCATAGCCGTGATCGATCGCGAAGGCCTCGACCCGCGCATGGACGGCCATCGCCTCCTGGCGGGCCGCGACCCGCCTGGCCTCACGCAGGGTGTCGAGAACCACTGCGCCGGGCTGTTCGGTGGCGTGCTGGAACTCGGCGCAGACCAGCAGCCGATGAGCATCGGGGTACCGCTGCCCGGTGCGCTCGGCGAACGAGTGTGCCTTCTCGAGCAGCGCCGGGACCGCATCGAGACGGCCGGCCGCGATCATCGCCTCCGCGTGCAGGGCAAACCACAGTCCCACACCCGTCCGCTGCGGATTTCCCGGGTGCTCCAACCGGTCGATGTTCTCGAGCGCTTCGTCCGCAGATCCCGCCAGTGCACGTGCCCACCAGTAGATCCGCTCGCCGCCGCGACGCAGATACTCCAGGGCGGTGTGGCCGGAATCGGACACCAGTCGTCCACCCACCTCGCGCGCCCAGCCGACGTCGCCTGCGATCGCGGCCGCGGTGACGGAGAAGATCGCGGTACCGAGGTACGACATCGGCTCGTCGGGCCCGGCGTCGATCCGTTCGAAGAGTTCCCGTCCGACGGCTGTCCCGGTATGCAGGGTCGCCGCGAGCGCCCGGAAGCCGCGGGCGATCATCAATTGGTCGTTCTGCAGCCCCTCGATCGTGGCACCGAGTGGCGCGTACTGGTCGAGCAGTCGAGATGCCTCACCGATCCGGCCGCGGTCGAACAAATCGATTCCGGCGGCCTGCATCCCGAGATGAACGACCACAGGGTTCTCGGAAGGTTCTGCACGCGCGGACAATTCGTCGGCGTAGCGATGAGACATGCGGATCTCGGCGACCTGTGAGTGCGCGGCGAAGCGTGCGTAATCCAGCTGCGCGAGCAACTCCTGGTTCTCGGTCGCCTCGCCGAGTTCCCGGGCGCGCCGCAACAGATCACGATCGGCCGCGAAATAGCCGTTGCGTGCGACGTCGCTCGCCAGCAGAGTACGGATCGCCTGCAGCTCGATGTCGTGCTCTCCGATGGCTTTCGCGAGACCCGAGGCATCGGTCAATTGACGGGCCGCGGTGTCGAAACTGTAGCTGCGCAGTGCGATTCGGCCGGCATCGAGCAGGGCCCGGGCAGTTCGGGCACGATCGGCGAGTGGGC
Organism: Gordonia sp. LMA167; assembly: GCF_058130025.1. Lineage (NCBI taxonomy): Bacteria > Bacillati > Actinomycetota > Actinomycetes > Mycobacteriales > Gordoniaceae > Gordonia > Gordonia sp. LMA167. The sequence continues at coordinate 4,463,634 of NZ_CM176708.1, read as the reverse complement.
CGGCCGCCCAGAGATGACGGGCCCGTTGTGTGGCCGCGGCGGCAGTGCTCGAGTCCTCGAACTGGTCGGCGAGCGCCAGGTGTAGTCGGTACGCCCGGGCAGCCCGGACGCGGCCGAGGATCGCCTCCCGGATGAGGTCGTGATCGAAGCCGAAGGCGAACGGATCGTCCCGCTCGGTCCCGATCAGTCCGGCGGTCTCCGCGGGCTCGAGCGTTTCGAGGACCTCGTCCACCGGCCGTCCGGTTGCCCCGGCCAGCAGGGAGATGTCCACACGACTGCCGATCAGGGAGGCGACCTCGAGTAACTCGACCGTGGCGTCGGGGAGTGGGCGAAGCCGCTCGCGGACCACATCGCGTACCCCCGCCGGTACCGAGTTGTCGGGGATGCTGCCACGATCGGCCAGGATGCGGGCCAGTTCACGGACGAAGAAGGCGTTTCCACGCGTACGTCGGGCGATCGAGGCGGTGGTGCCCGCCGCAGGCCACTCGTGGGTCTCCCGGCGGACCAGTTCGGCGATGTCGTCGTCGGACAGCGGTCCCACCTCGATGCGTCGATGTTCGGGAAGGCGGGCGAGGGCGGCGAGGGTGTTCGTGACGGCCGATCGACGGGACCGTGTACGCAGCGTGGCGAAGAAGGTGACACCGGGAGCACGACGGCTTGCCATGTGGACGAGGAGTTCCAGCGACGCACTGTCCGCCCACTGCAGGTCATCGAGCACGATGACCAGCAGCTGTGCTGCCGCGACGCCTTCCAGGAGGTTCGCGGCCTCGTCGTAGAAACGGAATCGCGCGGTGGAGTCGGGCATCTCGCGCGGGGGAGGAATGACGGTGGTGCCCTGGGTGACCATGCGGCCCAGGTCGTTGTCGAGCAGGTCCGAGCGATGATCGGGATGTATCTCCGGTAGCACCGATCCGAGCACCTGAACCCACGGCCACATCGACGGCGCGGCAGCATCTTCGACGCAGCGTCCCCAGAGGACGGTGAGATCCGCGGCGGCTGCCGCGCGTCGTGTGGCCTCGTCGAGCAGTGCCGTCTTTCCGGCGCCCGGGTCACCTTCGACGATGACGATCCCGCCAGGGCCGTGCAGGGACGCGAGCACAGCACGGTGCAGTACGGCCAGCTCGTCTGTTCTGCCGATCAGCGTCGGGGTGTGCTTCTCATCGGTCGCGGCGTTGGTCTCGGGGACTCGGATTTCTCGAGCTCGGGGCGTTGGTGATGCCTGATCGACTGCGGGAGAGGGCCGGCCGACAGACGCGGCGCCCGGGCGATGTGGTGTCTCGAGCGTCGGGGAATGGTCGAGGATGTCGCGTTCCACCGCGCGCAGTCGTGGTCCGGGATCCACGCCGATCTCATCGGCGAGAATCCGGCGCGCGTCGGCGATCGCGGCGAGGGCGTCCGATTGGCGACCGAGACGATACCGTGCCGTTGCCAGCAGAACCCAGAGACCCTCGTCCAGCGGCGACCGACGCACCGCTTCCTCGAGTTCGGTGACGAGGGCCCGGTGCTCGCCCAGCTCCAGCCGGACCTCGAAGGAGAACTCCCTCGCCTCGGTGATGGTGCGATCCAGATGCGCTGCGGCTTCGTCCCGGAATGCCAGACCCTCGAACTCCGGCAGCAGGGGCCGATAGGTCGCGAGCGCGGTCTGCAGGGTTCTCGCTGCCGCGTCTGCGCCGCCGCTCCGATGGAGATCGTGCGCGTCGGCGATCGCACCGACGAGTCGTCGTACGTCCACCTGCGCCACGTCGGCGACCAGCGCGTAGCCGGCCCCACGGGTGACGAGGACCATCGACGGGCTCCGTGGTTTGCGGTCGGGCTCCAGAGCCTTGCGGAGGCCGGAGATGTAGGCCTGCACGGAGACCTCGGCCCGGTCGGGTGCGCTCGAACCCCAGATGCCGTCGATCAGTCGGCCAACGCTGACCGGATCACCGTCGGCGAGGATCAGCTGCGCGAGGACCGCGCGTTGCTTGCGCGTGCCGAGTTCGACGGTCTCGGAATCGATCTGCGCGCCGAGGCCGCCCAGGACGGTGTACGCGAGCCGAGCCACAGCGAGAGTTTAGTCCGGATCGTCCTGGGTCGCCCCGGATCGGACGCGTAGCCTGACGACATGTTCGCCTCCGCCGATGCGAGTACCGTCTGCGACGTCGACGGCGGTTCGTGATGGGTTTCACCCGCGAGCAACTCCTGTCGTACCGCGGCGTCGAGGTGGCCGATCTGATCGGCGACGACTGTCGGTTGCTGTTCGTCGGCATCAATCCCGGTCTCTGGACGGCGGCGGTCGGGGCGCACTTCGCACGGCCGGGCAACCGGTTCTATCCGGCTCTGTACCGATCGGGCATCGTCGACCGGCTTATCGACGCGTCCGACGGCATGTCCGACGAGGACCGGGACCTGTTGTGCAGCCGTGGTATCGGCATCACGAACGTGGTGGCGCGGGCAACGGCGACTGCCGCTGAACTGTCGGCCGACGAACTGCGTACCGGCGGTCGGCGGCTTCGCGAGACGGTCGAACGCGTCGCGCCTCGGGTGGTGGCGATCGCTGGGATCACGGCCTATCGCTCGGCGTTCGACCTACCTCGCGCCGTCGTCGGACCTCAGTCCGAAGAGTGGCACGGTGCCGCGGTGTGGGTGGTGCCCAACCCCAGTGGCCTCAACGCACACGAAACCGTCGAATCGCTCGCCGCGGCCTATGCGCGGGCGGCGCGGGCTGCCGGAGTTCTGGGGTGAGCTGTCACATGTCGGTCGACGAGATGATTCGACGACGCACGGAGAGCAGCTCCACCTCCGGACGGCCACCGGCGAAACGCTCGACCGCGTCGAGAACGTCGATGACATGCGCCCGGTCGGCGGCCACCACGCCGACCCCGATCACCGTGCGCCGGTGTACGTCGAGAAAGCCGACCTCGGCGGTCGAGACAGCGAACCGTCGCCGAACCTCGGCGACGATCGGCCGGACGACGGACCGCTTGTGCTTCAGCGAATGCACATCGCCGAGCAGGTAGTCGAGTTCTGCGAAACCGATCCACATCGTGGTGCCGATTGTATCGGCCGGCCGCTGTGGGACAGGAACAGCTCCACTTGTGGTCCGGGCCGTTGGGGCGACCCCCGATCCCTGGGGAGGCCCCGTTCGCTGGGGAGGCCCCGTTCGCTGGGGCGACCCCGTTCGCTGGGGCGACCCCGTTCGCTGGGGCGACCCCGTTCGCTGGGCGACCCCCGATCCCTGGGGCGACCCCGTTCGCTGGGCGACCCCGTTCGCTGGGGCGACCCCGTTCGCTGGGCGACCCCGTTCGCTGGGGAGGCCCCGTTCGCTGGGCGACCCCGTTCGCTGGGGCGACCCCGATCCCTGGGGCGACCCCGTTCGCTGGGGCGACCCCGTTCGCTGGGGCGACCCCGTTCGCTGGGGCGACCCCCGATCCCTGAGGAGGCCCGGAGCGCTAGCGGAGGGCCGTCACGAAGGGCGCCCTTCGTGACGCGTCGCTTGTTCCTCGCGAGGCTCCTCGGGGATCGGGTGGGACGCGTCGCTCGTTCCTCGCGAGGCTCCTCAGGGGCCGGGTGGTGACGTGTGGTTTGTCCTGATGTGGCTTGTCTGGGGCCGGGTGAGTACGCCGTCAACGAGTCAGTCGACGTGGATAGAGCAGATGCGCCAGATCCTTCTTGGCGGCGACGGCGCGGGCCCGGTCCTGTGGTGAGAAGCCGCCGGCGGTGGGGCGTTGCGGGATCTGATCAGGATCGTCGACGACGGTCCAGCGTGAACCGGACGCCGTGAGCGAATGGTGCTTGGTGGCGTAGTAATCGGGGCGGCCGATGATGGCCACGCCCGAGTCACCGGCGGCGGCGGCGATCAGATGTGGATGGAAACGCGTGCTGATCCAGGTGTCGCCCCGCCCTACCGGTAGCCCGGAACGCCACACATCGAGGAACGGTATCCGGGTGGACCCCTGCAGACGGTCGGCCAACCGGGTCGGGATCTCCAGGTCTCGCCCAGGAATTCCCTCGACGACCGTCACGGCCTCGCCCGGGACCTGCCACGCGTCGAGGGTGTCGTGGACGAAGCGGGTGAGAGCGTCGAGCCCCGTGGTCCCGTTCGCGGCGAACTCCTCGGTCAGGTCGGACTGCAGGCACAATGTCACGCCGTCTCGTGGAGATCCCATGTCCCGGGACGGCGGGGCAGTCAGTTCATCCACCGCCAGCCAGGCGTCGTCGCCGGTCCGCCGCCGGGCCGTCGCGCCGTCGAGAGCATCGGCTGAGGCGGCGTCGCGCACGTCGAACACGGTGAACACGTCGGCCGCGTCACGAAGGACCGACCATCCCGGTCCGTCCAAACGGGGGAGCAGCCCCTGACCGGTGGCGTATGCGACGGCACCGCTGGTGCGGACCAGTTCGGCCGCGGCAGCCACCAGCGAGACATGGTGTGGCCAGACCTGATTGAGGTATCCGCCACCCAGGAGATGCACCGACGAGGCGCGCCGGAAGACGTCGACTCCTTCGGCGAGTCGCGGTGCGGGGCCGAAGCGGGTCGCCGCCTCGGCGACCCAGGTCCACGGGATGTCCGGGTCCGGACCGTCGGTGCGGGTACGGTCGGCCGCGTAGTTGGTCAGCTGCCACAACGTGTCGACGAATACGGCGCCGGGGTGAATGCCCCGGAGCAGCAATGACGCCTGGCCCGGACTGTGGCAGTCGAGGACCACCATCGCGCGTGGGCGGGCGCGGGCCAGGTGCCGCAGCCATGCCCTGGCGATCACCTCGTCACCGTAGTTCGGAAACCCTGACGGGCCGATGAGGTAGATGATCTCCCGTGAACTCAGTCGTTTGCGGATACGGGCGATGGCGTTGGCGGGCAGACCGGGCGCAGGCACCCACGGGATGTTACCCACTTCGGCGGGTGGGCCGACGCCGTCGTCAGTGATCGCTGCCGAGGAGTGTGGCGACGTGATCCGGGACGTACTTGGACAGGGACCGAGGAGGTCGTCGGTAGTTGCCCGAGTCGATCGGTTTCTTGGGTAGATCGACCTTGTTCCTCGGAACGTCTTCGTATTCGATGGTGGACAGGAGATGAGCGATCATGTTCAGTCGCGCGTGCTTCTTCACGTCCGACTCGACGACGAACCACGGACTCAGCGCTGTGTCGGTGTGGACCATCATCTCGTCCTTGGCTCGCGAGTAGTCCTCCCAGCGGTAGACGGCCTCGAGGTCCATCGGGCTGAGTTTCCACTGGCGCACCGGATCGTTCAGGCGTGAGCGGAACCGTTTGAGCTGTTCCTCGTCAGAGACCGAGAACCAGTACTTGCGCAACAGGATTCCGTCGTCGATGAGCATCTGCTCGAAGATCGGGGTCTGACGCAGAAAGCGGGTGTGTTCCTCGGGGGTGCAGAAACCCATCACCTTCTCGACACCGGCACGGTTGTACCAGGACCTGTCGAACAGGACGATCTCGCCCGGTGCCGGCAGGTGCGCCACATAGCGCTGGTAGTACCACTGTCCACGCTCACGATCGGTGGGCGCGGGCAGCGCGGCCACGCGGGTGACGCGCGGACTGAGATACTCGCTGATCCGCTTGATCGTCCCGCCCTTGCCCGCGGCGTCGCGTCCCTCGAAGATCACCACCACACGGGAACCCGTGGTGCGCACCCATTCCTGCAGCTTCACCAACTCGGTCTGCAGTCGGAAGATCTCGGCGTCGTAGACCTTGCCGGAGATCTTCTTGGGACTCTTGTCACCGTGCGACTTCTTCGCCATGAGGACAGAGCTTACGTTCTGAACCCTCAGGCGGGGAGGAGGTCGCCCACCGCCGCGATCTCGTCGGCCAGTTCGGCCACGGACGCGTCGATCCGTGCCCGGGAGAACTCGTTGATGTCGAGCCCCTCCACGATCTCCCAGCGACCGTTCACCGAACGCACCGGGAACGAGCAGACGAGTCCCTCGGGCACACCGTAGCTGCCCGGCGATGGGAGAGCGGCCGACGTCCAGTCGCCGTCGGGCGTGCCGAGGACCCAGTCATGAACGTGGTCGATGGTCGCGCTGGCCGCCGACGCCGCCGACGACGCGCCGCGGGTCTCGATGATCGCGGTCCCACGTTTCGCAACCGTCGGGATGAAGTCGTCTTCCAGCCAGGCGCGGTCCTCGGCGAGTTCGGCGCCGCTGCGCCCGGCCACACGGGCATGGAAGATGTCGGGATACTGGGTCGGGGAGTGGTTGCCCCACACCGAGACCCGACTGATCTCGCGGGCAGCGCAGTGTGCCCGATGGGAGAGCTGCGCGATCGCCCGGTTGTGATCGAGGCGGGTCAATGCGGTGAATCGTTCCGACGGGATGTCGGGTGCGTGTGCAGCAGCGATCGCAGCGTTGGTGTTGGCCGGGTTACCCACCACGATGACCCGGAGATCCTCTGCGGCAACCTCGTTGAGGGTTGCACCCTGCTCGGCGAAGATGGCCGCATTGGCCTGCAGCAGGTCCGCACGTTCCATTCCCTTGCTGCGCGGCTGCGCCCCGACCAGCAACGCGAAGTCGGTGCCGTCGAACGCTGCGCGCGGATCATCGTAGATGTCCACCGAGGACAGCTGTTCGTACGCTCCGTCGTCGAGTTCCATCGCGGTGCCGACGGCAGCCGATACCGCGTGAGGCAGTTCGAGCAATCGCAATCGGACAGGCTGGTCGTGGCCGAGCATCGCGCCTGCCGCGATCCGGAACAGTGCCGCATAGCCGATGTGGCCGGCTGCGCCGGTGACGGTCACCACGGCGGGAGTGATCGAGGACATCGGATCCTTTCGACGGTTGCGTCCGGGTCGTCAGCCGGTGCGCACGGTGGTCTCGGTGAGCAGCACGGTCTGGATCGGGCTCGACAGCGTCAGCACCGGCCCCAGCACATGCCAGGTCAGGGGCACAGAGGTGAATGAGGCGAGCCAGCGGTCGGACTCCGATCGCGGCGGCGGGCACGCCATCCTCGTCGATGCGAGCGGGCCGATGCGCATCTGGTCGCCGGTGATCGTAGCGGTGCCGACGTGGCGATTGCACCCGGCATAGAGGCCGACGCGATGGCCCGGTCCGAACACGATACGCATCGGCCCGCCGCCGGGGATGGCGCCGCCGATGTCGGCCACCGATGCGTAGCTGCGGCCGACGAACAGGGAGTACGGGTCATCGGGGAGGACGGGTGGTGCCGGCGCGGGTCTGATGGGCGCGGGCGGACGGGGCGCGGGAAGCGCCGCCGCGGTTCCGGTCCCGATGGCGAGCACCATGACGATCGCGCTGACGATCGCACCGAGCAGCGACGCACCGGCCGCGGCCGTGGTGCTCCGCGGACGGGTGCCTGTTCCGATCGCCGCCGGCCGTTGTGGGATGCGATGATCGTTCCGGTTCGTGGCTGTTCCCTCGCCGATGGAAGCCATGCAGCCTACGGTAGCCGAACCGACCGAACAGGCGATGAACGATGACGCAATCGAACGTGTCCGCGGTCGCGGTGACCTGCCGGACCGAGTATCTGCGCCGACGCCACCTGATGGCGGCACAGGTGGCCGGGGTATGCACCGCGTCCGGGTTGCTCGCACTCGTCGTCCTCAATGCGGTCGGAGTCGACGGGCACACGACCGCGGGAGCGGTCGCGGGTCTGCTGGTGCTGTCGTTGGCGGCGGCCGCGGTCGGACACCTGAGTCCGCGGGGAGCGGTCGTGCTCGCGGTGGATTCCGACTCGGTGTATCTCGGCGACGAGGTGCGCGGCATCGTCAGTCGTCCGCTGGCCGAATTGCATTCGGTGTCGCTCGGGTCGATGGCGGAGACGACCGGGGCGGCCGGGACGGTGGTCGAAGACCTCACCATCACCGGGCGTCGGACACTGACCCTGGAGTTCGCGCACTCCACCGGCGATGGCCACGAGGAGATCTCCCGATGGCGGATCGGGGTCGTGGAGAGCGATCCGGCCGCGATCGAGGTGATCGCCCGACTGCGCAGGCAGGTTCCTGCACACCACCCTCCGGCACAGCACCCTCCGGCACAGCATCCTCCGAGGACGGAACCGCTCGTCGACACGACATCGACTGCTGTTCCCGGTGAACCGGGTCCGGCTCGATCGACCACACCGCGCGTGGCGGACGCCGGCAGCGACGAAGCGGCCGAACGACTGTGGGAGGACGCGACTCGTCGACACGACGGGGTGCTGCGTGACTACGGGACCTATGAGATGGCGCCACAGATGCTGCTGCAATTCCCCGCGGTCACCGACGTCACGTTGACGTCCGTGCAGGACTTCCACCTCGCGCTCGACGAGGCGACCGCGCTGCGAACCGAGCGCTACCCGGGCGATCGGGCGCGTGCCGACGCCTATCAGCAAGCGGTGAACACCTTGCGCCGGGCGTGGATCGCGTGTGAGACGAACGGCCGTCGGCTGGGGACGGGCTACCTCGCGTCCGAGGATCGGGACGACCTACGCCGCGCACTGAAGCTGTACGACCACGCCCGTAGCGGCGCCACGCCTGCCGAGCAGGTGACCTACTACACGAAGGTGCACGACATCGTCACCACACTCACCGATCGCGGCACCCTGCACCCGCCCGAACCGGCGATCGCCGAGCTGGCCGCGGCGACTCGACGTGCGATCGACGCGGGACCGGGTCAGTAGCCCTCTTCGAGGAATCGGCCATCCGGCGAATACGTCCCCGCAGACGCTGATTCTCGGGCCAACTCCACCTGGATGACCGGCTGTCCGTCGGGTTGGAAGATCGACGACATCTGGATGTCCACCGCGTCGGCATCGAAACGTTCGACGACGCCTCGCGCCATGGCGTCGCGACGTACCGAAGCGAACACCTCCGGCGACACGTCCTCGAAGGAGAACGACCCCGCGCCGCCGGTACCCGCATAGGTCGAGAACTCCGGGAAGGCTCCGGGTACGACCGTGAGCGTGCCGTATCGTCTGTCGTCGCTGAACTCCATCAGGACTCCGCCACTGTTCTGGATCTGCCCTGCATACATCGTCGGGGTGTTGTTCGCGGTCCCGCGGATCTCGAAGCGGCGCAGGATCTTCTGATCTGTCGAGAGCCCCGCGTCGGTCAGTGCGGCGCGGGCCAGGCCGAACGAGGCGTCGAAGTCGCCGGGATCGAAGAATGCTGCGACCGTGCCGTCGGCGCGGCCCTGTATCTCGACGTCGGTGATGCCGTGCTCTCCGAATCCGCCGACCAGGAGAACGGGTTGACCACGCACCGGCCGACCGACGGTGAATCCCGCCGGCGCCAGATCCTCGCCCTCGGCGGCCACCCGCGATTGCATCGTGGACGCCATCGCGGAGATGTCGGTGGTCGCGATCTCGGCGGCGCGGAAGGTGTCCGGCCGACGTTTTGTGGTCTCGGTGCGTTGTGGCTCCTGCCACCCGCGATCGCCGTACTTCCACAGGTTGACCGACTGCCCCGTGGTCGGGTCATAGACCTCGGCGCGCGATGTCTGATCGGCACCGAGCGAGATGCCGAGGATGTTGTCCGATGCCGACGATCCGAGCTCGGAGATCTGCCCGAGCACGTCCTGCAGGCGACCCGTGAGGTCCTTGACGATGCGATCGGACGTCGGGGTATCTGCGACGCCGCCGGTCATCGACGGCATCGAGAGGTCGACGTCCCACACCGTGCCGGGAACGCCGAACAGCACGGCGCCCGCAGTCGCGATCGTGACGGCGGGATAGAGCAGGGCCCGACGCCCCGGCTGGTCACCGAACTCCGGGACCTCGCTCGTCTCTCGCGGCGGGAGCGCGTCGGGCGGGACCGTACCGAACGGCCGCTCGACGAGGCTCTGGAAATGGCCCCGGCTCATGGCGGTGATCCAGCGTGCGTCATATGCGGTGTCATCGGGTGGCCGCAGGGTCGCGGTGAGCATCGTCGGTTGTAGGTCCGAGGCGGTGAGGCTGCTCCGCGTGATCGCGTTCACCTCGATGGGGACCGCCCGGTTCGACGTGCCCCGGCGGAACTCGGACAGCTCGGAGATCCGTGACGGGCGCGGCATGAGGGCCATGCCGACAAAGACCGCGGGTACACCGATGGCCAGGGCCACCCACCACGGATTGAATGCACCCACGCCGATACCGACGGCGATCAGGCAGCCGGACACCCCGGCTCGGAGAACACGCACGCCGGTCGAGCTCATCCTGGTGTCCTCCCCGGGTGGGACCGTCGTCGCTCACAGCAGTCGAGGTGATCATAGGAGCACCTGGCCGCGGATGGTCGTGCTCGCGGCGATCTTCGGTCCGGCCGGGTGGTTCGCGCGGACAGCGGTCTCGTGACGCGTACCGTGGACGGCGACCTCGGGGCACCCGCGGTCGGTTCGGGCGGGCCGCGCAGCCACGCCCGTCGCCGTGAGATCGGTGCCGCGACCAGTACACATGCGCGACACGCACAAGTGGAGGAGAAGTGTTTCGGTGGGCAAGCTGAGCAACAGTATGTGGCGACTCCTGGGTTCTCAGTCGTCCCGCAACCAATCGAAGTCGGTTGCGTTGATCAAGGAAGCCGATCGGCACACCACCTGGGCGACCGGTCTCGACGACGACGCGTTCGGGGCGGAGGCGCAGAAACTCGACATCGGTTCCGACCATGGCGATCGAGCAAGGTTTCTCGCCCTGGTTCGTGAGGCCGCCGACCGGACACTGGATATGCGCCCGTTCGATGTGCAGCTACAGGGCGCACTCCGTCTGCTCGAGGGCGACATCGTCGAGATGGCGACCGGTGAGGGCAAGACCCTCTCGGGTGCGATCGCGGCCATCGGATATGTGCTGCAGGGACATCGGGTCCACGTCATCTCGGTGAACGACTACCTCGCCACGCGCGATGCCGAGTGGATGGCGCCATTGTTCGCGGCGTTCGGTCTGACCGCGAAAGCGGTGTCGGAGAATTCCGATCGTGGCGACCGCAAGGCGGCCTACGCCGCCGACATCACCTATGGGTCGGTCAACGAGATCGGGTTCGACGTGCTGCGCGATCAGCTGGCGCTCTCCGCGGACGATCTGGTGTCACCGACACCCGACGTGGCGATCATCGACGAGGCCGATTCGGTGCTGGTCGACGAGGCGCTCGTGCCGCTGGTTCTCGCCGGGTCGACCGAGGCCGAGGTTCCCGATCAGGCCATCCACGACGTCGTCGCGCGGATGAAGAACAAGCACTACGAGGTCGACACCGACGGCCGCAACGTGACCCTCACCGAGGAGGGCGCAGCGTTCGTCGAGGAGGAACTCGGCGGGATCGACCTCTACGACGAAGAGCATGTCGGCACGACCCTCGTGCACATCAACATCGCGATGCACGCGCACTACCTGCTCGAGCGCGACGTCCACTACATCGTTCGCGACGGCGGCGTGCACCTGATCAACGCGTCGCGCGGACGGGTGGCCCAGCTGCAGCGTTGGCCGGACGGCGTACAGGCCGCGGTTGAGATCAAGGAGGGACTCAGCCAGACCGATTCGGGCGAGGTGATCGACACGATCACCGTGCAGGCTCTGATCGGTCGGTATCCCAAGGTGTGCGGCATGACCGGCACCGCGCTCGCCGCCGGCGAACAGTTCCGGCAGTTCTACGACCTGCTCGTCTCGCAGATCCCGCCGAACACGGCCAACATCCGTGAGGACGAGGCAGATCGGGTCTATGACACGAAGGCCAACAAGGTCGAGGCGATCGTCGCCTACGTCAAGGAGATCCATGAGACCGGACAGCCGATCCTGATCGGCACGCACGACGTGGCCGAGTCCGAGGAGCTCGCCTACTTCCTGGACAAGGCCGGCGTCCCACCGGTGGTGCTCAACGCGAAGAACGACGCCGAAGAGGCCAAGATCATCGCTGAGGCGGGCGTGCGTGGTGCGGTGACCGTCTCGACCCAGATGGCGGGCCGCGGAACGGATATCCGGCTCGGCGGTTCCGCCGACGATGACGACGCGCGCACCGACGTCGTGGAACTCGGCGGGCTCTGCGTGATCGGCACCGGCCGGCATGACACCGAACGCCTCGACAATCAGCTGCGAGGCCGTGCGGGCCGGCAGGGTGATCCGGGCCGGTCGGTCTTCTTCTCCAGCGTCGAGGACCCGGTCGTCACCAAGAACCTCGCCTTCAAGCGCGACCCGGTGTCGCAGGCCGACGACGGGTCGATGGGTGCCAAGGGCATCGACCTGATCGAGCAGGCCCAGCGCGTCGCCGAGGGCGTCATGCTCGAGTTGCATGCCAACACCTGGCGGTACAACAAGCTGGTGAACCAGCAGCGCGACATCATCGTCGCCCGCCGGATGCAGATCCTCACCACCGACCTCGCACTCGACGAATTGCAAGAGCGTGAACCCGAGCGCTACGCGCAACTGATCGGGACGGCGACATCGCCCGCGGTCGAATCCGAATCCACCGACCACGGCTCGGCCGATGACGCCGAGGCGTCGATGGACGAGAGTGGTCCGACCGACGGCGCTGGCGAGACAACCACACAGGCCGAGACCGGACCGGTCGAGACCGAACAGACCCAGACCGAACCGGTCGCCCCGACCGAGCCCGTCGAGAAGGACGTGTTGGCGCAGGCGGCCCGCGAGATCATGCTGTATCACCTCGACCGGGCGTGGGCCGACCACCTCGCCTTCGTCTCCGACGTACGCGCGAGCATCCACCTGCGGTCGTTGGGCAAGCAGAGCCCGCTCGACGAGTTCCACAAGCTGATCCTGGACGAGTTCGCCACCCTCCCGGGCCACGCGCTCGACAAGGCGTGCGAGACGTTCCGCGAGGCATCGATCACGAATGACGGTGTGGACCTCGGTACCGCGGATCTGCATCGGTCGACGACCACGTGGACGTACATGGTGCACGACAATCTGTTCTCGTCGGGTGGGGCGAAGACCTTGCAGGGCATCATCGGCATCTTCCGGTGAGTTCCGGCGGGGGAGCCGAGGCCGTGGAACCGGTCGACAGCCAGACGGGGCCGACGCCCCGCGACAGCGGGTTGCTGACGGTGCCCAACGCGCTGAGCGTGCTGCGTCTGGCCCTGATCCCGGTGTTTCTCTGGTTGTTGCTGGTGCAGAAGTCCGACGGGTGGGCGTTCGCGATCCTGGTGTTCTCCGGGTTCTCCGACTGGGCGGACGGAAAGCTCGCACGATGGCTGAACCAGTCGTCGAAGATCGGGGCGCTGCTGGACCCGGCGGCGGACCGGCTCTACATCGTCATCATCCCGATCGCGTTCGGGATCCGCGAGTTCGTGCCGTGGTGGTTGATCGCGGTGATCATCGGCAGAGATCTCGCGTTGTTCGCGACCGCCCCACTGCTGCGCTCTCGTGGACTGGTGGCGCTGCCGGTGCTCTACATCGGCAAGGCCGCAACCTTTGCCCTGATGAGCGCGTTCCCGTGGTTGCTTGCGGGACAACTCGATTCGGTGGTGGGCACGATCGCATACCCGGTCGGGTGGGCGTTCATGATCTGGGGTGTGGGCCTGTACCTCTGGTCGTTCCTGCTGTACGCCTACCAGACGCTGTTGGTCGTCCGTCGTATGCCACGGGTGGCTGCCGGCTCGTGATCGCCGACGGATTCGGGGCAATCGGGCGACCCGCCCGACGATCCGGGTACAGATGACCTAAAGTCCTGCGTTTGAAGAAGTTCGCAGTTTTGTCGCCTCCGACCAGAAAGGTGCGACAGTGACCGAAACCGATGTGCCCGCAACGCTGCGCTACACGGCAGAGCACGAATGGGTGGAGAGAACGGGCCCCACAACGGTGCGAGTGGGCATCACCGACTTCGCCCAGGACGCGCTCGGAGACGTCGTCTTCGTCCAACTCCCGGCCGTCGACGACGCCGTCGAGCACGGCGAGTCGTTCGCCGAGGTGGAATCCACCAAGAGTGTCTCGGACATCTACGGCCCACTCGACGGTACGGTGTCGGAGATCAACGGAGAGCTCGAGTCGTCACCGGAACTGGTGAACTCTGATCCCTACGGATCAGGCTGGCTGGTCGTGATCAGCATGGCAGACGAGGGGGCCCTGGATGCGGCGCTCGCGGAGACTCTCGACGCGGACGGCTATCGCGGGGTCATCGACGCCTGACGCTTGTTGCTGCCCGGTCGGACCGGGGAGTAACAAGCCGACAACGCCCGACCCGTAAGCGGAATGTCGAGCAGGGCGCAGCGACTATGATCGTCGGTGTTCTGGTCGACTCGATCACCCGTGTGGCAACCGCGACACGGTACGGTTACTCACAGCAGGTCCGGTTCGATGTCCGACGAAGTCGGCGAGCCGGAGGCCCGAGCACGATGAAGATGCACCGGCACCGCCAGCGCATGGTCACGCGGTTCGCGTGTCCGTCCGGGACCGCCGGATGTGGGGACGCCGAGGCTCTCGGGCACAGAGACAGACGAAGGAGAAGTGGTGAGCGATAACGACAAGGACCTTGAGGCGCCGGTGGAGACCACATCGGTTTTCCGGGAGGAGTTCATCTCCGAACTCGATTCCGGAGCCGTCGCCTCGAGTGAACCCGCCGACACCGGGGTGGAGAGGCTCTCGCCCGGCACGGCGCTGCTTGTCGTCAAGCGTGGTCCCAATGCGGGATCGCGCTTCCTGCTCGATCAGGCGACGACCTCGGCCGGCCGGCACCCGGACAGCGACATCTTCCTCGACGATGTGACCGTCAGCCGACGTCACGCGGAATTCCGGCTTGGCGACAACGAGTTCCAGGTCGTCGACGTGGGCAGCCTCAACGGGACCTACGTGAACCGCGAACCGGTCGACACGGCCCAGCTGAGCAACGGCGACGAGGTGCAGATCGGCAAGTTCCGCCTCGTCTTCCTGAGTGGCCCGCGCGACGGCCAAGCGGGCGCCTGACCCCGTGACGGCGTCGTCGGCGGGGCAGCGCGGCGAAGGATCGATGTCCATCGGGTCGGTCCTCGCGCTGCTGCGGGAGGACTTCCCGGACGTCACGATCTCGAAGATCCGATTCCTGGAATCCGAGGGGTTGATCACGCCCGAGCGGGCGCCGTCGGGGTATCGCCGGTTCAGTTCGTCCGACGTCGAACGACTGCGGTTCGTGCTGACCGCTCAGCGTGATCGCTATCTGCCGCTCAAAGTGATCAAAGAGCAGCTCGACGCGATCGACGGTGGCGACGGTGGTGCGGGTGCCGGCGGCACCCGGTTGCTGTCATCCGCCCGGACCGCGGTCGCGCCGGCCACCGACTTCGGCGCCCGGGGTGGACGGGTCTCCCGCGAGGCGCTCATCGAGCGGACGGGTGTCGACTCGGCCTTCGTCACCGAACTGCAGCGTAATGGGTTGCTGATCTCGGGACCCGCCGGTTTTTACGACGAGGATGCGGTGCGACTGGTCGAGGCCGCTGCCGCCCTGGCGAACTATGGGGTGGAGACTCGGCACCTGAGAGCGTTCAAGGTGTCCGCGGATCGTGAGGCCGGACTGGTCGCCCAGATCGCCAGCCCGATCGCCAAGGGCAAGGGCACCGGGGCCCGCGATCGGGCCGAAGAGCTGGTTCGCGAGATCGCCGCATTGTCGGTCACACTGCACACGCAATTGGTCAAGGCTGCGGTTCGGGGAGTGCTCGACTGATCGGTATTCGGCGGCCCTCGTGGGGTCCCGATGCGGTGTAGCGTCGTGATCAGCGGTTCGGCCGCAGCGAGTCGGCCGACGTCAACTATCCGGCGATCATGAGGAGGCGGGTGCCAGATGGGCGAGATGCGAGTCGTGGGCATTCGGGTCGAGCCGCCGCAGAGCCAGCCCGTGCTGTTACTGCGCGAGGTCGAGGGTGAACGCTATCTGCCGATCTGGATCGGGCAGAGTGAAGCCGCGTCGATTGCGCTGCAGCAAAAGGGGATCGAGCCGCCTCGGCCGCTGACACATGACCTGATCGTGAATCTGATCGTCGAGTTCGGCCAGACCCTGCGCGAGGTTCGGATCGTCGACATGCAGGAAGGCACCTTCTACGCGGAGATGGTCTTCGGCGACGATCTACGTGTGTCGGCGCGACCGTCTGATTCGATCGCCGTCGCCATGCGGGCCGGGGTGCCCATCATCGCCGATGAGGACGTCCTCACCGAAGCAGGATTGTTGATCCCCGACGAGGACGGTGACGCGGGCGCACCGGCGGATGCCAAGGAAGACGAGGTCGAGAAGTTCAAAGAATTCCTCGACAACGTGTCCCCGGACGATTTCAAGGCCAGTGGCGGCGCATGAGCCGCGAATGGTCACGGAATGGGCACCGCGAGGTCACCATTTGCTCGATCTCAAGTTGAGGTTGAGGCTCGCGGGCGCGTCGCGTTGATTGGTTCTCGAGAGCAACCTACCGTCGACACGTCTCCCGATTTCAGCGGGGACGGAGGATGATCGTCCGTCAGGCGCGTACTGTTGAACCAGTCCTCGAGGCTCACGCCCGGGGTTCGGTGTCTGTCGAGTCGATCCAGGCGTTGCGAGGGAGTCTGCAGTGGGCGATGAGCCGTTCGACGACGAGGTGACGTCACCGACGGAGGGGTCGCCTGGCAGTGATACCCGCGATGGTGACAGCCGCGATGTCCGTCCCGGTACGGCAACCCAGGGCAGCCTCGACGACATCGCGCCGGGACTGTTCCCGAACGACACCGTGCCGGATGAACTCATCGGCTACCGGGTGCCGAGCGCGTGTCAGATCGCCGGCATCACCTACCGCCAGCTCGACTACTGGGCCCGGACCTCACTCGTCGTGCCGTCGATCCGCGGTGCGGCCGGCTCGGGGAGCCAGCGTCTCTACTCGTTCAAGGACATCCTCGTCCTCAAGATCGTGAAGCGACTGCTCGACACCGGGATCTCGCTGCAGAACATCCGCGTGGCGGTGGACCATCTGCGCAAGCGTGGCGTCGAGGACCTCGCCCGCATCACCCTCTTCTCCGATGGCACCACCGTCTACGAGTGCACGTCGGCCGAGGAGGTCGTCGACCTGCTTCAGGGCGGTCAGGGCGTTTTCGGCATCGCGGTCAGCGGAGCCATGCGCGAATTGACCGGCACCATCGCAGATTTCCCGGGCGAGCGCGCCGACGGAGGTGTGACCGAAACCGCTCCGGAGGACGAACTGGCCGCACGTCGCAAGAGCCGCACCCGCCGTACCGGCTGAGGCAGCCCGCTCACCTCCCGCGTGCACTGCGGTGCCCGGGCATCGACGTATACTGGCTGGACGTCGCTGCGTTGCGGGAGAGAGCCACCGATCGGGTTCGAGGTGGCCGCCGAAGGAGCAACACCTCCTCGTCAAACTCTCAGGCACCCAGGACCGTGATGTTGACGGCGTCTCTGGAAAGTGACCCGGGGTGACCCGGGTCCGCCCACGGTGAAAGGTCGGCCCACAGCGGGCCGGCCGAATCTCTCAGGCGTTTCGGTGTCCGCGAGCGGACCGACGAACATGACAGAGGGGGAGGGCCGCAGACCGCCGAGAGGTAGCCCGTCATGTCCGCCACTCCCCACACCGAGCCGGCCGAGTTCGTCGACCGCCACGTCGGACCCGACGCCGACGAGACCGAGCGCATCCTCGCCGAAATCGGCGTGCCCACCCTCGACGATCTGGCCCGGCAAGTCGTGCCGGCCGTGATCGCCGACGACCCGGGCGCCAACGGGCTGGCCGCGCTGCCCGACGCCATCTCCGAGCAGAGCGTCCATGACCGACTCGCCGAACTCGCCGCACGGAACGTGGTGGCGCGGTCGATGATCGGGTTGGGCTACTACGACACGTTCACGCCACCGGTGATCCTGCGCAACGTGCTGGAGAACCCAGCCTGGTACACCGCATATACGCCGTACCAGCCCGAGATCAGTCAGGGGCGCCTCGAGGCGCTGCTCAATTTCCAGACGATGGTCGCCGATCTGACCGCCATGGAGGTGGCCAACGCGTCGATGCTGGACGAGGCGACCGCGGCGGCCGAGGCGATGACCTTGATGCGTCGCGCCGGCAAGTCGCGTTCGTCCCGCTTGGTGGTCGACACCGATCTGTTCCCGCAGACCCGCGCGCTGATCGAGACACGCGCAGAACCACTC
This sequence comes from Gordonia sp. LMA167, assembly GCF_058130025.1. Taxonomy (NCBI): domain Bacteria; kingdom Bacillati; phylum Actinomycetota; class Actinomycetes; order Mycobacteriales; family Gordoniaceae; genus Gordonia; species Gordonia sp. LMA167. Next base: position 4,445,659 of record NZ_CM176708.1, on the reverse strand, counting down.
GGCATCGAGGTGGTCGAGGCGTCGTTGCATCCCGCGATGCCCGGGTGTGGTCTGCCCGACGGTGATTTTTTCGGTGTGGTGCTGCAGACGCCCGGCGCCTCCGGCCGCATCCTCGATGTCGCGCCGATCATCGCCGCGGCGCACGAGGCCGGCGCGCTCGTCGCCGTCGGCGCGGATCTGTTGGCGCTCACCCTCATCATCCCACCGGGCGAGGCCGGCGCCGACGTCTGTTTCGGCACCACGCAGCGATTCGGGGTGCCGATGGGATTCGGCGGACCGCACGCCGGCTTTCTGTCGGTCCACTCCGCGCACGCGCGGCAGCTGCCGGGCCGATTGGTCGGCGTCTCCAAGGACGCCGACGGCAACCTCGCCTACCGGCTCGCGCTGCAGACCCGCGAACAGCACATCCGTCGGGAGAAGGCGACCAGCAACATCTGCACTGCGCAGGTCTTGCTGGCGATCGTCGCCGCAATGTACGCGTCCTATCACGGCGCCGACGGTCTGCGTGCCATCGCACGACGCGTTCACGACGCCGCGGTGTTCCTGGCGGATCGCCTGACGGTCGCAGGGTTCTCCGTGGCACACTCCTCGTTCTTCGACACCATCGTGGTTCGGGCGCCGGGTCAGGCCGCGGCTGTGGTGGCCCACGCCAAGCGCGACGGCAACATCAATCTCCGGCTGATCGACGCCGACACCATCGGCATCGCCTGCGACGAGACGACATCGGGAGACGACCTCGCAGCGGTTCTGCGCGCCTTCAGCGCGGAAGGTGTGCGGAGCCATGCGTTCTCCCAGCCGATCGAGACCCGCCGCAGCGAGTTCCTCACGCATCCGGCGTTCAACCGCTACCGCACCGAGACCGCGATGCTCCGGTACCTACGCGGGCTCTCGGACAAGGACATCGCCCTGGACCGCAGCATGATTCCTCTGGGGTCGTGCACGATGAAGCTCAACGCCACGGCCGAGATGGAGCCGATCACCTGGCCCGGTTTCGCGCGTCTGCACCCGTTCGCTCCGTCGTCGGATACGGTCGGCATCCGTGAACTCATCTCGACCCTCGAGGACTGGCTGGTCGCCATCACCGGATACGACCGCGTCAGCGTCCAGCCGAATGCCGGCTCGCAGGGCGAGTATGCGGGCCTGCTCGCCATCCGGCGCTACCACGTCAGCCGTGGGGACGTCGAACGTGACGTGTGTCTGATCCCCTCGAGCGCCCACGGAACCAACGCCGCGTCAGCTGTGATGGCCGGTCTGCGGGTCGTCGTGGTCGCCTGCCGGGAGAACGGTGACGTCGACGTCGATGACCTGCGCGCCAAGATCGGCAAGCACAGGGATGCGCTGGCGGCCATCATGATCACCTACCCGTCGACGCACGGTGTGTTCGAGCATGACATCGAGGAGATCTGCGCCGCGGTCCATGACGCCGGCGGCCAGGTCTACGTCGACGGCGCGAACCTGAACGCGCTGGTCGGCGTGGCCCGACCTGGACGCTTCGGCGGCGACGTCAGCCATCTGAACCTGCACAAGACGTTCTGCATCCCACACGGTGGGGGCGGCCCGGGCGTCGGACCGGTCGCCGTCGGTGAACACCTCGCGCCATTCCTGCCCGGACATCCGTTGGCCGACGACCTGCCCGATGAGGGAACGATCTCGGCCGCCCCGTACGGGTCGGCCTCGATCCTGCCGATCACGTACGCCTACATCGCCATGATGGGCGCAGACGGCCTGCGTCGGGCGACGCTGACCGCGATCGCGTCGGCCAACTACATCGCCCGGCGACTGGCCGATCATTTTCCGGTGCTGTATGCGGGCGAGAACGGATTCGTGGCCCACGAGTGCATCCTCGATCTGCGGCCGTTGACCAAGGCCACCGGTGTCACGGTGGACGACGTGGCAAAGCGCTTGGCGGACTATGGGTTCCACGCCCCGACGATGAGTTTCCCGGTGGCCGGCACGTTGATGGTCGAACCCACCGAGAGTGAGAACCTCGATGAGCTCGACGCCTTCTGCGAGGCGATGATCGCCATCCGCGCCGAGATCGATCGGGTCGGGGCCGGGGAGTGGCCGGCCGACGACAACCCGCTGCGCAATGCACCGCACACCGCGGAGGCTCTCGTCGCGGACTGGGATCACCTTTACTCGCGGGAGGTCGCGGTGTATCCGCAGGGATTGCCGTCGGCGGGCGCGCGGGCCAAGGTGTGGCCGGCGGTGCGACGCATCGACGGCACCTACGGCGACCGGAACCTGGTCTGCAGCTGCCCGCCGGTCGAGGCGTTCAGCGACTAGCCTCCGGCCGCGGGGCTCGTCGCGGCGGGTTCGGTCGAGGATGCCGGGGCCGACGGTTTCGGCGCAATGGGCGGGCCGCTGTCGGGGCCGTACACGAGTCGATTGATCGTGACGGTGGCGGCGGTCTCGGGGTTGGGCATCGGGTCGTCGGTGACCGGGAACCCGACAGTCGCGGTCTTCGCCGGCATCGGCGCGTCGCCGCGGAACCCGAGCCCGGTGAGTTTCTTCAGCTGCTCCGGCTGACTCGCGAACTCGACGAACTCGGCGACGGCGTCGGTCTGCTCGGGCGCCACGTCGGGTCCGGTGAGCCGGATGATGGGGTAGTCGGCGATGGGCGTCGGACCGCCCGGGATGACCTCGGCGAGCCGCTGCGTCGTGTCGGCGCGGGTGAGCTGGTACAGGGACTGTTCGGTGATGGCGACCGCATGGATGGACGCGGTGGCCGGGTCGTCGGCGTCGGCGATCAACCGGGCCGCCCCGACCGGCGAGCCGTCGGGCGACTGCGGGGCACCCGAGAGCATGGCCTCGACACTGGATTCCACCCGGGGTGAACTCGCGTCCTGTTCGGTGAGCGTCCCGGTGGTTCGGGTGACCTGCATCGCCACCGCCTGGGCGGCGAGGGCAGTCGCGTCGGATTGCGCCCCGGTGGGCATCGAGAGGCGAATCGATCCCCAGCTGCCGAGTCCGACGTCGCCCAGGCTCGAATCGCGTTGCTGCAGGGTCGGTAGTTGGCGCCAATCGAGATTGCCGTCGAAGGCGGAAGCGAGTTGTGGCGCCGTGGCCAGCACGACCGGCGAGCTGACCAGCGATCTGGGATCGCCGTCGACGATGTCGGGCCGTGCGGTCATGAGGTCGGCCGCCCAGATCGAGGACTGTGGCATCCACGCCGCCGGGTACGCGCCGAGTGAGGCGGTGTCCCACGTGCCGGCGAGGCCGTCGAGGGTGATCTTGGCGTCACCAGGGCGCACCTCGACGGCGATGCAATGATCGCGCACGACGGGATCGGTCTTCGAGTATTCCTGAGCGATGGTGCCCAGTGCAGCGGCGATGTCGGGGTCGGCGATGACGGGCACCGTGGTCCTGCCTTCCACGCAGTTCGCCGCGGCCTGATCACCCTGCCGGTCGATGTGGTCGCCGAGCTGAACCCACACCACGACGAGGGCGGCGACGAGCACCACCCCCAACAGGGAGCCGACCAGACCTCGACTGACTCCGCGTCCACGCCCCGATGAGCGGCCGTCAGTACTCCGATGGTGTGCCAACCCCCCGCCTTCCGCAGCTCGGTCCGTCATCTGTCACCCCGGTCCGGTTGTGACCGGGGTGACAAACGACGACGATAGCGGACATCAGGACCGACGACACCATGGTGGCGACAATGCGCACCGCTGCGCAGCGCGGAACACCGGCCGATCAGGCGTTGGCGGCTTTGAATTCCCGCCGCTTGCGATGCAGGATCGGCTCGGTGTAGCCACTGGGCTGCTTCGCGCCTTCGAGGATCAGCTCCTTGGCCGCCTGGAAGGCGATGCTCGAGTCGAAGTCCGGGGCCATCGGCCGATAGGACGCATCCCCCGAGTTCTGCCGGTCGACGACCGGTGCCATCCGCTCGAGCGCGGCGACGATGTCCTCGGTGGTGACGATCCCGTGGTGCAGCCAGTTCGCCAGGAGCTGGCTGGAGATCCGCAGCGTCGCGCGGTCTTCCATCAACGCGATGTCGTGGATGTCGGGGACCTTGGAGCAGCCGACGCCCTGATCGATCCAGCGCACCACGTAGCCGAGGATGGACTGGCAGTTGTTGTCCAGTTCCTCCTTCTTCTCCTCGGCCGACCAGTCGGTCTTCGGTGCGAGCGGGATGGTCAGGATGTCGTCGACGGACGCCGGGTCGCGCTTGGCGATCTCGTCCTGCCTTTCGAACACGTCGACGAGGTGATAGTGCAGGGCGTGCAGCGTCGCCGCGGTCGGCGACGGCACCCAGGCGGTGGTCGCGCCGGCCTTGGGATGACCGATCTTCTGCTCGAGCATGTCGGCCATCAGGTCGGGCATGGCCCACATGCCCTTGCCGATCTGCGCCTTGTGCTGCAGGCCGGCGGCCAGACCGGTGTCGACGTTGAAATCCTCGTAGGCCGCGATCCACTTCTGCTGCTTCATCTCGCCCTTGCGGATCATCGCGCCGGCTTCCATGGAGGTGTGGATCTCGTCGCCGGTGCGGTCGAGGAAGCCCGTGTTGATGAACACCACGCGATCCTCAGCGGCCTTGATGCAGGCCTTGAGGTTGACGGTGGTCCGGCGCTCCTCGTCCATGATGCCGACCTTGAGCGTGTTCTCCGGCAGGCCGAGGACCTTCTCGACGCGGTCGAAGAGCTCGACGGTGAAGGCGACCTCGTCGGGGCCGTGCATCTTCGGCTTCACGATGTAGATCGAGCCGGTGCGGGAGTTCTGCAGCCCCTCGGCGGAGACACCCGGCCCGGTCGCTTCGCTTCCGGCACCGTTCATCCCATGGATGCCGATCAGCGAGGTGAACAGGCCGTCGAGGATGCCCTCGGGCACCTCGTTGCCGTCGGCGTCGAGGACGGCCGGGTTGGTCATCAGGTGACCCACGTTGCGGACGAACAGCAGGGAACGGCCGTGCAGGTCGAACGACGATCCGTCCGGCGCGAGGTAGTCGCGGTTGGGGTTGAGCACACGCGTGAACGTCTTGCCGCCCTTGGTGACCTCTTCGGCGAGATCCCCTCTGTTCAGGCCGAGCCAGTTGCGATAGCCGAGGACCTTGTCGTCGGCATCGACGGCGGCCACCGAGTCCTCGAAGTCCATGATCGTGGTGATCGCCGACTCGACGACCACATCCTTGATGCCTGCCGGGTCGGTCGTGCCGATGGGCGACTCGGCGTCGATCTCGATGTCGAGATGAAGACCGTTGTTGCGCAACAGGATCGACGTCGGTGCGCTCGGCTCGCCGCGGTATCCGGCGAACGCTGACGGGTCGGCCAACGACGATGTCTTGCCCTCGGCGAGGGTGACCTGCAACGCCGAGTCGACCACCGCGAAGGCGGTGACGTCGGAGTAGCTGCACTGTTCGAGCGGGACCGCCTTGTCCAGGAAGTCCTTGGCGTAGGCGATCACCTTGTCACCGCGCACCTTGTTGTACGAGGTGCCCTTCTCGGCGCCGTCGGTTTCCGGGATCGCGTCGGTGCCGTAGAGCGCGTCGTACAGCGAACCCCAGCGCGCATTCGACGCGTTGAGGGCGAAGCGCGCATTGAGCACGGGGACGACGAGCTGCGGTCCGGCGGTCTCGGAGATCTCCCGGTCGACGTTCTCGGTGCCGACCTGGAAATCGGCGGGAACCTCGGCCAGATATCCGATCTCGGTCAGGAACGACTTGTAGGCGTCGAAGTCGAACTCGCCCTTGTTGTCACGGTGCCACTGATCGATCTTGGCCTGCAGGTCGTCGCGGACCCCGAGGAGCTCGCGGTTGCGGGGTGCGAGATCGGAGATGACCGATGCCGCACCGGCCCAGAAGGCGTCCTGGTCTACACCGGTGCCGGGCAACGCCTCGTTGTTGATGAAGTCGTACAGGACGGAAGCGACCTGTAGCCCGTTGACGTTGATCCGGTCAGACATGACAGCCTTTCTCCAGCGATGAATCGACCCCTACATGCTACTCGCCGGTAATCAGCGCTTCGGCAGGTGGTGGCTCGGGTCGGGAGGGTCTCGATACATCTCCTCGCTACGCTCGTCGGCTACTCGACCAGCGGGAGGCTCGACAGCTCGGTACAACGGTGAATGATCGCCTCGCGCAGGACCGCGCCGTCTGCTGCGATCGCCACCTGCTCACGGACGTAGTGTGCACGGCCGGCCGGGGTCTCGATCGCGACGGGTTCATAGCCGAGGTCGCGCAGGTCGTACGGGCTCGCCCTCATGTCGAGTTCGCGTGCCCGCAGCGCCAATTCGAAACAGGCGAGGGTCAGGTCGGATTCGAGCAGCGGCGCCAGTGTGAAGCAGACTCGGTAGAGATCCATCGTCGCGTGCAGACAGCCGGGCTGTTCATCGGCGAGTTGGCGTTCCCGGGACAGTTCGTCGGAGTTGCGCCCGCGCGCCTGCGGAGTGAAGAAACGGAATGCGTCGAAGTGCGTGCACCGCAACGACATGTCCTCGACGACCGCGTCGGTGCCGGTGGGACCGAGGCGCAGTGGGATCTGATGGCGGGTGTCCGCGGTCCGATAGACCATCGCCCATTCATGCAGACCGAAGCAGCTCAGATGAGCGGGACGCGAGGCGGTGGCCCGCAGCAGCGCCGATGTGGCCTCGAGCGCGCCGACGCGACGCCGCAGGTATGCCGGGTCGACGCTCACACCGTGGTGATCGGTCCCCGTCTCGACCCGCCGGTACCCGCGCAGGCTCAGGTACTCATCCCCGCCGTCGAGGGCGACGCCGTACCCGGGATGCCACCGGCGGACGTGGCCCGGTCGGGATGCGTAGTAGGTGAACAGGAAGTCGATCACCGGATGTTTCACGCCGGTTCGCCGGGCGCGCAGATAAGGTCCGATCAGCTCGTCCACGCGGGCACGGTGAGCGTCACGCAGGGCGTGCCACTCGGACCGGTGCAGTCGGCGCTGCACTTCTCGGGAGGCGGTGGAGGCGGTCATGAGCTCACACCCGGTGCGTCTCGTCGCGGACGGTGCCGACGAACTCTTCGACCAGATCGGCCATCGCGACGATGCCGACGGTACGGCCGCTGTCGTCGACCACCGCTCCGAGGTGTGCGGTGGTCCGGCGCAGCGCCGCGGTCGCCTCGTCGAGTGGGGTCGTCGACGCGATGACCGGCAGGGTGCGCACCTTGTCGATACCGATGATGGTGTCGGGGCCGATCCGCTCGTCGAGGATGTCGTCGAGGATGTCCTTGAGGTGCAGGTAGCCGGTGAACGTGCCGTCGGGTCCGCGCACCGGGAAGCGGGAGAACCCGGTGTCGCTGACCGCATGTTCGACGGAGCCGAGGGTGGGGCCGGTGCCGCCTGTCGCCGCGTCGACCTCGACGGCGACACTGTGCAGCTGGTCGAGCGGGATCATCACCTCGCTCACCATCCGGCTCACCGACTGCAGGGCACGCGTCAGCCGTTCGTGTTCCTCGGCGTCGATGAGACCCTCCTGCTTCGATTCGCCGAGCATCTGCGCCAACTCGCCCGGTGACACGCTCGAGGCGAGTTCGTCCTTGGGTTCCACCCGCATCAGACGCAGCGAGATGTTGGCGAGCCAGTTGTAGAAGGCGATCAGCGGTCGGGCCAGCCGGAGGAACATGAGGTGAGCGGGGACCAGCAGCATGGCCGACCGCTCCGGCCCGGCGAGCGCGATGTTCTTCGGCACCATCTCGCCGATCAGGATGTGCAGCACCACGACCAGCGACAGCGCGATGGCGAAGGAGATCGGATGTAACAGGGCCTCCGGCACATGAGCGAGGTCCAGCGGTTTCTCGATCAGATGTGCCACCGCGGGTTCACCGACGCGGCCGAGCAGGATCGAACAGATGGTGATGCCCAATTGCGCCCCGGCCAGCATCAGCGACAGACGTTCACTGGCCCGGATCACGGTTCGTGCGCGCTTCTTGCCGGCGTCCTCGAGTGCCTCGAGACGATCGCGGCGTGCGGAGATCAGGGAGAACTCGGCGCCGACGAAGAAGGCGTTGCCGCCCAGCAGCACGACGGTCAGCAGTACGGCCCAGACATCACTCATCCGCGGGTCCCGCCGGATCGGTGACCGGTCGCAGTGACACCACGTCGACGCGCCTGCCGTCCATCTGCGTCACGGTCGCGCGCCAGACGGTCTCCGTGCCCGGCATGGGCGTGTCCTCTTCGTCGTCGTCTCCGTCGCCGACCGACGAACGATTCGGCAGATCCACGGTGTCGCCGGCCGAGGGGATCCGGCCCAGGCAGAACATGACCAGTCCGCCGAGCGTGTCGTAGGAACCCTCCGGGGCCCGATAGCCGGTCGCCTCGAAGACCTCGTCGATGCGCAGCAGTCCGGAGCACAGGTAGCCGTCGCCGTCCTCGGCGATGTCGGCGCGTTCGTGGTCGTGCTCGTCGACGACATCACCGAGGATCTCCTCGATCAGATCCTCGGTGGTGACGATGCCGGCGGTCCCGCCGTACTCGTCGATCACCACACACAGCTCCATCCCGTCCGCGCGGATACGTTCCATCAGGGCATCGCCGTCGAGGCTCGCCGGTACCCGCGGCACGTTGCGCGCGATCGACGCGACCGTGGTGTCGGCGGCGCGTTCGGGTGCAACCGTGAATGCCTGTTTGATGTGGACGACGCCGACCAGGTCGTCGAGGTCGCCGTCGACGACGACCGGAAACCGGGAATGACCGGTCCGCGACGACGCCATGACGAGGTCGCGGATGTTGTCCTCGCGGTCGAGGCATTCGACGGTCACCCGCGGCGTCATCAGATCCTCGGCGGTGAGTTCGCCGAACTTGAGCGATCGGTCGACGAGCGCGGCGGTGCCGGGGTCGATGGAGCCCTGACGGGCCGAATTCCGTACCAGCGAGACGAGTTCCTGCGGGGATCGCGCAGATCGCAACTCCTCGGCCGGTTCGATGCCCAACCGGCGGACCAGCCAGTTGGCCGAGCCGTTGAGCCCGTTGATCGCCCACCGGAACGCGGCGGAGAAGATCGTCATGACGCCGGCGGTGGCGCGGGCCACCGCGAGCGGCTTGGCGATCGCGAGGTTCTTGGGGATCAACTCGCCGAGCACCATCGACAACGACGTCGCGAGGATCAGGGCGAGTGCCAGTGACACGCCCGACGCGGCCGAATCGCTGAGGCCGAGCCCGGTCAGGGCCGGGTTGAAGATCCGCGCCAGGACCGGTTCGGCGATGTAGCCGGTGATCAGGGTGGTGATGGTGATGCCGAGCTGGGCGCCGGACAGCTGGAACGAAAGGGTCGAATGCGCACGTTGGACGAGGCGGGACCGACGGTCGGCCCGAGTGGCCACGTCGTCGGAGATCGTGGACCGTTCGAGCGCGGTCAGCGAGAATTCTGCGGCGACGAAGACCGCGGTGCCCAGGGTGAGCGCGATGAAACCGATGAGGCTGGCGACGAGGAGGAGGGTCTCCACCCGTCACCACCCACCCGGCAGGGGTCGTCCTTCGGCGAATCCGGCTGCCGACTGGATGCCGAGCACGACCTTGTCATGGAGTTCGCCCAGCGTCCGGGCGCCGGTGTAGGTCGCGGTGCTGCGAACACCCGAACAGATGTGGTCGATGAGGTCCTCGACGCTGGGCCGCTCGGGATCGATGCGGATTCGCGAACTCGATATCCCTTCCTCGAACAGCGACTTGCGTGCGAGGTCGTAGGCGCTGTCGGTGGCGGACCGGGCGGCGACGGCTCGCTTGGACGCCATCCCGAAGCTCACCTTGTAACGCCCGTCCGCATCCTGTTGCAGGTCGCCGGGCGATTCGTAGGTGCCCGCGAACCACGAGCCGATCATCACGTTGGACGCACCGGCCGCGATGGCCAGCGCCACGTCGCGCGGATGCCGGACGCCACCGTCGGCCCAGACGTGTGCCCCGTGTTCACGGGCCACCGCCGAACACTCGGCGACCGCGGAGAACTGTGGCCGCCCGACACCGGTCATCATTCGTGTGGTGCACATCGCGCCCGGACCGACGCCTACCTTGATGATCGAGGCACCTGCGTTGATCAGGTCGAGGGTGCCCTGCGCGGACACGACGTTGCCTGCGGCGATGGGCACGCCGGGATCGGCGGCCGCCACCGCCTCGAGTGCCGTGAGCATCTTCTCCTGATGGCCGTGGGCGGTGTCGATCACGAGTAGATCTGCACCCGCGGCGGCCAGCGCCTTGGCCTTGCCGACGACGTCGCCGTTGATACCGACGGCGGTCGCGATGCGCAACCGGTTGTCGGCGTCGGTGTTCGGGCGATAGATACCCTGCCGCAGCGCGCCGAGGCGTGTCACCACCCCGGCCAGCCGCCCGGTGTCGTCGACCAGCACGGCCAGACCGAGATGCAGGTCACCCAGGGCGTCGAAGACCTCGCGGGGTGCGGTGTCGGCCGGCAGCGTGACGATGTCGGGATCGAGGACATCGCGCACCCGGGCGAAACGATCGACGTCGCGGCAGCGCTTCTCGGTCACGACGCCGATCGGACGGCCGTCGTCGACGACGACGGCCGCACCGTGCGCACGCTTGGGTATCAGCGCCAGCGCGTCCGACACGGAGTCCTCGGCGGTCAGCGTCACCGGGGTGTCGGCGACGAGGTGCCGTGTCTTGACGTAGTCGATCGACGCGGCGACCGCCGAGATCGGCAGGTCCTGGGGCAGAACGACCAATCCGCCCCGTCGTGCCACCGTCTCGGCCATGCGTTTGCCCGCGACGGCGGTCATGTTGGCCACCACGATCGGGATCGTCGTGCCGCTACCGTCACTCGTGGACATGTCGACGTCGAATCGCGAGGCGACATCCGACCGGTTCGGCACGATGAACAAGTCGTCGTAGGTCAGATCGTGGGTGGGCGCATGGCCTTCCAGGAATTGCACGATGTTTCGAGCGCTCCTCTCACGCAGTCACTTCGGACCGGTCGTCACTCCACAATGTGTGGAAGGTGCCCGGCTTGTCGATGCGCTGATAGGTGTGCGCGCCGAAGAAGTCGCGCAGTCCCTGGGTGAGGGCGGCGGGGAGCCGCTCGCTGCGCAGCGCGTCATAGTAGGCGAGCGACGATGCGAACGCGGGGACTGGGATGCCCATCGTGGTGGCCGTCGCGACCACTCGCCGCCAGCTGTCCACCGCGTCCTCGACGGCGCTGCGGAAGTACGGGGCGAGCAGCAGGCTCGGCAGGTCCGGATTCTCGGCATACGCGTCCCGGATGCGATTGAGGAACTTGGCCCGGATGATGCAGCCGCCCCGCCAGATGGTGGCGAGGTCACCGGGGTGGACGTCCCAGTCGTACTCGGCGCTGCCGGCGGCGATCTGGTCGAAGCCCTGGGCGTAGGCGACCACCTTGGACGCGTAGAGCGCCTTGTTGATGTCGTCGATGAAGGTCTTCTTGTCGGTGGGCGCGGCCGCGAGGGTGCCCGACTCGAGACCTTGCGCCTGCTTGCGCTGATCGGTGGCGCTGGACAGTGCCCGCGCGAACACGGCCTCCGCGATACCGGTTGTCGGGATACCCAGGTCCAAGGCCGATTTCACGGTCCAGCGGCCGGTGCCCTTCTGGCCCGCGGCGTCGACGATCACATCGACGAGCGGCTTGCCGGTCTCGGCGTCGACCTGGGAGAGCACCTCTGCGGTGATCTCGACCAGGTAGCTGTCGAGGTCGCCGGAGTTCCACTCGCGGAACACGTCGGCGATCTCCGAGACGGGCAGGTCCAGGGCCTTGCGCATGAGGTCGTAGGCCTCGCCGATGAGCTGCATGTCGGCATACTCGATGCCGTTGTGGACCATCTTCACGAAGTGTCCCGAACCGTCCGGGCCGATGTGGGTGCAGCACGGTTCACCGTCGACGTGCGCGGAGATCTGCTCCAGCAGCGGGCCGAGCGACTCGTAGGACTCCTTGGGCCCGCCCGGCATGATCGACGGACCGTTCAGAGCGCCCTCCTCTCCACCGGAGATACCTGCGCCGACGAAGTTGAGTCCGCGCTTGGACATCGCGGCCTCGCGGCGGATGGTGTCGGTGTACAGCGAGTTCCCGCCGTCGATGATGATGTCGCCGTCCTCCATGAGGTCGGCGAGTTCCTCGATCACCGCATCGGTCGGGTCACCGGCCTTCACCATGATCAGGACCCGCCGCGGTCGCTCGAGCGCGGCGACGAACTCCGCCATCGATTCGGTGCGGATGAAGGAACCGTCCCCGCCGTGCTTCTCGAGCAGCGCGTCGGTCTTGGCGATGCTCCGGTTGTGCAGGGCGACCGTGTAGCCGTTGCGGGCGAAGTTGCGGGCAATGTTCGAACCCATGACGGCGAGGCCGGTCACGCCGATCTGGGCCTTTGTCGGGTCGGTGGAAGCAGAGCCGGATGAGGCGGGAGTGGTCATGGCACCAAGCCTATTGTGTGGACGATCGCCCCACGACCCGGAGGGTGGCGCGACTCATGTCGCCGAGATCAGTCGACTGAGTTCGGTCAGCCACGGAATCGCCACCGCCAGCGTCGGGACGACGAGGATCGCGGCGGCGGCGGCATAGGCGGTCAGCGCGATCAGGCGGGTGGGCTGCTCGTCGCGGAGTCGGTGGATCCGGGCCAGCGTCGTTGGTCCGCCGACCGCCATCGCGCCGCGGGGGGCGACCGCGTCGGCACATGCGACGAGCGCGCGACCCAGCGTCGTCGGGGCCGTCGCCCGGACGGCCTGATCGTCGGCGAGGGCTTCGACCAGAAGTTCGACGGCCCCGAGCGCCGAGCGGCTCCGGACGAACCGGGGGAAAGCCTCGTGCAGCGCGATGAACGCCTCGAGGACGAGGTCATGACGCGCCCGGAGATGAGCACGTTCATGCGTCAGTACGGCGGTCAGTTCCTCCCGGGAGAGGCGGGCGACGACGCCTTCGCTGATGACCACGCGCTGCCGCAGGCCGGGCAGGCAATAGGCGAGGGGTTGCTCGACGTCGATCATGCGGACGTCGCTGGCGAACAGCGGGTGCGACCTGTCACTCGTCGCGCTGCGATCGCAGCGATCGAGGATGTCGATGAGCTGTCGGTGGGCGTAGCGGCGGGCCCTGGTGCGGACACCCACGCGGATCACGGTGTACATGAGGCGCGCGCCGACCATGAGCGTGAGCGCGAACACACCGACCAGGGTGAGCCACATCGGCAGACCGAGTCGCTCGATCTCGTGCAGCGGGTTGGTGGTGGGAGCGCCGTCCTCACCGGGTGCGAGCAGGTTCGACGCGATGGCGAGGCCACAACTGAACGCGGACAGCACGCCGGCAAGAGCTATCGCCTGCCACAACGTCATCGCCGCCCGAGGTGCCTTGACCGGCCAGGACGCGCGGGACAACGACTCCGCGGCAGGGCCGACCAGCGCCAAGGTCAGGATGCCGAAGAAGAGCGCGGTCATCGAAAACGTCCTTGAGTGGGCTGTCTGGTATCGCTGCTGATGGTGGGGTGATCTGGTTCTGTGTGGAACTTGTCGTGGGGCCGAATCTAGCTTGTCTCGTGCGTCCCGCGGGCCGCTTCGAGCTCATCGAGCGCGTGACGCAGAGCCGCGGCCTCGTCGGCACCGACCCGCCCGACGAACGAGACGAGCGCAGCATGCCGCGATCCCGGCGCCTCGGCTTCACTCAGGGCATCGACCATGAGGCTGGCCACGAGGTCCTCGCGAGGGTGGGTGGGCACGTACTTGTGAGCGCGGTCGTCACGGATCTGGGTGACCAGATTCTTCTTCGCGAGCCGCTGCAGCACCGTCATGACGGTGGTGTAGGCCAGCGAACGGTCATGTGACAGCGTTTCGTGGACCTGTCGCACCGTCTGCGGCGTCGAACTCGCCCACAAGGTGTCCATGACAGCGCGTTCGAGGTCGCCCAGCCCATTCATTCTTCGCATTTTACTTCTGCTTCTCCTACCCGTGCATGCCGACCGTCGTTACGTCGCCGACCGGTTCCGCTTCGCCTGCGCCACGGCTTGACAATATTGGTAAGGCTACCCTACGTTGATGGCACGTCGGACCGCGCGAGAGTCCTGAGGGCTGCAGAGACCCCCGGTCCACGACGGATGTGCCCCACGCTTCCTCAACGAGGCGTGGGGCACATCCGTTCCCGGACCCCGTTTCGGGCCGAGCCCAGCTCGGTTCCTCCTCCGGGCGTCGTCACTTCCTCCACATGTTTGTGGAGAGTTTGGTGATACCCGGGGGAGGAACCCGGCAGCCCGCCGGCAGACCGGGTCCCGCCACCTGGACACGCCCCCGTCGCGCTTCCGTGACAATCTCATGGGTATGAGCGTGGACAGTGAACAGATGATCAAGGACACCTTCGAACGCGGGTTCGACACCTCACTCGGGCTCCGACTCACCGACGTCGGGCCGGACGGAGTGACCGCGTCGCTCGAACTGTCCGAGAGGCATCACCAGCCCTTCGGCATCGTGCACGGCGGTGTCTACTGCGCGGTGGCCGAGAGCGTCGCCAGTTGCAGCGCCTTCACCTGGCTGCAGACGACCGGGATCGGCGGCACCGCGGTGGGCGTCAACAACAACACCGACTTCATCAAGTCGGTCAGTTCGGGCACGGTGACGGTCGCCGCGACACCGATTCACCGTGGACGTCGGCAGCAACTGTGGCGTGTCACGATGACCGACGATCAGGGTCGTCTGGTCGCCGCGTCTCAGGTGCGGCTGCAGAACATCGAACTTCCCGAGGGGGTCGAGGTACCGACCTTCCCTCCCGCTCCATGACGGGCGGCACGCTCTCGGCCAGGGAACGGGCAGAGCTGGAAGCGATCCTGCGTCCCGTCGACGCCGACCTGGCCGCGGGGTATCCGGGAGACCGCGCTTCCGCGCAGCCTGCGCACACCGTCTACGTGAGTGCGGCCGATGTCGAGTCCGCCACGCCCACCGTGTGGGGCGAGGCCGCCGGCGTGCTGGCGACCTCGACGCTCGACCTGCTCACCGAACTGTCCCCAGATGGCTCCGAGGTGGTGGGACTGGCCCGAAAGCGGCTGCAGGACAACCCTATCGAGGATCTGCGCATCGACCTCGAAGACGGCTACGGCTGGCGCGACGACGCCACCGAGGATGCGCACGCACGACGCGCGGGTGAGATCCTCGCCGAATGGACGCAGATGCGACCGCATGCGCCGCGCAGCGCCGGGGTCCGGGCGAAAGGCCTGGGGGAGCGTGAACGCGCCCGCGGCCTGCGCTCGCTGGAACTGGTTCTGGAGGCTGCCGGCGGTGTCCCGGACGGATTCGTGTTCACGGTGCCCAAGCTGCGAGACCCACGGCAGGTCGACGCGGTCAACCACCTGTGTGCGGCATTCGAACGCGCCCATGGCCTCCCCGACGGTCAGCTGCGCTATGAGCTGCAGGTCGAGATCCCCCAGGCGGTGCTCGGGCCCGACGGTCGGGCGACCGTCGCCGAGGCGATCCACCGCGGCACGCCCCGTCTGACCGGCTTGCACTACGGAACCTACGACTACAGTGCCGCCTGCGGGATCGTGTCGTCGCAGCAGTCCTTGACACACCCCGTCGCCGACCATGCGAAATCGGTGATGCAGGCCGCGGCCGCACAGACCGGCGTCTGGATCAGCGATGGATCCACCCAGGTCATGCCGTCAGGCTCGCCGGAGCAGATCGACTCGGCCCTGCGGCGGCACCACGGGCTGGTGGTGCGTTCGCTCGAGCGCGGGATCTACCAGGGTTGGGACATGCATCCGGGCCATCTGGTGACCCGCTGGCTTGCCGTGATCGGATTCTTCCGGTCGGCGATGCCGACCGCGGCGCAGCGGCTGCAATCGTATTTCGATCGACAGTCCGGCGATGTCGTCGACGAGCCCGCGACTGCCCTGTCGCTGGCCCTGGTCCTCGAGCGCGGCGCGGCCGCCGGAGCGTTCGGTATCGACGAAGTCGTCGCGATCGCACCACTGTGCACACCGGCGCGGCTGGCGGAACTGCGCGCGAGCGGCGGCGGTCTGCCGACCTGACCGTGGTTGCGGGCCGGGAGTGTCGCTCGTCGAGCCGCGGCGTGGGTTGCGTGGCAGGATGTCATCTACGACAGCGCCGGGTCACGCCGTGTCGCTGTCCCGGGTGGATTCGGGTCGTGGACCGGATCCGTGTCGCTAGGAGAGGATCTGGTGCGTCTGTCGCCGCATGAGCAGGAGCGACTGCTCATCTCTTACGCCGCCGAGTTGGCACGTCGCCGCCAGGGTCGGGGTCTGAAACTCAATCACCCGGAGGCGGTCGCGATCATCACCGATCACGTCCTCGAGGGCGCCCGTGACGGCCGCACCGTCGCCGAGCTGATGACCTCGGGACGCGAGGTCCTCACGCGCGACGAGGTGATGGACGGCATCCCGGAGATGCTGCACGACGTGCAGGTCGAGGCCACCTTCCCGGACGGGACCAAGCTGGTCACCGTGCACAATCCGATCGATTAGCCCGGCGAGAGGCCCTGCAGATGTCGCGAACACAGTCGTCGGTCGTGCCCGGCGAGGTCCTGCCCGCCGAGGGCACCATCGAACTCAACGAGGGTGCCGAGGTCGTCACGCTCGCCGTCGTCAACACCGGGGACCGTCCGGTACAGGTCGGTAGCCACGTCCACTTCCCACAGGCCAACGCCGCGTTGGATTTCGACCGTGCGGTTGCTCGCGGGCGCCGGCTCGACATCCCGGCCGGCACCGCCGTCCGATTCGAGCCGGGTATCGAGATGTCGGTCTCCCTCGTCCCGCTCGGCGGCA
The DNA here is from genome assembly GCF_058130025.1 of Gordonia sp. LMA167. Lineage (NCBI taxonomy): Bacteria > Bacillati > Actinomycetota > Actinomycetes > Mycobacteriales > Gordoniaceae > Gordonia > Gordonia sp. LMA167. Next base: position 4,428,999 of record NZ_CM176708.1, on the reverse strand, counting down.
CCCGCGAGGTCCACGGTATCTCGCTCGACGCACCAGGGGTGATCGACTGATGGCAACTCTCGGGCGCGACCGTTATGCGCAACTCTTCGGCCCCACCACCGGTGACCGTATTCGTCTGGCGGACACCGATCTGCTGATCGAGGTCACCGAAGATCGTTGCGGAGGGCCGGGTCTCGCCGGCGACGAGGCTGTCTTCGGAGGCGGCAAAGTCATCCGAGAGTCGATGGGCCAGAGCCGCGCGACGCGTGCGCAGGGGGCGCCGGACACGGTGATCACCGGTGTGGTCGTCCTCGACCACTGGGGGATCATCAAGGCCGACATCGGCATTCGGGACGGCCGAATCACCGCGATGGGCAAGGCGGGCAACCCGGACACCATGGACGGGGTCCATCCCGACCTCGTGATCGGCCCATCCACCGAGATCATCGCCGGCAACGGCAAGATCCTGACGGCCGGCGGAATCGACTGCCACGTCCACTTCATCTGCCCGCAGATCATGGACGAGGCGCTGGGCAACGGCATCACCACACTCATCGGCGGCGGCACCGGCCCGGCCGAGGGGAGCAAGGCCACCACGGTCACCCCCGGTGCCTGGCACCTGGCCTCCATCCTCGCCGCCACCGACCACTGGCCGATGAACATCGCCCTCCTCGGCAAGGGCAACACCGTCTCGGCCGAGGCCATGCACGAGCAGATCGTCGCCGGTGCATCGGGTTTCAAACTCCACGAGGACTGGGGCAGCACCCCGGCCGCGATCGACGCGTGCCTGCGGGTGGCCGACGAGACCGGCGTCCAGGTGGCGCTGCACTCGGACACCCTGAACGAGGCGGGCTTCGTCGAGCAGACCATCGGAGCCATCGCCGGACGCAGCATCCACGCCTACCACACCGAAGGCGCGGGTGGCGGCCATGCACCCGACATCATCACCGTCGCATCGCATCCCAACGTGTTGCCGAGTTCCACCAACCCGACCCGGCCGCACACCGTCAACACGCTCGACGAGCATCTCGACATGCTGATGGTGTGCCACCACCTCAATCCGACCGTTCCCGAGGACCTGGCGTTCGCGGAGAGCCGGATCCGGCCGTCCACGATCGCGGCCGAGGATCTGCTGCACGATCTCGGCGCGATCTCGATGATCGGTTCGGACTCCCAGGCGATGGGCCGGATCGGCGAGGTGGTGCTGCGTACCTGGCAGACCGCGCACGTGATGAAGACCAAACGCGGTGCACTGCCCGGGGACGGTGCCGCGGACAACAACCGGGCGCGTCGCTACATCGCGAAGTACACGATCTGCCCGGCCATCGCCCACGGTTTCGATCACGAGATCGGCTCGGTCGAGACCGGCAAACTCGCCGACCTCGTCCTGTGGGACCCCGCATATTTCGGTGTTCGGCCCGACCTGGTCATCAAGGGCGGGGCCATCGCCTGGGCGGCGATGGGTGACGCGAACGCGAGCATCCCGACGCCGCAACCGGTGTTGCCACGTCCGATGTTCGGTGCGGCGCCGAAGACCGCCGCCGCGACGTCGGTGAGTTTCGTCGCCCAGGGCGGACTCGACGCAGGACTCGACGAGACGCTCGGACTCGACCGTCGGCTCGTCGCGGTGCGCAACACCCGCGGCATCGGTAAGGCCGACATGCCCAACAACTCTGCGACCCCGGTGATCTCGGTGGAACCCGACACGTTCACGGTGCGCGTCGACGGCGAGATCTGGGACAGCGAGCCGGTCTCGGAACTGCCGATGGCGCAACGGTATTTCCTCTTCTGAGGTACGTGTCGAGAAGTTGGTCGAACCCATGGACCCCGCACCCGAATCCCGGTCGCAGTTGGCGATGATGCTGACCTTGGCCGACTCCCGCCTGCCGGTCGGCGGTCATGTCCACTCCGGCGGGGTCGAGCAGGCCATCGCCGACCGTGTGGTCACCGACGCCGGCAGTCTGGCCGAGTTCCTGCACCGACGTGTCGCGACCACCGGGCTGGTGGCCGCGTCGATCGCGGCTGCGGTCGCCGACGACACCCTGCAGGTTCCGGCTGCGCAACGGGAGACCGATGCGCGCACACCGTCGGCCGCGGCACGGCGGGCGTCGCTGGCACAGGGGAGGGGCATGCTGCGGCTCGCCCGCCGCATGTGGCCGGATGTCGACTGGTCCGAACACGCCCCGCAGACACACCAGCCGGTCATCGTCGGTGCGGTCGGTCGGGTGTGCCGCCTGTCCGGATTCCACACGGCGTTGATCCTCGCCTACACCACCATGAGTGGGGCGGCGACCGCAGGTCAGCGGCTACTGGCCCTCGATCCCGCCGACGTCGCCGTCGTCATCGCCGACCTCGGTGTCGACTGCGAACGTGTCGCCGCGGCGGCGGCAGTGGAACTCGCCGACCTGTCCGACCCGACGTTCGACGTCTTCGCCGAACGTCACGAGCGCCGTGACATGCCTTTGTTCATGTCCTGACGCGGGGCGCCGATGGTGGCGCCCACTCTGAGGAAAATGCACCCGAATCCGAGAGGACGACATGCCCCCGCATCTCATCGACGGACAACCCCACGGCCACGACCACGGCCGACCGCGCCGGCGCCGCGAACCCGGCGAGGCCCTGCGCATCGGTGTCGGCGGTCCCGTCGGCTCGGGCAAGACCGCACTCGTGGCCGCGTTGTGCCGGCAGCTGCGCGACGAACTCTCCGTCGCGGTGCTGACCAACGACATCTACACGACCGAGGACGCCGACTTCCTCCGACGGAACGCGGTGCTGCCGGACGAGCGGATCACCGCCGTGCAGACCGGCGGGTGCCCGCACACCGCGATCCGCGATGACATCACGGCCAATCTCGACGCCATCGACGATCTCGTCGCGGCCAACCCACCGCTGGACCTGATCCTGGTCGAGTCGGGGGGTGACAACCTCACCGCGACGTTCTCCACCGGGCTGATCGACGTCCAGATCTTCGTGATCGACGTCGCAGGCGGAGACAAGGTGCCGCGCAAGGGGGGTCCCGGTGTGACCTACTCGGATCTGCTGGTGATCAATAAGACGGACCTGGCGGAGCGGGTGCACGCCGACCTCGACGTCATGCGCCGTGACGCCGAGCGGGTTCGCGAGGGACGTCCGACGGCGATGATCTCCCTGAACGACGATCCGACGGCCACCGACGTGCTCGCCTGGGTGCGTACGCAGCTGGCCGAGATCTCGGTGGCCGGCTGACCCGGTGCGCACCGAGATCGAGATCGTGGCGGCCGTTGGTCGCTCGCCGCGTGTGCGAGCGATCGGCGGCCTCGCCGCGCGCCAGACCGGCGCCGACACCGTCCACCTGATCAGCACCGCCGCCACGCCCCTGGGCGGGGACACGATCGACGTCCGTGTGATCGTCGAACCCGGTGCGATCCTGCACCTCAAGACCGTCGCCGCGACACTCGCCCTGCCGTCGCGGCAACGGATCGACTCGCGGATGGACTGGACCATCGAGGTCGCCGCCGGTGCGCGCCTCCACGTCGATCCGCAACCCACGGTGGTGGCCGGCGGCGCAGCACATCACACGTCGACGCGAGTGCGCTGCGACCGGACCGGCACCGTGATCATCGCCGAACACGCCCAACTGGGCAGATCCGAGGAGTCGGCCGAGCACATCGCGCGGGCCCGCTGGCAGGGCTTGCTGCACCTCGATGTCGATGGATCGCCCGTCCTGCGCCATCGGCTCGGTCTGGGCGGGCCCGCGAGCACCGGCCACCGCGCCATCAGCAGCATTCTGCGCTACCCCGACGCCCGCCCGGCCGAGGTGTCGTCGACGGCGTATGCCTCCCGGCTGGAACTCGCCCGCCCCGAGGGAATCGCCGGGGCCACGCTCACCACGGCGCTTGCCGACTCCACGCACGCCGCTCGCGTGCTGTGTGACGATCTGGAGCTGGCCCCGACGCCCGGCTGAGACGTCGCTCAGCTGGCCTCGGCTTCGGCCTTCTCACCGTCCGACGGTGGGGAGTCGCCTTGGGCGACCTGTGCCACGACCTCGGGGGCCGGCTTGTTCTCCAATTCGGACAGAGCGCCGAGCGCAGTACGTGCGTAGACCTGCTGCTCGGTGACCGCCAGCTGTGTGCGGCCGCGCGTGGTGAACGCGAAGAACCAGTTCATCAGGGTGTTGAGACGGTTGCGGAACCCGACGATGTACACCAGGTGCAACGCCAGCCAGCCCAGCCACGCGAAGTATCCCTCGGTCTCGAACTTCTTCTTGAAGCCCGGGATCGGCACCTGCATGACGGCGCTGAACCGCGAGATCGTGGCCATCGATCCCTTGTCGTGATAGTGGAACGGTTTGCGCTGTTCCTGCGTCTGCCCGTGCAGTCCGGCCTTGATGGCGTCCGCCGCATAGCGGCCACCCTGGATCGCGCCCTGGGCGACGCCGGGCACCCCGTCGACGGCCATCATGTCGCCGACGACGAACACGTAGGGATTGCCCGGGATGGTCAGATCCGGCAGCACCTTCACGCGACCGGCGCGATCGAGTTCCACCCCGGACTGTTCGGCGAGCTGCTTGCCCAGCGGGCTCGCCTGGACACCGGCCGACCACACCTTGCACTGGGATTCGATCCGGCGGGTGCTGCCGTCGGAATCCTTGACCACCAGCCCGTCGTAGTCGAGACCGACGACCATGGCGTTGAGCTGGATCTCGACCCCCATGCCTTCCAAACGCTTGGCGGCCTTCGAGCCCAGCTTGGGCCCGAACGGCGGCAGCACGGCAGGTGCGGCGTCGAGCAGGATGACCCGCGCCTCCGTCGGGTCGATGTTGCGGAAGGTGCCCTTGAGCGTCTTGTCGCTCATCTCCGCGATCTGGCCGGCCAGCTCGACACCGGTCGGGCCGGCACCCACGACGACGAAGGTGAGCAACTTCGCCCGCTCCTCGGGGTCGTCGGAGAGCTCGGCCTGCTCGAATGCGCCGAGGATGCGACCGCGCAGCTCGAGCGCATGGTCGATGGTCTTCATGCCAGGGGCGTATTCGGCGAAGTGATCATTGCCGAAATAGGACTGGTCGGCGCCGGCCGCGATGACGAGGCTGTCGTACGGGGTGACCGTGATCCGTTCGAGCAGTCGCGACGTCACCTTCTTGCCCTCGAGATCGATGTCGAACACATCGCCGAGCAGGACCTTCGCGTTCTTCTGTTTGCGCAGCACGATCCGGGTCGCCGGCGCGATCTCGCCTTCGGCGATGATGCCCGTCGCCACCTGGTACAGCATCGGCTGGAACAGATGGTGGGTCGTCTTCGCGATCAGGGTGACGTCGACATCGGATTTGGCCAGGCGCTGTGCCGCGAAGAGTCCGCCGAAACCGGATCCGACGATGACGACATGAGGGCGCGATGTGGTCGGAGTGGGGCTGCTCATCTGAAGAACATCTCCTGTCGTGGGAGGGGGCTGCGGGCCTCGCACCACTCACGGTAGTCAATCAACGACGAAACCTCCGGACGAGGGACCCCACCCGGGTCTCCCACCGCCGGATCTGTCCGAATCCGCCGGCCACTGAAAACCGCCCACGTCCGGCCCGACGTCGGCGATTCGCCGCCGTCGGACTCCTCAGGGGCGCATTTCAGCCGCCCGCCCGATCACTCAGGCCGTGAGGTCGGGCACGCGCTGATGGCGAGGCGACCACGACGCGGTCGGGATCGGTGTCCAGGGCCGGCCGGGCGCCTGCGACCAGCTCATCGTCATCGTCTCCCAATGACTGCGCAGCAACTCGTACTCGACCTCTCCGGCCCCGGAACCGGAGATGAGCTCGTCGTCGCACATGCGGATCGCGGACAGCCGCATGCCGATCTTCTCCATCACCCGGCGAGAAGCGGTGTTCGCGGACATGGTGCTGGCGAACACCCGATCGGCGCCGATGTCCCGGAAAGAGGTCGACAGCAAGGCCCGTGCGGCTTCGGTCGCCAGCCCGCGACCCCATGTCTCCCGGCGCAGCCGGTAGCTGAGTTCGAGTTCGGACCGATGGCTGTGCCGGGGTGTGCGCAGCGCGAACCAGCCCTGGAAGTCGGCGGTGCGGCGGTCGAGCGCCGTCCACATCCCGGTGCGGTGGGCCCGTCGCTCGGCCTCGGCGCGGGGCAGCACCCACTCCTCGATCACCTCACGCGACGTCGGCGCGCCGCCGGTCACGAACCGCATCACCGCCGGATCGCTGTCGAGTTCCACGAGTGCGTCGACGTCGGACATCGCGACCGGACGTAGCCGTAACCGAACGGTCTCCAGGATCACGATCTCCCCCTCGCCTGTACTGCCTGCGGTGAGTGTACGGTCCCGCGGCCCGGAACACGGGGAGCCCCGAGTCGTGTGTTCCTCCGGTGGGGTCCGGGCCCGGAGGTCGCGACGGCCGACTCGTCCGGTCGGCCCGATGTCGGCGGCAGGCGCTAGGGTTGCCGATCGTGGCAGACGTACACCTCGATCTGTCGATCCAGCTGCGCTGGGGCGACATGGACATCAACAACCACATCAACAATGTGCAGTTCGCGCGGATCTTCGAGGAGTCCCGGGTTCGATCCTTCGCGACGTGGTTGCCCGAACGGCCGGCCGGGTTCTCGGTGCTGGTGGCCCGTCAGGAGATCGTGTTCACCGCGGTGCTCGAGTACTCGCTCGAGCCGGTCACCGTCCGGTCATGCGTCAGCCGGATCGGCAACACGTCCTTCCACCTCTCGCTCACCTTGATGGATCCCACCGGAACCACGTGCGCGGTCGCCGCGACGACGATGGTGTCGGTGAACACGGAGACCGGTCGGCCGACGCCGATCCCGGACGAGTTCCGCGCGATCCTGGAATCACACCTCATCGCCGAGGCCACATTGCCGGTACGTTCCTGACCATCGCCGGTACGTCGCGGACACCATGACGAGGACACCCCGACACGGACACTCTGTAAGGGCGGCATCACATGTTCCACCTCCACCGGGCCGAACGGACGGACACTCTCGCCGACGCCCTGGCGGATCTGCTGGCGGTGCCGCTCACGGACCCGATGACGACCGAGATCGTGGCGGTTCCCGCCCCCGGCGTGGAACGCTGGTTACAGCAGCGGCTGGCCACCCGGCTCGGTGCCACGCGTGACGGTGACGGGGTGGCCGCGAACCTCGATTTCGCCTCTCCGGCGGCCCTGACCGACCGCATCATCGCCGACGTTGCCGGGTCCGAGCACCGGCGCCCCGGCGATGCGAAACACCCCGCGGCGGCCGGCGAACGGTGGCGACCGGCCGCGATGACCTGGGCGGTCCTGCGCGTGCTCGACGGCATGATCGGGGATCCGCGACTGGCCGTGCTCGCCCGGCACGTGGGGGCCGACGGCGACGGCACCGACGAACATCGCCGCGGACGCCGATTCGCCACCGCACGCCAGGTCGCGGAGCTGTTCGACGGCTATGGGCGGCAGCGACCCGCCATGCTCGCCGCCTGGGCGATCGGCGACGACACCGACGGGGCCGGGGCAGCCGTTCCCGACGATCTCCTCTGGCAGCCCGACGTCTGGCGGGCTGTACGCCGCGAGATCGGCCGGCCCCACCCGGCCGAGCTGTTGGCGGGATGTTGTGAGACGTTGCGCGAAGACCCGACGGTCACCGACCTGCCGGAGCGGCTCTCGGTCTTCGGGCCGACCCGTGTCACCGAATCGTTGCTTGCCGTCCTGGCGGCGGTATCGGTGCACCGCGACGTCCACCTGTTCGTGCCGCACCCGAGTCCGGCGTTGTGGGACGCGGTGGCCGACACCGTGCCGACACCTGGTGGCCGGCGAGTGGATCACCCGCCGCCCGCCCTCGCCCATCCGCTGCTGGCCGGGTTGTCCCGAGATGTGCAGGAACTGCAACGTCGCGTCGAAAGCGTTGCGGACCGCGTCGTGCATCATCCGCCCGCCGGCACAAAAGCGCCGTCGGTGCTGGCCGCACTGCAGTCCGGCCTGCGCGACGACCGACTCGACACCGCTGTGGTGGCAGCCGACTCGTCGGTCGAGATCCACTCGTGTCATGGGCCCGAACGCCAGGTGGAGGTGATGCGTGACCGCCTCCTGCACCTGTTCGCTGACGACCCGACACTGCAACCCCGCGATGTGCTGATCATGTGCCCGGATGTCGAGACATTCGCCCCGCTCATCCGCGGTGCTTTCGGACAACCCGGCCTCGGGCACCCCGCGTTCGAACTCCGGGTCCGCCTCGCCGACCGCGGGCTGCGGCACACCAATCCGGTGCTCGACGTGGTGGCGGCGGTGGTCGAACTCGCCGCCGGACGCGTGTCGGCGGGCGCCGTCCTCGACCTACTCGGCCGCGCACCGGTGCGGCAGCGCTTCGACATGACCGACGACGATCTCGACATCGTGCGGGAATGGCTCACGGGCAGCAACATCCGGTGGGGCATCAACGATGCGCAGCGATCCAGGTTCGGGTTGTCCGGCTTCGGCCAGGGCACGTTCGATGCCGGCCTGGATCGAATCCTGCTCGGTGCCGTCGCCGAGGAATCCGACGGGGAGTGGCTCGACACGGCACTACCACTGGCCGGGGTGGAGAGCACCGAGATCGACCTGGCGGGCCGGTTCGCCGAGTTCGTCGAACGTCTGTCGGTGACACTCGACACGCTGACCGGCGCGCATCCCGTTCACCACTGGATCGACGTGGTCGTCGGCGCGGTCGATGCGCTGGCACGACCCGGAATTGACGAGGAATGGCAACGGGCACAGGCGATCCGATCGATCGTCGCGGTCTTCCCCGACGACGCCGACGATCCGGACGGCGAACCGCTGACCCTGCGGCTGGGGGACATCCGCGATCTGATCGCCGGTCTGGTCGCCGCGTCGCCGACGCGCGCCAACTTTCGCACCGGCGAGCTGACCGTGTGTTCGATGGTGCCGATGCGCTCGGTGCCGCATCGGGTCATCGTGCTGCTGGGCGTCGACGGCGACGCGTTTCCCCGGGCCCAGCGCACCGACGGCGACGACATCCTCGGCCGTTCCCCGCTGATCGGGGAGCGAAATCCACGCGACGAGGATCGACAACTCTTCCTCGACGCGATCGGCGCCGCGGAGGAGAACCTGCACGTCTACTACAGCGGTGCCGATCCCGTGTCCGGCCAACGTGTTCCGCCGGCCGTGGTGGTCAGCGAACTCGTCGACACGGTGCACGGTCTGACCGGTGGTGACGCCGGTGGCGGTGTGTGCACCCGGCAGCACACCCTGCACGCGTTCGACGACACCAACTTCCGGCCCGACGCGGTTGCGGGCGTCGCCGGTCCCTTCTCCTACGACACCGCACTGCTGGCCGGGGCGCGTGCGCTGGGGACGGCAGCGGTGACGACTGCGCGGATCGCCGACATCGTTCTCGACCCGCCCGAGCCCGGGGACATCGACCTCGCGACGTTGGTGAGCTTTGTGACCAACCCCATCGAGGGGTTCGTCCGTCAGCGGCTCGGAGCGCGCATCCCCGATGACGAACGTCCGCACCCCGACCAACTCGATGTCGAACTCCCGCCGCTGGACCGCTGGGCGATCGGCGACCGCTTCCTGTCCCGGATGCTGGGCGGCACCGACCTCGAGGCATGCCAGGCCGCCGAGCTCCGGCGGGGCACGCTGCCCCCGTTCGCATTCGGCACCCGCGAACTTCAGGACATCTCCCGCGACGTTCGCGCGGTATTCGAAGCGGCGGCTGCGGCGCGGGTGGGATCACCTCAGACCGTGGACATCGTGGTCCCGCTGCCGGACGGGCGCCGGCTCTTCGGAACGATCGGAGACATCCACGCGGGCACCGTCGTCACCGCGACCTACTCGAAGTTGCGGGCCAAGCAGCGTGTCGTCGCCTGGATACGGTTGTTGGCGCTGGCTGCGGCCGCGCAGCACGGCAACGCGATGTCCACCGACATCCGGGCCGCGGCGGTCGTCGCCCGACGACCCGGCCGGTCCGGAGGTGTGGCCCGCGCGCTGTTCGCCGTCCCGGACGACCCGCTCACGGTCCTCATGCAACTGATCGCACTGCGCGACACCGGACTCCGCCGGGCACTGCCGCTACCGTCCGACCCGGCGGCCGAGTTCACCGATCACCATAGACGCAGCGGCCGGATCGATCGGGCGCTGCCGGCGGCGCGACGCGCATTCGACGGCGACTTCGGAGCCGGCCGGGATCGTTATCTACGGCTGGCGTTCGGTGGTGACGTGACCGCGCCGACGGGCTTCGACATGCTGCTCACGGAGACCGTCGGGCCCGATCGGACGTGGTGTGGGCTCGAACTACCAGGCGAGGCCGGCGATGCGGTGTTCGCCGGATTGGCGCGGCTGGTGTGGGAACCGCTGATGGATCACGAGACCGTGACATGACGGCGCGCGATCAGGCGCGAACGCGCGCCCCCCGGGTCGAGGAGACCGCCGTGCCCGTCGCATTCGATATCACGGCCCCGTTGCCCACCGGCACCACGGTGCTCGAGGCGAGCGCCGGTACCGGCAAGACGTATGCGATCGTCGGTCTGGGCGCGCGCTTCATCGCCGACGGCGTGCCGATCGACAAACTGCTGCTGGTGACGTTCAGCCGCGCCGCCACGGCCGAACTTCGCGAGCGCATGCGCGATCGCGTGTCCGAACTCGTTGCCGCGCTCTCTGATCCAACCGAATGCACAACGCACGACGACCCGCTCGTCCGCCATCTCGCCGGCGGCGACGCCGCGGAGGTCACGCGTCGTCGGGAGCGGCTCGTGCGTGCGCTGTCCGATTTCGACGCCTCCACGATCGCGACCACGCACACGTTCTGCAATCGCATGCTCGACGCTCTCGGATTCCTGGGGGAGCGGGAACTGATCTACGAGATCGTCGAGGACGTGGACGATCTCGTCGACGAGGCCGCCCTCGATCTCTATCTGCGCGGTTACGCGGGCGCCGACCGGCCCGACATCTCGCTGGCCGACGCGACGTCGATCGCCCGGGACGCCGTGCGGCAACCGGGGGCCCGGTTGGCGCCCACCGACATCGATCTCGATTCGACAGGCGGAGCAGCCGCGGCGGTTGCCGCGCGCAAGGTGCGCTTCGCGCAGCGCATCCGGGAGATCATCGAGGAACGTAAACGGTTGTCCCGCTTGCGTACCTACGATGATCTGCAGATGATCCTGTACCGGATCGTCACCGACCCGGTGATCGGGCCGCAGGCGTGTGAACGGATTCGCACCATGTTCGACGCCGTCCTCGTCGACGAGTTCCAGGACACCGACCCGCAGCAGTGGGAGATCGTCCGGCGCTGTTTCCACGGTCACCGGACACTCGCGCTCGTCGGTGACCCGAAACAGTCGATCTACGGATTCCGCGGCGCCGAGGTCCTCAGCTATCTCCAGGCGGTCCGGTCGGCCGACGCCCTACGTGTCCTCGATGTCAACCGTCGATCCGACGGCGCCCTGGTGGACGCACTCGGCCGGCTGCACGGCGGTGCCCAGCTGGGCCACCGAGACATCGTCGTCCACGACGTCACCGCTGCTCGCGGTGGTAGTCGTGTCCACGGTGTGCCGCCGGTGCGTCTGCGCGCCTTCCCCCGTCGATCGTTCCCGGTCACGGGGCCCAGCGGATTCGCCGCGGTCGGCGAGGTCCGCGACCGCGTGATCGCCGACGTCGCCGCCGACATCGCAGGGCTGTTGGCCTCGGGAACCCTGATCGAGGTCGACGGCGTCACCCGCCCCGTCGAACCTGGTGACATCGCCGTGCTCGTCACCCTCAACAAGACCATCGAGCCGTTGCAGACGCAGCTGCAGGCCCACGGCGTCGCCGCGGTGATCGGTTCCGGAGCCAGCGTCTTCCACACGGCCGCTGCGCGACAGTGGCTCGCGGCCATCCGGGCGATCGAACAACCGGCGCGCGCCGATCTGGTCCGGATGGCCGCACTGGGCCCGCTGATCGGTTGGGAGGTGCCCGAGCTCGCCGCCGACGACGGCGCCGCGGTCGCAGAACTGGCCGGCACACTGCAAGGATTGGGCCGGGTCTTCGCCGACGGCGGCTTCGCGGCGATGTCGCAGCGACTGATGAGCCGGATGGCGGTGGCCGAACGGGTTCTCGGCAGCGACGACGGCGAACGTACGCTCACCGATCTGATCCAGGTGGCGTCGCTGTGCAACGCCGAGGTCATGCGCAGCGAATGCGGCCTCGGCGCGCTCGGGGAGTGGCTGGCCGACCGCATCGCCGACACCACCCGGTGGCAACGGCATCAGGACCAGACACGGCGCCTCGACCGGGACACACAGGCGGTGCAGATCATGACCGTGCATCGCAGCAAGGGGCTGCAGTTCCCGATCGTGTATGTACCGTTCGCATGGGATGGCTTCCGCAACTCGAACCGGGTCACGTTCACCTTTCACGACGACGACGGACAGCGGGTTCTCGACGTCGGCGGCAAGGAGGCCCCGGACTACCGGGCCCGCTGGCAACGTCATGAGGCCGAGTCCGCGGGGGAGGAGCTCCGGCTGCTCTACGTCGCACTGACCCGCGCGCAGTCCGCGGTGGTGATCTGGTGGGCGCCGGCATTTTTCACCAAGAACTCCGCACTGCACCGGCTGCTGTTCGGGCGCACAGGTCGGACACCCGTCGTGCCCGACACCTTCGATGTCCCCGACGACGACACGTGCGGCCGGGTGCTGATGGGGTATGCCGCCGACGGTGCCATCGGGGTGGAGGTGGCCGGCCGCGACGGGGATCGCAGCATCGACGAACGGTCGCCCGCACATCGCCGCTCACCCGACCTCGCTGTGGCGCACTTCGACCGCGTCATCGATCAGAGTTGGCGACGCACATCGTATTCCGCGATCGTGGCGACGGTCGGCCACGGATCTGCGCCGGTGCTCGAAACCGGGAGCGAGGCGGGCGACGACCTGATCGCCGACGAGCCTGCCATGTCGCTCGAGGATGCGGCGGAGCCTGTCGACGCGGCGTCATCGGCGCAGGCCGAATCATCGACCGGTACGGTGTCGCCGCCGGCCGAGGACGGCGTGACCGCGTCGCTGATGAACGGGATGCCGTTCGGTGCGGGATTCGGCACCCTCGTCCACGAGGTCCTCGAATACGTCGACACCGAAGCCGACGACATGCAGGCGCACGTGGCAGATCTGTGTCGTTCCGCGGTCGAGCGGCGGATGGTCGATGTCGACGTGGATCGATTGACCGCCGCTCTGATCGGGGTGCTGACGACCCCGATCGGTTTCGGCGACCTGTGGTCTGTCCGAACCCGCGACCGGCTGGCCGAGCTGGAGTTCGAGTTCCCGCTGGCCGGGAGCCCCGAATCGCCTGCCGGCGGCGAGGTCACCGCGGCCGGCGCGGTGACGATGTCGGCGGTCGCCGACCTGATCGACCGCCATCTGTCGCCCGACGATCAACTCATCGGCTTCGGCGCACGACTGCGTGAGCTCCCGCCACAACGGTTCCGCGGCTACCTGACCGGGAGTATCGATTCCGTGTTGCGCACCCCCGACGGGCGATACGTCATCGTCGACTACAAGACGAATAGACTGCGTGCCGGCGACCTGACCGCCGAGGACTTCGATCGTGCCGCGATGGCCGACGAGATGATCGCGGCGAACTATCCACTCCAGGCCCTGCTGTATTCGGTTGCGCTGCATCGCTATCTGCGGTGGCGACTGCCCGGGTACCGCGCCGCGGTGCATCTGGGTCCCGTTCAGTATCACTTCGTTCGCGGAATGATCGGCCCCGCGACCCCGTCCGGATGCGGTGTGTTCGAATGGGCGGTGCCCGCCTCCTTGGTCGAAGGTCTGTCCGATCTCCTCGCGGAGGGCGTCGCGTGACCGGCCCCGATCCGCGGTCGCCGGCATCGACCGTGGGGACTACCACCGCTTCGCCACGGCCCACGAACGATGCCCGCGCCGTGGCCGGCGACGACGGTGTTCTGGTGCGGCTCAACGCTCTCGGTGTCCTCGGCGCAGCGGACCTGCACGTCACCCGCAGGCTGATGCGGTTGTGCGGTGAGCCCGTTGCCGAGACCGCACAGATCGGCGCCGCATTGGCGGTGCGGGCGGTACGGTTCGGATCGACGTGCCTGGCGGTCGACCGGGTATCCGAGATCGTGGGCGACGATCCCTCGATTGCGGCGTTGATGCCGTCTCCGGCCGACCTGGCGCGCGCCTTGGCCGACAGTGTGCTCGTGCGGGGCGGTCGAACCGGTCCGTTGCGGCCGCTGGTCCTCGCCACCTCTGCAGACGGCCCGTTGCTCTACCTGCGCAAGTATTTTCGCCAGGAGGAACTGATCAGGTCGGTGCTGGTCGCCCGCGAGGGATCCCGCCCCGACGTCGACGCCGATGCGTTGTCGGAGGCGGTGACCGACGTCTTCGGCGCAGGGGACGCCGACGTCGTCGACCAGCAACGGGTGGCCGCGCAGATGGCGGCGATCAGCTGGACTCTGGTCGTCGCCGGAGGCCCCGGAACCGGCAAGACGTACACCGTGGCACGCATTCTGGCGGTTCTCGACCGTCTGGCAGGGGGCGCTGCACGGATCGGTCTGTGTGCGCCGACCGGCCGCGCCGCCGCTCAACTCCAGGCGGCCGTGTCCACCGACGGCGCGGCGCCCGACTCGGTCCGCGCGGTCACGGTGCACTCGCTGCTGGGCTGGCGGCCCGGCCACGCACCGCGGTATGGGCGGGGCAACAAGTTGCCGTTCGACGTCGTCGTCGTCGATGAGACCTCGATGTTGTCGATGACCGCGATGAGCAAACTTCTCGACGCCGTCCGCCCGGACACCCGAGTGATCCTGGTGGGCGACCCTCACCAGCTGGCGTCGGTGGAGGCGGGCGCCGTTCTCGCCGACCTCGTCGACCGCGAGCTGTCGCTGCCGCCGGTTCCGATCCCGGCGGGAGTCCTCGCAGACGCTGTCCCCACCGAGGATCGGGAGAGTGTCTCCCGTGGCGTGGTGACGCTGTATCGGGGCAGACGATTCGGCGGCGGGATCGCGCAGGTGGCCGACGCGGTCAACCGCGGTGACGTCGACGCCGTGCTGGACCTGGTGAGCGACGACGCGATCGCCGACGTCACCCTCGTGCCTGCCGGCGATCTCGACGGTGTGCGTGCCGACGTCGAGGCATGGGGCGGTGCGCTACGCACCGCGGCCGTCGTAGGCGACGCTGCCGGAGCCCTGACCGCCCTCGATACACATCGGGTGTTGTGCGCTCACCGCGAGGGCAGCTGGGGCGTGCAGGGGTGGTCGAGACAGATCGTCGAGTGGCTGTCCCAACTACCTGATCACGACGTGGTGCCCGATGGCGGTCTCAGCCATCCGGGACAACCGCTGCTGGTCACGGCCAATGACCGTCAGACCGAGACCTTCAACGGCGACAACGGCGTGGTGATCCGCGGTGTCACCGGCCTGGAAGTCGTGTTCCGCCGCGGCAGCGGCGTCCGGACGCTGCATCCCACCCAGCTCGCCGACGCGGTCCCGATGTATGCGATGACCATCCATCGCAGTCAGGGCAGCCAGTTCGATGGTGTCACTGTGGTTCTCCCACCCGAGGGCTCGGAGTTGCTGACCCGGGAACTGCTGTACACGGCGATCACCCGAGCCCAGCGAAGGGTTCGGATCATCGGCTCGCGAGACGTACTCGCGGCAGCCGTGGCACGGCGCGTGCAGCGGGCCAGCGGCTTGCGTTCACCGATCAGCGTGGTGGACCCCGTCGAATCCGCGACCCACTGATCGCCGGTCACCATTCGTCGAGGTCGACGCCCCCGGGGACGAGGTCTCGTCGGATGAAGCTCTCCGACCCGAACAGCCGGCTGCGCCGGTCGGGATCCATGGCCATCAGTGCCTGCATCGTCTTGCTTCGTCTCATCTCGGTGTGATGTGCCGCCAGCGCGGCTGCCTTGCGGTCTCGCCACGGCCCGACGTCGACCGTGAGATCGATCGCCGATTCGGGCGTGCCGGGCAGGTGGTCGCGGGGGATCTCCTTGAGCACATCCATGCGGACATCGTCGACCATCCAGTCGGCGATGGTCACGAAGTAGATGGACCGGGTCTGCCAGGCGTCACCCTGCGATCGGTAGAGGCGGGGACTTGCTGCGGCGTCGGCGGCGACCGCGGCCAGTCGGTGCGCGTGGATGTGGTCCGGGTGGCCGTAGATTCCCATCGCGTCGTAGGTGATGATCGCGTCCGGACGCAACGAGCGGATATGGCCGACCATGGTTCGTACCAAATCGTCGAAGGGAACCGCACAGAATCGCTCGGCGTCCGGCGCCGAGTCCGGCACACGTTCGTCGGCATAGCCCAGCATGATCGGTGGCCGCGGCAGACCCAGCTCACGGACGGCGTCGATGAGCTCGGTGTGCCGGTCGGTGCCCTCGGCCCAGGTGCACATGATCAGGTCGGCGTCGCCGCCACGGTCGGTGTGGCGGGCCAGGACACCACCTGTCCACAGGGTTTCGTCGTCGGGGTGCGCGTGCACGAACAGCAGACGAGGAGCGGACATTCACCTGTCTTCCGATGGTGGCGTCGGGGCGGGGTGGCCGTTGCGACCGATCCGCCTCCGCGTACCGGGTGCTGGGCTGACCCACTTCAGAGTAGCCAATGTGCGGGCCGGTATTATCCGGCTCCGTCAGTGGCGCGCCCAGTGGAGGTCGATCATGAGTGGTCAAACAGAGGTTCGCGAGTTCCAGGCCGAGACCCGGCAGTTGCTGGATCTCATGGTGCACTCGGTGTACTCGAACAAGGACAGTTTCCTTCGGGAGCTGATCTCCAACTCGTCCGATGCCCTGGACAAGCTCCGGCTGGAGTCACTTCAGGACAAAGATCTCGATGTCGACGCATCCGATCTGCACATCCAGCTGGAGGCCGACCGCGAGGAGCGCACCCTCACCGTCCGCGACAACGGGATCGGAATGTCGCGTGAGGACGTGATCGGCCTGATCGGGACACTCGCCCGCTCCGGCACGGCCGAGCTGCGCCGCAAACTCGCCGAGGTCAAGGACGCCGCGGCGTCCGAGGAACTGATCGGACAGTTCGGCATCGGCTTCTACTCGACCTTCATGGTCGCCGACCGGGTCACGCTGGTGACCCGTCGGGCCGGCGACGAACTCGGCACGCGATGGGAATCGACCGGCGACGGCACCTACACGATCGACGAGGTCGCCGACGCCGCACAGGGCACCTCGGTGACATTGGCACTCAAACCCGAGGATGCCGAGGACCACCTCTACGACTACACCGACCCGACCAAGCTGCGTCAGTTGGTCAAGCGGTACTCCGACTTCATCGCGTGGCCCATCCGCATGGATGTCGAGAAGCCCGTGACGCCGTCCGACGACGCCGACGACACCGACGGCGACACTCCGAAGATCGAGATCGTCACCGAGACGATCAACTCGCAGAAGGCGCTGTGGGCGAAATCGGCCGACGAGGTCTCGAAGGACGAGTACCACGAGTTCTACCGTCACGTCAGCCACGCGTGGGATGAGCCCCTCGAGGTCATCACGGTGAAGGCAGAGGGCACCTTCGAATACCAGGCCCTGCTGTTCATCCCGACGCAGGCGCCGTTCGACCTCTTCATGCGCGAGCGCGCGTCCGGGGTTCAGCTCTACGTCAAGCGGGTGTTCATCATGGACGACTGCGAAGAGCTGATCCCCGAATACCTGCGCTTTGTGAAGGGTGTCGTCGATGCCGCCGATCTGTCGCTGAATGTCTCGCGGGAGATCCTGCAGCAAGACCGGCAGATCCGCGCCATCCGACGTCGACTCACCAAGCGGGTGATCTCGACGGTGGGTGAGATGCGCAGCTCGCGGCCAGATGATTACAACACCTTCTGGGAGAATTTCGGTCGGGTCTGGAAGGAAGGCCTGATCAACGATTTCGACAATCGGGACGCAGTGCTGAAGGCATCGTCGTTCGCGTCGACCGATTCGGCCGACGGCCTCACCACCCTCGCCGACTATGTCGGACGCATGCACACCGGCCAGGAGACGATCTACTACATGACGGGGGAGACCCGCCAGCAGATCGAGAACTCGCCACACATCGAGGCGTTCCGGGCAAAGGGCATCGAGGTGTTGCTGCTCACCGACCCGGTCGACGAGATGTGGGTCACCTCCGGTATCGAGTTCGACGGCAAGTCGTTCACCTCCATCGCCAAGGGCGCCGTCGATCTCGACGATCTGGATGGCGATTCCGCCGACGACTCCGACGCCGAGAAGACCAAGGCGGACAAGGAGAAGCAGTCCGAGGAGTTCTCGGGACTCCTCACCTGGCTGGCCGAGGCACTGGCGGAGGAGGTCAGCGAGGCGCGACTGTCGTCGAGGCTCACCGAGTCGGCGGCCTGTCTGGTCGGCGATACCTTCTCGATGTCGCCGCAGCTGGAAAAGCTGTATCGCGCATCGGGACAAGAACTGCCGAAGAGCAAGCGTGCGCTCGAACTCAATGCCGACCATCCGTTGGTCGTCGGGCTCAAGAAGGCGTTCGGCTCCTCCGACGACCACACGTCTCTGATCCCGACCGCGAAGCTCATCTACGGCATGGCGGTGATCGCTGAAGGCGGAGAGCTCGGCGACCCGGCCGAATTCGCCAAGCTGTTGTCGTCCACGTTGACCGCCTCGCTCGACGCGACCGACTGACCGCAGACCAAGGGGTCCGCTCGGCCTCAGGCCGAGTGGATCTGCGCGGCCAGTGGATGATCGGGCGGCACGTCGAGCAGCAGCGCGACGCCGTCGAGCGGTTCTCCATACGGTTCGGCGACGGTCACGTCTGGGTGTGCCCTGCCGACGAGCTCGATGAACCGTGTGCGGATCTGGTCATTCGCGGTCAGGACGTTGCCCATCCAACTGACGCGAGTGGGCTCGCCGGCGCGGTGCCCGCTGCGGCTCAGTGCCGCGTCCACCGATGCAGCCAGTTCCGCGGCGGCGCGGTTGTTGATGTCGACGGCGACCGGGTCGCCTGTCCGTGCGAGCTCGCCGACGACGCGGGCGAAACCGGCGGTACGTGCCACCCGCCCGGGGTCACCTTGCAACACCATGTAGAGCTCGGGCAGCGGTCCGAACGCATCCGCCGCAGCGTCCTCGAGTCCGGTTGCCCTGCCGCGTCCGTCGAAGGCACGTAGCGCGGCGTCGAGTCCCGCCCGGCCGATCCAGTAGGCGCTGCCGGCGTCACCGACGAGGTGGCCCCACCCGTCGACCCGGGCGGTTCCGCCCGGGCCGACCCCCAAGGTGACAACTCCGGTCCCGACCGCGATCACGGCACCGAGCTCGAGGCCGTTGGCGGCCAGATAGGCGGAGACCGAATCGTGTGCCAGGGCAACCCTGTCGATTCCGAGATCGGCGACGGCGGTGCGCAATTCGGCCGGCCGCGTCGCCTCCGGGGTCAGTCCGGACACCCCGGCGGCGAGTTCATCCACCAAGATACCGAGTTCCTCTGCCAAATCTGTTGCAGCTGACGCGATCTGGCCCACGACCGGCCGATCCGTGTGAACCGGGCCGGCCTCGTGATCGCCATTCGACGACGGCCCGACGAGACGAAGCCGGGTGGCGGTCTGACCGCCGTCGACGAGAAGGCGTTGCGGCCCGGGCATCCGACCTCCTGCGCTCCTCATGGCCGGCGCGGTCGCCGACATCCGCAAGTCAACCTACTCTTCGGGTGCGGCGTCGGCGGCGGTTGCCGAGCCCGGATGAGCGTCCCCGCAGCTGATCCTTGAGGTGGTGGGGAGCGTTGGTGGGCTGCCATCTTGATCCCTGGACGGTAACCCTCCGGTCCCCGAGGAGGTTCGGAGCGTTAGCTCGGCGACGGTCACCCTCCGGTCCCTGAGGAGGTTCGGAGCGTTAGCTCGGCGACGGTCACCCTCCGGTCCCTGAGGAGGTCCGGAGCGCTAGCGGAGGACCGTCACGAAGGGCCCTTCGTGACGCTTCGCTCGTTCCTCGCGAGGCTCCTCAGGGGGCGGTGGTGACGGTTCGCTCGTTCCTCGCGAGGCTCCTCTGCGCGTGTTTGAGAACTCGGCCATCCATCGCCCGCCCCCTGAGGAACGAGGCGCTAGCCGAGTGTCACGAAGGGCCCTTCGTGACGCTTCGCTCGTTCCTCGCGAGGCTCCTCAGGGAGCGGTGGTGACGGTTCGCTCGTTCCTCGCGAGGCTCCTCTGCGCGTGTTTGAGAACTCGGCCATCCATCGCCCGCCCCCTGAGGAACGAGGCGCTAGCCGAGTGTCACGAAGGGCCCTTCGTGACGCTTCGCTCGTTCCTCGCGAGGCTCCTCAGGGAGCGGTGGTGACGGTTCGCTCGTTCCTCGCGAGGCTCCTCAGGGGCGGTGGTGACGGTTCGCTCGTTCCTCGCGAGGCTCCTCAGGGAGCGGGTGGGTAGGGCCTTGACCCCTGAGTTCTCAATCACATTCCTCTCGAGGATGCTCAGCTAGCGGTGGGACGCGCTGCGTCGGCGACGGTCAGGGCCAGCAGGTCGACGTCGTTGGCACGAAACACCGGCTCCAGTGGGACGTCGTGTGCGTGCGCCGCTTGCACGAGTAGATGCGCCCATGCCTGGTCGGCGTCGCTGACGCCATCGCTGCCGGGTCGCGTGATGAGGCAGGCGGCCGACGTCGCCGGGATCGACTCGAACACTTCGCCGAACCGCGTGATCAGTATGTCGGCAAGGAACGCGTCGGGTGACGGAGGCAATGGGAGTTGATTGAGGACCTTCATGAGTCGGCGGTCGGCACCGATGAATGTGAACCACAGCAACGACTCGGAGAAGCCGAGCGGACCCATGAGTGCACGCCAGCGCTGGCGGAGATCGCCGACGGAACCGATGGTCTCCTGCGCGGTGGCGATGTCGGGAATGGCGGTGTTGTCGATTGTCATGGGCTGATCATCGCCCGCATATTCATGACCTCGAAAAGTCTGTCCACAGCTCGTCGACCCTGTGGACTGTGTGGGTGCGCGTGTGACGCGATGAGGTATCCCACGCGAACTGTCACACTGGACTGATGGGCGCGCTCACACCATTGGCGATCAAGATCGGTTCCATCAGCTGGATGCCGAAACTCTTGCCGCAGATCGTCGTCTGCGACAACGCGTTGCACAAGCTGACCGGGGACCGCTACGGCCTGCTCGACATCGCAGGACTGCCGAACATCGAGCTCAAGGTGGCCGGACGCAAGAGCGGGGTCGTGCGCTCCACCCGGCTGCTCGCGGTGCCCGGGAACGACGGCGCCTGGTTGATCGCGGGGTCTTACTTCGGCGGCCCCGACATGCCGCAATGGGTGTACAACATCCGGGCGGCCCAGAGCGTCGAGGTGGGACATCACGGGCAGTCGACGACCATGGGCTGGCGTGAGCTCGACGGGGCGGAGTACTCGCAGGCCTGGACGCGAATGGTCGCCGTGTGGCCGAACTTCGACTTATATGTGGCCCGTACTCCACGCCACATCCCCGTCTTCGTGCTGGAGCCGATCGCGGTGGCGTGATCGGCTCCAGCAGAAACGGACTCAGGCGCCGCGAAACTCCGGCGGACGCTTCTCGAACACCGCCGTGACGGCCTCGGTGAGGTCTTCGCTCGGGAGGAACGCCGAGTTCCACGCGGCCACATATCGCAGGCTGTCGTCGACCGCGGGACGTCGCCCGTGGTCGAGCACAGCTTTGACGCCGTGCACCACCAGCGGCGGATTCGCGGCGATCTCGGCGGCGGTTGCTCGCGCGGTCTCGAGCGCCGACTTCTGGTCGGGCAGCACATCGTTGACCAAGCCGATCCGGGCCGCGCGCTCGGCGTCGATGTCCTTACCCGTCAGCGCGAGCTCGCGCAGGTGGCCATCACCGATGATGGCAGGCAGTCGCGCGAAGCTGCCTACATCGGCCACCATCGCGACCCGGACCTCGCGGACACTGAACTTGGCATCCGCGCTCGCGTAGCGGATGTCGGCGGCGCTGATCAAGTCGACGCCACCGCCGATGCACCAGCCGGAGATCGAGGCGACAACCGGCTTCCGGCAGTCGGCAACCGCGGTGATCGCGGCCTGCATCCGGCGGATGGTGTCGTGGAACTCGGTCCGTGGACGTGCCTTCGCGCCCTCGGCGAGGACCGGCGCGAGATCACCGCCCATGGCCGCGAGGTCCAGGCCATAGGAGAAGTTCGCTCCCGAGCCGGTCAGCACGACCGCACGGACGTCGTCCTCTCGGTCGAGATGGGCGAAGATCTCCGGCAGCTCCCGCCAGAAATCGGGACCCATCGCGTTGCCCTTGCCGGGCCCGGTGATCGTGACCTCGGCGATGTAGTCCGAGATGGAGACCTCGAATGCTGTCCACTGTTGATCGCTCATGGTGCTGAGGCTACCGGGCGCGATGACCGGTCAGATCGTCAGTTGGCAGGCCTGCCCGACGTCGAGGACACGAAGCGCTCGGCCCTGGCCCAGCCACAGGGCACACGACAGAGTCAGATCGACGATGAGTTCATCGGACAGCGCGGCGCGGCAGCGCCGCCAGAAGCCCTCGTCCTCCCGCAGACCGATGTGATCGGTGGCGAACCGGTGAGCGAACTCCGCCGCGATCCGTTCAACGTCGGAATACCCGGGCCAGGCGGCCCATTCGTCGACGTGGCGATAGAAGTCCTCATCGATCCCCGTCTCGGTCGACCGGGTGTGCCGGCAGACCTCGCATTCGTTGTGGCCGGCGATGACCATCCGGGCCAGTTCGCGCGTGCGGACCTCGAGTCGATTCTTCGTGTAGACGGCATCGGCATAGGCGCCGAGCGACGCGCCCAGTTGGGGCGACAGGCCGAACCAACTGATGATGTCGTCGTCTGCGTAGTCGCCGATCCGTGCCATCATCCGAGCCTAGCAAAACGAGAACAGGTTCTCATTCGGTGTCTGACCTGGGGTCGGTCGGGTTGGCGGATGTCCATCGTCGGATAGCGTGTTCTGCGAACTGTTCGAAACATGCGATGCGGCACGAGGTGGCACAGTGAGCGAGTACATCACCGAGGACATTTCCCCGGACGAGTTGACGCGGCAGATCGAGGTCGCGAGATCGCTCGGTGACAGCGTTCGGGATCTGGTGGCAGCGACGGTGATCACCGATGTCGGTGCGGACGACGTCCGCGAGGCGCAACGTCACATCGCGGCCGCGGCCGAGATCCTGGGGCGAGAGCAGATCGACGCATCCTTCGGGATACGTTTCAATTCCGATGGACGGCAAAGAAATTGGGGCAACGCGGTGGAGGGGATCCGGAACCCGCTCGCACCGCCGGTCGAATTCGAATACGAGGACGATCACGTGTGGTCGGAGGTGTTCCTGGGCCCGCAGTACGAGGGTCCGCCCGGCCTGGTGCACGGCGGGGTCATCGCGTTGATCCTCGATCAGGTGCTCGGTCAGGCGGCCGTGCACGCCGGTGCCCCCGGCATGACCGGAACCCTGTCGATTCGCTATCGGCAGGGCACGCGCCTCGGGCCGGTCACCGTCAAGGGTTGGCACGATCGCACCGAACGGCGTAAGTCCTTTGCGAAAGGGGAGATATCGACGGCTGACGGGGTCTGCGCCGAAGCGGAGGGGATCTTCATCCTGCCGAAGTGGGCGCAGGAACTCGATGCCGACCACCGGTTCGGCATCGGCGACGCCTGAGAATCCGGAATCACGATCGCTGCACGGCCGTTTGGCCGTGACGTGTCAGGAGTTTGCCGAACGTGGCCCCACCACGCGATAGCGGGCGCACACGAAGGCACGGTTGCGGTCGACGTCGAGGAGTTCCAGGTCGAACGGCCGGGGGAACAGCGGGCGTCCCGCGCCGAGCGTGACGGGCGCGACGTTGACGATGATCTCGTCGAGCATTCCTGCCTCGGCGAACTGCGCGGCGAGATCGCCGCCGCCCACCACCCAGATGTCTTTGCCTCCCGCAGCCTCCACGAGCGCCGCCCGATGCGTCTCCGGAGTACCGGCGACGACACGGATCGAGTCGGCCACCGGCGTCACGTCGCGATGGGTGAACACAAAACTCGGCATTTCGTAGGGCCAGGGTTTGCCGTCGCTGACCTCGTGGTCGAGCAGCCACTGGTAGGTGGTGGCGCCCATCGCCATGCACCCGATGTCGGCGATGAAATCCTGATAGTTCATGGCACCGTCCTCGTCGATGGGCTGGATGAACAGCCAATCGAGTGAATCGTGCTCATTTGCGAGGTAGCCGTCGAGTGTGGTTGCCGTGTAATACAAGCCACGCGGTGTCGAGGTGGTCATGCGAAACCTCCGGATTGATGTCGATGCCACATGATGGGGTCGGGATCGAGTGTGGCGACATCGATCCCGGCGTCAGTCAGCATCCAGCGTGCGATCTGCCGACGATGGGCGGAGAACGTCAGCACGTGGGCCCAGATCTGCGACAGCAGAAAGGATTCCGGCGGATCACAGATCGCGTCGATGATCCGGTCCGACCACGCGTCCCGGCGATCGATGTCCCGCGTCAACGCCAGCCAGCGCGGCGCGATCTCGGCGTGTGACTCGATCAGTGACCGGACGTCGTGGGGACCGTCGAGGCCCGGTTCGTCGTCACCCTCGATACTGGCCAGCCAGGGCAGTTTGTCGACGACGAGGTGGTGGAGGACTTCGGCGACCGACTCTTCTGTACCGTTCCAGGCGAGTGGTCGATGACCGGGTAGCCGGATCGCGTGAAAGGCGTCGCGATCGATGTCCTTGGCCGCGTCCAGTAATGCGGACACGTCGTCGAGGTCATGACGCACCATCAGTGCGAGAACGTCGCCGGCGGACTCCTCGGAGGTCGTTCCCGCGTCGACGTAGAGGACCGTGGGCGAATGGAAGTGGATGCCGTTGGGAGCGGGCAACCAGTGCCCACGGTGTGTACGCGGGCCGATTCGGCTCGGCGGGTGTCCGAACGCGCGGGCGAAGGCCCGCGCGAAGCCTTCGACGGATTCGTACCCAGAGTCGAACGCGGTGTCGGTCACCGACTCTCCGCGTTGCAATGACCACGCGGCGCGTTCGAGCAGGACCCGCCGGCGAAGTGCGACCGGCGATTCGCCGACGTTGCGCGAGAACTGCCGACTGAAATGAAACGCCGACACATGGGCGCCGGCCGCCATGGCGTCGAGCGTGGAGTGCTCGTCGGCGAGCACGGTGTCGAGTAACTCGCGGATGCGATCGCGTCCGGCTTCGGTCATGAACCCAGTATCCGCCGTGGGGCAACCGGTCCGCCCGACCGTTCTTGCTCCCTTCGCGGCGCGGCCGGGACTGACGCCGACCCGGTGTGGGCTCCCGTGGAAGTGGGTCAGGTGTACAGATCTGAGAAAATGTCTACTGATTCGTTGACACTGATCGCTGACCGTGTCTCTAATGTTCACGTGATCTACGACACAATCATCCGGAATGGTCTGTGGTTCGACGGTACCGGGACCCCGGCCGCAGTCCGCAACATCGGCATCCGGGACGGCGTCGTCGCCACC
Organism: Gordonia sp. LMA167; assembly: GCF_058130025.1. Lineage (NCBI taxonomy): Bacteria > Bacillati > Actinomycetota > Actinomycetes > Mycobacteriales > Gordoniaceae > Gordonia > Gordonia sp. LMA167. The sequence goes on along the minus strand of NZ_CM176708.1, from coordinate 4,403,636 downwards.
GTCTCCGCCGACCCGCTCGACGAGCGCGGATGCGGCGAGGTCATCGATGCGACAGGGTTGTGGGTACTGCCCGGCATGATCGACATCCACACCCACTACGACGTGGAGGTGCTTGCTCAGCCCGGACTCGCGGAATCGCTGCGTCATGGTGTGACCACCGTGTTCGTCGGCTCGTGTTCGCTGTCGACCATCCACGTCGACCCGACCGAGGCCGGTGATCTGTTCGGGCGCGTGGAGGCGATCCCGCGTGAACACGTGATCGAGACCGTTGATCGGCACAAGACGTGGTCCACGCCCGCCGACTACGTCGACGCACTCGAGAGCCGTGAGCTCGGACCGAATGTCGTGGCGTTCATCGGCCATTCCGACATGCGCACGGCCGCCATGGGTCTGGAGCGCGCGACCCGGAAAGAGTTGCGGCCCAGCATGTCCGAACAGGAGCAGATGGAACGGTGGCTGTCCGAGGCGCTGGACGCCGGGTTCGTCGGGATGTCGTCACAACAGCTGCTCTTCGACAAACTCGACGGCGACACCTGCCGGTCGCGCACCCTCCCGTCGACCTATGCCGGACCGAAGGAACTGCGACGACTCAAGTCACTGCTGCGTCGGACCGGTCGTATCCTGCAGGCGGGTCCGGACATCAGCAACCCCACCAATGTGGTGTCGCAGGCTCTCACGTCGGTCGGCATCGGGCGCAGGAAGCTCAAGACGAGCTTGTTGTCCGCCGCCGACATCAAGGCGAATCCGCACGCGATCAGAATCATGGGACCGCTTGCCGGACTGGTCAACAGGCTCGGCGGCGACTTCCGCTGGCAGCATCTGCCGGTCCCGTTCGAGGTGTACGCCGACGGCATCGACCTGGTCATCTTCGAGGAGTTCGGGTCCGGGGCCGCGGCGCTGCATCTGAAGGATGAGCTCGAGCGCAACGAACTCTTGCGCGACAAGGCGTACCGCCGGCGGTTCCGCAAAGACTATGAGTCGAAGTTCGGCACGCGGGTCTGGCACCGCGACTTCTTCGACGCCGAGATCGTCAAGTGCCCGGACGAGTCGGTGGTCGGTAAGTCCTTCGGCCAGGTTGGCCTCGACCGCGGCGGTCTGCATGCGGTCGACGCCTTCCTCGACCTCGTTCTCGAGCACGGCACAGAGATCCGCTGGCGCACCACGATATCCAATCACCGGCCCGAGGTGCTCAGGGCGATGGCGCGTGAGCCGGGAATCCAATTCGGGTTCTCCGATGCCGGGGCACATCTGCGAAACATGGCCTTCTACAACTTCGGCCTTCGCCTGCTACGGCACGTGTATGCGGCCGAGCAGGCCGGTGACCCGTTCCTGAGCGTCGCCGAGGCCGTCCATCGCATGACCGGTGAACTGGCGGACTGGTACGGCATCGACGCCGGACATCTACGCCCGGGCGATCGTGCCGACCTGATGGTCGTGGACCCGTGCCGGCTCGATGATTCCCTCGACGCATACGCGGAGGCACCCGTGGCCGCCTTCGGTGGCATGTCGCGGATGGTGAACCGCAACGACGACACTGTCGTCGCGGTTTTCGTGAGTGGACACAAGGTCGTCGATCACGGAGTCACCACGCCGACGGTCGGCGCCGTTCGCACCGGTCAGTTCCTTCGGTTCGGCCGGCCGGGCCGCCCAGTCGCTGTCGTTGCCCGCCCGTCTGCTTCGGTGGACCTGGTCGACGCGGGGTCCGCGAATGAGTGAACAAGCCGCGACCGACTCGGTCCTGGGTCTGTGGAGAGCTCTGTCGGAGCGTGATTGGGATGCGATGACGCCCTTTCTGGCCGACGACTGTATCTATCTCGACATGCCCTACGGCCCGACGCTGGCCGCTCGAGGCCCGGTCGACATCGTCAAGCGCATCAAGGTGGCATTCGAGCAGCTCGCGAGCTACACCAACCACGACGGGTTGCTCGTCGCCAACGGTGACGAGGTCATCTACGAGCATTCCGAGACGTGGGAATGGCCCAGCGGTGAGGTCGCCGAGTTGCCGTTCGTGACGGTACATCGAGTCCGAGACGGCAAAGTCACGCTGTGGAAGGACTATTGGGACTCGGCCACGCTGCTCAACAGCGCGCCCGCAACGTGGATGGAGAGTCTCGCGTCGGCCGACACGAGTTGGGTCTTCGACGCCACCGGCATGATCTGACGCGGACGTGGTCGACGATCAGTCGCGGTTGAGGCGCGGGAGCAGTGCCTCGGTCTTTGCATCCGTCCAACCCGGTGGTTGCAGAATCCGTGACCATGCGTACGGGATCGCCGACATGTAATCGTGCCCATGTCCATCGGGCACGTTCACCGCCACCGCCATGTCGGCGGACACCTGCAGGAATGTCACGAAGGGAATCCAACGCGTCGACGACAGCACATCACGACCACGCGGTTCGCTCAGCCAATCGGGCTTGTTCAGGATGAGGGCCGGATTCCACCACGTGATCGGGTCGCTCGCATGCTGCAGGTAGACGATGCGTGATGCCTGCCAGTTCGCGTCGGCTCCGGGCAGGTCGGTCTGGTCGGCGATGAAGCGCACCTGTTTGCCGTTGTCGTAGACCGGCAACACTTCCGGAGTGCCCGCATCACGATCGTTCGTCGTGTCGTTCCAGAGCGTGTTGTTGAACGTCGGCCCACTGAACAGGGCGCCGTCGGTGCGCGCCGCGATGGTCGGGATGCTGCCGAAGGCGGCTTCGCCGGCAAAGGAACCCAGACTCTCGCCGAACACCACCACCTTGGGCCGCTGAGCCTCTGGGAGCGCACGGACCCTCTCGGACACTGCCTCGAACAGGGCGCGACCTGCCTGCCGGGCACGTTCTTTGTCGACGAGGAACGACAGCCAGCTCGGCAGATATGAATACTGCATGCTGATCGTGGCGGTGTCGCCGTTGTACATGTACTCCAGCGAATCGACGGTGGCCTTGTTGACCCAGCCGCTCCCGGTCGACGACCCGACGGCGACCACGGCACGCTGTAGACCGCCGGTCCGGACCAGTTCGTCCGCGGCGAGCTCGGCGGCCTCGCGGATGTTGTCGGCGGACTCGAGGCCGGCGTACACCCGGATCGGTTCGGAGGCCGGGGCGCCGTTGAATTGGGTGAGGGCGCCGACATCCGGACCTCGGGAGACGAACACACGGCCCTCGCGGCCCAACGACGCCCAGGAGACCAGCGAGCCGGGGCCGCCGGATCGTAGCGAGGATGTCGGCGGGGAGTTGTCGGGTTTTGTTTCCTCGTTCGCCGCAGCGAAGCTGGAGTTGAGCCACTGCATCGAGTACTTGGCCACCACACCGTTGAGGATGAACACCGTCAGTACGATGACCAGGCCGGCGCCGATGAGCGCCGAGACACGTGGTGGAGCAATGCGGTTGAGTCCGCGAACGGCCCATCGCACCTCGAACGCGAACAGCCGGCCGAGCGCGACCAAGAGCAGGAACACCAGCACCGCGAGGACGGCTATCCACGGATACGCGGTCCAACTGAGCCGCTCGACGCCCATCAGGTCACGGATATCGTCCTGCCATTGCGAAAACCACACCAGCATGAGGATCGTGCCGATGAGCGCGATGACTGCCAGGACAATCCAGGCGATCCGTGATGCGCGCGGCCAGGGTTCATCTCGCGAGATGAGGTAGCGCACCAGCCAGGAGATGAATACGCCGAGAAGGTAGCCGACGGCGGCCGACGCCCCGCTGACGACGCCCTGGAAGAACGCACCCCGCGGTAGCAGGGACGGGGTCATCGAGAACCACAGGAACGCCAGTGCGACGAGCGAACCGCTGAAGGCGTAGCGGTCGAGATGTCGCCGCCACCAGCCTCGGTGGGCCCGTCGGTCTGGCTGTGACTCTGCCGCAGTCGTGCTCGCGGTCGTCGCAGTCGTATTTGCCGCCGTCGCGGTCGAACCCGATCCCGACGCGCTCGACGAAGTGTTGTCGGCCCCGGCGCCGCTGTCGGCGCTGGGGCCGTCGTGACGCGTCGCGCCCTTCGACGTCTGGCTGCCGTGAGCCTCGTCGTCGGAAGAGCCGACGGGCACTCCGTCAGAGGCGCCATCGCCGTCCGTGGCCGATGGACTGCTGCCGTCTGTCACCGCTGCTCCTCAGAGTCGTCGGAGCAGTAACAGTATCAGCGGCCGGCGCCCACCGGCCCGGCCGACGCGCTCACCCGAGTCGGTCGCCGGTGTCGGGGTTGAAGAGGTGTACGGCGCGGTCGGCTTGGTGGAGGTGGACGGTGTCGCCGAGTTTGGCGGGTGCGCGGTGGGGGACGCGGGCGACGAGGGTGACGGGGTCGCCGTCGAGGGTGGTGATGGTGGGGTCGTCGATTTTGGCGTAGAGGTAGCTCTCGCTGCCGAGTTCTTCGAGGAGGACGACGTCGGCGTTGATGCCGTGGTCGCCGATGGCGAGGTGTTCGGGGCGGATGCCGACGATGACCTTGTCGTGGCCGGATTTGCGGAGTAGGGCTTGGGTTTCGTCGTCGAGGTCGACGGTGGAGCCGGCGATGGTGATGGCGTTGTCTGTGATTGGTGCGGTGAACAGGTTCATGGCGGGTGAGCCGATGAAGCCGGCGACGAAGGCGTTGATGGGGCGGTCGTAGAGGTCGGCGGGGGTGGAGAATTGTTGCAGGACGCCGTGGCGCAGGACGGCGACGCGGTCGCCCATGGTCATGGCTTCGACTTGGTCGTGGGTGACGTAGACGGTGGTGGTGCCCAGGCGGCGTTGGAGTGCGGCGATTTGGGTGCGGGTTTGTACGCGCAGTTTGGCGTCGAGGTTGGACAGGGGTTCGTCCATGCAGAACACTTGGGGTTCGCGGACGATGGCGCGGCCCATGGCGACGCGTTGGCGTTGGCCGCCGGAGAGTTTGGCGGGTTTGCGGTCGAGGTAGTCGGTGAGGTCGAGTAGGCGGGCGGCTTCGGCGACTTTCTGTTTGCGTTCCTCGGTGGGGATGCCGCGCATTTTCAGTGCGAAGCCCATGTTCTCGCCGACGGTTTTGTTGGGGTAGAGGGCGTAGTTCTGGAAGACCATGGCGATGTCGCGGTCTTTGGGGGCGACGCCGACCATGTTGTCGCCGCCGATGCGGATGGCGCCGGAGTCGATTTCTTCGAGGCCGGCGAGCATGCGTAGGGCGGTGGATTTGCCCGAGCCCGAGGGGCCGACGAGGACCACGAATTCGCCGTCTTCGATGTCGAGGCTGAGGCGGTCGACGGCGAGTTTGTCGGCGCCGGGGTAGACGCAGCAGGCGTTGTCGTAGGTGATGGAAGCCATGATGGGTGTCTCCTGAGAGTCGTAAGGGTGGGTCGAAAGGAGAAGGGGGGTTATTTGATGGCGCCGCTCCGGGACGGTGTCGCGGTGTGCGACTGGTCGGGTTATTTGATGGCGCCGCTCCGGGACGGTGTCGCGGTGTGCGACTGGTCGGGTTATTTGATGGCGCCGAAGGACAGGCCGCGGACGAGTTTGTTCTGGGCGATCCAGCCGCAGATGACCACGGGGAGGGCGGCCAGTACGGAGGCGGCCGACAGTTGGGCCCAGTAGAGGCCTTGTCCGGACATGAAGCCGGTGAGGAAGACCGGCATGGTTTGGGCGTTGACGGCGGTCATGTTGACGGCGAAGAAGAACTCGTTCCAGGAGAAGATGACGCAGATCAGTGCGGTGGCGGCGATGCCGGGGGAGACCAGCGGCAGGATCACTTCGCGTACGGAGGTCCACAGGCTGGCGCCGTCGATGCTGGCGGCTTCCAGTAGTTCGCCGGGGACTTCGAGGAAGAACGAGCGCATCATCCAGACCGCGATGGGGAGGTTCATGGCGGTGTAGAGGATGACCAGGGTCCAGATGTTGTCGAGCATGCCGATGCGTCCGACGATCACATAGAGCGGGATGATCGCGGCGACGATGGGCAGCATCTTGGTGCTGATGAAGAAGAACAGGGCGTCTTGGGTTTTGCGGACCGGGCGCAGCGAGAGTGCGAACGCTGCCGGTACACCCAGTGCCAGTACCAGGATGGTGGAGACGATGGTGGCGAACAGCGAGTTCAGCAGAGGGGTGCCGATACCGGCGTCGAACACCTCTTTGAACTGTTGCAGTGTCGGGGTGAAGATGAACGTCGGCGGATTGGTGGCGGCGTCGCTTTCCTTCTTGAACGCCGTCAACACCATCCACAACACCGGGAAGAAGAACCCGAGCGCCAGGATCCAGGTGATGACGGTCAGCAACGTACCCCGCGGGTTACGCCGGCGGTGGATCTCCACGTCGCCGATGCGTTCCGATGACCGGTGGGAACCGAGTGTCGTGGTCATCAGGCTGCCTCCTCATTTCCGGTGAAGCTCTTGAAGATCAGGCGCAGGGCGAGCGAGGCGACGACGATGGTACCGATCACCGTGACCACGCCCATGGCCGCGGCCTGTCCGATGTCGAAGCCCAGGAATGCGCGCTGATAGATGTAGAACGGCAGGTTCGAGCTGGATACGCCCGGTCCGCCGGAGGTCATCATGTACACCGCATCGAAGGTGTTGACCAGATAGATGGCGCCCAGGACCGCTCCGAGTTCGATGAAGCGGCGCAGATGCGGCAGCGTCAGCTCACGGAACAGTCGGAAACTCGTGGCACCGTCGACGCGGGCCGCCTCCTGGATGTCATTCGGCATGGACTGCAGGCCGGCCAGGATCAGCAGCATCATGAACGGCGTCCACTGCCAGACCAATTCGGCGATGACGCTCATCAGCGGATACTGGCTGAGCCAGTCGGTGTGAATGCCGAACGGGCTCAACGCCCAGTTGACGAGGCCGTTGGTCGGCGAGAGCAGGCTGGTCTTCCACAACAGCGCCGCGGCCACCGGGGTGACCAGGAACGGTGTGATCAGCAGCGTGCGAACGATCCCGCGGCCGAGGAACTTCCGGTCGAGCAGCAGCGCGAAGATCAGCCCCAGGATCACCGAGGCGATCACCGTCCCGACGATCAGGAAGATGGTGTTCAGCGTCACCCGCCAGAACTGCCCGTCGGTGAAGACCGCGATGTAGTTGTCCAACCCGACGAAGCTGCGAGAGCCCGGCCGGACCAGGTTCCACGACTGCGTCGAATAGAACAGCGTGAAGAGGAACGGGATCTGCGTCACCACGATCATGAAGATCAGGGCGGGTAACAGTGGTCCTCGTCGACGCCAGCCCTCGGCACGCGAGATGTGGTCGCGGCCTGAGCCCAGCGGTTGGTCGGATCGCGGCTGTGGTTGTGCCCCTGGTTGGGCAAGTGTGGTGGCCACGGCTCACCTCTCCTTCTGATAGGTCTTACCGACCGTCTCGGCGTACTTCTGACTTTGCTCGAGCGCCCTGTCGACGCTGATCTGTCCGGCGATGGCCGCCGAGATCTGCTGGCTCACCCGGGTTCCGAGATCCTGGAACTCCGGAATCGCGAGGAACTGGATGCCGGTGTAAGGGACCGGCTTCAGCGTCGGATGGAGTTGGTCTGCGCTTCTCATCGCAGATAGCGTCGCGTCTGCGAACGGTCCCGAGATCGCCTTGTAGGCGGGGAGCTGGTAGGTCGACAACCGGCTTCCGGGCGGGATGTGCGTGGCACCGAGGGTGTCGGCGACATGCTGGATGTAGGCGCGGTTGGTCATCCAGTCGATGAACTTCCACGCATCATCGGGCTTCTTGCTGCTGGTGGGGATGCCGAGCGACCAGGTGTAGAGCCAGCCGTTGTCGGACTTGGCCATGCTCGGAGCGGGAAGATAGCCGACGTCGCCCGCGATCGTCGAGGTGTCCGGGCTCTCGAGCACCGACACTGCCGAGGTTGCGTCATACCACATCGCGGCCTGCCCCTGCGAGAGCAGGTTTCCGCATTCCTGGAAGCCCGACGAGGCGGCGCCGGGCTCGCCGTACTTACGCACGGTGTCCACGTAGAAGTTCACCGCGGCCTTCACCTCGGGGCTGGTCAGCTGCGCGTTCCAGTCCTCGTCATACCAGCGGCCGCCGAAGGCGTTGATGACGGTGTCCAACGGTGCCAGGAGCTCACCCCAGCCGGGCTTGCCGCGTAGGCAGATGCCGGAAACGTTGCCGCGGTTGAGCTTCGCCGCAGCCTCTGCGACCTGCGGCCAGGTCGGTTTGGCCGGCAGGGATACCCCTGCGTCGGCGAACATCTTCTTGTTGTACATCAGGAAGGACGACTCGCCGTAGAACGGAGCCGAATACATCGAGCCCTCGTAGGAGAGTGCCGACTTGAGAGTCGGGATGAAATCGTCTGCCTGGTAAGACGGATCGGCATTCATGTAGGGGCTGAGGTTCACCAGCCACCCGTTCTCTGCCCACATCTGCGTTTCGTAGTTGCTGATCATCACCACGTCGAACTCGCCACCGCCGGTCGCCACCGATGCGGTGATCTTGGCGCGCGCCTCGTTCTCGGAGAGCGTGACGAACTTGAGCTTGATCCCCGGGTTCTGCTCCTCGAACTGGCTGGACAGCTTGACGGCGTCCTGCATCTGAGAATTGGAGACCATTGCGACGGTGATGCTGTCACCGCCCCCACCGAGCAGGGACCCCGCGCCGGAACACGCACTCGTGATCAGCGCCAGGGATGCCGCGATCACCACCGCGAGGATTCGGACCCGCCGGGACGCGTGGCCGAGGTGCCGCGAGGGCATCGGTTGTTCGGCCATCAGAGATCACCTTTCTGTTGAGCGACAAGCCATTGCGCGGTCTCGAGGTCCGTGACGAGGATCGTCACGTACCCGCCGCGCAAGGCGCCGAGGATGGATTCCCGGCGGTGTTCTCCACCGGAGATGAGGATCGATGTGGGACAGGCTCGCACCGAGTCGAGCGGGACCGACACAGTGCGGTCGACCAGTGTCGACGCCACGGCCGAGCCGTGGGCGTCATAGAATCGCCCACCGATCTCGCCGACCGCTCCGAGTTCCATCAGCTCGTCGAGGACGATCGCATCGATGAAAGCGCCCTGGAAGAGGGTGGTCGAGGTGGAGACGGAACCCACTCCGAACAGCATCACATTCGCCGACCGTGCCGCTGACAACGACTGCGAGAGAATGGAATCCCGTTGCAGCGCGGTGACCGTGTCGGGATCCGCGTACAGCGGGGCGACCAGGCGCATCGGCTGGGCGTGCAGTCGGTCGGAGAACCGGGCGAGCGCATGGTCGACGCCGGTGTGGTACTCGACCGAGGTCATCGAGCCGTCCATCTGAACCACCTGACGGCAGGAGGAGCTCGACGGCATCGAGTCGGCGACGGCCACCTGTTCGGGACCCCAGGTGAATCCGAGCACATCGGTCGGCTGGACGCGTCGGGTCAGTACCGACGCGCCTGCGCGGCCCAGCGCGGCGTTTCCGGAGGCGCTGCCGTCCGCGGTTTCATCGATCACGAGCACCTCGTCGAGGCCGAAGGTCTGTTCGACCTCGCGTTCGACATCGGTGTGGATGGACGCACTGAGGTGACTCGGCGCGGTCACTGTCACCTGCACCAAACCCTGCGCCCGGGCCCGTCCGATCAGACGACCGGCCGTCGGGCGGGACACGCCCAGGCGGGTGGCGATCTCGGCCTGGGTGAGTCCCTCGAGGTGATACATGGTGGCGGCCCGAACGAGCAACCGCAGGTCATGCCCGGTATCGGGGGTGGTCTTTGCTGGAGTCGTCATCAAGCCGCCTCGAAATGTGGTGTGAACATTTGCTCACTAGCCGGACTATTGCTCAATACGCTAACATCGCAGATGTGACGCACGCAACAGTCAAATCGCAGAGTGAGTTACCGATCAGCATGCGGGCCAGTGTCCTGTACCCGGACGGTCGGATGACGGTCGAGGATCGGCCGATACCGGCCCCCGGGCCGGGGGAGGTCCTCATCCAGGTGAGTGCGGTGGGGGTGTGCGGATCAGACGCGCACTATCTCCGGCACGGACGAATCGGCGACCACGTGGTGACCGGTCCATTGGTGCTCGGACATGAGGCCGCCGGAACGATCGTCGGTGTGGGTAGCGGCATCGCGAGCGACCGGATCGGGGAGCGGGTTTCGATCGAACCCCAGATGCCGGACCCGTCGAGCGCCGAGTCGCGCCGTGGCCTCTACAACCTGTGCCCGCACATGCGGTTCTATGCGACGCCGCCGGTTGACGGTGCACTGTGTGAGTTCGTCACCATCGGCGCCACTTTCGCCCACCCGGTTCCCGACGCTGTCAGTGACGAGGCCGCAGCGTTGTGTGAACCGTTGTCGGTGGGCATCGCGTCGATACGCAAAGCCCAGATCGGGATGGGGGATTCGTTGCTCATCGCGGGCGCCGGCCCGATCGGACTCATGTGCGCTCAGGTCGCGCGCGCCGCAGGGGCCACCAGGATCATCGTCAGTGAGCCGGACCCGATCCGTCGCGAGAAGATCCTCGGATTCGGCGCAACCGATGCGATCGAACCCGGCGTGGCCGCCGACGCCATTGCGCCCATCGACGCTTTCATCGATGCCAGTGGTGTCGAGGCCGCGGTCGTCGCCGGTATCCGGTCATTGCGTCCGGCGGGGCGCGCAGTGCTCGTCGGAATGGGATCCGACTCGATGACTTTGCCCGTCACCGTGATCCAGAACCGAGAAATCGTGCTGACCGGTGTCTTCCGGTACGCAAACACCTGGCCGAGCGCGCTGTCGCTGATCACGTCGGGCCATGTTGATCTCGATGCCATGGTCACCGGCAGGTTCGGCCTCGACGATGCTCGAGCTGCACTCGACGCCGACCGAGAACCCGGCAGCATCAAGGCCGTCGTCTATCCGGCGATGACCCATCATCGATCGTCGGCCAAGACGGCCGCCGCGACGACCCGAGGAAGTGACGCATGACCGAATCTGTTGGTTTGAGCCAGGCTTCGTTGTCGCAGATCAGCGACCTCTCGCTGCCGACCTACGACCGTGCCGCGATGTCCACCGGTGTGGTGCACTTCGGCGTCGGGGGGTTTCACCGCGCTCACCAGGCGATGTACCTCGACCGCCTGCTCACCTCGGGCGGTCGGGACGCGATGGACTGGGGCATATGCGGGGTCGGTGTCCGTCCGGCCGATGCGGCCATGCGCGATGCGCTGACACCACAGGACGGGCTCTACACGCTGACGCTCAAACATCCGGACGGAAAGGTCGAGACCTCGGTCATCGGGTCGATCCACGACTATCTCTATGCGCCCGATGATCCGGAAAGAGTGATCGAGAAGCTGGCTGCGCCGGACACGCGGATCGTGTCGCTCACGGTGACCGAAGGCGGCTACAACTTCTCGCCGTCGACCGGTGAGTTCGACGCCGAGAACCCGGACATCGTCGCCGATCTCGCCGCTGGTGCGGTTCCCGGCACTGTGTTCGGGTTGGTAACCGAGGCGCTGCGTCGTCGGCGCGACCGCGGCGTCCCGTCGTTCACCGTGATGTCCTGCGACAACATCCAGGGCAACGGTCACATGGCGCAGTCGACCTTTCTGGCGTTCGCACGGCTCAAAGACAGTGAACTCGCGGAATGGATCTCCGAACACACCGAGTTCCCCAACTCGATGGTCGACCGCATCACACCCGCGACCCCGCGCGAATTGCGCGACGAGGTGGCTCAGCGTACCGGGGTCGACGACCGCTGGCCGGTGGTTGCTGAACCCTTCACCCAATGGGTTCTCGAGGACAAGTTCTCGATGGGGCGACCTCGCCTGGAAGACGTCGGTGTGCAGGTCGTCGAGGACGTCACCCCCTATGAGTTGATGAAGCTCAGGCTGCTGAACGCCAGTCACCAGGCACTGTGCTACTTCGGGTATCTGATGGGGTATCGATATGTGCACGATGCGACGGCTGACCCGCTGATCGCGACCCTGCTGCGGCGCTACATGAACTCCGAAGGACGCCCGACACTGGCCGAGGTCCCGGGCGTCGACCTCGACGACTACACCGAGACACTGATCTCGCGGTTCGGGAATCCGGCCATCGCGGACACGATCGCTCGGCTGTGCCAGGATTCGTCGGACCGAATCCCCAAGTGGCTGGTGCCGGTCATTCGCGAAAACCTTGCGGCCGACGGGGAGGTCACGTTGGCCGCGGCCGTCGTGGCGAGTTGGACCCGCTACGCCGAAGGGGTGGACGAGAATGGCGACGCCATCGCCGTGGCGGACCCACTCTCCGACCGGCTCGTGCCGTTGGCCCGTGAATCACGTATGCAGACACTCGCATTCGTCTCGGATCGCGCGTTGTTCGGCGACCTGGCCGATGACGCCCGATTCACCAAACCGTACCTGGCTGCGTTGGAATCACTGCGCCGCAACGGTGCACGAGCAACGCTGGAGGAGCTGCTCGCATGACCCTCGTCGCAGGAGTCGACTCGTCCACCCAATCGTGCAAGGTCGTCGTCTGTGACGCCGACACCGGCGAGGTGGTGAGATTCGGCAAGGCTCCACATCCACCCGGCACCGAGGTGGACCCCGAGTACTGGTGGTCGGCGCTGCAGCAGGCCGTAAGCGCAGCAGGTGGCCTCGACGACGTCGCCGCCATCTCGGTGGCGGGACAGCAGCACGGATTGATCTGCCTCGACGAGGACGGCGTCGTTGTTCGAAACGCGTTGTTGTGGAACGATACCCGGTCGGCACCCGCAGCCGCGGCATTGGTCGACGAACTGGGTGGGCCCGACGAATGGGCGAAGCGGGTCGGTGTGGTTCCGGTCGCCTCGATCACCGCTTCGAAGCTTCGGTGGATGGCACAGGCCGAACCTGAATTGGCGGATGACACCGCCGCGATCTGCCTACCGCACGACTGGTTGACCTGGCGGCTGCGTGGAGCCCCGGGTATCGACGCACTCGTCACCGATCGCAGCGACGCATCGGGGACCGGTTACTTCTCGGCCGCCGACGGCGAATATCGCGACGAACTGCTGGAGTTGGCCTTCGGCGGGCGCCGACCGCGTCTGCCCGATGTCCTCAAGCCGTCGGAGCGGGCGGGTGTCGACGGATCGGGCTGCGTTGTCGGGCCGGGCACCGGGGACAACGCGGCAGCAGCTCTCGGACTGTCCGCCGGGTCAGGAGATTGCGTTGTGTCGCTGGGGACCTCAGGTGTGGTGAGTGCGGTCACGGACGTGCCGTCCCACGACGGCAGCGGCCTCGTGGCCGGGTTCGCCGACGCGACCGGGCGACAGCTGCCGCTGGTGTGCACGCTCAACGGTGCACCGGTGCTTGCGGACACCGCCCGGCTGTTGGGCGTCGACCTCGAGGAGTTCGGTCGACTCGCATCGGCCGCGCCGCCCGGTGCGGAGGGTTTGGTGATGGTGCCGTACTTCTCCGGTGAACGGTCGCCGAACCTGCCGGACGCGACCGCTTCGCTCGTCGGGATCACCGGAGACAACTGGAGCCCCACCAACGTCGCCCGGGCAGCGGTCGAAGGTCTGCTGTGTTCGCTGGTCTACTGTATGGATCTGATCGGCGAGCAGGGCATTGGAATCGAACGAATCCTGTTGGTAGGCGGGGGAAGCCGCTCGGCAGCGGTGCTCGCGGTCGCACCTCGACTGTTCGGCCGACCTGTGTCGGTCCCGGCGGCAGGCGAATACGTGGCGCTGGGGGCCGCCCGCCAGGCGGCGTGGGTGTTGTCCGGTGAATTGCCGGCGTGGGAGGTAACAGCCGATCGCCGCGACGCCGACGACCACGACACTGCTGTCTACGAACGGTATCGCCAGGCCGCGCACCTGACCCTGCGTCGGTGAACAGGCCCACTTTCCTGCCGTCCCTGCTGGAGGTTGGTGCAATACGACGCTGTGCCGGATCCGACGGGCTGGCGGGGCCGGGCCGCCGGGTGCAGGTGAGCCTTGCTCACAGGTTGCGATGTCCGCCAGTACGGACCGCACACAGCGCGGTACCCAAGGCCTGGACTGTTCGTGCTCACCGGTGTCCTCCGCTCCGTACGTCCAGCGCCCGCGAGGAATCGGTGCCGGCCGATGTCGCGTGCGCGTAGCGCCGCCGCGCGATCCGCTTGCTCCCGTTCAGCGCGTCGTTGAACCGGTCGAGGGCCCAGGCCGCTCGGACGCCGAGCCGCCCCATGATCAGGCCGACCGCGCGGCCGAACCGCGGCTGGTCGGCCCACACCGTGCGCAGGTCCTCCGGCATCGTTCCCGTCGCGATCCGATCGGCTATGAGAGCGCCGATGTACGGCGCTTGTGCCAGGCCGTGGCCGTTGCACGCGAGTGAGTAGTAGATGTTGCCTCCGGTCGTTCCAGCCACGGGCAACCAACTCGACGTGATGCCGATCCAGCCGCCCCATGCCCGGGCGACGGAGATGTCCGCGAGCGGTGGGAATCGTCGGGCGAAGGCCCCCGCCAGTTCGGCCACGACGGCCGGATCCGGGGTACGTTCCGGGAGAGGGTATTCGACGGCGCGCTCGATCTTGCGCACCCCGAAAACGATCGTGTTGCGCGCGGTGAGGCGGTAGTTCTCCATGATGTTGTGCTGCGTGACGAGCCCCGATCGGCTCGTCCAGCCGAGCGCGGCGAGCCGCTCCGGGTCGATCGGCTCGGTCTCGGCCTCGGTGACCCACATGGGCGAGGACAGCCTCTTCGGGGTGATGTCCCACTCGCCCGCGTAGGCGTTCGTGGCGAGGACGACGGTGCCGGCCTGGACGACGCCGCGCGGGGTGGTGACGCGCACCCCGGCGCCGTCGCGAACGATGTCGGTCACCTTCGACTGCTCGAAGACCCGAACCGGCGAACCGAGCACCGCCGTACGTAGGCCGCGGAGGAATCTCCCCGGGTTCATGATGCCGCCGTGGACCTCCCGCATACCGCCGAGGAAGCCGTGGGGGATCCCCAACTCACGGGCGTTCCCTTCGTGGACCTCGGCGCCGGCCCTGCGGAGGATCTTCGCGATCCGCCGCGTCCGGCCCAGCTGGCCACGGGACACCGCAGCGAAGACGTTGCCGGTGGCCTCGTAGTCGCACTCGATCCCGCGTGTCGCGATGAGGTCCTCCACGTGCGCCGCCGCGTTCTCGGTGAGGCGGATGATCGCCGGCATCCGCTTGCGGTACAGCAGATCCAGGAGTTGGATGTCGCCGCCCGGCGCGCTGGCCAGCTGGCCAGCATTGCGCGAGCCGGCACCGTGCCCACAGAACGCGGCTTCGAGCAGGATCGTGTCCACGCCGTGCTCCGCGAGCCGCAGGGCCGTCGCCATCCCGGCGAGCCCACCGCCGATCACGGCGACGGAACACGTCAGGTTCTCCGTCAGCGGAGGACGTACATCGGCGGGCGGATCGATCCAGCCCGAGAATTCGGTGTAGGCCGTGTTCGTCGTGGCGCTCATGCCTTCTCAGCCCCCTGGACCACCGCCGTGCCGACGCTGCGCGCACCGTCGGCGGCGCGGTTGTGCGCGTCGAAAACGACGTATGAGCGGTAGATCACGAGCATGGCCAGGCCCCAGGTGAACAGCGCGAGGATGTAGAACAGCGTGTGGTTGGCGTCGTCACCCGGGATGTGCCAGAAGTCGTAGATAGAGGCGACCACCACATTGAGCGCCGTGGCGATCCACACCCAGACCGCGTGAGAGTGCTCGCCGAGCGCCCACAGCCGCTGTCCGTAGTACACGAGGAAGGCACTGACGCCGAGCGCCATCACGAGGAAGAAGACCTTACCGGGCGTGCCGATCTCGGTAGCGAACTGCGACAGGAGGAATCCGAGCACCGCTGCCAGGGCGAAGACGCCGACCTCGACGGCCTTCGTGGGCTTGTACCGGTGCGTGACCATGAGCAGGCCGAGCACCAGGATCACGGTGAAACCGATCGACCGGGAGAACGCGTCGAGGAAGAAAGCGACGTGGTACATCGACGAGTCGGTGCCGGCCTTCGTGACGCCGTAGACGAGGAAGTTCGTGCCCGACGTTCCCATGATGATCCACTCGAGGCCGATCAGCCAGTTCGAATACTTCCTGATGAATGTGATGCCGCAGATGAATCCGATGGCGATCATCCAGATGTCCGCTGCAGCGAAGAGCAAGTCGCGCATGGTGCCGTTTCCTCTGTGAGATGTGATCCGTGTCTCGTGACGCTTCTCACGGTGCCGCGAAGAGCGCTCGCTGCGCTACGGCGAGGTGCAACATCCTCGGCTGACCTTCGCAACACCTTGCACCAGGTGGTGCGATCGCCGTCGACCGGACACGACGAGCGTGTGCACAGTGCACTACCCCCTCGGAGAACTAGGAGCAGTGCGTTGTGGCTCACACGACGGCTGAACCGGCAACGTCATGGGCACACCAAGTGACCACCGACACATCGTCACCACCGAAAGGGCACACGATGAAGGCACGCCCGCAGACCGAAGAATTCGACATCGTCATCGTGGGGGCCGGCATCTCCGGCATCGGCGCGGCTAAGTACATCACCGAGGCGTTCCCCGGCAAGCGGGTGGTGATCCTCGAGGGCCGCGCGAACATCGGCGGCACCTGGGACCTGTTCAAGTACCCAGGCATCCGGTCAGACAACGGTCTGCACACCTTCGGCTACGAGTTCAAGCCGTGGACCGACCCGGACGCCATCGCAGAAGCGCCGAAGATCGTCGACTACCTGCAAGAGACGCTCGACGAGTTCGACCTGAACCGGCTGGTGCGCTTCGAGCACAGCGTCCAGCACGCCTCGTGGTCGTCCGCCGACGCCCGCTGGACCCTCGACGTCCACACCCCCGACGGCGACCGGCGCATCACCACGAACTGGATCTTCGCCGGCACCGGCTACTACCGCTACGACGAGGGGTACACCCCGCACTTCGAGGGCCGCGAGGACTTCACGGGCGACATCATTCACCCCCAGCACTGGCCCGAGGACTACGACTACGCCGGAAAGAAGGTGGTGGTCATCGGCAGCGGCGCCACCGCGGTCACGCTGATCCCGTCGATGCTGAACCACGCGGGTGCCGCCGAGCACGTCACCATGCTGCAGCGCACGCCGACCTACGTTGTGCCGTGGCCCAAGGTCGACAGCTTCGCCCAGCTGCTCAGCCGGCTGTTCGGCGAGAAGCGCGGCTACGCGATGACCCGGTTCACCAACATCTGGACCGACCTCGGCCAGGTCAAGTTCATGCGCGCGTTCCCGAACCTCACGCGCAAGATCATCCGGCGCGTCAACGCCAAGTCCCTGCCGGAGGGCTACGACGTGGATACCCATTTCAACCCGCCGTACAACCCGTGGGACCAGCGTCTGTGCCTGTGCCCCGACGGCGACTTCTTCGAGGCGCTCAGCACCGGCGCCGCCTCCATCAACACCGACAAGATCGACCGGTTCACCGCGTCCGGGATCGCGCTCGAATCGGGCGAACACCTCGACGCCGACCTCATCGTCACCGCGACCGGCCTGAACATGCGCATGCTCGGCGGTATCGACCTCGAGGTCGACGGCACCCCGATCCACCTCCCGGACACGGTCGCGTACCGCGGCGCACTGCTCTCGGGCATCCCCAACCTGGCCATCTCGATCGGTTACACCACGTCCGCATGGACGCTCAAGGTCGGGATCCTCGCCCGCTACTTCTGCGACTTGGTCACGCACATGGACGTTTTCGGCTACGACAGCGTCCGTGTCGAAGCCGACCCCGGCATGGAACGCCGGCCGATCGTGGACCTGAGCTCCGGCTACGCCCAGCGCGCCCGCGACGTCATCCCCAAGCAGGGCACGGGCCTGTTCCAGATGTCCATGTCGTACCAGCAGGACGCCAAGATCCTCCGCGGCCCGCTGCTCGACGACGCCCTGGTGTTCGGCTCCACGACGGACGACGCAGCACCGTCGACGGCGAAGGAGGTCGTCCGTGCCTGAGCACACCGAGGACAGGTTCGCCCCGCTCCCGGGGGGCACGCGCATCTGCTACCGGATGGACGGCCACTACGGAGCATCGCCCGTGCTGATGGTCGCCGGTCTCGCCGAGGACCTCACGACCTGGTCGGACCGATTCGTGTCGGCGCTGACCGCCACGGGATTCTTGGTGATCCGCATGGACAACCGGGACTGCGGGCGGTCGACGTACGCGGCGGCGCCGCCGCCGAACACGCTGCGGCAGTTGCTCGGCAAGGCCCGCCGCGACGCCTACACGCTAGGGGATATGGCCGACGACGCGGCCCAGCTGATCGAGCACCTCGGGCTAGGGGCCACGCACGTCGTGGGGCGGTCGATGGGCGGCATGATCGCGCAGACCGTCGCCGCGCGGTACCCCGAACTGACCGCGTCGCTGACGTCGCTGTACTCCACCACCGGGAATCCGAAGGTGGGGCAGCCCGCGGCGTCGACCATGGCGCTCATCGCGAGCCCGCCCCCGCGGGACCGGGTGGGCGCCGTCCGGGCGCACCTGCGGATGACGGCCCATCTCGCCGGCACGGCGTACCCGATCGACGAGGTCGAGGAGGCGGCGCATGCCGTCACCACCTGGAACCGCACCGCGGGCGACGGTGTCGCCGGCACCGCCCGGCAGATCCAGGCGATCGCGGCGTCGGGCGACCGCACCGCCGAGCTGGCACGGATCACGGCGCCCACCCTGGTGATCAACGGAGACCGCGATCTCATCGTCGCACCGTCGGGCGGCGATGCGACCGCCGCCGCGATCCCCCACGCCCGCCACATCGTGATCCCGGGCATGGGGCATCACCTTCCCGACGCGCTCGCCTTGCGCATCGCGGACCACGTCGTCTCCCACATCGAGAAGGTGGCGGCATGACAGAGCAGCGCACCGTGGACGTCGTGGTGATCGGCGCCGGGATCTCCGGGTTGACGGCGGCGCGGCGGCTCACCCAGGCCGGACGTTCGGTGGCCGTGATCGAGGCCGGCGACCGCGTCGGCGGCCGCACGATGAACCTGCAGGTGACCGGCGACGTGATCACCGAGGGCGGCGGCCAGTGGGTCGGCCCCGGCCAGGACCGCATCCTCGCACTGATCGACGAGTTGGGCCTCACGACGTTCAAGACGTTCATCGACGGCAAGTCGATCTACCACCGGCGCGGCAGGTCCAGGCGCTACGACGGAACGATCCCGCCGATGAGCACCCTGGCCATCGCCGACTTCGCCCAGCTGCAGCTGCGACTCGAGCGGATGGCGAAATCGGTTCCTCTCGAGGCCCCGTGGACGGCGCGCCGGGCGCAGGAGTGGGACGCGACGACGTTCGGCCGGTGGCTGGACGCGCACTCGTTCACCGCGGAGGCCAAGGAGATGTTCACGATGGCCTTCACCGTGACCAACGCGGAGGACCTGCACAGCACCTCGCTGCTGGTCCAGCTCGCGCGGATCAAGGGGGGTGGCGGTATTGATCACGCCGTCAACATCACCGACGGTGCGCAGGAGTCGCGGGTGGTGGGCGGCACGGCGGCGATAGCCGACCGCATGGCGGCCGACCTCGGGCCGGCAGTGGTGCTCGACTCCCCGGTGTCCGACGTCCACCAGGACGCCGACGGGGTGCTCGTCCGCTCTGCGCGGCTCGACGTCGAGGCGGACCGCGTCATCGTCGCGATGTCGCCGGCGGACGCGACGCGCATCCGGTTCACGCCCGACCTCCCGACCCGGCGCAGCATGCTGCAGCGACGGTGGAGTACCGGCTCCGAGAACAAGCTGTTCGCGGTCTACGACCGCCCGTTCTGGCGCGAGCAGGGGCTGAACGGTCAGGCCGTCAGCGACCTCCCGGTCGCGAACTACGTCGTCGACAACTCTCCGCCCGACGCGAGCGTCGGCATCCTGCTGACCTTCCACGGCACCGCCGGCGCCGGCGGTGGCCAGCACTGGTCCGACGCGATCCTCGACGATCCCGCGGCGCGCCAGGACGCCTTCCTCGCCGATCTGACCACTCTGTTCGGGCCTGAGGCCGCGAATCCGGCGGCGTACCTGGAGAAGGACTGGACGCACGAGCAGTGGATCAGCGGCTGCGTCGGTTCCCGCGCGCCCGGTTCGCTGACCCAGTACACCGACGCCGATCGCCGGCCGGTGGGCCGGATTCATTGGGCCGGCACGGAGACGGCGATCCTGAACCAGGGCTACATCGACGGTGCCGTCAGCGCCGCGGAGCGCGCGGCCTCGGAGGTTCTGACCGCCGCGGGCGCCCGGGTCGGCGGGGGCGTGCTCTCATGACGCAGCAGCGTGAAGTCCAGGCACCGGAAACCGGCACCGGCCTCAACCGCACCCTCGGCGTCCCGCAGATCGTCTTCATGGTGGTGGCGTTCGCCGCACCGCTCACGGTCTTCGCCGGGCTGATCCCTCTCATGCTCGGTACCGGGAACGGCATCGGTACCCCCGTCGATTTCGTGATCGTCGGGATCGTGCTGGTGCTGTTCACCGTCGGCTACTCCGCGATGACGCCCGAGGTCCGCAACGCCGGCGCCTTCTACTCGTACGTCCAGCGAGGCCTGGGAACCACCGTCGGCCTGGGTGCGGCGGCGCTCGCCCTGGTCACCTACGCCGTCCTGATCGTCTCCGTGACGGGTTACCTCGGTGCCGCCGCCCGCAACGTGATCACCACGTTCACCGGCCTGTCGGTGCCGTGGTGGATCCTCTCCGCGGCCGGGCTCGCGGCGATCGGCTACCTCGGGTACCGCAACGTCGAGGTGAGCGCCCGCGTGCTCGGTGTGCTGCTGGTCGCGGAGATCGGGATCGTAGCGTTGGTCGACCTCGCGATCGTGCTGCGCGGTGGTGCCGACGGTCTCTCGGCCGAGCCGCTGTCCTGGGGCGCGTTCTCCAGCGGCACCACCGGAACCGGGATCATGTTCGCGGTCTTCGGATTCGTCGGCTTCGAGGCGACCGCAGTGTTCCGGTCCGAGGCGAAGGACCCCGACCGCACCGTCCCGCGCGCCACCTATATCGCGGTGGTCCTCATCGCCGTGATCTACGCCTTCTCCTCCTGGGCGATGATCAACGGACTCGGTGTCTCCCGCGCCGCCGAGCTGGCCGCGCAGGACCCCGAGGGGCTCGCGCCCGGGCTCGCGACGCGGTACATCTCGCAGGTCGCGCACGACGGTGTGCAGGTGCTCCTGGTCACCAGCTTCTTCGCGTGCATCCTGACCGCGCACAACGTGGTCTCGCGGTACCTGTTCGCCCTCGGCAGGCAGGACGCCCTGCCCCGGCGCCTCGGCGCGGTGCACCCCGCGCACCGGTCGCCGCACGTCGCATCGCTGCTCACTTCTGCGGTCATCAGCGTGCTGGTAGCGGTGACGGCGATCGGCGGGTTGGATCCCGTCACCGAGGTCTACGCCTGGTTCGGCGGAGCCGGAACGCTCGGTCTGATCGCTCTGCTGGTGCTCACCTCCGCCGCGATCGTCGTGCACTTCCTCCGGGTCCGCACGGCCGGCATGTGGCGAGGCACTGTCGCGCCCGTCCTCGCGCTCATAGCGCTCGGCACGATCCTCGTCATGGTCGTCGGCAACTTCGACCTGCTCATCGGCTCGGACGGCCTGGCCGACGTGTTCCTCGCTGTCCTCGCCACGGCCTTCCTCTCCGGCCTTGTATGGGCCGCCGGGCTGCGCCGGAACCGGCCGGACGTGTACGCGGCCCTCGAATGACTCCGGCCGCGCACAGCGGGCCACCACCTTCCAGAAAGTAGGACACGCCATGGAAACCACCACCATCCCCCCATCCGGAGTTGCGAACGTCATTTGGATCGAGATCGACGATGACGCGACGCCGATCGTCCGCCTCCTCGGCCGGATCCTGCGGGACGCGAGTCGGACCGGCCACGCGGCCGACCTGCTCGGGCGCGGTTCCGGATCCATCGCGATCCGCTCCCACTCGACACCGCAGGCCGCCACTGTCACCTTTGCCGACGGCATGGTCGCCGTGACCGGAGGCGTTTTCGCCCCGGTCGACGCCACCGTGGTCGTCGACCTCGACAGCCGGTGCGCGCGGGTCGATACCGAGGGCGACGCGGATCTCGCCGCCGCGGTGCTCGGCGCCCTACAGGTCCCGCTGCCCGATTGGCAGGAAGCGGGTGCCCGCTTCTGGGAACAGACCCGCACCATCCCCGGCATGCCCGACGTGTTGACCGTGGTCGCCCGCGGAATCGAGGGCTCGCAGGAGAGGAGGTTCGGCGTCGGGGACGTCGCCTACCGCATCGTCGGCAGCCCAGACGCACTGGCCGGATTCTTCACCGGCACCGATTTCCTGTTCACCGCCCTGGAGCGTGACCTGCGGGTCCAGGGCACTCTCGCGCAGCTGTCGGTCATGACCGCTGCCTCGTGGAAGGCCCGTTACGATGTCTGATCCCAGCCGATCCGAAGCCGGTGCACCCTGCCCGGCCAAGGCCTACCGCGTGGAGGCGACCAACCACGACGGCAGCTTCATGGGGAAGAACGTCACCCCCGCGAAGTTCGCCGCCGGCAAGGAGTCCGGCTTCGCGTTCGCCGACGTACTGTTCGCTATCGACATGGGCACCGACATTGTGTTCGGCGACGCCTATCCCGAGTGGCGCGGCAACCTCTACGACATCGCCCTCCTCCCGGACATGAACACGCTCGTCGAGTGGAAGCCCGGCGTGCAGTCCGTGATCGGCGACTTCTGGATGAAGGACGGCAACCCGGTGCCGATCTGTCCCCGCAACATGGTGCGCCGCCTCATCGAGCGCCTCGGAGCGTTGGGTTACACGGCGACGGTCGCGGTGGAGATCGAGACCACCCTGTTCGAGGAGTCCATCCAGGAGGCCAGAGCTCGCGGTTACCGCGACCTCACCGCCCTCGGCGGCGAGACCGGCGCCACCTACAACCTGGCCCGATCCTCCGACTGGATCGCGTATATGGAGGCGGTCACGGACCGGCTCGACGAGCTCGGCATCGTGTGGGAGGCGTGGACCGACGAGGCCGCGCCGGGCCAGACCGAGCTGAACATCGCTCCCACCGATCCGCTCGCGCTCGCCGATTCCTGGGTGCGCACGAAGCAGGTCATGCGCGAGATCGCCTGCGAGCACGGCCGATCGGTGACCTTCATGGCCAAGCCGACGGCCGGTTTCGGGCAGGGAGCGCACCTGAACGTGTCGCTGCAGCGGCACGGTGTGAACCAGTTCTACGCGCCCGACGGACCGTCGGAGACGATGCTGCAGGCCGTCGGCGGCCTGATGGCGACGATGGCCGGGAACACCCTGCTGGCGCTGCCGCAGATCACTTCGTACCGCCGTCTCGTCGACGTATCGGGGCCGCCCACCACGATCAGTTGGGGCGTGAACAACAAGACCGCGGCCCTGCGGGCGATCGCCGGCCATCCGAAGTACTCCCGTCTCGAGTACCGCGTACCCGGCTCGGACGTCAACCCCTACTACGCGCTCGCCGGCGTCCTCGCCGGCATCGTCGCGGGGATCGAGAAGGGGATGGCGCCCCCGCCGCAGGTCGACGACATGGCGTGGTGCCTGCCCGATGACTGCGGCATCGCGCGGATCCCCGACTCGATGACCAAGGCGATCGACGCGCTCGACAGCGACGAGATCCTGCGCGAGTACCTGGGAGACGAATTCGTGGATTTCTGGACCGCCTCGCGCCGGTGGGAGTGGATGCAGTTCCACACCACGGGCGGTGATCCGTACGCCGAGCTCTCCGAGTGGGAGTCCCGACGCTACTTCGAGTTCTCATGAACCGCCCGCCACTCATCGGGATCACCGGCCGCCGGTTCGAACTGAGCCTGATCGCCGGCTCGGACCCGCGCTACGGCAAGGCGTGCATGGACTCGTTCATGTCCGCGTTCGCGACCCGCATCGCGCAGGCCGGCGGGCTGCCGGTGCACCTGCCCTACGACGCCGAGCCCGACGACGCCTGCGAGTGGCTGTCGGGCGTGGTGATCACCGGTGGGCAGGACGTCCACCCCGCCCGCTGGGGCGGGGACACCGCGGTCGTACGCGACGTCGACCCGAGGACCGACACGAACGCGCACGATCCGGAACGCGACGACTACGAGTTCGCACTCACCCGTGCGGCCGTCGACCGCGGGATCCCGGTGCTGGGGGTGTGCCGGGGGCTGCAGGTGCTCAATTCCGCGCTCGGGGGCACGCTGATTCCCGACCTCCCGGCGGGTCCTATCCCGCACCTCTCGCCGCAGTCCGCGCCCACCGACGGCGACGCCGTTCACGTGGTGCGGTTCGAGCCCGGGTCGACCGCCGCGCGGGTCTTCGGCCCGAGCATGACGACGAACTCGTGGCACCACCAGGCCGTCGACCGGTGCGGGGACGGCCTGATCGTGACGGGCCGGACGTCCGACGGTGTCATCGAGGCCGTGGAGGCGCCCGGCGCGCCGATCCTCGGCGTGCAGTGGCACCCCGAATGGATGGACAGCGATGACCCGGCGATGGCCTGGATCGTCGACGAATCGACGACCCGACAGGAGGCCTGGTAGTGACCACCACATCCCACCCCCAAGAGACCGCGCGACGCCGCGCCGTCGCCGTGGACGAGCTCGGTGACGCCCCCCGGATCGGCACCGTCACGGGTCTCCTGGCCGACGGTGCCACCCGCACGCCGGGTGCGGAGCTGTTGCGGTTCGGCGACGAGTCGTGGACCTACGAGCAGGCCGACGCGGCATCGTCGCGGCTCGCGCACCTGCTGATCTCGGACCACGGCATTGCCCCGGGCGAGCGGGTCGCGATCATGCTGCCCAACGTCGCGGCCTGGCCGCTCACCTGGTTCGCCGTGCTCAAGGCCGGCGCGGTCGCCGTGCCCGTCAACTCCGCCTACCGCGCCGCTGACCTGCGGTTCGTGCTGGAGGACTCCGGCGCCCGCGTGATCGTGACCGACGCGGACCATCTGCCGCTGGTGCGCGAGGTGATCGCGAGCGATTCCGCGTTGGGCGGCGTCGTCGTCGTCGACGTCGCGGAGACCACCGGCACCGAGCACCCGTCCACCGCCCCGGACGTGGGCATCGGCCCAGACATTCTCGCGAACCTGCAGTACACCTCGGGGACCACCGGTTTCCCGAAGGCGTGCATGCTCACGCACGACTACTGGACCCGGATCGGCTGGACCTGCGCAGGAGCGGCTTGCCTCGGTCCCGACGACGTGCTGCTCACGGCCCAGCCCTTCTCCTATATGGACCCGCAGTGGAACACCGTGCTGGCGTTGACGACCGGCGCTCCGCTGGTGGTACTGCCGAAGTTCTCGGCGTCCGGTTTCATGCGTGACGTGCGCCGCCACGGCGCGACCTTCTGCTACGTGCTCGGCTCGATGCCCACGTTGCTGTTCAAGCAGCCGCCAGGCCCCGACGATCGCGCGAATCGCTTACGTGGCGTCTTCTGCTCCGCCATCCCCACGGCGCTGCACGCCGCGCTGGAGGAGCGCTGGGGCGCACCCTGGCGCGAGGTCTACGGGATGACGGAGAGCGGGATCGACCTGTTCAGCAGGTTCAACGACGACGCCGCCGTCGGCAGCGGAACCCTCGGGCATCCCGTACCCACCAAGCAGGTCAGGATCGTCGACGCCGACGGTGCCGAGGTCCCGGCGGGGACACCGGGCGAGCTGACCGTGGCCGGGACGCCGATGATGCTCGGCTACTGGAACCGCCCCGAGGAGACCGAGAGGACCCTACGCGACGGTCGCCTGCACACCGGTGACGTCGCCGTCAAGGACGAGCACGGAGGGATCCGCCTCGTCGGCCGCCTCAAAGACATGGTGCGGCGCGGCGGTGAGAACGTCGCCGCCGCGGAGGTGGAAGCCGCGCTCGAACGCGACGGCGCCGTCGTCGCGACCGCCGTCGTCGCCGAACCCGACGACGTGCTCGGCGAGGAGGTCAAGGCCTTCGTGCAGCTCGCGGCGGGCGTCGCCCCCGACCGTGCGACGGCTGAGGCGATCGTCGCCCGCGTCGCCGAAAGCCTCGCCCGCTTCAAGGTGCCTCGCTACGTCGAATTCGTCGCGGACTTCCCGCGCACCCCGTCCGAGCGGGTGTCCAAACCCGCACTCAAGGCCCGCGCCGCGCAGGCCCCCGGCACCGTCCACGACCTGCGCGCGCCGGCCCCGTCGACCAAGGAGAACAAGGTGAACAAGGTGAACGACAGCGATCATGCGACCGAGCATGTGCTCGTCGAGGTGACCCGGGAGGTCGCCGTCATCACGTTGCGCCGGCCCGAGAAGCTCAACGCTCTCACCGCACCGATGCGCAGGCGCCTGTCGGCGCTGATCCGCGAGTACGGCACCGGCGACAAGGCCAGGGGCATCGTGCTCACCGGGACCGGACGCGCGTTCAGCGCCGGCGAGGACCTCGCCGCCGCTCCCACGTCCTTCGAGGAGATGCGGGAGAGCTTCGAGAGCTTCCACGACGTGACCCGCGCAGTGATCGAGACCCGGGTCCCCGTGATCGCGGCGATCAACGGCATCGCCGTGGGCGGCGCGTCGGAGATCACGCTGTGCTGCGACGCCCGACTGGGCACGCTGCGGACGGAGTACTACCAGCCCGAGAACGGACGCGGCCTGACCATCTCCAACGCGTCCAGCATCCTGCTGCCCCGCATCGCCGGCGGCCACGCGATGCGCATGGTCCTGGCCTCCGAGCGCGTCGGCTCCGACGAGGCGCTGAAGATCGGCCTGCTCGACGAGATCGTCGAGCCGGAGGCGCTGCTGGACCGCGCCATCGACACCGTGCACGCGTGGACCCCCGAGGGCGTCAACAACACCGCTCTGCACCTGGAGCTGCTGCGACCGTCGATCGAGGAGATCGAGCGCGCCTTCGAACGTGAGGACGCGGCCGCCGACGAGTCCTGGAACAGCGGCTCGCTCACCGCCGGCGTTCAGAACTTCTGGGACGCACGCACACCTGGCACCGTGAACGGAGCGAACCGATGATCACCACCCGCGCCGCCGTGCTCACCGAGGTGGGCCGGCCACTGCACCTGACCGACATCCACGTCGACGATCCCGAGCCGCACGAGGTGCGGGTCGCCGTCACCCACGTGGGACTGTGCCACAGCGACCTGCACTACATGACCGGCACCGTCGAATCCGAGATGCCGGTCGTCGTCGGGCACGAAGTGGCGGGCGTCGTCGAGTCGATCGGCTCCGCCGTCACCGACCTCAAGCCCGGCGACCTTGTGACCGGCGCGCTGACCCCGTCGTGCGGGCAGTGCGCGAACTGCAACGCCGGCCGCTCCACCCAGTGCCAGCGCCAGGCGGAGATCCGGCGCCGCCCCCGGCCCGCGTACTCGCTGCCCGACGGGACGCCCGTCGCCCGCCTCGGCGACGTCGGCGCGTTCTCCGAGCACATCCTGCTCCGCGCGAACGCCGTGGTGAAGCTGCCCGACGACGTACCGACCCGCGTCGGCTGCCTGCTCTCCTGCTGCATCGTGACCGGCGTCGGCGCTGTGTTCCGCGGGGCGCAGGTGCGCCCCGGTTCCACCGTCGCCGTGATCGGCTGCGGCGGAGTCGGATCGGCCATCATCCAGGGCGCGCGGCTGGCCGGCGCGTCCGCCATCGTGGGAATCGACCTCGACGACGCCCGGCTGAAGGCCGCGCACCAGTACGGTGCTACGCACACCGTGAACGGTGCGCGCGACGTGCGAGCCGAGATCACCGAACTGCTCGGCGGCGACGGCGTGGACTACGCCTTCGAGGCCGTCGGCTCGGCGCGCACCGCCGCGACGGCACTCGCGATCGTGCGCGCCACCGGCACCGCGTGCCTGGTCGGCATCGCGCCCGACGGCACCGACGTACCCGTCCCCGCCTCCGACTTCTTCTTCAGCGAGAAGCGCCTGATCGGCTCGTACATGGGCTCCGGCCAGGCACGCGAGGACATCGGGCAGTTCGCCGGCCTCTACCAGCAAGGCCGACTGCTGCTCGACGAGATGGTCACGGACGTCATCGGATTCGAGGCGATCAACGAGGGCTTCGAATCCATGAAATCGGGCGACGTCACGCGGATCGTCGTCGCCATGCCCACCCGCTCCGAGACCGAGGTGACCCTATGACCACCGAAATCACAACCACCCTCGCCCAGCCCCGCAGCTACATCGCCGGGGAGTGGATCGAGTGCGAGACGCTCGACACCTGGAACGTCGACCCGAACACCGGCGCCCCCGTCCACCGCACGGTGACCACCACCCAGGCCGATCTGGACCGCGCGCTGGACCTCGCGCAGCGCGTCTACGACGCGACGGACTTCACCGCCGACGACTTCCGGATCGAACGCGCCGAGGCACTGGAGCGGGCCGCGGCCAACGTCGATCAGCGGCTCGAGGAGATCGCGCGGGTCGACGCGCTCACCAGTGGCACGGCGATCGGCGCCACCCGCAAGATCGCGGCGTTCCTTCCGCACCGCCTACGCGGTGCGGCCGCCGAGGCACGGAACATCGCCCGCGTCGCTGCGCTCTCCGCGGGCGGCCGCGACGTACGGCTGCACCGGATCCCGTGGGGCCCAGCGGCGATCCTCACCCCCTGGAACGGCCCCAGTTTCATCCCGGCGGCCAAGGTCGCAAGCGCCGTCGCCGCCGGCTGCCCCGTCCTGCTCAAGCCCTCCGAGCACGCGCCCGCGAGCGCGCAGGTGATCGCTGAGTGCCTCGTCGACGCCGGCCTGCCCGACGGCGCCCTTCAAGTGGTGCACGGCACCGGCGAGATCGGTGCCGCACTGACGGGTGACCATCGGATCCAGGTCGTGTCCTTCACGGGCGGCCCGGGCGCGGGGCGGGCGATAGCCCGCGCCGCAGCGGAGGACTTCAAGGTCCTGCAGCTGGAGCTGGGCGGAAACAACCCGGTGATCGTGCTCGACGACGCCGACCTCGACGCGACCGCCGACGGGATCCTCACGGGCATGACGAACCTCAACGGACAATGGTGCGAGGGCCCGGGCAAGGTACTCGCGCCGCAGCACCTGGTGCAGCCGCTCCGTGAGGCGCTGGTAGAGCGCATCGCGAAACTGCGAATCGGGCACTCGCTGGACGAGGCGACCGACATCGGCCCGATCTCCAACGAGCCGCACCACCGCACGCTGCAGCAGCGAATCGACGGTCTGCGCGCGCTCGGAGCCGAGGTCGACCAGCCGGGCGAGCTCCCCGCCCTGGCAGGGTTCTTCCTGTCTCCCACGATCGCCACCGGTTCCGACCCCGACCGCACAACGGCGGAGCTGTTCGGGCCGGTCGTCTCGTTGCACGGCGTGGACTCCGAGGAGGAGGCGCTGCGGGCGGCGAACGCACACCCGTCCGGCCTCGACGCGTACGTCTTCGGCACCGACACCGACCGCGCGATCGCCGTCGGTGCCCGGGTCAAGTCCGGCGAGGTCCGCGTCAACGGTGCGAAGGTCGCCGACCTCGGCGACGACTCCGCGCAGAGCTTCTGGGGTCCGTCTGGCATCGGCGGACACGGTCCGGCCGAGTCGATCCGGGTGTTCTGCGGCGACCGTGTGGTCGGCGTTGACTCGTCGGACCTGCCGATGTAGGCCGGCCACCATGACCCGAACCGAACACGGGGGAGACGCACCCGTGCAGAAGAACACCGCTCATGGCGTCACGGTCCTCGACTGTGGACTGATGGGTGCCGCACTCGCACGCACGCCGGCCTACCTGGACGGCTCGATCCCCGGCTAGCCCGCCGACATCGGTGAGGCGGCGGCCATCCTATGCTCCGGATCCGAATTCGCATGGGCCGCACATCTCCAGACCCTCACGGCCTTGACTCAGATGTCGGGGTAGGTGTCGCCGCCCTCGGGGACCTCGGCTTCGCGGCCCAGGCGAAGGTCGTCGCCGCGGGGTGAGCCGGAACCACGACGGCCCCGGTCGAGGACACGGCGGCGTCAGTCGCGCAGTTGCACCAGCATGAGCGCGGCGACGACGCTCGCAGCGTTCTCGGCTAGCGGCACGGGCAGGAGCTGGTCGGCGCGCGCCAGCCTCCGCTCGACGGTGTTCCTGTGGGTGAACAACCGTTCCGCGGCGGCGGAACCGTTGAACCGCTCCTGGACGTAGGTGAGCACCGTCTCGCGCAGCGCGGGATCGGCGGTGGCCAGGTCGCCCAGGGTGTCGTCGACGAACTGATCGGCCTGGGCCATGTCGGCAGTGAGCACCGAGACCAGCGCGACGTCTTCATAGCGCACGACGGTCCGGTTCGAGCCCAGTCGGGCCAGCATGCGCTGCGCCGCCGCCGCGTCGAGGTGGGTGCGGCGGAAACCTTCGAGGTCCTCGCCCGGCCGCCCGAAGGCGAGGTGGATTCCCGGGGTTTCCGCGACGATCTGTTCGGCGACCTCGGCCGGTGGGACCACGTGGGCCGGGACCCACACCCACAGGGCGGTGGTGCTCGCGTTGAGCGTGAGCCGCCGACCGGCGCCGCACATCCGCATCACCGCCTCCGCGGCGGTGTCGAGGCCCGCTGCCTCGTCCGCCGAGTCGCTCCAGATGATCGCGGCCACATGGTGCCCTGTCAGGGCGTAGCCGAGACGGGATTCCGCCCGCGTGCGACCGATCGGCGCGCCTTCGAGCAGGAGCTGGACCGTGGCGTGTCGCTCGGCGTTCGCCCCCTTGGCGAGATCGGCGCGCTCCCGCTCCACGAACTCGTCGAGCGCGGCGATCGAATCGTCGATGAACGTCGCCATCGAGCGCTCGGACACCTTTATCAGTTCCCGGAGTTCGTCGAGGTCGGTGGTGGCGGCGAAGCAGCCGTCGACCCACATCGACCACGCGCCGTGCTGAGCGCCACGCCAGGAACCCAGGTCGTGCAGATCCAGCCCACGGCGCACGACGTCCCGCGCGAACTGCAAGATCTCCGGGTCCATGCTCGGCGGAACCCGCATGCCCGGAGCCTGGATGTTCGCGGACAACCAGTGCAGCATGTTGGTCCTGTTCATCCGGCGGTCCGCGTCGACGAGCTGCGGGTCGTCGAGCACGGCGCGGTAATCCGCCGACTCGTGTGCCGCCGCCGTCACCTCTTCCGCTGCTGTGTCGGCTGCGGCGAGCATGTGCTCCGCCACCAGCCGGATGAGCGCCGAGATGCGCACGCTCGGGCGTGGCCACGATGTTCCCACTGTCGCACTGTAGCGCTGCGCCGGTCTGGTCGGTTCCTGTGTGACACGCAACGTCCACAGTGACCGATCTGTGTGGTCAGGCGCCCCGGCGAATACGCTTTCGGGCGACGGCCGAAGCACCGAATACGGCTCACGATTCGCGGTTTCGGGAACCTGGCGCGGGCGCCCAGGCGGAAACAACGCCGAACGCCGCGCCGAGTTGCTGCGCGCCGCACCTCGATTATCCCGCCGACGGCTACGGGCGTGTTTCCTGTCGTAGACGATTTTACGTATTGTCGTACCGAATCAGGGTGGTCCTATACGGCATTTGTCATCGACGTGTTCGCGCGCAGGATCGTCGGCTGGAAAGTGGCCTCGGAAATGACAGTGAACCTGGTGACCGATGCCATCAACAGCGCGATCGACAACCGAAAGCGATGTGGCGTCGTTGATTTGACGAAACTCGTACATCATTCAGATTATGCCGGGGTCTGGGTTAAGCCGAGGAATGGCGAGTTGTCCTGTACGGGTTAGGGTGTGTAGCTGGTTTCTCGTCTTAACGTTGAGGGTCAGCGGAGGCTGTAGAGGGCACGGAGTTTCTCATCGGTGAGGCTGTCGGGCGCGGGGCCGTCGATGGCCGGGGTAGCTGCGTCGATGGCGTGGCGCATCATGTCGACGGTCGCGAACGCGTAGAACGCGGTGGTGGTCGACATGTTCTCGTGGCCGAGGAGTCGCATGATGATCGGCAACGGGATTCCTTGCTGGTATAGGTCCATCGCTTTGGTCTTGCGGAGCATGTGGCAGTGGATTCGGTCGGGCATTGATGGGCAGGTTTTTCGGGCCGCGAGGCCGGCTGATTTGAGCACGACTGCAACGGAATCCGTTGATAGCGGCGCGGGTTTGCCGTTACGCAGGCTGTAGAACAGTGGACGGGTGGCGTTTCTGGGCTCGGGATGGAACTCGTCGAGGAAGACGCGGAGGTGGTCGATTGTCGTGGTGGTCAACGGAACGACGCGGGTCTTGTTGCGTTTACCGGTCAGCGTGAGGTGCCCGGGCGCGGCCAGGTGCAGGTCGCCGAGAGTGAGCGCGGTGATCTCCCCGACCCGGGCGGCGGTGTCGTACAACAAGATCAACAGCATCCGGTTACGGCGCGACTTGACGGTGGCGCCCGTCCACGCCGCGAGCAAAGCTCGGGTTTGCGGTTCGGTGAGGAACTCGACAGGCTTCCTCGGTGATGCCGGGGCCTTGAGAGTGGCTGCACGCTGGCCCAAGGTGACCAGGGTGAGGTCTTCGGCACCGCAGTAAGCCAGGAACGCCTTGATCGTACTGAGGCGCAGCGCGATCGTGGCGGGCGTGTAGTGCTGGTGCTCGCTCATCCAGGTCAGCCAGCCCAGCAGGTGGGCATGATCGAAGTGGTCGAAAGTGACGTGGATGCGGTCGATGTGGTGTTCGGCGGTCAGATATCCCAGAAAGCATTCCAGACTGATCCGGTAGGCCTCGATCGTGTTCGGCGAACGATGTTGAGCAGTGGGCAGATACACGTGTAGCCAGGTGCGGGCCAAGGCGTAGAACTGCGGGGCACCGGTGCGCGGGTCGCGTTTCATCGAAACCCGACCTCGGGTAGCACCGACGCAATGGCGGCGGTGAGGTGAGCATAGGCGTCGAGGAACCGCGGCGAGGTCTGGATGTAGTAGAAGGTGGAATCGAATGACGCGTGCCCCATATAGCGCGCCAGGTAGGGCAGCATCGCGGTCACGTCGATGCCGCGGGCCATCCAGCGGTCGATGTTCGCGTAGGCGAAATGATGACGGAAATCGTAGGGCCGGGGCCGCTGCCCGCCCTCGGGGCGGGGCAGGCCGGCCCGGTCCCAGATCCGGTTGAACATCACTCCCACCGTTGCCGCGGTGACCGGCCGGCCGGTGGAGGAGACGAAGAAAGTGCCGCGGGCGCGGCCGAACCGGCGGGCCGTGATCTGCTCACAGCTCTCGAGGACGGCGATGACGTCGTCGGTCAGCGGTAACCGACGGCTGCGGTTGCCTTTGGCGCCCATCACATCGAGATATCCCTCACGCAGATGGATGTGGATGGGCTCCAACTGGCGTACCTCGCCGGTGCGCAGTCCACACGAATGCATCAGGGTGAAGAACGCGACCGCTTGCCATCGCCACGGCGAGGTCGTGGCCATGCCGGCCGCGGCGGCAAAGAAGCGGTCGATCTCCGCTTCGGTGAGCAGGTACGGGTGCGCCAGGCCATATCGCCATCGGCACGCGGGCCGCCGTCCGCTTCGAGATCATCGGCATGGCGGATGGTGCAGAGCGCGTCGTGATCGAGCACGTCACCCGACTTCACAGCGATATCGGCCCTGCGTGGGCCGAGCCGTCCCAACCCGGCGGCTGCTACCGCATCGAGATCACCGGCGAGCCGTCCTACCGCGTCGACATCTGCCCCACCAGTGAGCATGGCGACCATAATCACGCCGCGATAGTCGCAGCGGCCGGGCGCATCGTGAACGCTATCCCCGCCGTTGTCGGCGGACCATCTGGTATCCGAACGACTCTCGACCTTCCGCTGATTTCAGCGGCTGGGCCGCGACGTCGAAAGATTCGGGTGCCGGCAGGCTTTCGTGCCGCTCGACTATTCTGTCCACGGCCACGCCGAGAGCCTCGGCGAGCTGATGAATGGTTGTGCCCCAGCCTAATCCGAGAACTCCGGGCAGAAAGAGCATCGGTGTCTGATCCAATGGCTGCCCGAAGCCCATCACGTCGAACATGACCTCGGCACCGTCGTAGGTGGCGTAGTCGGCGATCTCCATGCAGCGCACCTGCTCGACGTTCTGGCAGGTGGATGCGAATGCTATCGGGATGAGGTCGGTCGCGAAACCCGGGTCGACACCGCTGATGAAGATGCTCGCATCGCCATCCTGCGCTGCAGTCTTGACCTTCCGGATTGCCTTCTCGGGCATGACGCCCCATGGATACTGGAGCGAGACCGGGGCCGACCCGACCACATCGATACCCGCCGACAGCACGCGGACGCAATCGTCGAGCGCCTCCACCGGGCGGGTGTCACCCATCGCGCAGTAGACGACGCAGTCGGGGTCGGCGGCGATAATCGTGTCGAGGCCGCCGGTGGCAAGCACGCCGGTCGGAGTCCGGCCGTGTCCGGCGAGATCCGCGGCGTCCTTGCCCAGCTTGTCCGGGTCGCTGACACAGACGCCGACGAGCTCGAATCGAGGGTCGTCGATCAACTGGCGAAGCGCCAATCTGCCGACATTTCCGGTTCCTACGTGAGCCGCGCGGATGGCCATCGAAAGCTCCTTGTGCTGGTCAGGTGAACAATTGTCCGGACTACTGTCCATTTCAGTAGAACACGTCCGGTGGTCGATTGATAGAACCTGTTCTCATTTGGTTCCTGACCAGGTAACCTGGCTCGCCATGGGACGTGTAGATGACAAGGTTGCGCTGATCAGCGGTGGTTCACGGGGAATGGGTGCGTCGCACGCGCGCATGCTCGTCGCCGAGGGGGCGAAGGTGGTGATCGGCGACATTCTCGACGACGAGGGCAAGGCCCTCGCCGACGAGTTGGGCGATGCTGCACGCTACGTGCATCTCGACGTCACCTCACCGGACGACTGGGCTGCCGCTGCGTCCACCGCCATCGACGACTTCGGCAAGCTCAACGTACTCGTCAACAACGCCGGCATCGTCAACGGCAGCAGCCTGCAGAAGTTCCGACTCGACAAGTGGAAACAGATCCTCGATGTCAATCTCACCGGGACATTCCTGGGTATGCAGGTGGCGGTGGACCCGATGATCGCCGCCGGTGGTGGCTCGATCATCAACGTCTCGTCGGTCGAAGGGCTCCGCGGCAGCCCCTGGGCGCACGGATACGTGGCGACGAAGTGGGGAGTGCGTGGATTGGCGAAATCCGCTGCGTTGGAACTGGCTCCGCACAACATCCGGGTGAACTCGATCCACCCCGGCATGATCCGCACCCCGATGACCGAAGGTCTGCCGGAGGACATCGTCAAGACACCACTGGGTCGGCCCGCCGAGTCCAGTGAGGTCTCCACCTTCATCGTGTTCCTGGCCAGCGACGAGTCGTCCTATGCGACCGGCGCCGAGTTCGTGATGGACGGCGGCCTCACCGCCGACGTTCCGCACAACTGACCACAGCGGCGAGACCGGGCTGGTCGGGTCGTCTCGCGATCGTCGAGCACGTCCGTGCAACCGTGATCAGTCAACCGAGGAATTAATTCATCGGTTGTTGACCACGGTCGTCCGGCGTGCTTAGCATTCGGTATGCGAGCCATGATCCTCAAGGAATTTCGCGAACTCCGGCGTGACCGCCGCACGCTGGCCATGCTGATCGTCCTGCCGCTCTTGTTGCTGGTGATCTTCGGGTATGCCGCAAACTTCTATGTCTCCTCGGTCGAGACCGCAGTGATGGGCCCCTCGGCCCAGCAGGCCTCCCAGGTGTTGCCGTCCTATTTCGACGTGACCGAGACGAACGTCGACGGTACCCGGGCGCAAGCCGAGGATCTGTTGCGAGACAACAAGGTCGATGTCGTGATCATGACCGGAAGTCCCGGTGAGCAGGCGACTGCGCTCGTGGACGGGTCGAATCTGTTCGCCGCCCAGTCGACGGTGTCCGTGCTCAACCGGCTCGGAGACCGGGTCGATACCCAGGTTCTGTTCAACCCGAACCTCAAGACGTCGTGGGTCATGGTTCCCGCGATCATCGGTCTGATCCTGACGTTCATCGGGACGATCATCACCAGCATCGGACTCGTCCGCGAGCGTGAGGCGGGCACCCTTGAACAGTTGGCGGTGATGCCTATCCGGCCCAGCCAGGTGATCCTCGGCAAGATCATTCCGTACTTCCTGCTGGCCGCTCTGGACATGATCATCGTGACCGTGCTGGGCATGCTGCTGTTCGGTGTCCCGTTCAACGGCAACGTGCTGGTGTTCGCCCTCGGCGCGGGCATCTTCCTGTTCGTGGTCCTCGGTTTGGGAGTGCTGATCTCGACGGTCTCGCAGACGACCGGGCAGGCGATCCAGACGGCATTCTTCTTCCTTCTGCCGCAGATTCTGCTGTCCGGCATGATATTTCCGCTCGACGCGATGGCCGCAGGGGTGCGCTGGATCGGCTATCTGCTGCCGCTGACCTATTTCACGATGATCTCCCAGGGCGTCATGCTGCGCGGCGCCCCCATCACGTCGCTGTGGCTGCCGCTGTTGGTGCTGACGGTGATGGCAATCGTCGTGTTCACCGGGGCCACCTTGCGATTCCGCCGTGACCTCGCCCCCGATGTATCCAGGTCACGGGCGCCCGGGGAGTCGAAGTCGGCGGATTCGACCGGCGCGGACGTCGCATGATCGCGTCGGCGCGGTCGGTCACCGTACGGTTCGGCGATCGGACCGCTCTCGACGATGCGAGCGTCGAGGTGACGGCCGGGCAGGTGGTGGCGCTGGTGGGCGGCGACGGTGCCGGGAAGTCCACCCTGCTGCGCACCTTTGTCGGTGAGGTCGTGCCGGATGTCGGAACCATCTCGGCTCCGGGCAAACACGAGATCGGTTTTCTGTCGGCAGGTCCGGGCAGCTGGGCGGCGCTCACGGTTCGGCAGAACCTGGATTTTGTCGGTGGGATCTACGGGCTGCGCGGCGATGACCTCGAACGGCGACGGGAGGAACTCATCGACCGGTCCGGACTCCGGGTTGCCGCGGACCGGCTGGCATCGGCATTGTCGGGCGGGATGCGTCGCAAACTGGGCGCCGCGATGGCCATGCTCCATCGACCCGAGTTGCTCATTCTTGACGAGCCGAGTACCGGTGTCGACCCGGTGAGCCGAATCGATCTGTGGCGCATGATCTCCGAAGCCGCGGCAGACGGCGCGGGCGTGTTGATGTCGACGACCTACCTCGACGAGGCCGAACGCGCCGGCGAGCTCGTGGTCCTCGACGCCGGCCGAATCCTGGTCCAGGGGGCGTACGACGATGTGCGCGCCGGTTTCGGGGGCACCATCACCCGGGCCGAGGTGCCCGTCCGGGCCGACTGGTCCTGGCGACGCGGACGGGAGCGACACGAGTACTGGCCCGACGGGCAGCCGACCACCGACGCACCCAGGGTCGCACCCGACCTGGAGGACATCGTCATCGCGCTGTCGCTCACACGTCGACAGGAGGTGCGCACGTCATGAGCGGCGACGTGATAGCGGCAGAATCGGTGACCCGCAGATTCGGCGACTTCACCGCCGTCGAGTCGGTGTCGATGACGGTGGCTCCGGGTGAGGTGGTGGGACTCCTCGGCGCCAATGGCGCCGGCAAGACCACCTTGATCCGCATGCTTCTGGGTCTGCTTGCAGCGACCGAGGGAGCGGTCGAACTGCTCGGAGGACCACCGGATCGGACGCGCCGGGCGCACCTGGGCTATGTGCCGCAGAATCTCGGCCTGTACCGCGACCTGACGGTGACGGAGAACTTGGCATTCAGCGCCGGCGCCTACGGCGCGCGGATACCCCGACTGCCCGCCGAACTGAACGACGTGCGGAACACCCTCGTCGGCGATCTCGCGCTCGGCACACAGCGACAGGCCGCATTCGTGGTGGCGCTGGCCCACGAGCCGTCGGTGCTGGTGCTCGACGAACCGACGTCGGGCGTGGATGCACTCTCACGTGCCGGGTTGTGGGACACCATTCGGGAGCAGGCCGACAAGGGCGTCGGGGTGTTGGTGACCACGCACTACATGGAGGAAGCACAGCAGTGTGACCGCTTGCTGCTCATGTCGAGTGGCAAGCTCGTCGGGTCGGGCAGCGAGGACGACATCATCGGTGGCACTCGAGCCTTCGCGGTCCACACGCGGGATTGGGCACGGACATTCGCGGTCCTCAACGACGCCGGGGTACCGGTCATCCTGGCGGGTCGGGCCATCCGCGTACCCGACACCGACCCGGCAAGGATCGACTCCGTCCTCACCGACGCAGGGATCGACGCCGAGATCCGACCGGTACGGGCCACCATCGAGGAACGGATGCTGGTCTTGGCCCGCGGACGGTGATGACTCCGCGAGGCCGGGGGCGACCGAAGCTCGCCGAGGACAGTGCCGACAATCGCGAAGCGATTCTGATCGCCGCACGAGAACTTTTTTCGGACAATGGTTTCGAACGAACCACGATGCGTTCGATCGGGCAGCGGGCCGGTGTCGATCCGGCACTCATCCATCACTACTTCGGCACCAAGAACGACTTGTTGGTGGCCGCACTTCGGCCCGAGGTCGACGTGCAGACCGTTTTCGCCGGCATCACGTCACACACCACCGATCCGGGGGAGGAATTCCTTCGCCGAGTTCTCGGGTTCTGGGAGTCGAATCCGCAACAACGGGCTCGGGCAATCGCGTTGCTCCGAATTGCCGTGACCCGCGAGGAGATCGCCGGGCGAGTGCGTGACTTCTTCCTCGGCATCGCTCGGATGGCCCTCGGGGAAATCGCCAGACCCGACGACAGAGACGGGAGAATCGCCCTCGTGGTCACCCAGACCATCGGCTTGGCGATGTCCAGGTACATCCTCAAGGTTCCCGATGTCGAGAATGCGTCGATCGAGGAGTTGGCCACGAGTGTGGGCCCGAGCATCGACCGGTATCTGCTCGGCGATCTGGGCGCGTAGCCGCCGTCGGCGAAGGGGTGACGACTCCCGAGTAGGTGCTGTCCCCCTCGCCTCCAAGCGCACGTCGTCGCTGTGCAGATGAGGCACATCGGGTTGAGTATCGACACGATTCACGCCACCCGCGCCACCAGAACCCCGCTCCCGACGTACCGTATCCCGGTGACCACCGTGCAGCCGACCCGCGCACGCTCGATCATGTTGCTCGTCGGTGTCGTCGCGACCCTGGTGGCCACGAATTTCCTCGCCCACTTCGCCGGCCACTGGGCATCGATGGTGGCCGTCCCGGCGGCGGCGGTCGTGGTGGCGATCGGAGCGCGGCTCGCCGGTATGCAATGGCGGGAGATGGGTCTGAGCCGCACCGAACTCCGCGCCGGCGTGCCCTACGCCGTGGCAGCCGTCGTGGTCGTGTTCGCCATCGTGTCGGTGGCTGTGGCGGTTCCATTCACCCGGCAGTTCTTTCTGTCCGATCGCTACGACAGCGCAGCCGACGCAGTCCTGGCGGGACTCGTGCTGATCCCCATCCAAACCGTGCTCCCCGAGGAACTGCTGTTCCGTGGGGTGCTGCAGGGCGCGCTGGGCCGGTTGTTCGACGTGCGATGGA
Source organism: Gordonia sp. LMA167 (assembly GCF_058130025.1). NCBI lineage: Bacteria > Bacillati > Actinomycetota > Actinomycetes > Mycobacteriales > Gordoniaceae > Gordonia > Gordonia sp. LMA167. The sequence continues at coordinate 4,364,524 of NZ_CM176708.1, read as the reverse complement.
CCCTGGGTCTGGGGGCATTCGCCTTCGGTCTGTGGCATGTCAATTCGTCGCTGGGCCTGACGGCCGGCAACGAGGGGTTGGCCGGATTCCTCGGGGCAGGCGTGGTCGGTCAGGTCGTCGGCATCGTCGGTGCGGTGATCGCGACGTCGGCCGCCGGACTCGTGCTGGGGTGGCTGCGGCATCGCACCACCAGCCTGCTGGCCCCGGTTGCGCTGCATTGGGCGCTCAACGCGATCGGGGCGATCGGGGCGGCGGTCGCCTGGCAGCTCCCGTCCTGACCGCGGTGGAACCCGATCTCGATCTCGATACAGTTCCTCGCTGCCGCTCGTCACTTACTCGATCAGCGAGAGGGGCCGGCTGCTGCCGCTGGTCACTTTCTCGGTCAGCGAAGGGGTTGGCTGCTGCCGCTGGTCACTTTCTCGGTCAGCGAGCGGTGGGCGATCAGGTGGTGCCGAAGATCCGGTCGCCGGCATCGCCGATGCCGGGGACGATGTAGCCGTTCTCGTCGAGTCCACGGTCGATGGCCGCGGTGAAGATCGGTACGTCGGGGTGTGCCCGATGCAGTGTCGCGACACCTTCGGGACACGTGAGAAGGCAGACGAACTTGATCGAGCGAGGCGCGTACTCTTTGATGCGGTCCACGGCCGCCACCGCCGAATGGCCGGTGGCGAGCATCGGATCCACGATCACCACATCACGTTCGGCGAGATCGCCCGGCATCTTGAAGTAGTATTCGACCGCGACTCGGGTCTTCGGGTCGCGGTAGAGACCGATATGGCCCACCCGTGCGCCGGGCACCACGGTCAGCATGCCGTCGACGATCCCGGTACCGGCCCGCAGGATCGAGGCGAAGACAACCTTCTTGCCGTCGATGACGTGTGCGGTCATCGTCTCCAACGGGGTCTCGATCGTCACCGGGTGCATCGGGACGTCGTGCAGGACGTCGTAGGCCATCAGCGTGGAGATCTCCGTGAGCAAACGGCGGAAATCGTTGGTGGAGGTTTCTTTTCGGCGCATCAGGGTGAGCTTGTGCTGCACCAGGGGGTGATCGATGAGAACTACGTCGTCCATGTCGGTGTCCTTTGTGCCGGTGTCAGAAGACCGTGCCGTCGCTGATGATGGTCAGTGGCGGTGATCCGTCGCGGAGTCGACCCGCCAGTTCGCGGCCCGCCGCCCAGGTACCGCCTTCGAGTACGCAGGCGAGGGGCAGTTCGTCGGCTCCCACGCCGAGCACGTCCCGGACGGCCACGGCGAGTTCGTCGATCAGGCCGAGGGTGAGGGCGCGCCACTCCACCACCAGCTCGTCACCCACGTGCAGGCTGCGTCGTGCGAGATCGGGATCACGCAACGTCAGGACGCCGGTGTCGATCAACAGACCGCCGTTGCGGTACTCCGGAAGCGCGGTCAGATCGTCGAGTCCGGTCACCTCGATTCCGGACCACGAGAACGGTTCCAGGAGCGAGTAGGTCAGCCACTGTGACAGCTTGTGAAACGGCATCCAGCCGGCGGTTTCGCCGGAGCCGGCGACGGCGTCGTGACGCCAACAGTCGCCGACCGGTTGGCCGCCGACCATGTTGTCGGACAACCAGATTCCGGACAACGTGGCGAGTAGCAGGCTAAGGATGTCATGGGCCCGGACCGCGTCCGTGTCCGAACCTCTGAGCGCGTCGTACAGGCGGCCGGGTCGGGCCGCGTCGCCGAAGACGTCCGGCTGCCGTGTGAGCGCGGTACCGAGACGATGCAGGAGTTCGACCCGCCCATCGAGTCCGACGAGACTGTTGTCCCCGTCGACCTGGAATGCGGACGCGAGTGAATCGGCAGACAACGCCTGCAGGCCGCCCGCATCCACCTGTTGCGGGTGGTCGGGATCGCTGGAGAACAACCCGTTGGAGAACGCGTGCCAACCGGCGACCGCCAGCCCTTCGGAGCGCCCGATGACGAGGTCGGTGTCCTGCTCGCGAAAACGCCAGGACGCGCCGGCGCCTGCGTCGAGCAGCACACTCACCACCGCGAGGTCGATGAGCGTGCGGGCCTGCTCGTCGGGATCGGTGGACAGTCGATCGCGCAGTGGCTCGATCCGGTCCACCCCGGCGGTTTCGAAATGCCGCCAGCGGCTGTGGAAGGGGATGTCCAGATCGGGGTAGCGCTCTCGGGTGACGGTGGCGACCGTGGCCGCCGCGGCCGCGAGCGCATCATCGTGAACGACGAACCACGCCGAGGAGCCCGCGCGGGCTCGGGCCAGCAGCTGCCCCGCCCGCTCCCGAATGGCGGTGGTGGTACGGAGTAGGTCGGCGGGATGTGCGGCGGCGGCCTCGATCCGCGTATCCGATGGGCTCGTGTTGGTCTGAACGCTCACGTGGTCAACCCCCGGCCCTTGACCTTGCCGAGCTCGACGGCGTCGGGCACCAGACCCGGGGTGAAGTAGCCGGCCGCCATCTTGGCGTCGATCTCGACCTGGGCATCTTCCGGGATGAGGTAGTCAGGGATGTTGACGCGCTCGCCGACCTCGATGCCCGAACCGGTGATCGCGTCGTATTTCATATTGCTCATCGACACCAGACGATGGATCTTGCGCACGCCGAGCCAATGCAGCACGTCGGGCATCAACTCCTGGAATCGCATGTCCTGAACGCCGGCAACGCATTCCGTGCGCGCGAAGTACTGAGCGGCGGTGTCGCCGCCTTCCTGGCGTTTGCGAGCGTTGTACACGAGGAACTTCGTCACCTCGCCGAGCGCGCGACCCTCTTTGCGGGAGTACGAGACCAACCCGACTCCACCTCGCTGTGCCCCGAGGATGCATTCTTCGATCGCATGCGTGAGGTAGGGACGGCACGTGCAGATGTCCGACCCGAACACGTCGGACCCGTTGCACTCGTCGTGGACCCGCGCGGTGAGTTCAACCAACGGGTTCGACAGATCTCGCGGAGCGCCGAAGATGTAGACGGTCTGGCCGCCGATCGGTGGCAGGAAGACCTCGAGATCGGAGCGGGTCACCAACTCCGGGTACATCCCACCGGTCTCCTCGAACAACACGCGCCGAAGCTCGCCTTCCGTGCATCCGAAGCGCGCCGCCACACCGGGCAGGTACCAGACGGGTTCGACCGCCGCTTTGGTGACCAGGGCCGCGCCGGAGTCCAGCAGATGGGTGCCGTCCGGACGCAGACGACCTTTCGCGATGGCATCGGCGATCTCCGGGAGCACGACGTGTGCCTTGGTGATCGCGATGGTGGGCCGGATGTCGCGTCCGGCGGCGAGCTCGTCGGCGAACGCCTGCGAGGTCATCGCACCCCATGGGTCCAGACTCACGATCGCCGCTGGATCGGACCACTGCGGATAGGGCCCGATGACATCGGTCGGCGCGGTGTTGGTCAGGTCGGCACGGTGATCGCGGGACAGCGCGCCGGATGCGACAGCCAGAGCGCGGTAGACGCTGTAGGACCCACTGTGCGTGCCGATGACATTGCGGTCGGCGCGGCGCGCCGTGGTGCCGACGACGGGTCCCCGCTCAGCGGGGGTGGCAGCACCCCACCGGATGGGCAGCGCGTCGGCGCCACCGCTGTGCGAGGTCAGACGGATATGTCGTCCGGGCTCGTCCGACGACAAGGGAGTCGTGCTCGGATCTGCGGTCATCGTCGCTCCTGTCCGTCCGAGCGACGTCGGCGTCGACTGCGGTCGCCCAATGGAAAGCGCCAGCATAGCGACATCGGGCAACGGTTGCTGGACGAGCGCGGTAACAGTTCGGGGCCCAGCGATCCGACGCTCACACCGCGCGTCGATGGACCGACACCGCGTAGTCGCCACCTGCATAGGCATCGCGCTGCCAGGTGGACCACCGTGCGATCAGCTCGCAGCCGTTGCGCTCGGCGTGCTCGTCGTAGGTCGCGAGCGGTAACCGGTGGCGGTTGACCTGGAAACCCGCGATCAGGAGTCCGGGTGGCTCGAGCCGGCCGCATATCTGGTCGATGACCGTGCCCTCGGTCCCGGGGTCGACGAAGATCATCACGTTACCGGCGAGTACTGCGGCGTCGAATCGTTCGTCGACGTGTGACGCCAGTTCGACCAGATCCCCGTGGATCCATGCAATCGACGGGTCCCGGTGCCGGGCGGTCGCCAACATCGGTTCGTCGGCGTCGACGCCCACCACATGAAAGCCCCGACGGTGCAGTTCGATCGCCACCCGGCCGGTCCCGCATCCGGCATCGAGAACCCGTTCGCCGCCGAACTCGCCCAGGAGTGAGTCGACGAGGTCGGCCTCGCCGTGGATGTTCTGACCGGTGGCCGCCAATCGTGCCCAGCGGGCGTCGTACTCTTCACCTCTGGGTGCGTCGGTGTCGTCCCAACGAGTGGCCACGGTTCATCGTGGCACAGTGCTTCTAGGTCAGAACAAGGGAGTTCTTGATGAACGTCTACGAGGCGATCGGCGCCCGTCGCGACGTCCGCAACGAGTTCAGCGGCGAGGTTGTCGACGAAGCACAACTGTGGCGGGTCCTCGACGCCGCGCACGCCGCGCCGAGCGTCGGCAACACCCAACCGTGGGATTTCGTCGTGGTGCAGGACCGCGACACCCTTTCGCGATTCGCGGGTCACGTCGCCGAGTGCCGGGAGGATTTCGCACGGTCCCTGCCGGCCGACCGCGCGGCGACCTTCGGGCCGATCGTTGTCGAGGGGATCGAGCAATCGGGCACCGGAATCGTGGTCACCTACGATTCGAGTCGTGGTGGCCGCCACATCCTGGGCCGGCACACCATCGACGAGACCGGGCGGTTGTCGGTCGGGTTGGCAATCGAGAACCTGTGGCTCGCGGCCACTGCCGAAGGACTCGGCGTCGGCTGGGTCTCCTTCTATCGGGATCGGTTTCTCCGCGATCTGGTGGGAGCTCCAGAGTCGGTCGAGGTGGTCGCGTGGCTGTGTCTGGGACCGGTGACCTGTCTGCAGACGGTTCCCGATCTGGAACGCTTCGGATGGCGCAGGCGCCGGCCCCTCGAGGATGCCGTTCATCGGGAGTCCTACGGCGCCGATGAGTTCCGCGCACCCCGCGAGTCAACCTCAGCAGTAACGACAACGAGGATGGGAAATCAACAATGATCGCCGTGCACGAGTTCATGTCACTGGATGGTGTCTACGAGAATCCATCGTGGACAGCACCTTTCGGATTCGATCCGGCGATGGGGGAGACCATCGGCGCCATTTGTGCGCGCTCGACGCGTATCATGCTGGGCCGAAACACGTTCGAGATGTTCGCGCCGGCCTGGTCGACGCGGACGGCCGACGACGATCCGGGTGCGCCGTTCTTCAACGACACCGAGAAGCTCGTGGTCACCAGCGGAACTCCCGCGGTCGAATGGGCCAACTCGACCGTGATCGGTGCCTATGACGCCGACACGATCCGTCGGGTTCGTGACGAGACCGACGGTGACATCTACATCTCGGGGAGCGGCACCCTCGTGCGGGCACTGCTCGCCGACGGTCTCGTCGACGAACTGCACCTGTTTGTCTATCCCGTCGTTCTCGGCACTGGTGAGCGGCTGTGGTCCGAGGCCGACGAACTGACCCTGTCTTTGCAGGGCACCGACGTGTACAGCAACGGTGTGCTGCACCTGAACTATGGACCGGCGGGCGGCTGACCCGGCATTCGACACCGAGGGCGCCCTCCTGTCATGGCAGGAGGGCGCCCTCGTCGATCAGTCGATCGCCAACCCGGATCAGATGTCGAAACGGTCCAGGTTCATCACCTTGTCGAACGCCGCGACGAAGTCCTTGACGAACTTCTCCTGCGCGTCGTCCTCGGCGTAGACCTCGGCCAGCGCCCGTAGCTGCGAGTTCGAACCGAACACCAGGTCGGCGCGGCTGCCCGTCCACTTCTGTGTGCCGGACTCGCGGTCCTTGCCCACATAGGTGCCGTCATCGGCCGGCGAAGGCGTCCACTCGGTGCTCATATCCAGCACGTTGACGAAGAAGTCGTTGGTCAACTGTCCGGGCTTGTCGGTCAGCACCCCGAGCTGTGAGCCCTTGTAGTTGGTGCCCAGAACACGCAGACCGCCGACCAGTGCGGTCATCTCCGGGGCCGACAGGGTGAGCAGGTTGGCCTTGTCGAGGAGGCGGTATTCCGCCGGCAGTTCGCTCGCCTTGCCCTCGTAGTTCCGGAAGCCGTCGGCCTTCGGTTCCATGTGGGTGAAGGAGTCGACGTCGGTCATCTCCTGGGTGGCATCGGTGCGGCCCGGGGTGAACGGAACCGTCACCGCGACACCGGCATCCTTGGCCGCCTTCTCCACGCCGGCCACGCCGCCGAGGACCACGAGGTCGGCGAAGGACACCTTCGCGCCGGCCTCGGCGTTGAAGGACTCCTGGATCTGCTCGAGCTTCGCGACCACCTCGCCGAGCGCATCCGGCTCGTTGACCTCCCAGCCCGCCTGCGGCTGCAGGCGGATGCGACCGCCGTTGGCGCCGCCACGGAAGTCGCTGCCGCGGAACGACGATGCCGCCTTCCACGCCGTCGACACCAACTGCGACACCGTGAGACCCGATTCGAGCAGCTGCGCCTTCAGCGAGTCGACGTCGGCATCGGACAGGGCCGGGCCCTCCTGCGCGGGAACATTGTCCTGCCACAGGTAGGTTTCCGACGGTGCGAGCGGGCCGCGGTAGCGGATCGCCGGACCCATGTCGCGGTGCAGCAGCTTGAACCACGCCTTGGCGAACTCGTCGGCGAGTTCCTCGGGATGCTCGAGCCAACGTCGAGTGATCTTCTCGAATCCCGGATCGAACCGCATCGACAGGTCGGTGGTGAGCATCGACGGATGGGTGGTGCCCTCACCGTGGGCGTTCGGTACGGTGCCCGCACCGGCATCTTCCTTGGGCTTCCACTGGTTGGCGCCCGCCGGGCTCTTGGTGAGTTCCCACTCGTAGCCGTACAGGATTTCCAGGAAGCTGTTGTCCCACTTGGTCGGCGTGTTGGTCCACGTCACCTCGATACCGCTGGTGATCGCATCGGCGCCGACGCCGGTGCCCTGTGGGTTGACCCAGCCGAGTCCCATCAGCTCGATGGGCGCGGCCTCCGGCTCGGGGCCGACGAGCTCGGCGTCACCGTTGCCGTGGGTCTTGCCGAAGGTGTGACCGCCGACGATGAGCGCTGCGGTCTCCACGTCGTTCATCGCCATCCGGTTGAAGGTCTCCCGGATGTCGGTTGCCGCGGCCAGCGGATCCGGATTGCCGTTGGGCCCTTCCGGATTGACGTAGATCAGGCCCATCTGGACGGCGGCCAGAGGATTCTCCAGATCGCGTTCACCGCTGTAGCGGTTGTCGCCGAGCCACTCGGCCTCGGGGCCCCAGTAGACCTCTTCGGGCTCCCACTCGTCGACGCGGCCGAAAGCGAAACCGGCCGTCTTGAAGCCCATCGACTCCAGTGCCACGTTTCCAGCCAGGACGAGCAGGTCGGCCCACGAGACGGCCTTGCCGTACTTCTTCTTCACCGGCCACAGCAGACGACGGGCCTTGTCGAGGCTCGCGTTGTCGGGCCAGCTGTTCAGGGGAGCGAACCGCTGCATGCCCGAACCCGCGCCACCGCGACCGTCTTCGACGCGGTAGGTGCCGGCGGCATGCCAGGACATACGGATGAAGAGCGGGCCATAGTGGCCGAAGTCGGCGGGCCACCAGGACTGCGAGGCCGTCATGACATCGACGAGGTCGGCCTTGAGCGCGTCGACATCGAGGCCCCCGAGTGCCGCGTCGTAGTCGAAGTCGGCCCCCAACGGGTTGACCACATCCGGATTGTGTGCCAGCAGTTTGAGATTCAGCTGATTGGGCCACCAGTCACGGTTCCCGCCGCCCTCGACCGGCGGCTTGATCCGCATGGGGCATCCGCCCTCGGCGGGCTCGGTTTGCGCCTCGGCGATCGGCGGATGCTCAGTCGCCTGGGCGGGATTTTCCTCGGTCACGACAATCCTTTCGGAGTGATTCGGGCTGTGATCACGGGTGTGATCCCGAAGGGGGAGAGGCCGCGCACTCTGTGCAGAGACCCCAGTAGATGACCTCGGCCTCGTCGAGCACGAAACCTCGGTGGTCCGACGGTGTGAGGCAGGGAGCCTCCCCGACGGCGCAGTCGACGTCGCCGATGATCCCGCAGGACCGGCAGACGACGTGATGATGGTTGTCGCCGACACGTGATTCGTAACGGGCCACGTGGCCGGACGGTTGGATTCGACGCACCAAGCCGGCAGTGGTCAACGCACGCAGTACGTCGTAGACCGCTTGTCGGGAGACGTCGGGCAGTCCGGCACGGACCACCCCGACGATTGTCTCGGTGTCGGCGTGAGGATGTGCGCACACGGCGTCGAGAACGGCGACTCGCGGGCGAGTCACCCGCAGATCGGCATCGCGGAGTCGATCCGCATGATCCGAGTGTGATGGCACGCACACAATATGTCGCGTTTTCTGGACTCAGTCAAGACTTCGGACGGAATCCGCTCAGGCGATGCGTCATATCGGCCGGTCAATCCGATTCGATGCGGAACCCGACCTTCAGCGTGACCTGCATGTGGGCGATCGCGCCGTCCTCGATGTGGCCACGGGTGCTGACCACTTCGAACCACTCGACGTTCCGGGTGGTCGAGGTGACGCGCGCGATCGCGTTCGCGATCGCCTCATCGGTACCGTTCGGTGACGATCCGACGACTTCGATGACTCGATATGTGTGATCGCTCATGGTTTCGATACTCCCATGGACGTGAGACGGATTCGGCTGCTTTCCGCAGAACGACGGGCGCGGGGTGATCGACGCGCAACCGGCGTCAGCTGAGGGTGTAGGCGCCGGTCTCGGTCACCCTCACCTGGCCGTGCGCGATGAGTCGGTCGAGATGGAGTTCGGCGGTGCGGCGCTCGACCGCATCGGCGAACGGCAGGTCCACGTGCGGCCGGTAGACCAGGCGATGCGCCGCGATCTCGGGCAGGGTCCGCGGCCGGTCCAGGAACGACAACAGCCGATTCTCTCTGCGGTCGATGACGCCGACGTAATCATCGAGTCTGCGGCGCAGCTCGTCAGCGCCCTCGATGACCCCCTTCTGATGGAAGGTGCCGTACCACCGCGCGTCGATCTCGCGAACCCGGTCGATCGACCGCAGGTACGCCTCGACGCTGCTGCCGACGTCTCCGTACATCGGGCCGAACGAGGTGAGATCGATGTCGGCGATGTAGAAGAATCCTGTCGGTTCGACGAGAACGCCACAGTGGCCGGCGGTGTGGCCCGGCAGGTGGATGACCGTCGCCGTCACGTCGCCGAGCTCAAAAACGTGACCGCCGGTCACGCCCTCGGCGCCGGGAAATCCGGGAGGCAGGCCGAACTGATCGCCGATCTCATCGGCCACGGCCACCTTTTCCGCCGGAGTGAGGCCGTAGCCGTCGAGGAGCGCCTCGAGTGATCGGACTGCGTCGACGTCGGCGCCATGCGCGAAGGTCCGGGCTGTGAAATGCTTCAGGCCCGCGAGGTGGTCCTCGTGGGCGTGGCTGATCATCACCGCGTCGGCTCCGACGGGGTCGTGGTCGATCTCGAGGGACGGATCGATGACCAGGGTTGACTCGGACCCGTTGACCACCACAGTGTTTCCGTACGGGTAGGCGCCACCGTGGGCTGACGAGAGTACCGTCACCTGATCGAATCGGTCCGCTCGGAACTTCGGTGTAGCGGTCATGAGGTCTGGGTACACGTCCAGGTCATCGGTGTCAACGTTCGTCCGGGCCTGGGCCGGTGCGGGGACGGACCGCCGGCCCGGGGGATCGCGCGAACGGCGCGGTCAGGCCAGGAGGTCACGCGCGACATGCGACACCGTGACCTTGCCGTCGGCCTGGTTCCCTTGTCCGCGTAGAGAGTTCATGATCGCCACGACAAAACGCTGGTTTGTGCCGGCGAACCCGATGCTGTTCACCACGGACCCGCCCTGCTCGTCGGACCAACCATTCTTGTTCCCCGGCTGCAACCCGGCCGGCAGGTCCATGAGACCCCAGTGTTGGTTCGTCGCCACCCCACGCATCTCACGGACGAGGAGCTCGCGGTCGGCGGCCGGAAGGTCTGACAACACATACCTGACCAGGGCGGCGAGGTCACGGGGAGTGTCCTTCTGAAACCCCCAGTACGGATAGTAGGCGGAGAATCCGCGCGCAGGAGCGAGTCTCGTCATGCCGAACCGGGCGAAGTCTTTGTTGAACATCATGTGCCGCGGCCCCGAGTAGGCGTACCAGAGCCGATCGGCCGCGTCGTCGTCCGATGAATGCAACATCGCGTGCATGGCGTCGCGATCTGCCGCATCCAGGTGGATTGCGCCGCTTCGATTTCGTTCTAGCAGGTCGGTGGCCATCGCGAGTTTGATCGTGGAGGCCGTCCAAACCGGCGTGTCGGCGAAGTTGTTGACCAGTGTGAGCCCGGTCCGCCGGTCGGTGACCACGATGCCGACCGTGCCGGGGCGGGTCGCTGCATAGGCGTTCGCCGTGGCCAGTCGCGCCGGGAGGGCGACGGCGAGTGCGTCGTCACTCAGCGGCGCCGCCGCAGCGGTCGGAACCATCGGCAGCATGGCGACGGCGATTGAGGCGCCGAGGGCCAGGAGGCTTCGGCGGGTCCACGGTGCACGCATGAGTTGAGCCTAGGGCGTGTCTCGCAAATGCCCGCAAAGGGAATTGGGAGACACGCCGCAGCCACCGCGCCCGGCAACGGAGTGCGGCAGTGTGGGTACTGCCGCGGCCGTCCATGGGATACCGGTACACCGCCCGGCTTCGACCCGGTACAGATAGGGGTATGCCTGTGACGGATCTCGACGATGTGATCGACGAGTTGTATGGGTTCGCGCCCGGCGATTTTGTCCGCCGTCGGAACGAGTTCGCCAAGCAGGCCAAAGCCGACGGGCATCGCGAACTCGCGCAGCAGATCTCGGCGCTGCGTCGGCCGACCCAGTCGGCCTGGGCGGTCAATCAGTGGGCGCGGCGGGAGCCGGACGGTGTCGCGGCCATCCTCGATCTCGCAGCCGAACTGGTCGGCGCACAGCGCCGGTCGTCTGCAGATCGGCTGCGCGAACTGTCCGGTCGTCGTCAACGCCTTGTCGCCGACACCGTCGCCGAGATCACGCGCGCCGCGCAGACGATGCAGACGACGTTGTCAGACGGGGCGATCCGCGAGATCACGCAGACGCTGCGGGCCGCCATCGCCGATCCGGAGGTGGCCGATGACGTCCGTCGCGGTCGCCTCACCGCGGCAGCCGAGTACAGCGGATTCGGACCGGCCGGCGTCTTTGTCGTGCCCGAACCGGTTGACGTGCCCCCAGCCGAAGCGCGCGAGCATGCCACCGCGCAGGACGCCACCGACCACGACGACCGTCGCTCCGAACAGATCGCGGAAGCGGAGGCCTCGGTCGGCGAAGCGGCAAGAGTTGAAGGCGCGGCCCGCGAAGCGCTGGCGGCGCTCGACGACGCTCTCACGGAGTCCACCGCCCGCGCCGATGAACTCGGCGAACGCGCGGAGTCGCTCCGCGCCGAACTGGCCCGATGCGAGGACGAGCTCCGTTTTGCCCGCCGTGAGGTCGAGGTCCGTTCCGGTGAACAGCGTAGCGCGGCACGCACATGTGCCGAGGCCGCGGAGCGACTCGAGTCGGCGCGCCGCCGGCTCGCCGAGCTGTCTTCCGACGGCGGCGAGGGCTGAGTTCGGTGCGATCAGCTCTGCTGTGCGTCGAGGATCTTGATCGCGAACACCAATGTGTCGCCCTTTTCGATGCCGGCGTCGGGCTGGCCGTCGGGATAGCCGTCCGCCGAGGTCATGGCGACCGCGACGGTCGATCCCACCGTCTGCCCGGCAATGGCCTTCTGGAAGCCGGGCACGACGCCGTCGAGCGGGAAGTCGGCAGGGGTTCCGCGCTCATAACTGCTGTCGAAGACCTTGCCGTCTCGGCCGTTGACACCCATGTAGCACACGGACACGGTCGCGGTGTCCGCCACGACGGGGCCGCTGCCCTTCTGCAAGGTGTGGACCTCGGTCTCGGTGACGGAGAACGGGGTGGTGACGTCGACACGCGGCGCGGCCGAATCGGTCGATCCGGTGACCGCGATCTTGCCGGTGGCGCCGTCGAACTCCCATTCCGGATCGGTGGAATCGGTTGGTGCGGCGCTCGGACAGGTCGTGGACGCTGCGTTTGCCGACGTCGCGCCGTCCGCAGCGGTCGTCTCTGATGACGAATCGGTTGAACCGCATGCGGACAACGTCAAGGTGAGAACGACGGCCGACAGGAGAGCGCCACGACGGAGTTTCATGCCGACAACCTACCGAAGTCGGTGCGTCGCTCGACGGCGGACCGTGGTTGTCCTAGTTCGGTGCCACGATGGGATGACGCGAAGGTCAGGACAACATCATCGAGAGGGAAGCTGATGGCTCGGGAGATCCAGGTGACGTTCGACTGCGGCGACCCGGCGGCTCTGGCCGGGTTCTGGGCAGAGGTGCTCGACTACCGCATCCAGAGCCCACCGCCGGGATTTGATTCCTGGGACGCGGCACTGGACGCGATGGGGATTCCACCCGAGCGTCGCAATGACGCGTCGGCACTGGTCGATCCCGACGGCGCCGGTCCGCGGATATTCTTTCAGCGGGTACCGGAAGGCAAGGCCGCGAAGAATCGGGTGCACCTCGATGTCCGGGCCGCCCACGGATTGGCGGGGGACGAACGCATGGCCGCGCTGGAAACCACGTGTTCGGACCTGCTCGCCCTCGGCGCGAGCCGTGTCCGGCGACACGAGCCCGAACCGCCGCTCCAAGGTGGGCACATCGTCATGACCGATCCGGAGGGCAACGAATTCTGCCTCGACTGAGCGGGAATCAGCTGTTGGTGGGTGATGGTGCCGGAGTAGTGGCTGCGCCCTGCATTGGTGGGTGATGGTGCCGGAGAAGCGCCTGCGCCCTGCATTGGTGGGTGATGGTGCCGGAGAAGCGCCTGCCCCTTGCATTGGTGGGTGGGGGTGCCGGAGAAGCGCCTGGCCCCGATCCCTGAGGAGCCCCGGAGCGCTAGCGGAGGGGCGTCACGAAGGGCGCCCTTCGTGACGCTTCGCTCGTTCCTCGCGAGGCTCCTCAGGGATCGGTTGGAGGGTGGTGGTCCTCTGGGGCCTTCGCGAGCTGGCTCCTGAGGGACGGGTTGGAGGGTGGTGGTCCTCTGGGGCCTTCGCGAGCTGGCTCCTGAGGGACGGGTTGGAGGGTGGTGGTCCTCTGGGGCCTTCGCAGGCTCGCTCCTCAGGGACCGGTTAGACGAGCTCGGGACGGTGTCGGTGTCGTGTCAGCGCAGGGCGAGTGAATCGTTGCGCTCGAGGAGAAAGAAGTAGGGTCGGTCGATTCCCTTGAGGTCCATCGCGCCGATCACCACATCATCGGACAGTCGGTGGAACACATCGTTGATGGGTAATTGGTCATAGACCATCGTCGCCGTATCCGTCCCCCGAAACCGGGTGGTCCGCAGGCGGGCCTTCGATGTCCGGGTCTGGTAGAGCAGTCGCGATGAGGCGATCGCAGTGCCGAGGGAGAGTTTCTTCACCTGGGGCACCCGGTTGGCGAGTGGCACGCCGCCGAAGGCGAGCACAGGATTCATCGCCCACAAGGCGGACCCGTCGCGTGTGCGGAACAACAGCGGATGCACGGTTTCGGGATCGATGAACTGCTTGCCCCACCAGCCGCTGGCCGCCAGCAGTCCGTCGATCGGATGGTCGGTGGGCAGTTCCGCCCCGTGCCACGTGCCGATCATGAAATCCGGGTCGACGGCGTCGGAGGCGTCGAACAGATCGAGGGCCTCCGACGTCGTCGTCGGAACAGTCGGCATGATCTCCTGGAGGTTCATGACCATCAGGATACGTGCGATGTCACATGTCGCTGTCGGCGCGATCCGTCAGCGGCACACCGCACCCATCGACGCCGAGGTCACGAGTTTCGAGTACTTCGCCAGCACCCCGCGGGTGTAGCGAGGCGGCAACGGCGTGAACTCTGCTGCGCGCGAAGACAATTCGTCCTCGTCGACGAGCAGGTCGAGCGTCCCCGTGCCCACGTCGAGCCGAATGCGATCGCCGTCACGCACGAGCGCGATCGGCCCGCCGTCGACGGCCTCCGGGGCAACGTGGCCGACGCAGAGTCCGGTGGTTCCTCCGGAGAACCTGCCATCGGTCATCAGCAGGACGTCTTTGCCCAGGCCGGCGCCCTTGATGGCCCCGGTGATCGCTAGCATCTCCCGCATGCCAGGCCCACCTTTGGGTCCCTCGTAGCGGATGACGACGACATCCCCGGCGGTGATCGTGCCGTCTTCCAAAGCGTCCATAGCGGCGCGTTCACGGTCGAAAACCCTTGCCACACCTTCGAAGACATCGGAGTCGAAACCCGCCGACTTCACCACCGCCCCCTCCGGTGCCAGCGATCCACGCAGAATGGTGATCCCGCCCGTGGGGTGAATAGGGGAGGACGTGGCCCGCAGAACCAGACCATCCGGATCGGGGGGATCGATGTCGGCGAGGTTCTCCGCCACCGTCTTGCCGGTCACCGTGAGGCAGTCCCCGTGCAGGAGATCGGCGTCCAGCAACGCCTTCATGATCACCGGCACCCCGCCGATCCGGTCGACGTCGGTCATCACATGCTTGCCGAACGGTTTCACGTCGGCCAGATGCGGAACCCGCGATCCGATGCGGGAGAAGTCGTCCAGGGACAGCTCGACCTCGGCCTCATTGGCGATGGCGAGGAGATGCAGGACCGCATTGGTGGAGCCACCGAACGCCATCACCACCGCGATCGCGTTCTCGAAGGCCTCCCTGGTCATGATGTCGCGGGCGGTGATGCCCTTGCGCAGCAACTCGACCACCGCCTCTCCGCTCTCGCGTGCATACCGGTCGCGCCGTCGATCCGGTGCCGGCGGGGCGGCACTACCCGGGATCGACATGCCGAGCGCCTCGGCGGCGCTGGCCATGGTGTTCGCCGTGTACATCCCGCCACACGCGCCTTCGCCCGGGCAGATCGCGCGTTCGATGGTGTCGACGTCCTCGCGGCTCATGAGCCCGCGTGAGCATGCACCCACAGCCTCGAAGGCGTCGATGATCGTCACCTGACGCTCGGATCCGTCGGAGAGCGTGGCGTAGCCGGGCAGAGTGGATCCGGCATACAGGAACACCGATGCGAGGTCGAGTCGGGCCGCCGCCATGAGCATCCCGGGCAAGGACTTGTCGCAACCGGCGAGCAGCACCGAGCCGTCGAGGCGTTCGGCACTCATCACCGTCTCCACGCTGTCGGCGATCACCTCGCGCGACACGAGCGAGAAATGCATGCCCTCGTGACCCATCGAGATGCCGTCCGACACGGAGATCGTGCCGAACTCGAGCGGGTAGCCGGCACCCGCGTGAACGCCTTCTTTGGCCGCTTTCGCCAGGCGGTCCAGCGATAGGTTGCACGGGGTGATCTCGTTCCAGGACGACCCGATGCCGATCTGGGGTTTCACCCAGTCGTCATCGCCCATCCCGACGGCCCGGAGCATGCCGCGGGCCGCGGTCTTCTCCAGGCCGTCGGTGACGTCGCGACTACGGGGTTTGATGTCGATGTCGGTGCCGGTTCGGTTGGTCATGTCGGCCACGATAGAGCCGTCGGCCGCGCTGTGGCGCGATTGTGCGGCCCTGACGCCGAATCGGGACTACAGATCGGTCACCGCGACCGCCTGGACCGCCGACGACGCAGCGTCGAGTCCATCGCGGTGATCCGGCCGTCTGAGGTGAACGCGATGTCCATGACCGACGTCCCAGTAGGTGCGGAAAACTGCTTCGCGATGGGAGCGAGGACCATGATCGACCTCGCCGTACTGATCCTCACCTGCACCAACTCAGGTGTGAAATCGCCTCAACCAGCCGACGCGGCAGCAAACTGGCGTCTCGAGGGCATGATCACCTGGTGAATTCGGCGATGGCGGTCTCGACGATGTCGAGGCCGACGGCTCCCGCCGCGAACTGCGCGCGCTGGCGGGAGGCGCCGTTGCCGTGCGAGCGGACACGCGCGAGATACGTCTCCACGAGCGTACGGTCGCCGGCGAGGTCGAGCGCCGGAGTCAGGTCCTCGATGAGCGAGCCAACCAGGCTCTGCGTCGAAACCCGTTGCTGGGTGGACACATCGATCGCGTCGCCGTCGATACCGTCGTGTGCCGCCTTCCACAGCGCGGCGGACAGCACCTCGGCGTCGATGACCGGGGCGCTGACCCCCGCCGCGTCGTCGGACATGGCGGTGATGACCAGCGCACGCACGATCGCGGCCAGCCCGACCGCATCCTCTGCGTGCGGCTGCACATCGCCGACCCGGACCTCGATCGTCGGCAGATGATCGGAGGGGCGGATGTCCCAATAGACCATGTGGTCATCGAGAATCGCCCCGCTCGAGACGAGCATGTCGACCAGGGATTCGAAGTGCTTGCGCGAGCGCAGATGTGGCGGTGGGCCCGCGGCCGGCCAGCGCGACCACAAGATCGTCCGCCAGCTCGCATGTCCGCTGTCGGCATCCCGGTAGATCGCCGAATTCGCCGCCAACGCGAGCAGTATCGGCAACCGCCGGCGCAGGTGGTTGCTGACCGTGACCGCGATGTCGCGGTCGGGAACGCCCACGTGGACATGGCAACCGCTGATCCCCTGTTCGTGGGCGAGCATGCCGAAGCCCTCGCCGATTCGCCGATAACGCTCGGTATCGGTGATCGGGAGTTGATCGGGGACCGTCGGCGGTACGCCCACCGCGATGACACCGATCCCCACCTCGGCAGCTGCCTCCGCGACGACCGACCGAAGGCGCCGCAGCTCGGCGAGCACGTCGTGACTCGTGGAACATGTCGAGGTGGCGATCTCCACCTGGCATGACGTCAGCTCCAGATCGAGGTCGACACCGCGGCGGGAGGCCGCTGCGGCCACGTCCCGATTGCGGCCCACCGGGTGGCCGGTGGCGAGGTCGACCAAGATGAACTCCTCCTCCACGCCGACCGTCGGAACCGCGGACTGGGTATCGTCGGCGGACAACGGGTCGGCGGGATTCATCTGCACATCGTACGTTCGAGACACCGGGCAAGCGTTTTCGTGCAGACGCGACGAAGGGGAGGGCCTGATGGCCGGAGTGGATGTGGGTGTGGAGTCGGACATGACACCCGAAGCGGCATGGGCGCTGGCGTCAGACCTGAGCCGGTTCTCGGAATGGCTGACGATCTTCGGGGGCTGGAAAAGCGACCTTCCCGACGAGATCGGTCGGGGCACCGAGGTGTCGTCGGTGATCAAGGTCAAGGGTTTTCGCAACGTCATCCATTGGACGGTGACCCATTACGACGAACCGGACGCCATCGCACTGTCCGGGCATGGCCGCGGTGGCGTACGCATCGACCTGACGATGAAGGTGATCGCCGTCGACGACGGATCGCGCTTCGATCTGAGCGCCGAACTGCGTGGCGGTCTGCTGAACGGCCCGGTCGGCAGACTCGTCGCGCGGGTGATCGAGTCCGATGTGCGGGCGTCCGTCGACAATCTGGCTCGGATGGGATGAGGTCGGGGCCCACGATCGCCACAGCCTGGTCGCACGGGTTGGGATTGCGAACGCCCATCGTCAACGCCCCGATGGGCGGGGTCGCCGGGGGACACCTGGCCGCGGCCGTCTCGGGCGCCGGGGGACTCGGCATGATCGGGATGGGTAGCGCCGGCACCGCCGCCGCGTTGGCGCGTGAACTCACCGCACTCGGCGACGTGCGGCCCTTCGGCATCGGTCTGGTCGACTGGGTGTGCCGTGCCGCACCTGAGCTGCTCGACATGTCGATCGCGGCGCGCCCGACGCTGCTGTCGGTGAGTTTCGGCGACACCTTCGAATGGGTCGAGCCTGCGCACGCCGCCGGAATCCACACCGTCACCCAGGTCTGTTCCGCCGTCGAAGCGCAGCGAGCCCAGCACGCCGGCATCGATGTGGTGGTGGCTCGAGGCCTCGAGGGTGGCGGCCACGGCGATCCGCGCGAGCCTCGAGTACCGCTCCTCGACGCCGTGCTCGCCGCCGTCGACATCCCGGTCCTCGCGGCAGGCGGTATCGCCACCGGCCACGATGTCGCCGCCGCGCTCATGGCCGGGGCTGCCGGTGTCTGGGTGGGCACGACGTTGTCGGCATGTGTCGAGGCGTCCACCCCGGCGGTGGCCAAAGACCGATTACTTCGTGCCGTGCCCGAGGACACCGTGCTCACCCAGGGTTATGACCGCATAAACGAATGGCCATGGCCGCAGCGATTCCCCAGTCGGGTGTTGCGCAACAGGTTCACCGACCGCTGGTCACGCGACCTGCACGAGCGGGTGCTCGGTGATGCCGATCGTGCCGGCCTGCGTGACTGGGCGCCACCCGCGGTGGATGCCGGGATGGGGGTCGGCGCAATCGTCGCGGTCGAATCGGCGTCGGCCGTGATTGCGGGTATGACCGCTCAAGCTGCCCGCGTGATGGACAGCGGCGTGTGATCTCTCCATGATGTAGGCAGGTCTGTATCACTCCACGGCGACGCCAACGGGGATGGGAGACAATGACATGACTTTCTCGAATCCACGAGGAACCTACGGTGCCCGGCAGCCGCACGGCGCGGTGATGCGCTGGATGAACAAGATGATGGCCAAGCGTGCCGGCAAGTCCGGAAAGATGATGGGGATGCAGGTCCTCGCCCTGACGACCACCGGGCGTAAGAGCGGAGCGGAGCGCAGCACGCCGGTCGCATGGTTTCCCGGGCCCGGCGACACGCGCTACATCGTCGCGTCCGCTGCCGGTGCGGCAAACAATCCGGCCTGGTATCACAACATCGCCGCCCATCCCGATCAGGTGAGCATCGAGGTCGGCGGACAGAAGATCCACGTGCACGCCGAAGAACTCCAGAGCCCGGAACGAGAGCGGGTGTGGGCCGAGGTGGTGGCTGCCTCGAGCCGCTTCGGCGGTTACGAGACCAAGACCGATCGGACGATCCCCATCCTGGCGCTCACGCCCCGCGGGTGAGGGACGTCAGCGGGTGCTGACCGTCGTCGCCTCGACCTGCTCGGTCAGCCGGCCGACCTCCTGACGCAACTCTTCGATCTGCCGTGCGGTCGCTGCCTGCTGGGCGCTGTCCTCCTCGGCGACCTGTTCGACGATCCACGATGCGATGGTGGCTGTCACCACACCGATCAGACTGATGCCGCCGATCATCAGACCCGCCGCGATGAACCTGCCGGTCGTGGTCACCGGTGCGTAGTCGCCATAGCCGACGGTGGTGACCGTGGTCATCGACCACCACAGTGCCTCACCGAAGCTGTTGACCGTCGAGTCGGGTTGGCCGCGTTCGGCCTCCAACATCGCCAGCGACGCCACATAGATCAGAAGCGACGAGGTGACGACCGTGTACATCAACACCTTGCCGCGGATGGCGCCACCGACGGCTCGCTGCATGATCGTGACCATCGCCACCAGCCGGAGCAGGCGCAGCGGCCGGATCGCCGGAAGCACGACCACGGCGAACTCCACCAGATGGTGGAAGAACCAGTGAACCCGCCGTTCGGCGAGCACGAGACGCCCGAGGTAGTCGATGAGGAACAAGACCCAGGACGCGGCCATCGCGACCGCGCAGATGTGCTCGGCGGCTCCTGACAGGTCCATCAAGACCTGGCAGCTGTAGGCGATGAGGAAGGCGAGGGCCACCCCTGCCATCGGCCATTCGGTCCGGCGCTCCCATTGTTGCTGCGAAACCATTCGCCTCACCCTAATGGGATGGCGGCGGTGTCATGCGGTGAGGCGAATCGCGCACCTGCGCCCAGGACTCTGGTGGCGGCTCAGTAGTCGGTGTCGGAATCGGTGCTGAGCTGTCCGCCACGCACACGCCGGAGGTGGATTCGGCGAGCCAGGCGAATCGCAGGCCGGATCATCAGTTCGATACTGCCGAGCAGAAAAAGCCAGGTGCCCGCGGTGGTTGTCGACTCATTGAAGAACAACACGCTGCCGATGACGAACCAGGCGGCGATCAGGATGTCGTTGACGATGCTGATCACCTCCCAGCGGTGCCGGATGATCAGTTCGTCGTGGCCGATGGTGAAGGTGAGCTGATTGCTCATTGCGAAGGTGCGCCTCCTTGGTGGTTCGGATGGTCGATCATGTGCGATGACCACGGCATTCTCAGGTCGTGGCGCCGCGGACGCCTCGGAAGTACGTTCGTAGTCCGACGCCTGCAGCGGCGGCGCTGACACCGACGACCCCGCAGAACGCGGGCGAGTTCAGCCGGGATCGCTCCGCGTACAGCAGACCCGATGCCGCGGCCACGTTCATCGACGCCCAGACGAGGTTGCGTGCCGGGGACGAATCACCCACCCCGGGCGGGTCGGAGAACGGCGTCGGGAACGGTGTGCCGGCGATGCCGTGTGCGAGATGAGGCACCACGTTGGCGGCGATGGCGCCGGCCGCGGCGCCGACCAGATGATGCGTCCAACCGAGCTGCACTGCTGCCTCCGGGGTCTGGGATGCGTGGCGGGTCCTCACTCAGGTCTACCGAACCGGCAGGCCGTGTACCGGCCGGGGCGGTGGGAAACGTGGTCGTTCTCACTGGTCGGATGGTCCGCGATCCTCCGGGTCGGACTCGCCCCCGTCGCCGTCGACGAGCCGACTGAGTTCGTGGACGGTGGCCTCGGCCGCGAGCGAAAACGGTTCGAGCACGGTGTCGGCACCCGCGGCTCGCAGCTGCTCGGCATCCCGCGGGTGATGGGCGGTCATGACGACGTGACCGCGGTAGGCGTGGTGGTGCAACGCGTGCAGCAGGGCGAGGTTGGCGTCTGTCGCGGGAATGGTGCTGATGATGAACTTGGCTTGTCCCAAGGGCAGGGATTCCAGGAAGTGGAGGTCGGTCGCGGTGCCGTACACCGACGTGATGCCCGGCCGGGAATTGGCCGCAAGTCGGTGCGGGTCGAAGTCGACGGCGAGGATCCGGTGGCCGGCCGCACTGAACTCGTCCGCCAGGTGGCGACCGAACCTACCGAGTCCATAGAGAATCGCGTCGATCTCCTCATCGCTTTCCGACAGTTCGGTTCGCCGCGCCGCGGTGCGATCGAAGATGCTCAACACGCGCTCGAGTCGGCGATAGAGCTGATGGGAGAAAAGCATCAGGTAGGTCGACCCCGCGATGGTGATGAGGGCGACGACGGTGATGAGGCTGGCCGTGGTGTTCGAGATATGGCCCAACCCGAGACCCAACGCGGCGAGGATCAGCGAGAATTCGGATACCTGTGCCATGGGCAGACCGGTCATGAAGCCCACCTGGGGTGGATAGCGCTGCACAGCCATGAGCGCCATGACGATCAGGGGTTTACCGATCAGGACGACGATCGTGAAGACGGCAACTTCCAGGATGTGCCCGGAGGCGTCGGCGAAATCCAGTCCGGCGCCGAGGTCGAGAAAGAAGAACAGCAACAGGAAGTCGCGCAGGCTCACCAGCCGGGCGCCCAGCGCATCTCGATACGGTGTGGCCGCGAGCGACACCCCGGCGAGGAAGGCGCCCACTTCCGAGCTGAATCCGAGACTGTCGGTGGCGGCGGCCAGCGCGATCGCGTAGGCGACACCGAACAGCACGAGGAGTTCCTGGGATCGGGCGACCTGGTGCAGGAGCCAAGGGAGGACGAATCGCATCAGCAGGCCGATACCGACGAGCAGGGCTATCCCCTTGACGAAGACGAGGGCCACGCTGGCCGCCATCGTGTCGTCGGTGTCCTTGCCGAATGCGTTGATCGCGATCATGACCACCACGACGACCAGGTCCTGCACGATCAAGAGGCCGACGGCGATCCGTCCGTGGAGCTGTTCGATCTCGCGCGTATCAGACAAGAGTTTGACGATGATGATCGTCGACGAGAACGTCACGGCCAGCGCGATGTACATGGCGGCGATGGCACTCATGCCGAACGCGATCGCGAGGAGATACCCGATCGCGGCGGTGAGCAACACCTGGCCGAGGCCGGTGATCAGCGCGACCGGACCGGTGCTGCGGATCAGGTGCATGTCCAGTCGCAGGCCGACGAGGAACAACAGGATGGCGATGCCCAGACGGGCAAGGAGTTCGATCGTGTCGTCGGTGACCACCCACCCCGCGCCCGTCGGACCCAGCACGATGCCGACACCGATGAACGCGACGATCATCGGCTGGCGGAGTTTGGTCGCGAGCAACCCGGCGGCCGCCGCTATGGCCAGGATGACCGCTATCAGAGCGAAGTCGTGCAGTGCCACCACGGGCCAACTCTTCCGTCGGACAGGTCCTCGACCCACCAAATCTATCGCGTGATGGATCGGTCTTCGGTCAGGCGCGGGACGTGGGCACGCTCGAGGTCTCGGCGTCGATGCGGGCAGGGGCAGTCATACGCCACGCAGCGACCGCCGCGAAGATCCCGACGAACACGATCAGGGTCGCCGGCGGGTCGAATGTCGGCGCTTGGGGCTGCACAAATGTGGAGAAGTCCCACAGCCCGTGCAGCAGCATCGGGGCGAACAACGAGCCGGTGAGTCGGCGGGTCACATAGAAGATCGACCCCGACAGGGAGGCGGTCACCACCTGGACGACCGTCTGCAGGACAGGTGCGCCGAGGCCGATGTTGATGAGATGAAAAGACCCGAACAGTACGCTCGTCAAAATCCAGACCCAACGCTCGGACAACGTCGACCGCAAGCCGACCAGCAGGAGTCCGCGCGACATCATCTCCTCGGAGAACCCGACCCCGACGCCGAGTACGAGCGCCGCCACCAGGAAGTCGGTCCCGAGTTCGCCGAAGTCGGTGGCCGCCAGGTTCACCCCGAGCAGTACGAGCATCGCGATCGGCGCCACCCACGCCCAGCGCAAAGTGGTGCGGGAGGCTTCGAACAGTGCCGGACGCCACCAACCCAGCACTGTCGCGATCACCGCCATCAACAGCGAACCGACGGCCAGTGAGACCACGGCGCCGCGCCAGAGATTGTCCGCGGAGTCACCCCACTCGTCGTAGGGAACTCCCATCGCCACCTGCACGATGAACACGGTCACGGCGTAGAGCGCCCAGATCGCGATGCCGATCCAGACCTTCGGGGTGACGCGCACTGACGACCTGCCCTTCCTATCGACTGCCGACAAATCGCGCGGACCGACGGCTGACCGCTGTATCCCATGGCCCGAAACGGTCGTCTCGGGCTTTCCGGTCCGTCAAACCTAGCGCGTGGTTCCCGATGGGGCGTCGCCGGAAACCCCGGCCGCGATCTCGCGTGCCCAGCTCTCGATGTCGGCGAAGTCCCGGCCGTCGACGTCCGGGACCCGCAGTAGGGACGCGACCAAGCGCTCGCCGACGTTGAGTGCGGAGCGATCGAGTTTGCCGGGAAACGTGCGATGTTCGCGCGCCCACGGAGCAGTCACCGGCGACCTAGTCGACCGGGTGTCATCGCCGATCGGGCCGCTCGAGAACAGCCAGACCGGAATACCGAGCAGGTGGTACTCCTCGTTGTCGATGAGTTTGCGTGCGTCTGAGAGCCAGCGGCCGAAGTAGATCCCGCTGCCGATGATCGCCGCATCGTAGGCGCCCATGTCGTGCACCTGTGCGGCATCGACGACGTCGATGTCGGAATCGAGTCCACGGTTCGTCAACTCCGTGGACAGGACGGCGCCGATCCGGGCTCCTATCTCTCGTGTGGCACCATGCCTGCTGGCGGTGGCCACCAGTACTCGCATCTCGACTCCTGGCCTCGGCGACGCTCCACGTCCAGTGGACAACGAATGATGTCACGGCACCAGAGGAGAGGGCCCCGCCATCGGGTGGGACGAAGGTCCTGCACGGACAACGTCCACCTCGGCGGAATGACTCGGTCGGTGCCCGGGTTGGCATGGACATGGCTGCCACAGATTTCGATCCGCGCACGCTCATCGCCGACACCAGGATCGGCGTCCTGGCCACCATCAGGTCGACCGGGGTGCCGCAGCTGTCGCCGGTGACAACGGTCTACGACCGGGACACCGACACCATCTTCGTCTCGATGACCGAGGGACGCGCCAAGACCGCAAACCTCCGTCGCGATCCGCGCGCGGCGATCGAGTTCACCGGGCCGGACGGCTACACATGGGCGACCGCCGAAGGCAATGTCAGTCTGATCGGGCCGGGTACGGATCCGAACGGACCCGAAGTGGATGCCCTGGTCGACTATTACCGGCGTGGCGCGGGTGAGCATCCCGACTGGGACGAGTACCGCGCCGTGATGGTGTCGGACCGACGAGTGCTCATGGCACTCGAGATCAGTCATGTCTACGGAGCCAAGCTGCGATGAGTGCAGGCCCGCCGGCGACGTCGGCGGCCTCAGTCGGTGAGTGAGCGTCTCGCGATCGTGGCGAGGCCCCGGTCCTCGGTTGGTTGTTCGAACACGACCTCGGCGTCACGGCCAGTTGTGCGCAGTGTCGCGATCGTGTTGCCGAACAGCGGCCCGGCGGTGTTCGCCCACTTCAGCGGCAGTGTGGGTGCGCCGACGTGCCGTGCCCATACCCGGGTCAGCCGCGCCATCCGTGGCGACCAGCCGTGCTGGAACACCGGCTTGACGTAGCCGGGCACATGATTGTGGACCGGCGAGCAGACGAGTTGATGGACCACCGCCGTTGTGCCGCCCGGAAAGTCGGCCCGCGCCGCATAGCTGTGGTGCACGTCGCCGGAGAGGACAGTGATCGTTGCCGGTCCGGATGATCCGCGGGCGACGCCGTGGATCAGATCGCTCAACCTCAGAAACGAGTTCATGAACGCCGGCCAATGCTCGAAGTCGGTGGCGCGACGAATCTTCTCACCGATCCTGCCGTGCCGGCCGGGACGGGCGGCCGCGATCTCGTTGATCGTCTGCAGGTCGCCGATCGCCGGCGGCATCAGCCACGGCAGCGACGAGCCCAGGATCAGATGATCGACCTGGTCCAGGTCGTTCGTGACCTGATCCTCGAGCCACCCGAACTCGCTGTCACTCAGCATCTTCCGATGTCGGCCGGTGAGAACGCGGCCGTTGCGTGAGTCCACCATGACCAGGCGATTGCGTCCCAGATCCCATCGATAGCTGAACCGTAGCCCCTTGTCGGCGGAAGTGTCCGAATCCGCGTGGTCGGCAAGATCGACCAGAAGGTCCCAGCAGTCGCCCTTGGCTTCGAGAATGCGCTGATAAGTGTCGTCGCGCGCGAGTTCGTCGGGGCTGAGATTGCCCAGGTGCTGATACACCCAATACGAGGCGAGTCCGGCGCGGATGCGATCTCGCCACCACGGTAGCTCCTGCATGTCAGAACGCCAGGAAGCCGACGTGTTCCAGTCGTCACGGATGTCGTGGTCGTCGAAGATCATCGCCGTCGAGACGGTGGACAGAATCCACTGGATCTCCCGATCGCCCCAGGTGTGTCGATAGAGGCCCTCGTACTCGGAGAAGCTGACGACTTCATCCGGCGGACGCTTCGCGCTTCTTCTGGGGCTGCGGTCGCGACCGGCGAGTCGTCTGCGGGCGTCCGGGGTCAACTCGTCGGCGTACACCTGGTCGCCGAGCAGGATCAGGGCGTCCGGCCACTCATCGGCAGGGTGTTCGGCCAGTCGCCGCGCGTAGCAGTCGAGTGCGTCGAGTCCGTTCTTCTTGTCCAGGGCGGCATCGCCGGATTTCGGGAATCGGCAGGATCCGAACACCACGCGCAGGTGGTCGGCGCGCGCAGGCCCCCGCGTACGGATCACGCTCGGCGGGTACGGAGAGGCGGGGTCGGGCCACACCTGTCGGCCGTTGAGATTCACCTGATACTCAGTGGTCGAATCCGGGGTGAGGCCGGTGATCACGACCAGCGCGTAGTGGCAGCCCTCGACGGCGAATGTGCGGGCACCACATCCCAGCACCTCGACGTCGGCCGCCTCGTCGGTCTGCACCCAGACTGTTGCGGTGGTCTCGCCGACATGGCGCAGGATCGGTCCGAGTACGAGCGACGACATCGGTTCAGCCTAGTGCCATCGGCTGTGAGTGAGCCTTGTCGATGACATGTTCTGAGTTCGGCGGCCTGACGAGCAGCGGTTCACGCCACTACACCTCGCGCGGGCGTCGCAGATGCGCTGCTGCCACGGCCAGATTCATCCTCAGAATGGCCATGGCCAACCCGACGTCGACCTTCGTGAGTACATCGTTCTCGGTGTGTACGTCGGTGTTGGTGTCGTCGTCGGCCTCGATCGTGAGCACCGCGGGAAGCCCGGCGTCGATGAACGGGACGTGGTCGCTGGCGAACGGGTTCGTCGACGTCGTGACCGTGAGTTCTGTCCAGGTGGCAGCGGAGGTGGCGAGTTCGTCGATCAATGTCTGCGACGCCGGCGCGCCCTCGATCAGGACGCCGGGTTCGGCGGTGTTGCGTCGCGCGATCATGTCCATGTTGATCACTGCGGTGAGGCGGTCACGTTCGGTGTCCGCGAGTTCGTTCACATAGTCGATGCTGCCGAAGAGTCCTTGCTCTTCGCCGCCGAACAGGATGAACCGGACATCGTTGCGCCAGGTCTGGCTGGTGAGCACACGCGCAAGTTCGAGTACCCCCGCGGACCCGCTCGCGTTGTCGTCGGCGCCCGGGGCCGGCAGATCCGCGCCGCGTCGGTTCACCGAATCCAGATGTGCGGAGATCACGACCAGGCCGCGGTCGTCGCCGGTTCCGGGGTACTCGGCGATGCAGTTCTCGCTGTGCCCGCCCGGGATGGCGAATGTCGTTCGGGTGATCCGACATCCGAGGTCGGATAGGACTTCGGCGACTTTCGGCAGGACTATCCGGAACTCCGGGCTCGCCGAGTGCCGCGTGATCGGTGCCGCGATCTCCGCATGGGTGGCGGTGTAGCGCTCGGCCGACAGTTGCTCGAGCAACGCCGCGGTGACGTCGTCACGTTCGCGGGCCACCGGGCTCGGCCGGACCAGCTCCGAGGTCGCGCGAAGGGCCGCCGCTTGTCGGCAGCTGTGTGCAGACGGGCCCAATTCTGTTGTCGCGGTGTCGGATGGAGTGGTCACTGGTCGTCCCGCGGGTCGAGTTCGAGGCGATCGGGTCCGAGGTGGACGAGTCGCAGGGTCCGGGTGGACCCGGCCGGGTCGCTGATGTCGAGTCGTTCGAGATTGTCGTCGGCCGTCCAGGTCCCGGTCGTGGGCTCGGGCGCATCGCCCCGTCCCAGCCCGAACTCGGTACAGGTTCCGTCGGTCTGCAATTCGATACCGCGGCGCCCGCGGGCCGGTGGGAAGTCGAAACCGTCGGGCCGGTACACCCGGATGTGATCATGGTCCTCCTCGAAGGAGTGCCACCATCGTCGGCACAGTTCGCTCATGTGCGCCTCAGACGCCCGACCACAACGGCTTGCGCGCGTCGTGCAGACACGCGCGCATCCGCGCGACCTGCCCGGCGGTGAACATCACCATCACATCGTCGTCGACGTAGTCCATGTAGTCCATGAACAGGTCGCCGTTCGGCCCGTTGTGACAGCTGACCTTGGGAAACGTCGGCTTGCCGACGTTCTCCGATCCCTGATTGGGCGTGTCGTCGACCTCGTCGGAGCCGCCGCAACCGGTGCCGTCATCGCCCCAGATGTGGAACAGGTTGAGGTAGTGGCCGACTTCGTGGGTCGTGGTACGCCCGAGGTGGAACGGCTGCGTGGCCGTACCGGTCGTGCCGAATGCGGTGTAGGTGATCACCACGCCGTCCGTCTCGGGCGGGCCGCCGGGAAACTGTGCGTAGCCGAGCAGACCGCCGGAGAGTTGGCACACCCAGATGTTCAGGTAGCGATCTGCCGGCCACGCGTCGGCGCCGCCCGAGGCGACCGACTTGACCGCGTCATCGGTGCCGAAGGTGTTCCGGCCGGTCTGGGTGCGCGTGATGCCGTCGGTGGGGTTGCCGTCCGGGTCGATGGACGCGAGATGGAACTCGACCCGCGCGTCGGCCACCAGGGGTTCGAACACGTCCGGTACCGAGGACACATCGGGATTCGTGGCGCGATAGTCGCGATTGAGGACGTCGATCTGACTGTGGATCTGGTCATCGGAGATGTTCTGGACGGCAGTACGGTGCACCACGTGGACGACCACCGGGATCTGCAGGATCTCGTCGGTGGTGCGTTCGAGGCTGACGAAGCGGATGGTCTCGTTCTCGAGTGATGAGCGCGCGGCCCGATACTGTGCCGACTCGGTCAGCAGGCGGCGGTGGATCTCCATCGTCGCGCACTGGCGCACGAGGGGTGGTTCGATGCTGGTCATGATCTTTCCTTAGCAGAGGATGAGGTCTTGGGGGCGGAGCAACTCACGTGCGTCGCCCGCCGACTCCAGGTGTGCTAGTGGGTCGGCGGCGACGTACTGGTCCAGACCGAGTCCGGTGAGGTCGCCGATGCGGCGAACCGGAACCTGATAGGTCCGGTAGGCGCCGTAGGAGAATGCTTCCGGACCGGCAGCGAACTCCTCGAGCAACGCTGCCTGGCTCAGGAGATAGCCGGTGGACGCCTGGGTGCCGTCGGCGGTGACAATGGAGACGACCTTCCAGAACTGTCGGGGGAGCGCTATGCCCCGGTAGGGCGGGTCGTCGTCGGCGAGTACCGGTCCGGTGAACACGCTGACCTTCAGGCCATGGGCGGCGCTGTTGCGGAGAACGTAGTCCTCCAAACCCAGCCAGAGTGTCCGGCCTGCGTTGAAGTCGTGGTGTTGTGGTGTGCAGTTGGTGAAGTGGAAGGTGTCGTCGTTGGCCGCCTTGGCATTCGGGCCCCACGCCGGATCGAGGCGACGGACGAGGTGTCCCCGGTCGAGGTCGTTGTTCGTGTAGACACTCTCATCGGTCTGCTCGTCGGCGGGCAGCCGCGGATCGCGGATCCAGCGGTCGCTCTCGCGTCGAATGTCGGCGGCCTGATTTCCGTCGATGTTGACCGCGGTGAACAGTGCCATCCGCCTGCGGCGGTTCATCACCACGCTGTAGTGGTGATAACGCAGTTCGCCGGAGGCGACGTCGACCAGGTCTGCGCCGACGGTCGGTAGCGGCGCCGAGGAGCCCAAGAACATCGGGTCGTACCCTTCGCGCGCGGAGTAGTCGGGGTCGATGGTGACCGCCTCGGCGACAGCGGGTTCCGGAACCGTCGTCGGTACCGCTCCCGGTGCGTACGGTTCACCGAGGCGCACGGTGACCTCGATCGGCACCCGGAGGGTGACGGTCCCATCGGGCGCGGGTGGGGTCACGGTTTCCGGTGCTGTGCGCGGCTGCACGGTCACCGGGGAGTGCGACGCAGTGGGCGTGACCGGAACATCGTTTCGGCGCAGTTCGTCGACCAGCTTCTGTTGATCAGCCGGGAATGTCCTGGCGGAGATGAAATCCAGGATGCTGCTCACCCGGACTCCTTCGTTCAGGAAGCCGCCGAACTCGGTTCGCCCGGGCGCGGGCACGCTGGCGTGGTGAAGCGCGACGACCTCCCACTGGTCGTTGAACACGGGGGATCCCGACGAGCCCGGTTCGGTGTCGGCACTGTAGTGGACGAAGCCGGCGGGAATGTCGACGATCTTGTTCTCGCGCAGCACGATCTGCTTCTTGCGCCCACCCGGATGTTGCACGATGGTGATGTACTCGCCGATGATGACCGTGCCCTGGTCCGCGGTGAGGTGGTTGAACCCGTACTGGCGAAACAGGTCCGGGTCGCCCGCCACGGCCACGAGGGCGAAATCGTGTTGCCGGTCCGCGAGGAAGAACCGGTCGGGATCCAAGCCGAAGGTATGCGATCTCAGCTCTGTTCCGCCTGGTCCGTCCTGGTAGTCGAACTCGATCCGACTCGTGCGAGCGGTCTGCGCATCGGGCAACACGTGGTGGTTGGTGAGCAACAACGTGGGGGAGACCATCGAACCCGTACCGTAGCCCTGCAATCGACCCGACAGGACACCGATCTGGACCCGGCCGATCGCGCGGCTGGCGAGAACGCCATCGTCGAGGTAGCGCACACCGAGGAAGTCGGCGGTGTTGATGATCTTCTCGAGGTCCGCCCCGGGGAGGTCCATGATCGCGGCAGCCTGCTCGACGCCATCGGTCACCGATGGCTGCGGACTGATGATCGTGTCGGCGGGCGTGTAGTAGTTGGCTATGCGCGCCAGTCGCTGCGTGATACGTTCTGGGTCATCGGCTTTCGCAAGTCCGTCGGCCTCGTCGAGAACACGGCTGTGCTCACCTCGCGGTCTGGCGCGTTCGCGGAGTCGACGTTCGGCGGCCGCCACCTGGAGATCGTGTTCGTTGTCGAACGCGGACGGATGCGCGGGGATGGGCGAGATGATCGTCATGGCGGTACCTCGGCTCGCTGGAGTCCAATGAGATCGTGAAAAGTATGCGACGGGCGCCGTGAACGCCGCGTGGGTAGCGGGCTACTCCAATTACGTACGTACCGCAGAACCGATCGATCGAGTAGTACAGGCCGAGGCCGCGGTCTTGACGCATGCGGCCCCGGGCCCTGCAATCGGATGAGACATCCCACAAGCCGACAGGAAAAGGGAGAGCTGATGTCCAACCGCCAGTATTCCGCCGACAAGACCGCCGTCGAACGGTTCGGTGCTCCTGTGACGATCGACGAGCACACGACTTTCATCCCCGTCTCACGCCGCGGCCTGCGGGGCAGGCCCGTCGCAGTGGGCGCCTTCACCGTGACCGACGGTGCCACCACGTGGACCCCGATCGTCGATGGTGGACGAGTCGCACTGATCGGAGTGATCACCGGCCTCGTCGCGGCAACGCTCGGTTCGGCCGCGGTCCTGCGCCAGCCACCGTGGCCGCGTCTGACGACTGTGCCGCACGCCGTCCACAAGTCGGGCATCGGCCGGCAGGAGAGCGGCGGGTGATGGCGACGACATATGCGCTTGCCGAGCTGTATCGCCGTTTCGGAGAGACCGAACCAGCCGACGGTTCGGCGCTGTACGCGCGGATCGCGACGGCGGTCAGCAGGTCCGCGGCGGCACTGCGCGCCATCGAGGCGGCACCGGCTCGCCGACGTCGCCCCGCCGTCGTTCTCGCCGTGCTGCACGATCTGGCGCTGAGCGGACACGCCCCCGCACTCGCCGATGCGTATGCCACCGCCGACGGGGATGCTGCCGCCGCCGCGGCGATCGACACTCTGGTGCGGCTGGACGACTCCGTACTCGCGGCCGCCGCGCGCCGGACGATTCGGAGCGGCGAGACCGGTCACTGCGCCGTGCTCTACCCCGCGATCGCCGAGGCGGCGCGCCGCACCGGCGCAGCCAGGGTCGGGCTGATCGACGTCGGCAGGTCCGCCGGACTGGATCTGAATGTCGATCGCGTGAACGTCAGCTACAGCAACGGGCAAACGCTCGGTGTCCTGTCGTCACCGGTACAGATGACCGCATCGATCGTGGGGGACAAGGGTGTTCCGGCGACGCCGATCCCCGAGGTCGTTTCGCGGATCAAAGTGGATGAGGATCCGATCGATGTCACCGACGAAGGTGACACCCGCTGGTTGCGTGCCTGCCTGCCACCCGATCAGGCCGACTCTGCGGCGAGGCTCGACGCGGAGATCGCATTGGCGGCAGAGACACCGCCGCTCCTCGTCCGAGGTGATGCGGTCGACGTGCTGTCCGCCGCCATCGCCCGCGTACCCGCGGACGCCGTGCCGGTCGTCATGACGGCCTGGGCACTGTCGCAACTCAGTGTGGAGGGTCGTCTGCGTTTCCTGCAGAGTCTGGACGGGGCAGCAACCGCGCGGTCCGTTGCCTGGGTGTCGGTGGAGGGTGTGGGAGTCGCGCCATCGATACCGACATTCGGTGACCGTCACGCCTCTGGTCACAGCATCATCGGTCTGGCGATCGTCGAGCATTCCTGCCTGCGGAGCGAGGCCGTCGGCCGCTGTTGGTCGAAGGGCCGCGTGCTGGCGTGGCTCGCCCGTCACGAGGACGCCTCGGACGCCGCTGGTCTGTAGCCCGCACCACCACAGCACACCCGCGCTCCACCGTGGCTTTCGGTGGCCTCGTGGAGCGCGGGTTGTGCCCTTGCGGTCAGCCGTCAGCGATCAGCCGTCTGTGGGCCGAACTCGGACGACACCTCGGTGACCGTGGTGCACGGGAAGCCGGCGCGGCGTGCATGCTCCCAGACGCTGGCCTCGTCCGCGGTCTCGTGAACGCAGTAGACCTTGTCGCCCGCTGCGAAGCTGGTGATCCATCGATACGGAACGCCGAGGGTTTCCACGGTCGCGTTGGACGTGCGCGCGATCTCCGCGAGCGCGGCGGTGTCGAGATCCTTGGCGCCGGGGAATTCGCGTTCGATGACGAAGGTTTTCATGGTCGGTCTCCTTGTTCTCGGAGGGTGGATGTACTCGACCAGCGTCGTCCTCGGCGAACATCCCTCACATCGGGAGTTGCTCCCCATCTTCGGTGGTCTTGTGTGCTGGTCAACGCGATGCCTATCGTCTATTCGTGGCCCTCATCGAGCGCGACGAAGAGCTGACAACGCTCATGGCACGCGCCGATCGGGCACGTGGCGGTGAAGGCGGTGTCGTGATGGTGACCGGCGAGGCCGGCGCCGGCAAGACAGCGTTCGTGGAAGAGTTCGTGCGGCAGTCCGCAGGTGACCTTCGGGTGTTGTGGGGTGCCTGTGACCCTTTGGAGACCCCGCGGCCGCTGGGCCCACTCTTCGACGTCGTCGACGCCCTCTCCCCGGAGACCCGCGAGACGTTGCGCGGGGCCGAGCATGCCTACGACATCTTCGACGCCGTGACGCTCGATCTCGCGTCGACGCCGACTCTGCTGGTCATCGATGACGCGCACTGGGCTGATCAGGGCACCACCGACTTCCTGCGGCACATCCTGCGGCGCATCCGCGACTTCACCACCCTGGTGGTGATCACCGCGCGTCGTGACGAGGCTCCGGGACAAGCCGATGCGGTGCGACTCCTCCTGGGTGACGTCGCGCGTTCTTCGTCGGCCATTTCGATTCCGGTACAACCACTGTCGGTCGACGGTGTCACGCAGCTCATCGGCGACCGTCACCTCGATGCGACGACTCTGCACAGACTCAGCGGCGGAAATGCCTTCTTCGTCACCGAATTGCTGGACCACGACGGCGACGACCTGCCTGCCACCGTGCGCGACGCGATCCTGGCTCGCACCGTCGGGTTGGACACCGGCTGCTGGGACGTGCTGAACCTGTTGGCATGCTCACCGGGCGCCGTACCAGGCCAGGTGATGGCGACGCTGGGCGCCAGCGGTGAGGCCTTGGCGCGCCTGAGTGCTGCGCATCTGGTCCGCAGCACCGCGCGTGGCGTCTCGTTCTGGCACGATCTGTGCCGCCTGGCGGTCGTGGACGTGATACCACCGGGCGCCGAAGTGGGCCTGCACCGGCGCTTGATCAGCGCGTACGACGCCGTGGGAGATCCCGATCCCGCCACGATCGTCCACCACGCACAGGGTGCCGGGGATCATGCCCGTGTGCGTGCCGCTGCTGCTGCGGCCGGACGCGCCGCCGCTCGCTCGGGTGCACATCGCCAGAGCGCGGACTTCTTCCGGACAGCTCTCGCAGTCCAGGATGGCGCCGGCGCCGACGACACCGAACTGTTGGAGTTGCTGGCGGCGGAGTTCTACCTGATCGATCGGCTCGAGGATGCGATAGATGCGTGCGAGCGGGCGCTCGATCGCCGTCGCGCGGCCGGCGACGTGCCCGGCATGAGCGCCGACCACAACGCACTGGCAATCTATGAGTGGTACAACGCCAATCGCGAACGCGCCGATCACCATGTCGCCCAATCGATCAGTGTGTTCGACGGGTCAGACCAGGTTGCCGCCCCCTTGGGTCATGGATTCGCGATGCGGGCGTTTCTTGCACTGCACTCGGCCTCCGTCGCCGTGGCACGCGAGCACATCGAACGTGCTCGCCGCGTATCCGAGGTCGTCGGCGAGCCGGGGCTTCGCGCACGCATCGAGATCATCGACGGTATGTGCGACGTGCTGGCCGGTGTGCCGGGTGGTCGCCAGCGCATCTTGAAGGTCCTCTCCCACGCTCCCGAACACCTGGATGAGATCCATTCCAGCGGCTACAGCAATCTCGCCTACTTCGACGTCGAGCAACGTCGCTTCGACGAGGCGGCGGATCTGCTGGCGATCAGCATCGACATGACCATCGACAATGATCTCCCGGTGTGTCGTGTGTGGCAGTTGGGTGCCCGCGGTCGCCTCGAATTCCTCAGCGGCCGTTGGGATGAGGCCCTGGAAGACTGTGCGGTGGTGCTCGACGGACCGTCGGCACCGCTCGCTCGGCCCTGGCCGCTACTCGTCCGTGGTCTCGTCGCCCTGCGTTCTCGCGGCGAGGGTGGCG
Organism: Gordonia sp. LMA167; assembly: GCF_058130025.1. Taxonomy (NCBI): domain Bacteria; kingdom Bacillati; phylum Actinomycetota; class Actinomycetes; order Mycobacteriales; family Gordoniaceae; genus Gordonia; species Gordonia sp. LMA167. The sequence continues at coordinate 4,330,208 of NZ_CM176708.1, read as the reverse complement.
ACGAGTTGGATCGGGCGTGGGAGTTGAGCGTCTGCTACGGAGGGCCGTTGCGCATCGTCCCGGCGGCGACCGCGCTTGTCGAGCGTATGTGGCTCACCGGCTCGGCGGATGCGAGGAGCGGTGAGTTCGCGCACCTTGCTGCCCACGGAGGCGACGGATTGCAATGGGGAAGAGGAGATCTGGCCGTCTGGCTGGGGCGCGTGGGGGTCGAGGTGCAGCCGGCCGACATGGCACCGCCCTACGCGGCCTATGTCGCCGGCGACATCCTCGGAGCCGCCCGAATGCTGCAGGAGCGTGGTCTGGAGTTCGATGCGGCGGTGGCCTTCACCGAGACCGGAGATCCGTCCTGTGTCAGCAAAGGTCTCCTGACACTCGACAGGCTCGGCGCCCACGCGACGGCCGGCAAGATCCGACGGGATCTCCGTTTGAACGGAATGACCGCGGTCCCCGCGCGACGGCGGTCTGCGACCGTGGCCAACGCGGCGGGGCTGACCAAGCGGCAGGTCGAGGTGCTGGCATTGATGGGCGAAGGTCTCACCAATGCTGAACTGGCGGAACGCCTCTATCTTTCGGAGAAGACGGTCGATCACCATGTGTCGGCCATCCTCACCCGCCTCGAGGTGCCGAACCGGCGTGAGGCGGTCCGCCGCGGGCGGGAGGTCGGCGTCATCGATTGACTGCTCGCCAGAACTCCGGGAATCGAGGTCGGGCAGCAGGTTTCGGCTGTCGCCGGGCCGTTCAGTGGGGGTGGCCCGGAGCGAGCGTGGTGACGGCGTTGACCTCTGTGTTCAGGGCATCGGCGAGGGTGTCGGCAGGGATTGCCGCGGCGGTGTGTGATCCGAAGGACAACACGCCGGCATACGACGCGGCGACCACGCTGATCCGGACGTTGCCGCCGAGCATCCCTACGCCGTGCATCTCGAGCAGGGGTGCTCCGTCGAACGTCAGTGTCTGTTCGGGTCCCGGGACATCACTCGTGACGAGGCCGATCCTGCGCTGGTGTCGGCTGTAGCGGTCGAACTGTCGCATCATCCAACGGCTGTTCACCGGTGGGAAGGTGCCGGCACGATGCGCGTCCGCGATGGCCACCGCTGCCACCCTGTGGATCTGGCGGATTCGTTCGGCGCGATCGTCGATGCGCAGCGGGAGGGGCACGATCGCGGACCCGATCGCATTGCCCTCGCCACCGCGGCGGCGCAGTGCCACCGGAACGGAAACGGTCACCGACGCAGGTGGATTCTCACCGAGGGAGCCGAGGACCGTGCCCACGGCCCCCGCCACCACGGCCAGGACCCCGTCGTTGATGGTGCCTTGGGCCGTGGCCACACCGGCACGGAAGGCAGCGAGATCGACGTCGGCGAATCGAACCGCGCGAGGCCCATCGGTGGGACCGAGCAGCACGCTGGAGGTCGGCACCTTCGCGCCGGTGGCCACGCGCCACAACTGCCCGAGGCGACCGTGGCCGCCGGCCGTCGCATCCGTCGCATCTGTCGGTCTGACTCGCGCGGTGAGGGACGTCGTGTCAGCAAGTGCGGCAACCCCAACGGCCGCGGCCAGCCCGTCGGCGACGGCGTGGTGAATGCGGATGACGATGCCTGCGCATCCGGGACTGATGCGAGGGACCAGGAGAATCTCCCAGAGCGGATGTGCGTGGTCGAGGCGACGGGCGATGCACGCCGCACAGAGGTCGGTCAGGCTCGTTGCGTCGACCGAGCGGATGTGATGGGTCGGCTCGATCGTGGTGTCCTGCCATCGCCACACCCGTCCGGACCTATTGGCGAGCTGTCCGAGTCGGGGTACGGCCTCGGCGCGGGTGATGAGAACATCCCGTGCGCGGTCCAGATCGACGGTGCCGTCCGGCAGGACGAATCCGCCCGGCCCGAGGCGACCGGCCAACATGAACGTGTTGACCCGATCCTCGGTGTCGAACACCAGATTCGCGACGTCGGTGGGGGAGATGACGTCGCGGCTCGGTGGACGCTCGGTGGTCACCGTTCGATTGTCCATCAATGCCCGGCCCCCCGGAGCAGCATCGCCGTCGGACGGGGCGCGCAGTGGCAGCCGACGTCGGGATAGCGCGCGATCTCCCCATGCACGATCGCCCACACGCCGGTCGAAATGTGGGGAGCTTTTCCCGATTCGCCCGGATCGATCTGCGGCAATGCTGATGTCGGCGCTTCCACCAGCCGGAGCGCCCCAGCTGCTGGTCGACCGGCCGCACCTGGGCAAGTGGTCACCGAAGCACTTGCGTCACCATCCACACTGCAGGAGAAAACAAATGAGCTTTCCGAAGTTCACCGGACGTTTCGGAACCATGGTGGGGGCCGTCGCCATCGCCGCCGGACTGGTCACCGTCGGGTCGGCCGGCCTTGCCGATGCCGCACCGCGGGCGACGGGCACGCGCCTGTCGGTGTACGCACCCGATGCATACAACATCCGGGTCACCATCGAAGGCGTCTTTCCGATGAGCCGGATCGATGCCGAGACCATCATCCAGTACATGAACGACCAGCGTGCCGGGGGAGTGACCTACACCCTGAAGGCCGACGATCCCGGTACCGACGACGTCGTCTTCGAACGACTCGCCACCGGAACGGGCAGCATGCCCGGCGGGCATCTGCTCGCCACGGATCAAGGGCTGAGCTACCTGAAGATCATGCTCGTCCCGCGCGAATACATGGACGAGGATCACAACGCGTTCGACGACACCGACGAGATCTACGCACAAGTGCATCTGCACTATGCCCAGGGAGGGGATCGATACGGCACGAGTCCGGTTGTCGCGCGGAACTACTGAGCGGTGCGTACAAACCGGGTTCTGCCGGTGAACCGGATCGGGGCGTCCACGCGCTTCAGCGGGCCAGTGCGGCGCCTCGATCGGCGTCGCTGTCGACACTGGACCGACGTCGCCGACGTTCAGGTCGGCTTCGAGACGGTCGATGTCTCCGGTGCCCGGAATGAACACGGTGCTGCGCGCATGGACGCACGAGGTCGATCTCTGCCGGTGTCGCGAGGAGTCCGACCGTGCGCCCTGTGGGCCAGGTGATTATCGCTGGTTGGAGAACCTCTCGGCCTGCGCCACCTCGCCCGACACGATGATCGTGTCCTCGCTGGACAGAATTGTGTCCGGGGTGGCGTAGGTGAATCGGCTTCCCTGGTTCTTCACCGCCACAACCGTGACACCGAACTTCTGCCGGATCGAGGAATCTGCCAACTTCTTTCCGACAAGCCAGGCAGGAACATCGGTCTTCACCATGGCGAAGTCATCGTCGAACTCGATGTAGTCCATCATCTGGCCCCGGACGAGGTGGGCGACCCGCTTGCCCATGTCATGTTCGGGACGGACGACATGATCCACACCGATCTGACGGAGAATGCGGGCGTGGGCATTGGTCACCGCTTTGGCCCACACGACAGGTACCGCGAGGTTGATGAGTGCCGACGCGGTGAGCAGGCTGGCTTCCAGGTCGTGACCGATCCCGACCACCGCGCGGTCGAACTCGGGTACCGACAGCTGCCGGAGTGTCTCCTCGTCGGTGGTGTCGGCGGCCACCGCGTGGGTGAGCTGGTGCGACATGCGTTGGACGACCGACTCATCGGCGTCGAGTCCGAGGACCTCGGTGCCCTGGGCCATCAGTTCGATGGCAAGCGATTCTCCGAACCGGCCGAGGCCGAGTACGACCACGACGTCGGATGAGGGTCTCCTAGCCAATGAAGGGCCTTTCCGTGGGAAGGGTGTACCGGCGGTCGCGTTGACGCGCTGCCAGCGAACTGACCAAGGTGATCGATCCGATGCGCCCCAGGTACATCAGCACCACGAGGATCACCTGAGCCCACCCCGGTAACAGCGCGGTGATCCCGGTGGACAGTCCGACCGTCGCGAAGGCCGAGGTGACCTCGAACAGCACGGCGTCGAGATCGAAATCGGTGCCGGCCATCACCAGCATCGTCGGCACCATCACCAACGCCACCCCGAGCAGTGCGACCGCGAGTGCCTGCCGGATCACGCGGCCGTCGATCCGTCGATCGAATGCGGTGACCAAGCGGTCTCCGCGTGCCTCGGCCACGATCGCGAACAACAGCAGGACGAAGGTGGTGACCTTGATGCCGCCGGCGGTCCCGCCGCTCCCACCGCCGAGGAACATCAGCACGTCGGTGGCCAGCCAGGTCGCATGGTCCATCTGGGCATAGTCGACGCTGTTGAAGCCGGCCGTGCGCGGCATGACTCCCTGGAACGTCGCGACCAGGATCTTGGCGCCGAAGTCGAAGCCACGCAACGTGCGAGACCATTCCAGCACCAAGACGATCAGAGGGCCGGCGATGAGGAGGAACGTGGTCATCGTCACCGTCAGGCGCGTGTGCAGGCTCCACCGCCGCCTATGACCGCGCACTCGCCGGCCCACTTCGACGAGAACCGGGAATCCGATGCCGCCGAGGATGACCGCGACCATCAACGGCACACAGATCCAGGGGTCGGTGGCAAACCCGATCATGTTGTCGCCGAACAGGGCGAAGCCCGCATTGTTGAACGCCGAGATCGAATGGAACACGCCGAGCCACAGTGCATATCCGACCGGCTCGTGATAAGCGACGGCGAACCGCACCCACAGACATGCCGCGATGATCGCCTCGATGCCCAGACTGACCCGGACGACACTGACGACGACACTGCGTACGTCACCGAGTCCGGAGGCGCGCACCTCGGCGGCGGCGTTCAATCGGGCGCGCAACCCGATGCGGTTGGCCAGGATCAGGCCGACGACCGACGCGAGCGTCATGATCCCGAGGCCGCCGATCTGGATCAGACCGAGGATGACGACGTGACCGAAGGTCGACCAATGCGATTCGGTGTCGACCACGGCCAGTCCGGTCAGACACATCGCCGATGTTGCCGTGAACAATGCCTGCAACACGCTGGTGTGCAGCCCGGGATTGGTGGCCGCGGGCACCAAGAGCAGCAGTGTGCCGACGATGATCGCCGTGGCGAAGCCCAACGCGACCAGTCGCACCGGGGTCAAGGTGCTCGCCGCGGGTCCGCGCCGTGCCGGTGTCCGCGACGAGGATTGGCTGGCGTCGTCCACGATGGTTCAGCGTAATGCCGGATGCCGTCACGATGGGTCAGGACGTGCCCGGAAGGTTCCGAGTTGCCGCCGTGTCGAGGAGGCTGCCGAGTTCCGCGAACGAGATCCCCGTCGTTGCGCTCGCGATATCACCGTCGCCCAACGCTGCGACCGCTTCCTGCAGCGACGCGGCGAGGTGGGCATAGAGCGCCATCCCGGTGCTGATGCGTTTGACCCCGGCCGCGGCGAGTTCGGCGACCGGGGGCCTCTCGGACTTGGTGCCGACGACGATGTTCACCGGCTTCGGGGATACGGCTGCGACGATCGCCCGCACAGCCGCCGTGTCGGGCGGGAACGGCGCGTACAGGACGTCGGCACCCACCTCGGCGAACGCCGTCAGGCGACGGATCGTGTCGTCGAGGTCCATGCGGCCCTGGAAGAAATTGTCCGTTCGACCGGTGAGCACGATCCGCCCCCGCGCCACACGCGACGCGGCGCTCACCCGGGCCACGGCGTCGTCGAAGTCGCGAATCGGGTTGTCGGGGTCGCCGGACGAGTCCTCGACGCCCACTCCGGCAAGGCCGGTGTCGATGCAGGCGTTCACCGTCGCGGCGACGTCGTCGGGTGTCTCGCCGTAGCCGTCCTCGAAATCACCGTTGATGGGTAGGCCGCTCACGTCGATCAGAAGCCGTGCATGTGCAAGGTGCTCGGCGGCGCTGACCGCGTGTCGCCCGTCGCGTCGGCCCAGAGTGGCGGCGTAAGCGGCCGATGAGGTGGCCAATGCTCCGAAGCCCGCGTGTTTGCAGATCAGCGCCGACAGTCCATCCCAGACATTGGGCATCACAAATGCCCCGGGCCGCTGATGCAGTGCCAGGAACTGTTCATAGTGCTGGGCCTGAGTCATTGTGCCCTCCTGGCGCTGTGGCGGATGTTGCTGCCGAAGCTGTCCCGCTTGTGCGTCATTCTCTCGCGATCAGAGGGTCGCCGTCCGGAAACGGCCGATTGCGAGTCCACGGCGATCACCACGGTGCCGGACGACCACGGCATCACCTTCGCCCGAGCCGCGGAACTGCTCGCCCCGATCATCGACAAATGAGGCGTCCCAGCGGTGATCTGGCACCAGCACAGCTCGCCCGCCGCCCGGCCCGATCCCGAGAGTGGCTACGCGGCAGGCCATGTCGAGTGCCCTCACGGGGTTCGGGTCAGGCAGCTCGGCTCCGGGTTACCGTGGGTGCATGCCCACACCGCACTTCGAGTTGCTGGTGATACCTGACTGCCCGAATCAGCAGATCGCCCACGATCTCCTCGTCGACGTGTTGGGCGAGCTCCACCTGGATGCGACCTCGGTTGCCACCATCGTGCTCGGGTCCGACGACGACATCGCTGCGCACCCCGCATTCGCCGGATCCCCGACCATGACCGTCAACGGGATCGATCCCCTGGCCCCGGACGGCACGGTCGCCGAGTCCCTGACCTGCCGCAGGTACCTGACGGACGCCGGATACGACCGCGTTCCGGGGCGCGAGCAACTCATCACCGCGATTCGACAGTTGCTCGACGAGTCCGCTGAGTGAGCAGGTGCAGATCGACACCGCGCCAATGTCTTCCAGCCAGTGGCTGATTCAGCGGGCGTCGAGCGGGACGAGTTTCAGCGTCGCCGCTGCCGCCTGGTCGCCGACCATCCGGGCAACCGTCGCCTCGCCGTAGCGACCGTATTTCGCACGGTACGCTGCGTCGATATCGGCGCGCAGAGCAGCAGTGCCGGTACCGAGATCCTCGATCTCGACGTCCGCCTCATATCCGTCGACGCGGACGCGTGCTCGGCGCGAGCGCACCGCGCTTCCGAACCACCCCGTCCGGCGTCGGTACCACGTGCGGACGTAAACCTCACCGCTGTGGCGACCGTCCAGATCGGAACCCAATCTTGCAGCGATCCGTCGGCGCGCCGTGCGGCGATCAGAAGCTCGTCCGTGACGGCGATCCGGTGCAAGTCCTCGGAGGTCCACATCTCACGCATTCTCCTGGTTATCGTCGAGAAATCGCCGGATCAGGGTGAGACACGGTTCGGTGAGGCCGTGGTCGACCGAACCGGTGTCGGTGCTGCCCAGGTAGTCGCCGTGGCCGGCGGGGAGGATGAGGGCGCGCCCATGAGGCGTCAGCTGCGCCATACGCACGGTGTGCTGGGGGAGAACCACATCGTCGTCGCCACTGACGTAGAGGACCGGTTGGGTCACGGTCGCGAGATCGTCGTCATCCCAATCGGTGAATCCACGCATCAGTGAGACATCAAGGTCGAACATGCGTTTCAGGTCAGCGGGGTCGGGATTGATGGCGCCATAGGCCTCGGCCAGCACCGTGGGCATCGAGTCGATCGTCGGGTCGCCGAAGTTGCCCCAGAACCCCTCGATCATGCCGTCGCGCCGGTAGAACCCGGACGCGACGACGACGCGCCTCACGAAGTCGGCGTGGCGCATGGCGAACCGCAGCACGGTCGGTCCACCGTTGCTGAAGCCGATGACGTCGACGCGCGGCACATCGAGTTTCCGCACCACCGCGGCGATGTCGTCGGCGGAGTTCTCGAACGTGTATGGCCGCTCCGAGTGTGGGGTGTGACCATGCCCTTGCAACTCGACGCCGATTACGAGCCGGTCCGTTGACAGCAGCGGGATCGCCGCGCCCCAGTTCGACCCGATCGTGCCGGCACCTCCGTGCACGAGGACCAGCGGTGTCCGGTCGCCGAGTTCGCCATAGGTCTCGTGATACAGCTCGACAGTGCGCATTGGTCCTCCGGTCATCGATCGTCATCTCTTGCCAAGACCGACTTGCCAAATGGGTTCCACTCATCGGTCGTCGGCGATCATTGTCGGCTGTTGATGAAACCCGTGGGTGTCCGAGCGTCTCTGAGATCGGGGCCGCCGCGCTGACCATCATCGGGCCTGGATGACGCCCATCATCCCCAGGTCCTCGTGGTCGAGGATATGGCAGTGGTACACCGTTTTCCCGGGAAACCGGTCGAACGCGATCCGGACCGTGATCGACTGGCGCGCAGGAACGTCGATGACATCGCGGACGTCGACGGCGGTCACGTCCGACCCGCCTTCACGGATCAGCTGCATGGGCCAGATGTGCAGGTGGAACGGGTGATTCATGGGGGACCTGTTGACGATGGTCCACTCTTCGACGGTGCCGGTGCGCACGGCCTGGTCGATCCGTTCGTGATCGAACGCGCGACCGTCGATGACGAATCGCATGCCGCCGCCACCTGCCATGCCACCGCCACCTGCCAGGCCACCGCCTATGCTCAACGTCAACGTGCGGGCAGCATCAGCGGGGCGGTCGCGCAGATCCGGCGGCGCGGTTGACGTCGAATCGGCGACAGCGGACGGCGCGGCTGCGGCATCAGGTACCACCGACAGCACTGTCGATTCGGGGGAGGTGGTGGATTGTCCACTCATCATGCCCATGCCCACCTGGCCGCGGTCGACGGCGGCAGCGATCAGATCGGTCGGCGCCGACGGCACCGTGACGACGAGATCGGCTCGACTGCCGGGTGGCAGCAGCAGCCGATCGGTGGGCACCGGCGCCGGGAGGCGCGCGGAATCCCGGCCGCGCAATCGGGCGCCGAAGTCGGACAGTTGCAGATCCAGGTAACGACTCGAGCAGGAATTGATGAGCAGCAGCCGTTCGTTGCCGCCGGCGCGTGAGTGGAGGGCAGGGGCGATCCGACCGTTGGTCAGCAGGGTCTTGCCCGTGCGCCCGGCCATCCGCTCGGCGCCGGAGACGGTGGCGACGCCGCCGTCGCCGATGGTCACATCGGAGACGACGACGATGCGCGGCGGCGCTGTCGCCCAGTCGTCATCGTCGACGATGATCGCGCCGTACAGCCCGGCGAACAGCTGATCCGCGACGGTGCCGTGATGGTGGGGGTGATACCAGCAGACCGCGGCCGGGTGGTCGTCGGGAAGGTGGATGTCGTAGTCGAAGGTGTCGCCGGGTTCGACGCGAATGAACGGGTTGTCGCTGTTGCCGGCGGCGGACACCACGAGACCGTGGGTGTGGAGATTGGTGGGTCGGTCGAGTCCGTTGTGGAGGTGCACGCGCAGGTGGTCGCCCGGCCGGAGGTGGAGGGTCGGTCCCGGCACGGTGCCGTTGTAGCTGAGCATCCGCACTGTGTCGCCGTCGATCGAGACGTCGGTCTCGGCGATCCGCAACTCCAGGTCGAGGGCGCCATCGGTCGATGACAGCACCGGTGGCTCGCCCCATGCGGCGCCCGATCCGCCGGCCGCCGTGTCCGGCCCCGACGACCGGGTTCCGAGCACCAGGCCGGTCGCCCCGGCAGCCACGGCGCCAACCCCGAGCACTCCCAGCGTCAGCGCCTTCCGGCGACTGATCGGCTGGCTCATCGGCCCTGGATGATGCGGAGGCGGGCGGTGAACTCCTCGGTGTCTATCTCTCCGCGCGCATAGCGCTCCTCGAGAATCGTTTGCGCTGGACTCCCGGCGTTCGACGGGGAAAGCGGCTCTGACGCGTTGGCAGACGGCGGGGTGCTGTCACGTCGGACGAGTCGAACCGCGACGTAGACGATCACTGCCAGGCCGACGACAATCAGCGCCATCGACACCCAGCCCATACCGGAACCCATCGCGCCCGTACTTCCCATCATGTGCTGGTTGCCTCCTTTCGGAACGTGGGTATCGGGCCACGCGGCCCATATACCCTAGGGGGTATATGGGCAAGCCTACGCGACACGTGTTTTCCGCCGATACTGCATCGCGGATGCGATGCGCGAAGGCCGACGGCACTGGCGCTGGAGTCGCCGGTCGAGTGACCTACGGCTCTGGCCGTGTCAGGTCTCGAGGGCTGAGATGAAGATATGTCGATTCATATCTTTTCGGAGGACCAGAAGACTCGGATCGAGCACGCCCTGGACACCAAGTCCGTGGCATTCGGAGTGTGGCTGTACCGGCGCACTCGCGGTCGGATCACCTCGCTGTGGCGGCGCCGCGCTATCGTCCTGACCACCACCGGCCGCCGGTCGGGGCGTCCTCGCACCGTTCTGGTGCAGGTCTTCGAGGACGGCGTGGACCTGTTTGTCGTCGCGGCGAACAGCGGGATGGCGACGCCGCCGGGCTGGTACCACAACCTGAGCGCCGACCCGTCGCTCGTCGGCGAGTTGTACGGTCGCCGAATGCGATTGCGTGCCGAACCGCTCTCCGCTGACGAGGCCGTGGACAGATGGCAATGGATCCTCACGATCGCGCCCGACTACGACCGTTACGAACGCAGGCTCGGGCGGGTGCCGCCGATCTTCCGGCTGGTTCCCGACCCGGGGGTGTGACGGCTCGACCGGGCGAGCTTTGGGTCTCGAGAGACCTGGCGAGTGCCGGCGGTCTGCCCCGCTCGCGCAGGCTTCACTTTGGCATGCCGCCGGCGATTGTTTAAGTCCTAGAACCCTCGATGACGCAGATCGGCGGCGATTCGACGTCGAAGCTGGCAGGGTTGGGGGATGACGCGGTCGACCCGAAATGACTTGACACTCGGGTGGCACTCACCGGACGGGAAGGAAAGAAAGGCCATGGCCTACGCGGTAGATTTCACAGACGTCTCGACCATCGGACTCGAATCGTCGCCGGTCGTCGATGCGCTGGCCGGGCTACGGGCCAACGAAGCGCGCTATTTCAAGAACAAGTACAACCACGTGTTCACCGTCGAACCGGCGGATGAGGCGACCTCGACTGTCGACTGGGTACACCGCATCCTCAAGGAGGAGCGTGACCTCGTCATCGGGTCGCGGCCCCTCGAGGCGACTGAGTTCGAGGTCGACGGCATTCGGATGGCGTATGTCTTTTACGAAAGTGGTCTGTCGATCAACGTGATGTACTCGCTCGAGGATGGGGGCAAGCGCGCGGTCGGTTTCAAGTTGTCCGATGGCATGGAGATCCCCGACGAGCTTGCATCGACCTTCAAGTTCGCGCGGCAGAAGTCAAAGCTCGCCGGCACCATCCGAGGTTCCTACTTCGTCATCAAGAACGCCTACTAGATCACCCTCCGGGGAGGCTGGGAGCGAGCGCGGAGGACCGTCACCCTGAGGAGGTTTGGAGCGCCGTCTCGGTGACTGTCACCCTCGGGTCCCTGAGCCTGGATCCACCGATGTTGTGGGTTGTTGGGGGTGTTGGTGAGACGAAATGCCCTGTCGGAGTGAGAGGATGGGACTTGTCGAAGGTCTGTCCAGTCACTCAGAAAGGGCATCTCGTAGATGCAATTGTGTCATACCGCGCCGGTGCGGTCGGTGAGGTTCGATGACCCGAATTTGCTGGCGGCGGCCGGGGTGGTGCCGGTGATGGCGTTGGCGCATCGCTGCGGGCTCGATGAGCTGGTGGATCAGTTCGTGCAGCTGCCCACCGATAAAGGTGCGCACGCGGGGGCCAAGGTGGCCTCGCTGATCGCCGGGATGGTCATGGGTGCTGACAGTATCGATGACATGGCGGTGCTGCGCCATGGTGCGATGGGCTCGGTGTTCGACCACCCGTATGCGCCCTCGACGTTGGGCTCGTTCCTGCGGGCCTTCACCTTCGGTCATGTGCGCCAGCTCGATGCCGTGGCCTGCCGGCTGCTGGCCGGGTTGTGTGAGACGACCCCGGCCGGTGGTAGCGGCGAGGAGCCGACGATGCTCGACCTCGACGACACCGTGGTGCAGGTCCATGGCTATCAGAAACAGGGCGCCGGGATCGGCTACAACGGCACCCGTGGTCTCAACGCGCTGCTGGCCACGGTGAGCGCCACCGACGCCGCACCGCTGATCGTGGCGCAACGATTACGTGCAGGTCCGGCAGGCTCGGCGCGCGGGGCGGGCAGTCTGCTGACCGAAGCGCTGCACACCGCCGCAGCCTGCGATCACCGCCGGATCCTGGTGCGTGCCGATTCGGCGTTCTACAGTCGCAAAGTCATCGCCGCAGCGCGGCGTGCCGGCGCCCACGTCTCGATCACCGCGCGCATGAACCCCGACGTCAAACGCGCCATCACCCAGATCGACGAGCGCGACTGGACCCCGATCCACTACCCGCGGGCGGTGACCGACCCCGATACCGGCGAGCTGATCTCGGATGCCGAAGTCGCTGAGATCGCGTTCACCGCCTTCGCGTCCGACCCGGCATCCGCGCAGGTGCCCGGACGACTGATCGTGCGCCGCACCCGCGCACTGCGACCCTCGGCCACGCCGGTCGAGCAACAATCCCTGTTTGAGCTGTGGCGTTTCCACGCCTTCTTCACCACCACCCCCAGCGAGGATGCCGACACCGTCACCGCCGACAAGATCCACCGCCGCCACGCCATCATCGAACAAGTCCACGCCGATCTGAAAGCCTCCGCACTGGCCCACATGCCCTCGGGGTGCTTCGCGGCCAACGCGGCCTGGCTGACGTGCGCGGTCATCGCGTTCAACCTCACCCGCGCGGCAGCCTCGATCGCCGGCCCACGCCTGGCCGCGGCCACCACACCCACCATTCGCCGGACCCTGATCCAGGTACCCGCCCGCACCGCCCGATCCGCGCGCACCCTGACCCTGCACCTGCCCGCCGACTGGCCCTGGCACAACGAATGGCAACGCCTGTTCGCAGCCACCCACCACCGACAACCCGCCGCAGCCTGACCTATCCACCCGCCACCCCGGCCCAACACGAGGACCCAGTGAAACAAGCCGAACTCAGAGATCGGCGAATACCCCCTACTCACCACACCTCAACGCGCACAACACAAGTCACGAAAACACAAAAGTCCACCCCACCCACCAATCGGTGGATTCAGGCTGAGGAGGTCCGGAGCGCCAGCGGAGGACCGTCACCCTCCGGTCCCTGAGGAGGTCCGGAGCGCCAGCGGAGGACCGTCACGAAGGGCCGGCCCCTTCGTGACGCGTCGCTCGTTCCTCGCGAGTCTCCTCAGGGATCGGGTGGTGACGCGTCGCTCGTTCCTCGCGAGTCTCCTCAGGGATCGGGTGGTGACGCGTCGCTCGTTCCTCGCGAGGCTCCTCAGGGATCGGGTGGCATCCACCGACACCCACCAGCGATGCGCGATTCCTACTACGGTTGATGCGGAACCCCGCGGATGGTGGCGTTCTCACACTGAATCGTTTCGGCTGTGCCGGGCGATCCTGATGAAGGAGTGCAGACCGAGTGGATGGCACTGCAGGTAATACCGATCTGACGGCGGAACTCGAGGCACTTGGTCTGCCCGATAGCGTTGAGACCCCGTTGGGGACTTTCGATTTCTTCGACGGGGTGCCAAAGCCGGAAACCACCGCCAAGTTGTACGAGGGCCTGGACTATCTTCGCGGGATCGACGTGTTCCTCAATGCCGTGCCCGGAGCGTCTCTCGTCGCTATGCGCCACGGTCTGCGCAGCATCGGTGTTGACGGGTTGAATGTCCTGGGAATCACCGATCCTCGTGCCAACTCGGGATCGTTGCTGCTCACGGCGAACACGTCGACGGCCTACGGCACCATGTTCCTTGATCTGCGAGATGGGCCCGTGGTCATCGAACCACCGACCAACTCGCTGTGTGTGGTCGACGACTTCTGGTTCAGATACGTCGCCGATATGGGGTTGGCCGGGCCGGACAAAGGTCAGGGTGGAAAGTATCTGTTTCTGCCACCCGGTTACACAGGGGAGGAACCCGAGGGTTACTTCGTCTACCGCAGCAGCACGTTCACGGTGTGGACTGTTCTTCGGGCATTGGACGGCATCGACGCCATCAAGCAGGCACGCGTCTATCTGCTCGCCGACGCCACGGACCCGCCTGCCATGCAGTTCGTGAACATGGCCGAACAGGTCTTCAACACCGTGCACGCCAACGATTTCCACTTCTTCGAGGAGATCAACGAACTGGTTCAGTCCGAACCCGTTGGTTCGATCGATCCGGAACGGGCTGGTCAGCTCGCCGCGATCGGCATCGTTCACGGCCAACCGTTCACGCCTGATGATCGGCTCCGCGCAATCCTCGACGCGGCGGCCAAGACTGCCGCAGGCATGAGTCGCGCGCTGCTCTACTTTCCGCGCGACCGGGCGAACCTTACGTTCGAGGGATCGTCCTGGAAAGACGCATTCGTCGGTGGCAGTTACGAATTCGTCAAGGATCAGGTCCGGCTCCTTGATGCCCGGACCATGTATCACTACACGGCGACGGTCATCACCCCGGCCATGTCGCACGCCCAGGTCGGTGCCGGGTCGGCCTACACCTACACCGCCCAGGATTCGCAGGGCCGCATCCTCGATGGTGCGGCAACATACCGCCTTGTGCTGCCGCCGAATCCGCCGGCCGCCAACTTCTGGTCGGTCGACGTCTACGACACCCAAACCCGGTCACTGCTGCAGACCGACAATCCCTATCCGAGCCTGATGAGCTTGGGCGACACCGTGATGTCAGAACCGGACGGTTCGACCGTTCTCTGGTTCGCGCCGACGGCGCCGGCAGGCAAGGACTCCAACTGGATCCAGACACTCCCCAACAAGAGCTGGTTCACCGTTCTCCGGATCTATGGCCCGCTCGAGCCGTGGTTCGACAAGTCTTGGCAGCCGGGGGAGATCGAGAAGGTTTGATTGCGCTGGCGGAGGTGACTCACCGGCCGAATGCGGTGGTGGTTGCAGCTCGTAATTGAACACATCCAGCCGCAACCTGTTTCGTGTTCGCTGTAGGCGGGGCTGTCTGGTCGACGCCCTGAATATGGGCGCCCACATCGACAGGACGAGATCGCTGGGAGGAATCCGCGCCGTCGTACCGATAGAGTCGAACAGAGTGTCCGGTTCGCGCACTTTGGACCGGGGCATGTGCCGAATAACTGAGGGGAATACATTGAGGCAACTCTCTTACCGTCGTGCCGTTTTCGTCGCCGGACTGTCGGCGGTCACGCTGATCGCCGCAGGTTGCGGTAGCGACGACACGACGGACGACGCCGCGTCGCAGAACTCGTCGGCTGCGGCTTCGGTGTCGGAGTCGACGTCAGAGGCCAGCGAGGATGCACCTTCGGCCACCGTCGAAGAGACGACGCCCGATGCCGACCCCGCCGAAGTGACAATTGTGGGGGAGCGGGACGTTGAGGTGACCCTGACCGGCCCGCTCGCCGTCAAGTACGAGTCGGCGACCGACGCTCAGAAAGATGCCCTCGGCAAGCCGCTGACCGGCGACCACAACGCAGGGATCCGCGAGAGTGGCGTCGTGTTTCAACAGTTCCAGGGCGGCGTGATCATCGCGAAGAACGATGACCCGGGGACGGCGGCATATATCGTCACGTCAGGCAAGATTCGGGACGCCTGGAACACTGAACGTGCCCCGGACGGTACCCCGTCGCTCAGCGGTATGAACGGCTCTCCCGGGCCCCTGGGAGTTCCTACCAGCGACTTGACCACCGAGGGTGATCTGGAGGTGGTGACATTCGAGCACGGCAAGGTCACCGAGAACACCAAGACCGGAGAGGTGACTGTGATGGTCGACGGCACGGTCGTGCCATCGGGTCTGAAGTAGACCGGTCGATGTGCGCCGCACCGGTGCTCGTGCGCGGCGACGATGAGTGTGGGTTCTGGTTGACGTCAGGCTTCTTGAAGCGCCGGTTGGGCGGGTTCGGCGGCCAGGCGCCGCCTCATCCACCACAGCGACGCGACAAGCGCCAGGATCAGAACGATTGTGGCCGAGATGGAGCCTTCAAGCCCATAATCACCGCCGGTGATGGCGGCCGAATTGTCGCCAGGGGTCAGCGACATGATGGAGGTTGCATGCGATTCACCGCTCACTGCGACACCGAAGACGTTGCCCTGGAACCAGTTCCATCCCGTGTGGATGCCGATGACGAGCCACAGTCCGCGGTCCGCGACCGCGATGAAGGCCGCGAAAACGGAGAACATCAGTAGGTTGGCGATCACGACAGGTGTCTTCTCACCTGGGTTCAGCAGGTGCAGCGCAGTGAAGACGACTGCGGGAACGGCCACCGCGAGAAACGTCGGCAGCTGGCGCCCCGCTGACTGGAACATGAAGCCGCGGACCACGATCTCCTCGGAACCTGCCTGGAAGAGCCAGGCGAGAACCATGATCAACGCGACGCCGGCGGCGGCTGAGCCCGTCGTCACCCCGTCGGGGTTGTCGCGGACCTCAACCGCGCCGATGGCCAGGGCGATTCCCGCGGTGATGCTGAACATCGCGGCGCCGATGCCCATCCCAGGAGCAGGCGCAGGAAACCCGTCATGCCTGAACCCAAGAATCCCAGAGATAGTGGGTTCCGTCGTTCTTTCGCCAGCACCCAGAGCGATAGCGCCACGATGATGAAGACGCCGCCGATCGCCTCGACCACCTGGGCGCCGACCGTCCCGTCCTCGTCGCTGGTGAAGTTCCTGACGATTGGCGCGCCCGCGCCGCTGAGGAAGAGGATCAGTAGGAAGCTCAGGATGATCGATCCCCACCACGAGGTGGGATGCTTCGCGCGCCGAATCTGGCGAAGGTGGAATGACGACCGGATGTCCATCGCAGCGTCCTTTCGAGGGTCGGCCTCCACGACGGCCATCGTCACCGCTCATTCACGGATTGATTCATCTGGACCGTATCAAGGTTCGCGCTGGCTTTCCGCCCGGATTTGCCAAGGAAGCCGCAAATAGTCGGTTCTCGTCTCAGAGGTTGGCGCCTCGGTGGACCGCGTCAGCGTCGTCATATCAAATGTCGTCGTACCTAGCAGGACGTTCGCGAGGCGCGGGGACGTGTCCCGGTGACGACATGCTCGACACGAGAGAACCGCCCGCCCCGCCTCGCCTCATGCGGTCCGCACCCTCGCGATCTCTGACCTCGCGAAAACTACTTCCTCACTTTCGGCCGCCGGGACATGTCGTTGTCCTTGGACTTGATGTAGGCACGACGCTGCTTGCGCTTCCCAGTGAGCGCGGCCAGCTCTTCGACGGTGATCACTCCTGTGTCGACCTCGGGTGCGAGAGCGTCGCGTAGCCAGCCGCGCTCGCGCCCGACCGTCCAGCGGAAGGCCAGCCAGATCAAGCAGAATTCGATGACGAACAGACCAAGGAGGGACCTCGGTAAATCCGAGGTGGAGGGCGATCGCGTCGAAGCACCCGTGGGCGACCACCGCAGTGACAACGAGAACGAGTCCACGCGTCACATTCCGCGGTTCACTCGGCGTGCCGATCAGATAGACGAGGCCGCCACATACCACGGCGGAGAACAATACGTGCGAGAACAGACCGTTCATGATGCCGCGGCCGAAAACGGTACCGATCACACCGCTGATGTTGGCGCTGCTGAAGGCGGTCTCGGCCGCGCCGAGTGCGTAGTGGACATTCTCCAGCACCTGAAAACCGAGACCGATGAACGCGCCGAGGATCAGACCGTCGAATGCGGAGCGAACAGCGTGACGGGCAAGGACCAGTATCAGCGCGAAGCCGATGCCCTTGGCGCTCTCCTCGACGAACGGAGCCGCCAGCGGCGGCCCCAGTTGAGGGCGAATTCGGGGGAGATCAACGTTGCGTAGAGGTCGATCAGCGCATTGTTGCCGTGCACGGCGATCGCCCATGTAGCGGCGAAGCCACCCCAGATGAACCTCCACACAGCGAGTTTCGGCGACTCGCGCTCGTATGATTGCTGCATATTCACCGACCGCGCGTGTATCACCGGTGATACACTGGTGGCATGACCGAGGTGGTGAGTGTCAGAGATCTGCGTAACCACGGTGGCGAGGTGTTACGCAGAGTCGAGCGTGGTGAGCGAATCGTGGTCACGCGCGATGGCGCGCCAGTGGCCGAACTCCGGTCTTTGCCCCGAAAGAGTGTGAGCGCGGCGGAGTTGATTCGCCGGCGCGCCCATCTTCCGCAGATCGACCCGGACGTCCTGCGCGCTGACATCGACAGCGTGTTGGATTCGTCCCTATGACGGGGTCGGTCGGTACGACGCGGGGGATGCTTGACACCTCAACCGTGATTCTGCTCGGCAGACTGGCCGATCCCGACGAGCTGCCCGAGGAGTCGGTGATCAGTGTGATCACCCTTGCAGAGCTTTCAGTGGGCCCGCACGTCGTGCGAACCGACCGCGAGCGAAGTGCCCGACAACAGCACGTACAGCAGGCGGAAGCGGATTTCGAGGCGCTGGCATTCACTGCCGAAAGTGCGCGAGCTTTCGGCGGTGTCGCGGCCGCATTACGCTCATCAGGGCGAAAACCCAGAGCGCGCGCATATGACGCATTGATCGCTGCCAGTGCCATCGCGAACGGTATTCCGCTGTACACCTGCAACCCAAGCGATTTTGTTGGCATACCCCAATTGGATCTACGTTCGGTGACGCATCCAGACGCTGGAGCCTGAGGGTCGGATCTCTTCACTTGGTTCGGTTGATCCACAGCGACTCGGAGCGAGTGCGGGTTACCTGACCCATGAAGAATTGAGACGCGTCGACGCTGCGCTCCGCGTGGTTCTCGTGCGGTAGTAACGAAAGTGCCGTACCGCTGTCTGGCGACAACACGCCTGAGACGAGTGGCAGGTAGTTGAGACTAGCCCGGGAACTGATGGCGCCGATGGGTGTCAGCGGCAAATCGACGTACACGAATCACGTTGCGCCGCAATGCAATATGTAAATAAAACTGGTAACGCTGCGTATTCGATTGCTGCATATCCATCTCGGGCTGCGCACGCTGGCCGGTCCGGAGCGTTACCTGTAACTTATACGGGCATGGCAGTGAGGGGCAGGGTCGGCGAGTACCGGCGTCGGATGCGTGAGCGCGGTTTGCGACCGTTGCAGGTCTGGGTTCCTGACGTACGCACGCCAGAGTTTGCCGCGCAAGCCCACAAGCAGTCGGTTCTCGTGGCAGAGGCCGAGGCCGACGGGGATGGGCAGGATTTCGTCGAGGCTGTCGCCGCGCCTTGGGGAGACGAAGCATGATTCGCGGCGAAATCTGGACCGTTGCGGGTGGCGTGTACGCGTCCATTCCGCGGCCGGCCGTCAGCGTCCAGGATGACCTTTTCGATTCAGCTCCGTCGGTGGTGGTTGCGCCGATGACGAGCCAGCTCATCGATGCGCCCTTGTTGCGGATTCGCATCCCGGGTGATCGCGATGCGATCTCGGGCCTCGAACGGGACAGTGACGTGACGGTTGACAAGCTAACCGCGCTACGACGGTCGAATGTTCAGACGCGTGTCGGCCGCCTGACATCCGAACAGCTCATTGAGTCGAACGCTCGTTGATGGCGTTTCTGGGACCTGCGCGATGACGTCATGCGCAGTGGCGTACCGCGGCGGGTTGGGGTGGTGGGGCGCTTGAGTTCCGTTGCTGCGCAATGCGATATGCAGTGCATTACTGGATACCGTCAATATCGAGTTGATCATGTTCCCTGCAGCAGGGTTGAGGTTGTTAGCTTCCGGTGACGGCTCGGGATGTCGGCGCCTAGCGTGCCTGATAGCATTGATTTCACTGCAATCATATGGACAGGTGCGAAATGGCGAGCTTGACGATTCGGGATCTCGATGACGATCTGAAGGTGGCCCTGCGGATGCGTGCCGCCAGCCACGGGCGATCGATGGAGGCTGAGGTCCGAACAATATTGCGTGAAGTTCTCGCACCGACGATTGACGACGTCGGTATGGGCACGCGGATTCGTCGGCGATTTGCCGGATCTGACGCGGATGTAGTCGAACCTCCATTACGGACTGATGCTCCGCGGGCGGCCGAGCTTTGATGATCATTCTCGACACCAGTGTGGTGTCGGAACTGATGCGCGCTGATCCCGATGAGCGCGTTCTGGAGCGTGTGGATGGCTGGCCGTCCGCTGACATCGCAATTACGGCGATCTCGGCCGCAGAGTTGAGGTACGGCGTCGAGCGATTACCGAAAGGGCGCCGACAAACGGATCTACGTTCTCGAGTACAAGGGCTCCTTGAAGATGATTTTCGCGGGCGAGTCATTCCATTCGACGCGCCCGCTGCGGTGATGTATGCGGAGATGGTCGTCGCGCGAGAGCGCCTCGGAAGACCGGTCGGCATGGCTGACGCGCAAATCGCAGCGATCTGCGGTCGACTCGGCGCCCAGCTCGCCACCCGCAACGTCGATGATTTCATGGATCTCGGAATCGCATTGATCAATCCCTGGGAGTAGGTGCCTAACGAGGTGGGTCGCGATCCACTAATCGAAAAAGCAATGCACCACCAACGATCCGCTTATTTCCACCGCCGCGTTATGAATCCAGAAAAGTCCTCGACTTTGAATTTCAGGACTTTCGATTAGATGGATCGCGGTCAATTGGCTCGTTGGCCACTACCGGATGAATGGAGAATGCTTTGTCAAATGAATCTTCTCAGCGGGTGTTGATTCTCCGAGCTGTGATCACCGCTGTTGAGAACCGTCGGGACGTCCTCGATCTGGTGGCCACCGAGGGACTGAGCGAAGACATGGTCGCCGAGGCGCTTAAGGATCGGTACGGGTTTGATGATCTCCAAGCGCAATCGGTGCTCGCTCTTCAGCTCCGCAACTTCACCGCGGCGAAAACGGCGTTGCTAGCGAAAGAGTTGGACGAGCTCGAGTCAGATTAGGGAATTGTTGCCGTCGTCGCCCTTGCATGCTCGAGTCAACCTCGGCAGTCGTTGCGGCCCTCTGCACGAGCGGGTGTCGTCGGATGACAACGGATCTGGGAGTGGTGATAGCCACTTGGGAGTTACCGACCTGCGACGATCGACTCGTACGCGAGCCAATGGGTGGCGTGCGGAAGTCTGGTCGTGATTCATCTGACGCAATATGCCGTGGTCTACCGGTAACCCGGCATATTCGATCGCTGCATATTCGGTTGTCCACCCGCAGCTCGAGCAACTCGCGAGCCTGTAGCGCCGATGCCGGGGGACCGGCGCCAAGGTCGGCAGGCCGGTCACTCTGCACGAGCCGTCAGGAGCTGCGCGTGGCCGCATCGGTGATGTAGCGACGTTCCGATTTTGAATCTGGTGCTACACTCGCTACATGGTGCCGGATTACGATATCGCCGAGTTGGTCGACTGGCTGGCGGTCCATGGTGTAACCCGATCAGAGCTCGTCGGGGCGCTTCAGCTTCTCAGCCTTTCCAAAAGTGCCGCAGGCCGATACGAGTCAACCGGCTCCGCTTCCTACGATGTGTCGGTAACACGGTTGCGCAATGCGCTCGTCCACGGACAACCAGAGGTCAACGTCGGCGAGTTCGTTGAGTTGTTCAACGCTGTTCGCGAACTGCAAGCTGAGCACGTTGAAGCGTCCCGTGAAGAACTTCTTCGGGCGCTGATGGGCCACGGCGTCAACCTGACGCCTGCTGCGTCACTTTCGCAGTCGAGGCGTTTGGCGACACACCGCAACGAGCTGCTCGCGACGCCCTTCCACACCTACGTCTCGCTCAGCGAGCAGCGCAACTCGCCAGAATCCAGCGCCAGAACGTGGGTGGCGCGGCGCCGCCGAGCGCACGAACTGTTCACCGTCGATCTTCATGGGAGGACATTGATACCTGCGTTCCAATTCGATGAGAACGGCGAGCTGCGCCCAGAGTTGGCACCGATCCTGGCAGCGCTCGCGCAGGGGGGAGTGCGGGAGTGGTCCTTGTGGTCGTGGCTCACGAGCCCGACGAGCTTTCTCTCAGGCGAGATACCAGAGAGCATCGCATCGACTGATCCGGCACGCGCGCTGCGAGCGGCCGACCGCTTCGCCGCGGGCGCGGCCGCCTAGAAGTTGAGGTCCACATGACCGCGACACCACCGTCGCAGGATTTGGTGTGCCCTCATCCGGCTGGCTGTACCGTCGCCGCGGAGCTGCCCGCGTTGAGTACGGTGACCCTCAATAAAGGCCGCCTGCTTTATCGCGTTTACGACGGAAAATGGGGCTATGACGAGTTCAATCCAGGCTGGGGCGATACTCGTTTCGCTCCGGTAGACGATCCCACTACTGCAAAGCGTTTGCCAAGTATGTATCTGGGAGAATCACCAACGGGAGTGCTGCTCGAGTCAGTCTTCCATGACGTGCACGAACTGGGCAGCATGATCGCCTACGACACACAACTGCACGAAAAGCTCTTGGCACACATCGAGGTTCCGACTGATGCCAGGCTGGGCGACCTTCGCGATCCGGAACTTGCCCGGCTCGGCCTCGATCGCAGTCAAGTGATCACGAGTCCTGCCGAGCATTACCCGTGCACCAGACGGCTGGGAATCGCGGCCCTAGCGCAACGGCATGATTCACCGCTGCAAGGACTGATCTGGCATTCTCGTCAGGCTGAGTTGACCGGGAAGCCGCCTGAAGAAGTGATCATTCTGTTCGGCGCAAGGTATCCGTCGAAGCGAGGTTCCTGGAAGAGATCTGGACCTGGCTCACAGAATCTCTACGAAGGGCCAGGGCGGCTACTCGTGGACGAGATCGCCGAAGAACTGCGAGCGCTGATCGAGACTGATAAGGCGTAGCTTGGGTCTGGGGCATGGCGCTTGCATGACAACACGCCGGCTTTTGCAGGTGGAGTGGCGTTGCGGTGCAGCGCAATATGCAGTGATTTACGGGTAGCCCATGCATATTCGATTGCTGCATATTCGCAGTCGACGCATAGCCGGGCCACTCCGTAGCGTTACATGTAACATGAGCTCATGGCTGTGAGGGACAGGGTGGGTGAGTATCGACGCCGGATGCGTGAGCGCGGTTTGCGCCCGTTGCAGGTTTGGGTCCCTGACGTGCGCACGCCCGAGTTTGCCGCGCAAGCCCACATGCAGTCGCTTCTCGTCGCGCAGGCCGATGGCGATGGGGACGCGCAGGATTTCGTCGAGGCCGTTGCGGTGCCATGGGATGACGAGACGTGATTCGCGGTGAGATCTGGACAGTGGCGGGCGGTGTGTATGCGTCCAAGCCGCGGCCTGTGGTCATCGTCCAGGATGACCTTTTCGATTCAACTCTGTCGGTGGTGGTTGCGCCGATGACGAGCCGGCTTGTCGATGCGCCGTTGATGCGGATACGCATCCGAGGCGACGGGGACGCGATCTCGGGTCTCGAGCGGGACAGTGACGTGATGGTTGACAAGCTGACCGCGGTCCGACGGTCGAACGTGCTGACGCGTGTTGGCCGGCTGACGTCCGAACAGCTGGTGGAAGTTGAACGCTCGCTGATGGCGTTCCTGGGGCTCGCGCGATGATGTGATAACCAAGCGGCAGCGCAACTTCGGGAGTAGTGGTGGTGGTCCAGTGCTTGGATCTTCTTGCACTGCTACCCATCTGCAGGCTATTGGTGGTAACGCTGCATGTTCAATTGCTGCATATTCCAATCACTCGAACCGGGGCGCGCAGTCTGGCCAACTGGTAGCTTCGCGCGGGAGCAAGCCTAGGCGTCGGAAGTGGTGCGGCGTGGCGAATGAACGAGCGGGGTGCTGACCGGTCAGATAGGCCGCTTCGCTGTGCCGTACGACTCCGGTTCGCGGGAATCTCGCGCGTGACGCTTGGGCAACTCCATGCGACCGAAGTCAACTATAGTTGTGTTACTCTAACTTTAGTTGCAATCTCAGGAGGTGTCGGGCGTGCAATTGAACAAACCATTTGCCACGGTAACGCCGACCCTGGACGGAGACGTACTCGCGGTGTTGGCGTCCGCCGACGCTACGTTCACGATCAGCCAGGTCCATCGCATTCTCACCACGGCGTCGGCTGAGGGCATCCGCAAGGTCCTCAACCGACTCGCCATTCAGGGCGTGGTGTTGCACGACCAGGTGGGTAGGACGAATACCTATCGACTCAACACTGAACACCTCGCCGCTGAGCCGATTATGGCGTTGGCACGTCTGAACTCCGCGTTTCTGAACCGTCTCGAAGAGCACCTACGAGAGTGGGGTAAGACGCTGCGGTACGCTGCGGTTTTCGGGTCGGCGGCGACGGGGCATATGCGGCGAGACAGCGACATTGACCTGATCCTGGTGCGCGCCGGGGACTGGGGCCGCGATGGCGACGACGTGTGGGGGCATCGGGTGACCGAGGTTGCCCGGCTCATCACAGCGTGGACCGGCAACGACGGCCGCATAGTCGAGTACGCTGCGGACGAATTCCGCGCCGCGGCTGCCGCGGGTGAACCTCTGCTTCGTGACGTGGCGAAGCAAGGCCTCACCGTTGCGGGTACGCGGTCCTGGTTCAACGCGCAGCTGCGCCCCGCGTCGGGGAGGTTCTGATGGCGTCGCAGCGCGACTGTGACTCCGCGGTCATCGCAGGCGGATGTCGAAGGCGAACGAGTTCTTGGATGCCGCTGACCATCTCGGGGAGGAGATGCCCCAACGCCGCTGGGGACTTGTACGTCGACGCTGGCATCGCAGCCTCAGACGTTATCTGCTGTGTTCGCCTTGGTGTGCACTCCAATACCGGCAACCACGCCGAGGCTGCAGCCCTCCTGAAGCGTGCGGACAGCGGATCCGAGCGACACCTGAACACGCTGTTGAACCTGAAGAATAAGGCAGCGTACACGCATCAGAACCTAACCTCCGCGGAGCTAAAGCGGATGATCCGCGCAGCGCAGCACTTGGTTGAGTCGGCCAAACTGGCAGTAGCCGCTCGCGGATAGCGCACACGCCGGCTCTTTGAGTTCGGAGTCTCAGATCTGTGTCATCGAGTCTCAAACTTGGGTGTCAAAGTCTCATCTACCTTGTCATCCGACAACGGTCCGCTGCTGAATAGTGTTGCGGGCAGCGTGATATCCAGAGCTTTACTTGACATAATGTATCTTATCGGCGCGTGAAGGAGACGAGTTAAGACAGATGAGATAACTCGTCCTAGCGAGTATCGAGCGAAACTGCTGGCTGCGACCGGCGGCGACCTCCTGGGCCGCTGGCGAGCGCAAATGCTTGCCCGTGGACTCGGTGTGCCATTCATCCAGTCATCGTGCAACCTGGTGTCTCGCTTCCAAGAACACTCCAACGAGTACCCCTGGGCCTGGCAGCCGATCCACGTCGATGAGTTCCTGGCTGATCGACGAACCGGCCCAAAAGCCGTCTCCGTGTCGACGCTGCGCGCGAACGCCGGCACGATCAGAGCCTTCTGCTATTACGTCACTGACGAAAGGTACGGCTGGGCTGTGTTCTGCAGCAAAGCATTTGATGACGTCCCCGCCCAAGTCGTTTTCGAGTGGAACACCCCGCGCCACAAGACCGATGACGCCATTCCAGCCGACCGGCGCAGCTTCACCCAAGCCGAGTTGCAGACGTTCTTCGATGCATGCGACGACTTAGTCGACCGGGAGTTCGCCAAGGGGTCGAAGCGCTGGCTCCCACTGATGCGAGACTCCACCGCGTTCAAGGTGTGCTACGCCTACGGCCTGCGGCGTCGCGAACTTGCCATGCTCGACTACCATGACTTCGGACCGAACCCGCACGTCGAGAAGTTCAGGCAGTACGGCGCTGTCCAAGTCCGCTACGCAAAGGGCATGTCCGGATCGGGACCACGCCGACGCACAGTCCTCACAGTGCCCGAATTCGACTGGGTGGTCGATCTTCTCGAACATTGGCTCTCGCCGCAAGGTCGCGAGCAATTCGCCACCGCCGATCGTTCGGCCTCGCTCTGGCCGTCCGAACGTGCTGGCGCCACGGGTATCCGCAACTTCAATCGCACCTTCACCACGGTCCGCGAGCTCGCGGGTCTACCGGCAGAACTGAAGATGCACTGCCTGCGCCACTCCTACGTCACTCATCTCCTCGAGGCGGGATACGATCCGATGTTTGTGCAGCAGCAGGTTGGCCACGCCTACTCATCCACCACCGCGCTCTACACCTCGGTCTCGGCAGACTTCAAACAGAAGACTATCCAACGGATGATCCAGCAACGAATCGTCACACGTGACGAAAAGAATGCTAGGAAAGACACGTGAGCGAGCAACGTCGAATCGGGTACCACTGGAATCTTCGTCAGCGGATGGCTGACCACAACCTATGGAAGACAACCGAACTCATCCCGTTGCTGAAGTCACGCGGCATCAACCTCTCGAATGCACAGGTGCATCGATTGGTGACCGGCACGCCTGAGCGGATCCCTGCCCGCACCTTCGCGGCGCTGTGCGACATCCTCGACTGCACACCCAACGATCTGTTCGAACCGTACGTTGAGATACGCGCAGCGGCCACCGCCGAGGCGCCGGCGAATCCGGCCGACCTCGGCATCGGCGAGAAGCGCACCGTCGCCCGCCGCATCCGAGTCGTCCGCAGCGATGGTGACGATGGCACGACCACGTAAACCCGAAGACCCACAACGGTGGGAAGTTCCGTGCGACCGCTGCGGCGAGCATCGCGAATGCGTCGTCACCTGGCAAGGCCTCGGGGTTTGCGGCTACTGCTACCAGGCAGCCAAACGAACTCGAGGCGTGTGCGCGTGCGGTCACGATGGAGTGTTACCGGGTGTGAATGGCCATGAGAAAGTCCCCACTGGTGGCCAGATCGAGGTCCCCGGTGGTGGCCAGATAAAAGTCCCCGCCCTGTGTTCGACGTGTCGAACCTGGATTGGAAGCCCAGACGGTGACGGTGAAGGTGCCAACCGATCACCATCACCGCCTGGGAGTTCCATTGAAGACTGCGAGGGACCAAATGGACATCATTTCGACCTACCGCGATGTCGGTAGCTATCGTGGGACCGCTGAGATCTGCGGTACCACTCACAAGACCGTTAAGCGTGTGGTGGAGCGGTTCGAGGCCGGTCAGGCCGGCCTGAGGCCGCCGCCACGTAAACAGCGGGTCAGCAATTATGAATCGGTGGCCGATCTGGTCGCTGAGCGGGTCAGGAAGTCGCACGGCAAGACCACTGCGAAACGGTTGCTGCCGATCGCGCGGGCGGCCGGGTATACCGGCTCGGACCGCAACTTCCGGCGTCTGGTGTCGCGATCGAAGGCCCAGTGGCGGCGTAGCCAGTATTGGGGTCGCCGGCCGGCGGTGTGGACCCCGGGCGAGTATCTGGTGATCGATTGGGCCACCGTGGGTGGGCTGCACGTGTTCTGCGCGGTGCTGGCGTTCTCCCGCTGGCGGTTCGTTCGGTTCGCTACCGACGAAACAGTCACCACCACTTTGGGTTTCATCGCTCAAGCACTCGATGGGATCGGTGGGGTACCCCAGCGGGTGCTTGCGGATCGGATGGCGTGCCTCAAGGGTGGGGTGGTCGCCAACGTGGTCGTGCCGACCCCGACCTACATTCGGTTCGCCACCCATTACGGGTTCGCCCCCGATTTCTGCCACGGCGAGGACCCTGAGTCCAAGGGGATCGTGGAAAACCTGTGCGGCTATGTGCAATCGGATCTGGCCGAGCCGTTGTGGACCGAAGCGAAGATCGCCGCGGGCCGCGACGACATCGCACTCGACGTGGGTGAGGCCAACCGCGCAGCCGTGGACTGGTGCGTGGAGGTCAACACCCGCCGCCACACCGACACCTGCATCGTTCCTGTCGAACAACTGTTGGTGGAGCGGGAAGTGTTGGCGCCGTTGCCATCTCTGCGCGCCGAGGTGGGCCCGCCACCGGTCACCCGTAAGGTCGACAAGCTCTCGTGTATCCGGTACGCCTCGGTGCGATACTCGGTGCCGACCCGGCTGGTCGGCACCACCGTAGGGCTGGTGCAGGAGGCGGGCCGGTTGCTGATCGTCGATGCCGCCGGTGAGGTGGTGGCAGATCACCAGCTGGGGACTCCCGGTGAGGTGGTACTCGACGATGCCCACTACGGTGGGGCGCGCAAACCTCCCAGCCGGTCGACCGAAAACTGTTACGGAGAAACAGTTTTGCGCGATAGGTGAGATCGCTGAGCAGTTCCTGGTGGGTGCGGCGGCAGCCGGTAACACCCGACTCGGCGGTGAGATCGACGAACTGTTGGCGATGCGGACCGCCCACGGTGGCGAGCAGTTCACCGCGGCACTGACCCGCGCGGTAGCGTTTCGGCGGTTCAAAGCCGCCGACGTGCGGTCGATCCTGGCCGCCGGGGCCGGTACACCCAATCCCCGCCCGGCCGGCGACGCGTTGGTCGCCGAACTGCCGCAGGCCCCCACGCGGGATCTGGGGCGCTACAAGATCACGGGCACAAGGTCCGCTACTTCACCGCGGTCGATCTGGTCGAGACGCTTTACCGCGGGATGGCCGATAACACCGTCGGCAAGATGATCGAGACCCTGCTGCGCCAGGACCTCCTCATTGTGGACGAGATGGGGTTCGCTCCGCTCGACGACACCGGAACCCAGCTGTTGTTCCGGCTCGTCGCCGGCGCCTACGAACGCCGCTCGCTGGCCATCGCCAGCCACTGGCCGTTCGAGAAAGCGCACTTGTTCGCGCGAACGTGTGCGCACTGGCACCGAAACTGCACGGGTTCGGGTGTGGATCGTCAGGTGTGCTGCGGTAGTCGGTCTGGGTCGACGTGGTCGTTGAGGTAGATCAGCGCGCCTTCGGGTCGCATGCCGAAGGCCGCGGCGACGAGTTTCGGGTCGAGGGTGTTGACCAGATCGGCCAGGCGGGTGGTGCGCAGCAGCTTGGGCGACACGTCGCACGGGTCGAGCAAATGGGTCAGGTAGGCCTCGGAGGCGGGTCGTCGGTCGGCCTTGGTGCCGCGGGTGACGAGCAAGTGCGGGTTGTCGGTGTGCAGTCGGTCGCGGTGGGCCAGGCAGCGTTGCAGAGCGGCCCAGCTGACCGGGTCCAGTGGTACCGGGTGTGGTCGCTGCCCGAGCCGGATCGATCGAGCACCGTCGTCGATGTGATCGATCTGCAGTGTGCGTACTTCGCGGTTGGATGCGCCGTGCAACAGGGCCAGTAGCCCCATCAGGGCCTCATGGGGGTGGGTGTCGGTATCGGTGCTCCAGCGCCGAAACAGGTCCCGCTGGTGGTCGATCGTCAGGGTGGGGCCGCGAAACGCTCGGTAGCGTTTCGCGGATAGGCCGCTGGTGGGGTCGATGAGTAGCACGTGGCTGGTGTGGGCGAAGCGGAAGAATTGGCGTAGAACCGTCAGCCGGCGTGCTTGGTTGTTCGGTGAGGCGGCGAGAAACGCTTCGATGTCGGCAACCTCGACGAGAGCCCAATCCTGTTTGCCGCGTTGGGAATCGAGGAAGACCGCGAGATCTCGGACGATCGCCAACGCCGTCTCGATGGTGTGGTCGGCGCGGGGCCGGGTATGTGCCCGCCGCGCACGTTCGCGGGCACGGAGCATCGACTCGGCAAAATCTGCAGCTGCACAACGCATCCCGGGTGGTACGGCATCGATCCGTTTCTGCCGGCGGTCGGCGGCGAGTCGCTCGGGCTGGTCGGTGGCCATCGCCAGGCCGCGGTCAGTGAAGAACGTCTCCAGCGCGCGGGCCAGCGTTCCCATCGACCGGCCGGGCCGGCGGGCCCGCTCGAGCACACGCTGCGGATGGTTGGGGTGGTCGTCGTCGAGTAGCCGAGCCAGCGTGGTGATCAGTCCGCTTGCGCGAGCCGGGCAATGCCGGGCGGCCAGATACGCGACGAAGTCCTCGAGCCAGTCCGGCGGCTCGGCGAGCCGGGCGGCGAGGGTCTCGCCCCGCACGAACGGCCGGTCCGGGTTGCGCTGCCAGCAACGAGAACACAGGCCATGTCCGACGTGGCGACGGAGCTGGCCGCAGGACACACAGATCCGGGGCGGGTCCTTGGCCGGGCCCGGACGTGAGCACAGCCCGCACCACCCGGTCGAATCCCGCAGATAGCCGGGCTTGCCGCAACGCGGGCACAGCGACTTCGCGGCGGCGCGCTCGGCGCGTCTGCGGCACCCTCGACACAACGGCTCGTCACGAAATCGGGTCGGGTTGCCGCAGGCAGCGCAGCGGCGCGAGCACACCGCGCAGCGGCCGGTCGCCGCGAACAGCACCCGGTCACGGGCGCAGCCCGGGCATCGCTCCTTCGCCTGCTGCGCGCGTATCCGGCGGATACAGCGGCAGCAGTGCTCGCGGTCGCGGTATCCGACCGGGGCGCCACACTCGACGCAATCACGTTGCCGCTTACCCATTCCCGCGCTCCAGGTCGTGTGCTCACATCGGCGGCATCGACCGGCCCCGCACGGTGGCCGCCGGCTCGGAGCTGACCGGTCGGGCCGCCTCAGCGGGCTGCTCGACCGGCGCGGTGTCGATCTCGAACAGGTCATCGGGGGTGCACTGCAGTGCGGTGCACAGCGCGATCAGCGTCGACAACTTGACCTGGCTGGGTTCCTTGGTGAACAGCGCCGACACCGACGCCGCCGACATCTGCATCCCCGCTCGCTCCGCAAGCAACCGCCGCAACTCGGTCGCGGTCCACACCTCACGCTGGGCCGCCGCCATCCGCAACCGCCACCGGATCCTCATACCGTTGCGTCCTCCGCGTCCTCCGCGCCGAGCTCGGCCAACGTCGAGGTGACCGCACGCCGGTAGGCGTCCTCGATGAACGTCGCCGACGGACGCACATACCGCATCGTCGAGCCGACCGTCCAGTGACCCAGAAGCTGTTGTATTGCAACCAAATCCACGCCACGCTCGTAATTGTGCGTGGCGCACGCCCGGCGCAGCGCGTGCGGGCTGAACCGTTCCACCGCCGGCCGACCCTCCAACTCCATCAGATACCGCAGCCGGTTGCGGATCGTGCCACGATGCAACGCACCACCCGACTCGTCAGCGAACAGCACCACCGAGTCGGGAAACTTGGGCCGCACCTCGGCCAGAAACCAGCCCAACAACACGTCCAACCCATCGAGCATCGGTACCCACCGCGGCCGCGGACCCGACATATGCGCCCCCTTCCCGAACCGCACATGCAGCTTGCCGAACGGTCCCCGCCCGAAATGGACATCGGCGACCTCCAGTAACGACGCCTCCTCCGACCGTAGACCCGCGTGATACAGCGTCCGGAACATCGCGTAGTCCCGCGCCGCCGGCGCATACTTGCGGGCCGTGGCGATCCTGGACTTCAAGAACTCGAAGAACTCACCCACCCGTTCCGGACTCGGCGGCGGCGCGACCGCCGGCGAATCGTCCCCCACATGCCGCGACGCGTTGAACTCGTCGATCGGACACACCAACCGCACCCCGAACGCCGCCTCGATCTCGGCCGCCTTCCGGGTCTGCAAGAACCGATGGAACCCCTTGAAGATCTGCACGTACTCACGCCGCGTCGCCGCCGAGAGACCCGCCACCGCCAACTCCCCAACCACACGATCGACGTCCTCGCTGGTGACCTCCCACGCCGGACACCCCAACGCCGACAACGTCCGCTCCAACAACCCGACATCATTGTCGATCGTCACCGGACTGAACCCCCGCGCCCGCCACGACGCCACAAACGCATCCACGCATTGTTGTTGAAACACAGCAGGATCGGCCACGACCGGCTCGACCGGGACGGCGCCACCGGAAATCACCCGCAGACCCTCCATCGCCGGCACACCTTCTTCCCACTTAACTGGTTCAGGTAGCACCTAACATATCTCGATCCCACCTTGAAAACAGGGAGGACACGCAGAGCGCCCTAAAGCCCAGCTAGCAGCACATTTCCCCCGAGACGAACAAGTGCCAGCCCCATATCAGTGGGGCCGGTTCCTGCCCGAACACACCACCGCCGCCAGCATCCTCGACCGGCTACTGCACCAACGCCACCACCGTCATCACCGACGGCGATTCCTACCGCATGACCCACCGAACGGAGGCGCCCCACCACTAAACCAACCTCACAGGGCGGGGACTTTTACCTGGCCACCAGCGGGGACATCAAACTGGCCGTTGACAACCGGGAATCATCAAGGGCCAACGGGCGTGCCGCAAATGCATCGCAGGGGAACGCGACCTCGCGAATACCGCCGCCCACCCGGCCACAACCTGGGTATTCCGGGGCTACATTCCCGGCCAGCACGTCAATCCGACTCACCTTCGAAACCGGCTGAAGTCGACGTTCAGCACCCGTGCAGCCAGGCTCGGCACCCTGCACGAACTCACCAAACTTGCACCCGCCGCGATCCTTGCCGGTACTCTCGGCTACTCCCCTGCCACTATCGAACGCCATGCAATCGCCTCGGCAGCTACATATGCGCGATACGTGTCGGTCATCGACGAGATCGACAAGTCTGATTGAGCCACAACTTGTTCAGTCGCGAGCTCACCAAACTCGCACCCGCAGCAATCCTCGCTGACGCTATCGGCTACGCGCCTACGACCAGACGCGCGACGCTAGTTGTGCTCACTGCGATCGCTCAGCGCGCCTATCGGGATCTGGATGCGGTCTACTGGGGTTACCCACCTGGGCAGACCCTCGATGAGAGTGGGCGTGAACAGCGCGCCTCCCGTTGACGGCCACTGGACGTAGCTGTAGCCCGCGAGTTCGGTTTGAACGGTTTCGGCCGTCCAAACCGTGCACTGTGCCGCACTGGCGTCCAGGGCGAAGCCCCGACCAACGACAAAACTGCTGATTGAGCCGTCAGGATCTGCGTTCTGGCTAGACAGCCCTATCGAGATCCAATAGTTGCCGTTGAGTTCGAGCCGCCAGACCAATCGGTCGACGTCTACCGCCGCGCCTACGCGCAAGTAGTTCAGGTCGTGGGCGACAGCTTCAAGAGCGTCCACCCACTGCGACGGGAGGTCAGCCGGCATCTCGTGCTGCGAGAACGGGATCTCCCAGTCGATGGTGTCAGGATCTGCGCGCCAGTCGGGCATAGGGACTATGGTGTCATCCCGAAGGTGACCCGAGCCCGTCGGCCGAGGTCTACAGCCAGCGCGGGCATCGATCAAGTGCGCCAGGACGGCCACACCCCCGGCTCGATCAGATGAACATCCGATCTCGGTACGGCGCCATCCTGCTGCGGTTTAGATGTAGCGGACAGGCTGACGACTACCCCTCCTCCGTGCCTTCAGGTCGCCGGTTTCTCAGCTGCTCTTCCCACTTCAACACGCCCTGCTACCAGTTGCCAGCCGACAGATCGCCGTCAGTCATACCAGCGTTTCTGGAATGCGAGATGCAACTAACCGGACTTCGATACCTCACACTCAGTCGAACTCACCGTAAGCTGAATCAATGCCCGCCACGTCCACCGCAACGCGTGCAGGCAAGGTCCGGACCGTCACCGGCGCTATCGTCGGCTCAGTAGTCGGGATAGTCATTGTGATCCCGCTCGCCCATCTGTCGCGGAGTTCGCTAGGACTGCCGGAGCCCACTGCGGCACCCCTGGACTTTCCGGTGGATAGGCCGTTCCTCACCACGTACTGGGTTCCGTGGTTGCTGGCGTGGGCGGTGCTACTCGTTCCCGGGATCGCGTTCATGATCCCGTCGCGAACCCGCCGGGTTGGCCTGGCATACTCGCTCGCGGTTGGAGCAACGGCCGGCATGATTGCGCTACTCGGGGCGTGGATCGATTGGGGCCTGGGATAGGCCTTGTCGATCAGGCCTGTTCTCGCAACTCGACCTACTTCAACACGTCCCGCTACCAGTTTTACCTATCGAGTTCACAAACAGGTGGATACTCGAGATCTTTCGTAAAGCGCCAGGAGCAGCGGGAACGCAGTTCGATTACCTCCCGCGGCGTGGCGCAGCTGCACGGTTCTGTCCAATCTAGGTGCATCAATCCGACGCACCTGCGAAACCAGCTTCGCAAGACATTCAGCACGCGCCGCACGCCTGGGAACCCTGCACGAGCTCACCACGCTCGCGCCCACAGCAATCCTTGCCGACGCCCTCGGCTACTCCCCCGCGACGATCGAGCGGCATGCGGTGGCCTCAGCGGCGACCTACGCACAATATGTGTCGATAATCGACATGAATTAGTGAACGCACCCAATTGAAATCCGTTGCGCAGAAGGGGTTTACTGCCGCGGAGCCTTCGGGTGTCAAGGGACAGCGGGAAGTGCCCATAGGTGGACATGGAAACTGCCCGTAGGCGGTCATGAAGGGGTGCCCGGTGGCGGACATGAATCTGCCCACAGATCCGCCACCGGGGATGGTCAGTTCAGGGCGGTGACCCCCTTCCC
Source organism: Gordonia sp. LMA167 (assembly GCF_058130025.1). Lineage (NCBI taxonomy): Bacteria > Bacillati > Actinomycetota > Actinomycetes > Mycobacteriales > Gordoniaceae > Gordonia > Gordonia sp. LMA167. Next base: position 4,296,218 of record NZ_CM176708.1, on the reverse strand, counting down.
GGCGAGTGCTTGGGCCAGGCGCACGGAGTCGCCGCTGGTCTGGCACAAGTGGGCATGGTGCAGCAGCCGGTCCACTGTTGCGGTGGCCAGTGTTTTGGGCATCAGCTCGTCGAAACCCGACGGGTGCAGGTTGGAGGACACCGCCACGGATTTACGTTCGTAGGCGGCTTCTACGACCCGATACAGGCCCTCGGCAGCATCGCTACCCACGGGGAGCAGGCCAACGTCATCAATTACGACGAGCTCGGCACGCACGATCTTGGCGATGGCCTTGCCCAGGGTGTCGTCGGCGCGGTGCGCGCGCACCAGGGTGCCGAGTTGCTCGAGGCTGAACCAGGCCACGGGCATGCCGGCTTCGATCACTTTCTGCCCGAGCGCTTCGAGGAAGAATGTTTTGCCGGTGCCGGCGGGCCCGCAGACGACGAGGTTCTCCCGTCGCTGGACCCATTCGAGGGTTTGCAGGGCGTGCTGGGTGGGTACCGGGATCGATGAGGCGGTCTCGTCCCACACGTCGAAGGTCTTGCCGGTGGGGAAGTTCGCCGATTTGCGCCGTGAGGCGAGCATGGAGCGGGCCCGGCCGGCCGATTCCTCGGCGAGCAATGCTTTGACGACTTCGGCGGGGTCCCAGCGCTGAGAGCGGGCGGTGGCGAGCACATCGCCGGCGATGGCGCGGGCGTGCGGGAGCCGCAGTTGCCGCATCAATGCCTCGACCTCTGGGGGCAGCACGGTGTGGGGTGCGGTTGTGGCGGCGGTCATCGTGTTTCCTCCTCGGTGGCCTCATTCTCATCGATAGTGTTGGTGCCCAACATGTTCCATCCCTTCGTTCCCTGGGCCAGGGACGTGGTTTCTGAGGCGTGATGCCGCGTCTGGTCGAGCCCTTTGGCGGCGAGGACCGAGTCGAGGTCACCGGTGGCGAAGCGGCCATGCACCGCGGCATTGCCCAGTGCCCAGTCCACATCTGCCGCCCCGTGCAGCGCGGCCAGGGAGACGGCGTGGCGCATCTTCTCCCGCATCCGTTCGGTACCGACGGAGGCGGCTTCTTTCAGCCACAACCCGGCGCCCTCGCCGATCGCCAGGAATGTCTGTTCTTCGGCGGTGCGGGCCCGAATCCGATAGTCGCCTGGTGTTTTCGGCTGATGTCCGGGGAAATGTGCGTCGTCGATCGCGGGGGTCCCGCGAGTGGCGCGGGCATGCCGGGCGACCTCGACCGGGCCGCCGGCATCGAGAGCACACACGATCACCTCGTCGGTGGGCGGATGATGACGCACCCACACCGATTGACCCAACAGTGTTGCCGGAACAGAGTATTGGCAATGTTCGAAGGCGATTATCGGCGTGTTCTTGGGAACCTGACGGGTCACCCCCAACCCGGCGGTATGCGGCAGCTGCGGAATCGGATGCAACCGCATCCGTTCGGCGGCGAGCATCTCCACCGGCCGCCGACCGGTGGTGCGGTGCTCGCGGTCGTTGACCTCGACCATGAACTGCTCACACGCCGCCACGACCTGGGCGAACGAGTCGTAGGCCTCGAGCAGATTGGTGTCGGTCGGCACGATATCGGCCTTGGCCAGCTTGACCGCGTTTTCCACCCCGCCCTTGGTCGCCGGGTCCGCCGGCTCGCAGGTGAGCACGGTGGTGCCGTAGTAGCGGCTGAACGACACCGCGTCGCGGTTGCGGACCGGGACCCCGGCGATATGGCCGGTGGTGACGGTCTTCTCGTTGTCGGTCAACACATAGGTCGGTGCGCCACCGATGATGCGGAACGCCCGGTCCAGGCCGGCGAACACACTCGGCGCGGTGCGGTCTCGCAGCGCGATGACCACCCGGTAGCGGCACCACGCCAGCCACGCCACCAACAACACGACCTTGCGGCCATCAACAACCGGCCCGTCACCGAAGTCGTACTGCAGCCACAACCCGGGTTCGGTGATCCACGGACGGTGTACCCGCGTATTACCCAGTCGCCATGAAGCTTTCACTTCTGCCACCGCACGACGTGTGGTACGTTCAGTGCCGCTATAGCCCAGAGTGACAAGCTTTTCGTGCGCCTTGTCGGCGCGGATCTTTCCGTTCGTGTCCTGCACCCACCCCTCGATATGCGGCAGGAAATCGTCGATCAACCGGGCGCGACGCACCGCCGGCGCCAGCCCAGCAGCACGATCGTCCACCGCCCGCTTGACCGTGTGATGGCTGCACCCGCACAACTGCGCAGCAGCCCGATACGACCCCGTCAGGTCGTAGGCATTGAGTATGTCCATGAGTTCTCCGTCAGACTTCAAGAAGGGTCTCTCCCGTGCGTGAGTTCGATACGCACTAGGCATCGCCATCGAAACCACGGGAGAGGCCCGCACAGCGCAGACGCGCCGTCGGATGAGACAGGTGCGGGCAAAATCGTGTCCGCCAACGGGCAATTTCGTGACCGCCAGTGGGCAGTCCTTATTGGCCGTCAGCGGGCACTTTCGTGACCGCCCATGGGCAGTTTTTCATGTCCGCTGACATTCGGGCAGTGATCGGCTGAGCTTGGCCAGCCAAGTCCGCGAGCATGGTTGACGATCATCTCCTCGGTGTGGACGCGGTCTGCTGGATCATCCGACACCCATCGGTCAACAAGGCCGCGAAGTACCTCAGGTCCTGGACCGGTCCCCGGTAGGTGGTCAGATTCGGCCGGGTTTCCACTCCACATGTGAGCGCCGATCACTGGATGCACCATTCCGTCGCTGATACGGGCGGACATCATACGGCTGAACGCTCGTCGTCCTGCGAGCGAGACCGCTAGTCGGTGATCGTCGAGATCACCGTGGCCTCCTCCGATCGCTAGGACTAGGCCTTCAGCGAATCGTTGCCTTTGCGGTGGAAGGAAGTGCGAGTTGGCCTCGTGGCGCTTCTCGTCGAGCCCACTCCAGTGATCGAGGGCCGTGGCAACCATCTCGTGAACTCCACTTGGAACCGACTGCGGCGTCAGGCCAGAGCTGTCACGAGTCAGCAACAGGTATCTAGTGGCCCCGTAGCCGAACGCGTCCCAGCCGCCCTCGTCGAACGCAAGGCGGGTGCCGAGGTAGATGAGGTTATCGAAGGCCTCGCGGTGAAAGGGTGGATGGCCGCGCGCACGTCGTAAGCCTCCCTCGTAGTGAGTCACCGCGGACGGCTAAATCGTCCAGCACCCGCATCTCGTGATCAACAATTCCCACCGTATTAATCGTACGGTCGGCCACGCTGGAGCCACTCGGGGTGGGGATTTCAGATGAACGGCACTGGGAAGTTTGATGATCGCCGTCAGTTATACCAGCGTTTCTGGAATGCGAGATGCAACTAACCGGACTTCGATACCTCACACTCAGTCGAACTCACCGTAAGCTGAATCAATGCCCGCCACGTCCACCGCAACGCGTGCAGGCAAGGTCCGGACCGTCACCGGCGCTATCGTCGGCTCAGTAGTCGGGATAGTCATTGTGATCCCGCTCGCCCATCTGTCGCGGAGTTCGCTAGGACTGCCGGAGCCCACTGCGGCACCCCTGGACTTTCCGGTGGATAGGCCGTTCCTCACCACGTACTGGGTTCCGTGGTTGCTGGCGTGGGCGGTGCTACTCGTTCCCGGGATCGCGTTCATGATCCCGTCGCGAACCCGCCGGGTTGGCCTGGCATACTCGCTCGCGGTTGGAGCAACGGCCGGCATGATTGCGCTACTCGGGGCGTGGATCGATTGGGGCCTGGGATAGGCCTTGTCGATCAGGCCTGTTCTCGCAACTCGACCTACTTCAAAACGTCCCGTTACCAGTTTGCATCTGACCCGATGGCAGGCGCGATTGCGACCCTCCAGCTGCCTGTCCGATCCAGAACTAGCTGAAAGTAATCCAAGACCACTTGAGAGTGTCCGGACCTGGCGTCGAGATCTTCGATAGAGTCGGATGACAGGGCCTGTGCTCTCCCTGCGATCACTACGTCACTGTGATGAAAACATTAACCCGATTGGAACACATGCTACTTCGGCCAAGCTTCGGCGATTCCGTGCCACGTCAGATAGGGTCGGAATCCAAATAGCCGTGCTGCGGAAGGTCCCCCCGATGCCTAGAGAACTTGTCGGTCTGGAAGTCTTCATTGCCTCACCAGGTGGATTAAAACCCGAGAGAAGCTCTTTCACCGAAATTATCGAGCGTGTCAACCACGAGCACGCTCATGCGATGGGTATCACCTTCGTTCCCCGGGGTTGGGAATACGCCTCCTCCGGAATGGGTAGGCCTCAAGAGATTATAAACCAGCAGGTTAGAAGCTCAGATTATATGATCGTCATTCTCTGGGATCAGTGGGGTCAACCTCCCGCGGATAGCGGGTACACCTCTGGCACAGAAGAAGAGTACTCCGTTGCCATCGAGTGCCTGAAAGACCCAAAGTTGCCGATGCGCGATGTTGTCGTCCTTTTTAAGGGTGTGAACGACCGTCAACTTGCCGATCCTGGTGACGATCTTAAGAAGGTTCTTGCGTTCAAAGAGGAACTCGAGAAATCGCGTGCGCTCCTATACTCAACATTCGATTCTTTGGAAGAGTTCAAAGAAGATTTTCGAAGCCACTTGCACCAGTGGATCCGCGACTGGCATGGCGGGCCGCCGCCCAAGAAGACCTCCTCGGAGGGCCCCCCGGTCGCGGTCCGGGCCACCGAAACCGACACCCGCAGCGATGATGTCGCTACACGCGCCGACATGCCCGCAAGCGAAGTCGTGAGAGCTAAGGAGGCAGCAAGACGAGGCCGGTTGACGCTCGCGGAGCAGTTATATGCGCAGGCCACGAAAGGCCAATACAACCGGGAGGCATACACCGAGTACGTCAGATTCTTACGCAAGTATGGACGCCTAAGCGCCGCGCAAACTACCGCGCGAACTTTCCTTGAAATAGCACAGGACAGTGACGACCACATCGGAGAGGTAGAGGCCTTGGCGAACCTCTCGATAATTTCCAGGCATCAGGGTAGGAACTCAGTTTCGATGGATTACCTCAATAGAGCTATTATCGCGACGAATGAACTCTTGGATATTCTCCCAGAGAATGACATAAGGGCGCGCTCCGACGCTATCGGAACCAAAGCGTTCCTCCTCGACAATCAATCACTTACACTTCGTCGTATGCCGGGCAGAATTCAAGAGGCCTTGAGCAAGCTCGATGAGGCCCGCGAATGCCAAAAGCAAGCAGGAGATAGGCGCGGAGAAGGATTTACACTGCGAAATAAGGGAACTCTCCAACTAAGACTAGGCGCTTTGGAAGAGGCGCAAGTCCTCTTGGAAGAAGCGCTCGAGATTTTCGAGTTAGTAGGTTACGAGAATGGACAAGCAGCAGTTTTAGGTGCCCTCGGAGAACTATTTGAAGCACGAGAGGATTACGAGTCGGCAATTGATCGATTGGATCGATCGATTGCTGTTAGCCCACAGAGAGTTCCGAGCAGGAACGCAGGAAATTACGGCATACTATCCCGTGTACACTTAAAGGCTGGCAATTTGGATGACGCGAAAGAATACGCAGATCAATGCTCCATCTTTGGCAAGGAACTCGGAACCCCAGATAGTCAGGCTACAGCACTGCGAGCTGAGGGTGCCGTCGCATTGGAGACAGGCAGGCTCGATACGGCGAGGGCCTCACTCGGCGAAGCCCTAGAATTGTTCGAAAGCGTAGGCAACCCCATTGGTATTACTTCTGTTCTATTAGACATGGTCCGTCTCAACATGCGTGATGGCAACAAGACGGCGGCCGCGCAACTACTCAGCCGTGCGCAGGATACGATAGAATCGACTCCTCACTTTGTACTTCAGCGCGATATTGATCGAGCCCGCGCAGAATTGGACCATGAATGAGTGGGAGGAAGATCAAATGACCGCCGCAATCTGTGAATATTAAATTCGTTTGGCAGTCTTAGGTAAGCGATCAGTAGCCCGCATCAATTAGTTTTTCGTATGTTGACACCCAGTCGGCGCGACCGTAGAAGGCCAGATATGCGCGGCGCAGGGTCTGAAAATATGAACCATCGACGGATTTTTCGTGTGGCGCAAATGTCGGACCGGTATCGTCAGTCACCGCCAAATGGTAGTCATTATACTTGAATAGATCGGAGAACTTGAACCCAAGTTTGACTAGCCGACCGAATACTCTTCTAAATTCGTCTCGCTCAGAACTCCCATGTGTTCTCCCAAACGCTGTCGTCCATGATTCGCTGTCGTCCGTATTTAGGACGAAGGTGCCCAGATCGAAGTCAAAGAGTCTGAATCCAGGCGGATCAGATCTTAGCGACGTCTTAGCGCTGGCCATTGCGCGGAAATCCTTGAAGATGGCAAAATATGCGAGATCTAGCCCACTTGAGACAGCAAAGTCGATTGTCTCATTTGCGCCTTCTGGGCTATCGTGTGGGCCACCGATCATGAAGTATCCCTTTGATTGAATACCAACATGGTGAAGATGCTCCAGAATAGCCTCTATTTCACTATTGCTTGGACTCGAATCTCCGCCTGCTTTGGCCGCGGCGCGCGAATCTTCATTTCCGTACTCGATTCCAAAGGCCAGTAGGTTACACCCAGAATCAGCGAGAGCCGCTGGGAAGTCGGCAAATGTAGCATCGTAGGCAATGTAATCCTCAAGTCGCATAAGGCCTCTCCAGGCCATCCGATCTGAGGATCGGCCCCGAAGACGAGTCATGTCTGAGAGAAAGTCTCGGGACCAACTTGTACGAGAATCAATATCCTGAGGCGGGAGGCCAGGAACTGCGATCGGAGGAAGCAGGTTGTCATCTATAAACTGAATCCTGTCGACATTGCGCAGATTCATGAGATATCTCACCTCTGAGATCACGGCTGAGACCGGCCGGCGAATCTCACTCTTTCCATTGACAAGTGCTTCGGTACAAAATGAACAAGCCCAATCGCAGCCGCGCGATGTTACGACGTGGGCTTCAACATGCTTAGAATTGCGAGTTCTCGCGGGTTCATAGGCTGCGCCTAGACCACGGAATCCCTGGGTGGGAGTCCGAAAAACTGAGCGATCGAGCACTGGCTGTCGAGCCCACATCGACGCGTAGTCGCGGCCAGCGTCTTCGATAAGAGCTCGTGGCGTGCGGCTATACAACTTCGACTCGTTCATCGCGGAAATATCGCGAAGGCCAGCGATGGTGGCGACAGGAACACCTCGGACGAGTTGTCGAAATGGCTGCTCGCCAGGTCCAATTACCAAGTAGTTAAAAATCGCCTGAGAAGCGAGGAACGCACCCTCGTTGAGGGTTGGGCCGTGGCCACCCAGAACGACTCGCGGCCGAAGGTCGGGGCTGAGCCTTCCGAGAATTTTCAAGAAATACTGCGTCGAGTTGAAAGTAGAGAAGACCACCGAAATGCCGACGAAGTCAAATTGCTTGGCATGTTCTGCGACCTCTGTGGCCGTGAGCGCATAACGATGCGCGTCAATCACTTCAACGTAATGTCCGTCCGCAGCCAAGCTTGTCGCTATCTGCCCAAGACCGAGTGGAGGCGAGCCGCCGGTTCTGGCCGCGTCTATGGCCTCTCCTTGTGTAGGCCATTCAACGGGAGGAAGGATGAGAAGGATTCTCTTGCAGTATTTGCGTAGTTTGCGGGTCAGACTTGCCAATTCAGGGTGCAAATGCTCCAAAGCTCCGCGGAGATACTTGTCGAGTCCGAGCCTAGATGCTGAGGGCACAGAGTATTGAGGTAGGTCATTAGAGTTGTCCACAGAATCGACCTGGTGGGCTGAAAGAAACGCCCAGAGAACTTCTCTTTCGATCCAATAGTGGGGACTATACTGGCGGGCATTCTCTACGACTTTTGCACGCAACTCGCGTTGAACGGCATCGGACGATGATCCGTATTCAACACGGCACGCGGTCGTGCTAACCTGAGAATTGAACGCATTTGAAACTGCCGCCCAGCGGACACTAACGTCACTGTCGGCGGCGAGTTGAGTAAGGAACCACGCGACCCTATTAGTCGGGACGAACGTCAGGAGATCCTCGATCACCACGCGGTAGTCGGCCCGCCATGACTTAATGTGTTCCGCTAAATCGGAGTCCTGAAGTAGTCTCTGACTCTCAGTCGTATCCGTACTGAGCCTGCTGATGGCCCTACGGCCAACATAGCTACGAAGCATATTGGCTGCATCTGTTTGAGTGTCAGGTTCATGCCATAGGTCGCCCTCCCCCTCCGCAAGCATTCGTCCGAACTCGACCACCCCGTTCTTGAGTGCCGCTTGACAACGTCTGTACTCTGCTTCAAATTCCGGAAGGCCACCCATTTTCTTGATGATCCTGATCCATGACTTCAATCGTGGAAGCTGGAGTGGGTTCAACTCATGACTCGAATGTTCGGCGGAGGAAAGTCGTGCTAGTCGAACAGCACAGGCGTGCACGGCAGTTCTATCTACGGCTCCAGCGAGGAGTCGGTTAAGGCGTTCTCTAGACTGATCACTGTCTTCTCGATAGCAATACTGAACAGCTTCAGACAACAGGAACGGGTCGCATGCGATGTGAGTGCCGAGTGCTGACTCGTACTCGCGCGGAGGTGCATTGTGATTATCGGAGTCGATATAGCTGAACCAGCAAGCAAGCCACCGCCACATCACATCGAGTGTCCAAGGGTTACTTTCGACTGCGTCCAAGCTTCGATGCAGCGCCTTTGCGAGACCCTGTAATGCTGCGTCAGCGGCCACTGCAAAGTCTTCTGGAACTCTGGTTGCCGCATCACGGAGCGCGTTTAGTCGGCTGCAAGATTCTGCCCAATTGCTGTCCTGCAGACCTTCCTCGGCGATCTCATTGAGTCGTGTGAGAAATGTTCGTTCGGCGTAATCGCCGCTTGCCGCGGTAAGTCGAGCATAGATTGCGCCTGCATTCCGTCTATCAGTCCAGATGGAGCTCCGGGCCAGCCGATCAAGGTAATCGGGATCGAAGAATTTGGGGTCGCGGAGACCGGCAATCACATCGTGTGCGAAGACGGTGAGGTCCAAGCCAGGCGAGGCGCTGAGTGGTTGTTGGACGTCTAATCGCGACATATGCCGATACCGCGCTTGAAATGTTCGAAACTCCGAGGTTGCGTACTCCGCCTGCTGCTCCGATCCTGGCACGGCGACGATTCGCACCTGGAGACTAGTTCGCGAGAGAGGTCCATCTGCCGACAGCTCCGGTCGCACCGCTTCTAGAAAGGTCTCAATCTTGTCACGGGCGCGGGGCGGAGCTAGAACGATAATCCGCGCCACATATCCATCGCTCTCGGCACACAATGACGTGTATTCGCGCACGAACTCGACCGCTTCGGCAGTGTCCACATAGCGAGTAGCGTAGGGCGCTACGTCGGCCGAGGTGGTGTGTTCTGTGTATTCTTCGGGCAATTGACACTTAACCACGACTGCGAAGTGCTCGCGTAGTTCTGATCTAAAATCAGAAAGCACTACGAGTCGAACCGCTTCCCAGAGTTCATCTTGTTTTCGAAAGGCATTCTTTCTGATTATCGCTTTTTCGCTCAGTATCGCTGATATCTGTCTCAGACGCGGAGTATCTGCGGTCAAGAACGGATCTCGGGTGAAAATCAACGTTCCGGGTAGAGCTAGGCGAGTTCGGGACTCGTAGTGTAGTAGTTTTGACAGTTCTGCAAACGAATCGCCGCCATAAAAGAACACCAGATCGGGATCGTAGTTTCTTTGAGAGAGGTGGCTTACTTCAGCTTGTGTGGTGATGGACGCGATCCGTTGTGTCTCGGGGCCGACGTAGCTCACTTCGATAGGGACTCTACTTCTAAGCTTAAGACGCGACTCTCCCTTGGGTATGAAGTGGTCGAAGAGTTCGAGGTCGCGGCGAAAGATTGCGTACGGCGGCCCTGCGAAGAATCGTCGTCCATCGTAATTTGAGTAGGTTCGATTACAAATATCCGCGACAGCAAAGAATAGGTTGTTCATTCGGATGGCCTTGTCGACACTGGTATTCCCAATGACTCTAACGCCCGCTCGCTCTAGCACTGGTCTACCAAAGCCTTTTGGGTTGATATCGTCCGAACCGTATATAACCTTCGCTATTCGAGTGGCAGATATGATGTTCGCGCAGCTTGGCTGAGCTTCGTATAGTCCGCATGGTTCCAGCGTCGAGTAGAGGATGAGGGTCTCGGACTTGTGGTGGCGCCGCAATAGATCTCCGGCTGTTGCGAATGCTTCCTCGAACCTCGTCTGCTTCTGACCACCTTCGAGCCAGACCTTCTTCTGATACTGTCCGTCGATATCTTGATAGAGTAGTTGAGCTTCTTTGGAATCGATTGCTGCGAGCGCACTTAGGATAGCTTCGGGTTCAGAATGTCGCTCGCCCGGACTCTTCTTGCGGTACGCGCCAATCAAGCGCTGGTGGCCATCGAACAGGGCGGCCCCTACGTACGGATCGTCGAATGGATTTGGTTCCCCTGGCGTCATCTCCTTGTAGCTCGTAAAGTCCAGCAGGGCATCCATGATGGCCTTGTCGGGGTCTACGGTGGGGTTCGACTGAAGTGCCGCTTTCACCAGTGTCTGAAACGCGTCGGTCATTTCCATCCTTGGGAGTACGTCCTGTTCGAACGGTGGGAGAAGATGCTTATGCGATTCTTTCACGATGTGGCGATTTGGGCGGGCACCGCGCCACGCTGTTTCGTTGGTTGACACCTCGCCCTGCGGTACAGGCTGCGCGACTGCGAGGAGAGAAGGTCCGTCTTGTGTAACCGCGCAGCTTCCGCCCTCAATGACGCTGAAGCCTACACACGCCGGCCAGGCCTCCGTACCTGGCACATAGAGCAGAAGCGTTGGCAGGCGGCACGTTGATCGTGTTCCCTGCTGTCCCCGTACCCCACACGCTCGGATGGGGGGTCGAGCAAGTGTCCCAGCATCACCGATTGGATATCCCAGAGCGGGGGACGCGGTCATGCTTGGAGCTGTTGATAGGCGCAACCCACGGGCGATTTGCGTCTCGACACGGGCATCTTCTTCGGTCACTGCGCTCGCCAAGGCGTCCAAACAGAGTTGAGACCGACGATGTCGGCCCGTGGAACAGCGCTCATCGAGCGTTCAACGGTTGTGCGATATGCGATTGAACGGCTACCGTGGCCCACAAGAGGCGACGACACTGCTGAACGCCTATGCAATCCTTTGGGACGCCGTAAGATGCCAGGTCAGTACGTTTCCCAAACATTCGCCACACGTTTTGACAAGATCCAGGGCGCTCGGTGTTCCCCTAAGTGGTGAGCCGTAGGTCAGCGCGTCGTCGTGCGCCACTCCCCTTATTCGTTCACAGCAGATGTCGATGGTCGCCCAGATTGCGAAATTTCATCGCGATGGCGAGTCCGAAACGCGATTTGTCGGCGTTTGCCAACTAAGCGGCCCCCGTTATGGATTTCATCCGACACGACCTTCGGTCGCCCAGCTGTTACGATTGGGCATAGTCAGCCGCAATACGTCACTGTGACGAAGTGTTGGACTCGCCAGGGTGGCAAATCGATGCCGGACACGACCATTATCGCTCTCCCTCAGCAAGATGCGATGAACTGTCGGCGACTCTCACGCCGCGGCCCTCGCGCTCGGTGAACTCGGTTGTCGAAGTTCGGCAACTCGCGTCGCTGGTGCGCGAAATCTGCCGCCAAGGCTGGCGAAGGATCGTGCATACTGCTCGCGTGGACTACGAGCTGGCTTTACGAGCGGTCGTTACCGTGGCCGCCGCGGATCCGAACATCAGGGCAGTGATACTCACCGGATCTGCGGCAGCTCAGAAGCATCATCCGCTTTCAGATCGCGATATCGAGCTCCACGTCTACGATCCGACTCCGCTTGAGATTGACGACGTGTGGTGGTCGAGTCTCGGACAAGTTCTGGCGATCGAGCGACTCGAGAACGCCGACGACCAGCCGACTCGCCTCGTGTACTACGTCGGCGGGAAGCTCGACTTCACCTTGGTCAGGGTCGACGGTGAGCGCGGAACGTACGATCGCCCGTTCACTGTCCTCCTTGACAAGGACGGCGACACCAGCGATTTCGTCGCAATTCCCCCATCACCACCCATCCTCGATCAGGACCTTTTTGATGAATGCACCAATTGGGGTTACGCAGCTGCTCTGATGGTCGCGAAAGCGATTGTGAGAGATGAGCCATGGTCAGTGAAGTTGCGTGACAACGACCTCAAGCTCGAGTTGCTGCGGATGATCGAGTGGGACCACAGTCTTCGCTACGGCGCGGCACGTGACGTGCGGTACCACGGAACCCGAATGCGCCAGTGGATGGACGCAGACGTGCAACGGCGCCTCGACGGTTGCTGGGCCACATTCAACGGCGACACGGCGGGCGCGCTCATCGCCTCGGTCGATCTGTTCAGCGACCTCACGTCACGGGTCGCCTGCGCTGCCGAGCTGACCGACTTCGATCACCTCAGCGCCCGACGGGAAATTGATCGAATACTGGCCCGGTTCTAGATCCAGGCAGAATGTCCGACCGCCACCTGGACACCGAACCGCCGCCCAGATTGGCGAAGTTTCATCAAGTTGGCGAAACCGAGGCGATTCTGTCGGGCACGTCCGAGGGCCGTCGCGATCCACTCGGCTGGCGTGCTTGTTCTCGACAGGGGTTTCGGACCTGTTCATCCAAGGATTCGTCGCCGGTTCCGGGTTGCTGCGCAGCGTACAGCTACTGCGCGAACGCTCGGGGCGCGATTCACTGTGCTGGCAGGGAAAGGAAGTCGCGCAGCCAGTTGTCGACCTCGACCATGGTTTTCGAGTCGACGACGCCTATGACGTCGTGAAGACGCTCTCGTGTAACTGTGCGCGGTTGCTCGGTCATCGCGAATGTCGGTCGCGTAGGCGTGAAGCCAGGACCGCGTAGGAGTACATGATTTGGCCATCCCCGTTCAATTGTGGTCGCAGGCAGGATGATCGCGAGTGTGTCGGCCTGCTCTAGATAGAGGTCGCTGGCGATGATGAGTGCGGGGCGCCGTCCTGCCTGCTCGCGCCCACGAGCGGGATCCAGCCCGGCCCACACGACCGTGCCTCTCCGGAGATCATCCGACATCGTCACTCGAACTCGCAGCCGTGTCCCAGCCCCGGAACTCATCCCAGTACTCGGCATCGGCCCCCCGCACGGCTCGGCCAAATGCTTCCATGCGCTGCCGGCGTTCGTAGCCGTCGAGCAGCTTTTCGATGAGTCCTGCTGCGGTGACACCGTTTGCTTCGGCATCGCGGTTGATGCGATCTCGAAGTTCGACGGACACCTTGATCGTTGTCGTCGTCATATCCCAAAGCTACCCTTCGGTATACCGCAAGGTATACTCTCGACGGCGATGCGCAATGATTACCGCCCTGTGATCGCTCGCCGTGGTGATGCCGGCCGTCTGGGCGGAGTCGCCACTCCCCTGCCCGGTTGAGTTTGTCCTGGCGATTCTCGAGTGAAACTCCAGACCGCGACTGGTGGAGTGGTGGGGTTTCGGGCTGACGTCAGCCCGGGCAGCACCACCTGCTACGGCGTGTCGTGAGGGGCTGGGGTGGGCCATCGCGTAGTGGTCAATGAGTTACCGACCACAGTGACTCACAGCAAGGACACACCACGCGATGACCCACGACCATTCTGCCTTGCTTGCCCAGCTGGATGCACTCACCTCGGCCGAGTCCGGCTCGATGTTCGCCGAGTAGGTGCGGGCTGGTTTGCAGGCGCTGATCAAGGCTGAGGCCACCGAGAAGACCGGCGCCGGCCGCTACGAGCGTTCCACCGAACGCGCCACTCACCTCGGGCGGGCACCGCTCCACGACGGCGTCGACGCCGGCCGGCGACGTGCAGATCAAGATCCGCACGCTGCGCTCGGGATCGTTCTTCCCAGTGCTGCTCGAGCGTCGACGCCGCATCGACAGGGCCCTGCATGCGGTGATCATGGACGCCTCCGCACTGTGGTGTCCACCCCGCTCGGTGGATGATCTGGTCAAAGCGCTTGGGGTGGATACCGAGATCTCCAAGTCTGAGGCGTCACGGATCTGCGGTGCGCTCGACACCGAGATCAAGCGGTTCCGTGAGCGCTTACTGGCCCACACGCAGTTCGCGTACGTGTTTGCCGATGCCCACCAACTGTTGGAACCCGCCGCGGGTTTGCCATCAGATCGCCGGTGTGCGATCGACCCCCGCTTTCGGTGTGAAAAGCTTTGTGTCGTAAGCTCTTCACCCGTGCCTAACCTCGCTGCCCGTGCTTCCGTGACCGACGCCACGCTGCGGAGATGTGTGTGGTGCTCGTCCGACGAGGAGGTTATTGACCTCCGTAATGAACCCCGGTGCAGGCGCTGCCGCGCCGCGGAGCAGACCATCGCGGAGGCCCGCGCGTTCATCGCGTTCTATGGTCTTCGCCCATTGGGCGGGTCTCTGGAGTCCGACGATGAGGAGGAGCGCGAGCATCGGGTCGCAGCTCGTGAGGCGAGTGCGGAGCTGACCAATACTCGTACCCACACTCCGACGCGTCGCACATCTCAGACGGGGCGCAGTGCCGCCGTAGCCCGGCCCGCTGCTACCGCCACCAGGGCAGATGCGCGGGGTGCGGTTGGGGCAGCACGCCCCGCCAAGTCGGACGCCGCTCGACGCCCTGACGTTTCCCGGCCCGGCCAGGCCGAACTCGCGAGCCGAGCCGAAGGCTTGCTTACGCAGCTCACCGAGCTAGAGGAGCGCCTCGCTGTCGCGAAACTCGACTCCGGTCTCAGCGGCAAGGCCAAGGTGTCTGAGCTGACCGCGAAACGCGAGTCCGTGTTGCGGACGCTGGCCGCATTGGAGAAGGCCAAGCGGGCACTGGAGCCGGCCTGACTTTCGCACGTCGTTACGGCCTGGCGGCGCCGATCGGCTCAGTGGCGCAATTTCTCATTCACTACCAGACAGTGGCTTGGATTCGCTCGCGAACACTGCCGCTGTGGATGGACGACTGGCCTGTGGACCAGCGACTTCGTCGTCATTCCCCCATCACCACCAATCCTCGATGAGGACCTTTTCGATGAATGCACCAGTTGGGGTAACGCAGCTGCTCTGATGGTCGCGAAAGCGATTGTGAGAGATGAGCCATGGTCAGTGAAGTTGCACTCGTAAGTCATCAGCAGATGCGAGGTAAGTGCGGGCGACTGTCGCCGAACTCGTTCGCTTCCTGTGTCGTAGTCTGTGGTGTGGCCATTTCTGACGGTGACTTGGAGTACTTGCGTCGTTGCGTCGAGTTGGCGCGTGAAGCGCTAGCCGCGGGTGATGAGCCGTTCGGCTCGGTACTCGTAGATGGCGCCGGACGACAGCTGTTCGAAGATCGCAATCGGGTCAAGGATGGCAACAACACCCGTCATCCCGAGTTGACGATCGCGTTGTGGGCAGTCGACAACTTGAACCCGGCCGAACGCGCCAGGGCTACTGTCTATACATCCGGTGAGCACTGTCCGATGTGCTCTGCGGCGCATGCCTGGGTGGGGCTTGGGCGCATTGTCTATGCGGTGTCCTCGTCTCAGTTCTCCGCGTGGCTCACCGAGTGGGACGCTCCGCCCTCGCCGGTGGCAGGACTGTCGATTACTACCGTCGCGCCGGCGCTGCCCGTGGATGGACCCGCCGACGCCTTGACCGACGAAATGAAGGCGTTGTACGCACAAAAGTTCAACACCTCGGCTCAGGCGACGTAGATGCTTCCTGTCTGAGTCTTGCTCCAATCGAGCCCCGACTGTTGCCGGGGTCAACTCACTCGTGAGCGCCGGCGCCCCTTTGTTGCCTCGACGGGATCAATGAACTCGACCGACCATTGGGCGGCCATCGCCAGGCTGGCCTCGCGACCGGAATGTACGTGATGGAACGCCGATTCGGCCGCACGATCGGGATCGTGGTCGGTGATCGCGGTGAGAATCTCTTCGTGCTCCTGGCATTGCCGGCCCGGATCGCGGTCCTTGGTCAGATGAAACAGCCACTGCGTCCGCGCTTCGAGGGGGCGTAACAGGGATTCTAGTAGAGGGTTGGCGGCCAGATCGACGATCATCGAATGGAATCTGGCGTTCGCGGCGGCAATGGCGGGCCGGTCTTGACGTTCGGTCGCGGCTCTGGCCGCGTCGAGTTGGTCGGCCAGCCTGGTCAGACCAGCACCATCGGCACGCTCGGCGGCGAGTCGGGCTGCCAAGACTTCCAGACTCTCGCGGACATCGAACAGATCGCGAACGTCGCTTTCGGTGAACGGGGCGACGATCGCACCTTGACGCGGGACCAGCACGATCAGACCGTCCTGCTGCAGCAACTGCAGCGCTTCTCGCAACGGAATTCGCGACACGTCGAGTTCGGTGGCGAGGTCACGTTCGATCAAACGAGACCCTGGTGGCAACTGCAAGTCAACGATTCGCTGCCGGATCCCGTCATATGCGTGCTGACGCAGTGACTTTCGATCTGTTGCGGAGCTGCTCTGCTCCTGTTCCGATGACATGAATGCCCAATCCTCTCCTCGATGGGGTCGATTGCAGTAAGTCTAACCCTGACCGAGATAGTGGTATACCAACATCTAACGGGACCGTAATCCGATGGAAATACAATTCCCGCACTCTTCTCTCTAACGGTATACCGCTAAATCGGCGGCCGATGACAGGAGAAAACCATGAACATTCGTCCCACCGCCCTTCGCGCACCGCTGGCGTTGCTTGCGGCCGGAGCCATCGCCGTAGGCATGTCCGGCTGCGGTAGCTCCGCTGCGGACGCCAACGACGGAACTCTCTCTGTGGGTGTCTTCTTCCCGGGTTCGATCACCGACACCGGCTTCATGGAATCGGGGTATCTCGGCTACCAGCGCATCGAGAAGTCGATGGGCGACCAGGTGGATCTCAGCTACGTCGAGCAGGTCGCACCTGCCGACTACCAGCAGGCCTTGCAGCGCTTCGCCTCGGAGAACGAACTGGTGATCTCGGTCGGCGGGCAAACTGATGCCGATGTCCGCAAGGTCGCACCGCAGTTCCCCGATGTGAAGTTCGTCGAGATCGGTGGGCCCTCAGACGCCGAGCCGATGGATAACCTCGCGTACTACGACCCGCAGCAGGCCGAAGCCGAATTCCTTTCCGGCGCAGTGGCCGCCGCGTCGTCGTCGAACGGGACCGTCGGTTTCGTCGGTGGTGTCGAACTGCCGGCCATCGTCAACGCCGCAGACGCGTTCTCCAACGGCGCCAAGTTCGCTCGCCCCGACGTCAAAGTGTTGAACCCACAGTATGTCGGAGACTTCAACGATCCCGCGAAAGCAAAACAAGCCGCCGGAACGGCCTACGCCGGTGGTGCGAACATCCTGGGACAGATCGTCAACCTGGGCAAACAGGGCATCGAGCAGGCCGCCCGCGAGTCCGGCAACCGGATGATCAGCGGACCCATTCCCGGCGACTGCGCCAACACCGTCTATGCCGGCTTCGTACGTACCGACATCGGGACCGAGATCGAATACGCCGTCACCGCAACACTCGGCGACACCTGGACAGCGGCACAGGTGCCCTTCGGCCTGACCACCGACAAAGGCGCCAGCGACTTCATCGCATGCTCCGACGACCCGGCCGTGACCAAGGCCCTGACCGATGCAAAAACGGCGCTGACCTCCGGCACCGTCAAGCCGTACTGAAATCGGCCATGACAATGACCACAGCACACGGAACAACAGACACACCACCGTTGCTCACACTCGACGGCATCGGCAAGTCCTACGGTAACGTCCGCGCACTCAACCAGGTCGGCATGACCGTCGACCGCGGATCGGTGCACTGCATCCTCGGGGAAAACGGCGCGGGCAAGTCGACCCTCTGCAACGTGGTCTACGGGACCGTCCCCGCCGACCAGGGCAGTATGACCATCAGTGGCGAACCCTACAGTCCCCGGACACCCTCGGCGGCATTGAGCTCCGGAGTGGCGATGGTGCACCAACACTTCTCCCTCATCCCCACCATGACAGTCGGAGACAACCTGCTCCTGGGCCGCCCCGGCTTTCGTCCACCACGCAGCGAAGTCGCCCGTGGTCTGGACCGTATCGCCGACACCTACGGGCTGACCGTTGATCAACAGGCGCGCATCAGCGACCTGCCCATCGGCGCCCGCCAACGAGTCGAGATCGTCAAAGCGCTGCTTCGAGAACCCGAGCTGATTCTGCTCGACGAACCGACAGCCGTCTTGGACCCTGCAGAGATCGACGCCCTCATCGAGACCTGTAGCGCACTGGCGGCGGATGGCAAGTCCGTCGTCCTCATCACGCACAAGCTCGGAGAAGTCAGCCGTGCAGCAGACTCGGCGACGGTACTCCGGGGCGGTACCGTCGCCGGCGGTGGACGGCTGGCGAGCACACCGCTGAACTCCCTACTGGAATTGATGCTCGGCGGCGCCAGCCCGATCGGCTCCACCGACAAGCCCACACCACGGCCGGCCGATGACACCGCATGCCTGGACATCAAAGGCATCAACCTCACAAGACCCGACGGCAGCGTCGCGTTGTCCGAGGTCGACCTGACTGTTCGCCCCGGCGAAATCGTTGGCATCGCCGGAGTCGAAGGCAACGGTCAATCAGAGTTGGCGGCCATCTTGTCGGGATCGACCGCGGCCGACAGCGGACGGGTATATGTCGATGGCGCGGACATCACCGACCACTCCCCCGCCCAGCGCACTGCTGCCGGCGTGGGTGTGATCCCTGAGGACCGCCACGCCGAGGGAATCATCTCGGAACTGTCCATCGCCGAGAACATGGTGTTGAGCCGGCTCAGTAGTTACCGCAGGTGGGGACTGCTCGATCGTCGCCGCATCAAAGCTACGGCGACGGACGCAATCTCCGACTACTCGATCCGGGCCAACGGGCCGGACACCCCCATCGGGTCCCTGTCGGGCGGCAACCAGCAGAAAGTGGTGCTGGCACGTGAACTGTCGACACCGGGACTTCGTGTTGTCGTGGCGGCACAACCGACACGGGGTCTCGACGTCGGCGCGGTCGCTTTCGTCCTGGACCGGCTACGCGAGGCGGCTGCCAGCGGAGCCGCTGTTCTGGTCATCTCCAGTGAAATCGACGAGCTCGTCGCCCTGTGTTCGCGCATAGCCGTTGCGTACCGGGGCACCATCCGTGGATCGGTCGAAGCCGATTCATCAACGGCAACAGCCCAGATCGGTGAACTCATGATGGGAATGAGCGCGTGAACACAGCAACCGGAAACAAGACGGAGCCGAGCTCGACCACCGTGTCGGACTACCTGCGCCGCATCACACCACAATGCCAATGGCTCCGCAGCCCCCTGGCAATCGCCGCGGTGGCATTGGTTCTCGCCGGGGGCGTCGGCCTGGCCCTGGCGGCCGGCGCTGGAGCCGGACCCGCCGAGGTGATCGACGCACTCATCGAGGGGACTCTTGGCTCCCCCTTCGCGATCGGCACCTCCCTGAACAACGCGGCCATCATCATGTTCGTCGCCGCCGGATTCACCGTCGCCTACCGCGCTGGCCTCGTCAACGTCGGCGGCGAAGGACAGATGTGCCTCGGCGGCATCGCCGCGACCGCAGTCGGGGTCAATCTTCCTGACGCCATGCCGATCTGGCTGGGAGTCACACTGGCTCTCGTGGCCGCCATCGTGGCCGGTGCCAGCTGGGCAGCGATCGCGGCCTGGCTGTATGTGCGCCGCGGAACCAGCGAAATCATCACCACCCTGCTTCTCAACTTCGTCGGCCTTGCCCTCGTCGTACTGATGGTGCAAGAACCCTCATTGCTCCGGCAACCGATGACCTCCTCAGAAACACTCCCGCAGTCGGAGTCATTGAGCCCGGCCGGCCACCTCCCACTCCTGGGCCTAACCAAATCGCCCGCCACCATCGCTATCGTCCTGGCGATAATCGCAATCATTATCGTAGGAGTACTACTGCGACACAGTGCTATCGGACTTCGATTGCGGTCGGTCGGGCTCTCACCCACCGCCTCGGCACGGCTCGGAGTCCCGGTCGATCGAGTCCGGTTTCTCAGCCTTGCCACTGCCGGCGGATTCTCCGGACTTGCCGGCGGCATCCTCGTCGCATCCGCGCCGTTCATCCTCGCCGAAGGCTTCTCCTCCGGGTTCGGATTCACCGGCCTGGTCGTCGGCCTGCTCGCCCGCGGCTCGATGACCGCGGTCGCAGCGGTCTCGGTGTTCCTCGGGTTCCTCGTCGCCGGCGGAATCAATCTCCAGCTCGCCGCGGGCGTCCCGTCCTCCACCGTCACCGTGGTCCAAAGCGTCCTGATCATCCTGATCGCCGGCGCCGCGATGTGGACCACCACGTCCCGATCGAAACCAGCACCCCCTACCGAGCCCAACCCCGCCACCACCACCAGCACCACCGCCCCTGAAGAGGCAACGCTATGAACATCGACATGCTCACCCAGATCTTCACCAGCGGAGTAGCCTTCGCGATCCTGCTCATCGTCGCCGCCACCGGCGAATCCATCAGCGAACGTGCCGGCGTACTCAACCTCAGCATGGAAGGGATGATGCTCACCGGCGCCTTCGCCAGCGTCCTGGGCTCAGCGACCACCGAATCGCCAGAGCTTGGCGTCATCGCCGGCGTCTCAGCAGCGCTCGTCTTCGGTGCTGTCCAGGCCCTGCTCACCGTACGATTCCGCGCCGATCAGATCGTCATCGGCATCGCCAGCAACGCACTGGCCTTGGGACTGACCACCTACGGCGCCCGCATCCTCCTCGACGACGGCAAAGGACAAGGCGTCCCCGGATTCTCCGGAATCAACATCCCCTTCCTGACCGACATCCCCATCGTCGGCCGCGCCCTGTTCGGACAATCACTGCTGGGCTATCTCTGCGTGATCATCGTGATCGTCCTGGCGGTGGTGTTCTCCGGACAGACGATGGCCGGGGTCCGCGTCGATGCCGTCGGCGAAGACGCCACCTCCGCCGGCTGGACAGGGTTGTCCGTAAACAAGATCCGAGCCATGTGCGTCCTACTCGCCTCGGCAACCGGCGGCCTGGCCGGAGCGCAACTCGCCCTGTCCGAGGTGCAATCCTTCAGCGAAAACATGACGGCGGGGCTGGGTTATCTAGTGGTGTGTATCGTAAATAATCGTCTGGTCGTTGGGTATGATTTCGGTATGAGCGCGCCTGCAGCACCGTTGGCTTTGTCGGCCGGTGAGCGAGAGACGTTGGAGAAGTTGACCCGTAGCCAGCGGGTGCCGCATCAGCAGGTGTTGCAGGCTCGGGTGTTGTTGATGGCCGCCGACGGGGTGGCCAACATTCGGATTGCTGAGGAGGTCGGGGTGCGCCCGGCCACGGTGCGGGCGTGGCGCAACCGGTATGCCGAGGACGGTTTGGCGGGGTTGGGGTTGATCCGAAAGGGCCGCGGTCGACGTTCGTCGATCAGTGAGGAGAAGATCGCCGAGATCGTGAGGTTGACCAAGACGACCACGCCGCCGGGGCACACGCATTGGTCGTGCCGCACGATGGCGAAGAAGGTGGGTGTGAGTCCTTCAACGGTGCAACGGATTTGGTCTGATCTTGACCTCAAACCGCATCGGGTCGACTCGTTCAAGGTGTCGAATGATCCGCGGTTCGAGGAGAAGCTGATCGATGTGGTGGGACTGTATGTGAACCCGCCGGAGAACGCGATCGTGTTGTGTATGGATGAGAAAAGCCAGATTCAGGCGCTCGATCGCACGCAACCGTCGTTGCCGCTGGTGGAGGGGCGGGCCGGCACGATGACCCACGACTACAAACGCAACGGCACGACGACCTTGTTCGCGGCGTTGGATGTGCTGACCGGTTCGGTGATCGGTCAGTGCCTGCCGCGTCATCGCCACAACGAGTTCATCAAGTTCCTCAACACGATCGACAAGCAGGTGCCGGCGGGGTTGGAGGTCCATCTGATTCTGGATAACTACGCCACCCACAAACATCCCGAGGTGAAGCGATGGATGGATCGGCACAAACGGTTTCACTTCCACTTCACCCCGACATCGTCGTCCTGGCTCAACCAGGTCGAGCGCTGGTTTCGGGAGTTGACCGACAAGAACATTCGCCGCGGCATTTTTGGCAGCGTGCCCGAGTTGATCGCCAGCATCGAGGCATTCCTCAACGCCCACAACGATGATCCGAAACCCTACGTGTGGACCGCCACCGCCGAATCCATCCTGGCCAAAATCGCCCGCGCACGCACGACACTCGAACGAGTAGCCAACTAATTCAGATACACACCACTAGCCGTGGTCGCCGTCATCGCCGGTCGCTGGAAAGTGATCGGAATCGTCTGGTCGTGCGTGTTCTTCGGCATCGCCCGCTCCTTGCAGTTCGCGTTGCCTGCCGTCGGCGTCGACATCCCTTACGCCGTGCTCGTCATGCTGCCCTACCTCATCGCCATCGTCGCCATCAGCGGGGTCGTCGGCGGCCGCCGCGCCCCGTCCTGCCTCACCGTCCCCTACGCCGGCCGCTCCTAAAACAACCATCGAAGGCACGAACCATGACCCTGCTCCTCACCCACTCCGATATCAGCGCACTCATCGACCGCGGCGCGATATACGCCGCCGTGGAACAAGCCCACGCCGACCTGACCACCGGCGCCGCCACCAACCCGGCCCCAGCACAACTTCCCCTACCCCACCAGGGCACCGCCCTACCGATGGTTGCCGCTTCCGATCATTCAGGCGCGAGCGTCGTCAAAATGCTCTCCGACATGCCACACAATGGCGCCCGCGGTCTGCCCACCCAACGATCAACCATCCTGCTCATGTCAGCGGAGACCGGCGAATGCGAGGCGGTACTCGACGGACGGCTCATCACAGCCATCCGCACCGCTGCCGCCAGCGCCGTTGCCACCGCGCACCTTGCACCCCAACATAGTTCGAGTCTTGGGCTGATCGGCGCCGGAACACTTGCCGTGGAACACACCCGCGCAATCTGTCGCATTCGCAACATCGAGAAGGTGCTCGTGTGGTCACGGTCGACCACCACGGTCGACAAGTTCCGAGAACGCCTAGATGACCTCGACGTTCAGATCGAATATGCAGAGTCTCCCCGACGGATTCTCTCTGCAGCAGACATCGTCTGCACCCTGACACCCTCACGCGACCCCATCGTCAAAGGCGGCTGGTTTCGACCCGGCCTGCACCTCAACGCCGTCGGGGCGCCGCCGCGTCCCGACCATCGCGAAATCGACGGCCACGGAATTGCTATCGCGCGTCTCGTTGTCGACAGCATCCCCACCACGCTGAGCAAATCGGGAGACGCGCTGTTGGCCATCGCCGAAGGGCACCTCAGCGCCGACAACGTCAACGTGGAACTCGGAGACGTCATCGTCCATTCTGATCGCGGTCGGCGCACCGACGACGACATCACCCTGTTCAATTCAGTGGGCATCGGCTTGCAAGACCTTGTCACCGCTCGCACCATTGTCGACGCAGCCACACGCCAAGGCTCCGGCACGTCCGTAGCCCTCAACGTCTGAGCCATAGGATCGACGGGTCCGATGAAGTCCTCGGGGTTTCCGTGACCAGAATGAAGTGTTGGCCGTTCGTTCGTTCGTTCTGTCCTATTCGGGCGCGCGGGCGTAGCGTGTTCTGCATGAGCTTCGACGTCGCTGCGGAGGCGTATGACCAGTTCATGGGCCGTTATTCGCGGCCACTGGCCGATGCGTTGACCGCGTGGTTACCGCTGGCGCCCGGGCAGCGGGCGCTCGATGTCGGTTGCGGTCCCGGTCAGTGGACCGAAGTGCTGGCCCGTCGGCTCGGTGTTGAGGCAGTCTGCGCGGTGGATCCGTCGCCGTCGTTTGTCGCGGCGTGCCGGGATGCCATACCCGGTGTCGATGTGCGGCAGGCGACCGCGAGCGCACTGCCCTTCCCAGACGACACGTTCGACCTGGCCGGCGCCAGTCTCGTGGTCCATTTCATGCCTGATCCGGTGGCGGGTGTGGTGGAAATGGCTCGGGTGACCCGCCCGGGTGGCTTGGTGGCCGTGACGGTGTGGGACCTTGCCGGACGCCGCGCCCCTATGGCGCCACTGTGGTCGGCCTTTGCTGAGCAGGACCTTCCGCTACGCGACGAAACTCGCCTACCCGGTGGTGCGACAGGAGATCTGGAGCGGATTTTGGCCGACGGTGGCTTGTGTGATGTCGAGGTGACCGAGTTCCCGGTCGCCGTCGGCTACCAGGACTTCGATGAATGGTGGGAGCCATACCAGCATGCCGTCGGACCTATAGGTGAATCAATTGCGGCGCTCGACGACGGCCAACGCCGGCGCCTGCGTGAGGCGTGTGTCGAACGACTGGGCTTGGGCCCCTTCGAGATCCGGGCTGTAGCGTTCGGCGCGTGTGGCTCGGTGACCGGCTGATCGTGCCGGCCAGTACATGAAGGTCTAACTGCTACCGGCGCTACCGGTGGAGAGGACCGCGAGCAGTAAGTCGTAGGCGCCGACGTGAAGGGTTTTGATCGCCTCGACGATTTGGATGAGCATGGGGTGCCTTTCTCGATGATGGACGATTACGCACTTGCACGGCAGCCCAGCACGTCTCCAAGCAGATTGCACTGCAACATCTTTGAGCGACCGAAGCGCACAGTCGGTGGAGATGTACTCGTGCAATCCAGAGCGGAAGAACCCCCGATGGATCATGTTTACCATAGTGAAGTGGGTGAAACTGTAGATTGGAATCATTGCTCGAGATCAAGGATTGTTGACCGTTCCTTGCGAAACCACTTCAGAGTTCAATATTGCTGTCCAGCAGTCGAATACTACTCACCATCTATTCCGACACAATCTCCGCGGCGCGATCCGGGCAACTAGTCACCCTGATCCCAAAGGACGACCTCGACGACAGCACACCGACGATGGCTCAACCCATGCTGCTCGACCCGCCTGTCAGGCTCACGGCTGCGATCGTGTCCTCTGATGAGTACCCGTTGACTCGCGCTGCCGATGCGGTCAGTGCAGTTGCCGAACGAATCATCACCAGCCGGGTGAACTCCGGCGCGGTCCGCGGAGCCGAACGTGTCGATCGTCGAGTGCACCCCACGGGGAGTGGTGGCCAACACCATCGACCTCTGCCGCAATCGCGCAGCGGCGCGCCCGCGGACTTAGCGCAGCTCACGGCCCCGACGGAATCCCTTCATCCTCCGAACTGTTGACACCACAATGAGTGACACGACCGAAAGCAATAACGCCGCGGACTCGCTGACCGACGACGATCTTGAATTCCTCGCGCGTCCACTTCTTGGCTTCTTCTCCGCTGCCTCCGGGCCCACCCCTCCCCAACCGCGTCCGGTCTGGTTCGACGCCACCGCCACGGGCACCGTCGAGATCTTCACACCACCCGACTCGGTCAAGGTCCGCCGTCTCCAGCGTGATCCGCGCGCCTCGCTTGTGGTGGCGGCACCCGCCGACGAGCGTGAACGATGGGTCTCTGTTGCGGGGTCTGTGACGATCGAGTCCGACGGTGCACACGAACTCGCTGCGCGCTTGGCCGACCGCTATTGGAATCTCGAAGATCCCGTCCGCGCCGCTGACCTCGAGGAACTTCTCGCCGAGGATTTCGTCCGCGTGGTCATCCACCCCGATCACATCCGGCGTGTGACCTTCTGACCGTTCGAGGAGGCGTTGGAGGCGCGCCACGATGTGATCAAGGCCGGAGAAGCCGTGACATCAGCGCGTCGAGCGTCGGTACCAGGCGCGCGAACCGGCCGGCGTGACCTGTGCCTCAATAGGGATTGCGGTACGGCGCGGGTGTGTTGACTCACTCATGAGCTACAACCTGAATCTTGATTCGCCCCTGCTCCAGCCGTTCTCGTCCGGCGTCGTCCGTGCACCACACCGCATCTTCATGGCTCCGCTCACTCGTCTGCGCGCCGAATCAGACGGGACGCCCACCGACCTGCAGGTGAAGTACTACGGTCAGCGTGCGGGCGCAGGGCTCATCATCGCCGAAGCCACCCAGTCGAGCGCCTCGGCCGGCGGCGCCTACATGAACACCCCCGGCATCCACAACGACGTCCAACAGGCCAAGTGGGCAGAAATCGCAGATGCCGTCCACGGCGAGAACGGCCAGATCTTCGTGCAGCTCTGGCACGTCGGCCGCGTGGCCCACCCCGACCTGCCCGGCGGCGATCCCGTCGCCCCGTCGGCAATCGCCGCCGTTGGCAAGGCCCACGGACCCAACGGAAGCGTTCCGCTGGTAACGCCGCGCGCCCTCGAGACCGACGAGATCTCCCACATCGTCGACGCCTTCCGCAGCTCAGCCCGACGTGCCGTCGACGCCGGCCTCGACGGAGTCGAGATCCACGCCGCCAACGGCTATCTGCTGCACCAGTTCTTGGGTGACGACACCAACCAGCGCACCGACCGGTACGGCGGCGCGCCGGAGAACCGGGCACGCATCGTCGTTGACATCGTCAACGCCGTCGTCGACGAAATCGGTGCCGACCGCACCGGCATCCGCCTCTCCCCGGGGCACAAGGCCAACGGTATGCACGAGGCCGACACCGTCTCGGTACATCGAGCACTGCTGCGGGCGATTTCCGGCATTCCTCTCGCCTTCGTCCACCTACTCATCGAGCCGCAGGACCCGGTGCTCGCAACGCTGCGTCCGGAGATCACGGCCCCGTTCCTGATCAACACCGGTTTCGCGGTCGAATCCGACTTTGCTCAGCTCGAGAAGCTCGTAACAGACGGCGTTGCCGACGCGGTTGTCGTGGGTCGCTGGTACATCTCGAATCCCGATCTCGTTGAGCGACTCAAGCAGGGCGCGGAACTCGCCGAGCCCGACCAGGCCACGTTCTACGCCCCTGGCCCCGAGGGGTACATCGACTACCCGACGCTGACGCGGCAGAACGCCTGACTCGAACGGCAACACACGTCGGCCGGCTCGACCGCGCAGCGCAGTTCATAACCGCCCAGGACCGCGGTAATGCCACGAAGACTGTGCGCACCGCATAGCTGAGAACGAGAAGTGCCTAGCCCGCGGCCGGTGCGGTTTGCTCGGCGCGGCTGCGCGGAGTGTTGCAATGCCTGCGGTCAGTCGTTGTCGGTGGCGGGGCCATCCTCGGTGGCGCCGCCTTCGCCGGTCCAGTCACCGGACGCTTCGCCTGCGGCTGGATCGGACTGCACGTCAGATTCTGCGCCTTCCGGCCCGGTGCCAACGTCTTCGGTGTGTGGGTCGGTCTTCTTGTCGCTCATGAGAAGACTCGTACCCGCACACCGGCGGACTCAAACCCCGCACACATCGGCGCGCCGACGGGTCGGCGCCTCGCCGTTGGCCTCTCCCCTGCTCGTTCACAGTGCTGTGGATAGACGGCAGGCCTGTGGAGAGAGCCAGGGTCCCGATGATCAATGCACCTACTGTTGGCACATGTCGAGGCAACACCGCACACCAAGACCGGGCCGACGAGGTCGCACGCAGGGCACGCGCGAGGTTGATCGCTCACGTCCGTGGTTGTCCGGCAATCTGCCCCGGATACACCGAGAGTTGGCACAGGCATACCGCGATTTGTCTCTCGAATGGTCGGCATACCTGGGTATGGTCGGCGCGCGCGACACCGCCTACGACGCTGAGTTGAACGCACTTGCCGACGCCGGGCACGGTCCCGGTGATGCCGATTTCGATGAGGTCGTAGCACAGCAACTGGACAACGACTCGCTCTACCGCATGCTGAGCGGGAACCTGCTGCACGCGACCACAGCGGTTGAGGTGCTGCGTGAGCTGACGCCGGTTTGGGTGCCCGAAGCAGTCAACGACGCGCTCACTTCGATCGAGGTCTCGGCAGGAGACGCGCGGGGCCTGATGGCCATAGGCGGGTCCGGACTGTTCATCTTCAGCAAGTCTCCGGTCCGGGCTCGCGAGAGCCTTCCCGGCGGGCCGACGATGCCCGAGGTCGACGTCGACGGCATGCTGTGGTGGACGAAGACACCGGAGCACGGTGGCACGCGTGCGGACACGGCGGACAAGCCGCGCCGACTGATGCTGGCCCCACTCACGCGCAGTCGTGATCTGCAATGGCTGCGCGGCGACGGATGGCGGACGTCCACCCTCACCGAGGTGACATGTTTCGACGTCACCGCAGTCCGAGGCGTCGATGTACACGAAGCGCTCTGGCCCTGTGTCGCGCTGCTGGCGAGAATCGGAACCGCGCTGCAGCACAAGAGTCTTCGCTGCGTCGACGGATCGATCGCCATGCTGGACGCTGCCTGAGAACTGGTCCTAGATCTGGCGAGAGCCGCCTAGAACGTCGTCTTCGATGTATCGACACAGAGCGTCGGCTGCTTCTAACGCTGTCCAGACCTGGTTGTAGTCCAGGATCCGGTACCGATGGTCGACGACGATTCGTACTCCGATGATCAGATCCCAAGGCGGTCCCGCGTAGGCGTTTTTGAACTCCACGGGTAAATGGCTGGTGGCCTCTCCGATCCGTCCGACGACGGCTTCGGCGGCGCGCTGCTGACGCCACTGTGTGAGCAGAACGGTTTCCCGTCGTCGACCAAATGCCGGGCTTCGCGGCAGTATTCGATGAGGTCGTCGAGACGGTCGACAACACGATCCCCATACCGCTCGCGTAGTGGATCACCCATGCTGTCGTCGGGTGTCACAGAGGTATGCCATCCCGCACGCATCAGCCAGTTGGGACTGCGTCTACTGAGCTCTGCGGCGTCCATTCCCCGCGATCCCGAAGGGCGACAGGTACAACGTTGGAGACTGTGACTGGAAGAATTGCTCGAATATGGGCGAACTCATCCGACACCCTTTGTGCTCGAGACCCTGGCGTGACGGATCTGATCATTCGAACCGGACGTCAGCGACACGCAAGTCGTGCGATGTCAATCGACGCCGGTGTCGGTATGTGTATGCGACAGTCGCGTGGACCGGTAATGGTGACCGGCGATCCGGCCGCCGAGATACTCAATCGATTCTCGTGTCGCGCGAAACGAACGATGCGGTTCGGGTGTTTGTCGAATCGGTACGTGTGACCCCACAGTTCTCCCCGCGTGGCGACGGTGTCGTTCACCCAGACGCTCGGATTCTCTGGAACGGGTGCAAAGAGGTCCCACGCGATGGCATTGCGCAGTTCCCGCCGGAAATTGGCGAAATCGTGGATACCTGAGTGTAATTGGGCCGTCACTGGTACGCCGGCCGCGCGCAACTCCTTGGTGTACGACTCGAATCCGGGCCGGATCAATCCGACCTCACCCGGGTAGTCGCTCAGGATGTTGTTGTCGTTGGGCTCGCCGTCGCTGGTCGGGGTACCGTCACCGCTTGCGACGAATACGCGTGTGTTCGTCAAATTGGCCGCGAGCCGGACGGGATTGTGCCCATGCGCATAGAACCCACCGAAAGGGCCGTAGACCTGGGTCAGGTCGAACGGCTTGCGCGCATTGACCTGAGAGACGAGGCCGGCAGCATTCGACATACCCGGGAAGAGTTCGAGGTCGGTGACCCCGGAGATGGTCGCGATCGAACCGAAGAAGCCCGGGAGACGTCCGCCGAGGTAGGCGGCCCCGAGGCCGCCCATCGAAACCCCTGCGAGCGCATGCCACCGCCGCTCCTCGCGGATGGGAAAGCGTTTCAGGATCTCCGCAATGACCACGTCGAGGTAGTAGCTCTCCCAGGAGGGTTGACCCCTTCGGCCATCATTCCACCAATCGGTGTAGAACCCGGTCGCTCCCTCTGGCATCACGATGATGCCGGGAAAGCCGGCCGCGGTGGTCTCGATTCGACCAAGCTCGGGGTCCGACCATGTTCGATAGTTACTGCTGGCACCGGCGAGCAGGATCAGAAGCGGATACTTCTTTGCGGGCGTGTATCCGCTGGGCAACAAGACCTTGGCTCGTGGAGGTCCCGGGTAAGGGGCTGCGTGTTCCGCATTCAGCACTGATCCCAGCCATGCGTCCGCTATCTGGCCTGGCTGTCCCGGAATCGTGATGTCAATGAGGCGGTCGGACGGCGCGGCCAACGCATTCGCTCCCCCGTTGGCCACCACCAGGAGGCTCGCCAACAGAAACAACGACACCGTCCCGATGCGTCGACGTCCCGCGCGTAAAGGTGATGAGGGCGTCCACCGTGCTACTGCGCCGATGCGTCTGTGTGTCATGGGCTCAAGCCTTTTCGAATCCGTGGGCCATCATGGTGCCGAACAGGTCAGCGGTTTGCTCGACGTCGAGGTCATTCGATTCGTCCAGAACAACCCGGACGGCGGCATCGCAGGACGCCATGAACAGCTCGATCAACGCCGGCAGCTTGCGATCGATGTGCTCGGTGTGCCACCAACGCGTCATTGCGGGTGCGATCCACGCCGTCGCGGCGTCAAATACGGTCTTGCGTCCGGCCGCCACTCGCCTCCCGGCCGCGGACTCCGGGTGGGCATCGAAGATGAGACGCCAAGCCGCCGGACGCTTGTCGACAGCGGTCAGCAGCGCCCGGTAGCCGTTGATGAACGCATCCACGGGATTGTCGCCGCGTGCACCATGCAGGGCCGCAAGGGTTTCGTCCACCAGCACACCCTTCTCGCGGTCCAGTAAGGCGTCGAGCAACTCCTCGCGGCCAGGGAAGCAGGCGTACACCACGGGTCGTGTGGCACCCATCTTTGCTGCCACCTCCGCGATGCTGACTGCAGGAAGGCCTTGTTCCAAGGCGATCTCGAGCGCAGCGTCGAGGACGAGTGGACGCCGACGTTCTGGGCCAAGGTGTGCAGCGCGTTGTCGGGGCGCGGTGGTTCGACTTGTCATGGAGAGCAGTTCACCAATCCTTCCTGCGGTGATTTGGGGCTTTAGGCGATCGGACGGTTGGTGGGGAGATTGACGAAGCTCGGTGAACGGGGATCGATCACGATGGTCTGCGGGCGCAGTTGCGACTCGAGGAGAAGTGCGGGGATCATCATTCCCTTCGGAAAATTGGAGGCGAACACGTCCACTCGTAGACGATGACCCGGATATAGGACGAGATCGGTTGGATTGAAGGCAATGTCGAGGATCGTCGGACGACCGGGTACAACCGGTTGCCGATCCGCGAGTGTCGTATACGGCACCGGTTTGGTGAAGTCACCACTTGCCGATCGCGTCGATCGTGCATCATCTATCGCACGCAAGGATGCGGTCAGCTGACCCGATGTCACGACGGTGGAGTGCCCGTTGGGTGCGACATCATTCAGAGTGGCGGTGAAGTAGCCGTCGGTGGTCTCCAGACGGGTATTCAGGTGCAGGCTCGCCGGTCCCGAGATCAGCGTCGGTGCGGTCACGGGGTTCGACGTGAACGTTGCCGCGGCCACTTCGGAGATGCGGGCATCCTTGGCGCACCCGTCCACGAAACCGGCCGCGCCAGCGGTGCCCTGAGCCGCATCGCGGGAACACAGGGTGGACAATCCCGGTGACACGACCACACGCGCACGATGGCCGGGTCTCGTCCGCGAGAGCGATCCGTCGTAAGCGACAATGCCGGTGGTCTTGCTCGGTAGGCCGCTCAGATAGTGTCGCGTGTAGGTCATTCCCGACCGCGGATAGCTCGACGAACTCGTCCAAGCGCCGCCCTGCTGGTAAAGCGTGACCGGGGTGTATCGGTCGATTCCGTTGTCAATGCCCTTGAGCCACTTGTCGAACCAAGCGCGCTGAAGGACATCCAGACGCGGCGGGGCGCCAGGGGAACCGAGGCCCGAGCCTATGGTCGAGTGGTACCAGTCGCCCATCAGGAGTTTCTTCTGTGTCGGTGGCAACCCCATGGCCGCTATGATGTCGGGTTCGGAATTGGTGAACAGGTCATGCCACCCCCCGACCAGGAACGTGGGTACGCTTATCCGCTCCGGATGTCCGAGAATCCCCTGTCGAAACGGACGGTTGGGGTCGATGATGTGTTCGACGTCGGGTGGGATGTTCTTGACGCTTGCGGTGAAGAATGCGCGCAGCAAGGTATCGAAGAAGGTGATCGGGCTCGACACGCGATCGGCGAGCCATCTCCAATCGAATCGTCCGGTCACCATCGACTGAAGATCGGGCAACCACTTGAGGGTGTTGACCGCGCCCACCCACATCGGAATGAAGCCGACAGCAATTCCGCCGCCGGGCGCGATGACATCCTGGAGTATGTCGCTACCGGGCGCCGCTGCGAATACCGCCTTGATCGCCGAGTTCGGTTGCTCGGCACCTTGAAGCGCATTGATTGCGCCATAGGAGAGGCCCGTTGCTCCTACCGTCGCCGTGGACCACGGCTGATGTGCCGCCCACTGGCTGACCTCGGCGACATCGCGTTGCTCTCGCTCACCCGCGCCGTTCCACACTCCTTGTGAGAATCCCGTCCCGCGGACGTCGATCACGACCTGCACATAACCGGATCTGACCAATTGACGATCCACTGCGACGGTGCGGGCCACGCCGCCGGTGAGTACGCGAATCTGCTCGCCGATCCCAGAGAGAGGGGTGCCACCAAGATTGAACAGGTCGAACCGATTGACCACCTGGGTGATCGGATCGTACAGACCAGGGATCGACGTGGCCGATTCCATCACCATATAGAGCAGCTTGGTGTACGGCGTCATAGTGATGATCGTCGGCAGTTGCCGGGTGACCACGCGTCCGGACGTGTCCATCGGTCGATACACGTTGGCCTTCAGGACGGTTCCATCACTCATCCGGATCGGCACATCCCAGTCGACGTGAACCCCGGGATATTGTTGGGGCCGGTCCGCGGTCGCGGTCCACTGTGCCGCGAGGTCGGTATCAGCGGCCGATGGCGCGGCCTGCGACGGGGCCGGCGCCGTCGTCAAATGAATCATGATGAAGTTGATCGTCACGAGGCTCATCGCCAAGAGGCCCGCGGCCCGGGGCCGCTGCCCTTTCCCGGTGTCAGGCCCACGCGTGGTGGTCACTGTCTGACAGTAGCTCGATTCCTTCAGTAGCGTAGGAATTTCCTACAAGTGCGAAGGAATTGGCTTCAGCCACTCGCCCGAGGGATTCGTGACCGAATGCCTGCGAGCTCGCCGCTACTGCGCCGGGTCATCCGCGGCGTCATCGGCGGCCGCGATCTGCGTGACCTGATCGACGAGCCTTTTGCCTGTTAGACAACGGGATTCCGAGGATCAGTCGCCGAGACTCTCGGATCGAGCCGTTGAGTCGCGGAGTTATTGACGTGGCGCATCCTGCAGATTTGCTGACAGGACGTGGTTGCCAAGACCGCGGGCGACCACTCAGGGCATCTCCACCGTCTGGGCGCGGCGGATCTCTTCGATGGCGCGCATCAGATACGGACGATGATCGAGTGCTGCACCGGCCGCCAGATCGGCGATCACAAGGAGCGCGGCGCTGTTGAGCCGTGCCGGCGGGATGTCGGTTGCCGGGCCGTCATCGTCAGAACGTTGGCCCACAGCGAGACTGCCAGTGAGTACCACCACCACGGCCGACGGATCGACGGGCGCATTCCAGGCACCGGCATCGCGGGCCGTGCGGGTCAGTACCTCGGAAAGGTCATCACCGCTCACACCGTCCTGATACTGGGTCTCGACGAGCTCCCGGATCATGTGAGCGTGTATGTCTCGTGCTTCCGGGTGGAGTTCGAGCGACTTGACTGCTTCTGCGAAACCGTCGAGGTCATGTGCGCGCGCCGCACCGATGCCGAGCTCGGTGGCCTGTGCGATGACTCGAGCCTTCGACGGCCATTCGGTCGGCAACTGCATGTCGGCCACGTCATGTCTCCTGTCTGTGAGCCAGTCCTCCGAATCGCTGGTCGTACCACCCTATATCCTGGCGGACCTCGACTACCTCGTGGTGACTCACCGTGGCCCTCACCTCGATCGCGTTGTGCTCGATGAACTGACTTCGGGCACTAGACGACGGCCAACGTCGGCAGCTACGTGAGGCGTGCGTCGAACGACTGGGCTTGGGGCCCTTTGAGATCCGGGCTGTAGCGTTCGGCGCGTGTGGTTCGGTTGTCGGCTGATCGAGAGTCCGGGCGTTCCGCGGAGATGTGACGACGTGGATCGGAGCGCTGCAGGCAGGTGTCCCGCCCCACTGGTCGGCCGAGTTCTGACGATCGATGAGCTCGGAACCAGGGCCTTCTCTTTTGTGGGCATGCTCATCACCGGCATAGCGTTCGACAGACCACCGGCTTTATCTTCATCCCGGCGGTACGGCCATGAGACTGCCCTGCGATAGGCATCACTCGTACATCGAAATCGAGGCACGCTCGATTTCTACGATCTGCTCGGGGTTGTAGTCGGCTTTGGGGCCCGGAACATAGCGCACGTAATGGATTCGGGAAGTGTACGGGAAGCTGCGAAACCGTGTGTATGTGTTCCAGTCGACGGGTCCTCCTCGGTCTACTCCGACGCTGATCCCAGCGAATGGTGCCATTCCACACAGCTGAAACACCCTGTCCACCTTCGCTGTGCGGGTGCCGAGTCTGAGTATCACCTGCCACGTCAGGTCGGGCTGGGCTTGAAATGAGGCCGACAACGTGTGGACGCCGCCGCCGTCAAGTGGGATCTGACGATAGGTCATCCGACCGTATTCGTTGTAGGAGAAGGTAACCTGACCGTACTCGACGGCAAGGCTGTATCCGCCGCCTTGGTCACCGTGTGCGACGAGCGTGCCGCGCGATGTGGTGTCGGCTTCGAACTCCACGATGATGTCGAACGAACGGAGCTTGATGAGCTTGGCTGAGCGGAATCGTTCCAGGGTTGGTGTATTGGGGTAGAGCGTGACCGGCTCCTCAAGCCGCAGTTCGGTATGTGGCCGTTGCCTCGACATGGATCCGTCATCGTTGAGTGGGAAAACGGTGTTGCGCCAGGCTGCTTCGCGCCACCGTTCGGAGAGTTCTGAAACAATCTCGCGATGGCGGTCGGCAAGGTCCATGGTCTCGGTCGGATCATCCTGTACGTTGTACAGCTCCCATCTGTCCTCTGACCAACCCGGACCGTAACCCTTAGCGGTCAAGGCTTTCCATTTGTCATCGAGCAGAGCCCGCCGGCCCATGTATTCGGTGTACTGAACCGGATGGCCGGTCGTCGTTTCGCTGTCTCGCAGGGTTTCATCGAACGGCACACCGTCGATCTCGGGGGCTGCATGACCATGCCGCTCGGACAACGGCTTCACCCCCGCCAACTGCATCAAAGTCGGTCCTAGATCTGACACGTAGGCGTATTGGTCACGGACTCCGCTATCGCTGGGATCGCGCGGTAGGCCTTTGGGCCACGAGAGCACCATCGGCACCCGTATACCTCCGGCATAGGTGTGCCCCTTGTACAGCCGGAACGGCGTGTTCGAGGCGTACGCCCAACCCCGCGGGTAGTGCACGCAGGTTTGTGGTCCACCGATCAACTGTGGGTCACGCGGCACGTCGACGCGCCAGTCGGCTGGTACACCGGCGTTTTGGCCGAAACGACTGAAGTAGCTGCGAGTGCCTTCCTCGCCACCTTCTCCGGTCGCACCGTTATCGGATGTGAAGACGATGATCGTGTTGTCGTACTCCCCCATCTCCTTGAGGTGGCTGATCAACCGTCCGAGGTTCTGGTCGACATTGTCGACCGTGCCCGCGTAGACCTCCATGTACCTCGCGTATAGATCTTGTTGTTCGTCAGTGAGGTCGTCCCATGCTGGAATATCCATTCCGGGTTCGGAGTTCCGTGGCGCGCAGGTGGTGTCGGGTGGGAACAGCCCTTCGTCGATCTGGCGGTTAAACCGCTGCTCGCGGATGGCATCCCAACCCGCGGCGTAGGTCCCCCGATACTTGTCGATGTCGCTTGATTTCGCTTGCAGCGGTCCGTGCACGGCCTGGTGTGCGAAGTAAAGGAAGAACGGTTTGGACGGGTCGTTGGCGCGGAGTGCGTCGATCATCTGTAGGGCGTTGTCTGTCAGATCATCGGTCAGGTAGTAGTCGTCGGGGAACTCGTCGATCTGTACCGCGTGGTTGTCTCTGATAAGGCGGTGCGGGTGGTGGAGTTGGGTGAATCCGTCCATACAGCCGTAGTAGCGGTCGAAGCCGCGCTGGATCGGCCACGACGACTTGTCGGCTGCGTCATGGAGTTTCGACTCTTTGGTGAGGTGCCATTTTCCGACCATGAAGGTGGCGTAGCCATGCGCCCGCAGAGACTCGGCGAGCGTCGGGACGCTCTCGCCGAGTTCCAGTGTGGCACCAGGGTAGCGGGGTCGGAGTGTGCGACAGACCAGAAGCCGGCTCGATGAGGGTTGAGTCCGGTCAGCAGGGCTGCGCGTGCCGGCGAGCATACCGGTGTCGTCTGATAGTTGGTGAGTCGATAGCCGCTCGCGGCGATCTCGGAGACCGACGGCGTGTCGATCTCACTGCCGAACGGGGCGATATCGCTGAAGCCCATGTCATCGAGAAGGACGATGATGATGTTAGGGGTACCGGACGGAGTGCGGACGTCGGCCGGCCAGGCCGGCTGCGATTGGGAGGCGAGTTCATTGACGATCCCGGTGAAGGATTCGTAGCCGCGGCTGCCAACTGGGGGGACGGAGTCAGGCGCGCTATGGCTGCTGGTCATGTGAGATACCTGATTTCTTTCCTGTTTCTACCGTCACCGGTAGCCGGCAGTTGATTCCAAGTCTCGGTTTCGGCCTTCGCCGGCAATGAAGACCGCGGCGATGGTGAGGACGAAACTCGCAATCCACACGCCGGCCACCACAGTGATGTTGCCTCCGGTTGCGAGCATGATTGCCGCGGCGATCGCAGGTGTACACCCCGCGCCGACCGTGGAAGCGGTCTGGAATGCCATCGAGGCCCCGGTGTAACGGACACGGGTTGGGAACAGCTCGGCGGTGAACGCGGCAAACGGTCCGAAGATCAGGCCTTGCACCAGCTGCCCGAGGCCGACGGCCGCAGCGTACGACCCCACCGTTCCGGCATTCAGGAGCAAGAGTATCGGCAGTGCCAGTACGGCTCCCGCAACGGCGCCGGCGATCATCACTGGTTTGCGGCCGAAACGATCACTGAGCTTGGCGCCGATGTACACGGTGACCAATGCACCCACTGCGGCAAGCGCCTTGGCATTGAGCACGCCTGTCTTGTCTGCACCTGCGTCGACGACGAGGGTGACCCCCCACACCGTGACCATTCCGGCGGTTGACCAGATGCTGATACCGGCAAGGATGCCGAGCAACAGGTTTCGGGGGTAGTTGGTGACCACGTCCCACAACGGTTGCTTTCGTAGCTTGTGCTCCTGCTCGATCTCACGGAACAACGGGGACTCAGCAACCGAAAGCCGCACCACGAGCCCGATCCCGACAAGGACGATGCTCAGTAGGAACGGGATTCGCCAACCCCACGACATGAACTGCGCATCAGGCAACAATGTCATCGCACTTACCACGAGGGTAGCCAGCATAGTTCCGACCGGAGCGCCCATATTTGCGAAGCTGGCCGCGAACCCTCGCTTACTCTTCGGTGCATGCTCAAGCGCGATCAGCATGGCCCCACCCCACTCACCGCCGACGGCGATGCCCTGGACAAGCCGTAGCACCACCATAAGGATCGGCGCGACGACTCCAATCGTCGCGCTTCCGGGGAGCAGGCCGATACAGGTGGTCGCAATTCCCATGGTCAGCATCGAGATGACGAGCATCTTCTTGCGCCCGACCCGATCGCCGAAATGGCCGAAGATCGCACCACCGAGTGGGCGCGCGAGATACCCGACCGCCAGAGTCCCGAAGGACGCGAACGTCGCAACCGCCGGCGACAGATCGCTGAAGAAGACGTGACCAAACACGATCGCGGCTGCGGTTGCGTAGAGCAGGAAATCGTAATACTCGACCACGCTGCCGATGAAGCTCGACGCGAGGATCTTCCGCATGTGAGCGGTGTTGAGACTCTCGTCGTTTGGGGTGTCGGTCAAATCGTTTCCAGGGGCGGGCGCTTGTGAAGTCCGGAGCATGAGTTCAATCCCTGTCCTATGGTGTCCATCTCGTTGCCAAACTGACTATGGCGCAGATCGCTCTTTTCGAAAACATGCAATAAGTCGGCTCACTCTTAAGGAATATTGAAAAGATGGTTACGTTGCGTCAACTGGAGTACTTGGTGGCACTCGCGGACACGGGTTCGTTGAGCGCGGCGGCTCGCACATGCCACGTGTCGCCCGGTGGGATTTCGATCGCACTTGACCAGCTCGAACGGAGTCTCCAGGTGCAAGTGGCTCTTCGGTCGAAAGCGCGCGGCACCAAGTTGACACCGGCGGGTGCGTGGGTTGTTGAACGAGCCCGCCGTATTCTCGCTGATGCCGAGGCGCTGAGCTTCGCGCAGCAGCAAATGCGTGGTGAACTGATCGGTACGTTGAAAGTTGGTTGCTATGACCCACTGTCACCATGGCTGATCCCCGAGCTCGTCGAAGGTTTCGGGTCGAAGCACTCGGCACTGGACATCGAGCTCACCGAATCCGGCCCGGCAGTCCTTCAGGAACGCATACTCGATGGCGCGCTGGATGTCTGCTTCCTTCACGCTGCCCAGGCACTCCCGGCAGTGACCACCCACGAAATGCTTCCGATTCGATTGCATGTGGTGGTCCACGCGGACCATCGATTCGCGGGACTCGCATCGATCGATCTACGTATGCTCGACGGCGAACCGGCGGTACTCCTCGGATTCGACCCGACGCGTGAGATTGCGGAATCACTGCTGCGACAAGTCGGCGTGCGGCCACGAGTACGGATTGTGAGCAACAACGTCGAAACGGTCCGAGAATTGGTGGCACGGCAGGAAGGATTCTCGCTCCTGATGGGCAGGCCATTTATAGACTCCTCAGGTGAACGCCTCCCCCTCGTGTATCTACCGATCACGGACCCGCTCCCGAAGAACTCCGTTGTGGTCGCTCACGCTCCGCTGCACGTTGGTTCTCCGAAGGTCGACGCTCTGGTGGCGTGGGCAACGACCGCGTTCGCCGGCCGCTGAGGTCGACGCCGATGACGGAGCAGCTACCTCCGCGAGAGTTCTGACAGCGAAGCCTCATTCTCGTCAGATGTCCGGCTGCCCAGACGAAACAGCCATGCCAGTCGAACGTCGCGACAACAAGTCCTCCACAGACCACTTGTGGACTATTCCTACTCCCGTCACGCCGATACCGGCCCCGATCACCACAAGCAGCCACAGTGCCGCAGTCCATGCTCCCGTAGTGCCGTGCAGTAGCCCGACCCCGAACGGCCCGACGATGGCGATGAGAAACCCCACGCCTTGAACGAAACCGGAAAGGAGCGCCGTGGTTTCGGGAGATTCGGTGTGGCGGCTGATCATTGTCAACGTCCACGCAAAACTGCCTGCTCCGAACCCGATGAACATCGACCAGAGCCATGTGACCGTAGTTGCCGCACAGAGGATGCCGAGCCATCCAGCGCAGGTGGAAGTCGCCAGGAACACGATGGTAGCGCGCTGGCCCATAAGCCGGGTGATAACTGGTAGCAACGCCATGGTCGGGATACCGATCCCGGTCAACAGTGCAAGCTGGCCGGCCGCCGAGGCGCGGTCGAGGCCGATGTCGATCAACATGGTCGGGTACCAGCCCAGCTGCGCATAGGCCTGGGCGGTCACCATTCCGAAGCACACTGTGAGCAGCCAGACAGGTCTCAGCGAAGTGAGCTCGCGAGTTCGGGTGGCCACACGTCGTGTTACGAACTCTTGACGACCCTTCCGTGCCAGCGGAACCCACAGGAGAAGGGTCGCTGCGGTGATAACCGCGACACTGGCCAGCGCAAGTCGCCACCCCCAGATCTGCTGTATCCACCCGGCTTGGGCGGCGCCCAGCGTCGATCCGCCGATGATGGCAGCGGCAAGCACCGAGCTGACGGTTGAGGCGCGTCGGGGAAAGTACTCTTTGGCCGCTGCGGGTATCAGTACGTTGCCCACGGCGATGGCCGATAGAACCAGCACTGTGCTTCCTACCATGACCGCACCATTGCTGGCCATCGCCCGCACGGCGAGGCTGAAACTCATCACACCGAGGACCACGATGGCCGAGCGGTGCACACCAATTCGGATGATACGTGCACCCAACCACAGGCCGACGCCGGCGAAACACAACACGGGCATGCTGGTGAGCACACTGATCCACAGCGGCGACAATTCAAGCGATTGTTGAACGTCAGGCAGCACAACCGCCAGACTGCTGATCGGTGATCTCAACGTCAAACTCAAACCGACGACCGCGAGCAACGTCGCGGCTTGTATCACCCACCGCCGGCGAGCCGGCAATCGATCACCATTTGGTGTCGTGACCGCTGCGGGGTCACCGCCGGTCATCGGCACAATCGATCCTCGACGATGTACGCGCCGATGGCTCTAACCAGCTGACGTCGCGATGCGGGATTTGTAGTCACGGGAGGGTCCTCCTCCGTGCATCTGAGGGCGAACAGGTGAGGTCGTCGACTGCCCATCGGGGACGGCATGCTCGGTGATCACAGCGCGCTAGTTTGGCGCCAATCCGCCCCAGATGCCGCACGGTTCGCGGGCACTGAGGGCGTGCGCGCGACAGTCCGCGATCACCGGACACGTGTGGCAGATGCGCTTGGCGGCGTAGTCTGCGCGCCGACGTTGATAGCCCTTCAGGCCAGATGCGGGAAAGAACTTCTGTACGGGTAGACCGCGCGACACGCCGCGTCAAGTTGTGCCACTCCCAATTGGCGCTGACTGCGGCTGGCGGTACATCGTTCACTCCGCGCTGATACCGCTGAGTTATCGTCTCGAACTGTCGAGTACTCATCCCAGGCGGACGGGCCGTGCCGGATAACATGCGCAGTGTTCTCCATGTCTCGAAGTGCTGTTGACCGACGGCCGCAACGCGCATCAGATCTTCGGGTCGGTTGCCGTGCCGGACAGACTGATGTTGCGCACCGCTCAGTAGCCGCAGGTAGCCGTTGGACAGGCTTGAGGTGGCGGTACCGATCATCACGGCAACCTCAGTGCCGCACCGATTCCGGTCAATAGGACGCCGCGTTTCCCGGTACGCAAGATTCTTGCCGTACAGTGCCACGAGCGTGCCCAGCGTCAGATAGGCGACCCACTGTTGCCAGCCGTTCACCATGGCGACGGTGAGCGGGACGCCGATCGCGACTCCGGCCCGAGCGGAGGGAGCCAGTTAGGCTCTGCCGAGCGTGGCCGCAATCCCGCCCCCAGGTCCGCGTTGATGCTCATCTGGACAGGGTCAATCCTGCTGGCCCTGAGCGACGAGGTCGAGGGCGATGTCGGTGATGAGGTCTTCCTGGCCACCGACCAGACGCCGTTGTCCCACGGCGATCAGGATGTCGCGGGTGTCGAGGTCGTAAGTGCGGGCGGCACTCTCGGCGTGGCGGAGGAAGCTCGAGTAGACACCGGCATACCCGAGGGTCAGGGTTTCACGATCGACCTGAACCGGGCGGTCACGCTGCAGCGGACGCACGATGTCGTCGGCGGCATCCTGCAGCGGGAACAGCTCGCAACCGTGTTTCCAGCCATGCAGGTCGGCGACGGCGATGAATGGTTCGATCGGGCAGTTGCCAGCTCCCGCTCCGTGGCCGGCCAGCGAGGCGTCGACGCGGATGGCGCCCTCTTCGACGGCGATCACTGAGTTGGCCACCGACAGTGACAGGTTTTGGTGCGCGTGGATGCCGATCTGGGTATCGGCGTCGAGGGTGTCTCGGTAGGCGCGCACCCGTTCGCGTACTCCGTTCATGGTGAGTCGGC
The DNA here is from genome assembly GCF_058130025.1 of Gordonia sp. LMA167. Taxonomy (NCBI): domain Bacteria; kingdom Bacillati; phylum Actinomycetota; class Actinomycetes; order Mycobacteriales; family Gordoniaceae; genus Gordonia; species Gordonia sp. LMA167. Next base: position 4,254,635 of record NZ_CM176708.1, on the reverse strand, counting down.
CGCCGGAGTCGACGACGTAGACACAGTTGGCGCCGTAGGACTCCATCAGTTTGGCCTGACGAGCGAGTTCGGCGGGCTCTGCGAGATGCGACATCATCAGGAAGCCGGACACGTCCATGCCGAGTTCGCGGGCGGTGGCAATGTGTTGGGCAGCCACGTCGGCTTCAGTGCAGTGGGTGGCCACCCGCACGGATCCGACTCCCATCTGGTGGGCGCGGGTGAGTTCGGCGACGGTGCCGATGCCGGGGAGCAGCAAGGTGGTCAGGGTGGCGCGGTGCACGACCTCGGCGGCGGCCTCGATCCATTCCCAGTCGGTGTTGCTGCCGGGGCCGTAGGTGAGGCTGTGTCCGGCCAGACCGTCGCCGTGGGTGACTTCGATGGCGTCGACGCCGGCGGCGTCCAGCGCCGCGGCGACGGCAGCGACCTGCTTGGGCGTGATGCGGTGGCGGGTGGCGTGCATGCCGTCGCGCAGGGTTACGTCCTGGATATAGAGGGCGGTGCCGTCGTCGGCGGTCGCACCAGTGCCGGTGTCGGTGGCGGAAGTGGCGGTCATCGTGTCAGCTCCAGAGACTGTTGTTCGGCGATCCGCTCGGCGACCTGTAGTGCCGCAGAGGTCATGATGTCGAGGTTGCCGGCATAGGCAGGCAGATAATGTGCGGCGCCTTCCACTTCGAGGAAGACGGTTACCTTCCACACCGGTTCGTCGATGGGGTGACCGCCGGTGAGCGTGGTCAGGTTGTCGGCAGGGTCGACTTCGGTGAACTGGACGTGTTGCTTGAGGCGGTAACCGGGCACGTACTCGGCGACCCGCGCCACCATGGTGTCGACCGAAGCGCGGATGGCGTCCTGGTCGGGATCGGTGACCAGGGCCAGGACGGTGTCGCGCATGATCAATGGCGGGTCGGCTGGATTGAGCACGATGATGGCCTTGCCATGTGCTGCGCCGCCAACGACTTCGATGGCTTTGGCGGTGGTCTCGGTGAACTCATCGATGTTTGCTCGTGTGCCGGGTCCCGCGGACTTCGAAGCGATGGAGGCGACGATCTCGGCGTAGTGCACGTCGGTGACGGCGGCGATCGCGGCCACGATCGGGATGGTGGCCTGTCCACCGCAGGTGACCATGTTGACGATCGGTGCGTCGAGGTGCTGCTCGAGGTTGACCGGCGGCACCACGTACGGTCCGATCGCCGCCGGGGTCAGATCGATCAGTCGTTTGTTGTAAGGCTTGAGCGCTTCAGCGTTCGCAAGATGGGCTTTCGCCGAAGTGGAATCGAAGATGATGTCAATGTGGTCGAAGTCGGGGTGCTCGATCAGTCCTGCCACGCCGCTGTCGACGGTGCTTATGCCGAGGCGGCGGGCACGAGCCAGACCGTCCGATGCAGGGTCGATACCGACCAGTACGGCGATCTCGACGTTTCGGGCGATGCGCTTGAGTTTGATGACCAGGTCGGTGCCTATGTTGCCCGAACCGATCACGGCGACTTTGGTTTTCGTCATGAGCATGTTCCTTTTGTCAGTTGCCGGAGAAGGCGGCGGTGACCGTGCCGATGCCGCTGATGGTGGCGGTGTAGCGCTCTCCGGCGGTCACCGGCACCATGGGCCCGAGCGCGCCGGAGAGGATGACGTCGCCGGCCAGCAGCGGGTCGTCGAAGCGCAGCGCGGTGTTGGCCAGCCACGCCAACGCGTTGTAGGGACTGTCCAAACAGTCCGCACCGCTCCCCTGCGACACAGTGGTGCCGGTGCTGTCGGCGACGGTCATGGTGACCGCGGCCAGATCCGGGGCGACGGCGACGCCGAGACGGTCGCCGAGCACGTAGAGACCGGAGGAGGCATTGTCGGCGATGGTGTCGGCCAAGGTGATGTCCCAGTCCGCCACGCGCGAGTCAACAATCTCGAACGCGGCAATGACCTCTGACACGTAGTTCCGTGCGGTGTCCGCGGTGACGGGGACGGTCACGGAGTCACCGAGGACGAACGCCACCTCGGCCTCGATCTTGGGCTGTAGCAGCCGGCTGATCGGGATGTGCGCATCGTCGGAAGCATCCATATCGGCGTAAAGCACCCCAAAGTCGGGCTGGTCGACACCGAGCTGGCGTTGCACCGCTGGTGAGGTCAATCCGATCTTGCGGCCGGCGACCCGCCGCCCGGCGCGGCGGGCGGCGGCGACGTTGACCTGTTGCACTGTGTAGGCGGCGTCGATCTCGTTGATGTCGATGAGGTCGCGGATCGGGGCGCACGGCACCCGGGTGGCTTCCGCCTCGCTGAGGCGATCTGCGGCGGCACGTACCCGCATGGGCGGCTTGGAGTTGACAGTCATGGCAGCGCTTTCTGGACGGCGGTCAGTGGTCGGCGAGGTGGCGGGTGAGGTAGTGGCCGAGGAGCTCATTGAACTCGTCGGCACGTTCGACCTGCGACCAGTGTCCGCACTGGCTGAAGATGTGAGCGTCGGCGTGCGGGATGACGTTCAGCAACTCCCAGGTGCGTGAGACGGGGATGACCACGTCTTGGACACCGTGGATGAGGAGCACTGGGATGTCGAGGCGCGCGAGCACGTCGAAGTCCAACGGAAGTTGGGTGCGGTCGCGGTCACGGGCGGCGACAACGTCCTTGAGCCGATCCGTCGCAGTGTCGTTGCGTGCGGATTGGTAGCGCAGCGACACCAGCTCGTCGGTGACCAATGACTTGTCGACCACGAACTGCTCGAGGGTGCGGCGCACACCTGCTTCGGACAGATCTGGGGTGGAGTGGCCTTTGAGTGCGCCGGTTAGTTTGGCGCCGCCGGTGCCCATCGACACGATGCCCAGCAGGCGCTCGGGGAAGTCAATGGCGAATTGGAACGCGAGCCAGCCGCCGAGAGAGTTGCCGACGATCCAGGTCTTCTCGATGCCGAGGGCGTCGAGTACCCGCACAGCGTGACGCACCCATTCGCGGATGCCGTACTCCGTGTGCTCGGCAACAACGGATTGGCCGTAGCCGATCGAGTCGATGGCGATGCAGCGCCCATACTGGCTGAGCTGCGGCAGATTCAACCACCAGTTGGCGGCCGCGGTCACCCCGGTACCTGAACCGTGCAGGAACAGAATCGGGGTTCCGGTGCCCAATTCGTGGTAGTGGGTCAGCTCGCCCGGGGCGGTGGGCAGCCATTTGTCGGCGAGACCGAAGAAGGCATCGGTGGTGTACTCGGGGATGTCGACGGTGCTTGTCATGATCATGCTCCTTGCTGTGCGTTCCCGCCGAATGCCGGGTGTCACTGCTGGTGGTGTCAGGGGTGGGTTGGGGTCGCGGTGGTGATGGAAAACCCGGCGATCCACTCGGGGATCTCGCGGTAGTAGCGCGAGACCATCTCGTAGGGTCCGACGGCCGAGAGAGCGGCATAGGCGGCAATCCAAGTGCGCACTTCGTGGGAGGAGTTGCCGGCGGCCGCGACGAAGTCGGCGACACTCCAGGCGTCAATCGGGGTCAGGTCGCCCCCGGCGAGGATGTCGAGCAGTTCGTTGTCCCACAACGGGTTCAGCGGCTGTAGGGTCGCGGTGCCGGCGGCGAAGTCGCGTCCGGCGGTGATGACCCGGTCCTCACGCGCAGCGCGTTGCGCGTCGGTAATATCGCGGCCGTCGATGAGGCGCTGTCGTACCTCCTCTGTCGCGGTGTCGAACTGCGGGACCGGCGGATCGTGTGACAGTCCCCCCGAACCGAGGAGCAAGACCCGTTTATCCAGGCCGCCAACGGCGCTGCCTACCGCTTCGCCGAGCAGCCGGATGCGTTGCACAGGGCCCAATGGGGTGCTGACGGAATTGATGAAGATGGGCACCGTCGGCACCGCAGCGATCGAGCCGAACAGCAACTCGAGCGGCTGAGCGAACCCGTGATCGACGTGCATCCGCTCCGAGAGAGCGGTATCGACACCACGGTTGAGGACGTGCTCGGCGATGTGGTGAGCGATGACGCGGTCAACATCGAGAGGGCCGGCCTGGGTGCCGTAATCACCTACCGACAGCGCCGCCCGCCCGACACAGAACGGCGGCAGCAGGTCGTAGAAGACGCCGTTGTAGTGATCGGGAGCGAAGATGACGACGACCTCGGGGTCGAAGTCGGCGACGAACTGCCGCGCCGCGGCGAGTTCGGCGTCGACTTCGGCGATCACCTCGCGGGCAGGGTCATTGCGGCCCATCAGCGGGGAGTGCGACAAGGCGCACAACGCGACAGACATGAAGGATTCCTTTCCGGCTACTGAATTCGATCTGCTCAGGAGGGACTACGTAACGGCCAGAGGTGGGTCGACAGTGAGGTGTAGATCCGGAGTGGTGTCGTCGGGGCTGGTACCCAGCACGGCGGTCAGCGCGGTGAACAGGAGCTCGAACGCGTCGTGGTCATCCCAGACCGGGGCGTTGTGTCGCCAGGCGATGTAACCGTCAGGCCGGACGAGAAGAGCTCCGGCCTCGTGGATCTCGCGCACCTTATGCCAAGCGGCGTAGGGGTCTGCGGTACCGGGAGCACCGATGATAACCGTCCGCAGGAATGGCAGGTCAAGCTTCGCCGTGGCGTTGGCCCACGCAGTACCGGCCAGTCCGGTGACCAGGCTGAGTTTGCCTCGGCCGGTGACGTCGAGGGTGGACACTCGTTGTCCTCGGTCGTCGACGAGCCAGGCGTGTGGGATCTTGGCACCCGGACGCGTGGTGGGTTGGACGTGCAGTTGGGGGTCGCGCAGCCACTGCTCTTCACCGGCGTCGCGATCGGGTACCACGGCCGCCGAGGTATAGCGCTGGTTGAGTTCCACGCCTTGTGCGTTGAACTCGTAGTTCTTGACCTCGAGTGCATCGGCCAGTGCGTCTCGCACGGCGACGCCGTCCGGTCCTGGGTCGCGGACCTTTGCCAGTCCGGCGGCCACCGGGTCGTCGGTGCCATCGGTGGCGAAACACGCGTTGAGGGGTCCGTAGTCCTTGCGGGACTGGTTCGCACGGGCGACGATCTGCGCGCCCACCGGCTGGCGTTCGTCGCTGTAGGTGTCAAGCAAACTCGGTGCGGCATAGCCGTTGAGGACAAATGCCAGTTTCCAGGCCAGGTTGAATCCGTCCTGGATGCAGGTGTTCGATCCGAGTCCGCTGCTCGGCGGGTGGCGATGCACGGCGTCGCCGCCACAGAACACCCGACCTTTGGAGTAGGTGGTAGCGACTGCCTGGTTGACGTACCACACCGAGGTCGACTCGATCTCGATCTGCAGGTCCGGGTCTCCGACGAGGGTGCGAACCTTGGCCAGCACGTCGTCAGGCTCGAACGTGGGTTCGCCGTCGGCCATGTCGAATCCCCAGCCGGCGATCCACGTGTCCCACGGGCGGATAGCGCGCAGCAGACCCATACCGATCTCACCGAAACTGCCACCGGGGGTGAGGATCCAGTGCAAGATGCTGGGCCGATGCTCAACATAGCGACTGAGGTCGGCGTGGAAGAGCACATAGGCAGTGGCCGCCCGGGCCATCTCGCCCTCGATTTGCAGGCCGATATCTTCGGCGACCTGCGAACGGGCGCCGTCGGCGCCGACCAGATACTTGGTCCGCATGCTGTATTCGCGTCCGGAGACGTTGTCGACGAGCTGCACGGTTACACCCTGCTCGTCCTGAGTGTGCGAGACGTAATCGGTGTTGAACGTCGCTGTCGCCCCACGCTCGACGGCATTCTTGAACAAGATTGGCTCCATGTAGAGCTGCGGGATGTCGAGCAGACTGCACGGACTGTGCTGGATGTAGTCTCCGACCCGGTCATCGCCGGTCCCCCAGGTACGCAGCCGGGCGATCTCCTCGCCGGCGAGACTGGTGGTGAACAGCGTGTCGCCCATCAGTTCCCATGGAGTGGCGTACTTCTCGGCCTCTTTGTCGACCTGTAGGTCACGCAAGACCTCGACGGCGCGTTGGTTGGTGATATGAGCGCGGGGGGTGTTGGCCAGCCAGTTCCAGCGGTTGACCACGTGCACCCGCACGCCGTAGGTGGCCAGGGCCAGCGCGGTCGCCGACCCCATCGGGCCGGTGCCCACCACGAGTACGTCGGTATCGAAACCGTCGGCCGGTCTGGTGTTCGGAGAATTCATGACGAGATCACTTCTCTGTGGGGAGGGACAGGGCGGGACTTGATGCGGTTGAGCGAGCGGGTAAGGCGGCCTCGGCGTCCGGCAGGCCGGAAGGAGACACCGTGTTGACCTGACGGTCATGTTGAAGTTGGCGGCGGGCGCCGTCACGTCCCCAACCGCCGGGCAGCAGGCACACCGAGACGATCGAGATGAGCGATGCGGCAATCAGATAGGCGACGATCGCCGTGCTGGTCCCGGTGGCCGCGAACAAGGCGGTTGCGATCATCGGGGCGAATGCTGAGCCGAGTACCTGCGACAGGGTGTAACCGATGGACACCCCGCTGTAGCGGACATCGGCACTGAACACCATCGTGAACAGCGATCCCGTGACCCCGGCTGCCGGAGCCATTGCGATGCCGAACACCAGGACTTCGGCGACCATGAACAGCCACGGGTTGCCGGTGTTGATCAGTGCGAAGGCCGGTCCGATCACCACACCCATCGCCACCGCACCGATCAGGTACAGGGTTTTGCGGCCGTAGGTGTCCGAGAGAGCGCCGAACACTGGATAGAGGGCCACCGCGACCACGCCGGCGACGAAGACGCCGAGCAGGGCCTGGGTACGGTCGATCTCGGCGACAGCGGTCCCGTAGGAGACCAGGTATGCCATGCAGATGTAGGCGAAGATGCCTTGACTCAGGTACGTGCCCGCCACCAAGAGAATCTGGCGCCAGTGCCGACGCACGGCCTCGACGATGGGCATCTTCGCCACTGCGGCTTTGTCGCGGACTTTCGCGAAGTCAGGGCTTTCGGTCAACGACAGGCGAATGACCAGGCCGATCCCGATCAGTACGGCACTGAACACGAAGGGAACCCGCCAGCCCCATGACAGGAACTGATCGTCCGGAAGTTGCGCGACCGCGAGGAACGCCAGAGTGGCCAGTGCGGTGCCTGCCGGCGCGCCCATCTGCGAGAAAGAGCCGAAGAAGCCCTTGCGGGCACTCGGTGCGTGTTCAACGGCCATCAATGTGGCACCGCCCCACTCTCCCCCCACCGCCAGGCCCTGCAGCAAGCGCAACACGGTGAGCAGGATGGGGGCAGCGACTCCGATCTGGGCATAGGTGGGCATCAAACCCATCAGCACGGTGGCGGTGCCCATGCCAACCAGCGAGATGACCAGCATCTGTTTGCGGCCTACCCGGTCGCCGAAATGGCCGAAGATCACCCCGCCGAGTGGGCGGGCGAGGAAGCCGACACCGAAGGTCGCAAACGACAGCAATACGCCCACTGCCGGAGAAGTGTTGGGGAAGAATAGTTTCGGGAACACCAGTGCGGCGGCGGTGCCGTAGATGAAGAAGTCGTAGTACTCCACCGTCGTACCGATAAAGCTCGCCATCGCCACCTTCAACGGTGACGAGGATGATGTCGCGGTCATCGGAGATTCCCTACGAGCTGGACGACGCCGTCTGCCTTGACATCGAAAAGAATGTGAGTTGCCATGGTGGCCTTCCTTGATAACTAGCATGCTAGCCGGTTAGTAATCACGCTACGTGCTCGTAATGCGTGATGCAAGTCTCTGACGTGAGGTGAGTGAGACCGGTGCCGCTTCCGCGCTTGGATCGGCGGATGGTGTTAAGGGACGCTGATGAAATTGGTGAAGCCGCCGTGACGCTCAGGGAGTGAGTCCAGGGCCTCGTTGACCTTCTCCAGCGGGAACGGGTGATGCTCGAGCACCGACAGGTCCAAGAGGCCGACGCCGGCGAGCTCGGCCATCTCCTGGGCTTCGGCCGTGCTGAACCAGAGGCTGCCCAGCAGGCTCTGTTGGGCGCACATCATGGCGAACATGTCGACCTCGACTCGCTCCATCATGCCGCCGATGTCGACGGCCACGCCGCCGCGACGCAGCGCGCTCAGCGCTTCAGTGAACGAGGTAACCGCGGCACCCGGGCCGAGGCAGTCGATCACGACGTCGACGCCCTCCCCGTGGTTGTGTTCGCGAACCCATCGGGCGAGTTCGCCGGTCGTGTGGTCGTTGGTGACGACGATCCGCTCGGGTGCGATGGCTTTGACGTCCGCGAGTAGTTCCTCGTTGCGGCCGGTTCCGAAGATGCGGGTCGCACCCAGGGCAAGGGCGTTGAGGCAGGCGCCGAGGCCGAGGGTTCCGGAGATGCCATCGATGAGCACGGTCGATCCCGCGCCGACATCGGCTTTGCGTAGGGCCGAATAGGCGGTGCACAGATAGCCGAAGCGTGCGCCCTCCTCGAATGACACGGAATCCGGCAGTTTCACCAGATTGCGTTGTGGTGCAGTCAGGTACTGGGCGAGTCCCCCGTAGGGATAGGCGTCGAAGAGTTGCTGGCCCCGTTCGCCGAAGGCGAAGTAGCCCATGAAGGTGTAGCTGTCACAGTTCTGGTCGGAGCCCGCGCGACACGCGCGACATGCCCCGCAGCTCAGACCCGGGTTGACATAGACACGGTCGCCCACGGCTACGTCGGTGACGTGGCTGCCCACCGCGCTGACCACGCCAGCCGAGTCGAGGCCGAATACCGCGGGCAGTTGCGGCAGTGGCAGGTACGGGAACCACTCGGCATATGTGGCCAACACGTTGCGCAAGTTGGGCACGACGTTGCAGGCTTTGACCTCGACCCGCACGTCGGTGGCCCGGGGTTCGGGCACCGGCAACGATTCAACGCGCATGGGGGCGTGGTGATCGTGCAGTCGGGCGGCCAGCATCGTTTCGGTCATGCGGACAATCTCCTTATGTCAGTGGGGAACGGTCGCGATCGGGATCAGGTGGACGTAGAGCTATTGGCGTTGAGCGCGGTGACAACCTCGCCGGTGCTCGCGATCTCGGCGAGCAACCCGAGCGAGGCGATGCTGGCGGCATGGGTGGCCTCGTCGGCGGCCGAGCATGCATTCTCGGCGATCACCACGCGATAGCCCAGATCACTGGCGGTGCGTGCTGTTCCCTCCACCGAGAAGTTCGTCGCCACACCGGCGAAGACCACGGTGTCGATGCCTCGCTGCTTGAGTACCTGATCGAGATCGGAGTCCTGGAAGCCTCCGACGCGAGTGTGGGTGACCACGACGTCGCCGGCGGTCGGCGCGACCTGTTCGACTATCGCGGCCAGATCGCTGCCGTCCTTGAGGCAGCCCGACTGCGAAACGATGCCCAGGATCGGTGAATTAACTTGCAGGTCAGAGAAATCCGGCTTCCAGGCGACCCGCGTGTACACGACCGGGCTGCCCGCCGAGCGGAATGTCTCGGCCAACGAGGCAATCGTCGCCAGCACGTCGCGCTCGACGACCTGGCTGTGAAAGAAGTTACTGAATGCACCGTCGGGGCCGACGACGTCGCCCTGTAGGTGTACCGCGAGGAGTGCGGTGGAACGGGGATCGAGGTCAATACTCATGAAAGGTGTCCTGTTCGAGAGTTGTTCGACGTGAACTGAGTTCGAGGAATCGGTAACCGCCGCAGAAGTCAGGCGTGGGCGATGATCGAGTTGCCGATGTTGTCGATGTCGCGGACCGCGGTGAACGGGTTGGACAAGAACACCTGCAAGACATCCACGCCGGCTTCGAGCATCAGGGCGCTCTTTTCGCGCAGCTCGGCCGGCGAGCCGTACAGGCACCAGTAGTCGACGAGTTCCTTGGTGATGATCGGGCGGTGACGCGGATCGAGCCCGCGCAGGTACTTCGCCCACACCTCGAGGTAGTGCGGCTGATCTGCAGCCGTCGGGTCGCCCAGGTACTGCTGGGCGGCAGTTATCGAGGCGTTCACGATCGCATCGCCGAGCTGGTCACGATGCTCGTTCATCAACCCGGCGTTGGTGATACACGAGCTGATCGGGCCGGATCCGAACCCGTTGGTGACACCGTCTTCCCACGTTTCACCCTTGTCCAACTGGTAAAACCACGACAGCGATACCAGCTTCACCGAACCTGGTGAGCGCCCGGCGTCGGCGACGGCTTTGTCGAGTTTGCTTCGGATCAGCTTGATCATGTCGACGTTGGGACCCAGGCAATACACCACGGCGTCGGCATACTTGGCGGCCTCGGCCAACCCGCGGGGGCCGCCCGCGGCCACCCAGATCGGAATGTGGTCAGTGACGTTGTAGAAGCCGCTCTCCTTGTCCAGGAACTCCACCTCACGATCCTGACCGAGCCACTTGTGCACCACCCGACGGCCTGCCATCAACTCGCGCGACACCTCGATCGAATGCGACATTTCAGCGATCGTTGCCGGCCGATTGCCCATCGAACGCAATGCATTGTTGGCGGTTCCGATACCTAGAAATGTGCGACCTGGTGCCAGGGCATTGAGAGTGGCCATCGAGTTCGCCGTCACCGGCGGGATCCGGGTCAAAGGATTGGTGACCATCGTGCCCAGCTGGATCGTCGAGGTCTGCTGCGACGCCAACGCCAGGAACTGATATGGGTCACTGAATAGCAGCGGGCCCTCCCCCACGCCGAAGTGAGTGAACCCGAGGTCCTCGGCCTGTCGCACCATGGCGACCTGATCAATCTTTGCGCAGGTTCCGATGCTGAACTGCATGGCTTCTCCTTCGATAGGTGAAGCGGCTCGACGCCGGAGAACCGAATCAGCGATCGTCCGCGGGTGTATTGACCATCACCCTGAGCGGCGACGGGATTGAACCGCTAGCCTGCGAATCTGGAATGCTAGCGTTCTAGACGACGGTAACTCATAGTGACCGGCACCACAAGTGGCTAGAATGCCAGTTATTCGCCACGCTGACCGATGGTGTACTCGAGGTACGTCACCGAGCCGCTACCGTTGGCGACATCGACCGCTCATCCAGCGAGGAGGCCAGCGCAATGTCCACGCCGCCACACGACCCGACCGCCGCTCGTCTGTCGGGTGCCCGCCTGTCGAGCGTTCTCTACGACGTCCTGAAAACCCGCCTCCTCGAAGGCACGTATGCCGCTGGTGAACGCATCGTCGTCGAGCAGATCCGCCGGGAGTTCGACGTCAGCAAGCAACCCGTCATGGACGCACTACGACGACTGGCTGCTGACCGGCTCGTCGCGATCATCCCCCAGAGCGGCATCGAGGTGATCAGCTACTCTCACCGCGAGGTTGAAGACTTCTACCTCCTCTTTGGTGATTTCGAAGGCACAATCGCCGCCGTGGCCGCGACCAGGCGCACCGATGCCCAGCTCGACGCCCTCAAGCGAGTCTCGGCCGAGGTCGATGCTTTGCTGAGCTCGAACGACCCGAACACTCGGGCCCATGGCTACCGCATCCACAACAGGGAGTTTCACAGGGTCATTCACTCCATGGCCCACTCGCGCATCATGGAAGAAACCAGCCAACGCATGTGGGACTTGTCCGACTTCCTGATCAACACCGGCGGCATCGCCAACCCGTTGTCGAGCGCATTGCCACAGCGTCAATGCGACCATGACGAGATTGCGGCGGCGATCACCGATCGAGATTCGGAGAAGGCGCGCGATGCTATGCGACGACATATCATCGGTACCGTTGAGATCATCGACGGCGAGCGGCATACTGAGTCGGCCTGACCGGAACGCTGCCTCCGCCACCACCCTGCACTGTGGCCAATCATTGTTTCTTCGCGGCAGTCGCGGCCGCATGTGTTTCTCGTGCTACCGCTTGTTACCGGAGAACAGAAGCGCTGCGCTCAGGCCTATCATCAGGCCGCCACCGATGCCTGTCATGCGCGACGTGCGTTGAGGGGACGTGGCGAACCACGCTCTCGCTCCGCCTGCCAAGAGAGCCCAGATCGTATCGATTGCGATGGCGACCAATACGAAGATGATTCCAAGCGCAATCAGTTGGAGTGGCACCTGCGCACGGGATGGGTCGACGAATTGTGGGAGGATTGCAACGAGAAAAACGATCGACTTCGGGTTTGTGACTCCAACGATAAAGCCCTGCAGCAGAAGCCTCTTCTTTGACACAACCGGCGGCTCGTCGTCGCTCACTGCTACCGTTCGGTTCCGGTGTCGAATGGTTTGCACGCCGAGGTATGCCAGGTATCCGGCGCCCAGAAACTTGATGACTGTCAGTGCGACGATGGAGTTTGCGACAATCGCGCCGACCCCTGCGGCGACCGCGATGACCAAAGGAATTTGTCCCAGTCCGTTGCCAAGGACATTCAGCAGACCTCCGCGCCGGCCGTAGGCGAGGGAGCGGCTGATGGTGAACAGAACACTGGGGCATGGAACAGCAATGAGCGCGAGCGACGCTAGGGCGAACGCGGCCGCAGTTGCGACAGTGATCATTCTGCATCTGCTTTCGTTTCGTGCAAGTGAGTGAGGGCAAGCGTATTCCGCTCGCCGGCAAGCACCATGGGCGGCCACCGGTGTCGATCGGTAAGAACAGGAATGCTCGACCGGCCATCCATATGCTCGAACCCGACGTGATTCCCCGTACGACCGTCGTGCAGGCCGGAGTGCTCCCCCGGCGATCAGTCGCGAGGAATGCGCGTCACCGGAGGGTCGCTACGTTGTAGCCGTCCAATCGGCAAGAACGCCTTCCCTTTCGTACGCGTTGTCGTCATGGGCCCAGCGCTCGAGCATCGCTCCCATGCGGAGGTGGCCACGTATCTCCCGCAGTCCTGGTCGCCTCGGTGATGCTCTCCGCACTCGTAGTGCGGTGCGTTCGTTCTGTCCTATTCGGGTGCGCGGGCGTAGCGTGTTCTGCATGAGCTTCGACGTCGCTGCGGAGGCGTATGACCAGTTCATGGGCCGTTATTCGCGGCCACTGGCCGATGCGTTGACCGCTTGGTTACCGCTGGCGCCCGGGCAGCGGGCGCTCGATGTCGGTTGCGGTCCGGGGCAGTGGACCGAAGTGCTGGCCCGTCGGCTCGGTGTTGAGGCAGTCTGCGCGGTGGATCCGTCGCCGTCGTTTGTCGCGGCGTGCCGGGATGCCATACCCGGTGTCGATGTGCGGCAGGCGACGGCGAGCGCACTGCCCTTTCCCGACGACACGTTCGACCTGGCCGGCGCCAGTCTCGTGGTTCATTTCATGCCTGATCCGGTGGCGGGTGTGGTGGAAATGGCTCGGGTGACCCGCCCGGGTGGCTTGGTGGCTGTGACGGTGTGGGACCTTGCCGGTCGCCGCGCCCCTATGGCGCCACTGTGGTCGGCCTTTGCTGAGCAGGACCTTCCGCTACGTGACGAGACTCGCCTACCCGGTGGTGCGACAGGAGATCTGGAGCGGATTTTGGCCGACGGTGGCTTGTGTTGTGTCGAGGTGACCGAGTTCCCGGTCGCCGTCGGCTATCAGGACTTTGAGGAATGGTGGGAGCCATACCAGCATGCCGTCGGACCTATAGGTGAATCAATTGCGGCGCTCGACGACGGCCAACGCCGGCAGCTGCGTGAGGCGTGTGTCGAACGACTGGGCTTGGGCCCCTTCGAGATCCGGGCTGTGGCGTTCGGCGCGTGCGGATCGGTGACCGGCTGATCGTGCCGGCCAGTACATGAAGGTCTAGCTGCTACCGGCGCTACCGGTGGAGAGGACCGCGAGCAGTAGGTCATAGGCGCCGACGTGAAGGGTCTTGATCGCCTCGACGATTTGGATGAGCATGGGGTGCCTTTCTCGATGATGAACGATTGCGCACTTGCATCGGCAGCCCAGCACGTCTCCAAGGGGATTGCACTGCAACATCTTTGATCGACCGAAGCGCACAGTCGGCGGAGACGTACTCGTGCAATCCAGAGCGGAAGAACCCCCGATGGAACATGTTTACCATGGTGAAGTGGGTGAACTGTAAATTGAAATCATTGCTCGAGATCAAGGATTGTTGACCGTTCCTTGCGAAACCACTGCAGAGTTCAATCATGCTGTTCAGCACTCGAATACCCCTCACCCGGACAACGCGTAGGCCGCCTATTTGTAGCTTGCGATTTCGGTGGCGGACAACGACACAAACAGCTACTGAAGGTGCTTGCTCGCGATGCGACCGTCTGACTCGCCGACCTGCACATCGCAGGGGTGCTCAGTGTCAGCGGTAGCGTGTCTGCGCAGGCGTGGTTGCTGTACTGAGCCGCGCACCGCACCAACCTAGGCATTACTCGGCGCAGGGCGCCGACCTGTTCGCCTCCGCAGGAGTTGATTCCACATGAAGCGCGCTCTCGTCATTGCCCTGCTGACCGCAAGTGCTTTGTTTGTCTTCGGTGGAGCACCCGCATCTGGACTCACAGTCACCTGCGAGATCACTACTTCCGGACCCGCGCTGCCGCCGGGCTACCTTTTCTTCGGCAGCCTCGGTCGCGTTCCGCAGATCAGTTTCTAAACGCCGCAACTGGCATGCGTCACCGCTCGTTGCGAACGACAACTCGCGCGGCTGGACCGAACCTCCCAGTCCAGGGTTACCCTCGAACTTGTGCCAGCACCGTCCGACTCCCCCACCCGCACCAGCTCGGCCATCACCGGTCTCGAGCGCACATTTGCCGACCGATTGTCGCCGCTGAGCGTGCCCTGGCGCGGCGCCGAGGTACCCGAGCCGACGCTTCTCGTCGTCAACGAGGAACTCGGCGCCACGTTGGGTCTGGATGTAGCGACCCTGCGGTCCGCCGACGGTGTGGCGATCCTGTCCGGCGCGGCAGCGCCCGCCGACGCGACACCGGTGGCCACCGCGTACGCCGGACATCAATTCGGCGGGTACGCGCCGCTACTCGGCGACGGGCGGGCCCTGCTGCTGGGGGAAATCGTCAACGCCGGCGGACATCGAGTTGACCTGCAGCTCAAAGGTTCCGGGCCGACGCCGTTCTCCCGGGGCGGGGATGGCTTCGCGGTGGTGGCTCCGATGCTGCGCGAGTACCTGGTGAGCGAGGCCATGTACGCGCTGGAAGTTCCGACGACGCGTTCCCTCTCGGTCGTGGCGACCGGACGTGGTGTCCACCGCACGGGGATCGAACCAGGCGCGGTGCTCACCCGGGTCGCGGCCAGCCATCTGCGTGTCGGGACCTTCGAGTACGCGGCCCGCCAGTCCGAGCTTCTCCGGCCACTCGCCGACTATGCGATCGCGCGCCACTATCCCGAGCTCGCCGACCTCCCCGAGGGCGGCGATCGGTACCTCAGGTTCCTGGACGCGGTGCTCGATCGGCAGGCTGCCTTGGTGGCGCAGTGGATGCTGGTCGGCTTCGTCCACGGTGTCATGAACACTGACAACACCACGATCTCCGGCGAGACCATCGACTACGGCCCGTGTGCCTTCATCGATGCCTTCGACCCCTCGGCGGTGTTCAGTTCGATCGATCACGGCGGCCGCTACGCCTTCGGCAATCAGCCGGCCGTCTTGAAATGGAATCTCGCACGCTTCGCCGAGACACTGCTGACCCTCATCGGTGCCGAACCGGACGAGGCGATCGACGCGGCGACCGCAGTCCTGGTCACGTTCGATGATCGTTACACCGGACACCTCGTTGAGGGCCTGCATGCGAAGATCGGACTGGCCGGCGTCGTCGGTGACAGCGACCTGATCGATGATCTGCTGCTCTTGATGAGGGATGACCGCGCAGATTGGACCGGAACCTTCCGCGCGCTCGCCGACGAACTGCGCGGTGACGACTCCCCTCTGGCGGCGCTGATACCGAGTGAGCACAGTGCGCCGTGGCTGGACCGGTGGCACACCGCGCTGGATGGTCTCGGTCGCGACCGTGATCAGACCGCGGACGCGATGGACCGCATCAACCCGCTCTACATTCCACGCAATCACCACCTCGACGCTGCGCTGAGCGCGGCCACACACGGGGATATGGCCCCGTTCGAGCTACTCTTGGCGGCGGTAACTCACCCCTTCGAGCATCGCGGCGAGTGGGAAGCTTTCGCTGCGCCGGCGCCCGAATCGTTCACCAACACATTCCAGACGTTCTGCGGAACGTGATGTTCCCTCGGACGATCAGACGGTGTCGCGGCGTCGACCTGCGTCAGCGGCGTACCCGATAGCGCAGGTGCAGCACCCGGTTACCCGGAATCACCGCGTCGGGATCCTCCAGTAGCTGCTGCGCGTTGACCGACCCGAAGTACCGCTTGCCGGCCCCGAGGACGATGGGTACCACGTCCATGCGCACCTCGTCGACGAGGCCCGCGGTAAACACCTGGCCACCGACCTCGCCCGCGGCAACCTCGACGATCCGGTCACCGGCAAGTTCCTGTGCTGTGGCCACGGCCGTGTCGACGCCGTCGACAAAGTGAAAGGGCGCCTCGAGGTTCCAGTCGTCAGGCGCCGGTCGATGCGTCACGACGACCACGTGGTCGATGCCACTCGGAGGCACCCCGTCCCAGCCATCGGTGATGTCAAAGACGTGGCGGCCGACGATGGTGACCCCGATCTGATCCCAGTACGGTCGAATGTAGTCGTAGGACGTCTGCGACACGTTCAACATGCCACTCCCGTCGAGGGGAACATCGCCGGCGGATAACCACTCGAACAGTGGGCCGGGTTGGTCGTTCTCGTCCGCGATGAAACCGTCGACCGACACCGAGCCGTACATGACTACTGTGCCCATGGGACACTCCTCGAGTTTCGTCGGCTGTCAGCGGTACGTGGCTGCACGCCGGTGCATCGGAGTAGCTGGATCGTGCAAGTCGGACAGTCACCGGTGAACCGCCACCAACCGGACGGTGACTGAGCAGCGTGAAGTGCTCGGTGACACCCACCGCGGCCGCCGCCATGCCCGACCGGGTGTACCGCATGGTCGATGCTTTGCGCACCTCAATCCAGCCCGTGGGCAGTTCCCGATGTCCTCCGACAGTCTAACCGTGTGAATGGGAATGTCCGGGTGGATGGGACTCAATTCAGCGTCTGCGGTAAACCGCAGGTACTACCATGTAGGGAAAGGTCAAAACGACCTCGTACCTCACGGATGACTTGAAGCGGGCCATCGAGCTCGAAGCGTCCCGGCGATCGCTTCCGGAGGCCGAGATCGCGCTTCAGGCATTGCGAAAAATTTTGAGCGGGAACACCCCTCGGCCTCGAGGTGCGTTGTTTCGGGCAATGAACCCATTGCCCGAGCGTGTCGACGATTTGCGGGGGGTTTCGGCGAGTGATCGTCGACACGAGCGCAGTGCTGGCCTACTTCGACGCAGCTGAACCGCAGCATGAGGCCGTCTCGATTTTGATCGATGCATCCGACGAACCCGTGGGACTCGCCGACGCGTCGAACATCGTCTCGGCCGATGTGTACCGGACCAGGACGGTCGCCACTCTCGATCATCGCCACTTCACCGTCCCCAGATCAGCGACGGTTCTCCACCATTGATCGTTCCGTGAACGGGCTGTCGAACATTCGCGACCGATCCGTGGCGAGAATCAGGTTCCTCCTGTTTCACCCGAATTGGCGAGCTGCAGGTCAGAGACTTGCGGTTCGCCACTCCCCTGCTCGCTTCCACTCGCTCGAGGGTTGTCGATGATCGCCCAGCACTGTACGCGGCTTCTTCGAAAGAGTTTGGAGGTGCCGAGGGTCTGGAAACGCCGCAGCTGCCCGGTTGCCGACGGTAGCCTTCACAAGGAGGGCGCAACCCCACGATCAGTACGCCCGAAAGGAAAGTCGCCATGGGCACCGTGACCGAAATAGATTCTCGCACTGAGGAAGCCATTGGTGGAGGCGACGACGTCGGTCTGCCCCCCGGGTCGTCGGAGGTGTGGCGCGCCCTCGCCAGCGCGATGGGACAGGGCAGAGTGGTGGCTCGCACCGGGCTGCGACTCGGAGGTGAGTTGGCAAAGATCACCGTCGGGCGCTCCTCGGTGGCGCCGGCCAAGGGAGATCGACGCTTCGCCGATCCCGCCTGGAAGACAAACCCGGTCTTTCACCGGATCGTGCAGACCTACCTGGCCTCGACGGGCGCGCTGGGTGAGGTTGTCGACGAATGGGCCGATAAGGGTGACAAGCCTGCACGCGGCCAGCAGGCGAAGTTCGCGGCCTCGATACTGACCTCGGCTGTCGCGCCAACCAACTTCCTGGCATCCAATCCGGCCGCGCTCAAGGAAGCGTTCGACACGGCCGGCCTGAGCCTGGCGCGTGGCATCGGTCATTACGTGTCCGACGTGCGGTACAACGGCGGTATGCCGTCGATGATAGAACCCGGTGCGTTCGCCGTTGGTGCCGACCTGGCGCTGACTCCCGGTGCCGTGATCGCCCGTGATGAGATCGCCGAGGTCCTGCAGTACCGACCCACCACCGAGACCGTGCACGAACGGCCGGTACTGGTGGTGCCGCCACCGATCGGTCGCTTTTACTTCTTGGACCTTCGGCCTGGGCGCAGCTTTGTCGAGTACGCGGTCTCGCGGGGTCTGCAGACATTCATGCTGTCGTGGCGTAATCCGCAGGCAGAGCAGAGCGACTGGAACCTCGACACGTACGCCGGGCGGGTGTCACGGGCGATCGACGAAGTCCGTGAGGTCACCGGCAGCGATGACGTCAACCTCATCGGATTCTGCGCGGGTGGTCTGATCACCACCCTGCTGCTCAACCATCTCGCCGCCGAGGGCGATAACCGGGTGAACAGCATTTCGTACGCGGTCACCATGCTTGATTTCGGCCACAGCGAGCAGCTTTCGACCTACCGCTCCTCAGCACTGCTCGCGTTCGCCAAATCCCGCTCGCGCCGCAAGGGACTGATCAGCGCTCGCGACATGGGGAGTGCCTTCACCTGGATGCGTCCGGACGAACTTGTCTTCAACTACGTGGTCAACAACTACCTGATGGGCCGGAAACCACCACCCTTCGACATCCTGGCCTGGAACGCGGACGGCACCAATCTGCCGGGCGCATTGCATCGTCAATTCCTGGACATCTTCAGCGGCAATCTGCTCGCGACCCCAGGAGCTCTCACGGTGCTCGGCACTCCGATCGACCTGTCCCGCATCGAGATACCCACTTTCGTATCCGGGGCGATCGCCGATCATCTCACCGCGTGGAGGGGGTGCTATAGCACCACTCAGTTACTCGGTGGTGACGACATCACATTCGTTCTCAGTTACTCCGGACATATCGCCAGTCTGGTGAATCCGCCTGGAAACCCCAAGGCGCACTATTGGACTGGCAAGCGACCTGGCCCCGACCCGCAAGCGTGGTTCGATGAGGCAACCCGTGAGAAAGGCAGCTGGTGGGAAGTCTGGGCCGATTGGGTAAGCCAGCGAGGTGGCCCGCGGGTGAGTGCCGGCGAGGATCTCGGTAGTTCCTTACACCCGGTACTCGATCCGGCCCCTGGGCGGTATGTCCGCGACTAGATCTAACAGTCGTCGCGGACAGCGACGGCGCTCTGCTCGCATGCCTGGTGGACGCACTTGTAGTTCAACAGTTGCCCATCGCCACCCCGGGGTCACGGCCGCTGTTTGATACAGCGACTCGACCTACCTTGTGTCGCTTCCGGTCTCGTCTCAATTGCCCCGATGCCGCTGATAGCAGATGCGCACCTCAATCCGGCGGCGGAACCGATTCGTCGCTGATCCAATTGCCGTGGAATCCGAACGGAACGCGTTGTGGCAGCGCAACTCGCGCCACGTACCCGCGGCGGTCGAACTCCTGGGCGTCCATCACGACGAACTCGGCCGTGCCAGCCGCGACATCGTGGACGAAGGTGATGAGCCATCCGTCGTCCTCGGTGCCGTCACCCTCCGACCGCGCCACAAAGGCGGGTTCTCCGGCGGCCCGTCCCGGGCCGTGATCGAACACGCGCCGTTCGCCCGTCAGCAGGTCGTGCTTGAGGGTGGGCCAGCCCTGCGAACGGTCGAGGGACGGTGCTGAGCAGTAGCCGTACCGGTGTTCGTGAAGTCCGACCGATCCGCGGTGCACCGGGAACTCGTTTGCCGTGTCGTCGACGACGGAGACGGAGCAGGATCGTCGGCGAGGGTTGACCTCCCAGCGCTCCAGTCGGCTGAGCCCGTCGCCGAACGGTCCGAAGACATCTCGCGCGAACATCTTCTGGTAGTTGCAGACATCGATCACCACAGTGCCGTCATCGCGCTCGAACGCGTTCATGGGGTGGAAGACGTAGCCAAGTGGGATATCGACCCAGACGATGTCGGCTGCGCCGGCTCCCGTGCCGCCGTCCCCGGTGCGTGGCAACAGGCCGATTCGGTTGCCGTAATCGGGATTCCATCGGAACGGAAAACGACCGGTCATGGCCACGTCGATGTCGACGGTGCAGGGCTGGTCGTAGATGATCGTCCAGTGTGGGGTGAGTGACATGTCGTGGAGCATCGTCATACCCGGTAGCGGAATGTCGAGCGTGTGCCGCACTCTCCCATCAACGCCGACGACGACATACTGGACGTGATCCATCCACTGCGCCCACGCGTAGACCATCGTGTGCAACTCGCCGGTGCGCGGATCCCGCTTCGGGTGTGCCGTGAACGCTCCTGGCAGTGTGCCGTAGAAGTCATTGCGACCCAGGGTTTCCAAGTCGTAGTCGAGTTCGACCGGGCAGGCGCCGGCTTCCATCACCGCCCACGTCGTGCCGGCAAAACCGGCAACATTCGTGTTGGGGCCGAGTGGATTTCCGCTCCAGTCGGGGCCGGTGATATCGGGCTGACCGCGGGCGGCGGAAAGCTTCGCCGACCCGACGAAACGGTTGCGGTACCACTCCGCGCGGCCGTCGCGCAGTCGGACGCCGTGCACCATTCCGTCGCCGACGAACCAGTGGTGCGCGCGCAGATCAACAGACCTCAGATCGGCGGGGTTCGGCCCGTTACGGACGTAGCGTCCGTTCAGCTCGGCCGGCAACTCGCCGTCGACCGCAAGGTCGAAGGCGGTGATCTCGTCGGCGACCGGGGCATAGGGGCCGGAGACGTAGTCGGTGACGTCGGCGAACGAGGCGGCGGACCCGGGAACGGCGGTGGACATGGCTGACTCCTCGGCGGAACCGTCACACTCTGGTGACAGACGAGGACGGGCTTGTTTTCCCGGACTTTACTCCGGTGTGAGCTACCCGGCGATGCAGTTGCCAGGGCCACGTCTGCCCTATCGGATCCACGCCCTCGAGACGAGGCCGATCCCGATGTAGCTACCCTGACCACAGTCCACTGCCGCGAACCCGGTCCGGTCGGCGGGTTTGCTGGTGCGGTGGTAGAGAATGCGCACGCCGGTGGTCTCCCCGGTGTTGCGGCCGAGACCGAGGCAGTCCAGCTCCACCACGTATGGCCGCCCGGGCGGGCAGTTGGCGGACACGCCGTGTCGATAGTCGTAGACCGAACATCCCATGGGTGCTGCAGCAGCTTGTGCCGCCGTCACGGCACCCGCACCCGCAACTATTGCCAGCGTGGACAATCCGGCCGCGATTCTTCTGCCGTTACCCACCGTCGGCCCTGCCCATCGTCGAGGTTGTCATGTGACCAGGTGATCGCTCTCCGGCCGATGCGTGTTACCGGCCTGGGGCGGCGGGCGCGACCACGACTTCGTGAACTCACACCCGAACGACGATCTTGCCGCGCACGTGACCCGACGCGCTGCGCTCGTGGGCGGCGGCGGCATCGGCGAGGTCGAACACCTCCGCGATCTCGGGCTTCAGCTTGCCGGCATCGCCGAGGCGGGCGAGTTCGGCGAGGTCGCTGCTGTCGGGGCGGACCCACACGTAGTGGCCGCCGAACTCATCACGGGCCCGGGCATCGGTAATCGAGGCGACCGTGCCGCCGTCGCGCACCACGTCGGGCACCGAGTCGAGCGCGTCACCGCCCACGTAGTCGAGGACCACGTCGACACCGTCTGGGGCGAGCGCGCGCACGCGATCGGCGAGTCCGTCGCCATAGGTCACCGGTTCGGCGCCGAGCCCGCGCAGGAAGTCGTGATTGTTGCCCGAGGCCGTGCCGATCACCCGTGCACCGATTGACCGGGCCACCTGCACCGCGAACGATCCGACACCGCCGGCGGCGGCGTGGACGAGCACCGTGTGGTCCGGCTGCAGGCCGGCCCGGCGAATGGTCTGGTAGGCGGTGAGTCCGGCGAGTGGAACCGCGGCGGCTTCCTCGAACGTCCAGGCAGCCGGCTTACGGGCCAGGGTGCGTACCGGCGCAGCGACGAACTCGGCGAAGGTGCCGCCGGCGACGGTCCCGCCCACGAGATCCTTGCGGACATAGCCGAACACCTCGTCGCCGACCTCGAACTCGGGTGTATCCAGGCCGACCTGCTCGACGATGCCCGCGACGTCCCAGCCGGGGACAGCGGGAAACACGGTGTCCAGCACTTGGTCGAGGTAGCCCCCGCGGACCTTCCAATCCACCGGGTTGACACTGGTCGCTTGCACGCGCACCAAGACGGAGTCGGGCCCCACCTTGGGCGTGGGGAGCTCGGTGAGCGCCAGGACCTCGGGTCCGCCGAAGCGGGAGTACGTGATTGCTCGCATGGTGGCACCAACGGCGCCGCCACCGGATCGATTCCCACTGTGACCGGAACGGCTTTCGGCGTCCGTCATCGGCGAACCGGCCTGCCGACCACTGTGCACAAGGTGTCGCAGATTCGTGCGCGAAAGGCGCAGTTATCGAACGCTTCTCGCCGTCAGGACGTGGGCGGGGCAACTATCCGTTCGCGGCGGCGGCCAAGCGGCCCAGTGTCTCCTCGAGCTGATCTCTGGTCACCAACGGAAACTTCACCTGCGCCAGCAGATCTTTGTCGGTCACCTTGGACCAGTCGTAGGTGTGGCGCACCAGCGTTTTGTCGGGATTCTGCGACTCGAGTTCCCACACCCATTCCCATCCGGGCGGCTCGGTACCGGCCGGCGCGGTCTGCCAGGCCAGCAGCTTGTCCTTGGCGTAACCGGTGACGTGGTTGTCGGTTTGGTAGTCGCCGCCCATGTGCGGGCCGTTCATGTTCATCGTGAATACATCGCCGACGTGCTGAATTCGGTCCGCGTGATCAACCCCGCGGATGAATCCCGAACCATCGAGTTCAGGGTGATGTTCCGGGTTGCTCAACACCTCGAACACCGTGTCGACCGGCAGGTCGATGACACGTTCCACTGTGACGCTCGTTTGTCCACTCATCCCTCCACCGTGCCCAAAGATGTGAGCGTTGGCAACGACGCTCCGACGTGGCGGCCGCCATCGGTGGGCATTCGCTCGTGTGCGAACCGTGGATCTGGCAGGGTCGGTGCAATGACGAATGAACGGTTCGAGGTTGCCCGACAGATTGCCGCACCACCCGCAGCGGTGTTCGACCTTCTCACTCGGCCGGAAGGCCACGTCCAGATCGACAGTTCGGGCATGCTGCAATCGGCCGAGGGCGAGCCGGTGCGCGCCGCCGGCGACACATTCGTCGTTCACATGGATCGCGAGTCGCTGAACGACATCCCGATGGGCAAATACGACGTCACCGTGATCATCACGCAGTACGAACAGGATTCACTCCTCGAGTGGACGATCTCGGGAGCCATTCAACCGCCGATCAAACACATCTATGGCTATCGACTCGAACCCACCGAGGAGGGGACCCGCGCGACGTCGTACTACGACTGGAGCCAGATCGACGGCCGCTACCGCGACATGGACATCTTCCCGATCATCCCCGAAGCAGCGTTGCGTGCGACGCTCGGAATCCTGGCACGGACGGTCGAGAATCCAGCGACATAACCTGGCGGCGCGAGCCTCACGACTGACGTCGTTCGGCGGTATCCCGCAGGATCTGAGAGCCCCTCAATGTTCGGCATTCTATTGAATCCGGCACAGTTTCGGTGTGAGTCCCGCAACCACCGATTCGTTCACGGTCGTTTCTTTCAACGTCAACGGGATCCGGGCGGCGCGACGTCGCGGTTTCGATCGTTGGCTGGCAGCGCGGTCGGCTGATGTCATCGCGATTCAGGAATTGCGTTGTCGCGAGTCCGAGCTCGGTGACTTCCCGGGCTATTCGGTGGCGGCGGATGTCGGATCCGTGGCCGGCCGCAATGGTGTGGCCGTGCTGACACGACTGCCTCCCGTGGCGGTGCGCACGTGGGTGACCGATCCGCCGCGAGCACGCGGGCTCCGCGAGTTCGCCACGCACGGCCGATACATCGAGGTCGACCTCGCCGACAGACCCGTGACGGTCGCATGCCTCTACCTCCCCAAGGGCGGATTGCCCGCGGACCGCCAGCGGTCGGGAGCGATGCGTGACAAGCCGGACGGCGGCGTGAAGTATGCGCGCAAACAGCGGTTCTTGACCTCGTTCACCCGCGAACTGAACCGTAACCGTCTCGTGGCGCTGCGCCAGGGGCGCGAGTTCCTCCTGGTCGGCGACCTCAACATCGCGCACACACAGCACGACGTGACCAACTGGCGTGCCGCTCGGACCATGGACGGTTTCCTGCCCGAAGACCGTGACTGGTTCAGTTCGATCCTGGGCAGCCGTCGGCTCGTCGACGTGGTGAGACGGGTGCATGGAGATCGTCCGGGGCCATTGACGTGGTGGAGTTGGGCGGGACAGTCGTTCACCAAGGATGTGGGCTGGCGCGTGGACCACCAACTCGCCACACCCGATCTCGCTCGCCGCGCGACCGAGGTCGTGGTGGACAAAGAACCGCTCCCGGCCGAGCGCCTGTCCGATCACGCCCCGCTCGTGGTGACCTACCGGGAGCGCACGGCTGACGTCGAGCCCACCGATCTCACACCGGAACACCGGTGTGAGTGAAGCCCCGATTTCGATGTGAAAAGCTTTGTGTCGTACTCTCTTCACCCGTGATCCCCCGCGCTGCCGATGCCCCCATGACCGACGTCACTTCCCGGATATGCGTGTGGTGCTCGTCCGACGACGACGTCGCGGACCTTCGCAATGAACCGCGGTGCGCGCGCTGCCGCACCGCGGAACAAACCATCGCTGCGGCGCGCGAGTTCGTCGGCTACTACGGTCTGCGACCGTTGGGCGGGTCCGTGGAGTCCGACGACGAGGAAGAGCGCGAGCATCGGGTCGCAGCTCGCGAGGCGTCGGCGGAGCTCACCCGGATCCGAACACACACTCCCCCGCGCCGCACATCGCGGTCTGGGCAGCGTTCCCCCGGATCCGCGCCCACCGCCCCGAAGGCCGATGTGAAGGCGGCGACCGGCAGGGCGCAGAAGGCCACGTCGACGGCGACTCGACCGTCGGACATTTCTCGGCCCGACCGAGCCGAGCTCGCGAGCCGGGCCGAGGGCCTGTTGGCGCAGCTCACCGAGATCGAGGACCGACTTGCTGCCGCGCAGAAGGACGCCGGTCTGGGCGGCAAGGCCAAGGTGTCCGAGCTGACCGCGAAACGTGAGTTCGTGCTGCGGACGCTCGCTGCGTTGGAGAAGGCCAAGCGCGCGCTGGAGCCGGCCTGAAGTCGTCGATGTTGTGTCCGACCCATCGGCCGAGATTCGCATCGATCACTTCCCACATCTGCGGCCGTGCGTCAGCACCCGGCATCGCCGAGGCGATGCCGGAGTCGCCCATGTGGACGACGAAATTGCGCCGCGCAATGCTCTAATCTAGGCACCACTCGGCACCGGCGCCGACCATTTCTTCTCATCACGCAGGAGTAGATGTCACATGAAGCGCGCTCTCGCCACTGTCTTGCTGACCGCAAGTGCCTTGTTCGTCTGTGGAGCGGCACCCGCATCCGCACTCACAATCACCTGCGAGCCCGTTGATTCCGGACCCGCTCTGCCTCCGGGCTACTTCTTCTTCGGCAGCCTCGGTTGCATCCCACAGATCA
The DNA here is from genome assembly GCF_058130025.1 of Gordonia sp. LMA167. Taxonomy (NCBI): domain Bacteria; kingdom Bacillati; phylum Actinomycetota; class Actinomycetes; order Mycobacteriales; family Gordoniaceae; genus Gordonia; species Gordonia sp. LMA167. Next base: position 4,228,947 of record NZ_CM176708.1, on the reverse strand, counting down.
ATCTCTGAACGCCGCCAATTGCGACCACCGCGCGTCCCGAACCGCCATCGGTGGGTTTGCTTCCCGCGACGACGGTGTGCCGCGCGTCGACCTGTCTGACGCGTACTCCACCTGGTGATCTGCCAGTGTTCTCATCATCGAATCATTTGTACGGCGCGCTGATTCGGCTGCCCCTAGCGCTGCAGTAGCGTCCACCACGACTTTCGTGTTGGGCCTCGTTGCTCGCCGAGGAACTCGTGGGTGCGATCGGGAAACTCCGATTCGATGGCGGCGACGACCTGCCGGACACTCGGATTGACCATGACGACCGTCCCGACGAATACTGTCGGAACCGTCTCATCACCGCCGGTGACGTCGCGGACGCGTCCGGCGGCGTTCTCGTCGTCCCAGATGTTGAACTCCGTGGTCGCAATGTCGCGCCGACGCAGACCCCTCCGCAGGCGCACGCAGAAAGGGCAGCCGGGACGCCACAGGACCTCGATGCCGTCGACATGATCAGTGCTGTGCACAGGTCGTCCTTTCTCATTTCGACCCCGACCAAACGACTACCGTTCCGTCGTCGGCAGCCGTGCTGCGGTCTACAACGACCCTCAACCCAGGTGCTCGGCGAACCAATCCTGGAGCCGTTGCCACGCATCGGCGGCGGCCGTCGGGTTGTAGCGCGGCCCGGTGTCGTTGAAGAAGGCGTGTCCGGCGCCCGGCTCCACCACGAGATCGTTCACCATTCCGGCGTTGTCGAGGGCCTGCTGCGCGGTGGCCTGGGTGGCGGTGACCCTGGCGTCTTGTTCGCCGTAGAAACCCAGAACCGCAGCCTGACGGGATCCGGAGAAATCGGGGTTGTCCGGGGCAGGGCCGTAGAACGGCACGGCGGCCGCGACGCGTGGTTCGCCGGCCGCGAGCAGCTGCCAGGTCACTCCACCGCCGAAGCAGAAGCCGACGACGGCGAGCGGTTTGTCGGGTAAGCGGTTGGCGGTCTCGCCGAGGGCGGACCCGACGTCGGCGATCAGCCGTTCGGGGGCGACGTTGCCGAGTGCGGCCGTCGCCGCCGCGGGGTCGTCGAAGGTTGCCGTGCCACCCTCCTCGGACAACAGGTCGACCGCCAGGGCTGAGTAACCCACACCGGCGAGCCGGCCGGCGACCGAGCGGACCCAGTCGTTGAGGCCCTTGTTCTCGTGGATGACCACCACGCCGCCGCGCGGATCGGCGGCGGCCGCCCATGCGCCCTGCAGTTCACCGCGCGGTCCTGCCCAGGTGATCGGCTCGGTGGCCACTGCGGTATCCATTCCAGGTGCGTCCGCGCGGGGACTACCGGTCGTTGTGGCCTTGGGCGCCGGGCTGCTGGGCGACGCAGATCCGCCGTTGTCGTCGCCGGCGCAGGCCGCGAGCAGCGACGATGCGGCGACTGCCGACAAGCCCATCAGTCCTAATCGGCGCAGCGCTTCGCGACGTGTCAGCAGACCGTCGGCGTGATCGGTGGCGATCTCCTCGGCGATGTAGCGATGCAGCGGGCTCACAACCCCAGTATTCTCTCGCGCGTCGGCCGTCGTGCCCGATTTGCGCAGCGGCCCGGTTTCTGGCGAGTGCACGAGTGTCGGTCCGGACTCGGGCCCCGGCAGCGGAATTATCTCCGCAATACTGGCATGTCGCGCGTCCCGGAGCGGGACAATCGGGACCATGTCAGAGCCGAATCCGCCCGCCGACTACAGCGACCTGCGGGCGCTGTTCATCAACTGCACGCTGAAGCCGTCGCCCGAGTTGAGCAACACTCAGGGCCTGATCGATATCAGCACGAGGATCATGGCCGCCCATGGCATTGACGTCGAGGTCGTACGGGCCGTCGACCACGACATCGCCACCGGGGTCTGGCCCGATATGCGCGAGCACGGCGCGGCGACCGACGACTGGCCCCCGATCTTCGAGAAGGTGCTCGCCTCGGAGATCCTCGTCTTGGCTGGACCGATCTGGTTGGGCGACAACAGTTCCGTGATGAAGAAAGTGCACGAACGGCTCTACGGCGGATCACATCTACTCAACGATGCCGGACAGTATTTGTACTACGGCCGAGTGGGCGGGTGCCTCATCACCGGCAACGAGGACGGCATTAAGCACTGCGCACAGAACGTGCTGTACACGCTGCAGCACATCGGCTACACGATCCCGCCCCAGGCCGACGCCGGCTGGATCGGTGAGGCCGGCCCCGGCCCCTCCTACCTCGACCCCGGCTCTGGTGGCCCGGAGAACGATTTCACCAATCGCAACACGACATTCATGACCTGGAACCTGATCCACCTCGCGCGGGTGCTCAAAGATGCCGGCGGTGTCCCCGCGTACGGGAATATCCGTTCGGGCTGGGACGCGGGGTGCCGCTACGATTTCCAGAATCCGGAATACCGGTAGGCCGAGCGCGCCGGTCACCGCAACGCCGACGAATCGCGGATGAAGGTCCTTCATTCGCGATTCGTCGAGAGCGTTCGTCTGAGAAATGGCTTCGACGTCACGATAGGCGATTCCGATCACGGGCAGGCGTGACTCACCCCGGCGGGGACAACCTGGTGGCCACGGCGACCTCCTCGAGCGCCTTCACCAGCACCGACGCCGGGTCTCCGGCGGCCCGGACCAGCGCGATGCGGCCGCCGAGCGGGGCGCCGTCGAGTTCGAAGACGCGCCGGGTGCCCTCTGTGGACCGGGCATCGGCCCAGGCGCGTGGGACGATGGTCGCCCACCCGCCGTGGTCGACCATGGCAAGCAGCGTGGCGATCGAATCGGCCTCGAGACGCGGTGAGATGGTCACCGCATGCTGCGCGGCGACCTCCTCGATACGATCGCGGCCGCGCATCCCTCTGTGCAGCAGGCACATCGGCAACTCGCAGATGTCCCGCCAGGTGACCGGTCCGGTCACCCCGGCGATCAGATCCTCGGCGACGAGGAGCACGTGGTGGTCGTCGTAGATGCTTGTGGTGACCAGACCCGCGGTATCGGTACCGTCGATGTAGACAACCCCCGCGTCGAGCTCGAATCGGTTTATCCGCTCGATGATCTCGTCGGAGCGCAACGCTGTTTCCAGTCGCAGACGCACCAGTGGATGCGTGGCACAGAATGGTCCGATGAGGTCGGCGACGCTGGTGGTCGCGGTCGGAATCGCGCCGATCCGTATCTCGCCCGTGAGGCCCGTGTGCATTGCCGCCACCTCGTGTTCGAGGGAATCACGTTCGGCGAGGATGCGCCGAGCACCCAGGACGAGCCGTTCTCCCTCGGGAGTCAGGCCCTCGAAACTCGATCCCCGCCGCACCAGCGGCACCCCGAGTTCCCGTTCGAGTTTGCGGATGGCCTCCGACAGTGCCGGTTGTGACACATAGCAGGCAGCGGCGGCGCGGGCGAAATGTTGCTCCCGCGCGAGCGCGACGAAGTATTCGAGCTGACGAAACAGCATGAAACCGTTCTACCACGGGCGATAGGCGCCGCCGATCGGCTCAGTGGGGTTATCACTTGGACGTGGTGTCGCCTGATGGCGGAACATTTGTCGAGGAGTTGCGCATCGGGCGCACATGAGCCGCAGACACATCGGTGACGCCGGATGGGAGAACGACGATCTCGTGGAAGCACTCACGATGCCCACGGCCATTCGGCCCGACACCGCCGACAGACGCCATGCCATGCGCGTCGCAGTCGGACTCGCGGTCCCCGGGGTCGCGTTGCTGGCCGCGGGGCGCCCAGAGCTGATGGTCTACGCCGCGTTCGGATCATTTGCGGGAATGTACGGACGATCCTGCACCGGTGGGCAACGCATCGGCCAGCAGGTCCGGGCAGCGGTGCTCTTGACCGCGGGGGTGTCGCTCGGCGTTCTACTGGGCTCGTCGTCGGCGTTGATGTGGGTGGTGGTTGTCGTCGGCGTCGTGTTCGCCGCTTCGGCCTCGGTGATCGCCGACGCACTGGAGCTGCGGCCGGCCGGGCCGTTCTTCTTCCTTTTCGCGCTCGGTGCCACTGCCACCGTTCCGCCGTCTCTGGCGGCTCCGCCCTCCGCGATCGGGATCTGCGTGGCCGCGGCGGCGTTGTCGCTGGTGATCGGACTCGTCGGGGCGCCTCGGAACGCCCACACGACGCACCGCGCACGTCGGCGACTGCCGCGTGGTTCGCTCGTGCACGCGGCGCGATACGCCGTCGCGGTGGGTGCCGCGGGTGGGCTCGGAATGTTCTTCGGCTTCGATCACGTGAACTGGGCGATGGCGTCGGCGGCCGTCCCGCTGGGGGCGATGGACGTCGGGCGCCCGTCCGAACGCGAGGTTCGACTCGTGCTGGTCCGCGCGATCCACCGTACCGAAGGGACGTTCGCGGGTCTGGTCGCGACTGCCATCCTGCTGACCTGTGATCTCGGGCCGAGCACAATCGCTGCGATCATGATGACGCTGCTGTTCCCGACCGAACTGTTCATGACACGCCACTACGCCGTGGCGATCGGCTTCTTCACCCCGGTCGTCATGCTGATGACTGAACTCGCTGATCCCGGCGACGCAACAGCGCTGTTGGTGGCGCGCGGGATCGATACGGTGATCGGTGTCGTGGTGGGAGTGGCGGCCGCAGTGCTCGTTCGCGGGCATCGGCAAAACGCGAAGCGACCGCCGGTGAGTGGAAGGCGGATGGCCGACCGAGCGACCTTCCGTCGTCGCGCGTCAGTCGCCGCGAGCCATGGCAATCATGCCCTTGAGGGTCAGACCGGCTGTGGCGCCTCCGTCGACGAGGATGTCGGTGCCGGTGAGGTACCCCGGTTCCTCGCTCGCCGTGAAGGCCAGAACGGCGGCGGCCTCCTCGGGAGTGCCGAATCGTTTGAGTGCGGCGTACTGGACGAGTTTGCCGGAGCCGGACTTCTCCTCGAGCCGCCCCATCGCGGTATCAAATGATCCAGGCGAGACCGACAGGATGCGTGCGCCTTTCGCGCCGAAAGCGGCAGCCATCTGCCGGGAATACCAGATGACGAACGCCTTGCTCGTGCTGTACGCGCCCCCTGGACGGGCCGAGTTGGGCAACAGATTCGCCGACCGTTCGATTTTCTCGGCGAACTTCGTGACATCGGTCAGGGCCAGCTTGAAGGTCCGGGTGGGCTGGAGAAACCCGGGGGTCATATGCCCGGCGATCGAGGCGACGTTGACGATCGCGTCTGTATCCCCGGCGAGCCGGAGATACGACTCGCAGACGTTGACCGTACCGACGGCGTTGATGCGGGCGATGAACGCTGCATCGCCCATCTGGGGCGAGACGCCGGCGGCGTGGACGACCGCACGAACATGACCACCGGACTCGGCCTCATCGAACAGGGCGTCCACCGATGCGCGGTCGGTGATGTCGGATTTCGCCGCACTCGCGTCGATAGCGAGCGCGGTCAGCTCTTCGACCGCGGCGTCGAGGCGTTCTTGGTCCACATCGGCGATCACGATCCGATGGTCGCCGCCCATCAACTTTGCAGTGGCCAGTCCCATCCCACCGGCGCCACCCGTGATCACCGCGGTCTTCGTCATCGTGGTCCCCTGATCCGGCATCGGCGTCCACCGGCACCCGAGCCGGCATCCTCACACTAACCAGCATTCCCGACTGAGTGTCATGACCGAAAAGTTCGGAACCGACCGGTCGACATCGGCCATCCCACCGCACCTCGTCGCCGATGGCCAGGGTCCGTGACGACCGATACCTAGAGCTGCTACCCTCACTGTTCTAGGTATGGGAGCGCAGATGTTCATCGACAAGGACCTCGTGGCGGCCTCGGCGACCCCGCTGGTGCTCGGAATTCTCGCCGACGGCGAGTCTTATGGCTATGCGATCCTGAAGCGGGTCAACGAACTCTCCGGCGGGCAGATGCAGTGGACGGATGGGATGTTGTATCCCCTGCTGCATCGCTTGGAGAGGCTGGGCTTCGTGTCGGCGTCGTGGGGCGTCTCGGACAGCGGCCGTCGCCGCAAACACTATGCGATCAGCGCCGCAGGCCTCGAGATGCTGGCCGAACGGCGCGCTCAGTGGGATGTCGTGGCCGATGCCCTCGATCAGGTGTGGCGGAGCGTCCAGCTGCCACCGGCTGCCGAGGGGTGGACCTGATGGAAGCTGACTCCGGCCTGGAATCGCAGATCGGACAGTGGCGCGGCTTCGTCGAACGTCACCGTGCGATATCGGCCGATGACGTCGACGAGATGGAAGACCATCTGCGTGACCAGATCTCAGACTTGTCCGCCGGCGGGCTGATGGCCGATGAGGCGTTTCTCGTCGCGGTCAAACGCATGGGCGACGTCAACGCCATATCGCGTGAGTTCGCGCGCGAGCATTCTGATCGCCTCTGGAAACAGCTCGTGCTGATGCCCGAGCCTGCCGACGCCGAAGGCCGCCGTCCCAAGGGCGAACTGATGGTGACAATCGGGCTCGCAGGCGCTGCGGCGATCGCTCTGAAGATCGGTTCGGCGACACTCGCAGACGACGTATTCGCCCGCAATGCGAGCCTTTTCGTGCTGCCCTTCCTCGCGGCATACTTCGCCTGGAAGCGGCAGATGACACCGCGCGGCGCCGCGGCGTTGCTGCTGCCGTTCGCGGTTGCCGCGATCGTACTGAACGTGTACCCCTTCGCCGCGGAGGGTGCGACGGAAGTGATTGCGGCGCTGCACGCGCCGATCGCGCTGTGGTTCGTCGTCGGTATCGCGTATGTCGGTGGCCAATGGCGATCCGACCGGCGGCGAATGGATTTCATTCGATTCACCGGAGAATGGCTGGTCTATCTCGTCCTGCTCGGTCTCGGCGGCGGGGTCTTGATCGCGCTCACGATCCAGGCCTTCGACGCTCTCGGCATGGATGTCGAGTGGGCGGCCGAGGGTTGGATCGTGCCGTTCGGCGCGGCAGGCGCGATGATCATCGCCGCATGGCTGGTGGAGGCCAAACAGAATGTGGTGGAGAACATCGCCCCCGTGCTCACACGAGTGTTCACCCCGCTGACGACTCTCATGCTGCTGGTGTTACTGGTCGCGCTCGCGATGAAGGGCAGCGTCGTCGATGTCGACCGCAACCTGCTGATCCTGATGGACGTCATCCTCGTTCTCGTTTTCGGATTGCTGTTGTACGCCATCTCGGCCCGCGACCCGCTGCTGGCGCCCAATGTGTTCGACCGTCTGCAACTGGTCCTGGTCGGCAGTGCTCTGGCGGTCGACGCGCTCATGTTGGTCGTCATGCTCAGCAGGATCGCGGAGTGGGGTTTCACCCCCAACAAGGCGGCCGCACTCGGCATGAACGTCGTCCTGCTGGTCAACCTCAGCTGGTCGGCATGGCTGCTCCTCGGTTTCCTCCGCGGCCGCTGCGGATTCAGCGCGATGGAAGGTTGGCAGACGCGCTATCTGCCGGTCTTCTGCATCTGGGCGGCGCTCGTGGTGGCTTGTCTCCCACCGATCTTCGACTTTGTGTGAACGAGGTCGGAACGGGGACAGAGTCAGTCAATGATCGCGCGAACCGCCGTTCCACTGCATCGGCGATGTTTGCTGTCGGTGGTCTCGTAGACGCCTGACCCGCAGTTCGCCGACCACCACGAGGCGTGATGGCTACCCCAGACGATGGTCAACCCCACGTCCGGCTACGGCCGCTCGGCACAGCACGACCGTGCCGGGCGCGGCCTCCACCGAGTCAGCGGGTCGCGGGCTTCGGGCGAACATCAGGCAGAACGCCGACCTCGTACGAACGCAGCAGTTAGATCGGAAATGGATTCATACGAATGCGGAACTCATCGGTCAGGCGCCGGATCCACCAGGCGTCACCCCGCCCAGTCCCTCGTGGACCCTCCGCAGCTCCTCCTCGACACGACCACGCAGAACGCGCTCCCTTTCTTCACTCGCTTGCGGATGCAGTTCCGCCACCATGTCCGCCACGAGCCGCCGCAACGCGCTGCCATCGCTGTGCTCGGCCTCTCGTAGAGCCGGTTCAACGCGGTGTCGAAGATGTTCGGGCATCAGTTGGGTCAGTTGCCGCTGATGGTTCTCGAGCTTGGACTCTGGATCGGTGGTCCCGTGTTCGGGTTGTCCCCACAATCCCGGATGTAGGTAGCGGCCTTTCTCCGCTGCGGGCTTGTCACCCTCCACGGTGAGTCGGTGAGCGGCGGCCCACCTGTCCTTTCGTGTTCCGGTCACCTGCCAGGAGACCCGGACCTTCGGTCGGTCGGTCTTGATGACGAATCGGTTGTCCGCGATCTGCTGCGCCACGATGGCCTGCGCAAATTCGCCGATGACAGTCAGCTGGTACCGAAAGTCCTCGTTGAGTGCCTCGAAGTAGTCGGGAAGCTCGACACTGGCCGCGCCGTCGTCGTCGGTGCTGATGTTGCCGCTGTACACGTTCAGCATGTCCGGGCTCTCGACAAACGAATGCCTGAGGTACTTGTTGGTCGGATCGCTTGGATGGTCGATCTCGAAACCGCCGCCCGCCTTGGAGACGAAGCCCGTGACGCGGACGTCGCCGAAGAAGGTCCCGGCATAGCCGCTCGGGTTCTCGCCGACGATCCCGGCGGCGGCGGGGTCGGTGGACGTGGAAACCCCGTGGACCCCACCACCTCTTCCCTCGCCGCGCACACCGAAGCGGGTGAAGCTGTGACCTTCCACGCCGTCGCCCAGGACGCTTTCGCCGAAGACCCCGGTACCCGGGTCCTCCGAGAAGTGGAGCCCGAAGGTGCCGTAACCCGAGCCGGTCGTGACGCCGACGACGCCGCTGTTGGACTGACTCTTTCCGCGTACGCCCAGGCCGCTGCCGGCGCGGCCTTCGACGGCGACCGCGTTGCGGCCGCCGAAGGTCTCGCCCTGCACACCGTACGTGGCGCCACTCCCGTGCACGCCACCGCCGCGAACGCTCGATCCACGGACTCCCGTGGCGCTGCCGACAAAACCCGTCACCCCGTTACCCTCGGCGACACTGGAGCCGAAGACCCCCGAGGCTCCGCCCTCCTGCGAGAACGTGACGCCGAGGATGCCGGTCGCGTTCTGGCTGCGGCCGTACACTCCGAGACTGTCGACACCATGTCCTTCCACGCCGGCGGTGCCGGTCGGCGGGTTGAACTCCCCCGCCGGGAGAACTCCGCTCGTACCCAAAACTCCTGCGCCAGTGTCGGAGTCACCCCAGACCCCACAGGGGTCGGTGGGTGATTGTCCACTGTGCGCTGGTTCGAAACCTTCCACACGAGCCATGACTTCCTCCTCAACAGATCAGTCGTGCTCTTGTTGATTACGCTGAAAAAACCTTTCTACCGTTCGTATTTGAGAAATTCGAAACACTCTCCAGCGTGGCACTGACCAACCATCTTGTGAAGTAGCCAATCGATATACGTTGCCATGGCGCCATCTGGTTCCCAATCGACGAGGACCTGTTTCAGATCGGAACAACTGTGACCGGGCCCTCACTCCTAGCTTTGAATCACCCCCGTTACAACTAGGAGAATCAATGAAAAGCTCATCGTCGCCGGTGATGACTCCCCGGCGCGCTGCGACTGCCGCACTGCTCGGCAGTGCGCTGGAGTACTACGACTTCTTCATCTATGGCGCTGCAGCCGCCCTGGTGTTCAACGTGCTGTTCTTCCCCTCGGGTGACCCCGCGGTGGCTTTGATCCCGTCATTCGCCACGTTCGCGGTGGGATACGTCGCCCGGCCGGTCGGGGCGGTCGTGATGGGTCACTACGGAGATCGTCTCGGGCGCAAACGAGTCATGCTGGCGACGGTGCTGATGATGGGTGCCGCATCCTTCGCCATCGGCTGCCTTCCGACCTTCGGTCAGGTCGGAGCTCTCACTCCTGCGCTGTTGGTGGCACTACGTTTCGTGCAGGGCTTCTCGGCCGGAGCCGAATCGGCAGGGGCATCGACGCTCACGGTGGAGCATTCGCCGGCGGGCCGCCGTGGCTTCTTCGCGAGCTTCGTCATGGTCGGCTACGCGGTGGGCAATTCGTTGGCAACGGTGGTCTTCCTGCCTGTGCACTGTTGCCTGATGATGCGCTCTACGCCTGGGGCTGGCGTGTTCCGTTCTGGCTCAGCGCAGCTGTCGTGGTCATCACCTACTACGTGCGCAGCCGCCTCGATGAAACCCCTGCGTTCGTCGAGGCCAAGAGTGCCGATCAGGTGCGCAGACGACCACTCCGTGACGTCTTCGCATACCATCGTCGCGACGTGATCTGCGTTGCCGGGGCGACTCTCATGGCTTCGATTCAAACGCTGTTCTCGGTGTTCAGCCTTTCGTACGCAACATCAGCAGGCGTGGACAAGGGAGCGATGCTTGCGATCATCTCCGCTGCAATCGCGTTGACCATCATCGGGATTCCCGCGGCCGGGCATCTGTCGGACAAGATCGGCCGGAAGCCGGCGATGCTGATCTCTTGTGGCGGATGCGGGTTGAGCATCTTCGGGTACCTGTGGGCAATCTCGTCGGCAAACGTGCCGTTGATCGCGGTGTTCGCTTTCATCAACATGACACTGTTCTTCACGTGCTACAACGGTGTCTGGACGTCGTTCTTCCCCGAACAGTTCTCGGCCCCAGTACGATTCACCGGGATGGCCGTCAGCAACCAACTGGGCAACCTCCTCGCCGGATTCGCACCGCTGATCGCCGCGGTCATCCTCGCAGAGGGCCCTTCCGGATGGGTGCCGGTCGCAGTGTTCGGAGCCGTCGCCACAGCGATCGCAGCTCTGGCAGTCGCTGCAATGCGCGAGACATACCTGACTCCAACCGAACTACTCGGTGGGCGGAGCAGGACCGAACTGCTCGGCGAGGCGGCAGCCGATTCGGTTGTCGTGCCGGTCGAGGGCCCCGCTTCTGCGCTCAGAGGTTGATACGCCCGATCGTGATGCGAGAGCTCCGGCAGCGCTTCCCGCTGTCGGAGCTCGCGTCGCGCGGCCATGGCGGGCGCATACTGACCTGTGACAACTCTTACGAGTTGATCTTCAGGGCACGCATTTTCCGGTAAAGGGTTGTTCGACCGATTCCCAGCAACTCTGCGGCACGGGATCTGTTACCGCCGGCGTCGCTGAGCGCGGCACTGATTGCATCCCGCTCGGCCTGTTCGTAGCGGCTGAACGGGGTGGGGCGGGCATCGGATTCGTCCGTCAGGGAGCCAAGCCGGACTGGTTGATGATCGGCGTCTTGTCGGTCCGCTCCGTCGTCTGTCTCGGTGAACTCCAGAGCGAAGATCGCATCGGCTCCCGATCGACCCAGTCGGCGCACGGTAGCCTGCGCGCCGAGCAACGGGAGTTCGAGCTGGAGACGGTCCTGATCCCAGTGCTGCCTGCGGAACGTGTCCCAGAGGCGGGCGTGAGCATCGGCGTCGAAGTGGGCGAGCGCCGGAAGGTCAGTCATCACCGTTCCCGAATTCATGACCAGGACGGGGTGCGTGGATGACCGGAAACTGCGATACGTGCGGGCGAGTTCGAGGTCTCGCGAATCCGCCATCGATTCGAGCGCCTCGGAGATCTCGTGTCCGGCCTGGCGGACCATGGCGACCATGAGCGGACTTGCGGAGTCGACGTGGGAGGCAATGGACAGCGAACCCACTATTCGGCCGGTGATCGGATGTCTGATCGGTGCGCCGGCGCAGGCCAGGCTGGACAAGCCGTCGTTGAAGTGTTCGCTGCCACGGACGAAGACGACTCCTCTCGATTCGATGGGTGTACCCAGGCCATTGGTACCGAGAGCCTGTTCGGAGAAGTCGAAACCCTCTGCGGCATTGGCTTTGTCGAGTGCCTTCTGGTCTTGGGCGTCCACGATTCGGCGAGACACGATCCGGCCATCGCCATCGGCGAGGAAGAGTGTCATTCGCGAGTCGCTGAGATTGGTCTGCCACTGGTCGAGGATCCGGCGCCTTCGGCGACATCTACTCGCGAAAGAGTCTGAGCCAACAGGAACAAACGCTCATCACCATCGCCACGTTGGTGGCATTGGGGACCGAGCCGCAACTGAAACTGCACATCAACACGGGATTCACCGTGGGTCTGACGAGAGAGAAAATCGTCGGTGCTCTCATTCACTGCATCCCGTACGTCGGCTTTCCCCGCGTGCTCAACGCCCTCACGCTCCTGCAGCAGGTGATGGCCGAGCGAGGGCTGGGCATCTACAGAATCGGAGAGGCACATGCATCTCATCATCGGTCTCGGCCCCATCGGCGGGAACATCGGCGCACATCTTGCCGAACAGCGACAGCCGGTCTATGGCTGTGACTTCGACCTTCAGCGGGTCCGTGAGTGGACCGCGGAAACCGGGTCGCCGGCAGCCACCAGTGTGGCAGAAGTGGAGTGGACGACGGTCGACAGCGTCCACATCGCAGTGCGCCTGGCTGATCAGGTCAGCGCCGTCGTGGATGCGCTGACCGCACATACCGCGCGACCGCTGACAGTGTTCGTCCACACCACCCTCGCTCCCACCGACGCGCGGAGAATCATGTCGTGCGCACCCGAAGGTTGGCGCGTATTCGAAGCACCCGTATCGGGCGGACCGCGAGGTGCTCGCGAAGGCACCCTGTCGATATTTCTCAGTGGCCCTCCGACCTCCGCTGCCGAGGATGCTCTCCTGCAGAACATCTCGGGCCGCACCTTCCGGTTGGAATCCTACGGACAGCCCGCACTGGTCAAATTGCTCAACAACGCGTTGGCAACGTGCAATCTCGCGGCGACAGCACGAATGCTGAGTCTCGCGGAGAAACTGGGGACGCCGGCGACGAGTCTTCTCGACGTGATCGGTGCCTCGACAGGCCAGAGTTGGATGAGCGACAACTTCATCGATGTCCAGTACGACCTACTCGTGAAGGATGTCGATCTCTTGAGTGATGAGATCGGGGCGCTGCCCGACAACACTCTCGGTGACGACATAGAGGGAGCAATCCTTGGTGCACGCTCACTGCTGGCGTCCGTGACGTCGTGAAAGGGCTACGTTGACAAAGGGTCTCGTCTGACAACTGCCCGATCGACACCTGCGCAGCCCGCAAGGGGTGCGCATCAGGTAACGCGATCCGGCTCTGCTGCACCCGCCGCTGTCAGCTATCGGTGACCTTGCTGTCGAGATGAGCCAGCGCTGCTCGTGCAGTTTCGAGTTCGCGGCTGAGCTCGTCGATTCTCTTCTGGGCGGCCGCACGCGCCGACTCGATCGCCCCGTCGACCGCGGTGATCGCGGCGTCGTCGCCGAGCTCGCGCATAGCTCGCGCGACCCGGTCGGCGGTCACCTCGGTGGGTTTGCCATGCTTCTTGGCGCCGTGGGATACCGAGACCGTCCACGTGCTCTCCCCTGTCGATGTGACGGTCACACTGACCGGCGCGCCCGGAGCCTTGGAACGTCGCGGCGCTTTCGCCTGGACGGGGTTCGGTTTCACTGGTCTCGGCGGTGCGGGTGCGGGTGCGGTGGGCGGTGCAGGTTCGGGCGTCGGCTTCGGTTCGGTCACAACGGTTCTTGATGACCTGGCGATCGGCCCAGACGTGGACGCCGCCTTGGCCGGTCGCCGTCTCGCCGACGTGGCGGACGTTGCTGCGGCACGTGTTCTCAGCAGTTCGTCGGGCTCGAACGGCAATTGATCGTCGACCCCCTTCGGGCTCACCGTGACCGTGGATCCCTCGATGGACACGACGCGCGCCGACGCGCCGGCATCGAGGTCCAACGACGGCATCGGATCACGGAGATAGACGGTGACGCGTTTGCCGGCGGCAAGTCCCGCGGACAGAGACTCGAGGTCGTCGGGAGTCAAACCGATCGGTCTGCGCGAATTCACGCTGACCATGTTCGCACACATGTGCGAGAATCGCACATGTGGCCATCAGGAACGGAGGTGCCGGTAAACTGGTGCCACCACGAGCAGGTCTGATCGCCAGATCCCCGAGCGAGGTGTCGTCCGTGACCGTCGAACTCAACCACACGATCGTGTACGCACGCGACAGTCGCGTGTCCGCCCGGTTCCTCGCCGACATCCTCGACCTGCCGACGCCGAAACCGTTCGGGCCGTTCCAGATTGTCCAGGTCGGCCGACTCTCGCTCGACTACGCCGATGCCGAGCGGGTGACTCCCCAGCACTACGCCTTCCTCGTCACAGAGGCCGAATTCGACGCGATCCACGACCGGATCGTCGATCGTGGTCTCGACTATTGGGCCGATCCGTTTCACCGACAACCCGCCACAATCAACACCAACGACGGTGGCCGAGGCCTCTATTGGAGTGATCCCGACGGGCACAGCCTCGAGATCATCACGCGCCCCTATGGCGGGGGCTGACGCTGGATTGAAGTACCGATGAGTTGTGGCGGGCGCTCCGAGGGCCTACATTCGCAGTCATACAACTGACTGAAACAGCCAGGTCACCGGGCGAAAGGGCAGCCGATGGCGCGTGTCGAGGCGGCGGTTCGCAGCCGACAACTGGTCGCAGCAGCGCGTGATGTGTTGGCTCGTGACGGTGTCGCCAACACGCCGCTGCGCGCGGTCGCCGCCGAAGGTGACGTTCCGCTGGGCACATTGCAGTATGTCTTCCCCTCCCGGGAATTGCTGTTACGCGCAGTGATCGAGGACGTGGTGACCGAGATCGGCCACGTGTTCGCCGATTCTGCGCACACCGGTGATGGGCTCGCCCATGCGATTCGCGACGGGGTGCGGGCCTTTTGGAAGCGACTGGTGTCCAATCGAGATCTGCAGGTCATGCAGTACGAACTGACGACCTACTCGCTGCGGACCGAGGGGCAAGAGGAACTCGCCCGATGGCAGTACGAGTCCTATGCCGACGTCGTGGCCAATTGGTGTGCAGAAGCGGCCACCTCGGCTGGTGAAGTGTCTGCGATACCGCTCCCCCAACTGGCGCGCATCATCGTGGCCTGTATCGACGGGCTCATCCTGCAATACGTGTGCGACCCTGACGACGAACGTGCCGACCAAGACCTGGACACGATCACCGAGATGCTCGTCGGACTCGCGGCACCGCGATCGGCGACGACGAACAAGCACTGACCCAATCGGCACCGCCGAACGGTGCGGCGCCCAGGCGCGCGGCGTGCCGTCCCGATGGTGCCGGCACAAACCCCGGACGTCGGTGGGCGAGAGCATCGGCAAATTTCGCCAAGAGTATTGCAGATCACCTGAACCTCCCTTAGTCTAGTTTTCAGTCGGTTGTATGACTGAGAACAGGTTCATCGCGGCGAGCCGGATACCGCCCGCGGCCATCGGGCATGCACGAGACGGGCGGCGGCATCACCCAGGCTCCAGGATCGACAGTTCCAGTCGCGAGTCATCCGCCACTCAACCACTTTGTTGTATAAGGAGATTCACCATGCATCACGTCGATGTAGTCATTGTCGGAGCCGGCCTGTCCGGGTTGTCGGCCGCCCGCCGACTCACGCGGGCGGGAAAGACCGTCGCGGTGCTCGAAGCACGCGACCGCGTCGCCGGGCGCAACCACGGCGCCACCTTCGGCAACGGCGTCCCGATCGAGATGGGCGGCCAGTGGGTGGGCCCCACGCAGGACACCGTTCTGGCGCTGATCTCCGAACTCGGGCTGAAGACCTATCAGTCCTACGACACCGGTGCGGCCATCACCTACTACGACGGGGCAGCCCACCGATACACCGACGAAAGCTTCGGTCTGGCCGAAGCCGACGTCACCGAGATCGGCCGGCTCTGGGAGACGATCACAGTACTCGCGGAGAGTGTCGAGCTGGCGACGCCGTGGACCACCACTGGCGCCGAGGACCTCGACCGGCAGACCTTCGACCAGTGGCTGGTCGCCGAAACCGCCAACGACGTCGTCATCCGCTTCTTCCGCCTGGTCGTACCCGCCCTGTTCTCCGCAGAATCACACGAACTGTCCCTGCTGCACTTTCTCTTCTATATGAAGTCCGGGACGAGCCTCGAGGTCCTGCTCTCCACCACCGGCGGCGCCCAGGAGTCTCGCGTGGTCGGCGGAACCCACCAGATCTCCGAACGCATGGCCGCCGACCTCGGCGATGCGGTGCACCTGGGCACTGTGGTCACCGGTGTCGCCCAGACCGACACCGGTGTGATCGTCACCTTCGATGGCGGCGAGGTCTCCGCCGACCACGCCGTCGTCGCCATCCCGCAGACCCTCGCAGGGCGGTTGCGGTACTCGCCGCCCTTGCCCGCCGCCCGGGATGGGGTCACCCAACAGTTTCCCGCCGGGTCGGTCATCAAGGTCAACATCGCCTACCCGACGCCGTTCTGGCGGGAGGACGGCCTCAACGGACTGGTGATGAGTCTCGATGACTCGTTCAATGTGGTACTCGACAACTCGCCGCACGACGACTCCTGTGGCGTGCTCGTCGGGTTCCTCGAAGGCCGCCACGCCCGTGCTGCTGCCGAGCTCACTGCGGAGCAGCGTCGCGAACTGATCCTCGGCGATCTGGTCAAGTACTTCGGCGAGCGGGCTGCGGATCCGATCGAGATCATCGAATTGGACTGGAATGCCGAGGAATTCACCCGAGGCTGCTATGGGGGCCGACTCGCTGCCGGTGTGTGGACCAACTACGGCAAGGCCGTCGCCGCTCCGGTCGGTCGTATCCACTGGGCCGGAGCGGAGACCTCCGACATCTGGAATGGCTACATGGACGGCGCCGTCCGATCCGGCTATCGCGCTGCCGCCGAGATCCTCGACGGCAGCAACTGACCGCGCCGGCACCGGGAAGCACTGATGGATTCCGCGAGTTCGCCACTCCCCCGGCACGCTGAGGTGGTGGTGGTCGGCGCCGGCATCGCCGGTCTCACCGCTGCCGACGACTTGCACCACAGGGGCATCGATGTGGTCGTATTCGAGGCGGCTGACCGGGTCGGCGGGCGTGTCATGGTGGAGACCACTGCCCTCGGCTCGGCTGTCGACCTCGGGGGCCAGTGGGTCGGCAAGGGTCACCACCGGTTTGAAGAACTGGCCGCTGAGCTGGGCGTCACGCAATATCAGATGCGTAGTCCGAAGTCGCCGATGGTGGCCGACGACGACGGCGCGATCAGCGCAATCTCCCCGGCGATGCTGGCAGCCAACGCGACTCTGGTGGGGTTCGAGTTGGCCTCGCATCTGCCGACCGGGGACAAACAGAACACGATGACCATCGGGCAGTGGCTGGACCGCATTCCGTCGGCCCGTGCGCGACGAATACTCGACGTCGTCATCGCGGTCACCTGCTGCGCGGATACCAACGAGCTGTCGTTGACGGCGTTCCTCAAGCTCATCCGTTTCCAGGGTGGTCTGATGACCATGATGAAAACAACTGGCGGTGCTCAGGATTCGCTACTCGTCGAGGGTGCGGGTGAACTCGCCGGCCGACTCGCCGAAAGGCTGGGCGACCGGGTGCACCTCAACAGTGCGGTGACCGCGATTGCGCAGAACGACCGCGGAGTCTCCGTTGCGACGGCGGATGCGACAATCACCGCCGCCAAGGTCGTCGTGACGGTTCCTCCGCCGATCGCAGCCCGGATAACGTTCGATCCCCCGCTGCCGGACAGCCGAAACCGACTGCACCGCAACACCTACATGGGTGCGGTGTACAAAGCGCTCGCGGTGTATGACACGCCGTTCTGGCGCGATCACACCGAAGCCGAAATGATCGTGTCGGGCGATCCGGGCTGCGCCGTCTTCGATTCCTCACCACCGGACGGTCCGGGTCATCTCACCCTGCTCGTCGGTGGCTCCGGGGCCCGCCGTGTCGGCGATCTGCCCGTCGACGAACGCATGAGCCTGCTGCTCGACCGACTCGAAAGCTCCCTGGGGGCAGGTATACGGCGGCCCATTGGTTGGCACGACAAGGCATGGCATCTGGACCCGTTCGTCGGTGGCGGATACGCGTCCCTGCCTCGGTTGGGGACGCGCGAAGGGTTCTACGCCGTCGAGCATTTCCCGGTCGGTGACATCCACTGGGCGGGAACCGAGACCGCCGCCGAACACGCCGGTTATATCGAAGGCGCCCTCGAGTCCGCGCAGCGTGTGGTGGCCGAGATTACACGGTCCGAACAGAGCGATCGCTGAGCCGGCTCACTGATCGACCCTGGCGACCGCGAATCCATGCAGAACTCGCGATGATGCGTGCGGGCATCGCATTCGCCGCCGATCGCCGCCCGTTGTCGTGAGCCGACGATCGACAACTCCGATGAGTTTCGCCGCAGTCCGGTGTCCACCTCACTGACGATGTTCACCAGCGGACGTCGCAGACCCCAGGAGAAACCCGATGCACACCATGATGTTCGTGAACCTGCCCGTGGCCGACGTCGCGCGTTCGCGCGCGTTCTTCGCCGAGCTCGGATATACGTTCAACGAGAACTTCTCCGACGACAGAGCGGTCTCTGTCGTACTCGGTGAGAATCTGGTCGCAATGCTTCTGCAGCGCGATTTCTTCGACACGTTCCACCCAGTGCAGACGACAGACGCCACCATGAGCAAGGAGTGCGTTGTCTGCCTCGACGTCGACAGTCGCGAGGCCGTCGATCGACTCGTCGACCGAGCAATCGCCGCGGGAGGCAAGCCCGGCGACGCCGAGGGTAACGAGGTCATGTACGGCCGCAGCTACGACGACCTCGACGGTCACTCATGGCAGATCATGTGGATGGACCAGACAGTGATGGCGGCGGACTGAGAACCAGGTCGAATGACCATCGAGCGGCCGCCACGCCTGCCTATGGTCGCTCCATGAGTTCATCGCAGATCCGCACCGTGGTTTCCGGCATGTCCTTCACCGAATGCCCACGCTGGCATGACGATCGTCTGTGGTTTGTCGACTTCTACACCCACACCGTGAATTCGGTGAACGCCGACGGGACGGATCTGCGCACCGAGCTCGACGTGCCGGCACAGCCGTCGGGGCTCGGGTGGCTTCCGGATGGTCGACTGCTGGTGGTGTCGATGAAGGACCGGAAGGTTCTGCGGGTCGAACCCGACGGCGCGGTCGCGGTGCATGCCGACGTGAGTGGCCACGTCACCGGACACCCCAATGACATGGTCGTCGACGAACAGGGCCGTGCATGGCTGGGGAATTTCGGTTTCGACCTCATGGCCGGCGCCGACCTCGAGGCCGCCGATCTGCTGCGCATCGACCCGGACGGAACTGTCACTACGGTTGCGGCAGGGCTTTACTTCCCGAACGGCAGCGTGGTGACGCCCGACGGCGCCACCCTGTTGGTCGACGAGACCCTCGGCAACCGGATCAGTGCGTTCGCCATCGCAGTGGACGGTTCATTGGGTTCCCGGCGCGATTGGGCGACCTTCGGCGATCCACCGGCGACGAACGTACTCGGCGACGTGCTGGCGGGAGCTGTGGTCGCGCCTGACGGCTGCGGTCTGGATGCCGACGGGTGCCTGTGGGCCGCCGATGCCGTGGGCAACCGGGTGATCCGGGTCCGCGAGGGCGGTGAGATCGTCGATGAGGTCGCACTCGACACCGGCGCCTTTGCGTGCATGCTCGGTGGAAGCGCGGATACCACGTTGTTCATCTGCTGCGCACCGGATTTCGATGAGCATGCACGGTCGGCCGCTCGGGAGGCGACGATCCGCGCCGTCGAGGTCCCGGTCGGGCATGCCGGGCGACCGTAGGCGGTCGTCGATAGCTATCACCGAGAGGGAGGTGACCAGGTCGCCATCGAATCAACCCCCGCATTCCGGCTCGAGGTCGGGTCTGCGAGCCGTAGAATTCGCGCGGTGGCCACGCGAGACGAGTTGCCGACGACGGGGGTGTCGCCATGACCTCGCCGGGTGAGCGCAGCGGGGCGGCCATCGAGGACATGGGTGCGGCCACCGCCGCGCTTCATCGGGCGATGTCGTACAGCCGGCTGACCGATGGCGGGATGAACCCCTCCGACGCACGCACGCTGCTCGCCGAAACCGCGTCAGGCACGGACTGGTCCGAAACGGCATCGTGCCTGGCGGACCGGCGGGCCGGCGCGGCAGCGGAGGCTCTGGCCCGAGGGCAGAACCGCACAGCGGAGCTGATGCAACGATGGGCTGTCGGCGCCGCGGCATTCGCCCAGATGGCCGAGAACGCCGATACCGACCTCAAGCGCTCGCTCTACGGCCGATACGTCGATCATGTCCGACAGCTGGTTTCGCTGCGGCCCCCCGTACTGGAGCGGATCGAAACGCCCTACCGTAATGGCCATCTCGTCGGTTGGTTGCGATTACCCGACACCGGCACCGCCAACGGCACGGTGATCATGTGGGGCGGACTCAGTGGCTGGGGTGCACTGTATCTGCGGTCGGCCGACGCATTGGCCGAGCGCGGACTTGCGTGCCTGCTCGCCGAAGGGCCCGGCCAAGGGGAACCACGTCTGCGAGACGGACTGTTCATCGACGCGAAGGTCGTCGAAGGATTTGCCAGGTTCGTCGAGGTCGTGGCACGCGACCCGCGGCTCGGCGGCGCGATCGGCCTGCAGGGCAACAGCTCCGGAGGCCTCTTCGCCGCCCACCTGGCCGCCGCCGACGACCGAATCCGCGCGTGCGTGGTCAACGGTGCGCCCGCCGCGCCGACGTTGCCGGAGTTCCGCAGTATCCGTGAACAATTCGCGGCCGCCCTGGGCACCTCCGACCCCGACGAGGTTGATCGCGTGCTCACCGAACTGCGTTTCGACCCGCATGCCCACCCGATCGGTTGTCCGGTCCGCGTCCTCCATGGCGGCAGCGACCCGCTGGTCGTCTCACCCGACATCCAGCAACCCTTCGTCGACGCGGCCGGTGGTCAGGGAGATCTGCAGATCTGGCCCGATGGCGACCACGCCCTGCACAACCACGCCGAGGAACGCGACGCGCTCACCGCTGACTGGTTCGTCGATCAGCTGACCTGACGGTTCCCGACGCGGCCACATCCGGTCCTCCGTTCGGCGATCCGGGCTTGACGCATTCCGATATGGGAATATGATGGGAGAATGGCACGAGCAGCGACGACATCGGACGTCTTCAACGCGATCGCCGAGCCGCAACGTCGGGAGATCCTCGTGCTGCTGCGTGCGGGTGAGCGACCGGTGACCGAGTTGGCCCAGCAGCTGGGGATCGCGCAGCCGGGAGCGTCCAAACATCTCCGGGTGCTCCGTGAGGTCGGGCTGGTGCGGGACCGCAAGGTGGGCAAACAACGCCTGTACGGCCTGGACGCACGAGGATTACGCCCGGTGCACGAGTGGACCGGAGGGTTCGAGCAGTTCTGGAACGAGAGTTTCGACCGCTTGGACGCGTACGTACAAGACCTCAAGCAATCACGGAAACAGGAGTGACCGATGGCAGCAACTGCACGGAACGCGCCGGCACAATCGGCGACAGCGGACCGCGAGGTCGTGATCTCTCGGGTCATCAGTGCCCCGAGAGAGCTGGTGTTCGAGGCGTTCACCGAAGTCAGGCATCTGGCGCAATGGTGGGGACCGGACGGGTTCACCACGACCACCCGGGCATTCGAGTTCCGCGTCGGGGGTGAGTGGGAGTTCGTGATGCATGGACCGGACGGGACGGACTACCCGGAGTGGATCTCCTGGATCGAGATCTCCTCACCGGAGCGGATCACACTGCGCCACGGTGAGTTCCGTGATGACCCGAACGCGTTCGAGTCCGTTCTCACGTTCGCATCCGACGGACCGGCGACCCGGATCGAGATGCGGACGGTGTTTCCCACCAAGGAGTCGCGCGACGAGGCAGTCGAGAAGTATCACGCAATCGAGGGTGGTCAGCAGACCCTGCGTCACCTCGCCGACTATGTCGCCGTGATCGGTCGGCGAGTAGGTGACGACTGATGGCCGGAAAGGTCTTCTTCAGCGTGACGATGTCGGTGGACGGGTTCGTGGCGCCCGAGTCCGCCGAGGACTTGATGGGCCCACAGTGGATGGAACTGCAGCAGTGGATCTTCCCGCAGCGGTTCTTCCGGGAGAATCTGAAGCTCGGCGAGGGCGGCGATGAAGGGCGCGACAACGACATCCTGCAGGAGACATTCGAACGCACCGGAGCAAGCGTGATGGGTAAACGCATGTTCGATGCCGGTGAGCACGCGTGGCCGGAGGAGCCGCCGTTCCACACACCGGTCTTCGTCGTCACGCACGACAAGCGTGAGCCCTGGGTGCGGGCGGGTGGGACCACCTTCCACTTCGTGAACGACGGCATCGAGACCGCGCTCGATCAGGCCCGCGACGCCGCCGCTGAGCGAGACGTCCGCATTGCGGGCGGAGGCGCAACGATCGTGGAGTACCTCAACGCCTGCCGGATCGACGAGTTCTCGATCGCGCTCTCCCCCATGCTCTTCGGCTCCGGGATACGCTTGTTCGAGCACGTGGAGGCGAACAGTCTTGCCCTCGAGCAGGTCCGCGCCGAGGCGACGCGGCAGGTGACCCACCTGACCTACGCGGTCAGCCGTCGGTAGCCGAGGCAAGCTACTGCGGTTCCGCGGTGCCGTCGACGTCACCATCTGTCCGAAGCGGCACGGTAGTCGGTGTGGAGATCAGTAGCATGAGCAGGTGGCTGCGGGGATACAGGACTGCGTCGACGCCGGCATGGACAACTGTATGCCGGGCTTCGGCACATTCCTGATCGGTTTATTCTTCGGACCGATCGCACTCCTGATGTGGATTGTGGCTGCCACCTCGGCGATGTTTTCGCTTGCCAAGAAGGAGATGCCCGGGTCGCGGCGCGCGCTGTGGATGACGGTCATCATCGTGGTGCCTATCGTGGGGGCGTCTTCCTGGTTCATCTACCGTCGGTTTGCGCCCGACGTATGACGGCGCGGGCCCGGGTCGCCTTCGATCTCGAGGGGTTCTTGAGTACCGTGGAACAGCGAGGAGGACACATGCGGTTGAGGCTGAACGACGTCATGGTACCCGTGTCTGACCCGGCGCTGGAAGAGACGAGAACCTTCTACAGCACGTCACCGAGGGGCCGTGGACCTGACGGCCCAGATGAGCTCCGAGAGGCCCGAGCGCGGCGAACATCGACCGCGACCGACGACGAGGTCGTAGAAGAGATCGCTGAGGTCGGACCTGGTCGTGTGCCGATCCGGATCATCACACCTCGCAGCGGGCCGGCCCGTGCCGTGCACCTCGACTTTCACGGCGGTGGCTTCTACATGGGTGCCGCGGCCGACGACGACACGCGCAACCGGAAGCTGGCCGAGGCGCTGGGGATCGCCGTGGTAAGCGTGGACTACCGACTGGCACCCGAACACCCGTGGCCGGCCGCCCCCGATGACTGCCGCACGGCGGCGCTCTGGGTCGTCAACCTCGCCGAGACTCGATTCGGGACTCCGACCGTCACACTCGGCGGATTCTCCGCCGGGGCCACCCTGGCCATGACCACGCTGGTGAGGTTGCGCGACGCGGGGATGGCGGATCAGATCGTCGGTGCTGCACTGCAGTTCGGCACCTGGGATCTGAGCGGCACCACACCCGCGGGACGTCGGATAGCCGATGAGTACTTCCTGCAGGCATACGCCGGTGAGGTGTCTGACCGCACCGTCGGCGACGTCTCCCCCATCTACGCCGACCTCCACGAGCTGCCGCCGATGCTGCTGGTCATCGGGGAGCGAGACATCTTGCTGGAGGACAACATGGCGATGGCGACCCGGCTCTCGGTCGCCGGCTGCGACGTCGACCTCCGCGTGTATCCGGACGCACCACATGGCTTCACCGCGCATCCGACGCCGGTGGCCGCGGTGGCCGTCGACGACATCGAAACATGGCTGGACCAACGGATCGCCGACGCGGAAAACGGATACCCGGGAGCCACCGGAGGGTCACGGGATGGCTCCGCACAGTCGCCGCCCTGGGATGATGCGTCGGTGACGGCGCTGCGAGGTGCGATCTACTCCGGTGGTGCCGAGCTCGTTGATCTGTTGCGGTCGAGACCATTTCATGCCGCGCTCCAACACGTCGGCGACGCACTGATGAAGGCCGTCCAGGACGACGTCGCGGGGGCCCGGGAGGTGGCCGGCGAGTGTGTGGCGGCCCTCGAGGTCCGTGGCTGGGAGGGCGACGCCGAACTGGCCGAGCAGATGCAATCCACGCTGAACTCGACCACCCTGATGTTGCGTCCGTTGCCGATCGATCTCGAGGAACTTTCGTCGTCGCTGGAAGGTGACATCGCGCACGGCGGCGGCCGCATAGACCTCCAGACCGGGCAGACCTGGCCGGACGAATTGTTGGACTTTGGCGTCACCGATGAATTCAGCGAGGACGATCTCGAGGACCCTGACCGCTGGTTGGAGGTCGAGTGCATCGGGTCGCGCGACGGTTACCGCGACATGGAGGACTTCGTCGCTTCGGTGGCCGATCCGGCGTTGGTGGAACACCTGCGCAACGCCTTGATCGGTAAGGGGGCGTTCCGACGTTTCAAGGATGTTCTGTGGGAGTCGCCGGACGAATTCTCCCGGTACCAAATGTTCTCCGACGAACGGCAGCGCGGCCGAGCCCGCGAGTGGCTCACGAGACAGGGCTACCGTGTGCAACTCCCTCGCTCTGACGAGTGACGTCAGCATGCCGGCTCCCTGTTTAGGGTCGCGACGGGGTTCTCCCACGCTGACGATAAATGGGGAACGGCTCCCGATGTCGGGGTGGCGTACGACGACCGATCCTGGGTCTGTCATCACGTACCGCCACACCACGCACACATCGGATGGGAGTCCCAGGCATGAACACGTCAGCGTTTGCCGACCAGATTGCGGTGAATCCGGTGACCGGAGCCCGGCCATGATGGCCGTGGCAACACTCGCCGGTAGCGTCTCGACGGCCGTATTCGTCGTCTCGACGCTGCCCATGTTGTGGAAAGCGGGTACCACCCGCGACCTGTCCTCCTACAGCATCGGCAACATCGTGCTGGCCAACGTCGGCAACGCCGTCTACGCGATCTACGTGTTCAGCCTGCCGCCCGGTCCGATCTGGGTGCTCCACGGGTTTCACGGCACGTCGTCCGGTCTGATGCTGGTCTGGTATCTCCGCCACCACGGCCGCACAGGATCTCGGAAGTCGCAGTCTCCGAACGACGTCGGCTGCCCCGCTACCCCACCCGTGTCAACGCCGGTGTCGCTTGTCGACTGACATGCGCTGTTTGCGACGGCTGGGACCGTCAATGCGAATTGGCGAGGGCCACCTCTACCGGATCTGGCTCAAGCGGATGTGAACGACACCGTGGGTGGACGTCGAGATGCGGCGGTCGGACCAGTGATCACAGGTCCGACAACCCCAGCGCGGCACGCACCGTCCGCACCACCCCGTTCTCCGCATTCGAGGGAGCCAGGTAGCGGGCCGCTTCGACGATGCCGGGGTGCGCATTCGCGACGGCGTACGACCAGTCGGCGGTGTCGAGCATCGCGAGATCGTTGAGATAGTCACCGAAGACCATGGTTTGTGCCGGCGAGATGCCGAGTCGCTCCTGGACGGCGCGCACCGCAGCGGCCTTGTCGACGCCGGGTGCCATGACATCGAGCCAGTTTCGGCCGGAGACGACCACCTCCATGGCGCCACCCAACGCCGCGATCTCCGGCGCGGTGACGTCCTCGATGTTGCCGAAGTCGTAGACCGCGACCTTCACGAGTTCGCTGTCGACGGCGCTCAGATCGTCCACGATCTCGTGTGCGTAGTAGTAGGGCACGACTTGCTCGAGGAAGGCGTCGTCGGCTCGATCGATGAATGCGCCGTCGGGTCCGCACAACACGATTCCGAGATCAGAGACACCCATGCCAACCAGCTCACGTGCGCGGTTGAGCACGGTGCCGACGGCTTCGTGATCAAGCGGGGTGACGCGAAGCGTTTCGCTGTCGCGGGCGACAACCGCACCATTCTCCGCTATGACCACGAGACCGGGAACCGCATGGCCGAGCTGGTGCAGCAGTGTCGCCGCCTGCCGGCCGCTGGCCGGGCTGAACACGATTCCGCGGTCACCGAGGATGTCGAGCAACGGCCACAGTGACTCAGGGATGCGCTTTGACTCGTCGAGCAGTGTGCCGTCCATGTCGCTGACGACGAGACGCACGTCGGTGGGTACGGGCGGCAGAGGGGTACTCATCGCTGACAATCATCGCAGAGGGCTGCGTCGGCAGCGAAGGATCGTCGTGTTGCCGTGTGAACGCGGGCCGGATCGGTCGCGAACTGCCCAGCGGCGAGCCCGTTCACCGGTCCGTTTACCTCTGCCTTGTCCCAGAGTGTGCGGCAGTGTTCAGCCGGGGTACGCCGGCCCGACAGGCGACCTCGACAGATTCCGGCCTGAGGGGGGTGGAGATCGCCATTCGCGCCGGCCGCCTCGTCGAAGTGACCGCTCACGCTGCGAGCCTGTCGCGTCCGTGCTGTGCCATGCTGGGACCGTGACGGCATCTGGTGACATCGACGGCGTGCGGCACGGCACGGTCCACGGACTCGACGCGATCATCGTGACGACCCCGCACTCCACGGCCGCGATCTCTGTTTTCGGCGGCCAAGTGCTGTCGTTCATCCCGGCGGACGCGGCCGTGGACACGCTCTGGGTGTCTCCTCTCCTCGCGTCTCCCCCGACTCCGATCCGCGGCGGAATACCCTTGTGCTGGCCATATTTCGGGCGTGAAGGACAGGTCGGTGACGTTCCGTCGCACGGGTACGCGCGCACTGCTCGATGGAGCATGACCGCCGGCCGGACGACCGAATCCGGCGTCATCGAGTTGGAGTTCACACCCGACGGCCTCGATCGCCTACCTCTGCGGCCACGGATGACAGTTCGTGTCGGCGCCACCCTCGAACAAGGTCTGCACACCCATAACCCGGGTGACGAGAGCGTCATCATGACCGAGGCGTTCCACAATTACTTCCGTGTCTCCGACGTCGGTGAGGTCCGCGTCGAAGGGCTCGGCGGGTTGACCTACCTGGACAAGTTCGACGGCTTGAGAACCAAGACTCAGCACGGCGATTGGACGCTGCCTGATGACGACCCGCGCAGCGACCGGGTCTACCCGGGAGCGGGCGGGAACTACCGACTCGTCGATCCGGGTCTACGCCGCGCGATCGAGGTCTCCGTGCGCGGCGGCCGGAGCGCGGTGGTGTGGAATCCGGGCGAGGACGGTGCGTCGGGTATGGCCGATGTGGGTCCGCATTGGCGCGAGTTCGTGTGCGTGGAGGCCGCCAACGTCGGACCCGATCTCCTCGAAATACCCGGCGGCGCCGACCGCACGCTGTGGCAGACGATCGCGGTGTCGGCGCTCGAGTGAGATCGGCCCCGCCGATACTTCCCTGCCCGCGGCACCGCGGTCAGAACGTGAAGCCCGGGCTCTTGGCGAAGGCGCCGAGCATGATCACGTTGGCGTCGTCGCGCGCCCGCGTCCGGAGCGCCGCCGTCGAGTCGATCGCCGTCTCGGCGTACCACGCGAGCCAGATCGCCTGCCAGCGCCACGCACCTTCGTACTCCCAGTCCGCGTCAGCACCAGATCCCTTCCCGTACACCGATCCTGATGGGAAGTTGGCGTTGTGTGGTTTGCCGGAGATATGACGGCATTCGTGGATGAACGTCGATGCGCGTCCGACCACCGGTTTTCCGTAGAAGTAGGCGGTGTTCTGCAGATCCATGTGCTTGGCCGTGAATGCGTCGCAGATCCACGTGGTGATGGTGCTCCAGGCCGTGCACACCCACACCCACACGGTGACGAACAGGTGGCAGATCCAGCTGAACAGGAAGAACCAGCTGCGGCACTCACGTCGGGCCTGTTGCTCGACGGCGTCGCAGACCCGACTGCTCGCGGTGTGCCCGGCGGCGCATTGTTGACCGGTCGTGCTGGCGACCTTCGTTCCGCAGCGCGCTCGTAGTTCGTAGCCCTGGATCTGTCCGGCCGCCCAGCGCGCACCCCACTCCAGCATGTTCGGACCAAATGTGGCCGACCAGTTGTTCGCGGTGGAGTATGTCAGCGCATGCAGTGCGGCGAAGGTACGGCCCAGCGGCTTGCGCCGGTTGGTGCAGTCGTCCCAACCCCAACCGTCCTGCCACCACGGGTAGGCGAACTGCCAGGTGGGCCACGCCCAGTCGATGAATGGCTGATTCGCCATCCGGGTGCCGTACAGGTTGTCGCCGCTGGCGTCCAGATCGCCCACGGTGTATTTGCAGTCAGCCATGATCGCCTCCTCTGATCGTCGGTGTGCGTCTGGGTCCGGTGCTGCGCACGTGCTCCGACGGTCCCGGTAGACGTGGCAGGTCGACGCGCTCGAGTTCGCCGAAATCGCTGAGCTCAGCGACGCGAATCCGACGCAGCCCGTTCAACTCCTCGCGATCGGATTCGGCGACCGCGTCGTCGAGCCGCGCCGGATCCACCCGGTTGCGTACCGCGAGGTACGTCGTCGCGCGGATCGCGAAAACGGGGTGCCGCAGCGCCCGCAACAAACCTTCGACGGCCCGGTCGTCCGTGTCGAGCAGATCCGCCAGTCCCTCGATCGCTCGCATCCGTTGGGCCACCTCCTCGGCCACGGTCGAGTACAGATGCACATCCGTCGACTGTTCCGATGGGATATCGGTGTCGAGCACATCGGTCAGAAACCCTGTGGCAGAGCGTGAACGCAATTGTGCCGCGCAATGAACCAACGCCCACCGAAGCGAAGCGTCCTCGTCGCCGAGCCGCCAGTAGAGGCGAGCAACGTCGGTGATGGTGCGCTCGGCATCCGCGGCGAGATGATCGATCAGACGCCGTTCCTCATCCTCGCCGTCCGCCGCGAATGCCGCACGAACCCATCGCGCCAGATCATCCGGCACCACGACCGCGCGATCACGCTCGGCAGTCGTATGCGGGCCGATCGAGGAACTGTCGAAGACGGCGCGTAGGACGTCGGTGAAGAAACTCATCGTTGACCTCCAACAAGGTGGCGACTGCGGTGCACGTATCGGATACGAGCGGTGAGGATCCCGGCGGCTTTGCCGATTCCGCCACCGGCGACCAGCGCCAGCACGACCTCGCCCACCGCGGCCACCACGCCCGCCGCCGTGCTCGAGCCGTGTCCGAGCGCTATGTGGCCGAGCGCTACTGCGAGGGCCGCAATCATTGTGAATTCGCCTGCTCGGCAGCCGCATTCGGTGCGCAGCGCGGCGAGCATGCGCCGGCCGCCGACCAGCTCCTGGTCGGTGAGCACGGCGAGGTCGGCGTGGCGCATCGAGATCGGCAACTCCTGCCGCAGAGCGAGCTCGAGTTCATCTCGGCGCGTTGATATCTGGGCAGCGGTCATGGTCACCACGATCCTTCTCCGCGCCCGGTCTGGCCGAGCGCTCCACTGTGTCTGAGCGTGACAGGAGATCATGCTCTCTACGCGAGTAGCGCCCTACTCGAATCCGGTATCGGGCTGATACCCGTGTTGCGGGTAGCGATCGCATAACTCGGAACCTGCTGAGGCTGCCTCCGTTACCCTTTGACGGTGTGGTTCGGTGCGCACCTGCCGCTGATCGACCTCGACATTTCGAAGCGTCCCTCGTTGACGGGCTTCGTGGATGCCGCACGCGATGCGGGCTTCCGGGCGATCAGCGCGAACGATCATGTGGTCTTCGCTCGGCCTTGGCTTGACGGACTCGTCGCGTTGTCGAGTGTTGTTCAGGAGAGTGCCGGTCTGACGTTGGCGACGACGGTGACGCTTCCGGTGATCCGGGGACCGGCGATGGTGGCGAAAGCGGCGTCGGCACTGGCTTCGTTGTCGGGTGGTCGGTTCGTGCTCGGTGTCGGTCCGGGCTCCTCGAGCGCCGACTACGCGGCGGTCGGGATTCCGTTCGACCAGCGCTGGCCCCGGTTCGATGAATCGGTGCGCGTCCTTCGTGCCTCCCTGTCCGACGCGCCGGCAATGGG
Source organism: Gordonia sp. LMA167 (assembly GCF_058130025.1). Taxonomy (NCBI): domain Bacteria; kingdom Bacillati; phylum Actinomycetota; class Actinomycetes; order Mycobacteriales; family Gordoniaceae; genus Gordonia; species Gordonia sp. LMA167. Next base: position 4,199,221 of record NZ_CM176708.1, on the reverse strand, counting down.
TTCGGGACACTTCTACGACGTCCCCGTATTGGTACCTCGGCCGCCGCAGCCGCTCCCGATCTGGATCGGTAGCTGGGGTTCGCGAGCTGGACTTGCCCGGGTCGCCCGTCTCGGTGACGGATGGCTGGCCTCGGCGTACAACACCACGCCCGAGCGGATATCCGTCGGACGCGGGATCATCCACGATTCGTTGGCCTCGCTGGGGCGGAACGTCGAGGAGTTTCCGATCGTCCTCGCGACGATGTGGACCTGGGTCACCGAGTCGGCGCCAGAGGCCCGGGCGAAGCTGGATGCCGTGGCGCGAATGCTCGGCCGGGACCCGGCGATCTTGGCCGGACAAGTGCTGATCGGGCGGGCCGAGGAATGCCTCGGCACTTTGGCGCGATACGCCGACGCCGGCGTCGATGCGGTGTTCGTCTGGCCTGTCGGAGATCCGATCGATCAGCTGCACCGTTTCGGGACTTCGGTCGTCCCCTACCTCTCCTGAGTCAGTCGTGATCTGTGGGTCAGTCAGATGCCAGGTGTGTACTGAGCGTTCAGGGTGGCAAAGCGCCGTAGACTCGGCGCTGCGACGGCATCCGTGACGGTGCCGGTCAGACGGTGCGGCGTTCAGTTCGCGCGTGTTCGAGGGAAGGTGGCGCCGGTGTCGTTGTCCTACCGCATCGACGACTTCCAGCGCCGGCACCCGCGGAGCGGATTCCCACTGGCCGTGGCCTACAAGTTCTTCGACGATCAAGGCGGCTACCTCGCCGCACTCATCACTTACTACGGCTTCATCTCGCTCTTCCCACTGCTGTTGGTGTTCACCTCGGTGCTCGGTCTGCTGCTCGAAGGTAACCCCGAACTCCAGGAGCGCATCGTCGATTCGGCGCTGTCCCAGATACCCGTCGTCGGCGAGCAGCTGGGCGAAGCAGGACAGCTCAGTGGCAGCGTCACCGCCGTGACCATCGGCGTGGTGAGTGCGATCTACGGCGCGCTGGGTGTCTCCGTCGCGATCCAGAACGCGATGAACATCGTGTGGACGGTGCCGCGCAACGACCGACCCAATCCCATCCAGGTGCGGATCAAGGGTGCGATGCTGTTGTCCACGGTGGGCTTGGCCATCCTCGGACTGACCATTCTCAACGGCGTGACTGCTGCACTCGACCTCCCCGGCAACGGTCGACTGTTGGCGCTCATCGGACCGGTGATCCTCTACAGCGCGGTGTTTGTGGTCGGCTTCCGATTCGGCACCGCGCGTCCGGTCAGCATCCGGGATGTTCTCCCGGGAGCGTTGGTTGCCGCCGTCGGGTGGCAGGCGTTGCAGACATTCGGCAGTGTCTTCGTGCAACGGGTCATCGCCAATGCCAGCGCCACCAACGGTGTGTTCGCGGTGGTGCTGGGGCTCCTCGCTTTCCTCTACGTGGCCGCCGTGATGGTCGTCGTGTGTCTCGAGTTCAACGCGGTGCGCGTGGACAACCTCTACCCACGGTCGCTGCTCACGCCGTTCACGGACAACGTCATTCTCACGCCGGGAGACGAGGCTGCATATTCGGCGCAGGCACGAGCGCAGCGCAGCAAGGGATTTCAGGAGATCGACGTGACCTTCGACAACCCTGCCGACGGTGGATCGCCCGAGGAAGGTCGTGCCACAGACGACACCGACGACCGAGACGACGGGAGCCGCTGAGAGTCCGTCCGGACGAGGCCGGTGAATCGTTGTTTCCCTGCCGCGCTCCATGGCGTCGCGCCTATCCTGGCGAGATCTGCACCACGCGTGCGGCGGCGCGACCATCACGATTCTTGGAGGAACGATGGGCCTGATCCAGATCGAGCTGTTCGCGACCCTCGACCTCGTCGGGCAGGCTCCGGGCGGACCGGACGAGGACCCGGTCGGATTCGGCTTCGGTGGCTGGCAGGCGCCGCTGCTGGATGAGGTCACCGGAGCGCAGGTCGGCGCAGCGTACGAGCGGACCGACGCTCTGCTTCTGGGCCGCCGGACCTACGACATCTTCGCCGGCTACTGGCCGGCATACGAGGGTGACGAGGACAACGAGATCGCGACGTTGTTCAACAGCATCCCGAAGTATGTCGCGTCGCGTGGGCGGCCGACGTTGGACTGGGCCGGGTCCAGTCAGCTCGGGCCCGACTTGTCCGCCGAAGTGCGCGAACTGCGAGAGCGACACGAGCACATCAGCGTTGCCGGGAGCCTCAACCTGGTGCAGACGTTACTGCGCGAGAGGCTCTTCGACACTCTCGACCTGTGGGTGCACCCGATAGTTCTGGGCACGGGTAAGAAGGTGTTCGACGGCGGCAGCGTCCCCACCAATCTCACTCTCGTCGAGCCGGCCGTCACCTCGCCCCGAGGTGTCGTGTTACTGCGCTACGCGCTTGCCGACGGGACGCCCGGCACAGGCGACATGAGTGCGCCCGATCGGGGGATCTGACGGCGCGGGAGGACCACGTCACGTCTTGCTGCCCTGCTCGGTTCCACCGGTCATCCGGCGAGTTCGAGGTCGGATAGGTCGTACCCTTCGGGGCCGAAGTCGGTGATCGTCCATCCGTGTGCGACGGCGTTGCTGATGGGGTCGCGTTGGAGGAGTTGGTCGAGAAGGGCCCCGGCCAGTGTCTGTTCGGCCGTGCGGTGAGTGGGGGTGCGTGCAGGTTGGTCTGTCTGGGGTCGGGTCTGGTTGATCTCGTCGATGATCGTCTGCAGTGGGGTGCCCGGGTGGTTTCGGTCGGGTGTGTGTTCTCGGAGGCGTCGTTCGAAGAGTTCGCCGATGAAGGGTAGTTCGTTGATGCGTGGTGGGTTTGGTGGTGTGGTGCCGTCGGTGTTCAGTGTCCATTGGGCGCGGCCGGTGTTGGGGCCGTCTTTGATGATGTCGGTGGTGTATTGGCCGGGTTTGGTGCCGACCATGCGGTTGTGGGGTCCGCACGCGGGGGTGAGGGTGTTGATGTCGGTGGTGCCGCCGTCGGCGTAGTCGCGTTCGGCGTGATGGATTTCCACGGTGTCGAAGGCGCGGGTGCAGCCTGGGCAGGAGCAGCCGCCGCCGTGGGCGAAGAGCATGAATCGTTGGGCTTGGTTGGCCAGGCGTTTGGCGGTGCCGAGGTAGAGCGGTTCGCCGGTGTGGTCGGCGAACACGGCCAGGTGCATCTGGGAGTGGGCGGCCAGTTCGATCAGGGTGCTGATCGGCAGGCGTGCGCCGCTGGTGGTGGTGGCGACGCCGGCGCGTTCGCGTAGTTCGGATTCGGTGATCTTGATGATCAGGTGCGGCGGCAGTCCGCGGTGGCTGTTCCCCAGGATGCCGCCATCAAGGGCGTGGCGCAGCAGCGCGGCCAGTGCGTCGTGGTTGCGTTGCGGCTGGGAGCGGTGGTCGCGTTCGACGGCTTGGCGTAGTTGTTCGGCATCGATGACGTCGTCTGTGCTGCCGATCAGTGGGGTGTCGTCGGCGGGATTGTTCATGCCGGGAGCCGCCCAGCTGGCCAAGACCACGTCGAGCATGGCTCGGGTCTTCGGGTCCAGCAGGCCGGCGAGTTTGCTCATGTCCTGCATGTCTTGTTTGCCCACACCGAGTCGACGTTGCCGGGCGCGGTCGCGGTCGTCGGTGAGGGTGCCGTCGGGGTCGACGTGGCCGAGGATGCGTTTGCCGATCTCGATGAGTGCATCGGTGGAGTATTTGGTTGCCATGTCGGCCATTTCGGCTTCGGCGGCGGCGCTGACCGCGACCGGCAGCGCGGCCGGAATCCGGTGCAACGTCTTGAGGATGATGTCGACGTGATCAACACTGATCGCGCCGTCGATCAGCGCTTGGGCGGTGTTCGGGCAGGTGGGAGGCATCTTCTCGCCCTGCATCGAAAATCTCGGTGCCAGGGCGGCGGTGTGTCGCTGTCGCACGCGCGGCTCGCTGATCTTGAGGCGGTCGCCGAGGAAATCGGTCAGGTTTCGATACCCGAACTTGGTGAAGGCGCCTCGATCGGAGACATCCATCAAGCGGTGATGGCCCAGGCCGCTCATCCGACGAACGGCACGCTCGTGCGCGTCGGCCACCTCCACGACCTCCACATCCGAGGCCGGCGTGGTGTCGACCTGCGCGATCCGATCCAGGACGTCGTGCAGTTCGCGGTACAGCGCCACCACCTCGGAGTGGGAATCGTCGGAGTGTGAATCGTCGGATGTCGGTCGGTCGGAATCCATGAGCTACACCTCCCCCTGATCGGCTCGCGGTCGAACGTACGTTCGAGTCTATGGCATCCGGAGGGGATGTGCAAGAGGCTTTCACGATCGATTTCAGATCCAATTGCTGCCGGCTGACTGCAGCACCCGATCTCGCTGACCGCCTAGTGCGGAACAAAATCCGTGGAGCCTGGTCCAAGCGGACGGTAGTTTGTGCGCTACGTGAACTCCGACCCGGCGAGGTTGCCCATGTTGTCCGATGCGGTTGTCCGACAGATGGTCGAGGACATCATCGCCGTCGACGGGGTCGTCGGCGTCACCCTTGGTGGAAGTCGCGCTCGCGGCGACGCTCTCCCGTCTTCTGACGTCGATCTCGGCATCTACTACGACGCCTCGCTCGACCTCACCGCCCTACGAGCTGTCGGCAAACGATGGTCGGGACCCGATGCCGAGATCGTGGGTCCCGGAGGGTGGGGGCCGTGGGTCGACGGCGGTGGCTGGCTCCGCGTGGACGAGGTTCCGGTCGACTGGCTGCTCCGGAATGTCTGCCGGGTTCGCGAGCAGTGGACACGAGCGCAGAACGGCGACTTCGCCTTTCACATGCAGGTCGGCCACCCACTCGGCTTCCTCGACGTTGCCTACGCGGGTGAGCTCGCGCTCGCCGTCGTTCTCGTCGATCCGTCAGGAGTCCTGACCGAGTTGCATCGCGAGATGCAGCGGTATCCGCGAGCCCTGCGGGACGCCATGTGCCACCTGCTGTGGGAGGCGGATTTCCTGGTGGCGATCGCTGCGAAGGCAACGACTCGCGAGGACACCGGTTACGTCTGCCTGTGCCTGACGAGGGCGCTGATGCTGTGCGCGCATGTGCTTCATGCACACAACCGGAGATGGGTGACGAACGAGAAGGGGCTGATACCGGCTGTGGCGCGCCTCGAGCTGGCTCCGCCGGGTTTTGCCGGCAGGTCGGCACAGATCCTTGGCTCGTTGGGCTCGTCGGACGAGGAGTTGCGGTCCGCGATCGCGGCCACGCGCACGATCATCGGTGAGGTCCAGACGCTGGTGGTGAGGCACGCAAGGTAGTCCAACGTCGGTCGTCCGATCGCTCGGACACTCCGGCGCCGGCTCGCATACCCCCTCGTTCCGGCATTTGTTGCTTGTTTGCGGCATGTCGCCGCAGAGTGTGCGGGAAGCTGGTCTCATCAGTCATTTCGGACAAGGAGGCGTGATGCATGCGCAACCGGGAAACTGGCTCGTGGTCGAGCAGGCGGTGCTCGGCAAGGAACCGGAGATGGGTCTGATCCTCGAGGTGAGGTCGGCCGATGGGTCGCCTCCTTACCTTGTCCGGTGGGAAGGCTCCGGCCACACCGCACTTGTCTATCCGGGGCCGGATTCGATCGTCTGGACCGCTGACGAGGTCGACGCCCACAATGCGGCTCGGGCAGAACGAGCGACGCACCTGCAGGAAGAGCTCGCGCATCGGCAGCACGGAGACAACTGACAGACGATGAGCTCGTCGACGCGCCGTCGTCGATCGGCGCCGACACGTCAGTGAGGGTGGCCCGGCCTTCCGAGTGTATCCACCGCTGTCGCGCCGGGTCGACTCCATTGCGGCACCGGTCGGCTGGTCGGCCCCCAGGTTGCGTTCCCATCCACGTCCGAGCGCCATGACCAGCACGGGCTGTGACCCTCGGGCCAGCCGTCGGGAGTGTCCTCCCACTCTTCGCTGCGTCCGTAGGGCGTCATGTCGAGCAGGCCCAGGGAGCCGTTGACGCGCTCGTTCCCGCGGCCTGTCGTGGAGTAGGTGAGGAACGCGCGATCGCCGTCTCGCAAATAGCAGGTCAGATAGCCCATCTCGCCGCCGATCGGGTCGTCCACGTCGCGCACCGAATACCAAGGCTGGGCGTAGCCCAGAAAGGCGACATAGGTAGCGACCTCGTCCCACCGTCCGGTTGTCAGGATCGCGAACGAGACTCCGCGCGCATCGAGATACACGGAGTCCTTCAGATGCCAAGCCGTCGTGGTGCAGCCTTCGCACTGGCCCTGATGCGGGGCACCGTCGTACCACATGTGCTTGTAGACCACGAGCTCGTCGTGATCGCCGAACAGGTCCAGGAACGGGATCGGACCGTCCGGTCCGACGACGTCGACGGCCGGGTCGAACTCCACCATCGGCAGTCGTCGACGTGCTGCCGCGATCGCGTCGCCCGCGCGGGTGTGAGCCTTCTCGCGGACCAGCAGATCATCGCGGGCACTCTGCCAGGTGGTCCGGTCGACGATGGGTGGGCGGCCGCGCATTCCAGCCGCCGGATCGTTCGGTGTGGTCGTCATGGTCTCCTCCGGGTGGCTCGTGCAGGCGACGGCATGCGGCGCCGAAGCCCTTCAGCGGGACAGACCCACGACCAGGCGAAAACTCATCGCGGCTGCGACTGCTTGTCAGAGCGTAGGATTGTTTGTACCGAATGATGTCGCTGCGACGGCACTTTCAGTACGCAGGGAGGCTGACCACACGCCTCAGCAGCAGAACATGCTTTCGTCTACTTCCGGCCGTGACGAGAGGATCTGCCCGCCGATCCACTCCCGGGTTCGTCCTCACCATCGATCGGCGGGTGCACGAGTGCTCTGTGGAGGCCAACGGTGACGTTCTTCGGGATTGATGTCTCCAACCACCAGAGGGACTTCGACTTCGCTCGTGCCAAGGGCGAAGGCATCACCTTCGCCACGCACAAGGTCACCGAAGGTGACAGCTATCGTGACCCGTATTGGCCACGCGCACAGGCGGAGATGCGACGCTGGTTCCCCGGACGATGGGGCGGCTATGTCTTCTGCCGCACGCACACCGACCCCGAAGCCGAAGCACGATTATTGCGATCACACGCCGGTTCGACGGACTTCCCACTGCAGATCGACTACGAAGACACCGCGAACGCAGGCTCTCTCGACGACCTTTACCACCGCATATCCGCTTACCGGGCAGCCGGATTCACCCGTCTGTTACCCATCTATCTACCGCGCTGGTATTGGCGTGAGTGGATGGGGGCACCACGGTTGACCGGACTGCCGGTCTCGATCTGGAACAGCCACTACGTGTTCGGACACAACACACCGCGAAACCTCTACCCCGGCGACGGGCATGCGGGTTGGGCGGATGTCGGCGGCAAACCTGTTCAGATCCTTCAGTTCTCGGATACCGGCAGCGTGTCGGGGCAATCCGTCGACGTCAACGCCTTCCGAGGTTCGGGAGACGAGTTCAACCGCATGTTCGGAGGTGCCACCATGTCCATGGCCGACGAGGAACTCGGCATGAAGTTCCCGAGCCGATCGAAGTACCGCACCACCGATGAGCCGATCGACACGCTGGCCGGGTTCGTGCTCAATATCGACGCCCGTATCCACGAGGAATACGTGGAACGCGCGGCCCGCGAAGGTCTGCAGTGGGCGATCGACCTCGTGAAGCGCGAGGCGGCCAAGAATGACGAAGGTGCCAAGGCAGTACTCGCCGATATCGGACTGTCGGCTCCTCACCAGCCGTGAGGACGTTGAAGTGCGCGGCGGCGTCGGTTGCGATCCGTAGGGTGGACCTGTGAATGATTCGCGACGCTGTCTGGTCACCGGCGCGACCGGCTATGTCGGCGGCCGACTCGCGCCGCGCCTGATCGCCCGTGGCCATCGGGTGCGCGCGCTGGCGCGGACACCCGCGAAACTGGCGGACGCACCGTGGGCGGCTGATCCCGACGCCGAGGTCGTGGCCGGCGACCTGTCCGATCGCGATTCGCTCGCGAACGCGTTCGCCGGCGTCGACGTCGTCTATCACCTTGTGCACTCGATGAGCACAGACGCGGACTTCGCCGCCGAAGAGCGTCGCTCCGCCGAGAACGTGATCGCCGCGGCTCGTTCGGGAGGCGTATCCCGGATCGTCTATCTCGGCGGGCTACATCCGGATGGCACCGACTTGTCCGAGCATCTGGCCTCACGCGCGGAGGTCGGGCAGATCCTGATCGACTCGGGAATCGAGACGGTGGCGCTGCAGGCCGGCACGTTGATCGGATCCGGTTCGGCGTCGTTCGAATTGATTCGCCACCTCACCGAGCGGCTACCGGTGATGACCACTCCGCGCTGGGTGCACAACTCGATCCAGCCGATCGCAGTGGCTGATGCGTTGCACTACCTGGTGGAGGCGGCGACCGCTCCGGTCCCCGAATCCCGTACGTGGGACATCGGCGGCCCCGACGTCCTCGAATACGGCGACATGATGCAGGGCTACGCCGAGATCGCCGGCCTGCCACGTCGGCGCATGATCGTGCTCCCCTACCTCACCCCGACCATCGCGAGTCGATGGGTCCGATTCGTCACGCCGATCCGAGGAAAGATCGCACGCCCGCTGATCGAGTCGTTGGAATGTGACGCCATCTGCCGCGAACACGACATCGACGAGGTCATCGCAGCACCTGTCGGCGGATTGACGTCCTACCGGGACGCGCTGGTGGCCACCCTTGATCGAGTGCATCGCGGAGACGGCGAGGCCACCTGGTCGAACGCGACGGCCGAGGTCCCACCCGCCGAGCCGCTGCCGTCCGATCCGCCATGGGCCGGGGAGACGGTGTTTCGGACCGCACAGCGCCGGTCGGTGCCCCGCAGCGCCGAGGATTCCTGGGACCAACTCCGCCGCCGCGTCGGCAAGCAGTGGCAGGTCGTGGACATGCGACGGCCGGACCTGCTGCGGATCGGCGCCGACCGTCACGTGGGACGAGCGTTCGTCGAGTTCTCGCTGACGGATTCGGCAACCGGCCGAGGCGCGGTTGCCGAACTTTCGACCACCTCCACCTTCTTTCCGCGCGGGTTGGGCGGGCTGCTCTACTGGCGGCTGGGCGCACCGCTGCGGAGACTCGGGATCTCGCCGGCCGACCCGTTCCGTTGAGTACGTGGGTGATCATCCCGATCGTTCACGCATCCATTGCGCGTCTGACCTCGATTGTCACCTGAACGTCGTCGGCAACTTTCAGTGCACCCATCATCAGGGAATACGGTTTGATGCCGAAATCGGTCTGAATGATCGTCGTCTCCGTGGTGATGACCCAACCGTCTTCGGCGTCGGCGACCGTGAAGTCGAGCGAGTGCGGACGACGGCGACCGTGGATCGTGAGAGTGCCTTCCGCATGGTAGGAGTCGGCCGCGCCGGTGATCGCCGACGTCTCGTAGGTGACCTCGGGAAACTTGTCGGCCGCCATGGACTTGAGTGCGTTGGCGCGCGCCACCGCCTTTTCTGCCCCGCTCAAGGGGGTCAGTCCGCCGCTGCCCGACATGATCTGCAACGAGTCCACCGGGATGGTCGCCGCGATCGCCGTGGGTGTGTCGCCCTCCCAGGTCACCGACGCCGACCACCGTTGCGCCTCGATGGTCAGCCGATGCCCGGTTCGTGCCGCCCGACCGGCGACGCCGGTGTGGACGACAACCGACCCATCTGCATCACTGAGTTCCCAGGTGGCCTCGCTCACGGTCACAGTCTATGGCGAGCAAGGGTTCCGACCGACGCGCTGTTCGATTTCCGACGCTTGACCTTGACACCGTGACAGGCTGTTTCATGGTCGGTGAAGGAGGTGATCGTCATGACCATGAACGATCTGACAACTCGTCTCATCGACGCACTGGGCGCCGACGACGATTCGACGCGGCTTCGCGCCGCGCTGACCGCTGGAACCAGCGGAGATGTGCGCCTCGTCGAGGCTCTCGTAGAGCGGTGCGGGATCGACCCCGACTTCTTCGTGCGCGACATGCTCACGTGGGCTCTGTGCCGGTTCCCCGCCGAGGTCACGGTGCCTCGGCTGGTGGCCGAACTCGGGTCGGCGAACCCCCAGGCGCGCAGCCAGGCCCTGCACACGTTGTCCAAGATCGGTGACCGGCAGGCGTTCTCGGCGTTGTCTGTCTTGCTGCACGACAGCGACGACGACGTCGCCCGGGCCGCGTGGCGCGCCGCGGTTGCACTGGTCGAGCCCGACGGTCAGGCCGATCTCGCCGCGGATCTCGCGAGGGAATTGGGTCGAGGCGACGAGGAGGTACAGCTGAGTCTCACCCGCGGTCTGATGGCGCTCGGTGAGTCGGCCCAGGCGGTCATCGACGCTCATATGGAAGATCCGGACGACGGCGTCCGCGTGCATGCCACGACCACTCGCCGGCTACTGGACGACCCCGACGCCGGGTTCGACCTCGTTGTCGATTTCGCCCGACGGGTCTCTGTCGGTGTCGATGGGTAGCCGATGCTGATCGGTGAGGTCGCCCGGCGCTCGGGTGTCAGTCCCCGGATGCTCCGTCACTACGACCGGCTGGGGTTGGTGGCGCCCACCGGACGGACGACCGGGGGTTACCGCGAGTACTCCGCCGACGACGTTCGGAGACTCTTCCACGTGGAGAGTCTCCGAACGCTGGGCCTCTCCCTCCAGGACGTCCGCGAAGCCATGGCTCGACCAGGGTTTTCGCCGGCCGCTCTGGTCAGCGAGCTCATGGAACGTACCCGTGAGCGCATCGCCACCGAGCAGGACCTGCTGGCTCGACTGGAACGCGTACAGCAATCGGGCCCCACGGACTGGGCGGATGTGGTGCATGTCGTCACGCAGGCACGCGCACTGGACTCGGAGTCGGGTGCCCGACGACAGCAGGCGATTCTGGCCCCGACCGACGGGGCCGGGTTCAGTATGCCCGAACTCGTCAAAGCTCTTCTCTCGGAAAGTGACCCGAACGTTTCGGGCGCATTGCGATGGGCGCTCGCGCGCGATGGCGGAGCGGCTCTGGACGGCTTGTCCGCGGGCCTCGACTCGCCCGAGGATGCGGTACGACGGCGAGCCGTCTCGGCCATCGCGGCGATCGATCATCCGAACGCGATCGCGCTGCTCCGCCGGGGCCTCGACGACGCCGACCGCGACGTGCGTGAGCGTGCCGCCATCGCGCTCGCCGGCGCTGCAGACCCAGCGGGAATCCCAACGCTCATCGCGATGATCGTCGACGGCCACCGCGACGTCGAGGCATCCGAGGCACTCGGAGGACTGTCACCGCAGTCGCCCGAGGACATCGTCGCGGCATTGCGGGCCCATGTGGACGCGACGAGCGATGCTGCGGCACGGCTTCGGATCACGCAGTCGCTCGCCGAGATACCCGTTCCCGCAGCCGACGACCTGCTGGACAGGCTGACCGCGGATCCGGACCGCGCGGTCGCCGCGACGGCACAGGTGATCCTGTCCGGCCGCGGGTAGAGGCCCTGGGCCTCCTAGAATGGCCCCGGATCGATCCGACAACGACTGTAGGGAGATACACCTGATGAGCGAACACAGAATCCGCGTCGACCTCGACGACTCCGGTGTCGCGACGGTCACGCTGGATCGCGGCGAGAAGCACAACGCCCTCGACCGCGCCATGTTCGATGCTCTCCTGGATGTCACCGGCACACTCGCCACCGATCCTCGGCTCCGAGCCGTCGTCCTGCACGGCGCGGGCAAGAGCTTCTGCTCCGGACTCGACATCACGAGCCTGGGACAGGGCAACGCGACCCGCTCGCTGATCACCCGCGAGAAAGGTCAGCTCGCCAACGACGCACAGCGCGTGTCGGTGGATTGGGCCCGGGTGCCGGTGCCGGTCATCGCCGCGATCACCGGCAACTGCTTCGGTGGCGGCTTACAGATCGCGCTCGGCGCCGACATCCGTTATGCCACTGCGGACTCGCGACTGTCGATCATGGAGGTCAAATGGGGCCTCGTCCCAGACATGGGGATCACCCAGACACTCCCCCGCCTCGTGGCCGCCGACATCGCGAAGGAACTGACCTTCACCGGGCGCATCCTGTCGGGCACCGAAGCGCACGACCTCGGACTCGTCACCCGTGTCGTCGACGATCCCCTCACTGCTGCACTTGATCTCGCACATGAGATCGCGCAGAAATCACCTCATGCCGTCCGGGCGGCCAAGCATCTGTACGACCAGACGTGGACGAGCTCGGATCCGGCAACGGCCCTGATGCTCGAGAGCGAGCTCCAAGAGGGTCTCATGGGTTCGCCGAATCAGCTCGAGGCGGTGTATGCCGGCATGGAGAAGCGCGAGCCCCGTTTCTCCGATCCGGACGAGACGCACCACTAGTTGCGTGTATCGTAAATAATCGTCTAGTCGTTGGGTATGATTTCGGTATGAGCGCGCCTGCAGCACCGTTGGCTTTGTCGGCCGGTGAGCGAGAGACATTGGAGAAGTTGACCCGTAGCCAGCGGGTGCCGCATCAGCAGGTGTTGCAGGCTCGGGTGTTGTTGATGGCCGCCGACGGGGTGGCCAACATTCGGATTGCTGAGGAGGTCGGGGTGCGCCCGGCCACGGTGCGGGCGTGGCGCAACCGGTATGCCGAGGACGGTTTGGCGGGGTTGGGGTTGATCCGAAAGGGCCGCGGTCGACGTTCGTCGATCAGTGAGGAGAAGATCGCCGAGATCGTGAGGTTGACCAAGACGACCACGCCGCCGGGGCACACGCATTGGTCGTGCCGCACGATGGCGAAGAAGGTGGGTGTGAGTCCTTCAACGGTGCAACGGATTTGGTCTGATCTTGACCTCAAACCGCATCGGGTCGACTCGTTCAAGGTGTCGAATGATCCGCGGTTCGAGGAGAAGCTGATCGATGTGGTGGGACTGTATGTGAACCCGCCGGAGAACGCGATCGTGTTGTGTATGGACGAGAAAAGCCAGATTCAGGCGCTCGATCGCACGCAACCGTCGTTGCCGCTGGTGGAGGGGCGGGCCGGCACGATGACCCACGACTACAAACGCAACGGCACGACGACCTTGTTCGCGGCGTTGGATGTGCTGACCGGTTCGGTGATCGGTCAGTGCCTGCCGCGTCATCGCCACAACGAGTTCATCAAGTTCCTCAACACGATCGACAAGCAGGTGCCGGCGGGGTTGGAGGTCCATCTGATTCTGGATAACTACGCCACCCACAAACATCCCGAGGTGAAGCGATGGATGGATCGGCACAAACGGTTTCACTTCCACTTCACCCCGACATCGTCGTCCTGGCTCAACCAGGTCGAGCGCTGGTTTCGGGAGTTGACCGACAAGAACATTCGCCGCGGCATTTTTGGCAGCGTGCCCGAGTTGATCGCCAGCATCGAGGCATTCCTCAACGCCCACAACGATGATCCGAAACCCTACGTGTGGACCGCCACCGCCGAATCCATCCTGGCCAAAATCGCCCGCGCACGCACGACACTCGAACGAGTAGCCAACTAATTCAGATACACACCACTAGTTGCGTGTTTCCGAGACGCACCACTGGATCCCACCAAACGCAGGAGCTCGAGCATGCTGTCCCGCACATATCCCGCCCCGGCGCCTCGGTTCTTCGACGAGGTCGTGGCCACGCTGCCGAGACTCGATGGGAAGACCGTCGCCATCACCGGTTGTACGAGCGGCACCGGACTTGTGATGGCCCGTACCTGTGGACGATTGGGTGCACGCGTCATACTGCTCAATCGTCCGTCGGAACGAGCCGACGCGGCGGCTGCCGACCTCCGGAACGATGACGTCGAGGCGGTGCAGGTCCCCTGTGATCTGCAGCGGTTCGACAGCGTTCGGGTCGCCGCCGACATGCTCGCGCAGGCCTGCCCCGACGGTCTCGATGTGCTGTGCAACAACGCCGGTGTGATGGGTCTGCCGGACCAGGCCACGGTCGACGGGTGCGACATCCAGATGCAGACCAACCACCTGTCGCACTTTCTGCTGACGTCGCGGGCCTGGCCGCTACTCGTGCGAGCTGCTGAGGCCCGCGTCGTCAACCAATCGAGCGGAGCCCGACGCGGACCGGCCCTTCGCGCCGACTATCTCGGTACCAACGGAGGACACCTCGGCGGCGACGGGTTTCCGGGCCTGGGCAAGTGGCGTCGATATCAGCAGTCGAAACTGGCGAATCTGCTGTTCACCTACGCGTTGCACGATCGGATTTCCGCAACCCACGCCGGCTCGGGAGTCGCGAGCCTGTGCGCGCACCCGGGTCCCACCAACTCCGGATTGCAGGCAAAGACCACCGATGCCGGCGGAACGCGGGTGCTCGACAAACTCATCCTGCAACGCACGCTCCGAGTCGCTCACTCCGTCGAGGACGGAGCACTCGGAATCCTGCGCGCATCGTGCGACCCCACCGCACGCAGCGGCGAGTTCTACGGACCGCTCGGGAGTGGGAAGCCGGGTCCGGCCCAACTCCTCACTCCCGAGCGCGATCCCGAATCCGAAGGACTGCTCTGGGAGTCGAGCCTGGCCACCACCGGGGTGGCCGACTTCTTCGGATGAGGGTTTCGACTACGAAACCCCTACCTGCGCACTGTGATCTGACCACCGGGGGCTTCCCTCGATGGCACCGATGATGCGCGGACGCAGTTCGGCGGCCTGGATCACGGCGTCGACCGAACCGACCTCGACCGCACGTCGGATGCTGTGAACCGAATCGAACTCGGCGGCGATCTCGCTGATCTTCTCCGCGCGCACGGACTGCCGGGTATCGGCCAGCTCGGCGTTCAACGCCGGCCGATCGGCCCCGGAGGCCTCCGCCACCCGCAGTTCCAGCTCGCGAACGCGAGGATCGGCACCGACTCGCTTGGCGACCTCGCCGGCGAACACCACTGCCGCTGCCGGTGCGCCGCCGAGCACCGAGGCGAACGAGCCGTCGATGGCCAGCACGGTCATGTTCGGGTTCAGTGCCTTGGAGAACACCACGAACGCGCCACCGTGGTATCGCGAGATCACGCAGAACACGATGGGTCCACGGAAGTTCACGATCGCACGGCCGATCTCGGCGCCGTACTCCAACTGCAGCTTCCGCATCGACTCAGGTGAACCGTCGAACCCGGACAGATTGGCCAACACCACCAGCGGACGGTTGCCGCTGGCCACGTTGATCGCCCGTGCCGCCTTCTTCGACGACTGCGGGAACAAGGTGCCCGCGGTGTAGGTGTCGGGGCCGTCGGTCGGCTTGTAGCCGCGACGCTGCACCTCCCGCGACTCGATACCGAGCAGACACACCGGGATACCACCGAGATGGACATCGCACACGACCGCCGTCTCGGCGTCGGCCATGCCGGCCCAGCGTTCCAGCACCGGGTGGTCCTGATCGGCGACCGCACGCATCACGGTCCGGATGTCGAAGGGCTTCTTGCGATCCGGGTTGGTCGCCGACGAGAAGATCTGGCCGACCGTGGTGAAGTCGCTGCCCGCGAGCACATGTGGGAAATCGGAGACGTCCCGATCGGTCGGATCGCTTGTCAACGACCGTCGCGGTGCCTGCTCGCCGGGTGCGATATAGGTGTGGTCGTAGTGCGACATCAGGATGTCGCGCGCGGCCTCCAGGTTGGGCGCCCAGTACTGCGCCTGCCCGTTCGGACCCATCACCCGGTCGTAACCACCGATACCGAAGTTGTCCTCGGCGGACACACCGCCGGAGAAGTCCAGCGACTGCTTACCGGTCAGCACCATCGCCGAATCCGGGGTCATCACCAGGACACCCTTGGTGTGCATCAGCATCGTCGCCTCGGCGTTCCAGTACGGCTGCGCACCGACGTTGATACCGGCGACGACGATGTTGATCTCGCCGCCCGCCTGGGTGAACTCGACGACCCGCTTGAGTGCGCGTGCCACCCAGTCCATGTTCTCGGTGCCCGAATCCATCGAGATCCGCGCTCCCGACGACAGCGAGTACCACTCGAGCGGCACCTCCATCTGTTCGGCGAGATCCAGGGCGGCGATCACTCGACTGCACTCCGGTTCCGACAGTGCACCAAGCGATTTCGTCGGATCCCCGAGCAGCACCACGCGGGTGACACCCTGCGGGTACTTCTCGGACGGCGTGGTCACCACACCGGCCACGATGGCCGCGGTGTTGCGGCCCTTAGGGCGATCGACCTGCACGAGTCGCTGCTCGACATCGAGGTCATATTCGGTGAACTCACCGAGCAAGCCGGTCAGCTCGTAGGGATAGACCGTGTTACGTCGGGCGGCCTGCAGCACCTTCTGGCGGTAGGCGTCGACGGGCTCGATCGGGTCGTCGGACTGCTCTCCCACGGTCACGTTGAAGCCGCCGGTCGCATTCACCGAGAACCGCACTGCGACCTTGGTCAGCTCGCCGGAGTCGCGGTCGCGGCGCCGCGCGATGAGCAGCACCTCTTCGAGGCCGACGTCGGTGGCGGTGCCCCGGATGTAGTCGGCGATCGTGTCGAGATCCTCGGGCGTGTCGCTGATCGGCGGCCAGACGTACATGATGATCCGGTTGGTGTTGACGGTCCTCTTGGAGCCGCGCTGAGCCCGCCGGATCGAGTCGACACAGGATGCCAGTGTGGTCTCGGCGGTGGGCACGGTCAGCAGTCGGCCGTCCTGCTCGCGCATCGCGGTGAGGTCACGGACCTGGGCGAACGCGATGAGGCGGTCGTCGGCCGGGTTCTCCTTGGCAACGCACCGGAAGAGGTACACCTCTTCGTCGTCGGACGACGGCAGCTGGGTGAGGTCGAACTTGCGCAACCGCTCCATCTGCATCCGCTGGGCGATGTAGGGATGCAGTCCGCGGATCAGCCGCTCCTCGGACATGCCGGTGGCCGACTGCCGGAACGTGATGTGCTGGTGCATGCGGGCATCACCGCTGCCGGCGACGGTGACGGTGACGCGGTGCACCTGGTTGGGCAGCGATCCGGTGTTGATGATCTCGTGCAGGGCGCCCGCCATGACGTCGAAGTCCGTGGGCTGCTGCTCCCAGCTCAGGTAGATGTCGGCATCGACGGATGCGGTGTCCCGGGCGATCTCGGCCAGACCGGTGATCGCGGCGGGAAGCTGGTCGTAACCCACCGCGGCCGACACGAGGTTCGCGCCGTCGCGTCCGGCGATCACGAAGGTCGCTCCACCCGCCTGCTGGATGTGGATACCCGTGAGGCCCTTGTTTCCGTAATAGCGACGGGTCAGCACCTCTAGCATCACGGTGTTGTCGGAGTTGCCGCGCAAGATGCGCTGTCCGAGCAGTCGAACCAGCGGCTCGGTGCTGCGGACCATGTCCGCGATGCGTTCGTCGCGGTCGGGAGCGTCGGGGTTCGCGTCCAGGTAGCGCAACTGCTTGCGGACGTTGTTGTAGACCCGCGCCCGGTCGCGCCGCAGCAGCGGCTGGCCGTACCAGGCGTAGACGACGCCGCGTGCGAGGTCGGCGATGGCCGGGAACCGGACCTGCGTTGCCGCCACGAGCCGGTCCAGGCCGCTGCCGACAGCGTCCTGAAGTTCGTCGCGCGGAGTCGGTTCGCGCAGCCACTCCCGCAGCAGTGTGCTGATCACGGTCACCGAATCGGCGGGCTTCTGAAGCGCCAGGAAGATCCGGAACACGCCGGCTTCGAGTTCGGGGGTACGTTCCAGATCGGTGACCCCGTAGTGGGCCAGGGCCCTCCCGAGCTGGGTGTGGAAGGTCTCGGGCAGTCCGTCGCGCTCGACGTCGAGGCTCTGCAGGTACGTGTGGAAGTTCTCGCGTGCGCTGTGTACGTGCTCGATGCCGAGGTCTTCACCCGAGGTCCGGTTCTGGCTCAGTTCAGCGAGGTCGGCGAACACGGTGATCAGTTCGAGCTCGTCGGCGAGCGGACGGCGCCCGTTCTCGAGCGCATCACGGCGAACCGAGAGGTAGTCGTTGAGCAGTCGACTGCGATCGTGCGGGTCGACGTCGTACCCGAGCAGCTGACTACGCAGATCTTCTTGGCTACGGGTCGTGCGCTCGTGTGCCTCGACGTGCGTCGGCTCTGCGGGAAGTTCGAGGTCGATGCCCTCGGTCGCCTCATCAGCTGACTCGTCGTCGTCATCGTCGGCCAGCGGTTCGAGTCGCAGCAGCGTTGCGCCGGTCTCGACCTGCGTGCCGACCGACACCAGGCTTTCCTTCAGCCGCGAGCGGACCGGTGCACGCAGCACCGTCTCCATCTTCATGCTCTCCAGGACCAGCACAGGAGCTCCGGCCTCGACCTCCGCACCCACCTCCAGCGGTGTGGCGACAACCAGCGCCGGAGCGGGCGAACGGACGACGCCGCCCTCATCGCGACTGACCCGATGGGTCACGCCGTCGACGTCGACCAGGTGGATCGGTCCGTGCGTGTCGGTGACGAGTCGGTAGCGGACACGATTGACCACGATCTGCGCGGTGTGCTCGTCGAAGCGTTCGATCTCGACGTCGGCGGTGTGGGTGTCGGCACCTGCTTCGATGCCGACCCGGAAGCGATGCGCTCCGATCCGTGCCACGCGAACGCGATAGCCCGCGCCACGCAGCTTCAGGTCGAGGGGACGTCCGCTGTCGTGCTGGACCTGCGGCCGTCCACCGGCTGCCGTCGACAGCAGTCGTTGCCGTTCGACGAGTTCTTCTTCCTCGTAGGCGTCGATGGCCGCAGCCGCCAATGCGATGGCGGAGTGCCGGTTGGCGACGAGCTCACCGTCGGCGCGCACGCGGTCGATCCAGCCGGTGTCCGCACTGCCGTCGATCACCTCGGGCCGGTTCAGCAACTCGAGGACAAAGCTCTTGTTGGTCGCGCCTCCGGCGATGATCACGCGCGTCTCGCGCATCGCACGCCGCAGCCGTCCCAGCGCTTCGTCGCGGTCACGGCCGTAGGCGATGATCTTGGCGATCATCGAGTCGAAGTCGGCCGGGATGGTGTCGCCCTCGCTGACCCCGGTGTCGACGCGGATGCCCGGACCGGCCGGCAGTTCGAGCAGTGCGATGCGGCCGGGTGCGGGTGCGAAGTCGCGATCGGGGTCTTCGGCGTTGAGTCGTGCCTCGATGGCGTGGCCGCGTTCCTGCGGCGGCTCACCCTCCAGGCGGCCACCGGAGGCGACGAACAGCTGTGCCCGTACGAGGTCGAAACCGGTTGTGGTCTCGGTGATCGGGTGCTCGACCTGCAGACGGGTGTTGACCTCCAGGAAGGCCAACAGATTCTCGCCCGGGTGGTAGAGGAACTCAACCGTCGCCGCACCCCGATAGCCCACGGCGACCGCCAGTCGCTCGGCCGACGCCTTGAGATTGGCGACCTGGTCGGCGGGGAGTACCGGCGACGCCGATTCCTCGATGATCTTCTGGTTGCGTCGCTGCACCGAGCAGTCGCGCACGCCCAGCGCCCATGCGGTGCCCTGACCGTCGGCGATGACCTGCACCTCGACGTGTCGGGCGCCGGTGACCAGGCGCTCCAGGAAGACCACGCCGCTGCCGAAGGCCCGGGCCGCCTCGTCGCGGGTTCGTTCGTACGCGTCCCGCAGATCGGCGTCGTTGGTGACCTTCCGGATGCCTCGACCACCACCGCCGGCGGTCGCCTTGAGCATCAACGGATAGCCGATCTCGGCCGCCGCAGCCAGCGCGTCCTCCACGGTGTCGACACCGCCTCGGCTCCACGCGGCCACCGGCACGCCGACCTCTTCGGCGATCAGCTTGGCGCCGATCTTGTCGCCGAGCTTGAGCATGGCTTCGGCCGACGGGCCGACGAAGGTCACGCCGATGCGGTCGCAGAGTTCGGCGAAGTTCGGGTCCTCGGCGACGAAGCCCCAGCCGACCCAGGCGGCGTCGGCGCCGGTCTCGAGCAGGGCGTGCTCGAGGACCTTCAGGTTCAGATACGGGCGCGCTGCGGCAGGCCCGAGGTCGTAGGCGATGTCGGCCTCGCGCACGAATGTCGCGTTCCGGTCGACGTCGGTGTGCAGGGCGACCACCTCGATCTGCTGCCCGGTCTCCGCGGACAGACCCCGGACTGCGTGGATGAGGCGCATCGCGGCCTCACCCCGGTTCACGATGGCAATGCGAGCGAACATCACCGACTCCCTTCTCTTATGTGCCTGCCGATTGGCGCGTGGCGGTCGCGGCGCCCGGCTCGACGGCTGTGCCGAGCTCGGGTCGGGCGGTTGTGGTCGGACGCAGAACGTCGACGGCTGACGTGGTTGATTGTTGCGAATCGTTTCCCTACGCGCGAGTACGGTTTGTGAGCCCGGCAGATGAGAGAGATATCCCACAGCAGGTTGATTTTGCCGGAGGACTCGCTTCGGCCACGTTCTCGCCCGATCGGCCTGCACTGGTCGGCGCATCGTGAGTGGCCGCATCGCAGCAGGTCAGCGCTGCTATGGAGTTGGTCGATCGACCAGAATCGCGCCGCGACGCAGGCGGGTGACGAGGACGCCATCGGCGCCCGATGTCATCTTCGGCACCCTTCACAAAAAATCAGAAGAACTTCCACCGCAAGCGCCGGTCGAGGCCGTCACCACTCGGTCCCTGAGGAGGTCCGGAGCGATAGCGGAGGGCCGTCACGAAGGGCGCCCTTCGTGACGCTTCGCTCGTTCCTCGCGAGGCTCCTCAGGGAGCGGTGGTGACGTTCGCGACGTTCCTCGGGTTGTGCACTGCCCGTCGGTGGCGGTCGTGGCGCGGGATGGGAGTCGTCACCACTCGGTCCCTGAGGAGGTCCGGAGCGATAGCGGAGGGCCGTCACGAAGGGCGCCCTTCGTGACGCTTCGCTCGTTCCTCGCGAGGCTCCTCAGGGTGCGGGGGTGACGTTCGCGACGTTCCTCGCGAGGCTCCTCAGGGTGCGGGGGTGACGTTCGCGACGTTCCTCGCGAGGCTCCTCAGGGTGCGGGGGTGACGTTCGCGACGTTCCTCGCGAGGCTCCTGAGAGACCGGGGGTGACGCTTCGCTCGTTCGTCCGCGACCGCCCCTCGTGGGTGCGCGCGAGATTCGAGCCCGCGCCACCCACCCGTCGAATCAGTGGGCGAGCCCGGCGTCCTTGCTCCCATAGGCGTCGCGCAGCTTCGGCTTCACGACCTTGCCGCCGGCATTGCGCGGCAGTTCATCGATGATGACCAGATCCTTGGGCTGCTTGAACCGGGCGAGGTTGTCATTCAGATAGGGCTCGAGTTCGTCGAGGGTGAGATCGTCGACTCCCTCCGCCAGGACGACGACGGCGACGGGGACCTCTCCCCACTTCTCGTGGGCACGACCGATGATTGCGGCCTCGGCGATCTTGTCGTGGCCGTACAGGACGTTCTCCACTTCCGCGCAGTAGATGTTCTCCCCGCCGGAGATGATCATGTCCTTGGCCCGGTCGACGACGTAGAGAAAGCCCTCGTCGTCCTGGCGTACCAGGTCGCCGGAGTGGAACCAGCCGCCGCGGAAGGCGTCAGCGGTGGCCTGCGGGTTCTGCCAGTAGCCCACCATCATGTTCGGGCCCCGATAGACGATCTCCCCCACCTCCCCGGGTTTGACGTCGTTCATCATCGGGTCGACGATGCGTGCCGTCACCGCGGGCACCACCTTGCCGATGGAGCCGATCTTGCGCAGCGCGTCCTTACCCTCGAGGATCGTGGTGATGGGTGACATCTCGGTCTGACCGAACGCGGTCATGTTGAGCGCCTCGGGAAAGTTGTCGTTCATGGCGTTGAGGACGGTGTCCGAGGCCGGCGCGGCGCCCCAGCTGATCGTCTTCAATTTCAGCTTTCGTGGTCGGGCCTGCTGTGCGGCGCATACCGCCTGCCACTGCGCGGGCACCATGAACACCGACGTGGTCCCCTCCCGTTCCAGGGTGTCGAGCATGTCGTCGGCATCAAAGGCGCCCAGCGGATGGATCACCGACCGGACCCCGCGGTAGAGCACCGGTGCGAAAGCTGCAAGGCCCGCGATGTGGAAGATGGGTGGAACGATCGAGGCCACGTCGTCGTCGGACGATCCACTCTGTGACGTCGCGATCACCGTCATCGCCTGCGCCTGTAGATTCTGATGGGTCAGCATGGCGCCCTTGGGTTTTCCCGTGGTTCCCGAGGTGTACATGATGAGAGCGACGGTGTCTTCGGGCACATCGATCTCGGGCAGATCCGACGAATCCTCGGAAACGAGCGTCTCGAAGTCGAGGTGGGCCTCGTTCTCACTGCCGCCGACCACGATAGTGGTGTCGATCCCGCCGGTCGCGGCGCTGACGGCGTCGGCGAGTGGGGCGAGCATCGTCTCGGTCACTATCACCTTCGCCCCACTGTCGTTGACCAGAAAGCCGACTTCGGCGGGACTCATGCGGATGTTGACCGGCACTGGGATGGCACCGATCAGATTGGCCCCCAGCACCGCTTCGAGGTATTCGGTGCGGTTGAGCAGGGCCATCAGGACGCGGTCGCCGAACTGCACTCCCCGCCGGTGCAGCGCGGCGCCGAATGCGCGCGATCGTGCGTCGAGTTCGCGCCACGTCGTCACAGTGTCGAGGTAGGTCACCGCCGCCTGATCGGGGGTCATGAAGGCATGCCGACGGACCTGGTTGTTCCAGTGATTTCGACGCGAGCGCAGCGGTTCGGTGGTCAGATCATTGGTCGATCCGGTGGTGGTGACTGACATGTTTCATCTCTCCCTCGTCGTGCGCCGCGGATCCGTGCCGGGGGCGCATCAGACATGTGGCCGTGATCACACACTAGAACGTCTCGCTGCGAAACCGGAGACGATCCCGGTTTCGCAGCGTCGACGGCAATGCCATCGGTCAGCCCTGGATGGACTTGACCTCCAAGAACTCTTCGAGGCCGAATTGTCCTGCCTCGCGACCGATCCCGGACTGCTTGTAGCCACCGAAAGGCGCATCGAGATTCATTCCGGCATCGTTGACCGCGATCTGGCCCGCCCGAATCCTTCGCGCCACCTTCTGGGCACGTTCCGTCGAGCCAGACCAGACCCCACCGGCGAGACCGTAGATGGTGTCGTTGGCGATCTCGACTGCCTCGTCCTCGGTGTCATACGGCTCGATCGCGAGCACCGGGCCGAAGATCTCCTCGCGGTGAATCGTCATCTCCGTGGTGACGTCCGAGAACACAGTCGGCTGGACATAGGCTCCGGGACCGTCTCCCGGCTCGGTCTGTCCGCCGGTCACAACACGTGCACCCTCGTCGATTCCCTTCTTGATGTATCCGAGAACCCGCTCCTGCTGGGTTCGAGACGAGAGCGGCCCGAGCACTGTGGCCTCGTCGGTCGGGTCGCCCACGGGAATCGACTCGATCACGGTTTTCGCGATGCTCTCGACGTCGGCCAGTTTGGAGCGAGGCACCAACAGACGGGTCAGGGCCGAGCAGGTCTGGCCCGAGTTGAGCAATGCGGCCTGCACCGCGGCCGGCACCGCGGCGGTGAGGTCGGCATCGTCGAGCAGGATGTTGGGGCTCTTGCCACCGAGTTCGAGCGAGACCCGCTTGACGGTGTTCGACGCGAGTTCACTGACCCGTCGCCCAGCCCGGGTGGAGCCGGTGAAGCTGATCAGGTCGACGTCAGGATGCGACGCGATGGCCTCTCCCACTTCCGGACCCGTTCCGAACACCACGTTGAACACACCCGGCGGAAGTCCCGCGGCGTCGATGATCTCGGCCAGAACGATGGCGTTGAGCGGTGTGACCTCACTCGGTTTCACCACCACGGTGTTGCCTGCGGCCATGCCGTATGCGGCCTTCAGCGCGATCTGGTGGAGCGGATAGTTCCACGGCGTGATGGCACCGATGACCCCGTAGGGCTCGCGGACGATCGTCGACCCGCGGTAGCTGCCCTCGAATTCGAACTCGGTGACGATGGCGGCGGCCTGCGCGAAGCTGTTGATGGGCAACGGGACCTGCGCCGCACGGGCGAACGACATCGGTGCGCCCATCTCGCTCGAGATGAGTGCGGCCAGTTCCTCCGAACGATCGATGAGTCCCTGCGCGATCGCGCCGAGATAGCCGGCGCGCTCTGCCACCGACGTCGCCGACCATCCGTCGAAAGCGGCGCGCGCGGCCCGAATGGCCTGGTCGACGTCGTCGGCCGACCCCGCGGCGACTTCGCCGATGGTCTCGTCGGTCGCCGGATTCGTCACCGGGAGAAGCGAACTCCCCGTAGACGGAATCCACTGCCCGTTGATGTAGTGGTCCTTGTGGGTACGCATCTGGGTGTCTCCTCAGTAGTCTTCGTCGGTGTACAGGACGACGCCGCGCAGGTTCTTGCCGTCGGCCATGTCGCGGTAGCCCTGATTGATGTCCTCGAGGCGATACGTCGTGGTGACGAGTTCATCGAGCTTCAACAGTCCGGATCGATACAGGTGCAGCAGCTTGGGGATCTGGGTGCGCGGGCCCGCGCCGCCGAAGATGGCCCCCTGCACCCGCTTCTGCAGCAACGTGAGCTCGAAGAGGTTGAGATCGACCTGCCCGTCCTGGAAATTGCCCATACCGGTGACGACCACCTGGCCACCCTTGGCCGTCATGCCGAGTGCCTGCTGAACGTGCTCTCCCTTGATCTCGCCCACGGTGATCACCACGACGTCGGCCATGTGACCCCAGGTGATGTCGGGTAGCTCCGCCATTGCCTCGTCGACCGACGCGTAGGTGTGGGTGGCGCCGAACTCCATCGCCTTCTTCTGCTTGAACTCCACCGGGTCGATCGCGACGACGAACCGTGCACCTGCGAACGCGGCACCTTGGACGGCATTGATACCGACACCACCGACCCCCATGACCACGACCGTGTCTCCGGGGCGGGTATTGCCGATCTCGGTCGCCGAACCCCACCCGGTCGACACGCCGCAACCGAGCAGGGCGGCCTTGTCCAGCGGAATGTCCTTCTCGATCTTGACGACGGACGCCTGATTCACGGTCACGTAGGGCGCGAATGTTCCCAACAGGCACATCTGCAGCACAGGCTGCCCGTCGCGGGTCACCCGGTAGGTCTTGTCGGAGATCGCCTGCCCGGTAAGCAGCCCGGCGCCCTCGTCACACAGGTTCTGCAGTCCGGTCGAGCATGACGGACACGTACCGCAGGCGGGGATGAACGCCAGCACGACGTGATCGCCCTCCTCCAGTCCGGTCACGCCAGGGCCGACCTTGGTGATGACGCCGGCACCCTCGTGGCCGCCGAGGACCGGCATGATGGGCACCGGGCTCGACCCGGTGACCAGGTGCGCGTCGGAGTGGCACAGGCCGGACGCCGCGAGCTTGACCTGCACCTCGCCTGCCGTCGGATCGCCGAGGTCCACGTCGGCGATCTTCCAGTCTCCGCCGACCTCTTCGAGGATCGCTGCCTTGGTCTTCATACGTTCTCCTTGGGACTTGGTGAACCGGGTGGCCGGGGTGCGTGCTGTGTCATCGGACCGGAAACGCCGCGCCATGTGACGACTGTCACGTCGGTCGTTGATGAGCGTATGGTCGGGAGGCGCGACACAGACAGGTCATTCGGGGCCAGAAGGATGGCAATTGCGGCCACACAGGGGGACTCGGACGGTCGTCCCACTCCTTCGCGTGAACGTGCAGAGAATTGCCGTGGCGCGGCCTGGAGGGTGATACTCCTCACATGGCTCGAGCGGCGCGGCAGAGAGGATGACGGCGTGACGATGATCGTCGAGACGGACGGGGACGTGATCGATGAGGCGTCGGCAACGGTGTTCGCCCGCATGCCAGACCCATGGGACCATCCACGCACGACCGCCGGCGTGGCCATCATCTGCGCGTGGGCTGCCGACAACGGGGTATCGCCCGAATCGCTTTGGGACGGATCCGGACTGACCGGGGACACTCTTACCGACACGGCCAAGCTGATCGAGGCGCAGCAGGAGATCGTGGTGATCCGGAACCTGCTGGCCGCCCTCGGTGACCGACCGGGTATCGGGGCCGAGATCGGCCGGGAGTACCACCTGACGTCGTACGGCTACTACGGCTATCTGCTGCAGGCCTGCAGTCTGGTCGCGGACATGGTGCGGTGCGGTCTGAGGTACTCGCCGCTGACGTTCGCCTTCGCGACGATGACCGGTGAGCTCGTCGGCGACGACCGCTGGTCACTCTCGGCGCACACCGCGGGTGTACCAGATGACATCGCGGCATTTGTGATCGAACGTGACCTCAGCGCGAGCGTGCAGATGCAGCGTGAACTGTTCGCCGGCACCGACGTCGCGCCGTTGCGAGAGGTGCACCTGACCCGCGATGCACCCGACGGTGACGCGCGTGACACTTATCGGGAGGTTTTCGAGGTCTCGGTCGACTTCGGTTGCAGCCGAGACGAGTTGATCTTCGATCGCTCCTACCTCGACCTGCCGCTGCCCATGGCCAATCCACACACCGCCGCTGTCATCATCGAACAGTGTGAGCGGCTGCGCGCGGAACGCCTGCACGCTCACGGGGTGGCCGGTCGTGTGCGCGCGTATCTGCTCGAGCAGCCGTCGCTGGACCGGACACTCGAGGAATGTGCCGCAGACCTGCACTACTCGGCTCGGACGTTGCGCCGGGGCCTCACCCGCGAGGGCACCTCGTATCGGGCGATCCACGACGATGTCCGTCGTAGCCTGGCGCACGACCTGATCCGTGACACGTCGTTGCCGCGGACCCAGATCGCCGAGCGACTGGGATACCGCGACTGGTCGAGTTTTTCGCGGGCGATGCGACGGTGGGCGAGCTCACCGACCGCCGACTGAGCACTGGTTCGCCTGGCGGTCGCTCGGGCGGGGACGATTGCCGATCACTTCTTCGTAGAGGTTCGGATCCGAGCTCCCATCCACCACGAGTCCTGAGGGAGCCCGAACGCTCGCAAGGATGCGCCGGCGGAAGGCCGCCCTTCGTGACGTCCCTCCGCCGGCGCTCCGGGCCTCCTCAGGGATCAGTGGCTCGTGATGAGCTGATGAGCTGAGGACACCGGTGGATCAGGCTGAACGATCAGTGGCCCGGCGTGAGCTGAGGACACCGGTGGATCAGGCTGAGCGATCAGTGGCCGCTAAGCAGACCACAGCCCCATTGAGAATCCGGCTGTGCATCAGGCTAATTCGAAGCCGTGATAGTGGGCGATCGCCACGCCATCGCCGATCTGTTTGTACGTGCCGACCCCGCCGACGAAAGGCAGGGCGGCACGTCGCTTGCCGGGAACATTCGCGCCCATGTACCAGGACGGTGCCTGCGGTAGCAGCGTGAGGTCTGCGACGTCGTTGTTGGTGTTGACCCAATTGTCCTCGGCATCGACGTCCGGTTCGATGCGCGTGAGCCCCTGGTCGCGCAGATGCTGCAGTGCAGCGCTGATCCATTCGACGTGATACTCGATTGAGGTCACCATGTTCGACAGCACCGACGGACTCTGCGGGCCGGTCACCGTGAACAGATTCGGGAACCCGGCCGACATCAGCCCCAGATAGGTGCGCGGTCCGTCGGCCCACTTGTCGCGAAGTGTCAGGTCACCGTGACGGATCTCGATCGCGTCGAGCGCCCCGGTCATGGCGTCGAAACCGGTGGCCAGGATGATCACATCGAACTCGTACTCGGTCTCGCCGACAAGGATCCCACGTTCGGTGATCCGGTGGATCGGATGCTCGTTCACATCGACCAGGGACACGTTCGACTGGTTGTAGACCTCGTAGTAGCCGGTGTCCACACACATTCGTTTCGCCGCGATGGGGTATGACCGAGGAGTCAACTTCTCGGCCGTCTCGGGGTCTTCGACCTTCTGGTGGATGCGGTTTCGCACGTACTCGGCGGCTCGCTCGTTGGCCTCCGGGTGCTGCAGCAGGTCACGGAACGACTGTTGAAAGCACAGTCCGCCGTCGTCCCAGCGCAGTCCGAGTTCGGAAGCGATGCGATCGTCGTCGAGGTCATCGTAGAACGGCGGTAGCTCGTCGCCGCAGAGCGCCCCGCCGACCGAGAGCCGGCACTCTTCCCGGTAGTCGTCATAGTGCGTCTTGAGTTCTGCCAATTCCTCGGCGATGAGCCGGTTGTGGGCCGGGACCGCATAGGTCGGGGTGCGCTGGAACACCGTCAGCGAGCCAACGGTCGGGGCGATGGCGGTGATCGTCTGTACGCCCGAGGATCCGGTTCCCACGACGGCAACACGTTTGCCGCTGAGATCGACGCCGCCGACCGGCCAGTTCCAGGTCCAGTAGGTGTCGCCGGTGAAATCGTCCAGGCCGTCGAACGTCGGAACCAACGGCTTCGACAGACATCCGGTCGCGGCGATCACGAACCTCGACGTGATCCGCGAACCGGAGTCGGTGGTCACCGTCCACACATCGTCGGAATCGTCGAATTCCAATGACTGGACCCGCGTGTCGAAGGTGATGTCCCTACGGAGGTCGAAGCGATCGGCGACGTGTTCGAGATAGGACAAGATCTCCGGCTGAGCGGCATAGCGTTCGGACCAGTTCCACTCCTGCTGGAGGTCGGGATCGAACGAGTATGAGTAGCCGATCGATTCGATGTCGCAGCGTGCGCCCGGGTATCGGTTCCAATACCAGGTGCCGCCCACTTGTGGACCCGCCTCGATCACATGGGCGTCGAACCCGAGGTCGCGCAGCTTGAACAGCTGGTAGAGACCGGAGAAGCCGGCGCCGATGATGATGACGTCGCGATCAGGCATCAGTGGTCTCCTTTTCCGGAGCGCGGGAGGACTCTTGCGCTGTGCGAGTGTGGTTGGTGATGAATTCGCTGATGTGGTCGGCGACCAGTTGGATGCCTGTCTGATAGCCGGGCAGGATGTTCGCCATCTGGAAGTAGATGTGCATCTGGCCGTCGGCCTGTGTCAAAGTCACCGGCACACCGGCCTTCTCGAGCGCTGACGCGTAGGCGACCCCCTCGTCGTGCAGTGGGTCGTACTCGCAGACATACACCAGCGCCGGTGGTAGGCCGGCCAGGTTTGTCGCGCGCAGTGGCGACGCATCCGGATCCGTACGCGCGTCGGCGTCAGGTAGATAGTGATCCCAGAACCAGATCATCGTGTCCCGACTGAGCATCAACTGGTTTTCCGGGTTCACATACGACGCCGTCTCGAAGTCGCAATCGGTGACGGGGTAGACGAGGGCCTGGTAGTCGACCCGCGGTCCCTGCCGATCCCGCGCCCACAACGCCATGACGGCGGCGATGTTGCCGCCGGCGCTGTCCCCGGCGATGATCAGTGGTGCGCCGGGCCTCGCGAACTCCGCCGCATGATCTGCCGCCCAACACAATCCGATGTAGCTGTCCTCGATCGCGACCGGAAACCGGTGCTCGGGTGCCTTGCGGTAATTGACCAACACGACCGTGGACCGGGTCCGATTCGCCAAGTCGCGGCCCACATGGTCGTACTGGAGGTCGATGTCGCCGAGAACCCATCCCCCACCGTGGAAATAGACGATGACCGACTCCGGCTCCCCCTCGGGTACCAGGACACGCACACGGAACGTGCCGCCGTCGTTGCCTTCCAGTTTGAGATTCTGCACTCGCGCGACGTCCGGACCTCGACCACTCATTCCGGCGAAGATCGGTCCCGACATCCGCGCCAGCGCAGGAGTTTGTTCGCTGATCGGTGGCTGGCGTTCCTCCGCGAGTTGTTGCAGGAGCCCCTGCGATACAGGTTCGAGTGGCATGCGGTCTCTCCCTCACCGTCGTAAGTCCATCAGCATGATCTGTGGACCCTGTGACCTCTGTCACGTACGAACCTATGGCGCTTGCGGTGTGACCGACAGCACAGGAGCGGCCAAAACTCGGTAGTTCGGGCCACTGCTGGTGTTGCCGACCTCGGACCTCCGAACCGATCGGAGACTCTCATCCGGCGTCCGACGTGACCCGCACTCTGCTGAACCGCCACCTCCGAGCTGCATGAATTCGGCCCTGAGGGGTGAAGCGCCGGCCGCCACGACAGCGGAGGAGCGTCAGAGGGGTGACCCTTCGTGACGCTCCTCCGCTGGCGCTCCGGAGCTCCTCAGGGATCGGTGGTCGGGTCGTCCGCTGGCGCTCCGGAGCTTCCCGGGCACCGGTGGTCGGGTCGTCCGCTGGCGCTCCGGAGCTCCTCAGGGATCGGTGGTCGGGTCGTCCGCTGGCGCTCCGGAGCTCCTCAGGGATCTGTGGTCGGATCGTCCGCCGGCGCTCCGGAGCTCCTCGGGGACCGGGCCGATCTGTCGGCGAGTTGGCCTGCGAGAGATCGCTTCTCAGGCCGACCGCAACGCGGACAGCTCCCGCTCGACGACGGCGTCGTGTTCCTGCGCGTCGAGACGAGCCCTTCGCGGGTTCCATCGACCCTTCAGCACGAAGATGAACGGCACGAACAGGAGCTGAGCGATGACACAGATCCACCACCAGACCTGCCACTGGCCCGGATTGTCGTCTTGTGCCTGTTTCACGTCGGAAGCGTGCTCGGCGAGGTAGGCCTGATCGGCGGGTGGGATCGGATCGGTGCTCAGTTGCTGAAGGCGTGCCACCGCGTCCTGAGGAGTCGCCGCCAGACCTGCCCGCATCAACTGGGCGACCGCGGACGCACCCGCGCGCGCGTCCATCGGGTTGGCGGCCAGGGCGCCGAGCGTCGCCGGCTCCACCGCGCTCGCCGTGGCCACTTGTTCGGGATACTCCGCGACGATCTCCGACACTCGGGAACCCTGGTCGACGAGTGTCGATGTCGCCGGGACCACGAAAGTCAAGGCGGTCAGTGCCAGCGTCACGGTGATACGGATCGTCCATCCCCAGATCGCCAGGCCCGTCGCCGTGGCGGCCGGGTTGTGTCGTTCCACCGTCTCGGTGAAGCTCGCCATCCAGGCGCAATAGGCGATTCCGCCGCCCACTGCCTGTATCACCAGCACCATCGCGAACGTGTAATACCCGGTATCGGGATGTGTCGCCAGGATGGCGAAGATCGCCGTGCCGACGATCGAGATCGCAGCACCGATCGCCATCAGTGGCTTGCGTACCCGGATCTTGTCGGAGATCACACCCGCGAGGATCAGTGCGATCGCGTTCGCGACCCAGTACCAATTGGCCAGACCGTTGGCGCGTGCTTCGGAGTAGCCGAAGGTCGTCGCGAAGTACACCACGAAGAACCCGACCGCGATGTAATAGAACAGCAGGAACAGGCTGATCGCGATGGCTGGGCCGATGACGTCGAATCGGAGCATCTGACGCCAGTGTCCGCGCAGGGCCGTCTCGGCATCGATGCCGCGGGCGCGGGCCTCGATGAGCGCTCGTTCGCGAAGGCTGACCATCAGCTGATCCCGTAGCCCCGGCGAGAGCTCGCGCAGCCCGACGATGGCTATCACTGCCACGATCAGCCCGACTATGCCGCATACGTAGAACTGGAACTGCCAATCCGGGTGTGCATCGAGTGTGCTGCTGGAGACGGCGGTCACCACCAAGCTGCCCAGCACCGGGCCCATCGTCCAGAATGCCATCGCCGACGCCCGGCCGACCTGAGGTGAGAAATCACGGATCAGCGCAGGCGTAGCCACGAGGATCATGCCTTCGACGATGCTCAGCAGCGCGAAGAAGATGGTGTACCACAGGGTATTCGGAGCCAGCGGCAACGCGAACAGCACCAACAGACCCGTGATCACCAGGCCGATGACGACCAGGTTGGCACGTCCCCATCGGTCGGCGAGTCCGGCGGCCAGTGATGCGAACGCACCCACGAGATTGCCGACGATCGAGATGACGACGAACTGGGTGAAGGTCATGCCGAACGAAGCGATGATCTTCGTCGCGACCGCCCCTTGGATGTAGAGCTGGTAGTACAGAACGATCGTGGCGAGAACGGTGATTGCCAGATATCGGTAGCGTGCCGCGGCTTCCGGATAGCTGTCGAGTTTGCGATCCCAGAGCGACCGCAGCCCACGTGGCGGGGCGGCGCTCGCGCTCCTGTCGATCAGCTCCGTCTCAGTGTGTGTCAACCTGCTTCCCTTCTCCGACAATGTGATCTGACTGCCGGCGATAGAACCGGCGTAGGCGACTGCGTGGACGGGCTCGAGGGTCTCCGCGGCCATTCCCGAGCTCATTGTGTGAGCTACCCCAATGTGTGAACGTGCTGTGATGCACGTCTCAGAACTGTATAGTTGAAGTCGCCGTCAACTTCAATAGCGGAGGACAGAGTCGGGACCGAACAGATCTCGTCGGCGACCGGGGGGAGGTCGTCCTTCTTCCCGATGGCGACTACCCGGCGACTTCGGATCGATGCCTGCTCGGCAGGAGTCGGCAGGCAGGGGCGATCAGCGGGGCCGGCGAAAAGGATGTCAGGAAGCGAGTCGAAGAGCGTTGGCCCACAAAATGGTGCATGCGTCCGTAACCGCGTCGATGTCGACAGGCGGTTTGCCCAATTCAGGCTCGACCACGAAGAAGGAGAACGCCAGTCGGCTGATCATTCCGGACAGCGCTCGGGATGCGAGCAGCGGGTCGAGGCGCTCGTCGACCAGTCCTCGCGACTGCAGCGCCTCGATGCTCCGGGCATTGCGGAGAACGAACGCCTCGGCTCGCTCATGACGTAGGCGGCGGAACTCGGGATCGATGTTGGCGACCTGCTCGAGGACTCCCATCAAGCGCGCATTGCGTTGGTACGCCTCGAGATACGCGCGGTTGCTGGCCGCGATGACGGCTACCGGATCGTCATCGTCGATGACGTGAGGCATTCCGGGATGCAGCATGTCCTTCTGTGACATCTCGAGGACCGCCGCGAGAATCTC
The DNA here is from genome assembly GCF_058130025.1 of Gordonia sp. LMA167. NCBI lineage: Bacteria > Bacillati > Actinomycetota > Actinomycetes > Mycobacteriales > Gordoniaceae > Gordonia > Gordonia sp. LMA167. The sequence goes on along the minus strand of NZ_CM176708.1, from coordinate 4,166,663 downwards.
CTCTTTGCCCGCGAAATATGTGTAGAACGTCCCCGACGAACAGCGTGCTTCGGTGGTGATGTCGATCAGCCGGGTGTCGAGATAGCCGAGCCGTTCGAAAACCATGCGCGCCGCAGAGATCAACGCGTCGCGGGTGCGGATGCCGCGAGGGGTGGACGGCAATTCACGCAGCAGGGCCGGGCTGGCCATGGACGGCGCCGGCTGGGCCGCTGAATCCTCACGTTCAGAATCCGACATGACTAGACGTTATCCCACGTCGAATCAGGTAGGAGGTGACGTGCACGGTCGATTTGGCATCCACGCTGTTGCCGATTCCCGCTCTTTCGGCCGGGACGACGCTGCACACCGTTGACAGGTGGTTCCCAGCCCGCTGCCAGTCACCCCCCGACTTCGCGACAGAGGATTGGCCACGTGACATCGGGCAATCTTGTCGCTCCCGCCCCTCCATCGGCCGGTGCGGCGCCAGCCGTCGGTACGCGGCGACGCCGAGCTCATCGGAGCCCTCGTTGGTGGCGAGACGTGACCGGAAGTGTGTTCTGGGCACTGCTTCTCTTCGTCACGGTGCTCTGGGTGGCCGGCGGTGGCCTGACCGACACGGGGACGGCAGGTGCGATCGTCACCTCGATCGGGCGCCTGGCCGGGCTCTGGGCATCGGCGTTGATGCTCGTCCAGGTGATCATGATGGCGCGAGTGCCGTTCATCGAACGTGCGTGGGGGCGGGACGCACTGACCCGGGCGCATCGCTGGGTCGGTTTCGGTTCTTTCGCTTTGCTGCTCGCGCATATCATGCTGGTCACCGTCGGATACGCGGATGTCGACCTGGCGCACATCTGGCCGACCGTCGTCGACTTCGCGCTCGACTATCCGGGCATGCTGCTCGCGATCGCCGGGACGGTATGCATCGTCATGGTCGTGCTCACGTCGTACCGGTTTGCGCGCCGCCGCCTGCGCTACGAGTCCTGGCACCTGATCCATCTGTACGGGTATCTGGCTGCAGGACTCGTACTTCCCCACCAGCTCTGGGCGGGACAAGAGTTTCTTCGATCCGTGCTGCGGCAATCCGCGCCGGGGCAGAGCCGGCGTCCATCCACTGTGAGTACTTCGAGATCTGAGAGACCATCTGGTGTGACATCTGGGCCACGGCCTGCTTTGTGGACCCGGTGCGCTGGCACGGCATCCGGACAGCGCGATCTACCGATATGCGGGCCTACCGCAACACCGATCGTCGTAGGCTTCTCCCAGCTTTGTCGTGCGCCGTACCGACCGAGGAGTAAATGCGATGAGCGAGTACCAGGACTGGAACAACCAGATCATCGATGAGTTCCGGGCCAACGACGGCAGGGTCGGAGGGAACTTCGAGGGGGCCCCGATGGTGCTGGTCCATCATCGAGGTCGCAAGACCGGCAAAGAGAACGTCACTCCGATGATGTATCTGCCCGACGATCAGGATCCCACGACGGTTTATGTCTTCGCGTCGAAGGCGGGCGCACCCAGCAATCCCGCCTGGTACTACAACCTCACCACCGCGGGTTCCGCCGAGGTCGAACTCGGCACCGAAAAGCGTGCGGTCTCGGTCAGTGAGGTCACCGGGCCTGATCGCGACCGCATCTATGCCGAACAGGCTCGTCGCTACCCGGGATTCGCCGACTATGCGGTAAAGACCGAAGGTATCCGGACGATCCCGGTCCTCGCGCTACACCTGCATCAGTGAGCAGCGCGTCGTCGCGCGGAGCGCGGCCCGGCGCGAACACCGCGGACTGAATCGGGAATATGCCCAGACGGACGGGCCTTGCAGTGGTCATGGGCACTCGTGAGATCACTCTGGACAATCTGCAGGACACCATCGGAGAGGGTGGCATCGTGCTGCTCGACTTCTGGGCGAGCTGGTGCGGTCCCTGCCGCCAGTTCGCGCCGGTCTTCGAGAAGGCCGCACAGGACAACACCGACATCGTGTTCGGCAAGGTCGACACCGAAGCCGAGCAACAGCTGGCTGCCGGCTTCCAGATCCGGTCGATCCCGACGCTGATGGCATTCCGTGACGGTGTCCTGGTATTCAATCAGCCCGGCGCCCTGCCGACCGCGCAGCTCGATCAACTGATCGGCGCGGTGCGCGACCTCGACATGGACCAGGTGCGCGCCGAGATCGCCGCAGCCGAACAAGCACCGGATGACGCCTGAGGCGTCCCGCGGTCTGGACGCATCGCCGCGGGCCGCACCGGAATGGACAGCGTGATCACGGTGACATCTCCGAGGGAATATACCCCCAGGGGTATGCATTGAACAGATCATGAGCACTCGTGAGATCACTTTGGAGAATCTGCAGGACACCATCGGAGAGGGTGGCATCGTGCTGCTCGACTTCTGGGCGAGCTGGTGCGGTCCCTGCCGCCAGTTCGCGCCGGTCTTCGAGAAGGCCGCACAGGACAACACCGACATCGTGTTCGGCAAGGTCGACACCGAAGCCGAGCAACAGCTGGCTGCCGGCTTCCAGATCCGGTCGATCCCGACGCTGATGGCATTCCGTGACGGTGTCCTGGTATTCAATCAGCCCGGCGCCCTGCCGACCGCGCAGCTCGATCAACTGATCGGCGCGGTGCGCGACCTCGACATGGACCAGGTGCGCGCCGAGATCGCCGCAGCCGAACAAGCACCGGATCGCGCCTGAGCGGTCGCTGCTCGGGCACCGAACCCCGGCCCGGAGCCGGTGCCCGGCAGGCGTGGGCAGTGTCGCGTTCCCGGCGGCACTCGCCCGCCGAGGCCTACGTCGCGCTGTGGACGACCATGACCGGGCAAGGCGAGACATGGAGCACAGCTCGGCTGGTGGAACCGAGAAGTAGTCCGCGGAAGCCTCCGCGTCCACGGCTTCCGACCACCACGAGCTGAGCAGTCTGAGCCGCATCCGCGATGCGGTGCGCCGGTGTATCGACCGCGACGATGGTGTCCATGCCGACGTCGGGGTAATCCTCGCGAAAGCCGGCCAACTGCTCGGCCACCAATGCGATCGCCTCGTCGTGCCATCGCTGCATCACCTCGTTTCCCGCACCGTAGAACGCGTCATGGGCAGAGCCGTTGCCTGTTGGTGAGCAAAGGTGAGTGTGCTCGTTCATCAGGCAGCCTCGCCTTGCGGTGAGGCGCTTCCGTTACCGGATTCAGGTTTCATCGCCACCAGCGCCGCCGGAGCGGTCGTCTTACGGTCGGCTCCACCATTGTCGAAGCAGGCACTCTGCTCCGCTCGCGCATAGCGTGCGAGGTTGATTGCGGCGTTGAGATCACGATCGATCTGCAACCCGCAGTCGCCGTTACTGCACTGGTAAAGGCGTTCTGACAGGGCCAGTTTGGTTTTCACTGACCCGCAGCCAGAACACGTCTTCGAGCTTGGATACCACCGATCGACTCGCACGCATGTCGAGCCGTACCAGCCGGTCTTGTAGTCGAGCTGCCGGAAGAACTCACCGAGCCCGGCATCAGCGATCGAACGATTCAACCCGCGTTTGCGGGCACTACCGGCGGCCATCATGTTCTTCACCGCGAGCGTCTCGGTACCGATCACCTCGAACGACTGCGCCAACCGGGTGGTGAGTTTGTGGAGTCGGTCACGCCGCAGGTTCGCGACCCGCGCGTGCTCGCGGGCGAGCTGCTGTTGGGTACGCCGCCACCCGGCCGACGGCTCCTGCCGGGCCGTACCTGCGGGGTCGTCCCACGGGCCCTGCTGGCGGGCCGCTTTGCGGTGCAACGCCCGCAACCGCCGCCCGGCATGGGAGAGTTCCTTCGGTGCCCGAACCCGCATCACCTCCCTGCCCTCCGGGGTCGCGGCGACAACAAGGTCTTTCACCCCCAGATCGATCCCGACCACCGGTGCGACCAGCTTGACGTGTGTGGGCCGCTGCACGGCGCGGGCGACGACACAGGTGAAGCTGACCAGCCACCGGCCGCGCTCGAATCGCACTGTGGCCCGGAGAATCCGTGCCGTACCCGATTCCAGGCGCCGCGCGAGCTTGCGAGTCGACTCATGGACCCGGACAGTGCCGAGTTTGGGCAACGTCACGTGATGGCGGTCAGGCTCGACGCGGATTGCGCCGGTGGTGAAGGTGAACGTGCGGGTCGACCGTTTCGATTTAAACGACGGGAACCCCACCCGCGCACCACCACGGGCGCCTTGTCGGCTGGCATCGAAGTTCGCCAACGCCTCCGATAGGTTCCTGCACGCCCCGGCGTAGGCCTCCTTCGAGTTCACCGGCCACCACGGCAACCCGTCCTCGTCGAGGGCCACCTGGTGCTTGCGGCGGTTGAACTCATTCCGCAATGACTGGAACGACCACCTCAGCGACGGGGTCAGGTCCTCAGGAGCGATCCCGTAGGACTTCTCGGCCTCCCGCTGCGACAGATTCGCCTTCACCGCCCGCAGCATCGTGTTGTATGCGAACCGCGCACCACCAGCATGCGACTCCAACACCCCGACCTGCCCATCGGACGGATCGAGTGCGTACTGGTACGCCTGTAGCACGTGCCCGTCCGGGATCTGGAACCTCACGGCCATCACACAGTCCCAGCGTTGGGTTGCTTCGCCGCGGTGACCGCCCGCATGGCCCGGTTGCGTGCTCCTCGCCGCCCGTACAGGCGGGCGCACATCGACGTCAGGACCTCGATCATGTCGCGGACCAGATCATCGTCACTCTCGCCGTCGTCGGCCACCACAATACGACGGCCCTGCACCGACAATGCAGCGTCGAGGTGCTCGACCCCGAACCGGGCCAGACGGTCCCTGTGCTCCACGATCACCACTGTTGCAGATGGGTCCGACAACACCCGCCGAATCTTCGGCCGCTTGCCATTCAAGCCCGAGCCGACCTCGGACACGACCTCGCCAACCGTGTGCCCATTGACCGTGGCCCACTCGCTCACCCGCGCGACCTGCCGGTCCAGATCAGCCCGCTGGTCATGCCAGGACACCCGCGCATACACAACAGTCCGACCAACAGGCTCGGTGACCGAAGTCTCCACCCACATCGTCCCCGACTCCAACCGCCGAGCAGGAACCGGCATCCGACCCTCACAGAACCACCGATACGCCGTCTACCGATGAACACCCTGCGACCGCGCCCACTCAGCCAGCTACACACGCCAACAAATACACACCTTCGATCACGTTTACTCACAAACCAACGAACTGTTCAGAGCCCCCGTAGGTGTGGACCGCCAGCACTGAGGTGTTCAGCAACGAGGCCTGCCGGAAGGCCTCGGCCACGGCCGCACGCGACAGCGGTGAACCGTCGACGCCCACCACCACCGGTCCGTCCGCTGCGCTCGGACCCGAGACCACGACGACCGGACAGTTCGCGTGCGCGACCACATCCGTACTGACCGAGCCCAGCATCAATCCCTTGACTCCTCCGCGCCCGCGACTGCCCACGATCAGCGTGTGCGCGCGGGTGGAGATCTCGCGCAGTGCCAGCGCGGGTGTGCCTTCCAGCACGGTTCCGGTCACCGAGGGCGCGGGTGCCGACTCCGTGACGAGTCGAACGGCATCGTCGACGACGCGCTGCGCCTCGGCGCGCATGGCATGCTTGATCTCGGTATAGGTCATTACGACTCCCGGCCCGTAGGCGGCCGGGACGATTCCGGCGACGCTGACCACCGTCAAATCTCGGTGTTCGCGAACCGCGGCCGCGGCGGCCCAACGCAGGGCATCCGTCGCGCTGTCCGACCCATCCACCGCCACCATCATCGGCGCGTTCGGCTCGCTCATGTCCGTCTTCCTTCTTCCCGGTGAATGCTGGAACCACATCAACTGACGCCATTACACGCTCGCCGTAGGCGTCTGCGCGTGAGTCGAAGGTCATCCTCCGCGAGGTCGACGGGCATCACGGTCTCCAGGCCATCGTCAGCCGGGTGTTGCGGTCAGCGCTCGGCGGATCGCCCCAGGGCGCCGGGCCCAACGGCCCACCCGCGACGAAGGGGACATCGCGGCCAACCGGGACGAAGGTCATCGGGCCTGCAGTCCAAGAACCGATGATCGATCAGCGGCGCAGCGATACTCTGGGAGTTGGAGTCCGGCCGTCGGCAGGGAGGCGAGACACATGCTGCAGCAGCTTTCCCGGGAACTCCACGCGTGGCGGTTGATGCACACGTCGGCGAACAAACTCGTCCGCCCGGTCGACCGCATCGAGACTTTCGCATTGGTCGTCGTGACCATCGCCGCCGCGGTGGGCTTTGCGGTCAGTCTGATCATCGGCAGCAGCACATACACCTCGGTGACATCGACGATCGATCATCAGGCGCCGCGTCACTCTGTCGTCGCAACCATTACGAAAGCTCCAGCGCGACTGGATATGCCGACCACTGTGAGGTGGACCCAACCGGATGGTCGATCGATGAGCGCTCAGATCGGTTCATTCCGTACCGACATCGTCGGCGGGACGCGAACTCTCTGGGTCGACGATTCCGGAACCGTGGTGAACCCGCCGCGGACGGCGGCCGATGCTCTGGTCGACGCTCTGATCGCCACTGCGGCCACCACGCTACTGGTGGTGTTGGGGTGGTGGCTTCTCACCGCGGCGATCCGACGTCTCCTGCAACGCAGTAGGTATCGCGTGTGGGAAAACGAGTGGCGAGATCTTGACATCAACAGCCACCACTGACCGACTCCGCTCGTATGTCGCGATATGGCTCCTGACTTGGCTCAAGTTAGTGTCCACCGCGAATGTCGATGATCGCTTTTTGCAGGTCGTCGGGGATCGGGTCGGCGGCGTTGATGGTGTGTTCGCCGGCCTGAATGGTGATCGCGCGGTAACGGCGGGCGGTGGTAACGAACTTCTTGATCGACCAGCCTGAGCGGGCCTCGATGACCCGGGTGATCGCCAGGGTGGCGAACACGATCGACAGGTGCGCATCGATCGAATCGCGCAGGCGGTGGTAGATAGGACGCGCGGCCAGATCATGTTTGGACATCCGGAAGCTCTTCTCGATCTTCCACAGGTTGTGGTAGGTGCCGATCACGAAATCCGCTGTCGGAGAACTGATATTGGTGGCATACGCCTTCCACCCGGCCAACGTGCGGGCGCGGGTCTCCAAATCTCGGTTGACCGTCTTATCGGCGCCCTTGAGGGTGACGAACCGGTTGCGTTTGACCGGAATCTTGCCGGCCACAGCCTTTTCCGCTTTGGCGATCTGTTCGTCGATACCGCGGATCGACCGGCGCGCCCGATCGGCTTTGTACTGGTAGTAGACCACCTGGTTACGGCGATACCTTGTTTTGGAGGTCGCCGGCCACGGCTGGGTCAGCACCAACCCATCCGGTGGCGCCTGATCGGGATTATCGTTGTGCCACTTACTGATGACGTACGGGATCGTGGGGATCTTCTCGCCCAGGATGAACGACAACCCGGCCACCTCGATGGCCTCCTTGTTGGCTGCCGAGATCATCCCGGCATCGGCGACCACGGTGACGTCCTCAAGGCTGTAGGCGGCCATGAACGCCCGCAGGGTGGGCATCATCGTGGCTGTCTCGGCTCTATTGCCCTCGAACGCCTGGATCATCAGCGGGAACCCCGACGCGTCGGTCAACAACCCCACGGTGATCTGCGGCTCGAGCCGGCGTTCTTTCGAGAAGCCGGGCTCGCGAAATCCGTCGGCCTTGTCGGTCTCGAAGTACAAGGTCGTGACGTCGTAGAGGCAGAAGGTTGCCGGTCCCACCCGCGCGTGATCGGCGCACGCCGCGGCCAGATCACGGCGAAACTGCGCGGCCGCGTACATCGGCAGACGACGTTTGATCGTCGCGTACGACATCGGCTCGACACCGACCTCGCTCAACACTCGCAGGGAGTCGAGTTTGCTGGTGGGTTCGATGATCCTGGCGAACACGAGATCACGAAACACAGTGTCCCCATTGACCTTCTCAGAGAAACCGAGAGTGTCGTAGACCTCGGTGAGGGTGTCCCACAGCACCGCCATGCGCGAGGACGTGATCGGCAAGGCTCCTGGCCCCGCCATCAGCCCGAGATCCAGCTGCTGCTGACCGGCTTGCAGCCGCTCGGTCGCCGCCGCCTTCAATGCCGCCAGTTCCTGGTCGCTGTGTGCCGAACCGATGTGCTCGATCGTGCGCGATCCGCGGCGATTGGAGTGCACGATCTGGACCGCCGTCGCCCCCGACTTGGTCTTCACCGTGCGCACAAATGCCACGCCCGCCAGCCTACGAGGCACCGGTTAGTGTCCACCCCGCGACCCATCACCCCAGATCAGACCCCATCCGAGTCTGAAAATCTGGGAAAATGAGCCAAGTCAGGTGACATCAACAGCCACCACTGACCGACTCCGCTCGTATGTCGCGATATGGCTCGTCGGTCATTGGAGTGGTACCGACCATCGCAGCACGAGCCCACTGCCGGTCGGTGGCGGGGAGAGTGTGAGGGAACCGCCGAAGGCCTCCGCTCGCTCACGTAGGTTGGTCAGGCCGCTCGCGGTGACGTCTTCGGGTAGGCCGATGCCGTCGTCGACGACCTCGACCACCAGGTCGTCGGCGACCGAGATGATCACCGTCATGGTGTCGGCTTGCGCATAGCGGACAACGTTGCTGACCGCCTCCCGCAGCACCGCCAACGCCTGCTCCGCGAGCCGTGGCTCGACCACGGACAAGGGCCCCGACAACCGGACATGAGTGCGCAACGGTAGTGCGTCGTCGACCTGCTGATCGATGACCTCGTCTATCCGTTGCCGAAGTCGCGTGATCGCCGAGTCGGCGTTGTGCAGGTCGAAGATCGTGGTGCGGATCTCCTGGACGACGTCCTGGAGATTGTTGATCGTCCGGGTCAATCGCTCCCGAACGTCGGGCGACTGCGTTTGCTGCAACGTCGCCTGCAAGCTCATGCCCTCGGCGAAGATCCGCTGGATCACGTGATCGTGCAGGTCGCGCGCGATCCGTTCTCGATCGGCGAGAACCTGTACCTGTTGTGCCCGGTGGCCGGCCATGGCCAACTCCAGGGCAAGCGCCACCTCGTCGGCGAAATTCGCGCTCAGCGCCAACAGTTCGTCGGAGAAGGACGGCTGACCGGCCCGGCGCAGCACCACCAGTACACCGCTGGTGACCTCCAGAGTGCGTAACGGTGCCACCATGACAGGGCCATAACGATTGGACACCTCATCGGTGGGGCTGAATCGAAGCCGATCGCGGCGCAACGGAATCCGCCTGGAGAACGCCTCGCCGGAGGTCGAGTCCGCCACCGGAATGGATGTGCCGACCACGTCGCCCGCGTGCTCGCCCTCGGCCACGGTCACCACGAGTTCGCGAACCATCCCGGCAGGCTGGTCGGACACGGGAGGCTCCGCAACGAAAACGAGGTTCGCATCCGTAAGGACGAGGGCCTTGCGCGCAATCATCTCGACGACCGCGTGCTGGTCGACGCCGGACAACAATTCCATGCGGATGTCGCGGGTTGCTTCGATCCAGGTGAGCCGCGTCTGCGACTGCTCATACAGGCGGGCGTTGTCGATCGCGATCCCTGCCACCGACGCCAACGCCTGGATCACCAGCTCGTCGTCTTCGGTGAACTCGGCACCACCCTTCTTCTCGGTGAGGTAGAGGTTTCCGAAGATCTCGTCACGCACTCGGATCGGAGTCCCCAGGAATGTGGTCATCGTCGGGTGATGTGCCGGAAAGCCGACCGAGTCGGGGTGCTGCGAGAGGTCTTTGAGCCGAACAACTCTCGGCTGATCGATGAGTAGACCGAGCACGCCTCGGCCGCTCGGCAGCGGACCGATCCGGGTGCGCGTGGCGTCGTCGATACCCTGGTGGATGAACGCGCTCAGGTCGTGTCCGGTGCCGCGAATGCCGAGCGCCCCGTACTCGGCGTCGACGAGGGTCACCGCCGAGTCGACGATCGATGCAAGTGTGGCCTTCAGGTCGAGTCCGGAGCTGACCGCCAGCATGGCCTCGAGAAAGCCGTCCGTCGGATCTCGGACGCGCATCTGGGACAGCGGGTCATGCCTGTCCTCCGACTGATCCCCCGCGCTTCCCGAATCAGCCGTCATGAGGACTGATCCTAGTGGTGCCGACACCGCTCGCACAGCAGGTCGGGGTGCGCCGACGGCGTCCATCACCGTCGCGGGTCGTCTTCGCGGCGCGGCGGCACAAGTCCCTCGGGGAAAGGGTACTGCGGCCCTGTACAACCTGCTCGAGCAGTCGCACAGTGAAGAGTGACGGGCGGACAGCCGGCCCCAGAGAGGAAATGACGATGCGATCCATCGAGTACGCAGCGAAACGTCTCCACATCCTGGGTTGCGCGATCGCAGAACCGATGCTTGAACCTCATATCGAGGCAGAACTCATCCGCCGCGACTATCGGCTCCAGTCCAGCGAACTGCGTGCGATCCTCGAGGAACTCGTCGCGAATGGTCTGTTGACCATGGACTGTCAGCTGGCCGGATACGAACAGCTGCGGGTGTATCACACGACGCCGGCCGGCCGGATGGCGTGGGCGCAGGATTGTCGCGCGCTGAGCAAGCTCGCGGACGAGGTTTTCGGGACGAACCTCTCAACCGAGGCCGTGCATCCCGGAGTGCCGGTCCGAACCGGCTGACCCGCTGCTTTCAGACTGTGATCGCCAGCCATCAGCTCCGGTCGGGAGGAACCGATGATCTCCGTGTTCTTGGTCGATGACCACGAAATCGTTCGGCGGGGGCTGATCGAACTGCTCGATTCCGACCCCAACCTGACAGTCGTCGGAGAGGCCGGGGATTGTTCACATGCACTGGCGCGCATCCCGGCGCTCCGGCCCGACGTCGCCGTGCTCGACGTACGCCTCCCCGACGGCAACGGCATCGAATTGTGTCGGGAACTGCTCAGCAAGGTGGACGGCCTCCGGTGCCTGATGCTCACCTCCTTCACCGAGGATCAGGCGATGTTGGATGCCATCCTGGCGGGTGCGAGTGGATACGTTGTCAAGGACATCACCGGAATGGAGCTGGCGAAGGCGGTCAACGAGGTCGGTGCGGGCCGGTCGTTGCTGGACAATCGTGCGGCGGCCGCATTGATGGATAGGCTCCGTCAGCAGCAGGAGCACGAGTCCGGGCCATTGAACGGCCTCAGTGACCAGGAGAAGATCCTGCTGTCCCTGTTGGGCGAAGGTCTCACCAATCGCCAGATTGCCGAGCGGATGCACCTGGCCGAGAAGACCGTGAAGAACTATGTGTCGCGCCTTCTGGCCAAGCTCGGAATGGAGCGACGAACCCAGGCCGCCGTGTACGCGGCCAAGCTGGCCGACGAGCGGCGCAACCGCTGATCCTCGATCAACTCCCCTGCCGGGGCACCTGGGCGGCCTGGGGCGAGGCATTTCGGCCCAGCGATCAGGGGTCTTCGACACGTGCCCCAGCCATTCGAAATGAGTTCTACTGGAACAGTATCGACCACTTCGGGCACGGAGGTGATCCACGTGTCGGCTGGTCTGACCGTCGTGGGCGTCGACGGTTCTGGGACCGCCTTGGAGGCGGTGCGTTGGGCGGCGAAGGATGCCGAACTCCACGAATCCGCCGTTCTCCTGCTGTCATCGATGTGCCCATCTGGCGCCACGATCCTGCCGGCCGCGTACCGCGCGTCGTTGCGTTCGGGATGTGAGCGCGCATTGTCCGAGGCGCGCCGCACAATCGCAGCCGCGATGGCCGATGGCTCCCGGGTCGGCGTCAGGGTGGAGATCGTGACCGAGGCGCCGATTGCGTCGTTGCTCACCCGGTCTGAGACCGCGTGGATGCTGGTCGTCGGCGATCGGGGCCACAGGCGGATCGTTCGCGCGAGCATGGGATCGGTGAGCACCGCTCTGGCCTCGCACTGCCGCTGTCCCTTGACCGTCGTCGGCGAGCGGTCCGCGTATGTCCCCGTCGACTCAGCGGTGGTGGTGGGGACAGATTGCTCCGCGGCCTGCGCGACGGCGCTGGAGACCGCGTTCGACCAGGCGTCGGCTCGCGGTGTCGCTGTCACGGTGGTGCACGCATGGGCTGACAGCGACCTCGCGTTGATGGGGTCGGATCAGAATCTGGCGCGGCAATGGCCGGTGCACCGTGCCGACGCCCAGGAACAGCTCGACGATGCCCTCGCCAATGTCCGCGCCAGATACCCCGCCATTCCGGTTCGTGCGGTTGTGGTCCGGGATCGGCCGGCTCGTGCGCTGCTCGATCATGCGCAGGCGGCACAACTGGTCGTGGTGGGCAGCCGCGGGCGAGGCGGGTTCTCCGGCATGCTCCTCGGGTCGACCAGTCGAGACGTGCTGGCCGCGGCGCACTGCCCCATCACGGTCGTTCGGTGGCACCGCGGGATGTGATGGGCGAGCGCCGCGGTGGATCCATTCGAGCGCGCACCAAGGGTTCTGCGCTACCCGTCCTGTGTTCCCGGCGCCGCGTGACGCAACACATTGTCCAGCAGCAGCCGTTGTTCGGCACGTGCCACGTGCCGACGGGTGGCCGCCACCGCGTCAGGGTTCACCGAGATCGACGTGATACCCATTCGCACCAATCTCTCGGCAAAGGCGGGATCGGTCGATGGCGCCTGCCCACACAGTGACGACGAGATTCCACAATCACGGGCGGTACCGATGATCGTCTCGATGGCGTCGAGCACCGCCGGATCACTCCCGTCGAACAACTCGGCACATGTTTCGGAATCCCGGTCGACCCCTAACATCAGCTGGGTGAGATCGTTGCTCCCGATCGACACGCCGTCGATACCGGCGTCGACGTACTGGGGCAGCCAGTACATGACCGAGGGCACCTCGGCCATGATCCATCGGTGCATCCCACGGTGCCCTCCGAGCGGGCTGTGGTCGATGAGATCAAGGCAGCGCTCCAATTCCCACCGAGTACGCACGAACGGCAGCATCAGGTGGATGTTCGCGTGCGACTCGCGCGCCAGCGCGATGGCCTCGAGTTCGAGGCGGAAGACCTCAGGGTCCCGGACGTAACGGAAACACCCGCGGTAGCCGATCATCGGGTTTCGTTCCTCCGGTTCGAACTCCGCACCACCCGCGAGCCTACGGAATTCGTTGCTGCGAAAGTCCGTGGTGCGGTACGTGACCGGACGTGAGCCAAACGGCGCGGCGATCCGGCTCAGTGCGTCGGACAGGGATGTGACGAACCTTCGACTGTCACCATCGGCGATCACGGCACGCGGATGGCGGCCGGACAACGCGTCGGTGAGCATGAACTCCGCTCGCACGAGCCCAACACCATCGACGTCGTCGGCGGCGATCTCGGCGGCGCGATCGGGCGTGCCGAGGTTGACGTAGATGTGCGTTGCCGTCACGTATTCTCGGCCGACGGATCGCGCAGTAGAGGCTGGTCTCGTCCGTGAATCGACCAGCTGCGGAGCCGTACCCGCCGTCACCTCCCCCGTCGTTCCGTTCACGGTGACGATGGACTCGTCCGCGAGATCCCTGGTGCCCGAGCGGGTGCCCACCACACATGGGATACCGACCTCACGCGCGACGATCGCCGCATGGCAGGTGACGCCGCCTCGATCGGTGACCACTGCGGCGGCTCGCCTGATCGTCGGCAACCAATCGGGATCGGTCATCGGCGCGACGAGTACCTCCCCGGCTCGGAGGCGAGGGCCCTCCTCCGGGGCCATGAGTATCCGCGTCGGGCCGCTGGCGATGCCGGGTGCGGCCGCCAATCCGTGCGCCAATCGCTTTCCGCCGGTGGACTTCTCGGGCATGGTCCCGCTACGCAATCCCGTCGGGTCCAGCGTGGTGATCGGGCGCGACTGGACGATCCACACTGCGCCGGCATCGTCGATGGCCCATTCCATGTCCTGCGGGTCGCCGTAATGCTTCTCGGCCGCCAGCGCCAGCCCGACGATGGTTCGGACCAGATCGTCGTCGAGGACGGGCAGCGAACGTTCCGCTTCGTCGAGTTGTTCGCGGTGATCGTGCCCGTCCGTCCCGCGAACGATACGAAAATCCTGCGTTCCGGCGGTCCGGGTGATCGTCGAGTCACCATCCTTCGATACGACGTACGTGTCGGGTGTGACCGCACCGGAGACGACGACCTCACCCTGGCCGCGAGCGGCCTCGAGGACGAGACGACTTCGATCTCCGGTGACGGGATCTGCCGTGAACACAATGCCGGCCGTGACCGCGGCAACCATTCTCTGCACCACCACCGCCATCAACGGCTCGCCGCTGAGACCCTTGCCGGCCCGGTAGGTGATGACCCTCGGGCTGAACAGTGAGGCCCAGCAGCGTCCGACTGCGCCGACCAACCCGGCCTCGGTGGAAACGTTCGTGAACGTGGCATTCATCCCGGCGAACGATGCGGTGACGCCGTCTTCACCGATCGCCGATGACCTCACCGCCACAATCGCGTCGGTGTCACCGTCCGTGCTCAACTCCTGATACGCCGCGACCAGCGCATCCCGCACAGCCGGGGCGATCCCGGCCGCGGACACGATGTTCGTCATCCGATCAGAGAGCATGGCCACCCGATCGCCGTCGTCAACCGCGTTCAACGCCTGACGATGGACATCGATCAGTTCGTCACGCACCCCCGCGTGCTCCATCGAGTCGGAAAAGGCGGTGGCCGACAGCACGAACCCGCCCGGCACCGGCAGCCCGGCCCGCGCCAGCTCGCCGAGATTTGCGCCCTTGCCGCCGACGAGGGATGTATTCTCGAGGCCCAGTTCCTCGATCGCGACCACGTAATCCATACGTCCACGATTGCCGCTGCGATGGCCGCTCACCAGTGTCGAACGCGGTGCAGCGGGAGGGCTGATCGTCACCGTCAGCGGTACCTAGGACCCTGGCGAACTCGGCCGTCCGCCCATCCGTGACCTGGTCACCGCAACCTGGGCATGGCAGATGCCCACGCGCCCGCTAGGTTGTGAACAGACTGTCGGCGGCGGCCGATGCCGCCGCCCGATGGGAAACCCTGACATCCGATACGACGGAGGATCGCGTGACACAGCTGGGAGTGATCGGTGGCGGCACGATGGGTGCCGGTATCGCCGAGGTGGCCGCACGGGCCGGAGACGACGTGCTGGTCCTCGAACGGGACGAGGACACTGCCGCGGCCGCACGGGCACGCGTCGAGAAGTCGCTGGCACGGGCGGTGAAATCGGGCAAGGTCTCCGACGAACAGGCGCAGGAGTCCCTGGCACGGCTGCGCACCACCACCACGATTGCCGACTTCGGCGACCGCGAACTGGTGATCGAGGCGTTGCCCGAGATCGAGAAACTCAAGGTCGAGTTCTTCGCCGAACTGGACAAGGTCACACCTGCCACCACGATCCTGGCCACCAATACGTCGTCGATCCCGATCGTCCGCATCGCGAAGAACGTCGCCGATCCCTCCCGGGTCGTCGGCGTGCACTTCTTCAATCCGGTGCCGGTGATGCCGTTGGTGGAGATCATCGCCAGTCTCGCCAGTTCGCCGCAGGCGATCGAGACCGTCACCGCCTACGCCCGTGACCACCTCGGCAAAAAGACCATCCAGGCCGGCGACCGTGGCGGTTTCGTCGTCAACGCCTTGCTCATCCCCTATCTCGTCAGCGCGATTCGCATGTACGAGAGTGGTTACGCGACAAAGGAAGACATCGACGCCGGGATGATCAACGGTTGCGCCCATCCGATGGGTCCGTTGACGTTGTCCGACACGGTCGGCCTCGACGTGGTCCTCGACGTCTCCGAGTCCCTCTACCAGGAGTTCCGGGAACCGCACCTGGCGCCGCCGCCCCTGCTGCAGCGCATGGTCGACGCCGGTTACCTCGGGAAGAAGACCGGGCGGGGCTTCTACGACTATTCGTCCTGAGCCCCACCGCGACCGCCGCACTTCACGTCGCAGCCACACCACCGGGTAGGGTCGCGGTATGGATCTCGACGGGGTGGGTATCTGGAGTTCGCCACTGCGCTACGGCGATGCGGGAGCGGCTGCGGAAGCGGCATCGGAGCTGGACGAACTGGGTTTCACGGCGCTGTGGATTCCCGATGTCGGCGGTCCGGTGCTCGACGCCGTGGAGAACCTTCTCGGCGCCACCGAAAAAGCCGTCATCGCGACCGGAATCCTCAACATGTGGATGCATGAGCCGGACGATGTCGCGGCCGCGCATGCCCGCCTGACGGAGGAGCACGGTCCCCGATTCCTGCTCGGCCTCGGGATCAGCCATGCACCGCTGATCGACGCGGGCGAACCCGGTCGTTACCGCAAGCCGCTGGCGACCACCAAGGCGTTCCTGGACGGGCTGGACGCGGCCACACAGCCGGTCCCGGCCGACAGCCGGGTCCTTGCGGCTCTCGGCCCGAAGATGCTGGACCTGGCCGCCGAACGCAGCCGCGGTGCACACCCGTACCTGGTGACGCCGGAGCACACGGCGATCGCTCGCGCAGCCCTCGGTGAGGCTCCGCTGCTCGCACCGGAGCAGACCGTGATCCTCACCGAGGACCGCGACGAGGCCCGATCGATCGGCACCAAGTGGCTGCGCGGGTACCTGGCGATGCCCAACTATGCGAACAACCTTCGCCGCCTGGGCTTCTCGGACGATGATCTGGATTCGGTGAGCGACCGCCTCTTCGACGAGATAATCGCCTGGGGTGACGAGGCCGACGTGCTCGCCCGCATCGAGCAGCATCGCGCGGCGGGCGCCGATCATGTCTGTCTGCAGGTGTTGCAGGCAGATCAGCGCGCCATTCCGCGCGAGCAGTGGCGTCGGTTGGCCGACGCTCTGCGATAGGCGGTCACAACTTATCCATAGAGGCACGTACGCGGGCGGCCTGACGGGTGAGATGATCGCGTTCGGCCACACTGGTTGCCACGCGGGCCGCCGCGGCGTAGAGGTCGGCGGCCTGATCTGCGTCGCCGGCGCGTTCATGTAGGTGAGCCATGACCGCGGTGTGACGGGGCACCCGGGAGTCGACATCGGCCAACGCCGCCAGACCGGCATGTGGTCCATCTGCCTCACCGACCGCCACAGCCCTGTTGAGGCGGACGACCGGACTCGGGGTGATGGTCAGCAGTTCGTCGTACCATTCGACAATCTGGACCCAATCCGTCTGATCGGTGCTGCGGGCATCCGCGTGCAGGGCTGCGATTGCGGCCTGTGCCTGGTATTCCCCTAGTCGGTCGCGACCCAACGCCGCCTGCAGAATAGCCACCCCCTCGGCGATCAGCACGGTGTCCCACAGGGATCGGTCCTGTTCGGCGAGCGGCACCAGCCGACCGCCCGGACCTGTACGAGACGCGCGACGCGCGTGGTGCAGGAGCATGAGTGCGAGGAGTCCGGCGACTTCGGGCTCATCGGTCAGGGCATCGAGTTGGCGGGTCAGGCGGATCGCCTCGGCCGCGAGGTCGATATCTCCGCCGTATCCCTCGTTGAAGATGAGATAGAGCACCCGCAACACCAAGGCGAGGTCGCCGGGCTGGTCGAGCGGCAGTCCCATGATGCGCTTCTTGGCCCGGCTGATCCGCTGCGCCATTGTCGGTTCCGGCACGAGATAGGCCGCCGCGATCTGTCGGGTGGTCAGTCCGGCGACCGCACGTAACGTCAACGCGACAGCCGAACTCGGCGGCAGGTCGGGGTGCGCACAGAGAAAATACAACTTCAGGGTGTCGTCGGTGGCCGGTGCCGCGCCGGCGGCCGGTTCCGCATCGACGACGATCTCCCGGTCGCGCCTTGATGACTCAGCGCGCGCGGCGTCGAGGAACTTGCGCCACGCGACCGAGATCAACCAAGCCTTCGGCTCCCGGGGCGGGTCGTCGGGCCAGGTCTCCAGCGCCCGGATCAGTGCCTCCTGCACGGCGTCCTCGGCCGACGCGAAGTCTGCTCCACGACGGACGAGGACGCCGATCACCTCGGGCACGAGGTCGCGCAGCAGCGACTCGTTCACTCGGTGACCGTGGGCGGTTCGGTGAGAAACGGACGGACCTCGAGCCATTCGTGGATCGGCTCGCCGCCCGCTCCGGGAGCGGCGGACAACTCGCCGGCCAGTTCGAGGGCGCGATCCCACGACTCCACGTCGATCACCATCCACCCGGCGATGAGGTCCTTGGTCTCGGCGAACGGACCGTCGGTCACCGGTGGGCGTCCTTCGCCGTCGTAGCGGACGAACGTACCCTCCGGTGCCAAGGCCTGCGCGTCGACCATCTCACCCGTCTCCTCCAGCCGTTTGGAGAAATCACGCATGAACTGAATGTGCGCGTCGACCTCGTCAGGGGTCCACTGGTCCATGGTCGTCCAGCCGTCGACCGGTGTCGGACCGCCACGGTAGTGCTTGAGCAACAGGTACTTCATGGTCAATCTCCTTCGCGTCGTGCGGCCCGTGTCGGCCGCTCGTATCCCTGGGACGGAGCAGAAGCCCGGTTCTCGACAGTCCGAAGCGTACTGATTTCGGGGTGTCCTGATCTAGTGCATGATGGTCGGCGTCCACGCCACGAGAAGGAGATGTTCCGTGTCAGCATCAGCACCGGCCACAGACTGGCAGCGTCGATCGCTCATCGTGATCTTCCTGGCGGCACTCGTCACCCAGAACGCGATCGCTCTTCCCTATGTTCAGAAGAACGGTTGGCGATCGACCGCGGACTTCTTCGTCGGGGACATCCACAAGACCACGCCGGGCCGATTCGCGACGGTCGATCTCGGTTTTGTGGTGATCGGGTTTCACGCGTGGGCATTCGCGGAGGCACGTCGCCTGCACATCGTCGGTTGGTGGCTTGCCTCGGTCGTGCTCACGTTCGGTGTCGGCATAGCCACCGCCATCCCGTTCTTCTTCCTGGCCAGAGATCGGGCGTTGAGCGCTTCACGGGCACACGCGGCGTGATGAGTTGACCTTCATGTTGCTCGAAGCCCGAGGATGATCGAGTGACCACACCCGACGCGATGCCCATCGGCGCCTTCGCCCGCCGGACCGGACTCACCGCGAGCGCACTGCGTTTCTATGCCGACGCCGGGCTGTTGCCGCCCGCGTACACCGACACCGTCTCCGGGTATCGGATGTACACCGACGAACAGGTCGACCGCGCGGTGACGTTGCGGCAGTTGCGCGAGATGGCAATGCCGTTGCCGCGCGTGCGCGAGGTACTCGACGCGTCGCCGAGTGAGGCCATGGTCCTCGTCGACGAGCATGTGGCCATGGTCGTCGACGATGCCGCGCACGCCCGTCGGCAGGCCGCAGGCGTGAAGAGCCGTCTCGCCGTCGGCTGCGGCGATGGCCCAGGGGTCAGACTTCGCGGGCCGGTGTTGGCGTCGGCGATAGAACAGGTACTGACGGCGACGACAGTCGAGCCCGAAATGGCCATGCTCAACACGGTGTGTGTCGAGGTCACCGGCGACGGCCTCACGATGGCCGCGACCGACCGATACCGACTCGTCGTACGCACCCTCGCGCTCACCGGGCACGTCGGCGAGCACTGGTCGGCGGCACTGCACGTCGATGACCTCCGTACGTCGGTGACGCAGATCCGTCGAAGTCCCGACGTCGAATTGGTCTGCACCGCAACAGGTGTACAGGTGATCACCTCAGCTGGTGAGTACCACTGCCGGACTGTCGACAATGAGTTTCCCGATTATCGGACGATGCTCGAGACACTCGCGCCGGCTGTTACCCGGGTGACGATCGTTGCGGCGGAACTGCTGCGGGCACTCGAGCGGTCATCACCGCACGTCACGATCCGTGTCGGATCGCACGGTGTCCAACTGCTCGATGATGACGACGTGGTCTTTGGGACCGTCACGGCCTCGGCGACGGGCCCTGACATCGAACTCCGGTTCGAGTTGATCACGCTCTACCCCGCCATTGCGGGCTCGGTCGGCGGTGAGCTGCTCATCGACATCCGCGCCGCCGATCAACCGGTCACCATCCGCTCGGCCGATCACGGCGACCTCACGGTGCTGGCCATGCCGATTCCATCGGCGCGTCGGTGATCGCGGCGCGGCCGCCGGGTAGGTCGACCGCATCGACACCCCGCTACATAGGTAGGCGTGCGAGTTCGGCGAGGCGGGCGAGGCCCTGCTGGGCATGCTCGGCCAGGCCGGCACCCGCTGCCCGGACGGCTGGATCGTCTTGTTGCCCCGCTTGGATACGTGCCGGGTTGAGAGCGCAGCGGTTGGCCCACGCGGCTATGTCCGGCTCCGCTCCGTAGGTCTTTGCCGCGATCGTTCCCCGCACCTGCATCTGCGCCCAACTTCTGGGGTCGTCCGGCAGATTGTTCGGCGGACACAACCGATTTCGTTCTCTGTCGTCGTCACGTGTGGCCTCTACATAGCCGGCCAGCGCGGCGCAGTAGCACGGGAATCCCGCCCGGATCGTCTGGAGCCGAATGCGATCAGGCGCCCAGATCGGGATCAGCGGCGGGTACTGCAGCCCGGAGGCGGCGCAGTGCACCACCAGTGAATCCGGCGGCAACGGTACCGACCCGCCGTCGAAGACGATCTCCCGGCGCGTCACATGGTCGATATGCCCCAAGCGGACGACACGGTCGATGGTTCGGAGCAGATCGAGTTCCCACTCGCCGAGAGTGGGCGTCTTGGCCATCGTCGGCGTGACGTCGCGGTCGATGCGGAGCATCACGCCGGCGGCCTCCAGACGAAGGAACAGGTCCTCGAGCGTGTCGGCACCCGCGGCCGCCGCCATCGTGTCGGCGGCCAATCGCAGTGCCACTGCCGGATTCGGTTGCACCACGGCTCGGTTGAGCATCCAGGGATCGCGTGGACGCACCCAGGTGATCTGATCCTGCTCCACCCCGTGTGCGAGCAGCCAGACGATCGCATCCGTGGCGGTCTTGCCGGAGCCGACAATCACAAGATTCTTGGGTGCGGCGGCCAGTCGAGCGAGTTCGTTGATCGGGGCCACT
The DNA here is from genome assembly GCF_058130025.1 of Gordonia sp. LMA167. Lineage (NCBI taxonomy): Bacteria > Bacillati > Actinomycetota > Actinomycetes > Mycobacteriales > Gordoniaceae > Gordonia > Gordonia sp. LMA167. The sequence goes on along the minus strand of NZ_CM176708.1, from coordinate 4,145,846 downwards.
GCGACGTCGTCGGCCACTCCGAACGGCGGTGGGGTCGTCGCCGGAACGGTCGGCGATACGTACGTGGCGTCGACGACTCGGCGGGCGACCCGGATCTCGACCGTCTCACCGGATACCCGGGATGTCGCGAGATGAGTGTCGCCATCAGACGTGTATTCGTGGCCGCCGAGAAATGTGACCCGGCCGGAGCCGACGAAGCGGCGGCGCAGGATGTCATCGTAGTAGGCCTCGATCTCCGGTTGGCGGGCTCGTTCGCCGAACCCCTGCTCGGGCCCGCTGCCTTGCAGAGTTCCGTCACCGAGCACGGTCGAGGCGACGCCGTAGAACACCGATGCCTGATGCAGTTGGACGAACGGGTAGGCGTCGAGCCAATGTCCCCCGGCCGTGTGCCGACGGTCGACGAGGGTCACGTGTACATCGGCGTGGTCGATCAGCGCGTCGGTGAACGCCATGCCGGCCGCACCCGCCCCGATGACGAGGTAGTCAGTACCGAGAGTTCGCTTGGCCATATCGATCACCGTCAGAAGTAGACAACCATCAGTTGCGCCAGAAAGACCTTGACGATCATGCTCACCGGGAAGAGCACCGCGTAGCCGAGGGCGACCCGCTGGTCGGGAACCTTCCCCATGGCATAGGCATACGGCGCCGGGTTGAGTTGTGAGCCGGTGAGTCCCCCGAGTGCGCGAGCCGTACCGAACTTGAGCAGCGAACGCAGCGCGAACACGACGATGAGAGCGTGCGCCGCGGAGATGGCCAGTCCCAGCACCACCAGTTGCAGTCCCTGGTCGCCGAGGGCGGTGACCAGACCGGAGCCCGCGCCGGTACCCACCGCAACCAGGAACACGTACAGCGCGAACTGATTGAGCGTGTTCGTGACATTGCCCGGCAGGGTCCAGACGATCGGTCCCGTGCGTCCCAGGGCGCCGAGGACCACTCCGACGATCAGCGGTGCGGTCGCGGTACCGAGGACCAGCGTGCCCCCTCCGGGCAACGGGATCTTCACGAACGCCAGCACGAGGCCGATGGCCAGGCCCACGCCTAGCCCGATGGCGTTGATGTCGCTCGCGGAGCGCTCCGAGTCCCCGAGTTCCGTGGTGACCTCCGCGAGTCGGTCACGCGGCGCGGTCACGCGGAGTCGGTCTCCGCTCTGCAACACCAGGTCCGGTGCCGCGATGAGGTCGATGTCCCCGCGGCGGACCCGGCTGACGACGGCGTCGAAGCGTTCTTCGAGTCGCAAGGTGTGCAGTTCGCGTCCCACGTACGCACGGTTGGACAAGCCGATGCGGCGGAAGTCGATCTCGGATCGGTTGAGCCAGGTCTCCTCGGGTGCGGGCCGTCCCAGGTCGGCAGTCAGGCGCTCGGCGACATCCTCGCGGGCGGTGATCGTCAGCTGGTCACCGGCCGCGATCGCCTCGGCATCATGCGCGACGACGGTCTGGCCGTCGCGTGTCAGCCGCGAGACCACGGTTTCGTACCGCTCGCACAGTCCATGAACCGTCAGCTTCGGGTCTCCGATGACCTCCAATGTCCGGACCACGATGGGCCACACCTTTTCCTGATCCTCCGGAGTCGGCTTGCGACGGCCGGCGCTGATCAGATACGAGCAGGCGAGGATGGTGAGGAGGACAGTGATCGGGTAGGCGACCGCGTATCCGATCGCCGGCTCGGGCGGTATCTCGCCGCCGTCTGCCAGTTGTTGCTGGACTGCACCGAGGGCCGCGGTGGCCGTGCCGGCGCCGGCGAACGCACCCGCGATCGTGCCGATGTCGAAGTCGAGAACCTTGCCGACCCCGAGTGCGGTGGCCGCCATCGCAACGATCGCCACCAGCGACACCAGCACCGGTTTCCATCCGGTGCGCAGCACGCTGACGAACGCCGGTCCGGCGGCGATGCCCACCATGTAGCAGAACACGCACAGCGACAGACTGGTCACGATGGGCGGCAGCGCGACATCGGGTTCGATCGCCGACAGCGCCAAGGCCACGAACAGCGCCCCGGCGGGGCCGAAGGAGACCGGCCCGAACGGGATACGCCCGACCAGTGCTCCGAACCCGACGCAGAAGAACAGGGTCAGCAGGGGGCTGTCGACAAACCAGTGCATCGCGGCTCCAGTTTCACCGGACGGGAGTGACGACTGTGACTCTAGCGGTTTTGGAGTGGGCGATGGCCTGGTCGCCGGCTATTGCCGCAAAGTCGTGAAGGGCAGCAGGAACCGGGATTCGTGGGCGCCACCGCGGCTTGGTGGCAAGCGACTGCGCCGCCCTCCGCACCGCGCGGTGCATGGCCTGCCGCTACGAAACAGCGATGGCGTCGGCGGCCATCCGCAGGGTGGCGACCAGGGCCGGCAACCGCTGTTTGTCGTAGCGCACGGACGGTATCGAAACCGAGAGTCCGGCAACGACCGTGCCGTCGGCATCGCGTACGGGCACGCCGATCGCCACAACGCCACGCTCTGATCGACCTTGGTTGACCGCAAACCCTTGTTTCCGGACCCGCGCAAGTTCGGTTCGCAGCCGGACCAGGTCGGGTCGGTCGGGATCGTCCGCCTCGTAACGCACCTCATAGGTCTCGCGGACCACTTCCTCGGAGAGGTCGGCCAGGAGCACCAGACCACCCGAGGTCTGATGGGCGGGAAAGACCATCCCCTCTCGCGAACCGACGCGAAGCGCCTGTCCGGACTCCACCGACGCGATGAAGCGGACCTCGGCGCCGACGCGGATGGTGAGGTTGACCGACTCGTCGACTGCTTGCACCAGACGTTCCATGTGGGCCAGCGCGGCCGACCGTAGCCGCGATGTGGCGGATCGGGAGTGCTCCGCGAGTTGCAGCACCGGCCCGGCACCGTACTCGCGACCCGGATGCTGCACCGCGAAGTCGCGGTAGACCAGCATCTGCAGCAGTCGATGGGCGGTCGAGCGGGCGACACCGAGTCGTTCCGCCGCCTGTGCGACCGTCAGTTCGCCCTCCAACTGCAGGATGGCCGCAAGCCTCAGCGCATGATCCACGCTCGCGATGGCGTAGGTGGGTGGGTTCTTCTGCGGCTTCATTGCATTCTGTATAGCAGAATCAACTGTTCTGTGGACCACAACGGCGGTCAGGCTTGACCCATGACATCGACCGACACGCCAGTACGGCTACACCCAGTCGCCTCGCCGGACCAGCCACCGGTCACCCCCGCGCTGAAGGATCTGTACCGCGGATTCGAGAACGAATTGCTGGTGCCGCTGTGGACCGAGATCGGTGATCTGATGCCGGCTCACCCGCGGTCGCACGCGGTGGGCCACCTGTGGAGATGGGCGAACCTGGTGCGTCTCGCCGAGCAGGCCGGCGAGATCGTCCCGGTCGGACGGGGCGGCGAGCGTCGCGCGATCGCGCTGGCCAACCCGGCATTGGGCGGCCGGCCCTTCGCCACTCCCACGCTCTGGGCGGCGATCCAGTATCTGATGCCGGGCGAAGACGCCCCCGAGCATCGCCACTCACAACACGCCTTCCGCTTCGTCGTCGAGGGATCCGGGGTGTGGACGGTCGTCGGTGGCGATGCCGTGCCGATGAATCGGGGCGACTTCCTGCCGCAGGCCGGCTGGAACTGGCACGCACACCAGAACGCCACCGACAAACCGATGGCCTGGATCGACGGCCTGGACATCCCGTTCCAATACCTCACCGAGGCGCAGTTCTTCGAGTTCGGCCGTGATGCGATCAGCGACGCCGAACGCGTCACGCCAGAGCGCTCCCGCTCCGAAAGGCTGTGGGGCCATCCCGGTCTGCGGCCACTCGGCGCAACGTACGCCGCACCCGGCACCCCCCTGCTGTCCTACAAGTGGGAATTCACGGATCGTGCGCTGAACGACCAACTCGCAATCGAGGCCGAGGGCTTCGGCGGCACGATCGAGCCCGGCCACGCGGCGGTCCGATACACCAACCCGCACAACGGCGGAGACGTCCTGCCGACGATGCGGACCGAGTTCCATCGCATCGTCCGAGGTGCCGAGACCGCGCCCGTCAAGGAAACCGGGTCGAGCGTCTATCAGGTGTTCGACGGCTCCGGCACGGTGACGGTCGGCGACCAGACCTGGGCCGTGACGCGTGGGGACCTGTTCGTCGTACCGTCCTGGGAGTCGTTCTCGGCCAGGTCCGAATCCGGTGCGACCGATTCGGATTCCGGCGCCCTGGATCTGTTCCGCTTCGGGGACGCACCCGTCTTCGAAGCTCTCGAGCTCAACCGCATGGAGGTAACACGATGAAGCTCAGCACCATTCGTATCGACGGCACGACCCGCGCGGTCAAGCTCGACGGTGACCGTCTGCTCGACCTCGGCGACCCCGATCTGGGCATCTTCCTGGCCCGGCCGGACTGGCAGGACCGGGCGGCAGACGCAACCGCCGATGGAGCTGCCACCTACCCCGTCGACGGCGCCGACTTCGCACCCGTCATCCCGGCGCCGTCGAAAGTTGTGTGCGTGGGACACAACTACACCAACCACATCAAGGAGATGGGCCGCGACCTGCCCACCTACCCGACGTTGTTCCCGAAGTTCGCCGACACCCTGATCGGAGCGAACGACGACATCGTCAAGCCGGACGAGACCGACGCCCTCGACTGGGAGGTCGAGCTGGTCATCGTGATCGGCGAGCAGGTACGCCGTGCCGACGACGCGCAGGCCGAGGCGGCGATCGCCGGGTTCACCGTCATGAACGATGTCTCCGTGCGGGACTGGCAGTTCCGCACCATCGAGTGGACCCAGGGCAAGATCTGGGACTCCTCCACCCCTGTCGGCCCCTACCTGGTGACACCCGACGAGGTCGGCGGTGTCCGTCCGGCACTCGAGGTCACCACCACCGTCGACGGTCAGGTCATGCAGCGCGACGACACCGGAACCCTGTTGTTCGATCCGGTCACATTGGTCAAGTACATCTCGACAGTCACCCGACTCAATCCCGGCGATCTGATCGCCACCGGCACCCCTGCCGGTGTTGGGCATGCACGCGACCCGAAGGTCTACCTCCTCGGCGGCGAGACGGTGGTGACCGCCGTCGCCGGCCTCGGTGCCTGCACCAACCGTGTGGTGAAGGCATGACCCGCGACGTCCACGACGCCCGCCGCTGGATGCGCCACGGCACCACCCTCTACCTCGATGGTGTCGCCGGACTCGACGACAGCGGTTTGGACGCCGCCTCCGGCCTCCCCGGCTGGAGTCGGCGGCAACTGGTCGCGCATGTCGCCGCGAACGCCGAGGCACTCGGCAATCTCGTCCGCTGGGCGCAGACCGGCGTCGAGACGCCCATGTACGCATCTCCCGAAGCTCGTGCCCGCGGCATCGAAGACGGCGCCTCGAAACCGACGCCCGAGTTGCTGGCCTGGGCGTCGCACTCCGCCGAGGCACTGGAATCGGCGATGGATCGGCTGTCCGATGCGCAGTGGACCCACGACGTCCGGACCGCACAGGGGCGAACGGTGCCGGCCACAGAGATCCCGTGGCTGCGGGCACGCGAGACGTGCGTACATGCCGTCGATCTGTGCACCGGAACGGGTTTCGGTGACCTGACCGCGGACTTTCTCACCGAACTCGGCGCCGACATAGTCGCCAAACGCAACTCCTCGACGACCCTCGCCCTACGGCTCGTGGCCACTGATGCCCCGGTGACCTGGGAGCTGGCAGGACCGCACACACCAGTCGTCATATCCGCGCCGCTGACCGACCTTGTCGCCTACCTCAGTGGCCGAACCACCAACCTGTCGACCGACGAGGGATCTCCCGCACCGGCGCTGCCGGCGTGGCTCTAGGAACGGAAATCACCATGCACACACCTGACGTCATCGTCGTCGGCGGCGGCATCGGCGGTCTCGGCGCCGCACTCGCCCTCGCCAGGGAAGGCCTCGCGGTCCGGGTGCTCGAACGGTCTGCCGAGTTCGGCGAGGTCGGCGCGGGCCTGCAGCTTGCGCCGAACTGCACCCGCATCCTCGACGACTACGGGCTGCTCGACGAGGCCAAGGGTCTCGGTGTCGTTCCGGAGGCGATGGTCATGCGCGATGCCCTGGACGGCACCGACCTGACGCGGCTCGACCTGGTCGACCTCGAACGCCGTTATGGCTTCCCGTATCTCGTCATCCATCGCAGTGATCTGCACGGCATTCTGCTGCGTGCCTGCCGAAGGGCAGGTGTGGAACTGGTCACCGATGCCACGGCGACTGCCTACGAGAACACCGACACCGGTGCGCTGGTTCGGTTGGCGACCGGTGACGTGCACGAGGCCGGTCTGGTGATCGCCGCCGACGGGTTGCACTCGGTGGCACGCAAGCTGCTCGTCGATGATGAACCCGTCTCGTCGTCTTACGTCGCCTACCGTGGCACCGTGCCGCTGGCCGAACTGGCCGAACGCCCGGTGGATCTGTCCGAGGTCGTCGTCTACGTCGGGCCTGGACATCATTTCGTCCACTACGGACTGCGCGGCGGCGAGATGCTCAACCAGGTGGCCGTGTTCGAGTCCCCCAAAGCCCTGGCTGGTGACGAGGATTGGGGAACTCCGGACGAACTGGAGGCCGCTTTCACCGAGTCCTGTGACGCTGTGCGGGACGGTATCGGGTTCATGTGGCGCGACAGGTGGTGGCGGATGTACGACCGGGATCCGATCATGAACTGGGTGCACGGGCGGATCGCATTGCTCGGCGACGCGGCCCATCCCCCGCTGCAGTACATGGCGCAGGGAGCGATCATGGCGATCGAGGACGGCTGGGTATTGGGTCGTCATGTCGCCCGCCTCCGCAGCGCCGGCGGCGCGATCGACTGGAATGGCGTGCTCGCGGCCTACGAAGCCGTCCGTCCTGAGCACTGCCGCCGCGTGATGACCACGGCCCGCGCATGGGGCGAATTGTGGCACCTCGGCGCGCCGGGTCGCGAACAGCGCAACGCGCTGTTCGCGACCCGAGACGCTCACGACTACACCTACATCGACTGGATCTACGGTCCCACCGCCCTGTTCCCCGCCGACGAACCGCCGATGTATCCGGTGGTGCCGCTCGATTCCGCTGCCGAACTGGTCTGACCTCGCGTCGTGCGTCAGCCGAGCGGGTCGGCTCGCCGATCGGCCCGGGTCGCGGCGTCGGTCCACATCGGCGGGCACCGCACACCGGGCACCGACATCACCTCGAAGTGCCACCACTCGTTGGCGAACGTCCGGCACAGACCCCAGCGGTAGCCGTTCGTCTCCAGCCACGCGGCGCCCGCGCGGGGCCCGACGTCGATGGCATGACCGCCGACATGCGTGGACTCTTCGGGAGGTAGGACCCAGCGTCGCGCTGCCTCGGGACTGCCGTAGGTGGCGATGCCCTGGCGCCACATCTGTCTCTGTTCTGCGCGTGTGCGCGCGCCGGACGTGATGCGCAGCGGGACGCCCTGTGCGCGAGCGGCCGCGGCCGCCCCCGAATACGCAGTCGCCAGCGCCGGGTCCAGGCCGCCGGCGCCCGGTGCGGCGTGCGCGCGGGCCGCCGGCCAGGTGAGCAGCACGACGAGCACGATCAGGCTGAACGCGGACACACACCGGCCGAGAGCTCGCGGAACAGGCGTCACGGACATGTGGGTAGTAAACCCCGACGCACTCGGGTAGCGCACTACTCGTGCCCGATCGGGTTTCGCTTGAAAGGGTCGGCTCATCCGAACAACTGCGACAATCGGGGTTCATCGATGAAGCGTCTCGTTGTGTGCTGTGACGGCACGTGGAAGTCGTCGAAGGATCCCTACATCTCGAACATCGAGAAGATCGCCCGGGCGATCACGACGGAAGCCGGCGACGGAGCAACCCGCACAGTGCAGTTGGTGCATTACTCCAACGGTGTGGGAACCGGGGCCATCTGGCTTGACCGCGTCATCGGCGGTGCCTTCGGGCGAGGCCTGGCCATCAATCTGGTCGACGCATATCGATTTCTCGCGCTGAACTACGAACCAGGTGACGAGATCTTCGTTTTCGGTTTCAGCCGAGGCGCCTACACGGCCCGGAGTCTGGTCGGCATGATTGCCAAGATCGGGCTGGTGACGGCCGACAATCTCGCGATTCCGCCGGCCGGCCACACGAACCTCCTCGACGAGGCGCTGCAGCTGTACCAGAGCACCAGCCTTCGCGGCGGGAAGAAGGCCGATGACGAGAGGAAAAGACTCGACACCTTCCGCGCCTGCACCTACGGATCCGATGACGCCGGCGCCGCGCCGCGGATCAAGTTCATCGGTGTGTTCGACACCGTCGGCGCCCTGGGGGCTCCCGGGATCACTCGAAGGCGGTATCGGTTCCTCGACGTCGAGCTGAGTCCCGCGGTCGACGTCGCCCGACAGGCCCTCGCGATCGACGAGCGCCGACTCACCTTCGACCCCTGTGTGTGGACGACGAACAAGAACACGACGACCGACATCAAGCAGGTCTGGTTCGAAGGCGTACACACCGACATCGGCGGCGGATACCAGCGTTGTGAGCCGTCGCTGTTGACACTCGGTTGGATGGTCGCCGAGGCCTCGAAGCATGGGTTGGAGTTCGTACCCGCACGTCTACGCCTTCTGCCGGAGGCGGTCGACGTGCTCGATGATCGATTCACACCGAACATTTCGCTGAACCTCGCCTACCGTGGCATCAATCTCCTCACCATCGGTGTTCGCCGGTTACGACGACAAGCGAACCGGGTGAGCAGGTTCGCAGGCCAGGTGAGATTGCTGGAGATCACCGACGATCCGGCGACTCCCTTGTACATCGCAGCACCGGCATATCACCGATGGCAGCAGTTCCCAGGACGGGCCGAGAGCGCCCCGAACATCGGGTCCTACGTGGACGTGGTCGGGCGGGATGCGCTCCAGGGCAGGATCGTTAGCAGCCCGCAGTCGAGGACGAGATCACACCAGCAGTTGTCCCCCACCACCACGGCGTAGATCCGAGAACTCCCGGATCGACGTCGACATGGCGGTCGCGACGGGATGGCCGTCGCCCGGGTCCTCGGTCTTCGACACCATCACCACATTGTCGATGTAGGGCTGGATGGTGCTGGTGTTCTGCACGGTTGCCACGATGATCAGCTGGAACCCGAACTTGCGGAACGCCGACAGCGCCTGCTGGGCGAACTGCGGATCCGACTTGGAAAACGCTTCATCGAGCATGAGTTGGGCGAAAATCGGGCGGTTGTCATCGCCGTTCGGGCTGGCGAGGTTGAAGCTGAGCGCACCGGCCAGGCAGAACGCCATCAGTTTCTCCTGCTCGCCACCCGAGTTGTCACCCGCGTTGCTGTAGGTCCGGATCGTCTCCCCCGTTACCGCGTCGTGCTCCTCGCAATAGAAGTCGAATCTGTTGCGTACGTCGAGGGCGTCCCGGGTCCACTGCCGGTCCTCGGGGGTGGCACCCGCCAGCCGTTCGCGTAGCAGCAGGATATCGGTGTACTGCTCGAGGATCGCCTGCTCGTCCCCGAAGCTGACGGCGGTGGTACGTTGCGCGATCAGTCGTGCCTTCTCGGTCAATTCGGCGACTGCGGCGAGGTTCTTGCGGCCTGGACACAGCCGAAGTCGGGTGCCGCGGTTGAACGCCACCGCGCCCAGACCGGTGTTGACGCGCTCGATCTGCTCGACGATCCGGCGTTCCTCGGCATCGGCGGCCATGTGCAGGTTCAGGATTGCGCCGGGCGCCTGCTCGGTGATCAGGCGTCGCATCCGTTCGTAGGCGGCGGGCAGCTCACGTTCATCGATTCGTCGACAGACCGCGACGTAGTCGTGCAGTCGCTCGTCGAAATCGTCGCTGTCGTTGGGAATCGCGTCCGGGAATTCCTCGTCGTAGCTGTCGAGGATGCGCACCAGTTCGTCCCGGGAACGTCGCGAATCGGCACGCGTGCGGTCTCGATCCCTGATGACGGCCTTCAGCAATTCTTGGCGGTAGGTTTCGGGCGCGAGAACGTCGAGGGTCGCGACGGAATCTTCGCGGAACCCGTCGAGTGTGCTGACCGCTTGAGCCGGGAGATCGTCCGTCGTCAATCGATCGATGACATCGAGCAGCTGGGTGCGGCGCTCATCGTGTGTGGCGATCTTGTCGCGCACGAGCGCTGCCTGCGAGATCGCCGCCCGAACCTGCTCCCAGATGTCTTCGGCCTTGCGCTGCAATGCTTCGACGTCGGGATGCTCCTCCATGAGCAACTCGTACTGATCGGCGAGCTGCTCGACACGATCGTCGGCGGTTTCGGTGTCGATCTCGCTCCACTGGGTGAACTGTTCGCAGATCCTTCGGTAGGCGTCCCGACGGTGGGCCTGCTCGGTCCGTTCGCGATCCAATTCGGCGCTGGCCTCGCGCATCCTGTCGAAGATGCGCTGCTCGTGGTCGAGTTCTTCCTGCAGCGCGGCGACCTTGGATGCAACGTCGCCGACGAAGATGTACTGGGAGGGCCGCAGGGCTTGTCGGTCGTCCTTGACCGCGAGCTTGGCCGAATCCTTCCGCAGGCCCTGGTCGGTGACCGCCTTTGAGTGGTCGGCGAAGTCGGCCGGCGTGTCGACGCACGTGTAGTTGCCGAGTCGACTGAGGATCGACAACGCCTCGGCAGAGCATGGATGGCCGGGGTCCACCGAACGCAGCAGCGCGCCCAGAGTGTTCGGCTCAGGCGTGGGTGCCGGCCGGTTCTCCGCGTGGTGCAACTGGATGCGGCCGCGCATGTCGTGACTGTTCACATATCGCAGGGCAGCGCGGAAGTGTTTGTCCGGAACCAGAAGTCGTAGTCCGGCGTTGCGCAGAACCTTCTCGACGGCCAGGCGCCATCGTTCCTGATCCGGATCCAGCTCGACCAGCTCGGCGACATAGCGCAGCTCCGACTCGTCGATCTGCAGGGCATTCGCGATGCCACGACGCATCTCGTGTTCGGCGCGGGGTAGCGCCGATCCCGCCTGCTGCACTCGACTCAGTTCGTCATGGGCGGCATCGCGGTGGGCGCGGGCCGTCACCTCTCGTGCGAGCGTCTCGGCGAAGTGCGCCTTGCCGGCCTCGAGGTGACCGTCGATCCGGGTCGCCTCCTCCATGAGTGTCTCGCGCAGCGACCAGAAGTCCTCGGCATCCTCGGGCAGGGAGTAACCCAGGGCGGTCATCTTGTCCTCGTAGCCGGAACGTCGTGCCGTGATCTCGTTGCTGACCTTCTGGGCCGCCGCCAGCTGCTCCTGCAGTGGGGCGAGATCGCCGGTGGACGACGATATCCGCGCCAGCAGATGACTGTGGTCCTGGCGAAGCTGATCATGCTGGGCGGTCAGGGCGCCGAGATCGGTGTCGAGGCGTGCGATCTGATCGTCGAGGTCGGCCACCTCTGGCTGGGCGTTGTGGCGTCGAAGATTGTTGACGTAGGACCGGACCGTCGCGGCGTCGATGGTGTCGAGGACGCTGAATGTGGCCGCCTCGCTCACATACCGCTCGTGGACGGATTCGATGTTGCCGAGGATGGTCCGTTTCCGGCGGGCGACATCGAGCAGCTCGCGGGCTTCGACGAGGGGATCGATCTGATCGAGTGCGTCGGGGATTCCGACGATGCTGGTCGGATCGTCGAGCATGAACTCCCGGACGAACTGTGCAAGTCCACCAACACTTTTCAGCGACTTCGCCTTTCCGAGGAGCTGTTGGGCCGCCTCGGAGGCGCGAATGCCGATCAGCGAGTACAGGGTGGCGAGATACTTGCCTTCCCCGGGACCGCCGCGCCAACCCTGATCTCGGAATCGCGCAGAGTTGTAGTTGCTCGCGGCCCAGTCGTTGCAGACCTCGACGATGTCGACGTCACCGTCGTGGATGAAGTAGGAACTGTGCGCGTCGGTCATTTTTCCGGCGGCCAGCCATTTCAATACCAGGCCCGTGATGGACGCACCCGAACTCGAGGTATACGTGACCGCGATGGCCGCCCACGCGGGCCCACTGCCACGCAGGTACATGATCTCGCGATGCGCGTTGGTCCCGTCGCGGCGTTCGCCCCATGCACCACGGACATACTTGCCGACCGTGCGTTTGCCACTCGAGGACCCTGCCGCGGTGGCATCGCCCGAGGCGTTGAAGTTGCGTCGGTGGTCGGGCAGGAAGGCCAGCGAGATGGCGTCCAGCAACGACGACTTACCACTGCCGGAGGAACCGGTGATCAGTGAACCGTTGGTACTGAACGGGATCGAGTGATACCCGTCGAAGACTCCCCAGTTGATCAGCTGCAACCGGGACAGGTGGTACTGCTCGACGAGTCCGCTCACCAATCGTCTCCTTCGTCCTCGTCGTCGGTCCCGCCGGCTTCGTCGTCGCTCGAGTCGGTGTCGGGTGACATCGCGTCGTCCCCGGTGTCGCCGGACCCGATGAACTGTTCGAACTGTCGTTGCAGGTCGGTGATCACCGAGGCCGTCATCACAGCCGAGATCGCCGGACTCACGGTGAAGGTGTCGTGGTCGTCGCGCTGTTTACGCAGGAACTCGAGCTCCTCCAGCTTGTCGATGGATCGTTCGATGCGCTTGTCGAACAGTGCGAGGTCCCGGTCGATGGTGTTGGAGACCCCGGCGAACAGCTCATGGATCTCCTCCCGCGTGATCAGCACGTGCTCCTCGCGTGACGCACGCACGTACTTGGCCAGGTGCAACGCCAGGATCGCGTCGTAGGTCTGGATGGTCTCACGTTTGAGAATCCTTCTGCCCCAGCGTGAATCGTAGTCAGCCTGTTCGACGAAGGCGACCTCCAGTTCGTCCACGACACGCAGGCGAAGGTCCAGTTCGGAGAGTCGGACGCGCAACACATCCTGATACTCGGCGACCCACGCCCACAGTTGCGGTTGACGATCGCCGCTGACGTAGCGGCGCGTGAGCAGGTTCTGCAGCGCCCAACAGGCGCGGTCGGGCAGCTCGCCGACATCGCCGTCGAACCGAGGCGCCTGCGGACCGGTGTCGGCGCTGACGTTCTGGACCGACGGCAGGTCGTCGAATCCGGCGTACTCATCGGGGGTGTCGAGATCGCTGGTCACAAGTCATCGACCTCCACGGTCGGAATCGGTTCGGTGAACATCACTGCAGGGACCTCGATGGCTCGGTCCTCACCTTCCAGCGATCGGAACCGCACGAACTCCGATCGGTGACTCGCGGTTCCTGATTGCTTCAACGCCCAGGACCACAGCACGATCACGTGGGCGAGGTAAGGCTCCTCGAGTCGGCCGACGACCTCGGATAGCGCGACCGGGCCGGCTTGCACGGCGTCGTTCACCGTCTCCGTCAGCTCGCCGGTGTCGACCTGGCCGGCCATGGACGCGAAGGACGTCAGGTCGGTGGTGCCGCCGGCCGGCAGGGCCGGAGCCGGCGACTCCGGGTTCCTGATCTCGAAGGCGAGCCGCCCGGCCGAGGTGACCGCCGGTGTCGCCAAGGGCAATTCGTATCCGATGCGGCGGTCCGCGAGGGAGGATCGGAGGAGCTCGTTGGCCGTCGCCAACGCGTCGTTGAGCTGACGCGCGACGCCACGGCTCTGCTCGAGGGTTCCGGAGGCGACGAACCTGCGGATTCGGCGGGCACAGCGTTGCCGCGTGCGGCCGACCTCGCCCATCTGCTGGGTGACGAGCCCGAAGAAGTTGTCCATGACCGACCGGAGGCCCCGGTCGATGTCGGGGAGGTGCCGCGTCACCGTTTCGATGTCGGCGGCGAGGCGCTCGCGCTGGCGAGGGTCCTGGATCATGTGGCTGAACGCGTGATAGGACGCGCTTTGCGAGGATTCGAGCAGCGACTCGTAGTCGTCGAACATCTGCCGTTGGCGATCGCGGTATGCCAGGTCGGAGTCGTGTGGATCGTCGAGCAGTGCGGTCGTGATGCGGTCCAGCATGGTGCTGTACTGCCCGATGTCGGAGATGACCTGCTCCATCTGGTAGGCGATGGAGCGGGCCTCGTCCTCGGCCACCCGCAGATCCGGGTCGCGCCGACGACCGGCGTCGAGGTCGGAGAGTTCGGCGTCGAGTTCGGAGATCTGGTGCTCGATCTCCTCGCGAATCTGTTGCGGATCGTCGGTCACCTGTCCTGCGACCCGTCGCAGGCCGGCGGCGATGCCGATGATGGAACCGCCGGTGGCCACGCTGTCCTCGCGGCGCAGGCGGCGGACATAGTCGAGTACCGACCGCGCCTCGGAGCTCAGATAGCAGAGGTTCTGCGTGGTGGAGGGGGTGCTGTCGGTGACCCGATGCAGCCATCCCTGCCTGGCCCACGATTTCAGCAGTTCCAGGCCGCTCGCCTGATCGTGGACGTCGAGTTCGACCATGTCGCGCTCGAGTCGCACGGCGAGGTCGGTCTCCGACAGTCGGGCGCCGAAGTCCAGGTGGCGCTCCATCAAGGTCACATACAGTGCGGAATTGGTGGCCGCGAACAGCCGGACCGCGGCCGACTTCTGGATGGACCGATTGGCCTCCCAGGCATGCGCCAGCGTCGGTTGCTCAGCACTCTCCATCGCCGCCTCACGGGTTCACGGGACTTTCAGGACCCGAGGTAGTGTGCCATGTCGGCAGGACCACCCCTGGGATGGGTGTTCCACTGATCGACTGCCGGCCGAACACGCCGTCGAGCGCGGCGCGCAGAACCGGCGTGGCTGCGAGGTCACCGGACCGGATCGCGACACGACCGGGTGACGGTCCGACGGTGCGCACCTGCGACCGGAGTGCGCAAGCCGCTCGGAGTCGGGGCCCGGGTGAGCCGAGCCGCGTCGACCCGCTGCCGGGCGAGGTGCACCACAGGCAACGGTAGTTGCCAGTCATGTCACGTTGCGGCATTTCTCGCAACGCCGTGGTGCGTCGTCGTCTAGCATTCGCCCGAGAAGCGATCGTGTCAGCAACCTCTGAACCGAGGCGGTGCACCCGTTCCATGAAGAGTTTTCGGCCGTTCGTCATCGCTGTGGTCAGTGCACTCGTGGGAACCGTGATCGCCACCGTCCCGGCGACCGCCCAACCGGCCGCGGGCATCGCCGGTCGAGTGGCACCGTCATCGGGCGACGGGGCCGGATGGACGGTCACGGCGGCGATCTCGGGTACCGGACATGGTGTCGGACGGGTTGTCGGTCGCACCACGACCACCGCGGGCGGTGCTTTCCGGGTGCCGGTGACAGATTTGCCGCGGGAATGGTCGATCGTGTACCTGACTGCGCACGCACCTGGTTCGGGCAGCACGCCGACCTTCGCCACTGTGTTCGACGGCGTGCCAGGCCAGGTGGTGCTGAACGAACGCACCACGGTGGCAACCGGTTTCGCCTTGGCCCAGTTCATCGGGCCAGGCGGTATCGGCGGTCGCGCGCCGGGCGTGTTGAACGCGGCGACGATGGTGCCCAATCTGGTGGATCTGCACACCGGCGCCCTCGGCAGGGTACTGACCTCTGCGCCCAACGGCACACAGACCTCGACGTTGCGTGCGTTCGACTCGTTGACCAACATGCTCGCCGCGTGCGTGGCCACGTCCATTGCATGTGATGCGTTGCGCTCCGGCGCCACCACACCCGGATGGCCGGGACCTGCCGACAGCTTCCGGGCCTTCGCGCAGATCGCCCGGAATCCGTCGAACAATGCTCTCCCGCTGTTCGCACTGTCGAAGGTCCGCACAGTGTTCGGCGGTGGGCTCGCGACCGCACCACCGGCCTGGACGCTCGCGCTGCGATTCAACGGTGGCGGCGGGATGATCGACGGTCCAGGCAATTTCGCCATCGATCGGCGGGGCAACCTGTGGGTCAACAACAACTACGACTACACGCCCAGCTCCCGAATCCCGGCGTGTGGCAGCGATCTGCTCTTCAAGTTCGCGCCGAACGGCAAGATGGTCGACGGATCACCGTTCCGGGGTGGCGGACTGAGTGGCTCCGGTTTCGGTATCGCGCTGGACCGTGGCGACAACGTCTGGGTGGCCAACTACGGATTCGCGGCTCCGGTGCCCCAATGTCCGGCCGATCGGCAGCCGCCGCACAACTCCGTGTCCACGTTCACCTCCGACGGCACCCCACTCTCGCCGGCGACCGGTTTCACCCAAGGCAGGCTGGACTGGCCGCAGGGCACGGCGGTCGATCGACGCAACAACGTGTGGATGGCCAATTGCGGCTCCGGTCGCGTGACCGTCTATCAGGGCGGCGACCCGAGTCGCGCCCGCAGCCTCGATGTCGGGCTGAAGCAGGCGTTCGGCGTGGTCGACAACGGCCGGTACGTGTTCGTGAGCGGGATGGTCAGCAACAACGTCGCCGTTCTTCGCTACGACGGCACACCGGTGGCCGGTTCGCCGCGCAGCGGCATCTTCGACAAACCCATGGGAGTCGCCACCGATCAACGTGGCAACGTGTGGGTCGCGAACTCCGGAGCGGTGTCGCTGCCGTGCCCACAGCGGGCGCAGCAGAGCCCGAAGGTCGGGTCGGTGAGCCTGATGAGCCCGGACGGACGGGCGGTCGCCGGCCCGTTCCGCGGCGGCGGTGCGACGCTGCCGTGGGGTATCGCCACCGACGGCGACGGCAATGTGTGGGTGGCCAACTTCGGCGGCAAGCGACTCTCGCATTTCTGTGGTGTCGACACGTCCACCTGCCCGCCGGGCAAGTCCGTGGGCGCACCGATCTCCCCCGACGTCACCGGCTACTACTTCGACGGACTCGTCCGCAACACCGGAGTTGCCGTGGACCCGTCCGGAAACGTCTGGCTCGCCAACAACTGGAAGCAGGTGCCCATCCAGGCCAATCCGGGCGGCTATGAGATCGTCGCCTTCCTTGGCCTGGCCGCACCCGTCAGCGTTCCGGCGCCGTGGTCGATGAGCCCGAGGTGACCCAGAAGGCGTGATAACCGAGTTCGTGGGGTGATCGCCCCACTCCGTGGCCGGCCGCGATTGGTGTCCACGCCCGATGTGGTGGACGCCGTGGGCTCCTAGCGTCACTGTCATCACCCGTGACAGGAGGACGCCATGACCACCGAGAGAATCGAAACAGTCATCATCGGAGCCGGTCAGGCCGGGCTCGCGACCGCCTACCACCTGCGAGCACATGATCGCCCGTGTGTGGTGCTCGACGCCAACAGCCGGATCGGCGACAACTGGCGCCGCCAGTGGGACAGCCTGCGCCTGTACTCCCCCGCCCGGTACGACGGATTGCCCGGGATGCCGTTCCCCGCGGACGGGTGGTCGTTTCCGGGCAAGGACGATGTCGGGGACTATCTGGAGGCATACGCACACCGATTTCGCCTGCCCGTCCGGTTGAACACACATGTACGGGCCCTCGACCCCGACCCGGCCGGCGGCTTCGAGGTCAGCACCGACTCGGGCACGCTCGTGTGTCGCAATGTGGTCGTGGCGACCGGGACGTTCGGGCGTACCCCCAACATTCCGGATTTCGCGGCGGAACTGGATCCGGCCATACTGCAACTGCATTCGAGCGAGTACCGACGGCCTGCGCAACTCAGGGACGGACCGACCCTCGTGGTCGGGGCCTCGCATTCCGGAGCCGACATCGCCTATGAGGTGGCCGAAACACATCCGACGACCCTCTGCGGCCGTGATTGCGGCTCGATCCCGGTTCGACCGGAGTCCTGGCAGGCACGGATGCTGTTCCCGTTCCTCGTCTTCGCCTGGCGACATGTACTCACCCGCCGCACGCCGATCGGGCGGAAGGAGATGCCGAAGGTGCGCTTCCACGGTGCCCCCGCACTGCGGGTCAAGTCGAGTGATCTGCGCGAGCGCGGGGTGACCCGCATCGAGCAGCGTGTGACGGGCACTGCGGACGGTCGTCCCCAAACGGCCGACGGCCACGTACTCGATGCGTCGAACGTGATCTGGTGCACGGGGTTTCGCCAGGTGTTCGACTGGATCCACCTTCCCGTCCTCGGTGCGGACGGCTGGCCGGACGAGATGCGCGGGGTCGTCGCCGCCACGCCCGGACTGTTCTTCTGCGGGTTGTCCTTCCAATACTCCTTCAGCTCGATGGTCCTGCCCGGTGTGGGCCGCGACGCGGCCTACATCGCCGAGCGCATCCACGAGAGGGCCGACCGCCCGGCGCTGGTGGACGCCGGATGATCTGAGTACTCCACAGCGTGAGCGGATCGTCCTACCCTCGATGCAGGAGGTGGATGTCGATGACGGTCACCGACGATCTCGCTCGTGCGCGATCCGAATTCGAGGCGGGCGATTGGCAGGGTGCCTTCCTGGCCTGGGAGAGCATCGATCCCGACGAGCTCGGGCCCGACGACCTCGGCAAACTCGCTGTCGCGGCGCACCTCACCGGGCATGACCCGACCGCCGTGAACGCCCTGCAACGCGCTTTTCAGACCGATCTCGACAACGGTGACATCATCGAGGCCATCCGCTGCGCCTTCTGGGTGGCGATGATCGTGTCGATGGCGGGCGAACCGGTCGTCGGGCAGGGCTGGACGTCGCGAGCCGAGCGACTGCTCGACGACCTGGGCGACGATGTCGTCGAACACGGCTACCTCCAGATCCTGCGGATGCACGCACACATCGCGGCGGGCGAATGGGCACAAGCCGCAGCGTGTGCCGCTGACGTCGTGGACACCGGCCGACGACACCACGACCCCGACCTGGTGGCCGTCGGCACGGCATCGCAGGGCAGGCTCACGCTCGAAGGGGGTCAGGTCCCCGAAGGTCTTGCCCTCTTCGACGAAGCGATGGTCGGCGTCGCTGCCGGTGAGGTGTCGCCGGTCTTCGCCGGCCAGGTGTACTGCACGATGATCGAAGGTTGCCAACGCGTCTCGGACGTCGGCCGCGCCGCCACCTGGACGGCGGCACTGAGCCGCTGGTGTGATCACCAGCCCGGCCTGGTGCCCTACACCGGCCAATGCGCTGTACACCGCGCGCAGATCCACACGCTGCACGGCGCGTTCGCCGAGGCCATCGCGGAGTACGACGCGGCCCTGGAGCGATACCGCACGACGTCGGCACCCGCGGCCGGTCTGGCCTTGGCCGAACGGGGCGATATCTACCGGATCCTCGGCGACATAGAGAACGCCGACAACTCGTACGAGGCGGCGAGTGCGCACGGATACGACCCCCAGCCCGGGCTCGCGCAGTTGTGGCTCGCTCGCGGACGCGCCGGCGCGGCGAGCGGCGCGGTCCATCGGCTTCTCATGGAAACAGTCGAGCCGGTCGAGCGGTCGCGGATCCTGCCCGGAGTGATCGACATTGTTCTGGCCACCGAATCGGCCGACGCGGCGCGGCCGCTGGCCCAGGAGCTCGACGCTATCGCCGGACGCTTCCGATGTGTCGGATTGCAGGCGAAGGCGGCGTATGCGTGGGGGCAGATCGAGTCCGCCGACGACGATCCCGCCGGAGCGCTCCCGTACCTGCGCAAGGCTCGCCAACTCTGGATGGATCTGGACTGTCCCTACGAGACGGCCCGATGCCAGGCCGTGATCGGTTGCAGTCTGCTGGACCTCTCCGACCGGGATTCGGCCATCCACGAGCTGGCCACCGCCTGCAGCACGTTCCGGGCGTTGGGCGCCCGGCCCGATGCCGAGCGGCTGGCCGCAGTGATCGCCCCCGACACGCCTCCGGCTGGGCTCAGTGATCGCGAGATCGAGGTGCTCCGCCTGGTCGCGACCGGCCGAAGCAATGCACAGATCGCGTCCGACCTGGTTCTCAGTGAGAAGACGGTGTCGCGACACCTGACCAACATCTTCGCCAAGATCGGCGTCAACACCCGGACGGCCGCGACGGCCTTCGCCTACGAGCGCGGCATCGTCTGAGGCTCCGGCGGACGCGCCTCACACGGTAGGAGCGGCACCCGACTTCTCCGCGACGATCTGTACCAGGTTTCCGCAGGTGTCATCGAAGACCGCCATCACAGCGGTCCCGATGTCCGTCGGTGGCTGGGTGAACACCACACCGCTGCCGGTGAGGCGCGCGTGTTCGGCCTCGACGTCGTCGACGGCGAACTGGACAAGCGGAATGCCATCGGCGACGAGGGCGTCGCGATAGGGCTTGACCGCGGGGTGGCCGGCGGGTTCGAGCAGAAGTTGCGGGCCGTCAGGCGATTCGGGCGATACCACCGTCAGCCAAGAGGCGTCGCCTATCGGGATGTCATGGTGTTTCACGAAACCGAGCACCTCGGTGTAGAAGGCGAGGGCGGCTCGCTGATCATCGACGAAGACGCTCGTCAGGTTGATCCTCATGATGGGTCCTCTCTCCGACGGGCCAGCGTCGGGTGACTTCGTTCAGGGGCTCGGGGTTGAAATAGTGGAACTTGGAGCGGCCGCGACGCTCGGTGACGACCAACCCCGCCGACTCGAGCACACCGAGATGCTGCGAGATTGCTTGGCGGGTCAGGCTCAGACCGTGTCGCATGGTCAGCAGTGAACAGATCTCGAACAGCGTCTGGCCGTCGCGTCGAGCCAATTCATCGAGCACGAGACGTCGCGTCTCGTCGTCGAGTGCTCGGAACACATCGGCCACGAGCCCACTATATGCAAGTGGCTACTTGCATATCAAGGCCGGACGGGAGGTCGGCTGTCACTATCATGGTCGGCATGGTGATGGCTGATCGTCCTGGAGTGCGCACGGCGTCTGGTCCGGTGACCGCACTGGCGGTCGTGGGTCTGGCCGAGTGTCTGGTCAACGGGTTGGCACGCGTTCCCTTCCGCCGCCCGTGGCAGGGGCCCGGAGGTTTGCTGGACAACGTCGGGCAGACGGTGACGCGCCAGGTCGTGCGGTCGTTCATGGGCTATTCGATGGCCCTGCCGATCGAGGAGTTCCGGTCGATGGAGAAGATCCTCGACGACATCTGCAAAGTGGTGATGCCACCCTTCGTCGCGTTGAGCGACGGGGTCGAGATCACCAGCGACACGATCGGCGGCGTACCCGGGCTGTGGTGTCGGGCGAAGGCCAGTTCGGATGCGTTCGTGGATGACACCGACGACAAACAGACCATCGGGGCCACGATTCTGTACCTCCACGGCGGCGGCTACATCGGTACGTCGCCGATCATGTACACCGCGTTCGCCGCTTCGCTGGTGAAGCACACCGGCTACGAGGTCTTCATCGCCGACTACCGAATGGCCCCGGAGTTTCCTTTTCCCGCAGGTGTGCTCGACGCCGCTGATGTCTATCAGGGACTGCTCGATCGCGGGGTCGATTCGTCGCATCTCGTCGTCGCCGGCGACTCCGGCGGCGGTGGGTTGGCGGCCTCACTGCTCTCCCATCTGCACGCGGAGGCGATGCCCCGGCCTGCGGCGGTCGCCTTGTTCTCCCCCGAGATCGATCTCGACCTCGACCGCCCGTCCATGACGGATAACGCCGAGTTCGACATCCTGCCGTGGAATGTCCCGGTGACGCCGTATCTGCACGGCGTGCAACCCAACGATTCACGTGTCTCGGTCCTCTACGCCGACCTGGATCCCGAATGGTTCCCGCCGACCTTTGTCTGTTGGGGCGCGGACGAGATGTTCCGAGACGGGATTCGGGCATTCACCGAGGTGCTGGAAAAGGCCGGTGTACAGGTGTACGCGATGGAGGAATACGGCATGTTCCATGTGTTCCCCATCCTGATG
The DNA here is from genome assembly GCF_058130025.1 of Gordonia sp. LMA167. Classification (NCBI taxonomy): domain Bacteria; kingdom Bacillati; phylum Actinomycetota; class Actinomycetes; order Mycobacteriales; family Gordoniaceae; genus Gordonia; species Gordonia sp. LMA167. Next base: position 4,124,357 of record NZ_CM176708.1, on the reverse strand, counting down.
CCGTGGGCGGAGGCGTCCAAACGCGTGTTCCGAAGTCTGCAGGAACGGGCTCGACCTCACGTCAAACCGGATCCCTCTGCCCAACAGACGCATTGACCGCGGTGCCGGAATCGTGCCCGTCCCTGAGGACGTTTCTCCCCCGGCTCCTGAGCTGAGGGCGTCTCTCCCCGGTCCCTGAGCTGAGGACGTTTCTCCCCCGGCTCCTGACCCGAGGACGTCTCCCCCCGGTCCCTGACCCGAGGACGTCTCCCCCCCCCCCCCCCCCGGGTCCCTGAGCTGAGGACGTTTCTCCCCCGGCTCCTGACCCGAGGACGTCTCCCCGGCTCCCTGAGCTGAGCACGTTGTTTCTCCCCCGGCTCCTGACCCGAGGACGTCTCCCCCGGTCCCTGACCCGAGGACGTCTCCCCGGCTCCCTGAGCTGAGCACGTCTCCCCCGGCCCCTGAGCTGAGCACGTCTCCCCCGGTCCCTGAGGAGGTCCGGAGCGCTAGCGGAGGACCGTCACGAAGGGCCGGATTCCTGCAATCGCAGCACCGGTGTCAGGCTGTACGCCGCCAGTCCTCGCGCTCGACCACCCGCGACACCAGTACACCGGCGACCAGACCCCAAAACGCGGAACCGATGTTGAGGACGGTCAGGTCGGAGATCGAGACCAGGAAGGTGACCAGCGCTCCCAGCGTGTAGTGCGAACCGAAGGCGGAGCGGAACGCATTCTGTAGGGCACCCAGCAGCGCCAGTCCGCCGACCGTCGCGATGAACGCGGCAGGCATCGCGAGCATGAAGTCGACGAACGCAGGTGCGAACACCCCCACCAGCACAGCGAGAGTGCCGAATGTGAGGGCGCTCGTGTACTGGCGTTCCCGCACACCGCCCGCGACCAGCAACGCGTTGGTGGGTCCGGCCAGGCAGCTCGAGATCGCTCCGATCGCCGACGCGAGCATCGACCAGAGCCCGCACGCGATGGTGACCACATTCACCGGGGCGCGGTGCCCGGCCGCACGCAGTACCGCGACACCCTGTCCGTTCTGCACGACGATGACGGTGATGGCGAGCGGGATCACCAACTCGGTCAGCGCCCGGATGCTGAATTCGGGAGCCTGCAACTGCGGCACGGCCACCCACGAGCCCGTATCTGATCCGGGACGGAACTGTCCGCTCACGGCGACAGCCCCGATTCCGACCACAAAGGCACCGATGATGGGCGGCAGGAAACGACCCAGGCGCCGGTAGGCCATCAGACCGAAGAATGCCACGATGATCGGCAGCGCGACGCTCGGGTCGAGACCGACCGAGCGGACGACGTCGGTCCCGAACTGGAGAAAGACGCCGGCGACCATGGCCATCACGATCGGCGTCGGCAACGCCGACATCACCTGTCGAACCCGGCCGGTCAGCCCCACGACGGTAACGAGCACCCCCGTGAGCAGAAACGATCCGAGGACCTCGGGCCAGGACAGATGGCCCAGTGAGGTACCGACCAAGACAGTCCCGGGGATCGTCCACGCAAACGCGAGAGGCATCCGATACGCCCAGCTGGTGAGGATCGTCAGCGCGCCGTTCAGTACGAAGGCACCGAACAGCCACGAGGCGAGCTGGGCATGCGTGAGGTGCCCGGCGGACCCGGCCGCGAGAATCACCGCGACAGGTCCCGTCGCCGAGAAGATGAGTCCGATGATGCCGTTGACGACATAGGTGCCGCCGACGTCGCGAATCAGGTCACGGGGGCGCGGACGTGGTCCGTCGGGTCGGTCCAGCAGCCCGACTGTGGCTGTGTCGTCGGTGGAGTCGCCAGCCGAATCGAGCGCTCGCATCGTCGGTGTTCACCTCGTCCCATCGGGTTCGTCGGCCCGTTGCGCACCACGAACCTGGGTCGTCATTCGATGCTAGTTCGCATCCGAGGTGGCACAAGGACACATATTCGCCTGATTCATCGACACCATCGATCAATGCGCCGCCTGCGCAATGTTGCGTCCAGGCGGAGTCTCTGCCCAAAACCGGGCACGAAAGCCGCTGCGAGGTTCGGCGACGTCCGTCACGTCGACCTGTCCTGATCTACCGCATGTAGGCCAGCCACGGATGATCCGGGTGATGCTCGGTGAGGAACGATGTGAGCAATCGTCGGGCATCGACGCCCAGTGCGGGCCAGGCGCGTTCGAAATCCGCGACGTCCTTGGACCTGCCACCCCCGTCCGCGTTCCATTTGGCCTTGAACGCCAGGACGTGTTCGGGTTTGAGGTAGCGAATGCCGTCGCGATCGGTCCAGGTAACCTCGGTCAACGGCGCCACCAGTGTGCGATCACGCCGATTCACCCACTGCCCGTGACGCTGTGGGGTCAGCAGTATGTCGACGAGCCATGGTGACGAGGCATCGGCCCGCAACCAGATCTGGTCGGCCGAGGCCGGCAGCGGCTGCTCGTCGGTGATCGGACGCAGCCCGTCGGGACCCACCGACCACACGTGGAGGTGGCCGATCATCGCTTCCCTCAACGCCGGGACGTCATCACGGAAGATGCCGACGTCGATGTCCTCGTGCGATCGGACCGTCCCCGTGAATGCGTCGATCGCCCAACCGCCCGCGATCCACCACGGTCTCGTGAAATTGTTCAGGACGTCGGGGACATCTCGAGGTACGACTGTCGCCCAGGGGCCATAGAGCGCATGGAAGGCGGCTCCGGCGCTGTCTGCGTCGGGAACTGTTCGGAACTCGCGCATGAGACCAAACTATCGGTTGACGACGCCCGTTAGACTGCAGACACCGATCAGGAGCACCCGTGAACTTTCCGACCCACCGTATGCAGATCGCCGACGTCACAGTGTCTTTCGCCGTGCCGGTGGATATCGCCTTCGACTATCTGGTCGATCCGGAGAATCGACCGCAGTGGCAGTCGAGTCTGCGACGCGTCGATAGCGTCGCTGCGGTCGGCGGTCGGCCCGGCGACCGCGGTACGGCATGGACCGATGTGACCGTCGTGCCCGGCGTGGCACCGCAGATGGAGGTCACCGAATGTGTTCCGGGCGAACGGTGGTCCGAGATCGGACGATGGCGGTTCGTCGATGCCAGTCTCACGCTGAGCTTCCGTGATCGCTCGGGCGGCGGCAGCGACGTCGCGGCGGCGGCGCACCTCACGGTCCCCACGGTGATCGCACCCGCTGTCGCGCTCCTGCGCATCGTGACCCCCGCCGCCTTACGGTCGGACCTGCGGGCGGCGGCTTCGATCCTGGGGTCTGAGTCGAACCGCTGATCACGCCTCGGTCAGGTGTTGATAGGAGATCCGGATCGGACGTATCACCGGGCGGTGCGTGACACCGTCAGGGTCGAGGACCCAGACTTCGGCGCTGATCTGTTCGGGCCGGCCGAGGTGACCGGTCAGGTGCAGTCGGCATGGCTGCAGGCCCACATACACGGGCCGGACGAAACGAGTATCGCAACCGGTGATGATCAGACCGTTGGTGCGAGCCCAGGCGTCCGCGTACTTGAGGATGATGGCGACCAGCAGCAGTCCATGCGCGACCGGAGCGGCCAGGCCTGCCGCTCGGGCCGCATCCGGGTCGATGTGGATGGCGTTGTTGTCGCCGGAAACCTCGGCGTAGCGACGGACCCGCTCCAGAGAGATATCCTCCTCGACATCCCAGAGTGGGTCGTCGAGCTGGATCCGATCGGTCACCCGTTCGGTCATGGCCTCGCCTCTGGCCGAAAGACGAAGGTCGAGGTGCTCTCGACGATCGGCGTGCTCTCGCCATCGGCGAGGATGTCGCTGCGCACTGCCAGTTGGGTGGCGCCGGCGCGATGATGGACCCGGGTGACCGTCAGGAGGCCGGTGAGCCGGTCGCCGAGGCGCGGAGCGCGCCGGATGCGCATCGATTCCGCGGTGTGCACGATGCCGTCGCGCGGGACCACGCCGGAATCCATTGCCTGATGGGCCAGTTCGACACTCACGCGGTAGATGATCGGCAGCGGCACAATGTCCGGGGCCGACCCGAGCACATCGGCGAAACCGGAGACGAGCTCGTCATCGACCACAACGGGGGCGGATGAGGTGAAGGTCAAGCCCTCGACCAGCTCTGTTGCCATGATGCACGTCAGCGGATCAGGGCCTGATTGCCTAACACAATTGTCAATGGTACATCCGCGACAATGAAGATCGGATGAATCGGTCAATCGCCCGTTCGCTCGGCCGGTAGGACCAAGGCGTGGTCAAAGGCGTAGACGATCGCCGCCGCACGGTCGCGCAGATCGAGCTTGGTGAAGATGTGGTTGACATGGCTCTTCACCGTCACCTCCGAGATATACAGTCGGACAGCGATCTCCGCGTTTGTCAGCCCCCGTGCCATGAGTTTGAGCACGTCGAGTTCGCGATCTGTCAATCCGGTGTCCCCGAGCTGACGCGGTTCAGGAGCGGAACGCCGGAATCCGCCCAGTACCCGCGCGGTGACCGCCGGATCGAGAAAGGCGCCGTCACGGACAACCGCACGCACCGCCCAGATCAGTGATTCGGCCGGTGAATCCTTGAGCACGAATCCGGCGGCCCCTGCCCGCAGGGCGCCGGAGAGTAGCTGGTCGTCGTCGAATGTGGTCAGCACCAGCACCGGGGGCGGTTGGGTGAGGCGCCGAACCGAGGTTGTAGCCGTGATCCCGTCGACGTGACGCATCCGCAAGTCCATCAGGATGATGTCCGGGGTACACGCGGCGACCGCGGCGAGGACGTCACCCCCGTCCCCGCACTCCCCGACGATCTCGAACCCATCCCGCGGTCGCAGGATTCGTCGGAGGCCGGTCCGGACCAGTTCCTGGTCGTCGACCAGCAGAACCCGAATGGGCGACTCATCCGCGGGTACGGCCCGCACCGAGGTCATCACATCGCCTGCTGTCGTGTTGGGCGGACCGGATCAGGGAACACCGCGGACACCACCCATGAGTCGTCGCTGCCGTTGACACCGACCGATCCGCCGAGAAGCTGGGCGCGCTGTTGCATCCCATCGATGCCCGAACCGTCCGTGCCCGCCCGACCGAGAGTCGGTGTGTACGGGTTCTGGACGCGCAGCGCGATGTCAGGATCGGCCCGCACTGTGACGCTCGCCTTGGGGAAGGGCGAATGCTTGACCACGTTGGCCAGGGATTCCTGAGCGATGCGGTACAGCGCAGAGCCGATGGGACCCGGAATCGCCGTGAGGTCGCCACGAACATCGAGCGACACGTCGATCCCTGCCTTGCGATACTCCTCGACCAGCTGGACGATGTCCCCCGCCGCGGGGGGCGGTGCGGCCACCGCGTCCTCGGTGCCGAGCACCTTGACGATGTAGCGAATCTCGGTCATCGCCTGCCGGCCCAGTCGTTCGGCGTCCTCGAGCGCCTCGAGCGCCTCGTCGTCGGCGCCGTCCTGCAACGCACGTCGAGCGCCGGTGACATTGAGCATCGTGATCGACAGCGAGTGTGCGATGACATCGTGTATTTCCCGGGCGATCCGGCGACGCTCGTCATTGGCGGCGTGGTCGGCTCTGACACGTTGTGCGCGTACCTCGTTCTCGGACAGCAGTTTTTGATAGAGGATCATGTAGCCCACCAGCCAACCGCAGAGAATCGCGAGGATGTACACGGCCGGCGACTGCAGGTGGCCGGTCTGATTGCCGATCACGATCACGCTGATGGACAGAACCGTCACCGCCACGCTCGTCCGGAGTGACTCCATGGCCGCGGCGATGGCGGTGGTCAGCGCGAGGAACAGCGGCGCGATGTCGGTGGACACGGGATCCATCAGCATCAAACCGGTCGCGACCGCGGCGAGGACGGTGCACGGAATCTTGCTGAGCAGCCACAGATCGAGGACCAGCGAGAGTGCCGCGACCGCTGCACCGATCAGCGCCCACCACGGCGGTACGAGCGGAACGCGCTGGATCACCGCACCGATGATGATCGCGAATGACCCGCCGAGGGTCACCGCCGGGTAGAGCGGCGGATAGCCGTCGCCGGCCATCCTGATCCGGCGGAGCAGCCACGCAATCGACGACCTCACCGACACAAGGATAGGTGGTGCTCGGCCGAAGTCATCGTCTTCCGGATGGACGGTCGTCTCCACCCTGGGGTGGAGCCGGTTTCCGTCCTCGGCATGCAGATCGAGCGTCCCGGAGACCATAGCGTCAGATATGCAATCGATCCACCGCGTCATCCACCGGTCGAAACGGCATGAGGTGAGGACAATGACCTTCCGCGAGATCATCCACCCACAGCGAACACTCGCACACGAGATCGTCACAGCGCTTCCGGCCCACGGTGTGCTGGTCGTCGGCTACACCGACACCGAGGCGTCACGGAGGGCACTCATGGCGACCACCCGCGCGGTCCACGCCAGTAGCCGCGTGGCGCTCGTCTGCGGCATGAACCCGACCCGTCCGCCGCGGCCCGACAGAGTGGGGTACGACGCACTCAAGCGCGATGCATATCTGTTGTCGGACCGGGCGATCCTCGACGAGCAGCTGCGCCGCGGCCGTGAGACATTCGCGTCCGGGTGCCGGGCAACGGTGACGTCGGAGACGATCGAAGGCGACCCCGTTCGGGTTCTCTCGGATGCGGCGATCCGGCATCAGGCAACGGCGGTCGTGGTCGGGATGCGTGGCGCCCGGCCTTCCTGGCAGGTCCGGCGTATTGCGCGCGAGCTGCCCTCTGATGTCGCGCTGTACGCGACAAACGGTGACACTCATATCCGTTTGCGGCGTTCCGCCCGGGTGCCGGTGGCCGAACATCGTCTGGTGCCCGGTTCGATCCCAGGGCCTGCCGGCGCCTGAGTACGTTGGCATCGCCGGTGCACGTGTGGCGTAACGGCGCCCTCACCCGTCCAGCGGTCGTCGGTTCGTCAGACGCCAGTCGCGTGGATTCACCTTGAAGCGATCGCGGAAACGGTGAGTGAAATGGGTCGGATCGGCGAATCCGTGCTGCCGGGCGACCGCGGCGATCGTCAGGTGTGGGTGGCTGAGCAGCGTGTCGCGAGCCCGGTCGAGTCGAAGCCCGATGATGTGCTCCTGCAAGCTCGTGCCGGTGGACTCCCATGTCTTGTAGAGGGTCCGCACCGAGATGTTGTGTGCCCTGGCGATCGCCGTCGCCGAGAGTTCGCCGTCGGTGAGGTTCTCGGTGATGTGACGACTCAGACGCGTGAGCAGATCGCCGGCGTCGTCGATGGGAACCGGAGCGGGACCGTCGGCGACGTCGAGGATGAGAGATCGGGTGAGCAGGTTCGTCGTGGTGCCCAACTCGGGCAGGATGGCGGGACAGGTTTGCGCCACGCACCGAAGCTGATCCAGATGGTCGAGGTAGAGGCGATGGAGCGGGTGGGCTCGGCGCAACGCGATCGCCGCGGCGCGGATCGCCGTCGGCGGCAGATTCAGCAGGCCCACATCGACATGGACGACGGTCGCCGCGCCGCGATCGGATCGGCGAAAGTCGAAGGGACAAGCGGGGTCCACGATGAGAAGGGTCGATTCCTGATCTGTGGGGTCGATCCGCCTGCCGTGCTGGAGATGGGTCCACGAACCCGCGGAGACGGCGGCGAGGGCCACCCGGTTGAAAGGCTGAGCATGGATCCGTGGAGCCGTGGTGGCCACGGCGATCGGGTCCGACTCGCTGTGCATCAGTGTGATCCCCTCACCGACCGACCAGCCGTGGACCGTCGCACGGAACGCGCTGAGCGGCACCAAAGGGGTGACAGCGGCGGCTGCTGCGGCACCCGCCGCCCGTAGGGCCCGATGTAGTTCGGTGGCGACTGCGCCGGGTTCGACGGTTGAGGTATCGAGAAGAAGGGCCATGACGGTGCTACGACGGGGACGGTGCAGCGGTCGATGGCCCGGGATCGCAATCGGCGTTCAACTGCCGCCACGCACGTGGCGACAACCCGTACTGCATCCGGAACCGGCGACTGAAGTGAGAGTCGTTGGCAAATCCCCATCGCCGGGCAATCGTGCCGATGGACATCATCCGCATGTCCCGTCGCGCCAGCTCGTCGCGAGCCCGCACGAGCCGTTCGGCGATGATCCATTGCTCGAGGCGGAAGTCGGCGCCGGCGCACAACTGGAAGAGCCGTCGTTGCGAGATGCCGTGGGCCGCGGCGATGCGCTCCGGGCCGAGTCCAGGGTCCCGGAGGTGCTGCTTCACATACGCGCGGATGCGCGGCAGCATCAGCTCCGCCATGGCGCCCCGGGCGTAGTCGACGTCGTATGCCGAGGCGAGCAGTGTGCGGGTCAGCTCGATGCTGATCTCACCCAATGCGTGCGCCGCACTGCTGACCGTCAACGCCTCGGCGTGCACGGTGAGTTCGCGGATGTGGTTGACCAGCATCTGATACACCGGGCTGGCCGGAAGCCGATCGGCAGCCTCCCGAATGAGCTCGTGCGGCAGCCCGATGGCCTCGACCGGAACGTGCAGGCACCGTGATGCACCCACACCGTTCAGCTCATAGTCGTAGGTCGAGTTCAGATCCATCAGCATGAGCTCATCGGGCCGTGCGTACCGCTGGATGCCGAACTGTTCCTGCTTTCCGACGCAACCCTCATGGATGGCTATGGCCAGCATCTCGCCCGGGCCCGACTTGATCTGCTGATGGGTCCGGATGAGCCGGAATCCGGTCATCTCGGCGCGGAAGATACTGGTGTCACCATAGGTCCAGACATCCATCCGAGAGGTCACGTTCGCCGGGTCCTCAAGTTGGACGGTCGACGGCACCGACTGCTCCTGCATCGCTGCGCAGGTTGCCTCCACTCGCTCCGACGGGGCGAGCCCGGCGGTACTGAAGACCGTCACCATGTCAGGTCGCCTCAGTCGGGATCGTCGTCGGTGTGGTGCGGCTCGGCCGCTGTGATCCGTTGCCATTCGCTCGGTGTGACGCCATAGGCCGCCGTGAACTCCTCGGTGAAGTGGGCAGCGTTCCCGAAGCCCCATCGTCGCGACTGTTCGGGACACCACCCGGTGCTCTGCTCCGCGAGAACCGTGCGGGCCAGACGGAGACGCTCCGCGATGATCCACCTGTCGAGATCGAATTGCGTGGATGCCGAGAGGTCACGTAGCCGGGCCCGTGCCACTCCAAGATTATCCGCGATCATCGCCTCCGACAGGTCGGGATCGGTCAGATGTGTTCGCACGAAGTCGGTGACTTGCTGGAGCAGTGATTCCTGCATCGCGCTCCTCGTTCAAGCAGACGGTTCGAGGGAGGTACGGTGCGAGCCATTCGTGCCCACAACGAAGATCCGTGTCGGGCCCTTCGTGACGCATCGCTCGTCCCTCGCGAGGCTCCTCAGGGACCGGGTGGGGACGCATCGCTCGTCCCTCGCGAGGCTCCTCAGGGACCGGGTGGGCACACATCGCTCGTACCTCGCGAGGCTCCTCAGGGACCGGGTGGGCACACATCGCTCGTACCTCGCGAGGCTCCTCAGGGACCGGGTGGGCACGCATCGCTCGTCCCGCGACGGCTCCACCGGGAATGACTTACCCGATCCCTGAGGAGGCCCGGAGCGCTAGCGGAGGGCCGTCACGAAGGGGCGCCCTTCGTGACGCATCGCTCGTCCCTCGCGAGGCTCCTCAGGGACCGGGTGGGCACGCATCGCTCGTCCCGCGACGGCTCCACCGGGAATGACTTACCCGATCCCTGAGGAGGCCCGGAGCGCTAGCGGAGGGCCGTCACGAAGGGGCGCCCTTCGTGACGCATCGCTCGTACCTCGCGACGCTCCTCAGGGACCGAGTGGGCACGCATCGCACGATCAGCGAACCGCAGGCTCACGCCTGCGCGGCGGACAGGATGATCGCGGTCACGGCGCCCGGTTGCGACACCAGCGAAGCGTGGCCGGCGTCGACGCCGGCGGTCCGGCCGGGTGCGGCACGCGACGCCATGAATCGCTGAAGGGCGGGTGGTATCACGCGGTCCTGACGGGAGACCAGATACCAGCTCGGCACCTTCTTCCAGGACGGTGCTCCCGACGGTTCGAGATTCGCGACGAGGGCGGCGGACTTCTGGTGCGCATACATGTCGGCCGCGGTCGCGGCGCTGACGTCCTGCGCGAAGATGTCGTGGAAGTACTCCCGGGCGATGTATCCGTCGACATTCTTGCCGCCGATGCCGGTGGGGTCATCCACCACCTTCAGCTGCAATGCCGGCGGCAGGAGCCGGCTCCCGGGATACATCAGTGGGTTCAGCAGTCCCTGGACGAACTCCCCACGATCGGGCGCGAACGCGGCGATGTAGACATTCGCGACGACATCGGGATCGTGGGTGTTGGTGATGACGGCCCCGCCATAGGAATGGCCGACCAACACGATCGGTCCGGAAATTCCTGCGAGTTGCTTCTCGAGCAGTGCGGAATCATGCGCTGGACCGCGTAGCGGATTGTCGAAGGTCTGCACCGGGTAACCCCGTGCGGTGAGGTTCGCCGCCACCTGGCGCCATCCGGTGGAGTCGGCGAATGCGCCGTGCACCAACACGATCGTCGGCTTGAGCGGCGCACCATGAACCGGCGCCGGCGACAGTCCGGCCAGGCCGACGGCAACGATGAACATCGCCGCCATCATCGTCACGAGCGACCGGATCGACCGGCGATGCAGAGCGATCGAAGTCATGATGAGGGTCCTTCCTGCGCGAGTCGGGGCCCCAACCGTACGTGCAGGGAGCGCACCCGAACTGCTTGTGCCTGCACTCCCCTGTGCTGACACTGCACGGGTCGTCAATCGGCGGGACGGGTCGCGATCTCCGAGTCGTGCTGCGTGAGCACAAAAGTGTGCGCGCTGGGCCAGATCGACACGGAGACGATGCGGTACGGTGCCGCCGCAGAGAGCCCAGGGGCGACGAGGCTCCGGACCCGTCACATCCACCGCACCGATGAAACGGAGTGCAACGATGACAACCCCCAAGCCCGACACTGTCGTGTTGATCCACGGCCTCTGGATGACACCCCGCAGCTGGGAACACTGGGTGGCGCATTACGAGAGCAAGGGCCTGCGGGTTCTGACCCCCGCCTACCCGGGCTTCGAGGTCGAGGTGGAGGCCCTGCGGGACAACCCGCAGGTGATCGCGGACCTCACGGTTCCCGAGACCATCGCACACCTGGCGAAGATCATCGAGGAGTTGCCAGCGGCGCCGATCCTCATCGGCCACTCGTTCGGGGGCACCATGACTCAGCTACTCGTGGACCGCGGCCTGGGTGCCGCAGCGGTGGTGATCGACTCCGCGCCGACCGAGGGCGTTCGGGTCAATCCTCCCTCGCAGCTCCGGTCGTTGCTTCCGTTCTTCAGGCATCCCTCGAGCCGAAACGGTGCGGCAGGCTTCACGGCCGATGAGTTCCACTACGCCTTCACCAACACGTTGACCGCGGAGGCATCGCGTGAGGCCTACGACCGGTACGCCATCGCCGCCCCGGGGTCATGGGTCTGGCGATACGGGCTGTTCGCCAACCTCACCCCGCGTCATCTCGAGACCTGGGTCGACTACTCACGCGACGAACGCGCACCGCTGTTGTTCATCGGCGGTGGCGCCGACCACATCATGCCCCCGGCGGTCAACAAGTCGAATGCGCGGCACTATCGGAAGTCCGCAGCGGTCACCGAGTACTACGAGTTCCCGGGTCGATCACACTGGACCTGCGCAGAACCCGGTTGGGAGGCGGTGGCCGATCACGCACTCGACTGGGCGCTCGCGCAGGCCGCCGCCTCAGCGCCGCGTCACCCGGCCTGACCGCTGCCGACGCCCTTCGGAGCGCCGGCCGACATGAAGCCGAACAGGTAACCCGCCACGCGTCGCATCTGGATCTCGTCGGCACCCTCGGTGATGCGGTATCGGCGGTGATGGCGGTAGATGTGCTCGAACGGTTCGTGTCGTGAGTAGCCGCGTCCACCGAACACCTGCATCGCCTGATCGGCTGCGTCACAGCACAATCGGTTGGCCTGGTAGTTGCACATCGACACTTCCTGCGACGCCGCGAAGGGTCCGTGAGTGTCCATCTTCCACGCGGTCTCCCGGATCAGGGCTCGCAGCATGGCGGCGCGGGTGTGCAATTCGACGAGCGGGAACTGGATGGCCTGGTTCGTCGAGAGCTTCTTACCGAACGGTGATCGTTCGTTGGCGTAGTCGACCGCCCGGTTGATGCAGTACTGCGCCGCGCCCAGACTCGATGCGGCCTGCCGGATCCGGTTCTCGTTGAAGAAGTGCTGGACTATCTGCAGCCCACGTCCTTCCTCGCCCATGATGGCCGTGTGGGGCACACGCACGTCCCGCAGTGTGATGTGGGCGTGGTCGGTGGGCATGTTGAAGGTCCACAGATACTCCTCGACCGTGAAGCCGTCGGTGTGCGGGTCGACCAGGAACGCCGTGATCCCGCGAGCATCCCCGGCCTCCCCGGCGGTGCGCGCGAAGATGATGTCGCGGTGCGCGACATGGATACCCGTGTTCCAGGTCTTCTCTCCGTTGATCACCCAGGTGTCGCCGTCACGGACCGCGGAGGTCTCCATGTGGGTGGCGTCGGATCCGTGGTCGGGTTCGGTGATGCCGAAGGCAAAGAATCGGGTACCCGCCGCCAACCCTTCGACCCATTCCTTCTTCTGGTCATCCGACCCGTACTCGAGCATCAGGAGCAAGCCGACGTTGTTGCCGACGATGGCGTGTTCGTTCTGCAGGTCGCAGTGCAGCCCGAGCCCTTTCGACGCGAGATGTTCCCGGATCACCGCCATCGACAGGTTCGAGCCGTCGCGCCCGCCGAACTCGGCCGGAAAGGGGTAACGGAAATGGCCGGCGGCGTCGGCACGACGACGTGCTTCACCGAGCAGTGCCTCCCAATCGGCGCTGGGCAGTCCGCCGCGATCCCAGTCGGTCCGGGCATCCTCACGGCGGTGATCGAAGAACCGGATGTTGTCGTCGGACTGCTCCAGCGGGACGATCTCGGCGGCGATGAACGCATCGAGTTCGGCAAGATAGTCGGTCAGCGATTCGGGCAGTGCGAAATCCACTCTGAGTTCCCCTCGGTCAGCATTCGGGTTGGGACAGGTGTCGCGGGTTCGCGACCGTCAGACGGTCCACGACCTCGGCGATCACGACGGCTCGGACCGCTGCGTCGTCGGCCGACAATGTGCCGTCGCGAAGAGCAGCGGCGAGTTCTGCGGAGCTCGTGACGCCCAGGCCGGCCAGTCGCTGTCGACTCTCGGCGGCCTGGCTCTCACCCACCAGCAGTTGTCGTCGCACGGTCGCCAGCACATTGCCGGCCACGCGGGTGTGGAACCGAACCTGGGGTGACACCCCGGCGTCGGCCGCGACCTCGTCGGACAGAAAGCCCGACACCGATTCCAGCAGATACGACATCGTCGGGGCGGTGTGCGGGTCCTCGGAACGCCGCTCCTGGTGGGTGACGGTGTCGTTCGGATCGATGACCCTCATCGGCGCGGTGATGCCGAGGGCCAGCAGGGCGTCGAATTCCTGTTCCGCGCTGCGGCGGCCGATCGCGGCCAGTTCCATGGATCGTTCGGCACCGTCGAGAAAGCGGTTGGCCTGTCGTGCACAGATGAGACCCCAGCGAACGGTGGCGTACAGCTCCCACCAACGCAGGGTCGTCTCACTCGGCCGCCATCCGGCGACCTCGGCGTAGGCGTCGAGCAGATCGGCGCGAGTTCCCATCCCGGCGACCGGTTGAGCGACCCCGAACCGCCACGCTTTGGCACAGAGCCAGCCCAGATCCTCCATCGGATCACCGAGGTGGGCGAGTTCCCAGTCCAGCACCGCCGAGATCCGGTCCGGGGTGATCAGCAGGTTGCCGAGCCGGAAGTCGCCGTGCACGACCGTGGTCGCCCCCGGTTCGGGACGGTTCTCCTCGAGCCACTGCACGGCGACCACGAGGCCCGCCGGCGCCTGTGCGTACTCACGGGCGAACAAGGTTCGCAGGGCATCGATCGGGTCCCCGATCGATGCGAGACCCGTCGCCGACATCTCCATCGCGTGGATGCGGGCCAGGGTGTGACCGGCCTGTCGAGCGAACTGGTCCCGGATCTCCGCAAACGCCTCGTCGCGCAGGATCCGTCGGGGAATCGATTCACCGTCGATGAAGCTCATCACCGCGTACGGAAAGCCGAGCACACCGGATTCGCCGGCGGAGTCGCTGACGTCGATCACCTCGGGCACCGCCACACCCGCGTCCAACGCGGCATGGAGGACCGCGACCTCGGCGGCGAGTCCTCCTTCGCCCGGCTGTGCCGCCGGTGCCGCTCGTACGATCACCGATTCGTCGCCGGACTCGTCGCCGAAGGTGACCGCATAGGTGGTCCGACTGGCCCCCGCCGGCAGGACACGGGCCTTTCGCACGGTGATGTCGCGGCCACGAATCGTACTCAGACGCCCCGCTATCCGATCGGCCACCTCGGCGGGATCGGTCGACGGCGCGATGTTCTTCTCGGTCACTCTGCCCCTCGTATCAGGTCTCGCGGAACGGTATCCGACGGTGCGAAGCTACCCGGCCAGCGACCGCCAGGTTGGCGGACGCGCAAAGTGCGACTCGGCGTCTCGCCCGGCATGGCCTCAGCTCGGGTCGTCGAGCCATGCCGCCCGCGACGATCCCTTCGGCACCAGAATGGTTCGGTACCGCCCCGGCGTAGCACTCATCTGCACCTGATCGGTCACACCCTGATAGTGGCCCAAAGGAGTTTCGGCGGTGAAGGTCTCGGGATCGAGATAGAGGTGGCGGTCGGCGTTGCCAGGCTGTCCGGCTGTGCCACGGGCGTACTCGAGGTCGAAAATACCCATGCCGATGATCCACAATGCGGCGCGGGTCAGCGATACATGTACCTGGTAGCTGCCGCCGTCGTGGGCGCGGCGGGCCAGCGCCTCGGCGATACCTGCGGCCATCAACCAGGACACGATGTAGTCGTTGACGACCATGATCGGCGGCAGAACGGGCTTGTCGCCCCCACCTTCGAGCAACATCATGCCCGCGAGGCTGCCCGCGGTCTGGTCGAAGCCGACCCAGGACGACCACGGGCCCGATTCGCCGTTGAGCGAGGCGGTCGCGTAGACGATGCCCGGGCGGGCCTGTGCGGCGTCGGCGGGCGAGAGTCCGATCTCCGCGAGGTATCCGGGTCGCCTGTTCGCGTAGAACACATCGGCGCCGGCCAGCAGACGCCGGATGTGTTGTGGCCCATCACCGCGATAGGGATCAAGTGTCGTCGAGCGGACACCGACGTTCCCGCTGACATAGGTGGCATCGTGTTCGAGCTCGTTGGGCCGCCACACGTTGAGGACATCGGCGCCGTGTAATGCCAGCGCACGACCGACACCCGCCCCGGCGATCACGTGGCCCATACCGAGTGCGCGAATCCCGTCGAGGGGTTGGTCGCCCGATCTCGGCAGCAGAACAGGTTCGCTGTCAGCGATCTTGGTGATCTCGATCAGGGGCATGTCGGCGAAGACGTCGCGGAAATGTGGCTCGTCGAGTACCTCGGGCACGGTGCGCAGCATCGGCATCACCACGCCGGCTTCGGCGCCGGCGGCCTCGAGTTCGCGTCCCTTCCAGGTGGCGATCGCTTTCGCCACGGCCGCGCCGTCGTCGGGTACACCGAGCAGTTTCTGGGCGCCGACCTTGATCTTCGGGTATGGATTGAGCGGCATGATCCAACGATCATCGCCGGTCGGGTAGAAACGGAAACCCAACGCGTTCGACGGGTTCGACGGTGTTCCGGCGGGATAGCCGTTGACCAGCTCCCACTTGCGGTCGTAGAACGGGCACAGCCGATGCGGCGCGATGCGCAGATCCACCCTGATGTCCTGGCCCTCACCGCCGCGCAGGCGCCAGAGTTTCGCTAGCGCAGCCGATTTCGCCGCGAGCGCGATTGCTGCCGCTCCACCGAGACGGAGCGTACTGGGTACCACGGGATCGGCCCCGAGGAAGTCGATCGCGCCGCCGGTATCCGCGGCGCTCATCCCTATCCCGGTCAGTACCTCGTCGAGTTCAGCGGACGGATCGAAGTCGGCGCCGGTGGCCGGGTTCTCGTAGGCGGTCCGCAGACGATCGGCCAATGCGCTCACAGGGCATCCTCCAACGACGGATCGACCGCATTGGCGAGGAGATCGTCGGGGACGAGCACCTGCCGGGAGCGCAGATACTCCCCGACCGCTTTACCGACCTGGTCGACCCTGGTGTTCGAGGAACCACCGGTACCGAGCAGGCCACGGAGAACGAAGTGTACCGACTGCAACTCGGGGAACTCGTGGCGTACGACGTCGAGGTCCTTCGCTTCCGGGATCAGCCTGCGGATCTCGTCGCTGGTGAGGAACCGTTTGAGCCACAACCACACCCGCGGATCACGCGTCCATATCCCGACATTGCTGTTGCCGCCCTTGTCGCCACTGCGCGCATGGACGAGGGTGCCGAGCGGAAGGCGGGTCACCCGCTCCGAGAGTGGGGCCTCCGAGGGTTCCGGGTGAAGCGGTTGCCCGACGATCTCCGTCTGCTCGGGCGCGTCCACCTCGATGACGCGACCGTCGTCGAGTACGGCGCGGTGATCGAGCGCGGCCATCGGGAGCAAGCCCGGCCAGTAGTCCACTCGTGGTCGCGGCTTCGATTGCAGACCGGCCGCTCCGTCGTGGAAATAGCCGGGAATGCCTTGCAGATAGAGGCTTCCGAGACGTCTGCCGAGGTCTGCCTGCGAAAGGAGATCCGCGGTGTCCGCCGTGGCCATCACCCGCAGCGCGACAGTCGCCGACCACTGGGACTCGGGATCGTCGGCTGCCGTCCCGATCGGGGTGAACTCCACCGCGACACCGGAAGGAAGGTCGAGCGTGACCTGATCGCGGATGAGTGCGATCTTCTCGTCGACGTGCGGGGACGTGACGAACACGGTGTTGACGACGGTGAAACCGACCGGACCGAAGATCGCGACCTTGGTCGTCGGGGGTGGTGGCGATCCGGTCGTGCCGCTCACCTCGACCCGATCCGCCCCGACCTCCGTCACCCGAACGTGGTCCAGGTGTGCGGTGACGTCGGGATTCAGGTAGACGGGCCCCTGGATCTCGTACATGATCTGTGCGGTCACGGTGTCTTCGGTGACCGCACCGCCATCGCGCGTGTGTTTGGTGATCACGCATGTTCCGTCGGAGGCGATCTCGGCGATGGGGAACCCCGGAACGGTGCGGTGCGGGATGTCGAGGAACCCGGAGAAGTTGCCGCCTACCGCGTGCGCACCACACTCGATGATGTGCCCGGCGAGCACCGCGCCGGCGAGCGCATCCCAGTCGTCGGCGGACCAGTCGTGCCACCAGGCCGCTGGTCCAACGGTCAGGGAGGCATCGGTGACACGCCCGCAGACCACGATGTCGGCCCCGTCGGCCAGCGCCGCGGCGACACCCCAGCCACCGAGATAGGCATTGGCGGCGAACGGTGTGGCCACCCACTCGCTCAACGGTGCGCCGCCGTCGAGATTGTCGAATCGGTGTCCCTGCCCGGCCAACCGTGTCAGATCGGACAGGATGTTGTCGCCTTCGATGTGGGCGATCCGCAGATCGGCCCCCGCCGCTGCCGCCTCCTCGCGGAGGGTCGCGGCGAGCGCGGCCGGATGGAATCCGCCCGCATTGGTGACCACCTTGATTCCGCGGGCGGCGATCGTGGACAGGTGGGGCCGTATCTGGTCGACGAAATAGTCGACGTAGCCACGGTCTGGATTGCGTTGGTAGGCCGCCGACAAGGCCGCCAGCGTGATCTCGGCGAGGTAGTCACCGATCATCACGTCGAACGGGTCACCCGCCATCGCCTCGTCGATCGCCGTGCGGCGGTCCCCGAGGTACCCGGAGAAGTTCGCGATCTTTATCGGCTCGCGCGACATGCGCCACCTCCTTGTCCACACCACTGTGATCTCGCTTCCCAGGCTATGGGCGTGTCGTCGGCGTCACCAGAATCAATTCGAGCAGGGCCAGATGACCGCATCGGTCGTGGCGTGGATCGGGTCGTTAGGGTAGGCGGTGTGGACCTGATCCATCTGCGGTACTTCGTCGCCGTTGCCGAGGAGCGGAGCTTCACGAAGGCCGCGGCTCGGCTGCACATGGCGGCATCGCCGCTGAGCCGACGCATCAAGGATCTGGAACGTGAGTTCGGCGCCTCCCTGTTCGTACGGGCGCATCACCGGATCGACCTCACCGAGGCAGGCGCGGCATTGCTGCCGCGGGCGATCGACATCCTGGATCGCACGGACGCGCTGACCGTCGTCGTCCGCGACGCCGACACACGGTCGGCTCGCCAGGCGGTCATCGGGATCGCTCCCGAGGTGTCGGCGACAGTGCGGGACACCTTTCTGGCAGACCTCGCCCACGCCCATCCCGACATCAGACCCCAACTCGTCCCGGCCAGTTCCGAGCCGCTGCTCCGCGACGTGCGCGCCGGCCAGATCGACCTCGCTCTGGTCCACGGGCCGGCAGGCGGATCCGGTATCCGCAGTACATTTCTCGAACGACAGCCCGTCGGGGTCGCGGTGGGCACGGATGCCGTCGCCGGCGACGCTGAATCGATCGCATTGGCGGACCTGGCCGACATACCGTTCGCATCCATCAATCACGACGCCGCGCCGGAGATCTACCGAAATCTGGACGAACTGCTCAATCGCCACGGTATCCGCAAGCGGATCACTTTGACCGGCGACAATTTCATCGGACTGGCACACCTCGTCGCGACAGGGCAGGCGTTCACCCTGGTCGGCCTCCACGACGGGATGGCCAACCGACTGTTTCACGGCGAGGCGGTGCGCATCCTGCCCATCGAGGGGATGCGTACCAGTATCTCGACCGTTGCCGCGTGGCGAGCCAACCGGGAGGAATCGGAGCTTCTCGTCGCGGACCTGGTCGAGACCGTGAGCGGGATGATCCTCGAAGGGGGCCGCGGGACCAGCCCTTCGTGACGCTCGCCAGCTCGCTCCTCAGGGAGCGGGTGAAGCTCGCCAGCTCGCTCCTCCGAGCCCGCGAGGATGCGTCACGAAGGGCGGGCCTGCCTAGGCGGCACTTGCGGGCTGCGTTACCACCCGCTCCCTGACGAGCCTCCGAGCCTGCGAGGATGCGTCACGAAGGGCGGCCCTCCCGAGGCGACTCTCGCGACCTGCGTTACCACCCGCTCCCTGAGGAGCCTCCGAGCCTGCGAGGATGCGTCACGAAGGGCGGCCCTCCCGAGGCGACTCTCGCGACCTGCGTTACCACCCGCTCCCTGAGGAGCCTCCGAGCCTGCGAGGATGCGTCACGAAGGGCGGCCGTCAGTCACGCTGTCGTGCGTCGGCGCAGGTCAATCGGGAGCCCGTCCGCCGGGGTCGGCCCGGTCCCGTAGGTGAGATCGAGACGATAGTCGGCGGGCACCGACCACTCGAACTGCTGCAGCATCTGGTGCATGATCGCCTTGACCTCCATGCCACCGAAATAGAGGCCGATGCACTTGTGTGCGCCGCCGCCGAACGGCGCCCAGGCGAAACGGTGCACCTTGTCCTCTTTGCGCTCCGGAGAGAATCGCTCGGGATCCCAGTGGGTCGGGTTCGGCCACCATTCCTCCCGAAGCATCGATGCCCACGGGTGGATCGAGATCAAGGTGCCCTTCGGCACGTAGTGACCGAGGATGTCGGTGTCGGCGATGGTCTTTCGGAACAACATGCCGACCGGCGCATTGATGCGGAGGGTTTCCTTGAACGCGAGGTCCAGGCTCGGCAGCTTGTCCAGGTCGTCATAGTCGATGGTCGGCTTGCCCAGTGCCAGTGATTCGTCGCGGAGACGTTCCTGCCACTCCGGATATCGGCCGAGGAAGTAGGTCAGCATCGACAGCGCGATGGTGCTGGTGTCGTGAGCGGCCATCATCACGAAGATCATGTGATTGACCACGTCTTCGTCGCTGAAGGTGTTGCCGTCCTCATCTTCGCTGTGGCAGAGGACGCTGAACAGGTCGTCGCCGTCGCCGGCGCGTCGGGAGCCGATCTCGGATCGGAAGTATTTCTGCAGCGCCTCACGGCCACGCAGCCCGCGCGCCCACGTCCAGTCCCGGACATCGGCGCGAACCAGCGCCTGGCCGCCGCGAACGGCCGCCTCGAAGGCGCTCTCGAGGTCATGGGCCTCGGACTCGTTGAGCGACGCGCCGACGAATACCTCGGTGGCCAGCGACAGGGTCAGGTCCTTGGTCCGCGAGTACATCGGAAAGCCGCTGCCGACATTCCAATTGGACAGCGTCTTCGCGATGTGTGGGGTCATCATGTCGAGATACCCGTTGAGGCGGGGACGTGTGAATGCCTGTTGCAGAATCCGTCGATGATGCATGTGCTCGTCGAAATCCAACAGCATGATGCCGCGCCGGAAGAACGGTCCGATCATGGGTTCCCAGCCCTCTTCGCTGGAGAACGCCTTTGCGCGGTTCATCCAGGCGCACTCGATCGCATCCGGCCCGATCAGGGTGACGATGCTCATGTTCAGCGATCCCGACCATGACACCGGACCGAAGCGCTCGTAGCGAGCCATCGCACTGCCGAGCGGATCGGCGAGGGCTTCGAGGGTATTGCCCAGGATCGGCATGCCGGCATCGCCCATCACCGGTTTCAGTCCCGAACCGGCGGGCGGCTCGGCGAGGGGGCGAGGCTTGCTGGGATAGGCCTTGCTCAGCGTCCCCAGCCCGGCTTGCATCCTCTTCTTCGCGTTCATACCTGTGCTCCCCACACCCTTGCCGCACCTCAACGCGACGTCGCCGCGCGTTGGAACGAATACTTAGTTATGTTCCAACAGCGAGTCTACGACTCGCGGAGACGTACGTCACGCATATCCCGCGAACCGCGGGGAGCCGACCTCAGGCCCCGACATAGGCGGCGAGATGTTCGCCGGTCAGCGTCGAGCTGTCGGCGATGAGGGCGGGTGGGGTGCCCTCGAACACGACTCGCCCACCGTCGTGGCCGGCGCCCGGTCCGAGGTCGATGATCCAGTCCGCATGGGCCATCACCGCCTGATGGTGCTCGATGACGATGACGGACTTGCCCGAGTCGACGAGGCGGTCGAGGAGTCCGAGCAGTTGTTCGACGTCGGCGAGATGGAGTCCGGTCGTCGGTTCGTCGAGGACGTAGATGTCGCCCTTGTCCCCCATCTGCGCGGCCAGCTTGAGTCGCTGACGTTCGCCACCCGACAATGTCGTCAGTGGCTGCCCGATCTTGAGATATCCGAGGCCGACGTCGCGCAGCCGCACCAGGATCTTGTGCGCGGCCGGAATCTTCCCGTCGCCCTCGCCGAAGAACCGCTCCGCCTCGGCGACCGACATCGACAGGACCTCACTGATGTCCTTGCCGCCGAAGGCGTAGTCGAGCACGTCGGCGGAGAACCGTTTCCCCTCGCAGACCTCGCAGGGCGTCGACACCCCCGCCATCATCGCGAGGTCCGAGTAGATGACGCCGGCGCCGTTGCAATTGGGGCATGCCCCATCGGAATTCGCGCTGAAAAGACCGGGTTTCACGCCGTTGGCCTTGGCGAAGGCCTTTCGAATCGGATCGAGCAGGCCGGTGTAGGTCGCCGGATTGCTCCGTCGCGAGCCCTTGATGGCGCCCTGGTCGATCGACACCACGTCGTCGCGCTTGGCCACCGACCCGTCTATCAGGGAGCTCTTGCCGGATCCGGCGACACCGGTCACGACGACGAGGACGCCCAGTGGGATGTCGACGTCCACGTCCTGAAGGTTGTGCGTCGACGCACCGCGGATCTGGAGCGCATCGTCGGATGCGCGGAACGACTGCTTGACCGACGCCCGGTCGTCGAGATGCTTACCGGTCAGAGTCGCACTCCCCCGCAGACCGTCGACCGTGCCCTCGAACACGATCTCGCCGCCGTCGCTACCGGCGTGTGGGCCGAGGTCGACGACATGGTCGGCGATCTCGATCACCTCCGGTTTGTGTTCGACCACCAACACCGTGTTGCCCTTGTCCCGCAATTGGATCAGCAGGTTGTTCATCCGCTCGATGTCGTGCGGGTGCAGGCCGATGCTCGGTTCATCGAAGACATAGGTGACGTCGGTCAGGGACGATCCGAGGTGGCGTATCAATTTGGTTCGCTGCGCCTCCCCACCGGACAACGTCCCGGCCGGCCGGTCCAGCGACAGGTACCCCAGACCGATGTCGACGAACGAGTCGAGTGTCTCGCCCAACGTTGTCAGCAGGGGTCCGACCGACGGTTCGTCGAGGTCGCGCACCCAATCGGCCAGATCGCTGATCTGCATGGCGCACAGGTCGGCGATGCTGCGACCCTTGATCTTCGACGACCGCGATTCCGCCGTGAGGCGGGTGCCATCGCAATCCGGGCAGGTCTGGAATGTGATGGCCCGATCGACGAAGGCGCGAATGTGCGGCTGCATCGCCTCCCGGTCCTTGGAGAGAAAGGTCTTCTTGATCTGCGGGATGAGTCCGAGATAGGTCAGGTTGACGCCGTCGACCTTGATTTTGGTTGCCTCTTTGTAGAGCAGATCGTTCAGTTGTCGTTTGGTGAACTTGTTGATGGGCTTGTCCGGGTCGAACCATCCACACCCGCGATAGATCCGGCCGTACCATCCCTCCATGCTGTAGCCCGGGATGGTGAGTGCCCCCTCGTTGAGCGACTTGGTGTCGTCGTACAGGGCGGTCAGGTCGAAGTCCGACACGGCACCGCGCCCCTCGCATCGTGGACACATCCCGCCGGTGATCGAGAAGCTGCGACGCTCCTTGACGGTGCGGCCCCCCTTCTCGATACTCACCGCCCCGGCACCGCTGACCGAGGCGACGTTGAAGGAGAACGCCTGGGGCGAACCGATATACGGTTTCCCCAGCCGGCTGAACAGGATACGCAGCATCGCATTCGCGTCGGTGGCGGTGCCGACCGTGGAACGCGGGTTGGCGCCCATGCGTTCCTGATCGACGATGATCGCAGTGGTCAGGCCCTCGAGCACGTCGACGTCGGGCCGACCGAGGTTGGGCATGAACCCCTGCACGAATGCGCTGTAGGTCTCGTTGATCATCCGCTGGGACTCGGCGGCGATGGTGCTGAAGACCAAGGAGCTCTTGCCCGATCCGGAGACGCCGGTGAAGACCGACAGGCGCCGCTTGGGGATCTCGAGGCTGATGTCCTTGAGGTTGTTCTCCCGCGCGCCGTGAACACGGATCAGATCGTGGCTGTCGGCGATCGGAACGTCAGGCGACGCGGCTTTCGCCGTCGGCTTCGCCTTCGTGGGGGTGCTCATCGTGTCTCCATCCTTTTCGTGCGGGCCGACCTGAACCCACCGCACCGTGCTGCCGTGTCGGACTCGTCGCTACCACTCTGCCGGACGCGTCGAGGTGTACACGTCCTTCTCGGAACTGGCACATGGGGTCGTCAATCGAGCCCGGTCAGTCGAGCTGATCGATGCGTAGGAGGTTGCCCGACGGATCCCGAAACGCACAGTCACGCACACCGTACGGCTGATCGGTGGGTTCCTGGAGGACTTCGGCGCCGCTGGCCTCGAGTCGTTCGAAGAGTCCGTCGAGATCGTCGGTGCCCAGGGTGAGCGCACCGTAGCTACCCTTGGCGATCAGGTCGAGAATTGTGCGGCGCTCGTCATCGGTGAGCCCCGGATCGACGGCCGGCGGATGCAGCACGATCGCTGTCTCGGGCTGATTCGGGGGGCCGACGGTGAGCCAGCGCATCCCCTCGTAGCCGACGTCCTTGCGAACCTCGAAGCCGAGAGTGTCCCGGTAGAAGGCAAGTGCGGCCTCCGGATCGGTCTGTGGCAGGAAGGCGTAGTGAATGGTGATGTTCATGTCGATCACGCTAGAGGTCATCGACCCGCAGGCGCTTCTCGATTCCTGATCGGTCTGGTGATCTGCTTGGCGAGACATGGCGGTATGCCGGCGGTCGCATCCGCCTCGTGCACCCGGTACTCGCTGGGTGGCATGCCGACGAGCTCGGCGAACCGGGTGCTGAAGGTACCCAGCGACGAGAACCCGACGGCGAAGCACACGTCGGTCACGCTGAGATCCCCACGCCGCAGCAGCGTCATCGCCCGTTCGATGCGTCGCGTCATCAGATAGGAGTATGGCGATTCCCCGTACACCCGGCGGAACTCGCGACTGAGATGGCCGGCCGACATGTGGGCCCCGCGTGCGAGCGATTCGACGTTGAGTGGTTGCGCGTACTCGCGATCGATCCGGTCACGCACGCGTCGCAGGCGCGCGAGGTCGCGGAGCCGTTGATCATCGTCTGGAGCGCTGGTCACAAGGAAATCGTGCCACGGCGCGTCGCGGGTTGACAGTTCTTCGCGCGGCTTTCTGTTCGACTGCGCGGGCCTGCAGAGTTCAGAAGGATTCCGGCCTAAGTGCAGCGAGCGTTAGTTGACATCAATGTAAAGTAGCGTCATCGCCATTGATCGGTCGAGGAGGATTGCGTGGGACGACTACCGGACATCACCGACCGCACGATGCGCTGGGCGTTCGACCGGGCCCTGACCCGAGCACCCGACGACGTGTCCCTCATCGGCGCGGACGCCCACTACACGGTCGCCGAGAGCCACGAGAGGTCCCTCGCGATCGCCGGGGGTCTGGCAGCCCTCGGCGTCCGCCATCAGGAGCCCGTCGCGATCCTGATGGACAACTCGGTGGACGCCGTACACGCATGGACCGGCACCTGCCTGGGCGGAGGTGCAGAGGTGCCCGTGAACACGGCCTACAAAGGCGAGTTCCTGACCCACATCCTCAACGATTCCGGTTCGCGGGTGCTGATCTGTGACGACGTCTATGTCGACCGGCTTGCTCGGATCGCATCCGATCTCACCGACCTCGAGACGTTGGTGATCCGCGGTGACATCGCCGCCGCGGATGGGCTCCGGGATCAGGTCCGCGTGGTGACCTTCGACGATCTGACGGCGCACACCCCGGCGGTGCCGATACACCTCGACGCCGACGACCTGATGGCCTACATGTACACATCGGGCACGACGGGCCGCTCCAAGGGCGTGCTCATCCCCCACGCGCAGGCCTACACCTATGCCTCGCGCGAGGACCAGGAGCGTCCCCGACGGGACGACCGCACGCTGGTCACCCTGCCGCTCTTTCACCTCGCGGGACAGTGGTACGGCGTCTACCAGTCGCTGATCCACACCATCCCCTGCGTCGTCGAGGCCGGCTTCTCGGTGTCGCGGTTCTGGACGACGGTGCGCGATCAGCAGATCACGTTCACGGTGATGCTGGGCGCGATGGCCGAACTCCTGCAACAGGTCGAACCGCAACCAGATGACGCCCATAACCCATTGGAGATCGCCGTCATGGCACCGCTGGCCAGCGACGTGGACGCGTTTCGGGCGCGGTTCGGGATCGATCTCGCCGCCGTGTACGGCATGAGCGAGATCGGCGCGGTGCTCAACGGTGCGCCCGACACGATCGTCGGCGGCGAATCAGGTTTCGCCCGAGACGAGTTCGAGCTCAAGCTGGTCGACGACCGAGGCCGGATGGTGCCGCCGGGAGCGGTCGGCGAGCTGTGGGTACGTCCCGCGGATCCGCGCCTGGTGATGCGCGGCTATCACAACCTGCCGGACAAGACCGCCGAGACCATCGTCGACGGATGGGTGCACACGGGCGACGCCTTCCGTACCGATGACGCGGGGCGTTATTACTTCTCGGATCGCATGAAGGACGCGCTCCGCCGTCGCGGAGAGAACATCTCGAGTTTCGAGGTGGAACGGGTCATCAATCAGCACCCCGACGTGTTCGAGAGCGCCGTGGTGGCGGTCCCGTCCGAGTTGAGCGAGGACGAGATCAAGGCGGTGGTGGTCGGGCGTGCCGGTAGATCACCCGATCCGGCGCAGCTCATCGAGTTCGTCCGGGAACGACTCCCCTACTTCATGGTTCCCCGATACATCGAGTTCACCGACGTGCTGCCCAAGACGCCGACTCAGAAGATCCAGAAGAAGCAACTGCGCGACACCGGCGTCGGCGCCGACACCTGGGACCGGGAAGCAGCCGGGATCATCATACGAAGGGGGAACTGATGAAGCTGCTGGTCGCCAATCGGGGCGAGATCGCGGTCCGTGTCATGGCGACCGCTGCAGCACTCGGGATCGACACCGTCGCGGTCCATCCGGCCGACGATGCCGAGTGCGCTCATGTAGGGATGGCCGACGAGTCGGTCGTGCTCGACGGAGCCGGTCCCGCCGCGTATCTCGACCTCGCCCAGATTGTCGCCGCGGCCATCGAGTGCGGCTGTGACATGCTCCACCCGGGCTATGGATTCCTGGCGGAGAATCCTGAGCTCGCCCGCGCGTGCGCGGACAACGGGATCGTCTTCGTCGGTCCCGCGGCGAAATCGCTGGAGCTGTTCGGGCACAAGACGTCTGCTCGCGCACACGCGACCGGTTGTGGGGTGCCGGTGCTGGAGGCCACCACTGCTCCGACCGACGTCGCGACCGCGCACGAATTCCTCGATTCGCTGGGCTCGGGCGGATCGGTGATGGTCAAGGCGGCCGCCGGTGGCGGTGGTCGTGGCATGCGAATCGTCACCGATCCCACCGATCTCGAGGCCGCGATGGCCCGGTGCGCATCGGAGGCCGCCGGCGCTTTCGGCGACGACTCGCTCTACCTGGAGCGGTACCTCAGCGATGCCCGCCACATCGAGGTCCAGGTCCTCGGGGACGGGTCGACCTCGGTGGTGCTCGGCGATCGGGACTGCTCGGTCCAGCGCAGACGGCAGAAGCTGATCGAGATCGCCCCGGCACCCGCACTCTCGACATCGCTGCGGCAACGGCTTCACGACGCCGCCGCGGCCCTGATGACCGACTACCGCGGACTCGCCACGGTCGAATTCCTCGTCACCGGTGACGAGTTCGTGTTCCTCGAGGTGAATCCCCGCATCCAGGTGGAACACACGGTCACCGAGGAGACCACCGGACTCGATCTCGTCGAGCTGGCGATCCGTGTGGCGCAGGGTGAGTCGCTCGCCTGCCTCGGCATCGACGGACCTCCGTCCCCTCGCGGAACCGCTGTCGAGACGCGCGTCAACGCCGAGCGGATCGGTGCCGACGGCACCGTCTCTCCCGGTTCCGGTGTGCTGACCCGTTTTGAGCCGCCCTCCGGCCGTGGCATTCGCGTCGACACCCACGGCTACACCGGATACACGGTGGGACCACGTTACGACTCGTTGCTGGCGAAGGTGATCGTGACCGGATCGGATCCGATTGCTGCGGTGCGCGGCGCTGCCCGCGCACTCGCCCGGTTCGACGTCGAACCGGTGCCGGTGAACGTCGACCTCCTGCGTTCACTACTGGCCCTCGACGACGTCGCGGCCGGCCGGATCGACACGGCGTACGTCGACCGCCACCTGGCCGATCTCGTTCCGCAGTCGGCGGAGAGCGACCTCGTAATCGGCGACGACCCCGCTCTCACTGACGATTCCGTTCCCGTCCCGACCCCCATCCGTGGCGTGATCGTCTCGATCCCGGTCGATGTCGGCGACGAGGTCCGGGCCGGCTCGGAACTCGTGGTCGTCGAATCGATGAAGATGGAACATGTCGTGTCCGCGCCGGCCACCGGCACGGTCGTCGCGCTGGCCGGTGCAGTGGGCGACACGGTCGACGAGGGCACCGCCGTAGTCTTCCTCGCGCAGTCGGCGGACACCTCGAGGGCCGACGGATCGGCCACACATGCCGACCCCGACCACATCCGACCCGACCTTGCCGAGGTCCTGGCTCGAATACGCCTCACCCGTGACGAAGGTCGTGCCGACGTCGTCGACAAGCGGCACCTCAAGGGCCGGCTGACGGCCCGGGAAAGTGTGGCCGGGGTTCTGGACGCGGACAGCTTCGTCGAATACGGAGCGCTGACCATCGCGGCGCAACGTCAACGACGCGACGTCGACGATCTGATCACCCGCACTCCCGCGGACGGCCTCATCACCGGCACCGGCCGGGTGCATGGGATGCCCGTGGCGATCATGGCCTACGACTACACCGTGCTGGCCGGCACTCAGGGCCTGCACAACCATCGAAAGACCGACCGGCTCTTCGAACTCGCCCGACGGGAACAACTCCCGGTGGTGATCTTCGCTGAGGGCGGCGGCGGCCGGCCGGGAGATACGGACACCTCCGCAGTTGCCCAGCTGGATGTCACGACTTTCCGCTTGTTGGCCGAGATCTCTTGTCACGTACCGACACTCGCGATTGTTGCGGGCTACTGTTTTGCGGGCAACGCCGCCCTGGCCGGTACCTGTGACACCATCATCGCCACCGAGGGGTCGAGTCTCGGGATGGGTGGTCCCGCGATGATCGAGGGCGGCGGACTCGGACGCGTCGCGCCGGGAGATGTGGGGCCGATGGACGTCCAGGTGGCCAACGGTGTGGTGGACCATTTGGTGGCGGACGATGTCACTGCGGTCGCCGACGCCCGGCGATATCTGGACTTTCTCGCCATCCCTTGTCGTTCTGTGGACGATGGGCAGGATCAGCGACGACTCCGACACCTCGTGCCGGAGAACCGACTTCGTGCCTATCCCGTGCGTCCGATCATCGAGGTGCTGTGCGACACGGACTCGGTGTTCGAGCTTCGCGCGGGCTTCGGAATCGGAGTGGTCACCGCATTGGCCCGCATCGACGGCCGCTCCGTCGGGATCATCGCCAACAATCCCGCCCATCTCGGCGGCGCGATCGACGGCGACGCCGCCGACAAGGCCGTCGGATTCCTCGAGTTGTGCGGATCCCGCGGACTCCCCGTCGTCTCTCTGTGTGATACACCGGGATTCATGGTCGGCCCAGATGCCGAACGGACCGCCACGGTGCGCCGGTTCAGCGCGATGTTCCGTGCGGGTGCGACGCTGGCCACGCCCATGGTGATGGTCGTGCTGCGTAAGGCGTACGGCCTGGGCGCGATGGCGATGGCCGGCGGCGATCTCCACGCACCTCTGGTCACCGTGTCCTGGCCGACCGGAGAGTTCGGCGGCATGGGACTCGAGGGAGCCGTGCGCCTGGGCTACCGCGATCAGCTCGACGCCATCGCCGACCCCACAGCGCGGCAGGCGCGCTACGCCGAGTTGGTGGCCCAGCACTACGAACGCGGCAAGGCACTCAACGTGGCCAGCGTCTTCGAGATCGACGCGGTCATCGACCCGGCCGAGACCCGGGCCTGGATCGGCCGTGCCTTTGATCACCGGGGTTCATGACGTGACGCCCGAAGCAGGGGTGTGCCGGTGAACGCGATCGGCCCGCGCAGTCTGCCGGTCGAGGACAAGCGAGTTCTGCTCCTCGACTGCGCCGAACGGGTCTTCTGCCGTGAGGGGTACGCCGGCACCACGATCGCGGGTATCGCCGGCGAAGCGGGCGTCACCCGGCCAACCGTGTACGCCTACTTCCCCTCGAAGGACGACGTGTTCATGGCACTGGCCGCGCGCGTGCGCGAGGAGCTGCTGGAGCTCCAGGAACAAGCGGACGTCTCGTCGGCCGGCGAGACCATACGGAGCACGCTGACCGCCTACCTCGCCGCGTACACGCGCCATCGTGGCATGCTCACCGTGATCGAGCACCAGGCATTGTCCGACCCCGGCATCCGGCAGCTGCACCACGAGATCCATGCACGCTCTCATCGACGCCACGTCCGTTTCATCGAACGGCTGGCCGAGGACGGTAGTGCTGCGCCCGCTGCGTCTGCCGACCTGATCGCCGATGCGATCACCGGTGTCGTCATGCGCTATTCCGACACCGCGTCCGATAGTCCCGCCCGCCTTCCCGAACTGACCGAAGCGCTCATCGACCTGTACCGCGCGATGGTCGGTGTGGGCGGCACGTGATCAGGGACGCCAATCTCGTTGTGCCAGAACACTGATGTCGTCGACGACGAGTGTCGCGCCGGCGTCCCGGAGTTCTGCTTCCGAGAAGCCGCCGGTGAGTACGGCCACGCAGTCCGCCGATTGCCGCAGCGCTGAGCTCACATCCCAGACCGTGTCACCCACCAGGACCGCGCGCCGCCCGCCTGCCTGCTCGAGTGCGGTCTGGAGGATGTCGGGATGAGGTTTCGACCGGTCCGCGTCCTCGGCCGAGGTGACCGCCGCGAAGTCGTCGCGCGTCATCTCGAGGAGGTCCAGAGCCGCGTCGGTGAATTCGCTCGCTCCCGACGAGGCCAGCGCCACCTTCAGCCCGGTGTGGGACAGGGCGTCGACCAGTTGCCGGACCCCCGGAAACGGGCGGACCTCGGGAAGAACCTCACGGTATCGATTCGCCCACTCCGATCGCAGTTCGTCGCCCAGTCGTTCCTCGATGTCATCACCGCACACATGCGCCACCAACAGGTCGCCGCCCATCCCGACGGTGCGATGGACCTTCCACCACGCCGGTATCAGATCGTGCCGGGCGAACGCACGCATCCACGCCAAGGTGTGCAGATAGGTCGAATCGATGAGGGTACCGTCGACATCGAGCAGCACGGTGTCCACCGACGAGGCCGTGTTGATCGGTGAAGCAGAGTCCGAGCCCATGTCATCGCCTCCAGGTTCGGCCGCCGGTCGAGTGCATCATGTCCAGCATTGCAGCAGATCCCGTTTCTGCACGTGGGAGAAGTGAGCGCACCATGACAACACGATTCGGCTACACCCTGATGACCGAGCAGGCCGGCCCGAAAGATCTCGTACGGTTCGCGGTCGCGGCCGAAGATGTCGGCTTCGACTTCGAGGTGTGCAGCGACCACTATTTCCCGTGGCTCGCGTCGCAGGGTCACGCCCCCTACGCCTGGAGTGTGCTCGGCGCGGTGGCGCATGCGACCGAGCGAGTGGGGCTGATGACGTACGTGACCTGCCCGACGATCAGGTATCACCCCGCCGTCATCGCCCAGAAGGCAGCCACCCTGCAACTTCTCGCCGACGGGCGATTCATTCTCGGACTCGGCAGCGGCGAGAACCTCAACGAGCATGTCGTAGGAACCGGCTGGCCCTCGGTGCCAGATCGGCAGGCCATGCTCGACGAGGCGATTCAGATCATCCGCGCGCTGCACGATGGCGGGCTCGTCGACTTCCGAGGTGAGTACTTCCAGGTCGACTCGGCTCGCATCTGGGATCTGCCCGACGACGGTGTGCCGATCGGCGCGGCGATCGCCGGTGGGCGCGGCATCGACGAGTTCGCCTCGTCGGTCGATCACCTCATCGCGGTCGAACCGGACAGCGAATTGATCGATCGCTGGAACCGGCACAGCGCCACCGGTACTGTCGGCCGCGACTCCCGGGCCATCGGGCAGATCCCGATCTGTTGGGATCCGGACAAGGAAGCCGCGGTGGCCCGAGCCCACGACCAGTTCCGCTGGTTCGGAGGCGGTTGGGACGTCAACGCCGATCTCCGGACCACCGCCGGTTTCGCCGCGGCGACGCAGTACATACGCCCCGACGACGTCGCTGGGGCGATCGCCTGCGGTCCGGACCTCGATGCGATCGCCGATACGGTACGCCCGTACTGGGAAGCGGGCTTCACCGATATCGCCCTCGTTCAGATCGGCGGCGAGACGCAGGATGAGTTCCTCGCCGATGCCGCACAGCCGCTACTGGAGCGACTCCGCGCCGCAGCGCCTGCCTGATATTCGCGGCACCCAACAGATGCGTTGTGTACGAACATGTCTCGACGGGCAGTTCGGGGTTCGTCGACAGAAACGCGACGGCGCTTCGAGCCAGGAGCGTAGGATCAGCGGCGTACCTGAAACAGCCCGGGTATTTCTATGCCCATGACGGATTGACCTTCTCGGAGGCGATATGTCCGACAGCAATTCCATGTACACGACCCGTGACTCGGGAGCACCGGCAGGCAGCGATGAGCACTCGTTGACCGTGGGTGCGGGTGGGCCGATCGTCCTGCACGATCACTACCTGATCGAGCAGATGGCCCAGTTCAACCGGGAACGCATCCCCGAGCGGCAGCCGCACGCCAAGGGCAGCGGTGCCTTCGGCACCTTCGAGACCACCGCGGACGTCTCCGCCTACACGTGTGCCGGCTTGTTCCAGCCCGGGGTGAAAACCGAGATGATGGCACGCTTCTCCACGGTCGCCGGCGAGCGGGGCAGCCCCGACACCTGGCGCGATCCACGCGGATTCGCACTGAAGTTCTACACTTCCGAGGGCATTTACGACATGGTCGGCAACAACACGCCGATCTTCTTCATCAAGGACCCGATGAAGTTCCAGCACTTCATCCGGTCGCAGAAGCGTCGCGCCGACAACAATCTGCGCGACCACGACATGCAGTGGGACTTCTGGACGTTGTCGCCCGAATCGGCCCACCAGGTGACGTGGTTGATGGGTGATCGCGGGATTCCCAAGACCTGGCGACACATGAACGGTTATTCGTCGCACACCTACCTGTGGGTGAACTCCGAAGGCGTCAAACACTGGGTGAAATACCACTTCATCACCGATCAGGGAGTGGAGTTCTTCACGCAACACGAGGGTGACCAGATGGCTGCCGCCGACACCGACTTCCACACCCGCGACCTGTTCGAATCGATCGCCGGCGGCGATCATCCGAGCTGGACGCTCAAGGTGCAGCTGATGCCGTACGACGACGCGACGAAGTACCGGTTCAATCCGTTCGATCTGACCAAGGTGTGGCCGCACGGCGACTACCCGCTGCACGAGGTCGGCCGGATGACGCTGCACACCAATCCGACCGACAACCATGCCCAGATCGAGCAGGCGGCCTTCGAACCCAACAACGTGGTCCCCGGCATCGGGTTCAGCCCAGATCGCATGTTGCTCGGACGGGTGTTCTCCTATTCCGACGCCCATCGTGCCCGACTCGGCGGAAACTACAAGCAGATCCCTGTGAACGCTCCGCGCAACGAGGTGCACAGCTATTCGAAGGACGGCGCGATGCGGATCACTCCGGTGACCGATCCCGTGTATGCGCCGAATTCGAAGGGCGGACCGTCAGCCGTGTATCCGGGGCAGGCCGAGCCGCAGTGGGCCGCCGATGGCGAGATTGTCCGCAGCGCCTACGTCGATCATCCGGAAGACGACGACTGGGGCCAGGCCGGGACGATGGTTCGTGAGGTCCTCGACGACGACGCACGCACACGGTTGGTCGACAACGTGGTGGGTCACCTCCTCAACGGAGTCAGCGAACCCGTCCTCGCCCGCGCCTACGAGTACTGGACCCGTATCGACCCTGACATCGGCGCCAGGATCAAGGCGGGCGTCACCGAGAAGAAGGACGAGCCCGACCCAAAGGTCGACGAGCAGGGCAATCCAGCCAGGAGTTCGATGCAGGCCAAGGTCTGATCGTCGTCGCGGCCGACCACTCGTTCTCTGAGGAGGTCCGGAGCGCCAGCGGAGGACCGTCACGAAGGGCGCCCTTCGTGACGCATCGCTCGTTCCTCGCGAGGCTCCTCAGGGACCGAATGGTGACGGTTGCGAGCGCGCGCTTGCGTACCATCACGTGGCCGCGAGCGGCCATCGAGGGCCGACCACCCGATCCCTGAGGAGGTCCGGAGCGCCAGCGGAGGACCGTCACGAAGGGCGCCCTTCGTGACGCATCGCTCGTACCTCGCGAGGCTCCTCAGGGACCGAATGGTGACGGTTGCGAGCGCGCGCTTGCGTACCATCACGTGGCCGCGAGCGGCCATCGAGGGCCGACCACGATCCCTGAGGAGGTCCGGAGCGCTAGCGGAGGACCGTCACGAAGGGCGCCCTTCGTGACGCGTCGCTCGTCCCTCGCGAGGCTCCTCAGGGACCGGTTGGTGACGGTTCGCTCGTACCTCGCGACGCTCCTCGGGGACCGAACGGTGACGCGTCGCTCGTCCCTCGCGAGGCTCCTCAGGGACCGGTTGGTGACGCATCGCTCCTACCTCGCGACGCTCCTCAGGGACCGGTTGGTGACGCATCGCTCCTACCTCGCGACGCTCCACAGGGACCGAATGGTGGCGGACCCGGCAATCCCCAGGAGTCAGGGCGCGGGGGTGTCGCACGTCAACGCGGCCATGACCTGATGTGTCTTGGTGTCGATGCGGTCTTCGTCGATGCGGAGTCCTCGCCGGGTCAGCGCTGTCTCGAACGCCTCTTGCCGGGCGAGGGCCCGCGCTTCGAGGCGTTCGACTGTTTCGCCGGGGCGCGGCCAGACCCGGGTCGACAGTTCGAGGAGGTCGACGTCTCGCACGGTCCAGCGTTCGACGTGGACCGAGCACTGATCGATTGTGATCACCGGCCATGTCGTCGAGGCGACCGGCCCGAGCGTCATGAGGTGATCGATCGGCACGCCAACCGTCGTGCACGCGACCACGAACTGACGTTGAGAAGCGTCGAGCACGTGAGCCGGATCCATGCCCGTCTCCACTGCCGCCGCGACCGATCCCGGTGCGCGATTGCTGATCGCGGACGACGACATCACCTGCCGCGAACCACACCAGTCCTGCTCGAGACGGTAGGTGAAGTCGGGTTCCTCGAACGGTGCGGTCCAGCGCCCGACCAGTTGTTCGGTGACGCATGGGCGCAGCTGGACCGTCACGTCGTCGCGGTCACCGCTTCGTA
The DNA here is from genome assembly GCF_058130025.1 of Gordonia sp. LMA167. NCBI lineage: Bacteria > Bacillati > Actinomycetota > Actinomycetes > Mycobacteriales > Gordoniaceae > Gordonia > Gordonia sp. LMA167. The sequence continues at coordinate 4,089,896 of NZ_CM176708.1, read as the reverse complement.
GCCGGATCGCCAGATGGCTGGCGAGCAGGGGCAGCGGATCGTCTGTCACGGCCACTCGCGCCTCGGCGAACCAGATCTCCCGAGCGATCGGTTGGATGGTCGCGCAACCCAGGACGTCGAGGACGTCGGTCACAGCCGGCCGGTCGAGGTTGACCTTGATCTCGATGGGTGGGATCACCGTGTCGGCCCCTTTCTGAACTTTGCTCACTCCGACGGCGACCGGTGCACTGTCTCGACCCCGGGCGCCGCAGGCTCAGCTTCATCGTCTCTGCCGCGCACGGACCTGGCGCGAGTACGCCGCTACCTCAGTCGTACGACCCCCCTCGCACGCCGATCGAGTAGAACGAGTAGTCGACTACTCATCCCAAGCAACTCCCAACCGGACATACTGGTGATTGCGGCGAACAGGGGTCGGGATGACGCCGGGGCCGTGCATCACTCTCCAGAGGCACTCTCGGAGGTCGCCATGCTCGGGAAGCACACGCCAACGGGCGGAAACGCTGGTGTGGGGTCGGAATGTCAAACCACCACGGTCGACACGCGCGGGTCCGTGACCAGGTATCTCGCCGCTACCGCGGAACGGATTGACCATTCGGTGGGTTGGGCCCGCCTCTGGACACCCGCAGGGCTGGCGGTTCTGGTTGGTCTTCGTAGCCAGTTGCGTGCCCACAACCTGGTGGACACCGGTCGTCCGGGCGCACTTCTGCCTCCCGGCGAGCGAGATGACCATCGCGCACGAACGATCGACGGCACGTACAACAACCTGCAATCACCCCGAGTGGGTGCCAGCGGCAGCCTCTTCGGCCGCAACATACCGGCCGAGCAGACGTTTCCCGAGCCGGCGGATCAAATCCTCGAGCCCAACCCGCGGTTGATCAGTCGGCGTCTCCTGGCACGAGACCATTTTCGACCGGCCACCACGCTCAATCTGCTCGCCGCGGCCTGGATTCAGTTCGAGGTGCACGACTGGTTCAGTCATGCCCCCTCAGACGCTGATTGGACCATCGACCTCTCCCCCGACGACAACTGGTCCCACGGAGCGATGACGTTCGCACGGACCGCCCCGGCCCCATCGTCCGCCCGTGGTGCACCGCCCACTTTCGCCACCACGGTCTCACACTGGTGGGATGGCTCCCAGATCTATGGCGAGACAAAGGAATATGCGAAAGCGATCCGGACCCGCAAAGGTGGCAAGATTAGGCTCGACGATGACGGACTCCCGCCCGCCGACACCGAGCGTCTACTCGACCCCGAGGGGCAGGCCGCGAACTTCTGGGTCGGCCTGGCGTTGCTGCACTCGTTGTTCCTGCGCGAGCACAACGCGATCTGCGATCGTCTGGCCGCGGCGTACCCGCATCTGAAGTCCGACGACCAGCGACTCTATGACACCGCGCGACTGATCAACTCCGCCCTGATGGCAAAGATCCACACCATCGACTGGACCCCCGCGGTCATCGCCCACCCCACCACCGTGGCCGCGATGCGCGGCAACTGGTTCGGTCTCCTGGGCGAGCGGATCCGGCGTCGGTACGGGCGGGTCACTGACAACGAGGTCCTGTGCGGTATCCCCGGATCGCCGACCGAGGACAGCGGCGTGCCGTTCTCGCTCACCGAGGAGTTCGTGGCCGTCTACCGGATGCACCCACTGATTCCCGACGATGTCGAGATCCGCACGCTGGGTGGCAACGCGGTGTGCCCTGACACGCTTGTCAACAAATATGCGATGGCCGACATGCTCGCCGGCGACGTGCGCACCCGCCTTCGGGAAAGGTCACGGCCGGACCTGCTGTATTCGTTCGGGCGTGCCAATCCGGGTGAGTTGACGCTGCACAACTTTCCGCTCTCGATGCAGAACCTGCCGCGTCCCGACGGCCGGACGCTCGACCTCGGCACCGTCGACATCATGCGTATCCGTGAGCGGGGTGTCCCTCGGTACAACGAGTTCCGCAATTTGCTGCGTTTGCCGCGGGTCAAGACGTTCGATGAGATGACCGACAACCCGGGATGGGCCTGCGAACTCGAGCAGGTTTATCGCGACGTCGACAAGGTGGACCTCATGATCGGCCTACTCGCCGAACCGAAGCCACCCGGGTTCGGCTTCAGCGACACCGCATTCCGGATCTTCGTGCTGATGGCCTCGCGCAGGCTGTCCTGCGACCGCTTCTTCACCACCGATTTCCGCCCGGAGGTCTACACCGAAATGGGGATGGCGTGGGTGCGGGACAACTCGATGAAGTCGGTCCTGCTGCGTCATCACCCAACGCTGGCGCCGGCATTGGCCGGCGTCAGCAATCCGTTTGCGCCCTGGAACATTCCGACACGACCCGAGAAGGACTCATCACGATGACCGACGTCGCGACCCCGTCCCTCACCTACCTCGAATTCGGCGAGGACATCGAAGAGCCTCGCGCCGACGAAGCAGCCGACATCGACAAGATCGTCAGCGCCCTGCGCGGCAACAACGAACGCGCCTATCGCAAACTCAAGCGTGGCATTCGTGATGCCCACGCCAAGAGTCACGGCATCCTGCGGGGCGAACTCGAGGTCCACGCCGGATTGGCACCAGAACTGGCACAGGGATTGTTCGCCGCACCTCGCACGTACCCGGTCATCGCCCGGTTGTCGAGCACCTCCGGTGCGATCCGCAGCGATCAGTTACGCGGTGTCCGCGGACTGGGCATCAAAGTCATCGGGGTCGATGCCAAGGCCATCGGGGTCGACGGCACGCGGGCGCTGACGGACGACACCGCGAACACCCAGGACTTCATCATGGTGACCCACCGCGAGTTCCTGTTCGCCGACGCGCACGCCTACAGCGGACGAGGGATGTTGTTCGCCAAGGCGCTCGCACGCCTGTCCGACCCCGCAATCATGGTGGGCAGCGAGTTGCTCGGTTCCTTGGACACGCGCGTCCTCAAGCCGGTCGGCAAAGGGCTACCGGAGAGCCTCAGGGTGTTCATCAGCCCCAACACCCACATCCTCGGCGACACCTTTCACACCTCGGCGCCTTTGCGGTACGGCAAATACATCGTCAAGATGCGCCTGGTACCCGCCTCACCCGAGGTGCGTGCCCTTGCCGGGCTCCGAGTCCCCGACAGCACCGGCATCAACGCGTTCCAGGATATGGTGATCGACTTCTTCGCTTGTCACAGTGCGGAATACGCATTGCAGGTCCAGCTGTGTACTGACCGGGTGGCAATGCCGATCGAGGACGCGACCAAGCGATGGGACGACACGGTGTCCCCATACCGAACCGTCGCGACCATCCGGTACCCGAAGCAGGATCCGTACACACCGGAACGACGCGCCTTCGGCGACGACGTCCTGTCCTTCAACTCCTGGCGGGGCCTCGACCTCCATCGCCCGCTCGGGTCCATCAACCGCCTCAAGAAGAAAGTGTATGAGGCGTCGAGTCAGTACCGTCACCAGGTGAACAATGCACCCGTCCTGGAGCCGTCGGATTCGTCGCAGCTGCCGCCATGACCACGACACGACCGTTACGACTGCGCGGCACGACGCCCGGCACCGTCGATGCCCATCCCGCCACGCCGCGTTCCCGCAGCCCGCGACTGCGCCCGGCTCTATACTCGGGACGTATGGATGGCCGTTGGCAATTGCTCGGCCGGCCGACCGAGCATGACGCGATTCGTTCGGCACTGACGAGCGAGGCCTGCGGTGTCGTGCTCGTCGGTTCCGCCGGCGTCGGCAAGACAACCTTGGCGCGTACGGTCACCGCATCCCTCGACGCCGCCGTCCACTGGGCCGCGTGCACCGAGTCGTCACGGGCAATCCCGCTCGGCGCCTTCGCTCCGTGGGTTCAGCTGTCCCCCAGCTCCTCGCGTGACCCGATCGGCGCGCTCGTCTCGGCCCGCGAAGCCCTGGTGGCCGAGCACGACACCGTCATCGGTGTCGATGATGCGCATCTCCTCGATCAGCTGTCGGCAACTCTGCTCCACCAGATCGCCATCGAACGGTCGGCACGGATCGTGGCGACGGCCCGCAGCGGTGAGCCGGTCCCGGATGCGGTGACCACATTGTGGAAGGACGGCTATCTGACGCGAATCGAGTTGGAGCCGTTCAGCAAGGAACAGTGCACGAACCTCGTCGAGATGGTGCTCGGCGGTACGTTGGAGGGCCTGTCCGCCGACGTGATCTGGGAATCATCCGGGGGCAACCCCCTGTTCCTGCGCAACATGGTCGAAGGAGCCGTCGAAGCCGGGACCCTGTCGGAGGTGAACGGGGTCTGGCAGCTCCGCGGGCCCACTGCGGTCCCGTCCGGGTTGGTGGCCCTCATCGATGCCCGGCTCGACCGCGCCGGGCAAGAGGTGGTCGACGCCCTGAAACTGCTGGCGCTCTACGAGCCGCTCGACCTCGACTCCCTCGTCGAGTTGTCCGGCGAGAAAGCCGTCGACGCTGCGGAGGTCCAGGGTCTGATCCGCATCACTCGGGACGGTGCGGTGGTCAATGCGCGTTTCAATCATCCCGTGTACGGCGACGTCATCCGTCGCCGGATCGGCACGGTCGCCGGTCGGACGCTGCGCGCGCGGATCGTCGCGATCCTGCGTGATCATCCGATCAACTCGGCGGCCGACCGTATCCGGATCGCGCGGCTGTGCGTGGACGGAGACCAGGAGATCGACCTCAAGCTGTTGATCTCGGCAGCCAAAGATGCCGTTGCTCTGACGAATCTTCCACTCGGCGAACGACTCGCGCGCGCGGCCCGCGACCGGGGCGCGGGCCTCGCGGCCGCCGAACTCCTGTCGCGGGCACTGCTCTGGCAGGGCCGTCTGGCTGAGTCCGACGAGGTGCTGGCCCACTACGACCCCGATGAGCTCGGCGAGCTCGAGCTCGTGCAGTGGGGCATCGCCCGGATGAGTCAGTTGTTCTGGTCGTCCCGCGATGTGGATCGCAGCGATCAGATCCTGCAGCTGCTGCGGGATCGCGTCGAGCACCCGGCGCTACGGCTCGCCGTGGACGCGGTGGGTGCGGCGATGGCCGTCCACGAAAACCGGATCGAGGAAGGCATCGAACTGGCCGAATACGTACTCGCCAATCCGGAGTCGCCCCGGCAGGCGATCGAGTTCGCCGCCTTCACCACCGGACTCGCGATGCCGGTCGCCGGCCGTGGGTACGATTTCGAACCCATCGCCGCGCGATGCCGGCCTGAACACAAGCCGACCGATGGCCAGATAAAGGTCATGGTCCGTTACGGCGATGTCCTGGCGCTGACCATGGTCGGCGACCTCGACCAAGCGGAGCGGCGGGCTGCCGAGTACGCGGAGTTCTCCTCGTCGGGTCAGTTCGTCGGCTGGGCCATCGCCAAGATCATGGCGGGGCTGGTCGCCGTCTACCGCGGCGCGTTCCGCGCCGCGGTCACCGACATCGAGCAGGCATTGGCGGCGTTGAACGCCGACTCCTCGCTTCCCTGGCGATTGCCTGCTCGACTCATCCTCGTCCGGGCTTACGCCGCACTCGATGACGTGGCCAAGGCGCAGTGTGTGATCGACGACGCCGAGGAACACTCCGGGCAGTACATGGCGCTGCACGAGCCCCAACGAGTGATCGCCCGTGCGTGGATCGCTGCGGCCTCCGGGAGCACGCGTTCGGCCATCGAACTGGCTCACCGGGCAGCCGACATCGCTCATGAATCCGGGCAATTCGCCCTCGAGGCCGAAGCATTGCACCACGCCGCACGCTTCGGCGATCGGGGGGTCGCCGAACGACTCGCCGCAGTCCGTCCCTTGGTCCAGGGACCGATCGCCGGTCTGTACGCACGCCATGCCGAGGCGGTTGCGGACGCTGATCCGGCGGCCCTGCACGATGTCAGTGCGCAGTTCGAAGAGGTGGGTCTCATGTTGTCGGCGGCGGACGCGGCAGCCCAGGCCGTTCCGCTGTACGACCGGGCCGGTCGTCGGCGCGAGAGCGCGGAGTCCGGGGCACGCGCCGCGCGGTTGTCCAACCGATGCGACGGCGCGACCACCCCCGCGATCCGCGCCGCGGCGCGGCCGTTGCCGGTGACCGCGCGCGAACGCGAGATCACCGCGCTCGTCGCGCAGGGACTGAGCAACCGGGAGATCGCCGACAAGCTGACCGTGTCAATTCGCACCGTCGAGGGCCACATCTATCGCGCATGCATCAAATTGGACGTGGCCGACCGCGACGCACTCGCACGCATCGTCTGGGAGAACGACGGGGACCAGGCGTGACCCACCGGCACCACCGGGATCAGTGCCCCCGGAAGGCCTCGGCCAGCCACCAGGAACCCCCGTCGGAGGCGATCTTCGCGTCGACGACCATGACCCCGTCCGGCGAGTCCACCCAGGCCGCAACCGCTTTCATGTCGTCGCGGTTGCGGACGGTCACCGCGTGGGCGCCGAACCCGCGGGCCAGTGCGGCGATGTCGGTGTCCGGAAACGTCACCGCGCCGAGATCGGCGTCCCTGCCGAAATGGTGGACCTCGGCGCCGTAGGCGGCATCGTCGTAGACCGCGATGACCATGGGACGTCCCAGGCGGACGGCTGTCTCGAGTTCGGCGACGCTCATCAGGAACCCGCCGTCGCCCGCGGCCACCACGGCCAGCCGATGCGGTTGGGTGAGCATGGCTCCGATACCGCTGGCCAGGCCGAGACCGATCGACTGGAACGCCTGCGTGAACATGAAGCCGTGCTGGTCGGGCACGCGAAGGTACGCGCTCGGGTAGCCCATGAAGTTGCCGGAATCGACGGCGACGATCCGTTCGGCCGGCAGGATCTCGTCGAGGAGGATGCTGAAAACCCGCGGGTCGATGTGTTCGGCCGTGGACAGATCCGGTGTCGGCACATCGTTCCACCACCGCCCGGAGGCAAGACGACCTGACACCGCGTCGGTGCGGTAGCCGACACGTCGGGGACCGCAAATGCTCAGCAGATCCTGAGCCGTCGCTGCGCAGTCACCATGAACGCCCAGCGAGATCGGCCGGTGGGTGCCCAGCGCCGAGAGTTCGTCGTCGACCTGTACGACCCGCGTGCCCGGGCCGATCAGCGACCCTTGGCGCATCGTCCACATGTTGAGCGCGCATCCCCAGCCGATGATGAGGTCGGCGTCGGCGATCAGCTCCGCGGTCGACGGGCTGGAGAACCCGCCCGAGATCCCGAGGTCGTACACGTCACCGACGAACAAGCCGTTGGCGACGGCCGATGTCGCCACGAGTGCGCCCACCCGATCGGCCAGATCGGCGAGCAGAGGTCCCGCGTCCCGCGCACCGCGACCCGCAACGAAAACCGGGCGCTCGGCCGCCATGATCATCTCGTGCAGGGCGGCAACGGATCTCGCGGATGCCCGGATGGGATCGGGCGCGTCAGGGGCCGCGATCGCACTCACCTGCTCGACGGTGGCGGCCTGGACGTCGAGGGGTAGGTTCAGCACCACTGTCCGCCGGCCGTGCACGGCGGTGCGGTAGGCACGCACGACATCCACAACCGCGGACGCGGGGCTGTGCACACGTTCGGGGATCGCGCCCACACTCCGCACCAGATCGTCTTGGCCGATGCGGAAGTTCGACAGGACCGCCGATCCTGCGGTGTCGGCGGCCAGGACAATCATCGGAGTCCGGCTCTTCGCGGCCTCGCCGATCCCGGTGACGGCATTGGTGAGCCCACACCCCTGATGCACCGACACGACCGCCGGACGATCCGCGAGCCGCCCGTAGGCGTCGGCCATGGTCGCGGCACCGCCCTCATGACGAGTCGCGACGAACGGCACGCCGGCTGCCCGCAGCGCGTTCGTCACGACGAAGTTCCCGCTGCCGACGACACCGAACGCGGCACCCACGCCCAGTTCAGCCAGGGTTGCCCCCACGACCTCGGACACCGATGGCATCACAACACTCCGGGTCAGGCCGGGACGAAGGCGAGAACTCGTGCCGGAGAGCCGGTTCCGCCGACGATCGGCAGCGGCGAGACCACCAGCATCGCGCCCTCGGCCGGCAACGATTCGAGATTCTGCAGCTGCGTCAACCCGTATTTGTCAGCACCGAGCAGATGGTGGTGGACGGGGAACAGCGGTTCCATGCCGCCTGCCTGGCCGGCGTCGATGCCCACCGTCTCCACGCCCAATCCGGAGATCGGTGAGGAGGCCAGCCACTCGGCGCCGGCCACCGAGACGCCGGGGCTGTGCGGACCGTCATCGTCGGCATTGAGGAATGCCGCGGCGTCGGTGTTGAAACGGCTCCATCCCGTCTTGAAGAGCAACCAGGCACCTTCCGGTAGCGGCCCGTGCTCGGCGATGTGTGCCTCGAAGTGGTCGGGTTCGAGCAGGAAGTCGGCGTCGGCGGCGACCTCGGCGGTGAAGTCGAGCACCACCGCCGGCCCGATCAGCCGCGACGGCGGAATCCGATCCACGGAGAGCCCGTCCCGCCCGGTGGCCCAGTGCGTCGGGGCGTCGAGGTGGGTGCCGGTGTGTTCACCGGTGTGCAGGTTGTTCCAGCCCCAGAAGGGACCGTCGTCATCGAAGTCGCTGACCTTCTCCATCGACAGCGGGATCGTGTTCGCGAACGGCGCTGGTAGCTGGAGCACCGGCGTCTGTGGACTCAGCGGTGCGGTGAGGTCGACGACCTCGACTGCTCCACTCCCGAGCGCGGACAGGAGGTCGGAGATGGCGGTCATCGAGGTCACCTTTCTGGGAGATCACGGGTCGCGAGTGCGGCCTTCATGCCACTGGATCCAGAGCGATCCGTACGCTCACAGCGCCCTCCGGGTCGCGAGTGCTCACCGCATGACCGGTCCGGATTCCACCGTCCAAGGTCAACGAGATGGAGGCCCCTGCACCGGTGAAGTTACGCCACCACCCCTTCTTGTCCGGCATCGCGACACCGACGGTGACGGTGTCGCCGTCGCGGCGGTAGCCGACCGCCAACTCGAACTGCTTGCCGGACTTGCGTCCGGTGTACGTCAACACGGTGAGCGAACGGCCGACAGTCGTGCGCACTCCGGGCAGTCGCAGGGCGGGCGCCACAACCTTGTTGACCGTGGCGGCCATCTGCTGGAACCGATTCACTGTCGCAGTCCTCTCGTCCGGCAGGTTCCGACCCTACCCGAGAATCCGGCGCCGACGCCGCTGGGAGGTCGGCTGCGGCTAGGCTCGATCCCGTGGTGGAGACCGTTGACGTGGTGGTCGTCGGCGCGGGGGTGATCGGCCTCGCCGTCGCCCGTCATCTCGCGCTCGACGGGCGGTCGGTGGTGGTTCTCGAACGCGAAGATGCGGTTGGTACACAGACGAGTTCACGCAACTCCGAGGTGATCCACGCCGGCATCTACTATGCGCACGGAAGCCGCAAGGCCTCCGCCTGTGTCGCGGGACGTGAACTGCTCTACCGCTACTGCGCCGACCGGGGCATCCCCCACCGGCGGACCGGCAAGCTGATCGTGGCGACCACGGCGCAGCAGCTCGCCGAGCTCGCTGCGATCGCGCGCCGAGCTGAACTCAACGGTGTCCACGATCTGCGCCGTGTGGACGACACCGAGCTCGGTGAGCTGGAGCCCGAGGTCGCCGGTGTGGGTGCGCTCTTCTCGCCGTCGACCGGCATCGTCGACAGTCATGCACTCATGCGTGCGCTGCGACACGACGCCGAGGACGCCGGCGCGATCATCGCTCTCCGCAACGAGGTGATCGCAGGCCGTGTCCGGCCCGGTCAGGTGACGGTGCTCGAGGTGGCGGGGGCCGGGAGGCTAGGGTGCCGCGCCCTCGTCAACTGTGCCGGGCTCGGCGCGTGGGATCTGGTGCGCCTGCTGGAAGGGTTCCCGGTCGACCGGATACCGCCCCGTCGCCTCGCGAAAGGCAGCTATTTCACATTGCGATCCGGAAGGGCCCCGTTTCGGCATCTGATCTATCCGGTTCCGGTCGACGGCGGACTCGGTGTGCATCTGACCCTCGACCTCGGCGGTGGCGCGCGATTCGGACCGGACGTCGAGTGGACCGATGCCGTCGACTACGACGTCGACCCCGACCACGCCGATCGGTTCAGCACGGAGATTCGGCGTTATTGGCCCGGACTCCCAAAGGACGCGCTGCAGCCGGACTTCGCGGGGATCCGGCCCAAACTCAGCGGGCCGGGCGAACCCGCGGCCGACTTCCTGCTGCAGGACCGGTCGGTCCACGGGATCGAAGGTCTGGTCAATCTGTTCGGCATCGAGTCACCCGGGCTGACCTCGTGCCTGGCCTTGGCCGACGATGTCGCCGCGACGCTCGGGGGCGACCCGTTACGGTGAGGAAACCCCGTCGGAGTGCCGGCGGTGCAACGACACAGGAGTGAGATGAAACTCGGTCTACAACTGGGATATTGGGGAGCGCAGCCGGCGACGAATCACGCCGAGTTGGTGGCCGCGGCCGAAGCGGCGGGCTTCGACAGCATCTTCACCGCCGAGGCGTGGGGCTCGGACGCCTACACGCCTCTCGCCTGGTGGGGTTCGTCGACCGAACGCGTACGTCTCGGTACTTCCGTGCTCCAGCTCTCGGCCCGCACACCGACGGCCTGCGCGATGGCCGCCCTGACCCTCGATCATCTCTCGGGCGGACGCCACATCGTCGGCCTGGGCGTGTCCGGGCCCCAGGTCGTCGAAGGATGGTACGGACAGCGATTCGCCAAGCCACTGGGCCGGACCCGCGAGTACATCGACATCATGCGTCAGGTCTGGGCGCGTCAGGCACCGGTGACCAGTGCAGGTCCGCACTATCCGCTGCCGCTGACCGGGCCGGACACCACTGGTCTCGGCAAGCCACTCAAGCCGATCACCCACCCCCTGCGCTCTGACATCCCGGTCATGCTCGGCGCCGAAGGGCCCAAGAACATCGCATTGGCCGCGGAGATCGCCGACGGCTGGTTGCCGCTGTTCTACACCCCGCGTCTGGCCGACACCTACAACGAATGGCTCGACGAGGGATTCGCCCGACCTGGTGCCCGGCGCAGCCGCGACGATTTCGAGATCTGTGCCACCGCCCAGATCGTCATCACCGACGACCGCGCCGGCACCTACGAGGCGATCAAACCGTTCCTGGCGCTGTACATGGGTGGAATGGGCAGCGAGGACACGAACTTCCACGCCGAGGTCTACCGCCGTATGGGCTACACCGAGGTCGTCGACGAGGTCACCGAACTGTTCCGCAGCGGCCGGAAGGACGAAGCGGCCCGCATCATCCCCGACGAGGTCGTCGAGGATTCGGCGATCGTGGGCGACATCGACCATGTGTCCGCGGAGGTGAAGCGGTGGGAGGCGGCCGGCGTGACCACGATGCTGGTGTCCCCCGGCAGCGTCGCCGAAATCGACCAGCTCGCCACCCTGATCTGACCGGCGAATGGACGAACACGCCACCGATGGTCGGGCCGCCGGGCTGACACGTATCGCCATCGCCTACGTTGCGGCGATCGCGGGCGCCGCGGTCTGGCTGGCCTGGGGGCCGTCGACCGACACGCTGTGGCTGGACACGTTGATCGCCGACCTGCTCGCGACACTGGTGATTTTCGCGTTCAGTCGCGGCTACCACAATTCCAGTTTCTACGACGCCTATTGGAGCGTCATACCGCCACTGCTGCTGGGCTATTGGTGGTGGCGCGGTGATCTCGGCATCGACGACGTCCGTTGCTGGCTGCTCGCCGTCGTGGTGCTGGTGTGGGCCATCCGACTGACCACCAACTGGGTCATGACATTCCCCGGTCTCCACCATGAGGATTGGCGCTACGGACAGCTGCGCGAGGACGCCGGGCGGTGGGCGGTGCCGGTGGATCTCTTCGCCATCCACGTCATCCCGACGCTGCAGGTGTTCGTCGGAATGCTGCCCGTGTACATCACGGTCACCCGACCCGCCGAGGGACCCGCATGGCTCGTCGTACTGGCGTTCGTCATCGGACTCGGCGCCGTCGCACTGGAGACCGTCGCCGATGCGCAACTGCGACGGTTCGCGCATCGGCGCCGCCCGGGCGACGTGATGGACCGGGGCGTGTGGGGCTGGTCTCGGCACCCCAACTACTTCGGCGAGTTCTCGTTCTGGTTCGCCCTTGCACTCTTCGGGGTGGCCACTGCGCCGTCGGACGCGTGGTGGCTGTTCGCCGGCGCCGCGGTGATGCTGGCGCTGTTCGAGGGCGCCAGCATCCCGATGATGGAGAAACGCAGCCTCGCGCGCCGTCCCGGCTATCGGGATGTCATCGACCGCGTACCGCGATTCGTGCCGCGGCCACCGCGAAAGGTCGCTGCCCGTGACTGATCGTGCCGCCCGGCCACGCATCGTCATCGCCGGGCTCGGTGACACCGGGGTCCTCACCGCGATCCATCTGGCCGGAAAAGTCGATGTGGTCGGCGTCTCGGTCAAACCGGGCCTGGTGAGCGGCCAGGAAGTCGGCAATCGGATCACCCGACCCGACATGTGGCGACGGGACTACTGGCGTACCTTCGGCAGGTTCCGCGGGCTCGACCGGGTACGTACCGTCCACGGGACCCTCGTCGGACTCGACCCTGCGTCGCGCCAGGTTCACGTACGACTCGGTGACGGTGCGGTGGCGTCGGAAGCCTACGACGTGCTGGTGATCTCGACCGGAGTCCGGAACGGGTTCTGGCGGCAGCCCACCTTCCAGTCGGCGGCACAGATCGACGCGGACCTCGCGGCGACTCATGCCCGGCTCGCCGGGGTCAGCACCGTCGCGGTGATCGGCGGCGGCGCGGCAGCGGTGAGCAGTGCAGGCAACATCGCAGCGGTGTGGCCGTCCAAGGAGGTGGACCTGTACTACCCGGGTGATCGGGCTCTCCCCCACCATCATCCGCGGGTCTGGCGGCATGTTCGCGCACGACTCGAACGGCTCGGAGTCCGCCTGCACCCCGGACATCGTGCCGAGCTACCCGCCGACCAAGGCATCGATCAGATCACCGACGACCCCGTCACCTGGTCCACCGGCCAGGCGCCGGTCCGCGCCGACGCCGTCCTGTGGGCGATCGGAGCGGTGCGACCCAACACCGAGTGGCTACCCCGCGACATCCTCGACGATCGGGGTTTCGTTCGTGTGACACCCGAACTGCACGTGGTCGGGCACGACGACATCTTCGCCGTCGGCGACGTGGCCGCCACGGATCCGCTCCGGAACTCGGCTCGCAATCGCGCCGACCGTCTCGTCGCACACAACGTCGTGGCATCTCTGGCCGGGCGCAGATTGCGCAGCTACCGTCCGCGACATCGCAGGTGGGGTTCGGTGCTGGGCGTCCAGCGCGACGGATTGGAGGTCTTCGCGCCCAACGGTCGACCGTTCCGGTTCCCGGCGTGGTCGATCGAATCGGTACTGCAGCCGTGGATCGTGCGTCGTGGCATCTACCGGGGTGTGCGGGACGAATCGTGAGCGTGCAGGGCCGCGACGAGGTCGGCGATGTCATCGCGGTCCGGCCCGTAATGCGGGAAGTAGCAACACACCTCCGACGACATCGCGCCGAATCGCAGACAAAGCTGTTCGGCACATTCCTCGGGTGTCCCGACGACGCCGATGGTGGCGACCATCTCGTCGGTGATCAGTCGTCGCATCTCAGCGAAGGCGCCGACTTTCGACAGGCTGTTCAGTCGTGGCTGGAGGTCGCCCCATCCCTCGGCATCGAGGACCGGCCGATAGGCCGGCGTCGAACCGTAGAACGCGATCAGCATCGCGACCCCGTCGATCGCAGCGCGTATCTGCTGCTCGTCGCGACCCATGGCGACCATGGCCTGCGCGACGACCGAGAAATCTTCGGGCGTCCGGCCGCTGCGGCGGAGCCCCTCCTCGACAGCCGGGAGGGTGCGATCGGCCAGGTGGCGCGAACTGTTGAAGGGCATCACGAGCAGACCGTCGGCGACCTGCGCCGCCGTCCGGCTCATGACGGGTCCCAGGGCTCCGAGGAACACCGGCGGCGGCCCGTATGGATTGGGACCCGGGTCGAAGTTCGGTGTCATCAATGTGTGCGTGGTGAATTCTCCTCGAAAGTTCAACGGCGACTTGCCTTCCCAGGCATCAAAGATCGCTGCGACAGCCAACACCGTCTCGGCCATGCGCGCGGCCGGACGACCCCAGGTCGAACCGTAGCGTTTCTCGATGTGCGGCCGGATCTGCGAACCCAGCCCCAAGCGGAATCGGCCGCCGCTATAGGCCTGGAGGTCGTAGGCCGAATGAGCCAGGTGCATCGGGCTACGCGGACCGGCGATGGCGACGTTCGTCATCAGATCCAGATCGGTCTGCGCTGCGGCGATCAGCAATGGGAAGAACACGTCGTGGCGACCCTCGAAGGTGAACACACCGTCGGCACCGAGTGCCGCCGCATCGCGCGCCGCTGCCCCCGCTTGATCGGGACGCTCGGCCAACTGCAGGTGCACGCGCATCCGGCCTACTGTCACGAGGTACTGGCCTCACGCAACGATTCCAGCCAGGAATGCACGAGCGGCACCACACTGGCCCCTTCCCCGCTCGCGGAGGCGACACGCTTCATCGACCCGGCCCGGATGTCGCCGGCCGCGAACAGGCCGGGTTCACTGGTCGCGAGATTGGCGGGCGGGACGTCGCCGGGCCAGCGGTGCTTGGGCACATCGCGGCCGGTGAGCACGAAGCCATCGCTGTCGAGTTCGACCCCGTCGGGCAACCAGTCACAGTGCGGTGATGCGCCGAGGAGCAGGAACAGACCGCCTGCCGAGCATCGCTCATCGCGTCCGGTAGTCCTGTCGCGCAACGTGATCCATTCGAGACGGCCATTGCCGCCACCATCGACGACCTCCGACGATCCGCGCACGGTGATCCGTGGATTGAACGAGATCTCACCGATCAGGTACTGCGACATGGTCGCCGAGAGGTCGGCACGCCGGATGACGATGGTCACCGAGCGCGCATAGCGGGCCAGGTGGATGGCTGCCTGGCCGGCCGAGTTGCCGCCGCCCACCACGAACACATCCTGACTGTCCATCTCGCGGGCGGCGCTCATCGCGGCGCCGTAGTGGACTCCGACGCCGACGAGTTCCTCGAGGGCGGCGACCCCGAGACGGCGGTAGGCGACGCCGGTGCTGATCAACACCGAGCGGGAACAGACCTCGCCGCCGGCGGTCACCAGCCGATAGGGTGCCAGCGAATCCTCGATGAGCAGACGTTCGACCGGCCAGCCGGTGAAGATCCGCGCCCCGAACCGTATCGCCTGGGTGCGTGCCCGCTGCGCGAGGCGCATCCCGGAGATGCCGCGCGGGAAACCCAGATAGTTGCGGATCATCGAGCTGGTGCCGGCCTGTCCGCCGATCGCCTCGGACTCGATGACCACGGTGCTGAGACCCTCGGATGCGGCGTACACGGCGGCGGCGAGTCCGGCGGGTCCGGCACCGACCACGGCGAGGTCGACGACCGTTTCCACCTCGACGTCTGATGGGCGGCCGTAGATCATGACCGCGACGTCGCGCACCGATTCGGGTGCGATCACCTGCGTGCCCGGACCGCGGAGGGACTGGACGAGTGGATGGTTCCGGGTGCTGTCGGCGGGATTGCCGTTGCCGTCGGCGGCGTACTGTTCGGCGGCTGCGCGGCCCTCGGGGCTGTCGGGTGCGAAGGTGCGGTACGGCATCCCCATCCGATCCAGGAAGTCCCGGATCGCCATCGTGAGCGGGGTCAACTCGGTGCTGATGATCCGGAGCACCTCGACCTCGGGTGCCGCGACCGTGGCACCCCAGTCGGACAGGAGTTCGGTGACGGCGTAGTGGAATTCCTCGTCGCGGGGACCGCGCGGGATCAACAGGAAGGTGTCGAACTTCCCCTTCTGCAGCGCCGGTCGCAGGGTCTCGCTGTGGTCGGTGAACCTACTCCAGTGGATTCCTACGATGCGCCGCGCCGTCGGGATGATGCTGCGGAAGGCGCTCAATGCCTCCAGCAGGTTCATGTCGGGCAACTCGGATTCGGTGAGGATCATGGCGATCGGTCGTCCGTCGCTACGCAGACGACTCAGCAGGGTGATGCCCTCGATCGCCGAGCCCGCACACGTGACGTCGTAGTCGCCTCGGTAGCGCTCGAACTGCGCCATCAGGGTCTCGGCGTGCTCGGCGGACACCAGAACGATCGCTGGCCTGCGACCGTTGTCCGCGGACGGTGTTGTCATGCGTCCAGTCTCTCAGGCCCGATGACAACTGTTCGGGTGGCGAGGTCCCGATCGCGGATGGTGAAGAGCCTCGTGCCGGGTTTCTTCCCGATCCGGACCTCACTGGTCGGCATCCCCCGCTCGGTGAGTCGGCGGTGTGCTTCGTCGACGTCAGGTGTGCGCCAGGCGATGCCCCACAGGGTGCAGTTCCGGTGCCCGTCGGATTCGGTGTCCGCGCCGGTCACGACCTCGACGACCAGATCGGCCGCGCGGAAGAACAGTTGTCGGACACCGTTGCCGAGGTCGCGATCAAGCCGGAAATCCAGGCCGAGAGTGGCGCCGAACAGCGCGAGCGCTCGATCCCGGGTGGGCGCCGTGAACACCAGGTGGTCGATGCCGGTGATGTCGGCGTGACTCGCGGGGCGGGCTGCTATGTCGCCGGTGACGCCCACCTGTTCCTCGTCGGAGAGACCGCGCCGGCCCAGCAGGCGCTCGGCTCCGGTGAGATCGTCGACCCCGAAGGCCACGTGGTGACCCGAATCGGTCCCGAGATGCCAGCGAATCGACCCGTTGTCGAACGCGACATAGTCGGTCGAGGACTCCCCGCTGACGGGTTGGTCCATCAGCCGCGCGTAGGCACGGCGCGCCGCGATGGGGTCCGCGGATTCCAGCTCGACGACCACCCCGCGCAGTTCGAGTCCGGTCATATCGCCGGCTTGCTCGTGATATGCCATGCGCCGCAGACGCATTGGTAACAGCGAAGCGTGACGTCGGGTCCGGTGTGCCGGCGGACGTCGGCGATGCCATCGCGAGCCAGGTTTTCGGCCGCGAACGCGACCTTCTGCGGGGTCGGGCACGAGGGCGTGGCAGAGCGCACGCCTCGACGCCTCGGTCGAGATGGCCGCCGGGCCGCGGTCCGCGACTCGACATCCCGATAGAACGCCTCGAGATCATCGTCGGTGAACGATCTGTCGTCGGACCGAGTCTCTCCCGCCGGCCGATCGGGTGGTCGGACCGGGACTGCGCGTTGCTTCGGAGGTCGCCGACTCACCGAATCGGCGGCGGTGCGTGACTCGATGTCCCGATAGAACGCTTCGAGGTCGTCGTCGGAGAACGGCACGAACCCCAGTCTAGAGGTGTCCGCGGCCGGCTCCGTCCGCTCAGTCCGCGGCGCCGCTGCTGCGCCGTGCGACCGAGTATGCGGCGCCGGCGCCCTCACGTTTCTTCATCGCGGTGATCGCATCGTGATGACGCCGGGCGTGGTATGCCAGCGGGAAGTAGGTCAGGCGTTCGGGCAGTACCCGATACGCGACCCGGATGGCGGCGTGCATCCGTTCCAGCTCGCGTTGTTCGCCGTCCGTCCAGGTGATGCCGAGGATCTCGCGGATACGGGGATCCATCACGCCGACAGTGGTCAGATAGTTGAGTTTCTGAACCGGGACAGAGGCGATGCGGGCGACCGAGTTGGCGAGTCGGACGAACGCCGGCGGTACCGATTTGTCCAGTCGCGGAGCCGATTTCATCTGCGCCACCAGCTCCAGCGCCGTCGGATGGGCGACCAGCCTGTTCTCCACCATGTCGTCGAAGTACCGATCGAACTCCTCGAGCGACTCCGGGTAGCCGTTCATCGGCACCTGGACGATCTTGGCGATTCGGCGATTGTCGCGGAACATCTCTTCGGTCTCGTCCGGAGTGAACTCGCGCCCGATGACCAGTGGCGCGGCGGCGCAGGAAGTGGGGATCGCGGTGGCGATGACCCACTGATATGCCTCGGGGTTGAGTGCACTGATGTGGCGGCCCTCGGCGTTGCGCATCTGGAGCGGCTGATGCATACGCCGCAGACGCTTGCCCTCCTCGATGGCCTCCTGACCGCCGTAGACCCACCGCATCACCGAGTCGACCGACCGCACGGCCCGTCCCATCGGATCGGTGCGGAACACCGAGTACTCGCCCACGATGTCCCCGATCACCGGATGCATCACCTGCATGACGAACGCTGCCCCGTTGACCGGCAGGAACGTGTACCGGCCGACGAGTTCGGCCGTCATCGAATCCGGCGAGATGAGTTCGATCTCGTCGTCCGGATGAGAGATCACGACCTCGTCGGTGACGATCTCTGCCTGTTGGGTGACTGTCATCTTCGAACCTCCGCGCATCATGCGTACGCAGGTGCGTACGCAATTCTGGGACCCGATTGGGTGACCCATTCTGAGGACTGCTGTAGTCAGATTAGCGCGCCAGGTCCGTGCGGTCGAGGATTTGACTGATTTCTTCGGGTCGTCCCCGGTCAGCGAGCCATCCAGATCCGTCGCCGGATCACCCCGCGCATGTGCCTGATCTCGTCGGGTCTCATCGACGAAGGCGGATCTGTTTCGATGATCCGGTCCACCTCACGGAAGAAGTCACGGTCGGACAGGCCGAATCGCTCGGCGATGGCATGCGAGGAACCACCGCCGAGTGGGTACCAACTCGTCTCGAAATCAAGCATCTGGCGCTGCCTGTTGTCCAGCTTGTGCTCCACTGCCACCCTGCCCCTGTGAGTCGTTCTCCGGCATTGATGTGACGACCGATCCGGCTGCGCGTCTCAACCTGTCGGTCGACCATCTTCGACGCCATTGTGCCTCGGGATGGTGTCGAGTGTCACTGTCCAGAATCAACCGGATGTGAATGTCCGGTGACGGCGCCGATTTCCGTGGACGGTGCCGGTCCCCACCACCCGACAGAACGGGCATAGCGCCCAACAATGCACGCACACTGTCTGATTCGCGGAAGTCGTTAGTTTTCGTAACGAGGGACGACCGCGTACACCGTCAGTTCGCGTGGCACGCCCTTGGCCTTGAATCGACGCCGCCGGCGGTGGTACCGCGCGGGATCGGCGTTCGCCAATGTCGCGTCACTCACCAGTAGTTCGCCCGGACCTGCCGCCGCGGCCACACGCGCGGCGATGTTGACGTCGACACCGATGAAATCGTCGCCGACGGCACGCGGCGCACCGGTGTGCAGTCCCGCCCGTAGCTGAGGCCGATACCCGTCGACGGTGAGCGCGCTGACCCCGCAGATCGCCTCGTAGGCAGCTTCGATGGCCTCTGTTCCGTCCAGAAAGACCGCCATCGCGCCATCGCCGAGATGTTTGACGACGCTGCCGCCACGCGCCGAGACGACGGACTCGGTCACCGAATTCACCTCGGCGAGTAGCCGCAGCACCTGATCGTCACCGACGTCGAGCGCCCAGGTGGAGAATCCGACGAGGTCGGTGAACAGGATGGTCGCGTCTACCGGGGTCCGGGAACGGCCGATCCGACGGGCGACCAGGGACTGCCAGACCTGGACCGCACCCAATCCCAACTCGCGTATCACGCTCGGTTGGTCCGGGCGGGATTCGCTGAGGAGCCGCGCGACGCGGTCCGAGGTGCGACGTCCGGTGACGGGAGACGGGGTGTTGGGGATGAGATCGCGTGCCGCGCGGGCCGCCTTCACGGCGCCTGCACTGGCATCGGAACGGGCCAGGGCGTCGGCCGCCCGACGGGCCGGGCCCCGCTGCGCGCGGGTCGTGCCTGCGTCAGCGGGCGATTCGGATGCGGTGGTCGGCTCGCGGTTCGTGTCGTCGGTGCCGGTCACGGAGCAAGTCTATCGGGCGGCGGGCCCGCACGGATTCGTCACCGCGCCCGCGTCGCCGTGGGTCTCCGCACTCCGCCGCTCCCGGCGATTGGCACGGACGCTGCTCACCATCGCGGCACCGATGAAGGCCACGCCGACCAACCCGGTGATCAGCTCGTTGACGTGGATGCTGACACTGACCAGGAGGATCACGGCCAGCGCCCCGATCGCCCAGTGTGCACCGTGCTCGAGGTAGCGGTACTCGCCGAGCGTTCCCTGCCGCACCAGGTAGATGGTGATGGACCGGACGAACATCGCGCCGATGAATCCGAGACCGAGCGCGATGAGGATGGGGTCCGGTGTGATCGCGAAGGCACCGATCACGCCGTCGAACGAGAACGATGCGTCGAGGACCTCGAGGTACAAGAAGAGGAAGAAGCCGGCCTTGCCCACCGCCACCGTGGCGGGTGCAGGCCTCCCCTGTGTATACCGGCTCGTCGGGGATTCGGCACCGGGCTGCCCCCGCTGGAACAGCGAGGAGAGGCCGTCGACCACCAGATAGGTGACCATGCCCATCAGCCCGGCCGTCAGAACGGTTGCGCGGGTGTCGTCGTCAGCGAGGTACCCCGCGACAAGAAGGAGGAGGACCGCGGCGATGACCACCGACAACTGATCGAGGCGGCCCAGCCGGCCGAGCGGCCGCTCGATCCAGGACAGCCAGGTGAGGTCGCGGTCGGTGAGGACGAAGTTCAGGAAGAGCAGCAGCAGGAACATGCCGCCGAAGGCGGCGATCTGGCCGTGCGCCTCCCCCAGGATGGTCTCGTAACTGGGGCTTCCGTCCGGGAAGTAGGCCGCGCCGTCGGCCGGCGGATTCACGGCGAGGCGGAATGCCTCCACCGGGTCGAGCCCGCCGGTGATCCAGACGATGGCAAGCGGGAACAACAGACGCATGCCGAACACGGCGATGATCACCCCGACGGTGAGGAACATCCGCTGCCAGAAGCGGCTCATCCGTTCCAGGACGGTCGCGTTGATCACCGCGTTGTCAAAGGACAGGGACACTTCCAGGATGCCGAGGATCGCGCACAGGGCGAGGCCGGTCCATCCGGCATAGAAGAAGGCCGTGACCAGGGCGGCGATCGTGACGACGACAGACAGTCCGAAGATCCGGACCATCATCGCAGTCGCTCCGCTTCCCGCGCGAGGCTCAGCAGGTCATCGCCGAGCGCGTGCAGGGTGTCGGTGTCCGCCGCTTCGGCGACCGCGGTCACGAGGTCCTCCGCGGCACACCGAAGGGCGAAGAGCCGGTCTCCGAAGGCGTCGGCTTCGGCGGCTGTCAAGATCACCGCGTCGTCGGGAATAGATGTGCCCTGCGTGAGCGCTCTTTGTTCGTAGGCGCGCTGTCGACATGACTGCTTGCAGTACTTGCGGCGCCGACCGAGATCCGAGTCGATCATGCTCCGGCCGCACCACGCGCAGGAATACGGCCGTCGGCGAGGGTCGTCCACGGCTACGACCGTACCCGCGCGCCGGTGGGTGGCGCCGGACGTGGCGTGACCGGGGCGTCCCGATGAGCGCGTAGAATGAACAAAGCCCGACGAAATGTTGAGAGGAATGTCAATGGCAGATCGAGTACTTCGGGGTAGCCGCCTCGGTGCGGTGAGCTACGAAACCGATCGCGATCACGACCTCGCGCCACGACGTATCGTCCAGTACCGCACCGACAACGGAGAGATCTTCGACGTTCCCTTCGCCGACGATGCTGAGGTGCCGTCGAAGTGGCCTTGCAAGAACGGTATGGAGGGCACCCTGCTCGAGGGTGCAGCGCCTGAGGAGAAGAAGGCCAAGCCGCCGCGTACGCACTGGGACATGCTGCTCGAACGTCGTTCCGAGGAGGAGCTCGAGGTGCTGCTCAATGAGCGGCTCGAACTGCTCAAGCAGCGTCGTAAGGGCGTTACGAACTGATCGCAGTATCCACAGCGGCCGGGTGAGTCCATCGACTCGCTCGGCCGCTGTGTTTGTTGCGGCCGACGCTCGAGCCCTGCGGAGAGCGACCACTTCCGCTCGGGAGACAGCGGATCACCCTGCTCCCTGAGGCGACCAGAGCACCCGCTCCCTCAGGAGCCAGCGGAGCACACCGCTCCCTGAGGAGCGAGCTTCACGAAGGGCCCTTCGTGACGCACACTCACTTCGTTCGCGGGCTCCTCAGGGACCGGATTTGGGGTTTCGCTCGTTGGTCGAAAGGCTCCTCAGGCACCGGGGTGGCGACGCGACAGCAAACTCGCTCAACCCTCGATCTCTGAGGAGGCCCGGAGCGCCAGCGGAGTGCGTCACGAAGGGCCCTTCGTGACGCACGCTCACTTCGTTCGCGGGCTCCTCAGGGACCGGGTGGTGACGCACGCTCACTTCGTTCGCGGGCTCCTCAGGGACCGGGTGGTGACGCACGCTCACTTCGTTCGCGGGCTCCTCAGGGACCGGGTGGTGACGCACGCTCACTTCGTTCGCGGGCTCCTCAGGGACCGGGTGGTGACGCATCGCTCGTTCCTCAGGGAACCGATGGTGATGGGCGGTACCTGGATGCGTGCACCCGCCTCAGCGACGCTTGCGCCCGAACCGGTCCAGACGGCTCTCGATTCCCCAGCGCGCGACCATGAAGAACGCCTCGGTCATCACGCCACCGCTCATCTTGGATTCCCCGATCTCGCGTTCGGTGAACGTGATCGGCACCTCGCGGACGTCGAAACCGGCGCGCACGGCACGCCAGGCCAGGTCGATCTGGAAGCAGTATCCGGCCGATTCGACGGAGTCGAGTTCGATCTTCTCCAGCACCTGCCGACGATAGGCGCGGAAACCGGCTGTGATGTCGTTGACCTTGGCACCCAGGGCGATGCGCGCGTACGTGTTGGCCCCGCGCGACAGGATCTCACGGTGTTTGGGCCAGTTGACGAGCCGACCCCCGGAGACGTAGCGCGAGCCGATCACCAGGTCCGCTCCCGCGTTGATCGCGTCCAGCAGGCGGTGGAGCTGTTCGGGAGCATGGCTGCCGTCGGCATCCATCTCGATGATCGTCGTGTACTCGCGTTCGAGTCCCCAGGCGAACCCGGCCAGATACGCCTTACCCAGCCCGTCCTTGTCGGTGCGGTGCATGACGTGGACGCGACCCGCCGCGTCGTCGGCGGCGATCTGATCGGCCACGTCACCGGTTCCGTCCGGGCTGGAATCGTCGACCACCAGGACGTGGATCCCGGCGAGATTCGTCTGCAGCCGCGAGATGATCGTCGGCAGATTCTCCCGCTCGTTGAACGTCGGGATGACGACCAGTGCCCGCTCGCCCCGGTCGCCGACGACCGCTTGCGCGTCGTCGGCGGGCCCAGTGCTCTCCGGCCCGTGTTCGGCCGATGGACTACCCGCTGTCGGACTATCCAATGCCACCGAACTCCTTTGTCTCATCCTTCGGCCCCGCCGATTCCACCGTCTCGGCCGTGCCGGTCGGCTGGGCCGTATCGGCGTCAGCATCGTCGGTGTCGCGGCTACGCGTGGCGCGTGACCTCAGAGAGAACCTAGTATGCCGCGTCAGCGCGAACAAAAAACCCAGCACCGCCACCACCGTCGCTATCCACTTCGGCCAGTCGCCGAGGCGGGTCGCCAGTGTGCGGTCGGTGTGCAGGGGTAGTCGACTCGACAGGACATCCGAGGTGAAGATGCCGGTCTGGGCGACGATCATCCCGTCGGGATCGATGATCGCGCTGACCCCACTGGTGGCGGCCACCACAACCGCCCGTCCGTGTTCGACCGCTCGCACCTGCGACATCGCGAGCTGCTGATAGGTCATCTCCGTGCGGCCGAATGTGGCGTTGTTGGTCGGCACGTACAGGATCTGGGCCCCGTCGTCGACGGCCTTGCGGGCCGAACGATCGAACGCGACCTCCCAGCACGTGGACACGCCCACCTGCACCGGACCCGAGCGGCCCGGGACGTCCAGCACAGATGACCCGGTGCCGGGCCGGAAATTGCCGGCCATGTCGGCGTACGAGGAGAACATCGAGAAGAAACTCCGCCAGGGCAGGTATTCGCCGAACGGCTGCACGATGTGCTTGTCGTAGCGGTCGACCGGCCCCCGCTCCTGATCCCACACCAGCACGGTGTTGGTGGGGCGGCCGTCGGGGTTCATCACCAGCGTGCCCACCAAGATCGGTGCGCCGACCGAGACCGACGCCGCGGTTATCTCCTGTGCGGCGTCCGGGTTGGTCAGTGGAGAGATGTCCGAAGCGTTCTCCGGCCACGCCACGAAGTCGGGCTGATCGGCCGTACCGATTCGGACAGCATCTGCGAGCGCATCGGTCTCGCGGACGTGGTTGTCGAGCACCGCCCTGCGCTGGGCGTTGAACTCCAGTCCCAGGCGCGGAACGTTGCCCTGCACGGCCGCGACGTGCGCCGACTCGGAGGCGACATTCCGATCGACCGTGGCCGGGGTCAGCGCGATGGCGGCGACAGGACCGACCAGGGCCAGCACGACGGCCAGGGCCGCGGTGCGCACCACCGCACGGCCGTGATACTCGCCGTCACGCAACGCGCGGATGGAGACCAGGCACAACCAGGCGATCGACGCACCGAGCAGCGCCACCGCCGCGGACAGTCCCGGCGCCCCCAACGCAGACGCCAACGGCAGCAGCGGACCGTCGACCTGACTGAAGGCGGCCCTGCCCCACGGAAATCCGCCGAACGGGAACGCCGAACGAAGACCCTCGACGGCCACCCACGACACGGTGAACCAGATCGGCGGGACCGGCAGGCGCATCGACACGGTGGCGACCAGCCCGAACACCGCCAGGTAGAGGGCCAACACGGCCGCGAGCGCGAGCCACGGCAACGGCCCGACATACACCCCGATCCATGGCAGCAGCGGCACGAAGAATGCGAGGCCGAACACGAATCCGAGCCACGCGCCGGTGCGTGCCCGGGGTCTGCCGGCACTGAGTACGGCGGCCAGCAGACCGAGGCCGACCACCGCAAGGAACCAGAGGTTGCGCGGCGGGAAGGCGGCCCACATCGCAAGACCGGAGAGGGCGGCGATCACGGTTCGGATCAACCACACGATCCGACCGTTCGACGTCCAGGTCACGCGGACCCGCCGCTGACCGTCGCGTCGAACAGGACGGTCTCGTTGTGCACGGTCCGCACACACCGCGGCAGACGCGCGCCGGGCGCGATGTCCGGCAGCGCAGGGACCCGCGAACGCGGGTCGGTCGACCAGCGTTGCACACTCTCGTGCGACCCGGCGACGACGAGATCGTCGATCTCCCAGACCGCGTAGCTCGCGGGGGCGCCGGGCACGAGGGTGCCGGTCAGTCCGTCGTTGATGCCGGCCGCCCGCCAGCCGCCTCGTGTGGCGGCGGCGAAGGCACCCCGGGCCGAGATCGCGTTGCGCGGCTGGTTGTGGTGGACGGCCGCCCGGATCGACGACCAGGGGTCGATCGGGGTGACGGGAGCATCAGAGGAGAACGCCAGGATCAGCCCTGCGCGGGCGTGGCCGGCGAAGTTGTTCAGGCCGGCGGTCCGCGACACGCCGAGGCGCTGCTCGTAGAGATCCCCGCTTCCGCCCCATTCGGCGTCGAAGAGTGGCTGCATGCTCGCCACCACACCGCACCGCGCCAGGAGTGCGGCCTGCTCGGCGGACACCATCTCGGCGTGCTCGAGACGGTGGGCGCAGCGGGCCAGAGCCGGTGTGCCCAGGTCGGCGGCGAGTTCGTCGAAGGCGGCGACCACCGTGGCGGTGGCGGCATCGCCGATGACATGGAAACCTGCCTGGACGCCGATCTCCGTACAGGACCGGATGTGATCGCGAATCGTCTCGTAGTCGAGGTAGCTGATGCCACTGTGATGGGGATCGTCGGAGTAGGGCTCGGTCAGCCACGCCGTGTGCGATCCGATGGCACCGTCGATGAACAGGTCGCCCGCGAGCGCGTCCGCATGGCTGATGGCCAACAGTTCTCGCGCGTGATCGGCACTCTGGACGGCCTGTCCCCAGTAGCGGCGGACCTCGACGGGGTGATCGAGAACGGCCAGCGAGAGAAAGTCCTCGAGCCCGCTGATGTCGGGCCCACCGTTCTCGTGAACCGAGACCACCCCGTGGGCGGCGGCGTGGTCCAGCGCTCGCCGTTGCGCCCGGGTGCGCTGTCCCGAGGTGACGAGTTGTCGGGCTGCGCCGCGCACGAGGTGATGCGCCTCGGCGACCAAAGGTTCCTCGGGGTGGTATCCGACGGCATCGGCCAGGTCGGGCACCAGCCGTCGCAACGCCGAGGACGCCACCGCGGAATGTTCGTCGATCCGGGCCAGATAGGCGGGCAGATTGCCGACCACCGCGTCGATCTCGGTGGTCGTCGGGAACCGTCGGTCGTCCGGATCGACGCCTGACCAGCGCGAGTCGTCCCAGCCGAGTCCCCAGATCAGCTCGCCGTCATCCGTGTGCGCGGCGTAATGCGCGACACGACGCAGGCAGTCGGACCGGTCGGTGGCGTCGTTCAGGGTGAGTCCGGCCAGCGCCAGGCCGGTAGAGGTCAGGTGAACGTGCGAATCGACGAAACCGGGTGCCACAAATCGGCCCTGCAGATCGGTGACCTGCGCATCGGGATGGAGTGCACGGCCGACATCGTCGCTGCCCACCCACACGACGACGCCGTCGGTGACAGCCATCGCGGTGGCGTCGGGCGCGGCCGGGGAATAGACGAATCCGCCCAGAAGCAGTTCTGTTGTCACGGTGCTCAAGTGTGCCCTGAGGGCGGGGGCGGGCCGTCAGTGGCCCCGAGGCAGGCCTCGATCACCGGGATCGGCCGCGGGCGGGGTCGACTGCCTGCCGACCGTGCCACCGTCATCGACCACCGTGCCGTCGATGACGGTGCCGCGACCGACGTACATGCCGCTCGCGTAGATGCCCGCGCGATCCATGGTCGCCGCGAATCGACGTGCACCGACGGTCGCGACCACCGGGCGCATAACCTTGCGGACCGGCGGGGCCAGCAGCACCAGACCGACGACCGTCGACACGACTCCCGGGATGACCATGAGCAGACTGGCCGCGGCCAGGAGCGCGGTGTCGGTGAGCGGGCCGCGTGGGTCGACCTCGTTCCGCGAGGCACGGCGCAGCTCTGCGAAGACCTTCCGACCCTGCTGCTGGAGCAGCGCGAAGCCGGCGACGACCGCGGCCAGCGTGATCAACACCGCCCAGCCGAAGCCGAGGAAGTGCGCGATGGCCACAAACGCACCGATCTCGATCGCCACGTAGGCGATCACGTACAGCATCCGCATCGGACCCTCTGCCTTTCCGAGAATGAAGTGGCGCCGACGTCCCGTTGCCGGTCGCGGGCCTCTACTCGGTGCAACGAGCGAGAGTGCCGGTTTTCTCCCGAATCCGGCAGGTTTCTCACCCGGATCGATGAGCGATCAGTCGTTGCGGCCCTCGATGTCACCTTCGGCCTGCAGATAGACAGCCCGGAGCGCATCAAGCATCTCCGTGGGGGGCTCGGTCCACATGTCGCGCTCCACCGCCTCGAGCAGGCGTTCGGCGATACCGTGCAGCGCCCAGGGGTTGGACTGCTGCATGAACCGCTGATTGTCCTCGTCGAGGACGTAGGACTCGGTGAGCTTCTCGTACATCCAGTCGGCGACCACGTTCGTCGTCGCGTCGTAGCCGAACAGATAGTCGACGGTCGCGGCCATCTCGAAGGCGCCCTTGTAACCGTGGCGCTGCATCGCCGAGATCCATCGAGGATTGACCACCCGGGCGCGGAAGACCCGACTCGTCTCCTCGGAAAGTGTGCGGGTGCGGACGGAGTCCGGGCGGGTGCTGTCGCCGATGTAGGCGTCGGGCGATGTACCGGTGAGCGCACGCACGGTCGCGACCATGCCGCCGTGGTACTGGAAGTAGTCGTCGGAGTCGGCGATGTCGTGCTCGCGGGTGTCGGTGTTCTTCGCGGCGACCGCGATGCGTCGGTAGGCCGCGCGCATGTCGTCGACGGCGGGGACACCTGCCAGGTCGCGCCCGTATGCGTAGCCACCCCATTCGGTGTAAACCTGCGCCAGGTCGGCGTCGCTACGCCATTCGCGCGAGTCGATCAGTTGCAGCAGGCCGGCACCGTAGGTGCCCGGCTTGGAACCGAAGATGCGGGTTGCGGCCCGTCGCGGGTCGCCGTGGTCGGCCATCGATGCGCGGTAATGAGCGGCGACGAAGTTCTCGTCGTCGCGCTCGTCAGCGGTCGCGGCGAGCGCGACGGCGTCATCGAGCATCGTGACGACGTGCGGGAACGCGTCCCGGAAGAACCCGGAGATGCGAACGGTGACGTCGATGCGGGGACGGCCGAGCTCCTCGAGACCGATCAGCTCGAGGTCGCGGACCCGCCGCGACGCCTCGTCCCACACCGGCATCACTCCGAGCAGCGCCAGGACCTCGGCGATGTCGTCGCCGGAGGTGCGCATCGCGCTGGTTCCCCAGACCGACAGTCCCACGGATGCCGGATATGTCCCGTGCTCGGAGACATACCGCTCGAGCAGTGAATCGGCAAGCGCTCGTCCGGTTTCCCACGCGAGTCGGGAGGGAACCGCCTTGGGGTCGACCGAGTAGAAGTTACGCCCGGTCGGCAGGACGTTGATCAGGCCGCGCAGGGGGGAACCGCTGGGTCCGGCCTCGATGAAACGTCCGTCGAGGGCGCGCAGGATCTGATCGATCTCGCGATCTGTCTGCCGGAGCCGCGGGACGACCTCGGTCGCGGCGAAGTCCAGGACGTCGGCGACGGCGCCAGGGTGGCCCGCCGCAGCCTCGGTGATGGCCTCCGCAGTCCACTCCCCTTTCGCGCAGTTCGCGATGAGGCCGCGGGCGGTCGCCTCGATGTCGTCGACGTCGCCTCGGGCGGCGGAGCCGTCCTCGTGCAGGCCCAGTGCTTCGCGCAGACCGGGAAGTGCTTGGTTGCCACCCCACAACTGGCGCGCCCGCAACATCGCGAGGACGAGGTCGACCTCGCTGTCGTCGGCCGGCGCCTGACCCAGGACGTGCAGTCCGTCGCGGATCTGGACGTCCTTGATCTCACAGAGCCAGCCGTCGACGTGCAGCAGCATGTCGTCGAAGACCTCCTCGTCGGGACGTTCGGCGAGCCCGAGGTCCTGGTCCATCTTGGCCGCGGTCAGCAACGTCCAGATCTGCTGACGGATCGCGGGGAGTTTCGCGGGATCCAGGGCGGAGATGTTCGCGTGTTCGTCGAGGAGTTGCTCGAGCCGGGCGATGTCGCCGTAGGACTCGGCGCGGGCCATCGGAGGGATGAGGTGGTCGACGAGCACAGCGTGCGCTCGGCGCTTGGCCTGGGTGCCCTCGCCCGGATCGTTGACGAGGAAGGGATAGATCAGCGGCACGTCGCCGAGCGCGGCGTCGGTTCCACAGGAGGCGGACATGCCGAGGGTCTTGCCCGGCAGCCATTCGAGGTTGCCGTGCTTGCCGACGTGCACGATCGCGTCGGCGCCGAAACCCGCTATGTCCGTCTCGGTTTCGCCGCGTCCGGTGAGCCAGCGGTAGGACGCCAGATAGTGGTGCGACGGCGGGAGGTCGGGGTCGTGGTAGATCGCGACCGGATTCTCACCGAACCCGCGGGGCGGCTGCACCATCAGCACGATGTTCCCGAACCGCATCGCGGCGACCACGATGTCACCGTCGGGGTTGGCGGAGCGGTCGACGAAGAGCTCGCCGGGTGCCGGCCCCCAGTGCTGCTCGACCGCCGAGCGCAACTGTTCGTCGAGTCCGGCGAACCAGCGGCGGTAGTCGTCGGCCGACACCCGGATCGGGTTGGCGGCGAGAGTCTCCTCGGTGAGCCAATCGGAGTCTTGACCACCGGTCTCGACGATTGCGTGGATGAGGGCGTCCGAGTCCGCTTCGGCAAAGCCGGGGATGGCGTCGGGCCCGTCGGTCGGACCGATGTCGTATCCGGCCGCCGCGAGGGCGTGCAGCAGGTGCAGCAGGCTTCGGGGGGTGTCGAGTCCGACGGCGTTGCCGATGCGCGCGTGTTTGGTCGGGTACGCGGAGAGCATGAGCGCGACCCGCCGATCCGCCGGCGCGATGGTGCGCAGCCGGGCGTGGGCGACCGCGATCCCGGCGACCCGCTCACACCGCTCGGGGTCCGGTTGGTACCAGGGCAGGCCGTTGTCGTCGAACTCCTTGAAGGAGAACGGGACGGTGATGATGCGGCCGTCGAACTCCGGCACCGCGACCTGGGTCGCCACATCCAGCGGCGACAGGCCGTCGTCGGTGGCGGCCCAGTCGGCGCGGGACCCGGTCAGGCACAGCCCCTGCAGGATCGGGACGTCGAGGGCCGCGAGTCGTGCGATGTTCCAGGCGTCGTCGTCCCCACCGGCCGATGCGGTCGCGGGAGTGGCGCCGCCCGCGGCGAGGACGGTGACGACGAGCGTGTCGGCGGTGCCGAGGAGGTCGATCAGGTCGTCGGGAGCGGTGCGCAACGACGCGCAGAACACCGGCAGAGCACGGCCACCTCGTTGCTCGACCGCGGCGCACAGTGCCTCGATGTAGCGGGTGTTCCCCGCCAGATGCTGGGCTCGGTAGTAGAGGATCGCGATGGTGGGCCGCGGCGCGTCGGTACCCGTCTCGTCCTCGACCGATGCCGTTCGTTCGAGCACGCCCCACGCCGGCGTCTCGTGCGGTGGTTCGAATCCGAGACCGGTGAGCAGAACGGTGTCGGACAGGAAGTTGTGCAGATTGACGAGGTTGTCGACACCACCGGCCGCCAGGTAGTTGTGCGCATCGGCGACCACACCGGCGGGAACGGTGGAGTGCGCCATGAGGTCGGGGTCGGGCTGCTGTTCACCGGAGCAGACCACCAGCGGTTTCCCGGTGGCAGCCACGGCGGCGAGCCCCTCCTCCCAGGCGCGGGTGCCGCCCAGGATGCGTACGACGATCAGGTCGGCGTCGGCCGCGAGCGTCGGGATGTCGTCGACGAGGATCCGCGACGGGTTGGCTCCGGTGAAGTCCGCGGCGCAGGCGGCCGCGGTGATCAGGTCGGTGTCGGAGGTCGAGAGCAGCAGGATCATGAGATCTCCTCGCCGGGAGGCGCGCCCGGGTGCGTCGTCGTACTGAATGGTGCGGACCCCGAGGCGCAGGTCTGACTCCGAAAGACCGATCGTCGCCGACCCGGCCTCCGTCACAGTGGCGCGACCGCGCCGGCCTTGCACCGGCTTCTGCCGCTCTGGGTTCGCTTCAGCCTAGCCGAGGGCGGCCTACCGTTTCACCCGGCGTTGCCCGACTCCCCGCCCACGGCTATCATTTCACCATACGGACGATTTATCTCACTATATGAGATTTTGATTTGGAGGCGGCAATGCCCGATCAGGACACCTACACCCACGGTCATCCTGCGGTGGTGGTCAACAGTCATGCGGCCCGCACCGTCGCGAACTCCGCCGCCTACCTCCTGCCCCACCTGCGGCCGGGACTCGATCTGCTGGACGTGGGATGCGGTCCGGGCAGCATCACGGCCGATCTCGCCGCAGCGGTGGCACCGGGGCGGGTACGCGGCGTCGAGATCACCGAGGCGCCGCTCCCACAAGCACGGACGACCGCGGCCGCACGCGGGCTGACCATCGATTTCGCCGTCGACGACGCCTATCGACTGTCCGATCCCGACGACAGCTACGACATCACTCATGCCCATCAGGTCCTGCAGCATCTGTCCGATCCGGTGGCCGCACTGCGGGAGATGCGGAGGGCGACACGGCCAGGTGGGCTGGTGGCGGTCCGCGACGCGGACTACGCAGCCATCAACTGGTGGCCCGTCGACGAGCGCCTGGACGCGTGGTTGTCGATCTATCGAGAGGTCGCCCGCGGCAACGACGCCGAACCGGACGCCGGACGCCGACTGTTGGCGTGGGCACACGAGGCCGGGTTCACCGAGGTGACCCCGTCGGCGTCGGTGTGGTGTTACGCCACGCCCGACGACCGGGCGACGTGGGGTGGCATGTGGGCCGAGCGGATTCACTCGTCGGTCGGTCAGATGGCGCTCGAACGCGGACTGGCCACCGAGGCCGACCTTGCGGCGATCTCGCAGGCCTGGCGCGACTGGGCCGCGCACCCCGACGGATGGATCCTGATCCCGCATGGCGAGGTCATCGCCCGCGCCTGATCGATCCGCGGTCGGACACCGGCGACGCCTGGTGCCATGCCTCACTAGGCTGGAACGATGACACGGCCCTTCCGACGCGACGTCGCCGACCGCTGCCCCGGGGTGTTCAGCACGCATGATGCGGCTGACGGCGCGGTCGCGCGGGTCCGGCTGCCCGGCGGCCGGATCCGGCCCGAGCAGTTGCAGGTGCTCGCACAGGCAGCAGCCGATCACGGCGACGGCCATCTCGAGCTCACGGCGAGAGCGAACATCCAGCTCCGCGGCATCCGCGACGTCGACGCGGTGGCCGATGCGGTCGTCGCGGCCGGACTCGCGCCCAGCTCGACGCATGACAAGGTACGCAACATCGAGGTCAGCCCCTTGACCGGACGCATCGGCGGGGTGGCCGACGTCCGTCCGCTGGCTGATGCACTCGATCAACGCCTCCGCGCGGACGACGAATCGTCGGCGCTGTCCGGCCGGTTCCTGTTCGGTATCGACGACGGCCGCGGCGACATCCGTCGTCGCAGGCCCGACGTCGGTGCGATCGCGCGGCGCACCGACGACGCCGGCGCCCTCGTTGTCTACGACATCCTTGTCGACGACGAACCGGTCGGATCGGCGAACGGTGTGGATGCCGTCGTCGATGCACTCATCGGTGTCGCGCACGATCTGATCGACATCGCACCGGGTACCTGGCGGATCGCCGACCTCACCGTCGAGGATCGGGCCGCTCTGACCGCGCGGGTCCGGAAACGGTTGGCGCCGGCCGTCGGCGGCCCTCAACCAGCCGACGGCGGCCCGACCGTCGGCTGGTTCGAACAGGACGACGGCTCAATCCTGCTCGGTGCCGTGGTGGAGCTGGCCCGGGTTCCCGCGCGACTTGCGGAGTTCCTCGCCGCCGTCGAGGCGCCGATCGTCATCACGCCCGACCGCGAGATCCTGCTCTGCGACCTCGGTGAAGGAGTGGCCGAGACGGTGGTCCGGGTCCTGGCCCCGATGGGGCTGATCTTCGATGCCAACTCACCGTGGGTGCTGGCGAGTTGTTGCGTCGGCGCCCCAGGGTGCGCGAAGTCGCTCGCGCCGGTGCGTGCCGACCTCCTGACACGGGTCCGCGACGGTGGGCCGATCGAGGAACGCCAGCACTGGGTGGGATGCGGTCGTCACTGCGGCTCGCCCGCCGAGGGGCACCTCCTCGTCGAGGCGACGCCCGACGACGGGTACCGCACGCAGCGTCGATAAGGTCATGAGCACCATGACCGACTACCTGCGTGACGGCGCTGCGATCTATCGCCAGTCCTTTGCCACCATCCGCGCCGAATCCGATCTGAGCGCGTTCGCGGCCGATGTGGCCGGAGTCGTCGTCCGGATGATCCACGCGTGCGGGCAGACCGATCTCACCGACGATGTGGTTGCCACCGACGGCGTCGTGCGCGCCGCGCGGACCGCGCTGCAGAGCGGCGCACCGATCCTGTGCGACGCGTCGATGGTGGCCTCGGGCGTCACCCGCAAACGCCTGCCCGCCGACAACGAGGTGCGCTGCTATCTGTCCGAACCGTCGTTGCCGGCCCTCGCCGAACGACTGGGAACCACCAGAACGGCTGCCGCGCTGGAATTCTGGCGGCCGCGGCTGGCCGGGTCCGTGGTCGCGATCGGTAACGCCCCCACGGCTCTGTTCGCATTGCTGGACATGATCGACGACGGAGCACCGCGCCCGGCGGCGATCGTCGGCGCACCGGTCGGCTTCGTCGGCGCGGCCGAGTCGTGCGCTGCACTCGCGGCCCGCGACGACCTCGAATTCATCACGGTCACCGGCCGGCGCGGCGGATCCGCGATCACCGCGGCGGCCATCAATGCGCTCGCGAGTCCTGAGGAGTGACGACGACAGTGACGTCAGAACCGGCATCAGCAACGGCAGGCAAACTCTGGGGTGTGGGCCTCGGCCCCGGTGACCCCGAACTGGTCACCGTGAAGGCCGCACGAGTGATCGGTTCCGCCGACGTCGTGGCGTATCACTGTGCACGCCATGGCAACAGCATCGCCCGCTCGGTCGCTGCGCCGTATCTTCGTGATGGTCAGATCGAAGAGCGGCTGATGTATCCCGTGACCACCGAGACGACCGACCATCCGGGTGGCTACTCCGGCGCCCTGCAGGACTTCTACGCCGAGAGCGCTGCACGTCTGGCCGAACACCTGCGTGCCGGGCGGGCGATCGCACTGTTGGCCGAGGGCGATCCACTGTTCTTCAGCTCGTACATGCACATGCACAAACGGCTCGTCGACGAGTTCGACGCCGAGATCATTCCCGGCGTGACGTCGGTGAGCGCGTCGTCGGCCGCAACCGGAATTCCGCTGGTCGAGGGCGACGAGACGTTGACCGTGGTGCCGGGTACCTTGCCGGCGGTCGAACTCGTCGCCCGATTCCGGGCCGCCGATGCGATCGCGGTTCTCAAGCTCGGGCGGACGTTCACGCGCGTTCGCGATGCTCTCGTCGCCGCCGGCCGCGTCGACGAGGCGTGGTATGTCGAACGTGCGTCGACGTCGGTTCAGCGCGTTCTGCCCGTCGCCGACGTCGATCCCGCCCAGGTGCCCTATTTCGCGATGGTCGTGGTGCCCGGCCCGAGGAACAACCCGCACCGCGCGTCCACACCGGTCGCGGGTGAGGTGGTGGTGATCGGGTTGGGCCCGGGCGCCGACGATCTCACGACCCCGGCGGTGCAGGCCGAACTCGCCCGCGCCACCGATCTCGTCGGGTACAAGACCTATCTGGCGCGCGTGACCCCACGCCCCGGTCAACGCGTGCACGCCAGCGACAATCGGGTGGAGTCCGAGCGGGCGGAGTTCGCGCTCGACCTGGCCGCCCGAGGTGCCCGGGTCGCGGTCGTGTCCTCGGGTGATCCCGGGGTGTTCGCGATGGCGTCGGCGGTGGCCGAGGTCGCTGCCGAGCCACGCTGGCGCGATGTCGCAGTACGGGTGTCCCCCGGCGTCACGGCGGCCAGCGCGGTTGCCGCGGCCGTCGGCGCACCGCTCGGGCACGACTTCGCGGTGATCTCGTTGTCGGATCGGCTCAAGC
Organism: Gordonia sp. LMA167; assembly: GCF_058130025.1. Classification (NCBI taxonomy): domain Bacteria; kingdom Bacillati; phylum Actinomycetota; class Actinomycetes; order Mycobacteriales; family Gordoniaceae; genus Gordonia; species Gordonia sp. LMA167. Next base: position 4,054,995 of record NZ_CM176708.1, on the reverse strand, counting down.
CGTGGGAGGTGATCGCCGAACGCGTGCGACTTGCCGTCGCAGCCGATCTCGTCGTCGCGATCTACAACCCGGGATCGGCCAGCCGGACCTGGCAGGTGGGTCAGCTCAAAGAGATTCTGCTGGAGACCGTGTCGCCCGATCGGGTGGTCGTCGTCGGACGGGATGTCGGCGGACCGCAGGAGCGCCTGCTCACGACGACTGTCGGTGACCTCGACCCGGCATCCGTGGACATGCGCACCCTGCTGATCGTGGGATCGTCGACGACCACGGCGGTGTCGCGATCGGGCGGCGATCTCGTGTACACGCCGCGCCACCACGGCGACTGACCCACCTGTTTCCGAGACGCACCACTAGCTTCACTAGAGGTGACCGCGGACCCAATCCAGAGCCGCGGGCACTGTCGCGACCGAGTCGCCGGTGGCGGGTTCTGCCGGTCGTTGGACCATCACCACGTCGATTCCGAGTTCGGCGGCCGCGGAGAGCTTCGCCTGGGTGAGGGCTCCGCCGCTGTTCTTCGTCACAAGTAGGTCGATGCCGTTCTCGCGGAGCAGGTGCCGCTCGTTGTCCAGGTCGTAGGGACCACGTGAGGACAGAACCCGATGTCGGGCGGGCAGCGCGGACGTCGGCGGATCCACGACGCGGATGAGAAACCAGGCGTCGTCGATGTCGGCGAACACCCCGACGTCCTGGCGACCGGTGGTGAGGAAGACGCGCAGATCGTCGTGCGTGGATGCCCGCGCGGCGACAGCTGTTGCGGCGGCGACCATGTCCGGCACGGATTCCCAGTGGTCGGCCGGACCCGGGTGCCACTGGGGTCTCCGCAACCGCAGGAGCGGGGTCCCGACGGTTTCGGCGACGGCAGCAGCATGTTCGGTCATCGCGGTGGCGAACGGGTGCGTCGCATCCACGACCACTGCGATGTCGTGGGTGCGGATCCACTCGGCGAGCCCGTCAACCCCGCCGAATCCACCGATGCGCACATCTCCGACCGGCAGGCGCGGGTCGCGCACCCGACCGGCCAGCGAGCTGATCACGGGGATCGACGCCTCGTGGAGCTCGGCGGCGAGTGCTCGCGCCTCGCCGGTGCCGCCGAGCAGCAGGACCGGCCGTTCACCCATCGGTGCGCAGCTTGGTCATCCGGGCCTCGGAGTAGAGGTAGCTGTCGGTGACCGCGGGATGCTCGGTCGGATCGAGCACACGGCCCACGAAGATCACCGCGGTCCGCCGAATCCCCGCATCGGCCAACGCGGATGCCAGGTCGGCGAGGCGGCATCGTACGATCTGCTCATTGTGTCGGCTGGCGAAAGCCACCGTCGCCGTGGGACATTCCGCTCCGTAATGCGGTGTCAGCGCCGCGACGATCTGGTCGGCGCGATGTGCCGCCAGATGCAGCGCAAGGGTGACACCCGTGGCCGCGAGCCTCTCGAGCTCCTCCCCTGGCGGCATGTCCGTGGACAATGTCGACACCCGCGTGATCAGCAGGCTCTGGCCGACTCCGGGAACCGTGAGTTCCCGGTCGAGTGCTGCGGCCGCCGCGGCGAAGGCGGGCACCCCGGGCACCACCTCGACCGCGATCCCGCGCGAAGTGAGTTCGCGTCGTTGTTCGGCCATCGCCGAGTACAGGGAGGGATCGCCGGAATGCAGACGCGCGACGTCGTGTCCGGCCGCGTCTGCCGCGATGATGTGGTCGACGATGTCGTCCAGCGACATTCGTGCGGTGTCGACGAGCACGGCGTCCGGCGGGCAGCGATCGAGCAGTTCGGCCGGCACGAGCGAGCCCGCATACAAGCAGGTCTGGCATCGGCCGAGGATCGCCGCACCGCGCAGTGTGATGAGATCCGGCGCGCCCGGTCCTGCGCCGATGACGAAGACGGTCATGGCTTGTCCACCACCCATTGCACGATCGGCAGCGATGGCCGCCAGGTTGTCATGGTGCCGAGCGGACCCGCGGTCTCGACCACATGTCTGCGCAGCGAACCGCCATGGCGCCCATACCATTCGGTGAGCAGCGCCTGGTTCTCGACGGTCACCGCGTTCGCCACGACACGGCCGCCCGGCGAGAGGGCGCACCAGATTGCCTCGAGCAACGCCTGGTCGAGTCCGCCGCCGATGAATATGCTGTCCGGCTCCGGCGCCGCCGCCAAGGCGTCTGGCGCCGCTCCGAGTACGGTGATGCGTTCCCCGACTCCGTGGCGGACGGCGTTGTCGCGGAGCCGCGCAGCCCGGAGCTCGTCCTGCTCGAAGGCGATCGCGCGGGCGCTGCGGTCGGCACGCAACCACTCGATGGCGACACTGCCGGACCCGGAACCTATGTCCCACAACAGCTGTCGGTACGACGGCGTGAGGGCGGCAACGGTGAGCGCCCGGATCGGCTGCTTGGTGATCTGCCCGTCGTGGTCGTACTCGTCGTCGGGCCGGCCGGGGGTGCGGCTGCGTCGCGGCCCCACACAGCTGATCGCCACGATGTTCAGACGGTCCCCTGCCGGTTCGTGCCACGTCCGGGCCACCCCCCGGACGATGCGTTCACGGTCTCCGCCGAGCTGCTCGAGGACGGTGACCGACGACCAGCCGAAACCGTTGTCCGTCAGCACGCGTGCGATGGTTGCCGGAGTGGTGTCGTCGCGGCTGAGCACCAGCAGGTCACGGCCGTCCGTGACCCGATCCAGCAACGACTCGGGATCTGCGGTCACCGTGCTGACGATCCCGACGTCGGTGAGGTCCCATCCGAGCCGCGCGCACGCGAGGGCGGCACTCGACACGGTCGGGATGACGGTGACACGTTCGGCGCCGATCGCCCGCACGATGGTGGTGCCGACGCCGTGGAACATCGGGTCGCCGCTGGCAAGGATGTGGGTGACCCCGTCGTCCGTACCGTCGGCGTGGAGCACGGTGTGCAGGTGTTCGCTCATGGGCGAGTTCCATCGGCGTTGTCGCGCGGGCAGATCCGGCAGCAACTCGAGTTGGCGGGCCGACCCGTAGATGACCCTGGCCGAGGCGAGCTGATCACGGGCCGGTTTGCCGAGCCCGTCCCAGCCGTCGGCACCGATGCCGATCACGACGACGTGTCCGATCATCGGGACAACCGCCGCCAGATGGCGCGTGGCACCATCCGCATGCCGACGAACATCGGCCGCAGGACCCAGGGAATCCAGACTTCTCCGCGGCCCCGGTGGTAGGCGTCGGCCACCGCGTCGGCGACTTGCTCGGCGTCGACCGAGAACGGTGCTGGTTTCACGCCGGAGGCCATGAGGTCGCGCGTCATCGCGCCGATGACGAATCCGGGACGAGCCAACAGGAGCCGAACCCCACTGCCGTGCAGTGCGTCCGACAGGCCGCTGGCGAATCCGTCCAGCCCCGCCTTGGTGGAGCCGTACACGTAGTTGGCCCGGCGCACGCGGATGCCGGCGACCGAGGAGAACACGATGATCGTGCCGGAACCCTGGGCGCGCAAACCCCTGGCGAGCGGGGTCAACACGCTGATCTGGGCGAGATAGTCGGTGTGCGCGATCTGCAGGGCGTGCGCAACGTCGGACTCGGCGCGTGTCTGGTCGCCCAGGATGCCGAACGCGATGATGACGACCTCGATCGGCCCGTACTGCCCGATGATCGTGTCGACGAGCGCGGTGTGGGTATCGGTGTCGTCGGCGTCGAATTCGACCGTGTGCACATCGGTCGCCCCGGCCGCCCGCAGCTGCGCGGTCTCGTCGACGAGGTCGTCGGGCCGGCGCGCAGCGAGCACCACCGTCCGGCCGGAGGCAAGTCGTCGGGCCAGGGCGACGCCGATCTCGCTGCGACCGCCGAAGACCACGATGGTTCCGGTGCTCGGTCGCTGGGCCATGGCAGCCAGTATCTCATCGGCCGGTTAGCGTGATGCCATGACCCGTACCCCTGACGACCTCGGTGCTGCGGCCGAGGAGTACCTGGCCGAGCGGCACCTGGCCACCCTCACGACCCTGCGCGCCGATGGCACGCCGCATGCCGTCGCGGTCGGATTCACCTGGGACAAGGAGAACCGGTTGGCCCGGGTTATCACGTTCGAGGGCAGCCAGAAGGTCCGGAATACCGAGCGAGGTGGATACGCCTCGGTGACGAATGTCGACGGACCGCGATGGCTCACGCTCGAAGGCCCCGCCTCGGTCCGCCGCGAGCCGGAACGTGTCCGCGAGGCGGAGGAACGCTACGCCGCGCGCTATCGACAGCCGAAGCCGAATCCGCGGCGTGTGGTCATCGAGATCGAGGTGTCCCGCGTGATGGGGTCGGCGACGCTGTTGGGGTGAGACGATTGTCGGCCGCCGGGGCCCCCTGCCGCCGGTCCCCCGCCGCCTCCCACCGCCCCCGGCCGGCCTCAAAACCACCCCCAGGCGGGGCGAGCTCGGCGAATCGCCGCCATCAAGGCGCTGGTGGGTGGTTTTCGGAGCCGGTCACAGCACCGGCAACGCTGGTGGGTGGTTTTCGGAGCCGGTCACAGCACCGGCAACGCTGGTGGGTGGTTTTCGGAGACGATCACAGCACCAGCAGCTCGTGGGGGCGGGTGTTCATCGGTTCGCAGCCGTCGTCGGTGACGACGACGATGTCCTCGATCCGGGCGCCCCAATGCCCGTCGAAGTACACGCCGGGTTCGATGCTGAATGCCATTCCAGGACGCAATGCGATGTCGTTGCCGCTGACGATGTAGGGCTCCTCGTGCACCGACAACCCGATGCCATGCCCGGTGCGATGAATGAAGTTGTCCGCGAGGCCCTGCTCGCCCAGGAGATCGCGTGCCACCGCATCGATCTCCTGCGCCGTGATCCCGGGTCGAACCGCGTCGACGGCGGCGCGCTGCGCGTCGTGCAGAACTCGGTAGGCGTCGGCGATCTCGACCGGAGGCTCGGTGAAGCAGTATGTACGGGTGGAGTCCGAGTTGTAGCCGGGGTCGACGGGACCGCCGATGTCGATCACCACGATGTCGTCGGACTCGATCACACGATCGGAGAACTCATGGTGCGGATCGGCACCATGCGGGCCCGAACCGACGATGATGAACGCGGCCTCGGTATGGCCTTCGGCCAGGATGGCCGCCCGGATGTCGTCGGCGACTTCGCGTTCGGTCCGACCGGGTCGTAACCATTCCCCCATTCGGGCGTGGACGCGGTCGATCGCCGCCCCGGCGCGGCGAAGCGACTCGATCTCGCTGTCGTCCTTGATCATCCGCAACTCTCGCAGCACGTCGGTGGCGAGGGCGGGAGTCGCGCCTGTTTGTCGCGCGATCGGCACCACGTGCAGCGCAGGCATGGTGTCGCAAACGGCCAGCGCCGCGGAGTCCGGCAGCCCGGCCAGGGCGAGCGCGTACGGATTCTCCCCGTCGACCCAGTCGGCCACATCGATGCCGAGATCGGCGACCGCCGAATCGCGTACGGAGGCGAGTTCCAGCCGCGCAACGACGAGCCGCGGCGCACCGTCCGCGGGCACCACGAGGGCGGTGAGTCGCTCGAAGGTGTCCGCCCGAGACCCGGTGAGATAACGCAGATCCGGGCCGGTGGACACCATCAGTGCGTCGAGACCTGCTTCGGCGGTGAGCTTCCGGGCACGGTCGAGGCGATGGCGATATACGTCCGAGGAGAACCGGTAGGTCATGAGCGCAGCCTACCGCCCGTACAGACATGGCCGGGCATGACAGAGTTGGGTCATGGCTGGTTCGCTGATGCTCCTCGACGGAGCGAGTCTGTGGTTCCGATCGTTCTACGCGCTGCCCGAGAAGATGACAGCTCCGGACGGGCGGCCTGTGAACGCCGTCCGCGGATTCCTCGACACGATCGCGTCGCTGGTGACCCGGGAGCAACCCACGCGTCTCGTGGTCTGTCTCGACCTGGATTGGCGTCCGGCCTTCCGGACCGAGCTGATCCCGTCGTACAAGGCGCATCGTGTGGCCGAGGAGGCACCCCATACCGTCGGTGCAGCCGGTGCTGACGACGTCGTCACCGACATCGAAGAGGTACCCGACACGCTGACACCGCAAGTCGACATGATCCTCGACGTGCTGCGTTGCGCAGGGATCGCGACGTCGGGGGCCATCGGCTGTGAGGCCGACGATGTGATCGGCACGCTGGCCTACGACGAGTCGACCGATCCGGTGGTGGTGGTGAGCGGGGACCGCGACCTGTTGCAGGTGGTCGCCGACGATCCGGTGGCGGTGCGGGTCCTCTATGTGGGCCGCGGACTGGCGAAAGCCGAGATGATGGGCCCGGCTGAGCTCGCCGAGAAATATGCGGTCCCGGTCGATCGGGCCGGCATGGCCTACGCGGAGATGGCGATGCTTCGTGGCGATCCGTCCGACGGTCTGCCCGGCGTCCCCGGGATCGGGGAGAAGACCGCAGGCAAACTCATCACCGAGTACGGAAGCCTGGACGCCCTCGAGGCCGCGGCCGCCGACAGCGGCTCGTCGTTGGCGACCCGCAGCCGCAAAGCGCTGCTGGCGTCGGCCGACTACCTGAGTGCGGCCCGCACCGTCGTATTGGTCAAGACCGACGCGCAGACCATCGACAGCACCGACGACGACCGGTTACCGCAGTCCCCGGCGGACCCGGGAGGTCTCGCCGACCTGGTCGAGGAACTGGGTATCGGCGCGTCGGTGACACGTTTGGCCAAGGCGCTGGGATGGTCGACCGCCGAGATCCGGTAACCGATTCCTGTTCGGGAGGCTCCGGCTTCCGAAGCAGACCGTGGGCGGAACGCGTGCGGCGCGATGACGACCGCTCAGCTCGTCGGACGGGAGACCTCGTACGTGCCGTCGTCGTCGAGGAAGGTCACGGTGACCTTCTGCTGCTGACCACTCACGGTGGCGGTGCAGGTGAACGATTGTCCCTTCTCGACCCGCTCTCCTGAGGGGCACTGGACGTTGCTCACATCGGTCGCCTGGTAGTCCTCGGTCAAGATCTTCTTGACGCCGTCCTGGACTGCGTTCTGCGAGATCGTTTTCGGTGCCCACCCGGGGGCGACGAACGCGGTGAACAGCAAGATCGCGGCGATGACCACCGCGGCACCGCCGCCGACGAACAAGAAGGTACGCATCCGACTCTTCTTGGGCGAGGTCGCCATCGACGAGAACTGATCGCCGCCGTAGTGGCTGTGGCCTGCGGTCTGACCGGCGAACTGCTGATGCTCGCCGGTCGGTTGATAGGTGCCCGGGGCGGAATAGTAGGCGCCGGGAGGCTGCTGCGAAGAAGCGCCGTACGGTGCGGTTGAGGCCTGCTCACCAGCGGTTCCATAGCCGGCCGGGGCACCATAGCCACCCATCGGCTGACCCGGGACGGTCTGTCCGTGGTCGGGCTGACCGTAACCCGGCTGGCCGTAGGGTTGCTGCCCATAGCCCTGCTGCGCATAGCCCTGCTGCCCGTAGGGTTGCTGGCCGTACGCCTGCTGGGCCTGGTTCGGTTCTCCCTGACCCGGTTGCCCGTAGGGTGGCTGCCCGTACTGTTGCTGTCCGTACTGTGGCTGTCCGTACTGCGGTTGTCCGTACTGCGGTTGTCCGTACTGTTGTTGTCCGTAGTCTGGCTGCCCGTACTGCGCTTGCCCATGACCTTGCTGCGGATGCGCCTGCGTATAGGGCGCTGTCGAGGGATTGCCGTAGGGCGTCGTCGGCTGACCGTGGTCCTGCGAGTGGCCGGGCGGTGACTGGGGCGCCGACGCCGGATCCGAGTGCTGCGGAGACTGCGTTTCGCCTGCAGGACCGGACGGGGCCGTGGTGTCTTCGGCCCGGTTGGAGTCGGGCTGTGCGGGATCACTCCCACCAGGGTGCGGTGATGACCCGCTCGGAGGATTCTGATCGTTCGGCTCGCTCATGGGGTCTCCCGCTCTGCCCCGTGACAGGGCACCGACACGCCTGGACGTCACGGTCGGCGAGCGCGGAATCCCCTCGTGTCGTCGGGAAGGACGCATCGAGCCCGCCCGTCCGTTCTCCCGACCGCGTGGAGAACGTTACCTCACGGCCCCACCACAATCACCGAACCGACGACGCCGACGTCACCGGGAAAACCGGGCACGAACCGACGGTATGAGCGCTCAGCCCAGTTCTGCGGCGACCACGCCTCGACGGATGCCCGACACCGCGGCGCGCGCCGATCCGGCCAGACGGGTATCGGCCCCGACACCTAGTCTGATCTGCTCGAGCAGATCGACCACCTGACGGTTCCAGCGAACGAAGTCACCCGGTGACAGCAATTGCCCGCGTTCACCGGCAGCCGCGAGGGATTCCGTCAACGAACGTCCGGATGCCCACAGCGACACCGCAACCGAGAATCCCGTGTCGGGCTCGCGGGTGGAGTCGACGCGATGACGAGCCTCGACGGCGGTCACCTGCCGCCAGATCTCCACGGTTCGGGCCACGGCCTGCCGCAGTGCGGCATTCCCGGGCATCGCGTCGGTTCCGGAGTAGCTCTCGCGTCTCGCCTCGAACACCATTGCGGCCACCACCGCGGCAAGTTCATGTGGTGCCAGCGCATCCCAGACCCCGGCCCGGATGCACTCGGTGACGAGCAGATCGCTCTCGCTGTATATCCGGCTGAGCAGCTCACCCGCCGCGGTGACCGACACCCGTTGGGCCCCGGACCGACCGACGGAGGCGTCGAGGTATCCCAACTCTGCCAGGACGGCCACGATCCGGTCGAACTGGACTCCGAGCGTCGACGTACGGTCGGCGATCACCCGTTCGGCCGACACGATCTCGCGGACCACCCGATTGCGGCGCTCTGCAAGGCGGAAGAGTTCATCGCCACCATCGAGCCGGTGTGCCGGATGAGCCCGCAGCGCCGACCGTAGTCGGGCCAGTTCCCGATCATCGGCGGCGGCGGCGCGCTTCTTGGAACGACCGCGCGGCATCTCGATGCCGGTGGACCGGAGCGCGGACGCCAGGTCCCGACGACCCCGTCCGGTCCGGCGATCCACATGCTTCGGCAGGCGCATGTTGCCCAGCACCTGGGGTGGGTTCACGAAGTCACGGGTTCCCACCCGTCCGCACCAGGCGTCCTCGGTGAGCACAAGCGGTTTGGGGTCCACCGACTGCGCGGCCGGTTCGAGGATCACCGCGAGCCCGCGGTGCCGACCACCGTGCAGCCCGATCACGTGCCCCCGCTTGAGGGCGGCCAGGTCCGCGACCGTCGACCGTGTGTGTTCCGTGCGCCGCTCGAACTTGAGCTCACGCTCCCGTCGCCGGATGTCCTCCCGCAGTTGCACGTAACCGAGGAACCCGGCATGCGGGTCGTCTCCGGGTTCGTTGCCGTAGTCGATCGATCCGCCCGGCTCGAGTCCTCGGTTCTCGGCGGCACCGGTCAACTCGATGTCGAGTTTGCGGAGCTGTCGACGTGCATCATCGACCTTGCGCGCCTGTCCGACGACCGATCGATCCGCTTGGAACTGCGCGAACGACCGGTTCAGCAGTTCGCGCGAGCCCGCGAGGCCGAGTCGGCCGATGAGGTTGACCGCCATGTTGTATTCCGGCTGGAACGAACTGCGCAGCGGAAACGTGCGTGCACCGGCGAGGCCGGCGACCTGCTCGGGAACCGTCTCCGCCGTCCACACGACGACGGCGTGGCCCTCGACGTCGATGCCGCGACGTCCCGCCCGTCCGGTCAGCTGGGTGAATTCGCCGGGCGTGAGGTCCACGTGGGCTTCACCGTTGAACTTGACGAGCCGTTCGAGCACCACGGTCCGGGCCGGCATGTTGATACCCAGTGCCAGTGTCTCGGTGGCGAACACCATCTTCACCAAACCGCGGGTGAACAGTTCCTCGACGGCATGGCGGAAAGTCGGCAGCAGACCTGCATGGTGAGCGGCGAAGCCGCGGCGCAGACCCGCCCGCCATTCGGCGACGCCGAGGATCTCCTCGTCCGCGGGAGACATCTCCTCGAGATGTCGGTCGACCACCTCGTCAACCGACATCGCCTCCTCGGGTGTCAGCAGGTTCAGACCTGACCGAAGACACTGTGCGAGGGCCCCGTCGCAGCCGGCGCGGGAGAAGATGAACCCGATCGCGGGTAACAAACCCTCGCGGTCCAGGCGTGCGACGAGCTCGGGGCGCGACGGTGGGCGCGCTCCCCCGCGTCTGCCACCACGGGGGCCGCCGCTCCGCCGACCACGGCCATAGGACCGGTCCCCACCACGATCGTCGGCCAACAGGATCCGGTGGCGGATGTACCGTTTGAGCTCCGGATTGACCTGTGGGCGTTCCCGTGTCGCCGCTGCGCCGGGTGGCCTGGCCGGGTCGAAGAGGTCGAACATGCGGGTTCCGACGAGCATGTGCTGAGACAAGGGCACCGGTCGGTGCTCGTCGACGATGACGGTGGTGTCACCGCGGACCGTCTTGATCCAGTCGCCGAACTCCTCGGCGTTGCTCACCGTCGCGGACAGGCTCACCACCCGCACCGACGGCTCGAGGTGCAGGATGACCTCTTCCCACACCGCGCCGCGGAACCGGTCGGCGAGGAAGTGCACCTCGTCCATCACCACATGCGACAGCCCGGTGAGCGCACGCGAGTTCGCATAGATCATGTTGCGGACGACCTCGGTGGTCATCACGACGATCGGCGCATCCGGGTTGATCGAGTTGTCCCCGGTGAGCAGGCCAACCGATTCCGCGCCGTGGATGGCGGCGAGGTCGGCGTACTTCTGGTTGCTGAGTGCCTTGATGGGTGTGGTGTAGAAACATTTCGTGCCCGACGCCAGTGCGAGATCCACGGCGAACTCACCGACGATGGTCTTCCCTGCGCCGGTCGGTGCGCAGACCAGAACGCCATGTCCCGCCTCGAGAGCAACACAGGCACGCCGCTGGAAGTCGTCGAGGCCGAAGGACAGCCGATCGGTGAATTCCTCGAGCCGACTCACAGGATGTCGTCGAAAGTGTCTCGGTCACGGACTGAGGTGCGGGTGGCCGCCGACGTGCCGGATGAGGTCGCCGACGGCTGCTCGAGCCGCGTCGCGCTGGGTGCCGGGCCGGTGCTCGGCAGCGGGCTGGCCTGATCGTCTGGAATGTCCGACCAGTCGGTGGTGTCCCGCTTGCGTCGTTTGTCGTTGATCCGGGCGAACTGGATCGCGATCTCGAGCAACACGGTCAGCGCCAGCGACAACGCCAGCATGGTGAACGGATCCTGTCCGGGGGTCGCGATCGCAGCGAACACGAACAGCGCGAACACCAGCCCCCGACGCCAGCTCTTCAGCCGCGCATAGGTCAGGATCCCGATGACGTTCAAGGCGATGATCAGCAACGGCAACTCGAAGCTGACACCGAAGATGATCAGCAGGTGCAGCATGAACCCGAAATACTGGTCGCCGGCCAGTGCGGTCACCTGGACATCGTTGCCGACGGTCAGCAGGAAGTGGAAGGCCTTGGCCACCACGAGGTACGCGAGCACGGCGCCCGCGACGAAGAGTACGGCGGCCGACGAGACGAATCCGATCGCGTAGCGCCGCTCGTTGGTGTGCAGGCCGGGAGTGATGAATTGCCAGAGCTGGTACAGCCAGATCGGGCACGCCAACACCACCCCGGCGGTGAGCGCGACCTTGAGCCGCAACATGAACTGGTCGAACGGGCCGGTGGCGAGCAGGCGGCAGGAGTCGTCCGCGGTCAGCTGCGCGCGCGATGACGGTGGCAGATCGCAGTAGGGTCCGCGCAGCAGATCACCCAGCGAAGGGATGCCGAGGAATCCGTGCGAATACCAGACGAACCCGATGATGGTCGTCACGACGATCGCGATCATCGAGATGACGACACGGGTCCGCAACTCGTAGAGATGTTCGACCAACGACATGGTGCCGTCGGGATTGAGTTTGCGTTTACGGCGTCTCGGATCGAGAGAAATGCGCACGCGGGTGCCCTGGCCTCCGGTCTGGCGAGAAGCGCCTAGGCGGACTTCTTCGTGTCGTCAGTCGAGGTATGTGTCGAGGTCGGCGGCACATCCCCCGGCGGCAGTTCACGTTTGACCGGCTCGGCCGGCGGGGTGCCGCCGGTCTCCTTGCCGTCGTTCTGCATCTCCTTGACCTCGCTCTTGAAGATCCGCAACGACTGACCCAGCCCCCGAGCGGCATCGGGGAGCTTCTTGGAGCCGAACAGGATCACCAGGACGAGCAAGACGATCACCCAGTGCCACCAGGACAAAGCGCCCATTTTTCCACCTCCGAATCGCGACGTGGCCAATGCTACCCGAGTGCGGCCCGGCGACCGCGGGCGCAGGCGGCCACGGCCTCACCCATAGCGTGCCCGGGCCGCCGCCGCCGTCGACGCGACGCTCCCTGCGATGGCCGGATCGGACACCACCCGCACGCGGCCACCGAACCCCAGCAGGAAGCGGGTCAGCCACTCCGGTGAGCCGTACACGAGGCGCGCACGGACCGGCGACGTCGGATCGTTGCGGCCGTCAAGCGATTCCATCGCTTCGATCAGGTAGTAGTCGAGTACCCAGAGCTCCTCCGGATCGATCTCGATCTCGGCGAACGGCAGGTCCGGATTGTCGGACAGGATCGCCGATTGGGGTCGCGCCACCGCCTCGGCCGGCGGGGTCGACGGTTCGTCGAGCAGCGTCGCCGTCTCCACCCGGTCGAACCGGAACAGCCGCACACCGTCGCTTTTGCGGCACCACGCCTCGAGGTAGGTGTTGTTGTCCATCGACTGCAGCCGGATCGGGTCGACAGTGCGCTCGGTGAAGCTGTCCCGTGTCGCCGAGTAGTAGCGGATGTCGAGGGCGCGCCGCAGACGCAACGCGTCGCGGATGGTCGCGTGGGTGGGGTTCTCGACCTCGACGTCGCGCTCGACGCCGGTGGGCACCCGGGCCGCCGACGATCCGACGGCCTGTTCGATCTTGGCGATGGCGCGTCGTGTACTGACCCGGTCGACGGCGCCGGGCATGTCGAGCAGCGCACGCAACGCGACGAGCAGGGTGCTCGCCTCCGTCGTGGTCAGGCGCAGCGGACGGTCCATCCCCGCGGTGAACCCGACCTTGACCCGGCCCTGCTCGAACTGCAGGTCGATCAGATCGTCCGGAAAGTATCCGGGGAGCCCGCAGACGAAGAGCAGCTCGAGATCCTTGGTGAGTTGCCTGGGCGTGATGCCGAGGTCGCGGGCCGCCTCGTCGATCGCGATGCCGTCACGCCGGTCGAGGTAGGGCACGAGCGCCAGCAACCTGCTCAACCGATCTGGACGCGCGGACATCAGGCGGACACCCCGGCCAGTCTGTCGAGCGAGGCGATGACGGCCTCGCGTAGCTCCGGTGGCGCGAGCACCACGGCGTCACGGCCGGCCCCGAGCACCATACGGGCGAGGGTGGACAACGAGCGGATCTCGATCTCGGCCACGTCGCCGGGCTCGCCGTCGAGATCGGAGGGCGTGACCGTGCTGGATAGTCGCCGCAGCCCGGCCGCCCGATCGCGCGCCAACCAGATGCGTGCGGTGCGGCCGTCGGTGCCGGTCGCGGACTCGACGGCCGCCGATACGATCTGCTGAACGTCGGTGCCTTCGGGAACCACGACGTCGCCCGGGGCGCCGATCACGGTGACGTCGGAGATCCGCGACAGCCGGAAGGTGCGGGTGGCCGAGCGGTCGCGGTCGTGCCCCACGACGTACCACCGACCGCGATAGGTGACGATGCCCCACGGTTCGAGGGTGCGGGTCAACGCCGACGACGCCGCACCCGGCCGATAGGTGAAGGTGACGGCCCGCGCCGACCCCGTCGCCGAGACCAGCGCCGCCAGGGCGGGTTCGGAACCCACCGACCGCGCCGACAACGCGGCCGGCACCACCAGCTCGTCGTCGGCCCGGACATCGATACCTGCGGCCTGCAGTTTGAGGACGGCATTCTGCGAGATCGCGGAGATCTCGGGGGTATCCCACAGCGCCGCTGCCATCGCGATCACCGCGGCCTCGGATCGGTCGAGCTCGATCTCGGGCAGCTCATAGCTGTCCCGGTTGATCCGATAACCCTCCGCGCTGCCCGACATCCGATCCCGACCGGTGATCAGCGGGATACCGAGGTCACGGAGTTCGTTCTTGTCTCGCTCGAACATCCGGTTGAATGCCTCGTCCGACTGCCCCTCGTCGTTGTAGCCGGCGACGTTGCGGCGGATGTACTCCGCGGTCACGAACTGACGGGTCGACAACAGACAGATCACGAGATTGAGAAGGCGCTCAACTTTCTGCGTGGCCACTGGGCCAGCTTACGATCACATCGATGCGATCAGTCGATCGACTCGCTCATCGACGCTGCGGAACGGATCCTTGCACAACACGGTCCGCTGGGCCTGGTCGTTCAACTTGAGGTGAACCCAGTCGACGGTGAAGTCACGGCCGGCCTTCTGCGCAGCCGAGATGAAGTCGCCACGCAGCTTCGCCCGCGTCGTCTGCGGCGGTTCGTTGACCGCGGTCGCGATCGCCTCGTCGGTGGTCGCCCGGGCGACCAGCCCCTTGCGCAACATGACGTCGAAAACGCCGCGGCCGCGTTTGATGTCGTGGAAGGCGAGGTCGAGCTGTGCGATCTTCGGGTCCGACAGCTCCATCGAGTAGCGGTCCTGATAACGCTGGAACAACTTGCGTTTGATCACCCAGTCGACCTCTGTGTCGACCGTCGAGAAGTCACCGCTCTCGACCGCGTCGAGCATCCGGCCCCACAGATCGACGACCATGTCCATCTCCGGGTCGGGGCGACGGTTCGTCATGTGCTCGACGGCGCGGGCATGGTATTCGCGCTGGATGTCGAGCGCGGTCGCCTGCCGCCCCCCGGCGAGGCGTACGGGACGCCGTCCGGTGGGGTCGTGGCTCACCTCGCGGATCGCTCGGATCGGATTGTCGAGAGCGAAGTCGCGGAACACCACGCCGGCCTCGATCATCTCCAGGACCAGTGCTGCCGAGCCGACCTTGAGCAATGTCGTCATCTCGGCCATGTTGGAGTCCCCGACGATCACGTGCAGTCGGCGGTATTTCTCGGCATCGGCGTGCGGTTCGTCGCGGGTGTTGATGATGGGCCGGGACCGGGTCGTCGCCGACGACACGCCTTCCCAGATGTGCTCGGCACGCTGGGACAAGCAGAAGGTCGCCGCCTTCGGGGTCTGCAGGACCTTGCCGGCGCCGCAGATCAGCTGGCGCGTGACCAGGAACGGCAGCAGGACGTCGGAGATGCGGGAGAACTCGCCGGCCCGCACCACCAGGTAGTTCTCGTGGCAGCCGTACGAGTTGCCTGCCGAGTCGGTGTTGTTCTTGAACAGGTAGATGTCGCCGCCGATCCCCTCGTCGGCGAGCCGCTGTTCGGCGTCGACGAGCAGGTCCTCGAGCACCAACTCGCCTGCACGATCATGGTTGATCAGCTGAATGAGGCTGTCGCACTCGGCGGTCGCGTACTCCGGGTGGGAGCCGACGTCGAGATAGAGCCGCGCGCCGTTCTGCAGGAAGACGTTGGACGAACGCCCCCAGGACACGACTCGGCGGAACAGGTACCGAGCGACCTCGTCGGGGCTCAGTCTGCGATGACCGTGGAAGGTACATGTGACACCGAATTCGGTCTCGATACCCATGATTCGACGCTGCACATGATCAACACTACCCGCGGACAACCCCGCAGACCGGGCGACGCGACGGGTGGTCGCGTCGCCGGTCCGCGACGTCAGGATTCCGGGTCACTCGGAGGGGTTTCGGCGTCCGCCGATCCACCGTTCGCGATCTCGTCCGGCGTGGCGGATTCGCCATCGGCCGGCATCAGATCTGCCAGGGCCGAATTGTTGATCCGTCGATAGGCGCGCCGCGGACGATTGCGATCCAGGATCGCCACCTCGAGGTCGGAGGCGGTGAGTTTGCGCGGTTCGGCCGAGGACTGAGACGAGCTGCCCGACGAACTGCTGCCGGTGTCGACGGGCGTGGCCAGCGCGGCCACCGCGACGGCGATTGCGGCGGACAGGTCGAGATCGGGTTCGTAGCTTTCCCGCAACGCAGTGGTGATGGCCTCGTTGGCGCCGCCCATCACCAGAAACCGCGTCTCATCGGCGATCGACCCGTCGTAGGAGATGCGGTACAGCTGCGAGGGCCGTGGCTTCCCGTACTTGGCGACCTCGGCGACGCAGAGTTCGACCTCATACGGTTTGGCCTGTTCGGTGAATACCGAACCGAGCGCGTTCGCATATGTGTTCGCCAGCGACAACGCGGTCACATCCGCGCGGTCATAGCTGTAACCACGCATGTCGGCCAGCTGGATGCCGGCCTTGCGCAGACTCTCGAACTCGTTGTACTTGCCGACCGCTGCGAAACCGATCCGGTCGTAGATCTCACTCGTCTTGCGCAAGGTGTTCGACGGATTCTCCGCCACGAACAGCACGCCGTCGGCGTAGGTCAGCGCGATCACGCTGCGGCCGCGGGCGATGCCCTTGCGCGCCAGCTCCGAGCGATCGCGCATGATCTGCTCGGCACTGGCGTAATACGGGAATGTCATCGCGCCTCCCCCTCATGCTCGGCGGCGCGTCGTTCGACCACTGCCCGGGCCGCGGCCTCGATCGCTTCGGGTGCCACCTCGGTCGCGCCCTGCGCCCCCACGGTCACCGCGGTCGGGAAGATCTTGCGCACGATGTCGGGTCCGCCGGTCGCGGAGTCGTCGTCGGCGGCGTCATAGAGCGCCTCGATGGCCACCGCCAGCGCGGAATCGGCATCGAGGTCATATCTGAACAGCTTCTTCAACGATGATTTCGCGAACACCGAACCGGATCCGATCGCCTGATAGCCGCCGAAATCCTCGTGCCGGTCGCCGGCGATGTCGAACGAGAAGATGCGACCACGCTCGTTGGGGTCGTCATGATCGATGTCGAACCCGACCAGCAACGGAACCGCCGCCAGCCCCTGCATCGCCGCGCCGAGGTTGCCGCGCACCATCGATGCAAGTCGACTCACCTTGCCGTCGAGGGTCAGCGGGACCCCTTCGATCTTCTCGTAGTGTTCGAGCTCCACCGCGAACAGCCGGACCATCTCGATCGCGATACCCGCTGTTCCGGCGATGCCGGCAGCCGAATACTCGTCCGTGACGAACACCTTCTGCACATCACGCGTCGCGATGAGGTTGCCCATCGTGGCCCGCCGGTCACCTGCCAGCACGACCCCACCCGGATACGACACCGCCACGATCGTCGTTCCGTGCGGGATCTCGGCCGCCACGTCCGTGCGGATGCTCATCGGATCGACGCGATTGTGCGGAAGCTGTTCAGGCGCATGCTCCCGCAGGTACTCGGTGAACGACGAGATGTCCGCGCGCAGCGGGTGGGTGGAGTGGAACGTGTTTGAGGAACCTGGTGAGGAGAACCGGTCGCTCACTGGCCGCCTTTCTGCACGTACGCGCGCACGAAGTCCTCAGCGTTCTCCTCGAGCACGTCGTCGATCTCGTCGAGCAGGTCGTCGGTGTCCTCGGCCAGCTTCTCGCGGCGTTCCTGACCGGCACTGCCGTCCGAGCCGATGTCACCATCGTCGTCGCCACCACCGCGCTTGGTCTGTTCCTGCGCCATCTGCTGCCTCCTTCGACTCACCGAACCCGCTCGCTGCGTGCCCGGCCCGATCCGCCCTGTCGGGCGTCGACGCGACGCCGACACGGTCGCATCTGAAAAACCGCGTATTCCACACCCTACCGGTGCGCGCCGCGCCGCGGGCGGAAGCGAACACGCATGTGGCCGCGGCGCGTCAGGTGGTCGTGAGCTGATCGACGAGTTCGGCGGCGGAGTGCACCGAGTCCAGCAGCTTGCCGACATGGGCCCGGCTGCCGCGCAACGGTTCCAGGGTGGGGATGCGCACCAGGGAATCGCCGCCCAGATCGAAGATGACCGAGTCCCAGCTCGCGGCCGCGACATCGGCGCCGAACCGCCGCAGGCATTCCCCACGGAAGTACGCCCGGGTGTTCTGCGGGGGCTCACTGATCGCCCGCATCACGTCGTTCTCGTCGACGAGTCGCTTCATCGAACCGCGGGCGACGAGCCGGTTGTACAGACCCTTGTCGAGGCGGACGTCGGAGTACTGCAGATCGATCAGCTGCAGCCGCGGTGCCGACCACCCCAACCCCTCGCGCTGTCGGAAACCCTCGAGGATGCGCAGTTTTGCTGGCCAGTCCAGGATGTCGGCGCACTCCATCGGGTCGCGCTCGAGTCGGTCCAGCACGTCGGCCCAGGTCTCCAACACGTGGGCGGCCCGGGTGTCGTCGCTGTGCTCGGCGTCGTGGAACTTCATGCACCGTTCGAGGTACTCACGCTGCAGGGCCAGTGCGGTCAGTTCGCGGCCGTCGGTGAGCGCGACGGTCGTCGTCAGGCCGGGATCGTGGCTGATGGTGTGCACGGCCTGTACCGGACGGGCCAGTTCGATGTCGGAGAAGTCGACGCCGGCCTCGATCAGGTCGAGGACCAGCGCGGTGGTGCCCACCTTCAGGTACGTGGCGGTCTCGGCGAGATTCGCGTCGCCGATGATGACGTGCAGGCGCCGATAGCGCTCGGGGTCGGCGTGCGGCTCGTCGCGGGTGTTGATGATGCCGCGTTTGAGGGTGGTCTCCAGTCCCACCTCGACCTCGATGTAGTCCGATCGCTGCGACAACTGGTAGCCGGCCTCGTCGCCGGACTGACCGATGCCGACCCGGCCCGCACCGGTGAAGATCTGCCGCGACGCGAAGAACGTGGTGAGACCTGCGATCACCGCAGTGAACGGGGTCTCACGATTCATCAGGTAGTTCTCGTGGGTGCCGTAGGAGGCGCCCTTGCCGTCGATGTTGTTCTTGTAGAGCTGCAGACGCGGAGCTCCGGGCACGCTCGCGACGTGCCGGGCGGCTGCCTCCATGACCCGCTCCCCGGCCTTGTCCCAGATGACCGCGTCCATCGGGTCGGTGACCTCGGGCGCCGAGTACTCCGGATGCGCGTGGTCGACGTAGAGCCGGGCGCCGTTGGTCAGGATCATGTTCGCGGCGCCGATCTCGTCGGCATCGATGATCGGGGCGGGACCCGAACCCCGGCCGAGATCGAATCCGCGGGCGTCGCGGAGTGGTGATTCCACCTCGTAGTCCCACCGTGTCCGCTTGGCACGGGGCACCCCGGCGGCCGCGGCGTACGCGAGAACTGCCTGCGTGGAGGTCATGATCGGGTTCGCGGTCGGGTCGCCGGGCGCGGAGATCCCGTACTCGACCTCGGTACCGATGATTCGCTGCATGGTACGAGCCTAGATGTTCATCCGGTAGCGGTCGCACCCTCGGTCCCGGCTGGGTAGCGTCTACTCGGTGAAAGCCTTCCGCCGGTTCACGGTTCGGGTGCCGCTGCCCGTCGAGCTCGCCGACCTGTCCCGCCTCGCCCACAACCTTCGTTGGGTGTGGCACGCCCCCACCCAGGATCTGTTCGCCACCATCGACCCCGACCTGTGGCACGACACGGGCGATCCCCTGCGACTGCTGGCCGAGGTCGAGCCGCAGCGCTTCACCGATCTCGCCGCCGACCCCGATTTCCTCGAGCGCCTGGCATCGACCGCAGCCGACCTCGACGATTACCTTGGCGGGCCCCGCTGGTTCGGGGAGAGTTCGACCGGCTCGGAAAACCTCGCGGCGCAAGGGATCGCGTACTTCTCGATGGAGTTCGGCATCTCCGAGGTGCTGCCCATCTACTCGGGCGGACTCGGCATCCTGGCAGGCGACCACCTCAAGGCCGCGTCGGACCTGGGCCTGCCGCTGATCGGGGTGGGACTGTTCTATCGGTCCGGCTATTTCCACCAGAGCCTGTCGCACGACGGATGGCAGGTCGAGCGCTACCCGGTCAATGATCCGACGTCGTCACCGCTTGTCCCGCTCACCGATGGCGACGAGCCGGTGATCATCACCGTCTCGATGCCCGGGGGCCGCACGCTCGACGCCCAGGTGTGGATCGCCATGGTCGGGCGGATTCCGCTGCTGCTCCTCGACTCGGACGTCCCGATGAACGACGAGGAGCTGCGTAGCGTCACCGACCGCCTCTACGGCGGCGACCAAGACCATCGGATCAAGCAGGAGATCCTCCTCGGGGTCGGCGGGGTACGCGCGGTCCGCGCCTACATCGGGCTCAGCGGGCGGCCGGAACCGACCGTGTTCCACATGAATGAGGGACATGCCGGGTTCCTCGGCGTCGAGCGTGTCCGCGAGCTCACCAACCCGACACGGCTCGCCGGCGACGAGCCGCCCCCCGTTCTCGACTTCGACACAGCCGAGGCGGTGGTGCGGGCGTCGAACATCTTCACCACCCACACCCCGGTTCCCGCCGGCATCGACCGGTTCCCGCGTGACATGGTGCGGTACTACCTCGATCCCGACGACGACGGGATCTCCCGGCTCCTCCCCGGGCTTCCGGTGGACACCGTTCTCGACCTCGGCGACGAGGCGGATCCCGGCGTGTTCAACATGGCACACATGGGTTTTCGGCTTGGGCAGCGCAGCAACGGGGTGTCCCAGCTGCATGGCGCGGTCAGTCGGGAGATGTTCGCCGACCTGTGGCCGGGATTCGACGCCGACGAGGTGCCGATCGGCGCGGTCACCAACGGCGTGCACGGGCCAACGTGGACCGCGCGTCGATGGTTGGATCTCGCTGCCGGGGACGAGGAAGCCGAAGCGCGCGTCGTGTCGGGGATGCCGTCCGATGAGATCTGGCAGATCCGGTCCGAACTGCGCGCCGGGCTCGTCGACGAGGTCCGTCGGCGCGCCTTCGACAGCGCACGTGACCGCGGATTCACCGACGCCGAACTGGGATGGACCACTGACATCTTCGACCCGGCAGCGCTCACGATCGGTTTCGCACGCCGTGCCGCGACCTACAAGCGACTGACACTGATGCTGCGCGACCCCGATCGGATGCGCCGCATTCTCACCGACCCGGATCGGCCCGTGCAGTTGGTGATCGCCGGTAAGGCGCATCCTGCGGACGATGGCGGCAAGTCGTTGATCCAGCAGGTGGTGCGGTTCACCGAGGATCCCGAGTTGCGCGACCGGATCGTGTTCCTGCCCGACTACGACATCTTCATGGCCCGCGACATCTACGCGGGCTGCGATGTCTGGCTGAACAATCCGGTGCGCCCGATGGAGGCATGTGGCACCTCCGGCATGAAGTCCGCACTCAACGGCGGCCTGAATCTGTCGATCCTGGACGGGTGGTGGGATGAGATGGCCGACGGTGAGAACGGTTGGGCCATTCCGTCGGCCGAGGGTGTCACCGACGAGCATCGCCGCGACGATCTGGAGGCCGAAGCCCTATACGTGTTGCTCGAGGAAACGGTGATCCCGTTGTTCTACAACCGATCGCCCGAGGGGGTGCCGGAACGCTGGGTGGAGATGGTGCGCCACACCGTGAGCGAACTCGGGCCGCGCGTACAGGCGACGCGAATGGTGCGCGACTACACCATCGCCCTCTACGGTCCGGCCGCAGACCAGTTCGCGTCGATCTGCGCCGACGGATGCGCGCCTGCGCGCGATCTCGCGCAGTACCGGCGGGTGCTCGAGCAGACCTGGCCCGCGGTGCAGATCGCCGGGATCGATGAGGCGGGTTCGGGCGACACCCTGGAGGCCGACAGCCCGCAACGGGTGAGCCTCACACTGACCGCGCACGTCGCGCTCGGCGAACTCGGGCCGGATCAGGTGTGTGTGCAGGCGCTGGTGGGGCGGGTCACCGACGATGGTGAGATCGTCGATCCGGTTGTCGCCCAGATGACCCCGACCGGCAACGCCGATCCGTCGGGCCGCACCCTTTTCGTCGCGACCGTAGTGCCGGCACGGTCCGGACGCCACGGCTACACGGCGCGAGTACTCCCTCGCCACGCACAGTTGTCCGACGACGCCGAACTCGGGTTGGTCCGCTATCCGGTCGGCACGGCAGAAGACGCCGGCCCGAGTCGGGTCGAACTCGTCGCCGGTGGAGGCATCTGAGACGAGGCTCGCCCCGAGCCTTTCCGGAGCCGACGAACACCACGACCCGGGGTCACAACTCACCCACGCGGCAAGACCTTCTTCACGAACCGCGGGCAATAGCTCTCCGTGCTCCGAACACCAACCCGGTCCCTGAGGAGCCTCCGAGCCTGCGAGCGCCACCACCCGGTCCCTGAGGAGCATCCGAACCTGCGAGCGCCACCACCCGGTCCCTGAGGAGCATCCGAGCCTGGCGAGCGCACCACCCGGTCCCTGAGGAGCCTCCGAGCCTGCGAGCGCCACCCTCCGGTCCCTGAGGAGCCTCCGAGCCTGGCGAGCGCACCACCCGGTCCCTGAGGAGCCTCCGAGCCTGCGAGCGCCACCCTCCGGTCCCTGAGGAGCCTCCGAGCCTGGCGAGCGCACCACCCGGTCCCTGAGGAGCCTCCGAGCCTGCGAGGATGCGTCACGAAGGGCCGCCCTTCGTGACGGTCCTCCGCTAGCGCTCCGGACCTCCTCAGGGACCGGGGGTCACGTCCACACCAGCCCCCAGCCCTTCTCCACAAACCGGGGGTCACGTCCACACCAGCCCCCAGCCCTTCTGCACAAACCGGGGGTCACGTCCACACCAGCCCCCAGCCCTTCTCCACAAACCGGGGGTCACGTCCACACCAGCCCCCAGCCCTTCTCCACAAACCGGGGGTCACGTCCACACCAGCCCCCGGACCTTCTGCACAAACCGGGGGTCACGTCCACACCAGCCCCCGGACCTTCTGCACAAACCGGGGTCACCTCCACACCAGCCCCCAGCCCGTCTCCACAAACCGGGGTCACGTCCACACCCCGCCGTTGTCACGTCCAGACCACGGGATCAACGTCTGCACCCCCGGCCCTCATCGGGACCGGGGGTGCAGACGTGAGGGGTTGAGACTGCGCTACAGGTACTGACCGGTGTTCGTCTCGGTGTCGATCGCGCGGCTCGCACCTGCGCTCTTGCCGGTGACCAACGTCCGGATGTAGACGATCCGCTCGCCCTTCTTGCCGGAGATCCGCGCCCAGTCGTCGGGGTTGGTGGTGTTCGGCAGGTCCTCGTTCTCGGCGAACTCGTCGAGGATGGAGTCGAACAGGTGCTGCACCCGCAGACCCGGCTGCCCCGTCTCGAGTTGCGACTTGATCGCGTACTTCTTCGAGCGGTCGACGACATTCTGGATCATCGCGCCCGAATTGAAGTCCTTGAAGTACATGATCTCCTTGTCGCCGTTGGCGTAGGTGACCTCCAAGAACCGGTTGTCGTCGCTTTCGGCGTACATCCGCTCCACGACCCGCTCGATCATCGCGTTCACGCACGCCGTGCGGTCGCCGCCGAACTCGTTGAGATCGTCGGCGTGCACCGGCAGGCCCTCCACCAGGTACTTGGAGAAGATGTCCATGGCCGATTCGGCGTCCGGGCGTTCGATCTTGATCTTCACGTCCAGACGGCCCGGGCGCAGGATCGCCGGATCGATCATGTCCTCACGGTTGGAGGCACCGATGACGATCACGTTCTCCAGGCCCTCGACACCGTCGATCTCGCTGAGCAGCTGCGGCACGACGGTGGTCTCGACGTCCGACGACACACCCGATCCACGGGTCCGGAAGATCGAGTCCATCTCGTCGAAGAACACGATCACCGGTGTGCCCTCGGAGGCCTTCTCCCTCGCACGCTGGAAGATCAGGCGGATGTGGCGCTCGGTCTCACCCACGAACTTGTTGAGCAGCTCGGGACCCTTGATGTTCAGGAAGTACGACTTTGCCTCCTTGGCATCGTCGCCACGCACCTGAGCGATCTTCTTCGCGAGCGAGTTCGCCACCGCCTTGGCGATCAGCGTCTTGCCGCAGCCGGGAGGACCGTAGAGCAGCACACCCTTGGGCGGGCGCAGCGCGTAGTCACGGAACAGGTCCTTGTGCAGGAACGGCAACTCGACGGCGTCGCGGATCTGCTCGATCTGACGGCCCAGGCCACCGATGTCCTCGTACCCGACGTCGGGCACCTCTTCGAGGACCAGGTCCTCGACCTCGGCCTTCGGCACGCGCTCGAACGCGAAGCCGGCCTTGGTGTCGATGAGCAGTGAGTCGCCGGGACGTAGCTTGCGCCGTTTGCCGTCGTCGCTGTCGATCTCCCCCATCAGGGGCTCGGCCAGCCAGACGACACGCTCTTCGTCGGCGTGACCGACGACGAGGGCCCGACGGCCGTCGCCGAGGATCTCGCGCAGCGTGCTGATCTCCCCGACGGCGTCGTACTCGCAGGCCTCGACGATCGTGAGCGCCTCGTTGAGGCGCAGCGTCTGGCCCCGGCGGAGCGCATCGATGTCGATGTTCGGCGAGCAGGTCAGCCGCATCTTGCGCCCGGACGTGAACACATCCACCGTGGTGTCCGGGTGGATGTCGAGGAGCACGCCGTATCCGCTGGGTGGCTGCCCGAGCCGGTCGACCTCCTCACGCAGGGCGACCAGTTGCTGCCGGGCCTCCTTGAGGGTGTCGAGCAGCTTGGCGTTCCGCGCGGTCAGATTGTCGACCCGCTCCTGGAGCTCAGTGGCATCGCCGGGCCGCGCGAAGTTTCCGCGCAACGTGTCGCCGCGAGAAGACTCGGGCCGAGCGAGGGGGGACGCGTAGGCCGGGACGAAGCTCTCTTCGGGCATCTGGCCGGTGTCGTCGGGCTCGGGCACACCCGAGGACCCGAGGCGGTCGGCGCCGCTGGCACCTTGGCGGTCAGATTCGGTCATTGCTGACTCCTCTCCCCGGCAAACACTGCTCACGTGGAGTGTTTGCGCCGTAACCCCACGCTACCGGTGCGGACGGGAAATCGCCCTGTACCGCGCAGCAATGGGTGTTGACGACTTGTTAAATCTATGTCTTCGCAACGTATTCGCGACGTTTCATTCGGTAAAGGGAATTAGTGCCGAGCAGACCCGATCGTCGTCATCCCCGGGTCGGTCGACGTTGCGGACGGAGGGTCGCGACGCCGTCTGCCAGACGGCGTGTCGTGATCAAAAAGGCAGTATGACCCTGCATCTTGTGTTCCGGACGCACCGCCAGGCCGACCGCGCTCCATTCCCGTACCAGCGATTCCCACGCACGGGGTTCGGTCCAGCATTCCTGGTCACGAAGTGCTTCCATGATCCGCGACAATTGCGTGACCGTTGCCACATAAATGATCAGGACTCCGCCCGGTTTTATCGCACCTCGGACCACATCGAGTGGCTCCCAGGGCGCGAGCATGTCCAGGATGACGCGATCGAAAAGGGTCTCGGTGGCCAGTCCGGCAACGTCCAGGTGGGCGAGATCGTCGACCACCAGCTCCCAGTTGTGCGGCCGGCCGCCGAAGAACGTCTCGACGTTGCGGACCGCGTGCTCGGCATGGTCGTCGCGCACCTCGTAGGACGTGACGCTGCCCTCGGTACCGACGGCACGCAACAGCGAACAGGTCAGTGCCCCGGACCCGGCTCCCGCCTCGAGCACACGCGCACCCGGGAAGATGTCCCCCTCGGTGACGATCTGCGCTGCGTCCTTCGGATAGATGACTTGGGCGCCGCGCGGCATCGACAGCACATAGTCGACGAGCAACGGACGAAGGGCGAGGTACTGCGTGCCGCTCGTCGCGGCGACGATGCTGCCCTCGGGAGCACCGATGAGGTCGTCGTGTTCGATCGCGCCGCGATGGGTGTGGAACTGCTTGCCCGCCTCGAGATGGACAGTGAACTTCCGTCCCTTGGCGTCGGTCAGTTGTACGCGGTCACCCACGTCGAATGGGCCGGTGGTGGGCATCGGTCTCTGGAGATCCTTCCGGCCGTTCAGGGTGTCATCCCCGAACCTGTCAGTGTCGCGACCTACCCTGCCAAATGTGATTACCACGATTGACGCTGGGGCTGCCCCCGAGAATGTCGGGTCCGGCGTGCCGGCCGATGTCGAGCCCCCGGCCCGCGGTCTGGTCGGGCGACCGCTGGCGCTGTCACCGTCTCGGGCCGCCGATTTCAAACAGTGTCCACTGCTCTACCGGTACCGCGCCATCGACCGGTTCCCGGAGACTCCGACGCAGGCGCAGACGCGGGGAACCGTGGTGCACGCGGCCCTCGAGAATCTCTTCGATATGCCGGCCGAGCTTCGGACACAGGAAAGTGCAGACCTTCTCGTCGAGGGCGCCTGGGCGGCGATGTGTGAGGGAGATCCGCAGCTCGCCGACGTCGTCGGGGAAGGACAGACCGAGCGGTTCCTCGCCGAGGCCCAGAAACTCATCGCGACCTACTACACGATGGAGAACCCGACCGCGTTCGAGGCCGACGCGTGCGAGGAGCACGTCGAGATCGATGTGGACGACGTCCTGATGCGCGGGTTCATCGATCGCATCGACGTCGCGCCGACCGGTGAGATCCGGGTCGTCGACTACAAGACCGGCCGCTCCCCCGGCGAGGCCTACGAGGCAAAGGCCCTGTTCCAGATGAAGTTCTATGCCCTCGCGATCCTCCGCATCCGCGGCGTCGTGCCGGCACGCCTGCAGTTGATGTACCTATCCGACGGCCAGCAACTGACCTACACCCCGGACCGCGAGGAGCTCGAGCGCTTCGCCCGGACCCTCAAGGCGATCTGGGCGGCGATCCGCTCGGCAGTGGCATCCGGCGATTTCCGCCCCCGCCGATCACGGCTGTGCGGTATGTGCGAGCACCAGGCGCGGTGCCCGGAGTTCGGTGGCGAGATCCCGCCGTATCCGGGCCCGCCGCCAGGGTTTGTCGCCTGAACCCACCGTTCGGGCCCCCTGCTCCGGCCGACTATGACGATGGGCATACGGTGGCTCCCGTGGAGAGCTGCTACTACGTTCCGATCGACGGGCCGCGATCGGAGCCCGATGCGGGTTACGAGTACTTTCAGCCCAGCGACGCGACGCAGAGCGTGTGGGCGTCGACCATGCAGCACGGTGGGCCACCGTCTGGACTGATGATGCGATCGTTGCTGCGGTGCGACCCGAACCCCGACCAACGGTTCACCCGGGTGACGACCGAGATCCTCGGACCGATCGGGTTGGGTGTGAACCGTATCCGGGCCGAGGTCATCAGGCCGGGCCGGCAGATCAGTCTGGTCGGGACCGACCTGGAGGTCCAGCAACCCGACGGTTCGTTCCGACTGGCCGCCCGCTCGGTCGGCTGGCGGTTGCGCACCGCCGACACGGCGGCGATCGTCGAGACCCCGGCACCGTTGTCCCCCGTGCCCGCCGACCTCACCCCCGTGCGGGGGGTCACCGAGAGTGCCGACCTCGGTGTCGACTGGGGCACGGTCGGGTTCATCGGCTCTGTCGAGTCGGCCACGATCGACGGTCGTACCGGCGATACTCCCGCCATCTGGATTCGTCCCGCGATCCCGCTGGTCGGCGGTGAAGAGATCTCCGATCTGGAGTCGATCTTCACCGTCATCGACATCGCGAACGGAGTCGGCACACGCTTACGGGTCGACGAGTGGACCTGGATGAACACCGACACCACCGTGCATCTGACCCGGGTGCCGAGCGGACCGTGGGTGGGTATCGACGCCGACATGGTGCAAGGGCCCCACGGCTTCGGTGCGACGTTCGCCGACCTCTACGACGCCGACGGCTTCATCGGCCGATCCGCCCAGACGGTGCTGCTGAACCCGACTCCGTAGCGACACCCGCAGGTACCGCCCTCTCCTCCAGCGAATCGGCTTCAGAACCGACATGAGCGGATGTCGGTGGCCAGGATGGCCTTTGCACCCAGTTCGGACAGCTCGTCCATGAGGCTCTGGTGCACCTTGCGCGGAACCATCGCACGCACGGCGACCCAGTTGGGGTCCGCCATCGGCGCCACCGTCGGCGACTCCAGGCCCGGCGTCAGTTTGGACGCCTCCTCGAGCAGCGTCAGCGGGCAGTCGTAGTCGATCATCACGTACTGCTGGCCGAACACGACGCCCTGCACGCGCGCGACGAACTGTCGCGCCGCCTTGCCCTGGTCCACTCCGGCCTGGGAGATCAGCACGCCCTCGGAGTCACACAGCGACTCACCGAACGCGGCGAGTCCGTGTTGACGCAGCGTGCGACCGGAGCCCACGACGTCGGCAATTGCGTCGGCGACGCCGAGCTGGATGGAGATCTCGACGGCGCCGTCGAGACGGATGATCTCGGCCTCGAGTCCCCGGCGGCCGAGATCGGCGCGTACGAGGTTGGGATACGACGTGGCGATCCGCTTGCCGGCGAGGTCGTCGACCGTCCAGGTGCTGTCCGAGGGCGCCGCGTAGCGGAACGTCGACGATCCGAAGCCCATCGAGAGCTGCTCGTCGACAGAGGCGCCCGAGTCCCGTGCGAGGTCCCGGCCGGTGATACCGAGGTCCAGGGTTCCGGCGCCGACATAGATGGCGATGTCCTTGGGCCGGAGAAAGAAGAACTCGACGTCGTTGGCGTTGTCGAGCACGGTGAGGTCTTTGGAGTCCGATCGTTTCCGATAGCCCGCCTCGGCGAGAATGGTGGCCGCGGACTCGGAGAGCGCACCCTTGTTGGGCACGGCAACTCGCAGCATGGCTGTTCCTTCGGGAGTACGTGGTGAGTCTGGATGAGAAGTACAGATGTCCGGGCCGGCCGGTCACAGATGTCGGTAGACGTCCTCGAGGGAGAGACCACGTTTGATCATCATCACCTGGACCCAGTAGAGCAGCTGCGAGATCTCCTCACCGAGGGATTCGTCCGACTCGTGTTCGGCCGCGAGCCAGACCTCGCCCGCCTCCTCGATGACCTTCTTGCCGAGGGTGTGAACCCCGGAGTCGAGGGCGGCGACCGTGCCACTCCCGGCGGGACGGCTCTGTGCCTTCTCGCTCAGTTCGGCGAACAGATCCTCGAATGTCTTCACGATCCCCTATCTTGGCACGTCACGATCGTCGGAACGGTGGCCGGGGTGCTGGCCGGTCCAGGCATCGACCAGATCGTCGACGGTGAGGTCGACCAACGATTTCCGGAAGCTGCGCAGCGCACCCGGCGGTACGACGGCGGCCGACGGCACGACCAGCGTCGGACATCCCGCCGCGGTGGCGGCGACGGTGCCGGTCGGTGAGTCCTCCACGGCGAGACACTCCGACGGCGCGCGGCCCAGCAGTGCGGCAGCACGCAGGTAGAGATCGGGCGCCGGCTTTCCCGTGGGCACCTCGTCGCCACAGACCGTCGCGGTGAACCGGCTTCGGCCCAACGTGTCGAGCGCGACCTCGGTGAGCTCACGCACCGTGTTCGTGACCAGCACCATGGGCAGTTCCGCGTCGGCGACCAGCTCGAGCGCCGCGAGCGCCCCGGGGCGCCATGGCAGGCCCTTCGAGAACAGCACCGCCACGTGATCGAGCATCCACCGGGCGTCGCCGTCGGGATCGCGCTCGGCAGAGGTGAGTTGTGCGGCGTCATGAACCTTCGCGATCGCGTCCGGCAGCGAGTTGCCGAGGGTGGACTCACGTAGGCGTGGCGACATCACGATGCCGTGGCGCACGGCGAGGTCGACCATCGCGATGTCCCACAGGGGTTCGGAGTCGAGCAGCGTGCCGTCCATATCCCAGAGGACTGCGGCCGGGGCCTGCGGTGCGGGTCTACTCACCCCTGCATCATCGCAACCGCGCGTTCGGTGGTCTCATCCGCCGGGTAGAACAGTTCGATTGTCATCTCTTCGAGGGTGATGTCGCGCGGGGTGCCGAAGGTCGTCAGCGTGGTGAAGAATGACAGCACCTGATCACCGAACCGCAACTCGAACGGAACGAGCAGGGTCGGTTCAGCCGGATGGTTGGCCGACGTCGTGCGCCGGTCGAGATCGGCCACCGTGTCATAGTCGCGCACCTCGTGTTCCAGCGCGGTCAGTCGTGGATCTCCGGTCAACCGGACGAGACGCCGCAGTGTGTCGACGAGATACCCCGCCCACGCATCGAGATTGACCGTCACACGAGCGAATCCCTCGGGATGCAACGACGCGCGGAACAGATTGAACGGTGGACCCTGCAGGTGGTCGGGCAGGAGCCCGGCGAGCTGGGCTGCGGAGTCGTTGGCCAACACGACATTCCAGGTTCGGTCCAGCGCCAGACCGGGATACGGATTGTGCGCGTCCAGGATTCGCTGAACTGACCCGCGGATACGGCTCATCGCGGCCGCGTCGAGCGATTGCTCGGTGTAGCGGGGCGCGTGGCCGGCGGCGAGCAGCAGCGCATTTCGTTCGCGCAGCGGGATGTCGAGGCGGGTGGAGAGTGCCTCGAGGAGTGCCGGGCTCGGTGTCGATTTGCCCGTCTCGACGAAACTCAGATGCCGTGGCGAGACTCCCACATCGTAGGCGAGGTCGAGTTGGCTGATCGACCGATGCCACCGCCACTGCCGCAACATCGTGCCCACTCCGACCGCCATGTCGGTCATCGTATGGCAGCGGGCCGCCCTGATTCGATTACCTGTCAGGTAGTGGATCCGCCTCGCGATCAGCGTGACTCTGGTGTCCATGAATCCTATCGATGCGCCCCTCGTGCTCATCTCTCCGGCGATGGCGGTACCGGGACGCTACTACCGCCCGCTCGTCGAGGCATTCGCCCATGAAGGTTGGGCGGCCACCACGGTCGACCGGCGCGGCATCGGCGACCACGCGAAGAGTCCTTCGCGTGCGAACGACTGGTCATACGCCGACGAGGCCGACGACCTCGGCGCGGCCGTCGCGCGGGCGCGTGCCGATGATCCGTCACGTCCTGTTCTCGTTCTCGGCCACAGTCTGGGGGCTCAGTTGTGTGCGGTGCTCGGCACCCGTGGCGACGACATGTGCCCGGACGCTGTGGTCACGGTCGCGGCGTCGGTGCCGTGGTTCCGCCACTATCCGCGCGGCGGGATCGTCGAGTTCGGCACCGCGACCGCCGTCCCGATCGTCACCGCGGCTATCGGTCATTGGCCGACCCCGGGTTTCGGCGCCCCCGCACCGCGGACCTTGATGCGTGAATGGGCGCGCATGGTCCGCACCGGGCGGGCGCCGTTCGACGGCGATGACCTCATCGGTATCCCGATCCTCGCCGTGCGGCTCGCGGAGGACCGGCTGGTGACCTCGCCCGCGGCCGAGTTGTTCGAGCGCCGATTCGATCCCGAGGTCCGCACCACCTGGACCTACACCGCCGATGAGTGTCCTCCCGGCGGGTCGGTCGGACACGTGCAGTGGGTACGGACGCCGGGACCGATCGTCGACCGGACCATCAGGTGGTGGTCGGATCAGGGCCGCGCGCGCAGTGCGAGCTTCCGCGAACGACGCAGCGTGTCGACGACGGCGTATCCGACGCCGAGTACGGCGAGCCCCATCATCGAGGCGTAGATCGACAAGGCGGTGTCGCCGCGGCCAGAGCTGTACCCGTCTCCGCCGGCGCTCGATCCACCGCCGGCGACCGGGCCGCCGGCTGCGCGACCGTGCGCTGGGCCGCCCGCGTCACCTGTCACCGGGCCGCCCGAGCCTGGGCCGGCCGGAGCGCTCCGACCGGTAGCGCCTGCGCCCGGTGGGCCGCCGTGACCACCGCTGCCCATGGCACCGCCGTGGGCACCACCGCCCATCATCTGCCCCTGGTCGCCGGTCAGTGACGAGTGGTAGACACCGATCGCCGCCGCCTGGATGAGGACGGGGATCAGGACGAAGCGCAGCGGGAGGTAGAACGCCATCACCACACTCAGTACCTCGGCCGTGAAGAAGTAGCGGTCATGCATCGCCGGTAGGAGGAACGGCACGATGACCGCCGACGCGGTGGCGACCACCAATATCGAGGTCGGGGTCACCACCGGCTTCTTCCAGATCGACCAGGCGAGAAAGCCCACGATCACCGCTGCCGCTGCGGCGATCCCGAGATGGGCGAGCCAGGTGGCGTCACCGGCGATCGGGATGAGTTGGTAGAGGTTGGCCGCGCCGAGTGTCAGCTGCTTGTAGCTGTCGGTCTGGTCGAGATAGACCGACAACGCCGTCTGCCACGGCGCACCCGCGATGATCGCCGGTACATCCAGCAGCAGGTAGACGGCCGGGATCGCGAGCACTGTGTACCAGGGCAGGCGACGACGGATCAGCAGCCATGCCAGGACCGGCAGCACGAAGATCGCCTGGAGCTTGAAGGAGAGGGCGAGCCCGAACAGGACGCACGCCCACAAGGAGCTCCAGCGCACCGAGTTCGGGCGCACCGAGTTCGGGCGCACCGAGTCGCGTTGCGCGCGCATCAGGAAGTAGACACCGCCGAGCGCACAGGCCGAGTAGATCGCGTCGGCTTGGCCCCAATAAGAGCTGTTCGCGATGACCGACGGGAGAAGAACCATCACCGTGAAGGCCAGTGCACGCAACCAGAACCGGTCGGTACGCAGCCCGACGATGCGGTAGGCGAAGAATCCGAGGACGAAGTCGAAGATGATCGAGATCGCCTTGATGCCCACGAGTGCCGGGACGTTGAGCACGGTGAGCAGCCAGATCAGGTACAGATACGGGTAGTTGTAGTCCGCGAACTTCTCCCGGAACGCACCGAAGCCCTGGCTGTCGAGGGTGTCGTACCAGCGGCTGAGGAAGGCGCGGTAGTCGAGGGTCTCGATGTCTAGGAAGCAACAGCGGATTCCGATGGCGACAGCGATGATCGCTGCGAGAACGAGCCATCGCAGCCATCGGGGCGGGGATGACGCCGCCGGGCCCGTCGTTGTGACGGGACCGGGGTTTGGAGCGGGACGAGTACGGGTCTGGACAGGATCGGCCACGGTCATGCACCCACTGTGCGAGTCGAAGCTGTGGGCGCGGTGTCAGCCCGCTGGGAGGTTCACAGCGCTGCTCAAGCGGTCGTGGAGGCCAGGATCCGCTCTCGGGTGCGCTCAGCTGTTGCCTTTGCCCATCGACTCGTGGACACGATCCCGACGACGAAGATGCCGACGCCACACAACGCCATGATGAACCAGACGGGGCCGGCAGCACCGGCGAGCCGGCCCGTCCCGGCGGTTGTGTCGGCGAACGCGAGCGTTCCGAACACCGCCACCCCGAGGGATGTGCCGACCTGGCGGCTCGTCGATGCGATTGCCGACGCGACGCCTGCCTGGGATCTCGGCATCCCGGACACCGCGGCGTTGGTGATCGGCGCATTGACCAGGCCCATACCCGTGCCGAGCACCAGATAGGCAACGCCCAGGTACCACATGCTGGTGTCGTTGCCCGCCTGTGTGAGCATCAACCCGCTGATCGCCACCGCAATGCCCGCGATGACCATCGGCGTCCGGGCTCCCCGACTGCCGACAAGCCTGCCTGAGACCGGCGACAGGACCGCGTTCGCCGCAGCCATCGGCAACGTCATCAGACCGGCTTCGAACGGCGTCAGCCCGCGGACCTGCTGCAGATAGAGGGTGTTCAGGAAGAGGAAGCCGCCCATGGCGCTGAACGCGAGCATCGCGCTGATCACCGAACTGCTGAACGGGATACTGCGGAAGAACCGCAGGTCCAGAAGTGGTTCGCGCCGCCGGGATTCGACCACCAGCAGGCCCACGAAGGCGAATGCGGCGATGGCGAAGCAGCCGATCACCACACCCGATTCCCAGCCGCGGGTGCGGCCCTCGATGATCGCGTAGGTGACTGTGGCGAGAAACGCCAGGATCAGCAGTTGTCCGGCCGGATCCGGTCGCCGCGCGTGCTCGGCCTTCGATTCGGGCACGAAGATCGCGGTCAGGACGAAAGCCGCGATACACACCGGCACATTGAGCCAGAAGATCGCCTGCCAGCCGATTCCGTCAACCAGGGCCCCACCCACCAGCGGTCCGAGGGCCATGCTGACACCGATCGCGGCGCCCCACATTCCGATCGCCCGTGCACGCTCCTTCGGCTCGGTGAAGGTGTTGGTGATGATCGACATGGCCACGGGATTCAACATCGCCCCACCGATAGCCTGGAGCATCCGCGCCCCGATGAGCATCTCGGGTGACACCGCGAGCGAACACAGAATCGAGCCCAGGCCGAAGACGACCAGTCCGGTCTGGAAGACACGTCGGCGACCGAAGCGATCTCCGAGAGAACCCCCGAGCATCAACAGGCTGGCGATGACCAGTGTGTACGCGTCGATCACCCACTGCAGCTGTGAGGCAGACGCACCGAGGTCCGAACTGATGGACGGCAGTGCGACATTCACGCCCGACACATCGATCCCGACGATGAACAGGCTGAGGCAGCAGGTGGTCAGGATCACCATGCGACGCCGTGGACTCAGGCTCGATGCCTCCGACATCGACGCGGTCGCAACAGAAGTGTTCATGAGTCGGCGGCCTCCCGGAGCAGGTCGAGCAGTCGGCCGAGTTGCTGCCGCTGGTCATCATCGAGCGCGGTGAACATGTCCGGCGCGATAGCGGGGTCGGCGACCACCGAGTCGACGATCCGGCGACCCTCGTCGGTGGCAGTGACCACCTTGAATCGCCGATCAGTGGGGTGAGGCTCCTGGGTGACCAGTCCCCGATCCACCAGGTCGTTCACGATGACGCTGGCCGCAGGTGCGTCGATACCCAGCCGCTTGGCCAGATCGGTTTGCGTCATGTCGCGCACAGCGATGCGACGCAGCGCTCGGAAGCGACTGAACGGCATGTCGACCCTCGCGTCGATACGGGCGCGGGGCTCGGCGGCGTGGTCACGAACCAGGCTGTTCATCGCGAACCACAGCTCCGTCGCGGTCGGCGTCGTCGACGTGACTGCCCGACGTGGCGAGTCAGTTGTAGGCATACAACGATTGTATTCTCACAACTATCCCGTGACAAGCGGCGTCAGGGCGGGTGACATGGCCTGTACGGTCATCGCGTTCGCCCGGCGATGGTGCGGTCGGCGTTCATGTCGTTGTGCATGGGGGGTCTCGATACACAGACTCGCCTAGCGGCTCGTCTGCTACTCGACCAGCGGACGGACGGCTCGACCAGCGGACGGACGACCCGGCCAACGGACACGCCTACTACCCGACCAGCGGAGGGACGGCCCGACCACCGCATCGCGCCTACTCCCCGAGCAGCAGAGAGGCGTGCGGCAATCCGTCAGGTGTTGAAGTACTTGGCCTCCGGGTGGTGCAGCACGAACGCGTCTGTGGACTGTTCCGGATGTAGCTGCAGTTCTTCCGACAGCACGACGCCGATCCGCTCGGGTTCGAGTAGATCGATCATCTTGGCCCGATCATCAAGGTCCGGACACGCACCGTAACCGAACGAGAAGCGGGCGCCACGGTACTCGAGGTCGAAGAATCCCTGGGCATCCTTCGGATCGTCGCCGGCGAAAGATCGACCGGCAACGGTCAATTCGCTGCGGACACGTTGATGCCAATACTCGGCGAGCGCCTCGGTCAGCTGAACTCCGATGCCGTGCACCTCGAGATAGTCCCGGTATGCATCCTCGGCGAATAGTTTGTTCGCGAAGTCGGCGATAGGCTGGCCCATCGTGACCAACTGGAAAGGCAGCACATCGATCTGACCGGTCCGTTCACAATCCTCGCGTGACCGGATGAAGTCGGCGACACACAGGAAGCGTGGACGTTGCTGTCGCGGGAATGCGAAGCGGTGGCGCACTTGCGCATCCGGTCGAGGCTCGGCGAGGACGTGCACCTCGTCGCCGACACTGACCGCCGGGAAGTAGCCGTACACGACGGCCGCGTGCTGCAGGATGTTCTCGGTGGACAAGCGATCGATCCAGTACCGCAACCGTGGCCGGCCGTCGGTCTCGACGAGTTCCTCGTAGCTCGGACCCTCTCCCCCACGCGCACCGCGCAGCCCCCACTGTCCGAGAAACAGTGCGCGCTCGTCGAGTAGTTGCAGGTAGTCGGCGATCGGCACACCCTTCACGATGCGGGTGCCCCAGAACGGCGGTGACGGAATCTCGTTGTCGGCGGCCACATCCGAGCGTGCCGGCACGTCAACCGGGGTCGCCTCGGCCTTCCGCTTCTCCGCGATCCTCTTGGAGCGCTCGTGCCGAGCCTTGCGTTCGGCGGCCTTCTCCTTGGCGGCCAACGCTTCCGGGCTGTCTGGATCGGGACCTTCACCGCGCTTGGTGGCCATGATCTCGTCCATCAACCGCAGACCCTCGAACGCGTCCCGCGCGTAGTGGACGTCACCCTCATAGATCTCGGCGAGATCGTTCTCAACGTACGTGCGGGTCAGCGCAGCGCCGCCGAGAAGGACCGGGTAGTTGTCGGCCACCCCGCGCCCGTTGATCTCCTGCAGGTTCTCCTTCATCACCACGGTCGACTTCACCAGCAGTCCGGACATGCCGATCACATCGGCCCGCTTGTCCGCGGCCGCCTCCAGGATGGTGTTGATCGGCTGCTTGATGCCGAGGTTGACCACCTCGTACCCGTTGTTGGACAGAATGATGTCGACGAGGTTCTTGCCGATGTCGTGAACGTCACCCTTGACCGTGGCGAGCACGATCCGGCCCTTGCCGTCCTCCCCTGTCGACTCCATGTGCGGTTCGAGATGGGCCACAGCGGTTTTCATCACCTCGGCAGACTGCAGCACGAACGGCAACTGCATCTGCCCGGAACCGAACAGCTCCCCGACGGTCTTCATCCCGGACAACAGGGTCTCGTTGATGATCGTCAGCGGCGGCGTTGTGGTCATCGCCTCGTCAAGGTCGGCCTCGAGACCGTTGCGCTCGCCGTCGACGATGCGTCGCTCGAGACGCTCGAACAACGGCAGTTTGTTCAGCTCTGCCGCCCGCGACTCCCGCGCCGACGCCGCCGACACCCCTTCGAACAGCTGCATCAGCTTCTGCAGCGGGTCGTAGCCCTCGCGCCGACGGTCGTAGACCAGGTCCAGGGCCACCTCCCGATGCTCCTCGGGGATGCGCGCCATCGGCAGGATCTTCGATGCGTGCACGATCGCCGTGTCCAGACCGGCCTGCACACATTCGTGGAGGAAAACCGAATTCAGGACCTGACGTGCGGCCGGGTTGAGGCCGAAGGAGATGTTGGAGATACCGAGTGTGAAGTGCACGTCCGGGTGGGACTCGTGCAGTCGGCGGATCGCCTCGATCGTCTCGATGCCGTCGCGGCGCACCTCTTCCTGGCCGGTCGAGATCGGGAAGGTGAGCGCATCGATGATGATGTCTTCCTCGGCCAGACCCCAGTTCCCGGTGATGTCATCGATCAGTCGTTCGGCAACCCTGACCTTCCAGTCGGCGGTGCGTGCCTGCCCTTCTTCGTCGATGGTCAGCGCCACCACGGCAGCACCGTGCTCGACCACGAGTTCCATGATCTTGGTGAAACGCGACTCCGGCCCGTCGCCGTCCTCGTAATTCACCGAGTTGACCGCGCAACGACCGCCGAGGGCCTCCAGACCGGCCTGGATGACCGCGGGCTCGGTCGAGTCGAGCATGATCGGCAGTGTCGACGAGGTCGCGAACCGACTCGCCAACGCGGTCATGTCGGCGGCGCCGTCGCGGCCCACGTAGTCGACGTTGAGGTCGAGCATGTGCGCACCGTCGCGGGTCTGGTCCTTCGCGGTATCCAGGCATTTCTGGTAATCCTCGGCGATCATCGCCTCGCGGAATGCCTTCGAACCGTTGGTGTTGGTGCGCTCACCGATGACGAGGAAGCTGGAGTCCTGGTCGAACGGCACCGCCGAGTAGAGCGACGACGTTTCGGCCACGTGTTCGGGCTGCCGCGGCCTGGGGGCGGTTTCACCGACACGCTCGGCGACCTGCCGGATGTGCTCGGGCGTGGTGCCGCAGCATCCTCCGACGAACGCCAGTCCGAAATCGGTGACGAAATCATCGAGCGCCGTTGCCAATTCGTCCGGCTGCAATGGATACTCGGCTCCGTTGGCACCCAGGACCGGCAGTCCGGCGTTCGGCATCACCGACACCGGAACGCGGGCGTGCCGGGACAGGTAGCGCAGGTGTTCGCTCATCTCGGCGGGGCCGGTTGCACAGTTCAGGCCGATCATGTCGACACCGAGCGGCTCGACCGCGGCCAGTGCCGCTCCGATCTCGGAACCGAGCAGCATGGTGCCGGTTGTCTCCACGGTGACGTGGCTGATGATCGGGATGTGCCGACCGACGTGGCTCATCGCCCGACGCGCCGCGAGCACCGCGGCCTTCACCTGCAACAGATCCTGCGATGTCTCGACCAGAATGGCGTCCGCGCCGCCTTCGAGCATGCCGGCGACGCAGTCGAAGTAGGCATCCCGGATGACCGCGAACGTCGTGTGTCCGAGACTGGGCAATTTGGTACCCGGTCCGATCGAACCCAGGACGAACCGCGCCGTCCCGTCGGCGCTCGGGCCCATCTCGTCGGCCACGCCGCGCGCGATGCCGGTGCCCTTGTACGCCAGCTCGCGGATGCGGTCGGCGATGTCGTAGTCCCCGAGGTTGGAGAGGTTGCAACCGAAGGTGTTGGTCTCGACCGCGTCGGCGCCGGCCTCGAAGTAGGCGCGATGGATGTCGGCCAGGACATCCGGACGTGTGTCGTTGAGGATCTCGTTACAGCCCTCGAGTCCGGCGAAGTCGTCGAGCGTCAGGTCGGCAGCCTGCAACATGGTGCCCATCGCCCCATCGCCGATGAGGACACGACGCGACATCGCGGTCAGGAATGTCGTGTCGTAGTCGGCCGGGCGCCGCGTGCGGGCCCAGTTGTCCGGGTCGGTGGTAGGGGTCGACATGGTTGACAGCGTAGTTCGCTCTCTCTCGGGGTTCGGTCGTAGGCTGGTTCAGTGAACGCTGAGCAGAGGTCGAACCTTCCCCAGCTGCGCAGGCCCATTCTCTTGGCCGCTTTCGAGGGGTGGAACGACGCAGGGGACGCGGCCAGCAGCGCCGTCGAGCATCTGGCACTGAACTGGGATGCCGTTGCCCTCGCCGACATCGATTCCGACGACTACTACGACTTCCAGGTGAATCGGCCCATCGTGAAGCAGGTCGACGGGGTCACCCGACGAATCGACTGGCCCACCACGTCCATCTCGTACTGCACCCCCCACGGTGCGGACCGTGACATCGTACTCGTTCGCGGGATCGAACCGAACATGCGCTGGCGGGGGTTCTGCAAGGAGATCGTCGACCTGGCCAAAGAGCTCGGGGTCGAGACGACGGTGATGTTGGGGGCATTGCTCGCCGACACGCCACACACACGTCCGGTCCCGGTGACAGGTGCCGCGTACAGCAGCGAGTCCGCCTCCCGGTACAACCTCGCGGAGAGCCGCTACGAAGGCCCTACCGGCATCACCGGGGTGTTGCAGGACCTGTTCGTACAGGCCGGCCTGCCCGCGGTGTCGTTCTGGGCGGCCGTTCCCCACTACGTTTCGACGCCCCCGAACCCGAAGGCGACGGTCGCCTTGCTCAACCGCGTCGAGGAGGTGCTCGACATCGAGGTGCCGCTGGGCACCCTCCCCGAACAGGCTGAGGAATGGGAGCGCGCGGTCACCGAGATGACCGAGGACGACGAGGAGATCGCCGACTACGTCCGCGGCCTCGAGGAACGCGGTGACGCCGAGGTCGACCCCGACGAAGTGATGGCCAAGATCGACGGCGATGCGTTGGCCGCCGAGTTCGAGCGTTATCTGAAGCGCCGCGGGCCGGGCGCGGGGCCGGGGTCATTCGGAGGATGACCGCGGGCATCCTCCGGTCCTTGAGGAACCCGCGGGGATACGACGCACCCGCCGGTCCCGGTCGCCCACCGGTCCTTGAGGAGCCTCCGAGCCAGCGAGATACGACGCATCCACCGCTCCCTGAGGAGCCTCCCAGCCAGCGAGATACGACGCACCCACCGCTCCCTGAGGAGCCTCCGAGCCTGCGAGATACGACGCACCCACCGCTCCCTGAGGAGCCTCCGAGCCTGCGAGATACGACGCACCCACCGCTCCCCGAGGAGCCTCCGAGCCAGCGAGATACGACGCACCCACCGCTCCCTGACGAGCCTCCGAGCCTGCGAGGATGCGTCACGAAGGGCCGCCCCTTCGTGACGCATCGCTCGTTCCTCGCGAGGCTCCTCAGGGACCGGAGGGCGAGGCGAGGCATCGCTCGTTCCTCGCGAGGCTCCTCAGGGACCGGAGGGCGAGGCGAGGCATCGCTCGTTCCTCGCGAGGCTCCTCAGGGACCGGAGGGCGAGGCGAGGCATCGCGCGGTCCTCGCGAGGCTCCTCAGGGACCGACGGGTGAGGTGACGCATCACGCGGTCCTCAGGGACCGGAGGGCGAGGCGAGGCATCGCGCGGTCCTCGCGAGGCTCCTCAGGGACCGACGGGTGAGGCGACGCATCGCGCGTTCCAGGCTCCTCACCTCAGGGACCGAAGGGTGAGGTGATGCCGACCGGCCATCACCAACCATTCGAGTGCGCGCGGTCAGCCCAGAAGCCCGCTCAGCCGATCCGTTCGATCGACACGACCGGCGTGGTGATCCGCCATGTGCGGACGTCGGGGTCGTCGGCGGCGCGCACCCAGAATTGTGCTGACTCGCCCACGCGGCATGACTTCACACCCAGCAGCGGGATGTCCTCGGAATCCCGCCGCAATCGGCTGACCGCCCAGTCCTCGTTGTCGGTTCCTCCGACCCCGGGTGCGCGGAGCAAGGTCATCTCGTCGAAATCGAGCAGATAGGTCGAGGTGCGGGTCACCACCGTCCATACCCCGCCGGTCGTCTCGGGTGCGATCTCCTGCGTGCGTGCCACGGGAGAACCTTACTAGGTGAGCGCGACGCCGAGCAGGGCGTCGACGGCGCGCGCGATCTCACCGGGTGCGGCACTCGAGTGGCCGATCCCCAACTCGACGTCGCGACACCAAGCATCGACTGCGGCAAGTGCTTTGGGTGTGTCGAGGTCGTCTGCGAGGTGCTGGCGAAGGCGATCGACAGTGGCGGCCGCATCCGGACCGGCCGCTGCCGCGGTGGCGGTGCGCCACCGTGACAGGCGTTCACGCGCCTCGTCGAGCACGGCATCGGTCCACATCCGGTCCGCCCGGTAGTGCGCCGACAACAACGCGAGCCGGACCGCCGCCGGATCCACGCCGTCGCGCCGAAGATGCGAGACGAACACGAGATTGCCCCGGCTCTTCGACATCTTCTCGCCGTCGAGTCCCACCATGCCGGTGTGGACGTAGTGGCGTGCGAACCGGCGAGAACCGGTCAGTGCTTCGCCGTGGGCGGCGGAGAACTCGTGATGCGGGAAGATCAGGTCATTGCCTCCGCCCTGTATGTCGAACTCGATACCCAGACGGTTGAGGGCGATGGCCGAGCACTCGATGTGCCACCCCGGGCGGCCCGGGCCGTGCGGCGACTCCCACGAGGGCTCGCCCGGGCGAGCGGCCCGCCAGAGCAGGGCGTCGAGCGGATCGCGTTTGCCTGCACGATCGGGATCACCACCGCGCTCGGCGAAGAACCGATCCATCGTCGCGCGGTCATACCCGGACTCGTAACCGAACTGCTCGGTGGCATCGATCCGGTAGTAGATGTCGGGGAACTCGGCGTCGTCGACGACATAGGCCGCTCCGGATGCGAGCAGCTTCCCGACCACCTCGATGACCTCGCCGACGGATTCGATCGCACCGATGTAGTCCCGCGGTGGCAGCACCCGCAGCGCGGTCATGTCGTCCCGGAACAGCTGGGTCTCCCGCGCCCCGAGGTCGCGCCAATCGACCCCGTCGCGCTCGGCGCGCTCGAACAGCGGGTCGTCGACATCGGTGACGTTCTGGACGTAATGCACGTCATGGCCCAGATCACGGAGCACGCGGTTCACGAGATCGAAGGTCACGTAGGTCGCGGCGTGCCCCAGATGGGTTGCGTCGTACGGGGTGATACCGCACACGTACATCGTCGCCGTCGGGCCCGGGCTGACCGGCCGGACCTGGGCGTCGGAGGTGTCGTGGAGACGAAGGGCGGGCCC
Organism: Gordonia sp. LMA167; assembly: GCF_058130025.1. Lineage (NCBI taxonomy): Bacteria > Bacillati > Actinomycetota > Actinomycetes > Mycobacteriales > Gordoniaceae > Gordonia > Gordonia sp. LMA167. Next base: position 4,013,274 of record NZ_CM176708.1, on the reverse strand, counting down.
GGTACCCGGAACGGCCGGGAGGGCGGGATCAGGCCAAGACTGCATGCATCCACTGTATGGGCCGCCGATATCGCGTCGTCGACAGCCCGCCCCACGACGGCGCACGATGATTTCCTGGCGTGGCATCGGTCTGAACACGTGCGACTGTCGAGCCGGCGGTCCGTCGCGGAAGGGAGTCCTCCATGCAGACGCTCGCGGAAGGGTTCGGGCTGGTCGAATCGCCCCGATGGCATGCCGAACGGTTGTGGTTCGCCGACTGGGCGGCCGGCGAGATCCGCGCCCTGACCGACGGCGGTTCCGACGTGCAGATCGCACACCGCTCGTTCCCGTTGTGCTTTGATTTCACGCCCGACGGCAGGCTGCTCGTGGTGTCGTCGGAGACACGGTCGTTGCTTCGACTCGAGGACGGTGGCCTGGTCCGACACGCTGATCTCACCCCGCTCTCGGAGGTCGGGGCCAACGACATCGTCGTCGACGGACGGGCAAACGCGTACGTGAACAGCCCGAATGCGCCGTTCGGCACCACCACGCCGCCCGGCGAGCGGGCGCCCGGCCGCATCGCGCTGGTGACACCGGACGGCACGACCCGGGTCGTCGCGGATGATCTCGATTTTCCCAACGGGATGGCGATCACCCCGGACAACCGCACCCTCGTCGTCGCCGAGTCCTACCGCTGCCGGCTGACCGCATTCGACATCCTCGACGACGGGTCGCTCGCGCATCGAAGCGTCTTCGCCGACCTCGGGCAGGATCCGCCGGACGGCATCACGATCGACGACACCGGCGCCGTCTGGTACGCCGACGTGCCGCACGGCAGGTGCGTCCGGGTGGCACGGGGTGGCTCGATCCTCGAAAGAATCGACCTCGATCGTGGCGCGTTCGCCTGCATGTTGGGAGGTGCCGACGGGCGCACCCTGTTCGTGGTGGGTGCGCGATGGCCGGAAAACGGCCTACCGGCAGGCGACACCGACTGGGCCGGAACCGTGTGGTCTACGCGCGTGGATCATCCGCGAGCGGGATGGCCGGGTGGATGATCCGGTGGCGCGCTCAGAAAGGCGGCCACGGGATCGGCCGGTGGCCCGGCGGATGCGGCATCGTCTCACTCGTGACGAGGTCGGCAGCTCGCTCAGCCAGGGCGATGATCTCGCGCTCGGTGATGTGTGCGGCCAGTTCGGTGGTCAGCGGGTGCCCCGCGGACGCGAGGTGATCGGAGAGGTCGGCGAGGTCAGCCACGAGATGGCCCGGGATCTGTTCGCCTGCCCAGCCCCAGAGCACGGTTCGCAGTTTGTCGTCGGTGTGTAGACAGATCCCGTGATCGACACCGTAGACGCCGCCGTCGAGTGCCTCCAGGACGTGACCGCCCTTGCGATCGGCGTTGTTCAACACGATGTCGAGCACGGCCATCCGCTGCAGCCGCGGGTCGTCGGCGTGAACCAGGACCACTGGCTCGCCGTACGGGTCGATGGCGCGCAGGATCGCGCGGTAGCCGACCGGGACGGTGTCGGGCGGACACAGGTCCACCAGATCGATGGCGGGCGTCGGCAGTTCTGTCGGGGCACCGTGCCGCGCCGACGGGTCGTCGTTGTCGACCGTCACGACCCAGCGTTGCACCATGCCCGGCCCCAGCGGCCCGTCACGATGGATCGTGGTGGGTATCACCGACCACCCCAGCGCCTCGGACACGAGATAGGAGGCGACCTCTCGTCCGGCGAGCGTGCCGTCAGGGAAATCCCACAGCGGGACCTCGCCGCGGACCGGCTTGTACACGCACCTGACCTCGCGTTCGCCGAGGACGGCGTCACACACCAGGGTGGCGTTGCTGGCGGTGGGGATCCGCCCGACGATGACCAACTCGCCATCCCGCAGCGGATCGGGGCCCGCAGAATCGTCGGGCTCGTGCTCGGGAACCGGAGGTTCGTTGGGTTCGCCGACGGTCACATCAGTCCTGGCCAGACGAACCGGGGTCGGTGTCGTCGTCGGGATCGGGGTCCAGATAGTCGGTCTCATCCTGCATCGTCAGGTTGCGGAAGACCTCTGGATCGACGAAGTCGAGGGATTTGCTGAGCTCCGCGCCGCGCTTGTACCCGTTGGTCCGCACGCACAGGTGGCCGTCCGGGTCGAGCGGCTCGTGGCACAGCGGGCACGGGGGTCGCCCGGCCGAGATCACCCGTGACGAGCGCGCCGCGAACTCGCGAGCCGCCTCGGTGGTGAGGAAGACCCGCACCGCATCAGGGCCCTCGTCGGTGTCGTCGAGAACGACGCTCTCGTCGAACTCCCCCTCGGTGATCGCGAGCAGTTCCACCACGACGGCCTCGGACTCGGCATCCCAGCCCAGGCCCATGGTGCCGACCCGGAACTCGGCGTCCACCGGCATCACCAGCGGACTCAGGTCTCCGACCTGATCGCGCTCGGGAGGGATGGCGGTTCCGAATCGGCGATGAATCTCCTCGAGCAGGGCCCCGATCCGATCGGCCAGGATCGCGACCTGCTGCTTCTCCAGCAGAACACTCACGATCCGGGCCTCGTGCACGGCCTGGAGGTAGAACGTACGGTCCCCCGGCTGACCGACCGTGCCGGCGACGAACCGATCCGGGGTCCGGAACACGTGTATCGCGCGAGACATCACACCTCCTTGACTGTGTCGTCCATTATCCGCGTGCCAGCGGGCCGGCCGCAGCCTTCACGCCCCGATCGTGGCCGTCGACGCCCGTGGCGCCGCCCACGACGGCGTCCTCGCCCGGATCGTCGCCTCCGTCCTCGCCGTCCTTCGCGGGCTTCTCGCGATGCGGAGGCGGTACCGGCAACACCGCCGTGTTGTTGACGGTGAGCACATACGGGCGGGTCGGACCGTACCGGATCACGCTGATCGATGCGGGTTCGACGACGATGCGCTGGAACGAATCGAGATGCATACCCATCGCATCGGCGATGATCGACTTGATCACATCCCCATGCGAACACGCGACCCACACACCACTGCCGTCCTCGCCGCCGTATGTGCGGTCGAGTTCGCGAACCGCGGCAACGGCCCGAGCCTGCACATTCGCCAGGCCCTCGCCCTCCGGGAACACCGCCGCCGAGGGTTGGTGCTGCACCGTCTTCCACAGCGGCTCGGACACGAGGTCTTTGAGCGGCCGGTTGGTCCATGCGCCGTAGTCGACCTCGGCCAGTGCGTCGACGACGATCTCGGGGACATCACGGCCCGGTTCGGCGACGAATCGGGCCATCAGTGGCGCCACGGTCTGTGCGCAACGCTCCAGCGGCGAGCGGGCCACTGCGCTGATCTCGCCGACGCAGACGCCCAGCCGGTCGATGAGCGCCGTGGCCTGCTCGCGCCCCTTGTCGTCGAGGGAGACGCCCGGCGTCCGTCCCGCGAGGACCCCCGAGGTGTTGGCCGTGGAACGTCCGTGGCGCACCAGTATCACGGTCATGGCCTCAACCTTACGGCTCAGGTCGCGCTGATCACGCCTGCGGACAGCAGACCCATGACGGTCAGGCCGAGGATCACGCGGTAGGCCCCGAACCAGTTCATCGAGTGAGCGCTCACGAAGCGCAGCAGCCAAGCGATCGAGGCGAACCCGATGACGAAGGCGATCAGGGTGGCGACCAGCAGTTGCGGCCCGGTGGCCTCCATCCCCTCTCCGCTGGGGTTGAAGGCGTCGGGCAGGCTGAACAGACCGGACGCGGTCACGGCCGGGATGGCGAGCAGGAACGAGAAGCGGAATGCCGCTTCGCGCTCGAGGCCGAGAAACAGACCGGCGCTGGCGGTGGCACCCGAGCGCGACACGCCCGGCACCAGCGCGAGGCATTGGGCCAGCCCCATCACCAGCCCGTCCCGCAGCGTGAGCTGCTCCATCGACCGCTCCTTGCGTCCGTACCGTTCGGCCAGCCAGATCACACCGGCGAACAGGATCAGCACGCTCGCGACCAGCCAGAGGTTTCGGCCCCCGGTGCGGATCTGATCCTTGAACAGGAATCCGAGCACACCGATCGGGATGGTGGCGAAGATCACGTACCAACCGATCCGGTAGTCCAGCCCGCGGTCCTCCCGGTCGAACAGGCCGCGGAACCAGGCCGCGACGATGCGCACGATGTCGCGGGCGAAGTAGACGAGGACGGCCGCTTCGGTTCCGAGTTGGGTGACCGCGGTGAACGAGGCCCCGGCGTCGTCGCCGAACATGATCTCCGACGCGATACGCAGATGCCCGGAGGACGATATCGGGAGGAATTCGGTCACGCCCTGAAGGGCGCCGAGCACGATGGCCTGAGCCCACGTCATGGTGTCGGTCACGGCCGCAGATGCTACGTGGATTCCGTGGGTCGCACCGCATCCGGTTGCCCCGGCATTTCCCGACAACCTGGACAGATCCGGCGTTCACGCGCGGCCGACCCCGCTCATGCGCACCGCGCGACGTGACGCAAGATGGTCACATGCACGTGCCGAGATCGAAGCGTTCGAGAGGTCCGTTCCCTGCGGTGGCCAGGCCTCGAGCAGTGGCGGCGGGCGTCGGTGTGCTGGTCGCGGGGGTACTGATCACCGGCTGCGGATCGTCGGACACGTCGTCGCAGCCTGATGTGCCCACCGTCACACCGGCCACCGCCGCGCCGGCGCCCGCCGGGCCCGCGGCACGTCCCGTCGGCACGGTGCTACCGGCACCGGCGAACAGCCGTGACCTCGCCATCGACGACGGCGTCGTGGCAGTTCTCGGTCCCGGGGGCACCACGGTCCTCCGATATCCGCAGAGCGCGCCGGGCACTACCGCGCAGCAGTCGACCACCCCACCGCTCACCCGCATCATCGGCAGCGGCGACGGCGCGTTCCTCGGCGTCGGACCCGACGTGATCGCGCGGATCGCACCCGACGGTGCGGTGACGACCACCGCCGTCTCGGTCGACGATCCGACCGCGCTGGCGCGCACCGCGTCCGGGCAGGTGCTCATCGGTACCGGCGATGGTCGGGTCCTCGCCTTCGATCGCGACCTCCACCCGGGACGGGTGATCGACGGTTTCGTCCGGGTCGACGACATCACCGTGTCGCCGCCGGGAGCCGATCTGGCCGACGAACAGGTCGTGGTGCTCGACCGTGCACAGTCCTCGGTCACCCCGGTCGATCTGTCCGACGGGAAACTCGGGCCCGCCCTGCGGGCCGGCAACGGAGCAACCAATTCGACGGTCGATCGGTATGGACGTGTCCTGGTCGCCGACACCCGCGATGACGAGTTGCTCGGATTCTTCGGGTCACCTCAGGTGATGCGGTTCCGCTATCCGGTGTCCGGCGGCCCGTACGCCGTAGACTACGACGACACCCACAACCTGATCTGGGTGTCGACAACCGCGAACAACGAGGTGGTGGCCTATGACCTGTCCGGGGGCGAACCCGTGGAGAAGCATCGGTTCCCGGCGGTCGCGCAACCGGACAACATCGCCGTCGACGACTCGTCCGGCACGGTCTACGTGCTCTCGGCGCGAGGTGGCCTGCAGGTCGCCGCGCCCGACTACACACTGCGCGGTGTCGTTGCCGTCACTCCGGCGGGGTGACCATGTCGCCTAGTGCACGGATCGCCGCACGCCATCCGCGTGGCTGGGAGGTGAGCACCGACGACCACGAGTGCGTGCTGCTCACCCTGCCGCCCGACGTCACCCGGGTCACCGCATCGATGCGACTGTCGATCGAGGCGGAGTTCGGTGGGTGGGAACTGCGGCGCGTCCGCCTGTACTCGGACGGCACCCGAAAGGTGCTGTTGCGGCGGAAGAAGCCACCACGGGGCCGCGGTACCGTCCCGTCGCGGGTGCCCGACGGCGTCGGACTCGATGCCGGCTTCGATGAGCCCGACTACCCCGACTCGGACGCCGCGGCATGCTGAGCCGCATCAACCACGCGCTCTACCCGCTCCTGTTGCGCGTGATGTTCCTGCTCTCGCCGGAACGCATCCACGGCCTCGCCGCGGGCGCCATCGGCTTCACCGGGCGCAATCCGCTCCTGCGCTACCTCGCGGCCAAGGTGTTCGCGAGCCATGATCCGGTGCTGCGGCAGCGGGTCTTCGGCCTGGACTTCCCGGCCCCACTCGGCCTCGCGGCCGGCTTCGACAAGACCGCGTCGGCGGTCAATGCCTGGGGTCAATTGGGTTTCGGCTACGCCGAGATCGGCACCATCACCGGGCAGCCGCAGCCCGGCAACCCCGCGCCCCGACTGTTCCGCCTGCCCGCCGACCGCGCGCTGATCAACCGGATGGGTTTCAACAACCCCGGCGCGACGGTCGCCGCCGAGCACCTCGCCGCGCTACGACCGGGGCCGGTCAGCGTGCCGATCGCGGCGAACATCGGCAAGACCAAGGTGGTTCCCGTCGCCGACGCCGACGCCGACTACCGGTTCAGTGCCCGGATGCTGGGGCCGCTCGCCGACTTCGTCGTGGTCAACGTCAGCTCCCCGAACACGCCGGGCCTGCGTGACCTGCAAGCCGTCGACTCGTTGCGTCCGATCCTCGCCGCTGTGCTCGACGAGGTCACGGTGCCGGTGCTGGTCAAGATCGCACCCGATCTGGCCGACGCGGACATCGACGCCGTTGCCGACCTCGCGGTCGAGCTCGGCCTGGCCGGCATCGTCGCGACCAACACCACCATCGAACGCTCCGGCCTGCGCACGCCGCCGGCCGAGGTCACGGCGATGGGGGCGGGTGGCCTGTCGGGAGCACCACTCGCCGACCGATCGCTGGAGGTGCTGCGTCGCCTGTATGCGCGCGTCGGCGGCCGACTGGCGCTGGTGAGCGCGGGCGGTATCGAGACCGCGGATCAGGCCTGGGAACGCATCTGTGCGGGTGCAAACCTGCTGCAGGGCTACACCGGGTTCATCTACGGCGGACCGCTGTGGGCCAAGGAGATCCACGATGGCGTCGCCGCCCACGTGCGCGCGGCCGGCTTCGCGAGCCTGGCCGACGCCGTCGGCAGCGACGCCACGAGTTCGTAGCAGCAAGTCACCGGGAGCCGGCTGGTGCCACGAATCCGGTCCTGGGTCAGACGTTCTCGGACGCCTGCTCGTAGGTGCCGACGATGGTCGCACGGGCGATCGCGTGGGAGAACAGGTTGAACCCGAGATACGCCGGGGTGGCGCCGTCGGGCAATCCGAGCGATTCGACGTCGACGGCGTGCACCACGACGTAATAGCGGTGCGGGCCGTGCCCCGGCGGCGGTGCAGCACCCACGAACCGTTTCATGCCCGCATCGTTGCCGAGAGTGACCGCCTCTGCCGGCAATCCACCACCGGTCTCGTCCCCCGCCCCCTCGGGCAGCGACGTCACCGAGGCCGGGATGTCGGCGACCGCCCAGTGCCAGAATCCCGAGGCCGTCGGAGCGTCGGGGTCATAGACGGTCACGGCGAAACTCTTGGTGCCAGAAGGAAACCCGGACCAGCTCAGCTGCGGCGACAGGTCGTCGCCCCCTGCCCCCATCAGTCCGCTCACCTGCTCGTTGCGCAGCGATTGACCGTCGGTCACGCTCTCCGAGGTCAGGGTGAAGCCGGGCAGGTTCGGCAGCGGATCGTACGGGTTGAACGACGACGACATCAGATCACCTTTCTCGTTTGTGCGCAGGCGCCCACGATCGGTCGACGATCGTGGGCTGCGCACCTCAACTGTGCAACAGAAAGTGCTCGAACACGTTGGTTCCGAACAAGACCGCGTCCACCGGGACCCGTTCGTCGACACCGTGGAACAGGGCGGCGAAATCAAGTTCCGGCGGCAATTGCAGTGGCGCGAAACCGAAGCACCGGATACCCAGTTTGGCAAACGCCTTTGCGTCGGTACCACCCGACAGCATGTAGGGCACCGTCTTGCCCAGTGGGTCGTGAGCCAGGATCGCATCATTCATGGCATCGACCAGGTGACCCGAGAATTCCGTCTCGTACGAGTCCAGGTGAGTGATCCATTCGCGGGTCACGTTCGGGCCGATCAGTTCGTCGATCTCTTTTTCGAAGGCTGCTTGCCGACCCGGCAGGACCCGGCAGTCGACGACCGCCTCGGCCTTCTGCGGGATCACGTTCGCCTTGTAGCCGGCCTTGAGCATCGTCGGGTTCGCGGTGTCGCGCAAGGTGGCACCGATGATCCGGGCGAGATTGCCCAACTTGAAGAGAGTGGTGTCGAGTTCGGGTGCGTCGGGCCGCAAGTCCAGCCCGGTCTCGTCGGTCACCGCGGCGAGGAACTCGCTGACCGACTCGGTCATCACCATCGGGAAGGTGTGACGGCCGATGCGCGCCACGGCCTCGGCGACCTCGGTCACCGCGTTGTCGTCGTGCAGGAAGGAACCGTGACCCGCCTTCGCCTCGGCGGTCAGGCGCATCCACGACAGCCCCTTCTCCGCGGTCTCCACGAGGTAGAGACGACGTTGCTCACCATCGGGCCGATCGACGGTCAGCGAGAAACCCCCCACCTCGCCGACGGCCTCGGTGATCCCGTCGAAGAGGTCGGGGCGGTTCTCGACCAGCCAGTGCGCACCCCAGGTTCCGCCGGCCTCCTCGTCCGCGGTGAACAAGAAGACGAGTTCGCGCGGCGGCACCGTGCCCTGGCGCTTGAACTGCCGCGCCAGCGCGAGCGCCATCCCGACCATGTCCTTCATGTCGACGGCACCGCGCCCCCAGATGTAGCCATCGGAGACGGAACCGGAGAACGGATGGACACTCCAGTCCTCGGGTTCGGCAGGCACGACGTCGAGGTGGCCGTGCACCAGCAGAGCACCCCGGTCCGAATCAGGGGGTCCGGCCAGCCGCGCGAACACATTCCCGCGCCCCGGTCTGCCGGACTCCACGTACTGGGTGGTGTAGCCGACCTCCTCGAGGAGTTGTGCGACCCACTTGGCGCACTCCTCCTCGCCCTTGGTGGTGTCGGGTTCCCCGGTGTTGGAGGTGTCGAAACGGATCAAACTGCTGACGATGTCGACCACTTCATCGACTGCACGAACGGCCGCGCGCTGGGAAGTCACACCTCACTCCTACGGGATTTGGGATACAGCGGCAACCTCGGTTAGGGTAGTCCGGCCGGTGCGCGACAAACGCGCCGACAACTGAGTCCGAGTGGCGGAATGGCAGACGCGCTAGCTTGAGGTGCTAGTGCCCTATTAACGGGCGTGGGGGTTCAAGTCCCCCCTCGGACACCAGAGTGATCAGGCCTGGAACATGGCTGCGAGATCCACCACGACAGTGCCCCGGCGGTCCGCCGGGGCACTGTCGTCTCAGTCGGGTTCAGCGTCGCTCCAATCGGAAGAACCTCGGCTGCGACTTCCGCGCGATCCGCGGCAACTCGGCCTCCTCGCCGGCCTGCATCACATCGACCACCACCCACTCCCGGTAGGCGGCCTCGATGCTCTCCACCGTGGCGCCCTGCGGCATGAACAGCGGCCCGAGCGGCTTGCCGAAAGCAAGCATGATCAGGGTTGCGGAGGGCGCGGCCAGCGACGTCACCGAGCGCGCCATCGCCGCCTGTTCGTCCGGCACACCCCAGTGCGCGACGACGTCTTCGATCCCGATCGAGAAGTCGCTAGACCAGCTCCGCAGTGCGGTGATGATCGCCTTGAGGCCGGCGGCGCCGGACGCTGCCGCGCTGGTGTTCGACGGCCCGCCTATTTCGCTGTCCTGCGGCCGCGGACAAGCAGCGAGGCGAGTTCGTCTCGGGTGCGCGTTCCGGTCTTGGCCATGGCCCGGTAGACGTGGCTTTCGACGGTGCGTACCGAGAGGCACAGCCGCTCGGCGACCTCGCGACTGGACAGCCCGTTGCCGACCAGCGTGACGATCTCACGTTCGCGGTCGGTCAGCGGCAACGGATCATCGACCCGGCGCAGGACGGGTGTGCATACGCCTCCGCATTGTTCAGCCAGATCGGCGGCGCGAGCTGCACATCCCAACGCCGATCCCCGCAGTTCGAGTCGGCGATTTGCCAGTGCGGCGTGGGCAGCCGCGTCGGCGGCGGCCACGCGGTCACCCATCTGCTCGAAGTGCTCTGACACCAGGGACAATTCCCTGGGGTCTCCGTTCCGTAGTGCCTCGGCGAAACGAGCGGCCATGCCCACGCGAGGACCCTCGACGACCTTTACGAGCCCGCGCAGCCTCGGTCCGCTGCTTCGACAGCCGAACTGAACGGCGGTCTGAACGCAGAGGACCTCGGCTGCGAAGTGGCCCTTCTCATGCGCTCGGTCAGCCGCCGCCGACACCACCGCGATCGCCTCGCTCACCGCGCCCTGCCCCGCGGACACCCAGGCCCGGGCCAGACTCAGTTCGTAGTCCAACGACCGAAAAGGGCGTCGGGTGTCGTTCAGGAGGGAGAGCTCGGCGACTGCCTCATCGGTTGAGCCTCGCATCGCGAGCACGATCGTGCGCGGAACACGGTATCGGTACCCCCACCCCATCGCGAAGGAGACGGACAAGCCTTCGACCGCCTGCTCGAGAAACGACCATGCGGTGGCGAGATCCCCCGCCCAGAGCGCGGCACGACCGGCCACGGCAAGCCCCAGTAGCTGAGCCGCCCCCGGGAGATCGGCGCCCTGCGAGCGCACTCGCTCGGCCATCTCACGGGCGTCACCGACCCTGCCGGCCAGGAGCAGCGCACCCACGTGCGAATCAGCGATGTTGAACCGCATCTGCGGAGCGTCGAAGGACCGTGCCACCGCGGCGTATCCCGCGTCGGCAACGGCCTCGGCTTCGTCCACGCGCCCGGCATCAGCTGCGATGGTGGTCAACGCCCAGCAGGTCTCGGCTCCGACGACAGCCGGCAGATCGCTCAATGCGAGATCCGCAGCGGTCCGCATCGCTTCTTCGGGTCGGTCGAGCGCGAACTCGTACACGGTCCGGAAGGCGTCGACGAAGCTGCCACCGTGTTCGCCGACCCCGCACGACGCCTCATCGATGACCTCCTGGGCGTGCACGGGATCACCGAGCGCCCAGAGCAGGTTGCTCGCACGTAAGAACGAAAATCGCCCGCGCTCGACATCCGTCAGCGGCCCGGGGGGTACCCGCGCGAACACCTCTTCCGCCTCGCGACCTCGCCCCAGCCATGAAAGAGCATGTGCGCGAATGAAACTCGCCTCCACACCGCCTCCCGAACGGATCGCCGCCCCGGCGATCCGTTCGGCGAGAGCCAGATCGGCGAGCCAGACCGCTCCATGGGCTGCCCTGACGAGCAGATCCGCGTCTGGCGTCAGGTCGGAGTCCAGACTCAACGCGGCCCGACGCACGAGCACCGGGAGGTCGTTGCGGTCACCGGACGCGGCGAGTTCGAGTGCGACCCTTCCACGTAGTCTCCGCAACTTGGTGGTGGGTGCACACATGCGTCGCACTTCGCCATACAGCGGATGGATCACTCGTACTTCTACCCGACCCGCCGCGGATTCGAGTGCGATCAGACCGCAGTTCTCGGCCTCCTCGACCGCCGACGGGCCGACGATGCGCGACAAGGTCTCCAGACTGATCGGCTCGCCGACCGCGAGGGTGTCGACCACATCGACAACCGACTCCGGGGCCGCCAGGATACGAGTTTCGATCAGCTCGGTCAGACCCGGCGGCATCGTCGGATCACCGGCCCATCGCCACGATGTACGTTCCCGTCTCAGTCGCCCGACCGCCACCTCCCGCTCGACGATCGTGCGGAGGTACAGGGGATTGCCCTCTGTCAACTGCCACAGCCGACGAGCCGCGCCCGGCTCGGTCGGTCCGCCCAGCACCGCCGTCAGCAACGTCGCGGTTTCCTGGAGGCTCAGCGGGCGCAGATCGACCCGGTCGAACCGGCCGACCTTCGCTATCTCGTGCACTCCGTCGGGAATCGGATCACCCTCACGAATGGTGAGAATCACCTTCGCGGCGCGGCGCAGGACGATCTGGTGCACAACGAATATCGACAAGTCGTCGAGCAGGTGCACGTCATCGATCGCGACGACGGGAGCATCCGAGGCCGACGAGGTGAGCGACTCGATCACGTCCCGCAACAATTGGACGGTACTGGTGACATCTGCCGGCGCCCAGGCGGCGAAAGCTCCGAGCGGAATCGCCCGTGCCGAGGAGGTGCCGACCACCGAACTGCAGTTGGATCCACGCATTTCCGCGGCCGACAACGCCTCACGGACGATCCGACTCTTCCCCACACCTGCGGCGCCGTACACGACGATCCCAGAGGTATCGCGGGCCGAGATGGCGGTATCGATGGCGCTCATCTCGGCCTGCCGACCGATGAGCGGCCACGACAGGCTCATCGTCAAAGCCTACGTGCGATCACGCTTGCGAAGGCTGTTTCCGCGTCGGCGACGCGACCGGTCGAACGCCATCCCGACCAACAGGGTCATGAGTTCCCGTTGGTCCCCATCAGCCCGGCCATCCGACCCTTGGGGTAGGGGAGGTCGATGCCGTGCTCCTCATAAGCGCGCAATATGTCGCGACGAATCCGCCGGGACAGCGCCCATTGACGGTTTGCCTTGGTCTTCAGCGTCATGCGCAGGGTGATCATGTCGGGCGCGACCTCTTGGACGCCCAGCATCTCGGGCGGCCCGAGCACGTCGGCGCGGATGCTCTCGTCCTCGACTGCCGCACGGGCCGCGTCGAGCGCAACCTCTTGCGCGCGGTCGATGTCGGCACTGAGAGCGACCGGCACCTCGACACGCGCAACGGCGTATTCCTGGCTCATGTTGCCGACCCGGACGATCTCACCGTTGCGGACGTACCAGAGCGTTCCATCGATGTCGCGCAGTGTCGTGATCCGCAGCCCGACCGTCTCGACCTCGCCGATGGCCTCGCCGAGGTCGACGATGTCGCCGACCCCGTACTGGTCCTCGAGCAGCATGAACACGCCCGACACGAAGTCTCGCACCAGGTTCTGCGCACCGAATCCGATGGCCAGGCCGACCACTCCCGCCGATGCGACGAACGGGGCGATGTTGACACCGAGGACGCTCAGCACCGACAACACCACCCACACCAGCAGGATGATCGACACTGTCGACTTCAGTACCGAACCGATGGTCTGTGCGCGCTGCGCCCGCCGTTCGGCCATGTCCGGATCCCGCAGTGCCTTCGGGGTGCGCTCACGGAGGTGTCGTACCAACGCGGGCTTCTTGGTCTCCACAGATCCCGGTTCTGGCGCCGGAGGCCGACGTGTCGCCCGGTCGATGATCCGGTGCAGCACGTACCGCACGATCAACGCCACCACCAGATAGACGACGATCCGGATCGGGTTCTCGATCAGCCATTCACGATTCGTGTCCGTCCACTCGAATGCCATCAGATTGGTCCCCATGCCCCCGACCGTACGTGCTCGGCACACGATGTAAACGTGATGTCCGACGCTCCTCGACGAGCCTCGGATCGCCCTCACTCGCCGATCGTCGCCTCGGAGAGGGCACGAGAATGCCATTTCCATTTTCGGAAACCTGGATTATGCTGATGCAGAATCGATTGTCTAGCGAGGCGAGGAAACGACATGCCAAAGGCGCTCGCGCCCGAGATCTCCACATGGCCGGACGAGAACACGCAGCTCATCGGAACCCGGTGTTCGGACTGCGAGTTCACGACGTTCCCGGTCCAGGACCGCTGCCCCAAGTGCAGTTCCGGCGCCACGGCCGAGGTACTACTCCCCCGCAACGGCAAGCTCATCGCCTGGACGGTCCAAGGTTTCCCGCCCGGCGACCCATACATCGGACCGACCGGCAAGGACTTCGTCCCTTTCGGTGTGGGGTTGGTGGAACTCGGCGACGTGGTCCGCGTCGAGGGTCGTCTCACCGAAAACGATCCGGCCAAGTTGCGCTTCGGTCAGGACGTCGAGCTGACCATGATCCCGTTCGCCACCGATGCCGATGGCGACGACATCTACACCTTCGCCTTCGCGCCGGCCTGATCCGAGAGGAATTCCATGACCAACGACGTAGCAATCATCGGTGTCGGACTCCATCCGTTCGGGCGCTTCGACAAGACTGCGATGCAGATGGGCGCCGAGGCGATCCAACTGGCGTTGACCGACGCCGGGGTGGAGTGGAAGGACATCCAATTCGGGTTCGGCGGCAGCTATGAGATCTCGAACCCGGATGCGGTCACCCGTCTCGTCGGGCTGACAGGCATCACCTTCACCAACGTGTTCAACGCGTGCGCGACGTCGGCCAGTGCCATCCAGCAGACGGCCGACACCATCCGCCTCGGGACCTACGACATCGGTATCGCCGTCGGTATGGACAAGCATCCCCGGGGAGCCTTCACCGACAATCCCGCGAAACTCGCGCTGCCACAGTGGTACGCGCAGAACGGCCAGTTCCTGACCACGAAGTTCTTCGGGATCAAGGCGAATCGCTACATCCATGATCACAACATCTCGCAGGCCACCCTCGCCAAGGTCGCGGCGAAGAACTTCCGCAACGGGGAGCGGAATCCGAATGCGTTCCGGCGCACGCCGATCTCCGAGGACCAGATCCTGAACTCGCAGATGGTGAACTACCCGCTGACGCAGTACATGTTCTGCTCGCCGGACGAGGGCGCGGCCGCGGTGATCATGTGCCGAGCCGACATCGCCCACAAGTTCACCGACAAGCCGGTGTTCCTACGCGCCAGCGAGATCCGTACCCGCCGAGCCGGTGCATACGAGGTTCATGCGACGTCGGCGCCGATCGAGGAGGACATGTCACCCACCGTCTACGCGTCCCGGGCGGCGTATGAACGGGCCGGCATCGGACCAGAGGATGTCGACATCGCGCAGCTCCAGGACACCGATGCCGGTGCCGAGGTGATCCACATGGCCGAGACCGGACTGTGCAAGGACGGCGAGCAGGAGCAGTTACTCGCCGAGGGCGCAACCGAGATCACCGGGTCCATTCCGGTGAACACCGACGGCGGACTCATCGCCAACGGCGAACCGATCGGCGCCTCGGGATTGCGTCAGATGCACGAACTGGTGCGCCAACTCCGGGGTCAAGCCGGCGAGCGGCAGGTGCCGGGCAACCCCCGGGTCGGCCTCGCCCAGGTCTACGGCGCACCGGGTACGGCCTCGGCGACGATCGTCTCGCTCTGAGGAGCGATCATGCGCACGTCACGAAGGGAGCGAGCGTGCGAGCGTCACGAAGGGAGCGAGCCTGCGAGCGTCACCATCCGGTCCCTGAGGAGCGAGCTTGCGAGCGTCACGAAGGGCCCTTCGTGACGCATCCTCGCAAGCTCGGAGGCTCCTCAGGGACCGGGTGGTGGCGCAGGCTCGGAGGCTCCTCAGGGACCGCGGTGGTGGCGTTCGGAGGCTCCCGTGACGCAGGCTCGGAGGCTCCTCAGGGACCGCGGTGGTGGCGTTCGGAGGCTCCCCAGTGACCGGGTGGTGACGTTCGGAGGCTTCGTCGGGTTGATCGGATGGCGCGTCGTACCCCGTCGCCGACTCGTCGGCTGCGGACAGGCGACAATGGACTCGTGACCCGCCTCTTCCTCGACTGCGACACCGGCATCGACGACTCTCTGGCACTGCTGTACCTGCTCGGTCGGCCCGACGTCGACATCGTCGGGATCGCCTCCACCGCCGGTAACGTGCCCGTCGATGTCGTGACCGCCAACAACCTGGCATGGCTCGAGCTGTGCGGACGTGCCGACATCCCGGTGCACGCGGGCGCCGACAGCCCGCTCGTCGCGGAGCTGATGACCACCGAGGACACCCACGGACCACTGGGTGTGGGCTATGCCGAACTTCCGTCGGCCACCATCACGGCGAGTTCGACCGACTCCGCGGATGCCTGGATCGAGGCCGCAAACGCATATCCCGGCGAGCTGATCGGACTGGTCACGGGACCGCTGACGTCGCTGGCCACGGCAGTGCGACGCGACCCTGCGCTGCCGACCCGGCTGGCGCGGCTGGTCATCATGGGCGGCGCGTTTCACGTTCACGGCAACACCACCCCGACCTCGGAGTGGAACATCGCCGTCGACCCGGAGGCAGCGGCCGAGGTCTTCGCGGCGTTCGGGACCGAGGGCATCGGACCGCCGATCGTCTGCCCCCTCGATCTGACCGAGTCCGTGGCGATGACACCCGACCATCTCGTCCGTCTGGCCGCCGCGGCCGGCAGCACCCCCGTCGAGTGCCCGGATCCAGCCGACGAGATCGGCGTGCGGTCGGTTGCCGACAACCCGGTCATCCGTCACCTCGCCGACGCACTGCGTTTCTACTTCGAGTTCCACCAGGCGCACGATGAGGGCTACATCGCGCACCTGCACGATCCGTTTGCGGCCATGGTGGCACTCACCCCGGACATCGTGACCACGGTTCCTGCGCGCGTGGACATCGAACTGACCGGACGGCTCACCCGGGGGATGACCGTCGCCGACGAGCGGTCGAGGACCGGTGAACCGAATGCCCGAATCGCGGCTTCCACCGATGTCGAAGCGGTGTTCGACGAACTCATCGAGACGCTCGGCAGATTCGCCAGATCGTTTGCACCTTCGGACAATTCGGTCATAACGACAGGTGCGGCGGACGACTGGCTGCATTGAGGCCGGCGCGGGCGTAGCGTCGAGGAGTGACCAGACTCGGCTACCAGATTCCCAACTTCACCTACCCCGACGTCCCCTCCGACCAGCTGTTCCCGACAGTTGTCGCCCAAGCCGTTGAAGCCGAGAACTCCGGTTTCGACACCGTCCTGGTGATGGATCACTTCTATCAGCTTCCGATCCTCGGCGCCCCCGACGATCCCATGTTCGAGTGCTACACCCTGTTGTCGGCGCTGGCGCAGCACACATCGAAGGTCCGGTTGTCGTCACTGGTGACGGGCAACTCCTATCGCAACCCGACCCTGCTCGCGAAGACGGTCACAGCCCTCGACATCGTCTCCGGCGGTCGCGGACAACTCGGGATAGGCGCGGGCTGGTTCGAGCTCGAACACGATTCACTCGGCTACGAGTTCGGCACCTTCACCGACCGTTTCGAGAAGCTCGAGGAGTCGATGCAGATCATCCTCGGCATGCTCGAAGGCAAGAAGCCGTCGCTCGACGGCAAGTGGTATCAGGTGAGTGAGGCGATGAATGTGCCTGCGCCGCTGTCGAAGATCCCGGTGATGATCGGCGGCGCCGGCGAACGCAAGACCCTGCGGATGGTCGCACAGTACGCCGATGAATCGAATCTCATCTGTGCCGTCGAGGACATCGGCCGCAAGCTCGATGCACTCGCAGGCCATTGTGACCGGCTGGGCCGCAACCGCGCCGACATCACCGTGACGCTGCAGACGTCGGCCTGCATCGCGCCCACCCACGACGAGGCCGTCGCCGAGTTCGAGGAATATCTGCAGCGGAATCCGGCCGCCGACGTGCGTCGCGCCTCCACCATCGTCGGTGACCCCGACGAGGTTGCGGCACGCTACAGCAAGTTGCTGGCCACCGGCGTGGACGGTGTCACCGTCAATGCACCCGCAAACGGTCATGTGCCGGGCCGTGTTTCGTTGCTGGGACAGACGTTGGCCCCGCTCATCGGCTGACCGCTCGCGTCGTCGGGGTCGGTGCGTCATCCCAAGAGATGCATTCCCGGCTCCGGCACCCGACCCGGCGGGCCGGGGACCAGAATCGTCTCATGCCGCCGCCCCACCCGCCGCCCCCGGCACCGATCGGTCCGGTCGCCACCATCGACGAGGTGGTGGCCGCGATCGACGCCATCATCGCCTGGGCGGTTCGGGAGTCGAGTCGACTGGGGTATTTCGCCGCGCTGTACAAGCGGATCACGCTCGCGGTGGGTGTCGCGATCGATGATGGTCTGTTCGAGGACGGCCCGCGGATGAAGGCGTTCGACGCCGCGTTCGCCTCCCGCTACTTCGACGCCCTGAACCGCTATTTTCACCCGGACCAGTTCGGCAGACCGACCCGCTCGTGGCGTGTCACCTTCGATCGCGCACAACTGCCCGAACCGATCCTGTTGCAGCACATGCTGTCAGGCGTGAACAGCCATATCTCCCTGGACCTCGGCATCGCCGCGGTCCAGTTCACGGGGCGCACGAAGCTGAGCTCTCTGCACAAGGATTTCGACACCATCAACGCGGTGCTGGCCAGCCAGGTCAACGGGGTGGTCGAGGACTTGAACGAACTCTCCCCTGCACTGGCCGACATCTACGCCGTTCTCCGCGACAACCAGATTTTCCTGCTGAACGAGGCGATCAAGGTGTTCCGTGACGGCGCTTGGCAATTCGCCACCGTGTTGGCGCTCGAGCCCGACCTCCTCCGACGAGCGACGATCCGCGCACGCGACATCCAGGTCGCCCACCGATCCACGCTGATCTTCGACCCGCCAGGTGTGGCCGGCGTTCTCGACCTCGCGATCGCCGCGGTGGCCAAACGCGAGAGCCGCGATGTCGCCCACAACATCCGGGTGCTCGACGACGTGGCATCCACCCCCGCGCCGATCACCACGCACTTGGGCTAGCCCGCAGCCGTTCGCGGCGCCGGTTCAGCCAGGGAGACACGCCCTAGTCGGGTCGGGTGTCGAATGCGTCGACGATCTGCTGGGCCGCCAGAGCAGGGGTCAGGTCTCCGGCCCGTACCTGTTGCTCGACGTCCTTGCGGATCTGTTTGACCGGTCCGCTGTTCGCGAGACGGGACAGTACGATGTCGTCGACCATCGCCCAGGTCCAGTCGATCTGCTGCTGGTTGCGCCGCGCCTCGAACTGCCCGGCGTCGGAGAGGGTTTTCTTGTGCCGCAGCACCGCGTCCCAGTACTCGGCGACGCCGGTGTTCTCGATCGCGCTCATCGTCAGCACCGGCGGCACCCACAGGGTGTCATGCGGATAGATCAGTCGCAGGGCGTTCTTCAGCTCGCGTGCCGCCCCCTTGGCCTCGTTGAGGTGCTTGCCGTCGGCCTTGTTCACCACGACGACGTCGGCGAGCTCGAGGACCCCTTTTTTGATGCCCTGCAACGAGTCCCCGGTGCGGGCCAGGGTGAGGAAGGTGAAGGTGTCGACCATGTTGGCCACGGTCACCTCCGACTGACCCACCCCGACCGTCTCCACCAGGACCACGTCGAAGCCGGCCGCCTCCACGAGCACGATGGTCTCGCGGGTCGCTCGCGCGACACCACCGAGCGTGCCGGAGGTCGGTGACGGTCGGATGTAGGCGTCCTTCGACATCGACAGCCGACCCATGCGGGTCTTGTCGCCCAGGATCGATCCGCCCGTACGTGTCGACGACGGGTCGACGGCCAAGACCGCGACCTTGTGCCCCTGCTCGATGAGATAGGTTCCGAGCGCCTCGATGGTGGTCGACTTCCCCACACCCGGCACACCGGTGATACCGACCCGAAACGACTTGCCCGAGTGCGGTGTCAGCCGCAACAGCAGTTCCTGCGCCGCCGCCCGGTGGTCGGGTCGCGTCGATTCGACGAGAGTGATCGCACGCGCCAGGTCGGCGCGGCGATCGGCCAGCACCGACTGCTCGAGGGCATCGATGTCGATCTGTCGCCGGGACGCGGCCACCGCAGCTGGGGCGTTCTGCTCCGCCATCACTCGCCGGCGACGCCCGCCAGCTCGTGTCCCAGGTTGGTCGCGAGCTTGGTGACGAGTTCGACCGCGGAGTCGGCGATCACCGTGCCCGGCGGGAAGATCGCCGCCGCACCCGCCTCGTAGAGTTCGTCGAAATCGCCCGGCGGGATGACACCGCCCACCACGATCATGATGTCGGGACGCCCGACGTCGGCGAGGGCCTGACGCAGTGCCGGCACCAGCGTCAGGTGACCGGCGGCGAGGGAGGAGACGCCGACGACATGGACGTCGTTGTCCGCAGCCTGCGCGGCGACCTCCTCGGGCGTGGCGAACAGCGGGCCCACATCGACGTCGAAGCCGAGGTCGGCAAACGCGGTCGCGATCACCTTCTGGCCGCGATCGTGACCGTCCTGGCCCATCTTCGCGACCAGCACACGCGGCCGACGGCCTTCGGCCTCACCGAATTGCCGGACGATCTCGGTCGCCGCGTCGACGTTGCTCACCTGTCCGGCCTCATGTCGATACACCCCGCTGATGGTCTTGATCTCCGCCTGATGGCGACCATAGACCTTTTCCATCGCGTCGGAGATCTCACCGACGGTCGCCTGGTGGCGGGCCGCCTCGATCGCCAGCGCCATCAGGTTGTTCTCCAGTCCACCCTCGTCGGATGCCGCGGCCCGCGTGAGATCTTCCAGGGCCGCCTGGACCGCCGCCTCGTCGCGGTCGGCGCGCAGCCGGGCGAGTTTCTCCAGTTGCTCGGCGCGGACCTTCGAGTTCTCGACCTTGAGGACCTCGATCTCCTCGTCCTCGTCGACCAGGTACTTGTTGACCCCGACCAGGGGCTGCTGACCCGAGTCGATGCGTGCCTGGGTACGGGCGGCGGCCTCTTCGATGCGTAGTTTCGGAAGGCCCTCGTTGATCGCCTGCGTCATGCCGCCGGCCTCTTCGACCTCGGCGATGTGTGCGCGCGCCTTCTGCGCGAGCTGGTGGGTCAGCCACTCGACGTAGTTCGAACCCGCCCACGGGTCGATCGAGCGCGTGGTTCCCGACTCCTGCTGCAGCAGCAACTGGGTGTTACGCGCGATGCGGGCGGAGAAGTCCGTCGGCAGCGCGATCGCCTCGTCGAGGGCGTTGGTGTGCAGCGACTGCGTGTGACCCTGGGTCGCCGCCATCGCCTCCACGCAGGTGCGGGCAACGTTGTTGAACACGTCCTGCGCGGTCAGCGACCACCCGGAGGTCTGCGAATGAGTGCGCAGAGACAGCGATTTCGCATTGGCGGGTTCGAACTGGGCGACCAGTTCGCTCCACAGGAGGCGAGCCGCGCGGAGCTTGGCGACCTCCATGAAGAAGTTCATCCCGATGCCCCAGAAGAACGAGAGCCGCGGCGCGAACTTGTCGATGTCGAGGCCCGCCTCGAGACCGGCGCGGATGTACTCGACCCCGTCGGCCAACGTGTAGGCGAGCTCCAGATCCGCAGTCGCCCCGGCCTCCTGGATGTGGTAGCCGGAGATCGAGATCGAGTTGAACTTGGGCATCTTCTGGCTGGTGTACTCGAAGATGTTGGAGATGATCCGCATCGACGGTTTCGGCGGATAGATGTAGGTGTTGCGGACCATGAACTCTTTGAGGATGTCGTTCTGGATGGTCCCCGCCAGCTTCTCCGGCGGCACTCCCTGTTCCTCGGCGGCCACCACATAGAGCGCCAGGATCGGCAGCACGGCGCCGTTCATGGTCATCGACACCGACACCGAGCCGAGGTCGATCCCGTCGAACAGCTGCCGCATGTCGAGGATCGAGTCGATGGCGACCCCGGCCATGCCGACGTCCCCGGCGACGCGCGGATGGTCCGAGTCGTAGCCACGGTGGGTGGCGAGGTCGAAGGCGACCGACAGGCCCTTCTGGCCGGCCGCGAGATTGCGGCGATAAAAGGCGTTGGACTCTGCGGCGGTGGAGAATCCGGCGTACTGCCGGATCGTCCACGGCTGGTTGACATACATCGTCGGGTACGGGCCGCGGATGAACGGGGCCTCGCCCGGAATCGAGTCCAGCGGGTAGGGGTGTTCCTCGAGCGTGGTCACCGCGTCGCGGTCCGCTCGGCTGTAGATCGGGCGGACATCGATCTGTTCCGGTGTGGTCCAAGTGATCTCGTCGGTGGTGCGCCCCTGGTCCCGGGCCATCCGCTGGATCGCCGCATCGGCGTCGGCGGCACCCGGGGCCGCGGCGGACGCCAGGTCCACCCCGGCGAAGCTGGGGATCGCGCCGAAATCCTCGGTGGCACGGGTCGGTTCCGTCTGGGTCATGATGTCGCTCCCGCCGATTCGTGGGTCAGCTGGTCGAGAAGTCCCCGCAGGGTCGCGACCGCGTCGATGCCGATCCGCAACGACCCGTCGGGGCGGTCGCCGCCGTCAGGCCACTCCTTGTCCGGTCCGGCCATCAACACGGTGCTCAGGTCGGTGGCGCGAGCGGCCGCCAGTGCCGCAGCACCGTCGTCGGTGTACCGCTGCTTGTTCGCACAGATCACCGCGATCGGCGTGCCGGCCTCGGCTACTGCCGCGGCGATGCCGTCGACAGCGAGCGGCCCGGGGTTGATCGTCGAGATACCACCTGCGGCGAGCAGGTTGGCGATGAACGTCGTTCGGGCGTTGTGTTCGGCGACGGTACCAAGAGGCAGCAGCAGTACCGTCGGTCGACGGCCCGCCTCGGCCAGCACTGCATCCGCGGCATCGCGCAGTTCCTCGAAGGCACGGCCCACGCGAGCGAGACGCGGGGCGCCCATCGGCACGTCCACGGCGTCCGCGATCGCGGACGCGAACGGCTTCTCGTCGAGATTGGGGAACTCGTTGACGCCGGTGACCGCGGCGCGGCGATGTGCCACCGCGTCGTCACGGCGGCCCAGGGAGGCCGCCACTTCGTCGGCGATCCATCCCGACCCGAGTGCTGCGCGATAGCCGCCGGCGGTCTCGATCTCGCCGAAGACCGTCCAGGCGTTGGTGGCGAGCTCGTCGGTGAGCGATTCGACGAACCATGAACCGCCGGCCGGATCGAGCACGCGGCCGATGTTCGACTCCTCGAGCAGCAGCAACTGGGTGTTGCGTGCGATGCGCCGAGAGAATGCGGGACTGCTGGTCCGGCGTTGCGACGGTATGGCGGCATCGAATCCGAGGGCCGTCACCTGATCCGCCCCGCCGACTCCCGCACCGAATGCGGCGATCGTGGTCCGGAGCATGTTCACCCAGGGATCGCGCTGGGTCTGCATCGACAGGTCGGTGACGCCGTGAGTGAGCGCAGCACCCGCCTCGGGGGCCCCGACCACCTCGGCGACCCGGGCCCAGAGCTTGCGCAATGCCCGGAACTTGGCGATGGTCGCGAATTGATCGTCTCCGGCGGAGACGGCGAAGGTGATCTGGCCCAGAGCGTCCGCCGCGGACAGGCCTGCGGCGGTCAGGTCGCGCAGGTGTGTGACACCTGCGGCCACGAGCAGAGCGAGTTCGAGTCCGTTGTCGGCTCCGGCAGTGGCGAAATCGGTGCCGTCCACCCGAAAGGTCCGGACGCCGGTCGGGGCCTCGGTTGCCAGGGCGGTCGCCTCGGCGGCCTGCACGGTCGGCCGACCCGAGAACGCCGCGGTCAGCGGGGAGAGACCCAGTGACGTCACGGTCGCGGCGGTCGGTGCGGCGGCCTCGGGCGCGGCGACCGCACTCTCCCGGGCAGCCAGCAACGCGCGCGCGGCGGAGATTCCGGCCGCCCCTGCGTCGAGGGTGATCGGGATGAGGTCGACGTAAACGCCCTCGAGAACGGCGGCGATGTCGTCCGGTGTGATCGTGTTGCCGATCGACAACCAGAGCCCGCTCGCCCCGCCGGACAGCGCGTCCAGGACTGCCCGGTTCACATCGGCCACCGGGGTGGCGTCGTCGCCAAAGCGTTCGGTCACGCGCCATCCGGCGGTGACGTCGCGGTCCGGGTCGGCGCCGCGGACGAACGGAAAGCTGCCGGGCACGCCGGATTCAGCGGTTTCGTCCTTTCGCGTGTACAGCGGTCGGATGGACAGACCGTCGAACGTGTTGGTCGACAGCAACTCCTCGGCTGAAGCACCCAGCTCGTCGACGGTGGTCCTGCGGGACTTGGCCACCACCGCGGCAGCGGCTTGCGACCAGGCGTTATAGGCCTCGTCGAGCGGCCTGTCGGGCCGATCTGATTTCGACGCAGTGGTCTGCGACATGGGGCGTGACACCTCCGTGATGCTCCCGGTTCGAGCGCGTAACCGACTTTAGCCGAACGCTCGCTCGGCCCACAGTCCAGGTCGCTGCGTGATCCATCACACGTCGATCGCGCGGGTACAGTGGGCCGGTGCAAACCGAGCCCGCCGCCACTGTCGACGATTCGTCGACAGCCGACGGCACGGCAGACGGTACCGGTCGTCCGCGGGCCCGGATCGATCGTCGCGTACTCCGCCCGGCACTGACGCTGACCGCGATGGTCGCCGTGGTTCTCATCGGCTCCTACCTGATCCCGCTACCGACGGTGGCGAGTGTGCGTACCTGGGGCGAAGGGCTGGGACCCGCGTTCGTCTGGGCGTTCTTCGTCATCTATGCGGTGGTCACGCTCGCGCCGGTCCCCCGGTCTCCGTTCACCGTGATGTCCGGCATCTTCTTCGGTCCGATCGTCGGGTTCACCGGTGCGATGATCGCCTCGACCGTGGCCGCGATGGTCTCGTTCTGGCTGGTTCGGATGCTCGGCCGGGAACGGATCCGCCCCTATCTGACGAAACCCGTGGTCCGCTCGGTCGAATATCGTCTGAGCAGACGAGGCTGGCTCGCCGTCGGCTCACTCCGCCTCATCGCCGCGTGCCCGTTCTCCGTGGCGAACTATTGCTCGGCACTGTCGTCGGTGCGCGCCCTCCCCTATTTCGTCGCGACGGTCCTGGGCATGGCTCCGGGAACGGCGGCTGTCGTCTTCCTCGGCGACACTCTGGCAGGTCAGCGCAATCCACTCCTGCTGCTGCTCAGTGCCTGTTTCTTCGCCGTCGGCATCATCGGCCTGATCCTGGACGCCAGACTCCCCGTCACCGATCCGGCCAATCGACGGTCGGACCAATCCCCAGAGGAATCAAGCTGCATCCCTTGATATCCCGCGATCAAGGTTCGTCCAATCAAGCACTGAGACTTGATATCTGCATATCAAGTCTCTAACCTTGAGTGTCGGAGGTGGTGGCGTGTGTACGTCCTGACCGTGGACCAACGCGGCAGCCGTGGTGATGTCGATCGCGTCGATGGACTCCTCGAGGACATGGCCGAGGTGGCGCTCCTGCGCCGATTCGAACGAACCGCGGGCGATGAGGTGCAGGCGACCGCTGACGCACCGGACGTGGTCGCGCGTCTCGCGGTCGCCCTGGCCGCCGACGGTCACTGGAGCGTCGGCGTGGGCATCGGCCCGGTCGCCCTCCCCCTGCCTGCCTCGACGCGGTCCGGCCGTGGCCCCGCATTCGAATACGCCCGTGACGCCGTCGAGGCGGCGAAGAAGCATCGCATCCCGCTGGCGATCCGCGGTGTGGACACGTTGTGGTCGCATCATGCCGAGACCGCCGCACGGCTGTTGGCCGATGTGATCGCCGGCCGCAGCGACCACGGCGACGAAGCGGTCAGGGTGATGCGGACCGGCGTGACCCAGGCCGAAGGCGCGGACGTCCTGGGGATCACTCCACAGGCGATGTCGCAACGGCTGCAGAGTGCCCGATGGGACATCGAGCGCGATGCGCTGGCACTCGTGACCGAACTCCTCGAACGGGCCGACACCGGGAACGCACCGAACGGGGAGAAGCGATGACGGCAACGGCGATCATCCTGCTCGTCGCGACGGCCGTGGTAGCGGTGATCCCCGCCATCGTGCGACTCCGACTGCTCGACGACGCTCGACATCCCCGTGCTGCCACCGCGCTCGACGGGACGACCGCCGCCACGATGATCGTCCTGGCGGCCGCAGCCGCCGTGATCGCCGCATCCGCCGGTCCGGCCCGCGATGCCGGAGAGGTAGTGACCGTGTGCGCGTCGATGATCGCGGCGACGGCCGGCGGCGGGTTCGTGGTCCGCCTCGTGCTACGAGCCGGAGGGGTCAATCCGCACGACGACGGCCCCGACCGCGGACCGCTGCGCGGCGGCCGGGTCATCGGTTACCTCGAACGCGGTGCGGTGGCCGCGACTCTCCTCGCCGGTTGGCCCGATGGTCTGGTGGTCATCCTCGCGGTGAAGAGCTTCGCCCGGTATCCCGAGCTCCGTGCTCCCCAGGCCAGCGAGCAATTCATCATGGGGACATTCGCCTCGGTACTGTGGGCGGCGGGCATGGCCGGCGTCGCCTACCTCATCGGGCACTGACCGCTCCTGGTCCCAGCAACCACGCAGCACGACGGAGAGGTCGTCACGAAGGCCGCCCTCCGTGACGACGCACCATCACTCCGATGACCGAGGCTGCGGTGCGAGATCGTTGGAGGTCTGATAGCCCAACTCCCGCGCCGCGTGCGTGGTCACCTCGGGTGCCACCGGCTTGCGTGCCACCGCCTCGGCCTCGGCAACTGCTTGGGCCACCTTGGGATCCGACGCCAGCGAGAACCAGTCCGCCACATCGGATTCGTCGACCGCGGTCGGCTCGTCGTCGCGCGACGGTTCATAGCGGAACACACCGTCGTCGCCCTGGACACCGAACGACTTCGCGAAACCCTGCAGCGCGGAACCGAAGTCGGATGGCACCACCCAGACCTTGTCGCCGGCCCCCTTGGCCATCTCCGGGAGTTGCTGCAGATACTGGTACGCCAGCACCTCCGGTGTCGGCTTGCTCGCCTTGATCGCCGCAAAGGTCTTCTCGATCGCCTTCGCCTCACCCTGCGCATTCAGATA
The DNA here is from genome assembly GCF_058130025.1 of Gordonia sp. LMA167. Classification (NCBI taxonomy): domain Bacteria; kingdom Bacillati; phylum Actinomycetota; class Actinomycetes; order Mycobacteriales; family Gordoniaceae; genus Gordonia; species Gordonia sp. LMA167. The sequence continues at coordinate 3,986,956 of NZ_CM176708.1, read as the reverse complement.
TGCCGCGGCCCGATCACCCTGGGCCCGCATGATGCGTGATTGCCGCTCACCCTCGGCACCCAGAATCGCTGCCTGCTTGGCGCCCTCGGCCGCCAGGATCTGACTCTGCTTGTTGCCTTCGGCAGTTTTGATGGCCGACTCCCGCTGGCCTTCGGCGGCCAGGATCGTCGCCCGCTTCTCGCGGTCGGCCTTCATCTGCTTCTCCATCGATTCCTGGATCGAGGGTGGCGGCATGATGCTCTTCAGCTCGACCCGGGCAACCCGGAGTCCCCATCGGCCGGTCGCCTCGTCGAGGACACCACGCAGCTGCCCGTTGATGGAGTCGCGGGAGGTGAGCGTCTCCTCGAGGGTCATCCCGCCGACGACGTTGCGCAACGTGGTGATGGTGAGCTGTTCCACACCGGTGATGTAGTCATCGATCTCGTAGACCGCCGAGCGCGGGTTGGTCACCTGGAAATACACAACGGTGTCGATGGACAGGGTCAGGTTGTCCTTGGTGATCACCGGTTGGGGCGGAAACGAGACGACACGTTCACGGATGTCGACACGAGCGCGGATCCGGTCGATGAACGGCAGCAGCAGTGTCAGCTGACCCGACACCGTACGGGTGTAGCGCCCCAGTCTCTCGATGACAGCTGCCTCGGCCTGCGGGATCAACGCCACGGATTTCACCAGCACCGTCACCACGAGCAGGACGAGCAGGACCACCACGATCAATCCGATGTACTCCATGATCTTGCGTCATCCCTTCCATACGACCGCGGTGGCGCCATCGATCTCCACCACGGTCACCTCGATACCCGGTTCGATGACCTCGCCGGGATTGAGCGTGCGGGCCGACCACACGTCACCGCCGATCTTCACGCGTCCGTCGTGCTCGTCGACACGTTCGGTGACTGTGGCATGACGACCCTCGAGCGCCTCGGTGTTGGTCAGCACCGTGGGTCGATTGAGCATGTGCCGTCGCGCAACCGGCCGCACCACCCCCACCAGCAACACCGAGACGACCGCGAACACCACGGCGTCCACCCAGAGGGGCGGTTCCAGCGCGAAGTCGACACCCGCAGCCGCCAACGCTCCTCCGCCGAGCATGAGGAGGGTCAGATCGCCGACGAACATCTCGGCGATCACCAACAGAATGGCGGCCACCAACCACACCAATGCGGTCATGACTCCAGTGTGCCAGAAATCACCATTCGGACCGTGGGCCCGACGTTCTCAGCGATCGCCGGCCGCGGCGGTCACGAAGTCGATGAGTTCCTCCACCGACCGCAGCAGATCCACTTCGAGGTCACGATAGTCCCGCACCCCGGACAGCACCCGACGCCAACCGTCTCGCGGCGTCCCCCAACGCAATTCACGGCACACGCCGGTCTTCCAATCGGTTCCGCGCGGAATCGTCGGCCAGGCCCGGATCCCCACCGACGACGGTTTCACCGCCTCCCAGACGTCGATGTAGGGATGGCCGCAGACCAGGACGTGCTCGCCCACCTCCGCGGTCAGCCGCATCTCCTTCGAGCCCGCCACCAGATGATCGACCAGTACACCGGCGCGCCGATGTGCGGCGGGGCCGAACTCCTCGAGCGTCGCGGCGAGATTGTCCAGGCCGTCCAAACTCTCCACCACCACACCCTCGGCCCGCAGGTCAGCACCCCACACCCGTTCGAGGAAGGTCGCGTCGTGCACCCCCTCGACGAAGATCCGACTGGCCCGTGCCGTCCGCGCTCGTGAGGTCGGGGCGACGCGGGACCCGGAGGCCGTCGTCGCGGCCACCGCAGGACCGCGGTCGCGGGTGCGTGGTCGCACCAGGGTGACGGGCCTACCATCGATCAGGAAGGCGGCCGGATGCATCAAGAACACCCGAGTCGTACCGCGACGGTCCTCGAGCCGGACCAGATCACCGGAATAGCTCTTCTCGAGTCCCACGACAGCACCGCAGAATCCGCTGGCGGCGTCCTCGACGACGAGATCGCGCTCGGCAGCCACCTCGGGCGCTCTCGGCTTCGCACGGCGCGGGTTGGCCAGCACGTCTCGTCCGTAACGGTCATCGCTCACGGAGACCTACCGTAAGACCTCGGCGCCCGAACGGCGCAGAGCCACGCCGGGTTACCCGGATCCCACCGGGTCGCCTATCGTGGAAAACCTATGACCAGCACCGATCACATCGTCTCCGGCCCACCCGCGTGGCCGGGCTGCGCGCTGGGCGCCTGGGCTGCCGCGTGGCTCGGCGGACGCTGCGCGCCGGACGATGTCACCGACACCCTCGACGAGTTCGCCGGCCGTCACACCGTCATCGACGCCGACGACCTGCTCGACGGTTCCGGTGACAACGCCCGACTGGCCCTGCTGGCACTTCTCCGTCGTGGTGGGCGGATCGAGGTTCGCCTGCCGACCCCCGGGGACCCGCAGGGCCTGCCGCCGGACCCGGCGACGACGGCAGCACTCGCTGCCGCCGAGATCGTCTTGGTCCATGATCGATCGGATGACACCACCATCGGTCTCATCCCGGAGTTCGCCGACCAGACCTGCCGGTGGACCGCCCGACGCTATCGGCAACCGGTCCAAACCATACCCCCGCAACCACTTGGTCAGGTGGAATACGATCTGCGCGAAGCGGTTCGGGAAACCGCCGATATCATCGGAGGCCTCGGCAGCGGCGCGGTACGCGGCAGTCCGAAGGAGTTGCGCGTCACACTGAACACCCTGACCGCTCGACACCATGTGACGCTCCCACCGCACGACGACGACCGGGCGACCCGCGTGCTCGATTCCGCCGCACGTGTCGAGGCGATCGTCGACCTCGCCGTCGCACAGACCCTCACATTCGGCGTGACCGCGGTCCACGTGGAGACAGGAGATTCCCGCCTTCGACGCCTCACGGCGCTCGCGCGGGGCGCGCGGGCGGCCGCGGTCAATCAGGTGATCCGCGAGTACCTCCCGGTCGACCGCTGATCGGGCCGCCGAGACGCCGGATCAGGTGGGTCGTCGGGCGGGTACGCAGCAGTCGGTGCGGCAGATCCGCCCATTGTCCCCGCACCCCATCGCGGCGGTCTTCCCGTCGCCGCCGACATAGGCCTCGACGAGATCCGCGATCATCTCGATGAATCGGGGGTCGTCGCCGACGGTGGCGGCGCGCACGTAGCCGATACCGAGCCGCTCGGCGACCTCTGCCGCCTCGTTGTCCAGATCCCAGACCACTTCGAGGTGATCGGAGACGAACCCGACAGGACACGCGATGACCTGCTGAACACCTTGGGCAGCAATCGTTTCGAGGTGATCACAGATGTCTGGTTCCAACCACGGCACCTGCGGGGGGCCCGATCGGGACTGCCAGACCTGATCGAAGTCGCGGAATCCGGCCGCTGCGGCCACCGCCGCCGAGGCCGCGGCGACCTGGCGTGAGTACAGACCCCCACCGTCGGCAGCCGGGCCGGACGCCCGGTCTGCCGATGTCGGGATCGAGTGCGCGGTGAACACCAGGCGTGGCTCACCGCCGTTCGGGGGCAGCTGCGCCACAGCACGCCGCACCGCATCGGCGCCGGCCGCGACCATCGCCGGGTGATCCCAGTACTGCGGAAGTTTGCGCAGCAGCATCGGATCCGACGCGCTGTCGGGCTCGGTGCGCGCGAGTGCGGTCAGGGCGCGCGCAATGTCCTCGTGATACTGGCGGCATCCGGAATAGCCGCCCCACGCCGAGGTCGGGAAGACCAACACCCGCCGATGCCCGTCGCGGAACATCTCGGCGACGGTGTCCTCGACCATCGGATGCCAGTTCCGGTTTCCGAAGTAGACCGGCAACTGTTGACCGCGCGCCGAGAGTGCCGACCGGATGGCGCCGATCATCTCGAGATTGAGCCGATTGATCGGCGACACCCCACCGAAATGCAGATAGTGCTCGGCGACGGCCTCCAGACGCTCCCGCGGGACGCCACGACCCCGGGTGACGTTCTCCAGGAACGGCATCACGTCGTCGGGGCCGTCCGGCCCGCCGAAGCTCAGGAACAGTACGGCGTCGAAGCGCTCGGCAACGGCGTCCACTACCCGGCGAAGTTCTCCGGGAACCACGTGTTGTGGCTCGCCCCGCCGTCGACGTAGACGATCGAGCCGGTGGTGCCGGGCAGCCAGTCGGAGAGCAACGCGCACACCGACTTCGCGACCACCGTCGGGTCGTCGACGTCCCAGCCGATCGGCGAGGCACCGTCCCAGTACTCGTTGAGCATGTTCAGCTGCTTGGCGTCGTCGGTCGCGGTGCCGGCGATCGCCTTGGCGGCCAGCGTCTTGATCGGTCCGGCCGCAACGAGATTCGATCGGATGTTCTTGGCGTTGCCGACCTCGCGTGCCACGTAGCGGTTGACCGATTCCAGTGCGGCCTTGGCGACCCCCATCCAGTTGTAGTACGGCATCGCGGTCCGCGGATCGAAGTCCATGCCGACGATCGAGCCCCCCTCGTTCATCGCGGGGAGCACCGCACGGGCCAGCGACGCATAACTCCATGCGGAGATCTCGAAAGCCTTGGCGGCGTCGGGACCCGGCCCTTCCAGGAATGGCACGGCATCCGGCCCCATCAGGGTGCGCGGAGCAAATGCGATCGAGTGCATCACGCCGTCCACACCCTCGGGTGCCAGTTCTTTGATCTTGCCGGCCAACGCGTTCAGGTCGTCCTCGCTGGTGATGTCGAGGCCGATGGCCGGCGGCACCTCCTGCGGCAAACGCTTGGCGATCCGGTCGATCAGCCGAAGCCGCTCGGGGATACCGGTGATGATCACCTTGGCACCCTGCTGCTGTGCCATGGCGGCCGCGTGGAACGCGATGGATGCATCGGTGATGATGCCGGTGATGAGAATGGTCTTGCCGTCGAGAATTCCGGTCACGGTCAGCTCCTCAAGCTCGGATGTCGTCGATTGAACGGATCAGCGGATCAGTTGCCCATGCCCATGCCACCGTCGACGGGGATCACCGCGCCGGTGATGTAGTTGCCCTGGTCAGAGGCGAGGAAGCTGATGGCGGCGGCGACGTCCTCGGGTTGCCCGACCCGTCCGAGCGGGATCGCCTGCTTCGCCATGTCGACGTAGCGATCCTCCATGGCGGCGGTCATGTCCGTTTCGATGAATCCCGGCGCCACCACGTTGGCGGTGATGTTGCGGGATCCGACCTCGCGGGCGATCGAGCGCGCCATGCCGATCAGACCGGCCTTGGACGCCGCGTAGTTGACCTGTCCCGGAATGCCCGACATCGCGACGACCGACCCGAGGAAGATCATCCGTCCCCACTTGGCGCGCTGCATGCCCTTGGTCGCCCGCTTTGCACAGCGGAAAGCTCCGGTCAGGTTCGCGTCGATCACCTTCTCGAAGGACTCTTCGGACAGACGCATCAGCAGCATGTTGTCGGTGATACCGGCGTTGGCGACGAGCACCTCGACGGGGCCCTGGTGCTCGGCCACCTCGTCGAACGCCCTCTCCACCGACTCGTTGTCGGTGACATCGCACTGCACACCGAACAAGCCGTCGGGCGCACCCGAACCACGGTGGGTGACCGCGACCTTGTGGCCGTCCGATGCCAGGCGGCGGGCGACCGCGAGTCCGATCCCGCGATTGCCGCCGGTCACCAATACCGAGCGCGAGACCTGCTGAGCTTCGTTGCTGTCTGCCATGGTGGTCAAACTTATCCGTTCGTTTCGGTGTGTTTGCGCTCAGGGCAGTCGACGATTGATCGCCAATGCGGCGAATGCCGAGAGCAGCGCTAACACGGTACCGGCGATGAGCCATGGGCGGGAATTGTCACCCCGGCGTTTTTCGTACCCGATCTGCTGTTGCAGCGTCTCGTAGACCTTGTTGAGCTCGTCGAGGCTGGCCGCCGTGAAGAACTGTCCACCACTGAGATTGGCGATCTTGCGCAGCGAATCGTCGTCGACCGGTACGGGGACCTGATCGCCCTCGAGATCGACGGTGCCGTTCATGGTCCCGAAGGAGATCGTGGAGATCGGGATCTTCTCCTCCTTGGCCTTGCGGGCCGCGGTGAACGCCCCGCGTGGATCGTCCGGGTCGTCGGGCACGGTCTCCTTGCCATCCGACAGCAGCACGATCCGCGCAGGTGGCGCCGCCTCATCTCCCCCGAGGACCGCGTTGAGGGTCTTGATCTGCTGAATCGCCGCGAAGATGCCCTCACCGGTCGCGGTCTTGTCGTCGAGCCGTAGTTTGTCGACCGCTTCCTTGGTCGCGTTGTGGTCCGGCGTCGGCGAGACGAGGGTCGACGCGGTCCCCGCATAGGAGATCAACCCCAGGTTGATGCCGTCGGTCAGTTCGTCGGCGAACTTCCGGGCGGCGTCCTGCGCTGCCCGGATCCGCGACGGCGAGACGTCGGTCGCGTTCATGGACCGCGACACGTCCATGACGAGGATCACGGTCGCCTTGTTCCGCGGCACCCGGCGATCCGCCTGCGGCGCGGCCATCGCAACCACGAGCAGCGTCAGGGCAACCAGCAGCAGGGCGATGGGTACGTGGCGCCATCTGTTGTGTTGCTGCGGCGCCACACGGTTCAGCAGGTCCAGGTTGGCGAATCTCAGCGCACGTTTGCGCCGCAACCGTTGCACGTAGATGTACGCGGCCGCCAATCCGGCCACGACCAGGAGCAGCAGGAGCCACCAGGGGCTCGCCAGGATCGACACCTGCGCGTCACCCGACCCCGGCTGCCAGGCCGCGTCGACGTTGCGCGACGAACTTGACGGTGTCGGTGATCCAGTCGCGGTCGGTGGACAGACTCAGCACCGGTCCCCCACAACTGCGGACGGTGCGATGCACCTTCTGCTGATGCGCACGCGCAGCGGACGCGAAGTCCCGCCGGATCGTCGGAGTGATGGTGATATCGCGGATCTCGCCGGATTCCGCGTCGGCCAGCGTGACCTCGCCGACGTCCGGGAGTACCAGGTCGCGCGGGTCCAGGACCTCGACCGCGAGCAGTTCGTGGTGGGCGCCGATCGCGCGAAGGGACCGCTCCCAGTCGATCGGTCCCAGGAAGTCGCTGATGACCACGGCGAGTCCGCGACGGCGCTGCGGTCGGCGCAACGCCTCGATACCGGCATGCAGGTCCCCGCGCACCCCGGTCGAGGCGCGGGTTGTGGTGGCGATCGCCTTGAGCAGATTCTGGGCATGGGCACGGCCGCTGCGGGCCGGGATTCGGACCAACTGATCACCGGTCACGACGATCGCACCGTGCCGGTTGCCTCCGCCGGAGGTGAGGTGCACCAGGGCAGCGGCGGCGGCGACTGCCAGTTCACGCTTGGTGCAGTTCACCGTACCGAAATCGAGGCTGGCCGAGGCGTCGACGACCAACCAGGTCTCGAGTTCGCGGTCGGCGATCATCTGCCGGACATGCGGTTGAGTGGTCCGCGCGGTCACCGACCATTCCATCCGCCGGATGTCGTCGCCGGGCTGGTAGGCGCGGGCCTCACCGGGCTCGGAACCCGGGCCCGGGATGAGCCCGAGATGCTCGCCCTGCAGCACGCCGTCCAGCTTGCGCCGCACGGTCAGTTCCAGAGTCTTGAGGGCCGCCGAGAGCTGAGGTTCGGACAGGAGCCCGGCGCCCAGCGACGGCAGGTCGCTATTGGCCGGCATACCGTGGCGTCGACTGGGTCGCCCCAGACTGGTTCACTGCAGACTGGTTCACCGCAGGCCGGTTCACCCCCGCGCCGTTGGTCTGGCCCGGATACTGTTGCGGCCCCTGCTGATTCGAGCCGGGTTGGCCAGGCGTCCCCGGAAAACCATTGGGCGACACCGGCTGCGCACCGACCTGTGGCAGCCCTACCGTCTGCAGCACTCGGGTGATCACCTGGTCGGCGTCGACCTCGTCGGCGAGGGCGTCGTAGCTGAGCACCAGTCGGTGGCGCAGCACGTCGGGCACGATCTCCACCACGTCCTGCGGCACCACGTAGTCACGTCCGCGCACGAGCGCCAACGCCCGGGCCGCCGCCACGATGCCGAGGGTGGCGCGTGGGGACGCACCGTAGGACAGCCACGCGGAGACGTCGGTCAACCCGAGTTCGGCCGGCCGACGGGTGGCGTTGATGACGCGGACGACGTAGTCGACGAGCGCGTGGTGGACGAAGACGTTGGCTGCGGTCTGTTGTAGCCGGATCATCGTCTCCGGATCGAGGACCTGCGAGGCCGTCGGCGGCACGTTGCCCATGCGATAGACGATCTCGCGCTCTTCCTCCACCGTCGGGTAGTCGACGAGGACCTTGAACAGGAAGCGGTCGCGCTGGGCCTCCGGCAGCGGGTAGACACCCTCGTTCTCGATCGGGTTCTGGGTTGCCATGACCAGGAACGGATCCGGCATCGGATAGGTGGTGCCGCCGATCGACACGTGCCGCTCGGCCATCACCTCCAGAAGCGCCGACTGCACCTTCGCCGGAGCGCGGTTGATCTCGTCGGCGAGCAGGAAGTTGGCCACCACCGGACCGAGTTCGGTGTCGAACTCCTCCCGGCCCTGCCGATAGATACGCGTACCGATCAGGTCGGTCGGGACCAGGTCAGGGGTGAACTGGACACGCGAGAAGGATCCGCCGACGACAGTGGCGAAGGTCTCCACGGCGAGGGTCTTGGCGACGCCCGGCACGCCTTCGAGGAGGATGTGGCCGCGCGCGAGCAAGCCGACGAGGATGCGCTCGACGAGTTGGTCCTGCCCGACGATGACCCGTTTCACCTCGTAGATCGCCCGCTCGAGCAGCTTGACGTCGCTGTCGGACAACGCGACCGTTCCGTCGGGGCCGGCTCCGCCCGCGGATTCGGCCGGGGGATGCGAAGAGGTCAACCGGTTGCTCCTGTTCTACCTACGTGCAGCGCAGCGCTGTGGGGGCGGCCTGTCGCTGCCAGCGTAGTCGCGTTGTCTGAAAAGCGGCCAAGAAGGGTCGCGTGGGCGGCTCAGGCACCTGTCGACCCAGGATCGGTCGACGGCGACTCAGAGCAGGCGCACCACGTTGGGCATCGCGCCCGCGGTTCGCAGGGGCGACACCTTGACGACGCTGCCCGATTCCGGCGCCTCGACCATCTTGTTGTCGCCCAGATACAGCGCCACGTGCTGGCTGGCGTTCGGACCGAAGAAGATCATGTCGCCCCGTTTCATCTGCGACAACGGATACTGCGGGCCGGACGTGTACTGATAGCCGGTGTAGTGCGGCAGGTCGATGCCGACCCCGGCGAAGGCATAGATCATCAGCCCGGAGCAGTCGAAGCCGATCTTGTTGTAGTCGCCGTAGCTGTCGGCCACGCCGCCGTCGCGGATTCCGCGGGTCGGCCCGTTGGCGTCACCACCACCCCACGCGTAGGGCACGTTGAGCTGCGACAGGGCGCGGTTCACCACGATCTCGACGGCCTGCGGTCCACGCAGACCCGGCCGGACCATGCCACCTCCGGACGAACTGCCGAACAGGGAGCCGAGGCTGCCGGTGCTCAGCGTCGAACTCAACGAGTCCGGTCCGCTACCGGTCATGTCCGATCCGCCGACACCGAGTTCGTCGAGCAGCTGAGAATGCGGCACCTGCTGACGCCCCACGAGACCTGCGAGCACTTTCTGCCCGACATCGAGGGCGAGCTTGGCCGCGGCCTCGGCGGCAACGGCCAGCGCCTGGTTGTCACCATCGGCCACCGGTGTCGCCGGGGCGCCGGGCGGCGTCGGGCTGGCGGGAGAGTCCGGGAACAGGTTCTGCAGGAGGTCGCCGGCCGTGGGGCCGTCGGCCTCTCGCTTCGGGACCACGCCGCGAATCTTGTCGAGCGAGGCCTGGACCTTGTCCCTCTTGCTGATCAACAAGGCGCGACGCTGCTGTTCGGACGCTGCGGCCGAGCGCGCGGCGGCGACAGCGGCGAGTGCGTCGTCTTTACGGGTGGCGGCGCTGCGGGTCGCGAACCGCGCCTGACGGGCAGTGGCCTCGACCGCGGCGACGCGGTTCGCCTGCTGGTTGCGCGCCACCTGCAGACGCTCGATCGTGTCGCGCTGCTGCTTGCCGAGCCGGTCCAGGACCGTGATCCGGTCGAGCACGGCGCCGGGGTTGTCCGATGACACGTACTCCGACATCGACCCTTGTGCGCTGCCCTGGCGGTACACGTCGCGCGCGAATCGGTCGAACGATTTCTGCGCCTCGGCCACCTTGCGGCCGGCGTCGGCCAGCGAACGCTTCGCCGACGTCGCCGCGACCGTGGCCAGTTGCTGCGCAGCCACCGAATTCTGGTAGTCCACGAGCGCGCGGTTGACGTTCTCCTGCCGCACCGCGACAGCGTTGTCGAGGTCAGCGAGATTCTGATTCGCCTTGGCGATCTGGTTGATCAACGTGGAGGCCGTGGACTTCGACCCGCTCCCCGGCGCCGCCTGCGCCTGGCCCGCGCCGATCGCTCCGAGCAGGACGATGACGATGAGCACACACAGGCGCACCAGCGGTGACTTTCGTCCCGCGCTGGGCACCGGTGGTCCCCCACCCGCCACACCGGCGTTACCTCGGTTCACAAGATCTCCCTTGTCGTTCGCGGTATGCCCCGGCACACCCGCATCGCTGCGACATCGATGCCTGCCCCGATCCCGACTTCCGTGTCACGCACCATGCACCACATGCGGTGCCCACCATCACTCGGACACCACACGTGACAACAGAACCGTACGTCACATCGGACACATCGGAAAACAATCGTCACGAATTACATTGGCGTGATTACCAGGGAAAACACTGTGAACTGGCCAAAAGTCGCACCGACCACCTAGGTCTCGAATTAGCAACGAAACGCCGGCGGCGGGCGTGGCACGGGCCGCTCATGCGGCGACGAGGTGTAGCAGCGCCCATCAGGCCCCTGAGAGAGACCGATCGCGCACGATCGGCGAATGGCGAGAATTCACCGCGCGGGGATGCGTGAGGGCTACCGCGGCGACCGCGCGGCACCTGGGGCGACGGCCCCGACTACGGCAGATCGCGGGAGAGGTCGGTCGTCCCGGCGGCGTGCGGTGTTGCCAGGTCACCGCCACCTTCGGCGAGGTCCGTGCGCGTGCGACGCCGGGAGCGCACGCGCGCGATCGCGGCGCCGACGACGACCACCACGATGAGGACCAGAGTGATGGCCGTCCAGTTCAACGACGGTCCGCTCATCTGGTCCCACATCTGCCGCGCCGCGAGGGGCGGGTTCGTGAGCGTGAGGTGGTCAGTGGCCTCCTCCTGCTGCACCCGACTGAAATACGGCGACGAGGAACCCACCGAGTTCGGACCGAGAACGATCACCGTGCCGCCTACATCCGATTGCAGCTCGGTCGCGATATCGCGGTAGTACTCGAACTTGAGGGCCCGTGGCATCACCACAAAGCTCACGTCGTAGCCGTCGGCCTTGGCGTCGGCCACGACGGCTTGCAGACCGGCGACCTGGTCGGCCGGCGCCGACACGCCATCTTGCTGGAGGTCGTGCAGGATCGCCGGCATGTCCACGTCCGCGGGGATGACGGACGGCGCCGTCGCCCCTATGGCGGGCAGAGCCAGCACCTGCTGTGGCGTCGCACCGGGACTCATGTGGTCATCCTCGCATCCATCCGCATATCCTTCCGGTACGGGACCCGATCGTGTCGGGACGTCACCGGCGAGGTTTCGCGAGCATTAAATTCGCACGGACGGCAACGGCTCGCCAAACCTCCTGCAGCACCGTACGACAGAATGGACACGTCCGGAGAATCCCGGTCCGGATGGTGCACGGAGTTCGACACGCCGGATGTAAGCGTCGCTTGTTAACAGTACGTCCGTACTGTTAACATTGCCGGTGTCGTTCCCGGTCCGCGTACAGCTCCCGCGCTGATCGACACCCGGACGGTGACATGACCGCAGCGAGAGCATGCTGCACGAAGCCGACGCAGCCCGTCGGAGAAGCAGGCCGGCGCAGCCCGCCGGCACTTGAGGAGAGTGGACAAGACGTGAGTATCGATTCCTTTGGCGCCCGCGGAAGCCTCGAAGTGGGCGACAACTCGTACGAGATCTATCGCCTGAACGCCGTCGAGGGCACCGACAAACTCCCGTACGCGCTGAAGGTTCTGGCCGAGAACCTGCTCCGCACCGAAGACGGCGCGAACATCACAAAAGAGCACATCGAGGCCATCGCCAACTGGGATCCGAGTGCCGACCCGAGCATCGAGATCCAGTTCACGCCAGCCCGTGTGATCATGCAGGACTTCACCGGCGTGCCCTGCATCGTGGACCTCACCACCATGCGCGACGCGGTCAAGGAGCTCGGCGGCGATCCCGACAAAGTCAACCCGCTGGCGCCGGCCGAGATGGTCATCGACCACTCGGTGATCATCGAGGCCTTCGGCAACGCCCAGGCCTTCGAGCGCAACGTGGAGATCGAGTATCAGCGCAACGAGGAGCGCTACAAGTTCCTCCGCTGGGGCCAGGGCGCCTTCGACGATTTCCGGGTCGTCCCGCCGGGCACCGGCATCGTGCACCAGGTCAACATCGAGCACCTGGCCCGGTCGGTCATGGTCCGCGACGGTGTGGCCTACCCGGACACCTGCATCGGCACCGACTCGCACACCACGATGGAGAACGGCCTGGGTGTGCTGGGCTGGGGCGTCGGCGGTATCGAGGCCGAGGCCGCGATGCTGGGTCAACCGGTCTCGATGCTCATCCCGCGTGTGGTCGGCTTCAAGCTGACCGGCGCCACGAAGCCGGGCGTCACCGCCACCGACGTGGTCCTGACCATCACCGAGATGCTGCGCAAGCACGGTGTGGTCGGCAAGTTCGTCGAGTTCTACGGCAACGGTGTCGCCGAGGTCCCGCTCGCCAACCGCGCCACCATCGGCAACATGAGTCCCGAGTTCGGCTCCACCTGCGCGATGTTCCCCATCGACGAGGAGACGGTCAATTACCTGAAGCTGACCGGTCGCTCCCAGGAAACCCTGGACCTCGTCGAGGCCTACGCCAAGGAACAGGGCATGTGGCTGGAGAAGGACGCCACCGAGGCGAAGTACTCCGAGTACATGGAGCTCGACCTGTCCACGGTCGTACCGTCGATCGCCGGACCGAAGCGGCCGCAGGACCGCATCGAACTCTGGGATGCGAAGAACGCCTTCCGCAAGGACATCCACAACTACGTCGAAGAGGGCAACACCCCGGAACACAACGGTGTCGACGAGGCGAACGAGGAGAGCTTTCCGGCCTCCGACGCGCCCTCGGTCTCGGCCACTGCGGCCACGTTGTCCTTCGCCGATGACGAGCCCGCCCACAACGCCGCCTCGGGCGCCGAGGGTCGGCCGTCCAAGCCGGTCAAGGTCTCCTCGGCCGAGCGCGGCGACATGATCCTCGACCACGGCATCGTCACCATCGCGTCGATCACCAGCTGCACCAACACCTCAAACCCGTCGGTCATGCTCGGCGCCGGCCTACTCGCCAAGAAGGCCGTCGAGAAGGGCCTGACCGCCAAGCCGTGGGTCAAGACCTCGATGGCTCCGGGTTCGCAGGTCGTCACCGGCTACTACGACAAGGCGGGCCTCTGGCCGTATCTGGAGAAGCTCGGGTTCTTCCTGGTCGGCTACGGCTGCACCACCTGCATCGGCAACTCGGGCCCGCTGCCCGAGGAGATCAGCAAGGCGATCAACGACAACGATCTGACCGCCACCGCGGTGCTCTCGGGTAACCGTAACTTCGAGGGTCGTATCAACCCCGACGTGAAGATGAACTACCTCGCGTCGCCGCCGCTGGTCATCGCCTACGCGCTCGCCGGCACGATGGACTTCGACTTCGAATCCGATCCGCTCGGCAAGGACTCCGACGGCAACGATGTGTTCCTCAAGGACATCTGGCCGACCAACGAGGAGATCCAGACCACGATCTCGGAGTCGATCTCGGCCGAACAGTATGCGTCCGACTACGCGGATGTGTTCAAGGGCGACGAGCGCTGGCGGAACCTGCCGACCCCCTCGGGCAAGACGTTCGAGTGGGATGACGAGTCCACCTATGTCCGCAAGCCTCCGTACTTCGAGGGCATGCAGGCGGACCCGGCCCCGGTGGCCGACATCAAGGGCGCACGCGTGCTGGCGAAGCTGGGCGATTCGGTCACCACCGACCACATCTCCCCCGCCTCGACCATCAAGCCGGGCACCCCGGCCGCGCAGTATCTCGATGCGAATGGGGTGGCGCGCAAGGACTACAACTCGCTGGGCGCCCGCCGCGGCAACCACGAGGTGATGATCCGGTCGACCTTCGGCAACATCCGTCTGCAGAACCAGCTGCTCGACGGTGTGACCGGCGGCTACACCCGGGACTTCACCCAGGACGGCGCCCCGCAGTCGTTCATCTACGACGCGGCGCAGAACTACGCGGCGCAGGGCACCCCGCTGGTCGTTCTGGGCGGCAAGGAGTACGGCACCGGGTCCTCGCGCGACTGGGCGGCCAAGGGCACCAGCCTGCTGGGCGTCAAGGCGGTCATCACCGAGAGCTTCGAGCGCATCCACCGCTCGAACCTGATCGGTATGGGCGTCATCCCGCTGCAGTTCCCCGAGGGCGAGTCGCACAAGTCGCTGGGCCTCGACGGCACCGAGACGTACGACATCAGCGGCATCGAGGAGCTCAACGCCGGTACGACCCCGCAGACGGTGCACGTCACCGCGACCAAGGAGGACGGCTCGACGATCGAGTTCGACGCCAAGGTGCGGATCGACACGCCCGGCGAGGCCGACTACTACCGCAATGGAGGAATCCTGCAGTTCGTGCTGCGCAACATGATCAAGAGCTGATCAACGTCAGTCCTTGAACAAGACAGGGAGCACGAGAAGTGCCCAAGGTCAGTGATGACCGGCTGGCCGCGCGCCGTCGAGAGATTCTCGACGGCGCGCGGCACTGCTTCGCCGAATACGGCTACGACGGCGCGACCGTCAAACGTATCGAGGAGTCGACCGGACTTTCCCGAGGTGCGATCTTCCACCACTTCCGCGACAAGGAAGCCTTGTTCCTCGCCCTCGCGCGCGAAGATGCGGAGCGGATGGCCGATGTCGCCGCCGAGCAGGGTCTGGTCCAGGTCATGCGCGACATGCTCGCGCGGCCCCAGGATTTCGACTGGCTCGGCACCCGGCTGGAGATCGCCCGCAAACTGCGCACCGACGTCTCGTTCCGCGCCGCGTGGCTGTCCCACTCCGCTGATGTCGAGGCGGCCACCCTCCGGCGGCTCGAACGCGGCCGTCAGGCCGGCCGGCTCCGCGACGACGTCCCCACCGAGGTGCTCGTGAAGTACCTCGACCTGGTGCTCGACGGGCTGATCACCCGATTGGCATCCGGCCAGCCGACCGACGATCTGCATGCGGTGCTCGACCTGGTCGAGGCGTCGGTCCGGTCGAAGGGGCGGTGAGGACCTTCCGGCGGCCATGCACCGGCGGCACACCCAGCGCGGTTCTCTGCTTTCGCACCTGAGGATCAGCTCGTGGGCCTAGGGTTGCAGCTGTGGACGGTGTGCCGAACGCACCCACACCGATATCCCGCCGAGCGCTGATCAGAGGCGCCGCCGGCATCGGTGCGTTCGGTGCGCTCGCAGCGGTGTCGGCGCGCTCGACGGCCGCCCCGGTCGAGACCGCCATCGTCATAGGTAGCGGATTCGGGGGCGCCGTCGCCGCCCTCCGCCTCGGACAGGCGGGGATCCGCACAACTGTCTTCGAACGTGGGCGGCGTTGGCCCATCCGCCCCGACGGCAACACGTTTGCCACATTCCTGACTCCGGACAAACGCGCGGCCTGGTTCGGAAGCGGAGCCGGAGCCAGCGCTGCCACGGCGGTGCCGGTCGAGCCGTACCCCGGAGTTCTCGACCATGTGATCGGCAACGGTCTGGAGTCCGTGCATGGCGCCGGCGTCGGTGGCGGATCGCTGGTGTTCGGTTCGTTCACGCCGCAACCGCGCCGGCAGGACTTCGAACGCAACTTCCCCCGAGCCGCCGACTACCCCGAACTCGCCCGGGTCTATTACCCGCGCGCCAAGAAGATGCTCGGCGTCTCACCGTTGCCCGACGACATCCTCGCGCACCCCAACTATGTCGGGGCCCGCTCGTGGCTGACCACGATCGCCCGCTACGGCGCCACCCCGCACTTCTTCGACTTCGCGATCGATTGGGATCTGGTCCGGGCCGAGCTGCGCGGACAACGGCGTGCCGGCGTCTCCATCGGAGATCTGCAGTACGGCGTGAACAGCGGTGCCAAGAAGTCGGTCGACCACACCTACATCCCCGCCGCGGAACGCACCGGCAACGTCACGGTCAAGCCGATGCACGAGGTCTTCGACATTCGGCTGCGTTCTCGCCGAGCGGGATTCGTCGTTTCCGCGCGCGTGCTCGACGACGCGGGCCGCACGATTCGCGTCGTCACCGCCGAGGCCGATCACCTGTTCATGGCCGCTGGTTCGTTCCACACGACTGCCCTTCTCGTCCGGGCCCGGGCGCTCGGCGTCCTCCCCCACCTGTCGCCGCAGATCGGCAACGGCTTCGGCAGCAACGGCGATTTCCTGACGATCCGGGTGAACCCGTCGGATGACTTCGGCGCCGTCCAGGGCGGTCCGGGGTACGCACGAATCTACGAGGACGATCTGCCGGGCGGCCCGGTCTCCATGGTCTATCAGGCAACCCCACTGCCGTCCCCGGTCGGTAAGGCACTGACCACCCACCTGATCCAGGCGCACACCGATGAGCGCGGCACGATCGACTACGACCACGCGACACGCGCGGCCCACCTGAACTATCCGTTCCCAGAGGGCTCCAGCGTGCTCGACCGGCGCAGCACGGCGCTCGTGACCCGCTTCTACGAACGGACCGAACGACGATTCGGCCGTCCCGCCAACGGCGTCCCGTTGTCTGCGAGAGCCGTTGGATTCGGCTCGGCCAGCACCTATCACGGGCTCGGCGGTGTCGTCGTGGGCCAGGCTGCGTCGATGAACGGTGCCGTCCTCGGCTACGACAATCTCTACGTCGTCGACGGGTCGTTCGTGCCGGGTGCGGTCGGTCTGGTGAACCCCTCGTTGACGATCACCGCGCTCGCCGAACGCACCATGGACAGGTTCCTCGCCGGGCGGTGAGCAATTTCGCCAAGGCGTGCACGAAAAGGCGTAAACGTGTGTGTAGTGTGATTCCCAACACCCGATCGATCGCTCGGTAATGATCGTCGACGGTGTTGCCGTCCCTTCGTCAGAGGAGTATCACTTGTTCCCCGGAGTCTTCGCCGCATCCACCCCGGACAAGCCTGCTGTCATCCGCGCCTCCACCGGCGAGCAACTGACCTATCGGCAGCTCGACGACAACTCGAGGCGCCTCGCCAACCATCTGGAGTCGTTGGGGCTCCGGCCCGGCGACACGATCGCGATGATCTCGCAGAACGACCTGCACATGTTCGAGGTCTACTGGGCCGCCTTGCGCAGTGGCCTGTATGTCACCGCGATCAATCACCACCTGACCGCGGCCGAGACCAACTACATCCTGGGCGACTGCAATGCCAAGGTCGTCTTCGCCGGCGCGACAGTTGCCGAGGCGGTCTCGCACACCGACGAGATCGCTGAACTCAACCAGCCCGGACGGCGCTTGGCCTGGGCCGGAGAGATCGCGGGTTTCGACTCGTACGAGGCCGTCCTCGCGGCCGCCTCGACGGACCAGCGCACCGATCAGCCGCGCGGCACCGACATGCTGTACTCGTCAGGCACGACCGGTCGACCCAAGGGCATCCAGACGCCACTGCCTCAGGGCCAGGTCGACGAGATCCCAGACTCCTACACCGCGATCTTCGCGCCGATGTACGGTTTCGATGCCGACACCGTCTACCTGTCCCCCGCACCGCTGTATCACGCTGCGCCCCTTCGCTATTGCGGTGTGACGAATTCCGTCGGCGGAACGGTGGTGTTCCTCGATCGATTCGATCCGGAAGTCGCCCTGGCCACGATCGACAAGTATCGCGCGACCCACAGCCAGTGGGTCCCGACCATGTTCATCCGGATGCTCAAGTTGCCGGAAGAGGTGCGTGGCAAGTACGACGTCGGCAGTATGAAGGTCGCTGTGCACGCGGCCGCACCATGCCCGGTCGAGGTCAAGCAGGCGATGATCAAGTGGTGGGGCCCGGTCATCCACGAGTACTACGCGTCCACCGAGGCGGCCGGGGCGACCTTCATCGGCCCGCAGGAGGCACTCGATCATCCCGGCTCGGTGGGCAAGCCCCTGTTGGGCGTGTTGCACGTCTGCGACGAGGACGGCACGGAGCTGCCCACCGGTGAGGTCGGTCAGGTGTACTTCGAGCGTGATGAACCTGCATTCCACTATCACAACGACCCCGAGAAGACCCGGAAAGCGCAGCATCCGAAGCACGAGAACTGGTCGACCACAGGCGATGTCGGCTATGTCGACGACGAAGGTTACCTCTACCTGACCGACCGCAAGGCGTTCATGATCATCTCCGGCGGCGTGAATATCTACCCGCAGGAGGCGGAGAACGTCCTGATCAACCATCCGGCCGTGTACGACGTCGCCGTGATCGGTGTGCCGCACGATGACCTAGGAGAAGTGGTGAAGGCCTGCGTGCAACTCGACGCGGCGTTCGCCCCGTCGCCGGAACTCGCCGACGAACTGATCGAGTTCACGAAGGAGTCGCTCGCGGCCTACAAGGCTCCCCGCTCCGTGGACTTCGTCGACGATCTACCCCGCACGCCCACCGGAAAACTCGTGAAAGGCGAACTGCGCAAGCGCTATTGGCCGGAGACTGCGAAGTCGTGAAAGCCCCGCGCTGAATTACCCTTCGTGACGCTCGCACGCACGCTCCTCAGGGACCGGGATGAGCCTCGCACGCTCGCTCCTCGGGGACCGGGATGCTGCTCCCACGCTCGCCTCCTTCGGGCAGCCGCTCGGACACCGGGACGACGCTCCCACGCTCACTTGCTTCGGACGGCCGCTCCGCCGCCCGGACGACGCCCCCACGCTCACTTCCCAGCGGCGGCAATGACTTCCCCCGATCCCTGAGGAGTTCCGGAGCGCTAGCGGAGGAACGTCACGAAGGGCCGCCCTTCGTGACGCATCGCTCGTTCCTCGCGAGGCTCCTCAGGGACCGGGATAACGCCTCCACGCACGCCTCCTTCGGGCAGCCGCTCCGACACCCGGGATAACGCTCCCACGCACGCCTCCCTCGGGCGGCCGCTCCGACACCCAGGACGACGCTCCCACGCACGCCTCCCTCGGGCGGCCGCTCCGACACCCAGGACGACGCTCCCACGCACGCCTCCCTCGGGCGGCCGCTCCGCCGCCCGGACGACGCCCCCACGCTCACTTCCCAGCGGCGGCAATGACTTCCCCGATGCCTGAGGAGTTCCGGAGCGCTAGCGGAGGAACGTCACGAAGGGCCGCCCTTCGTGACGCATCGCTCGTTCCTCGCGAGGCTCCTCAGGGACCGGGATAACGCCTCCACGCCCGCCTCCTTCGGGCAGCCGCTCCGGGACCGTTGGGCCGCTCGCAAGCTCGTCTCCTTCGGGCAGCCGCTCGGACACCGGGACGACGCTCCCACGCTCACTTGCTTCGGGCAGCCGCTCCGACACCCGGGATAACGCTCCCACGCACGCCTCCCTCGGACAGCCGCTCCGACACCCGGGACGACGCTCCCACGCACGCCTCCCTCGGGCGGCCGCTCCGCCGCCCGGACGACGCCCCCACGCTCACTTGCTTCGGGCAGCCGCTCCGACACCCGGACGACGCCCCCACGCACGCCCCCCAGCGGCGGCAATGACTTCCCCGATCCCTGAGGAGTTCCGGAGCGCTAGCGGAGGAACGTCACGAAGGGCCGCCCTTCGTGACGCATCGCTCGTTCCTCGCGAGGCTCCTCAGGGACCGGGATAACGCCTCCACGCTCGTCTCCCTCGGGCAGCAGCTCCGGGACCGTTGGGCCGCTCGCAAGCTCGCACCTCACGGCGCCAGGTGACGCCGGCCTCAGGCCAGCTCGATGAGCTCTTGATACTCGTCGGACCAGTGGTCCTCGGTGCCATCGGGTAGCAGGATCACCCGTTGCGGATCCAGTGCAGCAGCCGCGCCGGGGTCGTGCGTCACCAGCACCACGGCGCCGGTGTAGCTGCGCAGGGCGTCGAGCACCTGCTCTCGTGAGATCGGGTCGAGGTTGTTGGTCGGCTCGTCGAGCAGCAGGACATTCGCCGCCGACGACACCAGGCCCGCCAGGGTCAGGCGCGTCTTCTCGCCACCAGACAACGTGCCTGCCGGCTGATCAAGCTGTGCGCCGCTGAACATGAACGCGCCCAGCAACCCTCGCAGATCCTGTTCGCCCGCGTCGGGCGCGGCGTGGCGGATGTTCTCCCACACGGTCGCCATCTCGTCGAGGGTGTCGTGCTCCTGGGCGAAGTAGCCGATCTTCAGACCGTAGCCGGGGTCGAGTGCGCCGAGATCAGGTTTCTCCACGCCCGCAAGGAGTTTGAGCAGTGTGGTCTTACCCGCACCGTTGAGCCCGAGCACAACCACCCGGCTGCCCTTGTCGATGGCGAGGTCGACACCGGTGAAGATCTCCAGCGAGCCGTAAGTCTTCGTGAGTCCGCTCGCCATCAGCGGCGTCTTGCCGCACGATGCGGGCTCCGGGAATCGGATGCGTGCAGTGCGGTCGGCGACGCGTTCCTCGTCGAGCGCATCCAGCATTCGATCGGCGCGTTTGAGCATGTTCTGGGCTGCCGTGGCCTTGGTCGCCTTGGCTCCCAGCTTGGCTGCTTGCGCACGCAGCGCGCCGGCCTTCTTCTCTGCGTTCGCGCGTTCGCGTTTGCGCCGCTGCTCGTCGGTGGCCCGCGCGTCGAGGTAACGCTTCCAGCCCATGTTGTAGACATCGGCCTCGCCACGGACGGCGTCGAGGAACCACACACGGTTGACCACGTCGGCGAGGAGGTCCACATCGTGACTGATGACCACCAGTCCACCCTCGTGGTTCTGCAGGAATCCCCGCAGCCAGGTGATTGAGTCGGCGTCGAGGTGGTTGGTCGGCTCGTCGAGCAGCAACGTGGTGTCGGACTTGCCGGAGCCGTCCGATGCCGCGAAAAGGATTCGGGCGAGCTCGATCCGTCGGCGCTGTCCGCCGGAGAGCGTGCGCAGCGGTTGGCCGAGGACGCGGTCGTGCAGGCCGAGGCTGTTGCAGATCCGGGCGGCCTCGGATTCGGCCATGTAACCGCCGAGAGCCGAGAACCGCTCCTCGAGCTGGCCGTACTTCCGCACGGCCTTGTCCCGGATGCGATCGTCGGCGGCCTCGGCCATCAGCGCCTGCTGCTTCTCCATCTGGCGCAGGATCGAGTCGAGACCGCGCGCCGAGAGCACGCGATCCTTCGCCAAGACGTCGAGATCGCCTTCCTTGGGATCCTGGGGCAGGTAGCCAAGGTCACCGCTACGGAGGACCGTGCCCGCGTACGGCTCGGTCTCACCCGCGAGAATGCGCAACGTGGTGGTCTTTCCCGCACCGTTGCGACCGACCAGACCGATCCGATCCCCTGGCTGGATGCGCAACGCATCGCCGGGCGCCGACAACAGGGTCCGAGCGCCCGCTCGGACTTCCAGGTCGGTCGCGGTGATCACGACCAGCCAGTCTACCCGCGTCCCGCCACCTGATTTTCCACCCGAGCGCCCACCTGCCACATGGGCCGCCCGCTAGCGTGTGGACCGTGAGCGAAAACACAGCTGAACAGAAGTCGTCCGATCTCACCGGCAAGTCTGCGTTGGTGACCGGCGCCAGCCGCGGAATCGGCCTCGCCATCGCCACCGAACTGGCACGACGCGGCGCAGCGGTGGTGATCACCGGACGCAAACCCGATCCACTGGAGGAGGCCGCAGGCGAGATCCGGGCCCTGATCCCGGGCGCGACGGTGACAGCGTGCCCCGGCAACACCGGTGACGAAACTCACCGGGCGGAAGCGGTGGCCGCAGCCGCTGCACAGGGCGGCATACAGATCCTGGTCAACAACACCGGCATCAATCCGATCTTCGGGCCGTTGATGGATGCCGACCTGGGTGCCTTCCGCAAGATCTTCGACACCAACGTCGTCGCGGCACTGGGCTTCATCCAGGAGGCCTATCGCGCCGGTATGCGTGACAGCGGCGGCGCGGTGGTGAACATCTCCTCCGCGGCGGGCATCCGCTCGACAGGGGTGATCGCCGCCTACGGCGCGTCGAAGGCAGCGCTGATCCGCCTGACCTCGGAACTCGCGTGGGAGCTGGGACCGAACAACATCAGGGTCAACGCAATCGCCCCGGCCATCGTCAAGACGCGATTCGCCAAGGACCTGATCGCCGGTGACAACGAGGCCCGGGCATTGCAGGGCTATCCGCTCGGCCGGTTCGGCACCCCCGAGGACATCGCCCGGGCGGCGGCGTTCCTGGCCTCCGACGACGCCGCATGGATCACCGGCGAGACACTCGCGGTGGACGGCGGAATGCTCTCCACGGCGTAGTCATGGCCGACACACCGGCAGAGGTCGCCGTCGTCGGCGCCGGTCCCGCCGGTCGCGCGCTCGCCCACCGGCTCGCCGGCCGCGGGCTCGACGTTGTCGTCGTCGACCCACGGCCGGATGCTCCGTGGCAATCCACCTACGCCTGCTGGACCGATGAGCTGCCGACCTGGATTCCACCGGAATGTACTGCTGCACAGTCTGATTCGATCCGGATATGCGCACCTGACCCGGTCGAACTGCCACGCGGGTACACGGTGCTCGACAACTCTGCACTGAAACGCGCCCTGCGCCTGGACGGAGTCCGGATCGTCGACGAACGTGCCGCCGCCCTGACCCAACATCAGGTCATCACCGCGTCCGGGCACAGGGTGACCGCATCGGTGGTGATCGATGCCCGCGGACTACGCGACGGCGGGCCGCGTCAGACGGCGTGGGGCGTCGTCGTGCCCCGGGTCCAGGCGGCGCCCGTGCTCGATGGCGCCGAAGCGATCCTGATGGATTGGCGCCCGGCGGGCCCGGATGACGCCTCGGAGCCGGCGTCGTTTCTGTACGTGGTTCCGCTCGACGACGACCGAGTGTTGCTGGAGGAGACGTGTCTGGCGGCTGATCCGGCGCTGCCGGTGAGTCGGCTGCGGAGTCGTCTCGAGACACGACTCGGTCACCTCGCCGTCACACCATCGGCGACGGAGTCCGTTTCGTTCGGGCTCCGATCGCGCGGTCTGCCGTGGAAGTCGCGGCCGGTGTCGTTCGGGGCCCGGGGCGGGCTGATGCATCCGGCGACCGGTTACAGCGTCGCGACCTCGCTTGGTACTGCGGACATGGTCGTCGATGCCGTTGCGGCCGGACAGGATCCCCTCGGCGCCCTGTGGCCGACCTCGGCGCGCGGGGTGCATCGACTCCGACTCACCGGCCTCCGTGCGGTCCTGGCCCTCAATGCCGACGCGACGCGACGCTTCTTCGGCGCCTTCGCTCGGTTGCCGCTACACAGCCAACGGGCCTATCTGTCCGGGCGCGACGACCTGGAGGGAACGGTCGCTGCGATGGCGCGGTTGTTCGCCGCCGCGGACGGACGGACGAAGATCGCCCTCGCACGCTCGTTCGCCGCACGGTGACGCCGCACCGGAGCTGTGACTCAGTGCCGTTGCGAACCGATGACCGGCGTGAAGGCTTCGGCCTCGTCCTCGATGCTGTCCCGGCTGGTGGCGGGATACGATTCGGAGTCGTCACCTTCGACGTCGATGGACTGTTCGATCAGATCGGCATCGTCGGCCGACGGGATGATGGGGTTGTCGACGGTCATCGCGCACCTCTTTCGAAACTCGCGTTGGTCCGTACTCCCAGCCTAACAATCAAGTCGGCGCCGGGAGCGCAGCGAGCGGGCTGGAATTCTGCCTCGCGCCGGGAGCGCAGCGAGCGGGCCGGAATTCTGCCGAGCGCAGCGAGCGGGCCGAATCCACCCGGCACACGCGAGCACCTCAACCTCGGGTGGAACGTAGCACCCGCCAACGGCGGACGAGGTCGTCAACGTCGACGGTATGGGCGGTGATGAGCGTCGGGAGCCCCGCGCGCGAACCGAGATGGGCTTCGCGGACCCTCCGGTTGAAGTCGGTGAGGATCTCCCGCACGGCGTGCTCGTCGGCGATGCCGGCCAGCGATTCCGGAAAGCTCTGAGCCTCCTTCCGCAGCTGCAGCGGCATCGGGAGCAAGGCTGACGAGTCCAGGTTCTCGTCACGGATCTTCCGCTTGACCCACCAGTCGGGATCGTCGGCATCGGAGAGGTCCAGCGGCTTACCCATGCCGGACAGATTGTCGAACTCGCCCCGCTCGGTCGCCTCCCGGATCATTTTCTCCACACGTGACTCGTAGCGCGGCGGCTGCCATCGCCGGACGCGCCGGAACCGTCTGTCTCGTGCCGACTGGTTGTCCGAAGAGCGTCCGTCCACCGGGTGTTCGCTCGGCGGTTCGTTGGGTGAGCGGTCCACATCACGGTTCTACACCGGGTCTGGCCCAACGGCACGAGGCACGGCCGATACCAGCCCGAGCATCCGGCCTGTTCGGGCAGCGTTTGCGACCTGAACAGGCACCCCTACGCACCTTCCCTCCACTGCGCGTCGGGCGGATCGTGGATGCCATATCCGAGGGAGGCGAGGACCGATGCGAACCCACGACAGCGATCGACAACCGGCAGTCGGCCAAGGGGCCAAGGAACTCAAGCAGGCGGATACCCACACTTCCGTTGCGATGCAAGCCGCCCTCGCGGGGCGACTCGACGTCGCAGGCGCGGCCGGGCTCCTGGGGCTGCAACGGTCGGCCGGTAATACGGAAACCACCGCTGTCATCGGTGCGCACCGGTCGCCCGTCCACGACGTGGTGAGCTCTGGCGGCGCGCCGTTACCCGGTGAACTCCGCGCCGACATGGAAGGCCGCTTCGGCCAGGACTTCGGCGATGTGCGAGTTCACGACGATGCGGCGGCCCACGAGTCCGCAACCTCGGTGCACGCGCAGGCGTACACCGTCGGCTCCAGCATTGTCTTCCAGAGCGGGAAGTACGATCCCGGCTCGGCCGCGGGCAAGCACATGATCGCGCACGAGCTGACGCATGTCGTCCAGCAGCGCAACGGCCCGGTCGACGGTACCGATGCGGGTGGCGGGATCAAGATCAGCGACCCGTCGGACCGATTCGAACGTGAAGCTGTCGCCAATGCCGACCGGATGATGGCCGCACCGGCCGCTGCTCAGACCTTCGTGCAACAGAGCGATGACGCCGAGGAAGAGTCGGACCGGTGACATGACGGAGCCCGCCCGGATCGCGCGGACGGTGACCGATGCACTGGCGGACGGGCGCCGCCAGGTCGCTTCCGCCCGCCTGCCGGCAGGTGCGGCCGGGCTGACGGCGCTTCAGCGCGCCGCAGGGAATTCCGCCGTGGACGCGTTGCTGCTCGGCAAGTTCAGAGCGCCCGGCAAAACCGAGATCGATGCTGCGCTACGAGAGATCAGAAAAGACGACCCCGGGATCGAGACGGTGGAGAAGGGTCTCAGGGCGGCGAAGGACGCCGGTGTCCCGGTCGAATTGGAAGGACCGAAACCACCCGCATCGGCCCTGGCAGTCACGATGACCGGGTTCGGGCCCGACGCGGTCGCCCCGAAAAAGGCCGTGCCACCGAAGAAGCCGGTACCGTCCAAGAATCCGCTCGGCCTGGCCGCGGCGAAACCCGCGAGACGAGCAGGACCTGGCGGCACGGGAAAGCCGGCGACGGCGGCCCCCGCGGGACCCGTGGCCGGACGGAACGCGAGACCTCTCGGCGCCGGTCAACTGTTGCGACCCCCGGTGCCTCCGCAGCGCGTGTCACCCCACCAGGACCCGGCATTCGCGGCGGTGACCGGAAACGTGCGCGCCGTCGCAGCCGGGAAGCGCGCCCATCCGTCGGCCGCGTCGAAGGCCAAAGAGGCCCAGGACGCCGCGGTGGCCCCGACCGACGACCTCACCGGACAGGCCAGGGCGGCCAAGGTCGACGCCATGGATGCCCAGCAGGCAGGCACTTTCGACAAGAAGGCATTCATCGCCGCAGTCAAGACAGCGATCGAGGCGAAGTCACCGAAGACGTTGAGCGAGGCCGACAAATACGCGGAATCCGGCAAGGCCGGAGAAGTCAAAGGTGAGATCAAGGGTCTGGTGACGCAGGGCAAGGACGGGCAGGCGAAAGACATCAAGGCCGCCACCGCCGCACCTCCGGACACCTCGGCGGCGGTGCCGAAACCCGTCACCCCGATGGGAACCGAACCGCAGGGTCGGGCGCCCGCGATCCCGGCCGCGGGCGCTGTACCCAAGCCGGCGCCGGCCGAGCAACTCAACCTCGCAGCCGGCAAGCACCAGGCTGACCAGGAGATGGCCGACGCCGAGGTGGACGAGCATCAACTCGCCGAATCCAATGAGCCCGAATTCCACCAGGCACTGGCCGACAAGAAGCAGGCCGCCGCCCACGCCGACACCGCTCCGGCCGATTATCGCAACCATGAGGCCGATGTCATCGCCGGATCCCGATCGGAGGCGGCGGCCGAGACGAAGGCCGGCGTCGCCGGGATGCAGGGCACCAAGGCCGCCGCGCTGGGCAGGCTCATCGCCGATAAGGGCAAGACGAAGTCGAAAGACGAGGCCAAACGCGCCGAGGTCACCGCACGCGTACAGGCCATCTTCACGGCGACGGAAACAGATGTGAAGGCGCTACTCGACGGCATCGACCCCAAGGTGGAGAAGGCTTTCGAGGAGGGCGAGGCCGAGGCACGTACCACGTTCGAGACCTACGTCGCGGCCAAGATGTCGGCGTACAAGAAGGATCGCTACAGCGGCTGGCTCGGCGGATTGCGTTGGGCGAAGGACAAATTGGTCGGTATGCCGGACAAGGTGAACCGATTCTACGAATCCGGCCGTGAGCTCTACCTCAAGCACATGGATACCGTGATCTCCCGCGTCGCAGACATCGTCGGCAACGACCTGGCCGCGGCCAAGAAGCGGATCGCGATGGGCAAGAACCAGATCGCCGCGTACGTGAAGAGCCTCCCGGTCAACCTGCGCAAGGTGGGAGCGGAGGCATCCAAGGAGATCAACGACAGATTCGAGCAACTCGAAGACGATGTCAACGCCAAGCAGGATGCTGTTGTCGACACACTGGCGACGAAGTACGTCGAAGCCCGCAAGGGGCTCGATGAACGCATCGAGGAACTGCAGGCCGAGAACAAGGGACTGGTGGACAAGGCGATCGGCGCCATCAAGGCCGTGATCAACACCATCCGCAAGCTCGCCTCGATGCTGATGGACACTCTCGCCCGGGTGGCGCATGTGGTCGGCGACATCATCAAGCATCCCATTCGATTCCTGGGCAACCTGATCGACGGCGTCAAGGGCGGGATCCTGCGCTTCAAGGACAACATCCTCGACCATCTCCGCAAGGGACTGATGAGCTGGCTGTTCGGCGCGCTCGCCGAAGGCGGTGTGGAACTGCCCGACACATTCGATCTGGCCGGCATCGTCAAACTGCTCGCATCCCTGTTCGGGCTGACGTGGCGCAACATCCGCAACCGGCTGGTCAAGCAGATCGGCGAGCCGGCGATGGCCGCGGTCGAGAAGGGTGTCGACATCTTCCGGACCATCGCCACCACCGGTGTGGGCGGGCTGTGGCAGATGTTGGTGGACAAGCTCGGCGACATCAAGGAGATGATCCTCGATCAGGTCAAGGACTTCGTGGTGACGCGAGTCATCACTGCGGGCATCACCTGGCTGATCGGTCTGCTCAACCCTGCTGCGGCATTCATCAAGGCCTGCAAGCTGATCTACGACATCATCATGTTCTTCGTCAACAACGCCGAGCGGATTCTGGCCTTCGTCAACACGGTGATCGACTCCGCCGTGGACATCGTGCGTGGCAACATCAGCAGCGTCGTCGCCAAGATCGAGGATGCACTCGGTCAGATGGTGCCCCTCCTGATTGGGTTCCTGGCCAACGTGATCGGTCTCGGCGGGATCGGTCAGAAGATCCGCGCGATCATCGACCGGCTCCGCAAGCCGGTGACGAAGGCACTCGACGTCGTTATCACGACCGGCCTGAAGCTGGCCGCTCCGATCATCCGCGGGCTGAAGGGAATCGGTGGTAAGGCCAAGGAGAAGGTCGCCGCTGGTAAGGCATGGGTGAAGGGGAAGGTGACGGCCGGGAAGGAGTGGGTGAGGGGAAAGTTGCCCGGCCGAAAGGACCCGGGCGGAGAGCAACCCGACACATCGCGTGGACCGCTTGAGAAGCCGTTCGAATTGAAGGGCTTCAGCCACAGAGTCTTCATACCGGACCGTGGCAAAGCCGGCAAAGCCATGGTGGCGAGCAACCCCCAGCCGATCGACCAACTTGTGAGAACGATTCTCGAGGCGATCGCAATGGTTCGCCCGAACGAGACCGACAAGCAACGGAAGAGCCGAGAGGGCCGATTGGCCGATGCACAGGAGATCGCAGGCCAGATCATGCAACTCCTGCCCTACATCGAAAGGCCGGGGCCAGAAACCGAGAGGATGAGCGTTCTCGGCCTGATGTCACAGATGATCAGGAGTCTCGCGTTCAAACTGCCGTCCAATCCCAAAGACAAGCCGACGATTCGGGACGTCAAATCCAAGGAAGTCGGCACGGCCTGGTATGACATCAACGGCGAACACGGCACAGTGGCGGCGATCAGCGGTGGTGGCCTGGGCGTTCCCACGGGACTGGAAAGTGATCCGCTCCAGGTCGAGGATGCGTCGGAAACGTGGAATCAGTTCTTCCAGGCGCTTGTCATTCCGTCGAAACGAGCTCCCAAGGAAGGCCAAGCGCGTCGGCAAATTCCCCGGCACACTGACTCGGAGATCAAGATCCTGTCATTTGTCGCAGCCAGATTCGCGAACATGCCCATGCGTCCACCCAGCGACAATTTCCGCGAGAACACGGTCCATCCGGAAGTCCGCGGCACCATCCATTTGTATACCAACAACGTGACGTGCGATTCGTGCGCGTTCGTGATCGGTCAGTTCAGACGGATGTTCCCGAACGTCGAAGTAATTCCCGGACGCGCACAGCCCCATCGCCCCAAACGGCGCAAGTCGGCGTGACACGCCGGTTTGTCGGCCTTGGGTTTCTACCGTCGCGCCCGGCGCACGAGGTCGTCGCGAAAGAGCTCACCCGGCGACGCGGGCGAGGAGCACGTGCCGGTTGGCACACCCCGTCTTCGCCAGTATTGCCTTCACGTGATCGTTCACAGTGTGCTCGGATACTAGAAGCACGTCAGCGATCGTATGGGTGTCGTTGCCGCGCAGAACATGTCCGAGCACCTCGACCTCGCGACGAGTGAGCCCGTGTGCGCGGGCGAACACATCGCTCCGGTCGACGAACCCGGACTGCTCGATCGTCACTGCGATGTCGTCATCGCGTCCCGAACCGCTCATCCGATCGGCATCGAGGGTGAGCCAGCCGAGCCCGTCTATATGCACCCGCGAGTGTGCAGGCTGGTTGTCGACTCCGCCTTCGCGCGCAATCAGTTGTGCGGCAACATTGTAGGCAGCAGCGGGAATGGCAGGCACATCAGGAGGGCTTCCGTCCGGCCCGGGATCAGGCGGATTGAGCCGGTACAGTTGCCGACCCGCCTCGGCGGTCTGCCCGCGTACGGTCAGGTCGGGCGCCAACACGAGCACCGAGGGTCCGGGCCGGGTACCGGGAGCGACGTGGACGCCGAAGCACCGACCTTGACATTCCCGCAGCGCCGAGGTGATGGCGGGCCGGATCTCGGACAGGAGTTCAAGATCCGAGTCGCGGAAGCTCCCGCGCGGGTTCCGGCGCCAGAGATCGAGCCAGCCCCAACATCCGTACTTGTCCGAGAATGCAACCGAAGCGACATCGGCGATGCCCAGCAAGTCCAGCTCCGTCCGCCATCGCAATGAACGAGCCAAGTCGGATTCAGATGCGGCGGAAAGGCGTCCGGCGTGCACAGGAGACTTCATCAGCGTCGTCCACCTGTTGGCGGGCGCGAGGTAGCGCGCAGCGATGAGCGCCGGGAGCCTGTGCCACCTAAGTCCCGGGATCGTGGCCAGCGGCGAGGTTCCGACACAGGTCTGCGGATCCGTCAGAAGCCAGGCGTGGGCATCGAAGTCGATCGCCGTGCGTAATTCGTCAAGAACTGCCCATCGCAGCATCTTGGAATCGGGATTCCCGACACAGGCGCGTTCCACCCGCGCAACCAAGCCGGTACGCATGAAGTCAGAGTAGCCCGCATCGCGCGGCCTGAAGATCCCCAGCGCTGGGGATGGTGACAGTCCGGGCAGGTCTTTAGGTTGAAGGTGTGTCCACCGGATCACCGAGAATGCGAGGAATCATGTATCAACTACACATCGTCACACTGGTCGACGACTACGACGCCTGGCACGAGTCCTTCACCCAGGCCGAACCGTTCCGCGTCGCGGCCGGCGTCAGCGCCTACCGAGTGACCCAGACCCCCGACGAGCCGTCGAAAGTGTATATCGATCTCGACTTCGCCGAGCAGATGCAAGCCGAGGGTTTCATCGAAACTCTCGAGAGCATCTGGAACAGCCCACAGTCCCGATGCGTGTCTCGCGGACACAACCATCCCCAGATCCGAGAGATCCGAGAGATCCGCGAATACGCGGCCCCGCAACCGAGTTGACCGCTACACCGTGAAGCCGAGCGCCCGCAACTGCTCGCGCCCGTCGTCGGTGATCTTGTCCGGACCCCACGGCGGAATCCAGACCCAGTTGATCTCCATGTCGGTGCACAGGCCACTGTTCACCAGCGCTCCGCGCGACTGGTCCTCGATAACGTCGGTCAGCGGGCAGGCCGCCGACGTCAGCGTCATGTCGATCTTCGCGACCGCGTCGTCGGTGATCTCGATGCCGTAGACCAGACCGAGGTCGACGACGTTGATGCCGAGCTCCGGGTCGACGACGTCGCGCATCGCCTCTTCGACGTCCTCGAGCTGCGGCAGCGAGGTGGTCGGGGCCTCCGCCGGGGCGGTCGGGGCCTCCGGGGTGGTGGTTTCGTCACTCATGCTGACTCCGCTTCCTGGGCTTCCTGAGTATCTGAAGAATTGCCATTGTGCACCGTCTGTGCCAACGCATCCTTGAATGCCATCCATCCCAGCAGGGCGCACTTCACCCGAGCGGGATACTTGCTCACTCCGGCGAACGCGATACCGTCACCGATCGCGTCCTCGTCGCCGGCGTCGGCGCCGCGGGACGTCATCATGGCGTTGAAGGCATCAACCGTGGACAGTGCCTCGTCGACCGGCAGTCCGACAACCTGATCGTGCAGTACCGAGGTGGATGCCTGCGAGATCGAGCATCCCTGCCCGTCGTAGGAGATGTCCTCGACCCTCGCGCCGTCGGTCGACAAGGCGACACGCAGGGTCACCTCGTCGCCACAGGTCGGATTCACGTGATGCACCTCGGTGCCGAACGGTTCGCGCAGGCCACGCCCGTGCGGATGTTTGTAATGGTCCAGGATCACTTCCTGGTACATCTGCTCCATCCGCATCAGCGACTCCCGAAGAAGTCTTGCGCCCGGACGATCGCACCCGCGAGCACGTCGATCTCGGACAGGGTGTTATACGCGGCGAACGAGGCTCGCGCAGTTGCGGCCACGCCGAACCGGCGGTGCAACGGCCATGCGCAGTGGTGACCCACGCGAATGGCGACACCTTCGTCGTCGAGGATCTGGCCGAGATCGTGGGCGTGAATTCCGTCCATGAGGAACGACACCGCGCCGCCACGCCGATCGGCTGTCGCCGGCCCGACGATCCGGAGACCGTCGATCGCACCGAGACGCTCGAGCGCATACTCGGTCAGCTGATGCTCGTGGGCGGCGATCGCGTCCATACCGATCGCGTTCAGATAATCGACTGCGGCGCCGAGCCCGACCACCTGCGAGGTCATGGGTACCCCGGCCTCGAATCGCTGAGGCGGCGGCGCGTAGGTGGAGGCCTCCATGGTCACCGTCTCGATCATCGATCCGCCGGTGATGAACGGCGGGAGCGCATCAAGCAGCTCCGCCTTGCCGTAGAGCACCCCGACGCCGGACGGTCCGAACATCTTATGGCCGGAGAACGCCGCGAAATCGACGTCGAGAGCCGGGAAGTCCACCGGCATGTGCGGCACGGACTGGCATGCGTCGAGCACGACGAGCGCTCCGACCGCACGGGCCCGCGAGACCAGTTCGGGAACGTCGGCAACCGCACCGGTGACATTGGACTGATGGGTGAACGACAGGACCTTGACGGTGTCGTCGAGATCCAGCGAATTCAGATCGATCCGGCCGTCTGCGGTGACGCCGTACCACTTCAGCGTGGCGCCGGTGCGGCGGCACAGCTCCTGCCACGGAACCAGATTTGCGTGGTGCTCGAGTTCGGTGATGACGACGGTGTCGCCCGGGCCGAGTGGTTTGCCACCCAACACCGGTCCGGACCTGTCGTCACCCAGCGTGTGGGTGACCAGGTTCAACGCCTCGGTGGCGTTCTTGGTGAACGCGATGGTCGCGGCCGTTGCGCCGACAAACCGCGCGATCGTCTCGCGCGCCCCCTCGTACGCGTCGGTAGCTTCCTCGGCGAGCTGGTGTGCTCCACGATGAACCGCCGCGTTGTGCGTGGTCAGGAACGCGCGCTCGGCGTCGAGTACCTGCACGGGACGCTGCGACGTCGCGCCGGAATCCAGATACACCAGCGGCTTGTCATCGCGCACGGTCCGCGACAGGATCGGGAAGTCGGCGCGCAGAAGGTCCACGTCGAGCGGTTTCGACACCACGTCGGGTGAGAGCGTCATTGTGACACCTCCTTCGCTGAGATCAGCCCGCAGCCGCAGCCGAGGTGAAGCGGACGTAGCCGTTCTCCTCGAGTTCGTCGGCGAGTTCGGGGCCCCCGGACTCCACGACCTGTCCGTTGACGAACACGTGGACGAAGTCCGGCTGGATGTAGCGCAGGATGCGGGTGTAGTGCGTGATCAGCAGGATGCCGCCGTGCTCCTGCGCCTTGTAGCGGTTGACGCCTTCGCTCACCACGCGCAGCGCGTCGACGTCGAGGCCTGAGTCGGTCTCGTCGAGGATCGCGATCTTCGGCTTGAGCAGGTCGAGCTGGAGGATCTCGTGGCGCTTCTTCTCGCCACCGGAGAATCCTTCGTTGACGCTGCGCTCGCCGAAGGACGGATCGATCTCGAGGGCGCTCATCGCCTCCTTGGTCTCCTTGACCCAATGGCGCAGCTTCGGAGCCTCACCCCGCACCGCGGTGGCCGCAGTGCGCAGGAAGTTCGACATCGACACACCGGGCACCTCGACGGGGTACTGCATCGCCAGGAAGAGCCCGGCGCGGGCACGCTCGTCGACGGACATGTCCAGCACGTTCTCGCCGTCGAGCGTGATCGAACCCTGCGTCACCTGGTATTTGGGGTGCCCGGCGATCGCATACGACAACGTCGACTTGCCGGAGCCGTTCGGGCCCATGATCGCGTGGGTCTGATCCGACGACACCGTCAGGTCGACCCCCTTGAGGATGTGGATGGGTTCGGCGTCGGCGTCGCTCGGAGCGACATCGACGTGCAGGTCACGGATTTCCAGTGTGGTCATTCTCTAGGTTTCTTTCTTGGGCTGTGTGATCTCGATACGTCCTCGGCTAGCGCCTCGGACTACTCGATCAGCGGGTGTGGCGTCCTACTCGATGTGTGGCGTCCTACTCGATCAGCGGGTGTGGCGTCCTACTCGATCAGCGGGGGGCGTCGGCCGTGTTGCATCGGTACCACCGGGAAAATGTCAGGCGCCGGCTAGTTCAAGTTCGTGCTCGATCGCGGCTTCGAGGCGTTCCCGCAGGTCCGGCACCGAGATCTTGGCGATGACCTCGCGGAAGAATCCGCGGATCACCAGGCGTCGGGCCTGATCTTCGGGGATGCCGCGAGCCTGCAGGTAGAACAGGTGCTCGTCGTCGAAACGGCCGGTCGCGCTGGCGTGACCGGCACCGACGATCTCGCCGGTCTCGATCTCGAGGTTCGGCACCGAGTCGGCCCGGGCATTGTCGGTCAGCAACAGGTTGCGGTTGAGCTCGAAGGTGTCGGTGCCCTCGGCCGCCGGACGGATCAGAACGTCGCCGATCCAGACGGTGTGGGCTTCACGCGCCCGGTCCCCTGTCGGGTCGCCTTGCAGCGCACCCTTGTACACCACGTTCGAGCGGCAGTTGGGCTGGCTGTGGTCCACGAGCAGGCGCTGTTCGAGGTGCTGACCGGCATCGGCGAAGTACAGGCCCCACAGCTCCACGTCCCCACCCGGTGCGTCGTAGTGCACGACGGGCGAGAGCCGGACCAGGTTGCCGCCGAGGCTGATCGCGAAGTGGCGAACCACGGCGTCGCGACCGACCCGAACATGGTGGGCGGCGACGTGAACGGCGTCGTCGGCCCAATCGTGCACGTTCACAACCGTCAGTCCGGCGCTGTCGCCGACCACGAACTCGACGTTCTCGGCGTACGTGCCGCTGCCGACCTGGTCGAGGACGACCACGGCGCGGGCGAACCGCTCGAGACGGACCTGGATGTGCCCGAAGCCGACCTCACCCTCACCGGGGCCGGTGAGCTTGATGACAACCGGCTCGGACAGCTCGACCTCACGGCCGACGGTGATGACCGTGGCGTCGCCGAACGAGGAGAAGGCCTGTGCCGCGATCCGATCGAACGGTGCGCCGCCCTCTCCCAATCGCGGATCGTCACGACCGACGGTCTCGGCGGTGACGCCATCGGCGACGCCGGAGACCTCGATCGACGGATCAGCGCTTCGCTGGGCGGAGCCGTCGTGCAGCCCGCGCAGTCGGCGGAACGGGGTGAAGCGCCACACCTCTTCACGAGGGCTGGGCACCTCGAACGCATTCACGTCGAAGGACGTGAACATCTCCCCCTTGTTGACAGGTGTGACCGCCGGGCTGACGGGAATTGTGGGGTCTGCCATCAGCCGACGGCTCCTTCCATCTGCAGTTCGATGAGGCGATTGAGCTCGAGCGCGTACTCCATCGGGAGTTCCTTGGCGATCGGCTCGACGAATCCGCGGACGACCATCGCCATGGCCTCGTCCTCGGTCAGGCCGCGACTCATCAGGTAGAACAACTGATCGTCGCTCACCTTGGAGACGGTGGCCTCGTGGCCCATGGTCACGTCGTCCTCACGGATGTCGACGTAGGGATAGGTGTCGCTGCGCGAGATCGTGTCCACCAGCAGCGCATCACATTTCACCGTTGACCGGCTTCCGTGCGCACCCTTGTTGATCTTGATCAGGCCGCGGTAGGAGGCGCGGCCGCCGCCACGCGCCACCGACTTGGAGACGATGTTGCTCGACGTATTCGGCGCCAGGTGCACCATCTTCGATCCGGTGTCCTGGTGCTGACCCTCACCGGCGAACGCGACCGAGAGAACCTCACCCTTGGCGTGCTCGCCGGTCAGCCACACGGCCGGGTACTTCATCGTCACCTTGGAGCCGATGTTGCCGTCGATCCACTCCATGGTGGCGCCGGCCTCGGCCTTGGCACGCTTGGTGACCAGGTTGTAGACGTTGTTCGACCAGTTCTGGATGGTCGTGTAGCGGCACCGACCGCCCTTCTTGACGATGATCTCGACGACCGCCGAGTGCAGCGAGTCGGTCTTGTAGATCGGCGCGGTGCAGCCCTCGACGTAGTGCACGTAGGCGCCCTCGTCGACGATGATCAGGGTCCGCTCGAACTGGCCCATGTTCTCGGTGTTGATCCGGAAGTAGGCCTGCAACGGGATGTCGACGTGGACACCCGGGGGCACGTAGATGAACGAACCGCCCGACCAGACCGCGGTGTTCAGCGCCGAGAACTT
Organism: Gordonia sp. LMA167; assembly: GCF_058130025.1. Lineage (NCBI taxonomy): Bacteria > Bacillati > Actinomycetota > Actinomycetes > Mycobacteriales > Gordoniaceae > Gordonia > Gordonia sp. LMA167. The sequence goes on along the minus strand of NZ_CM176708.1, from coordinate 3,951,140 downwards.
GTTGTCTCCGGCTGGGATGACGGTCCCGAAGTACTCCTGGAAGATCTCCGGGTGCTCCTTGAGAGCCGTGTCGGTATCGAGGAAGATGACGCCCTGCTCCTCCAGATCCTCACGAATCTGGTGGTAGACGACCTCGGACTCGTACTGGGCGGCCACGCCGGACACCAGCCGCTGCTTCTCCGCCTCGGGGATGCCGAGCTTGTCGTAGGTGTTCTTGATGTCCTCGGGCAGGTCGTCCCAGGTGGCAGCCTGCTTCTCGGTGGACCGCACGAAGTACTTGATGTTGTCGAAGTCGATGCCGTCGAGTTCGGCACCCCAGTGCGGCATCGGCTTGCGGTCGAAGATGTGCAGCGCCTTGAGCCGCTGCTCGAGCATCCACTCGGGCTCGCTCTTCTTGCCCGAGATGTCGGTGACGACCGCCTCGGACAGACCGCGTTGCGCGCTGGCGCCCGCGACGTCGGAGTCAGCCCAGCCGTAGCCGTACTTTCCGATCGACGCGATCGTCTCCTCCTGCGTCAGCGGCGAGGGCTTGGTCGGCGTACCGGTGTCGGTCGCGGTTGGATCTGTGACTGTCATCGCGAGGCCTTTCGACTCGTCTTCTTCGAATGAGCAGATGCGGGCTGGGCATCGCTGGAAATCGTCATGGAGATACCGGAGCCACCCGACGCGCCTTGTGGCGGTGGATGCAACGGGACATGGGTGGTGCAGACGCAGTCGCCGTTGGCGATGGTCGCCAATCGCTGCACGTGCGTACCGAGCAGTTCGGTGAACACGGCGGTCTCGGCCTCACACAGTTCCGGGAACTCGGCGGCGACGTGGGCCACCGGGCAGTGATGCTGGCAGATCTGCATCCCGGTGCCCACCTCACGGGTGTTCGCCGAGAACCCTGCGCTGGTCAATGCGTCGGCGATGTCGTGCACAGTGTCGGTCACCGAACCCGATCGCTGGGCAGGCACCACATCGGCCACGATCTCCTCGACGCGATCGCGCGCGAACGCCTCGACCGCGACCTCGCCGCCGACATCGCGCAGTTTCCGCATCGCGGCACCGGCGAGATCGTCGTAGGCATGCCGCAGCTTGCCCCGACCCGTGGCGGTGAGCTGGAACCATTTCGCCGGGCGACCGCGACCGCGTCGCCCGAAGCCCGACGACGAGGTCTCCACATCGCCGACCTCGGTGAGAGCATCGAGATGACGACGCACACCGGCGGCACTGATGCCCAGACGATCTGCGATCTCCGTCGCGGTCAAGGGTCCGTCTTCGACCAGTAGTGACACCACGGCGGCGCGCGTCTGCCCGTCATGATGACCGGCAGAATTGGCCCCCTCGGAGGGGCCGATGGGCGCGCCCGCGGGCAGCGCTGTATCGCTCCTCATGGTTTTCACAACACAAGTGTGTCGTAATTACTTCCCGACTGTCCACCAAGGTTCCCCTAACCGGCTCCCTGATCGCTCTGCTCCGGCGTGAAGTCCCCGCGCGGCGTCCGACATTTTTCGGAGAAGCGCGACCACCCCATTAGAGTCGTCGACGTGCCAGTAACCACAGTGACGGGTGGTCGGGCCCGCTCGCTGCGCCATCGTCTGCGAGCAACGGTGGACTACCTGGGCCTGAGCCGATCCGGTCCCGCACGGGACACGAGAGATCGCGATGTCACCGACCGTCGGGGCGACTACGGCAAGACCGTCGCCCGCCTGCACGACGACGAGCATGAGGTCGGGCCACTCAACGACGCCGAGAATCGGCGCCTGCTGCGCATCAAGCTGTTCGGTGCGACGGGCTCGGTGCTGCTGCTGATCGGCTCGCTCGGTACCGGCGCGATTCCCGTCCTGCAGAACCCGGTCGCCGGCATGCGGGTGCTTTCGCTGCCGTCACGTATGTGGAGTACGGCCCTCACCCTGTCGATCGGCGGCACCATCATGCTGGTCGTCGCCTGGCTGTTGATCGGCCGATTCGCGGTGGGCCGATTCAGCGTCGAGGTCCGGCACGGCCGCAGCCCGGACCGGCGGATGACCCGCAAGCAGGCCGACCGCACCCTCATGCTGTGGATCGCCCCGATCATCGTGGCGCCGCCCCTGCTGTCCAAGGACATCTATTCCTATCTGGCCCAGAGTGCGATCGCCTACCGCGGCATGGACCCGTACGTGGTCAGTCCGGTTCGTGGCCTCGGCGTCGACCATGTGTTGACCCGATCGGTGCCGAACCTGTGGCGGGACACGCCTGCGCCCTACGGCCCACTGTTCCTCTGGATAGGCAAGGGGATCACCGCCGTCACCGGCGACAACATCACCGCGGCCATTTTTCTGCACCGCCTGGTGGCGCTGGCCGGGATCGCACTGATCGTCTGGGCCCTGCCCCGGTTGGCCCGGCGCTGCGGGGTCTCCTCGGTCGCCGCGCTCTGGCTCGGGGCGATGAACCCGCTGGTGATCCTGCATCTCGTCGGCGGCATCCACAACGAGGCCCTCATGCTCGGCTTGATGCTCGTCGGTCTCGAGCTCTGTTTCCGGGCGATCTACGGCAGCGATCGGCTTCGCAGACCCGACTCGATCTGGCCGTCCCCGGCCGGCTGGACCCTGATCGCCGGTACGGCGGTGCTGTCGGCGTCGGCGATGGTCAAGATCACGTCGATGCTCGCGCTCGGCTTCGTCGGCATCGCACTCGCGCAACGATGGGGCGCCACGCTGCCGGCGCTGCGCCACGCCCCGTTCAACCAGTGGTGGGAGCGGTCCCGACGGTCGATCGCCGCGCTGGCGGCCTCCGGGGCCGCGCTCGCGAGCATCCTGATCATCGTCATGGTCGGGATCTGCTTCGGCACCGGACTCGGGTTCGGCTGGACCAGCACGCTCTCGACCGGCGACGTGGTGCGGTCCTGGATGTCGATGCCAACGCTGCTGTCGGTCACCACCGGGCGCATCGGGGTCGCGTTGGGTCTCGGCGACCAGACCCAGGCGATCCTCGAGGTGGGACGACCGCTCGGCGAGTTGATCGCGGCCGTGTTCATCATCCGCTGGATGCTGGCGTCGCTCGGCGGACGACTACATCCGCTCGGCGCGCTGGGTGTGTCAATGGCCACAGTCGTGGTGTTCTTCCCGTTCGTCCAGGCGTGGTATCTGCTGTGGGCAGTGATCCCGCTCGCTGCCTGGGCGACCCGCCCCTGGTTCCGGCTGACCACCATCGCGGTGTCGGCGATCATCGCGATCGTGGTGATGCCGACGAGTTCGAACACCAGCGGAGTGGTTCTCGCGCAAGGACTTCTGGCCGGCGTGATCATGGTCGCGGTGATGACGGCGTTGTTCTTCGAGGACCTGCCGGTCCACCGATGGTGGCGGAGGCGGCGTGAGACCGCGACGCCGGCAAAAGATTCGCGGTCGGGGTGAGCTGCGTCGGTACGTCGCGATGCCGCCATTTTTGGCCGACGAGGACGAAAGCATAGTCTGGCCAGTGTGCACGGCACGACGACCCGAGAGCGCCATGGCGATGATCGACGAGATGATCATGCGCGAGAATCGCCGTCGCCGCACTCGCCCCGACCAGGCGATCGCCGCATGCTGAACACGGATGGCGGCGCCTCGCCCGCACTGTCTGTCGCGGGTCTGGTCAAGCGCTACGGAGAACACACCGCGGTCGACGGGTTGGACCTGGAACTGGCCACCGGGTCGATCCTGGCCCTCCTCGGACCCAACGGAGCCGGCAAGACCACCACCGTCGAGGTCTGTGAAGGTTTCCTCACTCCCGATGCAGGCAACGTCCGCGTCCTGGGCCTCGACCCCATCGCCGACAACGATCGGCTGCGTCGCCGGATCGGCGTGATGCTGCAGGGCGGCGGCGCCTATCCGGGCGCCCGCACCGAGGAGATGCTGCACCTGTGCGCCGCCTACTCCGCCGATCCCGTGGACCCGGTATGGCTGCTCGACGTCCTCGGATTGGCCGAATGTGCGCGCACCCCGTTCCGGAGGCTGTCCGGTGGACAACAGCAACGGCTTTCCCTGGCGTGCGCGATCGTCGGCCGTCCAAAACTCGTGTTTCTCGACGAACCGACCGCCGGACTCGACGCGCACGCGCGGATTCTCGTGTGGGAGCTGATCGATCGGCTGCGCAGCGACGGCGTGTCCGTGCTGCTGACCACTCACCTGATGGACGAGGCAGAAGAACTCGCCGACCAGGTCGTCATCATCGATCACGGGCAGGTCGTGGCATCCGGCACCCCCGCCGACCTCACGCGTCGGGGCGCGGAGAACGAATTGCGATTCTCGGCTCCCCGCGGATTGGACCTGTCGCTACTCCTGTTGGCGTTGCCCGAGGACTATCGCTGCACCGAGACGTCCCCCGGTTCCTATCTCGTCCGTGGCCCGGTCACGCCCCAGGTGTTGGCCACGGTCACCGCGTGGTGCGCGAAGATCAACGTGCTCGCCACCGACCTCCGCGTGGAGACCCGGAGCCTCTCCGATGTCTTCATCGACCTGACCGGACGGGCGTTGCGCTCATGACCGCGCCCGCCAACCGGTTCGCTCCCGGCACCTTCGCCCCCCGGCCTCAGGCCGCATCGCTGCCGGCGATCCTGACCGCGCAGGCGCGGATGGAGCTCACACTGCTGTTGCGCAACGGCGAACAGTTGCTGCTGACCATGTTCATCCCGATCACCCTCTTGATCGGACTGTGTCTGCTGCCGGTGGACACCGGGCTGGGTGAGTCGACCGCGGAACGCGCAGGCACCTTCGTACCCGCGATCATGACCGTGGCGGTGATGTCCACCGCGTTCACCGGACAAGCGATCGCGGTCGGCTTCGACCGGCGCTATGGCGCATTGAAGCGCTTGGGCGCCACGCCGCTTCCCCGCTGGGGCATCATCGCGGGCAAATCGATGGCCGTGATCATCGTCGTCGCGCTGCAGGCGCTGATCATCGGGGCCATCGGTCTCGCGTTCGGTTGGCGCGCGTCTCCCCTGGGGATCGTGCTCGGTGCCGTGATCATCGCGATCGGGACGGTCACGTTCTCCGCGCTGGGGCTGCTGTTGGGCGGGACGTTGAAGGCCGAGGTCGTGCTCGCGCTGGCCAACCTCCTGTGGTTCGCAATGGTCGGCATCGGCAGCCTCGTGGTGATGGACGATCGGGTACCGACGGCAGTCGGCTGGATTGCCCGCTGTGTGCCGTCGGGGGCGTTGACCGAGGCGCTGAGCCAGGCGACCGACGGCGGGTTCGACTTCTTCGGTATCGGTGTTTTGCTGGCATGGGCGGTCGTCGCCGCCGCGCTGGCGGTGAGGTGGTTCAGGTTCGAATGACAACGTCTCAGAAGCCGTCCGCGGCACCGATCGACGGCGGGAACGACATCCGACGACCCGCAGGCGGCCGCTTCGACCGGATGCCCGGTTTCGGTAGGCCGACCGCACGTTTTGTCTGGTACTGGGCACTCGCGCTGCTCGCAGCCAATGTCGGCATCGTCGCGACCGGCGGCGCAGTCCGGCTGACCGGCTCCGGGCTCGGATGCCCGACCTGGCCGCGATGCACCGACGACTCCTTCGTGCCGCATGAAGCGCTCGGAGTCCACGGTGTCATCGAATTCGGCAACCGTATGTTGACCTGGGTCCTCGTCATCATCGCGATTGCGGCGTTCACCGCGATATTCCGCTACGCCCGTGCCACACGGCGGGACCGATGGCTGGTCACGCTCCTCGCCCTCGGTATCCCGTTCCAGGGAGTCATCGGTGGCATCACCGTGCTGACCAAGCTCAACCCATGGGTCGTCGCACTGCACTTCCTGCTGTCGATGGCGCTCGTGTCCGGCGCAACGGTGCTGGTCTACCGTCTGCGTCCGAACCCGACGGCATCGACCTCCAGGGGCCCGTGGACGTCACTGGGCCGCCGACTGGCCTGGCTGCAGTACGTGGTGACTTGGGCGGTGATCTACCTCGGCACGGTGGTGACCGGTTCGGGCCCGCACGCTGGTGACGCCGATGCGCCGCGCAACGGATTGGCGCCCGACAACGCCACCCAGCTACACGCTGACGGCGTGTTCGTACTCGTCGGTCTGGCGGTGGCGATCGCAATCGTCACGCACGTCATGCGAGTTCCGGAGCGGCGGACCGCCAATGTCTTCCTCGGGCTGATCGCGATCCAGGGCGTCATCGGCATCGTCCAGTACAACACCGGCCTGCCGATCGCCCTCGTGATCGCGCACATGACGGTCAGCGCGTTGCTGCTGATCACCGCGACCTGGCTGATCCTGCAGTTCAGCGGCGACGAGTCCTCCGACGACGACCTCGAGTTCTCGGCAACCGCGGGTTCGCTGCGTACGGAGCGAAACGCTCGCTGAGAGCGAAGTACGACTCAGACGTCAGAGAATCGCGCGGTTGCGCGCCTTGGGGAACCGGGTCTGCTTGGCGACCCAGCCGGCCATCTTGCGGTAATGCGACCCGGACACGTTCGCGGTCGAGGTCAGGTCGCGATCCCATTCGGCCGTCTCCAGACCGTCGATCGAATCGACCACGGCCTCGGCCACAGCGAGATCGTCGACGACACGGTCGCCGAGGATGCCACCGCTCTCGCCGACGAGGGTGATGCGCACCCCGGCCGCGCCGATCGGCTGTAGCACCGCCTTCGCCGATCCGCCCTCACGGCCGATGAATCCTTTGATCGAGGTCACCACGTCTTTCGGTACCTCGACAGGCGCAGGGGTCTGGTCGACGGTCTCGGATGCAGGCTGCTCGCTCATGGTGCATGAGCATACCGGCCCGGTCGGGTCGTGGTGCACGCCCGCCCATGGGGTAGAACAGTGCCATGCGCGCAATTCAGGTGGTCCGCCACGGTGGCCCGGAAGTCCTCGAGCACGGCACCGTCGACGACCCGATCCCGGCGCCGAGTGAGGTCTTGGTGCGCACGTCGGCGATCGGTGTGAACTTCATCGACACATACCTGCGGCGCGGCCTGTATCCGTCGGTCCCGCCCTATGTCCCGGGCACGGAGGGGGCCGGCGAGGTGATCTCGGTGGGCGCCGACGTCGACGATCTGACCGTGGGCCAGCGGGTGTGCTGGGTCGACACCCCCGGAAGCTATGCGGAACTGGTGGCGGTACCGGCCGGCCGCGCGGTGCCGATCCCCGATGCCGTTCCAGACGACGTGGCCGGATCGGCGATGTTGCGCGGCCTGACCGCCCACTACCTGCTCGACGGAAGTGCGCACCCGCAGGCCGGTGAGACGGTGCTGATCCATGCCGGTGCGGGCGGCGTCGGGCTGATCCTGACCCAGCTCGCCAAACGTCGGGGACTTCGGGTGATCACCACGGTGTCGAACGATGAGAAGGCGGCGCTGTCGGCAGCGGCAGGTGCCGACCACGTCCTGCGCTACGGTGACGCACTCGCCGAGGAAGTGCGGGGACTCACCGACGGCCGCGGCGTCTCGGTCGCGTACGACGGTGTCGGTGCGGACACCTTCGAACAGTCGCTGGCCTCGACGGCCGTGCGCGGCATCATCGTCCTGTTCGGCGCCTCGTCGGGTCCTGTGCCGCCGTTTGACCTGCAACGCCTCAATCCGGCCGGCTCGCTGACGGTAACGCGTCCGACACTCGGGCACTTCGTCGCCGACCCGGAGGAATTGCGGTGGCGTGCCGACGAGCTGCTGTCCGCGATCGCCGACGGCGACATCGATGTTCGGGTCGGGCAGCACTACCGGCTGGAAGACGCGCGCGAGGCACACACCGACCTCGAGAGCCGCGCAACCACCGGCGCGACTGTGCTGATCCCGGGCTGACGCGCACTCCCGAGGCGCGCGGATCGGCCCTTCGTGACGGCCCTCCGCTGGCGCTCCGGGCCTCCTCAGGGACCGGATATGGACTCCGGTCCCCACTCGCAGAGTCCTGCCACCGCGGAGGACGTCCGAGCCTGCGAGAGACGTCACCACCCCGCGCCAGACCAGCCTGCGAGAAACGTCACCACCCGACCCCGAGCAGCCTGCGAGAGAGGTCACCACCCGACCCCGAGCAGCCTGCGAGAGAGGTCACCACCCCGCTCCCTGAGGAGCCTCCGAGCCTGCGAGGATGCGTCACGAAGGGGCACTCCGTGCCGTCCGGAATCAGAAGTAGCTGGTGATCAGCGGCAGATTGATGACCGCGTCGATGGCGAGACCGCAGAACAGGATCGCCAGGTACTCGTTGGACTGGAGGAAGATCTTCAGCGGGGTCACCTCGGCACCCGCACGCGTCTCCTTGTACAGCTTGTGCACACGGCTCGCGAACCAGCCGCCGGACAGGATCGCGACCGCAGCGTAGATCCAGCTGGTGCCGGCGATCAGTACCAGCGAGCTGAGCACCGTGGCCCAGGTGTACAGGAGCATCTGCCGCGTGACGCGTTCCTCGGTGGCGATGACGGGCAACATGGGGACGCCGGCGGCCCGGTAGTCCTCCTTGTATCGCATGGCCAACGCCCAGGTGTGCGGGGGTGTCCAGAAGAAGATCACCAGGAACAGCACGATGGGCTGCCAACTGATCGACCCGGTGACGGCGGCCCAGCCGACGAGCGTCGGCATACATCCGGCCGCTCCGCCCCACACCACGTTCTGCCAGGTGCGGCGCTTGAGGATCATGGTGTAGACGCCCACATAGAAGGCGATCGTCGCGGTGACGAGCAGGGCGCTGAGCAGATTGGCCGCCAACCACAGCACTGCGAACGAGCCGATCCACAAGACGATGCCGAAGATCAACGCATTGCGTGTGGACACCGCGTGGCGAGCGAGTGGACGCCGGGCGGTCCGCTTCATCTTCTGGTCGATGTCGGCGTCGGCGACCATGTTCAGTGTGTTCGCGCTGCCCGCACCCAGCCATCCGCCGAGCAGCGTCGCAGCGATCAGCCCGATGTCGACGTGTCCACGGTCGGCCTGCAACATCACCGGGATCGTGGCCACCAGGAGCAGCTCGATCACTCGGGGTTTCGTCAGCGCGACGTAGGCGAGCACCGTTGCCTTGAACCGCGACGGAACGGACTCGGATGGACTCGGCGACGACGGTGAATCCGACGTGCCGTGGGTACCGCGGGATGCGGCGGACAGCCCTCCGCTCACATGGTCCCCAATCCTCACAGCCTCTCCTCGTCTGCCCCCGGCAGCGTCGGAACACGGCAGATCGAAGACGACAGCGTCGAGCACGACAGCGTAGAAACCAACAATGGGGGCTACTACAGAGCATGGTAGACCGTGAGTTCCGTGATCGAAGAATCGCGTCCCGACCGCGATGGGTCACTCGCCGCGCACCGGCGCGACGCGAAAGATTACTCTGGACGTCGTAGTTGCCGAACCGAAGTTGCCGAACCCGTGGCAGGCCACGTCGGAACGTTCCGGCGCGATGCCGCGACCACGCCCCGACGGCCTCGTGGACCACACCGCCCACCACGCTGTGGGCTTGTACACACCAAGGATTGCGATAACCCTCGCACCGATAGGCAGGAGACAGCACAACCGTGGCGCTCACAGATGACATTCGCGCGTTGACCCAGCCCGCATACCCAGACGACTGGTCGGACGTGGACACTCGCGCGGTGGACACCGCCCGGCTGCTTGCCGCCGACGCCGTGCAGAAATGTGGCAGCGGCCACCCCGGCACCGCCATGAGCCTCGCTCCCCTGGCCTACACGCTCTTCCAGCGCGTGATGCGGCACGACCCGACCGACACCGGCTGGGTCGGTCGCGACCGCTTCGTGCTGTCGTGCGGGCACTCGAGCCTGACGCTCTACATCCAGCTCTACCTCGGCGGATTCGGCCTCGAGCTCAGCGACATCGAGGCGTTGCGCACGTGGGGCTCACTCACCCCCGGACACCCCGAGTTCCGCCACACCAAGGGCGTGGAGATAACCACCGGCCCGCTCGGTCAGGGACTCGCCTCCTCGGTCGGCATGGCGATGGCCGCACGCTACGAGCGCGGGCTCTTCGATCCCGATGCCGCGCCCGGCGCCAGCCCCTTCGATCACTTCATCTACACGATCGCCTCTGACGGCGACATCGAAGAAGGTGTCACCTCGGAAGCATCGTCGCTGGCCGGTACCCAGCAGCTCGGCAATCTGATCGTGTTCTACGACCAGAACCAGATCTCGATCGAGGACGACACCGACATCGCCCTCTCCGAGGACGTCGCCAAGCGGTACGAGGCCTACGGCTGGCACGTCCAGACCGTCGAGGGCGGCGAGGACGTGGTGGCCATCGAGGCGGCGATCGAGGCGGCCAAGGCCGTGACCGACAAGCCGTCGATCATCTGTCTGCGGACGATCATCGGCTATCCCGCGCCCGAGAAGATGAACACCGGTGCGGCGCACGGCTCCGCCCTCGGTGCCGACGAGGTCGCCGCGACCAAGAAGATCCTCGGCTTCGACCCGGACGAGAACTTTGCGGTCTCCGAAGAGGTCATCGGGCATACCCGCAAGCTGGCCGAGCGTGGCGCGGCGGCCAAGGCGGATTGGCAACCCGGTTTCGACTCCTGGGCGACCGCGAATCCGGAGACCAAGGCACTGTTCGATCGGTTGCAGGCGCACGAGCTGCCCGACGGGTGGACCGACGTGTTGCCCTCATGGTCACCGGACGAGAAGGGTGTGGCCACCCGTGCCGCATCCGGCAAGGTGCTCTCCGCGCTCGGGCAGGTACTGCCCGAACTCTGGGGCGGTTCGGCCGACCTCGCCGGCAGCAACAACACCACGATGGACGGCGCCGCATCCTTCGGGCCGACCTCCATCAGCACCAAGAAATGGTCGGCGAACCCGTACGGCCGCACCCTGCATTTCGGTATCCGCGAGCACGCGATGGGATCGATCCTGTCCGGCATCGCACTGCACGGACCGACCCGCGCCTACGGGGGCACGTTCCTCCAGTTCTCCGACTACATGCGGCCGGCAGTGCGCCTGGCAGCGCTGATGGAGATCGACCCGATCTATGTCTGGACCCACGACTCCATCGGACTCGGCGAGGACGGTCCCACCCATCAGCCGGTCGAACACCTCGCCGCGTTGCGGGCCATCCCGCATCTCGACGTCGTGCGGCCAGGCGATGCAAACGAGACCGCTTACGCCTGGCAGCACCTGTTGACCCGGCGCAACCGCCCGGTCGGCCTCGCACTCACGCGGCAGAACGTGCCGACTCTCGAGGGCACCAGCGCCGATGGGGTCGCCAAGGGCGGGTATGTGCTCAGCGACTCCGACGGAGATCCGCAGGTGGTCCTCATCGGTACCGGTTCCGAACTGCAGCTCGCCGTCGAGGCACAGAAGGCGCTGAAGGAGAAGGGCGTCGCCGCCCGGGTGGTCTCGATGCCGTGCGTGGAGTGGTTCGACGAGCAGCCCGACGGATACCGCGACTCGGTGCTGCCCCCGACGGTTCCGCGTGTCTCGGTCGAGGCGGGGATCGCCATGCCGTGGTACCGGATCGTCGGCGACAAGGGCGAGATCGTCTCGCTGGAGCACTTCGGCGCCTCCGCCGACTACAAGGTCCTCTACAAAGAGTTCGGACTGACGGCCGAATCGGTCGTCAACGCGGCGCAGCGCGCAATCAACAACTAAACAGGACCAACGTCAGAGGAGAGAATCGTGACCCAGAACGAGAAGCTCGCCGAACTGTCCGCCGCCGGAGTCTCGGTATGGCTGGACGACCTGTCCCGTGACCTGATCGGCTCCGGCGACCTCGCCGAACTGATCGCCACCAAATCCGTCGTCGGCGTGACCACGAATCCGTCCATCTTCCAGGCCGCGTTGTCCAAGGGCACGAGCTATGACGCCCAGGTCAACGAACTCGCTGCGCGAGGTGCGGACGTCGACGCCACTATCCGGACCGTCACCACCGACGATGTCCGCAACGCCTGCGACGTGATGGCACCTGCCTATGAGGAGTCCGACGGCGTCGACGGCCGTGTGTCGATCGAGGTCGATCCGCGGCTGGCCCACGACACCGACGCCACGGTGGCCCAGGCCATTGAGCTGTGGAAGATCGTCGACCGCCCGAATCTGCTGATCAAGATCCCGGCCACCAAGGCCGGGTTGCCTGCGATCACCCGCACCCTCGCCGAGGGCATCAGCGTCAACGTGACGCTGATCTTCTCGGTCGAGCGCTACAAAGAGGTCATGGACGCCTACCTCGACGGTCTCGATGCCGCCGCGGAAGCCGGCCACGACCTGTCGAAGATCCACTCGGTCGCGTCGTTCTTCGTGTCGCGGGTCGACACCGAGATCGACAAGCGGCTCGACGCCATCGGCACGCCGGCGGCCATGGACCTCAAGGGCAAAGCGGCACTGGCGAACGCCCGACTGGCCTACCAGGCCTATCAGGAGATCTTCGAAGTCGAATCTCGCTTCCCCGACCTGCTCGCCAAGGGCGCCCGACCGCAGCGCGCACTCTGGGCGTCGACCGGTGTGAAGAACCCCGACTATCCCGACACCCTCTACGTCAGCGAGCTCGTCGCGCCCAACACGGTCAACACCATGCCGGGCAAGACGATGGACGCGTTCGCCGATCACGGTTGGGTCAACACGGGATCGATCATCGGACTGGCGAACGAGTCCCAGGAGGTCTTCGACCAGATCGCGGCGGTCGGCGTCGACCTGGCCGACGTGTTCGTCGTGCTCGAGGACGAGGGTGTCAGCAAGTTCGAGGTCGCCTGGAACGAGTTGCTCGACGCCACCGCCGAGCAACTCTCGGCCGCCGCGAAGGGCTGACCCCGTTGCCCGGCAGCGGTACGACCTGGAACAACCCGCTCCGCGACCCCCGGGACAAACGACTGCCACGGATCGCGGGCCCGTGCAGTCTGATCATCTTCGGGGTGACCGGAGACCTCGCGCGCAAGAAGTTGATGCCCGCGGTCTACGACCTGGCCAACCGGGGTCTGTTGCCGCCGTCGTTCGCGCTGGTCGGATTCGCCCGGCGCGATTGGGACGATGAGGACTTCGCCAAGGTCGTGCACGATGCCGTGCGCGATCACGCCCGCACCGGGTTCCGCGAGGAGGTGTGGGAACGGCTGGCCGAGGGCTTCCGGTTCGTCTCCGGCTCCTTCGATGACGACTCGGCGTTCGACCGGCTCAAGGAGACCCTGCACCGGCTGGACAAGGAACGCGGGACAGACGGGAATCACGCCTTCTACCTGTCGATTCCACCGAAGGCCTTCCCGACGGTCTGCGAGCAGCTGGACCGTAGCGGATTGGCACGAGAGGACGGCGACAACTGGCGCCGGGTGGTGATCGAGAAACCGTTCGGGCATGACCTCGAGTCGGCGCAGGAACTGAACTCGATCGTCAACAGCGTCTTCCCCGAGTCGTCGGTGTTCCGGATCGACCACTACCTGGGTAAGGAGACGGTCCAGAACATCCTGGCGTTGCGGTTCGCCAATCAGCTGTTCGACCCGCTGTGGAGTTCGCATTACGTGGACCACGTCCAGATCACCATGGCCGAGGACATCGGCCTGGGTGGTCGGGCCGGGTACTACGACGGCATCGGCGCCGCCCGCGACGTCATCCAGAACCACCTGCTGCAGCTGATGGCACTCGTGGCGATGGAGGAGCCCATCTCGTTCGAACCCAAGCAGTTGCAGGACGAGAAGATCAAGGTGTTGGCAGCGACCCGCAACATCCTCCCGCTCGAGGAGAACACCGCCCGTGGCCAGTACGGTCCCGGCTGGCAGGGCAGCCAGAAGGTGCCCGGTCTGCTCGAGGAGGAAGGGTTCGCCCAGGACTCCACCACCGAGACGTTCGCGGCGATCGCGCTGGAGGTCGACTCGCGCCGATGGGCGGGAGTTCCGTTCTATCTGCGCACCGGCAAGCGGTTGGGCCGTCGTGTCACCGAGATCGCGTTGGTGTTCAAACGTGCGCCGCACCTGCCGTTCGACCAGACGATGACCGAGGAACTCAGCCAGAACGCGTTGGTCATCCGGGTTCAACCGGATGAGGGGATCACACTGCGATTCGGGTCCAAGGTGCCGGCGTCGAGTATGGAGGTCCGCGACGTCAACATGGACTTCAGCTACGGCACCGCGTTCACCGAGGCGTCGCCGGAAGCATATGAACGGTTGATCCTCGACGTCCTTCTGGGTGAACCCTCACTGTTCCCCGTCAACGAAGAGGTCGAACTCTCCTGGGAGATCCTCGATCCGGTCATCCAGGCATGGGCCGAGAGCGGCAAGCCCGACACCTACGAGTCGGGGACGTGGGGACCGGCCTCCGCGGACGACATGATGGGTCCGGGACGCAGCTGGCGGCGGCCCTGATGCTGATCGCCAGTGACCGACAGCGCCCGACAACGACAGGATGATGCACGATGATCGTCGAGTTGCCCGACACATCCACCAATCAGGTCGCGAAGAAGATCGTCGAGGTCCGTGAATCGGGCGGCGCGATCAGCCTCGGGCGTGTGTTGACGCTCGTGGTGTGCGCCGAGCACGGAGAACCGACCGAAGGGGCCATCGAGGCGGCCATCGGCGCCAGCAGCGAGCACCCGAGCCGGGTCATCGTCGTGACCCGAGGTGATCGGGACGCGGAGTCACGCCTCGACGCCGAGATCCGCGTCGGCGGGGACGCCGGAGCCTCCGAGGTCGTGCTGCTGACGCTGCAGGGCGATCTGGCCGAGCACCCACGCTCGGTGGTCACCCCATTCCTCCTCCCGGACACCCCCGTGGTCACCTGGTGGCCCGGCGAGGCGCCGGAGAATCCGGCAGCCGATCCGATGGGTTCGCTGGGTCGGCGACGCATCCTCGATGCGAACCGATGCGCGAGCCCGCAGACCGTTCTCGCCCGGCGCCTCGCTGCTTACGCGCCGGGTGACTCCGACCTCGCATGGACACAGATCACCCACTGGCGGGCGCTGCTCGCGTCTGCGGTCGATCGGCCACCCCACACGCCGATCACCGAGGTCAAGGTCACGGGTCCGGGCCACTCCCCCGGTATCGACCTACTCGCCGGATGGCTCCGCTCTGCGCTGAAGGTACCGACACACCGTGGCATCGGCAGCTTCGAGGTCCGGCTCATGCGCGACGACGGTCCGACCATTCTGTCGCTGGACGAGAACAACAACGCCGTGCTGAGTATGCCGGGCAAACCCGACGGACGGGTGGCGATGACCCGTCGCGAACTGCCTCTTCTCCTCGCCGAGGAGCTCCGGCGGCTCGACATCGACGAGGTGTTCGAGCAGGCGCTGGCCGGTGTGAAAGAGATCGATGTCCAAGGAGCGGCCTGATGACTCCGGAAACCCTTGTGTTCGATGACAAGACTGAGCTCGTCAGCACCGCCGCTCACCGATTCGTCGATCTCGTCACCCGAGCCCAGTCCGACCACGGTGTGGCGTCGGTGGTGCTCACCGGCGGAAGCAACGGCGTCGCGATCCTGAGTGCCCTCGCCGCCGACAGCGGTGACATCGACTGGTCTCGTGTCGAGTTGTTCTGGGGTGACGATCGTTTCGTGCCCGAGGACGATCCGGAACGAAACTACGGTCAGGCCCGAGAAGCGTTGCTCGACCATGTGGCCATCGACCCCGCGCGGGTCCATCCGATGGCACCGTCGGACGGTGAGTTCGGTGACGACATCGACGCCGCGGCAGCGGCCTACGCCGCCGTGCTCGGCCGATTCGGTCCGGGGGCGGTACCGCACTTCGACCTACACCTGCTCGGTATGGGTGGAGAAGGCCACATCAATTCGCTGTTCCCGCACACCCCGGCGACCGCCGAAGCCGAGAAGACCGTTGTCGCGGTTGAGGATTCGCCGAAGCCGCCGCCCCGTCGGATCACCCTCACCCTGCCCGTGGTCAACCGCAGCAAGGCGGTCTGGTTCCTCGTGGCGGGGGCTGACAAGGCCGAGGCCGTCTGGGCCGCACATACCGGCGCCCATGCGAACGACTGGCCCTGTGCCGGCGCCCACGGCACCGACGAGACCGTCTGGTTCCTCGACCGAGCAGCCGCCGGCAAGCTCTGACCGCACGCCCGGTTAGCCGATGTCGGCGAGTCCCGGGGCCGCAAGCAGTTCGGCGATTTTTGTGTCGATGAAGTCGATGTCGACGGGGTTGGCACCGCCGCCGGCGAAGTGTCCCCACACGCCCGGAATCACCGCGACGTCGCCGCGCTCGATGAATTGCGTCGCCCACATCTCGTCCTCCGGCGGGAAGTAGAGATCCTTCTCCGCGGGCATCGCGAGCAATGGGCATCTGATGGCACGCAGCGCGGCCTCGGTGTCCCCGCCGAATCCAGGGGTCGCCCCGACATCGCCGGCGTGCCACGTCCGCAACAATGCGACCAGGTTGTTCGGGTCCCGTCCGTCGCGGAAGAAAGCCTCCCAGAACCCGTAGAGGAAGTCATCGAACGAGGTGAACCCCATCGATCGCCACTCCTCCTGCCAGTAAAAGGCCTGAGAGAAGCCCCACCCTGCATAGATCCTGGCAAACGCGCGGAGCCCTTTCAACGGCCACGCGTCCGGCGCGTAGTCACCGTCGGCCCACGCCGCATCAGCTTTCAGCGCGACCTCCAAGGATTCCAGGAACACCTTGTTGTGTGGCGCCGTCACGCTCGATCCGCAGAACGGCGCCGCACGCTGGACCATATCCGGGTGGCTCACGGCCCACTGATAAGTCTGCCCTGCTCCCATCGACCATCCGGTGACCAGTGCGATCGACGAGACGCCGAACAGCTCGGTCATGAGACGATGCTGCGCCTGCACCTGATCGTAGAACGTGACCAGGGGGAACCGTGCGTGGTCGAACGGTGCGGGGGCGTTCGACGGAGACGTCGACAGGCCGTTGCCCAGCATGTTCGGGATCACGATGAACCACCGATCCGGGTTCAGGGCCTTCTTGTCGGTGCCGACCAGCCATTCGTTGTCGCTGTGCCATCCCGAGTACCAGGTCGGATACACGATGACGTTGCTCTTGTCCTCGTTGAGCGTCCCGAAGGTCTTGTAGGCGAGTCGGGCGCCACGCAGCGTGAGACCGCTCTGCAGGCCGAAGTCGCCGAGTTCGAAGATTTGCGCATCCGTGGGCACGGGCATGGTCACGACCAACTCTCAGGTATTCAACATTCGGAATAGTTCCATCTGGATGGAATATCTCGATGGTACGGTCGCGCTCCCGAAATGTCGCGGGATCGCGCCCATCTCGCCGATCGCCTGCACTGCCACGCGACTGTTGCAGGCTCCGGTCTTGGTCTGGGCAACGGAATGTTCTGCCTGAGCCACCGCGTTACACCGGGCATGCGAGCCCTGTGGGTGACGGCACACCCTGACGAAGGATCCCTCAACCGGCACCTCACCACGTTCGGTTCCCGGGTACTGACCGAGAACGGTTGGGATGTTGTGGAATCAGACCTCTACGCGATGGGCTGGGATCCGGTGCTGCGCCACGAAGGCGGCGCCGACGTCGTCTCGGAACAGCGCAAGCTCCTCGACGCCGACCTCCTGGTCATGCAGTTCCCACTCTGGTGGTATGGCATGCCTGCGATCATGAAAGGGTGGATCGACCGCGTCTTCGAGGGCGGATTCGCTTATGACGTCATCGATCCCGGCACCGGGCGCGCGCGCAAGTACGGCGATGGAGGCCTTGCCGGCAGGAGGGCCCTGACGATCGTCACCGCGGGCGACCGACCCGGCAGCCTCGGACCACGTGGGATCAGTGGCGACGTCGAGGACGTCCTCTGGACCACACTGCACGGCACATTCTGGTACACGGGCATGGACACCCTGCGCCCCCACCTCATCACGGGAGCTCGCGACATCGACGACTCGACGATCAGATCCGTCGAGTCCGACCTCGCCGATCGCCTCGGTGGTGTCGCAGACGAGGCACCGATCCCCTACCTGCCCCTCGACGAGCGGTTCTATGATCACTCCATCCAGCTCTGCCCAGACGTGTCACCAGGTGTGAGGGGCAATGCTGCGCATCGGTTTGCGGAGTGACTCAACGGGTTTCGATACGCGGCGGACCTCGCAAGCTCGCCCCGCTGCTACTCAACCAGCGGAATCGGCCCGGCCCGTCCCCGGCAGCTCAACCAGCCGAACGAGCCCACCTCCCGCTGATCAAAGTCCCGCAGACGAGCCCACCTCCCGCTGATCGAGTAGGCGCCGAGCCTGCGAGGCACCGTATCGAGATCACCCTCGCAACAGACCCGCCTAACCCGAGTTGCGCAGTGCTGTCGCCAGGCCGTTCATGGTGAGCTGGATGCCACGGCGAATACGCGGCTCGTCGTCGCCGGCGCGGAAACGGCGCAACAACTCGACCTGCAGCAGGTTCAGCGGCTCGAGGTAGGGGAATCGGTTGTACACCGACCGCTTGAGGGCGGAGTTGTCCGAGAGCAAGTCGTCGGTACCGGTGATCTTCGCGCACATCTCAATGGTCCGCTCGTGTTCGTCGACGATCATGCCGAAAACCTGGTCGCGCAACTCTTCATCCGGAACCAGCTGTGCATAGCGGTGCGCCAGACCCATATCCGACTTGGCCAGGACCTGAGCCATGTTCGACATCACGGTACGGAAGAACGGCCACTTCTCGTAGTAGCGCCGCAGCGTCTCCAACCGCTGCTCATCGTCGCCGACCCACTCCTCGAAGGCCGAGCCCGTCCCGTACCACCCGGGCAGCATCACCCGTGACTGAGTCCACGACAGCACCCACGGGATCGCCCGGAGGTCCGAGATC
The DNA here is from genome assembly GCF_058130025.1 of Gordonia sp. LMA167. Taxonomy (NCBI): domain Bacteria; kingdom Bacillati; phylum Actinomycetota; class Actinomycetes; order Mycobacteriales; family Gordoniaceae; genus Gordonia; species Gordonia sp. LMA167. The sequence continues at coordinate 3,932,532 of NZ_CM176708.1, read as the reverse complement.
TTCTCGGTCTGCTTGCGCGAGGCCGGCCGGCTGCCGATGTTGAGTGCACCGATCTCCGACAACGGGGTCGAGGTGGTGAAGTACTCGACGAAACCAGGTGTCTCGTGTACGAGCTTGCTGTATGCCGAGCGCGCCAGCCGGGCGATCTCGTCCATGTTGGCGTACGCGTCCTCGGATTCGTCGCCGAGGCCCTCGACGTCGAGCAGCGACGATTCGATCGTCGCCGCCAACAGGGTCTCCAGATTCCGTTCCGCCAGAACTGGTTCGGCGTACTTGGCGGCGATGATCTCGCCCTGCTCGGTGATCCGGAGCGACCCTTGGACGGCGCCGGGCGGCTGCGCGAGGATGGCGTCATAGCTGGGCCCGCCACCGCGGCCGACAGTGCCACCGCGGCCGTGGAAGAGCCGCAACCGGATCCCGGCCTTCTCGGCGGCCTCGACGAGGTCGAGCTCGCCGCGATACAGCGCCCAGTTGGCCGCCATGTAGCCGCCGTCCTTGTTCGAGTCGGAATACCCGAGCATGACTTCCTGCATTCCGTGCTGGGCGTCGACGAGATCCCGGTAGACGGTGAGGTCCAGCGCCGCCAAGAGTGTCTCGGCTCCCTGCTGCAGGTCTTCGATGGTTTCGAACAGCGGCACGATCCGCACCGTCGACGTGAGTTTGCCGGTCTCACCGTCGATGTCGATCAGGCCTGCTTCCTTGAGCAGGATCATCGGCTCGAGCATGTCGCTCACGGACGTGCACATGCTGATGATGTAGTTCGGCACCGCCTGCGGTCCGAACTTGGCCACCGCGCCTGCGGCGGCACGCACGATGTTCAGTTCCTTGGTCGCCAACTCGCTGAGCGCTGCATCCGGCCGTGTCAACGGACGTCGGGCGGCCAGCTCCGTCGCGAGGATCTCGACGCGTGCGGCCTCGTCGAGCGACAGATAGTCGGCCTCCACACCAGCCCAGGCCAGCAACTCGGCGATGACCTCCTCGTGCATGTCGGAGTTCTGCCGCATGTCGAGGCCCGAGAGGTTGAACCCGAAGGTGCGGACGCTCTCCCGCAGGCGCAGCAGCCGGTCGTCGGCGATGGTCTCATCGCGGTTGTCACGTAGTGCGGTGTCGATGAGGTCGAGATCGGACAGCAACTCGTCCGCGGAGTCGTAAGGCTGTTTCCCGTCGACCAGGAACAGGTCGTTCGATGAGAGGAACTCGGTGTCGAACAGGGTGTTCGCCGTGGCCGCGACTCGTGAGCGTATGTGGCGCAACGCCACGCGGAAGGGCTCGTCGGCGGAAGGATCATCCGGTGCCACGCCGGCGAGTTCGAGCAGGGCATCGACGGAATCGATGAGTCGGGCGGACATACTCAACTCCACCGCCAGCAATTCGAGCTCCGCAAGGTGATGGGCAACGGCCGTCTCGGCGGCCAATGTCGTTGCCATCGTGACGATCTCATTGGTCACATAGGGGTTGCCGTCCCGGTCGCCGCCGATCCAGGATCCCATTCGCAGCATCGGGTCGTCGGTGAGTCCCGCATCGGGATACGCCGACTGCAGCGCGGACCGCACCCGGGTGTTGATCTTGGGCACGACCTCGAAGAAGGAGGCGTCGTAATAACGCAGGCCCGAGCGGATCTCGTCCTGGATGGTCAGTCGTTCGAGACGGATCAGGGCGGTCTGCCACAGCGTGAGGATCTGACGACGGATACCCTCGGTCACCTCCGCGTCCTCTTCGGGAGTCAGTTCGGTGCGTCCACGGAAACGCATCAGCTCGGTGATTCGGTTCTGCGCCTCGAACACCGTACGACGCCGGGTCTCGGTGGGATGAGCGGTGATCACCGGTACCACCGTCGCGTCGGCGAGCGCGCGTCCCACCTCGTCGTCGGTCAGATCTGCGGCGGCGAGTTTGGCATAGGTGGCGGCCAGGCTGCTGTTCTGCGGCGGGTCGCCGGCCCGGACGTGGATGGCGCGACGGCGCTCGCGGTGGATGTCCTCGGCCAGATTGGCCAACAATGCGAAGTTGGTGAATGCCCGGATGACCGGCAGTGCCACGCCGATGTCGAGGTCGGTGAACATGTCCGCGAGTTCATCCCGGTCGATCTCGGATCGCCGGATACGGAATGCAGCGACGCGGGCACTCTCCACGAGGTCGAAGACGTCGGTCCCGGAGTGCTCGCGGACCATGTCACCGAGGATTCCGCCCAGTAGCCGGATGTCCTCACGCAGAGGCTCGGTCAGCGCACGACCCTCGTCGTCGACGGAGATGTGATCGACGATCGAAATCGACGGTCGCCATGCAGGTGCACCCGCTGAGGGGATCGATTCGCTCATGGCTCCCAGTATCCCGGCATCCGGGTGTGGCGGCATCTCGTAGCCGCCGTGAGCCGTCAGGAGAGGCTGATCTCGAGGCCGATCGCGATGATGAAGATCGCCCAGATCAGACCGACGAAGATGGTCAAGCGGTCGAGGTTACGTTCCACCACACTCGACCCCGACAGGCTCGACTGCACACCGCCACCGAACAGCGAGGACAGACCGCCGCCCTTGCCCCGGTGCAGCAAGACCAGCACCACCATCAACACACTGGTGATGACCAATCCGATGTCGAGTGCGAGCTTCACGTGTAGTCAGTCCTGTCCGTCGATACATGCAACTGTGGCAGGTCGCGCCGGACAACGAGCGTACTCGCCCAGCACAACCTGCCACAGTCTACGCGCCGTTCGACGGGCTCCTGGATCGGCCCCTATGGCGGCCTGGGGAACGGCTTGCCAGCGGGTGCACCATGCTCTGAACTCTGCTTGCGCTGACACCCGCCCTTCGTGACGGCCCTCCGCTGGCGCTCCGGGCCTCCTCAGGGATCGGAAGGATGGCCCCCGCCCAGGACACCAGAAGCGAGCGGGCAAACGTCACCACCCACACCCTGAAGAGGGAGCCGGCCAACGTCACCACCCGGCCCCTGAGGAGCGAGCTTGCGACCGTCACCACCCGGCCCCTGAGGAGCGAGCTTGCGACCGTCACCACCCGGCCCCTGAGGAGCGAGCTTGCGACCGTCACCACCCGGCCCCTGAGGAGCGAGCTTGCGACCGTCACCACCCGGCCCCTGAGGAGCGAGCTTGCGACCGTCACCACCCGGCCCCTGAGGAGCGAGCTTGCGAGCGTCACCACCCGGTCCCTGAGGAGCGAGCTTGCGAGCGTCACGAAGGGTCCCGCCCGCCTCGACCCCTCAGCGACCGGGAGAAATCGTCACGGAAGGGGTCCGCCGGCGGCGATCGCCGACAGGCTCGCGAACTCGTCGGACTTCAACGAGGCGCCACCCACCAGCGCACCGTCGACGTCGGTCTGGCCGACGATGTCGCCGACATTCTTCGCATTCACCGATCCGCCGTAGAGCACCCGGACCGATGCCGCCGTGGCCGCGTCCGCGATCTCACCGAGAGCCGCACGCACCGCGCTGCACACCTCCTGGGCGTCCTGCGCACTGGCGACCCGGCCGGTGCCGATCGCCCACACCGGCTCGTAGGCGATGACGACCTTCCCGATCTCCTCGGCCGACAGACCGGCCAGCGATCCCTTGAGCTGCGCCACGTTGTAGGCCACGTGTTCGCCCGACTCGCGGATGTCCAGGCCCTCACCGATGCAGACGATCGGGGTCAGACCGTGCTTGAGCGCAGCCTTGGTCTTGGCGAGCACGATCTCGTCGGTCTCGGCATGCATGGTCCGACGTTCCGAGTGACCGACGACCACAAAGGTGCAGCCCAACTTGGCCAGGAAGGCGCCGCTGATCTCTCCGGTGTACGCGCCGGAATCCTGTGCCGACAGATCCTGCGCACCGTAGGTGAGCAAGAGCTTGTCGCCGTCGACCACGGTCTGCACGCTGCGGATGTCGGTGAACGGTGGGATGACCGTGACGTCGACCTTGTCGAAGTACTTCGCCGGCAGTGCGAACGCGATCTTCTGGACGAGCGCAATCGCCTCCAGATGATTCAGGTTCATCTTCCAGTTGCCCGCGATCAAAGGCTTTCGCGACGCTGCCATCAGCTCTCCAACACCTTCAGTCCGGGCAATTCCTTGCCTTCGAGATACTCCAGCGACGCGCCGCCGCCGGTCGAGATGTGCGAGAAGTCCGAGTCCGGCAGACCGAGTGTGCGCACGGCGGCGGCCGAGTCGCCGCCACCCACGACGGTGAACGCGCCGCCCTTGGTGGTGGCCGCGATGGCTTCCGCCACCCCGCGTGTACCCAACGAGAACTTCTCGAACTCGAAGACCCCGGACGGGCCGTTCCAGAAGATGGTCTCGGCACCCGAGAGCACCGCGGCGAACCGCTTGACCGACTCCGGGCCGATGTCCAGGCCCATCCAACCGTCCGGGATCTCCTCGACCGGGACGGTCTTCGACTCCGCGTCGGCGGCGAACTTGTCGGCCACCACGACGTCGACCGGGAGCCGGATGACGTCCCCGAACTGTTCCAGCAGACCCTTGCACACGTCGATCTGGTCTTCCTGCAGCAACGACGTACCGACCGGATGCCCCTGTGCGGCAAGGAAGGTGAAGGCCATGCCACCGCCGATGACCAGCGTGTCGACCTTTGGTGCGAGCGCCTCGATCACGCCGAGCTTGTCGGAGACCTTGGAGCCGCCGAGGACCACCGCGTAAGGCCGTGCGACCTCCTCGGTGAGCTTGGACAGCACCTTCACCTCGGCCTCGACCAGCTTGCCCGCGTAGTGCGGGAGCAGTTTGGCGACGTCGTAGACCGATGCCTGCTTACGGTGGACCACGCCGAAGCCGTCCGAGACGAACGCGCCGTCGTCACCGACCAGCTCGACGAACGCCTTGGCCAGCGATTCCCGCTCGGCCTCGTCCTTGGAGGTCTCCCGCGGATCGAAACGGACGTTCTCCAACAACAACACGTCGCCGTCGGTGAGACCTTCGGCACGGGCCAGCGCATCGGATCCGACGACGTCGCCGGCCAGCTGCACATTCCGGCCCAGCTCTTCCCCGAGGCGTGCCGCGACCGGAGCCAACGAGTACTTGGGGTCCGGTTCACCTTTGGGCCGACCGAGGTGCGCCGTGATGATCACCTTGGCGCCCGCGTCGACGAGCGCCGACAGCGTCGGCAGAGAGGCCAGGATGCGGCCCGGGTCGGTGATCGTCGTTCCGTCGAGCGGAACGTTGAAATCCGACCGGACCAGCACTCCCCGCCCCGAAACGCCTTCGTCCAGAAGGTCTTTCAGTGTGGGTACGCCCATGGTGGCGTTGCTCCTAGCGATTCGTGGGATCGATTACAGCGACTTGCTGACGAGCCCGGTCAGGTCGACGAGGCGGTTTGAGTAGCCCCACTCGTTGTCGTACCAGGAAACGGCCTTGACCTGATTGCCGATGACCTTGGTCAGGCCGGCGTCGAACAGCGACGAGTGCGGGTCGGTGACGATGTCGCTCGAAACGATCGGGGCGTCGTAGTACTTCAGGATGCCCTTGAGCGGTCCCTCGGCGGCGGCCTTCATCGCGGCGTTGACGTCATCGGCGCTCGCGGACTTCTCGACGATGGCGGTGAGGTCGGTGACCGAGCCGGTGGGGATCGGGACACGCAGGGCGTAGCCGTCGAGCTTGCCGAGCAGCTCCGGCAGCACCAGGCCGATCGCCTTCGCTGCGCCGGTCGAGGTCGGCACGACGTTGATCGCGGCGGCGCGGGCGCGGCGCAGGTCGCTGTGCGGGCCGTCCTGCAGGTTCTGATCCTGCGTGTAGGCGTGCACGGTGGTCATCAGACCCGAGACGATTCCGAACTCGTCGTTGAGCACCTTGGCGAACGGTCCCAGGCAGTTGGTGGTGCACGAGGCGTTCGAGATGATGTTCTGGCTGCCGTCGTACTTGTCGTCGTTGACGCCCATCACGATCGTGATGTCCTCGTTCTTGGCGGGCGCGGAGATGATGACCTTCTTGGCACCGGCGTCGATGTGGCCCTTGGCCTTTGTGCCGTCGGTGAAGATGCCGGTGGACTCGACGACGACGTCGACGCCCAGGTCGCCCCATGGCAGCGCGGCGGGGCCTTCCTTGATCGCCAGCGCCTTGATCTTCTTGTCGCCGACGACGATGGTGTCGTCACCCTCGAGCGAGACGTCCTCGGGCAGCCGGCCCAGGATCGAGTCGAACTTGAGGAGGTGGGCCAGCGTCGCGTTGTCCGTCAGGTCGTTGACGGCGACGATCTCGATGTCGGTGCTACCCAAAGCCTTCTGTGCTTCCACGGCGCGGAAGAAGTTGCGGCCGATCCGGCCGAATCCGTTAACGCCTACCCGAACAGTCACTGTTGTGCTCCTTAGCGGTATTCATCATCAAGGCCTGCGGCCGGGAACGCGTCACCGTTCACCGAAGGACGGTCACGCGCAGGGCCCACCTCAGCCTAGTAGGACGACCTCAGTCCAGCATGCGAAGGGTTGGATTCATCGTGCCGAATTCCCGGCACCACCTCACGCCTCGTCGAGCAGATCCGAGGTGACCGCCGACTCGGTGTCGGGGATTCCGTCGGCACGGGCCTTCTTGTCCGCCATGGACAGCAGCCGTCGGATACGTCCGGCCACCGCGTCCTTCGTCATCGGCGGATCAGCCAGCTGACCGAGTTCCTCCAGCGACGCCTGGCGGTGGGTGATCCGCAGCTGACCGGCGGCGATCAGGTGATCGGGTACCTCGTCGCCGAGGATGTCGAGGGCCCGCTCGACCCGCGCGGCGGCGGCGACCGCTGCCCGCGCCGACCGGCGGAGGTTCGCATCGTCGAAGTTCGCCAATCGGTTGGCGGTGGCACGGACCTCCCGACGCATGCGTCGTTCCTCCCACACCAGTCGGGTGTCGTGGGCACCCATCCGGGTCAGCAGGGCACCGATGGCCTCGCCGTCGCGGATCACCACCCGATCAGCACCGCGCACCTCGCGCGCCTTGGCCGAGACACCGAGCCGACGGGCGGCGCCGACCAGCGCCAATGCGGCCTCCGGACCCGGGCAGCTCACCTCCAGGGCCGAAGAACGTCCGGGCTCGGTGAGCGAGCCGTGGGCGAGAAACGCACCGCGCCAGGCAGCTTCCGCGTCGGCGACGCTGCCTCCGACCACCTGGGCCGGAAGTCCGCGGACCGGCCGTCCCCGCAGGTCGAGCAGCCCGGTCTGGCGAGCCAGACCTTCACCGTCCTTGGTGACCCGGACGATGTAACGCGCACCCTTGCGGATCCCACCGCTGCGCAGCACGTGAACGTCGGAACCGTAGCCGTAGAGATCGAAGATCTCGCGTCGCAGACGACGGGCCACGTTGCCGAGGTCGACCTCGGCCTCGACCACCACCCGTCCTGCCACGATGTGCAATCCCCCGGCAAACCGCAGCAATGCCGACACCTCGGCCTTGCGGCAACTCACCTGGGTCACCGTCAGACGCGAAAGCTCGTCCTTCACCGCCGCGGTCATCGCCACCGGTCCCTGCCCTCCTGTCACGGTCCTCCTGTCCGGTTCACGCCGTGGTTCGCCAGGAGCTGGTCGGTCACGCGATCCGTGTCGACGCTCGCGAGTCCCCCGACCGCGATGGCCGGGCGCCGCGGCCCGGCCGCGGCGGTCAGCGACCGCAGTTTCTCCCTGCTCCCGTGTCATCACCGCGGCGGCATGCTGCCGCCGTCGGTGTGCACGACTCACTCAAGATTCTTGCGCCCGGACAGCGTATCGACTCAATTCACCTTCGCACAGTTCGTGTACCAGGGTGGCAATTTTCTCGGGGTCATGCACGTGCCGACCGGGAACCGCGAGGTCACCGACATGCAGGCGTGCGCCGAACAACTCCGCGGCCCGGACAAGGTGATCCCGCTCACGACCAGCGGGCACCGAGGCGGCATCGACGATCACGTCGTTCACCCGGAGGACATCGGCATGGGCATGAAGGACGTGCAGATGCCGTTCCACCGAGAATCCGGTCGTCTCACCGGGTTCGGGTGCGAGGTTCACGAACAGCATCTTGCGGGCGGTGGTCTCCCGGAGCGCCTTGAGCTGCTCGGGCACCAGCACATGCGGAATGACGCTGGAGAACCAGGACCCGGGGCCGAGTACCACCAGATCGGCAGACCGGATCGCCGCCAGCGCGTCAGCGCAGGCCGGGGGCTCGCCCGGCAACAACCGGACGCGACGGACTTTCCCCGGAGTCGTCGCCACGGCCACCTGGCCGCGGATGCACCGGCTGATCCGTGGGTCGCTCTCCAGACCCGAGACGTCTGCTTCGATGTCCAGAGGCACCGTCGACATCGGCAACACCCGGCCGTCGATGTCGAACACGTCGACGAGTTCATCGAGCGCGGCCACCGGGTTCCCGGTCACCTCGGTGAGCCCGGCGAGCAGCAGGTTGCCGATGGGATGGCCGGCCAACGCGCCGCTGCCACCGAACCGGTGCTGAAAGATGCTCGCCCACAATTCGTGACCGTCCCGGCCGATCGGACGCACCCCGCTCGACCGGTCCGCGAGTGCGGCGGGTGCGGACATCAACGCCGACAAGGCCATCCGCAGATCCCCCGGCGGGATCACCCCGAGTTCGGCGCGCAGTCGTCCGGACGAACCGCCGTCGTCGGCGACGGTGACGACCGCGGTCACGTCGGGGCTGAGATAGCGCATCGCGGTGAGGGTGGCGTACAGCCCGTGACCGCCACCGAGGGCGACGATCCGCATCGGGCGGCGCTGCTGATCGTCGGTGCCACTCATTCGCGCCCCAGATCCCGGTGCAGGACCCGCACGTCGAACGTCGGCGTGCCATGCCGGTCCGTCATCGAGCGCAGACGCGCACCGATCTCTTCGGAGATGGCCACGCTACGGTGTTTCCCACCCGTGCATCCGATGCTGATCGTCATGTACCGCTTGCCTTCTCGCAGATATCCCGGCGCCACCACACCGATGATCTCGAGGTGGAGGTCCACGAAACGTCCCGCACCGTCCTGACCGAGCACGTAATCGCGGACGTCGTCGTCGCGACCATTCTGCTCCCGCAGCTCGGACACCCAGTACGGATTCGGCAGAAAACGCACGTCGACGACGAAATCCGAGTCGATCGGAAGGCCATACTTGAAACCGAAGGACTGCACGGCGACGCTCAGCCGGCCGTCCCCGTCGTGCGGATAGACACCCTCGACCACCTCGCGCAGCTTTGCCGCCGTCAGCGACGAGGTCTCGACCACCAGATCGGCGGAATTCTTGATCGGCGCGAGGATCACACGCTCACGGGCGATGCCGTCGACCAGGGTCTCACCACCCTGAAGCGGATGCCGCCGGCGAACCTGTTCGAACCGGCGGACCAGCACCTGATCGCTGGCGTCGAGAAAGAGCACCTTGGTGCGGGCTCCCGACGCCTCCAACGACTTTCGCAGGTCGTCGAGTTGCGTGCCGATCGACTCGTCGGAAGCGCGGATCACCATGGCCAGCCGCAAGATGTCCGGGTCGCTCTCCCGGACCAGGTCGATCATCGTGGTGATCAACGTCGGTGGGACATTGTCGGCCACATACCAACCGTCGTCCTCGAGGACGTTGGCCGCCGTCGAACGACCGGCCCCGGACATGCCGGCCACGAACAGAACGATCAGCGTCGGTGCGGGGGTCACCGGTGCCGGCACCCCGTCGGTTTCTCGTCGCTCAGTCACCTGTCGGTTCCTCCACTCGGTCGGGTGCGGGGCGCGGGCTCTCCGCCGACGGCCTGCGGTCTGCGGTGGGCGGAGCCGCATCCTCGGCCAGCGCCGCCCGAACAGCACGGGCGGTCGCCGCGCCGATGCCGGGCACCCCCGAGATGTCTTCCAGGGACGCCTCCCGAAGCCGCGCGACCGACCCGAAATGGGTCACCAGCGCGGTGCGTCGGGTGCGCCCGAGCCCGGGCACGCCGTCGAGGACGGATTCGGTCATCCGCTTGCTGCGTTTGCTGCGATGGAAGGTGATCGCGAACCGGTGAGCCTCGTCCCGCACCCGCTGCAGCAGGAATAGCGCTTCACTCGTCCGAGGCAGGATCACCGGGTCATCATCGCCGGGGACCCACACCTCTTCGAGCCGTTTGGCGAGACCGATGACCGCGACGTCGGTGACGCCGAGCTCGTCGAGCACCGTGGCGGCTGCGTGCACCTGGGGTGCGCCACCGTCGACGACGAAAAGGTTTGGCGGATAAGCGAACTTCCGAGGTCGTGCGGTGTCCGGATCGATCGGTGGCGGCGGGGCCTGCTCCTGGTCCTGCCGATGCCGCAGGAACCGCCGGCGGGTGACCTCGGCAATGGACGCCACATCGTCGGAACGCCCCTCGCCGGCGGCGTACCGGATCGCGTAATGCCGGTAGTCCGACTTACGGGGCAGCCCGTCCTCGAACACCACCAGCGATGCCACCACATCTGTCCCCTGCACATGCGAGATGTCGATGCATTCGATCCGCAGGGGCGCCTGGTCGAGGCCGAGGTTCTCCTGCAGTTCGGTGAGCGCGGCAGAGCGGGTAGTCAGGTCGCCCGCACGCCGCAACTTGTGCTGCGCCAGGGCCTCTGACGCGTTGCGGGCGACGGTGTCGAACAACGCCTTCTTGTCGCCGCGCTGCGGCACCCGCAGCGCCACCCGGCTGCCCCGCAGATCCGACAGCCACGACTGGAGGTCCTCGTGATCGTCGGGCAATTCGGGTACGAGGACCTCGCGCGGGATCGTCTCGCCGCGCGCCCGGTGCTCGTCGAGTTCTACCGAGGCGTCGAGATCGACCTGTGCACCGTAGAACTGCGTGACGAACTGGGTCACCTGCTCCCCCAGCGAACCGTCGTCGGATCGTTCGACCACCCAGCCCCGCTGCCCGCGCACGCGACCGCCCCGCACATGGAAGACCTGTACCGACACCTCGAGTTCGTCCCCGACCATCGCGACGACATCCGCGTCCGTACCATCGCCGAGGACCACCGCCTGCTTTTCCATCGCCCGACGCATCGCACCCACGTCGTCACGCAAGCGGGCCGCTCGTTCGAAGTCGAGTTCTTCAGCTGCCGTAGACATCTCGCGCTCGAGTCGGCGAATCATCTGATCCGTGCGCCCCGCCAGGAAGTCGCAGAAATCGTCCACGATCTCGCGATGTTCTTCGGCGGACACACGGCCGACGCAGGGCGCGGAACACTTGTCGATGTAACCGAGCAGACAGGGCCGATCGATCTGGCGATGCCGCTTGAACACCCCGGTCGAGCAGGTCCGGGCCGGGAACACCCGGGTGAGCAGATCGACGGTCTCGCGGATCGCCCACGCGTGCGAATAGGGGCCGAAGTAGCGGACGCCGCGGCGGCGGGGGCCGCGGTAGACGAACAGCCGCGGATACTCTTCGTTGAGCGTCACGGCCAACATCGGGTAGCTCTTGTCGTCGCGGTAGCGGACATTGAACCGCGGATCGAATTCCTTGATCCAGTTGTATTCGAGCTGCAGGGCTTCGACTTCGGTACCGACGACGGTCCACTCGACTGCCGCGGCGGTGGTCACCATCTGACGGGTACGGGGATGCAGCGACGCGAGGTCGGCGAAGTACGACGTCAGCCGCGACCGCAGGTTCTTGGCCTTGCCGACGTAGATGACCCTGCCGTGCGCATCACGGAACTTGTACACCCCGGGATCGGTGGGAATGGTGCCCGCGGCGGGACGATACGTTGTCGGGTCTGCCACGGATCCCAGGCTAGTCGAGGCGTCGGACTGCGATCTCCAGGGCGGCAGTGACCTCGCCCGGTCGCGTGGACTCCCTGGCGGAGCAGCCATGAGGGCGATGTCCGCGAGCTGCGGGTTGAGGAGCGGTGTGCGGGCCCGATACGTGTCGAGGACACCTCAGGTGATCTCGGTACGCCTCCCCACTCCGTTCGTCGGCTACTCGATCAGCAGAGGATGAGTCACGCCCACCCGACGGCAGGGAAATAGTCACGCACTCGATCACCGAGTACTGAGTGACAAGCTCCGGCCTCAGCGGTCGGACGTACGGTACCGCTCTTCGAGCTCGCGGAACGTGTTCATCGCGACGACCGCCCGGTCGGAGTCCCACGCCTGCACCGCCAGGACCGGGACATGTTCGTCCGCGGGCAGCAGAAGCCGCGCGGAGAATCCCTTCTCCGGGTACGACATCCCTCGTATCTGGTCCCAATCGAACAGACGCTCGCCGACCAGGTTGCGCACCCCGACGCCGGCCGGCCCGACCCGCAGTCGGGCCTGCGTGAACAGCAGGATCGCGGCGGCCTCGACCAACCCGATCAACGCCAGGCCGATCTGATCGGAGCCACCGATGTGCACACCGGTGTCGGAGATGGTCAGCAGGGCCGCGAAGGTGATGTGGATGGCCAGTACAACAACAGCCGCGATGATCGCGATCCGCGGCATGCGTCGCGGCCGGTACTCGAAATCCCACTGCACGGCGGTGTCGACGCTCATCGGAGTTCGCCGCGCGACAGCGCGCGCAGGGTCAATGCCGAGGCGAGCGCCGCCGTGGTGGCCTGCGCGCCCTTGTCTTCCTTGGAGTCCGGCAGGCCGGCACGCGCGAGAGCCTGCTCCTCGGTGAGGGTGGTCAACACGCCGTTGCCGACCGGGGTCGACTCGTCGAGGGACACCCGGGTCAGACCGGCGGTCACGGCGTCACAGACATACTCGAAATGCGGTGTCTCCCCTTTGATCACCACTCCGAGTGCGACGACGGCGTCGTGGTGGCGGGCGAGGGCCTGCACGATGACGGGCAGTTCGATGGCTCCTGCCACCTGCACGATCGTGGGGTCGCTGACCCCGTTGGCGGCGGCTGCGCGAACGGCACCGTCGAGCAACGCCGTGCAGATCGTGGTGTGCCACTGAGACGAGACGATGGCCAGGCGCACCGCGCTCGCATCCTGCAGGTCGAGCGTGGGTTCGCCGTGCCCGCTCATGCCGGCCCTGCTTCGGGACTGCCGTCGGCCCAGTCCTCGAGCCCTATCAGGTCGTGGCCCATCCGGTCACGCTTGGTCCGCAGATACCGAAGGTTCTCGGCGTTCGCGCGGATCGGCATCGGCACACGGTCGACGATCTGCAGGCCGTAGCCGTCCAGGCCGACCCGCTTGGCCGGGTTGTTGGTGAGCAGCCGCATCGAGCTGACGCCGAGATCGACGAGGATCTGGGCGCCGAGGCCGTAGTCACGCGAATCCGCCGGCAGGCCCAACTGCAGATTGGCGTCGACGGTGTCCGATCCGGAGTCCTGCAGCTGGTAGGCCTGCAGTTTGTGCAGCAGGCCGATACCGCGTCCCTCGTGACCGCGCATGTACAGCACCACCCCTCGCCCCTCGGCCGCGACCATCTCCATCGCGGCGTCGAGCTGAGGGCCGCAGTCACATCGCAGCGAGCCGAAGACATCACCGGTCAGGCACTCCGAATGCACCCGGACGAGCACATCGTGTCCGGCGCCGTCGCTGCCGGAGATGTCGCCCTTGACCAGCGCCACGTGCTCGACTTCGTCGTAGATGCTGGAGTAGCCGACGGCACGGAAGTCGCCGTGGCGGGTCGGGATGCGCGCCTCGGCGACCCGGACCACGTGCTTCTCGTGGCGACGGCGCCAGGCGATGAGGTCGGCGATCGAGATGAGGGCGAGGTCGTGGTCGTCGGCGAACACGCGCAGCTCGTCGGTCTGCGCCATCGAGCCCTCGTCCTTCTGGCTCACGATCTCGCAGATGACGCCGGCCGGGGTCAGCCCGGCCAGGCGGGCCAGGTCGACCGCGGCTTCGGTATGCCCGGGTCGACGGAGCACGCCGCCCTCCTTGGCGCGCAACGGAACCACGTGTCCGGGGCGGGTGAAGTCGACCGCGCTGCTGTTCGGATCCGCGAGCAGACGCATCGTGGTCGCGCGATCGGCCGCACTGATACCGGTACCGATGCCCTCGCGGGCGTCCACGGTGACCGTGTACGCGGTCCCGTGCTTGTCCTGATTCATCGAGTACATCGGTGGCAGACCGAGCCTGTCGCAGTCCTCGCCCGCGAGCGGCACACACAGGTAACCCGAGGTGTAGCGCACCATGAAGGCCACCAGTTCCGGGGTGGCCATCTCGGCGGCGAAGATCAGATCGCCCTCGTTCTCGCGATCCTCGTCATCGACGACGACGACCGCCTTGCCGGCCGCGATGTCCGCGATCGCCCGCTCGACCGAGTCGAGCTGCACCTTGTCGCGCACCGAAGAATCCGCCGCACCTGCCATGTCGCCACCGCCTACTGTCGTCTGCGCCATCGTTCTCACTCCACTCCCGACGTGTCCCGCACGTCATCGTCGTCCACGCCGGGTACCCGCGCGTCGTGAGGCTCCCGCAGAGCGGGATGCAGACGCTCGACATACTTGGCGATCACGTCGACCTCCAGATTCACCGGACTGCCCGCGGTGATGGTGCCGAGGTTGGTCTCCTGCAGGGTCGTCGGGATGAGCGAGATCTCGAACCAGGTGTCCTCGTCGGTGCCGCCGAGGCCCGCGACGGTCAGCGACACCCCGTCGACCGTGATCGATCCCTTCTCCACGATGTAGCGACTCAGCTCGTCGGGGACGGCGACGCGGACGATCGTCCAGTGCTCGGACGGGGTGATGGCGACGACTTCGCCGACCCCGTCGACGTGACCCTGCACGATGTGGCCACCGAAACGGCCGCCTGCGGCCATCGCGCGTTCGAGGTTGACCGGACTGCCGCTGGTGAGAGCCGCGAGCGAGCTGCGTCGCAGCGTCTCGGCCATCACGTCGACGGTGAACTCGTCGGGACCCTGTTCGACGACGGTCAGACACACGCCGTTCACTGCGATCGAATCACCGAATTTCGCGTCACTGGTGACCAGTGGTCCCCGGACGGTCAGGCGGGCCGCGTCGGACAGATCATCACGTCGGACGATCGTGCCGAGCTCCTCGACGATGCCGGTAAACACGTTGCGCTCCTCATGTCCTTGCTCGGAGCAGGCTCGATGTGAGGACGTGGGCGGCCGTCGGTGGTGCCCGGTTCTCTCACATCCGGACTATGACCGTCGGCTCCGGATTCACACCGGATCTGCTGTCCCTGCCGGTCGGCAGGCGCTCGCGGGCTCGACGTCCACGCATTGCGAGGACACCATCACCGCCGGTGGGGAATTACACCCCGCCCCGAGAACTCTGATATCGAAATTAGCACGACCGAACACGTCGGGAAATCAGGAGTCCGCTGAGCGGGTGAGAGTTGGGCCACATTCGACGATCGGATCGGCCATGGGTCAGCTGGTCAGGCGCAGCAGGACATCGTCGCCCAGGGTTTCGATCGCGGCGAGCGAGAACCGTTGTGCGTCGACGAGAGTCCGCACCCCACCGATGTCGACCGATGACGCGCCCGCGCCGAGCACCATCGGCGCGAGGTAGGCCTCGACCTCGTCGACCAGGCCGGCGGCGAGGAAAGCGCCGATGATCGACGGCCCGCCTTCGACGAGGACCCAGAGTGCGTCGTCGAGCGCGGACAGGACCTGCTGCGGGTCATGTGTCCGGACATGCACAAGGGGTGCGGCCGCGTCGGTGACCTTGGCCCCGGCCGGGATGTCACGATGCCCCATCACGACCCGTGTCGGCTGGTGAGTCCGCAACTGTCCGTTGTCGTGTCGCGCGGTGAGAGCGGGATCGTCGCGCAGCACGGTGCCGGTACCGACCACGATCGCATCGAGTGCCGCGCGCTGCCGGTGTACCCGCTGCCGGGCCGCTTCCCCGGTGATCCACTGGCTCGTCCCGTCCGGCGCGGCGACCCGGCCGTCGAGGGTCGAGGCGAGTTTGGCGGTGACGTAGGGACGGCCATGGAGCTGACGGAACATCCAGGCCCGCAACGGTCCGGCCGCCGCCTCGGCGGCTTCGACGTCGCCGACGACGGTGAGTCCGGCCGCTCGCAGGGTGTCCGCGCCGCCCGCGGCCGCCGGATTGGGATCGCCGAGCGCGTAATACACCGCCGACACCCCGGCCCCGATGAGGGCCTGGCTGCAGGGACCGGTCCGTCCCGTGTGGTTGCAGGGCTCGAGAGTGACAACCGCCGTCGCGCCGACCGCGGCATCCCCGGCGTCACGCAGGGCCATCACCTCGGCGTGGGCACCGCCCGGCGGCTGGGTGTGCCCCCGGCCGACGATCGACCCGTCACGCCCGACGATGACCGCACCGACCGGCGGGTTGGGCGAGCTGCTCCCCTGCGCCCCGCGGGACTCATCGATGGCCACCCGCATGGCGGCGGCGATGTCGGGATGACCACCGACCGGATCGTCGGGCACCGTCGCTCAGCCGGCGTTCGCGCGTGCGGCGGCTGCCTGATCGCGCAGCGCGGATACCGCGGCACCCGGATCGTCCGGCCCGTAGACCGCCGAGCCGGCCACGAAACAGTCGATGCCCGCCTCGGCGGCCTGTTCGATCGTATCGGCGTTGATGCCGCCGTCGATCTCGACGAGCAGGGTCAGATCCTCGGCATCGATGACCTTCCGGATCGCGCGGGCCTTGGCGAGCACCTCCGGCATGAACTTCTGTCCGCCGAAACCGGGCTCGACGCTCATGATCAGGAACGTGTCGAAATCACGCAGGATCTCGAGGTAAGGGTCCAGCGCGGTGCCCGGCTTGAGGCTCAGCCCGGCCTTGGCACCAGCTGCCCGGATGTCGCGGGCGACGGCAATCGGATCGTCGGTGGCCTCGGCGTGGAAGGTGACGTTGTAGGCGCCTGCTTCGGCGTACGGGGGCGCCCACCGCCCCGGATCCTCGATCATCAGATGACAGTCCAGCGGAATGTCGGTGGCCTTGAGCAGGCTCTCCACCACCGGCAGGCCAAGCGTCAGATTCGGCACGAAGTGGGCGTCCATCACGTCCACGTGGAGCCAGTCGGCGCGTGTCGCACCGGGCCCGGAGACCGCCTCGGCCTCGGCGGCCAGGTTGGCGAAATCCGCGGAAAGAATCGACGGGGCGATCATCGGATGTCCGGGAGCACACATGAGCACACATTGTAGAGAGCACCGGCGACGCGTCGGCACACCCTCAGCGCAGCTCCGACTCCGGGCTGCGTTCTAGGAGCGGCTGCGCCATCGCGGACACGTGTGTGGCGATGTCGTCGATGTCGGCGGCGGCAAGTGCCGGACTGCCGATCTTCTGCCGCATCACCACGATGCCCACGACGAGGGCGTTGAGGAGTTCGGCTCGCAGAGCAGCGTCGTCGGAGCCGCCCAGGCGCGGACCGAGACCTTCGGTGAACGTCCTCGCCACCATGTCGCGGATCACCTCGGTGATGGTCTCATTGTTGACCACACCCGCCAGTAGTGCGGTGTTGCCGCGGCCCGTCACGCTGACTTCGAGCACATGCCGGAGCAGGACCGTCGGCAGTTCGTCCAGTGGTACGGCCGCCAGCAGGTCCGCCACACCGGCACCCCCGGAACGGACGGCCTCGATGAACAGATTCTCTTTGGAGCCGAAGTACCGGTTGATCAGCGCCTGATTGACCCCCACCTCGGCGGCGATGTCGCGGGTCGTGGTCTGGGTTGCACCGCGCTCGGCCAGCATCGTTCGGGCGACCTGCAGCAAGGCCTCGCGCGTGGCCGCCGCATTGCGCGGACGTTGGGTCGTGTCGTCTGCCATAGGGTCACCTCCCGGTCGGATGGACCGCCTGTCAGCTTAACGGCGCTCCAAACCGGACTGTGCGGTGTTCGTCACATAAGTCGTCATGCGTTGACTTAGCCCGGTGACGAACTTACCGTAAAAGTCATCACCTGTTGACTTACGTTCGTCGTCCACAGTTCGCACCGACACGTATGCATCGCGGCTGCCACCGCCAACGCGGCGTCCATCCAGCAAGGAGTACATCTCGCCATGTCGTCCACCCACAGCACCTCACGCCCCGGCGCGGTGGTCGCCACCCTGGCGTTCGCCGGGACCACAGCGGCAGTCATGCAGACGCTGGTCACGCCCCTGCTTCCCGAGCTGCCCCGCATTCTGAACACGTCGGTCTCGAACTCGACGTGGGTCATCACCGTCACCCTGCTGGTCGCGGCGGTGTGTGTCCCGATCACCGGGCGACTCGGTGATCAACTCGGCAAGCGCCGCGTGCTGCTCGCGCTCACCGTCCCCCTGGCGCTCGGATCGGTTGTCTGCGCGCTGTCGTCGTCGGTCGTGCCGATGATCATCGGGCGCGGCCTGCAGGGACTCGGCATGGGCATGGTGCCGCTGGGCATCGCTCTCCTTCGCGACGTGGTTCCGGCGGAGAAACTCAGCGGATCCATCGCACTGGTGAGTGCGTCAATGGGTATCGGAGGCGGAATCGGCCTACCGGTGGCCGCCGCCGTTGCGGAATATGCAAGCTGGCGGGTGCTGTTCTGGGGCTCAGCCGTGCTCGCGGTGATGATCGGCGTCCTGGTGGCGTCGCTGGTCCCGGATGTGCGACCCGCAGCGACCGGACAGCGATTCGACGTCCCAGGGGCGGTCGGACTGGGGATCGGACTGGTCAGCCTGCTGCTGGCGGTCTCGAAGGGCGCCGAGTGGGGCTGGACCTCCGTATCCATACTGGGAATGCTGGCCCTCGCGATCGTCTCGCTGCTCGCGTGGGGGTACTGGGAACTGCGCACCCGCGACCCACTCGTCGACCTGCGCACCACTGCCCGACCCCGCGTGTTGACCACCAACATCGCGTCGATCTTCGTCGGCGTCGGCATGTACGCGAGCATGCTGGTCGTGCCTCAGATCATGCAGTTGCCCACGGCGACCGGCTTCGGATTGGGGCAGTCGATGCTGGCGACCGGCCTGTGGATGCTTCCCGGCGGATTGATGATGATGATCGTCTCACCGTTCGGCGGCAAGCTGAGCGACGCCCGCGGCCCGAAGTTCACGTTGATGTGCGGTGTTCTCGTGCTGGCGGCGGGCTACGGACTCTCGCTTCTGCTACTCGGCACCGCGTGGGGCCTGATGCTCTCGCTGATGGTCATCAACAGTGGCGTCGGCCTCGCCTATGGCGCCATGCCTGCACTGATCATGGGTTCGGTGCCGATCGGCGAAACCGCCGCGGCCAACGGGTTCAACACGCTCATGCGGTCGCTCGGCACATCCATCGGTGCCGCCACGATCGGAGCCGTGCTCGCCCAGATGACCATCGCATTCGGCGGTTACACGATGCCCTCGGAAGCCGGCTTCCAGGTGGCGTTGACGATCGGCGGCGGCGTCGCTCTCGTCGCGTTGGTGATCGCGTCGCTGATCCCGAACGGACGGCGGCCGGCAGCCGCGGCAGCCGGCGAAGCGTCACGCGCGTCGGAGACCGTCTCCGCCTGAGTCGGTCACGGCGTGAACGTCGGTCACGGCGGTGTCGAGAACTCCTGCAGCGCACGGGGTCTCGATACGCCACTCGCTGCCGCTCGCGTCTACTCGACCAGCGAGTGGCGCGGCTCACCGCGACCGACCGAACCAGCGAGCGACGCCGCCCACGCGACCGACGAAACCAGCGAACGACGCGACTCACCACGACCGACGAAACCAGCGAGCGACGCGACTCACGCGACCGACGAAACCAGCGAACGACGCGCCTCACCACGACCGACGAAACCAGCGAGCGACGCGACTCACGCGACCGACGAAACCAGCGAACGACGCGCCTCACCACGACCGACGGAACCAGCGAGTGACGCCGCCCACGCGACCGACGGATGGAAAGATGCGGGCACCCGACCAGGACGAGACGCTCAGCGACGCACCGCGGCGAGGAACATCGCATCGGTTCCGTGCAGATGGGGCCAGAGTTGGACATGGGGTCCGTCGCCAGCGTTGTCCACCGGCACCAGTGTGCGTGCGTCGATCTGCTCGGCGTCGGGGTGCTCGGCGAGGACAGCGGTGATCACCTCGGTGGTCTCGGCCGGATGTGGCGAACACGTCGAGTAGACGACCACACCGCCGGGACGCAGCAATCGCAGTGCCTCGGTGAGCAATTCGCGTTGCAACACCACGAGGTCGTCGACGTCGGCGGCGCTCCGGCGCCAGCGGGCCTCCGGCCGTCGCCGCAGCGATCCGAGTCCGCTGCAGGGCGCATCCAGCAGGATCCGGTCGTAACCCGGCCTCAATCCACTCGCCCGGGCGTCTGCGACGTGCACGTCCACCGGGAGATCGCGTACCACTTTCCGGATCAGTTCGGCACGATGATCCGATACCTCGACCGCGTCGAGATGCGCGCCGTCGATGTCGGCGATCGCGGCGACCAGGGCCGCCTTGCCACCCGGGCCGGCGCACATGTCCAGCCAGCGCCCGGCGTCGTCGGCCACCTCCGCGACCGTCACCGCGCGTCCGACCAACTGGCTGCCCTCGTCCTGGACGCCGGCGTAGCCGTCGCGCACGGCCTCCAGATCGCCGGGATCACCGCCGGGCAGGTACACACAGTACGGCGAGTATCGGCCGACCTCGCCGTCACAGGTCAGGGCCAGTTCTTCGGCCGTGATGAGACCCGGACGCGCCACGAGGTGCACGGGCGGACGCTCGTCGTCGGCGGCGAGCGCCGCCTGTAACTGGCCTGCGGATCCGCCGAGAGCCTCGAAGAACACCTGGGCGATCCACCGCGGATGCGCGTACCGCAACGCCAGGTTGCCGATCAGATCGTCGGCGATCGACGGCGCGAGCTGCTCGATCCACATCTCCTCGTCGCGCTGGGACACCTTGCGCAGCACGGCGTTGACGAAGCCGGCGGGTCCCATGCCCATCTCGGATCGGATGAGGTCGACGGACGTCGAGACGGCGGCGTGCGCCCCGATACGAGTACGCAGCAGCTGATAGGTGCCCAGTCGGAGTACATCGAGGACCGCGCCGTCGATCTCGCCGACCGGCCGGCTCGCCGCCGACTCGATCACGCGGTCCAGCAAGCCCTGTGCACGGGCCGCACCATAGGTGAGCTCGGTGGCCAGCGCGGCGTCGCGGCCACTGATCCCTCTCTCCCGCAACATTTTCGGTAAGACGAGGTTGGCATACGCGTCCCGCTCACGGACAGCCCGCAGCGTGTCGCGAGCAGCGGCGCGGACGGGGTCGACGGCTTTGTCGCGGATCATTGGCGATCGTTCGGACCGTTTCACTGCAGTACCGTCCCATCGGCCAATCGTGCGCCGCGCGCCCAATCCGCTGCCGGCATGGGTTTCTTGCCCGGCGGCTGTACCCAGGAGAGTCGCACCGGGCGCGTCGCCGTGGCGACGTCCACCGTCTTCTTCGCGACGATCAGCGCACCCGGCACCGGGCTTCCACCTGTGTCGTCGGTGTCGGCGCTGTCGTCGTCGACGGGAGCGACGGGGCCGACCTTGACGCGTGCCCCATCCAGGGTGGTCCAGGCACCGGGGGCGGGGGTGTGCGCACGGATGCGGCGATCGACGATGTGTGCAGGCAGATCCCACCGGATCCGGGCGTCGTCCACCTCCACCTTCGGTGCATGGCTGACGCCTCCCCCGGACTGGGCCACCGGTGTCAGCGTGCCGGACTCGATTCCGTCGAGCGTCGAGAGCATCAGGTGTGCGCCGCTCTCGGCGAGGCGGCCGAGGAGGTCCCCGCTCGTGTCCGTGGCCGCGACCGTCTCGGTGATGACGCCGTAGACCGGACCGGTATCGAGACCTTCCTCCAGGCGGAACGTGCTCGCACCCGTGATCTCGTCGCCGGCCGCGATCGCATGCTGCACAGGGGCCGCACCCCGCCAGGCGGGCAGCACCGAGAAGTGCAGATTCACCCAACCGTGCGTGGGCAGGTCGAGCAGTCCGGGCGGAACCAATCCGCCGTAGGCGACGATGGCGCCACAATCCGGCCGCCATGACCTCAGTCGATCGAGCACACCCGGATCCGTCAGCCGGCGCGGCGTGATGACCTCGATGTGGTGCTCATCGGCAACCGAGGCGACCGGTGACCGGACCAGACTCCGCCCGCGGCCGGCCGCCGCATCCGGACGCGACACCACGCCGACGACCTCGTGCTGCGGCGAGGCGAGCAGCAGTCTGAGCGACGGCACCGCCACGTCCGGCGTTCCGGCGAACACAACCCTCATACGACCCTCTCGTCCCCGACTGCGAATAGTGACACCCGCCGCCCCTGCTCATCCTGCCCTGCGGATCCGACCGGCTGACCCGATCCCCGCAACTCATCCGATCGTAGGGGGATCCACCTGGACCCGGATCGGACCCGTCTCGTGGTGGGTGTTGCGGCCGACCTGCGCGCTGACCAGGGCCGCCGCGAGCTGCTTGCCCTCACGCCGGTCCACCCGCAGCAGCACCCGCTCCACCTCGCCGTCGAACGCGTCACCCGAACCTGCTGGGGCCCGTACGCCCGCGGGAAGTGGCACCGGCCCGAGTGTCTCCCCACTCGCCGGGAGCCGGACCTTCTCCACGAACTGCGACACGGTGCTCGGCGCACCGTCGATCGAGGCCATGGTCACGGCGGGCGGAAAACCCAGCTCGGCTCGCTCGCCCAGTTCCTGATCGGCGAAACCCACCGGATCCCAGCGGATCAACGCCTGCACGGGAAGCAGTCCGGCATCCGCGACGATGACGACGGTGCCGCCGTCGTCGCGTGCTCGCACCAGCGACCCGACCGCCATCCAGCGGCGAACCGCGTCCTCTCCGGCACGCAGATCCGCGCGATCGAGCTGCGCCCAGGTGTCCAGGACGACTGCTGCACCGTACCCGTTCGCGACCGTCGGTTCCGCACCCGGCGTCGCCACGACGACTCGTGCACCGGGCTCGATCGCATCGACGACCGTGGAGCCGCCCGAGGTGATGATCGGCACGCCCGCGAAGGCACGGCCCAGCTCCTCGGCGGTGCGTCGGGCACCGGTGCTGAGCGCACGGACCTCGGTGCCGCCGCACTCGGCGCACCGGAACGTCGGCTCCGGCCGTCCGCACCACCGGCAGGACAGTGAGCCGCGGGCGTCCAGCTGCAATGGGCCGTGGCAGGACCGGCACCGGGCATGTGCCCGGCAGCGCGCACATGCCACCGACGGGATGTAGCCGCGCCGCGGGACGCTGAAGAGCACCGGAGCATCGGCCGCGATCGCCGACCGGGCCGCCTCGAACGCGATACCCGGGATGCGTGCGGATCGCGCCAGCGGGTCACCGGCGATGCGCCGGTCCTCGTCACTGAGCCCGAGCACGCGGGCGGTCCGGGCGCGAACGGTGTTCCGATCGGCGACGAGGTCATGCGCCCAGCCCGCGGTGACGAGCGAATGCGCCTCGGTGGTACGGGCGAACCCGCCGATCACCAGTGCCGATCGCTGCAGGTGTGAGCGCAACACGGCGACCTCGCGGGGATGGGGGTACGGCGCGCGGGGCTCGTTGAGGCTGTCGTCGCCGTCGTCCCAGATCACGATCAGGCCCAGGTCATGCACCGGCGCGAAGACGGCGCTGCGCGTGCCGAGTACCACGTCCGCGCCGCCACGGCGGGCCGCCAGCCACCGGCGGTAGCGGGCGGTGGGGCCCAGCCCGGCGGCCAGCGTGACGCAGCGATCCCCGAACGACGGCGCACACGCCCGCTCCAACCGGTCCAGATCGCGTTGATCCGGGACCACGATGATCGTCCCGCGCCCGGCGGCCGCTGTGGTGGCCGCGAGTTCGGCCAGGCGAGCGGGCCAGTCCTCGCCTGCCGTCGCCTGCCAGACGGCGCGTGGTTGGCCGGAGTGCAGTGAGGCGACGAACGAGTCGGCCATCGGATACGTCCGCCACGCCGAGAGGTCCGGTTCGGCCACGGCCGGTGAGGTCGGACCGGCGGGCGTCTCCTTCTCGGTGCGCGCGTGACGCGGCGGGATGGCCAGGCGGATCACGTCGGACATGGTGCCGGCGTAGCGGTCGGCGACCGCCCGGCACAGCGCGGCGAGGTCGCCGTCGAGCACCGGTTCGGGTGATACGACCCGTTCCAGCCAGCCGAGTTTACCGACGTGGTCGCTCTCCGCGACACGCTCGAGCAGATATCCGTCGACGAGGCGCCCGGAGAAACGGACGCGGACACGCACGCCCGGGACCGCCTGCTCGTCCTGTTCGGCGTCGATCAGGTAGTCGAACGGTCGGTCGAGGTGCGCGAGCCCGAGCATGGGCAGCACCTTGCCGACCGGCAACTGCGACGCGGACACACGCGAACCACCCCGGGACGTCACAGCGGCAGTCGGACGGGCGCGGCTCAGAGGCCTGCGGCGGCCCGCAGCTTCTCGGCGCGGTCGGTGCGCTCCCACGGGAGGTCGACGTCGGTGCGGCCGAAGTGGCCGTACGCGGCAGTGGGGCCGTAGATGGGTCGCAACAGGTCGAGGTCGCGGATGATCGCGAGCGGCCGGAGGTCGAAGATCTCCGAGATGGCCTTCTCGATCACCGCGGGATCGACCCGCTCGGTGCCGAAGGTCTCCACGAACAGGCCGACCGGGGCCGCCTTGCCGATCGCGTAGGCGACCTGGACCTCGATGCGTCCGGCCAGGCCGGCGGCCACCGCGTTCTTGGCAACCCACCGCATCGCGTAGGCCGCGCTGCGGTCGACCTTCGACGGGTCCTTGCCGGAGAACGCGCCACCGCCGTGTCGGGCCATGCCGCCGTAGGTGTCGACGATGATCTTGCGTCCGGTGAGCCCCGCATCGCCCATCGGGCCACCCAGGACGAACTTGCCGGTCGGGTTGACCAGCAGTCGGACGTCGGAGGTGTCGAGTCCGGTCAGTGCGATATCGGCGAGAACCGAATCGAGCACCTTGGTGCGGATGTCGGGTGCCAGCATGTTGTCGAGGTCGATGTCGGCGGCGTGCTGGGTGGAGATCACCACGGTGTCCAGGCGCACCGGCTTGTCTTTGTCGTATTCGATGGTGACCTGGGTCTTGCCGTCCGGGCGCAGGTACGGCAGCACACCGGACTTGCGGACCTCGGTCAGGCGACGCGACAGGCGGTGCGCGAGGGCGATCGGCAACGGCATCAGCTCAGGCGTCTCGTCGGTCGCGTAACCGAACATCAGACCCTGGTCGCCGGCGCCCTGACTGTCGATCTCGTCCTCCGAGATGCCGCTGCGGCTCTCGTGCGAATTGAACACGCCGCCGGCGATATCGGGCGACTGGGCGCCGATCGCGACGTTGACACCGCAGGACGCACCGTCGAATCCCTTGGTCGAGGAGTCGTAGCCGATGTCGAGGATCTTGGCGCGCACGATGCCCGGGATGTCGACGTAGGCCGTGGTGGTGACCTCGCCGGCGACATGCACCTGTCCGGTCGTGACGAGGGTCTCCACGGCGACACGGGCCTTCGGGTCCTCGGCGAGCATCGCGTCGAGGATCGAGTCACTGATCGCGTCACAGATCTTGTCGGGGTGCCCCTCGGTGACGGATTCGCTGGTGAACAGGCGTGACGCAGAGGTGGTCATCTGATCCTCTCGGCTCTTTCCGGGCCCGGGTGCGGGCACGTTCGACGGCATCTGCCGTTGATTGTCTCTACTGAACGATGGTTTTGCACTACGGGACGAGACCGCAGCGAACGCGTTCCAAACTACACATCGGTGACCGGCGGTGTTTCGTCAGGCCGTGTCGTGATCGCTGCGTACCAGGGCACGGACCTCGTCAAGGATTCTGCTCGACATGAGTGTCTTGGATCCGAACGGGAGCGCGGTCTCGGTGCCCGTCGCGGAGAGCAGCCAACCGGTGTTGTCCTCGGTCCCGAACGCCTTGCCCTCACCGACCGCGTTGACCACCAGGAGATCGCACCCCTTTCGGTGCAGTTTGGTGCGCCCGTGGTCGAGCACGCCCCCGGTCTCGTCGCCGGTCTCCGCGGCGAATCCGACGATCACCGTCTCGGCGGGGATACGGCCGGCGTCGCGGCTGGTGACGAGTCCGCGCAGGATGTCCGGGTTGGTGGTGAGCTCGATCGGCGCCGGCCCGTCCTCGCCCTTCTTGATCTTCGCGTCCGCCACCGAGATCGGCCGGAAGTCGGCGACGGCGGCGGCCATGATCACGACGTCGGCCTCGGCAGCCCGTTTGGTCATCTCGTCGGAGAGTTGTTCGGCGCTCGACACCCGGACGATGTCGACACCCGCCGGATCGCCCGGGTCGGCGGTCGAGCCCGCGACGACGGTCACGGTGGCGCCACGCTGGGCGGCCGCGCGCGCCAGCGCGAAGCCTTGCTTGCCGGAACTGTGATTTCCGAGATAACGCACCGGGTCGAGGGGTTCGCGCGTACCACCGGCGCTGATCACCACGCGCACACCTGCGAGGTCGTAGGGCAACGCGTCGGGCCGGTCGAGCAGGAGTTCACCGATCATGGCGATCTCCTGCGGATCGGGTAGTCGGCCGGGACCGCTGTCGGTCCCCGTCAGGCGGCCGGACGCCGGGGTCATCACGGTCGAGCCGTGTGCGCGCAGCGTCGCCACATTGGCCTGTGTGGCGGGATGCTCCCACATCTCGGTGTGCATCGCGGGCACGAAGAGCACCGGACAGCGGACCGTCAGCAGCGACGAGGTCAGCAGATCGTCCGCACGCCCCGAGGCCGCCCGGGCCATCAGGTCCGCGGTCGCGGGGGCGACGATCACGAGATCGGCGCCCTGCCCGAGACGCACGTGTGCCACCTGATCGACGTCGTCGAAGACGTCGATGGTGACGGGATTACCGGTCAGCGCCTCGAAGGTGGCGGCACCGACGAACTTGAGCGCCGCCTGTGTGGGCACCACCCGCACATCGTGGCCGGCCTCGGTGAAGTGCCGGATCACCGAGCACACCTTGTACGCGGCGATCCCGCCGCCGACACCGATGAGGACCCGGCGCTGTGTGCCGGGCGAACTGGTGCGTGTCGTGGCCATCCCCCGCGCCCGAGGTCTTATTCGCCTTCGGTGTGCTCGAGGAGGTCGGAGTGGATCTCCCGCATCGCGATCGACAGCGGCTTCTCCTGCAGCCCGGGCTCGACGAGAGGGCCGACATATTCGAGGATGCCGTCACCGAGCTGGTTGTAGTAGTCGTTGATCTGACGCGCACGCTTGGCCGCGTAGATGACCAGCGCATACTTCGACGACGCGCGCTCGAGCAGTTCGTCGATCGGCGGATTGGTGATACCCAGCGGGGTCTCATATGCCGGTGCGTCGGCAATCTCGGTCAGGTCGAAATTCGTCGGGGTGCTCACGCAATCTCCTGCATCACTGTGCTGTGGTGACGACGACCTGCTGCGAACGGCAGGTCGTCGGCTCTTCTCAAACGTCTGAGGTCGACTGTCGGGCGGAAGTCGGCGGCGTGGTCGACTCGTCGGACCCGACCAGCAAGGATACCAACTCGGAGGCCACCTGGTCGACTTCGCGATTCACGAGCACGTGATCGAACTCGTTTTGTGCCGCCATCTCGGTGCGCGCGGTCTCCAGTCGGCGGGCCACGACCTCGTCCGTCTCGGTGCCACGACCACGGAGCCGGGCCTCCAGATCGTCCCATGTGGGAGGGGCCAGGAACACGCTGATCGCCTCGGGCAGTCGGCGGACCACGTTGCGGGCACCGACCAGGTCGACCTCGACGAGAACCGGCAGGCCCTGCTCCAGCGCAGCGACGACGGGGTCCCGCGGGGTGCCGGATCGCTGCAGGCCACCGTGGATCTCCGCCCACTCCAGCAGCGCGCCGTCGGCGATCATCCGGTCGAACTCGTCGGCGCCGACGAAGTGGTAGTCGCGACCATCCACCTCACCCGGCCGGGGCGCGCGCGTCGTCGCGGACACGCTGAAGTGCATCTGCGGGAGCATCTCACGCACCTTGGCCACCACGGTGGACTTCCCCACGGCCGAGGGGCCGACCAATACCACCAGTCGGCCCCTCGTGCTCGCGGTGTGCGGCTGCTCGGGTGTCGGGCGGGTCACCGCCGAACCTGTGCCGTCATCACGCTCGGCTGTTCGTGTCGCTCGATCAGGAGCTGAACTTCTCGAGCAGCGCCTTGCGCTGGCGATCGCCGAGACCGCGCAGGCGACGCGTCGGTGCGATCTCCAGTTCGGTCATGATCTCCTGCGCCTTGACCTTGCCGACCTTCGGCAGGGCCTCGAGCAGTGCCGAGACCTTCATCTTGCCCAGGATCTCGTCGTTCTCGGCGTCCTTGAGCACCTGCTTGAGGTCGGTGCCGCCGCGCTTCAGGCGTTCCTTGAGCTCGGCGCGGGCCCGCCGAGCGGCAGCTGCCTTCTCCAACGCGGCAGCGCGCTGCTCGTCTGTCAACTGCGGAAGGGCCACGGGTTCCTCCGTCTTTCGTGTCTTCGATTGGAAAGTCACCAGGTGCCCGAGGGCTCCTGATGGCGGTTTGTCGCCTGCACGACCGTGGCGGTCGCGATGAGCGGTGCCACCGCCGCCGAATGATGCGGCGAAAGCGACCGTACCCACGTGAGCAGGCATTTGCGAGTGCCACCCCTTCGAAATCCAGGAAATCGAGTGTTGTAGCGTCCCTCGCCCCTCGAACCTAGCCGACTGTCCCGACACGCGTTGATCGCAGGCCCCTGACTTCGGCTTTTGTTGAATCGATGCAGGTCAGCGCCCCGTCCGTCCGGCCGTCCGTCAGGCCGCCTCGACGGCACGGCAATTTCAGCCCCTGCCAGCGCTGATACACGTGTGACGCAAGTGAGGACCAGGATTTTTGAGGAATCAGATTCACCGTCGCGCGTGTCGCGCCACCCCGCGCCGTCCACCGCAGCTCCCACGGACACCTCGCGGGCTCAGCCGAACGCTGCCTCGACCTCGTCGCGCGCGGTCTCGAACGCCGAGCGCAGCGCCCCGACGTCCGGCCCGGCCCGCAGCACACCGCGACTGCTGGCGGGCAACACCCACTGCGTGTCGGCGCCCGCGAACACCTCGGGAAGGTCGGCGGCCGTCGCGCCCTGTGCACCGAGCCCGGGCGCGAGGATGGGCCCGTCGAGTGCGGAGAGGTCGAGACCGTGCGCGCGCGTCGCACCGACGACGAGTCCGACCGTCGCGGTGGCGTCGGCATTCTCGGTCGCGGCGGCATCAACGATGCTCTGGCCCACGCCTCGCCCGCCCGTGTCGGCGAGTTGGATCTCCGCGCCCTCGGGGTTCGAGGTCCGCGCGAGCACGAACACTCCCCGATCCCCCTCCCGCGCCGCGGTGATCGCCGGCGAGAGCGATCCGAATCCGAGATAGGGCGACACGGTGACCGCGTCGGCGCACAGAGCCGAGGAGTCGTCGAGCCAGGCCGACGCGTACGCGGCCATCGTGGAGCCGATGTCGCCCCGTTTCGCGTCCGCGAGAACGAGCGCTCCGGACTCCTGGCAGCCGCGGATCACCCGCTCCAGCACACCGAACCCGGATGCCCCGAACACCTCGAAGAACGCCACCTGCGGCTTGATCACCGCGGCGACGGGCGCCAGCGCCTCGACGCAGATCTGCGCGAACCGCGACAGCCCGTCCGACGACATCGGGAGGCCCCACTGCTCGAGCAGCTCGGGGTGCGGGTCGATACCGGCGCAGAGTCGGCCGCGCGCGGAGACCGCGCCTCGGAATCGGGGTGCGAATCCGTGGGCGGGGCTACCGGTCATCCCCGGTTCACCAGTACCGCGTGGCGCCGCTGCAACGACTGCACGTCCATCTGACCGTTCATGGCCGCCTCGATCCCCTGTACGGCCGCGCTGGCGCCCTGCACAGTGGTGATGCACGGGATGTTCACCGACACCGCGGCGCTGCGGATCTCGTAGCCGTCGACACGCGGGCCCGAGTTGCCATACGGAGTGTTGATCACCATGGCGACCTCGCCGGCCCGGATGATGTCGACGATCGTCGGTTCCCCGTCACCGCCCTCGAAATGCTTGCGGACGGTACGACATTCGATCCCGTTGCGCCGCAGCACATCTGCGGTTCCCTCGGTCGCCAGGATCTCGAATCCCAGGTCGTCGAGGTGTTTCACCGGGAAGATCAGCGCGCGCTTGTCCTTGTTGGCGACGGACACGAAGACCGCGCCCGACGTCGGCAACGACCCGTATGCGGCGGTCTGCGACTTGGCGAACGCGCGGCCGAAGTCGGCGTCGATCCCCATCACCTCGCCGGTCGACTTCATCTCCGGGCTGAGCAGGGAATCCACCCCGCTCCCGTCCTCACGGCGGAAGCGGTTGAACGGCAGGACGGCCTCCTTCACCGAGATCGGTGCGTGCGTCGGTGATTCACCGCCGTCGCCCGTGGCCTCGAGCAGGCCCTGATTGCGCAGCTCGGCGATCGACTCGCCGAGCATCAGGCGTGCACACGCCTTGGCCAGGGATACCGCGGTCGCCTTCGACACGAACGGCACCGTGCGGCTGGCACGCGGATTGGCCTCCAAAACATAGAGCACGTCGTCCTTGAGCGCGTACTGCACGTTGAGCAGCCCACGGACCCCGATGCCCTTCGCCAGGGCCTCGGTCGAGGCCCGCACCATGGCGAGATCGGAGCGTCCGAGAGTCACCGGCGGGAGCGCACACGCGGAGTCACCGGAGTGGATGCCGGCCTCCTCGATGTGTTCCATCACGCCGCCGATGTAGACCTCGTTGCCGTCGCACAGTGCATCGACGTCGATCTCCACCGCATCCTCGAGGAACCGGTCGACCAGCACCGGATGGTCGGCCGTCAACTCGGTGGCACGCGAGATGTAGTTCTCCAGGGACTGCTCGTCGTAGACGATCTCCATCCCGCGGCCACCGAGCACATACGAGGGCCGGACCAGTACCGGGTAGCCGATACGCGCCGCGGTGTCGCGGGCCTCGGCGAAGCTCGTCGCGGTGCCGAACGCGGGCGCCGGCAGCCCGGCGGCGGTGAGGACCTTGCCGAACTCGCCACGATCCTCGGCGAGGTCGATGGCCTCCGGGCTCGTCCCGACGATCGGGACGCCGGCGGCGGCGAGGCGATGTGCGAGGCCCAGCGGGGTCTGCCCGCCGAGCTGCACGATCACGCCGGCCACGGTCCCGGATTCCGATTCGGCTCGGTAGACCTCGAGGACGTCCTCGAAGGTCAGCGGCTCGAAGTAGAGTCGGTCGGCCGTGTCGTAGTCGGTGGACACCGTCTCCGGATTGCAGTTGACCATCACCGTCTCGTAGCCGGCCTCCGACAACGTGAGGGCGGCATGGACACACGAGTAGTCGAACTCGATGCCCTGGCCGATCCGGTTGGGACCCGATCCGAGAATCAGCACCTTGGGACGATCCGGTTGCGGCGCAACCTCACTGGTGGCCGCCGGATCCAGTTCATAGGTCGAGTAGTGATATGGCGTCTTGGCCTCGAACTCCGCGGCACAGGTGTCCACGGTCTTGTAGACCGGATGGATTCCCGCCCCGAGCCGGAACTCGCGCACCGCGGCCTCGTCGGCGAAATCGTCACGCAGCGCAGCGATCTGCCGGTCGGAGAAGCCGGTGCTCTTCGCCTCGCGCAACAACGCCTCGTCGAGGGAGTCCGCGTCGCGGATCGCGGAACCGAGCGCGGCGATCCCGCCGATCTCGGCCAGGAACCACGGGTCGATTGCGGTCGCCTCGTACAGTTGCTCGATCGACGCACCGGCTTCGAAGGCGAGCATCAACCCGTAGAGGCGGCCGTCCTTGGGCACCCTCAGCGACTCGAGCAGGCCGTCGGGGTCGATGCTCGCCGGATCCGGCCGGTTCGGTTCGGTCCAGAAGCCCGCGGCCTTGGTCTCCAGCGAGCGCATCACCTTGCCGAGCGCCTCGGCGAAGCTGCGGCCCAGGCTCATCGCCTCGCCCACCGACTTCATGGTGGTGGTCAGTGTGTCGTCGGCGCCGGGGAACTTCTCGAAGGCGAAGCGCGGCGCCTTGACGACGACATAGTCGAGCGTCGGCTCGAAGCAGGCAGGCGTCTCCTTCGTGATGTCGTTGACGATCTCGTCGAGGCTGTACCCGATGGCCAGTTTCGCGGCGATTTTGGCGATCGGGAAGCCGGTCGCCTTGGACGCCAGTGCCGACGAGCGCGACACCCGCGGGTTCATCTCGATGACGACGAGCCGCCCGTCACGCGGATCCTGTGCGAACTGGATGTTGCAGCCGCCGGTGTCGACGCCGACCTCACGCAGGATCGCGATCGAGAGGTCACGCATGATCTGGTACTCGCGGTCGGTCAGGGTCATCGCCGGCGCGACGGTCACCGAGTCGCCGGTGTGCACACCGACCGGATCGAGGTTCTCGATCGAACAGACGACCACCACGTTGTCGCGGTTGTCGCGCATCAGCTCGAGCTCGTATTCCTTCCAGCCGAGGATCGATTCCTCGATGAGCACGTTGGCGGTCGGGGACGCGGCGAGACCTCCGCCGGCGATGCGCTCGAGGTCGGCCTCGTTGTAGGCCATACCGGAACCCAGTCCGCCCATGGTGAACGACGGCCGCACGACGACGGGGTAGCCGAGTTCGGCGACGGTGTCGCGGACCTCGTCCATCGTGTGACAGACCGCCGAACGCGCGCTCTCGCCGCCGACTTTGGCGACGATGTCCTTGAACATCTGCCGGTCCTCGCCGCGCTGGATGGCGTCGAAGTCGGCGCCGATCAGCTCGATGTCGTACTTCTCCAGCGACCCACGGTCGTGCAGGGCCACAGCCGTGTTCAGTGCGGTCTGCCCGCCGAGGGTGGCGAGCACGGCGTCGATGGGATGCCCGGCGTCGCGTTCGGCCTCGATCACCTTCTCCACGTACTCCGCGGTGATCGGTTCGATGTAGGTGGCGTCGGCGAACTCCGGGTCGGTCATGATCGTCGCCGGGTTCGAGTTCACCAGACTGACGCGCAGGCCCTCGGCCTTCAACACCCGGCACGCCTGGGTGCCCGAGTAGTCGAACTCGCACGCCTGGCCGATGACGATCGGGCCGGAGCCGATCACGAGGACGTGGGAGATGTCTGTACGGCGCGGCATCAGGCACTCGCTCCTTGTGCTGAGCCACCCTCGAGCCGGGTGACGAACTTGTCGAAGAGGTAGGCGGCGTCGTGCGGGCCGGCCGCGGCCTCGGGGTGGTACTGGACGGAGAACGCTTGTCCGGACAGCAGTTCCACACCCTCGACGACGCCATCGTTGGCGCAGACATGACTGACACGGGCTCGACCGAAGTCGGTGTCGAACTCCTCGCCGGCCTCCCCCTCGAGCGCGAAGCCGTGGTTCTGCGCGGTGATCGACACCTTGCCGGTGACATTGTCGATGACCGGGATGTTGATCCCCCGGTGCCCGAACTTCATCTTGTAGGTGCTGCGACCGAATGCGCGGCCGAGGATCTGGTTGCCGAAGCAGATCCCGAAGAGCGGCACTCCCTCGCCCAGCACGCCCCGGGTCAGCTCGACCATGGCGTCGGCGGTCGCCGGATCGCCCGGGCCGTTGGACAGGAACACCCCGTCCGGTTTCAGGTCGGTGATCGCATCGAGGCCGACAGTGGACGGCAGGACGTGCACCCGGACACCGCGCTGACCGAACATCCGCGGGGTGTTGGTCTTGATGCCGAGGTCGAGGGCGGCGACCGTGAAGCGCGCCTCGCCATCCTCGGGTTCGACCACATAGCCGGAATCGGTCGTGACCTCACCGGCGAGGTCGGCCCCCTTCATCTCCGGCTGGCTGCGCACGCGGGCGACCAGCTCGTCGTCGCCGGCCAGTGCCGCCCCGGAGAAGATCCCGGCCCGCATCGACCCGTGGTCGCGCAGTACGCGGACCGCGGTGCGGGTGTCGATCCCGGCGATGCCGACGATCTCCTGGCGGCGCAGCTCGTCCTCCAGCGACGTGGTGGCCCGCCAGTTCGACACGCGCCGAGTGGGATTGCGGATCGCGTAACCGGCAACCCAG
The DNA here is from genome assembly GCF_058130025.1 of Gordonia sp. LMA167. Lineage (NCBI taxonomy): Bacteria > Bacillati > Actinomycetota > Actinomycetes > Mycobacteriales > Gordoniaceae > Gordonia > Gordonia sp. LMA167. The sequence continues at coordinate 3,898,856 of NZ_CM176708.1, read as the reverse complement.
ATCTTGCCGGAGTCACCGACAGACGAGTCACTGCCGGCGCTACCGGTGCTCTCCCCGTCTTCGGTGTTCCACCCGGTGTTGCCGATCTGCGGTGCGGTGGCGACCACGATCTGACGGTGATAGCTCGGGTCGGTCAGGGTCTCCTGGTACCCGGTCATCGCGGTGCAGAACACCGCCTCACCGAGCGTCTCACCCACCGCCCCGTACGGGAGCCCACGGAAGACCTGTCCGTTCTCCAGCACCAGAACTGCTGTGCTCATTGATCTTTCCCCTGTTCGATGTGCTCGGGTCCCGACCCTGCCCCTTCGGTTTCGGTGTCTCGGGCGTCGGTGTTCCCGGGTTCGGCGACGTCGGTGTGACCGTCGGCGGTGTCGGGGCGCGGGTCCTCGGTCACCCAGCCGGGATAACTGCTCTTGTCGTCGGCGCGCACGCCGGAATCGATCTCGGTTCCACTCGGTAGCACCCAGCGGATCACCAGCACACCGTCGGCGGTCATCACCTTGCCGGCCAGGCCTCGTTCGGTGCGGATCGCGGTGATCGACGGTCGCGGTATCCAGATGTCGGATGCACCCTGTCGTTCGATGAGAATGCCTTGCGGATAGGACGAGATCGCGGCCGCGGCCCGATCACCGAGATCGCCGACGGCGACCCGGTCCTGCCAGCTCGGTGCGATCGTGCTGCCGACGTAGAGCCCGGAGTCCGGTCCGCGTGTCGGGGCCGGCAGGCCATCGGGCACCGCGGGCGGGGTACCGATCAGGTCGGACTGCCGACGGCCCCGGTTGCGCCAGCCACGCATCACCAGCGCGATCAGCCCCAGCCAAACCAGCACCACGATCACCACGACGACGACCTCGAACCCGCTCATCGGGCGACCTTGCCGTCGCGGGCGGTCACGACCCCGCGCAGCACCGTCGCCGAGACCGTCGCCGGCATCGTCATCGCCTCGAACGGCGTGTTGGTGGACAGGCTCGCGAGCTCGTCACCATGGACCACCCAGGATGTGTCCGGGTCGACCAGGGTGAGGTTGCCCGGTTCGCCCACGTCGATCGGGCGCCCCTGATCGGTGAGTCCGACGATCTGTGCGGGACGCTCACTCATCACCCGCGCAACCCCACGCCAATCCAGCAGACCGGGGGTGACCATGGTTTCGACGACGATGGCCAGCGCGGTCTGCAGGCCGAGCATGCCCGGGCGTGCCAGGGCGAACTCGCAGGCCTTCTCCTGCGCCGCGTGCGGCGCATGATCGGTTGCGACGCAGTCGATCACACCGTCGGCGAGCGCCTGGCGCAGCGCCATCTTGTCGCGGGATTCACGCAGCGGCGGATTGACCTTGTTCACCGGGTCGTACGTGGCCAACCGCGAATCGTCGAGCAACAGATGGTGCGGCGTGACCTCGGCGCTGATCGAGATTCCCTGTGCCCGCGCCCACCGCACCAGTTCGACGGTGCCCTCGGTGGAGGCATGGCAGATGTGGACCCGTGTGCCGGCGTCGCGGGCCAGCAATGCGTCGCGGATGACGATCGACTCCTCGGCCGCGCGCGGCCACCCGGTCAGGCCGAGCCGAGAGGCGTTCGGGCCCTCGTGCGCGATCGCTCCCACCGTGAGCCTGGGCTCCTCGGCGTGCTGGGCGATGAGCACGTTCAGGCTCTTCGCATACTCGAGTGCGCGGCGCATCAGCAGCGGGTCGTCGACGCACTTGCCGTCGTCGCTGAACATGCGGACGCCGGCGGCGCCCGCGGCCATCATGCCCATCTCGGCGAGCTGAGTGCCCTTGAGCCCGACCGTGACCGCGCCGACCGGGTAGACGTCGACGAGGCCGACGTCACGACCGGTGCGCCACACGTTGTCGGTGACCGTGGAGTTGTCGGCCACGGGATCGGTGTTGGCCATTGCGAACACTGCCGTGTACCCACCGAGCGCGGCGGCCGCCGACCCGGTGCGGATGGTCTCGGTGTCCTCGCGCCCCGGCTCGCGAAGGTGAGTGTGCAGATCCACGAACCCGGGCAACAGGATCGCGCCGCCGCCATCGATGCGGTCCACCCCGTCGGGAGCGGTCAGGCCGGGCCCGATCTCGCTGATCTGTCCGTCGCTGACGAGGACATCGACCCGATCGCCGTCACCGTACGGCCGGACGTCGGCGATCAGGACCGAACCGGTTGTCGGAGCACTCACCTTGCCATCTCCACTCACTGAGCTCCTGTGTTGTCTGTGCCGACGAGGAGGCGGAAGAGCACCGCCATCCGTACATGCACACCGTTACGGACCTGTTCGAGAACGGTCGCCCGCGGCGAATCGGCCACCGAGTACCCGATCTCCATGCCGCGCAACATCGGACCGGGATGCAAGATCACCGCGTTGTCGGCGAGCAGCGCCATCCGCCGGTCGTTGAGTCCGTATCGGACCGAGTACTCGCGGGCACTCGGGAAGAATCCGCCGTTCATCCGCTCCGCCTGGACACGCAGCATCATCACCGCGTCGACCGCCGGTAGTTCGGCATCCAGATCGTGGGAGACGACGACCGGCCACTCCTCGACCCCGACGGGCAACAGTGTCTGCGGCGACACCAGCACCACCTCGGCACCCAGCGTCGAGAGCAGATGCGCGTTGGACCGCGCCACGCGTGAGTGCAGGATGTCGCCGACGATGGCGATCCGCCGGCCCTGCAGACCGCCGAGTCGCTGCCGGAGTGTCAGGGCGTCGAGGAGCGCTTGGGTCGGATGTTCGTGGGTACCGTCACCGGCATTGATCACGTTGGGTCCGGTGGACGAGTCCCCGTCGCCGGACGTCCAGGCAGCGATCTGGTGAGCCGCCCCGGATGCGGGATGCCGCACGATCAGCGCGTCGGCGCCGGCAGCGTGCAGGGTCTTGACGGTGTCCCGCAATGACTCGCCCTTGCCGGCAGAGCTGCTCGACGCGCTGACGTTGATGACGTCGGCGCTCATCCATTTCCCGGCGACCTCGAAGGAGACCCGGGTTCGGGTGGAGTTCTCGTAGAACACGGTCATGACCGTGCGGCCCCGCAGGGTGGGCAGCTTGCGCACCTCGCGTCCGGTGAGGGCCTGTTCGAAACGTTCCGCCTCGTCGAGGAGTTCGGTTGCCTCATCGGCCGACAGATCCTGGGTGGACAGCAGGTGGCGCATCACCGGCCGCCCCCTGTCTCCGGTGCCGACTGGGCGGGCGCGGGACTCAGCACCACCTCGTCGACCCCGTCATGCTCCTGGAGATGCACCGAGACCGACTCGTCCCGCGAGGTCGGGATGTTCTTGCCGACGTAGTCGGCGCGCAGCGGGAGTTCGCGATGTCCGCGATCGACCAGGACCGCCAGCTGGACGGCGGCCGGGCGACCGAGGTCACGCAGCGCATCCAGGGCGGCCCGGACCGTGCGACCGGAGAACAGGACGTCGTCGACCAGGATCACCACGGCATTGTCGACACCCCCGGTCGGGACCACGGTGCGCTCCAGCGGACGGTGTGGCTTCGCGCGCAGGTCGTCGCGGTAGAGGGTGATGTCGAGGTATCCGACGGGCACCTCTGTTCCCGCGAAATCGTTGATCTTCGCCGCCAGACGGGAAGCGAGATACGTGCCGCGGGTAGGGATTCCGATGATGACCACGCGGGGGGCGCCGGGCGCGTCGAGTGCCGTCTTCTCGATGACCTCGTGTGCGACCCGCGCGATGGTCCGGGAGACGTCGGAATCGTCGAGGAGCACCCGGCCCGTGGGTCGGGAACCATCGGTTGGCTGGGCACCATCTGATGACATGGCCATGCCGACCTCCTTCTCCGCCTCGCCGGACGGATCGTTAAAGGATGTCTGTCGCGAAAGACTCTACACGTCGCATCGTCGACGACCGAGCCGGTGAGCAGTGGCGTTCGTCAATGCGGCCGGTTCAGTCACGCCCGGCCGCACGCACCTGCGGCGCGAGCTCCGCGATCTTCGCCAGGACCCCGTTGACGAACGCCGGCGAGTCGTCGGTGGAGAGCTCTTTGGCCAACTCCACCGCCTCGTCGACGATCACGACGGGGTCGACGGCGAGGGAGTTGAACAACTCCCAGGTGGCCAGGCGAAGGATCGCCCGGTCGACTGCGGGAAGCCGCTCGAGGGTCCAGCCACGAAGGTGCGAGGAGACCACGGCGTCGATCTGCGGGAGATCGGCGCCGAGGCCCTCGATGACGGTCGCGGTGTAGTCGTGGATGGTGCCGACGCTCTCGTCGTCACGGACATACTCACGACGCTCGCTCACCAGCTGCGTCGGGCTGACGTTCTTGGCCTCCGCCTCGAACAGCAGATCGACCGCACGGCGGCGGGCCTTGTGTCGGGTACCGGGTTGCTTCACGGGATGCGAATCAGGCGTTGACGCGACCGAGATAGCTGCCGTCGCGCGAGTCGACCTTCAGCTTGTCACCGGTGTTGATGAACAGCGGAACCTGGATCTCCGCACCGGTCTCCATCGTCGCCGGCTTGGTGCCGCCGGTGGAACGATCGCCCTGCAGGCCCGGGTCGGTCTGCTCCACGAGCAGCTCGACAGTGACCGGGAGTTCCACGAACAGCGGGTTGCCCTCGTGCATCGACACCTGCACCGTCATGTTCTCCAGCAGGAACCGGGCGCCGTCACCCATGGTGGCCGGCGGGATCGCGATCTGCTCGAAGTCCTGGGCGTCCATGAACACGAAGTCGGTGCCGTCGTTGTACAGGTAGGTCATGTCGCGGCGGTCGACGGTTGCGGTCTCCACCTTGACGCCGGCGTTGAACGTCTTGTCGACGATCTTCCCGGACATCACGTTCTTGATCTTGGTGCGTACGAAGGCCGGGCCCTTGCCGGGCTTGACGTGCTGGAACTCCTGGATCTGCCAGAGCTGGTCGTCCATGCGCAGCACGAGGCCGTTCTTGAAATCGGCGGTGGTCGCCATGTGTTCTCTTCCTCTTGTTCGTCGGTCGTGTCGGTGTGGCCCGGTCCGTCTCGTGTCGGCGGTCGTGGGCCGTGCGCCCGTGCCGAGACGTCAGATGACGGTGAATGCCTTGTCGGTGGCGGTCAGCAGTTCCGGCGTGTCGTCCGTGACGACGAGTGTGTCCTCGATCCTGACGCCACCTCGCCCGGGGAGGTAGACGCCGGGTTCCACGGTCACCGCTGCGCCGCAAGGCAGTGTACCCGTCGCAAGTGCACCGATTCCCGGCGCTTCGTGGATTTGCAGTCCGACGCCGTGACCGAGGCCGTGGACGTAGTGGTCGGCGTGACCTGCATCGGCGATCACCGAGCGGGCGGCGGCGTCGACCTCGCGCAACTGTGCTCCCGGGTGCAGCGCGGCTCGGCCGGCCGCCTGGGCCACCGCGACCAGGTCGTAGATCTCGCGTTGCCAGTCAGCTGCTCGGCCCAGGACATAGGTCCGCGTCATGTCCGAGTGATAACCGCCGACCACCGATCCGAAGTCGATCTTCACGAAATCGCCGTCGGCCAGGACTGCGTCGGTCGGTCGGTGATGCGGAATGGCCGAGTTCGGCCCCGCAGCAACGATCGTCTCGAACGCGATCCCATCCGCGCCGAGCGCGAACATCTCCCACTCCAGTGCTCGCGCAACCTCACGCTCGGTCGCGCCGGGTCGGATCACGCCACGGTCGATGATCGTCGCCAGTGCCCGATCGCCGACGTCGCAGGCCCGACGCAGCAGTTCGATCTCGGCGTCGTCCTTGATCTCGCGAAGCCCCTGGACCAATCCGGTGACACCGACCAACTCGGCGTGTGAGCCGTCCGCCGCGTCGGACACACGCGTCAGGAGCGCGTGGTGCTCGGCCACCGTGACGGCATCTGCCTCGAAACCGATGGCGGCCGCACCCCCATCCGACGCGAAGATGACGAGCTCGGCGAGGCAGTTGCGGGCGATCACCGGTTCGAGGTCACCGGCCTGCTCGGCCACCTGGGTGAGGTAGCGACCATCCGTACAGATGCGGTCGGCGGAGGGATCGGACGCCGAGATCGACACCGCTCCGTTGGAGCCGGTGAATCCGCTCAGATAGCGCACATTGACGAGATCGCTGACCACGAAGGACTCGGTTGGTGGGTCGGACTCGGCGAGCCGTGCGCGCAGCCGGTCGCGGCGCGCGCGATGATCGCTGGTCATCCCGTCGGCAGACATCCCTCCAAGTTAGTCCAGGACGGCGAGCGCCCGAGTAGCCGCAGGACATCGTCGAGCGGCGATCCTCCGCATGCCGGCAACTGCGGCCCGAATGCAGCGCCGGGTCGCGTCCGCGCCGCGCCGTCGGGCACCAGGCGCGCGATGTCGAGGGCCGCCCGCGCGAGATCATCGTCCGGGTCGAACGGCCGTCCGATGGTCCGGGCGATATCCCAACCGTGGACGAAGTAATCGAGGAAGTGGAACGCAACGGCCCGTCCGCCCGGGATCGGCTGGTCACCACCGATCTCGGGCAGCACGAACGCCCGATCGCTCACGTCGGCCTCGGCAAAGGCCACGAGGAGCTCGGCCGCGGCGGCTCGATAGTCCCCGACCGGATCGGGCGATCCGGTCGGGGACTGCCAGGCTGCGCGATCGGCACCGCGTCCGCGCGCGGCGGCGGCGAAACCATGGTGCTGCGCCGTCATGTGCCCCAGCAGGGCACGCAGATCCCATCCCGCGCACGGCGTCGCGCGACACAGATCGGCCGTCCTGATGCGGCGACCAGCTCGACGGTGTGATCGACCGCTCGTCGATTGTTGTCCACAATAGTATTCATTCACATATCGTATGTGCCCGCATACGATATGTCGATGTGTATCTTTGACCCATGCCGACCGAGTACACCGATCAGCGACCGGACCTCGCCGAGATGGTCGTGCCACTCGGTCGCGCGCTGACCCGCCTCGAGGTTCCGGTTCTCGAGACACACGGACTGAGCATGTGGGGCTATGTGGTGCTGCGCAACCTCGAAACCGAACCGACGCGGTCGCAGGCGGCGCTCGCGGCGGCGATCGGTGCCGACAAATCACGGCTGATACCGGTGCTCGACCGCTTGCAGGACGACGGACTCATCGAGCGGATCCCGGACCCGGACGATCGGCGTGTCCGCCTGCTCTCGATCACCGATCGGGGTTGTTCGGTGCGCGACACGGCCCGACGGGACATCCGCGCGAGCGAGGAGCGACTTCTGGGTCGATTTCCCGACGCGGACCGGGCCGGGTTCCTGAGAACCCTGCAAGCACTCTCGCTGATCGCATCGGCCTCGCCGGACGGCATCGACGACTGAGCTCACCACCGGATATCCCGGTGGGTGGGGATGTGTTTTCGAACACGTTCTACATTGCGTACCCTGTCGGCTATGTCTTCGTGGTTGCCGCGCGGTCTGGTCATGACCGCCGTACACGTCCTCGCTCGCGTCCTGCTCGGAGTGGCCGTCGTCAACGCACCTCTGCACACCACCGTCTGGAAGACGATCGCCATCGGCGCGGTCGTCCTCATCGCCCTCATCTGGGGCGGGATCGACGGCATGGCGGACGCGCGGGCCAATCCCGATCCGGACGACTACGACGACCTCACCGTGCGCTGGCTACAAGCGGGCCTGCTCGCCGGTGTGCTGGCCGGGATCATCTGCTGGGTGCTCGGGCGATTCTTCTTCACGGGAATCGGCGAGTCCGGGCTGTTCATCGAGATCGTCGCCGGTGGCTCGTTCACCGCGCTGCTGATCTTTGCGCCCGCCTTCGTCGGCGCCGCGATCGGCCGCTGGCTGATCCGCCGTGACCAGCGCAAGGGCCAGAACGACGAGGACGACTGGTCGGTGCATCCCGATCGGGACGGCGAACACGTGCCGAGCTGACACCGCCCCCACCCCCCCGGAACACACCGAACGCCCGCCGACAACGAGTCGGCGGGCGTTCGGTGTGTGAATACGTACGTCAGAGGAGCACGGCGGCCGACGTCGCGTCGCCCCCGATCGCCGAGTATGCGGCGGCGATGAGGCCGGGGTCGGGACCCTCGAGTCGACCGGGCTTGGCCAGACCGTCGAGGACGACAAATCGCAGCACGCCGGACCTGTTCTTCTTGTCCCCGGACATGGTCTCCAGCAGGTCCGGCAGCGCGTCGGCGTCGTAGGTCGTCGGCAGCCCCACCATCTCCAGCACGGTCCGGTGGCGGTCGGCGGTGGCGTCGTCCAGGCGGCCGGCCAGGCGTGCCAACTCCGCTGCGAAGACCAGCCCCACCGACACCGCCGCACCGTGGCGCCACTTGTAACGCTCACGTCGTTCGATGGCGTGGCCCAGCGTGTGGCCGTAGTTCAGGATCTCGCGCAGCGAGGATTCCTTCAGGTCGGCCGACACCACGTCGGCCTTCACCTGCACCGACCTCCGGATGAGTTCCGGCAGCACGGTGCCGGCGGTGTCGACCGCCGCCTGGGGGTCGGCCTCGATGATGTCGAGGATGACGGGGTCGGCGATGAACCCGGTCTTGATCACCTCGGCCAGTCCGGCGACGACCTCGTTGTGCGGCACGGTCTCCAGCGTCGCGGTGTCGATCAGGACGGCATCGGGTTCGTGGAACGAGCCGACGAGGTTCTTGCCGGCGTCGGTGTTGATGCCGGTCTTCCCGCCGACCGCCGCGTCGACCATGGCCAGCAGCGTCGTCGGGATGTGGATGACCCCGATGCCCCGCATCCAGGTCGCCGCCACGAACCCGGCGAGGTCGGTCGCGGCTCCCCCACCCAGGCTGATCACCTTGTCGTTGCGCTTCAGCCCGATCCGGCCGAACACGTCCCAGCAGAACGCGGCCACCGACAGGTCCTTGCCGGCCTCGGCGTCCGGGATCTCCACCCGATGGGCGTCGAAACCCTTGTCGGCGAGGAATTCCCGGATCTGCTCCGCGGTCTGCGCCAAGGTCGGCTGGTAGAGGATCGCGATCCGATCCGCCCCGGTTGCCGCCACGGCCACGTCGTCGAGCAGTCCCCGACCGATGATCACGTCGTAGGGTGCTCCGGCATTCACCGTGATCGCTACCGGCTCGGTCATGTGGTCGATGCCCTTTCTGGTATGCGGGTGCGGGCGAGGACGGCGATGATCGCATCGGCGACCTCGCCGGGGTCGCCGGCCGCGGCGTCCACGGCGAATGTGGCCGTGCTCGCATAGGTCTCGTGTCGTTCGGCGAGCAGATCGCCGTAGCGCTGATGTGGGTCCTCACCGGCGATCAGCGGGCGGTCACTGTCACGGACGCGGGCGAAACCGTCGTCGGCGGAGATCTCCAGATAGACCACGCGGTGACCGGTCAGCCCCTCGGCGACCGCGGGAGTCATCACCGCACCACCGCCGAGCGCGACGACGCCACCGTGTGAACTCAGGACGTCGAGGACCACGTCCCGCTCGATCTCGCGGAAGCGCTCGGGTCCGTCGGTGGTGAAGATCTCCGGGATCGGACGGCCGGTGGTACGTACGACCTCGGCGTCGGTGTCGACGAAGTCGACCCCGAGACGTTCGGCCAGGATGCGGCCGACGGTCGACTTGCCTGCCCCCATGAAGCCGATGAGGACGGCCACCGGCCGCCGATCGGTTCTCGGAACGGTCATGAGCGCGGCGGCCGGAGTTCGATGGCCTTCAGGTATCCGGCGAGATTGCCGGCCGTCTCGGCGACCGAATCGCCGCCGAACTTGTCGAGCGCGGCCTGCGCGAGGACCAGCGCGACCATGGCCTCGGCGACCACACCGGCGGCGGGCACCGCGCACACGTCGGAACGCTGATGGATCGCGACGGCCTCGTCGCCGGTGGACATGTCGACGGTGGACAACGCGCGCGGCACGGTCGAGATCGGCTTCATCGCGGCCCGTACACGCACGTCCTCACCGTTGGTCATACCACCTTCGAGACCGCCGGCGCGGTTGGTCGACCGCGCGATGCCGTCCGGCCCGGGCACCATCTCGTCGTGCGCCTGGCTGCCGCGACGCCGCGCGGTCGTGAAACCATCGCCGACCTCGACACCCTTGATCGCCTGGATGCCCATCAGCGCGCCGGCCAGGCGAGCGTCGAGGCGGGTCTCCCCGCTGACGTGGGAGCCGAGCCCCACCGGAACACCGGTGGCGACGACCTCGACGACGCCACCGAGAGTGTCACCGTCCTTCTTGGCGGCCTCGATCTCTGCGATCATCTGCTGCTCGGACTCCGCCGAGAACGCACGGACGGGGCTCTCGTCGATCGCGGGCAGGTCGGAGAACCGCGGTGCCGGACCGTCGTAGGGTTCGCTCGCGCCGATCGAGATGACGTGCGAGAGCACCTCGATCCCGAACACCTGACGAAGGAAGTTCCGTGCGACCGTTCCGGCGGCGACGCGCGCCGCCGTCTCCCGTGCACTGGCGCGTTCGAGCACCGGCCGTGCGTCGTCGAATCCGTACTTGAGCATCCCGGAGTAATCTGCATGGCCGGGCCGCGGGCGGGTGAGCGCCGCGTTGCGAGCACTGCCCTCGAGTTCGGCCGGATCGACCGGATCGGCTGCCATCACCGTTTCCCATTTGGGCCACTCGGTGTTCCCGATCTCGACCGCGACCGGGCCGCCCATCGTGCGGCCGTGCCGCAGACCGCCGACGACGGTGATCTTGTCCGCCTCGAACTTCATCCGCGCACCACGGCCATAGCCGAGCCGACGGCGCGCGAGTTGTTCGGCGATGTCGGACGAGGTGATCTCCACTCCGGCCACCATCCCCTCGACGATGGCGACCAGGGCCGGGCCATGAGACTCTCCGGCGGTTATCCAGCGCAACACAGTGCTCAATTGTTCCATGTGCCGCCCGGGACCCCACCACCGCCTGCGCACGGCGGTGAGGTCACACGTCACGCGCGAATCGCAGTGGTGACCGGCTCGGGCCACCCGATGGCGTGCACCGCGGCCTGCGCCGTTTTCGGCGGACCCGCATGCGCGCTGATGGGTTCACGGTGCGGCACTGGGCGGTATCGCGTGTTGCCACTGCCGTCTCAGCGACTGCCTCAGCGACGCCGGACTGTCCCCGAACCAGCGCTGACACGATCGGGACAGCACGCTTTGCTCGGCGTAGCCCAGTTCCCGGGCCAGGTGGCTCAGTGCGATGTCGGTATCACGCAAGTAGCGCACGGTCATCTCGCGCCGCACGTCATCGACAAGCGCGTTGAAGGTCGTCCCTTCGGAGACGAGTCGACGTCGCAACGTATTCGGATGCAAACGAAACTGCTCGGCGACGATCGGGACCGTGGCCGAACCCGTCGGCAGCAGTTGCCGGACGAGCTCACGTATCGACGACGACATCGTCGGCCGGTGCCGGTCGATGACGGTGTCGAGGTACTCCAGCACGACGCGATGAGCCATGTCGTCGCGTACCAGCGGCCGCTGCAGCTCGGAGGCCAGCACGGTCATCCCGGCTCGCTGCGCGGAGAACTTCGGTGTGCAGGAGAAGTACTGCCGGTACTCCTCCGGCGAGACCAGTGGGGTGTGCGGAATGTGCACCGTCGTCGGTGCATATCCGGACCCGAGCAGGAATCGCAACACCCGCAGCATCACACCCAGCCCCAGTTCGAATGTCTGCGGACATGCGGGCGGATGGGGAATCAGGATCTTGAACTCCAGAAACGATGTCTCGTCGCCCGGGTCGATCACCACCGAATTCGACGGGCTGTACGTGCCCAGATAGCTCTCGAAGATATCGATCGCCCCGGCCACGGACTTCGCCGTTCGGGCGGCGACACCGACCGGCCCGAACATCTCGATGCCCTGACGCTCGGCGAGCCGACGGCCGAAGTCGGGTGTCTGCGTCGCCCTGGCCGCCGATTCGATTGCGTCGATGTGCGCCAAATAGGTGATGAATGCGTCGAAATTGCCGACATCAGCCAACCGAATGCCTGCGGATGTGAGCAGCGCATCGGGGTCGCCGCCCAACTCGGACACCACTTCCGGATAACCGCGCATCGACGTGCCCCGGATCACAGACATGCTCTCTACTGTCAAAAACATGGGCTCTGCTGTCAATACTCCCCTATCTCGGAGCGCGCAAACTCACTTCACTGACATCGATTGGTGACAGATCACAGTCTGAACAGAAAGTGACAGTTGGTCATGACAGAGAAGAACCGTAAGTGGCTGCTCGCCAGGCGCCCCTCGGGAATCGTGGGCCCCGAGGATTTCGATCTGGAGGTCGAGCCCGTGCCATCGATCGCCCAGGGTCAGTTCCTCGTTCGCAACCGCTGGCTGAGTTGCGACCCCGCCCAGCGCACCTACATGGAGTTCGACAGCTACATCCCGGCGGTCGAGATCGGCGAGATGATGGTCGGCGCGTCGGTCGGCGAGGTCGTCGAGTCCCGCCACCCCGACTTCCAGGTGGGTGACGTGGTGTCCGGCGCTTTCGGCTGGCAGGACTACGCGGTCAGCGACGGGTCGCCGTTCGCCGGCCTCATCCCTCCGGTAACCGTCCCGGCGGGCGTCGACGCGCCGACTGCACTGTCGCTGTTCGGCATCACCGGGCTCACCGCGTACATCGGCCTCCAAGACGTGGCGGAGATCAAGGCCGGCGACACCGTGGTGGTCTCGGGTGCGGCCGGAGCGGTCGGATCGGTCGCCTGCCAGATCGCCAGGATCAAGGGCGCCCGGGTCGTGGGCATCGCGGGCGGACCCCGCAAGTGCGCGCTGCTGCGCGACGAACTCAACCTCGACGATGCGATCGACTACAAGAACGAGGACGTCGACGCCCGGCTCGGTGCGACGTGCCCGGACGGCATCGACGTCATCTTCGACAACGTCGGCGGAGAGATCCTCGATGCGGCGCTCGCACACATCGCGGTCGGCGCCCGGGTCGCGCTCTGTGGGTCGGTCTCCGGCTACAGCGAGTCCCAGGGACTGGTCCCGGTGCGCAACGTCTTCAACCTCACCCTGCAGCGCGCCACCATGCGCGGCTTCCTGGTCTTCGACCACCTCGATCGGGCGGAGGCGGCGATCGGTGATCTCGCGACCTGGGCCGCCGAAGGAAAGATCAACAACCAGATCGACATCGTCGAGGGTCTCGAGAATGCGCCCAGTGCGCTGCGACGCCTCTTCACCGGCGAGAACGTCGGCAAGCAGCTCGTCAAGATCACCGACAACTGATCCGCAACCGACCGAAAACCTACTCCCCCAACACGACAAGGAACTCTCATGGGAATGCTCAACGACAAGAAGGCCATCATCACCGGCGGCGCCAACGGCATCGGCGAACAGACCGTACGGCTGTTCCTCGAACACGGCGCCAGCGTCGTGATCGCCGACATGAACGCCGATCGCGGCAAGCAGCTGGCCGACGAGCTGGGCCCCAAGGCCACATTCTGCGAGGTCGATCTCGCCGAGGCCGAGCAGATCGGACCGATGATCGAACAGGCCGTCGGATTCCTCGGCGGCCTGGACATCCTGGTCAACAACGCCGGCTACGGCATCTACGGCCGCACCCACCTCATCGATCCGGCCGACTGGCACAAGATCATCGACGTCGACCTCAACGCCGTGTTCCATACGTGCCGTCACGCACTGCCCCACCTGATGAAGCAGGGTGGCAGCATCATCAACACCGCCTCGGTGTCGGGCACCCGCGCGGACTACGGGTTCAACGCCTACGCGGCGGCCAAGGGCGGCGTGATCAACTACACCCGCAACCTGGCCCTGGACTACGCGCTCGACAACATCCGCGTCAACTGCATCTCCCCCGGTCTGATCGAGACGCAGCTGACCGGCCCGTTGCGCGGGCATCCGGACGCGTTCCAGAGCTACATGGACAACATCCCGATGTCTCGTGTGGGAGTGCCGATGGAGATCGCCAAGGTCATGCTGTTCCTGGCCTCGGACCTGGCGTCCTACGTGACCGGTCAGGAGATCGCGGTGGATGGCGGCGTGACCGCCTGGAACGGCCAGCCCCGCTTCACCAAGCACTTCGGGGACGTCGTCATCGCAGGGTGAGTCCCGCGATCAGCGCGTGAGCGGCGGGTCCGGTTCATCTCGTCCGGACCTGCCGTCGCTGAATGGCCATGACACTGCCGGCGGGCGCCGTCTCTGGACACCGCGACCATGCGGTGGCCATCAGGCCACGAGAGCATCTGCTGTTCATGCGACGAACGTGAGCACGCAGACGGTCGCGGCGATCAGCGCCGGAGCGTGCGGTTGGGCGTCGACCCGTCGGGCGACAACGTGTGCAGCGAGACCGAACAGCGCAGCGACGAGCACCGCGATCAGGCCGGTCGCGACGTCGGCGAGCAGGCCACCGAGCACGAAAGCCAATTTCACATCGCCACCACCGCAGAGGCCGGCGAGCGCGGCAACGGCATACGGCGCCGCGGTCAGGACGGCCGCGAGGCCGACCGTCGGCTCGACCGGGGTGTAGGCGAGTGTCGCCGCGATCCCGGGCCAGAGCGATGACGTCGGGATGCGACGGGTCCGCAGGTCGGCGACGGTGATCCGGGACAGCCACAGCAGCATGATCCACAGGCACATGCGTCGAGCGTGCCCCACGAGGAGCGCGGCGCCGAGATTTCTTCCACAGGCTGGATCCGACTTGCGCCCGGAATCAGCGAGCGTCGAGCGCCGCCGCCATCGCCGCACGCGGGGCGGGTCGTCCGGTGAACTGTTCCACCTGGCTGAACGCCTGGTGCAGCAACATCACGAGCCCGCCGACGACCTTCCCGCCCGCGGCAGCGACCGCACCGGCCAGCGGTGTCGGCCACGGGTGATAGATCACGTCGACCAGCCGCGGGGCCCCGGCGAGCACGGACACCAGCGAGCTCGCGCCGTCGGCGGGCACGGTCGAGATCACCACCCCGCTGCTGCGCGCACGCTCGGCGAGCGTGTCGTCGGCGTCAAACCCCAGCACGGAGGTCGTCATGCCGAGCCGCTGCGCCAGTTCGACGACCGGCTCTGCGCGTGCCGCATCCCGAGCGACGATGGCGAGGTCGGTGAATTCCTTCTCGGCGAGCGCCGCAACGGACGGCAACGCGGTGCCGCCGTTCCCGATCAGTGTCGCGGTGGCGTTCACCGCGGCATCGGCGCCGACCTCGGCGAGCGCACCGGTCATTCCGTCGATGTCGGTGCAATCGGCCCGCCACCCGTCCGCGGTGCGCACCAAGGTGTTCGCGGAGCCCACGAGTTCGGCGCGGGCGGTTCGCTCATCGGCGTAGGCCAACGCCGCCAGCTTGGCCGGCATCGTGACCGACAGACCCACGAATTCAGCGGCGAGACCGGAGACCAGATCGGGCAATTGTTCTGCCGTGCAATCGATCCGATCATAGGTCCAGTCGGTCAGACCGAGTGCGCGATACGCTGCCAGATGAAGGTCCGGTGAGCGCGAGTGCCCGACCGGGGAGCCGAGGACGGCGGCGCGTCGTGCGGTGTCACCCACGTCGGTCAGCCGCACCCGGTGCTCAACAGCTTGTTCTCGCATGCTTTCTCACGGTTCTGCTTGTGCTGGTCGAAGGTGGCGGCGAAGAGGGTGGTGCCCTCGCGGTCGATGGTCACGAAGTACAGCCAGTCGCCCTCGGCCGGATGCTCCACCGCCTCGAGCGCACGCTCGCCCACGGCGCCGATCGGAGTGACCGGCAAGCCCTGGATCCGGTAGGTGTTCCAATCGTTGTCGGCCTTGTAGGCGTCGCCGTACACGTCGATGTTGGTGACCGTGGCGGTGTAATTAGCGGTGGAATCCATCTCCAGCCGTTGACCTTTGGCGAGTCTGTTGAGGATGACCCGGGCCACCTTCGCGTAGTCGGTGGGGTTGGCCACCTCCCGTTCGACCAGCGAGGCGGCGACGAGCGTCTCGTACGGGCTGAGCCCGGAGTCGCGTTGCTCGAGCAGCCCCCATTGTTCGAAGCGGGCCGCGCTGGCCACGATCAGATCGTGCAGGATCTGCGTCGCCGAGTGCGTCGGGTCGATCGTCTCCCAGGTTCCCGGAGCGATCAGGCCTTCGATGCGCCGGTGATCGCCCGTCAACTTCTCCACGGTCGGCCGCGCCCAGTCGGGTACACCCAGCGCTTCCGGCGATGAGTCGGCGGCCGCCTTTTCGAGGGCCGGGACGTCGGCCCCGATTCGCTGCCCGTTGACGGTGACGGCGGTCGCGTCGGCGATCATCTGGAAGATGCCCGGTGTCGTCTTGCCGTCGACGCCGTTCTTGTTGTCGAGTTGCAGACCCTCGGGCACCACCATGCGGCCGACCCGGTGCTCGGTGCCGTCGGTCATCATCTCCACCGCGGTGGCCGCGGGGATCTCGGTCCGCAGTTTGTAGAAGCCGCCCGACATCGCCTGGCCGTCGGCCGCGTCGACGAAGGCCAGCGCGCTGCCGACGACGTCGTCGCGCTCGAGAATCCTGCCGAAATCCATGAGGGTCGAATCCTGCGGGATGTCGACGATGACATCGCCGGTTCCCGCGGCGTCGGTGTAGTCCTTGTGGTTCTCGAACACGCCGAGCGAACGGAGACCGACGAATCCGACGCCGGCCACCAGAGCCAGCATGCAGGCCAACACCACGGCGAGCACGATGCGGCGCCGTGTACGCCGTCGCGACGCGGGCCGCTGCTCCCCCGGCACGGTCACCGGCTTGCGTCTCTTCGTGCGACGTCGGCGCGAGGGGCGCTCGTCCACGGTGTCGTCGTCGAGGTCGGCGGCGACGAAGTCATCGTCCACATCGACCACCGGGGCGGTTGCGGTGTCCGCTACCTCGGCCCGCGCCCCGGCACGGGACCTGTGCGGCACGGCACTGCGCAGCGGGTCGGCGTATTCACCGGATCGAAGAGTCAGCGACTGGTCACGGTCATCGACATACTCCTGCGGCGGGGGCGCCGCAGGTATGCGCCGGGGCATGACCCGCTCCGGTCGACTCGGTGGCGACGTGACGTCCGGCGATGGTGCATGCGGTGGGGCCTGGCGCCGGCCGGCCGGCCGGCCGGGCGGTGCCGGCCACGAATCCGTGGACCCGCCGCGGGGCGAGGTGGGTGTCCGCGCCTCGGGCGCGGCGGGCGGCGGGACGGCCGGGTGCGGCCCCGTCGGCGGGCCGTCCGCTCCGGCTTCCCGGCGCCGACGGTGGCGTGTCGACGGTTTGCCGTCGGCGGGCTGCGTGAAGTACCGCAACCGGTCCAGATCCAGCTGTTCGGTCGGCTGATCGGAGATGTCGTGTCGCCGCGGTCGATGGCGTTCGTCGGTCACCGAGCGGTTCCTCCCAGGTTCCCGCGAGATTCGGTCTTGCGACATGCTCGGTTCGCGATCACGAATTGCGCTGTGCTGATTGGCCGTACGCATGCAGAAGTCATCGTCGCGTATCCAGCCACCCCTGCAGGATAGCGACCGCAGCCGCCTGATCAATCACGGCGCGCGAGGATTTCGCTTTCACCCCACTTGCCCGAAGGGCTTGGGTCGCGGTGACCGTGGTCAGCCGCTCGTCGTGATATTCGACACCCACCGGCCGAATCCGTTCGGCGAGTTGCTCACCGAAGTCGCGGGCCAGTACGGCCGCAGCACCGTTCTCGTTCCGCAGGGTCTTGGGCAGACCGACCACCACACCCACGGCCTCGTACTCCTCGACGAGCGCCGCGATGCGTTGGATGTCGCCGTCGCCGCGCGGTGTGCGCGCCACGGTCTCGACAGGTGTCGCCAGAATGCCGTCGGGGTCACACACCGCGACCCCGATCCGTACCGATCCGACATCGACGCCCAATCGACGCCCACGCGTCAGGGTCATCGGTCCCGGACGAGTTCACGAATCCGGGTCATCGCCGCGTCGACACCGGCCGCGTCCGTACCCGAACCCTGTGCGAGATCAGGCTTTCCACCTCCGCGTCCGCCGATCAGCGGCGCGATCTCCTTGACGATGTCACCCGCCTTGATACCGCTCTTCCGGGCGCCCTCGGTGGTCGCAACGACGAAGGGCACCTTGGTCCCGTCTCCGTTGGCGGACGAGGAGAACACCGCGATCACCGCGGCACGGTCGGCGACCCGGCCACGCAGGTCGGTCGCGAGCGAGCGTAGACCGTTGCCGTCGAGTCCGTCCGGCAATCGGCCCCCGACGACGAGGGTGTCGGCCACGATCACGGCGCCGTCGATGAGTCCACCCGCAGCGGCCCGGGCCGATTCCTCACGCAGGCGCTCGATCTCCTTCTCGGCGTCGCGCAGCCGGGTCACCAACTGTTCGACACGGCCCGGGACCTCGTCGGACGGCACCTTGAACGAGGATGCGAGACCGGCCAGCAGCGCACGCTCCTTCGACAGGTAGCGGAAGGAATCCATCCCGACATAGGCCTCGACGCGGCGGACACCGGAACCCACCGACGACTCGCCGATCAGCGTCACGGGACCGATCTGGGCCGAGGACCCGACATGTGTGCCACCGCACAATTCCATCGAGAACGGTCCGCCGATCTCGACGACGCGCACCACGTCGCCGTAGTTCTCACCGAACAACGCGATGGCACCCATCGACTTCGCCTCGGTCAGGCCGGTCTCGAATGTGTTCACCGGATAGTTCGACTCCACCGCCGCATTGCTGATCTCCTCGATCTCGCGGCGTTGGCTCTCCGACAGCGGCTTGCCCGAGTGGAAGTCGAAACGCAGGTAGCCCGGCCGGTTCAACGACCCCGCCTGGGTTGCGGTGGGACCGAGTACCTCACGCAGAGCGGCATGGACCATATGGGTTCCCGAGTGCCCCTGTGTCGCCCCGTGGCGCCAGGTCTGATCGACCGCGGCGATGACTTCGTCGCCCTCGGCGACCTCGCCCTCGTCCACGACCACCTTGTGCAGCCACACCTTCTTGCCCGCCTTCTGCACGTCGGTGACGCGCAGGCGGACGCCGTTGCCGGTGGTGATCGTGCCGATGTCGGCCATCTGACCACCGGATTCGGCATACAGCGGGGTGCGGTCGAGCACCACGACGAGCTCCTGGCCCGCGGTGGCGGCCGGCACCCGGGTGCCGTCGGCGATCAGACCCAACACGCGCGCCTCGGAGACCAACTCGTCGAAGCCGGTGAACGTCGTCGGGCTGTCGTCGATGAACTCGCGGTACGCCGACATATCGGCGTGGCCGGCCTTGCGGGCGGTCGCGTCGGCCTTCGCCCGCTGCTTCTGCTCGGCCATCAACGCGGTGAAGCCCTCCTGGTCGACCGCGAGACCGGCTTCGGCGGCCATCTCGAGCGTGAGATCGATCGGGAAGCCGTATGTGTCGTGCAGGGTGAATGCGTCGTCGCCGCTCAGGGTGGACCGCTGGGCCGCCTTGGTGGAGGCCGCGGCGTCGGCGAACAGCTTCGATCCGGCCGCCAGTGTCTTGCTGAACGAGGCCTCCTCGGCCACGGCCACGTCGATGATGTGATCGCGCTGTTCGGCGAGGTTCGGGTACGACGGCGACATGGTGTCGACGACAAGACTGATGAAATCGTCCATGGTGGGCTGATCCGCGGCCTTGGCGGCGACCCCGCTTGCTTCGCTCCCGGCGGTCAGGAGGCGCACCGACCGGACGACTCGCCGCAGCAGCCGACGCAGTACATAACCGCGACCATCATTGCCCGGCAGCACACCGTCACCGATGAGCAGCGCCGAGGTGCGGGCGTGGTCGGCGATCACGCGGAACCGGACGTCGTCCTCGTGGTTGCCTGCCCCGTAGGCGCGTCCGGTCAGGCGTGCGGCGAGGTCGATGATCGGCTTGAGCAGGTCGGTCTCGTAGACGTTGTCGACGCCCTGCAGGATGCAGGCGACCCGCTCGATGCCCATGCCGGTGTCGATGTTCTTCTTGGGCAGCGGTCCGAGGATCTCGTAGTTGTCCTTGCCCCCGCCGGGTCCGCGGACGTTCTGCATGAACACGAGATTCCAGATCTCGATGTAGCGGTCCTCGTCGGCTTCCGGCCCGCCTTCCTGTCCGTAGGCCGGCCCACGGTCGTAGAAGATCTCCGAACACGGGCCACACGGCCCGGGCACACCCATCGACCAGTAGTTGTCCTTCAGACCACGCCGCTGGATGCGTTCGGCGGGCACCCCGATCTCATCGCGCCAGATCGCCTCGGCCTCGTCGTCGTCGAGGTAGACCGTCGGCCACAGTTTCTCCGGGTCGATGCCGTAGCCGCCCTCGGCGACGCTGTTGGTGAGCAACGTCCACGCGAAGTTGATGGCCTCGCGTTTGAAGTAGTCGCCGAAGGAGAAGTTGCCGGCCATCTGGAAGAACGTGTTGTGCCGGGTCGTGATGCCGACCTCGTCGATGTCGAGGGTGCGCACGCACTTCTGCACGCTCGTCGCGCGGTCGAACGGCGGGGTCTGTTCACCGAGGAAGTAAGGCTTGAACGGCACCATGCCGGCGTTGACGAACAGCAGGTTCGGGTCGTCCAGGATGAGTGAGGCGCTGGGCACCTCGGTATGTCCTGCCTTGATGAAGTGATCCAGGAATCGCTGCCGGATCTCATGCGTCTGCACTGGGTTGTCGTCCTCGGTCGGGGTCAGTCGGTTCGTGTGGTATCGGATGGGTCGCCGGGCGGGCGCGGGCCCGGTCGCGGAGTTGTCCGCAACGCCGACGAACTGCGACATACCAGCCTACCGCCATGCGGCGCGTCACCCCGATGACGGTGGACCGACCACCGACACCAGACGCGGCTTCTCCTGGCTTTCGGTGCCCGGTATGCGGTGTGGACCAGCGCGGAGTGCCTCAACGCCTCCTCGCCACGGCGCGACGCACGATCGAGCGCAACTTTCCCAGCCGCGCACTGATCTCACGTTCGAAGCCGTGATCGGTCGGCTGGTAGTAGTCGACGCCGACCAGGTCATCCGGCGCATACTGCTGCGCCACGACCCCGTCCGGGTCGTCGTGCGGATAGCGGTAGCCGATACCGCTGCCGAGCCCTTTCGCGCCGGCGTAATGGCTGTCGCGCAGATGGGCGGGTACCGCACCGGAGCGGCCGGCCTCGACATCGGCGAGCGCGGCGCCGATCGCCGAGACCACCCCCGCCGACTTGGGGGCGGTGGCGAGGTGGATCGTCGCCTGGGTGAGGGCCAGTTTCGCCTCGGGCATCCCGACGAGGGCGACGACCTGCGCCGCGGCGACCGCGGTCTGCAACGCCATCGGGTCGGCCATGCCGATGTCCTCGCTGGCGTGGATCATCAGGCGCCGGGCGATGAAGCGCGGGTCCTCGCCGGCTGCGATCATCCGCGCCAGGTAGTGCAGTGCGGCGTCGACGTCGGAGCCGCGGATGGACTTGATGAAGGCGCTGGTGACGTCATAGTGCTGATCGCCGGCGCGGTCGTACCGGACGGCGGCCCGGTCGATCGCCGCCTCGACGTCGGCGACGTCGAGGACCCGCCGGAACGTGCCCGAGGTGGGGTCCGCGGCTCGTCCGTCCGCACTCGCATCCCCGTCGTCGGACTGCTCGTCCCGTGTTGCCGCGTCCGCGCTGGCCTCCAGTGCGGTCAGCGCGCGGCGGGCATCGCCCGCGGCAACGGCGACCAGATGATCCAGCGCATCCTCGCTGACCTCGACCTGCCCGTCGAGACCGCGCGGGTCGGTGATGGCCCGACGGAGCACCTCCCGGATGTCGTCACCGGACAGCGAGCGGAGTTGCAGCACCAACGACCGCGACAACAGCGGCGAGACCACCGAGAACGACGGGTTCTCCGTGGTGGCCGCGACCAGCAGGACGATGCGGTTCTCCACCGCGTCCAGCAGGGCGTCCTGCTGGGTCTTGGAGAACCGATGCACCTCGTCGATGAACAGCACTGTCTGTTGACCGTCGATGAGCCGCCGCCGGGCGACGTCGATCACGGCGCGCACTTCCTTGACGCCCGCCGAGAGGGCGGACAACGCCTCGAATCGGCCGCCGGTGGCCTGGGAGATCAGCGATGCCATGGTGGTCTTGCCGGTGCCGGGTGGTCCGTACAGCATCACCGACGCCGCGCCCGACCCGTTGATCAGCCTGCGGAGCGGCGAACCGGTCCCCAGCAGATGCCCCTGCCCCACGATCTCGTCGAGCGATCGGGGGCGCATGCGGACCGCGAGCGGCGCATTCGCGGCGACCGGCCCGGCGAACGGTGTCCCGGCACGCAGGCCTCCGGCACTCTCCGGTGAGCCTGCATTCGGCGGGTCGAAGAGCCCATCCATGGCGGCGGCGTCAGCGCAGCCAGGTGCGCTGCAGCGCGGCCCCGAGCTGCGTGGCGAACTCCGCGATGCCGGACTCCCCGGAACGGACGGCGGCCGTCGCCAGGTCCGTCCATCGCGCCACGACCACGCGGGGGTCGTTGGTGTGCAGCGCCCAGTCGTGGGTGTATCCGGCGGGGCTGACCTGGGGTATCGCCACTGTGACGACCCCGTCGTGCACCGGCAGCATCCAGACGGTGGACAGCCACGTCCACAACAGTCTGGCATTCGTGATCTTGCGCGCACATTCCCGGTCGTGACCGAGGGAGGGCCAGATCGGCGTGACCTCCGACCGCCACGCGTCGACCATCGAGATCTCGAGCTCGGCACGATGGGCGGCGTTGGACGGCGACAGCTGTGCGCCGCAGGTCACCAGTGCGTAGGCGATGTCGAGCGTGGCATCCCGGAAGCCGCCCCATTCGTAGTCCATGAACTGGACGCCGTCATCGTTGATGAGGATGTTCTCCGGGCCGACGTCGGACGGGCTGAACGCGCGGTGGTCACCGGCGGCGACGAGCTCACAGGCCGACTGCATCCGTTCCAACACCTCGGTGGGGAGCTCGACGCCCAATCGGTCCAGGTGCGACGGTGCGTCGCTGACGGCGCGGGCCGCCGACTCGCCGAGGATGTCGGAGCTCTCGAGACCGGACGCATGGCGCCGCAGGATGGCCAGGAAGTCGCCCTCCCCGCCGACCGTGGCGGCGTGCATACGCCCCAGCGCCTGCCCCCAGGCGCTGACCGCGTGCGACGCCTCGACCGCGTCCGTGCCCGACAGCAGCGAGTTCATCGTGCGACCGTGTCCGAGGTCGGTGAGGACGAGCAGACGCACGTCCGGATCGGATGCGATCAACTGGGGACCCGGCCGGGACTCGTTGGGCAACGCGGTGGCGTACTTGTAGGACGCCAACTCACGGTGGAAAGCGCGCGGATCCTCGTCGGCGGGCAGCGCCTTGATCACCAAGGTGCGATCCATCGACAGAGGGTTGGCCATCACCCGCGCCCGCACCACCACGGTGCGGCCGCTGCCACCGAGGTCTTCCGGGTCGGCGAGGGTGACGGAGGAACCGGCTCGATGCGAGAGCACCGACTCGGCCGCGCGCACCACACTGGCAATGCGACTCTCAGTGATAACCGTCATGTCGACAACCAACCTACCCAATCCGAGAACGACGCGTCACTACCCTTCACCCATCTGCAACACAGTTGCCACCGACAAACTGTCACTTCACCAGATCCTGTCTCGCACAACACCGATCGTTCCGCGGAGCGGCGCCTCCGGCGGTGTCATCTGTTCGGAGGACGACCGAGCGGGTGTCCGTGACCTGGGGCCCGCCGATCCGCCATCCGGTCTGTGAGATCAGTCCACGGCCGCCCGGGGTGTGTCCTCCGACCCGCCCGCCGCCTCGACGGCCGCGTCGAGGACATCGATCGGACTGACGTCGACCGCGACGTCGATACGACTCTTCTTCGATTCCGTGTAGATCACCCCGCGCAGCGGCGGAACGTCGTCGTAGTCGCGACCCCAGGCCACCGTGACGTGGCGTTCGTCGACGAGCTTGTCGTTGGTGGGGTCGAACGCCACCCAGTGATCCCCCGGCAACCACACCGCCGCCCACGCGTGGCTGGCGTCGGCGCCGAAGATGCGTTCCCGGCCCGGCGGCGGGTCCGTCGCGAGATACCCGGATTCGTAGCGTGCGGCGAGTCCCACCGACCGCAGACAGGCGATCGCGACGCGGGCGAAGTCCTGGCAGACACCCATCCGCCGCTCGAGGACCGTGTCCACCCGGGTGCTGATGGCGGTCGAGCCGGATTTGTAGGTGAAGTCGCGGAAGATCCTGCTGGTGAGGTCGGTGACCGCCTCGATCGTCGGTCGTCCGGGCGTGAAGACCTGCTGCGCGTAGTCGACCACCGCCGGGGTGATCTCGGGCGGATAGAGGTCGAGGGCGAACTCCGTCACACCCGCACCGGCGTGACCGACCACCGCCGGGCGTGCCAGCTCCCACGGGCCGAGCGCGGCCGGCGACAGCAGGACACCGGCGTCGGGCGGATCGACCTCGACGACGGACGTCCCGGTGACCACGAGTTCGTCGTGATCGGTCCGGACGTGAAAGTAACAATCGGTGTTGCCGTAGACATCCACGCCGGTGGACCAGTCGTCTGGTTCCGGCTCGATGCGGACATCGGCCTCGAGGACGCGCTGACCGGGCAGTTCTCGCGGGATGAGATAGCACCGGCCGTAGGACGACGAGACGACATCGTCGTAGGTGTAGCAGGTGCGGTGCAGCACACGGTATCGCCGGGTGCGGTCGGAACCCGGGGTGGGAACGGGACTGCTCACGGCGCGTCGACACCTCCCCCGCCCCAGATCGGCTGGGCCTGTACCGGCGAGGCGAATCTCGTACGGTCCAGCACCTCGGACAGCTCCCGTGCGCCGGCACCCAGTGCCGTCATCAGTTCGTCGAGCTCGCCACGGCGCCCGTCGGCATCCACGGCGGCGAGATCGTCGGGGTCGGACCGTCGGAGCTCGGCGATCATCTCCTCGACGATCCGCTCCGCGCTTGCCGAACGGAGTGCATCGGGAAGGTCGGCAAGGTCATCGTGCATGCGGGTCAGCTGATAGGTCATCGCGCGCGGGTTGGACTCGTCGAAGAACAACAACTCTCCGACCGCCTCGAGCTGGTAGAGACCCCGGTTTCGTCTGCGGTAGATCACCGACGACTCGTTGGCCACGAGATAGGACTCGAGCAGCGCCTGCTCGACCTCCCGATCACGGTGGTTGGTGAACAGCGCACGGGTCAGATCCGCGAGCGTCACCGCGCGCTCGATCCGACGGCCGATGTCCATGAAACGCCAGCCTGCGTCATGCACCATCGACTCGGCCTGCAGACCGGCGAGCGCCAGCACCCCGTGCAGCACCTCGTCCTGCGCGTGGCCCAGTTCGGAGCCCAGGTCGAGTGCGTCGTCGGGCACTTCGAGGCGACCGTCACGGCCGGCGCGCACATGGGCGCTGAGCTGT
Organism: Gordonia sp. LMA167; assembly: GCF_058130025.1. NCBI lineage: Bacteria > Bacillati > Actinomycetota > Actinomycetes > Mycobacteriales > Gordoniaceae > Gordonia > Gordonia sp. LMA167. The sequence goes on along the minus strand of NZ_CM176708.1, from coordinate 3,873,756 downwards.
TCGATCGCCCGCTCCACCGGCGCGAGAACCATCCAGGTGCTGGTCGACATCTGATCCCGAACCGCGCGCGCCGTCGACACCAGCCGGTCCACCGAGTGCGCGATGGTCCCGGGCACCGCGCGCGCCACGGTGAGATCGGTGAGCTTGATGATGGCCTCGGCGACCCGATCCGGCGCGGTCGGCTGATCATCGTGCTCGGCGGTCAGGTGGGCGGTGTCGAGGTAGGCGGCGGTCCCGGTGACGATCGCCGCGGCGTGCAGCACCTGTGGGACCGCCGCGCTGCCGCTCATCCACGGCCGGTACTGGACCTCCTGGTACCGCTCACGCGCCACCTTCGCCAACCGGGTGGTCGCCTCGGTGCGCTCGCCGTAACGGCCGAACCAGAACAGATCCGCCAGGACGCGCGGACTGGCGGCGGCGGCGACGTCGGAGTACTCGGTGACCCGGGCCGGCCGGCCGGCACCGCGCGAGGTCGGCGCCTCCGACACATCCGCCTTGGTGACAGACTTGCGGGAGACATGTCCGCCGACGTCGGCGCTGGTCACCCAGACGTCCTTGGCGGCCACCGAACGCTGCGCGGACCCGGCGACACCATCGGCGAGCACGGCACCCAATCCGCCGGGCATCACTGCGTAGGTGGGGCCCTGGGCGACGCTGAACGCCCTGATCCCGACCGGAGCGGCGCGCACGAGCCCGCTCCCCGACCCCGCGAACCGCCCGGCGGTCATCGTCGGCGCCACCGAGTAGGGGCGCAACTCTCGAGCGACCCACTGCCATCGTTGCGTCTCGATCCGGGCCGCCAGCTCGGTACGGGAGGCGGCGGTCATCATCGGTCCCAGCAGTTCCTCCCCGGTGCGGAAATTGGTGAGCACGAAGGAGTCAAGGTCGGCGACGATCTTGCCGCGCTGCAGGTTGTCCCCTGCCCACAGCGTCGGCACCGACGGCATCGCGAGCTCCTCGTCGAGCAGCACCGGAGCCAGTTTCGCCAGCACGGTGTGCAGGGCCGGGTTCTCCAGCACTCCGCTGCCCAACGTGTTCACCACGGTGACCGTGCCCCGTGAGATGGCCTCCACGAGTCCGGCGACGCCGAGGCGCGAGTCAGTACGTAGATCGAGCGGATCCGCGAACTCCGCGTCCACACGTCGCAACAGGACGTCGACCCGCTTGAACTTGCCCAGCGAGCGCATGTACACGACACCGTCCCGCACGGTGAGATCGCTGCCCTCGACAAGCGGCAGGCCCAGCACCGACGCCAGGTGGGCCTGGTCGAACGCCGTCTCGGACATGCTCCCGGGACTGAGCACCGCGACGGTCGGGTCGTCGACCCCCGGCGGGGCGTAGTCGAAGAGGGCCAGCCGGATGGTGCCGACGAAGTTCGTCACCGACCGCGGCGCGCAGGCCTGGAAGAGTTGTGGGAACGTCCGGGACAGCAACTTGCGGTCGACGATCGCGAACCCGATCCCCGACGGCGCCTGGGTACGGTCGGCGAACACCTCGAACCTACCGTCGGGAGCGCGTCCGAGGTCGAGCGCGTGCAGGAACAGGGCGTGCGGACCGGGGACCTCGAGCCGCGCGGCCTTGCGGATGTAACCGGGGTGGCCGAAGACCATCTCCGGCGGGATGAGTCCGGACCGGACGGTCTTCTGATCCCGATACAGGTCGCGCATGAGCAGATCGAACAGGGTCGATCGCTGGATGACGGCCTTCTCGACGTCCGACCACTCGACCCCGTCGACGATGAGGGGTACCGGGTCGATCTGCCAGTCACGGGCGACGGTCTGCACCCCGTCGAATTCGTTGTAGACGACGCCCTCGTCGCCCACCGCGGTGGCCAGACGGGCCGCCGCGGCCTGCAGGCGGGCGTCACCACGCAGCGCGTAGCCGTCCACGAGCTCTTTCCACGCGGTGCGGGTGCGTCCGGCGGGATCGACCATCTCGTCGAACGGGGCGGGCGTGGCGCTCAGCGGCGCCGGACGGGCGTCGATCCGGGTCACATCGAACAGCGCGGAACCGTCGGGACGGTATCGATCGAACACCCCGGGCAACGTGTTGCCCGACGAAACAGTCACCGGAGAACTGTACGTGCCCGACGCAGATCGAGGATTGCCGGGACCCCGGAATCGGTCGCGATCCGCGCGTGACGCTCGCGCAGCAGTCCCACGTCGACGACACCGCTGGTGTGCCCGGTTGCCTCGAACCGGCCGTTGCGCCGAGACTCCGCCTCGACGGCATTGACCGGTGGGCGGTCGTAGGCCCGGCCACCGGGGTGCACCACGTGGTAGGTCGCACCGCCCACCGACCGCTCCGACACCGTGTCCACCAGGTCGAACGTCAACGGCGTGTCGACACTGATCGTCGGGTGCAGGGCACTCGGCGGCTGCCATGCGCGGAACCGGATGCCGGCGACCCGCTCTCCGGTACGCCCGGTCGGCCGAAGCGGAATCGGGAAACCGTTGCAGGTGAGCATGAACCGGTCGTCCTCACCGCCGAGGACCCGGACCTGGACGCGCTCGATGGACGAGTCGACGTAACGCGCGGTGCCCATCCCGGTGGACTCCTCCCCGAGGGTGTTCCAGGGCTCGATCGCACCGCGCAACTCGACCTCGTGGTCGCGGATCTGCACCGTCCCCAGCCGGGGGAAGCGGAACTCGGTGAACGGGTCCAGCCATGCCGTGTCGAACGGGTAGCCCGCCTCTCGGAGTTCCTCGGCGACCGCGGCGATGTCGGCGATGATGTAGTGCGGCAACAGGTATTTACCGTGCAGATCCGCGCCGTGCCGGATCAGTCGGCCCCGGTAGGGGTTCTCCCAGAACCACGCCACGAGCGAACGCACGAGCAGCGACTGCACCATCGCCATCCGGTGGTGCGGCGGCATCTCGAAGGCACGCAGCTCCAGCAGACCGAGCCGGCCACGCGGCGAATCCGGGCTGTAGAGCTTGTCGATGCAGAACTCGGCCCGGTGGGTGTTGCCGGTGATGTCGGTGAGCAGATGCCGCAGCGCTCGGTCGGTGACCCACGGGTTCGGCGGCGCATCGATCGCGCTCGCACCGCCCGCCTTCACCGCGAGTCGATCGATCTCGGCGAAGGCGATCTCCAGCTCGTACAACGACGACTCGCGCCCCTCGTCGACACGGGGGGCCTGCGACGTGGTGCCGACGAACCGTCCGGAGAACAGGTATGACAACGCCGGATGCCGTTGCCAGTACGTCAGCATCGAGACCAGCAGGTCGGGGCGTCGCAACATCGGTGAATCCGCCGGGGTGGATCCGCCGAGAGTGATGTGGTTACCGCCGCCGGTGCCGCCGTGGCTGCCGTCGAGGTCGAACGTCTCGGTTCCCAGGCGCGACCGGCGGGCATGGTCATACAGGGACTCGAGCAGCTCGGACTGTTCGGCGAAACTGTCGGTGGGCTGGATGTTGACCTCGATGACACCGGGATCCGGCGTGACGGTCAGCGTGATGAGGCGCCCGTCCGCCGGCGCGCCGTATCCCTCGATCACCACCGGGGTGTCGATGTCGGCCGCCGCGTCCTCGACCATCTCGACGATCGCCAGGTACTCCTCGAGCGACGCGGTGGGCGGCAGGAACACATACAGCACGCCGCCCCGCATCTCGGCGACCACAGCGGACCGCGGCACGAACGCGCTCGGGTCCATCTCCTTGACCGTCCAGCCGAGTGCCTCTGCCGGATCGTCGGGCAGCGGGCCCGGACGGGCCGACGGGTCGACCTCGAACATCGTCGGTGCGGGCCCCCAGGACAGCGAGTTCAACGGCAGCCTGAGGCCGGCGGGCGATGTGCCGGGGGTGAGCACCAGCCGGCCGCGGCGGGTCGTCCAGCGCGCGCTCTGCCAAGCGGTCTCGTCCTCGGACCGGCTCAGCGGCAGCACGTACGCGGTCGGCGCGCTGACCGCTTCGTCGAGCTTCTCCAGCAATGCCCGACGGGCCGGAGTGGAGTCCTCCGGCGGTGTGAGGTCCTCGTCGGCGTCGGCCGCCTCGACCGCGGCCTCGGCGAGTTGGGCGGCGACGTAGGTGCGCAGCGTCGGGTCGTCGCCGGGGTCGCCGGGCGGCAGCGCCGCCAGGTCTCGCATCCGCAGCAGCGGATCCTCGAAGGCCGGCATGACCTGGGCCAGCGGAAGCCTCAGGCGGGTCGCGAATGCGGCGAGCAGTTTCTCAGCCGTCCCCGATGACCCGCGGGTCCCTGGTTTCGGGCCGCTCGACTCGACGTCGATGCTCGCCTGTGCCTCCGCGCGGGTGGACCACGGGTCGGCCAGGAGTTCGGGACGTCGCCAGATGGGCAGTCCGTCGGCACGCCACATCAGCGCGATCTGCCAGCGCGGCAGCGGTTCACCCGGGTACCACTTGCCCTGACTGCGCTGCACCAATCCGGTCGGTGCGTAGGCCTCCTTCAGGCGGGCCGCGAGGTCCGATGCCAACTCCCGCTTGTGCGGGCCGTCGGCGGCCGTTGTCCACTCCGGGTCGGTCTGGTTGTCGATCGAGACGAACGTCGGCTCCCCACCCATGGTGAGCCGGACGTCGTTCTCCTTCATCTTCGCGTCGACGGCGGCGCCCAACTCCTGCACACGCTCCCACTGCGACGGCGTGTACGGCAGCGTCACCCGCGGGTCCTCGTGGAAGCGGGACACGGTGTTGGAGAAGTCCAGCGTGGCGTGGCAGGGCCCGGTCGCGCCGGTGATCGGGGCGGCACCGCCCGGGCTCGGTGTCGCCGCGAGCGGGATGTGGCCCTCGCCCGCGAACAGACCCGACGTCGGGTCCATCCCCACCCAGCCCGCGCCGGGCAGATAGACCTCGGTCCACGCGTGCAGGTCGGTGAAGTCGGCGTCCGGGCCCGACGGTCCGTCGAGCGACTTGATGTCGGAGGTCAGCTGGACCAGGTAGCCGGACACGAAGCGTGCGGCCAGGCCGAGTTCACGCAGGACCGCCACCAGGAGCCAGGCCGAGTCACGACAGGAACCGATCCCGCTGGCCAGCGTGTACTCGGGCGTCTGTACACCCGCCTCGAGGCGGACCGTGTAGCCGACCGCCTTCTGCACCGCCTGATTCAGGGACACCAGGAAATCGATGATCCGCACCTTGCCGCCGGGCTTGTGTTCGGCCGCGAATTCGGCGATCGACGGATGCACCGGCGAACCGGCGAACTCCCCCTCGGTCACCCCCACCGGCCGCAGGAAGATCTCCAGGTCGGTGCTCAGTTCCTCGGGGTAGTCGAAACCGTAGTTCTCCGCCCAGTCCTCGATGAAGAAGTCGAACGGGTTGATCGCCGTCAGGTCGGCCACCAGACTGACCGTGATCGACAGCGACGTGGACGGCTCGGGGAACACCAGACGGGCCATGTAGTTGCTGAACGCGTCCTGCTGCCAGTTCAGGAAGTGTTCCGCCGGTTCGATTTTCAGCGAGTAGGCCTCGATGGGCGTGCGCGAGTGCGGCGCCGGCCGCAGACGTACCACGTGGGGGAAGATCTTTGCCGGGCGATCGAACGCGTAACTCGTACGATGCTCGAGGGCCACCTTGATCGTCATGTCAGAAATCTCATCACAGATACCGATCCGATGCCGGATATGCGGGAGGTATCACGCCCATCCGTTGTGTGATCCGCCGCGCGGGAAGCGCCCCGGGAAAGCGTCCCCGTCAGAACCGCGATCGACATGGTGTTCGCGGCGCTGCTGCGAGGGGCACTTCTCCGGGGTGCATTTCCGGGGTGCATTTCCGGCCGGTCGGAAGCAGGGGCCTCCGGGACCGGTGAGCCGGGACGGTCAGGCGCTGCCGTCGGCACGTTCGGCCGCGTTCTCGGCAGGCTGATGACGCGAGACCGGCTTGGCATCGATGCCCGATTCCTTGCGCTGCTGCGGGGTGATCGCCGCGGGCGCATCGGTGAGCGGGTCGACACCGCCGCCGGACTTCGGGAACGCGATCACCTCACGGATCGAGTTCTCGCCGGCGAGCAGCGCGGTGATGCGGTCCCAGCCGAACGCGATCCCGCCGTGCGGCGGTGCGCCGTAGGCGAAGGCGTCGAGCAGGAAGCCGAACTTCTCCTGCGCCTCCTCGTGGCTGATGCCCATGATCTCGAAGACGCGCTCCTGCACGTCGCGGCGATGGATACGGATCGATCCGCCACCGATCTCGTTTCCGTTGCACACGATGTCGTAGGCGTAGGCCAGCGCCGAACCGGGATCGGACTCCAGCTGGTCGACGGATTCGGGTTTGGGTGCGGTGAACGCGTGATGGACCGCGGTCCACGCGCCGGAGCCGACGGCGACGTCACCGGAGGCGGTCGCCTCGTCGGCCGGTTCGAACAAGGGGGCGTCGACCACCCAGGTGAAAGCCCACTCCCCGTCCTTGATGAGGCCGAGCCGCTCGGCGATCTCACCACGTGCCGCACCCAGCAGCGCCCGCGACGACTTCACCGCACCGGCACCGAAGAACACACAGTCGCCCGGGCTCGCCCCCACATGTGCGACGAGTCCGGCACGCTCGGCATCGGACAGGTTCTTGGCCACGGGGCCGCCGAGTTCGCCGTCCTCACCGACCAACACATAGGCCAGGCCCTTGGCGCCGCGTTGTTTGGCCCACTCCTGCCAGGCGTCGAGCTGTCGACGCGGCTGCGATGCACCACCCGGCATGACGACGGCACCGACGTAGGGCGCCTGGAACACCCGGAACGGGGTGTCGGCGAAGTACTCGGTGCATTCGACGAGCTCGATACCGAAACGGAGATCGGGTTTGTCGGTGCCGAATCGGCGCATCGCGTCGGCATAGGTGATCCGTGGGATGGGCGTGGTGATCTCGACGTCGATCAGCTTCCACAACGCGGCGAGCACCTCTTCGGCCAGCGCGATGACGTCGTCCTGGTCGACGAAGCTCATCTCGAGGTCGAGCTGGGTGAACTCCGGCTGGCGGTCGGCCCGGAAGTCCTCGTCGCGGTAGCAGCGCGCGATCTGGTAGTAACGCTCCATCCCGGCGACCATCAGCAGCTGCTTGAACAGCTGGGGGCTCTGCGGCAGCGCGTAGAACGTGCCGGGCTGCAGTCGAGCGGGCACCAGGAAGTCACGGGCTCCTTCCGGGGTCGACCGGGTCAGGGTCGGCGTCTCGATCTCGACGAAGTCGTGATCGGCGAGCACACTGCGCGCAGCTGCATTCACCTGCGAGCGCAGCCGTAGCGCCCGGGCCGGACCCTCGCGACGCAGGTCGAGGTACCGGTAGTGCAGGCGGGCCTCTTCGCCGGGAGCATCGTCGAGCTGGAACGGCAACGGCGCGGCAGCATTGAGCACCTCAAGTTTCGCGGCGTTGATCTCGATCTCACCGGAGCCCAGGTTCGGGTTCTCGCTGCCCTCGGGCCGCACCTCGACCACCCCGGTGACCGCGACGCAGAACTCGGCGCGCAGCCGGTGCGCCGCCTCGGCGACCGCCTCGTCGCGGAAGACCACCTGGACCAGACCCGAGCTGTCGCGCAGGTCGATGAAGATCACGCCCCCGTGATCACGGCGACGTGCGACCCAACCGGCGACGGTGACGGTCTGCGAGGCGTCGGCGCGGCGAAGCGAACCGGCGAGATGGGTGCGGAGCACTCAGAGTCCTTCCAGAGCTGATACGTGGTGAATCTCGCCAATCCTACTTTCGTGACCACCGACGACCTGCACCCGGCCGTCTCCGACGCCGAGGGGGCACACGGGTTGTGACGCGGGGCACCGCCGCGCGAACCGGGGCAGCCGACAGCGACGACGAATATGCTCGACCGTGCCGACCTCCGGTCACCCGCACCGGTCTGGCGGATGGTGTGTGATCGGCGAGCAAGGAGACCGAGATGACCTTTCAGGGCGGCGGCCCCCTCGACACGGGCAATGTCTCGGGTGGAGGTGGCGGCGGGATGGGCCGCATCGCGCTCGGCGGCGGCGCCGGGCTCATCGTCACCATCGTCGCGCTGTTCTTCGGGATCGATCCCGGCTCGTTGACCGGCGGCTCGACCTACGGCAACGACACCGTGAACAGCCAGGGTGCAGCCGAGCTGAACGACCACATCCGGTCGTGCACCATCGAGAAGGCCAACACCGACGCCATCTGCCGGATCGTCGCGACGACCAACAGCCTCGACGACGTCTGGTCGGATCTCATGCCGCGCTACACGCCCCCGAACACGAAGATCTTCGCCGGATCGGTGAACACCGGATGCGGGCCGGCGACGTCGGCGACCGGACCTTTCTACTGCCCCACCGATCAGACGGCCTACTTCGACCCGTCCTTCTTCGTCCAGCTCGAACAGATGGGTGGCAGCGACGGTCCCCTCGCCCAGGAGTATGTGGTCGCGCACGAATACGGCCATCATGTGCAGAACCTGACCGGCGCCCTCCAGAAGGGCAACCGGATGGGATCTCAGGGTCCGCTGTCCGGTTCGGTGCGCGTCGAGCTGCAGGCCGACTGTCTCGCGGGAGTGTGGGCCTACCACGCGGACAAGGGCCCCGACGCGATGCTCGAACCGTTGACCTCGGATCAGATCGACTCCGTCATCCAGACCGCGAAGGCGATCGGCGACGACACCATCCAGGGTGCGAACTCCAACCCGGAGGGCTGGACCCACGGATCGGCACAGCAGCGCTCCCGCTGGTTCACCATCGGCTACGACTCAGGTGACCCACGCAGGTGCGACACCTTCGCCACCAACGACCTATGACCGGCCCCGACAGGTCGACCCCCCGCGCCGCGACCGCCATCGACCGCATCGCCGACGACTACCTGGCCGAGCAGTCGCGTCTCGACCCGCTGTTCGCCACCGAGATCGGCGTCCCGGGGCACGACCACGAGCTCACCGACTTCTCCCCCGGCGGGTGCGCTGCCCGGGCGGCTGCCGCGCGCGCGGCGGTACATGCGCTCACCGACGCCCCGATTGTCGACGACGTCGACCGTGTGACGGTCGCGACCATGTCGGCGTCGCTGCGTCGGGAGATCGCCCTGGCCGAGGCTGGGGAGCGTGTCGGTGACTGCAACGTGATCGCCTCGCCGCTGCAGGCCGTCCGCGACATCTTCGACCTGATGCCGTCGGACACACCGGAGTCGCGGGAGATGTTCCTCGCTCGATTACGGGCGGTGCCCGAGTGCGTCGACACGATCATCGCCGGCCTCCGGCACCGTGTCGTGCACGGGCCGGCGATCGCTCGGCGACAGGTGGAACTCGCCGCGACCCAGGCGGACGATGCGGCCGATGCGATCGCCACCAACACCGGCCCGCTCACCGCCGCCGAGGCGTCGGCGCGGCAGCTGGAGACAACACTCGGCGACGTCGGCGTGGCGTTCGCGGCCCTGGCGGCCGTGCTGCGCACCGAGGTCGCACCGGTCGCGACGTCGACAGACGGGGTGGGACGCGAGCGGTACCTGCGCCACCTGCCGGCCCATCTCGGAGCCGATGTCGACCCTGACGACGCGTATGCGTGGGGTTTGGATCGGTTGTCGTCGATCGCGGCCGAGCAGGCTGCGATCGTCGCCGACCTCCTTCCCGGCGCATCGGTCCCCGATGCGATGGCGCATCTGGATACGTTGCCGCGCTACGCGATCGCCGATCGCCATGCGTTTGTCGCGTGGATGCAGGAGTTGTCCGACCGGGCAGTCGACGGATTGGCCGGGACCCACTTCGACATCCCGCCGCGGCTGACCCGACTCGAATGCCGACTGGCACCGTCTTCGACCGGGATCATCTACTACACGCAGCCGAGCGCGGACCTGTCCCGGCCCGGACGGATGTGGTGGTCGGTTCCGCCGGAACAGACGGTCTTCCACACCTGGCAGGAGACCACGACGGTGTTCCACGAAGGTGTGCCCGGACATCACCTGCAATTGGGTTCGGCGATCGTCGCCGAGGATCTCAACTCGTGGCGCAAGCTCGCGTCCTTCACGTCCGGACACGGTGAGGGTTGGGCGCTGTATGCCGAACGGCTCATGGGTGAACTCGGTTGGCTCGACGATCCCGGGGATCGAATGGGCATGCTCGACTCGCAGCGCCTACGCGCCGCGCGGGTCGTCGTCGACATCGGCGTGCACTGTGGGCTGCCCGCGCCTGCCGCGCTCGGCGGGGGAACGTGGGATGCCGACAAGGCGTGGCAGTTCCTCACCGACTCCGTCGCGATGGATCGCGCGGTGCTGCGGTTCGAGCTCAATCGCTATCTCGGGTGGCCCGGGCAGGCCCCGTCCTATGCGCTCGGTCAACGGGTCTGGGAGAACACGCGGAACGCCGCACTCGCCACCCATCCCGGTTGGACCTTGAAGGACTTCCACACCCGAGCCCTTGCGCTGGGCGGGGTGTCCCTCGACGTACTGGCCGCCGAACTCACGCGGCCCTGATTCGGACGCCGGCCGCCACACCGCCCGGGCTCGAGATGCGGCGGCTCGCTGGAGGTCACGATCTACCGTGGGAGGGACTGAAACGGAGATCCGATGACCAACGCAACCCGCCTGGCCGTTCGCAGCGTCGAGGAGGCCTATGACGCGGCGTGGCAACGGGCGGACCTCGACGGCATCATCGCGTGCCTGGCCCCGGACGCGGTGCTCGTGAGTCCGCGGGGCGAGGTGGCTCGCGGGCACCAGGCGATCCGCGAGGTGCTGGGTCTGCTGCTCGCCGGCGAGGCACAGGGGTCACGCCACGAGAGCACCGTCGAACGCATAGAACTGGTCACCGACGACGTCGCGGTCGTCGACGGCCGGGCGCGGGTCACCGGGGTCGCTGCTTCCCTCGGCGGTCCGGGCTCGGCAGTCGAGCACGGTTTCACCGACGTGCTGGTGAGGCGCGAGGGCCGCTGGGTCATCTCACAGGTACGCGCCTACGGTCTGCAACCGCACAGCCCATAGGCTCACCCCAGCAGCCGTCGAGCCTCCTCGACCACGGCGTCCAACGCGATCCGATGTTGCTCACCGTTCGAGAGATCCTTGACCTCGATCATCCGCTCGGCCAGCTCCCGGTCGCCGAGCACGAGTGCCAGACGCGCACCCGAGCGATCCGCCGCCTTCATCGCCCCCTTGAGACCGCGGTCGCCGTAGGCGAGGTCGACGCTGATGCCCGCGGCACGCAATTGACCGGCGACGCCGACCAATTCGGCCTTGGCATCGGCCCCCATCGGGACGCCGAACACCTGGCATCGGGCGACGTCGGCGTGCGCGACACCTTCGGCCTCCATCGCCAGCATCGTGCGGTCGACGCCGAGCCCGAACCCGATACCGGACAGATCCTGTTTGGCACCGAGCACCCGCATCAGCCCGTCGTAGCGTCCACCGCCGCCGATCCCGGACTGGGCACCGAGACCGTCGTGGACGAACTCGAATGTCGTCTTCGTGTAGTAGTCCAGACCACGCACCAGCCGTGTGTTGATCTCATAGGGCACGCCGAGCCGTTTCAGATTGGTCAGAACCGTGTCGAAATGGGCGCGGGCGTCATCGGAGAGATAGTCGATCATCAGCGGCGCGTTCGCGGTGGCCGCCTTGATCTCCGGCCGCTTGTCGTCGAGCACGCGCAGCGGATTGATCTGGGCGCGATGTCGCGTCGCCTCATCGAGATCGAGTCCGAACAGGAACTCCTGCAACGCCTCTCGGTACGGGCCACGACTGGCTTCGTCGCCGAGCGAGGTGATCTCCAATCGGTAGCCGCTCAATCCGAGCCGCCGGTATCCCTCGTCGGCCACCGCGATGACCTCGGCGTCGAGCGCGGGATCATCGATCCCGATCGCCTCCACGCCCACCTGCTGCAGCTGACGGTACCGACCCGCCTGCGGCTTCTCGTAGCGGAAAAACGGTCCGGCATAGCAGAGTTTGATCGGCAACGCTCCACGGTCGAGGCCGTGCTGAATGACGGCGCGCACCACGCCGGCCGTGCCCTCGGGGCGCAGCGTGACCGACCGGTCACCGCGGTCGGCGAACGTGTACATCTCCTTGCTGACCACATCGGTCGATTCGCCGACGCCCCGTGCGAACAGCGCGGTGTCCTCGAATATCGGAAGCTCGATGTGGCCGTAGCCGGCCAGACGCGCGGCGTCGGTCAACGTGTCCCGGACGCGCCGGAAGTCCGCCGACGACGGCGGGAAGTAGTCGGGGATGCCCCGCGGCGCGGAGAAGTCCTTGGATCGGGCCCCGTCGAGGTTGCCGCTCACAGTCCGTAACGTCCCTTCTTCGGTGTGGAGCCCGTCGGGCCGAGGTCTGTGAGGAAGGGATTGCCGGCCCGTTCGGCTCCGATCGATGTCTGCGGACCGTGACCGGGCAGGACCTGGGTGTGGTCCGGCAGCGGCAGCAACTTGGCGGCGATGGAGTCGAGCAATTGCTGATGGCTGCCACCGGGCAGGTCGGTGCGGCCGATGGATCCGGCGAAGAGCACGTCGCCGGAGAAGCAGACCGGAACCACGTCGGGCGCCCCGTCGGCCTTGTCCTGCGGGTCTGCGTCGACCGGGACCTCGATTCCGAGCAGCACCGAGCCCTGCGTGTGGCCGGGCGCCAGATCGACCGAGATCCGGATACCCGCCAGGTCGACGTCCTCGCCGTCGACGAAGTCGATCACCTTCTCGGGCTCCCGGAACTCGAGCGACCCGATCATTCCTCCCAGCGCACGACCGAGACCCATGCCCGGATCGGCCAGCATCGGCCGGTCGTCGGGGTGGATGTAGGCGGGTATGGAGAACTCGTCACACAGTTCGGCGGCATTCCAGGTGTGATCGAGGTGCCCGTGGGTGAGCAGCACGGCCACCGGTGTCAGGTCATGTTCGGTCAGGAGTTCGCGCACCCGCACGGCGGCGTCCTGTCCCGGGTCGATGATGACCGCCTCGGCACCCGCTTCGGAGGCGAGGAGATAGCAGTTGGTCTGGAACATCCCGGCCGGGAATCCGGTGATCAGCATCTGTCCATTGTGACAAAGGCGGGCGACGGCTCCACTCGCGCCCGTCCGCGGCGTTGCCCGACCGTGCTCGACCCACGCACACTCCCCGGCAATCCCACTCTCAGGTTCAGCTGGCACACTGGCCACTCGATGTAGCATCAGCGCCGATTCACGTGTCGCGATGGCACGTCCGGCGTGCCATCCCCCGGGGGGGGAATCCACGGCACACGAGTTCAGGAGGGTCCAACCGCGTGTCCAGCAACGAGGAACGTCGCGAGGCCGCCAAGCGCAAGCTGGAAGACCGGCTCGAGAGGGACCGCCAGCAGGCCCGGCGACGCAAGATCATCATCGCCTCGGTGTCGACCGTCGTGGTCGTGGCGATCGTCGCGACGGCGACGACTCTCATCGTCAAGAAGGTGCTCGACGACCGCGAGGCCGCCCGGTGGACCGCGTGTTCCTATGAGGACCAGCCGAGCCGTTTCGATCAATTGCCCAAGGAGGTGCCGGCCCAGGTCCCGGCCGACCAGCGTGCCCAGGCACAGGCTTATCTCGACGAGATGCGCGCGGGCGAACCGAAGCAGCGCACCTCACCGAAGCCCGACGACAAGCAGCTCAAGGAAGGTACCGCCAACCTGGTACTCGACACCAACCAGGGCGCCATCCCGATCACGCTCGACCGCACGGGCGCGCCGTGCAACACCGGTGCCGTCATCTCGTTGGCCGAGAACAAGTTCTACAACGACACCCCGTGCCATCGACTCACCAACAGCGACACGCTCAAGGTGCTGCAGTGCGGCGATCCGACCGGCACCGGGGCCGGCGGGCCGGGGTGGTCGAGCCCCGACGAGCTGCCGACCGATCTGAAACCGGCAGGTCAGCCCGATCCGATGTCCGGCACCGCCCCAGTGGTCTATCCCCGCGGCACCGTCGCCATCGCCAACAGCAACAATCCGCAGTCGGGTGAATCCAACACCGGCTCGAGCCAGTTCTTCCTGGTCCTCCAGGACAGCCAGCTGGCACCGAACTACTCGGTGGTCGGCAAGGTCGACCCGGACGGTCTCACCGTCCTCGACAAGATCCAGAAGAATGGTCTGACGCCGGGCCCCAACGGCAGCGCCGACGACGGCCGGCCGAAGCAGCCGGTGCAGATCACCACCGCGACCGTCGATTCCGGCAGCCAGGACTGACCGGGCAGCGCTGAGCGCTGGTCCGAAGCGTCAACGAGGGAGATGCCGCGACTCTGGCCTCGGGGAGCGGGCGTGCGTGCCCTTCGTGACACCCCTCCGCTGGCGCTCCGGGGTTCCTCAGGGATCGGGACGGACTCACCGCTGGCGCTCCGGGGTTCCTCAGGGACGGGACGGACTCACCGCTCGCGCTCCGGGGTTCCTCAGGGACCGGGACGGACTCACCGCTCGCGCTCCAAGGTTCCTCACGGACCGGGTGGACATTGCTCCGCCACCAGCGGAGGACCGTTTGTCCCCGCTCCCTGAGGAGGTCCGGAGCGCCAGCGGAGGGCCGTCACGAAGGGCGCAGCGCGGCTGTCAGGCTGCCGACGTCACCCGGTACACGTCGTAGACTCCCTCGACGTTGCGGACGACGTTGAGCACATGGCCGAGATGCTTGGGGTCGCCCATCTCGAAGGTGAACTTGCTGATCGCGACGCGGTCTCGGCTCGTGGTCACCGACGCCGACAGGATGTTGACGCGTTCGTCGGCGAGCACCTTGGTGACGTCGGACAGGAGCCGATGGCGGTCGAGCGCCTCCACCTGGATGGCCACCAGGAACACCGACGACGGTGAGGGCGCCCACGCGACCTCGATGATCCGTTCGGACTGCTCCTTCAACGAAGCGGCATTGGTGCAGTCGGTGCGGTGCACGCTGATCCCACCGCCCCGCGTCACGAACCCCATGATCTCGTCACCGGGCACCGGGGTGCAGCACTTGGCGAGCTTGGCCATGACGTTGTCGAGTCCTTCGACCACCACACCGGCATCGCCACCGTGGCGGGTACGCGTCGGCAGCGTCGAGGGCGTGGACCGCTCGGCGATCTCGTCGACCGCGTCGTCCAGCCCGCCGAGGGCCGCGACGAGCCGGTTGACCACGTGACGGGCGGAGACGTGATGCTCCCCCACCGCCGTGTAGAGGGCGGTGACGTCCGAATAGCGCAGTTCCGTCGCGATCGCCGCCAGGGATTCGGCACTCATCAAGCGCTGCAACGGTAATCCGCCGCGGCGGACCTCTTTGGCGATGGCGTCCTTGCCGGCCTCGAGTGCCTCCTCGCGACGCTCCTTGGCGAACCACTGCCGGATCTTGGCCTTCGCACGCGGGGACACGACGAAGTTCTGCCAGTCCTTCGACGGTCCGGCGTTGGGTGCCTTCGAGGTGAACACCTCGACGACCTCACCGTTCTCCAGCTTGCGCTCGAGTGCGACCAGCCGGCCGTTGACGCGCGCTCCGATGCAGCGGTGGCCCACCTCGGTGTGCACCGCGTAGGCGAAGTCCACCGGCGTCGAACCGGCCGGGAGGGTGATCACGTCCCCCTTGGGGGTGAACACGAAGATCTCCTGCACCGCGAGGTCATAGCGCAGTGACTCCAGGAACTCGCCCGGATCGGCGGCCTCACGCTGCCAATCGAGCAGCTGGCGCATCCAGGCCATGTCGTCGATCTCGCCGGCATCCTTGCGCGGGGTCTTGCCCTTGCGATAGCCGGTCTCCTTGTACCGCCAGTGCGCGGCGATCCCGAACTCGGCCGTGCGGTGCATCTCGTGGGTCCGGATCTGCACCTCGAGCGGCTTACCCTCCGGCCCGATCACCGTGGTGTGCAACGACTGATAGACGCCGAACCGCGGCTGGGCGATGTAGTCCTTGAACCGGCCGGCCATCGGCTGCCACAGGGAGTGCACAACACCGACGGCGGCGTAGCAATCACGCACCTCGTCGCACAGGATCCGAATACCCACCAGGTCGTGGATGTCGTCGAAGTCGCGTCCCTTGACGATCATCTTCTGATAGATCGACCAGTAGTGTTTCGGCCTGCCCTCGACCGTGGCCGAGATCCGGGCCCCACCGAGCGCGTTGTTGACGTCGGCACGGACGCGGGCCAGGTAGGTGTCGCGCGACGGCGCCCGGTCGGCGACGAGGCGGACGATCTCCTCGTATCGCTTCGGATGCAGGATGGCGAAGGACAGGTCCTCGAGTTCCCATTTGACCGTCGCCATACCGAGCCGATGAGCAAGCGGCGCAATAACTTCCAAGGTTTCTCGCGCCTTGCGCGCCTGCTTCTCCGGCGGCAGGAAACGCATCGTGCGCATGTTGTGCAGCCGGTCGGCGACCTTGATCACCAGCACCCGGGGGTCACGCGCCATCGCGATGATCATCTTGCGGATGGTCTCGGCCTCGGCCGCGCTGCCGAGGGCGACCTTGTCCAGTTTGGTGACACCGTCGACAAGGTGGGCGACCTCGGCCCCGAAGTCCTTCTCGAGCGCCTCGAGGGTATAGCCGGTGTCCTCGACGGTGTCATGCAGGAGTGCGGCCACCAGCGTCGTCGTGTCCATGCCGAGGTCGGCGAGAATCGTCGCGACCGCGAGCGGATGGGTGATGTAGGGGTCACCCGACTTGCGGGTCTGCCCTTCGTGCCGTTCGTCGGCGACGTCATAGGCGTGTTGCAGGAGCGCGGTGTCGGCCTTGGGATAGATCTCCCGGTGCAAGGTCACCAGTGGTTCCAACACCGGGCGGACCGGGCTGCGGGTGGCCGTCATCCGGCGGGCGAGCCGCGCGCGCACACGCCGCGACGCCGACGACGAGGGTGTCGCGATGATGTCGGTACGCGGTGGGGTCTCCCCGGAGGGCCTGGTCCCATCGGGCGCGGACGGCAGAGTGTCACGCGGGGGCCGCGGGCCCGTCCCCGTTGTGTCCACGCGTCCCTGATGGGCGTTGGTGTCGACCTCGTCGTGCATCGTGACCTCCTCTCCGTGTCCGGTCACCCACCGGCCGATCGGATGTCATCGCTCCGTCGCCGGTTCAGCCGACGTGTCGAACGCCGGATGAGGAGAGTCTAGTCGCCGGAAGCGGACCGCGGATCGAAGGTCAACCGTTGGTGACCGCACGCACCGGTAGTCGCGGGTCCAGTCCGTCGGCGATGGTCGCACGTCCGCCGAGCCCGTCGAGTTCCATGATCACCGCGATGCCGACAACGTGTGCGCCGGCACGATGCAGCAATTCGCCGGCGGCGACGGCGGTGCCGCCGGTGGCCAGCACGTCGTCGACGAGCAGCACGCGCCGGCCGGACAGGTCGATCGCGTCGGCGGGGATCTCCAGCGTGGCCGTGCCGTACTCGAGGGTGTACGTCACGCTGTGGACCGGCGGGGGCAGTTTGCCCCCCTTGCGCACCGCGAGCACGCCGACCCCGAGTTCCCGCGCCACCGCCCCACCGAGCAGGAATCCCCGCGCGTCGATCCCGGCGACCAGCTCGACGTCGGCGCAACCGTGGGTCAGCGCGGTGACGACAGCCGCCAGGCCGGCAGGGTCGGCCAGAACCGGTGTGAGGTCCTTGAAGTCGATGCCCGGTTTCGGGAAATCGGCGACCAGCCGCGTGTGGGTGGCGATCGCCGCACGAGCCTGTTCGAGGATTGAGTCAGTCACGTGCCGTCCACCGATCCATGTTCCATCCCGTGCCGTTGCGGCCCAGGCCGGCCACCACATTATCGACCCGCGGACCCCACACCTGCAGCCGAGGCGCGGCGAACAACGGGATGGACGGCAGCTCCGCCCACGCGGCGTTCTCGATGGTGCGCACCAGATCCAGGCGATCAGCGGCGAGATCCGACGCGACCAGCTGATCGATCGCACCGCTGACCTGGGCGTTGCGGAAACCGCCGAGGTTGAGCGGGTCCCCGCCCCGCAGTTGGTATGCGTCGCGAGAGGGGTTGGCCGCCCCGGCCGCGGCAAAGCCGGTGCCGTTGGCGACCAGCAGGACGTCGGCGTCACGACCCAACGCCGACGGCGTCAGGTCCGCCGAACCCACGTCGACCACGTCGATGCCGACCTGCCGGCAGGACTCCGCGATGGCGGCGACCATCTGGCGCCGGCGCTCCATCGGCGCCAGATAGCCGATCCGCACCCTCATCGCAGTGGCCGATCCGGTGGACTCGTCGCTCAGCGCCTGCGCCCGCGGGAGATTCGGACGGGTGTACGCGCTGCCGAACGCGCCGTTGAGCTGTCCGGCGAGGTTGTCCGCGGGCGCGAGGACCCGTAGGTTCCAGAGTTGTGCTCCGGCCCCGAACTGACGGGCCAACCCGTCGCGAGGCACGCAGGACGCAAACGCCCGCCGCGCCCGGAGGTCGCCGAACACCCCTTTCTGCGCGAGCACCAACTCCTCGACACCGAGTGCCCGGTTCGGTTGCGGCAGAGATTGTTTCGAGACCTCGGCATCCGCACCCGACGGCGCGATGTCACCCGCGACCGCTCCGCGACTCACGTCGGCGATATCGAAATCGCCGTCCGACAGACGCTTGTCGGCATCCGTTCCGCGGTCCCACACCACGATCCGCTGCGTCTTCGGGGCATCCCCCCACCACGCTTCGTTCGCGGTGAGGACGAGGCCGTCCGACGTCGAGTAGTGATCGATCCGGTAGGGCCCAGACGACGGGAAGCGGGTCTCGTCGATGGTCCCGGGTGACAGGTCGAACCCGTCGTTCCACGCCGCCGCGATCTTGCCGATGGCGGCGTTGTCGCCGGACCGGATGGGATCGATGACGTCGGTGACACCGGCCTCTGCCGCCACCACGTGGGCGGGCAGCAAGGTACCGGCGCCGAACAGCGACAGCCAGTCCCGATAGTCGCGGCCCTGCACGAAGGACACCGTCGCCGATCTGTCGCCCGGCTTACAGTCGACCTTCTCGATGTCGCGGTATCCGGCGGTGGTCGCCTGCCGGAATCCCGGAAACCGGCCACTCATCGCGGCCCAGGCGAGGACCAGGTCGTCACAGTCGAGTGCCGGACCGTCCGAGAACCGGGCCTCCGGGTTGAAGTCGTACCGCAAGGCCAGGCCCGTACCCGGCACCGGTGTCACCGTTCCGATGTCGCGATCCGGGGTGACCTGCCCCTGCGCACCCAGGTAGCTGAACCCGGGCAGCATGCGGGTCGTCGCCATCAGCACACCGTCCGCGTTGGCCTCGACGGTGTTGGCGTTGTAGCTGTCGATGCGCGCGTCCACGACGTAATCGATGGCGGGCGGGCTGTCGTCGCCACATCCGGTCAGCAGACCGGCGAGCACCACCAGCACGCCGAGGAGGACCGACGACGTCACGGGCAGGCCGGATGGTCGGCGGGTGTCCGACCCGCTCCGCACAGTCACGACGCGTAGATTAGCGCGAGCGTCGCGGTTTCCCCGTGGGGGTACGGGGCGAGTCGTCGACGGCGGCGGTCGCATTGCGCCGACCGGACGCCCGTCCCTTCGCCGGGCGAGGTGCATCGGCCAGGTCATCCCCGGACTCGACGCGGGCACGTCGATCGAGCACACGTTTCGTGTGGCGGCTGATGTCCGGGCGACGCTCCTTCAGCGTCGCCAGGAGGGGAGCCGCCAGGAAGATCGACGAGTAGGCACCGACCACGACACCGACGAGCTGAATCAACCCGAGGTCCTTGAGGGTGCCGACGCCGAGCATCCACACCGCGATGACCATCAGCGCGATGATCGGCAGCACCGAGATCACGGTCGTGTTGATCGACCTCATGAGGGTCTGGTTCACGGCGAGGTTGGCCTGTTCGGCGTAGGTTCGTCGCGTCGTCTGTAGCACCGATCGGGTGTTCTCATTGACCTTGTCGAACACCACCACGGTGTCGTAGATCGAGAAGCCGAGGATGGTGAGCAGACCGATGACGGTGGCCGGGGTGACCTCCCAGCCGACCAGCGAGTACACGCCCGCGGTCACGATGATGTCGAAGAACAGGGAGGTCAGCGCGGCCAACGACATCTCGCGGTCGAACCGCACGGTGATGTAGACGAACACGATCACCAAGAAGACGGCGAGCGCGATCAGCATCTTGCGGGTGATCTCGCCACCCCAGGTGGAACTGACATCGGACGAACTCACCTCGTCCGCGGTCAACTCGGGCCCGAACTGGGCCGTCAGCGCCCTGGTGAGCTGCTCGTTCTGGGCGAGGGACAACGTCTCGGTCCGCACCTGCACGGTCTCGGAAGAACCGGACCCGGCGGTCTGCACCGATTCCGGCTCCTGCCCGAGCGTGTCCGAGAAGACGGTCTCGACCGAGTCGGCGGTGACCCCGGTGGAGACCGGGATCGAGATCTCGGTTCCACCCTCGAAGTCGATGCCCAGGGTGAAACCGCGGAAGGCGATCGATCCGATGCAGATCGCGATGATCACCGCGGTGACGATGTACCACCTGCGGCGATTGGGGATGATCCCGAACGCACCGGTACCTGTGTAGAGCCGGGACAGGAACGAGCGATTGCGTTCCGCCACATAGTTGGCGTCCGACGTCGACGACTGCGCCGATTCGGCGTCGTCACCGACCGGAGTCTCGGGCACTGCGACGCCACGCCCGGCGCCGGCGCGACCGGAGTTGGGCCGTTGCATGCTGCTCATTTCGCGGATCCTTCCGACGCCTCGACTCGGGCGGCCCGCTCGGCCTGCCGGCGCTCCCGCGCGACCTCACTGACCGCGCCCAGGCCGTTGACCCGTGGCCGGGACAGGAACTCCGACCGGCTGGCGAGGACCACGAGCGGGTGGGTGACCAGGAACACGACGACGACGTCGAGGATGGTGGTCAGGCCCAGGGTGAACGCGAAGCCGCGCACCTCGCCGATGGCCAGGATGTAGATGACGGCGGCGGCGATGAAGCTGACCGCGTTGCCAGACCAGATGGTGCGCCGCGCACTCGCCCAGCCGCGCGGCACCGCGGATCTGAAACTTCGGCCCTCACGCATCTCGTCCTTTATTCGTTCGAAGTAGACGACGAACGAGTCCGCGGTCATGCCGATACCGATGATGAGGCCGGCGATGCCTGCGAGGTCGAGCGTGAAACCGATCCAGCGGCCGAGCAGCACGATCAGTCCGTACACCATCAGTCCGGACAGCACCAGCGACAGCATGGTCAGGATCCCGAGCATCCGGTAGTAGAGCAGCGCATAGAGCAGCACCGCGATCATGCCGACCGCGCCCGCGATGAGACCCGCCTTCAGGGAGGACAGACCGAGGGTCGCCGACACCGTCTGCGCGTCCGATGCCTCGAACGACAGAGGCAGGGAGCCGTACTTCAAGACGTTGGCGAGGTCCTTGGCTTCCTGCTGGGTGAAGTTGCCGCTGATCTCGGTCTGCGGTGTGGTGATCGCTCCCTGGATCTGCGGAGCCGAGACGACCTTGGTGTCCAGGGTGAATGCGGTCTGCTTGCCGATGTTCTGCCCGGTGTAGGTGGGCCAGAAACTCTGCGCGTCGCCCTTGAACTCGACCTGCACGATCCACGCGCCCGCCTGCTGAGTGGTGCCGGCCGAGGCGTTCTTGATGTCGCGCCCATCGATGATCTCCGGTCCGAGCAGGTAGACCTCCTGGCCATCCTGTGAGCAGGCAACCAGGTACTGATCGGGCAGGTCATTGCCTTGCAGCGGGTCCTGCGCATCCGGCGAGCAGTCCATCTTCGCCATCTGTGCGGTCAGGGCGTCGGTGTTCGCATCCTTCGGGGCCTGCCGCAACTTGCGCTGCTCGTCGATCGCGGCCGCCGACGTCTCGTCCGGCGATCCGGTCGAGCCCTGTTGCTGGTCGGTCTTGGGTTGCGGCGTCGCGGCCGTCACCTTCTCGACCGGCCGCACGTACAGCCGGGCGGTCTGGCCGAGATTCCGGGCCTGTTTGCCATCGTCACCAGGGACCGTGATCACCAGGTTGTCGCCGTTGACCACGACTTCGGAGCCCGAGACACCCAGCCCGTTCACACGCTGCTCGATGATCTGCTTGGCCTGGTCGAGCTGCTCCTTCGACGGTGGTTTGCCGTCCGGCGTGCGCGCGGTCAGCGTCACCCGGGTGCCGCCCTGGAGGTCGATCCCCAGCTTCGGGGTCGGAGATCCGCCACCGGTGAAGAAGACCAGTCCGTAGACAACGGCCAACAACACGAGGAATGCGGTCAGGGGTCTCCACGGCGGAATCTCACGTGGAGGTCCCGACCGCTTCGCCGACGCCCGGCGAGGTGTGGTCACTGCTGTTCTGGTCTCCTAGGAATTGCGCGCACGGACCCGACGGGGCGTGGCGCGCGAACGAGCCGGTCGGTCGCTCACTCTACTGACTGCGCGGTAACCACCGGCCCGCGGTACGGCGCCGGTGATCTCACGTCGTGGATGCCTGCGGCATCACGCTCACTTGTCGTCGGTCGGCGTCTCGCCCGGACGGTCTGTGGAGTAGGTGTCGTCGGTGCGGGTCTCGGCCTCATCCGAAGGCGATGAGCCGTCGAAACCGTCCGCGCCATCCGTGTCGTCGATCTGCTCCGGCCGCGAACCGAGCGCACCGGGATAGGTTTCGGCCGCGTCCTCTGTGGGGACCACCCGGACGATGGCCGCCCGGTTGAAGCGGGTGACCATGCCGGCGGCTATCTCGAGGTCGACGAAGTCCGACGAGGCATCCACGACGGTCGCGTACATGCCCGAGGTCAGCTGCACACGCGCCCCGGTGGCCACGGAGTTCTGCATGTCCTGCATCTCGTTCATGCGCTTCTTCTGCTTGCGGATGCTCAGGAACATGAACCCGGCGAGCAGGGCGAGCAGGAGGGGGAAGAAGAGAGACTCCATGATTACGGCAACAATCCTTGTCGGTTCGGTCTGGGTGTTATGTCGGATTCGGCGAGGCGGCCCGAGGCCGCGCGAAGGCACGCTCGGATGCGCCAGCACCTCTCGCGGCTCTCCCCAGTGTGCCACGTCCGCGCGAAACGCCCCATCACGGTCGCCGTGGACACGCCTCGCTCACAGATCGTCGAACAGGCTGTCCGTGACGGCGTCGCGGGTCCGGACGCCGAAGCTGGCGTTCATCGCACCGGCCGGTGGGGTGAGATCCAGATGGTGCCAGGCGGCAGCGGTGGCGACACGTCCGCGCGGAGTGCGCGCCATCATGCCCGCCCGAACCAGGAACGGTTCGCACACCTCCTCGACGGTGGCCGGCTCCTCGCCGACGGCGACGGCCAGGGTCGACACACCGACGGGTCCGCCGCCGAATCCGCGGACGAGTGCGTTGAGGACGGCCCGGTCCAGTCGGTCGAATCCCAGATCGTCGACGTCGTAGACGGCCAGGGCAGCACCCGCGATGTCGACGGTGATGATCCCGTCACTGCGGACCTCGGCGTAATCCCGGACACGGCGCAGCAGCCGGTTGGCGATGCGGGGCGTCCCCCGGGAGCGTCGGGCGATCTCGGTCGACGCATCGTCGAGCAGCCGGATGCCGAGGATGCCCGCCGACCGACGCAACACCCGCACCAGTTCGTCGGTCTCGTAGAACTCCATGTGGGCGGTGAAGCCGAACCGGTCGCGCAACGGGCCGGTCAGCGACCCCGATCGGGTCGTGGCACCGACCAGGGTGAACGGCGCGACGTCGAGCGGGATGGAGGTCGCCCCCGGCCCCTTGCCGACGACCACGTCAACCCGGAAGTCCTCCATCGCCAGGTAGAGCATCTCCTCGGCCGGTCGCGCGATCCGGTGGATCTCGTCGATGAACAGCACGTCTCCGTCGACGAGATTGGACAGCATGGCGGCGAGGTCGCCGGCTCGTTCGAGCGCGGGTCCGGACGTGACCCGGATCGCCGCACCCATCTCCGCGGCGATGATCATCGCCAACGACGTCTTCCCCAGTCCCGGCGGACCCGACAAGAGGATGTGGTCCGGTGTGCCGCCGCGGCCCTTGGCCCCGCGCAGTACCAGTTCCAGTTGTTCACGCACCCGAGGCTGACCGATGAAGTCGGCGAGCGACCGCGGCCGCAGGCCTGCGTCGTAATCCCCGTCGGAATGCAGTTCCGCCGGACTCACGTCACGTTCGTCGGGATCGGGCAACGAATCGTCCATCAGGCGGTCTTCCCCAGCAGAGCCAACGATTTGCGCAATACGGTGGAGGCGTCGGCATCCGGCACATCGGACAGGATCGCGGTCACCGCCTTGTCCGCCGGACCCGATGTGAACCCGAGACCCACCAGCGCCTCGGCGACCTGATCACGCACCGACCCGCCGACCGCCATGACCGCCTCGCCCGCCTGCGTACTCGGCGCCTCCACCTTGTCGCGCAGTTCGACCACGAGTCGCTCGGCCACCCGTTTACCGATACCGGGCACCGTGGTCAGCGCCTTGACGTCGGAGGCGGCCAAGGCACGTCGTAGCGCTTCGGGCTCGAGCACCGCCAATGTCGCCATCGCCAATCGCGGGCCGACGCCGGTCACGGTCTGCAACAGCGCGAACAAGGACCGCGCGTCCGGTTCGGTGAACCCGTACAGCGTCATCGAATCCTCGCGCACGATCATCGACGTGAGCAGGGTCGCCTCTTCGCCCCGCCGCACCGACGCCACCGTGGCGGGGGTCACCAGAACTCGGTACCCCACTCCGGCGCAATCGATCACCAGGTGATCGAGGGCGACATCCACAACCGGACCTCGTACCGAAGCGATCACGCTGCTCCCCCCTTCCGTGTCCGCGCCGGGCCGGCCCCGCGCGTGCTCGTTCCTCGTGCGGCCGCAGCCGCAGCGACCCTTCCGCGGTGTCGCCGGGCCAGTTCCTCGGCCCGTTTCTGCGCCTCGACCATCTTGTCCGTCATCGGTCCCCGCCAACAGTGGCAGATGGCCAGCGCCAGCGCGTCGGCGGCGTCGGCCGGCCGCGGTTTGCTCTGCATCCCCAATATCCGCGTGACCATCGCCGTGACCTGCGCCTTGTCGGCCCGACCGCTACCTGTGACAGCGGCCTTGACCTCCGATGGGGTGTGGAACCGGACCGGGATGTCGCGCTGCCCGGCGGCGAGCGCGATCACGCCACCGGCCTGAGCTGTCCCCATGGCGGTGGAGACCTGATTCTGCGCGAACACCCGCTCGATGGCCACCACATCAGGTTGATGGACATCGAGCCAATGGCAGGCCGACGTGTAGATCGCCAACAGGCGTTCGGCAAGGTCCATGTCGCTGGGCGTGCGCACGACATCGACGTCCAACGCCGTGACCGTGCGTCCGCGTCCGGACTCGACCAGCGCGATCCCGCACCGCGTAAGACCGGGATCGACTCCCATGACCCGCACACATACCTCCACCACGGACGCCGAGACCGAACAGTTGTTCGAGATTCTATCCGGCTCCCCCGACGACCTGGGTGAGCAACACGCGACAATGGCAGGTGCCATGACCCGATTCGATCCCATCTCGCCCGACGGACTGGTCGAGCTGTGCGCGGAGCTCGCGGCCGAAGCGCCCGGCCGTCGCGTCATCACTGTCGATGGTGCCGACGCCGCAACGCCCACGACGCTCGCACAGGCGGTGGCCGACCGCCTTGTCACCGGCGGCCGGGCCGCGGCGGTGGTCTCCATGTCGGACTTCCTCCGACCCGCATCCCTGCGACTGGAGTACGGGCACACCGATCCGGAGAGTTACGGCTCCGTCTGGTTCGACCATGCCGCGGTGTCACGCGAGGTGGTCGACGCCGTGCACACCCGGGGTCGATGGCTGCCACGCCTGTGGGATACGTCGCGCGACCGATCCTTCCGCGACAGCCCGATGGAGGCATCGGTCCACCAGGTGATCCTGCTGGCCGGTCCGCTGCTCCTCGGCTCCGGCATCGACGTCGACGCTTCCATCGCGCTGATGATGAGCGAGGCCGCTCTGCGACGCCGGACCCCCAGCGAGGACGCGTGGACGATCCCCGCCCTCGTCCGTCACGCCGACACAGCCCCGACCCCCGACATCGCCGTCCGATTCGATCACCCCGAACGACCGGCGGTCAGCGCCTCGTGACGCCGGCCGGATCGCGCGAGCTCCGGGGGCCGGAAAATGCTCTAGGGTCGCGTTCATGACCGAGCCCGAGACACCTGCACCCCACGCCGACAACCCGCCTGCAATCGCGCTCGGTGCGATCAACATCGAGGCGAGCGATCCGCATGCGCTGAGCGGCTTCTGGGCATCGGTCACCGGCGGTGAGCGATCGACAGCAGGAGACAGTGTCTACCTGGCCCCTGCCGGTCCGCACGGTTTCGGGATGTTCTTCGGTCCGCGAACGGGCCCGGTCGCGCCGCACCCCACGCTGCATCTCGATCTCACCGTGCCATGGGGTACCCGCAAGGCCCACGTCGACCGCCTGGTCCGGATCGGGGCCCGACACCACTGGGATGTCCTCGACGAGGTGCCCTGGGTGCAGTGGTCGACGCTCGCCGATCCCGAGGGCAACATGTTCTGCGTGGCCGAGCACCCACCCACCACATCGGCGGGGTGATGCTCAGGCGTCGAGTTCGGCGAGTACGTCGTCGCTGACGTCGACGTTGCTGTAAACGTTCTGCACGTCGTCGGAGTCCTCGAGCGCGTCGATCAGTTTGAACACCTTGCGTGCGCCCTCGGCATCTACCGGAACCTCGACCGAGGCACGGAAATCCGCTTCCGCCGAGTCATAGTCGATGCCCGCCTCCTGCAAGGCGCTGCGGACCGCGACGAGATCGGTCGGCTCACTGACCACTTCGAAGCTCTCGCCGAGATCGTTGACCTCTTCGGCACCGGCGTCGAGCACGGCCATCAGCACGTCGTCCTCGCTCTGGCCCGCCTTCTCGAGTGTGACGACACCCTTGCGGGTGAACAGGTACGAGACCGAACCGGGGTCGGCCATGTTGCCGCCGTTGCGGGTCATCGCGGTACGCACCTCGCCGGCCGCCCGGTTGCGATTGTCGGTGAGGCACTCGATGAGGATCGCGACACCGTTGGGGCCGTAACCCTCGTACATGATGGTCTGCCAGTCGGCGCCGCCGGCCTCTTCCCCACCGCCACGCTTGCGGGCGCGTTCGATGTTGTCGTTGGGTACCGAGGACTTCTTCGCCTTCTGGATCGCGTCATAGAGCGTGGGGTTGCCGGACGGGTCACCGCCGCCGGTCCGGGCTGCCACCTCGATGTTCTTGATCAGCTTGGCGAACATCTTGCCGCGCTTGGCGTCGATGACCGCCTTCTTGTGCTTGGTGGTGGCCCATTTGGAATGGCCGCTCATGAGACTCCCGCATCCTTGTCGACAGCACGTACGAGGTGACGTGACCGCGTGGTGACGATCCGCCCAACTCTTCGATCTTACCGATGTGCGTCGACGGCCTCCCCCACGCTCCCGTCACGCGCCGGTGACCATGTCGACGAAGTACTGATGTACCCGCCGATCACCGGTCACCTCCGGATGGAACGACGTCGCGAGCACGTTGCCCTGGCGCACCGCGACGATCCGGTCCTTCGCCGGACCGTCGGGCACCCGTGCGAGCACTTCCACATCGGGCGAGATCGATTCCACCCACGGCGCCCGGATGAAGACGGCACGCATCAGCGGGTCGGACGCATGATCGGTGATGCCGGCGAACTCCAGGTCTGTTTCGAAGCTCTCCACCTGCCGGCCGAAGGCGTTGCGGCGCACGGTGATGTCCAACGCGTCGAGATGACGGGCGTCCGGGCGGGTGTCGAGGATCGTCGTCGCCAGCAAGATCATCCCCGCGCACGATCCATAGGCGGGCATGCCCGCCGAGAGACGTTCGCGCAAACCGTCGAACAGATCGAACACGGTGAGCAGGTGACTCATCGTCGTCGACTCGCCGCCGGGGATGACGAGCGCGTCGACCTCGGCCAGCTCCGTCGGCCGGCGAACGGTCCCGGCCTGCGCACCGGCCTCCGTC
Organism: Gordonia sp. LMA167; assembly: GCF_058130025.1. NCBI lineage: Bacteria > Bacillati > Actinomycetota > Actinomycetes > Mycobacteriales > Gordoniaceae > Gordonia > Gordonia sp. LMA167. The sequence goes on along the minus strand of NZ_CM176708.1, from coordinate 3,846,034 downwards.
AGAGCGGCGAGGTGCTCACGGACATCCCCTTGGAGCGCGAGCACGCCGATCCTCGGGCGGTCGGCGGCGCTCACCCGTCCCGCCGCGCATGCTGGTCGGCGGACTCGGCCCGTCCCGTTCGTGTCAGCCCCTCCTGGGTGACCGCCGCGACCATGCGGCCGTCGAGGTCGAAGATCCGTCCCTGGGTGAGCGCGCGTCCCCCGTCCGCGGACGGCGACGTCTGATCGTAGAGCAGCCACTCGTCGGCGCGGAACGGACGCATGAACCACATCGCGTGGTCGAGAGAGGCCGTCTGCGTCTCCACATCCGGGTGTGGGACCTTCGATGATCCGAGCAGGGTCATGTCGCTCATGTACGCCAGGGTGCCGACATGAAAGACCTGGTCGTCGGGCAGCCGGCGACGGTGACGGAACCAGACCCGCTGCTGGGCGACGAAATAGTTCGAGGTTGCCAGTTGCTCCGGCGGCACCATCCGGATGTCGAACTCCTTCCACTCCTGGAAGATCGCCATCGCGTCGTCGGGAAGGGCGGTGAGTTGATCGGGCAGTTCATCCGGCGACGGCGCCGGGGGCATCCGGTCCTGATGCCGGACACCTTCATCGGTGGTCACATGGAAAGAGGCCGACATCGTGAAGATGGCTTCGCCCGCCTGGATACCGGTGACGCGACGCGTGATGAACGAGCGACCATCGCGAATGCGGTCGACCAGGAAGACCACCGGCTTGTCCGGGTTGCCCGGGCGGAGGAAATATCCGTGCAGCGAATGCACCGCGTACTCCTCGAGAACGGTCCGGGTGGCCGACATCAGGGCCTGGCCGGCAACCTGACCACCGAAGGTTCGCTGCAGCAGGCTCGGGAAGGCCGGCCCCCGAAAGATGTCGGTCTCGATCGCCTCGACCTGAAGGATCTCCTCGATGGTTGCCACGGGAGAACAGTATCGCGCCCCCTACGGCCACGTTCGGATCCCGGTCGGCCGCGCTCAGAGTTCGTCCAGGGTGATCAATCCGTCCTGGACAGCGCGTGCGACCAGTGCGGCCTTCGTCGGAGCCGCCCGTCCGATGTCGGCATATTTTGCGCGAATACGGGTCAGGTGCGTGTTGACCGTCCCGAGGGAAATGTAAAGTTCCGCTGCCACAGCGGGTTTCGTGTCCACCTTGAGCCAGGTTCGCAACACCTCCACCTCGCGGGTGGTGAGTGCGGGTCGTGGCAGATCGTGACCGCGCATGGTGCACGTGCAGCGCGGACCGCCCCCCTGGCTCGTGATCGACGTGACGAGACTCATGTGCCCGCCCACCGGCGACTCTCGTCGGGACCGCTCGATGACGTCGGTTCGCCCGGACTGGGGCAGTGCGGGTAGTGGCATCCGGCGCTGCGCCAGCCGTGCCAGCGCTTCCTGTCGCCGACGCGTGGCATCGGCGTCGCGGCGGGCGACGTCACCCGTCTCGGCGCTCCCTTGGCCGGGGCGATCGGATCGATGTGCGCTGTTGCGGACAGAGGAGCGATGCGGCGAAACGTGATGCGCGATGACTGTCATGGTTGTCCTCACTCGTCCGGGGGCGGACGGTCTTCCGCCCCGCCGTCGTGAGTTAGACGCGATGAGTCCGCGTCAGGTTCCCGTCAGTTCTCCTCGTTTTCGGGGATCTCTTCGGCCACCCGGACGACCACCACCGTCACGTTGTCATGGGCGCCGAGAGCCAGCGCCCCCTCCACCAGAGCGTCCGCAGCCTGCTCGGCACTCTCGGCGCCGACGAGGATGTCGGCGATCTCCTCGTCGGGGAGTTCGCCGGTCAACCCGTCCGAGCAGACCAGGATGACGTCGCCGGGAAGGGCCTGCAGGGAGAAGAAGTCGGCGTGCGGTTCGACCATTCCGGCGCCGAGCGCGCGGGTGATGACATTGCGCCGTGGGTCGATGCGGGCCTCCTCGGGCGTGAGGAAACCCGCATCGACGAATTCCTGGACCTGCGAGTGGTCCACGGTCAGTTGCTCGAGGACACCGCCCTGCAACCGATAGGTGCGCGAGTCGCCGATGTTGAGGACGAGCCAATGGGGCGCACCGTCGTGCATCACCAGCACCGCACCGGTCGCGGTCGTCCCGGCCCGGCGTTCGGATTCGGTGGCGATGTCGCCGATCCGGTCCTGCGCCTGCGACAACAGATCGATGAGAGCGAGCTGTGTCTCCTTCTGGCCCCGCATGCTCTCGATGTCGGCGAGCGTCTGTAGCGCGGCCTCACTCGCGAGCTCACCGCTGTCGTGTCCGCCCATCCCGTCGGCCAGCAGGTACGTGCCGGGAGCGACCAGCGCGGCGTCCTCGTTGGCCTCGCGGACCCGCCCGACGTTGCACACCACCGCCCATTCGAGCTGCAGACCGGCCAGTGTGTCGGTGCCGCAACGGGATGCGTCCCGCACGATGGTCGCCGCGTCCATGATCAGCAGATCCTACGGCAGAATCGCCTACCAGCCCCGTTCGGCGAGCCGGTGCGGCGCGGGGATGTCGTCGACGTTGATCCCGACCATCGCCTCTCCGAGGCCGCGCGACACCTTGGCCAGCACGTCCGGGTCGTCGTGGAAGGTCGTGGCCTGCACGATCGCCGCCGCGCGCTGAGCCGGGTTGCCGGACTTGAAGATGCCCGATCCGACGAACACACCCTCGGCGCCGAGCTGCATCATCATCGCCGCGTCGGCGGGTGTGGCGATCCCACCGGCCGTGAACAGCGTGACGGGAAGCTTGCCGGCCTCGGCCACCTCGACGACCAGGTCGTACGGGGCCTGCAATTCCTTTGCCGCGACGAACAATTCGTCCTTGGGCAACGAGGTGAGCCGACGGATCTCGTCGCGGATCTGGCGCATGTGCGTGGTGGCGTTGGAGACGTCCCCGGTGCCGGCCTCACCCTTGGACCGGATCATCGCCGCCCCCTCGGTGATCCGACGCAGGGCTTCGCCGAGATTGGTCGCACCGCACACGAACGGAACGGTGAACTGCCACTTGTCGATGTGATTGGCGTAGTCGGCCGGAGTGAGCACCTCGGATTCATCGACATAGTCGACGCCGAGGCTCTGCAGGATCTGCGCCTCCACGAAATGACCGATCCGCGCCTTGGCCATCACCGGGATCGACACGGTGGAGATGATCCCGTCGATCATGTCCGGATCGCTCATCCGCGACACCCCGCCCTGGGCCCGGATGTCGGCGGGCACGCGCTCGAGCGCCATCACGGCCACCGCGCCCGCGTCCTCGGCGATCTTGGCCTGCTCGGGGGTGACCACGTCCATGATCACGCCGCCCTTGAGCATCTCGGCCATGCCGCGCTTGACCCGGGCCGTACCCTGACCCACTGTCGGCGCGACACCGCCGTTGGCGTCGGTGGTGCCGTTGAGGGTGCTCCGGGCATCCGGTCCGGGAGTGCTCCCTGACTGGAACTGACTCACTGATGTCTCCTGATGTCGTCATTTCGGCACGAGGTGCCGGCGCCGCGTGACGCGGTTGTCCCCCGATTCTAGGCGAGTGCGCGCAGTGGCCTCACCGGCGACCTGCGCCGCACCCGATCGCAGCAGCTCGCCGGCACGTCCCGAGCCGGTCAGGACCCGGTCAGGAGCCGGTTCCTGGGGCCATCCGTTCGATGATCTCGAAGAACTGGGGCAACTCCGCGGTACCGCCCAGATGCAGCCACTGGACCAGGCGCCGCTCGCCCAGATTGCGTGTGTCACGTACCGCGTCGTTGTAGAACCGTCTCGCCATCATGATCCGCGTCTCCGCATCGGCGAGTTCGACCACCAGACCCTGGGGGCGGGACTGGGTGTCGGTCTGGGCGAGCAGCGTCGACACCTTGTTCTCGGCCTGCTCCCGCGCCGACGGCGCCGCGCGCTCGGCCTCATCGGCCGCGACCGCCAGTGCCTGCCCCGCGCCGCGGGCCTCCTCGTCGTAGCCGGCGATCATGCCGGCAGCGATCGCCCGAGCGACCACCGCACGTCGGGCCAGTGCGGCGTCGAGTGCCTGGCGTGCGAGATCAACCCGCACGTTGAGTCGGTCCAGCCGATTGGCGGTCTGAAACGCCCATCCACCCGCCACCACGACGAGCAGGACGATGAGCGCGCTGATCGCGACGGTCAGTCCGGACATGGTCATCGGTCCCCCCTACTCGGCCACGACGACCGGTCCCGCACCGACCGTCACCGTCTCGTACACCCGCAGGATCTGGTCGGCCACGCGGGACCAGTCGTAACGGTCGGCGCGCCGACGACCCGCTGCGACCATCTCCGCACGCATCGCGTCGTCGCCGAGGAGCTCGATGATCGCCTCGGCGAGATCGTCGGCCGACCCGGTCGGCACGAGACGCCCGGCGCGCCCGTCGTCGAGCACACGCCGGAAGGCGTTGAGGTCGCTGGCGAGGACGGCGGCCCCGGCCGCCATCGCCTCCACCAGCACGATCCCGAAGCTCTCCCCGCCCAGATTGGGGGCGCAGTAGACGTCGGCCGACCGCAGCGCACGGGCTTTCGTGTTGTCGTCGACCTGGCCGAGGAAGACCAGATGCTCGGCCAGGGCACCCGCTCGACGCCGCAGCGCCCGCTCGTTGCCGCCGCCGACGATCAGCACGCGAACGTCGCCGAACTCCTCGACCACCGCGGGCAGGGCTCGCATGAGGATGTCGATACCCTTGCGCGGCTCGTCGTACCGGCCGAGGAAGAGGATCGTGTGGCCGGTGGCGGGTTGACCGTCCAGCGGTTCGGCGTTGGCGAATGCGGCCACGTCGATACCGTTCGGGATCTCCACGGCGTCGGACCCCAGCGACTCCATCTGCCAGCGCCGGGCCAGCTCCGACACGGCGATCTTGCCGGATATCCGTTCGTGGTAGGGCCGCAGAATGCCCTGGAACACCGACAGCCACATCGATCGGGTGGTCGAGGTGTGAAAAGTCGTGACGATCGGGCCGGAGGCGACCATCAGTGACAGCATCGAGATACTCGGCGCATTCGGCTCGTGGACGTGCAGGACGTCGAAGGCGTTCTCGTCGATCCAGCTACGCAGTCGCAGATAGCCCTTGGGACTGAAGTTCACCCGGGACACCGAGCCGTTGTACGGAATCGCCAGCGCGGGACCGGCCGAGACCACGTAGTCGGGAAGTCCGGTCTGCTGCGCCGACGGCGCCAGCACGCTGACCTCGTGCCCGCGTTCGATGAACACATGCGCGAGTTCCACCACATGTGCCTGGACACCGCCGGGTACGTCGAACGAGTACGGGCAGATCATCCCGATCCGCATCAGCTCGGCTCTTCGATGCGTGCGCGGCGTTCGGCCGACCAATCGGCCTCCCACAACGGCTGCAGCATGTGCCAGTCCTGCGGATGGGCGGCGATGTTGGTCGCGAAGGCGTCGGCGAGCGCCTGCGTTGCCGACCCGACCCCACCGGAGACGTCGATCGGCGGTCCGACGGACGCCATCGACGTCGGCGCTTCGGTGAACCAGTGATGCACCGGCAGCAACGCGGCGCCGGTCTCGATGGCCAGCCGTGCCGACCCGGCCGGCATGCGGGTGCGTTCGCCGAAGAACGTCACCGGGACACCGTGACGTGCGAGGTCACGCTCGCCGAGCAGGCAGATGATGCCCCCCGCGCGCAGCCGGTCGGCGAGCTGCCCGAACGGCGGCTGCTCACCGCCGCTGAGCGGGAAGATCTCGAATCCGAGAGACTCCCGGTAGGCGACGAAGCGGTTGAAGAGCGACTCCGGTTCGAGGCGTTCGGCGACGGTCGCGAATTGTCCGTACTGCTGAACCAGCCACACACCGGCCATGTCCCAGTTGCCCGTGTGCGGCAGCGCGAGGATCACTCCCTTGCCGCGGGACACAGCTGCGTCGAGGTTGGCCCGGTCGGCGTCGGGAAGGGTCATCGTGGCCGCCGTCGCCGCGAGATCGTGGGCCGGCAGGCGGAAGGCCTCGTACCAGTAGCGCGCATAGGAACGCATCGCCGCGGCCATCAGGTCGTCGGGCACCGCCTCGGGTGTCGAACCGATCACGCGCGCGAGGTTGCGACGCAGCTGGTCGGGACCCCCGTTACGGCGGCCGGCCATCCCGCCGACGAGATCGAAAGCAGACCGGGCCGGCGTCTCGGGCGCATACCGGACCGCCGCCCAACCCGCCGCATACGCCAGATCCGAGAGTTTCGCGGTGACCGCGCTCATCGGGTCCTTTCCACCATCGACATGGATGTCAGTGTGCCCCGGCCTGCGGCTGCGTGCCCGACGGCGGAGGCTCGTCGGCCGGTGGCCCGGCCCCGTCGGTCGACGGGTGGTCGGTGATCGGCTCGTCGGTCATCGGCTCGTGGATCGACGGGCCGTCGGTGGTCGATTCGTCGGCCGCGGAATCGTCATCGGGCGCCGGCCTGTTGAGCGGGATGAGGTCTCGCGCACCGGGCGAGGTGTAGATGGACCACATGCGCTGGCCGACGGTGACGATCGACAGCACCGCCAGCACCCACATCGCGATGTGGATCGCCCACGACAGGCCCAGCCCGGTGAAGCCCGCACCGACCAGCACGATGATCAGACGGTCCGGACGTTCGATCCAGCCGCCGTCGCCGTTGAGCCCACTCGCCTCGGCGCGCGCCTTCGCATAGGAGATCACCTGCGAGGTGACCAGGCAGATCAGTGTGGCGACCAGCAACAGATGGTGCGGCTCGGTGATCGCGCACCACCAGGCCAGCCCGGCGAAGATCGCGCCATCGGCGATCCGGTCGCAGGTGGCGTCGAGCACGGCACCGAACCGGGTGCCCCCGCCGCGGGCCCGCGCCATCGCGCCGTCGAGCATGTCGAACATCACGAACAGCCAGATGACGAGCGTCCCGGCGAACAGATAACCCATCGGGAACAGCGTCAGCGCGGCCGCGATCGTCGCCGTCGTCCCGATGAGCGTCATGAGATCCGGAGTGAGTCCGGTACGCAGCAACGCGCGTCCCATCGGCAACGTCACCTTCGACACCGAGGCCCGGCCCCGGATGCTCAACATCTGACCGCTCCTTTCGTCCCCCGACCGGCCATCGTCACAGCTGTTCGTGCCACGCCGCGGCGAGCAGCGAACGAGTGTCGCGCAGCAACTGTGGCATGATCTTCGTCTCGCCGACAACCGTGATGAAGTTCGCGTCCCCGATCCAGCGCGGCACGATGTGCTGGTGCAGATGTTCGGCGAGTGAGCCGCCTGCCGCATATCCCAGATTCAGCCCGACGTTGAACGCGTTGGGGTTCGACACCGATTTGATGGTGCGGATGATGCGCTGCGTGAATGCCATCAGCTCCGACGACTCCTCGGCGGTCAGATCCTCGAGATCGGCGACCTGCCGGTACGGGACGATCATGGTGTGGCCCGGGTTGTACGGGTACAGGTTGAGCACCGCGTAGACGGAATCGCCCCGCGCGACGATCAATCCGTCCTCGTCCGACATCCGCGGGATGTCGAGGAACGGGTGTCCGGTCGTCTGTTCCGACGGCGGCGGGTCGGCGGTGATGTAGGTCATCCGGTGCGGGCTCCAGAGCCGCTGCAACCGGTCCGCGTCACCCGTGCCACAGTCACGGATCTCCCGGCCGTCGACCTCGTCGCGCTCAGCCATCGGCGGAGTCCGATCCGGCGTCGACGTCGCCGCCGGAGATCACGTCCTTCGACGGTGAGTCGTTGCGCCGCTGGTCGACCCAGTCGCAGATGACGTCGACGGCGGTCGCCACGGCAACACCGTTGACCTGGGACCCGTCGCGGAACCGGAAGCTGACCGCGCCCGCGCTCACGTCACGCTCGCCGGCGAGCAGCATGAACGGCACCTTGTCCTTGGTGTGATTGCGGATCTTCTTCTGCATGCGGTCGTCGGAGTAGTCGACCTCGGCGCGGATACCGCGGGCCTTGAGCTGATCGACCACATCCTGCAAATGGTCGGCAAACGCCTCCGCCACCGGGATACCCACCACCTGAACCGGCGCCAGCCAGGCCGGGAAGGCCCCGGCGTAGTGCTCGGTCAGCACGCCGAAGAAGCGCTCGATGGAGCCGAAGAGTGCGCGGTGGATCATCACCGGGCGATGCTTGGCGCCGTCGGAGCCGGTGTACTCGAGTTCGAATCGCTCGGGTTGGTTGAAGTCGAGCTGGATCGTCGACATCTGCCAGTTGCGGCCCAGGGCGTCCTTGACCTGCACCGAGATCTTGGGGCCGTAGAAGGCGGCCCCGCCCGGATCGGGCACGAGGTCGAGTCCCGATTCCCGGGCGACCTCGGCCAGTGTCTCGGTGGCGATCTCCCAGGATTCGTCGTCACCGACGAACTTCTTCGGGTCCTTGGTGGAGAGCTCGAGGTAATAGTCGTCGAGCCCGTAGTCCTTGAGCAGGTCCAGCACGAAGGTCAGCAACGACCGCAACTCGTCGCGCATCTGGTCGCGGGTGCAATAGATGTGGGCGTCGTCCTGGGTCATGCCGCGAACTCGTGTCAGCCCATGGATCACGCCCGACTTCTCGTACCGGTACACCGAGCCGAACTCGAAGAGCCGCAACGGCAGTTCGCGATACGACCGACCCCGGGACCGGAAGATCAGGTTGTGCATCGGGCAGTTCATCGGCTTGAGGTAGTAGTCCTGCGCCGGTTTCCGCACGGTGCCGTCGTCGTTGTACTCCGCGTCGAGCTGCATGGGCGGGAACATGCCGTCGGCGTACCAGTCGAGATGGCCGGAGACCTCGTACAGGTGGCCCTTGGTGATGTGCGGGGTGTTGACGAACTCGTAGCCGGCGTCGATATGCCGACGTCGCGAGTAGTCCTCCATCTCCGTGCGGATGATTCCGCCCTTGGGGTGGAAGACGGGAAGACCGGAACCGAGTTCGTCCGGGAAGCTGAACAGGTCGAGTTCGGCCCCGAGTTTGCGGTGGTCACGACGCTCGGCCTCGGCCAGCAGCTCCAGGTACGCATCCTGGGCCTCTGCCGATTCCCATGCGGTGCCGTAGATCCGCTGTAGATCCGCGTTGTCCTGGTCGCCGCGCCAGTACGCCGCCGAGCTGCGTGTCAGCTTGAACGCGGAGATGTACTTGGTCGTCGGCACGTGCGGTCCGCGACAGAGGTCGCACCAGATGAGTTCGCCGGTGCGGGGGTTCAGATTGTCGTAGGCGGTCAGCTCGGCACCGCCGACCTCCATGATCTCGCTGTCGGCGGCGGCACCCTTGTCGTCGATCAGTTCGAGCTTGTACGGCTCGGACGACAGCTCCATGCGTGCCGCGTCCTTCGATGGGTAGACGCGCCGTGAGAACCGCTGCCCCGACTTGATGATCTGCTTCATCTTCTTCTCGAGGGCGGCGATGTCCTCGGGCGTGAACGGCTCGGCGACGTCGAAGTCGTAGTAGAAGCCATCCTTGATCGGCGGACCGATCCCGAGCTTCGCGTCCGGGAACAGCTCCTGCACCGCTTGGGCCAGCACGTGGGCGCACGAGTGACGGATGACGCTGCGTCCGGCCTCGGTGTTCGCGGCGACCGGCTCGACGTCGGTGTCGAGTTCGGGCGTCCACGACAGGTCACGCAGCTGACCGCCCGCATCGCGTACCACGACGACGGCGTCCGGACCCTTGTTGGGCAGCTCATGCTCGCGCAGCGCCGTACCCGCGGTGGTCCCGGCCGGCACACGGATGGTGGTGGCGCGGGACGCGATCAGGTCGTCGGGCACTTCGGGGCACTCCTCATGGTCGGCCGTGCACGAACGGCGCGCGGCGGGAACAGATGTCTGCAGCTTGATGGTATCCGCGGCGATCCGCCTCGCCGCACCCCCACCGCAATCGCCATGCGAACGGGCCTACAGAATCGGGCTGCTCAGCCAGGTGGCGTCGATGCCGAACCAGCCCCCCACCGTGCCCAACGCACCGAGGAGCCAGAGAGAGCCCAGGACGATCGCACAGGTGCCGAGACCCAGAACACCTTGCACGCTCCAGTGCTGCTGTTTCAGCCAGTCAGCCCAGGCGTCGTACTTCGACCGCGCGAACGTCAGCAGACGATGGGCCCAGGTGAACTCGGAGGCCAGAATGCCCAGGCCGAGGAAGACGATCAGCCAGCCGGGCCCCGGGTACGGGATCGCGACGATCCCACCGGCGAGCACAAGCGTGCCGATGACACCGATCCCGATCCGGTAGGTGAGGTTGAGCGCCGGATTGCGGCGGATCACATAGCGCCGCTGACGGGTCCACACCCGCAGCCTGGTCGTGGACGACATGTCCTCCCGCTCTGCTCCCGACGCGTACGCGCGCTTCCCCCGTGGTCGACCGGAATCTGATTGTCGACCGACCTCGTCTTCGACGTACAGGGTACGTGCAACGCCGCAACCGGCGTCACCACGACGACGGCGGCCGATGTCGCGGCGGTGTCGGGCCGGTGTCCCGAGTCCGATGCACCGCTGCCGGGCACGATCGTGAGTAGCCGGGCTCCCGACCGGCCCGGTGCCGTTTTCGCGTTAAGCTACCCGCGTCGACGGAGTCACGCGCCGACATCGTCGGTTGACCAATGGGTGGGCGATGACAATGGGTGGGCGATGACAATGGGTGGGTGATGACACCGAACAGATCCGATCCGCGCGGTCTCTGTTGTCCGCCGACCAGGCGGTGACCGGTGGCTCGTCCGATGGTTGCCGCCGTGCGCGGCCACATGCGGTCACACGACCCCGAGCACGACGCAGTGCGCAGGGCCGGACGCGCAGCCGTCGTCATACCGTCTGCATTTGCTCTCGGCTACTACGTCATCGGCGGCTCACAGGCCCCGTTGTTCGCCGCGTTCGGGTCCTTCGCACTGCTGGTGTTCGTCGACTTCCCGGGCGACCGACGCGCCCGGGCGGTCAGCTACCTCGGACTCGCCGTGGTGGGCACCGCGCTGATCACCGTCGGGACGCTGGTGTCCACGATCCCCTGGCTCGCCGTGGCGGCGATGTTCGTGATCGGTTCGGTGGTCATGTTCATCGGCGTCATCAGCGCCGCGCTCGCCGCAGCCCAACGCTCCGTCCTGCTGACCTTCGTACTCCCGGTGGCCTCCCCGGCGCCGGCGAGCGCCATCGGGGATCGTTTGTTGGGCTGGGCGATCGCACTGGCCTGCGGCATCCCGGCGGCGCTGTACCTGTTCGCTCCCCACCACCATGACCGGTTGCGCACTCGGGCAGCGCGCACCTGCCGACTACTCGCCGACATCTCGGAGGGCCACGGCGACCCCGCCGAGGCGAGAGCCGCGATGAGCGACTTACAGACCAGCTTCCTCGCGACGGCCTGCCGGCCGGTCGGTCTCTCGGCAGGCAGCCGGGCGCTGGTCCGGGTGGTGGGTCAGCTGCAATGGCTGACCGACTGCCTGACCCTCCGGCACGGTCCGACGTCGGCGGGGTCCTCGCCGAGGACTGCTGCGCGGGTTCTGCGCAGTGCGGCGTCGACCATCGAGCCCGGCGGACGGGGGCACCACCGACAGTCGCTCGCCGACCTCGAGCGCCTGGTCGCGGAACTGGACACCGAGCGCGACAGGGCGTTCGGCGACTTCGCGGCCGCCCGGGATCACCGCGCGGCCACCGCCGCCCTGGCCTCACATGCCGTCGACTCGGCGGTGGCCACCACCGGCCGGATCGTCGCGTGGTCGGCGGCCGCCGACGCCCGTCCGGTCGTCGACCGCGTGCTCGGCCGCGGTCTGTCCGGCGAAGGAGCGGACGGCCGAGCCATCCCCGGGCCATTGATCTCGCCCAACTACACGCTCGGGTACCTGCGATCTCGATCGATCACGCTGCAGAACAGTCTCCGCGGGGGCCTCGGACTGGCCTCGGCGGTTGCGGTCACCGAGTTCTTCTCCGTGCAGCACGGCTTCTGGATCGTGCTCGGTACGTTGTCCGTCCTGCGTGGCTCCGCACTCACCACGGGGTCCTCGGTGCTGCGTGCCATCGTCGGGACCGTTCTCGGCTTCGCGATCGGCGCTGCGATCCTGGAACTCCTCGGGACCGGTCGGGTGGCGCTCTGGATTGTGTTGCCGGCGGCCATCTTCCTCGCGGCATTCGTGCCGGAGGTCGTGTCGTTCACGGCAGGCCAGGCCGCGTTCACGGTGACGGTGGTGGTGCTGTTCAACGTCATCGACCCGGTCGGCTTCCGGGTGGGGCTGATCCGCATCGAAGACGTGGTTCTCGGCTCGACGGTGGCGGTCGTCGTGGCCCTGCTGATGTGGCCCCGGAGCGTCGCGGCCACCATGCGCATCGGCGAAGCCGGGGCCGCCGTCGCGGGAGCGCGATTCCTTGTCGCGGCAGTCCAGCACGTCACCCTGCGTCAGACCCTCGACCCGGCCGTGCAATCCGAGGCCTACGCGAGCGCCCGGACCCTCGACGACGATGTCCGCCAGTATCTGGCCGAATGCGGAGGCACCCCGGACGGAATCAGACCAGTGCTGCAGGCGTCGACCCGCACTGTTCGGACGGTCCTTGCCGCGGAGGCGATCGGACGGATCAACCCCACCGAATCCGCCGGCGCGACCGCCGCGGTCCGTGACGTACTCGAGCAGCATGCTGCGGCACTCGCCGCATGGCTCACCGGCGGATCGGACCCTCGCCGGTCGGCAACGGTGGGTGCCGACCTCCTCGACGCGCTGGGGTCCGACACTGCGGCGGCCGCGCTGCTCTGGACCGCTGCGCACCTCAACGAACTGGAACTGCTCGCCGACCACCAGAACCGGTCGGCGGCGTCGGTGGGCTGACGAGACGCGCACCGCGGGCGATGGTCTGCGGTCCCGTCGACAGGCTCATCGCTGATCGTGCGCCAGGAGCCCACCAGTGGTATCGGCATCGACACGGGTTCCCGACCATTGGCACGGCGAACGTCGGCGACCTGGCCGGGAGGCCGAGTAACATCCGGACCATCGCCAGAGCCGTCATCGACGATCGCGAGGGCAACCATGAGCGACGATGCGCCCGAGACACCCGCATCCGCCGAGGACGACCTGCTGGCGATTGCCGGGAATCTCTCCCACTTCCATCGCGAACACGAGAAGTACTATTCCGAGGCCCCGCTGACCGATGCCCTGGCACTGCAACGTATCGCCCGCGCCCTCACCGCGCTCGCAGAGCGATGGTCCTGCACCGAACCGACCGACTCACCGTCACCGAGCCCGTTCGCAGGTGCGCCCGATCTGAACGACGAACGCGCGATCGAGACTGCCGGAATCCTCTTCATGGAGGACGGCGGTGAGCCGGCGGAGATCGCCGCGATCGAGATCGAACTCGAGGCCCACGCCGATCGGAGCGAACAGAGCGGCTCCTGGCTGGCCACAGCGATGGAGACCTCGTGGGCCATGTCGGAGGCGTTGCTCTCCTACCCGGGGCTCGCCGACCTCCTCGCCGAACGCCACCGGATCATCGGCAACAACTGGCGTAATGCCTCCACCGCGAGACTCATCGCGCTCTACCTCCGCCGCGCGGCGGCGATCATGCGGCAGATCGATTTCTCTCCCGGCGCAGTGCGAGAGGACCTCACCGGTGGCCGGGTCGCGCCGCGATACCTGTTCTCCGCGGCGGAGATGATCGCCCACGCCGCGGACCTCTCGACCCAGAGTGCGGTGCTCACCCACGAAGACGGGCGGCGCTGGCGCACATTCCACGATCGGATCGAAGAGATCACCGACCCCGGTACGGGACACGAACAGCGCCACATGTGACGGCTGTCGCGCAGCAGACCACGACACCGACGTCTCACGCATGGAGGTTGGTCCGTGCCCGGACCTCGCCGACAAAACCGCCGCCCCGCCGATCGCACAGCGCGACACCGCACAGGTGGTCGGACCTCACGCTCACGCCGCGGCGGTGATGTCGTCCGCCGGGTGTGCTGTCACGACAGCCTTCTCGATGCGCCGCTCGCGAAGGTCCGCGACCACGACGACGGCGATGGTCACCAGCAGGACCAGCGGGTAGCATCCGGCGTACAGGACGACGGCGAGCCGGTCGAACCATTGCGGATCGGGCCACCGCGGCATCATGAACAGCCCCAGGGCAATTGCATGATCCGAGCCGAAACGGGGCCCGATCTGGTACCAGTGGTGCCACCACGTGAACGACACGGTCACGATCCCGGCCGGCCCGAGCCAGAGCCACCAGCTCCCCCGCGGGTTGTCGCGCAGTCCTCGGTGCGCCGCATCGAACGCGACGACGAACAGGGGCACGAACCACACCCAGTGATGACCCCACGAGAACGGCGACACGGTTGCCGCCGTCATCCCGACGATGCTCACCGCCAACAACTCTCGCCCACGGCGATGGGCGACACGTGCCCCCCACAATCCGAGCACGCCCGCGACAACCGCGATGGGCACCCACAACCACCACGGTGCCTCGTAGACCCGGTACCCGGGTGCGGGGTGAGCGAACCGTCGAATGTCGAAATAGGCCAGCAACTGTGAGATGAAGCCGTTCACTGACTGATTGGCCGGCGAGTCCACCCGACCCACCCGTGCCGTACCACCGATCGCGTCGGTCCAGTAGTGCCACGCATCGGCGGGGATGACCAGGAAGCCGACCAGCACTGTCGCGCCGAACGTCACGAGCCCGACGACCACGCTGCGCCACTCGCGGATGGTGGCGAGGTAGATCAGGAAGAAGGCGGGCGTCAGTTTGAGGCCGGCGGCGAGGCCCACCCCGACTCCTTTGAGACGTGAACCCGGCCGCTTGAGGTCCACGAGGATGAGGTCCGCGAGGATCAGCGCCATCAGCAGAATGTTGATCTGTCCGAGCCAGATCGTGGTCCGCACCGGCTCGAGCGCGGTCGCACACACGGCCAGCAACACGGCGAACAGCCAGAGCCGACCGTCTGCGCGGTATCCGAGGCTGCGAAAGCTCAGGACGATGATCGCGATGAGCGCCGCGAACGTGATCGACCACCAGACGACCGCAGCAGTCGTCGCGGACAGCAGGGCAAACGGAACGAGAACGATCGCCGCCAACGGCGGGTAGGTGAAGTCGAGGGCCCACAGCACCGGCGCTCCGTACAGCCCGTTACCGTCCAGAACCGTCTGCGCGCCGGCCCGATAGACCTTCAGGTCGGTGTAGTTGTTGAACAATCCGTAGAACGGGTTCCCGAGTGGCACGGCTGTGACGTGCCAGAGGACCACCCCCGCCGCGGCGAGCGCCGTGAGCGCAATGACCCAGCCCGCGATCGGCGGCGCAGCGCGCCGACTCCTCTCGGCGTCGGCGGTGTATGCGCACACGAGCCGAACATACTCGCGCACAGCGGGAATCCGATGGAGGATCGCCGTGATGTCGGCGCGTCACGAACCCTGATCGATGCGATAGACGACCATCTGCACACCATTGGCGAGGGTCTGCTGGTGATGCAGGGTCAGTGCCAGCGGTTCCGTCGTATCCGGGAACACGCGAAATCCTGAACCGAGGATGACCGGGAAGACCATCAGTCGCAGTTCGTCGACCAGGTGGTTGCGCAGCAGGTCGTGGACGAGGGTGCGACTCCCGGCGACGAGCACCACGCCCTCGGTCGAGTCACGCAGTCGTCGAACCGATTCCATGACAGGACCTTCCAGGGCAACCGAATTGGCCCAGTCCAGTCCGGTTGCGCTGGAGGTGACCACGACCTTGGGCATCGTGTTCATCTTGTCGGCGAAGCCGTCGTCGTCGGTGTAGTGGGGCCACGCGCCCGCAAAGGATTCATAGGTTCGGCGCCCGAGCAGGTGCACCCGCGCCTCCAGGATCTCCGCGAGCTTGATCCGCCGGAGTTCGGGGGTGTGGAAGTCGATGGTCCAGCCCGTGTTCGGATAGCCCGCTTCGCCGCCCGGTGCCTCCATCACACCGTCCACCGATACGAACTCGCTCACCACGATCGTGCCCATGTCCCACTCCTCCGGCCGGCCGGACCGGACGCCGGCGCTGCACGATACAGACCGACCGCGATCTGAGAACTCATCGCCGACGGCACCGTACGAATTCAGAACGGTGGTGAACCCGTGATCAGGAACCGGGCCGTGATCGCACCGCGGTTGTGCCAGCGATGCGACACCGTGGACGAGTAATAAAGGACATCGCCGGTGTCGAGTTGGTAGGTCGTGGTGCCGACCTCCACCTCGAGGGTGCCCTCGAGGACGTAGATGAACTCCTCCCCGGCATGTTCGGTCGCCGCCGACGACGAGGCGCCGGGCTCCGCGGTCACCTCGTTGGGGCCCATGACGCCGCCCCTGCGCGTACACCGCCGCATCGTCGAACCGGGGGACAGATCGAGGACCGGCCCGTCGTCCGCGCGGACCAACGATGCCTCGTCGTCGGTGCGGCTCAACAGATCATGGGCGGTGGTGCCGAGCGCCCGCGCGATCGCGTGCAGATTCATCACGCTCGGCACGGTGCGACCGTTCTCGGCCTGGGAGAGGAACGACTGGGACAAACCAGTGCGGTCGGCCAGCTCCTGCAGGGTCAAACGTGACGTCTTGCGCGCCGCACGGATTGCCGAGCCGAGTGCGCTCGCAAGCACAGCAGCGTCATCGTCGGTCACCGCGGACACCTTGTCTGGCACCCCAACACCGTAATGGAGCAACCGTGGAAACGACGGATGGAGAGTGTTAACAAGAACGACACAATATCGACACGGTCAAAGAAATATTCAGTCTGTTCAATATCGATGAACGCTGTTCCCGCACCCTTTCACGTCATTGGAGCATCTCATGTCCGAACGTACGTCTGAACATCAGGTCGATGTTCGACCGCCCGTGGCGCGCCTGCTCGCCTTCGCGGTGCAGCACGTGCTCATCATGTACACCGGCTGTATCACGGTCCCGTTGGTGTTCGGTGCGGCCGCGGGACTCGATCGCGGCGACATCGCGTTTCTGATCAGCGCCGACCTTCTCGTCGCCGGAATCGTCACCGCGATCCAGGGATTCGGCGTCGGTCGCATCGCAGGGGCGCGGCTGCCGATCGTGTGCGGCGCGACATTCACCGGCCTCACCTCGATGATTCTCATCGCCCAGAAGTACGGTTTGCCGGCCGTGTACGGTTCGATGCTGCTCGGCGGCGTCGTCGGGCTGGCGCTGGCGATTCCCTTTGCGCGCGTCGTCCGCTTCTTCCCGTCGCTGGTGACCGGCAGCGTGCTGACGGTCATCGGCATCTCGTTGATCGGTGTCGCCGGCGGACTCATCGTCGGGTCCGACGACACAAGCCCAGATTACGCCTCGCCACGCAACCTGATCGTGGCACTGATCGTCGTCGCGATCGCCGTAGCGCTGCTGTGTCTGGCGCGCGGGATCTGGTCGCAGCTCGCGGTGCTCATCGCCCTCCTCGCGGGAACCGCGATCGCCGCCGCGTTGGGCATGTTCGACCTCAGCGGCCTGGCGAACGCCGGCTGGGTCGGATTCCCCACCCCGTTCCATTTCGGTGCCCCGCAGTTCCCGATCGCCGCAGTGGTGTCGATGAGCATCGTCATGGCGGTCGTGTTCGCCGAGTCGACCGCGAGCATGCTCGCGATCTCGGAGATCACCGGTAAGCCGCTGTCCAGCGGAGATCTCGCGCGGGGTCTCGTCGGCGACGGCATCTCGGGAGTGCTGGGTGGCATCTTCTCCGGATTCATGGACACGATCTTCGGCCAGAACGTCGGTGCCGTGGCCACCAGCCGGGTGTACAGCCGCTTCGTCACCGCAGGCAGCGGAATCATCCTGATGTTGCTGGCCCTCACCCCGAAGATGGGCGCTGTGGTCGCAGCGCTGCCCGGCCCCGTGGTCGGCGGGGTCGGCCTCGTGCTCTTTGCCACCGTGGCCCTGATCGGTGTCCGCACACTCGCACAGGTGGACATGAGCAACCCGGTCAACCTGACCGTTGCAGCCACTTCCATCGGCATCGGGCTGCTCCCGGAATTCGTGCCGGGCATGTTCGTGCACCTACCCGACTCGCTGCAGATCATTCTCGGTAGCGGCATCACCCTCACCGCGATCGTCGCGTTCGGCCTCAATCTCGCGTTCTTCCACACACCCCTGCGCAACCGGGTCGAACAGGGACCGGCCGCCGACGCCACGACCGACATCGTCGTCGCCGCACCGGTGGGATCAGCCGACTCCGAGGAGAACACCCATGCCCGAGCCTGACACCACGACACCGTTTCTCGTTCCGACCGTCGACATCTCCCCGTATGTCCGGGGCGGCTCGGAGATCGACCGCCGCACGGTCGCCGATGCGCTGGATCGTGCCTGCGCCACCGTCGGTTTCATCCAGATCGTGGGTCACGGCATCCCCGACGCGGTGATCGACGGCCTCACCGTCGCGATGGATGATTTCTTCGGTCTCGAGCTGGACGCCAAGAAGTCCTATCGCGTCGACGGCGCCAATCGCGGCTACAGTGCACCGCGCAGCGAATCGCTGAGTCTCAGCGCGGGTGTCGAAGCGGCGACGCGCATGAACGACTTCTTCGAGGCCTTCAATGTCGGCGTGGAAGCCCGATCGTTCACCGGGCGCGACCTCGACGAAGCCGACTACGGCATCAACATGTGGCCCGCGATCGACGGATACCAAGCCCGGATCGAGGCGTATTTCGCTGCCGCACAACGCGTCGCACACACGCTGACGACGATCTTCGCCGACGCCCTGGGTCTCGACCAAGGATTCTTCGATGCCCTCACCGATCACTCGATCGATGTGCTTCGGATGAACAACTACGCGTTGCCACCCGGCACCGACGTGGCGCTCGATGGTGATCTCACCGGCATGGGCGAACACACCGACTTCGGCATCGTCACCGTATTGTGGGCCGACCAGGTCCGGGGCCTGCAGGTGCTCGGCCTCGACGGAGGCTGGCACGACGTGTCACCCGCCGACGGCGCGCTGCTGGTCAATCTCGGCGATCTGACCGCGCGGCTGACCAACGACCGCTGGATGTCGACGCTGCATCGCGTCAAGCCGCCGATCGTCGACGGCACCATCGAGCGCAGGCGGTCGGCGGCGTTCTTCCACGACGGCAACGCCGACGCGGTCATCGCCACGTTGGCCAGCCACCTCGACAATGACGACGGGATGGCCTATGAACCGATCACCGTCACCGATCACATCGCCGCCAAGCTTGCCGGTTCCCGGGGCGGCAAACTCAATGTCGCGGCGGTGCGGGAAGCAGCCCGGGTGTTGGGAGCGACCGACCGATGAACTCGCGCAAGGCAACCGCTGTGCTGATCCATGGCGCGTGGGCCGGCTCGTGGGTGTGGGACCTGGTGACGCCACTGCTCGACGAGGCCGGGATCGTCGTGCACTCCCCCGATCTCCCCGGGTCTGGCAGGTGGGACGCGCGGACGTCCATCGACCTGAATGACGTGGTCGATCACGTCATCGACGACGTCATCTCGCACATCGACGGCGACATCGTCGTGATCGGACACAGCGGCGGCGGCGTCGTGGCGACCGGCGTGGCCGAACGGTTGTGCAGCGATGGCGATGATCGCATCCGTGGTCTGGGCTTTGTCGCCGGCATGATGCTGCCGTCGGGCATGAACTTCGGGCAGTTGTGCCAGGTCGCCGAGTTGCCCGAGCCGGTAGGCGTGTCGGCCTTCACCGAACCGACGTCCGATGGGCGTGGGACCGTCGTGCCGCCGGAGGTCGCCGCGGCCGTCTTCTTTCATGAGGCTCCGCCCGCATTGTCGGTGCCCGCGGCGCGGCGCCTGGTCCCCCAGTTGGAGACCGCACGGTTGATCGCCCCGGAGTGGACCGCGGTCGGCGCGGGTGCGCTGCCCTGGCTGTACGTAGAGGCCACCGAAGACCGCTCGGTTCCGATCGCAGCGCAACGCACGATGCAGCGGCTGATGCCCGGCGCACGGGTGGTGAGCCTGACCACCGATCACGCTCCGCAACTCTCCCGACCCGACGAACTCGCCTCTGCTCTCTGCGAATTCGTCATCGGATGCTGCCGGACCGGCACCGAGGCGCTGACCAGCTGACGTCTGGCCGCCGTCCACTGAGAACCGCCCTCGCGCGGCAGACCGTCGGCGATACGCCGGCGGCGTCCCGCCCGAGGGCGGTTTCCGGGCCGCTCAAGGATCAGACGAAACGCCGCACGTCACCCGCGTCGTGATATGCCGACCATCCCGGGTCGCCGGTCGTCGCGAAACTCACCCAGGCGCGATGCATCTCGTCGGCGATGCGCTGATCGGGTTCGGGCCCGACCAATGCATGAGCGGTGGCGAGGTGGTCGAAGACGAACGGGATCTCCACCGCATGACCGGCTTGGATGTCGGCCTGCGGACTGCGGTATCCGAACTCGTACAGGTGCGTCGCGCCGGCAGGTCGTGACTCGGCGATCGCGGTCGTCGGAGACGAGAATGCCCGAGCGGTGAGGGCTTCGCTGACCACGTCGCCCGCGCTCGCCCCGGCATCGAGCCGCTCACGGAGATGGTCGAGGCCGCCGGCACTGCGGCCGAGAACGGCCGCCGCGGCCTCCTCGGTGACGGCCTGCGCACCACCCGTCGCGACCATGAAGAAGCGGAACTCGTCGGCATTCCATCCCGCGATCAGCGGGATGTCTCCCCCGGACCCGGCCGCGATGGCATCGGATGGGATCGCGGTGAGGACTTCGCCGTCGACGACCGGGAACTGCGACATGATCCCCAAACCGAGTGCGACGACCGTCGCTCCCCAGACCTCCGGGTCCGGGTCGAGCATCAACTCCAGTGCCATCTTCGATTGAGCGCCCATGATGTCGCCGACGCCGATGCGACCGAAGGCATCGACGGTCGCATCGACCCCGAGGATCTGGGCCATCCGAGCTGTCACCTTGCGTGCGTCGGCGGGATCGGCGGCAGCGGACCCGTTGCCGCTCTGCATGATCGCACGCCGGAACAGGCCTGCGGCGAGTGGAGACGCAAGCAGTGACGCGACGCTCATCGCACCCGCGGACTCTCCGAACACGGTCACGTTGTCGGGGTCGCCACCAAAGGCTGCGATGTTGTCGCGCACCCAGTGCAACGCGGCGATCTGATCGCGCAACCCGCGGTTGTCAGGGGCACCCTCGATCGATGCGAAACCTACGGTGCCGAGTCGATAGTTGATCCCCACGCAGACGACGCCGTCGCGCGCGAACGTATCCCCGGCATACATCTCGATGCGATTCGAGCCACGCGTGAACGCGCCCCCGTGAATCCACACCATCACCGGCAATGCACCCGCACTCGGGTCCGGGGTCCACACGTTGACGTTGAGGTAGTCATCGCCGAGCACGATCGCGTTGTCGAGCAACGCCGCGATCGGGGCGGGATAGTCGATCTGCGGGGCGGTCGGCCCGTACCCGGTGGCCCGCCGGACGCCGTCCCACCCGACCGCAGGTGCCGGAGCGGCAAAAGCCGACTCACCTACGGGCGGTGCCGCATACGGGATTCCGAGATAGGAGAAGACCCCATCGACCACCAGACCGGATACCCGCCCACCAGTGGTGAGTACAGCGGGGGCTTCCACGTCAGCACGCGTCATACCGACCGACGGTACGCGACGCCGATAGAAGCCCGTGGGCAATTCTCAGTCCGAACAGACGGCGCCGATCCCGAGGCCGATACCCGGTACCGCGCAGTCGTTCGGACGAACTGATCCTCGGGAGAGAAAGATCCACTCGCCTGCATTCAGACGCGACCCAGCTCCGAAGTGAGGTGATGGGTCATCGGCACACCGACCACCGCCATCGCGAAGTCGGTGCGCAGGCTGTCTCCGTCCAGGCGGTAGCGACGTTCGGTGGCCTCCACCGACTTGGCCGTCGCCGTTGCCGTCACGACCCCGGACATCCTCAGTTCGACGACGCCGTCGACGATTTCCAGGACGCCCTCGCACAGTTCGGTGTGCCCGGTCGGCTGCGCGAGGGTGAGTTCGACGATGCCGTCGGCCGGCAGTCGGAGGAATCCGGATTCGGTGTGCAGCGGGGCGCCCGCCGCCGAACGCGTGCGCTGCCGATAGACCAGGAAAGGTTTGCCGATGTCCTCGACGGTGATCGTCTCCGTGTAGTCGAACGCCTCGATCGTCGGATACTCACCACGTCCAGGACCGGTCCAGGTACCGATGAGGGAGGCGATCGGGCTCAGATTCGGCGCAAGTTTCACTCTGCGAGCGTATGCCGGATCGCTTCTGATCTTCATCGATCGGGGGCGCGCCGAATCGAGTGAGGCCCTCCCGCGCAGACGGCGGAGAGGGCCTCTCGTAGTTCTCTGTGGTCCCGGCTGGGATCGAACCAGCGACCTTCCCGGTGTGAACGGGACGCTCTTCCACTGAGCCACGGGACCGCGCGCGGCGCGATCGCGCCGGTGCACGAGGAGGAAGATTACACGTTGCACACCTACATTCCCAAATCGGCCCGCGGGCCCGCGTCGGCCTGCAGAACTTCCGACGAGCAGCCCCCTGACCAGGCGATTTGGCGAAGCCGGAGTACGTCCGATAATGTTCCTCATCGCGTCGAGAGCAACAAAAGATCCACAAGATCGCTCCCGACCACGCGGATGTAGCGCAGCTGGTAGCGCATCACCTTGCCAAGGTGAGGGTCGCGGGTTCGAATCCCGTCATCCGCTCGGCGAGCGAGTCCCCTCGCAATTGGCGGTGTGGCCGAGTGGTGAGGCAACGGCCTGCAAAGCCGTGCACACGGGTTCGATTCCCGTCGCCGCCTCCAAGATCACCAACTTCATAGTCTCGCGCGATTAGCTCAGTGGGAGAGCGCTTCCCTGACACGGAAGAGGTCACTGGTTCAATCCCAGTATCGCGCACCACCACAAACGGGCCCCCGAACATCCGGGAGCCCGTTTTTGTATTCGCACCCTCCCTGGTGACATCCCTCCCCGCGCCATCGCACGGCATGTCGCTGGAAACCGCCTCACCAGCGGAGGCTTCGGCATTTCGCCGACCACGCACCTGCCGAGGGCGGATTCCAGTTGCACGCCCGCAGGCCGGCCTGTTGACACCCTCGAGTGCCGCAGGTCACAATGTCGACCGTCAACATGACATGACTGTCACGTCATAGATCGATTCTTTGGGAGGTAGCGTGACCACATTTGCCGCCAACATGCGTGAGCTTGGAAGCCGAGTACGGAACTGGGGACGGTGGGGCGAGGACGACGAGCGCGGAACCACCAACCTGATCACCCCGGATCGGGTGGCCGCGGCCGCAGATCTCATCCACAGCGGCGAGATCTTCGAACTGGGTATCCCGCTCGACTCCGACGGCCCGCAGCCCGGTGGCGCCCGGATCAACCCGATCCGGCTCATGGCGGAGAACGGCCAGGAGCAGGTGTTGCCCGGCGGCTTCAAGTGGGCCGACGACTATGTCTTCATGCCATTGCAGGCCGGCTCGCAATACGATTCGCTCTCGCACGTCCACTACGACGGTCAGCTCTACAACGGCCATCCGGGCGACGGCGTGACCGTGAAGGGCGCCGACAAGTGTGGCATCCACACCCAGGCCAAGGGCATCGCCGGTCGAGGTGTACTCCTCGACATCGCCCGCCACCGCGGGGTCGACTGGCTCGAAGCGGGCACTGCGATCAGTCCGGACGAACTCGATGAGGTCGCCGCGGCTCAGGGGGTCGAGATCGGCCCCGGCGACATCCTGCTGTTCCGGACCGGTTGGCGCGCCAAGTTCCTGGCCGAGCGCGATCCCGCCGGTTTCATGGCCGGCGAGCCGGGCCTGTCGCTGGCCTGTGCACAGTGGTTGCGCGACCGCGACGTCGCGGTGGTGGGTTCGGACAACTGGGCCGTCGAGGTGATGCCCGGCGAGAATCCCGGCGCACTCTTCGAACTGCACATGGTGCTGATCCGCGACATGGGCATGACGCTGGCCGAGATGCTCGATTTCGAAGAGTTGTCGGCGGCCTGCGCTGCCGACGGGCGCTTCGACTTCTTCTTCGCCGGTCCGCCGCTGAAGTTCACTCGCGGCGTCGGCTCCCCCATCAACCCGTTGGCGATCCGGTGATCGCGGCGATGCCCACCGACAATCCCGGCACATCGAGGAGGCTCTGATGCTGGTCAGCGACATCGTCGAATACGGTGCGCGCAAACACCCGGACCGACTCGCCGTTCGCTTCGAGGACGAGACGATCACCTATCGCGAACTCCGCGACCGCAGTCGGCGACTCGCCAATGCGCTGCACGGTGTCGCGTCTGCCGGCGACCGGCTGGCCATCCTCTCCACCAACTGCACCGAGTACTTCGACTGCTATTACGGGGTGCCGATGGCGGGAATGGCGTTGACCATCCTCAATTTCCGGCTCCATCCGGATCAGATCTGCGACCTCGTGAACCATTCGCAGGCATCGGTACTCGTCGTCGCCGCCGAGTTCGTCGGCACCGTGTCCGAGTTCCGCGACCGAATCCCGAGCGTGCACACCGTGATCGTGATCGGCGGCACCGACCCGTCCACGTCCTACGCCGGCTTCGTCCAATCCGCACCGTCGACCGCGCCCACACCACGTCCATCCGCCGACGACATGGCCTGGCTCGTCTACACGAGC
This sequence comes from Gordonia sp. LMA167, assembly GCF_058130025.1. Taxonomy (NCBI): domain Bacteria; kingdom Bacillati; phylum Actinomycetota; class Actinomycetes; order Mycobacteriales; family Gordoniaceae; genus Gordonia; species Gordonia sp. LMA167. The sequence continues at coordinate 3,821,603 of NZ_CM176708.1, read as the reverse complement.
GGCACCACCGGAAACCCGAAGGGGGTGATGCTCGGCCATCGCAATCTGGTCAGTGGCGTCACATCGTCGGCACTGGAGTGGACGGTGCCCGATGCGACAGTGTTCCTGTTCTGCTTCCCGCTGTGCCATGTGGGTGGCTATGTCACGTTGCTGAACCATCTCATGGGATCCACCGTCGGCATTCTGCGCACGTATGACAACGCCACGTTCCTGCGACTCGTGGACGAATGGCAGGTCACCCAAACCGGTCTCGCACCGACCATGATCAACTTCTTGTTGCAGGACCCCGCGCTCGACGACCACGATCTCAGCACCCTGGAGGCGATCGGTTACGGTTCGTCCGCCATCCCGGCGGCCGTCCTGCGCGAAGGCCTCGAGCGTTTGAACGTCGATTTCTACCAGGGCATGGGCATGACCGAACTGGCCGGAAACGTCCTGCATTTCGACGAAGCGGCGCACCGTCGTGCGGCCGCCGGCGAGACCGGGCTGCTCGCGGCCGCCGGAAGGCCGATGCGGCTGGCCGATCTGCGCATCGTCGACGACGAGGGCAACGACGTCGCGGCCGGTGGCGTGGGTGAGATGCTGGTCCGTTGTGACCAGGTCATGTCGGGGTACTGGCGTGACCCCGATGCGACAGCATCGTCGTTCACCGACGGCTGGTTCCACACCGGAGACCTGGTCCGACAGGACGAGGAAGGGTTCGTCTACATCGTCGACCGCAAGAAGGACCTGATCATCAGCGGCGGTGAGAACGTCGCGTCACTGACCGTCGAGCAGGCGCTCTATCAGCATCCTGCTGTCGCCGAGGCCGCCGCAATCGGCGTACCGGACGACACGTGGGGTGAGATCGTCTGCGCCGTCGTCGTGCTCCGTCCCGGTGCCATCGCCGACGCGGACGACATCATCGCGTCGTGCCGCGAGCGACTGGCCCGGTATCAGGTGCCTCGACGGGTCGAGTTCGTCGAAGGCCTCCCCAAGAACGTCACCGGCAAGATCCTGAAGAAGGATCTGCGCAGCCAGTTCACGGGAAGCCTCGTCTAGTCGCCGCAATCGGGACCGACGTCCGAGCAGCGCTGTCGTCGTACAGGTCTCCCCGGGGAATGTCGGGGATCTGACCGGCGATGCGGTCCAGGTCGTCGGCGTCGCGCGCGCGATCACATGGGCGCGAAGCTCGGTGACACCCCTGAGGCCGTGCACCTCCACCACGCCACGCCCTCGGGTGTGTCACCGGTCGCCGACGGCGGCGCACATCAGTCGATGACGACGCCCCCTATCGGGCTCGAGCAACCACCCCGAGTTGAATGATTCCGGTCTCTGAGGAACGCGGCGCCGGCCGAGTGTCACGAAGCGCGACCCAACGGATCGGATTGCCGTCACCGAGCGGCGAAACGCTCACCGAGCCGGTCGATCTCGGGAGGACCAAGGAAGTCGGTGACATCGTCGAAGGTCGGCAGATCCGCGAGGGCACTCGTGGGCGACCCCTCCCTGCCGAGGATCTCGTAGTAACCGCGAATGGCACGAACAGCCGAGAACAACGCACCGACCGGATAGAGAACGAGTGCGAAGCCGAGGTCCGCGATCCGGTCGAGGTCGAGACTCGGTGTGCGCCCGCCTTCTACGCAGTTGAACACCAACCGATGCCCTTTCAGCGCGGATGCGACGGCGCCGATCTCGTCCCGGTCACGGGGTGCCTCGACGAACAGCAGATCGGCGCCCGCGTCGGCGTAGCGCCTGGCCCGATCGATCGCCTCGTCGACCCCGTAGACCGCCACGGCATCGGTGCGGGCGATGATCAGCAGGTCCGGATCGGTGCGCGCCGCCACCGCGGCCTCGACCTTGGCCACCATCTCCACCGCCGGGATCACCGCCTTGCCTGCCATGTGTCCACAGCGTTTCGGCGCGACCTGGTCCTCCAACTGAATCGCTGCGACACCGGCGCGCTCGTACTCCTGAACTGTCCGGATCACGTTGATCGGGTTGCCATAACCGGTGTCTGCGTCCGCGATCAGTGGCACCCCGATCGCCGAGACCATCCGGCGAGCATTGTCGACCATCTCCGTCGCGGTGATCAGTCCAACGTCGGGGCGCCCGAGAAGACCTGCGGCAGTACCGAAACCGGTCATGTAGACGGCATCGAAACCTGCCTCCTCGGCCAGCCGGGCCGACAATGCGTCATAGGCACCCGGCGCCATCACCGGCTTGCCGGAGCCGAGGAGCGACCGTAGGCAGGGTCGCACCGTGGTCTTGTCACCAATCAGATCGGACATCAGCGAGCTTTCTACGCGGAGGGGTCGTCATGGACGAAATGGCGCGGATCGGCCACCTGCAGCCGCGCCACGATCGCCGCCGACATCGCTTGGCGGATGGTGTCGGCGGGATCGACGGCAGCGTCGCGAATGCCTTCGGCCAGGGCGATCTCGCTGTCCACGCCGATCGGTTCCAGCATGTCCCGAACGGTCCCGTCGACGCTGCCGCCGACGACCGACGCGCGCCATCGACCTCGACATCCGCTCCGGTGGCCTCGGCGAGCACCGCGCCGATCGCGGCCGACAATGCGTCGACCTGCGTGGCCACCGGGAACGTCAACGCCACGGCGCGGCCTCCGGGTCGCGGAGCAGACGGCGCGCGGTCGACATCCGGTGGACTTCGTCCGGGCCGTCGTAGATACGTGCGTAGCGCGCCCGCCTGTACATCTGCTCGAGCGGTGTATCGGCGGTAAGACCGAGCGCCCCATGCACCTGGATCGCGCGGTCGACGACGTTGTGCAGCATGCGTGCGCCCCAGAATTTGATCAGACCGATCTGGACGCGGGCGTCGTCGCCGGAATCCATCACGCGCGCCGCGTCGAGGGTCATCAGGCGCGCCGCCTGGATCTCGGCGGCCGACTCCGCGATGTAGCGGTGCACCTCGCCCTTCTCGGCGAGCAACGAACCATGGACATACCGTGAATTGGCGCGCTCACACATCAACTCGTAGGCGCGCTGAGCCTGGCCGAGCCACCGCATGCAGTGGAAGATGCGGCCCGGGCCGAGCCGGTCCTGAGCGATGACGAAGCCCTTGCCGCGCTCCCCCAGCAGATTCGCCTTCGGGACGCGGACATCGGTCAGTCGCACCTCGAAGTGATCGCTGGGGTCATGGCCCATGGTGGGTATCGAGCGGACGATCTCGAATCCGGGCGTGTCGGTCGGCACGATGATCGAGCTGATCCGGGAATGCCGTGGGACCGACTCGTCCTCGGTGCGCGCGAACACGGTGCAGTAGGCGGCCTTGTCCACCCCGGTGGTGAACCACTTGTGCCCGTTGATCACCCAGTCATCGTCGACGAGTTCCGCGCGCGTGTCGATCAGCGTCGGATCCGAACCGGCGACCTCCGGCTCGGTGAGGCCGACCGACGGCAGCACATCGCCTGCGACCATGCCCGGTATCCATCGCCGACGCTGCTCGTCGGTGCCGTGCTTGTGCAGCATGATGGTGTCTTGCATGGTCACCGAGCCGACCGCGAGTTGCCCGTACTCCGAACGCCCGATGATCTCGTTGAGATACACGAAATCGAGGAAAGGCACCCCGCCCCCGCCGACCTCGGCCGGATGTCCGAGCGCCCACAACCCCAATTGCTTCGCCCGAGACCTCAAGTGCTCCAGGACCCCGGCCGCGTCGGGCCCGTGCAGCGCGGTCTCCTGTGGGATCACCTCATCGTCGATGAACGACCGCATCCGTGCGCAGAGGTGCGCCAGATCGGTGTCGGGTGGGGATGTCGCCAGGTCGGTCATCGGATCCTCCTCTGGTCGGCCGGAGCTCGGTCCTCGGCGTTCGCCCGACGTCGAGCGGCGAGGGCGTGCAGGGGCCTGATGTGCGCGGAGTCGACGTACTCGTCCAGGCGTGCGATCCGCTCACCGACGACGGTGACGAACAACGCCGCGGGTACCGCGATGTCCGACCCGTCGGGCAGGATCCCGGTCAGCAGGTGTTGCTGGACGAATCCGTCGTCGTGGACGACGCGGCGGATGTCCTGGTAATGCAGGTCGCTGATCGTGCGGGCGAGCCAGCCGAGCACCCGCAGGTTCTCGTCGACTGTTTGCTCGGCCTGATCGTCGTTGTGCCAGATCACGGCGTCGGCACTGTAGAGGTCGCGCAGTGCAGCGGTGTCGCCTGCCTCTATCGCGGTGAAGAAGCGCTCGGCGAGCTGTCCGATCATCATCGATCTCCCGTTCGTGTTCGGCCGCCTCACCGCGGCCACGCTGAGAGTCGCCGGGAACACCGGCGATCAGTGATCGTCGAGTCCCAGTGCGCCGACACACATCTGATCGAGCGTGTCGAGCAGGTGCTCTTCGTCGGCGTCCTCACCCTGGACAAGCCACAGGTACAGGGTGTGGTCGACCATCGCGGCCATGGCGCGCGCCGCCATCGTCGGGTCCAGGCCTGCCCGGGCCCGTCCGTCCTTCTGCCAGCGGGCGATGGCGGCCGCGGTCCGATCGATGAGTTGCGCGCGGTGCTCGTGGCGCAACTCCCGGAACTCGTCGTTGAACGTGGCCACTTGTTCGACGATCGCCATCATGCGGGCGTTGCGCCGATACGCCTCGTAGTACGCACGGTTGGACGCGATGAGTCGTTGCGCGGGCGTCATGTCAGATGCGGCGGGCTCACGTAGATGAACATCGGCGAACAGGCGTGAGCTGAGTTCCCGGAAGACGTCTTCCTTCGATTCGAAGTAGCGGTAGAACGTTCCGTACGAGACGTTGGCCTCTTGCGCCACGAGTTCGACCCGGGCGTCGAGGAACCCGACCCGCTCGAAGACCCGTTGCGCCGCGTCGAGTAGCCCGTCACGCGTTGCCCGCCCCCGTGGCGACAGCGATTCGACCGGAGCGGGCACCGCCGAGGTATTGACAGATGACTTGGCCACGATCAACACTATTCATGAAGTTGACATGACAGTCAAGTCATCTACGGGCCGACTCGTACACGGTGGCACGTCCACCGATCGATTCTCCCACGGAAGGAAGCTCGATGACCTCGAAAAACACCACGTTCGAACTCCGTGGCATCAACCATCTCGCACTGGTGTGCGCAGACATGCGCCGCACCATCGACTTCTACTCCGGTGTCCTCGGGATGCCTCTGATCAAGACCCTCGACCTCCCCGGCGGCCTGGGCCAGCACTTCTTCTTCGACTGCGGCGGTGGAAACTCGGTGGCATTCTTCTGGCTGGCCGACTCCCCTGATGCCGCACCCGGCATCGCGGCACCCAAGGGCCGCCCCGACGAAGGCGAACTCGCGAGCGCCGTCGGATCGATGAACCATGTCGCGTTCGCGGTTCCGCCAGAGGAGTTCGACAACTACCGGACGCGCTTGGCGGAGGCAGGCGTGGCAGTGAGCCCTGTCCTCAACCACGACGACAGCCCGGCCGGCGTCTCTCGCCACGTCCATCCCGGCACCTTCGTGCGGTCCTTCTACTTCCAGGATCCCGACGGCATTCTTCTTGAATTCGCTTGTTGGACCAGGGAATTCACTGAAGATGACGTAGTCCACGAACCGAAGACCGCTGCCGATCGCCGCGTTCCGACCGGCCACTGATCCGACGAACCCGAAAGGAACCCGATGCCACGCCTTCCCGAGGTCCATCGCGCCGACGTCACCGACGACAAGATCCTGTACTTCTACGACCGGCTTTTCGGACCGGACAAGGACCCGGCAGTCGATCACGGCACCATTCACGCCACCCCGGGTGACTGGTGGACCGTGTTCGCGCAGTCGCCTGATGTCTTCCGGCATGCGGTCCGGGGATTCTCGTTGTACCGCAACTCATCTCTCGATCCGCTACTGCGCGAACTCGGACAGGGCCGCGCCGGTTACGCTCGTGGCAGTCAGTTCGTCTTCTCGCAGCACTGCAAACAGATGCGCTCCCTGGGCATGCCGGAGGAGAAGATCGCAGCCATCCCCGCATGGCAGGTCAGCGACCTCTTCACGCCGTTGGAGCGCGCCGTCCTCGCCTATGCCGACGGCCTCGTCCTCGACGGCGGCCGGGTCCCCGACGGCGTGTTCGAGGTGCTGACCGAGCACCTGTCTTCCGAACAGATCGTTCAATTGACCTACATCACCGCTCTGTACGACATGCACGCGACGATGTGCAAGGCGCTGCGCCTCGAATTCGATGACGTTCCCGAGCGCATCGCCGAGGTGCAGATCCCGGAGGGTGTCGAGGTCGCCGACCTGTCGGCCGATCTCGCCGGCGAGTGACGGTGGGTGGCGGCGAACCCGAGTCAGTGTGCATCCCGCGCACACCGGAAGCCGGTGTTGCCCGTCGAACTGTCGGCCGTGTTCGCGGTTCGCGCGGCCACCCGGTAGCGATTGCAGTAGGAGTCGTGGCAGAGGTATGAACCGCCGCGGATGACCCGCGCCGGTCCGTCGGTGGGTCCGCCCGGGTTGACACAACGCTCTGCTGCATGGGTGATGCCCCACCGGTCCGCGCACCACTCCCAGACGTTACCGGCGACGTTGTACAGACCGAACCCGTTGGGCGGGAAAGCATCCACCGGACAGGTACCTCGGTACCCGTCGTCGGCGGTGTTCTTCGTCGGGAAGCTGCCCTGCCAGATGTTGCACCGGTGTTCGCCGTCGGGCTGCAGTTCGTCGCCCCACGCGTATCGCTTGTGGCGGAGACCGCCGCGCGCCGCGCATTCCCACTCGGCCTCCGTGGGCAGCCTCGCGCCGGCCCACGAGCAGTAGGCCTGCGCGTCATCCCAGGAGACGTGGACGACAGGATGACGCCCACGGTCCTCGACGGTGCTCCCGGGCCCTTCCGGTGCCGCCCAATACGCGCCGTCGACGCCACACCACCACGGCGTCTGGTCCGGTCGCGGTGCGCCCCGCCTCAGGCTCGACGGCAGAAAGCCGGCGAACACGTAGGACCAGCCGTATCGCTCTGCGTCGGTGACATATCCGGTCTCGTCGACGAAGGCGGCGTAGTCGTTGTTGGTGACGGCATACGGGGCGATCCGGAACGCATCGACATACACCGGACGTACCGGCCCCTCCCCGTCACCCGGGAACCCCACCGGGTCCTCGGTGCCCATGAGGAACTCGCCGGCGGGGATGCGGACCCATTCGGTGTCCACGTCCCCGGGCCCGGCTACCGGTCCGGACGACCCCGTACCGACCGCGGCTGCGCCGGAAGATCGCGCCGGAGTGCAGCAACCCGACTGTTCGATGTGAGAATCCATCCGTGTCCCCTCCGGGTTACTGTCCGAGACCGCGAGATCGCACTGTAATTCACTGGGTGGCGAGCTGGGCGCGCAGCCGGGCCTCGGCGGCCCCGGGCTCGTCACCCTTGTCAGTGTCGGTCTCGAGCACCACGCGGCGGATGGTGCCGGTGAAACGACCGCCCGGGGTGCCGTAGTCATCCGACACCGGTGACCCGTTGTCCGCGCCCACGTCGAGTCCGTCGGTGGTGTGGTACAGGAACGGCACGGTGTGCGCGAGCACCGTCTCGCCGACGCAGACCCCGTCGACGAAGAGCCGCCCGATGCCGCCCTTGCCGACACCACCACCGTCGTAGCTGAAGTCGTACTCCACGGTGTGCGCTCCCGGGATCAGCGGATCGTCGGCGACGATCTCGTAGTGCTCGACATCGATCCAGCTGTAGTGGAACGCAGGGACCCCCTCGCAGAGATAGAGCGCCCAGCCGCCGAACCGACTCCCTTGGGTGACCAGGGCGCCCGCATCGGCCGCACCGACCTCGACCTCGACACTGACCCGCCACGAGCAGTTCTTGGTGTCGGGGACGACGTTCTCGTTCATGTGCGACATCCCGGGGAACAGCGTCAGCGTGGTCCGCCCGTCCATCAACTGCGGCCGGCCCACCGAGGGTGCGTGCAGCCGCGCGACCTTGCGGTCATCGAGCGGGAACACGTTGTACTTTGCGCCCTCGATGAGGAACAGGTCCTTGAGCTGCTCCAGCCGCTCGGGTTCTGCCGCTGCCAGGTTGTGGGCCTGGCTGTGGTCATCGGGGGCATAGAGCTCCCAGTCGTCGTCGGCGAAGCTGGGGGTCTCGCCGTCGAACACCCACGGGATGCCGTGGATGGTGCACGCCGACCAGCCGTCGTGGTAGATCCCGCGATTGCCGAACAGCTCGAAGTACTGCGTGGTGTGCTGCTCGGGGGCGTCGGCGTCGTCGAACGAGTACACCATGGAGACGCCCTCGAGCGGCTTCTGGGCCACGCCGTTGACCATCGTCGGCTCGGGCAGACCGGCGACCTCGAGTACGGTCGCCGCCACGTCGTTCACGTGGGTGAACTGATGCCGGTTCTCCCCGGCGGACTCGATGCCGGCGGGCCAGTGCACGATCATCCCGTTGCGGGTGCCACCCCAGTGGGAGGCGATCTGCTTGGTCCACTGGTATGGGGTGTTCATCGCATGCGCCCATCCCACCGGGTAGTGGTTGAACAGGCTCGGCCCGCCGATCTCGTCGATCCGCTCGAGCATCTCGGTCACGGTGGCCGGCTCGAGGTTGTAGGTGGCGAACTCGTTGAGGCAGCCGTGCGGTCCGCCCTCGCCGCTCGCGCCGTTGTCGCCGAGGATGTAGATGATGATCGTGTTGTCGAGCTGACCGATCTCGTCGAGCGCGTCGACGACCTTGCCGATCTGCTCGTCGGTGTGGGTTGCCATGGCGGCGTAGGCCTCCATCATCCGCGCGTAGAGACGCCGCGCGTCTTCCGGCTGCTCGTCCCACGACCCGATCTCGTCCGGACGTGCGCTCAGTTCGGTGTCGTCGGGCACGATGCCGAGTTCCTTCTGCTTCGCCAGCGTCTGCTCACGCTGTGCGTCCCACCCGTGGTCGAAGTCGCCGCGGTAGGACTCGACGTAGGCCGCCGGCGCATGGTGCGGTGCGTGCACGGCGCCGAACGAGAGATAGCTGAAGAACGGCTTGTCCGGCGAGAGCGTCTGCTGTTGACGAATGTCGGCGATCGCACGCTCGGCAATGTCCTCGCTCAGGTGGTAGCTCTGCCCCTGCGGCGTCTGCACCGGCGTGGTGCCCTCGAACAGGGTCGGTGCGTACTGGTCGGTCTCGCCGCCCATGAAACCGTAGAACTTCTCGAAGCCCTCACCTGTCGGCCACCGGTCGAACGGGCCCGACCGGCTCATCTCCCAGGTGGGTGTCTGGTGGTACTTGCCGAAGCAGCTGGTGCCATACCCGTTGCGCCGCAACATCTCCGGCAGCGTGGCGACAGAGTCGGGTCGCGTCGACGAGTAGCCGGGGAATGCCGAGGCGAGCTCGGTGATCACGCCCATCCCGGCGGTGTGATGGTTGCGACCGGTCAGCAACGAAGCCCTGGTCGGGGAGCACATCGCGGTGGTGTGAAAACGCGTGTAGCGCAGGCCGTCGGCGGCGAGCCGCTCCGCGACCGGCATCCGGCACGGACCGCCGAACGCCGACGACGCGCCGAAGCCCATGTCGTCGAGCAGGATCATCACCACGTTCGGCGCGCCGGCCGGAGGGCGCAACGGTTGTATCGGGGCGGGAGTCTCGGCGTGACGCACATCGACCGCGGTGGTCGGCGCGGGACGTGGCGGTTGAATCGGGAGGCTGGTGCGGTAGTCGGCGTGGACCATCGGGGTTCCTTTCGCGGGATGTCGATGCGGAATGACATCGATCGTGCGCGGCTGGACGGGCAACAAACTTGCCTTGAGGCGACGACTACTTGACCTGACACGACAACCCACCGGAAGATGGCCGGCGTGTCCGTCATCCGTGGATCGGTGCTGACCGGTTATCGGGAGCAGGTCGCCGAGCTCGGCGCCGATCCCGACCTGCTGCTGCGCGCGGCCGGGCTGCGCCCCGAGGATGCCGGCAACCACGACGTCTTCATCCCGTATCGGAGTCACATCACGGCCATGGAGAGCGCGGCCGAGGCCACCGGCAGAGTCGACTTCGGACGGCTACTCGCGGACCGCCGACAAGGCGTCGAGATCCTCGGACCACTGGGGGTCGCGGTGCGGACGGCCCGGAACGTGGCCGACGCCGTCGCCATCGGGGTCAAGTATGTCGGCGCCTACGGACCGGCGATCGCGGTCACGCTCGAACCGACCGACACCGACGCCCGGGCCTTCTACGAGATCCGCCCGCTGCTCGACCATCTCCCTCCGCATGCCCAGACCCAAGAGCTCGCCCTGGGTGTGTCGCTGAAGGTGTTCCGGTTCCTGCTCGGTCCCGAGTACCGGCCACTGCAGGTCCACCTGACCCATCGCGCGCTCACCGGCCGAAAGGACTACCTCGCCTACTTCGGCTGCGCTCCGCGATTCGAACAGCCGCGTGCCGGGTTGGTGCTGCGCACCAGCGATCTCGATCGACCGCTCAGCCATGACCGCGCCGCCAACGAGGTGATCCGGCGCTACCTCGACACCGTCCTGCCCGCACGTGAGACGAGCCTGATCGTTCGTGCCGGCGAACTCATCCGCCACCTGCTGCCCACCGGGGCGACGCTGGACATGATCGCGCAGCAGTTCGCCATGCACCCCCGAACCTTCCAGCGACGCCTGGAGTCACAGGGCACCACCTACGCCGACCTCGTCGACGATGTCCGACGAGACGTCGCCGAGCGCTACCTCCGGGACACCGACCTGAGCTTCACGTTCATCGCCCGCGAACTCGGTTACTCCGAGCAGAGCGCGCTCACCCGCGCATGCCGTCGGTGGTTCGGCACGAGCCCCCGCGCCTATCGCAACCAGCTCGCCGACCGCTGATCGGCTCCCGCTGATTGTCAGCAACCGATCGCCATTTCGCCGGTCGAGCTCCCGCTGATCGTCAGCAACCCGATCGCCATCTCGCTGATCGAGCTCCCGCCGATCCCCAGCAACCCGATCGCCATCTCGCCGGTCGAACTCCCGCCGATCCCCAGCAACCCGATCGCCATCTCGCCGGTCAAGCTCCCAGTGATCGTCAGCAGCGAGATCGCCATTTCGCTGGTCGAGTAAGTGACCGAGCGCAAGCGAGGGAGCGCATCGAGACCAATCTCCCTGTCATGCAGGTGATCTCGATGCTCTCGCCGCTGACGCTCCTCGCTTACTCGATCAGCGGAAGGAGACTCCCTTACGCGAATCGGTGAGGCGACTTACTCGATCAGCGGGCGAGGTGCTGTACGGGGCCCTCATCGCCGTACACCGACGCGACGCGACGAACCGTGACCTCTCAAGTCAAATACGTGTCATCTCAAGTCAAGTTTGTCCTGTGATTCAGGTCGCACACTGGGAGCCACTCGGCCCCGACCACACAGAAGGATCTCCGCCATGTCCCTCACCGAAGTCCCCGCCACAACATCCCCGAGACCCAAGACGTCCAGCGTGTCGCGGCCCCGATTGTTCGGCTGGTCCACCGGCTTTCTGGCTTCGAACACGTTTCTGACCGCTCCGGGCCTGCTGTTGATCATCTACCTGACCAACACCGTCGGAGTCGCCGCCGGACTGGCCGGCCTCATCGTCGCGCTGCCGAAATTGTGGGACACCCTGCTGAGCCCATGGGCCGGAGCACTCAGCGACCGAGAAGCGGTCCGCACCCGTCGGCGCCAACAACTGATGTGGATCGGCGCGCTGACGCTCCCCGTCTTCTTCGTGCTGACCTTCGCCTCCCCGTTCACCGGCAGCATCGGGGCGCTGTGGGTGCTGGTCGCCTTCCTCCTCGCGTCCACCGGCTACCTGCTGTTCCAGGTCCCCCAGACGGCGCTGGCAGCCGAGATGACCGACTCTCCCGTCGAGCGGACCCGGATCATGACCTGGCGGTCGATGTTCTTCACGTTCGGATTCCTGATCGGCGGCGTCATCGCTCCCAAGCTCGTCGGTCACGGCACCATGGCCTCCTACCGAACCATGGCCGTCGTCGTCGGCATCGGCCTCCTGGTTGCGATGATCGTGCCGGCGCGCTCGACACGGTGGGTCCGATCCGGCACCGGCTCCGACTCCGGTTCCGGCAACGGTGGTCAGGCACTCGGTCTGCGCGAATCCTTCCGAAGCGCACGGGGCAACACGGCGTTCTTCCTCCTGGTCACCACCTACGCGCTGATGGTCATCTTCCAGACCATGGCGATGACCGGTCTGCCGTACGTCGCCACGTACTACCTGGGTGGCCAGGCGAAGACCGCCATCGTGTTCCTCGTACTCACGGCAGCAAGCGCCCTCTCGGCCCCGCTGATCGGCCGCTACACCCGTCGCACCGGTAAACCGCGCATGTTCATGCTGATGATCTGCGCGTGGGCGGCCAGTGCCGCGGCGTTCTACCCCGCCGTCAAAGCCGGCCTGCTCCCCACCGTCGTCGTCGCGGCCCTGATCGGGGTCGCGACCATGGGCACCCAGGTTCCGCTCTTCGCGATGCTGCCCGACACCATCGCCGCCGACACCAAGCGCACCGGACGAGACCAGGCCGGCGCCTTCACCGGACTGTGGACCGCCGCTGACAACGGCTCCCACGCGCTGGGTCCGCTCTGCTACAGCCTCATCCTCGCCGGGAGCGGCTTCGTCTCCTCCACGCACGCGATCCCGCAGTCCGCCACCGCGCTCGAGGGCCTGCTGCTCGGATTCTCCATCATCCCCGCAGCCTTCCTCCTGTTCCTGCTCCCCCTCATCCGGCGCTACCGCAACACCGATGCCGGTCGGCTCGGCACCGCGACCACGCACTGACCAACCACAGAACCAACGAGGAGCCATCATGAGCCGCAACCACCTGCCGCTACCGCCCGAACCGTTCTCCGGGAAGATCGGTGTGACCTACCACGATTCAGAGGCGGGCGTGATGAGTTCACCGTCCGCCCCCGCGGGAGCACCGAACGTCGTGGTCATCATGCTCGACGACGTCGGCTTCGGTCAGCCCAGCCTGTGTGGCGGCCCGGCGAAGACCCCACGCCTGGAACAACTCGCATCCGAAGGCGCCTTCTACAACCGATTCCACACCACCGCCCTGTGCTCGCCCACGCGCCCCGCACTCCTGTCGGGCCGCAACCATCATTCGGTGCACTCCGGCAACATCATGGAACTGGCGACCGCGTTCCCCGGCTACGACGGGCAATGGGGCCCCGAATCCGCATCGGTCGCCGAGATCCTCAAGCTCAACGGCTACAGCACGGCCGCATTCGGCAAGTGGCACAACACCCCCGACCACGAGACCAGTGCCGCCGGGCCGTTCGACCGATGGCCGACGGGCAAGGGCTTCGAGTACTACTGGGGGTTCCTCGGCGGTGAGGCCGACCAGTGGAATACGCCGTTGTGGGAGAACACCACGCCGATCGAGCGCACTCCCGGCGCCGACGAGACCTGGCATTTCACCGAGGCGATGGCGGACAAGGCCATCGAGTGGATGACGAATCAGAAGGCCTCGGCTCCCGACAAGCCCTTCTTCGTGTTCTGGACGCCAGGTGCCGCTCACGCGCCCCATCACGTCGACAAAGAGTGGTCGGATCGGTATCGGGGCGCGTTCGACCACGGCTGGGATCACGAGCGGCAGCTGACGTTCGAACGGCAGAAGGCCCTGGGCATCATTCCCGCGGACACCGAGTTGACCCCGCGTCCGGATGAGATTCCGGCCTGGGACGAGCAGCCCGACGACGCCAAGCGCCTGTACGCCCGGATGCAGGAGGTGTTCGCCGGATTCCTCGAGCACTCCGATGCCCAGGCCGGCCGCCTCATCGACGCACTCGACACGCTCGGGGTCGCCGACGACACTCTCGTCATCTACATCATCGGCGACAACGGGCCCAGCGCGGAGGGCACACTCACCGGCACGCTGAACAACATGAAGACCCAGCACGGATTCCACGACGACCTGGACACGATGCTGGCGCACATCGACGAGATCGGCGGCCCGAACCACGAGAACCACTATCCGGTGCCGTGGTGCTGGGCGGGCTCGTCCCCGTTCCAGTGGATGAAGCAGGTGGCCTCGCACTTCGGGGGCACCCGCAATGGACTCGTGATGCGTTATCCCGGACACATCGACGAGAACGACACGGTGCGTTCACAGTTCCACCACGTCGTCGACATCGCGCCGACCATCCTCGACGCCGTCGGCATCCCGCACCCGACGCGGGTGAACGGCGCCGAGCAGACCCCCGTTGAGGGCACCTCGATGGCCTACACCTGGACAGATGCCGACGCCGACGGCCGGCGTCGCACGCAGTATTTCGAGATGTTCGGCAACCGCGCCATCTACCACGACGGCTGGGTGGCCGGGTGTCGGCACAAGCTCCCGTGGCAGATGCGGGGTTCGGCCGACTTCGTCGCGGACACGTGGGAGTTGTACAACGTCGACGAGGACTTCTCTCAGGCCCACGACCTGGCCGCGGAGTTCCCCGACAAGCTCCGAGAGCTACAGGACCTCTTCATGACGGAGGCCGCGAAGTACAACGTGCTGCCCCTCGACGATCGGTTCTCGGAACGCGCGGACGTGAGCCTGCGGCCGAGCCACATCGCCGGCAAGAAGAGCTTCACGTACTTCGCGGGAACAGTGCGCATTCCGGAGACCTCGTCGCCGCCGATCAAGAACGTCGATCATGTCCTCTCCGCCGAGATCGAGATCCTCGACCCGGCGACGGAAGGCGTGCTGATCTCCTGTGGTGGGCGTACCGCCGGGTACACGCTCTTCGTGCAGGACGGCAGGCTGCACTGGGAGCACAACTGGTTCTCCGAGCACCGCTACCGGGTGTCCTCCGACGCGCCGCTTCCGGCGGGCCGCTACATCGTGTCGGCCCAGATCGAGTGCGATGAGCCGGGAACTCTGGGCACCGGAGGCCGGGTCACGTTACGCGCGGGCACCGAGGTGATCGGTGCGGGCACCTTCGCGCAACAGGTACCGATGCGCTACACGGTCCAGGAGTCGTTCGACATCGGCTGCGATCTGATCACTCCGGTCTCCAATGCCTACGAGGCCCCCTTCCGATTCACCGGAAAGCTGCACCGTGCGATGGTCGACATCGAAGGCGGCCAGTCCTTCGACGAGGTGGCCACCGACGAGTCCAAGCTGGCTGCAGCGGAGTTGTTCTCGCGCATCCACATGGCGACACAGTAGGCGGGACCGCGGACTTTGGTCTGTCGCCCGGCAACGACAGACCAAAGTCCCAATCACCCGTGATTCGGACACCGCACGACGTCGCAGGGGGGATGCTGGTCCTATGACGATGTCCGGGACGGTGGCTCCCGACGAGCAATCCGCCACCCGCGTGGTCACGATCGACGCCCGTCTCCACGATGCGGTGATCTTCGACCTCGACGGCGTGATCACCGACACCGCATCGGTACACGCGACCGCGTGCGCGGAGCTGTTCGATGACTACCTCCGGCGACACCCTGACCTCGACGGCGCCGTTCGATCGCCGTTCACCGATGACGACTATCGGCGATACGTCGACGGCAAACCGGTCGAGGACGGGGTGACCGACTTCCTCGCTTCCCGCGGCATCACCGTCGGCCGCGGCACGCCCGACGATCCACCGGACACCGATTCCGTCTGGGGCATGAGCAATCGCAAGACCGTCCGTTATCTCGAGATGCTCGATCGCGACGGTGTGGCACCGTTCGCCTCCACGGTCGCACTGATCCGGCGGCTCAAAGCATTCGGGATCGCCTGCGGAGTGTTCTCGTCGAGCCGTCACTGCGCGCAGGTCCTGGAGGCCGCGGGTATCGGAGATCTGTTCTCCACACGGGTCGACGGTGTGGTCGCCGAGGAACTCGGCCTGCCGGGCAAGCCCCATCCCGCAACCCTCCTCGAGGCCGCCCGCAGGCTCGGGGCGACGCCGCGACGCTGTGTCGTCGTCGAGGATGCGGCGGTGGGCATCGCCGCCGGCCGCGCCGGCGGGTTCGCACTCGTCATCGGCGTAGACCGCACCGGAGATGCGGATGCGTTGGTGCGTGCCGGCGCGGACGTCGTGGTCACCGACCTCGCCGAGGTCACGGTCCGCCTCGGCGGTGCCCGGATCTCGACGATGCCCGATGCCCGGACCTATCTCGATCACCTGCATTCCATCGCGGCCACGCGCACCCCGGCGATGTTCTTCGACTTCGACGGCACGCTGTCGGACATCGTTCGCGATCCGGCCGCCGCGGCCCTGGTCGACGGTGCGTCCGAGACGTTGACCCGACTTTCGACGGTGTGCCCGGTCGCCGTCCTCAGCGGCCGTGACGTCCCCGACGTGCGCGCACGGGTCGGTCTCGACGGGATCTGGTACGCCGGAAGCCACGGCGCCGAGCTCGTCGGGCCGGCGGGCGAGCACTACGTCAACGAGGTCGCCCTGGGATCCACCGACAAAGTCGATTCCGCCGCAACGAAATTACGTGATCAGCTCGATGGGATACCGGGAATTCTGCTGGAACACAAGAAGTTCAGTGTTGCCGTCCACTACCGGAACGTCGACACCGATCGCGTGGGCGAGATCACGGCGGCAACACGGGCGGTCGGTCGCACGCATGGTCTGCGGATCGTGCCGGGGCGGATGGTGATCGAACTGCGCCCCGACGTGGATTGGGACAAGGGTCGCGCACTGCGCTGGATCCTCGACCGGATGGACGTCCCCGGCGACGCCATACCGATCTACTTCGGCGACGACATCACTGACGAGGACGCCTTCGACCAGGTCTCCACCGACGGGATCGGCGTGGTGGTCCGTGCCGCGGAGAACAAGGACCGCCGCTCCGCCGCACAGTTCGCCGTCGACTCCCCCGGCGCGCTGGCCAAGCTGCTGGGCCGCATCGCCGATCTGCTCGAACAGTCTCGCGAGCCCACCAGTGCCTGGTCGTTGACATATGACGCCTACGATCCGCACGCCGAGAAACTCCGGGAAGCACTGTGCACCGTCGGTAACGGCTACCTCGCGAGCCGCGGGTGTGCACCGGAATGCGATGCGGGACAAGTGCACTACCCCGGCACCTACGCGGCCGGGCTGTTCAACCGACTGATCGACCACGTCGACGGCACCGACATCGACAACGAGAGCCTGGTGAACCTGCCCAATTGGCTGCCGCTGACGTTCCGGATCGACGACGGCGCATGGTTCGACATCGACGACGTGGAACTGATGTCGTTCCGGCAGTCCCTCGATCTTCGGCGCGCGGTCCTGACCCGCGACGTCCGTTTCCGCGACCCGGCGGGCCGGGTCTCGACGCTGCGGCAGCGCCGGTTCGTGTCGATGGACCAGCCGCATGTCTGTGCCCTGGAGACGACGATCACCGCGGAGGACTGGTCCGGCACGATCGAGTTCTGCTCGATGCTCGATGGCGACGTCCGAAACAGTCTGGTCGAACGGTACCGCGAGTTGGCGAGCGACCACCTCACGGCGCACCGGACCACACGCCTGTCCGAGGATTCGGTGCTGCTGACCGCGCGCACCAATCAATCCGGCATCGCGGTGGCTCTGGCCGCCCGCACCACCCTCTGGCGTGGCGGGGAACGATTGCCGGGCCGCTACCGACTCATGGACGAGGGCCGCCGGGTCGGCCACCGGATCGCTGTCGACGTCGTCGCCGGCGACAGCGTCACCGCGGAGAAGGTGGTGACGCTGTACACCTCGCGCGACCACGGTATCTCCGAACCCGGCGAGGCGGCCTCGCGATGGCTGGCCCGGCTGGGAAGCTTTCGCGAGCTCCTCGCCGACCACGCGCGCGCTTTCGTCAAGCTCTGGGATCTGTTCTGCATCAACCTCGACGGCCACCCGGAGGCACAGCGTGTCATCCGGGTGCACCTGCTGCATCTGCTGCAGGTGGTCTCCGACCACACCGTCGAACTCGATGCGGGTGTGCCCGCGCGCGGACTCAACGGCGAGGCGTACCGCGGACACATCTTCTGGGACGAGTTGTTCGTCCTGCCGGTGCTCAATCCGCGTCTGCCCGCACTCACCAAGGCCCTGCTCCGCTATCGCTTCCGCAGGCTGCCCGAGGCACGTCAGCTCGCCCGCGAGGCAGGATATCGGGGCGCGATGTTCCCGTGGCAGTCCGGCAGCGACGGGCGCGAGGAGAGCCAGAAGCTTCACCTCAATCCACGTTCGGGACGATGGAACCCGGACCCGAGCGCACGTCAGCATCACATCGGCCTCGCCGTCGCCTACAACGTGTGGCAGTACTTCCAGGTCACCGGCGACCTCGACTTTCTCATCGAATGTGGCACCGAGCTACTCGTCGAGACAGCGAGGTTCTGGGCGTCGCTGGCGACCTATGACCAGACGCACGACAGGTATGTCATCCGCGGGGTGATCGGGCCGGACGAGTTCCACGCCGGATATCCGGAAGCGCCGTACGACGGAATCGACAACAACGCCTTCACGAACGTCATGGTTGTCTGGGTGCTCGGGCGCGCGCTCGATGCACTCGCGGCGATCCCGCAGCGCGATCGTGTCAACCTGCTCGACGAGATCGGCCTCCGTGAGCCGGAACTCGAGCACTGGCGCGAGCTGGCGTGTCGCATGTTCGTACCCTTTCACGACGGCACGATCAGCCAGTTCGAGGGCTACGAGGCGTTGGCAGAACTGGATTGGGATTCCTACCGCGCGAAGTACGGCAACATTCAACGGCTCGATCGAATACTGGAGGCCGAGCACGATGACGTGAACCGTTACCGGGCCTCCAAGCAGGCCGATGTCCTGATGTTGTTCTACCTACTGTCTGCCGATGAGCTGCGCACGATTCTCGAGCACCTCGGCTATGGGTTGCCGCCGGAGATGATCCCCCACACCATCGACTACTACCTGGCGCGTACCTCGCACGGCTCGACGTTGAGCTCGGTGGTGCATGCGTGGGTGCTCGCTCGGGCGAACCGGGCGCGAGCCGTCGACTTCTTCGAACGCGTGCTCTTGTCCGATGTCGCGGATATTCAGGGTGGCACGACCTCGGAGGGCATTCATCTGGCCGCCATGGCCGGCAGCATCGACCTTCTGCAGCGCTGCTTCTCCGGTCTGGAATTGCGCGAGAATCGCCTCATCGTCAATCCCCACTGGCCGAAAGCGCTCGGCACTCTGTCGTTTCGAATCTTCTATCGCGGCCATCGCCTGCAGCTACGGGTCAGCGGCAACGGCGTCCGAATCGCCTCGGAGAAGCGTCGAGTCGATCCGATCGCTGTCGAATGTCGCTCGGTGGTCCGTCAACTCGGCGCCGGCGGCGTCGTCACATTCCACTGACACCGGATCGGTGCCGCTGTCACTGTCCGAAGGGACATTCGGCCCTCGCGCGCAGCCGGCGTTTGGGTGACCCTGGAAAGGTGGCCGCCATCTCGATCTCGGGACTGACCAAGTCGTTCGGGCATGTCCGAGCCCTGGACAGACTGAACCTCACCGTGCACGCCGGAGAGGTGCACGGTTTCCTCGGCCCGAACGGTTCGGGTAAGACAACCACGATCCGCGTCCTGCTGGGGCTGCTGCGTGCGGACAGCGGCACGATCCGGGTGCTCGGTAGCGATCCCTGGCGCGATGCGGTGTCACTGCACGGCCGACTCGCGTATGTGCCCGGCGAGGTCAGTCTCTGGCCGGGCATCACCGGCGGCGAGGTGATCGATCTGATGGGCCGTCTGCGCGGCGACTCCGATCGGCAACGCCGCGACGCTCTCCTCGAACGCTTCGACCTGGATCCCCGGAAGAAGGCACGCACCTATTCGAAGGGCAATCGACAGAAGGTCGCTCTGATCGCCGCACTGGCGTCGGATGCCGAACTGTTGCTCCTCGACGAGCCGACTGCCGGACTGGACCCGCTGATGGAAGCGGAATTCCAGCGCTGTGTCGCCGAGGAACGATCGCGCGGACGGACCGTGCTGTTGTCGAGCCACATCCTGGCCGAGGTCGAGGCGCTGTGCGACCGGGTGACGATCATCCGGCTCGGCACAACCGTGGAGAGCGGAACTCTCGCCGAACTGCGTCATCTCAGCCGAGTGGCGATCACCGCCGAGACGCGGCAGGAACCGACCGGGATCGACGTATTGCCCGGCGTGCACAACCTCGTCCGGGACGGACACACCGTCCGGTTCGACGCCGACGCGGTCGCACTCGAGGACATCATGCGGACACTCGCGGCGCTCGGCGTGCGTGATCTCACGAGCTCGCCGCCGACGCTGGAGGACATCTTCCTACGCCACTACCGCGACAGCGCGACGTGGGCGCCCACGACCGTCGACGATGCGCGCACACCGAGATGACCGGCATGACTTCGATCGTCCACCCGTCGGAAAGCACCACCGGGTCCGGTTGGCTGTTGAGATTCGGGTTGCGGCGCGAGCGGGTCGGATTGGCGGCCTGGCTGGTCGGTACCGCGCTCTTGCTGGGCTTCCAGTCGCTGGGCAGCCAGGGCCTCTACGACAGTCCGGAAAAGCTGGCCGCCTTGCGTCAGACGGTCGGTGGCAGCCCGGCACTGATCGCCTTGAGCGGGCCCGAGCAGCTGCTCGGCACGGTCGGCGGCGAGGTCGTCTTCGAGATCTTCGGCTACATCGCGATCATTCTGGCCCTCATGAACATGTTCCTCGTCGGCCGGCGAACCCGGTCCGACGAGGAGAACGGACGTGCCGAACTGATCCGGTCGGCCCGCGTCGGTCGCCGCGCCCTGCTCGTGTCCGCGGTGGCTCTCGCGGGTCTGGCCGATGTGGCGGCGGGCATGATCGTCTTCCTCACCGCCGTCGCGACCGGCCTGCCGGTGGAAGGCTCGCTGCTACTCGGAGTGGCCCTCGCCGCAGTCGGGTTCGCCTTCGCCGGGGTCACCGCGGTGGCCGCCCAGGTCTTCGAGAACCCGCGAAGTGTCTACGGTGCCGTCACCGCCACGATCGGCCTCGCGTATGTGTTGCGCGCCGCCGGTGACGTGGGCGACGGCACATTGTCGTGGCTGTCCCCGATCGGTTGGGGCCAGCGCACATGGCCGTATGTCGGCGACCACTGGCTGCCACTGTTGCTCCCGCTGGCCGGCGGCACACTCTGCGTCGCTGCTGCGGCAGCACTCTTGGAACACCGGGACTTCGGCGCCGGCCTGCTCGGCTACCGCGCAGGCCGGGCCACCGCAACCCGGATGCTGGGCTCGGCGCTGGGGCTGGCGTGGCGAACCCAGCGCGGCTCGCTGGTCGCGTGGGCCGTCGGCGTTTTCGCACTGTCGGCGGCATACGGGTCGTTTGCCGAGAGCATCACCGAGTTCATCGAGAACAATCCCCAGATCGGCGACTACCTGCCGGGCGGCGCGGCCGACGCGGTGAATGCCTATCTGGCCCTGTGTCTTGCGATCGCGGCACTTCTCGCGACCGGATACGGGGTGAACAGCGCGCTGCGGGCGCGCAAGGAGGAGTTGGCGGGTCGGGCCGACCCGGTCATCGCGGCCACCAACAGTCGCAGTTCATTTCTGGCCGGTCATGTCGCGATGGCGCTGGGCGGGAGCGCAATTCTGCTGGCCGTGGGCGGATTCGCCGAGGGTCTTGCCTACGGGCTCAGCATTTCCGATCCCGGTCAGGCGATCCGATTGGCCGGGGTGGCACTGGTGTATCTGCCGGCGGTGTGGGTGGTCGTCGGGGTGGCGGTGCTCGGCTTCGGCTGGATGCCGCGGGCCGCGGGGATCGTCGCGTGGACCGCTTTCGGCTACTGCGTGGTGATCACTCTTTTCGCCGCGTCCTTCCGGTTGCCGACCTGGATCGAGAAGGGCTCTCCCTTGGCCCACACGCCACAGGCTCCGCTCGAGAGTCCGACGGCGACGCCCCTCGCGACGATCACGATCATCGCCGCCACCCTGGTACTCACCGGCTCCGCCGGCCTTCGTCAACGCGATGTGGGGTGCTGACCCGGTCCCGCCTGGCCAGTTGACCATCGTCGGCTGTGCGAGGGCCCTGTCTCGGCGAAGCCACAATCGTCTCCCTCAGCACCGACCGAGGGAAACATCCTTCGGAGCAACATCTCGGGGACGATTACAGCCATTGCCATCACGGCACGTGCCCGAACGGCACGGCGTCCAGGTCACCAGGTGTGCATCACCATCTCGGCTCGCACCACGCGCACCAGTGAGGGCAGCGCGGCCGCGACGTCCGGCGAGAAGCCTACTCCCACTGTGGTATCCGCGATTTCGATCGCGAAAGCGATGTGTCGCTGTGGCACCCGCCCGAGCACCTCGCCCAGGCGTGACGCCTCGGCGAGGCCCAGGCCGTGTGAACTCGTCGATCCACCCCGGACCCCGATCGTGCCGGCCTCGAAACGATGCACGGTCCCCGGTATCGATGGTTCACAGGCGAGCGAATCGACCGTCAACGCCGTCGTCGCCGACGACCACGCGTCGAGGAGTTCGCCGACATCACCGCTCGATTCCAGAACCCGCCACCCCGGCGGGGCCGACGGCTCGAGCGCGTGTGCCACGGCCGGACCGACCCCGTCGTCGCGGCGGTACGTGTTGCCCACACCGATCAGCACGCCGGTCATCGACGCTCGATCGTCGTCTGCAGGAAGTGCGCAGCACACGAGATGCACGGATCGTGGTTGCGCACGGTGCGCTCGCACAGATCGGTCAGTTCGGCATCGGTGGCGGCGAGATTGGCCGTCACGGCCGCGCGCACATCGTCTTCGATCGCCGCCTGGTTCTGCGCGGTGGGCGGGACGATGACGGCCGCACGGATCACTCCGTCGGCACCGATCGAATAGCGGTGGTACAGGAGTCCGCGGGGCGCTTCGCTGACCCCGTGCCCGACGGCCTCCCGGGGCTCCACCTCGACGCTCGGCCGTTCGGGGCGTTCGTAGCCGTCGATCAGGCGCAGCGCCTCCTCGATCGCGCACACGGTCTCGATACCGCGGATCACGATGCTGCGAAATGGGTTACGCCACTGATCGCCGAGCCCGGAATCGGCGGCGGCCTGCCGGGCCACCGGCGGTAGCAGGGCCGAGTTCAGCGCGTACCTGGCGATCGGACCGGTGAGGTAGCGGTGTCCGTCGAGGGCGGCGTGCAGCGCTGTGGAGTGGTGGACCTGATGCTCGGTGACGTGCGCGGAGAAATCGGCGGCGGCGAACGCGGCACCGCCCGTCGAGGCGATGGAGCCGTCCTCGATCGGGTATCGGTGTTCACCGCGCAGTGCCAGCAGGTCGCAATCGACGTGGGCGTCGGGGAATTCGAAACCGGCCACCCACGCCACGGTCTCGACCGCGTCGTCGAGCGCACGGCGCAACTGCTCGGCCAGTGGGGCGAGTTCGGATCGGGTGGGCACCCGATAGAAGCCTCCGACGCGGACGTTGACCGGATGGATGGGCCGACCACCCACCTGCTCGAGGATCGCGTTGCCGGCCTTCTTGAGGGCGAGTCCGCGTTCCACCTCCGCCCGCTGCTCTCGTGCGAGTTCGATGGCGTCCGCGCAGCCGAGGAAGTCGGGCGCATGCAGGAGATAGATGTGCAGGGCGTGGCTGGCAATCCATTCTCCGCAGTAGAGGAGCCGTCGCAGGCCGCGTATCGGGTCGCTCAGCTCGACACCGCAGGCCTGTTCGAGCGCGTTGCAGGCACTCACCTGATAGGCCACCGGACAGATCCCGCAGATACGGGACGTGATGTCGGGCGGTTCGCGGAAATCGCGACCGCGCAGAAGGGATTCGAAGAAGCGCGGCGGTTCGTAGATGTTCAACTCGGCCCGCTCGACCACCCCGTCGCCGACCGAGACATGCAGTCGGCCCTCGCCCTCGACCCGCGCGAGCCCGCGCAGGCTCAGCCGTCTATTCTGCTCGGCCATGCCGGCGCCCCTCGACGAACTCGGGTGCTGCCACGGTGAATGTCGCCAGCATCGCGTCGATCGTTGCCTCGCTGGTCCCCGACTCCCGTAGCCAACCCGCCAATGACCCGATGTTGGGGTCCGGCGCGGGTCCGAAACACCCGTAGCAGCCGCGGGACTGGGCCGGGCACACCGCGCCGCAGCCGGCGTGGGTGACCGGGCCCAGGCACGGTGTGCCGTGCGCGACCATGACGCACGTGAGTCCGCGGCGCTTGCATTCGGTACACACCGTCGTGTTCGGGATGTTCGGCCTGCGCCCGGCCAGGAACGCGGTGAGCACCTCGAGCAGCTGTCCACGGTCGATCGGACAGCCGCGCAACTCGAAGTCGACGGGCACGTGCGCGGCGATCGGCGTGGAGGTGGCCAGCGAGTCGATGTAGTCGGGGTGGGCATAGACGGCGGCGGCGAATTCGGCGGAATCACCGAAGTTGCGCAATGCCTGCACCCCTCCGGCGGTCGCGCAGGCACCGATCGTGACCAGCGTTCGTGACTGCTCCCGGACCCGGTGGATGCGTTTGACATCGGCGGCCGTGCTGATCGAGCCCTCGACGAGTGAGAGATCGTACGGCCCGTCCTCGACGGCGCTGGACATCTCGAGAAAGTGGGCGATTCGCACTGCGCCGGACAGCGCCAGCAGTTCGTCCTCACAGTCCAGAAGTGAGAGCTGGCAGCCGTCACACGAGGCGAACTTCCACACCGCCACTGTCGGTCTGTTCATCTCGTGGTGTGTCTCGGAAATAGGTGGCCGGTATCCGGTGGAGCGATCGGCGTCTGGCAAGGCGGAGGAGGGAGTGATAGCGGCGCTATCTCGACCGACGACAACGCGGCCAGGCGTCGATCGAACGCCGGAGACCAGTCGCCTATTTCTGAGACACACCACTAGAGCTCCCGAACTCCCAGCAGCGGGCGGGCGACAGCGTACGGCACAACCGGCCCGTCGCGACACAGCAACAGCTCACCCAGCTGACAATGCCCGCAGTGCCCGATACCGCACTGCATGTTGCGCTCCAACGAGACCCGTACGTCGTTCTGCGGGAGACCCTTCTCCAGAAGGACTCTCGCGGCGAAGCGCATCATCGGCTCCGGTCCGCACAGCAGTGCCGTGGTCCGGTCGGTGTCGAGTGTCAGGCGCCGCAGTGGATCGGTCACGAACCCGACCGATCCGGTCCACCCGGCGGCCGGCCGATCGATGGTGAGCTCGAGCTCCACATCGGAATCGGTGACCCACACCGAGAGTTCGCTCCGGTACAGGATCTGTTCGGGGGTGCGGGCTCCGACGACGAGCATGATCCGTCGGTAGCGGTCTCGCTGCCCGACCGCCGCCATGACCGCGGCGCGCACCGCCGCGAGCCCGACCCCGCCGGCGACGATGAGCAGGTCGCGCCCGACGCAGTCCGGCAGGTTCCAGTCGGTGCCGAAGGGTCCGCGCATCCCGATGACCGTGCCGGGTCCCGCGTCACGGAGCGCACTGCTGACCGCCCCGACCCCGCGGATCGTGTGCATCGCGGTACCTCCGGGCGCACTCGGATCACCGCTACAGGACACCGCGACCTCACCGACCCCGAACGCGTACAGCATCATGAACTGCCCGGGTTCGAACGGTGGCAGCGCCCGGGCGACCGGTTCCAGCGTGAGGGTGGCGGTGTCAGCCGTCTCGACCGTGCGCTCGGCCACCCGATACGGCGTGGGCACCATCGTGCCCGTCGCCGGTCCGCCGCTCATGTCGGCTCTCCGTACAGGTCGAGCAGGCGCGCACGCGCCGACTGCAGGCGTTCCAGCAGCGTCTCCACGAGGAGATCGGTCATCGCGGCGCCGAACTCGGAGTCGGCTCGGATCAGTGCCCGAAGGTCGTCCACGTCGATCAGCGTCGCCTCGGTCCGCTCCATGGCGCGGGCTCCGTAGTGGAACGAGGGGTGTCGGGTCAGCCCGGAGACACCGAGTAGGTCCCCGGCGCCGAGCGTCTCGACGACGAGCTCACCACGCCCCGGGTGGCCGGCCACCAGTGCGACGCGACCGCTGTGCAGAATCCAGAGCATTTGCGCGGCTTGTCCTTCCGCGAACATCAGCGTGCCGGATTCGATCGTCACGGGGCGGCCGAGGCCGAGTAGCCGGGCGCGATCCGGGGGCGGCAGCGGGGCCGGCGCGGCGTGGGCGGCGCCGTTCATGGCGGCGACCGGCGGCCCGGTTGCGCCCGGCCGACCGCGTCGGTGAGTCGAGCGGCTTCCTCGGTGATGTCGATCCCGACCGGACACCAGTCGATGCAGCGCCCGCACCCGACGCACCCGGAGCTGCCGAACTGATCGTGCCAGGTGCCCAGCTTGTGCGAAATCCATTGCCGATAGCGGCTTTCACCTGAGCCTCGGACGTTGCCGCCGTGCACGTGGGAGAAGTCGGGCTCGAAGCAGGATGACCAGTGCTGCCATCGCTCCGCATGGTCACCGGTCAGGTCGGTGTGGTCCTCGACCGTGGTGCAGAAGCAGGTCGGGCAGACCATGGTGCAGTTGCCGCAGGTGAGGCACCGGTCTGCGACTTCGCCCCAGACGTCCGAGTCGCGTGCCTCGCGCAGCAGGTCGCGCAGGTCGACGTCGGGCATCCGCCGGCCCATCCGCCGCGCCGCCTCGCGTACCGCTTCTCGGGCGTCGTCGACCTCGGCGGCCGCCGCGCCACGATGCTCGACCTCGACCAGGACGTCCGAGCCGTCGTCGCTGCCGACGTCGACCAGGAATCGATGCCCCTGGTCGTCGATCCGTTCGGTGAGCGCCAGGTCGTAGCCGCGGTCAGCTCCGGGACCGGTACCCGTGGAGGAGCAGAAACAGACCTCGCCGGGTTCGGTGCAGTTGGCGGCGACCACGAACAGTTGCCGAAATCTGCGTGCGGCGGAGCCGTCCGGATGGCCACCGCGGCACAGAACCTCGCGCAGGACCCGGATCGCCGCGAGATCGCAGGCGTGTACCCCGACGAACGCGTACCGAGGGTCGGAGCCCGTGGGCTCGTGCCACCCGCCGTCCCTGTCGATCGCGGCCAATTGCCGGTGCGGAGGATGAAGATACTTCTTCCACGACTGTGGCCCCGCCGAATGCGCGAAGACGGCGCCGTCATCACGGCGCCGCAATCGGTAGGAGCCCGGCGCGGTCGACACTCCCCACCCGTCGGGCAGCGCCGCGCCGGTGTCCAGTCGGCCGAGCGCGATCGCGTCGTCGGTCACGGTCGGGCCGATGACCTCGTAGCCGCGTGACCACAGCACCTCGATCAGCGTGTCGAGGCCGCTACGGTCGACGACCGCGCTCATCGGTCGGTGTGGTGCGGAAGGTGCAGGATGCCGGTGACCTCAGGCGGTGGCGGCGGCACATGCCGGTCGTCGAGCCGTGCATCGAGATCGAGGACGACATCGACGACACCGTCGACCGCCCGGGTGAGGTGATCGATGATCGCGATCATGCTCTGCCGCTCGACAGTCCCGCGAAAGCTGACCACGCCGTCGGTCACCTCCACGTCGATGGACGCGGGGTCCATCCACATCGCCTGCTCGAGCACGGTCGAGCGGATGTCGTCGGCCAGAGCGGAATCCGAGCGGAGGTAGACACTCAGGACGTCCTTGCGCGAGACGATGCCGATCGGACGGCTCTCATCGTCCACGACGGGGAGCCGTTTGATGCCGTTGCGGGCCAGCAAAACCGCAGCATGCCGCACCGTGGCATCGGCGGCGACGGTGACGACGGCTGATGTCATCACGTCGCCGACCGTGCGCGAGTTCGATCGCTCGCGACTGCCGCGGCCGAGGCGCGTCGCAGCGAACCCGCGCCATCCGTGCCGGTCGGTCCCGGCCTGCTCGGTGATCAGGTCCCCTTCGGAGATGATTCCGACGACGCGCCCGGCGCCGTCGATTACCGGAGCGCCTCCGACGCCTCGCTCGGCCAGCAACGACACGACCGTTCTGAAACTCGCGTCGATCGGGACGCACAGAACATCCGTGGTCATCACATCGGCGACGGTTCGGTGGCTCACAACTCCATCCGACCGCGTGTCGTCGGCGGCCACAAGGGCCCGAGATCCTCAGCCCACAGGACGTTTGGCCCGAGGCACGTGACGTGGCACCGGTACCCGGGCGGCGGGGTGGTCACGCGACAGCGACCGAATTCGGCGGCGTAGTCTGCGCATATGCCGGTGTCCACCCTGGTCGAGATCCTTTCGGATGTGCGTCACGCACACGACGTGGCGACGATAGCCGCCGCCACGTTCCCGCTGGCCTGCCCACCCCATTCGACACCCGACGACATCGCCGCACACATCCGGGACCATCTGCAGCCCGCCGACTTCGCGCACCACATAAGCAGCGCGGACAGCGACGTGCTGGTGGCACGCGACGGGGTCGACGGACAGATCGTCGGGTACACCCTGATACTTCACACGGCACCGACACATCCCGACGTCGTCGCCGTCGTGACGGCGCGGCCGGTCACCGAGATATCGAAGATGTATGTGGCGCAAGCACATCACGCGCAGGGACGGACATCCGGCCCCTCACATGAGCTGATGCGCGCCGCCCTGCACCTGGCCCGTGACCGGGGAAGCGTGGCGGCGTGGCTCGGCGTCAACCAGGAAAACGAACGTGCGCAACGCTTCTACGCGAAGATGGGTTTCACGCGGGTGGGCGTGAAGACATTCGACCTGAACGGTTCGATCGAACACGACTACATCCTGGCGCAACCGCTGATCTGACGACGGCGCGCCAGGACGTCAGACGGTCGTATCCGCGAAACGCGACAGGGCGAGCAGGCGCGAGGTCGCGCGCAGATACTTCTTGCGATATCCACCGGCGAGCATCTCCTCGGTGAAGATCTCGTCGAGCTTGCTGCCGGACACGGTCACCGGGATGTTGGCGTCGTAGAGACGATCGGCGAGGACCACCAGCCGCAGCGCCACCGATTGGTCCTTGGCCGGGTGCACGCCGCGGATGCAGACCAGCGACACCCCGTCGACCAGATCCTTGTACTTCGACGGGTGCAGGGTGCTCAGGTGATCACACAGGGCGTCGAAATCGTCGAGCGTCGCCCCGCTCGTCGACGCGGCCATCTCCTCGAGTTCGGCATCGCTGCGTGGTTCGGGTGCCGGCGGGAGATCGCGATGCCGGTAGTCCGGGCCGTCCACCCGGATGGTCTCGAACACCGACGACAGCTTCCGGATCTCCCGGAGGAAGTCCTGGGCGGCGAAACGTCCTTCACCGAGCTGCCCGGGCAACGTGTTCGAGGTCGCCGTGATCGAGACACCGTGGGCCGTCAGCTCGGTCAGCAACCGCGAGACCAGCATCGTGTCACCCGGATCGTCGAGTTCGAACTCGTCGATGCACAGCACGGTGTGGTCGGAGAGTCGCTCGACGGCATTGATGAAGCCGAGAGCACCTACCACGTGCGTGACCTCCACGAAGGTCGCGAACGCCTTCGGCTCGGGCATCGAGTGGTAGATCGATGCGAGGAGGTGGGTCTTGCCGACGCCGAATCCACCGTCGAGATAGAGCCCGATGCCCTGATTGGTGGACTTGCGGGAGAACAGGCCGCGCTTGCCGCCGCGCACCTTGCCGGCGCGGGCCACGAAGTCGCGGGCCTTGGCGACCGCCTGCGCCTGGGATGGCTCGGCGGGATCGGGGATGTAGGAGTCGAAGCTGACCGAGTCGAACGTCGACGGTGGCACCATCTCGCCGATGAGCGCCTCGGGTGCGACGCTCGGGTTTCGGTCGCAGAGTCGTGCCGTCATAGATGGAGAGTAGCCACCTCGGACATGATGGAGTCATGTTCGGTCTACAGAAAGCGACTCAGGTCACATCAGCCGACGACGAGGCCGCGACGTTGCGGTGGCTCGCCGAGCGGTACGCGTACCCGGAGCGGCCGACCTCGCCACCGTGTCTGCCGCGTCCGTACCTACGGGTCAACATGGTGAGTTCAGTCGACGGTGCCGTGACGCACAACGGTAGATCCGGCGATCTCGCCGGACCGGGCGACAAGGCGATCTTCCGTGTCCTCCGCGCGCTGGCCGACGTGGTCATCGTCGGTGCACGCACGGCCGTCGTCGAGGGGTATCGCCAACCGTCGCCGGATGACGTGTTCAGCCGGGCCCGGGCTGCGCGTGAGCAGGCCCCGGCACCGGTCCTGGCCCTGTTGTCGCGGTCGTTGTCGATCCCGGACGACTACGAACCGCTGGCCAGTCCCGACACCGTGATCCTCACCTGCGCTTCCGCACCTGCGAAGCGCCGGTCAGCGCTCACCGACGCCGGCGCGACCCTGATCGACTGCGGCGACGACACCGTCGATGCCCACATCGTGCTCGATGTCTGCGCCGAACGCGGCTGGCTCAGCGTTCTGAGCGAGGGTGGACCGTCGCTCCTCGGATCGTTCATCGATGCAGACGTCGTCGACGAACTGTGCGTGACGACCAGCCCGACGTTGGTGGCCGGCGAGTCGGGCCGCATCGCCCACGGCAACGGGGCGGCGGAGACCCACCCGATGGCGCCGACCACGATCATCACCGATGACGACGGGTTCGTCTACATCCGGTGGACGCGCACGGCCGCCGCCGAGGGATGACGGCAAACGACCACGCCGTCCGCCGCCTCCTGACGAGCTGCAACTAGGCTCGCGGGCATGCGACGAGCACCCGGACGGTACGCCCGCGGCTTCGGACCCCGGCGCAGCGCAGCGCTGTCGGCGGCCACGACCTTGACCGCGCTCGTCGTACTCAGTGCATGCGCGATCGGCCCCGACCCCGGCCCGAAAGTCGTCACGGGCGGGGGCGGCGGCGCCGACGTCCCCACCTCGTCGGCGGCGCCCACCGGTCTGCCGGCGATCGGCGCACCCAAGAACGACCTCGACTGGACCGAATGTGCTCGTCAGTCCGCGCAGCGATGGAATGTGGACGCGCCGACCGGCGTCACGCTGCAATGCGCCTCCCTCAACGTCCCGATCAACCCGTACCGGCCGACCGGCGACACGTTGTCGGTGGCCCTCACCCGCGCCAGCGTGGCCGCGACCCCCGCCGACGCCGCACCCGTGGTACTCACCTCCGGGTCGGACCTGCCGTCGTCTCGGACACTGATGCTGCTCGCAGGCGGCGCCGGCCGCGGCCTGCTCGCCAAACACCCAGTCGTCGCGATCGACCGGCGCGGCAGCGCCGCGAGCGCCGAACTGGACTGCATGACCCGCACCGAACGGTCGGCGATGAGTACGAACGGCCTCGGCGATGCCGGATCGGTGACACAGGCGCAGCGGATCGATCAGCTGGCGCGGGCCGCATCGTCGGCGTCGGATGGGTGTACCGAGACCCTCGATCCCCATCAGCTCGATTTCGGTGAGGCGTTCGCAGCCGCCGACATCGAGGCGCTGCGCATCCGGTGGGGAGTCGATCAGCTCGCCCTCGTAGGGGTGGGTGAGGGCTCCGACGTGGTCCTGTCCTACGCGAGCAACTTCGCCGGGCGCGCCGGACGCATCATCCTGGATACCCCGACCCCGTTCGGCGCCAACGCCCGCGACCGCGCCGCCGCCCAGGCATCCGGCGTGCAGGCCGCTCTGCGCACCTTTGCCCAGAGGTGCGCAGCTGCGGGTTCGTGCCCACTGGGCGCCGACGGCACCGCCGCGATCGCCGACGTGCTGGCCAAGGGGCGCAGTGGAGATCTCGGCCGGATCTCCGACACCCAGGCGCTCGCGGCGATCACGACGTCGTTGGCGCTCGCGCCCGACCGCCCGCAGGCGGTGACCGACCTCGCCTCCGCGATCGCCTCCGCGCGCCGCGGCGACACCGGCGCACTGGCCGGTCTCGCCGAGCGCGCCGACGGCCTCCGCACCTCCGACGGCCAGCTGGTGGCCCGCTGCAACGACGTGTCCGGCCCGGTCGGACAGAACGAGATCCCCGGCTTGATCGACACATGGACCAAGCAGAACCCGCTCACCGGCACCAACAGTGCGCTGTCCCTGCTGCGGTGCAACGGGTGGGCGTCCTCGACCCAGGTCAATCCGCCGAGCGCGCTCCCGGTCGACCCGCTGCTGCTCGACGGCGCCAACGATCCGATCAACGGTGGCGGCGGAGCCGGCGCCCTCGGTGGTCTGTTCATCAAGGCCGGTACCACTCCGACGACGGTGTCGTGGGACGGTCTGGGCTACTCGGTGCTCGCGCGCAGCGCCTGTGCCGCCGAAGTCGTCGCGCAGTACCTCGGTGACCAGCCACTCGGTGAGCCGACCGAACGGGGCTGCCCCACCTAGGGAGGTCAACCTCGCTCGCCACAAACGCCGCAGGCCATGCGGATCTGCGCGCCCGGACGTAGTACGGTTCGCGGGTGGCGATTCTCGACAGGTACCTCCACCCTCAGATGACTGCGGAGCGGATCATTCCGACGGTGCTGTGGCCGATCACCATCATGATGATGTTCCACCGCACGGTCATCCTCGCCGTCAACGGTGATCGAACAGACGACTTCAAGCCGGTTTACCAGGCGGCACTGCAGTTCCTGAACGGCCAACCGGTCTACAACGAGAACCTGAACACCGTCGATCCCCACTACCTGTACCCGCCGTCGGGGACCCTGCTCATGGCACCGCTGGCCGCCATCGATCCGGAGCGGTCGCGATGGTTGTTCATCGCGGCGAGCGTCATCGCCCTGGTCGTCAGCGCCTATCTGTTGGCGCGCATGTTCGGCTTCTCGGCGAAGTCCTGGGTGATGCCGGTCATCCTGTTCTTCTTCTTCTGTACCGAGACGGTTGCGCACACCCTGATCTTCACGAACTTCAACTCGTTCGTCCTGCTGGGCATGGTGGCGTTCATGCTTCTGATGATGCGCAGGCACGACTGGTGGGCCGGCGTGCCGCTGGGGCTCACCGTCGCCGTCAAGCCGGTGTTGCTGCCGTTGCTCCTGTTGCCTCTGCTCAACCGTCAGTGGCGCGTCCTGGTCACTGCGATCGGCATCCCCCTCGTGCTCAACATCGTGGCCTGGCCGTTGATCGTCGACTCCAAGTCGTTCATCACCCGGACGATGCCGTACCTCGGTGAGTCCCGCGATTACTACAACAGCTCGATCGCAGGCAACGGCGCGTATTTCGGTGTGGCGGACTGGCTGGTTCTGCTACTGCGCGTCGCGTTCGTCCTCATGGCGATCTTCGCGCTCTGGTTCCTGTACCGCTACTATCGGCGCTCCGACGAACTGCTCTGGCTCGCGACGTCGACCGGGGTCCTGCTCGTCACGGAGTTCCTGGTCGGCTCGCTCGGACAGGGCTACTACTCGATGCTGCTGTTCCCGCTGTTGATGACCGTCTTCCTGCCCGGCTCGGCGATGCGCAACTGGCCCGCGTGGCTGGGTGTCTACGGATGTATGACCTTCGACTCGTTCTATTCGGACGAGTGGGAGGCATTCGGCCGCCAGCTCGAGTTCAACAAGGTGACCTGGGGATGGTCACTGTTGATGATCGCGGTCTTCTGCTCGTTGCTGTTCCGATACCTCGACATGCGCCGCGACGGCGTGGCCTCCCTCGACGACGAGTCGGGTGCGGGTGCAGCGGCCGACCCCGCATTGACAGGCCATGGGACCGAGGACACCGCGAGTGCCGGCTCCGCCGACGGTGGCGAGCGTGCCGGCTCCGCCGACGGTGGCGAGGGTGCCGACACTGTCGCTACCGTGGAGAAATGAGTCCGAACACGCCCGCCGAATCCGGTCCCGTCGACGCCCAGGCGATCAGCGACGACGAATGGCGGGAGCGCCTGTCCCCCGCCGAATATCGGGTCCTGCGCCAGGCCGGTACGGAGGCGCCGTTCACCGGTGAGTACACCGACACCAAGACCGTCGGCGTGTACCGCTGCCGCGCCTGCGACGCCGAGCTGTTCCGCAGCGAGCAGAAGTTCGATTCGCACTGCGGCTGGCCCTCGTTCTTCTCGCCGCTCGCCGGAGACGCCATCATCGAACGCGCCGACACCTCACTCGGGATGCGGCGCGTCGAGGTGCTGTGCGCCAATTGCGGCAGCCATCTCGGACACGTCTTCGAAGGTGAGGGCTACGACACCCCCACCGACCTGAGGTACTGCATCAACTCGATCAGCCTGAAGCTGGAGCCGGCCGACGAGTGACGGCGGTGGCGCCTGCAGCTCACCGCCGTTTGTCGGGCCTTCTGCACCGGGCCGACAGAACCTGCACCTCGCTCGTCCCACCCTTTCGGTGACCGCAGAGGCCGCGTCGGTGGCACACTCTGTGGCGTGACCTCGCGGACGTCGCCCCTGGTCCTGCTGCATGGCGTAACTCATTCGGGTCGCATCTGGCGCGACGTCGTTCCGCTGCTGTCCGCGCACCACGACGTCTATACGCCGACATTGCTCGGGCACCACGACGGGCCCACGATCCAGCACCGGCCCCTGCGTGTCAGCCACCTCGTGGATGCGGTGGAACAGTATCTGGACGAGCAGGGTCTGGCGCGGCCGCACCTCGCCGGCAACTCTCTGGGTGCTTGGGTGGCAATCGAGTTGGCCCGGCGTGAGCGCGCCGCAACCGTCTGTGCTTTCTCACCGGCAGGTTACTGGTGGGACAGGAGTTCTCATCGAAAAGTCCTCGGACAACTGCACAGGGCGCGTGGGCTGGCGCCCGTGGTACGTCCGCTGGCGCCGTTTGTGCTCAGATCGGCAATGATGCGCCGCCTCAGCGTGCGTGCGGGCGCATGTCACGGCGACCGCATACCGGCGGCGCGGGTCGTGGAAATGATCGACGGAATCATCGACTGTCCGTTCCTGGAGGACTACACGATCGACGAGCAGGCCGAACCACTGGATCCGCTGCCATGCCCGATCACTCTGGCGTGGGCCCAGTTCGACAAGATCGTTCCAGCCGCGACATATGGCCAGACCGCACGGGCACGGTTGCCGGGTGCCACGTGGGTGCTTCTGCCCGGTGTCGGACACATTCCGATGATCGACGACCCGGATCTCGTGGCGAGGACCATCATCGAGGTGACCGGTGGTGCGGCTTAGCTGCTGCGCCCGGCCCGCTCCACGGAGCATGCGGGTGCGGATGCGGTGGTGAAGGGGTCACCGATATCGCGGGCAGATCGGCGGAGACGATCGACGCCACCACGCGTCTACGGATTCGCTCACCAGCGAAGCCTCCGACGATCGAGTAGGTTCCGAGCCGCCAGGCGAGGGACACCACCCGGTGATCGAGTAGGTTCCGAGCCGCCAGGCGAGGGACACCACCCGGTGATCGAGTAGGTTCCGAGCCGCCAAGCGAGGGACACCACCCGGTGATCGAGTAGGTTCCGAGCCGCCAAGCGAGGGACACCACCCGGTGATCGAGTAGGTTCCGAGCCGCCAAGCGAGGGACACCACCCGGTGATCGAGTAGGTTCCGAGCCGCCAGGCGAGGGGCCGTATCGAGATCCCGCAACCCCGGTCTCGATACACGACTCACTTCGTTCGCTGCTACTCGACCAGCGAGATTGTCGTGGACGCGCCCGCACGCCTCGCGTATTCGTCAGGGCGTGCGGAGTCAGCGCAGTTCGAGCCTCAGCAGCAGGTCGCAGCCTCAGGGCAGTGCGTCGATCAGGGCGGTGGGCTCCACGCGAGGGCCGGTGAAGAACGGGGTCTCCTCGCGCACATGCAGTCGCGCCTCGGTCGCGCGCAGGTCGCGCATGAGGTCGACGATGCGGTGCAGCTCCGGCGCCTCGAACGCCAGCAGCCACTCGTAGTCACCGAGGGCGAACGACGACACGGTGTTGGCGCGGACATCTTTGTACGCCCGGGCCGCCTTGCCGTGGTCGGCGAGCATCTTGCGACGCTCCTCATCGGGCAGCAGGTACCACTCGTAGGACCGGACGAACGGGTAGACGCAGATATAGTTGCCCGGCTCCTCACCCGCCAGGAACGCGGGGATGTGGCTCTTGTTGAACTCGGCCGGCCGGTGCAGCGCAACATTGCTCCAAACCGCGTTGCACGCCTTGCCCAGGATCGTCTCCCGGCGGAATCGCGCATAGGCGGCCTGCAGCTGCTCGACCTCCTCGGCGTGCCACCAGATCATGAAATCGGCGTCGGCCCGTAGTCCCGAGACGTCATAGACTCCACGCACCACCACGCCGGAGTCCTCCAGGGATTTCAGGAAGTCGGTGGCGTCCGCCTTCACCTGGTCCCGGTCCTCGCCGAGTTCGCCGGGCCGCACCGCGAACACCGAGAACATCAGGTAGCGGACGGTGGCATTGAGTTCTGCATAGTCCAAGCGGCTCATGCAGTTCATGGTGCCACCGCGCTCGTTCGCGCAGTCAGTCAGGTCAGACGCACAGTCGGTCAGGTCAGATCGCCGAGGAGAGCGTTCACAGCACGTCCGGCCCGGCCGATACAGGCGGGTACACCGACGCCGGCGTACGCCGAACCGGCGAACGCGAGACCCCTGGGACGACGGCGTTCGACGTCGGCCATGGATTCGAGGTGGCCGGGCGAGTACACCGGAAGACCGTTCGTCCACCGCTGCACGACGACCTCGACCACCTTCGACGACGGTGCCGCCTCTCCGGCAGCACGGCACACCTCGTCGAGATCTTCGAGAGCCTCCGTGCGGATCCGGTCGTCGACGCCGGGTTCGATGCAGTCGTCCGGCACGGCCGCGCGGTATCGACCGAACGACGCGCGCACCGACACAGGACCGTCCTCGCCGGACAGGTGCGACCACTTCTGCGAACTGAGGGTGAAGGCCTTGGCCCGCAGACTGTCGCCGGTCGCCACCAACACACCGGAGTGGTCCGGCAGCGCAGTACCCGGTTCCAGCGCGATGGACACCACGAGCGACGACGCCCGGCGAACGGCCTGCAGCGGCTCCGAGACCTCCGGCAGCGCCTTTCGGAGGGTGTATCCGGCCTGCCATGCAGGCATGGCGAGGATCACCCCGTCATAGTCGGCGGTCCGCCCGTCACTCAGGTCGAGAGACCATCCCGCACGTGACGGCGCGAGTCCGGCCACATACGAGCACAGCTGGGGCTCCACATCAGCCGCCGCGATCAGGGCGTCGATCAGCACCCGGTAGCCGCCGACGAGTGTTCCGAAGACGGGACCGGAACCCGTGCTCTGCAAAACCAGCTCCCTCACTGCGGCGCTCAGGCTCGGCGCGCCCGCGTCGAGCCGCGCGGCCAGCGCCGGGAGTGCTTCGCGCACACCGATGTCGGCGGCGAGGCTGGAATACACGCCACCGAGCATCGGGTCGACGCTGCGGGCGACGACCGACGGCCCGAAGCGCTCGGCGACCAGATCTCCGAGGGAGACGTCGGTGCCGGACTCCCACCGCCAGGGTCGGTCGGGTTCGGCGTCGATCCGCTCCAGATCGACGCGGTCGGCGAGGCCGATCACCGCATCGGCACTCGCCGGGATGCCCATCAACGCGGGCGTGGGCAGTGGATGGAGCCGTCCCGCCGACCACACCGCGGGTCTGCGCGAGGTGGGCGAGACGATGCGGTCGGTCAGGCCGAGTTCGGCGACGAGCTCCAGCGCCTCCGGGCGCCGCACGATGAACGCCTCTGCCCCGACGTCGACGGACCGCCCTCCGACGTCGACCGTGCGCAGCACACCACCGGCACGGGTGCCGCATTCGTGCACGTCGATGTGCGCGTCGGCACCGAGCTTCTGACGCAACCGGTAGGCGGCGGTCAGGCCGGAGATACCAGCCCCGACGACCGCCACTCGCCGCGCCCGACCTGCCATCAGATGGTGTGGATCAGCTCGACGACCCGGGTGAGGACGTCGGGGTCGGTGTCGGGAAGGACACCGTGACCGAGGTTGACGATGTGGCCGGTGGCACCGGCCCGTACAGCCCGCTCGCCGTCGGCGATGACGCGTCGCACCTCACGCTCGACGACATCCGGCCCGGCGAAGAGCAGTGTGGGGTCGAGGTTGCCTTGGACCGCCTTTCCCGGGCCGACCCGCCGTACCGCCTCGTCGAGCGGAACCCGCCAGTCCACCCCGATCACATCTGCGCCGACCTCGGCCATCGCACCGAGCAGTTCTCCCGTACCGACGCCGAAGTGGATTCGCGGTACCCCGAAGGCGGCGATCTCGGCGAACACGCGTGCGCTGTGCGGTGCCACGTAGGTGCGGTAGTCGGCCAATGAGAGCGCGCCGGCCCACGAGTCGAACAGCTGAACCGCGTCCACGCCGGCCTCCAGCTGAACCTGCAGAAACGCGATGGTCAGGTCGGCGAGACGACCCATGAGCGCATGCCAGGTGTCGGGCTCGGCGTGCATCAATGCCTTGGTCCGCGTGTAGGTGCGGCTCGGCCCGCCCTCGATCAGGTACGACGCCAGCGTGAACGGTGCACCGGCGAACCCGATCATCGCCACGGCCTCGGGAAGTTCGTCGAGGAGCAGTTCGATGGCGTGCGCGATCGCACCGACCGAGTCGGTTTCGAGCCGAGGCAGTGCGGCGACGTCCGCGGCCGTCCGCACCGGCTGCGCGATGACAGGGCCCGTACCCGCGACGATGTCGAGGTCGATGCCGGCCGCCTTCAGGGGCACCACGATGTCGGAGAACAGGATCGCCGCGTCGACGTCGTGCCTGCGCACCGGTTGCATCGTGATCTCACACACCAGCGCCGGGTCGAAACAGGACTCGAGCATCCCGTGGTCGGCACGGATGGCACGGTATTCGGGCAGTGATCGACCGGCCTGACGCATGAACCAGACGGGCCGGCGGCTGGGTTTCCCGCCGGTGGCGGCCTCGACCAGCGGACGGTGGTGAGCGCGGCGGGCGCGGGATCGCGTTGTCTCGGACATCAGTGCCTACTCTGCCATGTGTCGGCGCGCCTCCGACCACCGTGGGGTAGCCGGACCTACCGTCGAACCGTGACCTCTTCTGGAGCTCCGACGGAGCCTGCTGACTTCCGCACCGCGGTCGAGTCATTGCACGCCGCGCGGATCCGGTCGGAAATCGAGGTCGGTCCGATCCGGCCCCCGCAGCGGCTCGCCCCATACAGCTACGCGGTGGGCGCCGAGGTCCGGACCGCCGAGGACTTCGACGACGTCCCGGTCGACTCGACCGGGAGTTCGTTCGGGCGTCTGATCCTGCTGTACGACCCGGCCGGCCAGGAAGCGTGGAACGGCACGATGCGTCTGGTGGCCTACGTACAGGCCGAGGTCGAGGCCGCCCTGGCGATGGACCCGTTGTTGCCCGAGGTGGCCTGGAGCTGGCTGTCGGAAGCCTTGGGTGTCCCCGCAGGCGAGACGGCGACGTCAGGATCCTCCCCGACTCGCGGAGTCGACGTCACCGCACTGGGAGGCACCGTGACATCGACGACATCGGTGCGCTACGGCGACATCGCCGGTCCCCCGCGCGCACATCAGTTGGAACTGCGCGCGTCATGGACCGCGACCACCCTGGACCTCGCCGGCCATCTCGAGGCGTTCTGTGAAGTCCTGTCCTCGGCCGCCGGCCTTCCTCCGGCCGGTATCACCGAGCTGGGCCCCAACTGAATCGGCACGGCTCGGGATGAGTATCGGTGACCACGGCGACACAGGGTCATCGTCGGAAGACCCCGAGGCGGGCGCGGTGCCCGCCGAACCGACCACCGTGCCCCTGCTCAGCCCGGCCGACGGCGTCCCGCCCGTGCTCTCCACCGCAGCCCAGTTCGCCGAGGCCGCCGAGAAATTGTCCGCTGCGACCGGACCCATCGCGGTGGACACCGAACGCGCGTCGGGCTACCGGTACTCCCAGAGGGCCTACCTGATCCAGATCCGCCGCGCCGGCGCGGGCAGCTTCCTGCTCGATCCCATCGAGGAACCCGCCGGACTGGCACCGATCATCGCGGCGCTCGACGGCCCCGAATGGGTGCTGCATGCCGCTGACCAGGATCTTCCCTGCCTACGCGAAGTCGGATTCGTGTGTCGCGAACTCTATGACACCGAGCTCGCCGGACGGTTGCTCGGCCTGGCCAAGGTCAACCTCGCCGCGATGGTGGCGGAGTTCCTCGGGCTCGGCCTCATCAAGGGACACGGCGCCGCGGACTGGTCCCGACGGCCACTACCCGACGACTGGCTCAACTACGCCGCCCTCGACGTCGAGGTGCTGATCGAGCTACGCGATGCGATGGATGCGGCGCTCGCCGACGCCGGCAAGGATCAGTGGGCCCGTGAAGAATTCCGATTCGTACTCGACCGCCCCCCGGCACCGCCCCGGACCGACCGCTGGCGCAAGACCTCCAATATCCACACCATCAAGAGTGCTCGCACCCTCGCCGCGGTCCGAGAACTGTGGACCGCGCGTGAGGAACTGGCGCAGCGGCGCGACGTCGCACCCGGGCGCATCCTGCCGGATTCGGCCATCGTCACGGCGGCGAACGCGGATCCGCGAACCCAATCCGACCTCACCCGGCTGCCCATTTTCGGGGGGCCTCGCCAACGACGCCAGGCCCGGATCTGGCTCGACGCCCTCGAACGAGCGCGCGAACTTCCCGACGACCAACTGCCACCGCGGAAGTCGCCGGTGACCGGCCTGCCACCGATCAACCGGTGGGATCAGCGCAATCCGGAGGCGGCTGCGCGCGCGGCGCAGGTCCGACCGGTCGTCAGGGAGATCGCGGACACTCACCAGGTCCCGGTGGAGAACCTGCTGCTCCCCGAGGTGGTGCGTCAACTGTGTTGGGACGGTGTGGATCTTCCGGCGACAGCTGAGTCCATCGATCGCCGTCTCGCGGCCGAGGGCGCCCGGCGGTGGCAACGCGAACTCTGTGCTGCGCCGATCGCCGAGGCTCTCAACGCGGCGGCTGCCACGGACACGGCCGCTGCGGACGGCGACGTCACGCACGAGTGACGACTCAGCACGACGCCGACAGGACCCGTGTTCGCACTGCCTGCGAGAACCCCGACGGACAGAATCCCTATGCCGCCGACAGGATCACGTCGAAACCCGCAGAACCGCGAGTACGCCTCAGGAGTCGGATTCGGGTGCGCTGGACAGGTCGGGCTGTGACAGTTCGTCGGCATCACCCGGATCGGCGACCGAGTGGATCTCGGCGACCGTGGCGGTGATGGTCCGTGCCAGATCCTGCGCCGTGAGACCGAATCCGGCCAACAGATCGCCGCGCGACGCGTGCTCGACGAACTGCTGTGGGATGCCGCGGTGCTGTACCGGGACCGCGACACCGGCCTCCGACAGGGCGTCGCTCACCGCCGAACCGACACCGCCGCGAACTCCGCTGTCCTCCAAGGTCACCACGAGCCGATGGCGTGTCGCGAGGTTCGCGATCGAGGCCGGCACCGGCAGGACCCAGCGCGGATCGACCACGGTCGCGTCGATGCCCTGACGGCCCAGGCGCTCGGCCGCGTCGACCGCGAGCCCACAGAAGGCACCGACCGCGACGATCAGCACGTCACCGGCCGCCTCGCCGACACCCGGAGCCGCTCGGTACAGGACGTCGACACCGTCGTCGAGCCGTTCAACCGCTCGGATGTCCTCCGGCACGGCGCCCTTCGAGAAGCGCACGGCAGTGGGTCCGTCGGCCACGGCGAGCGCCTCGTCGAACTCTTCTCGCAGGCGGACCGCATCGCGCGGTGCCGCGACGCGCAGACCGGGCACCAACGACATGAGTGAGAGATCCCACATCCCGTGGTGGCTGGGACCGTCGGGGCCGGTGATGCCGGAGCGGTCGAGCACCAGGGTCACCGGCAGCCGCAGCAGCGCCACGTCCATCAGCAGCTGGTCGAAGGCCCGGTTGAGGAAGGTCGAGTAGATCGCGACCACCGGATGCAGCCCACCGAGCGCCAGCCCGGCCGCCGACGTCAGCGCATGCTGCTCGGCGATACCGACGTCGAACATCCGATCCGGGAACCTGTCGCCGAAGGGCGTGAGACCGGTGGGGCCGGGCATCGCCGCGGTGATCGCGACGACGTCGCGTCGACGCGTGCCGGCCTCGACCAGCGCCGCCGAGAAGATCGACGTCCAATCCTGCGGTGCGACGCTGGTGGCGCGACCGGTACGGGGATCGATGATGCCGGTCGAGTGCATCTGGTCGGCCTCATGATTCTCGGCCGGTGCATAGCCCATCCCCTTGCGGGTGACGGTGTGCACGATGACCGGTCCGCCGAATGTCTTGGCCTGACGCAGCGCCGACTCCAGCGACCCGATGTCGTGGCCGTCGACCGGACCGACGTACTTGAGCCCCAGATCGGTGAACATCGCCTGCGGCGCGAGCAGATCCTTCAGACCGCTCTTCACACCGTGCAGCACCGCATATGCCGGTGGTCCGACGACCGGGAGCTGCTTCACCGCTTTGCGGCTCTCGTCGAGGAAACGTTCGTACCCGGGCTGCAGCCGCAGACCCGACAGGTGGCTGGCCAGACCGCCGATGGTCGGTGCGTACGACCGGCCGTTGTCGTTGACGACGATGATCACCGGGCGGTCGCCGCCGGCGATGTTGTTGAGCGCTTCCCAACACATCCCACCGGTCAGTGCGCCGTCACCGACCACCGCGACAACGGTCCGGATGTCCTGCCCGGTCAGTTCGAACGCCTTCGCGAGTCCGTCGGCGTAGGACAACGCCGCCGACGCATGCGATGACTCGACCCAGTCGTGCTCGCTCTCGGCGCGTTCCTGATAGCCGGTCAGACCGCCCTGCTGTCGCAGCCGATCGAAGCCCTCACGTCGGCCGGTGACGATTTTGTGCACATAACTCTGATGGCCGGTGTCGAAGATGATCGGGTCGTCCGGGGAGTCGAACACCCGGTGCAGCGCGAGTGTCAGTTCCACCACACCCAGGTTCGGTCCGAGGTGTCCCCCGGTCGCCGAGACCTTGTCGATGAGGAACTCCCGGATCTCGGCGGCGAGCGTCACCATCTCGTCCGACGACAGCGCCTTCAGGTCGGCCGGCGAACCGATCGTCTCGAGCACGCCCATCGGGTCCTCCATCACATCCATCGAATCCAGCTCATGAACGCCGGGCTGCGGCGCGTGGGCACCGGCCCGATCACGGGTACGGTCCTGTCCCGACAGTCTACGGATCCCACACAGCTCCCCCGGCCCGGTCGACCGCGGGCCTCGCGGTCGGGTTGGTCACACCGCCGTGTTCACCCACCCCGATGAGCCGGGACCAGACATGCGATCGCCTCGACGTGATGTGTCATCGGGAACGCGTCGAAGGCGCGGATCTCCCGCGGCCGATAGCCGTGGTCGGCGAACAGCGCCAGGTCGCGAGCGAATCGGCCGACGTCGCAGCCGACATGCACGATCACCGACGGGTCGGCGTCGGCGACGATGCCGATCACCGCCTGTCCGGCTCCGGTACGGGGTGGATCGAGCACCACGACATCCGGCGACGGCAGCCGCCCCGCCACGGCGGACACCTCACCCTGATGGACGAAAATGCCCTGGTCCTCCGCGAAGGTGTCCTCGGCTGCGGCGAGCGCCGCCGGATCGGAGTCCACGACGTGGATCGCCTCGAACTCACCGCAACCGGCAGCACCGGCGTCGTCGTGCAGGGCCGCCGAGAAAACCCCGGCACCGCCGTAGAGATCCCAGGCGACCGAACCCTCCGGCCGGCTCGCAACCTGCGTAGCGGACAACATCTCGACGACCGTGCGGGCATAGACCGACGGCGCCGCGCGATGCGCCTGCCAGAAGGCGGTCACCGGAATCCGCCAGATCCGGTCTCCGACCCGATGAGGTGCCGACGATTCCCCTTCGACGACCCGGACGTCGCGCCGGCCCTCTCGCCGACGCCGGGCGGCCTGGGCGCGGCCGCGGGCGCCGCGAGTGCCGGCACCCGGCCGCTTGGGCGGTGCGAGTTCGGAGATGTGTCGACGGCCGTTCATGTCGACCACCACGGCCAGATCGGCGCCGGGTGCCACGGTCAAGTCATCGAGGCCGTCG
Source organism: Gordonia sp. LMA167 (assembly GCF_058130025.1). Taxonomy (NCBI): domain Bacteria; kingdom Bacillati; phylum Actinomycetota; class Actinomycetes; order Mycobacteriales; family Gordoniaceae; genus Gordonia; species Gordonia sp. LMA167. Next base: position 3,778,040 of record NZ_CM176708.1, on the reverse strand, counting down.
AGCATGCCGGATTCGGGCGCGGCGCACTGATGCCCGGTCACGATCGACGTCCCGTGGAACGCGTGCATTCCCGGGCGGCCCTCGGCGTCGACACCGAGACGGGTCCGAACCCGCCATCCGGTCCCGTCGTCGCCGAGCGACGCGACCACGCCCGGGCCGACTCCGGCCTCGGCCAGGTCGGAGGCCTCGAATCCCCCGATGCGGCTCAACGCGTCGAGCAGGACCTGACCTTTGAGCTCACGCGCATGCGCCGGGTCGATGAACCCGAGGTCACAGCACCCGGCACCGTGGCGTGCCGCGTCACACGGCGAATCGACACGATGCGACGACGGTTCGATGACGTCGACCACCTCGGCGCGGACAAAGCGTTCGGCGTGGTCGTCGGTGATCCGGGCGCGGACGAGTTCGCCGGGGATGGCGCCGCGGACGAAGACGACGCGACCGTCCACACGTGCGACCGACTCGCCACCGTTTGCGGGACGCTCGGGACGTAACACCAACTCGGAGCCGACTCCCCCGGCGCCGGCGGTGATTTCGCTCACCGCTCGTCCATGCTGCCGCCGAGCGCGCGACGTGTCTCGCCGGGGGCCGAGTAGGTCAGATCCCGATTCTTCAGTCGATCCGACGACGTGAGCTGCCAGGGCACCGACGTCACCATCACGCCCGGCTCGAACAGGAGACGGCCCTTGAGCCGCAGCGCAGACTGGTTGTGCAGGATCTGTTCCCACCAGTGACCCACGACGTATTCAGGGATGAACACGGTGATGACGTCCCGTGGTGATTCACGCCGCACCCGTCGGACATAGTCGATGACGGGTCGGGTGATCTCGCGGTACGGCGAGGCGATGACCTTGAGCGGCACCGAGATGTCGCTGGCCTCCCACTCCGACACCAGCTTCCGGGTATCCCGGTCGTCGACGTTGACCGTGATCGCCTCGAGGACGTCGGGCCGCGTGGCACGTGCATACAGAACGGCGCGTTTGGTCGCCAGATGCAGGGTGGAGACCAGAACGATCGAATGAGTCCGGCTCGGCAACACCGAGTCCTCTTCCTGGCGTTCCAGTTCTCGCTGCACCGTTGCGTAGTGATGGTGGATCAGCTTCATCAGGACGAACAACCCGACCATGGCCAGGATCGCGATCCACGCGCCCGCGGTGAATTTGGTGATCAACACGATCACCAGCACGGTGGCGGTCATCACCAGGCCGATCGAGTTGATCACCCGGGACTGCTGCATCCGTCTGCGCGCATTCGGATCGGTCTCGGTGCGCAGGTGCCGCGTCCAATGCCGCACCATGCCGGTCTGGCTCAGGGTGAACGAGACGAACACGCCGACGATGTAGAGCTGGATCAAGGAGGTGACCTGGGCGCCGAAGGCGACCACGAAGATGACCGCGGCCAGTGCGAGGAACACGATTCCGTTGCTGAAGGCCAGTCGGTCGCCTCGGGTGTGCAGCTGTCGCGGCAGGAAGCGGTCCTGAGCCAGCACCGAACCGAGCACGGGGAAACCGTTGAACGCGGTGTTCGCCGCGAGTACGAGGATCAGTGCGGTCGCGGTCGCGATGAAGTAGAACGCCGGCGGGAACGAGTCGAACACCGCATGTGCGAGTTGGGCGATCATCGCCTTCTGCTGATAGCCCTCGGGGGCGCCGATCAGGTCGTTTGCCGGATCCATCACATATTTGGCCCCGATCTTCTGGGCCAGGAGGACGATGCCCAGCAGCAGGGTGATGGAGAACGTCCCGAGGAGTAGCAGAGTGGTCGCGGCGTTGCGCGACTTCGGCTTCCGGAACGCCGGGACCCCGTTGCTGATCGCCTCGACACCGGTCAGTGCCGCACATCCCGAGGAGAACGCGCGTGCGATCAGGAACACGAAGGCGATGCCGACGAGATGATCGTTCTCTGCGCGGATACCGAAGTCGGCGGTCTCGGATTGGACATTGTCACCGAGGACGAAGATCTCGATCGCACCCCAGATCAGCATGCCCAGCACGCCGATGATGAACGCGTAGGTGGGGATCGCCAGGACAGTTCCCGATTCCTTGATGCCCCGAAGGTTGACCGAAGCCAGCAGTGCGATCGCGACGACGCTGAACCACACCTTGTGATCGGAAACGAAGGGGATCGCCGAGCCGACGTTCTCCGCCGCCGAGGAGATCGACACCGCGACGGTGAGCACGTAGTCGACGAGCAGCGCACTGCCGACCGTGAGGCCGGCGTTGGGGCCCAGGTTCACCGTGGCGACCTCGTAGTCACCGCCACCCGACGGATACGCGTGCACATTCTGCCGATAGCTGGCCACCACGACGACCATCACCCCGGCGACCGCGAGCGCGACCCACGGCGTGAACGACAACGCACTGAGTCCGGCGACCGACAGCACGAGGAAGATCTCCTGCGGCGCGTACGCGACCGACGACATCGCGTCGGAGGCGAAGACCGGGAGCGCGATGCGCTTGGGCAACAGGGTGTGACCCAACTTGTCGCTGCGGAACGGGCGGCCGAGCAGCAAACGTTTCGTCGCGACGGACACCTTGGACACGGTGGACACCAGGCAACACTAAAGCGTGTAGTAGACAAAGGCCACAGCGGACCGGGACCGACGATCGGTGTGTATGGTCAAGCCCCGGCCGAGCCGCGCAGGCGGTAGGTTCGATGCGTCCGTGCGGAGAATCTCGGACGAGGCCGGAGTACCGATGGGTCGTCGGAAGGGTGGACGTGCAGGTAGTCATCATGGGGTGCGGCCGAGTGGGGTCGGCACTGGCCATGGCGATGCAGAAGCGTGGTCACGATGTCGCCATCATCGACCGTGACAAGTCATCGTTCGTCCGGCTCAGCCCGGACTTCCGCGGCACCACCGTGATCGGGGTCGGATTCGATCAGGACGTGCTGAAGCGGGCGGGGATCGAGACCGCCGACGCGTTCGCCGCGGTCTCCTCGGGCGACAACTCGAACATCATCTCGGCGCGCGTGGCGCGGGAGACATTCGGTATCGAGCGTGTCGTCGCGCGCATCTACGACGCGAAACGTGCCGAGGTCTATGAGCGACTCGGGATCCCGACCGTGGCGACCGTGCCGTGGACGACCGAGAGGTTCGTGTCCGCGCTGGGCGAGACGTCGACGACGACCGAATGGCGCGACCCCTCGGGGTCGCTCGCGATCGCGCAACTCGATGTGGACGAGAGCTGGATCGGGGTGACCGTCGGCAAGTTCCAGGAGCAGACCGGCGCGCGGATCGCATTCCTGAACCGGTTGGGCCGCCCGATCCTCCCCGACCTCAAAACGGTTCTCCAGCAAGACGATCTCATCTTCGCGGCGATCCTCATCGAGAGACTCGCCGAGGTACGTGCCACCGCGCGAGCACCGCGCATCACCTCCGACTGATCCAGCGGTGAGGAAGGACACACCATGAAGGTCGCCATCGCCGGCGCCGGTGCGGTCGGACGTTCGATCGCCCGTGAACTGCTGCTCAACCACCACGCGGTCACGCTGTTCGAGCGCAACATCGCCCACATCGACCCCGAGTCGGTTCCCGAGGCCAGTTGGGTCCAGGCCGATGCCTGCGAACTGAGCAATCTCGAACAGGCCGATCTACAGACCTTCGATGTGATGATCGCCGCGACCGGAGACGACAAGGCGAACCTCGTGGTCAGTCTGCTCGCCAAGACAGAGTTCGCGGTCAACCGGGTGGTCGCGCGGGTCAACGACCCGCGCAACGAATGGCTGTTCGGCGAGGACTGGGGGGTCGACGTCGCGGTGTCGACGCCGCGCATCCTGGCCTCACTGGTCGAGGAGGCGGTCTCGGTCGGTGACCTGGTGCGGCTGATGACGTTTCGTCAGGGAGAGGCGAATCTCGTCGAACTCACCCTGCCGTCGAACACCCCGCTGGCCGGTAAGCCGGTGCGCAAGCTGGATCTGCCCCGCGATGCGGCGCTGGTCGCGATCCTGCGGGGCGGACGGGTCATCGTGCCCCAGAAGGACGACCCGATCGAGGGTGGGGACGAATTGGTGTTCATCGCACCTGCTGAGGCCGAACCCGCGCTGCACGAGGCGATGCAGCTGCACTGACGGCTCGCGCCCGATCGGGTGGCGCGCGCCGGCGAGCTCGTCCTACGGGCCCGCAAGCGCTGCGACGTGACGCACGACGCGGCGCGTTGGGGTTCGCTCGGCTGCTACCGAACCGGTTGTTCCCCATCGGGATGCTCGACCCGCTCTTCTTCGCGGGTGGCCCGGCGCACCAGGACCACTGTCGCGAGCACAGCCAGGGCGGTCAGCGGCCAGCCCATGGCGATGCGGGATACGGCGAGCCAGCCGGTGCTGCTGTGGTCGTAGAGTTCGGACTGCGTGACATAGCGGGCCGCGAAGACGAGTGCCCAGAAGGCGGTGGCCAGGTCGTAGGCACGCAACGTCTTCCGATGCTTGCGCCACGCCATACCCTCGCCGCTGACCAGATTCCACGCCACGCCGACCAACGGCCACCGCACCACGATGGAGGCGACGAAGACGATTGCATAGGCGAGTGTCGTCCAGATGCCGAAGAGGAAGTAGCCCTTGGCGTCCCCCACGCGGTGGGCGATGAAGACGCAGATGGCGACTCCGATCAGACCGGAGATCGCCGGGTTGAGGGGCTCACGGCGCCACAGCCGGATGCCGAAGATCACCACCGCCGCGGCGATCGCGGCCACCATTGCCGCACGCAGCCCCCACACGGCGTTGACGGGGACGAACACGACGATCGGCACCGTCGAATAGATCAGTCCGGACGGGCCGCCCATCTGGTCCAGAATCGAGGGTGTCGGCTCGGACCGTGCTCCCTCGGCGGTGTCGGGCGACTCGGTGCCCCCGGCGTCGGCGTCACCGACGCCCGGGTCATTCGTCGTCCGGGCCATAGAGCTCGTAGTACGGGTTGTAGATGATCTTGTTGCCGTCGTGTTCCGCGAGCCGGCCCCGCACGGTGAGCTTTCGTCCGGGCTCGATGCCCGGGATGCGATTTCGCCCGAGCCACTTGAGCAGCACGGTGTCCGAACCGTCGAAGAACTCGGCCTTGACCCCGACCTTGGCGGTTCGCGAACACGTCTCGACCGAGCGCAACTCGCCGTGCATGGTCACCTCGTCACCACGACAACACTCGGCGGCACGCTGGGCGCCGGTGGCACGTGATTCCTCAGCGATCTGTTCGGCGTCGGCCTCCCCGAGGTCTTCGGTCAGCCGGCGGGTCAACCGCTTCAGATAACCGGTGGTAGGCATCACACCCTCCTGGGTGACTCATCGTAGTGAGAGTACGGACGGGTTTGCCGACCCCTGCTTGCAGTTGCCAGCGTAATCCTGTCCGTGCTCCCTGTTCAACGTCGGGCATGATCATTACATGCCCGACGCACCGGGGTCGGAACGGAGGGTCCCGACGACGCTCGTCGCGATGCCCGGCACGGGGTCCGACGCCGATTATGTGGAACGTGCATTCGGTCCCGCCGCCGATGCCCTCGGCCTGACGCTGGTGGCGTTGGAACCGACATCCGACCTGGTCAACGGGTATCGGCAACGTCTCGACGAGCTGGTGGCCGAGCGCCCGGGCTCGATCATCGTCGGCGGGGTGTCGATCGGCGCGGCGATCGCCCTGTCCTGGGCGTTGGACAACGCGTGCGCCGGCGTCTGGGCCGCACTGCCGGCATGGAGCGGTGACCCGGCGTCCGCGCCGGCCGCGTGGAGCGCATCGGCGACCGCACGTGCGTTGACCACAGACGGGCTCGAACCCACGCTGGCGGCGATGGCCGCGACCAGTCCGGCATGGCTCGCCACCGAGCTGAGCCGGTCGTGGCGGGCGCTGCATCCCTGCCTCGCGGATCAGTTGCGCGCCGCGGCCGCCTTCTGTTCCCCTACACCGCCTCAGATCGCGGGGTTGGCCGCTCCGTTAGCGGTCACCGTGGCCGTCGACGACCCGGTGCATCCGGTCGGGGTCGGCCGCGCGTGGGCAGACGCGGCTCCACGGGCCGCCCTCACCGAGGTCACGCTCGATCAGTGGGGCAACGACCCGTCTGTACTCGGGTTCGGTTGTGCCCGGGCGTGGCGCTCGATCCGCTGATCGATGCCGCGCGAGAGGCCGTGCGGTCCGTTCAGCCGCGGCGATCCCGCCGGAAACGCTGCATCGCCGACCCGGAGGATCGCGGCATCTGGTCGTCGCCATCCGCGGGGAGGTCGTCGGTCTCGTCGTCGGGACCGGGTGGCGACGCCTGATCCAGGGGACCGGGCTGCGCCTCGTCGGTGCCGACGGGATTTCCGGACAGTGCCGACGGATCTGCCGACTGGTCGGCGATCATCTGCTGTTGCGCCGCCGCCACCTGTTCGGCCAGCACCGGCGGCAACACCACCGGAAGCGGATCGCGTGGCGGAAATGGTTCGGTACCGCGCCGCACGACGGACTCGGCGAGCACCGCGCGGGCCAACCTGCCCAGCTCGTCGGCGACCTCGTCGGGACCGCTGGCGACACACCGCACCATCCAGCGTGGTCCGTCGACGCCGATGAAGCGGTGCAGACCGCCGGGCACCGCGGCGACGACCTCGCGGCCCCAGTGTCCGTCCTCGATGGACACCGATGCCCCCTCGTCACGCAGGGAGGCCGCCAATTCCTTCACCACCTCACGCCACAGACCCGGGGATTTCGGCGCGGCGAAGGCACTCACGTTGATCCGGCCGTGCGGGGTCACCAGGTAGACCGATTCGGGCTGGTGGTCCGCGGTCATCTCCACGGTCACCTGACCACCTTCGACGACGGGCACGAGAACCGAACCGAGATCGAGGTGGGAGTTCTCCAGGTCCTCGGTGGGCGTCGCCAGGGCGTCGAGGTCGTAGGGCCCCTGTGCGGACCCGACGCGCAGTCCGTTGTCTTCAGTCGCCATGTCGTTTGCTCTCCCTGTCTCGATGCAGCGGTGTCGAGTGGTCCGGTGTCGGGTGCTCGACGTCTCGATGGGTCACGCCGCGGTTGATCAGGCCCCGGCCCGACCATCGATCTCGGCAACGGTCTCGGCAAGGATCGCGTGGCCGCCGCTCGATCCGTGACCGCCGACCCCGCGACTGGTCTCGTCGAGCTCCTCGACCTCGACGAAGTCGGGCAGTTCGACACGTTGTACGAGCAGCTGGGCGATCCGATCCCCGCGCGCGATGGTGATCGGCTCGTCGGGATCGAGATTCACCAGACACACCTTGATCTCCCCGCGGTACCCGGCATCGATCGTTCCGGGAGTGTTCACGATCGACAGCCCCGCCCGCGCGGCGAGTCCGGACCGCGGATGCACGAGGCCCACCGTCCCGGCCGGCAGCGCGATCGCGATTCCGGTGCCGACCAGCTGACGACGTCCGGGCGGGAGTTCGAGATCGATCGTCGAGCACAGGTCGACACCGGCGTCACCGGGGTGTGCGCGTGCAGGCAGCGGGATGTCGGGATCGATTCGGCGGACCGCGATGGGTCCGATCGGGTCGGTGCGGTCAGATGCCGCGGTGGGAGAATTCGGCGCCACGAGGGCAGACTACGCTGGTCGCGTGACTCCCCCAGCATCACCCGAGAATCCAGCCGGTCAACCCTCCGGCGATGACGGAGGCGGGTCCGCCCGGAACGCGGACCGGCCGGTGTCAGAAGGCAACTCGGGCTCGGATCGATACCACGAGCGCCTGTACGTGCCGTGGTGGTGGTGGCTCGCCGCGGTGGCCGTCACCGGCGTCGTGGGCTACGAGATCCAGCTCTCGGCGCACCGGGCGGCATGGAGCATCGCGGGTTATGTGGTCGTCGCCCTGCTGTGCGCCTGGATGCTGTGGTCGCTGGGCCGGGTGACGGTGCGGGTCACCGCCGACGGCCGGCTGCAGGCGCACCGCGCGCGGCTGCCGCGAGCGGTGATCGCCCGCGGGGCATCGGTGCCCGCCACGGCCAAGAGCGCCGCCCTCGGCCGTCAGCTCGATCCCGCGGCGTATCTGGTTCACCGGGCATGGGTGAAGACCATGGTGCTGCTGGTGCTCGACGATCCCGACGATCCGACACCCTACTGGCTGGTGTCGACGAGAAATCCGGCGGCGGTTCTCGCGGCGCTGGAACTACCCGACGCCGCAGCCGAGGCCGGCATCGCCGACTGACTCCGAGGGCGGGTCGGCACCACCGACCCGCCTGGTGTCGTACGTCCGGGACGCTGCGTCGGACTGCTCAGGCGCAGTCCACACAGATCATCGAGTTTCCGTTCTGCCGCGCCAGCCGGCTGCGGTGATAGACGAGAAAACAGCTGCTGCAAGTGAACTCGTCGGCCTGCTTGGGGATGACCCGGACCGACAGCTCCTCGCCGGACAGGTCGGCGCCCGGTAGTTCGAACGATTCAGCGGTATCGCTCTCGTCGACGTCCACCGCCGACGACTGGGCCTCGCTGCGTCGTGCCTTCAGCTCCTCGAGGGAGTCCTCGTTCAGGTCCTCGGTATCCGTGCGTCGTGGCGCGTCGTAATCAGTAGCCATTGTGTGCCTTACCTGTGTGAGAGTGTGAGGGGCGCTCTCGGATGCCGGCTTGTGGCCGAACAAACTAGGTGCGCGAGTCCCGCCGGGATTGTCTTGCCGCCGGGCGTCACTTCAACGTCATGACCCGTGCAATTCGTTACCCAGGACCCAGCCGATCGGCGTGATCTTCATCACATCCGACCCACATGCCTTCCGTCTGCTTCGGAGGGCGGGCGCCCGAAGCATAGTGCACCGGGACGCCACGGTCAACGAACACCTCGGCGAGATCATTCCCCCGCGTGTCGACCCGCCCGGATCGAGGTGACGTGGGCCGGCGAACCAGCGATCCGGTCACCGTCGCAGGGCGCCGTCGGCCTGCCTGCGCGAGCGTCGGCGGATCACCATTTAGAGTGGGCGGCACGTTCGACGGAGAAGGAGCCGATGCAGGGTGGTGGCGCAGATTACCGCGGGGTCCTCGGTCGACGACAGGGGTCGCCCGTATCGGCGACGTCGCTTTCGGCCGGCGATCATCGCCGCAGTGGTGCTGTTGGTGGCGGGTGTGGTCGTCTGGGCGATCGCGCTGAGTGAATCGGGACCCGAGTCGGTTCCGACAGCCTGCAATCAACCGACCCCGGCTTCGGTCGACCCGTCGGCGCCCGCACCACCCACACCGGCGACCCCGGCACCGACACCCGATCTCGCCGCGGCCGACCGCGACGAGATGATCAAGGTCTCGCCGGCCGCCCTGTCGACCTTCCAGGTCCGTGTGCTCAACGCGTCGTCACAGCGAGGCGCCGCCCGTTCGGTCTCCGACGATCTGACCGCACAGGGCTTCACCCCCGCGGCCGACACCCCGTACACCGACGACACGGTGTACCCGAACCGCGACCTCGCCTGCTACGCGCAGATACGCTTCGGGCCGGCGGGGAAGGCGAGTGCGGCTGCCGTCTGGCTGGCACTGCCGTGCGCACAACTCGTCGACGACGGCCGTCAGGGCACCTCGGTCGACGTCGCACTCGGTGAGTACTACGAGAGTCGCGAACAGTCGCAGGACGCACAGGCCGCCCTGGAGGCGCTGCGGTCGGCTGACCCGAAGGACCCGAAGACAGGTGCGGACCCGGCCCTCGTCGAGGCCGTCCACTCGACGTCCTGCTGACCGATACGCACCACTGGCCGATCTGCCGCTCAGGCGGCACCCAGCCGGCGCCGTGCGCCGAGGTCGTCGAGCATCTCGACGAAAGCGTCCGCGATCGCCGGTGCACACGCGATCGTCACGTGCCCGTCCGAGGACCGCGACTCCGGCGGTGGTGTGTGCACGACCGCGCCCGCCTCGGCTGCTATCAGCCCACCGGCAGCCCAATCCCATGGACTGAGTCCGTGCTCGAAATGTGCGTCCACCGCCCCACTGGCCACCATGCACAGATCGAGCGCGGCGGCACCGATGCGACGGATGTCGCGGACACGCGGCAGCATCGCGGCCACCATCCGGCCCTGCTCGGCCCGTCGCCGGGCGTCATAGGAGAAACCGGTGGCCACCAGGGCCAGCTCCAGCCGTTCGATCGGATTGCACGACAATCCGATGCGACCGCCACCCGCGTCCAGATGCGCGCCGGCACCCAGTGCCGCGGAATACGTGATCTCACGCGCGACATCGACCACCGCCCCGGCGACGGACCGGCCGTCCACCTGGGCCGCCACGGACACCGCGTAGGCCGGGATGCCGTACATGAAGTTGACGGTGCCGTCGATCGGATCGACGACCCACCTCACCCCGTGCGGGACGTCGACCGATCCTCCGGACTCCTCCCCCAGGATCTCGTCACCGGGCCGGCGCGTTCGCAGTGCCGAGCGGATCAGTTGCTCGGTCTCGGTGTCGGCGAGGGTGACCGGATCGGTGGGCGTGGACTTCGTGCTCACCGCAGCCGACGACGCCGGATCATCCGCCGAGTGCTCGTCGCGGCGAACCGCCTCCGGGTCGTGCCCCGGTCGCGGACCGAACAGCTCGGGCCGGCGCGCCCGGACGTGGGCCGCGGCACTGAGCGCCACCTCGATCGCGACACGTTCGAGTTCTCCGAAGTCCACATCATCCGTCACGTGCCTATGTCAACACACCGTCGTCGGCTCCCGTCGAGTGGGCGCGGGACAGGTGAACGCCGGCTGCCCACCGATGACGACTTGGTGTCGACCACAGCAGCGGGAGCATCGGCTGGATAGCCTTAGACCACAGCAGTTCCCGCGGGCAGGACCAGAGAGGACGCCGACATGACCGACTCCGAGACGACCGAGGCCGAGGCAGCGGACAGCGCAACGGACTCCACCGGGACGAATCTCGCGCTGGGTGTCGACGTCGGCGGGTCCGGGATCAAGGGCGGGATCGTCGACCTCGAGACCGGGCTGCTCGTCGGTGATCGTTTCAAGGTGCTCACACCGCAACCCTCGACGCCGGAGGCGGTGGCCGACGGCGTGGCCGAGGTCGTCGGACACTTCGGATGGGAGGGGCCGGTCGGCGTGACACTGCCCGGCGTGGTCACCGACGGCATCATGCGGACGGCGGCCAACATCGACAAGAGCTGGATCGGCACCGACGTGTACGAGCTGTTCAGCTCGCATCTTGGTGGCCGAGGTGTGTCGGTGCTCAATGACGCGGACGCCGCCGGGATGGCCGAGGACCGTTACGGCGGCGGTGCCGACGTCGACGGTGTCGTCATGTTGCTCACGCTCGGGACCGGGATCGGCTCGGCGATCCTGATCAACGGGACCTTGGTGCCGAACACCGAGCTGGGCCACATGATCGTGGACGGCAAGGAGGCCGAACACCGCGCGTCGTCGAAGGTCAAAGAAGACAAGGGCTGGTCCTACGAGAAGTGGGCGGGGAAGCTGTCACGGGTGCTGGAGGCCTACGAGGTGCTGTTCTGGCCGAAGGTCTTCATCGTCGGCGGTGGTATCAGCCGCAAGGCCGACAAGTGGGTGCCCTATCTGACCAACAAGACGCCCGTCGTCCCGGCAACGTTGCAGAACACCGCGGGTATCGTCGGTGCCGCGATGGCGGTGGATGTCGGCCTGCGTGCATGATGGCTCCACCCTGGGTATCTGGGTGGCGACGAGAGGTTCCTGACCTGGCCTTTGCCACATCAGGCCACGCGATGTCGTTACAATGGTCCACACCGGTCATCACACACCGAGAAATCAAGCCCTGAGCCACGTCGGCGTATGCCGCCGTGCGAGTTTCACGAGTCAGTTCCGAAAGGTTGTACGTGGCAGCCACCCAGACCCACCAGGCCGACGTCGACGAATCGACGGACGCGACCACCGCCACGGAGACGGCACCGGCCAAACGGACCGCCAAGAAGGCCGCCAAGAAGGCGACGGCCCGCAAGGCCCCCGCGAAGAAGGCCGCCAAGAAGGCAGGCCCCGCCAAACGTGGCGCCAAGAAGGCATCGAGCGCCGAGGACGCGGATGGTGTCGAGTCCGCCGAGGATCTCGACGACGCCGGTTCGATCGACGACATCGACGTTCCCGATACCGAACTCGATGAGGATGTGGAGATCGACGACGAAGACCTGGCCGTCGACGATGATGATGATGACGACGCCGAGGACTCCGACGACGACACCGAAACCGATGCAGCCGAGGCCGGCCCCGTGACCGTGGTCGCCAAACCCGCCGAGGCCAAGGTCAAGGACGAGCCGAAAGAGAAGACCAGCGGCGACTTCGTCTGGGACGAAGAGGAATCGGAGGCCCTGCGGCAGGCTCGTAAGGACGCCGAACTCACCGCCTCCGCGGACTCGGTGCGGGCCTATCTGAAGCAGATCGGCAAGGTCGCCCTCCTCAACGCCGAAGAAGAGGTCGAGCTGGCCAAGCGGATCGAGGCGGGGCTGTTCGCCACCGAACGTCTGCGCCGCATCGTGGAGTCCGGCGAGAAGCTCAGCACCGCGTCCAAGCGCGACCTCAACTGGATCTCGCGGGACGGTAACCGCGCGAAGAACCACCTGCTCGAAGCGAACCTCCGCCTCGTGGTGTCGCTGGCGAAGCGCTATACCGGTCGCGGCATGGCGTTCCTCGATCTCATCCAGGAAGGGAACCTGGGCCTCATCCGTGCGGTCGAGAAGTTCGACTACACCAAGGGCTACAAGTTCTCGACGTATGCCACGTGGTGGATCCGTCAGGCGATCACCCGCGCGATGGCCGACCAGGCCCGCACCATCCGCATCCCGGTGCACATGGTCGAGGTCATCAACAAGCTCGGTCGTATCCAACGCGAGTTGCTCCAGGACCTCGGCCGCGAGCCGACGCCTGAGGAGCTCGCCAAGGAGATGGACATCACGCCGGAAAAGGTGCTGGAGATCCAGCAGTACGCGCGTGAGCCGATCTCCCTGGATCAGACCATCGGCGACGAAGGCGACAGCCAGCTCGGCGACTTCATCGAGGACTCCGAGGCCGTGGTCGCGGTCGACGCGGTCAGCTTCACGCTGCTGCAGGATCAGCTGCAGTCGGTGCTCGAGACGTTGTCCGAGCGCGAAGCCGGCGTGGTCCGTCTCCGGTTCGGACTCACCGATGGCCAGCCGCGCACGCTCGACGAGATCGGGCAGGTCTACGGCGTCACCCGCGAACGTATCCGCCAGATCGAGTCGAAGACGATGTCGAAGCTCCGGCACCCGTCGCGCTCGCAGGTGCTGCGCGACTACCTGGACTGACCCTCCGAGACCGACCCTCGTTACGATCTGGCCGGTGCGTGGCGCGCCGGTCAGATCGTCAGTGCGACGAAGGTGCCGGCATCGTCGGGCCGGTACGGACGACAGTCGACCACCGCCGAGGTCGGCAGCGCACCGTAGAGGTGTGGGAAACGCATGCTGTCCGGATCCGTGGGGACGCCGGGTTCCCAGCGCAGCGGCGCCGAGAGACGTGCGCGGTCCACGACGAGAACCACCAGATCCTCGCGTCCGGCGTACAGCCGGTTCGCCGGTAGATGGACCTGCTGTGGGGTGGACAGGTGGACAAAGCCGGACTCCGCGAGCGAGGGCGGTTCTCGATGACCGGCCCGTCGGGCCGAATCCCATTCGGCCTGGGTACACAAATGGACGAGCAGGGGTGCCGAATCGTCCTGGTCTATGCCTGAGGTGTGGCCTGCCGCGTTCACCCGTGTGAGAAACCACGCATCTCCACAATTGTCAACAGTTGCGCTCCGCCGGATTGCACACAGTGTGCGGATGCGGGGCTTGCGCCCGACCCCATCTACGATTCTCGGCATGCTGGTGTCCCGACGAGCTGTCGACCTCCTCCGTGTTGCGTCGATGCTGTGTCCACGGCGCCGCGGCCCCATCGACTGATCGTCTGATAGCCGCGGCGCGACCTCGACCACGCGCTACGGTTCGATCTCGATGTGACGACGACCCGGCCGGCGCGTGCGTGCCTGCCCACGTCGCCACCACCGTGATCGGAAAGTCCTCCCACCATGCGAACCATCGTCCTGATCGGCCTTGTCGGTCTCGCCGCCCAACTCGTCGACGGCAGCCTCGGCATGGCCTACGGCGTGACCACAACCACCCTGCTGCTGGCCATCGGCAGCAACCCGGCCGCCGCCTCGGCCACTGTTCATCTCGCCGAGATCGGCACCACACTCGTGTCCGGGATCTCGCACTGGCGGTTCGGCAATGTGGACTGGAAAGTGGTCCGTCGCATCGCCCTACCCGGCGCGGTCGGCGCGTTCCTGGGCGCGACGCTGCTGTCGAATCTGTCGACCGAGGCCGCCGCTCCGCTCATGGCCATCATCCTGCTACTCCTGGGCATCTACATCCTCACCCGCTTCACCCTGCAGGGCATCCCGCGCCAACACCTCGGAAAGCCGCTGCGCAAGCGGTTCCTGTCGCCCTTGGGGCTGATCGCCGGATTCGTCGACGCCACCGGCGGCGGCGGATGGGGTCCGGTCGGTACCCCCGCCATACTCGCGAGCGGACGCCTGGAACCGCGCAAGGTGATCGGTTCCATCGACACCAGCGAGTTCATCATCGCGGTCGCCGCAAGCCTGGGCTTCCTGTTCAGTCTCGGCTCACAGGGCATCAACTTCGCGTGGGTCGGTGCGATTCTCGTCGGCGGCGTCGTCGCCGCCCCGATCGCCGCATGGCTCGTGCGCCATGTCCCACCCCGCCTGCTCGGCGCGTCGGTCGGCGGTCTGATCATCCTGACCAACACTCGGACGCTGCTGCGCAGCGATCTGGTCGATGTCCCGGGTTGGGCACAGACAGTGATCTACTCGACCATCGTCGCAGCGTGGGTGGCCGCGTTCGCCTACTCGCTGCGCGAGTACCTGCGCGATCGGGAGAACGAGTCCTCGGATGCGGTCAGCCGGGTACGCGAGGCGCAACAGGGTCAATCCGCACAGCCGGCCACCACGCCGGTGGGTTGATCGTCGCAGCGTTCACGCCACGTCGGATATGACCTGGGTCGCACTGTAGGTAAACCCCCATTGAGAGCGTGTTGCCACCGTTGCCTACCGTGTTAACGGTGAGTGACGACACACCCGGCGGACGCGCGGAACAATACGAAACCCCCAAACGTCTGAAAGGGTGAGGGTGACGCATCAGACCGATGTGTCGGCTCACGAAGGGAAAGGCGAACGGCCGACGAGTGCCACCGCCGGACCGGGACGGAGGAATCATGTCAGACACCGCCACCACAACCCCGATCTCCATGCCGCTCACCGCCGCCGACCGCTGCGATCGCTGCGGCGCGGCCGCAAAGGTACGGGCAATGCTGCCCGCGGGCGGAGAACTTCTCTTCTGCCGTCACCACTTCAACGAGCACGAGGCCAAGCTCGTGGAGCTGTCCGCAGTCGTTGAGTCGGAGAGCGAACTGGTCTGAATTCGCTGGCGTCCTGGTTCAGGACCCAGTGCCACGAAACGACCCGGCCGGATCACCCGGTCGGGTCGTTTCGTCATATCGGATGCCGCGTGGGGTGAGCCCGACATCCGCGCACAGGGCACGCAACCGCGCATGTCGCTATGTGCGCGGTTGCATGGCGGGTGCGCGCCAGTGGTGTGTCACCGATCAGCGCCAGGTGCGCAACGCGTCGATCCGCTCCCGCAGCTGATCGGCCGTCGCCAGCGCGGTCGGCGGACCGCCGAGGCGTTGTCGCAGCTCGTTGTGCACCATGCCGTGCGGCTTACCCGTGCGGTGGTGATGCATCGCCACGAGCGTGTTCAGTTCCTTGCGCAACGCATGCAGATTCTCTCCGGTCGGGCGCACCGTCGCGGGCGTGACAGCCCCTGCTCCGGCGGAGTCGGTGCCCGTCGCGGACGACCGGTGTGCCTCGGTCCGGTGCTCCACCTGCTCGGCCTGTCGTTTCCGTAGCAGTTCACGAACCTGCTCGGCGTCGAGCAGGCCGGGCAGGCCGAGATAGTCGGATTCCTCTTCGCTCCCGGAGAAGGTGGCGGTGCCGTAGGACGCACCGTCGAAGATCAGCTGGTCGAGTTCGGCATCCGCGTGCAGCGATTGGAACGACTTTTCGTCCTCGCCTGGTTCGTCCTTCTGCTTGTTGGCGTCGATCAGCAGGGCGTCGTCGAGCCCGTCACTCTCCCGATGAGGTTTGCCCAGCACATGGTCGCGTTCGGCCTCCATCTGGCTGGCCAGGTCGAGCAACACCGGCACCGACGGCAGGAAGACACTCGCGGACTCCCCCGGACGTCGAGACCGCACGAATCGGCCGATGGCCTGCGCGAAGAACAGCGGTGTCGATGAACTCGTCGCATACACACCGACGGCGAGACGCGGCACATCCACGCCTTCGGACACCATCCGGACCGCGACCATCCATTCGTCGTCGGACGCCGCGAACTCCGCGATACGCGACGAGGATTTGGGGTCGTCGGAGAGCACCAGTGTGGTCGGCTTGCCGGTGATGGCGGTCAACAGTTCGGCGTAGTCACGCGCGACGGTCTGGTCGGTCGCGATCACCAGGCCACCGGCATCCGGTATCCCGCCGGACCGCAACTGCCGCAACCGGGTACTCGCCGCCTCGAGGACCGACGGAATCCAGTCGCCGTGTGGATCGAGGGCTGTCCGCCAGGCGCGGGCGGTGTGCTCGGCCGACAGGGGCTCACCGAGTCGTGCGGTGAACTCCTCGCCCGCGCTGGTCCGCCAACTGGCCTGACCGCTGTAGGCGAGGAACATGACCGGCCGCACGACGCCGTCGGCCAGGGCATCGGCGTAGCCGTAGCTGTGGTCGGCCTTCGACCGGAGCACTCCTCCCGCTTCTTCGTCGTAGGTGACGAACGGGATCGGGGAATCGTCGGACCGGAACGGGGTACCGGTGAGCAACAGGCGCCGGGTCGCATCGGAGAACGCCTCGCGGATCGCCTCACCCCACGACTTGGCGTCGCCGCCGTGGTGGATCTCGTCGAGGATCACCAGCGTCCGCCGATTCTCGGTCCGCACCCGGTGACGGAACGGGTGAGCGGCGACCTGGGCATAGGTCAGGGCGACACCCTGATAGTCCGAACTGGTCTGGCCGGTCGAGTTGCTGAAGCGTGAATCCAGAGCGATGCCGACGCGCGCTGCCGCCTCGGCCCACTGATGCTTGAGGTGTTCGGTCGGGGTGACGACAGTGATCTGTTCGACCGTCCGGTCGTCGAGCAGTTCACGAGCGACACGCAGACCGAAGGTCGTCTTGCCTGCCCCGGGGGTGGCGACCGCCATGAAGTCGACCGGACGACGGGTCAGGTACTTGGTCAGCGCCCGCCGCTGCCACGCGCGCAGCGGCGGTCCTGCCGGGATGCCAACGTCCGGGGCTGCTGGGCCATCGGCTGCTGAAGTCACTTCTGCACTGCTCCTGACACCTGTTGTGCGATCGGAGTCCGCTGGTGGGACATGAAACATCCCCTCGCGGATGCGACCACCGCCCGAGGGGACCCGAGCCATGCTACCGGGGCGGGTGAGGACACTCTCGTCCGACGCGCAGTCCGTCGACCACGGTTGCCGGGACGATAAACCGCGCCGTGTCGGGACCGGTTGACCCGTTTCGCGGTGCGATCAGGGATGCTAGAGAAATCAGCAGTCGAAACCGGAACCCAGTACCGATCACCGACGACGCCCCGTCGCCGGCCGGTGCCGCACATCCCCGTCCGGTGGCGACCGAGACCAAGCGTGGCCGGCGTCGCCCCGCGAGCACACCACCGATACCCGATATCGACGGAGCGCTACCCACGACTGCCCAACCCACCACACCGCTCACCTCGCAGCGCGCCCGGCCGGCCGCGCCCGCGCCGGCCGCTGCCACCGAGACCGAGCGCGTCGGCACCACCGACCATGAGGCGGCGGCACCCGGTGTCGACGACCCGGCGCATGACCCGCCGCGGACCGCCGGGCCGCCCGTGTTGCCCAATCTGCACCGGCTGGTGTGGCGCACGATCGTCAAGGCGTGGGATGACGGCATCGTCGGATGGGCGGCTCAAGCCGCGTTCTGGCAGGCTCTCTCACTGCCACCCCTGCTGCTGGGGATGCTCGGCAGCGTCGGCTACGTCGCCGGCTGGTTCGGGCCGGACACGGTCGAGGTCATCTACGAGCGCATCCTGGCATTCGCGAACCACACGTTCTCCGAGAACGTCGTCAGTGAGATCATCAAACCGACCCTGGACAATGTGCTCGGCCGCGGACGAGTCGTCGTCATCTCGGCCGGCTTCCTCATATCGCTGTGGGCCGGTTCCTCGGCGGTCTCGTGCTTCGTCGCCTCGATAGTCCGTGCGCACGACCAGCACCAGGTCCGAAATCCGGTGTGGCAGAGATTCTTCGCACTGTTCCTCTACATCGGATTCCTGGTCGCGGCGGTGTTCGTACTGCCGTTGGTGGCCCTGGGACCCAACTACCTGCACGAGATCGTCCCGGACTCGTGGGATCCGATCGTGACGAACCTGATCGACTACGGGTACTTCCCGTTCGTCGCCGCTCTGCTGTTGTTCGTGCTGACCACGCTGTATCACCTGGCGCTGCCCAATCCGCTGCCCTGGCACCGACTGGTCGGCGGAGCGGTCGTCGCCGGCATCTTCTTCTGGGTCGCCAGCTACATCCTCCGGATCTACCTCACCGAGATCACCCGTGCCGGCTACACCTACGGCGCTCTGGCGACGCCGATCGCGTTCCTGCTGTTCACGTTCTTCCTGGGCTTCGCCATAGTGCTGGGCGCCGAGTTCAACGCCGCCGTGCAGTCGCTCTGGCCGGCCAAGCCCGCCGTGTCGGTGCAGATGCGCGACTGGGTCTCCTCACAGACGTCGGACATCACCGGTCAGCTCAAAGCCCTACCCGATCGACTGTCCACCGGGCCGATCCGACGGCCACGCCCCACCGACGCATCGCGCGGGCGATCATCGCAGGACGAACCCACCGCCTGAGCGGCGGCGATCAGCTCTTGCGCATCCGCTGGTAGATCTTCTTGCACTTCGGGCACACCGGCGAACCGGGCTTGGCCGAGCGGGTCACCGGAAATGTCTCGCCACACAACGCGACGACGTGACTGCCCATCACGGCACTCTCGGCGATCTTGTCCTTCTTCACGTAATGGAAGAATTTTGGCCGGTCGTCGTCGCCCCGGTCGGTGGCGTCGGCGTCCGGCCGTTCGTCGACGTCGGTGCGCTCGTCGAGATCCGGGCGATCGATGGTCTGCGTTCCCATGGGAACCATTGTGCGCCACAAGGGTGGACGACGGCCAGCCGATGTCCACCGGTGATCCGGTGGGTCTCCGGAACGCGCTCAGGTCGATCTCGACACGGGGTCGACGGTGCATTCCCTTCAGGAAAGTGGAACAGTGGGACATATGGCTGGCAACGGATCCGGGACGCGCGGTGGTGCCGGCGCGTCAGGCGCGGCGGCCCATCATGGTCACGGCGGTGGCCACGACGGGGACGCGTTCCTGATCACCGATGCGCAGCAGGCCCTGGACGACCAGCAGCGGGCGCGGGTGCGCAAATATTTGACGCTGATGGCTTTTCGCGTCCCGGCGCTCGTCATCGCCGGCATCGTCTACAGCTCGACCGGTTCCGGTCTGTTGGCGCTGGCCATCGTGGCCGCCTCCATCCCGATCCCCTGGATCGCGGTGCTGATCGCCAATGATCGTCCACCCCGCAAACGCGGTGAGGTCCCGCATTACAAGTACGGCGCCGATCACTCGGTCGTCGGCCCGCCCTCGCTGAACGCACCGGGCCGATCGGTCGACTCGGAGGTCGTCGATTCGCCACCGGACGCGGGGACCGACCGCAACCGCGATTCCCACTGAGGAACACTCTCAGCAACTTCTCATGTAGCGGGGCGGATCGACGGCGAAACCTGCAGGTCAGCACCTTCGACATCCCCGGTGCCCTCCATGGTGCCGGGGAACTTTCGTCCCGCCGTCGGCGTTGAACCGGGTGAACGCACTCAAGTCAGGAGGCCGAATGTCACGCTCGACAGTTTCACGCCCGACCACGACGACTGGATACGCCGACGATCCCGCCACAGCCACCATCCGCCCTGCGATGACGGAGCAGGATCTCGATGCTCAGTCCCCGGCTGCCGACCTGGTGCGCGTCTATCTCAACGGCATCGGCCGTACCGCTCTGCTCAACGCCGAGCAGGAAGTCGAACTGGCCAAACAGATCGAGGCCGGGCTCTACGCCAAGCACGTCCTGGAGACGCGCAAGCGACTGTCCGCGACGCGCAAGCGCGACCTCGCGGTCATCGTGCGTGAAGGTGAGGCCGCTCGCGCTCACCTACTGGAGGCCAATCTCCGCCTGGTCGTGTCGCTCGCCAAGCGCTACACGGGTCGCGGCATGCCCCTGCTGGATCTCATCCAGGAGGGCAACCTCGGCCTGATACGTGCGATGGAGAAGTTCGACTATGCCAAGGGCTTCAAGTTCTCCACCTACGCGACCTGGTGGATCCGGCAGGCGATCACCCGCGGCATGGCGGATCAGAGCCGTACGATCCGTCTGCCCGTCCACCTCGTGGAGCAGGTCAACAAGCTGGCCCGGATCAAGCGTGAGCTGCATCAGCAGCTCGGCCGCGAGGCCACCGACGACGAGCTGGCCAACGAATCCGGGATTCCGGCCGAGAAGATCGCCGATCTCCTCGACCACAGCCGGGACCCGGTGAGCCTGGACATGCCCGTGGGCAGCGACGAAGAGGCACCGCTGGGCGACTTCATCGAGGATGCCGAGGCCACCTCGGCCGAGAACGCGGTGATCGCGGGACTCCTGCACTCCGACATCCGTTCGGTCCTCGCGACGCTCGACGAGCGCGAACAGCAGGTGATCCGGATGCGCTACGGCCTCGACGACGGCCAGCCCCGCACCCTGGACCAGATCGGCCGGATGTTCGGGCTCTCGCGCGAACGCGTCCGACAGATCGAGCGCGAGGTGATGGGCAAGCTCCGTCAGGGCGAGCGCGCCGAACGGCTCCGCGCCTACGCCAGCTGAACCGCGCTCGGGGCGCCGACGATGCCCCGCTAACTCAACCGCCTCGGTCCGGTGTCCGCACGTGTGGGCACCGGACCGACGCGTATCACCGCGGTGAGCACAGCGGCACCGGCAGGTGACGCCAGAATCGGGTCAAGGTGCACCTCCCGGACCTCCGGGAGGTCGTCGACGAGCGTCGAGATCCGGAGCAGCAGGTCGATCAGTGCGTCCCGGCGCACCGGTGGCTCCCCCGCGTACCCCGCGAGCAGCGGCGCCGACCGCGGTTCGTCGATCAGTTCCTCGGCGTCGAGCGGGGACAGCGGGATCGCCCGATACCCGTGGTCGCTGAGCAGGTCGAAGGTCCGTCCGGACAATCCGAACGAGATCAGGGAGCCGAACGACGGGTCGTCGCGCACCCGGATCATGGTGCCGATTCCCTTCGGCGCCATCTTCTGCACGTGCAGCAGGTCGTCGCCGGTCAGCGCCTGGAGTTCTGAGAACGCGGTGACCACGGCGGTCGCATCGGGGAGATCGAGGCGCGCGCCTTCGCGGTCGAGTCGGCCGCGCCAGGTTTCCGACGTCGCCTTCACCGCCACCGGGAACCCGAGGTCATGCCCTGCAGCCGACGCCTCGTGCATCGTGCCTGCCTCGCGGAACGGAACGACGGTGATGCCGTACCAGGCGAGCAGGGTCGCCGAGTCGACCGGGCCGAGTGTGTGGCCGGTCGTCTCGACCCGATCGTCGTCGAGACCGGCCATGGTCTCGCGCACGAACATCCGCGCCGCTTCCGGATCGGTGCCGCCGGGACGATGGATCTCCGATTCGGGACGCATGCGCCACCGCGCGTACTGCCAGGCCCGTGCCAGCGCGTTGGCGGCTCGTTCCGGGCTGCCATAGGACGGGATCGAGCCCGCCTCCGGCAACCCGTTCGGGCCGGGTTTCATCAACCCGGGTGGAATACCCTCGACGGCCAGGAAGGTCGTCACGATCGGTTTGGGTCCGTCGGCCGAGGGAGTGTTGGCCGCCGCCATCAACGCGCGTGCGTGCCAGTCGGCGTCCACCGCGACCGGCGGGACGAACACCACCAGCACCGCATCCACAGCCGGATCGCTCATCGCCTCGGTCACCGCCGATTCGAACGCGTCCTCGGTGGCACCGGCGCCCAGATCGATGGAGTCGGTGACCTCGAGGCCGCCGGCCCGGGCCGTATCGGCCGCCAGACTGCCCAGTACCGAAGAGTTCCCGATGATCCGGGTCCGGGGGCCGCGCGGCACCGGTTGGTAGGCGAAGATCGTCGCGCAGTCGAACAGTTCGGAAATGGTGTGCACCTGGATCACTCCCGCCTGCTCGAGCACCATCTGCGCGATCTGGTCGTCGAGATTGGCGGCCGACGTCCGCGCGGCCCGGGCAGCGGTCATCGCCCCCTTGCCCGATTTCACCGCGACAATCGGCTTCGACCGCGACACCCGGCGCGCGATCCGGGAGAACTTGCGCGGATTTCCGAAGCTCTCCAGGTAGAGCAGGACCACATCGGTCTCGGTGTCGCTGTCCCAGTACTGCAGGAGATCGTTGCCGGAGACGTCGGCACGATTGCCCGCCGACACGAACGTGGACAAACCGATCTGCCTGCGGGCGGCGGTGTCGAGGATCGCGATACCCAGCGCGCCGGACTGGCAGAAGAAGCCGACCCGACCGGCGGCGGGAATCCGTGGCGCCAACGTCGCGTTGAGAGCCACCTCCGGACCGTTGTTCGCCACACCGAGAGCATTCGGGCCGACCAGGCGCATGCCGTGTTCGCGCACCTGCTCGACGAGCCGCCGCTCACTCTCGAGCCCGGCCTCTCCGCTCTCCCCGAACCCGGACGACACCACCACCAGGGTGCGGACCCCTTTGACCAGGCAGTCGTCCAGTACCTCGTCGACGGTGGCCGCCGGGACCGCGACGACGGCGAGATCGACCGGGTCCGGGATGTCGCGGACCGTCGGGTAGGCACGGATACCCCGCACCGATGGCGGCCGTGCGTGGCCGCGTCGCTGCGGCGCCGGGGTCCGTCGGTGCGTCGGGCCTGCGGGAGCGGTGGCGGCCGCTGCGTCGGTCAGTTCGTCGGCGGTCGGGCCCGGGCCGTTCACGGGGAAGACCGGGCCGGTGAATCCACCGGCGATGATGTTGGCCAGCAGCGCGTTGCCGACCTTCTTGGGATCGGTGGACGCGCCGATCACGGCCACCGACGTCGGCCGAAGCAGATTGGCCACACTTCTGGCCTCCGACGCGCGCTCTCGGCCGTTGCGTACCGACAGCAACGCCTCGGTCGGGTCGATCAGGAACTCGACATGCACTGTGCTGCCGTCGAAACTGCGTGACAGCTGGTAGCCGGCGTCACGGAACACCGCGACCATGTTCGGGTTCTCACTGAGGACCTCCGCCTCGAACCGGGTGAAGCCGTTCTCCGCGGCCGCACCGGCGAGATGTTCGAGCAGAATCGGCCCGAGCCCACGGCCCTGATGGTCGTCGGCCACGACGAAGGCCACCTCGGCCGACTCCGGCTTGCCGTCGAAGCCGAGACCTTCATAGAGGCCGATCGCGATGAGCTCGCCACCCAGTACGGCCACCAGCGCCACCCGCTTCTGGTAGTCGACGGTGGTCATGCGGGCCACCTCGCGCGGCGGGAGGGTGGGTGTCGGACCGAAGTAGCGCATGTATCTCGTCCGTTCGGAGAGTCCGGCATGGAACCGGACCACCCGCTCCGCATCGTCGGGGACGATCGGGCGCAGATGCACCACGCCGCCGTCGGAGGCGAGGACGTCGGCGATCCAGTGCCGCGGATAATCCCAGGGATCCCGTTGGGGCGGCTGCTCGGTCGGCGCCGGATCGGCCGGGGAGCCGTTCGGCTGCTCGCGGTCGTCGGCGAGGGAGTCGGTCTGATTCTGCTCAGTCACGAGGATCCTCCGGATCAAGGCCGTGCAAGGGGTATACCGCTCGACGGGTGGCCAGGATGGCCCGGTCGGTCTGACGTTGCGCCGCCCCACTGATCCCCTCCGGCGGGTCCTGGCCGGTGTCGCCGTCCCACGGCACATAGTCGACGTCTCCCCCGTCGCCCATCACGCCGACCGGCGGCTGCGAATAGTCGGAGTGCACGCTCTCCGCGATCTGTTCGGCGGTGGCACACCAGGAGTCGTCTATCCTCGTGTCCACGTCGACGTCGCGATCGAGGACCACCGCAAGCAGATGCGACCAACTGCGGGGCACCACATTGACGACGCCGTATCCCCCGCCACCGACCGCGATCCAGCGGCCGTCGCAGTACGCGTCGGCGAAGCCGCGCATCGCCTGCATGGCCGCCCGCTGACCGTCGACGGTGAGCGCGAGATCGGTGAGCGGATCGGCCCGGTGGCTGTCCACGCCACACTGGCTGACCAGGATCTGTGGCCGGAACCGTTCGAGCACCGACGGCACGACGGCGTGGAACGCCCGCAACCAGAGGCGATCGGAAACGTCCGGCATCAGTGCGACATTCACCGCGGTGCCCTCGGCGTCACCGTCCCCGACCTCGGTCGGCCAACCCGTCCCCGGCCACAGCGTGGCCGGGTGTTGATGCAGGGATACCGTCAGAACCCTTGGGTCCGAGGCGAATTCGACTTGCACGCCGTCGCCGTGATGGGCATCGATGTCCACGTAGGCGATTCGGTCGAATCCGTTGTCGAGGAGCCACCGGATGGCGATCGCACAATCGTTGTAGATACAGAAGCCGGCCGCCCTGGCCTTCATCGCATGGTGCATCCCGCCACCGATGTTCACCGCGCGCCGCACCGCGCCGGACCCCACCGCCTGGGCGGCTGCCAGTGTGCCGCCCACCAACAGCCTGGCGGCCTCGTGCATGCCGTCGAAAACCGGGTTGTCCGCGTCGCCGAGCCCGAACAGCCGCTCGAGCAGCGGGCCCGACAGCGACGCCGTGCCGGACCCGACCGCACGGACGGCGTCGATGTAGTCGGTGGAATGCACCACGGTCAACGCCGAGTCGTCGATGTCGAGTGGCGGCCGATCGTCGACACCCTCGAGGACGCCCAGACTCTGCGCCAGCGTCATGGTCAAGGCCAGCCGGACCGGATTCATCGGGTGGGTGTGCGCCCACTTGTAGGACAGGAAGTCCTCACTCCAGATAACCGCCGCCGCTTCGTCGCTCGTGCTCCGCGTCACGTCCTCAGGCTAGTGCCTCGACACCTCGACCGATGAGGTTCGCCGGCACCGCCGGACCCCGCCCGGGGGCCGGGTCCGCCGCGACACGCGGGACGGTGGTGACCGACCAGGTCAAGGTACCCTTGGTTCAGACGAAGGGACTGCGCACCGTGAACGATCTTGTTGACACCACCGAGATGTACTTGCGGACGATCTACGATCTCGAAGAAGAGGGCATCGTCCCGTTGCGCGCACGTATTGCCGAGCGGTTGGAGCAGAGTGGTCCGACGGTGTCGCAGACGGTGGCGCGCATGGAACGCGACGGCCTGCTCCACGTGGCCGGCGACCGACACCTGGAGCTGACCGAGAAGGGCCGTGAACTGGCGGTGGCGGTCATGCGCAAGCATCGGCTGGCCGAACGGCTGCTGGTGGACGTCATCGGCATGCCGTGGGACCAGGTCCACGAGGAGGCCTGTCGCTGGGAGCACGTGATGAGTGAGAACGTCGAGCGACGCCTGTTGGCGGTTCTCGACAATCCCACCACCTCGCCGTACGGCAACCCCATCCCCGGGCTCGATCAGCTCGGCGCCTCGCAGGCCCCGCTGACCGACGGCGCCACCCGTTTGTCCGATCTTCCCCAGGGGGATCCGCTGGTGGTCATCATCCGGCGGCTGTCCGAGCACGCCCAGGCCGATACAGGCCTGATCAGTGAGCTCCGCGAGGCCGGTGTGGTGCCCAACGCCCGTGTGACGGTGACGGTCAGCCCCGGTAAGGCGCTGGTGAACTCTCCCGGCCACGACGGTCTCGAACTGACCGGGGACATGGCCCATTCGGTGTTCGTGGAAAAGGTCTGAGGGCGGATCACCCCACCTCGCGATCGGTGCTCGGAGCCGGTAGCGGCACCCCCAGAGTGCTTGCCACGTCGTAACTGTCGGCGATCGTCTGATGCAGCAGATGTGGTGGGATGCCACCCTGCAGCGCCTGGTCGAGCAGGTTCGCCAACGACCAGTGCGGGTCGGCGGCGAGCGCGCAGTCGAGTGCGACACCGGCGTACCCGCCCTCCCCGTTGAGGTAGTGCAGATGCGCCAGCATCGTCGCCGCACTCGCACGCTGCGAGCCGGTCAGCCGCCGCGTGAGCTCACGCCACAACGCCTCCGCCGCGTGTCGCAGATCGGTGACCGCGAAGGCCAGTGCGGCGTCACGAACCGGGATGCGGGTGAGTGCCACACCGAGCATGCTGACCGTCGGGCAGTCGAGCGTCGCCGGTTCGGCGGACCGGCCCGGTGGGCCCTGGGCGATGATCTGCCCGATGACCCGCCGCAGCAGTACGCCGTCGTCGAGAACCGTCTCCTGCGCGCCGGGCGGGTCCGACTCGACCGCATGCGGCCCCACACAGTGCGGGAGGGGTGTCAGCATCGCCGCCATGTCCGAACGCTGCCCGAGTACCCGCCGCCCGGTCTGCAGCGCCTTGGCCAATGCCGTCGGGCTGGCGTGGGGATCGCCGATGCGGCCGCGAGTCGAGGCCGACGGAGCGATCGGGACCACCGCACGCCGACCCCGCTCCCTCGCGCGCGCCGATGGCCGCGGGTCCCAGACGCGCTGCCAGCGAGCGCCCTCGACGAACTCGCCGACGACGAAGCCGGCCGCCACGCCACCCACCGTCGAGAACAGACCGTCCGCGACGGTGCAGATTCGCCGGTAACGCTCGTCACCCACCGGATAGCGGTCGTCGGCGATCACCAGGATGACCGCCTGAACGTCATTGCGGACACACACGTCGGCAAGTCCGGTCAGCACGCCCCTCAGCGCAGCCACCAGTTCACCGGCGTCGTCGAGGACCAGGTCATGCCGCATGGCCGTCTGTACCACCCGCGGATCGTCGCCGAATGCGAGCACGATCAGCGAGTGATCCGGGACGAAGCCGAGGAGGCCCGGCACAGCGGTCAGCAGTGCGGACTGGGACAGGGAACGGGTGCGGTGGGATGCAGACATGCCGACATCCTGGAACCCCGGCCCTCCCCCGCCGCCGCTCCCGCGACCGATTCGGCGGTTACGGGCACGGGTTGTCCCCAGTTGGCACAGCATCCACAGAACACGCTGGGCCGATGTCGGGACCGAACGGGTCCGACGGTGCGCCCGACCCGACTCGTGGTCAGCCGAACGCCGACTCGACCGCCGACTCGAACAGTGCGTTCAGATGTACGGCGGCAGTGGCAGACATCGCGCCGGCGCCCTGATGGCGGTACTCGACGATCACCCGCACCCCGCCACGTTGGGCCATCAGCGTCGTGGTGCCCGTCGTCAGCGCCGACGGGCCCGTCCCACCCGTCGACGACTGTCGGCGCAGCGCGGCCGTCGTCACCGATCCCTGCTGCGGCGGCGGGATCACCTGGGTGGACACCGCCGACGTCGCGGTCGGTGCGGACCCCGAGGTCACGTGCGGGCAACGACGTGCCAGGTCGGTGACATCGTCGAGTTCGTCGTCCGCGTGGACCACCGCAGAGGTGAAGGTGGCCGCTGAGTCGGACGGATCCGGCCCGACCAGGATGACGGCGCCGGCCGACGGTACCGCGGTGGGAGTGCACTCCGCCGGGCTCACGACACCGTGTAGTGGTCGGCCGGTCAGGTCTGCGAGTGCCGCGGGTACCGCCGGCTGTGGGACCCGGGTCGCCGTTCCGGTCGGGAACTCCGACGGGGCGACCGCCCGGGACGACAGATCACCGCCACCGGCCTCCGCCTGCCCGTCGACCGAGCATCCGAGCGTCAGGAGCGACACCGCGACCACGAGCGCAGAGCTCAGCACCAACCCCACCCCACGGCATACTGATCCGGTCACAACGCACTACTGTGCCACCGATGGCGCCGAGGCGACCCGCCGACACCCCGCGTCCGCCGATCCCCCGCTACGTCGATTGCTGCGTCGACGACGGGGAATCGACACCGCCGCCAGGTTGTTGTGCCGGGTGAAAGCCGCATCGCCTACCGAAATTGGCCCTGCATGCCATAGATGCGAGAGAATCGACATACACGACACGAGGAGGCACGACTCATGGACGACCAGTCCGCTGAGCACAGCGCGCTGTACTCGTTGGAGTTTCCTGCACCGCAGGTCTCGAACGACGAGGGCACCGGCCCGGTGCTGCTCCATGCACTCGACGGATTCGCCGACGCCGGCCACGCCGTCTCGCTGGCGGCTCGCCACCTGCGCGACGCACTCGACTCCGAACTCGTCGCGACGTTCGCCACCGATGAACTGATCGACTACCGGTCGCGTCGGCCGACCGTCAGCTTCGACGGGAACAAGTTCACCGACGTCGAGATGCCCACGCTGACCATGCATGCGATCCGTGACACGGCGGGTCGGCCGTTCCTGCTGCTCGCCGGTGCGGAACCGGACCTGCGTTGGGAACAGTTCGTGGAGGCCGTGCGCCGGCTCGTCGAGCGTTTCGGGGTCACCGATGTCATCGGCCTCAACTCGATCCCGATGGCCGTGCCGCACACCCGCCCGGCGTCGATCACCGCGCACGGCAGCGACCCCGACCGGCTCGGCGACCTGCCCCGGTGGGGCTCGGCGATGAAGTTGCCCGCCAGCGCCTCGATGCTGCTGGAACTGCGGATGAGCGAGCATGACTATCGTGCCGCCGGCTTGTCCGTCCATGTGCCGCACTACCTTTCCCAGACCGACTATCCGGCGGCGTCGGCACGGTTGCTGGGCGCGGTGGGTGAGCTGACCGGGCTGGCGATACCGGTCGCCGCGTTGGAGAACGCCGCGGCCAAGGTCCGTGAGCAGGTCGACAAGGAGGTCTCCGGCAACGCCGAGATCGAGTCCGTCGTGGCGGCGCTCGAGAGCCAGTACGACACGTTCACCGAGGCACAGGCCGAGCGGGCGTCGCTGCTGGCCGCCGAGGCCGATCTGCCCACCGGCGACGAACTCGGCGCCGAACTCGAGCGGTTCCTCGCCGAACAGGTCCGCGAGGACGGCGACGAGGATGCAGGCGGTCCCCCATCGCCGATCTGAGCGACACCGTCGCGGCTCACCTGGCGCCGGTCGCCGATGAGGACACCGCCTTCGAGAACTTCACCACCTGGTGGAATGAGCGTGGTATCGAGCTGTACCCGCATCAGGAGGAGTCTCTCCTGGAACTCATCGCCGGCAACAACGTGATCTTGGCGACCCCGACCGGGTCGGGAAAGTCCCTGGTGGCGGCCGGTGCCATCTATTTCGCGCGCTGCCGAGCTGAACGGGCGTACTACACCGCCCCCATCAAGGCACTGGTCAGCGAGAAGTTCTTCGAATTGTGCGGGACGTTCGGCGCCGAGTCGGTCGGGCTGCTCACCGGCGACGCGGCCGTCAATGCCGATGCCCCGATCATCTGCGCCACGGCCGAGATCGTCGCGAACCTCGCTCTGCGCGACGGCGCGCTCAGCGACATCGGCACCCTCATCGCCGACGAGTTCCACTTCTACGGCGAACCCGACCGCGGCTGGGCCTGGCAGGTGCCCCTGATCGAGTTGCCGCACACCCAGTTCCTGCTCATGTCCGCCACGCTCGGTGACACCACGTTCTTCGTCGACGATCTGCGGCGCCGCACCGACCGGCTCACGGTCGCGGTGACCGGGACCCAGCGTCCCGTTCCGCTCGAACACAGCTACGCGATGACGCCGATCCACGAGACGATCGAGGAGTTGGTCGCCGTCGGGCGTGCACCGATCTATGTGGTGCATTTCACCCAGGCGGCCGCGGTCGAGCGGGCGCAGGCCTTGATGTCGGTCAAGATCGCGGACAAGGCCGAACGGGCCGCGATCGCAGACGCCATCGGCGATTTCCGCTTCCAGACCGGTTTCGGCTCCACCCTGTCGAAGCTGCTGCGGGCCGGGATCGGCGTCCACCACGCCGGCATGCTTCCCCGCTATCGGCGCCTCGTGGAGCGGCTCGCACAGCAGGGTCTGTTGAAGGTGATCGCGGGCACCGACACCCTCGGCGTCGGTATCAACGTGCCCATTCGCACGGTCCTGTTCGCCGGCTTGAGCAAATACGACGGCACCCGGGTCCGTCGACTGCGCGCCCGGGAGTTCCACCAGATCGCCGGAAGAGCGGGACGTGCCGGATTCGACACCGTCGGCTACGTCGTCGTACAGGCGCCGGAGCACGACGTCGAGAACGCACGAGCGGTCGCGAAGGCGGGTGACGACGCGAAGAAGCTCCGCAAGCTCGTGCGCAAGAAGCCGCCGGAAGGGTTTGTGTCGTGGGGTGAGAAGACGTTCACCCAACTCGTGGACGCACCCGACGAGCCGCTGCGCTCGCATTTCCGGATGACCACCGCGGTCCTCATGGAGGTGCTGTCACGGCCGGGCGACTGCTTTGCCGCGATCCGCCATCTTCTCGAGGACAACCACGAACCGCGCAATCGGCAGCTCCGGCACATCCGGCACACCATCGAGCTCTACCGCGGTCTGCGGGAATCAGGAATCGTCGTGCAACTCGACGCCCCGGACGACCA
This sequence comes from Gordonia sp. LMA167, assembly GCF_058130025.1. Classification (NCBI taxonomy): domain Bacteria; kingdom Bacillati; phylum Actinomycetota; class Actinomycetes; order Mycobacteriales; family Gordoniaceae; genus Gordonia; species Gordonia sp. LMA167. The sequence continues at coordinate 3,747,486 of NZ_CM176708.1, read as the reverse complement.
CGGTCGCAATGTCGCCCTGTCGGTGGACATGCCGGAGAACTTCGCGCTGACCAACCCGCTGTCGTCCTTCGCGATCGCCGCCTTCGAGATCCTCGACCCCGCGTCGTCGTCGTATGCACTCGACGTGGTCTCCATCCTGGAATCGACCCTGGAGGATCCACGGCCACTGCTTTTCGCCCAGCGCAAGGCCGCCCGGGATGCCGCCATCGCGGAGATGAAACTCGACGGCATCGAGTACGAGGAGCGGATGGCGCGCCTCGAGGAGATCACCTGGCCGCGACCGCTGGCCGACGAGATCGACTTCGCCTTCGGCGTGTATCGGCGCGGACACCCCTGGGTCGGTTCCTATCCACCCTCCCCGAAGTCGGTGCTGCGCGAGATGCTGGAACGGTCGATGACCTTCAACGAGCTGATCTCCGCGTACGGGCTGGCACGCAGCGAGGGCGTGGTCCTGCGTTACCTGTCGGATTGCTACCGGGTTCTGCGACAAGGACTCCCCAACGCCGTCAGCACGCCCGAGGTGGTGGACATCACCGAACGGGTGGGCACCATGGTCCGCGAGATCGACTCCAGCCTCGTCGACGAATGGGAACAGCTGAGTCACTCGGCCGCGGAATAGTCGTATCCGCGGGCGCCGTTGGACAGGGCATGCCACTCACCGGAGAATACGAACCGAGTCCGTCCGATTGGGCCACCAAGCAGGTCCAGGAATACGAGGCGTCGAACGGCACCGCCGCGACCACCATGAAGGGCAAGCAGGTGGTGATCCTCACCTCGGTGGGGCGCAAATCCGGCAAGCTCCGCAAGACCCCGCTGATGCGCGTCGAGCATGACGGCGTCTATGCCGTCGTCGCGTCTCTCGGTGGCGCACCCAAGCATCCCGTCTGGTATTGGAACCTGGTCGAGAACCCGCACGTCGAGCTCCGCGACGGTGAGCACGTGGGAGACTACGACGCGCGCGAAGTGACCGGCGACGAGTACCGACTCTGGTGGAACCGGTCTGTCGAGGCATGGCCCGACTACGCCGAGTATCAGACGAAGACCGACCGGGTCATCCCGGTGTTCGTCCTCGAACCCCGCGACTGACACCGACAGAACCCCGTTTCGCGCCGAGAGAACCCCGGCAGCTGTGGAGGGAAACCGCGATTCGGCTGCGGCGCTTGATTCAGCGGCGACCATCGGGCACGTGGCATGCGGCACGCGTCTGGCCCGGCTCGGTCCGCGCCAGGTCGGGTTCTGTCGGCGCAATCTCGGGTTCTCTCGGCGCAATCTCGGGTTCTCTCGGCGCGATCCGGGGTTCTGTCGGCGCAATCTCGGGTTCTGTCGGCGCGATCCGGGGTTCTGTCGGCGCGATCCGGGGTTCTGTCGGCGCAGCTCAGGCCGCCCTGGTGACGTCACCGGTTGCGACGATGAGGTCGCCGATGGTCTCGGCCAGCGCGCGGTACGCCTCGGCGCGCCCGGCGGACTCACGGAAGACCATCCCGACACGACGTCCCGGACGCGGACGCGCGAATGTGGCGGTGGCCAGATTGCCGCGGCCGGCTTCGGTGTCCACCGCGGTCTGCGGGATCAGCGTCACTCCCAGTCCGCCCTCCACGCACTGCACGGCCGTCGCGAGCGATGCGGCGCGCGTCTGACCCACCTCGGGACGAACTCCGGCCAGCCGGCACACCTCCAGCGCCTGATCGCGTAGACAGTGCCCTTCGTCGAGCAGCAGCAGCGGCAGGTCGGCCAGCCAGGCCGGATCGACTCGCTTTCGACCCGCGAGCGGATGGCCCGGCGGGAGCGCGAGCACGAAATCCTCTGAGTACATGGGCACCTCGGTCAATCCCCGCTCGTTGGTGGGCAACGCCATGATCGCGACGTCGAGTGATCCCTCTCGCACCTGCCGCAGCAGGCGCGAGGTCTGATCCTCGACCACCTGGAGCCGAAGCGACGGCAGCAGTTCGTCCACCCCGCGCAGGACCGTGGGCAGAATGTACGGGGCCACAGTGGGAATCAGACCCAACCGCACCGGCCCCGCCAACGGATCTCCGTTGCCCACCGCCTCGGCGAGGAGCTCGTCGACGGCGTCGATCACCGCAATCGCCCTCGGCAGGAGGCGCTCACCCTCGGGCGTCAAGAAGACACGCCGAGTCGTGCGTTCCACCAACTGCACACCGAGTCCGGACTCGAGGCCTACCAGCGCCTGCGACAGCGTGGGTTGGCTGATTCCCAGATCATCTGCGGCAGAACCGAAATGGCGACGATGGGCGATGGCGACAAAGGCGCGTAGCGCCGTCACCGACGGCTGATGACTTTTATTGGCCATGGCTATCAATATAGTGCGTATCATCACGTTTCGCTTTCGCCGAGATTCCGGCACGATGGTGCATGTCTGACGACGAAGTCCTTTCGCGCACATGACGTGGCAATCGAAGATCCCAGACCAAGGAGCGATACGAACATGGCCCTGCTGACAATCGGCGATCAGTTCCCCGCATACAACCTCACCGCTGTCATCGGCGGAGACCTGTCCAAGGTCGACGCCCAGCAGCCCGACGACTACTTCACCAACGTCACCAGCGAGGACAACCCGGGCAAATGGCGGATCATCTTCTTCTGGCCGAAGGACTTCACCTTCGTCTGCCCGACGGAGATCGCGGCGTTCGGCAAGCTCAACGACGAGTTCGCCGATCGTGACGCACAGGTCCTCGGCGCCTCGGTCGACAACGAATTCGTCCACTTCCAGTGGCGCGCTCAGCACGAGGACCTCAAAACCCTCCCGTTCCCCATGCTGAGCGACCTGAAGCGTGAACTCGCCTCCGCCGCAGGGGTTCTCAATGCCGACGGGGTCGCCGATCGGGCGACCTTCATCGTGGACCCGAACAATGAGATCCAGTTCGTCTCGGTGACCGCCGGCTCGGTGGGTCGCAACGTCGACGAGGTCCTTCGCGTCCTCGACGCTCTGCAGTCCGACGAGTTGTGCGCCTGCAACTGGAAAAAGGGCGACCCGACGATCGACGCCGGTGAACTGCTGACCGCGAGCGTCTGAGAGGAATTCGAATGAGCATCGACAACCTGAAGGAAGCCCTCCCGGAGTACGCCAAGGACCTCAAGCTGAACCTCGGCTCGATGACCCGGACCACCGCTCTCACCGAGGAGCAGCTCTGGGGCACCCTGCTGTCGACAGCGGCGGCCACCCGAAATGCCAAGGTGCTCTCGGAGATCGCCGACGAGGCCGCCGACACCCTGTCGGCCGAGGCCTACAACGCCGCGCTCGGCGCCGCGTCGATCATGGGTATGAACAACGTCTTCTACCGTGGCCGCGGTTTCCTCGGCGGTAAGTACGATGACCTGCGTCCGGGTCTGCGGATGAACATCATCGGTAATCCCGGCGTGGACAAGGCCTTGTTCGAGTTGTGGTCGTTCGCCGTGTCATCGATCAACGGCTGCGAGCATTGCGTCGGCGCACACGAGAACACCCTGCGTGAGGCGGGCGTCGACCGGGAAGCGATCTTCGAGGCACTCAAGGTCGCCTCGATCGTCGCCGGCGTCGCCCAGGCGATCGCCACCACCGAGGTGCTCAGCGCGGTCTGACACCCGAGCCACGACCTGACGACCTATCGCGCCCCGGCCGACGATCCCGGCCGGGGCGCGATAGGTCTTCTCCCGCCGGCCGGTATCAGCTCAGCGCGGCACGCATGCGGTCGGCGAGCTCGCCGACCTCGTCGGTGGTCATCACGAACGCGGGCGAGATCTGCAGCGCACCCTGCCCGGCCGCCCGTCCGCTAACGCCGTGCTCTCTGAGCTTGCCGATCATCGGCAGTGCCTGCGCAGGGTCGGCCAGCTGGACTGCACTGACCGCGCCGAGCCCCGTCCGGACCTCGGCGACCGAGTCGAGCTCGGCAAGCGGAGAAAGTGCCTGGGCCAGATCGGTTTCCAGGCGACTCGCCTCACCCAGCAGACCTTCTGCCTCGATGATGTCGAGATTGGCCATGGCCGCCGCGGCAGCACCGGCGTGTCCGCCATAGGTGTAGCCGTGCCGCCACCAGACACCGCCGGCGAAGAACGGCTCGGCGATCCGCGGTGCGATGAAGACCGCTCCCATCGGAACATAGCCGGACGTCAGCCCCTTCGCGGTGGTCATCATGTCCGGTGCGAGGTCGAATCGGGTGGAGGCGAACCACGATTGCCCCCCGATGCGGCCGAAGCCGGTGACGACCTCGTCCGCGACGAACAGGACGTCGTGGTCGCGGCAGATCTGGCGGACCTCGGCCAGATAGCCCTCGGGCGGAAGATAGATACCGCCGGCCCCGATGATCGGTTCACAGAAGAATGCCGCGATCCGATCGGCCCCGACACGCTCGATCAATCCGAGCAGACTCTTGGCGTTGTCCCATTCCACCGACTCGGCGTCCGGCATGAGTTCGCCGTAGCCCTCACGATTCACCGGGATGCCCGCCAGTGCGGTCCCGGCGACATGCATGCCGTGATAGGCCTTGGTCCGACCGACGATGATGTTCTTGTCCGGCTTGCCCATCTCGTGCCAGTAACGGCGCGCGAGCTTGGCCGCGGTGTCCACCGAATCGCTGCCGCCCGAGGTGAAGAAGATCTTGCTGTCCGGTACCGGCGCGATCGCGGCGAGGCGTTCGGCCAGCTCCATGGTGACGTCGGCGGTGAAATCACCGAAGCCCGAGTAATGGGCCAGCTTCCCCAGTTGGTCGGCGACAGCCTGCGCAACCTCGGTGCGGCCGTGGCCGATGTTGGTGAACCACAGGCCCGCGGTCGCGTCGAGATACTCACGCCCCTGCGCGTCGTAGATCCGTGTCCCTTGTCCTCGGGTCACCACGAACGGACCATTCGTGGAGACCGACCCCATATCGGCGAAGCCGTGCCACAGTGAACCTGCCATTCCCCAATCATGCCGGGTGTGCGCGGCACCGCCGGACCCAGGTGCCGGGCCGCCGACCCGGATGTGCGGCGGGTCACCGACGAGGACCCAATACTCTGGACACATCATGTCCGCACCGACCACCGACGAACGCCGCGAATTGGCCGACGTACTCGACGACCTGACCATCGTCGACGCCCATCGTCTGCGTCGCCGGCTCGACAAACTCGGGCGATCACCGAAACGGTCGACGTGGGACCGGCTGGCTGCGGACGTGGCGGCGGCGCAGGCCCGGGTGCACCGCCGACGCGCCGCGGTACCGGTCATCGAGTATCCGCCGGACCTGCCGGTGTCGGCGGCGCGGGACGAGATCGCCGCCGCGATCAGCGAGCACCAGGTGGTGGTGATCGCCGGCGAGACCGGGTCGGGCAAGACGACCCAGCTACCCAAGATCTGCCTGGAACTCGGCCGCGGAATTCACGGCGCCATCGGCCATACCCAGCCGCGCAGGATCGCCGCGAGTTCGGTCGCGCGCCGGATCGCCGACGAGACCGCCACCGAGATCGGCGACGCGATCGGGTTCTCGGTGCGGTTCACCGACCGCTCGGGTGCGGACACGCTGGTCAAGGTGATGACCGACGGCATCCTGCTGCGCGAGATCGGCACCGACCCGCTGCTCCGTGCCTACGACACGTTGATCATCGACGAGGCACACGAACGCAGCCTCAACATCGACTTCATCCTGGGCTATCTGAAACGCCTGCTGCCTCGGCGCCCCGACCTCAAGGTCATCATCACATCGGCGACGATCGAACCGGACCGGTTCGCCCGCCATTTCGCGGCCTCGGTCGACGACGCCGACGAGGTACCGATCCTCGAGGTCTCCGGTCGCGCATACCCGGTCGAGGTTCGATATCGCCCATTCGGAGACGCCCGCGACCCCGATTCGGACCACCGTGATCTCGATCAGGCGCAGGCCATCGATTCCGCGGTCGGAGAACTCTGGTCGGCACACCGCGGGGACATCCTGGTCTTCCTCCCCACCGAGCGGGACATCCGCGAGACCGCGGACGCATTGCGCCATCGCGTCTCGGCCGGCGCGGAGATCGTTCCCCTGTTCGCCCGGCTGTCCATCGCCGATCAGCAACGGGTGTTCGCGCCGTCGTCCGGCCGGCGCATCGTGTTGGCGACCAACGTCGCCGAGACGTCCCTGACCGTGCCCGGGATCCGCTACGTCATCGACACCGGTACGGCACGGATCTCGCGCTACTCGACGCGGTCCAAGGTGAACCGCCTGCCGATCGAGCCGGTGTCGCAGGCGAGCGCTCGTCAGCGTGCCGGCCGCTGCGGCCGCGTCGCACCGGGCATCTGTATCCGTCTCTACGATCAGGACGACTTCGACAATCGTCCGGCGTTCACCGATCCGGAGATCGTGCGGACCAATCTGGCGGCGGTCATCCTCCAGATGGCCGCGCTCCGCCTCGGCGACGTGTCCGAGTTCCCGTTTGTGCAACCACCCGACGCGCGTGCGATCCGCGACGGTATGGCAGTCCTCGCCGAACTCGGCGCGATCCGCGAGACCACGCGAGACGACCACGAACCGGTCCTGACACCGGTCGGCCGGCAGATGGCTCGTATCCCCGTCGATCCGCGCCTCGCGCGGATGCTGATCGCCGCACACGAGGACGGCTGCCTCGACCACATGCTGGTGATCGCCGCCGCGCTGTCGATCCCCGATGTCCGGGAGCGCCCCGGCGAGCACCGTGAGGCGGCCGACGCCGCACACCGCCGCTTCGCGGTCCCCGGCTCAGAGTTCCTCGCCTATCTGGAGCTCTGGAACTATCTCGCTGACCGGCGCCGCGAACTGTCGGGCAATCAGTTCCGCCGGCTCTGCGAACGCGAGTTCCTGCATTTCCTGCGGATCCGCGAATGGCAGGAACTGCACCGGCAGCTGTCCCGGATCGTGTCCGACCTGGACTGGACCACCGCCACCACCAGCCGCGACGGCGACGCCATCCACCGGGCGATCCTCTCCGGCCTGCTCGGCAACATCGCGGCGCGCCAAGGGGATTCACGGGACTATCTCGGCGCACGGAACACCACCCTGGCGATCTTCCCGGGATCGTCGCTGTCCCGGAAGCCGCCACCGTTCATCATGGCCGCCGAACTCGTCGAGACATCGCGACTCTTCGCGCACACTGTCGCCGGGATCGATCCCCTTTGGGTGGAGAAACTCGCCGGCGACCTCGCCCGACGGTCGTACAGTGAGCCGCACTGGTCGTCCAAACGCGGCTCCGCGATGGCCTACGAACGCGTCACGCTCTACGGCGTCACCCTCGTCGCGCAGCGCCGGGTACCTTTCGGACGCATCGACCCGGCGACCTCACGGGAGATGTTCATCCGCCACGCCCTCGTGGAAGGCGAATGGCGCACCGATCATGCCTTCTTTCAGCGCAATCGGGAACTGCTCGACGCCGCAGCCGACGTCGAGCACCGCGCCCGTCGCCGGGATGTGGTGATCAGCGAACAGCAGTTGTTCGAGTTCTACGATGCGCGGGTCGGTCCCGATGTGGTGTCGGCGCGACACTTCGACACCTGGTGGAAGCAGACGAGACGCGAACACCCCGACCTCCTCGACCTGCGTCCAGAAGATGTGGCGGTCGACGTCGCGGTCGCCGACACCGACTTCCCCGGAGCCTGGCAGCAGGGCGAGACGCGCCTGGAACTCCGATACCGATTCGAGCCTGGCGCGCCCGATGACGGTGTCACCGTGGTGATCCCGCTACCGTTGCTCGACCATGTCCGGGCAGCGGGCTTCGACTGGTCGGTGCCGGGCCTGCGCAGCGAACTCGCCACCGAACTCGTGAAATCACTGCCGAAAGCGCAGCGCAAATCTATGGCGCCCGCCCAGCGTTTCGCGGATCTGGCGCTCTCACGACTCACACCGCGCGCCGAGCCGCTCATCGCCGGGCTGGCCCGCGAGCTCACATCGATCACCTCGATGACCGTGTCGCCCGGGGATTTCGCGCCCGAGCGCATACCTGCCCACCTCACCATGAACTTCGCCGTCGTCGACCGGACCGGCGCCACGATCGCCGGTGGTAAGTCGCTCGCCGACCTGAAGAAACAGTTCGCCGATCGGGACGACACCCCGGCGCCACGGACGGCCGTCACCACATGGAGCGCCGAAGGGATCGGCAACCTCGCGGACAGCGAGACGAAAGTGGTTGCCGGTCAATCCATCACGCGATATCCAGGATTGGACGTGGTGCGCGACGACAACGGGCACGCCGTCGGCGTGACCGGCGTCGAGAGCCCGACCGCGGCCCAGCGCGACCAGCGTCATCACGACGCCGTCATCGTTTTGCTCGATGCAGCGATGCCGCGTCTTTCCCGCAAGATCACCGGGACTCTCGACGCCGCGGGACGACTCACCCTGAGCCAGAGCCCGTATCGCAAGCCGGACGATCTGGTGGCCGACTGCACCCGGCGCGCGGTCCGCGACCTCGCCGCGGACCGAGATCTCACCAGAATCCGAACTCCGGAACAGTTCGAGCAACTGTGCACCGGGCTGCGAAGCGACGTCATCGGTGCCGCCCCAGAATATTTCACACTGGCCATCGACGTTCTGCGTCACGTCGCCCCGTTGCGTGCCCAGCTCGATCGGCTGAGCGGGTCGGTCGCCGCCGATGACGTCGCCGAACAACTCGAGAACCTGGTCTTCGACGGATTCATCGCCGCAACCCCTCGCGACCACCTGACCCACGTCCCCAGATACCTCGAGGCGGCAACTCGTCGACTGACCGATCTACCCGCGTCTGCTCACCGGGACCATGACGGCATCGCCACGGTCGATCGCGTCGTGAGCCACTGGAATCAACGAGGCGCGCGGCTTCCCGAGGGACGACGCGCTGCACTGGACGAATTCGCCCACTGGCTGATCGAGGAACTGCGGGTGGGCCTGTTCGCGCAGCGACTCGGCACCGCATACCCGATCTCGGAGAAGCGCGCCATACGTGCACTCGACGCCTTCACCTGACCATCGGCGTCGACACCGGTCCGGTCAATCGGTGAGCGCAGACCCCGCGGCATCCACCGGTTTACGATGCGTGAGATTGCCTTGCAGGTCATCGATCTCACGCTGGAAATCCTCCAACGAGTCAAATGACCGGTAAACCGACGCGAACCGCAGGTAGGCGACCTCGTCGAGGTCGCGAAGCGGACGAAGGATGGCCAGGCCCACCTCATTGCTGGGTATCTCGGCCGAGCCGGATGCCCGGACAGCGTCCTCCACCTGCTGTGCGAGCTGAGCCAGGGCATCCTCGGCGACGTCACGCCCTTGACAGGCGCGACGCACTCCGCGCATCACCTTCTCGCGACTGAACGGCTCGGTCACGCCGTTGCGTTTCACCACCGACAGCACGGCGCTCTCCACCGTCGAGAACCGCCGACCGCACTCCGCACACGAACGACGCCTTCGGATCGCCTGCCCCTCGTCGGCGACACGCGAGTCGATGACCTTGGTGTCTTCGTTCTTGCAAAACGGGCAGCGCATGTCGTCCTCACGCACGTCTCGGGACACTCCGGCGCACCGGATGCCCGCTACGCCGTGCCGGTTTCCGGCTGGAACCTGTGACATGAGAGTACCGCCTGCGCTCAGCCGTATGCGGGTGCGACCAGTGCCTGCCCGACCCGGAGACCCGACCCGGACAGGTCGTTGCGCTCGACGATCTGGTCGATGACCGCCTGCCTGGGCACATCGGGCGCGATCCGATCGGCGATCGTGCTCAGCGAGTCGCCCTGTCGGACATGGACGATCTCGGTGCCGACTGGCGACGGCTGCACGGACGCCGCATAGTTGGAGCCCACGATTGTGACCACCCACACCAGAACCGCGAGCCCACAGCCCACGAGTACCGCCAGTGCCGTGGCCCTCCGGCGTGCGTGCAGGCGTGATTCGGCCGTCGACACAGCGCACCGGGTCCCCGCAGCCCGAGGTAACTGTCCGACGGCCGGGCGAGCCGGCCGTCGGTCGGCCGGGCGGACGGGTTCGTGATGCGCCTGGCGCCGCGGCCGTGTGCCCGCGCCGAGACGGACCCGATCCTGCTCGCCGGTACGCGTGCGCCCGCTTCTCGTCGGCGCGGTGCTTGCCGAGTCGGTGCGCTCGCGCTCGATGCGCATACGCTCGGCGCGCACGGGCTCCGTTCGTTCAGACCTGGACACCGCCCCGTCCGGGGTGCGTGTGCTGCGCGTGAGGGTCCCTGTGCTCATCGTGTCCTCCTCGGCTCCCGATCGACCGGACTGTCGATCACGTGTTCGACGGAACGTATGTTCGATTAGTATCACGGGAGACCGACAATGTCTCGACACGCGTCGAACAAATGTTTGAACATGTCGGGATGTTCGGATACTGTCGGCGCTGTAGCAAGGCAACATCCAGCAGGTTTCCGAGAGGAACCGGGCAGGCGCCCCCACATGACGGACGCCGAGAGGGAGGACACCGATGAGTGACAAAGCCGGCGGACGGCGTGACGCCACCCGTGGGACCGACGAGACCGGGGGCGCGACGACGGTTGATCCCGAGGTCGCCGAGGCGAACCTCACCGCCCGCCAGCGGGGTGTGCTGGAGTACATCCGCACGTCGGTGCGTGAACGTGGATATCCGCCCAGCATCCGCGAGATCGGCGAGGCGGTCGGACTGACCTCCACCTCGTCCGTCGCACATCAGCTACGGACTTTGGAGCGCAAGGGCCTGCTCAAACGCGATCACAATCGGCCTCGCGCCGTCAACATCCAGGACGGCGAGCAGCACACGCCGCCGGGCGGCACGGCCGCACCGGCCGGTGGCTCAGAACTGCCGACTCCCACCTTCGTACCCGTACTCGGACGCATCGCCGCGGGCGGACCGATCCTCGCCGAGGAGGCCGTCGAGGACGTCTTCCCGCTCCCCCGTGAGCTCGTCGGCGACGGGTCGCTCTTCCTGCTGCGCGTGGTCGGCGAATCGATGATCGATGCAGCGATCTGCGACGGCGATTGGGTCGTGGTGCGACAGCAGAACGTGGCCGAGAACGGTGACATCGTCGCGGCGATGATCGACGGCGAGGCAACCGTCAAGACGTTCAAGCGCAAGGACGGTCACGTCTGGCTGATGCCACACAACGCGATGTTCGAACCGATCCCCGGCGACAACGCCGCCATCCTGGGCAAGGTCGTCACGGTGATGCGCCGGGTGTGAACGGTGGGCTCGGCCCGTGGCCCGGTACCGGGCCGCCACGAGCCGGCCGGTAGGGCCTCCATGGAAGCCCTACCTGATGACGCTATGCGTCCAACGCCGCCGTCGCCGCCGCACGCGCAGCGGCCGGGTCGGACGTGCGTAATGCCGCCTGGGCCGCAACCTGGCACTGGTCCATGCTGACCGCTCCGAGTCGGGCTCCCACTGCGGCCGCCGCGGCTGGAGCCGACGACAGCGACGTGACACCCATCCCGACCAGCACGCACGCCAGCACCGGGTCTGCTGCGGCCTCGCCACACACGCCCACCGACTTGCCCACTTCGGAACCCGCGCGCGCCACGGTTGCGATCAACGACAGCACCGCAGGCTGCCAGGGGTCGGTCAGGCCGGCGAGTTCGGCCGACATCCGATCCGCCGCCATCGTGTACTGGGTGAGGTCATTTGTCCCGATCGACACGAAATCGACTTCGGCCAGTATGGATTCGGCAAGAATCGCGGCCGCGGGCACCTCCACCATCACACCGGCGATCAGTCCGCGCGCACGCACCTCGGCGGCGAACTCCGCGGCCTCGGCCGCCGACGCGATCATCGGCGCCATCACCCAGGCGGTCGATTCGCGGCCATTCGCCGCAGCGGCGATCGCATCGAGCTGAGCGGTGCGGATCTCGGGATGTTCCTGGGCAATCCGATTGCCCCGCACGCCCAGCGCGGGGTTGGCCTCGTCCAGTTGGGTGACGAACTTGAGCGGTTTGTCGGAGCCGGCGTCGAGCGTGCGGATGACCACCTTCTGTCCGTCGAAAGCATCCAGCACCTCGCGGTAGAGGCTTGTCTGTTCCTCTACCGTCGGCGCGTCCGCGCGATCAAGGAAGGCGAGTTCGGTGCGGAACAACCCGACACCTTCCACCGGATAGGCGGTGGCGGTCCGCGCCGACGCTCCGTCCGCGACGTTGGCCAACACCGAGATCCGGCGTCCGTCGGCGGTTTGCCCCGGCCCGGACCAGTCGGCGACCAGCTCCGCCGCCCGACGACTCTCCTCGACGCGCTCCGTGGCGTCGGCGGCGTCCGGTTCGACCTCGATCGTGCCCGCGGTTCCGTCGACGAGCACGATGGTGCCCGCCTCGACCGTCGCGAGGTCCGACACCGCCACCACGCACGGAATTCCCAGCTGTCGCGCGATGATCGCCGTGTGGCTCGTCGGTCCCCCCAATCGGGTGACCAGCGCGGTGATCATGGCCGGGTCCAGGCCGGCCGTGTCGGCGGGCGCGAGATCATCGGCCATCAGAATCGAGGGCACCGACGGCTCCGGCACACCGGGCTCTGGTACACCGAGCAGCTCGGCGACGACCCGATCGCGTACATCGTTGAGATCGGTGACACGTTCGGCCATCAGGCCGCCCAGCTTCGTGAACATGGCGGCAAATTGTTCGGTCGCCGCAACCGCGGCCGCCGGAGCGGCCGAGCCCTTGGCGATCAAGGCCGACGCCGCTCCGACCCAGCCGCGGTCCTCGGCCAGGCCCGCCGTCGCCGACAGCACCTCGGCGGCAGCGCCGGATGCGTGTGACGACCGTTCGCGAAGTCGACCCGCGACTGCCGCAGCGGCATCGGTGAAGCGTTTCGTCTCGACCTCGCGTTCCTCGTCGGCGATCACACCCCCGCCGCTGACGTCGAATACGGGACGTTCCCCGGGCCAGACCACCGGGCCGTAGGCCTTTCCACCGACAACCGGCGTTCCGTTCAGTACCTGTGTGCGCTCCACCGAAGACCTCTCTGTGTTCGACGCCGAGGCCGGCTGCATTCGCAAGCTCCCGGCCATTTCTCTGTGATCAAACTTACAACAAACACTTGACGTGACCACACAAACAAGCGTAAACAAAGGTATATCAACATTCAAACCCACCGAAACCCACAGACGAGGACATCGTGTACGCGGAGGAACGACAGCAGGCGATCGCCCATCAGGTCCGCTTGAACGGCCGCGCCTCGGTGGCCGCACTCGCCACGGCCTTCGATGTCACGAGCGAGACCGTGCGGCGGGACCTCGCCGTGCTCGAACGGGCAGGGCACCTGCAACGGGTGCACGGTGGCGCGGTACGGCCCGGCTCGACGCCGGTCATCGGAGAACAGGGCATCGACGAACGGCAGATGTCCCACACCGAACAGAAGTTCGCGATCGGCCGCGCCGCGATGCGGTTCCTCCCGCCGGACGGGGGCTCACTGTTCTTCGACGCCGGTACCACCACCTACCAGGCGGCACTCGAGATGCCCCGGGACCGCCGATTGACGCTGGTCACGCACAGCATCCCGATCGCGGGGGTACTCGCCGCGCAAGGAGCCGCCGATCTCCACGTCGTCGGCGGGCGGGTACGCGGACTCACCCAGGCAACCGTCGGCGCCGACACGGTGGCCGCCCTGGAGAAGATGCGCATCTCGACAGCCTTCGTCGGCACCAACGGGATCAGTCCGGGTTTCGGGCTCTCCACCCCCGACCCCGATGAGGCCGCCATCAAGTCAGCCATCGTCCGCGTGGCCAACCGCGTTGTGGTGCTGGCTGATTCGTCCAAGATCGATCGCGAGGATCTCGCGTCCTTCGCCGACCTGACCGATGTCGATGTGCTCGTCACCGACGCCGGCGTAGACCCGATCACCTCGGCCGAGCTGGCCGACCACGGCATCGAGATGGTGGTCGTATGACCCCTGTTCGCACGACCGAAAGGGACCCCATGACGTCCTCCGATCCGACCCCGGTCACGATTCTCACACTCACCGCCAATCCCAGTCTCGACCGGACTCTCGAGCTGTCCACACCACTGCAACGTGGCGCGGTGCAGCGCGCCACGGCGGTGCGATCCGAGCCGGGCGGCAAGGGGATCAACGTCGCGCGGGTGGTCGCCTGCGCAGGGGTGTCCACCAAAGCCATCCTCCCGGCCCGCACCGGGGATCCGTTTCTCACCGCTCTGGACGGCGTCGGACTACCCCACCTGACCCTCCCGATCGACGGCGAGATCCGCTCCAACATCACCGTCGCCGATCCCGACGGCACCACAACCAAGATCAACGCGCCCGGATTCGCGCTCGACGACGACCAGGCAAGGGCGCTGGCCGACCTGGTGGTCGACAACGCGCGCGGCGCCCGGTGGGTCGCGCTGTGCGGGTCACTGCCGCCGGGCCTGCCCGACGACTGGTACCGAACCGTCATCGACGCGCTGGGCGCGCAGGGATGCCGGGTCGCGGTGGACACCTCCGGTAGACCGCTGGCCGAGGCCGTCACCGGCCGCGTCGATCTGCTCAAACCCAACGATGAGGAACTCGCCGAAGCGACCGGTACCGACGCGGCACAGCTGGCCGCGGCCACCAGGGGCGGAGACCACGCGCCGCTGATCGCGGCGGCACGGACCCTCGTGGACCGGACCGGAGCGGCGATCCTGGCGACACTCGGCGCGACCGGGGCGCTGCTCGTGACCGGCGGCGGCACCTGGTTCGCGACGCCTCCGCCGATCGTGCCCCGCAGCACCGTCGGCGCGGGGGATTCCGCTCTCGCCGGCTACCTCATCGCCGAGAGCCGCGGAGACGACGAACCGGACCGCCTGCGCACCGCGGTCGCTTATGGGTCTGCGGCAACGGCGCTCCCCGGGACTCAGCCTCCGTCGCCGGACCAACTCGATCTCGCACACGTGCAGATGACCGACCTCACAGGAGCCGCCCACACCCGATGAACCACCGCCGCACCTGCCGACTTGCACGATTCATGGAATGAAGGAAATCCCATGTCAGAACAGATAATCACACCGCAGACGGTGAGCCTCGACATCGACGCGGGCAGCGACCCGGCCGCTGTCATCGGCTACCTCGCCGACAAACTCGCCGCGGCCGGCCGCACCACAGATCCCACCGTGCTCACCCGGGGCGCCCTGGACCGCGAGGCGAAGTCGGCCACCGGACTTCCCGGCGGCATCGCCATCCCCCACGCCCGCGCCGAGTCGGTCACCGAGGCGAGCCTGGCTATGGCGCGCCTCTCGAACAAGGTGGACTTCGGCGCTCCGGATGGCCCCGCCGACCTCGTGTTCCTCATCGCCGCCCCCGCGGGCGGGGCGACCGAACACATGAAGCTGCTCAGTTCGCTGGCCCGTTCGTTGGTCCGGCCGGACTTCGTCGAGTCGTTGCGTGGGGCCGAGAGTGACCAACGCGTGGTCCAACTGGTCGACGAGGCCATCAATCCACCCGCGGCAGCACCCGCTGCAGCAACAGCTACGGCGGCCGCTGCGACCACATCCGCTGCGGCGTCGGCGGCATCGACGGGCACGACGCCGCCACCGTCGGCCGGCGCCGGAGAGGAACGCCGTCCGTCGGTGGTGGCGATCACCGCGTGCCCCACCGGCATCGCCCACACCTACATGGCAGCCGACGCCCTCAAGTACGCCGCCGAGCGCGCCGACGTCCAGTTCCATGTCGAGACACAGGGATCGGCCGCCACCACACCGTTCGATCCGCAGGTGATCGCCGACGCCGACGCCGTCATCTTCGCCACCGATGTGGGTGTCAAGGGCAAGGACCGCTTCCACGGCAAACCCGTCATCGCGTCGGGCGTGAAACGGGCGATCAACGAACCCGACAAGATGATCGCCGAAGCCGTTGCGGCCTCACATAATCCGTCGGCAGCCGTGGTCACCGCGGGCGCCGGGGACGCTGTCCCGGAGGCCGCCGAGAGTGGCGGCCTGGGTCTGGGCAGCCAGGTCCGCCAGGCACTGATGACCGGCGTGAGCTACATGATCCCGTTCGTCGCCGCCGGCGGCCTGCTGATCGCGCTCGGCTTCCTTCCCTTCCTCGGCGGATACGAGATCGCCAACAAGACACTCGACGAGGCGGGAACGATGAGCGACGGGGCGTTCATCGCCCTGCACAACAGTCTCTGGGACCTCCCCGCAGGAGGCCTGGGACAGTACATCGGCGCGGTCCTGTTCGCGGTCGGCTCACTGGCCATGGGCATGCTGGTGCCGGTGCTCGCCGGCTACATCTCGTTCGCCATCGCCGACCGACCCGGCATCGCACCGGGTTTCGTGGCCGGTCTGGTCTCGGTGGCCGTCGGCGCCAGCTTCATCGGCGGCCTGGTCGGCGGTCTGATCGCCGGTGTGGTCTGCTTGTGGATCTCTCGAGTCCCACTGCCGACCTGGGCGCGTGGCCTGCAACCGGTGGTGATCATCCCACTCGTGGGCAGCCTGGCCATCGGCGCGCTGATGTTCATGTTGCTCGGCAAACCGCTGGCGTGGGTGACCGAGAAGATGACCGACGGACTCAACAGCATGTCCGGTGGATCGGCCATCATCCTCGGCATCGTCCTCGGGCTGATGATGTGCTTCGACCTCGGTGGCCCGGTCAACAAGGCGGCCTACCTGTTCGCCACCACCGGACTGGCGATCGGCGGTGCCGCACAGCTCCAGATCATGGCCGCGGTCATGTGCGCCGGCATGGTCCCACCCCTGGCGATGGCACTGGCCACCGTGCTGCGTCCGAAGCTCTTCACCGAGCCGGAGCGCGAGAACGGCAAGGCGGCCTGGCTGCTGGGTGCGTCGTTCATCTCCGAGGGTGCGATCCCGTTCGCGGCGACCGACCCCTTCCGCGTGATCCCGTCGATGATGGCCGGCGGTGCCCTGTCGGGGGCCCTGGTGATGGCATTCGGTGTCGAGCTCCGGGCTCCGCACGGCGGCATCTTCGTGTTCTTCGCGATGAACAACTGGGTGCTGTTCCTCATCGCCCTGGCCGCCGGTACGGTCCTCAGTGCGTTCGCGGTCATCGGCGCCAAGCAGTGGCACCTCAACCGGCAGCATGCCACCGTCGTCGAGGATCTCGAAACCGTGCCCGCCTGAGCCGAACTCCGGCGACACTGATGCCGTAGACGTGACAAGCTGCCATACACCCGACCAGCAAAGGAGAATCACCCATGCCCAGCACCACCGTCGCCGTCGGTTCCGCCGTCGGTCTGCATGCCCGCCCCGCAACGATCATCGCCGAGGCCGTCACGGACGCCGGTTCCACGGTGACCCTGTCGCTCGAGGGCGGTGAGCCGGTGGATGCCGGATCGGCGCTGATGATCATGACCCTCGGCGCCGAGAAGGGCACCAACGTGGTGGTCACCGCCGAGGACCAGAACACCCTCGACGCCATCGCCGCCCTGGTCGCAAAGGACCTCGACGCGGACTAGGACGGTACCCACTCCCATCGCCAACAGGGTGGGTGTCGAGCGACACGCCGGTCGTCGCTCGACACCCACCCTGTTCGTGCGATGGGAGGTCGGGTGGCGGGTCAGGGCACCTTCAGGTCCTCCAGCGCGCCCGCGAAGGCGGCCGGGACGCGCACCCGCATCGTCGTGCCGGCGGCGGTGTGCTCGCTCGAGAGCACCTCGCCCTCTTCATGGATCCGCGACACGACGTCGCCCCGGGTGTAGGGCACGTCGATCGTCAACTCGATGTCGGATCGGCTGATGACGTCGCGGATCCGGTCGAACAGCTCATCCAGGCCCTCACCCGTGCGGGCAGAGACGAACACGGCGTCGCCGAGAGCGCCACGCAACTCAGCCATCCGCGTCGCATCGATGGCGTCGATTTTGTTGACCACCAACAGTTCCGGCGGCGCAGTCGCCCCGTCTTCGGCGACCACCTCGTTGACGACCCGTCGAACCGCCGCGATCTGCTCGGTGGGAAACGAATCCGAGCCGTCCACGACGTGCAGCAGCAGATCGGCGTCGACGACCTCCTCCAGCGTCGACCGGAAGGCCTCCACCAGCTGTGTCGGCAGGTGCCGGACGAATCCGACGGTATCGGTGAACACGACCGCCCGCCCGTCGTCGAGTGTGGCGCGCCGGGTGGTCGGATCCAGCGTCGCGAACAGGGCATCCTGCACCAGGACTCCCGAGCCGGTCATCGCGTTGACCAGGCTGGATTTGCCGGCGTTCGTGTAGCCCGCCACCGTCAGACGCGGAATCGCCGTGCGTTCACGTTCGGCGCGCATCACCGTGCGCGACTTCTTCATCCCCCGGATCTCTCGACGCAGCTTGGCCATACGTTCCCGAATACGCCGCCGGTCGGTTTCGATCTTGGTCTCACCGGGACCGCGCAGACCAACGCCTCCGTTGCTTCCGGCACGCCCGCCGGCCTGCCTCGACATCGACTCACCCCAGCCGCGCAGCCGCGGCAGCATGTACTCCATCTGCGCCAGCGAGACCTGGGCCTTGCCCTCGCGAGAGGTCGCGTGCTGGGCGAAGATGTCGAGGATGAGCGCCGTGCGGTCGATGACCTTGACCTTGACCACCTTCTCGAGCGCCGTCAGCTGCGCCGGGGTGAGTTCGCCGTCGCAGATCACCGTGTCGGCACCGGTGGCCAACACCGCCTCGCGGAGTTCATCGGCCTTGCCCGACCCGATGTAGGTGGACGAATCGGGCCGCGATCGGCGCTGGATGAGAGCGTCGAGGACCTGCGAGCCCGCGGTCTCCGCGAGTGCCGCGAGCTCGATCATGCTGGCACGCGCCTGCGCGGCGGTGCCCTCGGTCCAGACGCCGACGAGCACGACACGTTCCAGCCGGAGCTGACGGTATTCGACCTCGGTGACGTCGGCGAGCTCGGTGGACAGCCCGGCGACGCGCTGCAGGGAAGCGCGTTCTTCGAGCTGGAGTTCACCCGTCGTCGGCTGCGCCAGGCCGCGCAGGATGTCGGCACCGGCGCCGGGTTTGTCGTCGACGTCGGCGAGTTCGTGGTCGACGAGGTCATCGTCGTCCGGGGTGGGATCGGGAAACGGTGTGAATGCTGATTCGGTCATAGGCAACACCATGATCTCACGCCCTGCAGGCGGGCGGCATCCGGTTTTCGGCTCGTCGAGACGATCACTCGCGCGGGCGGTCCCATCCGGGCCTCAGTTCACCGGCCGCGACCAGCATGGACGGACCCCGCAGGTAGGTTCCGTCCGAGCGGATGCCGACCTCCACCTGCCCGCCGGGAACGCTGATGCGCAACGTTCCGGTCTGCTCGTCGCGAGCCGCGAGTGCAGCGGCCCCGGCAGCCACCAGGCCCGTGCCGCAGCTACGCGTCTCGCCGACACCACGCTCGAAGACACGCATCGATGCCGACAGCGCGCCTGTGGCGCCGGCCGGGCCCGGCGGGGTCACCAACTCGACATTGGCACCGTGTGGGAACGCCGCGGCGTCGATCCGCACTCCCGCCGAGAAGTCGACGGCCGCGAGGTCAGCCGGGGTCAGGTCCGGCACCACGCACGCCAGATGCGGGTTGCCGACGTCGACTCGGATGCCGCGATACGCGTCATCGCCGATACGGACGAGCGACTCACCGTCGAGTCGTACGCGCCCCATCTCGACGGTCACGTCGGCGTGCACATCGTCATGATCGTGGACGACGACCGGACGTGCACCCGCACGAGAGCCGACGGTGAAGTCGTCGTCGGCCATCAGGCCGGACGCGCGCAGATAGTGCGCGAACACCCGCACGCCGTTGCCACACATCTCGGCGATCGAGCCGTCCGCGTTCCGGTAGTCCATGAACCAGTCGTCCGGGGCGATTCCGTCCGGGAGGTGATCGAGCACGCCGCGCTCGATGAGTGCCGCCGAACGCACGACGCGCAGCAGGCCGTCAGCACCGATCCCTCGTCGCCGGTCGCACAGCGCGGCCACGAACGGCTCTGTCAGGTCCATCCGCCCCGCGGGGTCGGTGAGGATGACGAAATCGTTCTGCGTGCCGTGACCCTTGACGAAGCGCGTGGGCCCTGCGCCCGAGGACTGTGCCATCACCTCACCCAGGGTACGGGTGCACCGGTCACGGACTCACTCCCCGGCCGCTCGCAGGGCCGCGTCGAGGAGGTCGGGTGCCGCGGCGTCGAGCCAGACGATCCGATGGTCGCGTCGGAACCACGATCGTTGCCGCCGCACATAGCGGCGGGTGCCGATGAACGTCAGTTCTTCCGCCGTCTCGAGGTCGTATTCTCCGTCGAGGGCCGCGAGGACCTGTGCGTACCCGATCGCCCGGGATGCGGTACGCCCTTCCCGCAGACCGATCTCGACCAGCGCCCGGACCTCATCGGCGAGGCCCGCGGCGAACATCTGAGATGTCCGCAGCCGGATCCGTTCGTCGAGTTCGCCGGTGTCGCGGTCGAGCGCGATGATGTGTGTGCGCCATCGTGGTTCGCCGATCGTGGGAGCCGAGGCGGCGAACGGCTCGCCGGTGAGCTCGACGACCTCGAGCGCCCGCACGATCCGCCGTCCGTCGGTGTCGAGGATCGAGGCCGCGGCCGCGGGGTCGACCTCGGCGAGCCGACGGTGCAGGGCCGCGACCCCGACCTCGTCCAGCATCGCCTCGTAGCGCTTGCGGACCTCCGGATCGGTGGCCGGGAAGCGCCAATCGTCCAGCAGACCCTGGATGTACATCATCGAGCCGCCCACCAGGACCGGTGTGCGTCCGGCGGCGATCAGGCGTTCGACGTCGTCGGTGGCGGCCTGCTGATAGCGCGCGACGGTCGCGGTCTCGGTGACGTCGAGGACGTCGATCTGATGATGTGCGATGCCGCGCCGTTCATCGATCGGCAATTTGGCCGTGCCGATGTCCATCCCCCGGTACTGCTGCATGGCATCGAGATTGACGATCTCGCCGTCGAGCCGCTGTGCGATGTCCAGTGCCAGATCCGATTTGCCGCTCGCGGTGGGTCCGACGACGGCGATGGGCGCGACGGCGCCGGTGCCTGTCATCGAGGGGTCCACACGGCGACGACATATCCGACTCCGAAGGGTGCCTGCGCGTAGCGCGTCTCCGCCTGTACCGGGCGGTCCCTGCACAGCGACGCGGTGATCTGCCAGGCGGCCCGGCCCGAAGCACCGTCCCGAGCGCACTCGGTGACGTCGAGCTCGGCCAGCGTGGCGGTGTCCGCGGCACCGATCGCGTCGTCGATCCTGCGTTGGAGCCGCATCGCCGACTCCCGCAGTCCGCCACCCGGGGCTCGCGCCGACAGGGCGGTGGCACCATCACCGACGACCAGTACTCCGACCGGCTCCTCGGCTGCGTCGAGTCGGACGCCGAGTTCTGCACCGATGCGCTCGCAGTCGGCCGGCGATGCACACGGCGACACGGTCACGGGCGTCACCTGCCGCGCGCCGACCTGTGCTCGCAACCAGCCCGCGATCAGCATCGACAACGGCAGGCCGACCTCTGCTGCCGAGGAGTCACGTGACCCGGAGTGCTCGCCCGAACCGGAGCCGGCGGTGCCGAGGGTGACCGGTACGTCGACGCCGTAGGGCAGAAAACTGCCGGTCGTGCCGACCTGCTGAGATTCGGAGTCACGCACGCCGATCGCGATCCATCGGGTGGCCGCCGACGCCAGCTCACGGCACGCGGACACGGTCGCCGAACGCACCGCTTCGGTGTCGAACGCCTGCGGACCCGCGAGGTCGGGCACCAAGAGCGGGGCACTCGGCACGAAGACGACAGAGGCCAGCACGTCCACGACGCTAGCCGAACCGCATCGCGAACCCGCGACCGGCCGGTGGCCCAATGTCGGCGCAGCGACCCCACGGCACTCCCTGACCTGGTTCAATGGGGACAGCCTGCGTCGTCGTGCCGACGACCTGGTCTCGACGTAACGGCAGCCGTGACGCGCGGCACCAACCTGCGGGAGAGGGCACCTGCACATGACGAATCCGACCGAGCCGACCACGGCACCCGAGTCCGGCGCGACCGAGGCCGGCGCCACCGAACCCGGTGCGACCGATTCGGCGCCCGCCGCGGCCCCCGAACAGACCGGCCCCACCGCCGACACCGGGGCCGCCGACACCGGGGCCGCCGACACCGGGGCCACTGACACCGGGGCCGCTGCCGATCCGAAACCCCATCCGGTGCCCAAACCCGGGCCGAAGCCCGGTCCACGGCCCGGTCCCCGACCGCGTGCGGCCGAGGTCCCGCCGACGCCGGCACCCGTGCCGTGTGGAGACCCACACGAGTTCGGCAGAATCGACGCCGAGGGCGTCGTGTGGCTGAAGACCCCGCAGGGCGAACGTGAGATCGGCTCGTGGCAGGCGGGTTCCATCGAGGAGGGATTGGCCCACTTCTCGCGGAAATTCGACGACCTCGCGACCGAGGTGGAGATCCTCGAGGAACGTCTGGCCGCCCGCTCCGGAGATCCCCGCAAGGCGCAGGTGGCGGCCCGCCACCTGCTCGACGCGCTCCCGACCGTCGCCGTCATCGGTGACGTCGCGGCGCTCGAGGAACGCCTGACGGTGATCGTCGGCAGTGCCGACGAGGTCGCCGACTCGATCAAGGCCGAACGCGATCAGGCGCGCACCGCCGCGATCGCGCGCAAGGAGGAACTCGCGGCGGAGGCCGAACAGATCGGCGCCGACTCCACACAGTGGAAGGTCGCCGGCGACCGGTTGCGCGCGATCCTCGACGAGTGGAAGACGATCAAGGGAGTCGACCGCAAGACCGACGACGCGTTGTGGAAGCGCTATGCGAAGGCCCGCGACGCCTTCAACCGTCGGCGGGGAGCACACTTCGCCGAACTCGATCGGGAGCGGGCCGGCGCAAAGGCACGCAAGGAGGAATTGATCGTCGCGGCGGAGGAACTGTCCGGCTCCACGGACTGGGGTCCGACGTCGGCCAGGTTCCGTGAGCTGCTCAGCGAGTGGAAGGCCGCCGGACGTGCACCCCGCGACAGCGACGACGCACTGTGGCAGCGGTTCAAGGCCGCCCAGGATGTCTTCTTCTCCGCACGCAACGCCGCCACCTCGGAACGCGACAGCGAGTTCGCGGCGAACGCGGCCGCGAAGGTCGCGTTGCTCAACGAGGCGGAGAAGGTCATCAAGCCCTCGGCCGACATCGAGGCCGCACGACGTGAGTTCCGGACGTTCCGCGAGAAGTGGGACGAGATCGGCAAGGTCCCACGCGATCAGATGGGCACGCTGGAGGGGCGGGCGCGGGCGCTGGAGAAGCGCATCCGTGACGCCGAGGACGCCCAGTGGCAACGTACCGACCCCGAGGCGCAGGCTCGCGCCGCCCAGTTCGCGGACCGCGCCGCGCAACTGGAGGATCAGGCACGCAAGGCCGAGGAACGCGGCAAGGCGAAAGATGCCGCGAAGCTCCGCGAGCAGGCCACGCAGTGGAAGGAATGGGCCGACGCGGCGGCCAGCGCGATCGCGGACCGCTGACCTGTTGCGCGGGTGGTGCGCACCGCGGCGATCAGGCCGTGGTCAGGGTTTTGAGGATACCGATCGCCTCGTCGGTCAACGGCCGTGAGCGCCGCGTCGTCTCGTCCACACCGACGATGACGGTCATGGCCGTGGCCACACACCGATCGTCTTGGAAGATCGCCTGCTCCAGGCCGATCGAGCTCCGGCCGATCGACGCGACCCGAGTGCCGATCACCACGTCGCCCGGCCAGGTCATCTCCGCCCGGAAATCCAGTTCCAGGCGGGCGATGACGAAGGAGCTACCGTCGCCGGCCAGTGGTGACTCCGGGTCGTAAAGAACCGCGACGCGCCCGGACTCGAGGAATGTCGCGAAGACGGCGTTGTTGACGTGGCCCTGTCGGTCGGTGTCCGCGTAGCGGATCTTCTCGGTGACATGTGCGCGGTAGTCCTCGGCGCGGATGGAGTCGGTCATGAACTCACATCAGATCACAGTCGAGCACCCGCGCCGCGTGCGCCCGGCGGGACGGGACACGCGCGCCGTCTAGTGATCCTGATCGGGCTTGTGCTGCAACGACCGTGCCAACGCATCGCGCGTGGCCGCTTCCTTGCGCCGCTCCTCTTCCAGCGCCAGGTGGTAGGTGCTCCGCGCCCAGACCACCCGGGCCCAGTGGAAGGTGAGCACCAGCACTGCGAGCCACCCGACGATCAACCCGATCCCCACACCTGACGGTGGCACCACGCCACCGACGCCCGGCGTGTTTCGCGACCACCAGGCAAGCATGCCCGCGACGCAGGCGATCGCGTTGCCGCACAAGGCAATCCAGGCAACGATCCATCGTCGCGTCAGCAGTGCCAGCGCGGAGAAGCCGATTCCGAAGATCGCGACCAGGTAGACGAAGACCTTGGAGACGATCGTGACCTTCTCCGCAGCGGCGTCGGGTGCGAAGGTGAGCACCTCGATACCACTCGCCGAACCGGTGTGCGGCAGTACCAGCGACAGCATCGCGACCAGCACGCCCACCGCGACCACGACCGCACGCATGCCCGGGTCGATCTCACCGGCCACCTTGCGTTCGGCCTTGCGCAGCTCACTCTCGTAGGCCGCGAAACCCTTGGCCTCGCTCTCCCGCTCGTTCTTGTCCGGCTCGCTCATGACCCACACCCTCCTTCACATCCCGCTCCGACAGGTTCGACGGCCACGGCCCCGATCGTCGGCATGCCCAGGCCGACACCCACCGGCGGGGTGGTCGGCATCCGGCTCGCCTCATGTGCATCTCCCGCACGTGTCCGGCGATGCGTCGCGAGACCGTCGTCGGCGATGAGATGGTGTGGCGCGGCGCCGGTGACCCGGGTCGTCACCACGTCACCGGGCCGAACCGTCTCAGTGCCGGCACGGTCGCCGGCGGCGAAGTGAACGAGCCGACCGTCGCGGGCCCGCCCGGTCATGCGGCGGGTCTGCGCGGACTTGCGACCACTGTCCGCGACGACGAGCAGTTCCACCTCGGTCCCGACCAGCTTCTCGTTCTCGGTGAGGCAGATCTGTTCCTGCAGCGCGATCAGGCGCCGGTAGCGCTCCCCGACGACCTCCGCCGGCACCTGGTCGGGCATGGCCGCGGCGGGCGTACCGGGCCGCGGCGAGTACTGGAAGGTGAAAGCGCTGGAGAATCGCGCGGCGGCGACCACGTCGAGCGTCTGCTGGAAATCGTCCTCGGTCTCCCCCGGGAATCCGACGATGATGTCGGTCGTGATCGCCGCATGCGGCATCGCGGCCCGCACCTTGTCCAGGATGCCGAGGAACTTGCGCTGGCGATAGCTGCGCCGCATGGACTTCAGGATCCGGTCAGAACCCGACTGCAGCGGCATGTGCAGTTGGGGACAGACGTTGGGCGTCTCCGCCATGGCGTCGATGACGTCGTCGGTGAACTCGGCGGGATGTGGCGACGTGAACCGGACACGTTCGAGTCCGTCGATGTCACCGCACGCGCGGAGCAGCTCGGCAAACGCGCCGCGGTTGCGCGGGGCGTCCGGGTCGGCGAAGGACATCCCGTAGGCGTTGACGTTCTGCCCGAGCAGGGTCACTTCGAGGACACCTTGTTCGACGAGTGCGGACACCTCGGCCAGCACATCACCGGGCCGCCGGTCGACCTCTCTGCCCCGCAGGGAGGGCACGATGCAGAAGGTGCAGGTGTTGTTGCACCCGACCGAGACCGACACCCACCCGGAGTATGCCGAATCTCGCTTGGCCGGCAGCGTCGACGGGAAGCGTTCGAGTGACTCGAGGATCTCCACCTGGGCGGTGGCGTTGTGGCGCGACCGTTCCAACAGCGTGGGCAACGACCCGATGTTGTGGGTGCCGAAGACCACGTCCACCCACGGGGCCTTGGCCAGCACCGCGTCCTTGTCCTTCTGCGCCAGACAGCCGCCGACCGCGATCTGCATCCCTGGTCGCTCGGATTTCACCGGGGCGAGGTGCGAGAGATTGCCATACAGCTTGTTGTCCGCGTTCTCCCGGATCGCGCAGGTGTTGAACACCACCAGATCGGGGTCGGCATCCTCGTCGGCCTCGACGTAACCGGCGTCCTCGAGGAGCCCGGCAATGCGTTCCGAATCGTGCACATTCATCTGGCAGCCGAAGGTTCGCACCTGATAGCTGCGGGCCGAACCGGCGGCCTCGGCATCGGCAACACGCCGTTCGGACAACTCGATACTCACACCCTCCAGCGTACGGGCCTGCGCAAATCGGTCTCGCAACAGTCACAGACGAAGAACAACAGGACGTGGTGCGCCGCCCCCACTAGGGTTGGCTGGTATGACCGATTTGCCGAATGACGATTCCGTGACTTCCGGACCGACGTCCGGGTCGCAGCCGATGATCGTCATGAAGAACGTGCAGAAGCACTTCGGATCACTGCATGTGCTCCGCGACATCGACCTCGAGGTGCCCACCGGACAGGTGGTGGTGGTGCTCGGACCATCAGGGTCGGGGAAATCCACGTTGTGCCGCACCATCAATCGACTCGAACCCATCGACAGCGGCGAGATCTACGTGGAGGGCAAGGAGCTTCCGGCGGAGGGCAAGGATCTCGCGCGGCTGCGTGCCGACGTCGGGATGGTGTTCCAGTCGTTCAACCTGTTCGCGCACAAGACGATCCTGGAGAACGTGACCTTGGCGCCGGTCAAGGTCCGCAAGAAGAACAAGGCCGAGGCGAACAAGCGGGCGCTCGAGCTCCTCGAGCGTGTCGGGATCGAGAGCCAGAAGGACAAATACCCCGCTCAGCTGTCGGGTGGCCAACAGCAGCGTGTGGCGATCGCACGCTCGCTGGCCATGGATCCGAAGATCATGTTGTTCGACGAACCGACATCGGCGCTCGACCCGGAGATGGTCAACGAGGTCCTCGACGTGATGGTGTCGCTCGCCAAGGAGGGCATGACGATGCTGGTCGTCACGCACGAGATGGGATTCGCACGCAAGGCCGCCAACCGGGTGATCTTCATGGCGGACGGGGCGATCGTGGAGGACTCCGATCCGGAGACCTTCTTCTCCAATCCCACCTCCGAACGGGCCCGCGACTTCCTCGGCAAGATCCTGGGCCACTGACATGGGCGCAGCAACAGTGACGTCGCGCGGACGCCTGCACCGAAAGTCTGGTCTCGGCATTCTGGCCCTCGCCGTGGTCCTCATCGCCGGAATCCTGGCAGCGTGCGGCAGCTCCGAGCCCAAGAACCTGATCGATTCGATTCGCAGCGGGACGGTCGTGCTCGGTACGAAGTACGACCAGCCGGGCCTGGGTCTGCGCAATCCGGACAAGTCGGTGAGCGGATTCGATCCGGCCGTCGCGACCTTCGTGGTGAACCATATCGCCGACTCGCTCGGCGTCGACCACCCCGAGATCCACTGGCGCGAGACGCCGTCGGCGCAACGCGAGACGTTGATCGACAACGGCGAGGTGGACATGATCACCGCCACCTACTCGATCACGTCCGCCCGAGCGAAGAAGGTGGACTTCGCCGGCCCCTATCTCATCAACTACCAGGGGCTGTTGGTCCGCGAAGACGACGACTCGATCACCACTCTCACCGACCTGAACAAGGGCAAGAAGCTCTGCTCGGTGACCGGGTCGACGTCGGCGCAGAACGTCAAGGCGCAGCTGCCGTCGGTCCAACTCCAGGAATATGACTCGTATTCATCGTGCGTGGAGGCGCTGCGCCGCGGCAAGGTCGATGCGTTGACCACCGACGAGGTCATCCTGGCCGGCTACGCCAACTTCTTCCCGGACGAGTTCAAGCTCGTCGACATGACCTATCCGAAGGACGCCTGCGTCAAGGACGCCCTCAAGAAGGCGGGCACCCCGTTCTCGACCGAGTACTACGGCGCGGGACTGGCCAAGAACTTCCCGGAAGCGGTGACCAAGGTCAACGAGGCCCTCGACGCCATGATGGTCCCCGGGCCCGGCGGCGAGTCCCCCTGGGATCGTGCGCTGCGCGATTCGATCGGCGACGAGCAGGTCGATCGCATGATCGCCCGCGCCGACGCCCCGGACTCGCAGTACAAGTTCACCCCCGATCCGGGGAACCTCAGCTTTCTCGATTCGGAGCCGACACCGTGCCCACCGGGCCTGAGCTGACGAGGAAGGGACGAACCGGACATGAGTGAACTCTGGTCGGACATGGGGCCACAGTTGTGGCCCGCCTTCTGGGTGACCCTGAAGCTGACCTTCTTCTCCTCCATCGGTGCGCTGATCTGGGGCACGCTGCTGGCGGCGATGCGCGTATCGCCGGTGCCGGTGATGCGCGGTTTCGCCGGCGTCTACGTGAACGTCGTGCGGAACACTCCCCTGACTCTGATCATTTTGTTCTGCTCGATCGGGCTGTATCAGAACCTGGGGCTGGCGCTGGCACCGGACAACGAGAACTTCATCGAGAACAACAACTTCTGGCTCGCGGTCCTGGCGTTCATCCTTTACACGGCGACCTTCGTATGCGAGACGCTGCGATCCGGCTTCAACACGGTGCCACTTGGCCAGGCCGAGGCCGCGCGGTCATTGGGACTGACGTTCCCGCAGGTCCTGGGCATCATCGTGCTGCCGCAGGCGGTCCGATCGGTGATCGGACCGCTGGGCAGTGTGCTCATCGCCCTGACCAAGAACACCACCATCGCCTCGGTCATCGGCGTGGCCGAGGCGTCCCTGTTGATGAAGGAGGAGATCGAGACGTACTCCGACCAGATCGTCGCCATATTCATCATCATCGCGATCGGCTTCATGATCATCACGCTCACTGAGGGATTCGTCTTCGGTTACCTCGCAAAGCGATTGGCGGTCAAGCGATGAGCGAGCACTCCACCGTCCTCTATGACGCGCCCGGCCCGAAGGCACGACGCCTGTACGCGACGATCGCCGTGGCGTTCATCGCCATCCTGGTCGCGGTCGCGGTCTACGTACTCGTCGTCCTCGCCGGCAACGACCAGCTGACCTCGGACAAGTGGAGTCCATTCGTCAAGTCGACGACCTGGACGACCTATATCCTGCCGGGACTGTGGGGCACGCTCAAAGCCGCTGCCCTCTCGATCATCCTGGCCTTGTTGCTCGGCGCCGTCCTCGGTATCGGGAGGCTCTCCGACCACGCCTGGGTCAGGGGACTCGCCGGACTGTTCGTCGAGGTCTTCCGTGCCATCCCGGTGCTGATCCTGATGATCTTCGCCTACTACCTGTACGCCGACTACGCGCTCGTCCCCTCCTCCCAGCTGGCGTTTGCAGCGGTGGTGACCGGCCTGACGCTGTACAACGGTTCGGTGATCGCCGAGATCCTGCGGTCCGGGATCAATTCGCTGCCGAAGGGCCAGACGGAGGCGTCGCGGGCCCTGGGATTGCGCAAAGGCCAGATGATGCGCGCCATCCTGTTGCCGCAGGCGGTGACGGCGATGCTACCGGCGTTGGTGTCGCAGATGGTCATCGCGCTCAAGGACAGCGCCCTCGGTTACGCGATCGGCTACATCGAGGTGGTGCGCTCCGGCATCCAGTCGGCGTCGTACTACGGAAACTATCTACCCGCCCTCGTCGTGGTGGCCATCGTGATGATCGCCATCAACTTCGGACTGTCCAACCTCGCGACGTATCTCGAGAAGCGTCTGCGCGGCGGTCCGCGCAAGGCGGAAGTCGCCTCCGGTGAGGAAGCCGATCTGGCGGCCATGGAGAACATGCCGAAGTTCGGCGCTTAGTAGGACAACGTCGGCGGTCAGGCGTCGGTGGTCACCGCGTCGAGGGACTCGGTGACCACCTCGATGGCCATCGACTGCGGATAGCCGCGTCGGACGAGCATGCCGGCCAGTCGTCGAAACAGCTTGTCGCGCAACCCGGGATCCTCTCGGAGCCGATCCACCTGGGCGGGGGTCAGCTTCTTGCCGACGAGTTCGGTTGCGACGGCCCGCTCGTCATCGGGGTCCACCTCCTCCAGGGCCGACTCGATGAGTCCGGTGTCGATGCCCTTCGTCCGGAGTTCCTGGCGGAGCGCCACGCGTCCGCGACCGGAATTGGCATGCCGGGAGCGCACCCATTCGGAGGCGAACTCGGCGTCGTCGATCAACCTGTGCTTGTCGAGTCGGGCCATCACGTCCTCGATGGTCTCGGCATCGAAGCCCTTGCGGGCCAGGCGATCGGTCATTTCGTGTCGTGAACGTGCACGGACCCCGAGGAGTCGGAGTGCCGTATCCCAGGCACTGGGTCCGGTCCGTTCCTCGGGGTCCGATGTGGTGCTCATCGTGACGGTCAGAACTCCACCGGTGCGGGAGCGACGTCGTCGGCGTCGACAACGGCGCCGATGCCGAGCTTCTCCTTGATCTTCTTCTCGATCTCGTCGCGGATGTCATCGTTCTCGATCAGGAACTTCCGGGCGTTCTCCTTGCCCTGACCGAGCTGATCACCCTCATAGGTGAACCAGGAACCGGACTTGCGGATGAAGCCTTCCGCCACACCCATGTCGATCAGCGATCCCTCCTTGCTGATCCCGTGACCGTAGAGGATGTCGAACTCGGCCTGCTTGAACGGCGGCGCCACCTTGTTCTTGACGACCTTCACCCGGGTACGGTTGCCGACCGCATCGGTCCCGTCCTTGAGCGTCTCGATACGACGAACGTCCAGCCGGACCGACGAATAGAACTTGAGCGCCTTGCCGCCCGTGGTGGTCTCCGGCGATCCGAACATGACACCGATCTTCTCGCGCAGCTGATTGATGAAGATCGCCGTGGTCTTGGAGTTGCTCAGCGCCGAGGTCATCTTGCGCAACGCCTGACTCATCAGGCGTGCCTGCAAACCGACGTGACTGTCGCCCATCTCGCCCTCGATCTCGGCCTTGGGCACCAGTGCGGCAACCGAGTCGATCACCAGGATGTCCAGTGCGCCGGAGCGAATCAGCATGTCCGCGATCTCCAACGCTTGCTCACCGGTGTCGGGCTGCGACACCAGCAGTGCATCGGTGTCGACGCCGAGTTTGGCGGCATAGTCGGGGTCGAGCGCGTGCTCGGCGTCGATGAACGCCGCGATGCCGCCCTGCGCCTGTGCATTGGCGACCGCATGCAGGGCCACTGTGGTCTTGCCGGAGGATTCCGGCCCGTAGATCTCTACGACCCGGCCACGCGGGAGACCACCGATACCCAACGCGACATCCAGTGAGATGGAACCGGTGGGGATGACCTCGATCGGCTGGCGCGTCTCCTCACCGAGCCGCATGACCGAACCCTTGCCGAAGTTCTTGTCGATCTGCGCGAGTGCCAGATCGAGCGCCTTCTCCCTGTCCTGGGGTGCTGCTGCCATCGGGGTTCTCCTCCGAACTCTAGGCCGGGGCCGGCCGTGTGTGGGTCTGTGGTTGGGACCGTCTGTGGCTGTGACCATGTGCTTGCACGTTAGCCACGGGGTACGACATTGTTCTCGACTCGTGCTCGTCCATCACTCGTGATCACATCCTTGGACGCTCAACGACCGGTGTTTGGTTCCACTGAGACAAGAATGGACGAACATGTGTTCGATGGCAAGCGCGACACGCGTGGCGGGCGCAGCTCACCCGAAGTCGGCGACTACCAGCGTTCGCGCGGGACGTCGAAGTCTCGGCAGATGGCCACCCAGACGTCCCGCGGATCGATCCCGGCCTCGATCGCCTGCGACCCGGTCCGTCCCCCGAAATCGATCAGAACATGGTCGGCCAGAATCGAATCAGCCGACTGTTCGCCGAATTCGGAGGTGAGCAGCTCGGTGAATTCGGTCAGACGCACGCGGCCAGCCTACGTGAGGACCCGGGCCGTCACCGTGGCACCGTCTCCGCGGCGGCCCGGTGTCAGCGCCGCAGCAATCGCCGCACGATCCGCACCGGATCGACCACATCCCGTGCCGAGGCGGCGGCGCGGGAGGCAGCCGCGGCGAACACGGGATCGGTGAGCACCTGCCGGACCGCTCTGGCCATCGGCTCCACCGCGACCGGGCGTACCAGCAGCCCACTGCCCTGTCTCCGTACCCGATTGGCCAACTCCCATTGGTCACCGCCACCCGGCGCGGTGACCACCGGCACACCGGCCGACAACGCCTTCGCCAGCATGCCGTGCCCGGCACCGCAGATGACCAGATCGGTGTCGGCGAGGATCTCGTCCTGCCGCGCCGTCCCCACCACCACATGATCGGACTCTCCCACCGCGGTCGGCGGGTTCAGGGCCGAGACAACCACCCGCACAGGCATTCCGAGTGACTCCTCGGTGAGCGCGGCGAGTGCGGTGGAGGCCATGTCCGCTGCCCCGGTGGCGGCCGTCGACGGGGCGACGAGCACCAGCGGACCCGCACCGGACGGACGATCGAACAGGGCGTCGGTCGGCTCCCACAGCAACGGGCCGACGAGGTGGGTGTTCTCGGGCCAGTCGGGCCGCCACACCTCCAGCGCCGGCAGCGTCGCGACGAAACGGGCGACAGGGCATCCACTGTGGCCCGTCAGTCCGATCTCCGCCCTCGCCCCGGCCCGTTGCCGCTCCCCGACGCGCAGGGAGCGAGCGGTCAGGGCACGCATCGCCGCGTCCCGCAACCGGCCTGCGGCACCGCGGCCGGGTTCGAGTCCGGAACCGATCGGCGGCCGTCCACGCGAGGGCAGGTACAGCGGATGGGGGGACAGCTCGATCCATGGCAGGCCCGCGAGTTCGGCCGCCCAGCCACCACCCACGGTGATCACGTCGGAGATCACCAGATCGGTGTCGCGCGCGACGAGGTCTGGCGCCAACGCCACAGCGATCCGGGCCGCCCGCCGACTGAGCTTTGCACCCGCGTCGGTGTCGTCGTCGCCGTCCTGCACGGCGAGGCCGGGCAGTTCGACCACCTCGACGCCGCGCTCCCCCGCCGTCCGACACCATTGCGCGCCTGTGTAGACGACCACGTCGTCACCGTCGGCAGTCAGTCGCTCTGCGAGCGCGAACGCCGGAAACGCATGTCCTGCATCCGGTCCCGCGACGACACCGATTCGTGCCACGGATCTCCTCGAGAGCGGTCAACGGCCTCCCACGCCAGTGGGAGGCCGTTGAGTCGGTGGTCGGTCAGCCGATGTTCAGTTGCCCGTCTGGGGCGGCTGCTCGGTTGCGGGTTGGACGGACGGCTGCGCAGGCTGCGCCGCGGGCTGGGCGTTCGCGGCGCCCGAGGACGGCAGCGCGCCGCCGTGCATGCTCGCCCGGATCTGTTCGAGGCGCGCGTGTCCGGCCATCTGGACGCCGGCCTGCTCGACCTCCTGCATCCGACCCTGGACCGAGTTCTGCGCGAGCTCGGCCTGACCGAGCGCGTTGGCGTACCGACGCTCGATCTTGTCACGGACCTGGTCGAGGTTCGGGGTGTTGCCCGGAACGGCGAGCTCACTCATCTGGTTGAGCGACGCACTCACCTGTTCCTGCATCTTCGCCTGCTCGAGCTGGCTGAGGAGCTTGGACCGCTCCGCGAGCTTCTGCTGCAACATCATCGCGTTGCGCTCCACCGCCTGCTTGGCCTGCTCGGCGGCCTGCAGAGACTGGTCGTGGAGGACCTTGAGGTCTTCGACGCTCTGCTCGGCGGTCACCAGTTGGGCCGCGAATGCTTCCGCGGCGTTCGTGTACTCCTGCGCCTTCGCGGCGTCACCGGCGGCACTGGCCTGATCGGCGAGCGTCAGCGCCTGACGCGTGTTGGCCTGCAGCTTCTCGATCTCCTCGAGCTGCCGGTTGAGTTTCATCTCCAGCTGACGCTGGTTGCCGATGACCGATGCGGCTTGCTGGGACAGCGCTTGATGCTGACGTTGCGCGTCCTCGATCGCCTGCTGAATCTGGATCTTCGGGTCCGCGTTCTCGTCGATCTTCGCGTTGCCGGCTGCCATCAGGTAGCGCCACAACTTCACGAACGGGTTCGCCATGCTTCGAGTCAACTCCATTGTCCGGGGTTCGGTGCGGTGTGTAACCAATCTAGCCGTTACGACGGCCGCGCGGCGATGTGTCGACGACGGACGGCCGGTGGCGTCTCACGCCGCCGCGAGCGCAGCCGTCTCGGAGTGACCCGCCGGGCCCGGGATGACGACCTTGGCGTCGAGCACGCCCACGTCCCCGGCGGCCACGAGCGCCTCCGCTCCGACCAGCCGTTCACTGCCGGCCGGGAGCATGGCGAGTCCGATGTCGAGAAGAAGCTCGGCGATCTCGACGTCGAGCGCGTCGCAGATCGCCGCGAGCAATTCGCTCGAGGCCTCTTTCTGTCCGCGCTCGACCTCGGAGAGGTATCCGAGGCTGACCCTGGCGTCGGTGGATACCTCACGCAGGGTCCGGCCCTGCGCGGTACGCACTCGGCGCAGAGTGTCGCCCAGCGCCTCCCGCAGTAGCACTGCCATCGAGGTCCTCCTCACTGCTTGCTGCCCGTGACATCGGGTCAAGCCGATACCACAACGTTCGGGACACCGTATCCGGTTCCCGACGATGCACCCATCGCCCGTGCCGACGACCGTAGTCGAATATCCCGATGGGTGCCGCCCGGCTCGGCCGACGACACGGTCGTTGCGCCGAGGGCGAACACCAGCGTGTCAGCGGTGTCCGACGTCGGTCCGCGCGTCGTCGTCGCGTCGAGGGTTTCGCGGCGCGGTCGAACGCCGCCGCAGCGCCAACGCCTGCCAGACGTAGTCACATCCGGTGATGACCGTGATGACCACCGCGACCCCCATGATGATCGCGGCCACCACGTGCCAGGCTCCGGCCAGTGGTAGCAGGTAGAGACCGATCGCCACTGCCTGGAGGAGCGTCTTGAGCTTTCCGCCGCGGCTCGCCGGGATCACGCCATGACGCAGCACCCAGAATCGCAACGCCGTGACACCGAGCTCTCGCGCGAGGATCACCGCGGTGACCCACCACGACAGGTCGCCCAGTATCGAGAGCCCGACCAGTGCCGATCCGATGAGGGCCTTGTCGGCGATCGGATCGGCCAGCTTCCCGAAGTCGGTGACCAGGCCCCGCCTGCGCGCCAGCCGGCCGTCGTAACGATCGGTGATCGCCGCCACCGCGAAGATCACCGCGGCAGCGATGCGCCATCCGGTGTCATGGCCACCACCGATGAACAGGGCGGCGATGAAGACCGGGACCAGCACGATCCGAAAGACGGTGAGCGCGTTGGCGATGTTGACCACCGGCACCGGATCGACCGGGTCGGTGATGTGATCGGGACCGCGTCCGGCGTCGGCGATTCCCCGCTTCTCGACCGCGCGACGTACACGATCGGTCACGATGCGCCGATCTCTTGTGGTCGCGTCCTGACCCGGCGATACTGCTCCCGCACAGTGCCAGCCTATCGGCTGTGCCTCCGACCCCCGACGTTCAGGTCGTCCTGCGGCCGCACGGCGGTCGTGCGGACCGCTCGACGAGCCCTCGGATCGACGCGTGCGCGGGCCCGAAATCGCCGTGCGCGCCAATCACGATGGCGACTACTGTGTGGTGCCATGCCCCCTGTCGCCCCTGAGCCGACATCTGAGCCGACGTCGTCGGTGCCCACGGGTTCACGCACCCGACCAGGCCCCGCGACGCCCCCCGGCGATGTGACCATCCGGCGTGCCCGCACCTCCGATGTGCCGCGGATCAAGGAATTGATCGACCAGTACGCGGGCCGGATTCTTCTGGAGAAGAACCTCGTGACCCTCTACGAGGCGGTTCAGGAGTTCTGGGTCGCCGACCTCGACGACGTGGTTGTCGGGTGCGGCGCCTTGCATGTGCTCTGGGCCGACCTCGGCGAGGTGCGCACGGTCGCGGTCGACACCGGGCATGCCGGCCGAGGCATCGGGCATCGACTCGTGGCACGACTGATGGACATGGCGCGCGAACTG
This sequence comes from Gordonia sp. LMA167, assembly GCF_058130025.1. Lineage (NCBI taxonomy): Bacteria > Bacillati > Actinomycetota > Actinomycetes > Mycobacteriales > Gordoniaceae > Gordonia > Gordonia sp. LMA167. Next base: position 3,711,876 of record NZ_CM176708.1, on the reverse strand, counting down.
CAGCTGTCCCGGGTGTTCGTGCTCACCTTCGAGACGTCGTTCTTCGCGCGGCATGGGTTCGCCGAGATCGACGGGACACCGGTGACCCGAGAGGTCTTCGAAGAGATGTGCCGCTCGTATGACACCGGTGTCGCCGAGTTCCTCGACCTCAGCTACGTGAAGCCGAATACGCTCGGGAACACCCGGATGCTGGCCACTCTCAACTGATCACGACAGGAGCCCACGATGGCGATCTTCGCCGTGCACTACAGCTACGCGCCCGCAAAGGCAGCGCTGCGTGACGAATACCGTCCGCTGCATCGCACATGGCTGGGCGAGGAGCACCAGGCGGGGAATGTGCTGATGGTCGGCCCCTACCCGGACGGAACCGGCGCGCTCATCCTCGTGCGCGCCGACAGCCTCGACGGCGCCGAAGCATTCTTGGCCAACGACCCGTTCAACGCGCACCGGGCGGTCGACGGTGTGCGAGTGGTCGAATGGACGCAGGTCTTCGGACCGTTCGTGCCCTGAGCCGCGCCTGAGCCGGCGGGACCGCATCACCACCCGGTCCCTGAGCAGCCGACGAGCACGCGTCACCACCCGCTCCCTGAGGAACCGGTCCCTGAGGAGCCTCCGAGCCTGCGAGGATGCGTCACGAAGGGCCCTTCGTGACGCATCGCTCGTTCCTCGCGAGGCTCCTCAGGGATCGAGTGGGTGACGCATCGCTCGCTCCTCAGGGAGCGGTGGTGACGCATCGCTCGTTCCTCAGGGAGCGGTGGTGACGCATCGCTCGTTCCTCAGGGAGCGGTGGTGACGCATCGCTCGTTCCTCAGGGAGCAGTGGTGACGCATCGCTCGTTCCTCGCGAGGCTCCTCAGGGAGCAGTGGTGACGCATCGCTCGTTCCTCGCGAGGCTCCTCAGGGACCGGTGGTGACGCGTTTCCTTGTTTGTCCCGCGAGGCTCCTCAGGGAGCGGTGGAAGGCGACGGGCGAGGCTCAGCTCATCGGCACCCGGGTGAGGCGACCCAGCGAAGCACCCTCAGGGACCCACCAGCAAGCGCCGCATCACTCACACCGCCGACAGCGATCCGCTCACTTCTCGGCCTGTGCCGTGCTCCGCGACCTCAGCAGGCTCGCGACCGTGGTGATGACCAGCGTCAGCACGATCACACCCAACGAGACCGCCGTCGACACCTCCGGCACCGACACGTGCTCGCCACCGTTGATGAACGGCAGGGTGTTCTCGTGCAGCGCGTGCAGCACCAGCTTCACACCGATGAACGCCAGGATGAACGAGAGTCCGTAGGACAGGTATACCAGCCGGTCCAGTAGTCCACCCAGCAGGAAGTACAGCTGGCGCAACCCCATCAGGGCGAACGCGTTCGCCGCGAAGACCAGGTAGGGCTCCTGGGTGAGACCGTAGATCGCCGGGATCGAGTCCAGGGCGAACAGGACGTCGGTGAAGCCGATGACGATCAGCACCATCAGCATCGGTGTCGCGAGGCGCTTGCCGTTCTTCTTGGTGAACAGCTTGTCACCGTCGTAGTCGTCGGAGGTGCGCAGGTAGCGCTTGACGAACCGCTCGAGCCGGGTCTCGCGTTGCTCCTCGTGCTCGACCGGATCGTCGGTGTCCTTGATGAGTTTCACAGCGGTGTAGATGAGAAACGCGCCGAAAAGGTAAAACACCCAGGCGTAAGCGTTGATCGCGGCCGCGCCGACCACGATGAACAGACCACGCAGCAGCAGGGCCATCACGATGCCGAGCAGCAGCACCTTCTGCTGGTACTCCTTGGGCACGGCGAACTTCGACATGATGATGACGAAGACGAACAGGTTGTCCACCGAGAGTGCTTTCTCGGTCACGTAGCCCGCGAAGTACTCACCGCCGTAGGTGTGGCCCCATTTCCACCACACGAAAAGCCCGAACACGATCGCGATCGAGATGTAGACCGCGGACCAGAACCCCGACTCCTTCAGGGATGGGGCGTGCGGTACCCGAACGTGGGCAAAGAAGTCGAAGACGAAAAGGGCGGCGATCACCACACAGGTGACAATCCAGACAGTTGTAGAAATATCCATTGATGCGATCCTCCAGCGCGCAGCACAAGGGTGCGATGCCAGAGGTCTCTCCCGCCGGAGCCGGCGCACGCCGTCGATCCGACCGACGAATCCGGGTCGGGCGCGCCATGATGATCGGCATCATGGCCCGTGCGACCGTATTGACGGAAACGCCACGAGGATGGGGATACTCCCCTCTTCGATCGTCGCCCAGCGTAGTACACGCAGGTACGGTTGCACCATGTCGGACACGCAGCGCCCGGCGACCGTCGACGACATCCGTGCCATCGCGCGCGGGATGCCGCACGTCACGGATGTCGGCACGTCCACCGACCGGCCCATCTACCAGGTCGGTGGCAAGTCATTCGTGTTCTTCCGCAACCCGCGCCCGGACGCGCGAGATCCGGATACCGGCGAACGCTACGACGACGTCGTGGTCATCTGGGTGCCGTCGGACGCGGACAAGCTCGCGCTCGTCCAGGACCCCGATTCACCGTTCTTCACCACCGCACACTTCAACGGCCACCCGTCGGTTCTGCTCCGGACGTCGAGGGTCGCCGAGCTGTCGGTCGCCGAGCTTGCGGAGGTCATCCAGGACGCCTGGCTCTCCCGCGCGTCGGCGCGTCGCGCACAGACCTGGCTGGCCGAGCACGGACTGAACTGACCGATCGGCTACTCGTCCGGGGTGTCGTCCCCGCCGCCGGTGATGGAGGCGATCACGCCGGCCAGGTCCTCGGGCTTCACGAGCACGTCGCGGGCCTTCGACCCCTCACTGGGTCCGACGACACCGCGCGTCTCCATCAAGTCCATCAGTCGGCCCGCCTTGGCGAACCCGACCCGGAGCTTGCGCTGCAGCATCGACGTCGAGCCGAACTGACTCGACACCACCAGCTCGATCGCCTGGAGCAGATCGTCGAGATCGTTGCCGATATCGCCGTCGATCTCCTTCTTGTCGCCGGCCTTCGCCGTCGTCACGCCTTCGGTGTACTCGGGCTCGCTCTGCTCGCGGGTGAAGTCGACGACAGCCTGGATCTCTTCGTCGGTGATGAACGCACCCTGCATGCGGATCGGCTTGTTCGCGCCCATCGGCAGGAACAGGCCGTCACCCATGCCGATCAACTTCTCGGCGCCGGGCTGATCGAGGATGACGCGGGAGTCGGTCAACGACGACGTCGCAAACGCCAGCCGGGAGGGCACGTTCGTCTTGATCAACCCGGTGACCACATCCACGGACGGTCGCTGGGTCGCCAACACGAGATGGATGCCCGCCGCACGCGCCTTCTGCGTGATCCGCACGATCGCATCCTCGACGTCGCGCGGCGCGGTCATCATCAGGTCGGCGAGCTCGTCGACGATGGCCATGATGTACGGATACGGCTTGTAGACACGCTCACTGCCCAGCGGCGTGGTGATCTCACCGGAACGCACCTTCGAGTTGAAGTCGTCGATGTGGCGCACCCGCGACGCCTTCATGTCCTGGTAGCGCTGCTCCATCTCCTCGACCAGCCACGCCAGAGCGGCGGCTGCCTTCTTCGGCTGGGTGATGATCGGCGTGATCAGGTGCGGGATGCCCTCGTAGGGGGTCAGCTCCACCATCTTGGGATCGATGAGGATCATCCGGACGTCTTCCGGCGTCGCACGCGTCAACAGCGACACCAGCATCGAGTTGACGAAACTCGACTTGCCCGACCCCGTCGAACCGGCGACCAAAAGGTGCGGCATCTTGGCGAGATTCGCACTCACGAACTCACCTTCGATGTCCTTGCCGAGACCGATCACCAGCGGATGGGTGTCCTTGCGCGTCTTGGGCGACTTGAGGACGTCGGCCAGGCGCACCATCTCGCGGTCGGTGTTGGGCACCTCGATGCCGACCGCCGACTTACCCGGGATCGGAGCGAGCAGGCGCACGTTGTCGGTGGCCACCGCATAGGCGATGTTGCGCTGCAGCGCGGTGATCTTCTCGACCTTCACACCCGGCCCGAGTTCGACCTCGTAACGCGTAACCGTCGGCCCGCGGGTGTATCCGGTGACCGCGGCATCGATCTTGAACTGTTCGAGGACACCGCCGATCCGGTCGATCATCTCGTCGTTGGACCGCCCGCCCTGCTTGGGCGGGTCGCCGTCGATCAACAGGCTCGACGGCGGGAGCACGTACTCCCCGTCCACCGCACGATCGACCAGTCCCCCGGAATCGGGTACCGCATCCGAGTCGTCGGGTGTCTTCGAACGGGCGGTCTTGGGTCGCGCAGATCCCCGGCCCGTGCTCGCGCGCGATGGCGCCGCGGGTTCGTCGTCGGGTTCCGTGCCGGGTCGGGCGATGCGTTCGGTGACCTCGTCGTCGAGGGGCACCGTGGTCGCGGCCGCGAAGTCGGCGGCGTCCACGTCCGGGTCCGCCGGTCGGCGGCGTCGCCGACTGCGACGCACCGGCTCGGCGTCCGGCGGATAGTTGTCATACGGGTCGGTCGAGTAGCCGGCGCCGGTGTCGACGACCTCGGTCACCTGGTCCTCCACCGCGAGAGGCCCGTCGATGTCCTCGTCGACGTCCTCGTCGTCGAGATCGTCCCAGGGCGCGACGTCGTCGGCGTAGCCGCGGAGATGTCCGAGCCCGAGGTACCCGGACACGCCGTCGGCCACCTCGCGAACCGTCTTCCCGCTGAGGATCAGCGCGCCGAAGGCGATGCACAACACCAGGATCGGTACCGAGATCCACGCCGTCACTCCGTTGGTCAACGGGGTGCCGACAGCGAAGCCGAGGAATCCGCCCGCCGCCGAGCGCCCCGGAAGATCGACCGGCGCACCGGCAACGAGGTGGATGAGCCCGAGCACCGGCAGCACGATCAGCAGTCCGGCTCCCAGATACCGCGCGCGTTGCGCAGGGTTGGGTGGGCGACGCATCAGGACGACGGCCAGCCCCACCAGTGCGATCGGCATCATCACCGAAACGGCGCCCACGATCGCGCGGATGAGCGCCTCGATGAACGCTCCGACCGGCCCGGCGGCTCCGAACCACACGCTCGCACCGACGAGCAATCCGAGCGCGAGAATGGCGAGGGCGGCTCCGTCGCGTCGATGGGTGTGACCGGTGAGATCTCGGGCGGGCCGACCCGCCGGACGTCGATGTGCCGCCGACCTGTGGGTCCGGTCGGGTTCGTCGTCGACGATCGGTCCGTCGAGATCGAATCCGTCGTCCGAGATCTCGTCGGGTTCACGGGCGGGGTCGCTGTCCGTGCCGCCCACGCGCGCGAGACTTCCGACGCCCCGCGCCATCAGTGACCATCCGGCTCCGAGGCCGCGACCGACCGCGGACGCGCCGCTGGCGGCGACCGAACGTCGATGGATGTCGGCGGACGCGTCCGCGCTCTGGCGGCTCGCGCTCCGCCCGGCCGACGAGCCGCTGCGTCGGGTCGCGCTGCTGCGAGCGCCACCTGAGGTGCTCTTGCGTGCGTTGGTGCTGCGTGTCCCCCGCGAGCCCGACTTGGTCGTTCCCGCGGTCGCGCGCGCCGGTGTCTTCTGTGCACCGGTTTTGCGCGCACCCGTGGTTGCTCTCGACGCCATACCGACAGACTAGTCGCCAGGCGTCACGCCAGTCACATGGGCAACACTGACAACGCGTTTGCGTGTCGAATTCGTAACTTGGTGGGATCGAGGGCCTAGGCAATCAAGGTCCTAGGCAATCAAGGGCCTAGATACCCCGCTTCGCGATCTTCACCGAACTGACGATCTGCTCCTCGCCCTCGAAGCTCACGTCGAGCGGAGAACGACCGAACACGAACAGTACGAGTTCGCCGGGGGTACCGGTCACCGCCACGGGCTCACCGTGCCCAGCCGTCACGACCTCATGGCCGTCGGTGGTGCGCAGCGTCACCTTCGCCGGCGAGTTCCGCAGCGTCATGCGGCCCGTCGACTTGGCCGCGCCGAGAAGTGCCCGGCCCATCTCCGGGGACAGTTCTCTCGGCGTCCATGCCTGGTCGTGCGACGCGGCGCCGCGGAGCACGTCCTCGTGGTGGACGAACATCTCGGCGAGATTCGCCCAGCGGTCGACCAGTTTGAGCGGCGAATAGACCGGCGGGCCACTCGCGAGCTTTTCCAGCAGCGCATCCCACGATTCGGTCTCGGCCGCAGCCGCACGCACCTTCTCGGTGTACCCGGCGAACTGTTTGATCATGATCCCCGGGGCGGAGTCGGGACGCCGTTCACGTACGACAAGGTGGGCGGCCAGATCCCGGGTGGTCCAGCCGTCGCAGAGAGTGGGCGCGTCGGGTCCGACCGATCGCAGGGTGTCGACGAGAGCGGCGCGTTCTTCCTGTGCGAGTGTCACAGCCCCAGCCTAGCGGCGCCGACGGGCCTCCCCGGGCGGCGCGAGCGGCTCAGGCGCCGACAGCGAGCACGGTCGGCACGATCATCGGGCGACGGCGATACGTGTCGGCGACCCACCGTCCGACAACCCGACGAATGGTCTGCGCGATCCGGTGCGCGTCCGTCACGCCTTCGGCGGCCAACGCATCCAGCGCCTGATCGACGAGGTCCGCTGCCGCCTTCAAGGCGTCGGGATCGTCGGAGAATCCGCGGCCGGAGACCTCCGGCGCGCTGACCGCTCGCCCGGTGGCCGCATCGATGGCGATGGTGATGGCGATGAACCCGCCCTCACCGAGCACGAGTCGCTCCGAGAGGGTCGATTCGCCGACGTCACCGACGGACAGACCGTCGACGTACACGTGGCCGACGGGAACCCGGCCGACGATCTCCGCGCGGCCGTCGACGAGGTCGACGACCACGCCGTCCTCGGCCAGCACGACCCGGTCCTCGGCGACCCCGGTCGCCACCGCCAGCGCGGCGTTGGCCCGCAGGTGCCGCCACTCTCCGTGCACCGGCATCACATTCGACGGACGAACAGCGTTGTAGAGATACAGCAATTCGCCGGCCGACGCATGTCCGGAGACATGCACCTTGGCACTCTGCTGCGTGATGACCGTGGCGCCTCGCTTCGCGAGCCCGTTGACCACCGCGAACACCGAGTTCTCGTTGCCCGGGATCAGTGACGACGCCAGCACCACCAGGTCGTCGGCGCGGATGTTGATCTGCCGATGCTCGCCGCGGGCCATCCGCGACAGGGCGGACAGCGGTTCTCCCTGGGAGCCGGTCGAGATCAGCACGAGCCGGTGGTCGGGCAGCGTCGCGGCGGTGTCGAGGTCGACGAGTACACCGTCGGGCACCGTGAGGTAGCCGAGATCCTGGGCGATCTGCATGTTGCGCACCATTGACCGCCCGACGAAGCAGATGCGCCGGTTGTGCGCGTCGGCAACGTCGACGATCTGCTGGATGCGGTGCACGTGGCTTGCGAAGGACGCCACGATCACTCGCTGTTTGGCGCGTCCGATCACCTGATCGAGGACTCCCCCGATCTCGCGTTCGGGCGTGACGAAGCCGGGGACCTCGGCGTTGGTCGAGTCGACCAGGAACAGATCGACGCCCTCGTCGCCGAGCCGGCTGAATCCCGCGAGATCGGTGAGTCGGCCGTCGAGCGGGAGCTGGTCGAGCTTGATGTCGCCGGTGTGGAGCACGGTGCCGGCCCCGGTTCGGATCGCGACCGCGATCGCATCCGGGATGGAATGGTTGACGGCGAAGTACTCACACTCGAACGGCCCGTGGGTGGTGCGTTCGCCTTCGGTGACCTGTATCAGCTTCGGCCGCAGGCGATGCTCGCGGCACTTCGCCTCGACCAGCGCCAGCGTGAACTTGGACCCGATCACAGGGATGTCACTGCGCAGTCGCAGCAAGAACGGGATCGCACCGATGTGATCCTCGTGACCGTGCGTGAGGATGATCGCGTCGACGTCGTCCATCCGGTCTTCGATGTAGGTGAAGTCGGGCAGGATCAGGTCCACGCCGGGCTGGGCATCCTCGGGGAACAGGACGCCGCAGTCGACGATCAGGAGGCGACCGCCGTACTCGAAAACCGTCATGTTGCGGCCGATTTCGCCGATTCCGCCGAGCGCGACGATGCGCAGCCCGTTCCGCGGCGCGCGGCGCGGGGTGCCCAGCCGGTCGACGGCGGGCACGGTTGCCGCACTCTGGTTTCCCCGACCGCGGTTGTCACCGCGGCGCCGTTCATGGCGGCCGCCACCCGAACGTGCCGCGGCAGGCTGTGGCCGATCCGGTCGTGTCGCAGCGTGTTTGGCGTCTTGCGACTGCTCTTTGGGCTGCTTCGGCGGCGTGTCCCGGGCGGTGTTCTCGGTCGGTTGTTCCGGGGGCGTTGCCGGGGGGCCGGCCTGGCGACGGGCACTGCGGCGACGGCGGGGTTCGGTCATCGGTCCAACACACCTGCTGCCCGCAGATCGGCGATGAGCGCCTCGATCTGAGGACCGTCGGCAGGCACCTGGGGTAACCGTGGATGACCGACGTCGAACCCGAGGATGCGCAGCGATGCCTTGACCATGGTCACCCCGCCGAGCCGGCCCATCGCGTTGACCAGCGGCAGCATCGACGTGTTGATGTCGCGCGCGGTGACCACGTCACCCTTGTCGAAGGCGATCTGCATGTCCCGCAACCGGTCTGCGACAAGGTGTCCGATCACGCTGACGAAACCGGTCGCGCCGACCGACAGCCACGGCAGGTTCAGGGCATCCTCACCGGACAAGTACTCGAGATCGGTGGAAGCGATGATCCCGGCGGCCGAATGCAGGTCGCCCTTGGCGTCCTTCACAGCCTTGATCCGTGGATGTTCGGCGAGTGCGAGCATGGTCTCGTTGGCGACGGGAACCACCGAGCGTCCGGGGATGTCATAGACCATCACCGGCAGGTCGGTCGCATCGGCGATCGTCCGGAAGTGGGCGAGCACACCGGCTTGCGGGGGCTTGGAGTAGTACGGGGTCACCACCAGCAGTCCGTGGGCGCCGATCTTCTCCGCCTCGATGGAGAACCGGACGCTCTCGGCGGTGTCGTAGCTGCCGGCGCCCTGGGTGATGCGGGCGCGGTCGCCCACGGCGTCCAGCACGACACGCAGCAGGTCCAGTTTCTCGGGCACCGTTGTGGTCGGCGACTCACCGGTCGTGCCGGACACGATCAGTCCGTCGCACCCCTTCGACACCAGGTGATCGGCCAGTTCTGCGGCCTTGTCCAGATCCAGCGCACCGTCCGATGTGAACGGAGTCACCATGGCGACGCCGATGGTCCCGAACGGGTGTGTGTGCAGCTGGTCTGCGCCTGCGGTCATGGTGCTCAAGGCTACCTGCTCCATAGTGCGCTGACGCATACGGGCGGACTGTGTCGCGCCGGTCAGCCTTCGAGCACAAAAGGCGAGGTCGCGACCTCGGTTCCGTCTGAGAGGGTGCCGATCTCGAAGTCTCCGAAGACCGTCGGCGCAACCCGCATCAGTTGCCGTAGGCACTCGACCGCGAGTTGACGGATCTCGACGTCGGCGTGCTCGGTGGCGCGCATGCCGACGAAGTGGCGCCAGGCCCGATAATTGCCGGTCACGACGATTTTCGTCTCGGTGGCATTGGGCAGCACCGACCGCGCCGCCTGTCGCGCCTGCTTGCGGCGCAGGATCGCGTTCGGGACGTCGGCGAACTTGGCCTCCAACGCGTCGAGCAGCTCGCTGTAGGCCTTGCGGCTCGCATCAGTGGCCTCGGCGAAGAGCGCCTCGAGTTCGGTGTCACCACGGATCGCCGGTGGCGCGACCACATTGGAGTCGTGCTCGGGGACGAAGCGTTGAGACAGCTGCGAGTACGAGAAGTGCCGATGCCGGATCAGCTCATGGGTGCAGGACCGCGAGATACCGGTGATGTAGAAGGTCACCGACGCGTGCTCGAGGAGTGACAGGTGTCCTACCTCGAGGATGTGGCGCAGATATCCGGCGTTGGTGGCCGTCCGCGGATTCGGCTTGTCCCAGCTCTGGTAGCACGCCCGACCGGAGAATTCGACCAGCGCTTCACCGCCGTCGGCGTCGGTACTCCACTCGACGTCCGGCGGCGGGGTGAACTCGGTCGCAGCCACCATCTGCACCTTCAGCGGTACCAACTCGGACAACGGTCCTCCTCACCTCCAGCGCCGCAGGGCCCCGTCTTCTCGCCGGGACGGCTCCGTCGATTGTCCACCAGCCGCACCGGACCGTGTCGGTCACCCTGCCGGGTGGACCGTGACGTCGACGCGATGGTCGTAGAAGCAGATCAGATCGCGCACGGGTTCGCCATCCGGAAGCGGGTGCGGGTAGCTCCACGCGACGTCGGACTCGACATGCCCGTCGACCGCCACCGACCAATACCTGGCGTGGCCTTTGTATGCACACGTTGTGGTCGTCTCGCTCGGAACAAGCAGATCCATCCGGACATCCTCACGCGGAATGTAGTGCCGCGGGGGTAGGTGGGTCTCAAGTAGCAGTGTCGGCCGCCGGCTGTCCGCGATCACGGTCCCTCCCACCCGGACCACGACATGCCTGCTGGTTGACAGACAGTCGATCCGCTTGAACGGGTCGTGCGGATGGGCGAGCGCCACCTGTTCCTCGTCCCGCCATTCGTCGAAGGCGTCCCAGTCGAGGACGATGTGGTCGGCCAGATCGGGATCTTCTGGACTGAAACCGGCTTCGGCGAGTACTCGGGCCGGTGTCTGGATGTCCCAGGCAGTGCCCGGACACGTGTGGATCGAAAAAGCATTGTCGGGTGTGAGGATGGGCGGCCGGTCGGTGGAGGGCGTGATGGGAACCGGGTTCATCGCCCGCCCGTCCAGATCTGTGGCCGGTACGGCGTAGTACCCGACCACCCGATCCGGTTCCCACACGAGAATCGCGTTGTGCGAGTCGACGATCGTGTCGCCGTCGACGAATGCACGCACGCGTCGATGCATCGCCGCCCAGCGCAGCGAGTGCAACCGGGACATCGTCAGTTCGTCCATCGAGGTCGCCATGGTAGAGATCGTGCTCCGATGAGGCTCGGCGCGCCAGACCCGGCGTGCGCCGAACCCCTCCGACGCCCACTTCGATCCGCGAGGAACGAGCCACGTGACGGACCCTTCGTGACGGTCCTCCGCTGGCGCTCCGGACCTCCTCACGGATCGGCGAAATCCCTAGGCGTCACTCCGGGGCGGCGCCCTGAGGCGCGCGCCTGCGAGGATGCGTCACCACCCGGCCTCTGAGGAGCCTCCGAGCCTCCGCGAACATGCGTCACCACCCGGTCCCTGAGGAGCCTCCGAGCCTGCGAGGATGCGCCCGCGTTGGGCCCCGTCACCGCGGATACGTGACAAGCACTTGCCCGGTGACCGGGTTCCGCCAGGCGATGGTGCGGTCGGTGTTCATGGTCGGTATCCCCATCCCCAGGTGTTTGCGCTGATGATCGGGCCGACACAACGGCACCAGGTTCTCGGGCACAGTCCAGCCACCGGCGAGCGGCTCGCCGGGCCGAAACTTCACCAGATGGTCGAGCTCGCATTCGTGAGCAGGTCGGCCGCAGAACGGGTATCGACAGTACAGATCCGACAGCAGCATCTGCTCACGCAACCTCGCCGACGGCGCATAGGTGAGCGCACCCGGCGGCGGCAGGTCGTGCCCGCCATGCCCGCACGGATCCACCGGTGGCGCCGGCCCGCGCTCACCAACCACGATCAGCCCGGATGGGCGGCGATTCTGGTTGTCCGGCAGGGTGATCACGGTGGCCCGATCGGCGAGGTCGGTCGCCTTGGCAGGGTCGATCATCCCGTAGCCACGCAGTCGGGGCACCTCTTCGCCGACCGGATCCAGCACCAACGTCCACGGCGCCGGCGCAGGGCTGACCGCGGGGTCCGCTTCGTGATCTTGGTTCGCCTCGGAATCGGTTGCGGGGCAATGGTCCGGCGCGCCGTCCTCGACTGTGCTGCCGTCGGCTGAATCGCCGCCATCCGCTGAATCGTCGCGCTCGGGTGAATCATCGATCCCGGCAGGCTCATCTGCTTCGATCGTGCCGCCACCGTCAGCGCAGTCATCACGGTCGGGTGACCCGCCACTATCGGGCACATCGTCGCCGGCTCCATCGCCGTCGCCGTCGGGTGCGGGGAGCTGGGTCGGATCGGTCGGCCCACAGCTGGGATCGGCCGGACCGCTGCCGGCCGGGCAGTCGTCGTCGCCACATCGACACGCCAGCCGCACCCCGGGGACACCGACGAGTTCGGCCAACACCTCGACCCGCTGTTGACCCAGCGTGCGCGGATCGCGCCGACACACCAGCGCACGCAGCAACGCCGCGATCCCCCCACGCAGAAGCACCCCGTACTCGGCCGGCACACAGGCGTCGATGTTGGCGTGCCCGGAACTGTCATTGGTCACGGTCACGTTCTGCCACGCCCGCCCGAACTCCCTGCGTGCTTCGGCCGCCCCCTCGGGATCCAGCCCGATCGCCACCCCGGCCAACTCATCGCGCAACACCGTGTCCGTCGTCGGACGCGCCCCATACTTCAGAGCAATGTCCTCCACATCAGTGACCGGCTCGGCGGTGTCAGCCGGATCGGACGTGTCAGCCGGATCAGAGGTGTCAGCCGGATCGGACGTGTCGGCCGGATCGGACGTCGCAGGCTCGGCGTCGATGTCGGTGTCGATGCCGGTGTCGGTGTCGGTGGCAGAGTCGTCGTCACCGCCACCTGAGCCCGCGGTGTCCGTGTCGGGAGTCGAATCGTGTTGTGTGACATCGGGTGCCGCTTCGACAAAATGCACCAACTCCGACAACCGATTGGTGCTGTAGTCACCGTCGAGATACGCCATCCGCAGCTTCGGCCTGAGCTGCAACGCCGACCCCAACCGATACCATTTGCCGGCCTTGGTCCGCGACAACCCCAACTGCAGCGAGATCTCCCCCACCGCCGCCTTCTCCGCATGACGGCGCACCTTCATCTGCGCGCGCGGACCCAACGCCACCATCAGATCGTCATGCACCTGCTCACCGATCCGAAAGGCCAACAACAACGCCCGCGCCTGCGCTTGACGACTCAACCGCAACGCAGCACACGCCTCGGCCACCAGATCCGCCGACCCGGCCGACGACAGAACCGCATCATCGGCAACCGAATCCGAATAAGAGAACACCACACCCCGCTTCGTGACGCTCGCACACGCAATACAGACCGACAGGACAAACAACCTCAGCCCGTCATCAGAAACCACAGATCGGAATCCACCGACAAGACCTGGCGCCTGCGCGGCAGTTGCCTCGTCGGCCGATCATCTGTCCGGCAATCCATTCCGGATCTCTCTACGATCCGGCCCACTTGGTGGTGGTCGTGACGGCTCGACTCGGGAACCCGCACCGCCGACGCGAAGAGTGATCCGTTGCGGCTGCCGGCGAACCTCGGCCGACCTGACCGTCGACCGTGATCGCCGACAGAGGTCGCGGTCGTCGACAGCCGACGGCAGGTGAACGTTCGGCGACCAGACGGCAAAGCGCCAGCGCGGCCGAGCGGACCCATGATGCAGGCGCTCGCTTCCACCGCTTCGTATGCCGCATGATGATCGGCGATGTGTCAGCAGCCACCGGCACTCAGGCCATAGGCTCCAGAGAACCGGTGACCACAGATTCGGGGGATTCATGTCCGCTCATCCAGACCGCCCGCAGGGCCCGCGGGCGGGCACTCCCCGCCGGGCCTTCCTGCGCTCCGGCATCGCCGCCACCGGCGCGGCACTGCCGGTCGTCGTGGCCGGTCGTGCCACGGCCGCTCCGAGAAGAGCTGAGCAGGTGTTCGCGCACGGCGTGGCGTCCGGCGACCCCCTGCCCGACGGAGTCATCCTCTGGACACGCGTGACGCCCACCGCGGCGGCGCAACCGGGTTCGGGGCTGGGACCCGCCACCGATGTGGCCTGGGAGATCGCACGCGACACGTCGTTCACACAGATCGCCGCCTCGGGAACCGTCTCGACCTCGGCCGCGTCCGACCACACGGTGAAGGTCGACGTCACCGGGTTGGCGCCCGACACACGGTACGCGTACCGATTCCGAAGCCAGTCGGGATCTGCGGCGGGCGCCGTCTCCGCCGTGGGACATACCCGCACCGCACCGGCAGCCGGCGCCGAGATCTCCCGGGTGCGCTTCGGCGTGGTTTCCTGTTCCAACTGGGAGGCCGGCTATTTCGCCGCCTACCGCCACCTGCGGGCACACCGCGACCTCGCCGCCATCGTCCACCTCGGCGACTACTTCTACGAGTACGAAACCGGTGGTTACACCGGTAAGTCCGGCACCGTCCGGCGTGTCGAACCGGCCAATGAGACGGTGACGCTGCGCGACTACCGAATTCGGCATGGCACGTACAAGACCGATCCCGACCTCGTCGAGTTGCATCGGCTGCTCCCGTGGATCTGCACCTGGGATGACCACGAATCCGCCAACGACTCGTGGGCCGGCGGCGCGGAGAACCATGACCCGAGCGAGGGACCGTGGACTGCCCGCAAGGCCGCGTCGGAGAGAGCCTACTTCGAGTGGATGCCGGTGCGTCCCGACGCCGTGGGCAACGGTCGACACCTCTACCGCCGACTCCGTTATGGTCGGCTGCTCGAACTGTCGATGCTCGACCTGCGCACCTACCGCGACCGGCAGGTGTCGGCCACCTCGCGGCGCATCGACGACCCACGTCGCAGTATCACCGGTGCCGACCAGATGCGTTGGCTCACTGGTGGTCTGACGTCGTCGACAACACGCTGGCAGATCGTCGGCAACCCGGTGATGATCTCGCCTGTGCTCATCCCGCCACTCGATCCCCGGAACACCGCGGCGCTCACCGAGATGCTCGGATTGCCTGCAGCCGGGGTGCCGTACAACGCCGACCAGTGGGACGGCTACACCGCCGACCGGCGACGACTCCTCCGACAGATTCGCGACCATGGCGTCGACAACGTGGTCTTCATCACCGGCGACATCCACTCCTCCTGGGCCTGCGACATACCGGTTGACGCGACCGACTATCCCGCCGCCGAATCAGTGGCCACCGAGCTGGTGGTGCCGTCGGTGACGTCATCCAACATCGACGACATCCTCAAGGTGCCCGAGCACACCGTCGGCAATGCGGTACCCGCGGCGATCATGACGGCCAACCGCCACGTTCGATGGAACGACTTCGATGCACACGGATACGCAGTGCTCACGGTGACGCCCGCCGCGGCCCAGATGGACTGGTACTTCCTCGCCGACAAGACCGACCCGCAGACAGCCCGCTACCACGCCCGATCCTTCCGCGTGAGGTCGGGAACCCAACGCGTACAGTCAGTCGCCGGTCCGGTCGACTGACACCTCCGACCACGATGTCGACCGGCACGTCGTCCGCGTCGGCTCGTCGCACCACGTTTCCGCAGCACGAAAGGTCCGAGATGAACCGTTCTCGCCACGCCCACCCCGTCACCCGACGTCTCATGGGTACCGTTACCGCCCTTGTGGTCGTCGGTGCTCCCACGGTGGCAACGACCACGCTCGCCCCGGCATCGGCGGTCCCGACACAGACGATCCCCGCACCAGCGGCGTTCGACCTCGCCGGCACCCAGAACACCCGCACGTTCACCGCCTACCGCACCGTGGACGGGCATGCGATCAACGGGCGGGTGATCCGTAGCGACAACCTGACGTCGATCACGTCGGCCGATCAGGCGAAACTGGCGGCCGCGCACGTGACGTCGATCGTCGACTTCCGCACCCAGATCGAGCGCGCACTCCAACCGGATCGAACGGTGGCAGGGGCGACTCTGAAGTCCTTCGACGTCCTGGGCTCGCAGCCACCCACGAGCCTGTTCGACATGAATGCGTCCTATCGCGCGTTCGTCACAGACCCGGCCGCACGCCAGGCGTTCCGGAAGACCCTGCTGGACATCGAGATCACCGCCACCAAGGGCGACACCGTTCTCTACCACTGCTCCGCCGGCAAGGACCGCACCGGTTGGGCATCGGCGGTCCTGCTCACCATCCTGGGAGTCGACCGTGCCACCGTCGAACAGGATTATCTCGCCAGCAACACATTTCGCCACAGCACCACGAACGATCCGCTCAACGGCGTGAACATCTCGTGGCTGCGGGCGTCGTTCGCCGCCGCCGAGTCGACCTATGGCAGTTTCGACGGTTATGTGCGAAAGGGATTGGGCCTCACCCAGTCCGACATCGAGGCGCTGAAGGCAGGGCTACTCGTCCGCCCGTAGGACCGACGGGGTCGGCATCGTCGGCGCCACCCTGTACCGACGACCGGTCCCCCGTCACCGAAGCGGGTGGTCAGCCGTCGACGATCGCCGACAACTTCGCGTAAGTGTCCTTCCACCCGTCGACGGCGATCGACTCGATGCCGAGATCCTTCACCGGACGGTCGTTGCCGCCCTCGTCGAGCCGGTCGCCGAAGAAGAGGATGTCGTCGACGCCGAGCCCGAGGATGTCCATCAGCTTCCGGGCGCCGTATGCCTTGTCGATGCCCTTCCTGGTCACGTCGACGGATGTGGAACCACCGCTGCGCACCTCGAGATCAGGCAGGCGTTCGGCACCGTACGCGCGCAGGGCCTCCTTCTTCGCGCCATCCGGATCCCAGTCCGCCTTCGCGTCGACCGGCGCCGACTGGCCGAGCGCGCTGAAGGTGATCTGGCTGCCCCGGTCCTCCAGGATCGGGCCCCAGGTCTTCGCCTCCCACAAGCCGAGTTCCTTCGCACCTGTTTCGAGGACCTCGAGGGTGCGCTTCTTCTCCTCGTCGGTCAGGTATTCGGCGTAGACGGTCTCCCACTCGCTGCCCGACCATCGCACGTACTGGGTGCCGCACGTGGGCATCAGATGCAGGTTTCCGATGGCGTCGAACTCCCCGAGCCGCGCGAGAACCTGAGTGTCGAACTGCTCGAACCGGCCTCCGGAGATGATGCAGCCCAGGCTGCGGTCGAGCATGCGGCGCATGAGAGCGAGCATGTCGTCGGCCATCGGGCTCTTGGACGGCGCCAGGGTGTCGTCGAGATCGAACATCACCAAGCGGTAGTCCTTGTCCTGATACGAAACCGCCATCTCAGCCTCCTGTCGGATACGTCCGCCTTCGCGTGTCGCACACGAGCATGTCATCCCGACGAGGCGGCCGCGTCGCTGGGTTGACCGGCGTCAACACCCGTCAACGGCGACAGCGGCCGCGGTCACGTCAAGCAGGCGGAGCGCCTCTGCGATGTTCACCCGGGCCAGCGTCATCGCGGCGATGACAGCGCCGGCAATCGACGACGAACGTGCGGCCACCGCCTCGCCGTCGGCCTCCGGGAATCGTGCCCGGACACCGGCGGTGAGCGCCTCGATCAGTTCGGCGTGATAGGCGGCGATCACATCCCGGACCGCGCGGTCGTCGCCGAGCGAGGTGGCCGCGGTCCCGACGAGCAGGCATCCGGTCGGCTCACCACCCTCGTCACCCAGGACAGACATCGCGTGCGCGAGGCCGGTCAGATAGTCGCCGAGCGCTTCGGGAGCCACCGCGTCGGCCCGAAAGGGGCGCAGGCGTGGACGGACGACGATGTCGAGATAGTCCTGTACCGCGACATCGAACAGACCTCGCATGCTCCCGAACGCGTTGTAGAGGCTGGACCGGGACAATCCGGTGGCCTGTTCCACATCGGCCACCGATACCGCGTCGAAACCCCTCTTCCAGAAGAGATTCCGCGCAGCGGCGACGACCTCGGCGGTGTCGTACCCCGGTCTGCGACCCATGCTCACCTCCGTGCGTGGCCTCGTTGGTTGTGTCGTGGTCGAGTATAGCCGTATTGTGTAACGATCAGTTCAAAATACTGACCGATCGACCCGAAAGGCAGTGATGTCTCAGACCAGCACCCAGATCCAGCTCGTGAACCGGCCGACCGGCTGGCCCAGCTCCGAGGACTTCCGCACGGTCGAGGTCGAGTACGGCGAACTCGAGCCCGGCCAGGTCCGTGTGGTCAACGAGTTCATCTCGGTGGACCCCTACATGCGCGGTCGGATGGTCGACGCCCGCAGCTACATACCGCCGTTCGTACTCGACGAGACCATGACCGGCGGTGCCGTCGGTCGGGTCGTCGAGACCACCGTCGACAGCCTCCCGGTCGGAGCTCTGGTGACCCACCAGTACGGCTGGCGTGATGTGGTGCAGGAGGACGCCGGCGGTTTCCGTACTCTCCCGGAGCCACCCGCGGGCGTCTCGACGTCGGTCTATCTGGGCATGCTCGGCATGACCGGCCTGACCGCGTACGTCGGGCTGTTGACCATCGCCGGGATGCGGCCGGGTGACACCGTCTTCATCTCGGGCGCCGCAGGCGCGGTCGGTACCGCCGCCGGTCAGATCGCCCGCCTCAAGGGCGCCAAGCGGGTCATCGGTTCAGCCGGCTCGGCCGAGAAGGTCGCCCTGCTCACCGACCGCTACGGTTACGACACGGCCTTCAACTACAAGGACGAACCGTCGGTTCGCAAACAGCTGCGCGAGGCCGCACCGGACGGGATCGACGTCTACTTCGACAACGTCGGCGGCGATCATCTCGAGGCGGCACTCGACTCCTTCAACGACGGCGGACGGGCGGCCCTGTGCGGTGCGATCGCGCAGTACAACAGCACGACCCCCACGCCGGGGCCGCGGAACATGGCGAACATCATCACCCGCGGCCTGACGCTGACCGGGTTCACCATCGGCCATCACTTCGACAAGCTCGGCGAGTTCACCGAGACGATGAGTCAGTGGTTTGCGGCCGGCGATGTGGTGCACGACGAGACCGTGGTGGACGGCATCGACAATGCGGTCGACGCGTTCCTCGGCCTGATGCGTGGCGAGAACACCGGCAAGATGGTCGTACGCATCGCCTGAGCGGTCACCCCGAGCCGATCTCGCCGCCCAGTGCGGCGGCGAGATCGCCACGGTCACCCACCTCGACCCGGTCGAGGCCCAGCCACTTCGCCATCTCCCGCAGATCGGCCGAGAGTCGTTCGGCAACAGCCACTGTGGATCGCCCCTCCTCGACGTAGGCACCCAGGACCAGAAGCGCCCCGGACTTGCGGTCCGCCTTGAGGTCGACGCGGCCGGCGATGTCGTCGCCCATCAGGTAGGGCAGCACGTAGTAGCCGTGCACCCGCTTGTGCTCGGGTACGTAGATCTCGATCCGGTAGTGGAAGTCGAAGAGCCGTTCGGCGCGCGGCCGGTAGAACACCAACGGATCGAACGGCGAGAGGATCGCGGTGCGATCCACCTTTCGTGGCACGACCGCCTGGGCATCGAGGTAGGCCTGGTCGCGCCATCCTTCGACGGTCGCCGGTGTCAACGCACCGGCCTCGACCAGAGCGTCGACCGCGGGCCGGACGTCCGCCGTCTTCATCCGGTAGTAGTCGGCGAGGTCGGCGAGCGTCGCCACTCCCAATGACCTTGCCGCCCGCGCCGTCAACTCGCGGTGGGCGTCGACCTTGTCGAGTTGCCGGCCCGCGATGTCCTCACCGATGACCCGTTCGGCGAGATCGTACTGCCGGACGAAATTCCCGTTCCGCACGGCGGACAGGTCACCGGCGGCGAACATCGCCTCGCACACATGCTTGACCTCACCGCGATGCCACCATCCGCCGGGCACCCCGGCGGGACGTTCGATGCCGAGCCGATCCTCGATCTGTTTCGGTGTGCTCGGCCCGGCGTCGAGAATGACGTCGTGGACGTCGCGTGCCAGGTCTCGGCTGCGTCGCATGACGTCGCGCGTGTAGCGGTATCGCCCGTCTCTGAATTCGTCTCTACGCCAACCGAACAGCGGCCAGTCGTCGATGGGTATCAGGGCGGCCTCATGCGCCCAGTACTCGACGAGGAGCCGGTTGCCGCGCCGCGGTCGCCACGCGGCACGTTCGAGAAGGTCACGGTCGTAGGGTCCGACGCGACTGAACATCGGCATGTAGTGTGCCCGCACGACAATGTTCACCGAGTCCATCTGCAACAGTCCGGTGCGCCCGACGACCCGGCGCAGATGCGTCGTGGTGGGTGCTGCGGCAGGCGGTTTGTCGGTGAATCCCTGTGCAGCGAGGGCGATCCGCCGAGCCTGCGTGGCCGAGAGGTCGCGACTCATCCGCGAACGAGGGCGTGCCGCACGTAGTCGACGAACCGGTACCGGATACCGGTCGAGGACGTCTGCCAGTCCCCCATATCCGCGGCATCCCACGCATAGGGGTCGATCTCCGGGGCGAAGGCATCAGCGGCGTCGACCAGCATGTCGATCTCGGTGATGCGCAGGTGGGTGGCCAACCCGATCGCCATCTCGTAGATCTGGCCGCCGCCGATGACCGCGACCGGCCCGTCGATCAGATCGAGTGCCTCCTCGACGGTGTGGACGACCTCGGCGCCGTCGGCGACAAAGGCACCCGAACGGCTGACCACGACGTTGCGACGCCCCGGCAACGGTCGGAACCGCGGCGGCAGCGACTCCCACGTTCGACGCCCCATCACGACCGGGCCGCCGCCGGTCAGCTCCCGGAATCGCCGCATGTCCTCGGGCACATGCCACGGAATCGTGTTGGCGCGCCCGATCGCCCCGACGCGATCCTGCGCCCAGACGAGTGTGACGGTGGTGGCCATCAGACTGCGACCGGGGCCTTGATCCCCGGGTGCGATCGGTAGTCGAGAACAGCGATGTCGTCGAACTCGTAGTCGAAGATCGAATCACGATGCCGCAGTTCGAGTTTCGGGTAGGGATACGGCTGACGCGACAGTTGGCGGCGGACCTGCTCCACGTGATTGTCGTAGATGTGGCAGTCACCGCCGGTCCAGACGAACTCGCCGACCTCGAGGTCGGCCTGCTGGGCCATCATGTGGGTCAGCAGCGCGTAGGACGCGATGTTGAACGGGACACCGAGAAAGAGGTCGGCGCTGCGCTGGTAGAGCTGGCACGAGAGTCTGCCGTCGGCCACATAGAACTGGAAGAACGCGTGACACGGCGGCAGCGCCATCTGCGGGATCTCGCCGACGTTCCAGGCGGAGACGATGTTGCGGCGCGAGTCGGGATTGGACTTCAGGAGGTCGAGGGCGGCCGAGATCTGGTCGATGTGATCCCCCGACGGGGTCGGCCAACTGCGCCACTGAACCCCGTAGACCGGACCGAGGTCGCCGTCGGCGTCGGCCCACTCATCCCAGATTGTCACCCCGCGCTCCTGCAACCAGCGCACATTCGAGTCACCCCGCAGGAACCACAGCAACTCGTAGACGATCGACTTGAGGTGCACCTTCTTGGTGGTGATCAGCGGGAAACCCTCAGCGAGGTCGTAGCGCAGCTGATGACCGAACAGACTGCGGGTCCCCGTGCCGGTGCGATCGGACTTGGGCGTTCCCGACTCGAGAACCAACCGCAGCAGATCCTCGTAGGGCGTCGGGATGTCGCCCGCAGGTGTGATGTCTCGGATGGCCGTGGTCACGGTGTCAGTCTAGAGGCCGTCGGCAGCAGCGCCGCGCATCGCCGCCCGGTCTGCCGGTCCGCGCACGCGGGTCGTGCTTGTGGCCGCGGGTCCAGCGTGCTTGCGCGGGCGGTCAACGACCCGCGCGAGCCCGTCCGACCCGCGCCAGCCTCACCGACACGCGCGGACCGCACACGTCCGCGCGGGCGTGCGACCGGACCGACCTCGAACCCGACTACTCCATCAGCTGGGCCGCAACGGTCGCGCCCAACTCCCAGCAGGCTTCACGGTCCTCCTTGGTCGGCGCTCCTGACACCACCACGTACTCGGCCGCCTTCACCCAGCCCAGGCCGGTGGTGATCGCATCCACGGCCTTGGCCGCTCCCTCGGTCCCCTGGTTCCCGTGCAGGTACAGCCCGAACGGACGACCTTGGGTCGAGTCGAGGATCTGGTAGTACGTGCTGTCGAAGGCGTGCTTGAGGGCGCCGCTGATGTAACCGAGGTTGGCGGGCGTACCCAGCAGATAGCCGTCGGCGGCCAGCATGTCGGTCGCCGTCACCGACAGCGCCGCGCGCCGTACGACCTCGACCCCCTCGATCTCCGGATCGGTCGCGCCGGAGATCACCGCCTCGAACATCTCCTGACAGTGGGGTGAGGGCGTGTGGTGGATGACCAGCAGGGTGCTCACTCGTCCCCCTTGTACTGCGCGACCGCACGTTTCATCATCTGGCGGGCCCGGCTTCGGTCCCCGGCGCAGTCGTAGGCCCGGGCGATCCGGTAGGTGTTGTGCCAATCGGACGGATCGGCTTCCCACTCGGCCTTGACCTGCGCGAACAGCTCGTCGGCGGCATCGCGTTCGATCCGCCCGGACGGTCGACGCGGCAGGTCGGACACATCGAGCTCGCGACCCTCTTCCGCCATGATCCGGGCCAGCCGCTGATGCTCGAGGCCGGCGCGCAGCGTCGCGAAGATCAGCCATGCGCCGATGACCGGCAGGATCAGCACACCGACACCGATCCCGATACCCGCCACGGTGCCCGACGAGATCAGGTCGACGCCGCGTTCGCCCAGGATGACGAAGTACACGATGAGCGCGACCACCAGGAAGCCGATCATCCAGACGATCGGGCGGGCGTCACGTTTCTGTGGGTCACGTTTCTGTGGGTCACGTTTCTGGGGGTCACGTTTTTGCGGGTCGGCCATGTCGGTGCGGGTTCGTCGCCGGCTCAGAGGTCCATCAACTGTTCGAGACCGACCGTCAGACCCGGACGTCCGCCGATCTCCCGAACCCCGAGCAGCACGCCCGGCGCGAAGGACGTGCGGTCGAGCGAGTCGTGCCGGATGGTCAGGGTCTCCCCCTCGGTGCCGAGGATGACCTCCTGGTGTGCGACGAGTCCGGCCAGGCGCACCGAATGCACGCGCACGCCGTCGACCTCGGCTCCCCGCGCACCGTCGAGCTCGTCGGTCGTCGCGTCGGGGCTCGGGCCCACGCCGGCGTCCGCACGTGCCTGCGCGATCAGCGCCGCGGTCCGGTACGCGGTACCCGACGGCGCGTCGGCCTTGTGTGGATGGTGCAGCTCGATGACCTCGACCGAGTCATAGAAGCGTGCGGCCTGCGCGGCGAAACGCATCGACAGAACCGCCCCGATCGCGAAGTTCGGTGCGATGAGCACGCCAACGCCAGGATTGTCGGCAAGCCAACCCCGCACCTGGTCCAATCGCTCGTCGGTGAAGCCGGTGGTGCCGACGACGGCATTGATGCCGTTGTGGATGAGGAACTTCAGGTTGTCCATCACCACACTCGGATGAGTGAAGTCGACGACCACCGCGGTGTTCGATTCGGTGAAGGATTCGAGCGGGTCGCCCTTGTCGACGCCGACCGTGTAGGTGAGGTCGTCGGCGGCCTCGACGGCGGCGACGATGGCCTGTCCCACCTTGCCTCCACTGCCTAGCACTCCGACCCGGAGATCGCCTGACATCGTGAGAAGTCCCTTCGTTCGCGTAGCAGTGGTCGAGCCGATTCTATGGCGCGTCGATGTTCAGAAGATCGGCGCACCACCTCGGCGATGCTCGAACACGAGTGAGGTGGTCGTGCCGGCCACCTCACGCCGGGCGTTGAGCATCTCCACGAACTGACGCAGCGCCTCGGTGTCGGCGGTGGCCACGTGAAGCAGATAGTCGTCGGTACCGGCCAAGAAGAAGACGTCGATGACCTCGTCGTGACGTTCGATCTCGCCGACGAAGTGCCGGATCTCGCCGCGGGCGTCGGCCTGCAGGCTGACCGCCACCATGGCCCGCAACGGACGGCCCACCGACGCCGGATCGACGTCGGCGAAAAAGCCGCGGATCACGCCGAGGTCGATGAGACGACGCACCCGGCCGTGGCAGGTGGACGCCGCGATCCCGGCGCGGGTCGCCAATTCACTGTTGGGCATCCGGGCATCGGTCTGCAGCAGGCGCAGCAGTGTCCGGTCGGTGTCGTCCAGCAGCTGGTCGGCTGCCCGAACATCCTTCGGTTGAACGGCCATCAAACCTCCACACGCTGATCAATCTTCGAGAAAGGCCCATTCTAGAGAATTATCTGCACAGATGTTGTGTGATTTCCGATGTTCCTTCACGCTGAAATCACACACGCCCGCGCCCCACGACCACACAGGAGAGCCGTCATGCGCGTCGGAATCCCCACCGAGATCAAGAACAACGAGTACCGCGTCGCCATCACCCCGGCCGGGGTCGCCGAACTGCACAATCGCGGCCACGAGGTCGTGATCCAGGCGGGGGCCGGCGAGGGTTCGTCCATCCATGACAACGAGTACAAAGAGGCGGGCGCACAGATCCTGTCGACCGCGGAGCAGGTGTGGGAGCAGGCCGATCTGCTTCTGAAGGTCAAAGAACCCATCGCATCCGAGTACCCGCTGCTGTGCGAGGGTCAGACCCTGTTCACCTACCTGCACCTGGCGGCCAGCCGGCCGTGCACCGAGGCCTTGCTGGAGTCCGAGACCACGTCGATCGCCTACGAGACCGTCCGCGCCGCCGACGGCTCCCTACCCCTGCTCGCACCGATGAGCGAGGTCGCCGGTCGGCTCGCACCGCAGGTCGGCGCGTACCACCTGATGCGGTCCGAGGGTGGTCGCGGGGTTCTCATGGGCGGTGTCCCGGGTACCGAACCGGCGAACGTCGTCGTGATCGGCGGTGGGGTCAGCGGCGTCAACGCGGCCACCATCGCCGTCGGCATGGGTGCACAGGTCACTGTGTTCGACCTCGACATCAGCAAACTGCGTGCCATCGACGCCCGCTTCGCGGGCCGGGTCCACACCCGGTACAGCACCGCGCTCGCTCTGGCCGAGGCCGTCCGCAAGGCCGACCTCGTGATCGGTGCCGTCCTGGTGCCGGGTGCCAAGGCGCCGGTCCTGGTCCCCAACAGCCTTGTCGCGCAGATGAAGCCGGGCGCCGTGTTGGTGGACATCGCCATCGACCAGGGCGGATGCTTCGAGGACTCGCGTCCCACCACGCACGACGATCCCACCTTCACGGTGCACGACACCGTCTTCTACTGCGTCGCCAACATGCCGGGTACCGTCGCCCGCACCTCAACCCTCGCACTCACCGGGGCGACGCTCCCCTACGTGCTGCGGCTTGCCGACAAGGGCTGGGAGCAGGCGTGCCGGGACGATGCCTCTCTGGCCGCAGGCCTGAGCACCCACGCGGGCGAATTGTTCACACCCGAGGTCGGTGCGGCACTCGACATCCCGGTAGCGGCATCGCCCGTGGCGTAGCCGCAGGCCTTATCCCGAGGTCTCGATACGCCGCTCGCCTGGCGGCTCGCGACGACTCGACCACCGGGAGTGCGCGCCCGCGACTCTGCAACCGGCAGGACTTCACACCTGCGAGGCGTTTCCGCTGGTCGAGTAGCGTCAAGCCGCTAGGCGAGACGTGTATCGAGACCACGTGCGACACGAGAGAGTCCACCTGCGACCGGATCTCAGAACCGGATCGTCGTGGTCCCACGCCGACGACCCCGCCAGGTGAAGCGTCGCTCCGTGATGTCGCCGTGGCCGTCTCGGCCGACTCTGAGTACCGTCGAGGCCCGCGTGCCGTAACCACGCATGTCGATGAACATCGGCGACAGATCGCGCTCACGGTCGAGTCCGACACCGGTGTCCGGTAATTGCTCATCCGGAGGCCGGTGCCGGTCCGACAGCAGATCCAGATACGGCTCGACCGACGGCGTACCGAGATCCTGCGCTACCAGGTCCGCCATCCTGCGCCGTCCGTCGGCCACCTTCGGCCACTCGTTGTCCAGAAGGCCGTTGGACAGCCCGTGGACACCGTCGCTGACCCGTTCGGCATGCAGTCGTGGATGGTTGGTCACCCACCAGAGTTCGTGCCGGTCGGCCACGAGCAGATTCACCGGCTGATACCGGTCGCCCTGTGCGGCCACCCACCGCGCGAACCGCTCGGGAGTGTCGGTGCCGGAAAGAAATTGGGTCGGTAGTTCGCCGCGTGAGTGCGGTCCGGGCGGGGCCGGTTTGCCGGCTCGGACGTTGGTCACCATCGCGACACGCGTGGGGTCGTCGGCGCTGACACCTATCCACGTCCCACCGGCGAGCGCGTCGCGCCCGGCGATGATGGGCACATCCGACCAGCGCGCCAGTGCACGTGTCTTGCGGCGGTGGTACTCGTCGCGGTTCGCGGCCACGACGAGGCCGAGATCGGGATGGGCGTTCCAGGCGAACAGGATGAGGCACATGTGATCGAATCCGCTCGTCTACTCGGCGACCGGCAGGTATTGGCTCATGTTCGTCATCCGGCGCTGGACGCCGGCGATCTCCCGAACCGCCTGCGCGAGCAGGCTGCGGTCCAACGGGGACAGCCTCTTCATGTCCAGCAGGTCCGTCACCGGCTCGCCGCGGTCGAACTGCGCGACCTGGTAGCCGAGCCGGACCCGCTGCAGCACGTCGAACACCTCGATCAGGCCGGCCGCCTGATCCCCGGGCAGCATCGGACTGCCCTGGGCGGCAGCCAGGCGCGATCGCGTGTCCAGCTCGGTGGACTCGACAGACAGTGCCGCCCAGCGGGCGATATTGATCAAGGGTGTGAGGGCGTGCGATTTGATGTCGAACGTGTCGCCCCGCCGAGCCAGGACGTCTCGCATCGAACGGAAACGCGCCTTGTAGGACAACGCCTCCGCGAGCAGCAATCCCATCGTGCCGGGATTGGATCGCAGGTCGGCGAACACCTCCCCGACCGCGGACAGCCCCTGATCGCCCCAGATCGGACGTCCGTCGAGCAACAGGGAGGTGAAGATCATGCCCTTGTTCTCCAGCGGCGACTCGATCCAACTCCGCGCCGCCGCACGCCACTGGGCATGGGTCCGCGCGAACAACGGCTTCGACGCGATCGCACCGTTCTCGTCGATCGCCATCCCGGCACCACGCAGGATCTCGTCGACCTCGGCGAAGGCAGCGCGGTACAGCGGAACCCGGTCATCACCGACTCCATCGTCGAAGGAGACCGCGGAGTCCATGTCGGAGGTGAGCACCGGTTCCCGACGGGCGTTGCTGCCCAGCGACAGCCAGGTCACCGCATCGGGGTCGAGATCCGGATGTCGATCGAGGACGAGCACGAGCGCCCGGCGGACGACGGCGTCATGGATCAGTGATGCCACCGCGGTGATCTCGTGAACGGGCTGTCCGCGGCGGAGCAGGTCGGCCATCAGATACGGGACGCGCCGGGCCCGCGTCTGGAGATCGTCGACGTTGGCGGCACGTGACACCTGTCCGCGCAGGGACATGCCCGGTCCGGACGGCGCGGCGACGAAATCGGCCGCGGCAACGACACCGACCACCCGGCCGGCGGGGTCCACGACCGGCATCGCGGTGAGCTCGCGATCGAGCAACTCGGTCAGGGCGTCGACCGCTGCGGTGTCCCGGTACACGACCGGGACCGGCTCGGTCACCAGATCGCCCACCGGGGTGTCGATCCCACGCCCGGCCGCGACGACGCGCGCCCGGATGTCGGCATCGGTCAGCATTCCGTACCCGTGCTCACGCAACGGGATCAGCACGTAGTCCTGTCGCCGTTGCGTCATCAGCGCCGCCGCCTCGCGCACCGTCATCGTCGGCGAACCGACGACGGGTTCGGTCACCACCAGGTCGTCAACGGTGCCTCCGGCCACACCACCGTGCTCCCGACGTCGCGCAACGGTGAGCTTGTCGGCGGGGACTCTCCGTTCGGACTCCGACACGCTCGTCATTCCTCCGCTCGATGGACGTCGATCGCGACCAGCCTATCCACCCGACACGCACACGGCCCGCCACCCGGGTGTGGGTGGCGGGCCGTGATGTCGCTGGATCGATCAGGCGTCGGCGGTGGCGGCCTCGGCCTTGTCGTCGGCGGGAGCGGTGTCCTCGTCGACGGGCACCAGGCTGATCTTGCCGCGATCGTCGATGTCGGCGATCTCGACGCGCAGCTTGCTGCCGACGTTCACGACGTCTTCGACCTTGTTGATCCGCTTGCCCTTACCGAGCTTGGAGATGTGGACCAGGCCGTCGCGACCGGGGAGCAGCGAGACGAACGCACCGAATGCGGTGGTCTTGACCACGGTGCCGAGGAACCGCTCGCCGACCTTGGGCAGCTGCGGGTTCGCGATGGCGTTGATCCGGTCGATCGCCGCCTGGGCCGACGGCCCGTCGGTGGCGCCGACGAACACCGTGCCGTCGTCCTCGATGGAGATGTTCGCGCCCGTCTCCTCGGTGATCGAGTTGATGGTCTTGCCCTTCGGGCCGATGACCTCACCGATCTTGTCCACGGGCACCTTGATGGCGGTCACGCGCGGGGCGTACGGGCTCATCTCGTCCGGCTCGTCGATGGCCTCGGCCATCACGTCGAGAATGGTCATCCGCGCGTCCTTGGCCTGGCTCAGCGCACCGGCCAGCACCTGGGACGGAATGCCGTCGAGCTTGGTGTCGAGCTGCAGCGCGGTGACGAAGTCCTTCGTGCCGGCGACCTTGAAGTCCATGTCGCCGAACGCATCCTCGGCACCGAGGATGTCGGTCAGCGCCACGTACCGGGTCTCGCCGTCGACGGTGTCGGACACCAGGCCCATCGCGATACCCGCGACCGGCGCCTTGAGCGGCACACCGGCGTTGAGCAACGACATGGTCGAGGCACACACCGAACCCATCGAGGTGGAACCGTTGGAGCCCAGCGCCTCCGAGACCTGACGGATGGCGTACGGGAACTCCTCGACGCTCGGCAGCACCGGCATCAGGGCACGCTCGGCGAGTGCACCGTGACCGATCTCGCGACGCTTCGGGGAGCCCACACGGCCCGTCTCACCGGTCGAATACGGCGGGAAGTTGTAGTGGTGCATGTAGCGCTTGCTGGTCTCGGGCCCGAGCGAGTCGATCTGCTGGGCCATCTTGACCATGTCGAGAGTGGTGACACCCAGGATCTGGGTCTCGCCACGCTCGAACAGCGCGCTTCCGTGCGCCCGAGGAATCACGGCGACCTCGGCCGAGAGCGACCGGATATCGGTGATGCCGCGGCCGTCGATGCGGAAATGGTCGGTCAGGATCCGCTGACGGACGAGCTTCTTGGTCAGCGAGCGGTAGGCACCGCCGATCTCCTTCTCCCGGCCTTCGAACTGCGCACCGAGCTGGGCGAGGATGTCGGCCTTGAGCTCGTCGGTCTTCTCGTCGCGCTCCTGCTTGCCGGGGATCGTGAGGATCTGGCTCAAGCGTTCGGTCGCGGCGCCGGACACGGCGTCGTAGACGTCGCTCTCGTACGGCGGGAACAGCGGGAACTCTCCGGTCTCCTTCGCGGCGGCCTCGGCGAGCGACTTCTGCGCCTCGCACAGGCGCGCGATGAACGGCTTGGCGGCCTCGAGTCCCTCGGCGACGATCGTCTCGGTCGGCGCCTGGGCGCCGCCGGCGATGATGTCGATGACGTTCTCGGTCGCCTCGGCCTCGACCATCATGATCGCGACGTCGGCCGAATCGCCTTCACCGGAGACGACGCGTCCGGCGACGACCATGTCGAAGACGGCACCTTCGAGCTGCTCGACGGTCGGGAACGCCACCCACTGGCCGGCCTTGTTCTCCTCGGTCGGGATCAGCGCGACGCGCACACCGCCGACGGGGCCGGAGAACGGCAGGCCGGCGAGCTGGGTGGATGCCGATGCCGCGTTGATCGCCACGACGTCATAGAGGTCGTTCGGATTGAGCGACATGACGGTGACGACGACCTGGATCTCGTTGCGCAGGCCGTCGACGAACGACGGGCGCAGCGGACGGTCGATCAGCCGGCAGGTCAGGATCGCGTCGGTCGACGGGCGACCTTCGCGACGGAAGAACGAACCCGGAATCCGGCCTGCGGCGTACATCCGCTCCTCGACGTCGACGGTCAGCGGGAAGAAGTCGAAGTGCTCCTTGGGCGCCTTGGACGCCGCCGTGGTCGAGAGCAGCATGTTCTCGTCGTCGAGGTACGCGGTCACCGATCCGGCGGCCTGCAGCGCGAGGCGCCCGGTCTCGAATCGGATGGTGCGGGTACCGAAGCTGCCGTTGTCGATGACGGCGGTCGCCTCGGTGATGGTGTCGTCGAAATCGACGTCCGAGTCGATATCGGGGGTGGTCACATCTGTCATGTGGTTGTCAAAGTCCCTTCGTGTCAGCCCACCGGGTCCCGGCGGCTGGGGTTCTCAAATGCGGATCGGCTCGCAGCGGCACGCACCACACAGTGCGGCGGCGCCTGGGAGCAGGAACCGACCCGGAACGGAGCCATGAGAGAAATGCCGGTCGTGCGGGGCGCGCGATCGCGAGATGCGCGCCGAGTCGTGCGCAGACGGCCTTCGATCGAAGCGGCCGGAACCTGCTATCGCCGGGTTCCGGCGGCCACTACCGAGGACCGATCTGCTCGTTCGTCACGTCCAGCAGGACTTTCACGGCAACGATCACTGGTCAGCCTATCATTGCGGATTGGCCTGCAGAAACGACACGGCCGTCCCCGCCGGTGGCGGGGACGGCCGAGAAGTCGGTTGACGCGATCAGCGACGCAGACCGAGGCGCTCGATCAGCGAGCGGTAGCGGTTGATGTCGACCTTCGCGACGTACTTGAGCAGACGACGGCGACGGCCGACCAGCAGCAGCAGTCCACGACGGCTGTGGTGATCGTGCTTGTGCTCCTTGAGGTGCTCGGTGAGGTCGGTGATGCGCTTGGTGAGCAGTGCGACCTGCGCCTCGGGCGAACCGGTGTCGGTCTCGTGCAGCCCGTACTCGGTGAGGATTTCCTTCTTCTGGGTGGCAGTCAAAGCCATGGAGATACTCCTGTTTCTCAGTCCCGCGCTCGTCTCGAGTCCGCCCGCATCTACCCAGATGCCCGGACGGTTGGCGCGCCACCGCGGACCGCAGCAACGCCAGCGGTCCAATCTACCAGCGCAGATCGTCCCACCCAAATCGACGCTCGCCCGCTGCTCACCCCTGCTCGGCCGCAGCCAGACGCCGCCGGGTCTCCTCGACGTCATCGGAGATCGCGGTGATCAGATCCGCGACGTCGGGATAGTTGACCATTCCACGGATGCGTCCGACGAAATCGACCGCCACGTGCTGGCCGTAGAGGTCGGCGCTCGTGTCGAGGACGAACGCCTCCACGGTGCGCGTGCGCCCGGAGAACGTGGGGTTGGTCCCGACCGACACCGCCGCCTGATACCGCTCGCCCGGCACCACCTGGCCGACGACCGGCCCGGCCCCGAGGACGGTGAACCACGCCGCATACACACCGTCGGCCGGGATGGCCGCATACATCGGGGGCGCCACGTTGGCGGTCGGGAAGCCGAGTTCTCGACCACGACCGTCGCCGCGGACCACGACCCCTTCGACGCGATGCGGTCGACCGAGCGCCTCGGCCGCCAGCTCGACGTCGCCGGATGCCACGCACGAACGGATGTAGGTCGAGGAGAACGTCACCGCGTGCTCACCGAACAACGAGATCGCCTGCACCTCGAAGCCGAACAGACGGCCGAGCTCGGCGAGCTTGGCGACATCACCGGCCGCCTTCTTGCCGAAGGTGAAATTGTCGCCGACGACGACATCGGCCGCATGCAATGTCTCGACGAGGATGTCGTGAGCGAAATCCTTCGGCGAGCGCGCGGCGAGTTCCGGGGTGAACGGCATCACGCAGAAGACGTCGATACCCAGCTGCTCGGCGAGCTCGGCACGACGCGTCAACGTGGTCAGCTGCGGCGGATGCGTCCCGGGCCGAACGACTTCGGCAGGATGGGGATCAAAAGTCATCAGTACCGCGGGCACGCCACGCGCGGCGGCGGCCTCGGTGGCGGCATGGATCAACTGCGCATGTCCACGATGGACCCCGTCGAACACACCGATCGTGACCACACACCGACCCCAGTCCGCGGGGATGTCCTCGAGACCTCGCCAACGCAACACGCGCACCAGCCTACGGCCCGGCTCCGGAACAAACCACTTCCGGTCCCCGTGTTGAACAGCGCGTTTCGTACAGCTCGAGTCTGATTGAACACACATCCAACGCCCGCACACACCGCCGGCCGTCTCGCTCTGGCGAGACCCACGTCCTAAGCTCGAGGAATGCCCCAGTCCCGCGCGGCCAATTCCGGCAAGCCAGAATCCGGCGCCCCAGACCCGGCACCCGCCGCCGACCGGCCCGTCACGGAGCTGTCCAGCGTCACCCAGGACTACCTCAAAGTCATCTGGACACTCCAGGAGTGGGCCGACGTCAAGGTCACCACGAAGATGCTCGCCGAACGCCTCGGGGTGTCCGCATCGACGGCGTCCGAGGCGATTCGCAAGCTCGCCGACCAAGGTCTGGTCGCCCATGAGCGCTACGGCGCGGTCACCCTGACCGACGAGGGCCGGGCGGCCGCGGTCCTGATGGTCCGCCGGCACCGGCTGCTGGAGACGTTCCTGGTGCGCGAACTCGGATACGGGTGGGACGAAGTCCACGACGAGGCCGAGGTCCTCGAACATGCCGTGTCGGACCGCCTGATGTCACGGCTGGACGCGAAACTCGGTTTCCCGAGCCGCGATCCGCACGGCGACCCGATCCCGGCGATCGACGGATCGGTGCCCAGTCCGGACGCGAAGCTCTTGTGCGATCTCGACGTCGACGAAAGCGGCACGGTGGCAAGGATTTCCGATGATGATCCGGAGATGCTGCGCTATTTCGACGAGGTCGGGGTGGCACTCGACCGGGTCGTGCGGGTCGTCGAGAAGCGTCCGTTCGCGGGCACCATCTCGATCTCGGTCGACGGTAACGACCGGATCGATCTCGGCGACATCGCCGCCCGGGCGATCTTCCTCGTGTCGGAGAGCTGACGCGCACCCGAAACCACCCGGGAGAGCACCGGAGTCGGCATATCGCCGGCCGCGCGCCCGCCGAGGGCGGTTTTCGGGCCGGGAGGCACCCGCACCGTCAGGTCGACGGCCACCGACATCTCAGCGCAGTGTCGCGGGACGGACGACCATGACCGAGCTGGCGCGGCGCCCCTTCTCCTGGACCAGCGCGATCGCCTGCCCGGACGGATCGATCACCACGTAGATCCCCTTGCGACCCACCGGTGTCAACCAGCGCCCCTGGCTGATCGACTCCGCCTCGTCGGCGTCGATGTCGCGATGCGGGAAGGAGATCTTGGCCGCCTCGTCGATGGTCAGGGACAGCTGTGGTCCCTCGGTCAGCGTCGCCAGCGTCCGTGCGTGTGTCAAGGTGAACGGCCCGACCGCGGTCCGACGCAGCGCCGTCAGGTGGCCGCCGACGCCGAGCGCCGCGCCGAGGTCGCGGGCCAGCGACCGGATGTAGGTCCCGGCCGAACAATCCACCTCGACGTCCACATCGACGAAACCGTCGTCCTCGCGCCGGATCGCGAGGATCTCGAAGCGCGACACGGTGACCGGACGTGACGCCAGGTCGAACTCGGCCCCCGTGCGCATGAGGCTGTGCGCCCGGCGCCCGTCGACCTTGATGGCACTCACCTTCGCCGGGACCTGCTCGATGTCGCCGGTCAACGCGTGCACACCCGCAACGATCTCCGAGTCGGCCACATGGCCGGCGTCGGTCCGCGAGATGATCTCGCCCTCACGATCGTCGGTGTCGGTGGCGGCACCCAGGCGAATCGTCGCGGCATACGACTTGGTGGTCAGTGACAGCAACCCGAGCAGTTTGGTGGCTCGCTCGATCCCCATCACCAACACGCCGGTGGCCATCGGGTCGAGCGTGCCCGCATGCCCGACCCGCCTCGTGTTGAACAGCTTTCGGCACTTCGACACGACGTCGTGGCTCGTCATCCCGGCATCTTTGTCGACGATGACCAGCCCGGCGTTCTCGATGGTTGCGTCTGCCACGTCAGACCAGCGCGATCGTCGTCGTGATCAGTCCGCGGTCGATCAGCCATCGACCACTCAGCTCGGTGAGGGGTCGGCCACCGTCGATCGCCGAGCCGTCGATCAGGATCCGCGACGTGAACGTGCCGCCCTGCGAGTCGGTCTGCTCGAACGTGATGTGGGCATCCTCGAAGCCCAGCCACCGCTGGGTGATCGGGAACCACGCCTTGTAGGTGGCCTCCTTGGCACAGAACAGCAGCCGATCCCAGTGCAGGCCCGACGGTCGCGTCGCCAACACCTCGCGTTCCTCCGCGATGCTGGTGTGCTCGAGCACCCCATCCGGCAGCCGGTCATGCGGCTCGGCATCGATGCCGAGCGACCGAACCTGCAGCGCATAGGCGACCACGGCCGCACGGTACCCGTCGCAGTGGGTCAGACTGCCGACCACGCGCTCGGGCCACACCGGCATACCACGTTCACCACGCATGATCGGAGTCGGTGCGATGCCCAACTGCCCCATCGCTTCCCGGGCGCAGTGACGTGCGGTGGTGAACTCACGACGGCGTTTCTCCACCGCACGTTCGATGAGCGAGCGCTCGGCAGCCATCGGCTCGATTCCCGGTGGGTCCTCGAAAGCCTCGGCCGCGGCCACACCGCTCGGCACGAGTTGCTCGATCACTGCCGGTCTTCCCCCTGTCGTCGTGTGCCCGTCCGCGAGGCGCGTCGTTCGCGACGCTCGGCGATGCGTCGTGCGAACTCCTCGGCCCGGCGCTCGTAGTCTGGCGGCAGCTCGAACCGCGCGCCGTGTCCGGGCAGGTCGTCCTCGGTGAGCCCGGGGTCGGGAATGATGGCTCGCAGCAACGGGTCCGGGAGACCACGCCGCTTCCATTCGCGCGGATAGCCGACCGACACCTCCTCGAACCGGACACCGTCGTACCAGGTGGTCCGCGGGATGTGCAGGTGGCCGTACACACAACACGCCGCGTGATACCGGGTGTGCCAGTCGGCAGTCAGTTCGCTGCCACACCAGAGTGCGAACTCGGGGTACATCAACGCATCGGTGGGTTCACGACGCAGCGGCCAGTGATTGATCAGGACAGTCGGTTCCGATGGGTCCAGTGCGTCGAGGCGCTCACGGGTGGAGTCGATCCGGGAACGTCCCCAGGCGTCGCGGGTCGGGTACGGTTCGGGCGACAGCAAGAACTCGTCGGTGGCGACCACGTTGCGCTCCCGCGCGAGTGCGAGGGCGGTCAGCGTGGTGGACGTGCCCTCGGGGCGGAATGTGTAGTCATACAGCAGGAACATCGGCACCACACGCACCGGCCGCGACCCGTCGCCCGGGTCGAACAGCGGGTAGATGTCCTCCGGGGTCACCACACCGAGGTCACGGCAGGCCTGCACGAGGTAGTCGTAGCGTGCCACCCCGAAGATCTGCAGCGGATCCTTCGCGGTGGTGTACAGCTCGTGGTTGCCGGGCACCCAGACCACCGTGTGGAATCGCGCACGCAGGCGGCGCAACGTGTCGATGATGTCGTCGGTGCGCTCGGCGACGTCGCCCGCCACGATCAGCCAGTCGTCGCTGCTCTGGGGCCGCAGCTGATCGACGATGTGCTCGTTTCCCCGATGTGCGACATGGAGATCACTGATTGCCCACAACGTCGCCATGCCCACAGCCTAACGATGTGGGGGCGGTCACCTCGGACCGCCCGGGACCGTCGGTGCGGCAAGGGCGCCGCGTCGTCGGCGCCCACCCCGGTCTCAGGTCCCGACGCCGGTGCGCCGCCAGCGACCGGAACGCACACGTCCGACGACGGCCGCCAGCCGCACGATCATGAAGACGACCAGCCCCGTCCAGATCCCGGCGAGACCCCAGTCGAACACCAGCGACAGCCAGATCAGCGGCAAGAACCCGCCCAGAGCCGCAGCCAACGTCGCGGTGCGGAGGAACCGGGCGTCACCGCTGCCGAGCAACACCCCGTCGAGCGCGAACACCACCCCGGCGATCGGCAGCATGCCCACGAAGAACCACCACGGGACGACGATGGCGTCGAGGATGTCCGGGTCGGAGGTGAACAGGCGTGGGATGAGTCCCGCGCCGATCGCGAACACCCCGCCCATCGCGCACGCGGCGATCACCGACACCACGGTCACCCGACGTGCGATGCCGACCGCTGCGCCGACGGCTCCCCCACCCAACGCCGCCCCGACCAACGCCTGCGCCGCGATCGCGAGGGAATCGAGGAACAGCGACATGAACTCCCACAGCTGCAGGACGACCTGATGCGCGGCGACCGCGGACACCCCGAAGCGCGCCGCGACGGCCGCCGCGGACAGAAAGCACACCTGGAACGACAGGCTGCGCAGTACCAGGTCGCGCGCCATCACCAGCTGGGCGCCGATCACCGACCGGTCCGGCGCGAGACTGGGAATCGACGTCCGCCGGGCCTCGCGGATGCCGCGCAGGGCGAACAATGCACCGGTGAGACCCTGCCCGACGAGGTTCGCGTACGCGCTGCCGGGGAGTCCGAGCCGCGGGAACCCGAGGACGCCGTGGGTGAGTCCGACCACCAGCACCGCGGCCACCGAGAGTCCGACGATGACGTAGATGACCGGCCGACGGGTGTCCTGGACACCGCGCATCCAGCCGTTGCCCGCCATCGACAGCAGGATGAGCGGGACACCGAACATGGCGATCCGCAACCAGCCGGTCGCGTCGTCGACGACCTGCTGCGCGTCCGGCGACCCCGTCCCGACCAGGACACGCATGACGACCGGAGCGAGCGGGTACATCACCGCGACCAGGACGATCCCGACCGCGACGGCGATCCAGCTCGCCTGCACCCCTTCGGAGATGGCACCGGCGCGATCGCCGGCGCCGAACCGCCGCGCCGACCGTGCCGTGGTCCCGTAGGAGAGGAAGGTGAGTTGGGTACTGATCACCGACAGCACCAGGGTGGCCACCCCGAGCGCGGCGAGCTGATGGCCACCGAGGCGGCCGACAACGGCGAGATCGAGCAGGAGATACAGCGGCGGCGCGATCAGCACCGCGAGGGCCGAGACGGTCAGGACCGCGATCCGACGACCACTCGCCGCCGACGGCTCGGTGGTCTGCGGCTGATTCAGAGTGACCCCAGGAGTCGCGCGACGACCTCCGCCGCTGTTCCGGTGTCGCTGTACCCCGACGCATGCCGATGCCCTCCGCCGCCATGGGTGGCAGCGATCGGGACGAGATCGACGCGGCGCTTGGACCGCAGCGACACCGTCCACGTCCGGGGATCGGTCTCCTTGAACACCGCGGCGATCTCCGCCTCGTTCGCCGTCCGCACGATGTCGACGATGCTCTCCGATTCCTCCCAGCTCATCCCGGACAGCAGGTCATGGTGAACGACCGCATAGACGAGTCCTTCGCCGTCGCAGGCCTCCGGGACGAGTTCGGCACCCGCGAGCACCTTGGCGACCACGTCGAACCACTGGAATGGATGGCTGTCGAGCAGCGCCCGACTCCACGCTCGGGCGTCGACACCGGCATCGAGCAGTCGGGCGGCGGTCCGGAACGATTCGGGCCGCGCCCACCGGAACGACCCGGTGTCGGTGACCAGGCCGGCATAGAGGCAGGTTGCGATGTCGTCGTCGATCGCGACGCCGAGGTCGTCGAGCACCGACAGAACGAGGACGGCCGTGCAGTCGGCGGACGGGTCGATGAGGTCCAGATCCCCGAATCCCTCGTTCGAGGCATGGTGATCGATCGTCACCGACCGTTGCGCCGCGGTGAAGACCGGGGCGAGTCCGTCCAGACGATTGAGACCTGCGGCATCCACCGACACCACAACCGGGTGTCCGACGAGGTCGCCGGCGGCGACCAGCAACTTGCTGCCCGGTAGGTCACCGAGCGTGGCCGGTAGCTCGACGGTGTCCGGGAACGCCACCTCCACGTCGACACCGAGCCGGTCGAGCGCGAGGCCAAGGGCCAGACCACTGCCGATGGTGTCCGCATCGGGCCGGACATGACAGAGGATCGTCACGGCGGAGACGCCGGTCAGTGCCTCGGCCACCGCCGTGCTCGTGGAGGCGGTCACTCCTGGGGTCCACTCTCGCCGGGCTCGTCGTCCTCGTTGGTGCGATACGGGTCGGCCTCACCGGCGGGTTTCGCCTCCGCGGCTCGGCGGGCCACCAATTCGTCGCTGGCCCGCGCCCGCGCCACGAGTTCCTCCATGTGGCGGGCGGCGTCGGGCACCGTGTCGAGCACGAAGGTCAGTGTCGGCGTGAAGCGGACACCGGTGCCGGCGCCGACCTTGGAGCGCAGGATGCCGGTGGCCTTGGACAGGCCGGCGGCAGCAGCGTCGTAGTCGGGTTCGGCATCGATGGACTCACCCATCACGGTGTAGAACACGGTGGCGTCGTGCAGGTCATTGGTGACCCGCGCGTCGGTGATGGTGACGTATGCGAGCCGGGGATCCTTGATCTCCGTGCCGATCGCGGACGCGACGATCGAGGAAATACGTTTCGCCATGCGGGCGGCCCTCGCCGAATCAACCATGTCGGTCCTTTCCACTGGGAAAACTACTCCCCCCGGGGTCCGCGCGCGCTGGGCGCGCGGACCCCGAAGGGAGATCGGCAGTGTTGGCGTGCGAACTCAGTCGCGCGGCTTCTCCTGCAGCTCGTAGCTCTCGATGATGTCGTCGACCTTGATGTCGCTGTAGGTGAGTGTGAGACCACATTCGTACCCGTCGCGAACCTCGGTGGCGTCATCCTTCTCGCGACGCAGCGACGAGATGGTGAGATTCTCGGCGACCACCACGTTGTCGCGGAGCAGTCGGGCCTTGGCGTTGCGACGCATGATGCCCGACTGGACCAGACAGCCGGCGATGTTGCCGACCTTCGACGACTTGAAGATGGCGCGGATCTCGGCGCGGCCGAGCTCGACCTCTTCGTAGATCGGCTTGAGCATGCCCTTGAGCGCGCTCTCGATCTCGTCGATCGCCTGGTAGATGACCGAGTAGTACCGGATGTCGACGCCCTCGCGGTTGGCCAGCTCGGTGGCCTTGCCCTCCGCGCGGACATTGAAGCCGATGATGATCGCATCCGACGCCGCAGCGAGGTTGACGTTGGTCTCGGTGACACCACCGACACCGCGGTCGATCACACGCAGCGAGACCTCGTCGCCCATGTCGATCCCCAGCAACGCCTCCTCGAGGGCCTCGACGGTACCCGAGTTGTCGCCCTTGAGGATGAGGTTGAGCTGGCTGGTCTCCTTGAGCGCCGAATCCAGGTCCTCGAGGCTGATCCGCTTGCGGCTGCGTGCCGCCAACGCGTTGCGCTTGCGCGCATTGCGCCGATCGGCGATCTGCCGGGCGGTGCGGTCCTCTTCGACCACGAGGAGGTTGTCGCCCGCGCCGGGCACCGACGTGAAGCCGATGACCTGCACCGGACGCGACGGCAATGCCTCGGCGACGTCGTCACCGTGCTCGTCGACCATGCGACGGACGCGACCGTAGGCGTCGCCCGCGACGATCGAGTCGCCGACCTTGAGCGTTCCGCGCTGGACCAGCACGGTGGCCACCGGGCCACGGCCGCGGTCGAGATGGGCCTCGATCGCGACGCCCTGGGCGTCCATGTCCGGGTTCGCACGCAGATCCAGCGACGCGTCCGCGGTCAGCAGCACGGCCTCGAGCAGCGCATCGATGTTGTCGCCCTGCTTGGCCGAGATGTCGACGAACATGCTGTCGCCGCCGTACTCCTCGGGGATCAGTCCGTACTCGGTCAGCTGGCCACGGATCTTCTGCGGATCCGCGCCCTCCTTGTCGATCTTGTTCACCGCGACCACGATCGGCACGTCGGCCGCCTGGGCGTGGTTGACCGCCTCCACCGTCTGCGGCATGACGCCGTCGTCGGCCGCGACCACAAGGATCGCGATGTCGGTGGCCTTGGCACCGCGGGCACGCATGGCGGTGAACGCCTCGTGACCGGGGGTGTCGATGAAGGTGATCAGACGATCTTCACCGTTGAGGTGCGTGTCGACCTGGTAAGCACCGATGTGCTGGGTGATGCCACCGGCCTCCGCCTCACGGACGTTGGCCTTGCGGATCGTGTCCAGCAGACGGGTCTTGCCGTGGTCGACGTGACCCATGACGGTGACCACCGGAGGACGCTGTTCGAGATCCTCGTCGCCGCCCTCGTCCTCGCCGTAGGTGAGGTCGAAGCTCTCCAGGAGCTCACGGTCCTCGTCCTCCGGGCTGACGACCTGGACGGTGTAGTTCATCTCGGAACCGAGCAGTTCGAGCGTCTCGTCGTTCACCGACTCGGTGGCCGTGACCATCTCACCGAGGTTGAACAACGCCTGCACCAACGATGCCGGGTTGGCGTCGATCTTGTCGGCGAAGTCCGACAGCGATGCACCGCGGGCGAGACGGATGGTCTCGCCGTTGCCGCGCGGCAGCCGAACGCCACCGACGGCCGGAGCCTGCATCGAGTCATATTCCTGACGCTTCTGACGCTTGGACTTGCGGCCCTTGCGGGGCGCGCCGCCGGGACGACCGAACGCACCTGCAGCGCCGCCGCGACCGCGACCGCCGCCACCGCCGCCGGGACGACCGCGGAAGCCGCCGGGAGCACCACCTGCGGGGGCACCGCCACCGCCACCGCGATAGCCGCCACCGCCGCCGCCACCGCCGCGGTTACCGCCGCCGCCGGGACCACCACGGCCGGGACGACCGGCATCGGGGCGGGCCGCACGGCTGGGCATCGCACCAGGGCTGGGACGCGGGGGCATGCTGCCCGGGCTGGGCCGAGGCCCACCCTGGCCGGGACCCGGGCGCTGTCCACCGCCCTGACCGGGTCGCCCGGTTGCCCCGGGACGACCGCCGCCGGGACGGGGACCACCCTGGCCCGGTCCGGGCCGTGGGCCCTGCGGACGCGGGGCGGGTGCCGGCGCGGATGAATACGGATTGTTGCCGACGCGCGGGGCGCGCGGACCGGGCTTGGGACCGGGCCGCGGACCCGGGCGGGTGGCCGGAGCCGAACCCGTTTCCTGCGCGCTCGCTGCGGCCGGCTTCGGTGCCTGCGGCGCCGGGGCCTTGGGCTGTTCCGGTGCAGGCGCGGGTGCCGGTGTGGGCGCCGGAGCCGGGGCCGGGGTCGGTGCCGGGGCACTCGCCGCGGCCGGCTTCGGGCCGGGTGCGGGAGCGCCGGGCTTGGGGCCCGGACGGGCTGCGGGCCCGGGCTTGGCGCCCGAACCGTTCGCTGCGGAGCCGTTCGCACCCGGCTTGGGTGCCGCCCCACCGGGCTTGGGCGCCGACTTGGCGCCCGAAGAACTCTGGGGGAATGATTCGCGAAGTCGACGGGCCACGGGGGCCTCGACGGTCGACGACGCTGATTTGACGAACTCGCCTTGTTCCTTCAGCCGTTCGAGCACCTGCTTGCTCGTGACGCCGAGTTCTTTGGCCAGTTCATGCACGCGGGCCTTGCCTGCCACTGCTCTCCTCACTTGGAGGTCGAGCGGGCTGCCCGCTACGACCTCGGTTTACGTTAGAAACGCGCTCATCGTGGGTACTTCACGGTGTGCTCATGTCTTCTGCTACCTGTTCCGGCCGTTAAGGCCATCTACTTCGGTGATCCCACCGATTGCTTCGGCGAGGTCGTCGGGGTCCACGGTCAGACCGGGCACCCGAAGCGCCGAGGCAAAAGCTCTTCGTCGTACCGCGGCGGACACACAGTCCCGCCGCGGGTGCAACCAAGCTCCTCGTCCCGGCATGGTCCTCGCTGCGTCGACCGCGATCACCGGCGGACCGTCGCCCTGTGGGACGACGACCCGGACCAGGTCCGTGGCCTCGGCACGTTGCCGACATCCGATGCACATTCGCACAGGTCGCTGGGGGCCTGAGCCGCAATGCGGGTTCCGATCTTCCGGTGTTGTCGACAGCATTCGCTGAACCATCGATCAGTCTAGCGCGCCGACCGCGTTATCGGACAACCGGCTGCTCAGTCCGCGTGCGACGGGTCGGGACGACGACCGTGCGACGCCGACGGAGCCGGATCGGCGTCCGACCGGATGTCGATGCGCCAGCCGGTCAACCGGGCGGCGAGTCGGGCATTCTGGCCCTCCTTGCCGATGGCGAGCGACAGTTGATAGTCCGGCACCACCACGCGTGCGGCCTTCGCGGCGAGGTCGACGACCTCGACAGACACAACCTTCGCCGGCGACAGCGCATTCCCGACAAAGACCGCGGGATCGGTGTCGTAGTCGATGATGTCGATCTTCTCGCCCGCGAGTTCGCTCATCACGTTGCGCACCCGCTGCCCCATCGGGCCGATGCACGCCCCTTTGGCGTTGAGGCCGCTCACGCCGGTGTGCACGGCGATCTTGGATCGGTGACCTGCCTCGCGGGCGACCGCCACCACCTCGACCGATCCGTCCTCGATCTCGGGAACCTCGAGAGAGAACAGCTTGCGCACGAGGTTGGGGTGAGTACGCGACAGCGTGATCTGTGGTCCGCGCGGACCACGCGATACTCCCACCACGTAGCACTTGATGCGGTCGCCGTGGATGTAGGTCTCCCCCGGCACCTGCTCGGCGGGCGGGATGACCCCTTCGGCACTGTTGGCGTCGCTGCCTATCTGCACGACGATCATCCCGCGCGCGTTCGCCCGCGCATCCTGCTGCACGACCCCACCGACGATCTCGCCCTCGTGGGTGACGAAGTCGCCGAAGTTCTTCTCGTTCTCGGCGTCGCGAAGTCGCTGCAGGATGACCTGGCGGGCCGTGGTCGCCGCGATCCGGCCGAAGCCCTCCGGGGTGTCGTCCCATTCATGCACCACGTCGCCGTTGTCGTCGAGTTCCTGGGCCATCACCCGAACCGCGCCGCTCTTGCGGTTGACGTCGATCCGGGCGTGCGGAGCGAACCCGTCGGTGTGGCGGTACGCGGTGAGCAGGGCGGTCTCGATCGCGGTGATCACCGTCTCGATGGAGATCCCCTTGTCGGCCTCGATCATCCGCAACGCGTTGATGTCGATGTTC
This sequence comes from Gordonia sp. LMA167, assembly GCF_058130025.1. Lineage (NCBI taxonomy): Bacteria > Bacillati > Actinomycetota > Actinomycetes > Mycobacteriales > Gordoniaceae > Gordonia > Gordonia sp. LMA167. Next base: position 3,669,164 of record NZ_CM176708.1, on the reverse strand, counting down.
ATGTCCCTGAGCTCCTATTCATTTGTCGGCTCCTATTCATTTGTCTGATTCGATTGTCCGCAGATCACGGGTGTTTGGGAATGCGATACCGAAGCGTGTTGAGATCAGCCGACCGACCGGCGACGGGCGATCTCGTCGGCGTCGAGCCCACACATCTGCAGCTCGGTCGCGCTGGGCCGGCCGAAATCGACCGCGACCACCGCTCGCGACACCGAGCCGAGCTCGATCTCCTCGGTTCGCAGTCGCCCTTTTTCGTTGACGACGAGCGTGACGGCGTCCCCCTCGATCGGTCCGATCCGCCCGGTGAGGCGCCGGGCCGGGCCGGTCTCGCCGGCCGCGACCTCCACGTCGACCTTGCGGCCGAGGGCACGACGCCAATGGCGCGGCATCGTCAGGGGCCGGTCCACTCCGGGTGAGGTGACCTCCAGGGTGTAGGCCGCGTCGGCCGTCGTCGGGTCGTCGTCGAGGACATCGGAGATCTTGCGGCTGAGCTCGGTGAGGACGTCGAGGTCGCCGCCGCCGTCCCGGTCGACGACGACACTGACCTCCACGCCCGAGTCGGCGGAACTGACGACGACGTCCTCGAGGTCGAAACCCTCAGTGGAGACCACGGGCTCGACGATTCGGTTGACCTGCTCGGCAGTGATCGGCACGGGCACTCCTCGTCTTCAGTTGTCCCGACGCCATGCTGTGGGTGACTGTCACCATGGTCGTCGGCGGCTGCGCGCAGTCGTTGATCCTAGTCGATGGCGAAGGTGTGCGGATCCGGCGTGGGCGGCGCGCCGGGCCGACTCCCGCCGTTCCGGGACAGCCGGGTGGAACTGGCATCATGTGTCGCGTGACCTCAGCCCTGACGCGCCGTGCGGTGCTACGCGGCGGCCTTGTCGCGACCGTGGGGACCGTCGCGATCTCCGCCGTCGCCTCGTGTGATCGCGGGCCGTCGCCCGAGCAGATAACCGCGGCCGCCCTTGTCCCGCTCGCTGATGCGGCTCTCGCCGATCAGGCCGCCGCCCGGGCGTTGGCGCCCCGCATGCCCGAGTATGCGAACGCGCTCGGTGTCGTGGCCGGGCAGCGGGGCGAACACGCACGCGCCTTGCGCGAAGAGATCACCCGTCTCGACGAGGAGACCGCGGGCCGGATCAGTGGCCCCGCCGGTACGTCGTCGAGCTCACCGAGCGGATCGTCGACGCCGTCCGGGACCGGCACATCGACTCCCACAACGGAACCCACCGTGTCCACCGTCGCCGGTCTGCGCGAGCAGCTGCGCCAGTCCGCCCGGGCGGCGGCCGATGCGACCGGCAAGCAGAGCGGCTATCCGGCCGGACTCGCCGGCTCGATCAGCGCCTCGGTGATCAGCATGGTGGAGGTACAGCTCGCATGACCGCGACGACCGACGCCCTCGCCACCGCCGTCGACACGGAGAACGCGGCGATTTTCACCTACGGTGTGGCAACCGCATTCGTCTCCGCGGCGCGCCGCGGCACCGTCGCGGAATACGTTGCCGCCCACCGTGTCCGCCGAGATGCGTCGGTGGCGGCTCTGACCGCGGCCGACGCGACGGTGCCGGAGGCCGCGTCCGGCTACACACTGCCCGTCGAGGTGAAGGACTCGGTCACCGCGGTGCGCGCACTCCTCGCCGCCGAGGTCGACTGCACCGTCGCCTACCGATCCCTGATCGAACAAGCAGACGACACCGCGACCCGACGACTCGCCCTGGACGGGCTCTCCGACTGCACGGTGCGGGCCGCCACCTGGCGAGTCGCGCTCCGTGAGTCACCGGTGACGGTCGCCTTTCCCGGTCGACCGGGCTGACCCCGGTCATCGCGGCGACAGCACCCGGAAATCCGCCGACAGAATCCGGTTTCGCGGCGACCGAACCCAACCGATCGCCGACAGAACCCGAAAATCCGTCGACAGAACCCGGTTTCGCCCCGACAGCATCCAGCAGGTGGCCAGCCGGGCCCCGAGATCAGGCGCGCGCAGCCCGGATGACCTCGGCCACGGCCTCCGCGACGGGCACCTCGGTCGCCTCCCCCGTGAATCGATCCCGGATCTCGATGGTCCCGTTGGCATAGCCGCGCCCGACCACCACGACGACCGGCATCCCGAGCAGCTCGGCGTCCTTGAACTTGACACCCGGCGAAGCCTTTCGGTCGTCGAGCAGGACCGACAATCCTTGCGCGTCAAGGTCTTCGGCGAGCTGGTTTGCCCCCACGATCGCGGCCTCGTCCTTGTTGGCGATGACCAGATGTACCGCGAACGGAGCCACCGCCCGCGGCCAGCGCAGGCCCTTCTCATCGTGGGATTGCTCGGCGATGACGGCGACGAGACGCGAGACACCGACGCCGTAGGAGCCCATGGTCAGGCGCACCGGCTTTCCGCTCTCGCCGAGCACGTCAACCTCGAACGCGTCGGTGTACTTCTGTCCGAGCTGGAAGATGTGGCCGATCTCGATGCCCTTGGCGGACACCAGCGAACCCTTGCCGTCCGGCGACGGATCGCCGTCGCGAACCTCGGCCGCCTCGATGGTGCCGTCCGGCGTGAAGTCCCGCCCGGCCACCAGGTTCACGTAGTGTCTGCCCGGCTCGTCGGCGCCGGTGATCCACGACGTCCCGTCCACCACACGCGGGTCGACCAAAAAACGGACCCCGTTGGCCGCCAACGCCTTCGGCCCGATATAGCCCTTCACCAGGAACGGGTTCGCCGCGAAGTCCTCCTCGGAGAGGATCTCCACCTCGCCAGGTTCCACGGCGGCCTCGAGCCGCCTCATGTCGACCTCTCGGTCACCGGGCACACCGACACCGGTGACCTCCCATTCCCCGCCGGGCTGCCGGATCTTGACCATGACGTTCTTCAAGGTGTCCGAGCCGCTGTAGGTGCCCTCGAGCGTGGTGTTGGCCCACTGCACGAGGGTGTCGATGGTAGGGGTGTCGGGCGTGTCGTAGGCCTTCGCGTCGGGGAGGCCGTCGAACGGGATCGGTTCGGGCGCAGGCGTGATGACGGCCTCGACGTTGGCCGCATAGCCCGATTCCAGGCACCGCACGAAGGTGTCCTCGCCGACCTCGCTCTCGGCGAGGAACTCCTCGGAGGCACTGCCTCCCATCGCCCCGGAGGTGGCGGCGACGATGACATAGCGGATGTCGAGGCGGCGGAAGATCTCCTGGTATGCCTCGCGATGGGCGTCATAGGAAGCCTTGAGCCCGTCGTCGTCGAGGTCGAACGAATACGCGTCCTTCATCACGAACTCGCGGCCACGCAGGATTCCGGCCCTGGGCCGTTCCTCGTCCCGGTACTTCGTCTGGATCTGATACAGGATGACCGGCAGATCCTTGTAGGACGAATACTCACCCTTCACCAGCTGGGCGAAGAGTTCCTCGTGGGTCGGCCCGAGCAACATGTCGGCACCCTTGCGGTCCTTGAGCCGGAACAACGCGTCGCCGTATTCGGTCCACCGGCCGGTGGTCTCGTAGGGGTCGCGCGGCAGGAGGGCCGGCAGCAGGATCTCCTGCGCACCGATCGCGTTCATCTCCTCGCGGACGACGTCCTCCACCTTCTTGAGCACGCGCAAACCCAACGGCAGCCAGCTGTACACGCCCGGCGCGGCCCGGCGCACGTAACCGGCGCGGACCAGCAGTTTGTGGCTGGGCACCTCCGCGTCGGCGGGATCGTCGCGGAGCGTGCGCAGGAACAGGGTCGACATGCGTGTGATCACGCTGGTGAGTTTAGTTATCGTGTTGCGGTGCTCGTCATCCTGCCTCCCTCCGAGACCAAGTCCGACGGTGGGCGCGGTGCCCCACTGGATCTGGACACGCTGTCATTCCCCGCGCTGAACCCGATCCGCAAGCGCATCGGCGAGGCCATCGTGGACCTCGCCGGCGATCTCGACGCCAGCCGCGAGGCGCTCGGATTGGGCCGCACTCAGCTCTCCGAGGTCGATCGCAACGCCGATCTCTGGCTCTCGCCCACGCGGCCGGCGATCGAGCGGTACACGGGCGTGCTCTACGACGCCCTTGATCACCGGTCGCTCACCCGGGCAGGCAAGTCGAAAGCCGCCGAGCGACTCGCCATCGGTTCGGCGCTGTTCGGGGTCGTCGGCGCCGGCGACATGATCCCGGCACACCGGCTGTCCGGTGGGTCGAAGCTTCCCGGGATGCCGACGTTGGCGTCACTGTGGAAACCCGAGCTGTCGAACAGTCTCGACGAGGTCGACGATTTCGTCGTCGACCTGCGATCGGGCATCTATCAGCAGCTCGGTCCCGTACACGGGTCGGTCACGGCCACCGTCGTGACCGAGGCTGCCGACGGCAGTCGCAAGGTGGTCAGCCACTTCAACAAGCACTACAAGGGGCTGATGGCCCGTGAGCTGGTGCGCAGCCGACGGCAGATCCGCGACATCGACACGCTGGCCGCCGTCCTCTCGGATGCGGGTCAACGTGTCGAGATCACCGGGTCCGACCAGATCGTCGTGCTGACCGACTGAGCGCTCCTGCGCAGACGCGGCGTCAATCGAAGTCGAACAGGGTGGCACCGCCGGGTTCGACCGTCTGCAGCGCGGTGGCGCGCAGCGGCGTCACGCGGTAGACAGACCATGGCGGGCTACCGGCCGACGGAGCGCTGAACTCAGCGGTCAGGGCGGTGCCACTCTCATCAACGCGACACGGCCACCCACCGGCCGCCCAGCGGGCGGCCATCTCGGACACGACGGCCGGATCGGTGACGCGATGCGCCTCACCCTCGACGACCAGGTCGTAGTCACGCAGTGCCAGCGACATCGTGCAGCGCGGGTCGCGCGCCACGTTTCGTCCCTTTCGGGTGTGCTCACCGGTCTCGAACCACAGCGCACCGTCGTGCCACAGTGCCCCGACGCCGGTGACGTGCGGCCCGCCGTCGGCGTCGATGGTCGCCAACCACCACGTGTGCCGGTCGGGTCCGCCCGTGCCGGGTGCTTGGGTCACACCGACGTCCAATGAGGCTGCGATCGGCGCCCACTCGAGCGTCGGCAGGTGGTAAAGGTCGGCCAGATTCTTGGTGTCCATGGTCAGACAGACCGGTCTGCGCGCCACAAGTCATCGCCGACCATTCCACACCGACCATTCATCGCCGACCATTCCACGCCGACCATTCCACACCGACCATTCCACGCCGACCTGCCCGCAGGTCCCGGCACTCAAAGCAGACCGGCGAGCAGGTCGGCGGCACGGGCCGCCCCATCGGTCTCCACGGGTCGGTAACACACCTGCTCATGCACCGTCTCGACGATTGTCTCGACGAGGCGCTCGGGGTCGCAGGCGTCCTCGTACTCCAAACACCGACCTGCGCCGTAGCGCTCCAGACGGTGTCGAACGTGGAAGTTCTGCTCGAAGTGATTGCGCAACGGCACATAGATGAACGGCCGCCCACTCAGGGTCAACTCCATGCAGGTGGTCAGCCCGCCCTGGACGACGGCGAGATCACACACCGAGAGGTATCGGTGCAGATCCGGGACGAAACCCCGGATGCTCATGCCCTCGGTGCGATCGTCGCATCGGCAGGTGAGCGCTTCGGGGTCGATCCGAGGACCGCACACCACGAGAAAGTGCAGTGCGGGAAGCAGTTGACGGGCGCGCGGTATGGCCGCGACCACCCGTTGCAGGAGCGCGGTGCCGACTCCGGAACCACCGACGGTGACGACGCACAGCAGTTCACCCTCGCGCAGTCCCAGCGACGCACGGACCTGCGCCGACTCCGCCTCGGTAGCGGGCGTGAAACCCGACACGTAGCCGGAGAATTCGAAGTTCTCGGCCGTCCACTCCCGGATGCCCGGCAATCCGTCGCCGAAGCTCATGTCGACCACGTCGTCGGGGTTGCCCACGAAGATCGACCGGTCGCGCAGCCGCCGATACCGCGCACGCTGCTCGATCATCTCGGCGTTGTAATCGGCGGTCAGCGCCTCCTCGTCGGCCCCACCCGAGGGCATCGGCAGCCACCCGACGAAGTCGGTCAACCAGGCAAACGGGAACCGCTTCAGTTCGGGATTCTCATGCATGAAGTAGTCGACGTCCCACGCCTCGTCCCCGATCACCAGGTCATAGGACGTCTCTGCGGCAACCTCGTCGAAGATCATGAAGTTGTGCACCAGGGTCTCGTCCATCCGCCTGATGGCCGCGAACGCGTTGAGGTCGTGGTCGGCGCATTCGTCCTCGATGTGCCGCGACTCGCTGGCCAGCCTGCGCGAGGCCGGGTGCACCGTTTCCCCCGCCGCCGCGAGTACCCGCGTCACCGGGTCCTGGGCCAGCCAGTCGATCTGCAGGTCCGGCCGGCGCGCCCGCAGTTCGGTGGCGATGGCGAGATCGCGCCGAGCGTGGCCCAGACCGATCGGCGACGACAGATACAGTGCCCGGCGCGGTCGGCTTCGCGACCGCGTCCAGGTCGTGGTCGCCGGGCGTGGCGGTGGATGAATCCGGTCGGCGAACTCGCGGATCAGGTGATTCATCCGGACCGGTTCACGGGTCGGCACGCCGTGCCCGACGCCGTCGAGCAGGACCAGCGATCCACCGGTCAATTCCGCCAGTCGTCGCGCTATCTCGGCGGGACGAACCCGGTCTTCGCTGCCGTGCACAACCAGCACCGGACAGGTGACCTGCTCACACAGCGGGGCGAGCGGGGTCGCGTCGGCGCCGTGCAGCCCCAGGCGCCCGGCCGTGGTGTCGGCGAGGGTGTCGGCGGAGATGTCAGCAGCCCAGCCGACGAAATCCTCGCGCTGTTTGGTCGAGTGGGGCTCGTGATACATGCGCTCGGCGAAGAACCGGATGAAGTCATCCAATCCGCCTTCGCGCCAGTAGAATTCGTTGTACTTCGCCCAGCCTTGGATACTGTCCGGCGGTCTGTCGTAGGCGAAGGCGTCGCGTTCGGGACTCGGTACGGACAGGCCACACGATGCCGCGACCGCGACGATGCCGGTGACGCGGTCGGGATTGCCCGCAGCAACATGCACCGACCAGGCGACGCCACACGAGAAGCCCACCAGCAGAGCCCGCTCGGTGTCGGTGGCATCCATCACCGCGACCGCATCAGCCGCGAATTCGGTGTCTGTGTAGGCCGCCGCCCCCACCGGCCGTCCCGACCTTCCCGAACCCCGGCCGTCGAAGGTGACGACACGATAGTGCCGCGCAAGGTAGGGGACCTGAAGCTTCCACACCCTCGAATCGATGATCGACCATGTGGGCATGAGCAGCACCGTCGGGCGGTCGGCCTCGTAGACGTCGTAGGCGAGCCGAACACCGTCGCGTTGCACCGAACCCGACCGGTCGGCGGGACGCGGACGGTGCCGTGCCACCCCGCATGGCTGTCCAGACGCCTGGGCCGAACGGGGTGGCGATGTCGACATCGTCTCGTCTCCTTCTGCGGCGTTCCGCCCTGGCCGCTACTGGGCGTTTTGCCGTTTATCGGCGTTTCTCAGTGTCCACCCGGGCGGCCTGACAGTCACGCGCCCCGGCTCAGGGTCTGACCTCCAACACCTGGTGGAACGGTGTCTGCGCCACTTGGTCGAAACGGGTGAAGCCCCCAGCCGTGGTGACCGCCCGGATTCTGGCGGGTCCGGCCTGGGTACCGAGTGCGAGTCCGACGTCCTGGGACAGCGATGCCGGAGTACAGAGCAGCGTCGAGAAGCCGTAATAGGTGCGGCCGACCGGGTTCAGGTTGTCCTCGACGTGATCTCCCGCGATCGGTTCGACGACCATCCAGGTGCCGTCGGCGGCCAGGGCTGTTCGTACATGCGCGGCCGCGCCGACCGGGTCACCCATGTCGTGCAGGCAGTCGAACATCGTCACCAGGCCGTAGTCCTGGCCGGTGAATTCGTCGGCGGCGGCGACCTCGAAGCGGACCCGGTCGCTGACCCCCGCCCGCTCTGCACGTTCCCGGGCAACCGCAATCGACTCGGGGTGATAGTCGTAGCCGACGAATGTCGACGCCGGGAATGCCTGCGCCATCACAATCGTGGACGCACCGTGGCCACATCCCACGTCGGCGACCGTCGTTCCCGAGGTGAGCCGGTCGACGACCCCGTCCAGAGCGGGTAGCCATGCATCGACCAGGTATGCGTTGTAGCTGGGGCGGAAGAAGCGCTCACATCCGAGGTGGACGTCGGTGTCGTGTTCGTGCCAGCCGACTCCGGCGCCCCCGCGGGCGGCCGCGATCACGTCGGAGGTGTCGTGCACGGTGCCGAGCGCGATCTGGAAGAGGCCGGGCAGGAATGCCGGGCTGTCCTCGTCGGTGAGGGCGACGGCGTGTTCACGCGGCAGGGAGTAGGTCCCGTTGCCCGGGTCGTAGGTGACGAAGCCGCCGGCGGCTTGGGCGTTGAGCCATTCGCGCGCATAGGGTTCGCCGGTGCCAGTCCGTTCGGCGAGTCCCGAGGGGGTACTCGGACTGTGGGCGGCGAGGTCACGGTAGTAGCCGAGTTTGTCGCCCACCATCACCAGTGCGGTGTTCAAGGTGGCTCCCACCTCATCCACCGCCCGGAACACGAATTGCATGAGTTTGTCGGTGTCGATCTCGGCGATTGCGTCGGTCGAATCCTGGGTCGTGGTCATGTCATCTCTCCTCTGTGTCGACTCCCCACGACCGTAGGAAGACAGGTCCCCCGGCCGCGTCCGGTGACCCCCCTGGTCTGGCGCTGCAGACCTAGACTCGGTGGGTGGTGGTCATCGGGCGTGCACACGAGCGACAGGTGATCGACCGGGTCGTGTCGGGCGCCCGGATCGGCACCAGCGGTGTGCTCGCGCTGACCGGCGAACCGGGCGTCGGGAAGACCGAGTTACTGCGCTGGACGCAGAGTCGGCTCGACGGGTTCCGCGTGTTGCGGGCCACCGGCACGGAGCCCGAACGTGAGGTCCCCTTCGCGGCCCTGCTCGCCGTGCTGCGTCCCGCGCTCGATCTTCTGGACACGATCGCTGTACCGCAGGCCCGAGCGCTCTCCTCGGCACTCGCGCTGGAAGTGGGCGAGGCCGGTGACCGCTTCGCCATCGGCGCGGCAACGCTCAGCCTGCTCTGCCGCTATGCCGAGGACGGCCCCGTCGCGGTACTCCTCGACGACATGCAGCTGATCGACGCACCCTCGGGCGACGCGCTCCTGTTCGCGGCGCGTCGGCTGAGCGCAGACCCTATCGCGGCCATTGTCGCCGGACGGGAGGGCGAGGTCGACGACGTCGTCGCGGGCATGGACCGGCTTCACCTCGCCGGACTCGACCGCGACGAGGTCCGCACACTCCTCGACCAGCTGCTGTCGGCGCCGGTCAACGAGGAGTGGGTGATGAGGTTGCACGAGCTCACCGGCGGCAACCCGCTCGCCGTCACCGAGCTCGCCGAGTACCCTGATGCGCTGCCGCCTCGGCCGTCGGGTGTGCCGGCACCGCTCTCGACCGCGCTCGTCGAGGCCTTCATCCGTCGGCTGCGTCCGCTCGACGAGACCGCGCGCTCGGTGTTGCTGGTCGCGGTGGTCTGTAACGGTGACCTGCGGCTCACCGGGGACGTCTGCGCCGCGCTCGACCTTGACCTGGCACAGCTTGCCTGGGCTGCCGATGCGGGACTGGCCCAGGTGACCGGCGGCGAGGTCACCTTCCGACACCCGCTCCTACGCTCGGCCGTCTACCGCGACGCCCCGGTGCAGCAGCGCCGATCCGTGCATGCCGCGGTGGCCGCCGCGCTGCCCGAGGACGACATCGACCGTCGGGCGTGGCAGTTCGCGGAGGCGCTGTGGGCACCGGACAGCGACGCCGCCGACCTGTTGCACAAGGCGGGCGACCGGGCCGCGGGGCGATCCGCGTGGGCGGTGGCCTCGGCCGCCTACGAGCGGGCCGCGCGGCTCAGCCCAGCGGCCACAGACGTCGCCGAACGGCTGCAGGCCGCGGCTGCCGCGGCGTGGTCGGCAGGCCTCGGCTCCCGCGCGCTCGCGCTGCTCGACGAAACCGACGCCCTTGACATCGAAGCCGGACATGCGGTGTCGCTGCCCTCACTTGAGCTGCGGGCGGTGATCGCGGCGCGCAGCGGTTCGCTGCGCACGGGGATCACCCTGCTGGAGCAGGCGGCGATGGCAGGCGAATCGGCGGACGTGCGGACCCGATTGCTGGCCGAGGCAGTGCACGCGAGTGTTTTTTTGGCCGACGGCTCGATTGCGCGCCGACTCGTCGTGCCTCTGGGGGAAGCGGTCGCGGCGGCCACCACCACCCGCGGCCGGGCTGTTGGATCGGTCGCGGCGGGTATGGCGAAGGTATTGGCGGGTGTCGGCGGCGTCACCGAGTTGCGCGGCGCCATGTCGCTGTTGACCCAGAGCCCAGAGTTGGCAGCCGACGAGGACAGCCTGTCGTGGCTGCTGTTCGCGTCGCTGTTTCTCCGCGACGCCGACACCGGACCCGGCCTGCGAAAGCGGATAGACCAGGCCCGGGACACCGCCGGTGTGGGACTGCTGCCGAGTCTGTTGTTCCAGGTGGCCCGCGACGCTGCGACGTCCGACTCCTGGCACAGGGCGGCGGCGGACTACTCCGAGTCGATCCGATTGTCGCGGGACACCGGGCAGACCACCGAGCTGGCGATGAGCTTGGCGGGCCTGGCGTGGCTTCAGGCACGTACGGGCCAGGCCGACGACTGCCGGATTCATGCGGACGAGGCACTGGCCCTCGGCCGTACCCGTGACATCCGCACCGCGCAGGTCTGGGCTCTGCTCGCCCTCGGTGACCTCGCCATGTCCGAGGGCGATGCCGAAGAGACGATGCGGCGACAGCTGGCGGTGGATGAGATGCTCGCCGAGCATGCGGTCGGCGACCCCGACCTGTCGCCGCGTCCCGATCTGGTCGAGACGCTGATCCGGCTGGGCCGAACCGACGAGGCGGCCGTCATGGCAAGGGAGTTCCTCAGCGTCGCCGACGAGAAGGGCCAGCCATGGTCGAGGGCGCGTGCGCGCCGCGCGTGTGGGCTCCTTGCCGAGAATTTCGACCGTGCGTTCCACGAGGCCTTGGCTCTCCATCAGGGCACCCCGGATCTGTTCGAAACCGCCCGCACCGAACTCGCCTTCGGCGAGCGATTGCGCCGGGCTGCCCGACGTGTCGATGCCCGCGACCACCTTCGTCAGGCCTTGGCGGTCTTCACCGAGCTCGGCGCCGGGCCGTGGGCCGATCGCGCGGCCACCGAACTCGACCTCACCGGCGAACGGGTCGCGCCGCGCGCACTCGGCGGCGTTGCCGCACTCACCCCGCAAGAGTTGCAGGTCGCGCTGCTACTTTCGGACGGACGCACCACCCGGGAGGCGGCCGCCGCGCTTTTCGTGAGCCCGAAGACGGTGGAATATCACCTGCGCAAGGTCTACCGGAAGCTCGGGATCCGCTCTCGCGGCGAACTCACCGAGGTCGTGTCGTCAACGCCCTGAGTGGCGCGTCAGTGCGCGCCGTGTTCGTCGACGTCGAGATTGGCATTGGCCGCCTCTTGGGCGGCCTGCCCTTCCGCGACCTCTTCCGGTGTGAACCGCATGAAGAGCACGACGATCGCCGACAGGACCGCGATCCCGGCGCAGCACGCGAAGGCGAGACCGTAACCGCTGGCCTGCGCGGCCAGCTGCGTGGGGTTCATGTCCTCGACGGGTCCGGTCGTACCACCCAGCGACAACGCGCGTGAGGTGACCGCGGCACCGACCGCGACGAGGCCGATCGCTCCGCCGAGGTTCTGGGCGACCTGCGCAAGCGCGGTGAGCGGGCCGATCTCGGTGGGCCCGACCCCGGCCACAACCGAGAGGGTCAGCGGGATGACGGCGAATCCGACACCGAATCCGATGACCACGACCGGCAGTCCGATGCTGGGGAAATAGTCGGGTGTGCCGGTCGCGATGGACGAGGCGTACAGACAGCCGGCCAGGATGATCGTGCCGCCGCACAGCACCAGCCAGCGGGGCTGGATGACCAACGCGAGCTTGGATGCGATCGCAGCCGCGATACCCAGTCCGAAGGCGAACGGCACCACTGCCATACCGCTCTGGATCGGCGTGTACTTCAGGATGCCCTGCAGGTAGAGCGAGATGAACACCGCCATGCACATCATGATCATGCTGGCGAGGAAGATCGCCACCAGCGCGGCGACCCGATTGCGATTCTCGAACAGGACGAACGGCAGGATCGGGTTGCTCGCCCGACGCTCGACGACGATGAAGGCCAGCAATGCCAGCCCACCCAGGATGAACGAGCCGACGACGAGCGGTCTCGCCCACCCGTCGGGCCCCTCGTTGACCGCCAGCACGAGCAGCGAGCAACCAAGAGTTGCCAGCACCGCACCGGGCACATCCAACGACAGCCGTTCCCCCTGGGACTCACGCAGCACGATGATGGCGCCGGCGGCGACGAGCACCCCGATGGGCACATTGATGAGGAAGACCAGCCGCCAGGAAACCTGAGTGAGGACGCCACCGAGGATCAGGCCGGCGACGGAGCCGATCCCGGTCATCGCCGCGTAGATGGCAAATGCCTGGCTGCGAGGTTTGCCGGGCGCGAAGGTGGTGGCCACCAGCGCCATCGCGGTGGGTGCGGCGATCGCCGCCGACGCCCCCTGCAGCGCGCGACCGATGATCAGACTCGACTCGTTCCAGGCGAGACCACACAGCAGCGAGGTGAGCGTGAATGCGACCACGCCGACGACGAACATCCGTTTACGACCGAACGTGTCGCCGAGCCGGCCGCCGAGGAGCATCAACCCGCCGAACGCCAGGACGTAGCTGCTGATGATCCAGTTGGCGCTCGATTCCGACAGCTGCAGAGCGTCACGAATCCGCGGTAGAGCCAGTGCCGCGACGGTCCCGTCGAGCACCATGAGCAGCTGCATACCGGACAGGACCAGGATCGCCGGGCCGAAGACGTTGCGATAGACCGGCACAGCCGTGTGCTGGGGACTCGACGTTTCCGGTGCGGACATAACGTTCGACGGTACCGCCCCCCACACCGAATATGCCAATCGTCATTGGCCCGTTGGCCCCACGCGGGCCGGCCGGACGGCGGCGCGCAGGATCAGCTGGCGGCCTCGGTGAATCCGGCGACCTCGCCGATCACCACGATGGCCGGTGGACGCAGATCCTGTTCGGCGGCGGTCGCGGCGGCATGGGCCAGGTCCGTGCGCAGGACCCGTTGGGTCGGCAACGACCCGTTCTCGATCATCGCGACCGGGGTGTCGGCCGGCTTGCCTCCGCTGAGGAGTGCGTCGGCGAAGACGTCGACTCGTTCCACGGCCATCATCAGCACCAGGGTGCCGCGCAGGCGTGCGATCGCGTTCCAGTCGATGAGCGAGTCCGGATGTCCGGGCGGTACGTGCCCCGACGCGATGACGACTTCATGGGTGACACCTCGATGGGTCACGGGAATGCCCGCGGCGGCCGGCGCGGCGATGGGGCTGCTGATACCCGGCACGACAGTGACCGGGACTCCGGCCTCCACGCACGCCTGCACCTCTTCGAAACCCCGCCCGTAGACATAGGGGTCGCCGCCCTTGAGCCGGACGACGAACTTGCCGGCCTTGGCCCGGTCGACCAGGACGTCGTTGATGGCCTCCTGCTTCATCGCTCGTCCGTACGGCACCTTCGCCGCGTCGACGATCTCCACCTGCGGTCCGAGCTCGGCCAACAACTGCGCCGGGGCGAGACGGTCGGCGACCACCACGTCGGCCTGCTGCAGCAGCTTCTGCCCGCGAACGGTGATGAGGTCCGGATCCCCCGGCCCGCCACCCACCAATGCGACACCCGCGGCATGCGGGGCGTCGTCCTCGACGACGGCCAGCGAGCCGTCGGCCAGCGCCCGCCCGATGGCAGCCCGCAGTGCCGCCGATTGCCGATGGTCGCCGGCCGCGAGGACGCCGAACTGCAGATCCCGATGCCGGCCCGACGCCGGCGTCACCGCCGTGCCGAAGCGCGCGTCGTCGGCCCGGACGCAGAACGTATGACGGGCCTCGGCATCGGCGACCACACGGGCATTCACGTCGGGGTCGTCGGTGCAGGCCATCACGTACCAGGCGCCCTCGAGATCACCGTCTCGATATTCGCGGTGGCTCACCGAGATCCCGGCCGTCGACTCCACCGCCGGTGTCGGATCGATCGCCACGACGTGGACGTCGGCCCCGGCCGCGAGCAGATTCGGCAGGCGACGCTGTGCGACCGATCCGCCGCCCACGACGACGACCTTGCGACCGGTCAGATCGAGGCCGGCCAGATAGTGGTTTCGGTTGGCCCCGGAAGAGGCAGAGCGCGACATGGCTGCTGATCCTACCGACGCGACTGCCGGACTCGGAGACCCGACGCCACCGTCGGAGCCGCCCGCGTAACCTACGTGGCGTCGTGCCCGAAGGTAACCGGAATCACTCGGAGGTCACTGATGACGGGGTCGTCACAGATTCGTACGATTGCCGATCAACTTGCTGCGCGGGCCGACGATCCCGCGACGGCGCTGCTCGCCGACGAACGGTCCTGGACATGGCGGGACTTCGTCCACGAATCCTGCGTACGTGCGGCATTGTTGCGACGGTTGCGCAGATCCGGCCCCTGGCACGTGGGCGTCCTGATGGACAACGACCCCGAGTACCTGTTCCTCATCGGCGGCGCGGCGCTCGCCGGCGCCACCATCGTCGGGATCAACCCGACCCGCCGCGGCGCGGAGCTCGCCGCCGACGTCGCGCGCACCGACTGCCAGATCGTCCTCGTCGACGGCGCCCACCGAGAGCTGATCCCCGACCTCGGCATCGACGTGCGGTCTGTCGAGATCGGCTCGGCCGACTATCGGTCGCTGGTCGACGCGCACGCGGATGCCGGTCTCACGGAGTCCGTCGACCACCGCGGCGTCAATCACGACCTCCTCCTGCTGTTCACATCGGGCTCCACCGGTGCGCCCAAGGCGGTCATCTGCAGCTCCGCGCGGCTCGCGGCGATCGGCGATCTCAATGTCCGAGGTCTGGGCCGCGATGACGTCGCCTACAACGCGATGCCGCTGTTCCACGGCAACGCGCTGATGAGCGCCTGGGCCCCGATCCTGGCGACCGGCGGGACCTTTGCCATGCGACCTCGCTTCTCCGCCTCCGGCTTTCTCCCCGACGTCCAACGTTTCGGGGCGACATTCGTCAACTACGTCGGCAGATCGCTGTCCTACATCCTCGCCCGGCCCGAATCACCCGCGGAGTCGCGCACCCGCCTGCGCCTGGCGTTCGGCACGGAGGCGTCCACGACCGACCGGCTCGAGTTCACTCGCCGGTACCGCTGTCCGATCATCGAGTCGTACGGATCGTCCGAGGGCGTGTGCGTCATCCTGCGCGACGACACCACCCCGCCCGGCGCGCTGGGCATCCCGCGGAAAGAGATGGCACTGGAGATCCTCCACGAGGACGGATCACCGTGCCCGCCGGCCCGGTTCGACGACAACGGGATGATGTCCAACCCGGACGAGGCCATCGGGGAGATCGTCGCGCGCGGCGGTGGCGCCAGATTCGAAGGCTATTACCGCAACCCCGAGGCGACGGCGGAGAAGGTGCGCGACGGCGATTACTGGTCGGGCGACCTCGCATACCGCGACGGCGACGGGGTGTTCTGGTTCGCCGGACGCACAGCCGACTGGATACGTGTCGACTCGGAGAACTTCGCCACGGCACCCATCGAACGAATCCTCCTGCGCCACGACTCCATCCGCGCCGCAGCCGTGTACGCGGTCCCGGATCCGCGCACCGGCGACCGGGTCATGGCGGCCGCCGAGGTCCCGCCCGGTGAGACGCCGTTCGACACGATCGCCTTCGAGCGTTTCCTCGAGTCCCAACCCGACCTCGGAACGAAATGGGCACCGACACTCATCCGCGTGACGGCAGGCCTACCCCTCACCGCGACCCGCAAGATCGACAAGCCCTCGCTGAGACGCACGGCCTGGTTCACCGACGATCCGGTGTTCGAATTCGTCGACGGCGCTTATCGATTGATGGATTCGGCTCGGGTCGCCGAACTCACCGACGAGTTCCGTGCCCACGGTCGGCAGCACCTGCTCCCCCAGGTCGCTTCGGTGTGATCGGCGCGGCCGCGCTGCTACTCGGCGAGCCCCTTGGCGCGGGCGCGGGCCAACGCACGGTCACGGGATTCCTCGAACCTGCGCACCTTGACGTTCATCTGTTCGAGGAAGTCGCCCAGTAGCTCGCGGTAATGCTCACCGAGCGGCCCGAAGTCGTCGCGTTCGAAGATCCGCCACTTGCGCAGCACGGGCATCACCACCTCCGACAGATGTTGCGGGAGATCGTAGATCCCGCCCTTCGCGATGAGGACGGCGTTGCGCCGGAAGTTGGGCATCGTCGCGCCCGGCATCTGGAAGTTCGAGACGATCGCGTAGATCGCGGCCATCGCCTGATCCGGCACCAGATCGAGTGCCCCGTCGACGATGTTGCGGTAGAAGAGCATGTGCAGGTTCTCGTCGGCCGCCACCCGCTGCAGCATGCGATCGGCGATCGGGTCGCCACACGCCTTGCCGGTGTTCCGATGCGACACCCGCGTGGCGAGCTCCTGGAAGCTGACGTAGCTGACCGCGTAGAGCATGTCGTAGCTGTGGTCGCGCTGTCCGTCGTCGTCGGGCAGCGGGTTGAACCCGTGGGTCATGTGCTGCATGCGGGTCTGCTCGAGCTCGACCGGGTCCACGCCCCGGGTGACGACGAGGTAGTCACGCATCACGATCGAATGCCGTGTCTCCTCGGCGGTCCACCGGCCCACCCAGAATCCCCATGCGTCGTCGAGGCTGAAGTTCTCGGCGATCACCCGGTGGTACGAGGGCAGGTTGTCCTCGGTCAGCAGGTTCGTGATCATCGCCGCCTTGGCGGTCTCCGACAGCTGGGACTGAGACGGGTCCCAGTCCTGCCCACCCAACGCGGCGAAGTTGCGCCCGTCTTCCCACGGCACGTAGTCGTGCGGATGCCAGTCGCGGGTCATCTTCATGTGTCGGTCGACCTCGGTCTCGCACACCGGGAGCAGCTCCCGGAGCAGATCCGAGCCGGACATCCGCGGGCCGCTCACCTCGGGTGGGTCGATCAGGCTGGTCATCGCACTCCTCGTCGTCACACATTCGGTTCAGGTCCAACTCTGCGCGGTGCCGGCACCGACCACGTGAGCCGAAGGTCCCGACTGTCCTGGGCCACAAGTCGTCGGTTGCGCGCGGCCTTCTCGCCGAGTCGTTCTGCGGTACCGTCAGACCATGCCTGCAGACGCCACGACCGACGGCGCATCCGCGACGAACCCGGTCCGCGTGTACCTCGTCGACGACCACGAACTCGTCCGCCGTGGACTGCGGGATCTGCTCGGTACCGCCGACGATCTCGAGATCGTCGGCGAGGCCGCATCCGTCGCCGAGGCGAAGGTCGGCATCCTCGCGACGAAACCCGATGTGGCGGTGCTCGACGTCCGGCTTCCGGACGGTAACGGTGTGGAACTGTGTCGCGACGTCCGCGCCGCAGAACCCGCGGTGCATTGCCTGATGCTGACCAGCTACGCCGATGACGACGCCCTGCTCGCGGCGGTGCTCGCCGGCGCGTCGGGCTTCGTGCTCAAACAGATCCTGGGCCACAACCTCATCGAGGCCGTACGCACGGTCGGACGAGGCGGTTCGTTGCTCGACGATCGCAGCACCGCCGCACTGCTCGCGAGACTCCGCGACGGCAAGGGCGGCAGCGACGATCCGCTGGCAGACCTCACCCAGCAGGAACGTGAGGTCTTCAATCACATCGGCGACGGCCTCACCAACCGGCAGATCGCCGAGCGGATGTTCCTGGCGGAGAAGACGATCAAGAACTACGTCTCGCGTATCCTCGCGAAACTGGACATGCAGCGCCGCACGCAGGTCGCGGTGATGGCGACGAAACTCCGCGACGGCAAGCTCCCGCCGCGCTAGCGAAGCCAGCGAAGCTGGGGGCTACTCCCTCAGCGGTACCGACCATGTGAGCGTGGTACCGCTCGACGTCGACGCCCCGCGCGGGGTGGTGACGACGCTGAACACGCCGTCGCACTCCTCGGCCCGCCGGGTGAGATTGTCCAGGCCGCGGTAGACCACATCGGTGGCGATGCCCAGACCGTCGTCGATGATCTCGACGGTGAGCACCTCGTCGTCGGCGGTGACCGACACGTCGATGTGGTCGGCCTGGGCATGACGCAACGCGTTCGACAACCCTTCTCGGAGAACGGCGTCGATGTGCGGCCCGAGCGACTCGGGCACCACCGTGTCCACCGGGCCGGCGAACTGGACGCCCGGGGCGATCGGAGCGTGGACAGCCAGCTCGGACACGATGTCGAGAACCCGGCGCCGCAGGGTGGCGGTGTCATGATGCCCTGGGATCGTCTGCAGATCGAAGATCGAGGTCCGGATCTGCGCGATGGTCCGGTCCAGATCGGTCACGACCTGCTCGAGCCGGGCCGTCGTGGCACGTTCGGCCTCCGACTCGGCCCCACCGTCCGGTCCCCGCGCCGCGAGCATCGTCTGCACCGACATCCCGATCGCGAACAGCCGCTGGATCACATGATCGTGGAGGTCACGGGCGATGCGATGACGGTCCTCCACGACCTCCAGGTCGCGCGCGGTCTGCTGCTGTTCGGCGTAGACCACCGCCAGCGAGGCCACTTCGGCGACACCGGCGAGCCCGGCGGCATCCTCGTCATCCCATTCGGGTCGGGGGCGATGGGTGATCACGATCCAGCCGAACGCACCGGCAGCCCGCTGCAACGGCTGCACCGTGGCCCACTTCGCCCCGCGACGGACGAGCTCGGAGGGGATCTCGGCAACGGGCACGACCACCCGGGCTCCGGTCGACGGCAGCACCATGTCCCCCGCGGCGACCGGCGGACCGGTGTGACCTGTGAGCTCGACCTCCCCGGCCTCCTCGGTGAGGATGAAGACGTCGACCGCATCGGTGAGTTCGGCGACGTCGGCGCACAGCCGGGGCAAGGTGTCCGACAGCGCGATCCCCGCCAGCGGTTCCGATCCCCGCCGCGCGATGACCTGCATCCACCGGTGTCGGGTCCGGGCCTGCTCGAACAGGCGCGCATTGTCGACGGCGATACCGGCCGCCACCGCGAGCACCGCCACCAACGACTCGTCGACCTCGCTGAACTCCGCCGCCGATTGCTTCTCGGTCAGGTAGATGCTGCCGAACACGGTGCCGCGGATGACGATCGGCGCACCGAGAAAGGTCGTCATGGGCGGGTGGTTGTGCGGGAAACCCACCGACGCAGAGTGTTTCGCCAATTCCGGGATCCGCAACACCTCCGGTTGCTCGATGAGCAGACCGAGTACCCCGCGACCCACCGGCAGGTGATCCATGCGGGCACGCTCGGCAGCGCTGATGCCGGTGTAGACGAACGCGCTCAGACCTCCGTCGGTGGCCCGCACACCGAGAGCCCCGTAGCGTGCGTCGACGACCTGGCACGCCACCTCGACGATCCGCTGGAGGGCCCGGTCGAGATCGAGGCCGCGCCCGACGACGAGCACCGCCTCGAGCAGATCCCGCAGGATCGCCGGGTCGTCGACGCCGTGGCGGGTGAGTGCGTCGAGCGCCTCACCGAGTCCCCGGGCGGTCATCCGGCGCGCTCGCCGACGCCGTCGTGTGTCATGCCGGGCGAGCTCGCAGCTTCCCGCGCCGCGTTGACGAATCGCACCACCCCGGAGGGATATCCGGCCGGATGGACATGCAGGTACGACGCGTGCACCGAGTTCGTGGCGTAACCATGGGTACCCGGGTTGCCGCTGTGGTCGCGCCACGCCCACGCCGGCGCGGGTGCGCCGACACCCGGCTCGACCGTCGACCGATGGAACTCGTGGCCCGTGACTCGCAGGCCCATCGAGTATCCGACGGAATCCGTCACGGCCACCGCATCGCGGTAGCCGAGGGTCAGTGTCGGCCCGAACCGTCCCACCACGTCGAGGATGCCCGTCATCGGATGCCCATCGAGTTCGGTGGCGAGGTAGAGCAGGCCCGCGCATTCGGCGACGATGGGACGGCCGGCGCGCGCGTGCCCGGCGAGGCCGGTCCGCAGTGGTTCGTTGGCCGACAGCGCTTCGGCGTGTTCCTCCGGGAAGCCGCCGCCGATCACCACGGCGTCGGTGCCCGGCGGAAGCGGATCCCGCAGCGGGTCGAAACCCGCCACGTCGGCGCCGGCGGCAGCCAGTAACTCACCGTGTTCGGCGTAGCCGAAAGTGAACGCCGGACCGCCCGCGACGGCCACGAGCGGGCGACGGCCGGCCGCCGGGACCGGCCCACCGTCGCGGACGGCGTCGGCTGCCGACCATGCCTCGAGTTGTTGACGCCGACGGGTGCTCGCGGCGGCGACGATCGACGGCAGGTCCAGGCCCGCACCGACGGTGACGGTCATCGCGTCCACCGCCCGGATCGCATCGTCGCGACGTTCGGCCGCGGGGATCAGGCCGAGATGCCGCGACGGCACCTGCAGGTGCGGGTCGCGTCGCAGAACCCCGAACACCGGCAGCCCGACACGCCCGCAGGCTTGCCGCAGCACGGTTTCGTGCCGGTCCGAGCCGACGCGGTTGAGGATGACACCGACGATCCTTATAGACGGGTCAAAGGAGACGAATCCGTGCAGGAGTGCGGCTACCGATTGACTGTGTCCGGCGGCATCGATGACCAGGACCACCGGCGCGCCGATGAGGCGGGCGACGTGTGCGGTCGAACCGAAGCCGGCCGGGTCGGCGCCGTCGGAGGCGTCGTCGGCCATGATGCGTCCGTCGAAGAGACCCATGACGCCTTCGACCACGGCGATGTCGGCGCCGGCCGAGCCGGCGGCGAACAACGGACCCACCAGGTCCGCACCGACCAGGTTCGGGTCGAGATTGCGACCGACCGTGCCCGCGGCCACCGCGTGATAGCCCGGGTCGATGTAGTCCGGTCCGACCTTGAACGGGGCGACGCGATGCCCGGCCGCCCGCAGTGCGCCGATCAACCCGGTCGTCACCGTGGTCTTGCCACTCCCCGACGCGGGAGCGGCGATGACGATGGCCGGGACGCCGGTCATGATCCGGCGACCGACCACTCGCCGACGGCCTTCGCGGTCACCATTCGATGCCCCGTTGTCCCTTGCGACCCGCGTCCATGGGGTGCGCGATCTTGCGCATCTCGGTGACGAGATCCGCGGATTCGATGAGAGCCGCGGGTGCGCGACGGCCGGTGATCACCACGTGCTGGCGGCCCGGCCGGTCACGGAGGGTCGCCACGACCTCGTCGGTGTCCACCCAGCCCCAGTCCAGCGGGTAGGTGAACTCGTCGAGCACGTAGAAATCATGCTGTTCGGCCGCGATCCGCCGGGCGATCTCCGACCAGCCGGCGCGGGCCGCGGCCGCGTGGTCATCGTCGTGCTCGGCGTTGGCGCGAAGCCACGACCAGCCCTGACCCATCTTGTGCCACTCCACCGGGCCGCCCTTCCCGGTCTCGTCATGCACGGCGCCGAGGGCGGTGAGGGCGGTTTCCTCGCCGACCCGCCACTTCGCGCTCTTCACGAATTGGAAGACGGCCACCCGCATTCCGGCGTTCCAGGCCCGCATGGCCATCCCGAAGGCCGCCGTCGACTTGCCCTTGCCGTCACCGGTGTGCACGGCCAGGACCGGCAGGTTGCGGCGCTGACGCGTGGTGAGCCCGTCGTCGGGGATCGTGTCGGGAACTCCTTGCGGCACGGCGCCTCCTGGCGGTGTTCTGGTACGGACGGTGATTCAGGCGGCTCGCCCGGACCGGGCGATGCTGCCGGCGGTGAGCTCGTCCATCGGTAGGCATCGGGCACCCATGGCTGCGGCGAGTTCGGCGGCCAATCCGAGTCGGATCATCCCCTGCTCGCAGTCGACGACCACGGAGTCGATCCCTCGGCGGCCGACGGCGGCCGCGGCGGTCGCGGCCCGGGCCGCGGCGTCCCGGCCGGCGGTCGCGCGCCCGTCGGTGAGCACCACGATGAGCGGTCGGCGCTGCGGTTCGCGCCGGGCGTGCCGCTCGACGAGCTCGGTGGCGGTGACCAGCCCCTCGGCCAGCGGGGTGCGTCCACCCGTACGCAGTTCGGCGAGGCGGCGCACCGCGACGTCGACGGACCTGGTCGGCGGCACCGCCACCGACGCCGACGACCCGCGCGCGACGACGACCGCGACCCGATCCCGGCGTGTGTAGGAGTCCCGCAGCAGATCGACGCAGACCTCGCTGACGGCGGCCAGGCGGCGCCGCGCGGTCATCGACCCCGAGAGGTCGACGACGAACACGACCAGGTTGCCCTCCTGACCGATGCGTTCGGCGCTGCGCAGGTCCGCGGCCGCGACCCGTACCCCGGTGTGCGGCGCCACGCCGGGCTCGCCGCGTTCGGCGGTCCTGCGTGTGCGGTCGGCGGCCGATAGCACCGTCCCGAACAGATGCACGGGCTCGCCGTGCGCGAAATCGACTGCGCGCGTGGTCTGTCCGCGCCGAGAGCGCGCCCGCGATCGCCGTCCGGGATCGCCGTCGCCGATTCCGTCGACCCGCAGACGTCGCATCCGCGCCACGGTTCCCGACCGCGGGGGTGTGTCGAACCGGGCGCCCGGTGCGGTCTCGGATGGCACCCGATCGTCGTCCTGATCTTCGGTGTGCGGGTGCGGCGACGCGCCGGGATCGGGGTCTTCGGGTGTGTCCGCGGGTGCGGATCGCTCGTCCCGCGGCACTCCGCCGTCCGGCCCGGGATCGGTCGGGTCCGGGTCGTCGTCTGGGTCGTCGGGACCGCCCTCGTCCGGTGCACCGTCGGCGGCCTCCTGCCCGGCATCCATCGCGTCGTCGAGTTGCTCTGGGCTCAAACCGGATTCGTCGAACGGGTTGCGACGGCGCCGGTGCGGCAGCGCGAGTTCGACGGCGACGCGCACGTCGTCGGAGGTGACCTCCTCGGCACCACGCCACGCCGCGTGCGCGGCGGCGGTCCGGGCCACCACGATGTCGCCGCGGAGACCGTCGACGTCGAGGTGGGCGCAGATACCGGCGATCCGCCGCAGCTCGGCGGCCGGGATATGAACCGCGGAGACCAGATCACGTGCCGCGGCGATGTTCCGGGCCAACTCGATCTCGGCCTCGGCGTGACGTGCCGCGAACCCGCCGGGATCGGCATCGAATGCCATGCGGCGCGACACGATCTCCACCCGCTCCTCGATGTCGCGGCCGGCGGCGACGTCGACGGCGAGGCCGAACCGGTCGAGCAGCTGCGGGCGCAGCTCCCCCTCTTCCGGATTCATCGTCCCGACGAGCACGAAGTCGGCGGACTGGGTGTGCGACACACCGTCTCGTTCGATGGTGACCAGACCGCTCGCGGCGGCGTCGAGGAGAACGTCCACCAGGTGGTCGGCCAAGAGATTGACCTCGTCGATGTACAGGACGCCGCCGTCGGCGAGTGCGAGGAGGCCCGGGGTGAACTCGGCGCGACCCTCGCTGAGAACAGCAGTCAGATCCAGCGAACCGATGACACGGTCTTCGGTGGCACCGATCGGCAGTTCCACCACACGGCCACGGACAGTGCCGGTGCCGGCCGACGGGCCCGTGTGGCCATCACCACCGAGGAGTGGCCCGAGACCTCGCACGATCGTCGACTTGGCGGTGCCCTTCTCGCCACGGATGAGCACACCACCGATCCCGGGTGAGATGGCGGAGAGGATCAGTGCGAGCTTCAGGCGTTCTTGGCCGACGACAGCACTGAACGGGTAGCGGACCGGGAACACGTTCGCGGTCGAGCGGTGGCGTCCGCTCATCGACTGCCGTCCGAGCCGCTCGCCGTGCTGGGGGCGGCCCCCGGGTCTCGCACCATGGACACGTGCGGGATGCCGTCCTCGAGATACTGCTCCCCCTCGGGGACGAATCCGAACTTGGCGTACATGTCGACGAGGTAGGCCTGCGCCTCGATCCGGCAGGGCAGGTCACCGACCTCGTCGAGGGCCGCGGTCAGCAGTTGTGCGGTCAGGCCCTCGCCGCGGTGAGAACGTTCCGTGCAGACCCGGCCGATCCGGAACAGCGCGCGGCCATCGGCCGACGGTGGCTCGGTGAGCAGTCGCAGGGTGGCGATGACGTGGCCTTCGGTGTCACTGATCCAGAACTGTCGGGTGCGCGGTTCGAGATCTCGCCCGTCGAGTTCCGGATACGGGCACGCCTGCTCGACGACGAAGACGTCCACCCGTAGCCGCAAGATCTGATACAGCGTGGCCGCATCCATCTCGGCGGCCAGGCTGTGATGCAGTTGCCCTACCGGAGTCATGGTGTCGTGACTATCACACTCGGGTTCGCACGCACCAGACAGGCGCTCAGAGCGCCGGTTCGGGGGTGCGATCCGGGCCGGCCGGCGACGCCACGGCGTCCCGCTTGAGTTGCAGGCTGCCGCTGGTCCAGTCCCACACCTGACGGAACAGGTCGCGGTTGTCGGAGAGCTTCTGACCGAACGACGGAATCATCTCGGTGAGGATCGACGTCCATCCCTGGTACTGCTGCGGGAAGCACTTCTCGAGGACCTGAAGCATCGCCGGGACTGCGGTGGAGGCGCCCGGGGAGGCACCGAGCAGACCCGCGATGGTTCCGTCGCCGGCCGTCACGACCGCGGTACCGAACTCGAGTGAGCCGCCCACGCCGGTCTTGCGGATCACCTGGACGCGCTGACCGGCGGTGATGAGTTCCCAGTCGGAACCGTCGGCGCGCGGCACGAACTCACTGAGGGTGTTGACCCGATCGGCACGGTTGGCGGCGAGTTCGCTGATCAGGTACTTGAGCAGACCGAACTCCTGCGGCGCGATGGACAGCATCGGCAACAGGTTGCTCGGCTTGACCGAGAAGGGGAGGTCGGTGACCTTGCCGTTCTTGAGGAACTTCGGCGACCAGCCCGCATACGGACCGAACAGCAGGCCCGGCTTGTGGTTGATCACCCGGGTGTCGAGGTGCGGGACAGACATCGGCGGCGCTCCGACCGCGGCCTGGCCGTAGACCTTGGCCTGGTGGCCGCCGATCAGCTCTGTGTTGGTGCAGCGGAAGAACTCGCCGGAGACGGGGAAACCGCCGAAGCCCTTCGCCTCTTCGATACCCGACTTCTGCAGGAGGTGCAGGGCTCCACCGCCGGCGCCGACGAACACGAACTTGGCGTGGACGGTCAGCTTCTCCTTGGTCCGGAGGTTGCGCATCTTCACGATCCAGCTGCCGTCGGACTGCTTGGACAGGTTCGTCACGTCGTGGCCGAAGTAGATGTCCGCGCCGGTCGCGCCGAGATGGTTGATCAGCTGCTGGGTGAGCGCGCCGAAGTCGACGTCGGTTCCCTCGGTGAACCAGTTGAGGGCGACCGGGTCGGAGAAGTCGCGGCCCGCCGACATCAGCGGGAGCCGTTCGGTGAACTCGGCCGGGTCGTCGATGAACTCCATGCCTTCGAACAACACCTGTCCGGCGAGACGGTCGTAGCGCTTGCGCAGGTAGTCGACGCCGCCCGGACCGTGCGTGAAGCCGACATGCGGGATCGGATTGATGAACTCGCTCGGGTCGCCGAGGATCCCGTTGTCGACCGAGTATGCCCAGAACTGGCGTGACACCTGGAACTGCTCGTTGATACTGAGCGCCTTGTCGATGTTCACGTCGCCGTCGGCGGTCTGCGGTGTGTAGTTGAGCTCACACAGCGCCGAGTGGCCGGTACCGGCGTTGTTCCAGGGGTCGCTGCTCTCGGCGGCTGCCGCGTCGAGGCGTTCGAACAGGCTGATCGACCAGTCCGGCTGGAGGCGTCGGATCAGCGCACCGAGGGTGGCGCTCATGATGCCGGCGCCCACCAGCGCAACGTCCGTCTTGATCACCGATTGAGACACGAGGAGCTCTCCTTCGCACAGGTTGGACGATCGTCTCTGTCGCTGTCGCCGCTGAGGTCGTCCCTGTCATCGGCCATTGTTCCCCATCGGCCACGAAACAACGGAATCGCGTCGGGCAAAATGTGGGCTGGGCGACAGTCGGCGCCGCTTGCCGAGGCCGGGGCTTAACTACAGTGGAGCGTGTGACCGCACCTTTTCCCGCCGCCCACGACGGTGGCCGAGCTGCTGCGAAATGGCAACCCGACCGCCTCCTCGACCGCTACGAAGTGCTCACCCTGCCGCTGGGACCCGATCCTGACGGCGAGGACCCGATCACCGCGACCCTGGTGCGCAAGGCCGGCCATTCGAGCGAGCAGTACCCGAACGGCTCGGTGCTCTATGTACACGGCTTCACCGATTACTTCTTCCACGAACCCCTCGCCGACTTCTTCCACGAGCGCGGTTACGCGTTCTATGCCCTCGATCTGCGCAAGTGCGGCCGCTCGCTGCAGCCGCAGCACACCGCCCATTTCACCACCGATCTGCGGCATTACGACGAGGAACTCGGTCGTGCGCTCGATGTGATCGTGGCCGAGTCCGCCGCGGGCGACGCGTCGGCGCGCGTGATCGTCGCAGCCCATTCCACCGGCGGGCTGATCACCCCGCTGTGGCTGGATCGCCTGCGGACCGAGGCACCGGACCGCCATGCGCACGTGACCGGGCTGTTGCTCAACAGTCCGTGGTTCGATCTCCAGGGCAAGCCGGTGCTGCGAACGCTTCCGGTGTCGCTCGTGATCCGCGCAGTGGCCGCCGCCCGCCCCAAAGTCGTGATCCCGCAGGAGCTCTCCGAGGGATACGGCAAGAGCATCCACGAATCGGGCAATGGCGAGTGGACCTATGACCTGTCGCTGAAGCCGATGGGCGGTTTCCCGGTCACCTTCGGCTTCCTGAATGCGGTGCGTCGTGGTCATGCCCGCCTGCATCGCGGCATCGACGTCGGTGTGCCGTCGCTGGTGCTGCGGTCCGACAAGACACTCTTCAACACGCGGCACCTGGGTACCGTCGACAATTCGGACGTCGTGCTCGACGTCGCGCACATCGCGCGCTGGAGCGGACGTCTCGGCGATCAGGTCACGGTGGCACCGGTTGCCGACGCCCGCCACGACGTGTTTCTCTCCGTCAAGCGCGCCCGAACCCAGGCCTACCGCGAGGTGGACACCTGGTTGGGCGACACGCTCGATGTGCCGGCCGGTACGGGCCGGGCGTCGGCCACCTCCGACCAGTCGGAACACGCATGACCGCGACGCAGATCGTCGACCTGGCGATCATCGGCACGGGCAGCGGCAATTCCATTCCCGACGAGCGGTTCGACGACAAGACGATCGCGATCTTCGAGGAAGGCACGTACGGGGGCACCTGCCTCAACGTCGGCTGCATCCCGACGAAGATGTTCGTCTATGCCGCCGAGGTCGCCGACAGCGCACGCCACGCGGAGCGTTACGGCGTGCACGCTCATGTCGATTCCGTCGACTGGCCGGCGGTCGTCGAGCGGGTGTTCGGCCGGATCGACCCCATCTCGTCCGGCGGCAGAGAGTATCGCGAGGATCGCTGTCCGAACATCACCGTGTATTCCTCACACGTCGAGTTCGACGGACGCGATGATGACGGGCGCTACCGGCTCGTGACCGGAGACGCCGTCGTCCTCGCAGACGAGGTCGTGGTGGCCGCCGGGTCGCGAGCGACGGTGCCGCCCGTCATCACCGACTGCGGGGCCCGCTACCACACCAACGATGACGTGATGCGCCTCGAGCGTCTCCCCGACCATCTCATCATTGTCGGGAGTGGTTACATCGCAGCGGAATTCGCGCACGTGTTCGGAGCCCTCGGCAGTTCCGTGTCGATCATCGCGCGCGGTCCGGCGATGCTTCGCAAGCTCGACACCGACATCTCGAACCGCTTCACGGCTGTGGCGCAGGAGAAGTGGGATGTTCACCTGAACACCGATGTCGCCAATGTGACCGACCTCGGTGACGACGGAGTGCGTGTGACGTTTCAGGACGGCAGGCATCTCGACGGGGACGTCCTGCTGGTCGCGACGGGTCGCCGGCCGAATGGGGACCGTCTCAATCTGAAGTCGATCGGCATCGACCTGGACGATCACGGACGGGTGGAGTGTGATCCGCATGGGCGGACCGCTGCGCGCAGAGTCTGGGCTCTCGGTGATGTCAGTTCGCCGTACCAGCTCAAGCACGTCGCCAACCATGAGCAACGAGTGGTGCAGGCAAACCTGCTCAAGGGATGGGATGCCGAGGATCTGCTGTGGTTTGACCACCGTCACGTCCCGGCAGCGGTGTTCACCCATCCGCAGATCGCCACCGTCGGGCTCACCGAGGATGAGGCGCGTGACATGGATCTTGACATCGCCGTGAAGGTTCAGGCCTACGGCGATGTCGCATACGGGTGGGCGATGGAGGACACCACCGGGTTCTGCAAGCTGATCGCCGAGCGCCGAACCGGCCGACTACTCGGTGCGCACATCATCGGCCCCCAGGCGCCGACGGTCATCCAGCCGGTGATCCAGGCGATATCCTTCGGGCTCACCGCACATGAGATGGCGCGAGGCCAGTACTGGATTCACCCCGCGATGCCCGAGGTGCTGGAGAACGCGTTGCTGGGATTGGAGATCTGACGCATCCCCGGACCTGCCCCGTGGACCGAAAGACCGAGCGCGTGGGGATGCGTCACCACCGCCCCTGAGCAGCCTCCGAACACACCTCACCACCGCTCCCTCGGAAGCCTGCGGGCGTCACCACCGCCCGCTCCCCGCGGAGCCTCCGAGCTCGCGAGGCGTCACCACCCGCTCCCTGAGGAGCCTCCGAGCCTGCGAGGATGCGTCATCACACGCTCCCTGAGGAGCCTCCGAGCTTGCGAGGATGCGTCACCCCCCCGCTCCCTGAGGAGCCTCCGAGCCTGCGAGGATGCGTCACCCCCCGCTCCCTGAGGAGCCTCCGAGCCTGCGAGGATGCGTCACCCCCCGCTCCCTGAGGAGCCTCCGAGCCTGCGAGGATGCGTCACGAAGGGGCGCCCCTTCGTGACGGCCTCCGCTAGCGCGCCGCTAGCGCTCCGGACCTCCTCAGGGATCGGGAAAATCCTGACGCGCGAGCCTGCGAGGATGCGGGAGAATCCCGCCGCGCGAGCTTGCGAGGATGCGTGACCACCCGCGCCCTGAGGTACCTCCGAGCCTGCGGGCGTCATCACCCGGTCCCTGAGGAGCCTCCGAGCTTGCGAGGATGCGTCATCACCCGGTCCCTGAGGAGCCTCCGAGCCTGCGAGGATGCGCCCGCGTTGGGCCGGCTACCGCGGGTAGGTGACGATGACCTTCCCGGTGACCGGGTTGCGCCAGGTGATGGTGCGGTCGATGTTCATCGTCGGTATCCACATGCCCAGATGCTTGCGCTGATGATCCGGCCGACACAGCGGTGCCAGGTTTGCGGGCAGCGTCCAACCCCCGGTCTGCGGGTCGACACGCCGAAACTTCACCAGATGATCGAGCTCGCATTCGTGCGCGGGTCGCCCGCAGAACGGATACCGGCAGTACCGATCCGACAACAGAACCTGCTCACGCACCCTCGTCGACGGCGCATAGGTCAACGCACCCGGCGGCGGCAGGTCGTGGCCGCCGTGTCCGGACGGATCGACCGGTGGGGCCGGTCCACGCTCGCCGAGCACGATCAGCCCCGACGGTCGGCGACTCTGGTGGTCCGGCAAAGAGATCAGCGTGGCCCGATCGCTCAGCCGGTCAGCCAGGGCGGGATCGATCGCCCCGTAGCCACGCAACCGGGGCACCTCGATGCCATCCGGGCCAAGTTCTAGGGTCCACGGTGGCGCAGTCGGGGTGAGCGCGGTCGGGGTGTCGCGGTCCGGCTCAGATGCTGTGTCAGACTCGGGCGCGGTGTCCCCGGCTGCTTCGTCACGATCGGCGGGATCGTCACGATCGGCCAATTCGTCAGGGTCGCTTGTGCCCGCACCGTCTGCGGGGTCGCCACCCTGCGGGGCACCGCCCACATCGGTTGCGGCGCCATCGGCTCCGCCGCGGTCTGGTCCGGGTGCGGGGGGCTGGGTCGGATCGGTCGGTCCAGAGGTCGGGTCAGTCGGCGCTCCGCCGGCCGGGCAGTCGTCGTCGCCACACCGACACGTCAGCCGCACACCGGGGACACCGATGAGTTCGGCCAACGCGTCGACCCGCTGTTGACCCAGCGTGCGCGGATCGCGCCGACACACCCGCGCACGCAACAACGCCGCGATCCCCTCACGCAGAAACACCCCGTACTCGGCCGGCACACAGGCGTCGATGTTGGCATGCCCGGAACTGTCATTGGTCACCGTCACGTTCTGCCACGCCCGCCCGAACTCCCTGCGTGCTTCGGCCGCCCCCTCCGGATCCAGCCCGATCGCCACCCCGGCCAACTCATCGCGCAACACCGTGTCCGTCGTCGGACGCGCCCCATACTTCAGAGCAATGTCCTCCACATCAGTGACCGGCTCAACATCGGCGGCAGTGTCGGCGGGATCGGCGGCAGTGTCGGCGGGATCGGCAGTGTCGGCGGGATCAGCGGCGTCGGCGGGATCGGAGGTGCCAGGTTCGGCGTCGATGTCGGTGTTATCGGCACAGCTGTCGTCACCGCCACCTGAGCCCGCGGTGTCCGTGTCGGGAGTCGAATCATGTTGTGTGACATCGGGTGCCGCTTCGACAAAATGCACCAACTCCGACAACCGATTGGTGCTGTAATCACCGTCGAGATACGCCATCCGCAGCTTCGGCCTGAGCTGCAACGCCGACCCCAACCGATACCACTTGCCGGCCTTGGTCCGCGACAACCCCAACTGCAGCGAGATCTCCCCGACCGCCGCCTTCTCCGCATGACGACGCACCTTCATCTGCGCGCGCGGACCCAACGCCACCATCAGATCGTCATGCACCTGCTCACCGATCCGAAAGGCCAACAACAACGCCCGCGCCTCAGCTTGACGACTCAACCGCAACGCAGCACACGCCTCGGCAGCCAGATCCGCCGACCCGGCCGACGACAGAACCGCATCATCGGCAACCGAATCCGAATAAGAGAACACCACACCCCCTTCGTGACGCTCGCATACGCAATACAGACCGACAGGACAAACAACCTCAGCCCGTCATCAGAAACCACAGCCCCCGTGAGGAATTCACTGACCACAGATTATCCGAGACCACCGACAAGAAGGCCTCATCGTCGGTAGGGGTTGTGGACAACCCGCATCACTTCAATTGGTCACAGAATATCGGCCGCCACCGACAGGAAAGCGGGGCGCCGGCGGCCAACCGGCCTCGATCTTCGTCCCGTGTTCCAGAACTGTTCAAACATGCGAGAACACAAACGGGCACCCATCCCGCTCCGCGCGTAGGATCTCGGCATGGCGATCGTCAATCGCGGGTTCGTCGGGCGTCGCGACCGTGATGCAACACGGCTGCCGCCCGGGCAGTACCGCACCTTCGATTTCCCTGTGCTGTCCGCTGAGCCGACTCCGACCATTCCGCTGGACTCGTGGTCCTTGACCGTCCAATCGTCCGACCACAGGGGACACAGTTGGAACTGGTCGCAGTTCCAGGATCTTACGCATGAGGAGATCGTCACCGACATCCACTGCGTGACCCGATGGTCGAAGTTCGAGACCCGTTGGCGCGGAGTATCGTTCGACACCATCGTCGATTCTCTTCCCTGGCCCGCCGATACACATCTGATGGCGCACTGCTACGGCGGATACACGACGAACGTCGCGTTGTCCGACCTGGTGGACGGACAGGGATGGATCGCCGACACCTACGACGGCGAACCCCTACCCGCAGAGCACGGCGGGCCCGCACGACTCCTGGTACCCCACCTCTACTTCTGGAAGAGTGCCAAATGGGTACGGCGACTGCGCTTCATGTCCGGTGACACTCCCGGCTTCTGGGAGAGCCGTGGCTATCACATGCACGGCGATCCGTGGACCGAGCAGCGCTACTCATGAACGAGTGGCAGGTGACCCTGGTCGTCTCGGAGACCCGCCACAGCGAGAGCGCACGGTCACTGCGGCTCGGACTCGCCGAACCTTTCCGGGGACTTCCGGGCCAGCACATCGACATTCGTCTGACCGCCGAGGACGGCTACTCGACGGCACGCACGTACTCGCTGTCGGATGTACGCGAAGCACGCACGGTAGAGGTCACCGTGGAACGTGCTGACGACGGTGAGGTCTCGCCCTATCTCGTCGATGTCGTCGAAGTCGGCGAGCCGCTGGAGGTCACCGTCCCCCACGGCGGATGGTTCACGTGGGATGAGCGTGATCCACAGCCCGTACAACTGATCGCCGGCGGCTCGGGGCTCGCTCCGCTGATGGCGATGATCCGGAGCCGAGAGGTGGCAGCCCCACTCGTGCCGTTCAACCTGGTGTATTCGTTGCGGTCACCCGACCGGACGCTCTTCGCCGATGAACTGCGCCAGCTCTCTGATCACCGCCGCCTGCCGGTACACCTCGCCTACACGCGAGAGCCCGACCTCGGCGACACCCGGCCGGTCGGACGGCTCAGCGCCGACGAACTCGCCGCTTTGACGATTACTCCAGACCGGGAGCCCACGGTGTTCGTGTGCGGCCCGAATAGCTTCGTCGAACACTGCGCGGACGCGATGATCGCCGCCGGTCACCGTCCCGATCGGATACGAACAGAGCGGTTCGGCTGACCCAGTCAGCTCCTGGATGCCCGGGTCTGGTCGGCGTCGGGGCGCCAGCGGAGGCCCGTCACGAAGGGCCGCCCTTCGTGACGCTCGCAAGCTCGCTCCTCAGGGACCGGGGTGGTAACGCAAGCTCGCTTCTTCATGTCTCGGAACACCTTCGGCTGGCAGTCACCCAGTAACGCCGACTCCCCCGGTCCCTGAGGAGGGCCGGAGCGCCAGCGGAGGCCCGTCACGAAGGGCCGCCCTTCGTGACGCTCGCAAGCTCGCTCCTCAGGGACCGGGGTGGTAACGCAAGCTCGCTTCTTCATGTCCCGGAACACTTTCGGCTGGCGCAGTCGCACAGCAACGCCGACTCCCCCGGTCCCTGAGGAGGGCCGGAGCGCCAGCGGAGGCCCGTCACGAAGGGCCGCCCTTCGTGACGCTCGCAAGCTCGCTCCTCAGGGACCGGGCGGTGACGCAAGCTCGCTCCTCAGGGACCGGGGTGGTGACGCAAGCTCGCTCTCCTCGTGACGCTCGCAAGCTCGCTCCTCAGGGACCGGGGTGGTGAACCAAGGTCGATGACCTCGTGATGCTCGCAGGCTCGCTCCTCGGAGCGGCGCCCCACAGACCTCGGCTCAGCGACCGACGACCTCAACCCGATGTGGCAGATGGGCCGGCTTGATCCGCGACACCACGGCGTCCAGGCGTTGACGGTCGAACGCGTCCGGATCGTCGACCCGGACGAGGACCGTGATCAATGGTTCCGCCGAATCCGCTTGCGTCGGCCCGGACGGTTCGGTCGACACGGTGACCCCACCGGATTCGGTGACCTCGGGTGTGATGCCGAACGCCGCAGCGACGCCGTCGCGGACCCCCCGCGCGGTCCCCCGCCATCGCAGCAACTCCGCGCCGGCGGCGATCAGCCCGCGCCGGTCTTCCACGCTCTCGTGGCCTTCGAGGACGAGACCGATCCAGCCGGCGAGCCAGCTCAGCGAATCGGCCGGCGCCGTGGCCGGATCGAGTAGAGCGGGAAAGGCATCGAGCACCAGGAACACCGGCGCGAGCATCTCGTCGAAAGCGCTGCAGAGGCCCTGCGCGCACTCGTCGTCGAGGTAGATGGACGGCAGGGTCGCCCCGACCGGGTGCGGGCTGTCGATGTCCGGGAGTACCCCGCGCATTCAGATCACCCGGACCTGATGCCGGTAGGACAGGAACAACCCGTTGGCGGGCAGCCTCACCCGGTCCGTCGGCTCGGCACGCCGTCCCGTGGCCGGGTTCACCGGGACCAACTGAACCGCGACGTCCTGCCCCATGTCGACTCCCGAAATGTCGGCGAGCGCCGCGGTGAGGTCGGGCACACCCAGCGACCGCGCGACAGGCCAGCCGGCGCCGGTACGGCCTCCGTACACCGGGTGCAGTAGCCGATACAGTCTCTGCTGCACCGCGTCTCGTACCATCGCCTTGTCGAATCCGAGCGCTGCGCTGACGCTGACCAGGACTGTTACCCCGATGTACTGCGGCGGCTCGATCAACAGCCGGGTCCCGATCACGCGTCGCTCGTCGAGGTATCCGGCGATCGTGTCGAGCGTCTCTTTCGTCGGGGTCAGATCGTGCAGCCGGATCTGTCCTTCCGCATCGTCGGCGACATGCGGCACGACCAGTACCCGGACGACACCTGGCGACGTGTCGTCGGCGAGACAGTGCACCCGCGCGATCTCCGGCGCCGCCTGTCTGGTGAGTTCCTCGAAATCCTCCGCGGTCACGGCCCTTCCCCTCGACCGCAGGACGACAGGTCCGCGCAACTTGAGTTCGTCGATCGTCTCGGCCTCGGCACCACCGACCGCGGCGACACGGTTCTCGACCCGCGACACGAACGGCACGCTGGTCTTGAGTACCCGCAACTGTCCGACCGCCACGTTCCCCCGAGCACCGCCACCGATGCGGTACTCGTCGACGGCGACCACCGCACCCTTGCGGGGTGTGGCCCCGTAGGCACGGATCGAGCCGTCGGCCTCACGGACCGCCGGGCCGAAAACCACCTCGCCGGCGACCGCGTCGAGGTGGAACACCCGATCGTCGACGTCCCGGTCGGCGAATTCCTCGACGGCGGTCCACGTCGAGGACTCCTTACCGTCGGTGACCGTCACGGTCAGGTTCGCGGAGGGCACCACCGGGCGTTCATGCAGCGAGAAGCGTTGTGCCACGGTGCCATCGGAGACTCCCAGGACCTCACCACTGACGGTCTGCGCATGGGCGGCAGACACGGTGCCCCCGATCGTCTGCGCCGACAGTGCATCGATGTGTGGCGACCGGGAGTACGTCGGCTGGCCGGGCAACGCCTCGACGACGCGGCACCGCAGCCAAGCGCCACGATGACCGGCCACCGTCGCCCGCGCGTGGTCGTCCGGCAGGTGCACCACGACATCGCCCGGCTCGTTGAACCCACCTGTCTCGTCGCTGCCGAGGTCGCAGGCCACCCACCCCCGATCGGTGAGCGCCTCCCATTGCAGCGGTGGTCGGCGCGGGTCCACGCCGACGCCGGCAACCCGGCAGGTGATCCGCAGGAGCACCGCACAGGACGGCACGGGATCGGAGAGTTCGATCAGCAACGCGTCGTCTGGTTGCGGTGTCGCCGCGAAGCAGTCGAAGCCGCCGTGTCCCAGCGACAGGCTCCGATCGGTTGGGTCGACGCCGGACGGCGCGGCGAACACGCGCTCGGACGAACACGGGGTGATCGACAGATCACGTTCGGTGGAGAACACCACCGGTTCGGCGATGTCGGTCCGCACGGTCCCGACCTCGGTGCCCGCGCGGACCTCGACCGCCTGCGGTTGCGGCGATGACAGCCAGAACGTGACCCTGGTGCGTGCCGTCGACGCCGCGCGCATCTCCAGACCCAGCAGGTCGAGGAACTTCAGATAGTTCCGGTCCGGAACGCGATTGAGCCGATAGATCAGCTGATCCACCATGGTGGCGACCGCTTCGATCAGGGTGATCCCCGGATCGGAGATGTTGTGATCGCTCCACTCCGGGAACCGTTCGCGGACGAGACGTCTCGCGTCGTCCACCAGGTTCTGGAAGTGCCGGTCGTCGAGATCGGGTGCGGGCAGCATCTCGTTGTCACCCCGCCTCGGTGTAGGTGGCCGTCGAACCCGGCAGCGTGTCGTCGGGTTCATCGGGGATCACGTAGAACGGGAACACGAGGTTACGGATGTCGTTGCGCCCGTGGATGCGGTAGCGGACATCGATGTAGAAGGTGCCGGCGTCGGCAGACGCGAAGTCGACCTCGACGCCGTCGACGTCGATCCGCGGCTCCCAGTCCTCGAGCGCGGTCTGCACGTCGCGGGCGATACCCGCAGCTGTCGCCGCAGTGGCCGGTGCGAATACGTGATCGTTGATGCGGCAACCGAACTCCGGGCGCATCGGACGTTCACCTGGCGATGTACGCAAGATGATCTCGATCGCCTGCTCCACATCGGCGCCTCCGCCTGCGAGAGCGAACGCCCCCGTGGGATCGGTCCGGACCGGGAATGCCCAGCCTCGTCCGACGAAATCGGTGGATTGTTGTGGGTCCATCATCACGGGCTCCTGTCAGCCGATCAGAACTGTTGGTGCGCCGGCGACGATGACCGCGCCGCAGACCGCCATGTCGCCTACCCGAGCCGCCGGTTGCCCGCCGATCAGCACTGTGGGACAGCCGGGCGGCGCGATGACCGTGGGAGGATGCACCGCCGGCGGTGGGAAGGAGCACAGGTGAGGCGTGCCGACCGTCGCGGCCGGCGCCCCGGCGATCAGCACGGTCGGACATCCGGGCGGGCCGATCACACCGGGGTGTGCGGTCGGATCGCCGACGCGGGCTGCTGGTGGCATGGCGGTACTCCTCAGTTGAGCTTGATCGGGGTGCCCTGCACGGACATCGGGCCGGATGAGGTGAGTTCGGCTGCAGTGGTGGCCTTCACGGAGACGCGGGTTCCGCGCAGTTCCAGAGCGCCTGCACCGGCGTCGACGGTGATGCCCTGATCGGCCCGGATCGATACCGAGCCTCCGCTGGTCACCGTGATGGCGCGTCCGATGGCGTCGAGTTCGATTCTGAGGGCGTCGTCCCCGGTCGCGAGCACAACGCCCTCGGTCCGCCCATCCTGATCATTGAGGTCGATGCGGTGACCGCGCCGCGAGACCAGAGATCGACGATTGACCGTGCCCGAGCCCGAATCCACCAGGTCGACGCCCTTGGCATCCGGGGTGTCGACGCCGTTGTACAGACCGCCGATCACATAGGGGTGGGTCGAGTCACCGCGTTCGAAGGCGACCAAGACCTCGTCGCCGACCTCGGGGAGGATCAGCGCGCCACGTTCCTTGCCCGCGCCCGCCGACACGGTGCGGGCCCACCCGGTGACGTAGTCGGCCGAGAGCTGTGGGAACGCGAGTTTCACGCGTCCCTGGGCCAGCGGATCGTTGATGTCGGTCACCTGTCCGATCACCACACCTGCCGTCGCATTCGCCGCGGTCCCGCCGCCGGCGGACGTGAGTCCCAGCAGGCTGCGGTCATGCGCGGCCGTGACCGCGACGGTGGTGGTATAGCCCCCGCTCGGCTCATACCGGTGGCGCGCGGCGGTCAGGACGAACTTCCCGTCGAACGGTGCGCCGAGTTCGGTGAGCGCGACCGCGACACCCGCCCGCAAGGCCGGGTTGCCCGCACACACCGCGTCGACCTCGGCGTAACCGCCGGCGATGGACTGGGCGCGGGCCCGCGCCGCCGAGTCGGCCTCGGCTTGTGACCGTATGCCCCGGTCGGATTCCACGTGGGTGCGGTTACCGAACGTACCGGCGAGGCCGGCCGCATCGATGTCGTCCAACTTCGCGCTCGGCGTCTCCGGCTCCGCGGTGCCGACGATGGGTTGCTTCGTCGCGACATCCCAACCACGGACCTCGACACGGCCCACCTGTTCGGCGGCCGTGATCGCCGAACGCAGTCGGATGATGTCCGTCCCGAACCGGAGGACCAGTGGATTCTCCGGATCGCGGCCCGGCCCGGTGTCGGCGGCGGTGGGCGGAGCGAAGTCCAACGCCCCGTCGGTCACCCCGACGCGGTACCCGATGTCGCGGGCCAGGGCCGACAGGAACTCCCAATCGCTCTGGCCCCGTTGGGAGAGGTGGTCGTAGACCGTCGACGAGGGTTCGATCCGACCGGGCCGCAGACCGGCCCTCCGCGCGCATTGGGTGGCCGCATCCGAGGCGGTCACCTGGGTGTAGGCGGCGGTGTGCCGGCCGCGGAACAGCCGGTGTGACTGGTCGTATCCACGGACCGTCGTGAACGTTCCGGTCTTCTCGAATTCCGCTTCGATCGCGGTGATCTCCCCGACGAGCAGGTCGCGGGGCGCCGGCTGATCGTCGGTGGTGATGGAGATGCGGATCGGGGCTCCGATGCGCAGGCCACCGTCGGTGAGAACCTGACGAGTGTTGTCGCGGAACCGGAGGGCGAAGGCGTCGGGCAATCCGGTGTGGGTGTCGACGTAGGAGGACACCAGCTGCAGCATCACCGTGTCCGGCAATGGACTGCCGCCGACGGCGATGGTGAAACCCGATGTGGTGGCCATGGTCTCAGACCTCGGTCCGGCGCGCGATGCTGGTGGCATAGACGTCGTCCACCGCCGGGAGGCGGATGACGGTGCCTGATGGGATACGCATCGGGTCGTCGATGTCGTTGAACCGGGCGATGGCCCGCCAATGATTGGGATCGCCGTACTCGCGGTGCGCCAGGGTGGCCAGGGATTCGCCTGCGACGAGTACGTGGGTCCGTCGCGCCGACGCCGCGCGCGACGTCGGGTTCTGTCCCCCTTTGCCGCCGGGCATCTCCTCGATGTCCACCGTGCAGACCGCACGTAGAGGCTTGCCGTCCGCGGCGAACAGCGTGAACTTCGCGGTCACCTTGGTGATGAAACCGGGGAAGCTGGTGAGCCCACCCCACTTGAACACGACGAGCGGTGGGATCGCCTTCGGTGTGCCGGTGGTCGACCCCGTGGGGACGCAACACGACATGAGGCGATCGACACCGGTCGCGACGCTGTCGTCCTGCTTGGCCGTGGCGTCGAGGAACATCTCGAGCGACAGGGTGCACGGCTGTGCGCCCATGAACTCCGCGGCACCCGCCTTGGCCGCCCCTTTGGACGGCTTGCTCTCCCACTTGGCCGCCTTGGTGATCGTCACTTCGCGCGGGTTGAACTGGAAGGCGATCGATCCCAGTTTCGCGCCGGGCTTGGCACCGCCGGGCGCTTTCGTCGGTTCGAACATCTCGAGTTCGGCATGCACGATCTGATCCGCGGATGTCGAACCCTTCGACGATGACGCGGATGTGGCGGAGAGTGCTACCGCATCGCTCATGAGCCGTCGCCCTTCGACCCGCGTATCCCGCGATGCACGAGTTCGATCGTCTCGACGGCGACCTTCGGCGTTTCCAGGCTCAGGGACGGTCCGGTCCATTTCACCGGCAGCACACCGTCGAGTGACCATTCGGCGACGGTGTCGCCTTCGGCGTTCTTGGCGGCGATCTTCGCGGTTGTCGGCGTGTAGCCGGCCACCACCGCGCTCACCCACTCGGCCAGCTTGTAGCTGTCGTCGCACACCGGCCGGGTGAGCTTGATGTTGCTGAACTTCACGCGGCTGGGCAATTGCCAGACCATCCCGTTGTTGCCGCCTTCTTCGCGTTGCTCGAGCACGATCTCCAGGCCGAGTCCGTCACAGCTGACGAAGTCGCCCAACGGTGCCGAATCGACGGTCACCGAAAAGCACACGCTCACCGCAGGATCGGTGGTGGTCATCGTGTCTCCTCTTCGTTGTGGTGTCGGCGTCGCGCCGCTGGTCACTGGTCGGTCAGGAAGCCGGCCCGTTCGCGGTCGAGCCAGAGTTCGGTGCGCAGACGCGCCGACAACGGTTCGTAGAGTCGCCGCGCGAGGTCCTCGAGATCATCGGTCGACGAGCCGCCGGCGGCCGCGGCCCCGGCAACCGCGGATGCACCCTGGTGTGCGACGTTCCCCACCCGATCCGCGATGTTCCCCACTCGATCGGCGACAGTCCTCGTAAGACCGTCGGCGGCCTGGGTGACACCGGGCAG
Source organism: Gordonia sp. LMA167 (assembly GCF_058130025.1). NCBI lineage: Bacteria > Bacillati > Actinomycetota > Actinomycetes > Mycobacteriales > Gordoniaceae > Gordonia > Gordonia sp. LMA167. The sequence goes on along the minus strand of NZ_CM176708.1, from coordinate 3,629,520 downwards.
ACGATCTGCGATCTCGCGGACGGTACCGTCGGGAATCACGCTGTCGCGCAGGTGCTGCCCTGCCTCACCGAGTCGGCTGCGCGCCTGGTCGCCGGCGGTGTCGGCCAGCTTCTCGCCGAGCCGGTCGCGCAACGTGTCGACATCGGGTAGTTGGACCGGAAGCCCGAACCGCTGTGCGGTCATCGGTCCCGGAGCCACCGGCATCGCATCGCGTCTCGCAGGGTCAGGAGTGGCGGGATGAATCGGCGTGGCGGGACGGACGGTCCGCTGTACCGGTGCGACGCCGCCCGAAGACGCCGGCCGCGCCCGGTCGACGGAGTCGGCCACCGACGCGTCGGTGGGGCGGGTCCCCGATCCGATACCGAACATCGCCGCGAACGAGACCGGCTGAGAGGAGACCTGGGTCTCCGACGTCTCTCGCTGTGCGGTGGCGATCGGCCGCCCGACGGCACTTCGCTGAACACGGCGCGGTGCACCGGCGGCCGGAACCACCAACGGCAGCTCCGGCGACCTCCCGACTTCGGTGCGCAACGAACCGTCGCCGCCCCTGACGGACCCGACGAACTCGCCGCCCGACGAACCCGGACCGTCCGCCACGGTCCGGCTCACAGTGGTCCCGGCATCCCCCGCAGACACGTCGTGGGAACCGGAAGCGCCTCGCGTGATCCGTGAGGTTTGTGGCGTCGGCGGTGACACGAGACCGTGCTCTGGGACGACGACGGCGGGGTGCGTGAACGTCTGCGCCACAGGAGGGTTCGGAGGGTCGATTCCCGTATCACCCGTTCTCTGGGTGTCGATGTCGCCGGCCCCGGGCCCCGACGTGCTGCTGTCCGTCGGGGCAACGTCCGAAGCGGTTGCCTGCGGGTTCCGGGTCCTCGTCTCGACGCTCCCACCATCGGGAGTCGATGCATCGGCCTGCCGCTGCACACTCGACCCGCTCCCGGACATCGCGCCGGACGGCACCGGGCCGGGCGTCGTCACGGATTCCGACGACGTCGCGACAACCGGCGCCGGCGGTGACACCGCGGGAGCGGCGCCGTACGGGCTTCGCCGGACGTGTGGGGTTCGGTCGACATGCTCGGTTCGTTGGAGTGGAAGCTCACCCACGCCGGCGCCGGTCACCGGTGCTGATCCGGCGACCGAGGACGCTGCCGGGTCGACCGGACCCCCGTGATGTCCATCAGCAGTCGGATCGGCGGGCCGCGCCATCACATCGACGCCCAACCGTGCGACCACGACAGCGTCCGTCGGCACCGGCATCGTCTCGACGGGGGGGTCGGCCGAACGTCCGACCTGCACATCGGTCGGCACCGTGTGCGCGACCGCTGAGGTTTGAGGTGCCGGCTCGCGGGGAGACATTGGAAAATGACGCGAGACCGGCACCGTCTGGGACCGCTGGACTGCCCTGGTGATCGTGATCACCGGTACTGCAGCGGATCTGGCGGGAACAGGTACTTCGGCTCGAGACGGGGCGGCAGGATCGTCGGCGGGGCTCGCGCTCGCGGGCACCGTCGAGGATCTGGCCGTCTCGGACGGTGTGTTCGGCGCAACGGCCCGCATCACCACGCCCGACGCCGGAGCCGACGCCGAGGTAGGAGTCGGTGTCGGAGCCACTGCGGGTCCCGGTGACGGGACCGCAGAGCGTGACCGGTCCGCCACGGCCGACTCCGCCACGGCCGACTCCGGCACGGCCGACCGCGGAGCCGCGATCTGCTGCACCGTGGTCTGCGGCGCCGGGGTCTGCGGGACCGGGGCGTCGGCCGCAGTCAGTTGGATCGGCCCGGGCAGTGGATCCAGCACTCGCCCTGCCGGACGCGGCGGGTTGGGGTCATCGATAGCGTCCAGCGTTCGATCGATGTCCGTCGGCGTCGGTGATGAGGTCTGCGTGTGGACGTCCATCACCCGGGGCTCGGCACGCCGGGTCGGTGCGGGGTCGATGGCGCTCAATTGGATCGGCGTCGGCCGACCACGTCCCTGGGCCGCCCCTGCCGCGTCCGCACCCGTCGTACCCGCCGTGCCTGCGGGCACGATCGCGGGCCCGCTGAGCACCGGCTGCCGCTGGACATGTCCGACCCGAATCGTCGCGGGGTCGGCGAGCATCGCCGGTTGGTGGCCCAGGTCGACGGTGGTCGCGAGGGCCTGCACCATCAACGCTCGGGCCCCACCGGACAGCGACGGGGCGAATCTGCCGGTGGTGGTGATCTCGTCGCCCGACGCCAGATGCATCGGTGGGGTGGCCGGTGGCGTCATCGGTGCGGTCGCGGCGGCCCTCGTGGATCGGGACACGTCGGAATCGGCCATGGCTCGCTGCACTTTCGTCGCGCCGCTACGCAACATCGGCCAACGCCAGTGCATGGCATCCCCTTCCGCATTGTCGCAGTGTCCGGTTGTCGCAGTGTCCGGTTGTCGCAGTGTCCGGTTGTCGCAGTGTCCGGTTGTCGCAGTGCCCGGTTGTCGCAGTGTCCGGTTGTCGCAGTGTCCGGTTGTCGCAGTGTCCGGTTGTCGATGTTCGGCTGTCGGTGTTCCGCTGTCGGTGTTCCGCTGTCCGTGTTCCGCTGTTGCTCTGTCACTGTCGGTCTGACGCACACGAAGCTCGTCCGGCGGCCTCGGGACGGCGTCACTCGGCGGCGGTGAAGTCGTTGATGAGACCGACGTAGCGTTGCCGTTCGGCATGTTCGAGATCGAGCAGTTCGTCCCTGCTCCAATGGAAGTTCATGGCAACGTACGAGATCTCCCGGTACAGGCTGTCGACCCCGTACGTCGCTATTCCCCCAGGCGGCCACCCGAGAGGTCCACGGCGAACTCCCCGCCGCAATGGGGGCAGACCACCCCGGCCCTGGTGTGACCTTCCTGGTTGATCCGGCGATAGAGATCCTGCAGGAAGGCGAGATCGGACGCGAACATGGTCTCCACCACGCCCGCATGCACGTCGTCGAGCGTTCCGAGCCGGGTCACGACCCGGCTGATCAACACCACGGTGAGATAGCCCGGGTTCTCCCGTACCCGGTCATCGCGTTGGGAGACGAGTTCGTCGCGTGCGGTGGCCAGACGCATTGTCCCGTTCCGGTGCACGACACCCGACGAGTCGACATACCCACGGGGCAGGACGAAGTCGAACTCGGTCCGCAGCGGTACACCGTCGTCGTCGGCCGCATCCGCGTCCGGTACGTCGAGTACCGCTGCGCCACCGTGAGTTCTACGCACCGTCGACCTCCAGGCGCTCGTAGGTCAGGATCAGCTTCTCGGTGAGCACGCTCGTGTCGCCTGCCTTCAAGGTGTTGATCTCCAGGCTCTTCGGCCACGCGTTGGTCACCTTGTAGCGCTTGACCGCCGTGCCTTCGTAGTCGTAGACGACGATCGCCCCGCCCTTGCGGACGTCGCCCATCTTGCCGAGTTGGGAATCCTTGATCCACTTGTCGAAGCTGTTGTCGTCGGTCAGCGGCCGGGACAACGTCACCTCGCCCGCCTTCCATCTTCCGGGGAGCTTCTTGATCGCGTACTTGCCGTCGGCGGCGGTGTTCGACTTGTACTCGATGACATCCTGTTCCATCTTGAGGCCGTTGACCTCGGTGATGCTCTTGATCTGGATGCCGTCGAACTCGAGACCGAAGGAGTGGCCGACCGAGCTGTCGAAATCGGGTAGTGCCATGGTGTCACATCACTTTCGTCGGATGGTCATTCGGCGACGAGGCTGGTGCCGCCGGAGTACTGGGAGAGTCGGAAGATCACGAATTCAGCCGGCTTCACCGGGGCCACACCGATCTGACAGACCACTTCGCCGGCATCGATTCCCTCCGCCGGATTGGTCTCCGCGTCACACTTGACGAAGAAGGCCTCGTCCGGTGTCGCACCGAACAGCGCTCCGCGGCGCCATTCGTTGGTCAGGAAGGCACTGATCGTCCGTCGCAGGCGAGCCCACAGGGCGGGATCGTTCGGTTCGAACACCACCCAGTTCGTGCCGGCGAGGATGGACTCCTCGAGGTAGTTGAACAGACGCCGGATGTTGAGATAGCGCCATGCCGGATCGGATGACAGAGTGCGCGCACCCCAGACCCGGATGCCGCGTCCGGTGAACGTCCGGATGCAGTTGATGCCTGCCGGGTTGAGCAGGTCGTGCTCGTTGCGGGTGATCTGGGTCTCGATGTCGACGGCGCCTCGCACCACCTCGTTGGCCGGCGCCTTGTGGACACCCCGGGTGTCGTCGTTGCGTCCCCAGATGCCGGCCATGAATCCGGACGGGGGCAGGTACTCGCCTTTGCCCACACCGATCCACGGCCAGTACAGCGCCGCGTACTTGGAGTCGTAACCCGTTGTCTCGGTGCACCATTTCTTGACCTGCTGCGCGTTGAGACCGGGTGGGGTGTCGAGGATGGCCATGCGGTCGCCCATCAGTTCGCAGTGGGCCATCATCGCGAGTTGCACCGACTTCACCGTGTCGAGGTCGATGGTCTGCTGCGCGTACGCGGTCATCAGATCGGGGATCGCGACCATCGTGATGTCATCGATCGCCTCGAGCGCCGAGAAGCCGGTACGTGTCTCCACGTCCCCGACATAGTCGTCCGCCGACATCGACGACGGCACCTCGACCGTCGGCGCGGGCACGGCGAGGACCGCCGACTGTCCCTTGGCGAGCTCACCGCCGGTATGGCCGGTGACAGACTCGAACTTGATCAGCTTCGACTCGTTGTTGACCACGGTCTTGACGTTGGTCTGGCCGCGCCCGGACACCACCCCGGTGTGCTGCTCCACCACGTCGTCGCCGCGCTTGACCACGACCTTGACGCTGCCCTCCGGTGCGCCCTCGTCGGCTTCGGCCACCTCCACCGACAGACTCTTGTCCGGCGCCTCGGTGTCGAGAGCGGTGACCTTCATGTTGCCGACCTCGGCCTGGGCGGGTCCGGGTTCGATGGCCCGCTGGGCGTTCGGATTCGACCCGTTGCCGTTCTTGCCGATTCGGACGACGTAACAGTTGCCGCCCCCGTTCTGGAAGTAGGCAAAAACCGATTGCGCCAGTGTGGCATTCGTCAAGAATCCGCCGAATGTGGACGTGAACTGGGTCCAGTTGGAGACGAGTGTGGGTTCATCGAAGGGGCCGCTCTCCGCCAGTCCCACGAAGGCGGCGACGGCGGTGCCGACCCCCTCGATCGGGCGGGAACCGGAGTCGACTTCCTCGACGTAGACGCCGGGTGAGAGATACGAAGGCATGAGGTGCTCCTGTTTCGGCTTGTACGCCTGTGGGGTTCATTGATCATGGTCGGGGGCAAGGACTTGCGAAACGTGCATTCGGACGCAGGCGAGGGCAACGACTGCTGTCCTTTCGGGCAGAATCGGCGTCATCGACGCGTCGTCGCTGCCCACACCCCGGTGCTGCACGTGGGCGCCTGCCGCGGGGGCAACGAATCCTGCGCGATGGGGCAACCCGAACCGGACCATTCGCGATTGGGGCACCACCTGCGGCGTGACAGTCTGAAGTCCGGGACCACTGACGTCGACAGTCCGAGCCGGAGAGAAGTTCGATGGGTGACATCATCTGCGAGGCATGCGGAACCGCGAATCCACCGGGTACGCAGTTCTGCACGGAGTGCGATGCGTACTTCGGCTGGTCGCAGTCCGCGGGGCCTGGTGCGGGCGGCCCGTCGCCGTCGTCGCCTGCGCCCGCAACGAAGCCGCCCGGGGCGACCACGGTGACCCCGCCGAGCGCCGCCGACATCAGTCGGGTGATCGCGCCGACCGTCGAACCCGATCATCCCGCCGTCACACTCGATCCTGCCGTCGGCACGGGGATCGCGCTTCACATGTACAACCCGTCACCGATCGTCGACGGATATGTGGTGGAGATCCCCGACGCGCCTGAGTGGCTGACGGTCACCCACGAAGAGATCCGGCTGCTCCCGCACACGGACGCGATGGTCCCGGTCGGTTTCGGCCTCGCCGAAGGCCCTCTCCCCGAGGCACAGACGATCATGGTCGGCCTGGTGATCCGCTCGCTCACCGACGAACACAAGAGCACACCCGCAGAGATCGAGGTGACGGTCCCCCGGATCGGACGGCCCGTGCCGATCACCGTGCACCCGTCGGTGATCCGTCTCGAGGACGAGACCAGCGGCACCGTACAACTGACCCTGGACAATTCGGCCAGCAACTTTCCACAGTCGGTCACACTCGCCGCAACGGATCCGGAGGGTGTGGTCGACTTCGGCATCGAGCCGGATCATCTCACCGTCGGGCATGGTGCCACCGCAACCGCCACCCTGATGTTCCGATTGCCGGAGATCGACCACGGCACCCAGACCGACCGTCGCCTCACGGTGACCGCGACCTGCGGCGACGATGACAGCGACGCGTCGGTGTCGGTGACCCAGCAACGTTCCGAGGCACCCGCTCATGTTCCGGTGACCCTGCGGCTCGAGCCGAGCATCGTCCGTGTACGCGATTTCGCGATGGCCGACCTCGACGTGGTCGTCGACAATCGCCGCGGTGGCAGCCACCGCACACTCACCATCGGTGGGCGCGATCCCGAAGGCCGGGTGACATTCGCGTTCTCGACGTCTCAGGTCCAGGTGGCCGCCGGGAAGATCGTCGCACTCCGCCTCACCGTCGAGGCCGACCCGCCCGATGAGGGCAAGGACGTCTCCTATCCCTTCAGCGTCATCGCGACCGATGAGATCGACGAGGTGGAGACATCCGGCACGCTCACGCTGTCGAGCTCGGCCGCAGCCATCACGACTGCGGCGATCCGGCTGTATCCGAGCAAGATCACTGTCCGGAACACATCCACCGGACGCACCAAGGTGATCGTCGACAACACCGCATCCGACCGATGGCTCACGGTGCATCTGGCCGGCTCGGACCCGGAAGCCGCCGTGCGCGTGGCCATCCGGCCACCAACGGTGGAGGTCCCACCCCGACGGTCGGTGTGGGCGGAGGCGACCGTGACCGCCCCTTCCCCCGATCCGGGCGAGCACAGCGATCGCCCGCTGTCGTTCACCGCCACCGACGGGCGGGGCACCGTGACCTGCGATGGAGCCTTCGCCCAGCGCACCTCGGACTGGATGCCGGTGGCACGAGTGCTGCTCACCCTGATCGGCGCGCTCGTGTCGGCGGCGGGGGCGTTCGCTCCCTGGGCGAAGACCTTGCCGGACTACCTTGTCGACAAGCTCCTGGCGGCACCCGACGCCGACGCCGACCTGGTCGCGCAGACACAGCCCGCGGCGCGTGCCGCGGTGCTTGTCCTGGCGGCCGCGATGGCGCTCGGCGTGTTCGCGAAGACGGGGAAACCGACGCAGACCGCGGCGATCACGATGATCGTCGCATTCGTCGGCTACATGCTCTTCCTCACCCAGAAGTTCGGGACCGGCGGCCCGATGTACGGCGCGGTCCTCGTCGTGGTGGGCGCGGTCCTCGGATTCCTAGGCGGACTGTGTATCCGAAATCGATGACAGGAACCCGAATTCGGGTCCGATCAGTCGACCCAACTTGCGATACTCCTGCTCGACCCCATGGACCACATCGGCCGTGCACACTGCGCGGCCTTCGGCAGCGGCACGATAGGCGGCGGTCACCGCGGCGGCCCGGATGTTACCGCCGGACATGGCGAAAGCCTTCGCACACGAGTCGATGTCGATCGAAGGCTCGCAGGGTACCGGTGCGGACAGGCACCTGCGCCACAGATCGCGGCGGGCGTCCTCGTCCGGCCGCGGAAACTCGATCACCGCATCCAGCCTCCTCGTGAAGGCGTCATCGAGGTTCGCGCGCAGATTCGTCGTCAGGATGGCCAGACCACGGAACGTCTCCATCCGCTGCAGCAGATAGGCGGTCTCCACGTTCGCGTATCGGTCCTGGGCGTCGCGCACCTCGCTGCGTTTGCCGAACAGCGCGTCCGCCTCGTCGAACACGAGCACCGCATTGACCGACTCCGCCTCGTCGAAGATCTGGTCGAGATTCTTCTCTGTCTCACCGATCCATTTCGACACCACCGAGGCCAGGTTGACCGAATACACGTCCAGGCCGAGATCGCCGGCAAGGACCTCGGCCGCCATCGTCTTCCCGGTGCCGGAATCGCCTGCGAACAGGCCGATCACCCCGTGTCCGCGGGCACCACCGCGCCGCATCCGCCACTCACCGAGCACCTGTTCACGATGACGTGCGCGACCCGCGAGATCACGCAGGGTCTCGATCGTCGCGGTGGGCAAGACCAGATCCGACCACCCGACCTCCGGCGTCGTGCGCTGCGCCAGCCGTTGCAGGCCGGCGGAATTCAGCATGCGCGCACCCTCACGGAGGTGACCGGCCGTCACGGTCGTCGACTGGACATCGGCGACCGCCTGGGCATTCGCCATGGCCCGGCGGATCTGGGCGGGGTCGAGGGCATACACCGCGACATCGTCTATGTCACGGTACGGCGCCGTCGACGCGACATCACGCCACAGACCCACACGTTCAACAGCGGTCACATGCGGCACGTCGATCTGGACCGGGAGTCGGTCGCACGTCTCCGGTTGCCAGGGCCCTCGCCCCACCAGGACGAGCGGCATCGGGCCGTCGAACAACGGTGCCCGCGTGGCGCGACCGAACAATTCCTGGAAGCCGCACACCACCACCGTCGCATCGGCGAGCACGGCCTCGCGGCGGACGAGTCCCAACACGGCGTCGATGTCATCCCCGAGACGGGCGGCGTCCACGACCAGCATCCGCCGACCGGTCGCGGCAAGGGCGGCAGCCGCAGTGGCACCACCCATCCCTGCGTCGTCGTCGCGGAGGTAGATCAGAGTGCACCCGCCGCGGATCGCCCGTTCGACCTGCGTGGTTCCCGCCCCACTGTGCCGTCCCGGATCGACCAGTAGGTCGGCCACCTCCGGAGGCGGTACGTCGTGGCCGAGCAGGTGGTCGACGACCCGGTCCGGCACACGCAACGTGCGGGTGAGAAACGGACGGTCGACGTCGTCGACGGTCACCAGTCCCAGTGCCATCAGTGGTGCGTGCGGGGCGAGGCGACCACGCGCATCGGCATCCCAGGAGGAGAAGCCCGCGAGCGCCAACGCCACTGTCGGCGTGGCACGTCGCCGGGACACGTCATCATTCAGGTAGCCGTACAGCCGTTCCCACCGCGCGTCGATCTCCGGCAACGCACAGATGAGCAACAGCTCGACGTCGAGGTCGGTGAGCTCGGCACCGCGGGCGAGCCGACGCAGGCGCAGTTCGCCACCGGCCGCCTCGATCTCGTCGGCCTCTTGTTCGACCCGGGTCCGATCGGCATCGTGCGGAGGTGGGTCCGCATTCGGCTCGAGGAGCGCGTCCACTGTGTCGTCGCCGATGTAGAGGCCTCGAAACGGATCGTCCGGCGTCGGGTCGAACTGTCGACGAAACGCCACCACGTCTCGAATCCGGTTCTCCACCAGGTGGGTTCGTGACCGTAGGTAACGCAGACCGTCGGTCACGGCGTGGCCTCGGCCGTCGCATCGGGGCCGTCCTCGACGATCCGGGGACGACGCCGGATCTCCCGCGGACGATCCGGTACGGCGAGGTCGCCCATCTCCAGCACCGGAGCAGACACCGGAGGGCCCACCGATTGGGTACGGGTCACCGGCATCGGCGCGCAGATCACCACGTCCACCGACGGTTTCAGTTCGCCGCCCAGGGCGCTCCACACATCCGCGAACGACCGATCCTCCGACGGCGGCAGTGCCACCGTCATGGTGACGGGCAGTCCCAGGCCACTCAACGTCGGTCCGAGCCGTTCCGGACCGATCACCTGATAGTTGATCAGACACTGCAGCAGTCGGGACAGCAACCCGTGTTCGTCCTCGGGGCGCTGTGTCCACGCGGCCACCAGGTAGGACAGTCGGAAGTGGCGTGGCGGGCTGTGCCGGGCGGTCGTTCGGTTGCCGTCGTACTCGTTGACGTACCCGGTCCCCCGCCGCCGCACGTCCTCACGGATGTCGTACAGATAGGCACAGATGGTCGGCCCGGTCCGTTTGCTCGCCCATTCCTTGGTCGGCGCGTCGAACGCCACATCGACACTCGCGCCGCCGAGCGCGTCGTCGACGATGATCGCGCGCAGTGCCGCGTCGATCTCGTCGATCACCTCAGATCAGCCCCTCGCGCAGGGCATAGGCCACGGCGTGCGACCGGTTCCTCAGCTGCAGACGGGTCGTCACATCGTGCAAGACGTTCTTCACGGTGCGTTCGCTGTAGCACAGCTTCTTGGCGATCGCCGCGGTGTCGTCACCTTCGGAGACCAGTCGCAGCACATCGATCTCGCGCTCGGTCAATCCGGAGAAGTGCAACCCGCGCGGCGCGAGCACCTGCCGTTGCAGGCGGCCCACTTGACCGAGCAGATTCCCCACCAGGTCTGCGGGCATCACCCCGCCGCCGTCGGCGACCTTGCGGATGTGCCGGGTCAAGGTGTCGGCGGTGGCGTCAGACCTGCGGATCAGGCCGCTCACACCGGCTTCGGCCGCCTCGATCACAACGGATTCGTCGATCGTGCCGAGTACCAGCATCGTGCGCGGTACACCGTTGCGCTGCAGCGCCTTCAGGTTGCGCTTCACCAGGTCGTCGAGCCGGTCGGCGACCACCAGCGCGACCTCCGCGGTGTCCACAGCGGTATCGCTGACGATGATCACCTCGGGCCGCAGGTTGAGCTGGCTGGCGACGCCGGCCTGTAGGACCGGGTCGTTCGAATAGACATATGTGGCGATTCTGCGTTGCATGATCTCTGTCTCCCAACGTCTCATGCGTGGTGGTTCGGTCCCCCGATCACTCCTGGCGTTTGCCGCACCTCCCGCAAAACGACTGTCCTGGTGCCAGTTCGAAGCCACAGTTGTCACAACGCGGGCTCGGCCCCCCACCCGGGCCCATCGCAGGTGGCGCCTGACCCATCGGTGCGGTCGCCCGGGCATCGGGTGAGGGCTGCGGAGGTCGAGCGGCGTAGGCTCCGGCGGGCAGCGCATCCCCGGGAACGTCAGAGTTCGAACGATTACCACGGTGCGTGTACAGGTAGTAGGCCAGCCCTCCGGCGGCGGCGATCGCAACGAGAATGCCCGCGCCGATGAGGATCATCGTGGTCACGTTGCCGTCGCTCGACGGGCCTCCGCCGGCCGCCTCGCGTCGGCGCACCGCATCGGTCCGCAGTGCGAACGCGTTCGGATAGCTCGGCGAGAGCGAGAGCGAGTTGTCGAAGTTCTCGATCGCCGCGCTGTAGTCGCCCTGGTAGTACTGCCCGAGTGCCTGGCGGTAGGACTTGTCGGCGGGCGACAGCTCCGAGGTCACCCCGTTGTTCTTCATCATCTCCTGCAGCTCGCTGACCGCCGTCACGTAGTTGAAGTCACCGGTCTCGTCGGGTGGCCGGAAGCTGTTGATGCCGACGACTTTTCCGTCGTCACCGATGGTCGGCCCACCACTCATTCCGGGCGACATGGCCGCACTCACCTCGAGGACGGGGGCGGTCCCGGCGGTTCTGATCGCGCTGATGGTGCCACTCTTGGCGGTCGGTTCGAGGCTGTAGTCGGTGACCGTCGCCGTGGTCGCCGGATAACCGATCGCCTGGACGGGGTTGCCGACCTGGGGCTCGGTCGTCGACAGCTGCGAGGACGGGAGGTTCGACAGTTGGACGTTCAACAGCGCCACGTCCCCCTGGCCCAGCGGGCGGACGTCCACGACGCGTGCCGGTACCGGCTTGACCTTGTCACCGGACTGACCGGCGCCGAGTACCGAGACCTCGAGACCGCTCGATGCGATCCGATCGAGGATGAGGTTGCCGGAGCCACTGGTCGCATGTTCGCCCTGGAGGTGACCGGGGTCGACGCAGTGCCCAGCGGTGGCGATGTAGCCGTCGGGGTTGACGACGAATCCGGTACAGCGAGCCGTCGCCACACCGGGAATCGAGCTCTCCAGATACACGATCGCCGGCCGGATGAGCGCCGCAGCCCGCGTGGCGGGCGAGTCGGTCGGCGCCGGTGCGGCCCATCCCGGTGCGGCGAGGAACGCCGACGACGCACCGAGGATCGCAGCGACGACCGCGACCCCGGCGCGACGGGTGGCCGATTGCGTGCGGGTCATGTGACTTCCGTTCCTCTCAGGAGACGCCGGCGACCTGGGAAGCGGCTCCGGCTTGTCCGCTGCCCCCTCCGGCGGCGCCCTGTTGACCTGCGCCTTGTTCCCCAACGCCTGGTTCCGCAGCGCCTGGTTCCACCGCGCCCTGCCCGGCCGGCGCTTGACCGCCCGAGTCCCCGGCCCCCGGCTCGGCGGGAGCCTGCTCGTCAGCGGGGGGCGCTCCACCGTCGCCGGGCGCCTCGGACACGTCACCGCCACCGGTGTCAGGTTGATCACCATCGCCCGGTTGCACCACGGGCGGCTCCGACGAGCTCATGTCAGGGGGCGGGACGTCGCCCGAAACAGGTTCGGAGACCGACGGTCCGGGCTCGGATGCGCTGGGTGCCTCCGAGCTGCTGTCAACATGCGGCGCGGACGGCGCGACCACCTTGTGGGTGTCCAGGTTCGCCCACTGTGGACCCGTGTACGTCACGTTGTCCAGAGCGACGTCGGCCGGCGTCAGCGGACTGCCACTGGCACAGCGCACCCGGGGAACCCAGCTGCCGTCCACCAGGATCGCGGTCCCGGACTGCAGCAGAGCATCCACGGCTGTCGCGTGCCCGTCTTGGTAACCGTGGTCGGTGACGACGGTGTCGCGAAGCAGCACGACCTGCCGTAGCGAATCGACGTAGTCGGGGATGTCTCCCACTCCGAGGACATCGCGCCACGCCGCGGCCTTGGCGGGATCGGATTGCAGAAAGTCGACGAGCTGGTGGGTGTCGCACACCGTCTGATCGTTGGTGCCACCGTAGAGTCCGACCACCGATCCATCGGCCGCAGATGCCTGACCGGCGGGGCCCGTGACCCTGGCGTCCAAGGTGACGACCTTCGACAGATCCACCGGCTCGGCGACGGATTCGGTCCAGGGCGAGTCACCCTGGGACGTCGCCGCCTCGAGCAGCACCTGGCTGGACTCCGGTTCGACGTTCTTGGTACAGCCCGCGATGATCACCGTCGCGATGGCGGCGAGCGCCACGAGTCCGAGACATCCCGCCCCCGCGGGGGCGATCCGATATCTGAGCGCGGCCATGCATCGATGCTCGTCGTCGACGCCGCACAAAGCACGAGTAGGCGACTACTCCTGTTCGGACCGACCACTACCCCAACCGGCTCGGGCCGATACCCGACTTCGCCGGCGACCGCTGGCCCCGCGAGGAACGGCTGTGATGTGGAGGTCAGAAAACCGTCGACCGCAGCGCGATCTCGGATGCCAGCGCCGCGCTGGCCTGCTGTGGGATCCAATGACCCACACCTGCGAGCTCGCAGAAACGGAAGTCCGAGTACGCGTAGCGGCCGCTGCGCTCGGCCTGTTCGCGCCCGAGGGCGGAGTCCTCGTCTCCCCAGATCATCGTGGCGGGAATCTCCACCGCTGGGCAGGCCAGTGTCTCGGCGATGTTGCCGGTGAAATTGGCCCGGTACCAGTTGAGAGCTGCGGTCAGGGCGCCGGGTTCGAGCAGCGGGGCCATCTCCTCGGCGGTGATCCCGGTACGTCGTAGCAGCGCGCCATTGCGCGCGAGCAACTTGTCCTCGGCGCCTTCGGCGATGAAATCCTTGATGTACGTGGACCGTTCACGTTGGTCACTGGAATCGAGGGCGTCGCGCATCGCCGACGGATGTCCCGTACTCGCCGCCACCAGGCCGGTGAACCGGTCCGGATGCTTGCCGGCGAGATGCCACGCGACGATCCCGCCCCAATCGTGGCCGACGAGCATCGCGTACTGCACCCCGACGGCGTCGAGAACGCCGATCGCGTCGGCGACCAACAGGTCGAGGCGGTAGTCGGCCACCGCCTCGGGACGCGCCCCGGGGCTGTACCCTCGCTGATCGAAAACGATTGTGCGCAAACCACTTTCATGAAGGCGGGGAACCACGTCGTCGAAGCAGGAACTGTTGACCGGGAACCCGTGCAGAAGAAGCACCCACTTGCCGTCCGCCGGCCCCCCGGTGCGGATGTCGAACGTGTGTTCGCCGACCTGAACGGCGCGCTGTTGCGTGTCCACCGGCCCAGGATAGGCGAGAACCCGATTCCCCGGTCGGCGCGGTCGTCGGGACCGCGCGTCCCCCGGAAGAGCACCCCTGAGATGCGCCCCAGGAATGCACCCTGGTGAAGACCGCCAGGAACACCATGTCCACGGCGGGCCTCGCCGGGGCGCATGTCTGGGGCGCTTTTCCGGGGCGGATCTCGCAGGCGCATCTGCGGGCGCTTCGCCAGGGCGCATCTGCGGGCGCATCCGGCGATGGCGCCCTCCGATCACCGGACCGCGTGACGGATCACCGGCGCGTGCGGGTCGGCTCCGCGCTCCAGCAGCGTCTCGATGGCAGCGATGTCGAGGTGCTCGCCGATCAGGTCGGCGATCAGGTCGACCTGGGTGTCGCGGATCTCGTCGACCACCGTCGTCTCGGCGACGACGAAGCCGGGCTTGCCGCACTGGTCCGCGACGCGACGCAACAAGTCGCGCCGGAATGCGTCCCCAGCGAGCAGGCCATGCCAGTGGGTACCCCGGACCGCGCCGCGTACGGCCCCCTCCCGACCGTGCTGCGCGTCGACGATCCAGTGCTGTTCACCCGAGGACCGCACCCGTCCGTGATGGATCTCGTAGCCGCTGATCACGTGTCCCGCGCCCATCCCGGTCACCTGCCGGAGGACCTTGTCGTGGTCGAACGCGATCTCGATGTCGAGGACACCGAGCCCGTCGACGGGTCCCGTCCCCGACTCGACCGGATCGTCGATACGCCGGGCCAACATCTGGAAGCCCCCGCAGACCCCGATCAGCGGCCTGTCCCCGAGTGCCCGTTCGACGACCGCATCGGCGAGACCTCGCGCGCGCAGCCACGCCAGATCCGACACCGTGGCCCGCGTTCCGGGCAGCACCACCAGATCCGCCGACCGCACGCTCGCGGGGTCGTCGACCCAGGTGACGTCCACGCCGGGTTCACAGCCCAGCGCCTCGACGTCGGTCGTGTTCGACACCCGCGGCAGGCGGATCGCGGCGACCGACAGCCGCACGCCGCCGGGATCGTGCCCGCCGTCGTCGTGCGGGCCGACGCGCCGCCCGACCGGCACGGCCAGCGAGTCCTCGGCGTCGATCCACAGATCGGTGCGGAACGGGACCACCCCGAGGGTCGGCCGGCCGGTCAGTGCGTGCAGCTGTTGCAGGCCGGGCGCCAGGATCGCCGGGTCGCCACGGAATTTGTTGATGACATAACCGGCGATCAACCGCTGGTCGTCGGGGTCGAGCACGGCCGTGGTGCCGAACAGGTGTGCCAGCGACCCACCGCGGTCGATGTCGCTGACGACCAGCACCGGAAGGCCGGCCGCGCGGGCGAGTCCCATGTTCGCGAGGTCGGTGGCACGCAGGTTGATCTCCGCCACCGAGCCGGCCCCCTCGCAGATGACCACGTCGAAATCGTTCCGGAGGGAAGCGAGTTCATCTGCGACGATGCCGCTCAGTCGGGTTCGCCATGACTGGTAGTCGCGGGCGCCGACGTCGCCGGCGGGCTGCCCACGGATCACCACGTGCGAGCGACGGTCACTGCCCGGCTTGAGCAGCACCGGGTTGAAGCGAGTGGACGGCTCCAGACCGCAGGCGTACGCCTGCAACGCCTGGGCCCGACCGATCTCGCCGCCGTCGATGGTGACCGCAGAGTTGTTCGACATGTTCTGCGCCTTGAACGGCGCCACCGTGATCCCCCGCCGACGCAGCAGACGGCACAGACCGGCGACGATGAGACTCTTGCCCGCGTCGGAGCTGGTGCCGCCGACGAGCAGCGCACCCGTCACGACCGCTCGATCACTGGTCGGGCAGGGTCAGGATCTCCGCGCCGTCCTCGGTGACCACGAGCGTGTGCTCGAACTGGGCGGTCCACTTCTTGTCGTTCGTGACGACCGTCCAGCCGTCGTCCCAGATCTCATACCCGAGTCCGCCGAGATTGATCATCGGTTCGATGGTGAAGACCATGCCCGGCTCGATGACGGTGTCCACGTTCGGCTGGTCGTAGTGCAGGATCACCAGCCCGTTGTGAAAGGTCTCGCCGATGCCGTGCCCGGTGAAGTCGCGCACCACGTTGTAGCCGAACCGGTTGGCGTAGGCCTCGATGACGCGACCGATGACGTTGAGCTCACGACCGGGCTTGACCGCCTTGATCGCCCGTTCGGTCGCGATCCGGGTCCGCTCGACGAGGTCCGCCGCCTCGGTGGACACCTCACCGGCCAGGAAGGTGGCGTTGGTGTCGCCGTGCACACCGTCGATGTAGGCCGTCACATCGATGTTCACGATGTCACCGTCGGAGATGACGGTGGAGTCCGGGATGCCGTGGCAGATCACCTCGTTGAGCGAGGTGCAGCACGATTTGGGAAATCCCTTGTAACCGAGAGTCGACGGGTACGCGCCGTGGTCGATCATGTACTCGTGCGCGACCCGGTCGAGCTCGTCGGTGGTCACCCCGGGTGCGACGGCCTTACCCGCCTCGGCGAGCGCATTGGCCGCGATCCGCCCGGCGACCCTCATCTTCTCGATCGTGTCCGGGGTCTGCACCCAGGGCTCGTGGCCTTCGTCGGCCGTCGGCTTCCACGCGTACTCCGGCCGTGCGATCGAATCCGGGACCGGGCGGGTGGGCGACACCGTGCCGGGTCGCAGGGCAGCGCGAACAGTCATGAATCCCACCTTATCCAAGAGGCCCGGCGGAGCCGGGCTCGACGGCACCAGTCGAACCCGGGTGCCCCCACCCCCGCCCGACCAGCGTTGTCGGGCGCGGCGGTGCCCGTGACTAAGGTGAGACTAAGCGAACGTGGGAGACGACGAGTGCGGAGGAATCGTGACGCGGGTGAGCCGGTGAGCAGAGTCACCAGAATCGGCAGCGTCGTGCGCTCACTCCTCGTCGCGGTCGTACTGCTGTCGGTCGGCTCCACCACGGCGTGTTTCGTCGAGCCGATCGAGCAGACCCACGACACGGTGTCACCCACGGCGCACCTGCGCAACGGCCCCCAGACGGCCGAACTCGCGCAGAAGGACGTCGACCCCATCGCTCGCGATCCGTCACCGACCCTGCCGGTGACCGTCGATTCGATCCGGTACGGAAAGGTGACGGTCACCGACACGAACCGGATCATCGCCGTCGACATCAACGGCACCCTCGGGAGCATCGTGTACTCGCTGGGCATGGGGTCACACGTCGTCGGTCGCGACACCTCGACCGCGTTCCCCTCGGCCTCGGCGGTACCGGTGGTCACCAACCGCGGTCACAGCCTCAACGCGGAGGCGGTGCTCGCGCGGAACCCCACCGTGCTGCTCGCCGACGAGAACACGGTGCCGGCGGCCGCGGTCGACCAGATCCGTGAGTCGGGTGTACCGGTCATCCTCTTCCCCGGTACCCGCAGCCTCGACGCCAACGACGCACTCATCCGCTCCGTCGCAGGTGCCCTCGGCGTACCCACCCAGGGCGAGCAACTCGTCGCGCGAACCGACCGCCAGGTGAAGCAGGCGCGCGAACTCGTTCCCTCGCCATCCGGCGATCCGGTGATCGCCTTCGTCTACATTCGCGGTCGCAACCTGATCCTGCTGGCCGGACCCGGCTCCGGCGCCGACGACCTGATCGCCCACCTCGGCGGGCGCGACGCCGGCGAGGAAGCCGACCTGTCCGGCGCGTTCACCGCGATCAGTGCCGAGGCGATGATCAAGGCCGATCCCAACGTGATCCTGGTCATGACACAGGGCGCCGACACCGTCGGGGGGCTCGACGGTGTGCTGGGCCTGCCGGGCATCGCCGAGACCGATGCCGGCCGGCACCGCCGGGTGGTGCAGATGGACGAGACCAAGATCTTGGCGTTCGGACCCGATGTCGGCGAGGTGCTCGCCTCCCTGGCCGGGGCCATCTACACATGAGCGCACCGACCACCGGACGGGTGTCGTCCCGGCTCGCCGACGACCAGCGCGGCCGGCGGCGCACCCGCAACATCGTCGCGATGACCGTGCTGCTGGTCGCGACGGCAGCGCTCGTCGTCGTGTCGGCCGGGATCGGCAAGGTCGACGTGCCTCCCACGGAGGTCCTCGGCAGCCTCGCGCACCACTTCCATCTGCAGGTCGGACCGCTGCCCTCCCACCCCAACGGCGAAGCCGCACTGTGGAATGTCCGGTTCCCACGCATCGTGCTGGGGCTGCTCGTCGGGGCCGCGCTCGGCGCGGGTGGCTGTCTGTTGCAGGGTGTTCTCGCCAACCCGCTCGCCGAACCGGGCATCATCGGGGTCTCGTCCGGCGCGGCCGTCGGCGCGTGCCTGATGATCGTGCTCGGTGGCGGAACGGCCAACGACTGGGCGCTGGCCGGCGCCGCGTTCGTGTTCGGGCTGTTCACCGCGGCATCGGTCTACCTGCTGTCGCTCCGCGACGGTTCCACCTCGGCGATCATGTTGGTGCTCACCGGAATCGCGGTGAACGCGTTCGCGCTCGGCATCATCGCCTACCTCACATTCGTGGCGTCGACCGCAGCCCGCGAACAGATCGTGTTCTGGCAATTGGGCTCGCTGGCCGGGACCACCTGGGACGAGATCTGGGTGGCCGCCCCGCTCATCGTGGCGGCGGTGGCCGCCTCGCTGGTTCTCGTGCACAAACTCGATCTGCTCGCGCTCGGCGAGATCCAGGCCGCCTCGCTGGGTGTCAACGTCGAAGTGGTGCGGCGCCAGGTGATCGTCCTGGTGTCGATCCTCACCGCGGCGGCCGTCGCCTTCGCCGGGATCATCATGTTCGTGGGCCTGGTGGTGCCGCACGTCCTGCGCCTGATCGTCGGCCCGCGCCACGCGATCCTGCTGCCGGCCAGCGTTGTCGGCGGAGCCCTCGTCATCACCGCCGCCGACCTCGCCGCCCGGACCATGCTCGGCGACGCCGACCTTCCGCTGGGCATGTTCACCTCGCTGATCGGCGGCCCGGTGTTCTTCATCCTGCTGCGACGCAGTCGGCGCGCCGGGGCGGGATGGTGAGCATGGCCATCGGCACCTCCGGCATCGTCGCCGAACACATCACCGTGCGCCTCGGCGGCCGCGACGTGGTGAAAGATGTGTCGCTGCATGTCGATCCCGGGTGCTTGCTGGCGCTCGTCGGCCCGAACGGCTGCGGGAAGTCGACGCTGCTGTCGGTGCTGGCCGGATTACGCGGGCCCGAGAACGGCACCGTCCACATCGACGAGCACGAGGTGTCGAAGGTCTCGTCGCGCGAACTCGCCCGGCTGCGTTCCTTCGTCACACAGCACAACCGGACCGACACCCCGTTCTCGGTGATCGAGGTCGTCGAGATGGGTCGTTACCCCTGGCTGCGCACCCCCGATGCGGTGAGATCGCCGGAGGTCATCGATACGGCGATCAACTCCTGCGATCTGACGGACATCGCCAACCGTCCCTTCGCGCAGTTGTCGGGCGGGCAGCAGGCGCGGGTCTCGATCGCCCGGGCGCTGGCCCAGGAGGCACCGGTGATGCTGCTCGACGAGCCGACGGCGGCGCTCGACATCCACCACCAGGAGTCGGTGCTCGACATCCTGCGGGCCGCCCGTGATCGCGGTGCCGCCATCCTGCTCGTGGTGCACGATCTGTCGCTCGCCGCGGCCTACGCCGACCGGGTGGCGTTGATGAAGGACGGACACCTGCTGGCCCACGGTCCGACCCGCGACGTGATGACCGCCGAACTGTTGTCGAAGACCTACGATCACCCGGTGGAGATCTGGGACCATCCGGAGTCCGGGCAACCGATCATCGTGCCGCGACGTACCTAGTGGTATATCCAGGTGACTCAATCCTGAAATGAGCTCGCCGCGGGCACCAGCTCGTGGCAGGCACCAGCTCACGGCGGGCATCAGCTCACAGCGGGCATCAGCTCACAGCGGGCATCAGCTCACAGCGGGCATCAGCTCACAGCGGGAATCCGCTCATAATCCCCGATCGCCGCGACCTTCTCGGCCGATGCCGACGCCGGGTCGAATCGGTAACCGAGCCATTCCCGCGCCAGCTTGCGCGCGAGCTCGACACCGATGACGCGCTGACCGAAACAGAGGATCTGTGCGTCATTCGACAGGATCGCCCGTTCGACCGAGAAGCTGTCGTGCGCGGTCACCGCGCGGACCCCGGGAACCTTGTTGGCGCTGATCGCAACTCCCAGCCCGGTACCGCAGATCAGCAGCGCCCGGTCGGCGGTGCCGTCGGCGACCAGTCGCGCGGCGGCCACCGCGACATGTGGGTAGTGGGTGTGTTCGTCCGGACGCACCCCGACGTCGATGACGGACGCGACCCGCGGATCGGCAACGAGGTCGGCACCGAGGATGGACTTGTAGTCGACGCCGGCATCATCACTGCCGATGGCGATGGTCAGTGGCCGGAGATCAGTTTTGTCACTCAACGGAATTCCTTCAGATTGTGGGAGTGGGAAGCAGATCGGCGACGGTCGCGACACACAGACCGAACGAGACCGCGCCGGCATCGGGAGTGCCCACGCTGCGTTCGGCGAGCGGGCGTGCCCGGCCGACCCGCGGCACGAGTGCGGCGGTGGCCGCAGCCGACTTCGTCGCGATCTCGGCGGCATCGCGCCACACGACACGCCAGTCGTCCGCCCCGGCGACGGCCGCGTCCAGCACATCGGCGAAGGGGCCGATCGCGTCGAGCATGGTCTTGTCACCCGGTTGCGCGCCACCGAGCTCGAGCATGGCCAGGTATCCGCTCCGGACCGCGTCGGCTATCGCGGCGCCGTCGGGCGTTCCCGCATCACCCAGACGCTGTCCCGCGGCGTTGAGTGCGGCACCCCAGAGGACCCCCGAGGTTCCGCCCGCTTCCGCGGACCAGGCATCTCCCGCGGACCGGAACGCCTGTCCGGCACCGGAACCCGCGTCCGTCGCGGCGCGCACGGCTTCCAGGGCCGCCGTGAGCCCACGGACCATGCCGCGCCCGTGATCGCCGTCGCCCGCGACGGCGTCGATGCGACCGAGTTCCTCCTCGGCATCGACGATCGCACGATGAACCGCCTCGAAGCCCAGCACCACCTGCGCGGCAGCCGCACGGGAGTCGTGATCGGACACCATGGTCGTCTCGACTGCGGCGGCGGCCGTTCGGGGCGTGCGTCGCACCGACTCCACAGCCGGGATGATGGCGCCCCGCTTGTAGGCCGGGGTGTCGGCGGGACTGGTCCACAACGACTCGAGCTCTTCGTCGAGCCAGGTCACGGTCAATGAACACCCGGCCATGTCGAGGCTGGTGACGAGTTCGCCGACCTCGGGCTCGATGACGGTGTAGCCGGCTGCGGACAGCCTGGCCGACACCGTCCTCCACACCACGAACAACTCCTCGTACTTGGTCCGGCCGAGACCGTTCAGGATCACCGCGACCCGCCGCGAATCGGTCGGCGGCGGCAGTTGCTGTGCGTCGGCGAGGACCCCGTCGACGAGCAGATCGGCCAGTGCGTCGGCCCGCGGCATCGCATGGCTGGAGACGCCGGGTTCGCCGTGGATGCCCAGGCCCAGACCCATCGTCGACTCGGGAACGGTGAACAGCGGTGCATCGCTGCCCGGCATGGTGCAGCCGTCGAATGCGACACCGAGGGTTCGGGTGGCCGCGTTGGTCGTCCGTGCGACCCGCTCCACCTCGTCGAGCGAATAGCCGGCCTCGGCGGCCGCACTCGCACAACGGAACACCGGGAAGTCGCCGGCGATTCCGCGCCGCTTGGCGACCTCGTCGGCCGGGGCGCTCGCGATGTCGTCGGTGACGGTGAGGAACCGGGCGTCGATCCCCTCGTCGCGCAGCGTCGAGGTCGCCAGCCCGAAGTTCATGACATCGCCGGCGTAGTTTCCGGTGAGCAGGAGGACGCCCGAGTCACCATGCGCGGCACGGGCGACGGACGCCGCCTGCTGGGCCGAGGGCGAGGTGAAGACGTTGCCCACCACCGCACCGTCGGCGAAGCCCGGCCCGACGACACCGCAGAAGGCCGGGTAGTGGCCGGAGCCACCGCCCACGACCACCGCGACCTTTCCCGGCGGTGTCTCGGTGACGCGGACGACGCCACCGGGTACGCCGACGACATAGCGCGCGTTGGCATCCAGGAATCCGGCGAGCATGTCCTCGGCGAAGGAGGCCGGGTCATTGAAGAGTCGAGTCATTGTGCATGGTCCTAACCGCTGTTGACGACAGAAGCCGTCAGTGCATGTGGCTGCCGCCGTTGATGTCGAGGGTGGTGCCGGTCAGATACGCGGCATCTTCGCTGGAGAGGAAGGTGATCGCCGCGGCGACCTCGGTGGTGGTGGCGGTGCGACCGACCGGAATCGACGCGGCGAGTGCCGCCTCCTGCTCGTCGGTCGAACCCACGCGGATGTCGGTGTCGACGGCCCCGGGTGTGACGGCGTTCACGGTCACACCGGTGGTACCGAGCTCACGGGCCAGCGCCTTGGTGAACCCGAGGATGGCCGCCTTGGCCGACGAGTAGGGCACCTTGCCGAAGACGCCGCCACCACGCTGGGCGGACACCGACGACATGTTCACGATGCGTCCGAAGCCGGCCTCGATCATGTCGGGCAGGAACGCCCTGGTCACGAGATAGGTGCCGGTCGCGTTGACGGCCATGACCTTGTTCCAGAGCTCGAGGGTGGTCTCGAGGAACGGCACCGGGGAGGTGATGCCGGCGATGTTGGCCAGCGCGCCGACGACGGGCAGGTTGCCGCCGGCAACCTCGGCGGCGACGGCGGACTGCGCCGCGGCGACCGAGGCCTCGTCGGTGACGTCGATCTCGGCACCGAACGACGGTACGGCGTACTGGTTGCCGATCTCCGCGGCGACCTTGGCCGAGAGTTCGCCGTCGAGGTCGAGGATGACGACGGCCCAGCCCTCTTCCGCGTAGCGGCGGGCGACTTCGCGCCCGATGCCGCGGGGTGAGGTGGCGCCGGTGATGATCGCGGTGCGTTGGATGGTTGCCATGTTGTTCTCCTTGGTGTTGCCAGAGGTTGTGCGGGTCGGGTGATCGGTCAGAGGAGTCGGGAGACGAAGGCGCCGGCGTCGACGGCTCCGCCGGCCCGTTGGTCGTCGGTGATGTCGCGGGTCTCGAGTTCGAGGGCGAAGTGCCCGGTGTATCCGGCGGTCGAAAGGGCGGTGAATCCGGCGGCGAAGTCCGCCGCGCCCGCGCCGACACTGCGGTGGATGTCGCCGGGGACGGCATCGCGGATGTGCACGTGCGCGATCTTTCGATGAAATCTGCTGACGAAGTCCACTGGATCGCCGCCGGAGGCGACGATGTGGCTGAAGTCCATGACGATGCCCACGGAGGAGTTCGCCAGCCGGTCTGCCAGTTGTTGGGCACGGTCGACGTTCCAGCACAGGCGGAAGTAGTGCAGTGACTCCACCCAGATGTCGACACCGCGGGTATTCGCCGCCTCGGCCGCCCGGACGAGTTCGTCGGCGACCAGGTCGAGGTCATCATCGAGGGACCGGATCGGGTCGTGATCCTGGGCACCGCAGGGCAGGACGACGGCACCGGCGCCGGTGGCGACGGCCAGATCGACCAGCGACGCGAGATGCGCGTCGCGCCCGCGCCGGCCGGCCGCGTCCAGCCGCGCGTTCAGGTCACCGATGTCTCCGTTGATGGAACGAACGGCCAAGCCTGAGGCGGCCACCGTGTCCGCGACCGCGCGCACAGCGCCGTCGTCGAGCACATAGGGCACGTGATCGCAGATGCCGGGGAGCGCGCCGAGGTCGATCTCGCCGAATCCGAGCTCGGCGATCGTCGCAAGCGCCGCCGGTAGTTCGAGATGGCGAAAGCTGATCGTCGAGCATCCGAGCCTGTGGTCGAAAGGCATCGCGGGTCCGTCCTTCTGAAGGGTGTTTCGCTGTGATGCCGAGCACACTACCTCTGATGACTGTCAACAGTCAAACGGTGACATGTGATTCGTGTTGACTGTTGACATTGATTGTGTGGCCGGTCACACTGGCTTTACCAATCGACGGCTCAGCCCGACGACCTGGGATTACGCTCGAATACTGAAAGGACATCAGCCATGAGCGAGGACACTCTCTCCATGCGTGGACCGGTGAACGGAACACCGGACGCCAAACGGGTAGCCATCGGATCTTCGGTCGGCGCGGTCATCGAGACCTACGACTTCATCGGGTTCGGCACCGCGGCCGCGCTCTACTTCGGCACCGCGTTCTTCCCCGGCGCCTCTCCGGTCGCCGGCACACTGGCCGCATTCGCGACCCTCGGTGTGGGCTTTGCCGCCCGACCGCTCGGCGGCATCCTCGGTGGGCACCTCGGCGACAAGGTCGGGCGCAAGCCGGTGCTCGTCGCCTCGCTGATCCTCATGGGCCTGGCAACCTTCGCGATCGGACTCCTCCCCACCTACGCGGCCGTCGGCGTCCTGGCCCCCATCCTCCTGGTCACCGTCCGGATCATCCAGGGACTGGCGTTCGGCGCCGAATGGGGCGGCGCGATCCTGATGAGCTACGAACATGCACCGTGGCGCGAGAAGGGTCGCTACACCGGGATCGTGCAGGCCGGCTTCCCCGTCGGACTGCTGTTGGCCAACCTGGTGTTCCTCGGCAGCGTCCATCTCGGCAGCGACTGGGCCTGGCGGGTCCCGTTCCTGGGCAGCATCCTGCTGGTCATCGTCGGCCTGATCATCCGCGCCAAGGTGCCCGAATCGCCGGTCTTCGAAGACGTGAAGGAGTCGGGCCAGATCTCCAAGTCGCCGATCGTCGAGGTGGTCCGGACGGATTGGCGAAACATCCTGCGCGGCATCGGTCTGCGAATCGCCGAGACCGCCGGTTACGCGGTCTCGATCACTTACATGATCTCCTACCTGCACAGCCAGAATCTTGCATCCAAGTCGCAGACCCTGACCGCACTGTGCATCGGAGCCGCCATCGGCATCTTCGCCACCCCGGCGTGGGGCCGCCTGACGGACAAGGTCGGGCGACGCTCCGTCTACATCTATTCGACCGCCTTCGCGGTGGCTTTCGGCATCCCGATGTTCCTGCTGGTCAACACCGGTAGCTTCGTCCTGATCGCAATCACCATCGTCATCTCCTACGCGATCTGCCAGAACTCGCTCGCCGGCGCGCAGGGCGCATGGTTCCCGGAGCTCTTCCAGGCCAAGACCCGTGCCTCCGGCGCGTCGCTGGCCTACCAGATCTCGGCGATGGTCTCCGGATTCACCCCGTTCATCACCACCCTGCTGTTCGTCGAGTTCGGCTGGATGGGTCCGGCGGCGCTGTTCAGCGTCTACGGCGTGATCGGCCTGTGGGCCGCCGTGTACACCCGCGAAACCTGGGGACCGCGCGAGCGCCAGGCCGCGGAGGAGGCAACTCGGCACGCACACCGAGAGGGCGTCACGCTCGCCGCGTGACACGCCCCGGCCTCTCCCCCACCTTCTCGAAACACCGCACACCCCATAAGGACTCACCGTGACCTCCACACTTCCGGACACCCCGGCGCCCACCGCGCAGCGATGTGCGGACATCGCCGCCGCGGCGCACCGCATGCGCCACCACGTCCTGAACATGGGCGAGGCCCAAGGGCAGGGATACGTCGGCCAGGCGCTCGGATGCGCCGACATCCTCGCCACCCTCTACGCCGATGTCATGAACTACCGTGGCGACGATCCCGAATGGGACCACCGAGACCGATTCCTGCTCTCCGCAGGCCATTACGCGATCGGCTTCTACTCGGCGCTCGCCGAGGCAGGAGTGATCCCGATCGAGGAACTCGACACCTACGGGTCCGACGACTCCCGACTCCCCATGTCCGGGATGTCTACGTACACACCGGGAATGGAGATCTCCGGCGGCTCGCTGGGACACGGGCTGACCGTCGCCGTCGGGATGGCGCTGGGCCTGCGGATGCAGGGCAACGCTTCCCGGGTGATCAATTTCCTCTCCGACGGTGAACTCGACGAGGGCTCCACCTGGGAAGCCGCGATGGGCGCTTCCCACCACCAGTTGGGTCGCCTCATCGCCGTCGTCGACATCAATGCGCTGCAGGCCGACGGCCCCACCGCAGGCGTGCTGCGCACCGAACCGGTCGCCGACAAATGGGCCGCCTGCGGGTGGTACGTGCAGCGGATCGACGGCAACGACATCGACGCCCTCGTCACGGCCTTCGATGCGGCAACCGCCGCCGCGCATGCGGTCGCGAGACCGTCGGTCATCCTGTGCGACACCACCGTCGGCTGCGGCGTACCCCTTCTGGAGCAGCGTGAGAAGGCCCACTTCATGCGCATCGACGCCCACGAGTGGCAGATCTGCCGCGACCAACTGACCGCCGGATTCCTCGAAGGACGAGACCAGTGACCGCAACCACCACCCATCGCGCCCCCGCGACGGGCGCACCCAAGCTCCGCACCTCGGCGATGATCGCGTCGTTCGCCGACCCGGGGCAGAAGACCACGCCCGCCCCGTTCGGGCACGCACTCGTCGCCGCGGCCCGCGAGAACGAGAACATCGTCGGGCTCACCGCCGACCTCGGCAAGTACACCGACATGCACATATTCGCGCAGCAATTCCCCGAGCGTTTCGTGCAGGTCGGTATGGCCGAACAACTCTTGTTCGGGGCTGCGGCGGGGATGGCCGAGACCGGACTCATCCCCTTCGCGTCCACCTACTCGGTATTCGCTGCGCGGCGCGCCTACGACTTCATCTGCCTCGACATCGCCGAACCCGAGCTGAACGTCAACATCGTCGGCGGGCTCCCCGGCCTGACCACCGGCTACGGACCCTCGCACCAGGCCACCGAGGACATGGCCATCTTCCGCGGTATGCCGAATCTGACCATCGTCGATCCGTGCGACTCGGTGGACATCACCCAGGCCGTGCCGCAACTCGCCGCGCACCCCGGACCGACCTACCTGCGCCTGTTGCGCGGCCAGGTGCCCACCGTCCTCGACGACTACGACTACACCTTCGAACTGGGCAAGGCCAAGGTGGTGCGGGACGGTACCGACGTGGTGTTCGTCTCCAGCGGCCTGATGACCATGCGTGCACTGCTCGCCGCCGAGGCGCTGGCCGTCGACAACGTCAGCGTCGCCGTTGTGCACTCGCCCACCATCAAACCGTTCGACGCAGAAACCGTGCTGGCCGAGCTCGACACCGACCGACTCGCCCTGACCTTGGAGAATCATTCGGTCACCGGCGGTTTGTTCGATGCCACCGCCGCCGCCGTCGTGCGCGCCGGTCTTGGCAAGCAGGTCACCCCGATCGCGCTTCCGGACGCCTTTCTCGACGCCGGCGCGCTACCGACCCTGCATGAGCGGTATGGGCTGTCCACGGACCGGGTCCGCTCTCGGGTCCTCGAGCTCCTCGGCTGACGACCGTGCGAGAGATACCACGCCTTGCGGAGTCGAGCGCGTACGATCGACTGTCAACAGCCCCCCTGTTGACAGTCGATCACCCGAGGAGTCCCGCCATGACCGCCGACCCGATGTCGCTCCTCCGACTGGAGAAGACCAGCCTGCGGGAGCAGGCACTGAACTCCCTGCGCCGTGCCATCACCTCCGGCCAGATCCGTCCCGGCACCCATCTGGTGGAGACCGAACTGTCCGAAGCCATGCAGATCAGCCGGGGCACGCTGCGTGAGGCGATGCGCCAACTCCAACAGGAGGGCCTCATCTCGGCCGGCGCCCGCGGCCGCATGTCGGTTCGACACCTCGACACCAAGGAGATACGCGACATCTTCTCGGTGCGGGCCGCTCTGGAATCCCTTGCCGTCCGGGAGCTCTCGGCCCGCGACGATCGCGCCAACGCGGTCGAGGTGCTGCGCGACGCGGTGCAGGAGATGGAACGACGCGAAACCGCCAACATCGAGGACCGCATCGAGGCCGACCTGAACTTCCACCGCAGGATGTGTCAGCTCACCGGGAACGAGACCCTGGTGCACTCCTGGACCTCGTTGGAGGGCAGCATCCGCATGTCCATCATGTTCGCCGGGGTCGACCGTGGCATCCGCAACATGGACGCGCGACGTCACCTGGACATCGTCGATGCCATCGCCACCGGTGACGCGGACAAGGCCGCCGCGACCGTCGCCGCGCACATGGCGGCAGCGGCGGACACGCTCGTCGCGTAGCCGCGAGCACATCGGCACCTTCCGCTGTGGCGGACCGACATCGGTGGTGTATCCGGTGCTCACGCGATGGTTGCTCGATGTCACCGACCGATCCGCGCCGTGCACACCAACTCCGCGCCCTCGACCACGACAGTGTCGTGCCGAGGACGCGGAGTGTCACGTGGGTGTCGCCGCTACGGGCGGGTATCCAGGCTCGCCAGGGTGACGTGGCCGGTCTCGCGTGCGGTCCATGCACTCACGGCGGCGATCAGGCACATCGCAGCGGCGAATCCCATGGGCGCGAACCATCCACCGTTGCCGACGTCGGCCAGCGCGGCCTGGATTGTCGGGGTGAAACCGCCGATGAGGATGCCGAGTTGCATGCCGATCGCGGTGCCCGTATAGCGGACCTCGGCCGGGAACTGCTCGGTGTAGAAGGCGGCCTGCACGCCGTTGGCTCCGCTGAAGAAGAGCATCAGCAGGATCGACGACGCCACGACGAGATAGATGTTGCCACTGGCGATCGAAGCGAAGTACGGGAACCAGATGATCGCGACGAGGACGAGAGTTCCGGTCATGATCGGTCGTCGTCCGACTCGGTCGGACAGGCGGGCCCACCATGGTTGCATCACCAGGCAGACCAGGTTGCCGATGATCCCGGCGAGCAGGAACTGGTAGGCGGGGATGCCGGCGGTGCCGGTGGCGAAACTGAGCGCGTACACGCTGATCGTCGTGCTCACGACCGACAAGAGGTTGCAGATGGCGACGCGCAGCAACGGTTTCCAGTAGGAGGTGAGGAGAGTCGTCAGCGGCAGGGAGGTGCGCTTTGCGGCCTTACGGCGGGTGAAGCTCGGCGGCTCGTCCACTCGTGATCGTACGTAGAGCGCGACGACCATCAACGGCCCGGCCAGGGCGAAGGGCACACGCCACCCCCAGCTGGTGAATGCGTCGTCCGGAAGGCTCGATGCGGCGATGAAGGCGAGGCTCGACAGCACGACCCCGGAGATGGTGCCCTGCATCGACCAACTCGTGTACAGCGCGCGTTTGCCATCCGGAGCGTGTTCGAGGGACAGCGCATTCGATCCCGCTTGTTCGCCACCGGCCGACAGACCCTGGAACAGGCGCAGGACGACGAGCAGGATCGGTGCGGCCAGCCCGATCGCGGCGTAGCTCGGGAGGAATGCGATCAGGAATGTGCTGAGTCCCATGATGTTGAGGCTCACCGTCAGTATCCTGCGCCGCCCGATCAGATCACCGAGGTTGCCGAACAGTATGGCGCCCAGCGGGCGGGTCAGGTAGGCGGCACCGAAGGTGGCGAACGAAGCGAGCAGCGCGCCGGTCGCACCGAGCGGGGCGAAGAAGATGGGTCCGAACACCAAGGCCGACGCGGTGCCGAAAAGGAAGTAGTCGTAGTACTCGACGAGACTGCCGAGGTAAGCACTCAATGCTGCGCGCCGTCCCATTGCGGTGGAACCGGCCGTCGTCACCGCGTCCGATGAGCCCTGCGCTGGTCGGATGTCCTGCACGCTCATCGTCACACCTCCTGCAGTTCGGCGGACTCGAAGATCGTCGTCGCCGACCCTTCGAGAACCGCAGCGAGATCGGAGCAGTAGCGGTCACAGATGGCGACCGCCTCGGGGACCACGCCCATGTTCGCGAAGGAGTGGATCATTCCACGTGCCTCACGGTAGATAACCGATACCCCGGACGCGCGGAGCTTCTGTGCGTAGGCCGTGCCCTGGTCCTTCAACGGGTCGTATTCCGCAACGACGACCACAGCGGGCGCCATCCCGTCGAGATCACCGAGCAGCGGTGACACGTGCGGATCGGTGACCAGGTCCGGGACGTCGAGATAGGCGCTGTTGTCCAGCCACTGCTCGACATGACCGACCTCGAGGAAGTAGCCCTTGTGCAACTCCCGCATCGACGGGCGAATCGTGGACAGGTCGGTGGCCGGATAGATCAACAGCTGTGCCGCGAGTGGTAACTGTTCGTCACGTGCGGTCAGCGCGACGGCCGCGGCGAGGTTACCGCCGGCGCTGTCGCCGGCGACCACCAGCTTCTCTGTGTCCGCGCCGATGTCGTCGGCATTGTCGAGAACCCAGCGATAGGCTGCGACGCAGTCGTCGTATCCGGCCGGGAATCTGTGTTCCGGGGCCAATCGATAGTCGACGCCGATCACCATGGCGCCCAGTCGATCGCAGATCCGCCGCGCGTGCGATTCATGGGAATCGAGCCCGCCAACGCACCAGCCGCCACCATGCAGATACAGCACGGTCGGCAACGGGACAGACGTGTCCCGCTGATCGGCCGGGCGATAGATCCGTAGGTCGACCGCGCCACCGGGCCCGTCGAACGACCGATTCTCGATCGAACCGACCGGCAGCATCTCCGGACGCCAGATCGTGCGACGCAACGCGTCGATCCGGTATCGCTCGTCATCGATCGACCTCGATGGCCCGTTGTCGGCGTCCCACCGACGGATGTGGTGAAGGATCTCGGCGATCTGCGGATGTAGCGGCACGGTAAAACCTCCATGTCCTCGGACATCCCGGTGCATCCAGGGTTGCGACTCACTGTCGACCTAAAATGTGACACGAGGCATACATAAGCGTCCAATATCGATTTACGATTCCAGTGATCACATACTGTTATCATGGGTCACCGTGCAGCTCACCTGGATGACCACGTTCGTGACGGTTGCGGACGAACTACACTTCGGCCGGGCCGCGGCCCGGCTCAATCTCGCTCAACCCGCGGTCAGCCAACACATCCGCCAACTCGAAAGCGAGATCGGCGCCAGATTGTTCGACCGGGACCGGCGGTCGGTCCGACTCACGGATGCGGGGCTGGCGTTCCTCGGGCCGTCCACACGCGCTCTTGCCGCTGTCGACGACGCTGTGCTGCAGGCCCGTAACGCCGGCACCGGCGAATTCGGCCGCCTCCGAATCGGTTACAACGCAGGCTTCGCGGGCGATGAGTTCGTCGAGATCGTCCGGACAGTCGCACACCGATATCCGAATCTCGAACTCGTGGTGGACTCCTCGAGGCCCAACTCCGAACTGCGGCAGCTCGTGGCCGAGGGGCGTCTCGAGATCGCTGTGCTCGGCGGACCGGTCGCGGAGGAAGGGCTGCACCATCACGTGTTCTCGGCGGTCCGGCTGGGAGCCGTGCTGGCCACCGGCCACCCGTTGCAGAACAACCCGTCGCTGTCCATGACCCAACTGCGCGACGAAACGTTCATCCTGGTGCGGCCGGCGGCGGGACGCACCCTGCGCAGCATCGTCGAGGACCTGTGCGAACAGGCAAAGTACCGGCCCGGACGCGTCATCGAGGTCAAGGACGCGACCTCGGTCGTCACCCTGGCGTCTGCAGGTGTCGGTGTCGCCTTCGCAGTTCACCCATCGGACACGACCTCGCCGGCCTCGGTGGTCCGGATACCGATCGACGAGAGCCCGGAGATACCGGTGGGAATCGTGTGGCGTGCCGGAGGCGAGTCGCCGACACTACGCAACGTCATCCGGGCAGTGCAGGAGCGCTACGAGGGCGCCGCCGAGTGCTGAGATCCCCGGGTGAGCAAGCTGTTTGATTCATTCCGGGATGGATTCGCACGTCCGTCCCCGTTCGTCGTTGTGGAGGGCAGGTCCCGCGAACCCCGCGCCTGCACCGCGGCTCCCGTGCCGCGACCCGGCGCACCCTCAGGAGCGCGCGCCGGCCGCGTACCCGGGCGGCAGGAACGAGAAGAAGTCCCGAGTCACGCCGACGGCGTTGTTGGAGTCCCCGCCTCGAACCACCAACGTCGCGAAGGCGAGGTCGCCGCGGTAGCCGGCGAACCAGGCATGCGACCCACCGGCGAACTCTGCCTCACCGGTCTTGCCGAGGACCGTTCCCTCGTCGGCGATGACGGTACCGGTGCCCTGGGTGACCACGGCCCGCATCATCGGACGCAGTTCGGCGATCACCGAGGGATCCAGTGTCGGCTGTGGGCCCTCTATCTTTGTCGGCTTGCCGAGGATCAGTTGCGGTACCGGCGCCTTGCCGTTGTGCGCCACCGTCGCCGCGACCATGGCCAGACCGAACGGGCTCACCAATACTTTTCCCTGACCGAATCCATCCTCGGTGCGTGCGACCAGTTCCGGCGCGATCGGGACCGAACCGGATACGACGTCGAGGCCGGCGATGTCATAGTTCTGACCGATGCCCATCGCCGCAGCGGTGTGCGCGAGATCCGAGGGCCCCATCTTGCTGGCGAGGTACGCAAACGTCGTGTTGCACGAACTGGCGAACGCCTGCAGCATCGGCACCGTGCCGAGCGAGAAGCGATCGTAGTTGGGGATCCGGCGAGGACCGATCTCGATCTCACCGGGACAGGGCACCATCGATCCCGGGTGAGCAAGGTTGCGGCTGATCGCCGAGGCTGCAGTGACCATCTTGAAGGTCGAACCGGGCGGATACAGGCCGGAGGTCGCGATCGGCCCGTTCCGGTCCGCTGCCTTGTTCTGCGCGACGGCGAGGATGTTGCCGGTCGAGGGCTGGATGACCACCATCGCTATCTGGAACCGGTTGGTGGCGTCGACGGCGCGTTGCGCCGCGGTCTGAACCTGCCGCGACAGACTCAGCGAGATGGCCGGGGCCGGCTTGGGTGCGTGGTCGGCGAGGACATCGGCGTCGAGTCCGTTGGGATTGACGGTCACGACCCGCCAGCCGACCCGCCCATCGACCTCGCTGTTGACGACCTTCTTGACCTCGGTCAGCAATGCGGGCGCGAAATCCGGATTCTTGGGGACGAGTTCGGCCTGCACATTGTGCACGACGCCGGGAATGGCCAATCGATCACGGAGCCGGTCGAAATCGCGCTCGGACAACCGCGTGATCGGATACGGCCCGTCGCTCGCGGTCGACTCCTCGGCGATCGTCTGCGCGGACAGGCCGGGTGCGTAGCCCTGCAGGGCCCCGACGAGGCGGGTGACCGAATC
Source organism: Gordonia sp. LMA167 (assembly GCF_058130025.1). Lineage (NCBI taxonomy): Bacteria > Bacillati > Actinomycetota > Actinomycetes > Mycobacteriales > Gordoniaceae > Gordonia > Gordonia sp. LMA167. Next base: position 3,596,405 of record NZ_CM176708.1, on the reverse strand, counting down.
AGCCACCGATCCGTTCGCCGCGGCCTGTTTCGCGTCGAAGTTGATCCCGATCACCGACCCGTTGACCAGCACCTCCGAACCGTCGGATTCGTTCACGGTGGCCCGCGGCGCGTCCACCATCTGCAGCGAAAGTCGTTGATTGGCACCGAGATCCGGGTGGATATCGGTTGAGGTCCAGCGCACCGACCAGCCGGAGTCCGACCGTGCCAGATTCACCCGGGCCGGGTAGCTCCACTCCCGGCCGCGCGGCAGATCCCAGTGATAGGTGACGTCGATGTCGGCGATGTCCCCGTTGACGCGCGCCTTTCCCGTACTCGCGGTGAGTTTCTCGGCGGCCAGTCCGTCCCACGCGGCATCGAGGCCGCTGCGGGCTTGTTGCGGATCGTCGGTGAGATCGGCGGCCTCAGCGGTGTTCTTGGCGCCGAACGCGGCGAGGAACCGTTCTACGGCCTGGCGCGGTCCGTCGTCCACCGTTGCGCATCCGGCAACGCCCAGTGTCAACGCAGCGCTGACCGAAACACAGGCCACACTGATTACTCGCCGTCTCATCTGCAACATCAGTGTCGATGATATGGCGCTGCACCATGAAATCCGCTGCGCCACGCGGTGGCAATCGTGCGGGTTTGCCGGCCGTATGACCGATCGCGATCACCGCGGATGCCGGATGGGCCGACCACCGAGCCCGACCACCGAGGTAGACCGCAACCGTGCCGGGATCACACTCACCAGGTGATGTCCGCCACCGATCCGCGCCGCGGCAGCCTCCTCGGGCGGGCCGGCCGCGCGACTCAGTCGACCAGAACGGTCGCGAAGCTGCCGACCTCACTGAAGCCGACCTGCCGATACACTTCGCGCGCAGGCAGATTGAAGTTGTTGACGTAGAGGCTGGGAGTGCGGCCGAGCCCGATGATGGCGGCGGCGACCGCTGCGGTGCCGCCCGCGCCGAACCCCTCGCCCCGACGGTCCGGCGCAACCCAGACACCCTGGATCTGCCCGACTCGGCGCGACAACGAACCGATCTCCGCTTTGAAGACGACGTCACCGTGGTCGAAGCGCGCGAACACTCGTTGCGCAGTGATCAACGACGCCAGTCGGCGCCGATACGAACGCCCCCCGTCACCCACCCGCGGATCGACACCCACCTCACCGATGAACATGTCGATCGCGGCCGGCAGGTATGCGTCCAGGTCGTCGAGGGTGACGAGTCGGACGAGCGGGTCGGGCGCGACCATCGGCGGACCGGTGAGCGCCATCAGCGGCTGGTTGTCGCGCACCTCCCGGGCCGGCCCCCAGCAGGGCTCGATCCGATCCCACAGCGGCAACACCATTTCCGCACGCCCGACGATCGACGAGCACAACCGAGGTGCTGCCGCCGCGCGGTCGGCGAAACCTTCCATCTCCTCGGGCGAGCCGACCAGCGGGATGAGATTGGCGCCGGAGAAGCACAACGACGAACGGGGATCGTCGACGGTCCACAGCTCGCCACCCAGCAGCCGCGGATTGATACCGTGCGTCTCGAAACGCGCCGCGACCATACACATCGCCACCGGATCCGACGTCAACACCCGTTCGACCACCGGCGCATCCCGTGCGCCCAGCGGGCGATCGCCCAGTAGCTTCAGCACCACCGCTCCCTCTGCCATGTCCGGCGGGATGCGTCCCACGGCCGCGGGGCCGTCGGCGGTGGCCACCTACGCCGTGATCAGCTGACCGTCACGACCGGTGGACCCGCTTCCCTGTCACCACCAGTGTCACCCGACTCCCCCGCTATCCGCAGCGCTTCTTCGATCAATGTCTCCACGATCTCGGCTTCCGGGACGGTCTTGATGACCTCGCCCTTGACGAAGATCTGACCCTTGCCGTTGCCCGACGCGACCCCCAGGTCGGCTTCGCGCGCCTCGCCCGGACCGTTGACGACGCAACCCATCACGGCGACGCGCAGCGGCACCTCCATACCCTCCAGGCCCGCCGTCACCTCGTCGGCGAGCTTGTACACGTCGACCTGTGCCCGGCCACAGGACGGACAGGACACGATCTCGAGCTTGCGGGGCCGCAGATTCAGCGACTGCAGAATCGCGTCGCCGACCTTGATCTCCTCGGCCGGCGGTGCCGACAACGAGACACGGATGGTGTCACCGATGCCCTCGGACAGCAATGCACCGAAGGCGACCGCCGATTTGATGGTGCCCTGGAACGACGGACCGGCCTCGGTGACGCCGAGATGCAGCGGGTAGTCGCACTGTGCGGCGAGCTGTCGGTAGGCCTCCACCATGATGACGGGGTCATTGTGTTTGACGGAGATCTTGATGTCGCCGAAACCGTGCTCCTCGAAGAGGCTCGCCTCCCAGAGCGCCGATTCGACGAGCGCCTCCGGGGTGGCCTTGCCGTACTTCTGCATGATCCGCTTGTCGAGGGACCCCGCGTTGACGCCGATCCGGATCGGGATGCCCGCGGCGCCGGCGGCCTTCGCGACCTCCTTGACGCGACCGTCGAACTCCTTGATGTTGCCCGGGTTCACCCGCACCGCGGCACAGCCTGCGTCGATCGCGGCAAAGATGTACTTCGGCTGGAAGTGGATGTCGGCGATCACCGGGATCTTGGACTTCTTGGCGATGATCGGCAGCGCCTCGGCGTCCTCCGGGCGCGGGCAGGCCACCCGGACGATGTCACATCCCGACGCGGTGAGCTCGGCGATCTGCTGCAGCGTCGCGTTGATGTCGTGGGTCTTGGTGGTGGTCATCGACTGCACCGAGATCGGGTGGTCGCTGCCCACACCGACGGAACCGACCTGGATCTGACGGGTCTTGCGCCGCGGCGCCAGGACCGGCGGCGGCGATGCGGGCATGCCGAGCCCGACCTGGACCGCGTCAGGTGATGTTGGGGCGTTCATCTGATTCACCTCGAATGACGATGGGGCTGTTGGGTTCGACTGGCTGGGGTTCGACGTGGGTCTCGTCAGAAGATCTTGATCGGGTTGACGATGTCGGCGGTCAGCGTCAGCACCATGAAGCCGCCCATGACGATCACGACGGCGTAGGTGATCGGCATGAGTCGGATGTAGTCCACCGGCCCGGCCGCGGCCCGGCCGAGCCACCTCCGGACGGTGTTACGTGCCTTCTCATAGCCGACGATGGCCATGTGTCCACCATCCAACGGTAGTAGCGGCACCAGATTGAACAAGCCGAGGAAGAAGTTGATGCTGATCAGCAGCATCAAGAACATGCTCCAGGCCCCGCGTTCGACGGCCTGTCCACCCAGCACCGACGCGCCGTACACGCTGACCGGGGTGTCGGCGGAACGCTCACCTCCGGTGACCGCCGTCCACAACGCCCCGACCTTGGACGGCAGCGACAGCAAGGCATCCCAGGTCGCGCCGAACAGGTCGCCGGTGAACGCGAACGCCCCCGGGACCACAGCCAGCCCGTCGTAGTGGTTGATGGACGGCGGCGGGGAGAACGTGATGCCGACCTTGTGTGTCTGCTCGGACGAGGTCGTGCCGCCTTGATCGATCACCACCGTCGCCGGCTGCGGAGTGATCGTGAAGTCCAGGCGCTCGGCGCCACGCTGCACGGTGAGTCCCACCGGCCCGGAACTGTCGCCGATGAGCTTGGAGACCTCGGAGTAGTCGGACACCGACTGCCCGTTCACCGCGACGATCGTGTCGCCGGCCTGAAGTCCGGCAGCACCCGCCGGCCCGGCGCCCGAGCACGGGGTCGAGACCGGGTCCGCGGAGTCGGAATACGTGGTCGACGCCGGCACGCACGTGGTCTGCGACACCGTCGCCGGGACCGGGTCCTTGGAGATGTTCGGCAATCCCCAGATCGAACCGACGACGAGGACCAGCACGAATCCGAGGATGAAGTTCTGGGCCGGTCCGGCGAAGAGCACCACCAGCCGCTTCCACGGCTTCTGCAGGTACATCGCCCGCGGACGGTCCTCCTCGGCGATCTCGTCGTAGGGGGTCATCCCGGCGATGTCGCAGAACCCACCGAGAGGGAAGGCCTTGAATCCGTATTCGGTCTCCCCTCGCCGGGTCGACCAGAGCGTCGGGCCGAAGCCGACGAAATAACGGCGCACCTTCATGCCGGTCGCCTGCGCCGCCCACATGTGGCCGCATTCATGCCATGCCACCGACAGCAGCAACGCTGCGGCGAACAGCACCACGCCGAGCGCGAAACTCACTTACTCACTCCATCCGCATATGCCGTGACCAGATGCGCGGCGCGATGCCGCGCCCACTGGTCGGCGGCCAAGACGTCTTCCACAGTACCTGGCGGCGCAGTCCACTGATCTGCCTCGGCGAGCACCTCACGGATGATCTCGACGATGCGGGGGAACCGGATGGCGCCGGCGAAGAAACCCTCGGCTGCCGCCTCGTTGGCCGCGTTGTACACCGCGGTGAGCGATCCCCCGCCGCGCCCGGCATCGCGGGCCAGAACGATCGCGGGGAATACCGCGTTGTCGACCGGTTCGAACGTCCACGCGGACGCCGTGGAGAAGTCGCAGGCGGTCGATGACCCCGGAACACGGTCCGGCCAGCCCAGCGCCAGGGCAATGGGCAGCTTCATCGACGGTGGGGACGCCTTGGCCATGGTTGCGCCGTCGACGAAGGTCACCATCGAGTGCACGATCGACTGCGGATGGACGGTGACGTCGATGCGGTCGTAGTCGACACCGAACAGCAGATGGGCCTCGATGACCTCGAGTGCCTTGTTGACCAACGTCGCCGAGTTCAGCGTGATCATCGGCCCCATCGACCACGTCGGGTGCCGGCCCGCCTGCTCGGGGGTGACGTCCTCGAGTGCCTCGCGGGTCCACCCGCGGAAAGGGCCGCCGGAGGCGGTCAGGACGATGCGATCGACCTCGTCGGGGCCGCCGGCGCGCAGGCATTGCGCGATCGCCGAGTGCTCGGAGTCGACGGGCACGATCTGTCCCGGCGCAGCGGCGTCGAGCACCAGCGATCCACCGGCGATCAGGGACTCCTTGTTCGCCAGCGCGAGTCGCGCCCCTGACCGCAGTGCGGCGAGGCTCGGACGCAGCCCGATGGACCCGACGACCGCGTTGAGAACCACATCGGCGTCGACCGCGTCGATCAGGTCACACATCGCGTCCGGGCCACCGAGGACCTGCGCGCCGAGGTCGTCGGACAGGGTTCGCGCGGCCGCCGTGTCGGCAACACCGAGCGCGTGCGCCGGGACTCGGAACGCCTTCGCCTGTTCGCGCAGCAGATCGAGGTTGCCACCACCGGCGCCGAGGCCGACCACCTCGAAGCGCTCGGGATGCTCGGCGATGACCTCCAGTGCCTGCACACCGATCGATCCGGTCGATCCGAGGATGAGTACGCGCGTCGTCACGCCTTCATTGTCCCCGCCTCGTCGAGCGAGCCCAAAATTCGCCGCCGACAGAACCCCGAATCGCGCCGACAGAACCCGACCTCTCGTCGACCCGGGCGCAGCACCGGTGTTCAGGCGGGGTGGATCCTGCGCCAGTGATCGGCGATGTCGATGCGTCGGGTGATCCACACGTCGTCGTGCGATTGGACGTGGTCGAGGAACCGCTCGAGGGCGGCCAGACGTGCCGGACGGCCGACCAGGCGACAGTGCAGGCCGACGGAGAGCATCTTCGGTGAACCTGCCACTCCCTCCGCATAGAGCACGTCGAACGCATCCCGCAGGTGCGCGAAGAACTGCTCGCCCGACGGAAACCCGCCGGGCGATGCGAAGCGCATGTCGTTGGTGTCGAGCGTGTACGGCACCACTAGATGATCGACGACGTCGTCGCCCCGCGGCACCTTGACCCAGTACGGGAGGTCGTCGGCGTAGCTGTCGGAGTCGTAGGCGAAGCCCCCCTCCTCGACGACGAGCCGCCGGGTGTTCGGCGAGTCGCGGCCGGTGTACCAGCCGAGCGGGTGTTCTCCGGTGATCTCGGTGAGCAGATCGACAGCGGCGTGCATGTGTTCCCGCTCGACCGCGGAGTCGACGAGCTGATAGTTCAGCCATCGATATCCGTGACAGGCGATCTCGTCGCCACGCTCGGCGAACGCCGCGACCACCTCGGGGTTGCGCGCCATCGCCTGCGCCACCGCGAAGATCGTCAGCGGGAGGCCGCGCCGGGAAAAGGTACGGAGAATGCGCCACACCCCGGCGCGGGATCCGTACTCGTACAGCGATTCCATGCTCATGTGACGGTTCGGGAAGGACTGTGCCCCGATCATCTCGGAGAGAAAGGTCTCGCTGCCACGGTCGTTCTCGAGGACGTTGTTCTCGGAGCCCTCTTCGTAGTTCAGCACGAATTGCAGCGCGATCTTCGCGCCACCCGGCCACTGCGGATCGGGCGGCGTCGCACCGTAACCGATCATGTCGCGTGGGTAGCGCTCGGAACGATAGTCGGCCAGGGTGCGATGCGCGATCTCGGACATGGCGGCATTCTGTCACCGATTCGACGCCCCGGCCGATCGTGGGGTCGCCTGCGCGAGCGCGGTTGTCGGGGCCTCTACGGCGCGGCGCGGCGCGGGCTGCGACGCCGGCGCATCGCACTGACATGAGATGGTGCCGACAACACACCGTTCGCCAGCGTCGACAGTGTGGTGAGAAATGCGGCCCTCTCGTCGGCCGGCAGGTCACCCAGAACGTCGTCGTAGACCTGCCGGATCCGTTCGTGTGCGTGACCGAGCACGTCGGCGCCGGGGTCGGTCACGGCCGCGACCCGAGCACGACGGTCGGTGGCATGGACACGGCGAGTCGCCAGACCCTTCCCCTCCAATTCGTCGAGAGTGTTGACCACGGTGGTCTTGTCCAGACCCGACAGTTCGGCGATCTCGATCTGAGTCCGTTCTTCCTCGCCCGCCTTCCACAGGACGCAGTACTGGGCGACGGTGAGGTCCAGGTCGGCCAAGGATTCGGCCATGCGCGCGGCCAGCGCGTACGAGGTCTGATTGAGAAGGAAGGACAGATCGACGGCAGGTGGGTCGACATCCGTGGGCACGAACCGAGTCTAGGGCGTGTCCGGGAGGTCACCGCGACAACACACGACCGGGCGTTGGTCCTCGCCTCGCCCTCCCTCGTGGTGCTGCTCACCCGCGGGTGGCTCGCCCGCAGGTCGGGTGCCGCGTGGTCGGTCCCGCCGTGGTCGCCGGAGCGATGACGCGACGTCTGCGGAACCACCCGCCCCCGCGGCGGGGCCGACGCGCACTGCGATCACCACGATGATGAGGGCCACCGACGCGAGCCCGCCGGCAACTCCCCAGGCCACCCGGAAGCCGTCGACGAGCGCAACCGACTCAGGCGCGCCCGCGGACGTGGAGCTCGCGGTGACGGCGGCCGCGACCGCGGTCAGTCCCGCCAGCCCGATCGCCCCACCGGCCTGCTGCGAGGTGTTGATCAGCCCCGATGCGACACCGGTATGGGCGGGCGCGACGTCGGCCATCGCCGCGCTCATGATCGCCGGGAGTGCGAGACCACCGCCGACGGCGAACAACACCACCGTCGGGAGCAGGTCGGACGTGTAGGAACCGTCGGGGCGCACCCGGATCAGGAGGAACAGACCGATCACCACCGATCCCAGCCCGACGATCAGTGCGGCACGGACGCCGAATCGTGCCGCGACACGCGGGTATACGCCCATCGAGCCGACCGCGATCCCTGCGGCGATGGGAACGATTCCGATGCCGGCGAGCAGGGGTGTGAAGCCGAGCACCTCCTGGAGGTAGAGCGTGGTGAGGAACTGAAAGGTGAACATCGCGCCGACGAAACACGCGAACGCGATGTTCACGGCCCCGAGTCCGCGTGCGGCCAACACCTCGAGCGGCAACGTCGGCGAGGCCGCGAACCGTTGGCGTACAACGAAACCCGCGAGCAAGACAAGTGCCGCCGCACCGGCCACGGGGTTCTGTGACGCGAGCGCCCCGACCAGACACATCAGCCCGACCACGAGCATCGACGCGCCCTGCCAATCGAGTCCACCGCGCAACCCCGGTGGATTCTCACCCGGAAAGGTGCGCAACCCTGCGACGACGACCACCACGCCGATGGGCACGTTCACGAAGAACACCCACCGCCAGTCCAACGACGTGGTGATGATGCCGCCGATGATGTAGCCGGACGAGGCGCCGACCGCGCCCATGAAGGCGTATGCGCCCATCGCGCGGTCGCGCTCCCCCGGTTCAACGAACAGTGCGGCGATCATCCCCAGCGCGACCGCGACGGCGAATGCCGCACCGATGCCCTGGACGAAGCGCGCCACGATCAGCCAGGCAGGCGACATGGCGAGCCCACAGAGCATCGAGGCTGCCGTGAACAATGCCATTCCCGACAACAGCACTCGTCCTCGACCGACGAGATCTCCCACGCGGCCGGCGAACAACAGCACACCGCCGAACCCGATCAGATATGCGTTGACGACCCAGGGCAATCCCGCGGCGGTGAAGTTCAGTTCGCTGCGGATGTCGGGAAGTGCCACGGTGACGATCGTTTCGTCGATGACCGTCATCAGGGTGGCGGCGCAGATGACACCGAGCAGGAACACCCGGCGCCTGGTGCCGTGAGTGGATGTCATGATCAAACACTAGCAGATAATCTATTAATGGATCATCCACTAGCCATCTAGATCGCCATCACGGGTCGTCGCCGGTCGTCGGCATGGTCACGTTATGCTTGTCGCTACTACTACCGGCCGTCAGACTTTCCGACGGGTGGCCGGAGACGTGACCGCCCAGATCCCCGTCGAAACGGGTCCGCAGAGTGAGGAGCCATCGTGGCAAGCACCGAGGTTGAGCAGGTCGACACCGGCTGGGTTCGCGAGCCCGCGGATGCACCGTCGGCCCGCTTCGGATGGCACGGTCAGGCGACGAAATCCTTCATCATCGCCGGTTGGTTCTGCGTGGCCGCGCTGCTGCTGATGTTCATCGGCAACCACAGGGGCCACGTGGAAGACATCTGGCTCGCCGGCTTCGCTGCCGTACTCGCCTACTTCCTGCTGAGGCCGACTTTCGCCAAGCGCGGCCGCTGGAAGAACTGAGGCTGCGACCTCAGCGTTCCTCGGCCGCCAACTGACCGCAGGCGGCTGCGACCTCAGCGTTCCTCGGCCGCCAACTGACCGCAGGCGGCTGCGATCTCCTGCCCGCGCGTGTCGCGGACCGTGCATGACACACCCTGTTCGCGCACCCGACGGACGAACTCGCGCTCCACCGGCTTGGGACTGGCGTCCCATTCGGACCCCGGAGTCGGATTCAATGGGATCAGGTTCACGTGCACCAACGACCCCAGGGCCTTGTGCAGCTTCTCCCCCAACAGGTCCGCACGCCACGGCTGATCATTGACGTCACGGATCAGCGCGTACTCGATCGACACCCGACGTCCGGTGGTGTCGGCGTAGTAGCGTGCCGCGTCCAGAACCTCGGCGACCGACCAGCGGTTGTTGACGGGTACCAGCGTGTCTCGCAGCTCGTCGTCCGGGGTGTGCAGCGACACCGCGAGTGTCACCGACAGCCCCTCATCGGCCAGACGACGGATCGACGGTGCCAGACCGACCGTCGACACGGTCACCGATCGTGCCGAGATCCCCAGCCCCCCCGGCACCGGGGAGGTGATCTGTCGAACGGCACTGACCACCCGCTTGTAGTTGGCCAGGGGTTCGCCCATCCCCATGAACACGACGTTGGACAGCCGGCCCGGTTCACCGAACTCACCGTCGCGCAGGGCACGAGCAGCGGCACGGACCTGGTCGACGATCTCGGCGGTCGACAGGTTGCGGTCCAGACCACCCTGCCCCGTCGCACAGAACGGACACGCCATACCGCATCCGGCCTGGCTGGAGATGCACAGTGTGTTCCGATCGGTGTAGCGCATCAGCACGCTCTCCAGCAGCGTGCCGTCGTGCAATCGCCACAAGGTCTTCCGCGTGTCTCCGGCATCACACGAGATGTGTCGCACCGGCGTCAGCAACGACGGGAACAGCTTCTCGCCGACGGCGTCACGCGACGTCGACGGCAGGTCGGTCATCTCCTCGACGTCGCCGTTGAGCCGGCCGAAATACTGCCGGGCCAGTTGGTTGGCGCGGAACTTCGGCAGCCCGAGATCAGCCAGCGCCGCAACACGTCCCTCGGAGTCGAGGTCGACGAAGTGAGTGGGAGGACGCCCCCGTTTGGGAGCGTCGAACACGAGCGGCAATGACGGCATGGTGACATTGTCGCATGTCATGATGGCTGTATGACGACACCGGATCCGCAGCAGCATCAGCCGAGTGATGTCGGCGAGCCGACCGGGGGCACCGATCTCCCTCAGCCCGATCCCGACCATCAGGCGTTGCTGGCCGAACGTGACGAGCTCCGCACCAAGGTCAAGAAGGTGCAGCACACCCGCACCAGGGCCACGTTCTTCGGTCTCGTCATCGGCGCGATCATCACGATTCTGCTGCTGGTCTTCATCCTGCAGAACCTGGAATCCCAGAAGATCATGCTCCTCTTCTGGGAAGTCGATCTGCCCCTGGGTGTGAGCCTGCTCATCGCAGCGATCGCCGGCGCCCTGATCGTGGCGGCCGTCGGTGGTCTACGGATGATGCAGATGAGTCGGGCGCTGAAGAAGGCCAAGCGCTGACCGATCGCGCCGTATGACGCGCGATCCGTCAGAGAAGTGCGGTCAGCACGGCCCAGACGATGAACGCTGACGGCAACAGTGAGTCCAGCCGGTCCATGATGCCGCCGTGGCCGGGCAGCAGCGTACCCATGTCCTTGATGCCGAGATCCCGCTTGACCTGGGATTCGACCAGGTCTCCGAGCGTCGCGCACACCACCAGGACCGGGCCGAGGATCGCACCCACCCACCAGTGGGCGTCGAGCAGGAAGATGCCGCAGCACACCGCGCCGGTGGTGCCGACGACGAGCGAACCGATCAGCCCCTCCCACGACTTCTTGGGACTGATGGCCGGCGCCATCGGGTGCTTACCGAACAGGACGCCGGCGGCGTAGCCACCGACGTCCGAGCACACGACCACGACCATCAGCGTGGCCACCCGCGCCGCGCCGTGATCCTGGACCACCATGTAGGCGCCGAACGAGGCGAGCAATGGCAACCACGCGAGGACGAAAACACTCGCCGCCAGATTGCGCAGGTAATTCTCCGGCGCATTGTTGATCCCTTGCGCCAACAACATCCAGACCATGAGGACCAGAACGGTGCCGACGAAGGCCGTCAGCACTCCCGTCGGCCCCCACGGCCAGCTCGACCAGATGATCGCCTGTCCGCCGATCACCAACGGCCAGAACGCGATCTGATACCCGCCGTCGCGGAGGCGTTTGAACACCTCCCACGTCGCGATCGCGAAGGCCACCGCGACGATGCCGTACCAGATCTTCGGCGCGAAGAACAGGATCAGGATGATCGAGACCCCGAGCGATGCACCCACGCCGATCGCTGCGGGCAGGTTTCGTCCGGCGCGCGACTTCTTCTTCTCGCCCGATTGCTTGTCGCCGGGCACCTCGGGCTTGCTCGCGGACGATTCAGTGGCCATCGGTTCTGGTATAGACGCCCCGGGAAGGTCGGCGCTCACACTTCGAGCAATTCGTTCTCTTTGTGCTTCACCAGCTCGTCGACCTGGGCGACGTACCCGGCGGTCGTCTTGTCGAGTTCCTTCTCGGCACGGGTGACCTCGTCCTCGCCGGCCTCACCGTCCTTCTGGATGCGCTTGAGTTCGTCGACCGCCTTGCGACGAACGTTGCGGATGGAGACCTTGGCGTCTTCACCCTTGCCCTTCGCCTGCTTCACCAGCTCTCGGCGCCGGTCCTCGGTCAGCTGAGGGATCGCGACGCGGATGACGTTGCCGTCGTTGGTCGGGTTCACGCCCAGATCGGAATTGCGGATCGCCGTCTCGATGTCGCGCAAGGTGGACGCCTCATACGGCTTGATCACCACGAGCCGCGCCTCGGGGGTGTTGATCCCGGCGACCTGGGTGATCGGGGTCATGGTGCCGTAGTACTCGATGTTCACCTTGTTGAACATCGCCGGGTTGGCGCGCCCGGTGCGGATCGATCCCATGTCGTCCTTGGCGACACTGACCGCCTTCTCCATCTTCTCTTCGGCGTCCAGGAGCGCATCGTCGATCATCGTCGTCCTACTTCTACTAGGTACTGATTCAATTGGTGTCGGGTGCTCGGGTGATCAGGTGGCGACCAGGGTACCGATCCGCTCCCCCGCAACCGCCCGCGCGATATTGCCCTGCTCCAGCAAATTGAACACCAGGATGGGCATCTTGTTGTCCATACAGAGACTGAACGCCGTCGCGTCGGCGACCTTGAGTTCCTTGTCGAGGACCTCGCGGTGGCTGATCTCGGAGAACATCGTGGCATCGGGCACCACCCGCGGATCGGCGTCGAAGACACCGTCGACGCCCTTGGCCATCAGCACCACTTCGGCCTTGATCTCGAGCGCCCGCTGCGCGGCGGTGGTGTCGGTGGAGAAATAGGGCATGCCCATGCCGGCACCGAAGATCACCACACGACCCTTCTCCAGATGCCGTTGAGCGCGCAGCGGCAGATACGGCTCGGCGACCTGCCCCATCGTGATGGCCGTCTGGACCCGGGTGTTGACGCCGCGCTTCTCCAGAAAGTCCTGCAACGCCAGGCAATTCATGACGGTGCCGAGCATCCCCATGTAGTCGGACCGGGCGCGGTCGAGTCCACGCTGCTGCAGTTCTGCACCACGGAAGAAGTTGCCGCCACCGATGACGACCGCCACCTGCACACCCGTGGCGACGACCTCGGCGATCTGGTCGGCCACCGTCGCCACCACGTCGGGGTCGAGGCCGACTCCGCCGCCGCCGAACATCTCACCCCCGAGTTTGAGAAGCACACGCTTGTAGCCGTGACGCTCAGAGTCTCGCGGGGAGGGCGTTTCGCTCATGCATCTTCCTCACTGGTCGATTCGGTCAATATCGTACGTGGCTGCGTGGGCGGTTCGACGACATGCGGTCGACCAGGTGTCTGATTGCCGCGAAAACGGCATCACGACCTGGCGATTGTCGACGTCCTCGGCCTGAGTACCGACCGCATCCGCGGCCGGGCGCCCAACCCGGACACCTGCGATGGCCCTGGGCATTCACCACGAACTGGGTGAGGGCAGTTCCCCCGGGAGCTCAGCCCTGCACGTCCCGGACTCATCCGTTGACAACGAAAGACAGCCCCGCACCACCACCACGGTGATACGGGGCCGTCTTTGGCGTTTCAACAGATCAGGACTGGCCGACCTCGAAACGGACGAAACCGTTGACGCTCACGCCGGCCTCGTCGAGGAGAGCCTTGACAGTCTTCTTGGAGTCCTGCACCGACGCCTGGTCGAGCAGCACGACATCCTTGTAGAAGCCGTTGACGCGTCCTTCGACGATCTTCGGCAGCGCCTGCTCCGGCTTGCCCTCTTCCTTGGCGGTCTGCTCGGCGATACGACGCTCGTTCTCGACGATGTCGGCGGGAACCTCGTCGCGCGTCGCGTACTTCGCCTTCAGCGCGGCCACCTGCATGGCAGCGCCGCGAGCGGCCTCGGCCGCGTCGTCGCCCTCACCGGTGTAGGACACCAGCACGCCGACGGCGGGAGGCAGATCCGACGCACGCTTGTGCAGATAGACCGAGACCGGTCCGTCGTAGTAGGCCACCCGACGAAGCTCGAGCTTCTCGCCGATCTTGGCCGACAGTGCCTGCACGGCGTCGTCCACGGTGCCGTCGCCCAGCTTGGCGGTCTTGAGAACCTCGATGTCCTGGGTCTTCGCCTCGGCGGCGGCGGCCACGATCTGATCGGCGAGCTCCTGGAACTCGGCGTTCTTGGCGACGAAGTCGGTCTCAGAGTTGATCTCGATGAGGGCGCCGTCCTTGGCGGCGACGAGCCCCTCGGCGGTGGACCGCTCGGCGCGCTTGCCGACGTCCTTGGCACCCTTGATGCGCAGTTCCTCGACGGCCTTGTCGAAATCACCGTCGTTGTTGGCCAGGGCGTTCTTGCAGTCCAGCATTCCTGAGCCGGTGAGCTCACGGAGACGCTTCACATCGGCTGCGGTGTAGTTCGCCATCGTTGGCGAGCCTCCTTAGAGAGAGTGTCGAATGTCTCCCCGGGCCGGGTCGCGGCCCGAGGAGACTTCAGGACCGTTGGTGTTCGATCCGGTGTTACTGCGCCGGCGCGGTGCCGGCCTCGGCCTCGCCACCCGCAGGTGCGGTGGCCTGGGTGAGCAGTTCCTGCTCCCACTCGGCCAGCGGCTCGCCGCCGCCCGCCTCCGGCTTGGAGTCGTCAGACGACTGGCCGGCGCGGGCCTGTACGCCCTCGGCGACAGCCGATGCGACCACACGGGTCAGCAGGGCCGCACTGCGGATCGCGTCGTCGTTGCCCGGGATCGGGTAGTCGACGAGGTCGGGATCGCAGTTGGTGTCGAGGATCGCGATGACCGGGATGTTGAGCTTGCGTGCCTCACCGACAGCAATGTGCTCCTTGTTGGTGTCCACAACCCAAACAGCAGAAGGCACCTTGGCCATATCGCGGATACCACCGAGGGTGCGCTCGAGCTTGTTCTTCTCACGCGTGAGCATGAGGATTTCCTTCTTGGTGCGACCTTCGAAACCGCCGGTCTGCTCCATGGTCTCGAGTTCCTTCAGACGCTGCAGGCGCTTGTGGACGGTCGAGAAGTTGGTGAGCATGCCGCCGAGCCAACGCTGGTTCACGTACGGCATGCCGACGCGGGTGGCCTCTCCGGCGATGGATTCCTGCGCCTGCTTCTTGGTGCCGACGAACAGGATGGTGCCGCCGTGGGCGACGGTCTCCTTGACGAACTCGTACGCCTTGTCGATGTAGGTCAGCGTCTGCTGCAGGTCGATGATGTAGATGCCGTTGCGGTCGGTGAAGATGAACCGCTTCATCTTCGGGTTCCAACGGCGGGTCTGATGCCCGAAGTGTGCGCCGCTGTCCAGCAGCTGCTTCATGGTCACGACAGCCATGTCGTATCTATCCTTTGCGTGCAGTTACATCGACACCGGTCGGTGCCGATCCTGGCACCTGCTGCCGTGGTGGACCCGGTTGCGATGGCACCTCCGGGACCGCCCACCCGGCACTGTCAGCGACCCGTCCTCGCAGAGGAGGAAGTCGTCGCTTCGCAGGCGCGCGAAGTCACCTCACCGATTCCGATGAGGTGCGCCAGGAAGTTTACGCCGGTCACGGGTGGAAAACCAAAACCGGCCCCGCCCGTTCCCGGCGGCGGTCGAGAAGTTTTCGCCGACCCGGCATCGGTGGGAGCCGATCGGGGTCGCGGTGCGTCTGAAGATCATGATCTCTTGGGACTCGTCGACGCGGCCACGATGCCCGCCGTCCGCCCGGGTGGCGATGTTCGCGGTGGCGGAGTTGATCGTCGTGGCGTTGCTGCTGTTCGGCGTCCCGGCCATCGCCTCCGCGACCGGAGCTCGCTATCACCTGCCGTTGGCGCCGCCGGCCACCGTCGTCCGTCCCTTCGACCCTCCGGAGAAGCGGTGGCAGCCGGGGCATCGGGGTGTCGACCTCTCCGCGTCGCCGGGCAGCATCGTCCGCGCGGCCGGCGCGGGCCGGGTGCGCTTCGCCGGCCGGGTTGCCGGTCGGCCGGTGGTGTCGATTGCCCACGACGGCGATCTGATCACCACCTATGAGCCGGTCGAAGCGACGGTTCGGCAGGGGCAGACGGTCCGCCGAGGCGATGTGATCGGCACGGTGGACGCCGGGCACGAGGGTTGCCGCGCCGCGGCGTGCCTGCACTGGGGCGCGCGTCGGGGTCGTGGGCGGGCTGCCGTCTATCTGAATCCGATGGTCCTGATCGGCGCTGTTCGCATCCGGCTCAAGCCGGTCGCCGAGCACATCATCAGGAACCCGGTCATGCCCGGGGATGCGCCTGACGGTGTACGGCGCGCAGGCGCTCGACGCTGACGTGGGTGTAGATCTGCGTCGTCGCCAACGACGAATGCCCGAGCATTTCCTGGACGATGCGCAGGTCGGCGCCACCCTCGAGGAGGTGAGTGGCCGCGCTGTGACGCAGGCCGTGCGGTCCGATATCGGGGGCTCCGGCTGCCTGAACTGCCCGATGCACCACGGACCTGGCCATGCGCTGGTTGAGCCGTTTGCCTTTCGCACCGAGTAGCAGTGCGTCCCCGGAGTCGGGCCCGGCGAGTCGAGGACGGCCGTGACGCAGCCACCGGTGGATCGCGCGCCCGGCCGGTTCCCCGAACGGGACGGTGCGCTGTTTGTCGCCCTTGCCGATGACCCGCAGGACTCGCCGCCCGGCGTCGATGTCGCCGATGTCCAGACCGCACAGCTCGCCGACGCGAATCCCGCTGGCGTACAGCAACTCCACGATGAGCCTGTCCCGATCGACGATCGGGTCGTCGGCAGCCTCGTCCGGCACCGCGGCGAGCGCGGCGACCGCCTGATCCGGGGCGAGAACCGTCGGCAGGGTGCGATGGGCGCGGGGCGCCTGTAACCGGGTCGAGGGGTCCTCGCCCAGCACGCCCTCGCGGGCGGCCCAGGCGCAGAAGGTCTTCGCCGACGACACCTGGCGCGCGATCGAGGTCCTGGCGGCACCCCGCCGGGTGTGGTCGGCGAGCCATGATCTCAGCAGCACCAGGTCGATGTCCCCGACGCCGATCCCCCGGGCACCCGCATAGGCGATGAGTCCACGCACGTCCGTGGTGTAGGCCCGGATCGTGTGTTCACTATGACCCTTCTCGTACCGGAGAAAGGACGTGAAATCGTCGAGAACACTCGCATGCGGCATCGATTCCGGGGAATCAGCGGTCATGACGTCGACACAACAGCGCGACGGGCGCGCACGCAACCGCCCACGCTGACTGTTGCGCGATCGAAGCGTGCGGCGCAGCTCGCTACGCGCTGGCGCCGGCGGTCTCTTCGGCGGCTCGGAGTTCGGACTTCCATTGCCGGAAGCCCTCTTCGGTGCGCCCGCGCCGCCAGTATCCGGAGATCGAGGCGTTCTTGGCACCGACACCACGTTCCTTGCGGATGTATCCGCGCAGATTGTGCATGACCGCCTGTGCCTCACCGTGGATGAACACGTGTGGTTCCCCGTCGAGCCACTCGGCATCGCGTACCGCGGCGATCAGAGGCGCATTGTCGCCGGCCACGTCGTCGCCGACTTCGCCGGCGGGCCCACCTCGGTGCACCCAGACGATCTCGGCCGTCGGGGGCGCGGTGAGGGCGATCTCGTCCTCTGGCCCGCCGACCTCGATGAAGACCTTGGCCACGGCGTTCGCGGGCAACCGTTCGAGGGCGGCGGCGAGTGCCGGAAGACCGGCCTCATCGCCGGCCAGCAGGTGCCAGGGGGCGTCAGGGTTCGGCTGATAGCCGCTGCCCGGGCCGAGGAACCGGATGACCGTTCCCGGTTCGACTGTTGCCGCCCAGGGTCCGGCGATCCCCTCGTCACCGTGGACGACGAAGTCGACGGCGACCTCACGGCGGTCGAGGTCGATCGACCGCACCGTATAAGTCCGTAGCACCGGCTGCTCCTCGGGAGGCAGGAGGCTGGTCTTCTTACGATCGAGATCGGTGCCGCGGTAGGGCGCTCCGTCCGAACCGAACGCCAACTTGATGTACATGTCGGTGTCCCAGGTCGCCGGGTCGGCCGCCGGCACGAAATCGTCGAAGCCGTCACCACCGAGGTACAGGCGCACCAGGTGCGGGGTCAGGGCTTCGCGTCGCAGGACCGTGAGCGCGTTCGTTTGTTTGGCCATGAAGCCTCCTCTCCGGCACCACCGTACGCTTATTAGGGAAGCCTAACTAATCGGACAGACACAATAGGTTTGTGAAGTGCTCTAATCTGGGAGTTCAGTTCGCCGAATTGCCCACGAGCAGCAGAGGTCGTCATGCCGGAGTCATCGTCGTCGAGACGGGGATCCCGGCTCACGGTGGACGATTGGCTCGACGCCGCGATGCAGGTGCTGATCAGCGACGGCGCCGGCGCCATCAAGATCTCGCGCCTGTGCGACCGCCTCGGCGTCACCAAAGGCAGCTTCTATTGGCACTTCGCCGACATCGCCGCGCTGATGTCCGCGCTGTCCGATCATTGCCGAGCGGTCGAGGAGAGCGCCCGCCAAACCCTGGCCGAGCTGGAGAAACGCTCGCCGATGGAGCGCATCGGAGCCATGGGGGAATTGGTCAGCGACCCTCGTCGCAGGACCGTCGAGGCGGCCCTGCGGGCGTGGGCGGAAACCGATTCCTCTCTCGCACAGGCGGTGGTCGCGCTCGACCACACGACCTTTGACGTGGCCAATGCCGCGTTCCGCGAGCTCGGGTTCGACGAGGTCGATGCGCATGCCCGCGCAACCGCGCTGGTGTACGTCGGGATCGGCTACATGCAGGGCGGCGAGCGTGTCGCGCGTCCGACCGAGGACGACAAACGCATCTTCGTGGAGATGCTGACCCGTAAGTGACAAATCCGCGGCGCATCCGTCACGGCAGTTGCCACGCACCGTCGATGTTCACCACGTGTCCACTGACGTCCATCCGTGCCAGCGCGGACCGGACCACACCGATACCGAGGCCCGCCGAGAAGGCGATCTCCTCGATGGTGACAGCGCCACGGGCCGGGATCGCGTCGTGGACGCGTTGTTCGTCAGCGGAGAGACTGTCGGTCGGCCGCGTCCGGCCGCGCCCGGTGTCGAGGCCTGCGTCGGGTGCGGCGAGCGCGATCGCCGCGTCCGTGTCGGCCACCAGTACGGCGAGGTCGTCGGCGATCATCTGATGGCAACCGATCGAGGTCGCCGACGTCACCGGGCCCGGCACCGCACCCAGTGGGCGGCCGAGTTTGCGCGCCCACGCAGCGGTGTTGGCCGCCCCGGAACGGCGACCGGCTTCGACCACGACCACCGCCGACGCCATCGCGGCGACCAGCCGATTGCGGGTCAGGAACCGGTGTTTGGCCGCCGTCGTGCCCGGTGGGTACTCGGAGACGACGAGGCCCTGCTCGGCGATCTCGGCGAGCAATCGGGCGTGGCCGGCCGGATAGTCGCGATCGATCCCGCAGGCCAACACCGCCATCGTCTGCCCACCAGAGGCCAACGCAGCGCGATGCGCCACTCCGTCGATTCCGTATGCGGCTCCCGATATCACAGCCCAGTTCGCCAGGACGAGGCCCGCCGCGAGGGTGGATGTCACCTGCTCGCCGTAGCCGGAGGCAGCTCGGGAACCCACCAGGGCAATGCCTGCGGCCGCCACCTTGTCGAGGCGTCCCGGTCCCCGCACCCACAACGCGACTGGCTCGCCGCCCCGAAACGCCGTGTCGGCCTGCCCCAGTGCCATCAGGGCCCATCCGGGCCATTCGTCGTCGTCGCGGGTGACCAGTCGTGCTCCGGTCTTCTCTGCGATCTCGAGGTCATCTGCAGCACAGTCGGTTCCGGCCCGAGGTCCCGTTGCTTCGAGTACCGCATCATGTCCGGGCGGCACCACCCCTGACCGGATCGCTGCTGCCGCTTCGACCGGCCCGAGCTGATCGCAGAGCGCCAGCACCGCACCCGATGGCGGTTCGGCTACTCGAGCGAGGTAGGCCCAGGCCAGCCGGACGGCGTCGTCTGCGCTGGTCATCGATGACCCCCTCGGTCCCGATACAGCAACGCCTCGGCGACCTCGGTCTCTGATGGTTGCTCGCAGCCCTTCAGGTCGGCCAGTGTCCAGGCGAGTCGGATCGCTCGATCCGCGCCGCGCGCGGTCACCCGGCCGTCACGGAGGAACAGCTCAACCGGCCGCAACGCCGAAGGAGGCAATCGAAAGCGTTGCCGCAGAGCAGAACCCGGAACCTCCGCGTTGGTGAGCCACCCGTGGTCACGCCATCGGGCCAGTGCTGCGGCGCGGGCCTCGGACACCCGGGCTCGCATGGCGTCGCTGGATTCCTCGACAGAGTTCATCAGGGCGGTGTTGCCCGGCGGGTCCATGCGCACCCGGATGTCCACCCGATCCATCAGTGGTCCGGACAGCTTGCCGAGATATCGGCGTCGTGCGACGGCCGAGCAAATGCAGTCGATGTCATGTGCCGGCGCGCAAGGACATGGGTTGGCCGCCATGATCAATTGAAATCGCGCCGGATAGGTGGCCACCCCGTCTCGTCGCGACACCCGGACCTCCCCTTCTTCGAGTGGCTGACGCAGTGAATCAAGCACTTTGGCACCCATCTCGGCGCATTCGTCGAGGAAGAGAACGCCCCGATGAGCACGGGAGACCGCCCCCGGTCTCGCGAGCCCGGTTCCGCCACCGAGCAACGCGGTCACGGAGGTGGTGTGATGCGGCGATATGAACGGCGCCTCGGTGATGAGAGGGTGCCCGGATCGAAGAGTTCCGGCGATGCTGTGAATGGCGGTGACCTCCAAGGATTCCTCTGGGCCCAACGGCGGCAGGATGCCCGGCAGGCGGCGGGCGAGCATCGTCTTGCCGATGCCCGGCGGCCCGGTCATCAAGACGTGATGTGCTCCGGCAGCAGCGACCTCGAGCGCGTGACGCGCCTCGGCCTGCCCTACCACGTCGGACATGTCGTGGATCTCCGGCGGCGGCGGACCCGGCCCGTCCTCGGCGACCGTGTCGAGCACGTGATCACCGGCCAACCAACGCACGACCTCCCCCAGCGTGCGTGCCCCGCCCACATCGAGGTCACCCACCAGTGCGGCCTCGGCGACGTTGGGCATCGGGACGACCGCATGGGTGAAGCCGTCGTCCCGAGCCCGTTTGAGCGCAGGCAGCACTCCACGAACCGGTCGCAGCGCCCCGTCGAGTCCGAGCTCACCGAGGAACACGGTGCGGTGCAGCCGCGTCGTGGTGGCCTGCGCGGTGGCGGCGAGGATCGCGAGTGCCATCCCGAGGTCGAAAGACGAGCCGCTTTTCGGCAGATCGGCCGGCGCCAGTGACACCGTCACCTTCAGTTCCGGGAACTTCAACCCGCTGTTGGAGATCGCGGCGCGGACGCGATCCCGCGCCTCCCGTAGCGAGGCATCGACCTTGCCCGTCACCGTGAAGGCCGGCAACCCGGAACCGACGTTGGCCTGGATCTCGATGGGCTTGGCGTCGAACGCGTTGAGTCCCACAGACTGCACACGTCCGAGCCCGGTCACCAGCGCGGGGTCGGTCATTCGAACACTCCCTGGTGATGGCGGACCACGGCGAGATCGGTGGCGATGGGATCACGCGGATCGAGCTGAATCGAGATGACGTCGAACCGGATCCGCGACCACCATCGGTCGCGGTTCTCGGCCAGCCACTGTCGGGCCAGGCGCCGCATCCGCGCCAACTTCAGCGGCGTGACGGCCATGACCGGGTCATCGAACACGCGCGACGCCCGGGTCTTGACCTCGACCACCACCAACTCCGAGCCTTCGGCCGCGATGAGATCCAGTTCGCCATAACGGTTTCGCCAGTTCCTCGCCAGGACTGTCCAGCCCAGATCAACAACCTTGGCGGCGGCCAGGTCCTCCCCGATGCGGCCGATGTCCGCTCTGCTGGGCCGCCCTCGAGGTGTCGACGACGGCTGGGATGCGTTCTCGCTCATGCCACAAGCATCGCTGCGGCGCACCACGTTTCAGCTCATCGTCGACGACTTCGCGGACATCTGTGGATGGTTCGGCAACTGTGGATCGCGGCCCTCTGCGCCTCAGACTCAGAGGCGCAGATCTTTGTCCGGGTTGTCCGACCCGTCCGACACAGACCCGGACTCTCCGGCCCCACCCGTCGTCGCCTCCGGCGTGGCGGCCTGCGGGGGCGCCCAGTCACCGATCACGGGCGGACCCACCAGAGGCAGGCTGCCGACGATCTCGGCTCCATTGTCAGTGGTGTGCAGATAGTGTGCGGCCTTGTGGTTCTTGCTCTCGGACCCACGCGCACGTGACCCATGTGGGGCCCCGCCCATCGAGGTACCACTGCGGCCGGGGCCCGAGCCGACGGGAGTCGTCGAGCTCGAGGTGGGACCCGTGGTCGGCGCCGCGGCGGCCAGTGGACGCGAAAGTGTGGAGCCCGAACCCGATCCGCCAGCGCCACCGAGGCCGCCCACACCACCGCCGATTGCGCCGCCGCCGATCTTGCCGCCGGCACCTCCCGCGCCGAGCATTCCCGGCATCATCATCGCGGCCGGTGTCGCCGAGCCGTCAGCACTGTCCGGCCTGCCGAGTCCGCCACGGCTCAGGCTGTCCAGGTCATCGCCCCCACTGCCACCGCCGGATGGGTCGTCGCCGAGAGACAGCGGCTTGTCGGCTGCGGAACTCGCATCCGACGCTGTCTGCTGAGCCGCACTCGCCGCCCCGGCCGGGTTTGCCGTCGACGCTGCAGCGTCTTTGCTCCCGTATTCACCGAGGTCTGTGGAGCCACCGGCGGTCGTGTGCGTTGTCGATCCGCCGGACGCACCTCCCCCGCCCGCGCTGCCGGCCCCGGTCGAGGCGCCTCCCGCGACCCCACCGGAAACTCCGCCCCCGCTCGCCGCGGCAGGCGAGTGAACGCCGTCACCGGCCGAACTCATCGGCGCGTTGTAGGTCTGGGTCATGAGCAGTCCGGCCTGCATCATCGCGCCGTAGGCATCGCCGAGTGGATTAGCCATCTCTGCCCGTAGTGCCGCCAGGCGCCCTGCTTGGGCCTGTGAAGCCGTCAGCACCGCCTGCGCATTCACGAGAGCGGCGACCCCGGGGCTGGCGCCGGCGGCCGCGGAGACGATGTCACTCGAGATCTGCCGAGCCTTCTCCGAGCTTTCCGACGCAGCCACGCCCTGCAGACCGTCGCCGCCGAATCGATAGAGGGCGGCCGCAGCGTCGTGCGCAGCAGAGATGGCCTGCGCCAACGCCTGCGCATCCGCAGCCGCGGACTCCGGCCCCATGGATTCGATCCGTGCCAAGATCTGCTGGATCGCGACAAACCAATCGGTGTTGCCCCCGCCCGTCACCGACCCCCCGATCTCGCTCGGTCCCCACGGACCTCTGATCCTCCCGATCTGGCCCGCTATGCTACAGGCAATTCGTGGGGATTCGTCGGCCGACGCAGACGCCAACCGCCTGGAACCAAGTGCGGCAGCATCACGTCGAATGACTGTGGGAGGGATTCGATGAGCGGTGGACCCAAGACCAGTGACTCCGGCGTGCCGCTGTGCCTCGCGCCGCCCGAGGCGCCGGAGATAAAGCCGCCGCCGGATCAACGGGATTGGCACGAACCGACGCCGGGGGCGATGGTGCTCACGGAGCGCGGCCTTTGGGAACAGCGTGCCGCCGCGGCGACGGAAGCTGCTGAGGCGCTCCAGCGGTGCCTGGATACAGCATCACGCATCATGCTGGCGAACTACCTCGGTGACGGATGCGAGGAAGGTGACAGCCTGCGGACGCACATAAGGGCGGCAGTTGCCAGCGATCAGGGTTGGTCAGGCAGGCTAGTCAATCAGATAGCTAGTCTTAAAGAACTTGCGGCAGCGAGCTCTGCGGCTGGCGTGCACCTCCAAGATGCCGATCAAGTATCTGCTTCGAACTTTCCAAAACCACGGTCGTAAGAGTTTCCCGATGAAGCTTCTCCGCCTAGCAGCTCTATCTCTGTTCCTATTGCTACTTTTCGGATGTACTGACAGCACAGAGCCGTCATCCGGCGACAGCCCTTCGTCCCCCTCCGAAACGACCTTCGATGGTCCGAGGCAGACTGATGATATCGGCGCACGACTTCCCTTTACAACGAAATTCTTCCAGAGGTGGAATAAGTCGAACGACGGAACAACATACGAACCCTGCACTGCGATTGACGATTCAATCGCTGCGTCGTTAGAGCTGGATATGTCATCAATAGCGGACGCGGCCACTGTCGACGGCCAGACGCTTCGGGGTTGCGCCTGGCATTATTCGGGCTCATCGTTAGAGGACTGGTCTGTACACCAATTAGTTGCGGATTTCGATAGCCTCGAGGCGTACAAGTCCACCAATCACTCGTTCAATTGGCTTAGTGACTCAAAAGTGGGCGAAAGAAGAATAGGCGTAGGTTCGCTGAATTCAAACGAGTGCTTCACCTACGTACAGTCACAAAACTCGGGTGTAATTACTGGCGTTACATTCGCAACTTTGCCCAGGCCACCTCTGACGGAGATATGCCAAAAAGCTATCGAGTTCACAAAGGCGACTATTCGGAAAATTCCGGAATAGTGTCTGTGTCAACCGACGATGTTGGGCGCAATGGCTTCTATTGAAAGACCCCATCACGGCTCATCCGGCAGCCGCAGCTCCGGCTTCTCGAGCTCCTCGATGTTGACGTCCTTGAAGGTGATGACACGGACCTGCTTGACGAAGCGCGCGGGCCGGTACATGTCCCACACCCAGGCATCGGACATGCGCAGCTCGAAGTAGATCTCGCCTTCGGTGTTGCGGGGCACCAGCTCCACGGCATTGGCGAGGTAGAAGCGCCGTTCGGTCTCCACCACGTAAGTGAACTGACCGACAATGTCCTTGTACTCGCGGTACAGGGAGAGTTCCATCTCGGTTTCGTACTTCTCGAGATCCTCAGCACTCATTCGATAAGCCTATCGTGGTCGGGTCGGGGCCGGAGGTCACGCGGGACGCGACATTCCGGTAGGACATGCGGTGTTGCGGGGATGGTCCGTGACGGTCGATGCAGGCCATGTGGTGGGCGGTGCTGTACCCCTTGTGAACTGCGAAATCGTACCCTGGCAGGTCACCGTCCATGGCCACCATGATGCGGTCACGGGTCACCTTCGCGATGATGCTGGCAGCAGCGATGCAGGCGGCCGCACCGTCTCCCCCGATCACCGGCAGCGAGGGCACGGTGAGCCCGGGGACGACGAAGCCGTCGGAGAGCACATAGCCGGGCGTGACGTCGAGGCCGGCCACCGCCCGGCGCATGCCTTCGATGTTCGCGACGTGGATCCCGATCCGGTCGATCTCGTCGGCGGGTATCACCACCACACTCCAACTCAGCGCGTACTTGGTGATCGCCTTGTACAGGGTTTCACGTACCGCTTCGGTCAGTCGTTTGGAGTCATCCAGATCCGCGAGTGACGCCAGCTGAGTCGGTTTGAGCACACACGCCGCCACCACCAGGGGGCCTGCGCAGGCTCCCCGGCCCGCCTCGTCGACGCCGGCGACCGGGCCGAGCCCGTTGCGCTGCAATGCGAACTCGTACGTTCGCAGGCTGGCGGCCCGGCGTATCGGAAACCGCGGCGGCCAGCGGCTCATCGTCGTAGTCCCCACATCATTCGACCTGCGCCGTCATGACTGGGGGTTATACGAGGACACACCACCGATTCGCGAGAAGGGATAGATGATGAAACGAACCTTGCCACGGATGTCGCTGACCGGGACGGTGCCGTGGTACTCGTCCTCCATGTGGAATCGGGAATCGGCCGAATTGGCGCGGTTGTCCCCCATCACCCACACATTGCCCTCCGGCACCTTGATCGGACCGAAATCGGGTCCGTAGCACGAGTTCGGCTGTCCATCGGGACCTGCAGCGAACTCGTTGCCGGCGGCCACGTCCTGGGCCTGCAGCGTCTTGTCCACATAGGGCTCGGTCAGCGGCTTGCCGTCGACCTTCACACCTACATTCTCGGCGTTGTGGCACTCGACGGTCTGTCCTCCCGTCGCGATCACACGCTTGACGAGATTGTTCTCGTCAGGCGGTGCGAAACCGAACCAGGAGAGCGCATTCTGGATGCCGTGCACCACGGTGTTGTCCGACCGCGGCGAGAGCCATGCGCCGTCCCAGGACTCGGTCGGCGCCTTGAACACGACGACGTCGCCGGGATGCGGCTCACCGAAGCGATAGGTCAGTTTGTCGATCACGATCCGGTCGTTGCTGCAACCCGCACAACCATGCAGGGTCTGCTCCATCGACTCCGACGGGATCACGTACTGCCGTCCCACAAAGGTCTGTAGCAACCAGGTCAGCAGTAGAACGCAGCCGATGATGATGACGGCTTCGCGCAGCAACGAGCCACGCTTTTGCGGTTTGTCCTTCTTGCTGTGCCAAGGGCGCTCGTCCGGGTTGTTGCCGTCCGGACCCCGGTCCCGCTCCTCGGCAGAGGAGGTGTCCGCAGTCGGTCGCTGCGAGTCGGAATTTGAGTCGCTACCCGAAGAATGAGTGTCGGCCACGTCGTCAGGGTAGACGCGTCAGCGCTTTTCCTTGATCTTGGCTGCCTTGCCACGCAGATCGCGCAGGTAGTAGAGCTTCGCGCGACGCACGTCACCGCGGGTGAGAACGTCGATCTTGGCGATGTTGGGGCTGTGCACCGGGAAGGTGCGCTCCACGCCGACGCCGAAGGACACCTTGCGCACGGTGAAGGTCTCGCGGACGCCACCACCCTGGCGACGGATCACGACGCCCTTGAACACCTGGACGCGTTCCTTGGTGCCCTCGATGACCTTGACGTGGACGTCAAGGGTGTCACCGGGTCCGAATGCGGGGATGTCGTCGCGGAGCGACTGCTTGTCGAGGAAGTCGAGGGTGTTCATCGTGGTTGGTCCAATCTGGCGTTCGCGTGAACAGAGGAACCTGGCGGCCCCGCACCCGACCTCCCGAGTAGATCGGGTGGTCACCTGTGGGGTTCGACCGGTTCGTGCTCCGAGTCATGGGTTGTGCCCGGGCCGCGTCCCGCCGAAGTACTCTTTCGGGCGGGGACATCGTCGCCAGGCAACCCGACTATTGTGCCAGATAGACCCCTGTGCGGCGAAATCGCCGGTGGCGGCGGCGCCGGATGAACCACCTGATCGAGGCGATCCTCGGTGGCCGCCCGCACATGTGGCAACACATCAGGTGTCCCGGCGATCAGGTCCTGCACGAAGATCTTCGCGCGGATGAACGGGCGACGCAGCTTGCGCTCCCGTTCGATGGCCCGTTCCAGTTTGCGTGGACGCGACAGATACCGCCACCGCGCCCACGGCGAGGTGGGGCGCGCCAGACGGATGACCCCGACGATGAGCAGCGGCCATGCGAAGACCCCGACGACCCCGGTCCACACCTTCCCCTTGAACACGACGACCGCGGCGAGTCCGAGATTGATCACTGCCGCGACGACGTCGATGACGACCGTCCGGCCCACCCGGACATCGCGAAGAGCATCGAAGTAGAGGTCGAGTGGCCGGAAGCCGAGCAGGATCATGCCGGTGGCGGCAACGGCGATGAACACGGCATCCACCGACGTGCGGCCTTCATGTGACCAGTACACATCGCGTAGGTAGAAGATCAGCGCGAACTCGTCGAGGATCAGTGCGGCGCCGATCCCGAACAGTCCGGCCAATGCCGACATCGCCGCCTGGTCGTCGCTCAACCCGAAAGCGATGAGTCCCAGTCCGGACAGCAATGTCAGGACCACCCCGAACACGACGTGATGCACATGGGTGTCGCCGGTGGTCACATTCGAGAACCACCACCGAGTATCGGCGCGGATCAGGCGCACGCTGATCCGGATCACGATGAACCCGATGATCAGTCCGAGAAAGAACACCAACAGCGGAAGGCGACCACGCTCGATGATGTCGTGGTTCATCCAGTCCCCGGCTCGATGCGAGAGCCAATGGTGCACAACACCAGACTAGGGCGTCAGACACGCCCCCGTGGGCCGCCGCTCAGCCTGCGTACCGGCTCAGCACGCTCTCCACCGCGGCAGGCCCCCGAAAGGCGACCGCCGCCTCGTAGGCGGCCTCACGCAGCCGGTCGCGTGGCTCGAGGCCCGCGGTGCCCGCGCCGATCACGTGGGCCACGCAGTTGAGTGCTCGCGCCTGGAAGAACGCGCGGTCGCGCGCATCGAGATCGCCTCGCCGTCTGGCCGCAAAAGCGCGTTGCTCATACTGCGCGAGCAGGCTGTTCACCTGGAGCTGACCGCTCGCCGACACCGTGCCCCGCTCGCGCAGTTCGGTCAGCGCGGCCGTGACGTCGGTGCTGTCTCCGATGTCGACGGCCGACATCACCGTGATCGCCAAGAAATACAGGCACTGCCGTAGGTCTTCCGCGGGTACTCGCTCGACCAGATCGCCGAGACCACCGCCCATCCGAGCGATCCGACTGTTCATGCCTCGTCCACCCGGACATCACCAGCGATGTCGAACACAGGGTCGTGAAAATCGCTCGGCGCGATCAGTTCGGCATCGAGATCGGTGAGCGCCGCGAGGGTGCCCGGCTCCATCGGCGTCGCCGCAGCGATGGCCGCGAGCATGGCGCCCGACCGGTTCATGTGGTCGACGATGGCCAGTTCGGCTGCACGGCCGTTGCCGACCAGGATCTCGTCGGCGGCGATTCCCACGCCCTCCCGCTCGTAGGGGTAGGGGTCGTCGCTGCCCACGACGACGGTGCGCGACCCGTCCGGTCCGAGTCCGATCCCGATCGCCATCCGCACCGCCCCGGCGACCGACGCCGGCAATCGCGACTGCAGCTGCGCGGCGCGGCGCTGCAACCATTCGGTGTCGGCGGTGGACAGCGCCGACACGTCGTCCCGTTCGGTCGCGGCGTGCCCCCCGGCGAGCGCCCCCGCGCCGGCGGCCAAGCCGCCCATCGCCGAGAAGGGCATCATGCCACTCGTGGCCGCAGGAGTCGGTTGATCACCGTCGTCATGACGATCCCCGGCCTTCTCGGCCTGTCCGGTGAACTCCTCGCCCGCCGCGGTCAGCGCCAGACGTCCGGCACCGGCAGCCATCACCCTCGCCGAGTCGTCGCCCAAGGTGGTCAGCAGATCGCCCCGCAGCCGCTCACGATCGGCCACCGACGCGACCACAGCCATCTCGTTGTGGGCGTGCACCGCGGCGTCCGCGTAGTCGTCCAATGCGGCCGCAGCGGCCTCGAGCCGCGTGACCGCGCGGTCGACGCCGGTGCCCGGAGTCCCGCTCAGCAGACGTTGCGCAGCGACGACGCCGTCGTGAAAATGACCCGATCCGCGCGCGAGATCGCGGTGGGCGGCAGCGATGTCGTCGGCCGCGACGGACGCGCGGGCGGCGAGATCACGGCACCGTGCCGCGGCTTGGCGCAGAGCCGGCACGTCGGCCGTCGGCCAGACGCCGGGCGCAAGGTCGTCGGCCAGCGCCCGGACCTCGGGCGGCACAGGTACCGGTACCGGGCCGGCGGATGATGCGGCGGGTCCCGTCATCGTGCACCCGAATCCAGCCGCAGGCCCAGGTCGCGGTCGGTGCCGCCGATTTCGCGCACTCCCCGGGCGATCAACGCCTGGTGATGGGATGTCGCGGTCCGTGCGTCGCCGACCGAGGAAGCGACATCGGCAGCCAACTGGGAGAATCTCCGACGGAAGGCGCGTGCGCCGTCATCGACACCGATCGCTGCGTCCGCCTCGCCGAGCACAGCGCTCACCTCATCGACAAGGCGTCCGAGATCGGCGGCGGCCGCCGACATCCGCGACGAGAGTTCGATCATCGCGGAGACGTCCGTCTGTAGTCGCGCGCCGGCGCGTCCTCCTGCTGTTTCCGGTGTCGGCATCCCGTCACCGACCGGCCCTTCACTCATCCAACTCCCCCTGATGGTCTCGGTCAGGCGTGCCGCTCAGCCCGAATGTCGGCGTAGTCGGGTGAGGGTTGGACGGCCGCAGCCAGGATCTGGTTCCGTCGGTCATGCAGATGCCGGTCGGCTTCGGTGACCAACGCGGTGATCTGAGCCGACAACTGCTCGGCGCGGTAGCGGCGCATCGCGCGCGGGTCGATCTCCAGGTCCACCAGCAGTCCGCGGGCATCCACGGTCACCGACACGAGTCGATCAGTACTCACCGCACGGGCCGTCATCTGTGCCATCGCGTCTCCGACCCGACTGAGCTCGGCACGCTGCCGTGACAGTTCCTCGAGCATGTCCGACCACCGATCCACCATGAGCCCCCTCCGCCGGTGCGACGATCCTATCCGGCGGTGTTGCCGGGCACGTCGCGGTGGGCCGAACCGTCGTCGGCGCCGCCGCCGGCCAGCAGGTCAGGACGTCGCTCTCGGGTACGCGCCAACGACTGCTCGTGACGCCAGGCAGCCACCTTCGCGTGATTGCCGGACAACAGGACCGGCGGCACCTCGAGTCCGCGCCAGGTCTCCGGTCGGGTGTAGCTCGGACCTTCCAGCAATCCGTCGGAGAACGAATCCTCTTGGTGTGATTGGGGATTGCCCAACACTCCGTCGATCAACCGGACGGTCGCCTCGATCATCGCCATCGTCGCGACCTCACCGCCGATGAGGACGAAATCCCCCAGGGAGACCTCCTCGACGCGAACACGTCGTGACGCATCGTCGAAAACCCGTTGGTCGATTCCCTCGTAGCGCCCGCAGGCAAACACCAGGTGCTGCTCGCGACTCCACCGCTGCGCCGTCTGCTGGGTGAACGACACCCCGGCCGGCGTCGGGACGACCAGCAGCGCATCGTCGGGACACACCTCGTCCAGGCACGGACCCCACACGTCGGGCTTCATCACCATGCCCGGGCCGCCGCCGTAGGGGGAATCGTCGACGCTGCGGTGCACGTCGTGGGTCCAGTCGCGCAGATCGTGCACGTCGACACTGATCCGCCCCTTGTCGATCGCCTTGCCCAGCAACGCAACTCGCAGCGGCGTCAGGTATTCGGGAAAGATCGAGACGACGTCGATACGCACCGTCACGCCTCGGGGTCGAGCAGGCCGTCCGGCGGATCGATGACGAGGCCGTCCGCTGTCACGGTGGGCACGATCTCACGGACGAACGGTATGAGCACCTCACGGCCATCCGGGGTTCGGACGGCGAGAATGTCGTTGGCCGGCAGGTGCAGCACCGACGACACCGCGCCGACCTCGGCACCCGTCACGGTCGATACCGGCAGACCCTCGAGTTCGTGGTCGTAGAACTCGTCGGGATCGGACCCGGAGTCGACCTCGGAACTGTCGATGAGGAACAGGGTGCCCCGCAGCGCGTCCGCGGCGGTGCGGTCGGCCACCTCGTCCAGCGACAGCAACAGCCGCCCGGCGTGTTCCCGGGCGGCTGTCACGGTGAAATTCTTCTCGCCCCCACCGCGCGGCAAGCGTGCACGGAGGGCGGTTCCCGGCGCGAACCGCGCGTCGGGATCATCGGTGCGGACGTCCACGACGACCTCGCCCCGCACGCCGTGCGATTTGGCCACACGGCCAACCACGAGATCCATCGCGGAGCGTTCGCTCAGCGGTCGGTGTCGACGATGTCCACACGCATCCCACGGCCACCGATGCCGGTGACCAGGGTGCGCAGGGCAGTCGCGGTGCGGCCGTTGCGGCCGATCACCTTGCCGAGATCATCAGGGTTCACATGAACCTCGACCAGACGTCCACGACGGCCGGTGATCATCTCCACCCGCACATCGTCGGGGTTGCCGACGATCCCGCGGACGAGGTGTTCGACGGCGTCGGCGACAACTGCGCTCACGCGTCCGCCTTGGCGTCGCCCTCGGCGGCCGGGGTCTCGTCGGCAGCTGCCTCGGCAGGCGCCTCGTCGGCCTTCTTGGCAGCCTTCTTCTTCGGCGTGGTGGCCTCGGCGACCGGGGCGCTGTCGGCCGCGGCCAGGGCGGCGTTGAAGAGGTCCAGCTTGGACGGCTTGGGCGCCGGGGTCTTCAGGGTGCCCTCGGCACCCGGCAGGCCCTTGAACTTCTGCCAGTCTCCGGTGACCTTGAGGATGGCGGCGACCGGCTCGGTCGGCTGCGCGCCGACTCCCAGCCAGTACTGGGCGCGCTCGGAGTCGACCTCGATCAGGCTCGGCTCTTCCTTCGGGTGGTACTTGCCGATGGTCTCGATCACCCGGCCGTCGCGGCGGGTCCGAGAATCAGCGACGACGATGCGGTACTGCGGGTTGCGGATCTTGCCGAGACGGGTGAGCTTGATCTTGACTGCCATGTCTTCTTCCTTCAGTGGTCACTGCGCAATTCAGCGATCCGCCCGTGTGGCGAACCCGGTTTTGCGATCTGTTCCGGTGTGACCGTCGGTCGGTACGTAACCGGGTCCGACGAACCAGCGTGCAATTCTGCCAGACGAGGGGGTCGGACCGGAAATCGTCATCTGCGCCGAAGGCGCGACAGGTACCGGCCGAGCACGAGAAGGTGGGGCGGGTTCGACATGTGGTTACCCACCCCGCTGAAGGTAACCACATGTCCGCGCACTCGACCGCTGAGGTCTCGACGCCCGGTCTCGTCGGCGGCCCTCCCCTGACCTGCTGCGACGTGACACTGGGCGTGGTCTCAGACGCCCGCGAACCCTGCAACGCTACGGCTACTTTACCAGCCGGTAAGTTAGCAAAACCAGCTCGCCGAACGTGGTTTACATCACACGAATAGGTCACATTCGTGCCGCCGAACTGGGGATTTCCGCGGCGCGACGCCTAGGAGATGGTTAGCCCCGAGCAAACGATCGAGCGAGGGCGACGCAACGTGGTCAGGTCTTCGCGGGGATCGTCGTGCAGAACGATGAAGTCGGCCCGGTCGCCCTCGCCGAGCAGTCCCGCGCCGAGCCACTCGCGGGGCGCAACACTGGCCGCGCGCAGCGCCGCCTCGGCACCGAAGCCGACCGCCGCCATCGCCTCCATCTCGTCGACGATGCGCCCGTGCTCGACGAAACCACCCGCGTCGGTGCCGGCGAACATCTGCACACCTGCCTCGCGTGCGGCGGCGAACACGGCCTCGGCGTTGCTGTACAGCTTGCGCATGTTGGCCTGGTAGCTCGGGAACCGGTCCGCGCCGTCGGCGATGCCCGGGAAGTTCTCCACCTGGATGAGGGTGGGCACCAGGGCGATCGAGCGTTGCACCATCGCATCCATCAGGTCGGTGGTCAGGCCGGTTCCGTGTTCGATGCAGTCGACGCCTGCGTCGATGAGATCAGGGAGGGCGTCCGAGCCGAACACATGCGCGGTGATCCTCGCCCCTTCGGCGTGCGCCGCGGCCACGGCGGCCCGGAGCTGACCAGGGGTCCACAGCGGTGCCAGATCCCCGACCTCGCGATCGATCCAGTCGCCGACGATCTTCACCCAGCCGTCTCCGGCCCGGGCCTGCCGGGTCACCTCGTCGGCGAGTTCGTCCGGATTCTCCAGGTCGATTCCGTAATCCCGCAGGTAGCGCTTGGGCCGCGCGATGTGCTTTCCGGAACGCAGGAAGCGCGGGCATGACGGGTCGGCGTCCAGGGGGTGGGTGTCCAGCGGGGATCCGACCTCTCGGATCAGCAAGGTGCCCGCCCGCGCGTCGGCCCGCGCGTACTCGCGGGCGCGGTCGATCGTCACACCGAGCCCCGGCGCGATACCGACGTGGTTGTGCGCATCCACCAGGCCCGGGATGATCCAGCCGTCGTCGATGACCGTGTGCGCCGATGCCACGGGCTCCCGGGTGATCGTGTCACCGACCACCCAGAGGTCCAGCTGTTCATCGGTGAACGGATCGCGCCCCCGGTAGTGCCGTACCTGATCGTCCGTGGTCGCTGCGATCCCCAATGAACTGGCCTCCGCGTCTACTTCTTCTTCGGCTGCTGGAACTGTGAGACGTCGATTCCCTCGAGCCCCGGCGGGAGCTCGTCGAGACCGGCCGGCATGTTCGACAGGTCGGGGAAACCGCCTGGCATCCCGGGCATTCCGGCCATGCCCGGGAACCCGCCCCGCACCTTCGGTGGGGTCGGCCCCCGGCTCTTGCCCTTGCCCTTCTTGCCCTTGCCCTTCTTGCGGTTGACCTTGCGGCCGCCGCCCATGCCCATCCGGCCCGACATCTGCGACATCATCTTGCGGGCTTCGAAGAATCGGTCGACGAGCTGGTTGACCTCGCTGACCGTGACTCCCGATCCGTTCGCGATGCGCAGCCTGCGCGACGCGTTGATGATCTTGGGGTTGTCGCGTTCGGCCGGGGTCATACCGCGGATGATCGCCTGCACACGGTCGAGTTGCTTGTCGTCGACCTGTGACAGCGCGTCCTTCATCTGACCCGCGCCGGGCAGCATGCCGAGGATGTTCCCGATGGGGCCCATCTTGCGGATCATCAGCATCTGGTCGAGGAAGTCCTCGAGGGTCAGGTCACCCTGGGTGATCTTCGCCGCGGCCGCTTCCGCCTGTTGCGCGTCCCAGTGCTGTTCGGCCTGCTCGATGAGCGAGAGCACGTCGCCCATACCGAGGATCCGGCTCGCCATGCGGTCGGGATGGAACACGTCGAAGTCGTCGAGCTTCTCCCCCGACGACGCGAACATGATGGGACGCCCGGTCACCTCGCGGACCGAGAGCGCCGCGCCGCCGCGGGCATCACCGTCGAGCTTGGTGAGCACGACGCCGGTGAAGCCCACACCCTCCTGGAAGGCCTCGGCCGTGCTGACCGCGTCCTGACCGATCATCGCGTCGACGACGAAGAGCACATCGTCGGGTGAGGTGGCCTCGCGGATGTCGGACGCCTGCCGCATCAGCTCTTCGTCGATACCCAGACGGCCGGCGGTGTCGATAACGACCACGTCGTAGTGCTGCGCCGTCGCCTCGGCCACACCGGCACGGGCCACCCCGACGGGGTCGCCCGAGGTGACACCGAGCTCACCCGCCCCGCCGACACTCGTACCGGGATGAGGCGCGAAGACCTTGACGCCCGCCTGCTCACCGACGATCTGCAACTGGGACACCGCTCCGGGGCGCTGCAGGTCACAGGCCACGAGCAACGGGGTGTGCCCCTGCTTCTTCAGCCAGTGACCGAGCTTGCCTGCCAGTGTCGTCTTACCGGCACCCTGGAGGCCGGCCAGCATGATGACCGTCGGCGGCTTCTTGGCGAAGCTGATGCGCCGGGTCTCGCCACCCAGGATGCCGACCAGTTCGTCGTTGACGATCTTGACGACCTGCTGGGCCGGGTTGAGCGCACCCGAGACCTCGGCACCCTTGGCCCGTTCCTTGATCTTGGCGATGAAACCGCGCACGACCGGGAGCGAGACGTCGGCCTCGAGGAGCGCCAGACGGATCTCACGGCAGGTGCGGTCGATGTCGGCGTCGGACAACCGGCCTTTGCCGCGAAGGTCCTTGAGGGCACCGGCC
Organism: Gordonia sp. LMA167; assembly: GCF_058130025.1. NCBI lineage: Bacteria > Bacillati > Actinomycetota > Actinomycetes > Mycobacteriales > Gordoniaceae > Gordonia > Gordonia sp. LMA167. The sequence continues at coordinate 3,561,457 of NZ_CM176708.1, read as the reverse complement.
AACCGATCGGAAAGCGAATCGAACATTCCTCTAGTCTTCCATGCTCGCGGCGAGAAGCTGATGCCGTGGCCTCGGTCAGCTGATGGGGACCCCGGATCGCGCCGTGCCGCCATAGCCCTCCGGACCGTCCCCACCGTTCTCGGACCGGGGTTGCGGGGGTGGGCAAACGGAGATGACGTCGTCGGCGAGCGCCGTACGTGCGGCCTCCCCGTCGTTCGGCAAGAGCAGGCAGAAAGTGTCGATGACGGTGTTGCCCAGGGTGGTCACCTTGGCCCAGCGGACCTGGGCCCCGTGCCGTTCGATCACGGCGCTGACCCGGCTCAACAACCCGATCCGGTCATCGGTGCGCAGCTCCATCAGGATCGCGCCGTCGTCGGTCCCGGCGTAACTCTGGGATTCCTCGCCGACGACCGGCTCCACCCAGAGGACCCGCGGCGGGGCGACGGCAAACAAGGCCGGGACGGCATTCTTGGGATGTCCACCGCCGTCGACCGCCGGGTCGGTGCTGCCGGCCGATGCCGCGGCACCCGCCACGCCGGGTACCGAGGCGATCGTCGGGATCGGCGATTCGGCCTCGCGGGCGTCGAGCCGCGCGATCACATCGATCTTGCCGTCCACCGCGGCCATCAACTGCTGCCGCATGAGCCCCGCCTCCGGCGGGCTGCCGAACAGCGGGACCACGACAAACGTGTTGACCGCACTGCCCGCATGACCCTGCACGGTCGCCGCGTGCGACCGAAGTCCGTTGAGCCCGAGGACACCGGCCATCTTGGACAGCAAGCCCGGCACGTCGGGCGCCACCATCGTCACCCGGAAGGTGTGGGAACCGTCCGCGGGCTCCATCTCCACCGAGTACCCGCCGGCCTCGGCGAGCGCGATCAGTTCCGGCGACAGCGGATCCGGCCGCGCGAGTTCATCTCCGTCGATCAACCGGAACGCGCGACGCACGAGATCGTTGATGAGCGAAGCCTTCCACTCACCCCAGACTCCCGGCCCGGTCGCGAGCGAGTCCGCCTCGGCGAGCGCGGCCAGCAGCTCCAGCAGCACGCGGTTGTAGCCGAGGGTCTGTGCCACCGATTCCGCGGTGGCGGGGTCGTCGAGGTCGCGTCGGGTCGCGACGGTCGGCAGCAACAGGTGGTGTCGCACCATCTCGGACAGGATCGTGACGTCCTGAGGCCACAACCCGAACCGGTTGCCGACCTGGATGGCCAGGTCGGCACCGACGATGCTGTGATCGGCTCCGCGTCCCTTGCCGAGATCGTGCAAGAGCGCGCCGAGGACGAGCAGATCCGGTCGCGACACCCGGGTGGTCATCGATCCGGCGTGGGCGGCGGTCTCCACGAGGTGACGATCGACCGTCCAGGTGTGGATGGCGTCCCGGGGTGGCAGGTCGCGGACCGCTCCCCACTCCGGCAACAGCCGGCCCCACAGACCGGTACGGTCGAGGGCCTCGATCGGGTCGACCATGTGATGCCCGGAACCCAACAACACCAACAGGTCGCTGAGCGCCTCCCCGGGCCACGGCTCGCGCAGCTCGGGCGCGTAGTCGGCCAGGCGGCTCAACGTCGACGCACTGATCGGCAGGCCGGTGCGTGCCGACGCCGCCGCCACCCGCAAAATCAGGCCCGGGTCCTTACTCGGAATGGCGTTGCGCGCCAACACGATCTCACCGTTGTGCTCGACCACTCCCTCGTCGAGCGGTCGCCGGATCGGTGACCGCCGCAACTTCGCCAGGCCGCGTCGGGGCAGCGCATTGCCCGCCGTACGCAACCCGACGTCGATGGAGTAGCTGATGGTGCGCGCCGAGTCGCTGATCACCCGGGCGAGATCGAAGCGATCCCCGATCCGCAGCGCGGCGCCGATCTCGTCGGCGTCCTGCGCACGGACCTGCTCGCGGGGGCGTCCCGCGATCCGGTGCAGTTCGGTCCGGATGTCGAGGAGCCGGCCGTAGGCCACCTGCGGACCCGCACCGGGCGAATCCGGGCGCAGACTGGCCATGCCATCGGTGAGCTGGGCGATCGCCAAGGCACCCAGCAGCTGCACATCACGCAATCCGCCCCGCCCGTTCTTCAGGTCCGGCTCGGCCCGGTGCGCGATGTCGCCGGCGCGACGCCACCGGTCCTGCGCATGCGCGACGACCGCAGGGAACCGATCGCGGATCTCGGTGCGCCACTGCTGACGCACCCCGCTGATCAGCAATGCGGACAGGTCCTCGTCACCCGCGATGTGGCGTGCCTCCAGCAATCCCAGTGCCGCGCTGACGTCCTCGGCGGCCACCTGCAGCGCCTGCGGAACCGTCCGAACACTGTGATCCAACGGAATGTTGGCGTCCCACAACGGATACCAGAGTCCGTCGGCCACCTCGGCCACCTGATCCGGCGGCATCGCATCGTGCAGCAGGATCAGGTCGAGGTCTGAGAACGGAAGCAGTTCGCCGCGTCCGAGCCCACCGACGGCGACGATGGCGTAGCCACTGTCGGACCGGACCCCCAATTCGGCGCCCTTGCTGGTCAGCCAGAACTCGTGCAGATCGACGAGCACCTGCCGAAGTCCGGGCGCGTCGAGCTTGCCCGCCCGACCGGACTCCAGGAGCTGCCGGCGTGTCGCCGCGAGATCTGTTGCTGCCACGAGGGTTTCGCACTTCCTATGTGATGGACGCGGCCCCGCGCCTGAAACGTCAGACGCGGGGCCGTGTACTTGTTGTCCAAGAGGGCATCTGCCCCGATCTCAGAGCGCGTCGGCGCCGCGTTCTCCGGTTCGCACGCGTACGACCGATTCGACCGGTGAGACCCACACCTTCCCGTCACCGATCTTTCCGGTGCGGGCCGCCTCGACGATCACGTCGACGACCTTGTCCACAGCCGCGTCGTCGACGACGACCTCGACACGTACCTTGGGTACGAAATCGACCGAGTACTCGGCGCCGCGGTAGACCTCGGTGTGACCCTTCTGCCGTCCGTAACCCTGGACCTCACTGACGGTCATACCCAGGATTCCGGCCTGTTCCAGTCCGGCCTTGACGTCCTCAAGCGTGAACGGTTTCACGATTGCGGTGATCAGCTTCATGAGTTATCCCTCTCCACGAGAGTCAGCGTAGTGGTGAATGTGTGAGGTTTCATGCCAGTTCATATGCCGTCTCCGCATGTTCGGCCTCATCGATGCCGCCGTGCTCGTCCTCGGTGCTGACCCGCCAGCCGAGCGGCTTGAGCGCGAGCGCGATGATCGTGGTCAGAATTCCGGTGAATGCCAATGCGAACAAGGCGATCACGAGCTGCACGACCAACTGCTTGTAGTCGCCGCCCCAGAACAGGCCGGTGTCCTTGGCGAGGAAGCCGATGCCGATGGTTCCCCACAGGCCCGAAACCAGGTGCACACCCACGACGTCGAGCGAGTCGTCATAGCCGAACTTGAACTTCAGCCCGATGGCCAGCGCCGAGAGAATACCGGCGATGACGCCCAGGATCATCGATCCGACCGGGGTGAGAGCCCCACACGCGGGAGTGATGGCGACCAGACCGGCGACGATGCCCGAAGCGGCTCCGACGCTGGTCATGTGCTTGTCTCGGAAGCGCTCGACGGCGAGCCAGCCGATCATCGCGGCTGCGGTGGCGGCGGTGGTGTTCACCCACACCATGCCCGCGGTCATGTCCGCGGCGAGTTCCGAACCGGCGTTGAAGCCGAACCACCCGAACCAAAGGATCGCAGCGCCCAACATGACGAACGGGATGTTGTGCGGACGGTAGGCGGTCTTGCCGAAACCGCTGCGGATACCGATGATCAGCGCGAGCACGAGACCGGCCATACCGGCGTTGATGTGGACCACGGTGCCGCCGGCGAAGTCGATCGGAGCGACGTTGGCCTCCCCATCGGTCGACCCGAACATCCACGACGCGAAGCCCGTCTCGGCGCCCGACATGATGCCACCGCCCCACACCATGTGGGACAGCGGGAAGTACACGATGGTGGCCCAGATGACACTGAAGACCAGCCAGGTCGAGAACTTGACGCGTTCCGCGACCGAACCGCTGATCAGGGCAACCGTGATCACGGCGAAGGTCAGCTGGAATGCGAGGAACACGAACGACGGAATCGATCCGCCGCCGGTCACGACCTTGTCATCCCCCATGGTGTCGGCCAACTGGCCGGAACCGAACAGAGCAAACGGATTGGAGAACATCCCCCAGATGTCGTCATCGCCGGTGATGCCGTTGCCGAAGGACATCGAGAATCCCCACAGCACGTACACCACGCTGACCGTGGCGATCGACCCGAACGACATCATCATCATGTTCAGGACCGACTTGCCTCGAGAAAGCCCCCCGTAGAAGAAGGCCAGGCCCGGTGTCATGAAGAGCACGAGCGACGCGCTGGCGAGCATCCAGGCGGTGTCACCTGTATCCGGTACGCCAAAAGCGTCTTCTGGCAGCGCCAAAAACACTGTATAAACCTCCCTAGAATGCGCCGACGGCTCGGCGCCTCCAAAGAGACTGTCCGTACTCGGTTTCATCCGTGGTGCCCTGATGTTTCCGGAACGTGAACCAGTGGGCGCTTTATATTGCGGCTACGTAAAGTCGCAGTTCGGACCTCAGCCCGTTCTCAGGGTCTCCGAAGCATCTGGCGCAGGCGGTTCACAGTCGTGAAACACGTTGGCACTACAGCAAAGCGTCGACGAACGCTTCCGGTTCGAACGGTGCCAGATCGTCGGCGCCCTCACCGAGCCCGACGAGCTTGACCGGAACACCGAGTTCCTCCTGCACGTGGAAGACGATGCCGCCCTTGGCGGTGCCGTCCAGCTTCGTCAGCACGACACCGGTGATGTCGACGACTTCGGCGAACACGCGCGCCTGCGTGAGTCCGTTCTGTCCGACCGTCGCATCGAGTACCAGCAACACCTCGTCGACCGGCGCCTTCTTCTCGACAACCCGCTTGACTTTGCCGAGTTCGTCCATCAATCCGGTCTTGGTGTGCAGTCGCCCGGCGGTGTCGATCATGACGACGTCGACACCGGTGTCGATGCCCTTGGCGACCGCGTCGAACGCCACCGAGGCGGGATCGGCCTGTTCCTTGCCGCGCACCACATCGGCACCGACCCGCTCGCCCCATGTCTGCAGCTGATCGGCGGCGGCGGCGCGGAAGGTGTCGGCGGCACCGAGCAACACCCGGCGCCCGTCCGCCACCAGGACACGTGCCAGTTTGCCTGTCGTGGTCGTCTTGCCGGTGCCGTTGACGCCGACGACGAGCACCACGGCGGGTCGACCGGCATGCGGCAGGGCCCGGACCGAGCGATCGAGCTCCGGCCAGAGCTGGTCGACGAGGACCCGTCGCAGCAGCGCCCGCGCCTCGTCCGCGGTGCGCACGTTGCTGGTCGCGAGTTCACTCCGCAGGCGATCGACAACGGCCATCGTGGCGGTCGTGCCGAGATCGGCCATCAACAGCGTGTCCTCGATCTCCTCCCAACTCTCCTCGTCGAGGTCGCCGGCACCGAGCAACCCGAGCATGCTCTTGCCGATCGCGCCCTGCGACCGCGACAGCCGACCCCGGAGGCGGCCGAGACGTCCGGCGGTGGGCGCGATCTCCTCGCGACGTTCCGGTGCCAGGGCGACCTCGGGTTCGGGTTCGACCACCGGAGTCGGTTCCGGTGCCGGGGCGAGCTCTGAGACCGGGGCCTCCGGCTCCGCCTCCACGGTTCCGGCGTCGATGCCGGTCTCCAGCGTGTCGGATTCCAGGGTGTCGGATTTCACCGCGCCGTCCGTGACGGAGGGGGTGTCCTCGTCGACCACGGGTGACTCGAAGAGCTCGGCCGGGGTCTCCGGCACCTCGACGGACGTGTCCGCTTCGGTCAATCCAGGGGTGTCGACTCCGGCCGTGTCGGTATCGTCCGTGTCGGTATCGGGCAGCGCGACGTTCTGGATGCCGCGTCGGACCGAGTCACGCGGAACCGACGCATCGTCACCGACGCCCGGCTGTCCGTCGACCTCGGTTCGTTCCACCGGCGGTGTCGGCGCGCCGGGCGCGGCAGGCGGCTCGACCGGTTCCGGCGGCTCGGCCAGGCCGACTCCCCCGGCGCCGCCCTGGCTGAAGCTGAAGCCCGTGCCGGCCTTGTAACCCCCCGATTTGTCCACCTGTGGGGTCGTGCCGTCGATCGGCCCCTGCTTCGACGTGTCATCGGACAGCGAGATCCGTCGGCGACGGGACAGCGCCACGCCGCCCGCGACCAGTGCGATGAGCACGAGAACCGCGATGACGATGCCGATGATGATCTGGGTGTTCACTGAGGATTCGCCCCTGTCGGTTGTGCGGTTCGATCAGCCGGTACCGGTGATCGATCGAACCGCGTTCACTTGTGGTCGGTCAGGTCGGGTCGGGTGTGGGGCCGACCGGGATGTCGACGCCGCGCAGCCGCTGGGAGATCACCGTGGTGATGCCGTCGCCGCGCATGCTGACGCCGTACAGCGCGTCCGCCACCTGCATGGTCGGCTTCTGGTGCGTGATCACGATCAGCTGGGAGCGTTCCCGGAGCTGCTCGAACAAGGCGATCAGGCGGCGCAGGTTGGTGTCGTCGAGTGCCGCCTCGACCTCGTCCATCACGTAGAACGGTGAGGGTCGGGCCCGGAAGATCGCCACCAGCATGGCCACCGCGGTGAGCGACTTCTCCCCACCGGACAGCAGCGACAGCCGCTTCACCTTCTTACCCGGCGGCCGGGCCTCCACTTCGATGCCGGTGGTCAGCATGTCCCCTGGTTCGGTCAGGATCAATCGTCCCTCGCCGCCTGGGAACAGCGTCGTGAAGACCTCCGCGAACTCGCGCTCGACATCGGCGTAGGCCTCGGTGAACACCTGCAGAATCCGCGCGTCGACCTCCTCCACCACCGAGAGCAGATCGCGGCGGGCCGCCTTCACGTCCTCGAGTTGCGCCGACAGGAAGTTGTAGCGCTCCTCGAGGGCGGCGAACTCCTCGAGCGCCAGCGGGTTCACCCTGCCCAGCGTGTTGAGGTCCTTCTGGGCCTTCTTGGCCCGGGTCTCCTGTGTCGCCCGGTCATAGGGCAGCGGCGCAGGTGCGACAACCGATTCACCACGGGCTTTTGCCTGTTCGTACTCGTGCATCTCGAGCGCCGACGGCGGCATCGGTACGTCGGGACCATACTCGGCGACGAGGTCGTCGGGGGCGATGGCGAACGACTCGAGGATCTGTTCCTCGAGCTGCTCGATGCGCAGTGCGGCCTGTGCGCGCGCCACCTCGTCGCGGTGGACCGCGTCTTTGAGAGTGTTCAGTTCGGCATTGAGTTGAGCGGACTGGTTCTTCAGCTCGTCGACCGTCGCGGTGCGTTCGATCCGTATCCGTTCGAGCTCATCGCGGCCCGCCTGCGCCGACTGCACGGCCAGTGACAACCGTTGGGAGACCTCGGCCCCGGCCGCGGCGACCGCGGTGGCCACCGATGCCGCATGACGCCGTGCCCGGTCCTGGCGCTCCGCACGCACGCGTGCCTCCCGTTCGCGCTGCGCCGCTCGCCGCAGCGAGTCCGCCCGACCGCGAACCGAGGCCAGGCGCTCTTCCGCGGTCCGCAGCTGCAGGCGTGCCTCCATCTCCGTGGCACGGGCCGCGGAGACCGCCTCGGCGGCCGCGGTGCGGGTCATCTCGTCGGAGACCTGGGCCGGTTCCGTATCCGACTCGTCGCGCGCGTAGCGGAGCCGTTGTTCGAGTTCATGCAGTTCGGACAGCATGCCCGCACGACCCTCTTCGGCCTTGTCACGCTGTCGTGCCAACCGGTCGGCCTCGGCGCGTGCCGCACGGATCTCGTGCCCCAGCCGGGCCATCTGCTCGTAGGTGCCGCCGACGTTCGCATCGGATTCGTGCAAAGCGGCCAGCGCCTCTTCGGCACTGTCACGTCGGCTGACCTGTTCGGCGAGCGCACCGTCGAGAGCCGCCTCGATCTCCTCCTGGCGCCGGCGTGCGGCGGCCAGTTCGGTGGTCGCTGCGTCGATCGACGACTGGACCTCCAGGGTGGAGGGTCGACGCGACGAGCCGCCCTCGATGGAACCGGGGCCGATGCGGTCGCCGTCGCGGGTGACCGTCCGCACCCGATGGCGCTGGGCGATGTCGAGCCCCTGCTGCGGTGTGTCGACCAGGACGGTGTCGGCGAGCATGAGATCGACGGCGGGCCGGATGGACGGCGGGCAGGTGACGACGCTCGTGGCCCAATGCGCCCCGTCGGGCAGGGTGATCTCGTCGTGTGTGGGCGCCTCCGGCAGACCACCGAGGATCAGGGCGGCACGGCCGCCGTCACCGGACTTGAGTGCGTCGAGAGCGTGGATGGCGGCGAGGGCATCGACGGTGGCGATCGCGTCGACCGCCGGTCCCAGGGCACCGGCGATGGCGGTCTCGAACCCGGATTCGACGGTCAACAGTTCTGACATCGGTGCCACGAGACCGTCCGGTGCGTTCTCCAACAGCCAGGCGCCGCCGTCGTTGCGTTCCAGACCCATGGCGAGCGCCTCGATCCGCGCGCTCAACGACGCGACCCGTTGCTCGGTCTCGCGTTGCTCGGTCTGCAGCGACGACACCCGTTCGTTGGCCTGGTTGAGCGCCGTCACCGAGCGTTCGTGATGCTCGTCGAGTCCATGCTCGGCGGCCTCGTACTCACCGAGGGTCGCGGCCGTCGCATCCTGCTGTGCCTGTGCGGCCTCTGCCCGCTCGTTGGCCGCCGCGATGGCAGTGGTGACGCGGGCCGTCTCCGCGTCGACCGATTCGGACTTCGTCCGGAGGTTGTCGACCTGCCCTTCCAGACGTGCGAGCCCCTCGCGACGGTCGGCGATGGCACGCACGGCGGCCAGGTGAGCGCGTTGCGCCTCGGCGGCCGCCTCCTCGCTGCTCGACAGCTCCGCCTGCACGGCCTCGAGGTACTCGGCGGCGGTGGTGACGGATTCACCGAGCTCTGCCTCGGTGAGCGCAGCTGCCTCGGCTTGTCGTTCGAGATCCTCGGGGTCGGGTCCGCTATTCGTTGTGGTCGGCTCGTTGAGGTAGCGACCGCGCTCGGCGGCCACCCGACAGGTCGCGTCCACCCGTTCGGCCAGCGCCGACAGGCGGAACCAGGTCTGACCTGCCGCGCTCGCCGCAGGCGCGACCTCGGCCAGTTGCTGTTCGTGCTCACGCAACTGTTCGGTCACGTGGTCGAGGCGCGCGGTCACCTCGTCCTGACGACCACGCACCTCGTCCTCGACGGCGTTGTGTTCGGCCATCTCGGTTCGTCGCGTCACGAGGTCGTCGGCGGCCAGCCGGAGCCGGGCATCGCGCAGATCGGCCTGTACGGTCTGGGCCCGTCGCGCCACCTCGGCCTGCCGACCGAGAGGCTTGAGCTGACGGCGCAGTTCGGCGGTGAGGTCGGTGAGCCGCGCGAGGTTCGCCTGCATCGAGTCCAGCTTGCGGACGGCCTTTTCCTTGCGCTTGCGATGTTTCAGGACGCCGGCGGCCTCCTCGATGAACGCGCGGCGGTCCTCGGGGCGCGACTCCAGGATCGCGGCCAGGCGCCCCTGCCCGACGATGACGTGCATCTCGCGACCGATACCCGAGTCGCTGAGCAATTCCTGGACGTCCATCAACCGGCAGGAGCTTCCGTTGATCTCGTACTCGCCCGCGCCGTCACGGAAAACGCGGCGGGTCACCGAGACCTCGGAGTATTCGATGGGCAGCGCACCGTCGGAGTTGTCGATGGTCAGGGTCACCTCGGCGCGGCCCAGCGGCGGGCGCCCGGAGGTCCCGGCGAAGATGACGTCCTCCATCTTGCCGCCGCGCAGCGCCTTTGCCCCCTGCTCCCCCATCACCCAGGTCAGGGCGTCGACGACGTTCGATTTACCCGACCCGTTCGGCCCCACCACACAGGTGATCCCCGGCTCGAATCGCAGCGTCGTCGCCGACGCAAACGACTTGAAGCCCTTGAGGGTGAGGCTCTTGAGGTGCACGACGGTACAGAATACTCACCATCGCGTGGTGAGGACGGCAGCACACGGACCCGCAGGGGCGTTCGGGTCCGATCTACCTCTCGACGAATCCGTGCAGGTCGCCGCGCGCGTCATCAAAACTCTCCACGACGACGTCGACCTTCCCGGGCGTGTCGCCGGAGCGCAGAGCCGCGAGCAGGGCGTCGGCGGCGTCCCGCGGCCCCTCGGCGATCACCAGGACCCGCCCGTCGGCCAGATTGGCGGCGTAGCCGACGAGTCCCAGCTCGAGTGCGCGCGATCGGGTCCACCACCGGAATCCCACGCCCTGCACCGTGCCGTGGACGTGCGCTGTGAGCCGGACGTTGTCGGTCGGGTTCATGACCGTCAGTCCGTCTCGATGGTCAGGTTCACCGTGGCGCCTGCCTTGATGGTGCGACCGACGGTGCACACGGCGTCGACCGCACGTTCGACGACGATCAGCAGTCGTTGCGCCGCATCGTCGTCGAGTTCGGAGAGATCGATCTCGAGGACCTCGTCGAGGACCGGGTAGACCTCGTTCTCGCGGTCGGCTGCACCGCTGACCCGCACGGTGGCGTCGTAGTCGTCGCCGAGGCGCCGCGACAACGGTCGGTCCGACGACATCCCGGTGCAGGCCGCCAACGCGATCTTGAGGAGTTCACCGGGAGTGAAGACGCCCTCGACATCCTCGGAACCGACCAGCACCTCGGCGCCGCGGGAGCTCCGCCCGGTGTAACGACGGGTGCCGGTGCGCTCGACCCAGAGGTCGGTGTGTGCGTGGTGTGCCGCGCCGGGATTCTGTGCGGTCTGTTGCTCGATCGTCATGGTCGCTGCTCTGATCCTTCTGCTCTGGTGCCGGTACTGGAGGGTGCGATGTCCACAACGCGAACGCCGACGTTCTGCTTCCGCCGCTCGGCGCGCTCGCGGCGCTGGCAACGCGGGCAGTAGTACGAGCTGCGGTTCATGAACTGTTCGCGGCGCATGATCGTGCCGCAGCGCCGGCACGGTTCCCCGGCGCGGCCGTAGGCGTTCAGCGAACGTTCGAAGTAACCCGACTGGCCGTTGACGTTCACATACAGCGAGTCGAACGACGTGCCCCCGACCACCAGGGCATCGGCCATCACGTCGGTCACCGCCGCGATCAGCTCGGTCACCTTGGCCCGACTCAGCCGGTCGGTCAGGCGGGTACCGTGAATCCGACTGCGCCACAACGCCTCATCGGCATAGATGTTGCCGACGCCGGAGATCACGGTCTGATCGAGCAGGGCACGTTTGATCTCGGTGTGTCGGCCCCGGATCGCGGTGACCACCCCGGCGAGGTCGAAAGCCGGATCGAACGGATCGGGAGCGATATGGGCGATCGATTCCGGCACCCTGGGGTCCGATGATCCGGTGGTCGGCTCGGCGTAGTCGTCGACATGCCAGCCGCCGAAGGTCCGCTGGTCGACGAACCGCAGCTCGTTGCCGTCGTCGAGGGTGGCCCGGATCCGCAGATGGATGTGATCGGGCGCTCCGGCCTCGGTGATCAGCATCTGGCCACTCATCCCGAGGTGGACGACGAGGGGGAACGAGTCGGGCTCCTCGCCGAGGTCGAGCCACAGGTATTTGCCGCGTCGGCGGACTCCGGCGACCCGGTGTCCCACGAGTCGGCCCACGAGGTCGTTTTCCCCACCGAGGTGGCGGCGAACGGATCGGGGATGCGCCACTTCCACCGACACGATTCGTCGATCCACGACATGATCCGCGAGACCCCGGCGCACGGTCTCGACCTCGGGCAGCTCCGGCACGTCAGCTCACCGTCAGCTCGACGCGGCGCGGTCGGTCAGCGCCTGCCACGCCAAGGCGGCGGCCTTTTGCTCGGCCTCCTTCTTGGTCCGGCCCGTGCCCTCACCGAGACTCTCGCCGGCCACCACCGCGACCGCGGTGAATTCCTTGTCGTGGTCCGGCCCGGTCGAGCTGATCTGATAGTGCGGCGGGCCGTGGCCGCCCTCGGCGGACAATTCCTGCAGTGAGGTCTTCCAGTCCAGCCCCGCGCCGAGATGTCCTGCGCGCCCGATGATCTCGTCGAAAAGGCCGAGAATGATCTCTTTGCACGTCGCCAGACCGTGTTCGAGGTAGAGCGCTCCGAACACCGACTCGAGTCCGTCGGCCAGGATGCTGTCCTTGTCGCGTCCGCCGGTCAGTTCCTCACCACGTCCGAGATAGAGGTGGCGCCCGAGTCCGCCGGGTCCGAGGTCGCGGGCGACGTCCGCCAGCGCGTGCATGTTGACCACGCTGGCCCGGATCTTGGCCAGCTCACCCTCGGAACGGTCGGGGTAGCGCAGGTAGAGGCGCTCGGTGATCACGACACCCAGCACCGAGTCGCCCAGGAACTCCAGCCGTTCGTTGGTGGGCAGGCCGCCGTTCTCGTAGGCATAGGACCGGTGCGTCAGCGCGAGCACCAACATCTCGGGCGAGAGCTGCGCGGGCAGTGCCGCGAGCAGATCGGCGAATTTGTCCTGTCCGGCAGCGGACTGACCGGCGTCATCGGTCATGTTCTGTCCATCGGTCACGACGCGTCAGTCTCCGCCCTTGCCCTGCGGATCGTCTTCTCCGGTCTCCGCCGGGGCGAACTTGTCCCGCAGGGCGGCCCACCGCGGATCGATCACATCGTGTGCGTGTCCGGGCTCGGCCACCGCAAGGCGTACACCGCACTCCGGGCACAGTCCCGGGCAGTCCTCCTCGCACAGTGGCGACATCGGCAGTTCGAGTGCTACGGCGTCGATGATCGGCTGTTCCAGGTCGAGCCGGTCATCGACGACCCGGTGCACGTCGTCGGCGTCGGTCGTCTGTTCGGTGGCACTGTCGGGGTAGGCGAAGAGTTCGGTGAGGAAAACGGTGACAGTGCCGTCCATCGGCTCGAGGCATCGTGAGCACTGCCCTTCGGTCTCGCCGCTCACGGTGCCGGTGACGAGCACACCCTCGTTGACCGCCTCCAACCGCAGATCGAGATCGACCTCGGAATCGGCGGGGATCGCGATCATGTCGAGACCGATCCGGTCCGGCGCGACGACGGTCCGGTGCACCTCGTCCATCGAGCCGGCGCGCCGGCCCAGGGAGCGCACATCGAGAACAAACGGACCGCTGTGTGCGCCGGCGCCTTCGGCGGTCACGCGCGCGGACTTGCCATGCCGGCCACCGCCGGAACCCGCCGCGACGCTCCGACTCATTGCTTGATCTGCCACAGTTGCACGATACGCCCGACCTGCGGTCTCTTCGAACGACATCCGGTCGAACACCGACCGGTCGCGCCCGCGCCCGCGATACGAGACTCAGACCGCGAGCGGCGAGCCCTGATCCTCGGTCCGATCACGCCCCGACACTCCGCCGCGCGCAGACGGTACGTCGTCGACGCTGCGGGGGTACTCGACATAGTCGTGCATGCCTGCTCCGGTCCGCAGCTGATGACGGCCACGGTTCACCGAACGCAGTGTCCCGGTGAGGATCTCCTCGAACTCTGCCAGCTTCTCGTCGACGTAGACGTCACAGTCGCCACGCAGACGATCGGCCTCGGCGTGCGCGGCGTCGATGATCCGTTCGGCCTCCGACTTCGACGCGGCGACGACCTCGGTCTCCGAGACCAGACGCTGCTGCTCGGCGATGCCGTCGGCCACCGACTTGTCGTAGCTGTTGTTGGCCGAGTCGATGGTGCGCTGCGCCTCTGCCCGGGCACGTCCGGTGACCGCCTCGAACTCGCGCGCGGCGCTCGTCGACAGCCGGTGCGCCTCGGCGCTCGCGTCCTCCACCAGCTGATGGCCGTGGGCGCCGGCCTCGTCGACCATGCGATCGGCCTGCGCCTTGGCCTCGGCCAGAATGCGATCGGCCTCGGCGCGTGCGTGCGCGAGCACCGCCTCGGACTCCGAATCGGCCTTGGTGATGACGGTCTCGGCGTGATCGCGGGCGTTTCCGACCAGCGAATCGCGTTGATCGAGCACGTCCTGGGCGTCGTCGAGCTCACCCGGGATCGAATCCTTGATGTCGTCGATGAGTTCGAGGACGTCGCCACGCGGAACGACGCAGCCCGCGGTCATCGGGACGCTTCGCGCTTCCTCGACGATGGCGGCGAGTTCGTCAAGCGCTTCAAATACCCGGTACACAGCTACCCCAATCCAGGCGCACGGCCTTGGTCTGCCAGTGAAACTACTGTGACCATTGTGCCGAATGGTGTCCGTGTGAATGATGAGGCTGCAGGGGTGTGTCGCGAGCCGGCGGACACTCGCGCTTTCTGCGCACCGCGCGGTTCGACGCTCAGATCTGGCGTTCGCCCGCCAGCCGCGCCTGCAGACGTTCGTGGATATGAGGTGACAAGAAGGGCGAGACATCCCCGCCCAGCTTGGCCACCTCTTTGACCAGCGAGCTCGAGATGTGCGCGAAGCGCGGGTCGGTCAGCAGGAACATGGTCTCCACCCCGGCGAGCTCACGGTTCATCTGCGCCATCGGCACCTCGTAGTCGAAGTCGACAGCCGAGCGCAGGCCCTTGACCATCGTGTCGATGCCTTCGTTACGGAGATAGTCCACGAGCAGTCCCGTCCAACGGTCAACCCGGACGTTGCGCAGATCGGCACATGACTCGCGGATGAGCGCAATGCGTTCGTCGACCCCGAACATGCCGTGCTTGTTCGGGTTGACCACGACGGTGACGACGACCTCGTCGAAGCGCGCGGCGGCTCGCTCGACGATGTAGCGATGACCGATGGTGAACGGATCAAAAGAACCGGGGAAGACGGCTGAGGTCATGCCCGAAATCTACGCGAGCGGATCCGCGCCGGTCAGGGCGCGTCGGCCAGTTCGGCGCTCAGCCGCGCCATCACTTCGGCGACCGGACCGGTGGTCACCGCACGCCACCCCGTCCCTGCCCAGAGGTTGATGTCGTCCGGGTTCCCGGCCGCCGCAGCCGCGGCACGCAAGGGTTTCGTCAGATGGTGGACATGCGGATAGAGCGCGGGCGCTGCCGGGTGCCGGGTCGTGAAACCGTTGCGCAGCGACCGGGCGGAGCGGCCCGAGAACGCCCGGGTGATCACGGTGTCCGGATAGATCCGGTCCAGCAGTGCCCGTCGGTGGGCTGCTCCGGTGCCGGCCTCGTCCACGCACAGGAACGCGGTACCGAGCTGCGCGCCGATCGCGCCCAGCGAGATCATCGATCGGATCCCGGCGCCGTCGGTGATGCCCCCGGCGGCGACGACCGGCACACGCACGGCGCCGAGAACGGCGCGCACGAGTTCCCCGGTCGGCGCCAGAGGTCCACCAGCGGGGTCGGCGGGGTCATCGAACCAGAGGCCGCGATGTCCCCCGGCCTCCATTCCTTGCACGACCAGCGCATCGGCACCGGAGGCAACTGCCGCCCGCGCCTCGTCGACCGACGTGACCGTCACCGCGACCGGCGCGCCGATGCGCTCGTGAACCCGTTTCACCAACCGGGCGCCCGGATCGCCGAACGTGAAGCTGACCAGCCCCGGCCGACGCTCGGCGAGCAGGTCCACCTTTTCTTCGACGTGCTCGTCGCTGTATCGCGGTTCGCCCAGGTCGACGCCGTAGCGGCGGGCCTCGTCGGCGAGTTCCGCGCGGTAGCGATCGATCTCGATGCGCAGATCACCGCCCTCGACGCCGTCCGTCAGCGGGTCGCGGCCGGACAGGAAGATGTTGACCCCATAGGGCGCGGTCGTACGCCGCTCGACCTCGCCGACGAGCTCGTCCATCGCCGTCGGCGTGAGATATCCGGCCGCGAGCATCCCCAACCCGCCCGCTGCACCGACGGCCGCGACGAGGGCGGGAGTGGTCGGTCCACCGGCCATCGGGGCCGCGACGATGGGCACCCGAACCTCGAGGTCACCGATCCTCATCGGCGCCCCTCCCCGCTGTCGAGCACATGTCGGTCACGGGCGGCGACCTCCACCCGCGTATCACCGTAGGTCTTGTGGACCAGCACCGTCAGCCCGTCCGGCCACACGGTCTCGGATGCCCGGGCCGCACGCTCCACGATGACGATGCCGTCGTCGCCGAGCCATCGAGTCGCGAGAACCTCCAGGTCGGCCGTCATGGTCGCGTTGTCGAGGTCGTACGGCGGATCGAGAAACGCGACGTCGACCTCCCCGACGCCGGTCGAACCGAGATAGGAGGCCACCGGCCTGGTCACGACCGTCGCACGATCGGCCACCCCGCACGTCCGCACGTTGGCCGTGATCGCAGACGTGGCACGCCGGTGCGCGTCGACGAACACCGCCCGCGCCGCCCCTCTGGAGAGCGCCTCGAGTCCCAGTGCGCCCGACCCCGCGTAAAGGTCGAGCACCCGAGCCTCGGCGAGGTCGGCGCGCGCGAGGACGATGTTGAAGATCGCCTCCCGCACCCGATCGGAAGTCGGCCGAGTGCCTGCATCGGGTACCGTCAATCTGCGTCCTCGCAGTTCACCCGCAATGATCCTGGTCATCGACACCCATTGTGCGCTACCGCCGAGTGGGACCTGCAGGCCCCTTTTCCCATTTGACGTTCCCTCACGCAACAGTTTGTGACCCACTTCACAAACAGTGGCTGAACTGGGGATTGGAGGGGGTTTCGACGTCCGATTTCGTCGGACGCATGACTTCGCGGATACGCATTGTTAACGTCGAATAAGTCATGAGCCCGATACAAACAAGCACGGCCCCAACAACTGCCCTTGCTGTCGATTATCGGCAGCCCACCGCCGACGACGGCGAAAGATTGTGGGAGATCGCCTCGGACTCAAAGGTTCTCGACGTCAACTCGAGTTACGCCTATGTCCTGTGGTGCCACGATTTCGCTTCCACTTCGATCGTCGCCGAAGTCGACGGGCGTCCGGTTGGCTTTGTCACCGGCTACCGTCGCCAGACCGACCCGTCGACCCTGATGGTCTGGCAGGTCGCGGTTGACGACTCCTGCCGCGGCCATGGTGTTGCCGGAACCATGCTGCACCGCCTCTTCGATCGCTGCCAGCGATCCGGTGTGGTGGCGATGCACACCACCATCAGCCCGGACAACGTTGCGTCGCAGCGCCTGTTCGAGTCGGTCGCGAATGCTCGTGGTCTGCGCTTCGAGCGCCGGAGCCTCTTTGCCGCGGACCACTTCCCGGACGCGCACGAGCCCGAGGACCTGTACCTCCTCGAGCCCGAACTCATCGAACCCTGATATCCACCACCAATAGTCAAGCTTTGGACGGCCTCGAGCCCGAGTCGCCGGCATCCTTCGATGTCGGCGCAAGGCTCGTGTGACCGGTCGTTCTCTTTGATCGTCACAACAGAAAAGGGGGAAGTCACATGCAACTTCTCGATCAGACAGTAGACGATTCCATTTTCACCCAGCACGAGTCCGAGGTGCGCAGCTACTGCCGCAGCTGGCCCGCGGTGTTCACCCGCGCCAGCGGCTCGTACATCACCGATCAGAACGGTCGTCAGTTCCTCGACTTCTTCGCCGGCGCCGGTTCGCTGAACTACGGCCACAACAATCCGGTGATGAAAGCTGCTCTCCTGGACTACATCTCGGATGACGGAATCACCCACGGACTGGACATGGCAACGGTCGCCAAGGGTCAGTTCATCGAAACCTTCAACGACAAGATCCTCGCGCCGCGTGGGCTGGACTACAAGATCCAGTTCCCCGGTCCCACCGGCACCAATGCCGTCGAGGCCGCACTGAAGCTGGCCCGCAAGGTGACCGGACGCGAGTCGATCATCAGCTTCACCAACGCCTTCCACGGCATGACGCTGGGATCGCTCTCGGTGACCGGTAATTCGATGAAGCGCGCGGGCGCCGGAATCCCGCTGGTGCACGCCACCCCGATGCCGTTCGACAACTACTTCGGCGGTGTCGTCGAGGACTTCAACTGGTTCGAGCGCGTGCTCGACGACTCGGGCAGTGGGCTCAACCGCCCGGCAGCCGTCATCGTCGAGACCGTGCAGGGCGAGGGCGGCGTCAACGTCGCGCGTGCCGAGTGGCTGCGCGCACTGGCGGAGCTCTGCAAGCGTCGCGACATCCTGCTCATCGTCGACGACGTGCAGATGGGCTGCGGTCGGACGGGCGAGTTCTTCTCGTTCGAGGCCGCCGGCATCAAGCCCGACATCGTCACGTTGTCGAAGTCGATCAGTGGATACGGTCTGCCGCTGGCACTGACGCTGTTCCGGTCGGATCTCGACGTCTGGACCCCGGGCGAGCACAACGGGACCTTCCGTGGAAACAACCCGGCGTTCGTCACCGGCACCAAGACCATCGAACACTTCTGGAGCGACGACGCACTGACCCGCGACGTGCACGCCAAGGGTGATCGCATCCACACCGCGTTCTCCGGGCTCTGCGAGACCTACTCGGGCATCTCGACCCGTGGTCGCGGAATGGTTCAGGGTCTCGTGTTCGACGAGCCCACCGCGGCCGGCAAGGTGTGCGCCCTGGCCTTCGAGGCCGGACTGCTCGCCGAGACCTCGGGCCCGTCTGATGAGGTCGTGAAACTGCTTCCGCCGCTGACGATCTCGAACGAAGATCTCGACCGCGGCCTGGCCATTCTGTCCGAATCTGTCAAGGAGGTGATCGGATGATCGTCCGTACCACAGCTGAAATCACCGGAACCGACCGCGATGTCGCCGACCCCAAGGGCAACTGGGTCTCCAAGCGGATCGTGCTCGGCGGCGACCACGTCGGATTCTCGTTCCACGAGACCACGATCAACGCGGGCTCGGTCAACGAGTTCCACTACGCCAACCACGTGGAAGCCGTCTGGCTCGTCGAGGGAGAGGGCACGCTCCTCGACCGCGAGAGCGGCGAGACCTACCCGCTGGCGCCGGGCACCATGTACCTGCTGAACGGGCACGAACGCCACACCGTCACCGCCGACACGCAGATGCGCATGCTGTGCGTGTTCAATCCCCCGGTCGTCGGCACCGAGGTCCACGACGAGAACGGCGTGTACCCGCTGGTGACCGTTCCGGAGCCGAGCGGCAAGCACACCCCGGAAGCCGTGTCAGCGGACTGACCGAGGACTCTCGTAGACTCCCACCGGCCCGGCCGAACCATGCGTTCGGCCGGGCCGGTGTCGTCGTCGGCACCGCTATCCTGGACAGGGTGCGTACCCGATTGCAGATCGGCTGGACGCCGGCCGAACCGACGCCCCTCGATGCCGACATCACCGAGCGGATCGATGACGCGCGCAGGTTGCTCGCCGGGCGGCGGATCGTGGCGCTGACCGGCGCCGGGATCTCCACGGATTCGGGAATTCCCGACTACCGCAGCCCGGGCGCCCCGGCCCGCACCCCCATGACCCTCGAGATGTTCCTGTCGTCGCCCGAGTTCCGCCGCCACTACTGGGCCCGCAACCATCTGGGGTGGCGACACATGGACGCGGCGCGACCGAACGCGGCCCATCACGCACTCACCGACCTGCAGCGCCGAGGCCGACTCACCGGCGTGATCACGCAGAACGTCGACATGCTGCACACCAAGGCGGGCACACGTCGCGTACTCGAACTGCACGGATGCTACGGCCGGGTCCGCTGCCTGGCGTGTGACTGGCGGATCTCGCGCCACGGTCTGGCCCGCCGGCTGGACGCCCTCAACGCCGGATTCACCGAACGCGTGCGCGGGCGGGGCGCGATCGAAGTCGCGCCGGACGCGGATGCCAGTGTCGACGACACATCGGATTTCACCATGATCGACTGCCCGCAATGCGGTCACATCGTCAAACCCGACATCGTCTACTTCGGCGAGAGCGTCCCGAAAACAACAGTGCAGCAGGCATTTTCGATGGTCGACGAAGCCGATGCACTCCTCGTGGTCGGATCGTCGCTCACCGTGATGAGCGGACTGCGATTCGCACGGCACGCGCACCGCACCGGCAAGACCCTGGTGATCGTCAACCGCGGCGCGACCCGGGCCGACGATATCGCCGACCTCAAGATCGACCACCTCGCATCCGTGGTCCTGCCTGCCCTGGCGGACCCACCCGACGACGCCGCGCCGAGTTCGTCCCCCGGGGTTCGCCAAACACTCCACCTGCAACCGGAGGGTTGAGCGATACCCGGGGACGAACCGTCGCGCACGAGGCGCCCGGCGATGATCAGACGGCCACGAGGTCGTCGGCGTGGATGACCGGACGGCGAAGATCGGCGGGCAGCGCGGAGGTGGACCGGCCGGCCATCAACGAGATGTCGTCGGAGTCGTAGGCGACGACGCCACGTGCGCGCACCGAACCCGACGGCTCGACGAGTTCCACCACGTCGCCGGCGTAGAAACGGCCGTCGACGCTGACGATCCCGGCCGGCAGCAATGATCGGCGGCGCTCCGCGACCGCCTTGACGGCACCGTCGTCGAGCACGAGCCGACCGCGGGCATCCGCGGCGTGCCGTACCCAGAAGCGTCGCGCCGACAGTCGTTCATCGCGCCCGGCGAACACCGTCCCGACCGACGCGTCCGCCAATGCCTGTGCGGCCTTGTCGGCGGAGGCGAGCAGCACCGGAACTCCGGCATCCGCCGACAACCGCGCAGCGGCGAGTTTGGACGCCATCCCGCCGGTGCCCAGCGCGCCACCCGAACCGGCGATGACGCCGTCGAGGTCTTCTGGTCCGTGCACTTCCGGAATCAGGCGTGCCCGGCGGCCATCGGCGCCGACCTTGCGCGGGTCGCCGTCGTAGAGTCCGTCGACATCAGACAGCAGGACGAGGGCATCGGCCCCGGCAAGGTGCGCGACCAGCGCGGCGAGGCGATCGTTGTCGCCGAACCGGATCTCCGTGGTCGCCACCGTGTCGTTCTCGTTCACGACCGCCACCGCGCCCAGTGAACGCAGACGATCCAGCGTCCGTTGGGCGTTGGCGTGGTGGGCGCGGTTCGAGATGTCGTCCGCGGTCAGCAACACCTGGCCGACGGTGCGCCCATAGCGGTGGAACGATGTCCCCCACGCATGCGCCAACGCCAGCTGACCGACACTGGCCGCGGCCTGCTTGGTGGCGAGATCCGTCGGCCGCTTCTTCAGGCCCAACGGTGCGATTCCCGCTCCGATCGCACCGGACGACACCACGATGACATCGGAGCCGGCGCGCATCCGCGCTTCCAGCGCGTCGGCGAGACGGTCGAGTCGGGTGCGGTCCAGACCGTCGTGCAGATCGGTGAGCGCCGACGACCCGATCTTCACGACGATGCTGCGGGCCCGGGCGATCCGCTCCCGGACGTCGCTCACGGGAGCTCCCGTTCGGTCTCCTCGCCGAGGTCGGGCAATCCGCGGCGCAACCGCCGGGCCTGCTTGCGCTCGGCTGCGCCGATACGCTCGTTGCGATCGAGCCGGACGTCGGTGCCGCGGCCGGTGACCGGTACATCGTCACCCATCGGTGTCGAGGGCTCCCAGTCGAAGGTCACGTCGCCGATGGTCACCGGCGCGCCGGGCTGAGCGCCGAGCTTGACGAGCTCGTCTTCGACCCCGAGCCGGTTCAGTCGGTCCGCGAGGTAACCGACGGCCTCGTCATTGTCGAACTGGGTCTGCGCGATCCACCGTTCGGGCCTGGTTCCGCGCACGATGAACCCGCCGTCGGACTCGGGGTCCGCCGACACCGTGAACTCGGCCTCGTCGATGGCCTTGGGGCGGATCACCTGCCTACGGCGCTGCGGCTTCGGATGGCTCTCGCGGTACTCCGCCACCATGCGGGCCAGGGCGAAGGTCAGTTCCCGCAGGCCCTCGTGGGCCACTGCCGATATCCGGAAGATGGGCCAGCCACGTTGCGCAAGTTCGGGTTCGACGAAATCGGCGAGCTCGGCCGCGTCGGGGACGTCGATCTTGTTGAGGATGATCACCCGGGGCCGCTCGGCGAGATCGCCGAGGCCGTGGTCGGTGTCGAGGGCCGGCCGATAGGCCGCGAGCTCCGCCTCGAGTGCGTCGATGTCGGAGATCGGGTCCCGGCCGGGCTCGAGGGTCGCGCAGTCGACGACGTGGGCCAGCACCGCGCATCGCTCGAGGTGCCGCAGGAACTCGAGTCCGAGTCCACGGCCGGTCGACGCGCCGGGGATCAGTCCGGGGACGTCGGCGATGGTGAACACGTCACCGGCGGTCTGCACGACACCGAGGTTCGGGGCGAGTGTGGTGAAGGGATAGTCCGCGATCTTCGGTTTGGCAGCCGACAGGACCGACACGAGCGAGGATTTCCCGGCGGACGGGAAGCCGACCAGCCCGACGTCGGCGACGGATTTCAGTTCGAGAACCAGGTCCCGATGCTGGCCCTCCTCACCGAGCAGGGCGAAGCCCGGCGCCTTGCGTGCCTTCGACGCGAGGGACGCATTGCCCAGGCCGCCACGGCCACCCTGTGCGGCCTCGAAGGTCGTACCCTCACCGACCAGATCGGCGAGGATCGAGCCGTCGCCGTCGAGGATGACGGTGCCGTCGGGCACCTTCAGCACCAGGTCCTCACCCATCGCGCCGTCGCGATTGTCACCCATCCCGGGCTTGCCGTTGGACGCTTTGGCGTGCGGCCGGAAGTGGAAGTCGAGCAGGGTGTGCACCTGTGGGTCCACCACGAGACGAACGGACCCCCCGTTGCCCCCGTTGCCCCCGTCGGGCCCGCCGAGCGGCTTGAACTTCTCGCGGTGGACCGACGAGCAGCCGTGGCCGCCGTTACCCGCCGCGACGTGGATCGTCACGCGGTCGACGAACCGAGACATCGGTGTACTTCCTCTCTGAAAAAACAAACAGGGCGGGAGGGTTCATCAAGACCCTGCCCGCCCTGTGTAGAGCTCTGCTGCGACGACGTCCACGCGAAGTGGGTAGTCGCCACGGTGCCGGCGTCCGGTCAGACCGACGCGGTCTCCGGGACGATGTTCACCGTCTTGCGGCCACGCTTGGTGCCGAATTCGACCGAGCCCGTCGCCAGGGCGAACAGGGTGTCGTCGCCACCGCGACCGACGTTGACGCCCGGGTGGAACTTGGTGCCGCGCTGGCGGACCAGGATCTCTCCGGCGCTGACCTGCTGACCACCGAAACGCTTCACGCCGAGGCGCTTGGCGTTGGAATCACGACCGTTGCGCGAGCTGGACGCGCCCTTCTTGTGTGCCATCTCTGCAGTCCTCCTGGCAGTACTAAGGCTGATGGGGCCACGGGGCGTGCCCCATGGGTTGATTACTTGATGCCGGTAACCTTGAGGACCGTCAGCTTCTGACGGTGACCCTGGCGCTTGTGGTAGCCGGTCTTGTTCTTGAACTTGTGGATGCGGATCTTGGGGCCCTTGACATGCTCGACGACCTCACCGGTCACCGAGATCTTCGCGAGCTTGTCCGCATCTGTGGTGAGGTCGGAGCCGTCGACGACCAACGCCACCGGCAGGCTCACGCTGGTGCCGGGCTCGCTGTCGATCTTCTCGACCTTCACAATGTCGCCCTCAGCGACCTTGTACTGCTTACCGCCGGTCTTGACGATCGCGTACGTTGCCATCGAAGCTGTCCTCTTTAACTCGTCTGTCGGACCCACGGCGCTGGTTGGCGCACCGCGGGTGTGTGGGTGGTGCGTTCCTGGTGTGGGCCGCAGACGGTCCCGCGGACTGGGCCGGGGAGTCACTGCGGATCACACCAGAGAGCCTGTCGACGGGTTTCACGCGGCGCAGCGGTGCGATCCAGGGTGACCTGGATGTTCCGGGCACAGCGAGAACCCTCCGCCGAAGGCGACCAATCAAGATTACGGGACCGCCGCCGGTCGGGTCAAACTCACCGACACCGGGCCCGACCTGCTCGTTGGCCTGGTCGTTCACTCCTCGCCGGGCGGTGGCCCGGCCGGGCGGCCCGCGGTGCGTCGGCGCGGCCGACGCCGCACGGCCACCGCCGCCTCGGTGGAGGTCGTCTGGCCGGTAGGTCCGAACGTCGTCAACGGAGCGGACTTCGCTCCTCCGTCAGCGGTCATCACCACGGGTTGGGATGACACCGGCGGCGCCGCCGCCTGCCGCACGACTCGACGTCGACGGCGTGCTGTAGCGCCCCCATCGGGCGCGGTCGACGTCTCCGGCCGGCTCGGCGACTCCGCGGGCTCGGCCGGCGGCTCCGTGGTCTCGCTCGGCGCCGTCTCGGGCCGGCTCGACGACTCGGCCTGAGCAGCGGCCTTCTCCGGGAGGCCCGACGATTTCTCGGTCTCGGTCGACTTCTTCGCCTCGCCGCGAGACTTGCCGGGCTCGCGCGAAGCCTTCTCCGGCTCGTCGGCCTTGTCGGGCTCGTCGGCCTTGTCGGGCTCGTGGGCCTTCTCGGGCTCGTGGGCCTTGTCGATCGCGTGATCGCCAGTGGCCTCGTAGTCGTGTTCGCCGTCGTGATCGTGATCGTGTGCGTGTGCGGCCATCGCCCGGAACATCGGATGCTCGGCCGGATTGTGAGCCGGCTTGTGGGCTTCGGCTGCCGGCTCGGCCTTACGGCGGTTTCGCCGTGACCGCTTCGAGCCGCCGCCGTCGCCCTGCGACACATCGTCCTGACGGATCTCCACCGGATTCGCGTGCACCACGATGCCGCGGCCACCGCAATGGGCGCATGGGGTCGAGAACGCCTCCAGCAGACCGGTGCCGAGACGCTTGCGCGTCATCTGCACCAGGCCGAGCGAGGTCACCTCGGACACCTGGTGACGGGTCCGGTCGCGTGCGAGCGCCTCGGTGAGCCGTCGCAGGACGAGGTCACGGTTGGACTCGAGGACCATGTCGATGAAGTCGACGATGATCATGCCGCCGATGTCGCGCAGCCGCATCTGCCGCACGATCTCCTCGGCCGCCTCCAGGTTGTTGCGGGTGACCGTCTCCTCGAGGTTGCCACCCGAACCGGTGAACTTGCCCGTGTTGACGTCGACGACCGTCATGGCCTCGGTGTGCTCGATGATCAGGGTGCCGCCCGACGGCAACCACACCTTGCGATCCAGCGCCTTGGCCAGCTGCTCGTCGATGCGATGCACCACGAACGAGTCCGGTGCATCCGCGTGCGCCTTCTCGAAACGCTCGACACGATCCATCAGGTCCGGCGCGACCGCGCTGATGTAGCGCTCCACGAGATCCCAGGCCTTGTGGCCTTCGACGACCAGCTTCTTGAAGTCCTCGTTGAACAGGTCGCGCACCACGCGGACCAGCAGGTCGGGCTCCTCATACAGTGCCTGCGGCGCGTTCGAGCCCGAGCTCTTCGCCTTCCCGACCGCGGTGTCGATGGACTTCCACTGACCCTCGAGGCGCTCGATGTCGGCGGCGAGGTCCTCGGCGCTGACGCCTTCGGACGCGGTGCGGATGATCACCCCCGCGTCCTCGGGAACGAGCTTGCCGAGGATGCTCTTGAGCCGCTTGCGCTCGACATCGGGCAGCTTGCGGCTGATTCCGGTGGAGGAACCACCCGGCACATACACCAGGTAGCGGCCGGCGAGGGAGATCTGGGTGGTGAGGCGGGCGCCCTTGTGACCGACCGGGTCCTTGCTGACCTGCACGAGCACGTTGTCGCCGGGCTTCAGAGCCTGCTCGATCTTGCGCGACCCACCATCGAGTCCGGCGGCATCCCAGTTGACCTCGCCGGCGTAGAGCACACCGTTCCGGCCGCGGCCGATGTCCACGAACGCGGCTTCCATGCCCGGCAGCACGTTCTGCACGCGGCCGAGGTAGATGTTGCCGACCATCGATGAGGACGTCTCGGTGGTCACGAAGTGTTCGACCAGGACACCGTCCTCGAGCACCGCCACCTGCGTGTAGTCCTCGATCGGCGCCGCATCGTCGTTCCGGTCGGACGAGTTCGCGCCCGGCGAGATCGAGCTGTTGGCGCTGCGTTCGCGGACCACCATCACGCGGTCGACCGCCTCGCGGCGGGCCAGGAACTCCGATTCACTCAGGATCGGCGGCCGCCGACGGCCCGCGTCGCGTCCGTCACGACGCCGCTGGCGCTTGGCCTCCAGTCTGGTCGAACCCGAGATCCCCTGGACCTCGTCGCGGGCCTTCTTGCTCCGCGGCTCACGCTCGTGAACAACGGTGTTCGGCGGATCGTCGGGAGAGCTGTCCTCGGGCTCGCCGCCGCCCTTGCGACGGCGGCGTCGGCGCCGCCGCTTCGACGACGACGCGTCACCGTCGTCGGCCGAATCGGAGTCGCCGTCCTCGGCGCCCTCCGCCTCGGACCCGGCTTCGCCGTCCTGGTCGGCGTCTCCGGACTCGCCACCCTTGGTGCGCTTGTCCTTGTCCGCCTTGTCGTTGCCCGCCTTGTCCGAGGTGACCTTGTCCGTATCCGCGTCGGACTCGGTGGAGTCGTCCTTGGCATCCCGGCCCTTGGGCTTCTTGCCCTTTTTGCCGGACGGCCGCGTGGAGCCTGCCTCGTCGGTGCCCTGCGCGTCGTCGGACTCGTCGTCGGAATCATCCGCGCCCGCGTCTGCTTGATCTCCGCGACCGCGACCGCGACCCCGACGGCCCCGACGACGCCGGCGCGAGGAGCGCTCTCCGCCGCCGGACGACTCGTCGTCGTCCGAACTCTCGGCATCGCGGTCGGCGTCGGTGTCCGACTCGGTGGCCTGGGCGGGCCGTGCGGTGCGGGCGGCCGGCTCGACTGCCTGCGGCGAGAGGAACAGCGGCTGTGCGACCGCCGGTTCCGCGGCCGACGGAACGGGAAAGTGCTGGGTTTCGTCAACGGCCGAGAACAGCGTCGGCATCCCGACCTCCGGCGCACGAGGCGCCGCAGACTCGGCCGGGGTCGCCGGCTGGTTGTCCGTTGACGAGGCCTCGCTCGGTGTCTCGATGTCGGCCGGGGTCTCGGCTGCCGGGGCCTCGGCTGCCGGGGTCTCGGCTGCTGGGGCCTCGGCTGCCGGGGTCTCGGCTGCCGGGGTCTCGGCTGCCGGGGCTGCCGGGGTCTCGGCTGCCGGGGCTGCCGGGGTCTCGGCTGCTGCGGGGCTCGCCGGCCCCGTGCCTTCCGGTCCGCTGCTTTCCGGTTCGGCGCTCGCCTGTCCGGTGCTCTCCGGCTGCGCGCCCTTGTCCGTCGCCTCCGTCGGGGCGGTCCCCGATGGGGTGTCGGCGGCGCCCTCGACGCCGGCGGTATCCGCGGCGTCCTCGACGGCCTCGACCGCCGCTTCGTCCACCGCGACATGCTCGCGCACCCGAGCGGCGACGGCCTGGGCGGTCTCGCGGTCAATGCTGGATTGGGGGCTTCGAGTCTCGATACCCAATTCCGCGAGGTGCGCCAGCACCTGACGGCTGGTCAGGCCCAATGTCCTGGCCAGGGCGTGCACTCGAAGCCTGCTGGGGAATTCTTCCGCCGATCCTGACGCTGCGTTCGCGTCAGCCGGCGACCCGTTGTCGGTCACTCAATCTCCTCGAGCCCCCGGGCGCGTCGGGCTGACGCGGCCACGCGAGGGCTTCACTCTGTGTCCCGGTCACCACTGGACCGGTGTTGTGTGGTCTTCGCGCCTTCTCCGCAACCCGGAACTCCTGGTCACGAGGCGGCGCCTTGCGTTGTTTGATGACCTCATCCGGTCGGTGTCTTCCACACCATCGAGGACGGGCCGCGAAGCCCGCTGCCCGGCGCCGAAGCAACCCGGACATCGATGGGGAAGACACGGGAATCGGGGTGACCGATACCAGAGGCGCCATCCGGTCGGCGGCGACAAAGTGTGTCACCGACAACTGTGCAAGTATCCCACACCGCGAGTCGATCCCCGCACACTACGCGCGTTTGACCGGTGTTCCGGAGCGCGCAGTTGAAGGCCCGAGGGTGCTCTCGCCGTCAGACGCCCAGGTCAGGGAACCACAACGCGATCTCGCGCTCGGCCGACTCCGGTGAGTCCGAGCCGTGCACGAGATTGGTCTGTGTGCTCAGGGCGTAATCACCACGGATCGTGCCGGGAACGGCCTTCTCGACCGGGTCCGTGCCACCCGCGATCTGCCGAAACGCCGCCACCGCGCGGGGCCCCTCGAGGACCGCGGCCACCAACGGACCGGAGGTGATGAACTCCAGCAGGGACGGATAGAAGGGCTTTCCCTCATGCTCGGCGTAATGACCGCGGGCCACCTCGTCGCTGACCGTCTTCAGCTCCAGGGCGACGAGCTTGAGTCCCTTGCGTTCGACCCGGCTGATGATGTCGCCGACCAGAGAGCGGGCGACGCCGTCGGGCTTGATGAGTACCAGAGTCCGTTCAGTCACCAGCACACCTTAGCGAGTCGCGCACCGAGCAGGGCACTGCCGCCGATTTCGACGACGGGTGTCGCGGATCACGAGCAATACTGTCCGTCCACCGCGAAGAAGCCGTAGTTGAACAAGCTGCCGGATCGGGACCTGGGATCGACGATGACCTGGATGCAGCCGCCCGGCGACTTGAGTGCGCCGGCAAGTGCGATGTCGAACTGCGCGGCCAACGCGAGGTTCGCCGGGCGATACTGCTGCGGCACGGGCAACGCCGCGATCGCATCCGGGACCTTCATCGTCGCGGCCCGCTCGGTCAGGTCGTGGGTGGCGAGGTAGCTGTATTCACCGTCGGCGGCAGGCATCGGTGCGTCGGCAACCGGCAGGTCCTCGGGCGCCACGGTGGGCGCCGCAGTGGCGACCCCACCGGTTAATGACGAACCGATCACGGTCAGCGCCAGCGCAGCGGTGGCCCAGGGTCGGCGAAGGCAGGTGATGACAGACAAACTATTCCTCACGTCACGGATGGTCACCGGGGTCAGGGCACAGATGATTGTTCGCCCCCCAGCAGCGACATTCTCACAGTCTCGGGCCTCGAAAAGCGAGCGTCGGGAGGTCACAGTCGGGCAACACCTGTTGCAGGCGCCGAAGCCGGCATCGTCGTTGCCGAACGGACCACGTCAGCCGTCCAACGGTTCCTGCCCCGGCAACATCCCCTTGGCGATCCGGACCTCGACATCGTGTTTGATGTAGGCGATGTAGACCCAGACGCACAGGAAGATGACGCCGATCACCGCGATCGACCAGTGCAGGAACCCTCCGGCGATCACCAGGACCTGCAGGCCGATATCGAGCCGGAGCGCATGGCTGCGGCCCTGGAGTCCGGCCGCGACGACATGGGCCGCCACGAGGAATCCCAGATAGCCGCCGGAGACCCAGGACAGTCCCGAACCTATGTTCGCCACGATCGGGAAGGTCAGTCCGAGGACGATGACCTCCAGGATGAGGGTGCCGGCCATGACTCCGCGCAGCCCCTTCCACGGGTCTGTCGCGGGTGGGCTGTACCGAATCGGTTCGCTCACGTGGGCTCCTTGCCGAACAAGGTGCGTGCCGCGCCCGCGGTGACCACCGATCCCGTGATCACCACACCGGCGCCGGCAACGGGTTCGCCGTCGGTCTGTTCGGCCAGACCGATCGCCGTTTCCACGGCATCGGGCAGGAATGGCTTCACGACGACACGGTCCTCTCCGAAGATCGGCAGTGCGATCTCGAGGAGCGACTCGGTGTCGAGCGCGCGGGGCGAGCCGTTGTTGGTCACCACGAGGCTGTCGAACACGGGCTCCACGGCCTCCAGGAAGCCCTCGGCGTCCTTGTCCCCGAGCATGCCGACGACCCCGATGAGACGCCGGAAATCGAATTCCTCGGCCAGTGCCTGTGCCAGCGCAGTTCCGCCGTGTGGATTGTGGGCGGCGTCGATGAAGACCGTCGGCGCGCTGCGCACCCGCTCGAGCCGGCCGGGGCTCGCGACGGCCGCGAACCCGGCACGGACGGCGTCGATGTCGAGTTGCCGGTCGGCGCCGGCGCCGAAGAACGCCTCCACCGCGGCGAGCGCGAGAACGGCGTTGGACGCCTGATGGGCACCGTGCAATGGCAGGTATACCTCGTCGTACACCCCGCCGAGGCCTTGGAGCCGCAGCATCTGCCCACCAACCGCGGTCACCGAATCGAGGACGGTGAACTCCGAATCCTGCCGTGCGACAGCGGTGTCCGCCTCGACGGTCTGTCGGAGCAACACGTTCATCACGTCGGGTTCCTGCACCGCGATGATGGTGACGGGGTCGGTCGCGACGAGGTCGTCACCGCGGGCCTTCTTGATGATCCCGGCCTTCTCCCCCGCGATCGCGGCGAGGGTGTCGCCGAGATAGTCGGCGTGGTCCATGGCGATCGGGGTGATCACGGCCACCGTGGCATCGATGACGTTGGTCGCGTCCCAACGCCCACCCATCCCCGTCTCGACGACCGCAACGTCGACCGGCGCCTCGGCGAACACCGCGTAGGACATCGCCGTCAGCACCTCGAACTTGCTCATCCGCGGGCCACCGGACGCGGTCGACGAGTCGTCGACCATCGTGAGGTACGGCTCCAGCTCGCGGTAGGTGTCGATGTAGGTGCGGGCGCTGATCGGTCTGCCGTCCACCGAGATCCGCTCGGTGACGCGCTGCAGGTGCGGGCTGGTGATCCGGCCGGTGCGACGATGCAGTGCGGTGAGCAGTGCGTCGATCATCCGTGCCACCGACGTCTTGCCGTTGGTCCCGGCGATGTGGATCGCCGGATAGCCGTGCTGCGGCGACCCGAGCAGGTCCATCAGGGCCGAGATCCGGGTCAGGGACGGTTCGATCTTGGTCTCGGGCCAGCGGGTGTCGAGCTCGGCCTCGACCTCGGCGAGCTCGGCCAGCGTGGCGGCGTCGTCATGCGGACCGTTGCCCGCCGACGGCGGCCGGTCCTCGTCGTCGCCGGGTTGATCATCCGAGTAACCGTCGTCGGCGGCCGCATCGTCGGCGTAGAGATCGTCGGGCGCGCCCCCGCGACCGGCGAGCAGCGACCCCAGATCGGTCGGCAGCGGCGCAGCGCCGAGCGGATCGACATCGAAATCGTCATCACCGCGCGGATCGGCGCCGAGATGGTCCCGGTCGATCTCGTCGATGTCCTCGTCATCGGCGCTGCCGTGGCCGATGTCGCGCGGGCTCACGAGCCGCTCAACGCACTGAGGGCGGCTCCGAGACGTTCGACTTCCTCGGTCGCCACCTTCTGTCGCTGCCGGATCTTCGCCACGACAGGTTCGGGCGCCTTCGAGAGGAACTGGTCGTTGCCGAGCTTGGCGGTGGTGCTCGACAGTTCTTTCTCGGCCGCAGCCAGATCCTTGGCCAGACGCTTGCGCTCGGCCTCCAGATCGACGGTTCCCGATGTGTCGATCCGCACCGTCACGGTTGCCGCCGAGAGGCGGACATCGATCGTCGCGGTGGCGGCGAAATCGTCGTCGGCACTCTCGAGACGGGCCAGCGAGTCGAGGTACGGCCGCGACGGGGTGAGGCCGGCGAGGTCGAGTCCGTCGATCTCGGCCGCCACCCGCTGCCCCGGCCGCAGCCCCTGATCGCTCCGGAACCGTCGCACCTCGGTGATGAGGCGCTGCAGATCGTCGATGTGCTGGGCGGCGGCAGCGTCGGCAACGGCGCTGCCGGCCTGCGGCCACGGAGCCACGACCACCGATTCCCCACCGGTCAGCGACTTCCACAGCACCTCGGTCACGAACGGCATCACCGGGTGCAACAGGCGCAGCAGCTTGTCGAGCACGGCGCCCAGCACCAGCGACGTCGTCCGCGAACGTTCGTCGTCGTTCTCGGCAAACTGCACCTTGGCGAGCTCGAGGTACCAGTCGCACACCTCGTCCCAGGCGAAGTGGTACAGCGACTCACAGGCCTTGGAGAACTCGTAGCTCTCGAAACCGGAATCGGCCTCGGCGAGAACCGTGTCGAGCCGACCGAGTATCCATCGGTCCGCCTCGGTCAGCGCGGTGGCGTCCGGCAGCTCACCCAGTACCGCCCCGTTCATCATCGCGAACTTCGTCGCGTTGAACAGCTTCGTCGCGAAGTTGCGCGACGACTGGGCGTGGTCCTCGCCGACAGAGATGTCGCTGCCCGGGTTCGCTCCGCGGGCCAACGTGAAACGCAGTGCGTCGGCGCCGAAGCGTTCGACCCAGTCCAGCGGGTCGATGCCGTTGCCCTTCGACTTCGACATCTTGCGGCCGTGTTCGTCGCGGACGAGGCCGTGCAGGAACAGGTTGTGGAAGGGCACCTTCTTCTCGCCGTCGAATTGCGGGGCGACGTAGGTGCCGAACATCATCATCCGGGCCACCCAGAAGAACAGGATGTCGTAGCCGGTGACGAGAACCGATGTCGGATAGAACTTCTCGAGATCAGTGGTCTTCTCGGGCCACCCCAGGGTGGAGAACGGCCACAGGCCCGACGAGAACCAGGTGTCGAGGACGTCGGTCTCCTGGACATAGCCCTCGGGCACATCGTCGTCGGGCCCGACACAGACGATCTCGCCGTCGGGGCCGTACCAGATCGGGATCCGATGACCCCACCACAGCTGGCGTGAGATGCACCAGTCGTACATGTTGTCGACCCAGCCGAACCAGCGCGGCTCCATCGACGTCGGATGGATGACCGTCTCGCCGTTGCGGACCGCGTCGCCGGCCGCTTTCGCCAGGGTCTCGACCTTGACCCACCACTGCATCGACAGCCGCGGCTCGATCGGCTCCCCGGTCCGCTCGGAATGGCCGACACTGTGCAGGTAGGGGCGGACCTCCTTGACGATGCGCCCCTGGTCGGCGAGCGCCTCGCGCACCTTGACCCGCGCCTCGAACCGGTCCATCCCGTCGAACGGCGTCCCGGTTCCGGCGATACGCGCCTCGGCGTCCATGATGGTGGGCATCGGCAGGTCGTGGCGCTGACCGATCGCGAAGTCGTTGGGATCGTGAGCGGGCGTGATCTTGACTGCGCCACTGCCGAATTCGGGATCGACGTAATCGTCGGCGATGACCGGGATCCGGCGGTCGACGAACGGGTGCGCCAGCTCCGTCCCGATCAGGTGCGCATAGCGTTCGTCGTCGGGGTGCACCGCGATGGCGGTGTCACCGAGCATCGTCTCCAGACGGGTGGTGGCCACCACGATGTGCGGTTGATCGTCATCGAGGCTGCCGTAGCGGAAGCTCACCAGCTCGCCCTCGACATCGGCGTAGCTGACCTCGATGTCGCTGATCGCCGTCTTGAGTACGGGCGACCAGTTGACCAGTCGCTCGGCGCGATAGATGAGCCCGTCGTCGTACATCTGCTTGAACACCGTCTGCACGGCGCGCGAGAGCCCGTCGTCCATGGTGAACCGCTCGCGGCTCCAGTCGACCCCGTCGCCGAGGCGACGCATCTGGTTGCCGATGTTGTCGCCGATCTCGGCCTTCTCGGTCCAGACCCGCTCGATGAACGCCTCGCGGCCGAGGTCGTCGCGGGTGAGACCCTCGGTCGCGAGCTTGCGCTCGACCATGGTCTGCATGGCGATCGCGGCGTGGTCCATCCCGGGCAGCCACAACACCTCATAGCCCTGCATCCGACGACGCCGCGACAGTGCGTCCATGAGCACATGCTCGTAGGCGTGGCCCATGTGCAACGAGCCGTTGACGTTCGGTGGCGGGATGACTATCGAGAAGGCCGGCCGGTCACTGGTCGCGTCGGCCGTGAAGTAGCCGGCGTCCACCCAGTCCTGATACAGCCGTGCCTCATGCTCGGCGGGATCCCAGGACTTCGGCAGCTCGCGGGTGGGGTCGGGTGTGGTCACCCCACAATCTTAGGGAACGCCCCACCTCACACGTGGAGCCGGTGCAGGTCCTCCGGCGCGTTGACGTTCGTGAGCCACTCCGGGTTGCTCACCGCGACACGATGCGTGTTCAGCGCTTCCAGTGCCGCGAGCATGCGCCGCTCGCCGCGCGCGGTCAGATCGGCGATGATGCCCGCGGCGTCCGTGCGGTAGAGCCCGGCCATCGGGTGATCCCGCTGCGCGTCGGTCGCGATCACCGCCTGCGTCGACGCGGTGACACCGCGCAGGAGCTCGTCGACCAGGTCCGCCGAGATCAACGGCATGTCGGTGGCACAGACGAACGCCCACACCGCACCGGCCGCCGCGGCTCTCGACAGCCCCACCGCCAGTCCACCCAGCGGTCCCGTACCGGGGATCTCATCGGTGACCCATTGTGCTTCGGGACCCCCCGTCCCGTACAGCGACTGGTAGGCCGCCGATTCCTCGGCCGCGGCCACCAAAACGGGTTGGCAACGCTCGCCCATGACTCGCACGACCCGGGCGAGCATCGGCTCCCCGTCCCAGTCCATCGCGGCCTTGTCGCGGCCCATCCGCCGGGAACGTCCACCCGCGAGCACGATTCCCGCCACCTGCTGTCCTACATCCGTTTGCGCCATGGGAACAGTGTCGACGAACGTCACGGCGCGTGGGGCAAGATGGTGAATATGAGTGCCCGCCAGTCCCGCGACGAAACCCCCATCACCGAGCCGGAGGACGTCCACACCGGCCACATCAAGGACTATGCGGCGGGGGTGCCGGCGGTCGCGGTCGCGTTGCAACGCGGGTTCGAGCAGATGGGGCCGCTCCGCACGGCCCGGACGTTCGCCAAGCTGAATCAGCGGGACGGGTTCGACTGCCCCGGCTGTGCCTGGCCGGAAACCCCTGGTCATCGCAAGCATGCGGAGTTCTGTGAGAACGGTGCCAAGGCGGTCGCCGAGGAGGCCACGAAACGGCGCGTCACCCCGGACTTCTTCGCCACGCACTCGGTTGCCGACCTGCGTGAGCGGTCCGGCTACTGGCTCTCGCAGCAGGGACGCCTCACGCACCCCGTTTACCTGGCACCCGGCGACACCCACTACCGACCGATCGGCTGGGGCGAGGCGAATCGCATCATCGCCGACGAGATCACCACGATGTCCAGCCCCGACGAGGCCGTCTTCTACACGTCGGGACGCACGAGCAACGAAGCCGCCTTCGTCTATCAGTTGTTCGCCCGCAGCATCGGCACCAACAATCTCCCCGACTGCTCCAACATGTGCCACGAATCGTCCGGGACCGCCCTCGGCGACTCCATCGGGATCGGCAAGGGCTCGGTCACCGTCCCCGACCTCGAGGCCGCCGACCTGATCATCATCGCCGGGCAGAACCCGGGGACCAACCATCCGCGGATGCTGTCCACGCTGGAGAAGGCCAAGCACAACGGCGCACGCATCGTCGCGATCAACCCGCTCCCCGAGGCCGGTTTGATGCGGTTCAAGGATCCGCAGAAGATCGGTGGGGTCGTGGGCCACGGTGTGAAGCTGGCCGACGACTTCCTCCAGATCCGGCTCGGCGGGGACATGGCACTCTTCCGCGGCGTCGCGCGACTGCTCCTCGACGCAGAGCGGGCCGCACCCGGCACCGTGTTCGACCACGACTTTCTGGACAACCGTTGCGCGGGCGTCGACGACTATCTCGGGCTGCTCGAGGACGTCGACTTCGCCGACATCCTCGAGGCCACCGGATTGACCCGCGAGACGATCGCCGACCTCGCCGAGGCCGTCGCATCGTCGGAACGGATCGTGCTGTGCTGGGCGATGGGGCTGACCCAACATCACCACGCCGTGGCCACCATCGGCGAGGGCACCAACGTGCTGCTCCTGCGCGGCATGATCGGCAAGCCCGGCGCGGGCCTGTGCCCGGTACGTGGGCACTCGAACGTGCAGGGCGACCGCACGATGGGCATCTTCGAGAAGATGCCCGAGGAGTTTCTCGCCGCCCAGGATGCCGAGTTCGGCATCGCGAGCCCGCGCAGGCACGGCTTCGACACGGTGGCGGCCATCGGCGCGATGGCACGTGGTGAGGTGCGCCTGTTCTTCGCGATGGGGGGCAACTTCGTGTCCGCGGCTCCGGACACCGAGTACACCCGGGCTGCGCTGGCCAAGTGCGCGTTGACGGTCCAGGTCAGTACCAAACTGAACGAATCGCACCTGGCCACCGGGCGCGCCGCACTCATCCTGCCCACCCTCGGCCGCACCGACAAGGACGTCGTCGACGGTGTCGCACAACAGGTCTCGGTGGAGGACTCGATGTCGGTGGTGCACCTGTCCCGTGGTTCGCTGCCCCCGGCGTCGAAGGAACTGCACAGCGAGGTGGGCATCATCTGCGATCTCGCGACCGCAGTTCTCGGCGCCGACCACCACGTCGCGTGGCAGCAACTGCGCCGCGACTACGACCTGATCCGCGATCACATATCCCGGGTGATCCCGGGTTTCGAGGACTTCAACATCCGCGTCCGCCTCAGTGACGGATTCGTGCTCCCCCACCCGCCGCGGGATCGGCAGGAGTTCGCCACGCCGAACGCTCGTGCCAACTTCGCGGTGAATCCGCTTGAGTGGGTTCAGGTTCCCGACGGCCGGCTGATCCTGCAGACGCTGCGCAGTCACGACCAGTACAACACCACGATCTACGGGCACGACGATCGCTATCGCGGCATCAAGGGCAACCGCCAGGTCATCATGCTCAACCCGGAGGACATCGCGGAACTGGGACTACGGGCCGGCGGTCACGTCGACATCGTGTCGGAGTTCTCCGGATCCGACGGCCTGGAGGAACGGCGTGTGGACGGATTCGAGGTGGTGGCGTACTCGACACCGCGTGGCAACGCCGCCGCCTACTACCCCGAGACGAACCCGCTGGTCCCGCTGGGCTCGGTCGCGAAGGGCTCGAACACGCCCGTATCGAAGGCGGTGGTGATCCGGCTGGAGCCGAGCACCGCGAAGCTATCTTCCTAGGCACACGCAAGAATCCCGAACACACGCGATGCTCTGCGTGTGTTCGGGATTTCTGCGTGTTGGTCGACCGTGGGTCAGGCGCTCTTGTCGCGCCGCTCGTCGCGGCTGTCCTTGCGGGGCACGATGGTCGGGAGCACGTTGTCGCTCACCGTCTCCCCGGTGACGACGACCTTCTCGACATCGTCACGGCTCGGGATGTCGTACATCACCGGTAGCAGGACTTCCTCCATGATCGCGCGCAGACCACGTGCACCGGTGCCGCGGTGGATCGCCTGATCGGCGACGGCTTCGAGGGCGTCGTGGCTGAACTCCAGCTCGACATTGTCCATCTCGAACAGCTTCGTGTACTGCTTGACCAGCGCGTTCTTCGGTTGGGACAAGATCGAGACCAGCGATTCCTTGTCCAGATTGGTCACCGAAGCGACGACGGGCAGGCGGCCGATGAACTCGGGGATCAACCCGAACTTGATCAGATCCTCCGGCATGACCTCGGCGAAGTGATCGGTGGTGTCGACGTCGTCCTTGCTGGTCACTTCGTTGCCGAAACCGATGCCGCGCTTGCCGATTCGCTCGGAGACGATCTTCTCGAGGCCGGCGAACGCACCGGCGACGATGAACAGGACGTTCGTCGTGTCGATCTGGATGAACTCCTGATGCGGATGTTTACGACCGCCCTGCGGCGGCACCGACGCCTGTGTGCCCTCGAGGATCTTCAGCAGCGCCTGCTGCACGCCCTCGCCGGACACGTCGCGGGTGATCGACGGGTTCTCACTCTTGCGCGCGATCTTGTCGACCTCGTCGATGTAGATGATGCCGGTCTCGGCGCGCTTCACGTCGTAGTCGGCGGCCTGGATCAGCTTGAGGAGTATGTTCTCGACGTCCTCACCGACGTAGCCCGCCTCGGTCAGCGCCGTGGCATCGGCGATCGCGAACGGCACGTTCAGCATCTTCGCCAACGTCTGGGCCAGGTAGGTCTTGCCACAGCCGGTGGGGCCCAGCATCAGGATGTTCGACTTGGCGAGCTCGACGGTCTCGCCGGTGCGCGAGTCCTTCTTCTCCCCCGCCTGGATGCGCTTGTAATGGTTGTAGACCGCGACGGCGAGGGTCCGCTTGGCGGTGTCCTGACCGATGACGTAGTTCTCGAGGAAGTCGCGGATCTCGACCGGCTTGGGCAGCTCGTCGAGTTTCACGTCGCCGTTCTCGGCCAGCTCTTCCTCGATGATCTCGTTGCACAGGTCGATGCACTCATCACAGATGTACACACCGGGCCCGGCGATCAGCTTCTTGACCTGCTTCTGACTCTTCCCACAGAAAGAGCACTTCAGCAGGTCGCCACCGTCTCCGATTCGTGCCATCTCTTGTAAGCACCTTCCTTGTTGCTCCGGTTCTACCGACGGACCTCTTCCGCGGGCAGCCGGGCATGGGTCACCGGTCGGCAATCGGGTCGCCCAGTAACTCGACGGTACCCGCGTGCCGCTCGAACTTCGACCGATAAGGGAAATGTCGCAGCCCTGGATTCGATCGTCGTCCGTTTATCTGTTTGTCAAGGTCACCTGCGCACCTCGTGCACCGGCGACAACACCGGCGCAGATGTCAAGGATGAACCCCGGCGCCGACGTTCGGCACGCACATCGACCCGGCGTGTCGGAGCCGATGTGCGAGCCGAAGCGTCAGTGGTGGGACTTCTTGAGTGACTTCTTGCGGTACTCGAAGACCTCGTCGATGATCCCGTACTCCTTGGCCGCGTCGGCGGTGAGGATGTTGTCGCGGTCGGTGTCGCTACGGATCTTTGCCGGATCCTGACCGGTGTGGCCCGCCAGGATCTCGTCGAGCCGATTACGGATGCGCTCGATCTCCGCGGCCTGGATCTCCAGGTCG
Source organism: Gordonia sp. LMA167 (assembly GCF_058130025.1). Taxonomy (NCBI): domain Bacteria; kingdom Bacillati; phylum Actinomycetota; class Actinomycetes; order Mycobacteriales; family Gordoniaceae; genus Gordonia; species Gordonia sp. LMA167. Next base: position 3,523,115 of record NZ_CM176708.1, on the reverse strand, counting down.
GACACCTGGCCCTGGTAGGCACCACCGGTACGGGGCTGGTGGATCAGGATCGTCGCGTTCGGCAGCGCCGCACGCTTGCCGGGCGTACCGCCCGCCAGCAGAATGGCCGCGGCGGAGGCGGCCTCACCCAGGCACACCGTCACGATGTCGCAGTGCACGTACTGCATCGTGTCGTAGATCGCGAGCATGTCCGGCACGCTGCCGCCCGGAGAATTGATGTACATCGTGATGTCGCGGTCGGGATCCTGCGATTCGAGGACGAGCAGCTGCGCCATCACGTCGTTGGCCACCGTCTGGTCGATCGGCGTCCCGACGAACACGATGCGCTCCTCGAACAGCTTCGCGTAGGGGTCGTACTGACGCTGACCGTTCGGGGTGTGCTCGATGAACTGCGGAAGGATGTATCGCGCCTCGATGCTGCGCATGGCGAGCGCCGACGCGGGAATCCCGGCGGCGACGTCGGCAGGCAGAGACTCGAGCGATGAGTTGATCAATTTCTGCTCCGATGTGTGAGATGGCCTCGTGGACGGATGGTCAGGGAGGGTCAGGGTGCCGGGGTGACCGACGCCGCGCGCGTGACCACGTGATCGACGAGACCGTAGTCCTTGGCCTCCTGCGCCGTGAACCACTTGTCGCGGTCGGCGTCGGCCTCGATCTTCTCCAGCGGCTGCCCGGAGAACTCCGCGTTGAGGCGGTTCATCTCCTTCTTGGTGGCCGCGAACTGCTCCGCCTGGATGGCGATGTCCGCTGCCGTTCCACCGATACCGGCCGACGGCTGGTGCATCATGATGCGCGCGTGCGGCAGAGCATGCCGCTTGCCCGGTGTGCCGGCCGCCAGCAGGAACTGGCCCATCGACGCCGCCATGCCCATGGCGTAGGTCGCCACATCACATTCGGCGAGCTGCATGGTGTCGAAGATCGCCATACCCGAGGTGACCGAACCGCCGGGCGAGTTGATGTAGAGGTTGATGTCGCGCGTGGGGTCCTCGGCCGCGAGCAGCAGGATCTGGGCGCACAGCCGATTCGCGATGTCGTCGTCGACCTGGGTGCCGAGGAAGATGATGCGCTCCCGGAGGAGTCGTTCGAAGACCGAATCGGTCAGATTCAGCCCGGACGCTCCCGAACTCATCGTCGGTGTGTGGATGGTCGGCTCACTCACTGTTCCTACCTTTGCCTGTCGTGGTGACGTGCGGTGGCTACCGCGTCCGCCCGTTGTCGGGTCCAGCTGTTTCCCGTGATGCCCCGAAGCCGTCACGGCGGGTTCATCACGGCGGGTCTCCCGATGTCCTCACCGACACTAACCAATGCCGCCCGATGGACAGTCCCGATGACACCCGTCTTCGCTGAGAGCAGAACAGCCGGCGACGGGTACGACGACCCGGCTCCGGCTGTTCTGTACAACTACGTGGCGCTTCTCAGCTCTCGTCGTTCTCGTCCGACTCGTCGTCGGCGTCCGGCTTGCCGAAGAACTCGTCGGTGTCCACGGATGCGCCGCTGCTGTCGGTCACCGTCACATCCGAGACGATCCCGGCCAGTGCCTTCCCGCGCCGGACGTCGGCGTAGACGGCGCCGACCTGGCCGGCGCTCTGCAGCTGCTGGATGAACTCCTGCGGCTGCATGCCGTAGCGCTGGGCCTGGAACAGGATCTGCTGGGTCAGCTCGTCCTGACCGACCTCGGTCTCCTGCTGCTCGGCGATCGCGTCGAGCAGGAGCTGCGTCTTGACCGACTTCTCGGCCTCCGCGCGCGCCTCGGCATCCCACTCTTCGCGGGTCTTGCCCTGGGCCTCGAGGAACTTCGCGACCTGCTCGTCGTCGTGGCCCAGTGCGTGGACGATCTGATGCTGCTGGCCCTCGACCTCGTCGGCGACGATCTTCTCCGGCAGCGGGATCTCGACCTTCTCGAGCAGCTCCTCGAGCACCTTGTCACGGATGGCGTTGGCCTGTTCCATCTTCTTCGACTGTGCGACCCGCTCGACCATGCTCTCGCGCAGCTCCGCGACGGTGTCGAACTCGCTGGCCATCTGGGCGAACTCGTCGTCGAGTTCGGGCAGCTCGCGCTCCTTGACCGAGTTCACGGTCACCGCGACCTGGGCGTCCTCACCGGCGTGATCGCCGGCGACCAGCGTGGTGGTGAACTCCTTGGTCTCGCCGGTCTTCATCCCGACGAGCGCTTCGTCGAGGCCCTCGATCAGCTGACCGGAACCCACCTCGTGCGACAGCCCCTCGGTGGAGGCTTCGTCGACCGCCTCACCGTCGACGGTGGCGGCCAGATCGATCGAGACGAAGTCCCCGTTCTCGGCGCCACGGTCGACGCCCTTGAGGGTGCCGAAGCGCTCGCGCAGTCCGTCGAGCTGCTCATCGACCGCGGCGTCGTCCACCTCGATGGCGTCGACCTGCACGGCGAGCGTCGAGTAGTCGGGGAGCTCGATCTCCGGGCGGACGTCGACCTCGGCGGTGAAGGAGACGGGGTCGCCGTAGACGAGGTCGGCGAGATCGATCTCGGGCTGACCGATGGCCTTGGTTTCGGTCTCCTCGACGGCCTGCGAGTACTTCGACGGCAACGCGTCATTGACCACCTGGGCCAGGATCGAGTCCCGGCCGACGCGTGCCTCGATCAGCTTCGCCGGCGCCTTACCCGGCCGGAAACCCGGGATGCGGATCTGCTGGGCGAGTGACTTGTAGGCCCGGTCGAACTCGCCAGACAGCTCCTCGAACGGGACTTCGACATTGAGCTTCACTCGGGTCGGGCTCAGCTGCTCGACGGTGCTCTTCACGCCTGCTCCTAACATCTGCATTTCTGCGTCGGGGTAAATGACAAGTCTCGCGGTCGGTTGACCTGAGTCGGGATGACAGGATTTGAACCTGCGACCCTCCGCTCCCAAAGCGGATGCGCTACCAAGCTGCGCCACATCCCGGTCGACCCGGATCGCAGCACTCATCGGAGACCGATGGAACGCAGAGCAGGGCCAACAGAAGATAGTACGTGTCGCCACGCCGACCACCTAAACGGGTGCACCGTCGCGCGGACGCGGCCCGGCCCGGACGACGCGGACGCGAGGCGATTTCAGGATCTTCCAGAACACCGGGTACAGTCTTGGGCGCACGCGACGCCGGTGGCGATCCCACGGGTGAAGCGGGCACGCGGGTGTAGCTCAATGGTAGAGCCCTAATCTTCCAAACTAGCTACGCGGGTTCGATTCCCGTCACCCGCTCCAGGTCAGAGCATACGAGCCTCCACCAAGTACACAACGAGATACACACCAACTGCACACAGACATGAGAGAGTCCCGGACCCCCGGTCCTCGCGGTGGAGACGCCTTCGGCGTCCGTACCTATTGCGGTCTGTACGCATTGGGGGCATAATCAAGGTATGGGAATCACAGAGCACGATGACATCACCGAGGGCCTTTACGAGGTAACGATCAACTCAGGGCTCAGCCGAAAGAGGTGGAACGACGCGAAGAACATAGCCAAGGGAATGCCCCAGGCCTCATTCGACGCCCGCCGAAAGGTGTGGACAGTCGCAGTGATCCCCGGCCGGGTCGGACTGGATGGGCAGGGCAGCCTAGATTCTCTGATCAGTGGATACGGATGCACCGTTGATCGACTCAGCGCCGACATGGCCGCTGACGTCGAGCGATCCGCACTGGAAGCCGAGCGCGACAGGTTGCAAACTCGGCTCGCTGAGATCGACGCACTACTCGCAGCGCTCTGATGGTCCGCCCCCGCCAGTACACCGACGAGGACGTGGCCGAATGGCGTCGACTCCTTGACGACGGCGGCTGGACCTTGCGTAGTCTTGCCGCGCACCTCGGCATTTCCGACTCGACGATTAAGAGGCGGGTCGGCCGCCGCAATGTCCGCACCGGGCCACCCGAGTACGACATCACGCCAGACGAGGCTGCTGCCGTCTACGCGGCCACGGGGTCCGAGCAGGCTGCGGCCGACGAACTGGGGGTGTCGAGATCGGTGATACGCAGACGCCTCCATCTCGCCGGGCTCCGTGATGCCGACTTCCATCGACGATGACATCGAGTCTTTCCCTCTAACGACGAAATCGGCCCCACCCTCGCGATGAGGGTGGGGCCGATTGGTTTGTCTGGCCGGTCACATCAGTCCTTGCAGGCCGGTCAACAGCCACAGGAACCAGAAGGGGAACACGACACTCACCTCCCCTCACAGGGACAGATGAATCGACGGCAAATCGATCCACCCAGCGATCAAGCCGATACCGAACCAGATGCCATGCGCGATAGCGAAGGCTTGGTCAGGAGTCATGAAGTCACCTCCCCTCGAGAGAGGTAGACGGGGAACTAGCCCACAGCGCCGAGGTATGCGGCCAAACCGTGGGAAGCGTGAGTGTCGAGGTTGAAACGGCCGCGATCGTAAATGCGAATCGTCGTCGATATGTCGCGGTGCCGTGCCATCAGCTGAACCTCGCGGATCGGGATGCCCGCGTCGATAGCGTTCGTGATCGCCGAATGCCTCAGCGTGTGCGGCGACACCAACATATCCGTGATTCCGGCGCGCTTCGCCAACCGCTTCACCACACGATCCGCCGACCGTCTGGTCATCCGCGATCCGTCGCGGCGCAGGAACAGCGGCCCCTGCTTGTCGTCCAGCTCTGTGATTGCCGCGTCAACCGCCCGCATGACGACCGGCGGTTGAGGCAGCACCGCCGGATCTCCGCCCTTCCCGGTAAACAGCAGCACCCGATGCCCCTTCGAGTAGTCGAGAACGTCAGGCACATCCAGGTTGCACGCCTCAGTGACCCGCACACCCAGGTAACCCATGAGCGCGCACATCGCATACTCGGACGGAGACGAGTCGTAGGCGGCGCGCAGTAGCCGCTGCATCTCCTCGCGGTTCAGTGACACCTTCTTCGACAAGTCCAGTTTCGGTTTCGGCACCCGAACGTTTCGGACGGGGTTCTTCACCACGTAGTCATCGTCGATGGCGATCTCGTAGAACTGGCGCACTGAGATGATGCGGCGGTTCACGGTCGTGGGGATGTTGCCGCGGTCCTCGCGGAGGTACCGCACGTATGCCTCGATGTGCATCCTGCGGCAGTCGAACGGATGGACGCCGTGTTCGGCGCACCATTCACGGAACATGCGGATGTCGTTGGTGTAGGCGATGTGCGAGTTTCCGTCCCACCGGGATAGGAACGCATCGACGAACAGTTCAAAGTCTGTGTCCGGGATGGCCCGTGAAATGGGGACAGGGGTAGCGTCTTGCTCAGTCATCAGTCCAGGTCCGATCTGGTTTGGTGGCGAGGCCCCGGCTGTTGGTGTTGGCGCACCTGGCCGGGGCCGTTCTATGCGAACCCTCGCCACCTTACCTGATGATCGAACACCTGTGCGCTTATGTAAGCGCCCGCTCCCCGGACGTTATGGGCTGGGGTTAGCGCACTCCGACGAGCACAAACGTGTAGCCCAGCGTGGCGACCAGTGAGGCTGGTGTCGCCGGGAGGGGATGCGCGGTGGCCTGCCGATACTGACGTCCCTTGCCGAGGTCATTGTCCGCACCCGCCGAAAGCAGGGTCTGGAACGTGCCGGTGGTGCCGTCAGCAGAGAGGGCCAGCCAATCCCCTTCGTGCACCCACACGGGGGTGTCGAGGGCGATCTCGGCATAGCCGACAGCTGGGCACACCACCGCGCCGGAGGTGGCGATCCGCGCCCCCGGCACCGCAGTACGCCCCGCCCCCGAGTTGCGGTACACCGCGACCGAGATGTTGTTGCCGTTCGTGAGTACCCGCAACCCGATCTTGGAGATCATGCCTGCATCGCGTACCCGCGCATAGTGAGCGCCGTTGGCTGCCGAGACGGCCATGTTGTCGGTTCCGCGAACGATTCCGGGGTCGACGGTGGCGGGAAACCCGAACGCGCTGTTGTGGCGGCTCACAGCTTCTTGCCCGTCACTTCGAGGCCGACGAGGAACCGGGGGTCGGTACCGCCGGTCACGGTCGAGCCGGTCAGGTTGACCCGCACTCCTTGCGGGAAGTGCCGCAGGGTGCGGCGCACGATGATCGGATTGGCGAACAACCCGGTTGACGCGTTGTAGCCGGTGGTGGCCTGGGTGGCGATCACTCCGTCACCCTGCCCGGTGATCGGATCAGCCACCGGTTCGGGCTGTCCCGGCCCGTACAGGCCGACACCCTCCACGATGTGGTTGGACACCTCCACGTCCGACAGGTTGCCCCAGCGTGGGGTCTGGAATCGGTACACCGCACCGGAGTGCATCTGCCGGTACTCGAAGTGGGCCTTGAGGGAGAACGCGGAGGGCAGGGCGTTCGCGGGCGCACCGACCGAGCCGCCATCGGTGATCCCGAGGAAGGATAAAGTCCAGGTCAGTTCGTCATACATCGACGACCAGTCCACCCGGTTGGGTGGCTGCAACAGGGGGGTCGAGCCACCGGAGAGTTTGACACCGAGGTTGAACTTCTCTGCCAGCAGGACATGGGTGCGTGTGGGCATCAGGGCTCCTTACAGGGTGTTGGTCGCCGAGTACACGACATCGTCGGCGAAGAGTTGGCAGCCGCCAGCCACATCGGTGTTGCGGGACAATCCGAACCCGATGTTGAAGCCGCCAGAGAAGTCGGTGATGAGGTTGGACCCGTCCCACTGGCACGGTTCTAGTGATGACCCCGCGCCGAGGCCGGTCAGGTCGAACACGGTGGCCGACTTGCCCTGGCCGATCTGCAACTCCTGATAGCCGCCGAGACCCGAGTTGGCTTGCAGGTCCACAGTGAGGCGCACGTACTGCATGTTCTGCTTGTTGTCGTTGTTGCCGATGAACAGCCGACCCGAGCTGGGAATGTTCTTCCAGTTGGAGTCGGTGTTGTCGCCATTGTCGCCTCGGACCCGCCAGTTCGCGAATGTCGGTGAGGCGTGGATAACGCACTGCGCCTTGAAGAAGGATCGGACGGTGGATGTGTAGTTCTGGGTGTCGATGTACATCTGGAACGCCGACCAGGACGAGTCGTAGGTCATCACGCCGAGTGCCAGATACGCCGAGAAGTGGTGGTAGCGGTACTCTTCGTGCCGCGCCAGGCGCTTGAACACGGCCACCTGATTGGATACGTCGTTACTCGCAGGGGAGGCGTGCTCCCCGGTTGACAGCATCAGGGAATGCGACCCCCGGTATTGCATCTCCGAGGTGCGCGACACGATCGGCCATGGCCGGTAGCCGTCCCAGTGATCGGTCCAGCCGTCGAATCCGGCGTCGAAGTCGGAGCGGTAGAGGATGACTCCGCCGTCGCCATGGTCGTCGAGGTTGCGCCCCCGCCCTGCTGCGGTGCCTTCGTCTTTCGCCAGTGCCATGGGTCAGCCTTCCGGTGCGGTGTAGATGATGTTGTCGATGTCGCCGGTTGCGGTGTTGATGCGGATCTCGGTGACCGACCCGGCGGGGAGGGGGTCGCCGTTGGTGTCGCGGAATAGCACATAATTCGCATCACCTACAGCAGTGACAACATCTTCGACAGCGGTTTTTGTTGCCCCCGCTGCGGTCACAAACCCAGCCACTGTGTCGTTGGTGGTGGGGGTGATGCCTTGAGAGTCGATGTAGTCGGCGACCGCGGCCGCAATCTTTTGTGCCGGTGTGGTAGCGGGGATGGCTAGGTTGGCTGCGATCAACGGCCACAGTTCGCCACCTTCGGCGGGGACGTCGAAGTCGACGGAGCGTGACCCGGACAGCCCGAACACCTGCCACGGCCCTTCCGTGAGGGTGACGGTGGATTCGACGTCATGGGGGAACTCGTCGTTGAAGCTGGTGGATGGGTAGACGATCGAACCATCGGGTGCTTCGAATGTGGTGCGTGGCCGGAACCGAAGACGTCGGCCGGATGTCAGTGACGGGTAGCCGTCAGACAGGGTGAAAGTGATGTCAGGCATTCGTTTTTCCCCTTTCGGGCATAGAAACAACCCCCTCACACATTGGGTGGGGGGGTGAACGGTATTCAGTTGTGAAGCGTGTTTATTGGGGGTGTTCGTTGTGGATGCGGGTGTTTACGGTGTCCCGCACAAACTCGGTGCGGTTGGCGTAGCCGAGAGCCCGCGCGGCTCTCTCCCATAGTTCCCATTCGTCGTCGGGGATGCGCATACTGCGGGCCGGGGTGTGCGGCTGATTCGGCATCTGCACATTCCTTCAATCAGATGGATCACCAGTGAGGTGTATTGACACCTTTTGGGGACTAGCCTAGCGTGTCAACTGTCAGGAGCACCACGCACCAACAGGCAGGACACCCAAAATGATTGTCAGCGCAGCCGTTTGGCTCGGAGCCGTCATCCTCTCATCCGCCATCGGCGGAGCCCTCGTCGCCGGAGGACTCGCCGCCCTCAGCACCCTCGCCGGGTAACAACTCATACCCCACAGCGCGAAGTGCCGCCGTGAACGACGTCGCATCCGGCAACTCCAACAGTGCAGTCATACCGTTGGACGGATCACCATCAGCGTCCAACACGGCGGCATTCTCGTCCGCACGAAACACATCCGTCCCGCTCGGGGCGTGAGAAACAGCGATCGGAATACCCAGCCCCAACCGCGCGTGAATCTTCCGCAACGCCGACGCATCTTTCACCGTCACCAGCAGATATGATCCGTCAGAACATCGGTAATGGTTAGTGGTAGGGCAAAACTGCCGAAGATCCTCACCCACCAGAACAGCCGTCTTCACCCTTTAACCTCACTTGTAGTAGATCCACAGAATCCCGGCAGCTCCAGGACCTCCAGCGCCTGACGCCCCACCGGACGAGGTGTTACCCCGACCAGCGCCACCACCACCACCACCACCACCACCGGGGTAGCCGCCCGCACCGCCACCGCCAGCAGTGATCGTCTGCAGTGCGCTGGTCGTCTGCCTCGCACCACCACCGCCGCCGCCAGCGCCACCGCACTTCGTCACCGCTGTGACCGACGCATTCCCGCCTGCGGAACCGGCGCCCGACGTTCCCGACCCTGTCCCGGCCGCCCCCCCAGCACCACCAGCCGCCAGTACAGACGACTCCCCAACTTCACCATCAGTGGGTGACCCACCGTGAATGGCATCCCCACCCTTGCCGCCCGCGCCAGGGTTGGACTCGCACGGGGTGTAGCCGAACGGCGTGGAGATACCTGAGCTGGTACCCGAATTGACTGTCAGAAACGAACCGAACGTGGTGGACCCGTCCGCAGCAGCGATTGTGTACGCCACAGTGCTGGGCACTGACGCCGGATCGATCTGCTGCGCAATGTAGCCGCCACCCAGGCCGCCAGCGCCACCGGGCACAGTCTCACCCGAGGGGCTACCGAAGTTCCCGTCAAACGTCCCGTTAACACCAGTACCGCCGCCGCCGACGCCGATCACAACAAGCTCGGTGATCCCTGACGGCTTCGTCCACGTACCCGATGTGGTCTTTGTTTCTACCGTGTACCCGTTGATGACAGCATCTTTGACTGTCTCGATGGTGTACTGCACCTCGGAGATAGCGCCTGTGCCGCCCGACCCGAACCAGCCGTTGTAGATGCCGGTCGCCAGCGCTACTACGTTCGACGCGTTGTCAGCGATGCTGTCCCACTTACCCGTGACGAACGCCTGTATCGCCAACAGCGCAGCATCCGACCCTACATAGGAGCCATCCAACGCATCCTGCAAATCCCCAAACGATGCTGCGATAGCGGCGATCCCATCAAACCACCCCGCAGGATCATCCCCCGGATCAACCGTCCCCCCCGACAACAGATTCTGCAGATTCCCAAAAAACGCTGACACATCCGTCGTTGACGCCCCCGCACCCCCAGTCACACCAGAGATGATCTCCAACACCTTCCGCAACAACCCAAACAGCGATTGAATCGCCAACAGAATGTCATCATCACCCGCATAAGTGCCGTTGATCGCATTATTCAAGTCGACCAGCGTGCCCACCAAAGGGAGACCCTCAAAAAAGTCAGTGATCAGCGGATGCAGATCAGTCGGGTCCTGAATGTCAGCCGGGTCAGCCTGGGCCACGTTCTTGGCGAAGTTGGCAAACAAATCCACCACAAGCCCCAACGGGCCACCCACATTCGACGGGTCACCCGCCGACGTGCCATTGACGATCGACGGAAACCGGCCAGCCGCCAACGAATTAAACTTTGCTTTCGACGTGTCCTGCAACGCCGACCCCAACTGCGCTGGGGTGACAACACCTTCAGGCAGTGCGGACGGGTCCGTTCCGATTGGAAGGTTGGGGGTCGTCATGTGTACTTTCCGATCGCCTGCGCCGCCAACCGCATCCCCGACACCCGCACACCCCGCTCCGAATACCACTGCGGCTTCCCATAAGCCGCGCCGTGCTGGCCATCCCACAGGTAGCCGCGCAACCAGGCAGGGGCCTCCGCATACGCTTGCCACCACCGGGCATCCCACACATGCGCGTGCGCCTGCCGCGCCTGCTCATCCGTGAGCTGGTCACACATGTCGTAAAACCATTCGCGGGCACCTTGTGTGGTGACCGAGAATGAGCGGATCGCATCCGAGAATTGCCGCCACGGCGAATCCGCCGGCGCCGACGTAATCCCATCAACCGGGTTGCAGATTTCGAACACGTCCACCCACGACGGCCACCGACCGTGTTGCCCATCAAGGCCGAACCCGTGCGACGGCATCCCATACGACTGCCCTGCCCTACGAGACGGGTTGGCGATGTTGACGACCGCCACCACCTCACAATCCGCATACAAGCCACAAGCTTGTGCCTCAAGGAAATCCGACACAACAAGAGCGCCGAGACTGTACCCGGACAGCACCACAAGGTGGGGGGTGGCGCGGATCGCTGCAGCCACATTCCGCACACCCTGCCTACGCGACTCCACCTCCGAAGGCCCATCAACCCGCCCCTCAGGGTTGAATACTGCGATCGATGCCGGGTATTCCACGTCCACGTGATCGACAGGTCCAGGCACCATGCGGGCAATCTGGTTGAGCATGTTGCCCGGTCCACGCAAAGGTTCCCCCGTACCCCGCAGGGTCAGCAAAGTGATCACTTCAGGGCCGCCTTCCGCCGATCCTTGGCCTGCTCACGCAGCAACGACCACAACATCGGCAGATACGCCACCGCCCCCAACGTGTAGATGGTGAAACGGATCTGCTGGCGGCCCGGATAATCCAAGTCCCACCACACCGCAACCGAAATCTGATCCAACACCACCGACAACACAATGCACTTGGTCAGATAGATTTTTCCGATCTCGTTCTTCCACCAGATCGACCGGAACAGGTACAGCAGGGTGAACACATTCACCAGCACCGCAATCCCCAGCAGGGAAATGTTGGCGGCCAGCCGGTAGTCCAAGTCCACGAAAATGTCGACAACGAAAGCGGCACACACGAACAGCATCGCCGCCACCGTCACACCGATGATCGGTTCACTGCTCCGTAGCCACGTGAGGAAACGACAGATCATCGGCCACTCCAAGCCTCTTGCAAAAGTTCGGTCCACCCGTTCTTCTCCAGGTGCCACCGCAACTTGCGCACTGTCTCTTTTGATTGCTGAACTGTGGTCTCTACTTGACGGGACAACTCGACAGCTTCCCGTTTCTCCGCCCGCGCCTGCTCAGCATCAGCACGTGCCTTCTCGATTTCCCTCGTCCACGGCCACTTCACGGTTGCCCCCCAGTGGTCTCTCGAATCGAATCGAGAAGGTGGGCTTGCAACTTCCCCGCCACATCCCACTCCGACACCGTTGTCGACAGTTCACGGATGATGCGTTTGTCCTCCCGATGCCCTTCACGTAGCTCGGAGATCGTTTCGTCTTTCGCGGCGACAATCTCGCGGTGGTGGATACCAAGGATCAGCCACCCCGATTTGAGGCCCCAAAACACGATGAGGACGAACACGACGAGGACCCCGACAACCCCGACACCGTTCCAGGTGTCGGGGTTGAGGGGCAGGCTCATTCGGCGATGGGCGCGTTCGGGTCAGCGTGTCCTGCATTGCTGCCCTGGCTGAACGCCGACGACGTCGGAGTGTTGGCGTTGGCGACACTGCCCGCAGCACCACCAATCAACGCCGACACCAACGGAAGCCACACCCCCACCTGCGCATCGGTCAGCAGCCCATACCCGACCACCACAGCCTGACCGGCAGTGGTGGTCGCATAGAATGCGGCACGGAAGCTGGACACGCTCCGCGCCATCGCAAACGCGATACCGGGGCCGAGGATGGCAGTCGCCAAACCCGTCCACAGGGCGGCCTGCGAATCACTGAGCGCCCCATAGGACACGAGCAGTGTGGTGGCGATGGGCAGCAGGGTGTAGGCGAGGGCACGAACATCAGCCCACGACCGGATCTCGAGAACGTTCATCACTTCTTCCCTTCGATGTCGGCGAGGACGGCTTTCGCACCGGCATCACCCTTGGCGGCCTCGCGCTTCACGAGATCCACAAACTCCGGCACGCCCGCACGGGCCTGACCCTCCACGAACTCCTCATGGATGCGGGCATCAATGTTGAGGACGAACCCGGCGAGGGTATCGATCGGATCATCCGAGGCCCGATACTTCGAGCGGGACGGAAACTTCTTGGACAGTTCGTCATCGGCTTTCGACATGGCATCTCCAAACATGCGGTTGAACTCGTCTCCCGAACCTCGGAAGGCGTTGACATCAATGGATTGACCGGCCACAGTGGCGGTTTCCGAAAACTGCAGGATCTGCACAGGCTTGCCACCCATGTCAGCCCACCCTGCGTGCAAATCCCCCGGATACAACTGGGGAGGTGTACCCCCACCGTTCACGTAGTGGGAGTTCCAGATCGGCGCTGGCAGCCCGGACAGGTCGGCCGACTTCATGCGTGACGACCAATACCAGCGGGGAATGTAGATCGGCAGAAACCGGGTGAACCCCACCGCTTTGTAGGCGGCGATACGCCGTTGCAAATCCCACAACGATCCTGGGGTGGTGGTGTCTTCGTAGTCGATCTGCAGCGGAAAGTCTGTTGACCCTGCATGGGAGGCGAGGAGTCGCGCCTCTGCCATGGGGTCGGTGTCGCAGCGACAAAACACATATCCGCCCCAACGGCCGGGGAAGTGCTTCTGCATTTCCGCTTTCGCCCGAGGCCAGTACGGGTCGCGATACCCGTCTCCTTCGGTCACCTTGTGGGTGGCAAACGAGATGCCTTGTGTTTTGGCGAGCCCGAAGTTGAAGTTGCCCTGATGGTTGGATACGTCAATGCCGTAGAAGGTCATCGGTGGTCCTCCGTGTACCGTTCGTGCACGCGGGCATCGATGTGGAGGATCATTCCGGCGAGGGTGTCGACGGGCTCATCGTTGGCCCGATACTTGGAGCGCGACGGATAGCGTTTGGTGAGTTCCGTGTCCGCCCAACTCGCTTTCGGCACATCCGGTGCCACCAAAGCGCCGTAGCCCTTCGGGGTGATGTTGACCGCCAACCGCTCAATGCTCATCCACCAGTGCTCAACACCGGAGAAGCGCGCCGAATCACTGATGTACACGTGCGACGCCAAACCGTCATCACGAACCTTCGCCCCCACCCCGCTGATGTAGTGCATGATCAGCTCCCACGGATAGCCGGGGGGTCGGGTGTTGCCTTGTGCCCAAATGTTGATCGGCATACCGCGGCGACTGTTCACAATGGTTTCGGTGACTGCGAGTCGCAGTGCCTCCACCTGTTCTGTTGTGGGGTTGCCGTTCTGGACGTAGCGGGCACTGTAGGCACGGCCGGTTCGGCCACCGAGCACGGTGTTGATGCGTGACACATCGGAAGTGCCGTCGACAGTGGTGCCGCACTCCCTGGCCATCTGCTGCTCCGTCACAGCAATGCCGTACGTCGACAACACCACCAAAGCCGTCGACGGACCGCATGTGTAGCCGGTCTGTTGCGCGTGGTACGTGTGCGGAAGAATGACGTCCATCACAGCACCGGAACCGTCACATCGCCCTGCGCCCGCAACAGGGCATCCATGTCCCTGAACGAGATGTGCGCAGACCCACCATCACCCCACTGATCCGACCAACTGTTGAGCATCGTCACGTACTCGCTGTCCATGTCGCAGCCACGGATCAGATACTCGTGGCCACCTTCCTCATCCCCCGACACCGACAACACCGAACCCCGAACCGGCTCGTTCATACCGGTCAACCACACCGTGCCCACCATCACCGGACCTGACTGCAGCGCCTGCAACAGTTGGTTGAAACCGAACGCGTGCTTCCACCCACTGATCAGGCTCTTTTCGCGGGCAGCTTTCGCCACCGAGTTCCCATCCGAACCCGTATCAGTGGGCGGGTATTCGCCGTCAATGCCGTCGAGTTGGGTGGCCCGCGAATAGATGGCCACCGCATCCTCCTCCACCAGCCACCCATCACTAGCAGTTTGGGAGTGGGTGGTGTTGAGCCACTGCGCCATCGCATTACCCGTACACGACCCGACCGAGCCCTGGTCGAGGACCGGGGCGTGGTTGTCCCACATCACCGTCCGCAACCGCACCGAAGGATTCGCCACAATCCCGTACGAGCGGGACCGCGGATCGTGGTTGACCAGCCGCCCAAACGTTCGGGGGATACCAAGAATGTGAGTCATGTGTTCTCCTAGCCGTTCTTCACGGTGCCAAGCAGTTTCGCCGGAATCTTCTTCGGAACCTTCGGCGCCTTCGCCACCCGAGGAGTCGACTGCACCGCATGATGATCCGGCTCCACCGGAACGTCCTGCGACTCCTCACGGATACGTTCCTTCTGCCACCCCGGAACAGCAGATAGTTTCGCTTCCAGATCTGCCTTGTCCACCACATCCGTTTGGCGGATACCGAAGTCATCCAGAAACTCGGCTACAGGCCGCAAAATCGTTACCGGGGCTGCACCGTCCGCCGCAGCGAACGCCAACACCAACGCCGCAGCCAACTGATCCACCCGAGCCTTCTTGTCATCCATAGCTACGCGATACCAATCTCATTGAGGGCAGAGAATGCGGTGGCAGCAGTGTCAACCAACTTTTCCAACGCATCACGCTTCGTACGCAGATCACCAAACTTGGCTTTCCACACAGACGGTTCATCCCGACTGATCGGCAACGACATTTCCCGGCAGCGAGTCACAAACACACGCGCCCCCAAAAACTCTGTGGTGGCGCCGACCCGGTCACCCAACCACCAATGACCTTGCCCGTTATCGCCAATCAGCCACGGGCAGGCGGAGGCAACCTCGAATGAGAACGCCACATCGGGGTCTGTTTCGCGGCGCCGCTTCCGCAAATCCATGATGGCTGCGGGTGTGTACGCCTGCGTCACACCCGTAGCAGCGGTTTCGAGGTAGTGCCCCCACCCCTGCTGTGCCGCCCGCCCGATCAGAGGGACACTCATGTAGGCGAGGATGCTGTTACGCAGAATCGGCATAAGGAAGGCGTTCAGAATGTTGCCGAGCGACCCCACCCCGTAACCGGCGATGTTGATGTTGTCGCCCAACACATCCCCGGCATAGCCGATGACAGCTTCCTCCAACTCGTTCACTCCGGGCATACTCTCGCCGCCCGCCGTGATACGGCACGGACCGCCAGCGGCACGAGTCAACTCGAAATTGTCGACACCGGTGATGTCGCCATCCCGATACACCACATACGGGTGTGGGGGTTGCGTACCCAAAACGCCGGGAAGCTGATAGCCGGTGGTGTCCACCGGATCTCCGGTCAGCAGGTCGTAGGAGTCTTCCACGTAGTTGGAGGTGACGTTCGCTATCGACCGCACCAACCCGGTCGCCAGGTTGCCGCCCAGCGAGGTTCCCGCCAACCAGCCCGACTTGTCCACAATGTCGACGAACAGGGTGCCCTGACGCCAATCAGTGCCGGCACCCGCCCACGGTTCGGGGTCGCCGTCCAGGAATCGTCGGGTGACGATCATCTCCTCGGCATCCTCGAGGATTGGGGACATCACATCCCACCACGACTGTTTGATCGTGCCAGTGATGATCGTCGTCGGGGCTACTGACGAGCCCAAAGGTTTGGGCATTGGAATGATTTGGGCTTGCGCCCACAACCCGCCCGTCCACGTCGACGGGTCCAACAGGTCCAAGTTCATGTTGAAGTTGGTGCCCTGGTTACGCAAAACGTTCATACCCAGGGTGAGTAGGCCACCCCAGTCGGCGGGCGCCCACAGGAACTGCACCTTCGGCTGCTGAATCAGCGACACCGGCAGAAACGGAGAAGCTGCCATGTGAACGTGCTTGAGTTCCTGAATGTCCTCCAAGAACTCGAGGATCACCCGCGACCCGTCTTTCGACTTTTTGATGGTCACACCACCCTCAGGGTTGGTGCGCCCACCGATACGGCCGCCGTCCTTCTCCACGATGACGTGAATGTTGGAGGTGCCGCGGGCATCCTGATCCAACGCCCAATGCGACAGGAACGTGGACCGGCGGTCCTTCTGGGATTGCGCCCACTGTGAGAACTCGTCGAGATCGCTCCCCGTGTACGGGTTGATCTTTCCGTTCGCGATCGGCAACTCCAGGTGCACGGTGCCGGTGTCGTTCATTTTCAGGGTGACGCCACCCTCGATCACCAGTGCTGCGGTGCCCCGATAATTCCAGTCGCCGTCGTACAGGCGGATGCGGGCCGGTTTCGAGATGCGCGCCCGGCGGGTGTCGCGGATCTCGCGAGCCCACAACGCGAAATCATCCACATCAGATCCCGCATAGGCGACAACACTCATTCCAAACCGCTTTCGGCGGACCAGAACCGGCGCAAAGTAAACTTGGCTTGCGCCCCCGCAGGACCGTTGATCGTCACCGGCATCATCACCGGATCAGCCGCCGACCCCGTATACGGAGGAACCCAATACAGTGGTTCCACACCCTGCATCTGGCCGTTGGCGTTCGACAAATCGGCCGCCACATAGGTGTCCATGATCGGATCGGACATCACCGACCACATCACCGAGATCGGCGGATACGGATCATCATCGGGTGTGACGATCATGCGGTCGGCGTGATCGTCGGGTGTCCAGGTGGGGTCGATGTCCTGTTCGTTGCCGAAACTGAAATCCGGGAACGAAAACACTGCTGACCCGTTCGGCTTCAAACACCACTCCGGCCACGCCTTCTTGTCGGTCGGATTCCACACCGGCACATACAGGGTGTTCGATCCCGACGACGGGTTGGTGACGGTCACCTCCAACGCTGGTGACTCGTAGTCGGGTTGCAACGCAACCGCAGTCACGACCGCTGTGGCATGGCCGTGCAGGTTCCAGTCCTGGGTGGGTGAGAACTTAATGCCCTTGGACCGGCGCAGCGACAACCACCGCACATCCGAACTGTCGGTGGTGACCCGCCACAGAATTTCGCGGCCCGGACGCCACAACTTCCGCAACCTCGAAATCGACGCCTCAATCCCATCACCCGTGTCATACAGGTTGAACGGCAACGTCAACTCGCGGATCGGGAACTCGTCCTGACCAGCCAAACCACCCGGCGCGTTCGCCGTCTCGATGAC
Organism: Gordonia sp. LMA167; assembly: GCF_058130025.1. Taxonomy (NCBI): domain Bacteria; kingdom Bacillati; phylum Actinomycetota; class Actinomycetes; order Mycobacteriales; family Gordoniaceae; genus Gordonia; species Gordonia sp. LMA167. The sequence goes on along the minus strand of NZ_CM176708.1, from coordinate 3,505,662 downwards.
CTTCAAATCCAACTCATCGGAGAACGGGCCCTCCGGATCAACATCGAGTTTGATGTCGCGGAAATCGAACCCGCCACCAGAGATGGTCACTTCGTCGTCATCAGCCACCAACTCGATGGTCGCCAACTCGTACACACTCATCAGATACCCGCCAATGCTGCCCGCGTCTTGCGCTCTTGTTGCTTCTGAACCCGTTGCATCGACTGCTCATTGGGCAGGTAGTACTTGGCCCCTTGCGGCTGCACGGTCATCAACCGGATCAACCGGTCGAGACGCTCCACAATGTCGGCAGAGTTGCCACTGAAACCGTTACGCATCCCTACCTGGAATGCCTGCGTCTCGTCAGGAGACAACACCCGCTCCGGCTTGAGCACGTTCTTCTGCATCACGCCGATACCGTGTGCTTCGCCACCCTGGTCGTACCAGTTTTTGGCCTCCCAATGGGCGCGAGCCTTCTCCGGATCGGGGTACCGGCCCGACACATAGTTGTCGTACACCTCACCTTGGACCAGTGGGTCCGGGGTTTGCTGCTTACCCGCAGCCGCCCACGCATTACTGTCCCACTGCCCCAGCCCGAAATGGTCACCGTTGCGGGCGTTCGGATTCCACGACGACTCCCGACCAACAATCCAGTCGGTGTCCGTCCACGGCTGACCTTGACGCCACGCCTCCCGCAACCCCGACCGGAACGCATCCTTGATCGCACTACCAGTCGTCGGAACCAACCCACCCAGATCCTGGCCGGGTGCCGGCTTCTGCGTACCCGGATCAGTAATCGACGGAGACGGGGAAGACGAACCGCCCTGCGACTTCAGTTGAGCCGACAGACGGTCATACTCCTGCTTCTTCTCCAACTCGGCGTTGTCATGCTTCACCTTCAACGACTGCAGATCGCCGTCATACTTGGCTTTCAGCTCAGCAGACTTCGCCTCATACTGCTCCTTCGACAACTGCTTCGCTTTGCGTTGCGCCTGCAAATCCTTCAGCGCCGCATCATAAGTGGCCTTCCGGCTCGCCTTCTCCTGGTCATACTCCTGGTCGCGGGCCAACCGTTCATTCTCGTACTGCTGCTTGGCCTCCAACGACTGCCCGGACGTGTCCGCACCCGAACCCGACCCCGTTTTACCGATCGCCGACTCGTACTTGGCTTTCGCCTGATCCACCTCGGCGTCATAGGATTGCTTCTTCGACAACTCGTCCGCCTCATGCTGATGCTTGAGGTCGTTGAGTTTCTGCTCATAGGTGGCTTTGTCGATCTTCTTCGCCGTGTAGTCGTTGACGATCGCCTGCCGCTGCAGCTCATACTCTTGGGTGCGGGACAGCTTTTCGGCGTCATACTCCTGTTTGAGTTGCTGCTTCGCCGAGTCGTACTCGTTTTTCGCCTGCTCCCGAACTTCCTTCGGCACCGACTTCGATGTACTTCCAGACGGGGATTGCTTCAGTTGGCTTTCGTACTCGGAGATCGCCCCCAAAATGCCGGGGGTGTCATTGGCTGACACCACATCCAGCAGCGATTTGACCTGCCCTGACACGAACGCTGAAGCGACACCGCCGAGACGACCCGACAGCGACTTATCCTCCGAACCGCCAGAGGAGCCGCTGATGCCGCTGATGCCGCTGCCGCCGATGGCACCATAGTTTCCGGCGCCGGGAGCCACCTGCTCCCACGTCCCATCGGGACGCTGCACCCAACCACCCTGATCGGATCCCGGATCACTCCACGACGGACCCATCGGCAGGAACGCACGATTCGGGAAACTATCGGGGCCGGCGGCACCGCCACCAACCTGCCCGTTGCCGCGGGCGCCACCCATCTCCACGTTGGTGCCGTCCGGCAACTGGCCCGCCGTATGCCCACCACCAGGACCGCCGTTGACCCAGCCGAACCGCAGATCACCCGACGACCCCGACCCAAGCTGGAACCCCATCTTCAGCAGGGCATCCTGCTCACTGGCGGTGGCGAAACGGCCACCCCACGGATCAAGACCCACCGCATAGCGGGCAATCGCCGACATCGCACCGGAACAGTCGCCCCAGTGCACTCCACCCCACACGTAGGGGGAGCCCTCGAGGCCGTTGTCGCGGGGGAATCGGTTGACGTCGTCGGCGCCACGGATGCCACCAAGCGCGAATTTGGCCAGACGGTCCGCGCCGGAACGCATCGCCAACGCCTTCACACCAGTGCCTACGACCGCACCCAACGCCCCCGAAAGGCTGTTCGGCAGGCTTTCCTGCGGCACCAACGCATACCCGAATGCTTGTGCGACAGTGGCCAGGATGCTGGTGGAGCGTTTCCGCTTCGACTGGGCGAAAGGAATCCACGCTTCCTTCGTGGTTTCCCCCTCAGCCACCTGCGCAGGACCGGCAGGGGTCTGCACGAGTTGCCCATTACCGCTGCCGGGAAGGATCAGCGGGTCAGTGAGGGTTCGCATCCCACCCGACGCGAACGCCGCAATGCGTTGGCCGTTCCTGCCGAAGTCGATACCACCATCAGCCCGACCGGGACCACTGTAGGTGTCTCCGGAATATGCGGGTGAAGCAAACGAGCCGTCCGGCATCTGCACCCGAAAACTGACGGTGCGTTCCCGCGCAGTCCGATCAAGTTCGGTGTTGACGATGCCCAACTTCTGCATCAGTTTGTCGATCAGCATGTCGACCTTGGGGTTGGCGGTCGTCTTGTCCAGAACCTGAAGTTCCGACATGGACACCGACTTACCCTCCAGCAACTTCTGGATCGTCAACCCGGCCTCAGGAGACACTGCGGTTCGATCGAGTTGAGCGAGTAGGCCGTGAGCCTCGTTGTTTTTCGCGTCGAATTGCGCCTTGTTCAGGTCAATCGACGGGTTCGCCTTGATGGCGTTGAGCACGTTCACGTTTTGGGTGATCCACTGCAGCTTCTGCGCAGCCTCATCAGTGTTGGCGGTCACCTTGACCTGCCCATTCGGCAAAGACTGGACAGTGAAGCCAATCCTCTGCAGGACGTCCTCGGCGCCAGCGATCTGCTGTGTGTCGACGTCGATCGAGAAGCCCTTGCCCTGCCCCTTGAACTGGGTCGAAATGTCAATGAGGTGCTGCTTCATCAGGCCCAGGGCGTCGGATTCCTCGCGAGCCTTCTGCTGCGCCTCACTCAGTTTGTCGTTCGATCCGCCCAGCGCATAACCGAGTTCGACTGCGGCCTGTGCTGTGTCGCCCAGATCCTTCGCGGCGACACGCCAGTCACGGCCCTGCCCCGCATCGGCGAACCGCTTCTGCGCGTCTGCGTTTCCGCGGAGCGCCGCCGTGTAGTCATCGATACTGAGGCCGGCAGCTTTGAGTTGCTGAGCCTGCCGGTCGGAGATGACGTCGGTGACGCGATTCCGCACCACTGCGTCGATCTGCGCGTTGACCTCAGCAAGCGCCGCCTTCTGACCCTCACCGGCCGCCTGGATCTGCTCCGAGGTGACGTCGACGCCACCCTTTTTGGCGTTCTTGAATGCCCCGGCCTTGTTGAGGTCTTCGTAGACCTGCTTGCGTCCGTTGGCGTCGAGAGCCCCAGTGTTGAAGTTGATGGATTCCGACAGCGCGTCGACCTGAGCCTTGTGCTCGGCAGCCCTCTGCGCCGCATCGGCCTGGTGTTGGGCGTACTGGCCGAGAGCAACTCCGCCCACCGCCAACGCAACGCCAAGAGGGCCACCCATGAACCCCAGCAGGCCACTCGCCGCACCCTTGATCGCGGTCATGCCACCAGCAGCATTCAGCCCATTCTGGCGGAGCACGGAGAACCGGGCTGCCATCGTCGACATCTGCGGGTTGGCCTGCCGCATCCACGTCACGGACTGGGAGAAAGCAGAGCCGAGTTCCCGTATCGAGCCCGCCGCGTTCGTCGCCGTACCCCCGGCGCCGCCAACACTTCGGAGCGCCTTCGAAAACCGACCCGTCGCACCATCTGCGGCAGACGCACCACTGCGAACATTCTTGAACCCGGCCGACAGATTGTCAGAGGTCGCCCTGACCACCTTCAGCCCAACATAGGCAGCTGCCAACTTCAGCGCGATGTCCCGGTGATCCGCAAGGGTAGACGTAGCACCCCCAACCACAGGCGTTATCTGCGAAAACATCTCCTGCGCAACCGGCGTGGCCTTCTTTGCCGACTCGACTAGGTGATCGATCGCATCGGCGCCCGCCTTGGCACCCTGGGTGAGCGGCCCCTGGATAGCGTCATAAAAGTGCAGCGCGGCACCCTCGGCCGAGTTCTTCAGCTGCTCCCACGCACCGGGAAGGCCAGCCATCTTCGCCTTGGCCACATCAGCGGCGGACCCATTCTTGTCCATCGCATCGGACATCTTCTGGAAGCCCTCACCGCCCTGCTGCGCGGCAACACCCGCTAAGCGGACAGCATCCGACCCGAAGAGGGTGGCAGTTGCCGTGCGGAACGCGGCATCCCCCATCCTTTCCTGCGCACCCGAGAGGGTGTTGAACAGGTCCTTCATCCCCTTGAACTGGATTCCATTTGAATCCAGCGTGAAGCCGAGGTCTGAGGCGGCGGTCATCGCCCGCTCACTGGTGTCAGTGAGAGCGATCAGCGACGACTTCATCAACGTGCCAGCATCCGAGCCCTGAATGCCCGCGTTGGCCAGCAGTGCGATGGTGGCGGCAGTGTCCTTCATCGACACACCGAACTGGTTGGCTACCGATCCACCCTGTTGTAGGGCGGTCGCCACATCGGTGATCTCTGCTGACGATGCGTTAGCCGCGTTGGCGAGGATGTCCGCGGTCTTACCGGCGTAGTCTGCGTTCTTGCCGAACGACTGCAAAGCCTGCGACTGAATCGTCGCTGCGTCCGCCGCCGAAATCTGCGCGGCAGCAGCCAACTGGAGTGTGCCGCGGGCAGCCTTCATCGACTGGTCAACCGAGAACCCACCCTTGGCGAGTTCCACCATCGCCTGCGCGGCATCGACAGAAGACGTTGCAGCGAGGCTGCTGTCCTGGCCCAGCTTTCGGGCCTCTGTCGATACCGACGACATCTGCTGTGCGGTGGCCCCAGACACCGCCTTCATGGTGTTCAGGGAGTTAGTGAAGTCCATGCCCGTGTTGAGCGTGGAACGCAGAGCGCCAGCGAGCGCAGCAACACCGCCCGTGATGCCGGCAAGCCCAGCGAGCTGCTTCACGTTCTTGCCGAATCCTGCGGAGAATCGGCTACCGACCTGTTGGCCTTGCTTCTCGGCGTCACGTCCAGCCTCACCCATCGCCTGACTTATCAGGCGTGGAATTGACGACGTCTCGGGCACGATTGACAGGTAGGCGGTTGCGATCTCTCCCAAGGCGGTGCCACCTCCCCTCACAAAAACGGCGAGCAGCCCCAAACAGGACCATTCGATGGGTTGAATTGCATGACTTCGCCAGCCACGAAAGAACCGGTCGCGTTACCCTCTGGGGATGACTACGAGCCGTGTTTTCGCCATCCTGGGATGCCTGCTGGTCGTGGGGGCGGCGATCGCCGGGTTCACGTCTGTATCAACAGACAGCGGCGTCGACTGTGGTAGCTGGATTGCCCGCGACTACTCGTCCGCCGAACACGAAGATGACGTCAACTCGCTGGCGAACAGCATGACCGGCCTGCACACAGCAGACGAAGGGTCGGCGACGAAGCAGGAATGCCGCGACGCCATCAGCAGCCGAACCCCCATAGTGGCGGCACTCGGCGTACTCGCTATCGGCTCCCTGATCGGCTCCGCCGTCACCAAAAAACAGAACGTGTCGGTCTAAGCGGCCATCTCTGCGCGCATCTCAGCAGCAATCCGGCGCGCCCGATCCTGACGCGCCCGATCCGCCGACCGGTCAACACGGGCGGGCGGATCATCCACCTGCGGCGGACCGAACACTTCAATATCACTGCCAGTCATCGCCGAAGCCATCCGCGACAACGTTGTCGCCGACTTCGCCGACAGCAACGTCAACGGGTCCGCATACATCCAATCCTCCGGATGAACCGACCGATACAACTCGGATGCAGGGTCCTTCAGGTTGCGGCGGATAATCGCCCGCAAGTCAGACCACGAAAACTGCGAGCAACCCAACCAGCGTTTACGCAACCCCACAGTGATGAGGTCGTATTCAATGGCCTCCCCGTGCTCCGTCAGGAGTCGGTGGAGGCCGAAGATTCCCCCGGGTCAATGTCGGGCGACGTCAGCTGGTTGGTGACCCATTCGATGGTGCGTTCCGGGATCTTCTTCGACGACACCAACAGTTTGTAGTCGGCGGCTGCCAGGTACGGTTTCAGCCACCGCAGCGACACTTCCCGCTTCAGCACACCCTCGAGTTTCTTCTCAGCCTCCGCTGGCCGCGGCGACTGCTCCCCCTCCGGAGTGTTCGCGTTGTCCTTGTACCACTGCTCAACGTCGTTCTCCGCCTCGATCAGCGGGTTCAGCCACTTCTCGTAGGCTTCAACCTCTTCGGGGGGCATCCACGCAATCTTGGGTGCCTCGATGAGGATCGGATCGCGACCCGGAACGGGAACGGCGATCTTGCACAGGTGGTCGGTGGGGGTGGGGGCAACCACATACCCCTCAGGGATATTCATGACTGGTCAGGGCCTTCCATTGTTTGTGAAGAGGTTCGGTCGGGCCTACCCCACCCGGCGGGGATTGGAGGCCCTGACCAAAGGGAGCTGACAAAACCCCCGCCGGGTAGGACTTGGTTACGAGCCGGCAGCAAGGATGCCGTTGTCGCGGATCTCCTTCAGGAACTTGCCATCGGCCCCGCGGAACACATCGAACGTCAACTCGTAGTTGGTGGCGTCGTTGTAGACATCCTTGATCTCAGCGACCTCGGACACCATGCAGATCTCGGCGACATACATCTTCTGCTTGGCGCCGGACTTGACCTTGCACACCGCCTGCAGGAACGGCAGCTGTTCCGGCGAGTGGTAGATGGTGATCTGTTCGCCGTGCGCGCCGGTCGCCACATCGGTGGTGACATTGGCGTCGCCGTACACCACCTGAACGAGGTTGATGTTGTCGACGTCGAGGAACTTCGCTTTGAAGCCGTCCGTGAAGTCGTCCTGCACGGTGAGATAGGTGGCGCCGTCGAAGTCCTTGATCTTCTTCGAGGACCGCGTGTAGGACATCGACAGACCGTCCTCGGCGAGGGTGCCGAGATCCAGTGCCAGCCACTCCGAGGGGAGTGCACCGTAGGCGTCGGTGGGAAGGTCGAGCACGCCGGTCGGTCCGGCGAAAACAACGCCGCCGTCAATTGACTGCGCGACGAATGAGTTCTGAACGTTACCCATTTTGGTTGCCCCTTTCAGGCGTTGTGGTCAGGGCCTCCGAAAGGGTTTTGCGTTATTGAGTTGGAAGATCAGGTTCGGAGTACGTACAGAACTCCGGTGAACTGCCATCGGGAATGATTGGGCAGGTCGGGGGTGTCGTAGTCGGCGATGGTGTTGCCGTCCCACCCGGTCACGTACGCCCCCACCCAGGGGCCACCGTTGGGGGAGGCTTTGAGGGCGTCGTAGGCGTCGAGTGCATCCTGTTCGGCTTGCGGGCCGTCAGGTGCATTCTTGGTGGTGGAGGCGAAGCATTCGACAAGGATTCGAGGTTTGTCGAGTTCCCTGTCCCGCACGCCGCCAGCCCGGGTGAGCCTGACGAACCGTGACGGGATACGTTCGGGTGTTTTCGATCCACACGGGATTCCCAGTGCGTCACGGACAATGGCTTGCGCAACAGCAACCGATGAGATTGCCATCGTCAGTCCATGACCCGAATCAGGGTGTTGTGTCGGGCATTGTCGATCATCGCCCGATAGTCGGCAGTCACCACAGTGGTACGCCACCGACCTTGGGGGTCGCGGCGGCCCTGCTGCGAACCGACCGCATAGGTTCCCTTGCCTTCAGTGTTGGCGCGGTCACAAATGTCCTGCGCCATCCCCTCCAGCTCGGCAACCACACCTGCATCGCGGCGAATATCATACAACTCTTGACGATTCCACTTAATCCTGACGGACACGACGCACCCCCAACCACTGCCCAGGGGCATACACAGCCCACGGATGATTCGGCCTCTCCAACACCAACAACACCCCAGACGGCTCCGTAACCACCTGCACGTCAGGACCATCGAACTGGTCGACCTTCTCGTCATCACCCTTACGTTCGGTGATCACATGCCAAATCAACCGTTCACCTGCTTAAGTTTCACCACATGCCCAGGCACCCACCCAAATGGGTTTCCGGTAGTGGCTTCAACCTGGCCGATCTGCTCCATCTGACCAACGTCAGGCAAGACGACCCTGTCCCGCGGAGACGACACCCAGTCAGATGGGACAAACAGATCGATGTCTACGATGTCCCGATCGTGCCCAACCATCGTCGGCTCCGACGTTTGCGGCACACCCCAACCAATGACCTGACGGTCCACCGGGTCTGCCCACCCGGCAACCTCATTGCCGTGCGCATCCACGTCACCATCGCTCGCGTACTGCAAATACTGGACAGTGAACAAGGCTGGGAACGTCATCAGACGCCCTGCTCATAGATCGGCGACCCAGCCAACGATGCACCACACGAACAAGAGTCACTGCCGAAGTACACCGAACAGATCGGTGAGTGACAGGTAGCCGACTGCACGGTGTCCACCGAGTACGCCTGACTTTCCGTCGCACTCCTGCAGATGTCTTGCAGTTGGGTTATCTCACTGGGCCACAGGTTGAACCCGCCGCGCTGCCGTGTATCGAAAGTGACGCCATACGGTCCGGCAGTCTGCGACTGCAGCGAACCCGAGCCGACCTGCGACCAACGGATTACCGCCCCCACCAGAATCAGTTTCGCCTCAGCCAACTGGTCTGCTGTGGGGGGTGTATCCGTGGCAGCAAGGCAGGGCGCAACTCGTGACGCCCGAGCATTCGCCCCAGAAACCCACGTATCAGACATGGGATTCGTTGCGAAAGCTTCAGGAAGGTCATTGAGATCGATTATCTCAGCCACGAGTTGCCACCTATCCTAGTCGTTCGACGCCTTCGGCCGGCCCGGAGAACGCTTCTCCGGCAGCCGATACCCGACGGCGATCCGCAATTCCTTCTTCGACTTGGCAACCGACACCGTTTGACCGTTGGGTGCGATCAGGGTGACGGTCTCATTTTCGTCAGCCATTTACTGGTTCCCTTCCGGCTTAGCTGTTGGCGACCGCGTCCTTGACAATGGCGAACGCATCGGTGGACATGATGCCGATGCCGTAGACGACCTCCGAGCGGATGGCGATCTGGTTCTGCCGCTTCAGGTCGCCCAGCCCGTCGGGGTCGCCGAACTCGATCAGCTCCAGCGGAACGTTCACCTGAACACCCCAGCGGAATGCGGTGAAGTCACCGACGATCGCCTTCACGTTTGGGTTGGTGGACGCGTAGGCGCCGGTCGAGGCAGTAACAGCTTCCGGGCCACCCCGCACCGTGTCCGACACTGCCGCACTCAGACCGGAGAACGCCGTGGCGCCCGTGCCGAACCCCAACTCCGGGTACAGCTTGCGGCCCTGCGAATCGCGCTGTGTCGCCAGCTTGAAGGAATAGCTGTTGTCGAGCGCGATACCGTCGGGTGCCAGGCTGTCGTCGAGCACTAGGCCGACGGCGGCTTCGATAGCCTGGTCGGGGGTGGCCAGCGAAGCGGTCGTCAACTCGACAGTGTTGGTGCTGTCGAGAATCTTGGCCGGCGAGCCGGCCAGGGCGGCACCCGTGAGGGGGTTGATGCCGTGGATGGCGATCAGGTCGAGCGCACGGCCGAGGGCGACACCGGACAGGTCCGCCATCGTCTGCAGGACGCCGAGCTGACGGGAATCGTCAGCCCACTTGACTTCCTGGTTGAACCGCTGCGTGACCTGCACCTTGCGGGGGATTGCGGTCACAGGAGCGTACGTCGCAGTCGACTCACTCTTCTGTGCGCCTTCACCCACGACCTCGCCGCGGGGCGGGGCCGTCAGGGTCATGTACTGCTGTTCCCCAAACTCCTGGGGTTCGGCAGTCGAAAGTCGAGCGAGGACGGACTGGCCCTGCGCCTTCTGCCAGACGCCGGGCACCATGTGCTTGGGCAGTGAAAAAGTTCCGGTTGCGAGAGCGACCATGAGAGTGTTCCTTTCGGGTTAGGGACTTCCCCCGAAGAATGTGCGCGCAAATTCGCGGTCGTCTTCTTCGGTGGTCGTTCCGGTCCGTGTCGATGTGCCCTCCTTGGGCACTGATGGGTTTTTCTTCTTGCGTTCGGCTTCGGCGTTCGCCTGCTCAGCCACGCGGTCGGAGAGCCTCTTTGCCTGTGCTGCGAGGGTCTCTTCGTCGGTTCCGGTGAGAAACAGCTCAGCGTCGGACGGTCCCCCATCCTCGCCTCGCTTCGTGCTGATCCCGTAATCCCCTGCGATACGCAGCCGCAACGAGTTCGCCTCGGACTGCGCATACTTCTTCTCGAGTTCGGCCAGCCGGTCGTCGGAGGTTTTCTTGCCCTCCGCCTCCTTCTTCAGGTCGTCGTAGTCGGAGTACTTTTCGGTCGCCTTGCGGCGTTCCTCGGTACGCGTCTTACCGATGATCTGATTGACCTCGTCCTGGGTGAAAGTCTTCGGAGCGTCGGCACCATCGCCGCCATCTCCTCCACCGTCACCACCATCACCGCCGTCGTCGCCCCCATCGGGGGCTCCGCCGAGTACCGGCCAGATCGGACCCTTTCGGGTGAATCCGATCGCCTGCATTCCGGTCAGCGGATGAATGGGCAGGGTGTTGTCGCTCATCAGAACTCCCGTTTCTGTCCCGTCGGACGGTCGACCGGCATTGGAGCGCTGCCGTGGGCGCTTTTACCCCCTCAGGTCGAGGGGAAGATTCAGAGGTGCGCTGCGATCCACGCTTGGACGCGGGAGCGGTCAGCATCGGTGATGCTTCGATCGGTCACCTTGTATGGCTTGACCGGGATCGGTCGTCCGCCAAAGGCTGGGACGGCCACACATTTGCAGTTGTCATGCGATCCGAACCGGACCGACGTCTTCGTGTAGACGGCGCCACGCCCGATCAGCATCCGACAGAATGGGCACTCTCCCCGGCCGGATCGCTGCCAACCCCGCGCTTGCGGGTCTTCACTCGTGGCGGTCGTCAAAGTTTCACGACTCGCGTTGAACACCCGCAGCACAAGACCGCCGGAAATCTGCGGTAGAGCAGCGGCGAAATCTGTTTGCGCGATAGACGATCCCCACCCGGCTAGAGCATCTGCGCCGAGTTGCGGATTCGGTGGCACGTCAGCCCGAAACAGTCCGGAGACGTTCAGGTCCGCCCGATGCTCGTCATACCATTCAGCGGTCAACACGGAAGCCGCATCCCCGTAATCGCCCACAAGAGCAGGGATCACATCGAATAAGCCTTCTGCGACGGTGGAGGCATCCAGTTGCGTCCACAAGGACGCCAGGTCGGCCTCAGCGTTGTCGCTGAGGCGGGTTAGCAGGCTGCGGAGTTCCGCTGGAGTTGCCGGCATCCGTGTTCACTGTCCTCAGGGCGTTGAGTACGGACCTGCCGGTGTCGCGGCGTCGGTCCGCGAGGGCTCTCCGGATCTGCTGGGGTGTCAGGCCGAGAAGTTCGTAGCCCACTTCGGTTCCCGCAAGTTCAGGGGCTGCCGCCAACTGCTTCATGCCAGCATCGGCAACCGCAGACCTCGCCAGGTAGCGCGGATTCCGCCACTGCGTGTCAATCGACTTCCAACTATCCGGTACATCGTTGACGGCGATCCCGTTCTTCATTGCCAGGGCACGCACATACGACTTCCGCAGCGGCGGGGTGAAGTTGTCGACCGCACCCTCTGCTTCGGCGATCAACTCGTACTGCGAAGCATCGTATGACTCCGCCGACGTCGGATTGACCATGTCGCTGATCGCAACCGCAGTGTCAGGGAGCGACGCCTCGCGGGCAAACAGTTTCGCCAACCCGTTGATGTCGGCCCAGTGCGCTTCCGGGCTAGATGCCGGGAACTGCTTCACGTCAGCGCGAGCCAACTGCGGGTTGTTTTCGTCCTTGTCATCGTTGATGCCCTTGATCCGGCCCAGGCGAATGTTCCACATATCCCGCTGGGTGCCGTCCGCGTTACGGAACACCGTTTCGTCAGCACCCAACAACCAAAACTCAGGGTACGAGTACACATCCATGTGCCCCTCACGGCGCACCAACTCGCGCACCGCGGCATCCTGCAAACCCATGATGGGTTGCGTGATCCGGGACTGCCCGAAAGGCCGCTGCGGCGACGGCTTGTAAGGCAGCACCTCAGCCGGCACACCGTACACGTGCTCCGCTCGATCAACCTGCCACCGCAGCGACACTTTGTCACGCTGCGCAGTGATTGTTTCGTTGTTGAGGTACAGCGCCAACGTCAGTGGGCGGCCATCCTTGTCCCGCGAAATCACCGACAACAGGTTGTCCAGGTGGCGGCGACGACGATTCCACTCGCCAGTCGCCTCCGTGGCATCTTTCACATGAATCAGCGCATCGGGTTCGTCGTCCTGCCCCACCGTGTTGATGAGGAACGCCGGACCATGCTGCATCGCAGCAATAATGGCGCCGTCGACCTCAGAAGCAAGATGGTTGTCATCCCACACATCGGCGCCACCGATGCTGTCGAGGTCGCCCGCCGCCCACATGAACCCGTCAAGATTGCAGCGACGAGCCAACGCATCCACAGCTTTACCAACCCAGCCGACGACCAGCCCCAAACTGAAGTACTGAGGCGGAATCAGGGTGCCGACCATACGGATGGTTCGTTGGTTGTCGTAGTACGAAGTCCGCAGCAAGTTCCTCAACCGGAGGCGGTCAATCTCGCCGAGCAGCCCGTTGACCAAAGCATTCTCGTCGTCAGTCAGATCTGGGATACGCACCGTAGTGGGCTGCATCTACATCACCCCAGCCCGGCGGCCCGTCGACGCTACCCGGCCAGATGTGGCAGCACGCCCCGTCCCGGTCGGCTGCCGCGCCGTCATCGCCGCATACACCGCCGCCGACATCGCCACCGCCGGACCAATATCAAACGATTCCGATCGAGGCATCAACATCCACCCACCGTTCGTACGGTCTCGCCGCCGTGAACCGCGAATCGCATCGGAAAGTTCCTGTTGCCCACCATGTGACAGCCGACCCCCCTCTGCCATTCCGAACCACAACGCATTGCCAGCTCCAACCTCGTTTTGTGTGAACGCAGACGCGCCATAGCCGAGCTGCTTGAGTTTCTCGCCCACCGCCTTCGCCGTGCCTGTCGAGTCGTGTTTGATAAGTACGCGCCGACCACCGTGCTGAGTGAGGAAGTTCATTGCCTCAACTTCAGACTGTGTTCCCAAGGCGATTTCGACGTGTGCCGACTCCCCCGCAGGCCAGCACGCAACGATCCAAAGCCATCCTGAACGAGTCGCGTTGATCCCAAACGATGCGGGCGCACCCAAATTGTCGGGGTCCGCGAACAGGTTCTTCCAGTCGTCGCTGGATACAACCGCCAACGTCTCGTTGGTTTTATCCCAGATGCCGAACACTTCCCGCTTCACATCCTCGGGAGACATGTTCTCCACAAGCCGCTCGATCGCGGACTTATCCACCCGGAACCCGAACGCCGGATTGACCTCGGACAGTTTGTCCCAAAACCCTGGGGCGTCAATGTCAGAGACAACATCATCCGGCTTCTGCGGGGACATCTCCGCGTACACACCTTTGAACGGGCGCCGCTTCTTGTCCTCGATCGCACGGTCCCGGCGACGCTTGAACGCCTCGTGCACACCCAACGCAACATCCTTGGGACGCGGCGGAGTGCCCATGAAAAACGCCAACCCCAAATCGCTGACATTCATCGCAGCCAGCATGTCCGTCAAAGCGGCCTCTTGAAGATTCTGGCACTCGTCGTACACCTCAATGTCAACCTCAGAGAAACCGCGACCAAACCCCGCCGACCGAGCACCAAACAAGATACGAGACCCGTTCGCGAAGTGCACGCCACGACTGTCATCGGTCATCACCACCGGATGCTGCGGGCGCATCTTGGGGCGAATCAACGGCTTCTCGACAATGCCGGCGATCTTCGTCAACGTCTCCGACGACGTCCGGTCATGGTGCGACGACCAAATCACCAACGTACCGGGTCGCGACAAACAGATGGCGATCAGCCCAACCATGATGCCCCACGTCTTGCCGCACTGCCTGCTGATGCTCAACGTGACACCCATGACGTCACACGCAAGCGAACCGTCCTCACGCAGCCCGAGAGCCGCGTACCAGACGTCCTCCTGCCACCGGTCGAGCACAACACCCATGCCCTGTAGCTCCGGGGCGATCAGCTCGTCGTAACGGGTGAAAGCTATGTCATCCGGGATGACGCAGTAGCGGGCGACATCAACAAGCGGGGCTGGGTTAGCCCGATTTGCGGAATCGATCGGCATTGAACGCAATCACCTTGCCGTCAGCCGCCTTCTCCGAGGCTTCCGGCTTCTTTGCGAGTGCCCGCAGCCGAACAATCTCAGCTTTCGCCCGCTCAATCTGGGTGTTCAACTGCGACCGCAACTGAGGCTTCTCCACGAACGCCTCCGCCAGGAGCCGATACCGAATCTCGGCCTCGGCAAGCTCATCTCCGGCTTCCATCGCCGCAGTGAGCGTCTCATATGTGGCCATCCGGCCCTCCCCACCGCCGGTTGACCGCCCAGCGTCGGCGTAACGCGCCAGGATCGGCGCAGGATTAGGAAAAACGCGGGTTCACGTACGTCGGCCGGACCGGCGCAACATCCCGCACCCCGGAGGACTTCTCACGGTTGCACTGACGGCACACAGGCTGACAGTTGTCGAGCGCATCAGCCTCAACCGCTGACCACCCCATACGCCCCGCTTCATCCGAAGACACCACATGGTCCACCTCGAACGACCGCGGGTGCGGCGAACGAGCGTCATAGTCAATCAACCCACCAACCGCCACACAATCAGCGGTCACCTGCAAGGCGCAGGGCGCATCCCCATCGCGGCGGCGTACCTCGGCGCGTCGGCGAGTGCGGATCGTGGTCGAAGCGAACGGCATGTCAACCCCCTACCCCGTTTTGACACACACACTCGCCTATGCCCTGAGGCGCTGGAGCGTGTGTGGTGGGGGTCACTCCCCCCTGGGGCCTGTATCGAACGTGTGTGCGATCGAATGCTTGTTCGACGCGAGTCGACAGCAGTGCCGCTACCGACAGCATTCGTCGGGCGTCATGTCTCCCGCTTTCATCCGGCGAACCGCATTGCTTTGCGGGGCCTGGTCCTCGCCACCCCATCAGGGTGGGCAATCACTGTCGGGCCGTCCGCATGATCAACCAGACTGGGCACCGAGTAGCTGACCTTCATGTCCCGCTGCGCCGCCCATGCTCCGATGGCTTCGTCGATAGGGCGGTCATCGATCGTGGCGAGCATGTCGTCCACCAACGGTTGGCGGATGGCGATGGCTACGGCATGGTTCATGGTGGGCAGGGTGGTCCACGGCTGGTTGGTGGTGACCGCTATCTGTAGTGCTGTGTGGGCGTGCCTCACCAAATGTGGTGGATACGAGGTGCCCAGGTACAGGGACACGACAGGGGTTGGGGCTGTCGGTAGCAGTGCAGCCAACCGGGTATGGAAGTCGCGGCACAGGATGGCGTCATCCTCCACCACCAACACCCAGTCGGCGTCATGGTGGTTGGCGGCCAGCCAAGCCCGACGATGGTTGAGGCCTGCACCCCACTCTCCGTGATCCATCACCACCGTGGCACCCAGTTGGGTGGCCAGTTGGTAGGCGTTGGTGCGGGTGTGGAAAGCAACCACAGCCGTGGAGATCACGTGTGTTCCTTCACCCACCGCTGATAGTCCGGATGACTAGACAGCCGGTGTTCCCCATACTTGGCGGAGTAGGTGTGGATCTGCTTCCACGTCAACTCGTCACGATCAGAGGCTTGGTTGAGGGTGACTGAACCCAGATGGTGAACTTGAGCTGCAGGCACCAGCATGGGTTGAACGTCAAGGGTGCGGCATTGTTCGATCACCACATCATCGGCACACCAAAACGAAACGTCTTCGGAGAACCCGCCGATGCGGGTCCAGAGGTCGCGGCTGATCATGTAGCACCACCCCGACAGATGGCGTCCTGTACGGTCGCCTGTCGTGTTGGTAGTGATGTCAGCTTGCCGTGTATCACCGGGACATTTCGGCGACACCAGCGGATGGTTGGCGGCCAGCAAATGATGCAGCCACCCATCGTCGAAGACGAGGTCGTTGTTGGCGACCACGATCCACGGGGCATCACCATGATGGGCGCCGCGGTTGGCGAACCGGTTGTAGTGAAACTGTTCCGGCGCGTGAATGGTGGTGGCGTTGCGATACCTGACAGTGGTCTGCTCGAGGACAATCACGTTGACGGTGAGGCTGTTGGCGCCGGCCGCACACGTGTCGATCGCCTCCTGCGTCATCCGCTGCAGGCGTGGGGTGGTGGCGTTGGACAGCATCACCACATCCACAATCGGTGGCTGCGGGCGGGTGCGGATACGGCCCCGCAAATGCTGCTGCGTTTCGGTGGTGTTCTCATCCCAGTCGTAGTGGTAGAGAACCCGCCCGATCTGATGCTCCGTTTTCAACAGGTTGAGGAGGAGTTTGCTGTAGCCGGAGTCCTCCCCGTACAGCACGTTCGGGAACGACACCTGTCGGGCGAGGTCACGTTTCACCGCGCAAATGTGGTTGGGGATGCGCAAGTATTCGGTGGCGGTGTTGCGGTCCGTCTTGTAGGTGGCAGAGTAGCGGCACAGTTTGGGGGGCTGCCCATTCAATGACACCGATGCGTGGAAGGTGATCGCATCCGCATCCGTGTCAGTCGCCTCGAGTAGGGAGGACAGGTAGTCGGGTTCGATGCGGTCATCATCATCCACAAACACCACATAGCGGCCCTGGGCCATATCGACCATGATGTTTCGTTTCTCACCCAACATCAGTTGCTTGTTGTCGGTGAGCATCAGGATCTCGACACGCGCCTGTTGTTGCGGGGTGAGGGTGTCGAGCTGCCCCCACACCTGTTTTTGGATGGCCTGACCGAACCCATCCCAACGGGTGTGGGTGGAGCAGATGAGGACACTCAGATCAATCACTGCCTCACCTGAGTTTCTTCGGGTCGATCATGCCGTCCGCGATGCGTTTCTGATCCACATCCCGCAGATCAGCGTTCTGCAACTGTTCGGCCTTCAACACCGCCGCCGGCGACATGCGCAGGATGCGTTCCACATCCTTGTATGGCCAGCCGTTCACCAGCATCCGCCACACCGCGCACGGTTCAACACCCTCGTCGTCATTGTTCGTCATCACGCATCCAACAGGCTGTCAACACGTCAGGGTCGTCACGATCCAACCTGCACACCTTCGAGCATGGGGTGACACGGACAGCTTCGCAGTGGGTGCAGCCATACACGGTGAGGGGAAGACTATTCACAGTCGAACTCCACAGCGAACACATCGTCAGGGATGGTGACAGTCACCCGATGCGGCAGTAGCCATCTCATACCACCGCGCATGACGGTGGCGGACAACGACCACACATCCACATGCTTCGGAACCAACTCGAGGAGGTGTGCGGCACACGAGACGACGAAAAAATGGGCCAACACAGGATGTTTGGCGGTGAACCGGTAGAACGCCGACGACAACATGTGCTCATCCTCGAACGTGGCGTCAATGACCAGCATGGTGCCGAGAAACCATATCCAACCGTTACGGCCTGTCATCCACCGTTTCATCGGTCCTCGATTCTCGAAGCCCCCACAAGTATGCGCGTGATTTTCGGCCCAGAAGTCGGTAGTTACCGGCCGGTGGATGCGACGCTCCCCCACAACAGGTTCAGAAATGGCGGAAGCTGCGCGGTGTTCTTCACACTTCACGCAGCCTCGCCTATCACTGTGCCGTAGCTGGTCACCGCCGTCAAGTCGTTACGCGGCGTGTCGTTCCGCAACCAACAACAACGCCTCACCAAGCCGATACTTACCCGCATGATCTGCCAGACGTCCCTTCGAAATCCACGTGTCGATCGTGGACCGCGCCACCGGCTTCTCCAGCAACATGCCCAAGGCTGTGCGTAGCTCCTTCTTCGTGAACAGACGGTCCCGCATCACAGCCTCAGTCGCAGCCTGAACAGTGGGGATGTCGATGACCACACCACACGTGCCACACTTCTTCGTGTCCGCACCCTTACGGCAATACACACCCTCACACGAGTAGGTGTCGATGTCGCCGGATTGGCAGGGGCCAACAAACTCCTGCGGCATGGGGCGGTCGATCGCCTTCTTCGCCTCCTTCCATGCGTCGGTCAGTTCATCGGCCGCGGTGTTCGCCTCTTCGGTTTTGGCTAGGTCGATGAGGTGGCGGTCCAGCCACGCCGCATAGCGTTGTGACCGTTGCTCTCCGGGCCACGGGCGGGATGAGTGGGTGCAGACGTGTTCGGTCCACGACCGGAGGGTGTCGCGCAGGTTGTGGGCGACTTCGGAGGCGTTGACGTTGAACACGACCGGCGATTCGCTGCGGCGGTCGCCACGTTCCCCGAAAGTCACTTGCCGGCACACGGTGTCGTCCAGGTCGGCGCATACCCAGTCGCGGAGTTCACGGAGCTTGGTGGCGAGGGACTGGATTTCCGGTCTCGTCAGATACAGGTCTTCGCTCACAGCGCGTACCCCTTACGTGTCCGCTGGGATGTGTAGTGGCTCTTGATGCTGTCGTTGTTGTGCTTGCGGTACGTGTGGTTGAGGTCGGCGAGGTTGGACCCGTACGTGTCGCGGAGTTTCTCGATCTGCTTCTTGATCGGGTAGGACTCCCGGAACCATTCGCGGCCGTGGGAGAGGCTGTGCGCGAACTCCTTGTGGCGTTCGCGTTCCAACTTCTTGTCCCCGGGTTCAACGGCGAGCACCACGGTTTCGGGTGGGTAGTCGGACATCCGTTTCTTGACGTCCTTGGCGTAGCCGATCTTGATGTGTTCGCCGATGCGGGCGTAGTACACCCATCCGGTGTTGTCGCCGCGCTGCCGGTTTCGGCTGTTTGTGCGTCCGCGTTGCGTTCTGCGGGCGGCGCCTTTGACCGGCATGGGGTCGCCGCATTTCAATCCAAGTGCGATGCGGTCGGCGAACTCGACTGCGATGGCTGAGTGGGTGAAGCACAGGTACCACTCTGGTACTGCGTCCTGCCACATGGCTTGTCCGTCGCAGTGGGGCCAGCAGCATCGGTGTTGGAACTCGTCTTCGATGCTCATCGGTTCTCCCATGCTGAGGCGGCCATCGGGTCGTTGGGGATCTGCCAGGCGTCGGGGTTGTAGCCTGCGGCGAGTGCGTGGGCGAAGAGCCTTTTGTAGGGGCCGTTGTAGGTGCGGTAGTGGTGGACTTTGCGGGACGGTTCCCGGAGTGTGGGTACACGATTCACAATGCGGGTCACAGGTCTTCCTCTCCGTTGCCGCACAAATCGTTCTCCAACAACCTCACCCCGATACGCGCTATCCCCAACGCCCCATGAGGGGTGGTGTCAGGGGTCGTGTAACCCGACGTGTACGAGATGCCGTTGTCGGAGTCGGGGTCGTGCCTCATGCAGGCGTACGCCAGGAACCAGTCACCGACTACGGGGTCGGGTTCGTCGTAGACGTCGGCGATGTGGGCTCGCACAGCAGCTTCGATACCCTTGATGGTTTCCTCACTCACTGGCCGTCCTCCTCGGTGGCGAACTGTGCCCGCAGAACATCCAGAGCGTCATCCTCATTACGTAACGCCAACCCCGTGACAACGAACTCCAAGAGGGCCTTCAACACGTCGTCGGGAACATCTTTCGGGTTCGGGTTGCCGGGGTATTCGCCCCACCTCTGGCGTTTGACTTCCAACTCCCACGACTCATCGCCACTGTCGGAGCGGACACGGTAGACATGTGTACGACTCATGCTGCTGCTTCTCCTGTGCATCGTTGAACATGGGCATAAAACCGGCGAGGAAACGCAGCCACAGCGGTGAACCATCCACACGAACACCACGACACCCCATCCGCGGTGCGGGTCGGTCTGTGCCCGGACTCCCAACACACGTAGCAACACGCAATGAACGTGGGATGGTTGGCACGCTCAACACCCACATCCATCACGTTGCGGCACGACACACACCGGACGGCTTGCTGTTCTGCCCGATTCGATCCGAGGGGATGCACCGAACGATCAACCTTGTACTCCATCAGCGTTCCTCGGTGGTGTGTAGTTGTTCTGCCATCTGATCGCACGCCACCTGATAGCCCGCCAACAATCCCTCGCTGTACGCCTTCGATTCCAGGGTGGGGGCATCACACAGGACTTTCCCGATGAACACAGTGACAGCCTGGATGATCCTCACGGCTCCTCGCATTCATGCCCACGACGCAGCACATCCCAGGCCAGTGCCATCCGACACTTCGCCTCCCGCCACGCCTTCGGAACCCGGTAACGCCACGTCCGTTCGAACGCTTCACGTTCAGCCCGTGCAACAGCCCGACATCGGTCCTCCTCAGCAATCTTGGCGAGGTGACTGTCAACGAGATCCGTTTCGTACCCGAGCGATAGAAGCCACTCACGGTCTGTGGGGTGCGTTGGCACCTCCTCGGGTGGTGTGAAGATCTCGCGATACCCACTGCCGGGATGACGTGCAAGGTCGGAGCGGATTGCGGCACGCTCTGCAACGTCGCGTGGGTGACCTTTGTCGATGAGGAATTGCAGGTTGGATGTCAATTCCCGTGCGATCAGTTCGTCCAATCCCCCGGAGTGGTACCAGCCTCGGTTGTGCCACTGCAGGTCTTTCATCGCGGCTAGGTCGGAAATCGTGTAGCCCTCGGTCATTGCTTCTCCTGTTGTTGTTGTGCCCCGTGTTCCCCTACATGCCGTGCTATGTCTGCCATCCACCCCACAAACCCGAACCCGTTCGACCCCTGCACCACCGAGAATGGGCAGTCGGGGCACTCCCACACCTCCACGTCCTTCTTCGACACACTCACGACCCCTCCTCGGTGATGGTGATCTCGATACGCGGCATCACGCCTCCTCGATCCTTTGGCCCCTCAACAGCGCCACAAGCTCACGAACAGTCAAAGTCACCCACTGATCCAACGGGTCGCCCTTCCCGTGCCGCTTGTGGACCACCAAGCCGGCCAGGGCGTCATCGTTGCCCCGCTCATCCTCGGCCTCACGCATCCACCCCGCCAACGACACCCGAGCCTCGTTCTTGCACTCAACGACGATCCGCTGTCCATGCAGACGTATGCCAGCAATATCCCCACGGTCCTTGCCGGTACGCACACGACGATCAATCCGTTCATCCACATGCGTTGCGAGACAGTCAGCTATCGACCGCTCAAACGAAGAACCAGCCTGCTTCGCCGACCTTCTGTTCCTGGTCACCGCATCCACCTCGATCCAATTTTTGGGGTTTCCTCGTGCGCGTTACGGAAGGTGGGAAGAAGAGAATTACTCAGCCAGTGGTGTTCTACGTAAGTCCGTCCGTCCGTCCGTGGCATCGGCAAGCATGTTTCCGCAGGTACAAGCATTTCCGTTGCATCAACAAGCATGGGCTTAGCATCGGCTTGCATCGTTTCCGCAGGTACAAGCATTTCCGGGCCATGTTGCGGGGATGGCACTGTCAGCGGTCCGCGCACATGCGGCTGGCAATGCAACAAGCACTGCGACTGGCTTATGCAACAGGCATTCATTCCTTGTTCCACCTCGCCGCCGCAGCCTTCCGGCCACGCTCCGACAACCTGCGTCTTCGGTCCTCTTCCTCCGCCGATGAGAACTGGTATTCCTTCCACCCGTTGATGTCCCAACCGTTCGGTGCTGGCATCCATAGACCTACGTTCAGGAGCCGTTCGACGTCGTTCTGGCTGGCTCCGATGATTCGCAGGGCGGCCTTTGGGATGTACCCGTCCAGGCCGTGTTTCCCGCTGTATGTCATTGCTGACATGTGCACGACGATGGCTCGGTAGTGCTTTCCGTCCATCAGTTCCAGCATCTTCGGGTGGTCGAAGGTGGTGGTATCGAGTCGAATCCAAGGCAATCCCACTAGACACGAGCCCCCTTCCGGCTATTGCATGTGCGGATTCTCGGCACTACTGCACCTCTGTTCTGACGAGGTCCGGCTGTGACAACATCCGCGCAGACCGTTCCGGACGATCAAACAAGCCATCCATATCTGGCGGCTCCGGCTGCGGCTTCGGTTCTCCGCCACCGTCGCCTGGGCCACGATGCTCAATGCAGTGGTAACGGTCATGCAAACTCGCCGGGTCCTGCTCCATCCACTCCGAAGGAGTTTTCTCATAGGCGATGGCGCACGCCAACAGTGGACAGCCGCTCGGGTAGTCCTTCAGCGGGTTCTTCCGTTTGCCGTCCTCGTAGTCCCGCCAAGCCTTCTCAGGCGGGGATTGGCAGTCGGCGCACCAGGCTCCCGACCACTCGAAGTATTCGGTTCCGACGTTGGAGAACGGAGGTGTGTTGCGTGCGCCGGCAACAATCTCGGCTTCGGTTCTCACTGTTCCTCCGCTCTACCTAGCGGCATCCAGTCGGTAGAGAACTGGTATTCGATCCGCAGCGTTTTCGCGCCAGGCAGATCGCCGACGAGCCGATCGTGGGTGTGCATGAACAACTCGGCCTCTGAGAGAGCATCGAATGCGGTGGGCAGCATGTAGCGAGGGCCGAGGGTTGATGCGACCCGGTACCGCATGTGGCCCATGTGTTCGCGGATGACGGTGGCGAGGTGTTCGCAATGCGATACGACACCGTCACGCTGGTAGTAGTCGCTGGTGTCGTCATGAAACCGTCCACCACACGTGCAGACAGCCACATCGTCGAACTCTGTGTACGCCACCGCATGTTGTTTCAGCAGGTCTTCCAACGACATCAGGCGTCACCGCCGCGCAGCACCGTGTAGATGTCCCAGTCGACCTCACGCCACGGCAAACTGTCATTATCGTTGGTTTCGAAGTTGTAGATCCTGTTCGGCAGTGCCCAAAGGAAATCGCCGTGTTCAGGGAATGGGTCGTTGTCTTCGCCGGGAAACCAATCCTGTTCGCAGATGTCCAGCCAGTCGTCGGACAGCCGCCCTACGAACTCAAGTGGGAATAGGTGCCCCTCACTTCCGTACATCCACATCGGCCGAACCAACTGCACTTCGTACGCGACTGGATCATCCATCGTGTAGAAGTCGTCCGGGGCAACGATGTGCAGCACGACCCTGCCGATGCCCGGTCCGCCGCGATATACGATGCTGTCAGTGGTGACCAGCGTGTAGTCACGCTTCAGCGAGTCGTCGTAGGCTTCGCGGTGGGTGATCCGCCGATAGTTGCCGTGACGGATCGTGGGTTTCACTTGGGGGCTATTATTCATGTCAGCCCTTCCCTTCTGTCTTCGTCAGTGGGGTTGTGGTCAGACCCCGTCGGTGCTGGAACACCGGTCGGGGTCGCCTCATCTGTACACCCCATTCTACCAGCCGTTTCGGTTGAATCCTGTTGTGGCGGAACGCAACGCAAACACCTCCGCCCCCACACATTCATCGGTGCACCACAGTCGACACACTCAGGCATAGCCGCCCCCTGTCCTCGTGTTGTGCTCGACCGGCCGCTCGTTCATCCGCACAAGCCACCACCTCAGGCCGTAGGCGGCGGCCAGGAGCACGCCGAGGATGGCGACGTTGGTCATGACGTCACCGCCTTGATCTGTCCGAGGATGCAGTCGGCGCATAGTCGTGGCCGCCACGATGATCCGGCGAGGCGGGCACGGCAGCGGGTACAGCGCGGGAACTGTCCGAGCATCAGCGGTCACCGCCCCGGAAGTAGCCGTTCCGGTCGCAGTCCCGGCCGATCGCCAGGGATAGCGCGGCCCGCCAGTCGTCCATGGATGTGCGGAGGTCGGCCAGCACCACGGGATCGCGGCGGGGTGGCAGTCCGGCGCTGCCGTAGCATTCGGCGTCGATGCGGGAGCCGATCGCGCACATGCTGAGGTAGGCGCGGGTGCGAAGCGGGTTGCGGCTCATCACTGCACCTCCCCGGTTTCGTGTTCGCGGCAGTGTCGGGCGACGTCGGCGAGATGTGCTGTCAGGTCGCCGGTCTGCTCGATGCGATGCCCGCACCAGCAGGTCCAGATGTGTGGGTTCACGCAGTCACCCCCAGGCTCTCCGCGACGACACCGATCAGGTCCCGTGCGGCCGGCGGCGTGACCGCGTTGCCCGCCATGCGTACCTGTTCGCGACGGTTGCCGAGGACGACGTAGTCGCCTGGGAAGTCCATCGCGGCGACGATCTCTCGCGGTTCGAGCATCCGGAAGCGGACGTCGTCGATGGCGACGGTTGGGCGGTCGGAGTCGAGCAGTGATTGGTGGCCGGTGGTGGTGATGGTGCGGGCGGGTTCGGCGATTGGGGTGGTCATCTCCGCGCCGCCCTCGTTGTTCCGCATGAGCAGCGCGTGCCGCTCCACCGTCGTGCACGTCGGCAGAGCATCGCCGGTGGTGACGGTGCCGCCGTTGCCGTAGTAGGTGGTGACCAGGCCGTGGTGGTTGCCGGATGCGGTGACGGTGCACAGCGGGTCCGTGACGGGCCGGTGCTTTGATCCGCCGCCGCGCAGCTCGGCGATGAACGCCGGTGTTGCATTCGCCTGAATATTATTGCCGCCGTGCTGTTTTATTACTCCGAATGCAACACCGGTCTCGTTGCGGGTCGTCATCGTCCGCGATGGCGCGCTGACCGGTTGGGCCCGTTTGCCGTCGCGGCCCTCGACCGGGACGAGTAGCGGTGCCCAGTACCGGTCGATCCCTGCCTGTATCCGCTTCATCGTCTTCTCGGCGAGCGGTCGCGCCCGGTCCCCGATCCGCTGACCTTCCAACGTCCAGTCGATGATGTCGGCGGCTGGACGGAACAGCGGTTCGACGATCTGGTTGCGGCACGCCACGTTCGGGCAGCGGTACACGTACTGCGCCCGGTACCGTCCCCATCGCCCGTCGATCTTCTTGAACGACTGCATCGCCCTCACCGGCCCGCAGTCGGGGCACACGGCGTCGGGTCGGGTGACGCGCTCGAGTTCGGGTCGCCGGTTGCCCTTGCGCCAGAACACCACGTACATGCGGTCCCGCGACTGCGGTGCGCCCTGGCCGAAGCCATGCGCGTGCATCGAGTTGAGCATGACAATGTGGTGGTCGTAGCCGAGCGCATCCATCGCCATCAACCACGCCTGGAACGGCACCCAATTGAACGCGTCGACGACATTCTCCACGATCACCGCGTCGTACAGGTGGTGTTCGGCGAACCGGGGAACGTCCCACATGGTCGCCCGGGAACGCTCAGCCGCCGCGTCGGGCAGCACCTCGCCGAACAGGTCCGGTTGCGCGCCTTCCCGTTTCTTCCCTCGGGCCACGCTGTGATTGGTGCACTCGGGTGACGCCCACAGGATGTCGGTGCGTGGGAAGTAGCGCGGCGAGATCTGGGAGAGGTCAGCGCACAGGTGGTCAGCGTCAGGGTGATTCGTATTGTGGGTCTCGACGGCGAGGTCCCAGTGGTTCGAGGCGATCCGGACGGAGATGCCCGGTACCTGGATCGCGCCGGTGCTCGATCCGCCTGCCCCACAGAATAAATCCGTAAGCGTGAGTGTCATCCTGGGTATCCCCCTGATCCCCACATGATGACGATGACGCCCGCCATACCCACCACCACAGCCCCCGCAGCGACACACGCTGTCTGCCATAGCCACCGCCTCATGACGCACCACCGTTCGCGATTTCCAGGAGTACGTCTGCATGGCACGGGGAGTCGATCGGGCACCAGCAGGCGAGGTCGCAGTCTGCGAGCGCTGCGCGGATCTCCGCGATGCTCGGATACGTCCACGCGACATGACCTCGTTTGCCACCAAGGAAACGCCAGTTCGGGAACGACAGCGATCCCTTTCGCGCGAGCACCGCGAAGTCACGGACGACGAGCGTCGCGACCTGGCGGTCATCGAGACTGGGATACTGTCCGCCTACGTCGGACAAGTCGATCGGGTTGCCCCACTTGCTCGGACGTCCGACGTAGATCGCACCCTCCGGCATCCGCCAGCCCTTCGTGCGCTTCCGCTGAATGCGTTGCTGGCTCATGACGCAGCACCACCGGGGTACTGATCCCAGGTGCGGCCGTCGAGTTCGCGGCCGGCGCGGTGCTTACCGACTCGCCGCATTGTGGCGAACGTAGCTGGCACCAGCGCCGCAGCGTGCGGAACGTCGCGGATCTGTATCGAGCCGCCCCCCTCGGCGGGAAAGACGAGATAGTCATTCACGGTGCGGATATCTGGATGATCCGGCTCGACCGGCCGGAACTCGCCCCACTGCTTGAACAGGAATGCGATCGGATCGTCGATGCGCGCCGATGTTTGACACTCGTCGCGCAGATCGCGCGCCCAGTTGGGGTGCATCGGCCGCGCCCCCCGGCCCGATTCGCCGCCGACGATCACCCAGTCGAGTTGCGCGTCATCGCGATCGAGATCCGAGCTGCTGTAGATGCTGATCGGCCCGAGCAGTGGTTCGGCGCTGATGAACCGCACCGCCGCCGGGGTGTCGAGCAGCGCGGGAATCCGGATGTCGGCCCACTTCTGGTTCTCGACCGAGACGCCGAGCCAGACGTTCGGGAGCGGCCACCGGGGCGTGCCGCGGTCAATCCAGCGACGCCAAGCATCACGGTCGTAATCCAATGCGTAGTCGGCCACCGTTTCGCGGAACGCACCCGTGTTCAGCAGGGATTTCGTCCGCGCATGCCGCTTCGTCAGTACCTGGAACGTGTGCCGCTCGGCGAGCGCCATCACGGCGAACACCTGCGCGATGTACTCGTCGGGCACCGAGTCGTGGAACAGGTCAGACATGCTGTTGACGAACACCTTCGCGGGTTTTCGCCATCGCAGTGGCTCGGTCAGCTTGTGGCCCCGAAGCTGGACATCGAACCCGTTGGGGAACGCCGGCCCGCCGCGGAACCGCTCGGCGATCGTCTCGGCGTAGCAGTGGTCGCACCCCGCGCTGACCTTGGTGCACCCGGTGACCGGATTCCAGGTGCGGTCAGTCCACTCGATCGTGGTGCTGTCACTCATGACGCACCACCGTCGAGGATGCGGGCAGAGAGTCGATCCGTGGAGCGGCGACGCTGCTGAACGGCGTAGTCGTCGACCTCGCTCCCGCGCCCTGGTCCTGTCCAGCCGTCCAGGCCGGAAGCGTTGCCGTCGTCCCATGCCTCATCGAGCAACGCGGGCAACTGATCCCGCAACTGCTGGATGATGTCCAGAGCGGCATCACGCTCGGCGACGAGCGTCCGTTGTGCACGAGTGGGTTTGGTGTGCCACTCACAGCCTCGCGCAGGCTCGTCTACGGGACCACCACACCGGCACCTATGCACGTCTTCGTGTCTTGGGGGTCGGTCACATGATCCATATCCGCAATATCTCCACAAACGGTCGCCGGTTGTCCGTGCGAGTGCTTGTCGGGCTTCATACATTGTCACTGCTGTACGCTCCTCGGTGCTCACTTGCCCCTCCTCTCATCCCGCCACTCCTGCACACGCCCGTACACATACAGAGGTGCGTAGAAGGCGATGTCGAAGATGACGGCGGCGGCGCGATCCCGGATGCTGGTGTCAGACATCGGCATCTCCTGACGTGGTGGGGCGGTAGAGGATGGTGGCAGGGAGCGCGATGGCGTTATGGGTGTAGGACGTCTCATCACCGGGCGCCTGCCAGTCGGCATCGCCGTCTGGCCACTTCTCGTAGACGTTGCCGAGGCTGTCGATGAGCGCTGTCTCGACGGGCAGTGCCACTAGATCGGCCACCGTCTCAACAGTGTTGTGGGCGTTGGCGACGGCGACAGCAGCCTCGGCAAGGGCGTACGCGTCTCCGACATTCATGTATCCGCGGGCCTGGTAGCCAACGCCAACGACCTTGCTGAGCAAGACGACAGCGATCTCCTCGGTGAGGTCGTCGGTCATGTCCATGCTCCTTCTTGTGCTCGGGCGAGGGCGATCTCGCGTACGGCCTTGTCCCGCACGTCTGTACGTGCCTGGTCGTCACCCCACGCCCGGGTGTGTTCGTCGATGAGGTCGCGCATCTGCACCCAGACGTTGAGGTCGGCGACCCTGCGGCGTTCCCTGTCAGCCCGCCATGCGGCGAGGTCGTCGGTGTCGCTCATGACTCACCACCGTCACGGAGAAGGCCAGCAGCATGGAGAGCACGAGCACCCTGCTCGAAAGCGTTGACACCCCACGGTGCTCGTGCGTACTCGACGCGGACCACCTCGGTAGCCTTCTCGATCAGCTTCTCGGTGGCGTCGACCTCAGCATGTTCACGCTCGATACGGTCAGCTTGTCCGCGGAGATCCTCCGCCAACACATTCCGCTGACGGGGCCTAGCCCAGGAATTGCCGCCGGGTCTGGCCATTTCAATCATCTCTGCCGCGAACCGCAGATGGTCGGGGTTGGTGGCATCCGGTGTCGGTAGCACGTGATGCCCTCCGTGGTCGCAGCCACAGCACGCCTCAGCCTGCTCCACCTGCGCCCGCAGTTCTGCGATGGTGAAGGCATCTCTCGTCACCTGCTCCTGCAACGCATCCCGCTCAGCCATGAACTCGTCAGCTTTGGCGGACAGGCGATCCAGGGCGGCATCAGCTTCATCCCTACGGACCAACGGAACAGCATCAGCGGGGAGCCGATCGCGGGAGAAGTAACGGTGATCCTTCTGCGGGTCTGCGAACCAATCCCGCTCCAGGTAGGTCGACCCCAGCGTCGGCCCCCAGATGACCGCATTCTGCATCCCGCGGCGATCGCGCAGCCATACTCCGGTATCTTTCATGCTGTCACCTCTCGTGTACCGGCCCGAACCTGCACACCCCGAAAACCGAGAACCAACAGCAGTCCTTCGCATTCACGGGCGGATTCGACACTCTCCGTGCGGTAGTGGTGGAACACACCGTCCTGCAACCACCACACGTAAAACCACTGGGCGACTCTGACGCTCTGACACATCACTCCGACACCTCGCGCACTGGCCCGAAGTCCTCGACTGCCTCGCACTCAGAATGGGACAGCGTCCCCTCACTCCAATTGGCGAGTGCGGCGTCGGAGCTGTCTGCTGTCACGACGTAGACCTCGCGCACTTTGGTGTAGACGGTCACCTCGAACTCAGGCATCGATGCTCACCACCGCCGACTTCAGAACCTGCACACGGCGTCTCGCAGCACGCACCGCATTCGACTTCCTGCCATACGTTTTCGGCGACACAGCCCCCACGGTCCCGCCGTAGTAGTTTCTTTCCTCCCACTGCCATCCCTTGCGGGTCTTGAACACCCGCACCTTGACCGTGGGCGGTGGGGTGATGACACCGCCGCGGGCGAACGCGTGCTCACCGGAATTATTCACTGCCGCCAAGATGTCGGCGGCGCGCTTACGGCCATTCTGTCCCTTTGGGATAATGCTGGTCATTGTTCTGTCTCCTCTGGTTTGGTCCGTGCCACACACGGAATAGCTCTCGTTTCTTTCGTGATCGGGTTGCGGCAAAACCGTTCCACCGCAACACCGCACTCCACACAGTCTTTGAAGATGGCGTCACCGATCAGGTACGCCTCAGGAATGTCACCCGACATCACGGGACTCCTCGAACCCGCCCGAATCATCCAGCCACCGCAACTGGCCCCGCCACACCACCGGCACATCCACCGGATCACCGTTCTGCCGCACCAACCAACCCGAATCCAAAGCCTCCTCACGATGCTCCTCAACCCACAAATGGCAGAGAGCACACACATGCAAACCGTTGGAAGGCATATTCGTTGAGATGCGGCGAGTACCACCCATGCCGCGGGCCCTGCGATGGTGGATGTGCGCTGCCCGGTAAATGCAGATGTCCTTCACCATCACCTCACACATGCCGTCCGACCGGGCAATAATGATGTCCCGAACATGCGGGGGAAATCCGGTGAACCTCACGACGCACGCAACTCGACGAGAAACGCATTCCATTCGCCCGACTGCCGCCGCGACCACCCCCTACCAGAGAACTTCTTTTGCGCGTGACTGAGGTTGCAGCCGATGGTGCGTGCCACCTCAGCGACAGAAGCACCATCATCGAGAAGCCGTTCAGCCAGCAACCACACCTCCTGCGGATAAAACGGTGGACGTTGCTGCGCCACCCCCATCGCTTTGCGATCCCGCTGAACCATGCGCGGATAGATGTTCAACTCTTCGGCTATCTGTGAGGCTGACCAGCCCTTCACTGTCAACTCGGCCACTCGACGGCGCCGGCGAGCCACCGCCTCAGTCCTGCCTTCGCGTACACCCTTCATCACGACGCCGCCTGCTGGTCGAGCTGCGCCAACTTCACCAACTGCCGGCGTTGCTCCGCTGTCACCGACCCCATGAACGACAGACCCGCCCACACACCCCACGGCTTGTGTGAAAGTGCTTCACGGGCACAATCGGCAATGACAGGACAGCCGGTGCAGACTTCGCGGGCTTCCCGCGTCATGGCGTGCATCGACCGGTTGAAACCGTTGTCGTTCAACTCGGGGACGAACACGTCCAGCCCGAACTGCGGGCAGATGGCATCCTCATGCCATGCTCGTTTGATGGGCCGCAAATCGCGGATCGGGGCGACGGGGGCGTGTACTTCTTTCCAGTCTTTGCGGCAGTCCAGGCAGAGGGTTCGGCCTTGCTGGTCGATCGCTGTGTTGCTGCTGGTGCGTTCATGGCCTTTGCGGCACACCTTCTCCATACGCCTTCGGTAGGCGTCTTGGGATCGGATGCGGTTGCAGGTGCGGCATCGTCGCGCTCCGGTGCGCTGATCGATCAGCGTGTTCTCGGGCGTGTAGGGATGGTTGTTGTCGCAGTTGATTCTCATGCTGTCTCCTGTGCTCCGAGTTGATCCGTGAGGAGGGTTTGCGCCGCATCATGCCCAGGCTCTTTGATCGCTTCCGCCCTGGCAGCCAACGCATCCTGCACCGAAGGGCCACCCTCCGGCCCCATCCCCAACACATCCGCGTCCTTCGCCTCACGCCACAACTGGGTGAGTTCGTCCCGAGAATCGGCCTGCCCAACCGACTCCAACAAATCAGCCACCAAATCCTGAACCGATTCGAAAGCCCGCAGATGCGCCGTCAACGGATCGCATTTGAGGACATCGAAGATCAGCCGCTCCAGCGTGAGATCGGGGATGGTGCGGGCTTTGTCCTCGCCTGGACGGATACCGGCATGGACAGAGCGGCAGCCGATGATCTGCGGATGCTCACCCCGCTGCAACCTGATCCACGCCGACGCATCAAACGCCAACGACTTCTGCCCATCCACCTTCCATGTCCGCTTCGAGGTGGGTTGGCCGTTCTCCATCGCCACCTGATCGGCGCCGCGGGCGGTCATGACGACGATGCCGGGGAACCGCATCAGCACACGCATCAACTCTTTGTGGCGGGCGGTGGCAAGGTTCCACAGGTCGGTAGTGATTTGGATTTCCGCTTCAGGGTCACGCTCGAGCGCCTTGCGGTTCTTGTCGCGGCGGCGGGCTTTCCCATCCACCCACTCCTTCAACTGATCCCACTCGGCGGTCATGGAATCAATGACCAACACCACCGGCTTGTCTTTGTTGTCCACAGCGGTTTGTGCGACGTCGCGGGCAGCTTTGATTTGGCCGATGATGTCGGGCCACGATCCGTCGTGTTCGATCAGTTCGTAGTTGGCTCCGGGGATGGCGGCGTATTCGTCGCCGGCACCTTCACCCCAGTCGAGCCATAGGGTGCGGCCTATTTTGGTGGAGGCGGATAGTTCGGCTGCGGCCCACGATTTGCCTGCCTTTTCTCCGCCTTCGATGAGGATGAGTGGCCATGGGACGGCGCCGGACGGTTTGCGGGTTCTGAGCGCGGTCATGCGGACACCTCGCCAGTCAGCAGCCATTCCTCGAACGCCCCGTTGCACAGGCAGGCAGGGGAACGTTTCTCCCGAATCAATGCCACAGCAGAATCGGGTGCCATGCCGTCAAGGATCAGAGCGCGGGCGGCGACCAGACTCGAGCGGTTCAGGACAGCCTGGCAGTGCACCAAAACCGGGCCGGTCAGGCGGCACACGTTCACCCACGCTGCGAGAGCGTCAACCTGCTCGAACCCCTGCTCAAGGCTGTCGTACATGCGGACACTGATAGCGCTGTCAAGGTCATGTTCATGGTCGTAGCGTTCCCACGGGTATAGCGACACCAGATGTTTGATGTGGGGGGGGAGCTTCAGTCCGTCCCGGCATCCGCCCTGCCACAGCCCAGGAAGGATCTCGGAGATGTAGGGGACGTCGAATGGCGTGTTTCCGTGGTAGGCGACCCCATTCATCCGCTGCTCGGTGGGGTCGAAGTCGATGTCGATGCGCGTGGGGTCGCCGCCGTGTAGTGCGCGCATGGCGTCGTCGATGTCGATGTGGATCTCGCTCATGCTGTGGTCTCGATTCGGAAGTCGTGGCCGTCCCGCACAATCCACTCCCCCATACGGGCAGGCACACCATCCACGATGATGACGATGCTGCGGATGCGGCCATCCTCGACACGACACTGCGTGTAGCCGCCACACCACTGCGCCAACGCTTCGGCTTCGGGGAGGGTGAGGTCGGGGTGGAATTGGTATCGGTCGCCGGTGTCGAAGTGGCGGTCCACAATCTCCGGAATTCTTCTCACGACGCCACCTCAGGATTGGTGGCTACAGCGGCCCGCCGCAGCACCACAAGATTCCGGTAGTTCTCGGCGAGCGTGTCCAGGCCGCAATTGGCGACACCCCACACTTCGTGGGTCACACCGAAGGAGATCGCATCCACGCCAGCGTTCTTCACGTCACGATCGATCCGGTCCGCGATGTCGCGCAAGTTCTCGGCGACCACCATCGCCCGCTGTCGAACACGGTCCTCGTAAAACTCGATCAACTTCTCGTCACGGTCGGTCATGCTGTTCTCCGTTGGCAGTAGCAGTAGGGGAATCGGGACTGATGCCCACACAGGTGGCACGTCCAGTCACCGGTCTCGGGTGGGTCGTCGGGGTCCGGGGGAAGGGCACAGTCGTTGGGGCCGGGCAAATCGACCGGGAAGTGGAGGGAACGTTCACGATTCACAGGGCACCGCCGAACCACTTGGCGTCCACCCACTTGATGCGCTGCACGTGCACGAAAGTTCCGAAGTCTCGACGCATGTACAGCCAGCCATCCGCGTCTGGGGTCACGCCACACTTCGCCTCGCGGTCGAGGATGCGGCGACGGTTACCCGCCCCCACTTCGATCCTGCTCAAACTGTGCCAGTCATCAACGCCTTCGCCGTTGTCGAACCCCTCCTCAAGGATTTGGATGAGGCTCATGACGCCTCCCGGAAGGGATGTAGTATGTACGGGCTGGTCCGGATGTGCCAGCAGCCCTGCGGATGCCGATACACGCGGGGTTTCATTCGTTGGCCTCCAACCAGCCGACCAACAACTCCACCGCAACCACCCGCGTCGGAGCACTCACCACGTGATACCGGCGACCCGTCGACCACAACTCGCCGTGATAGCGGCCCGCCCTCCGATGCACCACCACGTCATAGCCGTACCCGGACGCCAACGCCTCCAAGTCATCCCACGCAGAACGTTCCGCCCTTGCATCCCGCATCGCAGCCCACTCCGCAGTCGTTGCGGTGTTCAGGTCGATGACCTTCGCCAACACACGGTCACGGTCACGTTCGTTACGTCTTCTCTCAAGCGACTCCACACTCATGCGCTGGCCCCGTCCTCGGGGTGCAGTGGGCCGAACACGGAAACCCACGGCGCAGCCAGCAGGTCATAGTGATCCTGGGTGTAGCCAGCGGTGCCGATGAGGTCACGGGTGGAAAGCGCCGTCGCCGCATCCCACGCCGCATCCCACGCCGCAGCCCGCGCCGCAGCCCGCGCCGCAGCCCACGCCGCAGCCCACGCCGCAGCCCACGCCGCATCCCGCGCCGCATCCCACGCCGCATCCCACGCCGCATCCCGCGCCGCATCCCACGCCGCATCCCGCGCCGCATCCCGCGCCGCAGCCCACGCCGCAGCCAGATCGACGATCTGATCAGACGTCGCACCTGAAATAGTGCGCACCTGCGCGACGATCTCCCGCCACTGTGGGCCGAATGTGGATTCCAGCTCTATATCAGTGATTTCAGACTGAGCGAGATAGCTGATCACCTCATCGGCGGTTCGACCATGAGCGTCGTTCCAGCTCTCCGCGTGCTCTCGTCGTCGGAACACTTCACGGGCGATGTAACCGTCACCTGGCACTGGTGAACACAGGCGAAGCGCACCAGTCAAACACACCTGCCCCTCACTGTTCTGTTCCGTTCCTTGGGTCCAGCCGTGAGCGCGGATGTAGTCGGCGGCGAGTATGGGCAGGGTGTGAAGTGTGTTGCTCATGCTGTTGCTCGTTTCTGTTGGTAGTAGCGGACGGCGCAAGTCGGTGTGGACCAACCGTTTTCGTCCGCCATGGGAAGCGGGTTCGATCCACGACACAAGATGACCTTCACCCGACCTGTGGGAGGGGTGGATGGCGTTGCGGCAGAGAGGACAACGGCCAGGCAAAGACGCCGGGAAAGACACAGGCTGCATCAGTGGTCCCTGTCGTAGCGGTCGTAACGTTCCCCATCCAACGGCGGAAACACCAACTCGTAACGGTCAGGGCGAACAGGTTTCGGAATCAGAAACGCCACCATGCACAACTCACACAGAGACGTCATCAGCACATACACGAAGAACTCGACCACATCGTGCGGGGGGCGACACAACGACACAATCAGCAACCCCCACACCGGAACCACCAGCAGCAGCCCGTTCACGACGCCCCTCATGACGCACGCCCCGGAACCGCAGCCGGCACATCATCCCACCAACGCAGCAACTCGTCGTAATCCACCAAATACATGGGCTTCGACTGTGTGCCCTTGTTTTTCAAGCTGAGTCGGCCAGCCCGCCACTCGTTACGCAGATGGTCCGGCCCCACACCCACCGCAGCGGCAGCATCCTTCAACGTCAACGCAATCGGTTTCTTCATGACGTGACCTCTCTGTTGGCAAGGGATTCCCGAACATCACCCAGGACCGCGATGAGTTCGTCGAGTTGGGTGATGGTGAGGTGGTGGTCGGTACGGTCATCACCAGGGCCGACGAGAACAGCGCGTGGTCCTTTGGGGCTTTCCCCGGCAGCGACGAACAGCGGTCCGTGTTCGGTGTCGACTTGGGTGATGTGCTCATGCAGCAGAAGATGACTCACTCCGCCACCTGCCCCGCATAATGGCGTGCCCACACCTGATCGAACAGAGCCCGATCAGATTCGGTGTAGGCGTACACCTCACGGGTAGTTCCGTTCGGCAACTCCTGGAACGCCTTACCGGGAGAATCGCCATGCTCGGCGATGTACAAACCCTTCAGCCGCTTCCCAAACCCCGACGCCTTCGCCTGGATCATGTCCGATGCCAAGCCCTTCGACTTCAGATAGTCGGACACATAGAGAGGGATGGTTTGCGGGTCGAGTTCCGGCGCTTCACCGAGTGCGCGGGCCAGAACGATCCGAGCCTTGGCCTCGAGGTGTTTCGGGTCGACGATCCCTTTGAGTGCCTGGATGACGCCGGCTTGGGCTTGGGCTTGCCGGGTGAGTTTGTCGAGTTGGTCTTCGGTGGCGCTCGGGTTGATCGCCCCACCCTCGTGGAAGTAGGCGTCGAGAGCGTCAGCAGCTTCAGCCTGGAAGGCTTCGACGATGGGGCGGGCGCCCTCGGCCACTCGATTGGCGTCGAGGGTGGCCAGCCACATGGTGAAGGTTCGGCGGTCGATCATTGTCGTCTGTTGCGGCCCACCGGACGAAGGGGTCACGATCATCGTGACGGCCGCCCATGACTTGCCTTGGAGTTTCACTCGCTGGGCGTCGAATGCGATACCGATGGCGTCGCAGGCGTGGCGCAGGGAGACGTTCGGCATTCCGTCAACGACGGTTGCCATGATCTGTCTGTCGGTTCCTGGCACCGGGATCGGCACGAGGTCGGTGGTATCGTTGGGCACGAGAAATCCTCTTCTCTGGTTGGCCGTCAGGTGTTCACGCACCTGGCGGCTGTTCTCTATCTGTGGTGGTTTGGTCCCGACGCCACATCCCCTGTGGCGTCGGGTTGCGCAGACTGTGAGAGGGGTGTGGTCTGCGCGCTCTCGCCCTGGCAGCAGCCCGGGCGGGAGTGGTCTGTGAAGGTGGCGGTGAGGGCGCGCACGATTCCGTCTGCCCCGTACCTGCGGGTGAGTCGCCGGTGGGTGGCACGCTCCTCTGGCGTCATGTCCGCGACGTCGCTCACTGTTGCGTCTCCCGGATGCGTTCTGCTGCTTCGCGTTGTGTTTGTGCGTAGGCGGCGAGTTCTTCGGGGTTGGCTGTCCAGCCTTCGCGTATCCATCGGGCTGTGAGGTCGAAGGCTGCGGCCATGCCGTCGAAGTAGTCAGCACCACGCATCACGCCACCGCCTCGAGAGGTCTGCTGTGCAGCCGACGTAGATCAGTCGGTCGGCGCTGTCGAAGATGCGGTACACGTAGCGCGGACCTGGCTTCGCCCGCGTCATCACGCGGCCTTCGACTGGCGCGAATGGCGCCACTCGTACTGGGTGTCGATCTCCCCAGCGGTGATGCCCAGCGCGCTGGCGATGGCGTCGAGCATTTCGACGCTGGCCCCGCGGTGGCCGTTTTCGATCCCGCTGATGGTTCCGCGGATGATCGGCTTCGGGAAGTCGAACTCGCGGTTGATGTGGTCGCAGATGTCCTGGAGCGTTTTGCCGCTGATCTTCCGTGCGGTTCGGATTGTGATGACCGGCGGGGGCACAGACCTTCGCTGATTGCTGTACTTGCCCGCTGATTGTGGGTTGTTTGGGGCCATGCCCCAACCTTAGGGCAAACATCTCCCCATGGCAAGACAATCGAGGGGCAAACATCTATCTAGCTGCTGAACGACATGCGTGTAAGTTTCTGCGCAGCTGAGGCGGCTGGTCGGATGTTTGCTGTACAACACTCGTGTTTGCCGAGTTTTTGCGCCATAGTTGGCGGCATGAACATCGAGCGCTTCGCACGCCTCGTCTACGAACGGCGCACAGAGCTAGGACTGACGCAGCAAGAAGTGGCAGACGCCGGCGGGCCAACCGACACCACGATGACGAAAATCGAGAAGGGGGAGTGGAAGCCTGGGAACCGTCAAACCACGCTGCGGAAGCTGGACGTCGGCCTCCAGTGGGAAGCAGGTAGTGCGCTACGCACATTGAAGGGCGGCGAACCTACCCCGGTCGGATCTCAACCCATCCGGGCGGCGCCACCGCAACGAACAGCACGTATGGGAACCACTGACAAACAACGCCAGTACCAAGACTTTCGCATCGCCGAACTGCCCGTCATCTACCCGTTGTTGTCGCGGGATGGGCAGCTGGAGGTGGCTGAGCATGGGCGGCGAATCTTCAACCACGAATATGAACATCACACCATCGGAGAGATCAATGAGCTACTCGCGCAAGCCAATGATGGTTCGTCCTCGGTCGAGGGAGCATCGGGCGAAACGGGTGAAGGTGAGAAGACCCCGTTAGCGGACGATGCGGAGTCCGGGTTGTTGTCGGCCGTGGAGCGTGCGCGGGCTGGAATCGCGGATGAAGGATTCGAGGAGCAGAGTAAGGGGAGCTAACTCGTCGGTGGTGAGGTGGCGGAAGTCGATGCGGTCGAACGCTGCGGTGCAGCGGTTCCTCCATTCATCGAGTTCTGTGCGGGTGTCTCCCTGACTGTTAACCATTAGGTGTTTCCCCACGCTCGCGGGGGCGTTTCACCCCCGACCGTTAGATTCTGTGCGGCTTGGGATCGTGAATGTGAATCTTGCTTAGCCGCACAGTGAACGTATCTAGCTGGTCCGACAGTTAGTTACCGGAAGTAACACCTTACTGGCGGGGTTAGTGCAAACGGTGGAGTAGCAGTGGGGTTGCAATCAACAGGTGTTGAGTGCTAGGTGAGCATGGCATCCAGCTGGGCGAGTGCGTCTCGTGTCAACGTTTGGTCGACGTGGGCGTAGTTGCGGGCCATCGCGGCGGTTGAGTGCCCCAAGATAGCCATTCGGGTGGCTTCGGGTACCCCGGCGGCTTGGAGGAGGGTGGCGACAGTGTGCCGGGCACTGTGCAGGGTGAGGTCCGGGACGTCCGCAGCTTTGAGGGTGTCGTGCCAGCGTTTCGCATCATCACTCTTGCGATACGGCCTACCCCCTTCGCGGGTCCACACCAGCCCCGATGACACGGTTTGGTGTTGGGCTAGGGCGGCCTGGAGTGGGGCGACCATGGGGACGATGCGGCGTGACCCTTCTGTTTTCGGTGGGATCAGGCAGGCGGTGCGCCACAGGGGGCGGAAGTCGAACCCAGCATCCACAGCGAACATGTCTCGTGTGTACAGCTCATCAGTGGGCCGGCGGTAGCGGTCTTTCAGCCGTAGCCATTGCAACGTCCACGAGTAGTCGACGGTGGATTCTGTGAAGTTCACCCGGTCCCACTCCAAACCCAAGCATTCGGCTTGTCGGGCGCCGGTGAACAACGCTAGGCACCAGCGGGCGGTGAGATCGGCATCGCCGTGCTCCACCAGGTAGGCGAGCAGTTTCTTCACGTCGTCCAGCTCGTGGGAGCCACGCGACGTTCTCACCACTTTGGGGGCGGGGACCCGTTCACATGGGTTGTCCCGCAACAAGCCTTCCCGTTTCGCATCACCCAACGCTTTCGACAGCGTGCGATACGTGTTCAAGCTGGTGCCGGATGCGTGGGAGGCGGTGACGTCGGACAGCATCCGGCGGATGTGTTGGGGTTGGAGTTGGGTGAGTTTCTTCCGGCCGATCGCCGGAACAATATGGGTGTTCACGATGGACCGGTAGGTGACCATGGTGGTGGGTTTCACTTGGGTGGAGATGATGGTGTCCAGCCAGGTGTCCAACCATTGGGCGACGGTGGTGGAGTCGGAGATCGTTTCCAACACCCCGTCCTGGAGGTCGCGTTGCAGCCGCCGCAAATGCTGCACTGCGGTGTTGTAGTCCATCGACGTTTTCTGTTTGCGTTTCATCCGCCCGGCGGCGTCGTACTCGCCGGTGGGGACTGAGGCGATCCACAATCCGTTTTTGCGTTGGCTGAGGGAGCCTTCACCGCGACCTCGCCGCTTCTGAGGCTTCGCCATCAGCCGTTGACCTCGCTATCGCGCCACGACCGTATGTGCGCATCAACCAGGCGATGAGCGTCCGCGAACGAATCCACCCAGCCCACAAAGAAGCCTGCGAAGTCGTACACACACCACTCTCTGCGGCACCCGCGCCCCTGGCTCCTGATTCGATAACGACAAAGCCCTGTCGAAGCGGACTCCGACAGGGCTCGACGCGTATTTGGCGATACCTCTCTACCGTACATGGTCATCGGTCGATGTGCTCCATCATGTCGTGGCAGTGCATCGCGGTGCGGCCAGCCTTGTAGTTGTCGGCCCATCCCTTGGTTGCGAAAGTGACGACGAACTCGATCGCTTGCACGTTCTGGAGGAGTGTTGGCAGTACCCACCGTGTCACCGTGCCGTAGACGCCGCCGCCGAGGATCTGCACCCGGTCTCCTACCTTGAAGTCAGGCATCAAACCCGCCCCAGGAAATCGTACGGTGGCACCGTGAATTTCTCCGGTAATGGGAATGGCGTGAACTCCTCATCGGTCAGGTAGTACTGCTCGTAACACGGATCGGTTGAGTATTTGAAGAACTCGAGTCCGTTGGCGTCAATGACGAGTGCCGGTGCCGGGATGCTGTCGAGTTGAGCGGGCAAAGATCGTGAGGCGTCGGTCTTTGCCCATCGCATGTCGATGTCAGCCATCAGTGTGTTCCTTGCCGGAGGTTGATCGCA
This sequence comes from Gordonia sp. LMA167, assembly GCF_058130025.1. Classification (NCBI taxonomy): domain Bacteria; kingdom Bacillati; phylum Actinomycetota; class Actinomycetes; order Mycobacteriales; family Gordoniaceae; genus Gordonia; species Gordonia sp. LMA167. The sequence goes on along the minus strand of NZ_CM176708.1, from coordinate 3,465,784 downwards.
CCCGGTCCCCCACGTTGAAGTCAGGCATCAGCGCTCCCCCGTGGTGGAGGTGTAGCGATGGCCAAGGCATTGGGAAACTGGGGCTGGACAACCGCAGGGACGGGTATCTCTTGCCGATCCGCCAGCGGCGCCGGATGGGTGCGCACGGGCTTGCTGTAGCCGCCACTCATGCACGCAAGCCATCGCACCCAATGTGAGGTACCCGCGGTTGCAGGCATCCGCGTACACCAGCGCTTCGTCCTGTGAGGGGAAGTACTCGGCGTTGAGCGGGTAGTCGCGCCCGCTGGCGACGTTGATGCTGTACCCGCGGGCTTCCCAGGTGCCGTCGTGGCTGTCGGCGACGCGCACCTCGATGAACGTTTCGGTGGGGTGCGCGTCGCGGCGGTGGTCGGGCCGGAAGTTTCGACACCCTTGGCCGGGGACGACGTGGCAGTCAGGCATCAGCGGCACACCCCACTCGGCTACGTGGTCGGCGTGGGCACGTTCGGCAGCCTCACGGGTTTCGCCGTCGACCTGCCACCCACACTGGCATCGCATCCAGCCCGTGACCGGTCGGCCATCGGTGTAGGTGATGACCACCCCGGCCCCGTAGGCGCCTTGGTTCCATCCGCCGTGGACGGGCTTGTGCTGGAGGATGGGGCCGCCCGCCCGGTCGTTGAACTCGCTCATCGTGTTCCTTTCCGGAGATTGAAGTCGGGCATCATCACGTGCTGCTCCAACCACTCTGTGTGTCCGCCCTCGGGGTACGTGAACCTGACCATCAACCGACCGTTGATCTCTTGGATCTCGAAGCCTGCACCCGGTTCGAGGATCGTGCCGAGTAGTGCCGACCTCTCCGCCTCCAGCTCGCGCACTCGGGCGACGAGAGCAGGAATGTCGGTGCGGGCATGAGCAATAAACTCGGCGTCCGCTTCATCGGCATCGACCCAACCCTCGGTGTGCATCCCGTGCGCCGACAGGACAAGCCCCTCGGGGTCCTGGGCGCTTTCGAGGAACATCCAATCCCACGAGCCGTCGCCGTAAACGTCACGGTGCCACTCCCATGGTCCTTCGGTGGCGGCGTTAGCACGCGCTTCGATGGCAGCTAGGTCAATGTCAGGCATGGCCACGTCCCTTTCGGTTTTGCCGGAGGTTGTCGGGGTGTACGTCGTCGAGTGCGCCGCTATCCCAGCGCACCTTCACGCAGTCTTTGCGGAAGCGGACGATGCGGCAGGGGATGTTGTCGCGTCCGTGGATGCCGACCCATGTTGCGGGTCCGGTACGAAGCCCGAACGTGTCAGTCATCGGTGTCCCTTTCGTCGTCCATTCTCACCCAAGTACACACTACGGTACACACTACGTGGTTCCGTCTGAACCTACGTTATCTGTGCAGGTAGCTAGTTGACCAGTGTGTTTGACAGCGTTTCTACTGGTGTGCATCACAATATACCTAATCTTCCAAACTAGCTACGCGGGTTCGATTCCCGTCACCCGCTCCAGCAGGTCAGAGGCAGTATTGCCTCTGACCTTTTTTCTTGTCCAGAAGGCCGACGACTTCAGCGCACCGTCGCCGGGCCGCGACACATCCGGCCGGCGTGGCACTCACTGTGATCCACACCACTTCGGGCGTAGGCTGGGGTCATGTCTTCCAGCCACACCAAGAGTCAGCGCAAGTGTCCGAGCTGCGGAGCGAATCTCTATGTCCGTAAGGACGTCGCACCGTCGGACGCCGGCCCGGGCCGCGTGGACGTGATGCTGGTCTGCCGCGACGAATCCTGCTCCGAACCGGCACGCCACCTGCGCACCGAGCACCCGCAACCCGCCTGACGAGCCCGGTTTTCGATCATCGACGCGTGCCCGCACGGCACGCGATACACGTGTGGTCGCCCTCGTCGACCATCGCGGGTGCACTCACCCGGCCCAGTGACCGGTGCCTACAGTCACCCCTCGGCCGGGATCGTCTCAGACGCAGCGATTGATTTTCGGCGGGAATCGTCGATGATGGAACCGAATGATGGTCGCCTTGGGGGTCAAGCACCGTCGTGAAAACCGACAGCTCTGCTTGTTTTGGGGGAAATCATGCGCTCGATTCGCTTTGCCGATGGCTCACCACCGACCCGACACCGACGATCACGTCTACTGAAGGGGCTGGTCGCCGCCGGCGCCGCGATGACGGTCCTCGCGGGCGGTGTCGTGGCGGGCACCGGCGAGGCAACCGCCGACAACGTCGCCCTGCCGACGCCGTTACCGGATCATTTCTACGCCGCGCCGCGAAACATCGCGAAGTATGCGCCGGGAGACATCATCGAGGTCCGGGGCAAACCCAATCCGCCGGCGTTCTTCGACGTCCGCACCTACCAGCTCAAGTTCCGTTCATCGGACAGCCAGGGCAAGCCGATCGCCGCGGTCACCACCGTGCTGGTGCCCAACCACAAGAAGGTCAACGGCCCGCTGCTGTCGTTCCAGCACATCATCAACGCCACCGGCCTCGAGTGCGCGCCGTCGCAGGCGCTCTGGACCCAGGACCCGAATCTGATGATTCGCGAGGCCCCCGGCCTCAATGTGGCCCTGCAGCGCGGCTGGACGGTCGCGATCCCGGACCACCTCGGTCCCCGCAGTGCGTACGGCGCGGCCAAGCTGGGCGGGCAGATCACCCTCGACGGGATCCGCGCAGTCCAACGATTCACGCCCGCGCACGTCGCCAAGAGTCGAGTCGGGATGGCCGGCTACTCGGGAGGCGGGATGGCCACCGCGTGGGCGGCGGCACTGGCCCCCACCTATGCGCCTGACCTGAACATCGTCGGCGCCGCCTACGGCGGTGTACCGATGAACCTGATCAAGATGGCCGAGGGCCTCGGCTACAGCACTCCACATCCGGCGTTCGGTCTGGCCTTCGCGGCCGCGATCGGCGTCTCCCGTGAGTACCCGCAGCAGATCCCGATGCTGAAGTACCTCTCACCGCTGGGCTGGCAGATGTACCAGGGCATGCGCAACGCGTGCACCAACGACATCTTGGCGCTCGGCGCCGGACACGACGCCAAGCAGGTCACCATCGGCGGCCGCGCGATCTTCGACAACCCCGCGGCCCGTCGGGTGGTCGAGGAGAACAGCCTGTCGCTGTACAAGGGCCTACCGCGGACACCGATCTTCGAGTGGCACAGCCCGACCGACGTCCTGATCCCGGTCTCGTCGATCGATTACACGTTGAACCGGTACTGCCGGGCCGGACGAAAGGTACAGCGGTTGGCGACACCGTCGCCCGACCATCTCTCGGCCGCAGTGATCGGGCTCCTCCCCGCGTTCGGGTATCTGACCGATCGATTCAACGGACTGCCGGCGCCCAGTAACTGCTGAGTCAAGAGGTCTCGGAGGGGTAACGGGAGCACATCAGACGGGCAACGCGCCGATTGTGACCGTCGTCACAAATGGCGCGTTGCCGGCACCGATCACCACGTGATATGTACCGCGAGTGGATCAATCGACGCCCGTTTGCCATTTGTTCGACTTCCCGGCTTTGGCTCGATGACAACGTTTGTGTAACGATGGTTGAGCGCTCCGGGGGATGCGCTTCAGTACCTCAAACTGCAAAGGTCTCTCTGTGTTGACTTCGAAGCCTTCTCGTCGCCGTCGCGGCGCGACGCGACGCGCGGTGGCCACCGTCATCGGTGTGGCCGCCGTGATGCTGACGCTGCCCATGGCCGCCGGCGCCACACCCGTCACCGTGATCCCCGGGCTCCCCCCGGTCGAGGTCCCCGACGTACCCGGTGCGCCCCAGATCCCCGGGGTGCCATCGACGCCGAAGAGCACCACACCCACGCCGAAGCCGACTCCGTCGACACCGGAGACCCCCAAGGGTCCGGCCATCCCGAATGTGAAGACGTCGACCGGCTGGATCGCTCTCGCCGAGGATGCCACCCACCAGATCACCTGGTGGCACAACGGCAATCAGGTCAAGACGATGCCGATCTCCATGGGATCGAACGAGCATCCGACCCCGAACGGCGTCTACCACACCAAGGAGAAGTACCGCGACATGTACATGGATTCGTCCACGTACGGCGTCCCGGTCGACTCGGCGGAGGGCTACCGCACCTACGTCGAGTACGCCACCCGCATGTCGTGGGACGGTATCTTCATCCACGCCGCACCCTGGTCGGTCGAGCAGCAGGGCCGCAGCAACGTCAGCCACGGCTGCATCAACGTGAGCACCGCGAACGGCAAGTGGGTCTTCGACAACATCCCGCGCGACACGCCGATCGTCGTGCGCGGCACCGTCGGACCGAAGTACGTCCCCGGTAGCTGATCCAGACACCATCGACGGGTCGGGCCCGGACGGTCATCACACCGTCCGGGCCCGACCCGTTTGTCGACCGCGCCGCTCTCCGGGCCGCACGGTCAGCCCAGGACGGCGGTACCCGCGTCGAGGTCGAGCCGATGCCCTTCGGCACGGACCCGGGCGATGGCCCGCATCTTGTTGACGGCGTCGAGTGCGGCCACCTTGTATCCCTCGGCGAGCGTCGGGTAGTTGAACACGGCGTCGACGAGATAGTCCACGGTCCCCGCCAGACCCATCACGGTCTGACCGATGTGGACCAACTCCGCCGCGTTGCTCCCGAACGCGTGGACGCCGAGCACCGTGCGGTTCTCGGCGTGTATCAGCAACTTCAGCAGCCCGTACGAGTCGCCCATGATGGCGCCCCGCGCAAGTTCCCGATAGCGCGCCACCCCCACCTCGAACGGGATGCTCGCCGTGGTGAGCTGGTCCTCGGTCTTCCCCACGAAACTGATCTCCGGGATGGCGTAGATGCCGATCGGCTGCAGGTCCTCGTTGGTGGCCCCGACCGGTTCGTCGAATGCGTGGTAGGCCGCTCTGCGGCCCTGTTCCATCGAGGTCGCCGCCAGCGCCGGAAAACCGATGATGTCGCCCACGGCATAGATGTGCTCGACAGTCGTGCGGAAGTTGTCGTCCACCTTCAGCCGTCCCCGGGCATCGGCGGTCAGCCCGGCGGCCTCCACCTTCAGTTCATCGGACACGCCCTGTCGCCCTGCCGAGTACAGGACCATGTCCGCGGGGATCTTCTTCCCCGACTCGAGGATGGTCAGGGTGCCCGACGGATGGGTCTCGACCGTCTTGACGTGTTCACCGAAGCGGAAAGTGACCCCGCGCTCACGTAACTGATACTGCAGTGCCTCCACGATCTCGCGGTCGCAGAAGTCCAGCATCGTCGGACGCTGCTCGATGACGGTCACCTTGGTCCCCAGCGCCGCGAACATCGACGCGTACTCGATGCCGATGACCCCGGCCCCGACCACCACCATCGACCCGGGCACGCGGTCGACGGACAGGATCTGATCCGAGTCGACGACGGTGGTGCCGTCGAACTCGACGCTCGCCGGTCGCGCGGGCCGTGTGCCGACCGCGATCACGAAATGGTCGGCGCTGATGTGCTTGAGGTCGCCGGTCGCGTCCTCGATCGCGATCCCGTGTGAATCGACGAAGTGCGCGCTGCCGATGAACATCGCGACGTTGTTGCGGGCCAACTGATTCTGGATGACATCGATCTCTTTGCCCACCACGTGCATCGTGCGGGCGGACAGGTCGCTGACCGTGATGTCCGATTTCAACCGATACGACTGTCCGTAGAGCTCACGCTGATTGAGGCCGGTCAGATAGAGAACAGCCTCACGGAGCGTCTTGGACGGGATCGTGCCGGTGTTGATGCAGACGCCGCCGACCATATGGCGGCGCTCGATGATCGCCGCGCGTTTGCCCAGCTTCGCTGCTGCGATCGCCGCCTTCTGTCCGGCCGGACCGGAGCCGATGACGACGAGGTCGAAATGATCCACGATGATGTCTCCACTCGATCGGACGAGACGGGCGCACACGCGCACCCATGGATCAGTTTCACCCGCGCGGATCGTCCCCGGGCCCGCAGAAGCAGACTGTTAGACGGGATTTAACACCCACGAATCAAACGGCGAGTCGGTGGAGCGGCATCGGACAGAATCCGCGGTGTCAGGCGGCGATCCCGGCATCCGTGGCAAGCACCGAACAACCGATCGGCGAGAAGGTCGCTCGCACCTGCAGCCATCGTGCGAGGGCCTCACAGCCGGTCGTGTCGGGGTCGGTCGCCGACGTTCGGCGATACGGCTCACGACTGTAGGAGGTGTGACGTCCGCCCCGCCGATTGCGCACCACCACACCGCCCCAGGTGAGGCGGTCGGGTAGGTAGCCGACGACCTCTCGCACCGCCGTGGACAACCGTCGGAAATCGCGCCACATCTGGGCAGGTCCGGGCGAGGTTCGGTGCGCATTCTGAAACCTGTTGTTCCGCAGCATGTTCCACAGCTGCGCACACCAGTCGCGCAGCCGCCCCAACGCCAGCGCCGCGGTGAGGTCGGCGACGTCACGGATGAAGGAATCAGCGGTCGCATTGCAGATCATGTCCTCCGGGGCACCCACCCAACAGGTCGCGACCTCCGGCGGCAGAGCACAGCCCGGTCCGGCCACGCCCCAGCCCGTGCAGCCCGGTACGGCCCCCGGGGGCTGATGCGGATCGGCGACGAAACCTGCCGCGAGCACTCGGTCGACCACGGGGTCGCCTACGGCGTGCAATTCATGCAACGCCGTTCGGATCACCACCGCACCTTGCGAATAGCCGATCAACGCCACCGGACCGGCCGTCTGCGACAGGGCATTCCGGACGGCGTCGACGCCGATGTCCAGACTCTCGCGGTAGCTCATCCCATCGATGCGCGGTGCCGGTCCATAGCTGGCGGGGTATCCGACCCAGCGGCAATCGAAGCGCTCGTCCAAGTGCACGGTGACGGCGCGTAGCAGCCCGGTGACCTCGGTCCGCCGGTCACCCGGGTATGACTCCCCCGTCCCGCCGACGACGACCAACGAGACGCGTGGATGGTCGACGGATCGGATCTCTGCACTCTCGGTCATGTCCCCATGGTGGTCGGACCGTGTGTGAATTGCAGGTCATCCGGCTGAGTGTTGCCTGTGATCGACCTGTGACCCCGGTCACTTCGGGGTCAATGCTGACATCCCGGACACCAGTACAGGTTTCGCCCCTCCATGTCGGCGATGTGCACAGTGGTCCCGCAGATGCGGCACGGTTCGCTCGCGCGTCGGTAGACATACGTCCGGGGACGATCCGGGGCATAGGAGGCCGCGCCGTGGTCATCTCCGGGTCGGACGACGTGGATGCGGCCCCGGCGGACGCCGACCCGCATGAGTGCGCGCAAGTCGTCCCAGATCTCCTCGACCGAGTCGGAGGGCAACGACCGACCCTCCCGGTACGGATCTATTCGCGCGCGGAACAGGACCTCGGCGCGGTAGACGTTGCCGATCCCGGCGATCACCCGTTGATCCATCAGCAGTGCGCCGATGGGCCGGCGCGAACGCCTGATCGCCGCGAACGCGCGGGTGGGTTGCGCGTCCGGGCGCAGTGGGTCGGGGCCCAGCCGCGCGACGAGTTCGTCGAGGTCGGCAGGCGTGTACAACTCGCATGCCGTCGGCCCACGCAGATCGGTGCCGATGTCCGGGCCCTCGATCCGGAGCCGGACCTGCCCGACCGGCTGCTCCATGGGCGAGGGCGACTCGCTGAAGGCGCCATAGAGACCGAGGTGGACGTGGATCATCTGGCGACCGCTCCGGCCCGTGCTGTCCGGACTCCGGAAATGTTGGATCAGGTGTTTGCCCCAGGCCTCGGCCTTCGCGAACACCATGCCGTCGACCGCGGCGGCGCCGTCGGCGAACCGTCCTTGCGGACTCGTGACGTGCACCGACTGCCCCGCGAACACGCGTTGTTGCCGGCGCGCCAACCGGTGCAGGGTGTGACCTTCGGGCATGACCGACCGCGGACCCTACGTCGATCTGGGTCAGTTGTCGGGGACGGGTGGCGCCTCGCCGGTGCGCTCGTACTCGGCGAGGATGTCGATACGGCGCTGGTGGCGTGCTTCGTCCGACCACGGTGTCGAGATGAAGGCATCCACGATGGCCAGAGCCTCCTCGGGGGTGTGCATCCGTCCGCCGATACCGATGAGCTGCGCGTTGTTGTGCTGACGCGCCAACTGCGCGGTCTCGACACTCCACGCGAGTGCGCACCGGGCACCGGGCACCTTGTTGGCCGCGATCTGCTCGCCGTTTCCACTGCCACCCAAGACGATTCCCAGACTTCCGGGGTCGGCGACGGTCCGGCGGGCGGCTTCGATGCAGAAGGCGGGATAGTCGTCGAGCGCGTCATACACATGCGCACCGCAATCGACGACCTCGTGGCCCGAGGCCTTCACATGGTCAGCGATGGTGTTCTTCAATTCGAATCCGGCATGGTCGGCACCGAGGTAGACACGCATGGCGCCACTATAGATTGGTCGTGTGGACGCTCAATCGCCGATACCCAATGTTCCCGGGGTCGCCGACGCCCTGTCCGGCACCGGCGACCATCATCCGCCGCGGTCCGACGCGCCCCCGCCGGATGCGTTCTGGCTGCCGCCCGCGCAGTACGCGGTACGTCCACGTCTGCACCCGTGGGAGATCCCGATGCTCGTACTGGTCGTGGCGGTCACGCTGCTCGGGTACCTGGCGATCGTCCTCCTGGTGGTCCTGGGCGAGTTCAGCGACTACTTCCTCGCCCTGCTGGCCGCGCCGCTGATCCTGCTGTTCATCCGAGGGCTGACCTATGCGCGTCCCAGGGTGAACGGCGTGCAGATGACACCTACCCAGTTCGCCGAGGGATACCGGATGGTGGTGGAGGCCGCCGCACGGTACGGGCTCGAGTACGTCCCGGACGCCTACGTCATCCTCGGCAACGGGATGGTCAACGCTTTCGCGTCGGGGCATGGTTTTCGCCGCTATGTCGTCGTCTATTCGGACCTGTTCGAAGTCGGGGGGCGCGCCCGCGACCCCGCGGCACTGGAGTTCGTGATCGGCCACGAGGTCGGCCATATCGCGGCCGGACATGTCTCCTATTGGCGACAACTGGCCACCGTCGTCGGGATGAACATCCCGTTCATCGGCGCAGCACTCTCACGGGCGCAGGAGTACACGGCCGACAACTACGGCTACTACACCCGACCCAATGGGATCCCCGGTGTGATCGGTGTGCTGTCGGCGGGCAAGTACATGCTCTCGGCCGTCGACTTCGATCAATTCGCCGACCGCGCCACCCACGAGCACGGTTTCTTCACGTGGGCCGTCAACGCGCTCGCCTCCCATCCCGTGCTGACCTGGCGGGCGGCGGCACTGCGGGACCGCACCCGCGCCGGCGCGATGCTGTTCCGTCCTCGCACGATCGTGCGAGGGGTGGGCAGCGGCAACGTGGTCGCCGTCACCCCTCCCCCGCACCCGGCGGCAGTTGCTCCGGGGTCGCTACCGAACGGCCTGGAGATGCCGCCGAAGCTCTGAGCAGCCCGCGCCACTGCGACGCGGCCTGGACGCACGTGTCCGCTCAGTCGAACTCCGGCGCCTCATCGCGCGTGCGCTTGAGCTCGAAGAAGTGCGGGTAGGACGCGAGCGCAACCGCTCCGTCCCACACCGTGCCCGCCGTCTCACCGCGCGGAATGCGCGAGAGCACCGGCCCGAAGAAGGCGACGCCGTTGACGTGGATGGTCGGCGTGCCGACGTCGTCGCCGACCTTGTCCATGCCCTCGTGATGGCTGGCACGGATCCAGTCGTCGCGCTCCTCGGAGTTGGCGGCGTCTGCCAGCGTCGCGTCGAGTCCGAGCTCGGCCAGTGACTCGGTGATGACCTGTCCCAGGTCCGTGATGCCCTTGTTGTGAATGCGGGTCCCCATCGCGGTGTAGATGGGCGCGAGGATCTCGTCACCGTGCTCGGCGACCGCGGCCGCGATCACTCGGACCGGCCCCCATGCGTCCTTGAGCTTCTCCCGGTAGGCGTCCGGAATGTCCTTGCCCTCGTTGAGCACGGCAAGGCTCATCAGGTGGAAGTTCACGTCGATCTGACGAACCTGCTCGGCCTCGAGGATCCATCGGGAGGTGATCCAGCACCAGGGGCACAACGGGTCGTACCAGAAATCGACCCGATCCCGTTGCTGCTGATCGCCTGCCTGCGCTTCTGCTGCCATCGACCTGACCTTTCGGCTGATTGTCACGCGTTCGTTCTTCAACTACAACGAGATTCCCGCGCCGTCATTCCCGTTAAGCTGGCGAGGACGTGTCCTCAGTGACCCACGATTCGAAAGGCGGACTGAACCGACCGTGACTGCTCCCAATCTGACCCGCGACCAAGCCAAGGAACGCGCAGCAACCGTCGACGTCGGCAATTACGCGATCGAACTCGACCTCACCGACGGCCACGGGGCACCGGGCGCCGGCACGTTCCGTTCGGTGACGACGGTGAGGTTCACCGCCACTGCCGGCGCTGACACGTTCATCGATCTGGTCGCACCGACGCTGATCTCGGCGACCCTGAACGGCACCGACCTCGACGTGTCCGGTTTCGACGAATCCGTGGGTCTCCCCCTCACCGGATTGGCGGCGGAGAACACGTTGACCGTGGTCGCCGACTGCGCGTACTCGAACACCGGCGAGGGCCTGCACCGCTTCGTGGACCCCACCGACGATTCCGTCTACCTGTACTCACAGTTCGAGACCGCCGACGCCAAACGCATGTTCGCATGCTTCGACCAGCCCGATCTGAAGGCCACCTACACGCTGACCGTGACGGCGCCTGAGGACTGGAAGGTGATCTCCAATGCCGCGGTGGTGAACACGGTCGCGGCCGAGCCGGGAGTTCACCGATTCCGTGAGACGCCATTGATGAGCACCTACCTCGTGGCACTCATCGCCGGCCCGTACGCCGAGTGGACCGACCTCTACAGCGACGATCACGGGAACATCCCGCTGGGCATCTACTGCCGCGCATCTCTGGCCGAGCACATGGACGCCGAGCGGTTGTTCACCGAGACCAAACAGGGATTCGAGTTCTATCACAAGAACTTCGGGGTCCCCTACGCCTTCGGGAAGTATGACCAGCTCTTCGTACCGGAGTTCAACGCGGGCGCGATGGAGAACGCCGGCGCCGTCACGTTCCTCGAGGACTACGTGTTCCGCTCCCGAGTCACCAAAGCGCTCTACGAGCGTCGCGCCGAGACCGTACTGCACGAGATGGCACACATGTGGTTCGGCGACCTGGTCACCATGCAGTGGTGGGATGACCTGTGGCTCAACGAATCCTTCGCCACCTTCGCCTCCGTGCTGTGCCAGTCCGAGGCCACCGAGTACACCAGTGCGTGGACCACCTTCGCCAACGTCGAGAAGTCGTGGGCATACCGGCAGGACCAGCTGCCCTCGACCCACCCCGTGGCCGCCGACATCCCCGACATCGCCGCGGTCGAGGTCAACTTCGACGGCATCACCTACGCGAAGGGCGCCTCGGTACTCAAGCAACTGGTCGCCTACGTCGGCCTCGAAGACTTCCTGGCGGGCCTGCGCGACTACTTCGAAGCCCATAAGTTCGGTAACGCGTCCTTCTCCGACCTTCTCGCGGCGCTGGAGAAGTCATCGGGACGGGACCTGTCGGACTGGGGTAGCCAGTGGCTGAAGACCACCGGCATCAACGTGATGCGACCCGACTTCGAGCTCGATGCCGACGGCAAGTTCACCCGCTTCACCGTCGTCCAGGACGGCGCCGCCCCCGGCGCCGGTGAGACGCGCGTGCATCGCCTCCGCGTCGGCATCTATGACGACGACGGATCGGGAGCGTTGCAGCGCACGCACAGCGCCGAACTCGATGTCGAAGGTGAGCGGACCGAGGTTGCCGAACTGGTCGGTGTTGGGCGCGGTGCGCTGATCCTGCTCAACGACGACGATCTCACGTACGCGTCCGTGCGCCTCGATCCGGAGTCCTTGTCCACCGCCACTTCTCGAGTCGGCGACATCACCGACTCCATGCCGCGCACACTGGTGTGGTCGGCGGCGTGGGAGATGACCCGACAAGCCGAGATGGCGGCCCGCGACTTCGCCGAGCTCGTGCAGCGAGGGATCGCGAGCGAGACCGAGATCGGTGTGGTGCAGCGTGTCCTGATGCAGGCGGCGAGCGCCATCGAGGCCTATGCCGACCCGGACTGGGTGAGCTCGACAGGCCGGTCGGCCTTCAGCGCCCGACTTCTCGAGTTGGCCCGGGCATCCGAGCCCGGCTCGGATCACCAGCTCGCATTCGTGAACACCCTGCTCGCCGGCAAGCTCAACGACGACCAGGTGTCGGTGGTCCAAGGATTGCTCGACGAGGACGATCCCGCCACCCATGGACTCGCCGGTCTCGTCGTGGACACCGACATGCGCTGGAAGCTGGTGCGGGCGTTGGCATCTGCGGGAGCGATCGACACCGATCCGGCGAGCACCCCGGTGATCGACGCCGAGGCAGCCCGTGACAACACCGCGGCCGGCGCTCGTCAGGCAGCCGCCGCCAGGTCGTCGCGACCACTTCCCGAGGCGAAGGCCGAGGCGTGGCGGCAGGCCACCGAGGACGACTCGCTCTCGAACATCTACACCCGCACGATGATCGAGGGATTCTCCCGACCGGGCCAGTCGGATCTGCTGGGCGAGTATGTGGCGAAGTACTTCGCGGCAGTGCCCGACATCTGGGCTCGCCGCTCGAGCGAGGTTGCGCAAACCGTGGTCGTGGGCCTGTACCCGCATTGGGCGATCAACGACGAGGGGCTCGCGGCCGCAGACGAATTCCTCGCCGGTGATCATCCACCGGCCCTCAAGCGACTGATCTCGGAGGGCCGCGACACCGTGGCGCGGTCGTTGCGGGCACGGGAGTTCGACGCCCAGCAGTGATCGGCTCGGCCCCAGGTCAGTGGTCTCGCCAGCGATACCGGACCTGGGGCCGACCCGCCTTCCCGTATTCGGTGATCCGATCAACCGCGCCGTCATCGGCAAGTCGCTCCAGATATCGCCATGCCGTCACCCGGGAGCTGCCGATGGCGCCGGCGACCTGCGATGCCGTCAGCCCGCCGGCACTGTCGCGCACGGCGTGACCGACGGCGTCCTCGGTCTCGGGGGCAGCACCCTTCTTGGCGGTCCGTCGCGAATCTGCAGTGCGGAGCTCGGCGAGTGCGTGATCCACCTCGCGCTGGCTCACGGCATCCTCGCCGGCCGTCAACGCGTCCCGATAGCTGACGTACTGGCGGATCTTCTCGGCGAAGGCGGCAAAGGTGAAGGGCTTCAACAGGTACAGCAGAACCCCATGTGACATGGCACTACGCACCGTTCCCAGGTCGCGGCGTGCGGTGATCGCGATGATGTCGGGGATCGGCCGCAATCCACCGAGTGCCGACGCGAGGTCGACACCGTCGGCGTCGGGGAGCCCGAGGTCGAGCAGGACCAGATCGACCGGCGTTCCCGACCCGGCGGCGGTCCTGGCGCTGCGAAGCGCTTCCTGAGCCGTCGACACTGCCGCGATGATGTCGAATCCACCTATGCGGTGCAGGAATTCGCGGTGTGCCTCGGTGATCACCGGATCATCTTCGACAACCATCACCCGGATCATCGATCGGTCTCCTTCCCCGGCGCAGCCGTTGGGTCATGGGCCGTGACTTCCGGCCCGACATGCGGCGTGCCATCTTCGGCGATGTCTGGTTCCCCGATCGCTGCGGTCACGACCGATCCGTAGGTGTTCTCCGCTGTGAATGTGCCGTCGTGCTTGGCCATCACCTGCGCGACCAGAGCGAGACCGAGCCCCCGCCCGGCGGCGTCGCCACCGGATTTCGTGGTGTAACCACGTTCTCTCGCCCGGCGGAACTCCTCCGGATCCATGCCGGGTCCGCTGTCCGCGACGACGATCCGGACCGCGGTCGCCGAGCCCGCAACAGTCACCTCGACCCACGGGTCCTCCGGATCGCAGGCGTCGAGTGCGTTGTCGATCAAATTGCCCGCCACCGTGAGCAATTCACCCACCGGCAGTAGCCGGGTGACCTCGTCCTCGGCCAGATGCGAGTCCTCGGTGAGGGTGAAGGAGATCCCGCGCTCCGACGCCTGAGCCGACTTTCCGAGCAGCAGGGCGGACAGCGCCGGTTCGTGCACGGACTCGGTCATCTGGTCGATGAGCTGTTGGGACAGTTGAAGTTCGGTCGTCGCCAGCCGCGCCGCCTCGTCGCTGCGGCCCATCTCGATCATCGACACGATGGTGTGCAGACGGTTCGCCGACTCGTGGGCCTGTGAGCGCAACGCCTCGGCGAACCGTCTGGTCGAATCCAACTCACCGACGGCCTCCGACAACTCGGTCCGGTCACGAATCGTCACCACCGCGGAGGACCGATCCCCCTCGACCGGCGATCGACTCACCATCAGGATGCGACCACCTTGGGCGTAGGCCACGTCGACCAATGGTTCCTCACCCGAGGTGAGGAACGCCGGCAGGTCGACGGTATCCACGGCGTCGGCCGCATCGACGAGCAGGCGCCGCGCCTCGTCGTTGACCAGCACCGCCTGGCCCTTCTCGGTGACGACCAGACCCTCGCGGACTGCGTGCAGCACCGCGTCGTGGTGTTCGTACATCAGTCGGAGATCCTCGGGTGCCAGGCCTCCGGTCTGCCGCAGCAGACGGCGTCTGATGAACCACAAGCCCACCCCCGCGGTGATCAGCGCGGCGAGTGCGATCCCGATGATCAGCGGGAGCTGTTCCACCCAACTCTGGGTCAGTGTGTCAAGGGTGATGCCTGCCGCGACGAGTCCGACGATCCGTCCGTCGGGTGCACGTACCGGTGCGATGGTGCGGATGGAGGGACCGAGCGTGCCGGTGTAGGTCTCCGTGTACACCGAGCCGCTGCGGGCCTGTCGGACTGATCCGATGTAGTCCCTGCCGATGAGCGCCGGATTTGTGTGGGTGTAACGGGTGCGGTCGGGAGCCATGATCGTGATGAACGCGACTCCCGCGGCCCGACGCACCTGTTCGGTCATCGGCTGCAGCACCGATGTCGGGTTGTCGGACATCAACGCCGCCGCTGTCGAGGGCGCATCGGCCACAGTCACCGCGACCGCCGTGACCTGCCGTCGAGCGGTGCGCTCGGCGTCCAGCCGTGCGTCCACCACGGCGAGCACGCTTCCAGACATGACGATCACCACGACCAGGACCAGCAGCCACGCGACAGCCTCGCCGGCCAGGGTTCGAGGCCTCACGCTGGGCATCTGACCCTCACTTCTCGACTAGTGGTGAACGAAACGAACTCAAACGTGATCCGCATCACCGGTTCGTCCCACAATCCTTACACCGACCGGTGTCCACTGGTCCAAGCGACTCGATGAGGAGAGGGCTTTTCATGAACATGAGACCACGCAGGGCACAGCCTGCCGACCCGGCGGTGCCCACCGGCGACGTTGCGGCCACCCCGAAGAAGCGCGACCGCACCCATTGGCTCTACATCGCCGTCATCGTCGCCGTCGTCGCCGGAGTCGTGGTCGGCCTGGTCGCACCCGGGATCGGCAAGGACCTGGGCGTGCTCGGCACCATGTTCGTCAGCTTGATCAAGATGATGATCGCGCCGGTCATCTTCTGCACGATCGTGCTGGGCATCGGATCCGTTCGCAAAGCGGCCACGGTCGGCAAGGTCGGCGGGCTCGCCTTCGTGTACTTCCTCGCGATGTCGACCATCGCTCTCGCGATCGGCCTCGTGGTCGGCAACGTGATCAAGCCCGGCGAAGGCCTGAACATCGATGCGACGCTCGGCAAGGGTGCGGAACTCGCCGAGAAGGCCCATGAATCCGGTGGAACGATGGCATTCGTCGAGGGCATCATCCCGACCTCGATGTTGTCGGCGCTCACCGAGGGCAACGTCCTGCAGGCCCTGTTCGTGGCGCTCCTGGTGGGCTTCGCCATCCAGGCCATGGGCCGCACCGGAGAGCCGGTCCTCACAGCGGTCTCGTATTTCCAGAAACTCGTCTTCAAGGTGCTGTCGATGATCCTGTGGGTGGCACCCATCGGCGCATTCGGCGCGATCGCGAACGTCGTCGGCCAAACCGGATGGGCCGCCGTCCAGCAGCTCCTGATCCTGATGCTGGCGTTCTATCTGACCTGCGTGGTGTTCGTGTTCGGGGTGCTGGGCACACTGCTGCGCGCGGTGGCCGGGGTGTCGATCTTCCGTCTCGTCCGCTACCTCGCTCGCGAGTACCTGCTGATCTTCGCGACATCGTCGTCGGAGTCGGCGCTGCCACGACTGATCGCGAAGATGGAGCATCTCGGCGTCGAGAAGACGACCGTCGGCGTGGTCGTCCCGACCGGATACTCCTTCAACCTCGACGGCACCGCTATCTACCTGACGATGGCGTCGATCTTCATCGCCGACGCGATGGGTGACCCGCTGTCGATCGGTGAGCAGATCGGCCTGCTCGCATTCATGATCATCGCGTCCAAGGGAGCTGCCGGTGTCAGCGGTGCAGGTCTGGCCACGCTGGCCGGTGGTTTGCAGGCTCACCGCCCGGAGATGCTCGACGGCGTCGGTCTGATCGTCGGGATCGACAGGTTCATGTCCGAGGCCCGCGCGGTCACCAACTTCTCCGGAAACGCGGTGGCCACCCTGCTCGTCGGCTCGTGGACCGGCACCGTGGACCGCGACCGCGTCGACAACGTACTCGCCGGCCGGGCCCCGTTCAACGAATCGGACATGGTGGACGACGATCCTGTCGGTCGTCTGCCCGGCGAGACCCGCCGAGAGGAACCGGTGCTCGCCGCACACTGAGTCGGCCATCGAAAAGACGACGCCGGCTGCTACCCACGGGTAGCAGCCGGCGTCGGACGTATGACTGGTCGGTCAGGAAGCAGCGGCCGCAGTCGACATGACCCGCAGCGCGGCGATGAGACCATCGATGAGATCGCCCTGACGGAAGCTGGTCACCGCGGCCGTCACACCGAGTTGTGCCACCCGGTCGTTCACCCGGTCGGCGACCTTGACGCCCGACACCACGACAACGTCGTGTGTGTTCGGGGACACCGCGATCAGAGCGCCGTGAGCCGGCTCCGGTGCGCGCAACAGGATGGCGCGGGCGTCGGCCATCGCGTCCGACCCGAGTTCGCCGATGTACACCGAGAAGCGCACATACGCTTTCTCGCTCGCGTCCTTCAGTGCGTTGTCGAGGCCGATGAGTTCCTCGCGAGTGAAGGGCGGGGTCGTCGGCGCCTGCCCCGGGAACCGGGTCGCCGAGACTCGTCCGCTGTTGGTGACAACCGTCCCGACCGGGAGCGCACTCGATGCCGCCGACGTGACGGCGACGTCGCCGTGCTGCCCTGGAACCACCTCACCACTTGCCACTTGCCGAGCCTCCATCCACGTCGGTCGCTTCCGCATGATGCGCCAACGCCATCGGTTCGATGTCGGTGGCACTGAACAGCAGCGGCTTGTGCTCCCACTGCTGATCGAGGGTGTAGTTCTGCACCTTCGGATACTTGAGTCCGAACGAGAACGCCATTGCGACGACGCATGCCACGACGGCGATGATGCAGATGATCGTGACAGGCACTCCGATGGGGACGATCAGGTCTTCCATGTCACCCTTTCGATCGGTCGGTGCTGGGCCCGCCCGCGGTCGCGGTGCAGGTCGTGTGATCAATCTAGCCCACGATTGCGGACCGGGAGCAGCGACCCCTACGGTGCGTCGTAGACCGGTCGGGCAACCGAATTCCTCAGGCCGCACCCTCGCCGATGTACTGCGACCACACCGGATCGATCTCCTTGACGGTGGCCAGTAGTCGCCAGTGGCGCCCCTTCGGCGGCGTCGGGTTGATGCGCAGGGTCCAGCCCAATTCGCTGAGCAGATGGTCGGCCTTGCGGTGGTTGCAGCTCGCACAGCATGCGACGCAGTTCTCCCATGTGTGCGAGCCTCCGCGGCTCCGTGGCACCACATGGTCGATCGTCGTCGCCTTGCCCGCGCAATACCCGCAGCGGAAACGGTCCCGGTGCATCAGGGCGGCGCGCGTCATCGGGATCACGGCGCGGTAGGGAACCTTCACGAAGTTACGCAACCGGATCACCGACGGAATCGGCACGGAGAGGTCGGCGGAATGAACGGCCAGGCCGGTGTCGTCGGCATGGACCACATCGGCCCGCTCGCGCAGCACGAGCACGATCGCACGCCGCAACGAGACCGCGGTCAGTGGTTCGTATGTGGCGTTGAGCAGGAGCACCCGTCTGCGTCCCCAGAGCGATCCCGAGTGGGCCGGACCCAGCGTGCTCACGGTGTCCGAGTGGGGGCCCGCGCGGCCCCCAGGAACGGTGGTCAGCGCGTGGACACGCTGACGGGCACCGTCGGCCGATGCCGCCTTCCCTGCGCCCCTACTCGTCATACGCGTCTCCCGCCTGCAACCGACGAGGTCAAGTTGACCATGGAACACCAACGATTGCACGACAATTCTGCGTGTCAACGCAGGTCGGCAACGTGAACACCCGATGACGGTCGTGTCACCGGCGCCACGGTGTTGAGGACCACCGCGCTCGTCAGGACAATGGGGGCGTGAGCACAGACATCCCCGGCGGCATCTCATCAAGCGTTCCCGCGACGCAGCGCACCTTCTACGACGAGGTCGGCGGGGCGGATACATTTCACAAGCTCACCGCCCGGTTCTACGAAGAGGTCGCCGCCGACGAGGTCCTCCGCCCCCTCTACCCGGAGGAAGATCTCGGCCCGGCCGAGCGACGACTCCGGATGTTCCTCGAACAGTATTGGGGCGGCCCCCGCACCTATTCGGACGAGCGAGGTCATCCGCGGCTCCGCATGCGGCACCACCCGTTCCGCATCGGCCCCATCGAGCGCGATGCCTGGCTGCGGTGTATGCACACCGCGATCGCGTCGATCGACGCGCAGACCCTCGACGACCCACACCGTCGGGCACTTGTCGACTACATGGAGATGGCCGCGAACTCGATGATGAACTCGCCCATCTGACACGCCACCCGCGTCGCCGCGACGCGCCGACCCGACCTGTAGTTCTCACCGAAAACACAGGTAAGGCACAATGACGACGGTGAGCGACGAGACATCGAACGTTGTCCCCGCCGAGCCGGATCCCGACGGCGCCCACGAGGCATCGGCCGCCGATGCCGGCGACAACGAGAGCATTCCGTCGTCCGAGGGCGAGACCACGGACAACGGTGCGAGCGAGGCCGGTGAGACCTCTGAGGTGTCAGGCGCTGCTGAGACGACCGATTCTGCTGAGACGACTGATTCTGCTGATACTCCTGACACAGACGAGGCGCCGGCCGATGAGATCGGCGACGAAGAAGTCGGGGACGAAGAAGTCGGGGACGAAGAAGTCGGGGACGAAGAAGTCGGGGCAGATGACCGCGCTTCGGGTACGGACGGCGATGTCGAGGATGTCGACAGTTCTGACGATCTCGATGACGGCGACACCGTGGATGTCAGCGACTCCGCTGCCGAAGAACATGACACCGCTGACGACGATGCAGCAGGTTCGCCGACCGGTACCGAGGGCGATGGCGACAGCGCGCTCGCGGCGACCGACGAGTCGGCAGACGGTGGCGACGAGGACGGCGACCGCGATGAAGCCCCAGTCGAGGAAGCCCCGGCCGACGAAGCCCCAGTCGACGAAGCAGTAGCCGACGAAGCAGTAGCCGACGAAGCAGTCGAAGAGGCAACAGACGAAGAGGCAACATACGAGCAGGCAGGCGAGGCAGACGAGTCATCGGCCGACGAGGTTGTAGCCGACGAGCATGTAGCCGACGGGGCCGAGTCTGACGAGGAGGCCGAGTCCGACCAGGCCGAGTCCGACCAGGCCGAGTCCGACCAGGCCGAGTCCGACCAGGCCGAGTCCGACGGGGCCGAGGAGACTGCCGACAATTCCGTCGGAGCGCCTGTGCCTGCATCCACGGCCACCCAGCTCGATCCCAACGACACCAGTTGGTGGAAATCGGCGATCTTCTATCAGATCTACCCGCGATCGTTCTCCGACCTGAACGGCGACGGCATCGGCGACCTCGCCGGGGTCATCGACAAGCTCGGGTATCTCGAACTCCTCGGTGTGGATGCCATCTGGTTGAGCCCGATCATGCGCTCCCCCATGGCCGATCACGGCTACGACGTCTCTGATCCACGGGACATCGATCCGATCTTCGGCGACATCGAACTGTTCGACCAACTGATCGCCGACGCGCACGACCGCGACATCCGGGTCACGATGGACCTGGTCCCCAACCACACCAGCGACCAGCACGCCTGGTTCGTCGAGGCACTGGCCGCCGAGCCCGGCAGCCCGGAGCGTGCCCGCTACATCTTCCGCGACGGCCTCGGGGAGAACGGCGACGAGCCGCCCAACAATTGGCAGAGCGTGTTCGGCGGGCCCGCGTGGACGCGGGTCCCGACCGCGGACGGGACTCCGGGCCAGTGGTACCTGCACATCTTCGCTGCCGAGCAGCCCGATCTGAACTGGGAGAACCCCGAGGTCTTCGAAGATCTCGAGAAGACTCTCCGATTCTGGCTCGACCGCGGCGTGGACGGGTTCCGGATCGACGTCGCCCACGGGATGGCCAAGCCCACGGATCTGCCCGACATGGACCTCGAGACGGTCGGCCTGCTGGAGAACAAGGACGATGACCCGCGGTTCAACAACTACGCGGTGCACGACATCCATCGCAAGATCCGCAAGGTCCTCGACGAATATCCCGGCGCCGCGAACGTCGGCGAGATCTGGGTCGACGACAACGAGCGA
This sequence comes from Gordonia sp. LMA167, assembly GCF_058130025.1. Lineage (NCBI taxonomy): Bacteria > Bacillati > Actinomycetota > Actinomycetes > Mycobacteriales > Gordoniaceae > Gordonia > Gordonia sp. LMA167. The sequence goes on along the minus strand of NZ_CM176708.1, from coordinate 3,445,116 downwards.
TTCGCCGAGTACCTGCGGCCCGACGAGTTGCACCTCGGCTTCAACTTCCGGTTGGCGAAGGCGTCGTTCGACCCTGAGTCGATCCGCGGCGCCATCGAGAACTCACTGGAAGCCGTCCTGTCCGTGAACGGCACACCCACGTGGACATTGTCGAACCATGATGTCGACCGCGAGGTCACCCGATACGGGCAATTGTCCGAAGACGTTGTCGACGTCGATCTGGGGATCTTGCGGGCGCGGGCAATGCTCCTCGTCGAACTTGCGCTGCCGGGCACGGTCTTCATCTACAACGGCGCGGAATTGGGGTTGCCGAACGCCGACCTGCCCGACGAGGCGCTGCAGGACCCGGTCTGGGAGCGGTCCGGCCACGCCGAGCGCGGACGCGACGCATGCCGGGTTCCCTTGCCGTGGGAGGGATTCGAGCCGCCATTCGGGTTCAGCACCGCCCCGGACACCTGGCTGCCGATTCCCGATTCCTGGACGCGGTTCACCGTGGAGGCACAGCTCGAGGACGTCGGTTCGACCTTGTCGCTGTACCGTCAGGCGCTCGAGATGCGATACGAGCGTGAAGAATTCGCGGGCGACACGGTCGAATGGTATGGCGCACCGGAGGGCTGCCTGGCGTTTCGGCGGTCCGAGGGACACCTCACCTGCGCCCTGAACACCAGTGATGTGCCGGTCCCGCTGCCGCCCGGCGAGGTCCTGCTGAGCAGCTATCCGCTCATCGACGGGCAGCTGGCGCCGAATTCGGCCGCCTGGCTGGTCTGACCCGCTTTTCGGCAGGAGCCATCGCGCCCGCCGGCTTTCCTCCGTCGGTTCCCTATGCGTTCGCGCGCTATTTCGCACGGACGAACACGAAACCGACGGAAGAATACCGGCGCCGATCTTCTCAGTGCTTCCAGGGTCAGGTGTGCAGTCGGGGCGCGCACCGTCTTCGCGGTGCGCGCCCCGAGTGATGTCGCGGTCCAGAGCCGATTACGGAGTCTGGTTGTCGACGCTGAGGGCATCGATCTCCCAGGATGCGTTGACCTCCTTGGCCAGCTTCGAGGGCTGAGTGCCGTCGGGCAACTCCACGGTGAACTTCAAGTACTTCGTGGTGCCCGCGGGAAGCGTGACGGTATTGGAATGGTTGCCGGATGACAACGCGGAGTCGAGCAGGATGATGGTTCCGGCGCCACCCTTCTGGCTGCCCAGATCCTCGATCTCGACAAACAGGTTGTCGGCCAGAGTGTTCGGCAGCGGGCTGACCACGGGAGCCTTCACGGTGATCTCGGAATCCATGTTGCCATCGGTCTCCTTCAGACCGACCACAGCGGACACCTTGTCACCGGGCATCAGGTTTCCGGGATCGACCTGATCGAGATTGAACTGCATGGAGCCGGCGTCGCCCTGCTCGACGAAGTCGTCCCAGGTGGTGCCCCCGTCGAACGAGGCCTCCACGTTCCACGAGTTGTCGCCGGTGCCGAACATCGAATTGCCCCACACCGAGTCGTTCCACGCCGCCAGAGTGATCACGGCACCGACACCGAGCACCGCGCCCGACGCGAGGAGTGCCTTGCGCCGGCGCCGCTTGGTGGCGCGCTGGGCCGCGGCAGTGGTGGTCGGATCGTTGTTCGTGCTCATTTCAACTTTCTCTTTCTCGTGGATTGGTCAGTATTTCATCTTCTTACTCATTAATCGTGCATCTCCCCGCAGAGAATAGTTAGGGACCAAAGACCCAACTACGATTTACGTTCATTGTGTTCAGAGCAGGATTCGTTCTCGCGCGATTTCAGGGAAAACTCCGGCGATTTCGGACTGCAGAAATGAACCCGAATGAATGAATCAAAACGGAGGTGTTTTCGGAGTTGAACAAGAGGGCGGCGAGCAGGTGTGCTCGCCGCCCCTCCGGTTGTGATCGGGCTGCTATGACGTCGACGGTTTCGTATCGGTCTCCGTTTCGGTTTCTGTGTCCGCCTCCGGCTCCTCGACGTCCGGCTCGTCGGGTTCCGGGTCGGGAGTGCCGGGGTCCGGACCGTCCGGGTCGCCCGGCTGATCGGGCACCTGTGGCGTCTCCGGGTTGGTCACCGGCGGCGGATTGGGTGTTGTCGGGGCGGGCAGCGCGAAGGTGAACCCCGAGGTGCCCGCGGGCTGCCAAGCGGCAGAGCCCGTATCGGGCTGGGTGGTGAACGTGACCCAGCCGGTACTCGAGGTCCCGGGTTGCACGCTGGCCGGCAGGACAGGCCCGCGGGTGGTCGCCACCGTTTGGACCGGACTCGGAGTCCCGCCGACGAGTTGACGGAAGCTGTCGGCGGCCAGAGTCGACAACCGGCTCTCGCCATCATGGTCGGTGGTGTCCACCGTCATCCGCACAGCCACGGTGACCGGATCACCCGGTGCCGGCGTGCTCGCATCGACCTCGTGAATGGTCGCTCTGCCGAGTTTGGTTCCGTCGGTGGCGATCACGTCGAACGGCACGTTCAGTGCGACGTCGACGGGCGCCTGCGGACCCAGCGCCTTCGCTTCCGCTTCGGCTGCCTGAGCGTCTGAGAGTTTCTCATCCGCGACGTCGGGTTCGACGACGGCTCCCTCGGAGTCAGCTGCTTCGGGATCGGTTTCCCCGGTATCGGCCTGCTCGACGTCACCTTCCGAAGAGTCCTCGTCATCGAGTGCCTCGATCGTGAACTCGTCGGGCTCCTCGGCGTCCGGCTCGTCACTCAGACTCGACGGAGCGGAGGTGACCGCGGAGCCGAAGGCGGGCATGGGCACGTCGATACCGCATTCGGCGCGGACGAGTTCGATGTCCATCGTCCACTTCTCGAAACCGAGAATGTCTGTTTCGGTGGCGACCAGGCGTAGTGCGGAGCCGGCCGATTGCGATGTGGTGGTCACCGTGGTGATCAGTTCGCCGCGCACGCGGCGCTGCCCGAGCATCGGGTCGAGGAAGTTCAGGTCGATCGGCGTCGACGAGTTCGCGGACGGGATCGCGATGGTGTGGTCCGCGACCTCCACGGTGCCACCGCGAGCCGCGATGGCCAACGGACGGCTTCCGTCGAGCGGGCACCATGCACTTGCCATCAGCGTACCGGTGGTTTTCACCCGTGGGCCCAACGACAGGTTGGTCAGTTTCAGAGCAAGATCTTTGATCTCCGCCTTGGCGATCGTGTTATCCGCAGATCCTGTCGGGTCGTGACTGGCGGTCACGTTGCCGGATACCTTCAGGCTGTTGATGCCGATGACCGCGGTTGTCGAGTCGTCTTGCCAGCCGGTGATGGTGCTGCCCGGGTTCTCGTGGGTGTGCTCGGCGTAAGCCGCAGAGACAGCACGGCCGTTGATGGATCCGTGCGCGGCGACCGCTCGCGTGTAGCCCTCGGTGTACTCGCCGCGTCCGAATTGTGTACCGCCCCAGACTGCTGATTGCCATGCGGCGAGCACGCCACCGGCCTGGGAGGCGAACAGCGCGGCAGCGAGCGCGGCCAGCGCACCGATGAGAACGGTCAACTTACGGTGGGTCATGACGGGCCTCCCGGCAGGGAGTATCTCGATTCGTTTGAGAAGGAACAGGATTGGAACAGCAGTAGAAATACGGGTCGAACGCGATGCTCAGTTGAGTCGTCGTGGCCAGAATGACCACAGCACCAACAGTGCTGCTGCCAGGGTGATCCCGCCGAGCACAAACGGATTCGACAACCACACGATCTGGCGCGCCAGCGCCGGCACACTCCAGATCACCTTGCGCACACTGGTCACCCGATACATGCCGGGATCGGGAATCGGGTTGTCATCACCCTTCATCGCGATCAACACTTCCTGACCGGTCTGCGGATGCACCTCGATCACGCGGTGGGTCACCGGCTTCTCACCCGGCCGATCGACCGTGACCACATCGCCCACCTTGATGTCGGGGGCAGCGATCTCGTGCACTATCGCGATAGATCCCTGCGGAATCGTCGGCGACATCGACCCCGTCTTGAACATGATGATCGAATAACTCCCGACGAACGCCATGATCGTCAAACCGATGCACAGCACACCGAACACCGCCAGCACGTTCAACACCACGCTCTCGATCACCGACCCCACCGTGCGCCGCGGCCGCGCCGGCACCGCATCGTCGGGTCGGGTATTCGTGTTCGGGAGAAGTGGTTCGGTGGTGGTCATTTCCTTGGCTTTTCTCTGAGTAGTCGAATCATTATCGTCGTGAACCAAAAAGCGTTCTTACCAGCTAGTGAGTTACTCTCCATGAACGGCGAACTGAAGGCATTTCGCAGCCAAACACGGTTTCGTTCATAATGTTCACCGGATCATCTGAATTGCATCTCGTAGGGCATTCGAAGACATCGCTCACCCCTTCTCGCCGGCCCCTGAGAAGAGAGCTACCGGCGCGCCGAGAGGGGCGAGCTCGCGGAATCACGGAGGTCCTGCGTCGGCCTCGTCGATGCTGCTGGACAGCCACGCTCCCAGCCAGTCCACGGCGTCGTGCCCCTGGTCGTCGACGACGAGTGAGTCATAGCTCGCGTGGCTCTGGTCGGTGTAGAAGGTTGCGGCGCTGATGGCATCTCGGATCAGGGTGGCCGGATCGGAGATTGCGCAGTCCGTGACAATACGGGTCAATTCCGCCGCCATACCGGCGAGGTCGCTACCGATGCTCGTCACTGCGCCATCGGGTACATGGGTACCGCTCACGAATTCGGAGGCCAGGATGGCCGCTTCGCTGCCGATCTCGGCAAGGCGGGCCAACAGGTCCGCATGTGCCGCCGGACCGACGGCGGCCGGAGGGCTTGCTGGTGGCGGAACAGCAGGTGTTGGTCGGGGCTCAGAATCGGAGGAATCCGATCTCCTGGCCGGACGAGCCGTCTGTGCATTCTGGGTCGCCGCGGCCGTTGCCCCTGGGCTCTGCGCCGGCTCGCCGGGTGCCGATGGCGACGGGTCGCCGGGTGCGCCATCGGCGGGTATCGAGTCGGTGGACGTGGCGGTCTGCGAAGTCGCTGCCGGGTCCGCGGGGTTGATCAGTGTCCAGGCCAGCTCCTGGACGTCACCGGCGAGGGTCGCGGCCCGGACGATGTCGAGGCGGGCCAGCATGGCGGTGAGCAGTGAGGCGACCTTGGTGAAGCCTGTCTCGTCCGGGATCAGAGCCAGCACCTTGGAGACCGTCGCGTAGTCGACGCGCGCGGCGAGCTCGACCAAGGGATGCAGCCGATTGTTGAGGTCGCCGGCGATGACGTGTGCCGCGGTCAGATCGCCGACGGCCACCGTCCGTGGCAGGCGGTTGAGCGCATCGATGATCGCGGGGAGGTCGACCGGCGTCAGCACACTCGCGGCGTCCTCCGCTTCGGCCACAGCCACCGCCGCCTCCTCATCGGACGAACCCAACAGCGTGCCGATCTTGCCGATGAGAGGGTTGCGGGCCTTGTCGACCGAGCAATACAGGTCCTCGGGGTCGCAGATCGTGTCGACGCGGCCGGACAGCGCGCCCATGCCCTCGGGACGGGGATCTGCGATACCGGTGCCCGCACGGCGCGGCCCCACGACCGTTTCACCAGCAGTGCCGGCCCGCGGGTCGGCGAGCAACCCGACCGCGAGGACCTTGTCGGCCGGGATCGGGCCCTCCCCGTTGCCGATGGCCGAGGCCAGATCGCCTGCGGCATCCGCACCCTGGCTGTAGCCGCTGATGGTGAAGTCGGCGTCGGGATGGGCAGCGGCGTAGTCACGCAACACCGCCGACGCACTGGCAACGGCGGACGCCTTGCTCGCGGCATAGCTCTGCCCGTTGTCGAAGGCGCGTGCCACGTACGGCAGGAACTCGATCACAGCGGAATCGCCGTGGTCACGCTTGATGCGTTGTGCGACCGGCGCCAGCATCCCGGTGGCCGTGTGCGGATCAGCCGACTGATCGGTCTCCCACGTACCAGGGATGAACAGGTTGAACGTTGTTGCCGGCGCAGGGGCAACCGGTTGCGCGCCGGCCTTGCCGGGCACCTGCAGGGCCACGAGTGTGGCGCTCAGTGATGCGGCGAGGATCGCGGCTGCCGCGGCGCGCCGACGGCGGCTGCGCCGGGTGGCTCGGTTGGCGGTGGTGGACGGTGTGATGTCAGGTGGTGGATAGATGCATGTCATCGGGAACTGCCCGGTCAGAGGTGGGTGGGTACGGGTGGGCTCGGGGTTGAGATACCCGGTCGTCGAAGCCGTCTGTGCACGGCGCGTCATGGCCGTGGGCACGGACCGGGCCGCGCATCCCCCGCGATGCGCGGCCCGGTCCGTCCGCCATGGAAATCGACTACTTGTCCAGGCTCTCGGCCGTGATCTGCCATGCTGCGTCGACGGTCTTGGCCAACTTCGACGGCTGCGTCCCGTTCGGCAGCGTCACGGTGAACCTCAGGAACGTCTCGCCCCCCTTGGGCAGGGTGATCTCGGCGGAATCCTGACCGCCCGCGAGTGAGGTCTCGGCGAGTATGGGTCTCCCGTTACCGCTCTGCAGCGCGCCCAGATCCTCGATCTTGACCGTCAATGCCTGGGCGAGCGTGTTGGCATTGACCTTCGGGGCCCTGACGATGATCTTGGAGTCCATGTTGCGCTCGGTCTCTCGCAGACCCACGATCTCGGTGACCGAGTCGCCAGGCATCAACGCAGCCGGGTCAGCCTGCGAATCCAGGTTGAACTGCATGGTGCCGGAATCGTCTTCTGTGACGAACTCGGCCCAGGTACCGCCGCGGTCGAACGAGGCCTCGACGTTCCACGAGTTCTCGCCGGTGCCGAACATCGCGTTGCCCCACACCGAGTCGTTCCACGCCGCCAGAGTGATCACGACACCGACGCCGAGCACCGCTCCTGACGCAAGTAACGCCTTGCGGCGACGCCGCTTGGTGGCGCGCTCGGCCGCAGCAGTGGTGGTCGGATCGTCGTTCGTGGTCATTTCTTCTTTCCGCTTCGTTGAGGAATTGATGAGTTGTTCTTTCTTGCTCACTCATCGTGCATCGCTCAGCGCAGAATGATTAGGGACCAAAGACCTATTTACGAATTACGTTCATTGTGTTCAGAAATACGTGGGAATGCTGAACACAAAGAACAAAATCCACCCGCAATTCATCCGTCGCATCTTCGCTCGTCCTCACATTTTCTCGCGCGGACGAACGCAGAACCGACGGACGAACGGGCTGGGCCGCCGACGTGTCGCCGGGTGGGCGTGGACGCGAGGACGCCGTGCGTCAGAGGGGAGTCATCGCGAGGCGTTCGCGACGCTGGAACACCGAGCCGAAGCGGGCGTCGATCCGAATCCACGCTCCGGACAGACGGATTCGAACCGGCTCGGATGCATCGATGAGCTCGATCGACGATGTCTCGGTCACCTCACGACCGTCCGCATCGCGGATGAAGCCCATCGCGGTCAGGGCGAAGAGGGACCGCATCGACACCGCCGCACGCTGTTTCCCGTCCGCCGACATCACGTCGAGCACGTCCTGATCGAGCAATCCGGTGGCGGGTCCGTGCGCGCTGCCCTCATCCCGGGCGAGTTGAGCTCCGCCCCTGGACAACTCGACGACGCTGCGCGCCGGGACATCGTCCAGCTGGGTGAATCCGGTCGTTGCCGGCAGGGCCCCGCGCCACGCACTGTCGAGACCGAACCCCGGATCCACCGCGGAGCCGGCCGTGGCCGACGATAGCGACATCCGCAATGTGGCTGCGTCACAGACGATGTCGGACGGCCGCATCTGTCCGAAGACCGATCGGCTCGCGAGCACGTCGAACCCGGTGTTGACCCACAGGCCGATCAGACCGTCCGGCCGCGCGGAGACACGGACCACCGCGGTGTCGTCGAGTCGCAGTGCCCGGCCCAGGAACGCCATCGTATCGGTCCGGTCACCCGGCCCGGCGAGCGTGATGTGGCGTTCGGGCGCGGTCACCGGCCCACCGTGGGGTCGCGCCGGAAGGAGGCGAGATAGTCCCTCTCCTCGGTGGTAAGCCGGCGCAGACGCTGAGCATCGACGTCGAAGGCCACCAGCTGGGTGGTGGCGGTCACCGCAGGTTTGCCGGCCGGGTCGTCGCCGTCCCGGCGCACCTCGTATCCGACGGTGAAGTCCACCGCGCGCAACTGCTCCACGACCATGGTGACCACGATGGGTCCTTCGTCGTGACGCACCTGCTCCCGATACTTCACGTGCAGGTCGGCCACCACGCAGCCGACTCGCAACGCCGCGGTCGGACGCTCGTCGTAGAACAGCCACGGAATACGCGCCTCTTCGATCAGGGTCACCATCCGCGCATGGTTGATGTGCGCGAACACGTCCATGTCGGACCATCGGACGGGAACCTTGACGACGTAGCCGGCCTCGGTTCTCGTTCCCTCGTCCTCGTAGAGCACGCGTGCTCCTTCCCTGTCGTCGACGCGGCCACGACACGATGCCGCGGGTCCAACCCTACGCAAGGGCACCGCACGGATCGTGAGGCCGATCAGCCGGGAACGACCTCCACCGGTAGCCCGTTGAGGACCACGGTTCCCGACAGCGGGTCCATTCGCGAGCCGTCGTTGAGCTGGTTGACATTTGCTCCTGGCTCGGTCGCTGCGACACTCAGCCGGGTGCCTTCGAGGTCGTGCCCCCACCCGTGCGGCAATGAGGCCACGCCCGGACGGATGTCGGTGCTGATCTCGACCGGCACCTTCAGTTCCCCGCCTGGTCCCCGGACGATCGCGATGTCGTCGAGCCCGAGCCGAGCGGCGTCATCCGGATGCACATGGAGCGTGCATCTGTTGTTGCCGCCGGTCAGCCCGGGGAGATTGTGCATCCAACTGTTGTTCGACCGCAGGTTGCGCCGACCGATGAGGACCAACCCGTCGACCGTCCGGTCGAGATCGGCGCGCAGCCTGGCCACATCGCCCACAAGGTCGTCGGCAGCGAGTTCGATCTTCCCGGATTCGGTGCGCAGCACGCCGGGGAGTCGGGGCCGCATGGGCCCGAGGTCCACACCGTGCGGCGATTCCTTCACCGTGGCGAGAGTGAGCCCGTCGGGACGTTCTCCGAACGCATCTCCGTAGGCCCCGAGTCGCAGCATCATGTCCAGGCGCCGTTCGTAACCCGGGGCGTCGGGCAGCATCGCGACCATCGAGTCGATGTCGCGACCGGCGACCGGCGAGTGCGGATCGGACGCCTCTTTCGACAGGGTCATGCCGATGACCTGCTCGTCCACCAATGCAGGGTCGGCGTCGATGCCGAACCCGCCGAGACCGAGCACGAGCCGGCAGAGAATCTCCGATTCGTCCGGGCGGCCATCGGTGGCCGGCGACACCGGGGGCGAATAGCGTGCGGTGGCCCTGATCGCCAGATTGTTGAGCACGAAGTCGAAGTGTGGGGCCTGTGACGGCGGCGGCGGCGGCAGGATCACGTCCGCGTGACGGGTGGTCTCGTTCAGGTACGGGTCGATGCACAGCACGAAGTCCGCACCCTCGAGGGCACGCGAGAGACGCTCACCGTCCGGCGCGGACAGCACGGGGTTACCGCCGATGGTGACCAGCGCGCGCAGTCGCCCTTCCCCGGGCGTGTCGAGTTCTTCGGCCAGCGCCGCCGCGGGCAACTCGCCCGCCACCTCCGGGTGTCCGGACACCCGGGTGCGCCAGCGGCCGGTCCGGAACTTCCTGCCCGGTCGCGGCGGACGCGGCGCGGGCGCGGTCGGTGGCGTCGGGAACATCACACCGCCGGGCTTGTCGAGGTTGCCGGTGAGCACGTTGATCGCGTCGATGAGCCAGCTGGTGACCGTGCCGAAATCCACTGTGGTGGTACCCATCCGGCCATACACGGCCGCTGCCGACGACGACGCGATGGAACGGGCGAGATCGCGGATGACGGCTGCGGGCACATCGCAGTGGGCACTCACCTGTTCGGGTGCGAAGTGCTCGGCCTCCCGACGCAGCGTGTCGACCCCGGTGACATGCTGCGCGATGCCACCCAGATCGTCGGCGATCAGGTCCTCGTCGAACAGCGTGTACACCACCGCGAACAACAGCGCGGCGTCGGAGCCCGGACGCGGGGCGATATGGGTGTCGGCCAGTTTCGCCGTCCGCGTGCGGGCCGGGTCGATGACCGTCAGCCGTCCGCCCCGCTTGCGCAGCGCGGTCAGCTTTCCCGGAAAGTCGGCAGCGGTGGTGACGCTTCCGTTGGACACGACGGGATTGGCACCGATGATCACCAGATGTTCGGTCCGGTCCAGATCCGGCACAGCGAAGGCGAACGGGTTGCCGTACAGGTAGCCGAGCGCCACCTGTTTGGGCATCTGGTCGAGTGTGCTGGCACTGAACACATTCTTGGTGCCGATCGTTCTCGCGAACACCGGCGCATGCAGGGCGCCCGCCACGGTGTGCGCGTTCGGATTGCCGAGGTACACGCCGACCGCCGAGCCACCGTGGTCGGCGATGATCTTTCCGAGCCGGTCGACGACCACGCCCAGCGCGTCGTCCCAGTCGGTTTCCACCAACCGGCCGTCGCGTCGTACGAGCGGTCGATCGAGACGGTCGGGGTCGTTGTCGAGTTGCGGAAGGCTCGCGCCCTTCGGGCAGATGAACCCGTGACTGAAGACGTCGTCCGCGTCGCCGCGCGCGGTCACCATCTTCTCGTTGTCGTCGACGGTCAGGGTGAGACCGCAGGTCGCCTCACACAATGGACAGATTCGTAGCGCGGTCCGGGTCATGCCCAACGATAAACCGAGTGGCTCGCAGCAGTCACCGGTTCGCCCAGACCCCCATGCACGGCCGGTGTGACGGCCGGCAGGTCACCGGATCACGCTGCGCAACTGTCGCGCCGCCACCGACAGGGTCGCGAGGTCGGGCATCTGGAGTTCGTTGATGTCGGCCAGCATCGTCCGCATGCGGGACAGACGCGCCGACTGGGAGAACTCCCACTCCTCGATCTTCTCCTCGGCGGACTCGTCGGGCTCGCCGACCTCCAGGATCTTCAGCGTGATCGCACGCAACGCCCCGTGCATGTCATCACGAAGAGCCAAGCGCGCCAGCGCATGCCAGCGGTCTCCGTACTCGAGGTCGGAGACCGCGGTCAACAACTCCTCGATGCCGAAATGCTCCATCACGGCGAAGTAGACCTCCCCCACCTCGACCGGATCGCGATCGGCGATCTCTGCTGCGTCGATGATGTCGAGCAGGCAGAACCGGTGCAGGCTCACCGCGACATCGTGCGCCAGATCCTGCGGCACTCCCGCGTCCTGATAATGCTTCACACGCTGGTCGACGTCGAGTTCCGAACTCGGCCCCAGCCAGCTGTCGAGGAGTGCCGACAACTCCGTGACCCGCTCCCCGTATCGGGTGATCTCCGCGGCCATCGCGAGCGGCTGTGGGCGAAATGCGAGCAGCCAGCGCGACGCCCGGAACACCAGGCGCCGAGCGTAGAACATCATCTCGTTGACCACGTTCACCGGCGCCGGCGCGTGCAGGATGCGGTCGAACAACTCATCCATACCGAAGACCGCACTGGACACCACGTAGGAGCGAACACCCTCGTCGGTGGACGCCGCGGCCCCTTCGCGGAGGCGGAACAGGTGGGTGGTTCCGGCCTTGTCGATCACGTCGTTGACCAGCACGGTCGTCACGATCTCGCGCCGCAGCCGGTGCGCTCGGATCCCGGTCGCCAGGCGCTCGCGTACCGGCACCGGGAAGTACCCGGCCAGACGTCCCTCGAAGACGTCGTTGTCCGGCAGGTCGGTCACCAGCAGATCCGATTTGGTCGCCAGCTTCACATGCGCCAGCAGCGTCGCGAGTTCCGGCGACGTGAGTCCCCGATGGGACTCGCCATCGAATCGTTTCTCCAACTGAGTCGGCTCGGGCAACGCCTCCAGGCGCAGGTCGACGTCGTAGTTGCGGGCGAGGTCGGCGAGCATGCGGACGTGCACGTCAACGCGGTCGAGTGATACCGCCCGACAGAATCCGAGTTCCGAGTTCTGCGAGATGTTGTCCGCGAGAACCAGATCACCGACCTCGGCGGTCATCGACTCGAGCATCTGGTTGCGGTCGCCGGCCGCGATGTCTCCCGACGAGACGGCACCGTCGAGCAAGATCTTGATGTTGACCTCGTGATCGGAGCAGTCGACACCGGCCGAATTGTCCATCGCGTCGGTGTTGACCCGACCGCCCGCGAGATCGAACTCGATCCGGCCCCGTTCGGTCGCCCCGAGGTTTCCACCTTCGCCGATGACCTTGGCCCGCAGCTGGCCCCCGTCCACCCGGATGGCATCGTTGGCCTTGTCGCCCACGTCTGCATCGGACTCCGTGGACGCCTTGATGTAGGTACCGATCCCGCCGTTCCACAGCAGGTCGACCGGCGCCAACAGCACTGATCTGATGAGCTCGGGAGGCGCGAGGTCGGTCACGTCGTCCGGGAGACCGAGCGCCGCCCTGATCTCGGAGCTGATCGGGATCGATTTCTGATCGCGCGGCCACACGCCGCCGCCCGGACTGATCAACGAGGTGTCGTAGTCGGCCCACGACGAGCGAGGCAGGGCGAACAACCTGCTTCGTTCCCGAAACGATGTGTCCGCGTCTGGATTCGGGTCGATGAAGACATGCCGATGGTCGAAAGCGGCGACGAGCCTGATGTGCTCGGACAACAGCATGCCGTTACCGAAGACGTCTCCACTCATGTCGCCGATGCCGACCACGGTGAAGTCCTGGGTTTGGGTGTCGACACCCATCTCACGGAAGTGCCGCTTCACCGATTCCCAGGCACCGCGCGCGGTGATGCCCATCTCCTTGTGGTCGTAGCCGGCCGAACCGCCCGACGCGAACGCGTCGCCCAACCAGAATCGGTACTGCGCGGCAACGTCGTTGGCGATGTCGGAGAACGACGCCGTGCCCTTGTCCGCGGCCACCACGAGATAGGGATCGTCGCCGTCGCGGCGCACCACCGATCGCGCCGGGAGCACCTCCCCGCTCTGCCGATCGATGTTGTCGGTGACATCGAGCAGGCCGGCGATGAACGCCCGATAACACTCGATGCCCTCGGCACGATGGGCGTCACGATCGGCCGTGGCCTCACCGGTCGGCGCCGGTGGCCGTTTCACGACGAAGCCGCCCTTGGCACCCACCGGGACGATGACCGCATTCTTCACCGCCTGTGCCTTGACCAGACCGAGGATCTCGGTGCGGAAGTCCTCGCGCCGATCCGACCAGCGGAGTCCACCGCGTGCGACCATGCCGAACCGAAGGTGCACACCTTCGACCCGTGGCGAGTACACGAAGATCTCGTGCATCGGCCTGGGTTGAGGGGTTTGCGAGATCTCGCGGGGACGGAGCTTGAACGACATCACCGGTCGGTGCCCGTCGTCGTCGGTGACGTAGAAATTGGTCCGGGACGTCGCCGTCACCACCGCCGCGAACGCCGACAGGATGCGGTCGGCGTCCAGGCTGATCACGGTGCCGATACCCTCCCGCAGCCGTTCGAGCGCGACACGGCGCCGCTCGTCGTCGGCGGTTTCCGGGTCGAAGGTGGCCGTGAACAGCTCGACGAGACCCCGTGTCACCGATCCGTGTTCGCCCAGCACTGCCGCGACATGGCTTGTGGTGTAAGAGAATCCGCACTGCCTCAGGTAACGGCCGTAGGCGCGTATCATGGCCGCCGATCGCCAGTCCAGTCCGCATCGGATGATGAGTTCGTTGAGGTCATCGACCTCGGCATTGCGACGCCAGATCTGCCGGAATGCGTTGGTGAAGCGATGCTCGAGGGTATCGAGGGAGTCGACTTCGACCGACATGCCCTCTGCCAGCTTCACTCCGAACTCATATGCCCAGCAGGATGTTTCGTCGGACCGGATGAGATGGTACGGATGCTCGTCCAGCACGTCGAGCCCCATGCTGTGCAGGACCGGAAGGACGTCGGTCAGCGTCGCCGTCTCCTCACACAGATACAGCGTGAAGCGCCAGCGCTCATAGCGCAGTACGCGCTTGTCCCCACCTTCGGCGATCGTGCCGGACGCGATGTCGCCGTCGTCGTCGGCGCCGACGATGGGCCGACCGAGGGTCACCGTCAGGTCACCGGGTTCGAGCTGGGCGACGTGGATGAGGTCGGCGAGTGCGGCCCGCGGCGTGCGTTGTTCCTTGTACTCATCAGGCAGCGAGGGCAGGATGCGCAACACCGCATCGACGCCCCCCTCCGGCCACTGTCGTGAACGGTCTTGCGTCGCCACCGCGGCGCCGAGCTCGCGGACCCGCTCATCCCAACTGCGGATCGAGTCGGCCAACTGTGCCTGCATCTCCTGGTGGCGCTGACTACCGGTGTCCAGGGGGCCCAGCGAGCGAGCGACGTCCGGGTCGACGCGGACGAGCACCTGCAGCAGCGCCAGGGGCATCTCGCTGACCCGGGCCGTGTACTCGATGGCGGTGCCGCCGAGCGCTCGGAGCAGCCCCGCCTGCAACGTCAGTCGCGACTGGGTGTTGTAGCGGTCACGCGGCAGGTAGACCAGCGCCGACGCCATCCGACCGCCGGGATTCGTGCGGACGAACAGCCGCAACGACCGGGTCGCGACCGCGTCGAGCATCGCCTCGACGCGGCGGCCGAGTTCCTCGTCGGTGGCGGCGAACATCTCGACGAGCGGATAGTTCTGCAGCAACTCGAGCATCGCCTGCCCGGCGAACGAATCCTCATCGACGTTGGCCCGACTGAGCACTCCGTGCACCTTGGCGCGCAGCACTGGGACGTCGAGCACCATCTGGTGCAGACCTGAGGAGGTGAAGGTACCCAGGAACCGACATTCGCCGACATGCTCGCCGTCTGGTCCGAACGCCGGGATCTGCAGCAGCGTCGGGAAGTTCGAACGCTGAATCCCGGTCTCGAGATACACGCGTGACACCTGCGGTAGCAGCGGGGCCGCCGACACCATCGGAAAGCTCGACGACACGGTCTCGGTGCGCCAGATGCCGAGTTTGTCCCCCACATCGGCGCCGTCGACGTCGACGCGGGAGAAGCCGAGTGGAAGAAAGTGGTTTCCTGCGAACCACTCCAGCAACCGTGCGTACTCGCCACGGTCGCCCACCAGAAGGCCACTGAACGTCGACATCGGCGCCGCGGCGCATTCGGTGGCCAGATCCGTCAGGCGTGTACGCATCTCCGACACGTCGCGGTCGACATCGGCGACACGGCCGATGACCTCCGCGACATCCCGTTTCAATGCCGCGACGTCGAAGTCTGGTTGCCGCGACAGAGCGACGACAAAGATCCAGGATTCGACCGCGGTCGATCCGGCCGCGTCACCGAAATCCGACAGTGCACCGCCGTCGGTGCGGATCACCGGGATCACGGGATGGTCGATGCGGCTGACCACGAGGTCGTGCGCTTCGACGGTGGCCAGCACCGCCTCGACGAGCAGAGGCATGTCGTCGTTGACGACGACGACCTCGACCCCGCCGGACTCGGTGGAGACGACATCGACGATCCGCTCACCGGGGTCGCGCCGTTCGGCGACCTCGAGGTGGCGTTGTACCCGAGCGACGTCGTCAGCGTTGATCTCTGCGGGGTCGGCCAGTTGACCGGTGTCCGGGAAGGCCGACGACGACGTACTGAAGTATCGCGCAATCGCTTGTGGTAGAAGCGATGTCATATTCGGCAACGGTACTCACCCCATCGCGGGAGAGACAGTGACCCGGAATCTCCGGATGTAGCCCTCTCTCTGCGATGGTAGTGACCACCGCGGCGCCGTGGTCGGCCTTCGGGAGGTGTGTCCGCCCCTACCAACCGACCACGGTCGTCGTCAGTCGCGGGTGAGCTTGCGGTGGGTCACCCGGTGTGGCCGGGCGGCGTCGGCACCGAGCCGGTCGATCTTGTTGGCCTCATACGCCTCGAAGTTCCCCTCGAACCAGAACCACTGACCTTCGGCAACGTTGCCCTCCCACGCAAGGATGTGGGTACAGGTGCGGTCGAGGAACCACCGGTCGTGCGAGATCACCACGGCGCAGCCGGGGAACTTCTCCAAGGCATTCTCGAGCGAACCGAGGGTCTCGACGTCGAGGTCGTTGGTCGGCTCGTCCAGCAGGATCAGGTTGCCACCCTCTTTGAGCGTCAGCGCGAGGTTCAGCCGGTTACGCTCACCGCCCGACAGCACCTCAGCACGTTTTTGCTGGTCCGGGCCCTTGAATCCGAAGGCGCTCACATACGCGCGCGACGGCATCTCGTTCTGCCCGACCTCGATGAAGTCGAGACCGTCGGAGACGACCTCCCAGACGTTCTTCTTGGGATCGATGTTGGCGCGGTTCTGGTCGACATAACTCAGCTTGACCGTCTCGCCCACCTTCACGGTGCCCGAATCCGGCTCCTCGAGTCCGACGATGGTCTTGAACATAGTCGTCTTGCCGACGCCGTTGGGACCGATCACACCGACGATGCCGTTACGCGGCAGCGTGAAGGACAGATCCTTGATCAGCACGCGACCGTCGAAGCCCTTGTCGAGGTTGTTGACCTCGACCACCACATCACCGAGACGGGGCGGAGTCGGGATCTGGATCTCTTCGAAGTCGAGCTTGCGCGTCTTCTCCGCCTCGGTGGCCATCTCTTCGTAGCGCGCCAGACGCGCCTTGTTCTTGGTCTGACGGGCCTTGGCGCCCGACCGCACCCAGGCGAGCTCTTCCTTGAGCCGGCGCTGGAGCTTCTGATCCTTCTTGCCCTGCACCTCGAGGCGTTCGGCCTTCTTCTCCAGGTAGGTCGAGTAGTTGCCCTCGTAGGGGATCAGCTTGCCGCGGTCGACCTCACAGATCCAGCCGGCCACATGGTCGAGGAAGTAGCGATCGTGGGTCACGGCGAGCACGGCGCCCGGGTAGGAGGCGAGGAACTGCTCGAGCCACAGCACACTCTCGGCATCGAGATGGTTGGTCGGCTCGTCGAGGAGCAGGAGGTCGGGCTTCTGCAGCAAGAGCTTGCACAGCGCGACGCGGCGGCGCTCACCACCGGACAGGTGGGTGACCGGAGAGTCACCGGGCGGGCAGCGCAGGGCATCCATCGCCTGCTCGAGCTGCGAGTCGAGGTCCCAGGCGTCGTTGTTGTCCAGGTCTTCCTGGAGCTTGCCCATCTCCTCCATCAGCTCGTCGGAGTAGTCGGTGGCGAGCTGCTCGGCGATCTCGTTGAAGCGGTCGAGCTTGACCTTGATCTCGCCCATCCCCTCCTCGACGTTCTCCTTGACCGTCTTCTCCTCGTTGAGAGGTGGCTCCTGCAGCAGGATGCCGACGGTGGCGTCAGGGTCGAGGAAGGCCTCACCGTTGGATGGCTGGTCTAGGCCGGCCATGATCTTCAGGATCGAAGACTTACCTGCGCCGTTGGGTCCCACGACGCCGATCTTGGCGCCCGGGTAGAAGGACATGGTGACGTCATCGAGGATGACCTTGTCACCATGAGCCTTCCGTACCTTCTTCATGGTGTAGATGAACTCAGCCACTTACGAAATCTCCTTCAGACCCTGCGTGTCGGTTGTCGCGGTCCCTCTGCCGACGGTCTCGTTGCCGGCATCGAGCTCCTGCGCGAATCTCTTCGGCCAACTCGGGGCATCCGGTCAGATGCCACAACTCGTTCCAGCCTAGTGTGTTGCGTCCGGACGCCGCTGCGGACACCCCGCGGTGTCCCGTCAACCGGTATCGGGCCTCACACGCACGGCATCAGCGTCACCGAAATCACCCCCTGATCAGGACTTTCTACCCAATGGCACAAATGGACTGGAAAGTACCATTGGATTCGTGATCGAGTACGACGAAGAACAACAGCTCCATGACGTCGGAGACCGGATCCGCACCGCATTCCCAGATCGTGCACCAGACGAGGTCGAGCGGATCGTCGGCGAGATCCTGGGTGACTACGCCGACGCACACGTCCGAGATTTCGTCCCACTCCTGGTCGAGCGCCGTGTCCGCGCAGCCCTCGAGGCCACCGATTCATCTCGCGCGGCCGGACCGACGCAGACGGTGTCCGCGAACGTGGTGCGCACGGCTGATGGGAGCACCGAGTCCGGGCACGGCCCCTCGTTCCGTCACAGGATTGGCCACCTCGTCGGCGAACCCGTCGCCGTCATCTGCGCATGTGATCGGACCCCATGCCGACACGAAGGGATGTTCGGCAAGATCGCGGGTCAGATCGGCGATGACCTCTACACCGTCGAGGTCACCCAGGCCACCCGTCAGGCCGACCTCGGCGAGCGCCTGATTTTCGGCGGCGAAGAACTCCGCGCCCGCCACTGACGGATGTCCTGTCGAGGCCGACGCCCCTGATCAGGGTTCGCACAGCGTCAGGCCGCACGCTGCTCATCGGCGGTGCGCGCATGCACCGCCGACGGCTCTGAACAGTCAGCGGTGCCCGGCGTTCCCTGGTAGCTCACCACACACCGGCTCAGATCCAGCCCGACCGCGGTGGCGGTCATCTCCAGGTCGGCGCGCTTCTCCCCGTCCGCTGTGACGTACTCGTTGGTCTTGATCTGTCCGTGCGCGATGATCGGGCGACCCTTGGCGATGGCGAGTCCGACCCCGGCCAACAGCTTCCGCCAACAACTCACCGTCAGGTACAACGTCGGCCCATCGACCCACTCCTGGGTTCGCTTGTCGATCCGGCGCGAGTTGCAGGCGACACGGAAGGAGATCACCTCCTCGCCGGTCGTGGTGTGACGACGGCGTGGTTCGGATACCGCTGTCCCGATCACGGTGGTGTAGGTCTCGTACATGCTCGACTCCTCCGACTCGTCCTGGCCACGGTCGTCCGTGACTGGAGCCAGCATGGACCAGGAAAGCGAGCCGAAACGCTCCGCGAGCACATCTGTGGACAACGCGGAGGTGATCGCCGGGATCAGCCGCCCTTGTTGAGTTCCTTGAGCATCTCGTTGTAGCCCTCGAGGTCGGCATCGTGGTCCCGATCCGCCCGGCGGTCGTAGCGACGGGCCTGCCGGTCGTCCTGGCGGCGCCACTGCACCAAGAGTGCGAGCATGATCACCACCAGCGGGATCTCACCTGCAGCCCAAGCGATCCCACCGCCGACGCGCTGATCGTCGAACAGGTCGTAGGTCCACGGGAGGTTGAGGCTGCGGTAATAGGTCTCGGCGATGATTCCGCTGGTCATCATCAACGCGATCCCGAAGAACGCGTGGAACGGCAACGACCCCATGACGATGCCGAGTTTCGCCACCGGCGCGACCTGACGCGGGGCTGGGTCGATCCCGATGACCAGCCAGTAGAAGAGGTAGCCGCTCACCAGGAAATGGACGTTCATCAGCAGATGGGCCGCGTGGTACGGCACGATCGTCGCGAACAGCCCGCTGAGGTAGAGCGCATAGAAGCTGCCGACGAAGAGGATCGCGGCGATCGCCGGATTGGTGACGAACCGTGACACCGGGCTGTGCACGGCCGACTGGATCCACTCGCGTGGTCCCGGCGGATTGCCGCGCCCGGCCGGCGCCAGCGCGCGCAGCGCCAGGGTGACCGGGCCACCGAGAACCAGCAGCACCGGGATCATCATCGACAGCAGCATGTGCGAGATCATGTGGATGCTGAACATCGCCGGCGCATATCTCCCGAGGCCCGACGACGTCGTGAACAGCAACAGAACACAACCGAGTGTCCATGCCACGGTGCGCCCGACCGGCCAGTGATCACCGCGCCGACGCAACCGGACCACACCGCGCAGATAGACGATGGCCAAGACGATCGCCAGAGTGCCGAAGACCAGATCGAATCGCCAGTCGAGCGCTATGCGGGCAACCGTCGGCGGGCCGTCGATACGGTAGCCGATCTGGCTCTCGACGGCCGTGATGTCCGCGCTGTCCCCCGCCGGCGGCGGCGTTCTCGACAACCCGACCGCCAGACCGAACGTGGCCGCGAACACCAGGCTCTCCACGATCCCGAACCGCACGAACAACGACCGTCCGGGGCCATCGCTCTCGATCTGCGAGATCGTCACCCGCCGATGCCACGCCCCGAGCGCGCCCAGAACCAGCAGGGCCGCGACCTTGGCCAGCACCAGACGACCATAGATGTCGGTGAACATGTCGCCGAGTGGAACCCGGACCAGCGCGTTGATCACGCCGCTGACCCCGACGACGACGATGCACCAGAACGCCACCCGCGAGAACCGCCCGACCGCGAGCGCGCGCCATCGTCCGTCGGCGAGCGCGTAAGTGACCACCGCCACCAGGCCGCCCATCCATACCGTCGCGCCGACAATGTGCAGGATCAGGCTGTTGGTGGCGAGGTCGTGGTTTCCGCCGGTCGACGAGTGGCCTGCCAGGGCCACCGGCATCAGACTCAGCACGGCGAGAACGATCACCGCGACGGTCCATCCCCACCGCAGGATCGCGCGGGCCAGGGCCGCGGCGGCGACCGCGAAGATCGCGGTCCACAACCAGGTGCGGGCGTCGGCCACCTGTGGATAGGCGCTGATGAGGTTCGCGGGTTTGACGGTCTCGGAAAGCGGTTGACCACTGACGTTGGAGATCGACAGCGGGATCATCAGGACGGCGCACACACTCCACGTGAGCGATGCGGTCGCAGCGATCCGTATCGCCCGATAGCCGCCGATGTCGAGCACACCATCGGCCTGCGGCGGCACGAAGAAAGCGGCGAACACCGCCGCGCCGACCGCGATCGCCGCACTGACCTCACCGATTGCCGTCACCGTGGGGAGTCCGTACGTGGTGAGCCAGCCCGGATCGGGCACGCCGGCGAGTTCGACGGCCGATGCCGCCGAGAGCGCGGTGACCACGATCGCCACCACCCCGGCCAGCCACCCGAGCGCCCACGACAGGGCGGCGACCACACCGCGCTGCTCGGTCATCGCGTCCCGGCCTGGATCGGCCGGGGCGGTGGGAGCAGCGCTTGTCATGTAACAACTCTAAGACGGGATATACTCGCCCTCGCTGCCGCCCCGCGGCAGGTCAGCCTCCGTAGCTCAGGTGGATAGAGCAAGGGCCTTCTAATCCCTTGAGATGCCAGCCTGAACTGCGGAGAACGAAAAACGTGTTGCAGATTGCGCAGCACCACACGCCTCCGTAGCTCAGGGGATAGAGCAGCTGCCTTCTAATCAGCTGGTCGCAGGTTCGAATCCTGCCGGGGGCACTCAGAAACCTGTTCGAGATATGAAAATGCCTCGTGAACAGGAGTTTCCCACTGCGCCACTTCTTCTTGGCAAAAATTCACCGCGGCCTCTTTGTACGTGATGCCCCGTCGCCGCATGCGCACTCGATGTACATCTCGCCTGGTATGCCGCATGAGTACCGCTGATCCGCCACCCATAGGATTTGCACGACCAGGACCCGACGGATGCGACAACCGCCACATTTCCACATTTCGCTATGCGGGGAGCCGTCCATGCAGCCGAACGGGTCACCTTTTCCGGGGCGTTGGCGGCGAACGAAGAGGCTCAGAGCGGCCGTGCAAACCCAATTTGTCGTGGCTGACAGCAGACCCTAACGATAGCGATCACTGAAGCGGGAACCTGACAACCGACGCCCAGGGCACTCATCCCAGCGATCCCCGACGCTGATCCCGGCCCAACGTCAAGAACGGTGGCCAGGTGTTGATCTGTCAGTCAAGATTAGCGGGTGAGGTCGCCACAACGGCACCCTCGTACTGGCGCAGTACGGACCGAATGTGATCGGCATGCCGGTAGATGTCCACAACAGATTCGATGTCGCGGCGCGTCCCATCCTTACCCGTCTCGAAGGTCATCATGTACTTGACACTTTTCCCGTTCAGGTACAGCCGGGCAATAGGTTTGCGGTTATTGTCGTCGAGCAGGACTGCAAAGTACGTTTTCGCATCCCGGTAGACAATGCGTTCAGGCGCCACCTCAGCCACCGCGATGGCACGGATGATGTTGAAACCGTCCAGCTCTTCATCGGTAGTCACAATGTCAGGATCAGTCACCGAAATCGCCGTCTCGGCACCAGCCACAGGTTCGGCAGAAGCAGCCGCAGATGCCGTCAGTGTCGCACTACGCGTCACAATCTCGGCCTCCTGGTCGGCATCGTCGCCAAGAGCAGTCTTGAGTCGATCATTAACCTGGCCGTTGATGTACTGCGCCGCAGCCATCACCACGAGCGGCCGGAACTGCTCGATTACGCGCTGCGTGGCCTTGCCGTCGTAGACCTTGCCAACGAAGTACCGCACCCAATCGTCCGAAGGCTCCTTGATCTCGTTGGCGATCACACGACGGATACCACCTATGTACTTCAACTCTTGCGCAGCACTGACCACCGAGTCCAGGTCAAACGAGCCTTTGGACAACTTCTCGATCTCCGGTAGCAGAGTGCGATCCAAGTCGAGCAGGTCAAACATCAGGAACGGTTTCTCGTCCATCTTGTTCGGCATATCGCCATCGGTATAGACGTGATACTGCTGACCATTCGTCAACACAGCGATCCGTGCCGACGTGACCGAAAAATAGCGGAACAGCTGAGACGCATACCGCAAGTCGAGACTATCACCGATCTTCTTGCACTCCATCAGAATTTGCACCTGACCACCCATAAGGATGGCGTAATCGACTTTCTCTCCCTTCTTGACACCAACATCGGCGGTGAACTCTGGAACAACCTCTGACGGGTCAAACACGTCGTAGCCCAGCACGTTCGAGATGAACGGCATAATGAATGCGTTCTTGGTTGCTTCCTCAGTTTCGATGCTTGCCCGCTTGTCGCGGATCTTTGCAGCAAGTGTTTTGATTTCGTCCGCTACGGCCATCGCCAACAAATCCCTTCAACGGAAACCATTTTGACGACCATAGACCAGACGTCGGACAGTATGCCGAGCACTCACCAAAACGACCTATAATTCGATCGCGGAGACTACAGTCGGAAATTGGTCGCATACGCCCCGGCTCCACAACTCATTCCGGCATCTGCATCGAGCCAACCGCCACCACGGCACCCACGCCACGAGGCCACGACGGCAACAGAGTCTTATTACCAACCACGCTCAGGGCGGCGCGCGTGTGGGAGGACACCGGGTCGGACGTGCTCGGACCATAGATCCAACGGCCGTGGTCACGACCATGCGACCGGACGTCGTGATCGCTCGCCTGCCGTATCAAGGCATGCAGTCTGGGGCAACGGCGCTGACACGCTGGGCCATCCCCCACAGCCACCATCACTCGCAAACACAATGCAAAATCCAAATGGCGCGACACCTACACGCAGCGTGATTCGCACTCGATGGCACCCGATACCGTATGTGCTGCACTCGCCTGCCGCCGCGGACTAGCACACGAGCCGAAATGTCAACCGCCTCCACGCCGGAAATGGACGATCGGCCTGGCACAACATCTGCACCACCCAGACCTTTACTCTACGTTCGAAACTCGGAAAGTCCTCGCCGCCAGAATGGACGTAAGATTTTCGTCAGCCATAGGACAGCGTCAGCCCGCTCGCCGAGTTGAAAGGTGGCCAGAGGGGTTTAGAAGTGACCTCCGGGATTAGACGCCTGCCCCGGTTTCTCCCGCTTCTGCTTGGGCTGGTGTAAAGCCCTCGTACGTCAATTGTTCTACTAATCCGGAATGACTGAACGGTTGCATCTGGAGGTACTGTCTGCCCTTGCGTACAGCTTGTTCAGTCCAGTCGGCTCCCACGTGGTCTGCCCCGTAAGTGGCGTCGGCCGTCGAAAAGCCTTCGTACTCGAGTTGTTCAACCAGGCCGCTGTGGCTGAACGCCTGCATCTTCAAGTACTGCTTGCCCTTGGCGAGAGCATTAGCTTGGCCAGGGGTTACTTCACGGGTAAACGGTGCGGGTGAGGGCGCGGCTTGGGTGGAGTCGACGGTCGCGGGTGCTTCTGCTTCGGTGGCTACCACCTGGGTAGTGGTCGCTTGTTCCACGGTTGTCGTGGCGCTGGAGGCTGCTGCAGCATTGCTGGCATCGTCCTCGCCACCACCTGCGATTGCCCCGATGACACCTATCACAACGACAGCGCCGAAAAGCCCTCCAATGACCTTGACAGGCTTGTTCATCGCTTTGGTCTCCTTAAACTCAATAATTGCGCTGAAACGCAACGTAAGCAGAACCGTACTTACCAAAATTCCGGTCGAACATTGCACAGCGTAATATGCCACACTCCACTTAGCTGGCTTATTAGATAATTCCCACGCGCGGTCCACATACCCAGCGATATATTGGATGACTTCGTTAGCCATTTCGAACTACAATCAGTTCGGCTGATTTCGGAACTACCGCCGTAGGCGCAAATCTCGCCCCAATGCAGCCGGCGGCGCTCCGCGGTGACGGGTTCGGGTCGGCCTTCGATGGGTTCTTTGATTCGCGGCGTCAGGATGCCGCGCGCGTGTCAGCAGCATCCCCGATGTAGCTGCTCCCACGGTCAATCTACCGCGATGGGATTCGCCCAATGCGGCCTCAAGCCAAACCGTCTATGCCCGGCACAAACGGTCGCCATCGCGGTGAGTGTCAATGACGCACGCCCTGGTCAGGGGCTCTCCGATCATTGGTGTCATCCGAACGGCCATCTCATCCCGGAGGTCGGAGGTTCGAGTCCTCCCGGGGCGCACTGTGACACCGAGGTTCCGCCGAGACCGATACCGGAACCCGGAAAGCCAGGCCCGCGCTAACCGTCGGACTCCCCGACACGCACACCTGATCGCGAATCGGCCAGTCGTTCGAGGACTCCCGCGTAGTCCCACTCCCCCGGATCGTCAGCGGCGGACCATGCCGCGGCCTGACGCCGCGCCCATGTCGCCCAGCGACGCACCGCATCCTCCTGTTCGAACTGCAGTGCCAGACCCACGGCACTGAGGTGTCCGCGCCGCGGAAAGGGCAACGGCCGCGTGGCGGCGAACTCCGCGATGGCTTCGAGTCGCACCGAAGCCTCACTTTCGATCCGGTCGAGCGTGGCGACGAGTTGTGCCAGCGTGCCGGCGTCGGCGAAGAACACCTTGACCATCCCCTCGAACTCCACCGAGCGCGGCGCCGGAGGCTCGCCGAGCCAGTCGCGCAACGCGTCCCGGCCGGCCGGGGTGATCTCATACACGGTTCTCGGCCGTTTGCCCTGTCCTTCGTCCGCGGCGGTGGCCAGACCCTGCTCGACAAGCCGCTTCGGCTCGTCGTAGAGCTTGCGCTCGGCCCGCGGCCAGAACCAGTTGAGGCTGCGGCGCACCTGCTTGGCCAGCTCGTAGGTCGACCACGACCTCACCGACAACAGCCCCAGCACGGCATACGACGTCGTCGTCCTTTTCGTCACCATGAGTCGACCTTGACATACTGCCCAGGGCAGTGTCTAGTGATTTCAGAATACTGCAAAGGGCAGTATTCTGGAGACCCCGGAGGTGCGCCATGACCGCAGCGAGCGTGACGAATATCGGATACGACGACGTCGGGACCGGCGAGCCGGCCATTCTGTGCCTGCCCGGCTGGTGCGGGGACCGAACGGTTTTCGACCCGCTTCTTCCTCATCTGGCGCGGCACCGGCGTGCACTGTCGGCGGACCTGCCTGATCACGGCACGTCGAGCCCGCGCCGCGATCAGGTCGACTCGACGTCGATCGTCGACGACCTCGTCACCCTGATCACCGACGCGGATGTCAAGCAGGTTGTCCCGCTGTCTCTTTCTCACGCGGGCTGGTTTGCGATCGAGCTTCGACGCCGGCTCGGACCCGACCGGGTTCCCGCTATCGTGCTGCTCGACTGGATGCCGCTGGGCCCACCGCCCGGCTTCATCGATGCGCTCCACGGTCTGCAGGACGAGGACTCATGGCGTCAAGTTCGGGCCGGGCTGTTCGACTTGTGGACGACGGACGTCGACGTCCCGGCGGTGCACGGGTACGTTGCCGGTATGGCACGTTACGGCTTCCGGCACTGGCGTCGGGCCGGTCGCGAGATCGCCGCATCCTTCACCGCCGAGAACAGCCCGGCCACCGCACTTGAGGCACTCCATACCCCCTGTCCGACACTGCATGTGTACGCGCAGCCCGCAGACCACGCGGTGCTCACCGCGCAGCAGCAGTTTGCCTCCGAGCATCCGTGGTTTCACGTGCAGCGTCTCGACGCACGCAGCCATTTCCCCACCTTTGAGGTCGCCGACGAAATCGCCGGCCACGTCGAGGAGTTCTTGTGCCCGCCCAGATGAGCGGCACGGCACCCCGACTCATGCTGGTCGTCGCGCACCCCGACGACGAGACCTTCGGATGCGGCTCGTTGCTCTTGCACGCCGCGGCCACCGGCGCGGTGACCGCGGTGGTATGCGCCACTCGCGGCGAGGCCGGCCAACCCACTCGGGAGAGCGGAATCCGACCCGGAGACCTGGCGACGGTTCGCGAACGGGAGCTGCGCGACGCCGCCCGGCTCCTCGGCGTTTCCCGAATCGACCTGCTCGGTTACACCGACTCCGGCATGTCGGGGAGAGCCTCTCCCGATACGCTCGTCGGCGCCGCCTTCGACGATGTGAGCACACAGGTCCGCCGGCGCGTCGAAGAGTTCCGCCCGGGCGTGGTGATCACACTCGACGCCGGCGACGGCCATCGCGACCACATCCGCATCCGGGACGCGACGCTCGCGGCGGTCCGAACAGCGGCGTGGCCGGTTCCCCGGGTGTATCTGCACTGCCTTCCACAGGATCTTATGCGACGCTGGCTGAACCATGTCGCACAACACAATCCGTCGTCGGAACATCTGACAGCGGAAGTGCCGGGGACCCCGGAGGAATTGATCACCACGGTCATCGACACCGCACGTCATCGTCGCGCGCGCGAGCAGGCGATGGCCACCCATGCCTCCCAGACCTCGCCGTACGAGGGACTCCCCGACGATCTACGCGACGACTTCCTACGGGCCGAACGCTTGCAGCGTGTCGTGCCGCCCTGGTCGGGCGGCGACCGGGAAACGGACGTGTTTGCCGCGGGGTGATGGCGAACGTATCTGCCCTGAGCACGCCATCTCACGCATGCTCGACCGCCGCCTGCTCCACGTAGCGGCCGAGGTCCCACCCGCGCTCGACCGCATCGCGCATACTCTGCCAACCCTCGCCGTGGCGGTCGAGGTGTCGATGTGTCAGAACGACTTCGGTGCGTTCGGCGCGATCGCACCGAACGCGACCTCGATCCCACTCGTCTTGTCGGGGTCGGCCTCAGACTGCCATCGCGTGTTGATGGCCCAGCTGAAGCACACACAGTGCGAGCGGCAACCTCATCGACGTCGACACCGACGGCAGTGACCGGTCACGCCCGGAGTTCGTGGAGGTCCGCGTCGAAACCCGACATCAACCCCGCAACCCTCGTAGCATCCTCTTCATGGATTACATGTGGGTGATGCCGGCAGTCGCATTCGTCTCGTGCGTGATCATCGGGATCGGTTTCGTACTCGGCCTGCCGGGCAACAAGGACTGAATCACCGCTGCGGCCCCAGGGCCTCGGTCGACGGCCCCTCGGTCACCGTTCCGCGCCAGCGGCCGATCAACGCCATCGAGTGGTAGATCAGTAGTGCGGCGGCAGCGCCCAGCGCGATGCCGCCGAAGTTGAGATCGCCGATCACCCATGTGAAATCGGCGATGCCGATCACCAGGGGGATGGCTGCGGTGAACTGGTTGATGGCGCGGCCGAAGTCGACCCGGTTGGTCACCCAGATGTTCACGCCCAGAATTCCCACGAGGCCGTAGAGCGCTGTCGTGACACCGCCGAGCACGCCCGGCGGGACCGCCGCTATCACCGCACCGACCTTCGGTGAGAGTCCGAGCAGAATGGCGACGACGCCGGCTATCCAGTACGCGGCGGTCGAGTAGACCTTGGTCGCCGCCATGACGCCGATGTTCTCGGCGTAGGTGGTGGTGGCCGATCCGCCGCCGCTGCCGGCGAGCACCGTGGCCAGGCCGTCGGCGGCGAGCGCGCGTCCGATCCGCCGGTCGTAGTTGTTCCCGGTCATCGTCGCCACCGACTTCACATGTCCGATGTTCTCCACCAGCAGCACCAGCACGACCGGCAGAAACATCGGGATCACCGACATATGGAAGGTCGGCGTCTGGAAGTCGGGAAAGCCGACCCACGCCGCGTCCGCGATGCCGCTGGTATCGACCTTGTCGAAGATCAGCGAGATCAGATAGCCGATGATCACGCTGAGGAAGATCGCGAGCCGGCCGAGCAAACCACGGAACAGCACCACCGACGCCACCAGGAGCACCAGGACGATCGTCGCGATAACCGGGTCCTGCTCGTAGTTCGTCTTCGCCGTCGGCGCCAGATTGAGCCCGATGAGTGCGACGATCGTGCCGGTCACCACCGGCGGCATCAGCACTTCGATCCACCCGATGCCCGCAAAGTGTGCGATGACGCCGATCACCATCAGCAGCGCGCCGACCACCACGATGCCGCCCAGGGCGGCGGATTGACCGTTTGAAGCCGTGGCCGCCAACACCGGCGCGATGATCGCAAAGCTCGAACCGAGGTAGCTCGGCAGGCGATTGCGCGTGATCAGCAGGAACAGCAGCGTGCCGATACCCGAGAACAGCAACGTCGTCGCCGGCGGAAAGCCCGTGAGCACCGGCACCAAGAATGTGGCACCGAACATGGCCACCACATGTTGCAGTCCGATCCCCACCGTCTGCGGCCAACTCAGCCGTTCGTCGGGCGCGATCACCCGATCGCCGTCGACCCGCCGCCAGGACAAGAAACGATCAGTTCGCGATCCCGTTGTCGCCATGGCAATCAGTGTGCGACAAACCGCGCGAGCCCGCGTCCCAACACGACGACCCGACGACACGAGGGACCGACGGACCCCGCACAGGAAGGTGACAGGCATCACGCAACTTAAATAGGCATCTCAGATGCAGATTATGCTTGACTGATCTCATGCAGCTGACCCGATTCACCGATATCGGTTTGCGCGTCGTCATGCGCCTGGCAGTCGTGGATGAGAACTCCTCCGGGACAATGCCAATGACGGCGGTGACCCCGATGACCACGAAGGATCTGTCTGCCGAACTCGCGGTGCCGTACACCCACGTGGCCAAGGTCGTGGGCAGGCTCTCCGAGATGGGCGTCGTCCATGCACGACGCGGCCGGACCGGCGGCTTGGCGATCACCGACCTGGGTCGCGAGGCGCGCATCGGCTGGTTGGCGCGCAGCCTCGAAGGGGAGGGCGAGGTTGTCGATTGCGATGGGCCGCAGCCCTGCCCGCTGCGCAACGCCTGTCGTCTCCGAGGTGCACTGGCCCGCGCGCGTGCCGCGTTCTTCACGAGTCTCGATGACCAGACCGTCGGCGACCTCGTCGCCGAGCCCACGGCCGCGGTGCTGCTGTCGCTGGCGCCCACCGTCACTCCCACCGCTGCCGCGCACAACTCTGCGACCGGATCGCCAACCGGCCATACCGCCTGAGATCACCAACCGACAGATCGGAGTCACCATGTTGTCCGAAACACAACGCAGAATTCTCACCGCGACGGTTCCCGCCGTGGAGGGCGCACTGCCGGCCATCACCAAGAGTTTCTACAGCCGGTTGTTCGCAGCGCACCCGCAATTACGCAACGACCTGTTCAACCGCACCCACCAGGAGTCCGGCGAACAGCCGCAGGCGCTGGCCGGTTCGATCGCTGCGTTCGCCCGGCTTCAGCTCGAACCGGATCTGAATCGGCAGCGATTCATCCTCGGGCGGATTGCACACAAGCACGCTTCACTCGGCGTCACGCGGGAACAGTATGGCGTGGTACACGAGCACCTGTTCGCGGCCATCGTCGAGGTCCTCGACGCCGCCGTCACGCCGGAGGTCGCCGACGCGTGGGACCAGCTGTATTGGGACATGGCCGACCTTCTGATCGCATCGGAGGAACAGCTCTACGACCGTGCCGGTGTCACGCCGGGCGACGTGTGGCGCCACGCACGGATCGTCGAACGCGCACAGGTCTCCCCCGACACCGTCTCGCTGACCCTCGCATCCGCCGATGGCGGCAGACTACCGAGTTTCTCACCTGGACAATATATTTCCGTCCAAGTTCCGCTCGCCGACGGATCGAACCAGATCAGGCAGTACAGCCTGACGGGTGCGCCGACAGTGCCCGAGTGGAAGTTCAGCGTCAAGCTCGCCGGTGAGGTGTCCGCATTCCTCCACGAAGAAGTGTTCGAGGGCGACCTGCTGCGCGTGAGTACCCCGTTCGGCGATCTGACGCTGCCCGACGACGATGTCCCGCTCGTGCTCGCGTCCGCAGGTATTGGGTGTACACCGGTGATCGGTCTGCTGACCGCCATGGCCGAGCATCAGGACGAGCGTCCCGTGACAGTGCTGCACGCCGACCGTTCCCGCGACCGCCAACCCCATCGCGGTCAGCTCGCGGCACTCGTCGAATCCCTGCCGCAGGGTCGGCTGTTCCAGTGGTACGAGAACGCGTCCGGGCACATCCTGTCGGATGCGATTCGGCTCGGCCAGATGTCGTTGCGAGACATCGAGTTCGCACGCGAGTCACACGTGATGCTCTGCGGCCCGAACGGTTT
The DNA here is from genome assembly GCF_058130025.1 of Gordonia sp. LMA167. Taxonomy (NCBI): domain Bacteria; kingdom Bacillati; phylum Actinomycetota; class Actinomycetes; order Mycobacteriales; family Gordoniaceae; genus Gordonia; species Gordonia sp. LMA167. The sequence goes on along the minus strand of NZ_CM176708.1, from coordinate 3,414,719 downwards.
CCTGTCCGCGATGCGTGACGATCTCGTCGGTCGCGGGGTCGGTGACAGCCAGATCCACTATGAGACCTTCGGGCCCGAGTTGCTCCGGTCGGCAGCGCGGTGATCACGCCCGCCCAGTCACCGAGGTCGTCACGCCTGTCTGGTTGAGGGTGGTGCCACCCAGCTGATCGACGTCCGACCGTGGTCGGCCCGCCCCATCCGACGCTGCGCCGGCCGGCGACGCCTGTCCTCGCAGGCGCGCACATCTCGTCGAAGTTGCGTGCTCGACGCCGAAGGTGATCGCCGTCGTCGCATCGGTTGTGGCGGCTGTCGGGGGTGGTGCAGGCTGACAGCGTTCTCCCAGCTGTGGACAAGCCGAGGCGCAGGAAACGGCCATAGCTTTCATCGAGTCGGCAACGCGGCCGGCCGGACACAAGGAGAACGAATGCCTCAGCCAGCACCGAAGCCCGGAAACCAGAACCGTCCCGGGCAGCAGCATCCCGCTCCGCCGCGCAAGCGCCGGCGTCGCCGGGTGTGGAATCGGCGTCTGCACCGCTGGGACTGGGTGTGGTTCTGACCGCCGTTTCGATCCAGCGCTGACCCAACCTCCTGCAGCTCGGGGCCGGACACCGTAGTCCGGCCCCGAACTGCGCTGTACCAGATCGGATCTCCGATGACCGCCCGTGACGCCTTTCGCCGCTTCTCCCCCGCCCTTGCGGGCGAAGGACCTCGATTCGCTCTCGCCGCGACGCTTCTGCTTGTCGCCACGGCGTGCGAGATCGTTGCGATCTTCGTGCTGTCCGATGTGATCGACGGTGCACTGTCCGCCGACAGTGCGTTTCAGTTCGTGAAGTTGTCTGCCTTGTGGCTCTTGATCACCGCGATCTCCACCGGCGCCGACTACTACGGTCAGATCACGTCCATCGGCATCTCCGAGCGGGTGGTTCTGCGGCTGAGGGATTCACTGTTTGCGCACGTCCAGCGGCTCAGTCCGGTCACTCATCGGCGATTCGGCATCGGTGACCTCGTGACCCGACATTCGAGTGACCTCGAGGCCGTCGAATACCTGGTGGGCTCGGGACTGATGCAGTTTGTGATTGCCGCGGTCAACACCGCGGGATTGGTGATCGCCGCATTCATCATGAGCTGGCAGGTCGCACTGGTTGCGATCGCGGCGGTTCCCGCCCTGTGGGCCATCTCCGCGTACTACGGTCGCCGACAGACCATCGTCACGCGTGATGAACGGGTCGCCAACGCCGACATCGTGATCGCGGTCCAGACCGCGCTGGGCGGGCACGAAACCGCAGTAGCGTACAACCAGCAGGATCGCGAACATGCCCGGCTCCATCGCCACGGCGTCACGTGGCTCGGCGCGCGTATGGCCCAGACCCGGATCGAGGCTGGTTTCGGCGCCGTGATGGGCTTCGGTCAGGTGGTCGTCACCCTCGCCATCGCCGTCGCCGGCGTCTGGCAGGTGCGTAACGGCGGGCTCAGCGTCGGACAGCTCCTCGCCCTGACCGGCTATCTGGGCATGCTGTACCCGAAGATGCAAGAACTCGCCGAAGTCCGCCTCTGCCTCGCGTCGGCCGCGGTCAGTGCCGAACGCATCGCCGAACTGCTCGACCTCCCTGCCAGCGACGCCGATCTCGATGACGCGGTGCCCCACGACGGCCACGACCACGAGGTGTCGGTCCGAGATGTCACTCTGCGGCGCGGCGACTTGGACGTCCTCGATGGCGTCTCACTCGACCTTCGGCCCGGCGAGATCACCGCACTCGTCGGCGGCAGCGGGGCAGGCAAGACCACGTTGGCTTCGCTGCTCTGCCGATTCGAGCGACCCGACAGCGGCCGTATAACACTCGGGGACAGAGATTTCAACGAGATCACCGGGCGATCCATCCGAGAACACATCACACTGCTCCCCCAGCAGCCGGTCATCAAGGCCGCCTCCATCGCCGACAACATCGCCTACGGACGTCCTGAGGCGAGCCGGACGGAAGTTGTCAACGCCGCGATCGCTGCCGATGCGGACACGTTCATCTCTGACCTGCCCGACGGCTACGACACCATGCTCGGCGAGGACGGACTCACGCTCTCCGGCGGCCAGCGCCAACGGATCGCCATGGCGCGCGCCTTCCTGCGCGATAGCCCCGTACTGATCCTCGACGAACCGACATCAGGCCTCGATGACGCAACCGCACAACGGATTCTCGAGCCGTTGCGCCGACTCGCGGCCGGTCGTTCGACGCTGCTCATCACGCATGACGCTCGGGCGACCCGGATCGCCGACCACGTCCTCGAGCTCCGCGACGGCCGCCTCCACAGCCGGCAGGATGCCTTCGCCTGACACAGCCCAGATTTTTCGATTCGTATCTTCGCGGTCAGCGATGCAATCTCACGGCGAGCTCCTCAGGGACCGGGTGATGACGCATCCTCGCAAGCTCGGAGGCTCCTCAGGGAGCGGGTGGTCACGCATCCTCGCAAGCTCGCGCGTCAGGATCTTCCCGATCCCTGAGGAGGTCCGGAGCGCTAGCGGAGGGCCGTCACGAAGGGGCGCCCTTCGTGACGCATCCTCGCAGGCTCGGAGGCTCCTCAGGGAGCGGGTGATGACGCATCCTCGCAGGCTCGGAGGCTCCTCAGGGAGCGGGTGGTCACGCCCGCACGCTCGAAGGCTCCTCAGGGAGCGGGTGGTCACGCCCGCACGCTCGAAGGCACCTCAGGGAGCGGGTGGTCACGCCCGCACGCTCGGAGGCACCTCAGGGAGCGCGTGATGACGCCTCGCAGGCTCGGAGGCACCTCAGGGAGCGCGTGATGACGCCTCGCAGGCTCGGAGGCTCCTCAGGGAGCGGATGGTGACGCCTCGCAGGGACCTCAGGGAGCGGGGTGACACCCGCTCCCTAAGCGGCGTCCCAGCGACCGGGTGAGCCGCAGCGTTTCGGCCACTGGTCATATGAACCTCGTTGCATAGTGCATAGGTGCAGTGCTACGGTCGATCCATGGCGCTCGAGCATGCGATTCTCGTGTCGCTGGCCGAACGACCCGGTACGGGATATGAGATCGGCCAGCAGTTCGATCGATCCATCGGCTACTTCTGGTCGGCGACGCATCAGCAGATCTATCGCACGCTCAAGAAGCTCCACACCGATGGCCTGGTCAGCTTCGAGTCCGTCAGCCAGGACGGCCGCCCGGACAAGAAGGTCTACACGATCTCCGAAGATGGCCGAAAAGTGCTGTCGGAGTGGGCGATCAGTCCGACACCGGTTCAGCCCCTGCGTAGTGACATCGGCGTGAAGCTGCGCGCCGCCGAGTTCGGCGATCTCGCCGCCGTCATCGGGGAATTGAAGATGCATCGCGACGAGCACCTGGCACAACTGAAGCTCTACAACGGATTCCAAGATAGCTACTACCCCGAACCCGAGACGCTGACCGGCCGCAAGCTGCATCAATATCTGGTGCTGCGCGGCGGTATCCGTCAAGAAGAAGGCTACATCGAATGGTGCGACGAGGTCATCGTCGCGCTCGAACGAGAGCTGTCCACCTGACCGGAAGCCCGGTCCACCACCACGATCCGAAAGGTCCGCCATGTCAGCCCACACGGCCGCCCCGAATCCGCATTACCCTCGCCTGTTCGAACCGATGGAGCTCGGCGGCATCACTGTGAAGAACCGGCTCATCATGGGATCGATGCACACCGGTCTCGAAGATCGGCTCTGGGACACCGACAAGCTGGCCGCCTACTACGCCGAACGCGCCCGTGGCGATGTGGGCCTCATCATCACCGGCGGCTTCGGCACCTCGCGCACCGGCCTGTTGCTGCCGTTCGCCGGCAAGATGACCAACCTCGCCGATGTCAAACGGCACCAGCGCATCACCCGTGCAGTGCACCGCGAGAACGGCAAGATCGCGATGCAGCTGATCCACGCCGGCCGATACGGCTACACACCGCTCAAGGTCGCCCCGGGTTCGGAGCCCTCGCCCATCCACCCGTTCAAGCACCTCACGATGACCGAGCCGATCATCAAGCACGTGATCAAGTCATTCGGACGGTCCGCCAAACTGGCACGCAAGGCCGGCTATGACGCCGTCGAGATCATGGGTGGCGAAGGCTATCTGATCAACCAGTTCCTCTGCCCGCACACCAACGACCGGACCGACAAGTGGGGCGGTTCCACTGAGAACCGCCAGCGGTTCCTGGTCGAGATCATCAAGGAGATCCGCCGACAGGTGCCCCGCGACTTCCCCGTCATCCTGCGCCAGTCCATCGCCGACTTCGTGCGCAAGGGCCAGACCTGGGACGAGATCGCACTGATGGCACGCAAGGCCGAGGAGTACGGCGTCGACGCGATCAACACCGACATCGGCTGGCATGAGGCCGGTGTGCCGACGATCGTGACGTCTGTGCCCCGGGCCGCCTTCGTCAAGTTCACCGAGCGCCTGCGCGACGAGGTCTCCATCCCGCTGATCGCCAGCAACCGCATCAACACCCCCGAGATCGCCGAAGAAATCCTCGAGCGCGGCAAGGTCGACGCGATCTCCATGGCACGACCGCTGCTGTCGGATCCCGATTTCGCCGCCAAGGCGCAGACCGGTCGGGCCGACGAGATCAACACCTGCATCGGCTGCAACCAGGCCTGCCTCGACCATGCGTTCGTCGGGAAGAAGGTCTCCTGCCTGCTCAACCCGCGTGCCGGCCGCGAGACCACGCTGACGCTCGGCGCCACCCGACGCGCCCGGAAGGTGGCCGTGGTGGGTGCCGGCCCGGCCGGATTGTCGGCTGCGGTGTCGGCCGCACAGCGCGGCCACAAGGTGGAACTCTTCGAGGCCGGCGAACAGATCGGTGGCCAGTTCTCCATCGCCGCACGCATTCCCGGCAAGGAGGAGTTCAACGAGACGCTGCGCTACTACACCCGCCAGCTCGAGATCACCAACGTCACGGTGCACCTGAACACCCGGATCACTGCCGAGGAGATCATCGCGGCCGAGTTCGACGAGGTGATCATCGCGACCGGCGTCACCCCACGCATTCCCGAGATCCCCGGTATCGACCATCCCATGGTGATGTCGTACGCCGATGCGGTGCTCGGGCAGCGTGAGATCGGCAAGCGTGTCGCCGTCATGGGCGCCGGCGGCATCGGCTTCGACGTCACCGAGTTCCTCACCGTCGACGAGTCCCCGACTCTCGATCTCAAAGAGTGGGAACAGGAATGGGGCGTCAGCGAAGACCTGTCCAAGCCGGGCTTCGTGACCAAACCACGCCCACTCCCCGCAGTGCGTGAGGTCTTCCTGGTACAGCGCAAGTCGGGCCGTCAGGGCAAGTCTCTCGGCAAGACCACCGGCTGGGTGCACCGTGCGACCGTGAAGATGAAAGGCGTCGAACAGATCTCGGGCGCCACATACGACAAGATCGACGACCGCGGGCTGCACCTGAGCTTCCGCGACGAGGACGGGACCGTGAAGGAGACCCGCGTCCTCGAAGTCGACAACATCGTCGTCTGCGCGGGCCAGGAGTCGGTCCGTGAGCTCGTCGACCCGCTGACGGTGGCCGGGGTGACCACCCACGTCATCGGCGGTGCCGATCTGGCCGCCGAACTGGACGCGAAGCGAGCCATCCGTCAGGGTACCGAGGTCGCTGCGGGTATCTCCTGATCGACCACACAATCTGATCGGGCGCCGGTATCCATCCGGCGCCCGATTAGGATCAAGCCATGGGTATTCCAGTGCCGTCCCCAGCCGCCCGCGCCGTCGTCACCGGCGCTTCGTCGGGCATCGGCACGGCCCTTGCATGGGCTCTTGCCGACCGAGGCCATTCACTCATCCTTGTCGCCCGCCGTGACGACATCTTGGAGGATCTCGCCGCGCAGTTGCGGGAACGGCACCACGTGGCGGCCGAGGTGAGACCGGTGGATTTGTCCGACCCCTGCGCCGTGGAGGTCCTCAGCGCCGAGCTGGCCGACCGGGAGATCTCGATCCTGTGCAACAACGCCGGCATCGCCACCTTCGGTCCCGTCAGTGAACTCGACCCCGACTACGAGCGCGCCCAGGTACGTCTCAACGTGAATGCCGTCCACGACCTGACCCTCGCGGTCCTGCCGCAGATGGTGCGGCGCGGGGCCGGCGGCATTCTCATGGTGGGATCTGCGGCCGGGAACATGCCGATCCCCAACAACGCGACATATGCGGCGACGAAGGCGTTCGTGAACACCTTCAGCGAGTCTCTGCGCGGCGAGGTCGGGAGCAAAGGAGTGCACGTCACACTGCTCGCACCCGGTCCGGTGCGAACCGAGACACCGTCGCCCGAAGATGCCTCGATCGTGGATCGGATGGTGCCCGATTTTCTCTGGCACTCCAGCGACAAGGTCGCTGAGATGAGCCTGGACGCGCTGGAGCACAACAAGATGCGCGTCGTTCCGGGAACTCTGTCCAAGGCGATGTCGGTGGCCGGTGGTTACACCCCTCGCGCCATCGTCGCTCCGATCGTCGGCACCTTCTACCGCAAACTCGGCGACGACACATCCGCGAATCCGTGACACCACGCCGCAGACAACGACTCACCCGGTTCCGGGGCCGAGATCATCGGCCGCTCAGCGGCGTCGTCGGCGACGACCCGTACCGAAGATCGCGCGACTGAACTCACGGCCGGCGCTGGACGCCGCCGACCGGAGGAAGCTCTGCATCGGCTTGCTGGTCAGAACGTCGGTGAGCATGTCCGGGATCTGAGGTTCGGATACATGCGGTTGAGGAGCCGGCGCCGGCGGCGCCGGGGCGTCGACCGGTTCGTCCGGGGCGAGGGTCTTGGCTGCGAGCTTCTCGTACGCCGATTCACGATCGATCGCCTGCCCGTAGTGCGCGAACAGCGGACTGGCCGTTGCCGCTGTCGTGATCGCGGCAGCGCCGACGGCTGCCATAGAGGAGCGCGGTGCGCGTATCACGGTCCAGGCGACCGGGGTCGGCGTCCCACGCTCGGACAGCACGGTGACGATCGCCTCCCCCGTTCCCAGCGAGGTCAAGGCGTGTTCGAGCTCGTACACATCGGATACCGGATACGTCTTGACCGTCTTGCGCAATGCTTCCTGATCGTCGGGGGTGAAGGCCCGCAACGCATGCTGGATTCGCGCACCCAACTGCGACAGCACCGCGTTCGGGATGTCGGTCGGCAGTTGCGAGCAGAAGAACACGCCGACTCCTTTGGAACGGATGAGCTTCACAGTCTGCTCGACCTGGTCCAGGAACGCCTTGGAGGCGCCGTCGAACAAGAGGTGTGCCTCATCGAAGATGAGGACCAGCTTCGGTTTCTCGGCATCGCCGATCTCGGGCAGATACTCGAACAGATCGGCCAGAATCCACATGAGGAAGGTGGAGAACATTTTCGGGCGCGCCGACTGTGCCCCGAGCTCGAACAGTGTGATGACACCCCGGCCATCCGGAGCGAGGCGGATCAGGTCGTCTGGTTCGATCTCGGGCTCACCGAAGAAGGTGTCCCCGCCGTCCGCCTCCAGAGTGGACACGGCCCGCAGGATCACACCCGCCGTCTGCGGCGAGACACCACCGATGCTCGTCAACTCCGCCTTGCCCTCGGCGCCGGTGAGATGGGTGATCACCGCCCGCAGATCCTTGAGATCCAGCAGCGGCAGCCCCCGCTGGTCGGCCCAGTGGAAGATGAGCCGCAGCGAGCTTTCCTGGGTCTCGTTGAGCCCCAACACCTTACTGAGCAATATCGGTCCGAACGATGTGATCGTGGCGCGTACCGGCACGCCGATCCCGTCGGAACCGAGTGATACGAACTCGACGGGAAACGCGACCGGTCGCCAGTCGTCACCCGTCTGGGCCGACCGTTCGACGATCTTCTCGTTCGAGGTTCCCGCATTCATCAGTCCGGACAGGTCACCCTTGATGTCGGCCATGACCACCGGAACGCCGTTGGCGGAGAGCTGTTCTGCGACGAGCTGCAGCGACTTGGTCTTGCCCGTGCCGGTGGCGCCCGCCACCAGCCCGTGACGATTCATCATCGACAACGGGATTCGCACCTGCGCGGACGGATCGATGGTGCCGTCCACCGAGACCGTGCCGAGTTCGATCGACGCGGTTCCGAACTCATATCCGGCGGCGATCGCCGCGGCGGCACCGGGATCGGTCACTGGGAAGGTTCCTCTCATGCGAGCGTTGCACCTCGTCCACCCAGACAATAGCGGTCACCGCACGGGCGGCAGTGCCACGACGACTAAGGTTGACCGGGTGCAGGACAAACTGGTGTGGATCGATTGCGAGATGACCGGCCTGCGACTCGAGTCGGACAAACTGATCGAGATCGCCGCGCTCGTTACCGACAGTGAACTCAACATCCTCGGCGAGGGCGTGGACATCGTCATCCACGCGAGCGACGACGACCTGGCAGCCATGCCCGACGTGGTGACGAAGATGCATGCAGCGTCGGGTCTCACCGACGAGGTGCGCGCCTCGCGCGTCACCGTCGCCGAAGCCGAGAAGCTGGTGCTCGACTATGTACGCACCCAGGTGAAGACTGCCGGCGCGGTCCCCCTGGCGGGCAACTCCATCGCCACCGATCGAGGCTTCATCGCGCGTGACATGCCCGAACTCGATGCATATCTGCACTACCGGATGGTCGATGTGAGTTCGATCAAGGAACTGTGCCGTCGCTGGTACCCGAAGATCTACTTCGGGCAGCCCGAGAAGGGGCTGTCCCATCGGGCGCTCGCAGACATCCGCGAGTCGATCCGAGAGTTGAAGTACTACCGCTCCGCGGCGTTCGTTCCGGCGCCCGGTCCTGATGTCGACGATCTCGCCACGATCGTGAAGGACCTCGGACCAGCCTGAACACGCCCGAACGGTACCGATTGGAGTTCGGGCACCCCCACCCGCTAGAGTAGGTTCCTGGCTCTGGGACCCGGTGAAAAATCCTGGGTGACGGACGCCGATGGTGGATGTAGTTCAGTTGGTAGAGCACCAGGTTGTGATCCTGGCTGTCGCGGGTTCGAGTCCCGTCATCCACCCCGAACGATCGCCCCGTCTGCACCAGCAGGCGGGGCGATCGCCGTTTGTACCCCCCAACAGGTCGTTTTCGATCACACGTCGGCCGCAGGCTCTTGCCAGGCAAAATGTTAGAGTCTAACATTTTATTCATGCCCCGAACCGGCAAAGCCCAGCGCACCCGCGAGCGGTTGGTCCGCACCGCGCTCGAACTGTTCGCGGCCGAAGGATTCGACAACACGAGCGTCGCCCAGATCGCACGTGCGGCCGGGGTGACCGAGATGACCTTCTACCGCAACTTCCCCACCAAGGACAGCGTGGTCCTCGACGACCCGTTCGACCCGATCATCGCCGACGCGGTGGCCTCGCAACCCGCAGCGTCACCCGCACTGACTGCGGTCGCCGCCGGAATCCGCGAGGTCTGGTCGTCGGTGCCCACGACCGCTTCCGACAGCATCCGCGGTCGGCTCCAGGTGATCGGCTCCTCGCCTCGCCTGCGTGCCGGCATGGCGCAGAGCACCACGGCGACCCAGGAGGCGATCGCAGACGGCCTGCGCTCCCGCGGCACCGATACCACCGACGCCGACATCGCCGCCGCCGCGGCCATCGGCGCGCTCAACGCGGCGTTGATGTCGTGGGCGCCCCGCGAGCACGAATCCCTCGATCTCGCGATCGAGCGGGCGCTGGCGATCCTGGAGGCGAACCGGTGAGCACCCCACGCATGGCGATGCGCCACATCACCCGCGAGTTCGGCGATCAGACCGGGATTCGCGACGTGTCCATGGAGATCGACGCCGGCGAGATCGTCGCCCTGGTCGGACTCAACGGCGCAGGCAAGACCACTCTCATGCGACTCCTCCTGGGCATGTTGTCGCCATCGCAGGGCGTCGTCGAGCTCGACGGAATACCGCTGCGCCGGGTCCCGAAATCGACGTGGGCGTCGGTGGGTCATCTCGTCGAATACCCATTGACCTACGGCGAACTCACCGCCCGCCAGAATCTGGCACTCTCGGCCAGACTGCACCGCGCTCCCGACGATGTCGTCGAGAGCGCCATGTCCGCGTTCAACCTGACGCAATACGCGAACAAGCGTGCGCGACGACTCTCGCTGGGCAATCGGCAGCGGCTGGGGCTCGCGGCGGCGATGCAGCATGGTCCGACACTTGTCGTGCTCGACGAACCGACCAATTCCCTGGATCCGGCCGGAGTGATCCTGTTGCGAGACGCGTTGCGTCGCAGCTCCGGAGAGGGGGCCGCCGTGCTGGTGAGCAGCCATCACCTCGACGAGGTCGCCCGCATCGCCGACCGCATCGAGGTGCTCAACGCCGGTCGGCTCATCGGCCGGCTCGACCCGGCCGAGCGCGAGCTCGAGCGCGTCTTCTTCGAGGCGGTCCTCGCCGACGACGAGAGGGAGCACCCATGAGAGAAGCGGTGTATGCCGAGACGATCAAGTTCGGCCATTCGACCGTGGGTCGGGCGGGGTCGGGCCTACTGGGGGTGGGCATCCCGCTGCTGAGCTGCGCGATGCCGTTGGCGGCCCAGAGCGGCGACCCACAGATGTTGGGCAAGCTCGGCGCCGCCGGCGAACGCAGCTGGGACGGACTCCTGTCCGGCGCCGCCCAGATCACCGGCGCCGGCGGGTTGCTCGGCTTCGGGGTGCTGCTGGCCTGGCTGTTCGGGCGCGAGTTCATCGACGGCACCATCACCGGGCTGTTCGCACTCCCGGTCTCGCGTGCCGAGATCGCCGGTGCCAAGGTGATCGTCTATCTCATCTGGGCGATTCTCATCAGCGCGGTGATCTCCGGCGTCCTCGTGATCGGCGGCCTGGCCCTCGGGCTCGGTTTTCCGCCTGCGGACTTCGGGATCGGCCTGAGCCGCCAATTCGCCCTCGGCGTCATGACCGCGATCTGCGCGCTGCCGGTGGCCTGGATCGCGACGGTCGGCCGGTCAGTGCTGGCGGGAGTCGTCGGTGCGATCGGAATGGTGATCGCGGCCCAGGTCGCGACGATCGGCGGCGCGGGCGGATGGTTCACGATCGCCGCTCCCGCGCTGTGGGCAATCTCGGGCGGCGAAGACGTGTCCCTCCTACAGCTGGCCCTGCTCGCCCCGCTGCTGGCGATTGCCGCCGGCGTCACGATGTTGACCTGGCGGCGACTGCAGCTCAACCGTTGACCCGATGACCCGATCACCGGAAACCCGCTCACTCCTGACGAGCGCGGATCCTGATCTCGCCGTCGGCCCCAGCACCTCAAAACCATGCCAACCACCAAAGGCCGTCGTTCCCATCTGGCAAAGAGGTCGACCTCATGATCGAAAATCTTTTTGACACAGATGGATTCGAAATCCGACGACTGCCACTCCTGGACGTCCGTCCAATACTTGCGGCGAGCGTCGTTCAACTTCATCCCGTACGATCCGCCCATGCTCGAGGATCTCAACAAGGCCGCCAAGAAGGTCGGGCTTCACGTCGCCGCCGCGAAGAGAGATGGTCTCTACTCCATCCGCACGAACACGAGTGCCGCCCTGATCGCCAAGAACGTCGATGCCGACGAGGCGGCGAAGATCATCCGACAACACAGCTGACCGTCCACACCGGTTCCGAACTGCCCACCCCGTCTGCGGGGTGAATTGCCACCGACGCTCCCCCATCGGGAGACGTACGGCACATCAGCCTGTTACCATGCCGTAACTTCAGGTCAAATGACCTAAACATTGGACGGCTACTTTTGCGTCCAACCACTGACGGACTCGGCGAGTCCACGGCACGAGATCGGGAACCCACATGAGCCAAGACATCTCACGTCGTCTCTTCCTCGGCGGCTCGATCGCGGCGGCAGGTGCGATGGCCGGGGTGAGCGCGTTCGGTGGTGCGCGCGCGTCGGCGGACCCGTCGATGACGGTCGACGCGATCGTCGTCGGCGGCGGACTCTCCGGCCTGTCGGCCGCGAAGACCCTCGTCGAATCCGGCGCCTCGGTGGTGGTACTCGAAGCGCGCAACCGCGCCGGCGGGCGAGTGCACAACATCACCACGCCGAAACTCGGCGCGACGCTCGACGCCGGCGCCGAGTTCATCGGGCCGACGCAGAATCACATCGCCGCGCTGGCGCGCGAGTACGACGTCCGTTCGATCCCGACCTACAACGAGGGCGACAGCCTGTTCTGGAACGGTGGGACGGGGTCGCGGATGTCCGCGGCGCTGCCACTACCCGTGCAGGCGGAGACTCTCGAGGCGGGCGCCGGTCTCGCCCGGGCCCAGGTCGACGCGCTGGCCGGTTTTCCGGTGGGCGAACCCTGGAAACACCCGAACGCCCGCTATCTCGACTCCATCACCTGGGAGCAGTACAGCAATCAGGTCGCCACCTCCCCCACCGCACGGGCCATGATGAGCGTCGCCATGTCCGCTGCGCTGTCGGTTCGCCCGGACCAGGTGTCGGCACTCTACTTCCTCAACTACATCGCGGCGTCCGGCGACGAGAACAACCCCGGCACCCTGATTCGCCTGCTCGGCACGGACGGCGGCGCGCAGGAGCGTCTGTTCGAGGGCGGCGCCGCTCTGATCCCCTTGCGCATGGCACGCGCCCTCGGCAAGCGGATCGTCTACAACGCCCCGGTCCGATCCATCGACGTCTCCGGCGGCGTCGTGCGCGTCGACAGCGCCGCCGGCGCGTACCACGGCCGGAAGGTGATCGTCGCGATGTCGCCGGCGATCAGCGACCAGATCCGCTACCGCCCCGGTCTCCCGGCGTCCCGGGTCGGTCTGTCGAAGGGCTATCACATGGGGGCGATCAGCAAGTTCGCCGCGTTGTACCGTCGTCCGTTCTGGCGCGAGCAGGGCATGTCCGGGCAGGTGTATGGGAACGGGCGGCCGATCGACGTCACGTTCGAGAGCTACGCCGAGGATCGCCATATCCTGATGGGGTTCATCTCGGCCGACGCCATGCGCCGACTCGACCGGGCCCCGGAGTCGCAGATCGTGCGGGAGTGCATCGGTAACTTTGTCGACTACTTCGGTCCCGAGGCTCGAGACTTCATCGACCACGGCATCTACAAGTGGGACCTGGACCCGTGGGCGCAGGGCGGCCCGGTCGCGGTCAGCTCACCGGGCACCCTGGTCACCCACGGTCCAGCCCTGCGGGAGCCGGTCGGCCCGATCCACTGGGCCGGCACCGAAACCGCGGACTACTGGACCGGGTACATGGACGGGGCGGTGCGATCGGGGCACCGCGCCGCGCGGGAAGTCCTCGCCACCGTTCGCTGACGCCGACCCATCGTCACCGACGAGAGGACACCGACAATGGCCAGGATGCCAGTGGAGAGACGCCGCGCGCTCCTCCTCGAAGCCGCGTTCCGGGTGATCGCGCGAGACGGCGTGGACGGTGCCACAACCCGCGCGATCAGCGCCGAGGCCGGCATGACCCTGTCGACGTTCCACTATGTGTTCGACTCGCGCGAGGACCTCCTCACCGCGTTGGTCCACCGGGGAACAGACGAGGAACTCCAGGTCATCTCCGAGGCGCTCTCGGCCGCCGCCGACGACCTGGTCCAGGGTTATGACGGCGTCCGGATCATGTTGCGGGAAAGCCTGTTCGGCTACGTGGACGGAGTTGTGGCAGATCCGGATCGCGAGCAGGCGATGATCTCGCTGAACCAGTACGCGCGGCAGACCACCGGACTCGCCGAGCTCGGCGGCGAGATGTACCGCCGCTACTATGCCGCGATCGCCGCAGGCCTGGAGGTGGCCGCCACGCAGGCCGGTGTCGGATGGGATAAGCCGGCCGACGAATTGGCCCCGCTGGTGGTCGCGGCGACCGACGGGATCACACTCGCCTACCTGAACACCCGGGACCGGTCGATCTGCGATCGGATCGCGGAGGCCACCGTCACCTTGCTGCTCGGTCACGTGAAGCGACACGGCTGAGGGGGCCACGACTTCCGCGACGACAACGTTGCGGCCAAGGGGGGAAATGACATGGACGTGACGCGCAGAAGGCTTCTCGCCGGAGCCGCCGCAACCGCCGTCGGGGGCAGCGCCGTTTTTGTTGCCGGACGGCCGGCCGCGAATGCGACGCCGAACGGGGTGGGACCGGCGGCTTCGGGGGGCAGCTCGGGATACCTCGTCGGGTGCGGTATCGCCGACATGACCGGCGCGATCGCCGGGCAGGGCATGATGGGCTATTCCGAGGCCGATCAGGTGGCGTCGGGCCTGTTGCAACGCTGTTGGGCGCGCGCATACATCGTGGTGGACCAGGCCACACGCGAACGCGTCGTCTTCGTCACCAGCGACATCGCCTGCCTGTTCCAGTCTCATCAGATGGGTCTGATGGCCAAGCTGCGCAACCGCTTCGGCACGCTGTACACCGAACGCAACGTCAATCTCAATGCCACCCACACGCACGCGTCGTGCGGCGGCACGGCATGGGACTTCGCGTACTCCCTCGCCGCCTACGGATTCAAGAAGAACTCGTACGACGCCGAACTCGACGGCATCTTCCGCGCCATCGTGCGCGCGCACCAGAACCTGGCTCCCGGGACGATCACGATCGGCCACGGCGAGCTGCACGACGCCAGCCGGAATCGATCCAGGGTGGCCTTCGACCTCAACCCGTCATCGGACCGCAAACTCTTCCCGGGTGCGATCGATCCCAAGGTCACCGTTCTGCGATTCCGGCAGGGCGGCAGAGACGTCGGCGCGATCACCTGGTTTCCGACCCACGGCACCTCACTGACCGACGAGAACCGACTGATCGCCGGCGACAACAAGGGTTATGCCAGCTACCGCTGGGAGAGCACCGAGCCCGGTTTCATCGCGGCGTTCCCGCAGACCAACGCCGGCGACATGACGCCGAACCTCGACCTGGTCACGATGCATCCGAGCGGCCCCACCCCGAACAACAAGCGTAACTGCGAACTCATCGGCGAACGCCAGTTTCTGGCCGGCCGAAGGGCATTCGATGGTGCCCGACCGATGACCCGGGGTGGTGTCGACTCCATCGTGCGCTACGTCGACATGTCGTCGGTGACGATCGACGCCGCCTTCACCCCGGAGGGCCGGCCTGCCGCGACGACACCGGCGATGATGGGTGCCGGGGCCGTCGCGACGAGCACCGAGGACAACTACTACTCCCAGCTGTCCTTCATCAAGGAGGGTACGACCAATCCCCTTGTCACCGCGTTCGGTGGCGATCGACATCCGCCGGTGTCCCCCTGGATGCGCGACATGCAGGCGCCCAAACTGATCATGTTCCCACTCGGGATCATGCCGCCATCCCCGTGGATTCCGCAGGTGGTACCGCTGCAGATCATGCGTATCGGCGAGCTCGTGCTGATCGCCGTGCCGGCCGAGGTCACGATCGTCGGCGGGCTGCGACTGCGCAGAACCGTCGCGGACGAACTCCGGATCGACATGGACAACGTTCTCGTGCAGGGCTATTCGAATGCGTACACCCAGTACGTGACCACCCCCGAGGAATACGACTCCCAACAGTATGAGGGCGGTGAAACCCAGTTCGGCCGCTGGACACTATCGGCGTACATGCAGGAGTTCCATGCCCTCGCGGCGGCAATGGCGAAGGGGCACAGCCTGTCTCGCGGCCCGGCACCCCTCGACAAATCCGGTTTCCAGCCGGACCTGCTGCCACCCGTACCCCCTGATCGCCCGATGTCGGGCCGTGACTACGGCGACGTCCTGATCCAGCCGGACCGTCGCCATCGGCCGGGGGATGTTGCGGCCGTGGAGTTCGTCGGCGCACACCCGAACAACAACTTCCACACGGACGGCACCTATCTGGAAGTGCAGCGCCGAACCACCTCCGGGTGGACAACCGTCGCTACCGACAACGACTGGGAGACCGAGTTGCACTGGCGGCGGCCGCCGGGGCAGGCCACCGCCTCGGTGATCCGCATCGAATGGACGATTCCGCCCGGCACCGCCGGCCGCTTCCGGATCCGCTACCTCGGCGACGGCCGTGCGGCAAGCGGGATCACGCACGCGTTCACGGGCACCTCGAACACCTTCACCGTCGGCTGATCGGCGCTAGTGTCCCGCGCCGGAAATTCGTTTCATGAGTTCGGCGGTCCAGGTGGATGCATCGCGAGGCGGCGGAGGAGCAGGTACTGGATGTACCTGCGACGACGCCAACGAAGCGAGGCGCCGCCTGGACGTCGAAATCATCAACGAATTTCCGGTGCGGGACAGTAGGTCCGAACGACGTATTCCGTGACCCGGCAGTCGGCGATAGGCTGCAAGTGGTGTGTCCGTATCGTCCGGATGGCCGCAATCTCGGATCGTAGTCCGTTATGAAACTCTTCAGGTTCGTCTTCCTCACCGTCGTGGCTCTCGCGGCGGCCGCAACCCTCGCGGTGGCGACCGCCACGGCCCACGGCGCCCCCGTGTCGAGCGCACCCACTCACCTGACCACCGCGTCCGCCGACGGCGCCACGATCACGTCGATCCTGCGAAACGCCACATTCGTCGCCGCGGACCACAACTCGCTCGCCGTCGTGGACCGGCACGGCACCACGATCGATCGTGTCGCACTGTCCATCCCACTCAACGGTGTCGTCGTACCGATGCGCGCGCAGGTGAGTGCGGATCGGACCGCCGCCACCCTGAACCCGGTCCTCACGCCACAGACCCGCGCGGCGATCGCTTCGGGCATGCATCCCGCATCGACCATGAAAGACCGCGCCTACCAGAAGATGGTCTGGCACATCAACAATGGCTGGAATCGCGGCGGGGGCGTGACCACCGCCGTCGGCGCCATCGTCGGCCTGATCGTCGGATGTCTGGTGCTGGTCGGTTGCATCTGGGGTGCAGGTGTCGGTGCCGCCATCGGCGCCACGGTCGGCATCAACAACGGTGATCCGCAGGCAGGTCAGGCGATTCTGAACTGGATCAACACGCCCTGACACGTGCCTGACACTCGCTGATGCACCTCAGCCCAGGGAGGCATGCATCAGCGACACGTTGTACTGCGTCCAGGTCGACATGGTGAAATACAGATCCTTGCCCGTCGACCACGGGTGCAGAAAGCCGCCGTACAACTGGGCGTATTGCCCGGAGTGAACGAGTTCGGTCGGATCCGACCACACCCCTTGCGGGGTACGCGCCGTCCGCAGCACGATCGATCCGCGCAATGCGTCGAGGTAGCTCAGCTGCCACCGTTGTGACGCCTCGTCGTACCGCGCCGACAGCTCACCGGCCGGCGCGAAAAAGATCGGCGACGCCACGTTGCCGTCGTGCGCCGGTACCCACTGGCCGTCGCGCCAGTACTGATACGCGGTCTTGTTGAGCACGTCCTCTTGTCGGACCCGGGCCAGACCCACCGTGCCCACGCGTGAGTTGGGCGTGCCGAACATGTACACGAAGTCACCTTGCGGGACCATCGACGACACCTGGAACCGGCTGGTTCCGAAGATGTTGTCCCAGCGCACGTACGGGTCCTTGGTCCACGTCGACCCGCCGTCGTCCGAGTAGGCCAGACCGCCGTAGTTGGTCAACCACACGCCGGGAATCGGACCCCATGTGCGCACCGACATGTAGCTCATGTACTGCCGATCACCGATCGCGAACCCCGACGTCGGGATCGTCGTCATCTCGTACCGGTCGATGTGGCGTGCGCTCAGGACCTGCACAGCGTGGCATCGGCTGTCCTGCACCATCGTG
The DNA here is from genome assembly GCF_058130025.1 of Gordonia sp. LMA167. NCBI lineage: Bacteria > Bacillati > Actinomycetota > Actinomycetes > Mycobacteriales > Gordoniaceae > Gordonia > Gordonia sp. LMA167. The sequence goes on along the minus strand of NZ_CM176708.1, from coordinate 3,397,090 downwards.
TCGATCGACATGCCGTCGGCGAGGTGCCGGTCGGAGCTGAAGCCGAGAACGTTGCTGCGCCAGTCCCGCCCGTTCGCCCCCGGGGGCTTGAAACCCTTGCCGAAGGTGTCCCCGAACGCGACGGCGACCTGGCCCGGCTTCGACTCCCACATGATGCCGAGGTCGGTCCCGTTGATCTGCCAACGCTTGTCGGTGCGACTCGTCGACCCCTTCCCGGTCAGCGTGGAAACGTAGTCGACCTTGCCGACGCGCGGCGGCGACGGCTTCATCGTCACGGGTGCGGCGGCGAAACCCGGATGAACCGCGGCCGGTGGCGGCGGCTTGGGTGCGGGGTTCGGGTTGGGCACGGGGACCGGAATGTCCTTCGGCGCCGGGTCCAGGGTGATCTTCGGGAATTCGATGCTCAGTGCCGGGTTGCCGGATTTCTTCGGCTTCGGCGGGTCGGTGATGTCGGGGCACGGGTCGGTGCACGGATTCTTCGGGGGACGCTCGGACGGGATGCGGATCGGCGGTTCCTCGGCCGACTCCGGTTCGGGGACCGGCACGATCCGGGGGTACGGGAGCGGGATACCGATCCGATCCGGCAGTCGCGGGATCAGGTCACGAGGATCGAAGGGTTTCGCGGACGGCTTCGGCGGCAGGTCCGACTCGCAGCCGGAGCTCGGGAGCCAGGTCGGCTCTGCCGTCGACGTCCCCGAGTTCGCCGTCAGCAACCCCGCGGTCAGCGCGGCACAGATCACGAGCAGGCCCACGGTACGTGCAGTCACGTGGCCTCCCTCCCGGCATGGATCAGGTGGCAATCTATCACCCCGGGGCACCGAAAACGCGGCCGACGACCGCGTGTGGGTCAATCGGCCGCTCGGCGATCGGCGCCGACTTCACGTGGCGCCGTGCGGGACATGCCTACAGCGACCGGGCGATGATCTCCTTCATGATCTCGTTGGTGCCGGCATAGATCTTCTGGACGCGGTTGTCGGCCCACATGCGCGCGATCGGGTACTCGTTCATGTACCCGTAGCCGCCGAACAGCTGCAGACACTCGTCGGCGACCACCATGGCTCGATCGCTGGTCCACCATTTCGCCATCGCCACGGTCGGGATGTCGAGCTCGCCGACGAGATGTTTCGCGATGCAGTCGTCGACGAAGACCCGCGCGATCCGCGTCTCCGTGGCAGCCTCGGCCAGCTTGAACTTCGTGTTCTGGAAACCGAAGATGGGCCGGCCGAAGGCGGTGCGGTCCTTGGTGTATTCGATCGTCTGAGCAACCGCGCTCTCCATGCCGGCCACCGACGCGACCGCGATGATCAGTCGTTCCTGCGGAAGCTGCTGCATCAGCTGGATGAAGCCCTGCCCCTCGTGCTCTCCGAGCAGATTCGCCACGGGCACCCGGACACCGTCGAAGAACAGTTCGGAGGTGTCCTGACCGCGCTGACCCACCTTGTCCAGCACGCGGCCACGGCGGAAGCCCTCGCGATCCGCCTCGACCAGGATGAGCGAGATGCCCTTGGCACCCTCGCCGACGTCGGTTTTGGCGACGACGATGACCAGGTCGGCCTGGCCCCCGTTCGTGATGAACGTTTTCGACCCGTCGATGACGTACTCGTCGCCGTCGCGGATGGCCTTGGTCTTGACGTTCTGCAGATCCGATCCGGTGCCCGGCTCGGTCATCGCGATCGCCCCGACCACTTCCCCACTCGCCATCCTCGGCAACCAGGCCTTCTTCTGTTCCTCCGACCCGTAGGCGAGGAGGTAGTGGGCGACGATGCCGTTGTGCAGGCTCGCCCCCCACGACGAATCCGCGACCCGGGCCTGCTCCTCGATCAGGATCGCCTCGTGCGCGAAGGTCCCACCGCCGCCGCCGTATTCCTCCGGGATCGACATACAGAGAAGACCGAGGTCACCTGCCTTGTTCCAGAGCTCGCGATCCACATGGTGCTGGTCGATGAACTTCTCGATGTTCGGCTTGATCTCCTTCTCGCAGAAGCTGCGAGCGAGGTCACGCAGAGCAGTGAGATCGTCGGTTTCCCAGGAGGAGCGGTCGGCCATGGCGTGCACCTAACGGTCGGCGTTATTGTCATCGCCGATCGTAACAGTGATCAATGGCAGAGTTTGTCTCCGACCGTCAGACGTCGGCGTTGCCCTTGGACCACTGGCTCCACGGGACGTTCCAGTCGCCGAGTCCGTCGACACCCGAGAGGGTTCCGCCCGCAGTGTTCTTCACGATGACCGGATCACCGCGCAGCGTGGTGTTCATGACCCAGAGCGCGTCGTCGGGGCTCAGGTTGAGGCACCCATGGCTGGTGTTGGTGTTGCCCTGCGCCCACACCGACCAGGGCGCGGAGTGGAAGAAGATGCCGCTGTAGGACATCCGGGTCGCGTAATCGACCGGCGTGCGATAGCCCTCGGCGGCGTTGATCGGAACACCGTAGGTCGACGAGTCCATGATGATGTGCTCATGCTTGTCGGCCACCAGATAGACGCCGTTGTCGGTCTCGTGGCCGGGCTTGCCCATCGAGGTGGGCATCGTGCGGATGACCTTGCCGTCACGCACGAACGACACCTGCTTGGTGTTGTCGTCTGAGGTGATGATCATCGATCGACCGATCGTGAAGTTGGTCTTCACGTTCTCCTGGCCGAACAATCCGTCACCGAGATCGATGCCGTAGGTGTTGACCGCGACGTCGACCTTGGTGCCCGACTTCCACCAATGTTCGGGACGCCATCGCACCTCGGAATCGCTGATCCAGTAAAAGGCGCCCTGGACCGGCGGATCGGTCGTGATCCGGATGGCATCCTGGGCCGCTTGGCGATTCGGGATCGGCTCGTCGAATTTCACCGCTACCGGTTGGCCGACACCCACCGTTTCTCCCGGCGACGGCGTCAGATAGGCCTGCGTCAGGTTGTTCGGCGCACGCGTGGTGAACGACACCCGTTTCGTGGTCTTGCCCCCGATGCCGACGGCGTCGGCCTGCAGGGTGTACGTGCGGTTGTATCCGAAAGGCTCGGCACTGGTCCACGTGGTGCCGTCCTCCGAGAGCACCCCATCGATCGGGGAGCCGTCGGACTTGTCGATCCGGACACCGGTGATCGCTCCTTCGCGGGCCGACACCGTGATCGGTGCGCCCGGCTGGATTCCGACGGCCTTGTCGGCGAGCGGGCGATCGGCCATCTCGGTGACGGTGACCCCCGGCTTGAGCATGTCGTCGAAGAGGTTCGAACTCTGCACATCCGACGAGTAGGTGGGATCCTCCGAGCACGCGGACACCACAGCGATGACCGTGACGAGAATGCCGATGAGTGCGAGCGGTGAACGAGACCCGACCCGGGTACGACCGATCCCCATGATCCTCCAACCTAGAAACCAGTGACGAGCAGACCACGCGACGTCGACGACGACGACGGAATCCTCCCGGACGCGCGGTTTGCGCCAATTGTACGAGACAAACCCCGACCGCTTTGTCCGAGTCGGTCGGTCGACGGAACACCGACGCGACCCGACACAAAAGACGCCCCGCATGCCGCGGGGCGTCTTGTGCGTGTGGTGCGCCATCAGGGACTCGAACCCCGAACCCGCTGATTAAGAGTCAGCTGCTCTGCCAATTGAGCTAATGGCGCTTGCCGGTGCGAAAAGGAACCTTACATGTCGCGGCGACAGAAGTGAAATCGCCTGTTCAGGAGGCCTATCGCACCGAGCGGGATCAGGCGTTGCCCTTCTTCCAGACCGACCACGGGACGTTCCAGTCGCCGAGCCCGTCGTCGCCCGGAAGGGGCGGACCGACAGTGTTTTTCGCGATGACGATGTCGCCACGCAACGCATGGTTGAGGAACCATTCCGCGTTGGCGGGACTCACGTTCAGACACCCGTTGCTCACGTCGTCGACGCCCTGATCGCCGAGAGACCATGGCGCGGAGTGGACATAGATGCCGCTGAACGAGATTCGGGTCGCGTCGTACACCGTCTCCTTGTAACCCTCCGGCGAGTTGACCGGCACCCCATACGTCGAGGAGTCCATGATCACACTGGGCTCACGTTCGGCGACGATGTAGACCCCGTTGTTGGTCGGTGTCGAGTCCTTGCCCATCGACGTCGGCATGGTCTTCACGACGTTGCCGTTGACCTTCACGGTGATCTGCTTGGTGTTGTCGTCGGCGACCGCGACGAAGCTGCGCCCCACCGAGAAGTTCGATGTGAGGTTGTTGTCGCCGTACACGCCGTCACCGAGGTCGATGCCCTTGGTCTTGACCGCGACATGCACCTTGGTCCCCGGCTTCCAGAAATGCTCTGGACGCCACCGCACCATGCTGTCGTTGAGCCAGTAGAACGCGCCCTCGACCGGCGGATCCGTGGTCACCGTGATCGCGTTCTGCGCGTTGCGCTTGTTCGCGATCGGCGTGTCGAAGTTGATCGCCACGGGCTGACCGATGCCCACCGTCTCGCCGTCGGCGGTGACCGTCGAGGCGTCCGCGAGCGAGTCGGCGGATGCGGTGGTGAACGCGATCTTGCGCGCACCGACACCATCGACGCCCTTGGCCGCGGCGGTCAGCGTGTAGTCCGCACCGAAGTCGAGAGGGTCCGAGGCCACCCACGTCGACCCATCCGGCGATGTCTTGCCCGCGACGGCCCCGTCCGGGCCGGAGACGACCACCGAGGACAGGTTGCCGTCATGCGCGGTCACCGTGATCGGGGCGCCGGGCATCACGCCCACCGCCTTGTCGTTCATCGGGGCGTTGCGCCATCCCGCCACCGAGATGGTGGGCTGCGCCAGGGAATCGATGCTCTGGGCGTCGGTGACCGTGTCCGGATAGCTTGCGGGCATCGAGCACCCGGCGAGGGTCAGGACGGTGAGGCCGATCAGCGCCACGAATCCGGCGCCACCGCGTACGCGCCGCGGCGATGCGCCGCGAGCGCCCGTCACTGCATGATCTTTCGGACCACCAAGACGACCACGAGCCCACCGACGCCGACCAGTGCGAACTTCACCGCCGGCTTGTTCAGCGTTGCGATCGCCTTGCTCTTGGCGTCTGCCGCGAGCCGCTGCGGGCTCGTGCGTTCGGCCAGCGAATCTAGGGTCTTGGCCAGGTCTTCACGCGCCTGCGCGATGTCCTGCTCGATACGTTCGGTATCCCCGGCCACGTGGCTCCTCCAGAAGTGTTCGACGTCGGTCTCGGGTCGCGGCGGCTCCACCAGGGCTTCGTTCGCCCAGGTGCGTGCCCGCACTCGACCTTTCGAGGGTACGGCATCGGGGGCGTTCGACACGCTACGCAGCACGTTCGCGTTCGATATCGGCGTTCGGCGAGCACCGAAAATTGCGACATTCCGCACACGGGCGAATCCGCGCCGCTCCACGGATCGACTAGCCTGGCGGTATGCCAGCAACCACGCGGTTGTCCGCCGGGGACCCCGCACCCGCGTTCACGCTTCGCGACGCGCAGGACAAGCCCGTTTCCCTGTCCGATTACGCCGGTCGCAAGGTCGTCGTCTACTTCTACCCGGCCGCGTCGACGCCGGGCTGCACCAAGCAGGCGTGTGATTTTCGCGACAATCTCGCCGACCTCGCAGATGCGGGCATCGACGTGGTCGGGATATCTCCGGACAAGCCGGCCAAACTGGCGAAATTCATCGAGAACGAGGGCCTGACATTCCCACTACTGTCCGACCCGGACAAGAAGGTACTCACCGAGTGGGGCGCCTTCGGCGAGAAGAAGATGTACGGAAAGACCGTCACGGGGGTGATCCGGTCCACCTTCCTCGTCGACGAGGAGGGCAGGATCGAGGTGGCGCAGTACAACGTGCGTGCCACCGGACATGTCGCGAAGCTGCGGCGCGATCTCTCGGTGTGAGCGCTGTCGCCGGCACCCACGACGATGTCCGCACCGATCACCCAGCCACTCCTGCCACGTAAGCGGCCGACGCAGGAACGTAGCAAGAAGAAGTTCTCCGCGATGCTGTCGGCCGCGCGAGACCTACTGATCGACGTCGGCTTCGAATCCCTCACGTGCGAGGAGATCGCCTCGCGCGCCGATGTCCCGATCGGCACGCTGTACCAGTACTTCGCCAACAAGTATGTGATCGTCTGCGAGCTGGATCGGCAGGACACCGTCGGCGTACGCGAGGAGTTGGCCGCGTTCTCGACCGAGATCCCCTCGCTGGAGTGGCCGCACCTGCTGGAGAAATTCCTCGATCACTTGGCCGCCCTGTGGCGGGATGACCCGTCACGGCGGGCGGTCTGGCTGGCCGTGCAGTCCACGCCCGCGACCCGGGCGACCGCATCGGAGAACGAACGCGTGCTCGCCGAACTGGTCTCGCGCATCATCGCACCGCTCACCCCCACCCAACGGACCCGTCGGGAGATGATGTCGCAGGTGCTGGTGCACACCGCCTACTCACTGCTCAGCTTCTCGGTGCAGGACGGTCACGATCACGAGCAGACCGTCTCCGAACTCAAGCGGATGCTGGCCGGCTACCTGCTCCTCGAGGAGACCACCGGCGAGGACGCCTGACGCGTATCGCGTCCAAACGAGAGTTCCTCCGCCACTTTCCCTTTCGTCCGCGCGTAACAATCAGCGGACGAGTGGGAAAGCAGCGGAGGAACTTCGGTATCAGACGCCTTCGAGGATCGCAACCGCGGCGGCGGTGTCGCCGTCGTGCGTCAGCGAGATGTGCAGACGCGTGGCGGCGAGCAACTCCCCGATCTCTCCGGCGAGCCGGATCGCGGGGCGGCCCCAGTTGTCGGTGACGACCTCGATGTCGCTGTGTCGGATGAGCGGCAGCAACGGCGATCGCGAGAATCGGCTCACCGACCACGCTTTCACCACCGCCTCCTTGGCGGCCCACCGGGCCGCGAGGTGACGGGCCTCGTCGCCCGTCCCCGCCGCGGCGTCCCGACGTTCGCGAACCGTGAATCGGTCGGCGAACGTCGTGCCCGGTTGGCGCAACTGCTCGGCGAACTCAGGGATCGACACGATGTCGATGCCCACGCCCAGAACGCTCATCGCCACAGCCGACTCGGTCACACCGCCTCGCCCGCGTAGCCGTAGCTGCCCTCGGCAGCCAGACGGACAGACGGATCGAGGAGCAGGCCCGCTTCGGCATCATGCTCGTCGACGGCCGCGTCGAAGCGACGGTTCGGCGGACGCTGGTAGGCCGGCTCCACCCCGCACATCGCCTCGAGCAGGCGGTGATTGCCCTTGCGTGCACGCTCCGCCGACTGCTGACGGTAGGTCTGTGCCTGCTCCGGGTCCAGGGTGGCCACGAAGGCCTCCGGATGGACCACGGCGATCAGGCCGGACACGTGACCGAATCCGAGGCTGGTCAGCAGACCTGCCTTGAGCGGGAAACGCTCACCGAGGTGCAGGGTCTCGCGCGCCCAGACCAGATGCGGATAGTCGCGCATCTGCTCGTCGACACAGTCGAGGCTGCGGTTCGGCGGGATCACCCCGTCGCGAAGCAGCTGGCACAGGCCGATCAGCTGGAAGGCGGCCGCACCGCCCTTGGCGTGACCGGTCAGCGACTTCTGGCTCACCACGAACAGTGGCGCTCCGTCACCGCGGCCGATCGCCGAGGCCAGCCGCTCGTGCAGCTCGGACTCATTGGGATCGTTGGCCCGCGTGGAGGTGTCGTGCTTGGAGATCACCGCGACGTCGTCGGCGGAGACACCCAGCGCGTTGAGCGCATTGGCCAGCGGCGAGGACTGCGCACCGCGGGCGGCGCCCAGCGCACCCAACCCCGGGGCCGGGATCGAGGTGTGCACGCCGTCGCCGAAGCTCTGTGCCCAGGCGACCACACCGAGGACCGGCAGACCCATCTGCGCGGCCACGTCACCGCGGGCGAGCAGAATCGTTCCGCCACCGGCGGATTCGACGAACCCGCCGCGTCGACGGTCGTTGGCCCGGGAGAACCGGCGCTCGTCGATTCCGCGCGCCGACATCTTGGCCGACTCCGCGGTCGCGGACATGTCACCGAATCCGACGATCCCTTCGATACCGAGGTCGTCGAAGCCGCCGGCCACCGCGAACAGTGCCTTGCCGACCCGGATCTTGTCGACGCCCTCCTCGACCGAGACCGCGGCCGTGGCGCAGGCCGCCACCGGGTGGATCATCGCGCCGTAGCTGCCCACATAGGACTGGACGACGTGTGCGGCAACGATGTTCGGCAGGGCCTCCTGGAGGATGTCGTTGGCCTTGGACTCACCCAGCAGCGTGTTGATGTACAGCTCACGCATCGAGGTCATGCCGCCCATGCCGGTGCCCTGGGTGTTGGCCACCAGGCCGGGGTGCACCCAGCGCATCAGTTCCGACGGCGTGAAGCCCGACGACAGGAACGCATCGACGGTCGCCACCAGGTTCCACAGCGCGACCCGGTCGATCGACTCGGCCATGTCGGGGGTGACACCCCAGCGGGTCGGGTCGAAACCGGTCGGGATCTGACCACCGACGGTGCGCGACAGCGAGAACTGCCGTGGCACCCGGATCTCGGTACCCGCGAGGCGGGTGACCTGCCAGTCGCCGGTCTCCGCGTTCTCCACGATCCGGGTCTTCTCCGGAGCCGCCGAGGCGAACGCACGGGCCTCGGCCTCGGAACTCACCGTGAAGGTGAGGTCCTCGTCGAGGAACACCGAGGTGAGCAGCGGCGAGGTGTTGTCGACCATCGCCCCCTCGTCGGCGTAGCGGCGGATACCGCAGCGCGACACGACCTCGTCGTGATAACGCTCGGCGATCTCACTCTCCGGGACCGGATCGCCCGACTCGGTGTCGTACCAACCGGGCTTCGGAGCGGTGTCCCAATGGATCAGGCCCGTGTTCCAGGCCAGTTCCACAACGCCTGCGGCCGACAGCTTCTCGTCGACCTCCATCTCCAGGCGAGTGCGCGATGAACCGTACGGCCCGAGCTCTCCGGCACCGACGATGACCACCAGGTCCTCCGGGCGAGCATCGATCGACGGCCATTGCGGGCTCATGCCCTGCGGTGCGCGGGCGGGCGCCGGGAGCGCCGCCACGGTCGGGGTGGCCTCCGCCGACTCCTCGGACTCGTCGGTTGCGGCCTCGGCCGCGGCAGAGGCCATCGCCTTGAGATCCAGCGACGGGTCGAGACCGCCGGTGAAGTCGGCGACGATCGCCTCGGTCCGGGCCTGGGCCCGTTGTTCCGGAGCGCACAGCCCCAGGAGGTTGGCGGCCATCTCGTCGGTGCTCCAGGTGCGAACACCGGCAGCCTCGACAGCGTCGACCATGCCGTCGTTGTGACCCATCAGGCCCGTGCCCCGGACCCAGCCGATCAGCGCATGCGCGATGGTCGTCTTCTGGTTCCAGGAATCCTCCACCGCCCAGCGCGTGACCAGCGCATCGAGCGCCGCCTTGCTCTCGCCATAGGCGCCGTCCCCACCGAACATGCCGCGGTTCGGGGAACCGGGCAGCACCACGTGGACACGGGCAGCGATGTCGTGATCTGCGTGGATCTCGGCGAGTCCGGCGATCATCCGCTCGACCGACCAGAGCAGAACCTTCATCTCCAGTTCCGCCCGGCTGCCGGCGTCGGTGAGATCACCGGCGACCCGCGGTGCCGCGAACGGGAAGAGCAGGGTCGGCTTCATCGCCGGCTTGATCACCGACGTCGTGCCACCGAGGTTCTCGGTCTGCTCGGCGCCGATCCACTCCACCAGATCGTCGACGTCGGTGTAGGACGCCATGTTGGCCGGGGCCACCCACAACGCCGCATCGAACCGTGCGTTCTCGCGGTAGAGCTTCTTGTAGAACGCCAGCTTGTCGCTGTCCAGGCGGGAGGTCGTCGCGATCACGGTCGCACCACCGGCGAGCAGTCCGCCGATGACGCCCGACGCGATGGATCCCTTGCCGGCACCGGTGACCACCGCGATCTCGCTCGCCCACTGTCCTGTTCCGGGCTCTTCGGCCGCCTGCGCGATGGCCTCGAAGGTCCGAGCGTGCACGGGGTTTCCGGAGGCCAGCGACTTACCCTGCCACCAGGTCGCGTGCTGCGCGACGGTGTGACCCGCGCCGGCGAACCGGTTGACCACACCATCGAAGTCACTGTCGAGCTCGTGCTCGTCGGTCAGCCAGATACGGACCAGGTCCTCACGGCTGGTGGCCCAGCGGTCATCCACCAGCACCACCTTGGCGGTGTCGAATGCCGGCGCGACCGTGCGGGCCCAATCGGAGCCCAGCTCGGCGCTGACCCGCTCGGCGACAAGCGCATTCGGGTCCTCGACGATCTCGCCCGCATCGGCGACGTCGGCGAGGCCGAGCTTCTCCAGCACGGTGTAGGCCGCCGAGGCCAGTGCCCCGGAACGCCCGGTGATCTGCTCGGTGAACTCGCCCAACGCTGCGGCGTCGACCGTTGCACCGCCGCCACCTTCGGCAGCCGGCTTGGCGACCGAGACCCCGCGGGCCGCGCCCACCGAGGTCACCGCGCGGTCGATGAGTGCATCGAGCGCATCGGCGTTGGCCAGCGCACCGTCGAGCAGGTTGCCGAGGTCCTCGCCGCGGACGCTGGCGCCCTCGCGGGTGCCCAGTGCGAGCGCAACGGTGGTGTGCAGACCCCAGCCGGGACCCAGCTGCCAGACGTTGGTGACGCGATCGGTGATGTAGGACTGACGCTTCCCGACCGGCCCGAGCACCTTGCGGACCTGATCACCGACGGCGTCGGTGAGCACCGGACCGAGCGGGCGGTAGCCGCGGGCCAGGGTCTGCACCGTCGAGGACAGCGCATTCATGTCGGCCTCGGCTGCACCGTCGATCGCACCGAGTCCCAGCTCGCCACCGATGTCGAGCAGCAGCTGGTTGCGACGCGACGACACGCCGTCGCACAGCGCCTCGATCGTGTCGGCCGAGCCGATCTGATCCGTGCGCATCTTCGTCCACAGCGCGATCACGGACTTCACGGCATCCGCCGGACCGAAGGAGATGTCGTCGGGACGCGGTCCCGCCGCGGCCGGAGCCGGAGCCGGAGCGGCCGCAGGCGCAGCAGCTGCCGACGCCTGCTCGGGTGCCGCAGCCTCGGCTGCGGGCGCCTCGCCGGCCTCGTCCTCGGGCTCCGGTCCGGAGTCCTTGGCGAGGATGACATCGGAGTCGCGCTCCACGTTGACGACCTCCGTGGTCGCCGACGCATAGTCGTCGAGCTTCAGCGTGTTCGAGGCCAGACCGGCGAGCGTCGGAGCGCCCTTGAGTCCGATCTCGACGAACCGCTGCGTGCCCAGACCGTCACGCTCGGCACCGGCGAACAGCAGTTCCTGGGTCTCGATCCAGCGGACCGGGCTGGCGAACTGCCACGCGAGCAGTTCGATCAGCACGACGCGGACGAGCGCTCCGGGCTTGGCAGCCCACGAATCCCAGTCGGCCAGTACGGCGTCGAGCGGATCCGAGGGGACCAACGCGGCGATCTCCTCGATGAACGACCGGTCCAGGGTGAACAGGCGCGGGACCAGGTTCGGGATGTAATGCCCGACCAGGATCGCCGGATCGATGTGCTCGGGCAGCAGACCCTCGAGCTTCGACCGGAACTCCGGCACCCCTTCACGCAGCACGGTCGAGTGGAACGGGACGTCGATACCGGGCACCAGGATGAAGGACTTCTTGCCGCCGAACTCCAGGCGACGGCGCTCGATCTCGTCCTCGAGGTGCTCGAGTCCGCGGACCGTGCCGGCGATCGCGTACTGCGATCCGAGCAGGTTGAGGTTCACGACCTCCAGGAACTCGTTGCACGCGGCACCGACCTCGGCGACGAAGCCGGTGACGTCGGCGTCGGCCAGACCGAACTGACTCGGCCGGATGGCAGCCATCCGATAGTCGCTGCGGCCCAGCTCATCTCGCGGAACGAGATGGTGCATGGCCTCACCGCGCTGGAAGACGACCTCGAGCACTGCCTCCAGCGGGAGGACGCCGGCGCATGCGGCCAGCGCGTTGTACTCGCCGACCGAGTGCCCGCAGGTGATGGCACCTTCGACGAAGCCGCCCGACTCCTTGAGCTCGGCGATCTGCGCAACACCGAGGGTCGCCATGGCGACCTGGGTGAACTGCGTCAGATAGAGGACACCATCCGGATGGTTGTAGGTGGTGCCGTTGGCGACCAGAGTGGTCGGGTTGTCGCGGACGACGGCCAGGATGGAGAAGCCCAGCGCGGCCCGGGTGTGCTTGTCGGCACGGTCCCAGATGGCGCGGGCAGCCTTGGACCGCGACCGTGCGTCAAGCCCCATGCCCTTGCTCTGGATGCCCTGACCCGGGAACGCATAGACGGTGCGCGGTGCGGCCAGCAGACCGGTCGCACTCATGACGAGGTTGTCGCCGACCTTGGCACTGACCTCGACGACCTCCCGGCCGGCATCCAGGCCGACGCGGTCGACCCGGATCGTGATGGCGTCACCCAGGCGAACCATACCCAGATACCGGGCGGTCCAACCCAGCAGCGGGCGGGGCGACGGGATCGGATGCTTGCTGTCCGTCGCGGTCACGACCTGCTGTGCCGCGGCGGAGAGCCACATACCGTGCACGATCGGGTCGCCGAGTCCGGCGAGCCGGGCAGCGGAGGCGTCGGTGTGGATCGGGTTGCGATCGCCCGAGACGGCGGCGAAGCCGGTCATCCGGCTCGGTGCGGTGATGGTGGCCTGCCGCAGCAGTTTGCGGGTTGCCGACTGCTCACCATCGGCGGCGCCACCGGCGCGCTCCGGGTCGGTGAGTTCGGCCGAGCCGAGACGCCCACGGATGGCGAACCGCTCCTGCAGGGTCGCGATCGGACCGGCGGGGCCGGAGACCTCGACGCTCACCTCGACGACGCGACCGACCTCGGTGTCGTGGACCGCGCCACTGCGGGCGGTGACGGTCAGTTCCGCCGCGGTGGCGGGGATGTCGCCGACCAGCTCCACCGCGTGGTCGAGGTGGACGAGGTCGAGCAGACCTTCCACGACCGGCAGGCCGGCCTCGGTGCGTGCCGCACCGATCACGCTGAACACGCTCGGCCAGCAGGCGCCGACCAGGGTGTCGGGCACCGCGAAGCCGAACGGCTCGGTCGGCGTGGTCGGACGCAGGTTGGCGGGCATCGTGTAGCCCGTGACCGCGGCGTGGTCGGCGACGTCGTCGGGATTCCACGCGACGGTGGTGACGGCGACTCCGTCGGTGACCCCGGCGAGGGTGCCGCCGGCGGCCACGGTGAGGATCTCGGTCATCGCCGCGGACGCCTCGTCGATGCCGACACGCGGGTTACCGCCGTCGAGCAGAGTGTTGTCCACGTGCAACGGGATACGCACCGATGCCCCGGAGATCGGGGTGGTCAGGTCGTAGCGATCCTGCGCGACCCGCTCGAGGACCGAGCCGGTGGGCTCGTGCTCGGCGCGATCGGGATCGACCAGTTCCCAGCGGTCGACGTCGCCGAGCAACGCGATCGGGCTGGGGACCATCCGGCCGACCCAGTCCACGTCGTCGGCCTCCAGGACGGCGACGATGGTTCCGTCACCGTCGACCAGTCCCGCACGCTTGCGGGTGTCGACGGTCAGCGCCTCGCTGCCGGCGCCCTCGAGATCGGTGACGACCTGCGCCTCGAAACGGTCGAGGAGGTCGCCGACGGGCTCGTCGACCTCGGTGATGCCGGAAACGGCGACCGGCCCCGGGATGACGCATACCGCGTCGGCGGGATAGCGGGCGTCGTGGGCCTGCCAGAGGGAGTCACTGCGCCACCAGCGCCGGACGTCCTTGTCGATGACCGGGACGAAGTTGACCGGCTTGCCGGGCGTGCGGCAGAGCTCCATGAAGAACGCGACATCCGCGGGGTGCAGGATGTCGGTCTCGATCTGCGGGTAGACGCTGCCGATGGCATCGATCGCGGCATGCGGATCGTCGGTCGAGCCGAGTTGGCCGAACATGGTGGGGATCTCACCCGAATCGACCGGGCTCATGCGTGCCTCGGTGCGCTGCAGCATGTCGACGAATCGCTGCTGCCAGGTGATGTCGGCCCACGGGAGCTGGTCGTGATCGCCATCGCCGACCGCGAGGGTGGCGTAGCGGTCCAGCCATGCGCGGTAGGTCATGTCGGCGACGTCACCGAAGTACGGCTTGGCGGTGCCCGCCATCGCGGCGATGATCTCGTCACGGCGCTCGGCGACGGCATCGCCGTCACCGGCGACCTCGTCGAGCAGGCGACCACACTGTGACGCGGTGTTGTCGATCTCGTGGATGTCGGCACCCAGCTGGCTGCGGCCGGAGGCCATGCCTGCGGTGGCGTATCCCGCACCGATCCAGTCGTCGCAGCCGACGGTGTCGACCAGGAGCTGCTTGACCTCGGGTGCGGTGGTGGCCTCTTTGGTGGCCATCGCGGCGGTGCCGACGAGGATGCCGTCCAGCGGCATCGACGGGTATCCGTACGCCGACGACCATGCGCCGGTGAGGTATTCGCTGGCGCGCTGCGGCGTTCCGATGCCGCCGCCGACGCAGATCACGACATTGTCGCGGGCGCGCAGCTCACCGTAGGTGGCCAGCAACAGGTCGTCGAGGTCCTCCCACGAATGGTGGCCACCCGCGCGGCCGCCCTCGATCTGCACGATGACCGGGTGATGCGGGACCTCCGCGGCGATGCGCACCACCGCGCGGATCTGCTCGACGGTGCCCGGTTTGAAGGCGACGAAACGCAGACCTGCCTCGACGAACTCGTCGACGAGGGCGACCGCGTCCTCGAGTTCGGGGATGCCCGCCGACACGACGACACCGTCGATCGGCGCGCCCTGTGCGCGCGCCTTCTGTACGAGCCGCTTGCCGCCCAGCTGCAGCTTCCACAGGTAGGGATCGAGGAACAACGCATTGAACTGGGCCTGACGACCGTCATCGAGCAGCTCGGTGAGCTTTGCGACGTTGTCGGCGAAGATCTGCTCGGTGACCTGACCACCACCGGCGAGCTCGGCCCAGTGGCCGGCGTTGGCGGCGGCCGCGACGATCGCCGGATCGACCGTGGTCGGCGTCATGCCGGCCAGCAGCATCGGGGAACGCCCGGTGAGACGGGTGAAGGCGGTGTCGATGGCCTTGCGTCCGCCCGGCAGCTCGATGAGCTGCGGTGCGAACTGTGTCCACGGCCGGGCGACCTCCGGGATCCCGCCGGGACTGAAGAGGTTCCGCTGGCCGACACGCAGTGCCGCCGGGACCAGTCCGACACCCTGACCGCGCACGAGCGGCGAGGTCAGACGGGTGGCCAGGTCACCGGGGCCGAAGTCGAGAATCCACTTGGCGCCGGCCTCCACGACCTCGTCGACGGTGTTCACCCAGTCGACCTGGTCGACCAGCAGTGCGTTGGCATGGTGGACGGCGGTCTCACGATCGATGCCGCACAGGTCCGCCCACTCGCCGACGAGGTCGACGGCCTCGGCCATCGTCGGGTGGTGGAAGGCGACGCTGACGTTGAGGTAGTCGAACTTCGGCGCGAACGGTGCGCCACCGGTGACCTTGCGCTTGCGCTCATCGGCCTCCGACTCGGCGATGCGCTCGCAGAGGGCGGCGAAGGCGGCGAGGTGACGCGGCGCGCCGGAGAGCGCCACCGATCGGCGGCCGTTCTGGATGGCCACGACGGGTGCGGTGGCGAGTTCGGCATCGCTCAGGCCGGCCCGGTACTCGACCAGGATGTCGTTGATCCGCTCGGTGGACACTCCGCTGACGGCGAGCATCGGGCTGCCGTCGGTGCTGGTCGTCAGGCCACGCCGGCGGGCGATCAGCGTGCCCGCGGCACCGATCAGCTGGGCGATCGCCAGCAGGGACCCCTGCCCCGTCTCCGCGGCGTGTCCGTCGACACCGATCGCGTGGGTCGCGATCGAACCCTGGGAGTGTCCGATGACCGCGGTCGGCGCGATGGCGGTCGTGTCGAGGCCCTGCTTCTTCAGCGCCTCGATCGCCGCGAGCTGGGTCAGCAGCACGCCCGGGCCGGACAGGGTGAAGTCGGCAAGTTCGGTGTCACCGGGCACCGGCTCCTCGGCGTCGAGTGCCCGCACCCAGGTGAGGGGGTGGAAGCCGTCGGCGACCGCGATGGTCAGCTGGTCGACGACGGGATCGATGATGCGCTCTGCGGCCGCGACGATGTTGGCGATCCGGTGCTCGAGATCTGCGTCGACGACCAGCTCGGCCAGGGTGGGCAGCCACGGTGAACCCTGACCACCGAAGCTGATGGCGTACGGTTCGCCGTCGGCGAGACGGTCGATCAGTGTCGTGGTGGGGCGGTTCGCATGTGCGGCGCCCTGTGCTCCTGAGCGGAATTGGTCGACGGTCACGGGTTCTCCTCTGGTCTCGACACCGGGGGGCGGGGGCGGTGTCGCGGGTAGGCGGTTCTTGTCATCGGCGGCAGCAGTGCGGGCAGGTCGATGCCGCTGGATTGTGGTCGTTGAGGGTCCTGGACTCCTCCAGTGCGACGCGCGATGGCACACTGGATGAACACACCTGCCGCACAGTGGTTTTGGCGGCACGCGAGACTCGACTATGAGTCACCGTCGGCGTGAACGTGTCCCAATGATGACACACGAAAATGAGGGTTTCCTCATGTTCAAACCGTACCCGCGGGTATACCGACGGGTAACCCCGTGAGTAGTACAGGTGTTCACCGAGCGGGCTCGACGAGTGCCTGCCGTCGGTCCTGCTAGGGGCCGGTGTCCGAGCGCTCGATCGGGGGATCCGACCGTCCGAAACCGCCGTTACCAAATCGTTATGTGACCTGTTCCACTCCAGGTGACACGGCATGGCGACCCCCGCCGGCGCCCCTCGAAGGTGCGCGAAAAGTACCCTCTGTGGTCATGTCATCCTGCGTCTTCTGCGACATCGTGAATCAGACGTCGCCGTCCCGGACTGTTTACGCCGACGACGAGGTTGTCGCGTTCCTCGACATCCGCCCGGTGACCCGCGGCCACACCCTCGTGGTGCCGCGCGAGCACTCATCGGGTCTCGCCGACCTCGCACCCGACCTCGGCGGCCGCCTGTTCGCCGCCGGCCAACGCATCGCGGCGGCGATGAAGTCGAGCGCATTGCACGCCGACGGGGTCAACCTGGTCGTCAATGACGGCCGGGCGGCATTCCAGAGCGTGTTTCACACGCATCTGCATGTGGTGCCCCGCCACGACGGCGACAAACTCAGCTTCGCCAAGGGACTGGTCGTCCGAAGGGACCCGAACCCCGACGAGACGGCCGAGATCCTGCGTGCAGCGCTGCGGGCCGACCGCCGATGACCGGCCCCGACGAGCGCGGACCGATCGCGCTGCCCGCAGACGCGGTCGACGCGGTGCGGCGCGCCGACGTCGTGACGGTCTTCACCGGTGCCGGGATGTCGGCGGAGAGCGGCATCGCGACCTTTCGAGACGCCGAGAGCGGCCTGTGGGCCCGGTTCGATCCGGCCGAACTGGCAACCCCGGCCGCCTGGGCCGCGGACCCGGCTCTGGTCTGGGGTTGGTATCAATGGCGGGCCCGCACCGTCCGGCAGGCCGAGCCCAATCCGGGTCATCGGGCGTTGGCGGACCTCGACGGCGAGCGCGGGGTGATGGTGGTGACCCAGAACGTCGACGATCTGCACGAGCGAGCCGGCAGCACGGTCGTCAGCCACCTGCACGGCAGCCTGTTCGCACCGCGCTGCAGCTACTGTGAGCGCCCGTACGAGGGCATCGACGCCGACCCCGACGTTGCGGTTCATGAACTCCGGGTCGAGCCGCCTGCGTGCCCGTTCTGTCTGTCGCCGGTGCGTCCGGGTGTCGTCTGGTTCGGCGAAGGCCTGCGCGCCGATGCCTGGTCGAACGCCGAGAACGCCTTCGCGCTCGGCGACGTGATCATCGTCGTGGGCACCAGCGGGGTGGTCTACCCCGCCGCCTCCCTGCCCGAACGAGCACTCGAGCGGGGCATCGAGGTCATCGAGTTCAATCCGGAGCCGTCGGCTCTGAGCCACCAGGCCACCCACAGCATCCGAACCTCGGCCGCCGTCGGACTACCGGCACTGGTGGACGCCGTCCGGGCCGGCTGAGCGCCCGGCGCCGGACGTCACTCCCCCGCGGTGAGATCGATCGGCGTCCATCCGGGCGCGGGCGCCGACTCCGATGTCGGGCCGCTCACCGAACCCGGCTTCACGCCGCGACGGTCGAGCGCCTCCCAGAGGCCCTCGAGCGCGCGGTCCGGGTCGAGTTCGAACTCCGACTCCCGCACCCGCCAGAACTCCCACCCACACCGGCGCAGTTCGCGTTCCCGCTCCATGTCCGAGCGGGCCTGTTCGCCGGTGGTGCGGAAGGCGTCGCCATCGCACTCGACGGCCATCCGCGCATCCGATCCGGTCACGACGAGGTCGATGACCCGGTTGTTGACGGTCATCGCCGGCACCACGTAGTAGCCCCGATCAACCAGCCGATTGAACACTTGCTGCTCGAAGAGACTCGAGAACGGTTGTTGCCGTTCGGTGTTCGACACCTCGGCGGGCATCGGAGGCATCGTCGGCCCCTGGTTGGACTCCACGAACCCCAGCAGCGACCGACGCAGGTCGGTGACCTTGAGTTGATCGAGCCCGATCGAGTGCACCAACCACATCTGATCCATCGCCCTCGACGCCGCGACATTGATCCGGCGCTGCGATTCGGCACGAGTCAATGGGGCGATGGCGGACGGATCGGACACGACCATGGACAAGAACACGACGTGGCGTTCGTCGCCCTGGAAATCCGGGGGTGTCCCGACCCGGATTCGCCGCTCCCGCCAGTCCTCGTCGCTGAGGACCGCACGCAATTGCCGGGTGATCTCGTCGACCTGTCTGGTGCCCTGCAGGGCGATCACGCCGAAGTCCAGACCGTCATAGGCCGGATCGGCCAGGCAGCCGGTCAGTGCCTGCGTGACAGCGGCCGCCTCCGCCTCGTTCACCAGGGACGCACCCTGGCCCGATGCGTCACCGTCGGGCACCCACAGCGACCGCACCGGGGGTAACCGGTCGGCACCGAACTGGCGCACCGGGATCAAGGGTGCCCCCGAGTAGAACTGGCGAGATGAGAACTCGATGATCTCGGGCATCGACCGGAAGTGCTCGCGCAGCCTGATCAGGTGCCCGAACCGACTGCGCAACAACGAGAACAGGCTCGATCGCGGGGTCAGACTGTCGCGCAGGTAATTCGGCAGATCCGGGAGATGGCTGTCCAGTTTGGCGAACGCATCGTCGAGGGTGGTTCCCGACAGGTTGTTGGGTGCGCACTGACGGTCGTCACCCACCACGATGACCCGCGGGGCCAACCAGAGCAGGTAGGAACTCGTGATGTCGGCCTGACTCGCCTCGTCGACGATCACCACGTCGAAGGCATCGCGGCGCGGGTTCATCGTCTCGGCAACCTGATTGATCGACATGATCCACGCCGGCACCGCACCCTGAGCCTGCTCCATCGCGGCCCGCGCCGCGGTTCGGAAACGATTGGCGTGCTTGCCCGAGCCCTTGCCCAGGTTGATCATGTGATCCCGATACGACTGCAGCGCCTGGACCTCGGCGACGGTCATCCGCTGCAGGCAGGCCTGCCAGGCGTGGGCCGCCGTGAGTCGGACCGTGAGCTGGGCGATGTCGGCCTCGTGCTCGTCGAGTTCGGCGGCCAGACGCGATTCCAGCGTGGGATCGCTGCGGTCCTGCACCCATGCCTGGGCGCGCCGCCAGGACCACGCCGCCGTCACCTCCGGCAGCCGCACGTGCCATACCGGATCGTCGGCGGTGGAGCTCAACAACGCGAAGAACTCCGGCGCCTTGCTGCGCAACCGCAATGTCAGCAGGTCGAGCGCTGTCTGGGCCTGCAGCTCATCGCGCGCCGCATTCCAGCCGCGACGGGCCGATCTGATCGCTGCCGCGTCGGCACTGGCCAGTGCGGAGAGAAGGTCATCGCCCTCCGGAGACGGCCCCTGATCGATCTCCGCGGACAGACGATAGGCACACTCGGCGAGTTCGTGTTCGGCCAGCACCGCATCATTGGTCGCGGCGATGGCGCCCGCCTGCAGGGCGACGTCGGCGACAGCCGCCACACTGCGGGGTCGTGGCCCACCCGGACTGATCGCCTCGAGTTCGTGGACCAGCTGATCACGACCGGTCATCAGTTCGGATATCCAGGCGAGCTGATTGTCCAGCCGGACCAATGAGTTCAGCTGCGCGGACCGCGAACCCGAATTGTCGATCGGCACATGAAGATCCGCCAGCACGCGTTGGACCTTGGCGACGGCGTCGAGAACCGCGAGGTGATCGGCCACCAGCCGCAGGGATTGTTCGTCGGTCGGTTCACGTCCGTCGACACTCGCGCGGACCCCGGACTCCTCAACCGCACGTTGTTGCGGTGAACGCAGAACTCGGCCTCGCCATCGGCCGCCCTGCGCCAGATGGTCGGCCGCGGCGGCGAACATCGCATCGTCGCCGGGGCGGGCCCCCTCGACGACGACGACGTGGGCGCCGATGGCCCGATCCCGATCGGCCGCGTCGGCGATGACCCTCGACAGGCCGATCACCCGGGACCACAGGTGCGCGGCCTGCCCGTCGAGCAGACGGTCGGCCATGTCCACCTGCATGGGTGGGAAGCTCGCGACCTCGGCGGAGGCGATCGCGAGGCGTTCGCACACCTCCTTGATCCGCACCAGGCGCGGGCTGTCCACGCCGGAC
Source organism: Gordonia sp. LMA167 (assembly GCF_058130025.1). NCBI lineage: Bacteria > Bacillati > Actinomycetota > Actinomycetes > Mycobacteriales > Gordoniaceae > Gordonia > Gordonia sp. LMA167. The sequence goes on along the minus strand of NZ_CM176708.1, from coordinate 3,376,482 downwards.
AGGATCGACAGCATCGATCCGCTGCCGATCATGGGTTCGCTGGGTCGTTGCGCGATGCGGGCGCAGATGCGGTCGAGGTCCGCGGGAGCCGGAAGGTAGCCGGCGAGCTCCGGAAGTCGTTGACCCAGTCGGGATTCCGCACCGACTGGCGCGTTCAGCAGCCCGACCAACCGATCGAATTCCTGGCCGTCCAGCGGTGGGGTGGCGCCGTCGAGGGGCCCGGGCAGCCACCCATATCGCGCCTCGTCGGCCTTGACCTGGCGCACCACCTCTGCGGCGGTGCCGCGGTAGTCCCCCGCCACCCACTCATGGACCTCGGTCTCCGACTCTCGTGCGGTCCACAGTTCGCGCAGCACGCGTTCGCGTTTACGCACCGCCTGCTCGCGTTTGTCGAGCAAATCGGTGATCTCGGCGGCCACGACACGCGGCTGGTGGCGCGACTTCCGTTCCGCGATCGCCTCGACACTGGACACGGTCGCGCCGAAATCGTCCTGGCCCACGTCCGCGATCGACACGGTCAGGTCCCGCAGTTCCGCGGGCAACATGTCGCGCAGGACATGCAACGCCTGGGCCTTCTCACTGGTCACCAGCACACGCTGCCCCTTGGCCAGCAACGCCGCGGTGAGGTTGGCGATCGTGTGCGTCTTGCCGGTACCGGGTGGGCCCTCCACCACCACACCGCTGTCCACGCCCAGTTGGGCGAGCACGTCGCGCTGTTCCACGTTGGCCGGTAGCGGATAGAGCGCGTCGTGGACCAACTCGTCCGGCGGCAGAGCACCCGATGCGGCGAGCGCGGCCACGCGCTCGGGCGCCTCGATGGGCGAGACCAGCTGGGCCAGACCGATGGGCACCTGTCCGGGCGACTCGCGCAACCCGGCCAGGATCGCGTCGTAGAAGTCGAGCGCCGCGGTGACCCCGCGTCGGCGCAACACCAGCGCCGGCCGCATCTCCAGCCACACGGAGACCACGTCGGCGTCGACGGTCACCTGTTCCAGCCATGCATCGATGAGGTCCCCGACGCGGCCGGCGACCGGGCTGGCGAGTTCGGTGAGTTTGCCACGCGCCTTCAGCGCACCGGAGACGTCGATTCCCTCGATGGCCGCCAGGAGGAACGCGTCGTGCACCATCGGCGTGGCACCGGCACTCAGGTCGATCCTGATCGATCCGGTCGCATCGTCGCGATCGGCTACCACCTGCTGGGTGATGAGGTGATCGCGCACCCGGATGTCGGCGTCGTCCTCGGCATCGGCGACGGTGACCAGGGCGTTGGCCAGCACCAGTTCGAGGGACTCCGGATTGTCGCGCAGCTCATCGAGCATCCGTGCGACCGCCGGCTGGGCCTCGGCGTCGGCGGCGATCTCGATCACCGTCTGGCCGGCCACCGCCGACGCACGGAATGGCATCGACGTCGCCTTGCCGACCCACTCGACGCCCGGATGCTGCTCGACATCGCTGACAGTCTCCGAGCGCGACCGTACGAGTTCTCGGAGAAAACCGAGCAGCCGGACGACCTGATCGTCCAGCTGGGTGTCGGTCTCCTCGGCCATCGCTGTTCGATCCCTCCTCCGTACGCCCATCCCGGCGTCGTCGGCTGGATTCACTGGCGTGGATATGTGCAGAACGCTACCAACCCGGGCCGCTCCGCGAGACTCGACTTACCGTCGGTACTCGGTGTTGATGGCTCGATATCCGCCGTCGACGTAACGCACATTCGTGTAGCCGAGACCGGCGATCTCCTCGGCGATGACGGGAGCCTGCGAGCTCACCGACACAACTGCGATCTCGGTGTCGGGATCGCGCACGACCGGGAACGTTCCCGACGGCGTGGGCATGAACCGATCGCGTACGTCCGTCGGGTCCACCACGAAGGCGCCGGGAATGCTTCCCTGATGGCGCATCACCTGCGGGCGGGCATCGACGAGGACTGCGTGTTCCTGCTCGCAGTGGGCTCGTGCATCGGCTGCTGTAATCCTATTCACCACTGACACTGGTGACTCACCGTTCCTGTTGTCATCGCGTTGTCGAATCCGAGGTCTGACGTCGACGTTTTGTCGAACGCCGGAGGGGCGGACCCACGGGCCCGCGAACCGATCGTCAGGTTGATCCCCCACCACAAAAGGTTACGGAATTATCTCGATCCGGCAAGTTTCGTACCACGGGTTTCGCAAGTCTCATCGAACTCCGAGGAAGTACTCAGCTTCTGCCTCGGCCGGCGACGCGTTGGGTGCCGCGCTTGCCCCAACCGTCCGAGCGCTTGCCATGCCCATCGCGGCCGGTGGACCCGCCGCGCTGGCCTTGCCCGCGCTTGGCGCCACCCCGTGTGCGCGGCGGCCCGTAGTCGCGTTTGATGTCGATCGGGGTCCGCCCGATCTTGGTGTTCCGAAGCGACGACAGGGTCTCGTTGTCCAGGTTCTCCGGTAGTTCGACCAGCGAGAAGTCATCACGGATGCTGATGTTGCCGAAGTCTCCCCGAGTCAGCCCGCCCTCATTGGCGATGGCGCCGACGATCGCACCCGGCGAGACCTTGTGTTTGCGACCCACGGCGATCCGATAGGTCGCGAATTGGCCGCCACCCGACCGCCGCGGTGCGCGCTCCCGACGTTCGGCCCGCTCTCCCTCCGGTGGGTCCGGGGCCATGAGGAAGCCCCCGTCCCGGGTTTCGAGGGCAAGCGCGGCGGCGATGTCGGCCATTGCGACGTCCTTGTCGCGGGCGTAGTTCTCGACCAGTTGGCGGAACATGTCCAGGTGATCGGAGCCGAGGTTCGCCGTGATGGAATCGGCGAACTTCGCGACGCGCTGCGCGTTGACGTCCTCGGCGCTGGGCAGCCCGATCTCGGTCAGCGTCGTCCGGTTCGCACGTTCGATGGACCGCAAAAGGTGCCGTTCGCGTGGAGAGACGAACAGCAGCGCGTTGCCCGACCGCCCGGCCCGCCCGGTCCTGCCGATGCGATGGACATAGGACTCCGTGTCGTGCGGGATGTCGAAGTTGACGACATGCGAGATGCGGTCGACGTCGAGACCACGGGCGGCCACATCGGTGGCCACGAGGATGTCGATGCCGCCGCTCTTGAGCTGGTTGATGGTGCGCTCGCGCTGCGCCTGCGCCATGTCGCCGTTGATGGCCACCGCGGAGAATCCACGGGAACGGAGTCGTTCGGCGAGTTCCTCGGTACCGGATTTGGTACGCACGAACACGATCATGGCGTCGAACGTCTCGACCTCGAGGAATCGGGTCAGCGCGTCGAGTTTGCGCTGGTGGGACACCTGGATATAGCGCTGGGTGATGTTCTGTGCGGTCGCGGTCTTCGATTTGACCGTGATCTCCTGCGGATCGTGCAGATACCGCTGGGCCAGGCGGCGGATGGCGCTGGGCATGGTGGCCGAGAACAAGGCGACCTGCTTGCTCTCGGGCGTCTCGGCGAGAATCCGTTCGACGTCCTCGGCGAATCCCATGGTGAGCATCTCGTCCGCCTCATCCAGGACGAGATGGTCGAGCTTGGAAATGTCGAGGGTGCCCTTGTCCAGGTGATCGATCACCCGCCCGGGCGTGCCGACGATGACATGGGCCCCGCGCCGGAGTCCGGCGAGCTGCACGCCATAACTCTGGCCGCCGTAGATCGGTAGGACCCGGATGCCGGGCAGATGGGAAGAATAGCGACCGAACGCCTCGGCGACCTGTAAGGCCAGCTCACGGGTCGGCGCGAGGACCAACGCCTGCGGGTGGCGCGCGGAGGCATCGAGGCGCGAGAGGATCGGGACCGCGAACGCAGCCGTCTTGCCGGTGCCGGTCTGCGCCAGCCCCACAACGTCTCGACCCGCCATGAGCGGAGGAATCGTCGCGGCCTGAATCGGAGACGGGGTTTCGTAACCGACATCGGAAATGGCTTGCCGGACCTCTGGCGCGATGTCGAGGTCGTCAAAAGTGATGTCGTGGCCGTCCTGTCGGTCGCCGGACTCGTCTCCCGCGTCACTCATGTGCGATCTGTCCTGTTCACCCGGCCAACTCTAATCGTCCGAGTCGTCCGGCGAGGAATCGTCGACAGACCCATACGTCGCCTGTGACCGGCGCTACGCACCATGGACACCGTTCTGTGATCACGAACACGGATACTGGTACCGTCAGTTTCACTCAACAGACAGCTGACCGCGTCGATCCGGGCACATCCGTGTCCGTTATGACCGATTATGTGCGCGTAGGGGAGCCCGCCATGCAGCAGTATTCCACGCCATCGAACCTCGCCATCGAGGACAAGGCGACCACCGTCGACAGCATTCTCCGCTACCGGGCCGAGCGCCCGACCATGCCGTTGCTGAAAAAGCGCTCCGGCAACCAGTGGATCAACGTGACCGCGAAACACTTCGCCGACGAGGTCGATGCGGTGGCCAAAGGGCTCATCGCCTCGAACATCAAGCCGGGTGACCGGGTCGCGATCCTGTCATCGACCCGCTTCGAGTGGACCGTTCTGGACTACGCGATCTGGCGCGCGGGCGCCACGACCGTCGCGATCTACGAGACCTCCGCACCCGACCAGGTGAAGTGGATTCTCGAGGATTCCGGCACGAAGATGCTGTTCGTCGAGTCACACGCCCACTACACCCGCCACATCGGGGTCATCGAGGAGGCACCGGAGCTCCGGGAAACTCTGATCATCGAGGACCATGCGCTGCCGTCGGTCACCAAGCGGGGCGCGAAGGTCGGCGCCGACGAGCTCGATACGCGCCATGCCAACGCGTTGTCGTCCGATGCCGCCACTCTGATCTACACCTCGGGCACCACGGGCAGGCCGAAGGGGGTCGTGCTCACCCACGCCAACTTCCTCGCCGAGTGTGCGGCCACCCGCGACGCCGTCGGCGCCGGCATGGTCGAGGGCAAGTCGACGCTGCTGTTCCTCCCGCTCGCGCACGTGTTTGCGCGTGTGGTCGCGGTCGGCTGCATCGAGAACGGCGTCATCCTGGGCCACACCAATGACATCCCGAATCTCGTCGAGGACCTCGGCCACTTCAAGCCGAATTATGTGTTGTCGGTTCCGCGTGTCTTCGAGAAGGTCTACAACTCGGCAAAGCAGAAGGCCTACGACGGCGGCAAGGGCGCCATCTTCGATCGCGCGGCCGACACGGCGATCGAGTACAGCACCGCGCTCGAGAACGGCGGTCCGGGCCTCGGCCTCAAGCTGAAGCACGCCCTGTTCGACCGGCTCGTCTATGGGAAGCTGCGTGCCGCTCTCGGCGGGCAGTGCGAGGGCGCGATCTCCGGAGGCGCCCCGCTCGGCGCCCGACTCGGTCACTTCTTCCGGGGGGCCGGCATCCCGGTTTACGAGGGCTACGGCCTGTCGGAGACGACCGCAGCGGTGACCGCCAACAACGAAGATCATCAGCGCGTGGGATCGGTCGGGCGACCGATCCCGGGCGTGACCGTCGCGATCGCCGACGATGGGGAGGTGCTTCTGCAAGGTCCGGTCGTCTTCGGCGGCTACTGGAAGAACGCGGCGGCATCGAGCGAGGCCATCGTCGATGGCTGGTTCCACACCGGCGACATCGGCCACCTCGATGACGGCTACCTGTTCATCACCGGACGCAAGAAGGAGCTCATCGTCACCGCCGGCGGCAAGAACGTGTCACCGGCCGCCCTGGAGGACACCATCCGGGCGCACCCGATGGTCAGTCAGTGCCTGGTGGTCGGAGACAACAAGCCGTTCATCGCCGCGCTCATCACTCTCGATGCCGAAGCAGTCCCCGGCTGGCTCGAGCGCCACCATCTGCGGGCCGACACCCCGATCGCCGACCTGACGCAGAACGAGACTCTGCTGGCCGAGATCGATGCCGCGGTCAAGGAAGCGAACACGAAGGTGTCCAATGCGGAGGCGATCAAGAAGTTCGCCATTCTGGAGGACGACTTCACCATCGAGTCCGGAGAGTTGACGCCGACGTTGAAGCTCAAGCGCAATGTGATCCACGACGCACAGAAGAAGGCCATCGCCGACCTCTACACCTGATCCCCCAGCGCATTTCAGCGCGACCCGACCGGATCACCGCCACGCTCGGTCTCCCATCCCGGGAGGCCGAGCGTTGTCGTTGCGCGGGAGGCTGCTCCGAATAGGGCGAAACGGGCGTCCTCGGTATGGTGGCTGCGATGAATCGAGATCTCGCCATCGACGCGACGCGGGGGCTCGCGATCTGGAGCATGATCTCGCTGCATTTCGCCGCCGGCACCCACATCGCCGCGCCGACGCACGCATTCCCCTATGTCGACGGGATGTCGGCGTTCGTGCTGCTCTCCGGACTGGTGCTCGGTCTGGTCTATCGGCGTTGGATCGAACGGGTCTCGCTGAGATACGGCTACTGGCGCCTGACGAAGCGACTCGCCGTCCTCTACCTGTGCCAGGTGACGATCTCTGTCGTCGCGGTCGGCGCGGCACTGGCGGGTCATCGCTGGCTGACCCTTCTCCCGACGGTCGATGGCTGGACCGACGGTCTGCGCCTGGCACTGGGTCTGCGCTACCTGCCGAGCGGCGGGAACATCCTGCTGCTCTACATGGCGATGATGGCGTCGGCCTACCTGCTCTTCCCCCTGCTGTCACGTGGGTTCTGGCGGTATGTGCTCGTCGGTTCGGTTGTGCTGTACGTGGTCTCCTTGGCCGTGTCGCCCGACTGGTTCTACCTCACCTCGTCGGCCGGCGGCGCACGAATACAGAACTGGGCCGGCTGGCAGGTCATGTTCATCCCGGCTGTCGTCGTCGGCTGGAGGTGGCGGGAGTGGGATGTCCCCGGCTTCATCGACCGCCGACTCCCCGCGATCGTCGCCGTCGCGCTTGCTGCCGCCCTGATCCTGCACTTCGGGGTCGACACCGGTCCGTGGGTTCGGTTCGAACCGACGCTCGCCGACAAAGTGGATTTCCGTCCCGCGCGGGCGATCGGCGCGTGGCTGGTGGTGCCGGCCGTCTATGGGGTCTTCCGACTGTTGCTACGAATGTGGCACCGCGACTGGTTGCGCCCACTCGTCATGACCGGCACCCGCAGTCTGGATTCGTATGTGCTGCAGGCGCTCGCGCTGGTCATCCTGCCCATCCACATCGCGCACCGACCGTGGAGCATGACGACCACCTTCTGCGTCGTCGTGCTCGTGTTCGGGCTCTGCTGGGCCTGGTCGGAGTTCCGCCAGGCATGCCACATCGACAAGTTGCATCGCATGCCGGCGATTCTCGCGAGCCGTCTCTCAGGGCGGCGGCGGGTCGCGGTGCCCGACACCGGGGCCCCGGGCGGCGGCGGTGGCACCGATCGCGAGGGCACCGCGCTGAGCGCCTCCTCCGCTCAGGTCGCCTCGTAGAGAATGCCGCGCCCGATAGCCTCTCGGACCACCGGCATCGCCGCCTCTGCCAGGGCGGCGTCGTCCACCCCATGGAATCCGGCAAGCAGTTCGATCAGCGCGCCGAGCGGCACCTCGCCCCGGCACCCTGCCAACAGTGCCCGCGACACCTCGTCCACCCCCAGCGTCGCGCCGGGTCCACCCGGTCGCCGCACCGTGGCCGACACCTGGTGCCAGCCTTCGGCTCCCGGTAAGGACTGTTCCTCGAGAAACACCGGCGCGGTGGACAGACGGGTCGCGAGCAGTTGCTCGTCGGAAGTTGTGCGCAGATAGTGACGCCGGGCCAGAAACGCCTCGACCTCCGGTCCGGTGAGCTCCTCCCCCGCACCGGTGATCTCCTCGATGACCTGGTCGGGTTCCCCCGGATCTCCCTCCGCCCTGCGCCGCAGTGTGATCGAACCCATGCCGATGCCGGCGATACCGTTCTCGTCGAACCACTCGAGCCACGTCGCGCCGCGGGCCGCCCCGGTGTCCGCGGACTCCCCCGCATCCGACAGCCAGAGCGAGATGTAGCTGACCGGGTCGGCGAGTTCACGCTGGACCACCCAGGCGTCGAGTCCCGTGCCGGCCAACCAGCCACGAACGCGGTCACGCCAGTCTGCTTCGATCGGCACGATCCAGTTGGCCAGGATCTGCGCTGTGCCACCGGGATTGAGATGTTCGGGGATCTGCCTGATCAGCTCGGCGCAGAGGGCGTCGGCCACCATACCCGAATCCCGGTAGATATAGTCCTGCCCACCGGTCCCGACGACGAACGGCGGGTTGGAGACGATCAGATCGAATCGCTCCCCGGCCACCGGCTCGAACAGGCTGCCCGCCCGCAGATCCCACCGCATGCCGTTGAGCCTCGCGGTGGCCCGGGCGAGGGCCAACGCCCGGTCGTTGGTGTCGGTGGCGACGATCTCGTCACAATGTGCGTCCAGATGCAGCGCCTGGATTCCACATCCCGTGCCGATGTCGAGTGCCCGACGCGCGGGTGAGCGGATCACCGCTCGCGCCAGCGACACCGAGGCCCCGCCGATACCCAGGACGTGATCACGCTCCACCGGTCCACTCCGCATCATCGCGTCCTGATCCGAGACGACGAGGTAGTCCCTGCGGTCATCCGCGTGCGGACGGATGTCCAGGACCGCGTGCACCTTCGAGTCGCCGCACCGGGTGATCACCCCGTTGTCGATCAGGGCGTCTGCCCCGGTCACAGGAAATGCCTGTGCCACCACGGATTCAGGTTCCTCGGAACCGAGCAGGAACAACCGGGTCATCGTCGCGAGCGAGGAAGCTGCATGCGGCACCCGACGGGTTGCCTGGAGCGCGGGCCACCAGATCCCCCGCCCGAGTGCATCGTTTGCCGACTCCCCCAGCAAATCCGCGACGCCATCGGCGGAGTAGCGCGCCGACCGCAGGTCAGCGCCGAGCGCATCGATGACCGCATCGTCGTGCAACGGATGACGGGTGCTCACCCGACCTTCCGATACTTTTTGTGCATGGCCTGTTTGGACACACCCAACAGCAGGCCGATCTCGGCCCACGACAGTCCGGCATGCCGGGCGCGACGCACCGCCACCTCCTCGGCGCGCGCGATGTCGCGGCGCCGAGCGGCGATGCGGGTCAACTCCTCGATCGGCGTCTCGCCGTCGTCGTTGTCGATTCCGGTTCTCATGACCCCAGGATGCCCCGACGGCAACCGAACGTCAACCTTGGTTGACGAGAGTTAAATGCCCCACAACTATGTTGTGCACAACTTAAATACGCTATGGTCGTAGACGTGACCTCGGTTCGACTCGATGACCAGCTCTGCTTCGCGCTCTACTCCGCTTCTCGCGCAGTGATCGCGGCGCAGCGGCCCGGTCTGCGCGAACTCGGGCTCACATATCCGCAGTACCTCGCCATGCTCGTGTTGTGGGAGGAAGACGAGATCACGGTCAGTCGGCTCTGCCGGCGACTCCAATTGGATTCGGGCACGGTGTCGCCGCTACTGCGGCGACTCGAAGCGCTGGGCTATCTCACTCGCAACCGTTCACATGACGATGAGAGGTCGGTCACCGTCGCACTAACCCCGGAAGGCGTCGCGTTGGGCGCCAGAGCTGATTGCGTCTACGACTCGCTCGTCTCAGCGATAGCCGAGGCGGCCGAAGAGGATTCCGACACAGACGCTCCGTTCGATCCCGAGGCGCTGATCAACCTCCGCACCACCCTGCACGAACTCACCGACGAGTTGCGCCGACATCTCGACGCAGCCGGCCCCACGAAAGGAAGCACTGCATGAAAGCGCTGTACACCGCCGAGGCCCTGGCCACCGGAGACGGACGCAACGGACATGCCCGCACCTCCGACGGCAAGATCGACCTCGATCTCGACATGCCCAAGGAACTCGGCGGATCGGGCGTGGGCACCAACCCCGAACAGCTTTTCGCCGCCGGTTACGCCGCATGCTTCCACAGCGCCCTGCGTCTCGTCGCCGGTCAGGCCGGCGCCGACGTGACCGATTCGGCCGTCGGCGCCCGGGTTTCACTCGGCACCAACGACTCCGGCGGTTTCGGGCTCGCTGTGGAACTCGAGGTGACGCTGCCGGCGGTCGATGAGGCCACCGCGAAGTCACTGGTCGACAAGGCGCACGAGGTCTGCCCGTACTCGAACGCCACGCGTGGCAACATCGATGTCAATCTCACGCTGGCAGAGGACTGATCTCGCTCCCGAGAGGACACCATGAACTCCCCTTTGTCGACAAAGGTGGCGTCGTCGCAATCGCGCTCTCGCCGTATCGCCCGCCTGGCACTCGGTGGCATCCTGACCACCGCGGGTATCGGTCACATGACCTTTCAGCGCAAGGAGTTCCAGGCGCAGGTGCCTGACTTCGTGCCACTCGACCCCGATCTGACCGTGCTGGCATCGGGTGTGGCCGAGGTCGGCCTGGGTCTCGGACTGATCGGACTGCCGAGGCAACGTCGGGCGGTCGGCGCGATCGTCGCGGCCTTCTTCGTCGCCGTCTTTCCCGGCAATATCCATCAGTACCGCAACCGGGTCGATGCTTTCGGCCTCGACACCGATCGCAAACGGTTCATCCGACTGTTCGGCCAGCCCGCACTGGTGGCGGCAGCCTGGTACGCCCGCGGCTGAAGGCCCGATCCGATTGCGGCGCCCCGCTGGACCTCAGCGGGGCGCCGCAGTCGTCCGCCGGACCACCAGGCCGGGGGTATGCCGATAGATACGCTGTGGCGCAGTCAGTCGGTCCATCCGCTGGATCAGGAACTTTGCCGCCTGCGCGCCCACGGTGAAGTTCCCGTTGTCGATCGATGTCAGTGAGATGTGGCGCAAGCCGGCCAGTTGCGTGTCGTCGTAACCGATGAGGGCCAGGTCCCCCGGAACCGCCAGACCTCGGTCGTCGGCCGCCGACATCGCCCCCAGACATGTCATGTCGTTGAATCCGAAGATCGCGGTGGGCGGCGTGGCGGAGTCGAGAAGCCGTGCCGCGGCCGCGTAGCCGCCGTCCTCGGTCATCCCGCCGTACTCGACCCCGACGACGTCGACATCCACACCCGACTCGGCCACGGTCTGCTCGAAACCCTGTCGGCGCAGGGTCCCCACGAGCCCGGGCCCCTGGATGTGTCCCAGCCTGCGGTGCCCGAGTGTCAGCAGGTGCTCGGTCGCCATGCGCGCACCAGCCAGATCGTCATCGACCGAGATGTCCACCGTCGGGAGGTCCGGTTCCAGGGTGCCGGCCAACACCACCGGCACCGACTGCGCCGCCCGATCGACCGCCACCCGCGCGTCGGTCGTCCCCACCACGACGAGTCCGTCAACCTGCCGCGACAGTAGTGTTTCGACGGTGTCTCGACCCACCCGATGATCGAGACGGCTGTCCACCAGAATCGGGGCGATGTCGACCGCATCGAACGAAGTGGCCAATCCCTCGAGAAGGCTGACGTACCAGGGGTTTCGCAAGTCGTTGATCACGACACCGACGGTCCCGCTGCGTGCCTCCGACAGCCCACGCGCGATCGTGTTCGGCCGATAGCCCAACTCGTCCATCGCCTGTCGCACCCGGGTGCGACGCTCCTCACTCACGTTCGGCTCGTCGCGCAACACCCGGGAAACCACCGACTTGGACACCCCCGCGTGAGCGGCCACGTCCCGGATCGTCGCCGGCCGGCGCGCGAACACGGATGTCGGCACCGCATCCGTCTCCGCATTGCTCTCACTCATCATGGGCCATCCTATTGCTCTCGTGATCTACACCACGTAGTGTAGCTGGGACCGGTCCCAGATTGTCCCACATTTAGTCGACCCCCTCGCACAACGTGAGGTCACCCAACAGAAGGAGCGCATCCGGATGGTCCGCATGGCGTTGATCGGCGCAGCTTCATCGGCTCGGTACACGCCGAGAACCTCACTGCCCACCCTGACGTCGAGTTCGTCGGTATCTATGACGTCGACCGCACACGGTCGGCAGACCTGGCCGGCCGTCAGTCCACTCGGGCAATCGATCTCGACACCGCCTTCGACACGTCTGTGGTGGACGCGGTGTTGATCGCGTCCTCCACCGACACCCATTCCGAGCACCTTCGACGGGCCTCGACCGCAGGCCTCGCCGTGCTGTGCGAGAAGCCGATCGATCTCGACCTCGACCACGCGACCGACGTCGTGACCGAGGTCGGGACCTCCGGCCGTCCGATGATGGTTGACTTCAACCGGCGCTTCGACCGCGACTACGCCGAGATCCATCGCGCGGCCCACTCCGGCGAGATCGGCACCGTCGAACTGGTGCAGATGACCACCCGAGGACCTGCGCTCCCCCCGCTGGAATACGTCGCCGTCTCCGGCGGTCAGATGCGTGACCAGACCGTTCACTTCTTCGATCTCGCCCGTTGGATCACCGGGGAGGACCCGGAATCGGTCTTTGCCGCCGGCTCGGTCTTCACCGATCCCCGGATGACCGAACTCGGCGACGTCGACACATCTGTGGTGACACTGCGGATGCCCAGTGGCGCACTGGTGCAGATCGACAGCGCCCGCCGAATCGGCTACGGCTACGACGAGCGCATCGAGGTCCTCGGCTCCGACGGTCTCGTCGAGGCAGGTCGACAGCGCGTCGGATCGGTCACGCGCTACCAGTCGGGCCGTGTCGTTCTCGACGGCATGCACGCCGGTTGGTTCGAGCGGGTCGCCCCCACTTATCGCAGCGCGCTGAACCACTTCGTCGCCGCCGTCGACTCCGGTGCACCCATCGGACCCACTCTGCCCGAGGCGCTCAAAGCGCAGGCCATCGCCGAGGCGGCCACCCGATCACTGAGATCCGGCGAACTCGAACCCATCACCTACCCGGCGCTTTCCGCCGTCAGCTGAATCACGAAGGGACACATCAATGAGCAACATCATCGTCGGATCCGCACCCGACTCGTGGGGAGTCTGGTTCTCCGAAGACCCCCAGCAGACCCCGTACACCCGCTTCCTCGACGAGGTCGCCGCATCCGGCTACGAGTGGATCGAGTTGGGCCCCTACGGCTATCTGCCCACCGACCCGAAGCAGCTCCTCGACGAACTCGGCGAGCGTGGCCTGAAGTTGTCCGCGGGCACCGTCTTCGAGCACCTCCACCAGGAGAACTCGTGGGATGCCGTGTGGACGCAGATCGAGGACGTCGCCAAACTCACGGCCGCGGCCGGCGGCAAACACGTCGTCGTCATCCCGGAGATGTGGCGCGACCCCGCCACCGGTGACGTACTCGAGGACCGCGACCTCACCGTCGACCAGTGGCTGGCCAAAACCCGCGGCATGAACGAGCTCGGCAAGGCCATGTTCGAGAAGTACGGTGTGCGTGCGCAATACCATCCGCATGCCGACAGCCACGTGGACACCGAAGAGAACATCTACCGGTTCCTGGAGAACACCGACGGCGAGTTCGTGAACCTCTGCCTGGACACCGGCCACGTCAGCTATTGCGGCGGAGACAATCTCGCGATCATCACCAAGCACCCGGAGCGCATCGGCTATCTGCACCTCAAGCAGGTCGATGAGGCCGTGCGCGCCAAGGTCGCCGCCGACGACCTGCCGTTCGGCGAGGCAGTACGTCTGGGCGCGATGACAGAGCCGCCACGCGGCATCCCGGAGATGCCGCCGCTGCTCGACGCCGTCGCCGACCTCGGGATCGACATCTTCGCCATCGTCGAGCAGGACATGTACCCGTGCTCCCCCGACGCACCCCTGCCCATCGCTCAGCGCACCCAGCAGTACCTGGGTTCGTGCGGCGTGTCGGCGGTCCGCTTCCGCTGATCGGCACACCCCGACCCCTGAGTCACGAAGCGCCGCATCACCCCCCGGTCCGTGGGGAACGAAGCGCCTCACCACCCCCGGTCCGTGGGGAACGAAGCGCCTCACCACCCCCGGTCCGTGGGGACAAGGCGCCGCATCACCCCCGGCCGTGGGGACCAGGCGCCGCATCACCCCCGGTCCCTGAGGAACGAGGCGCCGCATCACCCCCGGCCGTGGGGACCAGGCGCCGCATCACCCCCGGTCCCTGAGGAACGAGGCGCTAGCCGAGTGTCACGAAGGGCCCACCACCAACCGCCCCCTTGAGTCACGAAGCGCCACACCACCCCCGGCCCCTGAAGAACGAGGCGCCCGCCGAGTGTCACGAAGGGCCGTCTCACCGAGGAGAACCACCATGAAGGTCGCCCTGGACCCCACACCGTTTCATCACAGTCACTCGCTGCTCGAATTGCCCGGTGTCGTAGCCGATCTCGGGTACGAGTACCTACAATTGACGCCTCACGCGGACATGATCCCGTTCTTCAATCATCCCAAGGCCGACGACGCTCTGGTGGCGAAGTTCCGGAAAGCGTGCGATGCCGCGGGTGTCGGGATCGCATCCGTACTGCCAGTGCTGCGGTGGTCCGGCCCCGACGAGGACGCCCGCGAAGCCGCGATCCGCTACTGGAAGCGCGCCATCCAGATCACCGTCGATCTCGGCGTGAACGTGATGAACACCGAGTTCTCGGGACGGCCGGAGAAGCCGGAGGAATCCGAGCGCGCCTTCTACCGGTCGATGGAGGAGCTCGTCCCGATCATCGAGCGCGAGGGCATCGATGTGCGGATCGATCCCCACCCCGACGACTTCGTCGAGGACGGCCTCGCCGCAATCCGGGTCATCCGCGGTATCAACTCGAAGAACTTCGGGCTCGTCTACGTCGCCTGCCACAGCTTCCACATGGGTGGCAACATGCGCGAGATCATGACAACCGCAGGAGACATGCTCCGGCTGGTGCACGTTGCCGACACCATGGATCACCATGCCTCGCATGGTCTTCGCTACATCACCAACCCGCCCGGCAATGCCGTCCGCGTGCACCAACACCTCAAGATCGGCGACGGCGACGTCAACTGGGACGAGTTCTTCAGCACTCTCGGCGAGATCGGTTTCTACGACCGCGACGACTCGGTCATGGTGTCCAGCGTGTTCGCGGAGAACGAGAACGCACACGAGGTCTCCCGGTACCAATTGGCGACGATGACCGACTATGTCAACAAGTACCGGGGCTGACTTGATCAGGCATCTACCCTCACCACGCACCCTCGATCCGACGACCGCACCTGTGCTGCGTTGGGGCATCATGGGCCCGGGGTGGATCGCCGAGCGCTTCGTCGGCGCACTGCACAAGCACACCTACCAGCAGGTGACGGCGGTCGGGTCGCGTTCCACAGAGCGCGCCGAGACGTTTGCCCGGCGTATGACAGTCCCCATTGCGCACGGCAGTTACGAGTCACTTCTCGCCGATCCGGATGTGGACATCGTCTACGTCGCCACCCCGCATCCGCAGCATCATCGGTGTGCACTCAATGCGATCGCCGCAGGCAAGCACGTCCTCGTCGAGAAGCCTGCGGGCATCAACGCGATGCAGGCGCGAGACGTGTTCACTGCGGCACGAGCCTCCGGGGTCTTCGCCGGCGAAGCGATGTGGACCCGGTTCCTGCCCAAGTTCGACGTACTCCGACAGATCCTCGACGACGGTGTGCTGGGCACCCTGCACACCGTCGCCGCAGATCACGGGGAACACTTCACCACCGATCACCGGATCTACGATCCGGCCCTGGCCGGCGGGCCTATGCTCGATCTCGGGACCTACCCTGTGGCGTTCGCGCGATGGGCTCTCGGTGAGGTCGGGTCTGTCTCGGCGATCGGTCGCCCCGCCAATGACGATCTCAACGGTCAGATCTCGGCGACGCTGCAGCATCTGAACGGCGGTCAGTCCCTCGTGAACACGACGATCCTGGCCAACACGCCGACGACCGCGTTCATCGCGGGTGAAGACGCCTATCTGGATCTTCCGGGGCCGTTCTACCAACCGGGACCGTTCCGGCTCGTCGGCCGAGACGGTACACAGCTCGTGCACGAAGAAGAGACCGCCGCACACGAGGACGGCCTGCACTTCTCCGCCGCGGATGCAGCGCGGCGCATTGCTGACGGAGCGGTGGATTCCGAGATCCACCCGTCCGCCGATGTGATTGCCACGCTCGAGATCATGGACCGGATTCGGGCGGAGATCGGAATCGTGTTCGACGGGGAGTGATCCGCGCGAATAGTCCCGAGACGCGAGTGAGATTGCGATACCCGTTGCAGCCGAGTGTGTTCTCCATCGGTTTCGCAACCGAGATACGGAGCGCCGGCGGAGCCAACCCCTGATGCCGGAGGCGGTCCGGAGCGCCGGCGGAGCCAACCACCGGTGTCTGAGGAGGTCCGGAGCGCCAGCGGAGGACCGTCGCGAAGGCCCGCCCTTCGTGACGCATCGCTCGTTCCTCGCGAGGCTCCTCAGGGACCGGTCGGCGACGCATCGCTCGTTCCTCGCGAGGCTCCTCAGGGACCGGTCGGCGACGCATCGCTCGTTCCTCGCGAGGCTCCTCAGGGACCGGTCGGCGACGCATCGCTCGTTCCTCGCGAGAGTTCTCAGGGACCGGTGGGCCGACACGCCATCGGAGCGAGAAGAACCTTATACCAACCGATCCCGGAGGAGGTCCCGAACACTAGCGGAGCCAACCACCGATGCCTGAGGAGGTCCGGAGTGCCAGCGGAGGACCGTCACGAAGGCCCGCCCTTCGTGACGCATCGCTCGTTCCTCGCGACGCTCCTCAGGGACCGGTCGGTGACGCATCGCTCGTTCCTCGCGACGCTCCTCAGGGACCGGTCGGCGACGCATCGCACGTTCCTCGCGACGCTCCTCAGGGACCGGTCGGCGACGCATCGCACTTTCCTCGCGAGGCTCCTCAGGGACCGGTCGGCGACGCATCGCTCGTCCTCGCGAGGCTCCTCAGGGATCTGTGGTGGTCACGCACCGCCGACGCCTCGCGAGACTCGCCCGGGGCCGGTGGCGACACTCCGCCGGCGGTTCAGGCTCCACGTGGTGGCGCCGTTGTGCCGCGAACCTTGAGAGTCGGTTCGAGCACGACATCGTTGCCCAGTGTGTGCGCCCCGGTCAACAGTTCGACGGCGAGCTCGACGGATCGCTGCGCCAGCCCCTGCGCATCCTGGTGGATCGTCGTCAGGTCGATGCGCGGATTGTCGGAGAGTCGGCTGTCGTCGTAGCCCATCAGGGAGATGTCGTTGGGGATGTCGACTCCCGCGCGGGTGAACACGTCGAGCAGACCCAGAGCACACCGGTCGTTGCCCGCCAATATCGCTGTGGGCAAACGGTCCTCGTCGAGGAGAACGTGCGCGGCGTCGGCTCCCGCCGCCTCGTTGTGGGCACCCCGAACGACGCGTACATGATCACCCAATCCGTGCGCGCGCATCGCGGATCGGTACGCCGTCCGACGGTCGGCCGCGGCCGGGTCATGCCCTCCGTCGACATGCAGGATGTCCCGGTGGCCCAGCTCGACCAGATAGTCGACCGCCAGCCGCATACCCCTCGTGTCGTTGGTACGCACTGTCGCCAGCCGATCGCCCAGCGCGACGGCCGAGAGTCGTCGGCCGACGACCACCAGCGGGGCACGTTCCGCCAACCCGACGAGTTCCTCCGCCGTCGCCAGCGGACCGAGCAGAATGACTGCGCCGCAACGATGATCGAGCAGCGCCTCGATCGCCGAGGCCTCGGCCCGATCGGGAAGATTGGCGGTCAACAAGACGTCGTAACCCAGCTTTTCCGCAGCCGGGTAGATGTTGGTGACCAGTTCGGCCTCGAACAGCTGCGAGACGTCCATCAACACCCCCAACGTCCGACTCCTACCCAGCGCCAGTAGGCGTGCCGCCGCATCGGGTCGATAGCCCAGTTCGTCGGCGACTCTCAGCACCCGCCGGCGCGTCTCCTCGCTGGCGCCGGGCTTGCCGTCCAACACGAAGGACACCAACGTCCGGGATACGCCGGCGTGCGCGGCGACATCTGCCATGGTCGGACGGCGTTTTGCTCGGTCTCCGCCGGTTGTCGCTGGCACTCGACCCCTCCTCAGAACATCGTGACCCTTGACACAGTGATCCAGATCTCTCACTATAGACCTTACGCGCGTTACTAACGCGCGTTATATGCCCTCAAATCTTGTTCTCCGATCGAACTGAGGTACCCATGTCCACCACGGCAGAGACGGCGTCCAACAGGCGCTTCTTGACCAAACTGACCGTCATCGCGACCCTCGGGGGCTTGCTGTTCGGTTACGACACCGGCGTCATCTCCGGCGCGCTGTTGTACATGAAGGACGACCTGGCGCTGAACTCCTTCACCGAGGCACTCGTCGTCAGTTCGTTGCTGTTCCCCGGCGCAGCCTTCGGAGCACTGTTCGGCGGACGCATCGCCGACCGACTGGGACGCAAGCGCACTCTCCTGCTCTGCGGCGCGATCTTCCTGGTCGGAGCCCTCGGCTGTGCGCTCGCGCCGGCCGTGGGAGCCATGGTGGTGGCGCGCATCATCCTCGGCTTCGGCGTCGGCGCGGCGGCAGTCACCTGCCCGCTGTACCTGGCCGAGATGGCACCTGCCGATCGTCGCGGACGGATGGTCACGATCAACGAACTCATGATCGTCACCGGCCAGATGCTCGCGTTCGCGATCAACGCGGCTCTCGATCACGTGATCAAGGACCCGCACGTCTGGCGCATCATGCTCGCCGTCGCAGCCATACCCGCGGTCACCCTGCTGGTCGGCATGCTCGTACTCCCCGACTCGCCGCGTTGGTACGCCTTCAAGGGCCGGATGACCGAAGCACGCACGGTACTGGGCATGAGCCGCACCCCGGCGGAGGCCGACGCCGAATACGCGATCATCGTCGAGCACACCCAACACATGCTGACGTCAAAGCGCAGCCCGCTGACCATGATCCGGGACGTGCCCTGGATTCGCCGGGTCGTGTTGATCGGCTGCGGCCTGGCCATCGTCCAGCAGGCCACCGGCATCAACACCGTCAACTACTACGCGCCCACGATTCTCGAGCAGAGCGGCCTGGGTGTCAGTGCGGCACTGGTCGCAACCATCGCTGTCGGCGTCACCTCGGTCGTGACCACGATCATCGGCATCGTCCTGCTCGGCTACATCGGACGGCGCGCCATGCTGCTCACGGGGTTCGCCGGAGTCGCGGCGTCGCAGGCGGCACTGGCGATGGCGTTCCTGCTACCGGAGTCCACTCTGCGCAGCTACGTCATCCTCGGCTGCATGGTGGCGTTCGTCGCCTTCGTCCAGATGTTCATCGGCACGTGCGTCTGGCTCCTGCTGTCGGAGATCTTCCCGTTGAGTGTGCGTGGATTCGCCATGGGCATCGCGGTTTTCGTTCTCTGGTGCACCAATGCGGTGATCTCGTTCGTCTTCCCGCTGCTGAACTCCGCCCTCGGATCGACCGGCACCTTCGGGCTGTTCGTGCTGGTAAATGTCGCCTCGTGGATCTTCGTCTTCCGTACCGTGCCAGAGACGAAGGGCACGACGCTGGAGGAACTCGAGGAACGGCTCGAGTCCGATCACACCGACCGGTTCGCCGCGGTCACCGTCGCGGCATGAGCGGAGCCACATCCCAGAATCGATCATGATCATTGGGTAGCATCGGGGTGTCCGTCTTCATCGCGAGGACGGGCACCCCGATTCTTTCCGTGCCAAGGACTCCGATGACAGAGACGACCGACCGCGAGCAGGGCGGCCCGCACGATTCGGGGCCGCCCGACATTCCCGCGTATACGCCCGAGATGTGGCGGCGGTCAATCGATCTCCCGGGTACCGTACCCGTTGGCCAGTCTCGCGCGGAAGTCGCCGCCAATCAGATCGCCCGCCTGGCGGCAGGTTTCGGCGCCGGCGAGCGACTCGGCAGCAAGGACCACATCCGCAACATCTGCGGCGTCTCGGTCGGCACCGTGAACGAGGCGATCAAACTCGCGCAGGAGCGCGGCGTGATCACCTCCCGACCCGGGCCCGGCGGCGGCATCTTCGCTTCTGATCCGTCTCCGTTGTCGCGGATGAACGGATGGTTCCGCGATGCGGCGGGTAACCAATCCGCACTGGAGGAGTCCATCGCAATCCGAGATGCGCTCGCACCACTGCTGGTCGCCGAGGTCCTCGCCACGATCACCGACGCCGACCAGCGAACACTCGAGACCCGACTCGCCGAGGTGCACCGGACCCGCGAGGCACATGACGTCTCAGCGTTCGTCTGGGCCGCATGGAATGTCCACGAATACTTCGCCCAACTCGGCCGGAGCCAACTCCTCGACAGCCTCTACCTGAGCATCATGGATGTCGGCACGTCGCATCTGCGCGCGCGCCTGGAATCGGCCGGCGACGAGGCCGATGTGGGCGGTAACGGGATTCCGGTACATCTCGATGCACTGGCCGACGTCGTCGACGATCTCGTCCGCGCACTCGGCGAACACGACGCCGAGGCGGCCGTAGACGCCCTCCGGCGCACCGACCCGACCATCATTCTGCGCCCACCTGCCTGACCGCAACGCCGCGACCTGCGTCGATTCCGCGCGACACCCCCTCTCGAAATAAACATGATTAATTTCGCGGATCCTCTTGACAAGTGACCCGAGTCACCCGCAAGCTGTGATCCAAGCAATTAATCATGTTTATTTCGAGAGGCGGCCGACGATGCTCGACCAACAATTCCGCGACCTGATGGCGGGGGTGTGCGCACCGGTCACCGTGGTCACGACCACCGACACCGACGGCCCGCACGGCGCCACGGTCAGCTCACTGGCGTCGGTGTCGCTACGCCCGGCGCTGCTCTCGATCGCTCTCGACCGCCGATCGCTGCTGTTGGCCCGCATCCTCGGGTCCGGCAGATTCAGCGTCAACGTCCTCAGCTCATCGCAGGATGACATCGCGACCGCATTCGCGACGCGCGGTGCGGATCGCTTCGGTGCGACGCCATGGTCCATGGCCGACGGACTCCCCCGGCTTGATGATCTCGCCGGCTGGGCGGCGTGTGACCTCTGGCAGACGGTTGAGGCGGGAGATCACATTCTGCTCATCGGTTCCGTGACCCGCGCGGCCTCGGCGCCCCGTCCGCCACTCGTCTACGGCCATCGCACCTTCGGAACGCACTCGAAATTCGCGACGCGACCCCGGCCCGCCATCGTCGATCAAATCAGCGCCTGCGCCAGCTGACCCGACCGTCCCCCGAACGCCTTCCACACCAACCCATCACCTCATCGGAACAACCAGGAGTAGAGCATGACCACGATCGCATCCGCCCCCGAGACAACCATCCCGACCGACGCCGAACTCGTCGCACGTGCCCGCGAACTCCGGCCGCTCCTGGCCGGCAACGCCGCCCAGGGCGAGAAGGATCGGCGCGTCGTCGAGGAGAGCATCCAGGCACTCACCGAGGCCGGGCTCTTCAAGATCTCGGTGCCCAAGCGCTACGGCGGCTACGAGACCTCCATGCGGACGATGCTGGACGTCTCGGCCGCCGTCGCCGAGGCCGACGGCGGGACCTCGTGGGTCCTCACCCTCACCAACGTATGCAACTGGCTGGTCGGTCTGATGCCGGAGAAGGCCCAGGACGAGGTCTTCGGCGCCGACCCGGACGCCAAGGTTTCCGGCGTGCTCGCCCCCACCGCGGAGACCCGCAAGGTCGACGGCGGCTACCGCGTCACCGGCAAGTGGTACTACAACTCCGGATCGCACCATTGCACGTGGGCCGTCATGGGTATCCCGATCACCGACGCCGACGGCAATGTCGTCGACCAGGGATGCGCTCTGATCCCCCGCTCCGACATGGGTTTCGAGGACACCTGGTTCGTTGCCGGCATGCGTTCGTCGGGCAGCAACTGCCTGATCGCCGAGGATGTGTTCGTGCCCGATCATAGGGTGCTCAGCGTCCCGCCCGCGATCGGTGGCCACTATCAGACCGAGCACACCGACGAGGTCCTCTACCGGTCGGCACTGGTCCCGGTGCTCGCACACTGGTCCTGGTCGGCCCCCAGCTGGGTATGGGCCGCGCCGCACTCGATTTCGTGATCGGGAAGGCTCCGAAGAAGCCCATCTCCTACACCTTCTTGACCTCGCAGAAGGAGTCGACGGGATTCCAGCTACAGGTCGCCGAGGCCGCTCGGCTGATCGACACCGCGCAGCTACACGCCTACCGGGCCGCCGCGGACATCGACGAGGCGGCCGCGCGCGGTGAGTACCCCGATTTCGCAACCCGCGCTCGCGTCCGGTCGGACACCGGCTACATCGCGGACTGCGTGACACGCGCCATCGACATTCTGCTGTCCGCGCACGGCGCCGGTTCGTTCGCGGAGGTCAGCCCACTGCAACGAATCTGGCGGGACTCGGCAACCGCGGCCCGGCACGCGATCGTCGCGCCCCAGGTGAGCTATGAGATCTACGGCAAGGCGCTGCTCGGTGTCGAAGAGCCGATCACGCCGATGGTCTGAGCCCGACACACCGACTGAAAGGAACTCTCGAAGATGCGCATCGCCAATCTCGACAACCGCGCGGTCCTGGTGACCGGCGAGCCCGGTGCCGAACGGACCATCGACATCGCCGCGGCAACGGACGGCCGATTCGGCCCCGATCTCACCTCGATCTACGACCGCTGGGCTGACATCGTCGCGTGGGCCGGCACCCTCGACACCGCCGCAACGAGCAGCCCTCTGATCGACCGCAGCCGCCTGGGCGCGCCCTCACCACAACCGCGCCAGGTGTTCGCCATCGGTCTGAACTACGACGAACACGCCGCGGAGTCCGGTTTCGAATCCCCGGAGAATCTGCCACCGGTTTTCACCAAATACGTGTCCAGCTTCTCCGGACCCGACACCACCGTCACCATCCCCGACGGCGGCGCGGTCGACTGGGAGGTCGAGCTCGTCGCGGTGATCGGGCGCGAGGCCACCGACGTCGCCGAGGACGAGGCCTGGGAGTATGTCGCCGGCCTCACCGTCGGGCAGGACATCTCCGAGCGCATAACCCAGACCCGCGGTCCGGCTCCGCAATTCGGCTTGGGCAAGTCATTTCCCGGATTCTCACCCCAGGGACCGTGGTTGGTGACCGCTGACGAGCTGCCCGATCCCGACGACCTCGAACTCGGCTGTGCCATCGACGGCGAGGGGATGCAGAAGGGTCGCACCAGCGACCTGATCTTCCCGGTCGCGAAGCTCGTCGCCGAACTGTCACGCAACGTCACCCTCTACCCGGGCGATGTGATCTTCACCGGAACTCCCGCGGGGATCGGCGCCGGTCGCGACCCGAAACGCTTCCTCACGCCCGGTGAACAGCTCGACAGTTGGATCACCGGAATCGGCGAACTCCACCAGACCTTTGTCGCCCCAACCCAAGGACATGAATCATGAGTCTGCATCGTCTTGCGTCCGTCACCATCGGCGTGCCCAATGTTGCGGAAACTGCCTCCTATTACACCGATTTCGGCCTGACGCCAGAGTCCGACGGCTGGTTCTCCACTGTCGACGGTGGCCGGCAACTCCGGATCGTCGACGCACCGACCCGCCGGCTCGTCGCACTCGTCGTCGGAGCCGACGACGCCGACGACATCGACCGGGTCGCGCACAACCTGTCCGGTCTGGCAATCCCATTTCAGCAGTTCGCCGACCGGATTGTCTCGGTCGAAGAAGCGACCGGACTGCAGGCCACTGTCGAAATCCAGCCACGTGTCGTCCAGCCGCGGGTCGAGGCTACCCTGTACAACGGACCGGGTCGCCTGGATCGAGCGACAGGTCGGGCCCCGGGAGTGGTCCGCGACGGTGCGGTCCGACCCCGCAAGCTCGGCCATGCCGTGATCGGCAGCACCGATCACGCTGTGACGCAGCGGTTCTTCACCCATGGCCTGGGATTCAAGATCAGCGACGAGGTCCCCGGACTCGCGGCGTTCCTGCGCTGTTCCACCGACCATCACAACGTTCTGGTGCAGCAGGCCCCGGTCAGCTTCCTGCATCACACGTCGTGGCAGGTCGACGATGTCGACGAGGTCGGCCGCGGCGCGATGCGGATGCTCGAGGCCGATCCGGAGCGGCACGTGTGGGGCCTGGGGCGACACTACGCCGGCTCGAACTTCTTCTGGTATCTCAAGGACCCGGCCGGCAACTTCAGCGAGTACTACTCCGACATGGATTCGATCGTCGACGACCAGCTGTGGACTCCGGAGGTGGTGGAAGGCGCCAGGGGCCTGTTCAGTTGGGGTCCGCCGCCGCCACCGTCGTTCCTCATGCCCGAAGATCTGGCGGGACTGATGACCGGCGCCCACAGCGCGGGATAGCGTTGTCGGAGAGTTGATCTCGATACGCCTCCTCGCTACGCTCGTCGGCTACTCGATCAGCGAAAAGGACCTTTCCGCTGGTCGAGTAGCCGCCAGACGAGCAACATATCGAGACCCACCCCCACACTCCACCGGAGCAGCCCCCCCAACCGCTGGTCGAGTAGCCGCGAGCCGCCAGGCGAGCAACATATCGAGACCCACCCCCACACTCCACCGGAGCAGCCCCCCCCAACCGCTGGTCGAGTAGCCGCGAGCCGCCAGGCGAGCAGCGTATCGAGACCCCTGTACGAGTACGCCCCAGGAGAACACATGACCGTCGACCAGTCGTCGGCGCCGGACACCCTCGCCCCGATCTGGGAGCCCGACCCGAGCCGTATCCCGGGCACCCAACTCACCGAGTTCACCGAACTCGTCGCGACCCGCACCGGCGACCGATACCCGACCTACCGGGATCTGTGGGCCTATTCGGTCGCGGATCTCGCCGGCTTCTGGTCCAGCGTCGCCGAGTATTTCGGTGTCGTCATCGACAACGTCCCCGACGACGTCCTGCCGAACTCCGAGATGCCGGGCGCTCAATGGTTCCCCGGCGCGCGCATCAACTATGCGGAACACGCTCTGCGGCATCGTGGCTCAGGCACGGCGATCATCAGCGAGAGCGAAGACGGTACCCGGCTCGAGGTCTCCTGGGATGAGTTGCGCGGCATGGTCGGCGCCGTACAACGATGGCTGCGCGACAACGGTGTCGAACGCGGCGACCGGGTCGTGGGCTACCTGCCGAACACGGTGCACGCCGTTGTCGGACTGCTCGCCGCAGCGGGCTTGGGTGCAATCTGGTCGTCGTGCGGTCAGGACTACGGCGCCGACGGTGCCGCCGCACGCCTCGGCCAGCTCGACCCGACAGTGCTCATCGCCGCCGACGGATACTCCTGGAACGGCACCGTGCACGATCGTCGCGACGAGGTCGGCCGACTTCGCGACCGGTTGCCGACAGTTCGTGCCCTTCTGCGCGTACCTCACGTCGGTCGGTGGGAGGCCGCCGAACCGTCGGCGGCCGAGACGAATTGGGATGACGTCGTCGCGACGACCGCCGCGCCGGTGATCGAACGCGTCGAGTTCGGCGACCCGCTGTGGGTGCTGTTCTCGTCGGGTACCACCGGAACGCCCAAGGGGATCGTGCATTCGCACGGTGGCGTGGTGCTCGATCACCTGAAGTTGTTGGGACTGCACAACGATCTTCGCCTCGGGGATCGATTCTTTTGGTACACCACCACCAATTGGATGATGTGGAACATGGTGGTGTCAGGCCTGCTGTTGGGAACGACAATTGTGCTCTACGACGGCAGTCCCGCTCATCCGGGTCCGCACCGCCTGTGGCAGATGGCCGCCGACCACCGCGTGTCGGTGCTCGGAGTGAGTCCCGGCTACCTCGCCGCAAGTGCGAAGGCGGAACTTCGGCCCACGGCCGAGTACGACCTGTCGCACCTGCGGGTAATCGGTTCGACCGGCGCTCCCCTGCCGGCGCAGAGCTATCACTGGGTGCATGACGAGGTCGGCGTACACATCCAACTGGCATCCACCAGCGGTGGCACCGACGTCGTCAGCGGGTTCGCCGGCAGTGCGCCGACGACACCGGTGTGGCCGGGCGAGATCTCGGCTCCGCTGCTCGGCGTCGACCTGCAATCGTGGAATGCCGACGGCCAGACCATGATCGGCGAGGTCGGTGAACTGGTGATCGCCTCCCCCATGCCGTCGATGCCGATCGCATTCTGGAACGACCCCGATGGACAGCGCTACCACGACGCCTATTTCGACACCTTTCCGGGCATCTGGCGGCATGGGGACTGGATCACGATCACCGAACGCGGCGGCGTGGTCATCTCCGGACGTTCCGACGCCACGCTGAACCGACAGGGTGTCCGGTTGGGCAGCGCCGACATCTATGACGCCGTCGAGCCTCTGCCACCGGTCCGCGAGGCCCTCGTCATCGGCGCAGAACTCGACGGCGACCGCTATTGGATGGCACTGTTCGTGGTACTCGCCGAGGGCCACGAGCTCGACGACCGATTGCGACAGCGCATCGCCGACGCGATCCGTGCCCAAGCGTCACCGCGGCACGTCCCGGACGACATCATCGCGGTACCGGCCATCCCGCACACCAGGACCGGGAAGAAGCTGGAAGTGCCGGTGAAGCGGCTGATCCAGGGCCGCCCGCTGGGTAAGGTGACGGGCGTCGACACCGTCGACGATCCGGACGCATTGCACTACTTCACCCGATTCGCCCATCACACAGGGAGTTCCGATGCCTGACGGCGGCCTCGTCGATGTCCATGCCCACGTCCTGCCCGACTGGTATGTCGACGCCGCGAAGGCCGCCGGGCACACCACCCCCGACGCCATGCCCGGGTGGCCGGCCTGGTCGGTGGGCGATCACCTCGCGATGATGGACCGCGTCGGGATCGCACGGTCAGTCCTCTCGATCTCCTCGCCCGGGGTGCATTTCGGAGACGACGCGGCCGGCGCGTCACTGGCCGTGGAGGTCAACGACTTCATGGGTGCGCTGGCAGCGGAGCATCCCACCAGATTCGGGTTCTTCGCAGCACTGCCGTTGCCGGATATCGACGCGGCCATCGCCGAGGCACAACGCTCCGCGGCCGCACCCGGCCGGGCCGGAGTCGGCATCGAGTCGAACGCTCATGGCGTCTATCTGGGCGCATCGGATCTGGAACCGTTGTGGCGGGAGCTGGCCGCGCAACACGCGGTTGTGTTCGTCCACCCTACCGCGCCACCGCACTTCGATTCCGGTGCAACGGGTTTCCCGGCACCATTGCTCGAGTACCTGTTCGACACCACACGCACCATCGTGCATCTGGCCACGGCCGGAGTCCTCTCGCGTCATCCCGACATCCGGTTCGTGGTGCCGCATTGTGGCGCGATGCTGCCCGCAGTGATCAGTCGTGTCGACCTGTTCCGCCTCGGCGGCCTCATCCCGGCCGGCGACGCCGACCTCGGTTGGGACCGGCTGTGGTTCGATCTCGCCGGCGCCCCGGTCCCCGATCAGCTCGGTGCGTTCACACGGCGGTTCGGCACCGATCATCTGCTGTACGGCAGTGACCACTGCTTCACCCCCGCCGCAGCCGTCGAGCTGCTTGCTGCGGCGCTCGACGAGCAGTGGCCCGTCGACGAGCACGGCCCGTGGCGGCAAATCGTCGCCGACAACGCGGTGGCGCTGTTCGACACGACGGTGTCCGCTCGATGACCCGGACTGCGTCAACCCGGCAACGAAACTACGTGAAGCAGGCCTCGATACGTGGCGCGTTCGTGCTGCGAGACGTGACAATCGTCGACGTCGCCGACGGAACGTTGCAGCCACATCGCGACATCCGCATCGACGGCGACACGATCGCGGACATCACGCCGACGGAAGCAACCCTCGATGGCATCGAGATCATCGACGGCCGTGGCAGATTCGTCGTTCCCGGATTCGTGGACGCGCATGTCCATGTGCTGAACACCCCGAACGATGTCGACGCGTCCTATGCCCTGATGCTCGTCAACGGGATCGTCGGGTTTCGGCAGATGTCGGGCAGCCCCGGTCTGTTGGCCGATCGTGCCGCGGGCCGTCTGCCTGCACCGTTGGGAGCGCCGGCTCTGTTGGCCACCCCGGGTTCGCTGCTGACCCCACTGAACGCCGCGACGGTCGAATCCGTCGTCGCCGAGGTCCGTGCACAGCACGCGCAGGGCGCCGACTTCATCAAGGCCGGCATGACCGGTCACGACGCGTTCCTGGCCGGTCTGGCCGAGGCCCGCCGGCTCGATCTGCCGTTCGCCGGGCATCTGCCGGGCGATGTCGATCCGCGCGATGCCGCCCGCGAACAGATGCGGTGCATCGAGCATCTCGGCCCGGGCGCCACCGTCTACACCGCCGCTTCCGGCCGCGAGGATGAATTGCGCGCGGTCCCGCAACGTCAGATCCGATTACCGAGGGTGAAACTGCCCGGGATGGAGCGGATTGTCGGCAAGCTGCTGGCACGCCTGGTGGTCAATCCGGCGACGCTCACCTCGCCCGCGGCCGCCGAACAGTTGCGTACCGCCGATGTCACGTATGACGAGGAGAAGGCACGCGAACTGGCGGCGCTGTTCACCGAACAGCAGACGTGGCAGTGTCCGACGCTGATCCGACTGCACACGCAGCAGTTCCCGGACAGTCCCGAACATCGGCACGATCCCCGCCTGCGGTTCATAGCGCCCGACGAGGTCAGGCGGTGGGAGAAGGCCACCCGACGGTTCGAGAAGTTGCCCGACCGGACCCGAAAGACGTTGCGCGACCATTGGGATGCGCAGCTCCGGATGACCAGGCTGTTCGCCGACGCCGGCGTACCGATGATCGCCGGCACCGACGCCAACGGCGCCGGCTGGGTGATCCCCGGTTTCGCACTGCACGACGAATTCGATCTGCTCGCGTCCGCGGGTCTGTCACCGTCACAGATCTTGCGGATGGTGACCGTCGCGCCTGCTCGGTTCTTCGGCGTCGACGACTCCCGGGGCCAGGTCGCCGCGGGCTATCGCGCCGATCTGGTGCTTCTCCGGCGCGATCCGCTGGCCGATCACACCGCGTTGCACGAGATCGACGGCGTCGTGCGGACCGGCGACTGGTTCTCGCGCGCCGACCTCGACGCGATCCTGGGTCGACTCGAGGCCGCGCCGTCGGCGCGTTGATGCGATGCACCCGATGGGACACCACATGGACGATGTCACTCAACTGACCCAACTCGTGCTCCGCGAACGCCAGGCCCGCGACCGTGGCTGGTGGGACCAGATGCGCCGGTGCATTCACCCCGACGCACGTATCCGGCTCAGCTGGTTTCGTGGTTCGGGCGCAGAGTTCGTCACGGCGTCCGAGCAGATGAGCGCAGCGGGCGGGCGATCGACCCATCGGCTGTCTCCGCCGGTCGTGTTCTCACACGAGCACCGAGCTGTCGTCGAGGTCGGGGCGGCGATCGAGGTCCGGGCACGCATCGCCGAGGTGGACGTGGACGTCACCTCGTTCACCCGCATCCTCTACCGTGCCGAGAGCCAGGACGGCGCATGGGTCATCACCGCGCTCGACCCGATCTATGAGCGGGACACTGTGACACCGGTGGTGCCCGGCGAGGTCCCGCCGATCGATCGCACCCGGCT
Source organism: Gordonia sp. LMA167 (assembly GCF_058130025.1). Classification (NCBI taxonomy): domain Bacteria; kingdom Bacillati; phylum Actinomycetota; class Actinomycetes; order Mycobacteriales; family Gordoniaceae; genus Gordonia; species Gordonia sp. LMA167. The sequence continues at coordinate 3,347,269 of NZ_CM176708.1, read as the reverse complement.
CGCCGGTCTACGCCCGTCGTATGGATTCCTGAGCTATCTGTTGGCCGACCGTGGGTATGAGATCGACGACGACCTCGTCGGTGACGACCGCCCCGACGGGGTCGACGCTCTCTATCGCGACGCCTTCGACTGGCTGGGTTAGGCGTCGAGCACCTTCGCCACTGCCCGGGCGGGCTCGGCGAGGACGCGTAGCAATGCATCGGGATGTTCTATGTGCTTGGCCGGGGCCGCGACGGCCAGTGCCCCGATCAGTTCGTCGGCGTCGCTCCAGACCGGTACCGCGATACAACCGAAGTTGGGGGCGAACGAACCGACCTGTGTCGCGAACTCCGGCGCCGCCGCCGGATGGCCCGAGCCGACCGCGTCCATCAGCCGGCCGACCGCCGACGCCGAATGATCGTGCAACAGGCGGGCCGGGTCCGAGAGCGGATAATCGGGGTCGATGTCGAGCATCGTCAGACGTGCCCGCATCGTGCCCGGATTCTGGATGCCGAAGAGATGCAATCCGAAACGCAGTCTGGACCGGACCTCGTCGACCAGCTCGCGCAGTTTGTCCGGCACGGACTCGTCGGTCGCCATCCCGATCAGGGCATCGATCTTTGCGCCGAGCGCGAATCCGCCCAGATCGGGTGTGCGCACGAGGTATTCCTCGGCGGCCAACAGGTTGACCAGTCGATAGGTCGCCGACTTGGACAGCCCGAGGTTGCGCGACAGCTCCGCGGCGGTGACACCGGGACCCAGACCCGCGACCTCTTCGATCAGGCGAAGCGCGTTGATCACCGACCGCGACGACGAGTCGCCACCGAATGCCGGACTCATGTCGGGTCGAGTGGCCGCGGACCGGCCGCAACCGGTGACCGATGGCCGCTCCACACCTCACCGCGAGTCGGTGTCTCGTGGATGCCGATGCCCCGCGCCGCCTGTGGTCGGCACAGCGCGAGGATCAGCGCGCCGACACCTGCCAACACGAACCAGCCGAGCGCGGCGACGACACCGCATGCCCGGTCGGTGCCGAAACTCACGACGACGAAGACGATCAGCACCGCACTGAACGCGACAGCAGCGGTCAGGGCGACCACCAGCGTGGTGCGGCGTAGCTCGCCGGTCCGGCGGAGGAACATCGGGGCGGCGACGGCGACGATCACATACGCGGCGATGAAGCCGATGGACGGTGCGCTGGCCATCGAGCTCCGGACGGCCTCGGCCGACATCCCCGCCGCGGACGGTACGGCGGCAGCCACCACCATCACCAGCACCGCCACCGTGATGCCGAAAGCCGGAGTGCGCGTCTGTGGATGCGTCTGGCCGAAGCGCTCCGGGATCAGCCCTTCCCGTGCCAGCGACATCAGTGTTCGGGTCAGCGATGTGGTGGACGCCAGCGTGCACGCCAGGAACGATGCGACGATGCCGACGTTGGTGATCGGGGCGACCCATCCGACGCCCACGGCGTCGGCCATCACATCGAAGTCACCGTCGGCCAACGCAGACACCGCGGTGAGCGCCGATACATTCGCCGCCTGCGCGACGGTGGCGATCAGCACCACCAGCGACCCGATCAGCAGGGAGACCGAGATCGCCGACGGCACCGTGCGCAGCGGTCGTTGCGCTTCCACGGAGACCGTCGCCGCGCTCTCGAATCCGATCAGACCGCAGGTCGCCAACGCGACACCGACGCAGAACGATGCGACACCGGTCGGTGGGGACACGATCGCGCCTGGGTCGAGGGCGCTCGAGTGCCGCAGCAGCAGCACGCCGATGACGGCGAGAACGATGGTCACCGCGACGGCTTCGATGATCAGACCCGCCCGCGCCGAGACCCGGATCCCGCGGATCAAGGTCGCCGCCACGCACACACCGATCGCGGCGACCGCAACCGCGACCTGAGCAGTCGACGGGTGATGGACACCGACGAGTCGCAGCCCGAAATACGCCGACTGACTCAACGCGAACATGCCGAGCGCGCCGTAGCCCAGTGTCATCGCCGCGGCAGCGGCCAGACCTCCCGCCGGCCCGAGACCCTTGGCCGCGAAGGTGTAGAGCCCACCGGACGCGGTCATGCGCGACGTGAACTCCCGGAGCACAATCGCCACCAGCGCAGCCAGTGCGATGGCGGCGAGCACACTCCAGACCAGGGCCGAACCCGATTCCATCACCAGCAACGGAATCGTGGCACCGGCCGCGCACGGTGCCATCACGGCAACCGAGTGCGCGATGACGTCGATCGGGCCGAGAGATCGTCGATCCAGTCCGGCGAGACGACTGCGCGCACCCAGGACGAGGCGAGGGTGCGAGGGTGGCGTCGATCCGGGCATAGGGGCGGACGGTAAACACGCGCTGTTTCGCGCACGTTTCCGAGCGGTGTTCGACGCGTGACATCGAACGGGTCTGCGCACGGGGAGCTGTCCCACCGGAAAGTCGGGTTCCGTTACGGATCGGCAAAACGACCGCGACCGAGGTCACCAAGGCTGATGTCCGGCAGGCAATGCGGCCCGCCATCCGTCACCCCGCTCCCCATTCTGGAGAATCCCATGGCCTCACTCGATGCCGCCGGCATCGCCCCACCAACGACCGCCGATGCCCGTCCCCGTTCCCTCACCGGCTCGCTCGGCGTCGGCGCGATCGTGTTCATGGTCGTCGCCGCCGCAGCCCCGCTCACGGTGGTCGGCGGCGGCGTCCCGGTTGCGTTCTTACTCGGCAACGGTCCCGGCGTGCCGACGATGTTCGTCGTCGCGGCCGTGGTCCTGTTGTTCTTCGCCGTCGGACTGAGCACCATGGCACGTCATCTGCCGCGGCCCGGGGCATTCTTCACCTATGTGGGCCACGGGCTCGGGCGCCCCCTGGGGCTGGGTACCGCACATCTCGCGCTGCTCACCTACACGATGGTGCAGGCCGCCGTGTACGGCCTGATCGGCACGCTGCTGGCCAAGGCGGTCACCGATCTCGGCGGTCCGTCGATTCCGTGGTGGGTGCTGAGCCTGGCGGTCGCCGCTGTGACGGGCCTGCTCGGTTACCGGCACATCGACCTGAGCTCCAAGGTCCTCGGCGTATTGTTGATCGCCGAGATCGGCATCGTGCTGATCCTCGACGTCGCGATCATGGTGCAGGGCGGCAACGATGGGCTTTCGCTGGTGTCATTCACGCCTGACGCCGTGTTCTCCGGCGCACCCGGGATCGGCTTGATGTTCGCCGTCGCCGGATTCATCGGCTTCGAGGCGACCGCGATCTTCCGCAACGAGGCACGCGACCCCGACCGCACGATCCCGCGGGCCACCTACGTCGCGGTATTGCTCATCGGCGCGTTCTACGCCTTCTCGTCGTGGGCGCTGGTGATGGCGTGGGGCCCGGACAACGTCGTCGAGGCGGCCGCGCAGGACCCGTCCGGGATGATCATGGCCACCGCAGAGACCTACCTCGGCGGCTGGGCGTCGACGACGATCAACATTCTCCTCATCACCTCCCTCTTCGCCTGCATTCTCAGCTTCCACAACGTGCTGTCGCGCTATCAGCACGCGATGGCGGACGCAACCGCGATGCCGTCGCGGCTGGGGTCGGTGCATGCCACCCATCTCTCGCCGCATGTCTCCTCGCTCGTACAGTCGATCACCGCCGGCGTGCTGATCGCGGTGTTCGCAGCGTGCGGGCTCGACCCCGAACTGCAGGTGTTCGCCTGGTTCTCCGGGCTCGCCACCCTCGGCATCGTCGTGCTGATGGCGTTGACCTGCCTGGCGGTGCTCGTCTACTTCCGGCGTGTGGCTCAATCGGCCGGGCGATGGCAGACGCTCGTGGCACCGGCGATCGGTCTGGTCGGTCTCATCGGAATCCTCATCACCGTCGTCGCGAACTTCCCCACCCTGATCGGTGGATCGACTGTTCTGGCATACGTCTTCATGGCTTTGGTCGTCGGGGCCGTGCTCCTCGGTGTCGGGCAGGCTCTCGTCATCCGACGTCGCGACGCGCAGGCCTATTCGGCACTGACCGAGGCGATCTCGGTCTGACCTCCACCACCACTCTTCTTCCGAGAAAGGACCTTTCATGACCACCCTCGACAACGCACCCGCCCCCCGCGCGGTGGCCCATCCCCTGGGTAGCCTCACCGCGGACGAGATCATCTCCGCGCGAGCGCTTCTGACCGATGCCGGCCACGTGTCCACGACCACGCGATTCGTCTACGTCGGTCTCGACGAGCCCGACAAAGCCGAGGTGCTGGCCTTCGAGGCCGGCGACGGTCCCGCCCCCGACCGACGGGTCCGGGCAATGATGCTCGACATGGCCACCGGCCATGCCGTCGACGCCGTCGTATCCCTGACCGGCGCGACCGTCCTCGCCGCGGACGAAGTGGATTCCGCGGTCGGCCAGCTCCCCATCCTCGACGCGGAGTTCGAGATCGTCGCCGAGTTCCTCGCGACCGAGCCCCGCTGGATCGAGGCGCTTGCCAAGCGTGGCGTCGATCCGGCGAAAACCGTTGCGGTGCCGCTGTCGGCGGGCACCTATGACAACCCGAACGAGGCGGGCAAACGCATCATCCGGTCGTTCGCCTTCGTCCAGGACCACGAGAAGGATCTGCCGTGGGCCCACCCGGTCGACGGATTGTGCGCCTACGTCGACATCATCAACCGCGAGTTGATCGATCTGGTCGACTATCGGGTCTTCGATGTGCCTGCCGAATCCGGGAACTTCGACACCCCCGAGGTCGCCGGCCCTCCGCTGGAAGGGCTCAAACCCATCGAGATCACCCAGCCCGAAGGGCCGAGCTTCACCGTCGACGGGGAGCACATCGAATGGACCAACTGGAGTCTCGACATCTCCTATGACCAGCGTGAGGGCCTCATCCTGCGCAAGCTGAAATATCAGGGTCGCGACGTCATGTATCGGGCCTCGATCAACGAGATGGTCGTGCCCTACGGGGATCCGTCACCGAACCGCTACTGGCAGAACTACTTCGACACCGGCGAGTATGTGTTCGGACGTTACGCCAACGAGCTGACCCTGGGCTGCGACTGCCTCGGCGAGATCCACTACTTCGACGCCACCCTGCCCGACGAGCAGGGCAGCCCCCGCACCGTCAAGAACGCGGTGTGCATGCACGAGGAGGATTACGGGACGCTCTGGAAGCACACCGACATCTTCACCGGGATGAGCGAGGTGCGTCGTCAACGCCGGCTGGTGATCAGCTTCTTCACCACCGTCGGCAACTATGACTACGGCTTCTACTGGCACCTGTACCTCGACGGCACCATCGAACTCGAGGCCAAGCTGACCGGCATGGCGTTCACCGCCGCCTACCCCGAAGAGGGCTCGGACTACCAGAGCCTCGTCGCGCCGGGCCTCGGATTGCCCTATCACCAGCACCTTTTCAGCGCCCGTCTGGACATGACGGTCGACGGCACGGCGAATGCCGTCGAGGAGGTCGACGCGGTGCGGGTGCCGATGGGCGAGGGTAATCCGTGGGGCAATGCGTTCACGGTGGCCAAGACCCGTATCGAGACGGAGTCCGACGCCGCGCGCGTCGCCGACGCCTCGTGCGGACGCACCTGGCACATCGTCAACACGGAGAAGACCGGCCGGATGGGCCACCACCCGGCCTACGCTCTGCACGCCGAACAGACACCGACGCTGCTGGCGGACCCGGCGTCGTCGGTGGCCGGTCGCGCCGCGTTCACCACCAAACAGCTCTGGGTGACCCGCTACGATCGCAACGAACGTTATGCGGCAGGTGATTTCGTCAACCAGAGCGCACTGGGCAATGGCCTGCCCGCGTATCAGGCGGCAGATCGTTCGGTCGACGGCGAGGACATCGTGGTGTGGCACACCTTCGGGCTCACACACTTCCCGCGCACCGAGGACTGGCCGATCATGCCGACCGACTACGCCGGATTCACGTTGAAGCCGTACAACTTCTGCGATGCCAGCCCGGTGATGAACGTCCCGCCCACCGCGGCCAAGCACTGCCACGGCCATGGCGGCTGACCTGTACGCCGCCCGCGGGTTCGCGCCGTCGATCCGGATACCATGTGGTGCCCGGATCGCCGGGGCCGCAGCCCTCGGGTTGGCCCTCGTCTCCGCTGCAGCGCACCTGCGGGCACTCGGCCATCTGGGCCTGTTCGCCGACATCGTCTCGCTGATCATGGCCGCCGGCTGCGTGGCATGCGGCGTCCACCTCGTTCGCCATCCGTCGGCGAGGGCGTGGGCGATCACGGCGACGATGGCGGCGGCGATGCTCGCGGTACATCTGACCGCGATGAGCGGCTCGATGTCGATGTCAGGGTCGATGGCGGGCCATCACCGTCACATGCCATCGACAATGGGAGCCGGAGCGATGTCGGGCCCTGCGATGCCGATCGATCCGACGATGACTGTGATCATGATCGCGACGAGTGGCGAGTTGGTGTTCGCGCTGGCGGCGCTCTGGCTGACCACTCGACGACGCGCGAGCTGAGCCTGGACCGGATGTGGGTGCGCGATCATCGGGCGCACCCCCATCCGGTGCGGCACAATCGTGCCGATGAACTCCGGCGCGCAACTGATCTTCTACTACGGGCCGATGGGTGCCGGGAAGTCGACGTTCGCGCTGCAGACGCACTTCAATCAGGGCGCGCAGGGACGATCAGGGATGCTGATCACGCAATGTGACCGCTCCGGAGAGCCCATGGTGACGAGTCGTATCGGTCTGCGCGCCCCGGCGGTAATCGTGAGTGCGGATGACGACATCTACGACGTCGTCATCACCCGCCATACCGGCGAGCCCCTCGATTTCGTCGTCTGCGACGAGGCGCAGTTCTTGTCCCCCGCCCAGGTGGAGCAGCTCGCGCGCGTCGTCGACGACCTCGGCCTCGACGTCTTCGCCTTCGGTCTGCTCAGCGATTTCAAGTCGACGTTGTTCGCCGGGTCCGCTCGCCTCATCGAACTCGCCGATGCGGCTCATCGGATGCAGGCAACCGTCCTGTGCTGGTGCGGCAGGCCGGGGTACCTGAACGCTCGGATCGTCGACGGACGGGTCGCGCGGACCGGAGAACTGGTCGCCGTCGGCGACACCCTGGAAGGGCCGGTCGTGTATCAGCCGCTGTGTCGTCGGCACTACTTCGACGGGCAACTGGGGACCTGAATCGCGGATCGTCGTGATCCTCATGGTGCGCGAGGGGGGACTTGAACCCCCACGTCCGAAGACACTGGAACCTAAATCCAGCGCGTCTGCCAATTCCGCCACTCGCGCGTGTCGCCGACCACACCGGCGCCTGCGTCAGCCTACCGCCCGCGAGTCGATCACCGCTGGCCAGGTACCGTCGAGGGTATGGAATCGTCGTCGCCCGCCCCTCGGCGACGCCACCGTCCGGCGCTCATCGCCCTGGTGGTCGCCGCCGCCCTGGCCTGTCTCGTGTTGGCCTGGTGGCAGTGGGATCGGTATGAGTCGGCGTCGGGCACCGCACAGAACCTCGGCTACGCGCTGCAGTGGCCCGCATTCGCCGCCGCGGTGATCTATGCCTACCGGCGGTTCGTGGTTCTGGAGAGCGATCCGGACGAGCAGCGCAAAATCGCCCCCGACGCCAAGGGCGCCACGGAGATCCCCTCCGGCATCTTGCCGGAGCGGCCGACCACCCCGAGTGCGTCCTCGCTCACCTCGTCTCCCACAGCGGATGACGACTCCACACTGGCCGACTACAACTCCTATCTGGCCGACCTCGATCGCGCCGAATCATCCCAACGCAGCAGTGAGGAACAACGCAGTTGACCGAAACCACCAACTCAACGACCGGAACTCCTGTGGCGAAGGTGCGCGGCGCATTGTTGAGGTACCGCATCCTGGCCTGGATCACCGGTCTGTGGTTGCTCCTGCTGGTCACCGAATTGATCCTGAAGTACGGGTTCGACGTCGATGCGCTGGATTTCGTACCGATCGTGCACGGCTGGGTCTACTTCGTCTATCTGATCTTCACGATTGATCTCGCCATCAAGGTCCGGTGGCCACTCGCGAAGATCATTGTCACCGCGATCGCGGGCACGATCCCGTTCCTCTCCTTCTGGTTCGAGCACATCCGCACCAAGGAAGTGAAGGCCCAGTACAACCTCTGACGAGGTCGGTGCCCGGTTCTGTCGGCGCGATGTCGGGTTCTGTCGGCGCGATTCCGGGTTCTCTCGGCGCGGTTTCGGGTTCTCTCGGCGCGGTTTTGGGTTCTCTCGGCGCGGTTTCGGGTTCCGTCGGCGCGGCCACAGTTCATGCACTGATCGGGAAACCATGACGCTGCGGTCGACGCCGGTTCATCCGGATCCGACCACATTGTGCAGGTGCGCATCGTGCAGCTCGCCAATTTCTACGGCGCCCGATCAGGTGGCCTGAAGACCGCCGTCGATCGTTGGGGCGCCGGGTACGTCGGCGCAGGTCACGAGGTGATCCTGGTCGTTCCGGGTGCCGCCGACCATGCCGAGACCCTGCCCAACGGGGTGCACCGGATCGCAGTACATGCCCCGCGACTGCCCTTCTCGGGCGGCTACCGCGTGGCACCGGCCCGACGGGTGGCCGACATCCTTCGTCATCTCCGCCCCGACTCACTCGAGGTGTCGGATCGGCTGACGCTACGCGGGTTCGGTCGGTGGGCCCACGACCATGACATCGCGGCGACGATGGTGTCGCACGAACGGCTCGACCGACTACTCGGGATGGCCATGCCCGGGCCGGTGGCCCGAGCCCTCGCCGACGAGGCCAACCGCCGCACCGCACTGTCCTTCGACACCGTGGTGTGCACCACGGGTTTCGCCGCCGCCGAGTTCCATCGCATCGGCGCGACCAATGTCGCCCACGTGCCGCTCGGTGTCGATCTCGATGTCTTCGATCCTCGCCACGCCGATCCCGCCGTCGGCGCCCGGTTCGTCGACGACACCACCACCCTCATCACCCATTGCGGTCGGCTCTCCCCGGAGAAACGCGCCGACCGCAGTATCGACGCGATCGCCCGACTGCACGGCTCGCGTCGCCGAGTGCATCTCGTGGTGGCCGGCGACGGCCCCCGACGACCGTCCCTCGAGCGGGCGGCCCGTGGTCTCCCCGTCACCTTTCTCGGACACGTCGCCGACCGCGCTCAGGTCGCCGCGCTGCTGGCAACCACCGAGATCTCTCTGGCGCCGGGACCGCACGAGACGTTCTGCCTGTCCGCGCTCGAGTCGCTGGCCTCCGGGACACCTGTGGTTGCCTCCAGGTCATCGGCGGTGGCGGGCATGGTCGACGCCACCTGCGGGGCGTTGGCCGACAACTCGGGTACGGCATTCGCCGACGCGATCGAGCAGGTCCTCGAACTCCCGCGCATCGAACGTGAATCGGCCGCGCGCCGACGTGCCGCCCGCTATCGATGGCCGGACTCCATCACCCGGATGCTCGCCGTTCATCGTGGTCTCGCCACGTACCAGCGGTCGTCAGGAGCGGGCGAGTTCGGCTAACGCGGGCACCAGCTGGGCCAGCGCCTTGCCCCGGTGGCTCAGCGCGTCCTTCTCGGACGCCGAGAGTTCGGCCGACGAACGCCCCTGTGCCGCGGGGTCGTCCGGCACGAACAGCGGATCGTACCCGAACCCGTTGTCGCCGCGCGGGGCTCGCAAAATCGTCCCCCGCCACTCTCCACGCACCACGTTCTGCTCCCCCGTCGGGAGAACCAGAGCGCATGCGGACACGAACGCCGCGCCGCGCCGATCGTCGGGCACATCGCCGATCTGCGCGAGCAACAGGTCGTTGTTTCCCCGGTCGTCGCCGTGACGTCCCGACCAGCGCGCTGACAACACCCCGGGCATGCCGTTGAGGGCATCCACTGCCAGGCCCGAATCATCGGCGAGACAGGCCAACCCGGTCGCACGTGCACCGGAGACGGCCTTGATGATCGCGTTCTCCTCGAACGTCGCGCCGGTCTCGGGCTCTTCCGGATAGTCGTCGACGGCATCGAGACCGACGACATCGATACCGGTGATCCCTGCGGCGTCGAGCACTCGCTGCAGTTCTGCCAGCTTCTTCGCGTTGCGGCTGGCGACGAGGACGGTCGCCATCAGGACTTGGACGGGAGCCGGCCGGGATACGGTGCGGCGAGCACCTCACGCTGCGCCTCGAACAACTTGTCGGTCCCCACCATCGCCATGTCGAGCAGCTTGTCGAGGGTCGCCCGGGGGAAGGTCGCGCCCTCACCGGTGCCCTGCACCTCGACGAGAGTGCCGGCGTCGGTGGCCACCACGTTCATGTCCACCTCGGCGCGCGAGTCCTCTTCGTACGGAAGATCAAGTCGGACACGGCCGTCGACGACCCCGACGCTGACCGCCGCGATCATGCACGACAGCGGCTGCGGGTCGCTCAGCCTGCCGGCCGCTTTGAGCCAGGTCACTGCGTCGGACAGCGCCACGTACGCACCGGTGATCGCCGCGGTGCGGGTACCGCCGTCGGCCTGCAGCACATCGCAATCGATCGCCACGGTGTTCTCACCGAGGGCCCCGAGGTCGATGCACGCACGCAGCGATCTCCCCACGAGTCGGCTGATCTCGTGGGTGCGGCCGCCGATCTTGCCCTGCGTCGATTCGCGCCGGGACCGCTCGTGTGTCGACGACGGCAGCATCGCGTACTCCGCGGTCAGCCAGCCCAGACCTGATCCGCGCCGCCACGGCGGCACCCCTTCGGTCACGCTCGCGGTGCACATCACCCGCGTGTCACCGAACTCCACGAGCACAGAGCCCGCCGGATGACTGGTGAATCCGCGGGTGAACGTGATCGGTCGGAGTTCGTCGTCGGTCCTGCCGTCAGCTCGTTTCGTCACGGCCCCAACTCTAACGATGCGGGGTCCGTGGCGATCGAGGCGGGAGTGGGCGGGGGCGCGGGAGCGGCCCTTCGTGACAGTCCTTCGCTAGCGCTCCGGACTTCCTCAGGGACCGAGGGTTGACCCGAGTGGCCGACGAACCAAGAGACGCGGCGTCCACCGCTGATCGAGTAGCCGACGAACGTAGTGAGGAGGCGTATCGAGATCACGGCACCAGGTCGAAGACCTGACCGGGCCGGACCAGGTCGACGGGGCCGGCGAAGGTGGAGCGCGCCTCCGCAAGGATCTCCTCCGGGTCGAACCAGGGAGCCAGATGGGTCAGAGCCAACGCCCGAACCCCGGCCTTGGTCGCGATCTGACCTGCCTCGTATCCGGACAGATGCAGGTTCGGCGGCCGGTCATCGGGCGCGTGGGTCCAGGTGGCCTCGCAGAGGAAGATGTCGGCCCCCTGCGCCACATCGACGACCTCGTCGCACATCGCGGTGTCGCCGCTGTAGGCGATCACCTGCCCCTCCGGACCGGTGAAGCGTAGGCCGAACGTCTCCGGCGGATGGTTCACCTTGACCGGTTTCACCTCGAGTCCGTGCAGCGACACCTCGGTACCCTCCTCCCATTCGATGGTGTCGAAGGTGTCGGAGATGTCGTCGACCTCGCCGGGCAGCTCCGACGACGCCGCACCGACGCGCTGCGCGGTACCAACCGGCCCGTACAGGGTGGCTCGGCCCGGCGCGGGACGAGGGGCGTAACGCCGCCACACCAACATCGCCGGCAGGTCCAGGCAGTGGTCGGCGTGCAGGTGGCTCAGCACGACATCGACGTCGACCGGATCGACATACCGTTGCAGTTCGGTGAGGACGCCCGGGCCACAGTCCATCAGCACCGGCCGCTGTCCTTCGACGGACAACAGGTAGCCCGAGCAGGCGGAACCGGGTCCACCGACACTGCCGGAACACCCGAGGACCGTGAGACGCATACGCCCTACTGTGCCACGCGGCCCCGGGCATGCGAACGCATACGGGTCACAAGTCTCCAACGATGAGCCGGGCGGTCCCAGAGGCGTGTCTAGAGATGCTGCACCTGCCCGATGGCGGGTCCGAGAAACCGTGTCGAGAGTCGGGCGAAGAACTCCGGGTCCCCGGTCGCCCGGAACTCACGCACCGCGTCCCGGTCGGTGTGCGGATGGAGCAAGTCGAGCTCGGTCAACACCCGGAAGAGGTCCTTCGCGGTCTCCTCGGCGCTCGACACCAGGGTGACCTGGTCGCCCATGGCGAGCTGGATGACCCCGGAGAGCAGCGGATAGTGCGTGCAGCCCAGGACCACGGTGTCCACGTCGGCCTCTTGCAAGGGCTCGAGATATCCCTGGGCGAGGCCGAGGATCTGGCGACCGCTGGTGATCCCCCGTTCGACGAAGTCGACGAACCGCGGACACGCGACCGCGGTGATCTCGACGTCACGAGCGGCGGCGAACGAATCCTGGTAAGCACGTGAGGAGATGGTCGCCTGGGTGCCGATGACCCCGATCCGGCCGGTCTTCGTGGCCACCACGGCGCGGCGCACGGCGGGCAGGATCACCTCGATCACCGGGATCGGGGCATAGCGTTCGCGGGCATCCCGCAGACAGGCGGCCGACGCCGTATTGCAGGCGATGACAAGAGCTTTCACACCCCGTTCGGCCAAGTCATCGCCGATTGCGAGGGCATGTCGCCGGATGTCCGGGATGGCCAGCGGACCGTAGGGACCGTTGGCGGTGTCACCGATGTAGATGACGTCCTCGTCCGGGAGCAGGTCGATGATGGCGCGCGCCACCGTCAAACCGCCCACACCGGAGTCGAAGATCCCGATGGGAGCATCTTGGGACGTTATGACCGCACCCCCAGGGTCTGTTGCGGCGGCCCGGTGGGCCTGCGCCGATCGCGGGACGCGAGATACCAGGCGGCCAACACCCCGCCGAGAGCACCGAACAGATGTCCCTGCCAGGAAACGCCGGGAGTGGTCGGCAACACCCCCCAGAGCACCGATCCGTAGATCAGGAACAGGACCACCCCGCCGAGGATCTGCCAGATGTCGCGGTTGAACAGACCTCGGATGAGCAGATAGGTCAGCCACCCGAAGATGACCCCGGATGCGCCGACGGTGACGGTGTACGGCGGCGCGAACAACCACACCCCCAGGCCGGACACCACCCACACGATGGCGGTGACGATCAGGAAACGTCGAGCCATGAGCAACAGGAATCCGAGCACCAGTCCCGGGATCAGATTGGCGATCAGGTGTTGCCAGTCCGCGTGCAGAAGCGGTGCCCACAGGATGCCGTCAAGACCGTCGACCTGCCGCGGCTCGATGCCGGCCTCGTCGAGGTCGTAATGAGTGGCAGCGTCGATCGCTTCGATGATGAACAACAGCGCGGTGATCGCGGCCATGATCGCAACCGAGCGCAGCCACAACGGGCGTGGCTTGTTACGCGCGGTGCCCGAACCCGAGGGCGCGGGGTTGGTGGTCATGGCTCTTCCTGTCGGTGTCGGTTCGGCGCGGCGTGCGGGGGGGTTTCGATACGCGACGGGCTCGCACGCTCGCTCGCCGCTACCCAACCAGCAGTAGCTCGACGGGCTCGCTTGCCTGGTCGACGATCAATCACTCACGCCCAGAGCTGTCCTTCGAGTGCCTGCTCTGCCTGCTCCAGGCTACCTTCGTACGCGCCGGTGCTCAGATATTTCCATCCGGCATCGGGGATGACCAGGCCGATGTCGGCCCGTTCACCCTTCTTGAGCGCGCTGCGTCCGATACCCCGGGCGGCCTGCAGGATCGCGCCGGTGGAGATGCCGGCGAAGATCCCCTCGGTGTCGATGAGTTCGCGCACACGGGCTACGGCGTCTACTCCCTGGACCGAGAACCGCCGGGTCAGCACAGAATCGTCGTAGAGCTCCGGGACGAAGCCCTCGTCGATGTTGCGCAGTCCGTAGACCTCGTCCCCGTAGCGGGGTTCGGCGGCGACGATCTGGATCTCGGGATTCTGTTCTCGCAGGTAGCGGCCCACCCCCATCAGGGTTCCGGTGGTTCCCAGGCCTGCCACGAAGTGGGTGATCTCGGGCAGGTCCGCGTACAGCTCCGGTCCGGTGCCCTCATAGTGCGAGAGCATGTTGGCCTCGTTCCCGTACTGGTAGAGCATCACCCAGTCGGGATGGTCGGCAGCGAGTTCCTTGGCCATCGCCACCGCGGTGTTCGATCCGCCCGCGGCTGGTGACGAGATCACCTGGGCGCCGAACATCGTCAGCAGCGAGCGGCGCTCCTCCGACGTGTTCTCGGGCATCACGCAGATCAGCTGATAGCCCTTGAGCTTGGCGGCCATCGCCAGCGAGATGCCGGTGTTACCGCTGGTCGGCTCGAGGATCGTGGAGCCCGGCGCCAGCAATCCGTCCCGCTCGGCCTGCTCGATCATCCGCAGCGCGGGGCGATCCTTGATCGACCCGGTGGGGTTGCGGTCCTCGAGCTTCGCCCACAGCCGTACGTGCGGGCCTCCATCGGGATCCCCGGGGTCGGAATCCTCCCACCGCGGTGAGAGACGCTGCAGCCCGATGAGCGGGGTGTGACCGACCGACTCGATCAGTGAGGTGTAGCGAGCCACCGACGACTATCCCCCCGCGACCGCGGGCAGGATCGTCACATCGTCGCCGTCGTCGACGCTGGTGTCGAGGCCGCCGGAGAACCGCACGTCCTCGTCGTTGACATAGATGTTGACGAAACGGTGGAGCTTGCCGTCGGCGACGAGCCGATCCTTGAGCCCCGGGTTGGCCGTCTCGAGGTTGTCGATGACCTCCGACAACGTCGACCCGGTGGCCTCGACGCGCTTCTCACCTCCCGTGTGGGTGCGCAAGATGGTCGGGATGGACACGGTTACCGCCATTGGTCAGCTCCTGATCTCGATCGACTCTTCGGTCACCACACCATCGACGATGCGATAGCTGCGGATCTCTGCGTTCTCGGCGTCCCGGGTGGACACCAGCACGTAATGGGCGTTGGGTTCACTGGCGTAGGAGATGTCGGTCCGGCTCGGGTAGGCCTCGGTGGCCGTGTGGGAGTGATAGATCACCACCGGCTCCTCGTCGAGGCGGTCCATCTCCCGCCAGACCTTCAGTTGTTCGCCGGAGTCGAAGCGATAGAACGTCGGCGAGCGCTCCGCGTTGGTCATCGCGACGAAGCGTTCGGGACGATCCGACCCCTCAGGTCCGGCGATGATGCCGCACGCCTCGTCCGGGTGGTCGGCGCGTGCGTGCGCCACCATCGCATCGACCAACTCCTGACCGATCGTCAGCACGTTCAACTCCTCCTCAGGCATCAGGTCTGGGCAACGCCCCGGCGACCGGGGCTATTCCGCCGACCCACGGTAGCCACCCGCCGCGGACGGCAGGACGTCGGCGTAGGCAGGTATGCCTGCCACGGGCCGGGCGGCGACGACCGCTGCGACGATCGCGCGCTGGACGACGACGGCGGCCACCCGACAGACCTCGGCAAGCAGCGCGACGTCGGGATTCATCCCGTCGGGGACCGGTGGCTGTTCCGGACGGTGCGCGCGGGTCGCGACCGCGAAGAGGGTGTCGCCGTCCAGTGGCGAGTGCGCGGGCACGATTGCGCGCGCCAGGCCGTCGTGACCGGCCATCGCCACCCGTCTCGTCGCGGCGGCGTCGAGCACGGCGTCGGTGGCGATCACACCGATCGTCGTGTTCAGCACCGTCTGTTTGGCCGCCAGTTCCGCGTACCGGGCGATCTCCTCGCGCACCGGCCGGCGGAGCCGGAGCTGATCGAGGTCGGTATCGGTTGCCGCCCAGGGTAACCCGGACGCGGGATCGACGACGGACCCGACCGGATTCGCCACCACCAACGCGCCGACCGTGACACCCTCGGCCGGTCCGTCACCGATGGTCATCGACGCCGTTCCGACCCCGCCCTTCACCGCACCGGCACGTGCGCCGGCCCCCGCTCCCACGCTGCCGACCTCGAAGTCACTCGCCACCGCCGCCAAGGCGCGACGGCCGAAGTCGGCGTCCGGCCGGCATTCCCAGGCACCGACCGGCAGATCGAAGATCACCGCGGCGGGCACAATCGGGACGACGTGGCCCCGGTCGTCCATGGGTAGGCCCACCCCACTCGCCTCCAGCCCGGCCATCACGCCGTCGGCCGCGGCCAGTCCGAACGCGCTACCGCCGGTCAGCACGATCGCGTGTGCCGTCTGCACCGTGTTGGCGGGATCGAGCAGATCGGTCTCCCGCGTGCCCGGTCCCCCACCGCGTACATCGACCGCGCACACCGCGTCGGGTGCATCGATCCGCACGACCGTGGTGCCGGTCGCCCACCCCCGCCCCTCGGTCCCGCCGCCGTCGTCGAGATCACCCTTCTCGGTGTCGTCGGTTGAGCCGGCAGCCGCAGGCTCGGCCACGCGCGCATCGCCGTCGATCCGGTGGTGGTGGCCGACCGAGATGCCGGCCACGTCGGTGATCCGGTCGCCCTGCGGCGCGATCACCGGGGTCACATCAACGACTCGACGAGAAGTTCCTGCATGACCGTGAGCCAGTGATAGACGTCGAGGTGCGCGGCATGCGGATGGTCGGGCGGCAGCTGATCGGGGGTGTCCTCCGATATCCCCAGCATCGCGCCGAGCGCCAACCGGACGTCGTTGAGCGCGGTCAGCC
The DNA here is from genome assembly GCF_058130025.1 of Gordonia sp. LMA167. Classification (NCBI taxonomy): domain Bacteria; kingdom Bacillati; phylum Actinomycetota; class Actinomycetes; order Mycobacteriales; family Gordoniaceae; genus Gordonia; species Gordonia sp. LMA167. Next base: position 3,330,810 of record NZ_CM176708.1, on the reverse strand, counting down.
ACTGCATTGCCTGTTCCTCGGTGAGCGCGAGGTCACCGCCGCCCCGCGGCAGCGTGTCCAACACGACGTCGGCGGCCGTCATCTTCGCCGCGATGATGTGTGGTTCGTGCAGACTGCGCAGTGCGCTGTTGACGTCGCCGTTCACCATGTCAGCGGTGAGCTCTCGCTCTTGGTCGGGGCGGTGGAAGTCGGGTAGCAGACGGCCCAGCGTCACGTCGGTCGGCGCGTCCTTGTGCCCGGTCGGGATCCCGGTCAGGTCGGACAGCTCGTCACGGGGTGCGGTGGATTCTCGCTCGGCGAGCAGCTCGTGCATCGATGTCACCATCGACGCCAGCAGTTCGACCTCATGCGGGTCGAGCTGCGAACAGATGCGCATCGCCGAGCCCCGACCCTTGCGTTTCCAGGTACGCACGTGGTGTGCCGATCCCCGCTCAGGTGTCCCGCTGCATGGTGGCCCAGAGGCCCGCCGCGTGCAGCTTGCGGACATCGCCCTCCACCTTGTCGCGCTCACCGGCGGAGACGACGGCCTTGCCCTCGTTGTGGACCTGCATCATCAGTTCGTTGGCCCGCGCCTCGGAGTATCCGAAGATCTTCTGGAACACGAAGGTGACGTAGCGCATGAGGTTGACGGGGTCGTCCCATACGATCGTCACCCACGGACGATCCAGCGACGTCGCACCTTCGGCCACGCCGGGATCCGCCACCGCGGTGCCTCCCGGAGATCCCGGGGTAGCCTCGTGCGCACGAGTTACGTCAGGCGCCATACGACCAAGGGTAAGCGATTGTGAGCATCGACAACACCGCCCTGCTGACCGATCAGTACGAACTGACCATGGTCTCTGCCGCATTGCGTCATCCGATGGCGCAGCGGCCATGCGTGTTCGAGGTGTTCGCCCGTCGCCTGCCCGACGGCCGGCGATACGGGGTGGTGGCCGGTACCGGACGCGTGCTGGAGGAGCTGGCCGACTTCCGGTTCGGTGACGACGAACTGGCGGTGGTGCGTCGGTTCCTGGACGACGACACCGTCGAGTGGCTGCGGAACTACCGGTTCACCGGCGACATCGACGGATACCGCGAGGGCGAACTGTACTTTCCCGGCTCCCCGATCCTGACCGTCCGCGCGAGCTTCGCCGAAGGCGTTCTGCTCGAGACACTCATCCTGTCGATCCTCAACCACGACAGTGCGATCGCGTCGGCAGCGGCACGCATGGTCAGTGCCGCCGGTTCGCGGCCGATCATCGAGATGGGTTCGCGACGCACCCACGAACGTGCCGCGGTGTCCAGCGCGCGTGCCGCGTATCTCGCGGGGGTGGCGGCCACGTCGAATCTCGAGGCCGCCCGAACCTATGGGGTACCCAGCGCCGGCACCGCGGCCCACGCGTTCACCCTCGGCTTCACCGGACCCGACGGCCCGGACGAGAAGGCGGCGTTCGCCGCGCAGATCGATGCCCTGGGCATCGGCACCACTCTGCTCGTCGACACCTACGACATCACCAGGGGTGTACGCAACGCCATCGAGGTCGCCGGGCCCGAACTCGGGGGCGTCCGGATCGATTCCGGTGACCTCGGCGTACTGGCCCGGCAGGTGCGCGACCAATTGGATTCCCTCGGCGCCCACCACACCAAGATCGTCGTCTCCGGCGACCTCGACGAATATGCGATCGCGTCGCTGCGCGCCGAACCGGTCGACACCTACGGCGTCGGCACGTCGCTGGTGACCGGCAGCGGCGCACCGACCGCGGGCATGATCTACAAGCTCGTCGAGGTCGACGGACTGCCGGTGGCCAAGCGGGCGAGCCACAAGGAATCCAAGGGCGGCGCCAAGACCGCGGTGCGTTCGGCCCGCTCGTCGGGCACCATCGTCGAGGAGATCCTCTATCGCGCGACCGAACCGGCGCCCGCAGCCGATGGATTCACGTTGCGCCCGTTGCAGATCCCTCTCGTCCGCGGGGGCGATCCGGTCGATGGGCTGCCGACGCTCGGCGAGGGCCGAGAGTATCTCGCCGACGCGTTGGTGAGCCTGCCGTGGGAAGGGCTCGGCCTGTCCCACGGAGATCCCGCCGTCCCCACCCGTTTCATCCTCGGCTAGGAAGGTCGGTCAAGCAGTCATGGGAGAACATGCTCCGAAACACCATGCGCTGGTCGTCGTCGACGTCCAGAACGATTTCTGCGAAGGCGGCGCGCTGGGCGTGAACGGCGGCGCGGCGGTCGCCTCGGCGATCAACTCGATCGTCGGCGACTACCGCACCGTGGTCGCCACCCGCGACTACCACATCGATCCGGGAGATCACTTCTCCGACCACCCGGACTTCGTCGACTCCTGGCCGCCGCACTGCAAGGTGGGCACCGACGGAGTCGCCTTCCATCCGACGTTCGACGCGTCGGTCGTCGAGGAGACGTTCTCCAAGGGTGAGTACAGCGCCGCCTATTCAGGGTTCGAAGGATCCACCGAAGACGGCGTATCACTTGCCGATTGGCTTCGCGAGCACGGGATCACGCATGTCGACATCGCCGGGATCGCCACCGATCACTGTGTCCGCGCCACCGCTCTCGACTCGGTGAGAGAGGGGTTCGCGACCCGCGTGCTGCTGAACTTCACCGCCGCGGTCTCGGCGGAGACGTCGGCACAAGCGCTGACGGCGATGCGGGAAGCCGGTGTGGAACTCGAGGGTGACCTGCTCTACGACGGGTCGACCCACATCAGATGACCACATCCCCGACGACCTCCCACCGAATGACCACGACCGGATGACCCAGATCCCCTCGGTGACCGCACTGCTCGACACCGCGGTCACCGCCCTCGGCGGCAACCGCCGCGACGGCCAGGTACGGATGGCTAGTGCGGTCGCGCACGCCATCGACACCGGCGAGCATCTCGCCGTGCAGGCCGGCACCGGCACCGGCAAGTCGCTCGCCTACCTCGTGCCGGCGATCCGTCATGCAGTCGAATCCGGCCGCACCGTGGTCGTGTCCACCGCGACCATCGCGCTGCAACGTCAGCTGATCGAGCGCGACCTGCCCCGACTCGCGCCGGCATTGAAGGGCCCGCTGGAGCGCGAACCCACCTTCGCGATCCTCAAGGGGCGCGGTAATTATTTGTGCCTCAACAAGATCCACAGTGGCACCGCGGAGGAACCCGCAACGGAGCTGTTCGATGCATTCGAGTTGTCGCGAACCGGCCGCGAGGTGACACGGCTTCGTGAATGGAGTTCGGACACCGAGACGGGCGACCGTGACGATCTCACTCCCGGCGTGTCGGACCGGTCATGGCGACAGGTGAGCGTGACGGCGCGCGAGTGCCTCGGCGCCACGAATTGCAGCTACGCGGAGGACTGCTTCGCCGAACGATCACGACGGGCCGCGGGGAAGGTCGACGTCGTGGTCACCAACCATGCCCTGCTCGCCATCGATGCGATGAGTCCGGCGAGCATCCTGCCCGAACACGACGTCGTCGTCATCGACGAGGCCCATGAACTCGTCGACCGGATCACCTCCGTCGCCACTGCCGAACTGTCCGGCGCCGGCATCACGCTGGTGGCCCGGCGCTGCGGCAAGCTACTCGACGACGAGACCACCGACGCTCTGCTGGGCGCAGGCGAGAACCTCGATGCGGTCCTGGAGGAATCACCGGCACGCGAATGGACCAGACTGCCCTCGGGCATGGCCGAGGCGCTCGCCGGCCTGCGCGATCGTCTGTGGCTGGCCCGGAACGAGATCGGTCCTGTCCGGATGCCCGGAGCAGGCAGCGGCGGCGCATCGGACGAGTCGGCGGCCGCCCGCTCGGCCGCGCTCACCTCGCTGGAGGACACCCACGACACGGTGGTGCGCCTTCTGGGCGCTTTCGACTCGCCGGACGAGGCCAAACGCCACGACGTCGTGTGGGTGGCGCACGAGAAGGTCGGCGGCGACACGCGCGCGATTCTGCGGATCGCCCCGCTCTCGGTCGGCGGTCTCCTGCGGGCGTCGCTGTTCGCCAACGCGACGGTGATCCTGACCTCGGCAACGCTGACCATCGGCGGGAACTTCGACGCGCTGGCCGCCACCTGGGGGCTACCCGCCGCCGGCCGACGTGATGCCGGGAGCGAACCGAGCGGGCCACGAGATTTCGACGGCGCCGATCCCGCGGCGGAGCGACTCGCGGCGCCGGAGATCGGCGCGATGGCCATCGGCAAGAGTGCGCCGTCGGACACCGCACCGCCCCGCTGGTCCGGTCTGGATGCCGGGTCACCGTTCGATTACCCGAGGGCGGCGATCCTCTACGTGGCCCGCCACCTGCCCCGCCCGGGTCGCGACGCGATCGCCGACGTCACCCTCGACGAACTCGCCGGCCTGGTCGACGCCGCCGACGGACGGACGCTGGGCCTGTTCTCGTCCATGCGTGCCGCGCGGGAGGCCGCCGACGCGATCCGGGAACGTTGCGATCATCCCGTGCTCTGCCAGGGCGACGACACCACCTCCACGCTCGTGCGCCGCTTCGCCGAAGACCCGAGGACCTGTCTGTTCGGCACGCTGTCGTTGTGGCAGGGCGTCGATGTGCCCGGGCCTTCGTGCAGCCTCGTGGTGATCGACCGTATCCCCTTTCCCCGCCCGGACGACCCGCTGCTCACCGCTCGTCAACGGGCCGTCGAGGCACGGGGAGGTAACGGTTTCCTCACGGTCGCCGCAAATCACGCGGCATTGCTGCTCGCCCAGGGTGCGGGGAGGCTACTCCGTTCCACCGACGACCGCGGCGTGGTCGCCGTTCTGGACTCCCGGTTGGCCACCGCCGGATACGGTGGATATCTGCTCGCGTCGCTACCACCGTTCTGGCGGACGACCGATGGTGATCTGGTCCGTTCAGCGTTGGGCAGACTGGCCGCCATCCCCTACGGTTAGGGACGGCAGCGATGCCGGCGTCGCCACACCGGGAGCGCGCGTCAGTGAGGTCGCAGGTCTACGAGAGGAGGCCCCTGGTGATCGGGCGGATGGGGATCGACGATATCCAACCCCTGGTGTCGGCCGGACAGAACTCGGCGAAAGCCGTTGTCGGCGAGCTGGTCCCGATCAGCGCGACCGCATGGCGGGAGGGGCACGACGCCCTCGGGGTGACACTGCATGTGGACGGGCCCAATCGGAGCTCAGCCGACGTCCGGATGGAGCCCGCCGGCGAACCCGACGTGTTCAACGCTTCGTTCGTCCCGGACGCGGTCGGCTATTGGGTGTTTCGTATCGAGGCATGGAGTGACCCGTACACCACCTGGCGCTCGGCCGTCCTGAAGAAGATCGACGCCGGTCAGGGTGCCGCCGACCTCGCCAACGACCTCGAGATCGGTGCCCGGCTGCTGACCGAGGCGCGTGAGGTGGTTCCCGAGGACACCTGGGAGACGCTCGATGACGCGGTCGCTCAGTTGCGCGCCCGCCGACGACGTGTCGAGAACCGGGTCAATCTCGCGGTCTCCGACGAGGTGGCCGACTTGCTCACCCACCACCCGGTCCGCGAGTTCGTGACGAAGTCACGGTCCTATCGCGTGTGGGTGGATCGCCGGCGTGCGCTCGTGGGCTCCTGGTACGAGTTCTTCCCGCGGTCCACGGGCGGCTGGGACAACGAAGGTCAACCGGTGCACGGCACCTTCCTCACCGCCGTCGACGACCTGCCCCGGATCGCCGGGATGGGGTTCGACGTGATCTATCTGCCCCCGATCCATCCCGTGGGTGAGGTCAACCGCAAGGGCCGTAACAATTCGCTCGTCGCGGGGCCGGATGATGTCGGCTCACCGTGGGCGATCGGGTCGGCAGCGGGTGGCCACGACACGATCCACCCGGACCTCGGCTCCACCGAGGACTTCGCATATTTCCTCTCCAGGGCCGGCGAACTCGGTCTCGAGGTGGCCATCGACCTCGCCCTGCAGTGTGCACCCGATCATCCTTGGGCGCGTGAGCATCCCGAATGGTTCACCACCCTTCCCGACGGGACCATCGCCTATGCGGAGAATCCACCGAAGAAGTACCAGGACATCTACCCACTGAACTTCGACAATGACCGCAACGGGCTCTACCGTGCCGTGCTGAAGATGGTGCTCGGCTGGGTCGGGTTGGGTGTCAAGATCTTTCGGGTCGACAATCCGCACACCAAGCCTCCGAACTTCTGGGAATGGCTCATCAATGAGGTGAAGAAGCGCGACCCGGACGTGCTGTTCCTCGCCGAGGCGTTCACCCGTCCGGCGCGGCTGTACGGACTGGCCCGTCTCGGTTTCACCCAGTCCTACACCTATTTCACGTGGAAGACGCTGAAGTGGGAGCTCGAACAGTTCGGCAAGGAGATCTCCGAGCACGCCGACGAGGCGCGCCCCAATCTCTTCGTCAACACCCCGGACATCCTGCACGCCAGCCTGCAACACGGCGGCCCGGGCATGTTCGCTCTGCGCGCCGCGCTCGCCGCGACGCTGGCGCCGACGTGGGGCGTGTACAGCGGCTATGAGCTCTTCGAGCACGTCGCGGTCGCCGAGGGCAGCGAGGAATACCTGCACTCGGAGAAATACGAGTTACGGCCGCGGGACTACAAGGCGGCAACCAGCCGCGGCGAGTCGCTCGAGCCGTGGATCACCACGCTCAACGAGATCCGGCGCCGCCATCCCGCACTGCAACAGTTGCGCCACATCACGTTCCACCATCTCGACAATCCCGCGCTGATCGCCTATTCGAAGTTCGATCCGGTGTCCGGGGACCGGGTCATCGTCGTCATCAATCTCAATCCGTTCGGTACCGAGGTCTCGACCGTGTGGCTCGACATGCCTGCACTCGGCTTTGACTGGCAGGACCGGTTCCTGGTGCGTGACGAGGTGTCCGGTCAGGAGTTCCATTGGGGGCAAGCGAATTACATTCAACTCGAGCCGTGGCATGCGGTCGCGCACATCCTGGCGCTCCCGCCGCTCGATGCCACCGCCGCCCGACGACTCGCCTACCGGATTCAGTGAGGTTGACGTGACCGACACGACCAAGAGCCAAGGCCCCGAACCGTCGGCGTCCGACCATGATCTGCGGCGGCTGTTCAGTCTGACCCATCCCGACCCCCACGCGTTCCTCGGTGCGCACGACGCGACCACCGGCTGGACCATTCTGCGAACCCTCCGCCCGGACGCCACGTCGGTTGTCGCGGTCATCGGTGGCGTCGACCATCCGATGTATCGACAGAGCGATGACCTGTGGGTGGTGGCGGTACCGTTCGAGGACCTGATGGACTATCGCTATCGGGTGACCTACCCCAACGCCGACGGCGGTTCCGACGACTACGTCGTGGCCGACGGCTACCGTTTCCTGCCGAGTCTGGGTGAACTCGACGTCCACCTGTTCTCCGAGGGCCGGCACGAGTCCCTCTGGGACATCCTCGGCGCGCGCATCGTGTCCTACACCACGCCTGACGGCGAGGTCGGGGGCACAGCGTTCTCGGTGTGGGCACCCAATGCCCACGGTGTCGCGGTCGTCGGCGATTTCGACAACTGGTCCGGCCGGCAGGCGCCGATGCGCATGATCGGCAGCTCCGGTGTCTGGGAGGTGTTCATCCCCGATGTCGGCGACGGCATGCGGTACAAGTTCCGTGTTCATGGTGCCGACGGAGTTGTCCGGGACAAGGCCGACCCGATGGCCCAGCGCACCCTCCCACCGCCGTCGACGGTGTCGGTCGTCACCGAATCCAGTTATGTGTGGTCGGACGAGGAGTGGATCACCAAGCGCACCACGGCAAGCCCGGTCGAGGAGCCGATGAGCGTCTACGAGGTGCACGTCGCCTCGTGGCGAATGCACCTGTCCTACCGCGAACTCGCCGTCGAACTCGCCGATTACCTCGTGGAGAAGGGTTTCACGCACGTCGAATTCCTCCCCGTCGCCGAACATCCATTCGGCGGCTCGTGGGGCTACCAGGTCACCTCGTACTTCGCGCCGACGTCACGCTTCGGTTCCCCGGACGACCTGCGATACCTCATCGACCATCTGCACTCGCGGGACATCGGGGTGATCATCGACTGGGTTCCCGCGCACTTCCCCAAAGATGACTGGGCACTTGCCCGATTCGACGGCACGCCGCTCTACGAGGACGGCGATCCGATGCGCGGCGAGCAACTCGACTGGGGCACTTACGTCTTCAACTTCGGGCGCCGGGAGGTCCGCAACTTCCTCGTGGCCAATGCGCTCTATTGGTTCGACGAGTTCCACGTGGACGGCCTACGTGTGGATGCGGTGGCGTCGATGCTGTATCTGGATTACTCCCGCCCCGACGGGCAGTGGCGTCCGAACATCTACGGTGGCCGGGAGAACCTGGAGGCGGTGCAGTTCATCCAGGAGACGAATGCCACTGTGCACAAACACTTCCCGGGTGCGGTGACCATCGCCGAGGAGTCCACTGCGTGGCCCGGCGTGACGCAGATGACCAATCTCGGTGGCCTTGGTTTCACATTCAAGTGGAACATGGGCTGGATGCACGACACGCTCGGATATCTGGGCCGCGATCAGGTGCACCGCAGCTTCCACCATCACGAGATCACGTTCTCGCTGATGTACGCGTGGAGTGAGAACTTCGTGCTGCCGATCTCTCACGACGAGGTCGTCCACGGCAAGGGAACGCTGTGGAGCCGGATGCCCGGCGACTCCTTCACGAAAGCATGCGGTGTCCGTGTCCTGCTCGCGTACATGTGGGCACACCCCGGCAAGCAGCTGCTGTTCATGGGCCAGGAATTCGGACAGACCGGCGAATGGGCCGACAACCGCAGCCTGGATTGGTTCCAGCAGCAGGGTTGGGAAGGCGAACTGCATTCGGGTATCTCGGCTTTGGTCACCGACCTCAATCGGGTCTACCGGAGCAGTCCCGCGCTCTACAGCCAGGACGCGACGCCGGACGGCTACGAGTGGATCGACGCCAACGACACCGCGAACAACGTGATCAGCTTCCTGCGTCACGGGAGCGACGGATCGGTGATGGCCTGCCTGTTCAACTTCTCCGGCTCCGACCGCGTCAACTATCGCGTCGGTCTCCCCCGGACGGGAGCGTGGTCGGAGGTGGTCAACACAGATTCGACCGCATACAGCGGAGGCGGAAAGGGCAACCTCGGCAGCGTGACCGCGGACGGCCCGGGCTGGCACGGCCGCGCGACCTCCGCCGAGGTGATGCTGCCGGCCAACTCGGCGATCTTCCTGGCCCCTGCGACGGACTGACCCTCCTCCGATCCCTGACGAGCCCCCGAACTCGCGAGGGACCCCCACCGATCCCTGACGAGCCTCCGAACTCACGGGCAACCCCCACCGAAACCTGACGAGCCTCCTCGCGGGCAACCCCCACCGATCCCTGACGAGCCTCCGAACTCACGGGCAACCCCCACCGAAACCTGACGAGCCTCCTCGCGGGCAACCCCACCGAAACCTGACGAGCCTCCTCGCGGGCAACCCCCCTCCGATCCCTGAGGAGCCTCCGAGCTTGCGAGGACGCGTCACGAAGGGCGCCCTTCGTGACGCTCGGCTGGCGCCTCGCTCCTCAGGGACCGGGATGACCGCTCGGTCTCGCGACGCTCCTCAGGGACCGGGATGACCGCTCGGTCCTCACGACGCTCCTCAAGGACCGGGATGACCGCTCGGTCCTCACGACGCTCCTCAAGGACCGGGATGACCGCTCGGTCCTCACGACGCTCCTCAAGGACCGGAATGACCGCTCGGTCCTCACGACGCTCCTCAAGGACCGGGATGACCGCTCGGCCGGCGGCTCGCTCCCCAGGGACCGGCGTTCGGCACGGGTTCTATCGGCGTCGCTCTCAGTACAGGGCCGTCGCGAGCTTGCGACGAGCGGAGATGACGAACGGTTCGGCCGGGTCGAAGAGCTCGAACAACTCGAGCAGGCGTGTGCGGGCCCTGGTCCGGTCGTCGCCTGCGGTCAGCTTCACGACGTTGATGATCCGGTCGAAGGCGTCCTCGGGTCGCTGCGACATCAGCAACACATCCGCGGCGGCCAGCTGTGCGTCCACGTCGGTCGGGGCCGCAGCGTCCACGATCGCCGGATCGTGCGCCTGGGCGCGCAGGACGAACTCGAGATTGCGCGCCGCCGAGGCAGCCTCGACGTTCTCCGGTTCGGCCTCGACGATCGCCCGGTACTCGGCGAGCGCTCCGTCGAAGTCGCCGGCGTTGAGCTTGTCCTCAGCGGCGACCATCCGGGGGTCTTCCGGTTCGGGTCCGGCGTCGGGCAGCCCACCGGGCAGCCCGTCCCCGAGCTGCGACAGGATCTCGCCGACCCATTGTGAGATCTCTGCTTCCGAACGCACGCCGTTGAAGGCGGCGACCGGCTGGCCCTGCGCGATGGCGACGACCATCGGGATCGACTGGACCCGGAAGGCCTGTGCGATCCGCGGGCTGGCGTCGACGTCGATCTTGGCGAGCACCCAAGCGCCCTGCGCCCGTGCCGCCAGCGACTCGAGGACCGGGGAGAGCTGCTTGCAGGGGCCGCACCATTCCGCCCACAGATCGACGAGGACCAGCTGCTGCTGCGAGCGGGCGAGCACCTCGGTCTCGAAGGTCTCGTCGGTCACGTCGATGACGGCGTCCGCGGAGCCCGTCGGGGGCGCGGAATCGGGCGGCGGTCCGGCGGACTGAGGCGCTGCGGTCGGGCGCTGCCCCTGTTGCCGCTGCGCGTCGGCGCGTTCCTTGAGGGCCGACAGGTCGACCGCACCCGACATGGCTACCGCTGCGGCAGCTTGTTGCCGAGCGGCCGCGGCCGCCTGCTGCCGATTCGTTGGTCGTGTCACTCCTCTAGTGTGTCATGCCGCCGGCAGGCGGATCACCGCTGTCACCGGGCCGGGGCACGCACGACACCGGCGGCCGCCGCGGCGAACACGAGCGCTCCGACAGCCACCACCAGCCCGATCCCCAAGCTGCTTCGCTGACTGATGAATCCGACCACCGCCGGTCCCGCGAGCATGCCCAGATACCCGCACCCGACTACGAGCGAGATCGTGCGTCCACTCGAGTCGTCGGTGAGGTTGCCCGCCGCGGTGAAGATCTGGGGAATCAGTCCGGCCAGGCCTACACCGAAAACCGTCCAGCCGACGATCGCGAGCCACGCCGACGGTGCCGACACGGCCAGTGTCATGCCGACGATGCCGATCACGGCGCCGTAGCGCACCACGGCCATCGGCCCCAGTACCGCCGCCACCGGATCGATGCCGAACCGCGCCAGGGTCATCGCCCCGCTGAACGCACCGAAAGCGATGGCTCCGACCGACTCGCTGGTGCCGAAACTCTCGACGACATGCAGTGCACTCCAGTCGTAGGCGGTCCCCTCGGCCAGCATGAGAGCGAAGGCGACCGCGGCGAGGAGGAACAACCGTCGTCGATCGATCGCGTCCCACCAACGACCGGGTCGCTCTCCCGCGGCCGTCGTGCCGCCGACCTCCGACGTCTGAGGACCCGGGTCGCGCCTGAGCAGACCGCTGGCGACGCAACCGGTCACCACCAGGCCGACGAGACCCGAGACAGCCACCGTCGCCATGACCGGGACATCGAGCCACAGCATGAGAGCCACGATGCCGGAGCCGAGCAGTCCACCCACCGAGAAGAACCCGTGAAACGACGACATGATCGGCCGGCCGTAGCGGCGTTCCACCGCGACTGCCTGCGCGTTCATCGAGACGTCGAGCGCGCCATTGGCGAACCCGAAGGTCGCCAGCGCCGCCGCAAGGGACCACGTGGTGGTGGCGCCGACCGGTCCGAGGACCACCAGCGACAGCAGGATCGCCGCGACGATCGTGGTCGGACGCGATCCCCACCGGTCGATGACGGGCCCGCAGACCTGCATTCCGACGAACGCGAAACCACCGAGCAGCAGGAGCAGCCCCCCGAGTGCGTCGTGGGAGACCCCCGTGCGCTCGGTGATCACGGGGATGTGAGCAACCCACATCGCGGCGAGAAAGCCGTTCAGCGCGAACACGGTCGTCGCGGAGGCACGTGCGCGCCGATCGGTCGCCGTGACCGACGGCCGCCCGGCCTCGCGCACGTCACCCGTCACGTGAGATGCCGGTCGATCCGTTCGACCTTTCCGGTCATCTCCCCGGTGTGGCCCGGTCGGATGTCGGCCTTCAGCACGAGTCCGACGCGGGGCGCATGCTCGGCCACGGCCTCGGTGGCCTGCCGGACCACGGCCATGACCTCGTCCCACTCGCCTTCGAGGTAAGTGAACATCGACGTCGTCTGGTGTGGCAGACCAGAGGCGCGGACGACCCGCACCGCCGCGGCGACCGCCGCGCTCATCCCACCGTCGGCGTCGACCGCATCGCCACCGGAGGGCGTCAGGCTGAAGGCGACGATCACGGCCTCACCACCGTCAGGCCGCCAGACGCTGCGGCGCCTGCTCGGCGGACAGCTCGGCCAGATGACCGTTGCGCTGGGCCCACCATTCGAACACCAGAGTGCCGAACGGCGGGATGCTCGAGAGCAGTGCCAGGCCGGTCACAGTGGCGTTCCAGCGCAGTTGGACCGCTGTCACCACAGAGATCACCACGAAGATCACGAAGACGATGCCGTGGACCATGCCGGGGACGGCCACCGCCTCGGTGTGTCCGAGGACCCACTTGAAGAACATGGCGATCAGCAGTGCCAGCCACGTGATGGCCTCCACCACCGCGATGAACCGGAAGCGCTTGGCCGGGGTACTGAGATCGAAGAATTGCGACATGGCTTCCATTGTGCCGAATCAGATGGCGTTATACGACAAGGTGTAGTAGAGGTCTCCCCCTACTACACCTCGAGCCCAGGTCAGCTCTTGGGCACCCGAACGATGAGCGCGTCACCCTGACCGCCGGCACCGCACAGTGCTGCTGCTCCGACGCCGCCACCGCGACGCTGCAGTTCGAGCGCCAGGTGCAGGGTGATCCGCGCACCCGACGTGCCGATCGGATGACCGACGGCGATGGCACCGCCGTTGACGTTGACGATCTCCGGATTGATGCCGAGCTTCTTGGTCGAGGCGAGTCCGACGGCCGCGAACGCCTCGTTGATCTCGATCAGATCCAGATCGGACGGCTTGATGCCGGCCCTCGCGCATGCCTTCTCGATGGCGTTGGCGGGCTGCGCCTGCAGCGACGAATCCGGTCCGGCGACGACGCCGTGCGGTCCGATCTCGGCCAGCCAGGTCACGCCCAGCTCTTCGGCCTTCGCCTTGCTCATCACGACCACAGCGGCGGCGCCGTCGGAGATCTGCGACGAGTTGCCCGCGGTGATCGTGCCGTCCTTGCGGAAGGCGGGCCGCAGGCCCGAGAGGGAGTCGGCGGTGGTGTCCGCGCGAACGCCCTCGTCCTCGGCAAAGGAGACCGGATCGCCCTTGCGCTGCGGGATGCTCACCGGCACGACTTCGTCGGCGAAAACGCCGTTTTTCCAGGCGATCGCCGCGCGCTGATGGCTTTGCGCCGCGAACTCGTCCTGCTCGGCACGGGTGAAACCGCGGGTCATATCGTCGGCGGCCTCCGCAGCGACGTCATTGCCCTGCTCGGTCAGCGCACCCATCGGCTGATCGGTGAACGCGTCCCACAGCCCGTCGTAGGCCATGTGGTCGACGAGTTCGGTGTTGCCGTACTTGAACCCGCTCCGGCTGCCCGGCAGCAGATGCGGCGCCTGGGTCATCGACTCCTGGCCACCGGCGACGACGCACTCGAACTCGCCCGCACGGATCAGCTGATCGGCGAGCGCGATCGAGTCGATTCCCGACAGGCACATCTTGTTGATGGTCAGGGTCGGTACATCCCACCCGATACCGGCCTTGACCGCGGTCTGACGGGCCGGCATCTGACCGGCACCGGCCGTGAGGACCTGGCCCATGATCACGTAATCGACCGCCGAGGCCGGGACCCCGGAGCGCTCGAGTGCGCCCTTGATCGCGATGGCTCCCAGATCGACCGCGCTGAAGTCCTTCAGCGACCCCTGCAGACGCCCGAACGGGGTCCGCGCGCCCGCGACGATGACAGTCGACGATTGTTCGGTGTTCGTGGACATGGGAGACCTCCAACATGGGATAAACCGGCAGACCGAGCGCCCGCTCTGTGAGCTTTTCCCTTCAACGCTACCGTTAGGACATGACGACCTCAGCAACAGACCCCGCAGCATCAGTCTCCGCCACCGAGCTCATCTCCGACCTCGTCGTCGCGATCGATCATGTCGGCATCGCCGTGCCGGACCTCGAGGTGGCCAAGCAGTGGTATCGCGACCACCTCGGGTTCGAGACGCTGCACGAGGAGACGAACACCGATCAGGGCGTCGTGGAGGCGATGGTCGGGCCCCGCAACGCGGGTGAGTCCGGCGGAGCGGTGATCCAGTTGCTGGCGCCCCTGACCGAAGAGTCGACCATCGCCAAGTTCCTGGATCGCAACGGACCCGGCCTGCAGCAGCTCGCCGTGCGAGTCACCGATGTGGAAGCGGTCAGCACCCGGCTCACGGACGCGGGCGTGCGCGTGCTGTACCCGGAACCCCGGCGCGGCACCGCAGACTCTCGCATCAACTTCGTGCACCCGAAGGATGCCGGCGGCGTGCTGCTCGAGCTGGTCGAACCCGCGTCCGGTTCCACAGGTCACTGATATTAGCCACTGAGATAAACTGTGCCGCATGTCAGCTCCCGCACCGCGGCACCTACCCTTCGCCGTCGTCATGCGCGGCTTCGATCGCGATCAGGTCGCCGAGCACCTGCAGCGCATGGATGCAGAGCTGCGTGTGCTCTCGGCCGATCGGGATGCCGCCACCGCCAACGCACATGAGCTCGCCGCCCACCTCGAGGAGGCTCGCGACGAGATCGAGGAGTTGCGTCGCGAGGTCGACAAACTGTCGGTGCCCCCGACAACCGCGCAGGGAATGAGTGAGCGGCTCGGCCGCATGCTGCAACTCGCATCGGACGAGGCCTCGGAGATCCGAGCGGATGCCGCGGCCGAGGCCGCCGAGGTGACCTCCATCGCGCGTCAGGAGGCCGCGATGATGCGTGATGACGCCGAGGCCGATGCCAAGCGCATGCGCGACGAAGGCGCGAAGACCGCCGAGAAGACCATCGCCGACGCCGAGCAGCGGGCCCGGCAGGTCCGCGAGAAGGCTGACGAGCTAGCCGCCCATGCTGCCGAGGAAGCCGAGGAAGCGGCCAGGCTCATCGCCGAACGCACGGCGGCGATGGAGGCCGAACACAAGGAGACGATGGACGCCGCCAAGGACGAGGCGCGCCGGATCGTCACCAAGGCCAAGGGCGAGGCCGCCGAGCTCGAGTTGCAGAGCACCCGAGCGCGGCAGGCCGAACGCGAACGGCACGACGCCGAGCTCGCCGCGCAACGCGATCGTGCCCGGCACGAGGCGGCGCGGATGAAGGAGACCGCCCAGGAGATCGCGACCGAGCGGCTGGCCCGCTCCCGCGAGCTGGCCACCCAGGCCGACCTGGCTCGCAAGCAGGTCGTCGAGCAGCTGAATCAGGTGCGCGATCAGGTCTCCAAGCTCCCGGCGCAGCTGGCCGAACGCCATCAGGACCTGGCCGACCTCACCGACAACGACGACGTCGAGCTGCTCAACCGGGCCCTGTCGGCACAATCGCAGGTCAAGCGGTCGCCGAGCAACGGCAACACGGTCAACAGTTCGGCGGCACAGGCGGCGACCCGGCCCTGAGCCGAGACACCGACTTCGGCGCCTCGCGAATGTCGGCGACAGGGGCCCGATACCGCTACGATCTCGTCATGAAACGGCGGGCATTCGTGACCCTCAACCGCGCGGTCAACGCAGTGATCTCCTGGCGCAAGCCACGCCGATTCCGAGGCGCCGACCTTCTGCTTCTCACCACCACCGGACGCAAGAGTGGCAAACAGCGCACGACACCGCTCATATTCACGACTGACGGCGACCGATGGATCGTCGCCGCGTCGAACGGCGGGGCCGATTGGCAGCCGGGTTGGTGGTTGAACCTGAAAGCCGGCACCCCCGCAACGGTCGAGCTCGCAGGCGCGGTGACACCGGTGATCGGGACCGAGCTCACCGGCGCCGACCGCGAAGCGATGTGGACGACCCTCAACGACGATGTCTTCGACTACCAGGGCTATCAGGACAAGGTGCGACGAACGATCGCCGTGGTGGCGCTGACACCGGCGAAAGTCACCTGACCGCCGGGATCACCACCGCTCAGAACAACCGGAACTCAGTGCTCTCCGCGCCCCGCAGCGCGTCGTAGTCGAGGACCAGACAACGGATCCCGCGGTCCTCGGCAAGCGTGCGGGCCTGCGGCTTGATCTGCTGCGCGGCGAAGACGCCCGTCACCGGCGCGAGGGTCGGGTCACGGTTGAGCAATTCGAGATACCGCGTGAGCTGTTCCACCCCGTCGATCTCGCCCCGGCGCTTGATCTCGACGGCGACCGTCGCTCCAGCCTGGTCTCGGCAGAGCAGATCGACCGGCCCGATCGCCGTCATGTACTCGCGCCGGACCAGGGTGTGTCCGGTGCCGAGGGTGTCGACGTGCTCGGCCAGGAGTTCCTGCAGATGAGCTTCGACACCGTCCTTCACCAGCCCTGGATCGACGCCGAGCTGATGCTCCGAATCGTGCTCGATCGACGCGATCGTGATGCGCAGTTCCTCGCCGGCCTTGTTGGTCACCACCCAGTAGGCGTGCGCCTCGACACCGTCGGGAACCGGGGCCTCATCCATCCAGCACGGCGGACTCATCCAGTTCAACGGTTTGTAGGCCCGGTCGTCGGCGTGCACACTCACCGATCCGTCCGACTTGATCAGCAACAGCCGCTTTGCCATCGGCAGGTGTGCGGTCAACCGCCCGACATAATCCACTTGGCATTCCGCGATAACCAGACGCACGTTGGTCAGCTTAACGGTGGGCCGTCAGCGTGCCCGGACACCCCTGGCTCAGGAACCGGCGAACATCTCCCCTCGGCCGTATCGTTGCTTCAGCTGGAACGCCTCGGCATCGGTCACCGCCTCCTCCATCGTGGTGTGCACATGCGGAAGAGTGGGATCGAAGCCGCGAAGCGCCTCGGGCGCAACGATATCCGGAACAATCTGATCGTTTCGATGACGTTCCACGCTGGCCCGCATGACACCGTCCGGGTCGACGACCATGCCGCGCTGCCCCCGCTCGTCCAAGGTGTGTTTGTAGCTCAAGACCATGGTCCGGGCCACCGGGTCGACCACCCCGATGCGCGAGATGTCGACGATCGCCACGTCGAAGTCGTCGAGGTCGTTCTCGAGCCGGCGCATCGCCGACTCGGCTCCCGAGAATGTCAGGTCACCTTGCAGCTCGTAGACCCGCACCCGGTCTCGACAGGTCGTCAGGAACCCGCGTTCACGGGTGGACCACTCGTCACCGACGTCGAACTCGCCGATGTCGTAGACCGCTCGAATCGTCACCCGGCTCTCGCGTGTCAGGTTGAACATGTGCAGGCCGAGGTCGGTCGACAGGTGACGGCACGTCGCGGTACCGCGCACGCTGTTGCCGTGCCGATCGAGTCGTGGCGAATAGATCCCGATCCCCAACTGCGCGGGCAGCACCGCGAGGATTCCACCCCCGACACCGCTCTTCGCCGGCAGACCGACCGACGACACCCAGTCGCCGGCCCCGTCGTACATGCCGCAGGTGGTCATCACCGACAGCACCCGCTGCGCCACCTCCTGCGTCATGACCTGGCGTCCGGTGCGAGGGTTGAGGCCGCCGTTGGCGAGGGTGCAACCGATGACGGCCAGGTCGTCGGTGGTCACCCGAAGCGAGCACTGGCGGTAGTACAGATCGAGGGCTGCCTCCGGATCGGTGTCGACGATTCCGAAGCTGTCCAGCATGTAGGCGATCGCACGGTTGCGGGCGCCGGTCTTCGACTCGGACCGATAGACCTCGTCATCGAGCGCGAGTCGCCGGCCCGCACAGGCGGCATAGAAGTCGGTCAGCTCGTCGAACGTGGCGTCGACGATGCCCTCGCCGATGTCGCGAACCGGCGGCAGCAGGAGCGCGGACGCCATGATGGCGCCGGCATTGATCATCGGGTTCTTGGGTCTACCGCGGTCGTCGACGCTGATCTTGTTGAACGCGTCGCCGGACGGCTCGACGCCGATCTTGTCATCGACCTCGGCGTGGCCGAGCCGGGTGAGCACCATCGCATAGGTCAGTGCCTTGGAGACAGACTGGATCGTGAACTCCACCGCGCTGTCGCCCTGGGAGTAGACGTGGCCGTCGTGCAGACAGAGTGAGAGCCCGTAGCCGTCGGGATCGACCCGCGCCAGTTCGGGTATGTAGTCGGCGACCTTGCCGGAGCGATCATCTGCACAGATGGCCATGATGTGACGGAGGTATCCGTCGACGTGGGTGGTCACAGATCAAATCTACGGATATCCGCCCATCGACGAACCCGGACCGTGCACAGTGACGACGACTCCGTCCGCAAATCGGTACGGGTGCGCGGCCAGCACGCCGCCGAGATGTTTGCGCAGCCTGGAGATCTCCGCACGTACGGTGACAGTTCGATCGCCATCGCCGAACAGGTGACCGGACAGTTCCGCCGCGGTCTGCCCCTCCGGGTGACGGGCGAGGAGCGCGAGAATGTCCGCGTGCCGTGGCGAGGGCTGCATCACCCAGCTGCCGACAGCTCCCGAGACAGACAATCGCGGGTGCCGATCATCGGTGAGGTCGAGGTCGACGGTGGTGGCCGACGCGTCGCTGTTCGCCGTGACCCGGACCAGCCATCCGCCGGGCAGCGGCTCGAGGTCGCACTCACCCAAGTCGTTCAACCACATCCGGCCGGGCACGGCCTGACGCGGCAGGAGGACACGAGCCCGCGGGGTGACGGCCTCCAATGCTGCCACCCAGCCGTGTTCGTCGATCGCCAACGCCGGGACCCCGAGTCGGGCGAGCATCGGCGCCGCCACCGAACGCACCTTGTCGAGCTGTCGGCGGTGATGGTCACGCAATTGCGATTCCGCGAGTCTGGCGACGACATCGACCAGGGCCACGGTCGTCGGGTGGATGGTCGCCGCCGGACCACTGACGTCGACGACTCCGAGCACGGCGCCGGTACGCGGGTCCCGGATCGGCGCACCTGCGCAGGTCCAGGCGTGATGGCTGCGCACGAAGTGTTCCGCCGAGAAGATCTGCACGGCGCGTCCCGCCGTCAATGCCGTCCCGATCGCGTTGGTGCCCACCGATCCCTCGGCCCAGCTCGCCCCCTCGACGAAGCCGAGCCGGTCCGCGCGCTGCAGGACGCGCGGTGTGCCGCTGCGCCACAGCACCCGCCCGTCCGCGTCGGCGATGACGAGGATGCTCTCGGAATCGGTGATCAGCGAGTCCAGCCCACGGGTCAGATCGTCGAGGACCGCCAACAACCCCGAGTCGCGTCGACGAAGTTCGAGGTCACTCCCATCGAGCCCGTCGTCGGGCACGTCCGACTCGGGATCAACTCCCGCGAGCAGGACACGATCCCAGGACTCGCGAATCACCGGACGCGGCGTGGCCGGCATCTTCTCCCCTGCCATCGCCGCGTCGTAGACGGCCGACAACAGCTGGGCATAGTGACGCGGATCCTCACCCGCGGAGACTGCGGGCTCGGGACCGACGTCGACATCACCGCGCACTGACACGACTCGATTGTGCTCTCGATCACAGCGCCGGCGCAAAGCCGAGGAACCCGTTGCAGGGGGTTGCACGACGTCACCGCCGGCCCGCAACCCGCTGCAACCCTTGCCGGGGCCGGGCACCGAGGCGTGTGCTGTGGATCACAGCAATCACACGTCCTGATCACGTCCGTATGGACCCGACGAGGAGAGATCCATGACCCAGACAATCGAGCCACCCACCGCGCTGGATTCCCGCCCGGTCGACCCGCAGATGCGCGTCGACGCCTGGCTCGCCGATTTCGAGGCCGCGCTGGCCGCCCGGGACATCTCCCGGGCGACGGCGCTGTTCGCCACCGACAGCTTCTGGCGCGACCTCGTGTCGTTCACCTGGAACCTCAAAACCGTCGAGGGCCGCGAGCGGATCGCGGACATGTTGTCCGACCGTCTGGCCGACACCGACCCACACGCGTTCCGGACCAGCGAGACGCCCACCGAAGATGGTGAGGTCGTCTCGGCGTTCATCGAGTTCGAGACCGCGACCGGTCGCGGGGGTGGGCACCTGCGTCTGAGGCCCGACACCGAGAGCGGCGACGATCAGGCCTGGACGTTGCTGACGACCCTGCAGGAACTCAAGGGTCACGAGGAACCCCAGGGGGCATCCCGGGTTCTCGGTGCCGTGCACGGGTCGGACCCGGACCGGCGCTCGTGGGCCGAGAAGCGCGCGGACGAGGAGGCGTCGCTCGGGCGGACCCAGCAGCCGTACGTGCTGGTGATCGGCGGCGGCCAGGGCGGTATCGCCCTCGGTGCGCGGCTGCGTCAGCTCGGCGTGCCGTCGATCGTCGTCGACCGCCACGACCGGCCCGGCGACCAGTGGCGCAAGCGATACAAGTCCTTGTGCCTGCACGATCCGGTCTGGTACGACCATCTGCCCTATCTGCCCTTCCCGGCGAACTGGCCGGTGTTCGCACCCAAGGACAAGATCGGCGATTGGCTGGAGTTCTACACGAAGGTGATGGAGGTGCCGTACTGGAGCAAGACCACGTGCCTGTCCGCCACCTACGACGAAGCCCGCGGACAGTGGACGGTCGAGCTGGACCGCGACGGAGAGAAGATGACCCTGCATCCGACGCAACTCGTGCTGGCCACCGGCATGTCGGGCAAGGCCAACGTGCCGACGATCACCGGGCAGGACGTTTTCACCGGCGAGCAGCACCATTCGAGTCAGCACCCCGGACCCGACGGATACGTGGGCAAGAAGGTCGTCGTGATCGGGTCCAACAACTCGGCACACGACATCTGTAAAGCTCTGGTTGAGAATGGGATCGACACCACCATGGTGCAACGATCGTCCACCCACATCGTCCGCTCGGACTCACTGATGGAGATCGGCCTCGGCGCGCTGTACAGCGAGCAGGCCGTCGCGGACGGGATGTCGACCAAGAAGGCCGATCTCACCTTTGCCTCGCTGCCGTATCGGATCATGCACGAGTTCCAGATCCCGCTCTATGACCAGATCCGCGAGCGCGACAAGGACTTCTACGATCGGCTCGAGGCGGCCGGCTTCGAGCTCGACTTCGGCGACGACGACTCGGGGCTGTTCATGAAGTACCTGCGACGGGGTTCCGGGTACTACATCGACGTCGGCGCCTGTGACCTGGTGGCCGACGGGACCATCAAACTCGAGCACGGCCAGATCGACCATCTGACCGAGAACAGCGTGGTCCTCGCCGACGGCACCGAGCTGCCCGCCGACGTCGTGGTCTATGCGACCGGGTACGGATCGATGAACGGCTGGGCCGCCGACCTGATGGGTCAGGATGTCGCCGACCGGGTCGGCAAGGTGTGGGGCCTGGGGTCGGACACAACCAAGGATCCCGGGCCGTGGGAGGGCGAGCAACGCAACATGTGGAAGCCGACGCAACAGCCCGGACTGTGGTTCCACGGCGGGAATCTCCATCAGTCGCGACACTATTCGCTCTACCTCGCGCTGCAGCTCAAGGCCCGCTACGAGGGCCTCGACACCCCCGTGTACGGGCTGCAGGAGGTGCACCACCTCAGCTGATCGGAACGCCGATCTGACCGAACTCGCCCCGGTCGCCCATCGACAAGCTCTGGGCGACCGGGGCGTTCACGTCAGTGCTCAGGCCTCCATGACCTTCTCACTCGGCAGGTCATAGACCGGACACTCGGCCACACCGATCGTCTCGCGGGTGATGGCCTCCACCTGCTTCTGGGTCGCCTCGGCATCGTTGACCCAGTTGCGGTAGAAATCGAACGGGCATTCGGCCACGCCCTTGTCCCCGTCGCCGCCGGCGAGCACCCCGGTGTAGCCGCGATGCAGCAATTTGAACAGGTGGTTCTGCGACTGGTCGAACCGGCGGGCGTCACGGATCGTCGACAACGACAACTGCGCGTACTGCACGCCGTACTCCTCCTCACCACACTCACCGAGTGTCCGCCCGTCGAAACCGATGATCGCGCTGTGCCCGAAGTAGGAGTACACACCGTCCCACCCGGTGGCGTTCGCGACGGCGACGTAGCAGTTGTTGGCCCACGCCATCGCCTTCGCCATCAGCACCTGCTGATCCTTTGCCGGATACATGTACCCCTGCGGGCGGACGATGAGTTCGGCACCTTTCATCGCGCAGTCGCGCCAGATCTCCGGATAGTTTCCGTCGTCACAGATGATGAGCGAGATCTTGAGCCCCTTCGGGCCATCGGTCACGTAGGTCTGCCCGCCGGGATACCAGCCCTCGATCGGCGTCCAGGGCAGGATCTTGCGGTACTTCTGCACGATCTCGCCCTCGTCGTTGATGAGCACGAGCGTGTTGTACGGCGGCTTGTTCGGATGGTCCTCGTGACGCTCCCCGGTGATGGAGAAGACGCCCCAAGTCTTCGCCTCGCGGCAGGCCGCCGAAAAGATGTCGGTCTCGTCCCCCGGGACGGTCGCGGCCGTCGCGAACATCTCCTCGTTGTCGTACATGATCCCCTGCGTCGAGTATTCCGGGAACACGACGAGATCCATGCCCGGAAGCCCACTCTTCATCCCCACCACCATCTCCGCGATCGCCTTGGCGTTGTCGATCACCTGTTCGCGGGTGTGCAGTCGGGGCATCTTGTAGTTGACCACCGCGACGCCCACGGTGTCCGGACTGGATGCGATGTCGCCATGACGCATAGCGATTCCTTCTGTCGTCGGTTCGAGAGGGTTTACTTCCAAACGGAAGGTTATCCGGTTTGACACTAGACCGCGATCAGTTGCGACGACGTTTCTCGCACGTAGAAACCGTGTGAATACCCCTCGTGACACATCCGCCGCGGCCGTGATCTACTTTCAATCGGAAGCGAAGGAGGTGGCCATGTCGGGGTACATGTCGGTGAAGTTCAACGATCTCGACACGACGCAGGGATTCCGACTGGGCGATCTCCGCTCCCCCGAGCAGCTGGCCGAGACCCTCCGCGCGTCGATCATCGGGCAGGACAGCGCCATCGAAGCGGTCGTGCGCGCGCTGACCATCGCCGCCGTCGGGATCCGGAATCCCCACCGCCCCATGGCTTCCCTGCTACTGGTCGGGCCAACAGGTGTGGGGAAGACCGAGCTGGCGAGGCAGGTCGCCCGCAACGTCCGGGGCGACGCCGACAACCTCTGCCGGATAGACATGAACTCGCTCGCCCAGGAGCACTACGCCGCGTCGCTTTCTGGTGCCCCGCCCGGCTACGCCGGTTCCAAGGAACAGTTCACCCTCTTCGAGCGCGACAAGATCGAGGGCAGCGTCTCGCGACCCGGGGTGGTCCTGTTCGACGAGGTCGAGAAGGCTCACCCGACCGTCCTGCGTTCCCTGCTGCAGATCCTCGACACCGGGACCCTGCGCCTGGCGTCCGGGACCACATCGATCGACTTCCGCAACGCCATCGTTCTGTTGACGTCGAATCTGGGTACGCGTGAGGTGCACGACATGCGCCGCCCGCTTCGCGATCGATCGGCCCGCCAGATCGCGAGGGCCGTGTTGGACCGCTTCGCCAGACGCGGTGACGACGAGGCCGCGGTGGTGATGAACTCGGTGCGCGAATTCTTCGACCCCGAGTTGTTCAACCGTTTCGATGAGATCGTCACGTTCGCGTCGATCGATCCGGTGGTCGCGGACAGCATTGTCGACCTCGAGGTCGACCGGCTCGTCACGGCCCTCGCCGCGAGGGACGTGATCTGCGATGTCACGCCGGCGGCGCGATCGCGGCTGGCCCAGATCGGTTTCGACGCCCGGTACGGAGCGCGCCAACTGCACCGGGTTTTGCGCCGAGAGCTCCACGCACCGATCGCCACACTGATGGTGACCCGCGGACACCGGTCGGGATCACCCCTCACCATCACCGTCACGTGTGACGGCTCCGACCTTGAGATCGTCGCCCACACCGAGGAGGGCACCGTTGCCTGATGACTCCGCGCCACCCCTGCTCCTGCAGATGCATCGCGCGCTGGCCCTCGTCGAGGACCGGATGACTCCGGTGTTCGACGAACTCGGCGTGACCGCCGAACAGTGGCGGATCCTGGTCGTGCTCGCCGAGGGTGAGGGTGGCGGCTGCACGATGACCGAACTCTCCCGTCTGGCGGTACTGCCTGCGGCCACCACGACGCGGACGATCGACAAACTGATCTCCCGGGCGCTGGTCTATCGACGAGTCGACCCGCTGGACCGACGGCGGGTGATGGTGTTCCTCAGTCCGCACGGCTCGCGGGCGTTGGAGTCGGTCGACAGGCGCCGACAGCAGATCGAGCACGAACTCGCCTCGGTCGTCGGGTCCCGCCGGTTCCTCGCGCTCGGGGACGGTCTCGACCACCTGATCCCCTGACGGTTCCGGGAACACTGACGCCACAACGTCTCACCTCGGCCACGTTCGGTGCTCACCGCTTTGGCATGTCAGCACCGATCTCGGCCGCGAACGCGCGGAACTCCGGGTGTCCGGGGAGTTTTCGCACACATCCCGCCACGAGCTCGCGAGCCGTCGCGGTGTCCCCGCCCCGGTGGGCCAGCCGGGCCGCGAAGAAGTCCTGCTCGGCCCCGGCCAGGTAGTCGTGCTTCGCGATGTCTCCGAGTACTCCGCCTGGGCTGTCGTCCAGGTTGTCCAGCAGAAGGTCATGCCAGGCCACCAGGTCGTCGCCCGGGTTCCCGGCGAACCTGGGCCGCCCGGCATCATCCAGTGCCAGTACGTAGTGCCGCCCGAATCGGTCCCATACTTCGCCGCCGTGCAGCATCTGGGCGAGTACCGCTGCCAACGTGGTCTCCTTGTCGGCGACCCGACCGAAACCGGAGCGTGTCCACCCACACCGCGCCTCCCACCGAATGAGTTGCGGAGCGGCCTGGGCGGCGAACGCCTCGAAACCTTGACGCTCCAGCGTCGACTTCCACAGCACGGCGACTGCGTCAGATACCACGAATCCGGCGGCTTCCACAGGGTCGTGAGAGCGGAAGAGGTCGGAATCGGCAGTCTCGCAAGCAAGGTCGATCAGCGATTCCAGGGCCATGGATGCAGGCTCGGGCTGGTCGGTGCTCAATGCCTCCTGGGTTGCCGACACCAGTCGCTTGAACGTGAACCTCCAACGCGTGCGCTCCTTCGGGGACACTCGGCGATCCCCTCCCAGATATGCGCCTGACCGCGCCAACGCGACGAACTCAGCCACCTCTCGGCCGAGCGCGGTGGCATCAACGGTAGGTTTCGGCGCACGGGTGGCGCGCCCGATCCCGGCGCCGGTGATCTCACCCTCGATCCGCTCACGCAGATCCGCGGAGCCACGCCAATAGATGTTCCACAACGCCTTTCGGAGCCGCTCATCATCGAGTTGGGCGGCGACGCGAAAGAATTCTTCCCGGTTCATGCGGTTCATGTCTCTGTCACTCTTGTTTGACTGGCTTCCTGGGGCATCTGCGATTGAACACGAGACATTGCACCCGACGAAAC
Organism: Gordonia sp. LMA167; assembly: GCF_058130025.1. Taxonomy (NCBI): domain Bacteria; kingdom Bacillati; phylum Actinomycetota; class Actinomycetes; order Mycobacteriales; family Gordoniaceae; genus Gordonia; species Gordonia sp. LMA167. The sequence continues at coordinate 3,305,292 of NZ_CM176708.1, read as the reverse complement.
CGACCAGGCGGAGCCGCGCGGCGGCCAGTGCACTCAACAACCTGGACCGTGCGCCGGCCGAGGTGACCACCCGTCTGCCCTGAGCGTGCGAATCCGCCTCCGGAACTGCAACACTGGGACGGTGATCCCACCTCTGCACAGGACAGTCGAATGGGCCGGGCGGACGGTGGCGTGGGAGCGGTTCGGTACGGGTCCCCCGATCGTCTTTCTGCACGGGACGCCGTGGTCGTCGGCCCTGTGGCGCCCTTTTGCACTTGCCCTCGCCGACGATTTCACGGTTTACCTGTGGGACATGCCCGGCTATGGACAGTCGTCGAAACACCCCGGGCATCGGGTCGACCTCGGCGTCCAGGGCGAGCTGTTCGCGTATCTGCTCGACCGATGGTCGCTGCAGCGGCCGCACGTGATCGCTCACGACTTCGGCGGTGCGGTGGCGCTGCGGGCGCGACTGCTGCACGGCGCGCAATACGCGTCGCTGTGTCTGGTGGACGTGGTTGCACTCAGTCCGTGGGGCTCACCGTTCTTCACCCTCGTCAATCAGCACCCGGAGGTCTTCGAGCAGCTACCGGCCCCGGTCCACCGCGGAGCCGTCGAGGCGTACATCCGCACGGCCGCGCATACCCGACTACGCGACGAGGATCTGGACATGCTGGTCGAGCCGTGGCTGGGCCCGGTCGGACAGGCCGCGTTCTATCGGCAGATCGCGCAGGCCGACGAGCGATTCACCGACGAGGTCGAGGGACGGTACGCGTCGATCGAGGAACCGACGCACATCGTCTGGGGATCGGACGACACCTGGATTCCGCCCGAACGTGCCCGGCGCCTGCACGCTCTGCTCCCGAACTCGTCGCTGACCGAGGTTCCCGACGCCGGCCATCTGATCCACCTGGACGCTCCCGTACGGCTCTCTGCCGAACTCACACGGTGGACGCGTGAGCAACGATTGCCGCGGTCGGCTGATGCTGCGGAAACCCCTCGGTAACGAACCGGGCGCACACTGGGACCGATGGCGCGAACGCACGGCAACGCACTCATGCATCTGGGACTCGTGATCCCACAGAGCGGCCCGTCGGGCATCTTCGGACCGTCCTGTGCAGCGAGCGCACAGCTGGCGGTCGAGGAGATCAACCGGCGAGGCGGCATCCTTGGTCGCGAAGTCGCCGTGACGACGATCGACGGAGGAGCCAGCGTCGACGCAGTCGCCACGGAGGTCGCCGCGCACCTCGATACCGATGGTCGCGGCACAGGAGGTTTCGACGCGGTCATCGGGTGGCACACGTCAGCCGTCCGGCGCGGTCTGGTGCAGGTGCTGCGTGGCCGGATTCCCTACGTGTACACCGCCGTGTACGAGGGCGGCGAGTCCGCCCCCGGAACGTTCATGACCGGCGAGGTGCCGGAGTTCGCCCTCCTGCCCGCACTGGACTGGATGTCCGAGGAGATCGGCGCCCGCCGGTGGATCATCATCGGCAGCGACTACGTGTGGCCGCGGATCACCGCGGCGAGGGTCACCGCGCAATTGAACGGCAGGGGCTCGGTGGGGACGATCGTGTCGTCGATCTTCAAGCCGTTGGGTACTTCCGAGTTCGGAGATGTCCTCGACCAGATCGAGCGCTCCGACGCAACCGGCGTCCTGGTCCTGCTGCTCGGCGAGGACGCCGTGCAGTTCAACCGTGCGTTCGGAGCCCGAGGCCTGCACGACCGCTGTGTGCGACTGAGCCCGCTGATGGACGAGAACATGCTGCTGGGTTCCGGACCTCTCGGCGCGCGGGGCCTCTATTCGGTGTCCGGGTATTTCGAGTCGCTCGCGACACCGTTCAGTCTCGACTTCGAACGACGGTACGTGAAACGCTTCGGCCTCTGCGCCCCACCGCTGACGTCCCCCGGCGAATCCTGCTACGAAGGCCTTGCACTGCTCGAGGAACTCGTCCATCGGGCGGGCACAGTGGCTCCTGCGGCGATCGAGCATGCTGCCGGTGAGTCGCCGATCTACACGAGTCCGCGCGGCGAAGTGCAGTTCTCCGCTCGGCACTTACGGCAGGATGTGTATGTGGCCCACGCGGACGGTCTCGAGTTCGACGTGCTCGCGCAGGTGAGCAGCGCGTGACCCCTGCTCGGCGCCCTTGCCGCTGAGCCACTCCACGATGTCCAACGGACCGAGGCACCGCTGTCCACCGCGGCGAATACGCCGAGTGCTGCTGCGGCGCACAGTGTTCTCACCGTAGGATTTCACGGGTCCACGATCGGAGTGCACGATGAAGTTGCTCGTTGCCTACCTGGCGACTCCCGGCGGGGAAGACGCCGTCGCGTTCGGCGCGTGCCTCGCGCGGACATTCGGCGCATCGCTGGACATATCGTTGGTCATCCCACCGGACCGGCCCGGCGCCTCGCCGAGCGAAGCGGACTTCGCGGAAGTCCTCGATGAAGCGGCCAAGCAGTGGATTGCCGATGCCGCCCAGCTTGTGCCCGCAGACGTGACCGCGGAGACCCACGTCGTCGTCGATGAGAACATCGCGAACGGCCTCATTCGCGAGATCGAACGGGTCGAGGCCACGTTGCTCGTGGTAGGCGGATCCGGTGGCGGCATCACCGGCCGGCATTCGCTCGGCACGGTGGTCAACGACATCCTGCATTCGTCTCCCGTCCCGGTTGCGCTCGCGCCGCGAGGGTTCAGCCACACCGGTCCGTCACGGATCAGCGAGATCACGACGGCGATCGGTAACAGACCGGGAGCCGAGATCCTGCTCGACACGGCTCTCGAGCTCAGTGCGCGTGGGGACCTGCCCCTCCGGCTGCTCTCCCTGGTGTCTCACGACGACATTCCCAAGAGCACCACCGACGAGGAGGCAGTTGCCCGCGCCGTGGAACTCGCCCGGCGATCGCTGGATACCGCCCACGCGCGGCTCCCCGACAAGACACAGATCAGTTCGACTGTCGCCGAGGGCCGCAACGTCGAAGACGCCGTGCGAACCGTGGAATGGAACGACGGCGACATCATCCTGGTGGGGTCCAGCAGGCTCGCCGCCCCGGGCAGGCTGTTCCTCGGAACGACCGCTGCCAAGATGCTGCGTGTACTGGCGGTGCCCCTGGTTGTGGTGCCTGGACCCAATCGCACCTGAAGCAGTCCTCTGATGACGACTGCCGAGCTAACTCAAAGCAACAGTGGCACAGCCGCGGTGATCGGCACCTCGATGAGTGTCGGGCCGGGCCGATCGCCGGCCGTCGCCACCTCGGCAGCGAGGGCATCGGGGGTCGCCGCCCGCACGCCGTGACACCCGTATGCCGTGGCCAGTGCTACGAAATCGATACCGGGAATGTCGAGACCGGGAACGCCAGGGGTCTGTTCCAAGGCCGCGAATGACTTGAGGATCGCACACTCGCCGTTTCGCGGAACAACGAACAAGATCGGCAGTTGGTGTTGTGCGGCAGTCCAGATCGATTGCACCGAGTACTGGAACGAACCATCGCCGATCACGGCCACCACCCGCCGGTGGCGCCCCGTATCCGCTTCGGCGAGAGCAATTCCCACACTCGCAGGCAGGTTCCAGCCCAATCCGCCGCTGGCGAATGTGTAGAACGAGTCCGGTTCGGTGATCGGCCACGCGGTATGCAACTCGGGTAAGTTCGACGGCGATTCCTCGACCAAGACAGTTGGTCCGTTGCACGCCGCGCGCAACGCCGCGAACAACTGCCCGGCGGTCATCACCTCCGCCGGCTCCCTGTGCTCTGCCGGCGGGTGAGGCGCCATCCGGTGAGCAAGCGGCCTGATCTCGGCGGGTTCACGTGGTGCCCTGCGCAATTGCGCTGTCAGCAGTTCGATGGCCAGTCCTGCGCTCGAGATCAGACTGTCACCGACCGGAGCACGTGCCGCCTCGGCCGGGTCGTCTGTGACGTGCAGCAGACGCAGACCATCCGGCAGGTAAGCGCCCGGAACGTATGGGTAGTACCGGAAGACGGGCGCACCGATCACCATTGCCAGGTCGTGGCCTCGCAGGAGATCCGCCAAGGGGCCCGTCGCAAACGGTAGGCCTCCCATGTAGAGGGAATGATCCTCAGGGAAGGGTGCCCGCTCGGACGCCGGAGCAGCCCATACCGGGCAACCGATCTCTCGGCGAGCGTCACCGCGGCATCCCAGGCCATGTCGCGGGCCACCCCCGCGCCGAAAATCAACGCAGGTGATTGCGCCCGATCGATCGCTGCGGCGAAATCGCGCAGCCGCGACGGGTCCGGCGCCACCCGCCTGGCCACGTCACGCACGGTCGCCGGTCCTTTTGCCTCCTTCTCCCAGTCGTCGAGCGGCAACGACAGGAACACCGGTCCGGCAGGCGGTTGCACGGCGGTTGAGTACGCACGCATGAAGGCTGCGGGAACATCCTCGGCACGGACCGGCTGATACGACCACTTCACCCACGGCTTGGGAAGCAGCTCGGGCTCGACGTTCGTCAGCCACGGCTCGAGAAGCAACATCTCGCGCGTCTGCTGACCGGCAGTCACGATCAGAGGTGTGCGGTTCATCGATGCGGTGATCATATTGCCCATCGCATTTCCCAAGCCGGCCGCGGTGTGCACATTCACCAAGGCCGGTTGACGGGTCCCCTGGGCGTAGCCGTCCGCGATCGCGATCGCCGATGCCTCCTGCAGTGCGAGCACAAACCGAAAATCGGACGGAAAGTCTTTCAGGAAGGTCTCTTCGGTGGAGCCGGGATTGCCGAATATCGTTGTCAGGCCGAGTTCTCGTAAAAGCTGATGGGTGGCAGTTCGCACGTTCATCAGGGCCTACCTCGTCTCGACGACCGATCGGTTTGGACTCCTCCTGACAATCCACGCTAGTACTACAGTCGTAGTTCGCGTTCATTGTGGCTGTGACCTGCGCTTTTGATGGCAGAGCTGCGCTCGGCGTTGGTGTTTGCGTCGCCACACCGACCAGTCGAGCAGACGGTGCCCGACTGCGTGCAGTGGGGTCAGGACCAACGCGATGAACAGCCGGCGAAACTCGTTGACACTCAACCGAATCAGCGCCGGATTGGGGTGTTCTCGGGTACGTTGAGCGGTGGTGACGACGGCGAGAAAAGCATGCGCGAGCATGACCAGGATCGTCCAGCGGTGCCACGACGTCCAGGTCCGCACCTGATGCTGATCCAATCCGGTCAGTCCCTTGCTGGATTGGAAGCATTCCTCGACCGTCCAGCGCCGCCCCGCCACCCGCACCAGCGTCGCCAACGGCACCGGGTGCGGGCTGTAGCAGCGGTAGAACGCCAACTCTCCGGTGTCGTCGTTGCGGCGGATCAACACCGAGCACGCGCCGGTCCCGGGGTCCTCGAGAGTCGTCAGCCAGGCCCACGAATACAGGCGATCACCCTTGGCGCCGGCCCCGGCCGACATCGTCTGCCACGCAGCCTCCGAGACCATGTCAGCCAGCTCATCGACGCGCATCGGTCCACCGTCGGTGGGCACCACGGTGTCGCGGCGCACCGCCAGCACATAGCCAACCTGACAATCGTGCAACGTTTTTCGTAGATCCGGGTCCGCGCCGTACACCTCATCGCCGGCCACCCGGCGGGCCGACACTCCGGTATCGAGGGCTCGTTCGATCAAGGTGGTGGCCAGTTCGGGTTTGGTCGCGAAACCGACGTCGTCGGGGACGTCAGCCTCCGCGCAGCGGGCACGATCCTCGGTCCAGCTTTTCGGGAGGTAGAGCGCGCGGTCGATCAACGCGTGGCCCTTCGAGCTGGCGTAACTCAAGTACACGGCGATCTGGCAGTTCTCGATCCGCCCGGCGGTGCCGGAGTATTGGCGTTGCACGCCAACGGTTTTGTCGCCCTTCTTCAGATCGCCGGTCTCGTCGATCACCAACACCGCGTCCGGTTCGGCGAACGCATCGACCACCATTGTTCGCAGGTCGTCACGAATGTCGTCGGCCTCCCATTTCGCGCGGGACAACAAGTGCTGCAATTTGTCTGGGGTGGCATGTCCGGACAGTTCGGCTATCGTCCAGCAGTTCTTGGTCTCCAGCGACGAGAGCACCCCCAACACGAACGCACCGGCGTTGCGGGCGGCTTCGCAGCGGGCGAACCGCGGTGCGATCGTGTCCATCAGCGCGTCCAACTCCGCTCGCCACCTGTCATGGTCTACGCTCAGACCCACGGTTGCCGTGGGCTTGTTTTGTTTCTTCACAAATTCGGATCATGCCCCGGCAACCGCCCTGACCAGCGAAAACACGCCGTCAAACCTCACAATCAGCTAACTCCGGCTGTAGTACTAGGCCATCGTGATCGACCTCTGGCCCGCAATGACGAGAACTGCGGCCGCGTAATCACACTCGACGGTGACCAAGCCTGCGAGCGAATGCCGAACGGGATTCTCGGTCGTGGTGTTCGAGTGGTCGCGGTGGTGTTGGTTGCGGTGGGTGGTGGGAATGCGCTGAGGCCCTTCGCGTGTGCGAAGGGCCTCAGGCTAGGTTGTGTTCGGCGGTGTCCTACTCTCCCACACTGGTTAGGGTGCAGTACCATTGGCGCTGGAGGGCTTAGCTTCCGGGTTCGGAATGGGACCGGGCGTTTCCCCTCCGCTATGGCCGCCGAAACATTGTGAAACACACGCAGTGTTTGTTTATCTTGTGTGAACCACCCTCAACCAATGGTTACCACTGGTTGAGGGGTTCACGAGGGGCGGAGCCCCCGTGCGTGTTGTTTCAGAAGTGTCATAGTGGATGCGAGCAGAGCTCTATCAGTTCTTATCGGTGATAAGTGTTGTTGTAAGTCCTCGGCCGATTAGTACCAGTCACCTACACACATTGCTGTGCTTCCAGTTCTGGCCTATCAACCCCATGGTCTGTGGGGGGCCTTACCCCCTCGAGGGGGTGAGAAACCTCATCTTGGAACAGGCTTCCCGCTTAGATGCTTTCAGCGGTTATCCCTTCCGAACGTAGCTAACCAGCGATGCCCCTGGCGGGACAACTGGCACACCAGAGGTTCGTCCGTCCCGGTCCTCTCGTACTAGGGACAGGTTTCCTCAAGTTTCTGACGCGCGCGGCGGATAGAGACCGAACTGTCTCACGACGTTCTAAACCCAGCTCGCGTGCCGCTTTAATGGGCGAACAGCCCAACCCTTGGGACCTACTCCAGCCCCAGGATGCGACGAGCCGACATCGAGGTGCCAAACCATCCCGTCGATATGGACTCTTGGGGAAGATCAGCCTGTTATCCCCGGGGTACCTTTTATCCGTTGAGCGACACCACTTCCACACGTTGGTGCCGGATCACTAGTCCCGACTTTCGTCCCTGCTCGACATGTACGTCTCACAGTCAAGCTCCCTTGTGCACTTACACTCAACACCTGATTGCCAACCAGGCTGAGGGAACCTTTGGGCGCCTCCGTTACATTTTGGGAGGCAACCGCCCCAGTTAAACTACCCACCAGGCACTGTCCCTGAACCCGATCAGGGTCCGAGGTTAGAAGTCCAATACGATCAGAGTGGTATTTCAACAACGACTCCACAACCACTGGCGTGGCCGCTTCACAGTCTCCCACCTATCCTACACAAACCGAACCGAACACCAATACCAAGCTATAGTGAAGGTCCCGGGGTCTTTTCGTCCTGCCGCGCGTAACGAGCATCTTTACTCGTACTGCAATTTCGCCGAGTCTGTGGTTGAGACAGCAGAGAAGTCGTTACGCCATTCGTGCAGGTCGGAACTTACCCGACAAGGAATTTCGCTACCTTAGGATGGTTATAGTTACCACCGCCGTTTACTGGGGCTTAAATTCTCAGCTTCACACCCCGAAGGGCATTAACCGGTCCTCTTAACCTTCCAGCACCGGGCAGGCGTCAGTCCGTATACATCGTCTTACGACTTCGCACGGACCTGTGTTTTTAGTAAACAGTCGCTTCTCTCTGGTCTCTGCGACCCACACCAGCTCACGCCGCAAGGACGGTCACCGGGATGGGTCCCCCTTCTCCCGAAGTTACGGGGGCATTTTGCCGAGTTCCTTAACCACAGTTCTCTCGATCGCCTTAGTATTCTCTACCTGACCACCTGTGTTGGTTTGGGGTACGGGCCGTGTACCAACTCGCTAGAGGCTTTTCTCGGCAGCATAGGATCATGGATTTCGCCGCAACGGCTACGCATCACCTCTCAGGATATATGTGTGACGGATTTACCTACCACACTCCCTACAGGCTTACACCAGTATTACCACTGACTGGCCCCACTACCTTCCTGCGTCACCCCATCGCTTGCCTACTACCAGCCGAGGTCCCATGCAGCCCCATCCGGTCACCCGAAGGTGATCCATCTGGTTTTGGATGGTTAGTACAACTGATTCAGCATGGACGCCTGTACACGGGTACGGGAATATCAACCCGTTGTCCATCGACTACGCCTGTCGGCCTCGCCTTAGGTCCCGACTCACCCTGGGCGGATTAGCCTGGCCCAGGAACCCTTGGTCATCCGGCGGCAGAGTTTCTCACTCTGCTTTCGCTACTCATGCCTGCATTCTCACTCCCACACCCTCCACCACTAGCTCACGCTGTGGCTTCCAGGGATGCAGGACGCTCCCCTACCCACCCACACCACTGCTCCCCACCCCGCAAGGCGAAGAGAATGACTTGTGTGAGTGCCGCGGCTTCGGCGGTGTACTTGAGCCCCGCTACATTGTCGGCGCAGGATCACTTGACCAGTGAGCTATTACGCACTCTTTCAAGGGTGGCTGCTTCTAAGCCAACCTCCTGGTTGTCTTCGCGACCCCACATCCTTTTCCACTTAGTACACGCTTAGGGGCCTTAGCCGGCGATCTGGGCTGTTTCCCTCTCGACTACGAACCTTATCGCCCGCAGTCTCACTGCCACACTCTCACTTACCGGCATTCGGAGTTTGGCTGACGTCAGTAACCTAGTAGGGCCCATCGGCCATCCAGTAGCTCTACCTCCAGTAAGAAACATGTGACGCTGCACCTAAATGCATTTCGGGGAGAACCAGCTATCACGGAGTTTGATTGGCCTTTCACCCCTACCCACAACTCATCCCCTCCATTTTCAACTGAAGTGGGTTCGGGCCTCCACGACGTCTTACCGACGCTTCACCCTGGCCATGGGTAGATCACTCCGCTTCGGGTCTAGACCCGGCGACTCCACGCCCTATTCAGACTCGCTTTCGCTACGGCTACCCCACACGGGTTAACCTCGCCACCGAGCACTAACTCGCAGGCTCATTCTTCAAAAGGCACGCCATCACCCACAGCCGACCAAACGACTCGCAAGCTTTGACGGATTGTAAGCGTCCGGTTTCAGGTACTATTTCACTCCCCTCCCGGGGTACTTTTCACCTTTCCCTCACGGTACTAGTCCGCTATCGGTCACCAGGAAGTATTCAGGCTTACCGGGTGGTCCCGGCAGATTCACAGCAGATTCCACGAGCCCGCTGCTACTTGGGAGAACATCACGCAAGACCACAGGTTTTCAGCTACCGGACTCTCACCGACTACGGCAGACCATTCCAGGCCACTTCACCTAACCCACAGCTTTATCACTCACGCCCAGACAGGTAGATCTGAGAAGATGAACCCCACAACACCACACACACAACCCCTACCCGGTATCACATGCGCATGGTTTAGCCTCCTCCGCTTTCGCTCGCCACTACTCACGGAATCACAATTGTTTTCTCTTCCTATGGGTACTGAGATGTTTCACTTCCCCACGTTCCCCCCACACAGCCTATACATTCAGCTGGTGGTAACACGACATCACTCGTGCTGGGTTTCCCCATTCGGACACCCTCGGATCACAGCTCGTTTGACAACTCCCCGAGGACTATCGCGGCCTACCACGTCCTTCATCGGCTCCTGGTACCAAGGCATCCACCGAACGCCCTTAAACACTTACAACAACACCTACACCCACAGGGGCTCCGCCCCCCATGCACCCCCAACAGGAGACACACAAGGAAACAACACCCCCCACGAATGTAGAAAAACACACAACAAACTCGAACAAAACACACAAACCAAAAACTATTGATTCAATATGCATTGCAAAATAAAGATGCTCGCATCCACTATGCACTTCTCAAACAACACACACCCACCACCCACACACCTCTGTATGCCCCACCACAGGACACCTCACCAAGGCTGCGCAATGACAGGCCCAGAAGAAACGTGTGTTCCCTCAGAACCCCGATAGTGTGCTGACAACGCCACCCACCTCACAGTGAACAGCCACCCACCCCACCAACCCAGACAGGCCGGCAGAACAGATCTGTTTGATGTTTCACCCTCGAACACACACCCACCGCACGGACACATGCCGGCAGAAATGGGTGATGTTGTGTGCTCCTTAGAAAGGAGGTGATCCAGCCGCACCTTCCGGTACGGCTACCTTGTTACGACTTCGTCCCAATCGCCGATCCCACCTTCGACGGCTCCCTCCACAAGGGTTAGGCCACCGGCTTCGGGTGTTACCGACTTTCATGACGTGACGGGCGGTGTGTACAAGGCCCGGGAACGTATTCACCGCAGCGTTGCTGATCTGCGATTACTAGCGACTCCGACTTCACGGGGTCGAGTTGCAGACCCCGATCCGAACTGAGACCGGCTTTAAGGGATTCGCTCCACCTCACGGTATCGCAGCCCTCTGTACCGGCCATTGTAGCATGTGTGAAGCCCTGGACATAAGGGGCATGATGACTTGACGTCATCCCCACCTTCCTCCGAGTTGACCCCGGCAGTCTCCTGCAAGTCCCCACCATCACGTGCTGGCAATACAGAACAAGGGTTGCGCTCGTTGCGGGACTTAACCCAACATCTCACGACACGAGCTGACGACAGCCATGCACCACCTGTACACCAACCACAAGGGAACAACCATCTCTGGCTGCGTCTGGTGTATGTCAAACCCAGGTAAGGTTCTTCGCGTTGCATCGAATTAATCCACATGCTCCGCCGCTTGTGCGGGCCCCCGTCAATTCCTTTGAGTTTTAGCCTTGCGGCCGTACTCCCCAGGCGGGGTACTTAATGCGTTAGCTACGGCACGGATCCCGTGAAAAGGAACCCACACCTAGTACCCACCGTTTACGGCGTGGACTACCAGGGTATCTAATCCTGTTCGCTACCCACGCTTTCGCTCCTCAGCGTCAGTTACTACCCAGAGACCCGCCTTCGCCACCGGTGTTCCTCCTGATATCTGCGCATTTCACCGCTACACCAGGAATTCCAGTCTCCCCTGTAGTACTCAAGTCTGCCCGTATCGCCTGCACGCCTGCAATTGAGTTGCAGAATTTCACAGACGACGCGACAAACCGCCTACGAGCTCTTTACGCCCAGTAATTCCGGACAACGCTCGCACCCTACGTATTACCGCGGCTGCTGGCACGTAGTTGGCCGGTGCTTCTTCTCCAGGTACCGTCACTCACGCTTCGTCCCTGGTGAAAGAGGTTTACAACCCGAAGGCCGTCATCCCTCACGCGGCGTCGCTGCATCAGGCTTGCGCCCATTGTGCAATATTCCCCACTGCTGCCTCCCGTAGGAGTCTGGGCCGTGTCTCAGTCCCAGTGTGGCCGATCACCCTCTCAGGTCGGCTACCCGTCGTCGCCTTGGTAGGCCATTACCCCACCAACAAGCTGATAGGCCGCGGGCCCATCCCACACCGCAAAAGCTTTCCACCACAGAACATGCATCCCATGGTCATATCCGGTATTAGACCCAGTTTCCCAGGCTTATCCCAGAGTGCAGGGCAGATCACCCACGTGTTACTCACCCGTTCGCCACTCGAGTACCCTGCAAGCAGGGCCTTTCCGTTCGACTTGCATGTGTTAAGCACGCCGCCAGCGTTCGTCCTGAGCCAGGATCAAACTCTCCATGAAAACCTATCGAAAAAGCCGGCGAACCAGCACTTTTCAACACAATCTCAGCCAGAGAGACAAAAACCTGACCAAACAAAAACTAGCAACACCCACCCACACGGGCAGGTGCCACAAAAAAAATACATCTCATATCCAAAAAACTTGGACACACGATGCCAAACATGGCATCAAACAATCCATCAACACACTATCGAGTTCTCAAAGAACACACACCCACCAGCACCACCCCACAAAAAGGCGCTCACCAGCAAGCTTCACGTTCTGCTTCGAATCGCTGCCCGTCTCCGGCGCAACTCTTCCATCCTACCGAACACCCTGCGCGGCCGCAACTCTCAGCTACCAACCGAACAAGAACATCCAGACAACCCAAGACACCATCCACAGCACAAACAACAACCATGAACAACAACTCGGGACGGCCAACACGAAAACCCGGTCTCCACTCCCAGAACCAGCCTCTCGGCCTCCCAGGCGGCGCCGTGGCGCGCTGACTCGAAGAAAGTTACGCACCCCCACCGTCAAAAGCAAATCGCCTGGTCAAGGCCATTTGTTCGCGCGTTTGTCTCGCACCTGCCGGCGGGATTCGAGACACAGGCAGTCCTGACGTGTCGCCCCTCCCGCAAATAGAGGGCGCCCGGTCCCCGCTGAGGTAACAGTCGGCGTAACGGGGCGCGCCGACTCCGCTGGCGGGTAGGTCACGAGGCGGTCCAGACAGCTCCGGAACACCCACGCGCTCAGGAAAATCGGCAGTTATTCCCGTGGTGCCCCGGGGTCCCGTGACCCGCGGCGTCGGCCGGCCCACAGAGAAGGGTTTCCCCGTGCACTGACCACCCGCTCGAGGTGTCCCCCTCTCACTCCGTCATGGCCTCACCGATGAAGCCGGCAGCCTCCCATACAACGACAGCTCGTGAGCGCATGATCTCGGTCCACGTGCCCGATGGTGAGATCCATGCCCGGTCGGGGGTCACCGACCAGTCCTGCCGACATCCCGCGAACGTCGTTCCGGCTCAACACTCTTCGCCCCGTTCGACGTCATGTTGAGCGTTGCAGCGGTCATCGTCTGGCGGTCATGCCTTGCGGCGGCGCGGTCGCCCGTGACTCTCCACAGCCAGGGAGCGCGGTCGCCACGTCCCAGCCCAACTGGATATCGCACCGGCGCGCGATGACACGGATCCTGCGACAGGACCGGGTCGCACGCGGTGGTGCAGCTTCTCGGACGCGCACGGCCCGTCGTTGTCCACGGCCCGTCGTTGTCCACGGCCGTCGTTGTCCACGGCCGTCGTTGTCCACGGCCGTCGTTGTCACAGTCCTCGCACCGACCCGTCGTGCCCTTACTGCCCGCACCGACCGTCGGCCGATATCGGCCATCGCACCGTCACATTGCACAGCTGAACGGTCGCCTGCGTGGAGTTCTCGCCTCGGGTCGGGGCAGCACGCCGTCACGACGAAGTCTGCTGCGCCGGTCAACGCGATCCAGGTCCACCACGATTCCGCGCGTCACCACCCGGTCGTGCTGACCGCGATCCATCGTTCGCGGCGGCGTCGACCGCGTCGACGACGATCCCCGATCGGACAGATGCGCGGTTGACCATCCGCTCGAGACCGTTGGCCGCCGCGAGCTTGCGGGGAACGACTCGCCGTCCACGTTTGAGACCGTCACAAGTGGGGCCGGCCGACTTCCACACCCGCGCATCTCACCCACACGCCGGCCCGCCCGCACGTCACAGGCAGCCCTGCGTACAGCCTGTTCACCGCTCGGGCGACCCGGACGAGGAGACGTCTGGCAGGTCTTGCTCCGGGCGCGTCCGCATGTGAGTCCGAGGCCCGTGTGCCGGTCATCATGGACCCCGCGTCGTCGAGTGCCAGGTCGGCAAATGGATGAGTACAGACGTTCGTGTCGGTGGAGTCCGTTTGTGTCGGTGGAGTCGTCCGTGCCGCCGGCACTCGCCGCACCCCACGCGAGCCGTGCGGACCGAGAACGATTGCTACCAGCCGGCCCTGCGCCCACACAGTTCCGTCCGCCGGTGTCGCAGGCCGGACCGCTTACGCAGGCAGTCCAGTACGGCCTCGGCGCCCAATCACAGGCGTCAACCGGCGACCTCGGCGGGTGAACTTCGGCAGGTGAACTTCGACAGGCTGACATACAGACAATCCGACTCGTGCCGACATCTGCGCCCTGCCACTGCCGCGATACCGCTACGGGGCACCTGCGGAGATTCGCTCTCCGCTGGCTACCCGTCGGCATCAGACATGAGTTGGACCTCCCGACGTCTATTCGTCGGCGTGGTGCTCGTCGGCGCTGTCGGGGGTGACGTCCTCGAACTCCAGGTAGTGGGTCGCTTCGGATTCAGTCGCTTGGTGAGTGTCATTGGTGAGCCCATATGTCCGGAAGGAGACAGCCGTACCAAGAGCGACAGCGGTCCCGATCGCCGAGACTGTGCAGCGCTACCGGTGGATCGTCCAACATGTCGGGTCCGCTCCCACTGAAGGTGAGTCGACGGCGTTCATCGCGGTTGCCAACGGCAAGACCGACGCCGGCCACAACACCTGGACCGAGGATCTATTGGTGCAGAGATGGTCCGAGCCGACGGCGACGCGGTCGTCGCCCGCTGTTTCGAGCGAACTGGTGTGGACCACACTCACCGCACCAGCGGCGGTGGGGACTCGAGATCCTTGGCGTTGACACCTTCAGCTGAGTCGGTGTGCGTACGGCCGGTCGAGCGACCAGCACACTCGACACCCCCAGGGCGCTCGACGACACCGGTATCAGTGCACCGCACTTCTCGGGGTATCGAACGGGCGTTGGCCTCGATGCGAGTACCGCGACCACCAAGGCCAGCTGTCTCGCGCTTGCCACGATCACGTCAGCGCCGACCGGCCGGGCGCGGCACTGGTGCCCTACGACCTGACGACGTGGTTTCGAACCCGCGGAGGAACACCGGCTGCGTCAGGTCGGGATGAGTAAAGGACGTCGAGTCGACCCTCAGATCCCCCTCGGCTGTTGTTGGCGCGCAACAGCTTCCCACTCGACGTACAGGTCTTCGAGGGAAGCCGGGCGGAGACGAGGACTCTGATCCTGTCATCACGTGCTTCGCCGAGCGCCACGAGAGACGGCGGGTTTCAGTTGACCCGATCGCTGGGAACCGGCGCCCACCGGCGGGTGATGTGCACTACACATGGGCTCAGGGCCAATACGACAACCGCAACGTTGAGATCGAACGCGCCCGCCGCCGGTCCAACCACGCACAGAACCCCTGGCTTGAACAAGATTTTGTGAAGGTCGCCGGCCAGTCGGTCGAGCTCGACGACGAATCGATCGAACGCGCTCGTGCAGCGGCCGGATACAAGGGCTGCGCCACCACTGCTCACTCGGTGATGGACGGACACGCCAGTGTCGCGGCCCACCACGACGTGTGGAAGGTCGAACGCGCTCGACGAGGTCCGATCTGCAGCTCGCCCCGACCTTCACCGCACCTGCGATGCGATCGAAGCGCACCTGAGCATCGAGTTCGCCGCCGTCACCATCGCTCGCGACCTGCAGAACGTCACCAGCACGTTGAACAAGAAAGTGTAGACCTGCGCCTGATATCACCGTCATCGTTCGAACGTCGACTGCCCCACTCACCGCCCGCACCCCGCTGGAATACACCGACACGATCATCGCCACGCACTGAACAGATCCAACTCAGGCCAGGCTCGCCGAGACGCCGTCGGCTGGGGTCTGGAACCCATGGTCGCGCTCGAAACGTCTGCAGTGCTGGCTCCAGTAGTGAGTTGTGATAAGAAATCGCGCCACATTGCCTACGGCCCATGGGATTTCGGCGTCAGCGACCTGAGCGGCCGGTACTCGACAGCGATCTGTCCCGCGGTAGCAAATCACACTCACTGACGAACACACCGTTGTGCCGGTAGACCGATCAGATACCCGCTCGGGCAGACACCAACCGAGAACACATCCCCGTTCGGCCAGTCTCACCAACCGCGCAGTGGCCGCTTCCATGAATGACGCGTGCGGCCAACTCCGCGAGCCAGGACACAAGCAACGCAGCCCTCGCCGATTGTTTGGATCGAGGCTGGTGTTTGTTGGTTGCGGTGGGTGGTGGGAATGCGCTGAGGCCCTTCGCGTGTGCGAAGGGCCTCAGGCTAGGTTGTGTTCGGCGGTGTCCTACTCTCCCACACTGGTTAGGGTGCAGTACCATTGGCGCTGGAGGGCTTAGCTTCCGGGTTCGGAATGGGACCGGGCGTTTCCCCTCCGCTATGGCCGCCGAAACATTGTGAAACACACGCAGTGTTTGTTTATCTTGTGTGAACCACCCTCAACCAATGGTTACCACTGGTTGAGGGGTTCACGAGGGGCGGAGCCCCCGTGCGTGTTGTTTCAGAAGTGTCATAGTGGATGCGAGCAGAGCTCTATCAGTTCTTATCGGTGATAAGTGTTGTTGTAAGTCCTCGGCCGATTAGTACCAGTCACCTACACACATTGCTGTGCTTCCAGTTCTGGCCTATCAACCCCATGGTCTGTGGGGGGCCTTACCCCCTCGAGGGGGTGAGAAACCTCATCTTGGAACAGGCTTCCCGCTTAGATGCTTTCAGCGGTTATCCCTTCCGAACGTAGCTAACCAGCGATGCCCCTGGCGGGACAACTGGCACACCAGAGGTTCGTCCGTCCCGGTCCTCTCGTACTAGGGACAGGTTTCCTCAAGTTTCTGACGCGCGCGGCGGATAGAGACCGAACTGTCTCACGACGTTCTAAACCCAGCTCGCGTGCCGCTTTAATGGGCGAACAGCCCAACCCTTGGGACCTACTCCAGCCCCAGGATGCGACGAGCCGACATCGAGGTGCCAAACCATCCCGTCGATATGGACTCTTGGGGAAGATCAGCCTGTTATCCCCGGGGTACCTTTTATCCGTTGAGCGACACCACTTCCACACGTTGGTGCCGGATCACTAGTCCCGACTTTCGTCCCTGCTCGACATGTACGTCTCACAGTCAAGCTCCCTTGTGCACTTACACTCAACACCTGATTGCCAACCAGGCTGAGGGAACCTTTGGGCGCCTCCGTTACATTTTGGGAGGCAACCGCCCCAGTTAAACTACCCACCAGGCACTGTCCCTGAACCCGATCAGGGTCCGAGGTTAGAAGTCCAATACGATCAGAGTGGTATTTCAACAACGACTCCACAACCACTGGCGTGGCCGCTTCACAGTCTCCCACCTATCCTACACAAACCGAACCGAACACCAATACCAAGCTATAGTGAAGGTCCCGGGGTCTTTTCGTCCTGCCGCGCGTAACGAGCATCTTTACTCGTACTGCAATTTCGCCGAGTCTGTGGTTGAGACAGCAGAGAAGTCGTTACGCCATTCGTGCAGGTCGGAACTTACCCGACAAGGAATTTCGCTACCTTAGGATGGTTATAGTTACCACCGCCGTTTACTGGGGCTTAAATTCTCAGCTTCACACCCCGAAGGGCATTAACCGGTCCTCTTAACCTTCCAGCACCGGGCAGGCGTCAGTCCGTATACATCGTCTTACGACTTCGCACGGACCTGTGTTTTTAGTAAACAGTCGCTTCTCTCTGGTCTCTGCGACCCACACCAGCTCACGCCGCAAGGACGGTCACCGGGATGGGTCCCCCTTCTCCCGAAGTTACGGGGGCATTTTGCCGAGTTCCTTAACCACAGTTCTCTCGATCGCCTTAGTATTCTCTACCTGACCACCTGTGTTGGTTTGGGGTACGGGCCGTGTACCAACTCGCTAGAGGCTTTTCTCGGCAGCATAGGATCATGGATTTCGCCGCAACGGCTACGCATCACCTCTCAGGATATATGTGTGACGGATTTACCTACCACACTCCCTACAGGCTTACACCAGTATTACCACTGACTGGCCCCACTACCTTCCTGCGTCACCCCATCGCTTGCCTACTACCAGCCGAGGTCCCATGCAGCCCCATCCGGTCACCCGAAGGTGATCCATCTGGTTTTGGATGGTTAGTACAACTGATTCAGCATGGACGCCTGTACACGGGTACGGGAATATCAACCCGTTGTCCATCGACTACGCCTGTCGGCCTCGCCTTAGGTCCCGACTCACCCTGGGCGGATTAGCCTGGCCCAGGAACCCTTGGTCATCCGGCGGCAGAGTTTCTCACTCTGCTTTCGCTACTCATGCCTGCATTCTCACTCCCACACCCTCCACCACTAGCTCACGCTGTGGCTTCCAGGGATGCAGGACGCTCCCCTACCCACCCACACCACTGCTCCCCACCCCGCAAGGCGAAGAGAATGACTTGTGTGAGTGCCGCGGCTTCGGCGGTGTACTTGAGCCCCGCTACATTGTCGGCGCAGGATCACTTGACCAGTGAGCTATTACGCACTCTTTCAAGGGTGGCTGCTTCTAAGCCAACCTCCTGGTTGTCTTCGCGACCCCACATCCTTTTCCACTTAGTACACGCTTAGGGGCCTTAGCCGGCGATCTGGGCTGTTTCCCTCTCGACTACGAACCTTATCGCCCGCAGTCTCACTGCCACACTCTCACTTACCGGCATTCGGAGTTTGGCTGACGTCAGTAACCTAGTAGGGCCCATCGGCCATCCAGTAGCTCTACCTCCAGTAAGAAACATGTGACGCTGCACCTAAATGCATTTCGGGGAGAACCAGCTATCACGGAGTTTGATTGGCCTTTCACCCCTACCCACAACTCATCCCCTCCATTTTCAACTGAAGTGGGTTCGGGCCTCCACGACGTCTTACCGACGCTTCACCCTGGCCATGGGTAGATCACTCCGCTTCGGGTCTAGACCCGGCGACTCCACGCCCTATTCAGACTCGCTTTCGCTACGGCTACCCCACACGGGTTAACCTCGCCACCGAGCACTAACTCGCAGGCTCATTCTTCAAAAGGCACGCCATCACCCACAGCCGACCAAACGACTCGCAAGCTTTGACGGATTGTAAGCGTCCGGTTTCAGGTACTATTTCACTCCCCTCCCGGGGTACTTTTCACCTTTCCCTCACGGTACTAGTCCGCTATCGGTCACCAGGAAGTATTCAGGCTTACCGGGTGGTCCCGGCAGATTCACAGCAGATTCCACGAGCCCGCTGCTACTTGGGAGAACATCACGCAAGACCACAGGTTTTCAGCTACCGGACTCTCACCGACTACGGCAGACCATTCCAGGCCACTTCACCTAACCCACAGCTTTATCACTCACGCCCAGACAGGTAGATCTGAGAAGATGAACCCCACAACACCACACACACAACCCCTACCCGGTATCACATGCGCATGGTTTAGCCTCCTCCGCTTTCGCTCGCCACTACTCACGGAATCACAATTGTTTTCTCTTCCTATGGGTACTGAGATGTTTCACTTCCCCACGTTCCCCCCACACAGCCTATACATTCAGCTGGTGGTAACACGACATCACTCGTGCTGGGTTTCCCCATTCGGACACCCTCGGATCACAGCTCGTTTGACAACTCCCCGAGGACTATCGCGGCCTACCACGTCCTTCATCGGCTCCTGGTACCAAGGCATCCACCGAACGCCCTTAAACACTTACAACAACACCTACACCCACAGGGGCTCCGCCCCCCATGCACCCCCAACAGGAGACACACAAGGAAACAACACCCCCCACGAATGTAGAAAAACACACAACAAACTCGAACAAAACACACAAACCAAAAACTATTGATTCAATATGCATTGCAAAATAAAGATGCTCGCATCCACTATGCACTTCTCAAACAACACACACCCACCACCCACACACCTCTGTATGCCCCACCACAGGACACCTCACCAAGGCTGCGCAATGACAGGCCCAGAAGAAACGTGTGTTCCCTCAGAACCCCGATAGTGTGCTGACAACGCCACCCACCTCACAGTGAACAGCCACCCACCCCACCAACCCAGACAGGCCGGCAGAACAGATCTGTTTGATGTTTCACCCTCGAACACACACCCACCGCACGGACACATGCCGGCAGAAATGGGTGATGTTGTGTGCTCCTTAGAAAGGAGGTGATCCAGCCGCACCTTCCGGTACGGCTACCTTGTTACGACTTCGTCCCAATCGCCGATCCCACCTTCGACGGCTCCCTCCACAAGGGTTAGGCCACCGGCTTCGGGTGTTACCGACTTTCATGACGTGACGGGCGGTGTGTACAAGGCCCGGGAACGTATTCACCGCAGCGTTGCTGATCTGCGATTACTAGCGACTCCGACTTCACGGGGTCGAGTTGCAGACCCCGATCCGAACTGAGACCGGCTTTAAGGGATTCGCTCCACCTCACGGTATCGCAGCCCTCTGTACCGGCCATTGTAGCATGTGTGAAGCCCTGGACATAAGGGGCATGATGACTTGACGTCATCCCCACCTTCCTCCGAGTTGACCCCGGCAGTCTCCTGCAAGTCCCCACCATCACGTGCTGGCAATACAGAACAAGGGTTGCGCTCGTTGCGGGACTTAACCCAACATCTCACGACACGAGCTGACGACAGCCATGCACCACCTGTACACCAACCACAAGGGAACAACCATCTCTGGCTGCGTCTGGTGTATGTCAAACCCAGGTAAGGTTCTTCGCGTTGCATCGAATTAATCCACATGCTCCGCCGCTTGTGCGGGCCCCCGTCAATTCCTTTGAGTTTTAGCCTTGCGGCCGTACTCCCCAGGCGGGGTACTTAATGCGTTAGCTACGGCACGGATCCCGTGAAAAGGAACCCACACCTAGTACCCACCGTTTACGGCGTGGACTACCAGGGTATCTAATCCTGTTCGCTACCCACGCTTTCGCTCCTCAGCGTCAGTTACTACCCAGAGACCCGCCTTCGCCACCGGTGTTCCTCCTGATATCTGCGCATTTCACCGCTACACCAGGAATTCCAGTCTCCCCTGTAGTACTCAAGTCTGCCCGTATCGCCTGCACGCCTGCAATTGAGTTGCAGAATTTCACAGACGACGCGACAAACCGCCTACGAGCTCTTTACGCCCAGTAATTCCGGACAACGCTCGCACCCTACGTATTACCGCGGCTGCTGGCACGTAGTTGGCCGGTGCTTCTTCTCCAGGTACCGTCACTCACGCTTCGTCCCTGGTGAAAGAGGTTTACAACCCGAAGGCCGTCATCCCTCACGCGGCGTCGCTGCATCAGGCTTGCGCCCATTGTGCAATATTCCCCACTGCTGCCTCCCGTAGGAGTCTGGGCCGTGTCTCAGTCCCAGTGTGGCCGATCACCCTCTCAGGTCGGCTACCCGTCGTCGCCTTGGTAGGCCATTACCCCACCAACAAGCTGATAGGCCGCGGGCCCATCCCACACCGCAAAAGCTTTCCACCACAGAACATGCATCCCATGGTCATATCCGGTATTAGACCCAGTTTCCCAGGCTTATCCCAGAGTGCAGGGCAGATCACCCACGTGTTACTCACCCGTTCGCCACTCGAGTACCCTGCAAGCAGGGCCTTTCCGTTCGACTTGCATGTGTTAAGCACGCCGCCAGCGTTCGTCCTGAGCCAGGATCAAACTCTCCATGAAAACCTATCGAAAAAGCCGGCGAACCAGCACTTTTCAACACAATCTCAGCCAGAGAGACAAAAACCTGACCAAACAAAAACTAGCAACACCCACCCACACGGGCAGGTGCCACAAAAAAAATACATCTCATATCCAAAAAACTTGGACACACGATGCCAAACATGGCATCAAACAATCCATCAACACACTATCGAGTTCTCAAAGAACACACACCCACCAGCACCACCCCACAAAAAGGCGCTCACCAGCAAGCTTCACGTTCTGCTTCGAATCGCTGCCCGTCTCCGGCGCAACTCTTCCATCCTACCGAACACCCTGCGCGGCCGCAACTCTCAGCTACCAACCGAACAAGAACATCCAGACAACCCAAGACACCATCCACAGCACAAACAACAACCATGAACAACAACTCGGGACGGCCAACACGAAAACCCGGTCTCCACTCCCAGAACCAGCCTCTCGGCCTCCCAGGCGGCGCCGTGGCGCGCTGACTCGAAGAAAGTTACGCAGTTCTCTCGCCAGGGTCAAATCGCCTGCTCAGCGAATGCCGGCTCCGAGTTCTCGCAGCTCACAGGCCTGACACGGGTCGGCAGGCTGCGTGAAACGCGGATATGGGACGCCCGTACCCAAGTGTGATCTGCGCCATGCGACCCGTCCTTTCGGCCAGTTGATGCACCCCGTTGGGCAGTTACCGCAGGCCACGACGATTTCTAGCGTGGAGGTGTGAGCGTCCTCGATTCTCCCGCACCGCCGCGCCGTCGCACGGTCGTGCGCAAGACAAGCAGCGTCCCCTCCGGTTTCCGCACGTCACGGGGTTTTTCGTGGCGCAACCGGGACAACTGCATCGAGATCGCCCACCGACTCGACGTGTCGACCATCTGTGACTCGGCAATGATCTCGGGGCTTTTGCCACTCATCCACGAGGGCGTACTCACGGGACAGGACGATTTCGAGGAAGCCGCCGTCGGGGTCATCCGCACCTCGGCCGGTACCGAGGCGAGAGGCTGGGCCGCGTTCTACGACAACTCCATCGCCGAACTGCGCGCCGGACGCTCCCCCTTCAGTCCTATACATCGTCGGGCCAGGTCGCTGATCAGCGGTACGAGTGTGCTGGAAGTCGGTTCGTGCTTCGGCTTTCTGGCCCTACAGTGCGCGGACGACGGCTACCGAGTGCATGCCTGTGACATCTCGCCAGGTGCTGTCGCACTTGTCCGCGCCCATGCGCAACGACGCCATGCTGCGGTCGACGCCCGGGTCGGCGATGCGACCGCGTTGGCGTATGACACGTCCTCGGTCGACACGGTCACGCTGATCCATCTGCTCGAGCATCTGAACGAGCAGGCCGCGACGACTGCGTTGTCCGAAGCCCTCCGCGTCGCGCGGCAACGAGTCATCGTGGCAGTTCCCTACGAGGAGCATCCGAGCGAACATTTCGGCCACCTTGTCCAGCTCACCGAGGCACATCTACGACGTTGGGCCGAGCTGGTCGAACACGCCGGCGCCGAGATCTTCCAAGATCACGGCGGTTGGCTCGTCCTGACCCCACGCTGATCAGACCCCTCTCACGTCGACTGAACCTTGGGCATCGGAGTCGAACCTGTGCCACTGTGCGCACCGGTCAGATGAGTCCTCGCTTGCTGGCGATGTAGACGGCATCGGTGCGCTTGGTGACGCCCAGCTTCCGGATGATGTTGCGGATGTGGAACTTCACGGTCGACTCGGAGATGAACAGCGTTTGCCCAATCCTCTTGTTGGACAGTCCGTCTGCGAGAAGGCGCAGCACCTCGCGCTCGCGGTCGGTCAATGCCTCGGGACCGTCGCCTTCCCCGGAAACGGTGCGGAGCACTATCGCGGCGCTGCGCGGGTCGAAGGCACTGCCACCCCCGGACACGGCCTGGATTGCTCGAACGAGCTCGGTGGTGTCGACGTCCTTGACCACGTACCCGCGAGCTCCGGCCTTGACCGCGCGCACCACGAGGTCGTCGTCGAGGAAGGTGGTGAGGACCAGTGAGGCGACCGATGGATGACGCGACGCGATCTCCCTGATCAGGTGCAGTCCCTCGTATTCGGTGCCCGCGGTGAGTTTGAGGTCCACCACCAGCACGTCGGGTCGGCACCTGGTCACCTCGGCGAGGGCGGCCTCATAGGAATCGGCCTCACCGACCACTGCGATCGACGCCTCCCGATCGAGCAATGACCGCAGCCCCTCGCGCAGCAGCGCGTGGTCATCGACCAGCATCGTGCGTACCGCCGTCGTCTCGGGTGCACTCATGTCGTGATCTCCCGTCTCCGGTTGTCGACCGGCCGGTCACCGCCCACGGGAATCTCGACCCCGAGACGAACACCCCCGAGCCTCGATCGTCGGATGCGGAGGCATCCGCCCAGCTCCTCGGCTCGGGCAGCCATGTTCGCCAGACCGCGGTGCCGGCCGGCGAGGTCACCGAGCTCGGCCGCCCGCAACACTCGTCGCATGTGCCGGGGGTCGCCGTTGCCGTTGTCGTCGACGTTGAGCTGTACGGTGTCGTCTCCGTAAGACAGGGTCAGCCGAGCCGTGGACGCCTCGGCGTGCACGGCGATGTTGAACAGCGCTTCGCCTGCTATGCGCAGGATGGCGTGCTGGACGTCGTCGGGCAGGTCCCGAGGCCGTCCGATCACCCGGACCTCGGTCGCCAGATCGGCGGGCATGTGCATCGAACAGAGACCGTCGAGTACCTCGCCGAGACTCAGTTCACTCACCGACGGTGACTGGTTGAGGGCGTAGATGACCGACCGCAGCTGCTCGACGGCGTCACGGGTCAACCGGCCGGCCACCTCGAGACGCTCGGCGGTCTGTGGGTCGGAGTCGATCCGGCACACCTCGATCTGCATCCCTGCCGAGAGCACCGACTGGGTCACCGAATCATGCAGCTCCCGCGCGATACGTTCGCGCTCCTCGGTCACCAGACGCTGCCGCATGACCGCCGACAACTCTCGCTGGGTGCGTTCGAGTTCCAGATTCCGCGCCGCCAGGTCGCTGGCCTGTTCGGAGGCTTTCGCATACGCTTGCTCCGCCCTGGCCAGCTGATGTCGGGACTCCTCCAGCAGCGCTGCGTTCAGCAGTGCGACCACCGCCTGACGTGCCAGGATGCGCATCACCACCAGATCCGCTGAGTCCACCAACTTCTCGTCGGCGGTCCACGCCGACAGTCCGCCGACCACACGCCCATCCAGGTGCAGTGGTACGTGGACGTGATGATCGTCGACGACGGGTCGCATCAGCTGACCCATCTGGTTGCGCAGGATGTCGTTGAGCCGGTTGAGGACCTCGTCGGGCAGGTGGCCCGGCGTTCGTGCCTTCTGCGCGCCCTCGAAGGCGAGGATCGTTCCGTCGCGGGTCATCATGAGGTGCCGCGGGCCGGTGCGATCGAGTTCGCCGTCGCAGAGTGCGAACACCACCCATTCCGCATCAAGATGTTCATGAACCGCGCGGACCACCGACAGAACCAGGTTCTCCGGCCCTTCGGCGGTTTGCACGAGCGCGCGGGAGATTCGGTCCAACGCACCCACGACGCGGGACAGACGCTGCTCAACCCCACGGAACTGGGCGTAATGCGATCCCTTCACCGAGTGCAGGCCCACCAACGAGTCGAGCTGGTCGCCGGCGGGCAGTTCGTCGCGGACCGACGGATCCGGTCGCAGTTGGGTCAGGCCCTCGTCGGCCCGACCGCTCGCGCCCGACATCAGAGTGCCTCGCGGTAGATGCGTTCGACCTCGGCGGCCGTCGGCTGTCGCGGATTGGTGGTCATGCACGCATCGGCCATGGCATTGGCGGTGAGGATGTCGATGTGTTCCGGACGGACACCCAGCGGCGCCAAGCACGCCGGGAGCCCGACCCGGGCCGCGAGATCCGCGATCCTCTCGGCGAACAGATCGGCGGTGGCGTAGGCCGACGACGAGGCGGCGATGCCCACTGCTTTCGCGAGGTCGACGTATGGCTGCGGGTCCTGCTCCGCATTGAACCGGATCACGTGTGGGAGCAGTACCGCATTGATCGCACCGTGCGGGGCGTCGCACAACCCACCCACCGGGTGACTCATCGCGTGGGTGGCGCCGAGGATGGCGTTCGTGAAGGCCATTCCCGCCTCCAACGCCGCATACGCCATGTCCAGTCCCGCATCCGGGTCCGCGGGATCGTCGACGAGCCGTTCGATGCTCCGCCACGCGGTGGCGATCGCGGACAGCGCAGCGGTATCGGTCAGTCTGGTGTGGGCCACCGATGCGAATGCCTCGATGCAATGTGTGATGGCGTCGAGCCCTGATTGCGCGACCACCGCGGGAGGCAGCGTCGACAGCGTGCGTGGGTCGATCACCGAGACATCGGGCACCAATCCCCGCCCGATGATGGTGACCTTGGTGCGTCGGTCGACATCGTTGATGATGCAGAACTGTGAGACGTCGGATCCACTGCCTGCGGTCGTGGGCGCCGCGACCACAGGAGGCAGGGGCCGTCGCGCGCGGTCGATCCCCTCGTACTCGAGGATGTGTCCGCCGTTGGCGGCCAGGATCGCCACCCCTTTGGCTGCGTCGATCACCGATCCGCCGCCCAGCGCGACAATGCCCTCGCACCGCGATTCGTCATAGTGTTCGAGCGCGGCGGACACCTCGGACGCCCGCGGGTTCGGCGAAACCCCGGTGAACGAATAGACCTGCAGCCCAGCAGTTCTCAGGCGGTCGGCAAGTTCCGGGTACCACGGCGTGGACATGATCGGACGATCCGAGACGATCATCAGCCGGCGTATCCCCAGTCCCTCCGCCGCCCGCGGCACCTCGGCCAGCGACCCGTGACCGATGATGATCTCCGGGGTGTGGAACTTGGCGATGCGTACGGCGGCCCGCGTCATGGTGCCGCCCGACTCGGTTCGCACATCACCTCACCTGACCCGCCGTTCCAGACGCACGCACGCTCACCACTCAGGAAGCGCGCACGCCCTATGGACGCGATCCTACGCGGCAGCGGCCTCCTCACACGCCACTCATGTCGACGGAGACCTGTTCGAGCGCGGACAGATCGTGGACCACGTGAACCCGATCGCACAGTGTCGCGTAGGCGGGCAGATCGCACGAGCCAAGGCCCCACGAATAGCTCGGTTCCGGGGTGATCCAGATGGTCTCGCGGGCTCGCCGGGTGATCTCCTCGAACGCGCCGAGGTTCGGATCGCGGCCGTTTGTTCGCCCGTCCCCGAGAACGATGACCGTGGTGCGCCGGTTGACGGCCCCGCCGAACTCCTCCAGGAAAGTGCCCAACGCATTGCCGTAGTCGGAGTCCGCGTCGACATCGAGGACGCCGCCGGCCGGTAGACCCGACAACACCAGCGACAGCGCCTCTTCCGGCGGGTGCTCGGCGAAGAGGTCGGTGATCTCCACCAGGTCGGAGACGAAGGCG
This sequence comes from Gordonia sp. LMA167, assembly GCF_058130025.1. Classification (NCBI taxonomy): domain Bacteria; kingdom Bacillati; phylum Actinomycetota; class Actinomycetes; order Mycobacteriales; family Gordoniaceae; genus Gordonia; species Gordonia sp. LMA167. The sequence continues at coordinate 3,278,467 of NZ_CM176708.1, read as the reverse complement.
AACGATCGGACATGAGCGACCATGCTCTGCAGCCCGTGCACGAGTTGCAGCGTGAACCTGGCCGCCGAGCGCACCGACAGCGAGACATCGGTGAGCACCAGCAGGCTCGGCCGGTCGGTCACCTTCGCCACGGTGATGGGACGGAACGGCACACCGTCGTAGCGGAGGTTCGCGCGCATCGTGCGCGCGGCATCGACCGTGCCACGAGCAGCGAGCTTGCGACGGGCACGCGGCGCGCCGTGCAGGCTCCGGATCAGCCGACGGATGGAGTCCTCGAAGCTCGCCCGCTCGGACTCATGGATCACGTCGCGCACCGAGGCCTTCACCTCACGGCTCTCGAGTTCGTGGTCGGTCGCCATCAGCTGTTCGAGGTGGTCGCGGAGTTTCTCCGGCAAACCGTCGAGGAGGCCGGCCAGCGCGCTGCGCAGGGCCGCGAGTTCCTCGACGTCCGGCTGCGGCCCTGACGGGTCGTCGTTGTCGAGCCACTCCAGCAGCGCCATCTCCTGTGCCACCGAGAGTTCCGCGTCGAGCTGAGTGGGGTTGCCGGACACCAGCTCGCCGGGCCGACCAGGATTCTGCAGCCGCGACACCGTGAGCTGGACCCGCGCGGCGGCCTCGGAGTTCGGCACATCGTCGGACGAGAGGACGATCTCGTCGGTGAGCGAGGCCATGTCGAGCTTGTTGGCCTCCTGATGGAGGTTGTACTGCTCGGCGAGGTCCTCCGGGTCGAAGTACTGTCGGATGTTCGACGGCGGACCATGGCTGTGGCCCTGTTGCGGCGTCTGGCCGACCTCGTCGGACAGCGTGTACTCCTCGAGTTCGCCGGTGTCACTGAGATCGTCGTGGCTGTGCGAATGTCCGTGGCCGTCATCGGCGTCCACCACGGCCCGTAGACCGAAGAATCGGTCGAAGACCTGATTGAACGTCGCCTCATCCCGGCGGTCCTTGATCAGACAGACCTCGAGCGCTGAGCGCAGCAGCTCCCGGTCGCCGAGGATCTCCGACGTGCCGGTGGCACGCATCGCGTCCATCGCCTCGGACACCCCGATACGTATCCCGTGCAGCCGGAGCAGCCGGACGAAGCGATGAATGGCCCCTTCCATCTCGGCCCGCCTAGAACGGACGCTTGCGCGCGTCGCCACGCGCCTTGAAGGACCGACTGCCCTGTCCCGGGCTCACCCCACCACGGGTACCTGCGTCGTTGTGGCTGCCCGGTGACCCGTAGTAGTCGTCGGCGTGCCGGCCGGGCTGATCCTTGGCGGCACGCTTGGCCGGCCCCGAATGCTCCCCGTGGTCGTGGTCGTGGCCATGCCCGTGTGAGTGTCCATGGCCGTGGGAGTGGCCGTGCAGATGCTCGGGCACTTCGGCGTTCGGATCGACGAGCCTCGGCATGGCGTCGATGGCTCGCGTCAGATCGCGGTCGTATTTGACCACCACGTTGGCGGTATCGGAGAGGATCTCGGCTGTGAGGTCGTCGGCACCGAGAACGGCCAGGGTGCGGGCCCAGTCGATCGCCTCGGAGATGCTCGGCGCCTTGCGGAGATCGAGTCCCCGGAGGCCTCGGACGATCTCCACGAGCTTGGCCGCCAGCGTCTCGGACAGGCCGGTGTTCTTCGACTTGATGATCTCGAGTTCGCGCGCCGCCTCCGGGTAGTCCAGGGACAGGTGCAGGCAGCGCCGCTTGAGCGCCGCCGAGAGATCCCGGGTGTTGTTCGAGGTCAGCACGATCATCGGCTGGTGGGTCGCCAGGAACGTCCCGATCTCGGGCACCGAGACCTGGTACTCGGCCAGCAACTCCAGCAGCACCGCCTCCAGCGCCTCGTCGGCGCGGTCCACCTCGTCGATCAGCAACACCACAGGCCGCTCGGACCGGACCGCCTGCAGCAGCGGGCGCGGGGACAGGAAGCGCTCGGAGAAGAAGACGCTCTCCTCGGCCCCGATCCGATCCACGGCCTCGGCCAGGGTGGATGCGTCGGCCACCACCTGGCTGATCTTCTCCCGGAGCACCTGGGTGTACAGCAACTGCTTGCCGTAGTCCCACTCGTAGAGCGCGGTGGTCTCGTCCTGCCCCTCGTAGCACTGCAGTCGGAGCAGTTCGCGCCCGGTCACTTCTGCGAGGGTTTTCGCCAACTGCGTCTTGCCGACGCCCGCCGGACCCTCGAGCAGTATCGGTTTGCCCAACCGGCTCTGCAGGAACACGGTCGTGGCGAGCCGCTGATCGGCGAGATAGCCGGCGGCGGAGAACCGGTCGACCACGTCGGCGACGTCGGTGAACTCGAGGCCCTTCGTGACGCTCGCAGGCTCGCTCCTCAGGGAGCCACCAGACCCGCTGTCATCGGCAGGCTCGCTCCTCAGGGAGCCACCAGACCCGCTGTCATCGGCAGGCTCGCTCCTCAGGGAGCCACCAGACCCGCTGTCATCGGCAGGCTCGCTCCTCAGGGAGCCACCAGACGGGGTGACATCGGCGGTGTCGTCGGCGAACTGCACGGACATGGGTGTCTCCGGTTCTCTGGGTTGCTCGTTCATCGGCTGACTCTTCGGTGGTATGGAAGCGGATGGCGGACCCGGGTCGGGGGCAGTGGGTCCGCCATCCGCCGTCTACGTAGAGGGTTTACCTCTACGAGATCAGCTCGTCCAGGTCACCGTTGAAGGCATGGTCCACAACGGGTCGGACGGTCTCGAAGGTGCACTCCTTGGGGTTGCCCGGCGTGCAGGCGTCGCCGAGGACGTGATTGGTGATCGCGTCGATGGAGTCCGGCGCACCCGAGATCTCCTTGCGGTTCTCATAGAACTTGGTCGGCCCCTGGCCGAGTCGGTTCTTGATGTGCGAGTCCTGCGTGACATCGGTGAACTTCTCCGGGATGCCCACGTCGCGCAGCAGTCGGATCGCCGCGTTCAGCGCCTGATCGGCGGCCTGCACCTTGGTCATTCCGTGGGTGTCGACACCCATCGCCTCGGCGAGATCGGCGAATCGGTCGTAGAGAACCGGCATGTTGAACGCCCACACTCGAGGTAGCGCGATCGCGTTGTTGAGACCGTGATGGGTGTCGTAGAACGCCGACACGGCATGGCTGATGGAGTGGATGATGCCGAGTCCGCCCGAGTTGAAGGCCTGTGCCGCAATGTATTGCGCGTACATCATGCCTTCGCGACCCTCGAGCTCGGTCGGGTTCCAGGTTGCCTCGCGGAGATGACGGGCGGTGAGGCGCACGGCATGCAGCGCATTGCCCATCGACGGCGGGAAGTTCAGTCGCGAGACGTACGGCTCGGAGGCATGCGCGAGCACGTCGAAGCCGCACTGTGCGGTGAAGGCGACCGGGCAATCGTAGTAGAGCACCGGGTCGTCGATGGCCAGCGTCGTGACCGACGCATCGTCGAAGGCGACGTACTTGTGCGGCTTGTCCGGATCGGTGGTGGTGTCGGTGATGACGTAGGCCCAGGAGGTCTCCGAACCGGTGCCCGCGGTGGTGGACACGGCGATGTGCGGAGGGTTCTTCGGGTTCTCGCTCTTGTTGAAGCCCTCGAACTCGTTGATGTTACGACCGTCGTGGGCCACCGAGATCCGGGCGCCCTTACACGCGTCGTGCGCCGAACCGCCGCCGATGGAGATGAACGAATCGCACTGCTCCGAGTTGTACAGCGCCACGGCATCCATGACGTTGTAGTCCTTCGGATTCGACTCGACCTTGTCGAACAGGACCACCTCGAGTCCGTGGTACTTGCACGATTCGACGATCTTGTGAACGGTGTCGCTGCCGCGCAGGCCGGTCGTCATCACCAGCGTCCGCTTGAAACCCAGTTTCAGCGCCTCCGGACCGATCATCTCGTGAGCGCCCGGGCCCATCATCGCCCGCGGGAACGGATGGAATTCTTTGATGGGGAATGGTTTCAGTAATTCGTCGACCTGCATGATGACCTGACCTCCTGCGCGGTGCGCATCTTCAACGTCGGTTGTGGAACACCGGCGACGTTACGCGCGTCACACTGGCGGACAACAGATCTCGACCAGAGAACCGTCCGTTACGACCCCAGGGCTACCCGGTCGGCAAGCGGGGCCCTGTCCGATCGGACAGGTCGGCCATCGTGGCGACGTCGAATCCCCAGGGCAGCTCGAGCCGATGGCGGCGCAGGGTCTCGGCGTCGGCGAGGATCTCGTGGATCGAGCCGTCGGCGACGATCCTCCCCTCGTCGACCACCACGGCACGATCGCACAGCTGTGCCGCGTACGGCAGATCGTGCGTCACAACCAGCATCGTCGTGTTCAACCGGAGCAGCGTCTCGGCGAGCTCGCGGCGAGCCACCGGATCGAGGTTGGCCGACGGCTCATCGAGCACCAGGATGTCCGGGCGACATGCGAGCACCGTCGCCAGCGCGCCACGTCGCCGCTGACCACCCGACAGATGGTGAGGACTTCGCTGCGCATGCTCGGTCATTCCGACCTCGGCGAGGGCGGTCTCCACCCGATCGACCAGATCTTGGCCCGTGACGCCGAAGTTCGCCGGCCCGAACGCGACATCCTCGGCCAGTGTCGGCATGAACAACTGATCGTCCGGATCCTGGAACACGAGCCCCACCTCGCGCCGAACGTCCCGCAGTGTCTTCCGCTCGACCGGCCTGCCGTTGATGCGGATCTGTCCCCCGGTCGGCAACAGAACCCCGTTGAGGTGCAACATCAGCGTGGTCTTGCCCGCACCATTGGGTCCGAGCAGCGCCACCCGCTCACCCGGCCGGACCGTGAGATCGATCCCGTCCAGGGCCACCCGGCCATCCGGATAGGCGAAGCGGATACTGTCCGCCTCGATCGCGAAGCAGTCGTCGGCCCGAGTCATATGCGCATCCAATCGAAGTCGGATCATCTTGTCCCCCAAGAGATGACGGCGGTGGCGACGGCCAGGAGGGCGGGCAACGCGAACACCACCCATTGTGTCGACGTCGCCCGGGCCGCTCCGGTAACGCCGGGCATCTCCGGCACCACACCCGTGTATCCACGCGACACCATCGCGAGATTGACCCGCTCGCCGCGTTCATATGACCGGAGGAACACCGCTCCGACCCCTTTCGCGATCGCGCCCGCCTGATGGAGCATCCGCGGCGAGTCCCCGCGGGCCAAGCGCGCGATGTGCATCCGACGGATTTCCTCGGACAGCAGGTCGGTGTAGCGCAGCATCATCACGATCACCGGGGTCAGCGTCGACGGCATACCGAGTCGGGACAGCGCCAGCGGCAATTGCCGGGCCGGCGTCGTCGCGGCGAACGTGAGCGACGCCGCGATGCCGATCGTGCCCTTGATGACGATTCCCCATGCGGCATACAGCCCGGAGACCGACAGGGATAGACCCCAGATGTCGATGCGTTCACCGCCTTCGGCGAACGGCAACAGCACGGCCAGAACGACGAAGGGCGCTTCGATCAGCATCCGGGGCAGAATCCAGCGCATCGGAACGTCGCCGATCCGCCAGACCACGGCCAGGATGACCGCAAACACCGCGTACGGCCAGAACAACTCGCGTGGGGTGGCCACCACGGCGAAGACGAAGACGACCAGGCAGGCCAGCTTCACCTCCGCAGGCGCTCGGTGGACCGTCGAGTCACCTGCCCGATACACGGAATGTGCATGTCCGGCCCCCACGGTCAGTGCCCGTCGTCGCCGGCTGACCGGCCGGAACGCGCCGAACGCCTGGAGGCTATCAGCCAGAACAGACCTCCGGCGACAACCAGGGTGACCAGCACCCCGATGACCCCGGCGATCCCGTTGGTATGGCCGATCCCGCGCACCGAGTAACCGGCCAGCGGCGAGGATGCCATGGCATGGTCGGTCGCGTGCTGGGCGATGCAACTGCCCGCCAGTCGCTCACGACCGTCGACCGTCACCGTCTGACACCCGCGCAGCGTCGCCGAGTCGAGTCCGTCGGGCGATGAACTCGCGGCGTAGGACACGATGCCGGCGATCAACACGGCTGCGACCGCGAACAGCGCCAGAAACGTTGTGCGCGTGATGCGCCCAGATGCGACCGGATGGCTGGTCATGCCGGTACCCGCATCGCCTCGACGCGCTGATCTCTCGTCCGCAACAGGTAGACCAGATCCGGCCGGGCGCGGGCAACCGCGATCACCGTCACCGCCGTGATCAGCCCCTCCCCTGAGCCGATCAAGGCGTGTGTGCCCCACATGTAGGCCGCCACGGTCCCCAACGACTCGGTGGCCGCTCCACCGAGCGCATACTCGACGATGAATCCCGTTGCCGCTGCGACTGTTCCGCACAGCGCCGCGACAAAGGCGACCACACCGAGTCGTCTCACCGAAGCGCCGTGCCGCCCGATCAGCCGATACGCGACGACCGCCACGAGGTAGCCGACGCCGGTCGAGATCAAAGCCATGTTGATGATGTTCGGCCCGAGTGCCGTGACGCCGCCGTCGGCGAACAGGAGAGCCTGGACGACCAGCACGATGGCGATGCACAGCGCCCCGGTGTACGGGCCGACGAGGATGGCCGCCAACGCTCCACCGAGCAGGTGACCGCTGACTCCGGGCAGGATCGGGAAGTTGATCATCTGCACAGCGAAGATGAACGCGGCAACCAGGCCCGCCATCGGGACCGTCTTCTCGTCGAGGTCGGTACGGGCACGCCATACACAGAACGCGAGGCCCGCGAGGGCGATCACCCCGAAGAGAGCCGAGAACGGCGCATTGATGATGCCATCGCTCATGTGCATCGCGACGACGGTCGATGTAGGTGTCGGCGTGGACATGGACTGAAGGTAAGTCCGCCACAGACATCTGTCTACTTATTCAGATGTTTAAGTGAACAGACTGGCCGATTGGTCAGGTACCGGACTCGACCTACGAGTGTCCGGCACCCATCCAGTGCAGGAGTCGGTGGACCGTGTCGTCGTCGAGCCGATAACTGACCGACCGTCCCACCCGCGTCGAGCTGACCCACCCCTGGTGCCGGAGAACCCGAAGCGCCTGCGAGACCGCGGTCTCGGTGCGACCCACCGCCGCTGCCAGATCCCCGACGATGATCCCCGGCCGCCGGTGCAGAACGATCAGGATCTCGAGGCGATGCGGGTCGGAGAGCAGATCGAATCGTTTGGACCACTCGGCGATGTCCACTTCCACCGGCGACGGGCCGCCGGGCGTGTCCCCCGGCGCCTCGGAATGGATGTGCTCGCGAGCCATGTGGTCAGCCGCCGACCCGCTCGATCTCGCCGCCGAGGCGACGAAGATTCTCCACGAACCTGGGGTAGCCGCGATCGATGTGCTCGACGTCGTGCACCTCGGTGACGCCATCGGCCACGAGTCCGGCGAGCACGAGTCCCGCGCCCGCACGGATGTCCGAACACCACACCGGCGCACTGGAGAGCCGCTCGATGCCCCGCAGCACCGCGTGATGACCGTCGGTCCGGGCGTCGGCGCCAAGGCGAACCATCTCCTCGACGAAACGGAACCGGGCCTCGAAGACGTTCTCGGTGATCACCGACATCCCATCGGCGATCGATGCCATCCCGATGGCCATCGGCTGCAGGTCCGTCGGGAATCCGGGAAACGGAAGTGTCGATACGTTCACCGCAGTCGGCCGGCGGTCCTGGCGGACCCGGAAACCGTCGGAGAAACGGTCGACCTGCGCACCGGCGTCACCGAACTTGTTGAGAACCAGTTGGAGATGTTCGGGCGCAACCCCCCGCACGGTCACATCCCCGCGAGTCATGACCGCAGCGATCCCCCACGTCGCGCCGACGATCCGGTCGCCGACCACGCGATGAGTCGTCGGGTGGAGCCGGTCGACCCCGGTAACCTCGAGCGTCGACGTCCCGGCTCCCTCGATCAGGGCGCCCATCTGCTGCAGCATCACACAGAGATCGACGATCTCGGGCTCACGCGCCGCGTTGTCGATGGTGGTCACGCCGTCGGCGAGCACAGCGGCCATCAGGATGTTCTCGGTCGCGCCCACCGATGGGAACTCGAGGGCAACCGGCGCTCCGACCAGCGCATCGGCTTCCGCGACGACACATCCGTGCTCGATCGAACTGTGGGCACCCAACGCGCGCAGCCCCGCCTGATGCATGTCGAGCGGACGCGACCCGATCGCATCCCCGCCGGGCAATGCCACCACGGCGCGATGACACCGGGCCATCAGCGGCCCGAGCACACACACCGACGCCCGGAACTGCTTCACGGCGTCGAAGTCGGCGTGGAACTTCGGTTCGGCGGGCGCCTCGATCATCACGGTGTCACCGTCGATCGTGACGACCGCGCCGAGTCCACGCAGGACATCGGCCATCAGCGGTACGTCGGCGATCTCCGGCGAGTTGGTCAATGTGGTCGTGCCCTCGGCGAGCAGAGATGCCGCCATCAGCTTGAGCACACTGTTCTTGGCGCCACCCACGGACACCTCGCCCGACAGACGGGCTCCCCCGGACACCAGAAAGCGATCACTCACGGTGCCACCTTAGCCGTCACCATCGGCGCCTCCACGGGCGCCGCGGCCGCGCTCGCGCGCGGGCGGTCGTCGGCGATCGCCACCGGGAACCCATTTCACGTCGCCGGTGCCGTGCGGCGGACGATTGGCCACGCGAGACAGGATGAACAAGAGATCCGACAGCCGGTTCAGGTACCGGGCCGGCAACACGTTCGTCGTGGCCGGGTCCGCCTCCACGGCCGCCCACGCCGATCGCTCCGCCCGGCGACTCACCGTGCGCGCATGGTGCAGCAGAGCGCTCAACCGGCTCCCGCCCGGCAGGATGAACGAATCCAGCGCGGGCAGGCCGTCCCCGAACTGATCACACCAGACCTCGAGAGCATCGATGTAGTCCTGCTCGATACGCAACGGCGGATACTCGGGATCCGGCACCACCGGCGTGGCGAGGTCAGCACCGGCGTCGAACAGGTCGTTCTGGATGGTCGTCAGCACCTCGGCGATCTCCGCGGGCACGTCATCGCCCAGAGCCAGCGCCATGCCGATCACGGCGTTCGCCTCGTCGCAGTCTGCGTAGGCAGCGACCCGGACGTCGGTCTTGGCAACCCGGGAGAAGTCGCTGAGGCCGGTGGTGCCGTCGTCACCGGTCCTTGTGTAGATGCGCGTCAGATGTACTGCCATGAACCGAATCTACTGCCCCGGCCCCGCGCCGGACCCATCGCTGTCCCGGTCAGGCGCTCCGGCGTCGTTGCGAACGCCGGGACTGCCGCGATTCCAGCCAGGATTGGAATGCGGTGACCGCTCCCGGTGCCATCGCCAGCTCGTAGGCCCGACCCTCCGCGTCCGCGCCCGGTGCCAGCTCGAGGATGATCATGCCTTCCAGGATGTCGGCCTCCGTCCCGAACGGCCGACGTCGTCCGGTGATCTCGATGGATTGGCGCGCCAAGGTGCGGGTCGGTCCGGGGCGCAGAGCGGTCAGACGGAAATAGCGCAGCGCATCGTCGCTGTAATGGACTGTGCCATGGCGCCATCCGTGGTCGTCGGCGGCAGGGATGTCCCGCAACAGCACCGGTGTGCCCATCCGGCGGAGCTGGCTCAGCCGATACGCGAGCAGCGCACAGCCCACCAACGCGACGACCAGCAACATTCCGAGCAAGATCGCGACCAACGACACCAGGCGTACCTCCGGGAACCGGCCACGGGTGGGCTGAAGTGCGGTGCGGCGGGGCTGTCGGGCACCGATGCTGGAGTCAAGCGACTCCGGTCGCAGCCGTTCCTGACACCAGCATGCCAGATGGGCGGGCCCGGACCTCCATCCGGTGACCAACGCGACGTCGCGAGAACCCGACACAGCACGACGGCCGGTCATCGCCTCGTGTGAGGTGATGACCGGCCGTCGTTGCGATCTTCGGCGTGCCGACTGGCCTACTTGCCCGCGTGCTCGGCAGCGGCCAGGCGGGAGTGGGCGCGGTTGTACTCGTCGCTACCGGGTTCCGCGGCGTCCATCGCGGCACGTTCCGCCGCCGGATCGATGCCGTCGGCCCACTGCGCTGACTCGGCGAGAACCGTCACCGCCTCTCCGGTCACCGACAGGAAACCGCCCTGTACGGCCAGAGAGCGACGATTGCCACCTTCCTCGACGATCACGACGAAGCCGCCGGCGACCAGTTGCCCCAACAGCGGCTCGTGGTGCGCGAGCACGCCCAGCTCACCAGAGGTGGTCTGCGCGATGACGAAGGTGCACTCGCCCGAGTACATCCGGTCATCGGCCGCGACGACCTCGACGTGAAAGGACTTCTCAGCCATGATGATTCGCTACTTTCCGGTGATCTTGGCGGCCGCGGCCTCCACGTCGTCGAGTCCACCGCAACTGTTGAAGGCCTGTTCCGGCAGATGATCGAACTCACCCTTTGCGACCCGGTCGAACGCTTCGATGGTGTCCGCGAGCGGCACGACCGAACCCTTCTGGCCGGTGAACTTCTCGGCGACGAGGAAGTTCTGGCCGAGGAACTTCTGGATGCGACGCGCACGCTGCACCGTCACCTTGTCCTCTTCGGACAGCTCGTCCATACCGAGGATGGCGATGATGTCCTGGAGTTCCTTGTACTTCTGCAGGATTCGCTTGACCTCATTGGCGACGCGGAAGTGCTCGTCACCCACGATCGACGCCTCCAGGATTCGCGAGGTCGACGTCAGCGGGTCCACGGCCGGGTAGATACCCAGCTGCGAGATCGGACGAGAGAGCTCGGTGGTCGCGTCGAGGTGGGCGAAGGTGGTGGCCGGCGCCGGGTCGGTGTAGTCGTCGGCGGGGACGTAGATCGCCTGCAGCGAGGTGATCGAGCGACCCTTGGTCGAGGTGATCCGCTCCTGCAGCTCACCCATCTCGTCGGCCAGGGTCGGCTGGTAGCCCACCGCGGACGGCATACGGCCGAGGAGGGTCGACACCTCCGAACCGGCCTGGGTGAACCGGAAGATGTTGTCGATGAAGAGCAGCACGTCCTGGTGCTTCACATCGCGGAAGTACTCCGCCATCGTCAGCGCCGAGAGGGCCACACGCATACGCGTGCCCGGCGGCTCATCCATCTGACCGAACACCAGCGCGGTGTCCTGCAGAACGCCCATCTCCTCCATCTCGAGGTGGAGGTCGGTGCCCTCACGCGTACGCTCACCGACGCCGGCGAATACCGACGTACCGGAGAACTCGCGCGCGATACGGGTGATCATCTCCTGGATGAGCACGGTCTTGCCCACGCCGGCACCGCCGAACAGGCCGATCTTGCCGCCCTTCACATACGGGGTCAGCAGGTCGATGACCTTGATGCCCGTCTCCAGGATCTCGGTCTTGCCCTCGAGCTCGTCGAAGGGCGGCGGCTTGCGGTGGATGCTCCACTGCTCACCGTCACGACCGAGCCCCGGGCTGTCGAGGCAGTCGCCGAGCGCGTTGAACACGTGGCCCTTGACGACGTCACCGACGGGCACGACGATCGACTTGCCGGTGTCGGAGACGGTTGCGCCGCGCACCAGGCCATCGGTGGGCTGCATGGAGATCGTGCGCACCAGGTTGTCACCGAGGTGCTGCGCGACCTCGAGGGTCAGGGTCTTTGCCACTGCTTCGAGGGCCACCTCGGCGTGCAGGGCGTTGAACAGGTCTGGGATCGAGCCCCGCGGGAACTCGACGTCGACGACGGGGCCGATGATGCGGACGACCCGGCCGTCGGCCGAACCCGTCGAAGCATCCGAGGGTGTGGATACTGCTGCAGTCATTGTGGTTGGGTCACTTCCTCTTTGGGTCTAAAGGTCGCCGGGGTGTGGTCAGGTCGCCAGGGCGCTGGAGCCGCCGACGATCTCGCTGATCTCCTGCGTGATCTGCGCCTGGCGGAGCTGGTTGGCCTCACGGGACAGCGTGGTGGCCAGTTCCTCGGCGTTGTCGGTCGCCGCCTTCATCGCGGTCCGACGTGCCGCGGACTCCGACGCAGCCGAATCCAGCAAGGCTGCATACACGCGAGTGGCCACGTACTTCGGCAGCAGCGCGTCCAGCAGTTGCTCGGGACCCGGCTCGAAAGCGTAGTTTCGCGACGGTTTGTGGATCTCTGCTTCCATCTCGTCGTCCTCCTCGGAGACGACGAGCGGAGCGATCCGACGCACCTCAGGCGACTGCGTCAACATGGACACGAACTTGGTGAAGACGAGATGGAGTTCGTCGATCCCCTCCAGAGTGCCGTCCCCACCCGGGCGATCCACCTGTTCACCGGAACCGGCGAGGAACAGATCGACCAGGAAATTCGTGGCGGTGCTGGCGTCGGAGTAATCCGGCGCCTGGGAGAAACCGGTCCACGAGTCCGCGACCCCGGTACCACGGAAACTGAAGAAGCCGACGCCCTTCTGCCCCATGACGAACAGCACCGGCTCTTTGCCCTCGTCCCGCAGGAGGGCGATGAGCTCGCGGGTGGCCCGCAGCACGTTCGAGTTGTAGCCACCGCACATTCCGCGATCGCTGGTGACCACCAGGATCCCGGCACGACGAGGATTCTCCCGCTGCACCAGCAGCGGATGGTCGAGCGAACCGGCGTTGCTCGCGAGTTCGGACAACACCTCGGTCATCTCGTGTGCATACGGCTGGGCCGCCTTCACACGGGCCTGCGCCTTGGTGATGCGCGAGGTCGCGATCAGTTCCTGGGCCTTGGTGATCTTCTTGGTGGAATTCACCGACCGGATGCGTGAGCGCAGCTCACGAATGCTGGCCATGAGCCCTCACCCCTTCCTTCGGACGACTGGCGGACGGCGCGGTCACGACTTGCGAACCGTGATCTGCTCGTGCTCGACGTCGCCGGAGTCCATCGCCTTGGCCTCGGCCTCGTTCACCACACGCTGGCCGTCGTGGGTCAGGTAGCTGTTCTTGAACTTGTTGGTCTCGGCGACCAACGCCTCGGCGTGATCGTCGCTGAGTGCCTTGCCCCCGGCGATCGCGTCGTAAACGCCCTTGGCCTCGTGGTGCAGGTGGGACAGCAGCTGGGTCTCGAAGTTGCGGATGTCGTTGACCGGCACCGAATCGTAGTGGCCCTCACCGCACAGGTAGATCGAGACGATCTCGTCCTCGACCGAGAACGGGGTGTACTGGTCCTGCTTGAGCATCTCGACCCACCGGGCACCACGCTCGAGCTGCGCCTTCGATGCGTCGTCCAGGTCCGAGGCGAACGCCGAGAACGCCTCGAGCTCACGGAACTGGGCCAGCTCCAGACGCAGCGAACCGGACACCTTCTTGAGGCCCTTGGTCTGTGCGGCACCACCGACGCGGGACACCGAGGTACCGACGTTGATGGCCGGACGGACGCCCTTGTTGAAGAGGTCGGACTCGAGGAACACCTGACCGTCGGTGATGGAGATGACGTTGGTCGGGATGAAGGCGGAGACGTCGTTGGCCTTGGTCTCGATGATCGGCAGACCGGTCATCGAGCCGCCACCCATCTCGTCGGAGAGCTTCGCGCAACGCTCCAGCAGACGAGAGTGCAAGTAGAAGACGTCACCGGGGTATGCCTCGCGGCCCGGCGGGCGACGCAGCAGCAGCGAGATCGCGCGGTAGGCCTCGGCCTGCTTGGTCAGGTCGTCGAACACGATCAGGACGTGCTTGCCCTGGTACATCCAGTGCTGGCCGATGGCCGAACCGGTGTAGGGCGCCAGCCACTTGAAGCCTGCCGAATCCGAGGCGGGAGCCGCGACGATGGTGGTGTACTCCATCGCGCCGGCCTCCTCGAGGGCGGTCTTGACGCCCGCGATGGTCGAACCTTTCTGGCCGATGGCGACGTAGATGCAGCGCACCTGCTTCGCGGGGTCGCCCGAGTCCCAGTTGGCCTTCTGGTTCAGGATCGCGTCGATGCAGACGGCGGTCTTGCCGGTCTTACGGTCACCGATGACCAGCTGACGCTGGCCGCGGCCGATCGCGGTCATCGCGTCGATGGCCTTGATACCCGTGGCGAGTGACTCCTCGACCGGCTGACGCTCGAGCACGGATGCCGCCTGCAGCTCGAGGACGCGCTGCTCTTCGGCCTCGATGTCACCCAGACCGTCGATGGGTGCACCCAGCGGGTCGACGACGCGACCGAGGAACTTGTCGCCGACGGGCACCGACAGCACCTCGCCGGTACGGCTGACCTGCTGGCCTTCTTCGAGCGACTCGTAGTCACCGAGGATGACGGCGCCGATCTCGTCCTCGTCGAGGTTCAGAGCCACACCGAGGACGCCGCCCTCGAACTGCAGCAGCTCGTTGGCCATTGCCCCCGGCAGTCCGCTGACGTGCGCGATGCCGTCCGCGGTGTCGGTGACGATGCCCACCTCGTCTCGGGAGGCATCGGCTTCGAACGACGAGACATACTGCTCGATCGCTCCCTTGATTTCGTCTGGTGAGATCGTCAACTCCGCCATGGGTTCTTGTCTTTCTGGGTCAGTCCGGCTGGTGGGTTCTTGGTTCGAAAGGATGTGGATGGTCGGTGGATCAGCGCGGGAGGCTCTCGGCCGCCTTGGCGAGCCGCGTGGCGACGTCCGCCTCGATGAGCTCGTCACCGACACCGATGCGCAGACCACCGATCAGCGCGGGGTCCACTTCCGTCTGGATCGAGATCGTGCGTCCGTACACGTTGCCGAGCACGACCGCGAGGCGCGCGCTCTGCGCATTGCTGAGGGGGGACGCGGAGACCACGTGGGCCACCGACTCGCCACGTCGAGCGGCCGCGAGTTCGGCGAGGTGCCCGACTGCGACCTCGGCCGGCTGACCGTGCAGCAACGAGATCGTGTGGGACAGCAGGTACCAGGTGTGATCGCTCACCTGATCGCCGATCAGCGACCGCAGAAGCTCGTTGCGCTTGCGCGCATCCCGTGTGTGATCCGAGAGCAACGAGGCGAGTTGCGGATTCGCGTCCAGCAGACGACCGACCCGGAACAGCTCGTCCTCGACCTGCTCGATGGACCCGTCACGCTCGGCGGCGGTGAGCACGATGAGGGCGGCCTGCCGACGCAGACCACTCACGAAGTCCGAGGTCGATGCCCAGCGGCCGGTACCCGCCGAGATGAGCACGGTCAGCACCACCGGCGAGACCTTGTTCTCGAAGAGCCCGCGGACCAGCGATTCCTTCGCCCCGGGGTGCTCGGTCAGCTCCGACAGCTTCTTACGCAGCACCGGCTGCTTGTTGAGGAAGGCCAGAACGCCGACCAACTCGTCGGCGGCCGCGGTGAGCTGCGCACCGTCGAGGTCGCCGGCGGCCTCGTCGAAGGCCTTGGCCATCGCTCGAGCCGATTCCCGGCTACCGGCCCGCATCGAGTGCAGGCCGATCAGTTCGACGCTGGCCGGGATCGTCTCCGGGGTGCTGACCGACATCGACTCGAGTTCGTCGATGACGCTGTCGATGCTCTTCGACTGCGCATCGGCGTCGGCGAGGTGTGACCGCACCAGTTGCCCGGCACCGTCGACCGCGCTGAGTCCGAGCTCGGCTCGCAGTTGCCGGACCAAGTTCGCCCGGACCAACTCGCTCTGGGACTTGCCGTGCTCGGTGATCCGCTTGACCTCGGCGTCGGCCTGGGCGCGGATGTCCTCCTGAATCCCCTTGGCGTCCTGGAGTGCGCCGCGGTGGAGTTCCTCGGCTTCCTTCTTCGCCTCGGCGATCGCCCGGTCGTGCGCTGCCTTCGCATCGGCCACGCGTGCCGACGCGGTCTCGCTGTCGGTGATCTGCTGGCCGATCGCTTCCTGCTGGTTCACGACCGCACGCCGCAGCGGCGGAAGGACGAACTTCCAGAACAGAAACGCGATGACCGCAAAGCCGATCAGCTGTCCGATGAAGATATCCACTGTCTTAGTTCACCGTCTCCGTCTGCTCGGCCTTGTCGGCCTTGGTGACTTCATAACCCAACACTCGGCCGGCCAGCTCCTCCGACAGACGATCGACATCCCGGCGTGCGGTTGTCATGGCGTCGTCGGCATCGACCTTGAGCGCCTTGCTGTTCTCCTCGAGGCGGGCGTCCGCCTCTTCGGTAGCGCGTCGCTTGGCGTCCGACAGCTCGTCATTGGCCTTGGCCCGTGCCTCGTCCCGAATACCGGTCGCATCGCCTCGGGCGTCCTTCATCGCGGCCCGGTACTCGGTCTCGGCGTCCTCATAGCTCGCCGCAGCCGCCCGGTTGTCCTCGGCCGTCTTCGCGACCCGCGCATCACGCTCGTCGAGCACCTTCACGATCGGCGGAACGACCATGGTCCGGATGACGACGAGCACGATCACGAAGATCAACAGACACGCGAAGAAGGTGCCGTTTGGTATGAGGAAGTTCTCTGCGGCGAGATTCATGGTTGAGCTTGTTCCCTAGTGAGGTTAACCGTCAGGAGGCAGAGATCGGGGTGGCGAACACGAACAGGGCCATGAAGGCCAGGTTGATGAAGTACGCCGCCTCGACGAGACCCACGGTGATGAAGAACGGTGTGAACAGGCGCCCCTGGGCTTCCGGCTGCCGAGCAATGCCGGCGATCAGCTGCGAACCGGCGATACCGTCGCCGATGCCGGCACCGATTGCGCCACCGCCCATGATGAGGCCGCCGCCGATCAACGCGCCCATACCGATCATTGGATCCATTGAGAACTTTCCTTTCGGGTGAAACTGACAATCGGGTTGCCAGGTCTCTTTGCGGTCCCGGCCGGCGGCGCCGACCAGGGTCGAACTAGTGGTGGTCTTCCTCGAGCTCCATCGCCTGGCTGAAGTAGAGGATCGTCAGCAGCGCGAAGATGAAGGCCTGGATCAAGCCGACGAACAGGTCGAAGGACTTCCAGATCGCGTTCGGCGCCCACAGGATGTACGCCGGGAAGAGTGCGATCAGGGCGACCATGATGCCGCCGGCGAACATGTTGCCGAAAAGTCGGAGGGACAGCGAGACCGGCTTGGCGATTTCCTCGATGATGTTGATCGCCGCGAGCGCCGGCACGTGGCCCTTGACCAATAGCTTCAGGTGCTTCAGCGGACCGCGGCGGCGCATACCTGCCGCCTGATACCAGACGAAGACGAACAGAGCGAGCGCGTAGACGAAGTTGACGTCCGAGGCCGCGACCTTGAGCACTTCGTGGCTGGCGCCCTCGGAGTTCGCGTACTGGACCGGCAACACCGAAAACCAGTTGGCGATCAGGATGTAAGTGAACAATGTGACGGCCAGTGGCAGGACGAATCCGGCGATCTTCATACCGATCGCCCCTTCAATCTGACTGCGCATCTGCACGGTGATGACTTCGAAATAGAGCTGCACCGTGTTGGGCTTGCGGTTGGTGATCTTGTACCGCACGAAGAACGCCAGGGCGATCACGATCACGGCGGCAAGCGCACTGGCGACGATGGTGTCGACGTTCCACGTCATGCCGAGCCACTCGACCTCGTTGTGGTGGCCGACCTCGATCTGCGCCTCGGCCAGGTAAGACGTTGCGGTCATAGCTGCTTACGAAGTCCTTTCATAACCGGAATCACCGTGTTGAGGACCAGGATCACCTGGCCAATGGCAAGTCCGAACATCGCGCCCAACCCGTCGGGCCGGACCAGGATCGCCGCCAACAATGCCAGCACGGTGATGGCCCCGAGCCGGAATGCCGAGTTGACGGCGAGAGCTTGCTTTCGAGGATGTTCTTGGGAGGCGACGACCTCGACCGCCCGCCTGACCAGGATCGTGTTGATGAAGATCGCCACGGTCCCGGCGATGAAGAAGACCGCGAACCAGATGTGCCCGACCGCGATGCACAGCCCCAGGACGATGGCGGCGACCACTGCGGCAAAGATGCCTGGACGACGCAATCCGGTCGGTGCGGCCGGATAATAGGACGTCGAGTCAGGGGCAGCTGTGCTCATTCGCCTCTCCTCAACTCCAAACCCCGTGCCCTTGGGCACAGGTCAGCGCGCGTGCGATCGGCGACTGGCGTCACCGGACGTAAGCTCGCGGTTTTCTGTGACACTACCAACACTCACCCGCGCGCCCCCCATGGGGTATGCGCGCCGCAGAGCAGGTAGAGCGTCGATGCGGTGCGAGACATGCCGCCACTTTTGCCGGACCGCTTGCGCTCGCACCGACGTCGACCTACTACGAGCGATAGTACATGGCTTTTACCAAGGCGTTACCCAGGGGTACCTTTGCGCCCCGATCGCCGAGTTCTACAGCGATCCGCCCCGGATCAGGTCCGGCCGGCGACCGAATCGGTCGGGTCCGCACGCTCGGCACGTCCCCGGGTCCGGAACTCGGCGAACCGCCGCTGCAACCGGGGCGCCATGGTGACCAGCAGCGCAATGATGAGTCCCCCACCGAACATCGGCGCGACGACCGATACAGGGAACAGGGTACTTGCCGCCGCGGAAAAGGCCAGCACACCCACCCAGAGGTAGATGATGAGGGCCACCCGGCGTTGCGAATGCCCGAGTTCGACGAGCCGATGATGCAGGTGCATCTTGTCCGGTGTGTAGAATCCGACTCCCGCCCGGGTCCGGCGCACGACGGCCATCAGCATGTCGAGCATGGGCACGAACACGACCGCGGCGACCAGGATCAGCGGCGACAGCAGCGTGAAGACGTCGGCGGGACCGTAGGCGTTCATCGCGATGCGACCGGACGCACTCGTCGATGCAGCGGCGAGCATCAGTCCGATGAGCATCGCACCGGAATCACCCATGAAGATGCGCGCCGGCGAGAAGTTGTGCGGGAGGAAGCCGAGGCAGGCGCCGGCCAGCACCGTCGATATCAGGGCCGGCGGGTAATAGCTGACATCACCGCCCTGGTCATGCAGCAGCCCCAGCGAGAACATGCAGATGGCCGAAGCCGAGATCAGGCCGAGGCCGGCGGCGAGTCCGTCGAGGCCGTCGATGAAGTTGACCGCGTTGATGGTGGCCACCGTGATCGCCACGGTCAGCAGGCCCGCTTGCAGCGGATCGAGGACCACGGTCCCGATGTCGGCGAACGGGACGTAGAGCAGATACCAACTGACGCCCATGATGACCAGGACACCGGCCGCGGTGAGCTGGCCGACGAACTTGGTGAGTGCGTCGAGTCCCCATCGGTCGTCGATGATCCCGACCACCACGATCACGGTCCCGGACACGATCACCGCACTCATGTCGCTGGTGTAGGCGAACCCGCGGGTCAGCGCCGGCAGATTGGCGGCCAGTGCGATGGCGGCCACGACCCCGGCGAACATCCCGAGACCACCGAGCCGCGGAGTGGGGATCACGTGCACGTCACGGACCCGGGGTACCGCCACGGCACCGACGCGGATGGCGAACACCCGAACCAGGGAGGTCAGCAAGTAGGTCACCGCCGCAGCGGTCAACCCGACAAGTGCGAGCTCACGCAGTGGGACACCCGCACCGCCGGTGTCGACGACCGACAGCGCCGTCAACTGGACCCCGGGACCTCCGGCGGCCAGTGGCTGGCCGGCGAGACCGGCGACGGTATCGAACACCGGCACCAGGCTACCCGCCGAGCCTGGTTCGGATTTCCCGACGGATCCCGGCGTGTTGGCTGCTTCCGGCTTCGCCACCCAGAGCGCGGACCATCCAGTCGGCGACCACCGGCATGTCCGCGACGTCGAGCCCGCCGAGCACCGCGCAGGGCATCCCGATCCGGATCGCCGATCCGGCCGTGACGGGTTGGGGATCGAACGGCAACACCGTGCGGTCGACGACGATGCCGGCCGAGTCCAACCGGCGCTGGGCTTCGACGCCGGTGAGCTCTCGGGCCGAGACGTCCACCACGGCGAGATGCATGTCGGTGCCACCGCTGACGATGCGCAGGCCCCGCGACGAGAGCTCGTCTCCGAGCCGCTGGGCGGTCGCGACCGTCGCCGTCGCGTAGCGGGCGAACTCGGCGCCGCCGGCCTCGCGCATGCACACCGCCTTGGCAGCGACCGAGCTCATGGCGGGCCCGCCCTGGACGAAGGGATGAACCGCCTTCTGCAAGGCGCTGCGATGCGCCTCCCGGGCCAGGATCATCCCACCGCGCGGGCCCTGCAGGACCTTGTGCGTCGACAATGTCACCACGTCTGCGTAGGGCACCGGAGAGGGCACCACTCCCCCGGCCACCAGGCCGGCCAGGTGAGCAGCGTCGATCCACAGGATCGCCTCCGCCTCGTCCGCGATGCTCCGCAGCGCGGCGAAATCGATGAGTCGGGAGTAGGCGGAACTGCCCGCGACGATGATGCTCGGCCGGTGCACCAGGGCGAGGTCCCGGAGTTCGTCATAGTCGATCAGCTCGTCCGAGCGCCGCACCTCGTAGTGGATCGGCGCAAACCATCGGCCCGAGAAATTCGCACGGGACCCATGGGTCTGATGTCCGCCGTGGGCGAGCCGCAGGGCCAGGACCGGATCGCCCGGTTGTGCAAAAGCCGCATAGACGGCGAGATTGGCGACGCTGCCGGAGAGAGGCTGGACGTTGGCGTAGTCGGCGCCGAACAAGTCGGTGGCGCGGTCGATCGCGAGCTGTTCGACTTCGTCGGCGACCTCGCAGCCGCCGTGGAACCGCGCTCCGGGATAGCCCTCGGCGTACTTCGCACCCAGATCGGAGGCCAGTACCGAACGGACCTCGGGACTGGCCGGTGTCTCACTGGCCAGCAACTGCAAGGTGGTCGAGCGACGACGTGACTCACGTTCGATCAGCTCGGCGACAACCGGATCCGTGAGCGGATTGGCCATGGATCAGCGAGGGGTCAGCACATCGACGTCGAGGTCGAGGACCTCGGCGATGGCCTCGCGCGACACCGCGCCCTCACGCAGGATTCGGGGTGTGACGCCCGTGAGGTCGACGATCGTGGATGCCTGCGCCGCTGCGGCCGGTCCACCGTCGAGATAGATGGAGACCGACTCCCCGAGTTGCTCACGCGCCTCGTCGACCGTCGTCGCCGGAGGTCGACCGGAGACGTTGGCGCTCGACACCGCCATCGGCCCGACCTCACGCAGCAGTTCGATCGCGACCGGGTGAAGTGGCATGCGCAGCATCACCGTGCCGTCCGTGTCGCCGAGGTCCCACGCCAGGGACGGCGCCTGCTGTACCACCAGACTCAGGCCGCCCGGCCAGAAGGCCTCCACCAGATCCCGTGCGGCGGTCGACACCGAGAGGACGAGTCCGTCGATCGTGTGCCAGGAGCCGACCAGGACCGGCACCGGCATGTCACGACCACGCCCCTTGGCCGCCAGCAACGAGGCAACGGCCTCGGAGTCGAACGCCTCACACCCGATGCCGTACAACGTGTCCGTCGGGAGGACGACCAACCGGCCGGCCTTGGCCGCTCCGACGGCCGCGCGGATCCCGGCCGCGCGCGTGTCCGGTTCACCACAGTCGAATACCGTGCTCACCCGGCCATCCTCCCATGGTCACCGACGCCGGTATCGCATCGCCCCGACAGCGCCGACGAGTTTCGGCGCGCGGTGACGAACCGCGGGCGCCCGGCGAGGTCCCGGTGCGCGCGGACCTCGACGAACAAACCGGTCGACTCCACCGCCGACACGACGAGGTCAGACGTCGACTCGTCGTGCTCGATCCCGACGACGCCGTCCGGCCGCAAAAGGTCTGCGACGACCGGGAGCATCGGCCGGATCACCGACATCCCGTCCGGCCCGGCGAAGACCGCCTCCGCCGGATCATGGGCGACCTCCGGCGAGACCTCGACGAGTTCCGGCACGTAGGGCGGGTTGGTCACCACGACATCCACTGTGCCCGGATAGATCTCGTCTCGCATCACAGACCGGTCGGTGACGTCGGCGGCCAGCACCGAGATTCGCCGGCGGACGT
Source organism: Gordonia sp. LMA167 (assembly GCF_058130025.1). Classification (NCBI taxonomy): domain Bacteria; kingdom Bacillati; phylum Actinomycetota; class Actinomycetes; order Mycobacteriales; family Gordoniaceae; genus Gordonia; species Gordonia sp. LMA167. Next base: position 3,256,769 of record NZ_CM176708.1, on the reverse strand, counting down.
CGGCAGGCGCCGACTCGACGTTGCGCCGCAACCATTTCAGCGCCTCGGCCGACTTCTCGACGGCTCGTACATGCGCGGTCGGCGCCATGGTCGCCACGGCGATCGCCAACGCACCACTACCGCTGCACAGGTCGACGACCGACGCGGCGTCGCCCCCTGCCGCGCCGAGGCATCCGACGGCCCATTCGGCGAGGAACTCTGTCTCCGGCCGTGGCGTGAACACCCCGGGACCAACCGCGAGTTCGGTGGGCCCGAACGCCGTCGTCCCGATGATGTGCTGCAACGGGATTCGGCCTGCACGTCGCGCCACCGCCGCCCGGAAACGATCGCGTTGATCGGATTCGAGCGCATCCACGGTCACCAGCCGCCCCCGGTCGATCCCGAGGATCGCGACCATCAACCACTCGGCGTCGGCGCGGGGACTGTCGACGCCCGCATCACCCAGACACTTCTGGGCCCAAGCCAATTCGACGTCGGCGCGGTGCGCGCTCGGTTTGGTCATCGCCTCACTGGGCTTCGAGCCGGGTCTGACGATCCGCCGTCACCAGCGCGTCGAGCAGCGCGTCCATGTCGCCGTTGAGTACCGCATCGAGGTTGTTGGCCTTGTACCCGATCCGATGGTCGGTGATGCGGTTCTCGGGAAAGTTGTAGGTCCGGATCCGTTCGGAACGGTCGACCGTACGAATCTGGGCGGCACGGCCCTCGGCCGCGGCCGCATCGGCTTCTTCTTCGGCAGCCAGCTGCAGGCGCGCGGCGAGAACCTGCATCGCCCTCGCCTTGTTCTGCAATTGCGACCGCTCGTTCTGGCAGGTCACCACGATACCCGTGGGGAGGTGGGTCAGGCGGACCGCCGAATCGGTGGTGTTGACGCCCTGTCCGCCTTTACCCGACGATCGATAGACGTCGATGCGGAGGTCGGACTCGTCGATCTCGACCTGCTCGACCTCTTCGGGCTCGGGATAGATCAGCACACCGGCAGCCGACGTGTGGATGCGACCCTGCGACTCGGTCACCGGTACACGCTGTACGCGATGCACACCGCCCTCGAACTTCAGGCGCGACCAGACACCGTCACGCAGCTGCTCTTTGGCCTTGATCGAGATGGTGGCCTCTTTGTAGCCGCCGAGATCACTCTCGGTGACGCCGAGAACCTGGGCCCGATAGCCGCGTCGCTCACAGTATTTGAGGTACATCCGCGCGAGGTCGGCGGCGAAGAGCGCCGATTCCTCACCGCCGGCTCCGGACTTGATCTCGAGAACCACGTCGTCGGCGTCGTGCGGGTCGCGCGGCGCCAGCAGGTCGGTCAGTGTCGCATCGAGTTCGGCCACGGCCTCTTCCAGCGCCGGGATCTCGTCGGCGAAGGCCGGATCGTCGGCCGCCAGCTCGCGAGCAGCGGCGAGGTCGCCACGGGCGGCCTCCAGCCGACGGTGGGTGGCCATGATCGGCGCGAGCTCGGCGAAGCGCTTACCGACGCGCCGAGCGGTCGCGGGATCGTCGTGCAACGACGGATCCGCCAGCTGCGACTCGAGGCCCGCATGCTCGGCGAGGATGTCATCGATCGCCGACGGACTCTGCGTGGTCACCTGGACTCACCTCTCACTGCTGGCTTCGCGCGTCCCGGGGACGGCGGGAAGAAACGAAAACGACGCCCACCCGACGTGCTGTGCACGCGCGGTGGGCGTCGTCGATCAAGCTACTTGTCGGCGTCGGCCTTCTTGGTCCGCTTGCCGTAGCGCTTCTCGAACCGGGCAACGCGACCGCCGGTGTCGAGGATCTTCTGCTTACCGGTGTAGAACGGGTGGCACTGCGAGCAGACCTCGACGTTGATCCGTCCGTTCGCCGCGGTGCTGTGGGTCTCGAAGGTGTTCCCGCAACCGCAGACGACGGTGGTCGCCGCGTACTCGGGGTGAATTCCCTGCTTCATCTGGTTGTCCCTTTCTGTGGTCGCCGGGTCACCATCGGGGATCGACGGTGTGAACCGGAACCGGACTCGACCGCTCAGTATGCCACGCAGGTGTCCTCACCTGGAAATCCATCTGACGGTCCGCCCCTTCAACGCCACCACAGCCCGCGGCATTCCCGGCCCGACCCCCTTCACGGAGGTCGACCGGGGACGCGCGCTCGGCTCGGACGTCGAGAAGAGCGACTAGTCGTCGTTCATCGCTCCCGGAGCGGTCTTCTGGACCTGCATGAGGAACTCGATGTTGGTCTTGGTCTTCTTGAGCTGACTGATCAGCAGGTCGATGGCCTGTTGGGAATCCAGCCCGGACAGCACACGCCGCAGCTTGTGCACGATCTGGAATTCCTCTGGCGACAAGAGCAACTCGTCCTTACGCGTACTGGACAGGTTGACATCGACGGCCGGGAACACGCGGCGTTCGGAGATCTTCCGATCGAGCTTGAGCTCGGCGTTGCCGGTGCCCTTGAACTCCTCGAAGATCACCGTGTCACCGGTGGAACCCGTCTCGACCAGCGCCGAGGCGATGATCGTCAACGAACCTCCGTGCTCGATGTTGCGCGCGGCACCGAGGAATCGCTTCGGCGGGTACAGCGCGGTGGAATCGACACCGCCGGACAGGATTCGACCCGACGCCGGCGACGCGTTGTTGTACGCACGACCCAGACGTGTGATCGAGTCCAGCAGCACGACCACGTCCCGGCCGTTCTCCACGAGGCGCTTGGCGCGCTCGATCGCCAGCTCGGATACCGAGGTGTGATCTGACGGTGGACGGTCGAAGGTCGACGCGATGACCTCACCCTTGACCGATCGCTGCATGTCGGTGACCTCTTCGGGACGCTCGTCGACGAGCACCACCATGAGGTGACATTCCGGATTGTTGGTCGTGATCGCGTTGGCGATGTCCTGAAGGATGGTCGTCTTACCCGCCTTCGGCGGCGACACGATCAGTGCACGTTGCCCCTTGCCGATCGGCATGATCAGGTCGATGACGCGCGTGTCGAGTCGTTCCGGCGTCGTCTCCAGCCGCAGACGCTGATTCGGGTACAGCGGCGTCAGCTTGTTGAACTCCGGACGCTTCTTGGCGGTCTCGATGTCGGTGCCGTTGACCGTGTCGAGCCGGACCAGCGGGTTGAACTTCTGCCGCTGGTTGGGCTGCTCGCCCTCGCGGGGCAACTTGACCGCACCGGTGATCGCGTCACCGCGGCGCAGGCCGTTCTTGCGCACCATGTTCATCGACACGTAGACGTCGTTGGGCCCGGCGAGATATCCCGACGTACGCACGAACGCGTAGTTGTCGAGAACGTCGAGGATGCCCGCCACCGGCTGCAAGACGTCGTCCTCGGAGACCTGCGGTTCGCCACCACCGGACGAGTCGCGGTCACGCCCGCGACGCCGTTCGCGGAATCGCCGTCCGCGACGGCCGCGACCGTCACCGTCATCGTCATTGTTGTTGCGATTGTCGTTGCGGTTGTTCTGCGGGCCGCCCTGGTTCTGGGTGTCGCGGTTCTGCCCACCATCGCGCTGGTTGTCGCGGTTCTGGCCGCCGTCGCGCTGGTTGTTGTCGCGATTCTGGCCGCGACCCTGGCCGTCACGCCCCTGGCCCTCGCGGCCCTGGCCGTCACGGTTCTGGTTGCGATTCCGATTGCGACCGCGCTGGTCACCCCCGTCGGCGGAGTCGTCCGGTGCGCCGGAGGTGTCCTTCTTGTCGGTGTCCTTCTTGTCGACATCGGTCGAGGTCGTCGCCGGCGCTTCGCCCGTCTGGGCAGCTGCCGACGCGGTCGGCTCGCCGTCGGTCGAGGCCTCCTCCGCTGCCGGACGGGCGCGACGCCGCCCACGGGCCGGCGCAGCGGCTTCCCCGGTCTTCGCCTCGGCACTCTTGTTCTGCCCGCCCTTGGTGGCCTTGGTCTCACCGGCCTCGGCATCGGAGATGGTCATCTGCCCATCGCCGCTCTTCGGCGCCGGTGCGGCGCCCCCCTGGCGCTCCTTGATCGCGGCGATGAGGTCGCCCTTGCGCATCCCCGAGGTTCCCTTGATGCCGAGTTCGCCGGCCAGGGCGCGGAGCTCGGTGAGCACCATTGCAGAGAGCCCGGTGCGGGCCCGCGTCGAGGAGCCTCGTGTGGTCGAACTCACCGCAGACGAGGAGCCGGAGCTGTCCTCGGTGCTCGAAGCGTCTGGAGCGGTGATCAGGTCCGTATCCGTCACGGATATCCTTTCGTTCCCCCTGCAGGCCTGAGCTGCGTCGGGGTTCCCGTTGTCGTCCCACCTCATTCAGGTGGGACTTCGTCCTCGTCGGAGTTGTCTCTGGGATTCTCCTCAGAAGACGGTCAGAAGAAATGTGGTCCGCGGCGGTGTGTCCGCTGGTAGTGCTGAGCATCCCCGGACAGCAGATCGTGCATCTGGCACCGGGCCAGAAGCCGGGATCGTTGATCGGAGAGGAGCACGGCAAGACAAGCCTGCGCGGCTAGACCAGTACATGGTAACGCGTTCGGATGATACGGGCAACACGCGTCGAACACCATTCGGAGTGCCGGACCGTCGCACCGATGCGCTACGCGAGTGTCTCACCCTCCCGACCAGGCGACTCAGGCGCGCCCGTGAGTGACCTCGACCCCGCCGGCGATCGCAACCGTCGCCGGCACGAACCCCAGTGCGGTCGCCACCTCGCGCGCGTCGGGCGGTACGGGGCCGACAGACAGGGCCAGGACGGTGGGACCCGCACCGGACACCGTCGCAGCGTGTCCCCGCCGGCGCAGCGCCGCCACGAGTTCCGCGGTCGCCGGCATCGCCTCCGACCGATAGTCCTGGTGGAGCCGGTCGGCGGTGGCGGCGAACAACGCCGTGGGGTCGGAGGTCAGCGCGACGACGGCGAGTGCGGCGCGACTGACGTTGAACACCGCGTCCGCGCGTGGGACGACCTCGGGCAGCAGACCGCGGGTGACCGACGTGGACGACTCGGTGTCGGGCACGAAGACCGTTGCGGTGATGTCGGGATGCACCACGAGCCTGCGGGCGTGGTATCGATTCCCGTCCTGGCCTTCCGGTCCGCCGGCGGCCGGGTCAGTGTTCTCGATCCAGGTCACCACCGCGGACCCGAGCACACTCGCTGCGGCGTTGTCCGGGTGTCCCTCGAACTCCGACGACAGCTGGACGAGTTCGTCGGGACGCAACGCCGGCCGGACTCCCGCCTCCACCAACAGCCCCGACGCCGCAGCGAGACCCGACACCGCGGCCGCGGCCGAGGAACCGAGCCCGCGAGAGTGCGGAATGGCGTTGACGCACCGCAGCTTCAGGCCGGGCGCGGCGACACCCGACTGAGCCAGACCGCGCGCGATCGCGCGGGCGACGAGGTGTCGCTCGTCGCGCGGCACGTCGGCGGCACCCTCACCGTCGACCTCCACCTCGACGCCACCCGCCGTGGTGGTCTCGACGATCAATTCGTCGTAGATACCCAATGCGACACCGAGACAGTCGAAACCGGGACCGAGGTTCGCACTCGACGCCGGAACGCGAACTCGCACCGAGATACCCCCGGGTAGCAGCACCTTCGGGTCGGTCACGGCAGTGTCGTCGGTCATCGCGGTGGTGCCACCCATGGACTCAGCGGACACCGAGGGCATCGGCCACCGCAACCGGGTCCACCGGGATGGCCTCGACTTCGGGCATCCCGGACAACGCGGTGTCGGGGTCCTTCAGGCCGTTTCCGGTCACCGTGCACACCACGGTCGATCCGGCGGCGATCCAGCCGTCGGCGCGGGCGGCGAGCAGCCCCGCGACGCTGGCCGCAGACGCGGGCTCGACGAAGACGCCCTCACGGCCGGCGACGAGACGGTAGGCCTCGAGGAGCTTTTCGTCGGTCGCGGCCCGGAACTGTCCGCCCGACTCCTCCTTGGCCGCCACCGCCTGGTTCCAGCTCGCCGGTGACCCGATCCGGATCGCGGTCGCGATCGTCTCGGGATTCTTCACGGGTGCACCGTTGACCAGCGGCGCAGCACCGGCGGCCTGCACGCCGAGCATCCGGGGCACCGATGAGGAGACGCCGTCACGCCGGTACTCGGTGTACCCCTTCCAGTACGCGGTGATGTTGCCCGCGTTGCCCACCGGGAGCGCATGGACGTCAGGAGCCCGGCCGAGGACATCGACGATCTCGAAGGCGGCCGTCTTCTGGCCCTCGATCCGCGACGGGTTCACCGAGTTCACCAGTTCGATCTCGGTGAACTCGGCGGTCGCCTTGCGCGCGAGTTCCAGGCAGTCGTCGAAATTGCCCTGCACCTGGATGATCTTGGCGCCGTGCATGACCGCCTGGGCCAGTTTGCCCATCGCGATCTTGCCCTCGGGGATGAGCACGGCGCAGGTGATCCCGGCGCGAGTGGCATACGCGGCAGCCGAGGCCGACGTGTTGCCGGTGGAGGCGCACAGAACGGCGGTCTTGCCGTTGTTGACCGCGGTGCTGACCGCCATCGTCATCCCGCGGTCCTTGAACGACCCTGTCGGGTTGAGGCCTTCCACCTTGAGGTACACCTCGCAGTCGGTGAGCTCCGACAGGTGCGGCGCCGCGATGAGCGGGGTCCCACCCTCGAGCAGGGTGACCACCTGCCAGTCGTCACCGACCGGCAGTCGGTCACGATAGGCCTCGATCAGGCCGGGCCAGCGCTGGTGCACCGGGGTGGCGTCAGTCATCGGTTCCTTCCAATCGCAGGACGCTCGACACCTTGAGGACGGCATCCATGTCTTCCAGTGCCGCAACGCATTCCGATTGCGCGCGGTCGGGGGCCCGGTGGGTGACCACGATCAGTCGGGCATCGTCGCCGGCACCCTCCTGCCGGACCGCGGCGATGGACACCGACCGCTTCGAGAATTCTCCCGCCACCTGGGCGAGGACACCGGCACGGTCGGCCACCTTCATCGACACGTAGTAGCGCGTCGGGACGTCGTCCATGGGGGCGATCGGCAACGAGGCGTAGGTCGACTCGAGCGGCCCACGACCGCCGTGCACCTTGTTGCGCGCCGCCATCACCATGTCTCCCAACACCGCGGACGCCGTCGGCGAACCTCCGGCTCCCTGACCGTAGAACATCAGCCGACCCGCGTTCTCCGCCTCCACGACCACGGCGTTGAATGCTCCGTTGACGGTGGCCAACGGATGGCTGAGCGGAATGAGAGCGGGATAGACACGCGCCGAGATGCGTTGGCGTCCATCGGCGTCGTGCACGCGCTCGCAGATGGACAGCAGCTTGATCGTGCAGTCGAACTTCTTGGCCGCCACGAGATCGTCCGCGGTGACCGACGAGATGCCCTCACGGTGCACGTCGGCCGCGGTGACGCGGGTGTGAAAGGCGATGGACGCCAGGATCGCCGCCTTGGAGGCGGCGTCGTAGCCCTCGACGTCGGCCGTCGGGTCGGCCTCCGCATACCCGAGGCGACCCGCCTCGGCCAGCGTGTCGGCGTAGTCCGCCCCGGTCTCGGCCATCGCCGACAGGATGAAGTTGGTTGTGCCGTTGACGATTCCGGCAACCGTCTCGACCGTGTCGCCGGCGAGCGACTGCATCAGCGGGCGCACCACCGGGATCGCGCCGGCCACGGCGGCCTCGAAATACAGGTCAACCTTGGCATCGGCCGCCGCGGTCGCCAGCTCGCCGGTGTATTCGGCCAGCAGCGCCTTGTTGGCAGTGACGACCGACTTCCCACTCTCCAGAGCAGCGCGGATCAGTGCGCGCGCCGGATCGATGCCGCCCATGAGTTCGACGACGATGTCGACGTCGTCGCGGGCGACCAGCCGCGCGGGATCATCGGTCAGCAGCTCCTGTGCCACCTTGCGGGGTTTGCCCAGGTCACGTACCGCAACACCACGCAACTCGACGGGTGCACCCACCCGCGAACGCAGATCATCGGCGTTCTCCTCGATGATGCGTACCACCTCGGCACCGACGTTGCCCATGCCGAGCACGGCCACGCCGATCGTGCGGTTTCGGTTTTCGCTCATTCGGTCACCTCCAGGGTGAGGAAGTCCTCGATCGTCTCACGACGCAGCATCAGGCGCGCCGAGGAGTCCCGCACAGCCGCCACCGCGGGACGCATCGCCATGTTGTAGCGGCTCGACATCGAATAGCAGTACGCGCCGGTGGCCGCGACGGCGACCAGGTCACCCGGCGCCAGGTCGCCCGGCAACCAGCAGTCCTTGATGACGATGTCACCGCTCTCACAATGCTTTCCGACGACCCGACTCACCACGGCCGGCGCATCCGAGACCCTCGACACCAGGCGGATGTCGTACTCGGCCTGATAGAGCACGGTCCGGATGTTGTCACTCATACCTCCGTCGACCGACACGTAACGACGGATCGCGTTCTTGCCGACGGTCACATCCTTGACGGTCCCCACGCGGTACAGCGTCACGGTCCCCGGGCCCGCGATGGCGCGTCCGGGCTCAACCGCGATGGTGGGCATCGGCAACCCCACCGCAGCCGACTCGCGGCGCACGATGTCGGCGAGAGTTCCCGCGACGTCGCCGACGGGCAGCGGGTCGTCCTCCGGGAGGTACGAGATCCCCAGTCCACCACCGAGATCCACGATCGACATCTGTGCGGTCTTGTCCACGCCGAACTCGGCGACGACGTCCTTGAGGAGCCCGAGCACGCGATGAGCGGCAAGTTCGAAGCCGTCCATGTCGAAGATCTGCGATCCGATGTGGCTGTGTAGGCCGACGAGGCGCAGGTTGTCGGTCGCGAACACTCGGCGCACCGCCTCCATGGCGACACCACCGGCAAGGGCGAACCCGAACTTCTGGTCCTCATGGGCGGTCGCGATGAATTCGTGGGTGTGTGCTTCCACCCCCACGGTCACCCGCACCAATACGTCGGCCACCAGACCGCGTTCACCGGCGAGCGCATCAAGCCGCTCGATCTCGATCATCGAGTCGAGCACGATGTGTCCGACACCGGCATCGAGCGCCATGGCCAGCTCGTCGACACTTTTGTTGTTGCCGTGCAAAGCAATTCGCTCAGGAGGGAATCCGGCGCGCAACGCGATGGCGAGCTCGCCGCCGGTGCAGACGTCGAGGGACAGCCCTTCCTGCTCCACCCACCGGGCGACCTCTGTGCTCAGAAACGCTTTGGACGCGTAGTGGACCCGGCCATAGGGTCCGAACGCGGCGACCATGTCGGCGCAGCGCGAACGGAAGTCGTCCTCGTCGACGACGAACAGCGGTGTGCCGTAGGTCTCGGCGAGTTCGCCGACGCCGACGCCGGCGATGCGGACCTCACCGGAGTCGTCACGACCCGCGTTGCGCGGCCACACATTTGCCGGGATGCGCGCCAGCTGGACCGGATCGTTCGGTCGCTCCGCGAGATGTGGCGCGGCCAGCAATTCGGCGTGCCGGGGCCCGGCGGGATGGGCGTTCACATCCGCTCCGGAGCGCTCACGCCGACCAGGTCGAGACCGTTGGCCAGCACCTGGCGCGTTGCCGCACACAGCGCGAGGCGGGCGGCGTGGATGTCGGAGGCCGGCTCGTCGCCCTGGGGCAGCACGCGGCAGCGGGCATAGAACCGGTGATAGGCACCGGCCAGTGTTTCCAGATATCGGCAGACACGGTGCGGTTCGCGGAGTTCCGCGGCCGTGGCCACCACTTCGTCGAAATCGCCGATGGTCCGGATGAGTTCCCCCTCGGCCGGATCGTCGAGCAGATCGAGGTGATCGGTCGACCGCTCGAGCCCGAGTTCGACCGCGTTCCGTGACAGCGCAGAGAGCCGTGCGTGCGCGTACTGCACGTAGTAGACCGGGTTGTCGTTGGATTGTCGGCGCAGCAGATCGAGGTCGATGTCGATGTTCACGTCCACCGACGAGCGGATCAGTGCGTAGCGGGCCGCGTCGACACCGACGGCGTCCACGAGGTCGTCGAGGGTGATGACCGTTCCGGCCCGTTTGCTCATCCGCACCGGCTTGCCGTCGCGCACGAGGTTGACCATCTGGCCGATCAGGACCTCGACCGATGCCGGATCGTCGCCGAGGGACGCCGCAGCCGCCTTCAGCCGGGTGATGTACCCGTGGTGGTCGGCGCCGAGCATGTAGATGCAGAGGTCGAAGCCGCGGTTGCGCTTGTCCCGGTAGTACGCGATGTCACCGGCGATGTAGGCCGCATTGCCGTCGCTCTTGATGACGACCCGGTCCTTGTCGTCGCCGAAGTCGGTCGTACGCAGCCACCAGGCCCCGTCGTTCTCGTACAGGTTGCCATTGGCCTTGAGTTCGGCGATGCACTCGTCCACCAGGCCCGATGTGAACATCTTGTTCTCGTGGGTGAAGACGTCGAAGTCGGTGCCGAACTCATGCAGGCTGGACTTGATGTGGTCGAACATCAGATCGACACCGATCGCGCGGAAGGTCTCCAACCGCTCGTCGTCAGGCTGGTCGAGCACTCCGGGCACCTTCGCGACGACCTGGGCGGCGATCTCCCCGATGTATGCGCCGGCGTAACCGTCGTCGGGGGTGGGTGCACCCTTCGCCGCAGCCTCGAGCGACAGGGCGAAGCGATCGATCTGCGTCCCGTGGTCGTTGAAGTAGTATTCGCGGGTCACCGCACCACCCCGTGCGGCGAGCACCCGGCCGAGAGCGTCGCCGACCGCGGCCCAGCGCGTACCCCCCAGGTGGATCGGCCCCGTCGGGTTTGCCGAGACGAACTCCAGGTTGATCGTCCGTCCGCCGAGATCGTCGCCGTGCCCGTAGTCGTTCGCGGTGTCCAGGACCGTGGAGACCACCGAGTTCTGGGCGTCGGTGGCCAGCCACACGTTGACGAAGCCGGGTCCGGCGACCTCGGCCTTCGCTATTCCGTCGGTGGCCGCGAACGCGTCGGCCAGCCATCCAGCGAGGTCGCGCGGGGCAACGCCGAGCTTCTTGCCGAGCCGTAGCGCGATATTGGTGGCATAGTCGCCGTGATCGGCATGGCGCGGACGCTCGACGACGACGTTCTCGGGCACCATGGAGTCATCGAGTCCGTGGTCACGGACTACGGTCAGAGTCACCGCACGCAGTAGCGCAGCGAGGTCGGCGGGAGTCACGGGACACCATCCTATTGGCCCATGTCCGTCGGGAGACAATCGCCTCCGCCCACCGGGCCGTGTCGCACCAAAAGTACGCCTCTCGGGCGATCAGTAGACTTGCCGTCGCTGCGGGCGATTCGTGACCGGCAGAGACGGCGAGAGAGAAAAATGGCGCGCAAACCGGGGGCGAACGTACCCAAGTCCAGCAAGCGTCCGGACGCGACGATCGGCCGGCAGATCGACTGGGCCGTCGTCGGCGCAATCGTGGTGGTGATCGCGCTGATCGGCGCACTCGTCTGGTATCTGTTGCCGAAGTTCATCGACCGGCAGGAGGCCGAGGAGCTCAAGCCCCAGACCGTCGAGGGCTACGTGCCCTCGACTGCGGATCCGGATCCGTCGACCCGCATCCAGGGTGTCACCAAGATCTACTACCGCGCCGCCCAACACGTCAGGGCAGATCAGCGGGTTGCCTATGACCAATCACCACCGTTCGGAGGCCCGCACGACGAGGTGTGGGCGACCTGCACCGGCATCGTGTACCCGAACCCGCTGCGCTCGGAGAACGCCGTGCACGCCCTCGAGCACGGTGCCGTCTGGATCACCTACAACCCGGACACGATCAGCAGCGACGACCTCGACGAGCTGAAGAAGAAGGTGATCGGCGAGCAGTTCTTGTTCCTGTCGCCGTATCCGGGCCTCGATCATCCGATCTCGTTGCAGAGCTGGGGTCATCAGCTGAAGCTGGACTCGGCGGGTGATCCACGCATCGACGAGTTCATCACCGCACTACGTCGCAACACCACGCCGGGCGTCTATCCGGAGAACCCGCAGGAGGCGGCCTTCCCGGAAACCCAGGCGGCATGCGCCGCGGTGCCGGGCGCGTTCGACCCCAATAACCCGCCGCCCGCCGATGAAGGTGCGCCGGGTCCCGACGCGGTGCCGATGGACGGCGCCGGCGCGACCGACGGGTCCGACGAGAACATGGGCGCGGGTGCGCCGACACCGGCCGGCTGAGGAGAGCACGAGTGACCGACCAGCCACACGATGGGTCCGATGTTCCGGCGTCTGCTCCCCCCTCCGCTGCCCCGGGCGCGACTTCGGCGGGCACGAACTCCCGGAGAACCCTGCTCACCGCGCTCGGCACTGTCGCCGCATTGTTGATCGGTGTCGGTCTGGGGTTGCTCATCTCGGGAATGCTGCACAGCGATGACACCGCGGCCGAGGACTCCCCCGCGCCGGATTCGGTTGCCGTCGGCTTCGCGCAGGACATGATCCGTCATCATGAGCAGGGCGTCGAGATGGCCACCATCGAACTGGAGAACGGGACCGATCCTCAGGTCCGCAGTATGGCCTTCGACATCCTGACCGCACAGAGCAACGAGATCGGCCAGATGCAGTCGTGGTTGACGCGGTGGGGTTATCCGTTGATCAACCCGAATCCACCGATGCAATGGATGGGCCACGGCATGGCGGGCGGTGAGATGGCAGGCGGCATGACGACCTCGCAGTCGCAGCCCCCGGGCGAACACGCCGACCACGACATGCCGATGCCGTCGGCCTCGGTACCGATGCCGCCCGGTGCGATGCCCTCCGGTTCGACGCCGCCGGGTTCGACGCCGCCGGGTTCGACGCCGCCGGGTTCGACGCCGCCGGGTTCGACGCCGCCCGGTTCGACGCAGGAGGCGACGGCCGATGGCCAGACCCCGCCGATGCCGGGCATGGCCACCAGCAGCGAGATGAACCGACTGCGCGCGGCGCGCGGTTCCGACGCCGACATCTACTTTCTCCAGTTGATGCTGCGCCACCACGAGGGCGGTCTGCCCATGATGGACACCGCCGCGGACCCCGCGCACGTCGCCGAGGATTACGTGCGGGAACTCGCAACCGGGATGCGGACGAACCAGGACAGAGAGATCACCGTCATAGAGCAGATGCTCGCCGAGCGGGACGCGCAACCTCTGCCGATGAACTGATGCGTCGGATGATCGTGCGTCGTCCTATTCTCGCGGCATGAGCGATTCGTCGAATGGCCCTTCCGGGGCCCAACGGTGTCGGTGTACCTCGGGTTTGACCTTCGACGAGTGTTGCGGGCCGCTCCTCGCCGGACTGCGACCAGCCGCGACCGCGGAGGCCCTCATGCGCTCCCGGTTCACCGCGTTCGCTGTGGGAGACCGCGACTACATTCTCGACAGCTGGCATCCCCGGACCCGTCCGCGCACGCTGGTCCTCGACGAGGACATGGCGTGGTATCGACTCGACGTCGAATCCACTTCCGGTGGAACACTGTTCGACGACACCGGCGAGGTGGTCTTCACCGCGCACTACCGGGTCGGCGGTAAGCGAGGTGCGCTGCACGAACGCAGCCGGTTCGAACGGCGCGACGGGCGGTGGGTATACCTCGACGGATTTGTCGCGGACTGATCATCCTCAGTGGCGGGAGATCCACTCCACCAGCGGACGTGCCTCGCGCCAATCCTCGCGAACCCGCGTCACGAGGTCGGGGCTGTGGATCACCTTGTCGAAGCCGTAGTCACGACCGATGGTGAGCGATTTGTGCCGCAACAACCCGATCCGCGGATGGTCGGCGGGCCAGCCACGCGGCGCGGTCTTGAGCGTGTCACCACCGACCTCCCATCCTCCGGCCTCCAGCTCGTCGAGGAGTCGTTCGAGTTCGCGACCGTGTAGGTCGTTGTCGATCGCTACGCGCAGCGTGGCCAGCCGCTCGGTCGACGCGTCATAGAAACCGGCACCGACCCGCACCCCGGGAGCGCCGATCTGCACGTAGTAGCCGGTTGCCGGGCCGACGCTGACGTAGGCGCCCTGGTGGGTTTTGTAGGGCGTCTTGTCCTTGGCGAAGCGGACGTCACGATAGGGCCGGAAGATCTTTGCGGGCCCGAACTCGTCGGCGAGCGCTTCGGTGAGGTCGGTCATCGGGCCGGCGACAGCGGTCCGATAGACCTCCTTGTGTGCTTCCCAGAACGTCTTGGTGTTGTCCATCTCGAGGTCGTCGTAGAAGTCGAGGGCCGCCTCGGGAAAACCCTGGAACGTCATGGTCCGACTCTATGCCAACCGACAATCTGCGCCCCGGAGAATCGATGTGCGCCCGGCTCAGGTGCGGTCCCATCGAGGCAGCATCAGCGCGGATGCCAGCAGAAAGCAGATCGCCCCGATGAAGGTGCCGGCGTCGGCGACCGTGGCGCTGAGGGTGGCGCCCGCGGAATCGACGTACGCGCCGACAGCGGAGACACCGAAGGCGATGCAGCCGAGCAGGTTGATCTGCGTCGCCCACCAGGAACGATTGCCCGGGGCCCAGAGTCGTACGGTGTGGGCGATCACGATCACGGCGAGTATGCCACTGACCAGGAACGCGACCGACCCGGCCGCATCCGGCGTCCAGACGCGCCGCCGTTCTGCGGTGACGGTAGCCGCATGCAGGGCCGCGGCGGTGCTCACGTTGAACAGCAGCGTCCCACCGAATTGGGTTGCCGCGGAGAGCCACTCAGCGCGAAAATGCGGCCTTCCCGATCCGTTGGGCACAGTGACGTCGCCGCTGAGCACGAGTTGGATGAGCGCGGCCCCGGTGAAGAACCAGGCACCGACGAAAAAACTCAGGTTTGCCACCGATGGGCCTGCCCAATCGGCGAAACCCGGCGCCGAACCCAACGCGAACAACGCCGACCCGATCATGAAGCCCCAGCACTGTTTCTCCACAGTCGCCGACAGGAAGCCGAGTGGACCGGCCCCGTCCGTTACCACTACCGCATCTGAATTCACCCCTACATCCTGCGGCCTGGTCAGGAGTCGGTGCACCGATTACGGCCAACATCGCGTGTCGAGACGGCGCAAGCCCTCAGCTTCGTGCCGGCGCAAAGGCGGCGATGACCGGTTCTTCTCCCGCCCGCAGTGTCACACTCGAGGATTCCGGGACCTCGACCCAGTTGGTCCGCCGGTATTCGAGTTCGAGCGGCTCGGAAACCAGGATACGGCCGTCATTCGGCAGGTCGATGTGTCCACCGTCGGCGGCACCCAGCCGCATCGGACCGTTCGAGTGGTAGAGCGTGCGTGAGTTCCGGTTGCTCGAGTACCGGACCGCGTGAACCGTTTCACCGTCAGCCGCGCACATCGTTGCGACGAACGGGTCGTCGACGCCGCTGTCCGCACGCGCTTCCTCCACGCGCCCAACCGTTCTCGCCAGGGCCCCGAGCGGGTCACGGTCGAGCCCGTAGGTCAGGGCCAGGAAGAAGAACAGTTCGGTATCGGCATTGCCCTCGATGTGCGGATAGAGGGCGGGTGCCACGTCCATCGTGAGGGCCCGTTTGATCCGGGTGAATCCGCCCATCTCACCGTTGTACTGAAACAACCAGCGCCCGTGCGTGAACGGATGACAGTTGGCCCGATCGACCGTGCCGCCGATCGACGCCGCCCGCACATGGGCGAGGAACATGGGCGACCTGATCTGTTCGGCAAGGCGCTGCAGGTTGTGGTCACTCCACGCGGGCCGCTCGTCGCGATACTGCCCGGGGAAGTCTCGCTCGCCATACCAGCCGACACCGAAGCCGTCTCCGTTCGTCGGCCACGCATGATTGCGGAACATCGTCGTCATCGGTGAGCCCGGCAGATACAGTTGCCGTGCCTCGAAGCTCTGGTCGACGAGCGAATGCGATGGCCGGGTCAGCAGATCCTCGAGCAGGATCGGCGAGCCGGCGTAGGCGAGCCAGCGGCACATCGGCTCACGCTAACCCGCCGGCGGTTTCCGCACGCCCGATTCGTCGAAGCAAGTACTCAGCTGATCGCGGACAGAAGTGTTCACGGTGGCCGGAAAGGATGTCCACGGTGCGCCTGCATGAATCTGTTTCCCACACAGTAGGCGCACACCGGCCGGAGGCCGGCAAGGATGTCACGGTGCGCCTGCATGAATCTGTTTCCCACACAGTAGGCGCACACCGGCCGGAGGCCGGCAAGGATGTCACGGTGCGCCTGCATGAATCTGTTTCCCACACAGTAGGCGCACACCGGCCGGAGGCCGGAAAGGATGTCACGGTGCGCCTGCATGAATCTGTTTCCCACACAGTAGGCGCACACCGGCCGGAGGCCGGCAAGGATGTCACGGTGCCCCCGGCAGGATTCGAACCTGCGGCCTTCTGCTCCGGAGGCAGACGCTCTATCCCCTGAGCTACGGGGGCTCAACGGGCGAGGGTTAGCGTAGCGCAGGGCGGCGGTGCACCCAAAACCGACCCGCCCGGAAACCGATCCGGGCTCCTCACACGGCCACGACGGTCGCGCCATCGACTCCCCGGTAGCGGTCGGGACTGCAGGTCAGCACGATCACCTGTGCGTCCTCACCGGCCGCGGCGAGCACGCCACCCATGGCCGTCAGCCGTTGCGGATCGCTGTAGCCGAGCGCGTCGTCGACGAGCACCGGCACTCCGTCGTCCTCGTCGACCAACGTGGCACAGGCGAGCCGGGTGAGCAGTCCCAGCTGCTCGCGGGCACCTCCGGACAGTGCGTCTCGCTGTACGGTGATCCCGCCGAGCGTCCGGGATACGACCTCGAGGCTGTCGTCGACATCGAACCGGACGTCGTCACCGAACACGTGCGAGCCGAGCTCCTCCAGTCGGCGCGCGTACGGGTCGGCGTATCTGGTGCGCGCATCCTGACGCGCGTCGATCAGTGTCCGGTAGAGCAGCTCCGCCGCGTCCGCGCGTCGGGTCACCCGCGCCAGGGCGGCGGTGGCCGCGTCGAGTTGCGTTGCCGCGTCGTGCAGATCGTCGAGACGGGACTCCTCCCGGTAGAGCTCCACCCTGGTGCGCAACTCGGTGGCCGACCGTTCCGCATCGGCGCGCTCACGGGCGATGGCAGCGAGGTCGGCAGCCACCCGCGCACGCCTCATCTCGATCTCCGCGACGTCGAGGCGAGCCAGTTCGGTGTCGAGGCGCGCCACCCGTTCGCGGGCCTGCGCGAGTCGCTGCTCGGCAGCGTCGACGACGCGTCTCGCCTCACCGAGGCTGCACTCGTCGGCCAGTTGCTCGCGCCTGCCGCCCAGCTCGGTCAGCCGGGCGTCGATGCGTGCGTGTTCCTGACGAGCCATCGATGCGCGGGTGCCTGCGTCGGCTTCCACCGAACGCTTCTGTGCCACGGCCCGTTCGGCCGCCATGACCAGCTCGCCGACCTCGCGTTCCGTCGATGCCAGTGACTCGACGTCACGGACGACGCCGTCGTCGCCGGCGACCGGATCGGCGGACTCGATGATCCGGCGGAGTTCGGTCCTGCGCGCACTGAGCTCCGCGAGATCGCGCCCCTGGGTCAAATCGGCCAAACGCTGCCGGAGGGACGCCAGCCTGTGCGTCAGCTCGACCCGCTCCTGCGCACGACCGACGTGATCATCGAGTGATCCCAGACGGTGGCGGTCACAGAAGTCGGCGATCTCGGCCTCGATCCGGGACAGCTCGCGGATCGGTTGCTCAGTACCGGAACTGCGTCGCACCGTGACCCGAACGATTCCGTCGACTTCGATGACCGCGTCGTCCACCGCGACGTGATCTGACTCGGCGTCGATCCTGACACCGTCCACCCGTACCGGCACCGAACCCGTCGGCTCGACGGTGAACCTGGCGGCTGCGGCCTCCACGCGTGCCCGTGCCACTGTGTGACGCCTGCCCAGCCCGGCCGCCGCCTCGACGGCGGCGCGATCGACAGTGTTGGCGTCCAACGCATTCTGCAGCGCGTCTCGCTCCGATACGATGTCGGCCAGGTGTCCGAGGCGCTCGTCGAGGTCACGGAGTTCGCGCCGAGTCCGGAGGATCCGTCGCGCGGCCTCCGACGCCGCCAGCTCGGCGCGGACCTGCGCCCATCGTTCCCGGGCACCCGACAACTCTGCGTCGAGATCGGACGCATCCTGTGCCGCACTCGCCGCCCGCGCGGCGTGGCCCGCGATGTCGTCGGCCAGACCCCGCGCCTGCTCGGTCAGGGAGGTGATCTCGGCGCCGAGGCGTTCGCGTTCGATGACGTCACGACGAGCCAATTGCGACGCGGTGAGCAGGTGTCGGACCTCGGCTTCCGCTGCGCCGAGTTCCCCCTGGAGTTTCTCGACCTTCTGCCACGTCACCGCCAGTTCGTCGCGCTCGACCTCGCGCAACTCCCGGGTGCGATCCAGTTCCTTACGGCGGGAGTCGAGTTCGCCGAGACGCTGGGCATCGGCCTCGACCGCATCGCGCGCCCGCGTCAACTGGTCGTGACGCCGAGACGCCTCCTCGGCAGCCTGGATTGCCTGCGCCAGTTCCCCGGTCGGACGTCCCTGCCCGAGGGTGCGGTAGCGCCGGTATTCGGCGGTCACGTCGTCGACGAGCGCGGCATCGCTGCCCTGCCCGTCCGACTCCTGGCCCTCCCGATCCCGCCCCTCACTATCGGCCGCGCGGTCGAGAGCACGTGCGAGAGCGGCACTCTCGGCCACTGATGCCAGCGCCGGATCACCGGACTGCAACAGTTGCAGCGCCCGAAACAGCGCAAGATCCGCATGCGAGCCGAGAATCTCGACGACGCGCTCGTGGGCATCGCGCCCGGACAATTGCTCTGGGCGCGGCGCGGCTATGGTCAGGGTCGTCGCCACCTGACGGTTGAAACGCTTGGCATAGGTGAAATGCCAAGGGCCGCAGGTCATCTCCACTTCGACCTCGGAGCCCACATCCTGCCCCGATGGCATGACGTCGCGGACCTTCGCCGACTTGCTGTCCGCCCGGGTGTCCAGCAACAGACCCAGTGCCTCGATCATGGACGACTTGCCGGCCTCGTTGGCACCTTCGACGATCGTGACGCCGCGATCGGCGAAACGCACCTCGCGGTCGGTGATGCCACGAAAGTTCCGCAGCCGCATCCGGTGAAGTCTCATCGGCGGTTCCCGGAGAGTCGGCGCAGCAGTCCCAGGGCGTCGCTCGCGACGCCGGCCTGCGTTGGGTCATCGGACGCACTGAGCTCCAAGAGGTGTTCGGCGGCCGTGCGTGCGTACCCGACCACGCCGAGGTCGGCGATGTCGGCTTCGTCGGCGACGATCATCAGATCGTCGGTGCGATCCCAACGGGTGATCGCCGCGAACCGGTCCGCGGAGTCGTCGATCAGCTCCTCCAGCGCGGCCGCGTCGGTGACCGAGACGGAGCCGACGAGGCCGAGCTGGACGACCACCCGGGGCTTGTCCTCGATCGCGTCCAACTCGTCGCGCAGCGCTTCGATGTCGGCCGACGATCCGATGTCGCGAGTGATGCTGCGAAACGACCACTGGCCCACCCGGTGTTCGGTGACATCGATCCGCCGGCCACCGCCGCCCCGACTCAGCGAGACCTCGAGGACATGACCCGGGCGTTGTTCGATGTGATCGAAGTTGGTGACCTCGTGCGCGCCGGGATACCAGACGCGCCCGGTCGTACCGACCGACGTCACGGAGTGCCGATCACCCAGTGCCACATAGTCGATGGTGCCGGCGACAAGCGCGTTCTCCAGCCCGGCCATCTCGATCAGCGCGGGATCCGAACCAGGACTCAGCGCATCGGTTCCGCCGTGTCCCACCACTATTCGAATGTTGTCGCCGGTGGCGAGTCCGGCCACCTGCCGGCCGACGAGGTCTCGGCCGGGATGTTTGTGTGACCAGGGAGCGGCGATCAGCTCGACCCCCTCGCGGACCCGGTGCACACCGGTTCGCGACAGCACGGTGACGTTCGACGGACAGGCCCGCCCGAATGTCGCGGATCGATAGATCCCGGAGGGGTCGTACGGATCGTGGTTGCCGGGCAACAGAAAGACCGGCATCGCGAAGCGCGCCAGGCTGTCGAGGGTCCGTCTGATGATCTTCGACGACACCCGGTGGTCCTCGAACACATCACCACACACCACCACGAACTCCGCGCCGACCTCGCCCGCCAGCTCACCGATGCGGTCGACGGCTTCGAGTCGGGCAGCGGTATATGCGTGTGCGGCCGCCGAGTCCAGATAGTGACGCGACATCCCCAGCTGCCAGTCGGCGGTGTGCAGGAACGTGACCTCACGCGCCGGGGCGCGTTCTGCTCCGTCCACAGGTGTGTCACACCCGGGAAGGTCGAACAACGGCACGGTCATCTGTCACCTCCTGGTCTCGTGCCGCATCCTACGAGTGTCGGCCGACAGACTGTGGGAGGCGAAGCCGCCCCGCCGACGACGTCGGCGGCACCGTGTCCGGTGCCGCCGACGTCGCTGAACCGAGAATCGTGGTCAGGCGGAGGACACCTGACCGGTGGCGGCACTGTCGCCGGACTGCGCCGAACGCGCGGTCGGGACGGCGGGTGCCCCCTGGGTCTTGGGCATGGTGAAGAACATCGCCGCCGCGACGCCGATCAGCAACACCGCCGCCGGGAGGTAGAGCGACTGGCCCATCGCCGTGGCGAACCCGTCCCGGATCGCTTCGGGTAGCTGGCCGGCCGTCCCGTGATGTTCGGTGTCGACACCCGGCAACAGCGCCGCCAGCCGCGTCTGCATGAGCGCACCGACGGCCGCGGCACCGAGCACCGACCCGATCATCCGGGTGGTGTTGTAGACACCGGCACCGGCGCCCGCCTGGTGCCAGGGCAGATTCCGGGTCGCCGTGGCCGCCAGCGGCGCCCAGATGCCCGCCGACGCGATCCCCATGAGGCACATCGGGATGATCAGCTGCCACACCGGGGTGGCCGGACGCGCGATCATGCCGAGCCAGCCCACGGCGACAGCATTGAGCAGCAACGCCGACGCGATGATCATCCGAGGGTGCACGCGATCGAGGATGCGGCCGACGATCGGCGCGAGGAATCCGGTCAGCACCGCCATCGGCACCATCATCACCGCCGACCGGGTCGGCGACATCCCGCCGACGAGCTGCAGGAAGAACATGGTCGGGATCATCAGCCCCGAGATGGCGAAACCCATGCTGGCGATACCGATGTTGGACAACGAGAAGTTGCGGTCACGGAACAGTGAGAGCGGCACCAGCGGCTCGCCCTTGATGCGCGACTGCCAGTAGACGAACAGGCCCATGAAGGCGACGCCGCCGACGATCAGGGCCCAGATCCACCCGTTCCAGTTGTACTTCTCACCGTCCTGGATGCCGAACACCAACGCGAACATGCCGACCGCCGACAATGCGACCCCGATCCAGTCGAATTGATGATCGTGGGTCTCGACGTCGGGCACCAGGATGTAGGCGAGGATGAGGCCGACGACACCGACCGGCAGATTGACGAAGAAGATCCATTCCCAGCCGAGGCTGTCGGTCAGCACACCACCGAGCAGCGGGCCGACGAGTGTCGCGACGCCGGCCACGGTGCCCCAGACACCCATGGCCGCACCACGCTTCTCGGGCGGGAAGATGCGGGTGATCAACGCCATCGTCTGAGGCGTGATCAGCGCCGCGCCGACACCCTGCAGGGCGCGGGCGGCGATCAATTCGCCGATCGACCCGGAGAGCCCGCACCAGACGCTGGCGATGGTGAACACGAGCAGGCCGAGCTGATACACCCTCTTGGGCCCGAATTTGTCACCGAGCCGTCCGGTGATGAGCAGCGGGACGGCATAGGTGAGCAGATAGGCGCTGGACACCCAGACGATCCCGTTGACGTCGGTGTCGAGGGCGGTCTGGATCTGTGGCTGGGCGACGGCCACGATGGTCATGTCGACCAGGATCATGAAGAAGCCGACACACAGCGCCAGCAACGCGGCCCAGGGCCGCGACGTCACCTGCGCGGCCGGAGTCGGGGTAGTGGTCATACGTCGTTCGCTTTCTGATGAGGGATGCCCGGGACCGAGGAAACGGCCAGATAGGGAGAGTCGGGGTCGTCGAGCCATTCGATGGTGAAGTTCTGCAGACGCTCGACGAGATCGTCGAGCCAGGCGATCTGGGCGCGCAATGTAGCGATGCGACAACCGATGTCGAGGTAGAACATCTCGGCGGTCTTGTGCTCGCAGGCGTCGCGGACACCGCTGTCGAGGAGCTCGACCTCGGCGCGCATCGCGGCGAGACGTTCGCCGAGCAAGTCGATCACTCGTTGCCGCGGCAGCCCGTGCGCCTCGGACAGCGCCAGGTAGAGCTCCGGATACTCGACCGGATTCCGGGCGAGTATCCGTTCGAGGCTCTCGTCGAGGACGCGTCGGCCCTCGTCGGTGATGGCATAGACGGTTCGTTCCGGGCGGTTACCCTCGCGCTGCACCTCGTGGACCTCGATGAGGCCTTTAGCGGTCAACCGATCGACCGTGTGGTACAGCGTGCCCGGCCGGAATTTCGCCAGACGGTCTTCCCGGCGTTCGATGGTCGTCTGGAACATCTCGTACGGGTGCATCGGCCGTTCGGCCACGAGACCGAGAACCAGCACCGCCAGTGGCGGCAGCACGCCGTCACGTTGCATATCCACCGCCCCGCCATTACTCGTCGCCAAATATTCCAGGTGGAATATACCAGTCAGATCAGTCTGTGCAAACCGTCCGTGGGGATCACTACTGTGGGGTTCATGAGTACCGAGAGCACGACCGCGAGGGCCGGCGGTGAGACCGCTGACGAACAGGGCGCCTACGTGACCAGCGGTCGCGAGTTCGTGCGCGACACCAAGTACATCGAGACACGTATCACCCGGGACGGCCGGGACGGATACCCGGTCGAGGCGGGCCGCTATCGTCTCGTCGTCGCGCGGGCCTGCCCCTGGGCGAACCGCACGATCATCGTGCGCCGACTCCTCGGTCTCGAGAACGCCATCTCGATGGGTATGTGCGGTCCGACCCACGACGCGGACTCGTGGACATTCGACCTCGACCCCGGCGGCCTCGACCCGGTGTTGCAGATCCCCCGGCTCAAGGATGCCTACGAGAAGCGGTTCCCCGGCTACCCCAAGGGCATCACCGTCCCGGCCGTCGTCGATGTGCCCACCGGCGCGGTGGTCACCAACGACTTCCCTCAGATCACCATCGACTTCGAGCTCGAGTGGGTCGACCACCATCGGCCGGGCGCACCGGACCTCTACCCCGAGCATCTGCGCGACGAGATCGACGAGGTGAACCGGGGCGTCTACACGGAGGTGAACAACGGCGTCTACCGATGCGGATTCGCCGGCAGTCAGGATGCCTACGAGAAGGCGTATGACCGCCTGTTCACCAAGCTCGACGAACTCGCCGATCGACTGTCCGAGCGCCGGTATCTCGTGGGCGACACCATCACCGAGGCCGATATCCGGCTGTTCACCACGCTGGCGCGCTTCGATCCCGTCTATCACGGGCATTTCAAGTGCAATCGGACCAAGCTCGCGGAGATGCCCGTGCTGTGGGCCTACGCGCGCGACCTCTTCCAGACACCCGGCTTCGGCGACACCATCGACTTCACCCAGATCAAGCGCCACTACTACGTCGTGCATCGGGACATCAACCCCACCGAAATCGTGCCGGCCGGTCCCGATCTGTCGAACTGGCTCACACCGCATCACCGCGAGGAGCTCGGTGGCCGACCGTTCGGAGACGGGTCGCCGCCCGGGCCACCGGTGCCCGCCGAGGTCGTCCCCGCAACAGATTGGGTGCCCACTCATGGTTGACATCACAAGGCGCGGTACCGGATCGGTGCCCACCGCCGGCCAACAGCCCCCCGGCAAGGCCGTCGAGATGACCGGCGGACTGCTGGACCGTGCCCAGCGCCTCCAGGCTCCAGCCGTGTCCAAGTACGTCCGCGGTCTGCGCTCCGCACACCCGGACGAGTCCCCGGCGCAGATCATCACTCGGCTCGAGAAGCGTTATCTGGCCGCGGTGACCGGTTCCGGCGGTGCGGTCGGCGCCACCGCCGCCATACCCGGCGTGGGCACCATGACCGCACTCGGCGCGATGACCGGCGAAACCGCGTTCTTCCTCGAGGCGTCGGCGCTGCTGGCCCTGTCCATCGCTGAAGTCCACGGCATTCCCGTGCACGACTCCGAACGTCGCAAGACCCTCGTGCTGGCGGTGGCGCTCGGCGAAGAAGGGGTCGTCGCGCTCGGCCGACTGGTCGGCACCCGGGGCGGTGCGCTGCGACGCCTCGGCGGGGCGGCGATACCCGGCGGCGGCCTGGGGCAGCTCAACAAGAAGCTCATCAACAAGCTCTCGAAGAAGTACGCGATCAAGCGTGCCCCGCTGTTGTTCGGCAAGCTGCTGCCCGCCGGCATCGGCGCGATGATCGGTGGCGTCGGCAACCGCGCGCTGGGCAAACGTGTGATCACCAACGCGCGCGAAGCATTCGGGCCTCCCCCCTCGACCTGGACGATCGACGGCGAGATCATCGTCGATCGGAGAATCGCCGACGGGGATCGGTGACCAGCACGCTTTCGACCCGGTTCCGATCACCACGCCGTGAGAGCGGTCCGGACGCACCCGATTCCGCGCCATCGCGCGGCTGGATCCGCAGGCTGGCCACCGAATGTGGACGCCATCGCCCCCTGGTCCTCACCGCGCTGGCGGTGACGGCGATCGCGGTCGCGGTGGATCTCATCGCTCCCCTGCTCGCCAAGGCGGCCATCGACCACGCCACCGGGACCGTCGACGACGGGTTGTCGCTGCGTGAGATCGTCGCCGCCCTGCTCGTGCTGGCCGTGGTCCGCTACGCCTGTCAGTTCGGACGGCGGCTCACCGCCGGTCGGCTGTCGATCACCGTGCAGAACGGCCTGCGTCTGCAGTTGCTCGACACGCTGCTCCACCTCGACGGAAACGCCCAGAATCAGATCCGCACCGGTCAGATCGTCTCGCGATCGATCTCCGACCTGCAGATCGTGCAGGGACTGCTGGCGATGGCACCGCTGTCCCTCGGCGCCGCCGTTCAAGTCGTGATCGCGATCGGCATCATGGCCTACCTTTCGCCGTTGCTGACCTGCGTCGCGCTCCTCGTGTTCCCACTGGTCGCGGTGGTCGTGTTCCGCACCCGCCGAAAACTCTTCGCCGCCACCTGGTCGGCGCAGCAGGCCGCGGCGAATGTCGCCCAGCATGTCGAGGAGACCGTCACCGGTGTCCGTGTGGTGAAGGGCTTCGGGCAGGAGCAGCGTGCCGTCGACGAACTGACCGGTCTCGGCGCGCGGCTGTATTCACTGCGATTGCGCGCCGGGAAGATCAACGCCCGCTTCACACCGACGATGGCGGCGATCCCGCAACTCGGCATGGTCGCGGTGATCGCGGTGGGTGGCTACCTCACGATGGACGGGCACATCACCGCAGGCACCTTCCTGGCGTTCGCGACCTACGTGGCCTCCATGACGGCCCTGGCGCGGCTGCTCACCAACCTCGTCGTCAGCGCACAGCTGGCCCGAGCCGCCGTCGACCGCGTCTACGACGTCATCGACCATCCACACGACCCCGCGACTTCGAACACCGACACCCTGCCCGACGGCCCCCTAGGTCTGCGGCTGCGAGACGTCGGATTCTCGTTCGGCGACCGGGAGGTGCTCGACGGTGTCGATCTGACCGTCGCCCCGGGCGAATGTGTTGCCGTCGTCGGGCGGCCCGGCTCGGGGAAGTCGACGCTGGCCGACCTCGCCGGCCGGTTCTACCGGCCCGACTCCGGGGTGATCGAGTTGCTGGCGACCGACGGCGCCCACCCAGTCGAGGAGCTCGCACCGGATTCCCTCCACGCCGCGGTCTCGGTGGTCTTCGACGAGCCCTTCCTCTACTCCGACACCATCACGGCGAACATCGTCCTCGGCCCGGACGAACCGGACGACGGCGCACCGACTCCTCGGTTGATCTCCGCGGCGGAGCGCGCCGACGCGCTCGAGTTCATCGACGAACTGCCCGACGGTTTCGCGACCGTCGTCGGTGAGCGCGGCCTGACATTGTCCGGCGGCCAACGCCAGCGGGTGGCGCTGGCGCGCGCACTCTATGCGGATTCGCGTGTGCTCGTGCTCGATGACGCCACCTCCGCCGTCGACGCGACCACCGAGGTGCGCATTCTGAGCGGTCTCCGCGACGAGCAACGGACCATGCTCCTGCTGGCGCATCGAAGGTCGACACTGGCGCTTGCCGATCGGGTCGCGGTGCTCGATGCCGGCCGGGTCGTCGATGTCGGCACCGTCGAAGAGCTCGACGACCGATGTGCCCTGTTCCGATCTCTGATGGCATCGGCCGATCCCGACCAGGCCGGCCGCAGCGCGATCCACGAGATCCCCCGCCCGCCCGAACTCGCGCAGTTGTGGCCCGAGAACGCGCCGGCACCCGACCCGGCATCGGCGACTCCGCGCCCCACCGTGCCGACCACCGGCCCCGGCGGTGGAGGCCGACGAGGCGGCGGAGGAATCGGCGGTGCGCTCGGGTCGATGCCCGCCACACCGGAGTTGCTGGCCGCGGTGGCCGCGTTGCCGCCTGCCGACGAGGAACCCGGGGTCGATGTCGACCATGCCCGTGCCGATGACCCACGTTTCTCGTTACGCGGTCTGCTGAGACCGGTGCGGTGGTTGCTGGCCGCGGCCATCGCCGCGATCGCCGTCGACACCCTGATCGGCCTCGCGTTCCCGTCGCTGGCACGCACCGTGATCGACGCCGCGACCCGCGCCGACGAAACGACGCTGTGGTGGGCAACCGTCGTCGGAGTGGCGCTGGTGGCCATCGGTTGGCTGGCGGCATCGACGATGACGATCACCTCTACGCGCGCAGGCGAACGAGTCCTCTTCGGTCTGCGGGTGCGCAGCTACGCGCACCTGCAGCGACTCGGTCTGGACTATTACGAGCGCGAACTGTCCGGCCGCATCATGACCCGGATGACCACGGACGTCGACGCGTTGTCCACATTCCTGCAGACCGGATTGTCGTCGGCGATCGTCGCGGCGCTCACCCTCGTCGGCGTCACCGTGGCGCTCGTGATCACCGACCCGCTGCTGGGAGCCCTGATCCTGCCGGTGTTCCCGATCCTCGTGGTCGGGACGCTGATATTCCGCAAGATCTCCTCGGTCGCGTATACCCGCTCGCGCGAACTCGTCAGCGTCGTCAACGCCGACGTCCAGGAGAACATCGCCGGGATCAAGACGACCCAGACCTATCGGCACATCCCCGCGGCGACGAACCGCTTCACCCGACGCACCCTCGACTGGGTGCATGCGCGGATGGTCTCGCAGAAGGCGATCTCCATCTACTTCCCGTTCATCACGTTCATGTCCGACCTGGCGACCGCGGTCGCGATCGCGGTCGGCGCGCATCAGATCACGACGGGTTCGCTCTCGGCCGGGACACTGGTCGCGTTCGTCCTCTATCTCTCCATGCTGTTCGGCCCGGTCCAACAGCTCTCACAGGTGTTCGACGGCTACCAGCAGGCCGCCGTCGGCCTGCGTCGGATCGCCGACCTGATCCGCACCCCGAGCTCACTGCGTCGCAGCGGTAGAGATGCCGCCACACCATCGGACGGTTTCGACGGACTCGCCGTTCTCGACGACGTCACCTTCCGCTATTCGGGCGCCGACCGCGACGCCCTGGCCGACGTCGACCTGACGATCCCGCCGGGAACATCGATGGCGTTGGTCGGCAAGACGGGCGCGGGAAAGTCGACCATCGTCAAGCTGCTGGCGCGGTACTACGATCCCACGTCGGGTTCGGTACGCATGGACGGAACCGACATCCGCGACTTCCCGCTCGAGGAGTACCGGGCGCGCCTCGGCGTGGTCCCGCAGGAGGCGCATCTGTTCACCGGGACCGTCGCCGACAACATCGCCTATGGTCGCCCGGACGCCGACCGGGAGGCCATCGCCGCGGCAGCGTGCGCAGTCGGCGCCGCCGCGATGATCGCCGACCTACCGGGTGGGATGAATCATCCGATCGGTGAACGCGGTCAGGGCCTGTCGTCGGGCCAGCGCCAACTGATCGCACTGGCTCGAGCCGAACTCGTCCAGCCGGACCTGTTGCTCCTCGACGAGGCGACGGCCACCCTCGACCAGGCGACCGAGGCCCTCGTGCTTGCTGCCGGTGAGGCGCTCACCCACCGCCGGACGTCGGTGATCGTGGCGCATCGGTTGGCCACTGCGGCCCGCGCGGACACGATAGCGGTGGTCGATCAGGGGCAAATCGTCGAGCAGGGAACACACAGCGAGCTTCTGTCGTTGGGGGGGAGGTACCGCGCGTTCTGGGAAGCCGGTGTCGCGCCAGACGCCGACGGTATCGCCACGGCTGGTGACATACGCCTCAGATAGGCCCGTACGGTGAGGTCAGACGCACGCAGCATGCCGCGCCCGCGTAGCATCAGCAGGTGGTTCACCGATAGTCTTCACAAGGGACTTCCTTGGTGACAAGCGACCCGACACCAGAGGGAATTGAGGCGAGTAAGCGCTGTGAGCAGTTCGATTTCAGACTTCGGACAAAATACGTGGCTGGTCGAGGAGATGTACCAGCAATACAAGAAGGATCCCAAGTCGGTCGATCCGAGTTGGCATGACTTCCTGGCCACCTACGATCCGAACTCGAACGGCTCTCCCGCCGACACCACCACCGCGAACGGCGGGTCGAGCACCACCGCCACCGCCAAGCCTGCACCTGCGGCGCCCCGCTCGGAAGCTCCGTCACCGGCCCCGCAGCAGCCGCGGCCGAAGCAGCCGACCAAGCAGGTGACCCTGGACCAGCAGCCCGCCGCCACCGCCGCCGTCCGTAAGCCGGGACCGGCCAAGGAGTCCACCGCGACCAAGGCCGCATCCGGTCAGAGCACCGCCAGCCGGGACGGTTCGGCCCGATCACACAAGTCGAAGGACGCGGCCAAGGGCGCCTCCGCAACACCTTCGGCCGACGAGAACAAGGTCCTGCGCGGGCCCGCCGCCGCGATCGCGAAGAACATGTCGGCCTCGCTGGAGATCCCGACCGCCACCAGCGTTCGCGCCGTGCCCGCCAAGCTGATGATCGACAACCGCATCGTCATCAACAATCATCTCGCGCGCACCCGCGGCGGCAAGATCAGCTTCACCCACATCCTCGGCTACGCGATCGTCCAGGCGATCAAAGCGTTCCCGAACATGAATCGACACTTCGCCGAGGTGGACGGGAAGCCCAACGCGGTCACCCCGGCCCACACCAATCTCGGCCTGGCCATCGACCTCGTCGGCAAGGATGGCAACCGCACGCTGGTGGTCGCGGCCATCAAGAAGTGCGAGACCATGGGCTTCGCCGAGTTCTACAACGCTTATCAGGACATCGTGCGCCGCGCCCGCGACGGCAAGCTCACCGGTGACGACTTCGCCGGGGTGACCGTCTCGCTGACCAACCCGGGCACCATCGGCACCGTCCACTCGGTGCCCCGCCTGATGAAGGGTCAGGGCGCGATCGTCGGCGCCGGCGCGATGGAGTATCCGGCAGAGTTCCAGGGCGCGAGCGACGAGCAGATCGCCGAGCTCGGCGTCGGCAAGCTCATGACGCTGACCTCCACCTACGACCACCGCATCATCCAGGGTGCGGAGTCCGGCGACTTCTTGCGTACCGTCCACGAGCTGCTGCTCGACGACGCGTTCTACGACGAGATCTTCACCGCGTTCCACATTCCCTACGAGCCGGTCCGGTGGCGTCGGGACATCCCCGCGGGTCTCGTCGACAAGAGCACCCGCGTGCTGGAGATCATCGCCGCGTACCGCAATCGCGGACACCTCATGGCCGACATCGACCCGCTGATGATGGACAGCGACGCGCGGGCGAGCCACCCTGACCTCGATGTGCTCACCTATGGCCTGACCCTCTGGGATCTCGACCGCACGTTCAACGTCGGCGGATTCCACGGCCAGGACAAGATGAAGCTGCGCGACGTGCTGTCGATCCTGCGCGACGCGTACTGCCGCCACGTCGGCGTCGAGTACACGCACATCCTCGAACCCGAGCAGCAGCGCTGGGTTCAGGAACGCGTCGAGATCAAGCACGTCAAGCCACCCGTGGCCGAGCAGAAGTACATCCTTTCCAAGCTGAACGCGGCCGAGGCCTTCGAGACCTTCCTGCAGACCAAGTACGTCGGACAGAAGCGCTTCTCACTGGAGGGCGCCGAAGCCGTGATCCCGATGATGGATGCCGTCATCGATCAGGGCGCCGAGCACACCCTCAACGAAGTCGTCATCGGTATGCCGCACCGCGGTCGCCTCAACGTGCTCGCCAACATCGTCGGCAAGCCGTACTCGAAGATCTTCACCGAGTTCGAGGGCAATCTGAACCCGTCGCAGGCCCACGGTTCCGGCGACGTCAAGTACCACCTCGGCGCCGAGGGCAAGTACTACCAGATGTTCGGCGACAACGAGATCAACGTCTCGCTGACCGCGAATCCCAGCCACCTCGAAGCGGTCGACCCGGTTCTCGAGGGACTCGTCCGTGCCAAGCAGGATCTGCTCGACGACGACGACCAGTTCTCGGTCCTCCCGCTGATGCTGCACGGCGATGCCGCCTTCGCCGGCCAGGGTGTGGTCGCCGAGACCCTGAACATGGCGATGCTCCCGGGCTACCGGACCGGCGGCACCATCCACATCGTGGTCAACAACCAGGTCGGCTTCACCACCGCGCCGGAGCACTCCCGCTCCACCGAGTACTGCACCGACGTCGCCAAGATGATCGGCGCGCCGATCTTCCACGTCAACGGTGACGATCCCGAGGCCTGCGTGTGGGTCGCCAAGCTGGCCGTCGACTACCGGCAGGCCTTCGGCAAGGACGTCGTCATCGACCTCGTCTGCTTCCGTCGTCGCGGCCACAACGAGGGCGACGACCCGTCGATGACCCAGCCGGCCATGTACGACGTGATCGACACCAAGCGCGGCGTCCGCAAGAGCTACACCGAAGCCCTGATCGGTCGTGGCGACATCTCGACCAAGGAGGCCGAGGACGCCCTGCGGGATTACCAGGGACAGCTCGAGCGGGTGTTCAACGAGGTCAAGGAACTCGAGAAGTATCACGCCGAGCCGAGTCCGTCGATCCAGGCCGACCAGACGCTGCCGACACGGCTCGTGACCGCGGTCGACAAGGAGGTCCTCGAGGCCATCGGCGACGCCTTCCTGCACACGCCCGAGGGGTTCGAGGCACATCCGCGTGTCAAGCCCGTCCTCGAACGTCGCCACGAGATGTCCCGCCACGGGAACATCGATTGGGCGTTCGCCGAGTTGCTGGCCTTCGGTTCCCTCGTCCTCGAGGGCCGGATGGTTCGACTGTCCGGTCAGGACTCCCGGCGCGGCACCTTCACCCAGCGTCACTCGGTGCTCATCGACCGCGAAACCGGTTCGGAGTACACGCCACTCAACCGTCTCAAGACGATCGAAGGCGACGACGCCCCGGGCAAGTTCATGGTCTATGACTCGCCGCTGTCGGAGTTCGCGGTCGTCGGCTTCGAGTACGGCTACTCGGTCGGCAACCCGGACGCGCTGGTGATGTGGGAGGCGCAGTTCGGTGACTTCGTCAACGGCGCCCAGTCGATCATCGACGAGTTCATCTCGTCGGGTGAGGCCAAGTGGGGCCAGCTGTCCGACGTCGTCCTGATGCTGCCCCACGGACACGAGGGCCAGGGCCCCGACCACACCTCGGGCCGTATCGAACGGTTCCTGCAGCTGTGTGCGGAGGGATCGATGACGGTGGCGCTGCCGTCGACGCCGGCGAGCTACTTCCATCTGCTGCGTCGCCATGTTCTCGACGGCATCAGCCGACCGCTCATCGTCTTCACCCCGAAGTCGATGCTGCGCAACAAGAACGCCGTCTCACCAGTCGAGGAATTCACCGACGACAAGTTCCGCTCCGTCCTCGATGACCCGAAGTTCGTCGGCGGCGGCGATCGCAGCAAGGTCAAGCGCGTCTTGCTGGTGAGCGGCAAGCTCTACTACGAGCTCGCCGCGCGCCGCGACAAGGAGAAGCGCGACGATGTGGCGATCGTCCGCATCGAGCAGCTCTACCCGGTGCCGCACCGCCGCCTGCGCAACACGCTCGAGCAGTACCCGAATGCCGACGACTTCCGCTGGGTTCAGGAGGAGCCGGCCAACCAGGGCCCGTGGCCGTTCCTGGGTCTGTGGCTGCCCGAGGTCTTGCCGGATGTCCTCAGCGGCCTCCGCCGGATCTCGCGTCGCGCGATGTCGGCGCCGTCGTCGGGCTCGAGCAAGGTGCACGCCGTGGAGCAGCAGGAGATCCTCGACGAGTGTTTCTCCTGATCTGACCCAAGCAAGATCCGACCACGACGGCGGGTGTCCCTTCCGGGACACCCGCCGTCGTCG
Source organism: Gordonia sp. LMA167 (assembly GCF_058130025.1). NCBI lineage: Bacteria > Bacillati > Actinomycetota > Actinomycetes > Mycobacteriales > Gordoniaceae > Gordonia > Gordonia sp. LMA167. The sequence continues at coordinate 3,224,610 of NZ_CM176708.1, read as the reverse complement.
TCTCCGCCGACAGAACCCCAGATCCCGCCGACAGAACCCGGAATAGCGCCGACAGAACCCAGGATTGCGGCGGCAGAACCCGGAATCTCGCCGACAGAACCACGAATCTTGCCGACAGAACCCGTTCGATACAACACTCAGAAGAACCCGCCGCGTGCGCGCAGCGCCTGCTCGAGCTCCATGATGATTCCCCACTGATCAGTCCGCATCCGGTCTGCGGTGATGCGTTTGACGATCCAACCGAGTGCTATCAGCTTGGCATCACGTGCCTCGTCGTGCGTTCGCTGCTCCGGAGTGGAGTGGAACTCTTCGCCGTCGTACTCGATCGCGATCTTGAGTCTCTCGTATGCGAGGTCGATCCGCGCGAAGATGTGGCCGGTGAGCGGATCGGCCACCTCCACCTGCAGGTCCGGTGTCGGGAGATCACCCTTGAACATGAGTAGCCGGAGCCAGCTCTCGGGCGGCGACTCCGACCTGCCGTCGATCATCGGTATCAGAGCACGCAATTGGCGGATACCGCGGCGAGCCCCGAACCTCTCGACGTAGTCGACGAGGTCTTCGGGACACAGACCGGTCGCCCGAGCCAGGTCATCGAGGTGGCCGAGCGCGCGCCATTCCGGCGGCACACGGCCTATGTCCAGCGCGGTTCGACGAACCGAGGTCACCGAAATGCCGTCGACTTCGACGACATCATCGGGATCGAGTTCGGTGCGATGCACAGCACGCCCACGGCCTCGTTTGTTGCCGGCGTCAGGAGCACGGATCAATTCGACGGTGAAGTCTCCGTCATGCCACTTGCCGCCGTGCATCACCTTCGCGGCGATGCCCGCGACAACCACGTCATCCGGTGCGGACAGGGCGGTCGCGACGATGCGCTCACGGGGCGCGAGAATCGCTGAGCGATCGACGTAGTTGTGCCCGTGCAACCGCGTGAACGCCGCAGAGAACTGCTCGGCGGACATGTCGGCAGCCGCCACTGCCTTCTTGCGTCGCACCAGGTATCGATCGTCGGCGGGTGTTCGTGTCATGACGACATTGGACGGTACGAACGCGACGCCAGTGGCGGCAGATCACGCACATGTGGATAACTCGGCGGCTGTCCACAGATTTACCTGCGAACGCTCGTCGGGATTCGGTCGGGCGTTTCGGGGTTTTGTCGGTGAGATGCCGGGTTCTGTCGGCGGGTTTTGGGGTTCTGTCGGCGAGATTCGGGATTCTGTCGGCAGGCTTCGGGGTTCTGTCGGCGCGTTTCGGGGTTCTGTCGGCGAGATGCCGGGTTCTGTCGGCGCGTTTTGGGGTTCTGTCGGCGAGATTCCGGATTCTGTCAGCGAAGGAGTCAGGGCTGGACGACCGATGCCAGCGCCGGTAGCGCTGCGGTGATCACCGCCAGCAACTGCTCGCGGGTGATCACCGGGTCGGTCAACCAGCTGATGGTGGTCTCCTCCACGAACGAGATCCAGCCGTGGACCGTCATCTCGACGACCGGGGTCACCTCGATCCCCAACGCAGGCGCATGATCCAGCACGCGTCCCGCCATCACGGCGCGCGTCTGGTCGAAGACCTCACGCATGGCCGGATCGGCGCTGGACGAACCACGCATGAACGCCATGTAGGCCTTGCGGTTCGCGCTCACATAGTCGATGAACGCCGACATCGACCCGGAGAGCATCGCGATCGGATCGCCGAGGTCGGGATCGGGCGTGGTGCACTCGAGCATCTCGTCGGCCTGCGCCCGCGCGATGGCGACGTGGAAATCCTGCTTCGACTCGAAATAGTGGAAGAGCAGTGCCCGCGACACACCCGCCGACTCGGCGATGGCGTCGATCGACACCTGCTCGAGTGGGCGCTCACGCACCATGGCGAGGCCCAACGCGATGAGCTGGTCGCGCCGCGCCTCGGGACTCATCCGGGTCCGCTTCACCGTCGGCACAGAACCTGGGGTCACTGCCACAGTGTAGGTGTCCTTTCCGCCGTCGTTGCTGATGAACCCCACCGTAGGGCCTTATTGACCAACATTCAACAGACTATTGACGCATATTCAGTAGACCTCTATGGTGAGACCATGACAATGATCGATGTACAGATCGCCATCGTCGGGGCAGGCTTCTCCGGCCTGGGCGCAGCCATCAAACTCAAGCAGAACGGATTCGACGACTTCGTGATCCTGGATCGCGGGGCGGACTTCGGCGGCACCTGGCGTGACAACACCTATCCGGGCGCGGCCTGCGACGTCCCGTCACAGCTCTACTCCTATTCGTTCGCCCACAATCCGCGCTGGTCACGGTCATATTCTCACCAGCCGGAGATCCACCGCTACATCAACGACGTCGCCGACGAGCACTCCGTGCGCGCCCACACCCGCTTCCGCACCGAGGTCGAGAACGCGCAGTGGCACGAGGACGAACGCCGCTGGATTCTCGATGTCGTCCGCGACGGTCAGCGGGATCAGGTCCGCGCCCAGATCATGGTCGGCGCCGTCGGACCCCTGTGCGAGCCCAACCTGCCCGCGATCGACGGATTCGACACCTACCGCGGCAAGATCGTCCACTCGGCCCGGTGGGACGACGATTTCGACTTCGCCGGGAAGCGTGTCGCCGTGATCGGCACGGGCGCGTCGGCGATCCAGCTGGTGCCCGAGCTCGCCGAGGTCGTCGACCGACTCGACGTTTACCAGCGCACCGCCCCGTGGATCGTGCCGCGCACCGAACGCGCCTACACCGGCGCCGAACACTGGGCGTACGAGAACGTGCCCGGATTCCAGTCCGCGGTGCGTGGAGCCGTCTACGCCATGAACGAGGTCACCGCGTTCGGTCTCACCTACTCCCCGAAGAGCCTCAAGCCGATCGAGCTCGTGTGCCGGGCGAACATCGCGCGGGCCATCAAAGACCCGGAACTGCGACGCAAGGTCACCCCGTCGTTCCAGGTCGGCTGCAAGCGAATCCTGCGGTCCAACGACTGGTACCCGGCGATAGCCCGCGGCAACGTCGACCTGGTCACCGACGGCATCGACTCGATCACCGAGACCGGCATCGTCACCAAGGACGGCAGCAGCCGTGAGGTCGACGTGATCGTGGTGGCCACCGGCTTCCACGTCACCGACTCCCCCGTCTTCGAGAAGATCGTCGGCGCCGACGGTCGCAGCCTGACCAGCGTGTGGGATGAGATCGGCATGCAGGGCTACAAGGGCTCCTTCGTCAACGGCTTCCCGAACATGATGCTGATGATCGGACCGTCGACCGGACTCGGCCACACCTCGATGGTCTACATGATCGAATCGCAGCTGAACTATCTGGTCGACTACCTGAAGACCACTCGCGCGCAAGGCATCACCCGCACCGACGTCAAGCTCGACGCGCAGCGGGAGTTCAACAACGGGATCCAGCACAGCTTGCGCAACAGCGTGTGGGTCAACGGGGGCTGCGCCTCCTGGTACAAGGACCACCACGGCAACATCACCACGCTGTGGCCCGGATTCACCTTCAACTTCCGGCGGATCACCAAGCGGTTCGACATCGCCGCCTACGATGTGGAGCGTCGCGGACAACGCGCCACCGCCTCCCCCGCCGCCGAGGCGCAGCCGGCGACGGCTGCCGTCTGATCCCCACGGTCTGATCCGTACCGTCTGATCCCCCGATCCGAACGAGGAGTACACAGTGAAAGACTTTCGTGACAAGGTCGTCGTCATCACCGGCGCCGGGTCGGGCATGGGCCGCGACCTCGCCGTCAAGCTCGGGCGGATGGGCGCCAAACTCGCCATCTCCGACATGAATCCGGAAGGTCTCGCGGCCACCGAGAAGTTGGTCGGCGAGACCGGTGCGCAGGTCCACGCGCAGATACTCAACGTCGCCGAGCGCGAAGCGGTTCTCTCCTACGCGGAAACCGTTGTGGCGCACTACGGCAAGGTCAACGTGATCTTCAACAACGCGGGTATCGCCCATCACGGCGAGATCGAGCGCACGGAGTTCAAGGACATCGAGCGCGTGATGGATGTCGACTATTGGGGCGTCGTCAACGGCACGAAGGCGTTTCTGCCGCACATCATCGAGTCCGGTGACGGTCACATCGTCAACACCTCGTCGCTGTTCGGTCTGCTCGCCGAACCCGGGCAGGCCGCTTACAACTCGGCCAAGTTCGCGGTCCGCGGCTTCACCGAGGCGCTGAACCAGGAGATGATCCTGGCGAAGCACCCGGTGAAGGTGACCTGCGTGCATCCGGGTGGGATCAAGACGGCCATTGCGCGCAACGCGACCACCTCCGGCGACCACGACCAGAAGGAGTCGGCGGACTTCTTCGACCGCTATCTCGCGCGGATGTCCTCGGAGGACGCCGCCGACGTCATCATCAACGGAGTCCGCAAGAACCGTGCCAGGGTCCTGGTCGGCACGGACGCGAAACTGCTCGACCTCTGGGTCCGCATCGTTGCATCCGGCTACCAGGGCATCACCGCGCGAGTGACCGGATGGGCGCTCTCGAAGGCGAACTGACCGCGAACTGAGCGGCGCCGATCGGACAACACCGACAACCCTGACAACCCTGGCCGCCCCGCCTCGCGCGGGGCGGTTTTGGTGACTGAAGACCCTCCCGCACGAAGGCAAGCCGAACCTACTATGGGTGGAGTCTTGGCGTTGGGGTTCCATCCCGGCACCCCGCTGGGGATCGAGGGTGTGATGAGTGTTTCGCGTATGGGTGTGACCGGTGGTCTCGCCGATCTGAGGATCGGCGAGCGACGACGCGTCCGCGGCATCGCGGCGACATGCCCGCCCGAGGTGACCCGCAGGCTGGCGAGCCTCGGCTTCGTACCAGGTGCCGAGGTCACCAAGGTGCGCAACGCCCCGATGCGCGATCCGAGCATCTACCGCGTGATGGACTACGACATCTGCCTGCGAGCGCGAGAGGCCGCCCAGATCATGTGTGAGGCGACCGAGTGACGGACTGTCACGGACCCGGCGCCGGCCCCTCCCGGTCTTCCGGCGGTGACCATGGCACCGGGACCGTCGCCCTCATCGGCAGCCCGAACGCGGGCAAGACATCTGTCTTCAACGCCCTCACCGGATTACGGATGAAGACCGGCAACTATCCGGGCGTCACCGTGGCGCGCACGGTCGGCCGTGCCAAGATCCCGGCACCCGATCCGGCCGGAACGTCGTCGGTGATCGAACTCGAGGATCTGCCCGGCGCCTACAGCCTGGACCCCATCTCCCCCGACGAGCAGGTGGTCGCCGACCTCCTCAACGGCACGCTGCCTGCAGCCGAAAGGCCCGATGCCGCACTGGTCGTCGTCGACTGTACGACGTTGCGTCGATCCCTCGCTCTCGTCGCAGAGACCCTCAACCTGGGAATTCCGGTGGCGGTCGTCCTCACGATGACCGACGAGATGGAAACCCGGGGTGGCACGGTCGACGTGTCGAGCCTGCAAGAGGTGCTCGGCGTCCCGGTTCGCGCAGTGATCGGGACGCGCGTGTCCAGCCTCGGAGGTGTCCGCGAGCTCCTGGCCGACCCGACGTCCTGGAGCCGACCGCCGATCCCGCCGCCATGCGAGCCGGGCCCCGAGCGCGACGACTGGGTGAACTCGGTCGTGCTGCTGTCGGGCTACCGCGCTCCGGCCGAACACACCCGCACCGTGACGATCGATCGGTGGTTGCTGCACCCGATGCTGGGCAGCGCCTTGTTCCTGGCCTTCATGTTCGTCTTCTTCCAGATCGTGTTCACCGTGGCCGCACCGCTGCAGGGATGGGTCGAGAACCTCTTCTCCTGGCTCGGCGGCATCGTGACCGATCACGTGTCGACGCCGGTCCTGGCCGAATTCCTGTCCACCGCACTCATCGGTGGTGTCGGCACGGTATTGACCTTCGTGCCCCAGATCATGCTGATGTTCCTGCTCATCGCACTGATGGAGAACATCGGCTACATGTCGCGGGCCGCATTCCTCACCGATCGGGTGATGAGCCGGGCGGGTCTGGAGGGACGGGCCTTCGTCGCGATGCTGTCATCGTTCGCGTGTGCCGTGCCCGGCATCATGGCGACCCGGACCCTGCCGTCGTCACGGGACCGGATCGCCACCGCGATCACCGCGCCGCTCATGACCTGCTCGGCCCGAATCCCGGTGTACGTGCTGCTCATCGGCCTGCTCGTACCTCCCGATGCGCGGTTCGGCCCCGTCGGCGCACAGGGCGCGGTGATGTTCGCCCTGTATTTCCTCGGCGGGTCGTCGGCGATGCTGGCGGCGGCGCTGTTCAAACGAACGAAATCCCTGCGCAGCGGACTGCTGCCGTTCTACATGGAGATGCCGCCCTACCGGACGCCGTCGCCGAAATCGGTGATGTTGATGATGTGGGACTCCACGCGGATGTTCCTGCGCAAGGTCGGCAAGATCATCCTGCTGACCTCGGTCGCGCTGTGGCTGCTGCTGTCGCTGCCCGCCCACAGCACCGAGGCCGCCAAGGTCGAGTCGGACACGGTCGCCACCCAGCTCGCCCAGGGCGCCACCGCCGACGACGCCCGGACGGCCGGCGAGGCGGCGGCCCGCTCCTACGTCATGGAGAACAGTTTCGCGGCGTCCGTCGGCAAGTTCGTCGAGCCCGTGTTCGAACCCCTCGGCTTCGATTGGCGCATCGACATCGGCATCCTCGGTTCGTTCGCCGCACGCGAGGTGGTGGTCTCGACGCTCGGACAGATCGCCTCGGCCGAGAATCCCGACAACCCGTCGCAAGCACTGTCGACGATGACCTACACCGACGGACCTCATCAGGGTGAGAAGGTGTTCTCGGCACCGACGATCGTGGCCATGCTGCTGTTCTTCGTCTATGCCCTGCAGTGCATGTCGACGATCGGCGCGTTGCGCCGGGAGACCAACTCCTGGAAGTGGCCCGCGATCGCATGGAGCTACATGTTCGTGCTCGCCTGGGTGGCCGGATTCATCGGGCACCAGATCACTGCCGCGGTCACCCGGTAGGCATCGTGTCGGTCCTGCTGATACCCACCGCCGATCCCGAGTCCGGATCGACCATCCGATGGCGCGTGGGGCCCGGGCTCGTGCGCGTCACAGGATCGGTACCCCGGGAGCGTTTGCCGGGTCCGCTGCGGGCTCTGGCCGACGATGGCGTTCTCACCGCGGTTCGGGTACAGCCCGGCCGGGTCGAGACCACGTTCGCCGATGCGCCACCCACATCGGTCGACGGCGCCCGCGTGCGGTCGGCCCTCTATGACGTGCTGTCGGCGCCGGGCGGCTGGCCCGACGACGAGCCATCTGCCGACGATGGTGCAGCGTCGGATCACAGCGACATCAGTACCTCGGATACCGCGCGCGCCGCCGACCGCGAGCTCGCCCAGACGGTGACGACGATCCTGCAGGGCGAGTTCGGCATGTATGCGGCCTCACACGGCGGTCGGATCGAATTGGTCGACGTCCACGACGGCATCGTCACCGTGGCGCTCGGGGGCGCATGCCATGGTTGCGCCGCGGCCAACGTCACGCTGAGTCGTAACCTGGCATCGCGGTTGCGACGCGAACCCGGATTCTCCTCGCTGGCCAGCACCGACGACCCACCGGTCGAGCGCGGCCGCCGGCCTTGACCCTCCGGCGAAGGTCGTCGACAGACCCGGCCGGTCAGAGTCCGTGCTCGGCGAGCCAGCTGGTCGCGACCTCGTGTGCGTTCGCGCCCTCGCTCACCCGCTGCGCGAGCCCTGCGAGGTCCGCGGTGGTCATCTCGCCGGCGACCACGTTCATCGTCTTCACCTGATCGGTCGACAGCGCACCCGTGCGGTAGACCGGTACGAGAGTTTGCGGCCGGGGACCCACCGCGGCGGCGACGTCGGTGGTCGTCGCCGGCGACGTCGTGCTCGGCGTCGTGCTCTCCGTCGCCGGGGACGCCGAGCGCAAGGCCCTGATGTCGCCGATCGCACCCTCTGCGTCACCGCCGGCGACGTCGAGCGGAGTCAGGATCCCGACGGCCCGGCCGGTGGCGACCCGAGCGGCCGCGTCGGACACGGACCCCACGGACTCGACCGGGCCGAACCGGCAGCCGGCAGCGGTGAATGCCTCGATGACCCCCTGATCCGGCCGGCCCACGACCACCAGCGGCGAACCGGCGGGCAGGCGATCACAATCCGTGAGGTCCGTGACGTTGCCGCGGTCGGCGATCGATGCCGCGACGAAGACCTCCGGCGTGGCTGTCACCATCGTCGGATCGCCAACGGAAACCCCCTGCGGGAGTGAACGATTCAGGTCCCTATAGACGTCATCAGGGGTCTGCGGGGTCAGTTGGGGCGCGAGTTGGTCGAGCAGGAGGCCGCTGAACGCCGGAAAGAGATCCACGGTGGCGGCGTCCATGTCGTCGAGCAAGTCGCGATAGTCCCCGGTCTCCATGGTCGTCGACACCGAGCTGCCCGCGTTGCGCAGAGCGCCGGCGTAGACCTCGGACATCACGGACATCGCCGGTGTCCCGGTCGATCCCACCACCAGCTCACCTCGGTCGGCGTCGTCCGAGCAGCCGACCACCGCCACGGCGAGGGCACAGGTCATCAGGATCGCTGTCGCTGCGCGCTTGATCACGCGCCCCACGTTAGCCGCCCGCTGCGATGAACCCGGCGATGGAGTCGGCGATGAGTTGCACGGCGATCGCCGCGAGCAGCAGGCCCGCGATCTTGGCGAGCAGGGTGATCCCGCCGACCCCGAGAAGTCGGATCAGGACGGTCGAGTATCGGAGCACGATCATCACGATGAGGTGGACGCTGATGATGGCCGCAGCGATGGCGACGTAACCGCCGACATCCCCGGACACCGCGCTGACGCCCACGATCACCGCGGCGATCGCTCCGGGTCCCGCGAGCAGCGGCGTACCGAGTGGGACGAGCGCGACGTTCACATCATCACTGGCCTGAGGATTCCCGGCGTTGCCGAGACCAGTGAGCAGTTGCAGGGCCACCAGCAGGAGGAGCAGTCCGCCGGCGCCCTGCAGGGCCGGGATCCCGATGTGCAGGTAGTTCAGGATCGCCTTGCCCCCGACGGCGAAGACGCTGATGACGAACAGACTCACCATCGGCGCCTGCCATGCCGCCCGCTTGCGGTACTCCGGGGAGCGGTGTCCGACGAGGCTCAGGAAGACGGGCACCTGACCCGGCGGATCCATGATCACGACCAGCGTGATCAGCGTCGTCGTATAGACGGTCACGTCGAAGGGCACGCGGTGATCCTACGAGTAGCATCCCTGATGTGCCTTCGATGCCGCACCTACGTCCGGGAGGACTCGTTCCTCCGCGACGTGACAAACGGCCCCTGCCCCGGATCCGGATACCGGCGGCACGTGCCGTCGTCGATTGTGCGGTCTACATCGACGGCGAGCGCCAGCCCGGCCGGATCTCCTACTCCGATGCCCTACGGCAGGTGCGTTCGACCGGAGAAGGGTTCGTCTGGCTCGGTCTGCACGCACCCGACGACGAACAGATGCAGGGCGTCGGCGAGGTGTTCGGTCTGCACGAACTGGTCGTCGAGGATGCCGTACACGCCCATCAGCGCCCCAAGCTCGAGGTCTACGACGACACCCAGTTCCTGGTTCTGCGGACGGTGAAGTATGTCGAACACGAGTCGATGGAGAAGGCCAGCGAGGTCGTCGAGACCGGCGAGATCATGATCTTCGTCGGGTCGGATTTCGTGATCACGGTCCGACACGGTGACCACACACATCTGTCCGGGGTCCGACGTCGTCTCGAAGCCCGGCCCGAACGCCTCGTGCTCGGGCCGACCGCAGTCCTGCACGCGATCGCCGACCTCGTGGTGGACAGCTACCTCGCGGTCACCGACGAGATGGAGACCGACATCGTCGCCATCGAGTCGGCGGTGTTCGGACCGCAGCGGTGGCTCAACATCGACCCCGTCTACCTCCTCAAGCGTGAGGTGCTCGAACTCCGGCGCGCGGTCACACCGCTCACCGGTCCACTGGCCAGACTGACCGCCGACAACGCGCTCGTACCGAAGGAGGTCCGCCGTCGATTCCGGGATGTCGCCGATCACCTGACCACGGTCATCGACCGCGTCGTCGAGTACGACGAGGTGCTGACCTCCCTGCTCGGCGCGGCGGCGGCGAAAGTGGGCATCCAGCAGAACACCGACATGCGCAAGATCTCGTCATGGGTAGCGATCGCCGCAGTGCCCACCCTCGTCGCGGGCATCTACGGGATGAACTTCGACCACATGCCCGAACTGCACGTGGTGTGGGGCTACCCGGCAGTGCTGCTCTTCCTTCTGGTCACGTGCGGGACCCTGTGGGTGGTGTTCCGGCGTCACCACTGGCTCTGACCGTCACAGTTTCGCGGCCGCCCGGTCGGCCGCCATCACATCGATCCCCGCCTCACGCCACGCCTCGCGCAGCGCGTCGGCGCCCTTCAATCGCACCCAGGCGGCCTCGTTGGCAGTGATGGGGATGGCCCGGAGAAACCGGGCCGGTTCCATCGGATCGTCGAGCGGCAATTCGCCGAGGGCATCGGGTTCGAGGATCAATGCCGTCGGCGCCGCGCCATCCCAGATCGGTTCGGACAGGTCGAGCAAGGCGTCCTCGGCGAGAATGAGCCCCTCGACCGACGGCGCAGCCGCCAGCGTCGCCATGCGCCGGTGCAGCCCGGGCAGCGCGGTCCCGCCATGCATGCGTATCACCAGTTCGGCACGTGGCCCCCGGACCGGATCGGCGTGCAGGTCCGTCGGCTCCGCCATCGGATGCCGCGCACAGCCCACCGTCACGTAGACGACGTCGGCGCCGTCGACGAAGCGCAGCACATCGATCGGCTCGACACCCAGGAAGGTCACGGAGGCCCGCTGCGGCTCGGCGCCGAACACCTCGACGAGATGGCGCAGGATGCGATCGGTGACACGGTCGTTCACGAGACCTACCGTAGGGCACCGCGCCGGCACCACGACATCTCACCGCCCCGACGTCGACACTCGCGACGGAGACTTCCGCGCACGGCCCGGGATCCGCTCGGGCACAGGACCCGGTTCCGCCGCCTGCCCTGCGCAGTTCCCGTCATACGTAATTAACGTCGTCGATCCACTTCCGAGATATCGTGTAGATGGAATAGTTCCATACGGAACAATAATGCCCCAGGAGGTCAGTCCGGTGCCCGAGTTGCTCTTCCCGTTGGATTCGTCGAAGTCGTTCACCGATCAGCAGATCGTCGGCCACAACCGCTGGCACCCGGACATCCCGGCCGCGGTCACGGTGAAGCCGCGTGACACATTCCGTGCCCATTGCCGTGAGTGGTTCGACGGCGCCATCCACAACGACGACTCCGCCGACGACATTCTCAACGCACCCCTCGACGGCGTCCATGTCCTCTCGGGACCGTTCGCCATCGAAGGCGCCGAACCCGGGGACCTGCTCATCGTCGACATCCTCGATGTCGGCCCGATCCCCCAGGAGGATTCGGGTCCGCTGGCCGGGCAGGGCTGGGGCTACACCGGCATCTTCGCCACCCAGAACGGCGGCGGATTCCTCACCGAGCAGTTCCCGGACGCCTACAAGGCGATCTGGGACTTCAGCGGCCAGAGCGCGACGTCGAGGCACGTTCCGCGCGTCAAGTACACCGGCATCGTCCATCCCGGACTGATGGGCACAGCGCCCTCATCCGCTCTGCTCGGAACATGGAATGCCCGCGAGGCCGCGTTGATCGCCACCGACCCGGACCGGGTACCACCGCTGGCGCTGCCACCACAGCCGAAGGACGCGATCCTCGGGACCCTGACCGGCGCCGAGTACGACCGCGTGGCCGCGGAGGCGGCCCGCACGGCGCCGCCCCGGGAGAACGGCGGCAACCAGGACATCAAGAACCTCACCAAGGGCACCCGCGTCTTCTATCCCGTCTTCGTTCCCGGCGCCAATCTCTCCTTCGGCGACCTGCACTTCTCACAGGGCGACGGCGAGATCACCTTTTGCGGCGCCATCGAGATGGGCGGGTTCATGGACCTGCACGTCGACCTCATCAAGGGGGGCATGGCGACCTACGGGGTCAGCGAGAACGCGATCTTCATGCCCGGCAACACCGACCCGCAATACTCGGAGTGGATCGCGTTCTCCGGCACCTCGGTCACCCTCGATGGCGAGCAGCGTTACCTCGACTCCGACCTGTCGTATCAGCGCGCCTGCCTGCACGCGATCGACTACCTGACGAAATTCGGCTACAGCCCGGAGCAGGCCTACCTCCTGCTGGGCTCCGCACCCATCGAGGGCCGACTGTCCGGTGTGGTCGACATCCCCAATTCCTGTGCGACGGTCTACATCCCCACCGCGATCTTCGACTTCCCGATCGCACCGTCAAAGGACGGACCGGTCCGGATCGACCCCGGGATGGGAGCGCCCCGCGCCTCCTTCTGAGCAGCGGGCGCCCGCACCGGGCATTCTGTTCAGAGTGCGGTGGAATCGACTCCCCGGATCGTCCGGATCAGTTCCAGGAGCCGTGCGGGCGTGCCGTCGGGATCGGTGAGCAGGGCCGCCACCGACTCGGCGGCATCCAGCCGGGTCCCGATACGAGTGAACAGCGTTGCGCCCCGCCGCGTCTGAAAGACCAGAACCCGCCGACGGTCGGTGTCGTCGACCCTGCGATAGACCAGGTTGTCATCGATCATGCCGTCGATCAGTCGGGTGAGACTCGGGCCGGGGAGTAACGTCGCGGCGGCCAGTGTCGACATGGGTGCACCGGCCCCGCCCTCCAGCGCCGCGAGCACGTGCCATTGGTTGACGGTCATGCCCTCGAGCTCGACCGACACCGCCGAATCCACCTGCTGCGCCACGGCATTCAGCAGGCGTGACAGCTCCTCGACAACGTGCGCCCCGACGGCGTGGGTATTGACGGACTCTTCCATGGTGGCTCAAGAGTACCGGTGCACGATCATGAATCGGTCATCATGACGAGAAGTCCCGGCTGGAAGGGAGTATGTTTACACCACGTTTTCCTCCGGCTGATCGCCGGGCGGGACTCACGTCGTCGTGATCTCACTGTCCCCGACCAAGGCGGCAATTGTGGCCCCCTCACCTGACAATTCTCGGCATGCGCTCCGACCGACCGTCGACATCGCACTGGTGGTCCCACTCAGCGGACCGGCCGGCATGTTCGGCCCCTCCTGCGAGGTCACCGCCGAGATGGCCGTCGACGACATCAACGCGGCGGGAGGGATTCTCGACCGCCCGGTTCGTCTGCATGTCGTCGATGCCGGCGCACCGCTGACCCGCCTGGCGCAGACAATGGATCACCTGGTCAGTGAACGGATCGTCGACGGCGTCGTCGGATGGCATCTGTCCAACGCCCGGCAAGTGATCACACCGCATACCGCCGGCCGAGTCCCGTACGTGTACACCACCTTCTATGAAGGCGGCGAGACGAACGACGGCGTCTACATGGTCGGCGAGACACCCGACCAACAGCTCTTCCCCGCCATGCGGTGGTTGCGCGACCACCGGGGCGTTCGCACCTGGTGCGTGGTCGGTAATGACTATGTCTGGCCGAGACGCACGGCGGCAGTGACCCGTTCGTTCATCCATTCGTCCGGTATGAACTTCGTCGGAGACGCCTTCGTACCGTTGGGGAGCCGGGAGTTCGAGCCGATGCTCGATCTCATCCGCCACGCGGACCCGGATGGGGTCCTGGTACTCATGGTCGGCGCCGACAACGCGGCGTTCAACCGCAGCTTTGCGAAGGCGGGCCTCGACGACCGCCACACGCGTCTGTCGATGATGATCGGCGAGGATGTTCTCTACGCGAGCGGAGAAGACGGCACTCACGGGATGTTCACCGCCAGCGGGTACTTCGAGAGCCTCGTCACGCCATCGAGCCTGTCGTTCGGCGCCCGCTACGAGCAGCGGTTGGGCAGCTGCGCGCCGGCACTGAACAACATCGGTGAATCCTGCTACGAGGGAATGCTCCTGCTCGCCTCATTGTCGGCCGCCGCCCGCAGTCTCGACGTGCGTGACATCGCCCGGACCTCGGCACGGGTCGCGTACTCGGGCCCACGCGGAGAAGTGCACATGCGCGGCAGCCACACTCAACAACCCGTGTTCCTCGCCGACACCGACGACATGGAGTTCCGCGTCATCGCAGAGCTCGACTCCTGACGGACTCCTGCTGTCCCGCTGCGGATACCGATGCGGGACAGCAGGAGTTGCCGACCACCGAGCTCAGACCATCGCACCTGAGGACTGCGCGCGCAGTTCGTCGGCGGTCACCGTCTCGGTGTACTCGGGCGTCTTGCACTGGTCGTGACAATCCTTGGTCAACGTGCAGGTCAACGAGGAGATCGTGCCGTTGTGGAACGGGCAGTGGTGCACCATGTCCGGAAGTTCATAGCGCTTGTTGTCGACGATGTCGAGCAACGTCTGTCCGGCCCAGGCCGGCTCCTTCTCGATCTCCTCGCGGATCGGGTTCGGGCGAGCGAGGTAGTACTTACCCTTGGTGGCGATGCAGATGATCGGCGAGAGAATGAATGACACGGCCAAGGCCAGGTATGGCGACCAAGCAGCCATGAAATCACCGAAGGCGTTGTAGAAAGCCATGATCGACAAGACGGAGCCGACCATCATGGACACGAATCCGACCGGATTGATCGAGTAGAGATACGCGCGCTTGAACTCGACGTAGGACGGACTCAGCTTCAGGAGCGGCTTGTTGATGATCAGGTCGGCCACGATCGCTCCCACCCACGCGATGGCGACATTCGAGTAGAAGCCGAGGATGGTGTTCAGGACCGCGAACATGTTGCCCAGCATCAGCGCCAGGGCGATGGCAATGTGCAGGCCGAGATAGACGACGCGGCCCGGGTGGACGTGCAGGACACGGCTGAAAAAGTTCGACCACGACAAGGACCCCGAATACGCATTGGTCACGTTGATCTTGATCTGGGACAGCAACACCATCAGGGTCGCGAGCCCGAGGGCCACCGCGTTGTTGTGGATCACCGATCCGAACCCGCCGAGGAACTGTTCGATCGGTTCGGTGGCCGCGGTGAAGCCGACCTTGCCGGCCACATAGAAGCACAGGAAGACGCCACAGATCTGTTTGGCGGCGCCGAGGATCACCCAACCCGGACCCGCACACAGGACCGCCCCCCACCACCGGACCGGGTTGGTCTCCGACTTCTCCGGCATGAATCGCAGATAGTCGACCTGCTCACCGATCTGGGCGATGAGCGAGAGTGCGACGCCCGCCCCGGCGCCGACACCGATCGCAGTCACCCGTGAGGTACCGCCGTCACCCGCCCAGGACAGGAATCCGTTGAAGCCCTCCGGATCCGCGACCGCGATGAACACGATGGGCGCGACGAACAGGATGAGCCACAATGGTTGCGTCCACACCTGGAACTTCGCCAACGCGGTCATCCCGTACAACACCAGCGGGATGATGATCAGCGAACCGATGATGTAGCCGAGCGGCAGCGGTATGTGGAAGGCCCGTTTCATGGCCTGCGCCATGATCGATCCCTCCAGTGCGAAGAAGATGAAGCAGAAACTCGCATAGATCAGGCTGGTCAGCGTCGATCCGAAGTAGCCGAAACCGGCACCACGGGTCAACAGATCCATGTCGATGTTGTACTTGGCCGCGTAGTACGCGATCGGGATACCGGTCAGGAAGATGGTCACCGCGGCGACGATGATCGCGACCAGGGCGCTCGCAGTACCGTGGGCCACCGCGATCGACGCGCCGATCGAGTAGTCGGCCAGGTAGGCGATGCCGCCGAGTGCCGCGATCGAACACGCCATCGGAGACCATTTTCGAAATGACTTGGGTGCGTATCGAAGCGAGAAGTCCTCGATCGTGTCCTGGGATGCCCAGTTCACGAATCGCTGATAGGCACCGGTGCCCGGCGGCGACGGCGTGGGGTGGACCTGGACTTCTCCCACCGGCTGATCAGATGAGGTCATGTATCCGAACTTTCTCTTCGTGACTGGCGCTGCCCCGGTGCCTCTCGCCGCGAAGTGTCGACAGAAGGCGCAAGGGTCCCCGAGCCGTCCTCGGGCGGCGGCGACCTCAGAACGGTGCTGATCGGACTGTGCACCCGGGGACCTACCGGGTCATGGAGAAGCTAACACCATTTATTTCCATATGGCACTACTCCACATGGAACTTTACGGCTCGGACACGACGCCGTTACAGAACGCCGCTGGACACCAAAATCGTTGCGGATCAACGGGTCACAGGGCCAAATGGTAAAGAGATGGCAAAGTGGTGCCCGGCGTCGATCCGGAGAATCACGGATTACGTCACAGCAGGCGATAGCCTGGACGGATGGTACGTGTCCTGGCGGTGGCGGACGAGGTCGTGGATTCACTGACCTTCGGGGTCGGCATCGAAGGCCGTCCCGACGTCATCCTCGGCGCCGGCGATCTGCCCTTCGACTACCTCGAGGTGCTCGCGACGCTGTGCGACGCCCCCTGTGTCTTCGTGCCGGGCAACCACGACCGCGACCTGTCCGGCTATCGCCGGGGACGGGCCGGATGGTTGCGGGCCGGCCTGCCCAGCGATGAGCCGGGGCCGCGCGGCGCGATCAACGCCGACGGACGCACCGTCGACGTCGCAGGCCTGAGGATCAGCGGTCTGGGCGGCTGCCGCCGCTACAACGAGGGCCCCAACCAATACAGCGACGTTCGCCAGCGGATGCGATCGTGGCGTCTGACCTGCACACGCCCGACCCCCGACATCCTGCTGACCCACAGCCCCGCACGCGGGATCGGCGATGGCGACGACGCGCCGCATCGCGGCTTCGACTGCTATCACGGACTGGTTCGGACGCTACGTCCGACACTCCTCGTCCATGGACACGTGCACCCTTACGGCACACGGCCCACCGACAAGATGATCGGCGACGACACCATCTCGATGAACGTGGTCGGTTATTGCCAGTTCGACATCGAACCCGGCACCCGCGAGTTCCGGATCGTCAGGCGACGTCATGGCTCGTGACACGGGATTCCCGGACGCGGACGCCGAGAACGACTTCACGCGCATGCGTCGGCATGCCGAGATGTCGCGCCTGATGGCGTGGTTCACCCGTCAGCCGGCCGACGTGAACACGATCCTGCCGTTCGACGAGGTCGTCGCGGCGCTCGGCCGTATCGGCGAGACCTACCTCGGACTGCAGCAGGTCGAAGTTGACTCGATCGTCGGAAGTGTCGACCGCACAAAGGATTTCGATCGGTACTTCCGTCCCACATCGTCGCGGATCCGCGAGCGCTGGCAACGCCTCGCGGCCGCGCAGCGACGCGGCGAGTCGGTACCGCCCGTCCAGCTCTACCGGGTCGGATCGATGCATTTCGTGCTCGACGGCCACCATCGCGTGTCGATCGCGATCGCCCGCCACTTCCACACCATCGACGCATACGTCACCGAGATCCACACCCGCATCTCCCCCGAGGGCATCAACGCCGAATCGGACCTGCTGCTCAAAGACCATCGGAGGCTTTTCCTTTCGCGGGTCCCGTTGTCCGGCGCCCAGGCGGAGAAGATCCGGCTGGCGGACCCGTTCGACTACGCGGAGCTCGCCGAGAACGTCGAGGCCTGGGGGTTTCGCCTCGGCCAGGAGATGGGCGAATTCGTCAGCCGCACAGACGTCGCCCGCCGATGGTTCGGCGAGGAGTTCCTGCCGGTGGTGAGGATGGCCCACCGGGCAGGTATCCGCCCCGACCTCGAGAGCGATGCCGAGCTCTACATGTGGCTGGCGTGCGAACGCTATCGCCTGGTCCGCAAACACATCTGGGACGAGGAGATCCTCCGGCAGCTGCACGACATGGGTCGTCGCCGCCGCCGCTGAGGCGCGAGCGTCCCCAACCGCCCCTGAGTCGCCGGCCTGAGAGCCGACGAACGCCACCACCGGCCTGCGAGGATGCCAACCCGACCCCTGAGGAGCCTCCGAGCCTGCGAGGATGCCAACCCGACCCCTGAGGAGCCTCCGAGCCTGCGAGGATGCCAACCCGACCCCTGAGGAGCCTCCGAGCCTGCGAGGATGCGTCACGAAGGGCCGACCCTTCGTGACGCTCGCAAGCTCGCTCCTCAGGGACCGGGGTGGCCACGCTCGCAAGCTCGCTCCTCAGGGACCGGCGTGGCCCCGCCCGCAAGCTCGCTCCTCAGGGACCGGCGTGGC
The DNA here is from genome assembly GCF_058130025.1 of Gordonia sp. LMA167. NCBI lineage: Bacteria > Bacillati > Actinomycetota > Actinomycetes > Mycobacteriales > Gordoniaceae > Gordonia > Gordonia sp. LMA167. The sequence goes on along the minus strand of NZ_CM176708.1, from coordinate 3,206,495 downwards.
CCCGCCCGCAAGCTCGCTCCTCAGGGACCGGCGTGGCCCCGCCCGCAAGCTCGCTCCTCAGGGAGCAGCGGTGGTCACACACGCAAGCTCGCCCCTCAGCTCAGGGACCGGGGTGGGAACAGTCTGAACACGACACCCCTACGCCCCCTGCGAACCGATCATTCCAAGCGCAGGTTGGCCCCGGACGACAGGTCGAACACCGCCACCTTCGACGGGTCGTAGAACAGTTCGGCGTTGCCACCCCGCGTGATACCCGACTCTGGGGAGACACGGGCGATCATCTGTCCGCCACCGATCTCGGCGCCCGCGTCCGCGGAGAGCTCGGCGAGTGCGTCGCTGGCCGCATGTGGTGCGTCGACCGTGAAATAGACGTAGTTGTCCGAGCCCATCGACTCGATGACGTCGACGGCAGCGGTGAAGGTGGCCCCGTCGGACCGGGCCGCCGAGTCGACCAGAGTGGCGTCCTCGAGGTGTTCCGGCCGAATGCCCACCAAGACCTCGCCGTTACTCTGCGCTTTCTGCGCATTGTCGACGATCTGCTGATGGTTCGGGACCGCGATCCGACCGATCGGGGTCTCGATGGCATCACCCCCGAGGCGTCCCGGCAGGAAGTTCATCGCCGGTGAGCCGATGAAGCCGGCCACGAACAGGTTGGCCGGATGGTTGTACAACTCCTGCGGAGTACCGATCTGCTGCACGTAACCACCGCGCAGCACCACCACCCGGTCGCCGAGGGTCATCGCCTCGGTCTGGTCGTGGGTGACGTAGATCGTCGTGGTGCCGAGCCGATTCTGCAGCCGGGCGATCTCGGTGCGCATCTGGACGCGGAGCTTGGCGTCCAGGTTCGACAGCGGCTCGTCCATCAGGAACGCCTTGGGCGCCCGGACGATCGCGCGTCCCATTGCGACCCGCTGGCGCTGCCCACCGGACAGGTTGGCGGGCTTGCGGTCGAGGTAGGGACCGAGGTCGAGGATCTTGGACGCCTCGTCGACCTTGGCCGAGATATCAGACTTGCTCATCTTGGCCAGCGTGAGCGGGAACGCGATGTTCTCGCGCACCGTCATGTGCGGGTAGAGCGCGTAACTCTGGAACACCATGGCGATGTCGCGGTCTTTCGGAGCGCGTTCGTTGACGCGCTGACCCTCGATGCGCAATTCGCCCGACGTGATGTCCTCGAGCCCGGCGATCATGTTCAGCGTCGTCGACTTCCCACAGCCCGACGGACCGACCAGGATGATGAACTCGCCGTCCGCGATGTCCACGTCGACCTCGTGGACCGCCGTCGACCCGTCCGGGTACTGCTTGGTCACTTTGTCCAGGATGATCTCGGCCATGGGTTATCCCTTCACGGCGCCGGAGGTCAGGCCGGCCACGATTCGACGTTGGAAGAACAAGACGAAGATGATGATCGGAATGGTGATGACCACAGCGGCAGCCGCGATCGATCCGGTCGGTTCCTCGAACTGAGAGTCACCGGTGAAGTTGGAGATGGCCACCGGTGCCGTTATCGCGCGCTCGGTCGATGTCAACGACAGTGCCAGGAGCAGGTCGTTCCACGCGAAGATGAACACCAGGATGGCGGCGGTGACGACGCCCGGGGCGGCCAATGGCGCAATCACCTTACGGAAGGCCTGCCACGGTGTCGCGCCGTCCATCTTCGCCGCCTTCTCCAGTTCCCAGGGGATCTCACGGAAGAAGGCCGAGAGCGTGTAGATCGCCAACGGCAGTGCGAATGTGATGTACGGCAGGATCAGGCCGGGCCAGGTGTCGAACAGGCCGATCTTTCGCTCGATGTTGAACAGCGGTGTGACCAACGAGATCTGCGGGAACATCGCGATGAGCAGCGCAGCACCGATGAGCAACTTCTTCCCCGGGAAATCCAGGCGCGCAACCGCATATGCGGCCATGGTGCCCAGGAGCACCGCGATGATCGTGGTGATCAAACCGATGCCGACCGAGTTACGCAGCGCGCTGGTGAACACGCTGGTGTCGAAGATGCCCTTGTAGTTGTCCCACGTCCATTGCTGCGGAATGAAGTTCCCGTCCTTCACCGCGCCCGGCGGCTTGAAGGACAAGCTGATGATCCACAGCAGCGGGATGACGGCGTACAGCACCACCAGCAGGTTGGCGATGGTCCACCAGGCCTTGCTGGACAGACTTCGTGACATGACCGGCCCTACCTCCCCTCGGTATCGGAGCCGGGCGCGGCGGTGCCGAAGCCCTTGACGAAGATGAACGCGATGAGCGCGACGCAGATGAAGATCAGGATGCTGATCGCCGACCCGACACCGAGGTTGAAGGCCTTGAACAGGTTGTCATAGCCCAGCATCGACACCGAGTAGGTGTTGTTGGAGCCTCTGGTCAACACGTAGATGTTGTCGAAGATTCGGAATGCGTCGAGTGTACGGAACAGCAGGGCGACCAGGATGGCCGGCTTCATCAACGGAATGATGATGCGCCACAACCGAGTCCATGCGCCGGCACCATCCACCTGCGCGGCTTTGAGCAGGTCGTCGGGGACCAGGGCGAGACCGGCGAGCAGCAGCAGCGCCATGAACGGCGTCGTCTTCCAGACCTCGGCGAGCACGATGATCGCCAGCGACGGCCACTGTTGGGTCAGCGGCGCACTGCCATCGGGCAGCAGATTGGCGAGGTACCCGGTGTCCGGCGTCCAGGCGTAGTACCAGGAGAACGCCGCCGCGACGGTGACGATGCCGTACGGGATGAGCACGACGGTACGGATCGTGCCCTTGCCGAAGATCGTCCGATGCATCACGAGTGCGATCGCCATACCCAGAACCAGTTCGATGGCCACCGACACCACCGTGATCCCCAGGGTGATGAAGAACGAGGTCCACCAGTAATTCGAGGTCAGGACCGTCACGTAGTTGCCGAACCAGACGAATTCCCGCTCCCCCGGCGCCGAGAGGCTCATCTTGTTCAGCGACAGCCAGCAGGCGTAGATGATCGGATATCCGGTCACCAGCAACATCATCACCGCAGCCGGTGCGACCAACCAGAAGGCCAGCCGTCGCTCGGCCGACTTCCCCTCGCTCAACCCCTTTTTCTTCGTGGCCGGTTGATCGACCTCGGGCCGGGTCGCCGTGGCGACGGCCCCCGCCGGCGCGGTCGATGCGGCCGAGGGGAACTCCGGAGCCCGTCCGGCCGCCGCATCGGATTGCGGCGGAACCCACGAGCCTGCTGCGCCGTCGGCGCCGGTCCCCGATTGCCGGTTCACCTCTGGCGGTCGAACCGAGGGCTCGCGCGGGGTGGCGTTCTCGTCGGGCATGGCATGCCGTCCCGACCGGGAACGCGGATCATCGTTGTCTCCCGTGGTCATGGGATCAGTCCCTCTCCGTCGATCGCGCGCTGGACCTGATCGGCGAGTTCGTCGACCATCGTCTCCGGATTCCATGCACCGACGGGACTCAGAGTCGCCGTGACCAGCGTCGAGATCGCCTGGTAGTCAGGCGATGCCGGACGCAGGGCCGCCGTCTGCTCGCGGAGTTGGTCGCGGATGTCGTTGCCCATCGGGTAAGCGGCCTGGAAGTCCGGGTCGTCGTAGAGCGATGCGATCGTCGGCGGAGTACCGCCCTCGATCGAATAGACCTTCTGCGCATCACGATTCGTGAGACAGGCCGCGGCCTGGAACGCGAGGTCCTTCTGCTGCGATGTACTCGCCACCGCGATGTTGACCCCGCCCAGGGTCGTCCTGGTCTGCAGGTCGGGACTGACGCCCGGATAGGGCGCGAAGTTGAACTTCGTCCGGACCACCCGGTTCACCGGCGCCAGGTCGCTGTCGGCGGGCGGGTTGTCCGGGTCGGCGAACATCGGACCGAATTTGGCCATCTCGGGAAAGAACGGCACGTCGCCCGCGGCGGCGTTGCTGCGCATGGATGAGAACACAAACGGCCAGTTGACTTCGAAGGTCGCGTTGCCGTTCTCCATGCCGAGGCGTGCGGAGGACTCGTCCGAGTTGGTCAGGGACGGATCGTGGCCCGGTGCCGTCGCGACCGCCTTCAGTGTCCGCAGGGCCCGCAGGGTGGCTTCGCGATGCGCGGGAGTGTCGTTGAGCGTCTGCTTGTTCGGATCGTTGGGGTCCACCACCGAACCGCCCGCGCTGACGAGAACCGAGTTGAACCAGACCATCAGTCCTTCGTATTGCTTGCCCTGCACCATGATGTAGCTCGGCCCGCCCTTGGCGCGGATCGCCTCGGTGTCGGCGAGCATCTCATCCCAGGTACTCGGTGGCCGTACCTTGTTGAGGTACTGACGCAGGACATCGGGCCGGTACCAGAGCAATTGGGTGTTGGTCCACGTCGGGATCGCATACAGCCGCTTACGCGTGTCGTCCGGCGTCTTCCAGGTCGCCGTCTCGCGCGGGCCACCGAGACTCACCGCTGCGACGTTGCGGGCCAGGTCATCCGGTACCGGGACGAGCCAGCCGGCATCGGCGAACTCGGCGGTCCAGACGACGTCCATTCCCATCAGATCCAAACCGTGATCGTTGCCTGCCAGTCGGCGCGCCAGCTGCAGTCGCTGATCATCGGCCGCCTTGGGCAACGGAGTGGTCACGATCTTGTATGCGCCATTGGATTCCTGGCTGCACTTCTGTCCGACCTTGTCGATGAACGACGCCCCGTCGGCGGGCGGATAGATGTTGATCACCCGAGGCGTGTAGCCGGACCCACAAGCGGTGACGATCGGGAGCGCAGTCGCCAGTGCGACCGTCGCCATCACCAGCTTTCGCCGCACGCGCCGTGGAGATCGACCGAATTCGGAACTCCCAGCCCGGAACCGCACGCAGCCTCCTCGATGTCGTCACGGTGTAGGACTCGAGGCCACACACCGGTCAGCGTCTGCGTAACGTTATATCTCGACATTCGTGACATGCAACACATTCGGCATGAGCGTGCCAGAACGTACAGAATCGTGATCTCCGGCGAACTGCAGGACGGTTTCACCCTGGCGAATTCACCGTGCCGAGTCGGGCCTCGGCCCGTCGGGTGTCAGTTGGCCAGACGGCTCAACATGTCGCGTGCCTGCTCGGCACTGCGCGGATCACACAGCACGTCGTATCGTCCGGCGACGAGTTGCATCGTCGAGGCGAAGTCGCGCTGACCGCGGGTCGCAGCGTACGGAATGGTGGTCGAGATCACGCCGAAGATGATGCCGCCGACCAAGCCGAAGACGACGGGCGCGAAACCGGCACCGGTCACCACAAGCGAGACGAGCAGACCGAAGAAGAGTCCGAGCCACGCACCGGAAACGATCCCACCACCGACCACCTTGCCCCAGGTGAGTCTCCCGATCACACGCTCGACCTGCATGAGGTCCACGCCGACGATGGTCACGTCCTGCACGGTGAAGTTCTGATCCGAGAGATAGTCGACGGCGCGCTGCGCCTCGGCATAGGTTCCGTAGGAACCGATCGGCCATCCCGTCGGTGGCGTCGGCAGGCCCGGGGTCTCGCGGCGCATCGGATTGGTCATCTCGCGTCCTCCACTGGTCGTCGGCGCCGTCGGGCACCGTTCGGCGGCGTCGTCCGGCGCGGCGGGCCGCAGGAACGTGCCTCCACGGCGCACGTTAGTCGGGTACACGGAAGTCGACAACGCGTGCACCGTCCACCGCCACCAACCCGCCGTCGGGATGTACGCAGCGTGCATCCCGATGCCACTACCCTTACGACTATGTCGTCGGTGAGCAAGGTGTTTGTGGCCAGGTTGGTCGGATTGGCCGTGCTCGGGCCCGACGGCGAGTCGATCGGCCGCGTCCGTGACGTCGTGATCGCCATCCGGATGGGCGGTCAGCAGCCACGCGCCCTGGGGCTCGCGGTCGAACTGACCACGCGCCGACGGATCTTCGTCCCGATGTTGCGTGTCACCGCCATCGAGCCCAATGCGGTCACCCTCAACACGGGAACGGTGAGTCTGCGGCGCCTTCATCTCCGTCCCGGCGAGGCGCTCGCGATCGGCCAGGTCCTCGATTCGCGCGTCCGGGTCGACGACCCCGACCTCGCCGACCTCGCCGGAGTGGACGTCACCGTCGTCGACCTCGGCATCGAACGGACCCGCACCCGCGACTGGGTCGTGTCGCGCGTCGCGGTACGTACCGGCCGCAAGGGCCTCCGCCGCCGCGGCGAGACCCACGTCGTCGACTGGCATCGGGTCAGCGGACTCACCCAGACGGAGTTGAATCTGCCCGGACAGGGTGTGGCGCAAGCGCTGATGCAGTTCGAGGGCATGCGGGCCGCCGACGTCGCCAACGCGCTACGCGAGTTACCGGTGAAGCGCCGGGATGAGATCGCGGCCGCCCTCGACGACGAACGTCTGGCCGACATCCTCCAGGAGCTGCCACCGGACGACCAGACCGACATGCTGTCCCATCTCGAGCTCGAGCGTGCCGTGGACGTCCTGGAGGCGATGGACCCCGACGACGCCGCCGACCTGCTCGGCGAACTACCCGACTCGGAGGCGGAATCCCTGCTCGAGCGCATGGATCCCGAGGACTCCGAGCCCGTCCGCCGGCTGCTCACCCACTCACCGGATACCGCGGGTGGTCTGATGACCTCCGAGCCGATCATCGTCACCGCCTCGACGACGATCGCGGAAGCACTTGCGCGCGTGCGTGATCCGGATGTCACGCCCGCCGCGGCCAGCCTGGTGTTCGTGGTTCGGCCACCGACGTCCACTCCGACCGGCAAGTATCTCGGCTGTGTCCATCTGCAGGCGTTGCTGCGCGAGCCTCCCGCGAACATCGTGGGCGGCATTCTCGACACCGACCTGTCGCGGCTGCACCCGCAGGACTCGTTGGAGGCGGTCACCCGGTATTTCGCCACCTACAACATGGTGTGCGGTCCGGTGGTCGACGAAGAAGGCCATCTGCTCGGCGGAGTGAGCGTCGACGACCTGCTCGATGAACTGCTCCCCCGCGACTGGCGTGAGACCGAGCCCGAGGACACCGGCCCGATCGTCGGCATCGCCGGCGCCGACACCGCAGGAGCTGGTGCGTGAGCATCGAACAATCCGGCCGCCGACTCGACACCCCACGCCAGGGCCGTCGGATCTCGTTCAACCTCGACTCCGACGTGGTCGGCGTGTACGCCGAACGGATCGCGCGGTTCCTCGGCACCGGCCGCTACCTGGCGATCCAGACGGTCGCGGTCATCGTGTGGGTGGCCCTGAACCTCGTGGCCGTGTCCTGGCGCTGGGATCCGTACCCGTTCATCCTGCTCAATCTCGCGTTCTCCACCCAGGCCGCGTACGCCGCACCGCTGATCCTCCTGGCCCAGAACCGCCAGGAGAACCGCGACAAGGTCGCCTTGGACGAGGACCGGATGCGGGCGGCGCAGACGAAAGCGGACACGGAGTTCCTGGCGCGCGAACTGGCCGCGGTGCGTCTGGCCGTCGGCGACACGGTGACCCGCGACTACCTCCGCAAGGAGTTCGACGACCTGCTGACCGAGCTCACCGATCGGCTGGCGGACAGGTCTGACACGCTCGACGACGCCGATCGCGATCGGGCCCGTCAGCGCCGAGGTCGCCCGGAGGCGGATTCATCGTCGACCGCGTGATGCGCCCGCGTCGGTAACGCGAGCCCGTTCATCCGGCGATCAGTTGCATGTGGCCAAGAATTGTCAGGTTCTTGTACTGGGGCGCCCGACCCATATGTATCGTGGGTCACACGTCGGCCGGCCCCGGTACAGGGACTCGGGGATTCGCCAGGTGGATTCGCATACGGCGATTCACCAGCGGATTTCCGCCAGCGGGCCCGGCGACGATCCGCGGGATCACGGGGGGCGGACCAGCATGAGTACCCGAACACAATCGGAGTGGGTGTGGACAGGCAGTCGATGTCGGTGGCGCAGCAACCATCGGCGAGGGGTGGGACGATGACGCCGGGGCATACCCGATGAGTCCCCGAGTCTTTCATCGTGCCCAGGGACCGCGCCGTCCACGACTTCCCCGGCGCGCGATGGCCGTCGGCACGGGCGGTGTGCTGGTCGGGGCGATGATGCTGGGCGCTGCGACGTCGAGTGCGTCGAGCGGCTCGGTGATCGCCGCCGTGGAGACCACCGCCGACAGCGTCCCGGCTGCGGCCGCAGAGATCGCGCCCGGCGCCCCGGTGACACTCCTCGGGTTCGCGGCACCGCCACCCAAGACCGTCGAACCGGCGCTGACACCTCAGTTCCGCATCACCGGCTCGCTCCCGAGCGGACCGCTCGGCATTCCCGGCGTGGTCCTTCAGGCATACAAGCTGGCCGCTAACCGCATCGACGCCGAGTCGCCGCAATGCAGGTTGCCATGGTTCCTCTTGGCCGGAATCGGGCGCATCGAGTCGAATCACGCCTCCAACGGTTCCGTCGACCAGTACGGAACCACCATCAACCCGATCGAGGGTCCGATCCTCGACGGCTCCCTCGCGGGCAATGCGGTGATCCACGACACCGATGGTGGACGCATCGACGGGGACAGTTCCCATGACCGCGCGATGGGCCCGATGCAGTTCATCCCGAGTACGTGGGCGAGCTGGGGCTCCGACGCCAACGGCGACGGCAAGGCCGATCCGAACAACGTCTTCGATGCGACGTATTCCGCCGGCCGCTACCTGTGCGCCGGGGTGGCCGACATCATGGCCGAGAAGAACAAGGTCGCCGCGGTCCTCCGCTACAACCATTCGATGGAGTACGTGGCCAACGTGCTGAGCTGGGCGGCCGCGTACGCAACCGGCGTGATGCCGACCAACCCGATTCCGGAACCGAAGCACAAGAAGGCCGCGACGTCGTCGAAGAAGAAGAAACCATCGACCTCGTCGACGCCGACGTCTCCCGGGGACAGCTCCTCGTCCCCGTCGAGCCCGGAGAGCAGTACCCCGGACCCCACCTGCCTGGGTGCGATCTGCCTCCCGCCCGGTCTGGTGCCGCCCAATCTGCTGCCGCCGCAGTTGCAGCCCCCGAAGCCGGCACCGTCGTCCGCTGCTCCCAAGCGCAAGAAGCCGGGAGGCGCCGTCGCGACCACGACCACACCTCGACCGGGCGCCTGACCGCGCACGGGACGGGCGGACGGCGACGTTCGTCCGGCGGTTAAGCTGGCAGGTGATGACTACTGGAGTTCTACCCACCGAATCAGCGGTCCGCGCTGCGCTCAGCAAGGTCAACGACCCGGAGATCGGGAAACCGATCACCGACCTGGGGATGATCAAGTCTGTCGCGGTCAACGATGACGCGAGCGTCGACGTCGTCGTCTATCTGACGACGTCCGGATGCCCGATGAAAACGGAGATCTCCGGGCGCGTGGAGAGTGCCGTGGCCGATGTCCCCGGGGTGGGCACGGTTCGGGTCGAGCTCGACGTGATGGACGACGAACAACGCACGGAGCTGCGCAAGAAGCTGCGCGGCGACAAGGCCGAGCCCGTGATCCCGTTCGCCCAGCCCGGTTCTCTCACCCGCGTGTACGCCGTCGCCTCCGGCAAGGGCGGCGTCGGCAAGTCGAGTGTCACGGTCAACCTCGCCACCGCGCTCGCCGAACGCGGCCTCTCGGTCGGCGTCCTCGATGCCGACATCTACGGCCATTCGGTACCGCGCATGCTGGGCAGCGACGCCAAGCCGACGCAGGTCGAACGAATGATCATGCCGCCGATGAGCCACGGCGTGAGGTTCATATCGATCGGCCAGTTCACCGACGGCAACACCCCGGTGACCTGGCGCGGACCGATGCTGCATCGTGCACTGCAACAGTTCCTGGCCGATGTCTACTGGGGTGACCTCGACGTTCTGCTCCTCGACCTCCCACCCGGCACCGGCGATGTGGCGATCTCCATCGCGCAATTGATCCCGGGCGCGGAGATCCTCGTGGTCACCACGCCGCAGCAGGCCGCCGCGGAGGTCGCCGAACGCGCCGGCGCGATCGCCCTGCAGACCCGCCAGAAGATCCTGGGTGTGGTGGAGAACATGTCCTGGATGGAGTTGCCCGACGGCTCCCGGATGGAGCCTTTCGGGTCCGGCGGCGGGGCGATGGTGGCCGAGCGGCTGTCTCGTGCGGTCGGCGCGCCGGTCGAGTTGCTCGGTCAGGTACCCCTGGAGACCAGTCTGCGCGAAGGCGGCGATGTGGGTGTGCCGGTCGTCCTGTCCGCGCCGGAGTCCGCCGTCGGTTCGGCTCTACGCGCCATCGCAGACAAGCTCGCCGTTCGTCGACGCGGCCTCGCCGGGATGAGCCTGGGAATCGACACCACCCGTCACGGCTGAGCCGGACCCACCGCATCGTCGGCGGCTCGGTGGCGGCCGCTGGCCCTGGGCCCTAGGTGGCGTCCCAGTCGGCGACGCTGCGGGTGCGTGTCGCCGTCGGATCGCTCTGCGTCTCACGGGGATTCGGCATCGGCGCCGAGACCGGCTTGATCTCCGGCGTATCCGTGGTGTTGCGGTCGACGGTCGTCGCATCCAGCCCGAGGTTGAACACCGAGTCGTCGCCGTCCAACAAATGCTTCGTCACGATCGCACGCGGTGTCATCCCGCGGAGCTCGTTCAGATCGGACAGCGGTTTGCGCAGTTCATCGAACTCCGGGCCCAGTTCGTCCTTGAGTTGATTCGTCGCACCGGTCGCGTAGTCGCGGACCTGACGTAGCGACTTCATCGTCCATGAGACCGCGCCGGGCAGCCGGTCGGGCCCGAGGATGATCAGGCCCGCAGCCATCAGAACGGCGATCTCACCCCACCCGATACTGCTGAACATTCCTCGTCCCCATCACTCGAGGCACGAACCGCTCCGGTTCGTGCCGTCAGTCGCTCGCCGGCGTGATCGTGCCCGTGAAGGTGCGACCGTCACGCCAATAGGTGAACGGCACCGTGTCATCGATCTTCGCCGTCCGGACCGCGACCGTCAATTCATCGGCGCTCTCGATGGTCCGGCCGTTGAACGAGGTGATGACATCGTCTTCCCGTACGCCCGCCTTGTCCGCGGGTCCGCCGGCGACCACGTTGCGGACCTGCGCGCCGAGCACGCGGTCGTTGCGTACCGAGCTGGCGTTCACCCCGATCTGCGGGTGATGCACTTCCCCGTTGCGGATCAACGTCTGCGCGATGGGGATCACCTGATTGATCGGGATGGCGAATCCGAGGCCGATCGAACCTCCGCCGGGCACCAGACCGGCGGTGTTGATGCCGACCACCTTGGCGTCGTCGTTGACGAGCGGCCCACCGGAGTTGCCGGGATTGATCGCCGCATCGGTCTGGATCGCGTCGATCACGGCATCGGTGTCGGACTCCGCATCCGGTCGCAACGGCACCGGACGGTGCAGCGCACTGACGATGCCGCTGGTCACGGTCCGGTCCAGGCCCAACGGCGACCCGAACGCGACGACCTCCTCGCCGATCTGGAGCTTGTCTGAGTCCCCGAGCCGGGACACCGTCAGGTTGTCGACGTTGTCGACCTTCACGACCGCCAGATCGGTCTTCGTATCCCGGCCGACGATGCGTGCCGGCACCCGCGTCCGATCGAAGAAAACCGCCTCGAGCTTGGCGTTGCGGTCGTTGGCGGCCATCGAGACCACGTGATTGTTGGTGACGATGTAGCCACTCTTGTCGATGATGAAGCCCGACCCGGTCCCCACCGAACTCGAGGTCCGGACATCGATGGCCACCACCGACTTCTCCACGGCCCGGGCGACGCCGGCGACCGGTGAGCGTGGAGCGGCATTGCCGTCATCGTCGCCCGAAGACAGCTGCACCGAATCAGAGTTCAACGGTGAGACGACCTCGGCGGTCCAGCGCCCGATCAGGCCGCCGAACAATCCGACGAGCAGCGCCAGCACCGCCAACGTCGCCAGGGCGTGCCAGCTGACACGCTTGCCGAACACGACATCTCGGATGCCCAGCCTGGGTCCCGGGTCGGTGGGCTCGGCGGTCGTCGGCCGACTCACCGCGGGATCGGCGAGCGCAGCCATGCTCTCGGGATCACGCCACGGGTCCGGGGGCGTCTCGGGTCGGTCCGGCTCGCCATAGGTGGCCAGTGGATCGCGCTGCAGCGTCGAGTTCTCGCCGGCGGGGCGCCCGAATGCCTCGGCCAGGACCGGGTCCGGTGCGGCGATCTCCGGAGCGGGTTGTTCTGATTCGTCCGACGACTGCGCGAACGAGCCGTGTACCCCGGAAGGTCGTCCGAAGACGGCTGCGGTCTGCGGTGACACCGGTGTGTGCACCGAACGCGTCAGATCGGGTGTGCCGGGTGACGCCTCCGAGCCGGACTCGGCACCATCATCGGGCTGGGGGTCTTCCGCGGCCCGGGAGGTCTGCTCGAGTTCGCTGTCCTCTCGTGATTCCACCTGTCAGCGGCCTCGCCAGCGACTCATCCGCGCCCGGGTGCTGCTCTGCTCGGCCCGGCCCCGCGACGCGCCTGTCACCGGGAACCCGGGCGGCATCGCCATCGGGTTCATCGACGGATCGCGCTGCCAGGTGTCGGCGCCGTGCGGTTCGGTATCGGCATCGCCGGAGGTGGGAGTGACGTCGATCTCTCGTGTGGGTATCTGGCTCAGCTGACCGAGGAGACCGGCCGGCATGGAGACGTCGGCGGCCGAACGTAGCCGCGAGCGTGCCGTCACCTGCGCATCCACCGCGGACATGCACTCGGGACAATGCGCCAGATGCTGGGTTGCGCGCATGTGTGCGGTCATCCCCAGCTCGGCGTCGACGAAGGCTGCCACCGCCTCGGCGGCGAGATGCTCGGTCGGCGCGAAGCGTCGCCCACCGGCGGTCCCCGGTGCACGGTAGGTGCGGTTCGACGAGAACGAGGTGGTCACGGGCGCCCACGTGGCCGGGTTCCACGCCGAGCGGCGGCGTCGCCGGAGACTCGCTGCGGGTAGCGGACCATCGCCCTGCTGCCCCGAGGTGGGTCGACCTCGGTCCATCTCCATCTGACGTTCACCTCTTCCACCGCTGCGGCCGGTCTCGCCGTCGTGTCGAATCCGTTCCACGCTACTGCGCCGGCGTCGTGAGTGCCCGTCACACCACCCCGGCGCGCGGCCACCCAGCCTATCCGAACATGACAACGAAGCCGGGTCGGCAGTGGTTCCCGTGGCTCCGGGCGGGTGACCGACGTACGACGACGGGTCCCACCTGGGCGCGACTAGCCGGCGTTCCCAACCGCCACCGACCTGCTGTCGGTGTGCCCGCGGGCATTGAGGTGATCACGAATCGTCTGCCGACCGCGATGGATACGGCTGCGGACGGTGCCGAGCTTCACACCGAGGGTCGCCGAGATCTCCTCATAGGACAGTCCCTCGATGTCACACAGGACGACTGCGGCACGGAATTCGGGCGGCAGTGCGTCGAGCGCGGCCTGGAGGTCGGGATCGAGATTCGCGTCGTGAAAGATCTGCTGCGGATCGGGAGTGTCGGCCGGAACGCGGTCGTACTCCTCGGGCAACGCCTCCATGCGGATCTTGCTGCGACGACGCACCATGTCCAGGAACAGATTCGTGGTGATGCGGTGCAGCCAGCCCTCGAAGGTGCCGGGCTTGTAGTTGGAGAGCGAGCGGAAGACCCTGATGAACGTCTCCTGGGTCAGGTCTTCGGCGTCATGTTGATTCCCCGATAGCCGATAGGCGAGGCGGTACACGCGATCGGCATGTTCACGCACCAGTTCGTCCCACGACGGCATCAGACTCTCGTCGCCGGTGGCGTCGAATCCGGCGGTTCCGCCGGGAACGACTTCTGCAGACCCCAGGGGATCAGTCATTTTGTGTGGCCAGTTCCCTTCCCCGGACATCACATCGGGTGAGGCGATGTTCACGATGTTAAACCAGCTTCGGCGACCCGATATTCCTCGAGTCACCGACGATACGGTTGAGAGGGCATTCCCCCGCCGATCGCTTGTGCGCTAGTTGAACCTTCTCCCATCGTGGTGTGGTCGCCGTATGAGACGCCTGAGGTTTAGCTGAGGAAGTCGGCCGATGATCACCGACCTGCACAAATGAGTCCTGACCACTCGGTTTTCTCCACCGTCGGTGGCGCGCCGCCGACGTATGAGAGACCCGGCGACATAACCTCGAGGGGTGACCGATTCATCCGGCGGAACCCGCCCGCCTTCCGCGTCGTCCGGGAGCACTCTCATCGACTACGCGGAGTCGGCGATCGTCGAGGACGATGCCCTGCTCGCGGCCAGATCCCGCGCGGATGAGCTCGGCGCCGATGCGATCGCCCCGTCCGTGGGTGCGTTACTGGCGTTGCTGGCACGTGCATGCGACGCGCACGCGGTCGTCGAGATCGGCACGGGTGCGGGCGTCAGCGGGCTGTGGCTCCTCAACGGCATGGCGGTCGATGGCGTGCTCACGACCATCGACCCCGAGCCCGAACACCACCGCGCCGCGCGTCAGTCGTTCGCGGCGGCAGAGATCGCGCCCGGCCGGACCCGACTGATCAACGGGACACCCACCGACGTGCTACCCCGGCTGGCCGACGAGTCCTACGACCTGGTCTTCGTCGACGGTCCGCTGATCAATCACCCGCGCCATGTCACCGAGGCGGTCCGGATGCTCCGTCCCGGCGGTGTGGTGGTGGTGCACAACGCGACCGCCGACGGCGCGGTCGCCGATCCGACGCGCAAGGATCCCCCGGCCGCGGCCGCGCGCGAGGCCGCGATGCTCATCGCCGACGACGAGCGGCTGCTCCCCGTCGTGATCCCGCTCGGCGTCGGCGTGCTCGCCGCGGCGAAAGTGCGCTGACCACTCCCCGCGGACGCCCCCGGACACCGACGTCAGACGTCGGTGGAGAAGCGGATGCCGTTGTCGGGGATCTGGACCCCGGGCCACACGCGCGCCCCTCGGAGGAGCTCGCACCGCGCTCCCACGTCGGCACCATCGCCGATGACCGTGTCTCGGATCAGAGCTCGCGGACCGAGCCGCGCACCGAATCCGACGATGCTGCGCTCGACCACCGCACCGGCCTCGATGACGGCACCGTCGAAGACGACCGCACCGTCGAGGCGCGCGCGTGGGCCGATCTCGGCGCCTCGGCCCACCACGGTCCCGCCGATGAGGACTGCACCGGGCGCCACACCCGCGCCCTCATGGACGAGCGACTCCCCGCGTCGGTCGCCGAGCGCGGGCGAGGGCGCGATGCCCCGGACGAGGTCGGCGGATCCCCGGACGAAATCCTCCGGGGTTCCCATGTCGCGCCAGTAGGCGTGATCGACATGCGCCTGGATGTGACGGCCGTCGGCGAGCAGTTTCGGGAACACCTCACGTTCCACCGACACGGGGCGGCCCGGCGGGATCTCCCCTTCGATCACCGAGCGCCGGAAGACGTACGTACCGGCGTTGATCTGGTCGGTCGGGGGATCCTGGGTCTTCTCCAGGAATGACGTGACCCGGCCGTTCTCATCGGTGGGCACGCAGCCGAAGGCGCGCGGGTCGCTGACCGACACCAGATGCATCGTCACGTCGGCGCCGCTGGTGCGGTGCGTGTCCAGCACCTCACGGACGTCGGTGCCGCCGAGCACGTCGCCGTTGAAGACCAGCACCGTGTCGGCGGTGAGGCGATCGAAGACGTTGCGGATGGCGCCGCCCGTGCCGAGCGGTTCGTCCTCGGTCACATAGGTGAGCTTGAGTCCCAGCTTGGACCCGTCCCCGTAGTACTCGGAGAAGACGTGCGCCTGGAACGAGGTACCGAGCACCACATCGGTGATGCCGGCCGCCTGGATACGCGACAGCAGATGGGTGAGGAAGGGCACTCCCGCCGTCGGCAGCATCGGCTTGGGTGCCGACAGCGTCAACGGACGCAGCCGGGTACCTTTGCCACCGACGAGCACCACTGCCTGCACTTCGCCGTTGTCGCCGTTGGCGCCAACCGCCTGCGCGCCTGCGCTGTCACTGCTCATGGCTCCCTCTCTGATTCCGTTCCCCTGCTCGGCGGGCCGCGATCACCGCAACCCGAGAACGCACCGCGAGCCCGACGCGCAGCGCCAGTCGTAGCGGGGCGCGCAACAAACCGGGATGCCGGTCTGCCTGGAAGCGATAGGCACTGCGGTGGTGCGCGGGCAGCATCTTCTCGGGATTGCGCCCGGCCGCATGCCCCTTGGTGTGGACGATCTCCGCGCTCGGCACATAGACGTTCAGCCACCCGGCCTTGCCGAGTCGGTCACCGAGGTCGACGTCCTCCATGTACATGAAGTATCGGGAGTCGAAGCCGTTCACCGCGTCGAACGCGGCACGGCGGAGCAACAGACACGAGCCGGACAGCCAGCCCACCGACCGCTCACTGGGGGCGGCGTCGTCGGCGCGGTAGGCGGTGGTCCACGGGTTGGAAGGCCAGATCGAGCCGAGCAGGGCATGGCCTGCGCCCGATACGAGGTCGGGTACGCGCCGCGCCGACGGATAGACCGAGCCGTCGGGTTCGCGGATCAACGGACCCAGCGAACCCGCCTGCGGCCAGCGCCGCGCCGCGGCGACGAGTTCGTCGAGCGAGCCGGGCCCCCACTCGACGTCGGGGTTGGCCACCGCGATGAACTCCACCGACGGGTCGACCTCCGCGACCGCGCGATTGATGCCACCGCCGTACCCGATGTTGCCGCCCGTCCGCACCAGCGTGACGTTGTCGAATTCCCGCTCGGCCGCCTCGGGGGCACCGTCGGTCGATCCGTTGTCGGCGATGACCACCCGGGGCAGCGGCGATGAGGTCGCCTTCTCCATGCTCTCCAGGAACGTCGAGAGATACTTCCCCGACGAATAGGTCACCGTCACAACGGCAAGCTCAGCGGTCACCGGGTAAGGGTAACCAACCGGCTGTGCGTCACCGCGCCGATGCGAGTTCACCGATCCGCCGCGGCGGCCGGATCGCCGGCGACCGCCCTGTGCAACGCCTCGCGCCATGCCGGGAGCGGCCTCAGCCCGGCAGCCGCCCACGAAGCTCCGGACAGCACTGAATATGCAGGTCGTGGCGCCGGGCGAGGGAACTCCCGGGTGGTGCACGGGTGAACCCGGGCGGGGTCGGCGCCGACCTCCTCGAAGACCGCCCGGGCGACGGCATACCAGGTGACGCTGCCCGCATTGGTGGCGTGCAACACGGTGCCCGCGGTCGCGTCCGACGGACCGGTCGTCACCAGGTCCCACAACCCGTCGGCCAGGTCTGCCGCGTAGGTCGGGGAACCGGTTTGGTCGTCGACGACCGTGATCACCTCACGTTCGGCTTCCAGTCGCCGCATGGTGCCGACGAAATCGCGGCTCGCCGGACGGCCGGTGTACACCCAGGCCGTACGGACGATCGTCGCCGCCGGATCGATCTCGCGCACCGACTGCTCGCCCGCCAGTTTCGACGCACCGTAGACGGTTTCGGGGATGCCCGACACATCGTCGGGTTCGTACGGGGAGCTCCGCGTGGGTGCGTCGTCGGTGGCTGCGGCACCGGCGAACACATAGTCGGTGGAGATGTGGATCAGCCAGGCCGCCGCGGCAGAGGTCGCCCGGGCCAGATGCCCCGGCCCGTCACGGTTGACCGTGAACGCGGCGTCGGCGTCGGCTTCGGCACCGTCGACATCGGTGTATGCCGCGCAGTTGATCACCACGTCACCCCCGCGCAGGTCGGCGAACACCGTCGAGACCGACGAGGCGTCCGTGATGTCGAGATCGGCGGACGTCAACGTCCGCAGCTGCGCCGGCGAACGCGCACCGGCGCGTAGCGCCGAGCCCAGCTGGCCTGCGGCCCCGATGATGTAGGTGGTCGGACTCATGGAACATATCGTGCCGTACCCGGCGTGCGCGCCCGGGATCGTCGTCGGTGATCTGGGTCTCGCCGACGGCGCACGGCGTTGCGCTCCCGAATTTTTTGTTCACTTCAGTAGCCTGGCGTCAGTACAGCAACATCTGAAACGTCAACAACTCGAACATCGACACGCACATGCGTAACAGCGTCCGCAGCGGGCGCGGCGCGCATCCGGTGTTCGGCCGACGCTGAAAGGTAATGACGCGCACGTGGATCCTCGACCCGATGGCGCACGCCGACGTTCCGGTGGTCGCGCACGTCCCGAAGAGCCCACCGCGCGCTCCCGCGATCGAGCCGACGGTCGGCCGCGCGGTGAGAAACCCCGCTCCGCCCAACCCCGCTCGGCCCAACCCCGCTCGGCCCAACCCCGCTCGGCCCAACCCCGCTCGGCCCAACCCCGCTCGGCCCAACCCCGCTCGGCTGAGCCCCGACCGGCGCAACCCCGATCGAATCAGCCCCGCTCCGCCCAACCTCGATCGGCCGGACCGCATCCCGACGATCGCCCGCGCACCCGTCGGAGGCCCGCGCCGGGCGATACCCGCGCGGGCGACCCGCGTGCCGCCGGCCGCCGTCGAGACCCCGACGACGGCGGGCGCCGCGACCCGCGTCAGCGGCCGCCGGCCCCAACAGACGAACAGGGCCGCAGGACCTCGGGTGAGATCCACACCGGTGGTGAGGGCGTCGCTGCACCTCGCCGGCGTCGGCGCCGGCCTGACGACCCGGCCACCCCGCCCACCCGGCGCCCAGCCGACGCGTCACCCACTTCGGCGCGTGGTTCTCGTCAGCCCGGCGAGCCGCCACGCCGGTTCGCAGCCCAGAAGCCACCCGGCCCCGCAGCGGATGCCGGAAGCGACGCGAAGCCCCGATCGGCACGTCCACAGAAGCGTGCCGCCGGGCCCGATCAGCCACGTCGCCGGCGTCCGTCCGGGCAAACGCGCCGGCCGGGCGAACAACCCGGGACCAGGCCCACGGCCGGAGCACCGACGAAACGCCGCATCTCCTGGCGCTCGCGGTCCACCCGCGCCGGTGTGGGCCGAGGACTCATCGCACTGCTGTCGGCGTCGGTACTGCTGTGCACCGGATACGCCTGGAACAGCGTCGACAACTTCAACTCCGACATCACCCAGCTGGGCGGCCTCGGCCTCGGCGGCCCGGACGATGGCGCGGTGGACATCCTCCTGGTGGGCACCGACTCGCGGACCGACGCCAAGGGAAACCCGTTGTCCACCCAGGAACTCAATTGGCTTCGCTCCGGCGAGGAGGTGGCCACCAACACCGACACGATCGTGCTCATCCGCATCCCGAACGACGGGTCGTCGGCCACCGCGATCTCGATTCCGCGTGACTCCTACGTCGATGTTCCCGGCATCGGGATGTCGAAGATCAACGCGGCGTACGGCACCACGAAGGAGGGGGTGCGTCGGCGTGCCGTCGAATCCGGCGAGAGCGAGGCCGCGGCGGAGAAGGACGGCACCCAGGCCGGCCGGAAGGCACTCATCGACACGGTCGCCAACCTCACCGGCGTCGAGGTCGATCACTACGCCGAAGTGGGGCTGCTCGGGTTCGTCCTTCTCACGAAAGCGGTCGGCGGCGTCGACGTCTGTCTCAAGGAGGCGGTGAACGAGCCGTTCTCGGGGGCCCGGTTCCGCGCCGGCGAGCAGACCCTCAACGGCCCACAGGCCCTCAGCTTCGTGCGCCAGCGTCATGACCTTCCGCGCGGCGATCTCGATCGCATCACCCGCCAACAGGTGTTCATGGCGTCGCTGGCGCAGAAGATGTTGTCCGCGCACATGCTCGCCGACCCCGGCAAACTCGGTGAACTGCAGCGAGCGATCTCCCGGTCGGTCGTCATCGACGACAATTGGAACGTGATCAAACTGGCCGAGCAACTCAAAGACCTCACCGGTGGCCGGGTGAAGTTCGCCACCATCCCGGTGGTCACCGAGCAGGGCTGGAGCGAGGACGGTCAACAGAGTGTCGTCCAGATCGACCCGAAACAGGTCCGGACGTTCACGGAGAATCTGTTGAACAACAAGAAGAACGACGGAGCCGTCGACCGCGCCGACTACACCGTCGACGTCGTGAACGCCGGCACGATCGACGGGCTGGCGGCCAACGTCTCCAACATCCTCACGAACAAAGGTTTTCAGACCGGGAAGACGAGCGGCGGCAGCGCCGACGACCGCGACAGCGTCGTGTACGCCCACTCCGACGACGCCGGTGCACGCCAGTTGGCCAAGGACCTCGGTGGCGCGGAGGTCCGCGTCGACACCTCGCTGCCGGACAAGCGCCTGAAGGCGGTACTCACCAACACCTATGACGGCCCCGGCTCCATCGGCGACACCGGAGCGCAGGCGGACAACATCCCGGCCAGCGAGCGCGTCGGCAACAACCGCCCGCCCATCACCGCCGGAACCGACGGCCCGACCTGCGTGAACTGATGACCGACTCCTCCATCACCGCCGCCGTCTTCGACGCCGTGACCGACTGGTCTCAGCCGATGTTGACCTTCTACGACCACGCCACCGGCGAGCGCACCGAACTGTCCGGTGCGACCCTGGGGAACTGGGCGGCCAAGTCGGCGAACTTCTTCGTCGACGAGCTGGGACTCGGGTCCGGCGATCATGTTCTCGTCGACCTGCCCGAACACTGGCAGACCGCCGCGATCCTGCTGGGCGCCTGGTGGGCCGGCGCGTGCGTGAGCGTGCCCGCCGACGGCGTCGACCCCTCCGCGCTCGGCGTGGTCGTCACCTCGGCCGAGAAGATCGACGACTACGGCGACGTCGACGAACTTCTCGTCGCCTCACTCGACCCGTTCGCCATGGGAGTTCGCGACCTCCCGGTGGGCGTGACCGACTACGCAACCGCGGTCCGAGTACATGGTGATCAGTACTCGCCGAGGCAGCGGGCAAGCGGACCTGCACTCGCGGACGATTCGACCGACGCGGTCCTCACCGCGGCCCACGCAGCAGCCCGGGCGGACGACATCCGGGCCGACTCCCGGGTGCTGACCGTGCGGCCCTGGCGCTCCTCGGCCGAGATCATCGCGAATCTGCTCGCGCCGCTGTCGGTCGGCGCGTCGCTGGTGACCGTCGCGCACGCCGACCGCGGCCGTATCGACGACCTGGCGAACACCGAGCGCGCGACGACGGTTCTGACTTAGCAACGCTAAGGTCTCAGTCCGTCGAACTCCGTCACGCGATAACGAAGAGTGTGTCTAGCGTGACTCATGCAGATCAAAGGGAAAGCTGCTGGTTTGTTGGGCACAAGTGCCCTGAGTGTCGCGATGGTCATGATGACACCCGCGGTGACCGTTGATGCGTCCCCGGTGACCGCCTTCAACGGCCTGATGTCGACGGCCGGTGGTTGCCAGTCCCCGATACCGGACCTGGTCAAATGGTGCACCGATCAGGAGCGACTCACGCCCGAGGTACCGATGATGCTGCAGATCAACCCGTTCGGGACACGCATCGTCGTGCTCGGCGCGGCCCTCAACCGCGACGGCACGATGAAGCCGGTGCTCGTGACCCGGCTGCAGGCAGGGCTGTCGCTGGCGCGTGCCTTTCCCACCGCGGGGATCATCACCACCGGCGGACTCCCGAGACGGGGTCGCACCGAGGCGCAGGCCATGAAGTCGTGGTTGATCGCGCACGGCGTCCCGGCCCATCGGATCGCCACCGAGAACCGTTCCCGCACCACCATCGAGAACGCCCGCTACACGGCGCGGATGCTGGCCGCCGGGCGCGCCACCGGCGCCGTGGTCGTGAGCAGCCCCACCCACGTCAAACGCGCGATGCTCAATTTCCGCACGGCCGTCAACGGATCGATCCCGATCGCCGGGGTCATCTCCGGCTACACCGACGGAGCTCCTCCGGCGGGATCGGGCTCCGGCAGCGGTTCGACCGGGTCGAGCTGATCGACTCTCCACAAATGCGCCTCGGTACGGCATCCTCGTACCCATGAAGCTGCCTGCGTCCGTCGCGCGATTCAACAAGAAAGTCACCAATCCCATACAGCGCCAGTGGGCGCCCCGCCTGGTCCCCTGGGCGATGGTCGAACACGTCGGCCGCAGGTCGGGCAAGCGCTATTCGAACCCGGTGCTGGCCTGGGCGGACGGTGACCGGCTGTCGATCGTGCTCACCTACGGCCGTCATACCGACTGGGTACGCAACGTCCAGGCCGCGGGCGAGTTCGGACTCATTCGGAAGTCGAAGCACTACACGGTGATTCGTCCGCGGATCATCCCGTCCGACTCTCCCGACGTCGCACGCGGGGCACGCGTCCCCGCGCGCCTGTTCGATTCGGTGTTGACCGGCACCATCGTCGCCGACAAGACGGAGGCCTGATGGCCGACGATCCACTCGACGACTTCACCACCCGCGAGGTCACCGTCGGCGCCACGACCCACCGCGTGTACCGCAAGGGGTCAGGTCCGGCGGTGATCGTCATCGCGGAGATGCCGGGCATCAGTCCGAAGGTCGCCGACTTCGCCCGCAAGGTCGCCGAGCGCGGACTCACCGCGGTCATGCCTTCCCTGTTCGGGGTGGACGGACGCGATCCGCGACCGTCGAATCTGGGCAATCTCGGTGCGGCGCAGAACATGCTCGGCACCATCGCGCGGGCGTGCATCAGTCGCGAGTTCACCGTGCTGGCCACCGGGAAGGCGTCACCGGTGGCCGACTGGCTCCGCGGACTCGCCGCCGAGGAACACCAACGATGCGGCGGCCCCGGCGTCGGCGCCGTGGGGATGTGCTTCACCGGCGGATTCGCGCTGGCCATGGCCACCGACGATCGCCTGCTCGCCCCGGTGCTGTCCCAACCCTCGCTGCCGTTCGGGATCATCCCGTCGCGCAACCACTCGATCGACGTCAGCGACGCCGACCTCGCGCGCGTGAAGAACCGTTGCGCAGCCGGACTCCAGGTGATGGGCCTACGCTTCGAGGGCGACCGGCTCGCCCCGCGAACGAGATTCGACTTCCTGCGCGAGCAGCTCGGTGACTCGTTCTTGTGCGTCGAACTGCCCGATTCGGCGGCGAACCCGGATTCTATGCTCCCGCAGCCTCATTCGGTGCTGACCGAGGACCTCGTCGACGAGCCGGGCGAACCCACGTTCCAAGCGCGCGAGCAGGTACTCGACTTCTTCACCGAGAAACTGCTGACCACCGCTGATTGACCCGGAATTCGCCTAAACTGAACGTTTGTGGAGGCGACCGCCATTCAGGACCGACTCTTCGGAACCATGACCTGCTTCGGGTGTGGTCCGGCGAATGAGCGTGGACTGCAGCTCAAGAGCTATGCAGGCGACGACTACGTCCGCGCCACATTCATGCCGTGGCCCGAACACGACAACGGCATCGGTTACCTGAACGGTGGGATCATCGCCACCCTGCTCGACTGCCACAGCGCCGCGGGTGTCATGAACGAGGCGTCGCTGCAGGGATGGGAAGCCGAACCGGGCACACTCCTGCCCTATGTCACCGCCGGCATCGACGTCCGGTACATCCGCCCCAGCCCACTCGACAGTGAGGTCGAACTCCGCGCCGTGGTCGTCAGCTCCACCGAGGCCGAGATCGTCTGCGACGCCGAACTGCGCTACGACGGGAAGGTCCGTGCCACCGGTCATGCCGTCTGGAAGCGCTGGCGGGCTCGCTGACCTCGACTCCGGGCCCCGTGGCGCTTTTCGTCGCCGGTTGTGCACAGACGATCGGCGCCCGAACGAAATTGTCGGTGTTCGAACGTATGTTTGACGCATGACATCTGGCGCGGTACTCACGCAGCTGGCCGAGGACGAGCGGCACTCGGCGACCGAACTGGTCGAGGTGCTGCACCACTGCAATGCCGTGCGCTCCTGTGCCGACTACCGGATACTCCAGGCGGTCAGCCTGATCCATGAGGAACGCGAACAGGAGTATCTGATCCGCCTCGCCACCGAGGCGGGTACGAGTGAGACCTCGCTTGCCGACCTCGAGAAGCTCGCGGTACGTGCCGCGGGCGGTGACGATCCGAGAGCGCAGTACGGCCCGACCGGGCTCGAGGCGGCCATCGCCGAGGTCGGGGCCGCGCTCACGGTCCCCCCGCCCGCGCCCGTGAATTGATCCTGGCGGGCAGTGTGATGCGCAACCAACTCGCTTTCACCGGCGGCACTCTGGGAGCGGGGCGCATCGATCTCACCCGTTTCCTGCTGGTGGTGCGCCGCACGGAGCTGTGCGACCCCGACAAGATCGAGCTGATCGACGTGGAGATCGCCGATGCGATCGAGACGCGCGAACCCATGTCGATGCGACGCTTCCAGGCCATGGTCGACCGGATCGTCGCCGAACACGATCCCGATGCGGTCCGACGCCGCCGCGAACTCGTCGATGCCGACCGCAAGGTGACGATCCGCCCGGACCGGTTCACACCGGGACAGTCGAGGGTGACCGGTGCGCTGCCGGCCGAGCAGGCAGCAGCGGTCGACGCCCGTCTCACGGCCATGGCGGCCGCAATACATCCCGACGATCCTCGGACCACGGCCCAGCGGCGGGCAGACGCGTTGGTGGCCTTGGCCAATGGCGTCCAGCGGCTGACGTGTCGATGCGAGGGCTGCGCGAGCACATCATCGGAGACACCGGATGAGGTGGCGCGCGAAGAGACGCGAAGGCACGATCCGACGACGGACGCTTGCGCACCTGAAGCCGGAACCGCCAACGCCGGTTCGGCCAACGCCGGTTCCGCCGAACCGGGTTCCGCCGACGCGAGCGCCGAGACCGGCGCCGGTGAAACGAGCACCGGTGCCGCTGGGAGCTGTGACGCCGCCGCGAGTGATCCCGCCATGGCACCGCGGCCGACCTTCCACATCGTCGTCAACCTCAGCACTCTCCTCGGCCTCGACGACGATCCGGCATTCCTGGACGGGCACGGGGTCATCGACGCCGCCACCGCACGCGGTCTGGTCACCGAGGCACGACGGACCTACGTGCGGACCGACATCACCAACTCACCACAGGCCGTCGCCCGCCATACGCCCGGCAAGAAGGTCGACGCCCTGGTCCGCGCCGGCGAATTGTGTTGCACCTTTCCCGGTTGCGACAACCCGGTCTGGCACGCCGACAATGATCACACCGTCCCGCACGGCGAAGGCGGGGCGACCCACCCTCGAAACCTGAAGCCGCTGTGCCGTTTTCATCACCGCATGAAGACCTTCGGCGTCGGATGGCGTGACCATCAGGACGAGCTCGGCACGGTGTTCTTCCAATCCCCCACCGGCCACACATATCTGGGCAACGCGTTCACCGGACGCGATCTGTTCCGATCACTGACCCGCAGCGGCCCGCCACCGGATCATCCGGCACGGCAGCGAATCGACGCACTCCGCGCGAAGCGTGCCGGAGCGATCAGACGTGCCGACCAGCGCGCGATGGATCGGTGGAACGAGCAGAATCCGCCGCCGTTCTGACGGTGCAGCTGGGCAGCGGCCCTCAGTCCTCGCCGAGCAACTTCCTCCGCAACGCCTCGTCCTTCTCGAGCACCATGGTCTCCAGACCCTTCTGGAAATCCTGCATGCGCGAACGCAGCCCGGCGTCCGAGGTCGCAAGGATTCGCACGGCCAACAAACCCGCGTTCCGTGCACCGCCGATCGACACCGTCGCCACCGGGACGCCGGCGGGCATCTGCACGATGGACAGCAGCGAGTCGAGTCCGTCGAGTGTGCGCAATTGAACCGGCACACCGATCACCGGCAACGGGGTGGCCGAGGCGACCATGCCCGGCAGATGCGCGGCACCACCGGCGCCCGCGATGATCACCGAGATGCCCCGGGCCGCCGCGCCCGACGCGTAGTCGAGCATCCGTTGCGGCGTCCGATGCGCCGACACCACACCGACCTCGAAGGGCACCTCGAACTCCGCAAGCGCCTCCGCCGCGGCTTCCATTGTGGGCCAGTCGGAGTCGCTGCCCATGATCAACCCGACCCGTGGCCTGGTCGGCTCGCCGGGTGACCCGGTCTCATCGGCAGGCGATTCGGCGCCGGAACTCGCTGCGGTGTCGGTCATGAGTGCACATCCCATCCATCGGTCCATTCGGCATGCGACATCCAGTGCGCGGCGCGCTCGGCGCGCTCGCGGACCTCGGTCACCGAATCGTTCCCGGTCCCAACAATGTTGACGTGACCGATCTTACGATCAGGCCGTTCGCCCTTACCGTACAGATGCACCTTGGCATCGGGCATGCGCGCCATCAGATGATGCAGACGCTCGTCCATCGACATCTCCGGCGACGTCTCGGCACCGAGCACATTCGCCATCACCGTGACCGGCGCGCGGGGAGCGGTGTCACCGAGGGGGTAATCGAGCACGGCGCGCAGATGCTGTTCGAACTGCGACGTCACCGCTCCGTCCATGGTCCAGTGCCCGCTGTTGTGGGGCCGCATCGCGAGTTCGTTGACCAGCAACGCGCCGTCGGACGTCTCGAACAGCTCCATCGCCATGACCCCGACCACGCCGAGCTCGCCCGCCAAACGCAGAGCCATCTCCTGCGCCTGCTCCGCGACGTCCTCGGACAGGTCCGGGGCAGGCGCCATCACGACAGCGCACTGACCCTTGCGCTGCACCGTTTCCACCACCGGCCATGCCCCGCCCTGACCGAACGGCGATCGGGCGACCATCGCCGACAGTTCACGTCGCATCGCGACCTTCTGTTCGGCGATCAGCCCGACATCGGAGCCCATCTGCTCGTCGAACACCGCGAGCGCCTGGTCACGATCGTCGAGCAGCCAGACACCGCGACCGTCATACCCCCCGCGGACCGCCTTGATCACGATCGACCATCCGTGTGTGTCACCGAACTCGACCAGCCGCGCACGCGCGTCCGCGTGGTCACCGGTCAGGTCCGCGAAGTCCGGTATCGGCAGCCCCAGCTCGGCCAGCCGGACGCGCATCGCCAGCTTGTCCTGGGCGAAATGCAGCGCCTTCGACGGCGGGCGCACCGCGACTCCATCGGCTTCCAGCGCCTCGAGATGTGCCAGCGGCACGCCTTCGTGATCGAAGGTGAGCGCCACCGCGCCCTGCGCCGCGCGACGCAGGTCGGCGAGTTCGTCGTGGGAGCCGAGCACCACATCGGCGCTCACCTGAGCTGCGGGGTCGTCCTCGCTCGTCGCCAAGACGCGCAGGCACTGCCCGAGCGCGATGGCCGCCTGGTGAGTCATACGAGCGAGCTGACCACCGCCGATCATCGTCACGGTAGGCATGCTGGAAGTCACGCGACACATCGTGGCACGAAGCCGACATCATTCGCACATGAGCGCCCGGCGAAGTTACCGTTCGGTTTTGTTTCGTACACTCGGATCTTGTGCCCTTTATCGACGAGCTGGTGGCTCGACTACCCGAGCCCGTTCGTCAGCTCGTATTGCGTCACCACGAGCTGATCAAATTCGCCCTCGTCGGCGGAACCACCTTCGTCTTCGACCTGGCCATCTTCTACCTGTTGACGTTCACGGTCCTGGAGTCGAAGCCCGTCGTCGCGCGTGTCATCTCCGGAACCTTCGCCACGATCCTGAGCTACGTGCTGAACCGTGAGTGGGCATTCAAGAACCGTGGCGGCCGCGAGAAGCACCACGAAGCCCTGCTCTTCTTCGTGATCAGCGGGATCGGGGTCATTCTCGCCGCCGCTCCGCTGTGGGTCGCCAACAACGTCTTCGACCTACGCAGCAACGTCAGCGTGACCGAACAGGTCGTGATCGACTTCATCCTCGGCTTCCTCATCGGCAATCTGCTGCAGATGGCGTTCCGGTTCTGGGCGCTGCGCAAGTTCGCCTTCCCCGTGGAACAACTGCGCGGCGGCGACGCCGGGTCGACCGACCTGCATCCGACGTTCGAAGAACTCACCGATGAGGAACTCGGTCACGCCTGACGACGACGGATGACGACGCCTGGTCGCCCCCACCGTCTCCGTCGCCCGCGTCCGTGCCGTGTCCGTGCGCCGACGGCATGACCAGCGCGAAGACCGCAGGACGGCGTGACGTCAGTTCGAGTCGCCCACCGTCGGCCTCGACCAATGCGCGGGCCAGCGACAAACCCACACCGTTGCCGCGCCCGGCGGAGAATCCGCGTCGGAAGATCAGCCCGACGAGCTCGTCGGGCACTCCCGGTCCCTCATCGGCGACGGTGACCCGCATCATGTCACCGGAGGGCAGGTCGTCCACCTCGATGCGGCACCTGCCGCCACCGTGCTGCAGTGCGTTGTCCACCAGCACACTCAACGCCTCGCGCAAACGGCCCGGACGGGCGCTGACCGCGACCAGGCGGCCGCTGTACCCCGCCGAGATGGTTCGCCCACTCGCCGCGAACGCCGTCCGGAAGTCGCCGATGAGCGTGCTGACCATCTCCTCGACGTCGATGTCGATGGGCACCGCCGGGTCGTTTCTCGACGCCGCAACCATCTCGTCGAGCTCGCGCGACAGCCGCTCGACCTGTTCGAGTGCCGCCTCGGCCTCGCTCACGACCGACGGGTCGGGATGCATGGACAGCTCGTCGAGACGTAATTGGATGGCCGTGAGCCTGCTGCGCAGCTGATGCGAGACATCGCCGACGATCTCGCCTTCCCGCTCGAGACGCAGCGCGATCTCGGCGTTGGCGTCACCGAGCGCCCGGGACACGCGATCGAGTTCGCCGATGCCGTATGACTTCCACTCGGAGCGGAAATCGCCCTTGGCCATCGCCGCAGCACGATCGGCGAGG
The DNA here is from genome assembly GCF_058130025.1 of Gordonia sp. LMA167. Lineage (NCBI taxonomy): Bacteria > Bacillati > Actinomycetota > Actinomycetes > Mycobacteriales > Gordoniaceae > Gordonia > Gordonia sp. LMA167. The sequence goes on along the minus strand of NZ_CM176708.1, from coordinate 3,178,040 downwards.
TCGATGAGCGGGTCGGCGATCCGGCCGACCGTCACCGCCGCGACGATCGTGCCCGCCGCGATCGAACTGGCGACCACCAGGGCGACGATGCCGACTGCCGCGAGCTGATCGTCGCGCACCTGGGTCAGCGGGATCTCCAACAACAACGAGCCGGCGTTGCCGAGGCCGATCGCGTCGGCCATCGTCGCTCCCTCGATCGGCTCACCGATCACCGTGACGGCGTCGGCGGCGCCCGATACCGGGTAGCGAACGGTCAGCCGGCCACCATCGGGGAGCAGAACCCGGAAGGCATCGACGTCGAGCTCGCCGGCTGTGACCGATCCCTCCTGGCCCTCCTGACGGATCAGCTGATCGGAGATCAGCTTGAGCCTGCTGTCCAGGCTCTGGTGGGCGTTGTCGGAGACCCACCACCACGCGATCACGCTCAATGGGATACCCAGGAGCAACCCGACCGCGATGATCATCGCGATCATCGTGTTGAGAATCCGGCGTCGCACCGCTGCTCCGTCGTCTCGTCAGGCGATCACGGATCGAACCGGAAGCCGACACCACGCACGGTGACGATGTGGCGCGGACGATCGTGCTGGTCGTCGCCGATCTTTCGCCGCAGCCAGGAGATGTGCATGTCGAGGGTCTTCGACGACCGCAGGTCGGCCGAGCCCCACACCTCGGTGAGGATCTCGTCGCGACTGACCACCTGCCCGGACCGCTCCATCAGGAAGCGCAGCAGGTCGAACTCGCGGTTGGCGAGCACCAGATCGGAGCCGTTGACCAGAACCCGCCGGCCTCTGGTGTCGAGCTGGATGTCACCGCCGTCGAGGACGACGTCGGCGCTCTGCTGCCTGCGCAACAGGGCTCGGACGCGCGCGAGCAGTTCGGCGAGCCGAAACGGCTTGCCGACGTAGTCGTCGGCGCCTGCATCGAGGCCGACGACGAAATCCACCTCGTCGGTGCGCGCGGTGAGCATCAGCACGGCCAGCTGTGGACGCGCCGTCCGTACCCTCCGGCACACCTCGAGTCCATCGATCTCCGGCAGTCCCAGGTCGAGGATCAGCAGTTCGAACCGACTGTCGAGTGCCTGATCCAGCGCCTGCGCGCCGTCGGTCACGACCTCGCACCCGTATCCCTCACGGGTCAACGCCCGGGCCAGCGGTTCGGCGATCGCCGCATCGTCCTCGGCCAACAACACATCGGTCACCTGCGACTCCCCTCGTCGTGCCGGCGATCCGGGTCGTCGTCGGAGACCTCCCGCATCTCCTCGGAGTATGCCTCGTCGTCCATGTCCAGCACCTCGTGATAGAGCAGCGCATGGACCCGTTCGACCTGCGGGATGTCGTCGAACGACAACGGATCGTCGGAGGCGGACTCGATGATCAGCGTGCCGGTCCGCAGGAGGCGGTCGATCGGGCCGTGCCGGAACTCGACGGTGTTGATCCGCCGGATGGGGATGTCAATGCCCGACCTCGTCAGGATGCCGTTGCGGAAGATCACCCGACGGTCTGTCAGCACGAAATGCGTCGACGACCACGACACGAGCGGTCGCACGAAATACCAGATGAATCCGGCCAGCCACACGACACCGATGATGATCAACAGCACCATCCGGGTCGTCGACCCGAGGTCGGCGCCGCTCACGATTCCGGACAGCATACCCGCGACCGCCGTCACCACCACGAACAGGAGAAACGGCCCGATCAGGCACTTCCAGTGGGGATGCCGATGCAGGACGATGTCCTCGCCGGGCGCGAGATTCTCCCGTGGATAGGCCATGCCTGTCAGCTTAGTGCGCACCGACCCATGGACCGTTCATCTCGACACCGGCGGTGGGTAGACTGCCGATAAACGTCAAGGTCGCCGACAGTCTCGAGGTCCCACACGACATGAGCTACCACGATCCACGTGACCCGCGGGATCCCCGGGACCCCCGGACCGCACGCTATGAACCGGGTTATCCCGAGTCCCGGGCGTACAGCGAGTCCACTCCGCCGCCCGGCTATTCCGAGCCCACCTATGCGATGGATTCCCAAGGTCGGTCGCAACCGGCCCGGCCGAAGCCGCGTCTGGGACCCAATGTCAATCCGACGATGTTCATCGGCGGCGTCGTCATGACCGGGGTGGTGACCGGCCTCGCCGCGTGGCTGGCCGCATGGGTCATCCGGGCGATCGTGCAGCGGGTCAACGACTCCGGACGGTTCGGAATCTGGAACCCGCTGTCCCGCGACGAGTTCTGGTTCGCCGTCGTCGGCTTCTTGTGTGCCCTCGCCGCCGGCGCACTCTGGTACGTGCTGCAGCTGATCACGCCGTCGCCGGATCAGTTCTTCCGCTGGATCGTCGGCCTGCTCTTCGCCGCGTCGGTCATCATCCCGCTGATCCTCTACGCGGAGATCTCGGTGGGAATCGCCACCGCGGTGCTGCACCTGATCATCGGGCTACCGATCGCCGCGCTGATCCCGGCCATGGGACACAAGAGCATCCAGAGTCCCCCGGCCGGAGCACGCTGAGGGCTACCGCCCCCGAACCGCAGCCGGCCGCGATCAGTCGGCCGACCGCAGGTGGGTGACGTCGCCCGCGGCCGCGACGACCTGTCGGCCGTCGGCCTCCACGACGATCCGTCCACTCGCGTCGACACCGATCGCGGTCCCCACGACCTCCTCGTCGCCGGGTAGGGCCAGGCGCACCCGCCGGCCGACGGTGTCGCTCTGTTCGCGATAGGTCTGCGCCAATTGCTCCAGGTCACCGGGCCACCGCACGAGCAGATCCGCCAGGGCGCGCAGGAAAGCCGCGGCGAGGTCGGTCGGCGCAACCGAATGTCCGGTGGCGATGCTCAGCGATGTGGCGGTCGGCACCGGGAGTTGCTCCGTGGTCATCGACGTGTTGATCCCGATGCCGATGACCGCCACACCACCGGACGGTGTGTTCGTGTACTCGGACAGGATCCCCGCCACCTTGTGATCGTCGATCAGCACGTCGTTGGGCCACTTCAGCGCCGGCCGGACACCGACGACGTCATCGATCGCCCGCACCGCGGCCAGGCCGGCGATCAGCGACAACCAGCCGAGGTGCTCGGTGTGTTCGCCGACCGACAGCGCCGCGGACATCGCGAGTTGCGTTCCTCGCGGCGCGATCCAGTCGCGGGAGTGTCGGCCGCGCCCCGCCGTCTGGTCGGACGTCAGGCGCACGGTGCCGTCGACATCCTCGGTCGATGCACGTGCGATGAGATCGGCGTTCGTCGAACCGGTCGCGTCGACGACCTCGACGCTCCGCCATCGGGTATCCGCCAGCAATTCGGCGAGTCGGTCGGAATTCAGTTGCGCAGCATCGGTGGTCACACCTCAAGACGCTACCGCCACAACCGCAGGTGAGCGGCCATTTATCAGGTTCCCGACCGATCGCTCGGGAACATGAGGCGAATCTCACGTTGATCCGGTTGACGTGGGTCACAGTCAGGTAGTTAGCATCGGTGTTCATGACGACAGCTTCGCGCGAGGACGGCGCCGCTCCAGACATCCACACCACGGCAGGGAAACTCGCCGAACTGCGCAACCGCCTCGACGAGACCAAGCACCCGGTGGGCCAGGCCGCGGTCGACAAGGTGCACGACAAGGGCAAGCTGACCGCGCGCGAACGCATCACCCATCTGCTCGACGAGGGATCGTTCGTGGAGCTCGACGCGCTGGCCCGCCATCGCAGCACGAACTTCGGCCTGGCCGAGCGGCGTCCGCTCGGCGACGGCGTCGTCGCCGGCTACGGCACCATCGACGGGCGCGAGGTCTGTGTGTTCAGCCAGGACTCGACGGTGTTCGGCGGAAGCCTCGGCGAGGTCTACGGCGAGAAGATCGTCAAGGTCATGGACCTCGCGATCAAGACCGGCCGTCCCCTGATCGGCATCAACGACGGTGCCGGCGCCCGTATCCAGGAGGGTGTCGTCTCCCTGGGTCTCTACGGCGAGATCTTCCACCGCAATGTCCGCGCGTCGGGTGTGATCCCGCAGATCTCACTGATCCTGGGCGCGGCGGCCGGCGGCCACGTCTATTCGCCCGCCCTCACCGATTTCGTCGTCATGGTCGACAAGACCAGCCAGATGTTCATCACCGGCCCGGATGTCATCAAGACCGTCACCGGCGAGGACGTCACCATGGAGGATCTCGGCGGCGCGCACACGCACATGGCGAAGTCGGGGACCGCGCACTACGTCGCCGGCGACGAAGAGGACGCCCTCGAGTACGTCAAGGAACTGCTGGGCTACCTGCCGTCGAACAACCGGGCCGAGGCGCCGCGCCTGCCGGTTGCCGAGCCGGCGGCGGGATCGATCGAGGACACCCTCACCGACGAGGATCTCGAACTCGACACCCTCATCCCGGACTCCCCCAACCAGCCGTACGACATGCACGAGGTCATCCGTCGCATCCTCGACGACGACGAGTTCCTCGAGATCCAGGCCGAGTATGCGACGAACATCATCGTCGGTTTCGGTCGGGTCGACGGTCGTAGCGTCGGCATCGTCGCCAACCAGCCGACCCAGTTCGCCGGCTGCCTCGACATCAACGCCTCGGAGAAGGCGGCCCGTTTCGTGCGCACCTGCGACGCCTTCAACATCCCGATCGTCACCCTGGTGGACGTGCCCGGATTCCTGCCCGGCACCGACCAGGAGTACAACGGAATCATCCGACGTGGCGCCAAGCTGCTCTACGCGTACGGCGAGGCCACGGTCGGCAAGATCACCATCATCACGCGCAAGGCCTACGGCGGCGCATACGACGTGATGGGTTCCAAGCACATGGGCGCCGACGTGAATCTCGCCTGGCCGACCGCGCAGATCGCCGTCATGGGCGCCTCGGGAGCCGTCGGCTTCGTGTACCGCAGCCAACTCAAGGATGCCGCTGCCAAGGGCGAGGATGTCGACGCCCTGCGTCTGCAACTGCAGCAGGAGTACGAGGACACCCTGGTCAATCCGTACGTCGCCGCCGAGCGCGGGTACGTGGACGCGGTCATCCCGCCGAGCCACACCCGTGGTCAGGTGGCGACCGCACTGCGGCTGCTGGAGCGCAAGATGGTCAACATGCCGCCCAAGAAGCATGGGAACATTCCGCTGTGAGCACCACCGAGAACGAATCGCCGAGCGCACCGGCCGCGCCGTTCCTGCGCATCGTCCGGGGTAACCCCACCGACGACGAGGTCGCGGCCCTCGTGGCCGTGGTCGCCGCGGCCGCCGGGTCGGCGGGTGGACCTGCCGTCGACAACCGGCCCCGCGATGACTGGGGGCGCCCGGAGGACCGGCTACGCCCGATCTGGGGCGCACCCACCAGTTTCACGAATCTGAGGTGGTGACCACCACGGTCGTCCTCGGGTCGGCGTCGCCGGCCCGGCTGCGGGTACTGCGCGACGCGGGCCTCGACCCGCGGGTGATCGTGTCCGACGTCGACGAGGATGCCCTGCTGGAAACGTTGTCGGCGTTTCCACCCGAGGACGTGGTGGTGCGATTGGCCCGCGCGAAGTCGGATGCGGTGATCGCCGAGATCCTCGCCGACACCCGAGACGCGGCGGATGCGGTGGTCCTGACCTGCGACTCGATGTTGTTCTTCGATGGGCGGTTGAGTGGTAAGCCGCACACCGCGGATGCCGGCCATGCGCAGTGGCGGCGGATGCGCGGCAAGTCCGCGCAGTTGATCACCGGGCACTGTGTGACCCGTATCCGCGACGGCGAGGTGACGGGTTCGGCACAGGATTCCGCGTCGACGACTATCCACTTCGCCGACATCGACGACGCCACGATCGACGCGTATGTCGCGACGGGCGAACCGCTCACGGTCGCCGGGGCATTCACTCTCGACGGTCTCGGTGGCTGGTTCGTCGACGCCGTCGACGGAGACCCCTCGTCGGTGCTGGGGATCGGATTGCCCACCGTGCGAAGGTTGTTGGGCGACGTCGGAGTCGACGTCACCACCCTGTGGACGTGATGTGATCTGAGCGTTCCCGGCACCGCCGGTAAGAATCTCGTCCGAACACGATGTGCACGAGTGCAATTCGCCCGGCCGCGGTGACATATCTCACAGCAGCGGGCCCGATCGTCGGTGTGGATCAACTCCGTGCGGACGTGCGGCCCTCCCCGTCCCACCCGAACCCCGCCGTTGTTTCCTCCCCGGAGATGTTGCCGCATCCCGACTCTCGCCGTGTCACACCGGCCCGGACCCTGGTGCGGGCCGCACCCTCGATCGGAGAGGTCCAGACCGGCAAGGCATCGTCGACGGTTCGTCGCGACCGCGATCGACACCCGATCGCCGTCCGACAAGCCGATACCATGGCTGCTGAACGGTCGATGACGACCTGGTTCGCCACGCTGCGCCACGATCTGCGCACCACACCGACCGCGACCGCCGGGAGCCGCATGTGAAGGTCACCGCTGTCGATCTCGTCGATGTGTCGGGAACGCTCACCGAATTGACTTCCCGGTGGAACGGCGAACCACGCGTCACCGACCTCCCGGTGTCCTTCAATCAGGCAAATCATCTTCGCGCACACCATGACCGCCACTCGGCGTCCGGGTGGTTGGCGGGTGCGGTCGACCTCGGCGTCCGTGTCGCCGACCCGATGCGCGCAGCCTGCGCGGTGACCCGGCTGATCGCCGAGCAGCAGGTGCTGCGCACCCGATTCCGGGCGGTACCGTCCCCACGCCAGGACGTCTTCGACTCGCGGCAGGTCTCCGTGCGGCCGCACCTGATCGGCGACGTCGACCGCGGTCGGTTGGCGTCCTGGCTCGACAGCCGTTGCGTGGCCGGACCGGTCCCCGGGATCGCATTCGGACTCTTGGATGACTCGCTGGTGTGCGGCTTCGACCACGCCCACGCGGATGCGCTCACCATCGACCTCGTGCTGCGACGCCTCTCGGCGCTCTACGCCGATCCCGATGCGTTGCCCCGGCCGGGGAGAGATGTCGCCGCACGTTTTCACGCCGAGAGCCGACGGTCGACGCCGTCGGACGCCGACCTGCTGGCAGGCTGGCAGGAGTTCTTCGCCGCCACCGGCGGCCGGGTCCCGACCTTCCCCCTGCCGCTCGGGCCGGTCGCGCCGCGGACACCGGCTCGCACCCGGGTGGAGACGATCGTCGACGCCGAGCACGCCGAGCGCCTCGGCCGCCGTCCGTTCGCGACGATCCTCGCGACGCTCGCCGCCACCATCACCGAACTGGGTGGCCCGGATGAGCTGGCCGCCCTGATACCCGTCCACACCCGGGGGCGTCGCGACGCCGACGGCTGGCATGACACCGCCGGCTGGTTCGTCACCAACGCACCGGTGCGTGTCCGCGCCGCCGACATCGGGGTGCCCGAGCCGCGCTGCGCCGCGCGGTGGACCTCGCCGACGTACCGCTGGACGAGGTCATCCGGACATGCGCGCCGACCCTGCCTGCCGGCGACATGTTCATGATCTCGTATCTGGACTACCGCAAACTCGGACCGCGACTGCCCGGCGCACACCACATCTCCGGCTGCCTCACGGCTGACGACGTCGCATTCTGGTTCTCCCGCACCGACGACGGGATCGACCTGCGGACCCGCCACCCGGCAACAGAGACCGCCGACGCACTCCTCGAACGGGTCGTCTCGACCCTGGCGCGTAGGCTTCGGCTCGTCACCGCCCGCGACAACCGGCCATACCGCGCACCGCACGACCCTGCGACTCGGTAGGCTCGCTATCGACACACAGCGGCTAGTCCATCGGGTGACCGATCGATTCGTCACCACTTCTGGAAGGGAACGCAGTTGAGCGTTGAGACCGATCCGAATCCGGCGTTCGCCGACTTTGCGCACCCGGAGCGTCTCGTCAGCACGCAGTGGCTGTCGGCGCATCTCGGCGCCAAGGGACTGAAGATCATCGAGTCCGACGAGGACGTCCTGCTGTTCGACATCGGCCACATCCCGACCGCGCAGAAGGTCGACTGGCACCTCCATCTCAACGACCCGGTGACCCGCGATTACATCGACGGCGAGCAGTTCGCCGAGCTGATGCGCAGCAAGGGCATCGAACGCGACGACACCATCGTCATCTACGGCGACAAGAGCAACTGGTGGGCGGCCTACGCCCTGTGGGTCTTCACCCTCTTCGGGCACGAGGACGTGCGGCTCCTCGACGGCGGCCGGGATGCGTGGATGTCCGAGGACCGCGACACCTCCTTCGACGTCCCCGAATATCCTCGTTCGGACTACCCGGTGGTGCAACGCGATGACACCCGGATCCGCGCCTTCGCCGCCGAGGTGCTCGGTGCGCTCGGCACCGAGCCGCTCGTCGATGTCCGGTCCCCGCAGGAGTACACCGGCGAGCGCACCCACATGCCGGACTACCCGGAAGAGGGCGCACTGCGCGGCGGGCACATCCCGACCGCGGTCTCCATCCCCTGGGCCAAGGCGGCCGCACCCGACAGCCGCTTCCGCAGCAAGCCCGAACTCGAGGAGATCTACGCCGACCTCGACCCGGCGACCCCGACGATCGCCTACTGCCGCATCGGGGAACGCTCGAGTCACACCTGGTTCGTGCTGACCCATCTCCTGGGCTACGAGAACGTCCGCAACTACGACGGCTCGTGGACCGAATGGGGCAATGCCGTTCGGGTTCCGATCGCGATCGGGCCCGAGCCCGGGCCCGCGCCGGCATCGAAATGACGCTGCCCGCAGCGCTCGCCGAGATCGTCGAGGACTTCGGCGCTCTCGGCGACTCGGACAAGGTCACCTTGCTCCTGGAGTTCTCCCGCGAGTTGCCGGAGCTGCCCGCCCACCTCGCCGAGGATGCGATGGAGCCGGTGCCCGAATGTCAGTCGCCGGTGTTCCTGTCCGTCGACGCGAGCGACGCCGGTGCCGTGCGGCTCTACTTCACCGCACCACCCGAGGCACCCACAACCCGCGGTTTCGCCTCGATCCTGCATCAGGGGCTCGACGGTGCCTCGGCGGCCGACATCCTCGCGGTGCCTGCCGACTTCTACCACGATCTCGGCCTGGACTCAGCGGTCAGTCCGCTGCGTCTGCGTGGCATGGCCGGCATGCTGGCACGCATCAAGACCCAGGTGGTCGCCCAGAGCGGCCACGTGTGACCGCCCACGACTGATGAAGTTCATCCAGATCCGCGACGAGCCGATCGAGCCGGGCGGTCTCGTCGAGTGGACCCCGTATGTGCCCGGCGGGCTGGGCACGTGGACTCGAGATTCGCGTCTGACCTCGCACAATCATGAGCAGCACCTGCGTGCGGCCTTCGAGTACCGGGTGCGGACCCGCCGCGAGGGAGGTCGCGAGTCGTGGCTGGGGTTGTCCATAGAGTTCGACGAACCACTGTCCATCCCGGCGATCCGCAAGACCCTCACCCGATGGATCGACCGCCACGAGGTACTGCGGAGTCATGTGATCATCCGCGGCGACGGGCTGCAGCGACTGAGCACGGCGCCCGGCTCAGTCAAGCTCAAGATGGGCCGGATCGGTTGGTACAACCAATCCGGCCCGCTGGTCGAACAGATCGCCGGCGCGTTCGACCGCGCGACCGCGCCGCTGCACTGGCCGGCATACATGTTCGCGACCGTGGGTCGCGAGGATTCGTTCACGCTCCTCTTCGCCGCCGACCACTCGCTGGTGGACGGCTACTCGCTGATCATGGCGCAGCACGAACTCGTGACCCTGTATCGGGCCGCACGGACCCTGACCGAGCCCGATCTGCCCGAGGTGGGCAGTTACGTCGACTTCAGCGCCGAGGAACGTCGCCAGGCCGACCAGACCGGCGCCGACCATCCGGCAGTCCGTACCTGGGCCGACTTCCTCCGGGCCGGGCACGGCGGCATGCCCGCCTTCGGCATCGATCGGGCCGACCCCGCCATCGAGCAGGCCGATCTCGATGCCCCGGCCCCCGACCCCAGCGACGAGTCCGCCGTCGCACAGCAATCGCTGTACGGGTTGGTCCTCGACAACGACGCCGCCAACCGGTTCACGGCCGTCTGCTCGCAGGCGGGCGGCACGGTGACCGCCGGGGTACTCGCGGCGTTCGCGCTGGTCTACCACCGGCGGACCGGCGATCCCGAGTTCCGGTGCGTCCTGCCGCGGCACACCCGCGACGACACCCGATGGCTCACCGCGCTGGGCTGGTTCGTTGCCGTCGCACCGTTCACCCTCGACGTCTCCGATTCACCGACCTTCGACCAGGCCGTGGTCCGCGCCACCGCCGAACTCAAGAGGTCCCGACAGGGAGCGGGTCTGCCGTTCCTCCGGGTCGCCGAACTGCTCGGGCACGGTGGTGAGCCGTTGTTCGTGATCTCGTTCATCGACACCCGCTACGCTCCCGGTGCCGCGGAGGCGGACGCGGGTCGCGCGAAGGTGCTGCGCAGCCACAGCTACGCACCCCACGAGGTCTACATCTGGATCAATCGCACCCCCGGCGGAATGCGTGTCTCGGCGCGCTTTCCACCCGAAGGCCCCGAAACGGACAACCCGGCCGACGATGTGAACCACGCCACTGGCGCCCATCAGTTCCCGGCCCCGATCGCCCGGGATCCTGGCCCCGCGCAGTCCTACCTGCACGATTTCACCCACTTCGTTCGAGAAGTCGGCGACACCAGCACATTTCGTACCCACGAGTAACCTGATGGGGTCCACCGAGCAATCGATCGGTGAGCTACTGTGTTTTCCGGAACGCGTGATGCTTAAACTCAAGTGTCGTGCCTCACTCGAGCGGGCAGACCGAAGGCCGCCGGGTGAACCCCAGACGCGTGATGTAAGTCATAACAGCCAGTGCCGCTCCACCGAGCGTCACGACGCCCAGGAGAACAAGTGCCAAGTCCCTCTGCGAACAGCATTTCCAAGGTCCTCATCGCCAACCGCGGCGAGATCGCGGTGCGTGTCATCCGGGCCGCTCGTGACGCCGGCCTCGCCAGCGTCGCCGTCTATGCCGAACCCGACGCCGACGCGCTGTTCGTCAAGCTCGCCGACGAAGCGTTCGCACTCGGTGGACAGACCTCCGCAGAGTCGTACCTGGTGTTCGACAAGATCCTCGACGCCGCGGCCAAGTCCGGTGCCGACGCGATCCACCCGGGCTATGGCTTCCTGTCCGAGAACGGCGACTTCGCCCAGGCCGTCATCGACGCGGGCCTGATCTGGATCGGACCGTCACCGCAGTCGATCCGCGACCTCGGCGACAAGGTCACCGCCCGACACATCGCACTCAAGGCCGACGCCCCGATGGCACCCGGCACCAAGGACCCGGTCAAGGACGCCGACGAGGTCGTCGCCTTCGCCGAGGAACACGGCGTGCCCGTCGCGATCAAGGCCGCGTTCGGCGGCGGCGGCCGCGGCATGAAGGTCGCCTACACCATCGATGAGATCCCCCACCTGTTCGAGTCGGCGACCCGCGAGGCCGTCTCCGCGTTCGGTCGTGGTGAGTGCTTCGTCGAGCGCTACCTCGACAAGGCCCGTCACGTGGAGGCCCAGGTGCTCGCGGACCAGCACGGCAACGTGATCGTCGCCGGCACCCGCGACTGCTCGCTGCAGCGCCGCTTCCAGAAGCTCGTCGAGGAGGCCCCGGCGCCGTTCCTGACCGACGAGCAGCGCACCAAGATCCACGAGTCCGCGAAGGCGATCTGCCGCGAGGCCGGTTACTACGGCGCAGGCACGGTCGAGTTCCTCGTGGGCAGCGACGGCCTCGTGTCGTTCCTCGAGGTCAACACCCGCCTGCAGGTGGAGCACCCGGTCACCGAGGAGACCTCGGGCATCGACCTGGTGCGTCAGCAGTTCCGCATCGCCAACGGCGAGAAGCTGGAGATCTCCGAGGATCCCACCCCGCGTGGTCACTCGTTCGAGTTCCGCATCAACGGCGAGGACGCCGGGCGCAACTTCCTGCCCGCCCCCGGTCCGGTCACCGTGTACAAGGAGCCGACCGGCCCCGGTGTGCGCGTCGACTCCGGTGTGGTCGCCGGTGACGTCATCGGCGGACAGTTCGACTCCATGCTGGCCAAGCTGATCGTCACCGGTGAGACCCGTGAGCAGGCACTCGAGCGCTCACGTCGCGCGCTGGCCGAGTTCGAGGTCGAGGGACTCGCCACCGTCATCCCGTTCCACCGCCACATCGTGGAGAACCCGGCCTTCCACGGCCACAAGGACGAGAATGGTGTCGAGAAGTTCGACATCTACACCAAGTGGATCGAGACCGACTGGGACAACCCGATCGAGCCCTACACCGGTGGCGAACCGATCGAGGAAGACGACTCGCTGCCGCGTCAGAACGTCATCGTCGAGGTCGGCGGCCGGCGCGTCGAGGTCTCCCTGCCCGGCGACCTCTCGCTCGGCGGCGGTGGTGGCGGCGCCAACGGTGTCGTGCGCAAGAAGCCCAAGGCACGCTCCCGCAAGAAGGGCGGCAACACCGCCGTCTCCGGTGACGCCGTGGCGGCCCCGATGCAGGGCACCGTCGTCAAGGTCGCCGTCGAGGAGGGCCAGGAGGTCTCCGCCGGGGATCTGGTGGTGGTGCTCGAGGCGATGAAGATGGAGAACCCGGTCACCGCCCACAAGGACGGCGTGGTCACCGGACTCGCCGTCGAGGCCGGTGCCGCGGTCACCCAGGGCACCATGCTCCTCGAGCTGAAGTAGGACTTGCAGCCAGTCGAGATCAACGCCGGAGCGTGGTATCTGCGCGCGTTGCGCGCTGACGACCGCATCTCCGACGTCCCCGCGCTGAACGACCTCGGTGTCCCCGATCCCGTCTGGTACACCGAGGTCGTTGCGCGTGGATGGGATGACGAGACCTTGTTCGTGTGGGCCGTCTGCATTCCCACCACCGGCGAACTCGTCGCCGTCATCGGCGTCACACCCGCCGGCGACTCCGGTCGGCTGTGGGGACGCGCGCGCAGCGGCCATGCCGACGCGCTCGATGCCGCCGTGGGTCCGGTCACCCGCTTCGCGGCGGGCGCCTTGAACCTACCGACCGGCGACACCCTCGTCGACGACATCGGCGGCAGCTGACCGGTCGGTGGGAGCGGATTCGGGATCACCCGGAGCCGCCTCGAGGAAATCCCGGCTGCGGATCAGCGCGGCCGCCACGATGCCCCCGACCACTGCGACGATCGCCGCGATCAGCAGGATCTGGTCGAGGGCGTCCACGTAGCCGAATGCTGCTGTGCGAGCGACGTCGGCCCGCAACGGTCCCGGCACGCTGCCCAGCACTCCGGCCAGATTGCCGTTCGCGACCGCTTCGCCGATCTCGTGGGCGCGCCCAGCGAGCGCACCCCCCGACAACGCCGTCGCCACCCCGTCGGTGAGATGAGCGGCGAGCAGGCTGCCGAGCAGCGCCACACCGGTCGCGATACCGATCTGGCGGAACGTGGAGTTGATTCCCGACGCCATACCGGCGCGCGCCTGCTCCACCACGCCGACCGCGGTGGACGCCAGCGGCGGATTGATCAGGCCGGTGCCGACTCCGGCGACGACGAATCCCGGCACGAGCTGGGTCCAGCTGCCCGTGGGATCGGTGCCGCGCATCAGCCAGAGACCCACGGCGACGAAGATGAATCCGGGTCCGATCAGCCATCGGATCGGCACGACGTCGGACAGCCGACCCGCGACCGCCGCGGCGACGAACACCACTGCCGAGAACGGCAGGAAGCGAATCCCGGCCTCGAGAGCGGAGAAGCCCATGATGTTCTGCAGGTAGATGACGATGTAGGTCAGCACCGAGAACATCGACGCCGAGATCGCCCACGCCGCGACGAGGCCACCGTTGAAGGTGGGCACACGGAGCAGCGACCCGTCGAACATCGGTTGCGCGACAACACGTTCGACGACGATGAACACGATCAGCAAGACCACCGATCCCACCAGCGAGCCGGCGACCGTCACCGACGTCCAGCCATCGGCATGGCTGCGGATCAGACCGAACACGAGCAACGCCAGGGCACCGCTGAAGGTCACACAGCCCAGCCAGTCGATCCGTCGGTGGCCGGGGGCCCGCGATTCGTCGACACCCACGAACGTGACCACGAGCGCCGCGAGGCCCACCGGGATGTTCACGAAGAAGATCCAATGCCACGACAACGCACTCGTCAGCACACCGCCCAGGACGGGACCGACGGCCACCGACACACCGGTCACCGCGCCGAAGACACCGAACGCGATGCCACGCTCGCGCGGGGCGAATGCCTGGGCGATCAGGGCCAGCGACGTGGCGAACATGATCGCGCCGCCGATTCCCTGTACGGCACGGGCACCGATGAGGAACCCGATCGACGGCGCGAATCCGCAGGCGAGCGAACCGACCGTGAAAACCACGATCCCCCAGGCGAACACACGCTTCCGGCCGACGATGTCGGCGACGGTGCCCGAGGTCAGCAGCAGGGCGGCGAGGGTGAGCGCGTAGGCGTCGATCACCCACTGCAGTCCCGCCAGCGACGACCCCAGATCCCGCTGGATGTCCGGTAGTGCGACGTTCACGATCGTCACGTCGAGCAGCAACATGAACACCCCGGTACACACGGCGGCGAGGGTCAACCATTTCCGAGACATCTGCGACCTCCGATGGGAGTATTTATTGAGCTGTAACTCAATTAATGCTGACACATATTGAGTCGATACTCAATAACAATCTCGAGGTGCGTAGAGTGTCCGACGTGATGAGACGAGGACGGCCACCCAAGACCGGGCGCGACGAGATCGTCACGGCCACCCTCGCCGTCCTGCGCGAGCGCGGGATCGCCCGGGTGACGACGCGCGAGATCGCCACCCGCCTGGGCATCTCCGAGGGCAGCATCTTCTACCACTTCGGGGACCGAAAAGGCCTGGTGGGCGCCGTGTTCGCCGAATCGTTGCGGCCACTGTGGGAATTCGGTCCGACCATGCCGGAAGCCCCGCGGGATGCCGTGGAGCTACACAAGGTCCTCGATCAGTTCACCGCGCGTCTCGATGAGTTCCTCGAAGCCGGACTCGACGTACTGATGGCCGCCCAGGCCGACAACGAACTCCGGTCCGAGTTGGGCGCGGTCATCCTCGAGAACGACTACGGACCCCAGCGTGGGGTCACCGCGATCAGCGAGTACCTGCAGTCCGCGCAGCGGGCCGGGGTGACCCGCGGCGACGTCGACACCGACATCGCGGCCCATCTCCTGATCGCGTCGGTCTTCATGCGCCACGCGCAGCCGATGCTCCTCGGCCACTCGCGCGGTCTCCCCTCTCGCGCACAGGTCCTCGACACGCTCGTCGCGGACCTGACCCGCTGAGCACCTCAGTCCGGTGTGTCGTGGTCGGCCCCGGTCGCGAGATCCCCGCACTCGACGAGTCGCAGCACGTCGCGGTGGGCGGTCAGGTAGTGACTCGCACCGATGTCACCGGCCAACGTCGCGGTCAGACCGGCGAGATGATCGGCCCCGATGTAGACCGGATGGCCGGGACGTCCGTCGAACACCGCCCGGACCAACGCCGCACTCTCTCGCCCGGCGACGGCGAGTACCCGGGACGCCACAAGCGGACCGACGTCCGGTGTGTCAACAACGTGTAAAACCATCGCGGCCGCGCGGGCATCTGCGACCGCGGCCGCAGCCACCCGGACCGTCTCGGCGAGGCCCTGCCGCCATCCGGGAACGCGCAGAGCCGACGCACCCGCAGGTGGATCGACGACCCGGGCACCCATCGCCACGACCACCGAGTCGCAGCCCCCGCCGGCCAGTGCGTCGACCGCGCGTCGCAACCATTCACCCTCGTAGGCACCGATTTTGGGCATGCCGAACCGGAGTCCGGCACCGGCGGCCAGCACCACGCCGACCACATCGCCCGACCCGATCGACACAGTTGGCTCGCTACTCATGACAACCGCCGATACTAGTGCGGCGCAACCCCTTCTGTCCGTTTTACGCCAGCGAAATATACGATCGGGCGATCAGCGGGAATCGCCGTGCAGGTCCAAGATGATCAGGTCAACGGTGAGACGGTAGAGGTGAACGAGATGGCAACGGATTCTCCAGCCCCCAGCGACACAGCCAAGCGGAAGAAGAGGGTCCACCCGGTCGATCAGGTTCCACCCGCCGGCAAGCTCGTCACCCTGGGCGCGCAGCATGTCGTCGCGTTCTACGCGGGCGCGGTGCTGGTGCCGCTGCTGATCGCGCGGGCGATCGACCTCGACTCCGAAGCGCTCACGATGCTCATCACCGCTGATCTCTTCACCTGCGGTATCGCCTCGCTGCTGCAGTCGGTGGGTGTGTGGAAGATCGGCGTCCGCCTGCCGCTGCTCCAGGGCATCACGTTCGCGACGTTGGCGCCGGTGATCCAGATCGCCAACAATCACGGCGGTGGCCGGGTCGGACTCCAGACCGTCTACGGCGCGGTCATCGCCGCGGGCGTGTTCACCTTCCTCATCGCCCCGTTCTTCGCCAAACTGATCCGTTTCCTCCCACCGGTCGTCACCGGCACGTTGATCACCATCATCGGCATCTGCCTCATCCCGGTCGGAGCCGGCGACGCGGTCAGCGATCCGGCCACCCACCTCCACGATTCGGCCAACTGGCGGTGGGTGCTCTACGTGCTGGGCACCATCATCCTGATCGTGTTGATGCAGCGGTTCTTCCGCGGGTTCATGGCGACGATCGCCATCTTGCTCGGCCTCGTCGTGGGCACGTTCGTTGCGTGGCTACTCGGCGACACCAGCTTCTCGATCGTCGGCGAGGCGAACTGGGTGGGCTTCACCCCGCCGTTCGCGTTCGGCTGGCCGCGCTTCGACATCGTGGCGATCGTGTCGCTCATCGTCGTGCTCATGGTCGTCGCGGTCGAATCCACCGGCTCGGTGTTCGCCACCGGTGAGATCGTCGGCAAGCGCATCAAGAAGGACGACATCGCGGCGACGGTCCGCGCCGATGGACTCGCGACCGTGATCGGCGGCTCCTTCAACTCGTTCCCCTACACCGCATTCTCCGAGAACGTCGGACTCGTGCGCCTCACCGGCGTCAAGAGCCGTTGGGTCGTCGCCGCAGCAGGCGTCATCATGATTCTTCTCGGGCTGCTCCCGAAGGTCGCGAAGATCGTCGAATGCATTCCGGCACCGGTACTCGGCGGAGCTGCCCTCATCATGTTCGCCACCGTGGCGATCGTCGGCATCCAGACGTTGACATCGGTCGATTTCACCGACCATCGCAACCTGATCATCTCGGCGACCTCGCTCGCCGTCGCCCTCTACGTGCAGTTCTCGCAGTCGGCGGCCCCCACGACCGTGATCGAGAAGTCCGGTCAGCAGGTCAACGTCCCCGCCCTACCCGGGGTCGACGAGTCGATGCCGAACATATTCCTGCAGATCCCGTTCTCGACCGGCATCACCATGGGCGCCATCACCGCGATCCTGTTGAACCTCTTGTTCTTCCATGTGGGCGCCAGGGGCCCGGCCGTCGCCGGCGGGGGCGCCATCACCCTCGACGAGGTCAACACGATGACCAAGGAGCAGTTCCGTGACACCTTCGGCGGTGTGGTCCAGAACGTCGACTGGGTCCTGGACCGGGCGTGGGATCAGAAACCGTTCGAGGATGTGCACGATCTGCGCAGCGCGTTCCAGGAGGCCATGCTCACCGGCAGCGACGACGAACAACTGGCGTTGATCCGCGCCTTCCCGGACCTCGGCGCCGAGGACGAGGAGACCGGGCAGCTGATCGCCGTCGACCACAAGGGCCTGTCCCATCTGGAGGAGACCGAGCACGACAACGTGGTGAACCTGGCCGCGGCCTATCAAGAACACTTCGGTTTCCCGCTCGTCATCTGCGCGCGCGAGACCGAGCGCTACGACCGCGTCCTGCGCAGCGGCTGGGCACGCATGGACAACTCGGAGACGAGCGAGAAGTCGTTCGCGCTGATCGAGATCGCCAAGATCGCAAATTATCGCTTCGATGACCTCGTGGCGGATGCGAATCCGTTCACCTCGGCCCGATTCACCCGTCAACCGGAACTCTCTTAGGCTGGGTGCATGCGGCGAGTCGATTGGCGAGGTTTGTCCAGTTTCAACGAACTCTCGGAGCGCCAGGCACTTCATCAACTCTTCGAGTGCTGTAGTTCATCGATCTGGGCGTTACGGGTGGCGAAGGCTCGGCCGTTCTCCGACGACGAGGCGATGCTGGAGTACGCGGATCTGATCCTGGCCGAGCTCACGGACAAGGATCTCGACGAGGCGCTCGCCGGGCATCCACGGATCGGCGACCGGCCCGACAACCCGTCATCGGAGCGTGAGCAGTCCGGTGTCGCCGGTGCGGACACCGCGGTGCTGGATGAGTTGAAGAAACTCAACGCGGCCTACGAGGAGAAGTTCGGTCACGTCTATCTCGTGTTCGCCAACGGTCGCCCCGCCGACGAGTTGCTCGACATCCTCAAACAACGCATGCACAACGACACCGAGGCCGAACGCCGCGTGATGAGGATGGAGTTGGCGAAGATCAACCGCAGTAGGCTCAGGAGGATGCTGACGCCCGCCAGCATCTACCTCGACGAGGAGGCACAGGCGTGACCGGGTTGTCGACCCACGTGCTCGATGCCGTGACCGGTTCTCCGGCAACAGGTGTCGCGATTTCCCTCCAGGACGCCAGTGGCACCGAGTTGGCCAACGGGGTCACCGACGCCGACGGCCGTATCGGCAAGGTCAACACCGACCCGCTGGTGCCCGGGATCCATCATCTCGTGTTCGACACCGGCAGTTGGTTCGCCGATCACGCGGTCACCGCCTTCTATCCCGAGGTCGACGTCTGCTTCGAGGTCGACGATCCAGAGCGCCACTACCACGTTCCCCTGCTGCTCAGCCCCTACTCGTATTCGACGTACCGGGGTAGCTGACACGTTGGCACGACAACCTGCCGCGGCCCGGGTCAATGCACCGTCGCAGCATCGGCAGGGAGTACAGTCGAGGTGAGCCGATTATTCACAGCGTCCACGCATTCGCGCGGAGCCGGTCGGCGGTGGATTCTCCTCTCGATGGGCAGCATCCGCCCCATCACTTGCGAACGGATACCTGATGGCCAACGATTCCACGCTCTTCTCCCACAGCACTGACACCACGCACGCCGCCGTGCAGACGACATCGGCCACCGCGGATCTCGAGTTCTCCGATGTGCCAGATGAACCTCTGAACGCAGGGCGGGATTGACCAGCGGCGTCCCGGTGACAATCACCCTGGGCCCGACACGGCTGCAACTCGCACCCGATCTCACCCTTCCGGTGGCGGGCGCCTGGTTGCCCTACACGTCGCAGATCTCCCAGGAACTGCCGGCATTGCAGTCGGCGGCACGCAGCAGGCTCGGCACGATCTCACGTATCGACGTGAATTGGCGTAATTTTGCGCGGTATCCGGGCTTCGACTCCGAGAATTCGCCCGACGCACTGCCCCTGATGTCGATCACGGCGGACCGGGCGTCGGTCACCCTTCTGGTGATCCCGCCGCGAACCTCGTCCACCCTCGCCGCCGCGCTTCTGCGCCAGGCCGGCCAGTGCGCCGGGGTGCCGGGTTCCGAACACAGTCATCTCTATCTCGACGCCCAGCGGATCCTGCGTCGCGCGGCCCTCCAGCAACGCGCCACGATCGGCACGTGATCGGTGGACTGATCCGCCTGCGGAGGCCTCGGACCGTTCGGGCTGACACGATCGACGTTGCGGCCCAACAACAGCAGCCCAACAACAGCGGCCCAACAACAGCGGCCCAACAACAAACGCCGCCCAGGAGACCTGGGCGGCGTTTGAGAGGTGTCTGGTCTACTACAGTGCGGTCACTGTGGTGGCCTGCGGACCCTTGGGGCCCTGCTCGACCTCGAACTGGACACGCTGCTGCTCTTCGAGGCTGCGGTATCCGCCACCCTGAATTGCCGAGTAGTGAACGAAAACGTCACCATCGGTGCTGTCGTCGGGAGCGATGAAGCCGAAGCCCTTTTCGCTGTTGAACCACTTGACGGTTCCTTGAGCCATGATGCTGTGTACTTCTCTCTTTATGCACACGAGAGCCATGCGGCCCTCGCTTGTCAATCATCTCACACTTCACACCACTTCGGTTAACCGCCGGTCTCACTCCCGCCTGACGGCCGACGGCGCGACACCGTATCTGGCGCGGAAAGCGGCGGCGAAACGCCCGGTGTGCGTGAAGCCCCACGCCATCGCGGACTCGGTGACAGAGGCCGAACGGCCGCTCGCGAGATCGTCGTACACCGCGGCCAGCCGGATGTCGGTCAGGCATTCCCGCGGTGTCTTGCCCACATACTCGCGGAATCCCTCTTGCAGGCGCCGCACACTCACCCCGGCCAGCTCGGCCATGTCGGCCGCCGTCCACGCCCGTGCCGGGTCCGCCCGCATCGCGTCGAGCACCCGCGTCACGATCCGCGGGCGCGGCGTGAGGTGATCGGACGGGTCATCGGAGATCGCCGCCAGCAGGAATGCGTCCGTCAGGGATGCGGCAAGCTGCTGCGCGACAAGCGGATTGGACAGCAGCGGATCGTCGGCCGGCTGGTTCGCGATCGAGCGGACCAAACGGAACCAGCTCGCCCCCTCGGACGATCGCAGATCCAGCTGATCCGGGATGGACGCGTTCGGGTCACCGGCCACCCGGACCACCTCGTGTTGCAGGAAATCGCGGTCGATCTTCACCCCGACGATCGTGCAGGTACTCGACCACCGCGTGATGTCGGCCGGGGTGTCCGGCGGGTTGATCGTCGCCAGACCGTTGGTCGACACCACCGTATGCCCGCCGACAGTCGTCTCCAGCACGCCACCGAGCGGCACATTGATGCCGTAGGCCCCCGGATGATCGGAATGGACCGCGACCTCGGCACCCCACCCGATCCGCGCGATCCGCAACGGCCCGACGACGGTCACCGACACGTCGACGTCGGTTGCCGTGCTCCGCGCCTCGCACGGACTCAACTCATGGGGGAAATATGCGTCGGAAACCGCATGTGAAGCCGCATCCCAGTCGCGCTCCCCGGGTATTCGCAGCCGCTCCAACCTGCTCATACGTCACTCCTCACGACCTGGTCGCGCTTTCCGGATCGCCATCGCGCTCAGCGGATCGTCAGGCGGCCGCGGTCGTCCTATGTTCTACATCACATTCTGCCCCATCGAAAGGAGGAAGCACATGGAACGCAAGGCACTACAGAACGTGTTCGGCCAATTCGCGAGCGGCGTCACGGTCATCACCTGCGCGAACAGTGAGGGTGAACCGCATGGTGCGACGGTCACCGCATTCACCGCGGTGTCGCTCGAACCGAGACTCTGCCAGGTGACCCTGACACGCAAGTCGAAGGCCTGTGGATTCCTGTCGGACGCGCCGTTCGCGGTCAACATCATGGCGGCCGATCAACTCGATATCGCAATGCATTTCGCCGGACGGCCGGCCCAGCCGGGTCCCGTGTGGGCCGACGGTCCCACCGCCCCGATCCTCTGCGGCTCGGCGGCCACCCTGAGTTGCATGCCCTGGCGCAGTTACGACGGCGGGGACCACATCATCTTCATCGGTGAGATCGTCGATGCCCAGGCCAGCGGAAAGGACCCGCTTCTCTACTACCGCAGTACATTTCACGACCTCGGCGAACCGTCGGTCAATTCGCTGTGGACACTGTCCGCCGATGACCCGCATTCCGGATGGTTCGACTCCACAACGACTTTCACGCCGTTCCACCTCGCCACGTCCGAACAGGCTGTCTGACCGGCCACCCATTGCGCACCAATTGCGATCAATCGATCAGAAAGAGGTATCAATCATGACCACCATCGAACGCCCCGAGACCGATGCACCCCAGGTGAATCCGGCTGCGGAGAGCGAGGTCAACAGGACCCGCAACTTCGCCTCCCGCCCGATGACAGGTGACGAGTACATCGAGTCGTTGCGGGACGGTCGCGAGATATGGCTGCACGGTGAGCGTGTCAAGGACGTCACCACCCACCCTGCGTTCCGCAACCCCGTCCGGATGACCGCCCGCCTCTACGACTCGATGCACTCCGGCCCGCACAAGGACAAGGTCACCGCCCCGACCGACACCGGCAACGGCGGCGTGACCATGCCGTTCTTCAAGGCGCCGACGAGCTCGGACGACCTGCTCAAAGAGCGCGACGCGATCGCCGAATGGGCACGGATGACCTATGGCTGGATGGGCCGCTCCCCCGACTACAAGGCCAGCTTCCTCGGCACGCTGCACGCCAACAAGGATCTATACGCACCGTTCGAGGCGAACGCCGAGCGCTGGTACCGGGAGTCACAGGAGAAGGTCCTCTACTGGAATCACGCCATCATCAACCCGCCGGTCGACCGGCAGCTGCCGCCCGACGAGGTCGGCGACGTCTTCATGAAGGTCGAGAAGGAGACCGACGCCGGCCTGATCGTCTCCGGCGCCAAGGTGGTCGCGACCGGCTCGGCGATCACCAACTACAACTTCATCGCCCACTACGGACTGCCGATCCGCAAGAAGGAGTTCGCGCTCATCTGCACGGTTCCGATGGACGCCCCCGGCATCAAGTTGATCTGCCGCACGTCCTACACCCAGCAGGCCGCGGTGATGGGCAGCCCGTACGACTACCCGCTCTCGAGCCGGATGGACGAGAACGACACCATCTTCGTCTTCGACAAGGTGCTCGTTCCCTGGGAGAACGTCTTCATGTACGGCGACGTCGACCGGATCAACGCGTTCTTCCCACAGTCCGGCTTCCTGCCCCGGTTCACCTTCCAGGGCTGCACACGTCTGGCCGTGAAGCTCGACTTCATCGCCGGGCTGCTGATGAAGGCGCTCGACTGCACCGGCGCCGGGGATTTCCGCGGCGTGCAGTCGCGCGTCGGTGAGGTCATCGGCTGGCGGAACCTCTTCTGGACGTTGTCCGATGCCATGGCCCGCAATCCCGAACCGTGGATCGGCGACACCGTCATCCCGAAGTTGGAGTACGGGCTGACCTACCGGATGTTCATGATGCAGGGATACCCGCGCGTCAAGGAGATCATCGAACAGGATGTCGCGTCGGGTCTGATCTACCTGCCGTCGAGTGCCGCCGACTTCAAGAGCCCTGACGTACGCCCGTACCTGGACAAGTATGTCCGCGGATCGAACGGCATCACCGCCGTGGAACGCGTGAAGGTGATGAAGGCCCTGTGGGATTCGGTCGGCTCCGAGTTCGGCGGACGGCACGAACTGTACGAGCGCAACTACTCGGGCAATCACGAGAACGTGAAGGCCGAGCTGCTGTTCGCCGCGCAGAACCGTGGCGGCGTGGACCAGATGAAGGGTCTCGCCGAGCAGTGCCTGGCGGAGTACGACCTCGATGGGTGGACCGTGCCCGACCTCATCGGCAACGACGACGTGAGCTACTTCGGCCCGGCGAGCTGATCCTCCCGACCTCCGGACGTGGGTCGTTCGGGTTCACGCGGGTCGTTCGGGTTCACGCGGACCTTCGACGGTTCGCGTGAACCGGAGCGACCCGCGTTGTCTGCCACAACCCGCATTGTCTGCCACGGCCCGCGTTGTCTGCCACGACCCGCGTTGCTCGTGCGACTACCGTCGATCGCATGCCCCACGACGGTGAGACACCGGCCGAGGTCGTGGCCGACGAGCTGGACACCCTGGTGACCGAGCAGGCCCGCGTGCTCGTGGGAATCACCGGACCACCGGGAGGGGGCAAGAGCACGTTCGCCCGGTCGGTGGTCGATCTCCTCGCCCGGCGACGCGGCGACGACGCCGTTGCGCTCGTCCCCATGGACGGCTTCCACCTGTCCGACCGCGTCCTGTCCGACCTCGGCCGCGCGGACCGCAAAGGAGCACCGGACACCTTCGACACGGACGGGTTCGTCGCGCTGGTCGAACGGATCGTGGCGGACGCCGATCGACCGGTCTACTGCCCCGATTTCGACCATTCCATGGGTGAGCCGATCGCCGCCCGGATCGTGGTCGGTCCCGCGGCGCGGGTCGTCGTCGTGGAGGGTAACTATCTCGCCCTGGACGACGGCCGGTGGTCACCGATCGCCGGACTGCTCGCGCGGCTTTATTACGTCGACGCCCCCGCCGACCTCCGGCGCACCCGCCTGCTCGAGCGCCACGTGGCCGCCGGCAAGACCCTCACCGAGGCGCAGGCGTGGGTCGACACCGTCGACGAACCGAACGCCGAACTCATCGCCACGACGCGCGATCGCGCCGACCTCGTCGTCGACGGCACCGCTGCGAGCTGAGACACGCAGAACGCCCGGATACCCCCGTTGCGGCGGGTATCCGGCGTTCGCCGTGTCGGCTCAGCCGATTTCGATGAGCAGGTCGCCCGGAGCGACCTGGGTGACCTGTCCGACGGCGACACGGGCAACCTTGCCGCCGAGCGGTGCGGTGATGGTGGCTTCCATCTTCATCGCCTCGATCGTGCCGATCGCGGCGCCGGCGGCGACCTCGTCCCCGACATCGACCGACAGCGAGACGACACCGGCGAACGGCGCACCGATGTGATGAGGATTGGAGCGGTCGGCCCGCTCGGCGGCCTCCACCGCCGAGTCGACCGAGCGGTCGCGCACCGACACCGGCCGCAACTGGCCGTTGAGCACACACATCACCGTGCGCATTCCGCGGTCGTCGGGTTCACTGATGGCCTCGAGCCCGATGAGCAGATCGACACCCGGTTCGAGCACCACCCGGTGCTCCTCGCCGTAACGCAGCCCGTAGAAGAACTGGTTCGCCGACAGCCGTGACGTGTCGCCGTAGGCCTCGAAGTGTTTCTCGTACTCCTCCGTGGGCCCGGGGAACAGCAACCGGTTCAGTGTCTGCTGACGCTGTACGCCGGGTGTGTCGAGGGCCTCGGACTCGGCATCGGTCAACGTCTCCGGCGGCGGCGCCTCACCGCGGCCCTGCAATGCCACGCTGCGCAGCGGTTCGGGCCAGCCACCGGCCGGGTCACCCAGCTCGCCGCGCAGGAATCCGATCACCGAGTCGGGGATGTCGTAGCCGGACGGGTTGGTCGCGAACTCCTCGGCGGTGATGCCACGCCCCACCAGGGCCAGGGCGAGATCGCCGACGACCTTGGAGGACGGGGTGACCTTGATCAGGCGGCCGAGCATGCGGTCGGCGGCCGCGTAGGCCTCCTCGACCGCCTCGAACCGGTTGCCCAACCCCAGTGCGATGGCCTGTTGCCGCAGGTTCGACAACTGCCCGCCGGGGATCTCGTGGGTGTAGACCCGTCCGGTCGGGGCCGGTAGCCCCGATTCGAACGGCGCGTACACCTTGCGCAGTGCCTCCCAGTACGGCTCGAGATCACACACCGCGGCCAGATCCAGGCCGGTGTCGCGCTCGGTGTGCGCGGCCGCCGCGACGATCGCCGACAGAGCCGGCTGACTCGTGGTACCCGCCAGGGCCGCACTGGCCCCGTCCACGGCGCTCGCGCCGGCTTCCCATGCCGCCAGATAGGTGGCCAGCTGGCCGCCCGGGGTGTCGTGGGTGTGCACGTGTACCGGCAGCTCGAACTCGCGACGCAGCGCCGACACCAGTTTCGTGGCCGCCGGGGCCCGCAGCAGACCGGCCATGTCCTTGATCGCCAGTACGTGCGCACCGGCGTCGACGATCTGCTCGGCCAGGCGCAGGTAGTAATCCAGCGTGTAGAGGTCCTCGGCCGGATTGGCCAGATCACCGGTGTAGGACATGGCGACCTCGGCCACGGCGGTACCGGTCTCGCGCACGGCATCGATGGCCGGGCGCATCTGCTCGATGTTGTTCAGGGCATCGAAGATCCGGAAGATGTCGATGCCCACCTCGGTGGCCTCGGCCACGAACGCGGTGGTCACCTTCGTCGGATACGGGGTGTAGCCGACCGTGTTCGCCCCGCGCAGCAGCATCTGCAGACAGATGTTGGGGATCGCCTCGCGCAACTGCGCCAACCGATCCCACGGATCCTCCTTGAGGAACCGCAACGCGACATCGTAGGTGGCCCCACCCCAGCATTCGACCGACAACAGCTGCGGGGTCAAAGCCGCCACATACGGGGCGACCATCAACAACCCCGACGTACGCAACCGGGTGGCCAGCAACGACTGGTGCGCATCACGGAAGGTGGTGTCGGTGACGCCGAGCCGCTTGGAGTCACGCAGATCCGCCGCGAACCCTTCCGGCCCCAACGCCAGCAGCCGCTGGCGCGACCCGTCCGGCGGAGCAGACAGGGTGGCCTTGTCCAGAGTGGGCAGCTTGTCGCGCGGGTACACCGTCGTCGGACGTTCGCCGTGCGGCTTGTTGACGGTCACATCGGCCAGAAACGACAAGATCTTGGTGCCACGATCCGCCGAGGACCGCGACGTCAGCAGCCACGGCCGGTCCTCGATGAACGACGTCGTCACCCGACCCGCCCGGAAATCCGGATCGTCGAGCACCGCCTGCAGGAACGGGATGTTGGTGGCCACACCACGAATCCGGAACTCGGCCACCGCGCGGCGGGCGCGACGCGCCGCCGTCGCGAAATCGCGTCCCCGACAGGTCAGTTTGACCAGCATCGAATCGAAATGCCCACTGACCTCGGCACCCAACACCGCGCCGCCGTCCAGACGCACCCCGGCACCACCCGGGCTGCGGTAGGCGGTGATCCGCCCGACATCCGGGCGGAAATCATTGGCCGGGTCCTCGGTGGTGATGCGGCACTGCATCGCCGCACCCCGGATCTGCAGCTTCTCCTGGCTCAATCCCAGATCATCCAGCGACTCGCCCGAAGCGATCCGCAGCTGCGAGCCGACCAGATCCACATCGGTGATCTCCTCGGTCACCGTGTGCTCCACCTGAATCCGCGGATTCATCTCGATGAACACATACGGCTTGGACCCGTTGGGCCCGCTCCCGGCGGCCGACCCAGTGGCCCCGCTCGCTGCGCTCCCGGCGGCCGACCCAGTGGCCCCGCTCGCTGCGCTCCCGGCGGCCGACCCAGTGGCCCCGCTCGCTGCGCTCCCGGCGGCCGCCTGCTCATCGAGCAAGAACTCGACGGTGCCGGCGCACGTGTAACCGATGTGGCGGGCGAACGCCACCGCATCGGCACAGATCTGCTCGCGCAACTCCTCCGACAGATTCGGTGCCGGCGCCAGCTCGATCACCTTCTGGTGACGACGCTGCACGCTGCAGTCCCGCTCGAACAGGTGGATCACATTGCCATGCGTGTCGGCCAGGATCTGCACCTCGATATGGCGGGGGTTGACCACCGCCTGCTCCAAGAACACCGTCGGATCACCGAACGCGGCATCCGCCTCGCGCGATGCCGCGGCGATCGCATCGGCCAGCTCATCGATCCGCTCGACCCGACGCATACCCCGGCCGCCACCACCGGCGACCGCCTTCACGAACAGCGGGAACTGCATCGACTGTGCCGCCGCCAGCAGTTCGTCCACATCCGCCGACGGCTCCGACGACGCCAGCACCGGAAGCCCCGCCGCCTTCGCCGCCGCGATCGCCGTGGCCTTGTTCCCGGTCAGCTCCAACACATCCGCCGACGGCCCCACAAAGGTGATACCCGCCTGCGCACATGCCGCGGCCAGCCCCTGATTCTCCGACAAGAACCCATACCCCGGATAGATCGCATCGGCACCGCACCGCTTGGCCGCAGCCACCACCTCATCCACCGACAGATACGCCCGCACCGGATGCCCAGGTACACCGATCTGATACGACTCATCGGCCTTGAGCCGATGCACCGAGTTGCGGTCCTCGTACGGGAAGATCGCAACCGTTCTCGCTCCGAGTTCATAAGCTGCGCGGAAAGCTCGGATCGCGATCTCTCCGCGATTGGCCACCAGGACTTTCTCGAACACGTGACTCTCTCTCGTCAGTGCGCCGGACTACGCCCACCACGGTGGTGGCGAGCGCACACATCTGCCGCATGGATTACTCGCTGGGGTGGACTCAGATTACTTGTCCCATGTTCGCGGCGACACAGCGGCCGAGATAATCGAACGAGATCACTCGTCGGGGCGCTTGCCTCACAAGAATGCCGTTGACCTGTGCGTTTTCGGAAACAACACCGACCGAACGCTCGGGCTTGAGTCGTTCGCCGCGGCCGCGAGTCCCGACCTGAGCCGGCGGCTGTTCGTGTTCTGGCGTCAGGGCTCGACCCGCCCTCGTGGCACCCGATGTCATAACCGGTGCACCGACGTGCTCGGCGACTCGATAGCGTAGCGATCGGAGGTGGATGAGTCGTGAGTGCGATGAGCCGGGCGGTTGATGCCGAGACCGGGCCATCGGCGAACGGAGACGGTCACCCCCGCCTCGCGGTCGCCATCCTGTGCGGCGCCGGAATCGTCGTCGCGCTGATGCAGACGATCATCGTCCCGCTGATCCCGCAACTCCCCGTGCTGCTGAATGCCCCACCCGACAACACGTCGTGGGCGCTCACGATCACGCTCCTGGTCGGGGCGGTGGTCACCCCGATCGGTGGGCGGCTCGGCGACATGTACGGCAAGCGCCTGATGCTGGTGACGAGCATGGCCTGCGTCGCGACGGGATCGGTGGTGTGTGCGCTGTCCGGGTCACTCCCGCCGTTCCTCGTCGGGCGGGCTCTCCAAGGCCTCGGCTTCGGGACCATCGCCCTCGGCATCAGCGTGATGCGCGACATCGTGCCGCCCCGACACCTCGGCTCGTCGGTCGGCACGATGAGCGCCTCCCTCGGCGTCGGCGGGGCACTCGGGCTGCCGTTCGCGGCTGCGATCGCCCAGCACGTCAGCTGGCATGCCCTGTTCTGGGCGTGTGCCGCCGCTGCCCTGCTGGGCGGCCTGGGCATTGCGCTGACCGTGCCCGAGAGCCGATCACGCGCCGGGGGCCGGTTCGACCTGCTCGGTGCGGGCGGACTGGCGAGCATGCTGGTGCTCCTGCTGCTGCCGCTGTCGAAGGGGTCGACCTGGGGCTGGGCCGACCCGCTCACGCTCGGGATGTTCGGCGCCTTCGTGGTGGTCGCCATCGTGTGGTGGATCGTCGAGCGTCGATCGGCGAACCCGCTGATCGACCTCGCCGTCGCGGTCGAACGTCCGGTGTTGTTGACCAACATCGCATCGGTGGCGACCGGTTTCGCCTTCTACTCGATGCAGCTGATCCCCATTCAGTTGTTGATGGCACCGACGGCCAGCCCGAACGGCCTGGGCCTGCAGATGCTGAACGCCAGTCTGGTGCTCGCGCCCAGCGGTGTGCTGATGTTCGTCTTCTCCCATGTGAGCGCTCGGCTCACCGCCGCATTCGGGCCGCGGGTGTCGCTCGCCACCGGCGGCGTCGTGATGGCGTTCGGATACATCGTGTTCGTTGTCGCACTCGTCGGTTCCTGGCAGCTGGCCTGGTGGATGATGCTCATCGTCGCCTGCCTCATCGGTGCCGGCCTCGGCATCGCCTACTCGGCGATGCCTGCGCTCATCATGCGTGCCGTGCGGGTGGAGCAGACCGGCGAGGCCAACGGGGTGAACGCCCTGATGCGAGTGGTCGGGACGTCGACATCGGCGGCCGTGGTCGGCATGATCCTGACGCTGTCGATGGTCACCGTGACCGACCCCGACGGGATGACCGTGTCCGTCCCGGCGGAAGCAGGCTATCTATGGGCGTCGGCGATCTCCCTGGGTGCCTGCGCGGTCGCGGCACTGCTCGCGCTGGCCATCCCCCGCACGACCGCGTTCCACATCGACGAGGCCTGAGCGGTCCGACGCGAAAGAAACCCGGCCGTAACGCGATCGTCGTAGCGTGTCGCGAGTGTCCACCAGCAACGACGAGTCGACCCGCCCACTTCGTGACCGGCGCCCCGTGACGCTGATCGAGAACGCGTATGTGATCACCGTCGACGACCGGCGACGCGAACTCCCGGTCGCGTCGGTCCTGATCGACGACACCCGGATCGTCGCGGTCGGCGACATCCCCGACGATCTGCCGGACGACGTGGTCCGCATCGACGGGACCGGCTGCGCCCTCACCCCCGGGCTGGTCAACACGCACCATCATCTGTACCAGTGGGTCACCCGCGGCCTCGCCGCGGACCACACGCTGTTTCAGTGGCTCACCACGCTGTACCCGATCTGGGCCGGCATCGACGAGACGGCGGTGCGCACCGCCGCTCTCGGCGGACTCGCCCAACTGGCCCTGTCCGGGTGCACCACCACCACCGACCACCACTACGTCTTCCCGGCCGAAGGCGGCGATCTGCTCGGCGCCGAGATCGATGCGGCCCGGACCATCGGGCTTCGCTTCCATCCCACCCGCGGCTCGATGGACCTCTCGGAGAAGGACGGCGGTCTTCCCCCGGACTCCGTGGTGCAGAGCATCGATGACATCCTGACCGCCAGCACGGACGCGGTGGCCCGCTGGCACGATCCGTCGCCGGACTCGATGCTGCGCATCGCGTTGGCACCCTGCTCGCCGTTCTCCGTCACGACCGAACTGCTACGCGAATCCGCTGCGTTGGCCCGCGAACTCGACGTCCGGCTGCACACCCATCTGGCCGAGTCGATCGACGAGAACACGTACTGTGACGCGCATTTCGGGTGTACACCGCTGGAGTACATGGAGTCGGTCGGCTGGGTCGGCGCCGACGTCTGGTTCGCGCACGGGATCGAGTTCGACGACGCCGAGATCGGCAGGCTGGCCGCGACCTCGACCGGGGTTGCCCACTGTCCGACGTCGAATGCCCGTCTCGGCAACCGCATCTGCCGGACTCGGGATCTCGTCGATGCCGGTGTACCCGTGGGGCTCGGCGTCGACGGCGCCGCATCCAGCGAATCGTGCCGCCTTCTCGAGGAAGCACACCAGGCCGTTCTCATGGCCCGCGCCCGGGGCGGTCCGACGGCGCTGACCACTCGCACCGCCATCGAGCTCGCGACCATCGGCGGTGCACGAGTGCTCGGGCGCGACGCCGACACCGGGTCGATCGAGGTCGGCAAGCTGGCCGACCTCGTTCTGTGGGACCTGTCGTCGATCGCCCACAGCGGGATCGACGACCCCGTCGCGGCGCTGGTCCTCGGTGCGATCCCGCCGATCGCCGGAACATGGGTGAACGGGCGGCCCATCATCTCCGACGGCGAGATGCTCACCGTCGACACCGATCTCGTCGCGGCCGACGTCGCGCGGGAGCATCGTCGGCTGATCGACAAGGCGGGCTGATGGACCTCAACACCATCTCCTCCTACCGTCATGCCCGCTCTCGCGACGATCTCCGGTTGGCGTCGGGTGAGCGCATCGTCGCGGGCGGCACGTGGTTCTTCTCCGAACCACAGGTCGACGCGACCGGCGTCGTCGACCTCACCACGATGGGCTGGCCGGCGATCGAGGAACTCACCGACGACGGCCTGCGCATCGCCGCCACGTGTCGGATCGCCGAGCTCGCCGGATTGCCGGCGCGACCGGCATGGCACGCCCACCCCTTGTTCGCCGCCTGCGCCAACGCCCTGCTCGCGTCGTTCAAGATCTGGAATGTCGCCACCGTCGGCGGCAACATCTGCCGGTCCTTCGCGGCGGCGTCGATGGTCTCGCTGACCGCAGGCCTCGACGCCGAGGCCGTGATCTGGTGCCCCGACGGCACCGACCGCCGCATCGCCGTGGCGGACCTCGTCACCGGCAACGGAACCAATTCGCTTGCCGCGGGCGAGATTCTGCGGGCCATCGACATCCCCGGCGGCGCGATGCGCGCACAGACCGCGTTCCGCAAGATCGCACTCGCCGAACTCGGCCGTTCCGGCGCCGTCGTGACCGGCCGCCGGAACGAGGACGGGACAACGGTATTCGGTATCACCGCAGCGACCCTGCGCCCGCAGTTGCTCCGCTTTCCCGAGATGCCGCACCGCGATGACCTGAGGCGGGCCGTGGCATCGGCCGACGGGTACTACACCGATCCCCTCGGCTCCGCCGACTGGCGGGCGGCGGTGAGCGCCGTTCTCGCCGAGGAGATCCGCGCCGAACTCACCGCGGATGGCGAGGTCCCACAATGAAGTTGACCGTGAACGGTACCGACCACGAGGTGTCGCCTCGACCCGGCCAATGCCTGCGCACCCTCCTGCGTGAGGCGGCGCATTTCGAGGCGAAGAAGGGCTGCGACACCGGGGACTGCGGTGCATGCTCGGTCCTCGTCGACGACACGCCGGTCCATTCGTGCATCTACCCTGCACAACGCATCGAGGGCCGGTCGGTGACCACCGTCGCAGGCCTCGGGACCCCCGATGATCTACATCCGATGCAGCAGGCCTTCGTCGACAACTTCGGTTTCCAATGCGGCTTCTGCACGGCCGGGATGATCGTCACCGCCTCGACGCTCGAGAACACCGACCTCGACGACCTACCGCGGAAGATGAAGGGAAACCTGTGCCGCTGCACGGGTTACCGTGCGATCCGCGACGCCATCGCCGACGGCGTCGCCGCCTCGACTCGCGCCGAGGGCACTCGCGAGTTCGCCGACGGAACCCGAAATCCCGTCGAGAGCACCCGAAACCGCGTCGAGAGCACCGTCGGCACGTCCGCCAATCCGCCCGCGGCCCGTCGCGTCGTCACCGGCAGCGAACCGTACACCTTCGACGTCACAGTGCCCGGGATGACGTACCTGCGTGTTCTCGGGTCGCCGCATGCCCATGCCCGGATCGTCTCGATCGACACATCTGCGGCAGAGCAGGTCGACGGTGTCGAGCTCGTCCTCACCCACGAGAACGTCCCGGGCCGCAGGTTCTCCACGGCGCGCCATGAGCATCGGGAGGACGATCCGGACGACACGCGGATGCTCGACGACGTCGTTCGCTTTGTGGGACAACGGGTGGCGGCGGTGGTTGCCGACACTGCCGCGGCTGCCGAGGAGGCCTGCCGACTGATCGAGGTCACCTATGAGGTGCTGCCGGCCGTCTTCGATCCGGACGAGGCCCGCCGTCCCGGGGCACCCGTGATCCATCCGGATCGTGGTCCACTCGACCGCGTCAACCATCCCGACCGGAATGTCATTGCCGACTTCCACCAGGGATTCGGCGGCGACGTTGCGGCGGCGCTGCGAGCCTCGTCGACGACGGTCTCCGGGACATGGTCCACCGGACGCGTGTCCCATGCTCAACTGGAAACCCACGGCAGCATCGGCTGGCTCGACGACGACGGCCGCCTCGTCATCCGTACCAGCACGCAGGTGCCGTTCCTCGTGCGCGACGAACTCGCCCACATCCTCGACCTCGACCGGGAGCGCATCCGGGTGTTCAGCGCCCGGGTCGGCGGCGGCTTCGGCGGCAAACAGGAGCTCCTCACCGAGGACCTCGTGGCCCTCGCCGTCCTGCGTACCGGCAAGCCTTGCGGCTACGAGATGTCCCGCACCGACGAGATGACGCGCACCACCTACCGCCACCCGTTCCGTGTGACGGTCGACCTCGGTGCCGACGATCACGGTCGGCTGACCGCACTGAAGATCGACGTCCTCTCCGACACCGGCGCCTACGGCAATCATGCGATCGGCGTGATGTTCCATGCCTGCGCCGAGTCGATCTCGGTCTACAACTGTCCGGTCAAATGGGTGGACGCCGAGGTGGTGTACACGAACAACCCGCCATCGGGCGCCTTCCGCGGCTATGGACTCGGACAGGTCATCTTCGCCGTCGAGAGTGCGTTGGACGAACTCGCGGTCACTCTCGGCATCGATCCGTTCGAACTGCGCCGACGCAACGCCGTCGGCGACGGTGATCCGTTGCTGATCGCGCACGCAGAACCCGAGCCCGACCTCGTCTACGGCAGTTACGGTCTCGACCAGTGCCTGGACCTGGCACAGGCGGCTCTCGCCCGCGGCAACGGCGTCGTGCCGCCGAGCGGTCGGCAGTGGCGTGTCGGAGAGGGCATGGCCCTGGCCGCCATCGCGACGATGGCGCCGCGAGGACACATCGCGCGGGTGCGGGTCGGCGTCGACGCAGCGGGCGTCTATCACCTGGGGATCGGTACCAGCGAGTTCGGCAACGGCACCACCACGGTGCACGCGCAGATCGCCGCCACCGTCCTGAACACCACGCTCGATCGCGTCCGCCTGCACCACGGGGACACCGATGCCGCCGAGTACGACACCGGCGCGTTCGCGTCCGCGGGAACAACCGTGGCCGGGAAGGCAGCCCATGCGGCGTGCATCTCGCTGCGTGAAAAGCTGATCGGGGCGGCTGCCACGATCGCGGACGCGGAGCCCGACAGAGTCATCCTCGGCACCAACGGCGCACTGGTCGGCGACCGACTGATCTCGTTCGCACAGATCATCGAGGCCGTCGGTGCCGACTCCCGTGACGGTCGGCGTGCGGTCGCCGACGGCGTGGAGAACGGTGACCTCCGTTCGATCGCCTTCAACGTGCAGGCCTTCCGGGTCGCGGTCGACGTCGACACCGGCTCGGTGGTCATCCTGCAGTCGATCCAGGCCGCGGACGCCGGCACGGTCATGAATCCGCAGCAGTGCATCGGCCAGGTGGAAGGCGGTGTGGCACAGGCGATCGGGTCGTCACTGTATGAGGAGATCATGCTCGACGAGGGTGTTCCGATCACCAACGTGTTCCGCACCTACCGGGTCCCACAGATGGCGGACATCCCGACCACCGAGGTCTATTTCGCCGAGACGTCCGACGACCTGGGGCCGTACGGGGCGAAGTCGATGAGCGAATCGCCGTACAACCCGGTCGCCCCGGCCCTGGCCAACGCAATCCGCCGGGCCGTCGGGGTACGTCCCTACGAACAGCCGATGTCGCGTGACCGGGTGTGGCGATTGATCAGAGATGCCTGAATCCGAATTTCGGTTATCCGAACTTTTGTTTTCGCACGTGTTGAAAACTGATCTGGTCTGTGTCAGATTGGGCGAGTGACACTGGTCGGCACGCGTAGCGGCAACGACACCACGCGCAGGCGGTTGTCCCGGAACCGCAGAAACCTCCTGCGCAACATGGCGCTGCTCGGACCCGCGTTCGTGGCCGCGATCGCCTATGTCGATCCCGGCAATGTCGCCGCCAACATCACGGCCGGAGCGCGATACGGATTCCTGCTGGTGTGGGTCCTCGTGCTGGCGAATGTCATCGCGATGCTGATCCAATACCAGTCGGCCAAGCTCGGCATCGTCACCGGCAAGAGCCTGCCCGCCCTGTTGGGCGACCGGCTGACCACACGCTCACGTCTCGCGTTCTGGGTCCAGGCCGAGGTGGTCGCCATCGCCACCGATCTGGCCGAGGTCCTCGGCGGCGCGATCGCCCTCCAACTGCTCTTCGATCTGCCGCTGGTGCTGGGTGGCGTGATCGTCGGTGCGGTGTCGCTCGTGCTGCTGATGCTGCAGAATCCACGGCAGGAGCGCATCTTCGAGCGCGTGATCCTCGGATTGTTG
Source organism: Gordonia sp. LMA167 (assembly GCF_058130025.1). NCBI lineage: Bacteria > Bacillati > Actinomycetota > Actinomycetes > Mycobacteriales > Gordoniaceae > Gordonia > Gordonia sp. LMA167. Next base: position 3,142,788 of record NZ_CM176708.1, on the reverse strand, counting down.
GCGATCATCGTGATCGGGTTCCTCGCCGGTCTGGTCGTCGAACCACCCGCTCCGGGCGCGGTTCTCGGCGGCCTCGTGCCTCGACTGGACGGCTCCGAGACCGTGCTGCTTGCCGCCGGCATGCTCGGCGCGACCGTCATGCCCCACGCCATCTACGTGCACTCGGCGATGGTCATCGACCGGCACGGGGTCAGCCGGACCGCCGCGCGCAAACGGCACCTGGTCCGGATCACCCGCTGGGACGTGGTGATCGCGCTGGTCATCGCGGGCGCCGTCAACATCGCGCTGCTCCTCCTCGCGGCGCAGAACCTCCGGGGCAAGGAGGGCACCGACTCCATCGAGGGCGCCTACGACGCCGTCGCGAACGCGCTCGGACCGACGATGGCGACCGCCTTCGCCGTCGGGCTGCTGGCCAGCGGACTCGCATCGACCTCGGTGGGGTCATCGGCAGGTGCCGCGATCATGGGCGGGCTGCTGCACAAACGCATCCCGCTGCTCCTCCGGCGGGTGGTCACGGTCATTCCGGCGCTGGTGGTGCTTGCGATAGGCGTCGACCCGACCTGGGCGCTGGTGATCAGTCAGGTGGTGCTGAGCTTCGGCATCCCGTTCGCGGTGATCCCGCTCGGACGCTTCACCGCCAACCGCGAACTGATGGGCGAGTTCGCCGACGGTCGAGCGCTGCGCGTCGGTGCCGGCATCGCAGCGATCCTGATCGTGATCCTCAACCTCACGCTCATCGGCCTGGTGATCACCGGGGCCTGAATCACCCCCGCACGTGAATCACCCTCGCAACAGCCCCTTGGCGACGTGGGTCACCTGGATCTCGTTGCTGCCGGCGTAGATCATCAGCGATTTCGCGTCGCGCGCGAGCTGTTCGACCCGATATTCGGCCATGTACCCGTTGCCGCCGAACAGCTGCACCGCCTCCATCGCCACGTCGGTGGCCGCGCGCGACGAGTACAGCTTCATCGCCGATGCCTCGGGCAGCGACAGCGGCTTGCCCGCCTTGGTCCGTTCGATCGCGCTGAACAGCATGTTCTGGACGTTGATCCGGGCGACCTCCATCTCGGCCAGCTTGAGCTGGATGAGCTGGAACTGCCCGATGTCCTGTCCCCACAGTTTTCGGTTCTTGGCGTAGTCGATGGACAGCCGCTGGGCCTCATTGATGATGCCCAGCGACAGCGCCGCGATACCGACCCGCTCGGCGGTGAAGCCCGCCTTGGCACCCTCGCCACCGCGCGTGTCCGCACCGGTGTCCTCGGTCTCGCCGAGGAGCCGGTCCCTGCCGAGCCGCACGTTGTCGAAGAACAGCTCACCGGTGGGCGAACTCATCATGCCCATCTTCTTGAACGGCTTGCCCTGCGTCAGGCCTGGCATCCCCTTGTCGAGGACGAAAGAGAGCACCTTGCGGTCACGCATCGGGGTGTCCCTGCCATCGTCGAGCTTGGCGAACACGACGATTGTGTCGGCGTACGGACCATTGGTGATGAACGTCTTCTGACCGTTGAGGAGATAGTCGTCGCCGTCCCGGCGGACCGTGGTCTTCATGCCGCCCAGCGCATCCGAGCCCGAGTCGGGTTCGGTGATCGCCCAGGCACCGATCTTCTCCATGGTGACCAGTTCGGGCAGCCACCGCTTCTTCTGGGCCAGCGTCCCCTTGCCGCGGATGGTCGAGGCGGTCAACCCCATGCTGACACCCATCGAACCGACGAGGCCGAGGCAGACCCCCGCCAGCTCGATGTTGACGATCATGAACATCGAACTGGACATGTTCCCGCCGCCACCGCCCGAGCTCCTCTCGCCGGTGGCCTCGGCCTCCAATTCCTTCTCGAGCGCTTCGGCGGCCATCGCGTCGACCCCGAACGTCGACAGCAGCTTACGGGTGATGTCATAGGGCGGCAGCTGACCGGTCTCGAGTTCGTCGATGTTGGGCCGGATCTCTTTGTCGATGAACGCGCGCAAGGCATCTCGCACCATCAGATCTTCTTCGGACCACTCGAACATCGCACACTCCCCGGAGTCAGAACATGTTTCAGTTTGCTTGGTGAACACTGTGTCAGGAGTCACTGCGGATGTAAAGACACATACCGGCACACTCGTGCCATTGAGGTCTGAGCCGCCGCCGAAAACCGCCCGTGGTGGGCCGGAACTCGGCGCATCGCCGACAGCGTGCCGCTGCCGGGCGGTTTTCGGCGGGCGATTGCCGAAGGCTGGGTGGTCCGGGCAGGCTTCCGGGGCAGCGCGTTCCGGGGCCGCGCGTTTCCGGGGCAGGGGTCAGCTGGGCAGTGGGTACAGGGTGGCAGGGCGGACCTGTGTGGCAAAGAACTGCGCGGCGTCGGGAGCGAGCAGTGCCTGTGCGACGGGCATCGTCACGACGCAGACGTCGGGCGCTGCGGCGGCGTCGGCTCGCCAGCGGTGGATCCGTGCGACGAAATCCGCGACCGTCTCACCGCCGTGCGGGCACGCCTGTGGGTCGTGCAACCACAGCCTCAGGTCGTCGGGGTGGAGCTGCTCGGGAGAGCATCCCGACCAGCCCCCGACGTCCAGACCGCGCAGGCGTTCGTCGAGATCGTAGGCGATATCGAGGACCTCGCACGTCTCGCGCGCGACCGACTCGGGTCCCGCGATGGCCGCCGAACAGTCGACGGCTGCACGCAGCTTCCCGACATCACGCCGGCCCCGCTCATCCAGAGATGGATCACCACCGAACCGCAACGACCTGTTGGGGCCGCTGCGGCCGGCGGTGATGACGAGCATGCTCAGGCGCCGAGCCGCTCACTGCTCTCTTGTTCGGCTGCGCGACCACTCGTCTCGGTGCGCATGAAGCGCCCGAGGATCAGGGCGAACACGACCGTCAGCACCGTCCAGAGGATCACCTGGTTCGCGATGGAGTACACCCGGAAATCGCCGATCACATCGCCCGGGAATCCTGGGAAGACGATCTGTTCCCCGCTCATCACCGCCGTCGGGACCTCATGGAAGTGCGGCAGCAGGGCGATGGCGATGGCGACCGCCACGAGATAGGCAACCGCGGCCAGGACTCCCGCGACGAGCCCACCGAGCCGCGGGCGTAGCCAGAGTGCTGCCAACACGGCTGCGATCGCGAAGCCGACCGACAGGATCGTGATCGTCAGGAACGCACCGCTGCGCGCTCCGATGGTGTCGGCGTCACCCACCGCCGGCGGGTTCGCCGGGTAGGCGAAGAACGGCACCGCGAACACCGCGACGAAGCCGATCGCGCCGAGTGCCCCCGCGACGGCTCGCGGGTCGGTCGCCGGATATCGACGACCCAGGTAGGCCCACAGGACGGTGAATGCGACGGCGAAGAACGCGCCCATGCAGATCGCGAACACGACGGTGCCGACGCCGGCGCCGATGTTCTCCTGCACCGATCGGGAGAACACCTCGCCATGCTCGTGGGCACCGTGGTCATGGCCACCGGCGAGCATCTGTTCGGCGTTCGATCGCCCTTCTTCGTAGTCGATCGCCTTTGCGACCTGCGGCTCGATGAACAGCCGCGCGAAAATGTACGCGGCTATGCCGGCGATCAGGCCGGAGAGCAGGCCTGCGCCGATGAATTTCTTCTCCATGTGCGGTTGTCTCCCTGCGTGTCGATCAGTGGCAGGGGAAACCGAGGAAGTGCCGCGCGTCGTGCACGAATTCGTGCACGTGGGTGTCGGACCCGAACACCGAGACGGCACCCTGGTCGTACCCGAGGAAGTAATAGGCAAGTGCCGCGAGCAACACGGTGAGGCTCAGCCACACGGCTGCGCTCGCGACCGAGAGATTCGGAACGGCCAGCGTGCGGGCTCTGGCGGTCGCCGTCGCTTGGGTGGAAACGGTCATCGTCTGTCGGGTCCTTCCCGGGATCTCGCGTCCCGTATGCGGCTGAAACGAACTCCCACCAGGGCGGCATTCTGGCTCTCGGCACCCACCTGGTCGGTGACGCACGATCACAGCGGCGCGACCGCTCCGGATTCTCGCCGGATTCCCCGCGCACTGGTGTGCGTTGACTGTACCCGAGCATGTCGGTGGCGTAGGGGATGATGGATTTTGTGCCTCGGAAGGCCCCTGTACTCGACCGCTTCACCGCCCCCACCCGGCGGTGGTTCAGTGGCGCCTTCGAGGAGCCGACCGCCGCCCAGATCGGCGCATGGACCTCGATCGCCGACGGAGACAACACGTTGGTCATCGCGCCCACCGGGTCGGGCAAGACCCTCTCGGCATTTCTCTGGGCTCTCGACCGACTGGCCACCGACACCGATCGCCGCCACGGCACCCGGGTCCTCTACATCTCTCCGCTCAAGGCCCTCGCGGTCGACGTCGAGCGCAACCTGCGGGCGCCGCTCACGGGCATCACCCGAGCCGCGCAGGAGCTGAATCTGCCGGAGCCGAACATCACCGTCGGCGTCCGGTCCGGCGACACGGCACCCGCGCAGCGGCGCTCGCTCGTCAAAACCCCGCCGGACATCCTGATCACCACCCCGGAGTCGCTGTATCTGATGCTGACATCGGCCGCGCGCGAGACGTTGACCGACGTGGACGTGGTGATCGTCGACGAAGTGCACGCAGTCGCCGCCACCAAACGCGGCACGCATCTGGCGTTGACCCTCGAGCGGCTCGACGAATTGCTCGAGAAGCCCGCGCAGCGCATCGGTCTGTCCGCGACGGTCAGACCGCCGGAGGTCGTCGCCGGCTTCCTCAGCGGGGCCGCGCCGTGCCGGGTGGTCAAGCCGACGGCGACCAAGACCTTCGACCTCCGGGTCGACGTACCGGTCGAGGACATGGCCAACATCCCGCCACCCGATTCGGCCGCGGCCGACGATCTCGACGACGCGTTCTCCCCCACCGCCGGGTCGTTGTGGCCCTACGTCGAGTCGTCGATCGTCGATTTGATCGAAAAGAACCGCGCGACGATCGTGTTCGCCAATTCACGGCGACTCGCGGAGCGACTCACCGCGCGCCTCAACGAGATCCATGCCGAACGCACCACCGGGGCACCGGCCCCGGTCACCCGCAACCCGACGGTCGCCGGGGGCGCACCGGCCTTCGTGATGGCCAGCGGTGCCAGTTCGGGTGCCGAACCCACACTCGCCCGCGCCCACCACGGGTCGGTCAGCAAGGAGCAGCGGGCACAGATCGAGGACGACCTGAAATCCGGTCGACTGGCATGCGTGGTGGCGACCAGCTCACTGGAACTCGGTATCGACATGGGAGCAGTCGATCTCGTCATCCAGGTGGAGGCGCCGCCGTCGGTGGCGAACGGGCTGCAGCGGATCGGGCGCGCCGGCCATCAGGTCGGCGAGATATCCCAGGGCGTGCTCTTCCCCAAGCACCGCACCGACCTCATCCACTGCACGGTGACCGTGGAGCGGATGCTCGATGGTGCGATCGAGGAACTGCGGGTGCCGCAGAACCCGCTCGACATCCTCGCGCAGCAGACGATCGCCGCAGCGGCGATCGACGAGCTCGACGTCGACCAGTGGTTCGACGTCGTGCGTCGTGCGGCGCCGTACCGCGAACTGGGCCGGCAGGTGTTCGAGGCCACCCTCGACCTCATCTCGGGACGGTTCCCGTCCGACGAGTTCGCCGAGCTGCGTCCGCGCGTCACCTGGGACCGGGACAGCGGGACGTTGGTCGGACGCCGGGGTGCACAACGACTCGCCGTCACCTCCGGTGGATCGATCCCCGATCGGGGGCTCTTCGGTGTGTTCATGGTCGGCGAGAAGTCCACCCGCGTGGGCGAACTCGACGAAGAGATGGTCTACGAGTCGCGGGTCGGCGATGTCTTCGCACTCGGCGCAACCAGTTGGCGTATCGAGGACATCACCCACGACCGGGTTCTGGTCTCCCCCGCCTACGGCCAGCCCGGTCGACTGCCGTTCTGGATCGGCGACACCGTCGGGCGACCCGCCGAGCTGGGTGCGGCCATCGGGAAGTTCACCGGCGCGGTCGCCGACCCGGAGATCCTGGCCGGACATGCCGAACGACTCGGACTCACCGATTTCGCGCAACAGAACCTGTCCGCGCTCATCGCCGAGCAGCGCGAGGCCACCGGTCATCTTCCCACCGACCGCACCCTCGTCGTCGAACGGTTCCGCGACGAGTTGGGCGACTGGCGACTCATCCTGCACTCCCCCTACGGCTTACGTGTGCACGCGCCGTGGGCCAGCGCCATTTCCGCCCGGTTGCAGGAGACACTGGGCATCGAGGGCGCGACCACCGCATCCGACGACGGCATCATCGTCCGGCTCCCGGACACCGACGACGAGCCTCCCGGCGCCGCGGTGTTCGTGATCGAGCCGGACACGATCGAGCAGATGGTCACCGACGCGCTCGCCGATTCGGCGATGTTCGCGTCGCGCTTCCGTGAATGTGCCGCCCGCGCCCTGTTGTTGCCGCGCCGGGACCCGGGTCGTCGTGCACCGCTCTGGCAACAGCGGCAGCGCAGTGCCCAGCTGCTGTCGGTGGCCTCCAAATTCCCCGACTTCCCGATCGTCCTGGAAGCGGTGCGGGAGTGCCTCCAGGATGTTTATGATCTGCCGGCTCTCATCGACCTGCTCACCCGGATCCGACAGCGCCGCATCCGGATCGTGGAGACCGAGACGGCGAGTCCCTCCCCCTTCGCCGCATCCATGCTGTTCGGTTACGTGGGGGCGTTCATGTACGCCGACGACGCCCCACTCGCCGAACGCCGGGCGGCGGCCCTGTCCCTGGACACCAGCCTGCTGGCCCAGTTGTTGGGCCGGGTCGATCTCCGTGAGTTGCTCGACCCGGCGGTCATCGCCGACGTCACAGCCCGTCTGCAGCGACTCGCTCCCGAGCGGCAGGCCCGCGACGCCGAGGACATCGTCGATCTGCTGCGATGGTTGGGCGCGCTGAGTACCGATGAGGTGATCGATCGGTATCGCGGTGACGGACCGGCACTGGCACTTCTGACCGAGTTGCATCGCAGCGGACAGATCATCTCGATCAACCACGGCGGACGAGCACTCTGGGCCTCGGTGGACGACACCGCCCGCCTGCGCGACGCACTGGGCGTGCCCGCGCCACTGGGCATCCCGGCCGCCTATCTCGAGCCCGTCCCCGATCCGGTCGGCGACCTCGTCGGCCGATATGCACGTACGCACGGACCGTTCACCGTTGCCGAGGCGGCCGAATCGGTGGGCATGGCGGTCGGCGTGGTCCGTGACACGCTGATCCGTCTGGCGTCCGACCGGAGGGTCGTGGAGGGCGATTTCCTGCCCGATGCCGACTCCGGGGACCGCCGCGGTGTGACGCAATGGTGTCACGCCGATGTCCTCGGCCAGATCCGGCGTGGTTCGCTGGCCGCCAGTCGCGCCGAGGTCGCCCCGGTGGGCACCGATGTGCTGGCCCGTTTCGTGACCTCATGGCAGCACGCCGCCGCCGACGACATGGTGAGTGGTGTGGACGGTGTGGCCACGGTCATCGACCAGCTCGCCGGCTATCCGTTGCCGGCGTCCGCCTGGGAATCACTGATCCTGCCTGCACGGATCACCGATTACACGCCCACCATGCTCGACGAGCTGCTGAGCTCCGGCGAGGTGATCTGGTCCGGGCACGGTCGCATCGGCGGGTCGGACGGCTGGATCGCCTTCCACCCGGCGGATATCGCGCCTCTCACGCTGCCCGCACCCGACGAGATCGACACCACCGCAGTGCACTCGCGGGTGCACGAGACCCTGGCGCCGGGCGGCGCCCTGCGCTTCACCCAGTTGTCGGACGCGGTCGAGATCGAGGTCACTGCGGCCGACCTCGAATCCGCGGTCTGGGACCTCGTCTGGGCCGGACAGGTCAGCAACGACTCGTTCGCGCCGGTCCGCGCCCTACTCGCCCCACGACGTGCCACGTCGACGACGAGATCCGCACCGGCACACCGATCCCGCGGCCGTGCACCGCGGCTTCGGGCACAACGACTGTCCACCCGCTATCTGGCCGAACACGGCGCAGGCCGACCGGTCGCCCCCACCGCGGGTGGCAGGTGGTTCCACCTGGACCGCGCCGAGGCCGAACCCACCGTGACCACCCAGATCCTCTGCGAGCAGTTGCTCGCCCGCTATGGCGTGATCACCCGCGGAAGTGTCGCAGCCGAGGACGTCGTCGGCGGGTTCGCTCGGATCTACAAGGCCCTCAACGTGTTCGAAGACAACGGACACGTACGACGCGGCTATTACGTCGACAGCCTGGGCGGTGCCCAGTTCGCGTCTACGTCGACGGTCGACGATCTGCGCCGTCACGCGCTCGTCGATCGTCGGTCGAAGGATTCGGCAATCGTGCTCGCCGCAACCGATCCGGCCAACCCCTACGGTGCGGCCCTGGAATGGCCGGCCGCACTCGCGGCCGACGGCGGTCACCGGCCGGGGCGCAAGCCCGGCGCACTGGTGGTACTGGTCGACGGGGTGCTGGTGGTCTTCGTCGAGCGCGGCGGCAAGACTGTCCTCACCTTCACCGACACCCCAGCGCAGCTCGAAGCCGCCGCCGGAGCGTTGGCGTCACTTGTCCGCAGCGGTCGGGTGTCCAGGCTGATGATCGACCAGGTGGACTCGCAACCATCGCTGGCGTCCGACTTCGGGCGGACTCTCGTCGGCGCCGGCTTCGCGACGACACCGCGGGGAATCCGGCTCCGCTACGGACAGCATGCCTGAAGGCGACACCGTCTTCGCGACCGCGGCCCGACTGCGGGCAGCACTCGCGGGACGCGAGTTGGAGCACTCCCAGTTCCGCGTGCCCTCACTGGCGACCGTCGACCTCGCCGGTCGTCGGGTGACGTCGGTGCGCTCGCGTGGGAAACATCTCCTCATCGACGTCGGCGGGCCCGACGACCAACACCCCGACGTCGGCACGCTGAGTGTCCACTCACACCTGAAGATGGAGGGCGCCTGGCATGTCCATCGGTTGGGGACACGGTGGCGGCGGCCGGGATTACAGGCGCGGGTGGTGCTCCGGACCGCCGAGCACGAGGCGGTCGGATTCGAGCTCGGCATGCTGGAACTGCTGGCGGATCCCGACGCCGCGCTCGCCTATCTGGGTCCTGACCTGCTCGGCGAGGGCTGGACACCGGGCGAGGCGGTCCGTCGGATCGAGGCGTGTCCGGACGAACAGATCGGGATGGCCCTGCTCGACCAGCGGTTGATGGCCGGCGTCGGCAACGTGTACCGCAGCGAGATCTGTTTTCTTCGTGGTGTTCTGCCGACACGACCGGTGTCCGACGTCGATGTCGTGGGGATCGTCGAGCTCAGCCGGCGTCTGCTGTGGGCCAACCGGAACCGCTCCGCACGGACGACGACCGGCGCGACGGCTCCGAACGCGCGGATGTGGGTGTACGGTCGGCGCGGGCAATGGTGCCGCAGATGTAATACGCCGGTCGAGCGAGGGACTCTCGGCTCGACCGGCGAAGATCGCGTGATCTACTTCTGTCCGCGGTGTCAGACATGACGCAGGTCGCGATGGCAGGCCCCGGGGCGACGCGATACCCGCCCCCGATTAGCGTGACGTGACGGCCGCTAGACCGGGTACCGTTCCGGCTCTGGACCGAACAGAAACCGCCGACCGCTGATCTCGGAAACCGAGATCTCCACGTAGTTGTACTTCATCGTGGGAATCCACGGACGCAAGGGCAACTCGTCGGCAGCTGCGATGTCATGCATCGAGACAAGAACGCGTGCAACACCTTTCGCGACAACACTCCACCCGCTCTCGTCGGTGTGGTCATCGGCCTCGAACGCGACGTTTCCGTTGACCGCGATCTCGGCGAGTTTGGTGCCCTCGCCCGTGCGGATGACGATCCGTCCCTCACCGGCGTGGAAGTTCACCGGGAATATGTCAGGGAAACCATTGACACTCAGCGCTATTCGTCCGAGCTCAGTAGTTCCGAGAAGTTCCCAGGCCTCGTCGCTGGTGAGGTCTTGCACCCTGTTGTCGACCATGATCTGTCCTTCTGCCATAACTGATTCTCCCGCCACCGCACCAGCCCCACCAGTGCCAAAGGTCCCGAACTCGGTGTGGATGCGTCACCACCCGTTCCCCGCAACCTCGCCAGGAACGACCGAAGCGTCACCACCCGAACCTCCGAGCCTGCGAGGATGCGTCACCAACCGAAACCTCCGAGCCTGCGAGGATGCGTCACCACCAGCTCCCTGAGGAGCCTCCGAGCTTGCGAGGATGCGTCACCACCCGCTCCCTGAGGAGCCTCCGAGCCTGCGAGGATGCGTCACCACCCGCTCCCTGAGGAGCCTCCGAGCCTGCGAGGATGCGTCACGAAGGGCCCTTCGTGACGCTCGCAAGCTCGCTCCTCAGGGACCGGGGGGTGACGCTCGCAAACTCGCTCCTCAGGGACCGATGACAAACTCCGCACACCGGCCAACAGCAACCACCCGTCCCACCAGCCGCCCCGGAAAGACCTAAAACACTGCCCACCGACCGCTCCCTGAGGAGCCTCCGAGCCTGCGAGGATGCGTCACGAAGGGCCCTTCGTGACGCTCGCAAGCTCGCTCCTCAGGGACCGGGTGGTGACGCCAAGCTCGCTCCTCAGGGACCGGGTGGTGACGCCAAGCTCGCTCCTCAGGGACCGGGTGGTGACGCCAAGCTCGCTCCTCAGGGACCGGGGGGTGACGCTCGCAAGCTCGCTCCTCAGGGACCGGGTGATGACGCTCGCAAACTCGCTCCTCAGGGACCGTGTCTCAAGAACCGAGGCAACCTCACCCGACCCCTGAACAGCATCACTCCGGTACCGGCACGGGCTCCAGGATCTCCGGTCGCGCCTCCGGCGCGGCGGCGCGCAGCGCGTCGGCGGAGTCATCGTCAGGTTGTTGCTGTGAGGCGATCTCGGCCTCGACGCGAGCCACATAGGTGGCCACCTCGAAGGCCGTCTGCTCAGGCGTCCAACCCAGGATCGGGGCAAGCAGATCGGCGACCTCCTGTGCGCAATCCACGCCGCGATGGGGATACTCGATGGCGATCCGGGTCCGGCGGGCGAGGACATCCTCGAGGTGCAGCGCCGCCTCGTCGATCGCCGCATACAAGACCTCGACGCGGAGGTACTGCGGGGCCGCGGCGAGTGGCCGAAGCAGCGAAGGGTCGTTGTCGGCGTAGTAGAGGACGTCGTCGATCAGCGAACCGTAACGATTGAGCAGTCGTCGAATCCGGTACGGATGCAAGCCGAATCGGCGTCCGAGATGTTCACACTGGTTGATCAGTGCGAAGTATCCGTCGGCACCGAGCAGGGGCACGCGCTCGGTGATCGACGAAGCCACGCGGGTCGGGATGAAATCGGTGCAGGCGTCCACCGCGTCGGCGGCCATCACCCGGTAGGTGGTGTACTTCCCGCCGGCAATGGACACCAGCCCGGGCGCGACGGTGGCGACGGCGTGCTCGCGCGACAGTTTCGACGTCTCGTCATCCTCGCCCGCGAGCAGGGGCCGCAGTCCGGCGTAAACGCCTTCGATGTCATTGTGGGTCAGCTTGGTGACCAGTACCTCGTTGACCCGCTCGAGGATGTAGTCGATGTCGGCACGGGTGGCCGCCGGGTGCGCGAGGTCGAGATTCCAGTCGGTGTCGGTGGTGCCGATGATCCAGTGTGTCTCCCACGGGATCACGAACAGCACCGAGTTCGTGGTGCGCAGGATGATCGCGGTCTCACTGACGATGCGGTCCCGCGGCACCACGATGTGGACACCCTTGGAGGCGCGAACCTTGAAGTGTCCGCGCTGCTTCGACAGCGCCTGTACCTCGTCGGTCCAGACCCCGGCCGCGTTGATCACGCAGTGGGCGCGAATCTCGGCGGTTTCACCGTTCTCCGTGTCGCGAACACGCACGCCCAGAACGCGGTCCGCCTCCCGGAGGAAGCCGATCACCTGCGTGGAAGTGCGGATCACCGCACCATAGTTCGCGGCGGTGCGGGCAACAGTGAGGCTGTGTCGCGCGTCGTCGACGACGGTGTCGTAGTAGCGGATTCCACCGATCAGCGAGTTGCGCTTCAGCGCCGGTGCCACCCGGAGAGCCCCGGATCGGGTCACATGCTCCTGTCCCGGAACCGATTTCGCTCCGCCCATCTGGTCGTACAGGAAGATGCCGGCCGCCACGTACGGACGCTCCCACACGCGTCGGGTGAGCGGGTACAGGAAGGGCAACGGTTTGACCAGATGCGGCGCCAGCAGGCGCAACGAGAGTTCTCGTTCTCGGAGAGCCTCCCGCACCAGGCCGAACTCGAGCTGCTCGAGATAGCGAAGCCCACCATGGAACATCTTCGACGATCGGCTCGACGTGCCGGACGCGATGTCGCGGGCCTCGACCAACGCGACACGCAGGCCGCGGGTCGCGGCATCCAGCGCGGCACCAACTCCCACCACCCCGCCGCCGATGACCACGACGTCGAACTGTTCACTGCCCAGCCGCCGCCACGCCTCGGCACGGTAGAGCGGACCCATATCCGCTGGTCGATCCGGGTTGAACTCGGTGTTCATGGTTGCCGAGCCTAATTGATCTCACGCGATGCCACCGCGTGCGACACTGGCCGCGTGGGTAGCGCAAGCACATATGTCGCGGCCATCGACCAGGGCACCACCTCCACGCGGGCGATGATCTTCGATCGCGGCGGACGGGTGGTCAGCAGTGAACAGATCGAACACCGGCAGATATTTCCCCAGGCAGGATGGGTGGAACACGATGCGGCCGAGATCTGGCGCAACACCCGGCGGGTGACCGCGGCTGCCCTCGCCTCGGCCGATCTGAGCCACGATGACATCGCGGCCTGCGGCCTCACCAACCAACGTGAGACAACTCTCATCTGGGACCGGGAGACCGGCGTGCCCATTCACAACGCCGTCGTCTGGCAGGACACCCGAACCAACGATCTGTGCACCGATCTCGCCGGGGACGTCGGCGCCGATCGCTACCGGGACCGCACCGGACTGCCGCTGTCGACGTACTTCGCCGGACCCAAGATCCGCTGGCTCCTCGACCACGTCGACGGCGCCCGGCAACGCGCGGAGGCCGGTGAACTCTGTTTCGGCACAATGGATTCGTGGATGGTCTGGAACATGACCGGCGGCCCCGACGGTGGACGTCATCTCACCGACGTCACCAACGCGTCGCGCACGATGCTGATGGACCTGCGCACCCTGGCCTGGGACGCGCAGATCTGCGCGGAGATGGGCGTCCCGATGGCAATGCTGCCCGAGATCCGCAGTTCGTCGGAGGTCTACGGACCGTTGCGCGAACACGGGTCACTGCCGGGGGTGCCGCTGGCGGGCATTCTCGGCGATCAGCAGGCGGCGACGTTCGGGCAGGCCTGTCTGCGCCCCGGCGAAGCCAAGAACACCTACGGGACGGGCAACTTCCTGCTGCTGAACACGGGTACCGAACCGGTGTTCAGCGAGCACGGCCTGCTGACCACCGTGTGCTATCGCATCGGCGATCAGCCGGCCCGCTACGCGCTCGAGGGATCGATCGCCGTCACCGGTTCGCTGGTGCACTGGCTGCGCGACAACCTCGGCCTGTTCGCCCACACGGCGGAGATCGAGTCGTTGGCCGCGACCGTCGACGACAACGGCGGCGCCTATTTCGTCCCAGCATTCTCCGGGCTGTTCGCGCCGCGGTGGCGCCCCGACGCCCGCGGCGTCATCGTGGGCCTGACCCGATTCGTCAACAAGGGCCACCTCGCACGAGCCGCTCTGGAGGCCAGTGCCTTTCAGACACGTGAGGTGATCGAGGCGATGCAGGCGGACTCCGGAGTCGAGTTGTCCACCCTGAAGGTCGACGGCGGGATGGTCGTCAACGACCTCCTGATGCAGTTCCAGGCCGACATCCTCGATGTCCCCGTTGTTCGGCCGGTCGTCAGTGAGACGACGGCACTGGGCGCCGCCTACGCCGCCGGCCTGGCGGTCGGATACTGGGAGTCCGAGGACGAGATCCGCGAGAACTGGGCCGAGGACAAGCGCTGGGACCCGCGGATGGATTCCACGACCCGAGAGCGCCTCTACGCCGACTGGAACCGGGCCGTCGAGCACAGCCTCGACCTCGCCTGACCCTCCGCCCGGACGGGAGTCAGTCCAGGTCGTCGTGACGCACCAGCTGACGCGCCGCCTCGGTCACCGAGCCCGACAGTGAGGGATACACCGAGAACGTCTGCGCGAGATCGGACACCGTCAGCTTGTTCTGCACCGCCAGCGCGATCGGCAGGATGAGTTCCGAGGCGGTCGGCGCGACCACCACACCGCCGATGACCACGCCGGTCGCCGGGCGGCAGAAGATCTTCACGAACCCACGACGCAGGCCGCTCATCTTGGCCCGCGGATTCGTGGCCAGGGGCAGCATGACGGTGCGTGCCGGGTACTCACCGTTGTCGATGGCCTTCTGGGACACCCCGACAGTGGCGATCTCCGGACGGGTGAAGATTGCGGACGCAACGGTTTTCAGCTTGATCGGGCTCACCCCCTCACCGAGAGAGTGGTACATGGCGATGCGGCCCTGCATCGCCGCGACCGACGCCAGCGGCAGCAGGCCACTGCAGTCGCCGGCCGCGTAGATACCCGGCACCGACGTCCGCGAGACCCGGTCGACGGTGATGTAGCCGGCCCGGTCGACCTCGACGCCCGCCCGGTCGAGTCCCAGATCGGCGGTGTTGGGGACGGAGCCCACTGTCATCAGCACATGCGACCCGGTCACGGTGCGGCCATCGGTCAGATGCGCCGTCACCGAATCCCCCTGCCGCTCAACCTTGTCGGCCCGCGCGTGCTTGATGAGTTCGACGCCCCGCTCGGCCAGTGCGTCCTCGAGCACCAAGGCGGCGTCCTCGTCCTCACCCGGCAGCACCCGGTCGCGGCTCGACACCAATGTCACCCGGACGCCCAGTTCGGTGTAGGCGTGGACGAACTCGGCGCCCGTCACGCCGGAACCGATGACGACGAGATGCTCGGGGAGTTCTTCGAGGTCGTAGAGCTGCCGCCAGGTGAGGATGCGTTCGCCATCCGGCTGCGCGTCGGGCAGCACGCGGGGAGAGGCACCTGTGGCGATCAGCACGACATCGCCCTCGTAGCGTTGCGTCGATCCGTCGTCGAGATGCGCGATCACGCCGTGCGTGGACACACCGATCTGCCTGGCATCGAGTTCGGCGCGGCCGGAGACAAGCTTCACACCCTCGCTGATCAGTCGCGAGCGGATGTCGGCGGACTGGGCGAAGGCGAGATCGCGAACGCGCTGGTGGATCTGCGGCAGTGTGACCAACGCGGCGTCGGTGCTCAGGTTGATGCCCAGGTCGACGGCCTTGCGGACCTCGGTGCGGATGCCGGTCGACGCGATGAACGTCTTCGACGGCACACAGTCCCAGAGCACGCACGCCCCGCCGACGCCGTCGGAGTCGACAATCGTGATGTCCGCGCCGTAGGCAGCCGCGGCCAACGCCGCCTCGTAACCCGCGGGCCCTCCGCCGATGATCACGATCTTGGTCACTTGTGAGTCCTCTCGTCATCCTCGGCCGAAATCGGTCATTCGGCCTTTTCTTGCTCCGGGCAGCGGGCAGGTCGCCCTCCAACCTAGTCCCCGGGCCGTTTGTCCGACGCGCGGACGGGGCGGGCCCAGCTTTCGCGCCGCGCGCCGACCATCTAGGCTTTCGCCCGTGCCGATATATGCCGCCTACGGTTCCAACATGCATCCCGAGCAGATGGCCGAGCGTGCACCGCACTCCCCCATGTCGGGCACCGGCTGGTTGCACGGCTGGCGGCTGACGTTCGGTGGCGGCGACATCGGCTGGGAGGGTTCGCTCGCGACGGTCACCGAGGACCGCGACAACCCGGATGCCAAGGTCTTCGTGGTGCTCTACGACGTGACTCCCGAGGACGAGGAGAACCTGGACCGCTGGGAGGGTTCCGAACTCGGCATCCACGTGAAGATCCGGGCACGGGTCGACACCGCCGATGGCGCGGTGCTCGCCTGGCTGTACGTCCTCGACGCCTACGAAGGCGGTCTGCCGTCGGCGCGCTACCTCGGGGTGATGGCCGAGGCGGCCGAGATCGCCGGTGCGCCCTCGGAGTACGTCCAGGACCTCCGCCTGCGCGAATCACGCAATGTGGGTCCGGGTCCGGGGCCGGTCGAACCCTGATCGCGGCCCCGGCTCAGCCGCCCGCCAGGGCGATCCCCGCCAGGGTCCGTACTCCGACCTCGAGCGCACGTTCGTCGAGGTCGAAATTCGGTTGATGCAGGTCGACGTGTGGTGCGATACCGTCCCAGACCCCGAGTCGACCCATCGCGCCCGGCACATGCTCGAGGTACCACGAGAAGTCCTCGCCGCCCGGCGACTGCGGGGTCTCCGCGACCGCATTCGGCCCGATCTCGGCGACGGCCGCGGTCATCGTGGCGATCGCCAGCTCGTCGTTGACCACCGGCGGGACACCCCGGAAGTACGACAGGTCGTACCGGACCCCGAGCGGGGCGAGCAGCTCGCCGATCACGCTGCGGACCAGGGGTTCGAGTTCGGCCCAGGTTCCGTGGTCGCCGGTCCGGACCGTTCCGCGCAGTCGTCCCTCCTGCGGAATCGCGTTGGGCGCGCTGCCCGCGTGGGCGGCCCCCCACACCATGACCGTTCCCGACCGCGGATCCAGGCGCCGCGAGAGGATTCCGGGCAGACCGGTGATGACCGAGCCCATCGCATAGACAAGGTCGCCGGTCAGATGCGGGCGCGACGTGTGCCCACCCGCCGAGTGCAACTGCAGGTCGATGTGATCGGCGGCCGACGTCAACGGACCGGCGCGCAGCCCGACCGAGCCCACCGGGAGCTTCGGGTCACAGTGCAGCGCGAAGATCCGGCCGACACCGCCCATCACACCGGCCGCCACCGCGTCGAGGGCTCCGCCGGGCATCACCTCCTCGGCGGGCTGGAAGATCAGCCGCACACCGATCGGCAGCTGCTCGACCGACGCCAGCAGTTTGGCGACCCCGATGAGGATCGCGGTGTGCGCGTCGTGGCCGCAGGAGTGGGAGACGCCCTCGACGGTCGAGCTGAACGCGAGGCCGGTGTGTTCGGTTACCGGTAGCGCGTCCATGTCCGCTCGCAGAGCGATCCTCGGCTGTTCGTCGGGACCGAGATCACACACCACACCGGTCCCGAGCGGCAGCCGGCGCGGCTGCAGGCCTGCCGCGATCAGTTCCGCCATCACCAATTCCGTGGTGTTGATCTCCTGACGCGACAATTCCGGGTGCGCGTGGATCTGACGGCGCCACCGCACCACATCCGATCCGTGCGCCGCCCACCACTCGTCGATGACGCCACGCGGCGCCAGGGGCTGGACTCCGGGTTCGCTCACCGCCATCGGAGTGCCCTCACAGGACCGTCGGCGGCGTCGGGGTGGCCAGGTCGACCATCAGCGGCTGCCGCAGCCCACGTTTGATCTGGCCGAGGTTGGGGCCCGCCAGCGGAGCACGCTCGGCCGCCACTGCACGGGCCCGGTCGAGCAGAGACGCGGCGTCGACGGCCTCGTCGACGATCCCGGCCGCCACCGCATCGTCGGCGCCGTACCGCTTCGAGGTCAGCATCGCCTCGGTCGCCGTGACGTCGGTGAGCCGGGTGCGGAGCAACGTGCTCATCCCCCGGGTGAACGGCATCCCGAGCGCTGCCTCCGGCAACGACCAGAATCCACGCTCGGTGCGCATCACCCGATGGTCTGCGCACAGGGCGAGCATCGCGCCCGCACCGAAGGCGTGTCCGTTGATCGCCGCCACCGTCGGCACCGGCAGGGTGAGCAGCTTCACATACAGCGCGTGCACCCGATCGAGATACCGCGGCAGCCCACTGGCATTGCCCGCGATGTAGTCGGTGTCGAGGCCATTGGTGAAGAACTTGCCGGTCGCGGTGATGACCAGTGGCGTGGTCGGTTCCGCTGCGACACGGTCGAGGATCTCGTCGACCTCGGCGATCCATTCGAGCCGGAACCGGTTGTCCGGATTGGCCTCATCGAGCTCGGCACCCTCGGTGCCCAGGTAGAGCTCGGTGACATCGCCTACAGAACGGAGAAATGGCATGTAGCGACCTTATCGCCGGGCATTAGGGTTGGGCCCATGGACCCCACCGCCGACGCCGACGCCGCCGCCATCGCCGCCGCTGCGACCATCTCCGCCGAGACCGATTGCGCCGCCCACGACGTCGCGGTGGTCCTCGGGTCCGGCTGGGCGCCGGCCGCCGCCGCGTTCGGCACCCCGATCGCCAGTGTGCCGATGGCCGCCATTCCCGGCTTTCTCCCTCCGCAGGCGGCGGGCCACGGCGGCGTCGCGCATTCGGTCCACATCGGCGATCGGCGGGTGCTGATCCTGCTCGGGCGGATCCACGCCTACGAAGGACACCATCTGGCCCGGGTGGTCCATCCGGTCCGCACCGCCGCCGCGGCCGGGGCCCACACGATCGTCCTGACCAACGCGGCCGGCGGGCTGCGCGACGACATGGCGGTCGGGCAGCCGATACTGATCTCCGATCATCTCAATCTCACCGCGCGCTCGCCGCTGGTCGGGGCGCAGTTCGTGGACCTCGTCGACGCCTACTCCCCCCGATTGCGCGACATCGCGCGACGCACCGACCCGTCATTGGCCGAGGGCGTGTACGCAGGTCTGCCCGGACCGCACTACGAGACACCCGCCGAGATCCGCATGCTGCGCACCCTCGGGGCCGACCTCGTCGGCATGTCGACGGTCCACGAGACGATCGCGGCTCGCGCGGCCGGACTCGACGTCCTGGGCATCTCGCTGGTCACGAACCTCGCCGCCGGGATCACCGGCGAACCGCTCAGCCACACCGAGGTACTCGACGTCGGGCGCGCCTCGGCGACCCGGATGGGTGAGTTGCTCGCGTCCATCATCGCCGAGCTCTGACCTCTCCGAGCCCCGACGACATGACCACAGATCCCACGGCGTGGATCGCGGCCGACCCCGATCCGCATACCCGGTCCGAACTCTCCGGGCTCGACCCCACCCGACTCGCCGAACGATTCGCCGACACCCTGCATTTCGGGACCGCGGGCCTGCGCGGCCGGGTGCGCGGCGGTCCGAACGGCATGAACGTCGCGGTCGTCACCCGCGCCACCGCCGGCCTCGGACGTTGGCTCGCCGACCATGGATTCCGCGGTGGCACAGTCGTCGTCGGCCGTGACGCCCGGCACGGCTCCGCTCAGTTCGCGGCGGCTACGGCCGAAGTCCTCGCGGCACAGGGGTTCGACGTCGTCAGGCTGCCCGGCGCGACGCCGACCCCGATGATCGCCTTCGCGTGCCGTGACCTCGGCGCCGTCGCCGCGGTGGCGGTCACGGCCTCGCACAACCCGCCGGCCGACAACGGCTACAAGGTGTATCTCACCGGCGGTGCGCAGCTCGTGCCGCCCGCCGACCGCGAGATCGAGCGCCTGATCGCGGCGGCTCCCCCCGCGAACACCATTCCGCGAACAGGCGTGGTGCCCGGGGGGCGCGCTTCCGACAACACCGGCCGGTACCTCGACCGGTTGTCCGAGCGGTTCGGGCGGGTGCCGTCGTCGTCGGTCCGGATCGCGTTGACCCCGATGCACGGGGTGGGTGGCGCACCGGCCGTCGCCGCCCTGCGCGGCGCCGGCTTCGACGACATCCACGTCGTCGAGGAACAGTTCGTCCCCGACCCCGACTTTCCCACGGTGCCCTTTCCCAACCCCGAGGAGCCCGGCGCGGCCGACCGGTTGCTCGCGCTGGCCGACCGTGTCGCCGCCGACGTCGCGATCGCCCTGGACCCCGACGCCGACCGATGCGCCATCGGTACCCGGGTGCACGGCGTGTGGCGCATGCTCACCGGAGACGAGACCGGAGCGCTGCTCGGGAAGTTCCTGCTGGCGTCGACCCACATCGAGAACCCCGTCGTCGCGAGCACAATCGTCTCCGGATCGCTGCTGGGCTGCGTGGCCGCCGCGGCCGGTGCGGTCCACGTGCGGACCCTGACCGGCTTCAAATGGCTGGTCCGCGCGGGTGAGCCGCTGGTGTACGCGTACGAAGAGGCCATCGGCCACTGCGTCGACCCGTCCGCCGTTCGGGACAAGGACGGGATCAGCGCCGCCGTCGTGGCGGCGGCGCTGACCCACCGGTGCCGGGCGGGCGGCACCGATCTGTCGGCAGCGCTCGACGATCTCGCACTCGAACACGGGGTCCACGTCACCACCGCGCACTCGGTGCGCGTCACCGACCTCGGCCGGATCAGCCGGATCATGGATGAGTTGCGATCCTCTCCACCCCGGTCGATCGCCGGCATCTCGGTGGACACAGAGGATTTCGCCGTCCGCACCGACAGTCTGCGCACCGACGGGGTGCAACTGTCCGGCCGCTCGGCGGACGGCATGATCGACCTGCGGGTGATGGCACGTCCGTCGGGCACCGAGCCGAAGCTCAAGTACTACGTGGAGGTAGTGGCGCCGCCGGGGCGGCTCGACATCGCCGCGACCACCGGCGATCTGCACGAGCTGGCGCAGCGGGTGATCGACGAACTGCCGCACTGACTACGGTGGTCCGCGTGCACACGGTTTCCCACGCGATCCTGGCGGCATCGAACATCGACGTCATCCGCGGTGGACGTCCGCTGCTCCGCGACGTCAGCCTGCGGGTCGAGCCGGGCCAGCACTGGGCCCTGCTCGGCCCGAACGGCGCCGGGAAGTCCACGCTGATGACGATCCTCGGTGCTCGCGGCCACCCCACCAACGGGACCGTCGACGTGCTCGGTAAACGCCTCGGACGGGTCGACATGCGTGAGTTGCGCACGCACATCGGACATGTCGATCCCCGCTGGCGCATCGACCTCCCGCTCACCGCCCATGAGGTCGTGTTGACGGGCCTGACGAACACCCCCGAACTCGACCGTCGCCACGTTTACACGGCCGACGAGCATCGACATGCGGACGAACTGCTCGATCTGCTCGGGATGACCGCCCGTCGGGATTCGGTGTGGCCGGTGATGAGTCAGGGCGAACGGGGTCGGACCCTGATCGCGCGGGCGTTGATGCCACGACCCGCACTGTTGCTGCTCGACGAGCCGGCGACCGGGCTCGATCTCGCCGCTCGCGAGAAACTGCTGACCGGTATCGACCAGCTACGGTCCGATGTCCCCGACCTGGCCAGCGTCTTGGTCACCCATCACCTCGAGGATCTCCCGGCCAGCACCAGCCACGCGATGTTGCTGCGCGACGGTGAGACGATCGCGTCCGGACTGGTCGACGACACACTCACCTCGACCAGCATCAGCACCTGCTTCGAACATGATGTGGTGGTCCGCCGTGCCGCAGGCCGCTGGGCGGCGGTCGCCGCCTGAGGGTCGAGGACACCCGTTGCGTTCGACAGCCCGAATCGGTCAGCGCGGTCCGAACTGACGGTCACCGGCGTCGCCGAGGCCCGGGACGATGTAGGAGACATCGTTGAGGCCCTCGTCGACCGCCGCGACGACCAGCCGGACCGGGTGGCCCGAGGACCGCAACGCCTCGACCCCCTCGGGCGCGGCGACGACGCACACCGCGGTGATGTCGGTGGCGTGACGGGCGACGAGCAACTCGATGGTGTGCAGCATCGAGCCGCCGGTCGCGAGCATCGGGTCCAGCACGAAGACCGGCAGGTGTGACAGATCGTCGGGCAGCGACTCCAGGTAGGGCACCGGCTTCGCCGTCGTCTCGTCGCGGGCGACGCCGACGAATCCCACATGTGCCTCCGGCACCATCGCATGCGCCTGTTCCACCATGCCGAGGCCGGCCCGCAACACCGGAACCAGCAGCGGCGGCGTCGCCAGCCGCGAACCGTCGAATCCGGTCAGTGGTGTCTCGATCGCGACCGTTTCGGTCGGTGCCTTCGCCAGTGCCTCGTAGACCAGCATCTGTGTCAGATCCGAGAGTGCGGCGCGAAAGGCGGCGTTGTCGGTGGTCTTGTCGCGCATCGTGGTCAGGCGAGCGGCAGCCAACGGGTGATCGACGATCTGTACCTGCATGCCAATAGATTAAGTGGAACCGGACTGCGGAGCGTGACGTCAGAGATACATGACCGAGGTAACCGCCCACTCTCCCGCACTCATCGCGTACGCGCGCGGCCAGCAAGCAGCTGCCGACGACGTCGGTGCGCACGCCACGCGCCATCGCGGCACGATCGGCGAACTCCTCACGACCTTCGGGGTCATCGGTGCCGACTTCCTCGCCGCCACCGCATATGTCCTCGATGAACGGGCGGACGGTCTGGATGCCCTCGCCGCCCGACACGCCGGACAGGACCAACGAACCCGGGCCGCGGCGAACCGATACGGTCAGGCCGACGATGCGGGCGCGGCAGAACTGACGTCGGCGGCAACCGACCTGAGGTTGCGACTCTGATGCTGACGGTCGAGGTCCTGATCGGACCACTGCGCATCATGCTCACGGCACTCGGCACCGGGGTTCTGCCACCCGAGAACCCGGCCGATCGGTTGCGCAGCGCCGCACCCGAACTCGAACGAATCCGGCAACGGTCCGCGACCGGGACCAACCAGGTGGCGCAGTCCTGGCGCGGGTCCGGCGCCGACGGCGCGATCGGTAACGCAGCGCGCACTCACCGCGCGATCGCGACCATCACCGACGACAGTGTCGCGATCGCGGCGCTGATCGAAGGGGCAGGGGCGAAGGTCAAGGTCGCGGCAGACCAGCTCACCACCCTGATCAACTCGTTCGAGCGTGCTGCCGCCGCACTCGGGCCGACGCTGTTCACCCCTCAGGGAGTGGCGATGATCCTGCCGGTGGCGCTCGAGCACGTGCAGCGGGGACTACAGATCGTCGCGCGCACCCGGTCCGACCTCCAGGCGGATACCGACAGGATGATCGCCCTGGCCCGCCATCGGGCACCGGCGACTGTCGACGACCAGGCCGCCATCAACTTCCCGGGTGGAGTCGCGGTCCGCCTGCCGGACGGTTCGCTCGCCTACGCCCCGGACGAACGGGCCGCGACGGCTGTCCGTGCCGCACTGAGTCAGCGCGGCGTCCCGTACGTATGGGGTGGGACCACCCCGGAGGGCTTCGACTGCAGTGGTCTCACGCAGTGGGCCTACCGCCAGGCCGGCGTGGAGTTGCCCCGCCTGGCCCAGGACCAGGATGCCGCGGGCATCCCGGTCGAACAGGCCGACCTCGCGCCCGGTGACCTGGCCGTCTGGGACGGACACGTCGCGATGTACGCGGGCAACGGGCAACTGATCGAGGCCGGCGACCCGGTGCAGGTCTCGCCGCTGCGCACCACCAACGCCGGGCAGGGTTTCCAGGGCTTCTTCCGGCCACGCTGATCTCGGCCGATGATCTCCGCGAGCGGCGCGGACCTCGAACTCCCGTCGTTCACCAAGAGGTCGCGGGGCCGCTACCGGAGTTCACAGGTCGGATCAGTACGCTGTGTCCTCATGGCCGGAGACATCGTCCCCATCGAGCTCGGACTCACCGACGGAAACAGCTTCACCCTCTGGGCACCCCGGTGGCGTGAAGGTGACGACGAATGGGAGGCCTTCCTCGGCCTCGACGAAGATCTCTACGTCTTCCCCGGGGTCGCCGAGCTCGCCGCGTTCATCCGCAACGACGACGACAACGACCTTGTCGATCATCCGGCGTGGGCGACGGTCGCCGGGCTGCAGGCCGATGAACTGGTTCCCGACGACAAGCACACCTACGACCTGATCGGTGTGCCCGAGCTGGCCGCCGAGGATCCCACACCCGAGGTCATCGCCGAGCTCGAGGATGCACTCGAGATCGTGCGCATCCTGGGCGAGGTCTGCGAGCTCATCGTCATCACCAAGTTCTTCAACGGCAACCCCATCCTGGGCGCCGTCACCACCGGCACCCGCAACTTCGTCGGCCGCGAGGGTGTGGACCTCTGGGTCCGGATCGGCCGCCTCATCGCCAAACACTGGGACGATGTGATCGATGCGATCGACGACGTCATCAGCACCCCGGCCGTGGATGCCGCCGCGGTCGCCGCAGCCAAGGCCGAGCTCGAGGCAGCCGCGTCGGCCGAGGACGAGGACGAGCCCATCGACGACGATCTCGACCTCGTCGAGGGCAACGCCGACGCCGAAGAGCAGGACGAGGACGACGATGCCTCGGATGAGGACTCTGCGGGTGACGAACTCGACGAGGACTCCGATGAGATCGACGACGACGATTTCTGGGCCGGAGTCGGCATCGACCCGATCCGGATCGTCACCGGCACCGGCGAATACCTCTCTCTGCGCTGCTATCTCGGCGACGACCCGGTCTTCCTGGGCGCCGACGGCAAGATCTTCGTGTTCACCTCGGCGCGGTCATTGAGCAGATTCCTGGCCGACGCCACCGACCACGATCTGGTCGACGTGTCGACATTCGACGATGTCCGTACCGCCGCCACCGACGGCTCACTCGAGTTCGACGTCATCGACGACAACGTCTACGTTCTCCCCGGCCTCGCCGATGACATCGCGGACGGTCCGCGGCGGATGGATCGTGACCAGCTCGACCTGGCGGTCGAACTCCTCACCGATGCCGCCGACTACGCTGACGACGACTCCGTCAGCGAGGCACTCGGGTCGACGACCCCGCTCGGCTGGTTCGTCGACTACGCGATCAACCCGGATCCCAAGCGGATGGCTCCGAGCCCCCCTTTCGACAACGAGTCGGAAGCCTGGCGCGCGCTCATCCACGACTTCGAGAACCGGCTGGTCAAGAAGTCCTGAGCGGGTTGCGTCCCGGGCGAAGCGTCACGAGGGGTGGCCCTTCGTGACGCTCGCAAGCTCGCTCCTCAGGGAGCGGATGGTGACGCTCGCAAGCCAATGTGCCCTTGGCAGGACGCTCGTTCCGGCGTGAAAATTAGTGGGCGGCTGGCTGGCAACGCCGTCGATCTTTGGCACTGTTGAGGCCGTTCGCAAGCCGGGTGCGGGTCTGTGTCGTGGGCTCTTCACTGTAACGACGCTGTTCGGCGCGAGTCGGGTGGCAGAGAGTACGAGGACTAGATTAGTTCGTGCCCTAACAGACCCCGGTCAGCCGCCCTGAAGTGGGTGCGAGTCGACCGAAGGTGGTGATGGGGTGATGCAAGTAGTTGATGAGGAACAGATCATCGAGCGGGTCGCCGCGCTCGATGTGGGCAAGGCCGAGGTGGTGTGCTGTGTGCGTCTGCCGGGTACTGGCCGTAAACGCCGCGACCAACAGGTCACCAAACATAAAGCGATGGTGCCGTCGTTGATGGCGTTGGGCCATCACTTGCGTGAGTTGGGCGTGACGCGGGTGGTGATGGAAGCGACCAGCGATTATTGGCGAGCGCCGTTCTACCTGTTCGAGGCCTATGAGCTTGATCCGTGGTTGGTCAATGCTCATGACGTCAAGCACGTCCCGGGACGGCCCAAGACCGACACTCTGGATGCGGTGTGGCTGTGCAAACTTGCCGAACGTCAGATGTTGCGTCCAAGTTTTGTTCCGCCACTAGAGCTGCGGCAGTTGCGGCGACTGACTCGCTACCGCATCAGCTTGGTCTCCGAACGCACCGCGGAGAAGAGTCGCGTGGAAAAGCTCCTCGAGGATGCGTGTATCAAACTGTCGGTGGTGGCCTCGGACATCTTCGGGGTATCCGGGCGCGAGATGATGGACGCATTGATCGCTGGTCAGGCCGATCCCGAACGATTGGCCGATCTGGCCCGCACCCGGATGCGGCGCAAGATCCCGCAGTTGACCGAAGCCTTCGCGGGTGTCACGTTGGGCAGTTTCACCGACGATCACCGCTTCCTGCTCACCCGCATGCTTGCACGGATCGATTCCACCGACGAGGAGATCGCGATGCTCGATGATCAGATCACTGAGCACATGGCCCCTTTTGTCCGCGAGGCCGAGCGCCTGTGTGAGATTCCCGGAATCTCTGATGTTTCGGCCGCGGCGTTGATCGCCGAGATCGGTGTGGACATGTCCCGCTTCCCCACACCCGCTCACCTGACGTCGTGGGCCCGATTCGCCCCCGGGGTGAAATCCAGTGCCGGCAAGAACACCGGTAACGGTGCCACCGGCAAGGGCAACAAGTACCTGGCCCGCACCCTGAGCGAGGTCGTCGCCTCGATCACCAAGTCGCGGAGCTTCCTCGGCGCCCGCTACAGACGTATCGCGCGACGCCGAGGTACGAACAAGGCCAACGTCGCCGTCGGCAGATCCATCCTCGTCATCATTTGGCAGCTGCTGTCCGATCCCGACGCCCACTTCGAGGACCTCGGCCCCGACCACTACGACAAGCACCGCAACACCACCCGCGCCACGCGCCACCACATCCAAGCCCTGCAGTCACTGGGCTGGCAGGTCTCGCTCGAACCGGCCGCGTAGCCCGAACCTCACCACACAACAACAGCGCAACGAACCCAACCACTCACCACCCGAACGTGAGCGGGGCACCCCAGCATGCCCCGTCACCTCTATTTTCGGACTAGCTCGCTCCTCAGGGAGCGGGCGATGAGGCTCGCAAGCTCGCTCCTCAGGGAGCGGGCGGTGAGGCTCGCTCCCCAAGAGCAGGTGGTGACACTCGCTCCCCAAGAGCAGGTGGTGACACTCGCTCCCCAAGAGCAGGTGGTGACACTCGCTCCCCAAGAGCCGGTGGTGAAGTCCACACGCTCGCCCCCACGAAGCAGGTGACGTCCGCACGGGCGCAGGTTGCGACACTCACCCCAGCAACACCGCATACCCGGGTTTGATCACGTCGTCGATCAGTGCCAGCCGCTCGTCGAAGTGGATGAACGCCGACTTCATCGCGTTGACCGTGAAGCGTTCGAAATCCGCCCAGCCATAACCGAACTGCTGGGAGAGTCGATAGAACTCCTTACTCATGGTGGTGTCGCTCATGAGCCGGTTGTCGGTGTTGACCGTCACCCGAAACCTAAGTCGCGCGAGAACATTGAACGGATGGTCGGCCATCGAGGCCACCGCACCGGTCTGCACGTTGGAACTGGGGCACAGTTCGAGCGGAATGCGGTTGTCCCGCACAAGACTCGCTATCTGGCCGAGCTCGGCACCCTCGAAGAGCTCCGCGGTCAGATCCGCCCCCTCGGGCAGCACGATGTCGTCGATCACCCGAACACCGTGGCCCAATCGGTCGGTGCCGCAGAAGGCCAGCGCCTCGTGGATCGACGGCAACCCGAACGCCTCGCCCGCGTGAATGGTGAAATGCGCATTGTTGGCCCGCATGAACTCGAAAGCATCGAGATGCCGCGTCGGCGGATGGCCGGCCTCCGCGCCGGCGATGTCGAAGCCCACCACGCCGTTGTCGCGGAAACGCACCGCCAGCTCGGCGATCTCGCGTGAGCGTGCGGCGTGGCGCATCGCCGTCACCAGACAGCGCACCATGATCGGCCGGCCCTGGGCCGCGGCCTGCGTCTGCCCTTCGGCAAAACCCGCCAATACGGCCTCGACCACCTCGTCGAGCGTCATCCCCAGCTCCAGGTGCTGCTCGGGTGCGTACCGGATCTCGGCGTACACCACCCCGTCTGCAGCCAGGTCCTCGACACATTCGCGTGCCACCCGAGCGAGCGCCGATGGCGTCTGCATCACCGCGACGGTGTGCGCGAACGTCTCCAGGTAGCGCTCGAGGGTGCCACTGTCGGCCGCATCGCGAAACCAGTGCGCTAGATCCTCTGCGTTGTTGGCGGGCAACTCGGTGTATCCCACCTCGTTGGCGAGTTCGAGCACCGTGCTCGGCCGCAATCCACCATCGAGATGATCGTGGAGCAGCACCTTCGGAGCTAGCGAGATGTTCGGGAGGTCCAGCGGCCGTCCGGGGCCGGGTTCAGCGTGGCCACCGGCCGGGGAATGGGCTTCGACGGTCGTCATGCACCGACGGTAACGCGGTCGAGGACCAGAGGCGTCCGCTTCACCGGCGCATCACCGATCGCGACCGCCCCGGCCAGCGCGGCGCGGGCCCCGCTGAAGCGTTCGGGAGTGCCGGTGTGCAGCGTGAACAGCGGCGCACCGGCGTTCACATGGTCGCCCGGCTTGGCGTGCAACGCGACCCCGGCCTCGGCCTGCACCGACTCGCCCGGCACAGCGCGTCCGGCGCCCAGCCGCCACGCCGCCAGGCCGACCGCCATCGCATCGAGGCGCTCGACGACACCGGTCTGGGCGGCCGCGATCGTCTCGGTGTGGCGTGCCCGAGGGAGCGGCGCGTCGGGATCGCCGCCCTGCGCCGAGATCATCGCGCGCCAGGCATCCATGGCCTTCCCGTTGGCCAGGTTCACCGCGGGGTCGGCATCGTGGAGGCCGCCTGCATCGAGCATCTCTCGGGCCAGCGCGAGGGTCAGTTCGACGACATCGTCGGGGCCCCCACCGGCCAGCACCTCCACCGACTCGGCCACTTCCAGCGCATTGCCTGCGGTGAGCCCGAGCGGGGTGCTCATGTCGGTGAGCAGGGCCCGTGTGCGCACTCCGGCCGCCTCCCCCAGCCAGACCATGGTCTCGGCGAGCTCGCGACCCTCCGCCTCGGACTTGAGGAAGGCACCCGACCCGAACTTGACGTCCAGGACCAGTGCGCCGGTTCCCTCGGCGATCTTCTTGCTCATGATCGAACTCGCGACCAGCGGGATCGACTCCACCGTGCCGGTGACATCGCGCAGCGCATACAGCTTGCGGTCGGCCGGGGCCAGATCGCCGCCTGCGGCACACACTACCGCTCCGACGCGTTCGAGCTGGGCCACCATGTCGGCGCCCGACACGTCGGCTCGCCAGCCCGGGATCGATTCGAGCTTGTCCAGGGTGCCGCCGGTGTGTCCGAGGCCACGCCCGGACAGTTGCGGTACCGCCAGCCCATGAGAAGCGACCAGCGGAGCCAGCGGCAGGGTGATCTTGTCGCCGACGCCCCCGGTCGAATGCTTGTCGACGGTGGTCATCGGTCGTCCGTCACGGCGAAGGCCGGAGAAATCCATCCGACCGCCGCTGTCGATCATCGCCTGCGTCCAACGCGCCGTCTCACGACGATTCATCCCGCGGAGGAAGATCGCCATCAGCAGCGCCGACATCTGCTCGTCGGCCACTCTCTCGGCCCGGGAATCGACATGCGTGTACCGATCGATGACCCACGCGATCTGCGCATCGGACAGTTCCCCACCGTCGCGTTTGGTGGCGATCACCGAAATCGTGTCGATCACCGCGTCGTCGTCGAGGTCGGATGCGCTCATCGGGCGGCCTCCAGGTCATCGGGGCCGAATGCGTCGGGCAGGAGCACGCCCAGCGTCGTCGGACCCTGTGGATGGTCCACCGCGAGTCCGGCTCCCCCGTGTTCGAGCAGCACCTGCCGACACCTGCCACACGGCATCAGGACTTCTCCCCGGGCGTCACACACCGAGACCGCGACCAGTCGCCGACCACCGGTACCGATCAGGTGGGCGACCAGTGCGACCTCGGCGCAGATGCCGAGCCCGTATGAGACATTTTCCACATTGCAACCGAGGACCACACGCCCATCGTCGACGAGTCCGGCCGCCCCCACACCGAACCCGGAGTAGGGAGCATAGGCTCGGCCGACGATCGACTTTGCGTTGTCCCGCAACAGATCCCAGTCAATTTCGTCAGCCAAGACGAGCTCCTCACTCTTCGGTACGGGCGAACAAAATGCGACCCCGACAGCCCTCCAAGAATTGGTAAGGCAAACCTAAGTCCAGATGGGTTGTCGCCCAAATCTGTTCGGGTAATTTATGCCCGGGCTCAGCATAGGTTTAAAGTCTCTTGCATGGGTCCACGGCCGAGCCTGATAATGCCGACTCGGCACATCCATCGACGCTGTTGGAGGCCAATTTCCCGATGAGCACCCCGACCGAGGTAGCACCAGAGCCGGTGCGCAAGCGCTCCCTTTATCGAGGCGACCCAGGAATGTGGTCATGGGTGTTGCATCGCATCACCGGTGTCACCATCTTCTTCTTCCTTTTCGTCCATGTCCTGGACACGGCGGTCATCCGCATCGATCCGAACAAGTACTCCGAGGTCATCGAGACCTACAAGACACCGATCATCGGCCTGATGGAGATCGCACTGGTCGCGTGCGTGCTCTATCACGCGTTCAACGGTGTGCGGATCATCCTGGTCGACTTCTGGTCCAAGGGCGCGAAGTACCAGCGGCAGATGCTGTGGGTGATCGTGACGCTGTTCGTGATCGTTTTCGGCGCAGGCGCGATCCGTCTGCTGCAGATCCTGATCAACAACTCGTTCTAGGAGGCACCTGATGACTGCATCGCAAGCAACTCCGGGTGTCGCCAAGACCCTGGGCACCCAGTACGACCGTCCGGCGAGCCTGGACAACCCGCGCGCTCCCCGGATGCGCAAGGGCGGCAACTTCGAGAAGTACGCATGGCTGTTCATGCGATTCTCCGGACTCGCCCTGATCATCCTGACCATCGGTCACATGTTCATCATGCTCGCCTGGGATAACGGCGTGCACCGCATCGACGCATCGTTCGTCGCAGCCCGCTGGCGCGAACCCTTCTGGCAGATCTGGGATCTGACCATGCTGTGGCTGGCTCAGCTGCACGGCGGCAACGGAGTCCGAACCGTCATCGCGGACTACTCGCGCAAGGACTCGACCCGTTTCTGGCTGAACGTCCTGCTGGGCATCTCGATGATCCTGGTGCTGGTGCTCGGCACCTACGCACTGCTGACCTTCGACGTGAACAGCGTCGGCTGAGGAGACTGACGAACATATGCAGGAACATCGCTACGACGTAGTCATCGTGGGCGCCGGCGGTGCCGGTATGCGCGCCGCGATCGAATCCGCCCCTCGCGCCCGAACCGCGGTGCTCACCAAGCTCTACCCGACGCGCAGCCACACCGGCGCGGCCCAGGGCGGCATGTGTGCGGCCCTGGCCAACGTCGAGGAAGACAACTGGGAGTGGCACACCTTCGACACGGTCAAGGGCGGCGACTACCTCGCCGACCAGGACGCCGTCGAGATCATGGCCAAGGAGGCGATCGACGCCGTCCTCGACCTCGAGAAGATGGGTCTGCCGTTCAACCGCACTCCCGAGGGCAAGATCGATCAGCGTCGCTTCGGCGGTCACACCCGCGATCACGGCAAGTCGCCGGTTCGCCGCGCCTGCTACGCCGCCGACCGTACCGGCCACATGATCCTGCAGACGCTGTATCAGAACTGCGTCAAGCACGACGTCGAGTTCTTCAACGAGTTCTATGCCCTCGACATCTGTCTCGGCGAGAACGAGAACGGAGAGAGCGTCGCCACCGGCGTGGTCGCCTATGAACTGGCCACCGGTGAGATCCATGTGTTCCACGCGAAGTCGATCGTGTTCGCGACCGGCGGTTCGGGACGCATGTACAAGACCACCTCCAATGCCCACACGCTGACCGGCGACGGCATGGGCATCATCTTCCGCAAGGGGCTTCCCTTGGAGGACATGGAGTTCCACCAGTTCCATCCGACCGGCCTGGCCGGGCTCGGCATCCTCATCTCCGAAGCCGTCCGCGGCGAGGGCGGCATCCTGCGCAACGCCGACGGCGAGCGCTTCATGGAACGCTATGCCCCCACGATCAAAGACCTTGCGCCACGTGACATCGTCGCGCGCTCGATGGTGCTCGAGGTCCTCGAGGGCCGCGGTGCCGGACCGAACAAGGATTACGTCTACATCGACGTGACCCACCTCGGCGAGGACGTGCTCAACGAGAAGCTGCCCGACATCACCGAGTTCGCGCGCACCTACCTGGGCGTCGACCCGGTGACCGAGTATGTGCCGGTGTACCCGACCTGTCACTACGTGATGGGTGGCATCCCAACCAACATCGAGGGCCAGGTACTCAAGGACAACGACACCGTGGTCCACGGCCTCTACGCCGCAGGCGAATGTGCCTGCGTGTCGGTCCACGGCGCAAACCGTCTGGGCACCAACTCGCTGCTGGACATCAACGTGTTCGGGCGCCGCGCGGGAATTGCGGCTGCCGAGTACGCGAACTCCGCCGATTTCGTCGAACTGCCCGACACCCCGACGAAGTTGGTCGACGAGTGGCTCGACCTGCTGCTCAGCGATCACGGGCACGAGCGGGTCGCCGACATCCGCACCGAACTGCAGGTCACAATGGACAACAATGCCTCGGTGTTCCGCACCGAGGAAACGCTCAAGCAGGCGCTGACCGACGTGCACGCGCTCAAGGAGCGCTACAACCACATCCGCGTGCACGACAAGGGCAAGCGCTTCAACAGCGACCTGCTCGAGGCCATCGAACTCGGCTTCCTCCTCGAGATGGCCGAGGTGACCGTGGTCGGTGCGCTCAACCGCAAGGAATCGCGTGGCGGTCACGCACGCGAGGACTACCCCGATCGCGACGACGTCAACTACATGCGGCACACGATGGCCTACAAGAAGGGCACCGAACTTCTGGCGGACATCGAGCTGGACTACAAGCCCGTGGTGCAGACCCGCTACGAGCCGATGGAGCGTAAGTACTGATGACAGCAACCCTGGAGAACCCCACGCCGTCTGCCGACGAGCCTCCATTGCCGCCGGTACCCGACGAGGCCACCATGGTCACGTTGAAGATCTACCGGTTCAACCCGGAAGATCCGGATGCGCAGGGTTTCGAGAGCTTCCGCGTCCCGGCATTGCCCACCGACCGGCTGCTCAACCTGCTGCTGTACGTGAAGGGTTACCTCGACGGCACGTTGACCTTCCGTCGTAGCTGCGCACACGGCGTCTGCGGCTCCGACGCGATGCGGATCAACGGTGTGAACCGCCTGGCCTGCAAGCTGCTGATGAAGGACATGCTCCCCAAGGACAAGTCCAAGGAGATCACCATCACCATCGAACCCATCAAGGGTCTGCCGGTGGAGAAGGATCTCGTGGTCAACATGGAGCCGTTCTTCGACGCGTTCCGTGCGATCAAGCCGTTCCTCATCACCAGCGGCAACGAGCCGACACGTGAGCGCATCCAGAGCCAGTCCGACCGCGCCCGCTTCGACGACACCACCAAGTGCATCCTGTGCGCCTGCTGCACCACCAGTTGCCCGGTGTTCTGGAACGAGGGCAGCTACTTCGGTCCGGCAGCGATCGTCAACGCGCATCGGTTCATCTTCGACAGCCGCGACGAGGGCGCCATCGAACGGCTCGACATCCTCAACGATGTCGATGGGGTGTGGCGTTGCCGCACCACCTTCAACTGCACCGACGCATGCCCGCGTGGCATCCAGGTGACCCAGGCGATCCAAGAGGTCAAGCGCGCGCTGATGTTCTCGCGCTGACCGCACCCGGAACGCACCGAGCGAATCGACCACGGACGCTCACCCGCAGAACCTCTCTGCAGCCCCGACGACGTCCCTCCCACCCGGAGGGACGTCGTCGTTTCTGTGACGAACCGATCGGCATGTGGTGAAAGTCCGCGACCGGCAGGCACGTTCGGCGCACTCGGCGACCGCCTCCGGGCACTGACCTCGCCGGTCGAGGGAACAGACCACAGAGATGTGCCCCGCGGTTCTGGTTGCCGCCGGACACCGAATCGGCAACCATCGTGGCATGACCGACTCATCGCAACCGTCCCTCGGTGAACGCAGCGCCGCACACCTGTGGGGTCACTTCGCCAGGCACGGCGACGGGGTCCGACCACCGGTCATCACCCGCGGCGAGGGTGTGCGGATATTCGACGATCAGGGCCGCAGCTACCTCGACGCTCTCGCCGGGCTCTTCGTCGTCCAGGTCGGACACGGGCGTGTCGAGCTGGCGCAGGCGGCCGCCCGGCAAGCCGAGCAGCTCGCGTTCTTCCCGGTCTGGGGGTACGCGACGCCGCCGGCGGTCGAGCTCGCCGAACGACTTGCGTCCTACGCGCCCGGCGACCTCGACCGGGTCTTCTTCACCACCGGTGGCGGTGAGGCGGTCGAGAGCGCCTGGAAGTTGGCCAAACAGTACTTCAAGCTCGTCGGCAAGCCCGGCAAGCACAAGGTCATCTCGCGCGCGGTCGCCTACCACGGCACACCGCAGGGGGCGTTGGCGATCACCGGGGTGCCCGCACTCAAAGAGCCCTTCGAGCCCCTTACGCCCGGCGCCTTCCGCGTACCCAACACCAACATCTACCGGGCTGCCGACGACATGGCCGCCGACCCCAAGAAGTTCGGGCTCTGGGCCGCCGACCGCATCGCCGAGGCGATCGAGTTCGAGGGTCCCGACTCCGTGGCCGCCGTGTTTCTCGAGCCGGTGCAGAACGCGGGAGGGTGTCTCACGCCGCCCCCCGGCTACTTCGAACGGGTCCGCGAGATCTGCGACGACTACGACGTGCTGCTGGTCTCCGACGAGGTGATCTGCGCGTTCGGCCGCATCGGATCGATGTTCGCCTGCAACGACTTCGGATACGTACCCGACATCATCACCTGCGCCAAGGGGATGACATCGGGCTACTCCCCCATCGGCGCCATGATCGCCCGCGAGAAGCTCTTCGAGCCGTTCCGAGACGGGACGACCACCTTCGCCCACGGTTACACCTTTGGCGGACACCCGGTTTCGGCGGCCGTCGCGCTGGCCAATCTGGAGATCTTCGAACGCGAACGGCTCAACGACCACGTCGCGGCGAGCGCACCGGCGTTCCGGGCGACCCTCGAGCGTCTGCACGATCTGCCGATCGTCGGCGACGTCCGCGGCGAAGGGTTCTTCTACGCGATCGAACTCGTGAAGGACAAGACGACCAAAGAGAGGTTCACTCCCGACGAGAAACAGCGCCTGCTGGGCGGGTTCCTGAACACCGCCCTGTTCGAGGCCGGCTTGTATTGCCGCCCCGACGGTCGCGGCGACCCGGTCGTCCAGCTGGCTCCGCCCCTGATCGCCGGGCAGACCGAATTCGACGAGATCGAGCAGATTCTACGATCGGTGTTGGCGCAGGCCTATACGCTGCTCTGACGATGTCCAGGATCACCGAGTTACCCAAGGTCGAGTTGCACGTGCACATCGAGGGCACGCTGGAGCCCGAGCTCGTCCTGGAGCTGGCGCGCGACGGCGGAATCGATCTGCGGTATCGAGACGCGGCGGAGTTGCGCCGACGGTATGTGTTCACAGACCTCCAGTCGTTTCTGGACATCTACTATGCGAACATGCAGGTCCTGCGGCGGCGCCGCGACTTCGCTCGTCTCGCATACGAATACGCGATGCGCGCCCACGCCGGCGGCGTCGTCCACGCAGAAGTGTTCTTCGATCCGCAGGCGCACACCTCCCGGGGAGTCGCGATCGGCGATGTCGTGGGCGGCCTCACCGACGGCTTCGACCGAGCACGCGCCGACACCGGTTTCACCGCCGATCTGATCGCCTGTTTCCTCCGCGACCGTCCGGTGGCCGAGGCCCATGCGACGCTCGACGGGCTCATCGCCGTCGGCGCAGCGATCGTCGGCGTCGGCCTGGACTCCGCAGAAGTGGGCAATCCGGCAGTCTTGTTCGCTGAAGTCTTCGCCCGCGCAGCAGATCTCGGTTTGCATCGGGTGGCGCACGCAGGCGAGGAGGCCGGTCCCGAATCCGTTCGGCAGGCCCTCGACGAACTCGGAGTCGAACGAGTCGACCACGGAATCCGCAGTGTCGACGACCCCGGGCTCGTGTCGGAGCTGGCCACCAGAGGGACGGCGTTGACCGTCTGTCCGCTGTCGAACGTACGGTTGCGGGCTGTCACCGACCTCGCGTCACATCCGCTGCCCGAACTCATCGCCGCCGGTGTGCGGGTGACGATCAACTCCGACGATCCCGCCTACTTCGGCGGGTACGTCGAGGACAACTTCGCCGCGGTCGCCGACGCATTCGACCTCGACGACGCGACGTTGGCGCAGCTCGCACGAAACTCGGTGATCGCCAGCTTCATGCCGGAGGAACGCAAAGCCGAGTTGATCGAGCGCATCGACGCCTGGCCTGCGGATGCGCCGAATCGTCCCGCGGACACGTCATCGCGACCGACAATGGAGCCGTGACCACCCGACCGGCGACGACAGACGACGAACTCGACGACGAACTCGAGAAGGTCGCCGGACTGTTGTCGCGGCGCCTGGCAGGTCTCGCCGACGACGTGGCGGAAACGATCCGGGCGCAGGTGGATTTCTACGGATCGACCGACGTCGTATCGCGCGACGACATCGTGCACACGGTGCAGAGCAACTTTGCCCTGGTGATCCAAGGGCTGGCCGGGGACCGTGCGTTCGACACCTCGCCGGCCGCTGCCACCGGCGCCTCACGCGCCGACGCAGGTGTGCCGCTGCCGGCGGTGATGCACGCCTACCGCATCGGTTTCCAGATGGCCTGGAACGAGTTCATGACGATCGCCCAGGGGGATCTGGAATTGAGCCGCCACACCCTGCTGGAGGCGACCGCACGGATGTGGGAGGCGCAGGACGCGTTCATCGTCGCGATGGCCGAGGCGCATCGCGAACGCAGCACGACGATGATCCTCGACGATGCCAGCGAGCGCGCGGCGCTCACCCAGCACCTCCTCGAGGGCCGGGTCTCCTCGGAGAAGAGTCTGTGGGAAGTGGCCGAACTCCTCCGGCTACCTCACCGCGGCCCCTACGTCGCGGTGGCGGCCGAGGCGACGGTGGTCGGCAAGGCGCCGCTGCCGGGCATCGAGAGCCGGCTGCAGAGCCGCGACATGCGCTCGGCCTGGCGCCTGCTGCCCGACCAACAGATGGGCATCATCCACATCCCGTCACCGTCTGCTCGGCAGAACGCGCTCGACATCCTGGCCCGGCACGCCGGCGGCAGAGTCGGGGTGAGCACATCGTTCACCGACCTCGCCGAGACGGCGCGGGCACTGCGGTACGCCCGCGTCGCGATGGCCCGACGCGGAGACGGGGTCCGGGTGTTCGACGATTCGGTCCTGGGGGTGGCGGCCCTGGCCGCGCCGGAGGTGGCCGCCGACCTCGCGGACACGGTCCTCGGCCGGCTCTACGCACTGCCGGCCGAGGACCGGGAACCGCTGCTCGAGACGTTCCGCATGTGGGTCTGCGTCGGCGGCAACATCAACGACACCGCCGAGCGGCTGTATGTGCACCGGAACACCGTGCGCCATCGACTGCGTCGGATCGAAGAGCTCACCGGGCGCTCCACCACCGCGCCGCGTGACGTGGCCGAACTCTGCCTGGCATTCGAGGTCGACGAGCAGCTGCCGGTCGTCAACCACCGACCGCCGACCGCACCGTGATGCGTGCCGCCGACCAGCCCATTGTGCCTCTGCACACCTCGGGCGTGCCGACGTTAGACGTCGCACCATCGCGTTCGAGAGGTCACGCGGGCCACAATCAAAGGGCAACGTCGTTCGCCATCACCGTGCAGCCCCACCGGATTCGCCCCTCCCCGGTAAAGCACCACGTATGGCCATTCGAGTAGCCACCCACCGGTCCGACCGGAACGATCCGTAAGCGCGACATCTCCATCCCAGCAGAGGCAAGACCATGACAATCGCCCAGACAACTTCCGCCGCAAACGATATCGCCGCACCACTAGACCTCCTCCTGGTCAACTCGACCAAGTCGTTCGGGGGACGGATGACCCCCAACGCCGCGTGGGCGCGGTTCGGTGTCGAGCTGGCAAAGCAGCCCGGCACCGTCGCCGGGGAAAGCCTCGGCCTGACCCGCGAGCTCACCCAGATCGCGCTCGGCCGATCCGACCGCGCTCCCGAACGCCGGGACAAGCGCTTCTCGGATCCCGCCTGGTCCGGAAATCCGATCCTGCGGCGAGTCGAGCAGGCGTATCTCGCCGGCGCGGACACCGCAGAACGTCTGTACGCGTCGACCGACCTGGACTGGCGCGATGCCGAGAAGGTGCGCTTTGCGCTCGACAACATCATCGAAGGACTCGCACCCACCAACAATCCGGTGCTGAGCCCCCTGGGGTGGAAGGCGCTCATCGACACCGGCGGCCTGTCGGCGGTCCGCGGGCTCAAGGCGTTCGCCCGGGACATGGCGTCCAAACCGCGGGTGCCGGCGATGGTCGATCCGGATGCCTTCTCCGTCGGCGAGTCCGTGGCGGCCACCAAGGGCTCGGTGGTGTTGCGCACCAAGATGTTCGAGCTGATCCAGTACGCGCCGCAGACGTCGACGGTGCGTGAGGTGCCGCTGCTGATCGTGCCCCCGGTGATCAACAAGTACTACATCATGGACATCGCCCCGGACCGCAGTCTGATCGAACACTACGTGCGCGGCGGTCACCAGGTCTTCGCCATCTCCTGGCGCAATCCCAGCTCACGACACCGTGATTGGGGATTCGACGCCTACGGTCAGGCCATCATCGACGCGGTGGACGCGACCGTGGCAGTGACCGGAGCACGCGCGGCCAACATGTTCGCCACCTGTTCGGGGGGCATCATCGCCGCGATGACACTCGCACATCTCGCGGCGATCGGCGAGGGTGACAAGGTCGCGAGCCTGACCCTCGGCGTGACGGTGCTCGATCAGAGCCAGGCCGGATTCGCATCCGCATTGACCAGTGAGCGTGCGGCCAAGGCGGCGATCCGCTCGTCGTCGAAGAAGGGATACCTCGACGGCAAGGCCATGGCCGAGATGTTCGCTTGGTTGCGTCCGACCGACCTGGTCTGGCGTTACTGGGTGAACAACTACATCCAGGGACGCTCACCGGCGCCGTTCGACGTGTTGTTCTGGAACGCCGACACCACCCGCATGACGGCGCGTCTGCACCGCGACATGGTGATGATGGGCCTGGGCAACGACCTGGTGACCCCCGGTAAGGCGACCATGCTCGGCACCCCGGTCGATCTCGGCTCCATCGAGTGCGACGCCTATGTGATCGGCGGGATCGCCGACCACATCTGCCCCTGGCAGGCCACGTATCGCAGCGCCACGCTGCTGGGCAGCAAGAAGAACAAGTACGTCCTCTCCACCAGTGGGCACATCGCCTCCCTCGTCAACCCGCCCGGGAACAAGAAGGCATCGTTCCGCACCGCCGAGGCCGACGCCGACGTCACGCCGAGCGCATGGCTGAAATCGGCTCAGAATCACAGTGATTCGTGGTGGCCGGATCACCTGGCGTGGCTCGACGAGCACGGTGGCGACGTGGTCGACGCGCCCGTCGTCCTCGGCGCACCCGGCCACGAGGCCCTCGCCCCGGCACCTGGTACCTATGTTCTGGCGAAGTGAGGGAGAGTAGATGACAACAGACGGCGGCAGCACCATCGACGACACCGACGAGGTGGACCGCCTCGTCACCGCGGGTGGTCAACGCCTTCGCGTGCGGTACCGGCCCGGGGTCGGCGTGCCCCTGGTGCTCTGCAACGGGATCGGCGCGAGCCTCGAGGTGCTCGACCCGTTGGTCGAACACCTCGACACCGATCGGCCGGTGGTCCGTTTCGACGTCCCCGGCGCCGGCGAATCCCCTGCTTCGCCATTGCCCTACGGGTTCCCGTATCTGGCGTGGACGCTGGGGAAGGTTCTCGACCGACTCGGGATCGGAGTCGTCGACATCCTCGGCCTGTCGTGGGGCGGAGCCCTGGCGCAGCAGTTCGCGTTCCAGAACCCGCGTCGGTGCCGACGACTGATCCTCGTCGCCACGGGCACCGGCGCATTGATGGTGCCCGGGCATCCGCGGGTCCTCGGCAAGATGCTCACCCCGAAGCGCTTCAGCGATCCCGCCTACGCCGCCGCGATAGCGGGCGACCTCTACGGCGGCTCGGTCCGGGAACACGGTGACGACGTGGCCGATCTGTTCGTCCGGCAACTCCATGCGGGATCGATGGTCGGGTACGTCCATCAGCTGATGGCCGGCGCCGCGTGGACCTCGTTGTTCGCGCTGCCGGCGATCCGGCAGCGAACCCTGGTCATCGCCGGGGACGACGATCCCATCGTCCCGATGATCAACGGTCACATCCTGCATCGGTTGCTGCCGCGGGCGCGACTGCACCGGCACACAGGCGGGCACGTCGACCTCGTGCTGAAGGCCACCGAGTTCGGGCCTGCGATCGATGACTTCCTGGGCCCACCGCGGCCCGGGCGGATCAGGCCGCGCAGCGTTCGCGGCCGGCACCTCACCCCCGGCGGGTGATCGGCCCCGCTGCTTGATCGACAGAGCGTTTGATCGGCACGACGCTGATCGGTACGGCGCTGATCGGTACGGCGCTGATCGGTAGGGCGCTGATCGACAGGGTGGCGGTTGATCGACAGGGCGGGTCGCGAACACGGACTGATAGTCTCCTGCGGTGCGGCCACTCGTCATGCCCATCTGCGTCATCGCGGCCCTCCTGATCGCGGTTGTCGCCGCACCGTGTGCGACTGCCATTCCGGTACCCACACCGGTCACCGACCACTGTCCCCACCGGGTCGCACCACCGCCGCCCGTCGACGAGTCCGAGGTCGTGGCGCCGGGTTCGGCCACCCCGACCCCGCTCGAGGTTCCGGCACCACCGGTCGGCGGTGACGGGCTCGGTGGGTGTGGTGTCGTGGCGGACCCGGCGCTGGGTCCGGTGCCGCCACGGCTCACGTCGGCGGGATGGCTCGTCGCCGACCTCGACAGCGGCCGGGTGATCGCGGCGAAGGATCCGCACGGGCGATATCGCCCCGCGTCGACCATCAAGATCCTGCTCGCCCTGGTCGCACTCGATGAACTCGATCTGGACACCGTGGTGACACCGACGGTCGAGGACTGGAGCAGCGAGGGTGACTCGTGTGGGATGGGCCCCGGTGGGCACTACACGAACCGCGACATCCTGACGGGGCTGCTGGTGGTCTCCGGGAACGATTGCGCCAACGCTCTCGCCCGCGAGCTGGGTGGCGTCGACGCCACCCTGGCCAAGATGAACGCCGAGGCGCGCTCCCTGCACGCGCTGGACACCCGAGCCGCATCTCCCTCCGGCCTCGATGCGCCGGGCATGTCCACGTCGCCATATGATCTCGCGCTGATCTTTCGGGAAGCCATGCGCAACAGCACATTTCGTTCGATGATCGGGCTGGCGTCGTACCACTTCCCGGGCTATCCCAAGCGCCCTGACGTGCCGGGCGACAAGGACCACCCGGGCTATCTGATGCAGACCTCCAACCAGCTTCTGCTCGAGGGCTATCCGGGAATGCTGGGCGGGAAGACCGGCTACACCGACGACGCGGAGAAGACCTTCGTCGGCGCGACCGAACGCGACGGCCGGCGGATTCTCGTCGTGCAGATGTTCGGCCTGACCATCGAGTCCGACTCGTACTGGGACCAGGCGAAATCGCTGTTCGACTATGGCTTTCGCGCACCCGCCGATGTCCACGTGGGCGAACTGGTGGCCCCGCCGAACCCGACCGCCGCGCCGAGTGTCTCGCCCACGACCGCACGCCCGTCGCAGGCGACGAGCCAGGCGCAGGCGAACTCCGGAACCGATCAGCCCACCAGTTGGTCGATCCGGATCCTCGTCGGCCTCGTCGCCGCGCTCATCGCGATCGGCTTGCTACTGGTCGCGTTGCGGTTGTTCTCCAGGCGTTGATCGGGGTCCTACCACCGTCGATTCATCGAC
The DNA here is from genome assembly GCF_058130025.1 of Gordonia sp. LMA167. Taxonomy (NCBI): domain Bacteria; kingdom Bacillati; phylum Actinomycetota; class Actinomycetes; order Mycobacteriales; family Gordoniaceae; genus Gordonia; species Gordonia sp. LMA167. The sequence continues at coordinate 3,101,359 of NZ_CM176708.1, read as the reverse complement.
GTAGCAACCATCCCAGCAACGCGCTCATCACCGCACCGATGCCGGCCACCGCGACGAGTGTGGCCGGCCGGGGCACCGGACTGACCTCGTAGTTCGGCGAGACGACCACCGGCGGCACCGTCTCGGGTTCCTCGGCCACCTGGTATTGCTCGTTCATCGCATCGGTGGCACACCACGCCGCCGCGTAGAGGATGATGCGCGAGGCGAGGTACACGAACACCATGACGCCGAAGATCGGGCCGAAGGCCACGCCGGCCGGGCTGCTCAAGACGGACTTCAGATAGACACCACCGACCGCTTTGACGATCTCGAACGCGACTGCGGTGAGCAGGCCCGCTTTCACCGCATTGCGGTAGGGCAGGTCCACCAGCGGCAGACGTGCCATGACGAAGGTGAAGAGCAACCAGGAAGCGAAGACCGAAACGGTGATCGAGACGACCCGGATCACCGTCGGAGCCCACGACGCATCGTCGGCGCCCACCCACGACAGGATCTGATTGGGCAGACCCGAGCTACCCAGGCCGGTCAGGGCCATCGTCACGATGAACGCGATTCCGAGAAGTGCGAACGAGACCAGGTCCCAGACCTTCGACATCACGGCGTTCCGTTGGACACGGCCGCCCCACATCTCGGTCATTCCGGCGCGCACGCCCGACATCCAGCCGATACCCGTGAACGCGGCACCCAGGAGTCCGACCACACCGACGGTGGTGCGGGAGTCGATCGCCGAGTCGATCAGATCGGAGACCTGATCGCCCATCTGACCCGGCATGTTCTCGACCACCGCATCCTGGATCTTCTCCAGCATCTCGGGTTGGTTGGCCAGGACGAAGCCGGCGATCGCGAACGCCACCATCAGAATCGGCACGATGGCCAGCATGCTGTTGAAGGAGATGCTCGCCGCGAAGCGGTTTCCGAGTCGGTCGTTGTATCGCTGCACCGTGTTGATCAGATGATCGAGCCACGCCCAGCGTTCCCGCGCGTCACCGAAACCCGTCTTCGCACGTTCAACCGCACCTTTGCCGGTATCCACCACCGAACTCACCTGCATCGCCTCCTCGGTCGACCACGGGTCGGTCCGACGAGGAACCGATCACCGTCCGGGCGCCAGGAAACCCACTCTGTCATAGACCGCGGCCAGTGTCCGCGACGCGACCGAGCGGGCGCGTTCGGCACCGCGCGCCAGGATGGCATCGAGTTGGGCCGGATCGTCCATGTACTCGGTGACACGCCCGCGCAGCGGCGTGACGAACTCGGTCAGCACCTCGGCGGTGTCAACCTTCAAGTCCCCGTAGCCCTTTCCCTGATACTTGTCCACCAGGACGTCGACCGGGGTTCCACCGAGGGCCGACTGGATGGTGAGCAGATTGCTCACCCCCGGTTTGGCGGCCGGATCGAATCGGATCTCGGTATCGGTGTCGGTCACGGCCGAGCGGATCTTCTTCGCCGAGCGCTTCGGCTCATCGAGCAGGTTGATCAACCCACGATCGGACTCGGCCGACTTGCTCATCTTCGCGGTCGGATTCTGCAGATCGTAGATCTTGGCGAACTCCTTGACGATGTAGGCCTCGGGCACCTTGAGCACCTTGCCGAACCGTGAATTGAAGCGCTGCGCCAGGTCACGCGTCAGCTCAAGGTGCTGACGCTGGTCCTCTCCGACCGGCACCTGATCGACGTCGAAGGCCAGGATGTCTGCGGCCATCAGGATCGGGTAGGTGAACAATCCGACTCCGGCGGCATCCACCCCCTGTTTGGCCGACTTGTCCTTGAACTGCGTCATGCGGCTGGCCTCGCCGAAGCCGGTGATGCAGGACAGGACCCAGGTGAGCTGGGCGATCTCGGGGATGTGCGACTGCACGTAGATCGTCGAGCGCTCCGGATCGACGCCGACGGCGAGTAACTGCGCCACGCTGAGTCGGGTCCGTTCGGCCAGCGTCGCCGGGTCGAACTGGGCCGTGATCGCGTGCATGTCGGGGATGAAGTAGAACGCCTCGAAGTCATCCTGCAGCGCCACCCACTGACGGACCGCACCCAGATAATTCCCGAGGTGGAAGGAGTCGCTGGTCGGCTGGATGCCGGACAGCACGCGCGGCCGCGCCGCGTCCGGCCGGGAGACGTCACTGCTCATGTCACCAGTCTCTCAGATGCACGCGAGCTGAATTCCGCGAGAGTCACCTCCACGACGACACCTCGAGGACGACGCCTCGACATCGTCGGGCCGCCGGCGCTCAGTCGTAGACCACGGTCATCGGTGCGTGATCGGACCAGCGCAGATCGTAGGCATCCGCGCGGTCGACCCAGGCCTTGACCGCGCGCTTCGCCAGGGACCCGTTGGCGAGCTGATAGTCGATCCGCCAGCCGGAATCGTTGTCGAAGGCCTTACCGCGCCACGACCACCAGGTATATGGCCCTTCCTCGCCGGGGGTGAGATCGCGCATCACATCCGACCAGCCGGTGTCGAGCCGGTCGGCAACCCACGAGCGTTCGTGCGGCAGGAAGCCCGGGCTCTTCAGATTGCCCTTCCAGTTCTTGATGTCGGGCTCGGCGGGCGCGATGTTCCAGTCCCCGCCGACCACCACATGGCGACGTCGGCGGCGCAACCGATCGAGATGGTCGCCGAACTCGCCGAGGAAGCGCACCTTCTCGTCGAACTTCGCGACCTCCTTGGGTGCCGACGTCGCCGCCGCCCCCTTCGGCAGATAGAGGCTCGCCACCGTTGTCGGGCCCGGGCCGGCGTCGAGATCCGCCTCGATATAGCGCCCGGCGGGGTCGAACTCGGCGCTGCCGAATCCGACCCGCACCGCGGTGAGCGGGATGCGACTCAGGATTCCGACCCCCGCGTGCCCCTTGACGACCGACGAGCACATCGCGAGCTCCCAGCCGTCATCGAGCGCGGGTGCCAGAGCGTCGCGGGCCTGCTGTTCATCGGCCCGGATCTCCTGCATCAGCACGACGTCGGCATCCGATCCGGGCAGCCATGCGAGGAGTCCGCGGTTGGCGTCCGAGCGATGCTTCACTGCGGCCCGGATGCCGTTGACGTTGACGGTGCTGACGGTGATCGACACGGACACGAGGGTAACGCCCACTGTGGTGCGCCCGTACCAGAGGTAAGGCAACCCTTGCCGGGAGCCATCCTTTATGTAATGCTTGCCTAACTGAATTGATTCGAGGTGAGAGCCATGTTCGTCTGCATCTGCCGAGCGGTGACCGAGGACGAGGTCCACGAGCACTGTTCATCCGGCGCCATGTCGGTGGACGCCATCGGCGATCGCTGCGGTGCAGGCGAAGGCTGCGGGACCTGCCTCGAACGGCTTCAGGAGATCATCAACGAGAGGACCGCCACCGCGACCGCGGCAGCATGACGGACGACAGCTGAGCCCGCTGTCCACAACCTCGCGTCTTGAGCGGACGCGAGGTTGTCGTCATGTTAAGTTCGCAGTACCACGGCGAACGGAGGCTCGGTCATGCGCGGTGACGACGAAGTGATCGCTCTACTGAACGAACAGCTCACCAGCGAGCTGACGGCGATCAACCAGTACTTCCTGCACTCCAAGATGCAGGCGAACTGGGGCCTCACCGAGATCGCGAGCAAGACGCGCGCGGAGTCGATCGAGGAGATGCAGCACGCCGAACGCCTCACGGACCGAATCCTGTTCCTCGAGGCACTCCCCAACTATCAGAAAATCCTGCCGCTGCGCATCGGTCAGACCCTGCGCGAGCAGTTCCAGTCGGATCTCGCGATCGAACTCGAGGTCGTCGACCGTCTTCGTCCCGGCATCACGATGTGCCGCGGCAAGGGCGACGTCACCAGCGCCAAGATCCTCGAGGACATCCTCGCCGACGAGGAAGAGCACATCGACTATCTCGAGACACAACTCGAGCTGATGGACAAGATCGGCGAGCAGCTCTACCTGTCGAAGACGATCGCCACTCCCCCGACGATCGGCTGAGGCCACGTCGGTCGGCCGCCACTCACAGAGCACTCTCCACGACCTCGGCGGTCGGGTTCGCCACCCGGCCGCCGCTGTGTCGACTCGCGAGCAGCGCCAGCCCCAGGACGAGCACACCGGCGATCGCCAGCACCGAACCCAGCATCGACGGCGAGCGATAGCCGTGGCCGGCCGCGATCACCACACCGCCGAGCCACGCGCCCATGGCGTTGGCGATGTTGAGGGCCGAATGGTTGAGCGCGGCCGCCAACGTCTGCGCGTCGTCGGCGACGTCCATCAGGCGAGTCTGGAGTGCCGGAATCGTCGACGACCCGGACAGGCCGATGGCGAAGCTGAAGATCATCGCGGCCCACACGTTCTGCATCGTGAGCGCGAACAGCATCAGTGACGCTGCGGTGGCGATCAGACCGGCCAGGATGCCGATCGGCACGCTGCGATCGGCGACGGCGCCGCCGACGATGTTGCCGGCGACCATTCCCAGTCCGAAGAGCATCATCGCGATGGGCACGACCGACGTCGACACTCCGGTAACGGTGGTCAGAGCCGAGTTCAGATAGGTGTAGAACGCGAACATCCCACCGAACCCGACAACGCCGATGAGCAGCGTGAACCACACCTGTGGGCGCGCCAGCGCGCCGAGCTCGGTCACCGGGTTGGTGACCCGCATGTCGGAGAGGTCGGGCATGAAGCGGACCAGAGCGACGATCGTCGCGATGCCGATCACCACGACGAGTCCGAAAGCGACTCGCCAGCCGAGGGATTCACCGAGCCAGGTGGCCATCGGCACACCGAGCACGTTGGCCACCGACAGCCCCAGCATCACCTTCCCGACCGCCTTGGCCCGATCGCGCGGTCCCGCCAGGTGCGCGGCCACCAGCGCTGCGACACCGAAATAGGCCCCGTGCGGCAGCCCGGCGATGAATCTCGCGACGATCAGCAGACCATAGGTCGGTGCCAGGACCGTGAGGAGATTGCCGGCGGTGAAGGCGACCATCAGGCCGATGAGCAGGGCCCGCCGGGACACCCGGGCCGTGATCGCCGCGATCAGCGGGGCGCCGACGACGACACCGAGTGCGTACGCGGAGATGACGTGCCCCGCGGTCGGCTCGCTGACACCGACGGTGTCGGCGATGTTGGGCAACAGCCCCATCGCGACGAACTCGGTGGTTCCGATCCCGAAGCCGCCGAGCGCGAGGGCCAGGATCGCCCAGCGCCGGACGGATCGCGAGGATGGCGTGGCGGCGTCGAGGAAGGCAGGGGCTGTGGACACTCAGTCACCAACCTCCGCGAGCACCGGACCGATTCCGTGACCCTGGGGTGAGTTCGTTCACAAGGACTGCCCCGCACCGGACCGGTCTCACGGGTGACCGCGAAACGCCGCGGCTCGAACCGCCGAGCAGTCGATATCCGGTGGTGCCGAGTGGTCTATTCGGGCTCGCCCGACGCTGCTCCGTCGCCCGAGGTGGCCTCGCTCTTGCCCTGACCGGAGGATGTCCCACTCGTGGTGACACCGGGTCCCGATCCGCCGCCTTTGTTGTCGCCGTCGTCCCCGGTGCCTCCGTCGGCGACGTCGGTCGGTCCCGATCCGCCGCCCGGGCCTTCGGTGGTCCCCGTCGTCGTGCCACCGCTGTCATCCGCCGCCGGGGCACCGCCGTTGTCCTCCCCCGACGCACCGGACGGGATCGACGACTGCTCGGTCGGCGGGCTCGGCGGTACATACCCCGGGGCGTCGGTGGGCCCCGACTCGTACGACCCCTGATCATCGGCCGGTTGCTCCTCGACCTGGATGGATGACGATACGACCGGAGGCGTCGTATCCGAGGCCTGACCGGCGGGCACCGTCTGCGTCATCGTCGGCGACGGGTCGACCGACTCTCGTTCAGCAGCGGAGCCGTCCACGGCGGGCTGGTGTGCATCGCCCGGATGCTCGATGACGGCCAGACGCTGCACGACGTCGTCGCGCTGGTCCGCGGACGAGTCCGACGAGAGGTCAGCGGTGGCGGCGAATGCCGAGACGGGAGTGGTGCCGGTGGTCGTGACCGGACCGATGATCTCTCCCGCCCAGTACTTGACGAAGTTGGCCGGTATCAGCACGATGCTCTTCGCACTCGCGGCCAGCGCCTGCACCCCTGCCTTCACCTCGTCGGGCGCGTTGTTGACGATGCCGTCCAGGATGTCCTCGAAGACGAATACGTCCGGGAGGTAACCGCCGTAGCCCAGGTACGGCAACGGCGGCAACTGGTCCTGCACGAGCAAGACCAACGGCTGCAGATTGGCGAGTTTGGCCCCATAGGGCAGGTCGACCTTCCACCGGTCGGCGAGGAAGTCGGGGACCTGCGACCCGTCCAGTCCGATGGCATCGACGCCCTGACGGATCACGCCGACGATCGCGGAGTCCTGGTGAACCTCGCAGGTTGTGGTCGACGAACCGGCCGCCGTCTCACAGGTGGTGTCGCCCCACTTCGTACCGGTCGACGAACTGTAGGGGTCCAACCACATCTGATAGGGGTAGTACCCGTGCTTGGTGAAGTAGCCGACCAGCGCATCGATCGCGCCGATCGGGTCGTGAACCGGGTCGGGCACATCGCAGATGCCATCGCCGTCGACGCAGACGGTGGTGACCGGGACGTCTCCGAATCCGCCCTCGCGCGAGCCGCTCATCGTGAGCCCGGGGAAGATACCGGGTAGTGCCAGTTCGACACCTTCACCGTCGACGGTGCCGTCCCGGCGGGGGTCGGAATAGAGCTCCCCGGAGATGATCGGAATCGGGTGTCCGTCGGAGTCGAGGACCTGGTTGCCCTGATCGTCGAGGAGGTACTTCTGGATCTCGACGTCGTCCGACGTGTCGTCGGTGCCGTTGATGTCGACCTTTCCGACGCGGTCGTTACCGATGTCGGAGAGCACGTCGCCGGCAACGCGGGCTCCTTGCGAATAGCCGGTCACCACGACGGGCTTGCCCGGGCATTCACTTTGGTAGGTCGCGATCGCCTTCTTGGTGGCAGCCTCACCGTCTGCGACGCTCTCGTCGTATCCGAGAGCACCGAGAGGCCACAGTGTGGTCGGATAGTCAACCCGGATGACCTTCAAGGAGTTCTTCGCATCGGGGTCGTTCGGATCGTCGTAGTACGGGCTCGTCGGATCGTCGACGATAACGGTCTCACCGTCCTGGATGACCGGCTTGCGCCCCGTGTACCGCTGCTCGACCCCGACCATCGACGCGGCTTCCGGGTCATTCGTCCCGCCGACGACAACCACCGCACCGCCACCACAGTCGTCGGCCCGCGCCGATCCGACCGCGCCGGGGAGACAGAACGCGGCGACGACCGCGAGACTCGACCCCACGGCCACCAGCGTCGCGGAGTATCGGGCAGTTGCGCGGGGCGGCATGGACATGTGTCGTGGTCTTTCGTCCAAACGGCGACAACGCGTCAGGTGCGACGGGTTGGTCAGGGCTTGGGTCAGCGTAGATCCACTATCCGAAAACACGAATTGCTGTTAGTTATGCTAAAGATGCCTAGCAGGGGTTTTACCAAGACAAATACCGAAGTTCATCCTTTTGGATGACACCTGTCCTCACATCAGATCACCGCGATCGGGAGGGTTCTCGACCGGCAGGGGCCGTGCTATATCCTTGACGCCAGGTCATGAGCATCAGCGTCAAGCCCCGGCTTGCTGATCGGCAACCCTCCAACCGCGGTGGGGTGCTCCGGGTGATGACCGGGTTGAGGAACGCATACGCGTTCCGAGGCAAGCGCGGGTCCGAAGGTCGGACCCCACCAGGGTCGTTGCACCCTGCCGACCGTAGAAAGTGATGACACTGTCATGTCTGACGCCACCGAGGGCATCGATCCGACGGCCGCCTGGAGCTTCGAGACGAAGCAGATCCATGCCGGCCAAACCGCAGACCCAACCACCAATGCGCGGGCGTTGCCGCTGTACCAGACCACGTCTTATGTCTTCAACGACACCCAGCACGCGGCCAACCTGTTCGGCCTCGCCGAGCCCGGAAACATCTACACACGGATCATGAACCCGACGCAGGATGCGGTCGAGCAGCGGATCGCCGCTCTCGAGGGTGGCGTCGCGGCGCTGCTGCTCGCGTCCGGGCAGGCCGCCGAGACCTACTCGATCCTCAACATCGTGGAGACCGGTGGGCATGTGGTGTCCAGCCCCCGGCTGTACGGGGGCACCTACAACCTCTTCCACTACACCTTGCCGAAGTTGGGCATCGAGGTGTCGTTCGTCGACGATCCCGAGGATCCCGCCTCGTGGCAGGCATCGATCCGCGACAACACCCGTGTTCTCTACGGTGAGACGATCTCCAACCCGAACAACGAGATCCTCGACATCGCCGGCATCGCCGAGGTCGCCCATCGCAACGGTCTGCCGCTGATCGTCGACAACACGGTCGCCACCCCGTACCTGCTCAATCCCCTCGAGCACGGCGCCGACATCGTGGTGCATTCGGCCACCAAGTACATCGGCGGTCACGGCACCGCGATCGGCGGCGTGATCGTGGACGGCGGAACCTTCGACTGGCGCGTCCAGCGGGACGGAAAGGATCTGTTCCCCGGATTCACCAACCCCGACGAGAGCTACCACGGTGCCGTGTTCGCCGATCTGGGAGCGCCGGCCTACGCGCTGAAGGCGCGCGTCCAGTGGCTTCGCGACACCGGCGCGGCGATCTCGCCGTTCAACGCCTTCCTGCTGGCCCAGGGTCTGGAGACGCTGAGTCTCCGCGTCGAGCGCCACGTCGCCAACGCGCAACGGGTGGCCGATTACCTGGAGGCCCACGGCCAGGTCGAGTCGGTGGCCTACGCCGGCCTGCCCTCGTCCTCCTGGTACGACCGCGGCCAGAAGCTGTTGCCAAAGGGGCAGGGAGCGATCGTCTCGTTCGAGATCGTGGGCGGGGTCGACGCGGGCAAGGCCTTCGTCGACGCGCTCTCGCTGCACAGCCACGTCGCCAACATCGGCGACGTCCGGTCGCTCGTGATCCATCCCGCGTCGACCACACACAGCCAGCTGACGCCCGAGGAGCAACTCGCGGCCGGAGTGACGCCGGGGCTGGTGCGCCTTGCCGTCGGGATCGAAGGCATCGACGACATCATCGGCGACCTCGAACAGGGTTTCGCCGCGGCGAAGTGAGTACGGGACAACCAATCCGAGGTGCATTGCAGAGTGAGTGAATTGTGTCGGTGAGTATCGAACCGCGAACCCAGCCAGCAGACGAACCCGACTGGGAGCACATGCCGGACGGGGCGATGGCCCGTGTCGACATCGGCTCGGTCTCACTCGACAGCGGCGATCGGATCGACGACGTCACCCTGGCCTTTCAGCGCTGGGGGACGTTGTCGCCGACCCGCGACAACGTGATCCTCACCCTGCATGCACTCACCGGTGACTCCCACGTGACCGGGCCTGCCGACGATGATCAGCACCTGTCGGCCGGTTGGTGGGACGGTCTGATCGGTCCGGGCTGCGCGATCGACACCGACGAGTGGTGTGTCATCTCGGCGAACGTGCTCGGTGGGTGCCGAGGTTCGACCGGGCCGGCATCGACGGCGCCGGACGGGCGACCGTGGGGTTCACGGTTCCCGCAGATCACCGTGCTCGACCAGGTGCGCGCCGAACGTGCCCTGATCGATCGCCTCGGCATCACCGGGATCGGCGCCGCCGTGGGCGGATCGATGGGTGGGGCCCGCGCATTGGAGTGGGCCATCGAATACCCCGAGATGGTGCGCAGTGCGCTTGTCCTCGCCGTCGGGGCACGCGCGACGGCCGATCAGATCGGGACGCAGACCACTCAGATCGCGGCGATCAAGGCCGATCCCGATTGGCTGGGCGGCGACTACCACGCGACGGGACGGATCCCGACCGCAGGCCTGGGCGTGGCGCGACGCATCGCGCACCTCACCTACCGCGGCGAGGTCGAACTCGATCAGCGATTCGGGGATACCCCGCAGGCCGACGAGGAACCGCTGACCGGTGGCCGCTATGCAGTGGACAGCTACCTGCAGCACCAGGCCGACAAGCTGATCCGACGATTCGATCCGGGCAGCTACGTGGTGCTCAGCGAGGTGCTCAACCACCACGACGTCGGGCGCAACCGTGGTGGCATCGAAGCCGCACTGCGCGGCTGCCGGGTGCCGGTGATCGTCGGCGGAATCGCGTCGGACCGCCTGTACCCCTTGCGCCTACAGATCGAATTGGCCGAGCAGCTGGGCAACTGCGTCGGGGGGCTGCACGTGCTGCACTCCGACAACGGTCACGACGGTTTCCTGACCGAGTTCGACTCGATCAGCGACCTCCTCAAACGCACCGTCGAGATCGCGCGCGCCTGAACGTCTCCCGCATCACCGGGACGGCGTTGTCGTCGTCGTCGTCGACGGCGCCGTCGGCGTCGTCCGCTGTGGCGCGGCCTGCTGCGGCGCCGGCGGAGGTGGCGTCGGCTGAGTCGACTCCGGACGCAGACCGGGCGGCAGCAGTTCCGGCGGGATCGTCGGTGCGGGGTTGGTCCCCTGCGGCCACGGCAACGACGGAAGCGGATACGGCACGAGCGTGCGCGTCGGCGCCGAGGACGACGGATCCGACGGCATCGTCGGAGGGAGTTCGGTTGTCGCCCAGCCTGGGACGTCACCCCCACGGGGTTCGGTACGTTCGGTCGTCGGCAGAACCGGCTGCGCCTGTGCCTGCGGGATACGGGGTTGCGGCACCACCACCGACGTCGTCGTCGTAGGTGTCCGCTCTGTCGATGACGTGGCCGCCGACGTCGCCGAGGATGTGGTCTGCGGCGCGGTCGTCGACGGGGCGGGCTCATTGTGCCCGGCCAGCGACGAGCTGACGGCATAGATCGTCATCGTCGCCGCGGCGAGAATCGCGCCGACCACGGCCAGCGGGGTTGCGGACAGCCACTCCCGGTTGCGCCGCCCACCGATGAAGGCCAGCCGCGACGTGGAGGTCGGGGTGGTGTTCGCGCGCGCCAGGATGGCCCCACCGATCGACGCGGCCAACTCCGGCGCGTTCGGGACCACGACCTCGACCTTGACCTCGTCGGGGACGATCGCCCGTACCGCCGGAAGGTTCGCGATACCTCCGACCAGGACGACGGCCTCGGGCCGGACTCCCCGCTCGGCGCTGTCCCACAGGTATCGCCGCAGGACCTCGCGCGCCTCGCCGACCATCGGCCCCACGGCCTTCTCGACGGTGCCCGCGGTGAGTGTGGTGTGCCCGCCGCCGTCGGCGAGCAGGATCGAACCGGTTCCCGCGGACGATGACGGTGCGGTGACCTCCTCCTTCGCGGCCCGGCACGCGCTGAGCAGAGCCGCGCGGCGCCCCCGCGCGACACGTGATTCCGCGGCGTCGTCGGCCGAGGTCAGCTGGGACACGATCGCCCGGTCGACGTCACGACCGGCCAGCGCACGTGATCGCTGCGGCGCGGAGATGCGGTTCATGGGCAACTCGACCGTGTACAGCGACATCCCGGTGTCGCCACAGTCGGCGACCACCACGGTCCCGAACCGATCGATCTGGCCGGTCGCGGACAGGTAGGCGACGACGGCCTCGTCGTCGTCGACGAGGTGGATCTGACGGCGCGGGCCGCTCCCTCGCGACCGGAGCTCGCGACGCTGTTTCGCGGTCCGGGCCGCGACCCCGATCGGTCCGACGCGACGACCGGCGCCGCGCGCCGCCGAGAGCATCAGGTCGATCCCGGCGTTGACCCGTCCCGCGACATCCAGACCATCACTGCGATCGACGTCGATGACCCGGGTGTCGACCACACTGCGCCCGGCGTCGTCGCGGGTCAGCAGGACGTAATGAATCATTCCGTCGCCTGCGGAGACACCCAGCGACGTCGATTCGTCGGGAATGGTCGAGTCCTCAGTGGTGATCGTCGAAGTGATGCGTGTTCCCCCGCTCCTCAGAGCCCTCTCTGGCCAGTTTAGGTCACGTGTTGGTATCTATTGTAATCAATCTGTGCCCAAAGGATCGATCGAGGTCGCCAGCCATAGGATCAGTGACCCTACCGATGCCATGACGGCGACATCAAACAATTTACTTCTGACCTGCAACAACCCAACTCTGGATGTGGGAATGAAGGCACGGAGGACGGCGCCGAGCAGCAACACGGAACCGAAAACGAAGGCACCCCGACGCCAACGATCGAACAACACCAGGATCGCGGCGGCCAGCAGACCCAGCAGCACGACGAAGTACGGGATCTGGACCACGTACCGCCGAACCCGGCGCGCGCGCCGTATCCGCTCGATCCGGGTGGGCGTACCGGTGTGTGCGGGGTCGGGTGAGGTCACCCGACGGTTCCCGCCGCGGTTCGCTCGGCCAACTGCGCCTCGGCCCGCTCCACGACGTTGACGAGCAGAAACGCGCGGGTCAGCGGCCCCACGCCGCCGGGATTCGGCGAGACATGGCCGGCCACCTCCCAGACGTCCGGAGCGACGTCACCGGTCAGGCCGGCATCGGTACGGCTGACGCCCACGTCGATGACCGCGGCACCCGGCTTGACCATGTCCGCGGTGATCAGATGCGGTACACCGGCCGCAGCGATCACGATGTCCGCCCGCGACACCTCGGCCCCCAGGTCGCGGGTACCGGTGTGGCACAGGGTGACGGTCGCGTTCTCGCTGCGCCGGGTCAACAGCAAACCCATCGGTCTGCCGATGGTCACACCACGGCCCACCACCGTCACGCGGGCACCTGCGATCGGAATGTCATAGCGGCGCAGCAGGTGCACGATGCCGCGCGGCGTACAGGGCAGTGTCGACTCCTTGCCGAGCACCAGCCGTCCCAGATTGATCGGGTGCAGACCGTCGGCATCCTTGGCCGGATCGATCCGTTCCAGCGCCGCGTTCTCGTCGAGGTGGCGCGGGAGCGGCAATTGGACGATGTATCCCGTACAGTCCGGGTCATCGTTCAGGTCGTCGATCGCCGCATTGACCTCTTCGGTCGTCGCATCCGCCGGGAGATCCTTGCGGATCGACGCGACACCGATGCGCGCGCAGTCGGCGTGCTTGCCCTTGACATAGGACTGCGAGCCCGGGTCGTCGCCCACCAGGACAGTACCCAGGCCCGGCATGATGCCCTCGGCCCGGAGCTTTTCCACCCGGACCGCGAGGTCGGCGAAGATCTCGTCGCGAGTGGCCTTGCCGTCTAGTCGTATCGCGCTCACGAGAGTCCATTGTTCCATTCCCGCTACTGTGGCTCGACGTGGACACACTCCCGGGCCCGGACGGGGCCGCGACATATGCACACGTCGTCGCTGCTTCGGACCGGATCGCGGGCAGGCTGCGGCGCACGCCTGTGCTGGACACCACCGTGGACACCGCGACCGGGCCCCTCGACGTGGTGTTCAAGCTCGAGTATCTGCAGGTCGGCGGCTGCTTCAAACCGCGCGGCAGCCTCAACGCCGTGCTGCACGCACGCGAGGCGGGCCGGCTCGACGACGCCGGAGTGCTGGTCGCGTCGGGCGGCAACGCGGCGATCGGCGCAGCGTGGGCCGCCCGGATCGCCGGAACGAGGTGCACGGTCGTGGTCCCGGAGACAGCGCCGCCGGTGAAGGTCGACAGCCTGCGCGCCCTGGGCGCGACGGTGCACCAAGTGGGCGACCGCTATCAGATGGCGGCCGACGCCGCCGCCGAGCTCGCCGAGCGCTCGGGCGCGCTGCTGCTGCATGCGTACGACCTGCCCGACGTCGTCGCGGGCGCAGGCACGATCGGACTCGAGCTCGCCGACGACGTCGACGGCGCTCTGACAACCGTCGTGTGCGTGGGTGGGGGTGGTCTGCTCGGCGGTCTGACCGCGGCGATGCGACCAGGTGATCGGATCGTCGCCGCCGAGCCGATCGGGTCGTCGTGTCTGCGCCAGGCCCTCGACGCCGGCCATCCGGTGCCGGTGGAGTTGGACAGCATCGCGTCCGATTCACTGGGTGCCACCCGCATCGGGGAGATCTGCTGGGCGACGATCGCGGGGCGCGAGGTGACCAGTGTGGTGGTCTCCGACGACGATCTGATCTCCGCCCGCCGCTATCTGTGGGAGCAGTTCCGCATCCTCGTCGAACACGGCACCGCCGCGGCGGTCGCCGCGGTGCTCACCGGAGGCGTTCGCCCGGAACCGGATTCGACGCTGTGCGTGGTGCTGTGCGGTGCCAACACCGCGCTGGGGCTCCAGAGCCTGGCCTAGACTTGCCCACCATGTTCCGCATCATGTTCTATCAGCCGTGCATCCCGCCCAACACGGGCAACGCGATCCGGCTCGCCGCCAACACCGGGTGCGAGTTGCACCTCATCGAACCGCTGGGTTTCGATCTGTCCGACGCACAGGTCAAGCGCGCCGGCCTCGACTATCACGAGATGGCCACGGTGACAGTACATCCCAACCTGGTCACGGCGTGGACGACGCTCAAGCCGGAACGGGTGTTCGCGTTCACCGCGCATGCGTCTCGCTATCACACCGATGTCGACTATCGGCCCGGCGACGTCTTGCTGTTCGGTCCCGAACCGACCGGGCTACCGGCCGAGGTGCTCGACGAGCCGGAGGTCACCGATCGGGTGCGGATACCGATGCTGGCCGGGCGACGCTCGCACAATCTGGCCAACGCCGCCAGCATCGTCGTCTACGAGGCCTGGCGGCAGAACGGTTTTGCCGGCGCGGTGTGAACCCCGATGTCGACTGGACGTCAGCTGACCCGGAAACGTTTGGTCCGGGCGGTCGCGCCGCCCACCAGCGCGATCCGACTCTTGGGCACGCCGAGATGTTTGGCCAGGATCTCGGCGACGGCCTTGTTCGCCCGCCCCTCCGCGGCGGGTTCACGCACGTAGACGGTCAGCGAGCCGGCCGGATTGGTCTCCACCAGCGGCCCTTTGCGGCTGCCCGGCTTCACCGTGACCACGATCTGCTTCGGCATGGCGGTTTCCCCTTTTCGTCAATGCCAGTCCCGGGAACGAGTTCCCACACGAAGATCCAAGCGCTGCAAGCGCTCCGCCACCACTGTCACCGCCCCCTCGGCGTTCTGCACAGTGCCACGGATCAGCAAGGCCGACGCTGAGTGTGCCAGACTTCGGTGCTTTGTCCACAACCCGACGGAGCATACGACGTTGACCATGCCGGTTTCGTCCTCCAGGTTGATAAACGTCACACCGGAAGCGGTGGCCGGTCGCTGTCGATGAGTCACCGCACCGGCGACCGTGACCCGCGATCCATCGGCGACCGACAACAACCCATCCGCCGGGATGACTCCCATCGCATCCAATCGCGGCCGCAGGAATTGGGTCGGATAGGACGACGGGGTGATGCCGGTCGCCCAGGCATCAGTGGCTGCCAGCTCGACGTCGGACAGTCCGGGCAGGGTCGGCGTCCGCGTGGACGGCTCGAGCGGCAGCTGGTCCGATCGCACCGTCGCAGCGGCCCCCGCCTCCCACAACGCCTGCCGCCGGCTCACGCCGAAGCAGGAGAAGGCACCCGCGCCGGCCAAGCCCTCGAGTTGGCGTGCCGTGAGCTCGGCGCGGCGGGACACGTCGATGACATCCCGGTAAGCACCGTCCCGGTCACGGCATTCGACGATCCGCTCGGCGACGTCGTCGCCCATCCCCCGCACCCCGCCGAGGCCCAACCGGATCTCCATGCCCTCCTTCTCCAGCGTCGCGTGCACCAATGAGACGTTGATGTCGGGGCGATGGATCACCACACCGTGCCGGCGCGCGTCGGCGACCAGCGACTGCGGGGAGTAGAAACCCATCGGCTGTGCACGCAACAGGGCTGCGCAGAATGCCGCCGGATGGTGCAGCTTGAACCACGACGAGTAGAACACCAGCGAGGCAAAACTCTGCGAATGACTCTCCGGGAATCCGAAATTCGCGAACGCCGCCATCTTCTCGAAGATGCGGTCCGCCGTCTCTCCGGTGATCCCGTGCAGCTCTTCCATCCCGGCATAGAACCGCTGACGCAGTCGCTCCATCCGTTCCGGTGATCGCTTCGATCCCATGGCACGGCGCAGCTGATCCGCCTCGGCGGCATCGAACCCGGCGACATCGACCGCGAGTTGCATCAGCTGTTCCTGGAACAACGGCACGCCCAGAGTCCGGTCGAGAGCCTTGCGCATCGACGGATGCTCGACAGCCGGCTTCTCGGTGCCGTTCCGGCGCCGGATGTAGGGATGTACCGAGCCGCCCTGGATCGGGCCCGGCCGGATCAGCGCGACCTCGACCACCAGGTCGTAGAAGGTCCGCGGTTTCAGTCGTGGCAGGGTCGCCATCTGCGCCCGGGATTCGACCTGGAAGACGCCGACGGAATCGGCGCGGCACAGCATCTCGTAGACCTCTGGTTCGGTCAGGTCCAGCTTCGCGAGGTCGACCTCGATCCCCTTGTGCTCGGCCACCAGATCGATCGCATAGTGCAGTGCCGACAGCATGCCGAGCCCGAGCAGATCGAATTTGACCAGACCGATTGCGGCACAGTCGTCTTTGTCCCACTGCAGGACACTGCGGTTCTCCATCCGCGCCCATTCCGTGGGGCACACATCGGCGATCGGGCGGTCACAGATCACCATTCCCCCGGAATGGATGCCCAGATGTCTCGGCATTCCCAGGATCTCGCTCGCCAGATCGGTGACGTCGTCGGGCGCCTCGTCGGGCGCGCGACTCCAGGCGTCCTGCTGGCCGGTCGCATACCCCAGCGCGCGCGCCATGTCGCGGATCGCGGATTTCCCGCGATAGGTGATCACATTGGCGACCTGCGCACTGTAATCACGGCCGTAGCGGCGATAGACGTACTGGATGGCCTCCTCACGCCGATCCGATTCGATGTCGACGTCGATGTCCGGCGGTCCGTCGCGCTCGGGCGAGAGGAATCGCTCGAAGAGGAGTTTGTTCGAGACCGGATCGACGTTGGTGATCCCCAGCGCGTAACACACCGCGGAGTTGGCCGCGCTTCCGCGACCCTGACACAGGATGTCATTGCTCTTGCAGAAATCGACGATGTCGGCGACCACGAGAAAATACCCCGGGAAGGTCAGTGTCTCGATGATGGCGAGCTCATGTTCGATCTGCCGGTATGCCTGCGGATGCGCACCAGGCGACCCGTAGCGGCGCAGCGCCCCGGCCATCGTCTTCTCCCGCAGCCAGCTGATCTCGGTATGCCCGTCCGGGACGTCGAACGGCGGCAACTGCGGTGCGATCAGCCCCAGCTCGAAGGAGCAGTCCGCCGACAGGGCAACGGCGTTGTCGATGGCGTCCGGGTGACCAGGCAGCAAACGGGCCATCTCGTCACCACTGCGCAGATGTGCGCCACCGACCCCGGGCAACCAGCCGTCGATGGTCTCGATGTCTGTCCGTGCACGGACGGCGGCGACGGCGGTGGCCAGTCGGCGGCGTCGGGGACCCGCGAAATGCGCCCCGGTGGTGGCCACCGTCGTCAGCCCGAGTTCACCCGCCAGTCCCGCCAGGATCGCGTTGCGCTCGTCGTCGTCCGGCAGACCCTGCGCGGTGAGCTCCACCACCACGTCTTGCCCGTACCGATCGACCAACTCGACGAGTGCCCGGCGTGCCGCAGGCCGACCACCTCGATCGAGTGCCCGACGCACCGCACCCTTGCGGCACCCGGTGAGGATCAGCCAGTGACCGTCGGCATTGTCGGGCAAGGCGTCCCGGTCATATCGCAGCAACCCCTTCTCGCCGGCGACCATGTGGGCGTCGGCGATCGTGCGGGACAGCCGGCGGTAGCCCTCGCTGCTGCGGGCGAGCACGAGCAGATGCTCGCCCACAGGATCGGGAATCCCGGTCCGCGCGACGTCGGGCTCGAGGGACAGTTCGGCCCCGAACACGGTCGGCATGGCGAACTCGCGCGCCGCCTCCGCGAACCGGACGAGGCCGTAGAAGCCGTCGTGATCGGTGAGGGCCAATGCTTTCAGATCGAGACGCTGCGCCTCTTCGACCATCTCCTCCGGCATCGACGCACCGTCGAGGAAGCTGTAGGAGCTGTGCGCGTGCAATTCGGCGAACGCGACCGACGATCGTGTTCGCTCCACACCTTCGGGCCGGTAGGCACCGCGTTTGCGAGACCAGGCCGGGCTGTCGTTACCGTCGCCGGTGTTGTCCCCCGGACCGAACGCCTCCCCCGGACGCCCCGGCCCGGGCGCACGACCGGAGAGCACGCGCTCGAGCTCCGACCACGTCGGCGGTCCCTGATCCCATCCCACCGATCGATCTTATCGAACACCCGTTCGACACTCAACCGCCACGTCCCACCCCGCCACTCACACCCGGTTCGCGGTATCAGACCCTCGTTCGCGAGCGAGCACGCGATACCAGTGAGACGAACCCGGTCGCTACCTCGCCGCCGAAATCGACCGCCGAGTCGCGTCGAGTAGCTCGAGAAGCTCTGCGGTCGAACCGGTCTCGGCGATCCGGCCGAACACGTTGTCCAGGCTGTGTCGATGACGGGCGCCATCCGAGTCGGTCATCGCGTCTATGGGCAGCGTCACATTGAAGCCCGCCTCGTGCGCATCGCGTGCCGTCGATTCCACCCCGGCGCCGGTCGCGATTCCGACCACGACCACCTGGGTGACCCCACCCTCACGCAGATCGTCGGCGAGTCCGGTACCGGTGAACGCACTGACCGAGTGCTTGGTCACGACGATGTCCTCGGCAGCCGGGGTGAACTCGTCGATGAGCTCGTCCCATCCGACGGGAAAGCTCGGCGTGGAGCCGTCACTCAGATCGGTCCGACCCGGCGGCCTCCCGGACACCGTGACGAACACGATCGGGAGACCGTGGGTGCGGAAGCGGTCGACGATCTCGACCGAACGTTCGACGACGTGCGACGACGAGTGCGGCGCGAGGTCCCGTCCGACGATGCCACGCTGTAGGTCGACGACGACCAGAGCGGTGTTCGGATCCAGTGTGGTCATGCTCATTTCGTGATCCCCTCGATCATCAGGACTCGGCAAGTCGTTTCAGCAGCTCGGTCGCCGTCGCCAGCAGACGGATCTCGTCGCCGGTCATCAGCGCGTCCAACCGTTGGGCGAGCCAATCCTCACGGGCGAGACGGCCGGCCCCGAACTCGTCGCGCGCCCGCTGCGACAGGCCCAGAATGGTCTTGCGCCCGTCATCGGGATCGCGCGCGCCGACGACCATGTCGGCCGCGAGGAGCGCGGAGACGATCGCAGCCATCGATTGGGGACGCATGCCCTCGGCCCGGGCGAGGTCGTTTGCGGTACATGGACCATCACGATCGAGGCGGCCGAGCACATTGAGTTGCGACCGGGTCAGGTCAGCGGTGGGCACCTCGTGGCGCAGACGACGAGTGAGTTGCCCGAGCGCGATCCTGAGATCGGCGGCGAGCGCGCCTGTGCCGGACTTCTGCTCCACACCGCAGACCGTAGCAAATAGTCAGTCAACTGAACAGTTGACTGATCAGTTCAACCGTCGTCAGACCCCGAAGGCCGGCGGGTACCCGATCACACCGGCCGGGATCGGCCTGGCCGGATCGAGCGCGAGAAACATCAGGGCGTCATCGGGCGCCTCGAAGGTTGCGGAGATTCCGGCGTCGGAGGCACGTCGGAAGCCGAACCTCGGGTAGAACTCCGGGTGCCCCAGGACGACCACGAGATTCTCCCCCGCCGCCCGACCCGATGCACGGACGCGAGCGCGGTCGAGCACGTGGCCGGTGACCGCGGTGCCCACTCCGCTGTTCTGCAGTTGCGGCGACACCGCGCAGGGCGCCAGAGCCAGCGCAGGGCGTCCACCCACCCGACACCTGGTCAGCAACGCGTATCCAACGACGTTCCCGGTAACGTCCTCCGCGACGACCGACAGGTCGTCGATCCACACCCGTGGGTCGACGCGCAGCGCGTCGACGAGGTCCGCTTCGTCCGGTCTGCCGAACGCAGACACCACGACGCGGCGAATCGCCTCGGCGTCGCCGTCCGTCTCGGCCCGACATGCGACGAAAGGTATGTTGCCATCCATCAATGTAAGTGTCACCCTGGGTAGAAACTACTTCTTACCGAGCAGTAAGAAGCATCTCACGCTGGTCCAGACTGCCTCACGAGATCGGACAGACCGACGCCATGACGACCTACTTCATCACCGGCGGCAACGGGTTCATCGGCCGTCGGGTCATCGAGCGCCTCCTCACCGTCGAAGCCGATGCCCGGATCATCGCGCTGACCCGCACGAAGACTCTCTCCACGTTCAGCGAGTTCTTGTCCGAGGTCGACACCAGCGGCACCGTGATGCCGATCGCCGGCGATCTCACCGAACCGGG
This sequence comes from Gordonia sp. LMA167, assembly GCF_058130025.1. Classification (NCBI taxonomy): domain Bacteria; kingdom Bacillati; phylum Actinomycetota; class Actinomycetes; order Mycobacteriales; family Gordoniaceae; genus Gordonia; species Gordonia sp. LMA167. The sequence continues at coordinate 3,081,134 of NZ_CM176708.1, read as the reverse complement.
CCTGGGCCTCGAGACCGACGACCTGCCCGACATCGACCACGTGATCCACCTCGGCGCCATCTATGACATGACGGCCGACGCCGACGTCCAGCAGGCCGCGAACGTCGACGGCACCGCACGCGTCGCCGACTTCGCACTCACCACCGGTGCGCTGATGCATCACGTGTCGTCGATCGCGGTGTCCGGCGACCACCGGGGCACCTTCACCGAGGACGATTTCGACCTCGGCCAGGGCTTCCCGTCGCCCTATCACCGCACCAAGTTCTCCGCCGAGCGGGTCGTCCGGGAACGAGACGGCCTGCGGTGGCGGATCTACCGCCCCTCGGTGGTCGTCGGCGATTCCCGGACCGGTGAGATGGACAAGGTCGACGGTCCGTACTACTTCTTCGGTGACCTCAAGTTGCTCGGGCACCTCCCGTCCGCGCTGCCGCTGCCGATGCCCGACCTCGGCTACACCAACGTCGTCCCGGTGGATTACGTCGCCCATGCGATCGTCGCGCTGTGTACAGCCGACCCGCACCGCACCGGTCTCGTCCACCACCTCGCCGACCCGCGCCGCCGCACGATCACCGACATGTACAACGCGCTCGCGCCCGGCTTCCGAGGACCGAAGGGCCACAACGTCATCCCCAACGGATTGGTGGCTCCGGTCCTCCGGATCGCCGGAACTGGTCCGTTCCGGATCGGCCGCGACCTGTTGGCCGCCCAGCACGGCATCCCGCCCGCCCTGCTCGACACGGTCTCGCTGCCTGCCGACTTCCGCTCCGACGACACCGTCCGGACGCTGCGCGATCTGGGGATCACTCTTCCCGACCTCGACGACTACGGACCTCGACTATGGGCCTACTGGTCGGAGAATCTCGATCCCGGCCGATTCCGCCGGGACGATCCGCGTGGACCTCTCGTCGGCAAGAACATTCTGATCACGGGAGGTTCGGCGGGAATCGGCAAGGCCACCGCCCGGATGTGCCTCGCCCGCGGCGCGAATGTCATCATCGTCGCGCGCGGCGCCGACGGCCTGGACGCCGCGGTCGCCGAACTGAGTGCGACCGGCAGCAAGCACGGCGTACCGCCCGGCCGCGTCTACGCGTACCAGTGCGACATCACCGATGAGGAAGCGGTGTCCCGACTGGTCAAAACCGTTCTCGTCGAACATGATCACGTGGATGTCCTGGTCAACAACGCCGGCCGGTCCATCCGCCGGGCGAGCATCAACGCGACCGACCGACTGCACGATCACAAACGACTCATGGCGGTGAACTATTTCGGTGCGGTCAACCTCATCCTCGGACTGCTGCCGCACATGGTGGAACGACAATCTGGCCACATCGTGAACGTCACGTCGATCGCCGTTCAGTCGCGTACGGGTCGGTTCGGCGCGTATGCCGCGTCGAAAGCCGCACTGGAGGCGTTCAGTGACGTGACGAGCACCGAGACCCTGTCCGACCATGTCACATTCACCAACGTGAGGCTCCCCCTCGTCCGCACTCGCATGATTGCGCCGACCGAGGTGTATGACAACCAGGCAGGCGTGTGGGGCGTCGACAAGGCGGCATCACGCGTCCTGCACGGCATCCTCGATCGGCCCCGGCGGGTCGGTTCGGCGGCGGGCACGCTCGCCGACCTCGGACATCGGTTCGCTCCCGGACTCACCACCCGTGTGCTGCATCAGGAGTATCTGATGTTCGGCGAATCAGCTGCTGCGCTGGGGAAGTCGAGACCCACCGACGACGCCGACACCGACGACGCCGACGACACGTGATCGACACCCCGTATCTCGCCGTCGACGTCGCACAACTCGACGACAACATCGGCAGGGTGGCACAGCGCGCTCGAACCGCAGGGCTCGATCTGCGTCCACACGCGAAAACCCACAAATGCGCCGAGATCGCCGCACGACAGATCTCCGCCGGCGCGATCGGGCTGACCGTCGCCACCATCGGCGAGGCCGAGGCCTTCGCGGCGGTCATGCCCGCCGTGCCGGACCTGTTCATCGCCTATCCGCTCTGGGTGACCGCGGCCAAAGGTGCTCGACTGCGGGCCCTTGCCGAACGCGCGATGCTGCGCCTGGCGGTCGATTCCCCGGACGGTGCACGTCAACTCGCGTCCGAACTGGATGGCGCGGCCGTCGAGATCGTCATCGAGGTCGACTCCGGCCAACATCGCACGGGCGTGGCGCCAGAGGCTGCCGGCGCACTGGCGCGCACCGCGGCCGGTCACGGCCTGTCGGTGGTGGGCGTGTTCACGTTCCCGGGACACGGATACGGACCGGGCGATGCCCGTCGTCGCGCCGCCGAACAGGAGGTCACGGCGCTGTCGACGGCTGCGCAACGATTGCGGGACAACGGAATCGACCCGCGGGTACGCAGCGGCGGATCGACTCCGACGATCGAGTTCGCCGGATCGGATGTACTCACCGAGATCCGACCCGGCGTGTATCCGTTCAACGATGCCCAGCAGGTGGAACTCGGCTCATGCGGCTTCGGCGACGTCGCACTGTCCGCCGTGGCCACCGTGGTGCATCGCACGGGATCGCGGGTCGTGGTGGACGCGGGAAGCAAGATCCTCGGCGCCGACCGCCCGCCCTGGACGACCGGGTTCGGACGGGTGCCCGGCGAACCGGCCGCCACCATCACCTCGCTGTCGGAACATCACGCGGTTATCGAATTCCCCTCGGGCACCTCTGATTTCGCGATTCCGCGCCTCGGCGACCGGGTGCGGGTGGTACCCAACCACGTGTGCACCGCCGTCAACCTGGTGGACGAACTGATCGCGGAACGCGCGGACGGCACCGTTTCCCGGTGGTCGGTGATCGCCCGCGGGGCGAACTCGTAGCGGTGGACATGGAGAGGAGCCGCCCGGTCACTCGTACACCCCCTCCACTGCCCACTTCTCCGCCCGATAGCTCAGCAGTAGCGCACGTGAGTCGTCGAGCAGGACCTGTGCCCGGGCGGTGATGCCACCGGCATCACCGCCGGTGGTCCAGGGACCGGCCCACCACCGCAGTTCCCACGTCCGGTGCTGTCGGCCAGAGCGTTCCGTACATATCGTCGTCGGTTCGGCGGAGAAGCAGCCCCGGCCGGTCACCTCCACCGGACGGCCGGTCATGTCGAGCACCTGGATCGGGGTGTCCACCAGGACCGCTGGTGTCGGTTGCGGCAACCGGCCCGGCCATGGTGCGTCCGGGTCACGCGCCGGGGTCCGCTCATCCCCGAGCGCCACCATGGTGATCTGATCGCCCGGCCCACGTCCGCCACTGGGGATCGGTAGTTGCACTGCGTCACCTCCGAGCAGGCCCTGGACTCGGACCAGCGATCGACGGGCCCGCTCATCGACCTCTGGATCTTCGGGTAAACCATTGCCGCTCAGGGAGTATTGCAACGCACCGGCGGCGACCACCTCGATCGGCTCGAGCCGCAGCACACCGATCGGCGAATCCGGCCTGCCGTCCGCACCTGCCCGCCCGCCGGTCAGCCACCCCTCGAGTTGCCAGCGAATCCGGTCCGCGGTGGCCTCCGGGGTCAACGGTTGGGCGCATCGCCACGTCCGCGCATGACGCTGTCCCCGTTCGGTGATCGCCTCCACGGTGAGGCGTGTGCAGGCCGCGGACGCCGCGGCCAGTCGCTGTGCCAGTGCGTCGGCCAGCCGTCGACCGAGAAAAGCCGCGGCATCCACACGGTCGATCGGCGGATCACACTGATGCTCGACCACCAGATCCACCGGGGAGATCTGGCCCGACGGGGGCCGACCCGGAACGGCATTGGCAAGTCGATGGGCGACCACGGCGTCGGCGGAGAAACGGGTGGCGACGTCGCGGACCGGCAGTGCGGCAAAAGCGCCGATCGTCGACATCCCCAGACGACGGAGAAGATCGACCAACTCCACCCTGGTCGGATCACTCATACTGGGCTCGATCGCGAGATCGGCGACCGGCCGGCCGGCCAGAAAGGCGGCATCACCGCCGGGCTCCACGTGGCTGCCGTGCCGGGCGGCCAGTACCGCGGTGAACAGTTCGTCGGCCACCCCAACCTGCGCTTCGACGCCGGAAGCGGCCACCGCATCGATCAGCTTCTCCGCCAGCGCATCCTCACCACCGAAATAGCGGGTGGCGTTGCCCGAAGGCACCACCAGAAGACCCGGACGCAGCACCTCGACAACAGGCACCAGGTCGGCCACCGTCGCGACGACCGGGTCGAAGTACCGGCCGTCGCGATGATCATCGGTCGTGACCACGGTCATCTCCGGACAGGCGGACTGAGCCTGGCGTTTCCGCATCCCCCGCCGCACCCCCGCACCACGAGCCGGCGCCGAGCAGGCGACCACACGATTGGCATGCAGCACCGCGATCGGATGCTGAGATGGGAGGTCGCCCGCGATCGCGGCGGCCGTCGCCGGCCAGTCCGGGCACCACAGGGCCAGCACCCGGCCGGCGGTCGAGGCCGTCATCGGCGACGTCATCGGCGCGGCCATCAGTTGGCCACCGCCAGAGGAGCCCGCTGTTGCGACCGCACCAGCTCCACATGCCTCTCGGAACCGAAACCGCTTGTCATCACGTCGATCTCGCCGGACACCTGACGATGACCGCGATCGGTGACAGATACCTGCAGCGACATCCCGCCGATCCGGCCGTATCCAGCCCGGGCCGTGGCAAGGTCGACCGCACCGGCGTCACCCGGCAGGTGACGATACGTCACCACCTCCGCATCCAGACGCAGCTGTGCGCCCGGCCAGATAGCGCCGCCGACACTCGGCCCGCTCACCCCGTTCCCGGCGCCGCCCCGACTCGGCCCGCTCACTCCGTTCCCGGCGCCGCCGACACTCGGCCCGCTCACTCCGTTCCCGGCGCCGCCGACACTCGGCCCGCTCACTCCGTTCCCGGCGCCGCCGACACTCGGCCCGCTCACTCCGTTCCCGGCGCCGGCAATGATCAGTGTCGACAACTGTTTGCGCACCCGCCCCATCACCACCCTCGTCCGCGACGGTGGCACCGCGACACCGCCCAGACCCAGCACCACCAGATCCATCCCGTCCAGGAGCACCCCGGCAACCTCGACCGGATCGACCCCCGGATTCGGCACCGTGGCGATCCGCGACAGGTCGCCACCGAGTTCCATGACACCCCCGAGATTGAGCTGCGGGAGACCGACGATCCCCACCTGACCACCCGAGCCACTCACCGACGCGATCACCGACAACAAGATCGAGCGAGCACCGGAGACCACGACCACACTGCCCCGCGCCAGCCCACGCCGGGGCAACAGATCGGCCAAGGCATCCGGGACCGCCAACACACCCGCCGACCGATCGGCCATCTCGACAGATCGGTGGTCGGGACGCCCGGACATCGCCGCGATCTGCCGACGGAGACGGTCCAGTTCGTGACCATCGGCCCCGCTCGTGAGCGCTTCCACAGACGTACTCATACACCCTCCTGACCTGCGGCTTTCCGCAATCAGCGCGCAGGGAAGGTGCATGCTGTTCGAACACGTTTTCGATTTATTTCATCCTAGGACGGCCCACCGACAACCGTCAACGCAGCAGGTCGGAGCACACTTTCGACGCGCCCCGAACAGACGGCGTCAGAAGAGGGTGAGAGCAGAGCGCAGCTCGGGCGTGGCGATCGGTGCCGCGGGTGGCACCGCCGCCCCACGCAGACCCTGCGCGCCCGCGAGACCGTACTGCTGCACCAGTGGTCGCATCCGGTCACGCAGCCACGCCGAGTACTCCGGCGTCACGTAGGCACCTCGGCCGTACAGACCCCGGTACCGGCGCACCAGAGCCGGATGGTGTTCTGCCAGCCACTCCATGAACCACGGCTTCGTCGCTCCACGCAGATGCATCGGGAACGCGGTCACACCGGACGCCCCCGCCTCGGCGAGCGCCGCCAGCAATGCCTCCAGCTGCGACGTCGAGTCACTCAGGTACGGGATCACCGGGGCCACCATCACATGCGGGGCGAAACCCGCATCGGCCACCGCTCGGATCAGCTCCAGACGGGCCTTCGGCGACGGCGTACCCGGCTCCAGCGACTTCTGCAACTCGGCATCGTGCATGGCCAGCGATACCGCGATACTCACCGGCACCTTGGCCGCCGCCTGCCGGAGCAACGGCAGATCCCGCCGCAACAAGGTCCCCTTGGTCAGGATGGAGAACGGCGTCGCCGACTCCGCGAGCGCCGAGATCACCCCGGGCATCAAGCGATACCGGCCTTCGGCCCGTTGATAGGGGTCGGTGTTGGTCCCCAGCGCGACCGTGTCGCGATTCCACGATCGCCGACGCAACTCTTTGCGCAGGACCGCCGCGACGTTGAGCTTGACCACCACCTGGCTGTCGAAATCTACGCCGGCGTCGAGATCCAGATACTCATGGGTCGGCCGCGCGAAACAATACCGACACGCGTGGGTACACCCACGAAAAGTGTTGACAGTGAACCGAAACGGCAGGTTCGCCGCCTCGGGAACCTGATTCAGCGCACTCTTGGCGAGCACCTCGTGAAAGGTCACACCCTCGAACTCCGGGGTCTGCACCGAACGCACCAGACCCGCTTTTCCCAGACCGGGCAGAGCACCATCGTCGACCTCGACCCCCTGGTCGGACCACCGCATGCATCGAGTCGAACATACGTGCGAGAAGTTGTCAAGCGCGATGGGCCCCCCGGGCCCCATCCGACTATCATGCAGCCTATGCCGACCACCCCCGAGAACCGACGCACGCCGGGTCCACAGCACCTGATCGCCGGGCGCTACCGGTTGCGCTCGCGCATCGGCGGTGGAGGCATGGGCGCGGTGTGGCTCGCCAAAGACCAGTTGTTCGATCGCGAGGTCGCCGTCAAGCAGGTCGTCTCCACCGAGGGACTCAGCGACGAGACGGCCGACAACATCCGGCAGCGCGCCATGCGAGAGGGCCGCATCGCCGCCAGACTCACCCACCGCAACGCCATCGCGATGCACGACGTCGCCCTCGACAGCGGCGAACCATGGCTGGTGATGGAATACCTACCCTCCCGCAGCGTCGCCCAGATCCTTTACACCACAAAAACTCTCGGCGTCGAACCGGCAGCCCAGATCGGCGCCCAGGTGGCCGACGCGATGACCGCGGCACATGCCGCGGGCATCATCCACCGCGACATCAAACCGGGCAACATCCTCATCACATCAACCGGGCGCGACGCCGGCCTGGTCAAGATCACCGACTTCGGCATCTCCCGGTTGAAAGACGATGTGAGCCTCACCCAGTCCGGCGTGATCACCGGCACTCCTGCTTATTTCGCACCCGAGGTGGCGCGTGGTGCCGAGCCCGGCGAGGCGTCGGATGTCTACTCCCTCGGCGCCACCGTATACACCCTCATCGAGGGTCAACCGCCGTTCGGGGTGGATGACGACTCGCTGGCGTTGCTACACAAGGTCGCCCGCGCACAGATCACCCCGATGACCAAGGCCGGCGATCTCGAACCCGTGCTGCTGCGCCTGCTGGAACCGAGCCCGGCCAAACGACCCACCATGGCGGAGGCCCGTGACCTGCTCGCTGCCGTCGCTGCCGGTGATCGTCGATCGATTTCGCAGGTGTTGTCCGGCCCGATCACCACGCCGGACGGCGGTGTACCGACCTGGGCCCAACGATCGCCCCGGCCTCCTCGCACGCATTCGACCGGCGCCCACCGGCCCGTCAGCGGCCCCGGCCCGAATCGTCCCGACCAACCGTCGTCCGCCGCATCTGCCCTTCACTCCCGGGCATCGACACTGCCGACGAACCCGGCCACGCTGAGTTCCCGTCTGCCACACCCCGGTCCGTCGAGGTCTCCGTCACCGTCCAGAACCACTCTGACCCTGGCCATCTCCGCGCTTGCGGCGATTCTGCTGGTCATCGTGCTGATCGTGGTGATCGTCAGCTGAGGACGACTATCCGATGTGCCGGGTCGCGGCCCAGCGGGTGAGTGCATTGCGGTTGGACTGCTGCGTCTTGCGCAGCACGTTCGATGCGTGGGTCTCGACGGTCTTGATCGAGATGAACAGTTCGTCGGCGATCTCGCGGTAGGTGTAGCCACGGGCGAGCAGCCGCAGCACCTCCAGTTCCCGTTTGGTGAGGGAGTCGAGCTCGGGGTCGAGGGGAGGCTCGGGCGCCGTTGACTTACCCGTGAAGGAATCCAGCACGAACCCCGCCAGCCGTGGACTGAACACCGCGTCGCCGTCGGCGACCCGTCGCACCGCGTCGGCGAGCGCCTTTCCGTCGATCGTCTTCGTGACGTAGCCGCGGGCGCCCGCCCGGATGGTCGCGATGACGTCCTCGGCCGCGTCGGAAACGCTGAGCGCCAAGAAGACCGGCACCGATCCGTCGACGATCGCGTCGGTCACCCCACGCAGCACCGCGACCCCACCGCCCGACGGCATGTGCACATCGAGCAGCACGACGTCGGGCCGCAGAGCGACGATGCCGGCCACTGCCTCGGACACGGTGCCCGCCTCACCGGCGACCTCCAGTCCCGGTTCCGAGGCCAGCTCGGCACGGACACCGGACCGGAACACGGCATGGTCGTCGACGAGAAAGATCCGGCAGACCGCCGCCTCTGTCATCACTGCGCTTCCTCTTCCTGTGCATGGTCTTCTGTCACAGTCGATTCTGACACCGCCGATTCTGCCTCCACCTCGACCTTGCCGACATCACCGCGCCGCATGGTCAGCCGGACGTTGGTGCCACGGCCGGGCGACGAGTCGACCGTGACCTCTCCGCCGGCCCGATGCATCCGCGCGGTGATGGACCGTGCGATGCCCTGCCGGTCGCCGTCGACGAGATCCGGGTCGAAGCCGACGCCGCGGTCGCGCACGAAAACCTCGACCTGGTCATCGGTCACCTCACCGTAGACGTCGACCTTGCGTTCCCCGGAGTGCTTGGCGGCGTTGATCAACGCCTCCCGGGTGGCGGCGACCAGTGCCGCCCACCGGCGACGTGCCGCAGCGGGTTCGTCGTCCGGACGCAGATCGCCGACCGTGATCACCTCGACCTCGATACCGTAGTGATCCTCGACCTCGGCTCCAACCGCCTGCAGACTGGCCGACAACGATCCCGCGCGCTGGGCGGGATCGCCGAAGAGCCAGCCACGCAACTCGCGTTCCTGACTTCGGGCCAATCGGGCGACCTCTTCGGGTTTGCCGGCCTGCTTCTGGATCAGCGCAAGGGTCTGTAGCACGGAGTCGTGCAGGTGTGACGCGATCTCCTCGCGTTCTGCGTTACGGATCCGCGCCGCACGTTCCTCGTTGAGAGCGCGCCACATCCGCATCCAGAGGGGCACGCTGAGCAGCAGGGCTCCGAACAGTGTCGCGACGACCGCGAGCAGCGTGGTGGACAATCCGCCGAAGGAGCGATCGCCGGCGAGCACGATCACCACCAGCCCGCCGATCACCAGGAGCGTCCCGCCGATCAGCCGGGTCCAGGTCAATACCGGTGTCCGCGGGGAGGCGCGCGAGGTGTCGAACTCCCGCCAGACCAGGCTCGCGCCGACCACGACGAACACGAAGGGCACGAGATAGGCGGCCGGGGTGCCCGAGGCCGCGAAACCCACCACCGACATCGCCACCAGACCGACGAGCGCAAGTCCGTACGCCTGCCGTCGTTCTCCCGGAGCGGGCGGCGCGGTGTCGTGGCCGGGCGGGCAGAAGAACCAGAGCAGTCCGTAGGCGAGAACACCGGCGCCGGCGAGCGCGGCCAACACCATGAACACGACTCGTACCCGGAACACGTCGACTCCGAGATGGTCGGCCAGACCGCCCGCGACACCGGCGATCACCCGGCCACCGTCGCGCCGCACCAGTCGCGGCGTCTCCGACGGCGCGGTCGGCGTCACGGACACGGGCACACCACCACTCACACCTCGATAGTGGCACGCCCAGACCACACCGCACATCAGGGACTTTCTCAGGGTATGTCCCGATGTGCCGAAGCTCCCGGGCCGACAGGATGGGGACCATGGACACGAAGCAGTTCGAAAGCCTGTGGGCGACGCGGCCGGTCCGGCCGAACGGCAACCGGACGGTCGCGGGTGTGTGCGCGGGATTCGCGGCACGATATCGGGTCGATCCGACCCTGGTGAAGATCGCGTTCGTGGTGGCGACGCTGTTCGGCGGGAGCGGTCTGGTGCTCTATATCGCCGCGTGGATCGCGCTGCCGAGCGAGGACAACGCCGACCGGGTGGGTCCCGGATTCTCGGGATCACGCACACGGCGCCATGACGGCCGCGCGCACATGCCGCACCGCAACGGCAAGATCGTGCTGCTCATCGTGTTGGCGATCATCCTGCTCACGTCGTTCGGGCCGAATCGCACCTGGAGCTCCGGCGGACTTCTGGGCGCCGCGCTGATGCTGCTCGGCTGGTGGCTGCTGTATCAACGCACGCCGGAGGCGCCGGCAGGCACCGGTGTCGACTCCCGCCGTCCGAGCCAGGTCGGTGTGGCGACCGGTACCGGCGACGCGCTGCAACCGTGGATTCCCCGGGCGATGATGAACACGCCCGCGCCGACGACCTCCCCGTCGTGGCCACACGCAGAGCCGCCGACACCGCAACCGGCCACCGACGACGGGCCCCCGGTGCCCGGCATTACCCCCGATGTGACAGCTCCGCCGACCACGTATGACTCCGGCGAGCATGGACCGAGTGGGTACGGTGCGAGTGGGTACGGACCGAGTGGATACGGTGCGAGTGGATACGGGCCGACCCCGTACGGGCCGAGCGCCTACGACACCGGCGCGGCGGACGAGCTCAGGACCACCCCACCCGCGTGGGATCCGTTGGGCGCGGCGCGATTCGCGTGGGACCTGCCCGAACCCGCGGCGGACAACAGCCCGGCGACGCCCCGCGAACGTCGCTCACCGCTGACCCTCATCGTGATCGGGGCCGCAGTCATCGCCGCCGCGACCGGTGCCGCCCTGCATCAGGCCGGTGTCGACTGGTTCACCCCGGTCCGGATCATGTCGATGTCGCTCGCGGTCGTCGGTGTCGGACTGATCCACGCCGGCCTGCGCCGGAGGCGGGCCGGCGACCACAGTTCCGGTCTGGTTCCCATCGCCCTGCTACTCGGGGCCGCCATCGTGCTGACCAGCGTCATCGGACATCTGAGCGCCCTGCCGTCGGGTGGTGTCGGCGAGCGGACGTACACACCGCTCAGTGAGGCCGACATCAAGAGCGACTACTCGCTGACCATGGGCAAGATGGTGCTCGACCTCCGCGACGTCGACATCACGTCGGACCGGACGGTGAACCTGAGGAACGGGGTCGGCGAGATCCAGGTCCTGGTGGACGAGAACACGAACGTCCGCGCGAACTGCGAGGCCAAGGTCGGCGACTATGACTGTCCCGACGGCGTGTCGGGTGGGCGCGACGGCACCGACGGTCCGATCCTGACAATCGACGCACAGACCAACGTCGGACATGTGGAGGTGGCCCGATGAGCCAGGAGACGACCGACCGCGACACCCGGCATCGCGCCCCCGGGCTGACCATCCTCGGATTCGCGGCGCTGCTGGTGGCGGCATGGGGACTGGCCGGCGGGCCGAGCCTGCCCTCGGCCGCCGACCTCGGCTGGATCGCCGTGGCCGGCGGCCTGACCATCGGCCTGATCCTGATCTTCACCGGAGCACGGTCGACGCGTCGCTGACCGGAGCGATCAGCGACGGCGCCGCGTCCGGTTCCTCTCGGCCGGCCGCCTCACTCCCACTCGATGGTGCCCGGCGGCTTGCTCGTGACGTCGAGGACCACGCGATTCACGTCCGGGACCTCGTTGGTGATCCGCGTCGAGATCAGCTCGAGAACCTCGTACGGTACGCGCGTCCAGTCGGCGGTCATCGCGTCCTCGCTGGACACCGGGCGAAGCACGATCGGATGACCGTAGGTGCGGCCATCTCCCTGCACACCGACGCTGCGGACGTCGGCGAGCAGAACCACCGGACACTGCCAGATCTGACCGTCGAGTCCCGCCGCGGTCAGTTCCTCGCGGGCGATGAGATCCGCTTTGCGCAGGGTCGTCAACCGATCCGCGGTGACCTCGCCGACGATCCGGATCGCCAGGCCCGGACCCGGGAACGGCTGGCGGCCGACGATCTCCTCGGGCAGGCCCAGTTCACGCCCGACGGCACGAACCTCGTCCTTGAACAGCAACCGCAGCGGCTCGACCAGAGAGAACTCGAGATCGTCGGGCAGACCGCCGACGTTGTGGTGGCTCTTGATGTTGGCTGTACCGCTGCCGCCACCCGACTCGACGACATCGGGGTACAGCGTGCCCTGGACCAGGAACTCGACCTTGTCCCCGGCGGATGCCCGGTCACCGAGGACGTCGCTCACCGCACCCTCGAAGGACCGGATGAACTCGCGGCCGATGATCTTGCGTTTGGTCTCGGGATCGCTGACGCCGGACAGCTCGGACAGGAAGGTGTCGGCGGCATCGACGGTCACCAGTTTCGCGCCCGTGGCCCCGACGAAGTCGTGCTGCACCTGCTCGCGCTCACCCGCCCGGAGAAGTCCGTGGTCGACGAACACACAGGTCAGACGATCGCCGATGGCGCGCTGAACCAGGGCAGCGGCGACCGCGGAGTCCACCCCGCCGGACAATCCGCAGATCGCGAGGCCGTCACCGATCTGGTCGCCGACGGCGTCGATCAACGAGTCCGCGATGTTCGCGGGCGTCCAGGTTGCCTCGAGCCCGGCGATCTCATAGAGAAAGCGGGTGAGCACCTGCTGGCCGTGCGGGGTGTGCAGGACCTCGGGGTGATACTGCACCCCGGCCATCTGTCGTTCGACGCATTCGAACGCGGCGACCGGGGCGCCAGGGGTCGACCCGGTGACGATGAAACCCTCCGGAGCGGTCTGCACGGCGTCGTTGTGGCTCATCCACACCGGCTGGGTGTCGGTGAGGCCCTGATGTAGAAGGCCTTCGCCGTTGAGCGACAACGTCGTCCGGCCGAACTCGCGTCCGCCGGTGTTTGCCACCTCTCCCCCGAGTTCGGCAGCCATCGCCTGGAATCCGTAACAGATCCCGAAGACCGGCACACCGAGATCGAAGACCCGGGGATCCAGCGCCGGTGCGTCGTCGGCGTAGACCGAGGCGGGCCCGCCCGACAGGATCAGCGCCAGCGGTTTGCGGGCCTCGAAGTCGGCGAACGGGGCGTCATGTGCGATCACCTCCGAGTAGATCCGCGCCTCGCGGACCCGCCGGGCGATCAGTTGCGCGTACTGCGCGCCGAAATCGATCACGAGTACGGGACGAGGACCGTCGATGAACGAATCGCCAGAAGAATCTGTCACGCGCCCAAGTCTAGAGCCGTCACGACCTGCGAAGGTCATCGGGAGACACGGCCTGGTGATGACACCCGGTAAACCGGCCGTGACCTCCACCCGACATAATGCTGTGCATGTCCGAGACCACCGACCACCGCACGTCGTCGCGGCGATTCTCGCTCTCGGTGGCCGATCTCACGCAGGCCGCGGTGTTCGCGGCCCTCATCGCCGCGCTCGGTCTGCCCGGCACCATCACCATCGGGTCGTCGGGTGTACCCATCACCCTTCAGACCCTGGGTGTGATGCTCGCCGGCGCGATCCTCGGGCCGCGCAAGGGCACGCTTGCCGTGGTGATCTTCGCCGTCCTGGCGATCGCCGGCCTACCGATCCTCGCCGGCGGTCGCAGCGGCCTCGTGGCGCTGTCGTCGCCCACCGCCGGCTTCTTCGTCGGATTCCTGCCTGCGGTCGTCGTGATCGGCCTGGCCACCGCGCTGATGATGCCGAAGTACCGGATCCTCTGGGGCATCGTCATCAACATCGTCGGTGGCATGGTGGTGATCTACGCGTGCGGGATCGTCGGGCTGCTGTTGCGCACCGACCTCACGCTCTGGGCGGCGATCTCCACCAACGGCACCTACATCCCCGGTGACATCGCGAAGGCGGTGGTGACCGCTCTGGTCGCGTCGCAGGTCCACCGCGCCTACCCCGGATTGATCACGCCGATCCGGCTGCGCCGCATCCACTGATCGGCCCGTCGGTGATCCAGTGCGCCCCATGATCGTGTTCCGGGCTGTCGGGCATGCGTTCGACGACCGGGTGGTGTTGCGCGACATCGACCTCGAGCTGACCGAACGGCGCATCGGCATCATCGGCGCCAACGGGAGCGGAAAGTCGACGCTGGCCCGGATGATCAACGCCCTGGTCACACCCGATCAGGGGTCGGTGATCGTCAACGGAATCGATGCCACCCGGGAGAAACGGAAGGTCCGACGCGAGGTCGGTTTCATCTTCAGTGACCCGGACCGACAGATCATCATGCCGACGGTCGCCGAGGACATCGAACTGTCCCTGACCCGGACTGTGTCCGACCGCGTGGAGCGTCGGGCCAGGGCCGCGGAGGTCTTGGCCCAGTTCGGTCTCGCAGATCACGCCGACCATCCCGCGCATCGCCTCTCGGGTGGCCAGAAACAACTACTCGCACTGGCATCGGTGATGGTCACGGGTCCGTCGGTGCTGGTCGCCGACGAACCCACGACGTTGCTCGATCTCCGCAACAGCCTGATGCTGCAACGGGTGTTCGCCGGACTCGACGAACAACTGATCGTGCTCACCCATGACCTCGACATGGTCACCGACTACGACCGGGTCATCGTGCTCGACGACGGACGTGTGGTCGCCGACGACACGCCCGCCGCGGCCGTCGCCGCCTACCGCGAGCTGATGGCGTGACCGCGCTCGGCGTCTACCGCCCGGGCCATTCACTGCTGCACCGGCTGCCCGCGGGTGTCAAACTGCTCTCACTCGGCGCGGCGATCCTGGCCATCAGCTTCACCGTGCGCACCCCGGCGGCGGTCGGTGTGCTCGCCGCCTGTGTGGCAGGGGTGTTCGCGTTGGGCGGCATCGGTCCTCGCGAGGCCTGGCGACAGTTGCGGCCGGTGCTGTGGGTGCTGCTGTTCGTCGGCGTCTTTCAGGTGATCTTCACCGATTGGCAACGCGCACTGGTGGTGTGCGCGGTGCTCGCGGCGTCGGTCGCACTGGCCGCGGCGGTCTCGTTGACGACTCGCACATCTGCCGTGCTCGACGCCATCGTCGGTGCGCTGGGCCCACTTCGTCGCTTCGGGGTGCGCACCGACCTCATCGCGCTCACCCTCGCACTGGCCATCCGGTCGATCCCACTGATGGTCGACGTCGTCGGTCAGGTCGACGAAGCCCGCAAGGCCCGCGGATTACGGCCCGGCGCAAGGATTCTGGTGGCACCCGTGGTGATCGCCGCACTGCGCACCGCGGACGGGTTCGCCGAGACACTCATCGCCCGCGGACTGGACTGACCCACTACCGGGTTCGTCCCCCGGGTATCGTCATCTCCCCCATGGGCTTGTGGAGGGTCTGGCGATACCCGGGGGACGAACGCAGGTCACGGAAGCGTGGGTGTGCACTGCGATGTCAGGCGTGCAGCGACAGGCCGACCTTCTGGAACTCCTTGAGGTCGCTGTAGCCGGCCTTGGCCATCGAACGACGAAGTGCGCCGACCAGATTCAGCTCACCGAAGGGATCCTGGGACGGTCCGTTCAGCACACATTGCAGGCTCGGTCGGTTCTGCTCGGTGGCGACCTGCAGCAGCGCGCCCCGCGGCGTGTCCGGATGTGCGGCGGCCGACGGCCAGTACCAGCCGCGACCCGGCGCCTCGGCCGAGGCGGCGAGCGGCGTGCCGAGCACCGCAGCGTCGGCTCCACAGGCGATCGCCTTCGCGAGGTCGCCGGAGGTGTGGATGTCACCGTCGGCGATGACGTGCACATATCGTCCGCCGGTCTCGTCGAGATATTCGCGACGCGCGGCGGCCGCGTCGGCGATCGCGGTCGCCATCGGCACCCCGATACCGAGCACCTCGCCGGTCGTGGTCGCACCGGCGGCCGAGCCATACCCGACGATCACACCGGCAGCACCGGTACGCATGAGATGAAGCGCGGTGCGATGGTCGTGCACACCACCGGCGATCACCGGCACGTCCAACTCCGCGATGAACGTCTTGAGGTTCAGTGGCTCTCGCGCCACCCCGTCGGCGTCGGTCTGGGCGACATGCTCGGCCGAGATGATGGTGCCGTGCACGACGAGGATCTCGACACCCGCCTCCAGCAGGGCCGGCGTCAGTTCCGGAGCGTGTTGCGGACTCACGCGCACGGCGGTGGTGACCCCGGCGTCGCGCACGGCAGCGACCGCCGCGCCGAGCAGGGCGGGGTCCAACGGCGCCGAATGCAGTTGCTGCAGCAGCCGAACTGCCGCGAAGGGATCGGGGCTCTCCGCCGCGACCGATGCCAGCTCGACGAGCTTGTCGTCGACGTCGCGGTGCCGCGCCCACAGGCCCTCGCCGTTGATCACGCCGAGCGCGCCGAGCCTGCCCAGTTCGATGGCTGTCGCCGGGGACACCAGCGCGTCGGTCGGATGGCTCAGGATCGGCGAGCTGAACCGGTAGGCATCGATCTGCCAGGCCGTCGAGACATCCTTGGACGATCGCGTCCGACGGGACGGCACGATGCTGATGTCATCGAGTTCGAACGTCCGGCGGGCCGTACGCCCCATACCGATGTCCACAAGGTCACGCACCGTTGCGCCTTTCTGCTACGCGAAGGAGTTCGCCGATCGACCCCGACCCGATGTGGTCGGGGACCGAACGAGCTTCAGCGGGAATAGTAGTTGGGTGCCTCGGCGGTGAGCGTGATGTCGTGCGGATGCGATTCTTTGAGACCTGCCGCGGTGATCTGGACGAACCGCGCCTGGTGGAGATCGGTGATCGACGTCGACCCGGTGTATCCCATCGCTGCGCGCAGGCCACCGACGAGCTGGTGGATCACCTGTGCGAGCGGTCCACGGAACGGGACGCGGCCTTCGATGCCCTCGGGAACGAGCTTCTCCTCTTTGAGGACGTCGTCCTGGAAGTAGCGGTCCTTGGAGTAGGACTTCGCCTGACCGCGGCCCTGCATCGCGCCGAGCGACCCCATGCCGCGGTAGCTCTTGAACTGCTTGCCGTTCACCAGGATCAATTCGCCGGGCGCTTCGGCGGTGCCGGCGAGCAGCGATCCGAGCATCGCCGTCGACGCCCCCGCGGCCAGAGCCTTGGCGATGTCACCGGAGTACTGCAGTCCGCCGTCGGCGATCACCGGCACGTCGTGCTGCTTGCACACCGCCACGGCCTCCATGATCGCGGTGATCTGCGGCGCTCCGACACCGGCGACGACCCGGGTGGTACAGATCGAGCCGGGACCGACGCCGACCTTGACGGCGTCCGCCCCTGCCTCGACGAGAGCCAGGGCCGCCTCACGAGTGGCGACATTGCCGCCGACGATCTGGGCACGGTCCCCCACCTCGGCCTTGAGTTTCGCCACCATGTCCAGCACGAGCCGGTTATGCGCGTGCGCGGTGTCCACGATGATCACGTCGGCACCGGCGTCGGCCAGCGCCATCGCACGATCCCATTGCGGGTCACCGGTTCCCACCGCCGCACCGACCAGCAACCGGCCGTCGGCGTCCTTGGTCGCCAGCGGATGCTGCTCGGTCTTGACGAAGTCCTTGACGGTGATCAGACCCGTCAGCTTCCCGTTGCCGTCGACGATCGGCAGCTTCTCCACCTTGTTGCGGCGCAGCAGACCCAACGCGGCCTCGGCGGAGACACCTTCCTGTGCGGTGATCAGCGGAGCCTTGGTCATCACCTCGGAGACCGGTCGCGACTGGTCCACCTCGAACCGCATGTCACGGTTGGTGATGATGCCGACGAGCTCGCCGGTCGCGTCGACCACCGGCAGCCCGGAGATGCGGTAGCGGGCACACATGGTGTCCACCTCGGCCAGCGTGTTGGTCGGCGAGCAGGTCACCGGGTCGGTGACCATGCCGGCTTCCGACCGTTTCACTGTCTCGACCTGACCTGCCTGATCCTCGATCGACAGGTTGCGGTGCAGCACACCCATCCCGCCGGCACGGGCCATGGCGATCGCCATCCGTGCCTCGGTGACCGTGTCCATCGCCGAACTGACCAGGGGCACCTTGAGCGTGATGTTCTTGGTGACCCGGGACGACGTGTCCGCGTCACTGGGAATGACGTCGGAAGCCGAGGGCAGCAACAGGACGTCGTCGAAGGTCAGGCCGAGCATCGCGACCTTGCCGGGGTCATCTCCACCGGTGCGAACGTGCGTCATCTCTCCATGGTATCGGCACCCGTGCAGTGTTCGGGCTCACCCCGCACCGTGCCGTCGGGCACACCGGGCGAACCACGCGGCCTGTGGAGTCCTCACGCCACCGAGGCCGGTGGATCCGTTACCGTGGAAGTGTGCGTGACCACCTTCCCCCCGGCTTGCCGCCCGACCCCTTCGCCGATGATCCCAGCGACCCGGCATCGGCGCTGGACTCGGTCGAGCCAGGGATCCCGCTCGACGAGAACGAGCGGATGGCGGTAGAGGAGGACCTCGCCGACCTGGCGGTGTACGAGGCGCTGCTCGCACATCGCGGCATCCGCGGCCTCGTCGTCGTGTGTGAGGACTGTCACGAAGACCATTACCACGATTGGGACATGCTGCGAGCCAACCTCCTGCAGCTGTTGATCGACGGAACCGTGCGACCTCATGAGCCGGCCGTCGATCCACGGCCCGATTCCTATGTCACGTGGGATTACTGCCGTGGCTACGCGGATGCGCGCAGCCACATCGACGACGAACGCTGAGCCGCGGGCGCGGTAGCACAGACACCTCAGAGACCGAGATGTCCTGAGGTATCGACGATCGACGTCACCAGAACCAGCCGGCAGGCGCAGGCGTGGTCGTGGTCGACAGATCCGGCGCGCCCTGTCCACCCGACGGCACGGGAAGGTCGGCCGGAGACGACGTCGGCGTCGGAGTCGTGGTCGTCACGGTCGGCGGTGCCGGCTCCTGTGGCTGCGACGTACCGGTGTTGTCGGTGCCGGTCTGACCGGTCGTGTCGTCGGGAGGATTCGGCGTGCCCTGCGTCGGATTGGGGTTCTGCGAGGTCGGTACGGTCACCGTGACCGAACCGCCACCGGTCTCGCGACGCAGGTCCCGGGGAGGCGTGCTCGGGCCCGTACTCTGATCGGTGCTCGAACCGGCGGCCGGCGCCTTGGATGAGGCGGACGATGAGGCCGCGGAGGACGACTTCGCCGAACTGGCATCGGCCTCCAGCCGCTTGATCCACTCGTTCATGCGATCCCGGGTCGCGGAGTCACGGACCGGGTCGAGATCCTTCTGCGCCTTGGCGATCAGCTCGGCAGCCTGCGCCGTGTCGCCACCGGCCATCGCGGCCTCGGCCTTCTCGAGGTTCGACTGCACATCCATTGCGGCCTGCGTCTGGCTCGCGGCCTCGGAGAACACGACACGTTTGACGCCCCACAGCGGATCCCCGGGAGACGAACCCTCGGCGAGCACGGTCAATCCGGCACCCGCGATCACGACGATCGCCGCGACGCCTGACGCCACCCTCAGATGGCGGACGACTCCGCGACCCCGCTGCACACGCTCGGTGGCGGCGATCGCCGCCTCCACCTCGTCGACCGTGGGCAGGTCCGGCATCGGCGTCTCGAGGACCTCGTGCCGCCAGCCCGACATGAGCTCGGCGAGCTGATACTCGGCGTCGTCGCGCGTCGGCACCGGATGATCCTGCGACAGCGCCTCGATGAAATCGTCGTCGACATGTACAGAGGTCATGTCGATCGGCTGGTTCAGATCCCAACCGACCTCGGCAGGGTCACGCTCGTCGCTCATCGACCTCACCTGCCTTCCTCAGTGTGTCTTTCAATTTCGCCAGTGCGCGGTGTTGGGCCACCCGCACCGCACCGGGCGTGCTGCCGATCGCGTCCGCGGTCTCCTCGGCCGACAGTCCGACTACCAATCGGAGGACCAGGACCTCTCGCTGCCGCTCGGGCAGGATCGTGAGCAGCGCCCGCATCCGCCGGCTCGCATCGGCGTCGAGAGCCATCTGCTCCGGGCCACCGGCGAATGTCCCGGTCTCCGGGAGTGTCTCCACCGGATCTGCCTTGACCCGGCCGGCCACCCGCATCGCGTCGGCGACCTTGTGTGCGGCAATGCCGTACACGAAGGCCATGAACGGCCTGCCCTGGTCCTGGTACCGGGGCAGCGCTGTCATCACCGCCATCAACGCCTCCTGCGCGATATCGTCGGCGGAGAACAGATGGCGCTCTCCGACTCCAATTCGCCCTCGGCAGTAGCGCAGGATCGCGTCCTGCACACTCTCGAGAACTGACGTGAGCGCGGCACGATCGCCCTGCCCTGCGGCACGGACAGCCTCGTCCAGCTCAACACCCGTCAGTTTCATCGTCAGCTGAGATCCCCGTGTTACATGTGTGTGGTGGTGTTGCCAGTGCGCCGTGTACCACCGTCACCTTATCCACCTCCGGCCACAGACCGATCACCCACCGGCACCCACGGGAACGGAACACCTCGGCGGACCAGTTCGGCCCGCGTCCGGGCCAAATTCTCGGCCAGCCGGCGGTCGCCGGGATCCAGACCGACCCGCAATGCCAGAGAGGCCCACGACAGCGGCAGCAGCCCCGCACCCTGAGCGCGCTCGGTGACCTCTGTCGCGAGTTCGGCGGCTCGCCGTCCCTCCCCACCGGCGGCCACGGCCGCAGCGGCGATCAGCGCGGTCTTGACCCGGTGTCGCTCAGGGGTCCCGTCGACAAGAGCCAACCGTGTTCCTGCCTGCGCATGCGCCGCGGCGCCCGCCGGGTCGCCGGAATAGATCGCCAACTCGGCCGAGACCCACTCGATCCGCAGTGCGGGCCGCCGTCCACCGAGCCAATCGTCCTCATCTACCACCACCAGCGCGCGGGCACGGGTCAGCAGTCGAGCGCTCGACCCGAGGCGAAGCTGCCCGAGATGATCGGCGGCCAGACCGACGAGCCCGTCCAGAATCGCCGCCCGCTCCACCGGCGTCCGCCCCGGCCGGGCGCACCCGAGCAATGCCAATGCCCGTCCGTCGAACGCTGCCGCGTCGGTGTGGCGACCCGCCTGCCGCAACAGCGACGCCCGTGTCGACAGAGCGAGCGAGACAAGGGGTGCGTCGTCGACGGCCGCCCCGAGCCTCACGACAGCGTCCAATACCGTGAATGCGGCCGCAGTGTGACCCATGCCTCCCTGTTCGACGGCACGCGCCCACAGCACATACCCGCGCGTACATTCCCCCATTTCAAACCCTATTTTTCGACTCCGTGGCAGCCCGCCGAAACGAGTGTAACCTGTTCCAGTTTTCCTGAATTTAACCTGCCGTCACAAACATTAATCCGCGCTGCACATCACGCCCGAATAATCGTGGCGTTTCCGTGGTGTTAATCGACCGTTGTGGTGTCACGCTGCTGTCACGCGGCGAAACGAGCCCCGAAATGCCACCTCGCGCAACGAAACTTGCAGGTCAACGGGCACTACGATCACCTCCGGAGGGGCCACACGCATCACTCTCGAGACGTATGGTACTCGCCGTTCCATAGTCAACGCAGCGTTAACAATTTCGGAAATTTCACCATCGTTGACCCTGCATTTGGCGGGATTGACTCGATTTCTTTTGCTTGCCTACTGTGTGAATGCGCCGCTGAATACGAGTGCCACACTCTGACGACAAGGAGTTCGCTGTCATGCCTCAGCCCAATCATCTCCCTGGTCCGAACGCCGACATCTGGGATTGGCAAATGGAGGGTCTGTGCCGCGGTGTGGACTCATCGATGTTCTTTCATCCTGACGGCGAGCGCGGACGGGCCCGCGCCCAGCGGGAACGGCGCGCGAAAGAGATGTGCCATCAGTGCCCGGTGATCGCCCAGTGCCGCGAACATGCTCTGGCCGTGGCCGAACCGTACGGGATCTGGGGCGGTCTCTCGGAATCCGAGCGCAGCATGCTGATGAAACGCGGCGTCGGCCGCCGTATCGCCAGCTAGAGGGTCTCGACCGCAAGAAACGCTTCGACGCCAATGGGGGCATCGATCCATCCGGATCGATGCCCCCATTGTGTGTCGGGACCTCGGGCGTCAGTGCGCGTGACCGTGTCCTGCGCGTCCGCACCGGCCGCATGTGGCCGATCGACGATGGCGGTCTCGGTTGATTCAGATGTACTAAATGTCGCCGACACGTATCCCACCGGTGATCCGGATCGGCCACGCCACGGAGCTACTGCCTCACCTGAGCGCCGCCAGCTCGCCGCTCTGAGCAATTGGGGCCAACCAGGAGGGCAACACCTTGCCGGCGTAGCAGAGAAGTTGGACACGCCCGGATCTGTCGACCGCACTTCTGGTGCCGACCACTCGTGGTGCCGAAGAGCCTCCTCAAAGCGCGAGCAATGCTCCCCCTGAGAACGCCGAGTCGTGGAACTCGATTGCTTCAGGCACAGCACGCTGAGGTACGTCGAACGTCACGGTCGCTTCGATACTGAGGCCGGGGTTGATGTCCTCCATCCAGTTCTCGTCGCTGATCGAGCTGTTCGCGTCGTATTTATTGCCCTTGATAATCAGATGCTGGTTCGATGCGAAAAAACTCCGGGCATCGTCACCGACGTTCGTCACCCGCAGACGGACGATGAAG
Organism: Gordonia sp. LMA167; assembly: GCF_058130025.1. Lineage (NCBI taxonomy): Bacteria > Bacillati > Actinomycetota > Actinomycetes > Mycobacteriales > Gordoniaceae > Gordonia > Gordonia sp. LMA167. The sequence goes on along the minus strand of NZ_CM176708.1, from coordinate 3,058,571 downwards.
AACTCGCCCTTGGCCTGCTCCGGCTTGAACACGCCCTCTTTAGTGGCCGACCGATCGACCCCGAGAACCTGGAACTCGAACTTACCGTCACGGACGGCGGACCCTGCGGGAGCGGCCACATCGGCCGCAGGCCTCACAGGGGTCGACGTCGACTCGTCGGTGCCAGACGAGGTCGCCGCGGTCGAGCTGGACTTGGTCTCGCCGCTCTCTTCGCGATCGATGATGGAGCCAAGGGTGAATAACCCCAGAATTACCGCTCCCAGCCCAAGCCCGAGCTTCATTCCTGTGGACTTGCCACGCTTCGCAGGTTGGCCAACGCCTGATGTTGGTACGTCGAATTGGGCATTCACCTGTTGGCCAACGCCAGGTGTTGGTACGCCGAACGGGGCGTAGTTCTCGGTCCACGCCCTGCCATCGAAGTAACGCTGACGCCTCGGATCAGATGGATCTGGATACCAACCCGGCATTGGCTGCGTCATAAAAGTCCCGTCTCTGTTTGCTGCTCACCTATAGGCGGGGAAAGCATAACCACAGCGCCCGACAAAGTGCGTAGCAGCAACGATTTGTCTACCGCCGAGTTGGTCGCCGGTACGGCGCAGGCTGGCGACGACCAGTGAACGCCACGCAACCCCTGGGAATATCCTTCCCGGCGCCGCCTTGACCGAGCTGTGCTGCTGTGTGCGGCTATCAATATCGACAAAGAGACCCCCGCCGAGGCGGGGGTCTCTTTGGTCTTGGTACCTCAATCAGTGCGCGTGACCGTGTCCGTGGCCGTGGGCCGGAGCCTCTTCGGGCCGGTCGACGATCGCGGTCTCGGTGGTGAGCACCATCCGCGCCACCGACGCCGCGTTCACCACGGCCGACCGGGTCACCTTGACGGGATCGATGATCCCGTCGGCGAGCAGGTCGCCGTAGGTCAGCGTGGCCGCGTTGAAGCCCTGACCGTGCTCGGACTCGGCCACCCGGGCCACGACGACAGCACCGTCGACACCGGAGTTGCCGGCGATCCAGTACAGCGGCGCGCGCAGTGCGTCGCGCACCACGCGCACGCCGAGCGCCTCATCGTCGGACAGGTCGGCGGCAACCGCGTCGAGAACCTTCGAGGCCTGCACGAGCGCCGAACCGCCGCCGGTGATGATTCCCTCCTCGACCGCAGCCTTCGCCGCCGCCACCGCGTCCTCGACGCGGTGCTTGCGTTCCTTGAGCGCAGTCTCGGTGGCGGCACCGACGCGGATCACCGCGACGCCACCGGCCAGTTTCGCGAGCCGCTCGGCGAGCTTCTCACGGTCCCAGTCGGAATCGCTGGCCTCGATCTCCCGGCGCAGCTGGTCCGAACGCTTGGCGATGTCCTCGGAGGTTCCTGCGCCCTCGACGATCGTCGTCAGGTCCTTGGTGACCACCACCCGACGCACCGAGCCGAGCAGGTCGAGGTCGGCCTCGGCGAGGGTCAGCCCGATGTCGGAGGAGATGACGGTTCCGCCGGTGACCACGGCCAGATCCTCCAGGAACGCCTTGCGGCGGTCACCGAAGAACGGCGCCTTCACGGCGACGGCCTTGATGGTCTTACGAATCGAGTTGACGACCAGCGTCGAGAGCGGTTCGCCCTCGACGTCTTCGGCGACGATGAGCAGCGCCTTGCCGGCGCCGGCGACCTTCTCCAGCAGCGGCAGGAAGTCCGGCAGCGAGCTGATCTTGTCACGGTAGAGCAGCACAAGCGCGTCCTCGAGCACAGCCTCCTGGCTGTCGGCATCGGTGACGAAGTACGGGGACAGGTAGCCCTTGTCGAACTGGACGCCCTCGGTGATGTCGAGGTCGGTGGACAGGCCGGAGCCCTCTTCGACGGTGACCACACCGTCGACCCCGACACGGGTCATGGCCTTGCCGACCATGGTCCCGACTTCCTCGTCACGTGACGACACGGTGGCGACCTGGGCGATCGCCTTCTCGCCGTCGACCGGGGTGGCGACACGCAGCAGTTCTTCGCTGATCGCGTCCGCCGCCTTGCCGATGCCGATCCCGAGCGCGATGGGGTTGGCACCGGCGGTCACGTTGCGCAGGCCGGCGGTGACCATCGCCTGAGCCAGGACGGTCGCGGTGGTGGTGCCGTCACCTGCGACATCGTTGGTCTTGGTGGCCACGGACTTCACCAGCTGGGCGCCGAGATTCTCGAACGGATCCTCGAGGTCGACGTCGCGGGCGATGGTCACACCGTCGTTGGTGACGTTCGGCCCACCGAAGGCCTTCGCCAGCACGACGTGCCGGCCACGCGGCCCGAGGGTGACCTTCACGGTGTCGGCGAGTTGATTGATGCCGCGCTCGAGTGCGCGGCGCGCTACATCGTCGAATTCAATCTGTTTGGGCATGGGTCTCTTTCACAGTGCGGGAGAGCAGTGGAGAAATGGCACCGCCCCGGGGCCCGACGAGGGCACCGGGGCGGACAGACACACGAGAAGTCGTGGGTCTTACTTGCCGATGACGGCCAGCACGTCGCGTGCCGACAGGATCAGGTACTCCTCACCGGCGTACTTGATCTCGGTGCCGCCGTACTTGCTGTAGATGACGGTGTCGCCTTCTTTGACGTCGACCGGGACGCGGTTGCCCTGCTCGGTAACCCGACCTTCGCCGACCGCGATGACGGTGCCTTCCTGCGGCTTCTCCTTGGCGGTGTCCGGGATGACCAGACCGGACGCGGTGGTCGTCTCTGCCTCCACGGCCTGCACCAGGATCTTGTCCTCAAGCGGCTTGATGTTCACGCTCGCCACGATGTGGTTCCTCAACTTTCGTACTGAGTTGTTGAACGATGAATCGAAATTGTGCACGTTCATGGCCCTGACCGAATCCTCGCCGTCGCGGGTGAACGAGGCTTCTCACAGTGCCGACTAGCACTCTATACATGCGAGTGCCAGCACTCAAGGGCGGAGGCTGCAAAAGTCGCACCCGAGTCGTCCTAGAGCTGACTGACCTGTACCGACATCCCCGGATCGGTCGCGACGGTGAGCGGCGACGGCGCCGCTCCCCCGCCGATGACATGCGCACCCAGGGTCGCGATCATCACTCCGTTGTCGGTGCACAGGCGGGGTTTCGGCACCCGCAGGGTGATTCCGGCCGCGGCGCAGCGCTCTTGGGCGAGCGAACGGATCCGGGAGTTCGCGGTCGCACCACCACCGAGCACCAGGGTGTCGACCTCGAGATCGGTGCAGGCGCGGATCGCCTTCATCGTGAGGACGTCGGCGACGGCCTCCTGGAACGACGCCGAGATATCGGGTATGGGCACGTCGACGCTCTCGCGCTCGCATTTCTCGACGTAACGCGCGACCGCGGTCTTGACGCCACTGAAGGAGAAGTCGTAGCGGGCATCGCGTGGGCCGGTCATGCCCCGGGGGAAGGCGATCGCACGCGGATCCCCCTGGGCTGCGGCCCGGTCCAACGCGGGACCACCCGGGAAGCCCAGGTCGAGCAACCTTGCCACCTTGTCGAAGGCCTCTCCGGCCGCGTCGTCGACCGTCGTACCGAGTTCGGTGATCGGCTCGGCGAGATCGGTGACATGCAGCAGGTGGGTGTGGCCGCCGGAGACGAGGAGGGCGACACATTCGGGCATCGGGCCGTGTTCGAGGGTGTCGACCGCGACATGACCACCGAGATGGTTCATCGCGAACAGTGGCACATCCCAGGCGAGTGCGTACGCCTTCGCCGCCGCGACCCCCACGAGAAGGGCGCCGGCGAGACCGGGACCGATGGTCACCGCTATCGCGTCCGGCCGGTCGACACCGGCGGCCTCACGGGCGCGTTGCATGGTCGGCACGATGGCCTCCAGGTGCGCCCGGGACGCGATCTCCGGGACCACACCCCCGAATCGCGCGTGCTCGTCGACGCTGGAGGCCACCTCGTCGGCCAACAACGCGGCGGTTCCCCGCCCGCCGTCGCCGACACCGTCGCGTTCCCACCGGACGATGCCGACACCGGTCTCGTCGCATGAACTCTCGATACCCATCACGATCACGAGTTGCCCCCGGACTGCAGTGCCGACGTCGTGGCCGGCCGGATCATCGTGTAGGCGTCGGCGCCCGACGGCTGGTAATAGTTGCGACGAATCCCGGAGCGCACGAACCCGTGACGTTCGTAGAGCGAGATCGCGGTGTCGTTGTCGGTGCGCACCTCGAGGAACACCGGCGCCCCGCAGTCGTCGGCAACCTCGAGCATCGCCACGAGCAGCGCACGTCCGAAGCCGCGTCCACGGTGTGATGGAGCCACCGCGATCGTGTGGACCTCACATTCGTGGGCACCGACCGGGCCGAGGGTGGAGATGCCCGCATACCCGACGATCTCACCCCCCGGTCGTTCCCGCGCAGCGAAGTACCGGTTGTACGGGGCGTTGAGCTCAGCACGGAATGCACTTGCGGGCCAAGGAGAATCGCCCTCGAACATCTCCTTCTCCAGCTCGGCGCAGCGCGGGATGTCCGGGTAGTCGAGGTCATCGATGAGCAGCTCGGGTGTCGTCATCGGACCACCCCGGCCCGTTCGGCGGGGCGACGGCGCTTGGGTTCCACCGCATCCGGGCGACGCAGATACATCGGCACGAGGGCGCCCGGAGCGGTGCCCGAGCCAAGCTCCACCGCCGCGACGCCCACCAGCCCGGCGACCGTTGGCACGGTCGTACCGCCGACCGGGCGGCCGAAGAGTCCGGTGTGCGCGGGCGATCCGAGGACCAGGTCGATCGGTGTCTCGGCGAGATCGGCGACCACGTGTGCCGGGGCGGTGACGTCCGGCCCGCTGATGCGATGCGCGTCGCGGTAGGTGGCCCAATAGATCTCCCTGCGGCGGGCGTCGGAGACCACGAGCACCGATCCCACATCCCCCCGCACCGCGAGTTCCTCCTCGACGATCGCGTCCAGCGAGCACACCCCGTACACCGGTAGGTCCAGGGCGTCGGCGAACGCGGCCGCGGTGGCCATCCCGACCCGAAGTCCGGTGAACGGGCCGGGCCCGCAGCCGACGACCACGGCATCGAGGTCGCTGCGGCGCACCGACGCCTCCTCGAGTGCGTCCCGGATCAACGTGGTGAGCACCTCGGCGTGGCGTCGTCCGTCCGAGACCGCCTGGTCGGCAAGCACTTCCGGGCGTGCAGTGCCGTCCCGATCCATCCGCGCGACGCCGGTCACCACCGCATCGGTCGACGTGTCGATGGCCAGTACGTACATCAGTGCTCCACCCATTCCCACTCTGCTTGGCGGACTTCGGATTCCGGTGCGCGTCGCAACCGCACCCGCAGATGGCGCTCGGCGAGTCGCTCGGCGACACCTTCGCCCCACTCCACCACGATCACCGAATCGGTCAGGTCGGAATCGAGATCCAGGGCATCGAGTTCCTCGAGACCACCGAGTCGGTAGGCGTCGACGTGAATCATGCCCGGCCGCCCGGGCCGTGCCGCGCGGTGCTCCCGCGCGATGATGAACGTCGGCGACGACACCCGACCGGCCACGTCGAGGCCCGCCGCGATACCGCGTGTCATCGCGGTCTTCCCTGCTCCGAGAGGTCCGTCGAGGATCACCAGATCGCCGGCCTGCAACACCGCGGCGAGCTCGCGACCCAGCGCCTCGGTGTCGGCGACGTCGGGCAGGATCCGGGACCCGGCGATACCCGCGGCCACAGTCTCGGTCACCGTGCCACCAACTTCCGCCACCACCGCCGGTGCGGCTGCGGGGACGCCGCCCGTGCCCGATCGACGAGATCCGCGATCGCCTCGGTGACCACGTCCGGCCGCTCCATCGGGACCATGTGGCCCGCCCCGTCGACCACCACCAGTCTGGAGTCCGCACCCAGTTCCCCATACATCCGTACCGATTTCGGCAGCGGCGTCAACCTGTCCTGGTTGCCGCACACCACCACCGACGGCAAGTGCGCCAGGATCGGCAGGGCCGTCGACTCGTCATGATCCTCGAGGGCATGAAGGAAGTTCACGATGGTCTCGATCGGCGTGTTCTGGATCATCTTCTCCACCGCCCGACCGGCGTTGGGACTGTAGAAGTCCGGGCCGAAACTGGCCGCGACCAGGACGGGCTCGAGCACTTGTCGGGTGACCCCGCGTCCGGCCCGCACCACCGACGGGGCGTGGCGGACCGACAGCCGGAACGCGTCGAGGAGCGGATTGGTCAGCCCGACACCGAGTCCGGCTTCGGTGACACCTCGCGACGCGGTCGCGATCAGTCCGACTCCGGTGACGCGGCCGTCGGGACCGAACAACGCCGGATCGCGTCGCGCGAGACCCATCAGCGACATGCCACCCATCGAATGCCCCACCAGGACAACCGGTCCCGAGGGTGCGGTGGCCCGGATGACCGTGGCGATGTCGTCGGCGAGTCGGGAGATCGTGCACGTCGCGGCGGGCGCGGGATCGCTGCGACCGTGGCCACGATGATCGAAGAAGACCATCCGGATCGATCGGTCGGCCCAATGCTGGGCCAGCGCATAGCGCTGAAAATGCCAGGTCGCCATGCGGAGGCTGAAGCCGTGCACGAAGACGACGGTGAGGTCGACATCCTCGGTGCCCGGGTCCACGCCCGCCGGACCCGTGACGACCGTGCGCACTGCGAGGTCGAGGCCGTCATCGGTCGTCACCGTCACCGCATGATCGTCGTAGATGGTGGTGAAATCCACTCCGGCAAAGGGATCGACCAATCCGGTGGTCCGCCGGCGGGCGGCGTTGCGGGCGACCCCGGTCGCCGCCACGGCGCCGAGTGCACCCACACCGGTGATCCCGGCCAGCCAGCCGAGGCGCTCGGAGTTACTCATGGACATCACCCACGTACTCCCGGGCGGCGCGTTGCCCTATGCCCGAGACGATCTCGTAGTCGATGGTGCCGATTGTGTCGGCCCAGTCCCGGGCGGTCGGGCCCCCGTCGCGGCCGGTGCCGAACAACTCTGCCCGGTCCCCCTCGCGTACTCCCCCGCCGTCGGGCCCGAGGTCGACGACCAGCTGGTCCATGCAGATCCGGCCCACCCCGGGGTAGGAACGACCGTTGATCCACACGGTGAAACGACCCGACAGCAGGCGTGGGACACCGTCGGCATAGCCGGCGGGCAGCACCGCGATCGTCGTATCGGCCGGGGTGACCCACGTGTGACCGTAGGAAACCCCTTGGCCGGCAGGCAGCTTCTTGATCAGGGCGACCTGGGCGGTCAGGGTCATAGCCGGGATCAGACCGAAGTCGCCACGATCGGGTACCGGCGTGCGACCGTACAGCGCGATGCCCGGCCGCACGAGGTCCCGAGCGAGGTCCGGACGCGTCAGCGCAGCAGGCGAATTGGCGATGTGCACGACCTCGGGACCGGCGCCGAGCCGGCGCAGGTCGTCGGCGGCGGCGTCGAGACGAAGCGCCTGCTCAGTGTTGAGCGGGTGATCCGGTTCGTCCCCTCGAGCGAGGTGACACATGATCGCCCGCACCGACACCGCACCGTCGGCGTGCGCCTTGGCCAGCGATTCGGCGAAGTCCGGCCACTCGTCTGCCGCGACACCGCTGCGATTGAGGCCCGTGTCGGCCTTGACCGTCACCGTGGCGGTCGTCGAGAGCCGGGTGGCTGCTGCCACGACCGCGTCGAGTTGACGTGCGGAGGACAACGCGATGTCGACGTCATGGGTGATCGCCGCACCGAAATCGACGTTCGGTGCGTGCAGCCACGCGGTGATGTGGGCGTCGACCCCGGCCTCCCGCAATGCCAGCGCCTCGGTGATGTGCGCCACTCCGAGTTCGGCGGCCCCTGCGGCGAGCGCAGCCCGCGCCACCGGCACGGCCCCATGACCGTAGGCGTCCGCCTTCACCACGGCGAGCACCTCGGCGTGCGCCGCGGAGCGCACGACGTCGACGTTGTGGGCGATCGCATCGAGATCGATGGTCGCGGTCAGAGCAGATGAAGTCATCGGCTCCATTGTCCCAGACCGGCGCGAGTGGTTGTCATCGACGGATCTCGCGAACCGCGGTCCGCACCGCCGACAGGAGATCGGACGCACCGATCGGCGCACCGCGGGCGGCCAGCGTGGCCGCATGTGCGTGCACTCGGGCCGCGGCGGCCCCCGCGACCTGGGGCTCCAGACCGGCCGCCAGAAGCGAGCCGGCGATACCCGACAAGACGTCGCCGGCGCCGGCGGTCGCCGCCCACGACGACCCCGCGTCGTTGCCCAGCACATCCCCACCCGGGTCGGCGACCAGCGTGACCCGACCCTTGAGCAGCACCGACACCTGCCACCGTCGAGCGAGTTCGCGCACGGCACCCAACCGGTCGGCGCCGATCTCCCGGCCCGTCAACCGGACGAACTCGCCCGCGTGCGGTGTCAGCAGGGTCGGCGCACGGCGCTGGGCGACCAGCTCCGGGTGGTCGGCCACCACGGTCAGTCCGTCGGCGTCGACCAGCACCGGCAGGTCGGTGGCCAGGATCGTACGCAGTGTGCGCAGCGCCGTGTCGTCGGTGCCCATCCCGGGGCCGGTCACCCATGCCTGCACACGCCCGGCCTCGTCCAGGGACTGCACCGCCACGACCTCGGGAAAATGCGAGACCACTTCGGCGGCAGCGGTGCCGACGTACCGCGTCATGCCCGACGTCGCGCTCACCGCGGCGCCGGAGGCGAGGATCGCCGCGCCCGGGTACCGCGCGGACCCGGCGACCACCCCGACGACGCCCTGTGTGTATTTGTCGTCTGCGGGGCCGGGTACCGGCCAGACCCGCCCCACCTCGGTGTCGGTCAGCGAACCCAATGACTCCGCCACGTCGATGTCCGCCGGTTCGATGCCGATGTCGATCACCTCGATGCGGCCGCACTGCGGCGCGGCCAGCAGATGAGCGTTCCGCCCAACGCCGAAGGTCACGGTGATCGACGCGCGCACCGCCGGGTCGTGGACCTGACCGGTGTCGGCGTCGACACCGGACGGCAGGTCGACAGCCACCACCAGCGGACCGCCGTCGCCGGGCGACCTCAGCGACCCGAACACCTCCGCTGCCCCCGGGCGCAACGGACCGCGACCGCCGATCCCGACGACACCGTCGATCACGACGTCCAGCGCGGGTGGCAACGCGTCGACGAGACGGCCGCCGGCCCGGCGGAAGGCGGCCAGACCGGCCGGGTGTGCTTTGTCGGGTGCGAGCAGAACCGCCGTGCAGGCCACTCCGCGACGTTGCAGGGCGGCTCCGGCGTACAGGGCGTCGCCGCCGTTGTCGCCGGCGCCGACGACCAGGCCGACCTGGCGTCCGTAACACCCACCGGTCCGGTGGAGCTCGGTGATCACCACCTGCGCGACCCCGTTCGAGGCACGGCGCATGAGTGTGCCGTTGGCCAGCAGGTTCCCGGTCGCGCGTTCGGCCTGCCGGACTGCCTCGGCGGTGAGGTAGCGGATCGGCATGGCGGGCGACCTACTCGACCGTGACCGACTTGGCCAGGTTGCGCGGTTTGTCGACGTCGTAGCCCCGGGCCTGTGCGACCGTCGCGGCGAACACCTGCAACGGAACGGTGGACACCAAGGGCTGCAGCAATGTCGGTGTCTTGGGGATGGGGATGAAGTGATCGGCGACGGACGCGGCGGAGGTGTCATCCTGCTCGGCGATCACGATGGTGCGTGCGCCCCGCGCCTGGATCTCGCGGATGTTGCTGACCATCTTCGAGTGCAGGAGGGCTCGTCCGTCGGCCGACGGCATCACGATGATCACCGGCAGACCCTCCTCGATCAGGGCGATCGGACCGTGCTTGAGTTCACCGGCTGCGAAACCCTCCGCGTGCATGTACGCGAGTTCCTTGAGCTTGAGGGCACCCTCGAGGGCCACCGGATAGCCGACATGACGACCGATGAAGAGCACCGTGTTGTGCTCGGCCAGTGAGCGCGCCAGTTCCTGGACCGGTGCCATGGTGCCCAGCACCTCGGTGACCGCCTCTGACATGGCCTCCATCGCCGCGAACTCCCGTGCCACCTCGTCGGCGTACTTGGTGCCGCGGGCCTGGGCGAGTGCGAGCCCCACGAGGTAGGCCGCGACGATCTGCGCGAGGAAACACTTCGTGGACGCGACACCGATCTCGGGGCCGGCATGGGTGTACAGCACGGCGTCGGACTCACGCGGGATCTGCGCGCCGTTCGTATTGCAGATCGCCAGCACCCGGGCCTTCTGGTCCTTGGCGTGCCGCACCGCCTCGAGCGTGTCGGCGGTTTCACCCGACTGCGAGATCGCGACGACCAGCGTCGAACGGTCCAGAACCGGGTCGCGGTAGCGGAACTCACTGGCGAGTTCCACCTCGACCGGCAGACGGGTCCAGTGCTCGATGGCGTACTTGGCGAGCAGGCCGGCGTGATACGCGGTGCCGCAGGCCACGACGAACACCTTGTCGATGTCGCGCAGGTCGTCATCGGTCAACCGCTGCTCGTCGAGAATGATGCGGCCGCCCTCGAGGTGCCCCAGGAGCGTGTCGGCCAAGGCCGCCGGCTGTTCGGCGATCTCCTTGAGCATGAAGAAGTCGAAGCCGGCCTTCTCCGCGGCAGCGAGGTCCCAGTCGATGTGGAACGGCTTCCCGGCCCGGGGGTCGCCGTCGAAATCCGTGATGCGGTAGTCCTCGGCGGTGATCACCACGACCTCGTCCTGCCCGAGCTCCACAGCGTCACGCGTGTGCTCGATGAAAGCGGTGACGTCGGAACCGAGGAACATCTCCCCATCTCCCACACCGACGACCAGCGGGGTGGACCGCCGCGCCGCGACGATGGTGTCCGGGTGATCGGAATGGGTGAACAGCAGGGTGAAGGCACCCTCGAGGCGACGGAGCGCCGCGTAGGCGCTGGAGACGAAGTCGCCGGCGGTCGGTCCCGACGCGTAGTAGCCCTCGAGCAGGTGTACGGCGGTCTCGGTGTCGGTGTCCGACGCGAACTCGATGCCGAAGTCCTCGAGTTCGCCACGCAAGGCGGCGTAGTTCTCGATGATGCCGTTGTGGACGACGGCGATCTTCCCGTCCGTGCTCAGATGGGGGTGGGCGTTGCGGTCGGTGGGCTGGCCGTGGGTGGCCCACCGGGTGTGGCCCATCCCGGTCGTTCCGGCGAGACTCTCCGGGCCGACCGTCGCGATCTGCTTGTCCAGGTTCTCCAGCCGGCCGGCCTTCTTCTCGACCGCGGTCGCACCCTTGCCGTCGAGGATCGCGACCCCCGCCGAGTCATATCCGCGGTATTCCATCCGTCGCAGCGCCTCGACAACGATGCCCAGCGCGTCGCGCTGACCGACGTATCCGACGATTCCACACATAGTCAGTCAGCGTACCTGTGAAATCAGGGCTTCTTGCGCCGCCGCTTCCGTGGTTTGGCGCCCAGCAGGTGCGATACCGCGTCGACGGCCTGCACCGGCGGGGCGTCGAGGTCGATCACGGTCAGTTTTGCCAGCTCGGTATCGGCGTCCGCGAACCCCCGGTAGTCGGGATCGCCGCCGACCGTGTGCAGCAGGAATCCGGTACATGCCGAACGGACCACCGCGTGCAGGGCACGGTCGGATCCGTTCATACCGACCAGCGCCTTGACCGTTCGGCGCTCCAGGAGGTCACGCGGATTCGTCGCCTTGACAGTGCGCAACACCACATCACCGCCGTAGGCCTGTGCCAACGGCAGGGCGTTGGCGTCCACCGTGTCGAGTTCGCCCGCACCGGCCACGACGAGGCCGGGAGCGCTCACCAGGCCGGCGGACGGCAGCAGCGCCGACGTCGTCGGCGCCGGGAACACGGCGACAACACCGGCCACCGCAACCGCCGACTGGCCGCGTAACGGTTGAGCCGATGCGGCCATCACCGCCGCCGAGGCCCCGAAACCGTGTCCGATCACACCGAGGCGGTCGGGGTCGACGGTCACCGCGCCGTTGCCGAGGGGCACGTGCGCGACGATGTCCAGAGCTGCCCGCAGGTCCGCGGCGAGTCCGACGTCGGAGGCGAAGAATCCGCGGTTGGCGTCCGGGGCGACGGCGACGAACCCCCAGGAGGCCAAGTGGTAGAGCAGATCCCGGTATCTGCGACTGTCGGCCAGCCAGGTGTGCCCGACCGCGAGGGCGGGCAGTCGACGGCCCTGCTCCGGCGCGAACACCTGGCCGCGCATTCCCGCGATCCCGAGGTCTCCGCGCAGGACACGATGGGGTCCGCGACGACCCAACTCCGACATCAAGGTGCCGGGTGGTCGCGATGATTTCGAGGAGCGTGATCTCGGCGCTGACGTGGTCTGCCCTGGTTTTGTTGCCGGCACACCGACAGCCTATTCGTCGTCGGCCGATCCATGGGGACTGGCCTCGGCCACGTCGGCCGGTAGCAGAATCCTCGGTGTCGCCGCGTCGGCGGCGTCGGCGTCGCGCTGCAACCGAGTGCGCAGGTACGCCTTGGGCGTGGCTTTCTCGGCCCGGAGCTCGGCGAGCTCGGATGCCAATTGCTGCTGCGTGGTGGAAAAGGTGTTCGATGCGTCGACGACCTGTGCGGTGGCGCGCCGGGCGATCGCCTCGATCTGATCTGCGAGATTCATGATGGCTGCACCTCCGTTCGCCGTGTGGTCATTCCTCGCCTGCCAGGGCGAGGTCACCGGTGGAGGATGACTCCGTCGGTGGTGTGGAGTCCGGCGGGGCCGACGAGGTGGTGCGCGAGGAGAGCGCGGCATCCTCGGTGGGTGCGTCTCCGGTCGGCGCCGGTGGTTCGTGGTTGTGCTGCGGCGTCGGCGATCGCCCCTGCGTGCCTTGCGGATCCGGGTCCGGTTCGGCCGCGCGGTGATCGGGCGCGACCGGGTCGTCGGGGCCGGCGGTCGGGGTCAGCTGCAGCGGGACGTCGGGCTGACGGTCGTGTGTACCGGCCGAACTCCCGGTCGACGGCTGCTGCGTCTCGGCGTCGGACTCGCGAGCCGGCACCGACGTGCTCTCGTGGTCGGCCGCGGGTGGCACCTCCGGGCGGTCGCCGGTGATCGGTGTCCTGATGACCGGCGGCGCGGATGGCGCGGTCGGATAGGGCTCCACGTCCATCGCCGCCGTCGCGCGGTCGAGGTGCTCGAGGATCGCGTCGATACCGGCGACGGTCGCCTCGGCCGAGGTGAAGTAGAGCGTTGCGCGAGAGGCGATGTCGGCGACCACGACCTGCAACGGCAGCTTCCCGCTGAGGACTGCCGCGGGGACCTCAGCCACCGGAACCCCGGCCACCAGCGGCGCCGAGAGCCGCGCGACGGTGAGATACCAGGTGCGCAGCAGCTGATCGATGCCCGACGAGGCCGCGCGGGTCGCCTCGGCCAACGTCCGCAGGACATGGAGGTCGGACTCTGTGCGGCGCTGGTGATCGATGACGGCGGTGACCGCCAGCGAACCGGACGTGCCGGTCCATCCGCGGCCGAGCCGCACCTGTTGTTCGGGCAAACGGTGTAGATGGTCGGCCACGGCACGGTGGGCGATCGCCAGCCTGCGGCTGTCGGCGGCCATCCGGTCCGGATCCAGGGCGCCGACCTTCAGAAACGGCGGGTGAACCTCGTCGGGATGCCGAGTCACGGCACCCAGCGTCGCACCGAGCGCCAGGACATCGGCGAGATCTTCGATGCCCGCGACAGCCTGGTCGCGCAGCGTGGCGAGCGAATCGGGCGAGCGGGTCATACCGTCTCCTCGTCGGCATCGACGAGCACCGACATCCCCTGAGCCAAGGCATCCGACAATCGGTCCGCCGCCCTGGCCTGCTCACCGAGTCGGTCCGCGATCACCACACCCATCTCGCGGTAGCGCTCGCCGAGTTCGCGATAGTGACCCCCGACCGCCCATGTGCCGAGCTCGTGGGCACGGATCTCTTCCGCCGCCGCACCGACGATCTCCGCGGCGTCACGGTAGAACGCGACCACCCGGCGCACCTCGTCGGCATCGACCGACATCGACGCGTCGACCACCATCCGACCCCCTCGCATCCCGTTGGCGTTGAAGTTTAGACGCGCACGCGCTCGGAGTGGTTCCGGCCAGGTTTCGGATCCCTCTCGCCGGCGTCAGGTCGGCAGATCTATGCCACCGGCGGTGACCGCATCGACCAGGGCCGTCGGCCGCTGCGCCGGCGCAACATCGTGCACGAGGGCGAAGGCACAGCCGAGCCGGCGTGACCCGCCATCGGCCTCCTCGCTGTCACCGATCATCAACGCCTCACCGGGTGTCACCCCGATCGGATCGAGCGCGGCGTGAAAGATCCGTGGATCCGGCTTGATGGCGCCGACCTCGAACGACAAGGAATAGGCATCGACCAGATCGGCGATCCCGTGTAGTTCGAGGACCTCACGCAGGTCGAACGCGATGTTGCTGACGACACCGACCGGGACGCCGGTCGCCCGCAGGCCGCGCAACACCCGCTCCGTGTCCGGGAAGATCCGCCACGAGTGCGGATCGAGGACACGCGCGTACAGCTGTTCGGCATGGCCGGGCACGCTCAGGCCGGACGCGCGCAACATCGCCAGATATGCGCGCCGATGCTGACTCGGGTCGAGATCCCTCTCCTGCCAAGCGAGTCGGTCCTCGTCGGAGAGCACCGACGGTATCCCCACCGGCTGCGTCATCCGACGGATCAAGTCGGCCTGATGGTCGAGATGCAGGTCGTTGCCGCGCTCGTCGTGGAGACCGGCGAACCACTCGTCGCGGGCCTCGAACCGGAAGAGGGTGCCCGAGAAGTCGAAGAGGACGGCCTTCGTGGTTGTCATGCGCCGGCGGTTTCGACGACCCCGGCGATCCGTTCGGCCACCGACCGCGCGGTGTCGGCGGTGGCGGCCTCGACCATGACGCGGACCAACTGTTCGGTTCCGGATGGCCGCAACAAGACCCGGCCTTGCTCACCGAGTTCGGCCTCCGCATCGAGCACCGACTGCTTCACGGTCGAGGACTGTGCGACCGCGTGTTTGTCGGCAACCCGCACATTGATCAGTTCCTGGGGCAGCACCGTCAAGATGCTCGACAGATCGGCGAGGCGCCGACCGGTCGCCGCCATCTGTTCCATCAGCAGCAGACCGGTGAGGACTCCGTCACCGGTCGTGCCCGAACCGGGGACGACGATGTGCCCCGACTGCTCACCACCGAGCGAATAGCCCCCCCGCCGCAACTCCTCGAGCACATAGCGGTCGCCGACGGCAGTGGTGCGCAACGTGATTCCGGCCTCACGCATGGCGATGTGCAGCCCGAGATTGCTCATCACCGTCGTCACCAGCACGTTGTCGCGCAGCTGGCCACGGTCGTTGAACGCGGTCGCCAGGATCGCCATGATGGCGTCGCCGTCGACGATCTCGCCGGTCGAGTCGACGGCGAGGCAGCGGTCGGCGTCGCCGTCGTGGGCCACACCGAGGTCGGCGCCGTGTTCGAGCACCGCGGCCTGCAGTTTGTCCATGTGGGTTGAGCCGCAGTCGGCGTTGATGTTGAGCCCGTCGGGCTCGGCGTGGATCGCGATCACGTTCGCGCCGGCATCGGCGTAGGCCTGCGGCGCGAGATCTGATGCGGCGCCATGCGCACAGTCGACCACAACGGTCAGCCCGTCGAGACGATGTCCGATCGCTTCGGCCAGGTGGCGGCGGTAGCGATCGCCGGCGTCGGGCGCGTCGAGGATGCGGCCGACCGCCGCGCCGATGGGTCGGGCGAAGCCGTCATCGGCCATTTCGGCCTCGATGCGGTCCTCGACCGCGTCCTCGAGCTTGTGCCCGCCGCCGGAGAAGAATTTGATGCCGTTGTCGGGCATGGGATTGTGCGACGCCGAGATCATCACGCCGAAGTCAGCGCCGTAGTCGGCGGTCAGGAACGCCACGGCGGGGGTGGGTACCACTCCGACGCGGATGGCGTCGACGCCGGTGGCGGCCAGCCCTGCGCAGACGGCGGCCTCGAGCATCTCACCGGATGCGCGCGGATCGCGACCGACGACCGCACGCGGACGCAGGTCATGGCGGGCCGGATTCGGCCCGCCCGCGATTTCTTTCTCGAAAACGACCGCGGCGGCCGAGGCCAGGCGCAACGCGAGCTCGGGTGTGAGCTCGTCGTTGGCCAGGCCTCGGACGCCGTCGGTGCCGAAAAGGCGTGCCAAGGTCAGCGCTTGGAGTACTGCGACGCCTTACGCGCCTTCTTCAGGCCGTACTTCTTGCGCTCCACCGCACGCGGGTCACGGGTGAGGAAGCCGGCCTTCTTGAGGGCGGGACGATCCTCCGGGGTGACCTCGATCAGCGCACGGGCGATGCCCAGGCGCAGCGCGCCGGCCTGCCCCGAGGGGCCGCCGCCGACGAGCTTGGCGAAGATGTCGAACGACTCGGTGCGCTCGACGGTGACCAGCGGAGCCTTGATCAGCTGCTGGTGCACCTTGTTGGGGAAGTAGTCCTCGAGGGTGCGGCCGTTGAGCTGGAACTGACCCGAGCCCGGGACGAGGCGCACGCGGACGACGGCCTCCTTGCGGCGACCGACGGTCTGGATCGGACGGTCGAGGACGACCGGGGCGACGTCGGCGGCGGGAGCTGCGGCCTCGACCTCGGTGTCATAGTCGTCGGCAGCCTGCTCGACGGACTCCACGGCCGCGGACTCGTCAGCGGCCACGACCTCGGCGGCGTTGTCTTCGACGGCCTCGACGGCCGCGTCGCTGATGTTCTCGTTGCTCACTGGGCCACCTGCTTGATCTCGAAGGACACGGGGCGCTGGGCCTCGTGGGGATGGGTCGGTCCGGCGTAGACCTTCAGCTTGGATGCCATCGCACGGCCAAGCTTGGTGTGGGGCAGCATGCCCGTGATCGCCTTCTCGACCACCCGCTCGGGATGGGAATCCAGGAGCTCGGCGGTGGTCTGGACCTTGAGCCCACCCGGATGCCCCGAGTGGCGGTAGTTCAGCTTGCGTTCTGCCTTGTTGCTGGTCAGAGCAACCTTCTCGGCGTTGATGATGATGACGAAGTCACCACCATCGACATGGGGCGCATAGGTCGGCTTGTGCTTGCCGCGGAGCAGATTCGCGCTCTGCACGGCCAGCCGGCCGAGCACCACGTCGGTGGCGTCGATGACATGCCACGAACGTGTGATGTCACCGGCCTTCGGGGTGTAGGTAGGCACAGTTGTCCTCAACTCTGTCGATGTGGATGCTGGTCAGGTGCCATGGCAGAGGATGTCCCGGCGACCAGTGGGGACCCGGGCCTCGACTATCCCGTTCCGGTCGCCCGGTCGGGGATGCCACGCACCAGCGATCCAGATTACGCGAGGGGCCAGGTCAGGGTCAAAACGCGTCGCAACGCTCAGCCCAGCGCCGCATCGAGGTCGCGGCACGACGCAGGCTGCAACCCGGGCGGTGTGACGCCCCATCGGGGAATCGCCGAATCGCAGGCCATCCGCATCTGCTGACGGCCGTCGTAGGGGGTGAGGAATCCGTCCGCGATCGATGTCCGGGTGGCCGCCAGCATCTTGGCGACGTAGTCCTGATGCGTCGGATAGAGGCGTACGAGTTCGGCAGGCTGCAGGGGAACCGTGGTGCCGAAGAGCACGCAGAGCGCACCGTCGTACCGGGCGACCGGAACCGCGATCTGCGGCAGGCGCATCCCGCCGATCGCGTTCCCGTGCCCGTCCTTCGCGACCGCGAACGGCCCGGCGACGGCCGGCACGATGACAGGTCCGCCCCCGACCAGGATCGGGGTCCTGATCGTGACCGGCGAATCGGCAGCGGCCTGTCCGAATGGATTCAACCGGAACGGCGGGGTCACCATGGGCGCAACGCCCGTCGCGATCCACTTCTGCATCGCCGACACGGCGGCGTCGACGACGTAACGGCGCTGGAACTGACTGCTGACCACACAACTCGCCGATGCGCTCGGTCCGGATTGTCCGTACTCCGACAGCAGCTGTTCGGTCGCGAGAGTCTGCGCTGCGGTCTGCAGCGGCCGGCCCGTCGTGTTTCTCGTGATGCCGTCGACGGTGGTGAGCCACGAGAACTTGTCGAGGTGGGGCGCGCCCGCCACGGACCAGGTCCGATGGTTGGGTCCCTGCGGTGATATCGGCCGAGCGGCCTCCTCACCCCAGATGTGCAGGGTCGGCACCCGGTAGTGATCCGGCAGGGGCTGTGCGATGTCGGCATCGACGATGATGCCGTCGAACACGCGGGCCGCGTCGTCGGCCCCGAAGCTGATGTAGTTGTCCAGCGCCATGGCCGACTGCGAGATCCCGATCGCGATCAGATGCCTCGGATGCAATCCGCCGAGTGGCCCGCCGACCGAGGCGTTTCGTAACGACTTGCCGGCCTGGCTGTAGATGTCGAACGAATAGGCGACACCGGGCAGGTACATCGCGCTGTACCGGACCGGGTCATAGCCCTTCATAGAGATCGGCGTGCACGGTGCGACCGTCACGTCGCCGAGGTGAATCATCGGCTGACCGGTGAGGAACCAACCGCATGCGGAGGCCTGCTGCGAGCTGACCACCACGTATGCGTCGCCGTGACGCATGGTCTGTGCCCGCAGCCACGAGAATTCCAGTGGCAGGTCCATCTGAAAGCTCGCGTTGCTCCATTCCACCTCGACATTCCCGCTGAATTTCGCAGGGTCGCGGGGGCGGTAAACCAGCATGCGGGCGGTGTACGGGCTGGGTGGCAGGTCGCGCCTACCGAATGCGCGAGCCGTGCCGGAGATGAGGTATTCGGTCTGGGTGTATCCGAATTGGGTGGCGTCGAACGGCAGCCCCGTCCAGGGCCGGTCCGTCACGCCACGGGTGACCGTGGTGAGCTTCGATGCCGGGACGTCGGCGAATGCGGCGGCGTGGCCGACCATCAGTGCGAACGCGAGCATCAGGCAGACAATCACGCCTCTGCCTGTCATGCGGGTGATCGTCCCGCCGGACATGGTGTGATTCTCCCCCTGAGAGCTGCACGAAACCAGGGTTTGACGCAGCGCTCACGGGTGTTTCAGATATCGCCTTGGTCATCACGTGCGCAGGTCAAGCAGGCGCGATCTGCACCGACGGCACCGCCAGGGCGCATTCGGTGTCCACCGACTCGCCCGCCGTGCCGGCCTGACAACCGATGGACACCTGCAGGCCGTCGCCGACGAGGACATACCAGCGGATCGCACTGCCCGACGCGGGTGCCTCGCGGTAGCTGATCACGTCGCGACCCATGAACCGGGTGGCCGGGGAGAATTCGGTGACCACGTCGTCGCCGCGCTGCCGGATGCGATTGCCGAGGCTCGTCGCGACCGATGACAACGTCGAATCGGTTCTGACCTCGCTCTGCACCACGAGTATCCGGCGTCCGGACTCAGGGTCGACGAAGACGGTGCGGGAAGGCCGCTCGGTGTCGGCCTCAGCGTGGTCGCCCAGTTCACTACGCCGCCAATCCGCGGGTACCTGCAGGCTCGTCCGACCCACGGTCACCATCTGCTCGTCCGGCGTGCCCGCCTCCCCGCGTTGGAGAAACCCGACCACGGCCGCGACGAGAGCCACGGTCACCGCGATGACGCCCGCCGACCACAGCACCCGTGACGAACTCCGGCGAGGCGGAGCCGTCGTGCTCGCCGGTCTCGGGCCGAGCAACGGGCTCGGCTCCGACCCGCCGGCGCGCCATCCATGGCGTCGGATCAGCTGACGGTCGACCGGTACGACCCGGCCGGCCAGTGCATGGGTACAGACGAGGTCGACGGCACACCGCACCTGCGCCGGATCGGTCCCGTCGACGAACACCGCCTCGACCGAGTCGTCCACGATCGACTCGGTGCGTGTGGCGACGTCGTCGGCGTCGGGTTCGAGAACCTCGGACGCCTCGATCTCCCAGTCGGTCGACGTGCGGCGAAGTCGTGTCACATCCCAGGCCCGGGCCGGAGTCCGGGCTGGGTCGACGGGCCCGGACGGCACGTGTGCCGTCTCCACCACTGCACAGCGCTGCATCGCGCCGTCGGAGTGACTCCGTGCGATCAGCACGGCCCGCGGCACCAAGGTCACCGGCGTCGAGAGGTCGGCGGTCGAGCCGGCCAGTACCGACGTCCGCAGCCGTCCCCACGTGCTCGGGTACCCGACGACGACGGGCAGCGGGCCGTCGGGCCCGGCGTCGGGTAATCCCAGTGCGCTCCAGACTCCCTGCCAGGCCTGGTGACCGTAGAGCCGGGCACCGCCCACCACCACCGTCGTCGCGTCCACCGCGGCGAGCAGGTCAGAGACGTCGGCCGTCCGGTCTCCGGTCAGCAACAGCTGCCCGTACGCGAGGTCGACGACGGTCGGACGCGGCACACCGGACACCGCGGATCACACCTGGGGCTCGACGTAGCCGACCTGGATCATCTCCTGCTGTCGGGTCCGCGAGACGAGCTCGCCCCGACCCGGGATCAGCTGCTGCAGACGCACACGACCGGTGATGTAGCCCTCATCGCGGTCACCGCTCATCAGCAGCATGTCGCACGACAGGTCCTTCAGTCGGCCGATCAGCGGGTCGAACATGGCACGACCGAGACCTCCGGAACGCCGCGCGAGGATGATGTGCATCCCGATGTCCCGCGCGTGCGACGCCATGTCGACCAAGGGCGCCATCGGGTTGCTCGACCCCGTCGACACCATGTCGTAGTCATCGATGATCACGTAGATGTCGGGGCCCGACCACCAGGAACGATCCCGCAGTTGCTGCGGTGTCACGTTCTCCGGTGGCAGGCGCCCGGAGAAGTGAGCGGCGAGCTCGGTCATCATCGGCACCGCGGTGTTCGCCGAGCTGGCATAGCCGGCCAGATGATCCCCCTCGATGATGCCCAGCATGGTCCGGCGATAGTCGACCAACACGATCTTGACCTGTTCCGGGGTGGAGTTGCGTACGAGGCCGGTCACGATGTTGCGCAAAAGGTTCGTCTTGCCGTGTTCCACGTCGGCGAACGCCATGAAATGCGGCTGCACACCGAAATCGAGTACCACCGGCGCCAGCTCGAGCTCCCCGACTCCGATCGCCACCTGGGTCGGGGCCAACGCCCGTCCGGCCCGCTCGAGTCGGGTGTCGATCTCTGCCTGGGCGATCTCGTTGCCCAACTTGCGCACGACCATGGCCTCACGACCCCGGTAGGCGGTCGCGAGCTTGTCGGTCGCCTGCTGCACGCCGGCCGGGAGCGACTCGACCGCGCTGACCGCGTCCAGACGCGGCAGCGCGATCAGCATGTGCAGCTCCTCCGGCGTGAGGCCGCGACCCGGACGGTTGTGCGGCACGAGTGCCGCCGCCCGACGTCCCATCTCCGAGTCCATGGCGTCACCGAGTTTGAGCTCGATCCGGCTGCCCATCAGATCTTTCACCGCCGGGCGGACCTCGGCCCACCGCGAGGCGGTGACGATCACGTGCACGCCGTAGGACAGTCCCTGTTGGACGATCGCGTTGATCTGGTCCTCGAGGAAATCGAACTCGTTGCGCAGCACACCGATACCGTCGAGAACCAGGAATACGTCGCCGTGGCGATCCGCGCTCAGCGGGTCGGATTCGTCGACCGCTCCCCCGGCGAACGCCTCACGTCGGCGTGCGCGGTAGTCGCGCATGGATTCGATACCCAGACGGGCGAACAACAATTCGCGGCTGCGGACGATGGCGCTCACCTCGGCGACCGTGCGCCGCACAGCGTCCATGTCGCCTCGGGAGGCCACCGAGCCCACATGCGGGAGCCCGGCGATCGACGCGAGGCTGCCGCCGCCGAAGTCGAGGCAATAGAACTGCACCTGTTCCGGCGTGTGGGTGGCCGCCGCCGCCATGACGATCGTGCGCAACGCGGTCGACTTGCCCGACTGCGGACCACCGACAACGGCGACGTTGCCGGCGGCGCCCGCCAGATCGAGCAGCTGAACGTCGCGACGCTGGTCATACGGGCGATCGACGACGCCGACGGGCAGGCGCAGATCGCCCAGCGCGCCCGGCGCCGACCAGTCGCGACGTCCAACCAGCTGATCGACCGTCGGGGACTCGTCGAGAGGTGGAAGCCAGACCTCGTGTGCGGGTGGACCGTGCCCTGCCATGCGCCCGACGAGCGTATCGAGCAACGTCGGTATCGAGGCCGCGGCAGGGTCGTCGTAGGCGGGCACCTCCGGCTCCTGCGGTGGCTCCTCGTCCAGCAGGGCTTGCGCCTGATCGAGGACCGACGAGCTGGCCGCACCGTCCTCCAGGGGCACCGGCAGCGCGGTGAACACCTTCATGCGTCCCAGTGGGCCGGTGTAGACCGCCATGTCCTCGAGCGCTCCGTCGGCGACCGGTGGGAGATACGGGCCCGACACGTAGGAGGTGTTGAACCGCACCGGTTCCGCGGAATCGCACTTGAGGTATGCCGATCCGGGCACGCTCGGCAGGTGGTAGGCGTCAGGAACGCCGAGTACCGATCGGGACTCATTGGCCGAGAACGTCTTCAGTCCGATCCGATAGGAGAGGTGGCTGTCGAGTCCGCGCAGCTTGCCCTCTTCGAGCCGCTGCGAGGCCAACAACAGGTGGATGTGCAACGACCGTCCGAGCCGGCCGATCGCGACGAACAGTTCCGCGAAATCCGGCTTCTGTGCGAGCAGTTCGGAGAACTCGTCGACGACGATGAACAGCGCGGGCAGCGGCTCGAGGCGCACCCCGGACGCACGGGCCCGTTCGTAATCACTGACGTTGGCGAAATTGCCGGCACTGCGCAGCAATTCCTGACGGCGGTTCATCTCTCCGGACAGCGCGTCCTTCATCCGGTCGACCATCGACAGTTCCTGCTCGAGGTTGGTGATGATCGCGGCCACGTGCGGCGCAGACTCCAGTCCCAGGAATGTCGCACCTCCCTTGAAGTCGACCAGCACGAGATTCAGCTCGGTCGGCGAATGGGTCGCGAGCATCGCCAGGACCAGAGTGCGCAGGAACTCCGACTTGCCCGACCCGGTCGCGCCGATGCATAGGCCGTGCGGACCCATTCCGCCGTGTGCGCTCTCCTTGATGTCCAGATCGACCGGGGTACCACTGGGCGTGATACCGATCGGCACCCGCAACCGGTCACGTCCGGTGCGGCCGCGCCAGCCCACGGTGGGTTCGAAGCGCGTGGCATCGGTGATACCGAGCAGTGCGGGCAGACCCGGGTCGCTCGAGGTCGCCTCGGTCTCCAGGTTCGCCAGCGCTGCCGCCGTGGCCAGCCGGTACCGTGCCATGCGGCGGGCGAGGGTCTCGGCCTCGGGGATCGTCAGCGAGTCCATGTCGGCGAACTCCTCGACACCGAAAGCACTGCGCGCCGCCACCTTTCGGTTGCGGACGACCAGCTGAAGACCACGGCGTGCGGCGAGCCCGTCCGGCGGGGCGGTCAGATCGAGGACGGTGACACCCTCCATCCCCGCATCGTTGATCAACCGCTCGTCGCCGGCCACGTGGCCATCGTCGAGCACCACCACGAGATGCGCACGACCGGGGGTGGGGGGCGCGGAACGACTGAAACGCCCGCGCTCGAGCAGATCCGAGGCCATCGAGTTCTCGAAGTCGGCCAGCGTCGGGTAGATCATCCGCATGGCGCCGAGGCCGTCCCGCAATGTCGGATGGCCCACGTGCGGAAGCCATTTCGCCCAGTCCCAGGCCTCACCCGCCGGGTCCCCGGTGATGATGGCGATGTGCATGTGGTCCGGTCCGTGGAAGGCACACAGCTCGACGATCATCGCGCGCACCAGGTCCCGGGTCTCTTGGCGAGCACCCTCGATGTTGACCGCGGGGAAACCGCGCAGCGAGATCGCAGTCGGCAGCCGGTGCACGACGGAGTGGGTGCGAACGAAACGACGCAGCGCCACCATCGACACCGGCTCGAGGTCCTCGAGAGGGCCGGTCTCGGGCGGCATCAGGCGGGTGGCGAGTCGTTGCGACCCGACACCCACTCGGACGTGGGCGAAGTCGCTGTCGGTCGGTCGCCGCTCCCACATCCGCCGGCTGCCCACGATGTCGAGCAACGCCGCCGGGTCGGGATGGCTCCACGACAAGGCGGCGCGCTGTGCGGCCACCGTGTCCATCACCTGGGCGCGGGTCTGGCCGAGGTAGCGGAAGTAGTCCTTGCGTTCCTCGTTGAGCTCGGCCGCCTTCTTCCCGCCGCCGTGCCCGCCTGCCGCGAACATGCCGAACATCGACATCAGCATCATCAGCGGGAACATCATGAACAACGGGTTCGACAGGATGTTGCGTCCACCGGTCGCGAACATCATCGCGACCATGCCCACGACCGCCACCACCATCACGACCGGCAGCAGTTTCATGAGCATGCTGCCCGGCACGACCCGCGGCACGTCCGGCGGCGGCGCGATGTTCAGCTCACCGCCGGGTGCCCGCGGAGGTGTGATCCGCGCACGGCGGACGAACCCCTCCGTAGTTGTCACCACGCGATCTTCCCCCCGACCGATCGTGCCGCCCCGAGTTGTCCCGACAGGGCCGCGCTAGTACACAATTGACGCGGTTCGCATGGTAACCGCGAACAGGGCGGGGAGGATCCACCAGATGTCGACTCTGGATTCGCAAACAATGCTGTCACATTCGCCGGGGCCGGGGCCGGCGGCCGGCGGACAAGCCGGTGCGCGTGGCCGGGCGGGCATCGAACCGGAGCTCGTCCGGGTGTCCGTGCTCGGCGGCAACACCCAGTTGGATGTGGGTCTACCTGCGGCGATGCCGATCGCCGCGCTCATACCCGACCTGGTCGCGCAGATTGAGTCGCGTAGTCCCGCGCGGCGCGATCCGGACGACCCCGACGACGGTGACAACCGTCCCCGGGACCGTCAGAATCGCTGGACCCTGGGTCTCGTCGGGCAGGAACCGATTGCTCCGAACCGCTCGTTGTCGGAATCCGGAATTCGCGACGGTGACCTGCTCGTTCTCCGCCCTATTCGTACCGGTGAGTCGCCGGCACTCTTCGACGACGTGGTCGACGCTGTCGCCCGTTTGAATGAATCTCGGTTCGCCGCTTGGTCGGCCAGGTCGGCCCGCTGTGCAGGGTTCACCGTGGCACTGTTCGCATCGGTCGGTGCCGCCGTGGCGCTCGGTACCTACCGATCGACGAGCGGGGCCTTGTGGATTGCCGCGCTCAGCGCGCTCGCCGCGATCGCGTTACTCACCGCGGGCACCATCGTGGCGCGCCACTACCGCGACGAGATGAGCGCGAGTGTCCTCGTCGCGACGGCGGTGCCACAGCTTTTCGTCACCGGCATGTTGCTGGTTCCCGGCCGGTTCGGCGCCGCGCATCTGACTCTGGGGTGCGCGCTCACGCTCGTCGGAATCGTCGTCTCCTACCGTCTGATCGCCACCGGTCCCGCCCTGCACAGTGCGGTCACCACCGCGATGGTGCTCGCCGGTGGCGGCTGCGCGGCGGACCTGCTGCTCGATGTCGACGTCGCCGACATCGCCGCAGTGCTGGCCGCCATCGGGCTTCTCGTGCTCGCGATGGCGCCCCGCGCGACGATCATGCTCGCCAAACTGCCCCTGCCCCCGGTACCGACTGCCGGTGCAGCGATCGATGCCGAGGAGATCGAGCCCAAGCCGGCGATCGAGGGAATCGGCGCCATCGGCGCGATGGCCTTGCCCAAGGCTGATGCGTTGGAACGTCGTTCGTATGTCGCGAACGCCTATCTGACCGGCATTGTCGCCGGGACGTCGCTGGTGACCGCGGCCTGTGCCGTCATGGCGGCAGCCCCCCTGGCCGGTTTCGCACCCAAGGCCGCCGCGTATGCGGCCATCGTCGCAGTTGTCATGTGCCTGCGCGGCCGTTCGCACAGCGACCTGGCTCAGGCAGCTTTCCTCATCGCCGGCGGTTCGCTGACCCTGGTCACCCTCGCCACCGGCCTCGCGTTCGGCTCCGACAACTGGCCGGTGATCGGTTTCGTCGTGGCCATGGTGATCGTCGGGGCCGCCTTCGTCCTCGGCGTGGTGGCACCCAACCAGGAGTTCTCACCTGTGATGCGGCGTGCAGCCGAGATCGTCGAGTACGTCCTCGTCGCGATCATCGTGCCACTGCTGCTGTGGATCCTCGACCTGTACCAAATCGTCCGGGAGATCTGACGTGCGTCGGCGCGCGACGGGCATCATCGGCGCACTTCTGTCGACCATCGCCGTGAACGCCTCGATCGCCGGTGCACCTGCGGCCGCGATGACGCCGCCGGTCATCGACTCGACCGCACTCGTGCGTTCGGCGCCGGTCACACCTCCGGAACCCACCGAGCAGCGCACGCTGTGCGCCAAGCCGTTGGCCACCGGCCGCCACGACAACTCGAAACCGACTGCAGCCCAGTGGATGATGAACCTTCCGGAGGCCTGGCGGTTCAGTAGCGGCCGCGGCCAGAAGGTCGCCCTCATCGACACCGGTGTCACCCCGCACCCGCGGTTGGGTCGGGTCCAGGCCGGTGGCGACTATGTGTCGTCGGGCAATGGGCTCGTCGACTGCGACGCGCACGGCACACTCGTGGCCGGCATCATCGCCGCACGGCCGAGTCGCCGGGACGCATTCGCGGGCGTCGCGCCCGACGCGTCGCTGATCTCGATCCGACAGTCGAGCGGCGCCTACTCGGCAAAGGATCGGCGAAGTTCTGCGGAGGCCGATCCCACAGTCGGTTCCGGCTACGGGTCGGTCGCGACACTGGCCAACGCGGTCGTACGGGCCACCGATCTCGGTGCCACCGTGATTAACATCTCCGAGGTCGCCTGCGCCCCGGCGGGTACCAGACTCAACGACAAGTCTTTGGGTGCAGCAGTCAAATACGCCTACGACCACGACGTCGTGGTCGTCGTCGCAGCCGGCAATCTGTCGCCCAGTTCAGGTTGTCGGGAACAGAATCCGACGCCGTCGCCTGCCGACACCAGCGGCTGGGGCTCGGTCGAGACCATCGCCAGCCCGGCCTGGTTCTCGCCCTATGTTCTCGCGGTTGCCGCGGTCGATGCCGGGACCGGCGCACCCAGCGGGTTCAGCCTGCACGGACCCTGGGTGAGCGTCGCCGCCCCCGGCACCGACATCGTGAGCCTCGACAGCACACGCGGATCGTCGAGGTTGGTCGACGCCCAGCAGGGGCAGGACGGCCCGATCCCCATCGTCGGCACCAGCTTCGCGACACCGTATGTCGCCGGGACGGTGGCACTCGTGCGGTCGCGCTTCCCCAGGCTGAGACCGAGAGAGGTCATGGACCGCATCATCCGCACCGCACATGCGCCCGGCACTGGCCATGACACCGTGATCGGCTACGGGGTGATCGATCCGGTCGCGGCGCTGACCAGCGAGATTCCCGGCGACCGAGCTGATCCCACCGAGTCGAAGGCGATCGCCGCACCCGCCCCGGACATCCCGCCCGACCACACCGCCCGCAACGTCGCACTCGTCGGAGTCGGTGTCTGCGCGGCGGTCATCGCCGCAGTACTCGCCATCGCGCTACCGCACCGCCGCGTTCGACGACTGAGTCCGGATGAGTTCTAGTTCAGTCATCCCCTGAGGCGCCGCTCGGAGGCGAGTGACCTCGGGAGCGTCACCACCCGCTCCCTGAGGAGCCTGCGAGGCGTCACCACCCGCTCCCTGAGGAGCCTCCGAGCCTGCGAGGCGTCACCACCCGCTCCCTGAGGAGCCTCCGAGCCTGCGAGGATGCGTCACCCCCCCCCCCCGCTCCCTGAGGAGCCTCCGAGCCTGCGAGGATGCGTCACCCCCCGCTCCCTGAGGAGCCTCCGAGCTTGCGAGGATGCGTCACGAAGGGCGCCCCTTCGTGACGGCCCTCCGCTAGCGCTCCGGACCTCCTCAGGGATCGGGAAAATCCTGACGCGCGAGCCTGCGAGGATGCGGGAGAATCCTGACGCGCGAGCTTGCGAGGATGCGTGACCACCCGCGCCCTGAGGTACCTCCGAGCCTGCGGGCGTCATCACCCGGTCCCTGAGGAGCCTCCGAGCTTGCGAGGATGCGCCCGCGTTGGGCCGGCTACCGCGGGTAGGTGACGATGACCTTCCCGGTGACCGGGTTGCGCCAGGTGATGGTGCGGTCGATGTTCATCGTCGGTATCCACATGCCCAGATGCTTGCGCTGATGATCCGGCCGACACAGCGGTGCCAGGTTTGCGGGCAGCGTCCAACCACCGGTCTGCGGGTCACCGCGCCGAAACTTCACCAGATGATCGAGCTCGCATTCGTGCGCGGGTCGCCCGCAGAACGGATACCGGCAGTACCGATCCGACAACAGAACCTGCTCACGCACCCTCGTCGACGGCGCATAAGTCAACGCACCCGGCGGCGGCAGGTCGTGGCCACCGTGTCCGGACGGATCGACCGGTGGGCCCGGTCCACGCTCGCCGAGCACGATCAGCCCCGACGGTCGGCGGTTCTGGTGGTTCGGCAGGGTGATAAGCGTGGCCCGATCGCTCAGCCGGTCAGCCAGGGCGGGATCGATCGCCCCGTAGCCACGCAACCGGGGCACCTCGATGCCATCCGGGCCCAGTTCTAGCGTCCACGGTGGCGCAGCCGGGGTGAGCGCGGACCCGGATGCACCGTCCGGCTCGGATGCGGGGTCCGGCTCGGCGTCGGCGACCGTGTTGTCAGCCCGTGCTGAATCTGTGCCGTCGGCACGGGTTTCATCGCGGGCCGCGTCGTCGCAGCGGTTACTGCGTTCAGGTAGGGCGCCATCATCGTTTGAACCGTCGATGTCGGTTGCGTCGCCACCATCATGGTCACCGTCTCGGCCGCCGTCGGGTGCGGGGGGCTGGGTCGGATCGGTCGGCCCAGAGGTCGGGTCAGTCGGCGCTCTGCCGGCCGGGCAGTCGTCGTCGCCACACCGACACGTCAGCCGCACCCCGGGTGTGCCGATGAGTTCGGCCAACGCGTCGACCCGCTGTTGACCCAGCGTGCGCGGATCGCGCCGACACACCCGCGCACGCAGCAACGCCGCGATCCCCGCACGCAGAAACACCCCGTACTCGGCCGGCACACAGGCATCGATGTTGGCATGCCCGGAACTGTCATTGGCCGCGGTCACGTTCTGCCACGCCGCCCGAACTCCCTGCGCGCCTCGGCCGCCCCCTCGGGATCCAGCCCGATCGCCACCCCGGCCAACTCATCGCGCAACACCGTGTCCGTCGTCGGACGCGCCCCATACTTCAGAGCAATGCCCTCCACATCAGTGACCGGCTCGGCGGTGTCAGCCGGATCGGACGTGTCAGCCGGATCGGACGTGTCAGCCGGATCGGACGTGTCAGCCGGATCGGACGTGTCAGCCGGATCAGAGGTGTCAGCCGGATCGGACGTGTCAGCCGGATCGGACGTCGCAGGCTCGGCGTCGATGTCGGTGTCGATGCCGGTGTCGGTGTCGGTGGCAGCGTCGTCGTCACCGCCACCTGAGCCCACGGTGTCCGTGTCGGGAGTCGAATCATGTTGTGTGACATCGGGTACCGCTTCCACAAAATGCACCAACTCCGACAACCGATTGGTGCTGTAATCACCGTCGAGATACGCCATCCGCAGCTTCGGCCTGAGCTGCAACGCCGACCCCAACCGATACCATTTGCCGGCCTTGGTCCGCGACAACCCCAACTGCAGCGAGATCTCCCCCACCGCCGCCTTCTCCGCATGACGACGCACCTTCATCTGCGCGCGCGGACCCAACGCCACCATCAGATCGTCATGCACCTGCTCACCGATCCGAAAGGCCAACAACAACGCCCGCGCCTCAGCTTGACGACTCAACCGCAACGCAGCACACGCCTCGGCCACCAGATCCGCCGACCCGGCCGACGACATAACCAAGTCATCAGCAACCGAATCCGAATAAGAGAACACCACACCCCCTTCGTGACGCTCGCCAGCTCGCTCCCTTCGTGACGCTCGCCAGCTCGCTCCCTTCGTGACGCTCGCCAGCTCGCTCCTCAGGGCGGCGCCTCAGGGCGGCCCCCCCAGGGACCGAGCTGGTGACGCTCGCATACGCAATACAGACCGACAGGACAAAAAACCTCAGCCCGTCATCAGAAACCACAGCCCCCGTGAGGAATTCACTGACCACAGATTATCCGAGACCACCGACAAGAAGGCCTCATCGTCGGTAGGGGTTGTGGACAACCCGCATCACTTCAACTGGGCACAGAACATCGGAACCCTCCGACACGAATTATTCTGCGCGAGAACAGCTTCGGCATCCCCCAACACGATCGGTTCACGGCCTCGGCGACGCGAACGCCGGGTCAACCATCATTCCCGTGACGGCATACCAAGTCTCGGCACCCCTTGTGCCACATCTCCTGTGCCGCATCGCCAGTCGACCGGCGACAACGGTAGGTACGAACAGGTCGTTCCGAGATGCACGGACGCCCGCAGGTGCACGGCAAGTTCCGGATGAACTCGCTCGATCTTGACGATGCTTCCGCGGACTCGGGCGCCCACCGTCTTTCTCGCGCGCTCCGTCACATCACCGAGCCGACGATCACGTCCACCGATACCGCTGGCCGCAGCGAGCTCGGCGACGATGGCGGATCGTTCATCGCCGAGACGTTGTGCACCAACGGAATCACCGATGTCCTCGGCATCAGCGATCTGCGCGCCCAATTGATCGATGCGCTGTTTGTACTCTCCCTTTGCGCGATCGTCGAGGACCCGGTCGGAACCAGTCCATCCGACGGTGGCCGCGACGTCGGGTCCGAGCAGGTCGATCACGTGGATCGCGCGCCCGTGACCGGCGATGATCGCCTGCAGGTCAGCGAGGCCCTTGGCGTTCGGCAGCGTCACGCGACGACCTGCGAACGACAAGGTCCATTGGTCGTCGACCATGTGGAACTCGTTGTCCGGCAACCTCTGATCCAGTTGCTCGAGCGTCTGACGGGTTACCTCCGCCCAGCCGGCGGCGCCGAGGTGGGTGTGCATGTGGAGCGCATCGGTGAGATGGCCGCGCGCCGAGGCCAAGTCGCCTAACGACGCAGCCAGCATGCCGAGATGGTGATCGACGGCCGCGTGATAGGCGGCACACCCGCTGACGACGACGTGCAGTCCGGCGTGAGGCAGCAGCGAATGGTACGTCCACCGGCGTTGGTCATTTGTGCCGACCGCGGCGAACACCACTGCAGCGATCGCGAGCTTCTCCAGATCGGTGGACGGTGTGACCGCGACAACGCTGAAGTCCCCCAACAGTTCGCGCGCCAGTTCGAACTCGCCACGCACGGCCGGAGGCCACGCACGCATGAGAGGAAACAACGGCCAAAGCGGGTCAGCGGCGTCGAGCACCGCCGGAGGCTCACGGATACCGAGGGCCACCAGTGACCAGCGTTGCGTACAGAAGCACCCCATGGCGTCCGGCTCGGCGATGGCCCTGCCGAGTTCGAGCGCCTCCTCCCCCAACTCCGCGGCTTCAGCGGCTTGACCGGACAGTTGCGCGAACGTCGCCTTGCGGGTGAGAGATCCCCACCGACCGCGCGCATGACCGAGCCGAGCGGCAAGATCCACGTAGGTGAGGAGCTCGTCACGGCCCGCACGATCCCCGATCTCGAGCAGAGCCGTGGCGCGCAGCAGGTGACCCTGGGCGACGAGATCGGGATCGCCTCCGCGCTCAGCGGCGCCGATCATCGCGTCCACCACCGGTAAGCGGTCGGCCGAACTCCCGGGCACCCAGAGCGCGTCGTGCAACGCGAGATATGCGTCGGCGAGCGCGGTGGCATCGTCGCCCTCCTCGGCGAGCGCCACCGCTCGTCGGGCCATCCGGATCGGCTCCGCTGCACCGGGAGCACTGGCGGATCCGTGGATCGATGCCCGCGCGGATGCCGCGGCCACACGCGATCGGACGGCGGCCGGCCCGCATGCCAGCAGCGCCGTCGCCTCGGCAAGGCGAGCGATCACCTCCGTGTCCTGATCACCGGACCGGTGGCCGAGTGACTGCAGGCCGAGCGCGCCACGGGAGAACAGTTCGGCATCGCCACGCTCGCTGGCGGTCTCGATCACCCGGCGGTAGGAGTCGCGCGCGTCGTCGAGGTGTCCGGCCCGGTCCTGGGACAGCGCCAGTCTCAACTCCACCGCGTCTCGCTCACATCCGGACCCCATGAGCGCCAATGCATGTCGGTAGTGCCCCATCGATGCCTCATGACCGAGTCGGGCCGTCGCAAGATCGGCTGCCCGTAGTGATGCGGCGATGGCATCGACGGTCGCCGACGATCCTGCGGCCAACAGGTGGCTCGCCGCACGGGCAGCCGAGTCAGGGCCATCGAGCCGTTCGAGGACATGCCCGAGGGCGAGATTGATGTCTCGGCGCGCCGCGGCGCCCATGTCCTCGAGGACGGCATCGCGATACAGGTCATGAACGAATGCAGGCGGATCCACGGTGATGATGCCGGCCCGCTCGGCTTGCGCGAGCTCGTCCCGAGCGACGTCTGCGTCCTCGACCGCCCCGGCCGCGACCAGGAGGGGGATCTCGATCTCGCGCCCGGCGACGGCAGCCCAGTCCAGGAGGCGTACGCAGGTGCTCGACAACCGCGCAAGGCGACGCCGCACGGTCTCGATGATGCTCGCGGGCAGTCGATTCGGCGGCTGCGCCGATCCGTGGGCCTGTACAAGACGGATGAGTTCACCGACGAAGAACGGGTTGCCCCCGCTGCGATGCCACACCTTCTCGACCACCGACGACGCGACAGCCGGCCCCGGCATACCGGACACCATCGCCTCCACCTCGGCACGACCGAGTCCGAACAGTGGCAGCGCGAGCGCGGAACCGGCCAATTCGAGCAGCGCCTCGGGTGCTTCCGTATCGCGGTAGGCGCCCACCAGCAGGACCGGTGCGTCACGCACCGCACGCGCCACAAACGACAGCATGACGAGGGATCCCGCATCGGCCCAGTGCAGATCATCGATGACCACGACCACCGGCCGATCGGCCGATGCATGAACCAGAAAGCGTGAAACTGAGTCCAGGAGTCGGAACTGCGCATCGGCGGCCTCGGCTACCCCTCCCGTCACGCTCGCCTCTACCGGGTCGAGCAACCGAGCAGCCTCACCCAGGGCCGCGGGGGTCGGCTCGGCGGCCCGCAAGACCTGCGACCACGGCCAGTACGGGGGTGCGCCGCCGTGTTCCCAGCAGAACCCCCGGAGCACGCGACAGGTCGGTGTCGCACGATCGACCAACCAGCCGAGGACTGCGGACTTGCCGATCCCGGCTTCCCCGGACACAAGGACGAAGCCGCCGACACCCGAACTCGCACTCTCGAGTGCAGAATCGAACACCGCGACGGCGTGGCCGCGCCCGAGCAACTCGGTGGTGCCGCCCATGACGCAATCGTTGCCGGTCAGGGCCGTAGTTGCAAGATCAGGTTCATCGGGGCGCCGACGTCGAGCTGGAGCACGGACGAGAAGCCGGCCTGGTGGGCCAGATCGGTCAGGACCCGCGGACCCGCCAGCGCCCCGAGCGGCTCCGAGGCGGTCTCGTCCTCGGTGCGCTGCGACACGGCGTTCGGAGTGCACACCAGAGTGGAGACCGCGTAGAACATCCGCCCGCCGGGATTCATGTTGTCGACCACCTCATCACCTCCTGGCGGTTCGAACAGCACCACCGCTCCGTCGGCGGCCAGGCCCGCGCGGGCCGCGGCGAGGGCGCCGAGCGGGTCGCCCATGTCGTGCAGGGAATCGAAGAAGGTGATCAGTGTGGCATCCGAACCCGCGAGATCTCCTGCCGTGCCGACCTCGTACCGGAGATTGCCGACTCCCGCGGCGGCCGCCGCCGACCGTGCCTGCATGATCGACGCGTCGTGGTAGTCGATGCCCATCACGTCAGCGCGCGGATAGCGCCGGGCGATCGCCGTGGTCGGTGCGCCGTATCCGCAGCCGACATCGATCACTCGGCCGCCGGCCGCCAACGTCTCGTGCACGTCGGGAACTTGCTCCAGTGCGGCCGCGATGAGCTCGGGCGGGAGTGCCGTCCTGGTCAGCAGATCGGTGCCGTGCCAGTGCGCCGAGCTCCGTTGATGCCAACCGAAACCTTCACCGCTGCAAAATGACTCGGAGAAGGCGTCGAAGCTCTCACACATCGACGAGAACATCTCGACGCAGGCCTCGACCATGGACGCACCGGGTCCGCCGACGAGAACGGCGCCCGCTCCGTCGCGCAGGCTGAAGGTGTCGGCTGCAGAGTCATGGTCGTCGGCGTCATGGTCGAGGTACCCGCCTGCAGCTTGTGCGCGCAGCCATTCACGGACCAGTGCTCGGTCGACGCCCACCTTGGCGGCGACCTCGGCGACCGTCCGGGGCCCGGCGCCGGCCAGCGCCTCCCACAGACCGCTGCGGGTGCCCAACGAGACCAGCAGGACCCCGAGGGTGCCCGCCAGATCGGCTTCCAGACGGCCCATGGTCTGTTCCACGTCCTGCTCGACATTCTGTTCGGTGGTGATCTCGATGGTCATGATCGCGTCCCTTCTCCTGTCAGATGCGGGCCGACGAGCATCGACCCTCATGAACGCAGGCGCGACATGGCATATCGCGGACCGCTAGATCAGACCTCGCGCACTACTCACTGACGGGAAGATCCGACGGACGGAGGACATCATGGACGACGACGCGGTCGCGATGGCACAGCGTGTTCGGTCGGGCGAGATCAGCGCCATCGAACTCACCGAAGCCGCGATCAACCGGATCGAGGCGGTCGACGGCACCCTGAACGCGGTCATCACGCGAACGTACGACCAAGCGCTCGAAGCAGCCGCGACGATGCGGACCGACGCCCCGCTCGCCGGTGTGCCCTTCCTCGCGAAGGACCTGGTCGTCGAGATAGCAGGGACGCCGTTTCACGAGGGCTCGAGATTTGTCGACGGGCTGATCTCCGACACCGACAGCGAACTGGTGCGCCGATGGCGCGCCGCGGGCCTGATCGTTCTCGGCAAGACCAACACACCGGAGTTCGGCATGGTCCCGACCTGCGAGCCCATGCTGCACGGACCCACCCGCAATCCGTGGGACCCCTCTCGGTCGACGAGCGGTTCCAGCGGCGGATCGGCTGCGGCCGTGGCGGCGGGAATGGTTCCCCTGGCTCACGGCAACGACCTCGGCGGGTCACTGCGCTACCCGGCATCGGCATGCGGCGTGTTCGGGCTGAAGCCCACCCGCGCTCGCAATCCGCTCGGCCCGGAGTACGGCGACGCGATCAGCGGCTGGGCCGTCGAACATGCGCTCACCCGCTCGGTCCGTGACAGTGCGGCCCTGCTCGATGCGACATGCGGTGCTGCGCTGGGTGATCCCTACGTGGCTCCGCCTCGGTCCGGCGCATTCCTCGACGAGGTCGGCCGCGATCCGGGTCGACTCCGCATCGGCTTCACCGAACGCACCCCCGAGGGCACGCCCGGCCACCCGGACTGCATCGCGGCCCTGCGCGACGCCGCCGAACTCTGCTCGGACCTGGGCCACGAGATGATCGAGATCGACCTGCCCGGACTCACACCCGAGGTCGGTGCGGCGATCGGCGACGTATTCCATTCCGCCACAGCCTGGATACTCGGCTACTGGATGCGGCGCCTGGGACGAATTCCCGGAGCCGACGAGATCGAGCCACTCACCCGCTACTACTGGGAGAAGGGCGAGCAGGTCAGCGCCGGACAGTACCTGCTCGCGATCGAGACCTGCCAGCGGTTCGCACGAACCGTCGCATCGTTCCTCACCGGCATCGACGTCTGGCTCACCCCGACCCTGTCCACGCCACCCGCCCTCATCGGCGAGATCACCTCGACCCCGCAGGACCCGACCCGCGCGATCGCGGCGGGTGCACCCACGGTCGCCTACGCGGGAGTCGTCGCGAACATCACCGGCAACCCGGCGATGTCGGTTCCCCTCTGGTGGAACGACGACGGACTGCCGATCGGCGTGCACTTCCTCGGTTCCTACGGCGACGAGGCCGGACTGTTCCGACTGGCGGGCCAGCTCGAGCGGGCCCGGCCATGGGCCGATCGCCGGCCCCCGATCTGGGCGGGACAGGCGATACCCGTAGCTGGTTAGCTCCGCGCCGGACGCAACTCCCGCGGCAGCGCGAAGGTCAGGGTCTCATTGGCGGTGTTGACCGTGTCGACGGTGTCGTAGCCATGCTCGGCGAGCAGGTCGAGCACTCCGCGCACCAGCACCTCGGGTACCGAGGCACCAGATGTCACGCCGACGGTCGTGACACCGTCGAGCCACGCGGTGTCGATGTCGCGGGCGTAGTCGACGAGGTAGGAGGCCGACGCGCCGTTCTGCAGCGCCACCTCCACCAGACGCTGGGAGTTCGACGAGTTCTGTGATCCGACGACGATGACCAGATCGCACTGCGGGGCCATCGCCTTGACGGCCACCTGCCGGTTCTGTGTCGCGTAGCAGATGTCGTCACTCGGCGGATCCGCCAACAGCGGGAACTTCTCCCGCAACCGCTTCACCGTCTCCATCGTCTCGTCCACCGACAGTGTGGTCTGCGACAGCCAGATGACTTTCGACTCGTCCCGGACCACCACGTCGTCGACGTGATCGGGGCCGTCGACCAGCTGGATGTGCTCCGGCGCCTCACCGGCGGTGCCCTCGACCTCTTCGTGGCCCTCGTGCCCGATGAGCAGGATGTCGTAGTCGTCACGCGCGAATCGCTTGGCCTCCTGGTGCACCTTGGTGACCAGGGGGCAGGTGGCGTCGATGGTCTTGAGGCTGCGGGCCGCCGCGCTGCGGTGGA
The DNA here is from genome assembly GCF_058130025.1 of Gordonia sp. LMA167. Taxonomy (NCBI): domain Bacteria; kingdom Bacillati; phylum Actinomycetota; class Actinomycetes; order Mycobacteriales; family Gordoniaceae; genus Gordonia; species Gordonia sp. LMA167. The sequence continues at coordinate 3,022,009 of NZ_CM176708.1, read as the reverse complement.
CCTCCGGGGACACGCCATGCGCGGAGAACACGACGATGGCGCCCTCGGGAACCTCGTCGGTCTCGCCGACGAAGATCGCGCCACGATCGGTCAGGGTCTCGACGACATGCCGGTTGTGCACGATCTCCTTGCGCACGTAGACCGGGGCGCCGTGCTTGTCCAGCGCCCGCTCCACGGTCTCGACGGCACGGTCCACCCCGGCGCAGTAACCACGCGGTTCGGCCAGCAGGACACGTTTGCGATCAACCATGCTGTCCAGGGTACGGGTCCAACCGGAAACGCCCGGGGCGACTCGGCCCGCTCGATGCGCTCCCGGCGCCGGACCCACCACGGCCCGCTCGCTGCGCTCCCGGCGCCGGACCCACCACGGCCCGCTCGCTGCGCTCCCGGCGCCGGACCCACCACGGCCCGCTCGCTGCGCTCCCGGCGCCGCGCCCACCACGGCCCGCTCGCTGCGCTCCCGGCGCCGGACCCACCACGGCCCGCTCGCTGCGCTCCCGGCGCCGCGCCCACCACGGCCCGCTCGCTGCGCTCCCGGCGCCGCGCCCACCACGGCCCGCTCGCTGCGCTCCCGGCGCCGCGCCCACCACGGCCCGCTCGCTGCGCTCCCGGCGCCGCGCCCACCACGGCCCGCTCGCTGCGCTCCCGGCGCCGCGCCCACCACGGCCCGCTCGCTGCGCTCCCGGCGCCGGGGTGACTCGACCCACAACCAATGGCAGAGTATGGGCCATGGTTCGCGCACCCTATCCGGCCCGCATCATGGCCGGCCTCGTCGTCACCGCGATCGAGGAGACCAAGAAGCTGCCCGCCCTGGTCATCACCCTGCCGATGACAGCGGTCAGTCAGACCCTCCAAGCCGGCATGCGGATGCAGCAGAACATCGCCGAACTCGCCATCAAGGGCGATCTCGCCCTCGAAATGCTCTTCGACAAGCCCGTCGAGCAGCCCGAATGGGCCCGGTTCGACGACGATGACGCCGCCATCGACGCCGAGGCCGACCGCACGCCGATCGAGAGCCGCGGCGAGACCACGACCGCACCGCCGCCATCGACCGCACCCACCGTGAAAGCCCCGGCCACACCCAAGAAAACCGCCAAGAAGGCCGCTCCGGCCACGAAGCCACCGGCCAAGCCGACCCCGCCGGCAGAGCAGCCGTCCGACGAAGCACCGCTCCCGACACCGGACACGTCAACCGGGCGCTTCGCCCTGTACAGCTCACCTCCGGAGGACATGATCAACCGGGACGGCTCCGCAGAGTCGGAATCCGAGCGCGGCCCGTCGGCGAGCTCGAACCACGACGGCCCTGTCCCGGAGATCGTCGAGTACATCGAGTACGACAATCTGACCCTCGCCCAGCTGCGTGCGAAGCTGCGCGGCGTCGGTCTCGCCGAACTCGAGGAGCTCGCCTCCTACGAGCGTGCGACCAAGTCGCGGGCACCATTCGTCACCATGATCGACAATCGCATCGCCTCGCAGAACAGCAAGCGGCAACAGCCGACGTGACCTCGGCATCATCGAACGCGGCATCATCGAACGCGGCATCGTCTCCGAACTCGGCCGAGAACCCGTGGCCGGTGCGGACCGTCAACACGAAGATCGCCGATTGGATCCACCGGCTCGGTCAGATCTGGGTCGAAGGCCAGGTGACTCAGATCAATCGCCGGCCAGGAACCCGCGTCGCCTTTCTGACCCTGCGCGATCCGGCCGCCGACATCTCGATCTCGGTGACCTGCAGCCCGGACCTGCTGTATCGCACCGAGGTCGAGCTCACCGAAGGAAGCCGGGTTGTCATGTTGGGCCGGCCGACATACTTCACCGGGCGCGGCACCGTCTCGTTGCGGGTCACCGACATACGTCCGGTGGGGGTCGGTGAACTGCTCCTGCGAATCGAGCGCCTCCGCAGGCTGCTCACCGCCGAAGGGCTGTTCGATCCTCGTCTGAAACGGCCGATTCCGTTTCTGCCCAAGGCCATCGGCCTCATCAGCGGACGGGCGAGTGCCGCCCAACGTGATGTGATGACCGTGGCCGGTGACCGATGGTCCGCGGTGCGCTTCGAGGTACGCGACGCTCCCGTCCAGGGCCCGACCGCCGTCCCGAAGATCCTCGGTCATCTCGCCGACCTCGACGCCGATCCCCATGTGGAGGTCATAATCATCGCCCGTGGCGGCGGCAGCGTCGAAGACCTTCTGCCCTTCTCCGACGAGGCGCTGCTTCGCGCGGTGGCCGCCTGCACCACGCCGGTGATCAGCGCCATCGGACACGAACCGGACACCCCGCTGCTCGACCTGGTCGCCGACGTCCGCGCGGCGACCCCGACCGACGCGGCCAAACGGGTCGTGCCGGATGTGTCCGCGGAACTGGCCGGGATCGATGAGCTACGCCGACGCAGCGCACACGCCCTGCGCAACTGGGTGCGACGGCAGGCGCACGTCGTCGACGGACTCCGGGCACGGCCCGTGCTGGCCCGTCCGTTCACCATGATCGACACGCGTGGCGAAGCCATCGACCGGATGCGCCGCGACATCCGCCGCGACATCCGACGGCACGTCGACGCCGAGGACCGCCGCCGCGAACACCTGTCGGCACGCCTTGCCACACTGGGACCGGCACAGACACTTGCGCGCGGGTACGCCGTGGTGCAACGCACCGACATCGACAACCCTCACGTCGTCGGCACCGTCTCGGACATGCCGACCGGTGCGCAGGTGCGCATCCGGGTGGCCGATGGTGCCGCGACCGCCCGTGTGACCGAAGGAGACCCACTGTGAACGGGGACATGACCGAGACGGACTCGGACGCCGGCGAGGACTGGGTGCCCGTGGAGGAACTCGGGTACGAAGCTGCCCGCGACGAGCTCGTCGGCGTGGTGACGACACTGGAACACGGCGGTCTCGATCTCGATGCGTCGCTCGCCCTCTGGGAGCGGGGTGAGGCGTTGGCCCGCCGCTGCGAGGAACATCTCGACGGTGCACGTCAGCGGATCGAGTCGGTCCTCACCGACGGCGAGGCGGACGAGGACTGAGTCGACGGGGACCGAGTCGGCTCGGGCTGGATTCGACGCGACAGGATGCGACGCGGACAGGATTCGACGCGACAGGATGCGACGCGACAGGATGCGACGCGGACAGGGCCGACGAGTTCACGTCAGGTGACGACGACGGTTACGTCAGGCCCGGCCGGGAAGTGGCTGCTCGTCGAGCACCGCGGTGGCCAGCTCGGCCATGTCGTCGTCCGGGCCCCGCGACAAGACGGCGATCCGGACATCCCCGAGATCGGTGATCCAGAACTTCTTCTCGTCGGAGGTCGAGTAGGTGACCCACTCGCGGCCGCCGACCTGGCGGGTGCCGGCACCCAGCGCGTCATCCCCGCCGAGGTGGACGACGAGGTCCTCTTCCTTGGCGTTGGTCTGGCTGAGCTGGACATACGCTCCGACGTCGGAGATCCAGCCGACGTTGCTGACACTGGTGCCGCCCACGGGCTGGGTGGAACCCGAGTTGGGTTTCCAGCCCTCCGGGGTGTCCGGCAGCCGGATGGGGAACGGCAGGTCGCGGGCATCGGCCTGTAGAGCGTGGGTGACGTCGAACTCCGCCATCCGATTGTCCGAGGCCTGGCCCGACAGGCCGACCGAGCAGTTCCCCGACGCGATCGCCACGATCGCGCAGATGATCAGCAGCGGGATCAGCGACCAGATCATGTCCTTGCTGCTGTGCAGGATGCGGGGTTTGTCGGCCATGGCGGCCAGTATTCCAGCCGGGGTCGCTGCTCAAACGCCGGGTGTGACATGCAAGGATGAGGACAATCGCTTTGTTGTCGAAGTGTCACCGCCGCCACGCCGAGGAGTCCGACATGTCCCCTTCCCCCCAGGCCCCTGACCGTAACCTCGCGATGGAATTGGTGCGAGTGACCGAGGCCGCTGCTCTCGCCGCCGGCCGCTGGGTGGGTCGTGGTGAGAAGAAGAAGGGCGACGGTGCCGCCGTCGACGCGATGCGTGAACTCCTCTCGACCGTCTCGATGCGCGGCGTCGTCGTGATCGGCGAGGGCGAGAAGGACGAGGCGCCGATGCTGTTCAACGGCGAGGAAGTCGGCAACGGCCAGGGCCCCGAGTGCGATGTGGCGGTCGACCCCATCGACGGCACCACCCTGATGGCCGAGGGTCGGCCCAACTCGATCGCCGTCATCGCGGTGAGTGAGCGCGGCACCATGTACGACCCGTCGGCGGTCTTCTACATGGACAAGATCGCCGTCGGCCCGGAGGCCAAGGGCGCGATCAACATCGAAGAGTCCGTCGAGTGGAACATCAACTCCGTCGCCAAGGCCAAGGGCATCGACATCGCCGACCTGACCGTGGTCGTCCTCGACCGCCCACGTCACGCCGATCTGATCGGTGAGATCCGCAAGGCCGGCGCCAAGATCCGACTCATCTCCGACGGCGACGTCGCCGGCGCGATCGCCGCCGCCGACAACTACAGCACCGTCGACATGCTGATGGGCGTCGGCGGAACCCCCGAGGGCATCATCACCGCGGTTGCGATGAAGTGCATGGGCGGCGAGATCCAGGGCAAGCTCTGGCCGCGTGACGACGCCGAGCGGCAGAAGGCCATCGACGCCGGACACGATCTCGACCGCGTGCTGACCAACGACATCCTGGTCCGCGGCGAGAACTCCTTCTTCTGCGCCACCGGCGTCACCAACGGCGACATGTTGCGCGGCGTCACCTATCGCCCCAACGGAGCCACCACGCGCTCGCTGGTGATGCGGTCCAAGTCGGGCACGATCCGCCGGATCGAAGCCGTGCACCAGACCGCCAAGCTGCGCGAGTACGCCCGCCTCGACATCTAGTCGGCCGCCCAGCCGCCCTTCCCCGGGTGGTTGTCCGGCTCCCGCCCGAGCCGAACACAACGCCTGTCGCCGAATACACGTGGTGCGGCACATGTATCTGACGACAGGCGTTGTACCTGAGTCAGTGTGATCCAGAACACCAGCACACTGGCGGGCGGGAAGGCCGCTGAGCGGCCACGATACGATTCTCCGGTGAGTGACACAGCCCCCGCTCCCGAGTTCCGTTACAGCGATCTGCTTCCCGCCGGCGCCGACGACACCCCGTATCGCCTGATCACCACCGAAGGTGTGACCAGCGTCGACGTCGAAGGTCAGACCTTCCTCAAGGTTGCGCCCGAGGCGATCCAAAAGCTGACCGCCGAGGCGATGCACGACATCAGCCATTACCTGCGGCCGGCTCATCTCGCTCAGCTGCGCAAGATCATCGACGACCCGGAGGCGTCGGGCAACGACCGCTTCGTGGCGCTCGACCTGCTCAAGAACGTCAACATCTCCGCCGGTGGTGTCCTGCCCATGTGTCAGGACACCGGCACCGCGATCGTGATGGGCAAGAAGTCCGAGGGCGTGCTGACCGGCGCCGACGATGCCGAATGGATCTCGCGCGGTGTGTTCGACGCCTACACCAAGCTCAATCTCCGCTACTCGCAGCTGGCGCCGATCACCACCTACGAGGAGAAGAACACGGGCACCAATCTGCCCGCCCAGGTGGAGATCTATGCGACCGAGCAGGGCCCGAAGGGCCCCGAGTACAAGTTCCTCTTCATGGCCAAGGGCGGCGGCTCGGCGAACAAGTCGTTCCTGTACCAGGAGACCAAGGCGATCCTGAACCCGAAGCGGCTGCTCGAGTTCCTCGACGAGAAGATCCGATCGCTCGGCACCGCAGCCTGCCCGCCGTACCACCTCGCCGTGGTGATCGGCGGCACGTCGGCCGAATTCGCCTTGAAGACAGCCAAATACGCCTCAGCCCACTACCTCGACACACTGCCGACGGAGGGGTCGATGTCGGCGCACGGCTTCCGCGACACCGATCTCGAGGACGAGGTCTTCAAGCTGACGCAGTCGTTCGGTATCGGCGCACAGTTCGGCGGCAAGTACTTCTGCCACGACGTCCGCGTGGTGCGGCTGCCCCGGCACGGCGCATCGTGTCCCGTGGCGATCGCGGTGTCCTGCTCCGCCGACCGCCAGGCGCTCGGCAAGATCACCGCCGACGGTGTGTTCCTCGAGCAGTTGGAGACCGACCCGGCCAAATACATGCCGGCCCTCGGCGTCACCGAGGACATCGAGGGCGGGGAGGTCGTCGACATCGACCTCAATCGACCGATGCCCGAGATCCTCACCGAGTTGTCGAAGCATCCGGTCAAGACCCGACTCTCACTGACCGGTCCGCTGGTGGTGGCCCGCGACATCGCCCACGCCAAGATCAAGGAACGGCTCGACGCAGGCGAGCCGATGCCCGACTACCTGCGCGATCACCCGGTCTACTACGCCGGACCGGCCAAGACGCCCGAGGGCATGGCGTCGGGCTCGTTCGGTCCGACCACCGCCGGACGGATGGACTCTTACGTCGAACAGTTCCAGGCTGCCGGCGGCTCGATGGTCATGCTCGCCAAGGGCAACCGATCAAAGCAGGTCACGCAGGCATGCGGGAGCCACGGCGGCTTCTATCTGGGATCGATCGGCGGGCCCGCGGCGCGACTCGCCCTGGACTGCATCAAGAGCCAGGAGGTCATCGAGTACCCGGAGCTCGGCATGGAGGCCGTCTGGAAGATCGAGGTCGAGAACTTCCCGGCATTCATCGTCGTCGACGACAAGGGCAACGACTTCTTCACCGATCCCGGTGGTGCGGTCACCGTCCCGTTGGGGGTTCGCGTCCGGTCGTGAACAGTGCCGTAGATCTGTGTCGCCCAGCGGCATGAAAGTACGGCGACATCGGTCTACGACACGCTCGGACACGACGGACAACGCTTTGGGGTGCCGTTCCAGCCGCGTGTGCGCAACACTTGCCCGATTTGCTGAGCCGTGCAGCACGGGCGATCGAACACCTGCCCCCAACCGATGCGCAGTGTCAGGCGTTGGACGCCGACCGCAGCGTCGAGGTCGCGCTGGAGATCGAGATCTCGGTTGGTCACTCCGTCATGACCGGCTCGACCGTCGAGTTCTACCACGACACCCCACTGGGCATAGTCGACGTCACGAAAGCCAGGCCGTCCGATGGTGGTCGGGGCCTGTCGAAGCGGCCGTGGAAGTCCATGCGGGCGTTCCACTCTCACCAGATAGCCATGTTCAAGGACCGAGCACGTACCGCCGGCCACATCATTGAGGACTCCCTCGATGAACTCCCGACGACGCAGTCGTGGCCGGCGACGGGCCGCGGCGAGCAGCCGGTCGGCAGTGGTCTTGCGGGCGTTCACGACGTCCGCCAGACACGCGACGGCAGCGGTCTCCGATGGCGCCTCGACGGCGACGTCGAGCGCCGCTTCCTCGACGCGCACCCGGGGAGGATGCGCCCCCCACAACACCCGCTCATCGAGCCGAGAACCGTAGCGGACGACCACGCCGGGCCGCCGGGTCACCCGCCGGGAACGGGCGACGACGATGTGAATCGGCCCGGACCCCGTTGCGCCGTCCGGGCACAGGGCTGAGCCATGACTCAGTGCGGCCGGGTGGGCGTAGAGCACCGCGCCCCAGGCTCGCTGCCGCCACGTCAGCGGCCCGGTGTGATCGACGTAGATGCCGGGATGCACTGTCGCCCATTCTCGGCGACGAAGCTTACGCCGGATGAACTCCGCAGATAACCCGCGCTCGAGAACTTGAAACCGGGCGACGACGCCATCTTGGGAGGCCAGCACGTCGTCGAGGCACGGCAGCGGAGGTGGCCAGGTCACCTCGCCAGTGTGAGGGTCACTTCGACCCAAACCCCCACGGTCGCGCCGCCTGTGCACAACGAGCGCGCCATCCACAGGTCGATCAGGGCTGTGCCGTACTTCGGTGTCGCTCCGTGACCCGAAAGTACGACAGATGCATTCATCCAGCAGTGAGTACCGTGGTTGATACTGTCGACGAAGCCGGAGGACCCGAGGATGACCGATCAGCAATACCGCATCGAGCACGACACCATGGGCGAGGTCAAGGTTCCGGTGGACGCGCTCTGGCGGGCCCAAACCCAGCGGGCCGTCGAGAACTTCCCGATCAGCCACCGGCCTCTCGAGCGTACCCAGATCCGCGCGATGGGTCTGCTCAAGGCCGCGTGCGCGCAGGTGAACAAGGATCTGGGACTTCTCGACGCCCAGAAGGCGGACGCGATCATCGCCGCGGCCAAGGAGATCGCCGACGGGCAGCACGACGACCAGTTCCCCATCGACGTGTTCCAGACCGGGTCGGGCACCAGCTCCAACATGAACGCCAACGAGGTCATCGCGTCGATCGCCAAGGCCAATGGCGTCGAGGTGCACCCGAACGATCATGTGAACATGTCGCAGTCGTCGAACGACACCTTCCCCACCGCAACCCATGTCGCGGCGACCGAGGCCACCGTCACCGATCTCATCCCCGCCCTCGACCATCTGCGACTGGCCCTGCTCGACAAGTCGACCGAGTGGCGCGACGTCGTCAAGAGCGGCCGCACTCACCTGATGGACGCGGTGCCGGTGACGCTCGGCCAGGAGTTCGGCGGATACGCGCGGCAGATCGAGGCCGGAATCGAGCGGGCCACCGCAACCCTTCCGCGAGTCGGCGAGCTGCCGATCGGCGGGACCGCGGTCGGCACCGGACTCAACGCCCCGGACGGCTTCGGCACCAAGGTCGTTGCCGAATTGCGTAAGCTCACCGACGTCGACGCGCTGTCACTGGCCAAGGACAACTTCGAGGCCCAGGCCGCCCGTGATGGCCTCGTGGAGCTGTCCGGCGCACTCAAGACCATCGCGGTGTCGCTCACCAAGATCGCCAACGACGTCCGCTGGATGGGGTCCGGCCCGCTCACCGGACTCGGCGAGATCGCGCTGCCCGACCTGCAGCCGGGTAGCTCGATCATGCCGGGCAAGGTCAATCCCGTTCTGCCCGAGGCGGTCACACAGGTCGCGGCACAGGTCATCGGCAACGACGCCGCGGTCACCTGGGGTGGCGGCAACGGCGCGTTCGAACTGAACGTCTACATCCCGATGATGGCCCGCAACGTCCTCGAGTCACTCAAGCTGCTGGCCAACGTGTCGCGCCTGTTCGCCGATCGCTGCATCAGCGGTCTCGTCGCACACGAGGACCGCCTGCGCACCCTCGCCGAGAGTTCGCCATCGATCGTGACACCCCTCAACAGTGCAATCGGCTACGAAGAGGCCGCTGCCGTCGCCAAGCAGGCCCTGAAGGAGGGAAAGACCATCCGGCAGACTGTGATCGACCGCGACCTCATCGACGAGAAACTGTCCGAGGCCGAGCTCGACAAGCGGCTCGACGTACTCAAGATGGCCAACCTCGATCGCGAGCGTTAGCCGCCGACGACAGCCCTCCCAACCGATTTCGTGGCAATTGTCCGCGGTGGCCGCGGATGGCCGGCACCAATTCGTATGCTGGGGTCATGGAGGACTTCCCCGACGACTGGCAGACCGCACTGGTCCTGGTGGCTCACCCGGACGACCCGGAGTACGGGATGGCGGCCGCGGTCGCACGGTGGACGTCCGAGGGCAAACGCGTGGTCTACGCTCTCGCGTCGAGCGGCGAGGCCGGCATCGAGGGCATGCCACCGGCCCAGGCCGGGCCGATCCGGGAGGGCGAACAGCGAACCTCGGCTTCCGTCGTCGGCGTCGACGACGTCGAATTCTGGGGGTTCCCCGACAGCGACATCCGCAACACTGCCGAGTTGCGGCGACGAATATCCGAGACGATCGAAAAAGTCGCCCCCGACGTTATCCTGTCGTTGTATGGCGGACCGGAATGGTCTCCGGGTCAACCCAATCAGCGCGACCACATCGAGTTCGCGGCCGCGGTCCTCGAGACATATGACTCCCTCGACGAACCGCTACCACGGTGGTTGTTCGAGAACGGCCCGGATCCGACACATACGGTCGACGTCACCGATCAGTTCGAGATCGGCGTGCGCTCACTCGCTGCGCATGCGCAGTATTTGTCCGTGCTCGACCCCGATACTCCCGTCATCGACCAGGCTCGCCGCCAGATCGACATGGTCACGGCCGGCCACGATGCCACGAGCGATCGGCGGGTATGCGGCTTCGCAATGAAGCGGGGACCGGAATGACCCGGTCCCCGCTTCTGGCATGGAGCGACCGCGCGCCCCTGATGATCAGCTCCCCTCGGCCGTTCCGAGCAGCGACGGCACAAGACTCACCAGCTGATTGAGCAGCTGTGTCAACGACTCCGCGCCAGGGATGCTCGGCGTGCCGGTCGTCGGGGGCGTAGCGGACTGGGGCGCACCGGACTGGGGTGTCGCCGACTGCGGCGTGGCCGTTCCGGGCGCCGTGCTCGACGGCCCGGCCTGGTTCACACCGATGGCGATCTTCGGATGCTTGGCCGGGTCGAGCCAGACCAAGATCTTGCGCATCAGTTCCTTGTCGATCGCCACGCAGCCCTGAGTCGGCTGGTTGTTGGTCACGTGCAGGAACATCGCCGACGCCTTGCCCGGGGTGCGCTGGGGATTGTGGGCGATGTTGACCGCGTAGTCATAGACGGGTCCGGAGTCGTACAGATTCTCACTGTCGCCACCCGGACTCTTCACCTGACGCACATGGGTGTTGTAGGTCGGCGACTTCATGTTCGAGTCCCACCAGTCCTGCCGGTCGACCTTGAAGTACGGCATCTTGGTGCCCGGATTGGGCAGACGGCCGAACGCCTGGTCGAGGGCGAACGTACCCTCCGGGGTCCGGTAGACATTGTCCTTCGGCTCGCCCATCCCCAGCGACCCCAGGAATGCCTTGGTCGGTCCAATAACGGGTTTCCACGACTGGTCGGCGCCTCGCTCGAACGCCGTCAGCGACGCGGTCGTCTCACTTGCCTTGGGTGCGGTCACGACGATCATCTGACTGGTGTCGGGCTCCGCGCTACCACTTCCTCCCAGCCCCAGATTCCCGGCCAGTGTGTTCAGCACGTTGTCGAGCATCGGGATGCCCGTTTCGGGCACCAGGGATCCGCCGGGTGCAGCCGGCGTCGTGGGCGTCGTCGGGACCGTCGAGCCGGGCGCGGCGAGAGCCGTTCCGGCACCACCGGCGACAGCGGCCATCACCGCGATCACCAATAGTCCCAATAACCTCATTCGCCTCATCAGTAACTTATGCACCACACCAGTGTGCCAGTGCGCAAGAGGTGACGAATCTCGTGATGGTCACGGTGCGATACAGATCGTGTCACCGGGGACGCGGCATTCGGTCCCGCCGAGCGCACACATGCCGAGCGGATCGGAGTGCGGACAAGTAGTGTTCGTCGCGTCGGGGACGATCGTGACCCCGGCGATACGAAAGGGGATAAACATGGAACTCATCAAGCTCTGGGCGATGCTCGCAGACTTTCTCAGCCAAAGCTACACATTCGGATCGATGTGAACAGCTGACAGCTCACGCATGAACGACGCCGCCACAGCATCTGTGGCGGCGTCGTTGTGTCGGGTAGGGCAAAACGTCAGGCGCCGGGCGCGAACTCCTCCAGCATCTCGGTCACCAGCGCAGCGATCGGCGAACGCTCGCTGCGGGTGAGGGTCACATGTGCGAACAGCGGGTGGCCCTTGAGCTTCTCGATGACCGCGGCCACACCGTCATGACGGCCGACGCGCAGGTTGTCACGCTGGGCCACATCGTGGGTGAGCACCACCCGCGACCCGGCACCGAGCCGCGACAGGACGGTCAGCAGCACGTTGCGCTCCAAAGACTGTGCCTCGTCGACGATCACGAACGAATCGTGGAGCGAACGACCACGAATATGCGTGAGCGGCAACACTTCCAGCATGCCCCGGCTCAGCACCTCCTCGATCACCTCAGGTGAGGCCAAGCCCTCCAGGGTGTCGAACACGGCCTGCGCCCAGGGGCCCATCTTCTCGGCCTCACCACCGGGCAGATAACCGAGCTGTTGTCCGCCAACGGCATACAGCGGTCGGAACACCACGACTTTACGCTGCGTGCGTCGTTCCAGGACGGCTTCGAGTCCGGCGCACAATGCCAGCGCCGACTTCCCGGTACCGGCCTTACCGCCCAGCGATACGATGCCGACACTGTCGTCGAGCAGCAGGTCGAGCGCCACTCGCTGCTCCGCCGATCGGCCATGCAGCCCGAACGCCTCCCGGTCGCCACGGACGAGCTGGACGCGCTTGTCCGGATTCACGCGACCGAGCGCACTCGACGAATGTCCGAGAAGCCTGATTCCGGTGTGGCACGGTAGTTCTCGCGCCTCGTCGAGATCGACCACACCTTCGGCGAACAGTGTGTCGATGACTGACGAGTCCACTTCCAACTCGTCCATACCCGACCAGCCGGAGACCACGACGTCCTGCGCGTGGTATTCATCGGCGGCGAGGCCGACGGCTCCGGCCTTCACTCGCAGCGGGGTGTCCTTGGAGACCAAGGTCACATCGCTGCCCTCGGCGCGAAGATTCAACGCGCAGGCGAGGATTCGAGAATCGTTGGTCTCGGTTCGGAACCCGGCCGGCAACACGGCGGGATCGGTGTGGTTCAGCTCGACCTGGAGGGTGCCGCCCTCGTGACCGATCGGCAGCGGGATGTCGAGGCGGCCGTGCTCGAGACGGAGGTCATCGAGCAGCCGCAAGGCCTCGCGCGCGAACCAACCGAGTTCATGGTGATGACGTTTGCCCTCGAGTTCACCGATGACCACCAATGGCAGCACCACATGGTGTTCGGCGAAACGCGTGACCGCCCAGGGATCAGACAACAGGACGGACGTGTCGAGGACGTAGGTGCGTGTGGTCACGTAGGGCTCCTACGTTTGTGCGGCCCCGCACAAACCAGTTGCGACGACCGGCGGGTTCTTGCCCGTCTCGGCTGGTGAGCCGAGCTGGACGAGGACCGGGGCCGGCCCTCTCGCGTTGCTGGTGCAAACCACGAATCGAACCTCCCGGACGAACCGCTTCCCCGCGGCCCGTCACTCGTCAACGTACGCCGAACACCCCCCTCCGGCTCGGCGGAGAGGGGTGTGTCGGCGTGAATTATGGGTTAACGCAGGTTGCCCGGAGGCTACGGTCGGCTGCCCGCACCGGCCAGCGCGAGCACACGCTGACGAGCGGCTTCGGCCTCGTCTCCCAGCTCGTGGACGGTGTCCAGCTTGAGTTGCTCGACGATGGCCGCGGCGACGGCGGCGCGGGTCTCGTCGGTCTCATATCCGGCGATGAGCGTGCGTTCGGCATCGAAGTCGGCGATGTCGGCGCCGATGGGCTCGGTCGCCAGGCGCGCGAGCGCGCGGTCGACGGCGAGCACCGTACCCTCCTGATCGGCGACGAGGCCGGAGTTCAGGAACGCGCCGAAGGTGTGGGCCTGCAGAGCGTCGTCCGCCGAGATCTTGGCGAGAATCTGCGCGAAGACGTCATCGGTCACCACCGACGCCAGCTTCTCGGCGAAGGCCACGCACTGGTTCTCGTGCACCGCCATCAGAGCCAGGACGTCGAGCGGACCGAGCTCGGCCATCTCCTCGGTGTGCTGGCGGTAACCGGCCGTGACGTGAATCCGGCGGCGCTCCTCGGCGTCGACCGGATCGATCGCACGCGTGACCACGAGATAGTCGCGCAGCACGATCGCATGCCGGTTGTCCTCGGCGGTCCACACGCCGACCAGCTGACGCCAGTCGGAGAACGCCGGGAAGTGCTTGGCCAGCACACGGTGGAAGGACGGCAGGTTGTCCTTGGTCAGCAGCAGCGCGAGCACCGCCGCGCGCGCCTCGTCCGAGATCGTCGCCTGCGACGGATCCCAGTCCTCGCCCCCGAGGAAGGCGAAGTTGCGGCCCAGGTCCCACGGCACCCAGTCGTGCGGATTCCACGGGTTGGCGGCCGCCTGATGGTCTTCGGCGATCTCGGGCAGCGCCTTCTCGAGCGCGATGATCAGCTCATCCTCGGTCAATGCGTTCACCGGAGCAAGGATAGAGAATCGCCCGACGGTCTGGCCAATCTGGGTCCGCGTCCGTCATGCACCCACAGCGATGCAGGTTCACACGCGGCTCATCAACCCCCACTCTTCCAGCCCGTCGTAGAGCGGGAAGTCCAACGCGAGCGCCGAGACACGCCCCCGGAGTTCTGACACATCGGCGTCGGCACCCGCGGCCAGGGCGGTGCCGATGATGTCGGCGACCTCGGTGAACTGCTCGTCGCCGAAGCCCCGGGTGGCCAGCGCCGGGGTACCGATCCGCAGGCCCGAGGTGACCATCGGCGGTCGGGGGTCGAACGGCACCGCGTTGCGGTTGACGGTGATGCCGATCTGGTGGAGCAGATCCTCGGCCTGCTGCCCGTCGAGTTGGCTGTTGCGCAGGTCCACCAGCACGAGGTGGACGTCGGTGCCACCGGTGAGCACCGACACCCCCGCCTTGGAGACGTCGGCACCGGTCAGCCGCTCGGCCAGGATCTTCGCCCCCGACAGCGTGCGCTGCTGCCGTTCGACGAACTCCTCGCTCCCGGCGATCTTGAGCGCGACGGCCTTGCCTGCGATGGCGTGCATCAGCGGCCCGCCCTGCTGTCCGGGGAACACCGCCGAGTTCAGCTTCTTCGCCCATTCCTGCTTCGCCAGGATCAGGCCGGAGCGCGGCCCGCCGAGGGTCTTGTGCACAGTCGTCGACACGACGTCGGAATGCGGCACGGGAGACGGATGCAGGTCGGCTGCCACGAGTCCGGCGAAATGCGCCATGTCCGTCCACAGGTAGGCGCCGACCTCGTCTGCGATCGACCGGAAGGCCTCGAAATCCAGGGTCCGCGGGTAGGCCGACCACCCGGCGCAGATGACCTTCGGCTTGGCCGCGAGCGCGATCTTGCGCACCTCGTCCATGTCGATGCGGAAGTCTTCCTTGCTGACCCCGTAGGACTCGATCTCGTAGAGCTTGCCGGAGAAGTTGAGCCGCATGCCGTGGGTCAGGTGTCCGCCGTGGGCGAGGTCGAGCCCGAGCATCTTCTCGCCCGGGTTCATCAGCGCCATCAGCACCGCTGCGTTGGCCTGGGCACCCGAGTGCGGCTGGACGTTGGCGAAGTCGGCGCCGAACAGGGCCTTGGCCCGGTCGCGCGCGATGTCCTCGACCACGTCGACGTATTCGCAGCCGCCGTAGTAGCGGCGGCCCGGATAGCCTTCGGCGTACTTGTTGGTGAGCACGCTGCCCTGCGCCTGCAGCACCGCCCGGGGGACGAAGTTCTCCGAGGCGATCATCTCGAGGGTGTCGCGCTGCCGGCTCAGTTCGCCGTTCATCGCCGCTGCCACATCCGGGTCGAGCTCGGCCAGGGACATCGAATTCACGCTCATGACAGACAAGTCTATGGGCCGGGCCTTTCGATCCCGAGTTCGGCTCTCAGCTGCGCCGGGGTCAGCGGCTCGTCGAGCAGCCGGCCGAACCGGGTGAGGCGGTCGTCGGCGGGCGCCGCGTCGAGCCACTCACCGAGCAACCGGTACCCCTCGACATAGGTCGAGATGTAGGCCCGCCACAGCGGTGAGGTCAGGAATCGCAACATCTGCCGTGCCCGCTCGGTCGGTGCGAGCAACCACTGCTGGAGGAATTCGGCGACCGAATCGTGGTCGGCGCGGCGGTCGTGCAGCAGCAGCGCGGCGTCCTGGCGGACGCCGAGAAGCCCGCTCGACGCCTTGGCCATCCGCTGAGCCCGATCACCGTCGAAACGCAGGCCCAGGTCGGCGTAGATCTCCTGTGCCCAGATCCCCCACTGCGGTCCGATCGCGGCATGCAGCGCGTGGTCGGCGAGCCCTTCGGCCATCAGGCATTGCGGCGTGTTGACCAGAAAGATGGTCTGCTCCTGCTGGCCGGAGCCCACCAGCACCTCCTCCTTGCGGCAGTGCTCGGTGTGATGACCCGGGTAGGCCTCATGGGCGATGAGGTGCGGGAGGGTCGACATGTATTGCGTGAGGTCGGTGTTGATCGCGACGCGCGACCGGTAGCCGCCGAGGTAGTAGTTGAATCCCGACCACGGTTTGTCCGAGACCACCTCGAAGTCGACGATCTCATTGTCGGGCAGCGCATAGGTGCGGCGTACCCGCTCGCGCAACGCGCCGCTGAAGGCCCGGACGCACTCGTCGACCCGCTCGGGCGGGATCTCGTCCGCATGTTTGTACGCGGCGTAGGCCTCGGCAAGCGCGGCACCCGACGTACCCGGCACACCGAGTTCGGTTGCCATGGCAGCGTGCGCGTCCCGGTATGTCTGCGGATCGCCCATCGCGATGTCGACGTCGAAGTAGGAACGCACCTCGTCGACGAAAGCGATCTCCTCCCCGGCGAACTTGCGGGCCGAGCACTCCATCGCCGACAGGTGCGAGCGAACGAATTCCGCGCGCGGGGCGCTCAGGTCCGCGGGCAGGTCCGCCCGTAGGCCGCGTGCGCGGTCGGCCAGATCGGCCGGCGCCGGCGCAGGTCCGTTGGCCACCTCGGCTCGCAACGCCGGGTCGCCGGTGAACGCGTCGACGAATCCCTCCTCTAGCCGATCGAAGGCGAGACCGAGGCGTAGATAGTCGGTGACCAAGGACGACGTGGGTGTGGTCATGTTCGGAGGCTACCGACAGTCCGGGCAAACGTGCGCCCTAAGCTGTAGGACCATGGCACGCGACACGACCGGGCGGGATCCCAGTCTGTATCTGGAACTCGACCGTCGGCAATGGCGTGAACTGCGCGAATCGATGCCATTGGTACTGACCGACACAGAGCTGCAGCAGCTCGTAGGACTCGGCGAGCAGGTCGATCTCGACGAGGTCGCCGACGTCTACCTCCCGCTCTCGCGTCTCATCCATCTGCAGGTCGCCGCGCGGCAGCGGCTGTTCGCGGCGACATCGACCTTCCTCGGCGAACGCCAGACCAACCGGCAGGTGCCGTTCATCATCGGGATCGCCGGGAGCGTGGCCGTGGGCAAGTCCACAACGGCGCGCGTTCTCGCCGCGCTGTTGGCCCGATGGGAATCGCACCCCAAGGTCGATCTGATCACCACCGACGGATTCCTGCTGCCGACGGCCGAGCTGGAGCGTCGAGGCATCATGCACCGCAAGGGATTTCCGGAATCCTATGACCGACGCGCCCTGCTCCGGTTCGTCACCGAGGTGAAGTCCGGGGCCCATGAGGTCACCGCACCGGTGTACTCTCACATCGCATACGACCGGGTGCCTGATGTGAAACATTATGTGCGACAGCCGGATATCTTGATCCTCGAAGGGCTCAACGTCCTACAGACCGGAGAGACGCTGATGGTCTCGGACCTGTTCGACTTCTCGGTGTACGTCGATGCCAAGACCTCCGACATCGAGCAGTGGTACATCTCCCGGTTCCTGAAGATGCGCTCCACCGCGTTCGCCAACCCCGAATCACACTTCCACTACTACTCGACGCTCACCGACGAGCAGGCGACCATCGCCGCGCGTGACCTGTGGACCTCGATCAACCTGCCCAACCTGAACGAGAACATCCTGCCGACCCGACCACGGGCGACGCTGGTGTTGCGCAAGGACGCCGATCACGCGATCAACCGGGTGCGTCTGCGCAAGCTGTGACCCGGCGGTGCCGCTCATCTCGCCCAGGGCGGACTGATCCGTTCGCCGGTGGGTACCGTCGCACTGAGGCCGACCACCGTCGTCACCCACAGGACCGCCGCCGTGTCACCCGGATTGCTCAGGCACACAGCCGTTCCCGCCGGAACCAAGATCACCGACGATGGATCGACGGTCGATGAATCCCCGTCCAGCGTGATCGTGGGCGAGCCGGCCAGCACGAGGAACACCTCCTCATGATCGACGGTGTGCGTGGCGCCCATCTGGCCCGGCGCCACCGTGGTCCGCCACGCGCAGAGTTCTCGGCTACCGCTCGACGGCGCGACGTATGACTCGAAACGTGAGCCGTGCATATCGTGGACCGTGCGTTGACCCGCATCGAAGACCGGCATTGCACTCACCTTCAATAGACAGTATGACTGTCTTTAATCAGACAGCTAAACTGTCCATATGTCAAGCGCTTCGATGCCCTCCGCCGATTTGCTCACGCTGCTGATGCGCGCGAGTTCGGCCGTGGCCGAACGGATCAATGCCGCCGTGGTGGATGCCGGGAACCCGGGACTGCGACCCGTTCACGGACTCGTGTTCACCCGCATCGCCGCAGGTGGTGCGTCGATCAACCAGATCGCCGACCATCTCGGGATCACCAAACAGTCCGCTGCCGCGATCGTCGACGGCCTGGAGGGCAGCGGGCATGTGTCACGTCGGCCTCACCCGTCCGACCGCCGGGCCTGGCTGGTCGAGCTGACGCCGCGCGGTCGAGAGGTGACCGCGGTCGCCGCCGACGCCCTTCGGCGCGAGGAGTCGACGCTCGAGGGCGTCTGCGGCGCCGACTGCGCGCGAATCGTCGGTGACGCATTGCGATACCTCGGCGGGGACACCAAACCACGACCGGTCTGGTGACCGGACGGTGTCAGCGCAGCCGACGCTCGTCCAGACCAGCCGGATAGCGTCCGGCGACCGCGATGCGGTTCCAGGCGTTGATCATCACGATGGATGCCACCACCTGACCCAGCTCGAATTCATCGAAAACCGCTGCCGCCCGGTCGAAAACGTCGTCCGGAACACCTCGCTCCCCCAGCCGCGTGACGCATTCGGTCAACTCCAGCACAGTTTGCTCGCGATCCGAGAACAGATGTCGCGCTTCCGACCACACCGAGACCATCCCCAACGCGATGGGGTCCATCCCGGCTGCAAGGGCATCGGAGAGATGCATGTGGAGGCAGTACGCGCACCCGTTCAACTGTGACGCCCGGATCCTGATGAGTTCGTTGAGCTCGGCGGCCACCCCCTCCGACGACGCCCGCTGCAGCGCGACGAGCGCCTTGTAGACGCCCGGGTTGCTGTGCGGCATCCACATACGACGAGTGTCCGGCAGAGTCTCAGGAGTCGTGCTCATGCCGCGAACTCCCGCTCGATCCACTGGTCGAGTGTCGTCGTTGCGATCACCGACGGCTCGGCAGGGACGAGGCTGCCGTCACGGATCGGTGCTCCGCCGACCTTGATCCCCACCACCCACTTCGGCGAACCTGCCTTGCGCGCAATCGCTTTCCCGACGTCGGCGAGGTCGAGTACATCCGGCCCGGCAACCTCGACATCGCCGGACGATCCCGATGTCACGGCGTCCGCGAGGGCTTGCGCTGCGTCGTCCGCAGACAGTGGACGGCACCGCATGTGCGGAACCGCCGCGATCGGCCCGAGGCTCAGCGTGCGCATCATCTGTCGGGCCAGTTCGAAGAATTGAGCCGAGCGCACGATGATCAGGCGGTCGGCGACCACGTTGTCACGATATGCCTTCTCCTGAGCGGCTTTACCCTGGTAATAGCCGAACTTGGCGTTCACGGCCGGGTCCGCCGCGTTGATGATCGACAAACAGATCACCCTCCCGACGCCGGCCACCCCGGCCGCCGCGGAGACATTGCGCGCCACGGTGCCGAAGAAATCGATCGCCTTCTTCGCACTCGTCGTGGTGATATTGGTGCAGTCGACCACCGCATCGACACCGACCACTGCGTCGGCGAGGCCGGTCCCCAGATACGCGTCCACTCCCGCCGTCCGATGCGCCGCCACGACATCGACACCACGCTCTCGCAGGCGGGCGGTGAGCGCGGTGCCGATCTCCCCGCTCGCGCCGAGCACAACCACTTTCATGACCTTCCTCCTGTGTCTCCGCCGGTTTCTCCATATCCACGGTAAGCCCGGATTGGATCACAAAAGTGGTTCAATTCCAGCATGGAGAAGAGTGTCAATCCGGATCCCTGGGACGCCGTGGCCCGTCGTCTCGGAATCGACCTCTACCTCGACCTCCAACCCGATCCCACTGCCGGCGCCCGTGGGCGCGGGGCGCGACGGCGCAGGTCACTGGCCGACGCACTGCGTGAGGCCATCGGCGACGGCCGTCTGGAACCGGGGACGCGCCTGCCGCCCTACCGCTCGTTGGCCGCCGATGTCGGTCTTTCCCGTGGCACCGTCTCGGCGGTGTATCAGGAACTGATCGCCGAGGGCTGGCTCGTGGCGCGTCAGGGCGCCGGCACCCGGGTCGCCGACACGATCCGGCGACAGTCGCCGGCGACTGTCGCCGCGCATTCTCGACAGCGCGTCCCGAAGCACGATTTCGGCCTGGGGCAACCGAATCCGTCCCTGTTCCCGCGAAGCGACTGGATCTCATCGACACGCCGGGCCATCACCGGGGCACCCGACGGCGCCTTCGGACCCGGCGACCCGCAGGGCAGTGCAGCCCTGCGCCGATCACTCGCCGGCTACCTCGCGCGGGCCCGTGGAGTGCGCACCGAACCCGACCGGATCGTACTCACGACATCGGTCATGCACGCCCTGGAGCTGTTGTCCCGCACGGTCTTCGGCGACGAGATCGCGGTGGAGAGCTATGGACTGCCGTTTCATCGACAGAACATCGAACGCGCTGGGACGCGCACGACATCGCTGCCGATCGACGACGGTGGCGCGATCGTCGACTCGCTTCGACCGCGGCACTCGGCAGTGCTGTTGACGCCGAGCCACCAATTCCCCACCGGCGTCGGACTCTCGCCGTCGCGCCGCGCCGAGGTGGTGGACTGGGCCCGCGTCAACGGCCGGTTGATCGTCGAGGACGACTACGACGGGGAGCTACGGTATGACCGGGAACCGGTGGGAGCCCTGCAGGGGCTGGGCCCCGATGTGGTGATTTACACCGGATCGGTGAGCAAGAGCCTGTCCCCGGCCGTGCGCGTCGCCTGGTTGGTGTTACCTGACCATCTGGTCGACAAGCTGCTGTGGGTCAAAGGGATTCGTGAAGCCGATGCGAGCATGGTCGATCAGCTCGTGCTGGCCGACCTGATCGAGAACGGCGCCTATGACCGGCACATCCGGCGCAGCAGGCAGTACTACCGGGACCGTCGCGACCGCCTCACCTCGCGTCTCGCCGATATCGGCATCGTGCTTCCCGGGATCGCCGCAGGCCTGCACGCGGTCATCCCGGTGCCGGTCGACGTCGAACAGGCCGTGTTCGACGAGGCCATCCGACGCGGCTTCGCGCTCGCGCCGCTGTCGATCTTCCGACATCCCGAGACACCCGGCGACGCGGGACCGGGGACACCGCACGCCGACCGCGGCGGCATCGTCGTCGGGTTCGGCACCCCACCGGCGTCGTCGTTCTCGACCGACCTCGACGCACTCGTCGCACTGATCGCCGAATACGTCAGCGGGTGACGGTGGTCGACGCGTAGTGGCCCTGTCCTCTACTTGCCGAACCGCCGACTGCGCGCCGCGTAGTCCCGCAGTGCCCGGAGGAAGTCGACACGCCGGAACTCGGGCCAGTAGGCATCGGTGAACCAGATCTCGGAATAGGCGCTCTGCCACAGCAGGAAACCGGACAGGCGCTGCTCGCCCGAGGTCCGGATCACCAGGTCTGGATCCGGCTGCCCCTTGGTATAGAGGTTGCGGTCGATGGCATCGACGGTGACCGCATCGATCATCTGCTGGGCGCCGTCGCCGTTCGCGAGCCGTTCGTGCAGCAGGGACTGCACCGCGTCGACGATCTCCTGCCGTCCGCCGTACCCGACCGCGACGTTCACGTTCATCCCGACCCGATCCCGCGTGCGGTCCGACGCCGTCTCCAGACGTTCGGCCACCTTCAGGGGCAGCTGCGACAGGTTCCCGACGATGCGGACCCGCCAGTTGCCGGTCGGCCCCGAGATCTCGTCGACGATATCCGGCACGATCTCCATCAGTGCGTCCAATTCGTCGGAGGCACGCTGCAGATTCTCGGTGGACAGCAGATAGATGGTCACGGTCGAGATGTCCAGATCGGCACACCAGGTCAGCATCTCGGCGATGCGCTGAGCACCGACCCGATGTCCGTGACTGACGTCCTCGAAACCGGCCTCGCGCGCCCATCGCCGGTTCCCGTCACAGATGATCGCGACATGGCGCGGGAGTCGGGTGGTGTCCATCAACTGGATGAGCCGACGCTCGTAGACGCGCAGCATCGGCCGCCGGGCCCGATCGGGAAGAAGTTTCATCGCTGCCTGATCATATCGGCTCCAAAAGTTACGGTAGCGTAGGTTTGGTGAGCAGCATTGCAGAAGACCTCGCGGCGGTCGTCAAACCCCGACTACGAGGTGTGATCCACCAGTACTCGGCGTGGGTCGCCGTGTGCGCCGGCGTGGCCGTGATCATCGGCGCCGCCGTACTGCACGGGCCCGGCGCGGCGGTGGCGTGCGCGATCTATGCGCTGACCACCTTCGGCGTGTTCGCGGTGAGCGCCAGTTACCACCGCATCCCTTGGCGCACGCCGCGAGCACAGATCCGGATGAAACGCGCCGATCACTCGATGATCTTCCTGTTCATCGCGGGTACCTACACGCCGTTCTGTGCGCTCGCACTGCCGGCCGGCGTCCGATGGTGGGTGCTCGGCATCGTCTGGATCGGTGCGATCGCCGGGGTCGCGCTCAAGATCGCGTGGCCCACCGCGCCCCGATGGCTGGGGGTGTCGCTCTACACACTGCTCGGTTGGGTGATCATCGCGGTCGCTCCGGTGCTCGTCGCCCATGTCGGATGGCTGGTCATCGCGCTCCTGTTGCTCGGTGGCGTGTTCTACACGGTCGGTGGAGTGCTCTATGCCGTCCGGTGGCCGAATCCGTGGCCGGCGACCTTCGGCCACCACGAGGTCTTCCATGCGTGCACCGCGGTCGCGGCACTGGCCCACTACGCCGCGGTCTGGCTGGTGCTGACGGCCTGACGGCAGGCGCGGGTGTCGCGTACACGGACACACGGACCCTCTTCACCCGAGCGTCATCGACCCGTCAGTCTCCGGTCGGCGGGCGGACAGTCGAGCCTGATCGGCTGTCGGCATGCCCAGCACTGCTGCGCCGATCATGTCGATCTCGGCCGACAGGTCGTTGCGTGTCGGCCCCACCCGTCGCCACTTCCTCACCTGGGCGGGTGTCGCCGCCGGTCTCGCGTTCACCCCGGGTCTGCTCGGGGACACCGCCGTCTCGTCGGGTTCGCCACGCGCCGGTGATCGGCTGTTCACGCTCGGCGTCGCCTCCGGCGACCCGCTGCCGGACTCGGTCGTGCTGTGGACGCGCCTCGCGCCGGCGCCCCTGGTCCGCGGCGGCGGGATGGGTGTCGCGCCCGTAGCGGTCGATTGGGAGCTCGCCGCCGACGAATCCATGTCCCGCGTGCTCCGGCGCGGGCGGGTGATCGCGACTGCCGACGACGGACACAGCGTGCACATCGATGTCCGGGGACTCCAGCCGGCACGCGAGTACTTCTACCGATTCCGCGCAGCGGCCGACATCTCCGACATCGGCCGCACCCGGACCGCACCGGCACCTCGGTCGTCCGGTCACATGATGACCTTCACGTTCGCCTCGTGTCAGTCGTGGGCCGACGGGTTCTACGTCGCCTACGACGACATGGCCGCCCACGCGCCCGACGTGGTGTTCCATCTCGGCGACTACATCTACGAAAAGCCGATCCCCGGCGACGGCGGGCGGCGGCGCACCCGGATCATGCCGGAATCGGCCGCGCGCGAATGTCTCGACATCGCCGACTATCGCGAGCGATACGCGCTCTACAAACTGGATCCACACCTGCAGCGCATCCACCGGACCAGCCCCTTCATCACGGCGTTCGACGACCATGAGGTGGACAACAACTGGGCCGCGGACATCCCGGAGGACGGGATGCCGGTGCCCGCGTTTCTGGTGCGACGGGCGCACGCACTCAAGGCCTGGTGGGAGAACACCCCGGTCCGGCTGACCCAACGGCCTCGCGGGGCCGACATCCGGGCCTACCGCCGCTTCGGTTTCGGCCGGCTCGGCGAGTTCCACGTCCTCGACACGCGTTCCCACCGAAGCGATCAGGTCAACGGCGACAACGACTCCGCGCAGGACGCCGCGACCGCAGACCCACGCCGGACGATCCTCGGCGCCACGCAGGAACGCTGGCTCCTCGACGGATTCACACGAACCCGGGCACAGTGGAACGTTCTGGCACACCAGACCACCATCGCCGACCTCGCCCGCGATGACGGGGGCGTGCGCGCGGTGAGCATGGACGGCTGGAGTGGGTACGAGGCATCCCGGACCCGCATCCTCGACGGCGCCCGGATCCGGGGCGTACCCAATCTGGTGTCGATCGTCGGCGACATCCACCGGAACGTGGTCGCCGACCTGCGCACCAGCTACCGTCGCGAATCACCCACCGTCGGTGTCGAATTGGCGGCGACGTCGATCTCCTCGGGCGGCGACGGCCGGGACAGCGACGATCCGGACCGCGCGCTCAAGGCGGCGTCGCCGCACGTGCGATTCGGCAACGCCCAGCGCGGCTATGTTCTCAACCGGCTGCGCCCGGATCGGTGGGAGGCGGAGTTCCGGGTGGCCGACTCGATCGGCACACCCACCGCCCGACTGCATCGGCGCGCCACCGTCACCATCGGCGACGCCGACCCCGCCGTCGACGTCGTCTGAGCCGCGAATCAGCGTCCGCACCGAATTCTGCCGTCGGCAGCACCACGCTGCCCACGGCAGCACACGGCTGCGGGATCACGGACTCCCCGTGCAGGCTTCGATCATGAGCGATGACAGACAACCACTCCCCCTGAAGAAGCGGACGGCAGAAAGCCTACTGAGCCAACGCATCCTGATGCTCGACTCGGCGCTCGACGACGAGATCGGCAGCCAGCTCTGCGCCCAGCTCGTGATGCTGGCATCTGAGGATCCGGTCGCCGACATCGGACTGTGGATCAACTCTCCGGGCGGCTCGGTACCGGCCATGCTCGCGATCATGGACACGATGCAACTCGTCCCGAACGACGTGAGCACGGTCAACCTCGGCATGGCCTACAGTGCCGGACAGTTCCTGCTGTGCTGTGGGACCCGCGGCAAACGGTTCACCCTCCCGCACGCAAAGGTGTTGTTGCACCAGGGTTCCGCGGGGATCGGCGGCTATGCACCGGACATCGAGTTGCAGGCCGACGACCTCCGTCATGTCCGCGACACGGTGTTGAGGATCATCGCCGAACAGACCGGCCGGCCGCTCGAGACGATCTTCGCCGACTCGCTGCGTGACCACGTGTTCACCGCGGCGGAGTCGCTCGAGTACGGGTTCGTCGACCACGTCGTCGATCACCTGGCCCAGATCCGCCCGCTGACACCGGCATCCACCGGATTCGGGGTGAGCAGGTGAGTACCTACACGATTCCCAACGTGATCAGCCGTACGCCGCAGGGCGAGCGTGTGATGGACGTCTACAGCCGGCTGCTCGATGACCGGATCATCTACCTCGGCACCGAGATCGACGACGGCGTGGCGAACGCCCTGATCGCACAGATCCTGCATCTCGACTCCGACAATCCCGAGGCGCCGATCGAGCTCTACATCAACTCAACGGGCGGGTCGGTGATGGCGACCTTCGCGTTGTACGACACGATGCAGTACTGCCATGCCCCGATCGCCACGACCTGTGTCGGGCAGGCGTTGTCGTCGACAGCCCTGCTGCTGGCCGCCGGGACCCCGGGGCGGCGGTCGGTGTTGCCGCATGCCCGCGTGTTGCTGCATCAGCCGTCCGGGCAGGGACGCGGCACGATTCCCGATCTGATCCTCGCGGCCGAGGAGATCCTCCGCATCCGGGAGGAGATCGAGAAGGCGATGAGCAGGCACACCGGTCAGGACGTCGAGACGTTGCGACGTGACACCGACCGGGACCGGGTGCTGCGCGCCGACGAGATCGTCGCCTACGGCATCGCCGACCAGATCATCGACAACACCCGATGAGGCTCACGCAGCCAGGGCCACCGGCCCCCGTAGGTCGCGCATCGGCACCACCGCGGGGACCGATACGAGGTGCGGGGTGGCCCGCAGGACCGGCACCGGAGCCATCCGGGACAACTCGCGGGCGACCTCGCGGGTCAGGTCGAGCAGGGTCAGTCCGAGCGCACCGGACACCGCCGCCAACAATTCCGACGACGCGTCCTTGCGCCCTCGCTCGAGTTCGGAGAGATATTGACTGGACACTCCGGCGCGCCTTGCGGTCTCCACCAGGCGCTCACCGCGCTCGTGGCGGTGTCGGCGGATGATCCGGCCGGTCACCTCACGCCACAGCGGTTCCGTTTCCGGGAGTCGGCGGTCCATGAAGCGATGGTAGGTCGGCGCCGGCCGGACGCACCGCCGGTTCTGCTATGAGCAGAACCGGCGGCCACTCACCACACTCCGTGTCGGACGTCGCGGTCAGCTGCGGGCCAGCGCCGCCAGCACGGTGGCGCTGGCCTCCCAGTCCATGCACTTGTCGGTCACCGACTGACCGTAGGTCAGCGGCCGGGCGTCGGGCGACTGCGCGCCGGCTTCCAGGAAGCTCTCCAGCATGACTCCGCTGATCCGTGGCGTCTCACCGGCGGCACGGGCGGCCCGCACCGATTCGGCGATCTCGCGGGCCACCTCGGCCTGACGCACGTGGTCCTTGCCCGAGTTGGCGTGCGAGCAGTCGATCATCACGCGTTGCGGCAGGTCCGCCTTCCCCAACGCCGCAACGGCACCGGCGATCGACTCGGCATCGAAGTTGGGGCCGGCGGTGCCACCGCGCAGGATCACATGGCAGTCGTCGTTACCGGCGGTCTCCACCACCGATCCATGGCCGAAGTCGTCGACTCCGAAGAAAACGTGCTGGGCGGCCGCGGCCTTCACACCGTCGATCGCCACCTGAACGTTGCCGTCCGTGCCGTTCTTGAATCCGATCGGCATCGACAGACCGGACGCGAGCTGCCGGTGCACCTGCGATTCCGTGGTCCGCGCGCCGATGGCTCCCCACGCGACCGCATCCGCGATGTACTGCGGGCTGGTCGGCTCCAAGAACTCACACCCGACCGGCAACCCGAGATCGATGATGTCCAGCAGCAACGAGCGGGCAGTGCGCAGGCCCCGCTCCACGTCGAACGATCCGTCCATGCCGGGATCGTTGATCAGACCCTTCCACCCGACGGTGGTGCGCGGCTTCTCGAAGTACACCCGCATGACGATCTTGAGACGGTCGGCGTGATCCCGCGCCAGCGGTGCCAGGCGACGCGCGTAGTCGAGGGCGGCGATCGGATCGTGCACCGAGCACGGACCAACGACCACGAGCAGGCGCTCGTCGCGACCCGCGAGGATGGCAGCGATCTCGTCCCGGTCGGCCTGCACGGTGAGCGCACGTCGTGACGTCAGCGGCAGCTCGCTGCGAATCGTGTCCGGCGAGGGGATGGAACGGAAGGACTTGATCCGACGATCCGAGGTCGATTCGGCGGTCGTTCCTCCGCCAGCGGTCAAGTCTTGGATGGTGGTCACGTCATGCCTTTCGGGGTCAGGCCCTGGTCGTTGCGGGTGGCCCCTGGTTGCTCATGGAGCTATTGCTCGTGGTGAACCGGAGGCCTGAAATGACGAAAGCAGCAACCGATTGGTTGCTGCTCGGGGCTCCGGGTGTTTACGCGCGCGACAGTCAGTGCTTCATCGCGGCCCCACCCGGAGCCTCGATAAAGCGCCAATAGACGCGTGCGGTCTTCATCACGGCGAATAGGCTAACACGACACTCGTCGACGACAAATTGCGTCCCGATCGGGTTGGACGCACGCGCGGTCCATCGGGGTCAGGGAGACACGATCGCGAAGCCGCGCCGATCGATGAAGTGCAGTGTCCGTGCGACCACGGCGATAAGATGCGCTCCATGCCGACCACCCACCAGATCGCGGCGTTCGCGGTGGCCGCGTTCGTGATCATCGTGATCCCCGGCCCCAGTGTCGTCTTCGTGGTCGGACGTGCGCTGGCACATGGCCGACGCACCGCACTCGCAAGCGTGTACGGCAACAGCCTGGGGCTGCTGTTCGTGCTGGTCTTGGTCGCGGGCGGCCTCGGGTACGTGGTGCAGGCGTCTGCCGGTGTGTTTCTGACCATGAAGCTGGTCGGCGCCGGTTACCTCATCTGGCTCGGGGTCCAGGCGTTCCGTCACCGCACATCGCTGCTGTCAACGGCGGATCCGGCGCTCTCCGAGGGCGTTCCAACGGGACGCGCGATCGGCCAGGGCTTCGTGGTCGGGGCGACGAATCCGAAGGCCTATCTGATGTTCGCGGCGGTCATCCCCCAGTTCATCGACCGGTCAGCGGGTCATGTCTCCGCGCAGATGTTGCTGCTGGGCCTGATCGCCTTCGTCATCGGTCTCACCTCGGACAGCATCTGGGCGCTTGCGGCGGGGCAGTTCCGTTCGTGGTTCGTCTCGTCTCCGAGTCGAGCGTCGGCTGTCGGCGCGACGGGAGGTCTGTCCATGATCGGACTGGGGGTCGGGCTGGCCGTCTCCGGGCAGCACTGACCGACGGGAGTTCGCGGACAGAAGCGTCGGTCACTACGGATGCCCGCGATCGATCAGCTGGCTCAGCACGATGATCGACTCGGAATGGTCGACGGGACCGGCACTGCGGATTCGCTCCAGAGCCTGTTCGAGATGACGCACATCCCGAGCACGCACCCGGAGGATCGCGTCGGCCTGTCCGGTGATCGTGGCGGCGCTCACCACTTCCGGAATCGGCTCCCACGCCTCCTTGAGCGCCTCCGGTGAGATGTTGCCCCTACACGACACCTGCACGTACGCCTCAGTGGTCCACTGCATCGCATATGGGTCGATCACGGCGGTGAAGCCTTTGATGACGCCGTCGTCGACCAGTCGGTCCACTCGACGCTTCACCGCCGGAGCCGACAGCCCCACCGCGTCACCAACCTGCGCGTACGTCGCGCGCGCATCACGAGTCAGGCACGCCAGTACCTTTTCGTCCAGATCGTCCAGCTGGCGCAATGTTTCTCCATCGTCAGGTACTCATACGTTCATCCGTTGCACAAATGCGCAATGTTCGTCGATTGATTGCATTCACGGTCCACGATAGCGTCGATTCATGACGATCACGAGCCCTTCCTTCGTGTCCGCAGATCGGCGATCCGCCCGTCTGCGCACCTATGCGATGACTCCGCCGGTCCATTTCACGGTCTCCTACGCGATCAATCCCTGGATGGACCCGGCCGTCCCGGTCGACACGGAATTGGCGATCAGCCAGTGGCTCGCACTT
Source organism: Gordonia sp. LMA167 (assembly GCF_058130025.1). Lineage (NCBI taxonomy): Bacteria > Bacillati > Actinomycetota > Actinomycetes > Mycobacteriales > Gordoniaceae > Gordonia > Gordonia sp. LMA167. The sequence continues at coordinate 2,992,918 of NZ_CM176708.1, read as the reverse complement.
CGCGAGGTCTACGAATCGCTGGGGCATACCGTGCACACCGTCGACCCTCATCCAGGGCTCCCGGACATGGTCTACGCGGCCAACGGAGGGTTGAGCCTGGCGGCCGGCACGATCGCGGCGCGGTTCGCCTTTCCCGAGCGTGGTCCCGAGGGAGACCACTACGCCGACTGGTTCGCCGCGAACGGCCGCGGGCCCGTGCACCGGACCGAGGGAATCCAGGAGGGCGAGGGAGATTTTCTGGTGGTCGGAGGGCACATCCTCGCCGGAACCGGGTTCCGGACCCATCGCGACACCCACGCCGAGATCGCGGAACTCGCCGGAATGCCGGTCGTCACGCTCGAACTCGTCGATCCGCGCTTCTATCACCTCGACACCGCGCTCGGCGTCCTCGACGACGAGACGATCGCCTACTACCCGCCGGCGTTCTCGGAGGCGTCGCGCGCGGTGCTCGCCGACCTGTACCCGAACGCGATCCTCGCCTCCGATGATGACGCCGCCGTACTGGGCCTGAACCTGGTGTCCGACGGTCGCCACGTCGTCATGACCGACGCGGCCCCGCAGCTCGCGACCGCGGTGCGCGCCGCCGGTTTCGAGACCATCTGCGTCGACCTGTCCGAGCTGCTCAAAGGCGGCGGTGGCGTCAAGTGCTGCACCTTAGAATTGAGGAGCACCGACAAGGAGGTCGCCGTGCAGACTCTCGTTGAACCCCATGTGGCGCATAACTATTCACCTCTTCCGGTGTCGGCCGCGACGGCCGAAGGAGCCTGGATCACCGACGTCGATTCGCGGCGCTACCTCGACTGCCTGGGCGCGTACTCGGCCGTCAACTTCGGTCACCGTCACCCGCGGATCGTCGCCGCGGCGATCGAGCAGATGAACCGGGTCACGCTGACCAGCCGGGCATTCCGATCAGATCGACTCGAGCCGTTCTGTGCGGCACTGGCCACGTTGTGCGGCAAGGACATGGTGCTGCCGATGAACACCGGCGCCGAGGCGGTCGAGTCCGCGATCAAGGTCGCTCGCAAGTGGGGTTACGACGTCAAGGGCGTACCCGACGGCATGGCGAACATCATCGTCGCGAGCGGCAACTTCCACGGCCGAACGATCAGCATCGTCAGCTTCAGCGACGACCCCGACGCGCGGAACGGGTTCGGTCCGTTCACACCCGGGTTCACCCGAGTGCCCTACGGCGACGCGGAGGCGATGGCGGCCGCGATCGACGACAACACCGTGGCAGTGCTCGTGGAACCCATCCAGGGTGAGGCCGGCATCATCGTCCCGCCGGACGATTACCTGCCCCGGGTCCGGTCGATGTGCGACGAGAACAATGTCCTGATGATCGCCGACGAGATCCAATCCGGCCTCGGTCGCACCGGAAAGACCTTCGCGGTGCAGCACTGGGACGTCCAACCCGACGTGTACACGCTGGGCAAAGCCCTCGGTGGCGGCATTCTGCCGGTGTCGGCGGTGGTCGCCGACAGCGACATCCTGGGCGTGCTCCATCCCGGCGAGCACGGCTCCACCTTCGGCGGCAACCCGTTGGCCGCGGCGGTCGGACACACGGTCGTCGACATGCTCGCCGAGGGCACCTGGCAGGCCCGGGCCGCCGAGCTCGGCGATCGGATGCACGCGCGGCTCCGGGGGCTGGTCGGGCACGGCGTGGTCGCGGTCCGCGGCGTCGGCCTGTGGGCAGGCATCGATGTGAACCCCGAACTCGGCACCGGCAAGGACATCTGCCTGCGGTTGGCCGACCGCGGTGTGCTCGCCAAGGACACCCACGGCTCGACCCTGCGGCTCGCACCGCCGCTGGTGATCACCCCCGAAGAGATCGATTGGGCAATCGATCAGTTGGCGGAGGTCGTAGGCTCGGCAGGGTGACCGACGATCGAGGCGAAGTTGTCATCCCGACGAACCGACGCGTGCTGCTGATCCGGCACGGGCAGACCGAGTGGTCATTGTCGGACCGGCACACCGGGCGCACCGACATCGACCTGACCGCGCGCGGCGAAGAGGACGCGCAGGCGCTGGTCGGCATCGCCGACCGGCTCGGATTGGTCGATCCGTACATCTTCGCCTCGCCGCGGAAACGTGCGCGACGAACCGCGCACCTCGCCGGCCTGACGGTCGACGAGGTGGATGATCGGTTCGCCGAATGGGATTACGGCGACTACGAGGGACTCACCCGCGCACAGATCCACGCCGACGGCGACCCACACTGGGCGATCTGGACCTCGGGTGGCCCGCACGGCGAATCGGTCGAGGAGATGACACGGCGCGTCGACAGTGCGGTCGAACTCGTCGAGCATCGGCTGACGAAGTCCGACGTCATCGTCGTGTCGCACGGACACTTCTCCCGGTCCTTCATCTGCCGGTTCCTGGCGTGGCCGATCGCCCAGGGCGCCGCGATCGATCTGCGACCCGCGGGCGCCGCGCTGCTGATGCAGTTGGGACAGGACCGCCGACTCTGCGCCTTGGTGGGCCCCGAGGGCGCGGCGGCCACCCACATGGCGGTCTGACGGTCGCTGCCCCTCACCGCGTCGCCGCTTGCGGAACGACGCCCCGCCCGCTCACTCCTCAGCAACCGGTGGTTGCGCAAGCCCGCTCCCCCGATCCCCAGCAACCGTGGTTGCGCAAGCCCGCTCCCCAGCAACCGGTGGTTGCGCAAGCCCGCTCCCCCCCGATCCCTGAGGAGCCTCCGAGCCTGCGAGGATGCGTCACGAAGGGCCCTTCGTGACGCTCGCACGCTCGCTCCTCAGGGACCGGGTGGGGACGCTCGCACGCTCGCTCCTCAGGGACCGGTGGTTGCGCAAGCCCCGCTCCCCCGATCCCCAGCAACCGGTGGTTGCGCAAGCCCGCTCCCCCCCCGATCCCTGAGGAGCCTCCGAGCCTGCGAGGATGCGTCACGAAGGGCCCTTCGTGACGCTCGCAAGCCAATGTGCCCTTGGCAGGACGCTCGTTCCGGCGTGAAAATTAGTGGGCGGCTGGCTGGCAACGCCGTCGATCTTTGGCACTGTTGAGGCCGTTCGCAAGCCGGGTGCGGGTCTGTGTCGTGGGCTCTTCACTGTAACGACGCTGTTCGGCGCGAGTCGGGTGGCAGAGAGTACGAGGACTAGATTAGTTCGTGCCCTAACAGACCCCGGTCAGCCGCCCTGAAGTGGGTGCGAGTCGACCGAAGGTGGTGATGGGGTGATGCAAGTAGTTGATGAGGAACAGATCATCGAGCGGGTCGCCGCGCTCGATGTGGGCAAGGCCGAGGTGGTGTGCTGTGTGCGTCTGCCGGGTACTGGCCGTAAACGCCGCGACCAACAGGTCACCAAACATAAAGCGATGGTGCCGTCGTTGATGGCGTTGGGCCATCACTTGCGTGAGTTGGGCGTGACGCGGGTGGTGATGGAAGCGACCAGCGATTATTGGCGAGCGCCGTTCTACCTGTTCGAGGCCTATGAGCTTGATCCGTGGTTGGTCAATGCTCATGACGTCAAGCACGTCCCGGGACGGCCCAAGACCGACACTCTGGATGCGGTGTGGCTGTGCAAACTTGCCGAACGTCAGATGTTGCGTCCAAGTTTTGTTCCGCCACTAGAGCTGCGGCAGTTGCGGCGACTGACTCGCTACCGCATCAGCTTGGTCTCCGAACGCACCGCGGAGAAGAGTCGCGTGGAAAAGCTCCTCGAGGATGCGTGTATCAAACTGTCGGTGGTGGCCTCGGACATCTTCGGGGTATCCGGGCGCGAGATGATGGACGCATTGATCGCTGGTCAGGCCGATCCCGAACGATTGGCCGATCTGGCCCGCACCCGGATGCGGCGCAAGATCCCGCAGTTGACCGAAGCCTTCGCGGGTGTCACGTTGGGCAGTTTCACCGACGATCACCGCTTCCTGCTCACCCGCATGCTTGCACGGATCGATTCCACCGACGAGGAGATCGCGATGCTCGATGATCAGATCACTGAGCACATGGCCCCTTTTGTCCGCGAGGCCGAGCGCCTGTGTGAGATTCCCGGAATCTCTGATGTTTCGGCCGCGGCGTTGATCGCCGAGATCGGTGTGGACATGTCCCGCTTCCCCACACCCGCTCACCTGACGTCGTGGGCCCGATTCGCCCCCGGGGTGAAATCCAGTGCCGACAAGAACACCGGTAACGGTGCCACCGGCAAGGGCAACAAGTACCTGGCCCGCACCCTGAGCGAGGTCGTCGCCTCGATCACCAAGTCGCGGAGCTTCCTCGGCGCCCGCTACAGACGTATCGCGCGACGCCGAGGTACGAACAAGGCCAACGTCGCCGTCGGCAGATCCATCCTCGTCATCATTTGGCAGCTGCTGTCCGATCCCGACGCCCACTTCGAGGACCTCGGCCCCGACCACTACGACAAGCACCGCAACACCACCCGCGCCACGCGCCACCACATCCAAGCCCTGCAGTCACTGGGCTGGCAGGTCTCGCTCGAACCGGCCGCGTAGCCCGAACCTCACCACACAACAACAGCGCAACGAACCCAACCACTCACCACCCGAACGTGAGCGGGGCACCCCAGCATGCCCCGTCACCTCTATTTTCGGACTAGCTCGCTCCTCAGGGACCGGGTGGGCACGCTCGCACGCTCGCTCCTCAGGGACCGGGTGGGCACGCTCGCACGCTCGCTCCTCAGGGACCGAGTAGGTACGCTCGCAAGCCAATGTGCCCTTGGCAGGACGCTCGTTCCGGCGTGAAAATTAGTGGGCGGCTGGCTGGCAACGCCGTCGATCTTTGGCACTGTTGAGGCCGTTCGCAAGCCGGGTGCGGGTCTGTGTCGTGGGCTCTTCACTGTAACGACGCTGTTCGGCGCGAGTCGGGTGGCAGAGAGTACGAGGACTAGATTAGTTCGTGCCCTAACAGACCCCGGTCAGCCGCCCTGAAGTGGGTGCGAGTCGACCGAAGGTGGTGATGGGGTGATGCAAGTAGTTGATGAGGAACAGATCATCGAGCGGGTCGCCGCGCTCGATGTGGGCAAGGCCGAGGTGGTGTGCTGTGTGCGTCTGCCGGGTACTGGCCGTAAACGCCGCGACCAACAGGTCACCAAACATAAAGCGATGGTGCCGTCGTTGATGGCGTTGGGCCATCACTTGCGTGAGTTGGGCGTGACGCGGGTGGTGATGGAAGCGACCAGCGATTATTGGCGAGCGCCGTTCTACCTGTTCGAGGCCTATGAGCTTGATTGTCAGCGGACATGAAAAACTGCCCATGGGCGGTCACGAAAGTGCCCGCTGACGGCCAATAAGGACTGCCCACTGGCGGTCACGAAATTGCCCGTTGGCGGACACGATTTTGCCTGCACCTGTCTCATCCGACGGCGCGTCTGCGCTGTGCGGGCCTCTCCCGTGGTTTCGATGGCGATGCCTAGTCGTATCGAACTCACGCACGGGAGAGACCCTTCTTGAAGTCTGACGGAGAACTCATGGACATACTCAATGCCTACGACCTGACGGGGTCGTATCGGGCTGCTGCGCAGTTGTGCGGGTGCAGCCATCACACGGTCAAGCGGGCGGTGGACGATCGTGCTGCTGGGCTGGCGCCGGCGGTGCGTCGCGCCCGGTTGATCGACGATTTCCTGCCGCATATCGAGGGGTGGGTGCAGGACACGAACGGAAAGATCCGCGCCGACAAGGCGCACGAAAAGCTTGTCACTCTGGGCTATAGCGGCACTGAACGTACCACACGTCGTGCGGTGGCAGAAGTGAAAGCTTCATGGCGACTGGGTAATACGCGGGTACACCGTCCGTGGATCACCGAACCCGGGTTGTGGCTGCAGTACGACTTCGGTGACGGGCCGGTTGTTGATGGCCGCAAGGTCGTGTTGTTGGTGGCGTGGCTGGCGTGGTGCCGCTACCGGGTGGTCATCGCGCTGCGAGACCGCACCGCGCCGAGTGTGTTCGCCGGCCTGGACCGGGCGTTCCGCATCATCGGTGGCGCACCGACCTATGTGTTGACCGACAACGAGAAGACCGTCACCACCGGCCATATCGCCGGGGTCCCGGTCCGCAACCGCGACGCGGTGTCGTTCAGCCGCTACTACGGCACCACCGTGCTCACCTGCGAGCCGGCGGACCCGGCGACCAAGGGCGGGGTGGAAAACGCGGTCAAGCTGGCCAAGGCCGATATCGTGCCGACCGACACCAATCTGCTCGAGGCCTACGACTCGTTCGCCCAGGTCGTGGCGGCGTGTGAGCAGTTCATGGTCGAGGTCAACGACCGCGAGCACCGCACCACCGGTCGGCGGCCGGTGGAGATGCTCGCCGCCGAACGGATGCGGTTGCATCCGATTCCGCAACTGCCGCATACCGCCGGGTTGGGGGTGACCCGTCAGGTTCCCAAGAACACGCCGATAATCGCCTTCGAACATTGCCAATACTCTGTTCCGGCAACACTGTTGGGTCAATCGGTGTGGGTGCGTCATCATCCGACCACCGACGAGGTGATCGTGTGTGCTCTCGATGCCGGCGGCCCGGTCGAGGTCGCCCGGCATGCCCGCGCCACTCGCGGGACCCCCGCGATCGACGACGCACATTTCCCCGGACATCAGCCGAAAACACCAGGCGACTATCGGATTCGGGCCCGCACCGCCGAAGAACAGACATTCCTGGCGATCGGCGAGGGCGCCGGGTTGTGGCTGAAAGAAGCCGCCTCCGTCGGTACCGAACGGATGCGGGAGAAGATGCGCCACGCCGTCTCCCTGGCCGCGCTGCACGGGGCGGCAGATGTGGACTGGGCACTGGGCAATGCCGCGGTGCATGGCCGCTTCGCCACCGGTGACCTCGACTCGGTCCTCGCCGCCAAAGGGCTCGACCAGACGCGGCATCACGCCTCAGAAACCACGTCCCTGGCCCAGGGAACGAAGGGATGGAACATGTTGGGCATCAACACTATCGATGAGAATGAGGCCACCGAGGAGGAAACACGATGACCGCCGCCACAACCGCACCCCACACCGTGCTGCCCCCGGAGGTCGAGGCATTGATGCGGCAACTGCGGCTCCCGCACGCCCGCGCCATCGCCGGCGATGTGCTCGCCACCGCCCGCTCTCAGCGCTGGGACCCCGCCGAAGTCGTCAAAGCATTGCTCGCCGAGGAATCGGCCGGCCGGGCCCGCTCCATGCTCGCCTCACGGCGCAAATCGGCGAACTTCCCCACCGGCAAGACCTTCGACGTGTGGGACGAGACCGCCTCATCGATCCCGGTACCCACCCAGCACGCCCTGCAAACCCTCGAATGGGTCCAGCGACGGGAGAACCTCGTCGTCTGCGGGCCCGCCGGCACCGGCAAAACATTCTTCCTCGAAGCGCTCGGGCAGAAAGTGATCGAAGCCGGCATGCCCGTGGCCTGGTTCAGCCTCGAGCAACTCGGCACCCTGGTGCGCGCGCACCGCGCCGACGACACCCTGGGCAAGGCCATCGCCAAGATCGTGCGTGCCGAGCTCGTCGTAATTGATGACGTTGGCCTGCTCCCCGTGGGTAGCGATGCTGCCGAGGGCCTGTATCGGGTCGTAGAAGCCGCCTACGAACGTAAATCCGTGGCGGTGTCCTCCAACCTGCACCCGTCGGGTTTTGACGAGCTGATGCCCAAAACACTGGCCACCGCAACAGTGGATCGGCTGCTGCACCATGCCCACCTGTGCCAGACCAGTGGTGACTCCGTGCGCCTGGCCCAAGCACTCGCCGGGAAGGGGGTCACCGCCCTGAACTGACCATCCCCGGTGGCGGATCTGTGGGCAGATTCATGTCCGCCACCGGGCACCCCTTCGTGACCGTCTACGGGCAGTTTCCATGTCCACCTATGGGCACTTCCCGATGTCCCTTGACACTTGATCCGTGGTTGGTCAATGCTCATGACGTCAAGCACGTCCCGGGACGGCCCAAGACCGACACTCTGGATGCGGTGTGGCTGTGCAAACTTGCCGAACGTCAGATGTTGCGTCCAAGTTTTGTTCCGCCACTAGAGCTGCGGCAGTTGCGGCGACTGACTCGCTACCGCATCAGCTTGGTCTCCGAACGCACCGCGGAGAAGAGTCGCGTGGAAAAGCTCCTCGAGGATGCGTGTATCAAACTGTCGGTGGTGGCCTCGGACATCTTCGGGGTATCCGGGCGCGAGATGATGGACGCATTGATCGCTGGTCAGGCCGATCCCGAACGATTGGCCGATCTGGCCCGCACCCGGATGCGGCGCAAGATCCCGCAGTTGACCGAAGCCTTCGCGGGTGTCACGTTGGGCAGTTTCACCGACGATCACCGCTTCCTGCTCACCCGCATGCTTGCACGGATCGATTCCACCGACGAGGAGATCGCGATGCTCGATGATCAGATCACTGAGCACATGGCCCCTTTTGTCCGCGAGGCCGAGCGCCTGTGTGAGATTCCCGGAATCTCTGATGTTTCGGCCGCGGCGTTGATCGCCGAGATCGGTGTGGACATGTCCCGCTTCCCCACACCCGCTCACCTGACGTCGTGGGCCCGATTCGCCCCCGGGGTGAAATCCAGTGCCGGCAAGAACACCGGTAACGGTGCCACCGGCAAGGGCAACAAGTACCTGGCCCGCACCCTGAGCGAGGTCGTCGCCTCGATCACCAAGTCGCGGAGCTTCCTCGGCGCCCGCTACAGACGTATCGCGCGACGCCGAGGTACGAACAAGGCCAACGTCGCCGTCGGCAGATCCATCCTCGTCATCATTTGGCAGCTGCTGTCCGATCCCGACGCCCACTTCGAGGACCTCGGCCCCGACCACTACGACAAGCACCGCAACACCACCCGCGCCACGCGCCACCACATCCAAGCCCTGCAGTCACTGGGCTGGCAGGTCTCGCTCGAACCGGCCGCGTAGCCCGAACCTCACCACACAACAACAGCGCAACGAACCCAACCACTCACCACCCGAACGTGAGCGGGGCACCCCAGCATGCCCCGTCACCTCTATTTTCGGACTAGCTCGCTCCTCAGGGACCGGGTGGGGACGCTCGCTCCTCAGGCACCCGGGTCGGTTTCCCACGCGCGTCGCGTCTGTGGTCGCATGAACTGCTCGCCGACCGCGCATTGCGCGATGCGACGGTGCAGATGGCGACGTTCCACCGGATTGTCGGTGAGGGCGGCCGCGCGCCGGAAGGCATCGGCGGCATCGGCGAGACAACCTGCGCGGGAGAGCATCTCACCACGGGCGGCGTGCCATAGGTGGTATCCGCCCAGTCCGACGATCGCGTCGACCTCGGCGAGTCCACGTTCGGGACCGTCGACCATGGACGCCGCGATCGCCCGATTCAGCGCGACCACCGGACCGGGGTCGATCCGCTCCAAGATGCGATACAGGTCGACGATCGCGGCCCAGTCCGTGTCCGCCGACGTCTCGGCGGCCGCGTGCAGGGCGGCGATGATCGCCTGGATGCGGTAGGCGCCGACACCTGGAAGCGCGATTGCCGACCGCAGCACCTCGCGGGCACGGCCGATCATGTCCGTGTCCCAACGGCGTCGGTCCTGCTCCGCCAGGACGATCAGATCCCCGGCCCCGTCGAGTCGTGTATCGAATCGCGCCCGGTGGAAGAGTTCGAGGGCCAGCAGTCCACGCGCCTCACCGTCCGTCGGGACGAGTTCGATGACCTGTTCGGACAATCGGATCGCCTCATCCGCGAGGTCGACTCGGACGAGTGACGATGACGCCCCTCTCGACAGGTAGCCCTCGTTGAAGATCAGGTACAGCACTGCCAGCAGTGCACCGACGCGTTCGTCGATGTCGGCCGGGATGGTGAGTGGGATCCGCGCGTCCCGGATCTTGCGTTTCGCCCGTACGATCCGTTGTGCGAGCGTGGGTTCCGGTACCAGGAAGGCCGCCGCGATCTCGGCTGTGGTGAGACCTCCGACGAGGCGCAGGGTCAGGGCGACCTGGGCGTCGCGATCCAATGCCGGATGGCAGCACAACAGCAGCAGCCGCAACCGCTCGTCGCCGACCTCGCGATCGTCGACGATCAGGACGGCGCCGGGCGCGGGATCCGGTTCGGAGATCAATTCGGGCGCAGCTGCGACGAGACGTCGCCGCGACGTCGCGCGCCGCCGCAACTGGTCGACGATCCGGTTGCGCGACACTGTGTAGAGCCACGCCCCGGGGTTGTCCGGGACACCGCGGTCCGGCCACGTCTCGGTCGCTTGCAGCAACGCGTCCTGGACACAATCGTCGGCCAGGTCGACGTCGTCGAACCGGGCCGCGAGGAGGGCGAGCACACGTCCACTCTCCTCGCGGGCCAGCCGGGTGATGGCTGTCGAGACGGTGTCGGTCACCGCGGGTCAGCTCTCGACGAGCGTCGGTGTCCCGTCGTCGGCGGCGAACAACCGAATCGGCCGGATCTCGACGACACCGAACGGCAACGGAATCCGGCCCGCCCATTCCAGTGCGACGTCGAGGTCGGGGGCCTCGATCCGGTAATAGCCACCGAGTTGCTCTTTGGCCTCGACGTATGGTCCGTCGCTGACCGTCGGGGCCTGACCGAGGGTCAGTCGCATCGTGGTCGACGAGCCGCTGGGCTGCAGGCTCGCACCCTCCACCAGCAGGCCGGCGGCCGCAAGTGCCTTCCCGTACCCGGCCCACGCCGCTCGTGTCTCGTCGAAGCCGTCGTCACCCTCCTGCGGCATGGGGACGGACTCGTCGACGGTGATCGCAAGCATGTATTGCATGTCGGTTCCTCTCTTCGGCCGATCGATCGGCGATGATGTCGGCCCGATTGCCTCCATCTGCTCCCATGACGCAGCGATCACCGAAGATCGACAGAGTTCACGAAAAGAATTCTGACAGAAAATTGCCGGCTGGGACCCGACTACCGGAGTAGGAGACCCATCACGACCGCATCCCAGAGCTCTCCGTCACGGCGCCGGTACTGCTGCCGGAGCAATCCCTCCCGCACGAATCCTCGCGATCGGTACAGCGCGATCGCGGGATCGTTGTGTGGCCAGACCTCGAGCATCACCTTGTGCGATCCGCGATCTCGGCTCCAGCGGACGACCTCGTCGAGCAGGGCCGCCCCCACCCCGCGCCGGCGAAATCGGGTATCGACCTGCATGCCGAACTCCACCGGGCCAGGTGATCTGTCGGTCATCCCGGCGCTGCCGATGACGGTGTCGTTCTCGTCGACGGCGATGACGACATGAGCGGTCTCCACGGATGCCATCGCACGGAACTCGTCGGCCAGTTTCTCGATGTCCACGGGCGGCTCGGTGAGCAGCCACCGCCCTTCCGATGCGACCGTCGCCCGTAATCTGCTCACCGCCAATGCATCAGAGGCGCGCCCGTCGCGAAGGCGAAAAACCGGCCACGGGTCCATGATCAGCCGAGCTGTGCGGCGAGTGCGTCACCGTCGGTGACCGGCAACGCGCACACCGTACCGCGACAGACGTAGGCGGCGTCTGCGCCGTCGACCGGGCCGCGTCCGTCCAGGAGCGGTAGCGAATCCCTTTTCCCGGCAACCACGATCGTCCCGCCCGGTGCGACGGCGAACGCTCGGCCGGCCAGTTCCCCCGAACTTCCCGGCTCCTGGGCGATCGCGATCTGCAGCGGACCCGACACCCGTGCGAACGCCACGGACATCCAATGCCCCGCCGACCGCGGCACTTTTGCGAGCAGCACCGCGCAGCGGTCGAGCGTGTGGTCGAGCAGTTCGGCATAGCGCGTCGCCGGGCCGAATCGGGCTAATGCGGAGGCACCCAGCAGCGCCTCGGCCATCAGCGAGGCACCCGACGGCGTGGCTCCGTCGACGGGATCGCGCGGGCGAGTGATCAACTCGCCATCGGCGGCGTCGTACCATGCACCGGCCTCCACGGGATCGGCGAACAGGTCGATGGCGGAGTCGAGGAGCGCCAGGGCCTCGTCCCGCCACCTGGTGTCGCCGGTCGCCTGGTGCAACGTCAACAGTGCAGTGACGAGGGCTGCATGATCGTCGAGCGCTGCCGCGGCGAGTCCGACCGAGCCGCCCAGCGAGGAGCGGCGCAGTCGCCCATCGACGATGTGATGGTCGACGAGCTCCCGCGCGCACCACGCGCCGAGTCGGATCCACTCCGGTCGCGAGAGACCAACGCCCGCCTCGACCAGTGCGGTGACGGTCATCGCGTTCCAGCCGGTGACCACCTTGTCGTCGCGAGCGGGTTGCGGGCGGCGTGCCCGCGCCGCGAGCAACGTGCTTCGCACCGCGTCGAATCGGCCCAGGTCATCGGGATCGGTGGGCAATTGCAGAGTTGACGAGCCGTGCTCGAAGGTCCCACCGTCGGTGACTCCGAAAAGGCCTGCCGCCCAGCGTCCGTCGTCTACCCCGAGAACGTCGGCGAGTTCGGTGGGAGTCCACACGTAGGTCGAGCCTTCGACGCCGGCGGCGTCGGCATCCAGCGAGGATGCGAACCCTCCGGCCGTCAGCAGGTCACGGCGCAGGAATTCGACGGTCTCCTCGGTGATCCGATGCGCCAGACGATCCCCGGTCCGTCGTGCGAGATGCGCGTAGACCCGCAACAACTGTGCGTTGTCGTACAGCATCTTCTCGAAATGCGGTACCACCCAGTCGTTGTCGACCGAATAGCGCGCGAAGCCACCGGCGAGTTGGTCGTAGATGCCGCCACGGGCCATCGCCGCACCGGTCCGGACCGCGGCGTCCAGACCCTGCGAGTCGCCGGTGTGTTCGGAGGACCGGATAAGCGCCTCGAGCAATGCCGACGGCGGGAACTTGGGAGCGCCTCCGAAGCCTCCGGCCTCGCGGTCCTCGTCGCCGAGGGCCGTCGAGACCGCGTGTGCGAGCAACCGAGCGTCGACCGGCACGTCGGCCTTCGGCAGCGCGGCTGCGTTGGCCTCCACATGCTCGCGCACCTGGATTCCCATCGCATCGATCTCCTCGCGGCGGTGCACAAAGGCCTCGGTCACCGCGGTCATTATCTGGGCGAATGACGGCATGCCGCCGCGCGGTGCGGACGGAAAGTAGGTTCCGCAGTAGAACGGTTGCCCGGTGGGTGTCAGGAAACACGTCATCGGCCAACCGCCCTGGCCCGTCATCGCGACGGTCGCATTCATGTAGATGGAGTCGATGTCCGGTCGTTCCTCGCGGTCGACCTTCACGCAGACGAAGTCGCGGTTCATCTGTGCCGCGGTGGCATCGTCGGAGAACGATTCGTGGGCCATGACATGGCACCAGTGGCAGGCGGCATAGCCGACCGACAGCAGGATCGGGACATCGCGGCGCGCGGCATCCGCCATCGCGGCCGCTCCCCATTCCTGCCAGTGCACCGGATTGTCGGCATGTTGACGCAGGTAGGGACTCGTCGAATCGCCGAGCATGTTGCGGGCACGGCTCTGCGCACCGCGCGCGGCCGGGTCAGGTCCCGGCGGACTTTCGTTCATCGGCCTGCACCTCATCAGTGGCTTCGGCGGTGGCGTCGTCTTCGGGGTCGACGGTGTCGGTACCGTCGTCGAACTCCTGATCCGCTTGCGGATGATCGGTGTCGAAGTTCTTGGGCAGTTTCTTCAACCGCTTGTTCATCGACCTGATCAGGAACGCCGTCGCCACCAGCAACACGATGATGATGAGCAGACCCAGCGGCGACGCCTTGCCGAACTCCGGCCCCTCGGGCTCCTGCGCGGCGAGTATCTGGAGGCCGGCGGCCAGGTTCATCGGGTTCATGGTTCCTCAATTCCGGCGAACAGATCGGTTTCCGGAATCGATGTCTTCACACGCGTCTGCGCGAGTTCGAACTCCTCCGTCGGCCACAGTCGCTGCTGCCACTCGAGCGGAACGGCGAAGAACACCCCGTTCGGATCGATCTGGGTCGCGTGCGCACGCAAGGCGTCGTCGCGATTCGGGAAGTACTTCGCACACTCGACCTGGGTGGTCACCCGGCCCATGAGGTCCCCGCGGCTCGGGTCCCACTTGCTCAGCCACTCCTTGAACGGGCTCTCCTGCCCGTTTCGCTCGAACTCGTCCGAGAACAACATCATCCGGTCGCGGATGAATCCGTGCGTGTAATACAGCTTCGACACCGACCACGGTTCGCCGGTTCCCGGGTAGGCGTCGGGATCGCCGGCTCGCTCGAATGCGGCGATCGAGACCTCGTGATCGCGGATGTGGTCCGGGTGGGGATAGCCTCCGCGCTCGTCATAGGTCACCATCACGTGCGGCCGGAACTGGCGAACGACGCGGACGAGCGCTTCGATCGGCCCCTCGATGTCGATTGCGGCGAACGAACCCTCCGGGACGGGCGGGAGGGGGTCGCCTTCGGGAAGACCCGAGTCGACGAAGCCGAGCCACATCTGGTCCACGCCGAGCGCGGCCGCGGCGGCGGCCATCTCCTCCTTGCGGACCTCGCTCATCCGCTCCTTGATGCCGGGACGATCCATCGCGGGATTCAGTATGTCTCCGCGCTCACCCCCGGTGAGCGTGACAACAAGCACATGATGGCCTTCTGCCGCGTATTTGGCGGTCGTCGCGGCACCCTTGCTCGACTCGTCGTCCGGGTGGGCATGCACCGCCATCAGACGAAGACCGGCGTGGGGTCCACCAGTGTGAGATTCGGTCACGCTTCCTCACCTTCGGATCGATACTCCTCCCATGGTAGGTATTGACGCGTGAACAGTTCAGTCGGGGGCACCGGCAACGGTGACGATCGGCCGCACAGCGAAGCCACCGATCAGCCCCGAAGCGGACCCCGGGCCACGTATCCGAGCACCCAGTCCGCGTCGAGCCGCCGCGGCTGGTTCATCGCGATGTCGGTGCTGGTCGTCGTGGCCGGAATCGGGATCGCCTGGCTGGGCTACACGAAGTTCGCCACACCGGATGTCTCCGGCGAGGCAACGGGCTACGAGATCCTCAATCCGTCGACCGTTGCGGTGCAGTTCACGGTCACCCGAAGTGACCCGGCGAAGACCGTGGCCTGTGTCGTTCGCGGACGGTCGCTGGATGGCGACGAGACGGGCCGGCGCGAGATCCTCATCCCCGGCGGCACCCAGACCCAGGTCGGGATGCGCACCGAGGTGGCGACCTCGAAGCCACCGGTCATCGGCGAGGTCTTCGGCTGCACCACGGACGTCCCCGCCTATCTGACCACCTCGACACCGTGACGCAGAAGGTCCGTGATCGAGCGGTCTTCGCGACCGTGTCCAGCCCGAACTACGCGTATCTGATCGCGCTGTTCGTCGGCGTGATGCTGATCAGCAACATCACCGGCACCAAGGGCGTGACCCTGTTCGAGAACTGGCTACACCTCTCGCTGGGGCCCATCCAGATGGACGGACTCGTCACCGACGGTGCGTTCTACCTGTTCCCGCTGGCCTATGTACTCGGCGACGTGATCAGCGAGGTCTACGGCTTCCGGGCGATGCGCCGTGCGATCCTCGCCGGATTCGTCGTGCTGTTGATCGCCTCGATCTGCTTCTGGCTGACCATCGAATTGCCGGCCGCCGAGTTCTACGAGGGCCAGGAGGCCTTCCGAACGGTGGCCGGGGTGGTGCCCCAGTTCCTGTTGGCAGGCCTTGCGGGATACCTCGCCGGCGAGTTCCTGAATTCGTTCGTACTGGTCAAGATGAAGGAGCGCGCCGGCGAGCGACGTCTGTGGGCTCGCCTGATCGGATCGACCGTGGTCGGCGAGTCCGCCGACACCCTGGTCTTCTGTTCGATTGCAGCGTCTGCCCTGGGCATTTCCACCTGGGGTGATTTCATCAACTACACCGCAGTCGGATTCGTGTGGAAGACGTTGGTGGAGATCATCATCATGCCGGTGACGTATCTGGTCGTGGGCCGGCTGAAAAAGCGTGAGCCCACCTACCAGGAGGCACTCCGAGAGGTTGCCGAACAACGATCGGATGTGCTTTAGCTCTCAGCGGCTGGTATCCTCGTTTGATACACGGCTCCGCGAGGGGTCGTGTTGCTGCATTTAGAGCAGTCCATATGCCCAGGTGAAGACTGCGCGTGGGCGCGGACGACACAAAGGAGTAACCGATGACCGACACACAGGTGACGTGGCTGACGCAGGAGTCGCATGACCGCCTCAAGGGCGAACTGGACTCGCTGATCGCCAACCGACCGGTCATTGCTGCGGAGATCAACGAGCGTCGCGAAGAAGGCGACCTCAAGGAGAACGGCGGCTACCACGCAGCCCGCGAAGAGCAGGGCCAGCAGGAAGCGCGCATCCGCCAGCTCCAGGAGCTGCTGAACAATGCCAAGGTCGGTGAGGCCCCGACCCAGTCGGGCGTGGCACTGCCCGGTTCGGTGGTCAAGGTCTATTACGACGGTGACGAGAGCGACACCGAGACCTTCCTGATCGCGACCCGCGAAGAGAGCGCGAAGGGCGGGTCCATCGAGACCTACTCGCCGAGCTCTCCGCTGGGCGCCGCATTGATCGACGCCAAGGTCGGCGAGACCCGCGAGTACAGCGTGCCCAGTGGCGCGCTCGTCAAGGTGACGCTGGTCAGCGCCGAGCCGTATCACGGCTGATCTCAGCAAGAAACCCGTTCAACTCCCACAAACACGCGATGCGTTGCGTGTTTGTGGGAGTTTTGCGTGGCGGGCCGGTCCGAGAGGCGATCACGCGGCCGCGATGACATTGAGCGAGCGCAGCGGTGGCAGAGCTTCCCAGCCCGACCGCTCGTAGCTCTGCTTGCCCGGGGGCAACGTGAGCTCGTCGAGTCGAAGCGCCGCCGATCTCTGTGCGGCGCCGAGCCGTTGCATGAAGGTCACGACCGGACCGAGCTCCTCCTGCTCGGGCACAGTGGCGTCGCTCCGACGGGGTACCACGATCGACGTCACATCGGTGAGTGTCGACTCGTACCACGGGTTGAGCTGTGGGATGAGTGATGTCGAGCGACTCCGCGTCAGAATGTGCATGACCGTTGCTTCCGGGCGCAGGGGCGCGACGTCGTCGTCCGAGTCGCTGCTGCCATCCGACGGATCGTCGCCGAGTGACCACCACAGAATGCCGTCGATCCCGATGGCCGTCGGCGTCGGGTCGAACAGACACACTCGTTCGGTGATCCGGTCGACCGGCTCAGAGAAGAGCGCAAAGCCCGCGTTTCCGAGTCCCGCCGCTTGTGTGGTGTCCCGGGGATCGACCGGTGTCGACCGCACCGCGGAGATCGACGGGGGTGGCAGCCACATCGGGGTGAAAGTCCTCAGCACGGCCGCCGCGATCCTCGCATACGCCCGCTCACTGCGCAGTCGGGTGAGTTGATCGGCCCACGCCTCCTGGTCCTCCTCCAATTCCATGTGGAGGTCAGGTCGCACATCCTGCAGCACACCCTCGTCGAGGATCGGCGCGATCTGATCCAGATTCGTTTCGTACCGATGTATGGATCGTGTCTGCGCCACGATGGCGTTGTGGTAGCCACGAGCGAGTTCCGCTCTGATGCGCACCACGTTCTGCGGCGCCCAGAGCTGTTCGGGTTTCCTGTTTCGTCGTCCCATGCAGCGAACGTTAGAGCGGTTCGACGACACCTCAGGATCTTCGTCCACAGCCCTCCGAAGCATCCACAGGCAACCCACAGCCATGCTCAAGATCGTCCCCAACCTGCGGCATCATCCTTGGATCATGAGAAAGAACACATCAACACCCACCGTTGCACTGGTGGTCCTCGACGACGACCCGGCCGTCCTCGACCACGCCCGCGCGCTGTTCCACGCCGACATCCCCTTGGGTGTCGTCAGCAGCCAGTACTCCGCCGTCGTGCCGTTCATGCTCGGCAACAACGGGCACACGGTCGCGCTGGTCGCCGACGTCGACGACCCGGATCAACTCGCGGAGGCGATCGTGCTCGTGGAGCGCAGGCTGGGGCAGGTCAGTGCGGTGATCCGTTACGCCGCGGATCTCCCGGACGGCACCACGGTGCGACGCACCGCCTCTGCCGCCTGACGCCACGGCGCGTAGACAATCGCCATCGCGACCGCGATCACGGCGATGATCGCCACGATGTCGAGCAGATAGTGGTTGGCCGTGCCGACGACGACGAAAACTGTGGTCATCGGGTAGATCACGCCGAGCACCCGCACCCAGGTCCGGCGGGCATAGATGGCGATCGCCAGTCCCGCCCAGATCGCCCATCCGCAGTGCAGCGACGGCATCGCGGCAAATTGGTTGGTCATCGACTCCGGCCCCGGCGATCCGGATGACTCCCACCATCCCCAGGTCGAGGTCTGCGCCATGATGTCGACGTAGCCCGGGTACATCCGTGGCGGCGCGGTCGGGATCAGATAGAAGCCCGCGAGGGCGATCAGCGTGGTGAGCGCCAAGACCAGCGACGCGCGACGATATCCCGGTCGATTCGTCCAGTACAGCCACACCGCGGCTCCGATCGTCACCCACCAGTGCAGCGTGTGATAGTGCAGCGCACAAAGATCGGCGACGAATGGGTGCTCGTGCACCCATTGATTGACCGCCGGTTCGATCTCGATGTGTAGCGTCTTCTCGATATCGGTGATGGCCGTGCCGTTGGCGAAGGCCGGTTCGACGTCCTTCCCACCGAGATTCCGAACGTAGGTGTAGGCCTGGTAGATCCCCCACACGAGGGCGATCTCCAGCCACCACCGCGGTTGTGCCAGGTATCCGCCGACGCGCGAGAGCCAGAGCCGAAGGCGCAGCCACCTCTGGGCCGCCACCCACTCCTGAGTGCGCGCTTCCTCCTGCGCCGTTGTGGCCATCGCCTCCCCGCCGGTTAACATGCAACCAACAACAGTGGTTGATATGTACAACTAAGAGTTACTCCAGAGTAGACCCTGGGGGTTCACGTGGTCGAGAACATTACGCGCCACGGGGTGGTGCCGGACGGCACCGCGGCCGGCGAGAGCGCAACCGATACAGGAATCCGTGCACAGCATGTACCGGTTCTTCGGCGTCTCGGACGCCACCGACTCGAGGCGGTCACGTATCTGGCGTTCGGTGCGGGAGCCTATGTCCTGTTCGCGCTTTCAGGTCTGGACGCCCACATCGCCTGGGCACATTCGGCAGCCATCGGCTATTGCCTGGCCGCGGCGATCTCGGTGACGCCGCTGCCCGCGCATGCTCGACGTGCTCGACTGGCGCGTATCGCAGCCGTGACCGGTGCGCTGATCGTGCCCTTTGTCACACTTCTGACCGGACACCATCAGATTCAGGACGAGGTCGGGGTGATCTCCCGATCCGGTGATCTGCTGTTGTCCAGCGGGATTCCGTATGTACACCACGCCTCGTCGGTCACCGACATCAACCCGTATCTGCCGATGATGGCCGTCTTCGGTCTCCCGGGCGCGCTGCTGAGCAAGGCCGGTATCGATCCGGAGAGTGCCTGGGACGTCGTCGGTGATCCACGGATCTGGTGTGCGGCCATCGCCATCGGTGGCATCGCGGGATCCATTCGGCTGCTCAAAGCGCATTCCCGATGGTCGGCTCATGTGGCCGTCCTGATGATCGCGTCCCCGACCATCGCCCTGGAAATGTGTGCCAGTGGCGTGGATCTCCCTCTCGCCGGGTTCCTGCTGCTCGGACTCGCGCTGGCGGCGACCCGACGTCCCGCACTCGGCGCGGCGTGTCTGGCCGCCGCATTCGCCATCAAATGGGTCGCGCTGCTGTGCATCCCGATCGTCATCGCGTTGCTGATCACCCGGTACGGCCGGGCCGTCACCGCACGATTCGTCGTCGTCTTCGCCGCCGCGTCGGCGATCTTCATCCTGCCCGCCATGCTCTCGATCTCCGACACGATCGCCCAGGTCCTCGAGTTCCCCACCGGTCACGGCGCCGTCCCGACACCGGCGCGCAGCCCGATGCCGGGCGTCCTGCTGGCATCCTTCGGTCCGGCGGGGCACAACGCCGACATGGTTCTCCTGGCCACCTGCGCGGTCTTGCTGGCGGTGTCCGTAATCCGGCGACCGCCCAGCACCTTCGCGTCCGCAGCCACCTTCGCCGGGGTCGGTTTCACCTGCTTCTTCCTGCTCGCCCCGGTCGGCCGATTCGGCTACCTGCTGATCCCGATGCTCTTGTTCGGGCTCGCCTTCATCGCCTACCGGAGTGAGCGCGTGCGCCAGTCGATGTCAGCGGTCGTCGGACTGCCGTAACCACCACGCAAGTGGCTGCAAGGCCCACGACAGCAGCGCCGGGCATGGTCATCGGCATGACAACCACCATCTCGACCGGCCTGGCGATCGAAGCGCACGGGCTGGTCAAACATTTCGGATCGACCCGCGCCGTCAACGGCGTGGATCTGGCCGTCCCGACGGGCTCGGTGTACGGCGTGCTCGGCCCGAACGGGGCCGGGAAGACGACCACGGTGAGCATGCTCGCCACCCTGTTGCGGCCGGATGCCGGCGAAGCGAAGGTCTTCGGCTATGACGTCGTCGAGGACTCCGTTGCCGTGCGTTCCCTGGTCGGGGTCACCGGGCAATACGCCTCGGTCGACGAGGACCTGACGGCGTCACAGAATCTGGTCCTGTTCGCACGATTGCTGGGCATCTCCCGGCCTGCCGCGCGGGCCCGGGCCGACGAACTGCTCGAGGAGTTCTCCCTGACCGAGGCCGCCAACCGTCCGCTGAAGAACTTCTCCGGCGGTATGCGCCGGCGTCTCGACCTCGCCGCCAGCTTGATCGACACTCCCCCGCTGCTGTTCCTCGACGAGCCGACGACCGGTCTCGATCCGCGCACCCGCGCCCAGATGTGGAACACCATCCGCAATCTGGTCAAGCAGGGATCGACGGTCCTGCTGACCACCCAGTACCTCGATGAGGCCGACCAGCTCGCCGACCGGATCGCCGTCATCGACCACGGTGTGGTGATCGCCGACGGCACCGGCGACGAACTCAAGCAGTCGGTCGGCTCGAGCACCCTGCAACTCGTCCCGGTCGACCGCACGAAGGCACCGAGGGTCTGCGAGATCGTCGAAGCCGTGCTCGGTGAGACCGCGACACTCAGCCCGGAAGCCGCCCGCGTGACGGTCGGTCTCCACAAGCCCGACCTGGTCCCGGATGTCCTGATCGCGTTGCGCGAGCACGACATCACCATCGACGAGATCAACGTGCAGAAACCCAGCCTCGACGAGGTGTTCCTGACCATCACCGGCAAGCCGGCAGCAGAAGAGGAGGCGGCGTGATGACCACCACCATCGACCGCGGCGCGCCCGCGTCCGCCATCACCACGAAATCGGCTCGGCCGGAGGCGAAGACGTCGGTCAGCCTGACCGAGACCATCCGCCAGTCCTTCTCGATGGCCTACCGCGGCATCCTGAAGATCCGGCACAACCCCGAACAGCTCTTCGACGTCACGATCCAGCCGATCATCTTCACCCTGATGTTCACCTACATCTTCGGTGGCGCCATCAGCGGCAATGTGTCGGCGTACCTGCCGGTGATCATCCCGGGCATCATGGTGCAGACCGTGATCACAACGTCCATCGTCACCGGCACCCAGTTGCGCGAAGACATGGACAAAGGTGTCTTCGACCGCTTCCGGTCGCTGCCGATCGCACGGATCAGTCCGCTCGCCGGAGCTTTGCTCGCGGATATGATCCGCTACTTCATCGCCACCACACTGACCATCGTGATGGGCCTGATCATGGGGTGGCGACCGGACGCCTGGGGCACGATCGGCGCCGCCGCTCTGATCATCGTGTGCAGCTTCGCGGTCTCGTGGATCTTCGCCCTCATGGGCTGCCTGATGAGCAAAGCTTCAGCGGTCCAGGGTGTCTCGATGCTGATCTTGTTCCCGCTCACCTTCATGTCCAACGCGTTCGTCCCGGTCGACACGATGCCAGGCTGGCTGCAGGCCTTCGTGAAGATCAACCCGGTCAGCCATATCGTGACCGCGGTCCGCGAACTGACGGGTACCGGTCACGCCGGCATCCACGTGCTCTGGGCCCTCGTCGGCGCTGCGGTGATCACCGCGATCTTTGCGCCGCTGGCCGTGCGTGCCTACATGCGGAACACATGATGTGACGGTGTCGACGGGCGCGTGACCGCGCCCGGGGTCACCGCACGGCGCGTCGCGGCGCCAGGAGGGTCCGGACTTCGTCCACCGCCTGGCGCCGCGACATCGTCTGTGTCTGTGCCATCAGCGATTCCCACTGTGTGGGTGAGAGTCCGGAGATCTCGGCCATGTTCGAATACACGAAATGCAGGGCCGGGTAATCCTGTCGCGCGCCGAGCCGCCGGGACACCGCCAACAGACGCGGACCGTCGGTCCCATCCGAATCCGACTCGCAGAGCAGATATCCCGCGGCCATCGCCATCGATCCCGCCTGTGGCTGATCGTGCCAACCGATCGCTCCGAACGTCTCGTTGATCCCGGTTGCCAGCAGTGCGATGAACTCGCTCGCCCGCTCGGTCGCGCCGACCCGGACCAGCCCGGCAACCGATGTGCTGACGAGCATGACCATCCCCGGGTCCTGGGCGCCCAACGGATGATCGGTCTTGATGAGACGCGCTGCCCGCCAGAACAACTCCGCCGACCGTTCGACTCGGCCGCGCGCGAACTCCAGTTCGGCGTAGCTGATCATCATCGCCCCGATGACCTCGGGGTTGCCCTGCGGGTCGGGATCACCCGGCTCCCAGCCGTCGGCGACCACGTCGAGTTCCCTTGCGGCCTCGTCGAGCCGCCCGAGCGCCACGAGCGTGGCGACCAGGTAGCCCCTGGTCTGCAGCTCGTCGTCGCGCGCGCCGAGCCTCCTCAGATTCTCGATACCCTTGCGGTAGTAGCCGACCGCCGTCTGCCATCGCCCCTGCTGACCGTAGAGACTGCCGATGGTCACCTGTGTCATCGCCGACATCCACGTGTTGTGCTGCCTGCTCGCGATCTCGCTGAGCGCGAGACCGTCGGACAGTGCGTGGTCGAGGTTCCCGAAGTTCTCCCGCGCATTCATGCGGATCGACAGTGCCGCGGTGCGCACCTGCTCATCGGCCACGCGTGCGCCGCGGGCGACGAAGCGCATCGCCGCCAGCGGACTCTGACTCAGCGCACACGCGGAGATGAGATCGGTCGGCTCGACGTAGGTCTGATCGGGTCGATGGAGCCGCCTGATGTAGAACCGCCCGGTGGCCACGCCGCGGAGTTCCTTGCGCAGGATCAGGTGGGCCATGCAGGCGAGCACGGTGAATTGCCAGCGCCGACGCATCGCGTCGTCGAGATCGGTCGGCGGTTTCGGCAGCGCACTCAGCAGGCGCGACCCCCACGACATCACCTCACCGTGCAGTCCGCGGGCCATCCAGAACCCGGCGAGCACGGGGAACACCGAGATGATCGTGTCGACGGCCTCCGGATGTCGGGGCTCCGCCGCCCCGGCGACACAGCGGCGCAGCACCCAGACGAGATTGTCGACGTCGGCGGCGATCCAGGCGAAGAGCCGGTCGTCGACGGCGAGTCCGTACCGCGCCACCGCGGTGTCGGCGAAGTCGCGCGCCCACCGCGCCATCGCGCGATCCACCGCATCGGACTCGCCGACTTCGGATTCGCCACCATCGGCGCCGACCAGTTTCCCTTCACCGAACTCGCGGACCATTTCCAGCATTCGATAGCGGATGTGCGTCTCCGTCTCGACGACGGTGAGCAGCGATTGGTTCACCAGGGCCTCGAGGACATCGTCGAGGAGCAAGCCCTGCTGACCGACCACAGCGGCTGCGGCGTCGGCGGTGAATCCGGCCGGGAAACGACACAGTCGCCGCATCGCGGCCTGCGCCTCCGGAGTCAGCAGGTCCCAGCTCCACTCGATGACCGCATAGAGAGTTCGATGCCGATCGGGTGCCGTCCGGTCCGTGCCACGTAACAGCGCAAACCTCTCCCGCAGTCGCGCGGAGATCTCGGCCACGGTCATCGTGCGGATGCGCGCCGCGGCCAGCTCGATCGCCAGCGGCAGGCCGTCGAGGTGGCGACACAGGGTGGCAACCTCCTCACGCACCATCCGGGCGTCGGGCCGGATGGCGCGCGCACGACGCTCGAACAACTCGACCGCCGATCCCCCCACCCCCACGTCGAGAACCGGAAGCAGATAGATCCGTTCGGCGGCGAGCAGCAGTGGTGATCGGCTCGTGGTGAGGATCGACAACTGCGGTTCGGCGGCCAGCAGATCGGCGGCGACCTGCGCACACCTTTCGATGACCTGTTCGCAGTTGTCGAGGATGATCACCGCGTGCTGTCCGCGCACCGCATCGACGAGCCGGTCGGCGAGATCACCGACGGCCAGTCTCGGACGGCCACCGCCACCGATGTCGGTCTCGCCCACACCGAGTGCCGCCGCGATCGCCCCGACGACGTCGTCGTCGTTGCGGATCGGTGCGAGCGGTACGTAGAAGACCGGCCGGCCGGCCGAGGCGAACTCGTCGCCGACACGATGGGCCACCCTGGTCTTCCCGATTCCACCCGTTCCCTGGATGGTGACGAGGCGATGGCTGTCGAAGAGCGCGACGATCGCCGCGATGTCGTCATCGCGGCCGATGAGGTCGGAGGCCTCGACCATCAGTCCGACGGTCCGGCCGCGCTTGGGTCTCCCCGGTGGCTCGTCGGTCCGTCGGTGCGTCGTGTCGGCCGGAATCGATCGAGCCGAGAGCAGTTCGGCGTTGAGAGCGATCGTCTGCGGGCCCGGATCGGCACCGAGCTGTTCGGACAGGGAGCGTCGCAGACGTGCGAACACCGCCAGCGCCTCCGCGACGCGCCCTTCGCCCGCGTACGCGCGCATCAGGTCCACGTGCGCCGATTCGTCCAACGGGTCTGCACGGCATCGCTTGTCGGCGATCACACGGGCGGTGGTGAAGTCCCCCGATGCGAGTGCCGCACCGACGCGACGTTGGTCGAGCGTGTCACGCAGCCGGTCCGCGCGGCCGCGCACGTCGAGGTCGAGACCGTGATCGCCGTCGTCACCGAGATCGTCCCCGGGAATGCCGCGCCACCACCGCGCCGCCCGGTCCAGTCCGTCGACGTCGGGTCCGTCGATCAGGTCGGCGACGATCTCGATGTCGGTTCGGCAGCCGACGAGGCGGTAGCCGTTGGCCACTCCTTCCAACCGGCCGGGGCCGACGAGCGGACGAAGCCGCGAGATCTGGGTGTGCAATGCCGACATCGGGGACCGGGGCGGTTCCTCACCCCAGACGTCGTCGATGAGTCGCTCCGCGGACCGGGTACGACCGTCGGCCAGAGCGAGTGATACGAGCAACCGACGCGCGCGGATGCCGGGCACGGGAACCAGTTCATCCGGCTCGCCACGGCCCTCGCCGACGGCAACGGGTCCCAGCAACCCGATCACCGTAACGCTGGCGGACGCAGACACCCCGCCAGATTAGCGCCAGACGACCTCGCCGATCCGATGCGGACGTGTATGAATGAACGCATGGCGCGCAGCTACGCTCTCGAGTCCATCGACCTCGGCTTCTTCGACACCGCACCGGTGACGTATCGCATGGATGTGAATCTGCCGGTGACACCGCAGCGGGCATGGGCCGAGCTCACCCGGCAGAACACGCTCGACTGGTGTCGCGCAATCAAATCCATCGAGTTCACCTCTGATCCGCCGTACGGTGTCGGCACCATGCGACAGGCAACACTCGGCCCGGGTTTCGCCAATGTGTCCGAAACCTTCTTCGTGTGGGACGAGGATGCGGCGACGGGCAACTATCGCAATGCCTTCCACGCGGTGTCGGCGAACACGCCGGGCCTGAAGAGGTTCGGCGAGTTGACCGAGGTACAGCCCGCCGACGTCGGCTGCCGGCTCGTCTGGTCGTTCGCCATGGAGTTGTCGACGTCGGCGAAAGCGGTCACCGCGTTCTCCGGTCCGACAGCCGCAACCGTGTTCAAGACCGTCGAAACGGACACGATCCGGCATTTCGCGAAGCTGTCGCCACAGACCTGAGCAGGGCGACGGAACCGGTTTCGCGCCGACCGCAGAGCCGAACGCCTCCAACGGAAAACCACCCGTCAGCGGGGTGCTGTCGGCGCATCGCCGACGTCGGCCCGCTCGAGGGCGGATTTCAGCGGCGGCCATCAGCTCACCCCACCCCGCGTCGCACCAGCAACGACCCGATCCCCTCCGTCGGCGCGATTCGGGGTTCCGTCGGCGCGAATCGGGGTTCTCTCGACGCTACTCCCGCAGGAAGCCCGCCTCCGACAACGCGCGGCGCACCTCGCGTTGGTGCTCGGGTCCGCGGGTCTCGACACTGACCGTCACCGCCACCTCGTCGAGATACAGATCGTCGGCGACGCGAGAGTGGACGACGTCGACGACACTGGCTCCGTTGTCGCGCAGCAGCTCGAGTACGGCGATCAGGCCGCCCGGACGATCCGATACGGTCGCCGTCACGGTCAGGAACCGTCCCGCGGCGGTGAGCCCGTGGGTCGTCACATGACTCAGCAGCAGCGGGTCGATGTTGCCGCCCGACACCACGACGCACACCTTGCCGGACAACTCGAGATCACCGGCTGCCACCGCGGCGACACCGGCGGCCCCGGCCGGCTCGACCACGAGCTTGGCCCGTTCCAGCATCAGGAGCAGGGCGGTACTGATCGCCTCTTCGCTGACCGTGACGATCGAGTCCACCAGCTCGCTGACGTGCGCGAAGGGGACATCGCCGGGCTTGGCGACCGCGATCCCGTCCGCCATGGTGTTCATCGACGGTAGGGCCACCGGATGTCCTTCGGCCAGCGAACCCGGCCACGCGGCCGCCTGTGCCGCCTGCACCCCGACGATGGTGACCTCGGGCCGCCGGGCCTTGACCGCGGCGGCGATCCCGGCCAGCAGCCCGCCGCCGCCGGTCGGTACGACGATCGCATCGACATCAGGCATCTGGGTGAGGATCTCCACGCCGACGGTCGCCTGCCCGGCGACGATGTCGGGGTGGTCGAACGGATGAATCAACACCGCGCCGGTCTCGTCGGCGTACCGCTTCGCGGAGACCAACGCCTCGTCGACGGTCGATCCTTCCAGGATCACCTCGGCACCATAGGATTTCGTCGCAGCAACCTTCGGCAGAGAAGCGCCGGTGGGCATGTAGACCCGCGCCGAGATACCCAGCTCCTTCGCCGACCACGCGACGCCCTGCGCATGGTTGCCGGCGCTGGCCGCGACGACACCGCGGGCGCGTTCCTCTGCGCTCAGCCGCGAGATCCGCAAGTACGCGCCCCTCGGCTTGAACGACCCGGTGCGCTGCAGGTTCTCGCACTTGAGCCAGACATCGCAGCCGATGCGTTCGGACAGCACCCGGGACGCGACCATCGGGGTGCGGCGCATCACGCCGGACAGCGCGTTGGTGGCGTCTTCGATCGCAGCCGAGTTCAGCATCATGATCCGAGTATCCGCGTCGGGTCGTACAGATGCGTGCAGAAGCGCACTCACATCTCATCGAGTGTCGTGTCCGCAGCGATATCGCGAAGTTCCGCGGCCGCGCGGTCGAGCACCGCCTCCGTTCCCATCACCGCGACGGCCTGGTCCACGTCGGTCACCGACACATCGTCACCTGTCGCCGAAGGTTCGCCGAGCGGGGCGGCAGGATCGCGGCCGGCGCAGGCGAGGAGAAGCAGGGCGGTCTGCCCGCGGCCCGCCGATTCGAGCAGGTCGGCGGCATTGCGCGCGGTGGTCCACAGTTGTGTGAGTTGCCCGGACTCCCGCCATACGCCGAACAGATACGCGAACGCCCCTGCCGCTGTGGGCCGGTCACCGACTCTGGCCACCGATGCCGCGACACCGACTCGCGCGATACCGGCCACGAAGCTCGCACCGACCGTTTCCGCGGTATGGACCGCGCGTCGGTACAGAGCGAGGGCGGTGGACGGATCTCGGGCGGCGACGAGTTCGCCCTGCACGTAATCGAGGAATGCGTACTGCGAGGGCCCGGCGGACGCACCGAGCCGTGCTCGAGCATCCGCGAGCAACGTGGCCGCGCGCGCGTGGTCGCCGTCGTACGACGACGACAGTGCCGCGGAGGCGACATAGGCCGAGCCGATTCTCGGATCTTCGGTCGCGCTGCGCATCCAGTGCTCGGCGGCGAGGCGGTACTGACCGCGGAAATGCGCGACAGCGCCGATCGCGGCATGCGCCTGGGCCACCACGCTCCCACCCGCGTTGTCGCCGTGTACTCGGATCGCACGCGTGCCCAGGTCGACCGCAAGGTCGAACTCACCGATCAGGCGCGCCGCCTCAGCGGCCGCGGAAAGGACCTTGACGTGCCCGGGATGCCCGACCAGGTCCGGATCATCGGCGAGCTCGACAGCCCACGACCACAGTTCCCTGATGTTGCGCCATATGGCGAAGAGCCCGAGTGATGCCGTAAGTTGCACGAGGACATCGATGTCGGATTCAATTAGCGCGAAATCTCTTGCCGCTCTGAGGTTATCAAGCTCGGCGCGCAACCGGCGATCGGCCTGGGACTCCGACGGCCCAAGCCACTGTTCCCCGACCTCGCGTGCCATCACGACACACCGATCGACGAAACGGGCCTCCGCCGCCCTGCGGCCTCCCACCGAGTCGAGTCGCTCCAGCAGGTACTGTCGCACGATGTAGAGAAGCCGATACCGCCCGTCCGTGTTGTCGAGGGTCACCAGCGAACTCTCGACCAGCCGGTGCAGGGACTCCATCGGATCGACCGGATGCTCGAGAGCCGCAGCGACGGCCTCGAAAGTGCGCAGGTCGACCCCGGCGGGAAACGGTGCGATCGCAGCGAGCAGTTCGCGGTCACCATCGGCGAGGAGATCCAACGAGATGTCCAGGCTCACACGCAGACTCTGCTGACGACGGTCGTCGACCCCCCGCCCGGTCGCCAGATCCAGTGCGCCATCCAGCCTGCGCGCCACGTCTGAGATCGGCATCACCGCGGCCTGGCGAGCGGCGAGCTCGATGCCCAGCGGCAGACCGTCGATCCGACCGAGCACCTCGAGCAACGACGACAGTTCGGATTCGGCGACATGATAATCCGGGACTCGTCGACGCGCGTGTTCGACGAAGGTACGGATCGCCGGCTGCCGCAACGCCGAGTCGAAATCGATGTTCTGGCGTGGAGTCTGCAACGGTTGCAGCCGCACCACGTACTCGGCCACCGACCCGAGCACCACCCGCGAAGTCGCGAGGATGCGCACCTGGGACGCGGATCGGTCGATGGCCCCGCACAGTTCGCGACACGGTTCGACGAGATGCTCGCAGTTGTCGAGCACGAGAAGCATCGGCTCGGGTGGCAATGCTCCGCGATCACGTCGCTCGAACAGTCCGGGTCGATCTCCAGATGCAGCGCCGATGCCACCGCCTGCCCGACCCGTTCCGGACGGCTGACCGCCGCAAGATCCACCACGTGAACTGAATGGTCGGACAGCACAGTCGGATCGGACGCGATGTCCAGTGCAAGTCTGGTCTTTCCGACCCCGCCCAGCCCGGTCAACGTCAGGAGCCTCTGCTCGGTGAGGATGCGACGGACCTCGGCGCGCTCGCGGTCGCGGCCCACGAGCGGCCCCGTCGGACGGGTCGGACGGGTCGGGCGTCGGCCGGGCCGACCGACCTCCGTCGGACCTGCTGCGCGATCTTCGTCCGCGGGAAGCGCCGCCCCCGCGGCCACCTGGGCTTCCAGTTCGGCCAGGGCCGGACTAGGGTCCAAGCCGGTCTCGTCGGCCAGGCGAGCCCGGAAGCGCTGCCCGGCGGCCATGGCCTCGACCGGACGGCCGTCGCCGGCGAGCGCACGCATCAACAAACGCGTGCTGCTCTCGCGCAGTGGCGCGGCCGCCACCACGCTGGCGGCGACGGCCGTCGCATCGGCCGAACGCGTGCTGATCAGCCCGTCAAGATAGAGGTCGTCCATGCGCAGACGGAGTTCGGCGAGTGAACATCTCTCCGCTTCGAGTTCGAGAACGCCGGCGAACTCGGCAAGCGCGTCCCCGCGCCACAGGCGACGAGCCCTGGTGATCAACGCGAGGCGTTCGGCGGGCACCATCGGCGCAGTCGCCGCGGTGACCAGTCGACGCGCGATGGCAGCGTCTACCGCGTCCGACGCCAGGAGCAGCGTGTATCCCGCTGGTCGTAGCTGCAACTGTGCAGCGTGACCGCCCAGCTGACGACGCAGACGCGAGACCTGATTGTGCAGCGCCGCAGCGGGATCCTCGGGTGGACCGCCGGCCCACAGAGCGTCGATGAGCCGGTCGATCCCCATCCCGTCGCGGCCGGCCATCGCGAGCAGGGCCAGCAGCGTCCGCCGCCGCCTCCCCGGCACCGTGACCTCGATGCCGTCAACGCACAACTGGAGGGGACCCAACACACCCACCCGCACCATCGGGGCGGTGTCATCCCGACTCTCTCGTTGATCGCGCATCCTGTGACCGACCCGACCTCACTGCAACGTGTGCCCCGGATAAGCGTAGGTCTCGACCGAGACCCACGCTCGATATCGGTCCAGGCCGACTGCCTCGGCCAACTCCGCGGTCTGGGACCGCTGTTGCAGCAGTGCACTGACCTTGCGGTCCAGAGCCTCGCCACACAGGTCCACCCGTAGCACCACCTTGTCGACGCGGCATTGCCGTGGTCCGCCGAGCATCCACATGTCGAACTCCTGCGCGAGCTCGACCTCGATGGCGCGCCCGGACGCAACCGGATGCAGGATGACGGGGGAAACCCCGGAGACGTCGATCGCCCCGTGCACCCACCGGTTGACCGCCCGATGATCGGGGTGGCCGGTGACCCCATCCGGTCCGAACGTCAAGACGGTATCGGGCGCAACATCATCGAGCAGGTCGACGATCCGCTCGATCGGACCCGACGAATCGAAGCGGTCCATCTTCCCATCCGGCACGTTGAGCCAGTGATGCTCGTCGACACCAAGTGTGGCGAGAGCCGCCGACAGTTCGTGAGAGCGCACGGCCGCGAGTTCGACGCGTTCCTCTGGCGTGGCCAGATCGTCGGCAGACTCGCCGCGGCTCGCGGTCACGCAGACAACACGCTGCCCGCGATCGCGCAGCGCTGCCATCACACCACCGGCGAGATAGGTCTCGTCGTCGGGGTGCGCCCAGATCGACAACACGGTGCCGAGCCGCCGGAGGTCGAGCGTGAGGTCATCGGACGTTGCTGCCGGTTGTGTCGCTGTCATGCCCTGATGGTGGACAACGCCGCTGTCACCGCCCTGTCATCGGTCTCACCGGTGAGCCGACGTCACGAGGTCTCGGTGACAGTACCGGGACGGCGAAGCAGATCACGCTCGACCGAGACACCGAACGAGTGTCACCGAAAGGAAGTAGCGACATCATGACCACTACCTCATCTGCGCTGGATCTCGCGGCGGTCGAGGCGTTCGCCGGGAAGGTGAGCACCGACCTCACCCACGCGTATCACAGCATCAGCGTCTATCTGGGGGATCGACTCGGACTCTGGGCCGCCCTTGCCGGGATCGGCGAGGCAACCATCGACGATCTCGCCGAGCGCGCGGGCGCGGCGCCGCGTTACGTCGAGGAATGGCTGTGCGCGCAGGCGGCCGCCGGCTATGTCACCTACGACCCGACCACCGAGACATTTCGACTCCCTGCAGAGCATGCGATGGTATTGGCCGAGGAGACCAGTCCGGCCGCCATCGTGGCGGGCTTCGAGGTCGCGGCCTCGGTGTGGGCATCCGTCGATCAACTCGCCCACGCATACACGACGGGCGAAGGCGTGGCCTGGGATGCGCACGACTCGCGCCTGTTCACCGGCGTCCAGCGTTTCTACGGAACCATCTACCGAGCTTCTCTGCTGACGGAGTGGGTACCGTCCATCGACGGGCTCGAGGATCGACTCCGAGCCGGAGTTCGCGTCCTCGACGTCGGATGCGGCCTCGGCGTCCCCACCATCCTGCTCGCAGAGGCATATCCGAACTCGACATTCGTCGGCGTCGACTCCCACGAGGAGTCGATCGTCCAGGCGCGGGCGGCCGCCGATGCGGCCGGCGTCTCCGATCGAGTCCGATTCGAGGTCGCCGGCGCGCAGACCTACCGCGGGAACTACGACGTCGCGTTCTTCTTCGATGCACTGCACGACTTCGGCGAACCCGTCGATGCGCTCGTGCATGCACGATCGATGATGAACGCCGGTGGCGAGGTGATCGCTGTCGAGCCGTTCGCGCACGACGACCTGGCCGACAATCTCGCCAACCCTTTGGCGCTGCTCTTCTATTCGGGCAGCTCATACCTCTGCGTCCCGCATGCCGTCGCCGACGGTGGTACCTCATTGGGGGCGCAGGCGGGACCCGCTCGGTTGCTCGACACCTTCCGTGCTGCGGGACTGGAGTCGGTGAGAGTCGCCGCGACAACGACGTCGAACCTGCTCTTGGTGGCGAACGTCTGACGCCGCCGAGTCCCCGGGGGCCTCACCACAGAGGTGGTCAGGCCCCCGGTTCGACGCGGTTATCCGTCAGCCGAGCGCGTTCTCGAGATCACCGAGGAGATCGGCGATGTCCTCGATCCCGACCGACAGCCGCACCAGGTCGGCCGGCACCTCGAGCAGCGAACCGGCCGTCGATGCGTGGGTCATCGCACCGGGGTGTTCGATGAGCGACTCGATACCGCCCAGCGACTCGGCGAGGGTGAACACCTCGGTCCGGGCGCAGAACTCCTGTGCGGCAGCCTGTCCGCCCTTCACCCGCACCGACACCATTCCACCGAACCGACGCATCTGCTTACCCGCGACGTCGTGGCCGGGATGTTCGGCCAGGCCGGGATAGAGCACACTGTCGATCTTCGGGTGCCCCGACAGGAAGTCGACGACCTTCTCGGCGTTGTCGCAGTGCCGGTCCATGCGTACGGCGAGCGTCTTGATGCCACGCATCGTCAGATAAGCGTCGAACGGCCCGGGCACCGCGCCGGCGCCGTTCTGCAGAAACGCCACCGCCTCGTCGAGTTCCTCGCTGTTGGTGACGAGCGCTCCCCCGACGACGTCGGAGTGGCCACCGAGATACTTCGTCGTGGAATGCAGGACGACATCGGCTCCGAGCGTGATCGGCTGCTGCAGGTACGGCGAGGCAAAAGTGTTGTCCACCACCAGTTTTGCGCCCGCCTCCTGCGCCACCGCGGCGATCGCCTCGATGTCGCCGACGTTGAGCAGCGGATTGGTCGGTGTCTCGATCCAGACGAGCTTGGTGGCCGGGGTGATCGCCGCGCGCACTGCGTCGACGTCGGACACCGGCGCGGGCGAGTAGGTGATACCCCACTGCGAGAACACCTTGTCGATGAGCCGGAACGTACCGCCGTAGGCGTCGTTGGGGATCACCAGGTGGTCACCGGGACGCAGCGAAGCGCGCAGCAGAGCGTCGGTGGCGGCCATGCCCGACGCGAACCCCCGTCCGTAGGTGCCCTTCTCCAAGGCCGCCAGGTTGGCCTCGAGTACCCGGCGGGTCGGGTTGCCGGTCCGGGCGTACTCGAAACCGTCGCGCAGGTTGCCGACTCCGTCCTGGGCGAAGGTCGAGCTGGCATAGATCGGGACGTTGACCGCCCCGGTCCGCGGATCCGGCTCGTACCCGGCGTGGATGGCCTGGGTCGAAAAGCCTTGCCAGCGGGACGAATCGGCAGAACTCTGCTTCTCACTCACGGTGTGTTCCTATCCGACGATCGGGTGACTGGAGACAAAGGACAGCAGGTCGTGGCGGGTGATCACACCGATGGGCTTGCCGTCCTCGACCACCATCAGGGCGTCGGACTCCGACAGAGCCTTCGTGGCCGCCGACAGCGGCTCACCGGAACCGATGAGTGGGAACGGGTCCCCCATGTGTGCCGAGACCGGATCGGCCAGGCTCGCGCGTCCCTCGAACACCGCGCTGAGCAGATCACGTTCGGTCACCGCACCGGCCACCTCACCGGCCATCACCGGCGGTTCGGCACCGACGACCGGCATCTGGGACACGCCGTATTCACGCAGGATCTCGATGGCGTCGCGCAGGGTCTCCTGCGGGTGGGTGTGCACCAGGTCGGGCAGGGCGCCGGTCTTGCCGCGCAGCACGTCGCCGACGAGGGACTCCTTTGCCTTGCCGTCCAGCGGGCTGCGGAGGAATCCGTAGCTGCTCATCCACTCGTCGTTGAAGATCTTCGCCAGATAGCCGCGGCCGCCGTCGGGCAGCAGCACCACGACCACGGCGTCGGGGCCCTCACGCTCGGCGACCTGCAGGGCGGCGACGACCGCCATCCCACACGAGCCACCGACCAGGAGGCCTTCCTCGCGTGCGAGACGCCGGGTCATGTCGAACGAGTCGGCGTCGGACACCGCGATGATCTCGTCCGGGATCGACGGGTCGTATGCGGTCGGCCAGAAGTCCTCGCCGACTCCCTCGACCAGGTACGGACGACCCGTGCCGCCCGAGTACACCGATCCCTCCGGGTCGACGCCGACGACCTTCACCTTCCCGCCCGAGACCTCCTTGAGGTAGCGGCCGGTGCCGGTGATGGTGCCACCGGTGCCGACGCCGGCGACGAAATGGGTGACCTTGCCCTCGGTGTCGGCCCAGATCTCTGGGCCGGTGGTCTCGTAGTGACTCTGCGGACCGGCCGGGTTCGAGTACTGGTCGGGCTTCCAGGCGCCGTCGATCTCGTCGACGAGGCGATCCGAGACGCTGTAGTAGCTGTCGGGATGCTCCGGCGGCACCGCGGTCGGGCACACGACCACCTCGGCGCCGTAGGCACGCAGGACGTTGCGCTTGTCCTCGCCGACCTTGTCGGGGCACACGAACACGCACTTGTAGCCCCGCTGCTGTGCCACCAGCGCCAGACCGACACCGGTGTTGCCGGAGGTGGGTTCGACGATCGTGCCGCCGGGTTTGAGCGCCCCGGACTCTTCGGCTGCCTCCACCATCCGCACGGCGATGCGGTCCTTGCTACTGCCGCCCGGATTGAGGTACTCGATCTTTGCTGCGACCAGGCCCGAGCCGGGTTTGGTCACCGAGTTGAGCTTGACCAACGGGGTGTTGCCCACCAGGTCCACGACGTGATCAGCGATACGCATACCGTCCATGGTCCCAGAGTCGCGGAAAGCGATCGGAACCCGGGATGGAATCGGACTCCGGCCATCTGTGGCGGGGACTTCGTCCGGCCCGCGACTAAGCTGGGCGCCGTGTCCGAGATCCAGTGGCCAGGTCGTCATGGACAGCAACCGACTGCTGCGTGACGTCGGCGCCACCGTGGCGGCGACCGCGGCGAGCGCAGGCGCCTCGTGGGCGGCCTACAACTACCTCAACGGTCAGGCCGCCGAGGCGCGCACGGTGATCCCGCATCGCACCGACGACGCCCCCAACGGCGACGGCGTCTACCTACCGGACGGCACCGGGCCGCACCGGTACACCCGAGACACCGAGTTCGATCTGTACCTGGTCGTGTTCGGGGATTCGACGGCGGCCGGCCTCGGCGTGGACACCGCGGATCAGACGCCCGGCGTCCTGGTCGCACGTCGGGTGGCCGCGGAGACCGGGAAGGTCATCCGCTACGCCAACAAGGCCATCGTCGGCGCCACCTCCAAGGGGCTGGCCGCGCAGGTCGACGCGATGCTCATCACCCGCGAGCGCCCGGACGTGGCGGTGATCCTGATCGGCGCGAACGACGTGACCGCGACCAACGGCATCCTGTCGTCGGCGCGGCGGCTCGGCGAGGCCGTCACGTTGCTGATCGACAACGGCGCCGAGGTGGTCGTCGGGACCTGCCCCGATTTCGGTGTCATCACGGCGATCCCCCAGCCGCTGCGTTCGGTACTGCGCCGCTGGGGCCTTCGGTTGGCGGCCGCGCAACGCAGCGCGGTGCGCGCCGCAGGCGGCAGGCCCGTGCCGATGGCGGATCTGCTCGCGAAGGAATTCCTCGCCAAGCCCGAGCACATGTTCTCGCCGGATCAATATCATCCGTCGGCCGCCGGATACGCGCTGGCCGCCGACATTCTGATCCCCGAGGTCCTCGAGGCCATCGGCGAATGGGGCCCGGTACCGCTGCCGCAGCCACCCGAGGTCTCCGAGTCCGTCGAACAGAATCGCGTCATCAGCCGGGTGCGACGCCTGGTCGGACGAAGTCCCGACCGTCCGTAGAGGCCAGGCGGACGAAGTCCCGACCGTCCGTAAAGGCCAGTCGGACGAAGTCCCGACCGTCCGTAGAGGCCAGGCGGACGAAGTCCCGACCACTGACGAAAGCGCAGTCGGACGCGGACCGAACCAAGCAGGTGCTAGGGGGTAATCTGACCCCATGCCTGAAGCAGTGATCGTCGCCCATGCCCGCTCCCCGATCGGCCGTGCCGGAAAGGGATCCCTCAAAGACGTCCGCCCCGACGAACTCTCCCGTCAGATGGTGGCGGCAGCCCTCGCCAAGGTTCCGCAACTCGAC
This sequence comes from Gordonia sp. LMA167, assembly GCF_058130025.1. Lineage (NCBI taxonomy): Bacteria > Bacillati > Actinomycetota > Actinomycetes > Mycobacteriales > Gordoniaceae > Gordonia > Gordonia sp. LMA167. The sequence goes on along the minus strand of NZ_CM176708.1, from coordinate 2,956,670 downwards.
GTCGCCGACATCGAGGACATCCACTGGGGCATCGGTCAGCCCGGTGGCCAGGGCGGCTACAACATCGCTCGCGTGATCGCCGTCGAACTCGGCCTCGACCACGTGCCGGGAGTCTCGGTCAACCGCTACTGCTCGTCGTCGCTGCAGACCACGCGGATGGCGATGCACGCCATCAAGGCCGGCGAGGCGGATGTGATCATCTCCGGCGGCGTGGAGAGCGTCTCCAGCTTCGGCGTCTCCGGTGGCGCCGACGGCGCACCGAACTCCAAGAATCCCGTGTTCGACGACGCCATGGCCCGCACCGACAAGACCGCCGAGGGCGGCGCCGGAGCGTGGCACGACCCGCGTCAGGACGGCTTGATCCCCGACGTCTACATCGCCATGGGGCAGACGGCGGAGAACGTCGCGAGCTTCACCGGCATCTCCCGTGAGGATCAGGACCGTTGGGGTGTGCTGAGCCAGAACCGTGCCGAGGAGGCCATCAAGGCCGGCTTCTTCGAGCGCGAGATCGATCCGGTAACACTGCCCGACGGTACGTCGGTGACCACCGACGATGGTCCCCGCGCGGGCACCACCTACGAGAAGGTGTCCCAGCTCAAGCCTGTGTTCCGGCCCGACGGCACCATCACCGCCGGCAACGCCTGCCCGCTCAACGACGGTGCGGCCGCGCTGGTGATCATGAGTGACACCAAGGCCAAGGAACTCGGCCTCACCCCGCTGGCCCGCGTCGTCGCGACGGCGGCCACCGGGCTGTCCCCCGAGATCATGGGCCTCGGACCGATCGAGGCGATTCGCAAGGTGCTGCGGATCGCGGGCAAGACGATCTCGGACATCGACCTCGTCGAGATCAACGAGGCCTTCGCCGTGCAGGTGCTCGGTTCGGCGAACGAGCTCGGCATCGACCACGACAAGCTGAACGTCTCGGGTGGCGCGATCGCGCTCGGCCACCCGTTCGGCATGACCGGTGCGCGCATCACCACCACGTTGCTCAACAACCTGCAGACCCACGACAAGACCTTCGGCATCGAGTCGATGTGTGTCGGTGGCGGGCAGGGCATGGCGATGGTGCTCGAGCGCCTCAGCTGACCCGGCTTCCCGGCGGCCGACGCCGCTCACCCAGTTCGTTCCTGCTCATCCGTCCGGGTGCGCGGGAACGAAATGGGTGAGCGAAATCGTCTCACACGGGGTCAGGTCTCACACGGGGTCAGGTCTCACACGGGGTCGGGCAGCTGGGTGTCCGACACTTCGGCCCTCTGTTCGACCGGCGCATCGGCGGGCTGGGCGACCGTCGGTTTGCGGACGAACAACACGATCACGATCAGCACGAGGCTGAGCAGGCCTGCGACGGTGAAGACGCGCTGCACGCCGTGGCTGATCGCCTCGGTCTCCGCCACGCCCGCGCCCTGATCTGCCGTCGACACCACGGTCATCACGGTGATGAACAACGCGGTACCCGCGGCGCCGGCAACCTGCTGGAAGGTTCCCAGCACCGCCGAACCGTGCGAATACAGTCGCGGCTCCACAGATCCCAGGGCGAGCGTCATCAGCGGCGTGAACGTCGCGGCCAAGCCCAGACACAACAGCGCATTGGCGCCGAGCAACAACCACACCGTCGTCGACGGGCTCACCCCCACCAGCATCCACACCCCTGAGCTGACGGTGAGCGCTCCCGGGATCGCCAGCACCCGCGGTCCGCGCAGGTCGTAGATGCGGCCCACGATCGGGCCGGCGAGACCCATGATCAGACCGCCCGGCAGCGTCAGCAGGCCGGTCGTCAACGGGTCGAGCCCGAGGACGGTCTGCGCGAAGTAGGGCACCACGATGAACGTGCCGAGCATGGTCGCCATGGCCACCACCATCGCCGCCATGGCCAAGGAGAACTGTCCGGAGCGGAACACCCGGAGATCCAGCAGTGCGCGGTCACTGCGTTGGAGCACGAACTGACGGCCGATGAACGCGCCCAGCGCCAGCACACCGATGGTGAACGGAATCCAGACGGGCACCGCGGAATCAGACTCGGCGGACTCACCGATTCCGGCGAGTCCGTAGACCAGACCGCCGAATCCCAGGACGGCCAACGGGATCGACCAATAGTCGATCGGGCTCTTCGTCCGTTCGCCGACCGGTCGCACGAACACCGCGCCGAGGATCAGCGCCGCCGCCGCGATGGGGGCGACGAAGCCGAAGATCCATCGCCATCCGAAGTGATCGAGGATGAAGCCGGACACCGTCGGGCCCAGTGCCGGGGCCACGGCGATGACCACAGAGATGTTGCCCATCATCACGCCGCGACGCTGCTCGGGGACCACGGTCATGACCGTGGTCATCAGCAGCGGCAACATGATCGCGGTTCCGGTCGCCTGGACCACCCGGGCGAGCAGCAGGACTTCGAAACCGGGCGCGGCGAAGGCGATCACGGTTCCGGCGGTGAATGCCGACATCGCCGCGACGAACAGGGTGCGGGTGCCGAAACGTTGGATCAGGAATCCCGTCAGCGGGATCACGACGGCCATGGTCAGCATGAAGGCGGTGGTCAGCCACTGACCCACGCTGGGCGGGACGTCGAGGTCACGCTGCAGCACCGGGATCGCGATGGTCATCACGGTCTCGTTGAGGATGACCACGAACGACGCCACGAGCAGCACGGCGATGACGAGCAGGTTCTCGCGGGAGAGGCGCGCCTCGGAGGGCGGAGGCGGCAAGGGGGCAGCGGTCACGGAATGTCCTTCCAGGGAGGAACATCAGCCTGTCGGCGATGGCGTCTGATGATGTGACTCGGTTCGACGACGAATCTCATCGGCCGTCGTGACGCTGCTCAGCACATGGCAGGCAACGCTACCGACATCGCCGCGAGGACGTCGACTCAATTTTCGGCGGCACCGGCCCGGACACGACGAAACCCCGCACCGTGGCAGGCGCGGGGTCTCGTCGGTGTCGGGTCTCCTAGTCGGAGTTGAAGTAGCTCAGCAGGCGCAGGATCTCGACGTAGAGCCACACCAGGGTGACGGTGAGGCCGAGTGCCACGCCCCAGGCAGCCCGCTCAGGGGCTCCGGCGCGGATCAGCCGGTCGGCGGCGTCGAAGTCGAGCAGGAAGCTGAACGCGGCCAGCGCGATGCACACCAGTGAGAAGATGATCGCCAGCGGACCGCCGTTGCGCAGTCCGAAGCCTTCCCCGCCGTTGAAGAATCCGATGACCAGGTTGCCCAGCATCAGCACGATGACGCCGATCATGCCGGCGAACAGCATCCGGGTGAAGCGCGGGGTGACGCGGATCGCGCCGACCTTGTACACGAGCAGCATGCCGAAGAACACGCCGAACGTGCCCAGGACCGCCTGACCGATGAGCGCTCCGGCGGAGGTGTCGTCGGCGACCACCATGTTCGCGAACACGAACGAGATGGACCCGACGAACAGACCCTCGAAGGCCGCGTAGGCGAGCACGATCGCCGGGTTGTCCTGCTTGCGCCCGAAGGACGCGACCAACACGAGCGCGAGGCCGCCGAGCGCGCCGACCAGCATCAGCGGCGAGGCCAGCGCGACGTTCGAGTTCACCGCGAAGTAGGTGGCGATCGCGGAGATCGTCAGCACACCGAGCGTGATGGCGGTCTTGGTCACGACGTCGTCGATGGTGAGTTGGCGGCTGACCGCGGGCGCCTGACGCGTGTACGGATCGGTCGGCCGTCCCTGCTGGTTCCACATGGCACCCTGGCCGGCGGCGGCCGTCCCGGCGCCGAAGCCGGCGTAGCCGGTCTGGTTATCGCGGACCACGCCGCGCATAACCGGATTGCTGCTCTCTCGCACCTGTGTGCTCCTTCGTGCTTGTTGGTCTGCAGTGACAACGGGTACAGATGCCGTCGAGTTCCGACTTTACCTTCTCTTGACTTTCGTGTCGTGCGGCAGCGGCCGGTTGCGGTCCACAGCTCACCCGATGCGGGGCGCGACCGGATCCTTCTCGTCCGGCCCCGCGAGGCCTTGCCGATCGCCTGCGGTCACGGCGGGCCCCTCGGACAGGCCGATGCGGTCGTGCAGTCGCCGCAGCGGCCCCGGCGCCCACCAGTTGAGGCGGCCCGCCAACCGCATGAACGCGGGCACGAGCAGCATGCGGATCAACGTGGCGTCCATCAGTACCGCAAGGGTCAAACCTACGCCGAACATCCGCATGAAGGAGACCTCGGACGCGACGATACCGGCGAAGACGATGCTCATCAGCAGCGCCGCGGCGGTGACCACCCGTCCCGTGCGCGCCAACCCGACCGCGACCGCATGATCGCTGCTGGATTTGCTCCGGTCAGAGGCCAGCCACTCCTCCCGGATACGACCGAGCAGGAACACCTCGTAGTCCATCGACAGTCCGAACGCGATACAGAACATCAGCACCGGGATGGTCGCGACGAGGTAGCCGGTCGGGGTGGTGCCCAGCGCACCGAGGTGACCGTCCTGGAAGAACCAGACCATCGCGCCGAACGTCGCCGACAGCGAGAGCACGTTGAGGACGAGCGCCTTCAGCGGCAGCACGACACTGCCGGTGAACAGGAACAGCAGGACGAATGTCGCGGCCGCGATGATGGCCAGTACCCAGGGCAGGTGAGCGTAGATGGCGTCGACGGTGTCCTTGTTGGTGGCCGCGAGCCCGGTGAACAGCACCTCGGCACCGTGTGGGGGTTCCACGGCACGCAGGTCGTCGAGCTGGGCCAGCCCTTCGTCCCGCATCGGTTCCACCGCGGTCGACACCGTGATGATGGAGGTGTCACCGCGGGTGTCGGCCGGGTCGCCGGGGGCGACGGCCCGACCATCGACGAACGCTCCCGCCGACGACGCCGCCGCGTCGACGCGGTCGACTTCCGACAGTGCCGACGTGTATGCCGCAAGACTCTGCTCGTCGGCGACACCTGTGACCACGATGGTCACCGTCGACGCCATGTCGTCGGCGAAGTCCTCCCGAATCTCCTGTTGGATCGCGTGTGACGAGGCCGACTCGGGAAGGACGCGATCGTCGGGGAACCCGAACCGGAGTCCGAGGAACGGCGCGCCGAGGACCAACAGGAATATCGTTACGACCAGCGCGACGGGCGCCGCGTGGGCCATCACGAACCGGACCAATCGATACCATCGCGACTCCTCGATCGGCCGCTGGGGCGGTGGCGGCCGTCGCAGCAACCGCCGCGCCAGTCGTCGGACGTCGAGCGCGTCGACCCGCGGTCCGAGAACCATGAGCAGCGCCGGGGTGAGGATCAACGCGGCGAGCGATGCCACCACCACGACACCGATCCCGGCGTAGGCGAACGAGCGCAGGAAGTACATCGGGAACACGATGAGCGCGGTCAACGACAACGCCACGGTCAACGCCGAGAACGCCACCGTGCGCCCTGCCGTGGCCATGGTCGTCAGAATCGCGGCGGGCCGCTCGGCGCCACCGGAGACCTCCTCGCGATAGCGGGTCACGATCAGCAGCGTGTAGTCGATGGCCAGCGCCAGGCCCAGGGCCGTGGTGAGGTTGAGGGCGAAGATCGAGACGTCGGCGAACTCGGAGATGAGGCGCAGCAAGGCGAACGTGCCGACGATGGCCACGAGGCCGATGACCACCGGCAGCGCGGCGGCCACCAACCCACCGAACACGACGATCAGCACCACGAAGCTGATCGGGATCGCGATACCCTCCGCGACGGCGAGGTCCTTGGCGGTCTGTTCGTTGACCTGGTTGAACACCAGGGCAAGGCCGCCTACCCGGACGGAGATCCCTTCTCGCTCACCGGTGAAGGCCTCGGCGATCTCCTTCGCGTATGCCGGGGCGTTCTCCTCCCCACCATCGATCGCGATGACGATCAGGGCCGACGTCGCGTCCTCGCTCACCAACGCCGATGCCATGTTCGGGTTCTGCCAGACCGACAGGATCGGACGCTGGACATGGTCGATTCCCTCGAGCTCGCCGACGATGCCCAGGCCGACCTCGCGTGCGGTCGGATCGGTTGCCATGTCCATCCCTGCCGGACCGTCGAGTTTCACGACCACCTGCATGCCACCGCGGTCGAACGTGTCGGACAGGATGTTCTGGGCTCGCGTCGATGAAGCGTTCGGATCGCTGTAGCCACCGGCGAGGAGATGCGACGCGGCGCCGGCTCCGTACAGCCCGGCGAGCACGAGCAGGAGGACTGCAACGCCGAGGACGACACGCGGCGCCCGGATGATCAGCTCGGTCGACCTCGCCAACATGGGTGCTCCCGACGGTTTGATTGCGAGCGTTGAACATCGGCGCCGCCGACGCTGGTCAATTGTCCCATCTCGGACCACGGAGCCACAGTCATCGAATCGGTCGACCGGATCTCGTCGACTCCGCCCGCCCGACGCCTGGAACGTGTTCTAATTCTCTCCGCCCGACCCCTACTCGCCCACGGGATGTCCTGATGCCGGAAACCGATTCAACCGACCCCAACGAGGTCGCACGTCCCACGTCGTCACGACGCGATCCCGATTGGCTGAGGTCCCGCCTTGCGCGGTGGCTGCCCGGGGTCACCGGTGCCCCCACCACCGTGACCCGTCTCGAGATCCCCTCGGCCAACGGCATGTCGAGTGAGACGATCGTGCTCGACGCCGAGTGGGACGACTCGGCCCACCAGCTCGTCGCCCGGGTGGCCCCGCTGCCCGAGAGCGATCCGGTCTTCCCCACCTACGACCTGGACCGCCAGTTCCGGATCATCGGGCACGTCGCGTCCACCACCTACACGGCGTTGCCGCCGCTCTACTGGTCCGAGCCCGATCCGGAGCCACTCGGCGCACCGTTCTTCATCATGGGCCGTATCGACGGCGTGGTACCGCCGGACGTGATGCCGTACACCTTCGGCTCCTGGCTGACCGAGGCGTCCGGCGGTCAGCGGGCGACGTTGACGGAGAAGACGATCGAGACGCTGGCGATGATCCATTCCGCTCCCGTTCCGAAGGAGTTGCTCGATCAGCCGGGTCCGGGCGAGACACCGTTGCGGGCGCACGTGAGGCGTCTGCGCGAGTTCTACGCGTGGGCGTCGCAGGGCCGTCGCGGTTCACCGCTGATCGACCGCGGATTCGATTGGGTCGAGACCAACCTCCCTGCCGAGTCCGAGCCGGTGCTGACGTGGGGTGATGCGCGGATCGGCAATGTCATCTACCGCGACTTCGTGCCCGCAGCGGTACTCGACTGGGAGATGGCCGCCTACGGGCCACGAGAACTCGACGTCGCGTGGTTGATCTTCCTGCATCGCTTCTTCCAGGATCTCGCGGAGATGGCAGGCATGCCCGGGCTGCCCGACTTCCTGCGCCGCGACGAGGTGGCACAGATCTACCAGCGCACCAGCGGTCACGAACCGCGCGACCTCGGGTTCTACCTCACCTACGCGGCACTCATCCATGCCGTGGTGATGTTCCGCATCCAATCCCGCGCAATTCATTTCGGCCAAGCCGAGGAACCCGCTGACACCGACGACATGATCCTGCATCGCCCCACCCTCGAGGCGATGCTGGCCGACACCTACTGGGAGAAGGTCCGCTGAATGCTCTCACCCATGGACGACTACCCCATCCATCAGGTCGCCGAGGTCATCCGACATGTGCAGACCTCCGACCGCAACTTCTATGATCGGTACTACTTCAACTGCCATGGACCGGATGCGGATTCGCCGTGGCTGATCGTGGGACTCGGCGTCTACCCCAACCTCGGTGTGACCGACGTCTTCGCGGTCGCCCGGCTTCACGACGAGCACATCGTGGTCCGGGCGTCCCGCGCCCTGGGTGCCGACCGTGCCGACCTCACCGTCGGCCCCTTCCGCATCGACATCCTGGAAGGCCTACAGCGGCTGAGGGTTTCACTCGCGCCGGGACATGGCGACCTCTCGTTCGACCTCACCTTCGAGGCCGACGGTCCAGCAGTTCTGGAGCCACGGCACTTCCTGCGCCAGATCGAACGGGTCACCTTCGACACCCAGCGATTCGTCCAGACCGGCGGCTGGTCGGGGTCGATGACGGTCGACGGCCGACAGTTCGAGGTCGCCGCTCCCGCATGGCGCGGTAATCGGGACCGGTCGTGGGGTGTGCGTCCGGTGGGTGAGCCGGAACCTGCCGGCCGCAGAGCCGATGCGCAGGTGTCGGGCACGTTCTTCTGGATCTACTCGGTGATGAGGTTCGCCGACCATGCCATCGTCGTGGTCGTGCAGGAGACCGAGACCGGCGAACGCGTCATGGACGACGCACGCAAGGTCTTCGACGATCCGGATCGCGAACCCGAATGGCTCGGGCATGTCTCGCACGAGATCTCGTTCATCCCGGGCACCCGCGAGGCGGCGGCGGCCACTCTGCGTTTCGTCCGGCCCACCGGAGCCGTCACCACCGTGACCTGTCAACCCGAGATCGCGAACTACCTCGGCATCGGAACCGGTTACGGCCTCGAACCCGACTGGCGACACGGAATGTGGCAAGGCGAACTCAAGGTTTCCGATCTGCACCTGAAGATCACCGACCTGGACCCGATCATGAAGATGCTGTGCGTGACCGACCATGTCGCCCGATTTGTCGTATCCGACGGCGAGACAGACCAAACCGGCGACGGGTTGTTCGAATTCGCGGCGATCGGACCACATGAGCAATACGGCTTCACCGAGTATGCTGACCCGGCCTGACACGTCCGAGGAGTCTGATGTCCAACGTTCCGTTCGCCGGTTTGTCGCGGCGCGAGTTCCTGGCCCGGGTGGCCGCCGTCGGCGGTGGTGCACTGCTCACCTCGTGGGCCGCGCCGATCATCGACAAAGCCTACGCATCGGCCGACCCCGCGGGCACCGGTTCCCTGAAGGACATCGAGCACATCGTGCTGTTCATGCAGGAGAACCGCTCGTTCGACCACTACTTCGGAACCTATTCCGGGGTACGCGGTTTCGGCGAGAAGTCCAAGGTGTGGAAACAGCACGGCTGGGCTCCGGGCGCCGGGCCGTCCACCGGCTACACGCTCCCGTTCCGCTTGGACACGCGCAACGACGCCAATCTCGACGGCGAGTGCATCAACGATCCCGACCATTCCTGGGCGGGGTTGCATCAGGCGTGGAACGGCGGCCGAAACGACGCCTGGTTGCCGATGTCGATCAAGTCGGTCGGTCCGGCGAACGCGCCGGCGCTGATGGGTTACTACGAGCGTGAGGACATTCCTGTCCACCGGGCACTGGCCGAGGCGTTCACCTTGTGCGACAACTACCACTGCTCGGTCCTCGGACCGACCGATCCCAACCGCCTCTACTGGATGAGTGCCAGCATCGACCCGGCCGGTACCCACGGCGGTCCCCTGCTGGAAACCCCGACGCTGATACCGAAATTCGTCTACACCTGGCGGACCATGCCGGAGAACCTTCGTGACGCCGGGGTGAGCTGGAAGATCTACAACAACAAGGACCTCGGGCCGGTGTCGAGCGTGGCTCTCGACGGGATGATGGGCTGTTTCAAGCAGGCCCAGAACCCCGGCTCGGAACTCGCCCGCCGCGGGATCGCACCCACCTACCCCACCGGGTTCGCGGCCGATGTCGCCACCGACCGCCTGCCCAAGGTGTCCTGGGTGATCCCGTCGGCGATCAACTGCGAGCATCCCGCGCTGCCCGCCGCCCTCGGCGCCGTCGGCATCGTCGAACTACTGAACATCCTGACGTCGAATCCGAAGGTCTGGGAGAAGACCGCCCTGATCATCAGCTACGACGAGAACGGCGGCTTCTTCGATCACGTCACCCCGCCAACCCCGCCCCCGGGCACCAAGGGCGAGTTCGTCAGCGTTCCCGACATCAACAAGGTGCCGTCGTCGGGCGGAATCCGCGGTCCGATCGGACTCGGCTACCGCGTCCCGTGTTTTGTGATCTCGCCGTACAGCCGCGGCGGACTGGTCGCCTCGGAGACCTTCGACCACACCTCGCAACTGCGGTTGATCGAGAAGCGATTCGGTGTCGACGTGCCGAACCTGACCCCGTGGCGGCGGTCCGTCGTCGGCGACATGACCTCGACCTTCGATTTCGCGCATCGCCCGAACGCGGCGCGCCCCCGTTTCGGTGATCCTGTTCCCGACGCACAGAACGCGCTGCGGCAATGTGGACCGAACATCGCCGCGGGCACGCTCGGGTACGGACGCCCGTACCCGGTACCGCCGAACTCGATGCCTCGCCAGCAGCCCGGCACGCGTCGTTCGCCGAGCGGATAGTCCACGCAGAGGACCCAACCGCGACATGGCACGATGGTCGGCGCGCCCCCATAGCCCAATTGGCAGAGGCAGCGGACTTAAAATCCGCCAAGTGTCGGTTCGAGTCCGACTGGGGGCACGGGTGGATCGCCGCAAGTACACGAAGAACTCCCAACTACACGCGATGCTTTGCGTGTAATCGGGAGTTCTTCGTGTCCTTGTGAGGCCAGGGCTCCACGACAACGTGGGGTCGGGCGCCGGGGCCACTCAGCCCAACGTGATCTTCCCGTCCGCGATGCTCACCGGTCGCGATGCCAGTGGCTCGGTCGCCGGACCGTGGACGACGCTGCCATCTTTGGCCGAGAACCTGCTGCCGTGGCAGGGACAGATGATCTCGTTGTCGGTGACGTCGCTGACGGTGCAACCCTTGTGGGTGCAGATCGCGGAGAAGGCCTTGTACTCCCCGTCGGCGGGATGGGTCACAACCGTTTTCAACGCGTCCATGACGACGCCCCCACCGACGGCGATCGACGCCGCGTCCGGGAGAAGTCCGCCACCGCTTGACGAGTCGGCACCGGCCGTCGTGCTCGAGGATGCGCTGCTGCTGTCGTCGGACCCGCAGGCGGCGAGCGCGGCCGCGCCGGCCACGGCAATCGCCGCGCCGCCGAGGACCTTGCGTCGTCCGATGCCGGTTGGGGTGTTGGGGTTGCTCATGTCTCTCCCGGGGCTGTGGGTGGCTGGCATGATCTGCGTTCATCGTGCCAAAGATCGAAGGTCGGCACATGCCGGCTGCGGATTTTCCCCGATTACGTCATCGCCCCACCATCTCCGCATGTGACGCATGTTGGCTTTGTGCACGGTCTCCACCGTGCACGGTCACAACTGGGCATAGGCTCGCGACGTGACCGATGCACGATCGCTCCCGGGATCACCCCGCGAACTGGCTGCGGCGCTCGAATCGACCGGCTATCTCGCCGAGGACGGCCTCGCGATGGCCGCGTTCCTCGCGCTCCGGATGGGCCGACCGTTGTTCTGCGAGGGTGAGCCCGGCACCGGCAAGACCTCGCTCGCGGTCGGGCTGGCGCAGGCGCTCGAACTCCCGTTGATCCGACTGCAATGCCATGAGGGCATCGACGCCTCGCAGGCCCTCTACGACTGGGACTTCCCGCGCCAGCTCCTGCACCTGCGCACGCTGGAAGCGGCGAGCACGGGCGCACTCGATGCCGATGCCGCCGAGTCCTCTCTGTACACCGAGCGCTTCCTGCTCGCCCGGCCCCTGCTGCGCGCCCTCACCGAGGCACCGTGCGTTCTCCTCATCGACGAGATCGATCGCGCCGATGACGAGTTCGAAGCGTTCCTGTTGCAGTTGCTCGACGAGAACGCGGTCACGATCCCCGAGCTCGGGCACGTGCAGGCAGCAACTCCGCCGCTGGCGATACTCACCTCCAACCGCACCCGCGAGGTGCACGACGCGCTCAAGCGCCGCTGCCTCTACCACTGGCTCGAACACCCCGGGCTCGCCCGCGAGATAGCGATCCTGCAGCGCCGGGTGCCCGGCATCGGCGACGAGCTGGCCGCACAGGTGGCGCAGGCGGTTCATGCGTTGCGCGGGCTGGAGTTGCTCAAGCCGCCGGGAGTCGCCGAGACGCTCGACTGGGCCCGCGCACTGCGTGAACTCGACCGCGACGAGCTCGACGCCGAGATCGCCGCGGCGACCCTCGGTGCCGTGCTGAAGTATCGCGAGGACCTCGATCGCGTCACGCGCGTCGGGCTGGAACAGCTGTTCGCATGAGCGGCGAGCTCGTCGGCATCGCGGGGTTCGCGCGGAGCCTGACACACGCCGGGCTACCGGTGGCCACCGACTCCGCGGAGGCGTTCGTCCGCGCCTTACGCGAGATCGACATCGCCGACGCCGAACAGGTGTACTGGGCCGGCCGGGCGACCCTGTGCCGCGATCCGGATGATCACCCACGCTTCGATCTGGCCTTCGACGCGTGGTTCGGCGACCGGATGCCGCGTCCGACCCGGCGGCCCACCCAACCGCGACAGAGCCGGATTGCTGCGCTGCGCACGTCGGGTGAGCAATCCACCGCCGGCTCGGGGCCCCATCTCGCGGTGGCCGCCGACGACACCGAGGTGCTGCGGCACCGGGACATCGCGTCGCTGTCGGCGGCCGAGCGCGCGCACCTGGCCGAGCTCATCGCCGAGCTGCGTCCGCGACCACCACGCCGAGCCGCGCTGCGGCGCACCCCGGCTCGGCGTGGACAGGTGGACCCGCGTCGTACCGTTCGCGAGATGCTCGCCGCCGGCGGGGAGCCGGTGCGCCCCAGCCGACATCGGCGCGCGACCCGGGCGCGGCGGGTGGTGCTGCTGATCGACGTCTCCGGCTCGATGAGTCCGTACGCAGATGCCCTGCTGCGCTTCGCACATGTGATGACCCGGGCCAATCCGGCCGGGACCGAGGTGTTCTCGGTCGGCACCAGGCTGACCCGGCTGTCGCGGGCACTGCGCGCCCGAGATCCCGAGCTGGCCCTCGCCGCGGCCGGTCGTGCGGTGCCGGACTGGGCCGGTGGCACCCGGCTCGGCGAGACGATGCAGGCGTTTCTGGACCGATGGGGCCGGCGTGGATTGGCTCGCGGAGCGGTGGTGGTCATCTTCTCCGACGGCTGGGAGCGCGGCGATCCGACGCTGCTGGCACAACAGATGGCTCAGTTGCGCCGTCTCGCCCGGGCCGTGTTCTGGGTCAACCCGCACGCGGGTGCCGCGGGCTACCAGCCGGTGCAGGGCGGGATCGCCGCTGCCCTGCCCCACATCGATCGCCTGCTCGCCGGACATTCGTTGGCAACCATGCAGGAGCTGCTCGCGGACATCCACGACGCCTGACGCCGTACAGAACACCGGCGAATCCGCCGCACTGGATACGGATTCCGCGATTTCGGCTATCTGGTCCCAAGCGGTGGCGCAGAGTGACGTTGGAAGGTTTCGCCTGGCACCAGCCCACGATTGCCGGCAATCATTGGAGGCCCCATGCGCATCACAGTCACCGTCGACGGCACGACCTACACCGACGAGGTGGAGCCGCGAAAGTTGCTCGTACACCACCTACGAAACGAGCTCGGCAAGGTCGGCACCGTGATCGGCTGCGACACGAGCAATTGCGGCGCGTGCACCGTGCTGATGAACGGCCACAGCGTCAAGTCGTGCTCGGTACTCGCTGTACAGGCCGACGGCGCCGACATCACCACCGTCGAGGGCCTGGCCAGAGACGGCACTCTCCATCCTGTCCAGGAGGCCTTCCGCGACAATCATGGACTGCAGTGCGGGTACTGCACACCAGGCATGATCATGTCCACCATCGACATGCTCGGCGACAATCCGAATCCCGACGAGCATGATGTGCGCGAAGGACTCGAGGGAAACCTCTGTCGCTGCACCGGCTACCAGAACATCGTGCGGGCGGCACTCGACGCAGCCGACCGCATGCAGGGCACGGGAGGTGCTCGATGACCGCGACCGTCGAACCAAGTGCCGCCGCCGAACACGAGATCGGCAAAGCCCGGGTCCGCAAGGAGGACGACCACCTCATCACCGGTCGCACCCGCTGGACCGACAACCTCGTGTTGCCCGGAATGCTCCACATCGCGATCCTGCGCAGTCCCATGGCGCACGCACGAATCGCGAGCATCGACGTCGAGGCCGCCAAGGCGATGCCCGGCGTCGTCGCCGTCTACACCGGCGCCGACCTCGCCGAGGAGCAGGCCACGCTGCCCAACGCGATGCAGATCACCCCTGACATGAAGGTCCCGCCGGCCCCGTCGATCGCGGTCGACACCGTCCGATTCGCGGGCGAGGCGGTCGCGATCGTCGTGGCGCGCGACACGTATGCCGCCCACGACGCTCTGGAGAGCATCGACATCGACTACGAGGACCTGCCCGTCGTCCTCGACATGGCCGCCGCGGCACAGGACGGCGCCGACCTCGTGCATCCCGACCTGGGGACCAACGTGCAGGCGGTGTGGGTGTTCGACTCCGCCGAGGCGGGCACCGGCGAGAACGTCGAGGACGCGATCCGAGACGCCGAGGTCGTCGTCGAGCGCACCCTTCGGCAGCAACGTCTGATCCCGGCATTCATGGAACCGCGTTCGGTGGTCGTCGACCCGACCGCGGCCCAGATCACCATGTGGTCGGCCACCCAGGTTCCGCACATCCTGCGTCTGATGCTGGCCATGACGCTCGGCATCCCCGAACACAAACTCCGGGTCATCGCGCCCGACGTCGGCGGCGGATTCGGCGGCAAGCTGCAGGTGTGCCCGGAGGAGGTCCTCGCGCTGCTGATCGCGCGACGCCTCGGCAAGCCGGTGAAGTACACCGAGTCCCGCAGTGAGTCGATGCAGGCGGCCCACCACGGCCGCGACCAGATCCAGAAGCTGACGCTGTCGGCCCGCCGCGACGGCACGGTCACCGGCATGAAGGTCGAGTTGCTCGCCGATATGGGCGCAACTCTGCGCGTGTTCACCGCCGCGGTGCCCATCCTCGGCGCATTCATGTACAACAGCATCTACAAGTTCCCCGCCTATCACTTCTCCTGCACCAACGTCTTCACCAACAAGGTGCCCACCGATGCCTACCGCGGCGCCGGACGCCCCGAGGCAACGTTCGCGATCGAGCGGATGATGGACGAGCTGGCCACCGAACTCGACATGGACCCGCTCGAACTCCGTGAGAAGAACTGGATCAAGCACGAGGAGTTCCCCTTCGACACGGTGGCCGGGTTGACCTATGACTCCGGAAACTACGAGGCGGCCACCGAGAAGGCCAAGGAACTGTTCGACTACGACGGGTTGCGCCGCGAACAGGCGGAACGACGCGAACGTGGCGACACGGTACAGCTCGGCATCGGCGTCTCCACCTTCACCGAGATGTGCGGACTCGCGCCGTCACGGATCATGGGCCAGTTGGGTGGCGGCGCCGGCGGCTGGGAACACGCGGCGATCCGGATGCTGCCGACGGGCAAGGTCGAGGTCGTGACCGGCAGCTCGGCACACGGCCAGGGCCACGAGACCGCCTGGAGCCAGATCGTGGCCGACCGGCTCGGTGTCCCCTTCGAGGACGTCGAGGTGTTGCACGGCGACACCCAGACATCGCCGCGCGGGCTGGACACCTACGGCTCACGGTCGCTGGCGGTCGGCGGCATGGCGGTCATCGCGGCGGCCGACAAGGTGGTCGACAAGGCGCGTCCGATCGCCGCACACCTGATGGAGGCGTCCGAGGACGATCTCGAGTTCACCGACGGCAAGTTCACGGTGAAGGGCACCGAGAAGGCCATGGGCATCACCGACGTGGCGCTCGCGGTGTTCGCCGCACACGACATGCCCGAAGGAGTAGAGCCGAACCTCGATTCCGAGGCGACCTACGACCCGGAGAACTTCTCGTTCCCCCACGGCACACATCTGTGCGCCGTCGAAGTCGACACCGAGACGGGCTTCGTGAAGATACGCAAGTACGTGTGCGTGGACGACATCGGCAACGTGGTCAACCCGCTGATCGTGGAGGGACAGGTACACGGCGGTCTCGCCCAGGGCATCGCACAGGCCCTCTACGAGGATGCGATCTACGACGAGGCCGGCACCCTGCTCTCCGGTTCGTTCGCCGAGTACCTCGTGCCGGGCACACCTGATCTGCCGCACTTCACCACCGACCGCACCGAGACCCCGGCCACCGGAAATGTGCTCGGTGTCAAGGGAGTCGGCGAGGCGGGCACCATCGCCTCCACTCCGGCGGTGGTCAACTCGGTCCTCGACGCGGTACGTCACCTCGGCGTGCGGGACGTCGAGATGCCGTGCAGTCCGATGCGGGTGTGGAAAGCCATCCAGGCAGCCCAGTCCTCGTCCACACAGGGAGGTGCCCAGTGATTCCGTCCGAATTCGACTACGTCGCCCCGACCAGCCTGGCCGAGGCGGTGTCGGCTCTCGCCGATGCCGGTGAAGACGCCAAGGTCATCGCCGGCGGGCAGAGCCTGATGCCGGTGCTGCGGCTGCGGCTGAACTCGCCGAGCACAGTCATCGACCTGGGCCGTATCGACGAGCTGCGCGGTGTGCGCGACGACGGCGACGCGATCGTCGTCGGTGCGATGACCACGCATCATGACGTGATGACCGATGCCCTCGTCGGCGAGCACGCGGCGCTGCTCGCCGAGGCCACCGCGACGGTGGCCGACCCGCAGATCCGCCACCGCGGCACCTTCGGCGGCTCACTTGCCCACGCCGACCCGGCCGGCGATCTCGGTGCGGTGGCTGTCGCGCTGGACGCGACACTGACCGTCGCCGGGCCCAACGGGCAGCGCAGCCTCGGCGCCGAGGAGTTCTTCACCGACATCTTCACCACCGCCCTCGAACCCGACGAGATCCTGGTCGACATCCGCATCCCCAAGCACACCGGCTGGACCGCTCACTACGAGAAGTTCCACCGGGTGTCGCAGAGCTGGTCGATGGTCGCGGTCGCCGCAACGGTCGACGTCGACGGCGGGGTGATCCGCAAGGCCGCGGTCGCGTTGACCAATATGGGAGCGGTACCGGTGCGGGCACGCGGCGTGGAGCAAGCTCTGGTCGGACAGTCCGCGGACGTCGACGTGATCCGCGCGGCTGCCGAACACGCGGCCGAGGGCACCGAACCCATGAGTGACCCGAACGCCGACGCCGAATACCGCACCCACCTGGCGAAGGTGCTCACCCGCCGCGCCGTCGTCACCGCAGCGGGGGTCTGACCATGCAGATGGAACACACTCTCTCGGTCGACGCGCCCATCGCGGACGTCTGGAAAGCGCTGATCGATCCGGAGCGGGTCGTCGACTGCATGCCGGGCGCCTCGCTGTCGGGCGTCGACGGGGACAGCTTCAATGGGCAGATCAAGGTGAAGATCGGCCCGGTCGCCCTCGTTTACAAGGGCGTCGGCACGTTCATCGAGAAAGACGAGAGCGCGCACCGCGCCGTGCTCGAGGGCAGCGCGAAGGAGTCCCGCGGCCAGGGCACGGCAAAGGCCACGGTGACGATGTCGCTGAAGGACGAGGGCGATCGGACAACCGGCACGGTCGTCACCGATCTGGCGATCACCGGCAAGCCGGCGCAGTTCGGCCGGGGAATGCTCTCAGACGTGGGCGGCAAGATCATCGAGCAGTTCGCCTCGTGCATGTCGCGCAAGCTCGGCGCACCGGAGCCGGCCGCGGAGACCCCACCCCAGACCGATGCGGCGCCACAGACCGGCGTGACCCCACCGCAGACCGGTACGACACAGCCCGCGTCCGAACCCGAGGCTCTCGATCTGATGCAATACGCCGGCGGTTCGGTCCTCAAACGGGTCGGACCGCTCGTGGGCGCGATTGCGATCGGCGCGATTCTGTTCGTGCTCGTGCGCCGGCTCAGACACCACTAGGCCCTGCGGCCCGGCCGGCCTGCGCCGGCCGAAATCCCCACTGCTGGTTGAGCCGTTCGAGTCGTCAGGTGGCTCCGGCCTGCTCAACCGGCAGTTGTGTTGCGCCGCGTCGCGCCACGTTCGTCGTCTTTCTGATGAGCGAGTGGAGGCACCGCTGTGTCCTTCTGTCGATGACGTTTCTTGTCGGTGCCGCCCGTTAGCCTGGGTGGTAGTTCCACATTCGACCTGGTGAGTTCGTCCGTACAGGAAGGCGCGTGGTGTTCTCGTTCTCCGATCATGCCGGCGACGCCGCGGCTTTGTCGGCGCCGTGTGAGGGTGTCGAGGCGGAGATGGCGCGTACGGATGCGGTGCGCGATGTGTTGCAGCTGAGTCGTCAGGCCGAGGCGCGTGCGGTGTTGGGTGCCTATGAGATCGGGATGTCGGTCTACAACCAGTTGGTGAACCGTGACGGGCCGTACACGTCGAATTCGTCGTTGGTGAAGGCGCACAAGATGGCGACCGGGGAGATCTCGTTGCAGCTGAGACTCTCGCGCTCGAAGGCCGGTGATTGGTTCAGGCTGGGTGAGTTGCTGCAGGATCTGCCCAAGTTCCAGCTGGCCTACCTGGCCGGTGATTTCAGTACCCATCGGATGTCGGAGATGGTGCGGGCGGCGCAGGTGGCCCCCAAAGGTGATCTGCGCGAACGTATCGACGCGATCATCGATGCCGCCCTGGGGCCGGGACCCGAGGGTGCCGCCGGTGACGAGGACGCCGACACCGCAGATGGCGAGGGTGCCGCCGACTCCGCAGACGGCGAGGGCGCGCCCGATTCCGCAGACTCTGCCGACGACCACTCCGCCGACGACTGTGCTGCCCACGATGACGCCGCCGGCGATGATTCTGCCGGCGACTCCGGCGACTCCGGTGACTCTGGTGACTCTGGTGATTCCGCTGATACTCCGGGTAAGTCGCCGATCGATTTCGAGGACATCGCGCTGGAGTTGGGTTACCGTGCGACGACCGATCCGGTGTTGCGTGATCAACTCGGTGAATCGGTGATCTCGTTGGATCCCGATGGTTGTGCCGAGGCTCGTGAGGATGTCGCGCAGACGTTTCAGAACGTGACGTTCGCCAAGGAAGCGTTCGGGCACATGCAGATGTCGGCGTGTATCAGTGCCGAGCACGGGGTGTTCGTGCAGCAGCGTATCGCCGCGATGATCTGCGAGCGGGTGTGCCGGCGTGACCCGCGGCGTATCGGCGTGCAACGTGCGCTGGCCCTTGCGGAAATCCATGGTGTGCCCGGGGCGAAGCTGGCGTGCACATGTGGCTTCGACACGTGTCCCACCACGCAGGCCGAGCAGTCCGAGCCGCACAAGCAGACGGTCCAGGCCCCGCAGCAGCGCGCGCAATACCGTAAGCCGTTCGACCACCTGGAGGCGGCTCCGATCGACGAGCCGGCATCTCCGATCGACGAGCCAGAAGGCCGCGAGCAGGTCGACGAGCCGGAAGGCCGCGAGCAGGTCGTCGAGCCGGAAGGCCGCGGGCAGGTCGTCGAGCCGGGGACAGCTCCGATCGGCGAGCCGGAGTTGGTGACCGAACCGACCGGCGGCCCGATCGAATCCAGCGCCGAGCCGACGCTACTGACCGAAACATTCGCCGGCCCAGTCGAATACAGTTCTGATCCGGAGCGCGCTGAGCCCGAGCGTGTCGCCCGGCCCGAGCGCCCGGCGTCGTCCGACAATCTCCCCGAGTCGGTCGAGACCGGGGACGACCATGTCTTCAGCTCACCGGATACGCTGGTCATCGACGTCATCGACTTCCCACTCGACATCGCAGGCACCGAGGCGGCGGCCGACGGGCGCGGATACCGATCCACGGCAACGCCACGCGTCCGCAAGATGTATCTCTACCGCGATCGGCGATGTCGACATCCGTAGTTCAACGAGCTCTCGTGTGGTCACCACAACCCCGGGTCGAGTAACCCGGGCCCCTCGGTGAGGGAATCGAATCGAGATTCCCCTGTGCCCCAGGGGTTTCGATGCAGCCTCCATCGGAGCCGCGACCGTGTCGAAACCCCGGACCCGACCTGGCCACCGGCGACTCAGTCGTCGTCACATACCAACTCGCCCTCCCACGCCTCGCGGCCCTCGTGGATCGCGAATGCGGCGATGACGAATCCGGCGACCGGATCGAACCAGGCGGCTCCGGTGAGCTCGAACAGAACAACGCCGGCCAGGGTTGAAACACTCAGCAGGACACAGATCTTGGTCTCGGCCGCATCGGCGAGGATGAGGTTGTCGTCGAGCCGACGCCCGACGCGTTTCTTGGCCGCGGCCAGGACCGGCATGACGATCAACGAGGCGACGAGCAGGCCGATGGCCACAGGTGATCGCTCGGGTTCCCCACCGTCGACGAGGCGACGAACTCCTTCGACGGTGACGTAGACCGCGAGCAGGAAGAACGTCGCGGCGACCAACCTCAGCGCGAGCCTTTCCTTGCGCTCGTCGGCGTGACCGTGGCGCAGCCGGGCCGCGAGTCGGACACCGACCAGAACCGCAGAAATGGACTCGATACCGGAGTCGATGCCGAAACCGACAACCGACACCAGTCCCGCCGCCAGACCTGCGGTGATCGCGACCGCACCTTCGACCAGGTTGTAGCCGACGGT
Organism: Gordonia sp. LMA167; assembly: GCF_058130025.1. NCBI lineage: Bacteria > Bacillati > Actinomycetota > Actinomycetes > Mycobacteriales > Gordoniaceae > Gordonia > Gordonia sp. LMA167. The sequence continues at coordinate 2,936,424 of NZ_CM176708.1, read as the reverse complement.
GAACTGGGCCAGACGCAGCCCGCGCCGGGTGAGGCGTCGGGTCTCTGCGGGGGCGGGTGGGCCCTCATGTTCGGTCCGCACCGGTTGCATCCTCCTCCTGCGCCGCTGGATCGTCTCCGGGCAGTCGCTGTCGGTCCGTCGTGAGCGGTCGATGACACCGACGCGACCGATGCGTTGCTCGAGGTCTATCAGTATCCCGACAACGCCCACACTGCGCTGTGCCAGCCGTATCGGGAGTCAGGTCACGTCAACCGCGCGGAGGCAATAGCCGAGTGACTCGGGGTTCGAGAAGGCCCATTTGGTCTGGTCTTGGGTACAGGTGACCGACTCGTCGGATCTCGTGACCGCCTCGGCGATGACGCTGTTCGAGGCGGCGGCCGCTGTGCAGTCGGCCTCTCGGTAGTCGACGAGCCGGCCTCCCGACACCGGGATCTGATAACACTGTCCTCCAACAAAATTGGGGGTCATACAGAGCTTGTCGGAATCTCCGTCGAAGGAGAGGCTGGCACTGTTGTCGCCGGCGCAGTCGCTCTCGGCGGCCACCGTGGAAGCGGCATAGAAGGTGAGTCCCTCGGCATCGCAAGAGACCTTGGTGGCACTCACCTTCCCCTCGTCGTCGGGCTGGTCGCCGATCTGCAGGCATTCACCCACGGCGATATCGGAAGTGCTCTCGACCGACGGATCGGTATCGGTGCCGATCGACACGCTGCACGCTGTCATCGCGGCGGCAAAACCGAGGCTGACGAGCAGCAGCCCACAGCGTAGGGCGAGCCGCCGGTGCGGACGGGTGGTCGACTCGTCATCGCCGATGTAGGTGATGACCGGACGGGGTGATGAATCCTGGAATGACATTGGTTGAGCCTTTCGGTGTGCTGGTCTGACGACGAGCATGTCGATCGGCTCTTGTGATGGGCTTGGGGTCGGCTTGGCCTGAGCGGGGCTGTCATTCGTTCATACGAAGAGTGGTCGGGCCCACTGACGTGCGCGACCTGCTCACTGTCGACATTCCGAAGCCCTTGACTCGACTTACAACGTAAGGCTACGTTGGATGCAAGCCAAACTTACAACGTAAGGACGATGGCCCACACCTGGCACGCCACCGACGATCGGAGAACCAACACATGCCCCCCTCACCCGCCACCCATACGCCCGGCCCCACGGCCGCCCTCTGGGCCGGTCTGGGCTACCTCGCGATCTTCGTGCTCGCCGTCTTCGCCAACTTCTTCGTGGTGAACACGGTGTTCGACCTCCGGGACCCGCAGGCAACCCTCAACGGAATCGCCGAATCAGAGACGCTCCTCCGACTCGGGATTCTGGCGTTCCTCATCGTCTTCCTCGTCGATGTCGTGATCGCCTGGGGCCTGTTCGTGCTGTTCCGGCCGGTCCACCGCGACCTCTCGCTACTGGCGGCGTGGTCGCGTCTGACCTACACGCTGTTCCTCGGCGTCGGACTGGTCTTCGCGTTTCGCGCCCTCACGCTCGTCGGCGAGGGCACCGAACGGCCCGGACTGGCCGACAGCGTGCAACTGGAGATGCGGTCATTCGACGTCACCTGGATCGTGGGTCTCGCGGCTTTCGGCCTGCATCTGATCGTCGTCGGCCGCTTGCTCCACGCATCCGACGGCACACCCCGGTGGCTCGGCATCGCCCTTACCGTCGCCGGTGCGGCCTACATGGGCGACACCGCACTGCACATCCTGCTACCCGACTATGCGTCCTACGCCGATCTGTTCGTCGTGTTCGTCGCGGTTCCCTCGGTGATCGGAGAACTCGGCCTCACCGTGTGGCTGCTGCGCGTGGCGGCCGGACGACGCAGCCTTCCCACACCCGAAATCACTGTCCCACAAACTGCTTCAGCGTCAAATGCCGTTGTCGGCAGCTGATCGCTCGCGCCGTACGAGCTCGAACGCGGCATCCAACTGTGCACGCGCATCGTCGATCTCATCGGTGCGGCCCGCAATCTGATGCAGCAACGCGCGTTGAAAGATCCCGTCGATGGTGATGTAGGCAGTGGCCGACGATGCGGCCGGCTCGGTGCCGGAGAGTTCACAGTACCGCTCGACGACCCGCCAGATCATCTGTTCGCGTCGCGCCTCGATCTCGAGTACATCGTCGCGGAACGAGTCGTCGAACAGGCTCTGGTTGCGCAGGTCGTACCAGAGACGATGGATGGCGGCATCGCTGCGCAGGGTCCCGAAGAACGTCGCAGCAAACTCGGTGCGCAACTGTTCCGCATCCTGCGCCCGCGCCACGACCTCGTCGTAGCGGGTGACGCAGACCGCCTCGTACTGCCGCACGGCGTGTGCGATCAGGTCGAGCTTGTCGGAGAAGTAGTAGTGCAGGACGCCGTGCGAGTATTCGGAGTTCTGCGCGATCTCTCGGAGGCTGGTGCGCGCATAGCCGAGTTCGGCGAGCGTGTGCAGCGTGGCCAGGGCCAGCTCGGTGCGGCGCGCCTCGAACTTGTCTCGAGAGCGCTCCTCCACGCGTGCTCTGGCATCCGCGACCTGTGTCACTCGTCAGGGTCCTGTCGGCTCGGTCACATCACAACTGGTTCAGCGAGTCTATCCAAGCGGGATTCACCGAAGGTTTGACAAGTGTCAAGGATTTGCTTGACGACTGTCAAGACATCGGCTTAGTGTGGCGTGCATCACAGCCGCAACCGGCTGTGCCACATCGCCCCGGGCGGTGTCGATCGCAGGATCTGTCGGCGTCACAGCGAGAGGTACGGATATGACGAGTTACGACCTGACCGGACGAACAGCCCTGGTCACCGGCGGTGCGCAGGGCCTGGGCGCCGGGATGGCACAGGCGTTGGCCGCCGCCGGAGCATCGGTCGCCGTCGGCGATGTGAACGCCGACGGTGGACACGACACGGTGGAGGCGCTGCGCGCGACCGGCGCGAAGGCCGAGTTCGTCGCACTGGATGTGACCGACGACAGCGCATGGGAATCGGCCGTGTCGGGCACCGTCCAAGCTCTCGGTGGACTCGACATCGTGGTCAACAACGCCGGCATCGAGGTGACCAGCCTCCTCGTCGATCTCGATGCGGCATCCGCATCGACCATGCTCGACGTCAACGTGCTGGGGACGGCACTGGGCATCAAACATGCGTTCCGGGCCATGCGACCGGGCGGCGCGGCCGGCAACGGTGGCGCCATCGTGAACATCGCGTCGGTCGCCGCCACCATCGCGTTCCCTGGCATCGGCGTCTACTCGGCGACGAAATCCGGAATCGACCGACTCACCCGGGTGGCGGCGGCCGAGTCGGGCAAGCTCGGGTACGGGGTTCGGGTCAACTCCATCTACCCTGCCCTCACGCCCACCGCCATGGGCAACAAGCTCGCCGTCGACTGTGCCGAGCTCGGACTCTTCCCGTCACCGGAGGCGGCCGCGCAGGCCGTCGCCGAGATGACCCCGCTCGGACGCCTCGGTCAGGTCGACGACATGGCCGACGCCGTGGTGTTCCTGTGCTCGGACGCGGCCAAGTTCATCACCGGTGTGGGCCTGCCCGTCGACGGCGGCATGGGCATGTAGCGCCCTACCTCCGCACCTCCCCACCTCCCCACCTCCCCACCAAGCAGTCATCCCACCAGACCCAGGAGAGATCAGTCATGTCCACCGACAAGCGCGTCGTCGTCTACGGAGCCTCCGGATACACCGGCCGACTCATCTGTGAATATCTGCGCGAGTACAACATTCCGTTCCTCGCCGCCGGCCGCAGCCATGGACGGGTGAAAGGAGCCGTCGATGCGGTCCCCGGAATCGACACCGTCGATCACGAGATCGTCGAGGTCGAGCACACCGCAGCCGCTCTCGCCGAGGCCTTCCGCGGCGCCGACGTCGTGCTCAACACCGTGGGACCTTTCGCGCGGTGGGGGCATGAGGTCGTCGCGGCCTGCCTCGAGATCGGTGCACACTACACCGACACCAACGGCGAACAGAACTGGATGATCGATGCCGAGGCCCGCTACGGCGCCGACTTCGCCTCGCGCGGACTGCTTCTCACACCCGGCCTGGCACAGATGTACTCGATCGGCGAGATCGCCGCCAACATATGCCTGGAGAACCCGGGTCTGGACACCCTCGACATCCAGGTGTTCTGGAAAGGTCATCCGACGGTCGCGTCGACCAACACCATCCTCACCAATGCCGCCTTCGCCAAGGCGTATTACCTCGAGCAGAACGAGTACGTCGAGTGGCCTGCGGAGGAGGGGCTCTACACCGTGAGCGTGCCCGGTCAACACGAGCTGGGCCTGGCACTTCCGTGGGGCGGCACGTCACATCCCGTGTGGTTCAAGAACGATCCGCGCGTGGCGAACGCGAAGGCACTCGGCGGCGTGTTCAACCGTCCACTCATGCAAGGGGTCCCGCTGCTCGTCGCCGCCGCGCTCGAGCAGATGGAGGGCAAGTCGGAGGAGGAGAAGTACCGGATCATCGACGAGCAGTCGGCGGCCATCCGGAGCGAGATGCCGCCCCGGGAGAACCCGCGGATCAACACCTCGCTCGACTCCGTCTACGCGTCGGGTCCGCTGGGACGCGCGCATTGCGTGATCCACGGCAACTGCAACTACAAGCAGACGGCCCTGCTCAATGCGCACGCCGCCGCCGAATTGCTGCAGGGTGCGCCACGAAAGATCGGATTCGCGTCGAGCTGCCAGGCATTCGGGCACCGCGAACTGCTGGGCACCCTCCGTGCCTTCGGGCTCGTACTCGAGCCGATCACGACGATCCACCGCTGAGCCGACGATGCGCCTCGCGGAGTATCTCGACAAGGGCGCCTCCTTGGGCCGCGAGGCCCCCTGCCTCACGACCGGCGGGGTGACCGCGACCTACGGTGAGGTTCAGGACCGGTCGGTGCGGATCGCCGGCGCGTTGCAGCACACCGGGATCGCCGCGGGTGACCGGGTGGCGGTGCTGTCGGCCAACGATCCCCTCGCGCTCACCTGTGTCTTCGGGATCTCGCGGGCCGGTGCGGTGTGGTGCCCGGTCAACCCGCGCAACGAGGCCGACGAGAACCGGCAACTGTTCGATCTCTTCGGCTGCCGGTTTCTGTTCTTCCAGGCAAGGTTCGCCGAGCTTGTCGATCGGATTCGACGGGACCTGCCGCGGCTGGAATGGCTGGTCTGCCTCGACGACGAGGTCGATTGGGCCACCTCGTTCGCGGATTGGTTGTCGGAGAATCGGGCCGAGCCCGACGAAGAACGGCGGCCCGAACGCGGGCTGTGCATGCTGGCGGGGACCGGCGGAACCACCGGAAAACCGAAGGGAGTCCGGCTGACCGAGGACAACATGATGACCTCGACCGCGCTCGCGTTGATGAGCTACCCGTTCGGCGATCGGCCTCGCTATCTCGCCCTCGCCCCGCTCACTCATTCGGCCGGGGTGCTCACATTTCCCATCCTCAGCCTGGGTGGTGAGGTGGTGATCATGCCCGCGCCGGACATCGGTGAGTTCCTCCGACTCATCGAACATCACCGCATCACACATGCGTTCCTGCCGCCGACGGTGATCTACGGCGTGCTCGATCACCCCGACCTCGACGCACGTGATCTCTCGTCGTTGCGCTGCCTCTGGTACGGGGCCGCACCGATGTCGCCGACCCGCCTCGAGGAGGCGTTGACCCGGATCGGACCGGTGTTGGGTCAGTTGTTCGGACAGACCGAGGCCCCCAACATGATCGCCACCCTGGCGCCGGCCGACCACTTCCGGTCCGACGGAACCGTTGCCGCCGAACGACTCTCCTCGGCCGGCCGGCCGACACCGCTGACGACCGTGGCGATCATGGCCGCCGACGGCTCGCTACTGCCCCACGGCGAGCGTGGTGAGATCGTCGTCCGCGGACCGCTGGTCATGGACGGCTACCACGAGAATCCCACGGCCACAGCCGAGGTCAATGCCTTCGGATGGCATCACACGGGCGACATCGGCTATCTCGACGACGACGGTTTCCTGTTCGTCGTCGACCGGGCCAAGGACATGATCATCACGGGCGGGTTCAATGTCTACTCGGCCGAGGTCGAGCAGGCGCTGCTCGCCCATCCGGCGGTGAAGGATTCCGCGGTCGTCGGACTCCCCGATCCCAAGTGGGGTGAACGGGTCACGGCGGCGGTCGAGTTGCGTGCCGGACAGGATGCGTCGACCGAGGAGATCATCGCGTTCGTCAAGCATCGGATCGGTAGCGTCAAGGCGCCCAAGGACATCGAGATCTGGACCGAGCTCCCGCGGTCGAAGGTCGGCAAGATCCTGAAGAACGAGGTACGGGGCACCCTGCGGGACGCGCAGACCGGCTGAATCGGCGATTATCCCGCCGCACACCGTGACCAAATGCTCGACACCCGGCGGTGTGCGTGATCTCACAGCGAGTCGTCAGTGAGTGCCATGACTCTGATTCCCGGTCGCGATCACAGCTCGAAAACCATTGCGCACGCATACTTGTGCCGGGTTCGGGAAGTGAACACAGAGAGTTCGTCTACCCGAAAATGCCTCTCGCAGAGACTATTACGCAGGGTCGCCTAACTGGATCCGCGCCGGGAAACACGGGAGGATTCAACTATGCCGAAGAAAATTGGTGAAGTTCAACCCCCTTCACCAACGGTGCCAGTCCGGCGGTCATAGCTGCTACGACACACTACTCGACATGTAATCAACTGCGATGCAGCATGATCGGCGCCCGTCGATCATGCTGCCGACCAGGCATCCGGGGATGCATTCTCGACACTTGTCGAACACAGGCGTGCGAGCACGCCGAAAGGAAGTGGTAACAGTGGGCACGAGAGTCGGCAGGCACCGCGTGAACACCCGACGGGGAGCGCGCCGTGTGCGCCGCTCGCGGGTCACCATCACGACGATGGCCACCTGCGCGATGTGTCTGGGTATCGTCGTCCCCGCGGCCGTTGCCGGCGCCGGCACCCCGTCGGCGGTCGACCGCCTCATCGAGGACGGTACGGTCTCCGACGCATCTCAGCCGGACAACACGCTCGATGACTTCAGTTCCCTTGCCCCCGAAACGATCATGGTCCTGACACCGGGGACCGACGACACGACCATGTTTCCGCGAAGCAATCCCTTCATCGGAACTCGGCAAACACTGGTCGTCACCTATCCCGAGTCCATGTGGCCGATCATCGCCGGCAAGTCTGGCACCCTTCCCTTCTTGTCGCCCACGTACGACGAATCCAAACAACTCGGCACCGAGCAGACCATCACGACCATGAACGCCCTCTCGGCGAAGGACACATCCGGCCCCACCGTCGTCTACATCGGATACTCCCAGGGGTCCGACGCCCTGGGCAACGCCGTCGAACAAGCACACAGCGACATCGACCCGAGCCGGACCCAGGTCATCCTCGCGTCCGATCCGCGCAGCCCGTGGGGGATCAAGGCCTGGGCAGCCGACGTGCCACTGCTTCCTCAGGTCGCGTCCCTGATCGGGATCACCGTCGACGGCGCCCGCGACCCCGATGCGTCCGGGGACGTCCCGGTGACCTCGCTGATCATCGTCGGCGATCCGGTGTCGAACTTCCAGTGGGTGTGGTATCGGCCGATCGCATCGCTGATCGTCGATGGCGCCGGATTCATCACGATCCACTCGGGCAACGGAAGTCAGACCTATGGCGACCTCGCCTCACTCGGCGATCCCACGGTGTACACCAGCGCCGGCACCACCTACGAGATCTACCAGGGGCGTCATCCGTTGACGCTGCTGACGCAGCTCATCTTCGACGAGTTGGGGCTGCCCTACACTGAGGCCGACCTCGACACCTGGGATGCATCCGCCGAGGCATTTTACCCTATTCAGACACCCACTCCTGCGAATGCGGCTGTGCCCGTGCAGGATCGACCGGATCTTGCGTCCCCGGCCACCTCGCCGACGACCACCGTCGACGACGTCGCGCAGACCGCGCCGTCCGACTTCGGCGCGGACTCACCGGTACCCGCGACCACGCCTGAGCCCGAAGACCCCGTGTCCGCCGCGGTCGCCGGCACTCAGCCGAGCGGGAGCGTGAACCAGGACGCATCGCCGGTACCCGGTGACGACGAGAGCGTCGTCCGCTCCGAATCCGACTCCGACTCCGCATCGGCGCCACCGGCGAGCACCGATGATCAGCCCGATACTCCGACCGACGTGGGCAACACAACCCCTGACGACGTCGACCTCGACACGACCGATGGGAACGCTGCAGACACAGGTGCCACCGGGTCGTCCTCTGAACCCGCGTCGAGCATCGCGTGAGCCCTGCGCCTACCCGGACCTTGAGAACCGTGGTTCGTGCAGATTCCACGACGGCAGTTTTCGGGCGACCGTGGCGTCACCATGCACCTCGATACGGCCTGTTCGCAGCGCGTGGCGCCACGAGAGCGCACCCCGGTGCCAATCGATGAAGGCCGCCGACTCCGCACGGACGTGCACAGCCGGCTCGCCACCCGGATCCGTGTAGCAGACCTCGGCGGCACCGTTGTCCACCAGAAGCCAGAACCGTTGGTTGCCCCTCGGCTGATCCGGGAAGACGAAGGCGATCACGAGGCGCTCGTCCGGCAGTGCTGCGTGATCGAGTTGAACCTGGCACCAGGCCCACAACGCGAAACCGGGATCAGTGTGCTGGGGGCCGATGTCGACCCATCGCTCACCCCACTCGGACAGGGCCGAGACGACGTCCGACAGGTCCCGGCCCGCCTCGGTGAGTCGGTACAGATTTCCCCTCCCGGCGGGTTTGGGAGTCACGGTGATCACGCCGGCACGTTCCATCTCCTCGAGACGCGTCACCACCATCGAACGCGACATCTGGGGAACGCCTTCGGCGATCGCGGTGAAGGTGTCCGCGCCGAACATGAGGTTACGGACGAGCAGCGGGGTCCACCGCTCCGCCAGGATCTCCGATGCACGTGCGATCGGGCAGTACTGGCCGTAGGTGCGCACACTCTCATTGTCGGTCTGGCCATCGGTGCATGTCGAGTTCGAATTCCGGACTTCCTCTGCAGTGCACTTCCGCCGACGCTTGATACATGATGAGTGAAGCGGACACGGGACAGGTGACGCCAGAGGCGGCAGAGTTGTACGAACAGTTCTTCGTACCCGCCCTTTTCGATCAATGGCCACCGTCACTACTCGATCTCGCCGAGGTCGAGGTCGGTCATGAGGTTCTCGACGTCGCGTGCGGTACAGGCATTCTGACGCGGCACGCGCGATCACGGGTCGGCCCCACGGGCCGCGTGGTGGGGCTGGACGTGAACCCGGGCATGCTGGCCGTCGCCGGTCGCGTCGACCCCGAGATCTCCTGGGTTCCCGGACGTGCCGAGTCACTGCCGATGGCTTCGCACACGTTCGATCGCGTGCTCTGCCAGTTCGGTCTGATGTTCTTCGAGGAGCCGCCCACCGCTGTGACCGAGATGGCGCGCGTGGTCCGACCCGGAGGGCGGGTCTGCGTAGCGACCTGGGCAGGCCTGTCGGAGACCCCCGGTTACGCCGCGATGATCGCCCTGCTCGACGAGCTGTTCGGTGGAGCGCCGGCCGAGGCCCTCACGGCCCCGTTCACCGTCGGTACCACCGATCGGCTCCGCGACATCGTGGCGACCGGATTCGCCGATGTCGAGATCCATCGCCTTCAGGGGCTGGCGAGGTTCTCGTCCATCGATGCATGGGTCACGACCGACGTGCGCGCCTGGACCCTGCGCGACCTGATCGACGATGAGCAGTTCGACGAGCTCCGCCGGCATGCACAGCAGAGGCTTCGGGTCTTCTGCGACGAGTCCGGGGCGGTCACCTTCGCCGCGCCGGCCCTGGTGGCGGTGGCCACGCACCCGCTGACCCACTGACCACACGAGCCGCAGACCGAATCGGCCCTCGGGTCCGACCGCGTCTCCGGGCCTGATCTACTCGTGAGATGACCACCCTCCACCCGACGACGGTTCTGGCGATGGCGGATGCGGATGCCGCCGTCCTCACCCTGGGCATCGCCCTGTACGCCGCGGTCATCCTGGTGGCGATCGGTGTCGGACTGCATGCGGTTCAACACCGGCGTCGCCATCGCGCGATCGTCGCGGCGGTCATCGTCGGCCTACTCGTACTCGCCGGCGTCGTGGTCGCGGTCCTCAGCAGTATCGCCTAGCGCGGCGCTATTTCCGCACGTCGGCGAAGGCCGCGCGCACGGCGTCCGCCTGCATCCGGAAGAACTCCTTGGAGACCGGGGCCTGCGCCTGAACGAGATCGAATCCGTGGAAGGCGCCGTTCACCACCTCCACCGCACAAGCCACCCCGGCGGCCCGCAGTCGCTGCGCATAGGCCAGATCCTCGTCGTGGAACAGATCGAGGTCGCCCACCCCGATCCACGCGGGCGCCACCCCGGTCAGGTCCTCGCACCGCGACGGTGACACCTCGGCCGGGTCCGCATCCCCGAGGTAGGACGCCCACCCGAATCGGTTGGAACTGCTGTTCCACATCCGGAAGCGACTCTCGATGCCCGAACGTCCGTCGGCGCCGGTTCGGTCATCGAGCATCGGGTAGACCAGCAGCTGCAGGACGGGGGCGTCTTCCCCGCGATCACGAATCCGCAGGGCGAGCTGCGCGGCGAGCCCACCTCCCGCGCTCGCGCCACCGATCGCGATCCGTGTGGTGTCGACGCCGGCGAGGCCACGTGCCACGTCGAGGGCTGCATGGCAATCGTCGAGCGCTGCGGGGTAGGGATGCTCCGGTGCCAGCCGATAGTCGACGGACACCACCACGGCGCCGAGGTTCTCACTGAATCGCCGGCACAGCGCGTCATCCTGCGCAGCCGAGCCGATCACATAGCCACCTCCGTGAATCCACACCAGCGCAGGCAACGCACCGGCGACGCCCGCGGGGCGGAAGATGCGCACACCGCCGCCAGAGGACAAGGGACGTACGTCGACGCCTTTCGTTCGCTGCAGCCGCATCATGCCGTTCTGGAGGAACCGGATCACGGGGAGGACCCGCGGCCCCACCAGGCTCCGGGGCAGGAACCGTGCCGAACGCTTGAGATCCGGGTGAAACTCTCGCTGGAGCGTGGTCATCGACGACGCCTCCCTTTCGGAATCGTGGTGGCGGATTTCGTTCGGCAAACATATAACCGGCAGAATCTCGCTCGATGAGCATCCACGAAAACGGCCCGACACGGCTTGCGCTACCAGCGGTCCTCCTGGTGCTGTTCACGACAGGATGGGGCGCCAACCACTTCGCGTCGATGATCCCGGTCCTCAAGTCGGACGAGGGACTGTCGGCGACGGTGCTCGACGGCGCTTTCGGCATCTATGCCCTGGGATTGCTGCCGGGATTGTTCGGCGGCGGGTCACTGTCGGATCGGGTCGGCCGTCGCCCCGTCGTGCTCAGCGGCGCCATGCTGGCCGGAATCGGGAATCTCATGATGGTCGGATGGCACGACCAGGCCGGCATCCTCGTCGGCCGGCTCATCGTGGGCCTCGGTGCCGGTCTGACGATCAGCGCGGGCACGGCATGGGCGGCCGACCTGCGCGGTCGCGCCGGAGCGACACTGGCCGGTGTCGTGCTCACGATCGGATTCGCATTGGGTCCGGTCATCACCGGTCTGCTGGCCGAGTTCGCTCCCCACCGGCTCGCACTCTCGTTCGCGGTCAGCGGGATCGCGTCGATCGTGGTCGCGACCGCGGGGGCGTTTGCAACCCCCGCGGACCCGCCGCACCGCGCCGGCGCTGTGATCGACGACGCCGACGACAGTGGACGCTCGATGGCAGTCGCCCTGTCATGGGCCGTACCGATGGCGTTGTGGGTGTTCGCGCCGGTGACCGTGGCCGTGGTGGTGATGGCGGCGCGGATCAGCGACCGCCACGACGGCGCATGGGTCCCGGGCGTAGCGGCCGCATTGTGCCTCGGCTCCGGGGTGGTGATCCAGTTCGTCGTACGGCGGATTCATGCGGGTCCGGTGTCCGGCGTGGTCGGTGCCGCATTGGCGGCGGTCGGGTTCGTGGTGGCCGCGGCGGCGGGCTCGGATCCCGGCATGCCGTTGTTCGTCCTCGCCGCGATCGTGCTCGGCCTGGCCTACGGTCTGTGCCTGCGCGACGGGCTGATGGATGTGGAGTCGATGACCCCACCGCGACGTCGCGGAGCGGTCACCGGGGTGTTCTACGTCGCCTGCTATCTCGGGTTCGGCCTGCCGGTGCTGCTGACGAGCATCACTCCGACGGTCGGGGTCGTCGCGCCGATGGTCGTCCTTGCTGGGGTGGCCGCCGTTGCGTCGGTGTCGCGTGCGGTGCGCCTGCGCCGCCGCACGGCGGCGGGGTCACGCTGGTAGGAAGACCCGTCCCCGGTATGCCCCGCGCGCGGTGCGGATGGCGACCACGGCCCACGCGGCCACGAGCACCCCGTACAGCACCACGGCGAGATCGCGGATCGGTGTCGCGCCGAGGGCGATGCCCAGCGCGCTGAGGCCGGTCACGCAGGTCCCCACCGGGAAGGTGAAGCTCCACCAGGTCAGCGCAAACGGCAGACCACGACGAATGGTGCGCACCGTGATCGCGGTGGCCAGCGCGAACATCGCGACGCCGAAGCCACCCATGGCGAGTCCGTACACGATGCCGAAGGCCTTCAGGCCCAGCGCGATCGGCGCATCGTCGCCGGTGAAGACGAGGCCTGCCTGCGCACCGAGAAGGTTTGCCGCGGTGATGGACTGACCGATCATGCCGAGGGTGATCCACACCGTCGGGGCCGACCGGGACACCGGCACGCCGCCGTGGATCAGACGCGTGTAGATCATCGTCATGGTCATCAGACCGAGGCCCAGACTCATCCCGAATAGTGCGTAGCAGCAGGCCAGCATGTCCAGGCGAAGGACGCCTCCGGGCAGATGGCCGACCAGTGCCGCGCCCGTCGCCGCCGACACCATCGGCGGCACCACCGGCATCAACCACGCCGGCAGCGCACCGAGTTCGTGTTTGCGCTCCGCCGTCATCATGGCGAACGGCACCCCGACCGCGGTCAACACACCGATGGCGGAGCCCGCCACCCAGAGCACCGCCCCGGCCCAGAGTGCCACCGTCGAGCCGAGCAACGGCGCCCCGAGATGAACGGCACCGGCGCCGACGGTGAGCATCGCCATCGGCACCGCACCGTAGAACTGCGACATCACCGGATCCGCGGCGTAGCGCCGGGCATTCTCGCCGTGCCGCACCCAATGCGTGACGAACCCTGCGCCGATGGTCAGCAACATCACCGACGCGAGGACCCAGATCGTCGTCGCGAACGCGGTCACGACACCGGACTGCACCGGCAGGGTGATCGCGGCATTCGCGACGATGCCGGTGCCCATCACAGCGGCGAACCAATTCGGGGTGAGATGTTCGAACACCTGGCGGGGATGGTCGAGGTCGCCGAGAAGTCGCCGGGTGGTCGTGGCGCGGCGGTCGAGCGTGATGGTCATGTCTCAACTCTGACCGAGCAGGGCCGATCGCGGCAGATGGCTCGACCTTGTGCACCCACAACGCCGCCTTGTGAGCGGGTGCTGATCGTGGGGTGCGGCGGGTCAGTCGACTGCCATCTCCCCCAACTCCGACCAGCCCTCCTGATCGATGCTGAAGTTCACGATGTCCGGGGTCCTCTCGAGGTACTTCGGGAGTTCCTTCGTAGCGGTCTGGAAATGGTCACTGGTGACGTGCGCCTGCGCCGAATCGTCGTCGAAGGCCTCGACGAGCACATACGTGTTGGGGTCCTCGAGACTGCGTGACCACTCGAACCATCGGTTGCCCAGCTCGGCACGCGTGGCCTCGGTGAATTCCGCGACGAGCTCAGGCCAGCTATCCGCGAATTCGGGCTTGACCGGCCATTTTGCGACGATGAAGATCATGAGCCCAGCCTAGTGCGCAGATTCCGCGGCGCAGCCTAATCGCGCGTTAGGGCTTTCCTATATGTGACAACGTAGTTTTTCAGACATGCCGGACACGGAGCGCCTGAACGGGCATAGTGTGGTGTCGACAACACCACCGCGTAGTTACGGAGGCAAGCAAGCATGCGCGAGATCACCAAGTTCTACATCGACGGCACCTGGGTGGAGCCGGCCGAACTGAACATCATCGACGTGATCAACCCGGCCACGGAGAAAGCAGCCGGTCACGTCGCGCTCGGCACCGCCGCCGACGTCGACGCCGCCGTCGATGCCGCACGCAAGGCATTCACCACCTGGAGCCAGACCAGCGTCTCCGACCGCGTCGACGTACTCAACGCCGTCGTCGCCGAATACCAGAAACGGATGGGAGACCTCGCCGCGGCGGTGACCGAGGAGATGGGCGCCCCGAACGGCCTGTCCAATAACGTCCAGGTGCCGATCGGACTGGCCCATCTGATGACCGCGGCTGCCCAGCTGCCCACCTTCAGCTTCAGCGAGGACCGCGGGACCTCGCGGATCGTCAAGGAGCCGATCGGCGTGTGCGGGTTCATCACACCGTGGAACTGGCCGCTGAACCAGGTGATGTGCAAGGTCGCCCCGGCGCTGGCGACCGGCTGCACGATGGTGCTCAAGCCGTCCGAGGTCGCGCCGTTCAGCGCCGCGATCGTCGCCGAGATCTTCGACGCCGCCGGGGTTCCGGCAGGTGTCTTCAACCTGGTCAACGGCGATGGGCCGGGCGTCGGCTCCGCGCTGGCGGCCCACCCCGGCATCGACATGGTGTCGTTCACCGGCAGCACCCGCGCCGGCATCGAGGTCGCCAAGAACGCGGCGCCGACCGTCAAGCGGGTCGCCCAGGAGCTCGGCGGCAAGAGCCCGAACATCATTCTCGACGACGAGGACTTCGCGAAGAACGTCGCCGGCGGCGTGGCCGCGATGATGATGAACTCCGGTCAGTCGTGCAATGCCCCGACCCGCATGCTGGTTCCGGCCGCTCGGATGGACGAGGCGGCCGAGGCCGCGAAGTCGGTGGCCCCCACGCTGACCGTCGGCGACCCGAGCGGGGAGGTCCGGCTGGGCCCGGTGGTCTCCGAACCGCAATTCGAGAAGATCCAGGGTCTGATCAACCGTGGTATCGAGGAGGGCGCGCAGGTGGTGTTCGGCGGTCCCGGCCGTCCCGACGAGCTGCCGACCGGTTACTACGTGCGGCCCACCGTGTTCCGCGACGTCACCAACGACATGGACATCGCCCGCACCGAGATCTTCGGACCGGTGCTGGTGATGATCGGCTACGACACGCTGGACAACGCCATCGAGATCGCCAACGACACCGACTACGGCCTGGCCGGCTACGTCTCCGGCAAGGACATCGACGAGGTCCGCAAGGTGGGCTCTCGAATCCGTGCGGGTTCGATCTCGCTCAACGGCGCCCAGCTCGACCCGGTTGCACCGTTCGGCGGCTACAAGCAGAGCGGTAACGGCCGCGAGTGGGGCGACTACGCGTTCGACGAGTTCCTCGAAGTGAAGTCGCTGCTGGGCTACGAAGCCTGACCACGGCGGGTCTCGATACGCGACTCACTTCGTTCGCTGCTACTCGACCAGCGGTAGGAGGCACCCTCCGCAGGGCGAGACCACCCTCCGCTGATCGAGTAGCCGGCGAGCGGCAGCGAGTCGGCGTATCGAGATCACCCGTGCGGCACCCACCGCTGCTCGAGCGGCAGCAGGGCGAGACCACCTTCCGCTGATCGAGTAGCCGGCGAGCGGCAGCGAGTCGGCGTATCGAGATCACCCGTGCGGCACCCACCGCTGCTCGAGCAGCGGCAGGGCGAGACCACCGACCGCTGATCGAGTAGCCGGCGAGCGGCAGCGAGTCGGCGTATCGAGATCACCCGTGCGGCACCCACCGCTGCTCGAGCGGCAGCAGGGGCGAGACCACCCTCCGCTGATCGAGTAGCCGGCGAGCGGCAGCGAGTCGGCGTATCGAGATCACCCGTGCGGCACCCACACCCCGTGCAGACCGGCGGGCACCCGGATCGGCATGGTGATGGTTGCCAGAGGTCCGGCGGACGGGTCGTCGGCGCTGAGCACATAGAAATACGACGTCATGTCGGTGGGATCGGTTCCGAACGCTCCCCAATAATCGTGTTCACTCCCCGGCATGTAGATCGGCTCGCCGATGGCAACGCCTGGACGCCAACAGGTTTCGCTACCCTTGGCCAGATCGTGGAACCACAGGCTGTCGAGATCGCCGGAGTCGCCGGCGCTCTTGCCGACCGTGGCCACCCGCGAATGTGCCCGCGTGAGTTGCCGGTCGTCGACCCGTGGGAACTCGACGTCGACGCTGCCACCGATGGTCGTGCGCGAAATGGAGCCACGATCGGGATCGAGCACCGCACGCACCAATGACGACGTCGGCGGCTCGGGCAGGTGCGCGAAGCCGCCGGGGTAGGTCCACTCCACATAGTCGACGGTCACGGTTCCGGTGTCGGCGCCATCGGCGTCCTTCGTGTCGAAGGCGTTGGCGAAGTGCCACACCCACATCGGCTCGGAGTCGACCCACCGGATGGCCCCACCGTTGCGGGGGATCAGCGCGATGCGCGTGCCCGACTCCGGCTGCCATTGCAGCAGGGCTCCGCCGCTCATCACCGACGCGAAGTCGAAAGCCAACGGGCACAGAAAGAGCACGACGTAGCGCGATGTCAGCGCCATGTCGTGGATCATCAGGGTCTTGTCCAGACCATCCACCGGGGTCGGCGGCCGGACGGTGCGGCCGTCGGGCCCGATCACCGACCACGTCACATACGGCGCCTCGAAGATGTAGTTGAACAGCACGAGTTCGCCGGTCGTCGGGTCGATCTTGGGATGCGCGGTGCTGCCGACGGCCATCGCGCCGTCGCAGTCGTCGCGGCCGATGGTGCCCAGGTCGGCGGGATCGAGGCGATATGGTTGATCGGCTTCGGCCATGGCGAGCAGTCGACCGCCGTGTTTCACCACGTTGATGTCCGGCAGTTGACGCAACGTCCCGGCCAGGTCGGGACCGACCTCCTCGGCCGAAGGCGTGTATCCGTCGGTGATCCCGGACCAGATCGCGTGCCCGACCTTCTCTTCGGCCAGCACCATGGGGGTGCGGACGAATCGGTTCCGATAGTGCGCTGCGCCGTCGGTGATCTCGAGGCGGTGCACCATCGCGTCGCCGTCGAGTGGATAGACGTAGGAGCCGATCGGATCGAAGCGCGGGTTGGGCCCGTTGCGTAGATAGCTCCCGGCCAGATCCGCGGGTATCTCCCCGACGAACTCGAGATGTGCGAAGTCCACCTCTTGTCGTTGCGGCGCGAAGACACCGGAAAGGTGGGCGTGATGGGCCATGTCGATAGGGCCGGGACGGGATGATGACGGCGCGACGGTCATGGGATCACCTGGGATCGGAGGGCATCGGTCGTCGACAATCGTCCCCCCGCCGGCCGGTTCGCGTCCTCACTTCACGGAGAACTCCGGTCGTCGTGTCGACAGCCACCGGTCGGCTGTCCGGCGAAGCGCTGGTCGAGGAACTGTGCCGCGTCGCGTTGGAACGGTATGAATGCGGCCCCATGAGCGTCACCGCGATACAGCCGGAATCGCGTCGGCACACCCTGTGCGCAGAAGCTCCGGGCCAGGCCTGCGACATCCGCGGTCACCATGACCCCGTCGCCGATTGCGTCCTTCTGTCCGACCGCGAGCATCATGGGCACCCGTGGCCTGCCCACCGTTCCCATGACGTTGCGCGCAACGGCCGATCGCACGGACGGCACCTGGAGGAACCCGTGGTACGGCGGGCGCACCATCTGCGCTTCGGTCAGGCCCGGATAGTCGTTGGCGAAGTCGGCGATGCACTGATCCCGCACCGTGTTCGCCAATCGAAGGCCGTACGGGGACAGGAATGACGGAAGGTCGATTCCGTACGCCCGTTCGTAGGCGACGAGGAGCGCGGGCATCACGCCCGCCCATCCCGTGCTGCCGCTGACGTAGGGCAGGTTGTGCGCGAGATTCACCGGCACCCCACCGGCGGCGGCACCCACCAGTCCGAGTTCGGGCGCGTAGGTCGGAGCCAGCTCGGCCCCGAAGCCGGTGGGCACCGAACCCCCCGAGTACCCGATCATGGCGACCGGCGTGGACGACGGCATCCGCAACACGCGTTCGGCCGCGCGGACACCGTCGAGCGCCAGATATCCCGATTGCCGGCCGATCGTCCACTCCTGCTGTTGGCCCTCGTAATCCGGTACGACCACGGTGTACCCGGCGGCGAGGTATCCGCCGATGGCGGCCTCCTCGAATCGCGCCGACCGGCTCGGGTTGTTGCCGCGGAGTGTGTACGACGGATCGCACTGTGCCCCCAGCGCGTCGTAGGCCATGTGGAACGAGAGAATGCGGCCATTCGATGTGGCGGGCCGCAAGATCGTGGTCACCCCCGCGATCGGGTCTCCCATATCCCCGGTGCTGCGATAGAGGACCTGGGTCGACGTCACCGGAACCGTCACGCCCTCCGCGACGAACTCGGCCGGGCGGGTGCGTAGGACCGCTCCGGGTTTCCGTGAGCTCAGGTCGGGACCGGGCCGGTAGAAGGGGTCCGCAGTCGGCAGCGGTGTCGCCCAACGCCGGGATCGCCGGGCTGCACACTCCGAGCGCGATGAGAACCGCCGCGCCGACCGCCATCAGAATCCGCGCCGGCCCGCCTCGTCGCGCCACAGCAGTCTCCGTTCCGGCCGATTCTCTGCGATCGGTCATGGTGAATCTTCCCATCTCACAGCGATTTCACAGCCAGAACGACGAAGCAGCCGTGTAACGCCCAGCGGTCGTCTCACGACAGAACAATCATCACGGAAGTCCTCCGCGAGGGAGGCGCGTGCGTCGGGGGAAATCACGAGCGTGTCAGGAGCCTGTCCATGCCCAACCCACCGGAATCACCGGATTCGACCTTGCTCACCGATGGGTGGCAGATCACCCCGGACGCGCCGGATTCACCACGTCCCCGCCGCCCTCGCCGAAGCCGACGCCGGCGGCTGGCCGGGATCGGCGTCGTCGTCGCGCTGAGTCTGGGTCTGTTCGGGGTCGGTTCCCTGATCTCCGGCGGCAACCAGGCGTCGGCGCTGACCGGCCATCCCGAAGTCCTGCGTGAGGGCTGCACCTGGGACAGTTCGGGCAACTACGTGCAGAACTGCAAGGTCTGGTCGGCGTCGCAGAACAAGTACGTGATCGTGCAGATCCGCGCTTCCAACGGCAGTGACAACGGCGTCTACCTGCTCGACGGCATGCGCGCCGGCGAGGAACGGTCCGCCTGGACCACCGATGTACAGGCCGCGAAGGTGTACGACGCCGCATCCGACACCACCCTGGTCATGCCCGTCGGTGGCGCGTCGTCGTTCTACACCGACTGGGACGGCGGGGCCGGAGACACGAACACCACCATCAAGGAGGAGACCTTCCTCACCGAGGAACTCCCCGACTATCTGGCCGAGAACTTCGGCGTCAGCAAGAGCAACAACGCGATCATCGGCCTGTCGATGTCCGGCGGACCGGCGGTGACCCTCGCTGAACGGCACCCCGAGCAGTTCAAGGTCGTGCAGGCGATGTCCGGGTACTACCAGACCGACAACCCGCTCGGTGCTCTCGGCGTGTTCGCCAGTCAGACGTTGGTGTCGAACTACACCAACGGCATCGTCAACATGTGGGGCGCGCCGGGCAGTCAGCGCTGGACCGACAACGACCCGTCGAAGAATGTCGACAAGCTGAAGGAGAACGGTCAGGTCCTCATCATCTCGTCAGGCAACGGGTTCCTCACCGCGAGCGAGATGGCGAAGTTGTCGCAGCAGGATCAGATCAGCGCCATGGCTCTGGAGATGCTGTCCGCGGTGTCGACGGTGCTCATGCAACTGCAGGCCGCGCAGAGCGGGGCGTCGGTGATCTCGTTGCCCAACTACGGCGGACACACCTGGGAGAACTGGGGCCGCGGATTGGCCGACGGCAAGGACCACGTGCTGGAAGCACTGCGGAGCAACCCGCCGGTCACCGACAAGGTGACGGTGGTCAGCGCATCCGGTAGTCCCGAGCCCGACGGCGCGGCCAAGGCCACCGCGGCCGCACTGGTCGCCGCCAAGACACCCTCGACGCTCGATCTGGCCGCCATCACCGCGGCGTCGGATACCTCGTCGCCGTCGTCGGAGACGGCGAACAGCACAGATCCCGAGTCGAGCGCCTCATCGGCGGTTCCGTCGGCCGGTGAAACGGCGGTATCGGGCGAGGCCCCGTCCTCCCCGGCCGACGACACCGTCGTTGCCACGGCACCCGATACACCGGACACCGACACCGGCTCGCCGTCCGCGCCGGACACCTCCGCGGCTCCCACGACCTCGGTGGCCGGCACCGAGGAATCGGTCAGCCCGATCGCCGAGCCGCCGGCGGCGGAGTCGACGACACCGACCACCACACCGGCCCGCTGAACCCGACGCTCGGACTCACGCGGGCGTGTGCTTGGTCAGCCAGCCCAGCACGTCGCCGATCACACGGTCCTGCTCCGGCTCGTTGAAGATCTCGTGGTAGAGGCCGTCGTAGATCGTCAGGGTCTTGTCGTCCGATGCCGCGAGTCGGTCGACCATCTCGCTGCCGGCCGGACTGGTCAGTTTGTCGTCGCCGCCGTGTAGCACGAGCAGCGGCAGGCGCAGTGTCGGCAGTCGACGGGGGAAGGACTGCATCGTGCTCAGCATCGCCGCACCCAGGTCTGCCGGGATCTTGCTACGGATCACCAGAGGGTCGGCGTCATAGTCGGCGACGACCTTCGGGTCGCGCGAGATGCTGGCCGCGTCGAGTGCCGTGGTCGGCAGACCGGGCGCGACACGCGCCAACAGCGGCGCCAGTTTCATCGCAATGGGCGAGAGGTCGTCGCCTGGGACCACCGCGGCACCGGAGAGCACCAGACCGGTCAGTCGGTCCTGGTGGTCGAGGGCATAGTCCAGTGCGATGCAGCCCCCCATGCTGTGCCCGATCAGGAAGGTCGGCGTGTCATCGAGTCGGGCCTCGCCGACGACCGTGTCGAGATCGTCGGTGAATTGCGAGAACCGTTGCAGACGAAGACGTTTCCCACCGGAGCGGCCATGCCCGAGATGATCGGGGACGGCAACCTGGTAGCCGGCATCGACCAGTTTGGCGACGACGTGGCGGTAACGTCGGCCATGTTCCCCGAGCCCGTGTGCGATGACCACCGACCCGCGAACATCGCCTTCGGGTCGGCTCAGGTCGTAGGTGATCGTCTCCCCGTGGGGACCACGAAATGTGCGTTCTTCCACTGACATGTTGGTCATCGTCGTCCTTCGTGTCGTCAGCTGATGAGTCCGAGGCGGGAGGCGACGCTGCGCCCGGCGGATTCGATCGCCCCGAGTGGCCGCATCGCGACCTCGCCGATCCCGACGAGGGCTTCCACCCGACTGACCACCCGCTCCATCCGGTCGACGACGTCTGCCATGACGACAACTGTCGAGTCGACCTTGTCCAAGGTGCCCGACAGCCGCGTCAACGTCGCATCCATGTTGTCGATGGCACCGTCGAGACCGCCGATTGTCTTGTTCATGTCGACGAGGACATCGCCGAGATCGGACAGGATGCCCTCGACCTGGTCAACGGTCATGTCGGCGTTGAGTGCCGCCTGCGCGAGTTTCTTGAAGCGTTGTCGTTCCCCGGGCCGAGCCTCGTCGGTTCCACGGTTTCCGATCCCTTTGTCGGCCATGGTCTGGATTATTCATGGTCGAGGCGTGGGGCGAGCGCGAACGGACCGACGATGACGCGGGAATACCCGCGCTGCGGACCCTGTTGAGGCACACATAGCTCAAAATTGAGCTACTGAGAGGAGCCCGCCATGCCCGCAGTCACCGCCGACACCTTGACCCTGCCCCGGGTGCGCAGCGCGTCACCCGAGGCGACCGAACGGCCGGTGAAGTCCGTGACCACCGGCCCCCGCGGATACGAGGGTGAAGGGTTTCCCGTCGTCCGGGCGTTCGCCGGCGTGTCCAGCGCCGACCTCGACCCCTTTGTGCACATGGACCAGATGGGTGAGGTCGACTACCAGCCCGGCGAGCCGAGGGGCACGTCGTGGCACCCGCACCGCGGATTCGAGACCGTGACCTACATGATCGACGGCCGCTTCCAGCATCAGGACTCGACCGGTGGTGGCGGTCTGATCGAGAACGGCGCCACCCAGTGGATGACGGCGGGCGCCGGCATCCTGCACATCGAGACCCCGCCCGCGGAACTCGTGGAGTCCGGTGGTCTGTTCCACGGCATCCAACTCTGGGTCAACCTGCCCGCCGCCGACAAGTTCCTGGCACCCAAGTACCAGAACCTGGAGGGCGGACAAGCCGGGCTGATCACCACCGAGGACGGCGGTGCACTGATCCGTATCGTCGCCGGCGACATCGACGGGCACACCGGCCCCGGGTCGACCCACACGCCGATCACCTTCGCCCACGCCACCGTCGCACCCGGCGCACGGATGTCGATCCCGTGGCGGCAGGACTTCAACGCACTCGTCTACGTCCTGTCGGGACGTGGCACGGTGGGCGCCGAGGCGCGACCGGTCCAGCAGGGACAACTCGTGGTATTCGGTTCCGGCGACCGGATCACGGTGACCGCCGATCCAGGACAGGACTCGAATCGCCCGGCGCTGGAATTGCTCGTCCTGGGTGGTCGGCCGATCCGCGAACCGGTCGTCCAGTACGGACCGTTCGTGATGAACACCCGTCAGCAACTCATCGAGGCCATGGAGGATTTCCAGGCGGGTCGCCTCGGCGTGATCCCGCCGGACGCGCTGATGCCGCACACCTCGCGGTGAGTACCGAACGAGCACAACGGAGTTCGATGCGCGTGGATGCGCGACGTGATGCCTGGCAGGTGTTCATCGAGACCAGCGCTCGCCTTCAGAACATCCTCGATGAGGATCTGAAGGCGAGCGCCGGCATGTCGCTGGCCGACTACCAGGTACTCCTGCTCCTGTACAACGCCCCCGGGCGACGGCTCCGCATGCGCGATCTGTCGGAGCGGCTGGTGTTCTCGACGTCACGGCTGTCCTATCAGATCGACACATTGGTGCGCCGTGGCTGGCTGTGCCGCGAACGTGCCGACGAGGACCGCCGCGGCAGCTACGCCGTGCTCACCGCGGTCGGCGTCGACGTGTTCCGCTCCGCCGCGAGGGATCACGCGCGCTGCGTCCGGGCGCTGTTCATCGATGTGCTGTCCGAATCCGACGGCGCCGCGCTGTACGACATCATGACGCGACTGTCCGAGCACGTGCTCGAGGCGGGCATCGCGGCGCCGGGTTCCTGATCGGAATTGTGGTCGCCGATACGCAATGCCAATCGATCGCTGAGGGCCTGCGCGGACGGCCCCACCCGCCCCCTGAGCTGAGAAGCCTGCGCGGATGACCCCACCCGCCCCCTGAGGAGGTCCGAAGCGCTAGCGAAGGACCGTCACGAAGGGCCCTTCGTGACGCTCGCACGCTCGCTCCTCAGGGACCGCACTGGTGACGCTCGCACACTCGCTCCTCAGGGACCGCATTGGTAACGCTCGCACGCTCGCTCCTCAGGGACCGCACTGGTGACGCTCGCACGCTCGCTCCTCAGGGACCGCATTCGTGACGCTCGCACGCTCGTTCCCCCGTGACTCTCGCTCCCATCCGCGAGAAAATTCACGACAGCTGCGGGGCAACCTCTTTCGCGACCACGTCGAGGTGGTCGAGGTCGGCCAGATCCAACGTCTGCAGGTAGACGCGGCTCACGCCGATCTCGCGGTACTGCTCGATCTTCGCGACGACCTCGTCGGGTGTGCCGGCCGCGCCGTTCTCGCGCAGCTCGTCGACGTCACGACCGATCGACTCTGCGCGGCGGGCGAGTTCACTCTCGGTTCGTCCGCAGCACAACACGAGTGCCGCCGAGAACGTCATCGTCTCAGGTCGCCGTCCGGTCTTCGCGCAGGCCGCCCGGACGCGGCCGATCTGATCGGCGGCAACGTCGACGGGAACGAATGCGGAGTTGAACTCGTCGGCGAACCGTGCCGCCAACGCCGGAGTGCGCTTCTTGCCGCCCCCGCCGATGATGATCGGTGGCCGTGGCGATTGGGTCGGCTTCGGCAATGCCGGCGAGTTGACGATCCGGTAGTGGGCCCCCTGGTGATCGAACTGCCGGCCTTCCGGCGTTCCCCAGAGTCCGGTGACGATCTCCAGCGTTTCCTCGAGGCGGTCGAACCGTTCTCCGAGCGGCGGGAACGGGATGCCGTACGCCTCATGTTCGGCATCGAACCACCCCGCGCCGAGACCGAGCTCTACACGCCCCCCACTCATCTGGTCGACCTGCGCCACCGAGATCGCCAGCGGACCCGGGAAACGGAACGTCGCCGACGTCACCAGGGTGCCGAGCCGGATCCGCGACGTCTCGCGGGCGAGTCCCGCGAGGGCCACCCACGAGTCGGTCGGTCCGGGGCGGCCGTCGGCATTCATGGCGAGGTAGTGATCAGACCGGAAAAACGCGTCGAAGCCGAGGTCCTCGGTGGCCTTCGCGACGCGGAGCAGATCGTCGTAGGTCGCGCCTTGCTGGGGTTCGGTGAAGATTCGTAGATCCACTCCCGCCAACCTACGCCACCCCGGTCTCACAGCCGCAGCGACGGTTCGTCCGCGGTGGACAACGTGAGTACCGCCTCGACGATCGAATCGTGTTGCTCCAGCTGACTCTCCAGACGTCGAAGACGGACCGCCAGATCGTGCTCGGCGAGATCACCGACGATGTCGACAGCCGCCACGAGATAGTACTGCGTCGGACCGACGTACTCGACGTGCAGGTAGGTGATCCGTTCGATGTCCGGGTGATCGAGGATGCGCCGCAAAATGGCCTGCCGGGTCCGCGGCATCGCCGACTGGCCGAGCAGGAACTCTCCGTTCCGCTTGATCAGGAAGATCGCGATGAACCCGAGCAGAATGCCCACGAGGATCGACCCCATCGCATCCCAGACCGCCGAACCCGTGATCTCGTGCAGCGCCATGCCCAGTGCCGCGATGGCGAGGCCGGTCAGCGCCGCCGCATCCTCGGCGAACACCGCACGCAGCGTGGTGTTGGAGGTTCGATCGACGAACCGGAGCGGATGCATGGACAGGCGCCGGCCGCCCGCGTTGGCCTGCCGGATAGATTGGATGAACGAAATAGACTCCAGCACAGCAGATACCGCGAGAACCACGTAGCCGACGAGATAGTTGGCGTCCGGCTCCGGCTCGGTCAGCGCGGTGATACCGTGCATCACCGACACGGCGGCCCCGACGGAGAACAATCCGAATGCCGCGAACATCGACCAGATGTAGGTTTCGCGACCGTAGCCGAACGGATGGCGACGATCACGGCCGCGCGAGCCGCGACGTTCGGCGATGAGAAGAAACACCTCGTTGCCCGCGTCCGCCCAGGAATGCGCGGATTCGGCCACCATCGACGCCGATCCGGTGATGGCGGCGGCAATCGTCTTGGCCACTGCGACGAGGACGTTCATGGCGAACGCGATGACGACGGTCAGCATCGAGTCATTCGATGTGGCCGACTCGGAGTCCACCGGTGACCCGGCTGCCACCGATGATTCGGTGTCACGATCGCTCATCTCCCGATCGTCTCACGGTGACGACACCACCATGACATCCGTCATGGCGGATCGATGACATCTCCTCCGGGTTCGCCGGTCGATGTCCGCGCATCGTGGACACATGACATCGATCGCTGTTCGCGCACATGATCTCACCAAGACGTTTCGGGGTCCCGGCCACAGGGCCGTGGCCGCGGTGAACCGGCTCGACCTCACGCTCGCCCCGGGAGAGGTGGTCGCCTTCCTCGGACCCAACGGCGCCGGCAAGACCACGACCCTCGACATGATCCTGGGGATGTCGACGCCGGACAGCGGCACCATCGAGGTGTTCGGGATGGCCCCACAGCGAGCCGCTCGTTCGGGCCGCATCGCTGCGGTGATGCAGACCGGCGGCCTCCAACCCGACTTCACGGTCGAGGAAACGGTTCGGATCGTCGCTGCGCTGCACGGCCGCGACGCGGATGTCGACTCCGTGATGGCCCGCGCCGAACTGAGTCACCTCGCCGGGCGCATCGTCTCCCGATGCTCCGGCGGTGAGCAGCAGCGTCTCAAGTTCGCCCTGGCGCTGCTCCCCGACCCGGACCTCATCGTCCTCGACGAACCCACGGCCGGGATGGACGTCGAGTCACGCCGCGCGTTCTGGGCGACGATGCGGGCCGATGCCATGGGCGGCCGGACCGTCTTGTTCGCCACCCACTACCTCGAGGAGGCGGACGCGTTCGCCGACCGCATCGTGATGATCTCGGGTGGTCGGGTCGTCGCCGACGGGACCATCGGAGACATCCGGACGCGGGCCGGCGGTCGCGTGGTGTCGGCGGTCCTGGGCGACGACGATCTGTGCCGGGCCCTACGATCCGCACCGACCACCGTCGAGCTCGAGAAGCGCGGTGGACGGGTCTTTCTCGGCACCGACGACTCCGACGCACTCGCGCGATTCCTGCTGACCCACACCGCAGCCCGGGAGGTGGAGATCAGTACCCACAACCTCGAGGACGCCTTCCTCGCGCTCACCGCCCACGACGCCGCCTGACACCCGCGCTCGACCATCGATCTCGACCACGACCACGAAACGGAATCCACGATGACCACGGTTCTCTCCCCCACCTATTACGCGCTCGACGTCCGTCGGGTACTGCGCAACCGTCGCGCGATGATCTTCACGATCGCGGTACCCGCCCTGCTCTACCTCGTGTTCGGCGCGACGCAGGGCCATCGCGGCGACACGATCGGCTCGGGCGACGTGGCGTTCTACGTACTGGTCGGCATGGCCGTCTACGGAGCGATCCTCGCTGCCGCCACCAACGCGGCAGCAGTGTCCCTCGAGCAACAGAGTGGCTGGACACGCACCCTGCGCATGACACCGCTGAGGCCGCGCGGCTACGTCGCGACAAAGGTCGCCGTGGCCTTGACGATGGCAGCACTGCCCATCGTCGTACTGGCGATCGTCGGTCTGCTGTCCGGCGCGTCAGCGCCCACCGGCGTGTGGATCGGGTGCCTTGTCCTCGGCTGGATCGGTGCCGCCGTGTTCGCCGCGGTCGGGTTGACCGTCGGCAGCGCACTGAAGTCGGATGGGGCCATGCAGGCGCTGGGCGGCGTTCTGGCGCTGCTGGCCTTCGCCGGCAACGTGTTCGTGCCACTGCAGGGCACCATGCTGACCGTCTCCGAGTTCACCCCGATGTTCGGGGTCGTGTCCCTGGCGCGGTACCCGCTGACCCATGGGGTCACCGTCTACGGCGAAACGGTCCCGCTGGTGGTGTCCCTGATCAACATCGCCGTCTGGGGAACGATCTTCGCCGTGACGGCAGGCGTCTTCTACAGTCGCAGTACGGCCCGACGGTGAGCGAGGGAGGTGACGAGTCGATGTCCTACCCGCGCGGATGGTGGGCACCCTGGCGTGATCTGCGCTGGGCATTCGCCGCCGTCTGGCTGATCTTCCTCATCTATCCGTTCGTCGCGGTCGCCACGGGCAGCTTGGCGTCGACGCAGAGGGCGTTCGGGTACGTCCTCATCGCCGCGTTCGCGGTTGTCTACGTCCTGGCCTGCGTCTATCTCATGATGGGGCGCGGCGACCACGTGGCACTGCGTTACCGACTGGGAGCATTCGCCGTCCTGACGGCCATCGGGGCCGGTCTCATACCGGTCATCGGTGGCGAAGCGTTCGGTGTGACACCGTTCCTGATGGCGTTCGCGGTCTTCGCTCTGCCCGCCACCTACGCCGTCGTCACCGTCATCACGTTGATCGTCGCAGCGTTGCTCATCGGTGAATGGCTACCGGCCCACGCGGTCGATCCCGGCACCATCGTCGTGATGATCGCGGTCGGGGCGACGATGCTGGGTATACGCACCCTTCGAGCCCGCGAGATGGAACGCGACGCGGCCGAGGAACGGCAGCACGAACTCAACCGGCAGCTCTCGGTGGTGGCCGAGCGCGAGCGGGTCGCACGCGATGTCCATGACATCCTCGGCCATTCGCTGACCGTCATCACTGTCAAGTCCGAACTCGCCCAACGCTTGATCGACATCGACCCGGATCGCGCGAAACGCGAACTGGCCGAGCTGAACAGCTTGTCGCGACACGCACTCGACGAGGTGCGTGCCACCGTCGGCAATCTGCGCTCGCCGGATCTGGCCACGACGCTGCCCGCAGTCCGCAGCGCGCTCGACGCCGCGGGGATCAGCGCGTCGGTGCCGACCGCGAGCACCGCCGACCCCGCTGTCGACGTGCTGTTCGCGTGGGTGTTGCGTGAGGCGGTGACCAATGTCGTCCGTCATTCCGCGGCAACCGAGTGCACAATCACCCTGGGCGACAACGCCATCGAGATCCATGACAACGGTAAGGGCATGAACGGCCAGGGTGCCGGGCGCACCGCGTTCGGCAACGGCCTGCGGGGGCTGGCCGAACGGGTCGAGGATGCCGGGGGCACCTTCATCGTCGACTCCACCCTCGGCGGCACCACGGTCCGGGCGGTGATGCGGTGACCGAGACCATCCGGCTGCTCCTCGCCGATGACCAGGCACTGGTCCGCGGAGCGCTCGCAGCACTGTTGGAACTGGAAACGGATCTCGAGGTCGTCGCACAGGTCGGACGTGGCGACGAGGTCGTCGGGGCGGCACGTGAGAGCAACGCCGACGTCTGTCTGTTGGACATCGAGATGCCGGGAATGGACGGAATCGAGGTCGCCGCCGCGCTGCGCGCCGAACTCGCCGACGTGCGAAGCCTGATCGTCACGACCTTCGGGCGCCCCGGCTATCTCCGTCGCGCGATCGATGCGGGGGCATCCGGGTTCGTGGTCAAGGACACGCCGGCCTCACAGCTGGCCGACGCGGTCCGTCGTGTCCGGCAGGGCCTGCGGGTGATCGACCCGATGCTGGCAACCGAGAGCCTGACCAGCGGCGAGAACCCGTTGACGCCCCGCGAGACCGAGGTGCTGCGGGTCGCACTGACCGGCGCGACAGTCGCCACCATCGCCGCCCGGGTCCACCTGTCCCAGGGCACCGTGCGCAATCACCTCTCGTCGGCCATCGGCAAGACCGGGACCAGCACCCGCGCCGAGGCCGCGATGGTCGCACGCGAACGAGGGTGGATCTGAGTTCGGGTGTGTGTCAGCTCAACAGGCCGCGAACATAGGCGGCCTGGCCCACGTGCTGGGCGTCGTCGTCGAGGACGCTCACCAAGCGGACGCCGAGCGTCACCGGCGGATCCCAGTTCTCGTCGATCACCCGGTCCAGATCGCCGTCGGACAAGCCACCGAGGTACTCGAGCGTGACCGCGTGAGCGGCGTCGTAGTAGTCGGCGAGCAGGGCCGGGTCGGTGACGACCACGAGGGCCACTTCCTCCGCCGACTGGCCGTATCCGGAGGTGGATGACGGAAACGGCAGGTCGAAGCGCCCGTAGTACCCGGACGACGTCCAGATCTCCTCGGTGCCGGCGACGTCGGCGACGTGCGAATCCTGCACCCGGGTGAGGTGCCAGATCAGCCAGGCGATGCTGTTGGCCTTCGGGCTGGGCCGATAGGTGAGTTGATCGGCCGTGACGCCGTCGAGGACCGCGTGCACATTCTCCGACACCCGACCGAAGCCGTCGATCAATACGTCGATGGATCGCATATCTCCACTTGTACTCCGATCTGCCCGCGCGGACAGCGGGTTTGGACTCCTACATGTACCGAGCGACCGCCGACGCGGCCAACGCAATCGCGTTGACCCGGCCGGAGCTGTTGTACCACTGGGCTTTTCCGTAAGCCGTTGTATGCTGGCCGTCGAACAGGTAGCCATGCAGCCAGGCCGGCGCCTCGGCATACGCCTGCCAGAACGCGGGCTCGAACCAGTGGGCCTGTACCTGCGTGGCCTGTTGCCCGTCGAGTTGGGCGAGCATGTCGTTGAACCAGGCCACGGCACCCTGTTGGGTCACCGAGAACTCGCGGATCTTGTCCGCGAACACCCGCCACGGCGAGTTGGCCGGCGCCGAGGTGATCCCGTCGACCGGGTTGGCGATCTCGTAGACGGCGATCCCGGTCGGCCATGGTCGGTGTTGGCCATCGAGGCCGAACCCGAAGGACGGGAGACCGTAGGAGTAGCCCGCGCGTCGGCTCGGGTTCGCGATGTTGACCACCGCGAGCACCTCACAGTCGCCGAATGCACCGTTGGCCTTGGCAACCAGGAAGTCCGAGACCACCAGTGCGCCCAGGCTGTAACCGGACAGCACCGCCAGGTGCGGCGTGCGGCGAATCGCGGCGGCCAGGTTGACGACACCCTGGCGACGCGACTCCGCCTCCGAAACACCGGAGATGTCACCGTAGGGGTTGAAGCAGGCAATGGACGCCGGATAGTCGAGGTCGTCGTGGATCACACGATCACCGAGCAGTCCGGCCACCTGGTTGAGCATGTTGCCGGGGCGTCCGGGATGTTCGGCGGTGCCACACACCGTGATGTAGGCGATCACAATGTCCGATCCAATTCTGTGTCGGTCCCCGACCTCACCCTCGAACTCGAGGGTAGAGCAGTCATTGTCGTCACACATCGGAATCGTCGGTGCATCGACCACATAGGCTCACGGCGTGAGCCAACCGAATGACAAACGGCAGCGCGGATATTCCCACGGCGGACATTCCCACGGCGGACATTCCCACAACCTGTCCGAGATCCCCGCGGTCCTGTCGCCCTTCGCGCGATGGATCGTGATCGTGAGCCTCACCGTCATCGGCGTCGGGGTCGCCGTCGGCGCCGTGGTGTTGTGGCCTTCGGGTGGCGAGCACGCGATTCCGATGCAGTTCCGGTCCGCCGACGGCGGTTCGATCCGCACCGTCGACGGACAGGTGGTCGAGCAGGTGCGTGCAGATTGTCTGAATCCCTTGGCCGGAACCGTGCAGGACGGCGCCGGGTTCCAGATCGAAGGGGTGGCCGAGGACGGTCCGTGCATCCAGAGCACCGTGCGGTTGGGCAGTGGGCAGGACAAGGGCAGGCACACGTTGTTGGAGGTGCCGACCAACCGTGCGCAGTCTGGCACCGAACCCGGTGGCTCGCCCCCACCGCAGGAGTCACTCGACCAGCCACAGGCCGGCCAGCCGACATTGCATGTCGGCGACCGGATCAAGCTCGGTGTCGTGCCGGGACCGGACGGGAACCCGCGGTACACGTTCTTCGACTTCCAGCGAACGGTCCCGACCATGATCTGGGCGTTGCTGTTCATCGCAGCCGTCGTTCTCGTCGCCGCGTGGCGCGGCTTCCGGTCGATCATCGGCCTGGCGTTCGCGTTCCTCGTGCTGGGCGTGTTCACGCTGCCGGCCATCCTGGACGGCGAGTCGCCGGTCGCCGTTGCCGTGGTGTCGTCGGCCGCCATCCTCTTCGTCGTCCTCTATCTGGCCCATGGCGTGAGTCTGCGCACCAGTTCGGCTTTGTTGGGCACGTTGATGTCGTTGCTGCTGGCCGGGTTGTTGAGCTGGTTGGCGATCGACACCATGCACCTCACCGGCCTGTCGGGTGATCAGACCACCAATCTGCAGGTGTACCAGGGCAGTATCTCGATCAGCGGCCTCCTGCTCGCCGGCTTCATCATCGGCACCCTCGGCGTGCTGAACGATGTGACCATCACACAGGCGTCGGCAGCCTTCGAACTGGCGGCCGCCGGGGAACCCACCCGGCTGGCGACATTTCGCGCCGCGATGCGCGTCGGCCGCGACCACATCGCCAGTACCGTGTACACGCTCGTGTTCGCCTATGCCGGCAGCGCGCTACCGCTCCTGCTGCTCTTCTCGGTGGCACAGCAGCCGTTCGGCAACCTGATCACCACCGACGCCGTGGCCGTCGAACTCGCGCGGTCCTTCGTCGGTGGCATCGCAATTGCACTGTCGGTGCCGTTGACCACCGTGATCGCGGCTGCGCTCGCGACGCCGAGCGGGGCACGCACGGCTGTGTCGTCGCCGTCGCCCGCACCGTCGAGGGAGCCTCGGGTGGGGCGCCACTCGAGGGGAGACGACTGACCTCTCGACACTGCCGCGTGGTCAGCGCTCCGACGCCGCTGCGGAGGTGCCGCCGTACTCAGCACCGTCCCATCGGAAGATCAGAGAGGTTGCGGCCCAGCCAATCTCCCACCTTGTTGAGCATCTTGGTACCGGAGGTGAACGAACCGCTGCGCGGCAGCGCCGCCATCGACACGGCCACCTGACCCCGTCTGGTCGTGACGATGCCGAGCTGGCGGACGAGATAGGCACCCGACGCAGAAGTGGCCGGTCCCCAACCACCCTTCACGGCTGCCACCGCCCCGTCACGCTGCCCCGTTTTCACAGCCCCCCACTGCTGGTTCGCCGCAACATCGCTCATCAGTCGAATCAGGTTCTCGCTGTCGGGCATACACGGCAGGTGTGCGCCAAAGCGGGCCTGGTCGGCCAACGCCCACGGCGTATACCCCGGATACGACGGCGGATCGTCGGCTTCCGACGTCACCTGGGTCTCCACGTCGTGGCCTTCACGCAGCACGTCCGTCACGGCATCGACAGAACTCTGGCCACCCCCGAGCGATCCCCAGAGCTCGCCCGCGGCTTCGTTGTCGGAGAACTTGATGGCCTTGTCCTCCTTCACGGCGACGGCGGCACCGTTCTTGCGTTGCGCGGCGAGTGAGACCGGGACCTTGAGGGTGGACCAGGCACGACCGGTCGGGAGATTGCCCATGGTGATCGGGCGATCCGAGCCGATCGGCACGATCGCCAGACCCACCTTCCCGGGCAGTGACCTACGCATCGACTTCTGCAACGATGCGAAGCTCTTGGTCAGCTTCTTCTCGGTCGGCACCGGCGGCTCGAACAACTTCGCGATCTCCGGCGGCAGGGGCGGAAGCTGCGGAGGCCACCACGACGGCGAGGCTGCGGTCGCGGTGGCCGTACCGAGCAGCACCGAGGCCGCGATCGACAGCGCGGTGAGCCGCACGATCCATTTCACACGTGTCACTTAGATCTCCCTGGTCACTTCTGTAACAGTGACCCTAGGGCGTCCGCAGACCAACGACCAGCCACGATGCCAACTTGTAGCCATAGAAAGCGGCAAACCCGACATACCGTCTCTGCGGCATGCCGGACGCGCGTCACGACCCGGGCGTCACGACCCGGCCCGGCACCGCCCCCTCGGCAGACGACCGATTCTCGTGTCCAGCCAGTCCGCGACCCTGTTCAGAGCGGCGATCCCGTCGGTCATCGAGCTGCCGACCGCGCTCATGACCAGTGCCGTGCCGCTGCCGTCGCGATAGGTGATGAGTCCGATCTGCCGGACGAGATAGCCACCGGCAACGCCCGGCCCCCAGCCGCCCTTGACCGCCGTTGCCACCGGTCGCGTCATCGTCTCGACGCCCCACTGCTGGTTGGCGGCAACCTCGCCCATCAGATCGACGACGTGTCGGGTACCGGGAAGGCAGGGCAGATGCGCGGTGAACGTCGCGGCATCCGGCAACGACCACACGGTTTGGCCGAACACGGTGAAACCCGGCCTCAATTGTTGCGTCGGCACATCGGTGTTCTCATCGCCGCCCTCGCGCAGGACCGCGGTCACCGCCGCCGACGCCTGATCGGCCGAGCCCAGCGACGCCCACAACTGCTCGGCGGAGGCATTGTCCGAATTGACGAGCGCCGCGGACTCCGCGGACGACGACCCGGTGGCCCGTTCCGCGGCCACGGCCAGCGGGACCTTGATGGTGGACCACGCGACCCGGGCGTCACTGTCGCCGACGGTGAGCGCCGCTACGGCGGTGCCCGCGACGGGTGCCACCGCGATACCGACAGGCATGCCGATGGACGCGGTCAGGCGACCCATGGCCGCTCCGAGAGATGCGTACGGCACCCGGGCCGCAGCGGTCGACGAGTGCGACACCGACGGCGAGGCCGGCAGCGACATCGACGGAGGTGTCGACGTGACCGTGATCGTCACCGGCGAGATCGCCGGTGTGCCATCCGTGACGTCGCAACCGGGCAGCACCATCAGCGCGACACACATGGTGCTGACCGAGACCAGCCTGTACCTCATGTCCCGGCGAGCCCCTCAGTAGATGTAGACGACGGCATCGTTACCGCCGCGACAGGCGACCAGGCCGCCTTCGGGGACGCATGCCATCTGGTAGGTGGTTCCGGTGACGGGGCTGTAGGCGACGATGACGCGCGACGCACCCATCGGCCCGGTGCGCAGGTATTCGTCGCGGACCGAGACGGCGAACGGGCAGCTGGTGATCGATGTTCCCGCCGCGACACCGACGCCACACTCCGACGAGCCCTGCGGCGGCGCGGTCACCGTCGTGGTCTCTGTCGGCCCGGCCCCCGCCTGAGGCGGCGTCACCACCTGGGTGACGGTCGGGGTCGTGGGTGTCGACGCGGCGCTGTCGTCTGATTGCCGTGCGAGCAACCAATAGCCGCCGAGGGCCAGCAAACCGATCAACGCCGCAGCGATCACGCCGACGAGCACCGGCAGCGCGATACTCCGGTTGTGCCAGGGCTGGGGCATGACCGGGTACGCGGGCGGCGGATACGCCGCAGGCGCAGGCCCGGGCGGGGGTGGCGGCCCCGCCCCGTACCAGGGCTGCGGCCCTCCGGGCGGCGCCGTGGGCGCCGACGCCGACACCGCGGAGTCCGCAAAGGGCGAAGCGGTGAGCATCGCCGTCGGCGTGACGCCCTCGACATTGCGGTTCTCTTCTCGAGCCCCGGGCACTTCGCCCTGCAATGCGCGTCGAGCGGCGACGGCGAGGGCCCTCGCCGAGTGATATCGGATTGCCGGGTCCCTGTGCAATCCGCGTTTGATCACCTCATCGAACGCGGTCGGGACGTCGTGCCGCGTCGCACTGGGCAACGGAGCGGGATCGATGATCGCTGCTTTGATCGCGGCACTGATCGTGTTCGCCGGATGGGGAACCTGGCCGGTCAGGCATTCGAAGAGGACACACGTCAGCGCATAGATGTCGGACGCCGGCGACACCGCATCGGAATCGAACAATTCCGGTGCCATGTATGCGACGGAACCGATTGTTGTGCCGGTTTGGGTCAAACGCAGGTCGGCGCCACTGTGCGCGATACCGAAATCGACGAGATAAGCGAAGTCGCCATCTGTCAGCAGAATGTTCTCCGGTTTCACATCACGGTGAACGAGGCCCTCGCGATGTGCCGCATCCAGGGCGGCGGCCACCTGCTCGACGATCGTCACCGCACGCGCAGGCTCGAGCGCACCGCTCTGCCGCAGTGCGCCACGTAGATTCGGACCCTCGACGAACCGCATGTCGATGTAGAGCAGTCCATCGATCTCGCCCCAATCGTGAATAGGGATGACATGTGGTTCACCCAACCTCGCCGCCGCATGCGATTCACGACGGAAACGCTCCTGATATACGGGGTCATCGGCCAGATTCGGCCTGAGCAATTTCAGCGCGACAACACGATTCTTCGCCGTGTCATACGCACGGAAAACCTCACCCATACCGCCGCGGCCCAACAATTCCTCGAGCCGATAGGGCCCGATCAGACTGCCGATACCGCCGATATCCGACATGCAGATGAGCATATGAGTGACCGTCGAGACATTTCGGACAACGACCGAGAATTCGTCCGAATCACTCAGTCCGGGTGCGCCAGCGACCCATCCCGAGGAAAACCATCACCAACTGCCGTTCGGTGCGTTCCACGACCTCGTTTTCGGCGCCGCGGCCACGGTAGTCGTGGTCCAGGAGGTCGGCCACGGCGGTCAGCATGATGATCACGATGAGTTCGGCCGCGATCTCCAGATCCTCGGGGAGCCATCGCGCCAGATCGGGTAGCCGCGACAGGTCGATCGCGAGCTCTTTGGAGAACAACCGCAATTCGGTGTCGATCGCCCGCCTGATCTCTGCGATGCCGCCGTGCTGTTCACGAATCAGGAAACGGAACTGCGCTTCGTTGTCGTGCACGTGGCGCAACAGGATCGCCAGGGAGTTCTGCGCGGTCGGCAGCGCCTGTCGCGCAGCGAGATCGCGGCGTCCTTCCCGCAGGGTGCGACGTAACACCCGCATCGAGTCCTCGACCAGGGTGACACCGAGATCTTCCATCGACGCGAAATGACGATAGAAAGCGGTCGGCACGATACCCGCGCCGCGCGCCACCTCGCGCAGGCTGATGCTCGCGAAGCTGCGTTCGGCGACGAGTTCCATCGTTGCGTCCAGCAGGGCCTGCCGGGTCCGGTTCTTACGCTCCGCCCGACTCTCCGAATCACCCGGGCCACGCGGCGAGCGCGGGCGGCTGGAATGTCGGGACCTGGTCACGGTCCGAGTCTAGGTGGCGCGCCCGGCTCAATCTGCGCGCCCGTACCCACCGGCGGGCCCGCGTGACTGCTGTCACAGCGATTTCCGCTTGACGACCCGGCCCGGAACTATGCAACACTTGTTGGTGTACAGATGTTCACTCAAATCCTGTACCCACGAACGGAGCCAACCCATGAGCATCCGCATCCCCACCCTTGTCGGCTCGATCCTCGAGGCCGCACTCACCCCACATCCGGTCGACCGGTACCTCGAGTTGGTCGATCCCATGATCACCTGGAGCGACCTGCGCGCCAAGGTCGTCGCCGTCGACCACCCCACCGCGCGAACCGTCCGGCTGACGTTACGCCCGACGCGCCAGTGGGACGGACACCTGGCCGGACAGTATGTGCAGCTCAGCACCGTCATCAACGGCGTCCGACACACCCGCTGCTTCTCGCCCGCCAACGCATCCGACGCCGGCGACGGCGATCTGGAACTGACCGTCACCGCCCACGAGGACGGCTTCATGTCGACCCATCTGCGCGACCACGCTCACGTGGGCATGGTCGTCGGGCTGAGCCAGGCACGCGGCGAGTTCACCCTACCGGATCGGCGAGGGTGGTCGGCGGTCTTCATCAGCGGCGGAAGTGGCATTACACCTGTACTCTCGATGTTGCGTACGCTCGTTGCCGAGAACCATCCCGGCCCGATCACCTTCGTGCACTACGCGCGGACGCCGGAGGACGTCGCATACCGAACCGAACTCGCCGCCCTCGCGGCCGCGCACCCCGACATCGACGTGCGTCTGCACTACACCCGCGGGGACACCCCCGGTCATTTCGCCGGCGACCATCTCGATGACATCGCCGACATCGAGTCCGCGCACCTGTTCGTCTGCGGCCCGCCGGCCCTGATGGACGCCGTCAACGAGCACTACGACGCGACCGGGATGACCCAGCGACTTCACAGTGAGGCATTCGTGCTCGCCGCACCGACCGCCATCAACCCCGATGCTCCGGTGGACGGCGAACTGACCTTCTCGAGGTCCGGCAGATCCGCGGCCAACGACGGTCGCCCCATCCTCGACCAGGCCGAATCGGCCGGGCTGAGCCCGGAGTCGGGCTGCCGGATGGGTATCTGCTTCTCCTGCACCGCCATCAAGAAATCCGGCTGCACCCGCAACGTGTTGACCGGCGACACCGACACCGAAGCCGACACGCAGATCCAGCTCTGTATCAACGCCCCTGTCGGCGACGTGGAAATCGAGGTATAGACCATGACCACCACCAGCACCCACACCCCGGAGACGGACACCACCGCCGACATCGTCCCCGCCGACGCCACCGCGATCGCCGGGACAGTTGTCGACCCCAAACACATCACCCTGAGTTACGAGCAGGTCGAGAGCCTCGGACGTGAACTCGACGAGCTGAAGGCCCGCATCGTCGCCGACCTCGGCGAGAAAGATCGCGAGTACCTGTACAAGATCATCCGGGCCCAGCGTGGCTTCGAGATCGCCGGCCGTGGCCTGATGTATCTCGGCTTCTTCCCGCCGGCGTGGATCGCAGCCGTCGGCGCGCTGTCGGTGTCGAAGATCCTCGACAACATGGAGATCGGCCACAATGTGATGCACGGCCAATACGACTGGATGCGCGAGGACACCTACAATTCCCGCCAATTCGAATGGGACACCGTCTGTCCCTCCGATCAGTGGCGGCACAGCCACAACTACATGCACCACACGTTCACCAACATCGTCGGCGAGGACCGCGACATCGGGTACGGCATCCTCCGGATGGCCCGAGACCAGAAATGGCATCCCTACTACCTCGGCAACCTCGCCTACGCGACGGGACTGATGCTCCTGTTCGAGTGGGGTGTGATGCTGCACGACCTCGAGGTCGAGAACATCCTCGCGGGTAAGCGCAAGTGGTACGACGTCAAGGGCCTCGTGAAGGGCATGTGGCGCAAGGCCGGTCGCCAGGTACTCAAGGACTACGTGGTGTTCCCTGCGCTGACCGGACCGTTGTTCGTATCGACGCTGCTTGGTAACGCGTCAGCCAACCTGGTCCGCAACCTGTGGACGTTCTCGATCATCTTCTGTGGTCACTTCCCCAGTGGCGCACAGACCTTCACGCCCGAGGAGTGCGCGAATGAGACGCGCGGCCAGTGGTATCTGCGACAGATGCTCGGCTCGGCCAACATCACCGGCAGCCCACTGTTCCACATCATGAGCGGGAACTTGTCACACCAGATCGAGCACCACCTGTTCCCCGACATCCCGGCCGGCCGCTACCCGGAGATCGCCGGAGAGGTCCGCGAGATCTGCGAACGTTACGGTTTGCCGTACAACACCGGTTCCTTCCGCCACCAGCTGTTGTCGACATGGAAAAAGATCGCCAAACTGTCGCTGCCGAATTTCCTGACCCGCGACGACGATGACCTGGTGGTGACCGTGGAGCGCTCGGCCTCGGCCGCCGCGTGAGTCACCGCGCATCGAGTCCGGTGGCAGAATACGGAATCATGGTCGACAGCATCGAACGCAACAAGGATCTCGTCCAGGAACTCGTGGAATCGACGGCCACGCATGTCGGACGTATCGCCACGATCATCACCGGAGCGGTCGCCGACGTCGCACGCGAGATCGGTGACCTGGTCACCGACGGATTCGAGATGCGTGACGCCGCGAAACGCGCCCGCGAAGATGAGGAGCGCGGCATCCTCGACGTCGAGGAGCACGATGTCATCGAGGCTCCCGATCCAGCCGACGTTGACACGAGCGACGCCGACACGAACGACGTGAGCGACGACGACATCAACGACGACATCGGCGATCCGGTGGACCTCGGCGAACTGCCCGCCGCCGAGCAGGCGGCGCTGCCCAGCGCGGATGAGGTCCCCGAGGAGCCGGTCGACATCGGTGAGCTACCGGGCGAACAGCCCTGACGCAGGCCGCCAGTAACCTTGTGCCCATGTCCGACATGTGGCACGTACTGGAGTCGACCTTCGGATACGAGTCGTTCCGCGGCGATCAGGAAGAGATCGTCGGGCATGTGGTCGACGGTGGAGACGCCGTCGTCCTCATGCCCACCGGCGGCGGGAAGAGTCTGTGCTATCAGGTGCCCGCCCTGGTGCGCGAAGGGTGCGGGGTGGTGGTCTCCCCGCTGATCGCGCTGATGTCCGATCAGGTCGCCGCACTTCGCGAACTCGGTGTCCGCGCTGCGTATCTCAACTCCACCCAGATGCCCGACCAGCGTGCCGAGGTCGAGGCCGCCTTCCGGTCCGGTGAGCTCGACCTCCTCTATGTCGCGCCCGAGCGCCTCAACAGCCCGGGCACTCGCGCACTGCTGCAGCAGGGCACGATCGCGCTCTTCGCCATCGACGAGGCGCACTGCGTCTCCCAGTGGGGTCACGACTTCCGGCCCGACTATCTCGCTCTCGGCGAGCTTGCCGAGATCTGGCCCGATGTCCCGCGGATCGCTCTGACCGCGACGGCAACGCGCCGCACCCACGCCGAACTCACCGAGCGCCTGCACCTCGGTGGGGCTCGGCATTTCGTTGCCGACTTCGACCGTCCCAACATCACCTACCGCATCGTCCCCAAGTCGGAGCCGCGTAAACAGCTCCTCGACTTCATCCGTACCGAAGGTGTCGTCGACGGGCAGCCGGCCACCGGCATCGTCTACGCGCTGAGCCGGGCGTCGGTGGAGAAGACCGCCGAGTTCCTGGTCGCCAACGGGATCGATGCGATGCCATATCACGCGGGCCTGGATCGCAGGGTCCGCCAGCACACTCTCGAGCGTTTTCTTCGTGCCGACGGCGTCGTGGTGGTCGCGACGATCGCCTTCGGCATGGGCATCGACAAACCCGACGTGCGTTTTGTCGCCCACATCGACCTGCCGAAGAGTGTCGAGGGCTACTACCAGGAGACCGGACGAGCGGGACGCGACGGACTTCCGTCCGTGGCGTGGATGACCTACGGCCTCGCGGATGTGATGCAGCAACGTCGCCTGATCGACTCCTCCGATGGTGACGCCAATCACCGTCGTATGCAGCAGCAACACCTCGATGCGATGCTCGCGCTGTGCGAGACAGTCGACTGTCGCCGCGAGCAGCTACTCCGCTATTTCGGCCAGGACACCACGCCGTGCGGCAACTGCGACACCTGCCTGAACCCACCCGAGACGTGGGATGGCACCATTCCGGCTCAGAAGTTGCTGTCCACCATCGTTCGGCTCCAACGCGAGTACGGCCAATCCTATGGCGCCGGCCATCTTGTCGATATCCTGCGCGGCGCGGACACCGCCCGCATCCGGGAGCAGGGCCACACCCGTCTGAGCACCTACGGCATCGGCACCGAGCTCGACGCAGGCGGCTGGCGTGGCGCGATCCGGCAGCTCGTTGCGTCGGGAGTCATTGTTCCGCAAGGGGATTACGGCGTCCTGACGCTGACCGAGAAGAGCGGCCCGGTGCTGCGCGGCGAGACCGCGGTGATGCTGCGAACGGACCCCGTCCGAGCGGTCACCCGTACCCGGACCGCGAAGCCGGCCGCCGACCTCGCCGAGTCCGATCGGGGCCTGTTCGAGCACCTGCGCGCCTGGCGCAAGTCGGAGGCGTCACAGCGAGGCGTACCGCCGTACGTGGTGTTCAACGACGCGACCCTGCGGGAGTTGGCGGCCAGGCGCCCGACGACACACGAGCAGCTGCGGACCGTGTCGGGAATCGGTGACGCCAAACTCGAGCAGTACGGCGACGACGTGCTGGAGACGATCGCGACTTTCGAACCAGCGTGAGGGAAAGGTTTGTCCGTAGTCACCGGACTGACTAGCCTGGTCGAGGTTGTCCCCAGGAGGTATCCCGTGTCTCGTTCGCTGCCGTCAGCGCAGACCTTCCCCAATCCCGTCAACGACTACGCCGCGCGCTCGACCGCGGGCCTGGTGATCCTGCTGGCGATCGTCGCGATCGTGGTGGACCATCCGGCCGTGTACGCGCTCCTGGCCCTCGGATTCGCGCTACGAGTGATGGCAGGCCCACGGTTCTCCCCCTTCGGCCAGTTGTCGGTTCGGGTACTCGCACCCAAGGTCTGGCGGAAGACCAAGCTCGTCCCGGGCCCGCCGAAACGATTCGCGCAGACCATCGGGCTGGTCTTCAGCGCCACCGCGCTTGTCCTGTCGCTCCTCGGCCTCGGGCTCGCCGCCCAGATCGTGGTCGGTGGGCTGATCGTCGCGGCCACGTTGGAGTTCGCCCTTGGCCTCTGCCTCGGGTGCGTGGCATTCGGATTTCTACAGCGTCACGGGATCATCCCCGAGACGGTCTGCGAAGCCTGCAACAACCTGTCACTGCGCAACACCGAGCCGACCGCCGTTTAGCATCCCGACCACCCGGGCCGGAAGATTCGGACGCGAGGTGGCCCGGAGGGGCGCATCAACCCTCACGGCCGGACCGTCTCGCCCTCAGCGGTGGGTTGTGAGCAGCGCGAGTGCGAGGCGTGCTTCGATGACCGAGATCGGTGTGGGGATCGTCTCGGTGAGATGTAGGTGCGGGCCGTCGTCTGGGGGCGGCGCGTCTGGTTGCGGTGGTGGGTGCAGGCGTGCGCGAACCTGTTCGAGATGCTGCGCATACAACACCGCGATGTCGGGACGCCGGTTGAACTCCTGCGGGTTCGGCGGTGCACCGTCGGCGCTGTTGCGGCGCCACCAGGTGCGGCCGGTGTGGGGGCCGTCCTCGTAGATGCCGGTGGTGAATTGGCCGATCCCGGGTCCGACCATCCGATTGTGTTTCGGACACGCCGGGGCCAGATCGATGATGTCGGTCAACCCGCCATCAGCGAAGTCACGGCGCGCGTGATGCAGTTCGACGTGGGAGGCCGGCTGATCACACCCGGGTGCCGAGCACACCTCCCCGTCCGGGCGGGCGAACGACGCCAACCGTTGAGCCCGGGTGGCACACCGTTTGGCCTGCCCGAAATACAGGGGTTGCGGGCTCGCATCGGCGAACACCGCCAAATACTGTTGGGCCTCGGCAGCCAACCGGATCACATCGGTGATCGGCAACAGCGACCCGGTGGCGGTGGTGCCGAACCCGGTCTCCCGGATCAGATCATTCAGCTCGGCCTTGACGATCAGCTGCACCGGCAACCCCCGATGGGATTTGCCCAGCAACCCATCCTCAAACACCGCCCGCAACAACGCCGCCAACGCATCATGATTCCGTTGGGCCTGGGTGCGGGTGTCGCGGGCGGCGGCCGCCTTCAGCGCCTCGGGGTCGGCGTCCTCCTCGGCACCCGAAGGGGCGTCGGGATCCTCGGGGTTGTTGAGGCCGGGTTTGGCCCACGCGGCCAGCATCATCTCCAGCAACGCCCGGGTTTCCGGATCCAGATGGCCGGTCAGTTTCGACATCTGCTGCGCGTTCTGCCGATTCAGCCACAGATTCCGCTTACGTTTCCGGTCGGTGTCGTCGGTCAACTCGCCGTCCGGATCCAGATGCGCCAACACCCGCTGACCGAGGATCACGATCTCATCCGGGGTGTGTTTGACCGCCAACTCGGCCAACGACGCCTCGGCGGCCACCTTCTTGTCATGCGGCGCCTGCTGCGGGATCGTCTCCAGAATGTCGATCACCGTACTCAGATGCGCCGGCCCGACCTCACCGGCCGCGAACGCCGCCGCCAACTCCGGAAAGCGAGGTTCGGCGCACTGCCCACCCAACTGCCGCATCCGCCCGGTCGCCGCGATCTGATCCTTCCGCCGGCCCGGTTCGGAGACCCGCACCTCGACATTGAGGAAGTTCGTCAAACTCCGAAACCCCATCGCCCGCGGCACACCCCGATCCGACAACTCCAGAATCTGGCGATTGCCCTCGAACAACTGCCGATTGACCGCCCGCTCCGAGGCCCGCGCCACCGCCAGCACCTCCGCATCACTACAGCGCGTCAGATCCGCCGCCGCCAACCGATCCAACACCGCATGCAACTCGGTGAGCAGACCCGGCACCTCCGACAACGACTCCTGCGCGTCCTGTGTGTTCAGCTCGGCCATACCCACCCCCCCAGCGGACCAAAGTTCGAATGCATGTTCGAGAGTAGGCGAGATTCACGACAGCCGCAACCGGCACCTGAGACCGTGCGGGGCACTCCTTCCACGCCTCACCCCGTCACCGATCCACCGGCCGCAGCAATGCGTCGGCGGCATCGATGATCGCCGGGTGATCGAGATCCAGCGTTTCGACCGCCACCACCTCGGGGCGCGTCCAGGACGCCAGCACGCTCCACTGCGGCCGGTGATATGACCACCACGACACCGCGTCCCACGCGCGTTCACCATTCGCGTCGGTCTCGGTGTAGATCAGATGACCCCAGCGTTGGGTGACCGTCAGATTGCGGATCACGACATGCGACGGCCGCAGCCCCAATCGCACCAGCTGCACCGGGTCGTCGAGGTCGAGGATGCGCAGGTCGTCGGGCACACGGAAGGTGCCCAGTGCGCGACGCGCACCGGGCAGCTGTGGGAAGTCGAACATGTCGTCCACCCATTCGCGGAGGTTGCCGAAGCTCTCACCGCAGGCGGCCTCGGCATGTCGCGACAGGTACCAGACGTAGTGATCGGGGTGATCTACCCGGCCACCGAGTTGGGGCCGGTGCTCGTACAACGGATGACCGGGACGTCCGGGCGCCGCGGACTCCAGATACGGGAAGACCCGGTAGACGAGCAATCAGGCCGCCCCGCCCCATGCCTCGGCATCGAGCGCGGTCAGCACCGCGGCCGCACCCGACAACCGCAGGGCATCGATCGGCCGCG
The DNA here is from genome assembly GCF_058130025.1 of Gordonia sp. LMA167. Taxonomy (NCBI): domain Bacteria; kingdom Bacillati; phylum Actinomycetota; class Actinomycetes; order Mycobacteriales; family Gordoniaceae; genus Gordonia; species Gordonia sp. LMA167. The sequence continues at coordinate 2,892,391 of NZ_CM176708.1, read as the reverse complement.
CCCCGCCGAGATGGGCATTCTGGCTGGTCAACCAGGTCTGTGCAGCGTCGGATCCCCAGATGAGACGGGCGCGGGCATAGATGTGTTCGAGATCGATGAGCAGCGGGCCGGCGATCGGGCCGGGGTATTCCTCACCAGAGATCCATCGGGTCGGTTGCGACCGGCTCACCCCGATCAGCTGGGCCAGCCCCGCCTTGCCGAAGCTGTCGGCGAGATAACTGACCCGGCTGGGCGCGAGCGGATCGGCCGGATCGCCGGAACGTGGCCGACGGGGCCCGGGGATGTCGCGCACGCGTGCTGAGGTCACAAACTCCAGCCTACCCAACAATCTTGTTGGGCGGTCAGCGGAGAGTGGTGAGCGTCAGTCGAGCAGTCCCATCGCGATGCCGTCGAGGATGTCGTGCTCGCTGACCACGAGCTCGTCGATCGACGTTCGGTCGGCCAGTACGCGGGCGAGTTCCATCGTGACCAGGGCACCGCCGCCGATCACGTCGACACGACCCGGATGCATGGGACCGAGCGCCGCCCGTTCGGCGCGGGTCATCCCGATCAGCCGTTCACAAACCGCGGCGAGGTCCCCGAGTGAGATCCGGGAGAGATGAATGATGTCCGGGTCGTACTCGGTCAAACCCGCACCGACCGCCGACAACGTCGTCATCGTGCCGGCCACCCCCACCCACGTGTGCGCACCGTCCACCGGCACCGCCGCGAACGCGGGCGCGAGGCGCTCACGAGCGAAAGAACGTGCAGCGGCGACCTCCTCGGCAGTGGGCGGATCCGAGGGCAGACACCGTTCGGTGAGTCGGACGCAGCCGATGTCGGCGGAGTACGCGGCGGTGACGCCGTCTCGGTGGCCGACGACGACCTCGGTGGAACCCCCACCCAGATCCGTCACCACGAAAGGGCCACGTGCGGGATCGAGTTCGCCGACCGCGCCACGAAATGACAGGCGGGCCTCCTCGTCGCCGGTGATCACCTCGGCCCGCGCGCCGTCCACCACCTGCCCGAGGAGTTCGGCGGTCATCGCGAAGAAGTCGTCGCGGTTGGCGGCGTCGCGGGTCGCCGACGTCGCCACCATCCGCACCCGCTCCGCCCCGAGGGAGGCCATGATCTGCACGTAGTCGGCCAGCGCCGCACGCGTACGTTCGATCGCCTCGGGCGCGAAACGGCCGGTCGCGTCAACTCCCTGACCGAGGCGCACCACACGCATCTCGCGGTGCAGGTCCATCAGGCCGGCGGAATCCGCACCATCGGAAATCCGGGCGACGAGCAGTCGGATCGAGTTGGTGCCACAATCCACGGCGCCCACAACGGTCACTGCGTGGTCTCCTCGGGGTCGTCGTGGGTGACGGCCGGCCAATCCGCCGGTATGGCGGTGCCTCGCAGCGGACCTTCGGCAGCGAGTGCGACCGCCTCGTCGCCGAGCGGATTCACTCCCGGCCCCTTCGCCAACGAATGTGCCATCAGGACATGCAGGCACTTCACCCGATCGGGCATGCCGCCGCCCGAGAAGTCGGTGCCCAGCGATTCGATCGCGTCGCGTTCGGCGAGATACGACTCGTGCGCACGCCGATAGGCCGCGGCCAGCTCGAGGTCGGTGCCCAGGCGAGCGGTCATCGACTTCATCACCCCTGCCGACTCGAGCCGACTCGCCTCGGCGGTCAAACGTGGGTCGGTCAGGTAGTACAGCGTCGGGAACGGCGTACCGTCGGGCAGCCGGGGCGCCGTCTTGACCACGGCGGGTTGCCCGTCCGGAGTGTGATAGCTGACCTCGATCACCCCGCGAGGCTCTCGCCCCAGCTGGGCCGCGATCGTGGCGAGATCCGTTTCGGACGCGCCCGGGTCTTCAGCGCTCACTTCGCGTTCGGTGGGGTCGACACCGACTCCCACAGGTTGCCGTACCACGGACTGCGGGCGCGCTCGGCGGCCTTCTTCTGCTCGGCGATCCGTGCGTCGTCGCCCGGGAACATCATCACCAACGCCTTCTCCCCCGGCCGCACGAACTGTAATCGCTCCCGCGCCTTCGCCTCGATGTACGCGGGATCGCTCTGCTCGTTGACCTTTTGCTGATAGTCGGTCACCTCCGACTGCAGCCGATCGTTGCTCGCACTCAGTTGCTTGAACTCGGCGCGCTGGGCGAAGTACGTGCGAACCGGCATCGCCAACGTCAGCGCGACGACGCTGATCACCAGCGCGAGCACGATCGCACGTTTCGCATCGAGGCCCTCGATCCGGGCGAGCAGATACGAACGATCGAAGCGTGACCGCCCTTGACGTATGCGCCGACGAGACACCTGACTCCCACGTCGCGCATCCCGATCGACCACGCCTTCGCCGTCGGCGACAGCGGGATCGAGGTCGGCGTCCGTGATCTCCTGCTCGCCGGTCTCGGTCACCGAGATCTTGTTCGGACGAGTCGGCCCCTGGCTCGCGCCCGGCGAACGGGGACGGGCGGACCGTCGCGTGGTCGTGCCACGACGGTCCGCCTGCGACCGATGAATTCGCCCGGCGCGAACCCCACGAGACCCGCTCGATGTCATGGGGTCCAGCTAATCACGAACCGAACGAGAAACGTGGGAAGGCGAGGTCCCCTGCGTACCGTGCCGCGTCCCCGAGACCTTCCTCGATACGAAGCAGCTGGTTGTACTTCGCGACACGCTCACTGCGGGCCGGCGCGCCGGTCTTGATCTGCCCACAACTGCAGGCCACGGCGAGATCGGCGATGGTGGTGTCCTCGGTCTCACCCGACCGGTGACTCATCATCGTCTTGTAACTGTTGTTGTGCGCCAACGCGACCGCGTCCAGGGTCTCGGTGAGCGAACCGATCTGGTTGACCTTCACCAGCAACGCATTCGCGACTCCTTCGGAGATGCCCCGCTCGAGACGCTCCGGGTTGGTGACGAACAGGTCGTCGCCGACGAGCTGCACCTTGTCGCCGATCGCCTCGGTGAGTGCGGCCCATCCGGCCCAGTCGTCCTCGGCCAACCCGTCCTCGATCGACACGATCGGGAAGTCGGTGACCAGCTTCTCGAAGAACGCGATCATGTCGGCCGACGAGCAGTCCTTGCCCTCGAGCTTGTAGACGTCGTTGGAGAAGAACTCGGTGGCCGCGGCATCGAGCGCGACGACCACGTCCTGGCCGAACTTGTATCCGGCCTTCTCGACGGCCTCACCGATCGCGGCCAGTGCGGCCTCGGTGTTCGGCAGATCGGGGGCGAATCCACCCTCGTCACCCAACGCCGTGTTCATGCCCTGTTTGCCCAGCACCGACTTGAGCGAGTGATACACCTCGGCACCGCAGCGAAACGCCTCTTTGAAGGTCGGTGCGCCGATCGGCGCGATCATGAACTCCTGGAAGTCGATACCGTTGTCCGCGTGCTCGCCACCGTTGATGATGTTCATCATCGGCACCGGCAGGATGTGCGCATTCGGTCCGCCGAGGTAGCGGAAGAGCGGCAGGCCCGCCGACTCCGCCGCACCCTTGGCCACCGCAAGGGACACACCGAGGATCGCGTTGGCGCCGAGACGACCCTTGTCGGGGGTTCCGTCACAGTCGAGCAATGCCTGGTCCACCAGACGCTGGTCTTCGGCCTCGAGACCGATGACGGCAGGCGCGAGTTCGCCGAGGACGCCCTCGACGGCTTTGGTCACGCCCTTACCGCCGTAACGTTCGCCGCCGTCTCGCAGCTCGACGGCCTCATGCTCACCGGTCGAGGCGCCGGACGGGACCGCGGCACGAGTGAAGGTGCCATCGTCGAGTACGACCTCGACCTCGACGGTCGGATTGCCTCGTGAATCGAGAATCTCGCGTGCACCGACCTGCTCGATCATTGCCACAGCTCTAGCCCCTTATCACCTCGACTGGTCGACGCCGTTCGACGCCGACAGGTTCAGCTCAAAGACTAATCGTTGCGCGCATCGGACACTCGACAAGGGACGGACTGGTCTCGACCGTCGGTCAGTAACGGACGTTGATCGAGTACGCGTTGGCCCGATCCCGCACGTCGAGCACGTACGCCATCGAGTTGTTGTAGACCTTGACGGCCTTCTCCCAGCCCTGCGGCGTGGTCATGTCACCACCGGACGAGACGCAGAGATACCGGGCCGCGGACAGCGCGGCGTCGTCGATGTTGTCCGGGTCGGCCTTGCCGTCGCCGTTCGCGTCGACGCCGTAACGCTTCCAGGTCTCGGGAATGAACTGGAAGGGGCCCATCGCACGGTCGTGGGTGGTGTCGCCGTCCATCTTTCCGCCGTCGGTGTCGTGGATCTGCATGTTCCCGCGCGTCCCGTCGAGCGCCACACCGCGAATCGGGGGCGAGGTGTCGCCGTTGGGCGCGATGTTGGTGCCGTGGTGGGTGCCGTGCTTGCTCTCCACCGCGGCCACACCGGCGAGCGTGGTCCAGGCGAGGCCACACTCCGGATGCTGCTGCCGCTGGATCTCGGCGGCGTTTCCGTACGCCTCGAGGGCGATGAGCGGGATGCCCGTCGGGTCCGCGATCGGCTCAGCCCAGGTGCGCATCAGCTCGGCGGTGCGGCCGGGGGCGTTGATGTCGATGTAGGGCGTCGGCGCACCGGCGCCCGGCGGGATGCCGTCCGGGATGTCGGGACGGTTCAGCGTGGGCAGGTGGATACATGCCGATGCGAGCAGTGCCGTCGCGAGGACGATCGTCGGAGCGAGCACCAGTCGTCTCCCGGCTGTGCGCCGCCCCATCTTCCGCCCTCCACTCTCTGCCGCCGTCTGGGTTTTTGGACCCGTCTTCAAGACAACTTTGCGACCACGCTTTCGGTTCCCGCGCATCGGAGGCTACTGTCACATGGTTAGCCTCACCAAACCTCGCGACAACGCGGTGGATGACGAGCGCGACGGAGACGAGACAGAGAGTTCGGCATGGAGTACCTGGCTGCGGGTGGCGCGCCCTCGATTTTTGCGCAGATGTTCGGCAGCGGCCTCATCGGACTACGCGAAGGCCTCGAAACGGGCATCGTGGTCATGGTCCTGATCGCGTTCGTCGTGAAGGCGGGCCGTCGGGATGCACTCAAGTGGATCTGGGCGGGAGTCGGCGCCGCGGTCGCGATGGTGCTCGGAATCTTCCTGGTCATCCACCTCGGTACCTCGACGGTGACGTCACTGACCGCCGAACTGATCGCGGGGTTGGCATCGCTCGTGGCGGTCGCCATCGTCACGGCCATGGTGCTGTGGATGAGCAAGGCGGCCAAACACATCTCGTCGGACCTGAAGGCGGGGATGTCGGACGCACTGCTCACCGGCGCCGCCTCGGTCTTGGGACTGTCGTTCCTCGCGGTGGGCCGTGAAGGCTTCGAGACCGCTCTGCTGATGGTCGGCTACGCGGAAAGCGTGTCCGGCGGACTGTGGCCGCTACTCGGTCTGCTGCTGGGCATCGTCGTCGCGATCGTCGTCACCGTGCTGCTCTATCGCGGTGCGGTGCGCCTCAACTTTCACGCATTCTTCCTGTATACCGGCATCTTCCTGATCTTCGTGGCCGCCGGCATCCTCTCCTACGGCATCCGCGCACTGCAGACGGTCGGCTGGTTGCCCGGTGGCAACGCCCTCGCCTTCGACATCAGCACGTACTACGACCAGTCGTCCTGGTACGGGACGGTGCTCGCCGGCATCTTCAATTTCCGGCCCGATCCCACCGTGCTCCAGGTCGTCGCGTGGTGCCTGTACGTCGCCATCGTCCTCACGCTCTTCCTCCGCGCGAACCGGCAACCACGGCCGGCCGACGCGCCCGCTGACACCCCGGCGACTACCGAGCCGGTATCTGAAAGGAATCCCAGGTGAACTCGAGAAGTACCACCGCTGTCGCGCTGCTGTCGATGGCCGTGGCCACGCCGCTGTTGCTGGCGGGCTGCACCTCCAAGGAGAGTGCCGACGGCGCGATCGCGGTCACGTCGACGAACGACGCCTGCGACCTCGACGGCACGGACGCGCAGACCGGTGACGTGAACTTCAAGGTCACCAACAACGGTTCGAAGGTCACCGAGTTCTACGTGTACGGCAACAACAATCGCGTGCTCGGCGAGGTCGAGAACATCGGACCGGGACTGTCGGGCAACCTGACCGTCGAGGTCACCGATCCGGGCACCTACACCGTGGCGTGCAAGCCGGGCATGGTCGGCACCGGCATCCGCCAGGAGATCAGCGTGTCCGGCGACAAGAAGGCGAAGGAAGAGGTCCCGGCCGACGTCAACGCCGCGAAGGCCCGCTACCTCGACTACGTGCGCGGTCAGGTGAACGGCCTGGCCGCCCAGACCCAGATCTACGTCGACCACATCAAGGCCGGGGAACTCGACGCCGCGCGCGCGATGTTCGGTCAGGTTCGCACCTTCTACGAGCGCATCGAACCCGTCGCCGAATCCTTCCCTGATCTCGACCCCGCGATCGACATGCGCTGGGACGACACCGAGGGCGGCACGCAACCCTTCACCGGTTTCCACCGCACCGAGCGTTTCCTGTGGCCGCCCCAGCCGCAGGAGGTCGGTGAGGCACCCGGGCAGATCGCTCCGGACGATGCAGCCGACGCCAAGGCCAACGACAACCAGGCGAACATCGACAAGGCCGCTGATGAACTGCTCGCCAATGTCACCGAGCTCAAGACCGAGGTCGACAAGTCCGACTTCACCTTCGAGACCCGCCAGTTCGTGCAGGGTCCGCAGGCCTTGATCGACGAGATCGCGGCCACCAAGGTGGGTGGCGAGGAAGACCGCTACTCCCACGCAGATCTCTGGGATTTCGCGGCCAACGTCGACGGCGCGGAGACGTTGATCGCGGAGATGCAGCCGATGATCTCGGCCAAGGACCAGGCGCTGATGGACAAGATCACCGCCCAGTTCGCCGACGTCCGCAACGCGATCAACCAGTACCGCGACGGCGACGGATACGTGAGCTACACGCAGGTCACCGAGGACCAGCGCAAGGATCTGTCCAACAAGATCGACGCCTTGTCCGCCTCCCTGTCCCAGGTTCCCGGGCTGGTGCTGGGCTGATGACCGAACCCACCCCGACCCCCGCCGAACCCTCCGGACGACACCGCTTCTCGCGGCGCGCGCTGCTGGGCGGCGCCGGTGTCGGGGTGGTCGCGGCCGCCGCCGGTGGTGTCGCGGTCGGTCGTGCGACGGCAGCCGAGGAGACCGCCGATTCCCGAGGCGTGGTGCCGTTCCGCGGTGACCGCCAGGCCGGCATCATCACCGCCGCGCAGGATCGGCTGCACTTCGCGAGCTTCGACGTGATCACCGATTCCCGCGAGGATCTCGTCGAGATGCTCAAGAAATGGACATCGGCCGCCGAACGGATGACGCGCGGTGAGGAGACGGTTGCGGAGGGTGCCGTCGGCCTCGGCGACTACACGCCCCCGGCCGACACGGGTGAGGCGCTGGGACTCAGCGCCGCCAATCTCACGCTCACCATCGGCTTCGGGCCCGGACTGTTCGGGCCCAGTGCATCCGATCCCGACCGGCGCGACCGGTTCGGCATCGCCGACCGCAAACCGGCGGCGCTCGTCGACCTGCCGGCATTCGCCGCCGAGAAGATCGAGGCGTCCCGGTCCTTCGGCGACATCTGCATCCAGGCGTGTGCCGACGACCCGCAAGTCGCTGTCCATGCCATCCGCAATCTCGCCCGGATGGGGCTTGGCGTCGTCGCGGTGCGGTGGTCGCAACTCGGGTTCGGGCGGACCTCGTCGACCACGAAGTCCCAGGAGACACCGCGGAACATGTTCGGGTTCAAGGACGGAACCGCCAATCTCCGCGCCGAGCAGACCGATCTCCTCGACCGGTGGGTGTGGGTCGGCCGGGAGGACAATCCCCCGGCGGCGCAGTGGATGACCGGCGGCACCTATCTGGTGGCGCGGCGCATCCGGATGGACATCGAACCGTGGGACCGGGCCAATCTGCTGGAGCAGGAGCAGATCATCGGGCGGCTCAAGTCGTCGGGCGCTCCGTTGGGCCAGCAGAACGAGTTCGACACCCCCGACTTCAACGTCACGTCGTACGGCGCACCGATGATCCCGCGGACCGCACATGTGCGGCTGGCACACCCCGACAATCTCGGCGGAATCCAGATCCTGCGTCGCGGCTACAACTTCACCGACGGCTCGGACGGATTCGGCCATCTCGATGCCGGACTGTTCTTCATCGCGTTCAATCGCGACTCCGGAAAACAGTTCGTGCCGATGCAGCAGGTTCTGTCGCGCCAGGACGCGATGACCGAATACCTCATCCCGAACGGATCGTCGCTGTTCGCCATCCCACCCGGCCTCAAACCCGGCGAATGGTGGGGTCAACGGTTGTTCGAGGGCTGAGGGCGGGCGTCGTCACTCGCCTCGCCCACCACCGCTCACTCGACGAAGGCCACTTTCTCGACCACCGCGCTCACTTCTGCGGGGCTCACTTCTGCGGGGCTCACTTCTGCGGGGCACACTTCTGCGGGGCTCACTTCTGCGGGGCTCAGTCTGCGCCGTTCACTTCCGCTCGGGTCGCACCCATGGCCGCCACCCACGCCGCCGCCGTGTCGAGGGTGAGGCCCTCGGCATCGGCGCGCTTCTCCGCGTCGCGGACACGCGACATCAAGGATCGGACACGTTGTCGGGCAATCTCTTCGACACTGTCACCACCCGCCTGCACTGCGACGGAAGTGATGGCGGGATCGATGATCTCCAGCGGGAAACCAGCTGCCGCGAGTCGCTCGAGGACCTTTTGGGTCAAGGCCAGAGCCGGGGCAGTCGTGGCCACCCCGTCGAGCACCGATCCGCGATTCTTCTCTGCGGCCTTGCGTTCCTCCCACTCGCGGATCTGGGTCTCGAGGTCTGCGTGCGCGCCGGACAGGACACCGGGCGTGCGTCCGGTGACCTTGGCGGTGAAACTGCGGGCGACGTCGTCGATGTCGAACGGACGATCGGGGTCGTCGGCGGCGATCCGGGCATGGAAGAGGACCTGGAGGAGCAGATCTCCGAGTTCCTCGCGGAGCAGGTCACGATCGCCGTCGTCTATGGCGTCGAGCAGTTCGTAGCACTCCTCGAGGAGATATCGCCGCAACGAGGGGTGCGTCTGAGTGCTCTCCCATGGACCGTTGCGACGCAGCGTGTCCATCAGCGCGACTGCTTCGAGGAGCGCAGCACCGGGCACCGGCCGAGCCTCCACGACCTCCTCTCCCCCGTCGATCCTGGCCCGCACGAACGGGTGCGCACGATCGCTCGAAAGCAGGGTCGCCCCGGGATCGTCCACTTCCGCCCAGGACGCCGACGTCTTACCCAACTCCCACAGCGTGGACGGATGGACATCCTCGGTGACGACGACAGGCCCGTCGAGCAACGCGAGTCCACGCAGCGGGATCACGTCAGGGCGAAGCGGATCGAGAAGCACGACAGCCACGGGCGACGACCTCCGTTCGGGGTGCGGACGTCATGACGTTATCCCAGCGTCCGCGTGAACTCGCTGTGGACACCGGGCAGGTTCGACGACGACCCAGCGCGCCGGCGGAGAGCCCGGATCGAACCGCGCGGATCCGGGCTGCTCGGCCGGTGTGCGTCAGTCCAGGTCCGGGTTCGGCCGCAGGGCCAGGAGGAACTTCGTGAGGTAGTCGATGAGTTCCTCGTCGCGAACCCGCGCCGACCCGACTCCACCGGTCCGTGGGATCGGCAGCGTGATCACCGACGTCGTCGCCCGATAGCTCGCCGACGGGTACAGCCGCTTCAACCGCACCTGTTCGCTGTCGAGCAGTGTCATCGGTGAGATCTTCACCCCGCTTCCGGCCATCCCGACCTCCGAGACCCCCCGTTCGCGGGCGCGCAAGCGGAAGCGCGCGATCGCCGCGAGCCGGCGGGTCTCCTCCGGCGGCTCGCCGTAACGGTCGGAGAGTTCTGCGAGCACGCCGTCGACGGCCTCGTCGTCGGTGGCGGCGGCGAGCTTGCGATAGGCCTCGAGCCGGAGCCGGTCGGAGTCCACGTACTCGACGGGGATATGGGCGTCCACCGGCAGATCGATACGCACCTCGGTCGGCTCACTGGTCGACACCGTCTTGCCGTCGGCCGCCGCGCGGTACGCCTCGACCGCCTCGCCAACCAGCCGTACATAGAGGTCGAATCCCACGCCGGCGACGTGACCGGACTGTTCCGCGCCCAACACGTTTCCGGCACCACGCAGCTCGAGATCCTTGAGCGCCACCGCCATGCCGGCCCCGAGTTCGTTGTTCTGCGCGATGGTGGCCAGTCGGTCGTAGGCGGTCTCGGTGAGCGGCCGCTCGGGACTGTAGAGCAGATAGGCGTACCCACGTTCCCGGCTGCGTCCCACGCGGCCACGGAGCTGATGCAGTTGCGACAGGCCGAAATTCTCCGCACGGTCGACGATGAGGGTGTTGGCGTTCGAGATGTCGAGGCCGGTCTCGATGATGGTCGTGCAGACGAGCACGTCGTATTCGCGATTCCAGAAACCGGCGACGGTGCGTTCGAGCTGATCTTCGTTCATCTGACCGTGCGCCACGACGACCCGCGCCTCGGGGACCAGCGCGGCGATGTCCCGTGCCGTCTTGTCGATCGTCGACACCCGGTTGTGCACATAGAACACCTGACCGTCACGCAGCAGTTCGCGACGGATGGCCGCCCCCACCTGCTTCGCCGAATACCCACCGACGTAGGTGAGAACGGGATGACGTTCCTCGGGCGGGGTCAGGATCGTCGACATCTCGCGGATGCCGGCCATCGACATCTCCAACGTGCGCGGGATCGGCGTCGCCGACATGGTCAGCACGTCGACGTGTGTGCGCAGGGACTTGATGTGTTCCTTGTGCTCGACGCCGAACCGCTGCTCCTCGTCGACGATGACCAGCCCGAGATCCTTCCAGGTGACGCCGGTCTGCAGCAGACGATGGGTGCCGATCACGATGTCGGCCTCACCGGAGGCCATCGCGTCGATGATCTCCTTCGACTCCTTGGGGTCGGTGAAGCGCGACAAACCGTGTACCCGCACCGGGAAGCCGGTCATGCGCTCGGTGAACGTCTGCAGATGCTGTTGCGCCAGAATCGTTGTCGGAACCAGCACGGCGACCTGTTTGCCGTCCTGAACCGCCTTGAACGCCGCGCGCACGGCGATCTCGGTCTTGCCGTAGCCGACGTCCCCGACGATCACCCGGTCCATCGGGACCGGCCGTTCCATGTCCGACTTCACCTCGGCGATGACGGTGAGCTGATCGACCGTCTCGGTGAAGTCGAAGGCGTCCTCCATCTCGCGCTGCCACGGCGTGTCGGGGCTGTAGGCGTAACCGGGTGCGGCGTGACGCGCGGCGTAGAGCTGGACCAGCTCACCCGCGATCTCTCGCACCGCCTTGCGCGCTTTGCGTTTGGTGTTCTGCCAGTCCGACCCACCCAGTTTCGACAACGACGGCTGCTCGCCGCCGACGTACCGGGACAGCTGGTCGAGTGCATCCATCGGCACGAACAGACGATCGGCCGGTTGCCCCCGCTTGCCCGCCGCGTATTCGAGGACCAGGTACTCGCGGCGCGCACCCGAGACCGTGCGTTCGATCATCTCGACGAACTTGCCGATGCCGTGCTGGTCGTGCACCACCAGATCGCCTGCCGTCAGGGCCAGCGGATCGACCTGGTTGCGGCGCTTGGCCGGCAGCTTACGACCGTCCCGCACGCCGGCGACCCGATTTCCGGTCAGATCGGTCTCGGTGACGATCACCAGACGCGCGTCGGGGCAGACGAGCCCCGCGCGCAGCGTGCCATGGAACACCGAGACCTGTCCCGGTTCCGGGCGCGTCCCCGGCTCGACGATGACGGCGGGCACCTCGGCCTCGGCGAGACGCTCGCCGACACGCTGCGCGGTTCCCTTGCCCGCCACCACGATCGCGGCCGACCCACCCGCAGTGACATGGGCACGCAGATTCGCGAACACAGTGGCGATCTCGCCCTCGTTGCCGCGCGGCGAGGGCCCGGCGGTGAGGTCGAGCTCCACTTCGTCTCCGCTGCCCGTGGCGAGCGGACTCATCGTCCACCAGGAGCGTCCGGCCGACAGCGTCGTTCTCGCCACCTCGTCCAGCGAGCGATACGCACTAGCCTGCAGATCGATCGTCGAGGCATCGACCGGCGCGTCACCACCGAGCGCCGCGGCCGTCCACGACGCCTCGAGGAACTCGGCGCCGGTCTGCGCCAGGTCCGCGGCCCGGGTGCGGATCTTCTCCGGATCGAGCAGCAGAACTCGCGTCCCCGCGGGGACGACCTCGGTGAGCATCTGCATCCGGCCCTCGACGAGCATCGGGATGAGGGCTTCCATGCCTTCGACGGGGATCCCGCCGGCCAGCTTGGTGAGCATCTCGGCGAGGACCTGCTCGCCGGCATGATCGGTGGCGAGATCGGCGGCGCGCGCACGGACCTCCGGCGTCAGGATGATCTCTCGGCCCGGATGAATACGGACCACCGACACGTCGATCTCGGGCTGGCTGCGCTGGTCGGCGACCGAGAAGGCCCGCATCTCGGAGATCTCGTCACCCCAGAACTCGACGCGCACCGGGAAGTCGGCGGTGGTCGGGAACACGTCGAGGATGCCGCCACGGACCGCGAACTCACCTCGACGGCCGACCATGTCGACTCGCTCGTAGGCCATCTCCACGAGGTCGGTCAGCAGTACCTCGAAGTCGAGTTCCAGGCCTTCGGCCAGCGAGATGGTCCGGGCGGACCCGAGGCCCGGCGCCATCGGCTGGACCAGCGAACGGACCGTGGTGACGACGACGCGTATGGGTGTCCCCTCGTCCGGGTGGGCGAGCCGGTGCAGAACCGCGAGCCGTTGCCCGACGGTGTCGGCGCTGGGCGAGAGCCGCTCGTGCGGCAACGTCTCCCACGACGGGAACTGCGCCACCGAGGCCGGGTCGTCGAGCAACTCGGCCAGTTCTGCGGTCAGGTCGTCGGCCTCGCGTCCGTTGGCCGAGACCACCAGGAGCGGCGCCGTGGTGGCGTCATCGCCCGGCGCGGCGGCAGCAAGGCACGACACGATGAAGGGCCGGGCGGCGTCGGGGGCCGTGATGTCGAGACGATCCTGGTCCCGCCGACGAACGAGGTCCGCGATCGCCTTGTCTGCACACGTGACCGCGGCAAGCCCGTGCAGGGCGGGGGTTGATGACACTCCGACGATTGTAGGCAACGCCGATTACGGTCGGTCAGGGCAGCGCACGCTGCATGTAGATGCAGTCGATCCACTGATCGAATTTGTACCCGACGCGGGGGGTCCGGCCGACCTCGGCGAAACCGTGCTTGGCATGGAGCGCGACCGATGCCTCGCCGCCGGTGGCGGCGATCACCGCGATGACCTGTCGCACGTTGTCGGGGTCGGCGGCGTCGAGCAGCGCCCCGAGAAGCCGACCGCCGACGCCCCGACCTCCGGCGTCGGGGTGCAGGTAGATGGTGTCCTCCGCGGTCCGGTCATAGGCCTGTCTGTCCCGGAACGATCCCAGGTAGGCGAAACCCTGCACCGTCTCGCCGCCGACGGCCACCAGAAACGGCCGCCCGGCCTTCCCTATGGTGGTGAGCTTGGACTCCCAGTACTCGACCGGTGGCGCCGCGTAGTCGAACGTGGCGACGGTGTGCTCGACATAGTGCCGGTAGATGTCGGCGATGGCCGGGCAATCGGCCGCGGCCGCGGAACGGATGGTGACCATGCCGACGATGATGCCGGATGGACATGCGCCTGCGTGTCCCGGAGCGTCGTGGCGGCGAGGAACAGTCCTGATCCCTGCGAGCTCGCACTCCGATCCCGGACGACCCGGTGGTCGGATCCGGGTCGGTGTCATTGGCTGAACACATGGTCGAGGCGTGCGACACAGATCCCGGCGAGGTCGACCCCGTCGAGATCCAGGATCTGGTTCAGTCGGAGCAGCGGGATCGCCAAGAGGAGCGCGGCACTCACGTCGTTGAAGAGCATGTGGTCCAGACGCAGCCGGGTGAGCCGACGGTAGCGATCCAGGGTTTCCTCGCGGGAGGGGGTGCCCGGCGCGCAGGCCCGATCGGGCAGCGGACTGCTCACCCAGTCCGTCGCGAACATCCAGGCGAGGTCCGCGCCCGGATCACCCAGATAGGCGATCTCCCAGTCGAGCGCGGCCACCGTGCCGAAGTCGTGGTCGTACAACACATTCGACATCCGGCTGTCACCCCAGCAGAGTCCCACACGCTCGGGCTCGTAGAGATTGTCGTCGAGCCAGTCCAGTGCCCGGACGAGAGATTCGGCCACCGGACTCGGGTGGCTCGCCCAGGTGAGTGCATATCGGAGGAATCCGGCCAGCCGCTGTGGCGCCGACGACCCATACGCCCGCAGGTCGAGGAATCCGAGCCGTCGCGCCACCGGGTCGACCGTGGCTGCCTTCGCGATCAGGTCGACACACCCGTTCCACAATGTCGCCCGCCCGGCGGCGTCCGCGTCGGCGAAGATGCCCGCCTCGTGATAGGGCGGGACGTCATTGACCGTGACCACATCGTCGATTCGATCCATCACGAAATAGGGTGTACCCAGATCACTTGCGTCGGTGTCGATCCAGCGCATCCCGGGTACCGGAACCCGGGTGTCGCGCAGCCGATCCATCGTCAGGTACTGACGGCGGAGGTCGAAGTCGGGCAGCACCGGGATCACCGGCGGGCGACGGAACACCAGCCCCAGTGGTTCGTCACGCCCGTCGACACCGATGAGGTCGAACAGGAACGTCTCCGTCGAGAATCCCTGGGTCGCCGGACGCCAGTCACCGACGCGGGCCCCGGATGCACCCGGAACCCTTCTGCGGACGACGGCTTCGATCGCTTCCGGCAACAGGTCCGGCGCGATCCGGACATTCGGCGTCCTGGCCACGACTCACCAGCCCGTGTATCCGTACCGCGGATACGCACCGAGGAAGACCATCTCCACCAGCCCGTGTCCGATCTTGCCGTCCATGCGTACCTCGCAGAGCGTCTCGCTGAGGAACGTGACCGGTGCGATCGTGTCGGGATCACTCACGTCGACCGTGAATCCATCGATGAAATCCCTTCCCCGCCAATACCCAGATGCGTACCCGCGGTACTCCTGGTAGCCGGCCAGACCGGGCCAGAAGTCGCAGATGGGTGTGACGTCGACGACGCTGGTGGTCCGGTCGTCCCGATGCACGGTGAACGTGCCGCCGCTGATGACACGGAGTCCAGAGCGGAACTCGAGGTCATGTCCGACGTCGATGATCGCCGACGAACCACCACCGGTCGACAAAGGCCGCAGCACCTCTCCCTCGAATTGGGTGCGTCGTCCACGACTGTCCTCGCGCTGCGCGAAATGCACCAGTTCGTCGTGGAATTCGAAGATGCCCATGTAATAGAGGACGCCGTCCGGGATGTCACCCGGTTGCAGCTCGGTTCCTTCCGGGAGGCTGCCACCGCCGGGCCCGTTGCGAATGCCCCACGAGTGGTCGCGGCCGAACCACCATCGGTTCGGATCGAGGTCGATGCGCTCACCGTCGAGCACGATGTGACCCTTGACGGTTCCGTTCTGATAGAAGCGACGTGCGTTCTCCTGCACCCTGCCCCGGGACCGGTGGAATGCGGGCGTCTGTTCGTAGGCCGGGAACACCCCGGTGAGGGTCAGATCCAGTTCGAGCCCGTGATCGTTGGCCGCCAACACGGCACGCGTCGACAACAGCGGCTCGCAGACCCGATACGTATAAGGGCCGACCGCGTAGGTCCCCACACCGACCGGCGCGGAATCGATCTGGGAGGAGACCCGTACGACGCGGGTCTGGCCACCGCGGCGCGTGACCATGGCATACGCGTCGGTGACGTTGCGGTTGGGATAGCGCGCCAGCCCGGTCATCACCGTCACGTCGCCCGAGCGGTCGAATCCGTACATCACGATCCGTTCGACCCAGCGCAGATCGCTCTGCTCAGGATGATCGAATGTCGTGGCCATCTGATGGCAGAGCAATTCGTCGTGCGCGGTCAGCATGACGCGGTCCTCCTTGTCGCCGATGCGATGCCGCCATTACGTTACGGGCAATAACGTAAATGGTCGAGAGATTCGGTAACGTTCATCCGGTGTCCGAGCCGCACCGACCCGCAGCCGGCCGTCCGCGTGACCCGGAGAAGGACTCCGCCGTACTCGCGGCGGCCCGCGAGCTCCTGTCCGAAGGCGGCTATGCGTCCGCGACCATCGTGGCGATCGCGCGGCGTGCGGGCGTCGGCACACCGACGATCTACCGGCGCTGGGCCGGTCGGGAGATGCTGATCGAGGATGCCGTCTTCGGGTCCCGGGAAATCTACCCGCCGATCGCGACCGGCGACCTCGAGCACGATCTGCACGCGTGGGTGACGGTGTTCCTCGGCCACCTCGCCGATCCGGCGACCCGCGCCGCGATACCCGGGCTGCTGGCCGCCTACCAACAGGACGAGCAGCTCTATGGATTGCTGCTGGCCCGGATCGAGCGCGGGGTCCGCACGGATTTCACCGACACCGTCACACCCGCCCTCGACTCCACGCCGACTTCGCTGCGCAGTGCCAGGGCCGACGCCCTCTTCGACATGCTCGTCGGCGCGACCATGGTTCGCGCGCTGACCGTCGGCATGCGTGACGCCGAGACGTTCACCGCGCAGACCGCTGACGCGCTCACCGCACTCGCACGCTCGACCTGGACTCGGTGACGCCGGACGTCCGGACACCGGACTGACGGACCGCCGATCCGCGGATCACTCCTCGGTCGTCGTCCGATCCCGCTCCTCCACGTACTCGGGCCCCACCAACTCGGGATGCGGATCGAGCCGGGTCAGCCCGTTCCAACAGAGGTTCACGAGGTGAGCGGCCACCACCTCCTTGGACGGTTCCCGCACGTCGAGCCACCACTGCGCAGTCACCGACACCATGCCGACCAACGCCTGCGCATACAGCGGGGCCAGGGAGGGTTCGAATCCGCGGCGCTCGAAATCGCTCGCGAGGATGTGCTCGACCTGGCTGATGGCGTCGTTCAGCAGACTCGAATAGGTGGTGGTCCCGCTGGTGTTCGTCCGGTCACCGCGCACCAGGATGCGAAAGCCGTCGGTGCGCTCCTCCATGTAGGTCAAAAGCGCGAGCGCAACCTGCTGGATGCGATACAGCGACCGGTTCTTGGACAGCGACGACGTCACCATCTCGAGCAGCGTCTCCATCTCGCGGTCGACGACGACCGCGTAAAGACCTTCCTTGCCACCGAAATGCTCGTACACGATCGGTTTCGACACACCGGCACGCTGGGCGATCTCCTCGATCGAGGTCCCTTCGAAACCCCGTTCGGCGAACAGTCCGCGGGCCACCTCGATCAGCTGCAATCGCCGCTGGGGACCGGTCATACGGGCCCGCGGCGCACGCTGCACCTCATCGGACTTGTCGGTCGGGCGGCTCACTGCCATACGGCAACCCTATCGACGCGGACCGATCTGCGGTAATCAATAGAGATGCTGTCCATCGAGGAGATCTCCGCACGACTCGAGATCCAACAGATCCTGGCCGATTACTCGACTGCAGTCGATGCGGGCCGATTCGACGAGCTCGACGGGGTGTTCATCCCCGACGCGCACATCGACTACAGCGCGACCGGCGGCATCGTCGGAAACCTCAGCGAGGTGAAAGCATGGCTTTCCCAAGTACTTCCAGCCTTCTCCGCTTACTGCCACCTGGTCGGCAACCACGACATCCGGGTGGACGGGGCCACCGCCACGACCCGCACGCTGTGTCTCAACCCGATGCAGACGCCGGACAACTCGACGTTCCTGCTGGGGCTTTGGTACTCCGACACCTGGACGCTGACCGATGACGGCTGGCGCATCGTCACCCGAACGCTGGAAAGGTGCTTCGACAAGCAGCTTTGACTCGGCGGGCGCAGAAGTCGACTTTCTTTGACGAATCGTTACCTCGCGGCATCGCCACAGGTCAGACGGTGTCGCCGACCCGATGGCGGCGATCTCGAACTCGGACCATCTCGAGCAAAACCGTCGGCGACGAGGATTTCGGTTATATGGTGAAATCCGGTTCAGCTCCCCAGTCCGACGATCGGTCCGGTGAGTGACCACCGTCGGGGCCGACGACGAGGGGGTTCGGTGTGCAGCTGTGGGACTACGTGCAGGGGCACGCGGCCACTCTGACGTTCCTCACGTATCAGCATGCGTCGCTGGCGTTTCAGACTGTGCTGGTCGGCACGCTGGTGGCCGTACTCGTCGCCGTCGCGGTTTATCGGCTGCCTTTCTTCTCGGCGCTCACGCTCACCACCAGCCGTGTCGCCCTGACCATTCCGTCCCTCGCCCTGCTGGCATTGCTGATCGTGCCGTTCGGGCTCGGCGTGGTGCCGTCGTTCATCATGCTCGCGTTCTTCGCGACGATGCCGGTGATCGGCAACGCGATCGTCGGATTGCGCTCGGTGCCACCATCGGTGGTCGAATCGGCGCGCGGAATCGGTCTGTCACGCTGGCGCATCCTCGTGTCGGTCGAGCTGCCGATGGCATGGCCGGTGATTCTCACCGGGATTCGGGTGTCGACGCAGATGATCATCGGGATCGCCGCGATCGTCGCCTACGTGCTCGGCCCGGGTCTCGGGTCCCTGATCTTCAGCGGACTGTCCCGGCTAGGCGGCGCCAATGCGCTCGAGATGGCTCTCACCGGAACGATTCTCATCGTCATCATCGCCCTGGTGTTCGACGGACTCCTGGTTCTGCTCGGACGACTCACGATATCCAAAGGACTGCAATGACCGAATCGTCCACCGCGCCGGGGGCCCCGGACCGCGTCGTCACGGGCGCGTCGATCCACCTCGACGGCGTCATGAAACAGTTTCGCGGGCAGCATGAGCCCGCGGTCGCACGTCTCGACCTCGAGATCGACGCGGGCGACATCGTCACCTTTGTCGGCCCGTCCGGGTGCGGAAAGACCACGACGCTGAAGATGATCAATCGGCTCATCGAACCGACCGAGGGCCGGATCCTGATCGACGGCCGGGATGTCACGCACGAGAACCCGGACAAATTGCGTCAGGGCATCGGGTACGTCATCCAGTCGGGCGGGCTGTTCCCGCATTGGTCGGTGGCCAAGAACATCGCCGCGATCCCGAAGGTGCTCGGCTGGGACAAGAAGCGGATTGCCGACCGTATCGAGTATCTGCTCGACCTCGTAGGTCTCGACCCGGCCACCTACGCCGATCGTCTGCCCAAGGACATGTCGGGTGGGCAGCAGCAGCGGGTCGGGGTGGCTCGCGCACTGGCCGCCGATCCGCCGATCCTGTTGATGGACGAGCCGTTCGGGGCCGTGGATCCCATCACCCGGGTCCGCCTGCAGGACAGCCTGATCGCCATCCAGCACGAGCTGGGCAAGACGATCGTGGTGGTCACGCACGACTTCGACGAGGCCACCAAGCTCGGCGACAAGGTCCTCATCCTGTCTCAGGGCGGCCACATCGAGCAGTACGCGCCGCCCGAGGACATTCTCGCCAACCCGGCCACGCCGTTCGTGGAGGACTTCGTCGGATCGGGTGCGACACTGGCGCATCTGACGCTGTCGCGGGTGCGCGATGTCCCGGTCGAGCCGGTCACCACCGCCGAGGTCGGCGAATCGTCGCAGACGGTGCTCGGACGTGCGCACGCCGCCGGGCACACGTGGGTGGTCGTCGTCGATGAGCATGGGCACCCGCGCGCGTGGCCGTCACTGGACGAACTCGGCGCCAAACCACAGGTCTCCGACTACATCGACCGGCGACTGCCGGTCGTCGCCAGGTCTTCGACACTGAACGACGCCCTCGACTCCATGCTGGCGGCCAGCCAGGGTGGTGTGCTCATCACCGATGGTCGCGGCGCGGTGGTGGGCTCCCTGTCGATCGGGACGGTCATGGAGATCATCCGAGGGCAACTGTCGGAGGCTCGGCCCGACGAGGACATGAGCTACGTGGGACACCCGGAGGGCACATCAACCGACGAGATGCCGGTGATCGTCGCCGCCGACGACGAGCCCCACGAGAAGCCATGAACCGCCTGCGACGACTGCCGATGGATGTGTGGTTCGAGCCACTCATCATCGTCGTGCTACTGGTCGGTTACATCGTCTGGTATCGGACGACCACCTTGACCGAGACCGAGCAGGCCGCGTTGGCGTGGGACAACCTGCGCATCACCATCTACGACCACATCAAGCTCACCGTCGTGTCGACCGTGATCGTGGTGGTGATCGCGATCCCGCTCGGGATCGTGCTGACCCGGCCATCGATGCGGTGGCTCAATCCCATCGCCGTGAACATCGCGAATGTCGGTCAGGCCGCCCCGGCCGTCGGTCTCCTGGTCCTGTTCACCTTCTGGCTGGGCACCGGGTTCAGAACCGCCGTGGTCGGCCTCGTGGTCTACGCGATCCTGCCGATCCTGCAGAACACCATCGTCGGGCTACGACAGGTCGACCAGCGAACCGTGGAGGCCTCGCGCGGAATCGGCTACTCCGGACTACGCACCCTGGTCCTTGTCGAGCTCCCGCTGGCGGTGCCGGTGATTCTCAACGGGGTCCGGACCGCGCTGGTCATCTTGGTCGGCACCGCGACGCTGAGCACGTTCATCGGCGCGACGAGCCTCGGCACTCTCATCACCACCGGCGTCACCTTGTTCCTGCCGAAACTCCTCCTGTCCGGCGCCGTGCTGGTCGGCCTGCTGGCCCTGACCATCGACTGGCTCGGGCGTCTGTTCGAGTTGTTCGCCACGCCCAAGGGGATCTCATGACCGGACGTGGCGGCATGGTGCGCATGGCCCGGATCGTCGCCGCGGTGGCGATGACGATGCTGACCGTCGCCGGCTGCGGCCTGGTCAGTTCGTCCGGTACGTTTCACAGCGCCTCACTGCCCGACGGCGAGAAACCCCTTGACGGCGCGAAGATCACCGTCACCTCCAAGAACTTCACCGAGAGCATCATCCTCGGCAAGATCGCCGCGACGTATCTCGGCGCGGCAGGCGCCGCGATCACCGACATGACCAACGCGCCCGGGTCCGCGTCGTCGCGGCAGGCCATGCTCAACGGCACCGCCGACCTGACGTGGGAGTACACCGGCACCGCCTGGGTGACCTATCTGCACGAGACCGACACCATCCCGGACCCTCAGGAACTGTGGCAGAAGGTCCACGACGTCGAACTGGCCGAGAACGACCTGGTGTGGTTGCCGCCGGCCAACTTCAACGACACCTATGCGTTCGCCGTGTCCACCCCGACCGCCGAGCGCCTGAACGTGAAGACCATGTCCGACATCACCCGTCTCCCGGTGGCCGAACGCACCTTCTGCATCAACGACGAATTCTTCAGCAGGCCAGACGGATTCCTGCCGATGCTGCAGACCTACGGCATTCCCTACAACACCCCGAACGGCGTGCCGACCGGCAATGTGACCCAGATGGACTCCGGCATCGTCTACACCTCGACGGCCAAGAGCTCGCCCTGCAATTTCGGCATGGTGTACACCACCGACGGACGTATCAAGAACCTCGATCTCGTGGTCCTCGACGACGACAAGAAATACTTCCTCCCCTACAGCGGCACCGTCGTCGTCCGCAAGGAGGTCTTCGACGCGTACCCCGAGATCGCGCCACTGATGAAGCCGGTGTCGGAGCGGCTGACCGACGAGGTGATGCAGGAACTCAACGGTCGCGTGGACATCGACGGCGAGGACCCCTCCGACGTCGCCTATGACTGGCTCAAGAGCGAGGGCCTCGTCGAGTGATCACCGGGCCTGTCACGGCCCGAAAATCATGTGTCCCCCACGTGGTTCGCCTGTATCTCGCGAACCTGTCCCTCGGTGATGGGCGGCGCGGACAGCGGCGTGTGCCCCGGCGCACGGACACCGTCGAGAATGATGCCGAGGTAGCGGCGCCACGCGTCGGGCACGGTCGGCCCGATGGTGTCGGTGACTGCTCTCATCATGGTCAGGATCGCGAAGAAATCGGTCGGTTCCAGATCTGGACGCAGTACTCCCGCTGCGCTGGCACGCTCATAGACCCGTTGTAGTTGCTCGGTCAACGTCGCCTTCGCACTCACGATGTCGGGATGCGAGTGGTCGATGCGCATGATGACGGCTCCGAGTCCACGGTCGGCGGCGATCGAGGACACCACCAGGGTGAAGATGTCGACGACCGCGTCCCATGGGTCCCGGTCGTCCAGTGTCGCGCGCGCACGTTCGGCGACCTCGGTGAGGTGCTCGGTCAAGACACCGACGATGAGGTCGTCGCGGTTGGCGAATCGGCGATAGACCGTGCCCACCCCCACTCCGGCGTGGGCCGCCACGTCGTCGAGTGTGACCTCCAGACCGCGCTCGGCGAACAGTTCCCGGGCCGCGGCGATGATGCGCAATCGGTTCCGCTCGGCGTCGGCGCGGAGCTTCCGGCCGCCGCTGACCTCGGCCTCTGAGGTGTTCATCGTCACAGAATAGCAAGTGGAGGAATTGGCTCCGGTTGGCGCACGTTGTGCTTCAGGAACCGGAGGAATTACCTCCGCCTAGACTTAGGAGGCTCGGATGAGCATTGTCCACGACGCTCTCGACGATCCATCCGTCGAGAAGGAGTCACCCGAGGCGCGGCATCACCGCTTGCGCTGGGTGATCCTGGGTGTCCTCGCCCTCGCACAACTCATGGTCGTGCTCGACGCGACCATCGTGAACATCGCGCTCCCTCACGCGCAGGAGTCACTGGGCTTCGGCAACGAGGACCGGCAGTGGATCGTCACGGCGTACGCGCTGTCATTCGGCAGCCTGCTCCTGTTGGGCGGCCGCCTGTCAGACCTCTGGGGGCGCCGCACCACGTTCATCGTCGGGCTGATCGGCTTCGCGGTCATGTCAGCCATCGGTGGTGCCGCAGTCAACTTCGAGATGCTGGTGGCGGCACGTGCCGGTCAAGGCATCTTCGGCGCACTGCTCGCACCGGCGGCACTGTCGCTGCTGACCACCACCTTCACCGACCCGTCCGAACGCGGTAAGGCGTTCGGCATCTTCGGCGCGATCGCCGGTGGCGGCGGTGCATTGGGCCTGCTGCTCGGCGGCATGCTCACCGAGTGGGCCGACTGGCGCTGGTGCCTGTACGTCAACCTCGTGATCGCCGCGATCGCGCTGGTCGGAGCGGTGATGTTCCTCGGACGGAACACCTCTGATCACCGGCCCAAGCTGGATCTCCCGGGTGTGGCCGCCGCCTCCGCAGGCCTCTTCTCGATCGTCTACGGATTCTCGAACGCCGAGACCAACGGCTGGGCCGACTGGGCGACCATCACCTGGCTCGTCGCCGGCGCATTGCTCCTGGCCGGCTTCGTCTGGTGGCAATCCCGCACCGAGCACGCGCTGCTGCCACTGCGGGTGATCACCGACCGCACCCGCGCGGGGTCCTACATGGTGGTCTTCATCGCCGGTATCGGTATGTTCGGCATCTTCCTGTTCCTCACCTACTACCTGCAGCAGAACCTCGGGTTCAGCCCCATCCGGACCGGATTGGCCTTCCTCCCGATGATCGCCATGCTGGTGGTGACCGCTACGACGGCGACCGGAGTACTGCTCCCTCGCTTCGGTCCGCGGTGGCTGATGTCCGGTGGCATGATGATCGCCGCCGGCGGGATGCTCTACCTGACCCAGATCACCGAGACCAGCTCGTACGCAAGCCATGTGCTGCCGGCCTTGCTGATCCTCGGCGTCGGCATCGGCGCCTCCATGGCGCCGGCCATGCAGGGCGCAATCTCCGGGGTGTCACCGCAGGACGCCGGGGTCGCATCGGCCACGGTCAACACGATGCAGCAGGTCGGCGGTTCGGTCGGCACCGCATTGCTGAGCACCATCGCGGCGAGCTCCGCGACCGCGTACTTCACCGATCACGCTGCGCACGTGACCAATCCGGCCGAGCTGGCACAGCTCGCGGCGGTCCATTCGTACACCACCGCGTTCTGGGTGGCCGCAGCCGTCTTCGCTCTGGGTAGTGTGCTCGCCGCGCTGGTGGTGCGGAGCGGGAAGCTGCCGGCCGCACCGGAGGGTGCGCCCGCCATGGCGCACTGAGGTTCTGCCTCGCAACGCAAGCTGGACACTGCTACGTCACCCGGCCTCTGAGGCGCGGAGCGCCACAGCATCCGGCCCCTGAGGAGGCCCGGAGCGCCAGCGGGCTACCACCATCCGACCCCTGAGGAGGCCCGGAGCGCCAGCGGGCTACCACCATCCGACCCCTGAGGAGGCCCGGAGCGCCAGCGGAGGGCCGTCAGCGTCCGGTCCCTGAGGAGGCCCGGAGCGCCAGCGGAGGGCCGTCACGAAGGGCGGCCCTTCGTGACGCTCGCAAGCTCGCTCCTCAGGGACCGGATCGTGGGTTCCTCTCCCCTCCACAGAAAACCGGATGGTGGGTTCCCTCCTCGCTCCTCAGGGACCGGATCGTGGGTTCCCTTCCCCTCCACAGAAAACCGGATGGCGGGTTCCCTCCTCGCTCCTCAGGGACCGGATGGTGGATTCCCTCCTCGCTCCTCAGGGACCGGATGTTGGGCCCGGAGGGCCGTCACCGTCCGGTCCCTGAGGAGGCCCGGAGCGCCATCGGAGGGCCGTCACGAAGGGCGGCCCTTCGTGACGCTCGCAAGCTCGCTCCTCAGGGACCGAATGTTGGGGCCGGATCGTAAGCGCTCTCCCCTCCACAGAAAACCGGATGACGGGCACTCTCCCCGCTCCACGACGGCCGCCGAAGGCGGCCGTCGTGGATCCGGGTTCAGGCGGCGAAGACCGCCAACCGCGAGGGCTCCTCGACACCCGAGTAGTGGGTCGCGTCGCCCTGCAGGATCTGACTGCGCTGCCCGTGGACGTCCACCGGCACATCACCGGCCAGGGTGATCCGGTGCAGCTGGCGCTTCTGGTTGCCGTAATCGGAGATCCCGTAATGCTGGGTCGCACGGTTGTCCCAGATCGCGACATCCCCGAGACTCCAGTTCCACCGGAAGGTGTTCTCCAGTTTGGTGATACGCGACTGCAGCAACTGATACAGATTTGCGAACTCGGCATTCCTCAGCCCGCGGAACTCCTTCGCGAAATGGCCCAGGAGAAGGCTCCGTTCCCCCGTCTCCGGGTGAACGCGGACCACCGGATGCAGGGTTTCGTACTCCGTCGCGGTGAACTCCTTGTAGTGATCCGCCTTCTGGCTGACGTCAACACCACCCGATGGTTCCGCCTGCCCCACATAGTCGTACACGTTGCTGTGCGTCGCCCAGAGTTCCTCGGTCAGCGCGCGCAACGCCTTCGGCAGCTGGTCATATGCTGCGACGGTCGACGCCCAGGTCGTCGCACCGCCGTAACTCGGCAAGGTGACCGCACGCAGGATGGACGCCTTCGGAATCCGATCGACGAACGTGACGTCGGAGTGCCAACTGTTCGCTGCGCCTTCGATCGTCAGCAATTGGGTCCCCCGCGAGGTGACCGTGGGGTGCGGCGCGGTGGGCTCACCGAGCAAGCCCGCGAACGCGTACTGAGCGTCGTCGTCGAGGTGCTCCTGCCCCTGAAACACGACGGTCTTGTTGATGGCCAATGCGAGCCGGATCGCTTCCACCTGCTCGGGCGGGAGGTCGCCGCCGAGACGAACCCGGCCGATCCGTGCGCCGATGTGCTCGCCGAGCTTCTGGACCGTGATCCCGGCATCGGCATAGATGTCCTGTGCCGCACGCTCCCGATCTGTCCGATCCTCGATCTGTGCAAGCGTCATCTCAAATCCTCTCTCACCAATATCTCTATCTCTCAGACGAATTCATCTCAGCACGACGGCGACGTGCTGTTCGAGTCAAAACTCACGGTGATCGGAAGTCTCCTCAGTCGGCGGCGTACTCGGCGGCGTCGTCGATCACGCGGCGAACATCGCCCGGCACCCGAACCGTTCCGGGGCGATAGGTGACGGCCCGCAACGCGGGGCCGAATCGAAAGGAGCCGCGTTGTCGTCGCAGCTCGACATCGACCGGCCCGCGTGCGTCCACGCCCACCGATATCCCGGTCCAGGGGGCCATTCCGACGAGCTGGAACTGATCGTCGAGTTTCGCCACGACCGACGTCTGTCCACCTGCCACGGCCTCGATCGAGAAGTCCCAGCGGACCGACTGCGTCGCGACGGCGCGCACAACCAATGTGGTCGTTCCCGGCGGTACAGCTCCCGAGGCCCGATGCAGTCGCCCATAGCTGTTGAAGACGAAATGCACTGATCCCGAATCGATGTATGCCAGATATCCGCCCTGTTGGTCGCCGTGGGCCACGAGAACCCCCTCGTCCGCGGCGGTCCAGTCCACCAGATCCACCTCGATGTCGAAATCGCGGTAGGCGATCAAACGGCTGGAACGGTAGCGCTCCAGCGTCGGGGTGCCGGCGACGATCCGGACCGCGCCACTGAGGCGTTGCTCGTCAGGCCGACGCCTGATCTGGTCCCCAACGGAGTCGAAAAGTGGAAACACCGTGTTGTGCCAGGCAGCGTCGTCCCAGGCTCGGGCCAGTTCGGCCACCTTCTCCGGATACCGTTCCGCCAGATCTCGCGTCTCCGCGGGATCGCGCGTCACGTCGTAGAGTTCCCATCGAGGGGCGTCGACGGCGGCCGGATCGGTGTGCAGGGACACGAGCTTCCAGCCGTCCCGGTAGAAGCCGCGATGGCCACCGAACTCGGCGTACTGCTCGGTATGCCCGGACGGCGCACTCCGATCATGCAAGAAGTCGGCGATGCTCACACCGTCGCGGCCCTTTGCCGGGCGTCCGAATCGTTCGGTGGGTGTGTCGATCCCGGCCAGTTCGAGCAACGTCGGCACGACATCGGTGACGTAGGAGAACTGGCGGCGCACTCCGTTGTCGCCATCCGGGCGCGACAATCCGCGTGGCCAGGAGATCACGAACGGTACTCGCACCCCGCCCGCGAACGTCTGGCCTTTGTAGAAGCGGAAGGGTGTGTTCGAGGCCTGTCCCCACCCGCGCGGGTAATGGACACCCAGTTCTGCGGAACCGATGAGTCGCTCGTCGTGAGCGACGTCGCGTTCCCAGTCGGGCGGAACCGGACCGTGCACGAATTGACTGAAATACGAGCGGGTTCCGACCGGGCCTCCCTCTGCGGTGCCACCGTTGTCCGAGGTGAACACGATGATGGTGTTGTCGAGCTCGCCGAGCTCGGTGAGGGTGTCGACGATGCGCCCGACGCTCTGATCGACGCTGTCGACCATCGCGGCGTACACCTCCTGATAGCGCTGATATCGCTGCTGCTCATCCGGCTCGAGGTCGGCCCAGTGGGCTGCCTCGAACCCCGGTTCGGTGTTTCGCGGCGCGATCGGTGTGTCCGGATCGAACAGACCCTCCGCGATCTGACGTTCGAAGCGGCGCTGCCGGACGACATCCCAGCCGTCGGCATACCGTCCTCGGTACTTACGCAGGTCGTCGTCCTTGACCTGATGCGGTCCGTGCATCGCGATGTGCGCGAAATACAGGAAGAACGGTTTCGTCGCGTCCTGGGCGCGCAGGGACTTGATCTGCGCGACGGCACGATCGGTCAGATCATCGGTCACGTAGTAGTCATCGGGATACTCGGTGATGTCGACGACGGAATTGTCCGAGATCAGTTGATTCGGGTAGAAGAACGAGTTGAGTCCCTCGAGAGAGCCGTAATAGCTGTCGAATCCGCGTTGCACCGGCCATGAATCCCGTGGTCGTCCCGGACCCATGTTCGCGTCGCGGACCAGGTGCCATTTCCCGACCGCGTAGGTCGCGTACCCGCCCTCCCGCAGGATCTCCGGCAGGGTCAGCACGTCGTCAGCCAACTCCAACCGCAACCCGGGGAATCCGGGATCGGAGTTCGCAACACTGCCGTACCCGGCCCGGTGCGGGTTCAGGCCGGTCAGCAGTGCGGCCCGGGCCGGCGAACACACGGGCGTCGTGTGATAGTTGGCCAGCCGAATTCCACGCCGTGCCAACCCGTCGATGTTCGGTGTGTCGATCTCGGCACCAAAGGGTGAGATATCCGAGTAGCCCATGTCATCGACGAGGATGACCACGATGTTCGGTGCCCCGGGCGGAGCGGATCGCTCCTGCGGCCACCACGGTGTCGATCGGGAGCTCGTGCGCCCCACGACACCACCGAAGCCCTCGTATCCGCGTGCATTCGCCGGGATCGCCGGCGTTTGGTTCTCGACCATGTGGCCGCCTTCCTGTCGTTGCCGTCGGCGTCGGAGATGCCCGGCAGACAGCGACCGTGCCGAAGCAAACCAGTCATGTCAAGAGTTCGATCCGCGCCAAGCAGAACCCGGCGATCATTCGTCGGTATCGCCATAATGAACGTCGATCCCGCAGCTGTGCAGTTTATTTCGACGTTCGTTCCTCGGCCGGGATCGTTCCGCTTCGACCCGAGAAAGAAATGTGGTCCCCATGCCCCGACATCGAGGTATCCGCGTGTGCTGCGCGGTCGCCGTCACACTCCTGCTGACGATCGCGACTGCCGGGTGTCAGTCTGCCGTCTCGCAGCAGCAGAATACGACGGCGACTTCGCTCGCTCCGGGTCAGGCCGTGCCGAGAGGAGGAGATCTCCGCGTCGGCGTCCTGGGTGACCTGTCTCCGAAGACGTTCCTGCAGATCGGAACCGGAGCCCTCAACGGACAGGTGGTCGCGAACACCTATGACACGCTGATCCGGTACGCGCGCGACTCGTTGACGGTGCAACCCTCCCTGGCGACCGCCTGGCATCTCGCTCCGGACGGCCGCTCGCTCGCACTGGACCTACGCAACGACGTCACCTTTCATGACGGGCGGCCGTTCGTCTCCACCGACGTGGAGAACTCGATCAAGGCCTATCTCGGTGGCCCCTGGACCCCGCAGTTCAAGCGGACCGCGGCCGCGATCACCCGGTTCGACACCTCCGACCCACATCGCGTCGTACTCGGGTTCGCCCACCCGCTCAGCAACATCTTCGATCTGCTCGACTCGGCACCGATCATCGACCAGAACACGCTCGCCGATCTCAAGGCCGGCACGCAGTTCAACGGGACCGGTCCGTTCCGGTTCGACAGCTGGCAACCGAATTCGTCTGTGCGACTGGTCCGCAACGAGCATTACTGGGGTGGCACACCTCCGCTGGAAGCGATCACCTTCGTGGTCGTCAAGGACGATCAGTCACTGTTCACGCGCCTGCGGACCGGACAGATCGACGTTGCCGACGGCCTCGACTACCACGACCAGCAACTGGTGTCATCGAGATACGGCTTCAAAGAGGTGACGCTCACCGGCGCCGAATCGCAGGAGTATGTGGGGATCAACGTCGCGAATCCCGCGCTCGCTGACGTGCGGGTGCGACAGGCCATCGCGTACGCCATCGACCGTCGACGCATCATCGACGACGTCTTCCGCGGAAGTGGGTACACCGTCAACCTGCCGTGGCCGACATGGTCACCCGCCTACCGTGCCGACGCCAACGCGACCTACACGCGAGACGTCGCCAAGGCACGCGCACTGGTGGCCGCCGCCGGCCCCATTCCCACTCTGACACTGGACTACTCGACGCACAGCGTGGACGGGGTCATCGCCGAGATCGTGCAGTCCAATCTCAAGGACGTCGGGATCCGGGTGAAGTTGGTCCCGAACGACAAGACCCAGCAGTCGTCGAAGCTCATCGGCGGCAAGTTCGACGGGCTGTGGCTGCTGCAACACGCCTTCGCCCAGTTCACCCCGTCGACCCTTGCCGTGTCGGCGTATCCGTTCAATGCCGCCAAGAACTCCTCGAACTACACCGATCCCGGCTACTCGGCCGCGGCCACCACGGCCTGGACCACACGCGACAGTTCCTCACCGACCGCACTCGCGGCATACCGTCAACTCGACGACAAGTGGCTCAACGACCTCTTCCTCATTGAGATCGGTGTCGTCCTGCGAAAGGTCGCGACGGCGGGCGCAGTCGGCAACGTCGACTGGGATCGACGCAATCAGCTCCACTTCGCCAACACCTACCTCGCATCGGAAGGGAAGCAATAGACGATGCTCGGATATCTCCTGCGGCGCATACCCACCGCCATCCTCGTCTTGTTCGTCGCGTCCATCCTCATCTTCTCCGTGCTGCGCCTGATCCCGGGCGGCCCGGAATCCGCCCTGGCCGGCCCCGACGCCTCGGCCGCTGATCTCGCGGCCATCCGGCACGACCTCGGCCTCGACCACAGTTTCTTTGCCCAGTATCTCGCCTGGATCGGTGGGGTGATCACGCTCGACTTCGGACAGAGCTACCAGGTCGGTGGCAGCATTGCCGCGCTCGTCGGATACGGACTCATGAATACGATCATCCTCACGCTCTCCGCGTTGGCGATCGCGATCGTTCTCGCACTGATCCTGAGCCTCACTGCGGTGCTGTCCGACAACCGATATCTGGGCGCACTGCTGACCGGCATCAACGCCGCTGCGATCGCGTTACCGACCTTCGTCGTCGGGACCGCGTTGATCCTCGTGTTCGGGGTCCGGCTGCGACTGTTGCCCGCCGGTGGCACACCGCCGGACGGGTTCTCCGACAGCCTGCAGATCAGCGCGCAGTTCATCCTGCTGCCGGCATTGACGTTGGGCCTGCCGGCCGGCGCGATGCTGGCCCGGTTCCTGACCGAGTCGCTGCGCACCGAGCTGCGAGCGCCATATGTACTGACGGCGAAGGCTCTCGGCGCCTCCCACACCGACGTCGTCCTCAAGCATGCGCTGCGTAATGCGCTGCCGCCCACACTCACCGCGCTCGGCATCACGGTCGGTTCGCTGCTGGGCGGTGCCGTCCTGGTCGAGTCCATCTTCGGGTGGCCCGGACTCGGATTGCTCACCGAGGAGGGGATCTTCGCACGCGACTACCCCTTGGTGCAGGTGCTCGTCTTGTTGTCGGTCGGGGTGTTCGTGATCATCCAGCTCCTCGCCGACATCGTCCACGCTTGGCTCGACCCCCGTATCCGACTGGCAGGTGAATGATGACCTCGAGTACTACAGGTATCCCGAGCGCCGACACGGTGCTCCCTGCAACGGGCCACGACGCCGACGTCGGGCCCGGGCTGCTCCCCGAGAGCCCCGGCGACCGGGAGGCGAGAAGTCCGCAGATACCGCTGTGGCGCAGTCTATCCCACGGAATCGGACTCGTCGGGAGCATCCTGGTCGTCGGTGTCGTCCTCCTGGGTGTCATCGGCCCGCTGTTCACCCCGTACGGCCCGGACCGGCAGATCGACGGCGCGTATCTCCTCACGCCCGGTCTCGATCACTGGCTGGGCACCGACGACGTGAACCGCGACCTGCTGACCCGGGTGCTCTACGGGATCCGGATCGATCTGCTCATCATCTTCGTCGCCGTGCCGATCGGTGCGGCGTTGGGGACACTCGCGGGCCTGACCACCGTCATCACGCCCGTCACCGATGTTGCAGCGCAACGGGTCTTCGACGTGATCCTGGCGTTCCCGGCGCTGGTTCTGGGTATCACGCTCACCGCGGTGCTGGGCCCCGGAGCGTTCACGGTGGGCCTCGTCATCGCGCTCGCCGAGATCCCGATCTTCGGGCGTCTCACCCGTACATCCGTACTGCGGATCCGGGAGATGCCGTTCGTCGAAGCCGCGCGCGTGAGTGGCGCGAGCACGTCGCGGGTGCTCCTTCACCACGTGCTGCCCCACTCGCTCGAGTCGCTCTCCGTTCAGTTCGCCCTGTCACTGTCACTGGCGGTGTTCGTCGAGGGCGCGCTGAGCTACCTCGGCATCGGGGTGGTCGCCCCGACGCCATCGCTGGGTTCGATCCTCGCCAGCGGCAACGGCTACCTCGAGACCAATCCCTGGTTCTCGATCGGTCCGCTGATCGTGGTGTCGGCTCTTGTACTGGGCTTCTACCTGATCGCCCAATCGATCTCACACGACCGGAGGATCGGACGATGACATCGTCGACACACCCGACACCCACGCCCGCACTCGTCGTCGAGGACCTCCGCGTCCGCTTCGACTTCCCCCGACCGGCGGTGGCCGGGATCAGCCTTCGCGTCGAACGCGGTGAGATCGTCGCACTCGTCGGGGAATCCGGATCCGGAAAGACGATCACCGCGCAAGCTGCCATCGGGCTGCTGCCCGACGGTGCACACGCCACCGGCTCGATTCTCGTCGACGGCGTCGAGGTGCTCAACCAAGCCGAGAAGGTACTCACCTCGATCCGCGGCGACCGGGTCGCGATGATCTTCCAGGAACCACAAACCGCACTCAATCCCTCGCAGACCGTGGGTTGGCAATTGCGCCAGGCACTTCGGGCGCACCGGAACATCTCTCGCAAGCAGGCGCGCCAACGCGCCGTCGAGTTGCTGACCCTGGTGGAGATCCCCGATCCCGACGAGAGGATCGACTTCTATCCGCATCAGCTGTCCGGTGGGCAGAAGCAACGAGTCGTGATCGCCCTGGCCCTGGCCGGAGATCCCGTGCTGCTGCTCGCCGACGAGCCGACCACCGCTCTCGACGTGTCCGTCCAGCTGGAGATCCTCGATCTGCTGGCGCGCCTCCGCGACCGTACCCAGGCCGGAATCCTGCTGATCACACACAATCTGGGGGTCGTCGCGGATATCGCGGACCGCGTGGTCGTCGCGCAGCTCGGCGAGATCGTCGAATCCGGTGAGGTTCACGACATCTTCGCCCACCCGACGCAGCCGTACACACGTCAGCTGCTCGCCGCGGTGCCGCGCCTGCCGGACCTCCGGGCCGAGGACGATGACGCCGAGGCCGACACCACCGGTGATCCGACGCCGGTCCTCACCGTCGACACCGTGACCGTCACCCATCCGGGCAGATTCGGCGCGCGGCCACACACCGCGTTGTCCGGGGTGTCCTTCACCGTCGGCCGCGGCGAAGTGGTCGGCGTGGTGGGTGAATCCGGCTCGGGCAAAACCACACTCGGACGGGCCGTGGGCGGCCTGATCCCCGTGCGAGACGGCCGCATCCTGGTCGACGGGGACGACATCGCGACCCTGTCGCGCGCCCGCTTACGCTCCGTGCGCCGCAAGCTGGCGTTTGTGCCGCAGGACCCGACAGCGTCGCTCGATCCGCGCTTCACCGTCTCCGAGTCGATCTCCGAGCCTCTCGACATCCAGGACATCGGCGATCGCGCGAGCCGTGACCGTCGCGTCCACGAGCTGCTCTCCGCGGTTCAACTGCCGCGGGTGTTCGCGTCCCGCCTCCCGCACGAGCTGTCCGGCGGTCAGCGGCAACGGGTCGCGCTCGCACGCGCGCTCTCGGCGGAACCGGAGTTGTTGATCGCAGACGAACCGACGAGCGCGCTCGATGTGTCCGTCCAGGCCAAGGTGCTCGACCTGTTCGCGAGCCTGCAGGAGGAGTTGGGCTTCGCCGCGATCTTCATCAGCCACGACCTGGCGGTCGTCGAGCAGGTGTCCGATCGTGTGGTGGTGCTGCGGGACGGCCACGTCGTCGAGGCCGGGGATGCGCGCCGTGTTCTCACCGCGCCGTCCGACCCCTACACGCGCCGATTGGTCGACGCGGTGCCGTATCCGGACCCGGTGGTGCAGCGGCAGCGGCGAGCGCGTGTGGCGGCTGTGTGAGCAATCGAAGCTCCCCCACCAGGACTCGAACCTGGAATGCCTGAACCAAAATCAGAAGTGTTGCCGATTACACCATGGGGGAATACTGCGCAGACGATTGTGCCATAGGCCCCGCCCGCACGAATCTCGGCGTTACCGCTCCTCCGTTTCGTATCCGCTCCCTCGATCGAAGGAGCGGGAACGAAACGGAGGAGCGGGAACGAGATCAGTCCTTCGGGCCGCCCGCCACGTAGACCACCTGGCCGGACACGAAGCCGGCACCCTCGCTGATGAAGAACGACGCCGTGTGTGCGATGTCCTCCGGAGCGCCGACCCGGTTCACCGGGATCTCGGCGGCTGCGGCCTTCTTGAAGTCCTCGAACGGGACACCCACGCGCGCGGCGGTGGCGGCGGTCATCTCCGTGGCGATGAAGCCGGGGGCGATCGCGTTGGCGGTGATGCCGAACTTGCCGAGCTCGATCGCCAGCGTCTTGGTGAAGCCCTGCATGCCGGCCTTGGCGGCCGAGTAGTTGGCCTGCCCGCGGTTGCCCAGGGCGGACGTACTCGACAGGTTCACGATGCGGCCCCAGCCGGCATCCACCATGTACTTCTGAGCCGCCTTGGTCACGTTGAAGGCGCCACGCAGGTGCACGCCCATGACCGCGTCCCAGTCGTCGACGGACATCTTGAACAGCAGATTGTCGCGCAGAATGCCCGCGTTGTTGACCACGACGGTGGGCGGGCCGAGCTCCTCGACGACCTTCGCCACCGCGGCGGTGACCGAGTCTTCGCTGGAGACGTCGGCGCCGACGGCGATGGCCTTGCCACCGGCCTCGGTGATCGCCGAGACGGTGTCGGCGCAGGCATCCGCATCCAGGTCGAGGACGGCGACGGCCAGCCCGTCGGAGGCCAGGCGTTTGGCGACGCCTGCGCCGATACCGCGGGCGGCTCCGGTGACGATCGCGACTTTCTGAGTGCTCATTGTGGGGGTACCTCCGTTGGTCGTGGGGGCGGTTTGCGCCTCACTGTTTCTATCAGCCCGAACATTCGCTCGGTACTGGGCGGCGGGTGAGCGCATTGTGGTGGTGGCCACTGCGTAGTATCGAGCCACATGACGGAGACGTCCTCGCCTGCAACTGCCGTGATCGTCCTCGCGGCAGGTGCGGGCACCCGAATGAAGTCGAAAGTCCCCAAGATCCTGCACACGCTCGGTGGCCGACCCTTGGTCGGCCACGCCCTGCACGGTGCGGCCGGGATCGAGCCGACCGACCTGATCGCCGTCGTCGGACATGAGCGAGAACAGGTGAGCGCAGCGGTCGCCGAGATCGCCGACGAACTCGGCCGCAAGGTCTCCATCGCCGTCCAGGACCAACCGCACGGCACCGGCCACGCGGCGCAGGCGGGATTGTCCGCCCTGCCCGACGACTTCACCGGGACGGTCGTGGTGATGGCCGCCGACGTTCCCCTACTCGACGCGGCCACCCTCGACGCGCTCGTCGTCGCACACAATGCCCATGGCGGGGCAGCCGTCACGCTGACCAGCTTCCTCGCGCCCGACCCCACCGGGTACGGCCGGATCATCCGGACCAACGACTCGATGGTGCAGGCCATCGTCGAACACAAGGACGCCACCGACCGGCAACGCTCGATCGCCGAGGTCAACGCCGGGGTCTATGCGTTCGACGCGACGTTCCTGCGCTACGCGCTCGGGCAGCTGTCCACGGACAATGTCCAAGGGGAGTACTACCTCACCGACGTGATCGGGATCGCCCGAGAGGACGATGAGGCCATCCACGCGTTGACCGTCGACGATCCTCTGCTGGTGGCCGGCTGCAACGACCGCATCCAGCTGGCCGATCTCGGCGCCGAACTCAATCGCCGGATCATCCGACGTCATCAGCTGGCCGGCGTCACCGTCGTCGATCCGAACTCGACCTGGATCGACGTGGACGTTGTCATCGGGGTCGATGTCCGGATCGAGCCGGGCACCCAGTTGCTCGGCACCACCACCATCGCCGACGACGCCGTGATCGGCCCCGACAGCACCTTGCGGAACGTCGTCGTCGGGTCCGGCGCAGCGGTGATCCGCACCCACGGCAGCGAATCGGAGGTCGGCGCGAACGCGTCCGTCGGGCCGTTCGCCTACCTGCGTCCGGGGACCCGACTCGGGGTCGGCGGCAAGATCGGCACCTTCGTGGAGACCAAGAAGGCCGATATCGGCGCGGGGAGCAAGATCCCCCACCTCACCTACGTCGGGGACGCGACGATCGGCGAGGAAACCAACATCGGCGCTTCCAGCGTGTTCGTGAATTATGACGGCGTGGCGAAACACCGTACGGTGATCGGGTCCCACTGCCGTACAGGGTCTGACAACATGTTTGTCGCACCTCTGCGCGTCGGGGACGGCGCCTACACCGGGGCGGGTACGGTCTTGCGGGACGACGTACCTCCCGGAGCTCTCGCGGTGTCGGCGGGCCAACAACGGAATATCGAGAACTGGGTGGTGCGCAAGCGCCCGGGTACCGCGGCGGCTCGCGCTGCCGGCGATGCCCAACAGACCAACAGCCAGGTCGACAACCGGTCTGGCGACTGATTCAGCAAGTCTTTCGAGCAGAAGAGTTTTCATGACCTGGACCACGGATAACCAGAAGAACCTGATGCTGTTCTCTGGGCGCGCCCACCCCGACCTCGCACAGGCCGTCGCCGATGAACTCGGCATCAAGGTGACCCCGCAGACCGCGAGGGACTTCGCCAACGGTGAGATCTTCGTCCGCTTCGAGGAGTCGGTTCGTGGTTCCGACGCCTTCGTCCTGCAGAGCTGCCCGTTCCCACTGAACCAGTGGGTGATGGAGGCGCTCGTCATGATCGACGCGCTCAAGCGCGGCTCGGCCAAGCGCATCAGCGTGATCCTGCCGTTCTACCCCTACGCCCGCCAGGACAAGAAGCACCGTGGCCGCGAGCCGATCTCGGCACGGCTGATCGCCGACCTGCTGAAGGCCGCGGGCGCCGACCGGATCATCACGGTCGACCTGCACACCGATCAGATCCAGGGCTTCTTCGACGGTCCGGTCGACCACATGCACGCCTTGGGCCAACTCGCCGACTACGTCCGGGCGAACTACGGCACCGACAATGTCACCGTCGTCTCCCCCGACTCCGGTCGAGTGCGCGTCGCGGAGAAATGGGCCGATGCGTTGGCCGGTGCGCCGCTGGCATTCATCCACAAGACCCGGGATCCGTTGGTCCCCAACCAGGTGAAGTCGAACCGGGTGGTCGGTGAGGTCGAAGGCCGCACGTGTGTCCTGATCGACGACATGATCGACACCGGTGGCACCATCGCCGGGGCCGTGAAGGTACTCAAGGACGCGGGCGCAGGCGACGTCATCATCGCCACCACGCACGGGGTCTTCTCCGACCCCGCCGCCGAGCGACTGGCCAATTGCGGCGCGAAAGAGGTCGTCGCGACGGACACGCTGCCCATCCCGGAGGAGAAGCAGTTCGCGAACCTGACGGTTCTGTCGATCGCCCCGTTGCTCGCCCAGACCATTCGAGAGGTTTTCGAGAACGGCTCCGTGACGAGCCTGTTCGACGGCAGCGCGTAGCACCCAGAACACCAACCAGAGTAGAGCGGACCGTCGCGGCGCAGTGCGTCGCGACGGTCCGCTTTTGTGTCGTCTCTGCAGCTCAGTGAGCCGGATGACGATGCGTCCGACCATGCCCGCCTCCCGGTAACCTCGCTGCGCAGTGTCGAGAACTCGGTTCCCATCCTTTTAAGGATAGTAATACTTGTAAATCTTGCGCGCACCTGTTTAGACTCCGACGCGAGCGACTTTGTGGCCTGCATCACGCCGCACCTGCCCGTGCTCCACTCGCCGCAGGAGCAGGTCGCCGTCACCGATTCCTCTCAGCACAGGAGGCCCACCTTGACCCAGGCGGCCCGCTACATCAGCCCTGCGTCCCATGACCTCGCCGACGGCTGGAGCCTCGAGCGCGTCACCGAACCCAGTCGCCTGTTCGGCGCCAACGGCATCCGTTCGGGACCCGACGGGCGTGTCTACGTCGCCCAGGTGGCCGGCAGTCAGATCAGCGCACTCGACCTCGACACCGGTGCGCTCGAGACGATCAGCGCGAAGGGCAGCGACATCGTCGCGCCGGACGACGTGGCCTTCGACAGCCGCGGCGACATGTACATCACCGAGTACTACGACGGCCGTGTGAGCGTACGGGACAGCACCGGCTCGACCCGACTACTGCGCGACGACCTTCCGGGCGCCAACGGCATCACGATCCATCAGGACCGGCTCTTCGTGAACGAGTGTCGACCAGGCGGTCGACTGATGGAGCTCGATCGGTCCGGCGGCGCCCCGAAGGTGCTGCTGGAGGACCTGCCGATGCCCAACGGCATGGAGGTCGGTCCCGACGGCAAGTTGTACTACCCGCTTCTCGGCGCCAACGAGATCTGGCGGATCGACCTCGACGGCGGTGAACCAGAAAGAGTGGCAGGCGATCTCGGCGCGCCCGATGCGGTGAAGTTCGATGCTGACGGCTACATCGTGTCCACCCAGGTCGCGTCCGGGCAGGTACTGAGGATCAATCCGCGCACCGGCGACCAGACGCTGTTGGCCCAGCTCTCCCCTGGCCTGGACAACCTCACGTTCGCCGGCGACCGCCTGTTCGTCTCGAGCTTCACCGGGCAGATCACCGAGATCCTGGCCGGTGGTGAGACGCGCACCGCGCTGGCCGATGGCCTGACGTGGCCGCTCGATCTCACCGTCGGACCTGATGGCACCCTCTACATCGCCGACGGCACCTTCTTGCTCGCCCACCGCCCGGGCGCCGAACCACACACCCTGGGAATGCTTTTCAGCCCGGGCTACCCCGGCTACATCCGGGGTATGACGTCAGTCGGCGACGGCGAGTTCGTCGTGGCCGGCAACGGCACGGTGTCGCGGTACTCACCGGCCGCCGCCGAGAGCGAGGTCCTCGTCGACGGCCTCGACCAGCTCTACGGTGTCGCGGTGTCATCGGCCGGTCTCATCGCGGTTGCCGATCTCGGTACCGGGAAGGTGCATGCCGTGCGGTCCGGTCAGGCCGATGTTCTCGCAAGCGGCCTCGATCGACCGATGGGCGTCGCCTTCACCGCCGACGGAACCTGCCTGGTCTCCGAGTCAGGTGCGGGACGGGTTGCCGCGGTGACGAGTTCGGGCACCGACACCATCGTCGACGGGCTCGAGACACCGCAGGGCATCGTCGTCGACGGATCGCAGCTCTACATCGTCGACGCCGGGAGCAAGTCGGTGGTGAACGTCGACCTCGAGACCAAGAGCCGCCAGGTCATCGCCACCAACCTGCCGGTCGGTGCGCCGCCCGGGGTGACCCCCAAGCCGCTCCTGGGACTGGTCCCCTTCTCCGGACCGCAGGGTCCGTTCGCGGGTATCGCCCTCGGCCCCAACGGAACCCTGTATGTCTCCGCCGACGCCGACGGCAGCGTCATCGCTCTGCGGAAGGGGGCCTGAGCACCGGATGGGTACCAAACAGCTGGACCACAACCCTGTCGGGCTCGCCGGACGCATCGTGATCGTGTCCGGCGCGGCCGGAGGGGGGATCGGCACGACGGTGACGAGGATGGTCGCCGAGGCGGGCGCGACCGTGATCGCGGTGAGCCGTTCGAAGGAGAATCTCGACACGCATATCACCCCGCTTGTCGACCAGGGCCTTTCGGTGATTCCGGTGAGCGCCGACGCGGCCACCGACGAGGGCATCGCGACGGTGCTGGATCGGGTACGGCTCACCGACGGCGCGCTGTACGGACTCGTCAACGTGGCCGGCGGTGCGGCACCGGCCACCTGGATGCCCGCCATCCGGGTGAGCCGCGAGGACTGGCGGGACCTGTTCACCCAGAACCTGGAGACCATGTTCTTCATGAGCCAGGCGGTGGCCGCCGAACTCAAGTCGCAGGCTCTGCCCGGGTCGATCGTTTCGATCTCCTCCATCAGTGGGATGAACACAGCACCCTTCCACATCGGGTACGGCACCGCGAAAGCAGCGCTGGTGGCGGCGACCCGGACCATGGCCGTCGAACTCGCCACCGACGACATCCGGGTGAACGCCGTCGCGCCGGGGGTGACCGCCACACCGGCATCGATGACCTACGTGGACGACGACGAGGATCGCGACCGCCGTGCCATCGCCATGGGTCGGCGTGGCCGCCCGGAAGAACAGGCCGGCGCGATCCTGTTCCTCCTGAGCGATCTGTCCAGTTACATCACCGGACAGACCATCCTCGTCGACGGCGGCCTCAATCTGAAATGGACGCACATGGGCGCCGACCACACGTCCCTGTTCCTCAAGGACGAGAACTTCCGCGCCGCAATCACGCACTGATTCAACGAATTTCATCGGGAGAATGTCATGACCAACACCATCGACGACATCAACGTACCGGTTCAGAACTCCACCGATGAGCCGCCGATCACACCGCTGGAGATCGGTGTGGAGGCCTACATCTCCAAGGACTATCTCCGCGCCGAACAGGACAGACTCTGGAGCAAGGTCTGGCAGCAGGTCGGTCGGGTGGAGGAGATCCCGAAGGTCGGCGACTTCCTCACCTACGAGATCATGGACAACTCGTTCATCATCGCCCGCTCGGCCCCGGACAAGATCAGTGCCTACCACAACGTCTGTTCGCATCGCGGACGCCGACTCGTCGACACCCCCGACGGCAAGCGAGAAGCCAAGGGCAAGTGCAAGACCTTCGTGTGTGGCTTCCATGGCTGGACCTACGACCTGGAGGGCCGCAACACCTGGGCCGCCGAACGTGCGGACTGGCCCACCGGCCTCACCGAGGAGAAGACCCGGCTGCGCAACGTACAGGTCGATACCTGGGGCGGCTGGATCTGGATCAACATGGACCCGGAGTGTGAACCGCTGCGTGACTACCTGGAACCGGCTGCGAGCCTTCTGGACCCCTTCCAGCTGGAGAACATGCGCTACCGCTGGCGCAAATGGCTTGTCTTCGACTGCAACTGGAAGGTCGCACTCGAAGCGTTCATGGAGACCTACCACGTCCCCTACACACATCCCGAGTTCCGCGCCTACGGGACCTTTCTCGGATGGTCGCGCGCCCACGGCAAGCACAGCAACATCGGCTACGACGTGCCCAAGGGGATGGAGGACAACCAGTCGAAGCTGCGGGTTGCCGACGGTCCGGACGCACGGATGTCCACCATCGATCTGCAGAACTTCACCTGGGAGAACGCCAACACCAACACGACACGGACTCTTGTCGATGCCGCCCAACGGTTGATGGACGAACTGCCCGAGGGCACTCCGGCCAACGAGGTGCTGGCCCATTGGCTGACGTCGGCCCGTAAGGCCGATGCCGACCGCGGGGTGATCTGGCCGACCGTCGCACCGGAGATCGTCGCCAAGAGCGGTACGGCGTGGCAGATCTTCCCCAATTTCCAGATCGGGCATGCGCTGAACAACATGCTCTGCTACAGCGCACGGCCCTACGGCGATGACCCCGACAAGTGCTACTTCGAGGCCGCGGTATACGAGCTCTTCCCTGAGGGCGAGGCGCCGGAAACCGAGTGGGAGTACACGCCCGAGGACGACCCCGGCTGGCGCACGGTGTTGCCGCAGGACTTCTCCAACATGGCCGCCGTGCAGAAGGGCATCAAGTCCCAGGGCTTCTCGGGCGCCAAACCCAACCCGTACCGCGAACGCAGCGTCGTCAACCTGCACCACAACCTGGCGAAGTACATGGGCACCGGCACACCGGTCGACCTCGGCTGAGCTGTCGCTCACCACTTTCCACCCACATCCATCAGCAGTGCCGAACCAAGGAATTCAGATGCAGAAATGCGAACCCACGCAGACACCGGACGTCGACATCCCGGCCCTCCACGAGAAATACCTTTCCGAGCGCGACAAGCGTCTCCGATCGGACGGGCAGGCCCAGTATCTCGAGGCCGAGGACGATTTCGCCGAGTTCTACGAGGGCGACCCCCACATGCCGGTGGTCCCGCGACAGCCGATCACCGATGACATCGACGTGGTGGTGCTCGGCGGCGGATTCTGTGGCCTCATCACCGCTCACCGGCTACAGCAGGCAGGGGTCTCGGATTTCAAGATCATCGAACTCGGCGGCGATTTCGGCGGGGTCTGGTACTGGAATCGCTACCCGGGCATCCAGATCGACTCCGACGCCTACTGTTACCTGCCGTTGCTCGAGGAGACCGGCTTCATGCCGAAGGAGAAGTTCTCCAAGGGCGACGAATGCTTCGAGCACGCGCAGCGCATCGGCAAGCATTTCGGCCTCTATGATCACGCTCTCTTCCACACCCTCGTCCGAGCCATGGAGTGGGACGGCTCCGACAACCGGTGGCACATCACCTCGAACCGCGGCGACGAGATCCGCGCCCGGTTCGTGATCATGTGCCAGGGGCCCCACAACCGGCCCAAACTGCCCGGCATTCCGGGGATCAAGGACTTCAAGGGCCACACCTTCCACACCGCTCGCTGGGACTACGACTACACCGGCGGCGATCTGCACGGCGGACTGGACAAGATCGCCGACAAGCGCATCGCCGTGATCGGCACCGGATCGAGCGGCGTACAGGCGATCCCCCACCTGGCCCGCGGAGCCAAGCACCTCACGGTGTTCCAGCGGACACCCTCCTACATCTTCGAGCGTGCCAACTATCCGACCGACCCCGAGTGGGTGCAGAGTCTGGAGCCGGGGTGGCGTGCCGCGCGACAGCGCAACTTCCACAACGCAGCGTTCGCGTTCTACAACCCGGGCGAACCCGACCTCATCTGCGACGGATGGACCGAGGTCGCCCGTAACATGGCCGCGAAGCTCAATGCGACCCCGAACT
Organism: Gordonia sp. LMA167; assembly: GCF_058130025.1. Classification (NCBI taxonomy): domain Bacteria; kingdom Bacillati; phylum Actinomycetota; class Actinomycetes; order Mycobacteriales; family Gordoniaceae; genus Gordonia; species Gordonia sp. LMA167. The sequence goes on along the minus strand of NZ_CM176708.1, from coordinate 2,850,000 downwards.
TCGAGGGCTGGGCTGCGCTCGCCGATCCGGCGAAGTTCATGGAGCTCAAGGAGATCGAGGACTACCGCGCGATGGAACGCCTCCGCCGGCGCGTCGAGCAGATCGTCGAGGACCCGGAGACCGCGGAGAAACTCAAGCCCTATTACCGAAACATGTGCAAGCGGCCGGTCTTCAATGACGACTACCTACCGACCTTCAACCGTCCCAACGTCACGTTGGTCGACGTTTCGGAGACCAAGGGCGTCGAGCGGATCACCGAGAAGGGTGTCGTCGCCAACGGTGTCGAGTATGAGGTCGACTGCATCGTGTTCGCCAGCGGCTTCGAGATCACCACGGCGCTCGAGCGACAGTTCGACATCAAGCCGTTCGCCGGCCGAGATGGGGTGTCGCTCTATGACCATTGGGGCAAGGGCTTCCGCACCCTGCACGGGGTGATGGCGCACGGCTTCCCCAACCACTTCGCCACCGGCTTCGTCCAAGGCGGTGTCACCGCGTCGACGACGCTGATGTTCGAGCAGCAGGCCGACCACATCTCCTACATCGTCTCCGAGGCGCTCAACCGGGGTGCGACCTACGTCGAACCCACCCCCGAGGCCGAAGAGGGCTGGGTGCAGACCATCCGCGAGTACTCGGTGGACAACAGCACCTTCACGATGGAATGCACGCCGGGCTACTACAACAGTGAGGGCGAGCCCAATGGACGCTCCTTCCTCGGTGATCCGTTCTGGGGCGGCTTCTACGAACTGAGTGACCTGCTCCAGAACTGGCGTGCCACCGGCGAACTGGAAGGTCTGGTGCTGGACAAGTGAGCTTGCGTTACGACAAGCGGGTCGCTGTCATCACCGGTGCCGGACGAGGTCTGGGACGTGCCTACGCCCTTCTGCTCGCGTCGCGGGGGGCAAAGGTGGTCGTCAACGATCCCGGAAGCAGTATCAGCGGCGAGAACACCGATGCCGGACCGGCGGCCGACGTCGTACAACAGATCACGGCCGCCGGTGGAGAGGCCGTCGCCTGCACCGAATCCGTCGCGACCGCCGAGGGAGGTCGCGCCATCATCGACGCCGCGATCGACACCTTCGGCACGATCGACATCTTGATCCACAACGCCGGCAACAACAGATATGCCTCGTTGTCGGAGATGACGTACGAGGACTTCGACGCCGTCCTCGACGTGCACCTGCGGGGCGCATTCCACGTTCTCCGCCCGGCCTTCCCGCGGATGTGCGCCGCCGGCTACGGACGCGTGGTGCTGACCTCGTCGATCGGCGGCATCTACGGCAACAGGAACGTCGCCAACTACGGCGCGGCGAAGGCCGGGATCATCGGCCTGTCCAACGTCGCGGCCCTGGAGGGAGCCGAACACGGTGTGCGGTCGAACGTGATCGTCCCGGCGGCCCTGACCCGGCTCGCCGAGGGCCTCGACACCTCCGCCTATCCACCGATGGAGCCCGAATTGACCGCGCCCGCCGTGGGCTGGCTGGCACACGAATCCTGTTCGATCACCGGGGAGATGCTGGTGTCGATCGCGGGTCGGGTGGCGCGGGCCTACATCGCCGAGACCGAAGGTGTGTACCAGCCGGCCTGGTCGGTCGAGGACGTCGGCGAACGTATCGCCGAGATCCGCGACACCGAGAATTCGTGGCTCCTGCCGGTCGTCCCGTCAGGCCACGTCGACCACATCACGAAGAGTTTCGCACTAGCGACGGAAGGCAGCGCACGTGTCAGTCAAGGTCTATGAACGGATTCTCGATCTCTTCGAGGCCGAGGGCATCAACACCATCTTCGGCATTCCCGATCCCAACTTCGTCCATCTGTTCCACACGGCCGAGGAGCGGGGCTGGAATGTCGTTGCCCCGCATCATGAGGAGACAGCAGGCTTCATGGCCGAGGCGGTCTCCCGGATGACCGGCAAGGCCGCGGTGTGCATCGGCACTCTGGGGCCGGGCATCGCCAACATGGCCGGCGCGGTCATGTGTGCCAAGGTCGAGAACTCGCCGGTCATCTTTCTCGGCGGCCAACGCGCCCGCATCACCGAACAGCGGGTGCGCCGCGGCCGGATTCAGTTCGTCCAGCAGTCCGGGCTGATCGAACCGTCGGTGAAGTACAGCGCCAGTATCGAATACGCCGACCAGACCGACGAGATCATCCGTGAGGGGCTCCGGAAGGCACTGTCGGGGACGCCGGGACCCGTCTACATCGAGTACCCGTCGCACGTCATCCAGGAGGAACTCGACGTTCCGCCGGTCCTGCCGCCGAGCGCGTATCGGCTGGTCGGCCAGACCGCAGGCCAGGACAAGATCGACGAGGCGGCACGGCTGATCGGCGCCGCCGAACAGCCCATCCTGCTCGTCGGGCACGGCGTGCACACGGCGCGCGCGGGTGCATCGGTGAAGGAACTCGCGGATCTGATGGCCTGCCCGGTGATCCAGACCTCTGGCGGCACCTCGTACATCGAGGGTCTGGAGGACCGCACCTTCGCGTACGGGTTCTCCACGTCGGCTGTGGAAGCGGTGGTGCAGTCCGACCTGTGTCTCGCGATCGGCACGGAACTCGGCGAGCCGGTCCACTTCGGCCGGGGACGGCATTGGGTGGAGGGCGAAGCCAACCGGTCCTGGCTGCTCATCGAGCAGGATCCGGCCGCGATCGGGGTCAACCGCCCCATCGACGTGCCGATGGTCGGCGACCTGCGGGCGGTGGTGCCGCAACTCGTCGAGGCCCTCAAGGACTCCCCGCGCACCGCCACACCCGAACTCGAGCGGTGGATCTCCGAGGATGCGGCGCAGCTGGCCGAGCTGGCCGAGACGGCACCGTCGGGAACGACGCCGGTGCATCCGGCCCGACTGATCGTCGAGGCGACCAAGGACTTCCCCGCCGACGGCATCATGGTGCGCGACGGCGGCGCCACGACCATCTTCGGGTGGACCTACTCGCAGGCCAAGCCGCACGACGTGATGTGGAATCAGAACTTCGGCCACCTGGGTACCGGTCTCCCCTATGCGGTCGGCGCGGGCGTCGCCGACGGCGGCAAACGGCCGATGATGCTGATCACCGGCGACTCGTCGTTCCAGTTCCACATCTCCGAACTGGAAACCGCAGCCCGTCTGAACCTTCCGTTGGTGTGCGTGGTCGCCGTCGACTATGCGTGGGGTCTGGAGGTCGGTGTCTACAAGCGCACCTACGGCCACGGGTCGCTCGAGACCGGTGTCCATTGGAGCGAGGCCACCCGCCTGGACAAGGTCGCCGAGGGATTCGGCTGCTACGGCGAATACGTCGACAAGGATGCGGACATCGCTCCCGCGATCAAGCGGGCGTACGCCAGCGGGAAGCCCGGCGTGATCCACGTCGCCGTGGACCCGAAGGCGAACTCGGAGGAGATGCCGAGCTACGACGAGTTCCGCACCTGGTACGCGGAAGGCCAGCAGTGAGACGCCGGCGATGAGACCTCGGATTGCACAACAACAGAATTGGGGCTGTCATGCGTGAGTACCACAAGTTCTACATCGACGGTCGGTGGCTGGAGCCGGCCCAGACGGACACCTTCGAGGTGACCAATCCGGCGACCGAAGAGGTGTGCGGCACCGTTTCCCTCGGCTCGGCCGCCGACGTCGACAAAGCGGTGTCCGCGGCCCGGCGGGCGTTCAGCACCTGGTCATCGTCGTCGATCAAGGACCGCATCGAGCTGCTGCAGAACATCTCGGTCGAATACCAGAATCGCAGCGGCGACCTCGGGGCGGCGCTGACCGAGGAGATGGGTGCGCCGACCGCCCTGGCCAACGGCTTCCAGATCGGGCTCGGCGCCGGACATCTGGGCACCGTCATCGAGACACTCGGCAACTATGTGTTCGAGGAACAGCGTGGCGCGTCGCTGGTGGTGAAGGAACCGATTGGCGTGTGCGGCTTGATCACTCCGTGGAACTGGCCGTTGAACCAGATCGCGGTCAAGGTCTTCCCCGCGCTCGCAACCGGTTGCACGATGGTGCTCAAGCCGTCGGAACGGTCGCCGTTCACCGGACAGATCTTCACCGAGATCCTGCATGCCGCAGGCGTTCCTGCCGGTGTGTTCAATCTGGTCCAGGGCGACGGACCGAATGTCGGTGTCCCGCTGTCGAACCATCGGGATGTCGACATGGTGTCGTTCACCGGTTCGACCCGGGCTGGTATCGACATCGCGAAGAACGCGGCCGCCGGCGTCAAGAGGGTCACGCAGGAACTCGGCGGTAAGGGACCCAACGTCGTCCTCGACGACGCCGATTTCGCGGAGAATGTCACCAAGGGTGTCGTGACGATGATGCTCAACTCCGGCCAGACCTGCAGCGCCCCCTCGCGCATGCTGGTACCGAACCAGCGCATGGAAGAGGCGATCGACGCCGCGAGGCAAGCGGCGTCGACCGTGACGGTCGGCGACCCCGCCGGAGACTTCGCCATCGGCCCGGTGGTGTCGAAGTCGCAGTTCGACAAGATCCAGAGCCTCATCCAGCAGGGTGTCGACGACGGCGCCACCCTGGTGGCGGGCGGCCCCGGGCGGCCCGAAGGACTCACGAAGGGCTACTACGTACAGCCGACCGTGTTCGCAGATGTCAAGAACGACATGACGATCGCGCGGGAGGAGATCTTCGGCCCGGTACTGACGATCCTCGGCTATGACAGCATCGACCACGCCATCGAGATCGCCAATGACACCGAGTACGGCCTCGCCGGGTTCGTGGCGGGCGCCGACCTCGACCAGGCTCGCGCCGTAGCGCGACGCATCCGTGCCGGATCGGTCGCCATCAATGACGCGTTCGACTTCTGTGCCCCCTTCGGCGGATTCAAGAAGAGCGGAAACGGCCGCGAGTGGGGCGAGTTCGGGTTCGAGGACTATCTGGAGATCAAGGGCATCCTTGGCTACGCGCCGGCTCCGGACGAGGACGGGGCATGAGTTCAGATACCGAGCGACTGCGCAGGGTCCTCGATCACGCCGACATCCGGGACTGCATCATCCGTGTTGCGCGGGGCGAGGACCGCAGGGACGCGGGGTCGATCCGGACCGCGTTCTGGCCGGATGCCACCACCGATTTCGGCATTTTCACCGGCGGCTTCGACGAGTATCTCGACTGGGTGGTACCCGGCTCCGCCGCGGTCGTGGTCACCCAGCACGTGCTCGGCCAGAGTCTGATCGAGTCCGGGGTCACCGAGGCAACCGCCGAGACGCATGTCACCGCTTATCACCGCGTCGACATCGGTGATGAGGAGCGCGACATGGTCCTCGGTGGGCGCTACCTCGATCGGCTGGAGAGGCGGTCAGATGTGTGGCGCATCGCGCAACGGACGATGCTCTACGACTGGTTCCGAGACCTCGGCACGGCAGTCGACTGGTCGCAGGGTTTGATGGGTCAACCGTTCTCGGCCGGTCATTTCCCGGGTAGAGCGACCGGCGACCACAGCGAGGTCTTCTTCGCTTCGGCCCAGGCCACCGCACCCCGATGAGGTGGCGCGGGTGAAATCGTTGTCGGACAAGGTCGCCGTCGTCACGGGTGCCAGTCGTGGCATCGGAAAGGGTATTGCGCTCGCGCTCGCCGCCGAGGGCGCCACGGTCTACGTCACCGGGCGCACGGTGACCCCGGGGACCTCCGCGTTACCGGGCACTGTCGGCGAAACCGCCGAATTGTGTGACCGCCTCGGCGGCCGAGGTGTCGCGGTCCCGGTGGACCACTCGAACGACGACGACGTCTCGGCCCTGTTCGATCTGGTCGAGAGCGAGCGGGGCCGGCTCGACATCTTGGTCAACAACGCGTTCGCGCTACCCGACGACCTCACCGACCCGGAACCCTTCTGGCGCAAACCACTCTCGAACTGGGAGATGATCGACGTCGGAGTGCGATCCAGCTTCGTGGCCGCGTGGCACGCCGCGAGGATCATGACGGCGCAGAGATCGGGGCTCATCGTCGCGATTTCCGGCTACACCGGAGTGACGTACACCTACGGCGTCCTCTTCGGAATGGCCAAGAGTGCGGTCGATCGGATGGCGCGGGACATGGCGGTCGAACTCAAACCCCATGGGGTGAGCTCCATCTCACTGTGGCAAGGCTTGACGTTCACCGAACGCGCCGAACGGAATCTGGCCGAGATCAGCGGACTGGACGGTCAGCCGGCCACCCGTCCCGAGAACGGTTGCTCGCCCGAATACGCCGGCCGGGTCATCGCAGCCCTGGCCTCCGACGGCGAGATCATCGCGCGCACCGGCGGAACCTTCATCACCGCGGAGCTCGGTGAGGCCTACGGCATCACCGACATCGACGGCAGACACATCCCGTCGTTGCGTGCGACACGTGGAGAACCGATCTGGTCTCCGGTGTGAGACCAACCACCATCAACACGAGATCAGAGGACATCATGCAGACATCGGTAGCGGCGCAGACGCTCAGCAAGTTGGAAGAGTTGCTCGACCGCCAGAACATCCTCGACACACTGACCCGGTTCAGTCGCGGCATGGACCGTTTCGACCGCGACATCTTCCTGTCCGCGTTCCACCCTGATGCCACGATCGCCGCGGGCAGCTTCGTCGGCGGGCCGATCGAACTCTTCGAGTGGTCCATCCCCATGCACGAACAAGGCCAGGTCGCGACTCACCACAATCTGCTCAACCACACCTGTGAGATCGAAGGCGACATCGCACACAGCGAGACCTACTACCTGTTCGTTGGCCGCAACCGCGACGACACCAACTGGATCGCCGGCGGCCGGTACATCGATCGGCTGGAGCGCCGCGACGGCGAGTGGAAGATCGCGTTGCGCACGAACGCCATCGAGTGGTCCGGGATGGTGCCGACGATGGACATCCCATTCGCGGATGTACCCGACATCAACGACAACGGCGCACCGTCGCGCAGCAAGCACGATCCCTCCTACACACGGCCACTGATCAACCGTCGCCGATCGAACATCCCCACCTGACCTGGACGAAACACCCGACGATACGAGGGCAGCCATGAGCACACTGAGAACCGAACCACTGTCGGAAAAGGTCGGCGCGAAGATTCTCGACGTCGACACCGACCGACTCCGCAGCGACCCCGACCTCCCCGCCGCAGTCGCTGAGGCTCTGGAGAGCTTCGGGGTCCTGCTGTTGCCCGAGTTGCATGCGAGCGACGAGGCGATGGTCGAGTTCTGCGGAAAGCTGGGCACACTGATCGACTTCTCGCATCGTCCCCCTGCCAACGACAAGGTGATGGAGATCAGCTTCGATCCGTCGAACCCGAACGCGGAGTACCTGCGCAGCAACGAGTTCTGGCACATCGACGGTCTCCTTGACGAGATCGCACCGAAGACATCGATTCTCACCGCACGGGTCACGTCGGCCGAAGGCGGGGAGACAGAGTTCGCCAGTACCTATGCGGCCTACGACGAGCTGTCGGGCGAAGAGAAGAAGCGCTTCGCCGGTTTACGCGTCGTACACACCTTCGATGCAGTTCAGCGGATGACCTACACGGACCCGACACCGGAGCAGGTGGCGGACTGGGCCACCCGCACAGCTCACGAGCATCCGCTGGTGTGGGAGCACGACTCCGGCCGGAAATCACTGGTATTGGGCGCCACCGCATCACATATCGCCGGGATGGACCTCGACGAGGGACGGGCGCTGCTCGCCGAGTTACGGGATCGGACCACGGCCGATGGCAAGGTCTGCAGCCACAGCTGGACCGAGGGCGACACCGTCTTCTGGGACAACACGGGCCTGGTGCATCGCGTGCGCGAGTTCGATCGTGACAAGCCCCGGATCATGCACCGCCTCACGGTTGCGGGTGAGGAGAAGATCAAATGAGTGGCCGCACGGCGATTGTCACCGGCGGAGCCTCAGGAATCGGTGGGGCGATCAGTGATCGCCTGGCCGCAGGTGACGACATGGTGGCGATCTTCGACATCAACGAAGAGGCCGCCGCCGCAAAGGCACGCTCGATCGAGGAGACCGGCGGCAAGGCGCTGGGACTGGCGGTCGACGTGACCGACCGTGCCCAGATCGACGCCGGTATCGAGGCGGTGCGAGCGCAGCTCGGCCGCCCGACCATCCTGGTCAACAGCGCAGGCGGCACCTTGGCAGGTCCCTTCCTGGAGATCACTGCCGAGCGATGGAATCGAGCCCTGGCCCTGAATCTGACGAGCACATTCGATTGTTGCCAGGCCGTCATCCCGGACATGCTCGAGGAGGGATGGGGACGCATCGTCAACATCTCGTCGTCGAGCGTGCACAGCGGCTCCCCAGGGCTGGCCGGTTACGTCACGTCCAAGTCCGGAGTCGTGGGTCTGACAAAGGTTCTCGCTCTGGAGTTCGGTCGCCGCGGCATCACGGTCAACACGATCCCGCCTGGATTCATCGACACACCGATGCTGCGGGAAACCGTGGCATCGGGAAGGTTCGATCTCGACACCCAGATCGAGAAGACCCCGGTCGGCCGGATCGGACTACCCGCGGATGTCGCCGCCACCTGCGCATTCCTGGTGAGTGAAGAGGCCGGCTACATCACCGGACAGATGATCGGTGTCAACGGCGGGCGGAACACGTGACGGCCAGGATACCGCCGGCGTCGAGAGCGGAGTGGTCCGACGACATGCGCGCATTCGTCGAGGGCTTCCGGTCGTCGGTGAAGAGCGTCGACGCCGAGGCCAAACGCCAGGCGGGAGACAATCTTCTCGGCACACTGGCCCGCTATCCGGGTCTGGCCATGGCATTCCTGTCGTTCAACAAGCACCTGTTGGCCACGTCCGCCCTCTCGGCACGGCAACGGGAATTGTTGATACTCCGGGTCGCCCACATCCGGCACGCGGACTACGAGTGGGCGCAGCACGTGATACTCGCGGACCGTGCAGGTTTGACCGCTGAGGAGATCGACCGGGTGACCGAGGGAGCGGGCGCACCCGAATGGTCACCCGCCGAGCGGGCCTTGGTGAGTTCGGTCGATGAACTGGTCGATGAGGGGTCGATCAGTGACGAGACCTGGACCGTCCTCGCACACGAGTTGGACGAGCAGCAGTTGATGGATGTGGTGTTCACTGTCGGCTGCTATGCCATGCTCGCAATGGCGTTGCGCTCGTTCGGGATCGAACCCGAACCGGGTCTCGTGCCGTTCCTCCCGCAGCTGGCACGGTGAATTCGTCCACGCTGGTTGAATAGCCCGGAGCGCCGGCGGAGGCGTATCGAAACTCGCGAGGCGATCTCGATACGCCCCACTGCCTCGCGTCTCGGTCTACTCGATCAGCGGGTGGGCGGCACGTCTACGGGTGTCGGCAGCGTCGGTCGCGATAGAGATACATCCTGCCGACGTGGGGTGTCACACGGGGTCGGCATCCGCTGATCGTCGCCGGGGTGTCGGCGATGTCGAACGGTAAGTTGATGACCAGGGTGTCGGGTGAGCTGAAGACGTGGCGATCGCCGATGTCGATCGACTCGGGCAGGCCCTCGGGGTCCGTTGGTGCCGGCTCCGCGCTGGATTCGACCGGGCCGCCGGTTGGTTCGGTCACTGACTCCGGGTCGTCGATGGGAGATGTCTCGTGCTCGACGAACTGCTCGCGGCCTTCCGACTCGACGATCGGAGCTGCCCCCGGCTCGACGACCTGCCCGCGGCATTCCGGCTCGCCGATCGGAGCTGCCCCCGGCTCGACGACCTGCCCGCGGCAGTCCGGCTCGCCGATCGGAGGTGTTTCCGGCTCGACGACCTGCCCGCGGCAGTCCGGCTCGCCGATCGGAGGTGTTTCCGGCTCGACGACCTGCCCGCGGCAGTCCGGCTCGTCGATCGGAGGTGTTTCCAGGTGGTCGAACGGCTTGCGGCATTGCGCGCGCTGCTGCGGGGCCTGGACCGTCTGCTTGTGCGGCTCGGACTGCTCGGCCTGCGTGGTGGGACATGCGTCGAAGCCACATGTGCACGCCAGCTTCGCCCCGGGCACACCATGGATTTCCGCAAGCGCCAGCGCACGTTGCACGCCGATACGCCGCGGGTCACGCCGGCACACCCGCTCGCAGATCATCGCGGCGATACGCTGCTGCACGAACACCCCGTGCTCGGCACTGATACACGCCGACATCTGCATGTGCCCGAACGCTTCCTTGGCGAACGTCACGTTCTGAAACGTCTGCGCGACATCCTCACGAGCCTCGGCACAACCATCGGGATCCAACGAGATCACCGATTCACCGAGTTGATCACGCAACACCGGATCGGTCGTCGCACGGTAACCCAACTCCAGCGCGATGTCCTCGAAATCGATCGGCGACTTACCCGGAGTATCAGCGGAATCACCAGAGTCGCCAGAGTCGCCGGAGTCACCGGAGTCGCCGGCAGAATCGTCGCCGGCAGCGTCATCGCCGGCAGCGTCATGGTCGGCAGCACAGTCGTCGGCGGAGTGGTCGTCGGCAGAGTCTGCGGAATCGGGCGCGCCCTCGCCGTCTGCGGAGTCGGCGGCACCCTCGCCATCTGCGGTGTCGGCGTCCTCGTCACCGGCGGCACCCTCGGGTCCCGGCCCCAGGGCGGCATCGATGATCGCGTCGATACGTTCGCGCAGATCACCTTTGGGAGCCACCTGCGCCGCCCGCACCATCTCCGACATCCGATGGGTACTGAAATCACCGGCCAGGTAAGCCAGCTGGAACTTGGGCAGATCCTGCAGCAACTCACCCAGCCTGAACCAATCACCGGCCTTCGAGCGCGAGAGTCTCAGCTGCAACGAGATCTCCCCGGTCGCCATCTTGTGCGCCTTCACCAACGACGAATTCGACGTGTACGGCCCGTCACGGTTCACCAACTGGTTATAGACCGACATCCCGATCTCATAGGCACCCAACACCGCACGCGCCTCGGCCTGACGACTCAGCTGCAACACATCGCGCACCGCATCCGTACGCGCCACCTCCGCCTCGACACCCTCACACGGCGCCGACAAAGCCGCGGCGTCGCCGGCATGATCGGAGAACGAGAACACCACGCGCCTTCCTGTACGGACGAACTCACCAGGTCGAATGTGGAACTACCACCCAGGCTAACGGGCGGCACCGACAAGAAACGTCATCGACAGAAGGACACAGCGTCGGGGGCCGAAACCCCCTCCGGACAGCCGCGCGGATGATCTACCGGCGGCCCGCTGAGGTGTCATCTGGGTCAGGAGGCAGCTCAGACCGGCGCGCAGCAGACGGGCCGGCCCACGCGCGACCCTCAGCGTCCCTGCCAACGCGGAGCACGCTTTTCCGCGAACGCTGCGGGCCCTTCCTGGGCGTCGTCGCTGTTGTAGCACACTTCTGCGGCCGCTCGGGCCGCCTGCAACGCCGCCGAGCGGCCCATCTCGGTCGACAGCATCACCGTGTCGCGAGCGGCGCGAACCGACAGCGGCGCACCGGCCAAGATCTCATGGGCGAGTTCGACGGCGGTGTCCATCAACACTTCCGGTTCCGCAACGCGGTTGACGAGGCCGATGTCATACGCCCGCTGGGCGGTGATCGGCCTGCCGGTCAACAGGATCTCCATCATGATCCGTTGCGGGATCATGTGGATCAGCGGCGCCGCCCACGGCGAACTGCGTCCGACCTTCACCTCGGTCACCGCGAACCTCGCGGTGGTGGCCGCCACGCACAGGTCACAGGCCTGCGCGATCATCCACCCACCGGCAAAAGCTGCGCCGTTGACCGCAGCGATCGTCGGTTTGGACAGTTCCACGGTGTCGTACGGCAGCGCGAACATGTCCCGCGGCGGAACCCGCATTCCGGTCGCCACCATCTCCTTGAGATCGCCACCCGCGCAGAAGGTCTCCCCTGCACCGGTCAGGATGGCAATCCGCAGCGCGGCGTCGTTCTCGAATCGATTCCACGCGTCGGACAAGCCCTCACGGACGTCGGACGCCAGGCAATTGCGGGTCTCGGGCCGATTGAGGGTGATGATCGCGATCTCGTCGTCCACATCGAACAGCACGGCGTCTTCCACCGGAACCTGCCTCTCAGAATCGTCGGCGCTGGATCGGGTGCGCCTCGCGTTCCAACTCCTCGCGGAAGTCGGGATGGGCGATCGCGATCAGGCGCCGAGTGCGCTCGGCGAGCGTCTGTCCTCGAAGCTCGGCCGCACCGTATTCGGTCACCACCACGTCCACCTCACTGCGGGCGGTGGTCACCGGCCCCGACAGCCCAGCGGTGATCCGACTGACGCTGCCGCCCTTGGCCGTTGCCGGCAGAGCCATGATCGCGTGGCCGCCCGGCGAGCGTGCGCCCGCCCGGACGAAGTCGACCTGCCCTCCCGTACCACCCAGATAGGCCGCTGCGCTCTGCTCGGCGTTCACCTGCCCCGTGAGATCGACTTCCACCGCCGAGTTGATCGTCACCAGCTTGTCCAGCTGAGCCATCACACCGGCGTCGTGGGTGTACGAGGTCGGACGCATCCGCAACTCCGGGTTACGGTGCGCGAAGTCGTACAGCCGCGACGTCCCGATCAACGCTCCGGCTACCGACACACCACGGTCGATGCCCTTGCGCGCATTGGTGACCGCACCGGCTTCGACCAAGTCGACGAGTCCGTCCCCGACCATTCCCGAATGCACACCCAGATCTTTTCGATCGATGAGCAACTGCAGCATCGCGTCAGGCACCGCGCCCACACCCATCTGAATGACCGATCCGTCGTCGATGTAGGCGGCCGAGAACTCTGCAATCTGTCGATCGATGTCGCTGATCCGCGCCGGGCTGACCTGAACTGGAGGCCGTGAGACGTGCACCGCGCAGTCAATTGTCGATGCCGGCAACAGCGCACCGTAGGTGTACGGCACCTGATCGTTGACCTCCGCGATCACCACGCGCGCCTTCTCGACCGCGGCCAGCACGTAATCGCTGATGAGACCGAGGCTGTGGTGGCCATCGGCGTCGGGCGGGCTCACCTGAACGAACGCCACATCGCAGGGCAGGTAGCCCGCCGAGATCATCGGCGCGACCTGCCCCACGTGGCACGGAATGATGTCCAGCGCATGAGCTTTGGTCAACGATCGAAGTGTTCCGATGGCACCCATACTCGAGAGTCCGAGATTGCCGATCGCCTCATCCGTTGTGAGTGTCCCGGAAAAGCTGGTGACCACGAACACCGAGAGTTCACCGATGTCGCGGGCCTGGGCGACGAGGCTTTCCAGCAGGGTCGTCGGCTCGCCACACGCCTGGCCGACGACGATGTGGTCGCCTCGTCGCAGATAGGTGCTGAGGTCGAGCATCTCCTCCTGCGTCGTGGCCGTCACGCGCGCCGCTCTCGTGAGGCCGCGCGGATCCGCACCTCGTCCAACACGTCCTGCGTGTCGGCGCCAAGCCGTGGCGCGGGCCCGGCGACCCGTCCGGGAGTGCGCGAGAACCATGCGGGAGACCCAGGAAAGCGCACAGTGCCGTTGGGTGTGTCGACTTCCTCGAAGAAGCCGACCTCGTTGAGATGCGGATTGTCGAACAGGCCGTCGAGGCTGTTCACCGGAGCGGCCGGAATGTCGAGTGAGTGCAGCAGATCCAGCCACTCCTGGGTCGTCCGTTCGGCAAATGTCGTTGCCAGGAGCTCGTAGACGGCGTCGATCTGCGCCGCCCGTTGCGCCAAAGTCGCGAATTGCTCGCCCGCCCATGGCGGGTTGACCGCCTCGATGAATGCCGTCCATTGCTTGTCGTTGTAGACCAGTGCAGAGATGTGACCGTCCTTGGTGCGGTACGGCTTTCGGTGCGGTGACACGGCACGCGGGTAGGCAGCGGGGCCCAGCGGCGGGTCGAACATCGCGCCGTTGGCATGCTCGACGAGCATGAACGAGGCCATCGTCTCGAACATGCTGACCTCCACCTCCTGCCCCTCGCCGGTCCGTTCACGATGGAACAGGGCCATCATCGTCGCGTACAGGGCGGTCATACCGGCGACCTTGTCGGCCATGATCGTTCCGACATACCCGGCCTCGCCCGTCAGCTGCTCCTGGACGGATGGCAAACCGCATTCGGCCTGGATCGTGTCGTCGTAGGCAGTGCGGTTCGCGTCGGGACCGCGACGACCATAGCCGTAGCAGTTCGTGTACACGACGGACGGATTGATCGCCGCGACATCGTCGTAACCGAATCCGAGCCGGGCGATGGCCGAACCCCGCATGGAATGGATGAACACGTCGGCCTCGGCGATCAGGTCACGGAGGTGACCTCGGCCGCCCTCCGCACGTAGATCCAACACCGCACTTCGCTTTCCGCGGTTCACGTTCACGAAGACGCCAGCCATCGCGGGCTCCGGTCCCACGGAGATGTACCGGGTGTTGTCGCCGGCCGGCGGCTCGATCTTCACCACGTCGGCGCCCATGTCGGCCATGATCTGGGTGCAGTACGGCCCCATCACCATGGCGGTGAGGTCGACAACACGCACCCCGGACAGCGGACCAGTGTGTTTCACTCGGCTGAAGCTATCAGATCAATCCTTACAAGGATAGTGGTATTAGTAGCTGGTGAAGAATTTCAAGACCATCGGAACGGTGCTCGACGCCGGCCTCTCGGCGCGTCCGGACGCTCCCGCGGTCGAGGCCGTGTCGGGGGTCTGGTCGTACGCCGAACTCGACCGGCAGGCCGATCGCGCCGCCGGCGCACTATGGTCGCTCGGGGTCAGGCCCGGGGATCGGGTCGCGGCCTGCCTTCCCAACGACCTCGACATCGTCGCGGCATTTCATGGCACCCAACGGATCGGCGCCATCTGGGCCGGCATCGGCGAAGCGCTGTCGGTGAACGAACAGCACGACCTCCACGACCTGGTCGCGCCCACGGTCACCCTGGCCGGGGACCACTGCCGACTGACTGCTCCCGACCGCGTCGACCTCGACCGGTGGTCCGACCTGCTGAGCCGCGACGAATCAGCGCCTCCCATCGACATCGACGTCGACGCGCCTGCGGGCATCGCCTTCACCAGCGGGACGTCCGGGCACCCCAAGGCGGTGGTGCACAGCCAGCGAAATCTGCTGCTCCCCGGTGCCGTCCTGGGTGCATCCCGTGGTTGGGGACCGACACTGCGCAAGGGCGACAGCTTCCCGCTCACCATCCTCAATCTGATGATGCTGTCCACGCTGCTCACCGCCCAGTGCGGGGGTTGCGCCGTGATCATGAACCGCCGGGACGTCGACGGCGTCATCGACTGGATCACCGGCCGAGAGGTCACCGTCTGGAACGGCGCGCCCGCCCAGCTCTATGACCTCGCCCGTCGTCCCGACATCGACCTCGGTTCACTCGAGGAGGTATGGAGCGGCGGCAGCGACACCTCCGACGACTTGCGACGGGACTTCGCCGCGGCCCACGGCATCGTCCCCCGTGCGACCTACGGTCTCACCGAAGCCCCCACCGTCGTGTCGATCGACCCGACCGGCACCCAGTGGCGACCGCGTGCGAGCGGACAGGTGCTGGATCACTACGACGTGGCCGCCTACGACGACAATGGCCGACGCCTGCCCGCCGGTGAGCTCGGCGAGTTGAAACTGTCCGGTCGCACCGACGGCGCCTGGGCCGACGTGTGGCGACCCATGCTCGGCCACTGGGAGCACGACGGCCTTCGGCGCGCCGAACCCGGCCCACAGCCCACCGGTGACGTCGGCTCGGTTGACGCCGACGGCTGGCTGAGGGTTGTCGACCGCAAGAAGCTGGTCATCATCCGTGGCGGCGCGAATGTGTATCCACTCGAGGTGGAGCGCGTCATCGGCGGCGATCCGGACATCGCCCGCGTCGCTGTGTATCCGGTCCCCGATGATCGGCTCGGACAGCGTGTGGCCGCCGTCGTGGAGAGCACAGGCGCGCCTGCCGATTTCGACGCGCTTGCCCAGCGGTGCCGAGATGCGCTGTCCCCCTACAAAGTCCCGGAGATCTGGCACCAGATCGACACACTTCCGGTCAACGCCATGGGCAAGGTGGTACGAGCCGACCTTCCCGGCCTCGTCGAACGGGCCACCAGCAGGAGTTCGCGATGACGCGCGAGGTTGGCCCCGGCGTGGCCGAGATGTTCGGGCTCGATGGCCGGGTGGCGATCGTGACCGGGGCGTCGTCGGGACTCGGGGCCGCAGTGGCGCAAGCGCTCGCCACAGCAGGCGCCCGGGTCGCACTCGTCGCCCGCCGCCGCGACAAACTGACCGAACTCGCCGAGCGGATCGACGGTGCGGCCATCGACTGCGACCTGTCCGAGCTCGACCAGGTCGGGAACATCGCGCCGCGGGTGTGCGATGCGCTCGGTCCGCCGGAGATCGTCGTGAACGCGGCCGGCAGCATGTTCACCGAGGAGCGAGCCGAATCCGAACCCCTCGACGCGATCCGCCAGACGATGAGCCTCAATCTGATGGCACCGTTCCTACTGGCGCAGAGCGTCTTTCCCCACATGCGCAGCACCGGGCGCGGATCCATCGTCAACATCTCGTCCATCAGCGGGCGCGTCGGTATCCCCGGCATTCCCCAGGCCTCCTACGCTGCGAGCAAGGCGGGATTGTCGGGACTCACTGCCGAGCTGGCGGTCCAGTGGGCACGGCACTCGATCCGCGTGAACACCGTGGCACCGGGCTTCTTTCGCAGCGAGATCACCACCCCCCTGTATGAGAGCGAACGCGCCTCGCAATACCTGCGCCGCAACACCCCGTTGCCGATGCAAGGGTCCGCGCGCGACATCGTCGGTGCCGTGGTCTGGCTGGCCGGCGACTCCGGCGCCTACGTCACCGGCCAGACGATCGTGGTCGACGGCGGCTGGACGGCACGCTGATCCGACCTGCACCCTCTGGTGTCGTGCCCTTCGTGACGCACGCTCACTCCGTTCGCGGGCTCCTCAGGGACCGAAGATTTCGACAGGCATTCCCACCCGGTCCCTGAGGAGCCTCCGAGCTTGCGAGGATGCGTCACGAAGGGCCGGATGAGCTTCGAAGCCTACGAACGTCCACCCGGGGGATTTCGACAGGCACTCCCTCCGGCCCCTGAGGAGCGAGCTTGCGAGCGTCACGAAGGGCCGGCCCTTCGTGACGTTCCTCCGCTAGCGCTCCGGAACTCCTCAGGGACCGGGGGGCACGTCTGCCAATGCTCCGGAACTCCTCAGGGACCGGAGGGCACGTCCGCCAACGCCCCGGAACTCCTCAGGGACGAGAGGGCACGTCCGCCAACGCCCCGGAACTCCTCATGGACCGGAGGGCACGACCGCCAATGCTCCGGACAAGATGCCCAGTCAATAAGTCAAGTATTGCTATCCTTGTGAGGATTGACTAGCGTCGAACGAGAACGACGTTCTCGCATTCCGGAAGGATCGACCGTGCAGAAGTTCTTGGCTGTAGTGATCGAGAAAGGTGAAGCGGGACAATCTGTCTCGGTTCAGGCGCTCGACCGCTCCGACCTCCCTCACGGGGACGTCGAAATCGATGTCGACTATTCTTCGCTCAATTTCAAGGACGCCCTCGCCATCACGGGAAGCTCACCGGTGGTGCGCGCATTCCCCATGGTGCCGGGCATCGATCTCGCCGGCACCGTCGTCGACAGTTCACATGCCGACTGGTCAACGGGCGACAAGGTGATCCTCAACGGCTGGGGCGTGGGCGAGAAGCATTGGGGTGGTTTCGCACAGCGGGCTCGCCTGAGTGGCGATTGGCTCATCCCCCTGCCTGCCGAGTTCACCACCCGCCAGGCGATGGCCATCGGTACGGCCGGCTATACGGCGAGCCTCTGCGTGGATGCACTGCTCGACGCGGGCGTGAGCCCGGACCAGGGCGAGATCCTGGTGACCGGAGCCACCGGCGGCGTGGGCAGCGTGGCCATCGCGTTGCTGACCGCGGCTGGTTTCTCGGTCGCCGCCGCGACGGGAAAGACCTCGGAATCGGCGTATCTCGAGGGTCTTGGGGCCACCACGATCGTGGACCGAAGCGAGCTGTCCGACAAGGGCAAGCCCTTGCAAAAGGAGCGCTGGGCGGGCGTCGTCGACACCGTCGGCAGTCACACTCTGGCAAACGCCTGCGCGCAAACCCGTTACGGCGGATTCGTCGCCGCCTGTGGCCTCGCACAGGGAATGGACTTCCCGTCCTCGGTCGCACCCTTCATCCTGCGCGGTGTGTCGCTGCTGGGGATAGACAGTGTCATGGCGCCCCGGGAGCGCCGGGTCACCGCATGGAAGCGCCTGGCACGTGACTTGGAGGCCGACGCGCTGGAGTCGATCGCCCGCGAAGTCTCGCTGGCCGAATCGATCAGCGCCGCGGGACAACTCATGGACGGTACGGTCCGCGGCCGCATCGTCGTCGACGTCAATCGATGAATCGGAGCACATGGTGAGCAGCACAACGGAAGCCAAGACCACCAGCCGGACCACCAGGACGAGGACGGCAACCAAGAGCACCAAGACCACGAAAGCCGCACCGGCCGCGAAGGCTGAGGCCGTCGAACTCGACCTCTCTGACGTCGATCACCGGGTGGGGCAACCCATCGGTGGCGGCCAGCTCTGGGATCCCTGCAGCCGATCCGACATCCGCCGGTGGGTCATGGCGATGGACAACCCCAACCCGATCCACTGGAACGAGGAGTTCGCCCGCGAGTCCCGCTACGGCGGGATCATCGCACCGCAATCCATCGCCGTCGCGCTGGATTACGGTCACGGTGCGGCACCGGCATGCGTCGGGCACATCCCCGGCAGTCACCTGATCTTCGGTGGCGAGGAATGGTGGTTCTACGGCTCGCCGGTTCGCCCCGGAGACAAACTGTTCCAGGAGCGACGCTTTCACGACTACAAGATCGCCGACACGAAGTTCGCGGGTCCGACCATGTTCTCCCGCGGCGACACCACCCACACGAACCAGCACGGCGCACTGGTGGCGCGGGAGCGGTCTACCGCGATCCGCTACCTGGCAGCAGAGGCGACCAAACGGGGCATGTACGACGATCAGATCGGCGTCGTGAAGAAATGGACGAACGACGAGTTGATCGAGATCGAGGCGCTGCGCCGCGAATGGCTCTTGTCGAACCGGCTCGGCATCTCCCCTCACTTCGATGAGGTCAAGGTCGGAGACACCCTGCCGCGCCGCGTGATCGGCCCCCACAGCATCGCGTCGTTCACCACCGAGTATCGCGCGTTCCTGTTCAACATCTGGGGCACGTTCGAGTGGGTCGCACCCGAGGGCGTCGACGATCCGTGGGTGTATCAGGACCCCGGCTGGGAAGAAGGCTTCGGGTTCGACGAGGAGGATGCGAAGATCGATCCGCGCAAGCGAGACGGGCTTTACGTCGGACCATCGCGCGGACATATCGACGCGGAGAAGGCCGGTGAGGTCGGCATGGCACGCGCCTACGGTTACGGCGCGACGATGGGCGCGTGGTGCACGGACTACCTCGCGAACTGGGCTGGGTACGACGGCATGGTGCGGCACACCAAGGCCGACTTCCGGGCTCCGGCATTCGAAGGTGATGTCACCTATTTCGATGCCGAGATCATCGACAAGCGAGCCGAGACCGAGTGGGGTGTGCCGCTCGTCCAGATCAAGTTGAAGCTCACCGATCAGAATGGCGCCGGCCTCGTGTCGTGCACCGCCGAGGTCGAACTACCGCTCTGACGCGTCCCACCCTCACGCCCACCGCCCATCACTGCGAGGTCAGCCATGAGCACCCCGTCCCCCACCCTGACGCTGTCCGTCGCATCGGGGCCACCGTTGAGTGAGGAACCCGGACTCGGAACTCTCACCCTGCCAGGGTTTCTCCGGGAGGTTACCGATCGATTCGGAGACCGCGAGGCACTCGTCCAGCAAGCGGAGACGGGGGCAGTCCGCTGGTCCTACACCGATCTCTGGGCACGGTCGGTAGACGTCGCACGCGCGCTGCGTGCGCGTGGCGTCGGCAAGGACAGCCGAGTCGGTGTGCTGATGACCAACCGCGCCGAATGGCTCACGTCGGTGTTCGGTACGTCGCTGGCCGGCGGGGTCGCCGTCACACTCAGCACCTTCTCGACGCCTGCCGAATTGGACCATCTGCTGAGATCGTCCGGCGTATCGGTCCTCTTGTTCGAGCGCACCGTCGCGAAAACGAATCTCACCGAGATCCTCGTGGGTCTGGAACCGCAGATCGCGACGTCGAGCCCAGGCACCTTGCAGTCGAACAGTTACCCGTTCCTGACCTACTTGGCGGTGACGGGCGGATCGGCCGATGTCGCCGGGATCGACGACTGGGACAGTTTCCTCGCCGCCGGGACGGGCGAATCCCGTGAGTTGATCGAGGCCACCGCGGCGACAACGCAACCCAGCGACACCGCGGTGCTGTTCTTCTCCTCGGGTTCGACGAGCAAGCCCAAGGGCATCCTCAGCGCCCACCGCGGTGTCACCATCCAGATGTGGCGCTTCTGCCGGATGTACGGTCTCACCCCGGATGATCGAGTCCGCTGCTGGTCCGCGAACGGCTTCTTCTGGTCCGGGAACTTCGGCATGGCAATCGGCTCCACACTGGCCAGCGGCGGTTCACTCATCCTGCAATCCACTTTCGACGCCGCCGAGGCACTCGACCTGATGGACACCGAGAAGGTGAACTTCCCCGTCGCCTGGCCGCACCAGTGGGCCGCACTCGAGGCCGCGCCCAACTGGCGCAACGTCGATCTGAGCAGCATGCGATTCGTGGACCGCAACACTCCGATCGCCCGCCACCAGACCGTGTCGACGACCTACACCGAACCCGGACACGCCTACGGGAACACCGAGACCTTCACCATCACAACGTGTTTCGCCGCAGGTACGCCCGAGGGCATCATCGGCGGCAGCAGCGGAGAGCCACTGCCCGGGAACACGGTGAAGATCGTCGACGCATTGTCGGGCGAGACCGTGCCACTCGGTGAACGCGGCGAGATCTGTGTCAAGGGCCCGACGCTCATGCTCGGCTACATCGGAACGCCGCTGTCGGAGACACTCGACGACGAGGGGTTCTTCCACACCGGCGACGGTGGATACCTCGACGATGCCGGGCGCCTGTTCTGGGAGGGCCGGCTCACCGACATCATCAAGACCGGGGGCGCCAACGTCTCCCCGCTCGAGGTCGATGAGGCGCTGATCGCGCATCCGGGAGTGAAAGTCACCCGGACGGTTGGCGTCCCGCACGACACACTGGGCGAGGTGGTGGTCGCGTGCATCGTGCCGCACGCCGGCGCCGACCTCGATCCCGAAGCCGTCCGCGGATATCTCCGCGAACGGCTGGCCAGCTACAAGGTACCCCGCCATGTGTTGTTCTTCACCGACGACGAGATCAGCCTCACCGGCAGCGCGAAGATCAAGTCCAGTGACCTGAAAGCCCTCGCGGCGAGCCGCCTCGCCTCCTGATCGATACACGAAACCCGTTCTTCCCTCGGGTATCTCATCGCCTTCCGCGTGACGTGGGGGGACGAAACCATACCCGGGGGGAAGAACTCTGGGCCTGTTTTCTGTCAGGTGTGATCGGGGTCGACGCGGTAGCGTTCCGCGAGAACCGCACGATGCTGTGCGGGTGACCCGAACAGCGACCGGTTCAACGTCGCCCGCTTCAGGTACACATGTAGTCCGCTCTCCCACGTATAGCCGATACCGCCGTGCAGTTGGATCGCCGTGCCGGCGATGTCGACTGCCATGTCGCTCGTGAAGGACTTGGCCATGGATGCGGCGATGGTGGCGTCCGGCGCGCCGTCGCTCACTTTCCGCACGGCCGACGCGACCAGGCGCCGTGCGACCGTCAGGTCGACGAGCATGTCGGCGCAGGCATGTTTGACCGCCTGGAAGGAACCGATCTTTCGCCCGAACTGCTCGCGCATCCCGGCATAGGCGACAGTCGTCTCGAGCATGGTCTCACCGAGCCCGAGGCTGTCGCAGGCGACGGCCACCGCCGCACGATCGCGCAGCCTCGCAATCGGGTCCGCGCCGATCAGCCGCCACACCGAATCGCTCTCGACACGAACGGTATCCGCACTCACCCGAGCGAACTCGCGGGTGCCGTCGACCACCGCACGCTGCTCGACCACGACACCCGGCATCGTCGGATCAAGACAGACGATCGCCGTCGCACCGTCGGCTGTGGACACGGGCACCAACAACCGGACCGCTCGTGGCGCGCCGAGAACGAACTCGGCCGATCCGCTCGCCGTCCACCCGTCGGTGCACGAGTCGAGGCCGAACAGTCCGCCGGACCGACCTTCTCCGTCGAGCACCAGAATCGGCACCGCATCACCGGATACGGTCCTCCTCAGCAAGTCGTCCCGGCGCGCCGTCGGCTCGGCCGCATTCAACGCACCAAGCGCGAGTGCCGCAACAGCGGGATAGGGTCCCCGGGCGGCGACGCGGCCGATCTCCCGGAGGATCACGGCGGTCTCGGCGAAGGTCGCATCGGCACCGTCGATCGCCGCGGCCGCCTCCAGGCCAAGCCATCCCGACCTCGCGATCAGCGACCAGTCGACCGTGTCGTCGGATGCCCTGGTACCGAGCACATCCCGGGCAACCGCAGAAAGGTCACCGTGGAATTCGGAGAGATCGTGGGTCGAGGTCGTCATCATGGCCCTTTCGGCTCACGGGGAAGTCCGAGCGCACGCTCGCCGATGATGCTGCGCTGGATTTCGCTGGTGCCCCCGGGGATCGTCCATTCCCACGAGCCGATGAAGTCGAGAACCCAATTGCCCGACTCCCATCCGCTCGACATGGGTTTGCGGATGTGCGTCTGCGCCGCGAGCCCACCGACCTCGACGCCGAAATCCATGACCCGCTGCAGGAGTTCGCTGTAATAGAGCTTGACGATCGAGGCGTCCGCGGGTCCCTGATGATCGACGACGAAGTCCGCGCAGAGCAGACGTAGGCCGGTGATCTCGGTTTCCAGCTCCGCGAGTCGATCCGACACGCGCGAATCGTCGACCGGTCGTGAACCGTCGACCCCTGGCGTCGCGCAGAGCTCCACGAGCCACGGGAATCCGCCGTGCCCGAGTCGTTCGGCGAGTTCGAGCATGGTCATCCCTCGTTCGGCACCGAGAGTTTCCTGAGCCACGCGCCAGCCGGCGCTCTCCGCCCCGACGAGGTTGTCGGCGGGGATCTCCACGTCGTTGAGAAAGATCTCGCAGAAGTGGGACTCGCCGGTGGCCTGCCGGATCGGTCGGACCTCGATGCCCGCACTGGCCATGTCCATCAGGAAGTAGGAGATCCCCTGACGTTTCGGCGCCGTCGGGTCAGTCCGGGCGAGAAGCAGACACCAATCGGCGTGCAGCGCCCCGCTGGCCCAGAGTTTCTGCCCGTTCACGATGTAGGTGCCCCCGGTCCGGCGCGCCGACGTGGACAGCGCCGCCATGTCCGAACCGGCCCCTGGTTCGGAAAACCCCTGACACCAGATCTCGCCGTCGAGGATCGCCGGGAGATGACGCCGACGTTGGTTTTCGGTTCCCGCGGCCAGCAGCGTCGACGCCGCGTGGTGGATCGAGACGAACGGAAGTACGAGCCGAGGTGCGTCGTACGCGGCGAGTTCCTGGTACAGGACGATCTGATCTTCGACCGACATTCCACCGCCCCACGCCGACGGCCAGTGCGGAACCGCGAAACCGGCGCTGTGCAGAGTGGCAAACCAGTCCTTCTGGAATGCGACGAACTCCTCATCGGAGGCGCCTGTCTGCGCGGCCCGCCAGTTCTCGGGGACGTGAGTGGCACACCACTCGCGGACCTCAGAGCGAAAGTCACCGGACCGGCGGGCTCGGACGGGCGAGGTCGCGGTCGTCATCGGCGAACGGCCTTGTCCGCCATCGACAGCAGTCGTTTCCGATGTTCGTCGGACTGCATGGTCACGACCTCGGCAGCGAAACCTGCCTGCAGTGGACCACCCAACGCCTGGGAGAGATGCATGTTGACAATGCGTTTCGTACTCTGCAGAGCGTCGGCCGGTTGGGCCGCCAATCGGCCGGCGAGTGCTCGTGCCTCGCCCATCAGTTCGTCAGGTGCGATCATCCGGGTGGCGAGCCCGAGCTCGACGGCGGTGGCCGCCGGGATTCGGTCACCCGTGTACAGGTATTCGCGAGACCGCAGGATCGGGGTCAGCAACGGCCAGAACGCCGCGCCTCCGTCACCTGCGACCAATCCGACCGCCACGTGCGGATCGGCGAGATGAGCCCGCTCGGAGATGAGCACGACGTCGCAGAGCACCGCGATACTGCAGCCCAGGCCCACTGCGGGACCATTCACGGCGGCGATCACCGGCAACGGGAACCGCAACATCTCGTCGATGATCTCGGCGCCCTCGCGGATGCTGTCATCGCGGGCGACCGGATCGTCGAGAAACGAAGTGATCCAACCCAGGTCGCCACCAGCGCTGAACGCCCGACCAGAACCTGTCAGGATCACCACCGCGGCGTCCCGGTCGGCGGCCAGCTGCCGCCAGACGTTGGCCAACGCCCAGTGCAGGGACCTGTTGACCGCGCCCAGCTCCTCTGGCCGGTTGATGGTGACGATACGGAGCGGACCGTCGCAGACGACGCTCAATTCGTCGGGCAGGTCGTAGATCATCGGGTCACCACCGCAGAGATGCCCGCCAGTTGCTCTGCCCCACTGAATAATCCGGTGAGTCCACGGCGGCCGAGGCGCCGCGTGAGTATGTCGCCCGTCCCCGACGTTCCGAACGGCAGGCGGCGCAGCGGCAGACTGTACCGCGACAACCAGGACAGGGTGGTCTCGTCACAGAAGCCGGTGGCACCGTGTAGCTGGTGGGCGATGCGGAACACGGTCTCCGCCGCCTCGATTGCGGCCAGCCGCAGTGCCAGTGCGTCGTCGAGCGCGTCCTGACCGGCGGTCTCGATACTCCACAGCGCGTACTTCGCCAGCTCCTCCACTCCGGCGCGTTCCACCGCCGCATCGGTGAGCTGGAACTGGACGCCCTGCAGCCGCGCGAGCGGCTGCCCGAACTGCTCGCGGAGCAGAATATGCGATCGGGTGAGTTCCATTGCGCGGTCGAGCATCCCGAGCAGCGTCCACATCGGAAGCACCAATCCCAGCGCGACGTCGGCGGCACCGTTGCCGTCCATCGGGGTCAGACCGAGTGGTGCCATGAACGCCGAGGTACGCGGGGATTCGGCCGACGGCAGAATTTCGACGCGACTGCGCTGCCCGGTCACCGTGACCGCGGCAAAGCGCAGGTCCAATCCCGCGAAGGCCGCCGACGGGTCGTGCTCGGAGACGACAACCAAGGCGTCGACATCGAGATCAGTTGGTCGGGAGAGGCGTTCGGCAACCGGGTACGGCACCGCCCAATAGCCGGCGCTGCGACACAGCGCGGCCGCTGCCTCGAGTTCGTCGCCGCCGGCGCGGGTGTCGAGGTCGAAGGCCCCCAGGCCCGACAGCACCGGCTCGATCATCGCAGCCCGGCCGTGCGGGTCACGTTCGGCCGCCTCCACCAGCCGGTCCCCGCCCGCGCCGGCGAAAGCGGAGAGCGCCGCCGCGCCGAAATCAGTGGCCTCCGTGGACAGGTCGATGTTCATGAGGCCACCAGATCACGCGCCAGCAGGATCCGTTGCATCTCGATGCTGCCCGATGACACGGTCGCAGCCTGCGAATAGCGCCAGTGATCCTCGACGTCGGCACGGAACCGCCGGGCCGCGTCGTGGTCGGCCGGAGCATAGGACGCGATCTCGGCGAGAACATCGGCGCTGGACTGATCGAGCGTGGTCACCGCGATCCGGTACAGCGCCGAGTCGCCCGGCCGCACTCGTCCCTGCGCCTGCGTCGACACCACGCGGTACGCGAGCAGTCGGGCGCGACGACACCGCACGAGCTCGCGGGTCCACCGCTCCCGCAGTGCCGCCGGCAGCTCGTCCCAGCGCTCGCCGAGCACGGTCGGCGCCCGCTGCAGCAAGAGCTCACAGCGTGCATAGCGCGCTATCCCGACCCGCTCGAAGGCCAGGACCTCTTGCACGACGGACCAACCGTCGTCGACGGCGCCCAACACATTCGCCTCGGTCACCTTGAGTTCGTTGAAGAAGACCTCGTTGAGGTGGTGGGGACCCAGCATGGAACGGATCGGCCGCACCTCGATGGCCGGATCGGACATGGGGACCAGGAACACGGTGAGGCCCTGCTGTTTGCGCTCGGCGGTCGACGTGCGCGTCAACAGAAAGCACCACTGCGCCATCGTGGCGTAGGACGTCCAGATCTTCTGGCCGGAGATGCTCCAGCCGTCGCCTTCACGTCTGGCCGCCGTACGCAGCGACGCAAGGTCTGAACCGGACCCCGGCTCGGAGAAACCCTGACACCAGATCACCTCGCCGCGGGCGATCGGTGGCAGATGTTGTCGCTGTTGTTCGGCTGTGCCGTGCCGCATGATCGTCGGTCCCACCCAGTTCACACCCATGTACTGCGCTCCTCTGGGTTCGTGGTGAGCCCACATCTCCTCACGCACCACCGTCTGTTCCCACACCGACGCGCCGCGGCCACCGAATTCCTCGGGCCAGGCCAGACAGAGCAAACCGCGGTCAGCCAGGAACCGACAGAACTCCTGAGCGGCGTCGAGATCCGACTGGTCATCGGTGAACGCACCCCGGAAGTCCGGAGGCATCCGCTCGTCGATCAGCGATCGCAGCTCTGCCCGAAGCCGAGCCGCCGCTTCGCCCATTGTGAAGTCCATGCGACGCACATTACTTCAATCATAACAAGGATTGGAATACTTGAATGTAAAGGTTCTTGCGCGTGGATTAGACTCTGCGCATGAACGAATTGCGGTCGGCGTGACGACGATCAGAAACGGTCGTGTCCCACAGCGGCGCATCGCGGAAACCGTCGCCGCCGAGCTACGCGAGATGATCCTGGACGTCGAGGACTACCGACTTCCCACTCAGGAGCAATTGGTCAAGGACTTCGGCGTCAGCTATCCGTCGATCCGCGAGGCCTTGAGAATACTGGAGACCGAGGGCCTGGTGACGGTTCGTCGTGGCAACGTCGGGGGCGCCGACGTCCATCGTCCCGACGAGACGTCGGCGGCCTACCACCTCGGACTCTCCCTGCAGGCCGGCAAGGTCACCTTGCACGATCTCGCCGACGGACTACGGATGCTCGAACCATTGTGTGCCGCAGAATGCGCCAAGCGAGCCGATCGGGCCGAGGTGGTGGTACCGGCACTCACCGAGGCGATCGACATCTCCGCCGGTCTCGTCGCCAACGGCGTGGAGTTCACTCAGACCGCCCGCGATTTCCACGATCTCGTCGTCTCCTTTGCTCCCAACGCCACCATTCGATATGCCGTCGGAAGCTACGTCGCTCTGTGGTCGGCACAGGAGGAGGCGTGGGCCGAAGCCCGGACAAGACACGGCGAGTACCCCTCCCAGCTCGAAGCCGAGGAGGCAGTGCGCGCACACCGCCGCCTTGTCGACGAGATCGCCGCCGGACATGCCGATGAGGCCGAGCGCCTCGCCAGGGCCCACCTCGCCGCCACGCAGGCGCTCGTACTCGAGCGGTACGGCGACCGGATCGTGAACGCATCGGCAGCGATGTCGCGCCAGGCGATCCACCCGGGGCGGCGTTCGCGGTTGTAGTGCGCCGGTCGCCGTGGCCGCCCGCTCAACGTCACTCGCCGTTCGAGTCGGGCCTCGACGTCCGGCGACGCATGCGCCACCACAGAAGCCCGCCGGGTAGTGCCACCAGCGCGGCTATCGCGACGAACACTCCTACCACCGCAGGCTGCGGCTCGCGGGTGTCGTCGGCGGCGAACGGTTTGATGGACGGACCCAGAAAGTCAGCCAGTTGGGCGGTGGTCACCGCGGTGTTGTCGCAGAGGGATGCGCCCCACTCCCCGTCCGCGGCGGCCAGACCATCCGGCGTATGTCCCAGCACGACGAGACGTTCGCGATCGAGTTCGAGGTCCATCCCGCAGGCCGCCGACGACGCGGTGGTGAGGACGGTGATCGTCTCCGGCACACGCTGCTTGTAGCTGTTCGCCACCTCGACCCGGTACCGGACCGCGGACCCGTCGACGTCTTTGGCCACCGGGGTGCCGACAACGATTGCCGACGAGTCCTTGACGATGGCCGCGGGCGGACGCGCGACACACGAACAGGCGCAGGCCGTCGCGGGCACGAACGCGACGGTACCCACCAGACATGCGCAGACCAGGAGCAGCCGGACCGCCATCCGACGAAGCGAGATTCGTGCTGCCGTCGCGACCATGCCGACACCGTAATTCGCCGAATCCGCACTGCATAGGGTCGTCGACCCTCCAGGTATCGTTTGCCCCGTGGACGCGACGATTTATCACAACCCGAAATGCTCGACCTCTCGCAAGGCGCTGGACAAACTTCGCGAGGCCGGCATCGAACCGACCGTCGTCAAGTACCTGAACGAGCCGTACACGCGCGAGCAGCTGACCACGATGATCGCCGAGGCCGGAATCACCGTCCAACAGGCCGCCCGCAAGCGCGAGACCCTGTACAAAGACATGGACCTTGCGTCCGCCACGGACGATCAGCTGCTCGACGCGATGGTCGAGAACCCGATCCTCGTCGAACGCCCATTTGTGGTGACCGACAAAGGAACCCGCCTCGGGCGCCCGCTCGATGCGCTCGACGAGATCCTCTGACACAACGAGTCCGCGGCCACGCTGCGAAACCGTCCCGGGCCCGCGACGTACCACGCCGCGACGTCACCCCGAACCCTGAGAACGCACCACGCGACGCGACGTCACCCCGATCCCCGACAACGCACCACACGCCGCGACGTCACCCCGAACCCTGAGAACGCACCACGCGACGCGACGTCACCCCGACCCCTGAGGAGCCTCCGAGCTTGCGAGGATGCGTCACGAAGGGCCCTTCGTGACGCTCCCAAGCTCGTTCCTCAGGGACCGGGAGATGACCCAAGCTCGCTCCTCAGGGACCGGGAGGTGACGCAAGCAAAACCGACCTCACGGGGACCGAAGGGCGTCGACTGCAACCCCCCGCCTCACGACACGGATGCGGGTGCGGGCGCCGGCATCCGCCGCTGCGCCGCCGGCGCCACGATGGCGAGCAGACCCCTGAGGAGGCCCTTCGTCATGTCGAAATAGTCGAAGTAGTCCCGCCACAGCGTGATCCGGCCTTCGCCCACCTCGAAGCGACCCCACACCCAGAACCGGATGACCAACGGTCCGAACCTCAGCTGGTCGATTCGTTCGGTCAGAACCACGGGACCGTCGGCCGACACATTGATCATGCGGTAGTCGAAGCCCGCCCACGACGAGTCCTCCATACCGCGAAAGATGCGGTGAACCTTGCGCTTTCCGTACACGGTCGGCAATGAGACATTCGAGTAGACGATGTTGTCATCGACGTTCTCGATGCCCGCGGTCACGTCTCCCCTGGCGAATGCGTCGAGCATGGCGGTGACGATGTCGATCGGTGTCTGCGACGTCATGAAGCCAGTATGCCTGTGACTGCGCGTCACGGGAACACCGCTCTTGCAGTCGACTGGTCCGATCGAGACGTCAACCGACGGCCAGACCGACTCCTCGCATCACCTTCTCGACGACCGGTATCGCGGCGTGGCACGCGGTTTCGCCGGCCGCGACCTTCTGTTCCGCGGCGTCGGCCAGGGTGATCTCGAACGTCACGAACCGGCCGCCTGCGCGGTCGGCGACCGCGGCCGCAGCACAGGACCGACGGTCAGTGGCGGCCTCCTTGATGTACAGCCGACCGCCGTCGAACGGGAGGACCGCCCGATTGGAACGGATGACCTCGAGGCCCGACGCCGACGATTCGACGGCGACCTCGATGCCGGCCGAAGCGCCCTCGATCGCCCAGGAACACTTGTTGGCCGTGAGATCGGCACGGCTCACGACGCCGCCGACGAGCGTCGCGACATCGTCGTCGGTCAACAGTCCGCAGACCCCTCCGCGCACCGGCACAGCCGCACTCGACAGCACCTCACCGCCGCCGTTCGGTCGGTCCGACGCCCCGGTTGCGGCAGCACCGCATCCCGCGACGCCGAACAGTGCACAGAGCAGCACAAAGTACTGCACAGCAGATCGCTTCACTGGTTTCCTCCCGCGTCGCCGCGAGGGCGGCGACGGATTCATTGCGATCAGGATGCCAACACAGCTCCGCGTTGTCACGCCGAGACGATGTGACATTCGGCCAGGCCATCGACTATTCTGGCCACCGTTGTCTCGGCGAGGGTGAACGATCACCGTTATCGGCGCGACCACCGCGGATCTCTTCGACCGGCCTGTTGGGGCCTGCGTGGATGGCCCCGGTCGTTGTCGCTCGTCGCGACCGACCAGCCACACCACCGCGGTTCACCCGAGCCGCCGAACGAGGAGAAACACCATGGCCACCATTGCCGCCAAGTTGCCGGTCACCGTCCGTACCGAAAAGGGCAAGGGCGCCGCGCGCCGCGCTCGTCGTGAGGGCCAGGTGCCCGCCGTGCTCTACGGTCACGGCACCGATCCGCAGCACCTCAACCTCCCGGCCCGCGAACTGTCCGCCATCCTGCGTAACAGCGGCACCAACTCGATCATCGATCTCGACATCGAGGGCACCAGCCAGATCGCGCTGACCAAGCAGATCGACGTGCACCCGATCCGCAACTACATCGAGCATGTCGACCTGCTGGTGATCCGCCGCGGCGAGAAGGTCACCGTCGAGGTCCTCATCGTCGTCGAGGGTGACGCCGCACCGGGCACCCTGGTCGTCCAGGACGCCAGCTATGTCGAGATCGAGGCCGACGCGCTCTCGATCCCTGAGCAGATCGAGGTCAGTGTCGAGGGCGTCGCCGCCGGCACCGCCGTCCACGCGTCCGACCTGAGCCTGCCGGAGGGCGTCACCCTCATCTCTGATCCCGACACCCTGATCGTCGCGATCAACGAGGCTCCGAGCGGTGCCGAGGCCGAAGATGAGGGCGAAGAGGCCGAGGCCGCCGCCGAGGCTCCTGCCGAGGAATCCGCAGAATAGTCATCACCCTCAACGATCAGTGAAACTGATTGTCGGACTGGGTAATCCCGGTACGAGATACGAGAAGACGAGGCACAACATCGGCGCGATGGTCGCCGATGGCCTCGTCGCCTCGGCCGGCGAGCGGTGGAAGGTGCACAAGAAGTCGGGCGCCGACGTCGCCCCGATCACCCTCGCAGGCCAACAGGTCCTCGTCGCCAAGCCGCGCAACTACATGAACGAGGCGGGCCGCCAGATCGGCCCACTCGCCAAGTTCTACTCCGTGGCGGTCGACGACATGATCGTGCTGCACGACGAGCTCGACATCGACTTCGGTCTCGTTCGTCTCAAGCGTGGCGGCGGCGAAGGCGGGCACAACGGGCTGCGGTCGGTCAGTCAGGCGCTCGGCTCCCGGGACTACCTGCGCGTGCGGCTGGGCATCGGCCGCCCACCCGGCCGCCAGGACCCGGCCGATTTCGTCTTGAAACCGTTCCCTTCATCGGCACGGGCCGACGTCGATCTCATGATCGGGCACGGCATCGATGCGGTGGAGTTGTTGATCGCCCAGGGCCTCGAGTCGGCGCAGAACCTGGTGCACGCATGGTGATCGGCTGCTGCCGATGCCACTGCGGAGTGTTTCCGACGGTGCGACCATGAGTCGGTGTCGGACGCCACCCTCAGCCTGATCATCCTGGCCGTCACGGTCGTCCTGTTCGTCTGGAACCGGCTACCGGTCGGAGTCGTCGCCATCGCCTCGGCATTGGCCCTCTATTTCTTCGGCCTGATCGATCTCGCCGACCTCACCTCCGGACTCGGCGAAAGCGTCATCGTGTTCATCGCGGCGTTGTTCGTGGTCAGCGAGGGACTTGAAGCCTCGGGTATCACGGCCTGGGCCGGGCGGCTGCTCACCAGGGCGGCCGGCACCACGCGCGTACGCGTACTCGGTGCAATCGCCATCCTGGGCGCCATCTTGGCCGCCCTCATCACCATCAACGGGGCCGCGGCCGCCCTGGTGCCGGTCACCGTCGCCGTGGCCCGGCACGCGGGCATGCTGCCATCCAAAGTTCTGATCCCACTGGCCTACGCCTGCAGCGCCGGGTCGATGTTGACCCTGTCCGGCAGCCCCGTGAATGTGATCGTCAACGACGCGGCACGCGACGCCACCGGCGACGGTTTCGGCTACTTCGAGTTCGGTCTCATCGGAATCCCGCTGCTGATATTGACCTTCGGGGTGATCGCGGTCTTCGGCGACCGTCTGCTACCCGACCGCCAGTCCACGACACTGCCTGCCGACTTCAGCAATTACGTCGGAACGGTCGTCGATCACTACGGTCTCGGCGAGCGCATCTACCGACTCCATGTCGGACCCGAATCCCCGTTCCTCGGCCGGTCGGTACGCCATGTGCTCCCGGCTGACGGAGACGTCGTGGGTATCGCAGTGCAGGGCGGACGCGGAGCCCCCTCCCTCGACGGCGGACAGAAGATCGAGGAGGGGGACGTGCTGGTGATGTCGGGCCAGGGAGACCAGATCGAGCAGTTCGCCCGCGACAATGACCTCACCGTCGAGGACGTGGCAGGCCGACACGGGACGCGGGGTCGACTCGTCGATCGCGACACCGGGATCAGTGAGATCGTGATCCCGCCGCGATCGGAGTGGATCGGCACCGAGGTGTTTCCCGGAATGGTGCGGCCGGAGGACGGGCTTTTGGTGCTGTCCATCCGACGTCGCAACACGGATGTGGGCGCCCGCACCGTCGATCTCGTCGAAGGCGACACGATGCTCGTCCACGGGCCGTGGCGGGCTGTCGACGCACTCGCCTCCGACCAGCGCATGCTGGTGGTCGCGTCATCGGAGCAGCTGCGGCGCCAGACGGTAGCGCTCGGGCGCGGCGCCGCGCGTGCCGCCGTGATCCTGGTGGCGATGATCGTCCTGTTGGCGACGGGCCTCGTGCCCCCGGTAGTGGCCGGCCTTCTTGCTGCGGTGGCGATGGTGCTCACCAAGGTCGTCACGTCCGAGCAGGCCTACCGCGCCGTATCGTGGCCGACACTCGTCCTGATCGCGGCACTGATCCCGATGTCGACCGCGATCACCGACAGCGGCGGCGCGGAGAAGATTGCCCGTCCGATCGTGGATCTCGTCGCCGACCAGAGCTCCTACGTACTGCTGATCGTGTTGTTCCTGCTCACCGCGTTACTCGGGCAGTTCATCAGCAATGCCGCGACGACCTTGATCGTCATCCCGATCGCGCTGGCGGCAGCGGGCGACGTCGGCGTCAATCCGCAACCGATCCTGATGCTGGTCTGCACCGCCGCCGCGGCCGCGGTCCTGACGCCGATCGCGACACCCGCCAACATGATCGTGATGAACCCGGGGGGTTACCGATTCGGCGACTACTGGCGGCTCGGCGCCGTCGTGATGGTCTGCTGGCTGGTGGTCGCCGTCCTACTGATTCCCGTGTTCTGGCCGTTGTGACGCCATGTCGACAGCGGTTTGTGCCACGGCTTCACGCTGCGCCGCAACCCCAACGCATACACTCTGGGTCGGCGCAACCCGAAGGGGGAACAAGTGGCGAAAATCGCGGCGAACACCGGCCACCAGAACGTGGCGATGCTGGGCATCGGGGCATACCGGCCGACGCGTCTGGTCAGCAACGACGAGGTGTGCCAGGTCCTCGACAGCACCGACGAGTGGATCTTCGAGCGCAGCGGCATCCGTAACCGCCGATGGATCAGCGGCGAGGAGACAGCCCGGTCGATGGCGGCCTCCGCCGCGGAACGCGCGATCCGGAACTCGGGAGTCGACCGGGAGAAGATCGGCGCGCTCATCCTCGCCACCAACAGCTGGAAGACCAAGATCCCGCACGGGGGTCCGATCGTGGCCTTCGACATCGGCCTCAACGGCATCCCGGCCTACGACGTCGCCGCCGGCTGCGGAGGATTCGGCTACGGCCTGGGAATTGCTGCCGACACAGTGCGCTCAGGGTCGGCCGAATACGTGCTCGTCGTCGGCGTGGAGACGATGTCGGTGGTGATGGAGCCGACCGATCGCAACACCGCATTCATCTTCGGCGACGGCGCCGGCGCGGTGGTCGTCGGGCCGAGCGAGGAGAACGGCATCTCGCCGACCGTCTGGGGCAGCGACGGCGAGAACGCCGAAGCCATCGGGCAGAACCTGGACATCCCTGCCTACATGGACCGCGCCGAGGAGTACCAGCACAAGGACCCGGAGACCGACCCGGTGGGCCGGATGTTCGTCACCATGCAGGGTCCGCGGGTGTTCCGCTGGGCGGCGATCACCCTGCCGAAAGCCTTGACGACGGTCCTGGAGACATCCGGGGTGGGGATCGGCGACATCGAGGTGTTCGTCCCCCATCAGGCCAACGCCCGCATCAACGAACTCATGAAGAAGAACCTCGGGCTTGCCGCCGACGTCCCGATGGCCAACGACATCGAGAACACCGGCAACACGTCGGCGGCCTCGATCCCGCTGGCCATGGAGGAGATGCTGGCCGCCGGCAAGGCCAAGGGCGGGCAGACCGCGCTGCTTCTCGGTTTCGGTGCGGGGCTCAGCTACGCCGGCGCCGTGGTCACGCTGCCGCCGGCGCCGGAGGAGACGAGTTTCGGGTAAACCACTCGGAGTCGACCCAACCGCCGGTCGGAGCAGCGGTGGCCCCCAGCGCCCACAAAGCCGCCCAACCGCCGGTCGAGCAACGGTGCAGCCTCCAAAGCCCACAGAGCCGCCCAACCGCCGGTCGAGTAGCGGTGCAGCCCCCAAAGCCCAAAACTGCCTGCTGATCGAGTAGGCGCCGAGCCCCTGGGCGAGGCTCCGTATCGAGATCACTTGGGGTGCAGATGGAACCGGGTCTCGATACGCGACTCGGCTAGGAGGCTGCTGAAGAAGTGGTCTGTGTGCGGCTGGCGCCGTCGGTGATGCTGGGTCTGTTGATCACGGGCGAGTGTTGTTCGGGGGTCTGCCCCCCGGGCGGTGTCAGGTGGTGGTCAGGGTCCAGGCGTTGTTGGTGGTGCTCAGTCCCAGGGTGATCAGGCGGCGCAGGTTGATCGCGGCGACGCGGTGGTGCAGCCAGTTGTTGTTCGCGGTGACTCCTCGGAACGGAGTGCGGCGGCTACCGCGGGTCAGCCAAGCGATCGAGCGTTCCACCATGGGCCGATTCTGCCGATACGATTGCTGAATCATGTTGTTGGTGAACTGTTTTCGGTGGTAACGGTGGAGCCGGTGGTGTTCACCGAGGTTGACGGAGCGGCCCTTGGCCGAGGTGGTGCACCGGGCCCGGAGCGCACACCCCGTGCAGGCCTGCCTGAAGGCGGCGCGATGGCTGGCGGTGACCGGCCGGGTCACACCGGCGGGGCAGGTCAGCGTGTTCGTGGCGGGGTCGTAGGAGAAGTCATCGATGACGAACCCGCCCGGGATTGCCGGGCGATACGGCCACGGTTTGAGCGCCACCTCCCAGGTCGTTTCGGCCAAGCTCGCCAACATCGCTCCGGTGGCATACGCCGAATCGCCGAGGACCTGCCCGCCCTGGGCCGGCGCGGTGGGATCGGTCGGTAACAACCGCGCCCCGACCGCCGCATCGGAATTGGCCGGGCCGCAGGCCTTGGTCAATTCCGTCGCCGTGATCAGCCCGGTGTCGGGTTCGACCACCACATGAGCTTTGAACCCGTCCTGGCGGCGTGACTGGGTCTTATGGGCGTGGCGGGCCTCAGGGTCGACCGTGGAGATCATCCGATCGGTGACGGTGCGCTCGGCGATGCGCCAGCGACCGTCGGTGCCATCGGAGCCCTCGGCCGGTTCCACGTCTTGGCCGGCGACCAACGCCAACAACGCCACCGCCTGCTTGTCGGCCTCGGTGCCGGCAGTCTCGATCCTCTCGCGATCAAGGCCGTCGAGCACGGCCAACGCGTCGCTGACCAACGCGCTGACCAGCTGATCTCGTGCCTGTTCATCATCCCAGGCGATCCGCGGCTTACCCGGCTGGTCATAACCGGCGCCAGTCACCGCCGCCAGCCGGGTCGCACGCTGTGCCACGACCGCGGCAGCGCCATCGACCTCGCGGGCCACCCGCCGCATCGCCGCGATCAGCTGGGTGACGGTGTCCTGGCGGGCCACCGCATCATCGAGGACCGTCGAGTCCAGGGCCCGACGATTCTTCCCGGCGAGCACCCCGGTTGCGGTGATGACCTCCCGCACCACCTCGAAAATGCGGTGTGGACGCTCACTGTTGGCCAGCCGCCGCCGCCAGTAGGTCAACGTCGACGGATGAAAACCTTTATCACCCAACACGAACCCACACGCAGCCTTCCACCGCAGATCGAAAGTGACCGCATCAGCAGCCTCCCGGTCTGACAAACCCTGCAACGTTTGCAGCACGATCACCGAAGCCATCGTTGCCGGCGGGATCGACGGACGACCCCTCCCACTCGGGAACAGATCCGCGAACATCTCCGCGGGAAACAACTGCTCACGATGGGCGGCCAGAAACGCGAACACACTGCCGTCGGCCAGCAAATGACCCACCACCGAGTTCACATCCAAAAACTCACCCTGGCGATCAAACTCACCCTGCATACCCACCAGGATCCCAGCCCAACAGACACAACCCGCCCACCACACGCCGAAAACCAACGCCGATTATTCAGCAGTCTCCTAGCGCCTCGTCGCTACTCGACCGGCAGTTGGGTTGACTCCGTCCGCCCGACCAGCCGCCTACGCGTTCTCCTTGCGGAACACCGCTGTCCCCCACCAGGTTCCGAGGGCGGCAAGGATGATCGCGGTGATCAGACCCCACGCGACCTGCGACGTCGCGATGTCGCCGACGAAGGTGTCGCGCACGGCGTCGACGACATAGCGGAACGGCATGAAGTCGCTCACCTTCTGCAGCCATTCCGGGCCGAGTGTCATCGGCAGGAGGATGCCCGACAGCAGCAGCACGGGCATCATCACCATGTTGATCACCGGTGCCATCACGTCCTCGCTCTTCGTGGTCAGCGCCAACGCGTTCGAGGCTGCCGCGCACGCCCCGCCCACCAGCAGGGTGATCAGGATTCCGACGACGATGCCGATGAAGGACCCGCGCAACCCCATCGCGACGCCGAGGAGAACCAGGATGACCGCCTGGACGAACAACTGCAGGACGTCACGCATGAGGCGTCCGGCGAGCAGTGACGTCCGGTTCGCCGGCGTGACCCGCTCGGCCTCGATGACACCCTCGCGCCACTCCCCGATCAGGCCGAAGCCGGCGAAGAACGCGCCGAACATGCCCAGCTGGACCAGCAGACCGGGCACCAGGAATGTGTAGGCGTTGTCCGCGGCGCCGGGAAACTGGCTGACGATCGGCTCCAGCAAGGGTCCGAACAGGACCAGGTAGAGCACCGGCTGCATGATGCCGATCAGGACCCACGCCGGGTTGCGCAGGTTCATCCGGATCTGGCGCCGGAAGACGATGTGACTCTCACGCAGAATGGTCATCGGGAGGCTCCTTCGGTCTGGAGTTCGCCCTGCGGCTGGGCTTCGGAGGGTGTCTCGTCCTGGGCGTCACGCAGGGAGCGCCCGGTCAGAGTGAGGAAGACGTCGTCGAGGGTCGGGCGGATGACCTCGATCGAGTCCAGCGACACACCGGACGAGTCGAGTTCACGCAGCAGCCCGGGCACCTCGCGACCGGCTCGGCGGACCCGACCACGCAGGTGACGCCCGTCGGTCTCCACGTCGGTCGCGATCGACCCGAGCTTCTCGGCGGACACCGCCACCAGCGCCTCGTCGGTGACCTCGAGGTCGACCAGATCTCCCGAGACCTGCGCCTTGAGGTTGTCCGCGGTGTCGGCGGCGACGATCCGGCCGTTGTCGATGATGAGGATGCGGTCGGAGAGTTCGTCGGCCTCGTCGAGGTAGTGGGTGGTCAAGAAGACCGTGGCGCCGCGTTCGGTTCGGAGTCGTCGGATGTGCTCCCACAGATTGGCGCGCGCCTGCGGGTCGAGACCTGTGGTCGGTTCGTCGAGGAACACCAGTGTGGGGTCGTGCACCAGCCCCATCACGATGTCGAGTCGGCGCTTCTGGCCGCCGGACATGTTCTTGGGCATGCGCTCCCAGAGGCCGTCGAGTTGCAGCTGGGAGAACAGCGCCTTGCCGCGCGCGGTGGCGTCGGCGCGCGACAGGCCATAGAGCATCCCGTGGTCGACGACCTCGTCACCGGCCTGTGCCTGGCTGAAGGTTCCGCCCGCCTGAGACACATACCCGATGCTGCGGCGCACCATCACCGACTCGGTGACGACGTCATAGCCGTTGACCGTCGCGGTGCCGGCAGTCGGCCGCAGCAGTGTCGTCAGCATGCGCAACGTCGTGGTCTTTCCCGCGCCGTTCGGTCCCAGGAAACCGACGACCTCACCCTCTTCGATGTCGAGATCGACACCGTCGACGGCGCGTACCTCGCGTTTCTGCTTGCCTCGGCCGGTATGGAATGTCTGCACCAGCCCACGTGCGTGGATCATGAGTTCCCCTCTCACGGCGTGTTCACGAACTAACTATTCAAGTTTGAATACCGACAAGTGTTCCACTCGTCTTGTCGGGAGTCAACGGACGAATCCGACGCCGACGACTCGCGTTGACTGACTCGCCTCACACCCAGGATTCATCGAATTGCGGTCAACCACGGTCCTGGTAAGCGCACCGATCACGACCTACCCTTCTCAGTCATGGCAGCGACGACCACCAGACTGTTACTGCTGGGTGCCGTCGCGCTGTTCGAACCGGTCAACGGCTACCAGATCCGCCGCGAGCTGATGTCGTGGCAGGTCGACCAATGGGCGAATGTGAACCCGGGATCGATCTACCACGGACTGAGCAGCCTGGTCTCGGGCGGACTCGCCATCCGCCACGATCTCACCGACGGCGCCCGCGACGTCGCGGTCTACGAATTGACCGACGCGGGCCGAGCAGAGTTCGATCGCCTCCTGACCGATGCCGTCGTCGAGGTCAACGTGTTCGACCGCCGCGATTTCCACGCGGCGTTCGGGATGTTGCCGATGCTTGACGGGACCCGCGCGACCGAACTGCTCCAGCAGCGTTACGACACTCTGTCGGCGGTCGTCTCGGAGTTCCCCACCGACAGCGCACCGGCGGACCTCCCGTACGTTCCGCCGCATGCCCTGCGGGGCATGCAACTGTGGGGAGCCGAGGCACGCGCTGAACTGAACTGGCTGGCCGACGTGCTCGCCGACCTGCGATCAGGCCGCCTCGACCTCGAGAACGCAGACTGGACCCCGCCCGCCGACGACCCCGGCCACCAGATGACCGCCGATCGCGAACGATATCGAGCGATGATCGAGGACATCGGTGCAAACCGGGAGGCTACTTCCCAGTAGGCGCCGGATATGAGACCGTCTATGGCGGGTCGCATAGTGAAAGGGACACTCATGGCTGTCATCGCGGATACTGCCGGGATCAACAACATCGGCATGCTCGGTATCGGCGCCTATCGGCCCGAGCGGATCGTCACCAACGACGAGATCTGCGAGCAGATCGAATCGTCCGATGAGTGGATCTACACGCGGACCGGCATCAAGACCCGGCGATTCGCCCGGCGCGACGAGAGCGTCATGGAGATGTCGGTGAACGCGGGACGAAAAGCCATCGCCAACGCCCTGCTGTCCGGCTCGGACATCGACGCAGTGATCCTGGCCACCAACACCCATCTCCTGCTGACCCCTGCCGGTGCGGTCAAGGTGGCCACCGAACTGGGCGCCAACGGCGTCCCCGCGTTCGACATCACGGTCGGCTGCGCCGGATTCGGCTACGGGATGGCCGTCGCCTCGGACATGATCCGTGGCGGCAGCGCCACCCACGTACTGGTCATCGGCGCCGAGCAACTGTCGGTCACGATGGACATGACCGATCGAACCAACTGCTTCATCTTCGGCGACGGTGCGGGCGCGGTCGTCGTCGGACCGACCGAGGACCAGCAGCTCGGGCCGGTCATCTGGGGCAGCGACGGCTCCCAGTTCAATGCGATCCGCCAGGACATCGACTGGGTCACCTTCCTCGACAGCGACCGCACCCAGCGACCCTATCTGCGCATGGAGGGCACCGCCGTGTTCCGCTGGGCCGCATTCGAAATGGGCAAGGTCGCCCAACGCGCCCTCGACGCCGCCAAGGTCGGCTCGGAGGAACTCGACGTCTTCGTCCCGCATCAGGCGAACTCGCGGATCAACGACCTGCTTGCCAAGAACCTGAAGCTGCGCGAAGGCGCGGTGGTCGCCAACGACATCGAACACACGGGCAACACCTCGGCCGCGTCGATCCCGTTGGCCATGGAGGACCTGCTGTCCACCGGGCGCGCCAAGCCCGGCGACACCGCCCTGCTGCTCGGCTACGGCGCCGGCCTGAGCTACGCGTCGCAGGTCGTCAAGATGCCGCCCGTTCCGTTCGAGTAGGCCCGGTTCCCCACCCCGCGCTTCCACCGATCATTCACGCGCGCAGCTGCACGCGCGAATGGTCGGTGGCCGAGCGATAACCGAGCGCGTCCGATATCGACCACGGTCGTCCGATGAGTTTTGCCCACGCGACGGGCCGACCGGTAGCCTCGTCGGGTGAGTTCTGATGCTGCCACCCTGTCCCGCGAGGTGAAGCGGCGTCGTACCTTCGCGATCATCAGCCATCCCGACGCCGGTAAGTCGACGATGA
Source organism: Gordonia sp. LMA167 (assembly GCF_058130025.1). Lineage (NCBI taxonomy): Bacteria > Bacillati > Actinomycetota > Actinomycetes > Mycobacteriales > Gordoniaceae > Gordonia > Gordonia sp. LMA167. The sequence goes on along the minus strand of NZ_CM176708.1, from coordinate 2,809,470 downwards.
CCGAGGCGCTGGCGCTGCACGCCCGCATGATCAGCGAGGCCGGCGCGATCCACGGCAAGGCGGGCCGGAAGTCCACCGTCTCCGACTGGATGGAGATGGAGAAGGCCCGCGGCATCTCGGTCAGCTCGACGGCACTGCAGTTCAACTATTCGTCCGACAACGCCGACACCGACGTTCCCAACGTCATCAACCTCGTCGACACCCCCGGCCACGCCGATTTCTCCGAGGACACCTACCGGGTACTCACCGCGGTCGACGCCGCCGTCATGCTCATCGACGCCGCCAAAGGCCTCGAGCCGCAGACCCTGAAGCTGTTCCAGGTCTGTCGTCACCGCGGCATCCCGGTCATCACGGTGATCAACAAGTGGGACCGGCCGGGTCAGACGCCGCTCGAACTCATCGACGAGATCAGCGAACGCATCGGACTGGTCCCGACGCCGCTCTACTTCCCGGTCGGCATCGCCGGTGATTTCCGCGGCCTTCTCGATCGCCGGACCGGACAGTACGTCCACTTCACCCGTACCGCAGGCGGTGCCAAGGTGGCGCCGGAGGAGATCATGGACGGCGAGTCCGCCGCCGCGCGCGAGGGCGACGAGTGGACTGCGGCACTCGAAGAGAGCGAACTGCTCAGCGAGATGGGGCAGGACCACGATCAGGAGCTGTTCCTGGCCGGGCAGACCTCCCCGATGATCTTCGCCTCGGCGATGCTGAATTTCGGTGTGCGCCAACTCCTCGAGACCCTCGTCGAACTGGCCCCACCACCGGCCGGGCGCGACGACGTCGACGGCACCGTCCGCGAGGTCACCGACCCGTTCAGCGCGGTGGTGTTCAAGGTCCAGGCTGGTATGGACACCAGCCACCGCGACCGGCTCGCGTACATGCGAATCGTCTCGGGCGAGTTCGAGCGGGGCATGGTCGTCACACACGCCCAAACCGGAAAACCCTTCGCCACCAAGTACGCCCAGGCTGTCTTCGGTCGCGATCGCTCCACCGTCGACCGCGCCTACCCCGGTGACGTCGTCGGCCTGGTCAACGCGATGGCACTGGCACCCGGCGACACCCTCTTCGTCGAGTCGAAGGTCCAGTACCCGCCGATCCCGTCGTTTGCGCCGGAACACTTCTCGGCGATCCGCGTGACCACCGCCGACAAGTACAAGCAGTTTCGCAAGGCCATGGAACAACTCGACAGCGAAGGCGTCGTGCAGGTGCTGCGCAACGAACTGCGCGGGGACGCCTCCCCGGTCCTCGCCGCCGTCGGACCGATGCAGTTCGAAGTCGTCACGGCCCGCATGAAGTCCGAGTTCAACGTGGACACCGTCATCGAGCCGCTCGGATACGCCCTGGCCCGGCGCACCGACCCCGACAGCGCCGTCGAACTCGGCCGCCAACGCGGCGTCGAGGTCTTCACACGGACCGACGGAGCTGTACTCGCGTTGTTCAGCGACAAATGGCGGCTTCAGTACGTCCAGAAGGAACATCCCGACCTCACGCTCGAACCCCTTGTCGCAACAGCGGATTGAGAGGCGTGCGGCCAGATCGGCGCAACTTCTCGTCGGGTCGATGGTCGCGGTTGCGGCTCTGATCGTGCTGTCGGCGTGTGGCTCTCCGGACACGACGGCCCCCTCGACATCCTCGACGTCGACCTCGGTGCCGGCCACCGCATCGGCCCGTCTCGACGCCGCCCGATGTCGCGAAGAGCCATCCCGCGGCCGCATCGACCGTGCCGGACACGACCTCGAATTCCGTTCCGGAACGCTGTATGTCGCCATGTCCGGGACCGTGCAGACGGCCGACGGCCCCGACCGAACCGCATCGGCTCGCGACGCCGACGTCGCCTGCTACGGCTTCAGCCGATGGGGCAACCCTGACCCGGAGGTACCTCCGGACAGTTTGTTGTTCGTGTTCAAGGGTCCGGGCACCGATGGCGCACAGGTCGAGTTCCTGGTCGGCGACCTCACGGGCGGGGTGTTGCCGCCCATCGGCGATGTCCGCCCGAAGGTGGGGCCGCTCACCGGGCCGATCAACGCCGCCGTCGGGATCTCTGTCGCCGGCACGTACTACCACTCGCCGACCTGTGCGCTGTCGATCAGATCGATGTCCGCGCAACGCGCTTCCGCGACATTCACCTGTCCGACGGCGCCACGCTCCGATGCCGATCCGTTCGCCCCTGACGACGATGTCTCCTACGACGTCGACGAGTCGACCCCGTCGAGCGGATCCCCATCCCCCGCAGTGGGGTCCGCGCCGTCGGCGACGGCGTCCGCACCGTCGGCCGTGACGTTGTCGGGCTGGTTCGAACTGAGCCCCTGAACTGTCGTTGTCAGGCGACTCCGACGATCCGGGCGACCACCTCGGGGTCGACGTCGTCGATGGACACGGGGTCGAACCGCGGCTCGCGGTCCTTGTCCACCAACACTGCCCGCACCCCTTCGGCGAAGTCGTTGGTCGCCGTGATCCGCTCCGCCGCATACAGTTCACGGTCAAAGCATTCGTCGAGCATCGATCGCGCGCCTGCCTCGATCATGGCTGCGGTGACCCAGAGACTGGTCGGCGACGCCTGCTCGATGAGCTCGATCATCTGTGCCGCCCACTCGTCACCGACGGCGCCGCGCAGACCGCCGAGGATGGCCGAGGGGTTCTCGTCCGCGAAGTACTCGCCGACCTTGCGCAGCGGTATCGCGGACGTTGGACGATCCCGATGATCGCCGAGAACCTCCACCATCGGTGCACCGGCACGCAGGCGCTCCGCGACCCCGCCGATCTGCCGGGAATCGACGAAGTGCGTGGCCATGCCGATCTCCACGGCATCCGCACCACGGATGCGAGCACCCGTCAGGCCCAACCACATCCCCACTCCGTCGGGCAGCCGCGGAAGGAAGTAGGTGGAGCCGATGTCGGGGAAGAACCCGATCGCCGTCTCCGGCATGGCGATCATGGCCTTCTCGCTGACGATCCGGACCTCGCCGTGCACACTGATCCCCAAGCCGCCGCCCATGGCCGCACCGTCGATCACGGCGACATACGGCTTCGGGTAGTCGGCAACCAGTTGATCGAGCCGGTATTCACTCGCGAAGTAGCGGCTGACCGCCGCGTGATCGCCGGCCAGGGCGTACTCCCGGATGGCCCGGATGTCGCCGCCGGCGCAGAACGCGCGATCGCTCGCCGACGTCACCAGCACGGTGTCGATCGTGTCGTCGTCCCCCCACTCCGAGAGCACGCGATACATGTCGTCGATCATGATCTGATCCAGGGCGTTGAGAGCTTTCGGCCGGTCGAGAACGATCTCACCGACACCGTTGGCAACCGAGGTGCGAATGAACGACATGCGGCCACGTTAGCGCCTCGCCGGGTCGCCGCGGACCCTCGGCCGCGAAGCTTCGGCCACGCACCGTCGGCCCCCGGTATCGACGGAAAGGGATTGGCACATTCGACGGACTGCGCTACCGTGGTGGGGTCGTCGGCGATGCCGACTCCGTCGAATAAAGGGGAATGCCCGCATCATGAACATCTGAGGTTGGTCCCAAGCCGTCCCGTGCGCCATTGCGCCGACGCCACCCACCCTCAGGAGTCAGTTCATGTCCATGTCCCCATCTGCCCGTCCGGCACCGTCGATCACGCTGTCGCACCTCACGTTCGCGTGGCCCGACGGCACCCCGGTCGTCGACCATGTCTCCCAGACCATCTCGGACGGGATCTACGCCCTGGTCGGCGCCAATGGCGCCGGGAAGACCACCCTCCTGAGGCTCATCGCGGGTGACCTCAGACCCCGATCCGGCAGCGTCGGTGTCCGCGGCGACGTCGCCCTGGTGGCGCAACATCCCTACGACGATGGTGACGTCACGGTGGCCGAGGCACTCGGGATCGGCGAGATACGCGCCGCCATCACACGGATCGAGAACGGTTCGCTCGACGAGAACGACTTCGCGGTCGTCGGCGACGACTGGGACATCGAGGACCGGGCGATCGGCCAGCTGTCCGCACTCGCCCTGCCCACGGATCTCGATCGTCGTATCGACAGTTTGTCGGGTGGTGAGGCGACACTGCTCGCAATCGTGGCCCAGCTGCTCCGGCGACCGGCGGTACTACTCCTCGACGAACCGACCAACAACCTCGATACCGGCTCGCGTACAAGGTTGTTCGACGTCATTGCCCGGTTCGGCGGCACCGTCGTGGTGGTGAGCCACGACCTCGAGTTGCTCGAGCGCGTCGACGCCACCCTCGAGTTGTATCGCGGTGACATCCGTCTGTTCGGCGGGCCGTATTCGCTCTACCGCGCGACTCTCGAGGCCGAGCAGGAGAGCGCCGAGGCCTCGGTCGCGGCCGCCGCCAACGATCTCCGCAAGCAGCGGCGCGAGATGGTGGAGGCACAGATCAAACTCGATCGTCGCGCGCGGACGGCGGCGACCGCGGAGCGCGAGAAGCGGGTTCCGAAAATTCTCGCCCACGCACGCCGCAATGCCGCACAGGTGTCGGCCGGCAAACTGCGCACCGCACACCGCGACGATGTGACAACGGCATCCGCGCGACTCGACGCGGCCCGCGAGGACGTCCGCGACGACCGAACCGCCCGCATCTCGATGCCGGCGGTCGAACTCGCCACCCGCGCACAGGTGATCGACGACGACAGGTTGCGAATCGACGGCCCGGAACGCGTCGCATTGATCGGCGGCAACGGATCCGGCAAGACCACGCTGCTCACGACCCTCATGTCCGCGGGCCGGGTGGTGGTGCCGTATGCGTATGTTCCCCAGCGGATCACGTTCCACGACGATCAGATGTCGATCGCGGAGGCGGTGATCCACGCCCATCCCGAGGTTCCGGTCCAGGATGTGCGAGCGCACCTGGCGCGCTTCCTGTTCCGCGGAGCTCGCGCCGATCGGGTCCTGCGCGAGCTGTCGGGTGGTGAACGACTTCGGACCGCGATGGCCATCGCACTGATCGCCGACCCGGCCCCGAAGCTCCTCATCCTCGACGAGCCGACGAACAATCTCGACATCGTCACCACCGAGGAACTCGTCGCCGCGCTGTCCGAGTGGACCGGCGCGCTCCTCGTGGTGTCGCACGATCGCGGCTTCCTCGACCGCATCGGGATCGACCGGACCGTCGACATGTCGGGATAGTTCACCGGGAGTTCGGCGATTCGGTCACCTCGGGTGGGATACTGGCGCCCGATGAGCACAGCGCGCGAAGTGTTGCCGGTCCCTGTCGTCCTCGTCCATGGACTCCGGGTCAGTGGAGCTTCCCTACACCGCATCGCCGCCGGAATCCCGGGCCGAGAGGTACGGACCCCCGACCTTCCCGGCCACGGCACCCGCGCGGACGAGACCTTCACGATGGACGGCGCGGTCCAGGCAACCCTCGACGCCGTGCGTGAGGTCGGCGAACCGGCGGTGGTCGCGGGCATGTCCCTCGGTGGTTACGTCGCGATGGCCCTGGCCGGTCGCCATCCCGAGGCGGTGTCCGGACTCGTGGTGATGTGTGCGACCGCGCAGCCGAGCAGACTACTGGCGGCCCCGTTCCGGCTGTTCGGGACCGCGACCAGTGTCCTGCCCCGGCAAGCGGCCTCGATCAGCAAAGGTCTGACGCGCCTGGCCGTGGGACAGCGGGTCGCGCACGACATGGAGGCAGGCGGGCTCGCGCTGCACTCGATTCGCGATGTGGTCGGCGAACTGTCGAGGTTCGACGCGCTCGACGAGATCGCCCGGTATCCCGGACCCGTCGAGTTCCTCAACGGCGGTTGGGATCAGTTCCGCATCCATGAGCAGCGATTTCTCGGTCTGTCGCCGAACTCCGAACTCCGCGTGCTGCCCCACGCCACCCACTTGTTCCCGCTGATCCAGCCCACCCGAACCGCCGAGCTCATCGACGATTTCGCGGTCCGATGCAACGATCTTCGACGGGTGTGAGTCGCGTCGCGAGGGCGCTCACTGCGAGGCACGGGTGTGTTCTCCCCTACAATCCTGTGGACGCGGGGTTGACCCGCGGGTAGTCGCGTCGTGAGGGGTTGCGGTGGGTCCGCGAGAGGTACGGGGTGGCCGGGGTGCCGTCCTACTGATGGTGACGATGGTCGCGATGACCGTCGTGGGTGCCGTCACAGCACCAACTGCGCACGCTGCGCCCGCATCGTCGCCGGTGCGCTACACCGGTGGGGTCTACGTCGCGATGGGTGATTCCCGAGCGTCCGGCGGTTTCTTCACCCCGACGCCCGACTACTTCCTCGGCTGCAAGAGGTCCGCTTTCAACTATCCGGCGATCGTGGCGGCCATGACGCTGCCGCGACGCTTCGTGGACACCTCCTGCGCCGGAGCGCAGGCACCGAACCTGTACCGCGCCGGACAGCGGACGGCGGCGGGTGTGAAGCCGCCCCAGCTACGGCTCGTACCGTCCGACGCCCAGGTGATCACCGTGAGTATCGGCGGCAACGACATGCGGTGGGGAGCGATCGTCTCACACTGCAACACCGCACCGTTCACCGATCGGTTCTGCCGCTCCGATCGGCGCCTCGCCGCCGAGGTCCGCTGGCGTGTCGCCCGGATGGAGAACCGGGTGACGCCGGCGCTGCGTGCGATTCGCGCCAGAGCCCCACGCGCCCAGATCATCGTGGTGGGCATCGGCGGCTTCATGGGCGCCCACGGATGCTGGCCGATGGTCCCGATCAGTGACCCCGACGTCCGGTGGATGAATCGCGTCTTCGACCGCGCCGGTGATGCGCTGCGCCGGGCGACGGCCAAGGTGAACGGCACGTTCATCGACGCCAATCGCCGTTCGGCAGGCCATGATCCGTGCAACCTGATCAACCCGTGGTATGAAAGCGCACTCTCGCGGACGATCGCCTATCCGTATCACATCAATCAGGCCGGCGCCGTTGCGATCGCCACGATGGTGAACGCCGCGATCCGGCGCTGACCACGCGCGTATCGGGTGCTACTGGTGCTTCTGGTGCATCCGGCGCATCCGGCGCATCGGGCGCATCGGGCGCATCGGGCGCATCGGGCGCCGAAGGATCACTCGACGCGCTCGGCTGCCTCCAACCATTCCGTCTCGGCCGTCTCCTTGGCGTCGACGACCTCCTTGAGCTCGGCGTGAAGCTTCATCAGCTTGTCGGGTTCCGTTGCCGCTTCGACCAATTCGGCGTGCAGGCGCTCCTCCCGGGTGCTCAGCTGCGCGATCTGACGCTCGAGCCGATTCATCACCTTGCGCGCCTCCCGGTGTTCGGACGCACTCACCGCCGGACGTGAATCCGTGGGGGCATCGGTGCCACCCGATTGCGCGGCCGTCGAACGGCCCACCGTCGAGGCCGAAGCGTTTGCCGAGCCACGGATCTCGCGGCGGCGTTGCAGGTACTGGTCGATCCCGCCCGGCAGGTTGGTCAGCCTGCCGTCGCCGAACAGCGCCCATGTGCTGTCGCAGATCCGCTCGATCAGGTAGCGGTCGTGACTGATCACGACGAGTGTGCCGGCCCAGTTGTCGAGCAGATCCTCCACCTGCTGCAACGTGTCGATGTCGAGGTCGTTGGTCGGCTCGTCGAGGAGCAGCACGTTGGGTTCGGCCATCAACACCCGGGTCATCTGCAGTCGTCGGCGCTCCCCGCCGGAGAGGTCGCCGACGGGTGTGCGCTGCCGGGCCGGCGTGAAGCCCAGACGCTCGGCGAGCTGAGCGGCAGACAACTCCTTGTCCCCCACCATGATTCGTGTGGCCACAGCCTCGACGGCGTCGAGCACCCGCTGGTCTTCGTCGAGGTCGTCGAGTTCCTGGCGCAGCCACCCGATCGAGACGGTCGTGCCCTCTTTGCGACGGCCCGGCGAGACGTCGACGGTGCCGGCGAGGGCACGCAGCAAGGTCGTCTTACCCGAACCGTTGACGCCGACGAGACCGATGCGTTCACCTGGTGCGAGTCGCCAGGTGAGGTCGTCGAGCAGAGTGTCCCCGGCCGGGGTGGTGATGTGTGCGTCCTCGAGTTCGATGACGACCCGGCCCAATCGGCGTTTCGCGAACGCCGACAGCGTGACCGAGTCCCGCGGTGGCGGGACGTCGGCGATCAGGCGTTCGGCCGCCTCGATCCGGTAGCGCGGTTTGGACGTCCGGGCCGGGGGGCCACGGCGCAGCCAGGCGAGTTCCTTGCGGGCCAGGTTACGTCGGCGCTCCTCGGCGGCATCGGACAGGCGGGACCGCTCCGCACGCGCAAACATCCAGTCGTTGTAGCCGCCCTCGTATTCGTCGACGCGGCCCGAATGTACTTCCCAGGTGCGGGTGGCGACGGTGTCGAGGAACCATCGGTCGTGAGTGACCACGACGAGGGCGCTGCGTCGGGAGACGAGATGCTCGGCCAGCCACTGCACCCCCTCGACGTCGAGGTGGTTGGTCGGTTCGTCGAGGATCAGCAGATCCGCCTCCGACACGAGCGCGGTCGCCAGTCCGACCCGACGGCGCTGCCCGCCCGACAGTTCGTCGACCCGCGCGTCGAGCAGGCCGTCGATGCCGATGCCGTTCAGGATGCCGCGGATTCGCGGGTCGCCGGCCCATTCGTGTGCAGCGACCTCGGGGCCGCCGACGACGACCTCGGCGACGGTCGCGCCGACCGGGAGTTCGCCGCGCTGGGTGACCGTCGCGACCCGGATGTCTCCGGCATGCGATATGCGCCCACCGTCGGGCTCGGTGATGCCGCCCAGAATCTCCAGCAGCGTCGTCTTGCCACCGCCGTTGAGGCCCACCACACCGATGCGCTGACCTTCGTGAACACCCAGGGACACCGATTCCAGCAACGGCTTGATGCCGTAACTCTTGCTGATGCGGTCGGCGTTGATCAGCGCGACCGGATTCGATGGTGCCACTCGGTAGACCCTAGCGCCTCGGCATCGGCACCCACGAACGGGCGACGTCGGACAGCGCCCCAGAGAAAGGCCAGCGCCGCCGTCGACATCATGTCAGCGGCCGCGTTGCCGAGGGCGCATTTCTGGGCTTCCTGCCTGATATCGCTCGCTCGGCGAATGACCTGCGTGGACACCGCCGATCCCCTAGCGTGGGTCGAGTGATCCTTCGTCGAGTGATCATGACCACAGCCATCGCGACCACCGTCGGACTCATCCCGGCGATGGCATCGGCACCCGCCCCCGCGGCCCCGCAGGTGGGACCCGACGTCTCCAGCCATCAGCACCCCGGCGGTGCGTCGATCAACTGGTTCGCCGTGCGTGCCGCGGGCCAACAGCTGGCGATGGTGAAGGCGACCGAGTCCACCTGGTACGTCAATCCGTACTTCGTCCCGGACAGTCTCGCGATGCGGGCCGCCGGCCTCATCCGCGGCACCTATCACTACGCGGACCCGAGCCGTTCGGCCGCGCAACAGGCCATCTTCTACGCGACCGTGGTGCTCGGCCAGAACGGCATCCTCGACCTGCCACCCGTCCTCGATCTCGAGCATTCCGGCGGTCTCGGTCCACGAGCTCTGGCGGCATGGGTGCGGGAGTTCTTCGCGGTCCTCGAACCGCTGACCGGCCGCAAGACCATCCTGTACACCTACCCGCAATTCTGGAACACCGCGATGGGCGCTACGCGTGAGTTCGCCGACCATCCGCTGTGGATCGCGTCCTACAACGGCCGCGGTGCCCCGCAGATGCCGCGCGGCGGCTGGCGGACCTGGACGTTTTGGCAGTTCACCAGTTCCGGCTGGTTGCCGGGCGTGCCCACGCGGGTGGATCTGAGCCGGTACAACGGCTCGATCGCGGCGTTGCGCGCCTACGGCAACGCCATCAACGTCTTCGGCAGCTGACTCACTCCGTCATCACACGGGCACCGGGCACCGGACCGCTCGCCGTCCGCACCGCCCGGGCCACGCCGGCACCCGACAACTCCGCCGCGACGTTGACCGCCGACGTCTCGTCGGCACAGAGGAACGCGCAGGTCGGCCCGGAGCCGGACACAATCCCGTTGAGTGCCCCGGCGTCGATACCCGCTCGCAGCGTCCGGCGCAGCGTCGGCTGCAGGCTCAGTGCGGCCGGCTGAAGATCGTTGTGCAACAGCGGCGCGACGACCCGCGGATCACCCGAGGTGAGCGCCGACATGAGGGCGTCCGGTCGTTCGGTGACGATCTCGGTGTCGGGCCGGTTCTCCCGCAACCGGTCCAGTTCGCGATAGACGGCCGGTGTGGACAATCCGGACCGGGACATCGCCAGCACCCAGTGGAACTCGCCGCGCGCCAGGATCGGCATGAGCTTCTCACCACGACCGGTGCCCAATGCCGTTCCTCCGTGCAGGGCGAACGGAACGTCGCTGCCCAGACCGGCGGCGATCTCGGACAACTCGGTGCGGTCCATGTCGAGGCCCCAGAGATTGACGGCGCCGACCAGGGCGCCGGCAGCGTCCGCGCTCCCACCCGCCATTCCTCCGGCCACCGGTATGCGCTTGGTGACATCGATGGCGACCCTCGGCGGTCGGCCGCCGCGCAGCGCCACCTCCTTGACCGCACGCACCGCGAGATTCGAGTCGTCGGCGGGAACCTCGGCGGCCCCTTCGCCCTGTGTGGCGATGTGCAGTTCGGTGGAACGACTCAGCCGCACGTCATCGCACAACGACAACGCCTGGAAGACCGTCACCAGGTCGTGATAGCCGTCGCCGCGGAGCGGGCCCACACCGAGGTACAGGTTGACCTTGGCCGGGACCCGCACGGTGACTGCGTCGGACACCACCGACAACGACGTTCGAGACACAGGAATTCAGCGTAATCGACGCACGATGAATGCTCTGACCGTGCCGACCGGCGAGGTTGGCGTGTGGTCCGCCGACCGGACCCGACGGCAGAGGTCTCGGCCCCCGCCAGTGCGCTCGGCTACTCCACTGTCGCGAGCCGGACGAAGGCGTCGACGTCGAGGCGTTCACCACGCACACCGGGGTCGATGCCGGCGGCGCGTAGGCGGCGTTCGGCCTCGGCGGCGCCTCCGGCCCAGGAGGCCAGGGCCGACCGCATGGTCTTGCGGCGCTGCGCGAACGCCGCATCGATCACCGCGAAGACCTTCGCGCGCAACACGGGGTCGTTCGGGTAGGTGTCGGTGCGATCGACCCGCACCAGTCCGGACTCGACTTTCGGCTCGGGCCAGAACACATTGCGCCCGACCGCACCGGCGCGCCGAACCGCACCGTGGTAGCGCGCCTTCACGCTCGGGACGCCGTAGACGCGGCTACCGGGACCGGCGGCGAGACGGTCGGCCACCTCCGCCTGCACCATCACCAAAGCGGTTGCGATACTGGGGAGTTCGCCGAGCAGATGAAGGAGGACGGGCACTGCGACGTTGTACGGCAGATTCGCGACGAGCGCGGTCGGCGCCGTGGGAAGATCGTCGCGTCGCACCGACATCGCGTCGGCGGTGACCACCTCGAAGGAGGCCGCCTGGCCCGGCGCGAAGTCGGCGACGGTCTGTGGGAGCCGCCCGGCGAGCACGGGATCGATCTCGACGGCGATCACCCGTCCAGCGGTGCCGAGAAGGGCCAGGGTCAGCGAACCGAGCCCTGGGCCGACCTCGAGCACGACATCATCAGGCCCGACGCCCGACTCGGCGACGATACGGCGCACGGTGTTGGCGTCGTGCACGAAATTCTGGCCGAGCGTTTTCGTCGGCCGTACGCCGAGTTCGTCGGCGAGTTGACGGATCTGCGCGGGCCCGAGGAGCCGCGGCGCGTCGCTCAGCGCAGGCCCAGCTTCGACGAGCAGGACGGCCATGCGCCCCACCCCTGAGCCGCCTGGGTCTTCTTGGCGATCGCGATCTGCTCCTCGCGGCTGGCCAGGTCGGGACGCGGCGCGTACTCCAGGCCGCCCCACCGGGCCCAGGTGTTCTGATCGAACTGGACGCCGCCGTAGAAGCCGTTGCCGGTGTTGATGGCCCAGTTCCCGGTCGCCTCACACTGCGCGAGCTGGTCCCACACGGAGCCGTCCGGCACGAACGGCGCACCTGCCTTGGTACCGACCTTGACGGTGGCGGCGATCGGTTCGGTGAGCACCTCGGAGTCGAGCTTGTCGCGCTTGACGACCTTGCCGTTGACCATGGTGATCGAATAGGTGACCTTGGCCTCACCCGGCTTACCCGGCTTTACCACGACCTTGCGGTCGCGCACCAGCGTCGGATCCTTCTGCTCGATCTCCGGCGGCGCGACGTCTTCGGTGACGGTGCTGTCCATGGAGCGGATACGGGTCACCGTGATCTTCATGTTCTCGCTCACCGGGGTGTCGGCGGCCGGGGTCACCTTGTCGTCGCCGCCGAGGGGCTTGCCACTCTCGGCGAGCAGTTCACCGACCGTCTTGGCCGCGAGCACCGGACGGTAGGTCGTCACACCGTCGGTGAGGACCACACGCTTGGGTGTCGCGACATCCACGACGGCGCCGTCGACGGGCAGAGCCTTCGTCTTCGGGAAGTTGGTGTCGCTCGCACTGTCGGTCAGTCCGCGTTCGGCGAGGAACTGCTGGAGGTCTGTCGCGGTGGTCTTGACCACCTGGCGTCGACCGTCGACGTCGAGAGTCACCTCTTTGAGTCGGTTGAACGTGATCGTCTGCCCATCTCCGACACCCGCGTGCAGCGGCGGCGACACCTGGTCGCCGGATTCGGGGTCGAAGCCCTGCGAGCGGAGCACGGAGTCGACCGACAACGCCATGGTGGAGACGTGGTGGACCTGGCCGTCCACGTCGACCTTGACGTCCTTGTGGACGACGACGCCCATGATGCCGCCCGCGGTGAGGGTGGCCAGCACGGCGCCGACGGCGACGCGAGCGCGCGTGGACTGCGACTGGTTGATGCGAGCGAGAACAGACAAAGATCTACATCCTGATCGGGGACACGGGCCTCCGCACTGCGACAACAAGCGACCCCTGAGCCCCCCGGACTACACAGCCCAATCTGGCCGGAATCGCTGCCCCCACGGCAGCGGGATCACAATACGATAACGAACAGGGATGATTACTGCAAAGGCAGCTGATACGCGCGTCGCGCATTGGCCCCGAGAATGCGGGCCATCGCCACGTCGTCGATACCGCGCACCTCCGCCAATGCCCGGGCGGTGTACGGCAGGCAGTATGACTGATTTGGCTGGCCACGATAGGGATGCGGCGTCAAGAACGGCGCGTCGGTCTCCACCAGGATCTGCTCGTCCGGCACGATCTCGGCAGCCGCCCGCAATTCTGCCGCGTTCGCGAAGCTGACCGTGCCCGCGAAGCTCAACAGATAGCCCCGCTCGATACATTCGCGTGCAACGTTTTGGTCACCGGAAAAGCAGTGCATGATCACGGTCTCCGGCGCCGTCTGGGCAGCCAGGATGTCGAGCAGATCACGGTCGGCCTCGCGATTGTGGATCATCAGCGGCTTGCCGACCCGCTTCGCCAGGTCGATATGCCAGCGGAACGCCTCGGCCTGCACCTCGGGGCTCGCGCAGGATTCGGACTTGCCGGGCCAGTAGTAGTCCAGGCCGGTCTCTCCCACAGCGACCACGCGCGGATCGGTGACCATCTGTTCGAGTTCGGCCTTGGCGGCGTCGTCGAGGTCGCCGGCATGCATGGGGTGCAGCGCCACCGCGGCAAACGCGCGCTGATCCCACCGCGCCGCGTCGACCGCCCAGCGTGCGTCGACCATGTCGTCCGCGACCGTGACGACCTGATCGACGCCCACACGTGCCGCGTGATCGAGGATGTCGCGGACCGATTCGGGATCCCGCCCACCACAGGCGGCGAGATGCGTGTGGGAGTCGACCAGACCGGCCAGCGGCGTCGGGTCCGGCGGCGGCTCCCGACGACGACGCTTGCGCGCGGCCTTGTTGCTCTCGGTCTCCGCTGTCTGACTCACAGCACCACTGTGCCAGCGACGACCGTGACCGTCGCACCCCCCACCCAGATGTCGGTGCCGTCGTCGACGACGTGAACCCGCCCCGATCGGCCGAGTGCGGTGCCCTGCGCGGCGACGTACGACGCGGGCGCGAGTCCTTCCTCGCGGAGCCAGACGGCGATCCCCGCATTGAGGCTGCCGGTGACCGGGTCCTCGGCCACCCCGAGACCGGGCGCGAACGCGCGGACCTCGAATGCGACGTCGGGCTCGCCCGGCAGGCCGCCGTCGTAGGCGCCGATCAGTCCCACCTCGTAGGTGCCGAGCGCCGCCATATCGGGTTGGACCTCCACCACCCGATGGCCCGATGCCAACCTCAGCACCATCCAGTCGGGCCCGTTGGCGACCCATTCGGCCGCGGAGACCTCGTCGGTCGTCAGCCCGAGCGCCCCGACGACCTCACGCACGACCGCTTCATCGACCGCCCCGGATCGAATCCGCGGCGGGGCCGCGAACGCCAGCCGCTCGCCCTCGGACCGGAGCGGCACCAGCCCGACGCCGCACTCCTGGACGATCCGCTCCCCCTTGGGCGACCCCCCGGCCGCCAGCCACGCGTGTGCCGAACCCAGGGTCGGATGTCCGGCGAAGGGCAATTCCGCCGACGGGGTGAAGATCCGCAGACGGTAGTCGGCGTCGGGATGCGTCGGAGGCAGCACGAAGGTCGTCTCCGAGAGGTTCGTCCAGCGGGCGAATGCCGCCATCTGCGCATCATCGAGGCCTTCGGAGTCGATGATGACGGCCACCGGATTTCCGGCGACCGGGATGGAGGAGAAGACGTCCACTTGTGCGAATCGGCGAGTCATCGGTCCATCTTCTCCGGAGACCTTCGAGCGGCCAATCCAATTTCCACACGGCGCCACCGAATCCTGTTCCAGGTGCGACATCGGAAATCTGGTACTGTGCGTTCTCAGTTGACAGCGGGATCACAGTCACGGTCGGGGTGACTGTGCACCGACGACGTCGGCATGTCGGACCGGCGCGGCAACGCATACGCGGTATCTCGAAGTTGTCTGGGCCACAAAGAATCAGGCACCGACCCGCCGATGCCGCGACGGGTCGGCCTCGGCGGGGCATGGCAGCGGCGAGGGTCGGATGCGGAAATGTCGGTGACGCAGACTGTTTCGACGCCGTCGACGGCGTCGTCACATGGCCCGATCGTGGCGTGACCTGGACGACGGGCTCGCCCCCCGCGCGGTTGAGGACTCCGTGCTCCACCGGCCTCGCGCCCCTTCGCGACCCCCGCGCTGGGACCCGAGGCGGTCGCCGGCCTTCCACGCCTGATCGAAATCCTGAACTCCGGTGACACCGCTGCGATCCGCGATGAGGTGCACGCCGGTTCACCGAGAAACGTGATCGCCCGCTCGCACAACAGGAGTGGATCAGGTTCCGGAAGCACGATGCCGGCGTCACCGATGATCGACCGCACCGGCGCCGACGCGGCAGGCTCCTGTCAATCCCGCGCACGCCGCGCCAGCCGCCCTCCGGACAGGTAGCGTTCCCCCTGTGTTGGGTTTGCCAGATGCCATATCGGTCGCACTCTTCGATCTCGACGGCGTGTTGACGTCCACCGCGGTCCTGCATCGCCATGCGTGGAAAGAGGCATTCGACTCCTTCCTCTCCCAGCGGGATCCCGAGGGCTTCACCCCGTTCACCGAGCAGGACTACCTCGACTACGTCGACGGTCGTCCCCGCGACGACGGGGTTCGCGCATTCCTCCACTCGCGCCGGATCGATGACGTGTCCGAGCAGACGATGGCCGCCATCGGAGACGGAAAGAACAAACAGTTCGTGTCGACCCTGGAAGCCGGGGGTGTGGATCCCTACCCTGGTTCGGTGCGGTACCTGGAGGCCGCCCGCGAAGCCGGCCTGCGCATCGCGGTCGTGACGTCGTCGAAGAATGGAGCAGCCGTGTTGGACGCCGCCGACCTCACGAAATTCGTGGAGGTGAGGGTTGATGGTCTCGACATCGTCGCCAAGGGCTTGCGTGGCAAGCCCGCGCCCGACTCGTTTCTGTTGGGCGCCGAGCTGATGGGTGTGGAACCGGCGCAGGCAGCGGTCTTCGAGGACGCCATCTCCGGTGTCGAGGCGGCGGTCGCCGGGAAGTTCGGCTACGTCGTCGCCATCGATCGGGTCGGCGGCGGACAGGCTGCCGCCATGGCCGCCGCAGGCGCCGACCGCGTCGTCAACGATCTCGACGAGCTGGTGTCCGCATGAGCCCGGGCGCGGTGGAACACGGTTTCGACATCCACCCCTGGCAGCTGCGTTGGCGCGGACTCGATGTCGACATGCTCGGGCGCACCGAGACGCTGTTCGCCCTCTCCAACGGGCACATCGGGCTGCGGGGCACCTTCGAAGAGGGTGAGCCGGTCGATCATCCCGGGACCTATCTGAACGGCTTCTACGAACTGCGCGGTCTGCCCTACGCCGAAAGTGGCTACGGTTACCCCGAATCCGGCCAGACCGTGGTGAACGTCACCGACGGCAAGATCATCCGGCTGCTCGTCGAGGACGAGCCGATGGATCTGCGGTACGGCCGCACCGTGGAACACGAACGAACCCTGGACTTCCGGACCGGGACACTGCGGCGTCACACGCTGTGGACCTCGCCGACGGGCCGGACCGTCCGGATCCGCTCCGAGCGTCTGGTGTCGTTCACCAAACGCACGATCGCGGCGATCCACTACGAGGTCGAACCGATCGGCGAGGACATGAAACTGGTCCTGCAGTCCGATCTGCTGGCCAACGAACCGGTGCCCGCACCGGGGAACGACCCCCGTCTGGCCGCAGCCCTGGACCAGCCGCTGGTCTCCGACCTCGCCGCGTGCCGCAACTATTGGGGCATGCTCGTCCACCACACCAAGCAGTCGGGTCTGCACGTGGCGGCCGGGATGGACCACGAGATCGAGTTCCCCGACAAGGCCGATGCGTTCATCCGCGCCGACGCCGACCTGGCCCGACTCACCGTCGCCGCGAATGTGCCGGTCGGCAAGAAGCTCACGCTGACCAAGTACATGGGCTATGGATGGTCGGCACGCCGCTCGGTGCCCGCCCTACGCGCCCAGGTCGACGCGGCCCTGGCCATGGCCATGGAAACCGGCTGGGAGGCACTGAAAGCCGACCAGATCAGCTATCTGGAAGACTTCTGGCGCGATGCCGACGTCGAACTCGACGGCGATCCGGAGCTGCAACAGGCGCTGCGCTTCGCCCTGTTCCACGTGCTGCAGGCCGGCGCCCGAGGGCAGTCACGGGCAATCCCGGCAAAGGGACTGACCGGCCCGGGATACGACGGCCACACCTTCTGGGACACGGAGAGTTTCATCCTCCCGATGCTCACCTACACCGTGCCCGCGGCGGCCGGTGAAGAACTCCGGTGGCGGCACGCCACGATGGACAAGGCGAAGAGCCGCGCCGCCGAACTCGGGCAGCGCGGGGCGATGTTCCCGTGGCGCTCCATCAACGGCGACGAGTGTTCGGGCTACTGGCCCGCCGGCACGGCCGGGGTGCACGTGAGCGCCGACATCGCGAACGCCACGGCCCGATATCTGCGGGCCACGAACGACGAACAATTCGAGACCGAATGCGGCCTCGAGCTGCTCGTCGAGACGGCACGGCTGTTCGCCGGCCTCGGCCACCACGATGTCAACGGCAAGTTCCGCATCGACGGCGTCACCGGCCCCGACGAGTACACCGCCGTGGTGAACAACAACGTCTTCACCAATCTCGCAGCGCAACAGAACCTTCGGGATGCGGTGGCGGCGGTACACCGCCGTCCCGATGTGGCGCGTGAACTCGGGGTGACGGATGCGGAGGCCGCGCACTGGGAGTCCTGTGCCGACGACATGTCCATCCCGTACGACGACGCGCTCGGGGTGCATCAGCAATGTGAGTCGTTCACCTTGCTCGGCGCCTGGGACTTCGAGTCCTCCGTGGGCCGGTACCCACTGCTGCTGAACTATCCGTATTACGACCTGTACCGCAAACAGGTGGTCAAGCAGGCCGACCTCGTCTTCGCGATGTACATGTTCGGCGATGCATTCACACCCGAGCAGAAGCTGCGCAATTTCGACTACTACTACCCGCTCACGGTGCGCGACTCGTCGCTCTCGGCGTGCTGCGAGGCGGTCGTCGCCGCCGAGGTCGGCTACCTCGACCTGTCATATGACCTGATGTGTGAGTCGGTGTTCACCGACCTGCACGATCTGCACAACAATGTCTCGAGCGGACTGCACATCGCCGCACTGGCGGGCGCATGGACCGACTGCGTGGCCGGGTTCGGTGGAATGCGCGACTTCGGCGGGAAGATCACCTTTGCGCCGCGGCTGCCGAACCGACTGACCTACCTGTCCTTCCGGATGGCTGTCGGCGACGCCAAGATCGTGGTGGCGATCGACCGGTCGAGTGCCACCTATCGCCTGCTGTCGGGCCCGGGAATCGACCTCGCCCACCATGGCGAGAAGTTCCACCTGGACTCGACCCCGGTGACCAAGGAGATCCCCGAGTTGGTCAAGCGTGAGGCGCCGAAGGCGCCGCCGGGATGCGAGCCGTATCGCCGCTTCGACTGAGCATGCCGAACACGGGTGTGCAATCCGTGCACGGCGGTCCACCAAGTATCCTTGGCGACACTATGCCCGACGACTCGACGCGCACCGTATCCGCTGATCACGCCTCGCACGGCGCAGGCGAACCGTTCTACCTCACCACAGCCATCGCGTACCCCAACGGCGCACCCCACATCGGTCACGCCTACGAATACATCTCGGCGGACGCGCTCGCCCGGTTCAAGCGGCTCGACGGCTACGACGTGCGATTCCTGACCGGCACCGACGTGCACGGGCAGAAGATGCAGCAGACAGCGCAGGCCGAGGGCATCGATACCGCAGACCTGGCCAACCGCAATTCGGACCGTTTCGAGACGCTGCAGCGACGCCTCGGGTCCAGTTTCGACCGGTTCATCCGGACCAGCGACGCCGACCACAAGCGTGCATCCGAGGCGATCTGGCAGCGCATGTTCGATGCCGGCGACATCTACCTCGACACCTACTCCGGCTGGTACGACGTCCGCGACGAGACCTTCTACGCCGAGGCCGACACCACGGTCGACGACGACGGCAACCGCGTCGCCGCCGACAACGGGCACATCGTGACGTGGACCGAGGAGCAGACGTACTTCTTCCGCCTGTCGGCCTATCAGGACAAACTGCTCGAGCTCTACGAGACGCGCCCGGAGTTCCTGCGTCCCGATGTGCGTCGCAACGAGATCGTCAGCTTCGTCAAGGGCGGTCTCACAGACCTGTCGATCTCCCGTACCACCTTCGACTGGGGTGTCCCGGTCCCGGGCCACCCCGAGCACGTCATGTACGTGTGGGTGGACGCGCTCACGAACTATCTCACCGGCGTCGGATTCCCCGATGACGCCGCGTCATTCGACCGGTTCTGGCCGGCGGATCTGCACATCATCGGCAAGGACATCATCCGGTTCCACACCGTCTACTGGCCCGCGTTCCTGATGAGTGCGGCCATCGAACTCCCCGACCGTGTGTTCGCCCATGGCTTCTTGTTCAACAAGGGCGAGAAGATGAGCAAGTCCGTGGGCAACGTCGTCGACCCGAACGCGCTGATCGACGAGTTCGGCCTCGACCCGGTGCGGTTCTTCTTCCTGCGCGAGTTCTCCTACGGCCAGGACGGGTCGTACTCCACCGAGGCGATCATCAGCCGTATCAACGCCGACCTCGCCAACGAGTTCGGCAATCTGGCGCAACGCACCCTCTCGATGATCGGTAAATACTTCGGCGGTGCGGTGCCGACACCCGGACCGCACACGCCCGAGGACACCGTCCTGCTGGACAAGGCCGATGCCCTGTTGCCCCGGGTCCGCGAACATTTCGACGTCCAGGCGATCCACCTCGGGATCGAGGCGATGTGGTCGGTGCTCGCCGACACCAACCGCTATATCTCGGCCCAGGAACCGTGGAAGCTCGCCAAGACCGACCTCGACCGGACCGCCACGGTGCTCCATGTGTGCGCCGAGGTGGTCCGCATCGTGGCGCTGCTGGCACAGCCGGTGATGCCCGAGTCGACCGGCCGCATGCTCGACCTGCTCGCCGTCGATCCGGACCGCCGTCAGTTCGTGGCCGTCGACGACCGACTCGTCGCCGGCACCGAGCTCCCGAAGCCGAGTCCGGTCTTCCCCCGCTACGAGGCGTGACCACCCCGGCGCTCGACGTCTTGCGTGCACTGCACGCACATACCGTCGCGGCCGGACTGCCGCCACCCGCTGCGCTGATCGGCGACTGGTGGGACGCCGACGCGGTGATCGCACCGTCGATCCACCTACGGCCGGGCTTCGCGCCGCCCGACGCCCCGGACCGCTTCTGGTTCGGATATCTGGGTTTCCCGGTGCGCGCAGGCGAATCGTCGTTGCCCGCGGCCGTCGGTGGGTTGACCGACGAGATCGTGATCCTGCGGGACGGGCAGTGGCACCACGAGCACGTCGACGGATCGCCCTGTGCACCATGGATTCAGCGGTCGCTGAGCAATCCCCTCCCACCCGGGGACACCCGGTGGTCCGCGAAATGGGTTCCGCCACCGCGTGAGCCACATCTGGATGCGATCGGGAAATGCCTGGAGGCCATCCGCGCGGGCGAGGTCTACCAGGCCTGCGTCTGCACCGGGTTCACCGGCGAGATCGGCGGCGACCCGATGGAGTTCTTCGGCGACCTCACCGCTTCCACTCTTCCTGCGAAATCCGCCTTTCTCCAAGGAGATTGGGGGTCGGTAGCCAGCTTCTCACCAGAATCTTTCCTCCGGCGGACCGGAAACCTGGTGTCGTCAGCGCCGATCAAGGGGACCCTCCCGGCAAGTGAGGACCCCGAGACGCTGGCTGCGTCGGCAAAGGACGTTGCGGAGAACGTCATGATCGTCGACCTCGTCCGTAACGACCTGGGACGGGTCGCGGTCACCGGATCGGTCCGGGTGGCAGATCTGTTGACGGTGATCCGCGCGCCCGGTGTCTGGCACCTGGTGTCGCGCGTGGAGGCCATCGTCGACCCGGCCGTGGGCAACAACGAGTTGCTGCGCGCGACCTTTCCGCCCGCCTCGGTGACCGGCACACCGAAACTGCGCGCCATGACATTGCTCGCGCAGTGGGAGACCCACGCTCGCGGCGTCTACTGCGGGGCGATCGGGATGGCCGGTCCGGGCCAGGGTCTGGATCTCAACGTCGCGATCCGCACGGTCACGGTGACCCCCGACGGCACGGCGACCCTGGGAGTCGGCGGTGGTATCACCATCGATTCCGATCCGGGTCGTGAATGGCAGGAATGCCTCGACAAGGCAGCCAGCATCGTCGGCGCCGACGTCCCCCATTCGTAGGATCATCACGCCCGGAAGCCGCGGCCACGCGGGCATGTCAGACCTCGTGCGGTAACATCGGAGAATGCGACGATCCATACTTCCAAGTACGGAAGGTACGGGTTCGGTCCGCGGTCGGGGTGATGAAAACGCATGCGAGATCACTGCCGAGCTGGCGGTACCGGCCGCACGTGCCGAGGTCGTCGAGTCGTGGCAACGGTCGCTCGACGCCGGGGTGCGGCCGGACAAGCACACGCCGATCCATCTCACATCCGATGAGTTCGCCGACCGCCGGTCCAACAACCCATTGGGCGATGGCGCCAAGCGGTTGCAGCGGGTCTTCCTCGAGTCGACCGATGACTCCGAACTGATGATGGGCATCTTCGACGCCGACGGGGTCCTGTTGTGGCGCGGCGGGACCCAACGCTGGCTCGAGGCCGCCGACTCGGTCGAACTGATCGAGGGCAGCCGTTGGGACGAAGGGTCCACGGCAACCACTGCGGTCAGCCTGGTGATGACCGACGACCGGGCCGCTCGCGTTGTCGGGTCCGAACACTTCAGCCACGCCCTGCACTCGCTGTACTGCGCGGCCGCACCGATCCACGATTCCCGCACCGGCGCGATGATCGGCATCGTCGGACTCGCCGGTCCTGCCGAAGCCATCCAGCCGTCGTCGACAGCATTCGCGGTGAGCATGGCCGGGCTGGGGGAACACGAGATCGCCGCGGCCCACATGCGTTCCCTCGCCGACCTACGACGCAATGCCGGCGCCCGCCTCACCGGCATACGCGGGCCTGCACTGCTGGTGGATCGTGACGGGTGGGTGGCCGACAGTCGAGGATGCACCGCACCGGCCGCAGTGGCCGCACCTGTCGACGGCGCCCATCAGTTCGTGCCGGGCATCGGCAGCTGCGTCACCGAGCGGGTCGGTTCCGGATGGCTGCTCCGGCGCGTCGGACCAGCCCATCCCATCGTCGCCGAACTCGATCTCCGCGGGGAGCCGTCGCTGACCGTCGTCGGCGACGGCGACGAGTGGCGGACCGTGCTGACCCGACGACACGCGCAGATACTCCTGCTCCTGGCCGAGGCGTCCGAATCGGGTCTCACGTCCGCACGCCTGAGCCGCCTGATCTTCGGTGACGCAGGCCATGTCGTGACCGTCAGGGCCGAGATGTCCCGCCTCCGACGCAGCGTCGGCGCCCTGCTCACCAGCAGGCCCTACCGGCTGGCGCCGGGGGTGACCCTGCACATCGCCGCCGAAGGGTCCGGCGAGGGCACCGAAGCGGCGGTCGCTAGCCTTGCTGCTCCTGACGTCGCGCAAGCACCGCTTGATACACATCACGGCGGGAAGCACCGCCGTCCTGCGTCACCTGTGCACACGCCTCTTTGAGGCGCATCCCGTCGGCGACGAGCTGCTCCACCTCGTCGACCAGGTCTGCGGCGTCGCGCTGCTGCGCGACGTGACCCGCCAGCACCACGGTGATCTCCCCCCGGACTCCCTCGGCGGCCCACTCGGCGAGCTCGGCGAGTGGGCCGCGTCGTACCTCTTCGTAGGTTTTGGTCAGTTCGCGGCAGACGACGGCGCGGCGGGTCGGTCCGAGCACCTCGACCGCATCGGTCAACGTGTCGGCGAGCCGATGCGGTGATTCGAAGAACACGATGGTCCGTGGCTGATCGACCAGGCCGGCCAGCCACTCTCGGCGAGCGCCGCTCCGTCTCGGGGCGAAGCCGTCGAAACAAAAGCGCTCCGAGGGCAACGCCGACACCGCGAGTGCCGTGGTCACCGCCGACGGGCCCGGCAGACACGTCACCCGCAGATCGGACTCGGCACACGCCGCGACCAGTTTGTAGCCGGGATCGCTGACCGACGGCATCCCGGCGTCGGTGATCAGCAACACCGTGGCGCCACCGGCGATCGCATCGATCAGGCCCGGGGTGCGCGCCGCCTCCACCTGGTCGTAGTAGCTGAGCAACTTGCCGCCGATCACCACCTCGAGCGCCGCGGCGAGGTTGCGGGCACGCCGGGTGTCCTCCGCAGCGACGATGTCCGCGGAGGCCAGTGCGGCGCGTAGCCGCGGCGATGCGTCGTCGACCTGACCCATCGGGGTGGCGGCGAGGATCAGGAGGCCCTCGGCGTCGGTGTCCGCATGGTCCGGCGTCATCGCGAGATCCTGTTCTGCTGAGTTCATCATCAGTCAGCTTACGAGCGGCCGTTACGATCGGACGCGTGACCGACACCGCCCTCCTCGACCGAGCGATACGCGAGGACCGTGGTCTGGATGCGACAGTGGATCGCGGGCGCACCGAAGATCTGGGCACGAGCCCGGCACCGGAAATCCCCGCACCGTTGTTCGGGGCCCCGGATCGCCTGCGGGGATTCGTGGTCGGCCTGGTGATCACGGTGGTCGCCGCCGTGACCCGGTTCTGGGGACTGGGGCATCCCACCGACCAGGGCACGCCCGTGTTCGACGAGAAGCACTACGTACCGCAGGCCTGGCAGGTCCTGACCGGTGGCAACTGGATCGAGGACAACCCGGCATATGGCCTGGTCGTCCATCCGCCGGTCGGAAAATGGGTGATCGCCGCGGGCGAGGCGGTGTTCGGCTACGGCCCGGTCGGCTGGCGGATCACGCCGGCGATCGCGGGCGTCGCCATCGTCGTGATGATCTACTGCACGGTGCGACGGATGACCCGGTCGACGCTCGTCGGTGGGATCGCCGGCGTGTTCGCGATCTGCGACGGGGTGCTGTTCGTCCAGTCGCGCATGGGCATGCTCGACATCATCCAAGCAGTCTTCGTGGTGGCGACGTTCGCCGCCGTCATCGCCGATCGGGACCAGGTCCGGGCACGTCTGCACCGCGTCTATGTGGAGGGACGGATCGGCGACACGCCGTTCGGTCCCCGACTCGGCTTCCGGTGGTATCGCTTCACCGCGGGTGTCATGCTCGGGCTGGCGTGCGGTACCAAATGGTCGGGCATCTACTTCGTGTTGTTCTTCGTCGTACTCGCACTGGGCTTCGATGTCGCGGCCCGCAAGGCATATCACGTGCAGCGACCGTGGATGGGAGTGCTGCGGCGCGACCTCGTGCCGTCCGGGATGAGCCTGGCGGTGATGCCGGTGGCGATCTACCTCGCCACATTCATCCCGTGGTTCAACAGCGAGACCGCCGTGTACCGCTATGAGGTCGGCAACCAGATCGGTGTCGGCGGACCCTTCTCCTGGGTACCCGGCGCGTGGCGTTCACTCTGGTTCTACGAGGCCGGCATCCTGCAGTTCCATGCCGGTCTGACCAATTCCGCCGGCTACCACCATCCGTGGGAATCCAAACCGTGGACGTGGCCGATGAGTCTGCGGCCCATGCTCTATGCGATCGAGAACGGTCCGGATCAGTGTGGTGCCGGTGAATGTGTCCGCGCCCAGATGCTTATCGGATCACCGGCGATGTGGTGGCTCGCGCTGCCCATGGTGGCGTGGGGACTGTGGTCCTGGCTGGTGCGGCGCGACTGGCGCTACGCCGCGGTGACCACCGCCTATCTCGCCGGGCTGCTCCCCTGGTTCGCCGACCTCGACCGCCAGATGTACTTCTTCTACGCGACCGTGATGGCACCGTTCCTCGCGATGGGCCTGGCGCTGTGTTGTGGTGACCTGCTCCGCTTCGCCGGCCGAACCGCAACCCGACGACCCGAGCGACGGACGCTGGCCATCCTCGTCGTGGCGATCTACATCGGACTCGTGGTGGCGAACTTCATCTGGCTGTGGCCCATCCTGACGGGAAGTCCGATCTCGCCCGCGGAGTGGCATCAACAGATCTGGCTGCCGAGCTGGGGGTGACGCGCCGCAGAGGTGACGGGTCCACGGAACCTCACCACCCGATCCCTGAGGAGCGAGCTTGCAAGCTCACCACCCGATCCCTGAGGAGCGAGCTTGCGAGCCGACCACCCGATCCCTGAGGAGCGAGCTTGCGAGCCGACCACCCGATCCCTGAGGAGCGAGCTTGCGAGCCGACCACCCGATCCCTGAGGAGCGAGCTTGCGAGCGTCACGAAGGGGCACGAGGGCCGGCCCTTCGTGACAGCCCTCCGCTGGCGCTCCGGGCCTCCTCAGGGACCGGGGGGTGACGGCCCTCCGCTGGCGCTCCGGGCCTCCTCAGGGACCGGAGGGCGACGGCCTCCGCCGGCGCTCCGGGCCTCCTCAGGGACCGGGGGACGACAGCGTCCGCCGGCGCTCCGACCTCCCGCAGGCGATGACGGGTCCACGGAACCTCACCACCCGATCCCTGAGGAGCGAGCTTGCAAGCTCACCACCCGATCCCTGAGGAGCGAGCTTGCAAGCTCACCACCCGATCCCTGAGGAGCGAGCTTGCGAGCGTCACGAAGGGCACAAACCGTCACTGCGCAGACGTGGCCTGCGTGACCAGCCGGACGATGGTGGCGTCGTCGATGCCCATCGTGCGGAGCGATTCCACGTGGGCGACGGTGGCCTGTTGCGCCTGATCGAGCGTCGCGTTGCGGCCGGATTTGATGAACGATCCGTGCCGCCCGCGGGTCTCGATGACTCCGGCGGCCTCCAGCTCCCGGTAGCTTCGCGCCACGGTGTTCGGCGCCAGATCGAGATCGGCGGCCAATTGCCGGACGGTCGGGATGCGCTGCCCCACCAGCAGCTCACCGCGGCCCACCAGATCGATGATCCCGATCCGTACCTGTTCGAACGGCGCGACACCGCCGTGGGCGTCGATGGTGAGCCGTGCCGCCAGATCCACAGACATCGAAACCGCCGGCGTCAGAGCTCGTCCCGCGCCAAGGGACATGACATACACCGCGGCCCGCCGCGACCCGACCCGAGTTCGCGTCCCTCGATCTCGAGCACCTCGATGCCCGAATCCCGCAGGCGCTGGTTGGTCTCGACATTCCGGTTGTAGGACACGACGATTCCGGGCGCCAACGCCAGCGTGTTGTTCCCGTCGTCCCACTGTTCGCGTTCGGCCGTGATCGGATCGAGCCCGGTGTCGATGACCCGCAGTTTCTCGATCTCCATGGCATCCGCGGCGGCCTCCACGAACGGGCGCGCGCCCGTCACCGTGACGTTGCCGTCGACGGAGCGAAGGGTGAAGGCCGACATGGTCTCCGCGATGTTCGGGTACATGACCACCGCGTCGACGTCCACCATCGTGCACACGGTGTCGAGATGCATGAAGGCACGGGCCTGTTCGATCGGGACCGCCAGCACCGTGTGGGCCAACCCGTCATCGAAGAGGCTGCGCGCCAGAGCTTCCGCGCCGGCGGGTGTGGTCCGCTCCCCCACACCGACCGCGACGACACCGGGTGACAGGAGCAGCACGTCGCCGCCCTCCACCGGCGCCACCTGTGATTCGTAGGCGCGCCGGGCGCCGGTGAAGCGCGGGTGGTGCGCATAGATCAGGTCGGTCAGCGACGTCTCGCGCACCCGGGCCGGCAAGGCGAGTGACGTGATGGCGAACCGGGGACCGATCCAGAACGAACTGTCCCGCGTGAACAGCAGATTCGGTAAGGGCTCGATGGCGAACTCAGGGCCGTGATGCATTCGGCGGACCAGAGATGACGTGGCCGCCGCCGGGGTGAGAGGCAGTTCGTCGAACGTCATTCCGGCGGTGAGGACGTGCGAGAGTTCCGCCGCGGGCAGTCCACGCAGGTGACCGGCGAGATCGTCGGCGAGATGGGCGCCGAGTCGACGGGCGCTGACGGAGGCGGCGATGCCCTGGATGCGGGCCGCACCACTGTGTTCGATCGTCTCGGCGAGGAGATCGCCGAGGAGGTAGACGTCGACGCCGTTGGCACGCAAGACGTCGGCGAAGGCGTCATGCTCCTCCTGCGCCCGGGCCACCCACGGCAACCCGTCGAACAGAAGCTGGTCATTGTTGCGCGGAGTCAGTCGTCGCAACTCGTCGCCGGGGCGGTGCAGCATCACCGCACGCAATCTCCCGACCTCCGAGGTCGAACCCAGCAGGTAGTCCGCCGCAGCACTGCTCATGGATCAACGGTAGTTCGTCGGTGCCCATCGCACCGCTGTTGTGGCGACTATTCCTGCGTGTCGCGATCGACCTCGGTCAGGTGCGGGCCGCCACCGACCACGGCGGGAGCGGTTTCCGCGGCGACCAGCCACAACGCGAAGGCGACGGCGGTGACGCCCCCGGTCAGGACGAAGGCCGGACCGAATCCCGCTCGGTCGGCCACGAAGCCGACCACGATCGGTCCACTGACGGCCCCGAGATCCGATGACATACCGTACGCAGCGAGGGCCGAACCGCCCTGTTGGCGGTTGCCCAGGACATCGGCGAGCGCGGCCTGATGAGTCGGCGCGAACAATCCCGACCCGATGCCGGCGGCCAAGCACAGCAGCAGCGCCACCCAGAGTGCCGGCGCGAAGCCGAGAGCTGCCGTGGCCACCGCGGCGACCGCGAGTCCGGGCAACATCACCGGGCGCCGGCCGAAGGTGTCCGACAGCCGTCCCGCGACGACGATCGCGGTGACATTCCCGGCGGCGAAGACCGCCAGGGCGACACCGGCCATCGCGGGTCCCTCGTCGAGTCCGTCGGTGATGAACAACGGGACCACCGCCACCCGGACACCCATCGATGCCCAGCCCTGCACGAAGTTGGACGACAGGATCGCGCGGTAGGTCTTGTCCCGCAGCGCGGTCCGGAACCCGATGACCCCGGTCTGCGGTTTGCTCGTGGCATCGGGCCGCCCACCCTGATCCCGCAGTTGGGTGGCCACCACGATCGCCGCGATCACCAATGCGATCGCATAGACCACGAACGGCATCCGCAGCCCGAAACCGACCAGTGCACTGCCGATCAGCGGGCC
The DNA here is from genome assembly GCF_058130025.1 of Gordonia sp. LMA167. Lineage (NCBI taxonomy): Bacteria > Bacillati > Actinomycetota > Actinomycetes > Mycobacteriales > Gordoniaceae > Gordonia > Gordonia sp. LMA167. The sequence goes on along the minus strand of NZ_CM176708.1, from coordinate 2,781,425 downwards.
GGTGATGTTGCCGATCAGAAAGCCGGCCGAGAAGTACCCGGAGACCCGGCCACGGATCTCCCCCGGAGACATGCGGATCAGCAACGCCATCGCCGACACGCTGAACATCGTGGAGCCGACGCCGCCCGCGCCCCGGAACAGCAACAACTGCCAATACCCTTGGGCGAACGCGCATGCGAACGTGCTCAGGGCCACGATGAGCAACCCGATGAGGTAGATCCGACGTTCACCGAACACCGTGACCAGGCGTCCCGTGGTGGGGGCGAACAGCAATCGCATGACCGCGAACGCCGACACCACCGCCGACGCCGCGGTGAAGCTCACGTTGAAGCTACGGGCGAAGGCCGGCAGCGCGGGCGCGATCAGTCCGTATCCGAGTGCGATGACCACGTTGGCGGCCAACAACACCCAGATCCCGCGGGGAATCTGTCTCACGTCCGGGCCCTCATCCGCCCAGCTCGGGCAATTGGTCGAGCGCGTCGGCGGTCAACGATCGGCCCAGCTCGATCATCTCGGGAGCCTTGTGGAAATCCAGGGTGCGCACCGATTTCCGCGGTACGCGGATGAGGATGTCGGGCGGATATCCGGCCACCTGATAGCGGGTCAGCGTCTCCTGCATGATGTCCAGCGACCGGCTCAGCACCTCGATCCGACCCATCCGGTTGGGATCCGGACGTGCGTCGGAGTCATCCGGGGCGGACGCATCGGGAACGCTGGTGTCATTGGTGGCCGCGTCGAGCCCGAAGCGGTCGCGCACCGACCGGACGAAATCGGAGTCGAGGAAGGGCGCCACGTTGCGTCGCAGCAACCCTTTGGTCTTCGGCTCGCGCGACGCGCCCTCGTCCGGCCCACCGTCGGAGCCGAGAACCACGCCGATCGTCACATCGCTGCTGACCGACGCGGTCGGCGCGACCGGCAACGGATCGAGAATCCCCCCATCGCCGAGCAGACGTCCCTCGTATTCGTGGGGGCTGATCACGCCGGGGATGGCGATCGAGGCCCGTATCGCATCGACCACACTGCCGCGCTGGAACCACACCGCGCGTCCGGCATTGAGATCGGTGGCCACCGCGGTGAACGGCGTCGACAGTTCCTCGATGCGCATGTCGCCGAGGATCTCGCGCACCCGCGTGAGGACACGTTCGGCTCCGATGACCCCCGGCTTGGACAGGGACACGTCCATCAACCGCACGACGTCGAGCTGGGAGAGCCCGGTGATCCAGTCGACGTAGTCGTCGAGTCGACCGGCGCAGTGCAGGCCGCCGACCAACGCACCCATCGAGGAGCCGGCGACCGTGACGACTTCGAAGCCTCGACCCTCGAGTTCGGCGATGACGCCGATGTGCGCGTAGCCGCGTGCCCCGCCGCTGCCGAGGGCGAGCGCAACACGGGTCGTTCGGGCCATGAGCCGAGCCTATCGACTGCGCCGACTGGTGCGTCCACCACCGCCCGTCCGGGATCAGTCCCGCATCAACCTGCGTGGACCCGGACCGAGCTTGTTCATCTCGTCGCCCGGGTTCAACAGATGACACTCGCCCAGCGAGAGGCAGCCGCAGCCGACGCACGAGCCGATCATGTCGCGCATGTTCTCCAACAGCGCGATCCGGTCGTTGATGTCATCGATCCAGCGCTTGGACGCCGCCTCCCACATCGACTTCGGCGGGGATTCGTGGTCGCCGAGCTCGGAGAGGACGTCGGCGATCACCGCGAGCGGGATGCCCGCCGCCTGCGATGCCCGGATGAATGCCACACGGCGCAGCATCGCCCGGTGATAGCGACGTTGGTTGCCGGATGTGCGACGGCTGAAAATGAGCCCCTGGTCTTCGTAGAATCGCACCGCCGACGACGCGATGCCCGCACGTTGCGCCAACTCGCCCACCGACAGTTCGAGCTTCTTGAGGGACATGCGCCCAATGCTAGGCGACTTCAAGTGAACTTGAAGTCGCCTGGCATCGGGCGTCGATACCTCAGCTCCGGATCACCATCACGGGACAGTCGGCCTGATGGAGGATCTTCTGGCTCGTCGAACCGAGCAGCAGGCCTTTGAAGCCGCCGCGGCCACGGCTCCCGACGACGATGACCTGGGCGTCGTCGGCCGCGTCGAGCACCGCCTTGGCCGGCTCCTCCGGAATCACGACACGTTCGACGACGACGTCGGGATAGTCGGCGCTGTAGCCCGACAACCGTTCGGCCACCGCCTCCACCGCCTCCCCCGACATTCGGGTGACCTCTTCTGGTTCGATGCCATACCCGTGCAGGGCGTCGACGTCCAACGGGGTCCACGTGTGCACCGCCAAGAGCTTCGTGTTGCGCAACGCCGCCTGTCGGAAGGCCTCGGCCACTGCAGCATCGCTGACCGGCGAATCGTCGACACCGACCACCACCGGGCCGTCACCACCCGGCCCGGCGACAACCACCACGCGACCGTGGAAATGAGCCGCCACGGTGACGCTCACCGATCCGAGGAAAAGCCCCTTGATCGAGCCCAGACCGCGAGTGCCGAGCACGATGGTGCCGGCGTCCTTGCCGAGATCGAGCAGAGCCCGCGCCGCATCGCCCTCGGCGGTCGAGGTGTGCACCGTGACCTCAGGCGCGGTCTGTTTGGCGAGTTCGGCCGCAGCATGCACCGCATCGGTCGCATCCTGACGGATCGCGTCCACCACGTCCTGCGGGATGATCAGACCCGGCGCATAGTTGCTGGTACTGATGTCGTAGACACCGACGAGTTTGAGGTCGACGCCTTCGATCGAGGCGGCGTTGGCCGCCCATCGCACGGCGGCATCCGACGCATCAGACCCATCAACTCCGACGAGAATCGCACTCATGGTAGTTCTCATCTCCTCACTTCGGTCACGGTCAAGACCTTCATCTTCCATCCTGCCCCCTGGGCTGCGTGGCGGCAATGAGCAAAAGGTCCCGGTCACAGCAGATTTCGCACGGGGTAAGGTGGAGCCGAGGTGAATGACCATCAACCAGGACCAGAACCCGAACGCGGGTGCCCAACCACCATCCACGGGCGACGAGATGCGCCAAGCGGTCGTACACGGCGTCGTGACAATCGGTTTCGCGTTCGCCGCCCTCCTGATCGCATTGGCCTCCGACGACGGCGTCCGCAAGGCGCTGATCATCGTCGCGCCGCTCATCGTGTTGGCCGGCGGACTCGCCGCCCTCTGGCGCACCTATCGCAACTGGCGTGCGGGTGGACGCTGGCAGGTCTGGCAGGGCGCGTCGTGGTTTCTCCTCGCGCTGTTCATCGTCTTCCTGTTCAGCACCGGGCCGATCCTGGTGGAATGACCCCGCACGACGTGTCGGTCGGCGCGTGAGCGGCGGAAACAGATTGTTCGCGTGCAGATCTCGGCCCGACCTGATCCGATCAGTCGTCGAGCCGCATCTCGAGGCTGAGCTCCTCGGCGTCGAGTTGCTGGAGTTCCTTGGTCAGCAGATGCGAATGGTAGGTCCCCTCATCGCGCATTCGCAGCAACGTCTCACGCTGCGCGGCGATCATCGCTCGACGGGTCTCCTCGAAAGCCGAGCGGTATGCCAGATTGGCACCCACGACGTCGTCCTGCGACTCGGCCTCCAGGCGTTCCATCCGATCTCGAATCCACGGATTCCTCTTGGCGACGTCGGATTCGGCGAGCACCTCCTGCGCTGTCTGCGCCAGCTCCGACCGCAACCGGTCATGCTCGGCGGCCCGGTCATCGGTGACGTCCTGCAGGCGGAGCATGCGGATCAACCATCCGAGCGTGCCGCCCTGCAGGATCAGCGATGACGCGGCCACGACGAATGCGATCAGCACGAGCAGTGCGCGAGCCGGAGTGTCTGCCGGAAGGGTCTGCGCGGCGGCGAGAGTGACGACACCACGGAGTCCGGCCCAGACGATGATGGTCCCTTCCTTGGGTCCCATCGGCGTCGAGGTGAAGTAGTCGATGTCGGCGATCCGGCGAGTGATCCTGGTTCGATAGTGTTCGACCGCAGCAGGATTGGCAGCGAAGGCAGCCGTGGAGATCTGGCCGGTGTCGGGCATCTGACGGCGCTTGCCGCCGGGCCGCGGGGTCAGCCGTAGGCGTCGTGGCGGCCGGCCCACCGGCGGCGCCGGCTGATCGGGGATCTTCCTGGCCTTCTCGCTGATCCTCGAGTCGATCTTCTCGAAGTAGGGTCGCAGTTGGGTACCCCGTCGGGCGATCCGATCGAGCCACCAGATCAGTGGGGTCATGTAGAGCACCCGAACGAGCAGGGTGAGTCCGAGTCCCGCCAGCCCGATCCAGACCGCCGTGGTGATGCCGCCGTGCTCCTCCCGAACATCGACGAGCAGCCCCCAGAGCTCGAGCCCCATCAGCAGGAACACGCCACCTTCGGCGAGGAATTCGACGGTTCGCCAGTTCTGACTGTCCGACAGCCGGTGCCTCGGTGACAGGTAACGCACCGCTCCGGCCCCGGTGATGAGGCCGGCGGTCACCGCGGCGACGAGCCCGGAGGCTCCCAGTTCCTCGGCGGGCAGATACGCCAGGTAGGGCACCGTGAAGGAGATCGCGGTGTTGACGGTGGCGTCACCCACGCGCCGACGGACCCACAGGTTGCAGTACCCGACGACCGCGCCGATGACGACCGCGGCGACGACGGCCCACACGAAGCTCAGCGCGACGTGCCCGAACGAGAAGCCGGCCGCCGTCGCCGCGACGGCGGAGCGCAGCAGCACGAGAGCCGTGGCGTCGTTGAGCATGCTCTCGCCCTCGAGAATCGCGGTGACCCGACTCGGAACGCCCAATCTCTTCGCGATCGACGTCGCGACGGCGTCGGTCGGTGACACGATCGCGCCCAACGCGATCCCGGTCGCGATGTCGATGCCGGGCAGCACCCAGGCGAAGAAGACGCCCAGCAGGACGGAGCTGATCAGCACCAGCACCACGGACAGTGCGCTGATGGCGGTGAAATCCCGGCGGAAGTCCATCGTGGGCATCGAGACGGCGGCCGAGTAGAGCAACGGTGGCAGCACCCCGACGAGAATCCATTCGGGGTCGACGTCCACAGCCGGCACGAAGGGCAGCACGCCGACGATCGCGCCGGTCACCACCAGCAGCAACGGCGGCGCGATACGGATTCGGGGCCCCACGACATGAGCTGCGGCGATCCCGAGGACCGCGATGATCGCGAGCAGGATTTTGTCCATGCGGACCATCCTGACGCACCCGTGCAGCGCCGGTCACGGCATGCTGCGCCATCAGGGATTGTGACATTGAGTGTTGACAGATAAAGGTTACCCGAACTACGGTCACACATATCGACCGATCCGCCGGCACGACTCGCCCCGCGGTTCGCACGGAGGATCCGGACTACGAGAAGGACCAGCCGCCATGACCAGCACACTGCACAACGCCGGACAGACCTACGTCCCCGAGCGCGACAAGCCCGACACCGACGACAACTACACCCAGGTCCTCGATGACCTGTCGTCGGCGTCGGTGCACCGCAACTTCGATCCGTACATCGACATCGACTGGGATGATCCCGCTATGGCGATCGTCCCCGACGACCCACGCTGGGTGCTGTCCAAGGAGGTCGATCCGGTCGGCCGCCACCCCTGGTACCAGCAGTTGCCGCTGGACAAACAGATCGAGATCGGTATGTGGCGTCAGGCGAACGTGGCCAAGGTGGGCCTGCAGTTCGAGTCGATCCTGATCCGCGGACTGATGCAGTACAGCTTCAAGCTCCCCAACGGCGCCAAGGAGTTCCGCTACACGACGCACGAATCCAAGGAGGAGTGCAATCACACCCTGATGTTTCAGGAGTTCGTGAACCGCACCGGGATGAACGTGCCGGGCGCCAAGATCGGCTACCGGCTGATCTCGCCTCTGGTGCCGCTGGCGTCGACCATCTTCCCCACCGTCTTCTTCTTCGGAGTGCTCGGCGGCGAGGAACCGATCGATCACATCCAGAAGGACTTCCTGCGCACGCGCGCCACCCTGCACCCGACGATGGCCGCGGTGATGCAGCTGCACGTCGCCGAGGAGGCCCGTCACATCTCCTTCGCGCATCATCTTCTGCGGGAAACCGTCCCGCGCAAGGGCCGCATCCAACGCTTCCTGCTCTCGCTCATGTTCCCTCTCACCATGCGCATCCTGTGTGGCGCGATCGTCGTGCCGCCGAAGAGCTTCCAGAAGCGGTTCGATGTGCCCGACGAGGTCATGCGCGACATCTTCTGGCGGTCGTCGGAGTCGAAGAAGTTCCTGCGCAACGTGTTCGGCGACGTACGGATGCTCGGTGAGCAGTGTGGCCTGATGAATCCGGTGTCACGCCTGCTGTGGAAGATTCTCGGTATCGGCGGCCGTCCGTCACGCTTCCGCAGCGAACCGACCTACACCGCGGCCTGATCCGCGCTCGCCCACCTCTCACATCGGATCCGACCATGCCCCATGTCGTCACGCAGGCGTGCTGCGGCGACGCCTCGTGCGTCTACGCGTGCCCGGTCAACTGCATCCACCCCACGCCCGACGAGCCCGGTTTCGGCACGTCGGAGATGCTCTACATCGACCCGTCGACGTGCGTCGACTGCGGCGCGTGCGTCAGCGCCTGCCCCGTCGGCGCCATCGTCCCGGGACACCGACTGACCGATCAGCAGGCGCGCTTCACCGACATCAATGCCGCACAGTTCGTTTCGGCCGAGGACACCGCGGCGCGCTTTCCGGTCGATCCCGCCCGACGTCTACCGCTGGCGCCCCTGGACAAACCGCGACGCCTCGCGGTGGACGAGCCGCTCTCGGTCGGCATCGTCGGATCCGGACCGTCGGCGATGTACGCGGCCGACGAACTCCTGCGCCACCCGCGGGTGACGGTGACCATCTACGAACGTCTGCGCCGACCGTTCGGTCTCGCCCGCTACGGGGTCGCCCCCGATCACCTCGCCACCCGCTCGGTGATGCGGCTGTTCGACGACATCGCCCGTAATCCCAGGTGCGACATCCGGTTGGGTGTCACCGTCGGGCGCGACGTCGCCCTCGAGGATCTGCGGGACCGTCACCAGGCGCTGATCTGGGCCGGCGGTGCGCCCACCGACCGACCACTGGCGATCGAGAACGCCACCGCACCGGGCGTCCTGAGTGCGACGTCGTTGGTCGGTTGGTACAACGACCACCCCGACCACGATGATCTCGAGGTCGATCTCGAGACCTCGCGAGCCGTCGTGATCGGCAACGGCAACGTGGCTCTCGACGTCGCGCGCATTCTGACATCCGACCCGGATTCGCTGGCGGATACGACGATCTCGCGCCACGCTCTGCGTGAGCTGCGACGTTCCCAGCTCGAGGAGGTCATGGTGTCGGGTCGCCGCGGACCGGCGCACGCCGCGTTCACCCTGCCCGAGCTGGTCGGTCTGGTCGACGGCGGTGCGAACGTCGTCGTCGATCCCGAGGACCTCGCGCACGCCCCCGCACACGTCGAGGACCCCACCGTCCGCGCCAAGCTCGACCTGCTGACCGAGGTCGCGGCTCGGCCCGCGCAGGGCGGTCGGCGGATTCGTCTCGCGTTTCACCGCTCGCCGTCGGCGATCGGCGTCGACGACGCCGGTCACACCGATCGGCTCGCGGTGCACCGGACCGAGGTCGACGCGACCGGCGCGATGCAGCAGACCCCCGACACCGAGATCATCGAGACATCACTGGTCCTGACCTCGATCGGATACCGCGGCCTCGCTGTGCCGGGCCTACCGTTCGACGATCAGCGCGGGGTCATCCCCCACGACGCCGGGCGTGTCCTCGAGAACGGCGCTCCCGTACAAGGTGTCTACGTGACCGGCTGGATCAAACGCGGACCGTCGGGATTCATCGGCACCAACAAGACCGACTCGGCCGAGACGGTCGCATCACTGCTCGCCGATTTCGAGGCCGGCCGGCTGTCGCGACCGGACCGGTCACCTCGTCGTCGGCTTCTCGACCTGCGGGGCTGACCATCGTGAGGGTGGCCGGACCGACCACCAACCTTCGCCAGGTGAGTGCCTGGGCGGGCAGGACGCCGTAGATTTGGCGCATGGGCTCCGGGTACGAACGCACCACCGTGTCCACCGACATCGACGACTTGCCGGCGGACATGCGCCGATCGCTCGACACCCACGCGCGCACGCATCAGCTGGCCCTCGACGACGCGTTGCCCGCGTGGCTCACCCGCAGCGTCAACCCGCCGTCGACAACGTTGCTGGGCAGGCTCTTTCATCGTCGGGCCAATCCGACCGATCCCGACTCCGAGCATCAGACCGCGGTCATCGTGCACCCGCGATACCTACTCGTGGTCATCTCCGGGGCCGAGCGGGGTGTGAGTGTCCTCGCCGCGCCGCTGGCGACGGCGTCGGTTTCGCCCGGCGTGGCACTCACCGGCGCGAGCGCCGAGGAGCCGGGGTTCACGGTGTCCGGGTTTCCCGGCGCGGGTGGTCCCGGCAGCTTCTACGTGGGCCTGGGTCCCGAACCCGCTGCACGGCAGTGCTACGAGTCCGTGCGGGCGGCGGTGGCAGCGGCAAAGCAGCCCTGAGGTGGCGAGCGGCGCCGATCGGACATCGACCGGACTGGTCCTCGCCCTCGGCTCGTCGGCCGCATTCGCATTGTCGGGGGTGCTGGCGCGGGCGATGATCGACTCCGGATGGTCGGCGGGTGCGACCGTGACGGTCCGCATCGCGATCGGCGCGGCCGTGCTGCTGGTGCCCGGACTGCTCGCCGCCCGCGGTCGGTGGGCGGCGCTGCGCGAGGCGTGGCCGATTGTGCTCGCCTACGGTGCACTGGCGGTGGCGACGTGCCAACTCGCGTACTTCTATGCCGTCACCTATCTTCAGGTCGGCGTGGCCCTGCTCATCGAATACACCGCACCGGTCGCCGTCATCGGCTGGATGTGGGCCCGACACCGACAACGCCCCGGCCTGGGCACCGTGATCGGCGCGGTGGTGGCGATCACCGGGTTGGGTCTGGTTCTCGATCTCGGCGGCGGCGCCGACATCAGTGGTGTCGGAGTGGCGTGGGCACTGACGGCGATGGTGGGTGCGGCCACGTACTTCGTCATCTCTGCCGATGACCGGGTGGCCGTGCCGCCACTGACGCTGGCCGCCGGCGGCCTGCTGATCGGGGCTGCGGGTCTGGCAGCGGCGGGGGTGCTCGGCGTCCTGCCCATGCAGGCCGGGACGACCGATGTGCTGCTGTCGCGCATCCGCATGCCGTGGTGGCTGCCCCTGATCCTGCTCGGCGTGGTGACCGCCGCCCTCGCCTACTCGCTCGGCATCGCGGCCGGCCGACGGCTGGGCTCGCGGGTGATGTCGTTCGTCGGCCTGTCCGAGGTGCTGTTCGCGGTCCTGTTCGCCTGGGTGGCACTGGGTGAACTGCCCTCGTCCGTCCAGCTCGCCGGTGGCGTCCTGATCATCCTCGGTGTGCTCCTCGTGCATGCCGGCGAGGCGTCCACACGACGCGAGGAGACGGTGATGTGAGGATCCCGCACGTCGCGAACCTGGGACGGATGTCCCACTGCGCCACAGCAAGAAAAGGCGGAAATCCCGCCATTCACAATTGAATACAGGACGTCACATCTCGCAACAGTTGCGTCACGATCGCCCTCGCAGGCAGTGTGACGAGGGTTATCCTGAGGCCCTCGTCTTCTGGGGGTGGCCACGAGTGAGGACCATGTTCTCGCGGTTCGACTACATCGACGCCGCACGCGAATCCGGCGCACGGTTCGCCGGGTTGGTGCGCACCGTCGACGACCCCGAGACCCGGTTGCGACACACGCCCGGATGGACGGTGACCGACTGCCTGGGCCACGTCGCCTGCGCACCGTCGCGCTATCTCGACCTCACGCGCGGCGAGGGATCCGTGACCCGGCATGCGACCGACGTCCCCGACTTCAACGCCAAACAGATCGCCAATCTGACCACCCGCGCCGTCGCTCCGCTGACCGACCGGCTCCTCGACGACCTCGACGACCTCCTCGACACCGTCTCGCATTTCGGGGCCAGGGTCCCGGTGATGGAGTTCGACGCCGACTCCCGTATCCGCTCCGATGCGGCACTCGGCATCCTGCTCGGGGAGTTCGTCGTCCACGGGCACGACATCGCGAGTGTCATCGGCACGCCCTGGCAGATCGATCCGCACCTGGCGCCGCTCATCGCCCGCGGACGACACCAGGTCCTGACCGGTTGGGTCGATGGATCGGCTTGCGCCGGACACACTGCGACCTACGACATCCGATTGCGCGGATGTACCGAACGGTTTGTGTACGAATTCACTGACGGATGCCTCGTGATCGATCCTGCCGACCCGCGGCCACCCGACGTGCACATCAGCGTCGACCCGGTCGTCGCTCTGTTGGTGGCCTACGGCCGGATGTCGCCGACGTGGGCCGCCCTGACCGGGCGCGCATTCGCCTGGGGGCCGAAACCGTGGCTGGCTGCGGGACTGTCCCGGCGGTTCGTGCCGGCCTGATCAGGTCGATTCGCTGATCATCACCGCAACGGTGCCCGGTTCGATCGCGGCGAAGGCATGCTCGATGTCGCCCGCGTACGACACATAGTCTCCCGGGCCGAGTTCCACCTCGGCGCCGGTCGGACCCACCATGGCGCGCCCGGCGCTGAGGACCACGAGCTCGACGACTCCCCGCGCGTGCGGGGCCGAGATGCGGGGCTGACCGGGTTCGGCCCGGATCAGGTACATATCCCGTCGCGTGCCGGGCCGCGCAGTGGACAACAGGGTGGCCGAATAGTCGGCGTCGGCAGCCGGGATCACCGGCCCGTCACCGAAGCGGATGACCTCCACGGGCCGGGCAGGCGCGTCGAGCAATGCCGAGAACTGCACGCCGAGCGCGGTGGACAATGCCCACAGCGTCTCCACGCTCGGATTCCCCTCACCCGACTCCAATTGCGAGAGAGTCGATTTCCCAACACCCGCACGGCGGGCGAGCTCCCCGATCGACAATCCGGCCCGTAACCGTTCGCGCTTGAGCGATGCGGCTACGAGCTCCTTCGGATTGACCGCGGCCGCCGCGCCGGCGTTCGATTCGTTGAACGATCGTCCTTCTTGACGAACATCACCCATAGTGTCCATCATAGTGGCCATGCGTTCGTTTTGGAGAACACTGGAATCGTCGACGGTCCGCGCCGTCGTGGTGATGAGTGCATCGATCCTGGTGATCGGAATGTCCTACGGAGTGGCTGCGCACACCGCGGGACTCGCATGGTGGCAGATCCTGCTGATCGCCACCGTCGTGCTCGCCGGATCGTCGGAATTCGTGTTCGTCGGCATCATTGCGGGCGGTGGCGCCCCGATCGTCGCCGCGCTCGCCGGACTGCTCGTGAACACACGAAACTTCGGTTACGGACTATCGGTGGGTCGGCATCTCGGGCGCGGACTGCCACTGGCCCTGGGCGCGCATCTGATCAACGACGAATCTGCCGCGATCGCGAGTGCCGAACCCGACTCTCGTCGGGCCAGGGCGGTGTTCTTCCTCTGCGGTGTCGGTGTACTGATCACCTGGCCGCTGGGTTCGGTGCTGGGTGCGGCGATCGGCGGCCTGGTCGCGAGCCCCGAGTCGCTCGGTCTCGACGCGGCGTTCCCGGCACTGCTCGCCGCGCTGGCACTGCCCGCGTTGCGTGAGGGGACCACTCTGGCCGCAGCCCTGGTCGGCGGTGGCATCGCGGTGGCGGCCGCGCCGTTCCTGCCCGCGGGAGTGCCGATCATGCTCGCTCTGATCGGCGTGCTCGTCGTCGAGGTCATCCGGCGCCGCCGTGCATCGGCGTCGGAGCGTCCGACCGCGGTCGAGGAACGGCAGCCCGAGGTGGCCCGGTGAGCGGGGCCGGATTGTTCACCGGCGTTGCCGTGCTGGCCGTCGGTACGTATCTGATCCGTCTGGCGGGGCCGGCCCTACGCAGCCGTCACGAGGTGGGTCCGGACATGGCGGCATTGATGGATCGTGCCGCGATCGTACTGCTGGTGGGTGTTGCGGCCACGGGGGCGTTGTTCGTCGGCCACGATTTCACGGGCTGGGCACGCCCGGCCGGAGTGGCCGCGGGTGTGATCGCCGCACTGTGCAAGGCGCCGCTGGTCGTCGTGGTCCTGCTGGCCGCCGCTGTGGCGGCCGGCCTGCGGGCGATCGGCGTGGCGTGAGCGCACGCCGACCGGACCGTCAGGAATGAATCAGGCGCCCGTACCCGCGGTGGCGCGGCGACGCTGCGGACGGCGGCGCGACGACGATCCGTCTCGCGACTGACCGGCCGCCGAGGTGTGCCCGGAACCGCGTCCGCCCTGCGAACGCGAGCCACGGCCACCGTTCGAGCCACGGCCGCCCTGTCCCCCACGGCCCTGGCCACCACGCTGAGCAGGTCGCGTATTGCGAGGCTGCTCGGTCCTCGGCGCAGGCGCGACGAACTCGGCGCGCGGACCGACAAGCGTGTCGACCTCAGGCGAGGTCGACGCCACGCGGGTCGGGGCAACCTTGATGTTGGCTCGACGCAGAAGTCCGGCGAGGTCCCGGCGCTGCTCCGGAAGGCACACGGTGACCACGTCGCCGCTGCTGCCCGCACGCGCGGTACGGCCCGAACGATGCAGGTACGCCTTGTGTTCGGCCGGCGGGTCGACGTGCACTACGAGCTGCACGTCATCGACGTGGACACCACGGGCCGCGACATCGGTCGCGACGAGCACCTTCACGTCGTCGCCACCGAACGCCTTGAGGTTCCGGTCCCGCTGCGCCTGGCTGAGATTGCCGTGCAGGTCGACGGCGGGGATGCCCTCATCGGTGAGTTTCTTGGCCAACTTCTTGGCCTGATGCTTGGTGCGCATGAAGAGAATGCGGCGTCCCTGGCCCGATGCCAGCTCGCGGACGAGGGCGTTCTTGTCACCGGGCGAGACCTCGAAGACATGGTGGGTCATCTCGACGGGTGCCGTGGTCTCCTTGGTGGAGTGCACCGTCGGGTTGTCGAGGAAGCGCTTGGCAACCTTGTCGACGCCGTTGTCGAGTGTCGCGGTGAAGAGCATCCGCTGCCCGTCACGCGGGGTGGCCGCCAGAATGCGCGTGACACCCGGGAGGAAGCCGAGATCGGCCATGTGGTCGGCCTCGTCGAGCACGGTGATCTCGACGTCGTCGAGGCGCACGATGCGTTGCTGCATCAGGTCCTCGAGGCGTCCGGGGCAGGCGACGACGATGTCGACGCCACGGCGGAAGGCATCTTCCTGCCGCTTCTGGCTGACGCCGCCGAACACGGTGGTGACGGTGAGGTTCATCGCGCGGGCCAGCGGTGCGATGACCGCGGCGATCTGGGTCGCGAGTTCACGGGTCGGCGCCAGCACGAGGCCGGTGGGGGCGCCCGGCCGGCGGGTCACCTTGAGATCGGCGAGCCCCGCGACCAGCGGAAGCGCGAACGCAAGGGTCTTACCCGAGCCCGTCTTGCCCGAGCCGATGACATCGTCGCCGGCCAGAGTGTCCTTGAGGGTGTCCGCCTGGATGCGGAACGGTTCGGTCTTGCCTTCGGCGGCAAGAACGTCGACGAGTTCGGCGGGCACGCCGAGGGAAGCAAAGGTGAGGGACAAGGTCCGTGTCTTTCTGTAGTGGACACGCGGCAGCGGAAACGATCCGGCCCTGCAAGGTGTCGATGGCGAAGACGCATCTGTGCGTATTCGTTCGCCGTACGAAGTCAAAGAGCAGGCGCTGACTGGCCTGTCGAAGAAGCGTTCTACGACGCGTTGACGGCACCCTTCGGTGCATCAATTGAGTCCAACGCTACGCGATGGGCGGCGATGTGGCCAAACAGGGTGACGGAGATCATGCGATATCCGACTCGCCGCGAATCCGGTTGACGAGCACCGGGCCGCCTGGGCACGATGCCATGCGTGCATGCAGTCTTGCCGTTGCCCGCAGGGCGTGGGGAGGTTGTCGGCGTCGCGCACGCCGACAACTGACGACCCCGCCCCGACCGACACGAGTGTCGCAATCGCGACCGTGTCGGTCTTAGTCCTGCCCTGATCACGACGACGCAAGGTCATTGAACACTGATGCATTCCCTGTCTGAACCACAGATCCGTAAATCGTTCGTCAATGCGACGCTGCGCGAACGCAACTCACTCACACTACCCGCCGGATTCGACGAACTCCGTTGGGAGGAACTGGATTTCCTCGGCTGGCGCGATCCGAAGCTGCCGCTGGTCGGCTACCTGATCGTGCCGGCCGAGGACGCACCCGTCGGGATCATGCTCCGCCTGGGCGGGCGTCAGCCGCGCAGGCGCCCGCAGTGCTCGTTCTGCGAGGACGTCCAACTCCCCAACGAGGTCGCGTTCTACAGCGCCAAACTGGCCGGGGCCGCCGGGCGCAACGGCGACACCGTGGGGACCCTCGTCTGCTCGAACTTCGAGTGTTGCGCCAATGTGCGGGTACGTCCGTCGGCGATCTTCGCCGGAGACGACCCGGAGGCGATCCGTGCGCTGCGCATCGAGTCGCTGCAGAACCGCGCCCAGGGATTCGCGGCGCGCGTGCTCGGCCGACGATCGGCCTGACCGACCACCCTGGCGATGGCGATCACACGATCGACGATCGCTATCGCCGGCGGGTCGGTCGACCGGTCGGATCAGACTGAGTGCATGACCGGCCCCACGTCCACCGTCATCCAACTCAGCGACACACACCTGACCGGCTCGGGTCCCGGGACTCGCCCCGGACTCGACCCCGCACTCAATCTGCGGAGGACGTTGGCGCACCTCGACGCCTTCGGACACCACGTCGATGCGATCGTGGTCTCCGGAGATATCGCCGACACAGGTGAGGTCGGCGCCTACCGCGAACTCCGCGTGATGCTGGAGCCGACCGCAGAGCGACTGGGCGCCGAGATCTGCTACGCGATGGGCAATCATGACGATCGCGCGGCGTTTCGTACCGGGCTGGGGCTGGGCCGCAACGGTGCCGTGGATCCCACCATCCCATATGACGCCGTGCACCAGATCGGCGGACTACGGGTGATCGTGCTCGACACCACCACGCCCGACAGACACGACGGCGCACTCAGCGACGTCCAATTAACCTGGCTCGACAAGCATCTCGCGCATGCGGCAGAAAGCGGAACGATGCTGGTGATGCACCACCCGCCGATACGGTCACCGATACCGACGGTCGACTTGTTGCGGCTGAGGAACCCCGGCGCTCTCGCGTCGGTGATCGCCGGCTCTGACGTGCGCATGATCGTGTGTGGTCATGCGCATTACACGGGGGCCTCGGTGATCGCGGGTATCCCGGTGTGGATCGGCCCGCCACTGTCGTATCGCACCGATCCGGCGCCACCGACCGGGCGGCACCGCGCAAGGTTCGGATTCGGCTTGAGCCGGATCGACTTCTTCGGTGACCGTGCGGTGGCCACCGCCATCGATGTCGTCGATGTCGACGATGTATACGACGAGCCGCAATCCGTTGTGCTCGAGCGACTCCGGGAGCTGACCCCGAACCGCCCGTGACGGGGTCACGTCAACTCCCGTCGGTGGCGGTCGACACACAGTCACGGAACTTCCCGACTGCCGGATTGGTCGACCGGACCGACCAGGCCATGTAGAGATCAACGGTCGGGATCGGGTCGATGAGCTTGATGGCCACCGTTGCGGCTCCCGCGGTGCCCATGCCCTCCGCGATCGCGCGCGACCGAGATGCAAAGGCGACAAGCGGTTTAGCCGCCACCAACTGTCCGGTCCCACCGGGGTCATCGGCAGTCTGCGCAACCGAGAGCGATACACCCGCCTCGGCTGCCGACGACACAAGAGCGTCGTACATGGCCGGGCACTGGTCGCGCGCAGAGAGCAGACAGTGTTGGGAGCTGAGTTCGGCGCACCGCACCGTCCATCGCCCGGCCCAGGGATGGGAGCGGCCGACCACCACCACGATCGGCACCTTCGAGAGGATCCGCTGCGAACCGATGTGGCGTCCCACGGGCCGCCCATACACGAATGCCACGTCGAGCGATCCGTCGACGACGGCGGCGACCTGCGGGCCGCTACGCTTCTCCCACAGCGACACCACGATCTCGGGATGACTCCCATCGAGCAGGCGCAGGGCCGCGGGCAACACATGACGACCGGCCGGGAGGTTGTAACCGATCTTCAACGAACCCGTCGTGCCGGCCGCCGTCGATCGCGTGGCCTCGATCGCCGTGTCCAGGTCGGTGAGGATCGTGCGCACCCGCTCGGCGAACTCGATGCCGGCGCCGGTCAACTCGACCCGATGGGAGTCACGAATCACCAAGGTCACCTCCAACGAGCGCTCGAGCTTCTGCAGTTGGGCGCTGAGTGAGGGTTGGGTGATGTGCAGACGCGCCGCGGCCCTCCCGAAGTGTCTTTCCTCGGCGAGCGCGATGAACGATCTCAGATGTCGGAGTTCCATGTCCGCCCTTGCTACGGCTTGTCACATCGGTTATGACACGGCTCGCGACTGATCGGCATTGCCTCACGGTGAACACTTTGTGTCCGTACGATGTACGCCGTGGGCAGTGATATCGACGAGGTCGCCCGAGCCCAGGCGATGATCTTGATCGTCGAACTCGAGCGCGTCGCCGACGATCTGGTCGATCAGCTCGAGAAGCCCGGCGTCACGCACCACCATCTGGTGACCGCCCGGCGAGAACTCTACGAGGTTCGCGAACACGTCCGACGCCTGCAGCAGACGTACTCGATCGGCCACGGATCGTGATGTCGGACCGTCGGCCCCTGCGGCGAGCCGGTGACCGACGCTTCACCGAACACCGCGTCAGCCCGATTCGGCCCTGTTGAGGCCTGCCGGCGACTACGGTCACGTCGACGACGCGTCCCTGCAGTGCCCGGTAGGGAGGACACGATGCGGAAGAAGACTCGGCTGCGTGGACGGATCATCGGAGCCGCGCTGCTGATGGCGGGGATTGTCGGGATCTCGACCGGCTTCACTCCGGTGGCGACCGCCGAGCCCACCCTGCCCTATGGCACGCCGTGGTACACCGCCTGGATCAACAAACCGAACAGCCACCCAGGTTATGTCTTCTACACCACCGGGATGGCGGTCGCGCTCCCGATCCCGATCGACACGTCCGCCTTGCCCCAGCTCCGACCGGCCGCCATCATCGCCGACAAGTCCGGACGCGAAGTGTGGCGCTACACCCCGCCGGACGGTCAGCAGATCGCCGACTTCCGCCCCCAGACCTACCGGGGCCGCAAGGTGCTCACCTGGTGGCAGGGCGGCGGACCATTGTCCAAGGGGATCGGCTTGGGCGTGCACTACATCGCCGACACCCGCGGCCGCATCATCAAGACGGTCAGGGCGGGCGCCGGAATGACGTCAGACCTCCATGAGTTCCGGCTCACACCCGACGGGCGCGCCCTGATCATCTCCTACGTGCCGGTCCGTGCCGACCTCACCGCGGTCGGCGGGCCACGCAACGGCACGGTGTACGACTGCGTCGCCTCGGTGGTCGACGTCGCGTCCGGGAAGGCACTGATGCACTGGTCAGCGCGCGCCCACATCCCGCTGACCGAATCGACGATGCCCCTCGGGACAGGCAGCACCGGCTACGACGCGTTTCACATGAACTCGGTCTCGCTCGATCCTTCCGGAGACCTGCTCATCTCGTTCCGGAATCTCGATGCCGTCTACGACGTCGACATCCACACGGGGGCGGTGAAATGGCGGCTGGGCGGCAAACACCCAACTCTCGCCATGGGTCCCGGGACCTCCATCGCCGGGCAGCATGACGCCGAGTTCACCGACGCCCACACGATCCGCGTGTTCGACAACAACGAGGCCGGCAACACCCAGCTCGGCAACTCGAGTATCAAGTGGATCAGGATCGATCCGGCACGACGCACAGCGCGCCTGGTCCGCGCCACAACACATCCGGTCGGTCTCGCGAGTTTGGCGATGGGCAACGCCCAGAGCTTGGCCAACGGCGGCGTCTTCGGCAGCTGGGGGTCGTCGCCGCACATCGCAGAGTTCTCCCCCTCGGGCGAACTCGTCTACGAGGCCACGCTGCCGATCGGGACGTACCGGGCGTTCCTGGGCGACTGGCCTTGACGGATTCACCGTCGCCGACCGTTCATCCTCCACTTCTCGGTTCGTTCCCCCTCGCGGTGGACGAACCGAGAAGTCGGGAACGAACATACAAGCAGGTGAGTCTCCTACGATCGACCCTGTGACCTCCGACAGGAGTTGCCGAGAAAATGGCGGCGACACAACAGACTCCGCATTTCGATGAGTAGGCAGTGATGAGTGACGACGCACAGCGACGGCGTATCGGACGCAACGACGGCCCCGTCGAAGACGAACTCGAGCGCAGCTTCGAGGCCGTGGTCACCGAAGGTGCCGAACGCCTGCACCGCACAGGACGCGCCGTCATCGTCACCGGCCTCTTCGGCGGGATAGAGGTGTCGGTCGGCATCATGGCGATGCTGGCCGTGCTCGACCAGACTGGAAATCACCTTCTGGCCGGCCTGGCGTTCTCCATCGGACTCATCGCCATCTACCTCGCGCACAGTGAGTTGTTCACCGAAGACTTCCTGATGCCCATCACGGCAGTCGTGGCACGGGACGGCAGGATTCGTGACCTGGCCAAGCTGTGGAGCGGCACCCTCGCAGCCAATCTGGTCGGTGGCGCGATCATGATGTGGATCGTGACCCGCGCGTATCCCGAGTGGAGTTCGACGCTGGCCGAATCGGCCGAGCACTTTGTGAATGCCCCCCTCAATCTGCAATCCATCTGTCTGGCGGTGCTCGGCGGGAGCACGATGACCCTGCTGACCCGAATGCAACAGGGCACCGATTCACCCGTCGCACGGATAATTGCGTGCGTCGGTGCGGCGTTCCTGCTTGCAGGTCTCCAACTGTTCCACTCGGTTCTCGACTCGCTGCTGATCTTCGGCGCCATCTTCACGGGTGCCGACGTCAGCTACCTCGATTGGCTCGGATGGTTCTGGTACGCGGTGCTGTTCAACATCGTCGGCGGAGTCGTGCTGGTGACGGCGCTCCGGCTCCTCCGGACGAAGGAGCTCGTCGAAGAAGAGCGCCGGGACGGCAATTACAGCGAGGGGTGACCACGATCGTGGTCGTCGACGAGCTCGACGAAGACGCCCACGTCCGCGCAAGCAGGTACTTCCGTCGTTACGCGGTCACACTCTCGGTGGACCGGGTGATCCTCCGCGAACCCATCCCGTCGGCGTACTCACGAGGTACCACCCTGTTCCGGAGACCGTCGAGCAGGACGACGCTTCGCCGGGGCGACCTGTGATCTCGACCTCGTAGCGGGTGCCCGTGAACGAGATTCGGGCCCTCGAGGTGAACTACTGCGGGACAGGGCCGCCGGGAACAAGCCCTCGCCCTTCTGACTACCGAATACTGCCCTGCACTGGGCTTTTCTCTGGTGGAGGCAATCCGAAGAAACTCGAACCTTGCGCACATGTCAAGAAAGTGGCGTGACCCGCGAGAACGGATCGTATCGACGCCACGCAGGTCGCCCAAGGCTAACTCCGACACCCCTCCGCCGCGCTCCAGACGCTCCCTGACCGCCGAAGACACAGCCGAGATCGCGCAGGCCTACGAAACCGGCCAGTCCACCCAAAACATCGGCACGCGCTACGGATTATCCAAGACTCGCGTTGCCCCCATCCTCCGCGAGCAGGGTGTTCCACTCCGCCGCCAAGCCCTCACCGATAAACAAATCAGCGAAGCCGCCCACTCTACGACGAGGGCAGGTCACTGGGTGGCTCGGCGTCCACTTCGGCGTCTCCCACGCCACAATCGGCAATGTCCGCAAGCGTCGCGGCATCCGACTGCGGCCGCGTCCAGGCTGGTGAAGCTACAGCTCCTTCTCGAACTGGCCAAGCAGTGCCTCCAGCACCGGTATCAGCTCCGACACATCCATCGTCGCGGCTGTCCAAACAATCGAGCTGTCTACCTGTGCATAACCATGCACAAGGACATTGCGCTTGCCAATGATCTTGTGCACGTGCGGTATTCGACCAGCCATATCCTCATCGACTCTCCGAAGGTTGCGAAGGGCCTCTCCGATGATCTCCATTTGACGCTCGGTCGCAGACTCCAAAAGTAGGTTACCGGCGTAGCCATCGAGTGAGACCTCGGCGAGGATCAACCGCGCGTTTCGCGCGGCGGTCAGCGCGTCCCAGATATAGGCGGCCGATCGGTTGTCAGGCCGCGTAGACATCTTCGGCTCCGTCGAGGATGGACTTGGCGACATAAGGGTTTTTCACCGCATTGGCCACGACGAGATCGACATTGCACCCAACGATCTGTTCAAGCGCAGCCTTGAGGTCGAAATAGTCATGAAACACGTTCTCGCGGCCGCTCTTGAACTCCACCAAGAAATCGACGTCGCTCCGGCCGGGATCGAAGCGGTCGGTTAGTACCGAACCGAAGACTCGCAACCGCTCGACCCCATGCCGCACGCACACAGCAGCGATCGCTTCAGCGTCGAGAGGGATCGCGGCGGTCATGGAGTTCAGTGTTCCAGATTCACCGCTTCGGCCACGAGCGTCGGAAGGACGCCGCGCGCGGATCTGGCTGCACAGGTCTCGCCAGCCGTCCGAACTCGCCGCTGCTTGGCAGCCAGTGCACTGCCTCCGGCGGCAAATACCATTCGCCATCGGTGAGGAAGAAGTACGAGGTGCCATCAGTCGACGGGCCACCAAGGCGAGCAATCTCACCAAGCGTGTACGGCGCGAGGGGTGATCATAGGTTGTTCACGACAACCGATCGGATTGCTCATTCAGCCTCGGCCACCAGACGTCGATAGGGCTCGCTGGACTTTTCGTCACCCAGCGACCACAGCCACGCCTACCGTCCAGATCAGCAGCACGCGATCAGGGGCCAGGAAGATTCAGCTTCCCAGAGAACAGCATCGGTGTAGATAATTCGAGGAAGGACCTTTGCCTGTCCGATCTGTGGAGCTAAGGGGAATCGAACCCCTGACCTACTCGATGCGAACGAGTCGCGCTACCAACTGCGCCATAGCCCCGGGCGACCATCAGATCGACCGTTGGCCACTTTAGTGGTGCGTCTCGGAAATAGGCAACTCGTCTCCGGCGTCCGATCGACGCCTGGCTGCGTTGTCGTCGGTCACGATAGCGCCGCTATTGCTCCCTCCTCCGCCTTGCCAGATCGCCGATCGCTCCACCGGATACGGGTCACCTATGTCGGTGACACACCACAAGCAGTTCTGCCCGGTCATCTCGCCAACCGCCCACCCAGGTCGCCGACGCGCGTCGCGACGGTGATTTTCGCATAGCCTCGGGTGATGGCTGACATGTCGGATGCGCAGGTCGCGGCGGTGCTCGATCGGGCGGTTGCGGGCATCACCCCGGTGCTCGACACTCTCGCGACGCGCGACCCTCTCGGGCTCAAGAAGCACACGTTTCACGACGATTCGCACGACGGCTCACCGGTGCAGCATGCCCTGCATCTGCTTGCGAACGGTCTCGAGTTCGCGGACTGGCCGGGAACGAAGGGGTGGACGGAGCGGTCGATGAACAGCCGCGCCGACTGGTGGGTCAACCGGATCGGCACGGTGAACACCATCGCCGTGGCCTATCCCGGATTGTTCGGGGCGTGGACGCGCCGACTACCTCTCGCGTCGGTGCTCGGTTTCGCCAACCAGGCCATGGTGCTGGTCGCGGTCGCCCGCGAATACGGCGTCACCGAGCGGTCGGGTCAGGTCGAATTGTTGGCATCCGTGCTGTGCGGCCGCGACCTGAAGGTCACCGGCGCCTCAAGCAACCTTGCGCCGACCGATCCCGCCACGACACCCGCCGACGACACCACCGAGCATCATCGGACCCTGATCGGCGCAATATGGGACACCGCCTCCACCTTGCGCAGCCTGACGAACGAGTTCGAGCGCCGACCCCAGCCGATCTTCCCGTTCCGTGCTCTCGCTTACATCCCGATCCTCGGCGCCCCGGTCACCTACGTCGGCGAGCGATTCGCGTTGTCCCGGGCGGCGAAGCTCGGACGGCGATGGATCGTCGATCATCCGGCTGCCGTCACCGCGGCACCGGCCGGGTGAATCGCGATGGGCCGCCGCCTCAGCACAGAAGCGCACCCAACGTCAGTACAGAAGCGAACCCAGCGTCGTCGCCAGCTCACGGCATCCGGGTGCCAATCCCGCCAGGACGTCGATCCGGTTCGCGACACCGGTGACCATCACCGCGCCACGCACCTCGCCGGTGATGTCGTAGACGGGGACCGCGACGCTTGCCTGCTCCGGGACGAGCTCGCCGACGTCGCGTGCGAGATCGGTACGCCGGACGTCGTCGATCTCCCGGGCGAGGTCGGGCATGTCGACGAGGGTGTGCACGGTGAGGGCGGCCAGCGGTGGCCGGACCACGTCACGCCACCGCGACATCGAGGCCAGGAGCAGTTTGCCCGCGGACGACGCGTGCGGATATCGCATCAGGTCGCGTTCACCGTAGAACGGGTGGTCGGGGTCGGCATCGAGCAGCCGAACGCTTTCCGGCCGGAAGTGCACGAGGTGCACCCCGAACCGAACGGTTGCACGGAACTCCTCGACATGTGCCCGCGCGGTGGCGTTGACGATCGGTGTGCTGGCCGCATCGACCATCGAACCCAGTCGCGCGCCCAGACCGAATCCGCGCAGATCGGCGGTGCGGACCAGGAATTCTTCGGCGACCAGCGAATTCAGCAGTCGGTACGTCGTCGCCTGTGGGAGGCGCAGGCGATCCGCGATCTCCTTCGCGGTGGTGCCGAGACCGAAATCGGCCACCGCCTCGATGATCTGCAACGACCGCGCGACCGCGTCGGGCTTCTCGCCCCTGCCTATCGCCACCGACTCACCTCAAGGTCGCCGTGGTGAGGACATCCCCGCGGCGCGTCTCGTCGAAGACGCCGACGCGCTCGAGCCGCTGGGGCGCGAGCCGCGCGATCGCCACCACGGCGACAATGGCGACCACCATGGTCGACGCGTACACGAGGAACAGCACCGTGCTGTGTCCGATACCGGCGAAAGCCGAACCGATCAGCAGGGCCGCCAGGATGAGCGCCGCGGTCACGGCCGATACCGCGATGCGACGACTCGGCTCGCCGATCGCCCGCAGTAGCGCGGGTGAGGCCAGGCAGGCGGACAGGTAGCTCCCCCCATAGCCCAGGGCACTGAGCGTCAGGAAGTCGCGGATACCCGCCTCCGGATCGCCACCGCACCACAGGAATACCAGGGGCCCGACCGCCACGACCGTCATGGCCACGATCGCCGCCACCGCCGGGGTGTGGAAACGCGTGTGGGCCCGCCCGAACGCGGCCGGCGCGACCCGTTCGCGGCCGAGGCAGAACAGCACACGGACCAGCGCGTTCACCGACGCGAGAGCACAGGCGAAGAACGAGGTGGCGATCCCGATGTCGAGGATCACCGAGGCGAATCGGGAGCCCTCGGAGAGGAACAGCGCCGCGAGCGGCGTGCTGCTCGACCGTATCTCGGGACTCGCCCCAAACATCGCCACCGACTGCGAGATGACGGCCAGGAGGTAGATCACGCCGGCTGCCACCGGGGTCCAACGCAAGGTGCGCGGGACCGAGAGGAATGGTTTGCGCGCCTCCGATGACAACGTCGTCGCGCTCTCGAAACCCACGAACGCGCTGACGGCAACGATGGTGCTCAGCCCGTACTCGTGATAGTCGCCCTTTGCGGCGAACACCTGCGACCACGGCGCATCCCAGTGGGCGATCCCCACGGCCACCATCAACCCGACCATGATGACCACCGCGACGATCTCGATCATGAGCGTGGCCGCCGCCGACACCTTGATGCCCCGAACCATCAGGACGCAGGTCGCAACGGCGCTCACGACGATGATGATCGTCATCGTCACCAACGGCACCGATGCCGCGACCCCGATACTGACGGCGATGTGCCCGAGATAAAGACCCACGGCGAGCAGGCCGGCCATGCTGACCGACCCGTACCCGACGATCGCCGACCACGCGGTGGGTAGCGCCACCCGCGGCCCGAGTCCCAGTGCGACATAGGAGTACAGGCCGCCCACCACGGCGATGCGTTGCGCCATCGGCCGGATACACGACGCGGCCAGCAGGACCACCAGCAGCGCCGTGGTGAACGACACGATGCCGCCGAGTCCGCCGATCGCGGCGATGACGAACAACGGGGTGACCGCCGACGTCCCGGCCGGGGCGATGGCCGCGACGGATTGTGCGAACACAGGTATGAATGGGAGTTGCCGTCGCGACAGTCCGGCCACCGAGGACTGCTCGACGTAGAGCTGCGGGCGCGATGTCATGGCGCGTTTCAGAGTGGACGATCCGCGATGTCCACGCCGCATCCTTGTGTTACATCCACGTTAACGCGGTTGAGAAATTCTCTCGCCGATTCTCTCGGGTCGCGAAACGTGAGCGAGATCACACAGTCATCCGGCGTGCCTAGCCTTTCTTGCGTCACCACACCGTCGGCAACGACGCCGCACGTCACCGATTCCTTGAAGGAGACAGCATGACGCGCATCGACCCCGCCACCACCGCGGCGGCCCCACCCGATTCCGGCTACATGGACAAGCGACGACTGAAGACGGGCACCGCCGGCTGGGTCCTGCTGGCCGGCCTCGGCGTGAGCTACGTCGTCAGCGGCGACTACTCGGGCTGGAACTTCGGCCTCGCCCAAGGCGGTTTCGGTGGTCTCGCGATCGCCGCCGTCGTCATCGCTGCCATGTACATCGCGATGGTCCTCGGCATGGCCGAGATGTCGTCGGCGCTGCCCGCGGCGGGCGGCGGCTACACGTTCGCGCGCCGCGCACTCGGCCCCTGGGGCGGGTTCGCGACCGGGACGGCGGTGCTCATCGAGTATTCGATCGCGCCCGCGGCGATCGCCACGTTCATCGGCGCCTACGTCGAATCGCTCGGGCTGTTCGGCATCACCGACGGGTGGTGGGTGTACCTGGCGGTGTATGCGCTCTTCATCGGCATCCACATCGCCGGCGTGGGCGAGGCCTTGCGCGTGATGTTCGTGATCACCGCGATCGCCCTGGTCGGCCTGTTGATCTTCGCGATCGGTGCCATCGGCCACTTCTCCTGGTCCAACCTCGTCGACATCACCCCCACCGACGCCGCCGGTGCGAGCGCGTTCCTGCCGCACGGCTACCTGGGAATCTGGGCGGCCATCCCCTTCGCCATCTGGTTCTTCCTCGCGGTCGAGGGTGTGCCCCTGGCCGCCGAGGAGGCCAAGGACCCGTCGCGCAACGTTCCCCGCGGCATCATCGCCGCGATGACCGTTCTGGTCGTGACCTGTGCGCTGGTGCTGTTCCTCGTACCCGGCGCCGGCGGTGTGGCGGCGATGCAGGAGTCGGGTAACCCGCTCGTCGAGGCCTTGGGCAGCGGCACCGTCGCGACCGTCGTCAACTACATCGGCCTGGCCGGTCTGATCGCGAGCTTCTTCTCGATCATCTACGCCTACTCGCGCCAGCTGTTCGCCCTGTCGCGGGCAGGCTATCTGCCGAAGTCGTTGTCGGTGACCAACTCCCGCAAGTCGCCGACGCTGGCGCTGATCGTTCCCGGCGTCATCGGGTTCATCCTGTCGCTGACCGGCGAGGGGGCGATGCTGCTGAACATGGCCGTGTTCGGTGCGGCGCTGAGCTACGTGCTGATGATGGTCAGCCACATCGTGCTGCGGGTGCGCCAACCCGACCTGCCGCGGCCGTACCGCACTCCGGGCGGCATCGTGACCACCGGGTTCGCGCTCGTGGTCGCCGTGCTCGCCGTGGTCGCGACCTTCCTCGTCGACGTCAAGGCCGCCATCGGCTGCGTCATCGTGTTCGCCCTGTTCCTGGCCTACTTCGCCCTCTTCAGCCGCAAACGCCTCGTGTTCGCCACCGCCGACGAGGAATTCGCCGCGATCGCCGAGGCCGAGGAGGGACTGTCGTGACCTACACCCAGACCATCCGTGGACACTCGTACCGGTTCGGCACTCTCGTCGAGGTGATGGCCAAGGCCACGCCCGCACGATCCGGCGACGAGCTCGCCGGCTGCGCCGCCGAGTCGGATGCCGAACGCGCTGCCGCCGCCTGGGTACTCGCGGACCTGCCGTTGACGGTGTTCCTCGAAGAGATGCTGGTCCCGTATGAGACCGACGAGATCACCAGGTTGATCATCGACGGACATGATCGTGCGGCGTTCGCGCCCCTCGCGCACCTGACCGTCGGCGGCCTGCGCGACTGGCTGCTGGAGCGGGCCACCGAACCGCTTGGCGGTCAACAGATCCGAGCCATCTCCCCGGGACTCACCCCGGAGATGGTGGCGGCGGTCTCCAAGCTGATGCGCAATCAGGATCTGATCGCGATCGCACGGCGCATCGAGGTCACCGCCGGCTTCCGCACCACCGTCGGACTGCCCGGCCGACTGTCGACGCGACTGCAGCCCAACCATCCGACCGACGACCCGCGCGGGATCGCCGCCGGGTTGCTGGACGGGTTGCTGCTCGGCGCAGGCGATGCGGTGGTCGGCATCAACCCGGCCACCGACTCGCCGCACGCGACCGCCACCCTGCTGGAGTTGCTCGACGAGGTGCGGGTGCGCTTCGACATCCCGATGCAGTCCTGCGTACTGTCGCACGTCACCACGACCGTCGACCTGATCGACCGCGGTGTCCCGGTGGATCTGGTGTTCCAGTCGATCGCGGGCACCGAGGGCGCCAACCGCGGGTTCGGGGTGGACGTCGCGCTGCTGCGTGAGGCCAACGAGGCCGGACGGTCATTGCACCGCGGCACCGTCGGCGACAACGTGATGTACCTGGAGACGGGTCAGGGTTCGGCGCTGTCGGCCGGCGAACACCTCGGCACCGGTGGTCACCCGGTGGATCAGCAGACGCTGGAGACCAGGGCGTACGGTCTGGCACGAGTCCTGGACCCGCTGCTGGTCAACACGGTCGTCGGGTTCATCGGGCCCGAGTATCTCTACGACGGCAAGCAGATCATCCGGGCGGGCCTCGAAGACCACTTGTGCGGCAAGTTGCTCGGCCTGCCGATGGGTGTCGATGTCTGTTACACCAACCACGCCGAAGCCGACCAGAACGACATGGACTCACTGCTGAGTCTGCTCGGACTCGCCGGTGTCGCGTTCGTCATCACCGTGCCGGGCGCCGACGACATCATGCTCGGCTACCAGAGCCTGGCGTTCCACGACGTCCTCTACCTGCGCGACGTGATGGGCCTGCGGGCGGCACCGGAGTTCGAGGCCTGGATGCAGCGCGTCGGTATGGCCGACGGCGCGGGGCGGGTACTGCCGATGGACCCGACGGCATCGCCGCTTCGGAGTCTGGCGTCATGAGCGGCGCGCACGAGCAGGAGGCAGTCGTCGCCGATCCCTGGGCCGCACTACGGCGCTCCACCCAGGCCCGAATCGGATTGCGGCGCAGCGGGTCCTCGGTGTCGACCACCGAGGTACTCGAGTTCCAGAGCGCCCACGCCGCGGCCCGCGACGCGGTGCACGCACCCATGGCCGTCGACAACCTCGTCGAGCGACTGTCCGGACTCGGCCTGGGCCCTGCGGCGACGGTGAGCAGCAGGGCGTCGTCCCGAGCAGAGTATCTGCGACGTCCCGATCTCGGCCGCCTCCCCAAAGATCTGTCGACGCTGTCGGCCTCGGGTGCCGATGTCGGCGTCGTGGTGGCGGATGGGCTGTCGGCGACGGCGGTCGACACCCACGCGGTGGCCCTGGTCGGCGCACTCGTGAATGCACTGGACGGGATGTCTGTCGCCCCACCCGTGCTCGCGAGCAGCGCCCGCGTGGCCCTCGGCGATCACATCGGCGCGGCTCTCGACGTCGAGACACTGGTGATGATCATCGGTGAGCGACCAGGCCTGTCAGTGGCCGACAGCCTCGGCATCTACGTCACCTACCGCCCGCGTCCGGGGCGCCGCGACTCCGAACGCAACTGCATCTCCAACATCCATCCGCCGGACGGATTGGGCTACACCGACGCCGCGCGCATCACCCGCGGATTGATCGTCGGCGCCAGGCGGCTCGGGGCGTCGGGGGTGGCACTCAAGGACACCTCGAGTGCTCCGCTGGAGCCCGGCTCGCAGGACCGGGAGATCAGCTGATCTGCCGACGGAGCCGGCGCTGACGCAGCATGGGTCCCGACACCGTGCGTGTCGGGACCCATGCTCGCTCGGGATGTGGCCGCTTGACGTCGGTCAGCCGGCGACTCGGCGCAATCCGTCGTCCTCGCGCATCATGCGGCGCCGTTGGAACGGCGGAAGGTGGTCGAACACCGGGTCCTCGTCGTCGATCTCCAAGATGGTCGCGCCCCCCGGGCGGCGCAGCCGAGGTGGTGGCGGCGCGGCAGCGAACTCGGGGACGGCCTCTGCACGACGTCGCCGTTCGGCGCGTTCCCGCTCCGCACGGCGCGCGCGGGCGGCGCGCTGAGCACGGATACGCTGCTCCGTCGCAGCACTGCGCCGCAGATAGGCGAGGTAGGTCAGCAACACAAAGCCGATGACACCGGTGGCGACCCAGCCGGCGAGTCCGAGGAAGATTCCCGACGCCGCGGCGCCGATCAGCAGTATGACCAGCGCGATCAGCACCCGCTGACGCTCGCGGTAGCGCATCTCGGAGCGCTTGGCATCCGGGGAATAGGCGGTCCGCCGACGGCGCGACGGCGCCCGTTCCTCGACCTGGGGCTCCTGCTCCTCCGCGTCCTCGGCATCGACTTCGTCATCCGCATCGCGGGCGGTCGCCGACTCGTACTCGTCGTAGTCGTCGATGTACTCGTCGTCGGCCTCGTACTCGTCTGCGTCATATTCGTCTGCGTCATATTCGCTGTCGACGTCATCGTCGTACTCGTCGTCGAGCTCGTACTCGTCCTCGAGGTCATCCTCGTAGTCGTCGTCGAGATCTTCGTCGGCTCCGTCGGCGAGCTCGGCTCCATGATCGTCGGCCTCGAGTTCCTCGGCGGTCGCGATCTCGGCGTCCTCGACGTCGCCGAGATCATCCTCCACATCGTCACGCTCGGGATCGACGAATTCGCCGTCAACGGTGATCTCGTCGTCGACGGTGATCTCGTCGTCGACGTCGTCCATGTCGGTGCCGCTGTCGGACTCGTCGGCAGCGTCCCGCGACTCCGAGTCGGGGTGCTCGGTGTCGACCGTGTCCGCGTCGACCATGCCCGCAGAGTCGACGTTGTCCGCCTCATCGGTGGCCGGCGCGTTCACCGCAGCGCCGGTCGCCCGCCGAACCGTCGTCTGCTCGGTCGAGTCGTCGCCGGTCGAGGTCTCGTCGGAATCCGTTGAGGTCGTGGCATCGTCCTCGTCGAGGACGGCGGTCGCCGATGCCCGCGTCGAACGCTTCGCCCGCTCGGACTTCCACGAAGGATCGTGCGGATGTGCGCCCGCAGACCGTCGGCGTGCGGTGTGGGTGCGGGTGCCGCCGCGGTGCAACAAACGCGTCTCCTTGACCGCGTCTGTCGTCTTCCGCATCTGCGGTCGACCCTTGATGACCATCGGAACCAGCACGAAAAGCCATACGGCCACGAGGCAGACCCACAAGACTGAGTTCGGCATGCGACTCTCCCTTCTTTCACTCTGGTTACACGAAGCCACCTCACAATCTAGGGCCGAGATAGTCGCGGCCAGCGCAGACGCGCCGGTCGTCGGCGACATTGCGCGAATTCATAGGCCGCTCTCAGGCCCACGCGACGAGCCATGACGCAATGCGGACGCTCAGCCGTGTTGTCAGCCCACTCTTTGCGGCGGCCGTGATCAGTGGAACGATGCGCGTCCGGCGCGGACGAGCGTCTCGACGGCGCTGCCGACCACTTCTTCGGCCGTGATGGCGAACAGTATGTGATCGCGCCAGCGCTTGTTGACGTCCATGTACCGCTCGAGCAGGCCCTCGCGGCGGAAGCCGATCTTCGTGAGCACCGCCTGCGACGCCACGTTTGCCGGTTGCACCGTCGCGTCAAGTCGATGGAGTCCGACCGGCCCGAAGCAGTGGTCGACGCCCAAAGCCACTGCGGCGGTGGCGATTCCCTGACCACCGTGCTTGGCGTCGACCCAATATCCGATCCACGCGCTACGCACCGCACCACGCTGGATGTTGCCGACGGTGAGCTGACCGATGTACACGCCGTCGAGTTCGATCACGAAGGGCAGTACCGTCCCCCGTTTGGCCTCCGAGCGCAGGACGGAATACAGCGGTGGCCACGCCGTCGGGTGGTGGCGTTCGGCCCATGACCCGATGCCCGTGGGTTCCCAGGGCAGCAGCGTGTTCTGGTTACGAATCCGCAGCTCACTCCACACCTTCGCATCCCGCAGGCGCACCGGCCGCAATCCCACCGCTCCCGCCTGCGTACGCAGCGGACCGAGATTCGCGGGCCAACCCGGATTGATCTGCGCCCCAGACAACCACCTCAACACGGATCCGAGTTTATGTGTGCACTAACCCCGCTGCGCCAGGAATGCCACCTCGACCTCGTCACCGGTCCCGAGCTCCTCCACGTCGGGTTCGACGATGATCAGGCAGTTCGCCTCCGCGAGCTCGGCGAGCAGGTGTGAGCTTCCCGTCGCAGACGCACCGATCACCTGGACCAGATACTCACCCGAACGTTCGTCGCGCATCAGCTGACCGCGCAAGTAGCCCTTGCGGCCCTGCACCGAGGCGATCGGTCCGATGGTGCGCGCCGTGATGACCCGTCGCATGGGCTGACGTTTGCCGAGCGCGATCCGGATCAACGGACGCACCATGACCTCGAAGGTGACCAGCGCACTGACCGGGTTGGACGGCAGCAGGAACGTCGGCACCTCGTCGCGGCCGAGCCTGCCGAAGCCCTGCACCGACCCGGGATGCATGGCGACCCGGACGATCTCGAGTTCTCCCAGGTCACTCAGGGCTTCCACCACGGCGCGGCTCGCGGCGCCGCCGACCGCACCGCAGATCACCACGATCTCCGATCTGATCAGCTGCGCCTCAACCACTTCCCGCATCCGGGAGGTCTCGCGTTCGGCGATCCCCACCCGATTGACGTCGGCACCCGCGTCCCGCGCGGCGGCGGCAAGTGCATAGCTGTTGACGTCGTAGATCTGTCCCGGGCCCGGGGATCGGTCGATGTCGACGAGTTCGCTGCCGATCGAGATCACCGACAGTCGTGGTCGTGGATGCACCATGACCCGGGCCTGCCCCACCGCGGCGAGCAGGCCCACCTGTGCCGGCCCGATGATCGATCCCGCACGGACGGCCACATCACCGGGTTGCACGTCGTCGCCGACCCTGCGGACGTAGTCGCCGCTGTCGACGGCATGGCCGACCTTGACCTTCTGCTCGCCGCCGTCGGTCCACCGCATCGGTACGACGGCGTCGGCGAGCGTGGGCATCGGGGCACCGGTCTCGACCCGGACCGCCTGCCGCGGCTGCAGACGGGTGGGTGTCCGCGCCCCGGGTTCCACCTCGCCGACGACGGGCAGTTGCACGATCATCGCCTCGCCGGCGGTGAGATCGGCGAGATCTGCCCCACCGGCGTCGAAGTCCTCGATGTCGTCGGGGGCGATGGTTCCGGCGAGATCGACGTCGACGGCACGCACTGCGTATCCATCGATCGCCGCCTGGTCGAAACCTGGCATCGGCCGCTCGGTGACGACCTCCTCAGCACACATCAGGCCCTGCGCCTCTGAGATCGCCACCCGGACCGGCCGCGGTGCGACCGCAGCGGCGGTCACCCGGGTCAGATGATCTTCGACCGAACGCATCTCACCTCTCGCCCCATCTCTGCTGACAGACTTGGACTAGACGTTAGCCGTCGCGGGTCCAAGGTTGACCGAGGCGCGCTGACGCCGGCCCCGACCCTGAGGAACGGGCTGGACCCTCGGCCTCTGCCGACCGGGGGTCACTCTGCCTGAGGAACAAGCGTCACCCCCCGGAGGAACGGGTGTCACGCCCTGCCCCTGGGGAAGAGGCGTCACCACCCCCCGGAGGAACGGGTGTGATGCCCTGCCCCCTGAGGAAGAGGCGTCACCACCCCCCCGGAGGAACGGGTGTCACGCCCTGCCCGTAGGAACAGGCGTCACCCCCCGGCCCCTGAGGAGCGAGCTCGCGAGCGTCACGAAGGGCCCGTCACCCCTCGGCGAGCCGCTTCTCCAGCCATTCGCGCAAGTCGGGACCGTAGTCATCCCGATCGAGCGCGAAGTCGACGGCCGCCTTGAGGTAACCACCGGGGTTACCGAGGTCATGGCGGGTGCCGCGGTGCACGACGACGTGGACGGGCTCGCCTTCCTCGATGAGCAGGGCGATCGCATCGGTGAGCTGCAACTCACCGCCGGTGCCCGGCTTGATCCGTCGCAACGCGTCAAAGATCTTGCGGTCCAGGATGTATCGGCCGGCGGCAGCCAGGTTCGAGGGCGCATCCTCGGCCTTCGGCTTCTCCACCATCCCCTTCAGCCGCATCACGTTGGGGTTGTTGGCGTCGGGCAGTGCCTCGACGTCGAAGACGCCGTAGGCGCTGATCCGGTCCGGGGGGACCTCGATCGCGCACAGCACCGAGCCGCCGCGCCGTTGCCTGGTGCGCGCCATCACCTCGAGCACGCCACCCGGCAGCACCAGGTCGTCGGGCAGGAGGACGGCGACGGCGTCCTCGTCGTCGTCGAGGTACTCCTCGACACGACCGACCGCATGGCCGAGTCCGAGCGGTTTGTCCTGGACCACCGACGCCACTTCGAGCAGCGACGGCGCCTTGCGCACCTTGGCGAGCATGGCCGCCTTGCCCCGCTTGGCGAGGGTGTTCTCCAGGACGAGGTCCTCGACGAAGTGCGCGACCACGCCGTCCTTGCCCGGCGAGGTGATGATCAGCAGCCGCTCGGCTCCCGCCGCCTTGGCTTCCTCCGCGACGAGTTCGATGCCAGGGGTGTCGACGACCGGCAGCAGTTCCTTGGGGACGGTCTTGGTCGCCGGCAGGAAACGGGTGCCCAGCCCGGCAGCGGGCACCACGGCGGTTCGCGGGATCGGCGGGGTGTTGGGCACCGACGAGTACTCGGTGAACGCGTCGGTATTCTTGCCCACGTCGCTGGTGTTCATGGGAACACCCTAGTGGCGATTTCTGCCAAGATCCTGTTGGAGAAACTTCACATTCCTGCGTGCGGTTGCTCACAGACACGGGTGACGATACGAAGGCGGTCGGGTGCGGACGATGAAACGTCGGTTACGTGCGGAATTCGAAGAACGACGGGTCTCCCGCCCGATCGCGGTCCGCAAGAAGGCCGCCGCGGATCTGGCCGAATGGATGTACTCGGCACCCTTTCGTCTCGAGTACGACGTGACGGTGGCGGCCTACGTACCCTTCGGTTCGGAACCCGGTTCACCCGCCTTGCTCGATGCCCTCGCCGATCGCGGCGTCACAGTTCTCGTCCCGGTGGTACCCGCCGGTGAACCGACGGCCCTGGACTGGGTGCGCTACGACGGCGCGGACTCTCTGACACGTGGCCGATGGGGACTGCTGGAGCCGACCGGCGACCGCCTCGGTCCCGATGCCGTGGCCGCCGCATCGGTGATCATCGTGCCCGCCTACGCGGTCGACAAGTCGGGCACCAGACTCGGCCGAGGCGCCGGATATTACGACCGGACGCTGACCGGCCTCCTGGGCGAGACCGTGGCGATGGTGTACGACGACGAGGTCGTGGAGTCGCTCCCGTCCGCACCGCACGACGTCCGTGTCGGGTGGGCGCTGACCCCCGACGCCGGCTTCCGTCAGCTCGGCTGAGCCGCGCCCGGTCCGCGGATGCTGGTTCGTCCGCGGGTTCCTTACTCGTCCGTCGGTAATTTCGCGATGTGCATCGTCGGACCGGGACGGCAGGTAGACACGCCCTGCCAGACACGGCTCGCCTGTTTGCGCTTGACGGCGTGGGCCAGGTCACGGTCGGTGATGCCGGCGCTCAGCGCATCGGCCCGATGGATCGCAACGTCCGCGGCGGGATCTATTGGGTCAGGTCGCAGGTCGTCCACGGCCGCGACGATGCCCGCCCACCCACCGCGAAAGACCCCACGAGCAGCGGTTATCCACAGCTAAGCCAGTTGTAGACAAGTTCGTCCGCCGGATCTGCATTCGTCCGTGCGAAATATCACGCGGACGAGCGGAGAACCGACGGACGAACTGAAAGTCGGTGTGTCAGGCCGAGGCGGCGGCCGCCGGTGCGGCGGGCTTGCTCTCGGACTTGGTCGACTCCGACGAGGACGAACTCGACGAGCTGCTCGAGGATGAGCTGTCGCTCGACGAGGACGAGGAGCTCTCGCTCGACGACGACGCCGACCGCGAATCGGTGCGGTAGAAACCGCTGCCCTTGAAGACGATGCCGACTGAGTTGAACAGCTTGCGCAGGCGGCCGGAGCACTCCGGGCATTCGGACAGCGAGTCGTCGGAGAACGACTGAACGATGTCGAACTTGTTGTCACACTCCGTGCATGCATACGAATAGGTGGGCACCGACAACCTCCGGAAGACTAGTGAATCGTTGCACAGTGTAACCGATCTTGGCACTCCGGCATTCCGAGTGCCAGCCGACCGCGCGCTCGCACCTCACGGCAACCCTGCATACCTGTGAAAGTCATGAGAAAGTAATGGCTTGGCAAACCTCTGACCATGCAGGATCGATCCGGGAGCACAGCCTTTATGTCCGACTTCCTCAGTGACGTGAACGGTTACATCTGGAGCAACGCGCTCGTCTACCTCTGCCTCCTCGCCGGGGTCTACTTCTCGATTCGCACCCGGTTCGTGCAGGTGCGGCAGATCCCGGAGATGATCCGGCTGATGTTCAAGGGCGAGAAATCGCCCTCGGGTGTCTCGTCGTTCCAGGCGCTGACCATGTCGCTCGCCGGCCGCGTCGGCACCGGCAACATCGCCGGCGTCGCGACCGCGATCGCCTTTGGTGGGCCCGGCGCGTTGTTCTGGATGTGGATGGTCGCCTTCCTCGGGGCCTCCACCTCGTACGTCGAGTGCACACTGGGTCAGATCTACAAGACCCGCGATGCCCTCACCGGTGAGTACCGGGGCGGGCCCGCGTACTACCTGAGTCGCGCATGGGCCCACACCAAGGCGGCACCGGCGTTCAAGGTCTACGGCATGGTGTTCGCGGCAGTCACCGTGCTCGCCTGTGGTCTGCTCCTGCCGAGCGTCCAATCGAACTCGATGGCCGTCGCGATGAACGAGGCCTGGGGCGTCTCCACCTGGGTGGTGGCGGTCGGCACTGTCATCATCCTGGCCTTCGTCATCATCGGAGGCGTCAAGCGCATCGCCGCGTTCGCGTCGATCGTGGTCCCGTTCATGGCGATCGTCTACATCATCGTCGCCCTCATCATCGTGCTGATGAACGCATCCGAGGTGCCCGAGGTGCTGCGCATGATCTTTGCGAGCGCGTTCGGGATCGACTCCACGTTCGGCGCCATCATCGGCACCGCCGTGATGTGGGGCGTCAAGCGCGGCATCTACTCCAACGAGGCCGGTCAGGGTACCGGTCCGCACGCGGCCGCGGCTGCCGAGGTGTCACACCCGGCCAAGCAGGGCCTCGTGCAGGCCTTCGCGGTCTACGTGGACACCCTGTTCGTGTGCACGGCGACAGGATTCCTCATCCTCTCGACGGGCGCCTACCGGGTCTTCGAGGGCGAGTCGGAATCCGGCGCGGTCCTCGCCGATGGCGGGTTGCTCCCGTCCGACGTCACGGTCGGTCCGACCTTTGTGCAGACCGGCTTCGACACCCTGTGGAGCGGCGCCGGCTCGACCTTCGTCGCGTTCTCGCTGGCGTTCTTCTGCCTGACCACGATCATCGCCTATTACTACATGGCCGAGACCAATCTTCGGTTCCTGCTGGGGAAGGCCTCGACGATCTACATCCGTCCGCTTCGCAGCACACTGGGCGCGAATCTGACCATGGCGCTGCAGGCGTTGATCCTGGTCTCCGTGGTGATCGGCGCGGTCTCCACAGCCACGGAGGCGTGGACGCTCGGCGATATCGGCGTCGGACTGATGGCCTGGCTCAACATCGTCGGCATCATCATCCTGCAGCAACCGGCGTTCAAGGCGCTGCGCGACTTCGAGCG
Organism: Gordonia sp. LMA167; assembly: GCF_058130025.1. Lineage (NCBI taxonomy): Bacteria > Bacillati > Actinomycetota > Actinomycetes > Mycobacteriales > Gordoniaceae > Gordonia > Gordonia sp. LMA167. Next base: position 2,745,374 of record NZ_CM176708.1, on the reverse strand, counting down.
ACAGCAGAAACAAGGGATCGACCCGACGTTCGACCCGAAGTCGCTGGACATCGCCGGCGCCACGTTCTGGGAGTCCTACGATCCCCGCGAGCAGAAGACCCGCGAAGAGATCATCACCTGACCCGGTCCCGGGCCTTGAAAGGCGTTCACTGAGAACCGCCCTCGAGCGGGCGTCCGCCGGCGATAGGCCGGCGGCGCCCCGCCCGAGGGTGGTTTCCGGTTGACGATCTCCCGGTGCGATGTCCAGAGTCGGGCGGCCGGAATACCCTACCTCAGTCGATGACCTCGACGTTCTGATCCGGCACGTTGTCGCGATTCATGTCCGGGTCCCGCTTCTGGTGCGCGTCCCAGCGCAGCAGGAAGCCGGCCAGGACTGCGGCGACGACACTTCCGGCGAGAATGGCAGCCTTGGCCGCCGAGGCATGGTGTTCGTCGCCGCCTTCGAAGGACAACTCGGCGATCAGCAAAGCCACCGTGAAGCCGATGCCGGTGAGCATGCCGACCGGCAGCAGGTCGCGCACACCGATGGCGTCCGGTAGGCGCAACGGCGTGAACCGGGTCATGAGCGCGGTCGCGCCGAGCACACCGATCGACTTGCCGACGACGAGCCCGAGGAAGATCCCGATCGAGACCGGCTGCACGATGCCGGACTCGCCCACCACGGTCACACCTGCGGACAGGAACGCGAAGATCGGTAGCGCGATGGCCGACGACGTCGGCCGGATGGCATCGTCGAATTGATGGGTTCGCGAGCTCGTTTCGCCGTGTACCAGCAGTGCGGGCACCGTGAAACCGAGCAGCACACCGGCGACTGTCGCGTGGACACCGGACGCGTGCATGAGCGCCCATGCGACGACCGCGACCGGAACGAGGACGATGGGGATCAACGCGCGGATTCGGGGACGCCGGAGCCGCACGAGCACGCCGAACACCGCGATGACCAACAGCGCGGCGCCGAAGAGAACGAAATTGATCGTCTCGGTGTAGAACGTCGCGATGACGGTGATGCCGAGCAGATCGTCGACGACCGCGAGGGTCAGCAGGAAGGTGCGCAGGGCGACGGGCAATCCACGGCCGAAGATGGCCAACACGGCCAGCGCGAAGGCGATGTCGGTGGCGGTCGGGATGGCCCATCCGCGCAGCGCCTCGGGATCACCCACCGCCACGACGCCGACGTAGAACAGTGCCGGCACGATCATGCCGCCGATGGCCGCGACGATGGGCACGCCCGCCAATTTCAGATCACGCAGGCTGCCGGCGACGAACTCCTGTTTGAGTTCCACGCCGACGATGAAGAAGAAGATGGCCAGCAGACCGTCGGCCGCCCATTCGCCGACCGAGAGGTGCAGGTGCAGCGACTCGGGGCCGAACTCGTAGGAGACCAAGGAGTCGTAGGCATCCCGCCAGGGAGAGTTGGCCCAGGCGACGGCGGCGACGGCCGCGATCATCAGCAGCACGCCGCTGGTGACGTCGGAGGACACCCATCGCCGGAACCGCTGGCGGGGCGATGGATGGTGGACAACAGCGCTCGACATCAAGACTCCTGGTCATTCGTAGTGGACACAAACCACCTGCGTAAGCGACACCATCCGTGCGGATGGCGGCCGACCAGACTTCCCGGCACACCGTTTCGGACATTCTCCCCGAAGGCCGGGACGGGGTCCAATCGAGAGGTCGATGCGCCTCGGGTTCTCCACAACGGCGACAGCGCCGCCCGGTTGTCCACAGATCCCGCGGACCGACGTTCGCCGGATCATCGCGCGCCTACGGTCCGCTCATGCGTCTGTTCCCACGCGACGAGCTGGCACCGCGCATCGTCGACCGTGTCCGCCACGTCCTGCGGCCCGGTTGGGCTCGGTCGATCATGGTGCGCCGGGCCGCCTCGGTGATGCTGATTCTCGCGGCGATCGCGGTCACCGTCGCGGGTCACCGGACCGAACAGGCGCGGTCGGCCGTCGTCGCCGCACGTGATCTGCTCCCTGGTCACGTCGTGTCGGCCGATGATCTGGCGGTCCGCGAGGTCCCGAGCGGGCTGATCCCCGCGGGCGCACTGCGCCTCACCGCAGACGGACTCGGGCGACGACCGGCAGGCCGGGTCCACGCCGGCGAGATCCTCACCGACGCACGACTTCTGTCAGCGCGATTGCCGACACAGCTCACCGGACGAGCAGACGCTCGCCTGGTGCCCGTGCGCCTCGCCGACGAGGCGACGACGTCGCTGCTGCGGGAAGGCGATGTGGTCGACGTGCTGACCACCGCAGACGGACACACCTCGACGACCATCCTCGCGCGCGGCGCCGTCGTGGCCGTCGCCACGTTCACCGCGGACACGGGCGGCCTCGCCGCGGCACGGTCAGATGGCCGACCGGTCCTCCTCGCCATGGCCGAGACGGAGGCGCACCGCGTGGCCACCGCAGGCCTCGACGCCCCGCTCGCGGTCGTCCTGCATTGACCGGCGTGTGTGGCGACGCCATCGCCCGACCATGTCGCGTTTCGGCATCCCGTCGACCGTCGGTCCCGGAGTGTCGACCGTTTTCGTCGAGATGTGCGGCTCGCGCGCTTTCAGCAAAACACTGCAATGGTCGTTTACGATCCTGGATAGGGTTGCCGAGTGCGGTAGGGATGTCACCGCTCTCTTGGGTCGCACCAGCCCATGCGAATACCTGAAACAAGAGCGGGAAGCCGATACGAGAGGACCGCACACCGTGCTCAAGGGATTCAAGGAATTCATACTCAAGGGCAATGTCGTCGAGCTGGCCACCGCGGTCATCATCGGTGCGGCGTTCACCGCGATCGTCACTGCGTTCACCGAAAAGATCATTCAGCCGCTGATCAATGCGATTCCGATCGGCACCGATGCGGCCGAGGGACTCGGTTTCCAGATCACCGACAATCCCTCGACCTTCGTCGACATCGGTGCCCTGATAACCGCGCTGATCAACTTCCTGATCGTCGCGGCAGTCGTGTACTTCCTGATCATCGTCCCGTACAACAAACTCTCCGAACTCGGTGGATTCGGCAAGAAGTCGGAGGTCTCCGAGGTCTCACTGCTCACCGAGATCCGCGATCTGCTGGACCCGGAGGGAACGTCGAAGGCCAAGGAAGAGGCCGAACGCGAACTGCCCGACCATCTGTCGGACCCGGGCGCCGCGCCCGGAGGCTACAACGACCCCGGCGTCACGCAGCGGTTCACCGCGCCGCCACCGGCAGAGGCAGCCGCGCCCACGCATACCGGCCCGACCCATACCGGTCCGCCGCCCCAGTCGGGTCCGCCGTATCCGACGCCCGCGCCCGCACCGGGTTCCTATCCCCCGCCCGGGACTTACCCACAGGGCAACTATCCGCCACCGGGAACCTATCCCCCGGGACAATTTCCGGGCGAGTATCCGCCGCCGGATGCCCCGGGACGACATTCCCGCTGACCATCGACTCAATCGGGCCGCGCTCTTCGCCGAGGGCGGCCCGATTGTCGTTGTGCCGGACACCGCTGTTGCCCGACGTACAGCGCCTTGCCAGGTTCGCGGGCAGCTAACCGCAAGGTTACGACCCTAATGTCGCTCGAGTCGGTGGTGAGTTGTGCCGACAGACCTGATTCGAATCGACACGGAGGTTGCATCAGCAATGCCGCAGAAGCCGGGCCCGCAGGGTCACAACAACAATCGTCCGGGACACCAGGCACCGCGCCGCCCGCAGCAGCAGCAGCGCCGGCGGCCGCAGCCTCGTCCCTTCTTCCCGTTCCCCTTCTTCGGGAGCTGAGAAGCGGCAGTTCCAACTGACGAGTGACGACACGGGCCCATCCCCCTCCCGGGCCCGTGTCGTCGCGCATCAGGGCTTCGTTGAGCCATGCAACTATGAATGGCTATAGTCGACTGCTGGACTCATTCCGAGTCCGGCAGTTCGTCACAGGGAGGGATTTCATGCCACGAGGACACAAGCCGCCGCATCACCACGGCCCCGGACCCCGCCACGGCGGTCCGCGTCGCGGACGGCCGCTGCCTCCTCCGCCGGCTCACGGTCGGCACAAGGGGCCGCGTCGCGGACGGCCGATGTTCGGCATCTTCTTCGGAAGCTGACACGACCGGCACAACAACAATGTCGACGATCCCGCCGCTGTCCGTCGCAGCGGCGGGATCGTTGCGTATCAGGCCCTGCCGGTGGGATTCTGGGATGCCGACGCCGGATCGGCACGCACGAGACGGCCGGCCGATACGGTCAGCGTGTAGTCGGCGACGGCGGCGATCTCGGGATCGTGGGTGATGAGCACGGTCGTCCGCGCCCGCGCCAGGCGCAGGAGTGGGTCGAGTACGCGTCCGGTGGTTGCGGCATCGAGGCCGGTGGTCGGCTCGTCGAGGATCAGCAGCGGCGCGTCGCGCAGGAATGCGCGTGCCAGCCCGATCCGCTGTCGCTGACCGCCGGACAGATTCCCGCCGGCGTCGCGGAGGATCGTGTCGAAACCATCGGGCAGCTCCCCGATGAATCCGGTGGCGTCGGCGGCCCGGGCTGCAGCGATGACCTGCGCGTCGGTCGCATCCGGCCGGCCGTAGCGGATGTTGTCGGCGACGGACGCGTGAAAGATCGCGAGACGCTGTGGGAGCATGGCCATTCCGGCCCGGAGGCTCTGCAGCTTCAACGTTCTGATGTCGGTGCCGTCGAGGCGGATCACACCGGCGGTCGGATCGTAGAAGCGCAACAGGAGATACATCAGAGTGCTCTTGCCGGAACCGCTGTCACCGAGCAGCGCGACGAAGTCCCCGGCGGCGATCGACACCGACGCACCCTCGAGAACAGGCCGGTCGTCGTCGGGATAGGTGAAGCCGACATCGTCGAACTCGACTGTCACACCACCGGGTTCGGCGGAAGTGACTACCGTTGGCGCTGCGACGGATTCACCGATCCAGGTCGGCTCGTGATCGGCGGCAAGCGCGAATCTCTCTGGCTCCTCGGCATCTTCGGGGTCAGAGACGCCGATCGGGGCGTCGAGTATCTCGGCGACGCGTTCGGCGCTGGCCGTCGCCGAGGTCACCGACACCGCCAGCTCTCCGAGAGCCTGGATCTGCGGATACATGTACCCGAGGTAGCCGGTCAGCGCGATGAGTGTGCCGATGGTGGCCTGCCCCCGCGAGATCTGCCACGCGCCGACGACGATGACCGCCATGACACAGAGCATCTCGACGATGCCCACCGTCTGGGCGAAGGCGGCGTTGGCGCGGATCTCCGCGATGCGGGCGTCTCGCCAGAGCCGCGCCTGCACCAACACCCCGTTCCGGTCGCGGGCACCCTGATTGTCGGCCTGGATCGAGATCGCGTTGGTGATGCCCTCCTGGATGCGGGAGGTGATGCGTCCATTGGCTTTTCGTTCTCGGCGGGCCGCTGTCTTGACGACCTGGCCGAACCGCTGTGACACGACCCAGAGTAGCGGTGCGAGGACGAACGCGACCAGTGCCAGTTGCCAACTCGTAACGAAAGCGGCAATCGCGTAGATGAGGGCACTGCCGATCGCCACCGCGGCGGCCATCACTCCAGACGACAGCAAGTACTCGATCTCGTCGACGTCGCTGCTGTGCCGCGCGATGAGATCACCTGTCTCGAACTCCCGACGGGTGTGCGGCGCCAGTCGTTGCGTGTGCCCGTACAGGCGATCGCGCAGGCGGAGCAGGATGCGCTCGGTGACCACTCCCCCGATCATCTCGGCGCCGAACGACAGCGCCGAGCCGATGAGGGTGACCACCACCCACAACACCAACGGCGTCCACAGTGCGGACAGGTCGCCGGTCACCAACACCGAATCGGTGATGTGCGCGAACAAGGCGACGGTCACGACGCTGGTGCCGACCTCGAGATAGAGCAACACGATCGCCAGCGCGAGCTTCCATCGCTGTCCCGCCATGACCGGCGAGAAACGGCGGATCGCGGAGAGGACGTTGAGAGTCGGTGGCTCGCCGTGAGCGTCGGCGCCCGCGCCGATCTCGGCGCCCCCGGGGTGTCGCTGTTCGGTTGCCGCCACCTGTGTTCTCCTCCCGAGACCGTCCTCCCGATCGGGCGGACACGGTCCCGGAGCGACTCTAGTCATCGTCGGGCGAACACCGACGGGGCGGGATCGGATGTACCGATCCCGCCCCGTGCGGTTCGTGCTGGAGTCCGTTCACCGAACGGACTGCGGTCGATCAGCCCAGGCTGAACGGCTTGCCGTACAGGGTGATGACGCCCTTCACCGAATCGGTGTTGACGGTCACCTTGACCTTCGCCTTGGCGGAGGCGTAGCCGGCACAGCCGTCGAGGCCGAACTTCTCCTGGCTGTAGGCGACACCACCGGTGTTGCCCTTGAACGAGTAGCCATTCACCGTGTAGTTCTTGTAGGCCGTGTCATCGCCCGAGGTGGTGTTGATGATCGGGACGTAGCTGGCCTGGCCGGGGCCGAGGGTGAAGCCCGCACCCGCGTTGCCCGACGGCGTCGCGGTGACGCTACCGTCCGCACTCGGTGCCACCTCGACACCTGCGCCACCTTCGGCACCGGCACCGAAGTTCACCTGGCAACCGACCAGGTAACCGGCGTTGACCGATCCACCCTCGGCCTTGCCGCCGACGGTGATCTTGACCTTGCCCGACATCCAGACCTCACGGCTCGTCTGAACGTTGGTGACGGCCTTCTGGACGTTCACGTACTCGTCGTACAACCGCACGGTGACGGGGGTGCCGTCGACCAGGGTCTTGGCGACATAACCGCCGGGCAGCGGACCGGCCGCGGCGCCACCGGCACCCAGGCTGGTCAGGCCCATCACAGCGGCACCGGCGAGGCCGACACCGGCGGCCACGCGAGTGTTGATCTTCTTCATGATTCCCCTTCGTGGAATATCAATCTGCTCGGGGCAGATAAGTCAGAAAGTTGTGCTGGAGTTATCTGCTGCCGCTCAGTTGAGGCTGAAGGGCTGTCCGTAGAGGGTCGACTGCATGTACGAGCCCGAACCGTTGACCGAGCCGTCGTCGGTGTTGTAGCCCTTGGCGCCGACCACCTGCACGATGGTGCGTGCCGACGCGTAGCCACCGCAGCTCTCGACATTGATCCCGAACTGGTCGAGCTGGATCGCCGCGACGCCACCATCACTGATGTCCTTGTCGGTGACGTCAACGACGGCCACCTGACCCGGGTTCAGCGGGATGGTCAGCGAACCCGACAGTGAGGGACTCAGCGCCTGGGTGATGCTGCCTGAGAGCCCACCCGAGAGCCCGGTGATGTCGACCTGGCAACCGATCAGAACCTTGACCGCGATGTTGCCGTTAACGCCTGCGCTGGCCTTGGCCCGGTAGGTGCCGGAGACGACGGCGGCGCGACCTGCACCGTTGTTCGCCACGGAGGGAGCGGGGAATGCCGACTCCCCGGTTCGCCAGGTCTGCAGGGACTCGCCCTCGACGCCCACGGCCTTCTTGTAGCCATTCGCGAGCGGGCCGGCCGCCGCGTTTCCCGCCCCCATGCTGGCCAGGCCAACGGCCGCCACCGCGGCGACGGCGCATGCACCAGCCACGCGGCGCAGCCCAAGCTTGCTGAACTTGCTCATTCGTTCCCTCTCACAGGATTCGGTTTTTTGTCCTGCACAACACACCCGTGTGTGATGCAGGTCGACCCTCGTGGGCTGCGGACCCCCGCCCCGCAACCGAACCCAATGTCGGTTTCGGTTCGCTGGAAGTCGCCTTCCGCATACCCCTGGCCACTGCTGCGTTGTCACCTCGCGACAGATCGCAGGACTCCCCGTCGGTGCTCATTACAAGTACCGATGCGTTGTCGTTGCGAACGTTATCGGAGCGAGATCGAGACGAGCAACAGATGCGATCAGCCGTGTCTCGATACCCACAATCATGATTGCAAACATCACATTCACGATTCGTAGATTTGAGAATGTTAACGGAAGGAAAACACGCTGCGTCAGCCATGTCAGCAGCACCCAGACCTAGTGGTGATGTGGCGGTCGATTGACCTCATACCAATCGCTCGACATCCCCTTGTGACCTTCCTCACACTCGTCGGTTGTGACCTCGGGGATCTCGACGCCGAAGATGTCGTCCAACGTCCGCCGAGCGCGCCAGTCCTTGTCAGGGCGTTTGCCAGGGCGTTTGGCGGTGCCGGAGTCGCTGGTCGGCGGCGTCTTGGGGGTGTGATCCGGGTTACTGTCCACGGCGGGTTCCGCCTTTCGGCGATTCTGATGATTCGCGATCAGAATTCGCTGATCGCCTCGATCACGTGCTGCGCCAGCGGGGCGACGGTGGCCATCCCGTCACGCACGGCCGCCCGCGAGTTGGCGATGTTGACCACCAGGGTCTGGCCGGAGATCCCGGCGAGACCGCGCGACAGCCCTCCGTCGGTGGCGCCGGCCGCCAGACCCGAACTGCGTACGGCTTCCTCGATGCCGCGCAGTCGGCGGTCCAGGAGCGGTTCGGTGGCCTCGGGCGCCACGTCACGCGCTCCGACGCCCACTCCACCGACCGAGACCACGAGGTCGACTCCACCGATGACGGCGGTGTTCAGCGCGTTACGGATCTCCACCTCGTCACCGGAGACGGCGACGGTGGCGTCGACGTGGAAGCCGGCCTCGGCGAGGAGTTCACCGACGAGTGGGCCCAGGAGGCTCTGATCTTCACCGTGTGCGGCGCGATCGTCGACGACCACAACCAGTGCGCGACCGATCTCGTCGCCGCTCCTGGCGGCACGTGAGTCGTCATCACTGTGGCGCGCGACGAACTCACGCGCGGCCGCATCGGCGGCGACCACGTCGTCGGGGTCGATGGCGGTGGATCCGGTGTCGCTCATTCTCTAGCCTTTCTGCTCCACGAGGAGATACCCCGTGTGCTGTTCTAGCCGACGTGCAGGGTTTCCAAGGTGACCTGCGTTGTCTTGGTCTGGCCGTTGATGACATAGGTGATCGTGACAGTGTCGCCCGGCGCATGAGACCTCACCGCAGCCACCAGGGCGTCGCCGCTGGAGATGGCGCGGTCGTCCACCTTGGTCACCACCGCACCCGAGGGAATCCCCGCCTTCGCGGCAGGCCCACCCGCCGTGACGTCGGAGATGTAGGCACCGGGCTGGTCCACGTCGGTGTTGGCGCGTACCGAGACCCCGAGTCCCGCCTGCGTCGCCTTGCCGGTGTCCCGCAGTTCCTCGGCGACCCGGATCGCCTGGTCGATCGGGATCGCGAAGCCCAGGCCGATACTGCCGCTCTGCTGCTCCGCCGATGCGCCCAGGGTCGCTATCGCGGTGTTGACACCGATCAGCGCACCCTTGGCGTTGACGAGCGCACCACCGGAGTTACCCGGGTTGATGGCCGCGTCGGTCTGGATCGCGTCGATCACCGACGTCGTCCCCGACTCACGCGACGTGGACACCGGCCGGTTGAGCGCACTGATGATGCCGGTGGTCACGGTGCCCTCTAGCCCGAGTGGTGCGCCGATGGCGATGACGTCCTGCCCGACGGCGAGATTGTTGGACGTACCCACCGTGATCGGTTTGAGCCCGGACTTCTCCACCTTGATGACCGCGATGTCGGAGATCGGGTCTGCGCCTAGCACGCGTGCGGGCGCGCGGCTGCCGTCGGAGAAGATCACCAGAACCTGGCTCGCCCGGGCCTCACCGCCCTCCGACACGACGTGATTGTTGGTCATGATCACGCCGTCGTCGGAGAGGATCACCCCGGAGCCGCCACCCTCGGCATTACCCGAGCGCACGATGATCGACACCACCGACGGCAGAACGTCGGCCGCGACCGCCTGCACCGATCCGGCAGGCGCCTGCAGCTGCCCGTCCGAGCCGCTGTTCGGATCGCCGCCGAGCGGACCTCTGTGCGCCGTCGAGGAGACATTGTCGTCGGTGACGTTCGCGCCGACGACACCGCCGACCCCGCCCGCCACGAGTGCGAGCACGACCGCACCTGCGGCCAGTGCCGCCTTGCGGCCACCACCGGATCTCTTGGGGCTCGGAGACGGTTCACCGGGCCCGAACGGCGCTCCGGCCGGCGGCATCCCGGGGCCACCGGGGCCCATGGCGTAGTGGGGTTGCGCCGGGATCTGCCCCGATGCCGGTGCACCGTAGGGATCGGCGAATCGCTGTGTCGAAGCGGCATGGTGCCCGTAGGTGTTGGCGTCGGGTTCCGCCGGTCCCGAAGGCGCGTACGGGCCGGCCCCCTGGCCGGAGTTGGCACCGTACCCGGGTGCGCCGAACTGGCCCGTTCCATACGGACTCTGGCCCGGTCCATTGCCGGTGCCGTACGGGTCGCCCTGCGAACCGCCACTGGTCATGTCGTCTTCCTCGTTCTCCACGATCGCCTCACCCGGCGATGGTTCCCCGATGCACTCGCCGTCGGCCGACCGCCGACGTTGATCTCACCCTAGGCGATCGGGCCGAGGCGGCGATGACCAAAGTCGAGGTCCGTCACACTATTGACGAACCACCTGAGGGGAAGGTTCCACAGGAGTCGGACTTCCCGGCAAGGTCATTCGAATGAGTGCGCCGCCGAGATCGGACTGTTCGGCGGAGACGGTGCCACCGTGACGGGACACCACCTGGCGCACGATGGCCAGTCCCAGGCCCGACCCGGGCATCGACCGCGATTGTGTCGACCGATAGAACCGCTCGAAGACCAGCCCGCGGTCCTCCTCCGGAATGCCCGGGCCGGCATCGGCGACCGTCAGTTCCGCCGTGGTCGCATCGATCTGGCCGAGCCTGACCTGCACCGGCCGGCCCCGCGGACTCCATTTCGCGGCGTTGTCCAGCACATTGAGGACCGCGCGGTTCAGGCCGTGTTCCTCGCCGAAGACGTACCACTGGGTGAGGTGCGTCTGGAAGTCCACATCGCTGCGCCGACGACGAACCCGGTCCAGTGATCGGGTGATCACCTCGATCAGGTCGACCTCCTCGTGCACCACCTCTGGCGCATCCTCCCGCGCCAGGTCGACCAGATCACCGACGAGCGTGGACAGTTCCTCGATCTGGGCCATGACGTCGGAGCGGAGCTCGACCATGTCCTGCGGCGGCATCGCCGGCGCTCCGGGTTCGCTGGACGCGATGAGCAACTCGAGGTTCGTGCGCAACGACGTCAACGGAGTGCGCAGCTCGTGTCCGGCATCGGCGACGAGCCGCGACTGTCGATCGCGGGAATCGTCCAGTGCCCGCAACATCGTGTTGAAACTCTCCGTGAGGCGCGCCAACTCGTCGTTTCCGGTCACCGGCATCGGCGTCAGATCCTGTGTCCGGGCGACTCTTTCGGCGGCACGCGTCAGCCGCGCCACCGGTCTGAGGCCGGCGCGCGCGACCGTGGTACCCGCGAGCGCCGCCAGCGCCACGCCACCGCCGCCGACCACCAACAGCACCCAGGCCAACCGTTTGAGCACACGGTCGGTGTGTAACAGGCTCTGCGCCAACACAAGTGTGTTGCCGTCATCGAGCTTGCGCGCCAGGACACGCTGATTGTCGACGGTCCGCAGACTCTGCTGGTTGTTGCCGGGGAGCGTCGTGGACCGGGCGATATCCCGTTCGACGTCGTCGAACGGAACCTCTCCGATGAGATACGCACTGCCGTCGGGATGCACCAGCGCCAGCGAGATGTTCGTCGCGAAGACCGTGCCGGTCACCAGGGACTCCGGTCGCTGGCTCAGCAGTCCGGTCTTGGCCATCGCCGTCAATCCGTCGGCGCGACTCTCCAGTTGAGCATCCACCTCGTTGTACATCGCGCGGTAGACGACGAAATAGGCGGCCGCGGCCATCAGGCTGACCGAGACCAGCACCACGGTGGCCGACAGCAAGGTCACACGGGTCTTGAGCGACACCGCACGCGTCAACGGCATCGGCGCACGCATCTCCTTCGCGGTGCGCCGGGAGTGGAGTAGTCCGAGCCGCACCGACGACACCTGCATGGGGTCGGTGTTGTCGGCAACCACTAGGGCGGTGTCTCCCGCAACACGTAGCCGACGCCACGCACGGTATGGATCAACCGGGACTCCCCTTCGGCCTCCGTCTTGCGGCGGAGGTAGCCGACGTAGACCTCGAGGGCGTTGCCGGACGTCGGGAAGTCGTAGCCCCAGACCTCCTCGAGGATCCGGCTGCGGGAGAGCACGCGCCGCGGATTCGCCATCAGCATCTCCAGCAGCGCGAATTCGGTTCGGGTCAGGCTGATGGCGCGCTCGCCGCGGGAGACGTCGCGGGTCACCGGATCGAGGGTGAGGTCGGCGAACGTCATCGCCTCGGAGTCGGCCGCGTCGTCGGGAGTCGAGCGACGCAGGAGGGCCCTCAGCCGCGCCAGCAGCTCCTCGAGCGCGAACGGCTTCGGCAGATAGTCGTCTGCGCCCGCGTCGAGGCCCGACACCCGCTCCGAGACGGTGTCACGCGCGGTCAGCACGAGAATCGGCAGGTCATCGCCCGCCGAGCGCAGCCGGCGACACACCTCCAGACCGTCCAGACGTGGCATCATCACGTCGAGGATGGCGACATCGGGACGTTCGGCGACGATCTTCTCGAGGGCCTCGAGCCCATCGGCCGCGATGTCGACCGTGTAGCCGTTGAAGGACAGGGACCGACGCAGCGACTCACGAACCGCCCGATCGTCGTCGACCACAAGGATGCGCATACCTACAGTCTTATCGCGAACTGCTGAGATGTGTCTGAGGACCCACCATGTGTGTCGTGTCTGTTCGTGCAGGTCTTGGACGTAACGCGCTCGCAGGCCTCCGCACAGCTGCGCCCTCACCCTGTGAGGTCAAGTTGATAGGCGCGTAACTGGACGCTTTGCATCCAGAAACACGCCCCGACGACGCTGGGATGCGTGAAGTCCGTCGACGTCGTGCATTCGCTGTGTGCCTACTGCGGGGTGGGTTGTGGCATGGACCTCGCCGTCGGCGAGAACGGTCAGGTCACCAAGACCGTGGGCCGCAAGGACCACCCCACCAACTACGGCCGACTCTGCACAAAGGGCTCGACCACCTCCGACATGCTGGCCGCCGGCGGACGGCTCACGACCCCGATGGTCCGCACGGACCGCGGCACCGAACCACGACCCGCGGACATGGATCAGGTGATCACCGACACCGCGAGGCGACTGCGCGCGATCATCGACGAGGACGGTCCCGACGCCGTCGCCCTCTACGTCTCCGGGCAGATGTCGATGGAGGCGCAGTACCTGTCCAACAAGTTGGCCAAGGGATTCATCGGTACCAACCAGATCGAATCGAACTCGCGCCTCTGCATGGCCAGCGCCGGCACCGGCTACAAGCAGTCATTGGGCTCCGACGGTCCGCCCGGGTCGTACCAGGATTTCGACAACGCCGACGTCTTCTTCGTCATCGGATCGAATATGGCCGACTGCCACCCGATCCTGCACATGCGCATGATGGACCGCGTCAAGGCGGGCGCCAAGCTGATCGTCGTGGACCCCCGGAGAACCGCGACGGCCGACAAATGCGATCTGTTCCTCCAGGTCAAGCCCGGCACCGACCTCGCCCTGCTCAACGGACTGCTGCACCTGCTCATCACCGGCGGGCATGTCGACGACGATTTCGTGGCGGCCTATACCGACGGGTTCGAGCAGATGCCGGATTTCGCCGCGCAGTACCCGCCGGAGACGGTAGCCCAGATCACCGGCATCCACGCCGACGACCTGCGCCGCGCGGCCGAGATGATCGGCACCGCCGACAACTGGATGAGTTGCTGGACGATGGGACTCAACCAGTCCACGCACGGCACCTGGAACACCAACGCGCTGATCAACCTGCACCTGGCGACCGGCGCGATCTGTCGGCTCGGCAGCGGCCCGTTCTCGCTGACCGGCCAGCCCAACGCGATGGGCGGCCGGGAGATGGGATACATGGGTCCGGGACTGCCGGGCCAGCGCGCCGTCATCTCCGACGACGACCGCGCCTTCGTCGAGACCAGATGGGGTGTCGAGCCCGGCACCCTGCGCACCGACGTCGGCGGTGGCACCATCGACATGTTCCGCCGGATGGCCGACGGCGAGATCCGGGCCTGCTGGATCATCTGCACCAATCCGGTTGCCTCGGTGTCCAATCGGGCCACGGTGATCGAGGGGCTCGAACGGGCCGAGCTGGTGATCACCCAGGACGCCTTCGCCGACACCGAGACCAACGCCTACGCCGACGTCGCGTTGCCGGCCGCGTTGTGGTCGGAGTCCACCGGCACGATGGTGAACTCCGAGCGCAACGTCACGCTCTTCGAACCCGCTCTCGGCGCGCCCGGGCAGGCATTGCCCGACTGGCAGATCATCGCCCGCATCGCCTGCGAGATGGGCTATGCCGACGCCTTCTCCTACTCGAATGCCGAGGAGATCTTCGACGAGATCCGCGGATTCGCCAATCCCCGAACCGGATACGACCTGCGCGGCATCACCTACGACGGGCTCCGTCGCACACCGATACAGTGGCCGTGCCCGCCCGCCGACCTGGTGGACGCGCCGGATCCCGGTGGCCGCAATCCGATCCGCTATCTCAACGACGGTGTCAGTCAGACGCTGTATCGCGCCGAGGACGGCTCCACCCCTGCCCTGGCCTTCGCGACCCCGAATCGACGTGCTCAGTTCTTCGCCCGGCCGCACGTGGATCCGGCCGAGATGCCCGACGACGACTACCCGATCCTGCTCAACACCGGCCGCCTCCCCCACCAGTGGCACACCCTCACCAAGACCGGCCGCGTCGCCAAGCTGAACAAGCTGGCCCCGGGCCCGTTCGTGCAGATCCATCCCGACGACGCGGCACGTCTCGGTATCGGCCCCAAGGATCAGGTCGAGGTGGCTTCCCGACGCGGCCGTGCGGTGCTGCCGGCATCGGTCTCCGATCGGGTGCGGCCGGGCAACTGCTTCGTGCCCTTTCACTGGAACGACATGTTCGGTGAGCACCTGGCGATCAATGCCGTCACCTCGGATGCGATTGATCCGCTGTCGCAGCAGCCCGAGTTCAAGGTGTGCGCGGTGACGCTGGCAAAGGTGGCCGGACCGCCGGCAGAGGAAGAGTCCTCGACCGACGCAGCAGGTGTGACCGCACCCACCGACATTCGCGTCGCACACAGTCCCGTCGATGCTCTCGCGTCTGCGCTGGGACTCTCCGCGCTCGACGATGTCCGGCCGTCCGATGCCGAACGCACCTACCTCGCGGGGCTCATCGCCGGACTGCGGGCACGGCCTCCGGTCGACGAGCGGCCGTATCTGCCTGCGGGAGCGCCCCTGCGCGCGAACGTCCACGCCTGGGCCTCGGGCCTGCTCGACGGCGTCTTCGCGCGCGCACCGCACCGTGCCGGCGACGTGCCCACCGACTTCGGGAGGGACGCCGCGGCCCAGGCGGCACGCGATTCGATCACGGTGCTGTGGGCCTCACAGATGGGCAATGCCGAGGAGTTCGCCACCGAGACCGCCGATCACATCCGGGCCAAGGGATTCGACGTCAACGTCACCGAGATGGATGCCGCCGACGTGGGCTCCCTGGCGGGTACGGCCCTGTTCGTCAGCTCGACGACCGGCGACGGCGAGCCCCCGGACAACGGGTCGGCGTTCTGGGACGTGCTGAGCGGTGACTCGGCTCCGGACCTGTCCGGATTGCGTTACGCCGTACTGGCATTCGGCGATTCCAGCTACGACAACTTCTGCGGACACGGCCGCAACCTCGATCAGCGTCTCGGCGAACTGGGGGCGAAGCGACTCCTCGAGCGCGTGGACTGCGAACCCGACTTCGAAGAACCGGCCGGCCAGTGGCTGGACCGGGTACACACAGTGATCGGCTCAAGTCAGAGTCCTGTGTCGGCTTCGTCGGCCGATCGAGTCACCGTGGTGAGCGAACCGGCCGACTCGTCCGCGCAACCGTCGGTGCGGACCGCGCCGGCCTACTCGAAGAAGAGTCCGCTGGTGACCCATCTGTCACGCAACGTGAAGCTGAATGCCGACGGATCTGCGAAGGACGTGCGCAACTTCGGTTTTCATCTGCCCGCCGACACCCTGAGTTACAAGGCCGGCGACGCATTGGGGGTTTGGCCGCTCAACAACGCCGCTCTCATCGACGAATGGCTCGACGCCACCGGACTCGATGGTGGTGAGATCGTCTGCGCCCCAGGCGGCGACAAAATGCCCCTGCACCGCGCCCTGCGTGAACGGATTGAGTTCGCCAAGGTCACACCGGATTTCATGCGTTTCGTCGCCGAACGTAACGGGTCCGCGCACCTGCATTCGCTGGCTGCGGCGGGCAACAAGCAGGACATGGAGTCCTGGACGTGGGGCCGCCAGTCGGTCGACGTGCTGACCGAGTACCCGGTCAAGGCGGACGCGGAGGAATGGATCTCTGTCTTGAAGCCACTTCAGCCACGGTCATATTCGATCTCTTCCAGTCAACTGCACAATCCCGAGGAGGTCGAACTCACCGTGTCGGCCGTGCGGTACAACCTGCACGGCAAACCGCGCGGCGGAGTGTGCTCGACGTTCCTCGCCGACCGTTGCGACGGACAGGAGATCGGCGTCTTCGTGACATCGACGACGCACTTTCGGCCCCCCGCCGATCCGGACACGCCGATGATCATGATCGGACCGGGAACCGGTGTCGCGCCCTTCCGCGGATTCCTGCGGGAGCGACAGTCATTGGGACACGAGGGCAAGAATTGGCTGTTCTTTGGTGAGCAGTTCTCGGCCACCGACTTCTACTACCGCGACGAGCTCACCACGATGCTCTCCGACGGGTTGCTGACCCGCCTCGACGTCGCCTTCTCGCGCGATCAGGAACGCAAGATCTACGTGCAGGATCGCATGCGAGAACACGGTGAGGAGATCTATGGCTGGCTCCACGACGGGGCGCACGTCTACGTGTGCGGCGACGCCACCCGGATGGCCAAGGACGTCGACGCAACCCTGAAGGAGATCGTCGCGCATCATGGACGCCGTTCCCCTGCCGGTGCGGAGTCCTACGTCAAGGCACTCGCGGCCGACAAACGGTACGTGCGAGACGTGTACTAGCGGTGTGTCACGGAAATAGGTGTCGTCGAGCGCGCACGCACCGAGTGCACTGACCGGGAACGTCCCCGTGAGCGACGTCCGAGGGAGCATTCCTTCGGACGTCGCTCACGGGGACGTTTTCCGTCACGCGGCAGGGAAGATTTCCGAGACGCACGACGAGGAGGGGTCGGGACACGCGGAGTCGAGGTTCGCATCCGCGGCACCCGACGGGGCTAGGGTCAGACGAACCGGGTCCGAGCATCCGCCTCGCGCCACGACCGCCGAGACAATGGGGTCCAGAGACATTGGGGTCTATCAGAATGCACACAGTCCGTTCATCTCTGCTGCTCGCCATGCTGGCCACCGCGGCCGCCGCAGTCGCCGGCTGCACCTCGACGTCCAGCGAGATGGCGACGAGTTCGACGTCGAGTGCAGTCGTGTCGAGCCAGACCTCCACGACGAGCACCACTTCCTCGACATCCTCGAGTGCATCGGCAGCGCCGACGATCCCGGCCTCCCTCGCACCGTTCGGAACCGGCTATCCCACCGACGGCTCACCGTGCCGCCGGCTCGGCGAGAGCCCGCAGACGTCGCGCTGGCTCGATGACAGCGCGATCCTGATCGGATGTCCGTCCGAGGACGCGGCAAAGGCGCTCAACGGCACGGTCGTCGGTGTCGTCGACGGAGTCACCATCGTGTCGATTCCGCTCGGCGAGGCCAATCCCGGCCTGAGCGCGGTGCCGTCCCCGGCCGTGCAGACCACCAGCATCGCCTGCGCCGCGGTCGCGGCCGAGGCGACATCGGACTGCGTGACAAAGGTGACCCGCAAGTGGGGTGAGGACGGCACCACCCTCGTCGAGGTCACCAAGCCGGACGGGAAGACCCGTGCCCTGTTCTTCCATGGCACCACCCCGTACGGTGCCGACAGCGCCCAGGCCGACGGCTCCGCCGGCTTCGTCTTCGCCGTCACCCGGCAGGGTGACAACAGCGTCATCACCTTCGGCCCCGAGCGTTACATCGTCCCGGACTCAGCGGTCAGCTGAGGACCCGGCACGGACCGCACCAGAGTCGGCCCACCGACCCTCGGTGGGGTGTCGGCCGGTCGCCGAGGTGTAGCCGGGCGCAGGCCCTACTGCCACACCACGATCCGGCCGTCCCGTTCCTCCACGCGATACACACTCAGCGAACCGATCCCGTCTGCCGTGCAGCCCCCGTCCGAGAAGCGGAACACATACTGGTGCAGAGGACACACGACGTGACCCAGGTCGAACTGGCCGTCAGCGATGGGACCCGCCCGGTGTGGGCAGACGGCGTCGGTGGCCCGCAGGGTGCCGTCAGTCATCCGAAAGACCGCGACCTGTCGGCCGTCGACCGCGTAGGCACGCCCCTCGCCGGGCAGCAGATCCTCGGTCGGGCCGACCGGGACACCGGTGTCTACGCTGGTCATCGGACGGGCACCTTCGGCAGCGGGAGCAGCGGCAACGCCGACGTGAACTGTGCCGGTGACCGGGGCTCGTCCCGATCGAGCCACGGGTCGACGTAACCGGCGACGGCCTCGTCGATGCGTTCCTGCAGCCCCGAGACGATGCCGTCGCGGTCCTCGACGAGGATCGCGCGCAGTTCCTCGATACCGACCCGCGGTACCCAGGCGTAGGTGCGTTCAAGCCATTTGGCCTGCTCGCGGTAGTACTGGATGAAGATGCCGCACAGGCGAATCACCTCGTCCGGCGAGTCGACCGTCGCGAGCACGTCGCCCTTACGGATGTGGGCGCCCGCGGCTCCGCCGACGTAGATCTCCCATTTGCCGTCGCCGACGGCCACCACACCGAAGTCCTTGCACAGCGCCTCAGCGCAGTTGCGCGGACATCCGGTGACCGCCAGCTTCAGTTTGGCCGGCGACTCCAAACCCTGATAGCGATTCTCGATCGCGATCCCCAGCGACGTCGAGTCGCCGAGGCCGAAGCGGCAATAGTCCGTCCCCACACAGGTTTTCACGGTCCGGAACGACTTGCCGTAGGCGTATCCCGACGGCATGTCCAGGTCCTGCCATACCTTCGGCAGGTCTTCCTTCTTCACCCCGAGGAGATCGATACGCTGCCCACCGGTCGCCTTGATCATCGGGATGTCGTACTTCTCGGCGACGTCGGCGATCTTGCGTAGCTGTTGCGGCGAGGTGACACCGCCCTTCATCTGCGGCACCACCGAGAACGTCCCGTCGCGCTGGATGTTCGCGTGCACCCGGTCGTTCACGAAGAGGGCACCCGGCTCACGCTTCCAGTCCTGACCCCAGATCACCCGGAGTAGCGACGACAGCGGCATTTTCGACGCCGCGTCCTCACCGTCGGGCGCCAGCGCGGCGAAGACCTCCGTCACCGACCGCAGGTTCTGCCTCCGGATGGCGTCGATGAGTTCCGGTTTGGTCAGGCCGATCGCGGGCACGTACCAGTCCGCAGACTTGTCGACGGTGAGGGTGTCCCCGGCCGCGAACTCCACGATGTCGCCGACGAGCTGCTTGCACGAACCACATCCCTTGCCCGCCCGCGTCTTCGCGCAGACCTCGCTCACGCTCGTGCACCCGCTCTGCACACACGAGACGATGTCCCCTTTGGTGACGCCGTTGCAGTTGCACACCTGCACGTCGTCGGCGAGTTCGGCAGCACCGGTCGCGGCGGTGGGGGTACCCATGTCGAACAGCATGGAGATCCGCTCGTCGGGCAGCGGCACCTTGTCGTCGAAGGCCTGGGTGAGGAAGTTTGCCTTGGAGATGTCGCCGAGAAGCATGGCGCCGATCAGCTTGTTGTCGCGGACCACCACGCTCTTGTATGTGCCGCTGCGTGGTTCGTAGAACTGGACGAACTCGTCGTCCTCGCGTTCGGGGCCCTTCACGCCCATCGCGGCGACATCCACTCCGGCCACCTTGAGTTTGGTGGTCAGCCGCGACCCGTGATACTCGGCACCGGGATTGCTGCCGGTGATCACATCGGCCAGGACCACGGCCTGTTCCCACAGCGGCGCGACCAGCCCGTACACCTCACTGCGATGCTGTGCACATTCGCCGACGGCGAAGATGGAACCCTCGTCCTCACAACGCATCTGGTCGTCGACCACGATGCCGCGTTCGATCACCAGTCCGGCACTGCGCGCGAGGGCGACGTTGGGACGGATGCCGGCCGTCACCACGATCATGTCGGCGGGCAGTGATTCACCGTCGTTGAATCCGACGCCTGCGACACGGCCGGCGTCGTCACGCAGCACCGCGGTGGTGCGCTTGCCGGTGTACACGCCCACGCCGAGCTCCTCGATCTTGTTGCGCAGCACCTTTCCGCCACGCTCGTCGAGCTGCTGATTCATCAGATGTCCCGGCGAGTGGACCACGTCGACGTCGACGCCCTGCGTCTTGAGTCCGTAGGCGGCCTCCAAGCCGAGCAGGCCACCGCCGATGACGACGGCGCGGATGCCGTCCCGCGATGTCGCCATCTGCAACATGCCATTGGTGTCCTCGATGGTCCGGAAGCCGAAAACCCCGCGCGCCAGGCGGCCGTCGGATTCGCGCAGCCCGTCCATGTTGGGAAAGAACGTGTTCGATCCGGTGGCGATGATCAGCATGTCGAAGTCGATGACCCGCCCGCTGGCGCAGGTGACGGTCTTGGCGAAACGGTCGATGGCTTCCGCGCTGTCCCCGGCGCGCAGCGTCACACCGTTCTCCCGGTACCACGCCATCGGGTTGAGCATCAGATCGTCGTCGTCGATCGAGGTCTCACCCGACAGCACATGGCTGAGCATGATCCGGTTGTAGTTGCCGTACGGTTCGTCGCCGATCATCGTCACGTCGAACTGCACGCCACCACCACGAGTGAGGATCTCCTCGACGGTCCGCGCCCCGGCCATACCGTTGCCGACGACGACCAGCTTGCGTTTCGCCGTCGGTTCCCCGGCAGCCGTCACATCGACGGGCATCAGAAGACGACCATCCCGAAATCGATGACGACCTCCCCGGTCGTGCCCTCCGGCGCGGCGAGCACCAGCTCGAGCGTCGTGTCCGGATCGACGTCCTCGACGACGCGCAGCGGCACATTCACCGACGACTTCGCGCCCATGGGGAAGATCCGCATCGGTTGGCCGTCCCGCAGCAGGGTCACGTAGACGAGTTCGGCGGAGCTGTTGCCGCCGCGGAAGTAGAGCGGCTGTGCGGTCATTCCCGACGGCACCACATAGCTCAGCGACGGATCGATCGGTGCCGGCTTGGTGAGACCCGTGCCGGAGAACGCGTAGACGCCTTGCAGAAATCGCGGGGTGCTGGACATATCAGCCACTATCGTCACCGCGCGTGAATCGGTTCTTGCCTCGGTGTTACAAGGCGATTGTCAGGACCTCACCGCGCAGGTCGGCGGGTGTGATCGTGCGCGCCACCACTCGGCCGAGTCCACCACCCACGAGTCGAGTCGACCCAGGCACCAGCCGAGACCTACCAGCCGCTGGTTGAGTAAGCCCAGGCACCACCCGAGACTTCCCAGCCGCTGGTTGAGTAAGCCCAGGCACCACCCGAGACCCTCCCAACCGCCGGTTGAGTAGGCCGAGGCGCCACCCGAGACTTCCCAACCGCTGGTTGAGTAAGCCCAGGCACCACCCGAGACCCTCCCAACCGCCGGTTGAGTAAGCCCAGGCACCACCCGAGACCCTCCCAACCGCCGGTTGAGTAGGCCGAGGCGCCAGCCGAGGCCGTATCGAAACCCCACCGCACCCGATCACCGGGGCACGCGGCTGAACCTCCCCGCGGCGCCGACCATATCGGCGACCTCGGTGAACTTCACCCTCGGTCGGCCCTCGCGAACACCGCGACGACGCTCGCTGCTGTCGATGGCCCGGATCCCGCGGTAGCCGATGACATGCCGGGTCCGCTTGCGCAACAGTGCACTGAAGGCCCTCGGCGGGTGTTCGGTACGGATCAGGGTGCCGTCGGCGGCGTCGCGGATGAAGTCCTCGACGGTCGACTCGGCGCACACCTTGTTGGCGCCGATCCCGCCGCTCGGACCGCGCTTCGCCCAGCCCAGGACGTACACGCCGGGGATGACCGCGCCTGCCTCGTCGACCATTCGGCCATCGGTGTTGGGGAACACGCCCCGGTCCTCGTCGAAGGGCAGGCCGGCGATCGGCGTGCACCGGTATCCGATCGACCGCACCATCAGATCGGCGGTAATGGTGTGGCGACGCTCCCCTGTCCGGACGGCCACGGCCTCGACGCAATCCTCCCCGATGATCTCCTCGGGTGCGGTGTGGAACAGGAAGACGATTCGACGCCGGGTCGGGTCGGCCGGTGCCGCGAGATCGGGCACGGCGGAGGGGTCATCGTGGACGACGACCTCCACACCCGGAGTCGTCGCCAGGGCACGGTATTCCGCCGACGTGTAGGCGGCGTTGGCCTGATCTCGACGACCGAGCACCACCACCTCGTGGATGTTCTGCTCCTCGAGGATCCGCAGGGCACGGTCGGCGATGTCGGTGGTGGCGAGCGCCGCAGGCGGAGACACCAGGATTCGCGCGACGTCGAGCGCGACGTTGCCGGTCCCCACCACGACCGCCCGTCCCGAACCATCGGCCGGGATCGGCGGCGCCGCCTTGTCGGGCACGGCGTTGTACCAGGCCACCAGGTCGGTCGCCGACGTCGAACCCGGCAGATCCTCACCGGGGATCCCCAGACGACGGGACTGCATGGCACCGACCGCGTAGAACACGGCGTCGAAGTGCTCGGCGAGCTCGGCCGGGGTGATCTGGCCGGCGGCGGTGTCGGTGCCCACCTCGACGTTGGTCGCCATGGTGACCCGCGGATCGCGGTAGAGCAGGTCGAATCCGCGCAGCACTCCCTTGGTGCCGGGATGGTCGGGCGCCACACCGGCGCGGACCAGTCCGCCCGGCGTCGGCAATTTGTCGATGACGGTCACCGACGCCTCGGTGCGGTCCAGGATGGTGCGCAGGGCATAGCCGCCCGACGGTCCGGTACCGACCAGCGCAACCCGCAGCCCGGCAGGAAGTTTCGGGATCTCGGGGTACTCGACCGTCTGTGTGTCGCCGGTCGGCTCCGATCCCGGCGCAGGCCCCCACCCGGAGGTGATGTCGGCATTGTTCTTGTAGAAGTCCGCGTTGATGTCGATGAACACCGTGTCGCGGGCGCTCAACTTGTCCGCCGGATAGATCGCATCCACCGGGCACGCGTCCGCGCATGCGCCGCAGTCGATGCAGGCCTCGGGATCGATGTGCAGGATGTCGGAGCTACCGAACCCGCGTTCATCGGGCGTCGGGTGGATGCAGTTCACCGGACACACGGACACACACGCCGCGTCGCTGCAGCAGGATTGAGTGATGACGAACATCAGAGCATGTTCGCTTTCCGGTAGTAGTACATCGCCGGGCGGGTCAGCAGCCCGACATCGTCGAGGAACTCCATCAGGTGTGCGCAGCTGCTGCGGATCATCGACTGGAAGTGGGAGTTCGAACGCATCTCGGCGACCGCACGATCGGCGTCGAGTCCCGCGTCGGCGAAGGCCTGCTTCTGCACCAAACTGGTGACGATGAAGTACGCGCCGAGCGCCACATAGAGCGCGCTGAACTGACGCCGGGCCCAGCCGACCCCGTTGAGCGATTCGCGCACCTCCTCGCGCGCGAACTTCATGTGTCGCGACTCCTCGAGCACGTGGATCTCGTTGACGGTCCGGATGAACGGCAGCACGCGGTCGTCGCGCATGCATCCGCGCTGGAAGACGTCGAGCACCTCCTCGGCGACCAGGATGCCGGCGTAGGCGACCTCGTTCTTGGCGGTGCGCTTGAACAGCTTGCCCAGGCGGCCGACCTTCTTGGTCGGCTTGTACGACGTACCGACCATCTTCTCCGACGCCTTGGCGAACATGATCGAGTGGCGACATTCGTCGGCGATCTCGGTGAGCGCGAACTGGAACTCGGGACTGTGGTAGGCGCCGAGGTACTGATCGCGAATGACCATCTCCTGCAGGATCATCTCGAACCAGATGCCGATGTTCATGATCGACGCGAACTCGTGTCGGGTGACGTTGATGCGCTCGTCCTCGGTGAGTTCGTCCCAGTAGGCGGTTCCGTACAGCGACGACCACTCGGGGCTGCATCCGTACTTGGTGGGGTCCATCGGCTCCGACCAATCGATCTCGGTCATCGCGTTGCGCGACAGCCGCGCCGCCGACGCCAGCAGACGCTCGGAGACCTCGTTGGGCCCCTGATCACGCATGCTGATCACGTTCTCTGTGTGAGCGGTGTCTGACCGACCGCCATCGCTCTGCGTCAGTTCCATCGCTGCAGTCATCGGTGTCGACCTCCGGGCCGTTTGGTGAACAAGTGTTCTTTCATGACAATGAGCACTGTTATGACAATGCGTGTTGTCACGATAGCATCAGGGCATGGGGCAGTAAACAGTCTCGGATATATACTCACGAGTAAGTTCCGTGAGAGCGACGAAATAGCAGGTCAAAGGCGGGAGAGCCATATGTCATCGATCTTCATCACCGGCGGGGCGTCGGGTATCGGACTCGCGACCGCCGAGCGTTTCGGCCGCGAAGGGTGGACCGTGGGGGTGTACGACGTCGATGCAGAGGCTCTCGCCAAGGTCGCGGCGAATCACCCCCGGTTCATCACCGGAACCCTGGACGTCCGCGACCCCGAGCAATGGGGCACAGCCCTCGCCGAGTTCACCGCACACACCGGCGGCACCCTTGATGTACTCGACAACAACGCCGGCATCCTCGTCGAGGGCCCGCTGCACGAGATCTCGCCCGACGCCGTGCGTCGCCAGATCGACATCGACGCACTCGGCGTGGCGCTGGGCGCGCAGGCGGCCTACCCGTACCTGCGGAAGACACCGGGAGCCCATCTGGTCAACATCGCGTCGGCGTCAGCGATCTACGGACAGCCCGGCATCGCCACGTACAGCGCCACCAAGTTCTTCGTGGGCGGCCTGACCGAGGCACTCGAACTGGAGTGGGAACACGACGACATCCGTGCCGTCTCCATCTGGCCGCTGTGGGCCAAGACCGCCCTGGCCATGAACGACGCGAAGTCGACGAAGACGCTCGGGGTTCGCATCACGCCCGAACAGGTGGCCGAGAAGGTGTGGGAGTCAGTGCATCCGACCCGGCAGGACAAACTGCTGCACCGCACGAGCTACGCGGTGGGGACGCAGACCCTGGTTCTCGGCAACGCGGCGAAGTTCATTCCGAACTTCGTCAACCGGGCCGTGAACAAGTTCATCGCACAGTAGAAGACGAGAGCTGCTGTCGCGCAGCACCTCCCCGGTTCCGGCCGGCGTCGCCGGGCATCGGGGAGGTGCACGCGAAACCGCCCGTTGCGACCCCCGCCGTCACCACGGTCGACGCGCACGCACCACGACGAGATCCTCGTGCCGCTGTTCCCACGTGATCAGCCCGCGCTTGGCCAACCAGCCTGCCCGCGAATCCATCACGGGCCCGAACGGGATGGTCCACCGCTGCTGCACCGCAGCGTCGAACCCCGCTGCGCCGAGCGCCGCCACCGTGTGGTCGACGCCGGAGATCGCCGAGTGCACCAACAGCATCGTCCCGCCGGGCCGTACCAGCATCGGCCCACGGTCGATGATCGCGTCGATCACATCTCGGCCGTGTTCACCTCCGTCACAGGCGAAGCCGTGTGCCGACGGCGGTGTGTCGGTGGGGGCGGGAACGTAGGGCGGATTCGCGAACACCACGTCCGCGGCCCGACATTCGAGCTCGGTGATGTCGGCGCAGCGGGCGTCCAGCCTGACGCCGTTGGCGCGTGCGTTGGCCCGCATGGCCTCCACCGCGGCCGGATTGCGGTCCACCGCAGTCACATCCGTGGCCCACCTGGCCGCATAGAGGCTGGCCACGGCACTACCAGCACACAGCTCCAGAGCCGATCCGCCGCTCCCGCGGAGCCGAAACTCCTCGGCGACAGCCAGACACAGCAACGCGGAGTCGACGGCCGGTCGGTACACGTCGGGATGATCGGTGATGACAGGTATCGGAACGGGAAGGCTGGCGATGAGAGCCGACGTCGCCTCATCCCATGCCGCGCCGAGTGCGCTCTGGGTGGACATCCCGCGCACACTAACCGGAGTTCCTGAAGAGCTGCTGAAACTCACGATGTAACGCCCTCGAGCGGGTGCAATAGCGAGCTCGTCCCGGCTTCCCAGCGCTGCCAGATGTGCTCGGCCGCCAGTGCATCCAAGGCGATCGCGGTCAGCGCACCACGGAGGAGTGCGGGCCCGGCAGTCGGTTCGGCGCGTGCGAGGCGCCCGGCGACCTCCCGCACGATCAGCTGTTCGTGCACCGAATCTGCCTCGATGTGTTCGTCGTAGAAGAGCCGGGCCGAGCGATCGAAGCCGAGTCGCGCAAGGCCGCGACTGTAGTTCTTGCTCGGTAGCGCCGACGTCATCTCGACCGCACAGAGGTGGCCGACCAGTTCGTGCCGCAGCCGGCGCTGCATCCCGAACATCGACAGCGCGTTCACGCCGGTGAGCGTCGCTGCCGGAATCAAATCGACGTAGTGCGCATAGCCCGGGGACAACCCCATCGCACCCATCATCTGGGCGTACAGCGTCGCGTGCATCCGGTCGAGAACGCCACCGCCGTATTCGTCCATCTGCACCTCGATCAGGGCAGCCTTCGCGGCACCGTGCAGGCGCGGTATCGCCATCGTGTGCACATCGGCTTCGCGAAGCTGGTGCAGCGACCGATGGACGACCAGCTCGCGGAGGTGTGTCACGTCTGCTGTGCGCGCGATGAATTTCGACAGCGGCGGTCCGTCGTCGCGAGCCCCGATCAGCCACAGGGCTGCCGGCACGTCGCCAGTGGCGTCCACCGGGCCCACCAGATGATCGATCGCCTCGAGGAATTCGGCTTCGAGTAGCGAGCGTGCGGTGAGCAGGTCGATATCGGTCTCCCAATCGTCGGAGACGCCCTCGATGCCTCGCAGCTGTAGCTCATAGAGCATCGTCAGGGTGATGGCGACGTCTTCGTCGAGCAGGAAGTCGCGCCCGGTGGGCAGATCTCCTCCGACCAGGCCGGGCAGGTCGCGCGCGCCGCCCGGAGGAGGCTCGACGAGCGCCGCGATCAGGGCCCGACTACGCGGCCCGCGCGCGGCAGGAAGCGGCATCCGCGGCTGAGGGTCGCTGGTAGCGTCGTCGAGGTCGCGAATCGGATACGTGGAAAGTGAGGGCACATGGACTCCGGCGATCACATTGAGGGCGGACAGGTGGACGGCAACCAGGGAAGTGAGCTCCCCGCCTCACACCACACCTCGATCGTCGTCTGTGACGACGGCCCACTGTTGGTACGCGGACCGATCGATCTTTACCAACCCGACGGTAGCCGAATCCCCGTCCGACGTTCCACCATCGCCCTCTGCCGGTGCGGTCGCACATCCACGGCACCCATGTGCGACGGGACACACAAACTGCGCCGGCGGCGGCCCGGAAGCGAGTCCGACGATGCCGCCGATGACACGGGCGGCACCGGCCGATCCGACCGCTGACGCCTCAGGACGGCCTCGATCGCCGTCGCAGCACACCCTCGGGTGCTGTCGGCAGCCGCCATCCGAACAGGAGTCCGGCAAGCCGCAGGCCGGTCGCGACCGCCGTCCCGACGATGAGCCAGATCCAGACCGGCCCCCACGCGTAGGTCCCGCACACGCCGACGATGCCGGCGCCGATCACCGCAGGCACGGCATAGAGGTCAGCGGGCTGCAGCAGCAGGGGCACCTCGTTGGCCAGGACATCACGCAGGATGCCGCCGCCCACCGCGGTGAGCAGACCCACCAGAGCGGCTGCGAACGCGCTGGTGTGCCGATCGAGTGCGAGCGCGGCGCCGCTGGTCGCGAACACACCCATGCCGACGGCATCGAAGATCAGGATGGTGCGGCGGAGTTCGGCGAAGGCCGGGTGGAAGAAGAAGACCGCGAGACTGGTCGCCGCACCGATGACGATCGGCGGCCAGTTCTCGATGGAGGACGGCGGAGTGATCCCCAAGACGACATCGCGGAGGATGCCACCGCCGACGCCGGTGAGGGCACCCACGGTGATGATGCCCCAGAGGTCGAAGTCCTTGCGCACGCCCAGCAACGCGCCGGATGCGGCGAAGACGACGATGCCGACGTCGTTGAGAATCTCCTGCAACACGGGAACATCGTGTCAGCTCCCCGGTGCCGCTTGCACAGAGCACGCCGACGACCGCCCCGGGAGATCCCGGGGCGGTCATCGGTATGTCTTTGTGCGTGCGGGCAATGAGCCGACCGTGGTCGAGCTCAGTGCACGTCGCTCAGCGGCGATCCAGGTCGATGATGCCGGCCTTGGCGGCCTTCACGAGACGACGCGGCATACGCTGGGCGACGCCGTTCACCTTCACCTCTTGCAAAGCGGGGTTGTCCGCCTTCCACTGAGCACGACGGCTGCGGGAGTTCGCCCGCGACATCCGGCGCTTGGGTACAGCCATGGTTGAGCCCTTCTCCTACGTGTAAGTCTGTGGGTTCCCATCCGACCTAGGTCGACAGGTCCCGCCGATCGGTGCGCCCGGTCCGTCACAGCTCTTCAGCCGGTAAGGCGCGGCACACAACCTCCCCAGACTACCGGGCCGGGGTGCGAAGCTCCAAAACGTGCCGGCAGCCTTCGTCAGGCGGCCGCGAACGCCCCGATGATCAGCGCGATGAGCATGATCACCAAGACCACGACGATGATGGCGATCGAGATCCAGCCGAGGATCAGTCCCGCCTTGGCCATCCCCTCCCCCTCCTGGGTTCCCCCCGACGCCGCGATCTCGTCGCGCGCCGAGTTCCCCAGGATCACCGCGACCACGCCGAGCACACCGGGACATGCCACGAAGGACCCGATACCGCAGATCAGCGATGCGATGGCCTTGCCGTTGGTCTGACGGGCGACCGGATAGCCGACGCCGTAGGCGCCGGCACCGCCGTAGTGCGGCGGAGCGCCGTACTGACCCCCGTAGTACGGCGAGCCGTACTGAGCGCTGCCGTACTGACCGGAGCCGTACTGACCAGGGCCGTACTGAGCGCTGCCATATTGACCAGAGCCGTACTGACCGGAGCCGTACTCGGGGTTCGAACCGTACGGGGATGCCGCGTGGGGCTGGGGTGGTGTGGTGCCGCCATAGGGCGACGCCTGGCCATACTCTGGTGCGGCGCCGTACTGATGCGGCGGGCTCGACTGTGGTGCGCCCTCGTAGCCCGGAGTCGGCGGCGACGGCTCATCCGGCTGCGGTGTGGAGGCCGCGGGATCAGCGGGCTGTGCGTGCCTGTCCTCATCCGGAGAGTTCGGTGTCGGATCGGTCGGGTTGGTCATCGATTCGTCCTTCCCCGGGACGGTGCCCGGACTCCAGCGTAGTTTGCCGACACCTCTGTGAGGTCAGCGCGCGATCTCTCTGCCGAGTATGGCCAGCATCACGAGCATCAGCACGATGCCGATCGCGCCGAAGACGATCCCGGCAACCGCCATACCCATCCCCGCGCTGCGACCACCGGACGACCTGATGTCCCGGCGGGACAGAATTCCGAGGACGACGGCGATGACCGGCAGCGGCAGCAGCAACCCACTGCACATCACGGCGAGTGGGAAGGACAACAGACCGCAAACCAGTGCGGCGATCGCGCGCCCGTCGGTCTGCGGCCGCACCCCGTCGTGGTACGGGTAGGGATAGTTCGGGCCTGGCTGGTTCGGCCCGACCGGACCCGGTTGATGCGGCCCCGGTTGATACGGCACCGGTTGATGAGGCACCGGTTGATGAGGAACCGGTTGATGAGGCGTCTGTTGGTACGGCCCCTGTTGATACGGCTGATACGGCGGCACGGAGGGATTCCGAGTCGACGGGTCCGCGAACGGCCACCCGGTATCCGGCGGCACCGCACTCCACTCGTCGTCGGACCGCCCTTCGGGTCCCGAACCGGGAGGATTGGTCACGACGCCCCCTTCGTGCGTGCCGGTCGGCGGCCGGCCACCACCGAATGTCCGATCCAGACTAGGGCAATACACTCGACCGGTGTCAGGCGTGGTCTCGGGCTTCACCGTCATCTTCATCGTGGTGGGGATCGGCTATCTCCTCGGACGAACCCGGGTCCTCGGCGACAGCGCGCACGAGGTGCTCTCGCGTCTCGTCTTCTTCGTGTGTACGCCGGCACTCCTGTTCCACTCGCTGGTGACGTCGGACCTGTCGGTCATCTTCTCCAAGACCCTGATCATCGCCGGCGGCAGTGCGCTCACGATCGGCATCGTGTACGTGATGGTCGCCCGGCTCTGGCTGCGACGGGAGATCCCCGAACTGGCGATCGGCGGGCTCGCGTCGTCGTATGTCAACAGCGTGAACCTCGGACTACCGATCGCCATCTTCGTGCTCGACGACGCATCGTTCATCGCACCTTTGCTGTTGTTCCAGATCCTGATCTATTCGCCGATGGCGCTGATCACGCTCGACGCGACCGTGACCGATCCGGCGCTGGGACACGCGTCGCGATCGACGACTCTGCGTGACGCGGTGATCGCACCGCTCACCAACCCAATCGTCTTGGGCGGCGTGGCCGGGCTGGTGATCTCGGCGATCGGGCTGCGCCCACCGGCGGCGATCCTCGAGCCGATGAAGATGCTCGGCAACGCCTCGGTGCCGTGCGCCCTGCTCGCCTTCGGCCTGTCGCTGACCGGCGCGACGGTGTTCAAGAAGGGCCACAGCCCACGCCGCGACATCGCCTTGGCCAGCGTGCTCAAGATCATCGCCATGCCGGTGCTGGTGTACGTGGTGGCGCGATTCGGTTTCGGCGAAACGGGTCACGCACTGTTCGCGCAGGTGGTCATCGCCGCGCTGCCGACCGCCCAGAATGTCCTCGTGTACGCGACGCGCTACCGTCGGGCGCAGATCATGGCGCGCGACACCGCCCTGATCACCACGCTGAGTTCCATCCCGGCGATCGCCGTCATCGCGCTTCTCCTGGCCTGACCGATACTCGGCCGTCTGACCCGAGCGCCCGCGCACCGACCGACCTCGTGCTCGCACCCACGCGCCGACAGAACCCAGAATCCCGCCGAGAGAACCCCAGATCTCGCCGACAGCACCCATGATCTCGTCGACAGCACCCAGAATCTGCCGCGACGGAGAACCACCCTTCGTGACGCTCGCAGGCTCGCTCCTCAGGGAGCGGGCGGTCACGCTCGCAGGCTCGCTCCTCAGAGCGTGTTTGAAAACTCGGATGTGCGGCGTGTGACGGATGGGATTTGAGTGAACTCCTGGTAGGTCAGTGAGTGCTAACAACACGTACTCACCAGGAGTTCACCATGCCATCATCACCCATCGGTGCGTGCCCGTCCTGCCCGACCCCCACCCACGGGTCTGGTCATCGGTGCGAGGTCTATCCGTCCTCCAGTGTCACCGATGCCCAGTGGGCGGTCCTCGAACCGCTCCTGCCACCGGCCGGGAACACCGCAGGACGCGGTGGCCGACCCGAGAAGTGGTGTCGCCGAACCGTTCTCGACGCCGTTTTATGTTGTCCGCGGCGGTATCGCCTGGCGACAACTCCCCTCGGAGTTCCCACCCGCGATGACCGTCTACGCGATCTTCCACCGCTGGGTCACCAGTGGAGCGTGGCGCCGCATCCACAACTGCCTCCGCGACATGCTGCGCGTGGCCGACGGCCGCAACCCGCTGCCGACCGCGGCAATCATCGACGCTCAATCGATCCCCGGCGCCGATACCGTGCCCGGTGCCAGTCGCAGCTACGACGCCGGCAAGAAGGTCAACGGACGCAAACGCCACATCGCCGTCGACACCACCGGTCTGCTGCTGGCGATCGTGGTCCACGTCGCCAACATCCAGGACGCCGACGGTGGTGCCCGAGTGTTGGCCGCGCTGCGCGCCCAGTTCTCCACCATCACTATGGTCTGGGCTGACGGCGGCTACCGCGGCAGACTGCTTATCTGGGCGAAAAACGTTCTGGCACTAACCGTTACGATCGTCAAACGCACCGACGACATGACTGGATTCCACGTCCTACCGCGCAGGTGGGTCGTCGAACGCACCTTCGGTTGGATCGTCAAACACCGCCGCTGCGTCCGCGACTACGAAACCCGACCCGACCACCACGAAAACATGGTGTACATCGCCCTCATCGCTACCATGTCACGACGACTGGCCAAACTTGCCTGAGTTTTCAAACACGCTCTCAGGGAGCGGGCGGTCACGCTCGCAGACTCGCTCCTCAGGGAGCGGGTGACGCTCAGCACCCAAACCGGTGCTCACACCCGCGGAGGCTTGCGGTCTTTCCGCTTGACGTCGACCCCACCCATGAACGCGATGCCGACGACCCGGATCGTCGGAGCACCCGGGACGCCCTGACCCGACGCACGGCCACCGAATCCGCCCATGATCGCCCACCCGCCGACCTCAACCGTCACGTCGGGCGGAACCGTGATGTCCACCGACCCCATGATGGCGGTGCACCGGATGGTGAGGGTGGGCGCAGTGAACTCGGCGTCGCGAAGATCGAGGTCGACGCCACCCATGATCGCCGTCGCCGAGAGACTGTCCGCGAGCGCCACATTGCCGCGCACCTCGGTGGCGGACATCAGCGCGAACCGATGCTGAATGGGCCGACGATCCGAGGGCACGGCGACCCGGCTCACCCTGGTCTCCCCGACGAAGGGCATGGGCACTCCGAGCTCGCCCACGGGCAGATCGTCGGTGAGCTCATCGAGCTCCCCGAACGTCTTCGCCACCACGGCTTTCCCTGCCCGCTCCTCGTACTCGGCCGGCGACAAGCTGCCAACGGCCATCGCCGCGGACAGGATCCGATGCACGAGTTCGCGATCCGCGTCGGCGGCACGCAACCGCGCCCTGCGATCGTCGGGGGCCGGGAGATCGTCCGGGTTCATCACAATCAGCAAGCCTAGTGGCCGCCCAGGCACAGAACCACCCTGATTTCGATGGCCGCGAACACTCGAGAACCCCAGGAAAACCCCGAGATTTCCCCCGAGTCGTCCACCCGTATCACTTGCGGCGGCCCCGACGCGCGCTGAGGTAATCGCCCACCACGGCGGCACCGAGCCCGTCGATGTCAGGCGCTACCACTCGGCCACCGATCCGCCGCGCGATCTGATCGATGAAATGCGCCAGCCCCGGGTCCTCACCGAGCCGGAAGAACGTCACCTGCGCACCGAATCGGGCCACATGGTCGAGTTCACGCACCGTCAACGCGATCGTCTGCGGATGCGGCGGATAGAAGAAGAATGGCTCCCCACTCGGATCCAGATGCGCTGTCGGCTCGCCGTCGGTGACCACGAGGACCACTGGTTGTGCATTCGGGAAACGTCGCAGATGACGCTGCGCCAGCAGCAGGGCGTGATGCAGGTTGGTGCCCTGCTCCATCCGGGGCTGCAGGCCGGTCAGTTCGGCGATGTCGATGGACCGTGCATATCGGCCGAACGCGATCAGGTGCAGTTCATCGCTGCGGAACCGGGTGGAGATGAGGTGATTGAGCGCGATGGCGGTGCGCTTCATCGGCGTCCACCGACCCTCCATCTCCATGGAGAACGAGGTGTCGACGAGCAGCACGACCGCCGCTTGGGTTCGGGCCTCGGTCTCGGCGACCTCCACATCTCGCACGTCGATCCGCACTCCGGACCTGGCCATCTCATTGGAGACCAACGACGGTTCGTCGCTCTCGGAGACGGTCCGCAGCACCGCATTCGACACGGTTCGCGTCACGTCCCAGGGGTCGGTGTCGCCGAACTCCCATTCGCGTGACGCACCGGTCGGTTCGCCGAGTGCCCCGCTGCGACGCGTCTGCCGATCTCCACGTCCCGACAACTGTTCGGCGATGTCGCGGAAGATCGACTGCCCCAACTGCCGCATCGCCTTCGGACTCAGCCGCAGCTGACCGTCGGAGGTCCTGTCGAAAAATCCCTCCTCGGACAGCGCCTTCTCCAGCTCCTGCAGCGTCCGCGCATCCACGCCCGCCTGCTCCCCGAGCTGGCGTTCCAGGGCGTCGATGTCGATGTCGTCCATCTGTGCGCCGGCATACTGTTGGGAGAGTTGCTCGCTGAGCGCCTCGAGTTCGGAGATGTCGCGCAGTGCAGCCGCACCTTCGCCGAGACCCATCGGCTGGTCCCCCGAGAACGACTGCGCGTCGTCCCAGTCCAGACCCGGGCGCGCCTGACGAAGCGCCGAATCCATCTGCGACAGTTGACTCATCAGCTCCGGCGAGCCGAAGGCCTGCTGCGCCAGCTGATCGAGTTCGGCCCGCTGTTCCGGGGTCAGCGAGTTGTAGAACTGCTGAGCCGCCGCGGCACGCTGGGCCAGCGAGTCGATGAGTTCTTCGGTGTTGCGCGGGTTCTCGGGGAAGAACTCGCCGTGCTTGTCCATGAACTCGTCGAACTGCTCGGTGGTGTCCTCGCCACGGTTGTGCGCGTCGAGAAGCTGGTTGAGATCTTTGAGCATCTCCGAGATGCGCTGGCGGTCCTGCTCGCCGGCACCTTCGAGGGCCTCTTTCATCCCGGCGAAGCGCTGGTCGAGCAGCTCCCGTCCGAGCAGGTCCTTGATCTTCTCGTAGTCCTCCCGGGCCTGCGGGCTGCGCCAGTTGTATTCGGACAGTTCCTCGACGGCCTGCGCCGTCGACGCCGGAAGGCTGCCGATCTGCATCTCCGCGAAACGTGCATCGTCGTCGAGGTCGCGGGCGAGCTGCTTGCGCTCCTCCAGAACCGCCCGGTCGAGCAGTTCCCGGATCTCGGCGAATGTCCCGTCGAGATTGCGCTTCTTCAACAGCTCCTGGCGACGCCGGTTCACCTGTTCCCGAAGCCGGTCGAGCCCACGCATGTCCTGGGTTCCGCGACGCAGGAACTCACGCAATGCCCGCTGCGGCGACGCACCGGCCATCACGTCGTCGCCGATGTCGCGCAACGCCTCCCGCAGATCCACCGGAGGCGCAAGCGGGTCTGGACCACCGGTGTACCGCTGATATCGGGACCGGTGAAAACTCTTGTGCGCCATGGTCTGTGCCCCTCAGTTCAAGTGTGTGGAGAGCGAGGTTGAGCCCCGTGGAAGACAGAGCTTGCGAGCGTCACCCCCCGGCCCCTGAGGAGCGAGCTTGCGAGCGTCACCCCCCGGCCCCTGAGGAGCGAGCTTGCGAGCGTCACCCCCCGGCCCCTGAGGAGCGAGCTTGCGAGCGTCACCCCCCGGCCCCTGAGGAGCGAGCTTGCGAGCGTCACCCCCCGGCCCCTGAGGAGCGAGCTTGCGAGCGTCACAAAGGGCCGACCCTTCGTGACGGCCCTCCGCTAGCGCTCCGGGCCTCCTCAGGGATCGGGGGCTGAGCCGCACACCCTCGGCACCCAGGGATCGGGGGTTGCGCCGCACACCCTCGGCACCCAGGGATCGGGGGCTGAGCCGCACACCCTCGGCACCCAGGGATCGGGGGCTGAGCCGCACACCCTCGGCACCCAGGGATCGGGGGTTGCGCCGCACACCCTCAACCCACGTGGGTCGGAGGTCGCGGCGCGCGCACTCACTCCTCACCGCCGCGCGCTGCGGCTGCTCAGCCATAGATCGTCTGCCCGGACTCGTCGGCCTCTTTGCCAATACGTCGTGCGAGGAACAATCCTTCCAGCGCGAGTTCGACCGCGCTGGCGCGTTCGCCGTCCACCTCGGCGTCGAGACGTTCGGCGATCGCGTCGAGCACCTCAGCGGTGACCTCCGGCGCGGGGATCGACCCGAGGAGATCCGCGGCGGTGACGCGGTCCCCGGTCACGACCGGTTCGCCGTTCTCCAAGGCGTCGACCAACGGCGCCATGTCGATGCCGCCGAGGTGCGCGCGCACTGTATCGGCAACCGACTTGCGCATGAGGTGCTCGAGTATCTCGAGTTCGCGGCCTTCCTCGCCGGATTCGAACTCGATCTTTCCGCGCAGCACCTCGATCACCGACTCCAGATCGACGACGCGGGCCACCGGAACGTCCTCGCCGGTCACGGTCGCGCGGTGCAGGGCGGCGGCCGCGACGGTCTCCGCGCCTGCGATCGAGAACCGCGCCGAGACCCCGGAACGCTGGTCGATCGACGGATGGTCACGCGCGTACCGCGTGAACCGCGCCAAGATCTCGGTGATGAACGTCGGCACGGTCGCGGTGAGGTCCGACTCCTGCTCGATCACCGCGACCTCGTCGTCGAGTTCGAGCGGGTAGTGGGTACGGATCTCGGCGCCGAATCGGTCCTTGAGCGGCGTGATGATCCGCCCACGATTCGTATAGTCCTCGGGGTTCGCGCTGGCCATCACCAACACATCCAGCGGGAGGCGGAGCGTGTAGCCGCGGACCTGGATGTCACGCTCCTCCATCACGTTCAGCATCGAGACCTGGATGCGTTCGGCCAGGTCTGGCAACTCGTTGATGGCGACGATGCCGCGGTGGGCCCGCGGGATGAGGCCGAAGTGGATCGTCTCGGGGTCACCCAGGCTGCGGCCCTCGGCCACCTTCATCGGGTCGATGTCACCGACGAGGTCGGCGACCGAGGTGTCCGGCGTGGCCAGCTTCTCGCTGTAGCGCTGGCTACGGTGGCGCCACTCGATCGGCAGGTCGTCGAGTAGATTCGCCGCTTTGCGGATCGACCCCGGTGTGATCGGTTCATAGGGGTGTTCGCCCAGGTCGGAACCCGCGATGACCGGAGTCCACTCGTCGAGGAGCCCGACCAGGGTGCGCAGGATGCGCGTCTTGCCCTGACCGCGCTCACCGAGCATCACCACGTCGTGGCCGGCCAGCAACGCCCGTTCGAGCTGCGGGATGACCGTCGCCTCGAACCCGACGATGCCCGGCCACGGATCGCGACCCTCGCGAAGGGCGGACAGCAGGTTGTTGCGGATCTCATCACGCACGCTGCGTTGGATGTGACCACTGGCGCGCAGTTCACCCAGCGTGCGGGCGGACGGATGGCGGGTTTCGGTGGTCTGAGAGGTATGGGACGTGAAATTCTCCTCTGGCACCCTGTCCACGGTACTCCGCTTGTGCGGCCCGTCACCGTGTGACAGAACCGGACCACTCCGGATCGCGGCCGATGAATGCGGCCAGGCGGGTCACCGGATCGGCGTCGTCGGCGACGGGAACGGCCGGGCCGTACTGGCCCGACGACCGCAACAGATCCTCGATACCGACCATCCCGGCGAGCAGCTGCTCGGCGAAGTCCGGATCGAGATCGGGCGGGTTACCCGCGGCGACGGCGAGGTCCCACGTGTGCATGAACACGTCGGCCGTATAGAACCGGTCGACTGCGTCCGCCAATCGGTGCTCGCCTGCCATCGGGTGACGGAAGGTGTCGTCGGCGGAGGGCCCGTCGAGCAACTCCTGGACGGCCGCGGCGTGAGCCTGCCACGCCGAGAGCGGATCCTCGGATACCTTCGGGCCCTGGCGAAGATACACTCCCCCGCCCGCGAGAAATCCGGGGAACCACTCGACGAGGTGGGCGACGACATCGCGTGCCACCCAGCCGTCGACCGGTGTCGGGGCATCCCAGTCGGACACAGCGGCAATCTGATCGGCAAAATCTGCGGCCACGGCACGATGACGTTGGGCCACGGAGAGACCGGAGATCGAATCGGACACTGTGATCACACCTCACCTGAGGCCAGCAGCTTCTCGAGCGCGGCGTATCCCTCGTTGACGCCGGTCTCCATGCCCGAGGCCAGCCAGCCGTCGCGGGCTTCGAAGCTGTCGCACAGGGATTGGGCGTGTAGCCGGGTGGTGCCGTCGCCGAGGTCCTCGAACGAGAGAGTCTCCAGCGCCACTTGATCGGGCATGCCCTCGAAGGTGAAGGTCTGCACGATCGTGTCGTCGGACACCGTGTGGAAACATCCACGGAAACCGAACTCCTCGTCGCCCCGTGTCGACACGTATCGCCAACTCCCGCCATCGCGGGCATCCCATTCGATGACGCGGCTGCTGATCGAGTCGGGTCCGACCCAGCGGACGAACAGGTCCGGGTCGATGTGCGCCTTCATCAGTTGCGCCGGCGTTCCGCGGAAGTCGCGCGTGATCCGGATGATGGGCACCTCTTTGTCCGCCTCGATCGCGGCCTCCGCGTAGCGGGTCTGCACTGCACTCATGACGCCTTTCCTTTCCTTCGGGGTTTCTCGTCCTCGCGACGTCGTGCCGCGGGTCCGTCGTTCATGGCGATGGCGGGGCCATCATTCATTTCTGCCAACAGGGCGTCGAGTCGCTGATAGCGCTCCTCGGCCTGCCTGCGATAGCGCTCGATCCATTTGGTCATGAGGTCGAACACCTCCGCTTCCAGATGGACCGGGCGGGTCTGCGCCTCCCGGGTGCGGGTCACCAGGCCGGCATCCTCGAGCACCTTCAGATGCTTGGACACCGCCTGAATGCTGACGTCGTACGGGTCGGCGAGCTGGCTGACCGTCGCGTCGGACACCGCCAGACGGGCAACCATGTCGCGCCGGGTCGGGTCCGCGAGAGCGGCGAAAACCTTTGACAGCTCGTCTGCCACCTGACGCCTCCTCAACCGTTCGGTTGAATACGACTCTGCGCTCCTGACGCTCCGTTGTCAACCCTTTGGTTGAATACGATCGCGGGCCAGGCCATGGAATGCAGAAACCTCATCTGTCGTCAGAAACCCTTCGTGCGCGGAAAATTGCTGACGAGAGATGAGGTTTGGTGTTCTCCAGAGACCGTCAGTCGGCGGGACCGAGCGGTGCATCGCCGCGCAGCGTGATCCGGTGCATCACCCGCCGGGTGTCGCCGTAGTCGCGGTTCGCGTAGTGCAGGGTGTTGCGGTTGTCCCACATCACGATGTCACCGAGACGCCACCGATGACGGACGATGTGCTCCGGCTTGGTGATGTGGGCGTACAGCAGATCGAGGATGCCTCGGCTCTCGGCGTCGGAGACGCCCTCGATGTGGGAGGTGAAACCCGGGTTGACGAAGAGTGATCTGCGCCCCGTCTCCGGATGGATTCGTACCACTGGATGAGCGACCGGCACGAGTTCGGTGACTTCCTCCCCGTCCCAGGTGTTTCCGCGGCCATCACGCCGCTGTTTGAGGTAATAGCCGAAGGCACGGTTGCCGTCATGTACCGCAGTGAGCGAATCCACCAGACGGCGCATCGGCTCCGACAACGACTGATAGGCCAGCTCGGCGTCGGCCCAATTGGTGTCACCGCCATTGCGCGGCAACACGACCGGACGCAGGATCGATCCCATCGGCGGCCTGGGCATGAAGGTGACGTCGGTGTGCCAGACGTCGGCGAATCCGTCGTCGCTGCTGTCGAGCGCGTAGACCTCGCCCGGAACGTCACCGCTGTTCCACACCGGATGCCCGAACGTCAGATCCCCGATCCGACGGCCGAACTCGATGTGGGTCGCGTCGTCGATGTGCTGATCGCGCAGGACCACGACCTTGTAATCGATCAGCGCGCGTCGCAGCGCGATGATCTGGCTGTCCGTGAGCACCGCGACATCGACCCCACGGATCTCCGCACCGAAGTGCGGACCGAATTCGTGGATGTCGAACTCGACGCCAGACGAGATCGTTGCGCTTTTCACCTGGCCGAGGGCTGAATCGATACTCACGGTGCATGTGTAGCCGTCCGGTGCGCGGACGACCAGACTTTTCCTCGCCGCGAGCGAAACGCCGCGGGTTCTCTCGACGCGATCCCGGATTCCGTCGACGCGATCCCGGGTTCCGTCGGCGCGATCCCGGATTCCGTCGACGCGATTCCGGGTTCCGTCGACGCCATTTCGGGTTCTCTCGGCGCAGTTCCGGGTTCTCTCGGCACGATTCCGGGTTCTCTCGGCGCGATCCCGGATTCCGTCGACGCTATTTCGGGTTCCGTCGGCGCGATCCCGGGTTCCGTCGGCGCGATTCCGGGTTCCGTCGGCGCGATCCTGGGTTCCGTCGGCGCGATTTGGGGTTCTCTCGGCGCGATTTGGGGTTCTCTCGGCGGTGCCGGGACGGTGCGAGGTCAGCCGACGGCGAGCCAGGCCGCGAGGCAGAGTCCGCCGATGCCGACGACGATCCGCAACGGTTCTGCGGGCAGTCGCCGGACCACCGGGGGCCCGCACCAGCCGCCGGCGAGACACCCGATCGCCATCGCGAATGCGGCCGCCCAGTGCACCGGACCGAAGATCATGAAACCGACAGCGGCAACGGTGTTCGCGATTCCCAGGAACACCGACTTCGACAGCGCGGCGCGCCACAACGGCTCACTGGTGAGCACCAGCATCAATGCAAGGACCATGATGCCCGCACCCGCACCGAAGTAGCCGCCGTAGACGGAGATCAGGACGAGGCCGATGAGCCACGGTCCGGGGCGGTCGGCGTGGCTCGTGGCCCACCGCCGCAGCATCGGCTGGCCCAGCAGACACAGCGCGGCGAGCGCCACGAGGAACGGGACGATCGCCTCGAAGGCGCCTGGCGGGGTGAGCAACAGGGTCACGGCGCCGATCGTGCCGCCGACCAGGGAGGCGACGATGCCGCCGATCAATCGACGCCGGTCGCCGTCGAGCAGAACACGTCCCGACTGCGCCGTACTACCGATACCGACGGCCACCAGGGACACGGTGTTGGTGACGTTGGCGGCGATCGGTGGCAGCCCGACCGCGAGCAGCGCCGGATAGCTCACCACCGACGCCAA
Organism: Gordonia sp. LMA167; assembly: GCF_058130025.1. Classification (NCBI taxonomy): domain Bacteria; kingdom Bacillati; phylum Actinomycetota; class Actinomycetes; order Mycobacteriales; family Gordoniaceae; genus Gordonia; species Gordonia sp. LMA167. Next base: position 2,704,735 of record NZ_CM176708.1, on the reverse strand, counting down.
TCCCGTGATGTAGCCGATGAGTCCGGCACCGAATCCGGCGGCGACGAGAAAAGCGAACTCGGCCGGACTCACGAACTCGGGGACTCAGTGCGCAAAGTGCCGCGCACCGGTGAGATACAGCGTGACACCGGCTTCGGACGCCGCCTCGATGACCTCGTTGTCACGGATGGAACCGCCCGGCTGCACCACCGCGCGCACACCGCCGGACAGCAGGACCTGCAGGCCGTCCGGGAACGGGAAGAAGGCGTCCGACGCCGCGACACTGCCGGCGGCACGGTCACCGGCACGCTGAACGGCGAGGTGTGCCGAGTCGACCCGGTTCACCTGCCCCATGCCGACGCCCACCGAGGCACCGCCGTCGGCCAGCAGGATCGCATTGGACTTGACCGAACGGCATGCCCGCCAGGCGAATTCGAGATCTGCAAGGGTGTCCGGATCGGCCGGGGATCCGGCCGCGAGGGTCCAGTTCGCCGGGTCGTCGCCGTCGGCGTCGAGCACATCGCGCTGCTGCATGAGCAGCCCGCCGGAGATCGGTCGGGTCTCCACTCCGGTCCGCGCCGGAGCGGGCGCGGTGAGCACGCGGATGTTCTTCTTGCGGGTGAGCACCGAGAGCGCACCGTCGGCGAACCCGGGAGCGATGATGACCTCGGTGAAGATCTCCGCCACCTGTTCGGCCATCTCGACGGTGATCTCGCGGTTGGCAGCGATCACGCCGCCGTAGGCGCTGACCGGGTCGCACGCGTGCGCCTTGCGGTGGGCCTCGGCGATGTCCGCGCCGACGGCGATGCCACACGGATTGGCGTGCTTGATGATCGCGACGGCCGGTGTGTCGAAGTCGTGCGCGCTACGCCACGCCGCATCGGCGTCGGTGTAGTTGTTGTAGCTCATCTCCTTGCCGTGCAGTTGCTCGGCGGAGGCCAGTCCGCCGCCGGCCTCACTGACATAGAGGGCGGCCGCCTGGTGCGGGTTCTCGCCGTAGCGCAGCACCGACGACCGGTTCCAGGTGGCGCCCACCCAGTCCGGGAAGTTCGACGAATCGGCCGGCGGTGCCACCACACTGGACATCCACGAGGCGACCGCCACGTCGTAGTCGGCTGTGTGCCGGAACGCCTTCGCCGCCAGCGCTTTACGCTCATCAAGGCTGAAACCGCCGTCGGCGACCGCACCTCGCACCGCCTCGTAGTCGTCCGGGTTGACCACGACCGCGACCGACGGATGATTCTTGGCGGCACCGCGCACCATGGACGGCCCGCCGATGTCGATCTGCTCGACGCATTCGTCCGGGGCGGCACCCGACGCGACGGTCTCGGTGAAGGGGTAGAGGTTGACGACGACGAGATCGAAAGCGGCGACACCGAGTTCGTCGAGCTGGTCCACGTGGCTCTGCTTGCGGGTGTCGGCGAGGATCCCCGCATGCACCTTGGGGTGCAGGGTCTTCACCCGGCCGTCGAGGCATTCCGGGAATCCCGTCAGTGCCGAGACCTCGATGACCGGAACTCCGGCGTCGGCAATGGTTTTCGCCGTGGATCCGGTCGAGACGATCTCCACGCCCGCCTCGTTGAGAGCGGTGGCGAGATCGGCGAGTCCGGTCTTGTCGTACACACTGACGAGTGCGCGGCGGATGGGCCGGCGACCACCGGCGGGGCTCTGTGTGTTCACGGGATGTCGGCCTTTCGTCCGTCGATCACTACACCTCTGGTGACGAGTGCCGTCACCACGTCGGCGAGCAGTTCACGCTCGACCGATTTGATTCGCTCATGAAGACTCTCCACGGTGTCATCCGGTCGCACCGCCACCGGCTCCTGGGCGAGGATCGGACCGGTGTCCACCCCGTCGTCCACGAGATGCACGGTGGTGCCGGTCACCTTCACCCCGTGGGCAAGGGCGTCGGCGACACCGTGAGCGCCGGGAAAAGCCGGCAGCAGCGCCGGGTGCGAGTTGACGATCCGGCCGCCGAAACGTGAGAGAAAGGCCGGCCCAAGGATTTTCATGAAACCGGCGGTGACGACCCAGGCCGGGTCGAATGCCGCGACTTCCTCGGTGACCGCTACGTCCCAGGTGGCCCGGTCGGCGTGATCGGCCACTCGGCAGTCGACCAGGGGGACGCCGTGGTCTGCGGCTATCTCGGCGGCGCGGCATTGCCGATCGACCACGATCGCGACGATCTGGAATGGCGCGTCGTCGGCGACCCGTCGGAGCAACGATTCGAGCAACGAACCGGTACCCGATGCCATCACCACGATCGGCACACGGCCCGAGGAGGGTACACGAACTGCAGATACTCCAGGCCCGGCAGCTGCGTTCACACTGAAGAAGCCTAGTGGTCGGTGCACCCGCCCGGATCGCCGGGGGCGGTGGCGGTCTGCGACGTCAGCGATTCTCGCTCGAGTATTCGACCTCGGTGGTGCGAGCGTCGGTGGTCTGGTCGGTGCGGTCGAACGGGCCGGGCACTGCGCCCTCGTCACCGTCGACGACCTCCCACTCATCGCCGTCGGCCCACTCGACGTCATCCGATTCGGTGGACCGGGACTCGGTGTACCCCGAGTCCTCCTCCGCCCAATCCTCGCCTTCGTAGTCGTCGAACTCGCCGTACTCGTCGTCGAGGTCCTCGGGATCCTCGTAGTCATCGGTCAGGTACTCGTCCTCGTAATCGAGGTCGTAGTCGTCGTCGAAGTCCGCGTCGACACCATTGCGGCGAGCGGCCCGGGTGGACGGAAGCGCCCCGTAGATCAACGCGACGATCAGACCGACCACCGCGATCCATCCGAGTGTGAACACTCCCGCCGTGGGCAGCGTGACGCCCGCGTCACCGAACTCACCCAGTTCCCCGCCGGCCATCACACAGAGCACGACCATGGTCGTCGCCGCAACCGCCGAGGCCACCGCCACCGACCGCACGTTGGCGAGTGGATCTAGGTCGCGGCAGCGCAGTGCGACCACCAGCGCGATCGATGCGGGTATCAGGAAACCGATCAGACCCAGCATCCCGGCCGCGGATTCGGGGAGAGCGCCCAGGATCGGCACCGGTGGAAGCGGTCCGCCGCGGACATCGAGCAAATCGACCGAAGCGGTCCCGATGTGGAAGTCGGACCCGACCAGGACCGAGGCGGCACCGACGACAGCGTTCGGCAGGTAGAGCACCGACAAGGCCGCCAACCCGAGGTAGCCGTCGAAATCGTTGCCGTCGGCCAGCAGCTGCCCGGTCACGTGCCAGCCGATGATCAGCCGCACGACGACCAGGCCGGCGGCGCAGGTGAGCAGCGCGGTGATTGCCAACACTCCACAACGCACACCGCGCCGCACGGATGGCGGGACACCGAAGCGGTCGCAGAGCTCTTCTCGGCGACGCCATCCGATTCCGAGCAGAGCCGCGGAGCCATGGATGGCGAGTGTGTAGCCGAACGCCATCAGCGCGGACGGACTCTGGACCGGCATCACCGATGTCCCGTCCATCACGACGGCCAGCGACAGAGCGGTGATCAACATGGGCCCGCCCACCGCGGAACAGAAAACCGCCGCGAGCTCGGAGGCGGGACGCTCGGTGCCACTCGCCGATGCGGACATCCTGGCCGCGGCGACCGCGATCGCCAGGGTGGGCAGCATCGGCAATATCCCGATGGTCACGCCGCTGAGCGTGACCGGTACCTGATGGACAGCCAGCCAGATCGCACCGATGGCGACGCCGAGCCCGTCGAGTCCGCTGCCGGCGAAAAGCAGGACCGTCACGGTCACCGCGGCGATGATGACCATCGTGACCACCGGGACGGCGAACGCGACCATGACCAGTGCGCGCGCGGAACCCTCGGTCACCGACCGCTGGGCGCGGTTGAGTTGTCGCATCTGGCGGAGACGCGACGCGAGACTGTCAGCGGTAGGCGAGGGCATCGGTTACGAGACTGACACGATTGCTTCGCCTCACCGGGCAGACGCGCCGCGCAGACCTCAGAAAGCGACATGCGTCGCAGCAGTCGCATGGACGCTCGGGTCCCGACAGCACGATGCCCCGCCGATCGCGGCGGGGCATCATGGGAATTCTCGAGATCAGTGACCGTTCGGCTGCTCCGGCTTGCTGATCTTCGTGGTGGCATCGCCGGACGCCTCAGCGGTCGGGTGGTAACCGGACGTCGACGAGCCGGACTCCGAGGCGCCGGCGGTCGGCGTGTACCCCGCACTCGAGGTGGTCGGCGACTGCGACTGCACCTGGCTGTAGGCCGACGGATCGTAATTGGCCTGCTGGGTGGCGCCTGCGCTCGAGGCGCTGTGGGCACTCGACTGTGTATCGCCGTAGGCGACGGCCTGAGTCGGTGCGTGGGCCGCAGATGCGGTGGCCGGGGGCTCCGAGGTGCCGGCAGCGTCGGATGCAACCTTCACCATCTCCAGGACGACGAGCAGCCAGAACACCGCGAGCGCCGCGATGATCAGGGTCAGAGCCAGCTGGGAGTAGTCGACACCCGAGTTGGAGATCAGGTTCGAACCCTTCGAGGCGGTGTAGATGACGTCATACAGCTGGCTGATCGCGGTGGCGACCGCGACGGCACTGATCACCGGAACCGTGACCCTGGTCTGCACCTTGGGATGCAGCGTCAGCAAGGCGAGTACGGCTATCAGCGCCAGATACGGGAGATAGGCGCCGCGGTTCCAGAAGCTGACGACCGCTTCCACCGCCGCGATGGAACCCACCGCGATCGCGAGGAGCTGACCGATGTTGGCGGGCAGCCCTTGCCCGACGGGCTTGGGTGCAGGTTGGCCGTACTGCCCGTAACCCTGCGGATATTGCTGCTGCCCGTAGCCCTGCTGCGGGTACTGCTGTCCATACCCTTGTGGGTACTGCTGTCCATACCCCTGGGGATACTGCTGACCGTAACCCTGCTGCCCGTAACCGGGTGTCGCCTGTCCCGCACCAGAGGGTGCGTCGGCGCCGCCGGACCCGTAGCCCTGCTGGCCGTAACCGGGCTGGGCACCGTACCCGGGCTGGCCATAGCCCTGCTGGCCGTACCCCTGCTGGCCGTACCCCTGCTGGCCGTAACCGGGCTGGCCATAGCCCTGCTGCCCGTAGCCCTGCTGTCCGGGCGCCTGCTGGCCGTAACCCTGCTGGCCGTAGCCCTGCTGACCAGAGTCTTCCTGGCCCTGCCCCTGCCCCTGCTGGCCATGCTGGCCGTAACCGCCCTGCTGGTAGGTCATCGCTTCTCCTGCTCGGTCGTGATTCGCCCCCGCGGTGAGCGCTGGTGTCGCGCCCCACGCTAGTACATGGTCCACGCGCGATCGTGTGCCGCGCTCATTCCCTCACTACCACCGATGGGCGCGACCTTGCGCGGCATACCAGTCGATCAGCCCGTAGTCGTCGACCGACTTCGGGTCGATGCTGACCTCGGCCCGGCCGGCGAGGATACCGGTCACCGGCACCTCCAGCTTCTTCCCGGTCCGGGTGTGCGGGATACCCGGCGCCTCGATCACCTCGTCCGGCACGTGACGCGGGGACAATCTCGCGCGAATCTCGGACGCCAGCCGCGCCCGCAGGTCGTCGTCGAGCACCGCGCCCGCGACGAGCGTGACGAACAACGGCATCCAGTACGCCCCGCCGGGACCGTCGACACCCAGCACGAAACCCTCCGCGATCTCGTCGATGCCCTCCACCACCTCGTAGATGTCGGCCGATCCCATCCGGATGCCGTGGCGGTTCAGGGTGGCGTCACTGCGACCGTGGATGATCAGTGACCCACGTGCGGTGACCGTCACCCAGTCCCCGTGACGCCACACCGCGGCGTCGGACGGGGTCTCCCACTCGTGTTCGAAGTAGGCGCTGCGGAATCTCGATCCGTCCGGGTCGTTCCAGAACGAGACCGGCATCGACGGCATCGGCGCGGTGATCACCATCTCGCCGACCTCGTCGATGAGCGGCGTCCGGTCGGCAGCCCAGCTCTCGAGTGCGACGCCCAGATAGCGGACCGACAGTTCACCTGCCACGACCGGCACTCCCGTCGAGCCGCCGGCGAACGCGGTCACCACGTCGGTTCCACCGCTGATCGACGAGATCGGGACGCCGCCTCTGACGTTGTCGTCGACCCAGGTGAACAGATCGGCGGCCAGCGTCGACCCGGTGCTGCCCAGGGTGCGCAAAGCGGACAGATCGTGGTCGCGGCCCGGCACCAGGCCTGCCTTGCGGGAGGCCTGAAGCTGGCCCGGGCTCGTCCCGAAATAGGTGACGCGCTCCGATTCGACGATCTGCCAGAGCCGATCGGCGTCCGGATACAGCGGCGAGCCGCTGTAACAGACGATCCGTGCTCCACACAGCAGTCCGGCGACCTGGAAGTTCCACATCATCCAACTCAGGGCCGTCTGCCAGAAGAAGACGTCCTCGGGCCCCAGGTCAGCGTGCAATCCGCCCGCCTTGAGGTGTTCGACCACCACTCCCCCGTGGCCGTGCACGATGCCCTTGGGTTTTCCGGTGGTACCGGAACTGAACAGCACCCACAACGGATGATCGAACGGCACCGCGACCGGGTCGATCACGCCGGTGTCGGCCGGGTGCACCGCCTCGGTGTAAGCAATCCGACGCGGCCCGTCACCTGCCGACACCGCCTCACCTGCCGACATCGCCTCACCTGCCGACGTCGCCTGATCGGGGGCGTCGACGACGACATGCGCGAGGAGTCCGGGCAGCAACCCGGCCAGCGCCACACTGTCGGCCGACTTGTCGACGACCTTGCCGTTGTAGCGATAGCCACCCGCACTGATCAACACCTTCGGCTGCAGCTGCGCCAATCGGCCGGCAGCGCCCTCGGGTGCATAGTCCTGGCCGCAGCCCGACCAGATCGCCCCGACATACGCGGTGCCGAGGAAAGCGATGACGGCCTCCGGGATGTCCGGCAGGTAGGCAGCGACCACGTCACCACGGCCGACGCCGAGCGAGCTCAGGGTCCGAGCAAAACCGTTCACCAGTTCGGGCAGCTCCGACCAGGCGATCTCGGTGCGAGCACCATCCTCACCGATGCCGACGATCGCCGCGCCGGTACGGTCGGCGTGCCGCAGCACCGCGGACGCATAGTTGAGCTCGACCCCGGGAAACCATTGCGCGCCCGGCATGTCCGCGATGGCGAGCACATCGGTGGCGGACTCCACGGCCGGGGATCCCGGACCCGCCATCGCACCGAGGTCGTGGAAATCCCAGATGGCACGCCAGAAGTCACCGGGTTCGTCGACCGACCATTGCCACAACGCTGCGTATCCGTCCAGGTCGCGGCCGGTCCGGTCTCGGACCAGGCGCGTGAACGAGGCCATCTGCGTTGCGCCGGAATCACTCCGGTCAGGTTCGGTCACATCATCTCACCCTAGGGCATGTCTAGCCGTGTCCGAACCCCAGGATCTCGACGGCCTCCTCGCGCATCTGGACCTTGCGCACCTTGCCCGTCACGGTCATCGGGAACTCTTTGACCACATGCACGTAGCGGGGGATCTTGTGCCGCGCGATCTTCCCGTTCGCGAAGACACGCAGGTCCTCGACGGTGAACTCGGTTGCGTCGTCCCGCAGTCGGACCCACGCCATCAGCTCCTCGCCGTACTTGTCGTCGGGCACACCGATGACCTGTGCGTCGAGGATGTCGGGATGGGTGTAGAGGAACTCCTCGATCTCCCGCGGGTAGATGTTCTCGCCACCGCGGATGACCATGTCCTTGATACGGCCGGTGATGCGGACGTACCCGTTGTCGTCCATCACCGCGAGGTCACCGGTGTGCATCCAGCCATCGGCGTCGAGTGCCTCGGCGGTCTTGGCGGGCTCGTTCCAATAGCCCTTCATCACCGAGTAACCCTTGGTGCAGAACTCCCCGGTCTCGCCACGCCGCAATGTCTCCCCGGTTCCCGGGTCGATCACCTTGATCTCCAGATGTGGACCGACCCGGCCGACCGTTCCGACGCGGAGTTCGAGCGGGTCGTCGACCCGGGTCTGGGTCGACACCGGCGATGTCTCGGTCATGCCGTAGCAGATGGACACCTGTTCCATATGCATCCGGTCGACGACCTGCCGCATCACGTGTTCCGGGCAGGGCGAGCCGGCCATGATCCCGGTCCGCAGGCTCGACAGGTCGAAGCCGTGTGCGTCACCGCGCTCGTCCATCAGTGCGAGTTCCGCGATGAACATCGTCGGCACCCCGTAGAGGCTGGTACAGCGGTACTCCGACACCGCCGCCAGCGTGGCCTCCGGGTCGAAGGCCGGCGCGGGGATCACCATGGCGGCCCCGTGACTGGTCGCTGCCAGATTGCCCATCACCATGCCGAAGCAGTGGTAGAACGGCACCGGCAGACAGATCCGGTCGGCGTCGGTGTAATCGAGCAACTCTCCCACGAGATACCCATTGTTCCCGATGTTACGGTGCGAAAGGGTGGCGCCCTTGGGGAATCCGGTTGTGCCGGAGGTGTATTGGATGTTGATCGCGTCGTCGGGAGACAGCGATGTGGCAATCTGCGCGACGGCTGCCGCCTCGTCGGCCGTGGGTTCGGCCAGCAGGGCCGTCCACTCCGGTGTGTCGAACAGGATCACCTCACGCAGATCCGGACAGTTCGGCCGCGCCTCGGCCAGCATGGACGCATACGCGGAGTCCTTGAACCGTTCCGCCGCGAGCACGACGCTGCTGCCCGACTGGGCCAGTGCGTACTCGATCTCGTTCTGCCGATACGCGGGGTTGAGGTTCACCAGGATGGCGCCGATCTCGGCGGTCGCGTACTGGGTGAGCACCCATTCGAACCGGTTCGGCGACCACAGCCCCACCCGGTCGCCCGGGGCGACACCGAGGCGGACGAGGCCGGCAGCAAGCGCCCGCACATCGCGGTGGAACTCGGCATAGGTCCACTGCCGCCCGGCGGCCGCGTCGATGAGCGCCAGGTTGCCGGCGAACGACGCAACCGTCCGCGCCAACGTGGCACCGATGGTCTCGGTGAGGAGTTCGGGTGTGCTCTCACCCTCGGCGTAGGCCATTTCTGTCATGTCTCGCTCCGGTTCTCGTGAGGACTGGTGGGCCGACGATCATTCGGCGGTGGTGGACGGGCCCGTGGTCGCGACATCGCGGAGCGCGGCGGCCCGGGCCAGGACCACCTCGGCCTGCCGCAGCACCGGACCGTCGATCATCTGGCCCTCGATGCTGAACACCCCACCCCGATGCTCTTCGTTGCCGTCCATCACGCGCCGGGCCCAGTCGATCTCGTCATCCGACGGCCGATAGCCGGCACGGATGTGCTCGACCTGCGAGGGATGAATACACGCGGTGGCGGTGTATCCGAGTGCGACGGCGTCGCGGACCTCGGCGACCAGGCCGTCGACGTCACGGATGTCCAGATGCACCGAGTCCACCGCGAATTTTCCGTGTGCCGCGGCCGCGATGCGCACCGACGAACGGACGAAACGGGCGACGTCTCGGTAGGTCCCGGCGCGATCCTCGTCGGGTCCGAACCGGCTGGATTTTCCGCCGAGTCCGGCGACGAGATCCTCGGCACCCCACATGAGTCCGATGCAGTTGACGGCTTCGGCGATCTCGCTCACGCGGGTGGCGCCGAGCGGGGTCTCGATCAGCGCGATCGTCTGCAGCGCGGTGTGGATGATCGAATCCGCATCCTCGGCCTTGGCCTGCATGACCACCCGGTAATTGGTGTCACCGATGGCGGCGAGATCGCGACGGTAATCGCCGGTGCCCGACGGATTGATCCGCACGATGGTGCGATCGGGATCCAGCGGGTTGGCGACCAGGGCCTCCCGCGCGGCCACCCGGTTCTCGGCGGCGACGGCGTCCTCGAGGTCGAGGATCACCACATCCGCACGATCGAGTGCCTTCTGGTAGCGCTCGGGCCGGTCGGCCGGACAGAACAACAAAGCCGGTCCGGGCGGTGTCCAGGGGTTGTGCAATTGCTGGCCGGGCTGCATTTCTCTACTCCACCGTCTTCTTGCGCACCAGCGTGGCCCGCGCCGCACGCGCAACGACCTCGCCGTGCTGATTACGTCCGATATGGGTCAAGTTCACCACGCCCTCACCCGGCCGGGACCGGGATTCGCGTTTGCCGGTGCACTCCGTTTCCGCATACAGGGTGTCACCTGCGAACAGCGGCGCCGGAAAGGCCACCTCACTGAATCCGAGGTTGGCGACGAGTGTGCCCTGGGTCAGCTGAGACACCGACAGACCCACGATGGTGGACAGGGTGAACATCGAGTTGATCAGCCGTTGGCCGCCGAAGCCCGGTTGCTCGGCCGACCACGCGGCGTCGAGGTGCAGGGCCTGGGTGTTCATCGTCAACGTGGTGAACAGGACGTTGTCGGCCTCGGTGACCGTCCGGCCCGGCCGGTGTTCGTAGATGGTGCCCTCGGTGAACTCGTCGAACCACAGACCACGTTGGACCACCCGTACCCGGTCGGCGGCACTCTGCTCGGTCATGCGAAACCCAGCTCCCGTGCGATGAGCATCAGTTGCACCTCGGTGGTGCCCTCGCCGATCTCGAGGATCTTCGAGTCCCGGTAGTGTCGGGCGACCGGGTACTCGTTCATGAAGCCGTAGCCGCCATGGATCTGCGTGGCCATCCGGGCGTTGTCCATCGCCGCCTCGCTGGAGACCATCTTGGCGATGGAGGCCTCCTTCTTGAACGGCTTGCCCGCCAGCATCTTCGCCGCCGCATCGTAGTAGGCGGTCCGCGCCACATGCGCGCGGGCCTCCATCCGGGCGATCGCGAACGACACCGATTGGTACTGCCCGATCGGTTTGCCGAACGACTGGCGCTCCTTCGCGTACTTCACGCTCTCGTCGACACATCCCTGCGCCACGCCGGTGGCGAGCGCGGCGATCGCGATCCGGCCCTCGTCGAGGATGGACAGGAAGTTGGCGTAGCCCCGCCCGCGCTCACCGAGGAGGTTCTCGGCGGGCACCCGAGCGTCGGCAAACGACAGCGGATGAGTGTCCGACGCGTTCCACCCGACCTTGTTGTACGCGGGTTCGGCGGTGAAGCCGGGGGTGTCGGAGGGCACGATGATCGTCGAGATCTCCTTGCGGCCGCCGTCGCGGGTGCCGGTGACCGCGGTGACCGTCACCAGCGACGTGATGTCGGTGCCCGAGTTGGTGATGAACTGCTTGGCGCCGTTGATGATCCAGCTGTCGCCATCCTCTTTGGCGGTGGTGGCGGTCGCGCCGGCATCCGAGCCGGCACCCGGTTCGGTGAGACCGAAACCGGCGAGTGCCCGACCGGTGGTCAGGTCCGGCAGCCATCGCTGTTTCTGTTCCTCGGTGCCGAACTTGTAGATCGGCATGGCGCCGAGACCGACACCGGCCTCCAGGGTGATCGCCACGGACTGGTCGACCTTGCCGAGTTCCTCGAGGGCCAACGCGAGTGCGAAATAGTCACCGCCCATCCCACCGTATTCCTCCGGGAAGGGCAGCCCGAACAGCCCCATCTTGCCCATCTGCGACACGACCTCATAGGGGAAGCTGTGCTCCGCATCGTGTTTCGCCGATACCGGGGCGACGACCGACTGCGCGAAGTCGCGGACGCTTCCGATGAGGTCGGTGTACTCCTGACTGAGTTCCATCAGTCCTCCTTCTGCACGTGTGCGATTGTCTGTCCGGCGGCGACCTTGTCGCCGACCTTCGCCGAGACGGCCACCACGCCGTCCACCGGCGCCGTCAACGTGTGTTCCATCTTCATCGCCTCGACCACGATGATCGGGCTGCCCGCGGAGACGGTGTCGCCGGCCGTCGCCGGGACCGCGACGACGGTGCCCGGCATGGGACTGAGGATCTCGCCGGCGTTCTCGTCGGCAGCCTCTTCCAACAGTGGTCGGGCCAGGTCGAGCTGCCAGGAGCCATGCGGGCCGGCGACCCACCAGGTGCCGTCGACCTCGGCCTTCGACCAGGACTGACTGACCCCGTCGATGATCAGGCGACGCGTCTGCGAGCCGGGCGAGCTGCCGTCATGGCGATCGATGAGCCGATACTCGACCGCGGCCTGCCACGGCTCGCGGTCGGTGTCCTCATAGGTCACCGTCGCCCGCCCGGTCAGCTTCTCCTCGGTCGCGGACTCGACCAGGATCGAGACGGTGAAATGACTTGTCCCCGAGACCAAGCGGGTCACCACGGGTGTCGGTTCGCCGATGCGCCAACCGACCGCCGACTGCCAGACGTCGCCGCCGTCGCGGGGCCCGATACGGGCGACACCGACCAGCACCATGGCCTCCGGTACGGGTTCGGGCGCCGCATAGTCGATGACCAGCCGATCGAGCAGTTCGGTGTCGAGTGCGGCGTCGCGCACCGATTGCTGGGCGAGGACGTAGCGGCAGAAGTCGATGTTGGTGACCAGCCCGAGCACGCGGGTGTGCGCCAGCGCCTGGTCGAGGCGTTCGAGCGCCTCCTCACGGTCGCTGCCGTGTGCGATGACCTTCGCCAGCATCGGGTCGTAGTCGCTGCCGACGACCAGATCGTCGGCCATCGCGGAATCCACACGAATCCCGGTGCCCGGTGCGGTGTCCGGGTGTTCGAGATGCGCTATCCGGCCGCCGGTGGGCAGGAATCCGTTCGCCGGATCCTCGGCGTAGACGCGCGCCTCGATGGCGTGCCCGTGCAACACGATGTCGTCCTGGGCCAGGCCGAGGACCTCCCCGCGGGCCACCCGGATCTGCTGCTCGACGAGGTCGACGCCGGTGACCAGTTCGGTGACCGGGTGTTCGACCTGCAGGCGCGTGTTCATCTCCATGAAGAAGAACGCGTCGGGGCGATGCGCCGACACGATGAACTCGACCGTGCCCGCGCCCGTGTAGCCGACGCTGCGCGCCGCGTCACACGCCGCTTCGCCGATGCGAGCACGGGTCTGGTTGTCGAGCAGTGCCGACGGCGCCTCCTCGATCACCTTCTGGTGACGACGCTGCAGCGAGCATTCGCGCTCGCCCAGGTGGATGACATTGCCGTGTTCGTCGGCGAGAACCTGCACCTCGATGTGTCGCGGGGTGTCGACGAAATGCTCGAGGAACAGGGCATCGTCACCGAAGGCCGACCCGGCCTCGCGGCGTGCGCGCTGCAGTGCAGCGGGTAGCTCCGCAGCGTTCTCGACGCGGTGCATACCCTTACCGCCACCACCGGCGCTCGGCTTGATGAGCACCGGGAATCCGATGTCGGGTGCGGCGGCGATCAGGTCCTCGTCGGTCAGGCCCGGCCGGGACAGACCCGGCACCACCGGCACATCGCGTTCGGTGACCGCTGCGCGTGCGGTGATCTTGTCACCCATCGTCGCGATCGCCTCGGCCGGCGGACCGATGAAGGTGACACCGGCGTCGGCGAGTGCCGCGGCGAACTTCTGATTCTCCGACAGGAACCCGTAGCCGGGGTGCACCGCGTCCGCACCGGTGTCGACCGCCGCGCGCACCACCGCATCGATGTCGAGGTAGCTCTGGGTCGCGGCAGCGGGCCCGATCCGGACGGCGACGTCGGCCTCGCGGACATGACGTGCGTCCGCGTCGGCGTCGGAATAGACCGCGATGCTGCGGATGCCCATGCGGCGCAGCGTGTCGATCACGCGGCAGGCGATCTCGCCGCGGTTGGCGATCAGCACACTGCGGATGGGCCTGGTTGTGGTGAGAGTGGTCTGGTTCACGGTGATCACATCCGGAAGACGCCGTAGCGCGGTTCGGTGAGGGGGGCGTATCGGCATGTCTCCAATGCCAATCCGAGGACTGTCCGGGTTTGTGCGGGATCGATGATCCCGTCGTCCCAGAGGCGCGCAGTCGAGTAGTACGCGTCCGACTGGCGGTCGAACTGGTCGCGGATGGGCGCCTTGAACGCCTCCTCGTCCTCGGCCGCCCACTCGTCGCCGGAGCGTTCGACCTGGTTGCGACGGACGGTGGCCAAGGTGTCGGCGGCCTGCGGGCCGCCCATCACCGAGATGCGGGCGTTCGGCCACATCCACAGGAATCGCGGCGAATATGCCCGACCGCACATCGAGTAGTTGCCCGCGCCGAACGATCCGCCGACCATGACGGTGAGCTTGGGCACCCGCGCGCAGGCCACGGCGTTGACCATCTTGGCGCCGTTCTTCGCGATGCCGCCCTCCTCGTAGGCACGGCCCACCATGAACCCGGTGATGTTCTGCAGGAAGACGAGTGGGATGCGCCGCTGGTCGCAGAGTTCGATGAAATGCGCCCCCTTGAGCGCGGATTCACTGAACAACACCCCGTTGTTTCCGATGAAGCCCACCGGGTGTCCGTGCACATGGGCGAAGGCGGTGACCAGGGTGGTGCCGTAGTTGGCCTTGAACTCGGTGTATTCGCCGGCGTCGCTGAGGATCTCGATGACCTCCCGCACATCGTAAGGTGTCCGCGAATCGGTGGGCACCACGTCGTAGAGGTCGGTCTGCGGGCGACGCGGCTCGCGCGACCCGATGGTCTCCCACTGCGCGTCATCACGCGGACCGAGCGTCGCGACGATCTCGCGGACCTTGGCCAGCGCCTGCTCGTCGTTCTCGACGAGATGGTCGGTGACACCGGAGACCGACGAGTGCATGGCGCCACCGCCGAGCTCCTCGGCGGTCACATCCTCGCCGGTGGCCGCTTTCACCAGCGGCGGGCCGGCCAGGAAGATCGTTCCCTGATTGCGCACGATGACCGTCTCGTCGCTCATCGCCGGGACATACGCGCCGCCTGCTGTCGACGACCCGAGCACCGCCGCGATCTGCGGGATGCCGGCCGCGCTCATCGTCGCCTGGTTGAAGAAGATGCGGCCGAAGTGATCGCGGTCGGGGAACACCTCGTCCTGTTGCAGCAGCATCGCCCCACCCGAGTCCACGAGGTAAATGCAGGGCAGCCGGTTGGCCGCCGCGATTTCCTGCGCGCGCAGATGCTTCTTCACCGTCACCGGGTAGTAGGTGCCGCCGGAGACCGTCGCGTCGTTGGCGACGATCATGCATTCGCGTCCGGCGATCCGCCCGACACCGGCGACCACCCCGGCTGAGGGCACACGACCGTCGTACATCTCATGAGCCGCGAGTGGCGCGACCTCCAGGAACGGCGAACCGACGTCGATGAGTCGATCCACGCGATCGCGTGGGAGCAGTTTGCCGCGGGAGATGTGCCGGTCGCGGGCCTTGTCGCCGCCGCCCCGCCGAGCCTGCGCAAGCAGCTCGCGCAACCGGGCGACACCGGCGAGATGGACCGCGCGAAATCCCGCGGCCGAGTCGGCGGTATCGGCCGCTTCAGTACTGAACGTGCTGGTCACCATCGACCTTTCAGTTAGTAGCGATTAACTGAATGCATCGTACGACACAGTCCGGCGACTTGTCACGCCTCACGTGGACCGCCATCTCATTGTCGCAGCCGACGTGACGTGGCTCACGTGTATTGCGTAGTGTGAAGGCAGGCCCACCACCCACGGGCCCGCACAACCCGACGCCCGCGCCGCCACACCCCCGGTGGTCGCGGACCGACATATGACAGAAGGCCAGGTAACCCCATGACCCTCGCAGACGATCGTGCGCACCGACTCGGTGCCCGCTCCGACGACACCGCCGGATTCACCGGCGCCTCGTTCTCACTCGACGAGCGCTACACCCGGGAGACCGGGACCATCTATCTCACCGGCATTCAGGCCCTGGTCCGGATGGTCCGCGACCGCGCCTACATCGACCGGCGACAGAATCTGCACACCGCGTCGTTCATCTCCGGATACGAGGGCTCACCACTCGCCGGTTACGACCTCGAGATCGCCCGCCGCCGGGAATACCTCGAGCCGTTCGACATCGTCCACCGTCCCGGCCTCAACGAGGAGCTCGCCGCGACATCCGTGATGGGGTCACAGGTCGCCGGACAGGTGGCTGAACTCGCCGCCGACGCCGAAGGCACCACACGTGACGGCGTCGTCGGCTATTGGTACGGCAAGGCACCCGGTCTCGATCGCGCCACCGACGCATTGCGGCACGCGAACATGATCGGCACCCATCCCTGCGGCGGAGCCGTCGCGATCGTCGGCGACGATCCGGGCGCCAAGAGCTCGACCATCCCGTGCGCCTCGGAGATGGCGCTGGCCGATCTCTACATGCCGATCATCTATCCCGCCGATTCGCAGGACATCGTCGACCTCGGCGTGCATGCGGCGGTGATGAGCCGGGTCAGCGGGCTGTGGACGTCGATGAAGATCTCCGCGCACGTCGCCGACGGCTCGTCGACCGCCGAGGTGGACCCGAACCGGATCATGCCGGTCTATGGCGACCTGGGACGCAGCCCGCACGTGCCGAGTGGGCGGCTGTTGGGCGCGAGTCTCATGGAGCTGGAACAGAATCAGCTCACGACCCGCATTCCCCGAGCCCAGGAGTACGCCCGCCTCAACGGCCTGAACAAGATCGTGGTCTCCAGCCCCGACGACCGCATCGGCATCGTGACCGCGGGCAAGACCTACCTGGATCTGCGTGAGGCGTTGCGGCTCATCGGCATCACCGACTCTGACCTGAACCGCCTGGGAATCCGCATCCTGAAACTGGGCATGGTCTACCCGATCGAACGAGACATCCTGAACCGCTTCATGTTCGACACGGCCGGCGGGGACCTGGACGAGGTCATCGTCGTCGAGGAGAAGCGCGACTTCATCGAGACGATGATGCGCGACATCCTGTTCCGGCATCCACGCGCACCGCGGATCGTCGGCAAGACGAATGAGGACGGCTCGACGCTGTTCTCCCGCTTCGGCGAACTCGACACCGACGCGGTGGCCCGCGGACTTGCCAAGCGGCTCGCCAAGCACCACCACGTGGACGCCGCACAGGACTGGCTGGACCGGAAGTCGAAGCGGCGTGGGCGGATCGAGCTGCCGCTCGCGGTCCGCACGCCCTATTTCTGCTCGGGGTGCCCGCACAACAGCTCGACCAAGGTCTCCGACGGGACACTGGTCGGCGCCGGGATCGGATGTCATGCGATGGTGCTCCTGATGGACGAGCGCCAGGTCGGCGACATCGCCGGCGTCACCCAGATGGGCGGGGAAGGAGCCCAATGGATCGGGATGGCGCCGTTCGTGACCGCCGATCATTTCGTCCAGAACGTCGGCGACGGAACATTCATGCACTCCGGTTCTCTGGCGCTGCGCGCCGCGGTGGCATCGGGCGAGAACATCACCTACAAGCTGTTGTACAACGGCACCGTCGCGATGACCGGCGGACAGGACCCGGTGGGCGCGATGAGCCTGCCGCGACTGACGTCCCTGCTGCTCGATGAAGGGGTGAAACGGATCGTGGTCACCTCCGACGATCCGGAACGGACACGGGCGCTGCGCCTCCCGGGGCAGGTCGAGGTGCGCTCGCGCGACGACATGCTCGAGGTGCAGACCGAGCTCGCAGCAGTGCCCGGGACCACCGTCCTCATCCACGATCAGCACTGCGCAGCCGAGAAGCGCCGTAAGCGCAAGCGGGGCACCATGAGTACGCCCAACCAGCGGGTGATGATCAACGAGCGCATCTGCGAAGGCTGCGGCGACTGCGGCGAGAAGTCCAACTGCCTGTCGGTGCACCCGGTGCAGACCGAATTCGGCCGGAAGACACAGATCGACCAGAGTTCGTGCAATCTCGACTTCTCCTGCCTCAAGGGTGACTGTCCGTCGTTCGTGACCGTCACGCCCGGGACCAAACGCGCCGGCCGCCGCGCCGACGCCATCTCGGCTGCGATCCTGCCTGCACCGGCACTTCCCGCACTCCGGGAGTCGTTCGCCATCCGTGTCACCGGAATCGGTGGAACCGGAGTGGTGACCGTCTCGCAGGTCGTGGCGACAGCGGCGGTGCTCGACGGTCACGCCGCGCGCACCGTCGACATGACGGGGCTCGCGCAGAAGGGCGGTGCCGTCGTCAGCGATGTGAAGGTGACGCGCAGCGTCGTCGAACAGGCCGGCAAGGTGGCCTCCGACGACTGCGACCTCTATCTGGTGTGCGATTCGCTGGTCGGCACCGACCCGGCCAACCTCAAGGTCGCGGCGCCGGAGAAGACCGTGGCCGTCGTGTCGACCACCCAGATCCCCACCGGCTCGATGGTCATCGACACGAGTGTCGGATTCCCCGCCGACGCCGCGGTCCACTCGGCGATCGACGCGAAGGTCTCGCGCGCGGTGTATCTCGACCCGGGCACGCTGTCGACGGATCTGTTCGGCGACGAGCAGTACGCCAACATGCTGATGGTCGGTGCCGCGTATCAGGCCGGGGCGCTGGCGATCTCGGCGGAATCCATCGAACGCGCCATCGAACTGAACGGCGTCGCGGTGGATGCGAACATCCAGGCGTTCCGGCGCGGTCGGCAGATTGTCGACGACCCGGACGCGGTGACGCGCGCGTTGTCGGCGTTGCACGGTGTCTCGACGGTGGAGGTGGGCCCGAGTTCTCGGGCCACGTCGGCGGTGAGCACGCTCGGGAACCTCACCGAGGACCTGGCCCACACCATCGCCATCCGCTATGACGAACTGATCGCCTATGCCGATGAACGGTACGCCCGTGAGTATCTCGACCTGGTGGACCGGGTGCACCGCACCAGTCCGGCGGATGATCTGACCGACGCCGTGGCCCGCAATCTGTACAAGTTGATGGCCTACAAGGACGAGTACGAGGTTGCCCGGCTCACGCAGGACGAGGCATTCGCGGCCCGCATCGCCGAGCAGTTCGGTGACGACGCCAAGGTCGCCATTCGCCTGCACCCGCCGACGCTGCGCGAGATGGGGATGAAGGAGAAGATGTCGCTGGGCGCATGGGCCGACCGCCCTCTGGCCGGCCTCGCCAAGATGAAGCGGCTCCGCGGCACCAAGCTGGACCCGTTCGGCCGCAACGAGATCCGACGCACCGAACGCGCGCTGATCGTGGAGTACCGGGAGCTGATCGAAACCCTGCTCTCGGCCCTGCACGACGGCCGGTTGAGCACCGACCAGCTCTCCGCGATGGTCACGCTGGCCGATCTGCCGGACATGGTCCGCGGCTACGAGAGCATCAAGATGGCCAACGTCGAGCGCTACCGCGAGGAGGTCACGAAGCAGCGAGCTGCGCTGGGGCTTTGACCTCGGGTCACACTCGGGCGGTCTCGATACGCACTCACTGCGTTTGCGCTACTCGACCAGCTGTTTGCTGGTCGAGTAGCGCGCGAGGAACGAGCGAGCGTATCGAGACCACCGCACCGTGCAGGTGGCCTATCGCGCAGCCAGCAACGCCGACCACGCCATCGCGCTCAGCACTGCCCGCAGGTCGCTTCCGCCGAACGGGGGAAGTCGGGGCGACGAGTTCAACAACCCGAAGGTCGCATGGACCCGGACCCGCGCCTCTTCCCGGGTCAGCACCCGGTCGGAATCGGCGACGACGTCGAGCAGCACGTCCACCCACTGCTCGACGTAGCGTCGCTGCAACGACCGCACCCGATGGTTGGCCTCCGCCGTCATCGACGAGAGATCGCGGTCCTGGACCGAGATCAGATCCGGTTTGGTGACGAGCACATCGATGTGAAACCGGATCAGGTCACTCAGTGTCTGCTCGGGGCCGGCGCCGCGGGCGACCACCTCGGCCCCGCCCTCGTGCAGGCGCTGACTGATGTCGACGAGCATCTGGTCGAGCAGATCGGTCTTCGACGAGAAGTGCCGGTACATCGCCGGCCCACTCACCCCGACCGCCCGGCCGATGTCCTCCAGTGTCACACCCGAGAAGCCACGTTCGGCCATGAGTCGGGCGGCGGCCTCGAGCAGTTCGGCCCGCCTCGCCGCCTTGGCCTGACCACGACGTGTGCGAGCGGGCGGCTCGGGGGACGGCGACGGCGAGGTGGTCATGGTGAACTCGAACTCTACCGCCACCGCCGCTCGCCCCGGCGACGTCTCACCAACCGTTGACGTGCAGGATGTCGTCGAGCGGTTTGCGTCCGGCCGGCTTGAAATCGGTACCCGTGTAGTAGGCCACCGGAAGCAGCACCCCCTGGTGCACGGTGGGCGGGATGCCCAGGATCTCGGCGACCTCCTTCTCGTACACCAGGTGCAAGGTGGTCCACGCCGACCCCAGCCCGCGTGCCCGCAGTGCCAGTTGCAGACTCCATGCACCGGGCAGCAGCGATCCCCACAGACCGGCCTGATTGCCCTCCGGCAGCTCACCGCCGCTGTAGATGGCGCCGATCACCAGCACCGGAACCTGCGCCATCGTGTCGGCGAGATACTGGGCACTGGACGCGACGCGACGGGCGGTGTCGTCTCGCCTCGGCTGGTTGGCCGAATACGTGGCGAACGACTTCGCATACAGGTCGGCGACCTTCTGCTTGAGTTCTGGATCGGTCAGCACGATCCAGTGCCAGGTCTGGCTGTTGCTGCCGCTCGGCGCCTGCAACGCCACCTCGAGTGCCTCTTTCACGACCTCCAACGGAACCGGTCGTTCCAGGTCGAGACGTTTACGCACCGATCGGGTGGTGGTCAGCAACTCATCGGGATCCAGAGGCAGCAGTTCGGTCATGTCGTCCTTTCCGTCACAGTGGCCGACAACGTCGGTCACCTGCCCAGCTTGCGCCACGCCGTCCGGCTCTGTCGACGTCGCCGTCGCAGTCGAACGCATCAGACCGTGGCGATCGAGATGTTCGATCAGTCCCGCCGTCAACGGCAGTTCGGCGAGCTCGGGAACCGACACCCAGCGTGCATCGGCCGCATCGTCGCCGGCCTGCAATGTCCCCGACCGCACCTCGGCGACGAAATCGTGCACCTCGAAGACCACGCCGTCGTCGCCGGGAATGTCCACCACCCAGGCTTTGTCCCCGACGTCGACGTGCAGTCCGGTCTCCTCCACGACCTCCCGCTCCACCGCCCCCAGCAGGCTCTCGCCCGGCTCGACCTTGCCGCCGGGCACAGTCCATCGACCGGCCTGCGGCGGATGCCGCCGCTGCACGAGCAGCAGCCGGTCGTCGGCGTCCCACACGATGGCGCCGACGCCGACGATCCGACGGGTCACCGCTCACCGCCCGGAGTCCGGGTGCGCCGTCGCATCGACGGCCGTTTGCGCCGGCCGAGTTCCTCGCCGATCACCGTGCGCAGTGCGACGAAGCCGTCTGGGGCGGTGATGTCGACGAGGTGGTCGAGCGTTCCGTTCGCGTGCAGGGCCGCCGCCGCAATGCCCTGCTCGTCGGCCAGTTGCGCGGCGTGCTCGGTGTCGCGGTGCACGATGATGCTCGCACCTTCGGGCGGCAGCGGCGACAGCCATGCGTCCACCGCGGCCACCCGCACGTCGGCCGGGAACAAGGCCAGCGCGGCCCCGCCGGCACCCTGCCCGAGCAACACCGACACGGTCGGCACCGTCAGCTGCACCAATTCCGCCATGCAGCGCGCTATCTCGCCGGCGAGTCCACCTTCCTCGGCGGCCACCGACAGCTCCGCGCCGGGTGTGTCGATGACCGTCACCACGGGCAGCCGTAGGTCGGCGGCCATTGCCATCCCCTGACGGGCCATCCGGAGGTCGACGGGCCTGATCAGCTCACCAGCGGCCTGCCGGTCGCGGTCCTGGCCGATGACCACCGCGGTTGTGCCACCGAATCGGCTCAGCGCCAACCAGATCGGGGCGTCGCCGCGCAGCACGACCGAGTGGTCCGGGTCGAGGACCTCGGTGAGACCGGAGCGCCCTGCCGCACGGGTCGCGACCACGGCGGCCCAGGTCCCCGGGACCCGATGGTCGGTGTGCGCCGTCGATGCCGTCTGGTCTCCGGCGGACCGGAGCAGTCGGAGAACGCGGCCCAGCTCGGCACCGAGTCGGGGTAGCGGGACCAGCGCATCGACGACGCCGTGGGCGTGAAGGTTGTCCGCGGTCTGGACGCCGTCGGGGAACGGCTCGCCGTACAGACCCGCGTACACCCTGGGCCCGAGGAAGCCGACCAGCGCCGAGGGCTGTGCCCAGGTGATGTGGCCGAGCGACCCCCACGACGCGAACACCCCACCGGTCGTCGGATGGCGCAGGTACACCAGATACGGCAGCCCGGCTGCCTTGTGCGCGTTGACCGCCCCCGTGATCGCGACCATCTGCAAGAAGGCGGCGGTGCCTTCTTGCATCCGCGTGCCTCCCGATGCGGGTAGCGCGAGCAGCGGGAGCTGCTCGGCCGTCGCCCGTTCCACGGCGGCGACCACACGTTGCCCGGCACTGCGTCCGATCGAACCACCGAGGAAACCGAACTCACTGATCACCATCGCGACCCGGATGTCGTGGATGCGTCCGCTGCCCGTCACGATCGACTCGTCGATGGCCGTTCGTTCACGTGCACGTTCCAGAGCTGATCTGTACTCCAGACTGTCCGGCTCCCAGTCGACCGCCCGGTCCCACGACTCCCAGCTGTGCTCGTCGACGATGAGGTCGACCACTGTGCGAGCGTCGACGCGTTGTGGGTTGGTCACGTTTTCACCCTAGACCGATGAACTCGGCGATCGTCCTCGGTCATACTGCACGAAACCATCCACGACAGGAGATCCACATGGGCGACTACACCGTGACCCGGACCGAGACCATCGCTGCGCTGCCGGAGAAGATCCATCCACTCATCGTCGATCTCCACGAGTGGCGTCGATGGTCACCCTGGGAGGACATCGATCCCGATCTGAGCCGGGAATACTCCGGCGCCGAGAAGGGCATCGGCGCGAAGTATGCGTGGTCGGGAAATCGTAAGGCGGGCAAAGGCACCATGGAGATCACCGACGTCACCGAGCCGACCAGGGTTGCCGTACAGGTCGCTTTCGAGAAGCCGATGAAGTCGACCAGCACAAGCGTTTTCACGCTGGCTCCCCGCGGAGCGCAGACCGAGGTGACCTGGACCATGACCGGACCGCACTCCCTGTTCTCCCGCGTTGCGGCACCATTGGGCCTGTTCGACAAGATGCTCGGCAAGGACTTCGAAAAGGGCTTGGCGACATTGAAGTCCGTGGCGGAGGTCTGATCGCGGCCGGGTGGCCGGGTCACGGTCTCAGCGCGAGTACACGACCCGGGTCCCCAGCACGACATCTTGGATGGACCGACGCCGCAGATCGACGGCGACCCAGACGAGGCCGACCGGAAAGAATGTGTAGAACACCGCGCGCAGAAGAGCAACGCTGGGGCGCATCACATCTCGCTTGCGGCCACGCACCCGCAGTCCCATCACGACGCAGCCGAGCGTACGACCGGAGATCGCCCAGCACAGCGTGTTGTAAGCGATCGATCCGCCGATCAGGCCCGTCGCGGTGAACAACGGCCCCGGGTTGGGGAAGCTGAAGGTCGAGGCGTTGACGATCAGCATGGCGATCGCGAAACCGACATAGGCGCTGCCGAGAAGCGCCCAGACGGTGGCCAGATCGATGAAGGCGGCGATACCGCGGCTGACGATGCCCGCCGTCTTGTCGGTGTCGTGCAGTTCATGGTGCGAATGCTCACCCGACCCGGGAACCCGATTGGTCCCGGCGTCCTTCGCGTCAGTCATCCGCGCTTCCACCGACCTGCGGCGGCTCATCCGCCACACCATTGACGCGCCGACGCAAGACGCGTCCGACGATGTTGGCGACCGCATCGTCGGCGCGCTCGCCGCTGCTGCGCACGTCGGTCATCACGTCGGCCGTGACCGAGGTACTCGCCTCCCGGATGATGTCGGTGAGGTCAACGCCTTCGATGATGTCGTTGGCGAGGCCGATCAGGTCGACCCGATCGAGGATCGCCTCGACGTCGATGCGGGCGGCGATCGCGTCGATGTCGAGGGTGCCGGCAATCGCGTCGAGGTCGACGTGGGCGACTGCAGCGTTCAGGTCGACCCGGTCGCGGATGACGGCGTCGAGATCGACGCGGTCCAGGATCGCCTCGATGTCGAGGCCGGCCGCCACCGCGTTCAGATCGACGTTCTCGCGCACCAGGGTGGTCAGGTCCATCTCGGCGATGATGGCCGAGATGATCGCCACGACAATCGCCTGCACGCGCTCGACCACGACCGGCGCGGTCTCGAGCACCCGCTCCCCCTCGACCGCCAGTCGGGCCACCCCGCGTCGCCCGGCCGGGCCCACCACGGGAAGTCGCAGCACGAATCGGGCTCCCGCCGCCGCGAGCCGTGCCGACGCGATCGCTGCGCGCGTACCGACCGCGACCGCACCGACGGCCACGACGATCTCTCGCGGCACCTCGTTGTCTCGACCCACGCATGAATCGTAGTCACAGGTGAAGCCGAACAACGGCGTTGGCATCGAAGAAAGATGTAGCCGTTGTCCCCGCGTGACGGGGACAACGGCTACGGATCTCGGCGAGCGGTGCGGCTACAGAGCCTGGTACAGCTCGCGCGCCAGGTTGGCGGTCTCGCTCGGGGTCTTGCCGACCTTCACACCGGCGGCCTCGAGGGCCTCCTTCTTGGCCTGCGCGGTACCCGAGCTCCCGGACACGATGGCGCCCGCGTGACCCATCGTCTTACCTTCCGGCGCAGTGAATCCCGCGACGTAGCCGACGACCGGCTTGGACACGTTGGCCTTGATGTAGTCGGCTGCACGCTCCTCGGCATCGCCACCGATCTCACCGATCATCACGATGACCTTGGTGTCGGGGTCCTTCTCGAAGGCCTCGATCGCATCGATGTGAGTGGTGCCGATGACCGGGTCGCCGCCGATGCCGATGGCGGTCGAGAAGCCGATGTCACGCAGCTCGTACATCATCTGGTAAGTCAGGGTGCCCGACTTGGACACCAGGCCGATCGGGCCGGTGCCGGCGATGTTGGCCGGGGTGATGCCGACCAGCGACTCACCGGGGGTGATGATGCCGGGGCAGTTCGGGCCGATGATGCGGGTCTTGTTGCCCTTGGACACGTTGTACGCCCACGCATAAGCACTGTCCTGCACCGGGATTCCCTCGGTGATGACCACCAGGAGCGGGATCTCGGCGTCGATGGCCTCGATGATCGCATCCTTGGCGAACTTCGGCGGCACGAACGCGATCGAGACGTCGGCGCCGGTCTCCTTGATCGCCTCCTCCACGGAGCCGAACACCGGCAGCTCGACGCCGCCCTCGTGGCTCACCGTGGTTCCGGCCTTACGGGCGTTCACGCCGCCGACGATGTTGGTGCCGGCCTTGAGCATGAGTGCGGTGTGCTTGGTGCCCTCGCCGCCGGTGATGCCCTGGACGATGACCTTGTTGTCTTTGTTCAGAAAAATCGACATTGCTCTGGTTCCCTTACTTGCTCGCCAGTTCGGCGGCCTTGTCGGCGCCGGAGTCCATGGTTTCGGCGAGCGTCACCAGCGGGTGATTCGCATCGGCCAAGATCTTGCGGCCTTCTTCGACCTTGTTGCCGTCGAGACGGACAACCAGCGGCTTGTTGGCCTCGTCACCCAGCTTGTCCAGGGCGCCGACGATGCCGTTGGCGACCGCATCGCACGCGGTGATGCCGCCGAACACGTTGACGAACACACTCTTGACCTGCTCGTCGTTCAGGATGACGTCGAGACCGGCGGCCATCACCTCGGCGGAGGCGCCGCCACCGATGTCGAGGAAGTTTGCGGGCTTGACGCCGTCGTGCGCCTCACCGGCGTACGCGACGACGTCGAGGGTGGACATGACCAGGCCTGCGCCGTTGCCGATGATGCCGACCTGACCGTCGAGCTTGACGTAGTTGAGGTCGTTCTCCTTGGCCTTGAGCTCGAGGGGATCGGTGGCGTCGCGGTCCTCGAAGGCCTCGTGTCCGGGCTGACGGAAGTCGGCGTTGGCGTCGAGGGTGACCTTGCCGTCCAGCGCCAGGATCTGATCGTCGGGGGTGCGAACCAGCGGGTTGACCTCCACCAGCAGGGCGTCTTCGTTGATGAAGACCTCCCACAGCTTCTGGATGGTCACGGCCGCGGCGTCGAGCACCTCGGCGGGCAGCTTGCCGGCCTCGGCGATGCTGCGAGCGAAGGCGAGGTCGACGCCCTTGACGGCATCGACGGGGATCTTGGCCAGCGCGTCGGGGTTCTCCTCGGCGGTGACCTCGATCTCGACGCCACCCTCGACCGAGCACATGGCCAGGTAGGTGCGGTTGGTGCGGTCGAGCAGGAAGGAGATGTAGTACTCCTCGGCGATGTCACTCGCCTCTGCGACCAGCAGCTTCTTGACGACGTGGCCCTTGATGTCGAGGCCGAGGATCGCCTCGGCGTTCGCGACCGCCTCGTCGACGTCCTTGGAGTACTTGACGCCGCCGGCCTTGCCGCGGCCGCCGACCTTGACCTGTGCTTTGACCATGACGGGTTTGCCGATTTCCTCGGCAATCTCACGTGCCCCGGCAACCGTGTCGGTAACACGGCCGGCCGAGGTGGGCACCTCATGCTTGGCGAAAAGTTCCTTCGCCTGGTATTCGAAGAGATCCATTCAGCTCACCATCTCGTAGGTTCGTCCGCAGAAGGATGTAACACCGCGGGGTGTATTGCGGGCCATATCGGACTCTAAACCTGCCGCGTATGGGCTTTGCCGCCGCACCCGCCGCTTGTGCGACAGATCACTCGCTCGGTCGGCTCTGTATACATCGGCAGCCACATCCGGACCCGACCGCCGGGGCGGCTCGAGCGTTCATGTACTGTCGCTGGTCGGAACGATCCGAGAGGGTTTGGCAAAGCGAATCCACCGTTCGCTCAAGTCATCTCCACTGTGGCCATCTTGTGATGCATCTCACATACGCACGGGTTTTACCCCCGTAGCGTTGGACTTGCCGCAATCATTTCGTTACCGTCGGCTGGCAGTTGGTCACAAAAGGATTACGGGCAACAACGGGTAATCCTCGTTGGTGAAGAGATGGGGTGGACGATTTGACGGGACGTGGTTATCCGGGCCGACCGGTCACGACCGCCGGGCAATCCGCCGCGCGCCTCGTCGACGACGAGTCTGCGTCGGAAGTCACCACGATCATCCCGATCGACGAGTTCGCTGACGAGTCGACCACCTGGGACTCCACCGACGAGGCGTGGGATGCAGGGTCGTGGGAACGCTACTACCGGCCCACCCGCTCGGAGATCACCCAGGACATCCTGATCCCCGAGAGCGAGTTCGACGCCTACGAGCACGACGAGCCGTTCGACGTCGACGGCGCCCGCCCCGACACCTTCTCCCTGAGCAGCACCGAGAGCGGCGAGCTCCCGCTGCGGATCGACGGCGAAAAGCCGTTTCGGACCAAGCCCGCCTCCGGCGCCACACGCCAACGGGGCAAGCACCGCCTCAGTGCGCCGCCCACGGCCCTCAAGGGTGGCCGGGCCGCACTCATCGCGATGGCTGCCGGCGCTGCCGTGGCCGCCGTCGCGCAGGTCGGTTCGACCGACACCACGACAGCCACCCCCACCAACGCCGCCAACGTCGGCACCACCGGCGAGGCCACCGACCTGGGTCCCGGACTCGCCGCCACCGCCCCGACGAAGGACCTGGGCACCTTCACCGACCAACTCGCCGTCGGCAAGCAGATGGCGGACGCGGAGGCACAACGCGAAGCGCTGGCCCGCCGCCCGATGTTCGAGTCGCCCATCCCGCTCGGCAAGTACGACTTCACATCGACGTTCGCGATGCGCTGGGGCAGCTTCCACGGCGGCATCGACCTGGCCGCGCCGCTCGGTACCCCGATCCACGCCGCGACCGACGGTGTCGTGATCGAGGCCGGCCCCGCGTCCGGCTACGGCAACTGGGTCCAGATCCGCGCCGCCGACGGCACGGTCACGATGTACGGGCACATGGCGTCCTCCGGCGTCCTGGTGCAGAAGGGCCAGCGCGTCACCGCCGGCGACGTCATCGCCCTCGTCGGCAGCGAAGGCTTCTCCACCGGACCGCACTGCCACTTCGAGGTCTGGAAGAACGGGACCATGAAGATCGATCCGGCCCCGTGGCTCGCAGAGCACGGCGTCAAGCTGGCGGCCTACACCGGCGGATAGGGCTCGGCGGCACCTCAGGCGACTGCCGTTCCACCTCCTCAGGCGACTGCCGCGCCACCTCCTCAGGCGACTGCCGCGCCACCTCCTCAGGCGACTGCCGAGAGAACCCAAAATTTCGCCGAGAGAACCCGCAGTTCGCGATTTCGCGCGGATGATCAGCGCGGCGGGTTCTCTCGGCGAAATTTTGGGTTCTCTCGGCCTCCATGCTGGTGGCGTGAGAGGGATGGTGCGGCTGCGCTGGTGGCGGTGCGGCCGCGCTGCGGGGGCTAGATCTTGTCGCCTGGCAGGCCGCCGGCGGTCAGGAGAGTGACCCGCCCGACGTTTCCGCCGAAGTCGAACGTGATGCGTTCGGTCGCCCCGCTGCCCTCCTTCGCCACGGCCTTGCCGAGTCCGTACTTGGGGTGATTGATGCGGTCGCCCACCTCGTAGTTCACCTGTTTGTTCCGGCCGCGGGTCGGATCGGTCGAATACGACGAACGCCCGAGGCCACTGCCCCCGAACCCGGAGTCGCCACGGCCGAAGACCCCGCCCGACGATCCGAGGTGTCGGCTCGCGGACCGGCGCGGTTCGGTGCGGCGCCAGTCCACCAGATGCTGCGGAATCTCTTGTAGGAAGCGGGATTCCGGATTCGAGACCGGCTGCCCCCAAGAGGCCCGGGTCATCGACCGGGTCACGTAGAGACGCTCCTTGGCACGTGTGATGCCGACGTAGGCCAGGCGACGCTCCTCGCTGAGCTCGGCGGGATCCCCCAGCGCCCGCATGTGCGGGAAATGTCCGTCCTCCCAACCGGTCACGAACACGACGGGGAACTCCAAGCCCTTCGCGGTGTGCAGCGTCATGAGGGTGACCACACCGTCGCCCTCGTCGGGAACCTGATCGGCGTCGGCGACGAGCGAGACCTTCTCCAGGAACGCGGCCAGCGAGCCCGGCTCGGGTTCGCCGTCGTTGACGGGAACATCCTCGTCGAGTTCGTCGACTTCGTCGGCCGGGCTCGCGAGTCCGGCCGCGTCGGCGCTGAATTCCCTTGCCACCGCGACCAACTCGTTGATGTTGTCGAGTCGGGCACCGTCCTGCGGATCGCGCGACGCCTCGAGTTCGGCACGGTAGCCGGTGCGTTCGACGATGGCGTCGACCAGTTCGCCGATGTCGGCACCCTCCTCGGTGGCGTCCACGACGGCGACGTCCTCACTCGCCTCGCCCGCCGCGCCGAAGGTCGCGAGGAAGTCGTTGCGGAGCCCTTCGATCAGATCGACGAAGCCACCGATCTGCTTGACCGCACGGGTGTTCAGCAATCCGACCTTGCCTTCGGCACCCTCCAGCAACGCCTCGTAGAAGCTGATGCCTCGATTCTCCGAATGTACGGCGACACAGGCCTCGGCGCGGTCGCCGATGCCGCGTCGCGGCGTGTTGAGGATGCGTCGCAAACTGACCGCGTCGTCCGGGTTCGCCACCACCCGCAGATAGGCGACGACGTCGCGAACCTCTTTGCGTTCATAGAACTTCGTCCCGCCGACCACCTTGTACGGGATGCCGTGCCGCACGAAGACCTCTTCGAGGGGCCGCGAGCCGGTGTTGGTGCGGTAGAAAACCGCGATGTCCGAGTAGGAATACGGCGACAGAGGGCCCGCTCGCTCCGCTCCCGGCGCCCGGGACAACCCACCGATCGAGTAATCGGTGAGATCCTCGATCTCCTTTGCGATGAACAACGATTCGTCGCGGTCCGAGTCGGCGACATAGCCGACGATCAGCTCACCGTCCCCGGAATCGGTCCACAGCCGCTTCTCCCGCCGGTTCTCGTTGCGAGAGATCACCGCATTGGCGGCCGACAGGATGGTCTGGGTGGACCGATAGTTCTGCTCGAGCAGGATCGTCTCGGCGTTCGGATAATCCCGTTCGAACTCCTCGATGTTGCGGATCGTCGCGCCACGGAACGCGTAGATGGACTGGTCCGCGTCCCCAACCACGCAGAGTTCCGACGGCCCCACCGGCGAATCCGTCTGCTCGTCTCCGACGAGTTCGCGGACGAAGACGTACTGGGCGTGGTTGGTGTCCTGGTACTCGTCGACCATCACGTGGCGGAACCGGCGACGGTAGTACTCGGCGACCTCCGGGTGACGCTGCAGCAACGAGACCGTCTCACCGATCAGATCGTCGAAATCGAAGGCGTTGGCCGCTTGCAGGCGCCGCTGATACTCAGCATAGATCTGCGCGACGACCACCACCGACGGTTCCCCGTCGCCTGCCTTCGCAAGCGCCTCGTCGGGGTCGATCAGCTCGTTCTTGAGGTTCGAGATGCTCACCGCGACACCCCGCGGGCTGAACTTCTTCGGATCGAGCTCCAGATCGCGGATGATCATGCCCAGCAGCCGCTTCGAGTCGTCGGAGTCATAGATGGAG
The DNA here is from genome assembly GCF_058130025.1 of Gordonia sp. LMA167. Lineage (NCBI taxonomy): Bacteria > Bacillati > Actinomycetota > Actinomycetes > Mycobacteriales > Gordoniaceae > Gordonia > Gordonia sp. LMA167. The sequence goes on along the minus strand of NZ_CM176708.1, from coordinate 2,674,493 downwards.
AAGTTCGAATTGCGCGCCCCCAACAGCGCCGATTGGGCGCGCAGAATGCGTACGCAGGTGGAGTGGAACGTCGACACCCACATGTACGCAGCACGCGGGCCCACCAGATCGATCACCCGCTCACGCATCTCGGCGGCGGCCTTGTTCGTGAAGGTGATCGCGAGGATCTGCCCGGGCGATGTGTCACGCTCGGCGAGCAGGTAGGCGATCCGGCGCGTCAGCACAGCCGTCTTCCCCGACCCCGCACCGGCGACGATCAGCAGGGGCGAACCGGCATGCAGAACCGCCGCGCGTTGCTGCGGGTTGAGACCGTCGAGCAAACGGGCCGTGGGGTCATCGGACGTGGCGACGCCGGCTCCGTGGGAGCGTTGCGCCGTCTCTCGGGTGGAGCTTGTCATCAGGAGACAAGGCTACCCCCGACGGCGGACAACTCCCGCGCCGCGCCGTTGCCCAGGCGTTACGATGTGCCCGAATCGGGGGTGGGGTCGGGTCATTCATCCGGCCCATGTCGCCGACCGGGTACGGCATGATCTGCTGTTTACATCGACGATCGTGGAGATCGTCTCGGTTTCGGAGGGTCTGGGTGATGAACGGTCGGTCCAACACCGTCCCCGCTCTGATGTTCGGTCTGGGCGCACTCGCGCTGATCGCGGCGCTGGTGGTGACCTTCGTACCGTTCCCCACCGACGGGTCGTCGGCACCGACGTCGGCGTTCACCGCCCAGAAGGAACTCGACGAGGTCGCCTTCGCGCTCGGCAGCAGCCCGGGGGCGCGGTACACGGGCACGCTGACAACGACCGGCGAGGAACCGGGCGCGACACCGAAGTCGGTGGAATTCGACGATCTGACGGTCGCATCCACAAAGAATGCCGACGGTGAGATCACCTACCGCTCGACCGCCGCCCAGTATCGCCAGATCGGCAACTACCGGTATGTCAACGCCCCGTCGCAGTTGTGGACCGACCTGTTCGGTGGCTCCGCAGGTGCCGGCCGGGTCGATCTCGGCCCGACCGAGAACAAGTGGACCGACCTGCGCTACTCCGGGCTTCCCGACCTGGGTTATCTGCTGTCCCCGGCTCTGCTCGCCGGCCGGATCGGCAACACCGAGCGGGTCGAGGCGCCCGAACTGGGCCTGCAACTGCCCGCGCCCAACGCGGGCCTGCCCGACGCCCGCTACTGGCCGACCAGTGACCCGGTGATCACCGCGGTCGGCGATGACAAGGTCCGGGTCGGATCGATGGAGACCACGTTCGACCCGACCTCGAAGAAGGTCACCCACATCAAGGGAGAGTTCGTCCGCGGGGGCTATCGGGTGTCCATCGACACCGCGGTGACGCCGTTGCAGCCGGAAGATCTCACCACGCTGTTCGCCGACGAGCATGAGCTCGTCGACGACCTCGTCAGCGTTCCGGCACCCGCGGTTCCCCTTGCCGACAACGCGGTCGTCGCACGGGGCACGGGCTCATGTACGACTGCCGCATGCGAATTCGCACTCACCGCGAACGGCACCGTCGCAGCGGACGTGGCCGCCGACATGCGCGGGGTGAACGGCCACGTCAATTTCGGACTGACCGTCAGGTTCGCCGTCGACAACTTCCGGCCCGGCGAACGCGGCGGGACCTGCACGCGAGTGCTGACGACACCGTTCGGCGGGCAAGCCCAGACGAAGTGCTCGGCCACCGACCTCCCGCCCGGCTCCCGCAACGTCCGGACCGACACGACGATCCAATACCTGCCGTTCATCGACCTCGCCGCATCGGATCTCGACGACTACATCGTCAGTCAGGAGAAGTCGAGCACCCTGCCGATCACCATGGTGCGCACGGGATCGAAGAAGCCCGAAGCGGCTCGCTACAACGACCAGGAGGCGGGCTTCCCGAGCAGTTACGGGGTGAAGGCGGGCAACTACACCTTCGACGGGGTCGGTCCCGAGGGCAATCTGTTCGTCGCCTTCGCACCGGGCTACGCGGCCACGCACGTCATCGCCGGCCGCCTCGACCCGAGTTGGTCCGGAACCGCGCTGCTCACCGACCAACTCCGGGCGCAGGTGACCGCCGCCGGCGACCGCCCGATCACCTACGTGACCGCCGAAGAGGAACTGGCAACCGCGCTGCGCCGGCTCGCGCTCCTCGAAGGGATCGGTCTGGACAAGGTGACAGTGTTCTCCGCACCGGTCGAGACGTCCTAGGTCGAGCGGACTCGGCGATCAGCCGACCAGCCGCGCCTCGGCGACTTCCCCCACCCGGCCCTCACCGGTGTGCAGCGCCAGCCCATCGGTGACAGGACGCACCGAGATGCTGCGGCCGCGACCCTCCAACTGCACGTAGGCGACGTGCAGACCCGGCTCGACAGCCACCCGTACGGGGGTGCCGTGGTCGAGTGACAGGTCGATCTGACCGGCGGTGTTGGCGCAGTAGCTCACGGCGATGGTCCATCGCCACTGCAGAAGTGGGCCGTCGAGGGTCAGCCGCGCGGGACCGGTTATCTCCGGTCGATCGCATGCGCCCCGACCGGGCCTGATCGTGCGTGCCGGGGTCACCGCCCCCGGCACCATGGTGCCGCTGCTGTCGAGGACGTTCAGCCGGTCGGTCGTCACGCCGAACTCGGGTCGGTCACGCAGCCGCCCGAAGGTGTGGCTGATCTGGTTGTTCGGGTAGGCGACGGGCAGCAGTACCTCGAGCGGCAGGGACTGGTCGAACATCGTGTGGTCCTGATTGGCAGCGAGTGAACGCTTCGCGTTCGCGAGGTAGTCGCCGGTCGGGTCGTCACGCCACGAGGTCGCGAACGATGCCAGCGAGATCATCGCCGATGCGATCGCCAGGCCGGCCGCGATCGCCACACCCACGCCGACGAGTTGACCGCGCTCCGCTCGCTGGCCGGCGTGCCGACCCGACGCCGCCGCACGCGCGCCCTCCGTGCGCGACGCCACGGCCGGCGACCCGACGATGAGCGCGATCGCGATGGTGAAGACCAGTGCGGTATCGGGCAGATAGCGCATGGTCTGCGCCAGTTCGAGTGCCGTGTTGGCACTCGAGCGATTCCACATCACCGGGATCTGTGCGGCAATCATGTACCCGGCGGCACACAGGACGACGGCGAGCGCACCGCGCCGCCGCGCCACCGCCCACCCCACCAGCGCCGCCACGACCAGCCACCCGAGAATGATCATCCAGACGGGAGGGAAGCCCATCGGCGGACTCGGGACCCAGCGCTCCCACTCCCAGGGTCCGCCCACCAACGAAGGGACAACCGCATCGTTGATCGTCCGCCACACCAATCGCGCCGTCTGCGCCACGGAATGCTCACCGGCCGTGGCGTCGGACACCGAGAAGAAGATCAGTGTCCACACCACGAAGATCCCGCCCATCGATGCCCAGAGGGCGCGCCCACGGGTGAACGCTCGGACGAGTGCGGACTCCGGGTAGGCGGTGGCTGCGGCCGAGTCGGGATCGTCGGCGACGCGAGTCGTGACGGCACCGCCGGAGGCACCGGGTACACGCGGGGCGTCCATGCTGCCGGAGAACCGCACGGCCAGCACCGCCGCCGCGAACGCCACGGGCAGGATGAACAACGACTTCTCGAAGAACGCCAAGGCCACCACGAAGATCACCGTCGATCGGATCAGGATCGATCGGGCGTCCGGGCGTCGACCGGTCGACCGCGCCAACAGCACCGCATCGGCAACAATCCAGGCCATCGCGGCCTGCATCGGCAGTGAGTTGAGTGCCGCCGCCCACCAGGCGAAGGCCGGCACCGTCATCGGCGTGAAGAGGTAGAACGCCAGCGCGAGCAGCGCACCGAGTCCCGCGGCGGGACCGGCGAGAACCCGGATCATCCGCCAGACCGCCAGCGACGCGAGTACCTGCAGCACGATCAGAGTGATCGCGGGGACGATCCAGTTGACCGGTGCGATCAGCGTCGACACCCCGGCCACGAGGAACGCCGCCGGCATGAAGTGACCGTCGTGGCTGTGCCCGAGGTAGTCCCAGCTGAGGATCGGGTTCGACGATGCACGTCCGATGAGGACCAGGTCATCCCAGTAAAAGTTGCTCGACAGGGCAAGCCAGCCACGGATCACGAGTTGTGCCACTATCAGAGCGATGGCCACCCACGAGACCGTCCGGCTGCTCAGCATGCGGTCCAGTCTCACGGCGTGAACCGCCCGTGGCAAAATCGGTCTGGTGACTCACGCCAACACACCTGACGAGACGGCCGGTGCCGCGATGCCGTTCGACGCGGATGACTACGACCTGTCTGACGACGTCTCGGGCTTGGCCGACGACATCGACGTCCTCCGTCTGGAGATCGACAGGCTCGACGCGATGATTCTCGCGTCGGTCAAGCGACGCTCGGCGGTCTCGAAGAAGATCGGTGCCATGCGCATGGCGTCGGGCGGTCCGCGCCTGGTGCACAGCCGTGAGGTCAAGGTGCTCGATCGGTTCGCCGAACTCGGTCAGGAAGGCCACACGCTGGCCATGCTCCTGCTGCGACTGGGCCGCGGTCCGCTCGGCCGTTAGCGGGGTGACTCCGACCCGGTCACGGTCCGCGCATGACGTCGCGGGTCCACCGGCGACAGCATAGGGTGAAGGCCATGAGTGACGTCTCCGGCAGCGACTTCGACATCAGTGACCACGACGACATCACCGCCACCCAGTCCTGGCAGGCCCTCGCCGCGCATCAGCCGCACGTCTACGCGATGCATCTGCGTGAGGTCTTCGCCGTGGACCCGGAGCGTGGCCGGGAACTGACCATCGACGTCGGCGACCTGCACATCGACTATTCCAAGCATCGCGTGCTGCGGGAGACGCTGGAACTGCTCACCAGTCTGGCCCGCGAGGTCGGGCTGGAGGACCGGCGCGACGACATGTTCGCCGGCGAGCACATCAACACCTCTGAGGACCGCGCGGTCCTGCACACCGCGTTACGTCTTCCGGCCGACGCCTCCCTGACCGTCGACGGGCAGGACGTCGTCGCCGACGTGCACGAGGTCCTGACCGCGATGGGCGCGTTCACCGACAAGCTGCGCAGCGGGGAATGGAAGGGACACACCGGAAAAGCCATCACCGACGTCGTCAACATCGGGATCGGCGGCTCCGACCTCGGACCGGTGATGGTGTACCGGTCGCTGCGCCATTACGTCGACTCGAACATCCGCTGCCACTTCGTGTCCAACGTCGACCCCGCCGACATGGTCGGCACCCTCGCCGATCTGGACGCGGAGACCACACTCTTCATCATCGCCTCCAAGACATTCACCACATTGGAGACGCTGACCAACGCCGCGGCGGCACGGAGTTGGCTGTTGGAGAAGCTCGGTGCCGGGGATGACGCGGTTGCCAAGCACTTCGTCGCCGTCAGCACCAATGCCGACGAGGTCGCGAAGTTCGGCATCGACACCGTCAACATGTTCGGGTTCTGGGACTGGGTGGGCGGGCGCTACTCGGTGGACTCGGCCATCGGCCTCTCGGTCATGGCGGCGATCGGCAAGGAGCGGTTCGCCGACTTCCTGGCCGGGTTCCACGTCGTCGACGAACACTTCCGCACTGCACCGCTCGAGCAGAACGCGCCGGTGATCCTGGGTCTGATCGGCCTCTGGTACAACAACTTCTGGGATGCCCAATCACGCGTGGTGCTGCCCTATTCCGACGACATGGCACGGTTCGCGGCGTATCTGCAGCAGTTGACGATGGAGTCGAACGGCAAATCGGTGACCGCTCACGGACATCACGTCACGACGGATACCGGAGAGATGTTCTGGGGTGAGCCCGGCACAAATGGTCAGCACGCGTTCTACCAGTTGCTGCATCAAGGCACGCGGATGATCCCGGCGGACTTCATCGGCTTCGCTCAGCCCACCGACGATCTGCCGACTGCGGACGGCTCGGGCTCGATGCACGATCTGCTGATGAGCAACTACTTCGCCCAGACCAAGGTCTTGGCGTTCGGCAAGACCGCCGACGAGATCGCCGCCGAGGGAGTCGCTCCAAACGTCGTGGCGCACAAGGTGATGCCCGGCAACCGACCGTCGACGTCGATCCTCGCGCCGGAGCTGACCCCCTCGGTCATCGGGCAGCTTATCGCCCTCTACGAGCACCAGGTGTTCGTCGAGGGCATGATCTGGGGCATCAACCCCTTCGACCAATGGGGTGTGGAATTGGGCAAGACCCAGGCCAAGGAACTGCTGGGAGTCCTCGTCGACGACACTTCCCCAGCGCCCCAAGATGATTCATCGACCGACGCGCTGGTCCGCTGGTACCGCCAACACCGCGGCCGCAAGGCCTGACGCTGCGCCGCTCGCAAGCGTCACCCGCCGATCCCTGAGCAGCGAGCAGGCGTCACCCACCGATCCCTGAGGAGCCTCGCGAGGAACGAGCGAAGCGTCACGAAGGGCCTCCCTGTGGAGCGAGCGCGCTCGCGAACTTCACCCCGATCCCTGAGGAGCCTCGCGAGGAACGAGCGAAGCGTCACGAAGGGCCTCCCTGTGGAGCGAGCGCGCTCGCGAACTTCACCCCGATCCCTGAGAGCGTGTTTGAAAACTCAGGCAAGTTTGGCCAGTCGTCGTGACATGGTAGCGATGAGGGCGATGTACACCATGTTTTCGTGGTGGTCGGGTCGGGTTTCGTAGTCGCGGACGCAGCGGCGGTGTTTGACGATCCAACCGAAGGTGCGTTCGACGACCCACCTGCGCGGTAGGACGTGGAATCCAGTCATGTCGTCGGTGCGTTTGACGATCGTAACGGTTAGTGCCAGAACGTTTTTCGCCCAGATAAGCAGTCTGCCGCGGTAGCCGCCGTCAGCCCAGACCATAGTGATGGTGGAGAACTGGGCGCGCAGCGCGGCCAACACTCGGGCACCACCGTCGGCGTCCTGGATGTTGGCGACGTGGACCACGATCGCCAGCAGCAGACCGGTGGTGTCGACGGCGATGTGGCGTTTGCGTCCGTTGACCTTCTTGCCGGCGTCGTAGCTGCGACTGGCACCGGGCACGGTATCGGCGCCGGGGATCGATTGAGCGTCGATGATTGCCGCGGTCGGCAGCGGGTTGCGGCCGTCGGCCACGCGCAGCATGTCGCGGAGGCAGTTGTGGATGCGGCGCCACGCTCCACTGGTGACCCAGCGGTGGAAGATCGCGTAGACGGTCATCGCGGGTGGGAACTCCGAGGGGAGTTGTCGCCAGGCGATACCGCCGCGGACAACATAGAAAACGGCGTCGAGAACGGTTCGGCGACACCACTTCTCGGGTCGGCCACCGCGTCCTGCGGTGTTCCCGGCCGGTGGCAGGAGCGGTTCGAGGACCGCCCACTGGGCATCGGTGACACTGGAGGACGGATAGACCTCGCACCGATGACCAGACCCGTGGGTGGGGGTCGGGCAGGACGGGCACGCACCGATGGGTGATGATGGCATGGTGAACTCCTGGTGAGTACGTGTTGTTAGCACTCACTGACCTACCAGGAGTTCACTCAAATCCCATCCGTCACACGCCGCACATCCGAGTTTTCAAACACGCTCTGAGGAGCCTCGCGAGGAACGAGCGAAGCGTCACGAAGGGCCCGGCTACCAGCGTGATTCGTCGAAGACCTCGTCGGGGATCTCGTCGCCCGGTTGCACACCGAGCGCCTCGAGACGGCCCATCAACGCTGCGGCCACCGCGATGAAAGTGATCAGATCCTGTGGTTCCGTGGAGCGTTCGGCGGGATCGCCGCCCATGAACTCGTGCACGGCCGGCGGCACACAGTCCCCCATGTCGATCGCTCGCAGACCAGTCGCCGTGCGCCACGCGTCGAAGCTCGCGGCATCCACGGCTTCGGCGATGTCGCCGTTGCGCACCGCGGCGAGCACCTCACCCACCGACGCCAACGGCCCGCTGCTGCCGCTCGACGGATCGAAACCGACCACGGTGTCGCCGCCGATATCGGGATCGTCGGCGAGGGTGAAGTACACGATCCCCCGCCAATCGGCGCCGAGCGCCGCCACGTCATCGCGCCCGAAGACGTCGATCAGCAGTTCGCTGACCTCGTCACAGCGCCGCTCACCGAACAATTGAAACGCGCCATGGGCCACAACCTGCCCCTGCTTTGCCGACACATCGGCTACCTTACGCAGGGTGATGGGATCACAGACCGCGACGCAGGTGGCACGGCGTGTGAGTCTGCTCGCGTGCGCCGCGATCGCGGTCGTCACTGCCGGGTGCACATCGTCATCCACCTCTGACGAGGTGACGCCCACCTCGGTTCCGACCAGTGCTGCCGTCGCGGCGCCGCGCGGCCAGACCGATCTCTCCGCCACCGGGACCCCACTCACCTTCGGCGAATCCGCCGTCCTGCCCGCCCACACCTTCGCGGCCACCGGCCCGCACGCGATGTTCACCGTCACCGGGATCACCCCCGCCGAGGGTGTTCCCGACGACGCCACCAACGGCGGCACCGCCTACTTCTTCTACGTCACGGTGACCTCGTTGTCGACGCGTCCGGCGTCCGCACCCGACGTTTTCGGGTTGAGCGCCAGCGCCGACGGAAAGACCCCGGCCTTGACGTTCTCCCCTACACCCGGGCTGCCCGACTGTCCTGCTTCGACGCCGCCCGAACAGATGCGACGGGGCGAGTCGTACTCCACCTGCCTGGTGTCCGTGGCGGATCGGGGGCAACGCCTCCAACGGGTGATCTACTGGGCCGACACCGCCGGCCAGGAAGCGCTCGACTACAAGAGCGCGCCCGTCGTGTGGTCACCGGCCGGATTGCCCGCATCCGCCTCTCCGAGCGCGGGCCCGGCCGCGGGCTGACACCCCATCGCGGTGCGAACCGGACCAACGGCCCGGGATCTACCTCCGACAGCACCATGAAAAGCGCCCTCGACATGCGCCCTGTGGAACGAGGCCGGCGAAATAATGTCGGCGGCCGCCTCCTGTGGGGGCGCTTCTCAGGGGCGCTTCTCAGCGAAGCATGTCAATGCAGGGGCGCACCGAACCGCGTCACACCATCCGACGGGTGATCGCCGACGGTAGATAGCGCAGGGCAGCCGCGATCGGCAGCCAGGGCCAGGTCGGGACGGGCGCCCAGGCGGACTCCTTCTCGATGGCGGCCACCATCGCCGCGACCCCCTTGTCGGTGCCGGTCATCATCGCCGTCTGCACACCTCGGTTGATGTCGGTCTCGATGTACCCGGGCAGAAGGACCGACACCGTGATCGGCGATCCGGCGAACTCGGCCTGCAGCCCCTGGCCGAGTGCCGAGAGTCCGGCTTTCGACGCCGAGTACGCGGCCTGGGCCTTGGGCAGGCCGCGGATCGCGCTCATCGAACTGACCAACACCAGATGTCCGTGCCCCTGGGCGCGGAAGATCTCCAGGGCCGCCTCGGCCTGGGCCAGTGCCCCGACGAGGTTCGTCTGGATCGTTTCGATGTTCGCAGCGGCGTTGCCGGTTCCCAACGGCGCCCCTTTCCCCAGGCCGGCGTTGACGATCACCCGGTCGAGACCACCGAGTTCGTCGGCCAGTGCGGTGAAAACCCCGGGGACCGAGTCGGTGTCGGTGACGTCGAGCCGCGCGGTGGCCACCTGCGCGGCGGCCGGCCGCAATTCGAGTGCGAGCTCATCGAGCCGATCGAGACGTCGGGCACACAGGGCCAGCGCCCGACCCCGGGCGGCGAACATGCGTGCCATTCCTTCACCGAGCCCGGAGCTGGCGCCGGTGATCAGGATCTTCTGCCGTGTCGTTGCGGTCACGGCACCCCAACCTACCCGCAACGGAGGGCTCGCAGGTCGACCGGTCAGGCGGTCATCGCGGTCATGCGCAGCACCGCGATCAGGTGATCGGTACTCGCGCGATCGCCGACCGTGATGCGGATTCCGTCGGTCGCACATTCTTTGGTCGCGACACCGCAGCTGCGCAGCAGTCTGCCGATGTCCACGCCCTCCGGGCCGGGCACGAACAGGAAGTTGCCCTGGCTCGGCAGGGTCGGGCATCCGATCGCGGCCAGCATGTCCGCCATCCGGCGACGTTCGGTCTGCATCGCCCGAACACGCTCGGCGAGTTGCTCTTCGGCAGCCAGCGCGACGGGCACGGCGGCCATCGCCGGGGCGCCCACCGCGAACGGGACCTCGTGTCGGTGCAGTGCCGACACCAGGTCGCGGGCGCCGATACCGTAGCCGACCCGGAGGGCAGCGAGACCATAGGCCTTCGAGAACGTGCGCAGGACCAGGACGTCGGCGTTGATCGTCAGCAGAGCCCTGAGATCGGGAGGGTTGTCACAGAATTCGACATATGCCTCGTCGACGATGGCAAGCACACCGGGTGGCAGCGCACCGATGAACGCATGGAGTTCGGCGGTGTCCACGACGGCGCCGGTCGGGTTGTGTGGAGTGCAGACGATGACGGCCACCGTGTCCGCGGAGACGGCGGCCTGGAGGGCGTCGAGGTCGGGGCTGCCGTCAAGGGCGAGCGGTACCGCGTCGACGCGCAGGCCGACCATGGACGCGAGGATCGGGTAGCCGTCGAAGGTCGGCATCGCGGTCACGATCGCGGGCGAGTCGATTCCACACGCGGCCGCCCGACGGCGACACATCTCGAGCGCGGACAGGGCGACCCCGGTGGCGCCGGCTCCCACCGTGATCTGGCCGGACGGCAATCGCAGATGATCCGCTATCTGGCTGCGCGTGCGGTCGGGACGAAAGTCGGGATACCGATTGACGTCGGTCAGGCAGTCCCGCAACGCCGCTGACACGGATGGCAGCGGCCCATACGCGGATTCGTTGAGGTTCAGCCGGACGGACGGAACCGCAACCGTTCCACAGTCGAACGGAGGACTCACGAGCGGCCACCCCACCGGAGCGCGGCGGCCGCCGCGAAATCGCCGGCGTGGGCGAAGGCCGCGGTCATCACCACGTCGCCCTCCTGGATACGACCGTCGGTGATCGCCGTGTCGAGGGTGACCGGGATGCCGACGGCGAACAGATTGCCGCACTCGTCGAAGGTGTCGGGATGTCGTTGCTCCGGGAGTTCCATGGCCTCACGCCAGTTGCGCAGGAATATCCGGTTGGGCTGGTTGGTCACGAACCAATCGAGGTCCGCGGGTGCGATGCCGATGCCGTCGGCGACCTCGATGGCCGCCTCCGGCACCATCCGGTTTCCACGGGCCAGCACCTTGGCGATCTTGGCCTCGTTGAAGCCGATGTGGATCTGGCCGGGCCCGGCCTCCCAGTACTTACGCGGCGGATTCGAGACGCCGGTCATGTCGGCGGAATACTGACCGTACGAGTGACAGGTCAGCCCGAGTATCGGGCTCCCGCCCTCACCACCGATACGCACCAGCGCCACTGCCGAACCATCGCCCGGGATACAGGCCTGCGGCTTGCCACGCACCTGTTCCTGCGTGAACACCTGGCCCGCGCTGTTCTGGGCCAGACCGATCAGCGCGGTGCGGCCGCCGTTGGCGCGCAGCAGCGCTCCGGCCAGATCGATCATGTGGATGAACGCCGCGCACCCGCCGTTGTGGACGTCGAGAACCGTCGTCGGACGCAGGCCGAGTCGATGGGCCACTTCCCCGCCACATCCCCGCACGGGCACTTCGGGAAGCTGACTGTGTGTGAGCACCACATCGACGTCGTCGAAGATGTCGGCGCCGTGCCGCTCGGCGAGAACGCGCGCCGCAGACATCATCATGTCAGCCGACGTCTCACCGTCGGCTGCGTGATGGCGGAAGGCCGGTGACCGGAACATCGCGTTGCCGCTCAGGTCGCCTTCTTCGGCGTACTGAGCGAAATACTCTGCCGGTACCCGATTCTCGGGCAGGTAGGTGGCGAGATCCACCAAGGTCGTCGGCATGTCGGTGACTGTCATGAGCGCATCCAATCGGGGGTGATGGGCAGGCCGTTGCGGTGTCGGTACTCCGCGATGGCCTTGAGGTTCTCGAGTTCGAGTTGGTGGCCCCCGGAGAACGTCTCCCAGAAGTCGCCCACCCAGACCGGGCGCTCCGGTGGAGCGGTTTCCGGGTACGGGTTCTCGTCGTAGAACGGGTGATGACAGTTGGTCCACAACACCACCGAGCCGGGCCGGTCGAACACCACCTGCGCGTCGACGACCCGCATGAGGTAGATCATCCACAGGTGCCGGCCCTGATCCCACGCGCAGTGGTAATCGACCGTCATCGCTTCGGCGTTGGCGACGGTACGGGTGTAGATCTTCGTGTCCGAGCCCAGCCGGTCCTGTGCGACCCACAGCCCGTCCTCCTCGGTCCGGGTGAATCCGCGCAGGCTATACGTCCACTCCTCCAACGACCTTGTGTCCGCGAGCCATTCGAAGAGCTCGCGCGGTGGCGCGGCCACGAAACTCTGGACCGGACAGAACTCGCCGTAGATCTGGTCGTGTGGGTAGACCGACCGCAGCCGATCCAACAGGATCGGTGTGGCGATCTTGCGCGGATGCGTCTCGATACGCGTCAGCCCCTCGAGGCCGGCCGCATCGTCTCCGAGATCGGACAGAGCGGGCAATACTGAGGTCATGAGTGGCCTTTCGGGATCAATGGTGCGAATGGAGGGATCTCGTCGGGATCCACGTCGATGACGAGACAATTGGGGCCGTGTCGGGACAGCAGATCCGCCGCCGCGGAACGAAGCCCGCTGCGGTCCGTCGCATGCGCGACGCCGAGATCCGGAAACATCGCATCGAGCCCGGCAGCAAGGTCAGTGGGCCGGAATCGGTTGATACTCGGTACGTTCGGGAAGAACAGGTGCTCACGGGTGATGCACATTCCGTGTGCATTGTTGTTCAGCAGCACGAAGGTGACCGGCGCGTTGTGTTCGATGGCGGTGTGGATCTCCATGCCGTGCATGAAGAATGCACCGTCCCCGGCGATGACCACGGTGCGCGTCGGCTGTCCGGTCGTCGTCGAGTGGATGGCGGTGCCGACGCCCGCCGCGAGAGCGTAACCCATGCCGCCCATGCCCAGCGCGACGACGAATCGGCCCCGGCCGAATGGCAGATGGTGGATCGCCGCCGCCCCCGCATTCCCGGCATCGGCGAAGACGACCGTGTCCGGCGGCAGCGCAGCGCCGATCTCGGTGATCGCGGTCTGCATGTCGAGGTCGACGCGAGGGGCGGGCACCGGGAGACGGGTCACCTCGATCGGCGGGCGGTGTGGCGGTGTGGCGACCGATTCCCGGATGCGATCGGTCAGGGCATCCAGACAACCACGGAGGTCGCCGCAGGACAGGTGGTCGACTGGTTGTGCCGATCGCGGTGGCTCGGCACCCAGGTGGATCACCCGTATCCGGCCAAGGGCGTCGTCAAGGCCGGCGCGATCGGTCATCGTCATGCGACAGCCGATCGCCAGGCAGAGCTCGGCTTGCTCGACCGACCGATGCGCCGAGGGGTGACCCATCACCCCGGTCACTCCCGCGTTTCCTTCTGCGTCGGCCAGGATGTCGCGGCCCCCGGGCGACGCGACGACGTCGGCACCCAACAGCGCGGCGAGGGCTGCGATCTGCTCGCCGAGACCGGCAACCGATGCCTCGTCCCCCGCCCAGATGACCACCCGGCCGCCCGAACGGACGACGGAGGCGAGGTCGTCGGCTATCCGGCTCAGTTCGGCCCGGACCTCATCGTGGGGCGGCCGTGTGTGCCGGACATGGTGCCCTGGATCTGCCCCGGCGGGCAGTGCCGAACGCTGAACATCCTTGGGCAGCAAGACAACGGCAGGTTGTCCTCGGTGCAGTGTCGCGATTGCGGTGGCGAGTGCCGCCGGCACCTCGGCCGGTTCGGACACCACCGAACAGGATCCGGCGACTGCGGACATGACGCCGGTGATGTCGATGGTGTCCGGCGGGGACAGCATGTCCTGAAATGCCCCTCGCCCGACCAACGTCGTCGGCGCGGTCCCGATCAGCGCGAGCACCGGGACGCGACTGTCGTAGGACTCGGCCAGCGCGGGCACGACGTTCATCGCCCCGCCGCCCGACGTGGTCATCACGGCGGCGGGTCGTCCGGTGATCCGTGCGACCCCGTCAGCCATCGCGCCGGCCGCGAACTCGTGCTTGGCGACGACCGGCGTCATGCCCTCCGCACGGACCGCCGCGTCGTAGAGATCCTCCACGTTGGCGCCATGGACTCCGAACACGGTGGTGATCGACTCGCAGAGGAGTTGCTGCACAATGTATTCCGCTACAGTGCAGGAAACGGCTGAAGCCGGGTTCGCCTGTTCGGGCGTCGGGGTGCGGCTCGCGATCACGGTCATGTGCCAACTGTGCGTCGGTCTACCTGAAGGTCCGCTGAAAGCCGCAGCGCCAAGATCTTTGTCGGACGTTCACATGACATTTACGATGAGACGAACAGGTGCGATCGCCTCAACCGGCAGCGGCCGGATCAGTCGACACACCATGAGGAGCTCTGATGTCTGGCACTTTGCCCGGATGGCGGGCCCTGTTCAGCAGGCGCCAGGGCGTGCGTGTGCGCTCCACCGTTGTCGGGACCTGCCTCGTCGCCCTGGCACTCGCCCTCGGAGCGGTGGCCATGCTGTTCATGCTGCACCGCGCCGACAGTCGTTCGATGTACGACTCGACCAGCTATCGAGCCTATGAAATCGCCGACTACATCCGGCAGGGTGGAGTGGGCGCCATCCCGCACGAGGAGTTGATCGTCGGGTCCGGGGTGGACATGATCCAGGTCATCGACTCGAACGGGCGGATCGCCACGTCGTCTCCCGGCGCGCCCCAGGTGCCGCTCACCGACCGGCGGCCGAGCCCCTGGACCTCGGTGACGGTCAAAGGCCAGATGATTCCCGGTGACCAGGGTGACTACTGCGGCACGATCGTGGGCGCACGACACGGCGCCGATCGCTACACCGTTGTCGCCGCCATCTACGCCGGCCCCTACCGCGAAGGCCTGGTCAACACGGCGCTGCTCCTCGCGATCGGGATACCCATCCTCGTCGTGCTCAGCGGGGTGTCGATCTACTACTTCGTCGGCCGCGGCCTGCGGCCGGTCGGCAAGATCACCCATCAGGTCAACCAGATCACGAGTTCGGATCTGTCGCTTCGGGTTCCGGTTCCCACCACCGACGACGAGGTGACCGAGCTGGCCACCACCATGAATGCGATGCTCGGCCGGCTCGACCAAAGCCAGCAGGCGCAGCTTCGGTTCGTCCAGGACGCATCGCACGAGCTTCGCAGTCCGCTGACCACCGTGGTGGGCATCCTCGACCTGGCCGACGACACCGACTCGCAGATCGACCTGCCGACGGTGCGCACGATCCTGCTGCCCGAGGCCCGCCGTATGCAGAACATGGTCGACGATCTGCTTCTTCTCGCGCGGGCCGACGAGCGCGGCGTGCCGCTACAACGCGAGGACGTCGATCTCGACGATCTCGTGGTCGACGAGGTACGTCGGCTCCGGGCGCTCGGACTGGCCCGCGTGGAGACCTCGATCACCCCGATCCGGGTGTCCGGTGACCGGGACAAACTCGCACGGTGTGTGCGGAACGTGGCCGAGAACGCAGCGCGGCACGCGACGTCACGGGTCCGGTTCGAGATGCACGCCGACGACGACCAGCCGATCGCGACGATCTCGGTGACCGACGACGGGCCGGGTATCGCCCCCGATCAGCGGGCCGCGGTGTTCGAACGCTTCACGCGGCTCGACGTCGATCGGAACAATCGCGGCGGCTCGGGGCTGGGGCTGTCGATCGTCCACGAGATCATCCGCGCCCACGGCGGGACGGTCACGATCGAGGATCCTCCGGCTTCGTTCGGTCACGGCACCACCTTCGTGATCTCGCTGCCGACCGCCGCTCGAACCACCGTCGACGACACCGCGGTCGGCGCGGAACTCGCACCGCCGAGCACGTGACGCCGGCCGACTATCGGATCCGGTAGCCGGCACCCCGGACGGTCTCGATGCTGCGCACACCGAACGGCGCATCCACCCGTTTGCGCAGGTAGCCGATATACACCTCGACGATGTTGGGATCGCCCTCGAAGTTCGTGTCCCAGACCGAGTGGAGGATGTCGGACTTCGAGACCACGGTGCCCGTGTTCCGGATCAGGTATTCGAGCACGGCGAACTCTCGCGGGGTCAAGGAGATGGGGGTGTCCCCTCGGCGCACAGAGTGCTCGGCCGGGTCGAGAACCAGGTCACCCACCACGAGCTGCGCCGGGCGCTCCGGCGCACCGCGCCGCAGCAGGGCGCGCAATCGCGCCTTGAGCACGACCACGGAAAACGGCTTGATCAGATAGTCGTCCGCGCCCCAGTCGAGCGCCTCGGCCTGATCGTATTCACCGTCCTTGGCACTCAGAACCAATACCGGGGTCCAGATGTCACGGGCGCGCAGCTGCTGGAGCACCTGGAAGCCGTTCAAACCCGGCATGAGGATGTCGAGCAGGATCACGTCGAAGTGACCTTCGGTGGCCCGCCAGAGCCCGTCGGTACCGTCGTGCGCAACGGTGACCGCCCAGCCATCGCTGACCAGCATGCGTCGGATCGTCTCCGCGGCCCTGGTGTCGTCGTCTACGACAAGGGCATGCACGGCAGCTCATTTCAATAGTCGCGACATCCGGCGGTCGGCCAACACCTTGCCACCGGTCTGACAGGTCGGACAGTACTGGAAGGATCGGTCGGAGAACGAGACCTCGCGAACCGTGTCCCCACACACCGGGCACGGCAACCCCGTACGGGCATGCACTCGTAGTCCGGTCCGCTTCTCGGACTTGAGACGGGCCACTTCTTGACCTTCGAGCCGACCGATGGCGTCGGTCAGCACCGAGCGTACCGCCTCGAAAAGCGCCTCGAACTGTGCGTCGGTCAGTGACTTCGCCGAAGCGAACGGCGACAGCCGCGCGGTGTGCAGGATTTCGTCGGAGTAGGCGTTCCCGACGCCGGCCAGCACACGTTGATCGGTCAGTACGTTCTTGATCCGGCCGGATGACGCGGCCAGGATCGCGGCGAACTCGTCTCGTCCGACCGACAGCACGTCCGGGCCCAGCGTGGCGATCCGCTCCACCTCGGTGACGTCGCGGACGACCCACACGGCCAGTCGCTTCTGCGTGCCGGCCTCGGTGACATCGAAACCCTCACCGGGCAGGCCACAATGGACCCGGATGGCGATGGGCCCTTTACCGCCGGGCCGCGGTGGCGTCTGCGACAGGTGATCGCTCCAGCGCAGCCAGCCGGCCCGCGAGAGATGGATGACGAGGTTGATCACCGGCTCCGCGTCGGCGGACCCGTTCCCCGCCCCACCGGGAACTGTGCGGATGACCAGGTACTTTCCGATCCGGCCGACCGATTCGATCAGGCGTCCGGTCAACGCGGTGTAGGGCGGGTCCGCGGTCTTGAGCACCGCCAGCGATGCGACGTCCACACGCCGGATCGGAAACCCGGCCGCGCGACCGTCCACGTACTCCGCGATCGCCGCCACCTCAGGAAGCTCAGGCATGACTCCAGTGTGCTCTAGTAGGAGGATGATCTCGCGCCTTTCTGACGTCGACCTGGCGGCGCGCCTCGCCGAAGGCGCGGGCGAGATCCTGGTGGGCGTCCGGCACGGCGAGCTACTGCAGGGCCGCCACCTCGGTGATGTCGGGGATGCGATGGCGCAGGCCTGGATTGCGAACGTGATCGTCCGGCATCGCCCGCACGACGCGGTGCTGTCCGAGGAGGGCGCCGACATCGGCGACCGCTCGACCGCCGAGCGTGTGTGGATCATCGATCCGCTCGACGGCACGCGCGAGTTCGCGTCCGGCACTGCGGACTGGGCCGTTCACGTGGCGCTCACCGAGCACGGCGACGTGACGTCGGCGGCGGTCGCACTTCCCGCGGTCGGCGAGGTGTTCCGCTCCGATACCGTCAAACCCCCCAGCGGCCCGCTCACCGGACGGATGGCTGCGTCCCGTCACGGCGGGTCGTACGAGAGCGCGTGGGTGTCGCGCCGGCTCTCGCTGAACATGATCGGGATCGGCTCCGCAGGCGCGAAAGCGATGGCCGTGGTCCGCGGCGACGTCGACGCCTACGTGCACTCCGGGGGCCAGTACGAGTGGGACAACTGCGCGCCGGTCGGCGTGGCCCTGGCCGCCGATCTGCACTGCAGCAGACTCGACGGCTCGCCGATCGTCTACAACCAGCCACAGCCCTACATGCCCGACTTCGTCATCTGCCGCAAGGAGATTCGCGACGACATCCTCGCCGCACTCGACGAGATCTGGTGACCGGTCGAACCAGGTGCGGGAGGGTACAAAGGTCACCTACGGCCCCCGAGGAGCCTCGCGAGGAACGAGCGACGCGTCACCCACCGCTCCCCGAGGAGCCTCGCGAGGAACAAACGATGCGTCACCCCACCGCTCCCTGAGGAGCCTCGCGAGGAACGAGCGACGCGTCACCACCCGATCCCTGAGAGCGTGTTTGAAAACTCGGATGTGCGGCGTGTGACGGATGGGATTTGAGTGAACTCCTGGTAGGTCAGTGAGTGCTAACAACACGTACTCACCAGGAGTTCACCATGCCATCATCACCCATCGGTGCGTGCCCGTCCTGCCCGACCCCCACCCACGGGTCTGGTCATCGGTGCGAGGTCTATCCGTCCTCCAGTGTCACCGATGCCCAGTGGGCGGTCCTCGAACCGCTCCTGCCACCGGCCGGGAACACCGCAGGACGCGGTGGCCGACCCGAGAAGTGGTGTCGCCGAACCGTTCTCGACGCCGTTTTCTATGTTGTCCGCGGCGGTATCGCCTGGCGACAACTCCCCTCGGAGTTCCCACCCGCGATGACCGTCTACGCGATCTTCCACCGCTGGGTCACCAGTGGAGCGTGGCGCCGCATCCACAACTGCCTCCGCGACATGCTGCGCGTGGCCGACGGCCGCAACCCGCTGCCGACCGCGGCAATCATCGACGCTCAATCGATCCCCGGCGCCGATACCGTGCCCGGTGCCAGTCGCAGCTACGACGCCGGCAAGAAGGTCAACGGACGCAAACGCCACATCGCCGTCGACACCACCGGTCTGCTGCTGGCGATCGTGGTCCACGTCGCCAACATCCAGGACGCCGACGGTGGTGCCCGAGTGTTGGCCGCGCTGCGCGCCCAGTTCTCCACCATCACTATGGTCTGGGCTGACGGCGGCTACCGCGGCAGACTGCTTATCTGGGCGAAAAACGTTCTGGCACTAACCGTTACGATCGTCAAACGCACCGACGACATGACTGGATTCCACGTCCTACCGCGCAGGTGGGTCGTCGAACGCACCTTCGGTTGGATCGTCAAACACCGCCGCTGCGTCCGCGACTACGAAACCCGACCCGACCACCACGAAAACATGGTGTACATCGCCCTCATCGCTACCATGTCACGACGACTGGCCAAACTTGCCTGAGTTTTCAAACACGCTCTGAGGAGCCTCGCGAGGAACGAGCGACGCGTCACCCACCGCTCCCTGAGGAGCCTCGCGAGGAACGAGCGACGCGTCACGAAGGGCCCTTCGTGACGCATCCTCGCAAGCTCGGAGGCTCCTCAGGGACCGGGGTGACGCCCCCAAGCACGGAGCTCCTCAGGGACCGGGGTGACCCCCCAAGCACGGAGGCTCCTCAGGGACCGGGGTCACGCCCCCAAGCACGGAGCTCCTCAGGGACCGGGGTCACGCCCCCAACCTCGGACGCTCCACAGCAACCAGGGTCACGCCCCCAACCGCGGAGGCTCTTCAGGGACCGAGTCACCCCTCGGACCAGCGACCGGGCGACACCCGCACACCGCGAGATCAACCCTTACGCAGCAAGTAGATGTCCATGATCCAGCCCACTCGCTCCCGCGCCTCCGCTCGCAGCGCGACGATCCGGTCGGCCACGTCGGCGACACGCCCGCTGACGAGGATCTCGTCGTCGGTCCCCACGTAGGCGCCCCACCAGATGTGGTCGTCCGGGTCGGCTGTGTTCCGGAAGGCGAGGTCGCCGTCGAGCATCACGATCTGGTTCGAATCCGCACCGGCAGGGGTGTCGGCGAGGCGTCGCCCGGTGGTGATGTGGATCGGTTCGCCGATGCGGTTGGCGGCGATGCGATGCGCCGCGGTGAGTGCACTCGCGCTCGTCACTCCGGGAATGACCTCGACGTCGATCGACAGGTCGGAATGCTCACAAAGGTCGTCGACGATGCGCAGGGTGCTGTCGTAGAGCGCCGG
Source organism: Gordonia sp. LMA167 (assembly GCF_058130025.1). Lineage (NCBI taxonomy): Bacteria > Bacillati > Actinomycetota > Actinomycetes > Mycobacteriales > Gordoniaceae > Gordonia > Gordonia sp. LMA167. Next base: position 2,654,351 of record NZ_CM176708.1, on the reverse strand, counting down.
ATCCCCCCACACGAGGAACGCCGCGACCCCGGCGTCGTGTACCTCCGCGGTGAGCACATCGGTGAAGATCGCCGCCCGGGCGGCGTGCCAGCGCCGCACCTCGGCGTCGTAGTCGTCGGGATCGCGGTCCCGCGGCGGGTCGAGTACCTCGATCACCCGATGCCCGGGCGCCGCGTGGCGGGCCAGGATGTCCCGGCGCGCAGTCGCCAACGATTCTTTGACACCGCCCTTGTCGAGCATCAGGAACACGTCGACGTCGGCGAGCGCGTCGATCGCCTCGAGGGTGATCTGCCGCGGGTTGCCCGGCCCGATGCCGATGACACGCAGGGTGATTCGCATCGGACCGGTCAGATCCGGACCTTACGCAAACCGTGTTTGCGCGCGGTCATGTCCAGGATCAGTTGGCGGGGGATCAGCCTCCGCAGCAAGAACACCACTCCGGCCTGATTCCCCTTGGCGTAGAAGGGTTTGGGATGCTCGGCAAGCGCCGCATCCACGATCACCCGGGCCATGGTGGGCGCATCGATTCCTTCGTCCTCGTTCTTGCGGGTCGCTCGCGCGAGGGTGTCGTATTCGGCCTTGTAGGGCGATCGATCGCCGATGTGAATGCTGCGACGGTCACCGATACCGGTGGCGATCGTGCCGGGCTCGACCGAGATCATCCGGATGCCGTAGGGCGCGACCTCCCGTCGGGTGGCGAGTGCGAACGCCTTGAGCGCCGATTTCGTTGCGGCATAGTTGGACCTGAATGCCACCGGGAAGCTCGACAGCATCGATCCGACCATCACCACCGTCCCGCCACCGCGCTCACGCATCCCCGGCAGCACAGCCTTTGTGATCGCCACAGGACCGAACACGTTGACCGCGAACAGCTTTTCGATCGCATCCATCGGGGTGTCCTCGAGTGCGCCGGCCTGGCTCTCACCGGCGTTGTTGATGAGGATGTCGATGACACCCACCTTGTCGACGCATTCGTCGGCGCTCGAGTAGTCCGTGTTGTCCAGGCGCACATAGTGGACTCCACGGACCGGAGCGGCGACCGCGTCGGGCCGACGACTCGTGCCGTAGACGGTGTGGCCGCGCTCGACGAACTGGCGGGCGACCTCCGCGCCGATGCCACTCGAGGCGCCGGTCACGAGCACGACCTTGGGATCTGCTGCATCAGCCACGCCGAACACCGTAGCGCGTCACCCCGGACGGCCGGTCAGACAGCGTCGGCCTTCCGGAAGTGGGCGGCTTCGGCGGCCGATTCGCTGGCAAACCAGATCTCCGGCGCGACGTCGGCGTATGAGGGAAGGTCGGGGGTGTGATAGACACCGGCGTCTGCGTCGGCCTTGATCGGATAGCCGTCCGGCGGGTCGGCCGTGTCGGGCACCGGCAGGTGTGCACCCAACGGCACCGGCAACTCCTCGCCGTTTCGGTGGTAGGACCCCACGCCGTCCCCTGAACCGTGGTGGGTGGTGTCGCCGACGCCGAGTTCGGCATCGGCGGGCGGCGACATCACCTCGCCGATGTCGACGTTCATCAATTCGTCGAGTGACTCGGGGCCGGGTGCCGGTTCGGGTTCATCGTCCCCGGCTCCTTCGACATCCCGTTCGACCTCGGCATCGGCGTCGACGTCGGCTTCGGCATCACCTTCGACGTCCGCTTCGACGTCCGCGTGGACTTCCGCATCGGCTTCCGCCCCGACCGTGGCCTCGTCACCGCCCACTCCCCCGCCGGCGGTCGCCATCTCGACCTCTCGGGCCGGTTCGGTCTCCACCGCGGCGGCACCCTCGTCCGGTTCACGCCCATCGCCCACGACCGTCGACTCCTCCGCCGGGGACAGACGCAGCCTGCGCACGAGCCAGACGATCAGCAGACCGGCGAGGATCAGCAGGAACGGGATCAACAGCCACCACCAATCCGAACCGGCGTCCTCATCGGCGGCGTTCACGGTCCGGGCCTCCGCGAGCGAATGCGCGGCGGCCGGTGACGCCGACAGCAGCGCCGCGCCCGCCACCACGGCCAGGCCGAGCGCCAGTGCGCCGACTCGCTGCGGCCGAATCCGTGATGTCGTCGCCATGGCACCCCGACCTCGCCCATCGAAGTTGTGATCGAACTCGTCATTCCGAGGCGGATCGATCCGCCCGAAATACCAATTTGCCTCAATTGAGCCCCGGACGCGGGCCGATCGCAGAAAGTGATTCCACCGGCGTGCCGGAAACCATTTCTTCCACCGTGCCGCAGCGCTTGAGCAGGTGGGGACGCACATACGCCGATTCACCGATCACCGGAGGAATGCAAACCGCATCGCGCGAGAAATGCGCGATCGATCAAAGCCTCGATTTCCTCCGACAATGAAACGCTTCTCAACGGGATTTCGGATGCAGCCAGACGTGTGGCCCGCCGGGCGAGATTCCGACCAACCCACCCTCGCGGCGCTTGACCTTCTGCCGATATTCCGATATTCGTTAGAATGTGGCGCGAAGGCCCGACGAGTCGGATGCGCGCGGTCCTGACCCCGCCGCGGTGAGCCCTGGCACGTGGCGCGAACTGTTCCACCCGGCCCACCGGACCGCGGTGGCGGTGTTCGCCGGCGGTATCGCGGTGTTCGCCATCAACACGTATCTGACCGCGGCCTCGCTGCCGAGCGCCGTGGCCGACATCGGCGGATCACGCCTCTATGCGTGGGTCATGACGGTCTTCCTGATCACCTCGGTGTTCTCGTCGATGATCGTCACCCGCACCTTGACCCGCTACGGGGCACGTGGTGCATACCTGATCGGGTTCGGCCTGTTCGGCGTGGGCTCACTGGTGTGCGCGGTCACCCCGACGATGCCGATCCTGCTGGCCGGCCGAGCCGTCCAGGGCCTCGGCGGCGGCCTGCTGACCGGTCTCGCTTTCGCGGTCATCCGAGTTGCCCTGCCCGAGCGTCTCTGGGTGCGCGCAGTCGGGCTCACCTCGGCGATGTGGGGGGTCGGCAACCTGATCGGACCGGTCCTCGGCGGGTGCTTCGCCCAGATCGGCTTCTGGCGCGGGTCATTCTGGCTGCTGGTGGTGGCCACCGCGATCATGGCCGGGCTGGTTCGTGCGCTGCCCGCACGCCGGCGCGACACCGGACAGAGCGCCCCACTGCCTATCGGGTCGCTCGCGATCCTGGTCATCGCCACCGTCGCGGTGTCGATCGCCGGGGTTGTCGACGACATCCGCACGGTGCTGGTCCTGATCGCCGTCGCCGCCGTGACCGCGGTCGTCTTCATCGCGGTCGACCGACGTCGCGCCGACGGACTCCTTCCCCGGCTGACCTATACGCCCGGCAGTCCGCTGAAGTGGATCTACGTATCGATCGCCATCCTGGCGATCGGATCGACCTCCGAGGCCTTCATCCCGCTGTTCGGTCAGCGGATCGCCGGCATGGCGCCGCTGTTCGCCGGGATGCTCGGTGCGGCGCTCTCCTGGGGATGGACGAGTGCCCAGATCGCGAGCACGACGTGGGCAGACGGCGCCCGGTCCCGCATCGTGCGCATCGCCGGACCGGCACTGCTGGCCGCGGGGCTGGCCGCCTACGGAGCGCTGCAGTTCGCCTCGTCCGGCTGGGCGGTACTGGGATGGTTCATCGCGTTGTTCGTGGCGGGAGCCGGCATCGGAATGGCCTTCCCACACATCGCCACCGCAGCGATGACCATCACGTCCGACGATGCCGAGGCCGCGCGGGCATCGGCCGGTGTGAACACCGTTCAGATGGTCGCGAACACCTTCGGGTCGGCAACCGCCGGGCTGCTGGTCAGTGTCGGCGCGGTCATCGGCGCCGACGCCGATCCCGACGTCACGTCGGCCCGATTCCTCGCCTTCGGCTTCGCCGGTCTGGCGCTGGCCGGAGTGTTCGCGGCCGTCGCCTCGGTCCGCCGGGCGCCGTCGACCGCACCCCGCACACACCGATGGGAAGGAGTCCGCCGTGTCTGACGACGGCCACCCCGACGACCAGGAGTTCTCGGAGGCGGGCATCTACACCGAGCTGAGCCGAGTCGGCAAAGCGCTCGCAAGTCCCGTCCGACTACGCCTGCTCGACATTCTCGAGGAGGGCGAACGAACCGTCGAAGAGCTCTCCGCAACGGCCGGATTCGGCCTGAAGAACACGTCGTCGCAACTACAGATCCTGCGGTCGGCGCAACTGGTCAGCAATCGCCGCGACGGAGTCCGCATCCATTACCGCATCGCCTCGCCGGAGGTCTCGCGATTGCTCGGGGTGTTCCATCGGTTCGCAGCCAACAACGTCGCGGCGGTGCGCGCCGAGATCGACACCTACTTCGCCGGCCATCGGGATCTGACACCGGTCACCGCCGATGACCTCGCCGCGCTGATCGACGACGGCTCGGTGCTCGTCGTCGACGTCCGCGAGCCCGACGAGTTCGAGCGAGGCCACATTCCCGGCGCGATCTCGGTGCCGCAGAATCGCATCCGCGAGCTGCTCGACACACAGCCCACCGACCGCCGGATCATCGCGTACTGCCAGGGGCCGTATTGCCTGGCGTCGCCGAACGCCGCGCGCCGGCTTCGAGACGCCCACCGTGACGCCGACATCGTCGCCGGAGGCCTCACCGCCTGGATCAGATCCGGCCGTGAGCTCAGTCGGTCGAGCTGACCGACGTCGGGTCTGCTCCGAAGCCCGGACCGTCATAGCGCTCGAGCGTGACGAACTCGTCGACGGCCTGTCGTCGCAGCTTCGTCAGCTGCCGTACCGGCTTGCCCAAGGTGACGACCGCCGCGACGGCATGGGATTCCGGGATGCCCAGCAGATCGTGGATCGCGGACTCCTCCGGAATGGCCATCGAGGTGAGGTTCCCCCCGAATCCCTCACTGCGAGCCCCGAGGAGGATGTTCCAGATCAACGGGTACACCGACGCGCCGCTCACGACTCCCACGCGGTCCAGGTACTGGTCGACGGCGGCCACCTGGCGCAGGTCCACCGACACGACCAGCACGACCGGCGCGGTGCGGATGGGCTCCACGAAACTGGCCGGCACCGCGGTACGATCGATATCCTCTTGCGAAACTGCTGTGGGCACAACGGGATTCCAGGGGTTCTCGCCGGCCTTTCGCTGGGCGACATAGCGGCGCACCGTCGGTTCGCCCAACTCGCCGAGCCGCTGCTTGGTCCCGGCGTCACGCACCACCACGATGTGCGCGCCTTGCCGGTTCCCACCACTGGGCGCGAACCGGGCATTGTCGAGGATGCGCCCCAGCACATCGTCGGGTAGCGGGTCATCGGTGTAGTCGCGGGCGGCGAAGGTGGTCCGCATGACGTCGTAGAGCTCCATGACCCCACTATGCCCCCGGCCCGCGCGGGCCCGGACAGCTGCCTACAGCCGCACCGCAGCCGACACCTTCCGAAGCAACACGGTGAGCTCCGCACGTTCCTGGGGGGTGAGCCCCGACAGTGCGCTTTCGTCGTCGGCGAGCCGGCGCGGCAGCTCGGCCTCCACCAGGCGACGTCCCTCGTCGGTCACCTCGAGCAACACCACGCGACCGTCGCGCTCCGACTTGCGCCGGAGCAGCAGACCTCTGCGCGACAGATTCTCGGTGATCTTGGTGATCGACGCCCCGCTCAGCATGGTGGTCGACACGACCTCACTGGCGCGAAGCGGACGCCGCGAACGCGCCAGCGCACTCAGGACGTCGTACTCCGATCGCGACACACCATGCGGTTCGAGATTGCGATCCAGACGATGGCTGCTGAGTGTCGCGATGTGCTGGATGCGACCCATGATGCCGATCGGCCGGACGTCGTGGTCGGGGTACGCCTCGGCCCACTCCTGCTGAATCCGGTCGACGAGATCGGGCGCATCGGGGCTACTCACAGGAACATCGTAGGCACCGTCACATTTATTTCACTTATAAAATAGTGATAAAGTACTTTCATGCACGTTGCCCTCGCCGATCACGCACGCCGTCGCCGCGACGCGCTCGCGCAGGCCGCCCACCCGACTGTGTGGCGATCCTCGCTGGCACTCAACGGGGCCCGCGCCGATGTCGGCGCACCCGTGCGGGTCGGCATCGCCGTCGGACTGGCACTCGTGGTCGGTGGGCTGACCGGATATCGCGACGTCGCCGGACTGGCCGCCCTCGGTGCGCTCATCTCCGCGTTCTGTCGTCCCGACCCCTACCGTGTGCGCGTCGGGCGCCTGGCCGTGTTGGGCGTCGGGATCACCGCGTCGGTGGGCGTCGGCGCTCTTCTCGGCCTCGCCGGCGCATCGACGATGGTCGAGATCGTGGTCATCTCCGTACTGGGCAGCATGGCCGCCCTGCTACTCGGAACGTTGCGCATCGTCGGGCCCGGTGCCGTCGTGTTCGTGTTCGCGGCCACCGGCGCGATGGGATTCGCCGCCGCGGGCGGTGACCTCGCCCGCGGGCTGATCGCGACCGTCCTCGGCGGCATCTGCGGCGCCCTCGCCTCACTCGCCCCATGGCTGTGGCAGGGCGTGCGGTCGCTGGTACGGCCATCGATCGATGCCACAGCCGAGGGTGCACACGCGGCACCCCACTACGAGACGATCTGGACCACGCTACGCCGCCGACCTCGACATGAACTGGTGGCCAACAGCATCCGCATCTTCGTGGCGATGACCGTCAGCGCGGCGGTGGCCACCGCGGCCGGCTTCTCGCACCCGATGTGGGCGGCCATGGGCGCCGTCGCGGCCATGCAGGGCGTCGCGTATCACGTCACCGTGCAACGCGGGGTCCAGCGCCTGCTCGGCAACGTAGCGGGTGCGGTGATCGCCGCGGTGTTGCTCGGCGTGGGCCTCGGCTACTGGGGTGCCGTCGTGGTCATCGTGATCTGTCAGATCGCGGCGGAGACGTGGGCGACGGTCAACTACGCGATCACGTCGACCGTCGTCACACCGATGGCCCTGTTGCTCACAGCTCTGAGCGCCGGCCTGTCACCGGCCGCTGCGTTCGATCGGGTGGCCGACACCGTTATCGGCGTCGTCGTGGGTGTGCTCGTCGCCGCGTTGACGATCGCGCGGGGTGAGGTCGGCGACGGCGGGAAGGTCGCGGACCACCACATCGTCGGACGTGCGGCATAGGCAACTGGTGCGCCTGCATGAGTCTCTTTCACACACAGTAGGCGCACACCGGCCGGAGGCCGGCAGGGATGTCACGGTGCGCCTGCATGAGTCTCTTTCACACACAGTAGGCGCACACCGGCCGGAGGCCGGCAGGGATGTCACGGTGCCCCAGGCAGGATTCGAACCTGCGACCCTTCCTTTAGGAGAGGAATGCTCTATCCCCTGAGCTACTGAGGCGAGGGACCGGGTGACGTGTCCGGGAGGCTTTACGATGTCTCGCCTGCGCTCGACTGCTACCTGCCCGCCCCGTTTCAGTCCCGTCGACCGCCACGCTGGGCGTGGTTGCCGACATCGGGAGTGTACGTCAGCAGCCGACGGAGACGATGAGGTACCTCACGGCGTCGGCGCGTCACATCGTCGAGGAGATACTCCTCAACGCTGGTCAGCGCGGGGGTTCTCGCACCGAGACGAGACCTTTCTGATCGAACTGCCAGGAACGGCCCGTACACTGCCCGGCGGCATGGTCAGACGTCGCAGGGGAGGGCGGAATTGCAGCAGGGCGCCGGCATGACGAACACGGACGCGGCAGACGTATCGGCCGACAACCTCGCCAGAGCGGGGGTGGTCACGGCATCGGATGCTGCAACCGTCGAAGCACCCGCCGCGCCGATCGAGGGCGGCAATCTCGCGTCGTCGGGCACCGCGTCGTCGGGCACCGCGTCGTCGGGCACCGCGTCGTCCAGGGCCGGTCGCGCACATACCGCCGATCTGGTTCGGGTCGTCCTGTTCACCGGCGTGGTCGTGGCGCACAGCATCAACGGCATCAACAACACCCCCGATGTGGTCCGGGCCAGCAATCTGGTCGGCACACTGCTGCATCTCACCCGCTACGGGTTCGTCGCGGTGACACTGTTCGTCCTGGTCCTCAGCACACGCAACCGCCCGATGTCCCCCGTGACGTTCTGGCGTCGGCGATTCGGCCTGGTCCTTGCTCCGTATCTGTTGTGGACGCTCATCTACGCGGTCACCGACCACCTGATCATCGCCGGCAATCCGTTCGGGTCGCCATCACAGTTCTTTGGTGACCTCGGCCTCGACATCATCGACGGCGAGGGGAAATATCAGCTGTATTTCCTGCTGATTTCCATGCAGATCTATCTGACCTTCCCGGCCATCGCCTGGTTGCTCCGCCGAACCGAGAAACGCCACTGGACGCTCCTCGGCGTCGCAGGTGCGATTCAGCTCACGATGTTCGTGATCTACCAGTACGTGCCGCACCCCGGCGGCCACGCCTGGACCGTGGTCTACGACAACCTCTGGAAGACCCTCCCGATGTACGCCCTGTTCGTTGCGATCGGAGCCCTAGCGGCCTACCACCACGAGGTCGTCGAGCAGTGGCTGCGGGCGCACGTGATCCCCGTGGTGGTCGCGGCCCTCGCCGCGACCACGGTCAGCATCACCGCGTACCTGCTCGCGACCTCACCGGGCAACGTGCCGCTACCGGCCAACACCCCGTGGAACCCGGCGACGCTGCCCTGGCTGGTGGGCGGGCTGGCGCTGCTGTGGCTGGGGGCGATGGCCTGGAACGATCTCCGTGCGTCCGGCCGACGCGTCGGATCCAGGGTCGTGAGCGCCGCAACCATCCGCGCCTTCGGCGTGTTCGCGGTGCACCCGCTGATCCTCGATGTTCTCGGCCGCTTCGGCTTCATGGGCGCCCTGTTCGACTGGTTCCCCAACTCCGCGGCAACACGTTCGACGGTACTGGTCACCGTCACGCTCACCCTGTCTCTGGTGCTGGTCGACCTGCTGCTGCGCACACCGTTGTCCCGGTGGCTAGTCGCACGCTCACGGATACCGCTGCGCCCCTCGGCCTAGTGGTGCGTCTCAGAAATAGGCGACTGGTCTCCGGCGTTCGATCGACGCCTGGCCGCGTTGTCGTCGGTCGAGATAGCGCCGCTATCACTCCCTCCTCCGCCTTGCCAGACGCCGATCGCTCCACCGGATACCGGCCACCTATTTCCGAGACACACCACGAGCACACAGAATTCACACAAGTGACTCGTGTTTTCACGGCCGTCACATCCGAGAAATGACCCAGGTACCTCCTGCTCATAGCGTCGAAACGCTCACACAACGACCTTGCCCGTTGATCGATCCGGCAGGTGACGAACCCAGGAGTGACCATGAGTGGCAGCATGTCTCGCCGTCAGGCCATCGAGGCCGTGACGACCTACTCGGTGGAGACCGACGGTTTCCCCGAGCCGTTGGCAGACACCTTCGGGCGCAACGTCTTCACGCTTTCGGTGATGAAGTCGCGACTTCCCAAGCACGTCTTCAAGGCGGTGTCGGCGACCATCGACAAAGGCGCACCGCTCGACCCGACGCTCGCCGACTACGTCGCATCGGCGATGAAGGACTGGGCGATCGAGAAGGGTGCCTCGCACTACGCGCACGTCTTCTATCCGCTGACCGGTTTCACGGCCGAAAAGCACGATTCCTTCCTCGAACCCGACTCCTCGGGCGCATCGCTGGCCGAGTTCCAGGGCAAGACCCTGCTGCAGGGCGAGCCGGACGCATCGAGCTTCCCCAACGGCGGCCTCCGCGGCACCTTCGAGGCCCGCGGCTACACCGGCTGGGACGTCACCAGCCCGGCTTACATCCTGGAGAACCCCAACGGGAACACGCTGTGCATCCCGACGATCTTCATCTCCTGGACCGGTGAGGCCCTGGACAAGAAGACCCCGCTGCTGCGCAGCCAGCAGGCGATGAGCAAGCAGGCCATGCGCGTGCTCAAGCTCTTCGGTCACACCGACGTCGACACCGTCGTCTCCTACGCCGGCGCCGAGCAGGAGTACTTCCTGATCGACCGCCACTTCTACTTCGCACGTCCCGACCTGATGACCACGAATCGAACCCTGTTCGGCGACGCACCGTCGAAGGGACAGGAGTTCGACGATCACTACTTCGGGGCCATCCCCGACCGCGTGCTGGCCTTCATGATCGAGCTCGACCGCGAACTGTTCAAGCAGGGCATCCCCGCCAAGACCCGGCACAACGAGGTGGCCCCCGGCCAGTTCGAGCTCGCCCCGGTCTTCGAGAAATCCAACCTCGCTCACGACCACCAGCAGCTGATGATGACCACCATGAAGTCCGTCGCCGAGCGCTACGGCATGGTCTGTCTGCTACACGAGAAGCCGTTCTCGGGGGTCAACGGATCCGGCAAGCACGTCAACTTCTCGCTGGGCAACGCCAATCAGGGCAACCTGCTCAACCCCGGTGACACCCCGCACGAGAACGAGCAGTTCCTGGTCTTCTGCGCCGCGATCATCCGCGGTGTGCACAAGTTCGGCGGGCTGCTGCGTGCATCGATCGCCTCGGCGTCCAACGATCATCGCCTCGGCGCCAACGAGGCTCCCCCGGCCATCATCTCGATCTTCCTGGGTGAGCAGCTGATGGACGTGTTCGATCAGATCGCCAAGGGCGGTGCCAAGGCAAGCAAGGAGACCGGCGTTCTCGAACTCGGCGTCGACACCCTGCCGCCACTCAAGGCCGACGCCGGGGACCGCAACCGGACGAGCCCGCTCGCCTTCACCGGCAACCGATTCGAGTTCCGCGCGCCGGGATCGAATCAGTCGATCGCGGACCCGATGGTGGCGATCAACGCCATGCTGGCCGAATCCCTGGACTATGTCGCGTCTTTCCTGGAGAAGGAGATGGCCGACGGCGTCGAGTTCGACGTGGCTGTGCAGAAGGTTCTGGAGAGCATCATCGTCGAGCACGGCAAGGTCGTGTTCAACGGCAACGGCTACTCCGACGAGTGGCAGGAGGAGGCGGCGACCCGCGGCCTGCTCAACCTGCGCACCACCGTCGATGCGATGGCGCAACTCGACGAGCCCGAGATCATGGATGTGATGAGCAAGTACGGCATCCTGAGCAACCGTGAGCTCAAGGCCCGCAAGGAGGTCGTGCTCGAGCAGTACGCCCTCGCACTGCTCGTCGAGGCGAAGGAGACCCTGGAGATCGCCAAGACGATGATCCTGCCCGCCGCGAACCGCTATCAGGGTGAGCTGGCCGGGACCGCGGCGAGCCTCAAGGCCGCGGGCATCGAGATCGATCATCCGGTCCTGCTGTCGCTGACCAAGAACATCAAGGATCTCTACGCGGCGATGTTGGTGCTCGAGGAGGCCATCGACGGCTTCCACGCCGATACCGTCGAGGGAGAGGCGGAATACGCGCTGAAGGCGCTGATCCCCGCCATGACCGATGTCCGGACCGTCGCGGACAAGCTGGAGAGCATGGTCGCCGACGACCTCTGGCCGCTGCCGACCTACCACGAGATGCTCACGATTCTCTGATCGCGGTGCGGGCCGGCCCGCACCGGCCCGCTCCCCTGCCGAAAAGCGCCCAGAGATACGCCCTCCTCAGGGTGGCCGTGAACAGAGTGTTCGCGGCCACCCTGAGGAGGGTTCTTTTCTGGGGCGCTTGTCGTATGGGCCGGGCGGCGGGTCGGCGGGTCGGGCAACGGATGACCAGCCGGCGGGTCACCACCTCCGGGTCGGGTTCCGCGTCGCACAGCCGATGCAGAGCCGCGCGGCCGGGAGTGCTTCCAGCCGTGCGAGGGCGATCGGGTCACCGCAGATCTCGCACCGGCCATAGGTGCCGCGGTCCAGCCTCCCCTGCGCCTCGTCGAGCTCATCGAGGCGAACTCGCGATCGCTCCAGCTGTGCCACCAGATGTCCCCGTTCGACGGCGAGGGTCGACCCTTCCGGGTCGTGCTCGTCGTCGGAACTGGCGTCGGCGGTCGCCTCGATCACGGCCTGCAACCGCGCCGTCAACGAGTCGATCAGCATCAGCGCCTCAGCTCGCTCGGCACGCAGAGCAGCACGGGCCACATCGGCATCCCGACCGGTCAATTGTCTGCCGCATAAAACATCTCGAACTGGATGCGGTCAGGGTCCTTGAACGTCAGCACCGCCCCGTACTCACGGTCGACAACCGGCGTGTACTCGACCCCGTGTGCCTCGAAATGCGCTTGCCATTCGAACAGGTCCTCGCGGCTGTCGACGGCGAGCCCGAGATGATCCAGGCCGGTTCGAGTGGGGTCGAAGGTCTCCCCGCGGTTGGCGGTGTGCTCCTGGAACTCGATCGGGAATGTGGGCGTGAGCCAGAGCAGGATCGCGTGCCATCCATCCTCGTCGTCAAGACGTGTGAACTCGCGTAGCCCGAAGACCTCTTTCCACCATCGGGCGCTCTTCTCGGCGTCGCTCACCGAGAACGAAAGGTGGGACAAACCGGCGTGGGTGGGCATGGTGTGCACCTCCTGATCTCGCGTGCATTGACAGCACGTCTGATGTGTTCCACGATACTCCGGATCGGAGTATCGTGGAAGGAGTCGTTCATGACCAAGCCGACGACGACCTCGTATGCCATCCTCTGCCTACTCGCGGTGCGACCATGGACCACGTACGAGTTGGCCAGGCAGATGGAGCGCAGTGTGGGCGCGATGTGGCCGCGAGCCGAGAGCGTCGTCTACGACGAACCCAAACGTCTCGTCACGCTCGGCCTGGCCGATTCCCGAACCGAGCACACCGGCAATCGTCGAAGCACCGTGTACTCGATCACGCCGGAGGGTCGACGAGCGCTGCACGCCTGGCTCGACGAACCGGGTGCGCCGCCGAGAACCGAGTTCGAGGGTCTGCTCAAAGTGGCCTTCGCCGACCACGGCTCCCTCGACGGACTGCGCGCCAACATCGCGGCGATCGGACAGCACGCGCTGTCCGAGGTCGCGCAAAGTGAGGAGCGCGCGCGGGAATACGCGGAAACCGGCGGCCCTTTCCCGGACCGCTTGCCGATCATCGCACTGGCGCAACGCTGGTTCGCCGAGCAGGCCTCGGCGCTCGCGCGATGGGCTGCGTGGGCGGAGGCCGCCACCGCGGACTGGAGCGGCGTGAGCCCCGACGAGGGTGCCATCACACCACCGGACGCGTTCGGCACGGACAGCACACCAGATCCCGGCCCGCATACCTCGGTCACGTCACACACTCCCCCCTGATCCGATGGCCCGCAAAGACAGTGCGACGACGAGGCGGGTGGCCGGGTCGTCGAGATCCATCCCGGTCACCGATTGCAGCCGACGGACGCGATAGCGCAGCGTGTTCGGGTGGACGTGGAGTTCCGCGGCCGCCGACCGGACGTCGCCGAAGTTGTCGAGGTAGGTCCGTAGCGACGCGGTGAGCTCGCTACCTGTCTGCGCATCCAGTTCTGCGAGCTCCACAACACGGGTGTCGACGAGTTCCGGATTGGCCGTCAGATGGGCGACGATCTCACCGAGCAGCACTCCGGTCTGCGACGCACCGACCGTGGTCACATCCGCGATCAGTTCGCCCTCGCGCTCGGCGGCGTCGAGCACCCGGTCCACCTGGGTGCGCAAGTCGGGCACGGCGTGCAGGCCACGCTCCGGCCCAGCGACGACGGCACGCAAACTCACGCCGAACTGTCGCTCGGCCGCGCCGACAACCGAGCGGCCCCAGGCCACCGCCGCATCGGTGTCCACCTTCGGCAGGATGACGTAGGCGCGCTCCCCCATCGTCGCCGTCACCGACAATGGGCTCAACGCGCTGGCGTGCAGCGTGAGTGCGGACACCTGGCCCGGAGCACCGAACGCACGCAACGACTTCGACGCCGCGTCCGTCGGAGCGAAGCCGACCACGGTGACCGCGACGTCGACGGCGATACCGAGCTGTCCGCCGAGGTAGTCGGCGTCGACCACCTCTCCCCGCGCGCCCAGCAGCCGCCGGACGACATCGTCGTGCGCGGTGCCGGCAGCACGTCGGCGTGAGATCATCCGCGCCGCAACGGCTGCGGCGCCCTTCAGCACCTCATCGGTGTCGGCTGCCAACGCGACTCGCCCCTCCTGCAACCACAGGACGCCGAGGAACTCGCCTGACTCGCCTGAGGACGGTCGGCGGATCGCGATCGCCCTTCGGGGACGCAACGCCAGATCGGCGCGTTCGTCGACGACGATCACGTCGTTCGACGTCCGAAGGGCGTCCATCACACCCCACTGACGCAGCCACGCAAGCATCTCCGGCGGTCCCTCGCGGCCCAGGATGGACAGCCTGCGCAGCTCGTCGGCTTCGTCGCCGGCCGTACTGTAGGCGAGCACATGTGAACGTTCGTCCTCGATACTGACCAGACCGCCGGTGCGTCGCGCGACCTCGCCGGCCAGATCGAACAGATCGCCGATGGTCCCCGACCGCATCGAATCGCCGCCGAGTCCCGACTCCGCGAGCGACGGGACTCCTTCGAGCACACGCATCACCAGGTGGTAGATGCGTTCCCAGCGAGCGTGTGGGTCGATGGCGATCACGGCGACCCCGACAGCCCCGGCCCGCTCGACGAGACGGTCCGACGGCGACTTGCACAGGATCGCCACCGGTTGATGTGTGCCCAATCCGGACAGCCAGGTCAGGACCACGTCGTCGGGCACCCCGACGAACAGGAACAGCTCGGCGCCGCGGGCGGCGCGGCCCAGACCGAGGTGGATGTCGTCGACATCGAGCAGTGCAGCCGACGAGACCACCTGGTCAAGGCCGTTCGGGGCGGTCGACAACGTCGCGACCGTCCGATCGAGGGCCAAGAGGAGACGACCCAATTCGACACCGTTGTTCATACAGACAAAGCCTAACCTCCTTTGTTGTCCCATCGGCCATGTACTGGCGGGCCGAAGCACGATGAACTGCCTGTATGGACGCCATCACCACACCCCCACGACCATCGAACGAACCAGTCCACTCCTATGCCCCGGGCACCGCCGAACGTGGGCGCATCCTCGATGAACTCAATCGCCAGTCGACGGCCGAGCCCGTCGACCTGCCCCACGTCATAGGCGGCAAGGAACATGCCGGCACCGGCGAGCGGGTCGACGTCGTCCAGCCGCACGCGCATCACGAGGTGCTCGGCGTCATCCGCACTGCCACCCACGACGACGGACGGGCCGCCGTCGCGGCAGCCCGGGCCGCGGCACCCGGATGGGCGGCCACCTCGTTCGACGAGCGCGCCGCCGTACTGCTGCGAGCCGCCGACCTGCTGAGCGGCCCCTGGCGCGAACGAATCGCGGCAGCAACGATGCTGGGGCAATCGAAGTCCGTGCAGCAGGCCGAGATCGACGCACCGTGTGAGCTCATCGACTTCTGGCGGTTCAACGTCGCCTTCGCGCGCGAGATCCTCGCCGAGCAGCCGATCTCGTCGCCCGGGGTGTGGAACCGGATCGACCACCGTGCCCTGGACGGGTTCGTGTATGCGATCACCCCGTTCAACTTCACCGCCATCGCCGGCAACCTGCCCACGGCCCCGATGCTCATGGGCAACACCGTGATCTGGAAGCCATCGCCCACACAGGCTTTCGCCGCGCAACAGACCATGCAGTTGCTGCAGGCGGCCGGCCTGCCCGACGGTGTCATCAACCTGGTGCACGGCGACGGAGCCGAACTGTCGGAGGTGGTACTGGCCGACGAACATCTCGCCGGCATCCACTTCACCGGATCGACGAGGACTTTCCAGCACCTGTGGCGCGAGGTCGGTGCCAACATCGACCGCTACCGCAACTATCCGCGGCTCGTCGGCGAGACCGGCGGCAAGGACTTCATCGTCGCGCATTCCTCGGCCGATCCGGATGTCCTACGCACAGCATTGGTGCGCGGCGCATTCGAGTACCAGGGACAGAAGTGTTCGGCCGCGTCGCGGGCCTATGTGGCGCGGTCGGTGTGGGAGAAGATGGGCGACGACTTCCTCTCCGAGGCAAGCGAGCTCACCTACGGCGATGTGCACGACCTGTCGAACTTCGGCGGTGCGCTGATCGATCGGCGGGCATTCGACAAGAATGTGGCGGCCATCGACCGCGCGAAGACGGTTCCGCACATGACCGTCGCCGTCGGCGGACACTGCGACGACAGCGTCGGCTACTTCATCCGGCCCACCGTGCTGCTGTCCGATGACCCGACCGACGAGGCTTTCTCCACCGAGTACTTCGGTCCGGTGCTGTCGCTGCACGTCTACGACGACGCCGACTTCGACTCGACGCTCCGACTCGTCGACTCCACTGCGAAGTACGCGCTGACCGGATCGATCATCGCGACCGACCTCGACGCGGTGAACGCGGCGGCCGCGACCCTGCGTCAAGCGGCCGGCAACTTCTACATCAACGACAAGCCGACCGGAGCCGTCGTCGGACAACAACCATTCGGCGGTGCCCGCGCCTCGGGCACCAACGACAAGGCCGGGTCGAAAGCCAACCTGATGCGCTGGACCTCGACGCGCACGATCAAGGAGACCTTCGTGCCGCCCACCGCATCCGACTACCCGCACATGGCGAAGGAGTGACACCCGCGATGAGCAAACTCTTCGACACCGCCCTGCGCCCGATCATCACCGCGGCGGCGGGCAGCGATCGCATCAAGGAGACCTCGCAACGCCTGACAATGACCCAGCGCGTGGTCGAGCGTTTCGTCCCGGGCGAAACCGAAGCCGATGTGCTGTCGGCGATCCGGACGTCGCTGGATTCCGGCTTGGCGGTGTCGATCGACCACCTCGGCGAGGACACCACCGACGAGGCGAGCGCAACGGCGACCGTCGAGGCGTATCTGTCTCTGCTGCGATCGATGTCCGGACTGACGACGAGCGTGCCGCATGCCCTGGAGGTGTCGCTCAAGCTCACCGCCCTGGGCCAGTCGTTGCCACGGCACGGTCGAAAGATCGCCGAGGAGAACGCCCACACCATCTGTGCGGCGGCGCGTGCGGCGGAGGCGTCGGTGACCATCGACGCCGAGGACCATCACACGGTCGACGAGCGACTCGACATCGTGCGGTCGTTGCGCCACGAGTTCGACGATCTGGGCACCGTGCTGCAGGCCTATCTGCGCCGCACCGAGGACGACTGCCGCGAGTTCGCCGCATCCGGGGCACGGATCCGCCTATGTAAGGGCGCCTATGCGGAACCGCCGACCGTGGCGTTCACCGATCGTGGCCAGATCGACGAGGCGTACCTCCGCTGCCTGCGAATTCTGATGAAGGGCAACGGATATCCGATGGTCGCCAGTCACGACCCGACCATGATCGGGGCGGCGCATGAGCTGGCTGCCGAGTTCTCGCGGTCGTCGGACTCATGGGAACACCAGATGCTCTACGGCATTCGTACCGACGAACAGCAGCGCCTGGCCGCCGAAGGGCATCGCGTCCGCGTCTACATCCCCTACGGCAGCGAATGGTACGGCTACTTCGTCCGCCGCCTCGCCGAGAAGCCGGCCAACCTCGGGTTCTTCCTGCGCGCGCTGGCAGGTTGACCGCACGTGGTCTCGATACGCTCCGGACTCGCAAGCTCGCCCGGCGCTACTCGACCAGCGAAGGGCGCAGCCTCCGACTCCAGGGGCTACTCGACCAGCGAAGGGCGCAGCCTCCGACTCCGGCGGCGAGGAACCGTATCGAGATCACCACACCCACCGCTGATCGAGTAGGCGACGAGCCGCTAGGCGAGGAACCGTATCGAGATCACCAGGAGTGCACGCACTCTGGCCTACGACGGCTGAGCGCGCCGCACCTGGTCGGCCGCGCGCGCGGCATCGAGTTCGGCATCGGTGCGGATCACCGCCGGTCCGACCCGCAGGATGCCCGACGTCAACGGCTGTGCCCGCAGGCCACCGCGCCCGATGAGGGCCTTGCGCACACCCTCGCCGGCCACCGTGTCCATCCACGAGCACGGGTGCGCGGGGCGACCACCGCGAAACCGGACCGGCCCGTCACCCGTGTCGAGCTCGAACTCCCGACCACGCAACGGATCGAGCTCGAGGCCGCGGACGACGACATTGCGCCGCGCGACCGACGGGTTCACATCGCCGGCAGCCGCATGCCACGCCTCGAGGGCGAGAAACGTCACCGCGGCCTCGGTATGAGCACGCACCCCGAAGAACCGGTCGCCCCGAATCCCTTTGTCGGCGACGATCTCTACCCCGTCCGGGGTCAGGGTCTCGACCTCGCCGGCCGGTCCGTCCTTCGGACGCCCGAAATAGGCGTGCCGAGACGACACCAACAACGAGACGATCTCGAATCGGTACTCCACAACTTCCGAGGGTAGGGCGTCAGCGCCGTTCGGCCACCGGCACGTAGTGCAATCCTCGGAACACCGCGCCGGCAGCGAACACCGACGCGTCGAGTTCGGTACCGCGGTGCCGGGCCATTCGCAACGCCATCCGCAGCAACATCTTGATGTCGCGCGGTGTGATGTCCGGGAAGCCGCCCACGAGGTCGTCGAGCAGGTCCTCACCGAGCAGAACGTCATTGCCGGCCGCGAGAATCTGCCAGACCTGACGCGCATCCTTCGGACCGGGTGGCTGGTATTCGATGACCGCCGCACATCGGGCCAGGATGGCCTCGTCGACACCGTCGATGCGGTTCGTCGTGAGGAACAGCAGGCCGTCGAAGTACTCGAGGGTGCGCAGGAACTCGGCGACGATCGCGTTCTGGGACAGATCGAGGCCACGTTCCATCACGAAGACGTCGGCCTCGTCGAGCAGCAGCACGGCATCCCAGCGCTTGGCGCGATCGAAGATCACCTCGAGGTTCTTGCGCACCAGTTCCGGGGTGACCCCCAACGAGCCGGAGTGGATGGAATACAACGGACGGCCGGTGACCTCGGCATACACCTCGGCGGTGAGAGTTTTCCCGACGCCTGGCCGGCCCTTGGCGAGGATGACGTTGCCCGCGGATTTGCCGTCGATGATGTCGCCGGTGAACACGGTGATGTCGGTGGTGAGGATGTTGAGCAACTCGCGCTGTTCCTCGGGCAGCACCAACTTGTCCTGCAGGTGAGGATCGTAGACGTAGTCGGTGAGGTCTCCGGTGTTCACATCCAGGAAGTCCTGGGCGCCGAGGTCGAAGACCCGCACGGCGGTGATCACCGGAACCGGGCCGTAGTCATCGCCGTCGAACAGGATCGACGACGCCACCAACCGCAGGGCCGCGATCTCCCCGGGTGCAACGTCGTGAACCACCTTGCGGTTCTCCCGCTTGTTCGGCGAACGGTAGTCGTCGGTACGGATCACCCGGCCGGTGAACCTGAACTGCTTGCCGAATCCTTCGTCGATGATCCGTTGATATTCGTCACGGCGAATCTGGTACTCCGCCTTGAGCTCTGGCGACTCCTTGTAGGCGCCACCGGCGACCAGGACGTCGGCAGGTACCTTGCCGACGACTTCGGTCTCCTCGAAATACAGCACCCGGGGTTTGCGCGACGGGCGCTTCACCGTGGCGTTGTCCGCCTCCATCGTGAATTTGATCCGTGGGCCATGCGTGCGGTCGGCATGCTCCATCGTGATGTCCATGACGAGGTACGGGTGCAGATAGCCATCCGACTCACGGACGTAGAGCCATCCGTCGATGAGGTCATGCCGCAAGAAGCTGTGGAAGATCTCGGTCGCCGCGTCGATATGGGGAATCCGTGGGAAGCGTCCGGAACGGGCCGACTGAATCGCGGTCACCGCCCGCGCGAACGAATCCTCGCCGGTGGACTCCGCGGTGGCCACGAGGTCGGCGAGCGCCGCATCGGTCAGGTCGCGATCGGCGATCGCGATCTCTGGTGAACGCCACGACTGTGCCTGCCGGCGGGCGGGTGCGAGATCGTCCGATGCGGTGGCGGCGACCAGCGTGGTGGGTGCGACGAGCATGAGGGTCCTTCGGCGAGCATGGGTTTCGAGCTGTTCGTGACGGCTTCCGGCCGGCGGCCGTCACGAGTCGGTCGATCTCCGCAGCGTGAGCGCGGAGATCGACCGAGGGTGACGCGACGTGTCAGTGCTCGGGGTCGAGCACGAAATCGTAGTCGACGGCGACGCCCTCACCGTTGGGGTTGTCGTGCGGGTCGAGCATGAGCTCGGGCTTCACGGCCGATGCGATGTCGTCGTCGTTGTGCGGGTCGCCGGGGAAGTAGAGCTGGGTGGTGATCAGCTCGTAGCCGGAGGCGCTGACCTTGAAGTGCAGATGCGCCGGACGCCATGCGTGCCAGCCGGCGGCGGCGATGAGCTGGCCGCAGGCTCCGTCGGTCGGGATCTGATAGGGCGCGGGACGCAGGGTGTGGATCTCGAAGCGTCCGTCCTCGTTCGCGGTCCAGGTGCCACGCAGATTCCACTCCGGAAGTCCGGGGGCGAACTGCGAGTAGAAGCCGAGATCGTCGGCGTGCCAGAGCTCGATCTTCGCGCCCGTCAGCGGCGTGCCGTCCACGGCTCGCACCTGACCGGCGAACACCAGCGGGGTACCGGGCTCGTCGTCGCGCATCGGGATGGTGCCGTTCCATGACAGCTCGGGTGAGCCGTCGATGTAGTACGGACCCTCGATGGTGCCCTTGCTGCCCTCGCGGTGCGCGCTGGCGACCTCTTCGACAGAGTGCTCGAGCCACACGTCGAGGAACAGCGGCCACTCGCCGTCCTCGCCGACCTTGATCAGCCATGCCTTGAGAGCGTTGTACTCCTCGTAGCTGACCTTGTCCTCGATGATGATGTCGTTGAGGCCCTTGATGACCTTGGACGCGAGGTAGTTGACGCGCTCGGTGTCGACGACGCCGGCCCGGGTTCCCGCCGATTCCATGCGTTCGCGGAATCGGGCCGAGGCGTTGGCGCCGGATTCGGCGGCCTTCGCGGTGACTTCGGCGTCAAAACTGATGTCGGTCATGGGTCGTGCTCCTTCTTGTGTGGCCTTGGGCTGACGCTGTGGGTGAGGGCCGACTCAGCCCGCAGCGATATCCGATGGATGGGTGGCCAGGGGGGTCACCGAGATGTTCATGTAGGGAAAAAGCGGCAATCCGGAAAGGATCTCGTGCAGTTCGTCGTTGTCGGTGACATCGAAGATCGAATAGTTGGAGTACTCGCCGACGATGCGCCAGATGTGTGGCCATTTGCCGCTGCGCTGCAGGTCTTGCGAGTAGCCCTTCTCCCGGGCCACGGTCTCGGCCCGGGTCTCGGCGTCGAGATCGTGCGGGATGTTGACATCCATGCGGACGTGGAACAGCATCGTCAGCTCCGATCGAGTCGATAGTGGTCGAGTTTGTCGGGATCGATCTCGAAACCGATCCCGGCGGCTGATGAACGGTGCAGGTGGCCATCGCTGATCTGCAACGGCGTGGCCAGCAGATCGTCGCTCATGTCGAGGAAGTTCGAGAGTTCGCCGGCATAGCGTGACGTCGATGCGAATGCGGTGCCGAACGCCAGCGCGCACGCGGTGCCGACCTGTCCGTCGATCTGGTTGCCGATCACCACTTCCACGCCGAGCCCCTCGGCGAGGTGATGCACTCGCTGCGACGCGGTGAAACCGGTGCGGGCGGTCTTGATGCTGATCGCGGTCGCCGAGCCTCCGAGGATCTCGCGCGTGACATCGGCTGCAGTCGGCACGGATTCGTCGGCGATGAAGGGAACGTCGAGTTGTCCGACCAGCCAGCGTCGGCTCATCACGTCATCCGCCGGGCACAGCTCCTCGGCGAACAGCAGCCCGAGATCGGCCATCTCCTTCATGGCGCGTGACGATTCCGACGCCGTCCAGCCGCGATTGCCGTCGACGTACAGTTCGATGTCGTCGCCGAACCGGTCACGCAGGGCGCGCACGACGTCGGTGTCCAGCGACACGGGCCGGCGACCGACCTTGACCTTGAAGGTGCTGATCCCGTAGGTGTCGCGCATCTTCTCGGCCTCGGCGACCATCGTCGCGGGGTCGTCGAAGCCGAGCATGTGGCTGACCCGCATACGGTCGGTGAAACCGCCGAGCAGTTCGGCCACCGGCAGGCCCAGCGACTTGCCCAGGGCGTCCCAGATCGCCATGTCCAGAGCCGCTTTCGCCGTCGGGTTCCCGACGGTCCGCGACACCCGGCCCAGCACCACTTCCCGTTCGAGCAGGGGCAGACCGATCACCTGTGGCGCGAACACCTTCTCGATGACCGCGACGATGCCGTCCTGGGTCTCGCCGTAGGTGAACGGGCGCGGCGGCGCCTCGGCGACACCGACGATCCCGTCGTCGGTATGCACCCGCACCAGCACGTGCTCGGCCGCGTGCACCTCGCCGGAAGCGAATTTCAGCGGCTTCGTGTACGGAATCGCGAAGGGGATCGCCTCGACCGCAGTGATTTTCATAGGTGTTCTCCAAACTGGGGATCCGACGGCAGGCCTGCGAAGCCGATCCCGGCGGGACCGGTTCCAACCGGGGCCGCGACGTCGGTCCGAACGGTGAAAGCGGAAGAAATGACGGCTGCGACGGCCTCGACGACCGGGTTGTCCTGATCGCTGCGCCAGGCGAGCGCGAGTTCGACGGTGCCGCCGTCGACCAGGTCTCGGATGACCAGGCCGTCCAGCGGCAGGGATCGCACCGAGGCCGGCAGAACGGCGACCCCGAGTCCGGCGGCGACGAGCGCGAGGAGCACCGCCGTCCCGGGCGCCTCGTGGGCGCGCTGGGGAACGAACCCCGCGCGATGGCAGGTCCGGATGGCGGCATCGTTGACGGCCGAATCGCGACTGTCGTACATCACGAACAGCTCGTTGCGGAGGTCCTCGACCGATACCACCGGTTCGACCGCGAGTCGATGATCCGCCGAGACGGCCAGCACCATCGGCTCGATGTCGATGGTGCGCATCGCGACCTCGTCACCCACCACGGGCGGGCGGAGCACACCGAGGTCGAGCGAGAAATCGCGCAGCGCCTCACACTGGACCGGCGTCAGCATGTCGGACTGGATCGCCAGGTCGACGTCGGGCAGCTCGCGCTTGATCACCCGCGCAATCCGCGGCAGGTGCGAGAACGCGGCGATCCCGGTCATCCCCAGCCGAACCAGGCCGCTGCGACCCGCCGCGATGCGGCGCACGCCGTCGACGGCATCCTCGACACCGGCCAGGATGCGCTCGGCCTCGACCTTGAGGTATTCCCCGGCGGGCGTCAGTGCGACCTGGCGGGTGGTCCGGGTGAACAGGGTGACATCGAGTTCCGACTCCAGCTGGCGAATCGTGTACGACAACGCCGGCTGAGCCACATGCAACTGTGTCGCGGCCTGTCCGAAATGGCAGGTCTGGGCGACGGCTGCGAAGTAGCGAAGATGGCGGAGCTCCATGGTCGCTGCGCACCTCCTGTACTGCGTCTCGCCGTCGATCTGTCTCGTCCGGTCTGCCTCGTCGCCACGTGGCGATCACTGTGACCGGCACCACGTCTGCATCCACGGTAGATCCGCCATACATACGACACAAGGACACAGATTCTCTCTATTGATCAATCTCATCGATCAATAGGATGCTTGGTCAGGACTGGGAATTGCCCTGGTGTGATCGGCAACACGCGGTGCCAGAGTCAAGGGACAGCCCACAGACCACCTGGAGGTAGAAATATGACCGCGTCGATCACCGACAACCTGCAGCATGTGCAGTCGATCCTGTCCGATGCGGTCATCGACGACCGGGAATCCGGCGTCTACCGAGCGAATCGTCGCATCTTCACCGACGAGGACATCTTCGAACTCGAGATGAAGCACATCTTCGAGGGCAACTGGATCTACCTGGCCCACGAGAGCCAGGTGCCCAACCCCGGCGACTACTTCACCACCTATATCGGCCGGCAACCGGTGATGATCACCCGCGACAAGGATGGCGAGCTGCACTGCCTGATCAACGCGTGCGCGCACCGCGGGGCGATGATCTGTCGTCGTAAGACCGACAACCGGATGACCCTCACCTGCCCGTTCCACGGCTGGACCTTCCGCAACGACGGCACCCTGCTCAAGGTGAAGGACCCCGAAGGGGCCGGCTACCCCGACACCTTCAACGTCAACGGTTCCCACAATCTCACCAAGGTCGCCCGGTTCGACAGCTACCGCGGATTCTTGTTCGGCAGCCTCAACGACGACGTTGCGTCGCTCGACGATCACCTCGGTGACACCCGACTCGTCATCGACATGCTGGTCGACCAGTCCCCCGAGGGCCTCGAGGTGGTGCGCGGCGCGTCCACCTACACCTACGACGGCAACTGGAAGGTGCAGGCGGAGAACGGCGCCGACGGCTACCACGTCACCGCGACACACTGGAACTATGCGGCGACCACGTCGCGCCGGAGCACCGGCGAATCGAAGAACGACACCAAGGCACTCGACGCCGGCGGCTGGGGCAAATCCGGTGGTGGCTACTGGTCGTACCCGAATGGCCATCTCTGCCTGTGGACCTGGGCGGCCAACCCGCAAGACCGGCCGCTGTGGGACAAGATGGACGAGCTGAAGGAGAAATTCGGAGACGCCAAAGGCGAGTTCATGGTCAAGGGGTCACGCAATCTGTGCCTGTACCCGAATGTGTATCTGATGGACCAGTTCTCGACGCAGATCCGTCACTTCCGGCCGATCGCACCGGACAAGACCGAGGTGACGATCTATTGCATCGCACCGAAGGGTGAGAGCGATGCCGCCCGCGCACATCGCATCCGCCAGTACGAGGACTTCTTCAACGCGTCCGGGATGGCGACCCCGGACGATCTGGAAGAGTTCCGCTCCTGCCAGCTCACCTTCCGCGCCCAGGCCGCACCGTGGAACGACATGAGCCGTGGCGCCGAGCACTGGCTGACCGGACCCGATCCCGTCGCGGAAACCCTGGGCATGACGGGCGTCATCTCCGCCGGCGTCAAGAACGAGGACGAGGGTCTCTATCCGGTGCAGCACGGCTATTGGCTGGAGACGATGCGCAAAGCGGCCGACGCCGCGGAAGGGGCCAACCATTCGCTGGTCGAGTAGCCCGAGGCGCCAGCCCCTCCGCTGGTCGAGTAGCCCGAGGCGCCAGCCCCTCCGCTGGTCGAGTAGCCCGAGGCGCCAGCCCCTCCGCTGGTCGAGTAGCCCGAGGCGCCAGCCGAGGGCGTATCGAGACCACGCCACCCTCGATCTCGATACGCGACTCACTCCGTTCGCTACTACTCGATCCGCGGAAGCCGCCACTCTCCAATCCGCTGGTCGAGTAGCCCGAGGCGCCAGCCGAGGGCGTATCGAGACCCGAGACCCGAGACCCGAGACACTCCGAACAGGATCACCCGATGACCACCACGCAGCCCGCGAACCAATCCACCAGTTCCGAAAAGCTCATCACCCAGAACATGATCGAGCAATTCCTCTACCGGGAGGCCCGCTACCTCGACGACCGTGAGTTCGAGAAATGGCTCGAGTGCTACGCCGACGACGTCGTCTACTGGATGCCGTCCTGGGACGACTCCGACCGGCTCACCGAAAACCCACAACGCGAGATCTCGCTGATCTACTACGGGAACAAGGGCGGACTCGAGGACCGGGTGTTCCGCATCCGGACCGAGCGCTCCTCGGCGACCTCGCTGCCCGAACCACGCACGAGCCACAACATCACCAATGTCGAGGTCATCGAACGGCGTGGCGATCTCGTCGACGTCCGATTCAACTGGCACACCATGTATTTCCGGTACAACACCGTCGACCCGTATTACGGCACCTCGTTCTACACGATCGATTTCTCCGGTGAGCAACCGTTGATCCGGCGCAAGACGATCGTGCTCAAGAACGACTACATCCACCACGTGGTCGACATCTACCACTTCTAGGAGTCCACCCCATGACCGTCACGACAGACCGCGACGCCGCGGCGTCGAGCAGTGCCGATTCCCGCACGCACCAGGTCGCCCTCGCCTTCGAGGACGGGGTCACACGGTTCATCACCTGCCGCGAGGACCAGACCGTCGCCGACGCCTCCTACCGGCAACGCATCAACATCCCGCTCGACTGCCGCGACGGGGCCTGTGGCACCTGCAAGGCGTTCTGCGAGTCCGGCGAGTACGACGGCGGCACCTACATCGAAGACGCCCTGACCGACGACGAGTCGGACGCCGGTTACGCGCTGCCGTGCTGCATGAAACCGCAATCCGATCTGGTGCTGCAGATCTCGGCGACCTCGGACATCGCCAAGACCCAGGCGGCCACCTTCACCGGCACGATCGTCGATCTCGATCGGCTCTCGGAGTCGACGATGCGGGTGGGCATCGAGATCCCCAACCGCGGTGATCTGGCTTTCCTCCCCGGTCAGTACGTGAACATCGCCGTTCCGGGCACCGACGACGGTGAGGGCGGGTTGCTGTCTCGCTCCTACTCCTTCGCCAACGGGCCGCACGAGGAACGTCTCGTCTTCCTGGTCAAGCTGACCTCGGGCGGCGCGATGTCGACCTACCTCACCGAACGGGCCACCCGCGGCGAATCGATCACCTTCACCGGCCCGCACGGTTCATTCTTCCTGCGGGAGGCGACCCGCCCGGTCCTGCTGCTCGCCGGCGGCACCGGCCTGGCCCCGATCCTGTCGATGCTGCGCAAACTGCATGACGACAACAGTCGCCGCAAGGTGCACCTGATCTACGGCGTGTCCACCGACACCGACCTCGTCGCACTCGACGACATCGAGTTCTTCGCCGGCGCGCTACCCGGATTCACCTGGGACCATTGCGTTTCCGATCCGGCCAGCACAGCGGTCAACAAGGGCTACGTGATGAGCCTGATCGAACCCGGCCACCTCTACGACGGCGACGTCGCCATCTATCTGTGTGGACCGCCACCGATGGTGGAGTCGGTGCGCAAACACGTCGCCGACGCCGGTATCGAGCCGACCGGCTTCTACTACGAGAAGTTCGCACTCGCGGTCCCGGCCGGTGCGGCTCCCGCCACCGAGGAGGCACCCGCAGACGCCGTCCCCGCTGCCACATCGCCGGCGATCTCCGACGAGGGCGTGATCCCGGCGTCCGACGCGCGCGCCATCGCCGGTCAGATCACTCTGCCGCGCAGCGACATCGCCCCGTGGCCGGAACCGCTGACCGCAACCGCAGACGACGACTCGCGACTGCGCATCGGCGGCCAGCAGGTCTGGTCCCCGAGCGGCGGCGACGCCGTTCTCGATCCGGACGGGGGAACACTGCTCCCGGCCGCCGCCCGCGGGATCGCCGGCCACGAGGTGTTCGCGCCCCGAGACGTCACACCACTGCACCCTCGTGTCGCAGAGGAGATTTCGTCGTCACCCGAGCAGCCGTCCTCGTCGACCGAGACGCCGGACTCCCCGGCCGCTCCGGATTCGACGACGGTCACCGCCGAGGGCTACCAGATCGGCGAGGAACACCCGGAGATCCACGAGTCCGACGCGCTGTTCGAGGCGCGCGCAGCGCTGGAGCTCGGTGCGCTCGAGCTCACCTTCGGGCGTCTGACCAGTCGGCAACTGGCCGGATACCGTCTGCTCGCCGAGACCACGCTCCCGTTCGTGAAGGGTGACCAGTTCGTCGATGCCGCCGAATACACCGAGACCAACGCCAATTTCCACGATTACCTGTTCACGCTGACCGGCAACAGCCATCTGCTCGAGGCCTACAAGGCCCTCGGCGTGAAGGGCCGGATGAGTGAGGTGCTGCGCAACGCGACCTGGTGCCACCCACTGTGCGCGCAGGATCATGTGGACATCGTGGCCGCGTTCGAATCCGGCGACCACGATGCGGCGCGAGCGCTCATCTCGGCCCACGCCGATCGTTCCAAGCAGACCATGCGACGTGCGATGGCCGACGAGATGGCCGCGAAGAGACCACGTTTCGTCACCCCCGGCCGATTCGCCGGCAAGGTGGTGGTGGTCACCGGGGCCGCGCAGGGCATCGGCGAGCAGGCGGCCCGCCGCATCGGTGCCGAGGGCGGCAAGGTGGTGTTGGCCGACCGCGCCGACATCGTGGGCGACCTGGCCGACGAGCTGGCCGCCACCGGTCCCGGTGCCATTCCGGCGCTCGCCGATCTGGAGACCTACGACGGTGCGCAGTCCGTGGTGACGGCAGCACTGCGCGCCTACGGGCGCATCGATGTGCTGATCAACAACGTCGGCGGGGCGATCAACTTCAAACCGTTCACCGAGTTCTCCGATCAGGAGATCAGCGCCGAGATCGACCGATCGCTGATGACGACGTTGTTCGCCTGTCGCGCCGCCCTGCCGTCGATGCTGGAGCGGGGTGCGGGCGTGATCGTGAACGTGTCGTCGGCGGCCACACGTGGGATCAACCGCATCCCGTACTCGGCGGCCAAGGGTGGCATCAACGCGATCACCGCGTCGCTCGCGATGGAGTACGCCGACGCCGGAATCCGTGTGGTGGCCACCGCGCCCGGTGGTACCGAGGCACCCCCGCGGCGCATCTCACGAGGCACACCGGCACCCACGAACGCCACCGAGGCGGACTGGTTCCAGGCGCACATCGACCAGACCCTGTCGGCGTCGTTGATGCACCGCTACGGCACGCTCGACGAGCAGGCCGCCGCGATCTGTTTCCTGGCGTCCGACGAGGCGTCCTACATCACCGGGACCGTGCTCCCGGTGGCGGGCGGCGACCTCGGCTGACCGGGCACCCGATTCGGGCAGGCGTCGACCGGATCGGACATACGATGAGGCGATGATCGTCGTGGCCGAGTGCGTGGGAAGGGATACCGAGATCAGCGGCCTGCTCACCCGCGCCCAGTCGATCACCGGTCCCGAGTTTCTCGTCATCCGCGGCGAGCCCGGAATCGGGAAGTCCACCCTGGTGGCAAGGCTCGGGCACGGGCATCGCGACGCCCACGACGACACCCGGGCGTTGTGGGCGCAGGCCGCGCCCTGGGAGACCGACTCCCCCTGCGCGGTCGCGCGTCAGCTGCTCCAGGTCCCCGACTCGGCATCCCCGGACGAGCTCGCGCGTCTACTGGTGGGACGGCTCGACGGCACCGAGCCGGCGATCGTCGTCGTCGACGACGCCGAGTACGTCGATCCCGAATCGATGCAGATGCTCCTGTCGACGACGCGCGCACATCGGTCCCTACGGGTTCTGGTCGTCCTGACCACGTCGCGGTCCGGGGTCCTGTGGCCCGGACTGATCGCCGACGAGATGCGCCTCGACGGCCTGGGTGGTGCGGCGGTCGGCGAACTCGCCGGCATCCGGGGGCTGGTGCTCCATCCGTCGATGGTCGACCACCTGGTTCGGCACACCGGCGGAAACCCGCGAGACATCCTGGCCCTCTTCGACGAGGTCCCGACCCGCGTGTGGGCACGCAGTGACCACACGCTGCCGGCGCCCAACCACACCGTCGCCGACGTGCGCGAACGGCTGACACGGTGTACCCCGCAGGCACGTTCGCTCGTCGAAGCTCTCGCCGTGCTGGATGAGGTCGAACCGCTTGATGCCGCGGTGGCGCTCGCCGGCATCGACGACAACCCGCTCAGCGCCCTCGACGTCGCGGCCGGCAGCGGGCTGCTGGAGCGGCCCGCCGGGGTCACCCCAGCCGAAACCGAACCACGCCTGATCGATTCACTCACCCGCGCAGCAGTACTCGAGGTGATGGGCATGCGTGCCGTCGGTGACGCACATCGCCGCGCCGCGGACATCGTCACCGACCCCGCACGCCGACTGCACCATCGCGTGGCCGCGACCCCCACCTTCGATCCGGACCTGGCCGACGACCTCGATGAGTTGGCACAGCGCCGGGGCGCCGACGGGGCATGGGCCGAGGCGGCCGGGCTCTACCGGCAGGCCGGCCGCCTGACCGCGGACCCGGTCCTTCGCGACACCCGCATAACCCTCGCCGTCGATGCACTGTTGGCGGCCGGCGACTGCATCGATGCCGGCGCGCTGGTACCGGTGGTGGAGAGCATGCGTGAAACCCCTTTGCGCAACGCGTCTCTGGCATATCTCGCGATCCTCCGGGGACGCTCGGCGGAAGCCCGGATACGTCTCGACCGAGCCTGGGGCATCGTCAATTTCGACCGTGATCCCGACATCGCCGCCGTCATCGCCCAACGCTATGTCCTGCACAATCTGGTGCGTTGCCAAGGCAACGAACTCGTGGAGTGGGCCGATCGCGCGATCGCCATGGCGGGCAGCCAGTCCCCCGCGGGCGTGGAGGCTGCGGTGATCCGGGGTCTGGGCCTGGCGTGGTCCGGGCGCCCGCAGGAGGCGGCGTCAGACTACGCCGGGCTTGCCGAACGGATCCGTTTCGGCGCCCAGGCCCAGCGCGCCACGATGGGTCGAGGGTGGCTGCAGCTCGGTCTCGATGACGTCGGCGCCGCGCGCAGCAATCTCGAAACGGCGGTGTCGATGGCGAACCTCGGCGGTTCCACACGGATCTCACTGTGGGCGCAAGCCTGGCTGGCACGCACCCAGTTCGTCACCGGGGATTGGGAACAGGCGCTACACACCGTCGACGCCGGCCGCTCGCTGGCCCGCGCCAGTGGTATCGAGCTGGCCAGTCCGTTGTTGAATTGGACTGCCGCGGCGATTCATTCGCTCCGCGGTGACTGGGATGAGGCCGAGCGCAGCGTCGAACTCGGCGCCACCGGAGCCGGGGATTACGAGATCATGCGCATTCCCGAGATGCTCGCCCGAGCCCAGATCGCGGAGGCGGCAGCAGATTACGCCAGGGTACAGCGCGTGCTCGATCCCTTGATCCGCTTGGCCGACGAGGTACCCGCGCTCACCGAACCGGGCTTCTGGCCGTGGGTGGACGTGTTGGCGAACGCGATGGTGATCGGCGGACGACTCGACGCGGCGGACGCATTGCTCCGACCGCACGAACAGCGGGCGGCGGAGCGCGGTCACCGTTCCGCCGGCGCACGACTCAAGTACGCTCGCGGGCGATTCCTCGGCGCAACCGGCGAGATACCACTTGCCCGAAAGACATTCGAGGAGGCACTCGAATTACTCGACGGTCTCCCATTGCGCTATGACCTCGCTCGCGTCAACTTCGCGTACGGTCAGACCCTGCGACGCGCGGGGAAACGCCGTGCGGCCGATGCGATCATCACCACCGCCCGCGAGATCTACCTGTCGCTGGGTGCCACCACCTATGTCCAGCGCTGCGACCGCGAGCTCAAGGCGGGCGGCCTGAACGTGACCCGCGCGGATCGCGGCATCGTCGAGCTGACCCCCCAGGAGGAAGCGGTCACCGCGCTTGTCGCGCGCGGCCTCTCGAATCGGGAGGTCGCCGCCGAACTGTACATCTCGCCGAAGACCGTCCAATACCACCTGACCCGGATCTACGCGAAGCTCGGCCTGCGGTCACGCTCCGAGCTCGCCGCCGCACGCCGGTGACCGGCCTTGCCCGCCAATCGGCGTCGCCCGATGACCTCGGCACAGTTCTTCCCCCGGGTCTCGTCTTATCCGCCGAAAGCAGTTGGGGGATATGATGATACCCGGGGGAAGAACCGAGGAACAGGCCGTCAGGGGACGGGGACAGCGGCCGACGTGCGGTCCGTCAGCGGCGCGCCCGTCTTGGCCTCGACGTGTGCGAAGTCCACGCCGTCAGCCAGTTCCACGACGTCGAAACCGGTGCCGTTGACGTCGAAGACACCGAGGTCGGTGATGACGCGGGTGACCACGGAACGTCCGGTGAGCGGCAGCGAGCAGTGTGCGACCAGCTTGGGGTCGCCCTTCTTGGTGCTGTGCTCCATCAGCACGATGACCTGGCCGGCCCCGTTGACGAGATCCATTGCGCCGCCGATGCCCTTGACCATCGCGCCGGGCACCATCCAGTTGGCGAGGTCCCCGTTGCCGGACACCTGCATGCCACCGAGCACGGCGACGTCCACGTGACCGCCGCGAATCATCGCGAAGCTGGTCGCCGAGTCGAAGTAGGACGCTCCGGGCAGGACCGAGACGGTCTGCTTGCCGGCGTTGATCAGGTCGGGGTCGACCTCGTCATCGTAGGGATACGGGCCGACGCCGAGGATGCCGTTCTCGGCGTGCAGCATGATGCCGGAGTCGTCGGGCAGGTGATCGGGAATCAGTGTCGGCAGACCGATCCCGAGGTTGACGTAGTCACCGGGCCGCAGCTCTCGTGAAGCGCGGGCGGCCATCTCGGTGCGAGTCCAGGTCATGAGAGTTCTCCTACTGGTGTGCCGGGTCAGGCGTCGGTCTGGCCGGGGCGGGGACGTGTGGTGCGCTGTTCGATCTCCTTGCGCGCCGCCTGTTCCGGGGTCAGGGCGACGATGCGCTTGACGAAGATGCCGGGCAGGTGGATGTCGTCGGGCGCGAGCTCGCCGACCTCGACCACCTTCTCCGCCTCGACGATGGTGGTGCGGCCCGACATCGCGGCCGGCGGATTGAAGTTGCGGGCTGCCGCGTGGAACTTGCAGTTGCCTGCCTTGTCGACCACGGCCGCACGGATCAACGCGTAGTCGGTGACGATCGCCTCCTCGAGGACCATGTCCTGCCCGTTGAAGGTGCGCACCTCCTTGGGCTCGGAGGCCAGGGCGACGCTGCCGTCGGGGTTGTAACGCCAGGGCAGTCCGCCGTCGGCGACGAGGGTGCCGACACCGGTCGGGGTGTAGAAGGCGCCGATGCCGCTGCCACCGGCGCGCATCCGCTCGGCCAGGGTGCCCTGCGGGGTGAGTTCAACGGTGACCTCACCGGCGAGGAACTGGCGGCCGAACTCTTTGTTCTCACCGATGTAGGACGCGATGACCTTGTCGATCCGGCGTGCCTCCAGCAGCAACCCGAGGCCGGCGCCGTCGACGCCACAGTTGTTGGATGCGATGGTGAGGTTGCCGGCGCCCTGTTCCAGCAACGCCTCGATGAGGAACCACGGGATGCCGGCGAGACCGAACCCTCCGACCGCGAGGCTGGCGCCGTCGGGGATGTCGGCGACGGCCTCGGCGGCGGAACCGGCCAGTTTGTCGATGCTCATGAGTGCTCCAAATGCTCTGTCAGTGCTGGGGTGATGATCTCGGGTTGTTCGGCGTTCGCCAGGTGTGCGGAGTGCGGGACGACCAGCAGTCGGCCGTTCTTCACGCTCTCGGCGATCTCTTCGAGCTTGGGCGGCGGAGTGGCCGGATCGTCGGCGCCGGCGATCGCCAGCGTGGGTGCGACGATCGAGGGCAGGTCGGCACGTTGGTCCATGACCGCGATCGCCTCACAACATCCGGCATAACCCTCGGCCGACGTGTCGACGACCATCTGCTCGTGGTAGGCCTTGGAATCCGGCTGTGCCGCAAGGTAGTCAGCAGTGAACCAGCGCTGCACAACGGCTTCGGCCACGGCACCGCTGCCCCGCTCGCGCACGGTAGCAGCCCGATCGGTCCACGCTGATGACGGAGTGAGTTGGGCGCCCGTGCACAGCAGAGCAAGCCGCTCGACCCGCTCCGGGTTCCGCACACCGAGCCGCATGGCGGTCATTCCCCCGAGCGACAGTCCGACGATGTGCGCGCGTTCGATGTCGAGTCGGTCGAGCAGGGCGATCACGTCATCGGCGAGATCGTCGATCGTGTACGGTCCCTGCGGAACCGGCGATTGCCCGTGGCCCCGGGTGTTGTACCGGACCACGCGGAAGCGCTCTTCGAGAGCAGCCAGCTGCGCATCCCACATCCGGTAGGTCGAGCCCAGCGAGTTCGACAACACGACCGCGGGCCCCTCGGGCCGCCCGCTGACGACCGCTTCGACCTCCACGGCGCTCATCGGATCACCTCGAAGACCGCCGCCAACCCCTGGCCGCCGCCGATGCACATGGTCTCCAGCACCCGGCGTGAGCCCCGGCGCCGCGCCTCGTGGGCTGCGGTGGCCAGGATGCGGGCCCCGGTGGCCCCGATCGGATGACCGAGCGAGATGCCGGAGCCGTTGGGATTCAGGCGTTCATCTGTCGCGTCGACCTTCCATTCGGCGAGGACGGCGAGCACCTGGGCGGCGAAGGCCTCGTTGAGTTCGATGAGGTCGATCTCGTCGAGGGTCAGGCCCGCGCGGTCCAGCGCGGCTGCGGTCGCACCGACGGGACCGATGCCCATCGTCTCGGGGTCGCAGCCGGTGACCGCCCAGGAGGTCAGCGCCAGCATGGGGTCGAGGCCTCGACGTTCCGCTTCGGCGCGCGTGGTGACCACACACATGGCGGCACCGTCGTTCTGTCCGGACGCATTGCCCGCGGTGACCGTTGATTCGGGGTCGAGCTTGAGGCGGATCGGCCGGAGCTTGCCCATCGATTCGACGGTGGCATCGGCGCGCGGGTGTTCATCGCGATCGACGACGACGTCCGGCTTGCCCCGCTTGCCGGGCACCGTCACGGCCACCAGCTCGTCGGCGAAGCGCCCGGCCTCGTGAGCCGCGATCGCCCGCTGGTGCGAGGTGACGGCGAGTTCGTCCTGTTCCTGCCGCCCGATCCCGTAGCGGGCCCGGAGGTTCTCCGCTGTCTCGATCATGCCGCCGGGAACCGGATGGCTCTCACCACCCGCGGTCAGACGGCCGCGGTCGAGGCGGTCCATCAGCTCGACCCCGCCCTGCCGGATGCCGGTCCGCAGGCCCAGTGCATAGTGCTCGACGTTGGACATCGATTCGGCACCACCCGCGACGACCAGGCGCGCTCCCCCGGTCGCGACCTGCGACGCAGCGTTCAGGATAGCCTGCAGCCCCGAGCCGCAGCGTCGATCGACCTGCATGCCGGGGACTCCGACGCCCAGGCCGGCGTCGAGGGCGGCGATCCGCCCGATCGCCGGCGATTCACCGTTGGCGTAGCCCTGGCCGAGGATGACGTCGTCGACGTCCCCCTCGCCCAGTCCGGTGCGGGATGCCAGTTCCCGCAGCAGCCCGGTGGCGAGGTCGGTGACGGTGAGCGGGGCGAGAGCGCCCCCCATCCGACCTACCGGCGTGCGGAGCGGCGAACAGATGACGATGTCGGAGGCGGTGCTGGTCATACGTCAACGATAGGAACGCTCGCCGATATTGAGAAGTATCCATTTCGACATTTTTGATATGCGTAGAGTCTTAATCATGGAGTTGCGCCACCTTCGGTATTTCCGAGCGGTCGCCGAAGAGCTGCATTTCGGCCGCGCCGCGGAACGCCTGCACATCGCTCAGCCACCGCTGTCCCAGCAGATCCGACAGCTTGAAGAGGAGCTGGGCGTGCAGCTGCTGGTTCGCTCGACCCGTCGCGTCGAGCTCACCCCCGCCGGCGAGTCCTACCTCCGCCGGGTGGAGGAGATCCTCGACGCCGTCGACCTGGCCGGACTGCACGCGCAACGGATCTCGCAAGGTCGACAGGGTTCGCTGGCGATCGGGTGCGTGGGGTCGGCGACCTACTCGTTGCTCCCCCGGCTCGTCCGCGCGCTGCGTGAGGAACTGCCGGACCTGGATGTGAGTGTGCGCGGCGAGATGCTCGCGCCGGCCCAGCTCTCGGCGCTGCTGTCCGGCGAGATCGACCTGGCCCTGCTCCGGCCACCCGTCGGTGGCTCCGAGGTCGTCGTCGAGACGATCCGCCACGACCGGCTCTTCGTCGCGATGCCCGATGGCGATCCGCGTGCGGCGGGCGACACCGTGACGGCGACCGATCTCCGCGATGCGGACTTCATCGCCCACGCCGGCCAGGGCCGCTCGGTGATGAACGGGATCGTGGCCTCGATCTGCGCGGCCGCCGGATTCGTCCCGCAGATCCGCCATGAGGTCGCCGAGACGTCGACACTGGTCACGCTGGTCGCCGCGGGCCTCGGGGTGGCGATCGTGCCGGAGCCGACCGCGGCGCTCGGGATCGCCGGCGTGCGCTACCTACCGCTCGTACCCGATGCGCCCACGGTCGACCTCGCCGTGGCACGGGTCGCCGCGGAGCCCTCGCCGATGATCGAGCACGTCCTCACCGTGCTGCGCCGGGTGGCCGCCGACGACCATTGACAGCGAATCCGTCGCCGATCTCGATCTCGGTATCCCGGCTCGATCGGAAGCCGGTCAGCGGCCGGCCGCCTCGATCCTGGCCTGGATCGCATCGACGAACACGTTCTGGATGTCCTCCGGGGTCTTCGCGACATATGTGGTGCCACCCGGGGTGGCATCCGCGATCTGCTTCAACGCGTCGGTGTCCGCGTCGTCGGAGATACCGATGGTCAGCACGAGCACCGGTCGCGCCGGATCCTCGAGGCGTTTCAGCTCGGACAGCAACGTGTCCAGGCTGATGCTGTTGGGGTCCTCGTTCTGCCCGTCGGTCATGATGATGACCGAGTTCGAGTAGTTCGGGTCGTAGCTGCTCTGCACCTCCTTGAAGGCTGCGAGCGTCGTGTCGTACAGACCCGTGCCGCCCCCGAGCTGAGACGGCGCCAGACCGCGCCGCGTGGCCCGGGCCAGTTCGTCGCGGTGCGTTCCGCCGCCGACCGCGTCCGCATCGAGCCTGCGGATCGGTGACATCCACTTCCAGTCCTGGTCCGGCCCGCCCTTGTCGATGCCGAAGGCCCAGGCACCGATCATGGTGTTGTTCGGGAACAGCTTCAGCCCGGTCAGCGACGCTTCGGTCAACAGCCCGGCACGCGTCGTGTCCCCGGCCGGCGCAGCCATCGATCCGGAGGTGTCCTCGACGACGAGGGTCCGGATCGGCACACCGAGCACCTGCCACTGACGGATCGCCTTGTCGACCTGCGTCGGATCCTTCAGCTGGAGAACCTTCACCTGGCCCACGCCCGCGTTGTCCGGGAGTGGATCGCCCGCGGCATCGCGGTACCCCGACCCGTTGAGCGCCTTGACCCCCTCATCGGACGCGAGCTTGTCGGCGAGCGCCTTACCGGCCTCGGCCGCGGTATCACTGCGCGCCGCACCGGCCGTGTTCACCATCGGGTAGTCCAACATGACGGTGCCGTCGGCCGGCACCGACGCCTTCAGTGCCGAGCCACTGTGGGTCCGGGTGAACAGCAGATACTGCTGCTCGGTGGTGACCACCGGGACGTCGGACGTGTTGGCCAGATTCAGCCGCACGCCGTCGCTGTCGTTCTCCAGGCGCGCATTGTTCTGCTGAATGGCCAACACCGTCATCGCCGATGTCAGCTGATTGTCGGTCAGATCGCCACTGTTCTCCTCGGCGAGCGCACCGACGATGGGGGCATCGCCGGTACTGGTGTCGATCGGACTACCGGTCCGCAGATCCTGGAGCTTCATCACGTCGACCCAGCTCGTCAGCTCGGGCACGGACTTGCCGACGACGACGGTCGGCGACGTCGCGATCGACGGCGAGATCAGGTTAAGGTCGCGACGAACCTGCGTGGTCACCCGGCGAGCCTGGATCTGCGAGTCGGCAACCCAGAGGTCGGGCGACTTGTCGCCGCTGGTCAGCTGGCCGGGCACCTCGGCGCCGGCCACTCCGGTGACCTTGAAATCGAAGCAGCTGTCCTCCGAGGCCTTCTGTGCGACCGAGCGCAACGCCCCGGTCATCGCCGGATCGGACGCGACCGCGACCGACGTGCGGTCGGCGCACCCCACCGCGCCCGTCCGCCACAGGACGAAGCCCGTGGTGAGCGCGACCACCAGCACCAACGCGGCAAGGCCCCAGATCCAGCCCGCCCGACGTCCCGACGACGCACGCCGGTGCTCGAAGCCGAACCCGTCATCGCCGGCGGATGCGCGACGGCCCGACCTGGTGTCGATCGGTCCACTCCGCGGCGCAGACCCGCCCACTCGCTGCGCTCCCGGCTCCCCGGCCACACGGCCCGCTCGCTCCGCTCCCGGCTCCCCGGCCACACGGCCCGCTCGCTCCGCTCCCGGCTCCCCGGCCACACGGCCCGCTCGCTGCGCTCCCGGCTCCCCAGGCACACGGCCCGCTCGCTCCGCTCCCGGCTCCCCGGCCACACGGCCCGCTCGCTCCGCTCCCGGCTCCGGGCGGTCACCGCCCGAACTATGGCGCCCCATCGCCGTCCCCCCTCAGATCAGCCGAACACCTCACGGAAAGTCGCCAACGACTTCCGCAGGTCCCCGGATACCGCCATGGCCGCGGCCTTGCCCGCCGGCCCGATCAACGGCAGGCCGCCGAGATCAACTGTGAACGTTACTGTCGACCCGGCCTCCGTCGGAAGGATGCCGAGATCGAGCTTGGCCTTGACGCCGCCCTTGCCGTTCCCCTTGAGCCGGACCTGCTCGCACGGGCGGTACTTCTCGATCGTCCAGTCGAACCGTATCCGGGTTCCCTTGACAATGACCACCGATGCGAGCGCAACGCCCTCGCCCAGTTCGTTCGGGGCCGGCAATGCGCAGCGCCACCCGTCGTGCAGCACGAGCCATTCCGAATAGCGCGTCAGATCGGACGCGGCCGCCCAGGTATCCTCGACGGACAAGTCCACGTCGATGGAGTCACTTGTCTTGGCCATGGTCAGTGAGCCTAGCGTCAGCGACCACGCCCGAGCCCTCCTGGGCACCGTTCTGATCGGGCACGGGGTCGCCGCACGCATCACCGAGGTCGAAGCGTACGGCGGACGTGACGATCCCGCGTCGCACGGATTCAAGCGGACAGCCAGGTCCGAGATCATGTACGGCCCCGCCGGGCGGCTGTATGTCTACCGGATTCACGGACACTTCTGCGCCAATGTGGTGACGGGTCCCACCGAGCAGGGTTCCGCGGTGTTGATCCGTGCCGGAGAGATCGTCGACGGCCTGGACCTGGCGCGCCGACGGCGTCCGACCGCGAAGCACACCCACGCCCTCGCGCGCGGACCAGGAAACCTCACCCGGGCGCTCGGCATCACGATGGACGATCTCGACAGTCACCTCGACGACGGTTCACCCGTCTACGTAGATCGGGGCGACCGGACGGTGCCGGCGGACATCGGTGTCGGACCGCGCGTCGGCGTTCGTCTCGCCGCCGACGTCCCCTGGCGGTTCTGGGTGCTCGACGATCCGACCGTGTCGGCCTATCGTCGACATCCCCGCGCCGACGACGCCACGAACGAGCCGACCCCTCCTACGGCTGCGGCCGATCCTGCGTCGGCGGCTCGTGCGTCGGCGAATCCTGTTTCGGCGGTTCAGGTTTCACCGGATCGGCAGACGGCTGCGGTGCCGCGTTCGGCGCCGGCGTCTCGTCGACGCCGACCGCCTTCTTGACCGCATCCTGCGCCTTGTCCACGTGTCCGGTGTACTTGCCGCCGGTCGCCTTGTTGACGGCCTCGCCGCCCTTGTCGATCAAACTCGGGTTGCCTTTGATCGCGGCCTTCGCCTTGTCCACCAGTCCCTTGAGATCCATGGGGCCAAGTGTAGAGACACGAGCCGGGGCGCTCGCTCCTGCGCGCAAACACCCCGGTCAGACAGCCGCCCGCTGCACATCCCGTCGCGCGATGATCCGCGGGACGATGCGGGACACCGCCTCCACCGCGGCGATACCCACCGCAGCGGAGACGAACGCCACCGAGATCATCTGCAGATTCGACGAGTCGAGCTTGAAGAGGTGCTGCGTCCATGGCCAGGTGAAGATGATGACGTAGGCACCCACGGACACCGCCAGCAACAGCACCTTCCACCAGTTGTACGGCCGGGCCACCACAGCAAGGACGTACAGGGCGACGGCGAGCAGCGTGATCAGCGCCGCGGTGGCGGCCTGGGTCTGCGCAGGGCTGAAGTCCACCGATTCGTGCGATCCGATGCTCATCCCATCACCGCCCGGATTGACGATCACATAGGTGGCGAAGGTGGCCAGACCGACGATGATCCCGTTCGGTACCGCCTGTGACAGCACGCGCCGCACGAACCCGGTGCGGGCGCGTTCGTTGTTGGGCGCCAGCGACAGGACGAAGGCGGGGATGCCGATCGTGAACCACGCCGAGATCGTCACGTGGATCGGCTGGAAGGGATAGCTGAGCGAACCGAACCCGAACAGCTTGCCGCAGACGCCGCCGAGACCGACGAACAAGGCCAGCAAGACCGCGTAGACGGTCTTGGTCAGGAACAGATTCGATACCCGCTCGATGTTGCCGATCACCCGCCGACCCTCGCCCACCACATAGGGAAGGGTGGCGAACTTGTTGTCCAGCAACACGATCTGCGCGACCGAACGAGCCGCCGAACTGCCTGACCCCATCGCCACACCGATGTCGGCATCCTTGAGCGCGAGCACGTCGTTGACTCCGTCGCCGGTCATTGCGACCGTGTCGCCGACCGACTGCAAGGCCTTGACCATCGACCGCTTCTGGTCCGGTCGCACCCTGCCGAAGGTGATGGATCGCCGGACGACGTCGGCGAGCGCTCCGGTGTCAGTGGGCAGGGTGCGGGCATCCACCGACGTCGCCGGCGATCCGAGGCCCAGCGACGCCGCGACCGCTCCGACCGACAGGGCGTTGTCGCCCGAGATCACCTTGACGTCCACTCCTTGGCTCCCGAAGTACTCCAAGGTCTCCTGGGCATCCGGACGTACCCGCTGCTCCAGCACCACGAGGGCGACGGGTGCGACGTTTCCGGGTGCCGGGACACCGCTGGGCGGCTCGGTGTCCACGACGACGTCGGTCTGCGCCAACAGCAGGACTCGCAGACCATGTGCGCCCAGCTCACCGGCGACCGAGGCGGTCTCGCTCGCCGGGTCCAGGAGAACGTCGGGGGCGCCTATCAACCAGTTGCCCACGTCCCGGTCGGCCTCGTCCCGGAACGACATGCCGCTCCACTTCTTGGCCGAGGTGAACGGTTCGATGGCGCTCATCGTCCAAGCGGGCGGATCGGGGTATGCCTCGGCGAGTGCCTGCACGCTGGCGTTGGGCCGCGGATCGTGTGCAGCCAGGGCGGCCAACACGTCGGCGAGCCGGTCCGACGCCGGGCCGTCGACCGGGCGGACCTCGGCGAGACGCATCCCGTTCTCGGTGAGGGTGCCCGTCTTGTCCGCACAGACCACGTTGACCCGGGCCAGGCCCTCGATCGCCGGCAACTCGTTGACCAGGCACTGCCGCTGTCCGAGCCGGATCACGCCGACCGCAAAGGCGATCGACGTCATCAGCACCAGACCTTCGGGAACCATCGGCACCAACGCGGCGACCATGCCGAGCAGGGACGCCCGGATACCGCTGTTGCTGATGAACAGCTGATTGACGATCGTGAGGATGCCGGCGGGGATCAGCAGCCAGGTGATCACCTTGAGGATCTGATCGATTCCCGAGCGAAGTTCGGAGGACACCAAGGTGAACTTCGAGGCCTCCGCGGCGAGTTGGGCGGCGTAGGCGTCGGCACCGACCTTCGTCGCCCGGTACGCACCCGTCCCGGCGACGACGAAGCTGCCGGACAGGATCTGATCCCCCGGCGATTTGTCCACCGGATCGGCCTCGCCGGTGAGCAGTGATTCGTCCACGTCGAGCGCCAGGGATTCGACCAGCTCGCCGTCGACGACGACCTGGTCACCCGGACCGATCTCGATGATGTCGTCGAGGACCACCTCCTCCGGTGGGAGTGCGGCCGCCGTGCCATCGCGGCGCACGATCGGGGTGGCCTGTCCGACGATGGCGAGTTTGTCGAGGGTTCGTTTGGCACGGACCTCCTGGATGATGCCGATCCCACTGTTGGCGATGATCAGCAGCCCGAAAAGACCGTTGATGAATGATCCCGTGGCGGCGACGACGGCGAACAGCACACCGAGCAGCGCGTTGATGCGGGTGAAGACGTTGGCACGGACGATGTCGCCAACGGTGCGGCCCGAGCGGTCGGGGCGATGGTTGACCCGGCCGTCGGCCACCCGTGCAGCGACCTCGTCGGCGGTGAGGCCGGGGTCACCGGTGGTCGCGGCGGACACCTGGGTCACGCCGACGCCTCCCACCACGCCGGGTGATCGAGTCCGGTCCCGACGCGGGAGACGAGGTCGATGGCGCCGCCCGGTGGTGGAACCATCACCGTGGTCGCGTTCGCCGCGGCCGCCGGAAGCAGACGCGCGATCGGATCGGCCCACGAGTGGCGGGCGAGGTTGAACGTGCCCCAGTGGATCGGCAGCATCACCGAGTCACGGTGGTGGCCCCGGGTCATCATGCGATGCACGGTGACGGCCTCTTCGGGATTCACGTGCACATCCGGCC
The DNA here is from genome assembly GCF_058130025.1 of Gordonia sp. LMA167. NCBI lineage: Bacteria > Bacillati > Actinomycetota > Actinomycetes > Mycobacteriales > Gordoniaceae > Gordonia > Gordonia sp. LMA167. The sequence goes on along the minus strand of NZ_CM176708.1, from coordinate 2,612,500 downwards.
ACACCGGGTCGTACGCGCCGACCGCCACCAGCGTCAGGTCGACCGAACCGGCACGGGCACCGACCTCGTCGAAGTGCTCCGAGAATCCGGTGTCACCGGAGAAGAACATTCGATGCGTCGGACCGGCCACCACCCAGCTCGACCACTGTGTGAGATTGCGCGTCAGGGAGCGTCCGGAGAAATGCCGTGCCGGATAGCAGCTGAACGTGAGGTCGGTGTCCCCGACGCCCACCGCCAGGTCGTCCCACCAGTCGGCCTGGTCGATGCGTTCGGGCGCGATCCCCCACCGCATCAGGTGCGCACCGACACCCAGCGGCATGACGAATCTGGCCTGGGGTTGCCGGGTGGCGAGCTCGACGACGGTCTCCATGTCGAGATGGTCGTAGTGGTCGTGGCTGATCAAGACCACATCGATGGGCGGGAGGTCGTCGACGGTCACGGGCGACGGGTGCATCCGGGCCGGACCGACCAGCTGAGAAGGCGAACACCGGCGACTCAGGACCGGGTCGGTGAGAATCCGGGTCCCGTCGAGTTCGACGAGAACCGACGCATGCCCGAGCCATGTGACGCGCAGGTCGCCGGGTTCGTCGCCGAACCCGGGTGTGAGCACCTGGATCGCCCGTTTCGGGCGCCCGGGCCGACGGGCCATGTCCAGAATCACCCGCAGGTCGGCGTCGACCGCGGATTCGATGTCGTGCAGATTGCGGAACGCGCCGTCACGCAGCTGGGGAGATCCGACCGTGTGCGTCAAGATCTCGTCGGCGTCGGCGCCGAATGCACGCGCCGAGGTCACCCCGCGGCGGGCCAGCATGGCGGTGGCCGACTCCGTTGCGGATCGGCCGGCCGTCGACAGCGTCGACACCGCGCGCCGGGCCAGGCCCGCACTCCCAAATCCGGTCGTCGTGGTCACGAGGTCAGCCTAGTGCGGTCGGGCGCGCGAGAGGGACCGTTGGGTCCGTGTTCACCGCCCGATGACCCGTTTGGCGGGTTCGCCCCCGCCATCTCGCGCACGGTGTCCGATCTGCACTGATATTCTTCGGCGAACAGATTCACGCACATGCGCAGGCCGTGTGTGCTCATGGGGGTAGGCCTCGTTGGCACGAATGTCAGTCGAACAGCGGCGCGCGGCCCTGATCGAAGCCGCATACCGCGTGATCGCCGATCACGGCGTCGAAGGCGCGACCACGCGTCGTATCTGCGCCCATGCGAACATGCCGCTGGCGAGCTTTCACTACGCGTTCGACAGCCGCACGGCGCTGCTGTGCGCGGTGATGGAGACCGCCGTCCCATCCGACATCAGCCGGATGCTCGAGACGATCCTGCCGATGGCGGGCGGCACCGAGGCTCGTGGCCTGGAAGCGATGCGGAAGAACATGCAGGGCCATCTCGAGGCCTTCTACACGTTGCTCAAGGCTGATCCCGGGCGGATGCAGGCCACCATCTCACTCGGCATCTATGCGCACAATCACGCGGAACTGCAGGCCGTCGGCAAGCAGATGTATGAACGGCTCTACGAGGTGGCCGGTCTCGGCCTCGAGGTGACCGCCGAGCAGGCGAATGTGCGGTGGACCGAACCGGTCGCCAATCTCAGTCCGGTGATCATCGCGGCGACGAACACGATCACCCTCACCTATCTGAGTACGTCCGACGACGTGGCCATCGGGAAGATCATCGAAGTCACGGTGACCGGCCTGATGACCTACCTCGTCGAGGACTGAGCGGCGCCACCCCAGACTGCCGCATCGACGACGGCGACCGCCCGAATCGACAGCGCCCGGCGAAACGAGACATATCGCTTCGCCGGGGCGCGCCGAGACCAACTCGTAGCTGCTACGTCGCCGGCTGGGCGGGCAGCACGTGCTCGCCGGTCTTGTCACAGGACAGTGCGAGCGAGCTGATGTACTGCTTCTCACCGTTCGGCCCTGGAACCGCGGAGGCGATCATGTCCGGGCGCTCGAAGTCGATGCCGGTCACACAGCAGGTCAACCGCACATCGGTCGGGTTGCCGTGGTCGTCGTACATCGGGATGTCGATGCCGTCGTCGGTGCGTCGCAGGTAGTACTTTCCCTTGGTCGACAACGCGATGATCGGCGGCAGCACCAACGCGAGAATCAGCGCCACCAGCGGCGAGTACGGCTGGATGGTGTCGCCGAAGGCGTGGAAGTACACCAGGATCGACGCGCCGGCCGCCACGATCAGGGAGACGAATCCGACCGGGTTGAAGTTGAAGAGCATACCGCGACGGAACTCGGGTTCCTTCGGCGAGATCTTCAGCAGGTACTTGTTGATCGCGATGTCCGACGCCACGGCGACGATCCAGGCGATACCGCAGTTGGCGTAGAAGTTCAGCAGATTGTTGAGGAAGCTGAACATGTCGGCCTCCATCAGCACGATCGCGATGGCGACGTTGAACACCAGGAAGACCAGGCGACCCGGGTAGGTCTTGGTGACGCGGGTGAAGCTATTGGTCCATGCGAGCGAACCCGAGTAGGCGTTGGTGACGTTGATCTTGATCTGACTGATGACCACCAGGATCACGGCCAGCGTAAGGGCGAGCCAGTGCGGCAGGAAGTCCTGGTAGATCTCGACAAACTGGTGCACCGGCTGATTGGCGATGCCGGCGTTGTCGACAGAGATACCGATCAGGTACACGGCCAGGAACAGGCCGACGATCTGCTTGATGGCGCCGAAGAAGACCCAGCCCGGACCGGCGGTCAGGGTCGCGATCCACCACTTGCGGGAGTTCTCCGGGGTCCGCGGAGGCATGAATCGGAGGTAGTCGATCTGTTCGGCGATCTGCGCGATCAACGACAGGCACACACCAGCGGCGAGCATCGTGCCGGCAAAGCTGACACCCTTTCCGGCCGGGCTTCCGTCGGGATTGGCACCGCTGAAGGCGAAGAAATCGCCGATGGCGTCAGGATGCGAGATCACCAGGTACGCGAACGGCAGAACCATCATGACCAGCCACAGCGGCGTGGTCCACACCTGCAGTTTCGCCAGCGTGTTCATGCCGTAGATGACCAGCGGGATGATCAACACCGACGACAACAGGTACCCGAGCCACAACGGGATACTCAGGCCGAGTTCGAGGCCCTGGGCCATGATCGAGCCCTCGAGCGCAAAGAATATGAACGTGAACGACGCAAAGATCACGTTGGTCAGAACCGAACCGTAGTAGCCGAATCCGCTACCGCGCGTGATCAAGTCGAGGTCGATGTTGTATCGGGCGGCGTAGAACGCGAGCGGATACCCCGTCAGCACGATCACGATCGCGAAGAACCCGATGCCCAGCAGCGCGTTTCCGGTGCCGTTCGCGATGCCGATGTTCGCACCGATCGCGAAGTCGGCCAGGTAAGCGATACCACCCAGTGCCGAGATGGCGACGACGCCCGGACCCCACTTGCGGTAGCTGCGTGGCGCGAACCGCAGTGTGTAGTCCTCGAGCGACTCCCGGGCGGCCGCCGCCTGGGCGCCCGTCGCGATGATGCTGTGTTCGGCGTTCTCTATCTCACCGATGTCCGCGGTGAATTCCGCCTCTTTCGACATGCGTCTCCTCGAAGGATTCCAGGCGCACTCCCGGGGTGGAGAACGCCATTGCAGAAAGATAGGGATGCTCAGTTTCGTTCGGTTGACCGGTATGTTTCGACCACGAAAACTGCGACGCCGCAGTCATTTCAATGGCCGGAATGTCCGATTTCACCGACGCCGGTCACAGCCGTCGTCGGCTCGCCGCCGGTCAACCGACGGGGTCATCCTCGCCTTCCCGTGTCGCCCATCGAGGCCGATGGCCGGTTCGAGGCTTCGCCGAGAGGATTCAGCGTCCCGAGAAGACCGGGGCACGCTTCTCTGCGCGCGCGGCACGACCCTCGGCCAGGTCGTCGCTTTCCCATGCCCGCATCATCGCCGCAGTCCGTTCGGGTGCGGGTCGGTCGCGGGCGCCGTCGTCGTTGAGCACCATCTTGTAGTGCTGGAGGGTCAACGGCGCCAGGTCGGCGATCATCGCGGCCCAGTGCTGCGCGTCGGTCAGATCACCGATCCGATTGGCGAATCCGAGCGCGTGCGCACGGTCGGCCGACAGCGGGTCGCACCCGATCAGCATGCCACGGGCAGGACCGGAACCGACGAGCGACACCAGCCGTCGGATCGTCCATTCATCCACGGCCACACCAATTCTTGCCGCCGGGATACCGGCCAGCGCGTCCGGTGCCATCACCCGCAGATCGGCGGCCATCGCCAACTGCAGGCCGGCGCCGAGCGCAGATCCGTTGAGGGCTGCGATCACCGGGATGGGTGTGGCTTCGATCTGCTGCAAGGTCGCCACCAGTTTGTCGAGGAAAGCCGGGTCGTAGACGGGCCCCGAGAGGTCCGCCCCGGCACAGAACACCGGCCCGCGCCCGGTGATCACGATCGCCCGGGCCTCGGCGTCCACCGCCGCCGCGAAGGCGTTCGACAGGCCTGCGACCATCTCCTCGTCGAGGGCATTGCGTTTGTCGACACGGTCCAGCTCGATGGTGATCACGGCATCGGATGCAGACGAGTGAATCATGTGCCGCAGCCTACCCAGAGTCGTGATGACACACTGAACCATTGTGGGTGCCCCCGACCATGCGGAACCAGAAGCCTCCTGCGACGTCGCGGTGATCGGAGGCGGCCAGGCGGGTCTGTCCGCCGCCTACTTCCTTCAACGATTCGGGCTCGACGACCGCTACCAGGTGCTCGATCACGCCTCCGGCCCCGGCGGCGCCTGGCAGTTTCGGTGGCCGACGCTGACCCTGGCCGCCGCCAATCGGGTGCACGACCTGCCCGGATACGGTCTGGTCGAAGCGCTGGGCCGCGACTGCAACACCTTTCCGGCCGCGACCGCGGTACCCGAGTACTTTGGCAGATACGAACAGAAATTCGGGCTGCGGGTATACCGCCCCGTGGACGTCCGGACCGTTCAGCGCAGCGACGACGGGTTCGCCATCACCCTCGCGAGCGGCGCGCAGGTCGCCGCGCGGACGATCATCAACGCGACCGGTACGTGGGAACGGCCTTTCGTCCCACATGTCCCCGGCATCGGCGACTTCCGCGGCCGGCAACTGCACACCCATGACTACGTCGGACCCGACGAGTTCGCCGGCAAGCGGGTACTCGTCGTCGGCGCGGGCATCTCGGCGGTCCAATTGCTCATCGAGATCGCGCGCAATGCCGCAGATGTGCAGACGTTCTGGTGCTCGCGATCCGAACCCGTCTTCGACTCCACTCCGTTCGACCCGGAGAAGGGTCGGCGCGCCGTTGCCCGGGTCGAGGAGCGCGTCCGCGCCGGGCTGCCACCGACGTCGGTGGTCTCGGTGACCGGCCTCGCGCTGACCCCGGCGATCAAGGCCGCTCAGGACGACGGCATCCTCGCCTGGCGGCCGATGTTCACCCGGATCACCGAGACCGGGGTCTGTTGGGACTGCGGCGTCGCCGACAGTTCGGGCGCCGACGCCCTCGACGTCGACGTCATCTTCTGGAACACCGGATTTCGCAGCGCCCTCGATCATCTGGCCCCGCTGCGGCTTCGCGGCGCGGGTGGCGGGATCACCATGACCGGTCGACTCGCCACCACCGTCGCCGACGACCCGCGCATCCAGCTGCTCGGGTACGGTCCGTCGGCCTCCACCATCGGGGCGAACCGTGCGGGACGCGAGGCGGCGCGCAACGTCGCGGACTACCTCGATCATCGCGGCTGATCTCGCTCTCGACGAACGAAGTGGGAACGGATCGAGACCCCTCTCCTGAGATCCAACCTTGACAGAATGTTGTGTTTTCACAACACTTGGTTAGGTGAGTCCGGTCCGACGGGGAGAGAAGCTCCCGATTTTCAACCGCATCGGCGTACTGCGCGCGGAGCGGAAGATGTCACGGGCACAGCTCGCCGACCTGGTCGGCATCAATGTCCAGTCGGTGGGCGCCCTCGAACGCGGTGACAACTACCCCAGCCTGGACCTGGCGTTCCGTATCTGCGCCGTGTTCGACCTTCCGGTCGAGGCGGTGTTCGCCCGCACGGAGTTCGGGGCCATGTCGGCGGAGCTGTATCGCGGAACCACCGAAGCTCAACGAACCGGAGGTGAACCATGACCGACCCGAATTCGGCCATCCCGGCGGACGCGACGCCGGCACTGTGGCGACGTTATGACGAGTGGCGCGCCGAGCGCCATCTGCGGTTCAACGAAAAGCACTCCGGGAAGTTGACGGCACTCCGCAACCGCCGGGGAGCCCGACGGTTGGTGCTGCTCCAGGCGGCCGCGGTGGCCGTGGCGCTGGTGGGCGCGGTGATGGCGTACTTCACGCCCTGGTTCGCGATTCCGTTCATCCTCGGCGTCGTCCTCTCGTTGGCTGCTCAGTTCGCGCTGCGGATCGTGACCGGCTCGATCGCCGACACACCGATCCCGGCCCTCGACGAGATTCAACTCGCCCAGCGGAATTCGGCCCGATCCATCGGCTTCGTCGCCCTGTACCTACTCATGTTCATCCCCTACGTGATCCTCTTGGGTCTCGGCTTCCAGGACAGCGTGAGCGGCGACCTGGTCTATGCCACCGGCGTTCTGCTCATCACCCTCGTCGTGGCCGCGGTGGTCCTGCCGACGATGCTCACCGCCTGGTGGATGAACGACCCCGACCCCGAGGACCTCGCCGCGCGCGACGACGAACGGAGTGCCCCATGAACGACCCGTTGATCATCGACGGCCTGTACAAGCGGTACGGAGATCTGATCGCTCTACAGGACATGACCTTTCACGTCGAGCCCGGCGAGATCTTCGGCTTCGTCGGGAGCAATGGCGCCGGCAAGTCCACCACGATGCGCATCATCCTCGGCGTACTGGCCGCCGACGGCGGGCGGGTCCGTCTGGGTGATCACGCGATCGATCTGCAGACCCGTCGGGGCATCGGCTACATGCCCGAAGAACGCGGTCTCTATCCGAAGATGAAAGTCGGTGAGCAGCTGGTGTTCCTGGCCCGCTTGCACGGGATGTCCCCGGACCAGGCCCGCGAGAGCATGCGTCGTTGGACCACCCGCCTCGGCGTGGAGCAGCGTGTCGATGACAACGTGGCCGATCTGAGCCTCGGCAACCAGCAGCGCGTCCAGCTCGCCGCCGCACTGATCCACGACCCGCAGGTCCTCGTGCTCGACGAGCCCTTCTCCGGTCTGGATCCCGTCGCCGTCGACGTGATGAGCGACGTCCTCAAAGAGAAAGCAGCCGAGGGTATTCCGGTGATCTTTTCGTCGCATCAACTCGACCTGGTACAACGGCTCTGCGATCGCGTCGGCATCGTCGTGCGCGGACAGATGCGTGCACTCGGTGCCGTCGCCGAACTGCGCGAACGCGACGGCGTCACCCTCGAGGTTCACGGGCCCCCCGCACTGACTCGGTGGGCGGACGGCCTCGCCGGTGTCCTGCACGCCGACTACGACACGTCGCGGGACGCGACCTCCCTGCGCATCGACCCCGACGTCGCCGACGACCAGGCGATTCTGACCGCTGCTCTGCGGATCGGCCCGGTGCACCGCTTCGCGCGGTCGACCCCATCGCTGACCGAACTGTTCCGAGAGGTGGTCGCGGCATGAGGACATCGATCCGACTCGTCGCGGAACGCGAGATCCTGACCCGCGCGAGAACCCGATCTTTCCTGATCAGCACCGGCTTGCTGATGGTCGTGATCATCGTCGGCGCGGTCGTGTGGTCGGCGTTCTCGGGGCACTCCGAACCCGACCGGGTCGGTGTGGTCGGCACCGATGCAGCACTCACGAGCACCATCGAACAGGTCGGCGAGGCCACCGGAAACCCTGTCGACGTGGTCGCGGTCTCGTCGGCCGAGGAGGCCCGGGCCCAGGTGGCCGCCGGTGGCCTCGCGGCGGCACTCGTCGCGGGCCCGGCATCACACACGTATGTGGCGATCTCCAAGAGCGGGCTGAGCCCCGCCGTCGACGGAGTCCTGCGGTCGTCGGTGAATCAGGTCGAGCTCGAAAGTTCTCTGACGCAACGTGGCATCGACGCGACATCGCTGGCCCGCCCCTCGATCACCACCGAACAGACCACCCCGGACAAACCGGACGAAGGTCAGCGGATCGTGATCGCGCTGGTCGGCACGATTCTGTTGATCACCGCGATCATGATGGGCGGGTCGATGGTCGCCGTGGGGGTCGTCGAAGAGAAGACATCTCGGGTCGTCGAACTGCTGCTCGCGACCATCAAGCCGCTACATCTGTTGTGGGGCAAGATCATCGGCATCGGCGTCGTCGCGTTGGCGCAGGTACTGATTCTTGGTGCGACGGCGCTCATCGCCGGTCGGATCACCGGTCTGCTGACGATCCCGACCGCCGCGATCAGCATGTTCGCCGCGGTGATCGCCTGGTTCGTCCTGGGCTTCCTGTTCTTCGCCACCCTCTATGCGGCAACGGGTGCGCTCGTGTCGCGACAGGAGGAGTTGTCGGCCAGTTCGGCGCCGCTCACCATCCTGGCCATGGCGGTGATGTACTCCGGGGTCTTCGGGATCCAGGCGCTCGATTCCACCTTCATCAAGGTGCTGACCTGGATTCCGCCGTTCAGCGCGGCGCTCATGCCGATCCGGATCGCCACCGGCGACACCACGATCGTGCAGGTCATCGTGACATTTGCGCTGATGGTGGCGGCCTGCGCGGCCGCCACCTGGTTTGCTTCCCGAATCTATGAACGAACGATCTTGCGTACCGGAACGCGCGTCAAGTGGTCGGAGGTCGTGTCACTGGCCCGATGATGGCTCGACAGTCGCGATCTCATCGGCGAGACCCCACGAGAGCGCGGTCTCGGCACCGATCGTCGTACCCGTCACGGCGAGATGAAAGGTACGCCAGCGATCGATTCGCCGCGGAATCCCCACGGTGCCACCGGCGCCCGGGATGAGCCCCATGCCGACCTCGGGCAGGCGGATCGCGACTCCGGGGTCGACGACGACCCGACCGGCCAGGCTGGGCAGCTCTATGCCCGCACCGACACAGGCGCCGTGCAGAAATGCCGTGGTGCGATCGGCCGTCTCGCCGATCCGCACCCCGGCGCCGCCGACCGTGCGGATGAAGTGTGCCGTCACCGGGTCGGGCGTGGTGCCGAACTCGTCGAGATCCCCGCCAGCACAGAACACCGGGCCTGTGCCGCGCAGATGGATCTCGGTGATCGAATCGTCGAGGACCGCGACATCGAGGGCTTCCACGAGGGCATCCCGCAACGCCGCGCCGAACGCGTTGCGGCGTTCCGGCCGATTCAGGGTGATGGTCATCCGGTGGTCGTCACGCTCGGCGAGCACCGGCGGGGCGAGCGGTGTCGGTGGCAGGGGCCGTGGGCCGCGCTCGCTGAGCCATGCAGCGAACTCGGCACCCCCGAGCAGGGTCGAATAGGCCCAGGACTCGATGTCGAGCGCCTCGCGAACCGTGGCGCGGACCCCGGCCCGCAGAACCGCGGCCAGCACCGTGGCCGCCTGCGGGTTGCGTGCGACGTGATCAGCCAATTCCTCTGCCGCCGAGCGGGGGTCGTCGGCGCCGACGATCGCTCGTCGGGTGAGGGCGACCTCCGGGTGCGCGTAGACGACATCGCACTGCTGCGTGACCTCGACCCAGTCAACCGGGCGATCCGCCTCCCCGAGGTAGCCGATCCGCACGTTTCCGGCGGAGCGATCCGGCGACCACTCCGCGTGTTCCCACTCCGCATGAGCGGCGACGTCGGCGAGAAACGGGGCAGGTGAACCGATCATCGTGTCAGCCTAGTGGTGTGTCTCGGAAGGAGGCGACGGGTCTCCGGCGTTCGATCGACGCCTGGCCGCGTTGTCGTCGGTCGAGATAGCGCCGCTATCACTCCCTCCTCCGCCTTGCCAGACGCCGATCGCTCCACCGGATACCGGCCACCTCCTTCCGAGACACACCACCAGCGAAGCCAGCCGTGCCGTCAGATCTGCCGGAAGCGGCGCAGGGCCTCCTCGCGCTCGGCCTTGTGGTCGACGATGTTCTCCGGATAGTCGTCGGAATCGATCTCGGGGACCCACCGTCGCACGTACTCGCCGTCGGGATCGAACTTCTTTTGCTGGGTCTCGGGGTTGAACACCCGAAAGTACGGTGCCGCATCGGTTCCGGTCCCCGCCGCCCACTGCCAGCCGTGCTGGTTGGAGGCCATGTCGCCGTCGACGAGTTGCTCGAGAAACCACCGGGCACCCCACCACCACGGTAGGTGCAGGTCTTTCACCAGGAACGACGCGGTGATCATGCGGACACGGTTGTGCATGAACCCGGTCTCGGCGAGCTGCCGCATGCCTGCGTCGACGAGGGGGAATCCGGTGCGGCCCGAACGCCATGCGTCGAAACGTCGGTGGGCATCGGAGTCGGTGTCCAGATCGATGTCGTCGAACTGGCTGTTCCAGTTGTGCCACAGACTGTCCGGCCAGTGGAACAGCACCGAGGCGTAGAAGTCGCGGAACGCCAGTTCCCGGAGATATGCCTGGGCGCCTTTCGAGCGACCGAGGTCGGCGACCATCGTCCGGGGATGGACGTTGCCGAACTTGAGGTAGGCCGACATCCGGCTGCTCGCATCGAGATCTGGTCGGTCACGGTCGGTGTCGTAGTCGGCGAGGCCGCCCTCGACGAACTCCGACCACCGCGCGAGCGCGGCGCTCTCCCCTGCCGGATGGTCGAGTGTCACCGGGGCTGCTGGAATACGAATGCGCCCAGAACGTCGGATATCGCTGGGATTCACCAGGTCCGACGGATTCACCGTCGACGACGCCGGGCTGCGCCAACCATGCTCGCGCCACTGCTTGAAGTACGGGGTGAAAACCTTGTACGGGTCGCCGTCCGGCTTGGTGACCCGGCCGGGCGATACGAGGTACGGCGACCCGAGGGCTTCGAGCGGAACGTCCTTGAGAGCCGCGGCCACCGCAGCGTCGCGGCGCCGTCCGAAGGGCGAGAAGTCCTCGCTCACATGCACCGACGTGGCGTTCACCGCTGTCGTCAGCCGAGGGATCTCCTCCTGCGGCCGTCCGCGTACAACGAGGAGCCGCCCGGACAGTTGCTCGTCCAGGTCGCGGAGCGAATCGAACAGAAAACTCAGACGTCGTGGACCCGACGACTGTTCGAGTCGCGGGTCCACGACGAAGCAGACCAGTATCTCGTCGCCTGCCTCACCGGCGGCGATGAGCGGCGGAAGGTCACTCAGACGCAGATCGCGTCTGAGCCACAGCAGTGCCGGTGCGCTCGTCGCTACCCCACGCCCAGCAGATCGATCACGAACACGAGGGTCTTGCCCGACAGTCGATGTCCGGCCCCGGCGGGACCGTAGGCGAGCTGGGGCGGAACCGTGAGCTGTCGACGTCCACCGACCTTCATGCCGGGAATTCCCTCCTGCCAGCCGGGGATCAGCCGATCGAGCGGGAAATTGGCGGACTGGCCGCGATCCCACGAGGAGTCGAACTCTTCACCCGACTCGAATTCGACGCCGACGTAATGCACATCCACGACGCCGCCGCGCTGCGCCTCGGCGCCGTCGCCGACGACGAGATCGGCGATCTGCAGTTCACTGGGGGCGGGGCCTTCGGGGAAATCGACTTCTGGCTTCTCAGCACTGGTCAACGGGACTCTCCTTTGAGTCGTCGGATCAGGGTCGGATCGAGCAGAGCGTCAGCGCTGCTGCATGGCCACGTAGTCACGCTCGGTGTAGCCGGTGTACAGCTGGCGCGGACGACCGATCTTCCCGGACGGATCCTCGTGCATCTCGCGCCAGTGGGCGATCCAACCGGGCAGCCGGCCGAGGGCGAATAGCACGGTGAACATCCGTGTCGGGAAGCCCATCGCACGGTAGATGACGCCGGTGTAGAAGTCCACATTCGGGTAAAGCTTGCGCTCGATGAAGTAGTCGTCGGACAGCGCCACTTCTTCGAGGCCCTTGGCGATGTCGAGCAGGTCGTCCTGCACGCCAAGCGATTCCAGGATCGTGTCGGCGGTCTTCTTGACGATGGCGGCGCGCGGATCGTAATTCTTGTACACGCGGTGACCGAAGCCCATGAGCTTCACACCGTCTTCTTTGTTCTTCACCTTGTTCATGAAGGCCTGGGTGTCGCCGCCGGACTCACGGATCTCGTCGAGCATCTCGAGCACCGCCTGGTTGGCGCCACCGTGGAGCGGACCCCAGAGTGCGTTGATGCCGCCGGAGATCGAGGTGAACAGGTTGGCCTGCGACGAGCCGACGAGGCGCACGGTCGAGGTGGAGCAGTTCTGCTCGTGGTCGGCGTGCAGGATGAACAGCATGTCGAGGGCCTTGGCGACCTCGGGGTTCACCTCGTAGGGCTCGGCCGGGAAGCCGAAGGTCATCCGCAGGAAGTTCTCCACGAGGCTCAGCGAGTTGTCCGGGTAGAGGAACGGCTGCCCCACCGACTTCTTGTAGGCATAGGCCGCGATGGTGGGCAGCTTCGCCAACAGACGGATCGTGGACAGCTCCACCTGCTCGGGGTCCTTGGGATCCAGCGAGTCCTGGTAGTACGCCGACAGTGCGTTGACCGCGGAGGACAGCACGGGCATCGGGTGCGCATTGCGCGGGAAGCCGTCGAAGAAGCGCTTGAGATCCTCGTGCAGCAGCGTGTGCCGACGGATCTTGTCGGTGAACTCCTCGAGCTGAGCCGGGGTGGGCAGTTCCCCGTAGATCAGCAGGTAGCTCACCTCGATGAAGGTCGACTTCTCGGCGAGCTGATCGATCGGGATGCCCCGGTAGCGGAGGATGCCGGCGTCACCGTCGATGTAGGTGATCGCGGACTTCGTCGACGCCGTGTTGACGAAGCCACCGTCGAAGGTGGTCAACCCGGTCTCGGCGAGGAACTTGCCGAGGCCGACGGAGTCGGAACCCTCGGTCGCCTTCAGGATCGGAAGCTCCAGCTGACCACCGGGGTAGGTAAAGGTCGCTGATGCCGTATCGGACGCCTGGTCAGCTGGGACTGTTTCAGCGGACACTCGAACCCCTTTACTCAGGTGAGAGTTTATGTTCTACGCAGATCCGGATAAGGAAGCTGTTGGGTATCAACCTAGTCGCTTGCCAGCTCGCTCGCCCACGGAGGGTCCGCGCCCGGACGTGAAACGGTGATCGCAGCCACCTGACCTGCATATTCAGCGGTCTGCCGCCACTGGTCGGGACCGAGCTCGGCGAGAGCCCGCGGAGACAGTGCGCCGGTGCGGTCCAGATGTCGGAGCACTCCACCCATAACGCTGTCACCTGCACCGATCGTGTCGACCACGGTGGTCGCGGAGGCCGGCGAACGTACCGTTCCGGCCTTGGTGGCGACTGTGATCCCCTCGGCGCCGGCGGTCGTTATGATCGCGCTCACACCTGCCGCGAGCCAATCCTGCGGCCCGGTCCCGTCCGGGCCGACACCCAGCCAGTCGGCGTCCTCATCGGACAGTTTCACCAGGTCGACCGCATCCATCCAGGACGCGAACCGCCGACGATAGGCGTCCGCGTCGTCGATCACCGCCGTCCGGATGTTGGGATCGATCGCCACCAGACGGCCCTCCTCGTGACACTTGTGCAGCAGTGATTCATACACCGACGCACCGGGTTCCAGCACCATCGACAAGGTGCCGAAACAGACGGCGGCCACCGTCGACGGCAGTGTTCGGGGCGGCTCGACCAGCCGATCGGCGGTGCCTTCCACATAAAACGAGTACTGGGCCGCACCGTCGGCTCCGATGGTGGCCAGTGCCAGCGAGGTCGGCTCGGACCGACGCTGGACCAGCGTGGTCCCGACTCCCGCGGCATGCAGAGCCGCGATGATCGCGTCGCCGTAGGTGTCCGTGGACACCGCGGAGCACAACGAGACCGCGCTGCCGAGCCGGCCGAGCGTCACCGCGACGTTGAACGGACCGCCACCGAGCGCAGGCTGCAGCGCCGGGAGCCTGCCGGTGTTGCCCGCGGCCGATTCGGCCTGGACGACGTCGACCAGAGCTTCTCCGCAGACCACGATCTCACGCATCAACGACCTCCTGTTGCTGGTGTCATGGTGCCACTTGTGCGCATCGGCGCCGGTAGGTTGGGCATATGCGAGAGTTGCCCGCCGGATTCGATGCGGTGTTGCTCGATTTCTCCGCCGAACCGGCCCCACAGGCTGCCGTCGGCCGTGCGGCGTCGGCACTGCGCCGCGCCGTCGAGTCCGGCGCCTTGCAGGTCGCTGACCTGATCCCGAGTGGACAGACCCTCCTCGTGCAGTCCGAACGCGGCAGCGGTGTCGACATCCTCGGTATTCATCGGGCTCTTCGCGGTCTGGCCGACATCGCGGACGAGGATTCGACGCCGCGTGAGGTCCGCATCCCGGTGACCTACGACGGCCCCGACCTCGCCGGCGTCGCCGACATTCTCGGCATCACCGTCGACGACGTCATCGAGATCCACCGGTCCACGGTGTGGCGGGTGCAGTTCATGGGTTTCGCTCCGGGGTTCGGTTACCTTGTGCCGCACGATGTTCCGGACCATCCGTTTGAGCACGTCGGCCGGCGCGACGAGGCAAGGACCCGGGTTCCGGCGGGCTCGGTCGCCCTCGCCGCCGGCTACAGTGCGGTCTATCCCCGCGTCAGCCCCGGCGGATGGCATCTGCTGGGCTCGACCACGATCACCCTGTGGGACGAGACCGCCACTCCCCCAGCTCTGCTGGAGCCGGGATCACTGGTGAGGTTCGTCGACGGATGACCGAGGCACAGACGAAGGCGCTCATCGTCGCCGAGCCCGGACCGCTTGCCACGGTCCAGGACCTGGGACGGCCGGGCTACTCCCACCTCGGGGTACCCGTGTCGGGCGGCGCCGACCGAACCTCCATGACCCTCGCGAATCGTCTCGTCGGCAATCCGGAATCCGCCGCCGTCATCGAGACGACCATGGGCGGCTTACGCATTCGCGCGACCGGCGTGCTCGTGACCGCGGTGACCGGGGCACGTGCCGACGTGCTCGTCGACGGCTCACCGGTCGGTACCGACGCCGCGATCACGGTGCCCCACGGGTCCGAGCTCGCCGTCGGTATCCCGAGGTCGGGCTGTCGCAACTACGTCGCCGTGCGCGGGGGCATCGACGTCGCCCAGGTCTTGGGGTCACGATCCACCGATACGCTCTCCGGCCTCGGACCGGAGCCGTTGCGCGCCGGCTCGCGACTGTTGGTGGGTGTGGTGGCCGGCGCGTGGCCGACGGTGTCCTCCGCGCCGGTGGCCAACGACGATTCCGACGTCGCGGAGCTCGAGATCACCGCCGGACCCCGCCGCGACCAGGTGGCGTCGCCCCGCGACCTGCTGCGCGGGTTGTGGGAGGTCAGCGTCGACAGCAACCGGGTCGGCGTGCGTCTCGATCGTCCGACCGGCTCGGAGGAGCCGCTCGTGACACATCGATCCGATAGTGACGAGTTGGCCTCGGAGGGCGTGCCGCACGGTGCGGTGCAGATCCCGCCCAGCGGCCGTCCCGTCCTGTTCCTCGCCGACCATCCGGTGACCGGCGGCTATCCGGTGGTCGCCGTCCTGACATCCGGCGCGATCGACCTCACCGCCCAGCTCGTCGCCGGCCGGCTGGTCCGATTCCGGGAACGGTGACGCGCCGGCATCCTCCCGATTGACACCCCGCTGAGACGATTCTAGTCTTTCGTCTCATGACCGAGGTGCTGACGACCACTCCCGATGGCGCGACCGACGACCCGCGTGACGTGCGCGGTCCACGCGCCGAGGACTACGAGCCGTTGGGCCCCGACTCGCTGACGTGGCAGATCTGGGGCACCTGGACGGGCATGTTCCAGGGGCTGTGGGCGGGCTCGATGCAGAACATGCACCCGAAGTTGGGCGCCGCCGTCTGGGATCACTCGGACTTCTTCGGCGAGCGGTGGCAGCGCCTGATGCGCTCGCTCTATCCCATCAGCGGCGTGGTGTTCGACAGCGTTGCGGTGGGCAACACGACCGGACGCGAGGTCCGGGACTATCACCGTGACATCAAGGGGACCATGGAGGACGGCTCGCGCTATCACGCGCTCGATCCGGACGTCTTCTACTGGGCGCACGCCACCTTCTGGTACGGCAACGTCCGCTTGTGTGAACGATTCGGCCCGTGGCTCAGCGACGATCAGAAGCGTCAACTGTTCGAGGAGTCCAAGGCCTGGTACGCGATGTACGGCGTGTCGATGCGTCCCGTCCCAGAGACCTACGAGGATTTCCTCGACTACTGGGACCACATGTGTCGCAACGTTCTTCGCGATCATCCAGCGGTGCGCACGGTGCTCGACATCGGTCAGCTGCCGCCGCCCCCGTTCCTCCGGTTCATCCCGGAGTCGATCTGGTTCCGGCGCATGGCACCGACCAATCAGCGCTTCTTCACCTGGCTCACCACCGGGTTCTACGACGAGCCGGTCCGCGAGATGATGGGCCTGTCCTGGACCGAACGCGATGAACGCCGGTTCCGACTGCTGGGCCGCGCGATCAATCTCGTGATGCACCGTGCGCTGCCGAAACGCCTCCTGCGCCATCCGCGACCACGTGACGCCTGGGATCGGGTGACCGGCCGTGTCGCCACGGATGCGCCGCTGGTGCAGACCCCCACCCGTAACCTCCCGCCGGAGGCCGAGCACGACAACCCGATGCACTACTGCCCCGTGCACGCCGCGCGCCGGGCCACCTACCCGGGCCGGGTCAGCACCAGTTGAGCGTCCCGCCCTGTGATTCCCTCCCCCGCTGAGCCATCCTCCGCTGATCGAGTAGGCGACGAGCGCCTCTCTCCGCTGATCGATAAGCGAGGAGCGCCCCTCTCCGCTGATCGAGTAGGCGACGAGCGCCCCTCTCTCCGCTGATCGAGTAGGCGACGAGCGCAGCGAGGAGCCGTATCGAGATCACGCCCTCCCCGCTGATCGAGTAGGCGACAGCCTTATCGAGATCCCACCCTCCCCGCTGATCGAGTAGGCGACAGCCTTATCGAGATCACGCCCTCCCCCGCTGATCGAGTAGGCGACGAGCGCAGCGAGGAGCCGTATCGAGATCCCGCCCACACACCTGCCCCTACTGCTGGCCCAACCCTCGTTGCATCGCCTGACGGACCCGCTGCGCCTCCCGCCGGGCGTATGGATTCGATTGTCCGGCACGTGAACCCGCAAGCTTGGCGCCGATGTGCTCGCCGACGGTGATCGGCGAGTATCGGCTGCCGGCACCCACACAGGACGGCAGGGTCGAGATCGTCGCGTCGATGTTGCCGTCGTGGAAGAACGCCGCCGAACGACGTCGCTCGATGGACCCGTCGACGACCGGCGGCTTGACCCGGTGCAACGTCGACATCCAGCGCTCGTTGGTCCAGCGCGCCATCAGGTCGCCCAGGTTGATCAGCAGAGCGCCATCGACCGGCTCCACATCGTGCCAATCACCGTGCCGGTCGAGCACCTGCAGGCCCTTCACCTGGTCGGCCCACAACACCGTGACGATGCCATAGTCGGTGTGCTCGCCCATACCCGTGAGGTCCCCGTCCAGTTTCACCTCGCCGGGCGGGAGCGCGTAGTTGTTCATCCGCAGGACGTCGAGCGAATGATCGGTGTAGCTGTCGAAGAAGTCGGGCGGAAGGTCGAGTGCGTCGGCGAAGATGCGGGTCAGCGCGTGGGCCACGCGAGAGGCCTCGGCGAAATAGGCCGACACCGCCGCCTCGAAGTGGTCGACCGATGGCCAGGTGTTGCCGGCGTACTGATCGTCGGGGAGGTCGAGGTCGGGATAGGCCGTCGCCTCCACACCGACGTTGAACGCCTCGAAGAAATCGTTCATACGATCGGCCGGCTCGACGCCGAGGCTCAACGACAGCGACTCCGACTTCGGCGGCGAATAACCGCGATTGATCTCGGGCGGCGTGCGATAGGCCTTCTTGGCGTCGAGTGGCAGCGCGAAGAAGTCGTCCATCACCGCCGTGAACTCGTCGATGACGGCCGGCGGGATCTCGTGGCCGACGATCTGGATGAAGCCGACGGTACTCGCCGCGTCATCGAGCTGAGTGGCCACCACCGCACGCTCGGCCGCGCTCCCGTTGGCCGTGTACGGGGTGATGTCGATGACCGGCACCGAAAAGGTCCCCGCGGGGTGGTCGACTACCGCGCTCATGGCTCCCATAGTGGCACCGAATCAGCGATCTCGCTGATCAGGCAGGTCGCCGCGCACGCCGGTCACGACTTGCGAGGTCACGCGAGCTGTCCGGCGCGGTACCGGACGAACGCCGGAATGGCCAGCGCGGCAACGATGGTCAAGACGATCACACCGATACCGCCGCCCGCGGTCGCCACCGCGGTGCCGACGACCGCGGCCGCCGCCCCGTGTGTGACGTCCGCGATTCGCGGGCCGCCGGCGACCACCACGATGAACACGCCCTGCAACCGGCCGCGCACCTCGTCGGTCGCGGCCGCCTGCAACATGGTCTGGCGAAACGCCGCCGAGGCCATGTCCGCGGCCCCTCCCACCATCAGCGCGACGACCACCACGGGCAGGATCGGCAACGCGGTTCCGTGGGCGAAGAACAGGGCACACCCGGCCACGGTGATCGCTGCACCCCAGATCAGGATGCACACGATGACCGCGAGCCCCTGCCGACGCACCCGCCCGACCCAGCCGGAGAACACTCCGCCGATCACCGCACCCAGCGGAATCGCCGCGAAGAGCAGGGCGAAAGCCCATCCGCCACCCTCCGGCCCGCCGAAGTTCTCGTTCGCCATCTGCGGGAACAGGGCACGCGGCATGCCGAAGATCATCGCGATCAGGTCGACGAGGAAGCTGGCCAACAGCACGCGATGATCGCGCAGGTAGATGAAACCGTCGAGGACCGAACGTAATCCGGCGACGGGCCGACGCTCACCGGGTGTGTGTTCGGGCTTGAGCGACGGCAACCGGATCACCGCCCACAGCGTGGCGAACAGGCCGATCGTGTCCACCAGGTAGAGCGTGGAGTAGCCGAGGACCGGGATCAGCGCACCACCGGCGAGCGGTCCTGCGATGGCGCCGGCCTGCATGACGGTCATGTTCAAGGAGTTGGCCGCCGGAAGTTCGGTCAACGGCAGCAGGCGCGGCAGCACCGCCGTTCGCGTCGGCTGGTTCACCGCGAAGAACGCCTGCTGAACGGCGAAGACGCACAACAAGAGCCAGACATTCCCGACATCGAGCGCCGCCTGCAGCCAGAACACCGCACTGCATCCGATGAGGCCGAAGGTGCTGATGATCAGGATCAGCCGGCGGTCGAAGACATCGGACAACGCACCGCCCCAGAGTCCGAACACGATCAGCGGAACCAGGCCGAAGACGCCGGTCAGACCGACATACGCGGAGCTGCCGGTGATCTGGTAGATCTGCGCGGGTACGGCCACGACCGTGAGCTGTGCACCGATGACGGTGATGATGTTCGCCGTCCACAGCCGACGGAAATATGCGTTGGCGAGCGGGCTGGTGTCGGCGAGCAAGCGGGGCACCAGCGAAGTTTAGTGGAGGTAACGATTGCCGCGGTCGGCACGGCTCCCCTACCCAAAACCGCCCCAGACAGTGCGGCGGTCGGCATTTCGCCGGCGGCGGCGCCGTGCCGGGCGGAGTTCAGTGGGAAGTTGGGTGCGGAGGTCAGTGCGGACCCCGACGTCGCCTGGGCGCACCTCACGGCTGCAGCCGCTGCACCCGCCAACCATCGTCGACCCACGTCAGCCGGACCCGGTTGTGCAACCGGTTCGCCCTGCCCTGCCAGAACTCGACGACCTGTGGCACCAGGCGGTACCCACCCCAGGTCGGCGGTACGGGCACCTCGTCGACGGAATCGAAGCCGCCGAACCGGTCGGCCACCGCGGCGGCACGGGCCTCGAGTTCGGCGCGGCTGCCGATCGGCTGCGACTGCTCGGACGCGAACGCGGACAGCTGCGACCCCCGGGGCCGCATGTACCAGTACTCCTGGGTCTCCTCGGGTGTGACATGTTCCACCGGCCCCCGGAAGTGCACCTGGCGCTCCAGGGCGATCCACGGAAATGTCACCGCGGCATACGGATTGGCCGCGAGATCCTGGCCCTTGTCGGAATCGTAACCGGTGTAGAAGACGATCCCGCCGGCATCGGCACCCTTGCAGAGGACCGCGCGCGTCGACGGCCTGCCCCCGGCGTCGGCGGTCCCGAGCACCATGGCGTTGGGTTCGGCGATCCGCGAGTCGATCGCCTCGCGCAGCCAGACGGTGAACAGGTCGAGCCAGGGCGGATCACCACGCAGCCAGGACGGATCGAGATTCTCACGGACACCGTCCGCACCCGCGGCGCGGTCCCCCTCCCCGACGTTCGGCGGTATGCCACCGCCATAGCCGACACGCATGTTCGGCAGGTCTATCGGTTGATCCGCCATTTTCGAGAGGCTACTCCGCGAGGCATTGTTACTCTCCGGTATGACGGCTCATGGCACCTGATTTAGAGTCCTCAGTGTTTCCCACGCGCTCCACCACGGCACAGCGTCGACGTTAGGCGGTATCGATGTCCAACACAGTTCCCGACGACTTCGTACCCGGCCTGGAAGGTGTGGTCGCGTTCACCACCGAGATCGCCGAACCCGACAAGGACGGCGGAAACCTGCGGTATCGCGGCGTCGACATCGAAGACCTCGTGGAGAACAACGTCACCTTTGCCGACGTGTGGGCGCTGTTGGTCGACGGCAGGTTCGGCAACGGGCTCCCACCGGCCGAACCGTTCCCGCTGCCCATCCACACCGGCGACGTCCGGGTCGATGTCCAGGCCGCGCTCGCGATGCTGGCCCCCATCTGGGGTTACCAGCCGCTGCTCGACATCGACGACGCCACCGCGCGTGCCAATCTCGCCCGGGCCTCGGTCATGGCGCTCTCCTACGTCGCCCAGTCGGCGCGCGGCATTCATCAACCAGCCGTGCCGCAGCACGTCATCGACGAATGCGACACGGTGACGGCTCGCTTCATGACCCGATGGAAGGGCGATCCGGACCCCAAGCACATCCGCGCCATCGACGCCTATTGGGTCAGCGCGGCCGAGCACGGACTCAATGCGTCGACGTTCACCGCGCGGGTCATCGCGTCGACCGGCGCCGATGTCGCGGCCGCGTTGTCGGGTGCGATCGGCGCGATGTCGGGCCCGCTGCACGGTGGCGCGCCGGCGCGGGTGCTGCCCATGATCGAAGAGGTGGAGACCACCGGCGACGCACGTGGTCTGGTGAAGGGTGTGCTCGACCGCAAGGAGAAGTTGATGGGCTTCGGCCACCGGGTCTACCGGGCCGAGGACCCGCGCGCCCGGGTGCTGCGTCGCACCGCGCAGGAGCTCGGCGTCCCGCGCTACGAGGTGGCCGCCGCACTCGAACAGGCTGCCCTGACCGAGCTCCGCGAGCGGCGACCTGACCGCGCGATCGAGACGAACGTCGAGTTCTGGGCGGCGGTGATCCTCGACTTCGCGGAGGTGCCGCCGCACATGATGCCGGCGATGTTCACCTGCGGCCGAACCGCCGGATGGTGCGCGCATGTCCTGGAGCAGAAACGGCTCGGCAAACTGGTCCGGCCTGCGGCCATCTACACCGGTCCCGGACCGCGCCGCCCGGAGGACGTCACCGGCTGGAACGACGTGAAACCCGCGCCCGGCCTCTGATCCGGGGCCTTGTCGCCGCCGCACACGCCTGTGCTCCCGCGCCGCGCGTCAGGGCAGGCGATGTCGTAGGGTCGGTAAAGAGCGACCGTGGAAACGGTAAAGCAAACGTAACGATTGTCCGTCTTCCACCGCCTGACCACGCATTCGCCGCAGTACGGTCGAACGTGACGCGCCGAATGAGGACCGCGCAGTGCTCTTAGAGGGAGCGGAACATGTTTGCCCATGCCTGGCGGGAACAACACAAACCGGTGTTCGTGACCGCATCACTGATCATCTTCGCGTTGCTGACCTTCGCGGTGATCTACGCGAGCACGGCGGCCGACGCCTTCCAACAGCTCAACGACTGGATCACCTCCGGCGTCGGCTGGTGGTACATCCTGATCGTCACCGGCTTCGTCATTTTCGCGCTGTACTGCGCGATCAGCCGCATCGGCAGCATCAAGCTCGGTAAGGACGACGAGGAACCCGAGTTCGGTGTGCTGTCGTGGTTTGCGATGCTCTTCGCCGCCGGTATGGGCATCGGCCTGGTCTTCTACGGCGTGGCCGAGCCACTGTCGCACTACGTCACCCCGCCGGAGGCCGGCGGCATCGAGGGCTCCACGGATGCCGCGGCCAACCAGGCGATGGAACTGACCCTGTTCCACTGGGGGCTGCACGCCTGGGGCATCTACGTCGTGGTCGGACTCGGTCTCGCGTACATGACCTTCCGCAAGGGGCGTCCGCTGGCGGTGCGCTGGCTGCTCGAGCCGCTCATCGGGCGCGAGCGGGTCGAGGGCTGGATCGGACATCTCGTCGACGTCGTCGCGATCGTCGGCACCCTGTTCGGCGTCGCCACCTCGTTGGGCTTCGGCATCCAGCAGATCTCCGCGGGCCTGGAGTATCTGGGCTGGCTGACCGTCAACAACTGGGTCGTCGTGATCATGATCACCGCGATCACCGGGCTGGCGATCTTCTCCGTCGTCACCGGGGTCACCAAAGGTCTGCGCTGGCTGTCCAACATCAACATGGCGGTGGCGGCAATCCTGGCCGCTTTCGTCCTGATCCTCGGCTCGACCCTGTTCTTGCTGCAGTCCTGGGTACAGAACATGGGCAACTACATCGCCAGCCTGCCCGAGCTGATGCTGCGGACCGCCCCGTTCGCCGACGACGGGTGGATGGGCTCGTGGACCATCTTCTACTGGGGATGGTGGATCAGCTGGGCGCCTTTCGTGGGCATGTTCATCGCGCGCATCTCGCGAGGCCGCACCATCCGTCAGTTCGTGAGCGGCGTGCTGCTACTGCCGACGTTCATCAGCGCCATCTGGTTCACGATCTTCGGTGACTCCGGCATTCTCCGTCAGCAACAGGAAGGCAACATGCTCGACGACGGGAGTGTCAACGCGAGCACCTCGTTGTTCCAATTGCTCGACGGTTTTCCGCTGGCCGCGGTCACCAGCGTGATCGCCATCATCGTCGTGGTGATGTTCTTCGTGACCTCGTCGGACTCCGGGTCACTGGTGGTCGACATGCTCGCCACCGGCGGAAAGATGGAGACCCCGTGGGTGACGCGGGTCTACTGGGCGGCGCTGGAAGGTGTGTGTGCCGCCGTCCTCTTGCTGGTCGGTGGCACCGATTCACTGACCGCGTTGCAGACGATGTCCATCGCCACCGCCGTCCCGTTCTCCATCGTCATGGTGCTCGCCTGCATCTCCCTGCTACGCGCGTTCCACTACGACCTCGCGGTGCGTCCGAGGTATCTGCATCTCAGTCTCGGCGACGGGACCGGGACACTCGCGCAGACCGAGCCCGCGCCGGGCGCGCATCGGCACGAGCGACACCGGGTACCCATCTCCGCGACGTTCGCCGGGTTGCCCGAGGAGGCCGACCAGCCCGAGCACGACGGTCTGATCGTCGCCGTCCACGAGGTTCCCCATCACGCCGTGACCGTCGACCCGGACACCGGTTCGTTCTCGATGGGCTCCTACGACGAGCCCGAGGATCCCCTCGGTGAGCATGTCGACCTCGCCGGCCCGGTGGAGGACGAACTGATCAACCAATCTGACGACGTCGAAAGCTCACCCAGCCAACCGTAGCGAAAACCGCTGACACACAGAGCATCACCACGACGGGCGTCCAGTTCATCGACTCCACCGGCACCAACGGTGAATGAGTGAAGGGCGACAGGTCATCGACCCACTGCGGTAGATCGAACATGCCCGACAGCGGGCCGAGGAACAGCGAGACGACCACGACGATCCAGCCGACATGCGCCAACACCGGCCGGATCGCATACAGCGCGAGCGCGAGTGTGACGACGACCAGGATTGCCGGGAGCTGTGCGGCACCCGTCTGCACCGCGTTGACCGCCGGTGTACTCCACCCGCCACCGGCGACTCCGGACCCGATCACCATGCCCAGCCCGACGGTGACCATCAGGATGACCGCGCCTCCCGCCGCGATGGCGACATACGTCCGGTAGTAGCGGGTGCGCGAGGTCGGCGTGGCGAGCAACACCTCGGTGCGGGCACCGGTCTCTTCGGCCCGCAGCCGTTCGGCGAGATTCACTCCCCAGGCGCTCGATGCGACCGCGAGGAATCCCATCATCGTCATGCCGAACAAGGTGCTCAAGGTGGCATCCCCGAGGGCCGCGCGCAGGATCTGATCGAACTGCTGGTTGCCCTTCGTCAGATCCTCAACGGAGGGCTGCATGAAACCGACGATCAGCGAATAGACGAACAGCCCGCCCATCCAGGAGATGAGCAGCGGTCGGGACAGGCGCACGCCGAGGGCCTCGATGCTGGTCAGTCCGGCACTCTCGGCCGGACCCGCCCTCGGGGCGATCAGGCCTGCCCCCAGGTCACGCCGCACCGCCACCCATCCCGCCACGACGAGTCCGAACACGAAGACCGCCAGCGACAGGAGGGCGGGAAGCAGGTTGTCCGCACCGAACGGATCGATCTCCTCTGCCCAACCAATCGGATTCGACCATCGCAGCCACCCCCACCCGTCAGTCGCGTCGGCGGCACCACGCAGCAGATATCCCACGAGCACAACCGAACTCGCGGCGAGATTGGCGATGTGCGACGTGGTCGCGATCTGGGCAGCGACCAATGCCACGGCGATGGCGGCGAAACCGGTGGCCGCGTACTGGGCGAACACGGCCGCCACATCGGCCGGCCCGGCTCCCATCGGGACCAGGATCAGCGACATCGCCAGCGACACGATCACGGTGAAGCCGGCCGCGACACAGACCGCTGCCGCCGCGGGAGCGAGCCCGCCGACCGCGCCGGCCCGGATGAGCTCGGTTCGTCCGAGCTCCTCCTCCTTGCGGGTCTGGCGGACCGTCATCAACGCCGCGCAGACGCCGAGGGCCGCGATCAGGAAGAGACCCGCACGCCACGAGACCAGCGCTGCGGTGGGCTCGAGATGATCCAGTTCGCCCAGCAGGAACCGGAATGCGGCGTTGGACCCGGGGCCGAGCTGGAGATCGGCACGCTGCCCTGTGGTTCCGTACATCGCGGTGATCGCCCTCGCGGTGGACAGGTCGATGATGACGAAGAGGGCGATGGTGACCGGAGCGATGATCCGCTCGCGCCGCAGCCCGAGTCGAAACAACGTCCCGAAGCGCGCGAACTCGCGCGTCACTCCGGCGTCGGTCCCGACCCCCACCGGGGTCGGTGTGGTGGTCGCGGTCATGCCGGCATGTCCGTCCGGTCGTCGTAGACGTGTAGGAACAACTCCTCGAGGCTGGGTGGCTCCACGG
Source organism: Gordonia sp. LMA167 (assembly GCF_058130025.1). Lineage (NCBI taxonomy): Bacteria > Bacillati > Actinomycetota > Actinomycetes > Mycobacteriales > Gordoniaceae > Gordonia > Gordonia sp. LMA167. The sequence continues at coordinate 2,587,128 of NZ_CM176708.1, read as the reverse complement.
CAAGGCTCGTGACGTCGTGTTGTGCGAGAACCCGGGTGACGCCGCCCAGCCCTGAGTCCTCGACCGTGAAGGTGACCGCCTGGCCGTCGACGACGAAATCGTGCACGCCGTCGACCGATTCCAGATCGGTGGCGCCCGAACGGATCGTCGCGGTGACCCGGGACCGGCGCAGATGCCGCAACTCGACCAGCGGACCGGACTGGATGGTCTTCCCGGCACGGATGATGGTGACCGACTCGCAGAGTTGCTCGACCTCGTCGAGCAGATGGCTCGACATGAGCACCGCGGCACCGCGGGCCGCGACGTCGCGGACACAATCGGTGAACTCACGGGTCATCAGCGGGTCGAGTCCCGAGGTCGGCTCGTCGAGCACGAGCAACTCACACTCAGCGGACAGCGCAGCAACCAGAGCGACCTTCTGCCGGTTGCCTTTCGAGTACGTGGACGCCTTCTTCGTCGGGTCGAGGTCGAACCGATCGATGAGTTCCGCTTTGCGCGCGGCAGATTCGCGACGCACGCCTCGCAGGGACAGGAGCAGGTCGATACATTCGCCGCCGGAAAGCTGCGGCCACAGGTTGACGTCGCCCGGAACGTAGGCGAGCCGTCGATGGATCGTCACCGCATCGACCATCGGGTTCATTCCGAACACCTCGACGTGCCCACCGTCGGGCCGGTACATCCCCAGCAGCGTTCGGATCGTGGTGGACTTGCCCGCGCCGTTGGGCCCGAGGAAGCCGGCGATCTCGCCGCGCCGCACGGTCAGATCCAGCCCGTCGAGCGCGACGAATGTACCGAATCTCTTTCGGAGACCGGATACCTCGATCACCACATCAGCCATGTTCAGCATCATGTTCCTCCCGGTAGGTCAACACCGCGTCGAGCAGGGAGTCATCGGCCATGACCCCGTGCACCGCCAGTTCGGTCGCCGGCACCACGACCCGATCGACGTAGGACCGCAGGATCGCCCCCGCGTCGGACCAGTCGTCCGGCGGATTCATCACCACATCGACCAGCAGCGCACCCATCGACTGCGCGACCATGTAGCGCGCCCTGGCCGCCTCGTCACGCGAGGGCCGTATCGTGCCTGCCGCGACACCGCCACGGAACGTTGCCTCGGCATCCTGCGCCAGGTGCTCGAGCAGTTGGCGTGCCATCTCGCCACCGGCCTGCAGACTGCGGATCAGATAAACGATGCGAGGACCGTCGGTGTCGATCGAATCCATCTTCGCCAGGAATCCGGAAAATGCCGAAGCACCCGGCTGCGACTCGAGACCCCGTTCGTTGGCCTCCCGCGTCTGGCGCAACACGTGCGCATCACACTCGGCGCGCAGCTTCTCCTTGCTGCCGAAGTGGTGGATGACCAGACCGGGACTGACCCCCGCAGAGTCGGCGATGGTCCGCACGGTCGCGGAGAACCCGTCGCGAGCGAACACTTCGACGGCGGTGTCGCGTAGACGTGCCCGGGTGGAGCGGTCATCCGCGTCGACTAAACGCATGTTCAACACATTAAACACGCGTTCAGCCCGGGTCAAGAGCGCGTTCGCACCATCCGCGCACCCGGCACGTGTCCACGCACGTCGCGAGGCGTGCGCGACCACAGCGGGTGCGCGGGTGCCGACAGCTCATGCCGCCGGGACCAGGAGAATCCGCCCACAAGGGGCCGCAGCCCGGGTGGTCGGCGCCACAACCTTAGAATTGCCAGCATGAGTGACACCGCAACCGCACCGATCACGATCCCCGCCGACCTCCTGCCGTCGGACGGCCGCTTCGGCTGCGGGCCGTCGAAGGTGCGCCCCGAACAGCTCCAGTCCCTGGTCGACACCGGCGCGTCGGTGTTCGGCACCAGTCATCGGCAGGCACCGGTCAAGAACGTCGTCGGGTCCATCCGCGCCGGCATGTCAGAACTGTTCGCGCTCCCCGACGGCTACGAGGTCGTCCTCTCCAACGGCGGCACCACCGCGTTCTGGGACGCCGCCGCCTTCGGGCTGATCAAGCAGCGGTCGCTGCATCTGACCTACGGAGAGTTCTCGTCCAAGTTCGCGACGGTCGCCAAGAAGGCCCCCTTCCTGGATTCGCCGTCGGTGATCTCCACCGATCCCGGCACCGCCCCTGACCCGGCCGCGCTGACCTCCGAGGACTTCGGCGGTATCGACCTGATCGGCTGGGCCCAGAACGAGACCTCGACCGGTGTCGCAGTGCCGGTGACACGCCCCGCAGGCTCGGATGACGCACTCGTCGCGATCGACGCGACCTCCGGTGCGGGCGGTCTCCCGGTCAATGTCGCCGACGCCGATGTCTACTACTTCGCGCCGCAGAAGTGCTTCGCCTCCGATGGCGGGATCTGGATCGCGTTGATGAGCCCTCGTGCGCTCGAGCGGATCGCGCAGATCGCCGAGACCGACCGTTGGTGCCCGGAGTTCCTGTCACTGCCGACCGCCGTCGACAACAGCAGCAAGAACCAGACCTACAACACCCCGGCAGTAGCCTCGCTGCTCCTGCTCGACAACCAGATCCAGTGGATGCTCGGACAGGGCGGCCTGGACTGGTGCGTCTCACGGACCGCCGACTCGAGTTCACGGCTGTACTCCTGGGCCGAGGCCAGCGACTACGCGACACCATTCGTCGCCGATCCGTCGCAGCGCAGCCAGGTGGTGGGCACCATCGATTTCGACGACGAGGTGGACGCCGCCGCCGTGGCCAAGACGCTCCGGGCCAACGGTGTCGTCGACACCGAGCCGTACCGAAAGCTCGGCCGCAACCAGCTGCGCATCGGGATGTTCCCGGCAATCGAGCCCGACGACATCTCGCGGCTGACCCAGTGCATCGACTTCGTCGTCGAGAAGCTCTGATAGTCCCCGCTGATCGAGTAGCCCGCGAGCAACCCCCCGCCGATCGAGTAGCCCGCGAGCCGCCAGGCGAGCGCGCGTATCGAGATCACCGCACACCCCACCAGGTCTCGATACACCGCCTCGCCTAGCGGCTCGACAGCTACTCGACCACCGAAAAAGCAACCCCCTGCTGACGAGTAGCCCGCGAGCCGCCAGGCGAGCGCGCGTATCGAGATCACCGCACACCCCACCAGGTCTCGATACACCGCCTCGCCTAGCGGCTCGACAGCTACTCGACCAGCGAAAACAAGCGGCTCGACAGCTACTCGACCAGCGAAGGGGATCAGCAAGCTCGACGACTGCCCGATCATCGCCACCCAGCAGGTAGCGTGGATCCCATGGGCCACTTCCGACCCTGTGGCCACGCCCGCCACAACCTTGCTGATCTGCGGTTTTGCCGCGTGTCCCGCACGGCCGCGGCGACAGCGTGGATTAACCTGACCCCAATGCCCGCACTCGTGGTCACCGGAGGAGGAGCAGAATGCGTGAGCTTCGCGTCGTCGGCGTCGAGACCGACGGCACCCATGTGATCTGTCGAGACGCCGAGTCGGGTGAGAAGTACCGGATCGCTGCCGATGAACGGCTCCGGGCCGCGGCTCGCGGTGACATCTCACGATTGGGGCAGATCGAGATCGAAATGGAAAGCTCACTACGGCCACGAGAGATTCAGGCCCGCATCCGGGCCGGCGCAACGGTCGCGGAGGTCGCGGCTGCGGCCGGGGTTCCGGTCGACAAGGTCGAACGATTCGCCCATCCCGTGCTGCTCGAACGTACCCGGGCCACCGAACTGGCGTCGATGGCCCACCCCATCCGTGAAGACGGGCCGTCGGTGTCGACGCTCGGCGAGACCGTGTCCGAGGCGATGACCGCGCTGGGCCACCACCAGCAGGACGTCGAGTGGGACGCGTGGAAGGGCGACGACGGCTACTGGGTCGTACAGATCTCCTGGCACATCGGACGCACCGACAACCACGCGCACTGGAGGTTCCAGCCCGGCTCACACGGCGGAACTGCCGACCCGCTCGACGACCTCGCCGACGAGCTGACACACCCCGAATCCATCGCTCCACGCCGTCGGCTCACACCGGTGGCGACACCCGAGCTGGCACCCGAACCCGAGCTCTCCCATCAGGACGACGGCCACGACGAGGTCACCTTCGACGCCGACCGCCTCATCGATGCTCAGCGCACCCGCAACGGTTCGGTGCCCCCGACTCACGACGAACACGGCACCGTGGCGATCGATTTCGGAACCCCCGACGATTCGTCGTGGACGGAACCGACCGACGACCCGAAGCCGTCTGCCGACACCCGGGAGGAACCGGCGGCCACCACCGCATCCGGCGAGCACGCGCCCGACGGCCCCGCGGCCGATTCCTCTCCGAAGCCGCGACGCCGGTCACGCAAGCCGGCCGTCCCGGCCTGGGAGGACGTGTTGCTCGGTGTCCGCAGTAACGGCAACAGCTAGAGCCGCACGACGTGTCGGCACGCGCAGTCACCCTCTGGTTCATCGACAGCGACGACCCGGTCGCGCTGCTCCGTGATCTCCCGGCCACCAACGGCCCCGCCACCGACGTCGTCGCAGCCCACAAGCTCGCCGGGGCGATATACGGAGACCGGGTCCTCGTTCCGATGCACGACACCGACCTCGCGACGGCCGCGGCAGCGCAGGACCCGCATGTGTACGCGGGCTGGTATGGACCGATCTCCGTCATCTGTTGCTCGTTGTTCGCAGCGACCGAACCCTCGACGCTGACCCGGACGATCAACTCGATCCGTCGCAGCGCGGCCGCCACCTTGCTGCACACCGATCCCGAGCGGGCCCTCGGCGCATTCGCACGTTGGGAGAACGGTGAGCTGCGCCGGTCGTTCTCCGCCGAACCCGTCACGATCCTCGAGGACACCGGACTGCCCTACCCATTCGAGCGCCCGTTCTGGGCCGGCGAGCACCCCTTGCGGTATGCACCCGGCGTCGCCGCGGAACCATTGGCGTTGCCGTTCCATCCCCAGGAACTCGCCGAGCAGGCCAATCGCGAGTGGCTCGGCTTCCGATTCACCACACCGCTTGCCGAGACGGACCTCGATCCGACACGAATCCCGGTGACCGCGTTCGCCATTCATCCGGCGGATTACGAGCCTGCGGAATCGGACTGGCTCCGATACCAGAACAGCGGCCACCCGTCGCGACCCGACGACGCCCCCACCGAGGAAGCGGCCGCCGCGACGCCGAAGCGGCGGGGACGGATCGCCCGCTATTTCGGGTTCGGTTGATCCACCGACACGCGAGACATCGTCACCGGCCGAGGGCCAACAGCGCAACCGACGAACCCAGCCCCGCCAACAGGCCGATGATGAAACCCCACACGATCCACCGCCAGACAGGGCGTTCGCGCAGATCCCATAGCGTCCATCCCAACCCGACGGTGACGACCAGTACCGCGATGAGACCGAGCCATCGGACGAGACCGCCGATCAGTTCGTAGATGCCCACGAGGAGGAACGTCGCGAAGAGGGCGCAGAAGAGCGTGACGATCAGACCGAGCACCCAGGGCGTGGGTTCGTCGGTCCTCGCGTCGTCCGGTGGGGGCAGCATTAGCCTCGTGGACGCACCGCGGTCGTCGGCGGAGATCATCCTGTCATCATCCCCGATGGGTGAATCGCGGGCACGCGGACCATCTCCCGAGATCAGGGGTCGACAGTGAGAGGCGAAAGGCCTTCGTGGGTGGTGCGGGCGACCCTTGGGCCGTCCACGAACGTCGACAAGGATGGCACTTGACCGACGGGAGAATCCGATGTCCGGTGAGATGCCCACTGATCAGACGTTGCGCGAGATCATCGAGCTCGCCTGCCGGGCACCGTCGATACACAACAGCCAGCCGTGGTCCTGGCGGCAGGTCGGTCCGGAGCTGCGTCTGTTCGCCGACTACGCGCGAGCGGTTCCGGTAGCCGATCCGCACGGCAGGCAACTGATCATCAGCGTCGGCGCCGCGCTGCACCATCTGTGTGTCGCCGCTGCAGCACAGGGGTGGGTCGCGGAGGTCACCCGACTGCCCAGCCCGCCGCACCCCGAGCACCTCGCCACGGTCGAGTTCGTCAGCCGGCATCCACCCTCGGCGGCAGATCGCGCGCGGGCAGCCGCGATCACTGACCGGTTCACCGACCGCTTGCCGATGCAGGCGCCACCGCAGTCTCGCCTGCGTGATGTGATCGGCGACGTCTCGAGCCGGTGGGATATCCGGTTGGTGGCCGTCACCGCCGAAGTGCATCCCACGCTGGCGCACGCGTCGCGGATCAGCGCCTTCAACCGACGCTACGATGCGTCCTACCAGGACGAGTTGCGATGGTGGACGTCGGACGACGAGGACCGGGACGACGGGATACCCGCTTCGTCTCTGACGTCACCGGTCGAAATCGAGCGCGTAGAGGTTGCCCGAGACTTCCCGAGCGTTGCCACAGTCGGTTCGCGTCGCGCGGACGTGGCCGTCGACCGGGCGAACGTTCTGGTTGTCACCGGTCCGGACGACACGGTGGCCGACCATCTCGCCTGCGGTGAGGCACTCTCGGACCTCCTCTTGGAGTCCACCGTCGCCGGACTCGGCACCTGCGTGGTGTCCCATGTGCTCGAGGTACCTGCCAGCAGGGCGATGGTCGACAGACTGGTCGGCGCCGGCGCCGAGCACGCTCAGCTCCTGGTCCGGGTCGGCATCGGCGAAGGCCATCGGCCGCCGTCCACTCCGCGACGGCCGGTCGACGAGGTGTTCGCTACAGGATGATCTGGTGCCGACCAGGATGATCTGGTGCCGACGCGCAAGGCCGACAGCACCGACGTTTCGCCGCTCGTCCGGCGGGGACCATCACCGCCGAGTCGGTGAGTCCAGTGCCGCCCAGTCCTGTTCCCACAAGCGGAAGCGGTGGCGGTCCACGAGCCGTCGCACCCACCAGGCCAACGAGTACCAGATACCTGCCACCACGGCGATCGACAAGCTCGTGGCGACGAGGCCGGTGGTCAGCGCGTCGGTTTCCGACCGAGGCTCGGACACCACCGTTCCGCTCCGGTCGAGCCAGATCGTCTGTGTGCTTCCCGGTGCAGCTTGCGATTCGGAGGGGCTCGACAGTGGTCGCGGATCGGCGAGGTCGATCCGCCCGGTCACGACACGACCGTCGGTATCGGTCCATCGGGCCGTCACCGGCGCCCCCGGGGTCCGCGGTAGTACGGTCGCGGTCACCGGATGTCGTTCCTGCTGTTCGACTTTGACGGCATGCTGCACCTCGGCGAACGCGTTGCTCCCGATCATCAGTCCGCCGATGATGCCCAGGGCCGCGATCATGCCCAGCACGGTCAACGTCAGCGTCTCCACACGGTCCACCTGCCGGACGAGTCCGTTCGTCGACAGATGCATCACCCGCCACCAACGCAGTTCCCGGGCAAGCGAATCGAGCATCATCGGCCTCCGTTCACACGGGCTGGGACATCCGCGTCGGAGAGGAGTCCGAGGTCTGTGCGCCCCGCATCGGCTTCCCGGCGGTGAGGGTTGTCATCGCACCACCAGAACGGGACATCTGGAGTGGTGCACCACGTTCTGACTCACCGAACCACGAACGACTCCACTGACCTCACCCAGACCTCGGGAGCCGACGACGATCAGCCCTGCTCTCGCGGAGAGGTCGACGAGACCTCGTGCCGCCGCGCTGTCGCCATACTCGAAAGCCACTGTGACGTCGGGAAACTTCGCGCATGCGTCGGCGCACCGCGTTTCGAGCCATCTCAGGCCGTCGCGTCGGATCGCTTCCCAGTCGACCAAGGTCGTGGCGTACCCGACACCGACCAGCGCCGATACCGGCCAGAACGATGCGACGGTGAGCGGCGTTTCGCTCGACTGCGCGTGGTCGAGTGCCGTCAGCAAGGCAGCCTCGGAGGCGGCGGAGCCGTCGAATCCGACGACGATCCGTCTGCGGTCGGCCGAGGGGGACGGACGCTCACGCCACACGAGCACAGCACATTGCGCCGCATGGACGATCGCCATCACGTGACTGCCCAGCACCAGGTCACGTATCGGTCCCGAGTGTTGCGATCCGATGGCCACCATGCGCGATCGGGCGGAGAGATTGTGCAGGTGTGCAACGATCGATCCATCGACCAGTGATGTGGCGACGTCGACCTGCGGCGCGAGCTCCCGCACGACGTCGCGCGCTCCGGCGATCGCGGCCTCGCCGAGGTCATGCATACGTTTCCGACCGTTCTCTTCGCCGAACAGCGCGCCTTCATATGCGGCGTACCAGGCCGACTCGGGAACGGCGTGGACGAGGTGCAGCGGTGAGCCTGTGCGCACACATTCCGCGACCGCCCAGCGCAGCGCGCCGAGCGAGGTATCCGATCCGTCGACGCCCACGATCACCGGTGCCGCTTCGCCGTCATTCATGACCATCCCCTTCCGGGATCATCCCGCTACCCGCGCCTTGACGGTAGATCCGACGCCCTCCCCATCGCTGCCGTAATCCGGCCCCGCATCGGGGGTCTTTGGTCACTCGGTGCGGTGATCTCAGGCCGCTGTACCACCCGCCGGCGAAGCGTTGACTGATAGCCACAGGTACGTGGATAGGAGATGGCAATGTCGACAACCGGCGAGATCGTGGTGGGAGTGGATGGTTCCCCGGCTGCCCAGCGTGCCGTGGCGTGGGCAGCGCATCATGCAGCGCTGCACTCGAATCGCCTCCGACTGGTGTCGTCGTACTCGTCACCGGTGAGTGCGCGGGTACCGCAGTCCTACGGCGAAGCTCTGCGGGCCGCGGCAGAGCGTGACGTGGCCGATGCGCGAACAATTGCCCGCGCTGCGCTCGCGCAGCCCGACGCCGTCGAGATCACCTCCGAGATCATCGCGGGCGCGCCTATTCCCGAGCTCCTCCGCCGGTCCGAGGCCGCCAGGATGCTCGTCGTCGGAAGCCGTGGACTAGGCACGATGAGTCGAGCACTGCTCGGCTCGGTCAGCGCCGCGCTCGCCGCGCACAGCCACTGCCCCCTGGCGGTGGTGCGGGACTCACGCGACGTGCCGGCCGAAGCACCGATCGTCGTCGGCACCGACGGCTCGGCGGGGAGTCGGCCGGCGCTGGAGTTCGCCTTCGAAGAAGCCGGTGCCCGTGGTGTCGGCCTGACCGTGCTGCACGCATGGTCGGATGCGGACCTCGCAGCGATTCACGCGAGTCAGGGACTGCCAGTCTGGGATTGGGCAACTCAGCGCACCGAGGAGAAGTCCCGACTCGACAGCGAACTGGTCGATCTGTGTGCCAAATACCCCGACGTGCCGATCAGGCCCGTCGTGGTCCGTGACCGTCCGGCACGCGCCCTGCTCGACCACGGGCAGGGGGCCCAGATGTTGGTCGTCGGAAACCGTGGGCGGGGCGGCTTCAGCGGGATGTTGTTGGGGTCGACCAGCCGAAATGTCCTCTACTCGGCACAGTGTGTGGTCGTGATCGTGCCGGATGGCCGCTGATCGTCCCTCGCCTCTATACCGGCTCTGCTCTCGCACGTTCGTAAAACGCGATCGCCGCCGCGGTCGCGACATTGAGCGAATCGGTGCCCCGACTCATCGGGATGCGGGCCCGAACATGGCTGGCGCGCATCACGGTTTCGGAGAGGCCCGGCCCCTCGGCGCCGACCAGAAACGCCACCCGGTCCGCGTCCACAGCCTGCGCGAGCGGCACCGATCCCTCACCCGGCGTCAAGGAGACGAGCCGGAAGTCGTTGTCACGCAGCGCCGCCAGACCTTGCGGCCACTCGTCGAACCGGGCGAACGGAACGAGCAGTGCGTGACCCATCGAGACGCGTACACACCGCCGGTACAGCGGGTCGGCACACCCTGCGCCGAACAGGACCGCGTCCACGCCGAGGCCGGCCGCGTTGCGAAAGATGCTGCCGATGTTCTCGTGGTCGTTGACGCCCTCGAGAATCGCCACCGTGCGCGCACCGGCGATGGCGTCGTCCACCCCGAGAGGATCGGGTCGGCGCGCTGCCCCGAGCACGCCGCGATTGAGATGGAATCCGACCACGTCGGCCATCGCGCCGGCGGTCATCCGGTAGAACGGCACGCCGTCCAGCGACGGGTCGGCGAGGTCGTCGGCGAGTTCGGCCAGCCGCTTGTCGACACCGAGGAACGCGTGCGGGGCGAAGCGGGACGCGATCATCCGCTGCGCGACGAGAACGCCTTCGGCGATGACCAGGCCCTTGCCGATCCGGCCTCCGGGCAGTGCGGGCAGATCCGGACGCCGATCCACGGAGTTGAGATCTCGGAAGTCGTCGACCCGCGGATCGTCGGGGTCGTCGATGTCGATGACGTCGACACGCTTGCTGGGCACCTCGACAGTCTGCCAAGGATCACCCGTCCGGATGTGACCGCCCCGACCGCTCGTGGGGGTAATCGGCGGGTTGGCCGAACCGTTGTGATCGTGTTGTGAAACGGTTGACGGGTGAGTACTCCGCAGGCCACATCCTCTGCGCTGTCCGTCGCCCGTGCCACCGACGCCGACTGGGACGAGATCTTCGCGACCGACGCGCGCGCCTTCCTGATGACCAATCCGCTGTCGCCGGCCGAGCAGGCCGACCTGCGTGGAAAGGTCGTCGACGACGATGTCGTGCTGGTGCGCGATCCCGAGGGGCTGGTCGGGCAACCCCTGGTCGGGGTCTCGATGTACTACCGCATGACGATGACCGTTCCGGGCGGTGTGCAGCAACCCGCGGCCGGTCTCTCCTGGGTGTCGGTGGCCGCCACCCACCGTCGTCGGGGCATTCTGCGCACGATGATCACCGAACTGTTCGATCGGTGGGAGTCCGAGGATCAGGTGTTCGCCATCCTGACCGCCAGCGAGGCGACGATCTACGAGAGGTTCGGTTTCGGCCCGGCCTGCTTCGCACAGGACGTCACGATCGATCTGTCGGCGGCCAAGATGCGTCATCGGGCCGATCGGCACGATTCGCCCGTCAACTACGCCGCCGGTGATGAAGTCGCCCGACGAGTCCCCGAGCTGCATGCACGGTGGGCGGCGGCCCGAGCCGGTGCGTTGACTCGTCCGTCCTCGTGGTGGGACCCGATCCTGGCCGACCGGCAGTCCCAACGGCCGAACAACAGCAGCGGGCTGCACTATCTACTGCACGCCGACGGCTACGCGAGCTACCGGATCAACCAGTCGGCGGAACCGACCCGCGCCGATATCGAGGAGGTCATCGCGGTCACCGACGCCGCGCACACCGACCTGTGGCGGGTTCTCGTGGGTCTCGATCTGTTGTCGACGGTCACCGCGTCGATCCCCGTCGACGACCCTCTGCAGGCCAAACTGACCAACCATCGGGCCGTCTCGGTGACCGGGTTGCACGACAAGATGTGGCTGCGCATCCTCGATGTCCCGCGGGCGCTGACCGTCCGGCGGTATTCCGCCGACCTCGACATCGTGCTCGAGGTGACCGATCATTTCCGCGGTCACGGAGGGGTCTTCGACGTCTCGGTTCGCAACGGTGGCGCCATCGTTGCCCCCAGCACCGCGGAACCGACTGTGCGCCTGGACATCTCAGTGCTCGGATCGCTGTTCCTGGGCGGCACACCCGCCCGGACGTTCGCCGCCGCTGATCGACTCTGGACCGACAGCCCCGAAACCCTCGCCGCCGTCGAGCACGCCTTCGCGGCCGACAAGGCCCCATTCTCGGGAACGTTCTTCTAGGCGCGATTCACTCCGGTGTGCCACCCACCGGTGCTTGAGCCACCAACCGCTCCCTGCGCAACCAAACCGCTCCCTGAGGAGCCTCGCGAGGAACGAGCAACGCGTCACGAAGGGCCCACCCCCAGCCGCGGAGCCTCGCAAGAACGCGCCACCCACCGCTCCCTGAGGAGCCTCGCAATAACGCGCAACCAACCGCTCCCTGAGGAGCCTCGCGAGGAACGAGCGACGCGTCACGAAGGGGCCCTTCGTGACGCATCCTCGCAAGCTCGGAGGCTCCTCAGGGACCGAGTGGATGGAACCCTCGCAGGCCCGCCAACTCTTCAGCGACCGGGTGGATGAGACTCTCACCCGATCCCGTCGGCGTCAGCGAACGTCGTCGCCGCCGTTGATGAGCTTGTTGATGATGGGGACCACCGCCGACAGCGTCTCGCGCTCGGACGGCGTCAGTTCCTCGAGCCGCCCGCTGAGCCACTCCTCGCGGGCGTCGAGCTCGGCCGTGATGACGTCACTCCCCTTCTCCGCGAGCGTGACGATCGCCTGGCGGCCATCCGTGGGATGCGGCTCACGCTTGACCATCCCCAGATCGGAGAGCGAGGCGATGACCCGCGTCATCGAGGGCGGCTGCACCCGCTCTGCCAGCGCGAGGGCCCCCGGCGTCATCGGGCCCTCGTGGTGCAGGGTCGACAGGGCGGACAGCTGGGTCAGCGACACGACCTTGCTGACCCGCCGACCACGTAATCGTCGGGCGAGGCGGACCACCGCGAGCGACAATTCTCCGGAGAGGCCCGAGAAAGTCTTGTCCGACAGGTCCATGTTCGACACTGTCATGTCCGAGGGTGCAAGTTGCGAGATCGTCATGCCTCGATGCTCCGTTCCGAGCGGGTCCAATCTGAGACCACGTGGTTCCCGACACTAAGCGTAATTCACTTTTTCGATCACGCAATGCAATAGTGTCATTTCTTGCTAATGCGAACGATCGAATTCTCGGCCGCCCATCGCTGCGGATACGGAAGTTCTCAGCCGACCAGGTCGTAAATCGGACCGCGCGCAAAGTAGGCGAGGAACACTGCGGCGATGATCCACAGCAACGGATGGACCGTCCGTGCCTTGCCGGCGGCCGCGGCCATCACCACCCAGCTGATGAACCCGACGCCGATGCCGTTGGCGATGGAATACGTGAACGGCATGATCACGACGGTCAAGAAGGCCGGCAGCGCGTGCGAGAACTTGGTGAAGTCGACCGCCGTCAGCTGACCGATCATCATCGCGCCGACCACGACGAGTGCCGGTGCGACAGCTTCGAGCGGAACGATCTCGTACAGCGGGGTCAGGAACATCGCAAGCAGGAACAACGCCCCCGTGACCACGTTCGCGAGGCCCGTGCGCGCCCCCTCGGCGATACCGGAGGCCGACTCGACGAAGACAGTGTTGGACGACGACGATGCGACACCGCCGGCAATCGCGCCGGTGCCCTCGACGACCAGTGCCTTGCCCACCCCGGGCAGATTGCCCTTGGGATCAGCGAGGCCGGCCTCCTTGCCGAGCCCGGTCATCGTGCCCATCGCGTCGAAGAAGTTCGACAACACCAGGGTGAACACCAACACCGACGCGGCGAGCACACCGATGCGGGTGAACGCGCCGAACAGGTCGACATCTCCGACGAGTGCCAGGTCGGGTACTCCCCCGAGTCCGTCGGGGATCTTCGGGATGGACAGACTCCATCCGCCGGGGTTGACGGCACTCGACCCGAGGTCGAGGGTCGCCTCCAGAATGATCGACAGGATGGTGGTGATGACGATCCCGATCAGCAGCCCGCCCGGCACCTTGCGCACCACCAGCACACCCATCAACAACACGCCGATGCAGAAGATGAGTGTGGGAACGGTGTTGATCGAGTTGTCGGTACCGAGTTGCACCGGAACGGTGGTGTTCGCGGCATCGGGCACGCGACGCACGAAGCCTGCATCGACGAACCCGATGAAGGCGATGAAGGCACCGATGCCGGCGGCGATCGCCGCCTTGAGCTCGGTCGGGACCGCGTTGAACACTGCGGTACGGAACCCCGTGACCGCCAGCAGCACGATGATGATGCCGTCGATGACGACCAGACCCATCGCCTCCGGCCAGGTGACCTGCGGGGCGATCGTGACCGCCAGCAGGCTGTTGATGCCGAGGCCCGTGGCGATGGCGAACGGATAGTTCGCCACGAGGCCGAATATGATCGACATGACACCCGCGACGAGCGCGGTCACCGCGGCGACCTGCGCGAGCGGCAGCACGTTGCCGAGGACGTCGGCGTTCTTCGGTTCGCCAGGGATGCCGCCGATGATGATCGGGTTCAGCACCACGATGTAGGCCATCGTGAAGAAAGTGACAAGGCCTCCGCGGAACTCGCGGGTCAGCGACGATCCGCGCTGGCTGATCTTGAAGAACCGGTCGAGGCCCCCGGTGGGCTCACGCGGCGGCCGGTCGGGTTCCACGGCCCCCGGGTTGGATGCTCTCGGCGAAATCTCGGGTTCTGTCGGCAAGTTTTCGGGTTCTGTCGACGGATTTCCGGGTTCTGTCGACGATGTCGTGGGCTCGCTCGACGGATCGGTGGGCACAGTCGAAAGTTACTCTGGTGGCATGACCGACGCACCCGACATTCCCGAACTTTCTCGTGCGTTGCGTGCACCCGAGCCGGTGATCATCGTCGGCATGGTCGCGTGGCTGATCGCCACGATCGTCGTGTGGCTGACGGACTGGGGCGGGGACCGGTCGCTGCAGGTGTGCCTGGTCGGACTCGCCGTCGGCGTGCTCGGTACGACGATCGTCCTCATCCAACGTGCCGCGGTGCGGCGCGGTGACCGGACGGCGCAGCAGGGGTTGGACTGAGCGCGCGCCGCCGAATCGGGCCGCATCGACGACCGGATGGTCGATAGCCCGAGCCCAACGGCCGGCACCTGCGAGTAGGAGCACAATCTACAGACGTGCCACGCGTGTCGACTGGTGAGTCAGTCACCTCCCGAACCGTTCGTGTCGTCGAGGCGTTCGGCCTCGACGACACGACGCTGACCGTCGGTGAGATCGCTCGGCGTTCCCGATTGCACGTCGCCACGGCGTCGCGGCTCATCGACGAACTCGTGAAGGCGGACTGGCTCGAACGAGTGGACGGTGGCGTCCGCATCGGTGTCCGCCTGTGGGAAGTGGCATCACGGTCGTCGCCGGCCGTCGGACTGCGCGCCGCTGCCATGCCGTTCATGCAGGACTTGCAGCATGTGATCGGCTACGACGTCCAACTCGCTGTGCGCGAGGGCAACGAGGTTCTGTTCCTCGAACGCCTGACTTCCCCGACGCCGGTGGTCAACTATTCGCGGATCGCCGGGCGACTGCCCCTGCATGCGTCGTCGTCGGGGCTGGTGTTGTTGGCCTACGCCGACACCGAGGTGCTCGGCGCCGTGGTGGCCGGGCCGATGAAGGCCTATACCGACCAGACGATCACCGATCCCGACAGGCTGCGGGCGGCGCTGTCTCACATCCGCCGCGAGGGATACGCCCTGTGCGCCGGCCACATCTTTCCCACCACCACAGGCATTTCCGTGCCCATCCGGGACCACCGAGACATGGTGGTCGCCGCACTCGGACTCATCATTCCGAACGACGACGCCGCGTTCGGACGTGTTCCGGCGTTGCGGGCCGCCGCGAGGGGCATCAGCCGTGTGATGTCTACGTCGACAGTCCGCGGGAAGTGACCCACAGCACGAACTCCTCTCTCAATGATTGAGAAGCGGATAGCGATGCCTCACCCAGCGCAGCGAATCTGGGATGACCGTGAGCAAGGGAGAGAACATGGGTCGCGACGTCGATTCGGGCAATGCGCTGCGCATCGTGAACAAGACACCGGCCGCCACCGACGTGGTGCTGCTGACGCTGGCGCATCCGGACGGCCGCCGGCTGCCCGACTGGGCGCCCGGCGCCCATCTGGACCTGATACTGCCGAACGGGTTGAGCCGCCAGTATTCGCTGTGCGGCGACCGGTGGGACGCACAGAGCTATCAGATCGCCGTTCGGCGCGAGAGGACGAGCCGCGGCGGATCCGGCTACATCCACGACCATTTGCAGGTCGGGGACGACGTCGAGGTCGGCGGGCCGCGCAACAACTTTCCGATGACGCCTTCAGAAAGCTACCTGTTCATCGCCGGCGGGATCGGCATCACCCCGATCATCCCGATGATCGCTCAGGCGATCATCGTCGGCGCTGACTGGCGGCTGCTCTACCTGGGCCGCACGCTCGACTCGATGCCGTTCCTCGAGCAACTATCCGCCCACGGCGAACGAGTCATCACCGTGGCCAGCACTCGCGACGGTCGGACCGACCTGGCCGCCCACGTGTCGACCGTCGACGACACCACCAAGGTCTACGCGTGCGGACCACTGCCGATGCTCGACGAGTTGACGGCCCACGCCGCCGGCTGGCCGCCCGGAAAGCTTCGCATCGAACGGTTCAGCGCAGCCGAAGCCGCTCCGGCCAGGACCACACCGTTCGAGGTGGAACTCGCCCGCACGCAACGGGTCCTCACAATTCCGCTGGAGGAGAGCATCATCGACGCGCTGTCCGCAGCGGGCGTTCCCGTGTTGTCCTCCTGCCGCGAAGGAGTCTGCGGCACCTGCGAAACCACAGTTCTGGCGGGACGGCCCGATCATCGTGATGCCATCCTCGAGCCACACGAACGCGACGCGGGTGACTGCATGTTCGTCTGCGTCTCCCGCTCTCGCTCCGACCGACTCGTCCTCGACATCTGACCAGGAATACTCATGACCATCGCCGCCTCACCCACCCTGCCCACCTCCCAGGCCGACCCGTTCGACCTCGATCTCCTCGCGGACCCGCTGGCCTTTCAGGAGGACCTGCGAAACGCGGGGCCCGTTGTCTATCTGCCGAAATACGACGTCTTCGCCATGGGCCGCTACGAACAGGTTCGCGCCGCACTCACCGACTGGCAGTCCTTCCAGTCCGCGGCCGGAGTCGGGCTCAGCAACTTCCGCCACGAGAAGCCCTGGCGGCCACCCAGTGTGCTGTTGGAAGCGGATCCCCCGTTTCACGACGCGCCGCGGGCAGTGGTGTCCAAAGTGCTCGGGCCGCGTGCTCTCATGCGTCTGCGCGACGAATGGATCGCCGACGCCGAACAGCTCGTCGATCAGGTGCTCGACGGGGACGGGGAGATCGACGCTGTGCCCGCCCTGGCACAGGCCTTCCCGCTGCGCGTGTTTCCCGACGCGGTCGGACTGCCCCAGGCGGGACGCGAGAACCTACTGCCCTACGGCAATCTCACCTTCAATGCCTTCGGCCCGCACAACAGCCTCGTCCAGGAGGGCGAGCCGCTGGTAGCGGATCTCAGCGCCTGGGTCAACGACCAATGCCACCGGGAGAATCTGTCGGAGAACGGTTTCGGGGCGCAGATCTGGGCAGCCAGCGATCGTGGCGACATCACCACCACCCAAGCGCCCCTCATCGTGCGATCGCTGTTGACCGCCGGGGTCGACACGACCGTCAACGGGTTGGCCGCCGTACTCTATGCCTTCGCCACCCACCCCGAGCAATGGCAGCGTGTCCGTGAGGATCCGACTCTGGCCCGCACCGCATTCGACGAGGCCGTCCGCTGGGAGTCACCGGTCCAGACCTTCTTCCGTACCGCCACCAACGACATCCGCATCGGCGACGCCGTGATCCCGGACGGCGAGAAGATTCTCATGTTCCTGGGTGCGGCCAACCGCGATCCCCACCGATGGACACGGCCGGACGCCTTCGACCTGCAGCGCGACCCGTCCGGTCACGTGGGATTCGGTATGGGTATTCATCAATGCGTCGGTCAACACGTCGCGCGCCTCGAGTCCGAGGCGTTGCTGTCGGCGCTGGCCACACGCGTCACGAGGATCGAATTGGCCGGTGAACCGCAACGGCATCTGAACAACACGTTGCGTTCCTGGAAGTCCATTCCACTGCGACTGCTGACCTGATCCGCCGTCGCACCTGACACACCAGGTGGCCACAGACCTCCACACCCCAGGGTGCCGGAGGTGATCGCGCATGCCCCATGTCCGTCCACTTCTGCGATTTCACAACACATCCGACCGTCCCGCGCATCCGACAACCAGCCATCAACCACAACGGAGACCAGCCATGACCCTTGACCTTCGGCGCAGCATCGACGAGGGACCGATGTCCCGCTACCAATGGACCGCGATCGCGATCTGCGTCCTGCTCAACGTTCTCGACGGGTACGACGTCCTCGCCATGGCCTTCACCTCGACGTCGGTGTCCGACGAGTGGAACCTGTCGACCAGCGCGCTGGGCGTGCTGCTCAGCGCCGGTCTGTTCGGTATGGCCATCGGTTCTCTGGGACTCGCACCTCTCGCCGACATCGTCGGGCGACGCAAGCTGATCCTGGCATGCCTGATCCTGTCGTCGGCGGGAATGATGCTGTCGTCGATCAGTCAAAATGCCGGCCAACTCGGCATGCTGCGGGTGCTGACCGGAGTCGGCATCGGCGGAATCCTCGCCTGCAGCAACGTTATCGGCGGAGAACTGGCCTCCAATCGTTGGCGCGGCCTCGCGGTGAGCCTGAACTCGACAGGCTATGCCATCGGAGCCACCGTCGGCGGGATCGCCGCGCTGGTGCTCATCGACAGCTTCGGCTGGCGCTCGGTGTTCCTGGTCGGCGGTGCCTGTACCGCGGCACTGGTCCCGTTGGTCCTGCTGCGACTCCCGGAGTCCATCGACTTCTTGCTCATTCGCCGGCCGGGCGACGCCTTGGCCCGCATCAACACCTTCGCCAAACGCGCTGGGCATGAACCGCTCCGGGAGCTACCGGCCAGGACGGCCACCACCGCGCCCAGGAACGGTGTCGTCGACACCGCCCGACAGCTCTTCGACCGGCGGAACCGACGGACCACGCTCCTCGTCTGGACGGCGTTCTTCTTCGCCATGTTCGGGTTCTACTTCGTCACCAGCTGGACGCCCAAGCTCCTGGTCGAAGCGGGGATGTCGGCCAAGGAAGGCATCACCGGCGGTATGGTTCTCAACCTCGGCGGAATCCTCGGCACGTGTCTCCTCGGTGCACTCGCGGCCCGCTTTCGCCTGGCGAAGGTCCTCGTCTGCTATTTCCTCGTGTCGGCTGCACTCATGACGATCTTCGTCCCCTCCGCCGCCGCGTTCGCCGTCGCCCTGGCGGTGGGATTCGGACTCGGTGTCGTCGTGAACGGCTGTATCGCCGGGCTTTACGCTCTGACGACGACGTCCTACGCCGCACCGATCCGAGCCACCGGCATGGGCTGGGCCATCGGCATCGGACGGATCGGCGCCATCCTGTCGCCGTTGGTCGCAGGCACTCTGCTCGACGCCGACTGGTCACCCGCCTCGCTGTACACCCTGATGGCGGTGCTGTTCGTCGGCGCGGCAGGCGCGGTCATGCTCATCTCCCGCAGCGGTCGTCCTGCCGGGACACGCTCCGGCGTTCAGGCACCCGTGCCCCGGCCGGACATGAGTCGCAACTGACCCACAGCCCACGGTGATCCGATGCCCGCCGACCCGAGGTCGGCGGGCATCGATGGGTCAGCTCCCGCTGAACACCGGGAACGCACTCGACTCGCCATAGTCCGCGATGCGCAGGGAGCGCAACGCATCCATGTCGTCGGCGGAGATGGTGAAGTCGACCCGCGCGTTGCTGCGCATGTGGTCGGGGTTGGCGGTCTTCGGTAGTGACACCGCGCCCAGCTGTAGCGTGTAGCGGATGCAGAGCTGCGGAACGCTCACATCGTAGCGCTCGGCCATCGCCGCGATATCCGGATTCTCGAGCACCTCTCCGTGCCCGATCGGCGAGTACGCCTCGACGAGGAGATCGTGGCTCTCGCAGTAGGCGATGAGGTCGGCCGGGGTGTTGCCGGCGTGCACCAGGATCTGATTCACCTGCGGCGCAACAGTGCTCGTCGCGATGATGTTGTCGAGGTCGTTCTGCTCGAAGTTGGAGACACCGATCGACCGGAGTTTGCCTGCCTGGTAGGCGTCCTCCAGGGCGCGCCACGCCTCGCGGTTGCCCTCGGCGTAGTCGCCGCCGCGCCAGTCGGCCCACGGCTGTGGGCTGTGGATCAACATCAGGTCGAGGTGGTCGAGGCCCATCGTGAGCAGTGACTCGTCGATCGCCGTGGCTGCCTCCTGGTAGTTCTTGATCTCGGCGGCCAGTTTGGTCGATACGAACAGCTCGTCGCGGGCGACGCCGCTGGTGCGGATGCCCTCGCCCACGCCGCGCTCATTGCCGTAGGCCTGCGCGGTGTCGATGTTGCGGTAACCGATGCCGACGGCCTCGGTGACCGCACGGGCGGCCTTGTCGTCGTCGATGAACCAGGTACCCAGGCCCAGTTTGGGGATCTGAACGCCGTTGGACAATGTGTAGGTCTCGTTGAGAGCCACGACTTTTCGCTCCCCTCAGGCCTTGTACTCGTCGTCGCTGACGTGCTCGAGCCAGGTGACGACCTGGCCGTTCTCATCGGCCTCCTGCATGGCGACGTGGGCCATGAAGCGGTCGGGTGTGGCTCCGTGCCAGTGCTCCTCGCCCGGCTCGATGTAGACCACGTCGCCGGGACGGATCTCCTGCACACCGCCCTCACGGGTGGCGACGAGGCCGATCCCGTCGGTCACATACAGCGTCTGCCCCTTCGGATGGTGATGCCAGGCGGTACGGGCGCCGGGCGAGAATCGGACGTGGGCGCAACCGATCGCCGATTGCTCGTCGGGGTTGCGGATGCCGTCGATAGCGACGGTGCCGGTGAACCAGTCAGCGGGTCCGGGGGCAGACTGTCCTCCGCTTCGGGTGTACTTCATGACTGGTGATCCTTTCTCCTGTCGTGGGTCACGCTCGCCACCGAACATGGTCCTGCCAACGCGCGTTACGTGGATCGCGATCAGACGATGGCGGCGTCCACCACTGCGCGGATGAGCGTGCACCCTCCTCCGTCATTAACGGATGTGGGATATCCGCTTATCCACGGTAGGCGCTTAAGCGGATATCGTCAATCCGCTTATGCTGCTACCGTGGTGACATGGCGAAGGCGCAGGCTCCGCGTCCACTGCGTAAGGACGCGTCCATCAACCGCGACCGGCTGCTGGAGGCTGCTCGGGAGTTGTTTGCCGAGAAGGGACTCGGTGTCACGCTCAACGACATCGCCCATCACGCCGGCGTCGGTGTGGGCACCGCGTACCGACGCTTTGCCAACAAGGAAGAAATCATCGACACGCTCTTCGAGGAGCGATTGCAGGCCGTTGAGGCGGTCGCTCGCGAAGCACTCGATGAATCAGATCCCTGGAGGGCACTGACCGACTACCTCAGGCGCGCGCTGGCGATGCAGTTCGGCGATCGCGGGCTCCACCAGATCCTCGACGACCCCACACTCGGCGACGAACGGATCAACGACGTCCGGGTGCGGATCGCACCGCTGATCGTCGAACTGGTCAGCCGCGCCAAGGCAGCCGGAGTCGTCCGTGACGACTTCGAGCCGACCGATGTCACGTTCATCCAGTCGGCGATGGCGCCGATCATGAACAGCACCCGCGACGTCGCACCCGAGGTCTACGAGCGGTACCTGACCTTCTTCCTGGACGGAATCCGCAGCGACGACCGGCGATTCACCCCACTTCCGGCGCCCGCGCTCAGTTCAGCAACAACGCACGCCGCCATGACACATCGCCGCCGCTCGTAGTCGCACCCGCGCGGGCACGAGAGCCGATCCACCGGGGCAGCCCGCTACGGCTGGATCGATCGGCTCCCGCCACGCGAGTCCCGTCGGGCTCATCCGCCGGAAGTCTGCGCGGCGAGTAACTCCTCGATACGTTCGGTCGCATCGATCAATGACCGGTCGTTGATCGCAGCCGCCGCGGCGCTGTCGTGGCCGGACGCCGCATCGATCAACTCGAGCTGATACGTCCACAGGTGTTCGCCACGTTCGGAACCCAGCGTGCCTTGGGCACCCACCAGTTTGTAGGCGCGACACCGGCTCCAGAGGGAACGAATGGTGCTCACGAGCACCGGGTTGCCAGACGCCTCGTACAAGATCGCCAGCAGCGCCTCGTCACGGTCGAGGTACTCCGGAACGTCTTCAGCGATGATCGCAGTCCGCATCGCCTCGTATTCCGTGGTCATCCGCTCGACGTCGGCCGCGGAAATACCCTCGGCCCCAAGGCGGGCGCCTTCCACCTCGAGCAGGCGCCGGACGTCGTAGACGCTTTTCAACTCCGCCAGCGAGAGTTCCTTGACCACTGCACCCTTGTGCGGTTCGCGTTCGGCGAGGCCGGCCTCCTCCAGGCGCCGGATCGCCTCACGGACCGGCATCACACTGGTGCCGACCATTGCCGCGAGGTCGCGAACTCGCAACCGGTGGCCCACCGGGAACTCGCCACTCAGGATTGCATCGCGGATCTGCTCGTAGACCTGATCCGTCAGCAACGAGGATTGCACTTCTGTGACCACAGATCACATCTTAGGGGTATCGGCCGCGTAGGCCGATACCCCTGATGAGGCCGCGTCTAGACCAACGACGTCTCGCGCAGGCCTGCGAGAGCCGCCTCGACCTTGGCGAGTTCGTCGGAATTGAGATCGGACACCGGTCGTCGTGGCGAGCCCACGGGCTCCCCCAGGATCCGCAGCCCGGCCTTGACCGCCGAGATGAACGGCACCGAGATCAATGCGTCGATGACCGGATACAGGCTGCCCCACTGGGCGCGAGCGCCGTCGAGGTCGCCGTCGGCGATCGACCGATACACCGCGACGATCTCGTTCGGGACCACGTTGGCGGCACCGGCCATCACACCGGTCGCACCTTCGGCGAGTGCGCTGTAGAGGTAGCTGTCCCAGCCGATGAAGGTGCCGAGCACGTCGCTGTGATGATGGATGAGCTGTAGCGCCTGTTCCCAGTTCGCGCTGGAGTCCTTGATGTAGCGGATGTTGTCGATCTCGCGGGCGAGGCCGGCCGCTGTGGCGGCATCGAGGTTGACGCCCGTGGCGGCGGGGATGTTGTAGAGCATCACCGGCAGGTCGACCGCACCGGCGACGTCTTTGATGTAGGCGACCGTCTCGTCGAGCGAGAGAGGCTCGTAGTACGGGGTGACGAGCATCAGGACATCGGCGCCGGACGCCTGCGCGGCACGGGAGAGTGCAACGGCCTCACGGGTGGTGGTGGCACCTGTCTGCGCGACGACCGGGACCCGACCGGCGGTGTGAGCGACGACGGTGTCGACGAGTTCGCGACGCTCGTCGTGGCTCATCGCGGCGAACTCGCCGGTCGATCCGCCGGCGACCACGCCGTCGACGCCCGCATGGATGGAACGGTCGACGATTCGCTTCAGCAGTGTGGTGTCGATGTTCTCGTCGGTGTCGAACGGGGTGGTCAGGGCGGTGAGGACGCCGCGCAATTCGTTGGTCATGACAGTGGATCTCCTTCTACGAGAATTGTTCTGGTGGGTCAGATGGCCGCGGTGGTGAGCTTCAGATCGGGGACGCTGACCAGCGAGCGAGTCTGGTAGTCGCGAGCGAGCCGGCTGGCGGCTTCCTGGGCAGCGGTGAATGCGGAGCCGATGGCGGTCTCGGTGTACAGGGTGCCGAGATAGTCGCCGGCGAGAAACACTCGATCCGACGGTCGGGTGAGTGTGGTCTGCAGCTTGCCGCGTCCCGGGAAGCAGTAGGGGGCGCCGGTGTGCCACCGCTGCACGTGCGCCTCCTCGATGTTGCCGGCGAAGCCCGGGAAGATGTCGTCGAGGTCACCGACGTAGGTGTCGACGATCTCGTCGTCGCTGCGATCGAGCAGCTTGCGCGCCAGACTGGCCGGCGAGAAGGTCATCAGGCTGCCCCCTGGCTGACGGGTCCGTTCTGATCCGCGGACGATGTTGCCCATGTTGAGCGCGACGTTGAACGACCGCTTGGGGGTGGCGATGCCGTAGGCACCGTCGTAGGGCTGCGGGCCGGTCTCGTTGGTGAGGAATGCTGCGCTCACGTACGGGCCGTACTGGATCTTGCCGAGCGCGTCACGCAGGTCCGCCGCAACGTCGACGGCGACCTTGTGGCTCACCGTCGCCGGCGTGGCCAGCACGGCATACAGCGCCTCCACCTCCCGCTCGACATCATCCTGGGTGTAGCGGACGACGACCGAGTTCTTCTTGTGCACAACCTCGTTCACCGCCGCACCCAGCTCGATGCGGTCCCGCATCGACGCGGCGATGTTCTCGATCAGCGTCGATGGCCCACCGAGGATGCTGCGGTCGAGACCCGCACCGATGTTCCAGACGAGGCTGAAGTAGCCGATGCCGGCTCCGGCCGACAACTCGTCGGGATCACCGGCCGACCGGGTCACGGTCGGGCGGAAGAGCGCGTCGGCGTCCTCGGGCAGCACTCCGGTGTAGTCGGCGAACGAGCGGTCGTTCTCGAACTCGTAGATCCGCTGCTGTCGCACCTGAGTGGATTCACCCGGCCGGACCCGCACCGCACGGGCGTACCGCAGGACGTCGAACCCGACCTTGGCGCCCGCCTTGAGCAGAGCCACGCGGGACGAGAACGGCATCGGCACACGGAAGGGGTAGCTCTGCACCGGGCCGTCGAGAAGTACCTTGCCGTTCATCGCCAGGCCCGACAGCGATCCGGGCACCTTGGTCGATGCGGTCCCGGTCTCGGACAGCAGGGCGTCGGTGGAGGTGCCGGCGCCGGCGAAGACGTGTCCACCCCAGTTGAGGAAGTACTGTCCCCTCTTCTCCGAGCGGATGCGGCCGCCCACGCGGCTGCCGGATTCCAGGACCACGGTGTCCCAGTTCCGCAGTCGCCAGGCTGCCGACAGTCCGGCCAGTCCACCTCCGACGATCACTACGTCCTTCATGATTGTTCCTCTCGCTCAGGGTGATTGATGTGATGTTGCAGTGCGCTGATGCCGAGCCTCACGCGGCGGCCCGGACCGCCGGACGAGACGGGGCGGGCGCGGTGCTCAGCGCGGCGCTCTCGGTCAGCGTCATGCCGCGCGTCTCTGGTGCCATGAACTGCGACAGGACCGCCCCGAGGAGGGTGATGGCGGCACCGATGAGCATCGTCATGCCGATGCCGAGTGAGTCCAGTGCCATCGGCACCAGGAAGGTGCCGATCGCGGCGCCGACCCGGCTCAGCGAGGACGCCATGCCCACCGCTGTCCCGCGGATTTCCGTGGGGAACAACTCGTTCGGATAGACCCACTGCATGATCTGCGTGCCGCCGATCACCACCGCGTAGATGGCGAAGAGCGCCACGATGATCCACGTCGAGGCGTTCGGGAAGAAGCCGAGCAGCGCCAGCGCGATACCCGACCATCCGAAGCTGTGGATGAGCAGCGGGCGACGTCCCACGCGGTTCACGAGGAACAGGGCGATGACGCACCCGACCAGGAACAGGATGGTGATCACGGCCGATCCGATGTGCACTGCGTTCCCGGAGAGGTTCAGCGCTCCCAGGATCTTCGGCGCGAACGCGTAGACGGCGAACAATGGGACGATGGAGAAGGTCCAGAACAGCGTGATGAATGCCATCCGTGTGCCGTATCCCGAGCGCAACAGATCCTTGACGCCGACGTTCGCGTCAGCTTCCTGCGGCAGATCGGCAACAGTGACCCCGGGGCCGTAGACCTTGCGCATCACCTCGTCGGCCTCGTCGTTGCGGCCCTTGCTCGCGAGCCACCGCGGCGACTCCGGCGTGCCGATTCGGGCGAGGACGATAATGATCGCCGGGATGGCGGCACTGGCCAGCATCCACCTCCATGCGTTCACGTCCCCGGTCTGTGCAAGGAGTTGCCCGACGATGTAGGCGACGGCCGCACCCACGAACCACATGGCGACAAACGCACCCAGGAACGGGCCCCGATACTTGCGCGGAGTGAACTCGGTCAACAGCGAGGTCGCGATCGGGTAATCCGCGCCGACGGCCATGCCGATGAGCAGACGCAGCATGATCAGCCACAAAACGTTCGGGGCCCAGAACTGGGCCACCGAGAAGACGATGATCGCGATCAGATCAATGGTGAACAGCACCTCCCGACCGAATCGATCGGTCAGCCGGCCACCGGCATAGGCGCCGAGCAGGATGCCGACCAGCGTCGACGCGGCGATCAAACCCTGCGCGGCCGCGGAGAGATGCCACTGATCGGAGATCTGGACCATCGCCACCCCGATGATCGACAGGATGAACCCGTCGAGAAATGGTCCCCCGGAAGAGAAGACCGCGAGCTTTTTGTGAAACCTCGTCAAAGGTGCGTCGTCGAGCGGGTTGGTGATCATGGTGGGCTCCTCGGTGGAGTAATCGGGAATTGTGATCCGCGTCTCAGTCATCAGGGTAACTTGTGATCACAGATCACACAATGCCTAACTTCGGTGCACTTCATTTGTTGCCCCGCCACGTGGCGGCTTAAGCGCCTGGACATGACCGACGATGCGCGCGTGGAGTGATGAACGGTCGGCCACACCCCACCCTGAGATCCCGCGAGGTGCCGCTCATGCTTACGTACGTGCGCGAGCCGAGCCGAGCCGAGCCGAGCCGAGCCGAGCCGAGCCGAGCCGAGCCGAGCCGAGCCCTGGAAGTATCGTCTTGAATCGATATCGACTTCAATCGATACTCGATCCGCAATCTGCCGGACGACCTTCATGCTCAGCTCAGCGAGCGCTCCGCCAAGCTACATATGTCCATGTCCGAGTACGTCACCAAGCTTCTGCGCGACGACCTGAATCGCCCATTGTTCGACGAATGGGCCGCGACTCTCCGCAGCGACGGGCCAGGACGGAGCATCGACGTCGTGGGCGCTCTGGATGTGGTGCGCGACGAATACGACGCCGGCGATAGATGAGGCGAGTTGTCGACGCAAGCGCGCTGATCGACTCCGTGCTACCGACCGCACGGCAGGCAGCCGCCCTGAGATCAATGTCGGGCTACGAGCTCTGGGCCCCGACAGTTCTGGACATGGAGGCAGCATCGGCGATCTGGCGCCTTCAGCGGACGTCGCAATTCAGTTCCGCGGAGGCCCAGCACGCCATCGAGGCGGTGTGGACAGCTCCGATCCGCCGTGCCGAAGGCAATCAAATATCCAGCGCAACATGGGATCTGAGAATGTCGTTGCGTATCTCGGATGCGTTTTATGTCACCACTGCCAGATTCCTCGATGCTGATCTCGTCACCTCTGATGCGCGACTATCCCGATCACCTGACATCGGAGTCCCGATTGTGGTTCTGCCGCAATGAGTTACATCTCTACGACGAAGCGTCCGGAAACGGTCAACGGTGAGGAGATTGTGATCGGACGCCCACTGCATGCCCAATCAACACTCAGCACACCGGCACGTTGACAGCACGACCGGCTGACTCGTCATCGTCGGTTCCCTTCGTCAGTTCACCGGTCAGCCTCGACGATCAACACCGCACCCGGTTCGGCGAACCATCAACGATCCGATCAGCAAGTACTTCTCCGCCGACGAGAGCGCCTGCTATCATTTCTAGAAACTGATATCAAGGAGGGGCGACGTGGCGGCGATCACCGTGAGGGGACTCTCGGACGAGACCCATCGGGCACTGAAGGCGCTCGCAGCGCAACATAATCGGAGCACAGAGGCAGAAGTACGGGCCATTCTCGATGAAGCCGTCCTGCCGGCCGAACGCGTAAAGCTGGGGACACTGCTGACCGAAATTGGCAAGGAGGCGGGAATCGGCATCGAGATCGAACGCAATCGCAAACCTGACGAGCCCATCAGTTTCTCATGATCGTTCTGGACTCCAATGTGATTTCCGAGGTCATGCGTCCGCAACCTCATCCTGAGGCCGCGGCGTGGCTGGACGAGCAGTCGACGCAGACCCTGTACTTGACTGCGATCACTCTTGCAGAAGTACGGTACGGTATCGCGGCACTGCCGCGAGGCAAGCGCCGTGACCGGTTGGCAGACCTCTTCGAGAGCCGATTGCTGCCCCAATTTGCCGGACGAGTACTGGTTTTCGATGATCAGGCAAGTGCCAGTTACGCGCGACTGGCCGCCGCCGCTCGCCGACGCGGCGCGTCCATCGGCATGGCTGACGGATTCATCGCCGCAATCGCCCTCGTGCACGGATTTGGCATCGCCACAAGGGATATCGAACCATTTGCCGCCGCCGGCGTTCGGGTCATCAATCCGTTCGACCGGGCCAGGCCCGCAGGAAGTTGACATCCGGCGACAACGTGGATGGGACCCACATCCTGCAAGCACACACGTGGACCACATTCTCGATGACCGCGCATAGGCGCGTGCACAGTCGTGAGCTCAGCCGGCCGGCGAACGCGCTCCGCACAACGCTTCCCCCCCGACCAGATGCTCCCCCGACACGGGTGCGACGACCACCTCGCGGCTGCGCGCACCCGCGCGAGCCGCGCCGATGCCGGCGATCACCACCAGCACACTGCCCAACAACGATGCGGGACCGGGAATCTGGTGCAGGATAAGCAGTCCGATGACCATCGCGAACCCCGGCTCCAACGCCATCAATGTGCCGAACGCCGACGTCGTCAGCCGCTGCAACGCCTTCATCTCCAACACGAACGGCACCACTGGCAGCAAGATCGCCAACCCCACGCCGATCAACCACAACTCCGGCGTCATCCGGCCGATCGTCGACGGTCCGGCCACGATCGTCGCAACCAGTGCGGCCACGGGCATCGACACGGCCAACCCCTGCACCCCGACCACCTCGTCGCCGACACGTTGCGTCAGCAGGATGTAGCTGCCCCAGCATCCGGCGGCCGCCACCGCGAAGAGCACACCGGCCCAGTTGACGGCACCAGACCACGGATGGGTCAGCAGAACCACACCGATCGCCGCCAGCAACGGCCACACCACACGTCGGCCTCCGCGCCCCGTCGCGACCGCAACGCCCAACGGCCCCAGGAACTCGATCGCGCTGGCGGTGCCGAGCGGGATGCGCGCGACCGCGGCCATGAACAACAGCACGATGCCTCCGGTGACGACGCCGAGCGCCACCGCCATGCCGAATGTCTGCCGGGTGAATGCCGACGGCCGAGGCCGCACCACCACCAGGAGAATCGCTCCCGCCCACACCAATCGGAGCCAGCCCGCACCCTCGGCGCCGATACGATCGATAAGGGTCACCGACGCCGCCAGGCCGAGCTGGACACACAACATCGACACGACGGCCATCGTCGTCCCGGAGCGCACAGAGTTCTGCATGCACTCCATTGAAGACTCGATCGACCGTTCATGTCCACGTGATTATCCTGTACAAACCGTTCACGAATCATGGACAATTGCGGGGTGGACCTCCGGCGTCTGGAACTGTTACTGGCCCTGTCCCGGCTGGGTTCGATGCGTGCTGTCGCCGACAGTCACCACCTGACGACCTCGACGGTCTCCCAGCAGATCGCCGCCCTGACCCGACAGATCAAGACCCCGCTCATCGAACCCGACGGACGACGGGTGCGGCTGACCCCGGCCGGTCAGCGCCTCGCCGATCACGCGGTGACCATCCTCGCCGGGGTCGACGCCGCCCTGCGCGATCTCGATCCCGACGCCGAACCCGCCGGAATCCTGCGCGTCGGCGGCTTCGCCACCGGCATCCGCGTGTCGCTGTTACCCGTCCTGGCCGAACTGGCCGACACCCATCCGGGCGTGCGCACCGTCGTCAGCGAGTACGAACCGATCGAGGCCTTTCGACTGCTGGTTGATGACGACCTCGACCTCGCGCTGTCCTACGACTACAACCTGGCCCCCGCCACCCCCGATCCGGTGCTGCAGGCCATCCCACTGTGGTCCAGCCCGTGGGGACTGGCCGTGCCGGCCGACGCACCCGACACCGTGGAGCTGTCCGACTACGCGGAGACCTACTGGATCGTCAACTCTCGCAACACCGCCGACGAGGTTGCGGTGCGCGCGTTGGCCGGGCCGGCCGGCTTCACACCCAACATCGGCCACCAGATCGACAGTCTCGAGCTCGTCGAGGACCTGATCCTCGCCGGCTACGGTGTCGCCCTGTTACCCCTCCACCGGCCGGCGCGCGCAGGACTGAAAGTACTACCACTCGATCAACCCGGCCTCCACCTGACCGCCTACGCCGTCACCCGCAAGGGCCGCGACGCCTGGCCACCGCTGCGACTTGTGGTGGAACGCTTGACCTCTCCCGACCACACTCCCCCGGTTCTGGACGGGTGGCCGCGAGTCGGCTGATGGCGGCGAAAGTCACCTTCTCACCGCGGTACCTCACCCGGTCACCGCCCGACCGTCACACATCAATCTCGGCCAGGTCCAATCCAGCGCGCAGAGCCCCCGTGAAGGCCAGCCAAAACAGCGCGGTCCCCTCGGCGGAGGACGGGTGCAATCCCGTCAGTTGCTGCACCTTTTTGAGCCGGTAGACCAGCGTCTGTCGATGCACATTGAGCTCCTCGGCTGAACGCTGCCAGGCACCGTCGTTGTCGACGAACGTTCGAACCGATGCGAGGAGCTCGCTGTCGTGCTCACGGTCGTACCTGATCAGTGGTCCGAGAACGCGCTGGACGAGGCGCCGGATGTCTTCGACTCCGCCCTGTAGCAGGTCGAACCCGGTGGATTCGTCGCCGTAAGTCACCAGATCGTCATGCTGGTCGTGGGCCCGGACAACAGCAAGATGAGCTTGTCGCGCCGCTTCAGACACTTGCGAGTTCAACGCCAGTAGTGGTGAGACGCCGACGGCGCAGTCTGGTGCGAGGACGCATCCGATGGCGCGAAGAACTCCGTGGTCGTTCGGCACGATGCCGACGAGCATCGTTCCACTTGGCAGCAGCAGCGGGGCGTAGTTCTGCAGGCAGATCTGCTGGTGGATCTGGGTGTGGTCGAGCGCGGCCCCCGACGCGGACTGCCAGCATGCGACCACGACCTCGCCGCTCATTCCGCGATGCCTGAGTTCCGGCCAAACAGCCGACAGGGTGATGGACTCGTCGAGTAGACCACTCATCATGGCTTCGCCCGACGCCCGCGTGCGGTCTCTGGCCGCGGCCGCATGCTCGAGCTCGAGTGCGATCAGTCCGGCCAGGTGCTCCAACAGTGCGAGGTCAGCCACGTCTCGGCGATCGGGCCGCGCAGCGAGGGCGATGTGGGCGCCGCCCGGCATGTCGACGGTGACCTCGTGGTCACGAGTGCCGTCCCTGTGTGTGAACGCACGTCGGCCAAGCGCGACCGGGATGTTCGACTCGAGCTCGCGCACCTCCAGCATCCACCCGGTAGACGACTCGAGAGCCGACATCCGCTCTCCGATCGATCCCCGGCGATGCAAGGACTGCCAGTACACGTCATACACATGCTTGATGGCGTCGTCGCTCGGCTTCGATGGCGCTCTCGATCACCGTTCGTGCGAGTGTGACGAACTGCGGTTCGAACGCCGCCTCCAACACCGGAAATCCACGCTCCTCGGCAACGTCGAGGAGGTCAGCGGTCAGGGCAGGCGCGGTTGGACTCATCGCGACGACCAGGCCGGAAACTCCGCTGTCGATCAGGGAGCCGATCCAATCTCGCTGCGCCTGTGCGTCCACTGGCAGTCCACCTCCGGTGGTAATGACCAGGTCACCGGATTCGAACCACGCCCAGGGGTCGGGCAGATCGCACGCGTGCGCCCAGGTGACAAGTCGGGGACCACCGCGAGAACCGGCCAGAAACTTCAGTCCCAAGGAAGGGACGGCGGCTAGTTGATCGACGGAGATCATCGGACCTCGAGTTCATACAGAAGTAAAAGAGGAGCCACTGAGATGAGCACATTCGTGTATGTCGTCAGTCACGTCGACAGCTGATGCTTGTCCGCAGCACAGTCAGACGAATGTTGGAGGAAGATCGTGACGATTGACGCCCAGAAGTTCAGGCCGATGTCCTCGACGTCGGGAGTCGCGTTGTGGCAGGAGGACCGTGTCGGTTCCGCTCGTGCGCCGCTTCCGGGCGATGTGGAGGTCGACGTCGCAATCGTCGGCGCCGGCTTCACCGGCCTGTGGACCGCGTATTACATCCTGCGGGAGGATCCGTCGCTGAAGGTCGCGCTGATCGAGCGGGAGTACGCAGGTTTCGGCGCGTCGGGACGCAACGGCGGGTGGGCGTCCTCAATCTTCCCGGTATCCCTGGCGCGGGTGGCGAAAATGTACGACAAACGGGTGGCCCTCCATCTGCAGGCGGAGATGAATGCGACCGTGTCCGAGATCGGAGCGGTCGTCGATGCCGAGAGCTTCGACTGCGACTGCGCCCGCGAGGGATTCCTGTCATTCGCCCGGACTCCCGCTCAAACTACGGCGAGCACACGCCACTGTTGCCGGCTCCGAGGCTTTCGGTGTCGCAGGTCAATGGGAGTTCGTCTCGGCGGATGAGGCGTCGGCGCGAGTCGGCGCCACCAATGTTCTCGGCGGGATCTTCACCGAGCACTGCGCCCTGGTCCAACCGGATCGGCTGGTGCGGGCACTCGCGGCCAAGGTGGAAGATCTCGGCGGTGTGATCTACGAGAACACGGCCGCGCAATCGATCGCCGACGGTGCGGTGCGGACCAACCACGGCACGGTGACTGTCGGCGTAGTGGTACGTGCGACGGAAGCCTACCCACCGCAGTTCGCCGACTCCCGCCGAGATGTCGCCCCGCTGTACTCGCTGGTCGTTGCGACGGCACCGATTCCGCAGGAGATCCGCGAGAGCATCGGGCTGACTAGTCGTGCCGCGTTCAACGACATGCGGCACTTGCGGTTGTATGCGCATCCGACGGCCGACGGACGGCTGGTGGTCGTGGCCGCGGCGTGCCCTACCATTGCAACTCTTCGGTGTGCCTGTGCCCACCACTCCGAGTGTGCGTAACTGTCCGCGGAGATCCCCGCGGATGAAATCCTGGCTCGTGTGCCTGGCCATGTCATCCTCTGAAGGGCAACTCGGGGTTCAGGCCCCAAATCGCGACGGTCATCACGAAGTTCAGTACGACGATCGCCACCAGGCTCGCGCGGATGGCATGGCCCGATGCCGAACCGACCCCCGCCGGCCCGCCGTTGGCGAAATAGCCGTAGTAGCAATGGATCATCGTCACCACGGCACAGAACACCAGCGCCTTGATCACCGAGGCGATGAGGTCGGGCAGCGTGACGAACTGTGCGAAGTAGTGGTCGTAGGTCCCGCTCGGTTGCTCGTGGAACAGTTTGATGATCAAACCGCCGGTGATGAAGCTGACGACCAGCGCCATCAGATAGCTGGGCAGTACCACCAGCATTCCGCCGACGAGGCGGGTTCCGACGACGAGGCGGGTTCCGACGACGAACGGGATGGCGCGAAGGCCCATCGACTCGGTGGCGTCGATCTCCTCCGAGATCCGCATGGCCCCGATTTCCGCGGTCATCCGACACCCCGCCTGCGCCGCGAATCCGATACCGGTGATGATCGGCGCGATGACGCGGATGTTGCCGAACGAGCCGATGATGCCGGTGAGCGCACCGAAGCCGAGGAGGTCGAACGCCATGAACGCCTGGATGGCGACGACCGCTCCGACGGCGACACCCAGGAAGAACATCAGGCTCACCACGCCGCCGTCGACGATGAGAGATCCGCTCCCCCAGGCCATGTCGTTCATCGTCTTGGCCGTCTGCTTGCGGTAGTGCCGGATCGTGGTGAGCAACAGAACGATGGTCTTCCAGACGAAGACGACGATCTGCCCTATCTCCATCGCGATGCCGAGGAGTCCTCGGCCGATCCCCTGCCCCCCGTGAGGAGGTTGGCGCCTGCCGGTTCACCGGTCAACGACGCCATCTCAGGCCAGCCTCGGCGGGAAGAACATCGTCTGCAACTGGCGGACTATCAGATTGGTCATGAAGATGCAGAACACGGACAGCACCACCAAGGCGTTCACCGCGTTCGCGACGCCCTTCGGCCCGCCTTTCGCCTCGAGTCCTCGCAGGCTGGCGATGATGACGACCAGTATCGCGAACAGCACTGCCTTGAGCATCGAGAACGCCAGATCGGTCGGTGTCGCGAAGGCGCCGAACGACTGCCAGAAGCTTGCCGGGACCACGTCGTTCACGTTCGCCGAGATCGCGAGACCGGCGGCCACGCCCGACGCGATGATGATGATGCAGAGCGCGGGCGCGATCATCACCATAGCGAGAAAGCGGGGGACGATGAGCCGCTGGATGGGGTTCACTCCCATCACCCGCATCGCTTCGATCTCTTCGCGAATGGACCTGGCTCCGAGGTCGGATGCGATGGCGGACGCCGCCGCACCACTCATCAGCATGCCGTCGGCCATGGGAGCCCCCTGGCCGACGACCCCGAGTCCGCTGGCGGCTCCGGCCAGCGAGTTGGCGCCGACCTGGTCCATCACGCCGCCCACCTGGACGGAGACCTCGGCACCGATCGGCACGGCCATCAACAGCGCCGGCAGTGCGGTGACCTTGAAGAGCTTCCACATCTGCTCGATGACCTCGCCGCCCGGAAGTCGAAGCGCCAGCGAGTCGGTGACGGAGAACCGCAAGACGTCGGCGGCGAGCCGAGCGCATCGGCCCAACGTGTTCACGCTCCGGATCACTCTGTCCAGCAAGCCAACCGCAATTCTCCGTAGAATGATCGCCCCTTGCGGCGATGCGCGACCTGCGTCCAGCGCAACTGCGCCCATCACACTGTCCTACCTCTCGTCTGGCGGCCGTCCCACTGACTGGCGGGCGGTCAAGCGTCGTCGATGGCGGGCGTCCCCTCGGCCCTCGGTCGCTCGATTGCGAGCGCATATCCCAACCGGTATCGCGGGTCGTGTTCTACATCACACCCGTAGATGTATACCTGCACGAGACGTGATACGTTGATCGTTATTTGTCACCAGCTTGTGGTCCGCGCTGTCGGCCAGCGAGGGGTCCGATCGGGATATCACTCATGTACGCTGGCACCGAACAGGCCGTCGGGAACATGGACGCCGACCGACACGGCGCGATCATCGATGCCATCGAGATCGGCGAGCCAAACATCGCTCGCAAGGCTGAGATCGACCATATGCGTTGGGCAGCCGAGAATCTCGTGACCGGAGCGGCGCAGCGTTTCGCCTGAGCACAAACGCGCCATCGACCCCACCGGTCAGGCGGGGAGCTGCGGCGGGATCAGGACCAGCTTCCCGATGTGCTTGCGGGACAGAAAGTCTTCTTGGGCCCGCACGATGTCGGAGAGCGGATAGGTGGCCGACACCGTCGGCCGGAATTCGTTGCGCTCGATGTATCCGAGCAGGTTCTCGAACACCTCGTCGTCCTGGAAGGTGCAGCCGAGTAGCGAGAGGTCTTTGAGATACAGGGTGCGGATGTCGATCTGCGCGATCGGTCCCCCGACGGCACCGGCGACGGCATATCGACCGCCTCGGCGCAGGATCATCAGCAGCTGCGGCCACGCCGGTCCGGCCACCAGGTCGATCACCACGTCGATCGACTCCTCCCCCAACGCTTCGACCAGATCGGCTCCCCGGTCCACTGTCTGGTCGGCACCGTGTTCGATCACAGCGCCGGCCTTGGTGGGTGAGCACACAGCGATCACGACGGCACCGCGCCGTTTGGCCAGCTGTACTGCGGCCAGCCCCACACCACCGGATGCACCGGTGACCAGGACGCGTTCGCCACCAACGACCTTGGCGCGATGCAACAGGTTCTCCGCGGTCGAGTAGGCACAGGGAACCGCGGCCAGTTCAACGTCACTCCACGAGCATTCCACGGCGAAAGTCTCCGCGGCCGCGGCCACCACGAACTGTGCAAAGCCGCCGTCACATTCGCTTCCCAGCGTCCAGTACTCGTACGGCCGACGATCGACATAGGTTCTCTGCATGGTACGTACCAATACCCGTTCACCGATACGCTCGGGCGACACTCCGGTCCCCACTGTGATGATGCGGCCACAGACATCAGCACCCTGGATCCGGGGGAAGTGCATCGGGGTGCCCGACCACGCACCGTCGTCGCCTCGCAGCGCCGCGAACCCGGATGTCCCACCCGCATCGGTGCCCTCGACAACGGATTTCGAGTACCATCCGATGCGGGTGTTGACGTCGGTGTTGTTGACCCCCGCGGCAGCGACCTCGATCAGCACCTGATCCGCCGAAGGTCGAGGAGTCGCCACGTCGGTGCGATACTCCAACTTGTCGAGGCCACCGTGGCCCGTGAGCAGCACGGCCGACATCGTCGCCGGCGGCTCGAAGAGCGGGCTCCGTTTGCTCATCTCGCCAATTTACTCCTCGCGACAGCCGTCGCGATCGAATCCACCAGGCCGCGACCGATGTCCTCGCCGAGGCTGCGATCCAACACCACACCCCAGCCTCCAGCGAATGAAGACGACGACACCGCCGTTTCGCTGTGACCCTTGACACGCTCGTCGAAATGAATGTATATTCATTCACTATGAAAGCGCGGTCACACACCGCACCGATCGAAGGAGTTGCAGACATGAACTACGAGGACATCGAGTACACCGTCGAGGGCCCGACCGCGATCATCACGATGAATCGTCCGCAGCGTTACAACGCATTTCGCGCCAAGACGGTTGAGGAGATGATCCACGCCTTCCGCCGCGCCTGGGCCGACCGGGACGTGCAGGCCGTGATCCTCACGGGCGCCGGCGAGAAGGCGTTCTGCACCGGTGGCGACGTGAAGCAGCGCGCCGAGACCGGCGACTACGGTCCGTCCGAGAGCGGCATGTTCGAGATCGGCTACCTGCACAAGACCATCCGTGACATCCCCAAGCCGGTGATCGCGGCCGTCAACGGACTGGCCATCGGCGGCGGCCATGTGCTGCACGTGCTGTGCGACCTGACCATCGCCGCCGACACCGCCCGCTTCGGCCAGTCCGGGCCCAAGGTCGGATCGTTCGACGCCGGGTTCGGTTCGGCCTTCCTGGCCCGGATCGTCGGCGAGAAGCGTGCCCGCGAGATCTGGTATCTGTGCCGCCAGTACGACGCGGAAACCGCCGAGCGCTGGGGCCTGGTGAACTGGGTCGTGCCGGCCGCGGACCTGCTCGACGAGGCGAAGAAGATCGCCGCCGAGATCGCCGAGAAGTCACCGACCACGATCAAGTTCCTCAAGCAGAGTTTCAACGCCGACACCGATCACCAGGCCGGACTGTCGAACATGGCGATGAGCGCGCTCGACCTGTTCACCCACTCCCCCGAGGGCCTCGAAGGTGCCACGGCATTCGCCGAGAAGCGCGCTCCCGAGTTCAACAAGTACGTCGGCGTCTGACCCGACCGGACCGTCGAGCACACAGAGGAAACACCATGAACAGCAACAGCATCGCAGTCGTCACCGGCGCCGGGTCCGGCATCGGTAAGGCCATCGCACTGGCCTTCGCCGAGCAGGGCACCACCGTCATCGCCGCCGACCTGAACCTCGACGCGGCCAAGCAGACCGCCGAGGCCGGCGCGAAGATCATCCCGATGAGTGTCGACGTCGCCGACCGCGCCACGGTCGACGCGCTGCGCGACGCGGTCAACGCGGAGGTCGGTGTCCCCGACATCCTGGTGAACGCCGCCGGCTGGGACCGCACCGATCAGTTCCTCAACGCGACAACCGAATTCGCCGAGAAGGTGGTGGCGATCAACTATCTCGGACCGGTCCACATGGCCAGCGCCTTCCTCCCCGGCATGGTCGAGGCATCCACGAGCGACTACTGGCAGGGAGGCCGGGTCATCAACCTCGCCTCCGATGCCGGCCGCGTCGGCAGTTCCGGCGAATCGATCTATGCGGGCGCCAAGGGCGGCGTCATCGCGCTGTCCAAGTCGTTGGCGCGCGAGATGGCACGTCACCAGATCACCGTCAACGCGGTCTGCCCCGGCCCCACCGACACACCCTTGTTCCAGGCGCAGTCCGACAAGCTCAAAGAGGCACTCGTCAAGGCGATCCCGTTCCGTCGGCTCGCCCGTCCCGACGAGGTCGCCGCGCCTGTCCTGTTCTTCGCCTCGCCCGCGGCATCGTTCATCACCGGCCAGGTGATCAGCGTCAGCGGCGGCCTCACCATGGCCGGCTGACCGGTCGGCATACCAGATCATCGGAGACCTGCCATGAGCCCCACCGACACCGCACCCTACGTGTACGACGCGCACCAGTACCGGACCTTCTTCGAGAACGAGTTCACCTACCTGAACGGCTTCCGGCGCAACGTCGCACGGTATGCCGACGCAGTCGCCATGATCGACCCGCTCACCGACACCGAATGGACCTACGCCCAGCTGGGGCGCGCGGTCGACTCCGTCGCCGCCGCCCTCCGCGAACGAGGCGTGAACGACGGCGATGTGGTGGCCTACCAGTTGCTGAACGGACCCGAGTTCGCCCAGCTCTACCTGGCCACCCAGGCCGCGGGGGTGGTGGGCTCTCCGGTGAACTTCCGCCTCGCAGCCGGCGAGACCGCGGTCATCCTCGACATCAGCCGGCCGAAGGTCTACGTCTACGACACCGATCTGACCGCGGTGGTATCCGGAGCGATCGCCCGCGCCGACCACACCCCGGACGTGCTCGTCGGCGTCGGCGACGGCGACCTCGTCGACGGGCCGACATCCCTGCGCTTCGCCGACCTACGGTCCGATACCGCGCTGCCCACGCCGACACGGACAGTCTTCGACGAGACCACCCGCCTCTATACGTCGGGGACCACCGGGATGCCCAAGGCGGTCCCGATGAACAGCGCCATCGAGATCTTCTCGGCGCACGACGTGATCATGCACTTCCCCCTCTCCCCGGAGGACCGGACGCTGAACATGACGCCCTGGTTCCACCGTGGCGGACTGTATTGTGCGGGACCGAATCCGACCTTCTACCTGGGCTCGTCACTCGTACCGATGCGGACGTTCGATCCCGAGCAGACGCTGGACTGGGTGCAGAGGTACCGCCTGACGTTCCTGATCGGCGCACCCACCAACCTCGCGATGCTCGCCAACGCCCAGGAAGCCAACCCGCGCGACCTGTCCAGCCTGCGCGGCATCGTCACGATGGGCGCGCCGCTGGAGCGCGAGGCGACACTGCGATATCAGCAGGTACTGACGCCGCGGATCTTCAACGGCTACGGCAGCACCGAGGGATTCTGGAACACCTTCCTGCGCCCCACCGACCTCCCCGACCATGCCGGCACCGCGGGGCGGGCCTGCATCGACGACGACGTCCGGGTGGTCAAGGTGCACGATGACGGGCAGCTCGCGAGCCCCGACGACGTGGTGTCCCGCGACGGCAACGAGGTCGGCGAGGTCATCATCCGATCACCGAAGTGTGCTGTGGCCTACTATGACTCGCCTGCCCAGGAGAAGGCCAAATACCGGGGCAGCTGGTTACACATCGGCGACCTCGCCACCTGGGACCGCGACGAGTTCCTCACCATCGTCGGCCGCAAGGACGACATGCTCATCTCCGGCGGCGAGAACGTACACCCGGTTCAGGTCGAAGAGGCACTCAACAGCCATCCGAATGTGGCCGACTCGCTGGTCGTCGGCGTTCCCGACGACCGGTGGGGCCAAGTGGTCGTCGCCTATATCCTCCCGGTCGAGGGTGCGTCGCCTTCCGCCGAGGCACTTGACGAGTACTGCCGCACGCACCCGATGCTGTCGCAGTTCAAACGACCCCGCGCCTATCGGTTCATCGGCGCCCTGCCGGTCTCGGCGACCGGAAAGAAACTTCACTACAAGGCAACTGAATCCGCCGCCGCGGAGATGGCGGCCGGCGAGTTCGTCACCCCACAAACCCCCCAAGGAGCCACCCGATGAGCACTACGACCAGCATCCCGAAGTTCTCCGCCCTCGACCCCCTCAATCTCGACCTCGGCTACTCCGACGACGAGCTCGCGGTGCGGGACTCCGTGCGCGGCTTCCTCGCCGAGCACGTCACGCCGTCCATCGGCGAATGGTTCGAGGAGGGCGGCATCCCCATCGCGCGCGACCTGTTCAAACAATTCGGCCAACTCGGTGTGCTCGGCATGCACCTGGACGGATACGGTTGTGGCGGGGCGAGTTCCGTGCACTACGGCCTGGCGAGCCTGGAGCTGGAGGCCTGCGACTCGGGAATACGGTCGATGGTGTCGGTGCAGGGCTCCTTGGCGATGTACTCCATTTACAACAACGGCAGCGAGGAACAGAAGCAACGCTGGCTGCCGTCGATGGCCGAGGGCACCACCGTCGGCTGCTTCGGGCTGACCGAGCCTGACGCCGGCAGCGACCCGGCGTCGATGAAGACCCGCGCACGTCGCGACGGCGACGACTGGATTCTCGACGGACGCAAGATGTGGATCACCAACTCCCCCATCGCCGACGTCGCCGTCGTGTGGGCCAAGACCGACAACGGTGTCCGCGGGTTCATCGTGCCCACCGACACGGCCGGTGTCAGCACCCCGGAGATCAAACACAAACTCTCCCTGCGCGCCTCGACGACCGGTGAGATCGTGTTGGACAACGTCCGGCTGCCGGCCGATGCGCTGATGCCCGGCAACGACGACCTGCACAAGGGCAACGGGATCAAGGCCCCGTTGTCGAGTTTGACCGAGGCACGCTACGGGATCATCTGGGGCTCGATCGGCGCCGCGCGCTCGGCCTGGGAGGCGGCCGTCGACTACGCCAAGCAGCGCACACAATTCGGCAAACCCATCGGTGGGTTCCAGCTCACGCAGGCCAAGATCGCCGACATGGCGATCGAGCTGCAGAAGGGGCAACTGCTGGCCCAGCACCTCGGCCGATTGAAGGACTCCGTCGGCCTGCGGCCCGATCAGGTGAGCTTCGGCAAACTCAACAACACCCGCGAGGCCATCAAGATCTGCCGCACTGCCCGAACCATTCTGGGCGGCAACGGGATCTCGCTGGAGTACCCGGTGATCCGGCACATGGTGAACCTGGAGTCGGTGCTCACCTACGAGGGCACACCGGAGATGCATCAACTCGTGCTCGGCCAGGCGTTCACGGGCGAGAACGCCTTCCGCTGAACATCCCCATTCCGCTGGTCGAGTAGCGGCGACGAAGGAGACGCGTATCGAGACCACAATCTCACAGGTGGTCTCGATACGCCGCCTCGCCTGGCGGCTCGGAGGCTACTCGACCAGCGGGGCCCCGCCGCTGGTTTCAGTGTGATGCGCGAGCGCAGCGAGCCCGCCACCCCACCGCTGGTTGAATAGCGACGAGCGAGCGCAGCGAGCCCGCCACCCCACCGCTGGTTGAGTAGCGACGAGCGAGCGCAGCGAGCCCGACGCGAATCGAAACCCCCTCCACCACAAGCCCATCAGGGAGAACCCAATGACCTCACTCACCCACGACATCGAGCACAAGCATTTCCGCGAGACCGTCGTGAAGTTCGTCGCCGACCAGATCACCCCGGCACACGAGAGCTGGGAGGAGGCGGGTCTGTGGGATCGAAGCCTGTTCACCGAAGCGGGAAAGAACGGTCTGCTGGGCTTTCCGGTGCCCGAAGAGTTCGGCGGGCCCGGCGTCGACGACTTCCGCTACAACGCCATTGTCATCGAGGAGACCGCCAAGACCGGCGCGGCCGCCGAAGCGATCGCCTTCTCGCTGCAGAACGACGTGGTGCTGCCCTATCTCGTCGAGGTGACCACCGACGAGCAGAAGGCCCGCTGGCTCCCGGGCGTGGTGGCCGGCGAGACGGTCCTCGGTATCGCGATGACCGAACCCGGCGCCGGCAGCGATCTGACCGGTATCCGGACATCGGCGGTGCGCGACGGCGACCATTACATCGTGAACGGGTCGAAGACCTTCATCTCCAACGGCCGCAACGGGGACCTGTTCGTCGTCGCCACCCGCACCGGCCCGGACAAACACAAGGGCCTGACGCTGTTCGTCGTCGAGGCAAACACCCCCGGATTCGAGCGCGGCCGCAAACTCGAGAAGATCGGGCTGCACGCCCAGGACACCAGCGAGCTGTCGTTCGTCGATATGCGCGTACCGGTGGCAAACCGATTGGGCGAGGAAGGTGCGGGCTTTTACCAACTCGTCCACAATCTTCCGCAGGAACGCCTGTCGCTGGCGATCGGCGCGGTCGCCGCCGCCGAGGGCACGTTCGCGCGCACACTGGATTACGTGAAGGAACGCACCGCATTCGGCTCGCCGATCTCGTCGTTCCAGAACACCCAGTTCGTGCTGGCCGAGCTCGCCACCGAACTCGACATCGCCCGGACCTTCCTCGACGACTGCATCGCCGAACACGTCGCAGGCGAACTGACGGCTGCGCGCGCGGCCCGCTTGAAGTGGTGGGCCACCGAGCTGCAGGTGCGGACCGCGGACCGCTGCCTGCAACTACACGGCGGTTACGGCTACATGCGCGAGTATCCGGTGTCGCGGGCGTTCGTCGACGCCCGTATTCAGACGATCTACGGCGGCACCACGGAGATCATGAAGACCATCGTCGCCAAGGACCTGGGTATCTGAGAGGATTGCAGCCGTGACGAGGAGTGCCGGGGTGTCGAGGAGCACCGGAGCAACGACGTCGACCGACGTCGCCGAGGCGGTACGCGCAGTGCGCGCGTCTTCACGCCGTCGCCAACTGCTCGACGCCGCCGTCGCGGTCATGGGCCGCACCGGCTTCCATCAGATGTCGATGCAAGCGCTCGCCGACGAGGCCGACGTCAGCGTCGGACTGTTCTACAAGTATTTCGGCAGCAAGGAGGACATCCTCCTCGCCGCGATCGTCGACATCCTCGAGACCTTCCGCGATCAACTGCAGCCCGCCATGGACGAGGCCGGTGACGATCCGGTGATGCGACTCATCGCGGGTTTCCGCCAGTACACGACCATCGTGGAAGCGAACCGTGACGCGGTTGTCCTGACCTATCGAGAAAGCCGCACACTCGATGCCGCGGGGCGCGAACGTATCAAGGAACTCGAGGTCGAGACGTCGGCGCCGATGCGTGACGCGATCAGCGCGGGCGTCGAGGCCGGCCTGATGAACGAGGTTGACGCCGATCTGGTGGTGTTCGACCTGATGATGCTCGCCCACGGATGGGCGCTCAAGCACTGGCACTTCGCACCCGAGTACGCGCTGGACCGCTACATCGCCGCGCAGCTTCGATTCGCTCTGCCGCCGTTGGTGGTTCCCGAGAAACTCGAGGAATACCTCGACCGGATCTGAACTCGCCGGAGCAGCGCAGCGAGTT
Source organism: Gordonia sp. LMA167 (assembly GCF_058130025.1). Classification (NCBI taxonomy): domain Bacteria; kingdom Bacillati; phylum Actinomycetota; class Actinomycetes; order Mycobacteriales; family Gordoniaceae; genus Gordonia; species Gordonia sp. LMA167. The sequence continues at coordinate 2,544,405 of NZ_CM176708.1, read as the reverse complement.
ACAACTGGGCCCTTGAGCGTGTTCGTGAAATCGGATATGGCCCCGGCCCCCGCGCCACTGATCCATCGCACCAGCAGCCTACAACCGGTCCCTGAGGAGCGAGGCGCAGCAGCCTACAACCGGTCCCTGAGGAGCGAGGCGCCAGCCGAGCGTCACGAAGGGCCGACCCTTCGTGACGCTCGCAAGCTCGCTCCTCAGACTCAGGGATCGGGTCACGCTCGCAAGCTCGCTCCTCAGGGATCGGGTCACGCTCGCGGGACGGGGTTCACGCAAGCAAGCTCACTCCCCACGCACCGGGGTCACGCTCGCACGCATCATCGTCCGCGCGTACGCCGCCACACTCCCGCCGGCCGCGGTCAGCGGGTCCGCCGATCGCAGGGTTCGGGCCAGCACGAACGCTCCTTCCAGTGCGGCCACGAGCGCGACGATCAAGGATCTCGCGTCGTCCGCCGACAGCCCCCGCTCCCGAAACAACGCTGCACCACCGACGATCCACGAGTCGAACACCTCGGCAGCCACCTCCCGCAGTTCAGGCTCCGCGTCGGCCACCTCCCCGGCGACCGTGGCGACCGGGCACATGTTGGCCCACCCGGTCTGCTCGATGTCCTCGGCGGCGGCGTTGAACGCGACCTCGATCCCCTCGGCGAGATCGTCGTAGGGCGCCAGCAGCGACATCACCAGCTCGGCATAAGCGGCCGCGGACTGCCGTAACGCGGCCTCTGCCACCGCGCGCTTGCCACCCGGGAAGTGGTGATACACCGAACCTATCGGCGCGCCGGCAGCGTCCACGATCTGCTTGATGCCCGTCGCCGCGTAGCCCTGGCGCCGCAACAGCTCGCCCATCGCCACCACGATCCGTTCATCTGTCCGCATCTGGCCATCGTAGAACAATTGCTCTAGAGTGACCATTCTAGAGCAACCGTTCTAATCCCTCTGGAGGTCAGCATGCGACAGGTCCAACTCCCCGCAGGTCCGCTGGAATACGCCGAGGACGGGTCGGGCCCACCAGTGGTCCTGTTGCACGGCTTGTTCATGGACGAATCCCTCTGGGACAGCACGCTGCCCCTGCTGCCCAAAGGTTTCCGCTACCTTCGCCCCATCCTGCCGCTGGGTGGGCACCGCGTACCGATGAATCCCGACGCCGACCTCTCCCTGACCGGGCAGGCACACCTGTTGGCCGACTTCCTCGAGGCGCTCGACCTGCGCGATGCGACTGTCGTCCACGCCGATTGGGGTGGAGGCCTGTTCCTGACAGCAATCGGTCGCGACGAACGAGTGGGCGCGATGGTTGTCCTGCCCTGCGAAGCCTTCGACAACTTCCCACCCGGCCTGCCCGGCCGGATGGCCACCCTCGCAACGAAACTGCCCGGCGGGATCGCGCTGGCCGCCAGACAGATCCGCATCGGCTGGCTACGCCGAACGCCCCCACTGTTCGGCTGGATGACCCGTCGCCCCATCTCCGATGCACTCGCCCGCCGCTGGACCACACCGTCGCTGACCAATCCAGAGGTGCGCCGGGATCTGGAGAAGTACACCGCGACAGCTCTTGTCGGCGACGAGTTGATCCGCGACACCGAGGCGCTGCGCCACTTTGACGGCGACACGCTGGTGCTCTGGTCGGACAACCGGGTGATGCCGCCCGACCACGGACGGCGTCTCGCCGCACTGATTCCCGGCGCACGGTACGCAGAGATCGACGACGCCTACGTGTTGTCGATGCTCGATCAACCCGCCGAGGTCGCCCGGCAGATCGGCGCGTTTCTGGTCGAGCGACGGGAGACCGCGGACATGTGATGGGGCCGCGGCGTTTACGCGGGTCTCGATACGCCCTCGGCTAGCGCCTCGGGCTACTCGACCAGCGACCTCCTCAGGGAACCGGACGGGAACCCCCCTCCGCTGGTCGAGTAGCGACGAACAGAGTGAGGAGCGGAACCCTCCGCTGGTCGAGTAGCGACGAACAGAGTGAGGAGCGGAACCCCTCCGCTGGTCGAGTAGCGACGAACAGAGTGAGGAGCGTATCGAGACCCCGCGACCTTTGCCCCTTCGTGACGGCCCTCCGCTAGCGCTCCGGACCTCCTCAGGGACCGGATGGGAACCGCTCCGGTGGCGACGCACCTCGGCTACTCGACCGCCGGGTGGAACAGTTCAGTCATCGGCGAGCGCGAACGCTTCGTCGATGGTCGGCCCACGATCGTAGATCCCCTCGCGATCGCCCCGGCTAGACGCGGAACTCGCAGAGCTCATCCGCTGCGGATTCGTACAACGCGATGAGGTCGTCCACGCCGCCGCGGTCTACCCAGTAACGGACTAGTGCGAAGTTCGCGGATGCGACCACCGCCGCGAGGAGCCGTGGCCTGGCGTCGGAACCCGGGTCGACGCCGAGCGAGCGGGCAACGATGCCCGTCAGAGCCGCCTGGATATTCCTCTGACTTGCCCCGTTCGCTCGGTCCATCACCTCCGGCGCGGCTGCGGCAACCCTCATCCACTGGATGTATTCGTCCAATTCTGCCGAGTGCCGCTCGGCCAGGTTCGTCCACACATTCCAAATGGCGGCAATCGGCTCTGACGTCGGCTCGAGAAGCGCGAGCTCATCGAGGATCATCTGATCCTTCCGTCGATGGAATGCCAGCAGAAGGTCCTCTTTCATCGGAAAGTGCCGAGTCACCGTGCGAATCGAACACTCTGCCGCTGCGGCGACGTCTTCTACGGTCACGGCCTGGTAGCCACGCTTGGTGAACAGACTCAGCGCGGCGTGTTCGATCCCGGCCGCAGCGCGCTGTCGACGTTGCTCCCACGCGGTGGGCAGCTCACTCTCGGGCGCGCGGCGCAGCGCACCCGACGTCTTTGCTGTGCCGACCATCGCTTCCTCCATCTCGGTTACGCGGACGAGGTTAACGTCCTGTAACGAGCCCGGCTTCGGGCTGTCGAGCTGTTGACAACTCTGACACATCAGAGCAAGTTTGACCGAGTCGGTCAATATGACCGACTCGGTCATAGTGGGACGCCGTGGCAAACGGTCAACGACGAACCCAGCAGGAAAGAAGGTCTCCCCATGTCAATCCCCCGCCACGAGTTCGATTATCAGCCGGCTTGGCAGGTCATCGAGTGGTATCGCAGCGGCCAGGTCAGCCCGTCGGAATATGTGCGCCACTGCCTTGACCGGATCGAATCGATTGATCCGGCCATCAACAGTTTCATAACCGTTCTGGCCGAAGCGGCGATGGACGAGGCCCGCAAGTCCGACGACGCATTCGCGCGCGGGGAAGCGAGCGGGCTGCTCCCGGGAATCCCGGTCGGCCTCAAGGACATCATTGCGACGAAGGGGGTGCTGACATCCGCGGGGTCCGCCGCCTGGGCTGATCATTACCCGACCGAGGACGCCACAGTGACGAGGCTGCTGCGGGACAACGGTGCCATCGTCGTCGGCAAGAACAACGTGCCCGAGTTCTGCAGCCACCCGCGCAACGCGAACCCCACATGGGGTGAGACCGTGAACCCCTACGATTTCACCAGGGTCCCGGGAGCGTCCAGCGGCGGTTCCGCCGCCGCAGTGGCCGCGGGACTGATCCCGCTGTCGGTGGGTTCTGACGGTGGCGGCTCGACCCGCATCCCGGCCGCCCAGTGTGGCGTCGTCGGCGTCCAGCCGACGCGCAGCATCGTCTCCGCCCACGGCGTACTCGGCGGTGGTCCGCACTCCAGCCTGGGCCCGATCGCTCGCGACGTCCGCGACGCGGCCCTCATGCTGGACGCCATCGCGGCTTACGACTACCTGGACTACAGCGGACTCTCGCGAGTACCACGTGGACCGTTCCTCGCATCCCTGGACCGGGGTGTCGAAGGGATGCGGACCGTGTGGTCGGGCGATCTCGGTCACGTCACTGTCAAGGACGAGCGGCTCGTTGCACTGGGTCGGCGCGCGGCAATGCTGCTTCAAGACGGCGGGGCGACTGTGGACGAGGATCCGATTTACCTGCCCTACTCCTTCGACACCTTCACGACGATGATCCTCGGGCGCGCCATGTATGCGAACACCCCGAAGACGCCGCTGGAAACGCCGGAGGCCCTCGCGCGGCTCGCGGCCGTCGATCCGGAGCAGCTCAGTCCCCACCTCCGGCCGGGTGCACGGGGGCCGGTCACCCTGGAGCAGTACCAGGACGCCATCCTCGAGCGGAATCGCATGCAGCAAAGTTTCGACACCTTGTTCGACAGGTACGACCTGATTCTCACCCCGACGATGGCCGAATATGCACCGCTCATCCCGGATGAGTGGCGCGAGCCGTATGTACTGCCGCAGAACGGAACGACCTTCACGGGCATGGTCAATATGACCGATACGTGCGCGGTGACCGTACCGTGCGGCTATGTGGACGGTATGCCCGTCGGTGTCCAGGTCATCGGACCGGCCCATTCCGAGGCCAAGGTGCTGCGGGCCTGCCGTGTGATCGAGGAAGCCCTTGGTTCGGAACTCGAGGCACCACGCCTGCAGATGCTGCAGCGGCTCGACAGCCTGAGCGCAGCAGGCGTCGAGTGACGCTCCGGCTCTGCCGACAGATTTGACGCGAAGACAGCGAACACGGTCCCTCCGGTCGGAGTGGACCGTGTTCGCTGTTTCGTGTGCTCAGCGCATCCGGCTTTGGGCGCCCCGACGTCGAACAGCCCCACAGCCTTCTGCCAACCGACGGCTCCACTTCATCGGAGTTGCCTGTCGATCGACCGCAGGAAGTGAAAGTTGCTCGGCCCCAATCTGATCAAGCGATCAGACATCGTCAGGCCCGGCCGATTCCCTGGTTCCGTCCAGCTGATGCCCCAGATGAACCGCTTGCCGCACGACCACGGCACGGTCGGCTACGCGGGCGCCGGAGAGAGCCGTCTCGAGCAGGGCTTCGAAGCGATTCACGTCCGCGAGATCACGAACCGACAAGTTCATGATCACGTTGTAGATACTTGCACTGGTGACCGCGAGCCGAACCTCGGAGAGCTTCGACAGTCGAGTTCCTAGGGTCGCGATGGACGATGCCGGTACCTGAAGGAAGTACCACGTGTTGATCGGCCACCCGGTGTAACTGCGATTGACGTCCGTCCTCAGCAGCAGTTCACCCGAGTGGCGCATGGTCGCAATCGCATCGGTGACGCGCTGGTTGCTGACGCCGGCCTTGAGGGCGATGTCTCCCGCCGCCGCCCGGCCATCGCGATACAGTTCGTCGAAAATGACCGCACGAAGCTCGGGGGAAACGTTCCTCGGCGCCCGAGCCCTGGGCAGCTTGGCCATCGGCACGAGCGCCGCCTCCGACGGCGAGAGCGCGTGGGGCCTCCACGCGCTGCCCTCCACCAGCACCTCGGTGACCAGGTGGGTCCGTGCGCGGGTGATCAATGGCTGGTTGCCGAGTCGGTCGATGACGAACTCGGAGAGCGAGTCAAGATCTGCTGTCGCAACCACGGCCACGAGGTCACGCCCGCCCGACGTGTAATCGATCGTGCGCACGATCGATTCTTCGGCCAGCACACGCACGGCCTGGGCGGCGCAGCCCTGCATGCACTCGATCTCGACCACTGCGAAGGCGGCCAGGGCAGAGATACCGGTGACCCAGGCCAGGCCTTCGTCGGTTATTCGGCGCCACCTCCGGGCCAGCGCAACCGGGTCTGTGCTGAGGGCCCTACCGAGATCGGACCAGGATGCTCGTGGTTCGAGTTGCAGAGCGTGTATCAACCGGAGATCCGACTCTGCTCGCACCGAATCCTGTTTTGGATGGGACATCCTGCACCTTTTCCTGACACCTGTTGTGACGAAGATCGGCACGGCTGACGATACGGCAAGGCGCAGGCTACACGTGGAGGAAAAATGAGCACCTGGCAGAAAACCGCAACCAAAGACCGCGGCAGCGGTGCCTCTGCGGTCGTCGGATTCCTGGTGATCATGGAGTTCGGTAGTGGTCTGCTACAAGGGTGGTATCCACCGCTGCTCACGAGCATCGGTGAGGAACATGACGTCACGGCCGCATCGCTGAACTGGGTGAACGCAATCTTCCTGCTGGCGTCCGTCGCCTGCGTACCGGTGATCGCCATGCTCGGCGACCGTTACGGCCATCGCAAGATGCTGGTCGTGTCGGCAGCCACAGTTGCCGTCGGCTGTCTACTCGCCGCCTTCGCACCCTCGTTCGCCGTCCTCCTCGTCGGCCGCTGCCTGCAGGCACCGTTGATCGCATTCCTGCCGTTGGAGTTCGCCATCGTCCGGCAGCGCGACCCGGAGCGGGCGGGTCGCAACATCGGGCGCCTCATCGGAGCCCTGACCATCGGAGCCATCGTCGGCGGCTTCTTCTCGGGCTGGCTGATGACAAGACTTGATGACCTCACCCTGGTCCTGGCGGTTCCGGGCGTCATGATGCTGGTGTGCGTGCCCGTCGCGCGGTTCCTGGTGAAGGAGACCTCCATCCGAAAGGAAGGACGGATCGACTGGGCCGGAGCAGCTCTGCTCTCGACCGGGCTGCTCATGTTCCTCGGAGGTGTGTCCAACGGCAACGCGCTCGGGTGGACCAGCCCGCTGGTGATCGGCGGCATCGTCGCCGGAGCATGCGCACTGGCGGCATTCGTAATCGTCGAGAATCGCACCACCGACCCACTGATCGACTTCCGCGTGATCCGGCGCGGACACCTCACCATCCCGATCGTCCTCGCGGGGCTGCTCGGCGCCCAGCTGTTCGGTTCTCAGGCGCCGATCACCCTCTTCTCACGGACCGATCCGTCGGCTTACGGCTACGGCCTCGGGGTAACCGCAACCGTCGCCGGTCTGCTCATGGCGATCGCGGCAGGCGGCGCCTTCGTTGGCGCCACCATCAGCGACAGCATCGCCCGGGCGCTGACCCCGCGCTACGCAATCGCCGCCGGTGCGCTGCTCAGCACGGCTGCCTACATCGCCATGATCGCTGTCCACAACGATGTACTGGTCTTCTCGCTATGGCTTTTCTGCGTGGGCTTCGGCTCGGGGATACTTGCCGGAGTCGTGCCCGCGATCATCGTCGAGCGAGCACCCGCGGATTCGGTCGGGATAGCGTCGGGTGTGTACAACAGTGCTCGGACCGGCGCCGGGTCGGTGGCAGGCGCGGTATTCGCACTCATCATGTCGACGTTGGTGACCACCACCACGGTTGCCGGAAAGGCGAACGCGGTCCCGTCTTTCACCGCATATGCCACCATCTGGGGCGTCTGCGCGGCGCTCGGTGTTGCGATCGCCGTACTGTCCCCTTTTGTCGAGGCACGTCGGTCCCGCACAGCAACGAGTACTGCCGCTCCTGATCTGGGAGATGCCGAGCGCGCAACCGTCTGAGTGCGTCTGCGCCACGTGCTCGCCGGGGGGGTGTGCGGTGCACGACGGGCGGGCTGTCGCGTCAACCGCCGCTTACCCAATCCTCCGCCAATTCCGTGGGCACATTGATTGGTAGCTCACCAACGAAAGGTTCCGAGGGATTCCAGTGCTTGGAATCCCTCGGTGCCGGCTCGCCACATGCGGGCCTCGACTGTTCTCCCATGAGTCCGCCCGACGTGTGGTGGCCGTCAGGCTCCCGAGGTCACGAGAACAGATCGGTCAGAGCGACCGGCCAGGGGTCCGGGTCCGAGCTGGGACCGGTCGCGATCAGGACCAACACCGACTCGTCGGACACGGTGGCGGTGCCGTCGGCGAACCGGAGCTCGGGCCGCACGTACTGCACCACGGTTCTGCGGTCAGGCGCATCCGGGGTGCGGATGAATCCTTTGGCCCGGACCAGGCTGCCGGTCGACTCGGCGAGGGCACCCGACAGCGCGGCACGGTCAACGGTGTGACGCGTGGTGAGGGTGATGCTTCGGTGGGGTGTCGGCGCCTCCGTCGCAGTCGAATCCGTCCCGGCGGAGTCCACTGGGGCGGCAGCGGTGATCAGTTCGTCGACCGATATCGATCCGGCAGCCACCCGCAGCCGAGGCGTCGCGGGCGCGTTGTCGTCACACAGCCGGTCGGCCGTGGAAAGGACGCCGTCGTCGCAGACATCGGCGTGGGTGATCGCCAGCAGCTGCGCCGAGCGCAATTGTGTGGCGACGACGTCACCGACATACGGGTCGCGCAGACGAGTCGCCACGGTGCCGGGGTCGACGCACACCACGGTGGGGCCGGGGCTCAGTCCAGGAAAGGTTCCCCAACTGGTCATCGACGACGGCATCGCGACGCCGCTGAGTTCGACGACGACGTGATCGAGGTCGGTGCGGTCGGCCAGCCGGGTCATCACAGCGGTCGCACCGTCGGCCAGGCTGCAGCAGATGCAGCCGTTGGACAGTTCGATGCAGTCGTCGGTCACCGCACGGATCAGCTCCGCGTCGACGTTGACGGAACCGAAATCGTTGACCACCACCGCAATGCGCAGACCGTTCGCAGACCGCAACAGACCGTTGAGAAGGGTGGTCTTCCCGGTGCCGAGATAGCCCCCGAGCACCGTCACCGTGGCGGACATCTCAGCCGACCGCGACCGTCGCCGCCGCGGCTGAGTAGTGGCTGCCTCCGACCACGGTGCCGAGGACTCCGATCTCACCGATCTCGGTCGCGGGCACGTCCATCGGATCGGCGTCGAGCACGGCGAGATCGGCGAGCTTGCCGGCCTCGAGCGAGCCGACCTCATGATCCAACTTGAGCATGTACGCACCACCCAGGGTGACCGCATGAAGTGCCTGCTCCACCGTGATTCGTTCGTGCTCACCCATCACCCGGCCCGACGGGGTCAGGCGCGTGACGGCGTGCTGGATGGTCTTCAGCGGGCCGAGCGGTGTGACCGGGGTGTCGCTGTGCAGCGAGATCGGCACGCCGCTGCGCAGTGCGGTGGCGGCGGCATTCATCCGGGACGCCCGATCAGGGCCCAACGAGATGTCGAGGTGCTGATCTCCCCAGGTCCACACGTGGTTGGCGAAGATGTTCGCGCACGCGCCGAGCGCCGCGAGGCGTCGGTACTGCGCTGCCGTGGTGAGCTGGGAATGGGTGACGGTGTGCCGGTGATCCCAGCGTGGGTACCGGGCGAGGGTACGTTCGAGGACCTCGATGAACACCTGGGTCGCCTGGTCGCCGTTGCAGTGGACGTGGATCGTCAGTCCGGCACGGTGGAACTCCGCGAACGTCGTCTCGAAGGCGGCTGGATCGGTCACCCAGATGCCGTTCGGTTCGTCGCCGTAATAGCCGGGGTCCTGCAGCCGGGCGGTGAATCCCTGGATCGAGCCGTCGAGGATCAGCTTCACGTGTCCGAGCCGCAGCCGATCGGTGCTCCGGTCGCGGATCGCAGCAACCCGGTCAGCGGCGTCGGACGGTGCGCCGTGTCCCGGTACGCCGCCGAACCCGAAGGCAGACAGCCGGATCGGGAAGGAATCAGTCACGATGGATTGCAGCTGCGCGAGTGCGTCGTCGCTGTACACCCAGGCCGAGCCCAGCTCGGTGAGGGTCGTGACTCCGTGATTCACGGCGTCGGAAGCGAAGTTCGCCAAGCCGGCCGCGGAGACGCCCGAGGCCAGGTCGAACACTGCCCCCTTTACCAGTGACATGGCGGCGGGTTCGCGGAGTACGCCGGTAGGGGTGCCGTCGGCATGCTTGTCGACGCCGATCACATCCGTGTCGGAGTCGATGCCGGATGCGGCCATCGCGGCCGAGTTCACCACCGACAGATGGCCGCTCGCGTGTGAGACGATCACCGGTCGGCTCGTGGACACGGTGTCGAGTTCGGTGGCGGTCACCTCGCGACCGGGGTAGTAGATGGGGTCGAGTCCCCATGCCAGCAGTGGCGAGCCATCGCAAGGCATGGTGCGCTCGATGTCGCGGAGTCGTTCGAGAATGTCCTCGACCGACTCGCAGCCCGGCCAATGCCGTCCGTCCGGGGAGGTTCGTTCGAAGCGTCCGACATAGGTGAGATCCCACATCAGACCGCCGAAGCTGTGGCTGTGCGCCTCGATGAAGCCGGGCACGAGCACGCGGTCGACGTAGCGGTCGTCGACGACCGTGTTCGGGTAGCTCTGCAGTTCTGCCACGGCGCCGACCGCACGAATCCGGTTGCCACGCACCGCAACAGCCTGAGCCACGGGTCGCGCCGGATCCATTGTCCGGACTGTGGCGGCGGGGTAGATGATGGTGGGTTCTGAAGTCATTGTCGGTGCGCCTTCCTGTTCTTGATTTCGTGGTGCTCGGCTCGTGGCTCAGCCGGCAAGTGCCGGCGCGAGATCTTCGGAGACACGCGGGGCGTGGTGGCACGCCGACAGGTGCCGGCCCTGGGAGTCGGTGTGGTCGTCAAGCATCGGCTTGGTGGTGCGGCATTTGTCGGTGGCCAGCCAACACCGACTCGCGAACGCGCACCCGCTGTGTCGCTGACGCGGGCTGGGCAGATCGCCTTCGAGGACGATCGGCTCCCCGACCGTACGCGCGGGATCCGGCACCGCCGACAGCAGTGCCTTCGTGTACGGGTGCTGCGGATTGCCGAACACCTCGGCGGTCGTACCCACCTCGACGACCCGGCCGAGGTACATCACCGCGACTCGGGTGGCCAGGTGACGTACGACCCCGAGATTGTGTGAGATGAACATGTACGTGAGGTTCTCCTCCCGCTGCAGGCGGGCGAGGAGGTTGAGGATCTGAGCCTGGATGGACACGTCCAGCGCTGAGGTGGGTTCATCGAGCACGATGAACTCCGGGTGCGCGGCAATGGCGCGGGCGATCGCGATTCGTTGCCGCTGACCACCGGAGAACTCGTGCGGGTAGCGGCGGGCCACCTCGGGGTCGAGGCCCGCGGAAATGAGCGCCGACCGTGCGTCGCCGCGCGCCTCGGCACGCGAACGGCCACCGGCGATCAGTGGTTCGCAAATCGAGCGTTCGATGCGATACCGGGGGTCGAGAGAGTCGTTCGGATCCTGGAACACCATCTGCATCCGCATCCGCCGCTTTCGCAGGGCCGCACCGCTCAGGTCGCTGACAACCGTGTCATCGAAGATGATCCGCCCGCCCGTCGGTTTGCGCAGCAGCATCGCCGCCCGGGCAAGAGTGCTTTTCCCGCAACCTGATTCACCCACGATTCCCAACGTCTCGCCGCGCACGATGTTGAGGGTCACGTCATCGAGCGCACGAACGGCATTACCACCGCGTGCAGTAAAGTCCTGCCGCACCCCCTCGAAGCTCAGCAGGTAATCGTGGCGATTGTTGCCGCCGGATTTTCCGTTCATCTCATATCCTCACTGGTCGTCCGGTGGCCTACGCGGCCTGCGTAGGAGATTTCACGCATCGCACCCGATGCCGCTCGGTCACGTCGCGCAACGATAGGGTCTGCGCGCACTCCGGACCGGCCAGCGCGCACCTCGGCTCGAACCGACATCCTGGCCGAGCCCGGTCCTCTGCGCTGATGCCGCCGGGGATCGTGGACAATTCGGTGCTCGGATCTCCGGCGAGCGTGGGAATACTCGCCAGCAGACCCGCTGTGTACGGATGGGCCGGAGCGGACAGCACCTCGTCCGGGGTGCCTTCTTCGATGATCTGGCCGGCATACATCACCACCACGCGATCACAGTTTTCGGCGATGACTCCAAGATCATGTGAGATCAGCACCATCCCGGCTCCCGAATCCCGCTGGATGTCGGCCAGCAGACGCAAGATCTGAGCCTGCACCGTCACATCGAGTGCGGTGGTCGGCTCGTCGGCGACCAGAACCCGTGGGCGTGCGGCGAGAGCCATCGCGATCACGATGCGCTGGCGCATGCCGCCGGAGAGCTGGTGCGGGAACTGGCGCATCCTCAACTCGGGTTCGGGGACCTGCACCAACTGCAGGAGCTCCAGCGCCCGGGCCTTTGCCGACTTCTTGTCCGCCAGTCCATGGACTCGCATGACCTCGGCGATCTGCGCGCCGATCCGCATACACGGGTTCAGCGCCGACATCGGCTCCTGGAAGATCATGCCGATCTCCTGGCCGCGCAGACCCTGGAAGTCACGATCGGTGGCCCCGAGCACGTCGTGGCCGGCGATGTGGAGGGCACGGGCGCTGACACGCGCCGCCTCCGGCAGGAGGCCGAGCAGCGCCAGTCCGACGCTGGACTTTCCACACCCGGATTCGCCGATCAGGCCCACGGTTTCGCCCGGAGCGACGGTCAGGGAGAAGTCGGACACGACAGGCGTGCCCGCACCGTAGGCGACGTCCAGGCCGGACACGGCCAGGCAGGGCGCGATTGGATCGGCCTGGTCGTCTTTGTCGCGCAGGGTCTGTACTTCGGTTGCTGCAGTCATGATTCCATCCAGCTGTCGGCGAGGCGGTAGCGATACGAATAGGTGTCGGGCCGGTAGCCGGCGAGGTGGCGCGACCAGAGCTCCTGACGGAGTGGGACTGCGTAAGGGACCAGGACCAGCGCCTGTTCGGCGACCTCGTTCTCCAGATCCCTGAGGGCTGCGCGGCGGGCCTGAGGATCGGCGACGACCATCAGGCGGCCGAACAGCTTGGCCGCGTCAGCGCCGTCGGGCCCGGTCTTGTTGCTCGGTATGCCCGGCGCGAGGAAGAAGGCGAACGACATCGCCGGGTCCACCGTCACCGGCATCGGCAGCGCCAGCAAGTCGGTGAACGTGCCGCCCATCATGCGCTGCATGACGTCGGCCCACGGCAGGGGATGCAGGTTGAGCGTGATCCCGACCCTGCCCAGCTGTTCTTGCATCACCTCGTAGGTGGGCGTGTCCTGGGAGAACGACGCATCCCCCGGATAGGTGAGGCCGATCGTCACGTGGTGGAGCCCTGCCTGCGCGAGCAGGGCTCGCGCCCCGTCCGGGTCGTAGGTGTAGTTCGGCGTGGCGGCATCGGGCGCAACCGCGTCGGGGGCACCGACCGGGACCGTCAGCGACTTCTTCCCGTACCCGTAGGTGGCAAGTTTCGCGATCTGGTCGCGATCCAGCGCCTTCGAGACGGCCTGGCGAACGAGACGGTTGGCCATCGGACCAGTGGTGGCGTCGACCATGATCGAGAGTCCGCGCGTTTCGGCATTCTCCCCCATCTGAAAGCCTTCGCTTTCGGCCTGCTCGCCGAGTTGCGGGTCGGCCAACCAGATGGCATCGACGGTCCCCTGACGCAGCATGGCGAGTCGGGCCTGGGCGTCCGGGATGATCCGGAAGTTGATCCCGTCCAGATACGGTCGCGGAGCATCCCAGTAGTAAGGATTGCGGGCCAACGAGATCATCACCTGGTCCTGCCAGTTGGTCAGCTTGAACGGACCCGATCCCATCGTGGAGCGTTGTCGCACCTCTGGAGGGGTCGACTGGTACCACGCCTTGGACACGATCACACCCGCACCGCGATCCGAAATCAGATTGAGGAATGTTCCGCTCGTCGAGGCGAGCCGGAACTCGACATCGCGCCGGCCAACCGCGACAACGTCTTTCAGGGCGGTGAGCAGGGTGTGTTGCGACGCGGTCGGCCCGCGCATCTGCTCGTAGGAGAAGACGACGTCGTCTGCGGTGACCGGCGATCCGTCGCTGAAGCGCGCATTGTCGCGGAGAGTGAACCGGTAGGTCAGCTCACCGGTCTGCTTCCACGCCTCGGCGAGACCGGGCTGGTAGTTGCCATCGTCGCCACGGGTCAGCAGCGACTCGTAGACCTGGACCAGAATATTCTGCGCCGCAAACGAACCCCCGACGTAGGGATCGAGACCCCCGGCCGTCGGTTGCACGTCCGTGCCGTACTCGAGCACCCCGCCACTCACCGGGGTCGCGGCGGGCAGCGGCCGGCCCGAGTCGGCGGCGCACCCGCTCAGTCCGACCGCGACGGTTGCGGTCAGGGCGACGACCGTCGCCTTCCATCGTCGGCTACCGATCATCGGGTCGACTCCTTGCTGGTTTCGGGGTTCAGGCTGAGGGCAGGATCGGCGCCGGTGTCGGCGCGTCGGACCAGTGCCCGCACGGGCCCGACCGCGATGCGCAGGGCACCGCCCTGGGGAGAGAACTTGTTCTGGAGCCCGTCGGCGATCAGATTCCAGGCGATGGTGAGCAACACGATGAGCGCGGACGGTAGCAGGATCAGCATCGGGTCACGCTCCATGAACCGAATGGAGTCCGAGATCATCCGGCCGGCACTGGGGTCTGGCGGCACGATGCCCTGGCCGAGGAAGCTGAGCGTGGACTCGAGGAGTACGACCAGCGAGGCCGTGGACGCGAACTGGACGAACAGGGGGGTCAGCGCGTTGGGGAGCAGGTGGCGCACCGCGATCTGCGGACGTCGCACGCCGGCGACCTCGGCGGCCACCACGAAGTCGCGCTCCTTGAGAGACATGATCGGCGCTCTCATCAACCGTGCGAAACCGGGCGCAGCGATGAGGGCGAGCGCCAGGATCAGCGGCACCATGCCGTGGCCGAAGACCGCACCGGCCAGCAGCGCCAGCAGCACCGCCGGGATGGCGAGCAGGATGTCCACCAAACGCATCGCCAGGTTGTCGACCATACCGCCGAGGTAGCCGGCGGCGATACCGATCGCAGATCCCACGACGGCGGCAATGGTGGTGGCGAAGAACGATACGAGCAGGGCCACCTGCGCCGCCGAGGCGAGCCTGGTCAAGTTGTCACGGCCGAGGTTGTCGGTACCGAGCCAGTGTTCGGCGCTGACGCCCCCGAAGGGGGTGTCACCGATCTCGGTGACGGCGTACGGGCTCAGGATCGGGACGAAGACCGCCGCCACGGCGATCGCGGCGAGCAGGCCGACGCCCCAGCCGAGCGCGGTAGGACGACGGAGGTACAACCTTCTGTCGCGCAATGGGTTCAGTACGAACGATCGTGTTGTGGTCAGAACAGTCATGTCAGTTCACAGCCCTTATCCGAGGGTCGATCAGCGGGTAGAGCAGGTCGACCGCGAGGTTGATGGCCACGTAGATGGCGCCGAGCACCAGCACGCAGGTCTGGATGACCGGGTAGTCGGTCGAATTGATGGCCTCGACGAGCATGCTGCCCATCCCCGGGATCGCGAAGACGTTCTCGACCACGATCGTGCCGCCGATCAGTGCGCCGAGTTGGACACCGACGATCGTCACGACGGGGATCAGTCCGTTGCGCAGCGCGTGCCGGAGCACAATACGGGAGCTCGACGCGCCCTTCGCGCGGGCGGTCCGCACGTAATCCTGCGCGAGGGTATCGATGACCGTATTGCGGGTGTAGCGGGCCAGTATCGCCGCCATCGACAGGGACAACACGAGGATCGGTACCAGCATCGACGCGGTCGAGCGCAGGAGGCCTTCGCTCAACGGCACGTATCCGACCAGGGGAAGCTTCAGCGTCATCGAGTTCACCAGGATCACGATGGTGCCGATCACAAACGCCGGGATCGCCAGCAGCACAAATGGTCCTGCTCGGATCGCCGTGTCTGCCGCGCGACCTGACCGCACCGCGGAAACCACGCCCGCCGGAACGCCGATCGCGACGGCAACGATCATCGCCGACACCGCGAGCTGGAGACTCACCGGCAACCGATCCCCGAGCTGATCACCGATCTGGTAGGGCCGTGTCAGCGAGGAGCCGAAGTCGCCGGTGAGGATGCCTTGAATCCAGTCCCAGTACTGGGTGATCCACGGGCGGTCGAGACCGAGTTGCGACCGGATCTGCGCCAGGGCAGCGGGATCCGGGTCGCTGACGTTGAGGTACACCATCGCGGGATCACCGGGTATCAGACGCACCATCCCGAACGCGATGAGCGAGAGCGCGACGATCACCATCACCGCCGTCCCTATTCTCCTAGCCAGATACCATGCCATGCCGCGCGTCTCCCGTTGTCGTGGAAATTGATTCGAATCAATCGTCGTCGACAGCGCTGCCACCGACAAGGACCAGGAAATCGCGCAATCGTCGATCCAGTTGTCACATGGTGTAATTCGTTAGGATTCCTGCCGTTAACAATTCACGGCTGGGTGGGCTTTCTGCCCGCTTCGCGTGCTCCCGACGTGACGCCGACCACTGACACCGGTGGTTCGTAGCTCACTGTCGGTCACGAACGTGGCTCGATCCGCCGTGTCCCCGGTCTCGCTTCAGGCAATGGTGACGGATGGGTGCAATTCAGTGATCAGCTTCCCCAAGAGCTCAATTCCCGGCTCGATGGCGTCATGCCGGATGGAGCCGAATCCGAGTCGAAGGAAGTTTTGCTGCTCGGTCCCGGGCATGAAATAGCGCGCCCCGTCGGCTACCAGGATGCCCCTCTCGCGTGCGCGTCGGGCCACCTCCTCGGCGTCGAGCCATCCCGGGCCCCGATACCAGATACACATCCCACCCGGCGGAAACGCCTCGAGTCCGTCGGACGGCAGATGCCGACTGGTGGCTGCGGTGATGGTCGTCCAGTTCTGCTTGAGCCGACGGCGCTGAGCTCGCAGCACCTTGTGGTACTCGCCGGACTGGATGAACAGTCCGAGAGCCCGCTGGATCTGCCCGGGCAGGTGCTTCGTCCGGTGATGACGCTCGGCTCGGAGCGCCTCGATCACCGCCGGGTCTGCGACGACGAAACCGATGCGCAGCCCGGCGGACAAGAACTTGGAGAATGAACCCAGGTAGATCACCCGCCCGTTGGCGTCGAGTGACTTCAGCGATGGCGTGGGTCGGCCACGGAATCGGAACTCGCTGTCGTAGTCATCCTCGATGGCGAAGCCATTACGCTGACCCAGCAACTGCAGCAGTAGTTTGCGTCGCGGAAGACTGAGCGTGACATTCGTGGGGTGGTGGTGTGACGGCGTCAGGTACACCGCGTCGAAGTGGCCGACCTTGTCGATCGCGGCACCGCGGGAGTCGACGGGGATGGGCAGCAGGGTCGCCCCGGACCGCGCGAAGATGTGCATGGCGTCGAGATACCCGGGGTTCTCCACGCCGATCACCTTGTCGGGCCCGAGTAGCACGTCGGTCACCAGCGAAAGACCCTGCTGCGCTCCACTGGTGATGAGAATCTGATCAGGCGTCGCCGAGATGCCTCGGGACGGGAGGATCTCGCTGCACAGCGCTTCCACCAGGAGCGGATCGTTCTCGTCGACCGCGTCTCGGATGCTGAACCGCAGATTGGGTCCACTCATGGCATCGTTCATCGCACGCATCCAGGCCCGCACCGGGAACGACCGAAGCTCCGGCTGCGAGCTGATGAACGGGTACGGGTAGTCGAAGGCATCGGGATGACCCAGGGTGCGGGTCAATTCCGGCGACTGCCGCACCCGCAACAGCTTTCCCCAGTCCACGTCGGACGACGCCGGTGCCGGTGGGGCGGCGACGGTCGGCGCCGCGGCGCGCGTCGACAGGGTGTCAGCCGCATAGAGACCACTGCGTGGCCTGCTCTCGATGACCCCGAGCGCAATCAGTTCGTCATACGCGGCGGTCACGGTGTTGCGCGAGACCCCGAGTTCCTGGGCGAGGTATCGCGTCGACGGGAGGGGCCGGCCACCGTCGTACAAACCCGCCGCCAAGCGTTCCTCCAGCAGCACGCGGACTCGACGATAGATGGGTCCCGCCCCGGAGTTGGCGGACATGGCATACCTCCCGGATGACTATCTGGCACCCGAAGTATTGCACGCCTTTGCTATGTCGATGGTTCCAGAAGCCTGGATGTGGCATACATCATGGAGCCGCCCCGCGCCCGCCGACTTCGTTGGCGGTGAACGCGAGGCGGTGGTCGGGGACCGTGTCAGGCAGTCCGCCGATGCACCCGCTGCGCCGAGGTCTGGTCGCGGGTGAGCACCAGCATCGAATCAATGTTGACGTGGGCGGGGCGGGACACGATCCAGGTGACGCACTCGGCGATGTCGTCGGCAGTCAACGGATCGATGCCGTCATACACGGCGCTGGCGCGGTCCTGGTCGCCGCGGAAACGAACCACCGAGAACTCCGTCTCGACGAGTCCCGGGTCGATCTGACACACCCGGATCGGTTCGCCGAGCAACTCGAGACGCAGGACCCGGTTGAGCGCTCCGACCGCGTGCTTGGCGGCGTTGTACCCACCGCCACCGAGGTACGGTTCGCGAGCGGCGATCGACCCGATGCACACCACGGTGGCGTTTCCACTCTCACGCAGGCGGGGCAGCAAGCCCTGGGTCACCCGCAGTACGCCGAGGACATTCACGTCGTACATCGCCAACCAGTCGGCCTCATCCGCGGTCTCGATCGACTCGGTACCCACAGCACCACCGGCATTGTTCACGAGAACGTCGCAGCGAGGGATCGCCGCGCAGAACGCGTCGACCGAGGCCTTGTCGGTCACATCCAGTCGATGCGCGACCGCGCCCGTCTCGTCGGCGAGTGCCTCGAGACGATCGAGTCGGCGTGCACCCATCACGACGTGGTACCCCAGCTTCGTGAGGTGGCGGACGGTGGCAGCGCCGATACCGCTGCTCGCGCCGGTCACCACTGCTACGGGCGTATGGGGCTCGGCCACCGACACTTTCGGCGATGCCGCCATCGCGTTCGGAGCCGGCATATTCGGACTGTCAGTGCGAGAGGTGTGTTCACTCATGGCTCTTATCGTGGCCCGGAACTGGCCGGCCCGGAAGTGCCACCGAGGCAGGGTCTCGATGGTGCCAGTTGTAACAGTGTTGCTGGCCCCCCGATCCGGGTGGGTCACTGGCTCTGGTGAGTCCGACCCTGGCGAACCAGCATGGAGTGGTATCCGTTCGACTATCGAGGAGGGCCCGTGGCCGCGCCTGTCATCTCCACCGCACAACTGACCTACGACACCGATCGTGCACACGTCTTCCATTCCTGGTCGGCGCAGAAATCGTTGCGTCCGATGGTGATCGAACGATCCGAGGGAAGCCGGCTGTGGGATGGCGAAGGCCGCAGCTACCTCGACTTCACCTCCCAGCTGGTGTTCACCAATATCGGCCACCAGCATCCGCGGGTGATCGCTGCGATCCAGGAGCAGGCCGCCAAACTGTGCACCATCGCACCCGCACACGCCAACAGTGCACGTGCGGAGGCAGCCCGACTCGTGGCCGAGGTTGCACCGGACGGAATGGACAAGGTCTTCTTCACCAACGGCGGAGCCGACGCCAACGAGCACGCGGTGCGCATGGCACGCCTGCACACCGGTCGCTACAAGGTGTTGTCGGCCTTCCGGTCATATCACGGCGCCACCGCCGAGACCATCAACTTCTCCGGCGATCATCGCCGGTGGGTCAATGACTACGGCAGCGCCGGTGCGGTCCACTTCCACGCCCCGTTCCTCTACCGGTCCGAATTCCACTCGGAGACAGAGGAACAGGAGTGCGAGCGGGCGCTCGAGCATCTCGATTCGCTGATCCGCTTCGAGGGACCCGAGGCGTTCGCGGCGATCCTGATCGAGACGATTCCCGGTACCTCGGGCATCATGCCGCCGCCGCCCGGATATCTGCCCGGTGTGCGTGAGATCTGCGATCGTTACGGCATCGTCATGATTTGCGACGAGGTGATGGCCGGGTTCGGGCGCACGGGCGCATGGCTGGCGGTCGACCACTACGACGTCACCCCCGACCTGATCACGTTCGCCAAGGGCGTGAACTCGGGATACGTCCCGCTCGGCGGCGTGATCGTGGGTGAGCGCATCGCCGCTACCTTCGACGAACGTGTCTACCAGGGCGGTCTGACCTATTCCGGACACCCGCTGGCATGTGCGGCGGCCGTGGCGACCATCGAGACGATGCGAGAAGAGGGCATCGTCGAGAACGCCGCCGCCATCGGCCGCGATGTGCTCGGCCCCGGTCTGCGTGCACTCGCCGCCAAACACCCGAGCGTCGGCGACGTCCGCGGACTCGGCGTGTTCTGGGCGCTGGACCTGGTGCGTGACCGAGAGACCAAAGAACCGCTTGCCCCGTACGGCGGCACCAGCGCTGCGATCGGCGAAACCCTGGGTGCGGCAAAGGAGAACGGGCTGCTGGTGTTCAACCAGTACCATCGTCTGCACATTGTTCCGCCATGCATCATCACCCCTGACGAGGTGGCCGAGGGACTCGCGATCCTGGACACGGCACTCGAGGTCGCCGACTCGCACACCGCGGGTGCGCGGTGACACTCCTCGACTCGGTCGAGAGAACCGCCGGACCCTACGAGGACGCATTGTCGCAGTATCGGGCGTCCGCTGACCGGCTGGCGCTGGAGCCCGGGTTACGCTCGGTGCTGCAGCATCCGCGACGCGAGATGACCGTCGCCGTTCCCCTGGTGCGCGACGACGGCCGCGTCGAGATGCTCACCGGATACCGCGTGCAACACAACCTGGCCCGCGGCCCCGGCAAGGGTGGCATCCGATTCAGCCCGCTGGTGGACCTGGACGAGGTGCGGGCACTCGCGATGTGGATGACGTGGAAATGCGCGCTGCTCGACATTCCCTACGGCGGCGCCAAGGGTGGGGTGACCGTCGACCCCGCCACCAGCAGTGTCGCCGAACTCGAACGGGTGACCCGAAACTTTGTCAGTGGCATCGGACCGATCATCGGTCCCGATACCGACATTCCGGCCCCCGACGTGGGCACCGACGAGCGGACGATGGCCTGGATCATGGACGCCTTCTCCACCACCGCCGGCCGCGCGGTCCCTGGTGTGGTGACGGGCAAGCCACTGGCACTCGGCGGTTCGCAGGGACGCACGTCAGCGACGGCTCATGGGGTCGTGCACGTCGCGAGTTTGGCGCTACGTCACGCGGGCGTGAGCGGCGACCATGTGCGTGCGGCGGTGCACGGCTTCGGCAACGTCGGAGCCTGGACTGCGAGTCTGCTGCAAGAGCGCGGGCACTCGGTGGTCGCCGTCGCCGACCGGTTCGGGGCGGTTTTCAACCGTGGCGGCCTCGACATCACCGACCTGCGACGCCATGTCGCGGATACCGGCACCGTCGTCGGATACCGGAACGCCGACCCACTCCCCGACCCCGACGATGTCCTCGAACTCGACGTGGACCTGCTGGTCCCGGCATCGGTCGAGCGCGTGATCCACGAGGGCAACGTCCGGCAGGTCCGGGCAGCGGTCGTCGTGGAGGGCGCCAACGGACCGATCAGCACCGCGGCGGGCGAACTTCTCGACGATGCGGGAGTGCTGGTGGTCCCGGACATCCTCGCGAACGCGGGCGGAGTGCTGGTCTCCTACTTCGAATGGGTACAGGCCCAACAGGGATTGTGGTGGGGCGCCGACGAGGTCCGTGACCGTCTCGACGTCCGGATGACCCGCGCCTGGCAGTACGTCGTCGAGGCGGCACGACACGACGGCACCGGTCTGCGGGTCGCGGCCACCGACATCGCGGTCGCCCGAGTCGCGGAGGCATGCGTGGCCCGCGGACTCGGGCACTGAGAGCTACGGCGGCAACAGAATGTCGTACCTTTGCGTGGCGATCACGGTCCTGTTCATCGCGTCGATGCTGCAAGCGGTGACCGGTTCCGGGTTCGGTCTGGTCGCGGCACCGTTGCTACTCATGATCGACCCAGATCTCGTGCCCGGGCCGCTATTCGTGCTCACCATCGTCGCGATGGCCTCCGTCGTGTGGCGCGACGGTCGACACTGCGACCGGGCGACGGCGATCCGGCTGGGCGTGGCGATGCTGCCCGGGGTGGCGCTGGGCGTGTGGCTGACCTCCGTCGCCGACCCCACCGTGCTCACCGCGACGACTGCCGCGGTGTCGATCGCCGCAGCACTCGCAGCGTTCGCCGGAGCTGGACTGCCCCAGCGAAAGTCGATCCTCGCGTGGGCCGGCGCGATGGGCGGGCTCATGGGAGCAGTCGCAGCGCTTCCCGGTCCCCCACTGGCACTTGCCTACCGACCCGGGGACGCCCGGACATTGCGCGCAACCCTGTCGGTGTTCTTCCTCGCCGTCTCAGTGGTTTCGCTCATCCTGCTTCAGGCGACCGGCGATGTCGGCGGATCCGATTGGGGTGACGCCGCGCTACTCACCCCCGCCGTCATACTCGGCGGCGCCGCGGGCGGCCGGATGGCGAACTGGGTGTCGGTCGCCACCGCGCGCAAACTCACCTCGGCCGTCATTCTCATCGCCGGCAGCGCACTCCTCGCACGCACGCTCGTCTGAGCGCTACTGTCGGGGCGAAAGTGTGGTCGTGCAGAGGTTTGACCGATCAGCCCCGTAACCCACCTGACGCGAAAGGGATCCGCCACGCTGAGGATCGAACCGCGCTCACCCGTGGTAGGCCACCTCGGCACACCATGACGCCTCGTCCTGGTGGGCGGCTTCCCAGATCGCCCCGGCCACCCGATCGGGAGTGAAGGGCCCGTCCTGGGCGAGCGAACCCTGCACCGTCACCGACACGGTGCGGATGCCCTCCGGTGCGAGAGTCGTGTCGATACTGAAAACAAGATTCCGGATCCCTGCCTTCTGCACGCCCAGAGACGCCGCACGATTCCACGGCTTGTCCGCCGCCATGCTCCCGGTCACGGTGATGCGGCCACCCGGCGACATGAACGGCCGCGCGGCCTGAACCGCAGTGAGTAGGCCGCCCACACCGAGCGCGACATCCTCGAGCAGTTCCTCGACAGTGAGTTCGAGTGGATCCTTTTCCCGGAAAGCACTGGGGTTGAAGTGAAGGACGTCGATTCGGTTCCACCACTGCCCCATTGAACGAATCTCTGACGTGGCCGCCGCCACGTCCGTGACGTCCACGACCTCGGCGAGAGTCTGCGCGCCCTGGTCGGCAACCTGGCGATCCAACTCCGCCAGCCGATCCGCATCGGTGCCGAGCAGCCCGACGTCGTATCCCTTCGCCGCGAATCGCCGAGCGACCGAACCGCTGACGCCCGGACCTGCTCCCACCACGACGATGACCGGTTTGCTCATGGGTTTCAAGCATAGTCGGACCAAATATATTCAGCAAAATCAGTTTACTTATTGACATGTATTCACTGATTCGTCTACCTTTCGTCCATCACCCTTCGGAGTGGTCTGCATCACAACGCAGCGAAAATGTGCCGAGGCTCGCGACGAGCCTCGCCGATCAAAGGAAGTCAGTATGCGTTTCGCGTCATCCCGCTCGCGTCGCCGCTATGCGGCAGCGTGCCTCGGCGCCGTGGTCGTCATCGCCGGCGCCACAGCATGTACCGAGGATTCTTCCAGTGAGGGCGGCTCATCGTCGGCAGCCGCCGAGAGCGCGGTCGCGGCTGCACCCAGCGGTACATTTGCCGGCAATCAGGCCAGCGGGACACCGGTCAAGGTGGGGCTGATCAACCCCGAAGGCGGCCCGGCGATCTCGTTGCCCGAGGATCGAGAAACGGCCGAGGCCGTGGTCAAGTACGCCAACGAGAATCTCGCAGGCATCGGCGGTCGACCGATCGAACTTGTGGAATGCAAATCCAAGGAAGACCCGGCGTCTGCAACTGCGTGCGCCAACCAGATGGTCGAGGCGGGTGTGGTGGGCGTCGTGGTGACCAACACCGCCCAAGGCGACGTGATGGTACCCATCCTCACCGGCGCCAAGATCCCCTACACCTCGTACCAGGGCGCAGGACAGACCGAGCTGACGGCTCCGGATTACTCCTACTCATGGACGGGTGGCTTTCCCGCGGTTCTGAGCGGGATGGCCAAGTACACGGCGGGTAGCGGCATGAAGGACGTGACGCTCTATGTCACCGACTCCGCAGCCGCCATCAACGGCGCGAAGGCCATGGGTGTTCCGGCGTTCCAGGCGGCCGGCATCAACCTGAACGTCGTTGCCATCCCCCTCGGGAATCCTGATGCCTCACCGCAGGTGTCCGCCGGCCTCAAGAACAACCCGCAGGCCGTGGGCATCGTCGGCGATCCGACGATGTGCACCTCCGTGCTCAAGGCTCTCGGCACCGTCGGCACGGACGCGGAGAAGATGGTGATCGGACCATGCCTCGATCCGAGCGTCATGGAGGCCGCCAGCGCAGAGCTGAACGGGTCCAAGGTGTTCAACACCGCCTTCGGCTCCGGAACCGATCCGGAATCGCTGACTTATCAGGCGATCATGGCCAAGTACGCACCCTCGGTCTCACCCGACGGAACCGCGGTGACCGCCTATCAGTCGATGCTCGGCTTCGTCCGCACCGCCGGAACTGTCAAGGGCGACGTCACTGCAGCGTCGGTGAACAGTGCCATCCGTGCCGCAGCGAATGTTCCACTGCCGGTCGGCGATGGGCTGGCGATGAGCTGCAACGGCAAGGCCGTCCCCGGCCTGCCCATGGCATGTAGCGCAGGCGCCCTGGTGGGCACCGTCGACAACGGCCAGATCACCGACGTCAAGCAGCTGAACTGACGTCCCGGGTCCGGTTCCGTTGGATAACGCCTGAGCCAACGGAATCGGGCCAACCGCCCCGGCCCCATTCGTCTAGCAGAGAGCAACCTTCGCGTGTCTGACCATCTCGCCTTCCTGATCCTCGGCCTCGGTGCCGGTGCGGTGTTCGCTGCGCTGGGTATGTCCCTGGTGGTGACCTTCCGCAGTTCTGGGGTCGTCAATTTCGCCACGGGTGCGCTCGCTCTCTATATCGCCTACACATTCGCCTTCTTACGCAAGGGGGAACTCCTTGTTCCCATTCCCGGGTTCCCGCAGACCATCACGCTCTCGTCCCAGCCGCTGACGTTTACCTCCGCCGCGGCCATTTCCCTGGTGATCGCAGCTGCCGTGGGTCTCATCCTCTACCTACTGGTCTTTCGTTGGTTGCGCACGTCGTCCCCAGTGGCCAAGGCTGTCGCGAGCATCGGAGTGATGCTCGTCGTGCAGCTCGTACTCGCCATGCGGGTCGGGACCAGTCCGGTCTCGGTCGAACCCATTCTGTCGCAGGAGATCTACACGGTCTCCGGTGTCCGCATCCCGGCCGACCGGGTCTGGTTCGCGCTCATCATCATCGTGCTCGCGCTCGCCCTGGGCGCGCTGATCAAATACACGCGGTTCGGACTGGCCACCCGGGCGGTCGCCGAAACCGAACGTGGAGCGATTGTCTCGGGCCTCTCGCCCAATCGTGTCGCAGCCATCAACTGGGCTCTGAGCGTCGTCGTCGCCGGCGTCAGTGGCATCCTGATCGCGCCGATCGTTCCGTTGGTGCCGCTGTCATACACACTGTTCATCGTCCCAGCGCTCGCCGCGGCAATGGTCGGCGGCTTCACGAAGGTGGGGCCGACCGTCGCGGCGGGACTGATCATCGGCATGGTCCAGGGTGAGCTGATCTACCTGCAGAACACCATCGACTGGTTCCCGGCAGGCGGCGTCGCGGAGCTGGCCACGCTCGTGCTGATCCTGGTGTTGCTCGTCGTCCGACGCAATCAACTCCCTCAGCGCGGGACTCTCTCCTCCTTGTCGCTGGGACGCGCACCACGGCCGCGGAACCTTGTGACGCCGACGATGATTGCGGTCGCCATCGGGCTCGTGGCGTTGTTCGCCACGAGTGGGGGCACCCGCGGTGCGGTGATCACCACCATCGTGCTGGCCATCATCGGACTCTCCCAGGTGGTGGTCACCGGATTCGCCGGCCAGGTGTCTCTCGCACAGTTGACCCTCGCGGGCACCTCGGCCTTCGTCGTGAGCCGCCTGACCACGGTCCTCGGCGTGCCGTTTCCGTTCGCTCCGATACTCGCGGCGCTCGTCGCCACCGTCATCGGAGTCGTGATCGGCCTACCCGCACTCCGACTGCGCGGGCTGCCCGTTGCGGTGCTCACCCTGGCCATGGCGGTCACGTTGGAGGCCTTCTGGTTCCGAAACACCGACCTCAACGGTGGTGCCGCGGGTGCTCCGGTGGAGAACCCCACCATGTTCGGTCTGGACTTCGGCATCGGGAACGGCGACGCGTATCCCCGCATCACCTTCGGAATCCTCTGCCTCGTGGTCGCCGTACTCGTCGGCCTTGGCGTCGCGTTCCTGCGCCGTAGCAGGCTCGGCGCGTCGATGCTCGCCGTGCGCGCCAACGAGCGGTCTGCCGCGGCATCCGGCATCGCGGTGAACCGGGTCAAGATCATCGCGTTCGCGATCGGTTCGTTCATCGCCGGCCTCGGCGGCGCCCTGATGGCCTATCAACAGAATGTCGCGTCGGCGGCCAGCTACTCAGCGCTGGCCGGAATCGCCCTGTTCGCAACCGTGTACCTGGCCGGCATCAGTTCAATCGGTGGCGGGGTTCTCTCCGGTGTCATCGGGGTGGGTGGCATCTTGTACTTTGCGCTCGACAAGTGGGTCAACCTCGGCGACTACTTCGCCGTGATCACCGGTGTGCTCCTGATTGTGTCCGTCATCGTGAACCCGGACGGCATCGTCGGCCCCGTCCACGCGCTGATCGCCCGACTTCGCCACCGCCCCAACGGATCGGTCGATCTGGAGCTCTCTGTCGACCCGACCTCGATATCCGAAGCTCCCGCTCTTGGCGCCGAAGTGCTGTCCGCCGAGGCCGTCGGAATGCGTTACGGCGGCGTCATCGCCCTCGAAGACGTGAGCTTCTCAGTCCGCTCAGGCGAGATCCTCGGTCTGATCGGACCGAACGGGGCGGGCAAGACAACCCTCATCGACGCGCTCAGCGGGTTTGCCAACTCGACTGGCTCGGTGGTTCTCGACGGCGAGCGTCTCGATGAACTCGCACCACACGAACGCAGCCGGCGCGGACTCGGACGTACCTTCCAGGGCATCGAACTCTACGACGACCTGACCGTGCGGGAGAACGTGCTCGTCGGCACCGAAGCCGCCAAGCATCGCGGCGAGGATGACCCCGATCTCGAGCGACTGTTCGAAATCCTGCACCTGACCCCGGTCGCCGACCGGATGGTCGCCGAACTGTCCCAGGGACAACGACAGTTGGTGTCGATCGCTCGCGCGCTGGCCGGACGACCCAAGGCATTGATGCTCGACGAGCCCGCCGCCGGCCTCGACAGTTCGGAGAGCATGTGGCTCGGGCAGCGACTGCGCGCAGTCCGAGGCGCCGGGACGACGGTGGTCATGGTCGATCACGACATGGGATTGGTGCTCGACCTGTGTGACCGCATCGTCGTCCTCGACCTCGGGCGTGTGATCGCCATCGGTACTCCCGACGAGATCAAGCAGAACCCCGAGGTCATCCGCGCATACCTCGGCAGCAGCGCACCCCCGGAGGTGGCCGCGCTGGGAGAACCCGCCCTCGCCCAGGCCCAGGAGGTCACCACGTGAACACCACATCAAAGACCCCAGTGCTGTCATGTTCAGGACTGTCCGCGGGCTATGCGGGCGCACCGGTCATCCGAGATGTCGACCTGAGTGTTCACCGCGGCGAGATCCTCGCCTTGCTCGGCCCCAACGGTGCAGGCAAGACCACTACCCTGCTGGCGCTGGCCGGCTTGATCAACCGGGCGGACGGGTCGGTCACCCTGGACGGCAACACATTACGGTCAGGGCACTCTCGCCAGGCCGCCGGCCACGGGCTCGTCCTGGTGCCCGACGATCGTGCGCTGTTCACCACGCTCACCACTTACGAGAACCTGAAACTCGCCGGCCGCAAGAAGGCAAAGATCGACGGGGTGTTCGATCTGTTCCCTCGTCTGCGCGAACGGACCTCGGTAGCCGCCGGCTCGCTGTCGGGCGGCGAACAGCAGATGCTCGCCATCGGGCGCGCGCTGGTCCAGGACCCCACGGTGCTGCTCATCGACGAACTCAGCATGGGTCTGGCGCCGGTCATCGTCGAACAACTCCTTCCGGTGATCCGTCAGGTCGCCGACGACACCGGAACAGCGGTGATTCTCGTGGAGCAGCATGTCCGTCTCGCCCTGCAGACCGCCGACCGCGCCGTTGTGCTCGCCCACGGAACCGAGGTCCTCTCCGGCGATGCCGGGGAGCTGTTGGCGCATCCGGAGCGGATCGAGGCGGCCTATCTCGGCGGCGACAAGGTTGCCGCCGAGTAGGACCCGGTTACGTCTGATCCGGCTACGTCTGATCGGGCTTCTGCGTTCGCGTGGAGAAGCGACGACGGATCTCCGCGCCGTTCGGCCGCCAGGTCGCCGCTGCCTCGGCCTCGAGACCAAGGGCGTGCGCCGTGGAGCTTCCGGCGCCGTCGTTGAGTAACCGGAGCAGTCGATGTGTTGCCTCGGGGTGCGCGGCCGCGATGGATTCTGCGATCTCGAGGGTCCGCTCCATGAGCCGATCGGCCGGCACGACTTCGTTGGCGAGCCCGATACGCAACGCCGTCTGCGCATCGACGGGGTTCCCGGTGAGCATGATCTGGGTGGCCATCGGCAGTCCGACAATCCGCGGCAGCATCGCGCTGCCGCCCCATCCATCGATCAGACCGATCGACGTGTGCGTGTCGGCGAACACGGCCTCCTCGGAGGCGATGATGAACGAACAGCTGACCGCGAGCTCGAGCCCACCGGTGAAGCATGGACCGTTGACAGCTGCGATCACCGGCTTCGACAGCGATCGCATCACCTGTGTGGGTGTCGCACCTTCCGGGGCCGTCGCAGGCCCGGTCAACGCCTCCGACAGATCCACGCCTGACGAGAATGCGCTTCCCGCGCCCGTGACGACAATGACCCGCACATCGTCATCGGCTTCAGCGGTGGCGAACTCCTTCCTGAGTGAACGGCGCAAGGCCCTGTCGAGTGCGTTGCGTCGGGCAGGGCGGTTCAACGTCAGGACGGTGACGCCGCCGCGACGATCCACGAGCAACGGCTGCCCGCCTGCTTCGTTGGTCATGTTTACCGTCCCGTCATCACACTCTGGAAGCGCCGGCTTTCAGCTCACCGGCAGCTTGCGGCGGAGGACCTTTCCACTGGGCAGCCGCGGAAACTCGTCGAGGAAGGTCCACCCGCGGGGAACCTTGAAGCCGGCGAGGTGCTCGCGTGCGTACGCGGCGAGCGCTTTCTCGAGATCCGGTCCGGGATGCGTCTGGCCACTGGGCAATACGAACGCGTGCACCCGCTGGCCGAACTCGTCGTCGGCCACCCCGATGACGGCGACGTCGGCAACTGCCGGGTGCAGGATGAGTACGTCCTCGATCTCACGTGGATAGACGTTGACGCCACCGGAGAGGATCAGATCGGTTCGCCGGTCGGACAGGTAGAGATAGCCGTCGGCGTCGACATGACCGAGATCTCCGAGGGTGTTCCAGCCCCGGTCATTCCACGCACCAGCGGTCTTGTCGGGATCACCGTGGTATTCGAACCGGCGGACGTCACCGAACCAGACCTGCCCGACCTCGCCGACCGGCCGTTCGTTTCCGTCGTCGTCGCAGATGTGCACAACTCCGAGCAGAGCCTTTCCGACCGTACCGGGCCGTTCGAGCCAGGCCTTCGAGTCGACCATGAAGAATCCGGTTCCCTCACTGCCTGCGTAGAACTCGACGAGAATCGGCCCGAGCCAATCGATCATCTGCCGTTTGATCTCGACGGGACATGGCGCACCGGCGTGGATCATGATGCGCAGCGAGCCGACGTCGTGGGATCGGCGCACCTCGTCGGGGAGCTTGAGCAGCCGAACGAACATGGTGGGTACGAATTGTGCTGCGGTCACACCATACTGCTCGATCAGGGCGAGCGAGCGTTCCGCATCGAACCGCTCCATCACGACTGCTGTGCCGCCGTTGCGGATGGCCCCCATGGACCACCCCAACGGCGCCGCATGATAGAGCGGACCCGGGCTGAGGTATATCGTGTCGCGGCCGAGACCGAATGCGGTACCCATCATGTGGTCGATCGCGTATCCGGTTCCGAACGCATCACCGGTCAACTCGGGCAGTATCCCCTTGGGACGGCCCGTGGTGCCGGAGCTGTAGAACATGTAGCAGCCCTCCAGCTCATGCGCGATCGGGATGTCCAAAGCCGCGGATGCCAGGTCCTCGAGATCCTCACCGACGGTCAGCCTGGTCACCTCGCGCGAGGCCGATCGCACGCATTCATCGGCGAGCACTGCGAGTTCGGGCGATGAGATGAGCACCGTCGCCTCGCAGTTGTCGACGATGTATGCCGCCTCGGCGACGGTGAGATGCCAGTTGACCGGGGTGTAGAAGAGCCCTGAGCGTTGCGCAGCCCACGCCACCGGAAAAACGTCCAGACGATTCTCCATCAGGATCGCGATGTGGTCCCCCGGCAGCAATCCGAGGTCGGCCAACACGTGCGCGATCCGGTTCGACGCGCGCTCGAGTTCCGCATAGCTGATCGACTGGCCCGATTCACCCATGATCACAGCAGGTTTGCTTCCCAGCTCGCTAGCGAGCGCGGTGAGGTGCATCAGTGTTCCTCCGTGATTGTCAACGTCACCCGATTGTGCGATATCGGTGAGCGGCTTCCACCATCGATCATCTGGCGAACTCAGGTCGGCGTTTCGCCAGAAACGCCCCGACCCCTTCTCTCGCGTCGGGATCACCGGCAGTGGTGCGAATGGCAAGCGCCTCCCGACGCAACGCGCTCTCGGGAGCCGCGTCCGCGGTCGCCCGCAAGAGCTGCTTGGTGGCGGCCTGTCCCCCGGCCGGGCCGGCGAGGACCTGATCGACGATCTTCTCGGCTACCCGATCGAGATCACCATCCGGAGCCACCCGGGCGACCAGGCCCGTCGCCAGTGCCTCGTCGGCGCTGATCGCATCGTTGAGAAGGGCCAGCCGCAGCGAGCGATGCAGACCCAGCGAGTGCACGAGCAGGCTGGTCCCACCGTCGACGTTGAGCCCGACCTTCGTATAGCCCAGACTGAATGTCGCCGTCTGGGCCGCGATGATGATGTCCGCCGCGGCGGCGAGCGGAAAGCCCGCCCCGGCAGCAGGACCCTGCACCACCGAGACCACCACGGCGTCGGCGCGGACGAGTTCGCTCACCACACGATGCAAGGAGTCGGCGAGGTCGTCGATGTAGTTGGACATGTCCGCAGCCGAGGCGAATGCCGCCAGATCCCCGCCGACGGAGAAGAAGCGTCCCTGCGCGCTGAGCACGATCACTCGCGCCGAGTCAGCCGATGCCCGCCGCACCGCGGCAAACAGTTCCTCGACCATATCGGAGTGGACCGGGTTCCCCCGGTCACCATCGGTCAATGTGATGCGCGCACAACCTGACTCGAAGCTGTAGCTGACGAAGCTCACGTATCAGCCCTCCAGTAACGCCAGGCTGTTGTGAGCGTAGACCGCTCGTCGCCGATCGCTCACCAGGAACGCCGGCTGCCCCAGATATGTCAGATCCCGGGCCAGCGACCCCTCGGCCCTGCGCTCCGCCAGACGCGAACGCGCATCGGCCGTTGTGCCGCACACGGCAATCGTGTGGAGCATGTCGTCTGTGACGGCATTGGTGAAGGTGTCCATGTCCCCGGCCTTGAAGGCGGCGCGCAGCGCCGCCACGGCGTCCGTCCAGCCATGCTGCTCGATGAACGCGTCGTAGGTCTTCACGGTGAGGTAGAAGGCGATCATGCGGCGGGCGTCGAGGATGGCCCGATCCGGGTTGTCGTCATCAACCGCAGTGATCAGCCAACCGTGTTCGATCGTGCTGCTCTTGCCGGCGTCGGCCAGTCCTTTGGCGGTCGCCGGCCGGACGACGTCGTTCCACCATTGCGCGGTGAACAAGCCGTGGCCGATGACCCCGTCGGCATGTCGGGCCGCAGCAGCGGCCATGCCTTTGTTGAAGCCGGCAAACAAAATCGGGACATCGAGTCGGCCCAGTACCGGCGCCTGGACCCGCGCGTCGACCCGATAGAACTCACCGTCGTAACGGACACGTTCGCCGTTCTCCGCATGCAGCCAGGCGCGTACCGCTCCGGCGAGATCGCTCATTCGCGCGACCGGGCGGTCGGCCTCTGCCCCGACCCAGTCCCGATTGATCGCGTAGGCACCCGAACCGAGCCCGAGGAACAATCGGCCCGCAGCATGCTTGTGCAGCGTCCGAATCGCGGACGCGTGCGCGTACGGACTCCGGGAGAACGCATAGGCGATACTGGTGCCGACCTGGGCTTTTGTCGTGTTTGCCGCCATGTCCGCCAGTACCGAATATGCGTCGTTGTCGACAAAATCACCGGTGCAGAACGCCGCGATGCCGGCCTTCTCCGCCTCTTGTGCGACCTCGGCTCCGGGCCAGGGTAATCCGAACTCCATCTCGACTCCTTTAATCATTTAGCTGATTGTACTATATAGTGGCTGCAATAGCCGCTAGATGAGGAGTCGCCGTGAGTGATGTGACCAACCCGCAATCCGCCGAGTACGGCATTCTGACCGACGAGTCGTTCGAGCGTTCACGCCGGCGTATCGGCATTCCGGAACGCCCTCTGACCCCGCACAATCACGAGGTGACCGCCGATGGCACACGCCATTTCGCGTTCGGATATGGCGATGCCAATCCCCTCTGGTGCGATCCCGACTACGGCAAGAACACCCGCTGGGGAACCCTGATCGCGCCGCCGAATTTCATGTACACCATGGGCGAGAACGCCGCGCCGCCGGTGAGCCCCGAGCAGAAGGCCCTGTTGAAGGGTGACCCGTTCGCCGGACTCGGCTCGTACCAGGCTGTGATGGAGTTCGAGTGGTTTCGCCCGCTGACGCTCGGCGACCGGTGTCAGGTCGTCCGTGCGCAGGTCGGGGTCGAGGAGAAGCCCTCGAAGTTCGGTGGTCGCACTGCTCACGTCACCAACGACTTCTTGTTCGCCAACGGTGCCGGTGAGATCCACGCCATCCAACGCGGCACCTGGATCAACGCCGAGCGCCACACCTCGCGGGCCAATGCCAAGAAGGCCGATCCCATCGACTTCACCACCCCGTACACCGACGAGCAACTCGCCGAGATCGACGCGGCCTATGACGCCGAGACCAGGCGCGGCGCCGAGACCCGCTATTGGGAGGACGTCGAGATCGGCCACCAGATCGACAAGCGCGTCAAAGGCCCACTCACCGTCACCGATGTGATCGTGTGGCATGTCGGTTGGGGCATGCAGCTCACCCCGCCCGGGACATTCGGCATCTCACGGGCGATCCGTCGCAAGGTCCCCGGCCTGTACCCGGCGAACTCACGGAACATCCCCGATACCGTGCAACGCCTGCACTGGGAATCCGAACGTGCCGCGGAACTCGGCATCCCGATGAACTACGACTATGGTGCGATGCGCGAGACCTGGTTGACCCATGCGCTCACCGACTGGATCGGCGACGACGGCTGGCTGTGGAAGCTGTCGTGCCAGCACCGCAAGTTCAACTACATCGGCGACACCACCTGGATCACCGGCAAGGTCGTCGACAAGCGGCAGGTGACCGACGAGCAAGGCACCCGCAATGAGGTCCACCTGGAACTGGCATGCACCAACCAGCGTGGCGAGACCAACACCCCGGGAACCGCGGTCGTACTGCTGCCGACTCGCGAGGCGGCCGTCGAACTGCCGAAGCCACCCGCCGACGATCTCCAGTCGCTGCTGGCCCATGAGATCGAGCGCTTCGCCTGAGACGGGACCACACACATGACCGCACTCGCCGACGCCCTGACCTTCCGCCACGGTCCCGACTGGCAGAATCGAATCGCCCTCGCTCCGTTGACAAACATGCAGAGCAACGACGACGGGACACTCCACGACGACGAGTACCGATGGTTGACCCGACGAGCCGAAGGCGGGTTCGGGATGGTGATGACCTGTGCGGCACATGTGAGCCAGGCCGGCATGGCATTTCCCGGGCAGTTGGGTATCTGCGACGATGCCCAACTGCCGGGCCTCACGAGACTCGCCGACGGCCTGCGAGCGGCCGGGGCGGTGTCGTCGGTACAGCTGCAACACGGTGGGCGGCGGGCGAATGCCCAGATCTCGGGGCGTCCCGTTGTCGCCCCTTGGGACGACCCGAGTAAGGGAGCGACCGCACTGACCACAGGCGAGGTCGAACAGGTCGTGCACGACTTCGTCGACGCGGCGGTCCGGGCTGAGCGAGCGGGCTTCGACGGAGTCGAAGTCCACGGAGCCCACGGCTATCTGATCGCGCAGTTCCTTGATACCCGTAGCAATCACCGCACCGACCGTTACGGCGGATCGACCCGGAACCGGTTCCGCATCGTCCACGAGATCGTCGACGGCATCCGTGCGGCAGTGTCGCCGAATTTCCAACTCGGCCTGCGACTCTCACCGGAGCGATACGGAATCGTCCTCGACGAGGCCCGCGCTCTCGCCTTCGAGGTCCTCGACCGCGGCAACCTCGACTATCTGGACCTGTCCCTGTGGGACGCATTCAAGGAACCCTACGACGAGGCTCACCGTGGTCGTCGCCTGATCGACTTCTTCACCGATCTGCCCCGCGGCAACACCCGTGTGGGCGTGGCCGGCAAGATCACCGACGCCCCCGGTGCTCGCGAATGTCTGGAGCGGGGCGCCGATTTCGTCCTCATCGGCACGGCAGCCATCCTCCATCACGATTTCGCGCGGAGCATCGTCGCCGACCCGACGTATCGCGCTCGGCAACAGCCGGTTCCGGCCGATCACCTGGTCGGCGAATCCGTCGGCCCCGCGTTCCTCGACTACCTCTCCACGAATTGGGATGATTTCGTTGCCTGAAACCACCACTGCGAGTGTCGCCGCCCCCAAGGTGGTGCTGCCGATCGGCCCGCCGGGTCAGCAACTCGCCGACACAGCTGCGCTGGCCCGTCTCGCCGAAGACGCAGGCCTCGAAGGGATCTCGTACGCCGAACTGTCGTCGGACCCACTGCTGCATCTGACGGTGGCTGCGGGTAGCACGTCGAGGGTGGACCTGATGACCAATATCCTGGTTGCGTTCGCCCGGTCACCCATGACGCTCGCCACCCAGGCCCGCGCGCTCCAGGACTACTCGGGCGGCAGGCTCATCCTCGGACTGGGCAGCCAGATCAAACCCCATGTCGAGCGTCGCTTCTCCATGCCGTGGAGTGCACCGGCCGCCCGCATGGCCGAGTTCGTCGCCGCGCTCCGTGCGATCTGGTTCGCATGGGAGACCGGGGAGAAGCTCGATTTCCGTGGCGATTTCTACACCCACACCCTGATGACCCCCATGTTCACTCCGCCGTCGCAGACACCGGCACCCAAGGTGTTCATCGCCGCGGTGGGACCCAAGATGTGCGAGACGGCGGGGGCCGTTGCCGACGGGCTGCTGGTGCACGGCTTTTCCACCGAGCGCTACCTGCGGGAGATGACCGTCCCCGCCCTCGAACGCGGAGCCGGTGGCCGACTGCGCGACGACTTCGAGATCGTCGATCTCAGCTTTGTGGTCACCGGCCGGTCCGACGAAGAGTTCGCGGCCTCGGCAAAGGCAGTCAAACAGCAACTGGCGTTCTACGCCTCCACCCCCGCATATCTACCCGTCCTGGAACTCCACGGCTGGCAGGATCTCGGTGCCGAGATGCACGCACTGTCGAAATCCGACGACCCGGATCGGTGGACAAAGATGGGTGAACGCCTCCCCGACGAGGTCCTCGAGGCCTTCGCCGTGGTGGGCACGCCCGCAGACATCCCGGGCAAACTCGCCGCACGGGGTCAAGGCGTGGTCAGTCGTTACTCGGTGAACACGCTCGGTATCGACGACCCCGATCTGGTCATGCAACTGGCCCGCGAGATCCAGAACGCGGTCCGATGACTCCGGTGGTGCTCAGCGAGATCGATGGCGGGGTCGCGCTCGTGACACTCAACCGCCCGGAGGCTCGCAACTCTCTGAGCCCCGAGCTGATCAGTGAGCTCAGCGCGACACTACGCTCCCTGGACGCGGATACCGAGGTCGGCGCAATCGTCCTCACCGGCGCAGACCCGGCATTCTGTGCGGGACTCGACCTCCGTGCGCTCGCCGACGACGGTCCCGAATACTTGAAGCTGTTCGAGGACGACGACTGCATCAGGCTGGTCGGTCAACTCAGCACACCCGTGATCGGTGCCGTGAACGGTGCCGCCGTCACCGGCGGTCTCGAGATCGCTTTGGGATGCGACTTCTCGATCGCCGGGGATCGGGCGGTGTTCGCCGACACCCACGCGCGCGTTGGCGTGCTACCCGGCGGTGGCCTGACCGCCCGCCTCCCCGATCGGGTCGGCACGGCGTGGGCGCGTCGGATGTCGTTCACCAGTGAGCTCGTCGATGCCGAATTGGCACTACGGATCGGCTTGGTGACCGAGGTGGTGCCGCACGATCGGCTGATCCCGCACGCACTCGAGGTGGCCGGCCGGATCTGCGACGTAGGCGGCGACGTGATGGTCGCACTCAAGCACATGTACACCGCGGGCTGGCAGGCTGGTTCCGGGCAGGTCCTCGAAATCGAGTCCCGCCTGTCCGCGGCCCACCCGACAGCCTGGGACGCGCTAGAGGAGAACCGGCGAAACGTCATGGAACGTAACCGATCCCAGCTGACCTGAGTGGGTGGAGCACGTGATCTCGATACGGCTCCTCGCTACGCTCGTCACCTACTCGATCAGCGGGGAGGGTCTCGATCAGCGCAGCGTCCACTTCGGTTTGACGAACCCGTCGCGCGAGACCTCCGCCGTACCGATCGGGTTGCCGATTCCCGGGTAGTTCCATGCCACGGCATAAGCGGCGTTGCGATCCATGTCCAGCGTCTCCCAGACGGCCTTCACCGTGCCCTGCACCGCGACGGCGGGTTTGGCCGCGATCCGCCGTGCCAGACCGTCGACGTGCTCCCAGAGTTCTTCGCGCGGTTTGAGTTCCGACACGAGTCCGATGGCGAACGCCCGCTCCGCCGACATCCGTTCGTCCAGGCCGACCAACGCCCAGCGCATCGCTTCGCCCAGGGGAATCCGCCGTGCCAGACCGATCGGTTCCAGCGCTGACGTCAGTCCATAGGACACATGGGGATCGAAGAAGGTCGCGTCATCGGCCGAGACGATGAAGTCGCAGTCGTTGAGCCAGTAGAAGGCACCGCCGGCCACCATGCCGTGCACTGCGGCGATCACTGGCTTCCAGACCTTGTTGGCGCGCGGGGACAGCCCCTGACCGGGATCATCCTGACTCCAGAAGTTCTCGTGGAGGTCGAGTCCTTCACGGACATCCACCCCGGTGCAGAACGCCTTGTCCCCGGCGGCACGAAGGACCACGACGTGCACATCGTCGTCCTCGCGGATATCTTTCCACAGCCGCCGGAACTCGTCGACCATCGTCGCGTTGAAAGAGTTGTGCGCCTCGGGGCGGTTGATCGTGATGGTGGCGACGTGGTCGGTGACGTCGTAGAGGATGGTGTCGAAACCCATGATCCAGGCTCGCTTTCAGATCAGACGTGTGTCAGGACGGGTCGCGTGGCAGACCGAGGCCACGTTCGGCGATCACGTTCTTGAGTACTTCGTTCGCGCCGCCGGCGATGGTCCAGGCCCGGGCGTACAGGAACGCGTCCTGCCACCACCCGTCGGCGACCGCACCCTCGTCGCCCTCGACCGCGACGGCATCCGAACCCTGCAATGCCATCCCGAGCTCGGTCATCGCCAGGTTGGTCTCGCTGAAGAAGATCTTCACCGACGGGGCGTCGGCGACGTCGGTGCGACCGGCCAGCATCCCCGACTGCACGCTCTTGCTCATCAGATCGATCACACGGGCATGCGTGGCGATACGTCCGACGTCGCGTCGCAGGCCGGCATCATCGCTTCGATCCTTGGCGAGCGTCACCAGCCGGTCGACGTTCTGCAGCAACTCGGTTGCCATCGACGCCACCCCGGTCCGCTCGTGCGCCAGGCTCGAATTGGCCACTCGCCAGCCATCATCGACCTTGCCGATCACCGCATCGACGGGCACCCGCACCCCATCGAGGAAGACCTCGTTGAAATCCTCGGTGCCGGTGATCTCGCGGAGCGGACGAACCTGCACTCCCGGCAACGTCATGTCGAGCGCGAAGGCGGTGATACCTCGGTGCTTCGGGGCGTCCGGATTGGTGCGCGCCAAGAGGTAGCCGACGTCGGCGTGCTGCCCGTTGGTGGTCCACACCTTCTGCCCGTCGATCACGTAATGGTCGCCGTCGAGCTGTGCGCGGGTACGCAGCGAGGCGAGGTCGCTGCCGGCCCCGGGCTCGCTGAACAACTGGCACCAGATGTCCTGCCCGCCCCGGATCCGCGGAAGGTAGTGCTGCTGCTGGGCATCGGTGCCGAAGTCGATGAGCGCGGCCGATGCCAGCTGATAGGCCCCGATCGGTGCCCACACCCGCGCGCGAGCGATCTCTTCGGCAACGACGAACGCACGCTGCGGGTCGACACCCGGGGTACCGCCGAACCGCTCCGGCCACTCCGCGCCCAGGTAACCCGCCTCGAACAGCATGGCCGTCCACCGTCGGATCTCCGGGACCAGATCGGGGCCCGGGGCGCGCACACCCGTGTGATGCTTGATTCCGGGATTGTGCTCGGCGATGAATGCGCGCACCTCGGCCCGGAACTGTTCGAGATGAGCGTCGGTCTCGATCCGCATCTTCGGACCTCCTGTGTCGCACGTTGCCTAATTAGTTATATGATCTTACCGTATCTAATCATACGTAGCCGTCGAGAGACAGCCCCAACGGGAGGAATGCGCCATGGACTTCGAGCTCAGCGACGAGCAGGAGATGCTACGCGACGTATCGCGCAGCATGTTGTCGGCACATTGCACACCTGAGTTGGTCCGTGAGGTCTCGACCACCGGTCGGGACCTCGACGACAAGGTCTGGCAACGCGGCACAGAGATCGGCTGGACCGGCCTCGCCGTCCCGGAAAGTCACGGCGGTGCCGACGCGGGCCTCGTGGAACTCTGTCTCATCGCCGAGGAGATCGGCCGGGCGGCGGCGCCGGGCCCGTGGGTCGATACCGCTCTCGCGGCGTACGTCGCTCATCGCGGCGGCGCACCGGAGGATGTGGTCGACGGACTGGCGTCGGGGGGACGACGCGCCGCAGTGGTCATCGATCATGCGCTCGTCCAGGCCGCCGCAGCCGTGGACTGGTTCCTGATCGTGGACGACGCGCAGGTGCGGCTCGTCGAGGCCGATTCGTCCACAACTCGGCGTCGCCGCACCCTCGACGAGAGTCGAGGCTTCTATGCGATCGGCGATATCGCGGACGGTGGTCACCTGCTCGACGTCGATGCCCAGTCGGTCCGCGATGCCGCTGCAGTGCTGGTTGCCGCGGATGCCCTCGGCGTCGGTGAACGACTCCTGCAGATGACCGTCGACTACGCCAAGGTGCGCGAGCAGTTCGGGCGGCCGATCGGCTCGTTCCAGGTCATCAAGCACAAGGCCGCAGACATGCTGATCGCGCTGCGCGGAGTCCGGGCAGCGACGTATTACGCGGCGATGACATTCGACGCCGGGCTGACCGAAGCATCGAGCGCAGCGAGTGTGGCCAAGGCATTTGCCGCGGAGAAGGTACCCGCGATCGCCGGTGAGGCCGTACAGACCCATGGTGGGATCGGCTTCACCTGGGAGCACGATCTGCACCTCTACCTCCGGCGCGCCAAGGTCGACGAGGTGCTCTGTGGGGATGCCGCGTTCCACCACGACCGGATGGCGCAGTTGCCCGGCTGACCGCCGACGGCAGCGGCCATCCTCGAGAACACTTGGGTCCGAAGCCCGGGGTGGTCGATACGGGAGGGGTCGGGCCTTCGGGCGAGACTGCCGGTCCCGGTCGGCTACACCGGCGTCTGGTTACCGCGAATCGAACCGGTGACGCCCAGGCGGCGCGCGAGCACTGCCGATCCCCCACCGATGACCACCACCGCCGCGATTGCTGCGACAAAGGGCCAGGACAGCGGGGAGGTCCCGTAGGCGCCGACCGCGCTGTAGGCGATCGCCCCCGGGACGATGCCGATCGCGGTACCGACCAGATAGTCGCGTTGCCGGACCGAACTCAGCCCGGCCGCATAGTTGACGAGGCCGAACGGGAACACCGGGATCAGTCGCACCACCATCATCGAACTCATACCGCGACGCTCGAGCACCGCATTGAGCGCGACGATTCTCGACCAACTGATCTGGGCGAAGGATGCACGCCCGAGTGATCGGGCCAGCCAGTAGCCGGCCCAGGCACCGAACGTCGCCGCGACGATCACGATGAGCGCACCGGGGACCAAACCGAACATCAGTCCGCCGGCCACGGTGAGCACACTCATGGGGAACGGGGTCAACGTCAGCGCGGCCAGAATGAGCATGAATGCCAGCACCCCAGGTACGCCCGCGGCGGACACCGAGTCGCGGATCGTCGTCGAATCGGGGATGTCGACGGTCGCGGCCACCACGACGCCCGCGACCATGACCGCCGCCAGAATCGCCAACTTCAATCGATGGCCCACCGTCATTCGCCGCCCATCGGCTGTGTCACAGTCCGTGTCATCCCCAACCTGGTCCCTGCCGGCACCCACGCCGGCACCTCGGTCCAGTCAATCAGGTCGTATCGGGAGATTCTCGACCGGGATGTTGCGACAACCGGCCTGAGGTGAGCACGCGACGCCTGAACCGGCCGGGGTTCAGCGCGCCGGCATGGCCGGATCGCGGGGCAGACCGAGGACCTGCTCGGCGATCGTGTTTCGCTGGATCTCCGACGTTCCGGCACCGATGGTCGATGCCCGCGACCCGAGGAAACCGGTGAGCCACCGACCTCGCTGGATGGCGCGCGCGGAGTCGCGGGTGACGATTCCGTCGGCGCCGAGCATCTCGACGGCGAACTCGTGGAGTTCCTGTTCAAACATCGTGATGAACAGCCGGGACACCGATGACGCCGGACCGGGTTCGCCGTGCGCGATGATGTCGTTGATGATCCGGCTGGCGTTGTACTTCATCAGTCGCACCCGGATCTCGAAGTCGGCCAGGCGGTCCCGGGTCAGCGGGTCGGTCGTCAGCCCACGCTCGCGGGCGAGTGCGATCAGCTCGTCGAGAATTCGCCGATAGTTGGTCGCCTGATTCATCGCTCCCGCGGCACGTTCGTGCCCGAGCGAGGTCCGGACGAGCGGCCAGCCCTGGTTCTCCTCGCCGATACGATCGGCGATGGGTACCCGCACGTCATCGAAGAAGACCTCGGCGAAGTGCTCGCCGCCGGTGATGTCCTTCAGCGGGCGTACGGTCACCCCGGGAGCATGCGCATCGATGATCAGGTAAGTGATGCCCTTTTGCCGGGACTCCTGGGTCCCGGTGCGCACCAACGTGAAGAAGACGTCCGCGTCGGTGGCGTGTGTGGTCCACACCTTCTGGCCGTTGACCACATAGAAGTCGCCCTCACGGCGGGCGGTGGTGCGTAGAGCCGGGAGATCCGAACCCGCACCCGGCTCCGAATAACCCTGACACCAAATGAGGTCCTGGCGCAGCATCGGCCCGAGCCAGCGCTGCTTCTGCTCATCGGTGCCGTAGGTGATGATCGTCGGCGCGACGATCCCGAGACCGGTCCCGAGCGGCGAGGGCACACGCGCCTTGGCCAGTTCTTCCTGGTAGATCACCTGTTGCGCAAAGGACAGGCCCATGCCGCCGTATTCCAGCGGCCACGACGGCCCGGTCATCCGGGCGTCGTACATCCGGGCGTGGTAGGCCCGCACCCACGATTTGCGCTCAGCCGGATCCCTGGGGCGCTTGGCGGGGCGATTGTCGGCGAACCACTGGCGAATCCGTGCGCGAAACTCGTCGTCGCTCTCGATCGTCATCACTGTGCCTGTCTCGATCTGCTGTGTCATCTCACATCTCCACCAGCTCGGCGATCCGGGCGCGATGCGCCCGCGGAGCGCCGAGCACAATGTCGGAAACGGTGGCCCTGCGCAGGTAGAGGTGCGCGTCGCACTCCCACGTATAGCCGATTCCACCGTGGAACTGGATGTTCTCCTTGCTCGCCTTGGTGTAGGCCGCTGAACACCACGCCTGAGCTGTCGACGCGGCGATCGCCGCCTCGGGATCACCGTCATCGAGCAGCGCGGCCGCGAAAAATGCTGCGGACCGCCCGGATTCGATCTGCACCTTGAGGTCTGCACATCGATGCTTGATCGCCTGGAAGGAGCCGATCGGACGCTCGAACTGGACACGCATCTTCGCGTAGTCAACCGCCATGTCCAGTGCCGCAGCGGCACCACCGATCTGTTCGGCGGCCAGGGCGGCAGCGGCAAGGTCACCGGCGCGCGCGAGCGTCTGTGTGGCATCGTCGCCGACCCGAACCGCCGGTACGGCATCCAACTCGACTCGCGCGAGCGCCCGGGTCTCGTCGACGGTGGGCACCGCTTCGCGATGCAATCCGGCGGCGTCACCCGCGAGAGCGAACAGGCCCAGATCGCCATCGGTACGAGCGGCCACCAGAATGAGGTCCGCGGTCATCCCGTCGATGACGAACGCCTTGGCGCCAGACACACTCCAGCCGTCGCTCGATGCCGTGGCCGTGGCCGTGACCGCGGTGAGGTCGAACGACGGCGCGTCGTCGGCGATTGCCACGGTGGCGGTGAGTTCTCCCGCCGCGATGCGCGGTAGCCATCGGGCCTGTGCCGCCCGGTCACCCACCGCCGTCAAGGTCTGCACCGCCAGCGCGACCGTCGAGAAATACGGTCCCACATACAGTGCGCGGCCCATCTCCTCGAGGACCACGCCCAGTTCGACCGCACCCATCCCGGCGCCGCCGAACTCCTCAGGGATCACCAGGCCCTGCAGGTCCATCTGCTCGGCCATCTGCCGCCACACGGCCTGGTCGCCCACTGCGCCCGCGATGGCGAGCTCGCGAGCCTTCTCCGTCGACGACTTCTCGCTCAGGAAGCGTCGCACCACGGCTCGGAGCTCTTCGTGGTCGTCGGTCCATCCGGTGATCATGGTCATCCTCCGCTGCATGGTCGGCAGGAGCGTCACCGACGCTCGAACCCTTTCAGTAAAATAAGTTACCTGATTACGGTGCCGTTATGGAAGTGGTGACAGTCCCGAGTGAGGCACACGATTGTTCGGGGCCGACCACGTGTCCCCGACGTCAGCGTCGGCGATAGCGGGGGGATCGCTTGCCGAGGAATGCCGCGACCGCCTCGGGCTGGTCTTCGGTGAATGAGGTGAAGACCTGCTGACGGTTCTCGAACTCGACCGCGGCATCGAATCCGGGCGTCTCCAGTGCCAGCCACATGCCTTGCTTCGTGAGTTCCACCGAGATCGGTGGGTTGAGCATTATCTCCGCTGCGAGTGCCGTAGCGCGATCGAGAAGCTCTCCGGCGGGCACGACATCGGTCACCAGACCGATCTCGCGGGCGTACTCGGCGGAGAACCGACGGCCCGTCAGCATCAACTCATGGGCCCGGCCCGCGCCGATCAGGCGCGGAAGGAGCCAGGACACGCCGATGTCGCATGCCGAGAACCCTGCGCGGATGAACGAGACGGCGAACACGGCTTCCGGTGCGGCGATCCGGATGTCGCTGGCGGCGACCAGGGCGAGTCCGCCACCGGCCGCCGGGCCGTTCACCGCGGCGATCACCGGTTGACGCAGCGAGTGCAACCGCTGGGCCAGTCCGGCGATCTCGCGCTGGATGACCAGCTGAGCCTGTGCGCGCCCGAGTCGATCGAGCTCGTCGGCCCACCCATCGGGCGGGAGGTAACCGTTCAGATCGAGTCCGGCGCAGAACGCCCGCCCCGCCCCGGTCACGATCACCACGCGGCAGTCGGTGTCTGCCTCGACCTCGTCGAGGGCTGTGATCAGATCGCCGGTCAGTCGACGGTCAAGTGTGTTCAGCGCCTCGGGCCGACTCAGCGTGATCTGCGTGATGCCCTCGGCGGGTCGGGTGACCGATACGGTCACGCGGTGACCCCTTCTGCCGAAAGCACCTTCTTGAGCACGTTGCGCCGCACCAGTTTTCCGGTCTCGGTCCGCGGTAGCTCGGGCCAGAACCAGAACCGGTCCGGGGTCTTGCTGGATCGCAGTGACGTCTGGGCGAATTCTCTGAGGTCCGCGTCGAGAAGTTC
The DNA here is from genome assembly GCF_058130025.1 of Gordonia sp. LMA167. Lineage (NCBI taxonomy): Bacteria > Bacillati > Actinomycetota > Actinomycetes > Mycobacteriales > Gordoniaceae > Gordonia > Gordonia sp. LMA167. Next base: position 2,500,711 of record NZ_CM176708.1, on the reverse strand, counting down.
GGCGCCGACGCGCAGCACGACGGCGGCCTCGATCCGCTGGCCCCATTCCTCGTCGGGGACACCGACGACGGCGACATCAAGCACGTCTGGATGCCGCAGCAACACCTCTTCGATCTCGGCCGGAGCGATGTTCTCGGCGCCGCGGATGATCGTGTCATCGATGCGCCCACCGATGAACAGGTAACCGTCGTCGTCGAGGTAGCCGTTGTCGCGGGTATCGAAGAACCCGTCGTCATCGACCGCGCGCCCGATGCCCGCATATTCGGCGGACACCTGGTCACCACGAACGCAGATACGACCAGGAGCCCCGGGCGGGAGCGCAGTACCGTTCTCGTCACGAATCTGGATCTCGACGGTGGGCAGTACCTTGCCGACCGATGCCAAGCGGGCCCGGATGTGCGGCTCATCCGAGGCATACGCGTCCCGGTGATCCTCGGGCCCGAGGACCGCGACGGTCGAGCTGGTCTCGGTCAGGCCGTAGGCGTTGACGAAACCCACCTCCGGCCAGGCGAGCAGCGCCTTCTCGATCACGGCCGCCGGCATCGGAGCGCCGCCGTAGGCAAGCGACCGCAGCGTGGGCACCGAACCGTCGACACCGTCGCCGATGGCCTCGATCACCCGCGACAACATGGTGGGCACGACCAGGGCGTTGGTGACACCCTCGGTCCGGACCGTGTCGAGCCACTGCGTCGGATCGAACTGCTCCAGGACTATCGTGCGGCGTCCGCCGTAGAGGTTGGAGATGACGTTGGCGACCGCGGCGATGTGGTAAGGCGGCACGCTCACCAGAGCGGCATCGTCCTCGTCAGCATTCATGAACTCCACCGACCCGAGCACATAGGACACCAGGTTCGAATGCCGGAGCAGAACACCCTTGGGCTCCGACGTCGTCCCGCTCGTGTAGATCACCACGGCCGGCCCGTCATCGAGGATGACGTCGGGCTCGGCAGGATCGCCGTCGGCAGCGGTGGACTGCAGCCACTCCCCCATGGTCTGCGCCGACAGTCCGGCCGCACGCAGATGAGCCACGCCGGTCTCGTCGCCGATGCCGATGGCGCGTGGATGTTTGGCGAGCAACCCCGTGAGCTGGTCGTCGCCGAGGCGATAGTTCAGCGGAACCAGCGGCACCCCGGCATAGGCGGCGGCAAACATCGCCACCGGGAACGCCGGCCCGTTCGGACCCAGGTAGACCACCGAATCCACGCCGGCGGCACGGATGGCCGCAGCCCCGGTCAGCGCCCGGGCGCGCAGATCGGACGCAGTGAATCCAGACGCTCGGCGACCGACAACAACACGATCGCCGAATCCGTCGGCGGCCATGTCCAGCAGCATCGAAAGGCGCACGATCCCGATTCCCCTCAGTCCGACGCCGGCAGCGGTTTGGCCTGGGCGGTGACGAGGAGTTCCCCGTTGAGCGCCAACGAGCCCTCACCCGGCTTGGTGCACAGCACCTCGATCACATCGGCAGAATCGACATATCGCTTGCCGATCAGCGTTCCGTTCATCTGTGCCGGATCCGCCTTCGCCTCCGGCGCGGCTTGACCCTTCTCGACCATCGGGGCGCCGCCACAGGTCAACTCGACGTCGCCGTCGGGCACTCGTGTGATGATCACGTTCGTTGTGTCGACGGCACTTGCCAGTGCCAGTCCCACTCGCAGCTTCACTTCGTCAACTCCTAGCCGTCGAAAGTCTGTCGGATGTCCTCCAGAGTGACGACGATAACACATTAATCCGTTAGATGAATAGACTGATTCGTCCCAGCGCGGAGCTGCTGCCGGAGTGGCGCCTTCTGCACCTTGCCGGCCGCCGTCCGCGGCAGCGTGGACACCGTGCGGATCACCTCGGGTGTCTTCTGGCGCGCCACTCCCGCAAGCCGGAAGTGGTCGCCCACTTCGTCGATGGTCAGGCGCTCCGCGCCTTCGCGTAGCACCACGAAGACCGCGACCCGCTCCCCGTACACCGGGTCCGGCGCTCCCACCGCGGCGACCTCGCTGACCTTGGGATGCGTGGACACAACGTCCTCGACCTCACGCGATGAGATGTTCTCGCCGCCGCGGACGATGATGTCCTTCTTCCGGTCCGTCACCGTCAGATAACCGTCGCGGTCGACGTTGCCGACGTCCCCGGTGCGAAACCAGCCGTCATCTGTGAAAGCCTCGGCCGTCAGTTCCGATCTCAGGTAGCCGGCGAAGAGCTCGGTCCCCCGGCTCAGGATCTCGCCGTCGATTCCCGGTGCGACGTCGCGACCGAGGTCGTCGACGATCCTGACCTCGTTGCCCGGCTGGATACGGCCGTCGGTGTGGGTGCGTTTGCCGATCGGATCGTCGGGCGACCCGCCCGCGATGGTCGGATGCTCGCTCAAACCGTAGGCACGGAAAGCCGCGATGCCGGCTGCGTCGGCGCGCTCGACGAGTGCTGCCGGCACCGACGCGCCGCCCACGAGGTAGCCACGCAGGGTCGCAAGCGCGACCTCGCCGCGCTCTTGCGCGTCCAGGAGCCCGGACAGATGGATCGGGGCCCCGGCCGTCGACGTCACCGCGTACTCGTCGATCAGCTCCGCCGCTTGAACGGGGTTCCAGACGTCCATCAGAACGGTGGGTGTCGCATGGATCAGTATCCGGAGCAGCCCATTGGCGGCCGCAACGTGTCCGGAGGGGAACACACTGAGGTGCGAGGAGTCCGGACCGGCCCCGTCGGCCACCACCGGCGACAGGGTGTCGGCGATGAGTGAGCGATGGGTGTGCTTGACCCCCTTGGGATCCGAGGTGGTTCCCGAGGTGTAGACGAGCAGGGCGATGTCGTCGGGCTCAGCGGGGTCCTCCCCCTCCCGCCAGTCGGCGGCGGTGTCCTCCCAGCCGATCGCACCGGATGGGATGTCGTCGCCGACGACCACCACTGTGCCGACCGACTTCACCGCACCGGCCTCGATGAGCGCGGATGCCACCAGACGGCCTTTGACCTGCGCCGCCAGGACCACCACCGTCGCTCCCGAGTCACGCAGGATGAACTCGACCTCACGGGGTCCGTAGATGGGCACGATCGGCAGGACAGTTGCGCCCACCAGGAACGTCGCGGCCTGGATGACGAGTCCTTCGTACCAGTTCGGCAGCTGCAGGGCCACGACGTCGCCGCGCCCGATCCCGATGGACTGCAGCCAGGCCGCCCGGGACAGCGCGTCGCATCCCAGCATCCCGATGGTGCTGCGATACGGTCGTTCGTCGCTGACCACCACCACGTGTCCGCCAGGATGCCGAGCAGCAGCGTTCCGCGCCGCAGAGCCGATCGTGAGGACCGATGCCGATGGACCTGCGGTCGTCATGCCGAGATCGACGTAGCCATGTCGGCTGCGATGACGTCGAGCAGATCCATCCGGCTGACCTTGGACGAAGGAGTTCGGGGCAAGGCATCGACAACGGCGATGTGCACCGGCACCTCGTAGGGCAGCAGATGCTCGCGGCACAGCCCGTCGAGCTCTTTGGCCAGGGCTGCCCGATCGGTGCCGGCCTCGGCGGGCTCGAGCTCGACGCCCGCCACCGGCACCTGGCCGAGGCGGTCATCGGGCCTGGGCGCCACCGCCGCCTCATGCACCGACGGGTGCTGCTCGAGCACCTTACGGACCGTGTCGGGATGGACCTTGAAACCACCGCGCACGATCGCATCGTCGGCCCGGCCGCGTATCCACAGGAATCCGTCGGCATCCACCACCGCGAGGTCACTGGTCCGCAGCCAACTGTCGGCCCCGACCGGCGACTGAGCGGTTCGGATCTCGAGCCGTCCCTGCTCACCAGCCGGGATCTCGGCCCCGTTCTCGTCGGTGACCCGCAGCGTCACCCCGGGCAGTGGGCGGCCCGCGCTGCCCGCCTTCGACTCCCACCACTTCTCGTGGAGTGCTTTTGTCCAGTACGCGACCGCACCGGCGAATTCCGTGGCACCGTAAGTCGGGAGCACTCGAATCCCGTAGGTCTGCAGGAAGTCGTCGATCAGTTCAGGCGGACAGAAGGTCGTACCGGTGGTGACCACCTCGATTCCGTCGAGCTGGTCGGCCGTCACGCCTGCGTTGAGAATGGAACGCAGCGCCGCCGGAACCAGACCGGTCGCCTTTGGCCGATGCCGCGTGATGACCCGCAGCCAGGGCTCCAGCGCGAATTTGGTCATGAGAACGATGCGCCTGCCGGCAAACAGCGGACCCAGCGCTCCCCAGAAGCCACCGATGTGCACCAGTGGGGTCGAGACGATGCTGACTCCGCTACGGAAGAGCGAATCATTCGGCGGCGCCGGCACACTTGTGGAGATGGCGGTGTCGAACTGCTTCTCACGCAGCAACACCCGCTTGGGCGGGCCCGTGGTTCCAGAGGTCAGCATCTCGACGATCACGCCGGGCGAGATGTCGGATTGCCGCGCCGCGCGAACGTCGCGGTCGTCGAACACCTGCACCGTATCGGTGCCCAACGCCAGTACCAGCGCATCGCCGGCGGACTCCCGCACCCCGTCACCCGCGAGTGCGGTTGCCGTTCCGACCACGACGGGCACGTCAGCCCTGGCGATGTCGGCACTCAGCCGTTCCGGCGGCTGCAGGGAACTGAACGTCACGATGCATCGTCGTCGCGCGATGAGCGACAACAGGACGGCCACGCACTCGGGCCGGTTCTCCAGGATCAACCCGACCCGGGTGCCCTCACCGTGGCCGTACTCGCCCAGCACAGAGTCCAGTGAGCGGTCGACACCCTGCAGGGTTCCCCAGGTGGTCCATGACTCCTCGAACTCGATCGCCTCCGCGTCGGCCGGGGCGTTGTCGAGGAGCTCCGCGAATCGCGAACGGCTGTCCATGTCAGCGGCCCTTCCACACTGGCGCACGCTTCTCGGCGAACGCGGTGGCGCCCTCGCGGGCGTCCTCGGAGGTCATCACCGGCCCGATGAGCTCCATCTGCTTGGCCCATCCCTCATCGATGGTCCAGTCCGACGACGATCGGGCGATCTGCTTGGTCACCGCAACCGCAAGCGGGCCATTCGCGGCGATGGCCGACGCCAACTCGACAGCACCGTCGAGCGCGCCGCCGGGAGGCGTGAGTCGGTTCACCAGGCCGAGGGCGGCAGCGCGCTCGGCACTGATCGGATCGCCCGTGAGCAGCAACTCGAGCGCGACGGCCTGAGGAATGCGCTGCGGGAGCAACATGGCGGCGCCGGCGCCGGCGACCAGAGCTCGTTTCACCTCGGGCACGCCGAGTTTCGCGTTCTCGGCAGCGACGACCATGTCGCAGGCGAGCAGCAGTTCGAAGCCACCGGCCACGGCCCAGCCCTCGACAGCTCCGATCAACGGTTTACGCGGCGGCGCCTGAGTGATCCCGCCGAGCCCGCGACCTTCCACGACCGGGCTCTCCCCCCTCAGGAACGCCTTGAGATCCATCCCCGAACAGAAGGTGCCGCCCGCACCGGTGAGGACACCGACGCGGAGATCGTCACTCTCCTCCAGTTCGTCGATCGCGGCGGCGATTCCCTCGGCGACCGCACCGTTGAGCGCGTTCTTGGCCTCGGGCCGGTTGATGGTGATCACCTGTACGCCGTCGCGGCGTTCGACAACAACCTCGTCTGACATCTCGTCCTCGTCTTCGGTCGGATCGGCCGGTCTTGCCGGCGCGGCGTCCCGGCGCTGGGTCGCCATGGGGTCTCTTCGCATCAGCACACTAGCACATAATCAGTTTAATGATTAAGCTGTCTTCGTACCTGATTTTCGGAGAGGAAAACAAGCATGGCTGCACCCCGTTCGGTGTTCACACCCGAACATGAAGAGTTCCGCGGAGTGGTCCGCGACTTCCTGGCCCGCGATGTCGCGCCCTACCACGAACAATGGGAGCAGGCCGGACAAGTCGACAAGACCGTCTACAAGGCCGCGGCACAGGCCGGCGTGCTGGGCTTCTCGGTTCCCGAGGCGTACGGAGGCCTCGGCGTCGACGACTTTCGCTACAACGCGATCGTCGCCGAAGAGCTCGGCGCCTCTCACCTGAGCGGACCCGCCCTCACGTTGCACAACGACATCATCGCGCCCTACCTGCTGCGTCTGACCACCGAAGCGCAACGTCAGCGCTGGCTCACCGGATTGGCAAGCGGCGAGCTGACATTCGCGATCGGGATGAGTGAGCCGACTGCCGGCTCCGATCTCGCCGGCATCAAGACGTCGGCGCGCCGCGAGGGCGACGAGTGGGTGATCAACGGCCAGAAGACGTTTATCTCGAACGGAATCCTCTCCGACGTCGTCATCGTGGTGTGCCGCACCGACCCGGATGCGGGCCACAAGGGATTCAGCCTGATTCTCGTCGAGAAGGGCACTCCGGGCTTCGAACCCGGGCGCAAGCTCGCCAAGATCGGACACCATGCCCAGGACACGTCGGAACTCTTCTTCTCCGACTGCCGGGTTCCGGCGAGCAACCTGCTCGGTACCGAGGGACGCGGCTTCTATCACCTCATGGAGAACCTGCCGTCCGAACGCCTGTCCATCGGCATCAGTGCCGTGGCCGGCGCGCGCAGCATCTTTACTCAGACAGTGCAGTACGCGCACGATCGCGAGGCGTTCGGCCAGTCGATCGGCTCATTCCAGGCCAACCGCTTCACCATCGCCGAGATGGCGACCGAGCTCGACATCGCGCAGATCTACATCGACAACTACATCCAACAGGTCCTCGACGGCACGCTCACCGCGGTCGATGCAGCCAAGGCCAAGTGGTGGTGCACGGAGTTGAACAAAAGGGTGGTCGACCAGTGCCTCCAGCTGCACGGCGGCTACGGATACATGCTCGAGTACCCGGTCGCCAAGGCGTACCAAGACGTGCGGATCAGCACCATCCTGGGCGGCACCACCGAGATCATGAAAGACATCATCGGGCGCGACCTGGGCTTCTGACCCTCTCGCGCCCAACACCATTCACCTGACCAGGAGACACATCACATGGAGATCAAAGGCAAACTCGCCGTCGTCGTCGGAGGCGCCTCGGGCATGGGCCGGGCCAGCGCCGAACTGCTCGCCGAGCGTGGGGCCCAGGTGGCGATCATCGACCGCCCGGGCGGCGCCGGTGCGGAAGTCGCCACCGCGATCGGCGGAGCATTCATCGAAGGCGACATCACCGATCACGAGGGCTTCGAGGCGCAGCTCGCCGAAGCCGTCACATCGTTGGGCGGCTTACACATTGCGGTCAACACCGCAGGCGGCGGTATCGTCGGCAAGACGCTGGGCAAGGACGGGCCACACGCGCTCGACGCCTTCACCAGTGTCATCAATCTGAACCTCATCTCCACGTTCAACCTCAACCGACTGCAGGCCGCGCACATGGCCCAGTCCGAACCGAACGAAGACGGCGAGCGCGGCGTCATCATCAACACCTCGTCCATCGCCGCATTCGAAGGGCAGATCGGGCAGGTCGCCTACAGTGCGGCCAAGGCCGGCATCGCGGGTATGGCGCTGACGATGGCTCGCGACCTCGGGTCGTACGGCATCCGGGTTCTGGCGATCGCGCCGAGCCTGTTCAACACCGGTGCGGTCGCCGGGCTGCCCGAGGACATGGTCGGTCCACTCGTCGCCGGCAACGCCTTCCCCAAGCGGATGGGACAGCCCGAGGAGTACGCCAAGCTCGCCGTCGCGATCGCCGAGAACGCCATGCTCAACGGCCAGTGCCTGCGACTCGACGCCGGCATGCGCTTCGCCCCGCGCTGACTCGTAGCGCGACCACACAGCAAAGCGCCTCGCCCGAATCGTTCCGGGCGAGGCGCTTTGCTATCGGCCCCCGTCACGCGTCAGGCAATGACACCTCGTTCCCGAAGGTCGGCGAGTTGCTCTGCGGAGTAACCGAATTCGCCGAGCACGGAATCGGTGTGCTGTCCGATGGTGCAGCCGGCATCGGCCTTAGTGGCCGACCGCGAGAAATGCAGCATCGGCGCGATCCGACGGTGTTCGTCGAAGATCGGGCTCACGGCGTCGACGCTGTAGCCCGCCTCGTAGTACTCGTCGCTCTGCAACAAGGCCTCGGAGTTGCGCTCGGTGACCTCGACGCAACCCACGTCCTGGGACTGCAATTCGGTTTCCCAGTCGAGCTTTGCCCGCTTACCGAAGATCCCGGTAAGCACCTCTGTCAGTTCGGCGTCATGCTCACGGCGCGCCTCGGCGGTGGCGAAGCGGGCATCGCCGCCGAGATCGGCGTAGGGCTCGAGGGCAGTGACGAGCGAGGCCCACTCCGACTCCTTCGGAGCTGCCAGGAACACGAAGCCATCCTCGGCGGGATAGATGCGGTAGAGCGCATGGATTCCCCAGAAGCCCTCATCCACGACCGGCAGACTGGTGGCGCCGTCGTACTCGTTATTGAGGTGCATCAGCGCGCCCAGAGCCGAACCCAGCATGGTCGTCGTGATGCCGTCCATCGACGTGCCGCGATCGCGGGCGTAGAGGCCGAGCATGATCGTTGACGCCACCCCGAGCGCTGCGACGCCATCGGCCTGAGCCACCGGAACAGCGTTGGCCGCGTGCAAGATGCGCGCTCCGTTGCGAATCTCCTCGTCGGAATGCGGTGTGTCGTTGCGCCCCCGGCCGTCGACCGACGCCAATCCCATTGCCGCACCGACCGAGGGTGCGTATGCCGGTCGAGCGCCGTACGGGCCGTCGACGCCATAACCCACTGCGCTGATGTAAACGAGGTCGGGTTTGATGGACTTCAGCGTCTCTTCATCGACACGGGTCCGCTTGGCGGCGCCGGCACGGAAACACTGGAGCACGACGTCGACGCCCTTGACGAGCTCGTGGACAATCGCCTGCCCCTCCTCCGAGCGGAGGTCCACCACGACGCTCTCCTTGCCCTGCAACACCTTCGCGCCACCTGCCTCGGGGAACGGCACCAGCACACGGATGTTGTCGCCACCGGCCTCCTCGATCTTGATCACCCGCGCACCGAGGTCGGTCAGGAGGGTCGCACCGTACGGCCCGGCGAACATCACGCCGAATTCGAGGATGGTGATTCCTTCCAGAGGAAGCCCGGATGACGCGTCCGTGGAGCTACCGAGCGGGGTCGCCGCAGCAGCGAGCGCACGGAGCTCGGCGCCGTGGTCGCCGGGCATCGGCGCCGCGGTCGGTTCGGTGAGCGGGCGCCCGTTCACCTGTATCTGGGTGGACGGCTGCTTGACCGGCCCCAGTACCGGATGCTCGACGGTGATCGCCCGACCTTCGTGCACCACCTGCGGATGCTCGAACGCGCCTGTCGGCGTGCGGAAGACCTCGGCACTGACATCCGGGTTGCGCTCGAAGGCCTCCTGCCACTCGGCAAGGCTCCGCTGCCCCACGCGCGAGATCATCTCCCACCAGAACTCCTGGCGCAGGTCCGGATCCTCGAGGACCGGGAAGCCCTTCCATTTCGGATCGGCCAGCCATTCGATGAGACCCAGTTCGGTGAGCCACGCCTGCATCAATCGTGGTGCGGTCTGGGCGAATTGGAGCCACGTGCCGTCGCTGCTCGGTGCGATGAGCAGGGCGAACAGCAGCGGAGCAGCGGGCCTGCCCTGATCGTCGTAGGCCACATCCTGAGGCGTGTATGCCCCTGGGTAGCGTTCCAAGACCATCTCGTAGAACCAGTTGTACGGGTCCATCGCGCCGATCCCGAGTACGAGATTTGACTCGACCACCTGCCCGTGGCCGCTGCGTTCGCGTTCATGCAGCGCGGCGAGCACTCCGTGCACAGCACACTGTGCCGCACCCCACGACGCATACGGCACGGACACATACGCGGGACCCGGCCGCGAGGTGAGTTGACGCTTGTTGTGCAACACGCCCGCTTTCGCCATGACCAGACCCTCGTAGCCCTTGTAGTGACTCCACGGGCTGTTGGAGCCCCAGCCGGTGATGCTGGCGACCACGAGGCGCGGATAGTCGGCGGAGAGCCGCTCTGCGGTCATCCCGAGACGCTCGGCGGTCGAGGGCCGCATGGTGCTCACCATGACGTCGGCTTCCGCCAGCAAGCCACGAAGCACGTCACGGTCGGAGTCGTCGTGGACGTCGAGGGTGATGCTGCGGCGGCTGCGCAGCAGCCCCGGCCAACCCGGATAGTCACGCACGGGGCTGCCACCCGGAGGTTCCACCATGATCACGTCGGCTCCGGCATCGGCGAAGAACTGACTGAACTGAGCGCCGGGCAGCGTGCTCGACAGGTCGACGACGCGAAGTCCGGCAAGCGGTGCGACAGCAGGATCGGGGGTCACATTCATCGTGGAGCTCTCACTTCGGTCGTCGGACTGTGATCGTTGCCACTCATCCTGCCCAATCGGGCATGGATGGCGCAAGGATTTTCGACTAATTCATTAAACTATTTCGTGACCAGCGACGGCTACCGAGAGTCGCCCCAAATACATTTAACTGATTATACTGGTTCTGTGAAAGTCGAGACTACGCACGACGCATCGAGCCGTCCGATCCCGGAGCGGATCGCGCTCGTGGAGGTCGGACCTCTGCGATTCCGGGGTGGCGTCAGCCCGGGTCCGCCGACGCGCACCTACGGCGGTGAGGTCGCCGCCCAATCCGTGCTCGCCGCCTACCGAACGGTTTCGGCCGATCGCGACATCCATGCGGCACATATGCATTTCCTGCTCCCCGGCGACACCACCGTCCCGGTGGAGTTCGAGGTCGAGGAGAGCCGAGATGGCCGGTCGTTCAGCTCCCGACACGTCCGGGCGTCCCAGGCCGGTCGGGTCATCTTCACCATGACCGCGTCATTCCAGCGGCCGGAGAAAGGGTTGGAACACCAGGTACCACGGCTGGACGCACCTCGGCCCGAGACCCTTCCCACCCCCGAGGAGATGTTCGCCGACGATACCGAGAACCTGGAGTGGGTCCGCTGGCTGACCGACAGCATCGATGTGGACGCCCGGTTCCCGATGTTGCCGGCACGATCCTCGGCCGCGCGTGGCCATCGCGTGGACCCCCGACAGAGCGTCTGGCTGCGATCGCGGCGCCGTGTGGGCACGACGTCGGCCGACCGCAATGCCGCACTCGCCTACATCTCCGACCTCCTGCTGCTCTCCGCAGCACTCGGGCCGCACCAGCTGACGCTGCAGGGCGGCGAACTCCAGTTCGCGACCGTCAGTCACTCGATCTGGTTTCACGCGCCGCTGTCGGTTGCGGACTGGTTCCTGTACGAACAGGACTCGCGATGGGCGGGTTCGGGCCGCGCGCTGTGTCGCGGGGAGATGTTCGACGGGACCGGCCGGCTGTGTGCGACGACGATGCAGGAGGGACTCATCCGGGTCCGGTCCTGACAGTTCGTGCAGATCCGGTGACCGATGCCGGGCCGAGAATCCGCACCCGGACTCGTGGTGTGCGCGACACGGGAGACCGACCAAGGTGCGACGATTCACGACACCGGGCGGGGACCCGAATGTGTGACACCTATAAACGGTACATTTATCTACATGTCTGTCGCAGCTACAGGATCGTCCGCCGAGGCCCCGCGGGTCGGCACGGTGATGCGCGCCCCCAAGACCGCCGAACTCATCGCCGGACATCTGCGTCGCCAGATCGTGAGAGGTGAGCTGACCCCCGGCGAGACTCTACCCCCGGAGATGCAGCTCATGGAGCAGTTCGGGGTGTCGCGGCCAACGCTGCGAGAAGCATTCCGGATTCTGGAAGCGGAGAGCCTCATCGGAGTACGCCGCGGTGCCCGCGGCGGAGCACAGGTTCTCGCGCCCGACCCGATGGTCGCCGCGCGACACGTCGCGTTGCTCCTACAACTTCAGGGCACCACGATCCAGGACGTCTATGAGGCGCGCATGGTGTCCGAGCCGGTCTGTGCCGGCATGCTGGCCAGGATCCGAACCGACGAGGATCTCGCTGACCTGCAAGAAGTGGTCGCCAAGCTCTCCTCATTGATCAAGTCTGCTCCGGAGCAGACACCGGACATGTCTCAGTGGAGCGCGACCACATACCGATTTCACGAATTACTCCTGCAGCGATGCGGCAACAAGACCCTCGCGGTGCAGGGCGCCGTGCTCGCCGACATCGTGGAAACCCACCTGGCCCGCACCATCTCTCAGGGGATGAGCCGGGAGCAACAGGCGCAACCGCCGAGCATCGACAAGACTCTGCGCTCCTACCGGAAAATGGTTCGCCTGATCGAAGCACGGGACGGCGACGGCGCCGAGAAGCATTGGCGGTCCCACATGCAGATCGCCGCCAAATACCTGTTCATGTTCGATCCGCAGAACATGCCGCTCGTCGATCTCTTCAGCTGAACCGGGCTCGCGGTCTGATCACGGCGATGTCGAGAGAAGGTCGACCGGCACCTCGACGAGCCGGGCCTGTACGTATTCGCTGACCGATTTGCCGATGCTGTCGACCCGGAGGTTGCTCGATCCACCGCGGCCCAACAGTTGCGGGAGTACGAGGTGTAGACATACCGGCTATGGCACGATGTCGCCTCGAGGCGCAGGGCTGTCCGCGCTTGTGGCGACCACCAATCCCCGATTCTCCCCGAGATGTGCTGCACGCGCTGCAGATCACGCTGTCAACGGCCGCCCCGTGGCGGAACCATGCAGACCGCACATCGCATCTCACGCAAGCGCAAGAGTGGTCAGTATGTCCGGTCCGAATGCCTCCTCGCCGATACTCCACGGTCCTGCGTGTATCGCGGTCAGCGCCTGGCCCAGTTCGGGCCGGCGCGCGAGCACTTTGAGCACCCGTGCCCGGCGGGTATCCCGATCCGACATTCCGAATCCGCTGACGAGATCAGCCAGTGCGGTGCTGAAACGCAGTCGTCTCATCCGCTCGGTCCGTTCCACTGCATAGGCCGCAAGCACCTCCGGACCCCACCGCTGATTGTCCAGCAGCACCTCCGACAACACACGCGCATCACGCAGACCGATGCTCAGCCCCTGCGCGGTCACCGGGTTGCTCCACCCGGCAGCGTCGCCGACGAGGGCGGCGCCGGGCATCGCCGGTGTGCTGGTCCACGAATCGCACATCGGGAAAGTTGCACAAGGTCCGACAGGTGTCGACTCGGCGAGACGGTCCGAATCCGGGAAGATCGGGGTGCGGTACGCCTCCAGGAAGGCGGTGATCGCCTCACGTCCGGTCAGCGGTTCCGGATCGTCAACGTGCCGACCCACGTACAGACGCAAACGGTTGTCGGCTCGTGGAATCACGATGAACTGGTTGCGTCCGTCCACGGCGATCGTCGTCACACGCCGATCCCAGACTCCGGCATCGTCGACGAGCATCCCGGTGAGTTTCACGCGCGCCTGAGTCGACGCCATCTCGACACCAAGCGCAGCGCGCGTCGTCGAGAACTTTCCGTCGGCCGCGATGATCAACCGGCATGAGATCTCTTCGGTGCGCCCATCGAGTTCGCACGTGACGACCGGACTGTCCCCGGCCCGAACCGTCGATCTGCGAACACCGCGGTAGAGGGTGGCACCTTCTTTCACCGCGGCATCGGCAAGGGCCTCGCGTAGTTCTGGATGACCGATTCCGATCACTCCCGGTGCGCCCGGTACCGCATCCGACAGGTCCGTAGCCAACTCCTGTGCGCCCGAAACGGTCAGCGCGGCGTCGTACGGGACCATGCGTGTGATGACGGAGACGCCGTCGGCGTCCATGATTGCGCCATCCACACCCAGTGCGGCCGCCTCGAGGAACCCCCACGGAACGATCGCTTCTCCCCGCACCATGTCGCGGTAGGACGACTCCCGCTCGAGGACCACCACACCCACGTCCGCGGCAGCAAGTCTGGCCGCGAGCGCGCTGCCGGCGACTCCTCCGCCGACGATGACGACATCAGTCTTCATGCTGACCCAATCCGTTGATTTACTGTCACTAAATGGATAGCATTTACCCCTAATTAATGGAAGTCCCCCTTGAGATCAGGACATACGGGAGGTGCAATGCCAAGGCAGCGCGGCGGAGTCCAATCGGCGCCGTTGGCAACCGCCGACATTCTCGATGCAGCGCTACGCGTGGTCGAGCGCTCGTCCCTGGACGCACTGACGGTGCGCGCCGTCGCCGACGAATGCGGGGTCACACCGCCGGCAATTCACTACCACCTCCGTGGCGAGCGCGATCTGGCAACACTCGTCGTCGAGGCGGTGGCACGCGAGATCACGGTACGGCTGGACCCGTCGACCTCGTGGCAGGATCAATACATCGAACTCGTCCTGGCCATGGACAGAACCTTCCTCCGTTACCCCGGAACCGGCGCCCGAGCACTGACGGCGACTGGAAAGTCTCCGGCGGCAAGTAAACTCACCGAGACCGCACTCGACATCCTGCGAGGCGCCGGGTTCGGCGAGCAGGAATGCGTCGAGATCTTCGCCGCGACCTATTTTCTGTACGTGGGTTGGCTCTCAACGCGGCAGATGGCCCAGAGCGACGCCATCCACCCATCTCTGGCCGCGGCCGGGATCTCGGCGCCGGAGCGGGTACAGACCGAGCCATTGATCGCATCATTGGAATGCATTTTTACTGGACATGTACCACGACAAGGGAGTTGACCGACGTGACCGAAACAACCACAAACTGGGTGACCGACTACTACGCCGCATGGGATTCGGCAGACGTCGATCAAATCGTGAACTGGTTCGCCGACGACATCGTGTTGGAGGATGTGCCGATGGCCCACGTCGCATCGGGACCGGAGCAGGCACGCGAATTCGTCGAACACGCAATCGCACTCACCCCGGGAACCACCTACGAAGTGGTGAACAGCGTGGTCACCGACGACGCCTTCGCCACGGAGTGGATCATGCGGCCCGCCGGCCTGCGTGGATCATCGGTCGGCGCGATTCGCGACGGCAAGATCGTGAACAATCGGGACTACTGGAATGCGGGCGGTCGCAGCCAGATGTGACGTGCGCTGATCGATACGCCAGTCGACAACCGGTGCGCTTGCCACGGCAAACACTTACGATACGGGAGCCGTCCGTGATGGGTGTCTCGGGTGCCGAGGTCTGACTGGGAGGATGGACGCATGACTGCGGTTGACAACACGCAAGGGCGGCCGCGCGACCCGGAGGTCACGCGACGAATCACCGAGGCGGCCCTGCTCGAGTACAGCCGCACCGGCTGGGCGGCGTTCACCATGGACGGCGTCGCGCGCCGCGCGGGAGTCGGGAAGGCGGCCCTTTACCGGCGCTGGAAGTCAAAGGAAGGGCTCTTGGTCGATGCGCTGGAGGCTCGGTCACAACCAGTGACGGAGACAGTCGATCAGGGCGACTTTCGGTCCGACACGATCGCGCTGGCAGCCGAATTGATGTGCCACTTTCTGGACCCGGCGGGATGGGCCACCTTGCGTATTGCCGTGGACGCCGCCGACAACACCGCGCCGCTCGCGCAGTTCTACGAGCGAATAGTGCTGGCGCACCGAGAAGCAGTGGCCCGCTTCTTCGAGCGCAATGTCGCACGCGGCGCGCTGTCACCCGGCGCCTCAGCCGCCGCACTCGCCGAATGCCTGTTCGGAGCCGTCTTCATGCACGTCCTCGCAATGGCCCCGGCCGACCGCACCGCGGCCCGTGACTCGGCCATCGAGCACGTGACGCCTCTGGTCGACCTGCTCCTCAACGGAGTATCCACAGAACACGCTCGAGACTGAGCGGCACCGCCGCGCGACACATCCACCTTCCATCACCGAACTCACGAAACGCGTTTCCGACGCGGGACACTGTCTACACAAAACACTTGCGGACGATTCCCGTTCCGTATATTGTGACTGTGATCCACACCATACAGATGACCTATTAATCTGTTTTTCGATCGACCGGAGGTCGAGAATGAGACTGTCGATCGAGCCGAGCGCGTGCCAGGGCCACGCGGTGTGCAGCGTGACGGCACCAGCACTCGTTGATTTCGACGACGAGGGCCACGCCGTACCCCACCACGAGACGCTCCCCGACCACCTCATCGACGCCGCGCGACGGATGCGGCTGTCTTGCCCGGAAAGAGCAGTCTCCCTTGTTGATTGATTCCTGATCACTCCAGAGAAGGTGTCCATGACGACCGACATCCCCGCCATCCCCAGCATCGACTTCGACCATCACTCCGAGCATTACGCGCGCCATTGGCGCGAGATCAATGAGCAGAACCGTGCTGCGTGCCCGGTTGCCCATACCGACGCGCACGGCGGATTCTGGGTTCTCTCCTCCTACGAGGACATCGCGACAGTCGCCAAGGACGACGCAGCATTCTCCTCGTACCAAGAACTCGACGACGGCACCCACACCGGCGCAACGATTCCAGCCGGCCCGATCCGGCAGGTACCCATCGAGATGGACCCCCCGGAGTTCACGGCATACCGCAGGCTGTTGAACCGGTCTTTCGCCCCCGCGGTGATCGCCGAATGGGAAGACTACATCCGCAGTGCGACCACCTACTGTATCGATCAGGTCATCGATAGCGGCACTTGCGATTTGGTTGCTGATGTCCTCAATCCCGTGCCGGCCATCACCACCCTGTCCCTGCTCGGTCTGCCGACCGAGGACTGGCGCAGCTTCTCCGACACGATTCACGAGATGGTCCACACCCCACCTGATCCCGATGGCAACTTCGCTGCCGACGACGCCGCGCAGAGGCTCATGGAGCTCTTCGTCACGGTCACCGAAACCATCTCGGCGCGCCGCCAGAATCCGACCGATGACCTCATCTCCACGTTGGTCCACGCAGAGATCGACGGCGAGCCGATGTCTGATCAGCGCCTGCTCGAGATCATCAGCCTGGTCATCTTCGGCGGCGTCGACACCACCGGCAGCCTGTTGAGCAGTGTGCTGCGATGGCTGGAGGCGAATCCACATGAGCGCGAACGGCTCGCCGCGGATCCTGGCTTGATTCCACAGGCCACCGAGGAGTTCTTGCGCTTCTTCTCTCCGGTGCAGGGACTCGCGCGCACGGCCACGCACGACTGCGTGATCGGCGACCAGCAGATCCGCAAGGGCGAACGGCTGTTCCTGTCCTGGGCGTCGGCGAACTTCGACCCGGCACTGTTCCCCGATGCCGACAAGGTCGAACTGGACCGATTCCCCAACCGGCATCAGTCCTTCGGCATCGGCGTGCACCGATGCCTCGGATCGAACTTGGCGCGACTGGAATTCCGCGTGGTTCTCGAGGAGATCCTGCGTCGGATGCCCGATTTTCACATCTCCGATGATGCCGAACCATTCCGCTCCATCGGTGTGGTCAACGGTTGGGTCACTTTGCCCACCATCTTCACCGCCGGCGTCCGCGAGGGCTCCGACGTCGGTGGAAACCCCGCGCTCACCCTCTGATCGAACTCTGATCCACCGCAGAACAGGAGAACCACATGACCGATCGCACACCACCACCGGTACACCTACGCCTCAATGGCGAGAAGCTCCCCGAAGGCTCTGGCGGATTCTTCGACCACGTCGACCCCGTCACCGGAACGGTCAATGCCCGAATCCCCCTGGCCGACAAGGATGACGTCGATCGTGCCGTCGGGGCCGCCCACACCGCATACGACTCGTGGCGGCGGACACCACCGGCCATCCGGCGCGGCATGCTCATGAAGCTGGCCGACCTGATCGATGCCAACGCCGACGAGTTCGCACGCCGCGGGGCGCTGGACAACGGGATGCCGATGTCCCTGGCGGCCGGCGGCATCGGGATCTCGGCGGAGTGGACCCGCTACTACGCCGGTTGGGCAGACAAGATCGCCGGTGAGGTGACCGGCCAACCGCTACAGGACTCCGAGCTGGGCTACACACTACGACAGCCGTACGGCGTGATCGGCATCGTGATCACCTGGAACGGACCGCTCATCTCGTTGGCGATGAAGGTGCCGGCCGCGCTCGCCGCCGGCAACACCGTGGTGGTCAAACCGTCCGAGATGACGCCCTTCGCACCCGAATTGTTCATGGACCTGGTGGAGGAGGCGGGGATCCCACCCGGCGTGGTCAACATCCTGCCGGGCACCGCCGAAGCCGGGCATCAGCTCGTCACCCATGACCTGGTGAAGAAGGTGTCGTTTACCGGTGGTCCCGTCACCGCCACCCGGATTCTCGAGGCCTGCGCACCGTCGATGAAGCCGGTCGTCCTCGAACTCGGTGGCAAGTCGGCGAATATCGTGCTCGAGGATGCCGATCTGGCAACGGCCTGCCAACACGCCGCATTCATGTCGGTCGGGCTGATGACCGGTCAGGGATGCGCATTCCCCACCCGACTGCTCGTCCAGGAGTCCGTCTACGACCAGGTGCTCGACGGCGTCCTCGCCACGGCGGCGTCCATCGCCCCCGGTGACCCTTTCGACCCCGCCACGCTGACCGGACCGGTCGTGAACGAGGCGGCCGTCGAGCGGATCATGGGCATGATCGAGCGAGCCCAGGCCGAGGGTGCACGCCTGCTCCACGGCGGAAGGCGCATGGAGCGCGAGGGCTTCTTCATCGAGCCGACCGTGTTCGCCGACGTCGACCCGGCATCCGAACTGGCCCAGACCGAGGTCTTCGGTCCGGTGCTCGCCATCACGAAGTTCCGCACCGATGACGAGGCGATCGAGATCGCCAACTCCACCAAATACGGTCTGTCGGGTTACATCCAGACGCGGGACCTCACGCGCGCCACCAGGATCGCCGCCGAGCTGGAAACCGGCGAGGTACTCATCAACGGCGCGATGAATCTCGCGGTCCATCGTCCGTTCGGTGGGATCGGGATCAGCGGTGTCGGCAAGGAAGGCGGCCGCGCCGGAATCGAAGAGTTTCTCCGTGTCAAGAGTGTGGGAATGGGATTGGTCTGATGTTGAATCTCGAAGGGCAGAAGCTACCGGTCGGCTCGCTGGAAGGCCGCGTCGCGTTCATCACCGGCGCCGGCCGCGGCCAGGGACGCGCGCATGCAGTTCGTCTCGCGCAGCTCGGCGTCGACATCATCGGCGTCGACATCTGTGCGGACATGGCGACTTTCGACTATCCGTGTGCGACGCTCGATGAGCTCGAGGAAGCCAAGAAACTCGTGGAGAACGAGGGACGACGGATGCACGCCGGGGTGGCCGATGTGCGCGACTTCCGCGCACTCAAGGCCGCCTTCGACGCGGGATTCGCCGAGTTCGGCCGGGTCGACATCGTGATCGCCAACGCAGGCATGATCCGCTATGCCGACGAGGAGAACCCGCAGCAGGAGTGGCGGGACACCCTCGATGTCATCCTGACCGGCGCCTTCAACGCCGTCCGAGCCTCAATCGACGAGTTGCGTGCGGGTGGCCGGGGCGGCTCGAT
This sequence comes from Gordonia sp. LMA167, assembly GCF_058130025.1. Lineage (NCBI taxonomy): Bacteria > Bacillati > Actinomycetota > Actinomycetes > Mycobacteriales > Gordoniaceae > Gordonia > Gordonia sp. LMA167. The sequence goes on along the minus strand of NZ_CM176708.1, from coordinate 2,481,484 downwards.
CGTGCTGACATCATCATCGGCGGGATTGAAGGGCACCGCGTCACCGGATGCAAGCCCGCAGGCGTATACCGCCGCCAAGCGCGGCCTGGTCGGATACATGCAGGTGTTGGCGAATCAGTATGCACCAGAGATGATCCGCGTGAACACCGTCCATCCCACCGGGGTGATCTCGGGAATGACGATGAACGAGGCGATGGCCAAGAAGGCCGCCGAGATCGGCAGCAACATCTCGGCGATGCAGAACGCACTACCGATCTCGATCCTCGACGCCGAGGACATCGCCAACGCGGTCGCCTTCCTGGTCTCCGACGAGGCACAGTTCATCACCGGCACCGAATGGGCGCTCGACGCCGGATTCACCGTGCGCTGACGCATCGTCCGCCTGGCTCCGTGGGCACTCGGCGGCCCACGAAGCCAGGCATTCGTCTTTCTAAGGACAACGATCACCAATGCCACGTCCCTCATCTGCCCGATCAACACGTCTGCTAACCAACACCCGGACCGATCGGTGGGACCACCGGCACCACCGATCGCGTCCGACTCGCGGTGGCGTGGAACGACACAGGGAAATCGGCGGGTCTGCCGGAGAACGTCTTCATCAAGAGCACGCCGTTATCGGCCAAGAACCGGGCCATGGTCGTCACCCTCGACATGGCCGTCAACGAAGTCCGCTTCTACAACGAGCTCGCACCAGCGCTCGGCGATGTGGCTCCGCGCGCCTGGTATGCGCGAGCCGGTTGCGGGGCCCGATTCCTGATGGTCCTGGAGGATCTGGTCGCCGAAGGCGGGCAGCCGTACGCCCTGGCCGACCCGTGTCCCATCGACCACGCGCGCGGACTGATCGACGCATTCGCCAGGCTGCATTCGACATTCTGGGACAGCTCGCGCTTCGCCTCGGACCTCGACTGGGTACGCCCGTGGAGCACGCGGCCGGGCAGCCAGTTCCTGAATCGTTTCTACTCGCGCGGTCGCCACGCCGCCCTGCAGCTCGACCGCCCCGAAGCCGGACCCGCTGCGAAGGCCCTGGTCTCGGCTCTCGACGGCAATGCCGACGCCTTCTACCGCGCCTTCGAAACCGGGCCGCTTACGTTGTTGCACGGCGATTCTCACCTGGGCAACACCTTCTCCCGCGCCGACGGTCGCTCGGGACTGCTTGACTGGCAGGTCATCTGGCGTGGCCCTGGCATCCGTGAGGTCACCTACTGGATGGTGACCGGACTCGAGCCGGAGACACGCCGGGCCCACGAACGCGAACTGATCGACCGTTACCTGGACGGTCTTCGATCAGCCGGGACACCTGGTGTGCCTGATGCGGCGACTGCGTTCGATCAGTATCGCGTCTACGCCGCGGAGGCATGGGATGCGACGGCGATGACGATTGCCTGGCCAGGACTGCAAGCACCCGACAACGCCGAAGCCGGCTGGCGGCGTGCATGCATTGCGATCGAGGATCTCCACAGCGCCGACGCGGTTTCTGGACTCCGCTGAGCTGGGTCCGTACCCGTCGTACCTGCCGTCGGCCGGAGGTCATGATGTGACGGACGCTCATGCGGGGCCCTCACAGCGGCAGGTAAGGTACTCTACTCCGCCCGAAGTTCAGCGAACGCAATCACAGCGCACTCACACCAACTGGACCCAACTCGTATCCACGTCGATCAGTGACTGCGTATTCCGAAGTCGATATCGTTGTAGCCCAATGGCTTCCAACCAGGGCGGTCGTACCAGGACGGGCGCGCCACGTGACCGGGCTCCGGGCGCGCCCAGTCAACCCATGGCCCCCAGTCCTTCCGGCTGAGGCGCTCGTCAAGCGACTGGGGATGACGAAGCGCGGCCTCGGAGTATGTGCGTGCGAATGTCTTCATTTCACCCATCACCCAGATGTCCTCCTCGGACTTCCAGCGTCCGTCGCCGGCATACTGGATGACCTGCCACGAGGGGAAGTCGATCGGGGGTGCACCCGGCTCGGGATTGTCTGCCCGATTGACGATTTGGTAGACGACACGATCTCCGTCGACGTTGTACCAGACAAGCACGCTGTACACGTGCGGCGCCGCACCCATCGTGCCCTCGATGTAGCGCAGAATCTCGTCGTGCCCCGTGAACGTGCCGTAGAAGTGGTCGAAATAGGTGGCGTCCTCGGTGAACAGCTTCGTCCATGCTTCCCAGTCCTCACCGACCAGCCCGACCCTGACGTACTCCTTGAATGCTTCCTCGACTTCAGCTCGATCCGCCATCTGCGTTCCTACTTTCGATGTCAAGGTCCTGAACTCAGTGGTCGTCCGCTTCACCAACGGCACCGAACAGGCCAGGACCGGCTGCGTGCCGGCTTGTCACGAAAGTGACAAGCCGGCACGGCTCGTTCACGTGTTGCGTCGAGCCGTTCCGGGGTATCCGAAGAACGACTCGAAGTTCTCGTCGTTGATGGGCTGCCTACGGTTGCGCTCCTGCGCGTCTTCCAGCGCAGACAGACGCTGCCGGGCCCGCACTATCGCAGCCTCATCAGCGCCGGCGGCGATCATCTCGGCAAGCAGATCCTTCTGCTTGCCCACCTCTGCGAACACTCGCACACCGGCTTCGCCGTAGGTCAGCAGATCGTGGTCTTCGGCCTCCTCGCGTTGCGGTGCATCGGGACCGGAATCACTGTCACTCATGCCCATTCCCCTACGGTGCGCATCTCAGAGGACGATTGCCGGGTCGCGGACGTCGACGCGGGGGAAGTTCAGCATCCGCCGCGCGTTCTCCTCGACAATCAGCGAACACTCGTCGTCCGGGACATCTCGAAGCACCTCGGCAGCCCGCTTACGCGAGTTGGGCCAGTTCGAGTCGGAATGCGGGAAGTCGATCTCCAATGTGAGGCGATCGATGCCGATCTCGTGGCGGTTCTTGAGACCGTGCTCGTCGTCGATGAAGCAGCCCCAGAAGTGTTTGCGGAACAGATCCGAGGGGCGCGCGTCGAAGTCGATGTTCTGGTAGTAGCGGTGCCGATCCCAGACGAAGTCAGCGCGCTCGAGGATATACGGAATCCAGCCGACGCCGCCTTCGGCGAGCGAGATCTGCAGATCCGGAAACTGTTGCAGCTTTCCGGAGAAGAGCCAGTCAACAGTGGTCCACATCAGATTGGATGAGAACAACGTGATGGCAACCGCGAACGGAGCATCCGGCATCGCCATCTGCCCGGCCACGGGAGCCATCGACGAGAAGGAGAATCCGGGGACGAACGACCCGGAGCCGAAATGTTGCGACACCACGACACCGGATTCGCTGAGTACCGCCCACAGCGGATCCCAATGATCAGAGTGCAACGACGGCAGGCCCATCGGGATGGGATTGTCCGGGAAAGAGACCGTGCGTGAGCCCTTGGCGATCGTCCGCTTGGCTTCGGCAACCGTCGCCTCGATATCCCACACCGGCAGGATCGACATCGGCACATAGCGATCGGGCGCGGTCGCGCACCATTCATCGATGTAGAAGTCGTTCCACGCCTTCACACACAGCAACGCCAGCTCTTTGTCCTGCGCGCGCACAAACGTCCCGCCACCGAATCCCGGGAACGATGGGAAACACAGGGCGGCCTGCACACCGTCGAGGTCCATGTCCTTGACCCTGGCGTTGGGCTCGTAGCACCCGGGAATCATGTCCTCGTAGCGAACCGGATCCATGCCCCATTCCTCTTTGGGTTTCCCGGCAACGGCGTTGAGACCGATGGTGGGGAACACGGCACCGTCATAGGACCAGAGATGCTTGTCGTCGACTTCGATGATCCGCGGCCCCTGCTCCCGGTACTTGGCCGGCAGACGGTCCTGCCACACCTTCGGGTGTTCGACCAGATGGTCGTCGACCGAGACGATCTGGTGGTGATCTTGGAGTGGCATAGGGCCTCCTGCTCGTGAAAGTTCGTAAACGTCCGACGCACGGCTCACGCTGGTCCGCAAATCTCGGCGCGCAAGCGCCCGAGGTGGGAACCACCTACTGAGGCCGGTCCGGTTTCTGACACTGCGTCCAGATTAGGATAGACGTGATCTAGGCAACAATCCAGCACTACCGGGAAACAAGTCACCCCTTCCGGAGTCAACTTGGCCAGCAACGAGGAGCGACACGCATTGATCTGCATCATGGATTACTGCACGGTCGCGACGAACGAGGTCCATTCGACCAGAACTCAAGTGACTATTCTCCGTCACTTCTGACAGCAGTGAACGCTCCGCGCGCGTCCGTGATCAGAGACGGACGTCGACCCACCCCTCGCCCGTCGCGGAGCGATGCGCGGCGTCGATCACCGCCAGCGACAGGAGGCCGTCTGCGAATGTCGGCGCCGCACTTGGCGCGCCGTCGAACGCGGGCAACCAATCGCGCAGCATCAGCGCCAGTGCACGAGCAGCATGGCCGGCCAGGCCGCTCGGCAACACATCGGGGTAGGCCGGCTCGCGTTCGTCGACCGAGAGTGGCGCCAACCCGTCGTCGCCGGCGAGGCCGGCGCGATATCGGGCCGACCGTAGGCCTCCGTCTCCGATGATCGTCCCGTCAGAGCCGAACAACTCGAGTCGATAGTGGTCCGTGTGGGCACCCATCACCGAGACGCTGAGGATGGCGATCACACCGCACTCCATCCGCATCAGCAACGCGGCGGTGTCGTCGGCAGTGACCGCGAGGCGCCCACCGTCGGGCAGGTCGCGGACAGGCTCACTGGTGCGCACTTCGGCGCACACAGACTGCGGGCGGCCGAACGCGCTGCACAGAAAGTCGATGTCGTGCACCAGCATCCCGGCCAAGTAGCCGCCGCCCTGATCCCGGTCGTACATCCACGCCGCCTGCGGCGGATGGTCCGGATGCCAGTAACTGGCGCTACGGCTGACACGCGCAAGGTAGGGCTTCCCCAGAAAGCCTGAGTGCACCTTGGCTGCGACCGCCAACCAGTCTGCGTTCCAACGATTTTCGAAACCGCACGCGGTGGGCAACCCAGTCTGGGCGGCGGCGCGGACAAGATTCCGAGCCGAGTCGAGATCACCGGCCAGAGGCTTTTCACACAACACCGGCTTGCCCGCGTCCAGCGCGGCGAGCGCCATATCGTGGTGCAACGCCGTGGGGGTGGCGACCGAGATGACGTCGAGATCGTCACGGGCGACGAATGCCCGCCAGTCGGTTGAGGTGCTATCGATGTCGAGGCGCGCCGCGACACGTTCCAGTCGCCGAGGTGTGCGTGCACACAGCGCAACGGGCTCGAACCCCTGCGCCGCCCGGAACCCGGGTACCTGTACGTGGGCACCCCATCCCACACCGATGATGCCGACCCTCAACGCCATGCGCTCTCCTCAGTCCAGTGATGCATACGTCTTGTGACACTGATGTTAGATTTTGCGTGGCCCGCTGTCGATGACGCAGCTCATTCGCCTTTCTCGTGATACACCTTGTCAAATGAGCAAGGCAGAACAGCGGGTCGACGACCACGATCTGGAGACACCCGACAACATTCAGGTCCGATTCGGGATCTCGTACGACGAGGACGACCCGAACGCGGCGAGTGCCGTGATGTCCATGCCGATGGAGCGGTACCGCAATCCGATCACCGGCGCGCCGACCGTGGGCCCGCTGGCCATACTCGTCGACGCTGCCGCGGGAATCGTTAACCATCATCGCCGTGGACCACATCAGTGGACGGTCTCCAGTGAACTGTCGCTCGAACTCAACCTCTCCGCAGTCGAGGATCTCGACGGCCTGGTGTCTGCGAGCGCGCACGTCCTGGGTTCGACGGGCTCCACCTCGCTGGGCATCTGCACTTTGACCCATCGCGGAACCGTGATCGGCGGGGGTACGGTGCGCTCTTTCTTCATCGACGCAGGTGACACCCTGTCTCCGCGGCCACAGGAAACCCTGGAGCGGACCGCCGCGACGACGATCGCCGACCTCATGGCGGTAAGCCCGCGATCAGCGGATGGCGGTCAAGTCCTGGTACAGAAGTCCGACCCCTGCCTGAACAATGACATCGGCATCGTGCACGGCGGTGTGGCGTCAGCCGGCCTCGAACTCGCTGCGTCTGCAGCGATCAACCACGGCCATATGGGTGAGCTGCAGACCGCCTCGCTGCGGGTGAACTTCCTCCGCCCCTTCATGGCAGGAGAGAATTCCCGATACGAGGGCACGGCGATCCGGGTGGGACGCAGCACCGCTGTGGGCGACGCGCGCGCAATCGGCGACGACGGAAAGGTCGCACTCGTCGCTCGAGTCACCGCATATCGCTGACGCCCCGGCGACAGTTGACATGGAGTACAGATCACCGCCTAGCAGCTTCGATGATGTGGCGAGACGGGACGTTTCCACCAGTCACAGATGATCTGACACCAGCTTCCCAGAAGCAATGAATCTGGTCAAAGCTGCAGTTGAGCATCAAAATCAGCCCTGCGGGCACACCGGCGCGACGCGCATGGGCTTGCCATCGGACCTCGGCTGTAGTTATCTGACATAATCGTCAACTAATGATCACCGAACATGATTCTGGAGGACCACGATGGTCGCGGCATTCGAGGAAGCATCGGCAATAGTCAGCGGCGGCGCGGGAGGACTCGGCGAGGCCGCGGTGCGCCGACTCCACGCTGAGGGGATGGCCGTGGTCATCGCCGACCTCGCCGAGGAGAAGGGCGAGCAGCTCGCGAAGGAACTCGGCGAGCGAGCAGCGTTCGTCAAGACCGACGTCACCAGCGAAGCGAGCGTTCTCAGCGCCGTCGAGAAGGCGAACGAACTCGGGCAGCTGCGCTACGGCGTCGTCGCACACGGCGGTTTCGGGGTGGCCCAACGAATGGTGCAGCGCGACGGCTCACCCGCTGACCTCAGTGGGTTCACCAAGACGATCGATCTTTACCTCACCGGCACATACAATGTGGCCCGATTGGTGGCCGCGTCTGTCGCCACAGCACCCGAGCTTGCTTCCGGCGGGCGCGGAGCCCTGGTACTCACGGCGTCGATCGCAGGGTACGAAGGGCAGATCGGTCAGACGTCCTATGCGGCCGCGAAGGCGGGCGTGATCGGCCTGACCCTCGCCGCCGCGCGAGATCTGAGTTCGGTCGGGATCCGGGTCAACACCATTGCGCCCGGCACGATGAAGACTCCCATCATGGAGTCCGTCGGAGAAGAGGCCATTGCGAAGTTCTCCGCCAATGTGCCTTACCCGAAGCGGCTCGGCACACCCGAGGAGTTCGCCGATGCCGCGACGTTCCTGTTGACCAACGGGTACGTCAATGGCGAGGTACTGCGGCTCGACGGCGCTCAGAGGTTCCAACCCAAGTAGCGCGCGACATGACAAATGGCGATGATTCATCGGCCGCGACGGCCGTACTGTGTGTGGAGTGCCAGAACGGCGTGCTCGGACCCGACGCCGTGTTACCGGCACTCGGCGCCGACTCGACGATCTTGGTCGACACGCTCGCGCGTCTGCTCTGCACTGCGCGATCCAGTGGCATCCAGGTGATCCACGCGACGCACGAAGGCAACGTCGGCGCTCGAATACCCGGGACCGCACGCCTGTGGCGATCCCTGGGTCCCGCCACTGCCCACTGGGAGCATGGGACCCCCGAAACGCAGGTGGTGTCGGCGTTGTTCGACACGGTCGATCTCGTGGTCCCGCGCCATCACGGACTCTTTCCGACACTGGACACCGAACTGATCCCGGTGCTGCGTGGACACGGGATCGCGACGGTGGTTCTCGTCGGCGTATCCCTCAACGTCGCACTACCTTTCACTGCTGGGCACCTGTCGCAGTCAGGGTTCCGGGTGGTGGTGCCACGCGACGCGGTCGCCGGCACGCCACCTGAATACGCCGAGATGGCGCTGCGGCATTCGATCGCGATGGTTGCCGATCTGACCACAACCGACAAGCTGATCACCCGCTGGTCGTCTCGCTGATTGCCCCCCGGGACCACCAGCGATCACCTGGCACCAGGAGCACCGAAATGACTCTCGACGTCTGTCTGGCAGACCTCGTCTCGGACAACGCCAGACGGTTCGGCGACCAACCCGCGTACCTGGCCGACGGTCAGGTAAGGACGCACCGAGAACTCTATGAACGCGCCGACCGATTGACTGCGGCACTTGAGGCGCGGGGCCTCCGCCGCCAGGACCGGGTCGCCGTGTTCGGCCGCAATTCGATCCAGTTCGGCGAGGTCCTGGCCATGGGGCAGCTCAGCGGCATCGTGGTGGCCACGGTCAACTTCCGGCTTGCACCCGCCGAGGTCGTCGCTATCCTCGCGGACGCAGCGCCGCGCGTGTTGTTCGTCGACGCGGACTGCTATGCATCGGTGGCGGAGTTGCTGCCAACCCTCGGCAGCATCGAGGTCATCGTCGCGCTCGATCCGCTGGCGGGTATGACACCTGACGACTGCGAGGACTACGAGGACTTCCTGGCGTCCGCCGACGGCCGTTCGCGAACCCTTTGTGCGCGACCCGACGACATCGCCTGCCTGATCTACACGAGCGGCACGACAGGAAAACCCAAGGGCTGCATGCTTGGACAGCGCGGGTTGCATCGTGTTGCGTTCACGACGAACAACGAGATGAGGACGGGCTCGTCCGATCGCGTGCTGCTGGTGATGCCGATGTTCCACATCGGCGCCATGGCGATCGGGCTCGCCCTCCACGCGCGCGGCGGCTGCTGTGTGCTGCGCAGGCAGTTCGAACCCGCTGACGCACTCCACGTCATCGCATCCGATGACATCACCGCCCTGCATCTCGCGCCGACGATGCTCCAGGAACTTCTGGAGGAAGCCGACAGCAGGACCGATCACCGCCTGACCGGGGTGCGCGTCGTGGTCTACTCCGCCGCGCCGATCACGAGTTCGACACTCGCCGCGGCCATGACGGCGATGCCTGACGCCGGTTTCACCAACATGTACGGCCAGACAGAGGTCATCACGTCGGGACTACCGTTCGAGTTCCACACCAGGGACAACGGCGAACGGTCGGTCCGCCGACTGTCGTCGGTCGGCATACCCTTCCCGGGCAACAGGATACGCATTGTCGACGACGACGGAGAAGACTTGCCGACCGGGACCGCCGGCGAGATCATCGTCCGCAGCGAGACCATGTTCCTCGGATACTGGAACAACTCGATCACCACCGCGGAGACGATCCGAGACGGCTGGTGTCATACGGGCGACATCGGGATCGTCGACCACGACGGTCTGCTGCACCTCGTCGACCGAAAGAAGGACGTCATCATCTCCGGCGGAGAAAACATCTACTCACTCGAGGTCGAGGATGCGATCAGCGCACATCCGGATGTGGCCGAGTGCGCCGTCGTCGGAGTTCAGGACAAGCGGTGGGGCGAAGCGGTTACGGCCGTGGTGGTCCTGCGATCGAACGCTCGGCTCACCCTCGAAGGACTGAGGGAATACCTTGCGCCGACCCTGGCCCGCTACAAATTGCCCAGGTCTCTCCGCTCCGTCGGTGAACTGCCCAAGCTTCCCACCGGAAAGCTGGACAAGAAGGCGCTGCGCGCGACTCTGACGTGAGCAGCGCGCATTCTGACGCAGCGCCCGAGTCCGCTGATCCGTATCCTCTCGACAAGTGCGAAATGATCTCCTGCGCCGGTAACCATCTCGGCGCACCGGCGCCATGCTCAGCGGGCAGCGAGCAACTCGGCCAGACGTTCCCGATGGTCCGCAGCGTCACCGAAGGTCACGGCCAGGGTGCGCGCCCGCCGGAGGAGCAGATGTGCGGGATGCTCCCACGTGTAGCCGGTGCCTCCGAGGATCTGGATCAGCAGTTCGGTTGCCAGAGGGCACTGTTCAGACGTCCATGCCTTGGCGATCGCGGCGGTGACGGCGAGCTCGTCCGGCCTGTCGTCGGCGGACGCTGCTGCGGCTGCGGTCGCGGCCCGTGAGCTCTCGACAATGGTGAGCATGTCCGCGCACAGGTGCTTGACGGCCTGGAAAGAACCGATTGGCCTCCCGAACTGCACTCGGGTTTGCGCGTACTCGACGGCCAAGGTCATGGCTCGATCAGCCAACCCGGTCAGTTCGGCCGAAGCGGCCACCGCCCCAAGGTGTCCCAGACGCGCCACCAACTCGGTCTGGTCTCCACCAAGCCGGATCGCCGGAGCGGCCTCGAACCGTACGCGAGCGATGCTGCGGGTCAGGTCGATTCCCTCATACGGCTCGATCGTGACCTGGTCGGCGTCCACCAGGAGAAGTGCGGTCTCCCCGTCCAGCGCGACGCTCACCACAAACGACCCCGCCAGCGTCGCATCGAGCACAAGCTCCTTGGCGCCGTTGAGCTGCCAACAGGTATCGACGCGCGTGGCCGTCATCGGCATGTCCGGGTCATCGTCGAGACACAGCGTCGCGATCAGCGAACCCGACGCCAGCCGGGACAAGAACGCTGCGCCCTCACCTGATTCCTTGATCGCGATGGTCGCCAGCACAGAACTACTCAGGAACGGCTGGGCGAACAAGACCCGTGCGGTCTCCTCGAGAACGACGGCGGCCTCGGTCACGCCGAGGTCTTGTCCGCCCTCCGACGCGGGTACGACCAGCCCGGGTAGACCGATCTCGCCCGACACCCGCGCCCACGTCGCGTCGTCGAGCTTGTCGCCGGCACCCACACGAGTCTCGGACGAGAGCGGCGGGTACACGGATTCGAGGAAATCGCGTACTGCCGAGCGCAGCTCGCGCCGTTCGGCCTGCGTTGTCACGGGCATCGACTCACTCCTTCGGCAATCCGAGCACGCGCTCGGCCATGATGTTCTTGAGGACCTGCGTGGTGCCACCGGCTATGGTGAGCGCGCGTCCGGTCAGATACTGCTTCACGGGATCAGGGTCTCGACCGAGGACCCCGTTGACCCCCGCCATCGCCAGACGGGTCGCGTCGACCCGTTGACCGGTCTCACTCCACAGCAGCTTGATCACTGTTTGTTCGGCTCCCGGTTGTTCCCCCTCAGCCACCCGGGCCAGCATCTGTTCGCCCATGTTGGCCGCGACGAAAGTCTCGATGTAGCGCCGCACGAGTTCGTCGCGCAACGACGGAGCGGTTGTCGTTGCCAGGCGATCGTGCACAAGCGCGACAACGTCGCCGTGTTGTCGACGGGCGAGAGCGGCGATCGCCGAGCGCTCGTGGCCCAGCGTGGTCATGGTGACACGCCACCCTTGATTCTCCGGGCCGAGCAGGTTCTCCACCGGCACACGAACATCGGTGAAGAACACCTCGGCGAACTCCTCCTCGCCGTTGATCTGTCTGATCGGGCGGATGTCTATCCCGGGTGTCGACAGGTCAACCGTCAACGCCGAGATGCCCTTGTGCTTGGCCGCCTGCGGATCGGTCCGCACGAGCAACTCCATATGCGTGGCATGGGTGCCGTTCGAGGTCCAGATCTTCTGACCGTTCACCACGAAATGAGCGCCGTCGCGCACAGCCTTGGTGCGCAGCGATGCGAGATCCGAACCGGCGTTCGGCTCGCTGAACCCCTGACACCACATCTCATCTCCGCTGAGGATGGCCGGCAGGTGGCTCTGTTGCTCCTCGTTGCCCCATGCGATGAGCGTCGGGCCCACATTGTTGATGCCGAGGACACCGGCGATGATCGGGAACCCCTCCGCGGCGAGCATCTCCTCGACCACCACCACCTCATGCGGCTCGAGTCCCCGGCCACCGTGTTCCTCAGGCCAGGCGGGCGCCGCCCATCGACCGGTGTTGAGCGTGCGCTGCCAGTCGACACGGGCAGCCCATTCCGAGATGTCGTCCCATCGCTCCCGGAAACCTGGCACCTCCGACGCGAGGAACGCGCCGAACTCTTCTGCAACCGACATCATTGTTCCTCTCAGCTCGTGATCATTGATATCACCAAATTGGTGACAACACCGTTAGAACCTCGCTACGATGCTTCATGTAGAGCAGTTCCGGTGACAGAAGTCCGACCTCGCAGCGTATGTGAACACTCCACCAAGCCGAGTGCGAGTGGCTCGAAGACCATGCGACACCGGCGTCAGATCTTCTGTCGGCATTCCACACCGCCAACCCCGTGAACAGATGGCTCGTCGAGACAGTAACCGAAAGGACATGTGGTGACCGGAGTAATGGACGGCGTCAAGGTCGTCGAATTGGCGGGCTGGACATTTGTGCCGACAGCGGGCGCGGTGCTCGCCGATTGGGGCGCCGACGTCATCAAGGTGGAAGATCCGGTGACCGGCGATCCGCAACGCGGACTGTCGGTCGGTGCGGTGGGCGCGAAGGGCGCCAATGGTGTCAGTTTCATCATCGAGCAGCCCAACCGCGGAAAGCGCAGTCTCGGACTGGATGTGACGACCGAACGGGGGCGCGAGTTGTTACTCGAGCTCGTCGCGAAATCGGATGTCTTCCTGACCAGCATGTTGGCGGAACGATTGGAGAAGCTGCGCCTCACCGTCGAGGACCTCCGCGCCGCGAATCCGCAGATCATCATCGCGCGCGGCACCGGTTTCGGCGTAAAGGGTGCCGAGGCCAACAAGCCGGGCTTCGATGGCACGGCATACCTGTCACGAGGCGGAGTCGCCCACATGATCAAGGAACCCGACGCACCGTGGCCCCCCATGCAACGCCCCGCCTTCGGCGACATCATGGGCGGGTTCATGATCGCCTCTGGTATTGCAGGCGCCTTGTTCAAACGTGAACGGACCGGCGAGACGTCGATCGTCGACGTCTCACTTCTCGGTGCGGCGGCCTGGCACATCTCCCCGGATCTGGTGGCCACCGGCCTCCTGGGCGAGGAGAACCTGCCACGCTTCACCACCGACGACATGCCGAACCCGATCGTCAACTACTACAAGACTTCCGACGGACGCTTCGTCCAGCTGATGATGCTGCAGGCCGACCGGTTCTGGCCGGAGGTGTGCGAGCTCATCGAACGCCCCGAACTGATTGCCGACGAGCGTTTTGCCGATGCGGGTGCCCGATTCCAGAACCGCGTCGAGTGTGTGAACGAACTGCGCAAGGCCTTCGAGGCCCGACCGCTGGCGGAGTGGCGCGAGCGGATGGACAAGCTCAAGGGCGCATGGGCCGTCGTACAGACGCCCGGTGAGGTCCTCGAGGATCCACAGGTGATCGCCAACGGCTACATCCGCCCGGTTACCACTGCCGATGGCTCGGCCACCTATGGTCTGGTCGCGAACCCCGTCCAGTACGACGAGACGCCTCCCGATCTCACCCGTGCGCCGTCGGCCGGCGAACACACCGACGCCATTCTGCAGGAGGAACTGGGCCTCGACTGGGACGCTGTCATCGCGTTGAAGGTCGATTCGATAGTCACCTGAGTCCGCGCACGATCCCGTCGCGTTTGTCACCGCCCAGGAGGTCTTGATGCCACACGCCTCACACACGACCAACGTTCCCCCGCTGTCAGGTGTGCGCGTACTCGAGGATTCGCACACCCCGCAGGCGCGTCTCGCAGGCCTCCTGCTCGCGGACCTGGGGGCCGATGTTGTACGGGTGGTGATTCACGACGATTCGGCGAGCCCGTGCACCTGTTGCGGTGGGAATCCGGTCCACCACCGCGGAAAGCGCCGGGTGAACGTATCCGCCACTGAGATACCGGGTCTGGCGGAGAGCGCGGACATTTATCTCACTGATCGGCCGCCTGGCGATCTGCACGACCATGGGTGCTCTGCGGCCGCTATCGCCGATCGGGCCCCGGGATGCACCCACGTGTGGATGCCCACCTACGGTACGACGGGCCGTTGGGTCGATCAGTTGCCGCCCGACAACTTCTTGCTGGCCGCGCTCGGCGGTGTGGCGACGCATGGACCGTCGGCCGACGGCAGTCCGGTGGCCACCACAGTTGATCTGATCGCTCCCGTGCACGCCGCACTCGGTGCCACCGCCGCAGTCAGCGCGCTGGTCGGGCGGGCTCGCGGACGACACGGGGGCGCGGCTGTGGTGACCGGTCTGCACGCCGTATCCGTCTTGATGCTCACCATGATGGTCGATGGACTCGACAGCGAGGTTTTCAATCCCGGCAGTGCGCGCGGCCCGGTACCGAGTTGGCGTGGATACCAATGCGCCGACGGAGAATGGCTCTTCCTCGCCGCACTGACGTCACCCTTGTTCATCCGCGCCCTCGACGCGTTGGATCGCCTCGACATCCTCACTCTGCCGGGAGTGGATGGAGATCCGGATTCGATCCGGATCTCGCCCGCCGCCGCCACCGCTGCCGGCTCCGCCCTCGAACACCACTTCGCCACCGCCAGCCGCGATCAGTGGCTGCAGACTCTGCACGAGGCCGGCGTCCCGTGCGCGCCGACGGGCACCCGACAGGAGTGGCGAGAGAGTGAGTTGGTCACCGAACTCGGATCGTTCACCACCGCCGAGCATCCGGTTGTCGGCCGGATCGAGATGCCTACCATCCCACTCACCATCGACGGGAATACCTGGATTGCAGGCGGTTTCGACGACGAGGCCGCCCTGGCAACGCTCGGCTGGGACAAGCGGGGGGCTCGCAGCGCTGAACACCGGGACGACCTGCCCCTCGACGGTCTGCGAGTCGTGGACCTGGCGTCGTACCTGGCCGGCCCGACGGCTACGGCCGTTCTCGCCGAGATGGGCGCCGACGTGGTCAAAGTGGAGCAGGAAACCGGAGATCCCTATCGCGCCTTTTCGATCGCTTACCTCGCCTTGAATCAGCGCAAGAGGTGCATGTCACTCGACCTGCACCAGTCCGACGACCACGACCACTTCATCGAGCTGCTCCGAAAGTCCGACGTCCTCCTCGACAACCTACGCCCCGCTTCGGGTGCCGCACTGGGACTCGAGCCACAGGACGTCGCGCGGGCCAACGCGACCATCACCCATTGTTCAGTGACCGCATTCGGCACGACCCAGGCCGGCGCGCGTCTACCGGGGTTCGATCCGATAATCCAGTCGATGAGCGGGCTGGCGCTGGCGCAGGGTGGCGACGGGCCACCGGTCGTCAGCAACATCTCGGTGCACGACACCGCAACAGGCGTATTGAGCGCATTGGCGATCACCGCGGCCCTATACGCCCGGTTCAGCCGTACCGGACGCGGGTCGCGGATCGAGTCGTCACTCGCGCAGACAACAGGTTTCGCGCAGTTCGACGAGTTCACCAGTTATGCCGGCAGCCCCAACGCCGTGGTGGGCGGCGCGAACTTCGTCGGACCGTTCTTCGCTCGCAGTCTGCAGCGCTGCGCCGACGGCTGGGTGGCGTTCGCAGCGGCGGATCGCCGCAGCGATGCGCCCCTTGCCCATGCCCTCGGCATCGCCACGCCTTCCGACGCAGTGACTGCAGACATCTCCGACCGCACGGTGGACGACGCGATCCGCTGCGCCACCGACGCCGGCGTCGCCGCCTGCCCGGTGCTCGATCGCGAACGCGAGATGTTCGATGAGTTCCTGAGTGCCAACGATTTCACCCAGATCATCGACCACCACATCCACGGCCGGATGGCGGTGGTAGCCGGGTTCGTCAGGTGGGACTCCGGTACCCCGCGGCTCGCTGCATCGACCGAGCCCGGTACGCACACCGCGGAGGTTCTCGCGGAATTGGGGATCGTCGAACGCCTGCAGACATGAGCACGTCTGAATATCTCTCGCCTCGGCGAAGCCGGGGTGACGTCGGGTCCCGGTCAGGCGAGGAACCGGCACACAAGTTCCACAATGGCCTCGACAACGCGCTCACGATCCGGTGACGGCAGATGCTGGTGATCGACGACGGACCAGGAGCGCTCCAGCATCGCCATCACCGCGGTGCCCACCGCCTGTGGGTCCGCCTCCGATGCAGTCGCCGACGCATCGAGAAGCTCGAGACCGTCACCTAGGCGTGAGGGCTGCCCAGATGCGGCTGTGAAACAGACTGCGAAAAGACAAGAACCACAACACTATAGACAGACCACCGGACCGGGCAAACGAAGACGTCCCGGGACGCTTGTCGCCGTGACGGCGATCGCTTCCCGGGACGCTTCGCAGGCGCCGACTACCAGCGCAGCGGGACTCATAGGTGACTTCTCACAAGGTGGCGAGTTCTGCCGGATTGCGCACCGGCAGGCCCAGGAAGCGACGCGCGTTGTCGCCCATGAAATCATACGTGCGCTTCTCGTCCATTCCCTCGGCGTACCGCCAGTAGCCGGTGGGCTCTTGGAGCCCCTCGGGATGCGGGAAGTCCGAACCGAACATCACCCGATCCCAGCCGACTGTCTCGACCACGTCGGCGACAGAGCCCTCCCAGAACGGGCTCACCCAGATGTTGCGCCGGAACACATCGATCGGGTGCTCCGGGAACGCCTGCGGCATCTTCTTGTAGAAGTCCTCGTAGTCGTGGAACAACGGGTGCAGCCAAGCAGATCCGTTCTCGATGCTGGCAACGCGCAACTTGGGAAATCGCGTGAATGTCCCGTGCGTGATCAGCGCGGTGATCATGTCGGTGATCTCGCGGTGACCGAGCGCAATCCACCGAAACGCACTCATCTCCGTGAACACCTGCGAGTTGGGTGGCTCCCACTTGTTGATGTAGTCGTCGAGCGGAGGCTGGCTCGCGTGCAGAACGACCGGCAGCCCGGCGGCCTCGACCTCACGCCAGAACGGGTCGAACTCGGGGAGCGAGGGACTGCGCCACTCCTTCCAGTTCCGGACGGGAGCCGGCTTGATCAAGATGGCCTTGGCGCCGTTCTCCAACACGTACTCGAGCTCACGCATGCCTTCGTCGAGGAGGCCGAGGTTGATGACCGGAGTCATGAAAAGGCGGTTCTCGTGGGTGAACCCCCATGTTTCGAGCATCCACCGATTGAGTGCGTGGATCATCGCGGAGCACAGTTCGGGATCCTCGGACGCCGAGTGCTCGACGAGGTTGGCCAACGTCGGGTAGATGAGCGCTTCGTGCACAGACTGGTTGTCCAGCGCCGCAATACGCGGCTCCGGCGCGCGGAACGCCGGGATCGACTCCATGACACGCTCCCTGGCCATCTGCGTCAGGGTCTTGCCTTCGTGGTTCTCGGCCGCGAAGAAGGCTTCCCAGGCACCCGGCGCCGCCACCTTGTCGAATGTCGGGTTCGGGATGTAATCACGGATCTTTCCGAGGATGGAGATCCGTGTCTGATGGCCGACCTGCACAAAGTTCACTGCCGACTTGTACTTGTCAGGTAGGTACTTCGTGAGTGCGTCCGGCGTCTCGTACATGTGCTGATCCGCATCGAAGATCGGTGCGTCGGTGAACTGGGTCATGGGGTTCCCCTTTCAGAAGCGAGCGCAGAGTTGATGAGCTGCTGGACAGAACATAACGCTAGTTTGACGAAAGTGTCAACTATTGCATGCTAGGGTCTCGGACTTGAGGGGAAAGTACCCGTTCAGGTACACATAACACGGGCATGAGATGGCCGGAACGAGATGTCAAGTAGCTGGCTACCATGGACTCGCGGCGCGACACTTGCGCGGACGGCGACGATCCCAAGACACAAGGAGGACCACCGATGACCTTGGAAACAAGCGCGAGCAACGAGTCGTCGACGCCAACTGCGGACGAGGAACTGGCCGACCTCGGCCCTCGCGCGTTGAAGGCGCGCGAGGCCATTCTCGATGCCGCCCGCAAACTGTTCCTCGAGCGGGGCTACGCCGGCACACGGATCAACAACATCACCGACGAGTGCGGTGCATCGCGGGCAGGGTTCTACACCTACTTCAAGAGCAAGATGGACGTGGTCGAGGTCCTCGGCCGCACCACCTATCGGGACTGTCTGGCAGTTGTCGGTGCACTGGATGAACTTCCCCGTCCCACCCGCTACGACGATCTCCGCGGATGGGTGCAGTCCTACTTCGATTTCATGGATCAACACGGCGCGTTCATGAACGCGCTCAGCGAGTCCGGCCCGACCGACGAAGAGTTCCGCGCCACTGCCAACAGATTGCAGATGCGCACAGCGTTCCTGGTGGGTATCGCGTTACGAAGCCGTCAGATGACACCGACCGACGCACCGGAGGCGCTCGGACTGAGCATCGTGTCGATGGTGGAGCGGACATGGAATCAGATCCATGTCCGCCACCTGCCCATCGACAGTCGCGAGGTCGTCGCGGCGATCGCCCACATGATCATGGGCACGATCACCGAACCTCAGAGCGCTTCGGTTGGTGTGTAGCGCAGCTTGAGCTCGGCCTTGGCGACCTTGGCGAGCCCGGTGCGAGGCAGTTGCGCCACGATCTCGACGCGCTCCGGGATCTTCTGCGGCATCAGGCCCCAGCCGAGTAGGTGGTCCCGCAATTGGGCGCGGGATGGAGCCTCGGCCCCCGCAGCGATGCTGATGACCGCACAGACGATTTCGCCACGTTCCGGGTCGGGCAAGCCGATGACCGCCACCTCTGCAACCGCCGGGTGCGTCATGAGCGCCGTCTCGACCTCGACCGGCGCAATGTTCTCGCCCTTGCGGATGATCATGTCCTTGAGCCGGCCGACGACCTCGATGTGGCCTGTCGGGTGCATCACGCCGATGTCGCCGGTGCGGAACCAACCATCGGCGGTGAATGCCTTCGCGGTCTCGTCGGCATCGGTGTAACCGTGGCAGACCCCCCGTCCCGACACCTGAACCTCACCCTGCGTGAGCGACGCGCACAGATTGCCCTCCAGGTCGACGATTCTGACCTCGTTGCCCGGGATCGGCCGTCCGTCGGTCCGGGCACGGATCTGCGGCAGATCCTGTGGGTCGGCGACGGCGAGCATGGGCACCTCGGTCATCCCGTAGTCGTGGGCCAGGGCCACACCGAGGATGTCGGTAACCTCGTCGAAGAGCTCGACCGAACAGGGCGCGCCTCCGCCCTTCAGGCTCCGTAGCGCCGGCAGCAGTTTCTCCGGCGCCGCGGCGCGGGCCTGTGCGACCAGCGCTTGGTAGAAGGGCGGCGCGCCGCCGGTGGTCGTCACGGAGTACTTTCCGAACAACTCGACCGCACGGTCGGGCACAAACGTCTCGAGCAGTAGCAAGGGGTATCCCCCGGCCAGCGAGGCGATGATGTATTCGATGCCACCGACATGCGCTATCGGGAAGCCCATCGCGGCGACCTCGCCGGGGCGCTCCCCGAGCCGACCCTGCCCGCCGAAGGCCAATCCGGTTGCCAACAGGGTCGCATCACTGTGCCGTGCCCCCTTCGGTGCGCCTGTCGATCCCGAGGTGAAGTAGACCCAGACGACATCGTCGGCGTCGCGGGAAGGCGCGACGTCGACCGGTTCCGCCTCCATCGGCGCATGTCCGACTTCGATCAGCTCCGGAGCCGTGACGAGGTCCAGGCGACGGACCATCGCGCTGTAGTCATGGCCACCCCACGTGCCCGGCACCAGCACAACGTCCGCGCCGAACGTGCGCAGGGCCGCGGTGACCTCCTTGTCGCGATACTGAGTGATGATCGGCGCCTGAACGGCACCCAGGCGCCGCAGCGCGAGCATCGTGACCGCGGTCGAGATCCGGGTGGGCAGCTGCCACGCGACTCGTGTCCCGGAACCGATGCCCCGGTCACTCAGGGCTGCCGCAACCCTTCCGACCACGACGTCGAGTTCGCCGAACGTCACCGTCGCGCCATGCTCATCGAGGAACGCCGCCGCCGCGGGAGTCGCCGCCGACCGTTGTGCGACCAACTCGTCGATCGAGTCGGTGTCGAGCATCCAAGGCCAACTGTGGTTCATTCGACGTCCTCCCCGTGATACCGCGCGACCAGATCGGCCACACACACCGGCTTGGGCGCCCCCTCGGCCTCGACGACCGTCCGCGTGACGACCTGTACGATCCCCGGCCCCACCTCGTCGACCGTGATCGTCTCCGTCGTTGCCCGGATACGGCTCCCCGCGCGCAGGGGCGACGGGAACCGAACGCGATCGAGGCCGTAGTTGACACCCATCGCCACGCCCTCGACTCGTCGGAGCTGATTGATGAAATGGGGCACCAACGAAAGTGTCAAGAACCCGTGGGCGATGGTGCCCCCGAAAGGTCCGTCTGCTGCGCGGTCCGGGTCGACGTGGATCCACTGATGATCCTCGGTGTCATCGGCGAACGAGTCGATCCGCGACTGGTCGACGAGCAACCAGTCGGTCGGTCCCAGCTTCTGCCCCACTGACGCCTTGAGCGCGGATACGCCGCGGTAGACGACCGCATGCGCCGGTTCGTTCCCGGGATCGAGCAGATTGGACATGCGTTCTCCTTCACTCGGCGTGCGGGGGCACTCAGATCAGACGGTCCGAACCAGCCCACCATCGACTGCAGGAACGATAGGCATTTCTTGACAAGTTCGTCAACTAGCTGTCGAATGGAGCGACCACCGCCGTCTCACGCCGGCACCGACGTCCCAACGCAATGGGCAACCGAGGAGAGAACGATGCAGAATCCTGCTTGCTCCGAACTTCTGATCGAGTCACGGGGCGCCCTGCGCATCGTGACCCTCAACCGTCCGGAAGCGATGAACGCCACCAGCGAGACCCTGCACGACGCACTCGTCGCCGTATGGCAGTACCTGGCAGAAGATCCGGACGCTCGCGCAGTGGTGCTGACGGGTGCCGGAAAGGCGTTCAGCGCCGGCGGCGACTTCGATCACTTCGTCGAACTGTGGGACGACAAATCCATGCGGCGCAAAGAGATCGACAGTGCGGGCAAGCTGGTTCGGGAGATGTTGGAATGCCCCCTGCCGATCGTGGCGGCGATCAACGGCCCGGCGGTGGGTCTCGGCGCCAGTCTGGCGGCCTGCAGCGACATCGTCCTCATCGCCGAGTCGGCATACCTGTCCGACCCGCACGTCGGGGTGGGTCTCACGGCAGCCGACGGCGGTGCCCCGACATGGCCGTTGCTGATGAGTATGCTGCGCGCAAAAGAATACCTGTTGACCAGCGCACGAATCCCGGCACAGCAGGCAGTTGAGATCGGCCTCGCGAACCGGGTCGTGGCCGACGGCGACGTGCTGACCGAGGCCATCGCCCTCGCGGAGAGGATCGCGGCACAGCCGGCACATGCCGTCCAGAGCACGAAGCGCGCGCTGAACATCCACATGAAGCGGGCCGTCGCCGGGGTCATCGAATATGCACTCGCCGAGGAGTACGCCTCGTTCGATACACCCGAACATCACGAGATCGTCAACAAGTTCCTCGCGCGCAGCCGGTCGCGTGCGGCCGCATCCTCATGAACCCGTCGAACGTCGCGGGACAGGCTGCGGATCATCGCGAGTTCGCGAAGCAGTTGCACGCCGAGCTCGCAGTGCCCACATCACCCGACGAGTCCGACCGATATGCGCGATGGCGCAACACCCGCTACGCGACCGAAGAAGAACAGATCGCCGCCGACGCCCAGCTGATGGCAGAGCTCAACGGATCGGGCTGGAATCGTTTCGGCTGGCCCGCGGAGGTCGGCGGCCTCGGCGGCGACGTGCGTCATCGCGCGGTGCTCTACGAGGAGCTGGCAGCGGCCGGCGTCGCGATCCCGCAACCCACGCTGCTGCTCGAAACCCTCGGACCACCGTTGGTGAAGTTCGCACCGGCGCTCGCTGCCGATCTGCTCCCTCGCGCGCTCGCGGGTGCCGAATGGTGGGGCCAAGGGTTCTCCGAGCCCGAAGCGGGTAGCGACCTCGCGTCACTGCGCACCCGTGCCGTCCGCGACGGCGACCACTATGTCGTCTCGGGGCAGAAGCTCTGGACAAGTCACGGCGACACCGCCTCCCGATACGTCTGCCTGGTGCGGACCGGCACCCCCGAGTCTCGCCACCGCGGGTTGTCGATGATCGTGATCGACCGTGACCTCCCCGGCGTCACGGTCCGCCCGATCGCCATCGCGAGTGGTCGCAACAAACTGGCCGAGGTGTACTTCGACGAGGTACGCGTCGGCGTTGATCGCCTGGTGGGCACGGAGAACGGTGGTTGGGCTGTGGCAACCTACCTGCTGCAGTTCGAGAGGTCGGTCTACGCATGGCAGTCGGCCGCGACCGCTTTCGGACGGTTCCGCGCACTTGTCGACGCTGCCAACCAGAACTCGCAGGCCGACGGCCTCGTCTCGCGGATCGGAGCCCTGTACGCCGACCTGGTCACGTTGCGTGCCCGCAGCGCAGCGACTCTGCGCAGGCTCGCCGACGGAGCTCCCGTCGGCCCGGAGGCGAGCATCGACAAGATCGCACTCGCGCGCGTGGAGATCGGACTGTACGACCTCGCCGCCGACCTCCACGGCACCGACTTCCTGTTCGGCGATTCGGCCGAGATGAACGAATGGCGCGACGAATGGTGGTACAGCCGATCGGCCACGATTCTCGGTGGGTCGGCGGAGGTGCAGCGCACCATCCTCGCTGACCACGTGCTCGGACTACCGAAAGAGACTGTCAGATGAGTGTTCTCGACGCCGAGACCACGGCGACCATTCGCGCATCGTTGGAACAGGTCTTTGTCGGCGAACCCTCCGCCATCACCGACGCACTCGGCGAGCTGGGCTGGTCGGAGGTGGTCGAGGCCGACCCGGTAACCGCGCAGACACTGCTCTTCGGCGCACAGGGCCGGGCCCTGGCGGCCAGCAGGTTGCTCGATGAGGTCGCCCTCGCAGCCCTCGATGAGGGGTTCACCGTTGACAGAACCGCCGTGGCCTACGGTGACATCCTCCTCGGTGCCGTGGAAGACGTCGACACCATCGTGCTCCTCGACGTCGACCGCGCCGCTGTGGCGACGGCGGCCGACGCCGGCACGCACGTGCGGAGCTCGTCGGGATTCGACCCTGGTGGGAGCTGGCAGGTTCTCGATCGCGCCGAAGTCCCATCTGTACCCCTCGAACTCGACCCGGACGCTGTCGCAGCGGCTGTGGCCGCGGTGCGACTGGCGCTCACCGCAGAGATCATCGGCGCGTGTGAGACCGCGCTCGAGATGTGCGTCCGGCACACGACTGCGCGCGAACAGTACGGAAGGCCGCTCGCCACCTTCCAGGTCGTGCGACATGCACTCGCCGAATCGCATGCGGCAGTGGAACTCACCCGGGCCACTCTGACCGGGGCTCAAGACGCCGACCCCGCGCTCGCACCGCTGGCAGCGCGCGTCGCCAAACACCGGGCCGGCGCGACCCACGCACTCGTGATGCGGCACGCCATCCAAGTGCACGGCGCGATGGGTCTCACCCTCGAGAGCGACGTGCACCGCGCTGTCACACGTGCCGCCGCGCTCGACTCGCTGATGGGTTCCCATCACCATCTCGCCCGACAACTCGGCCACGACCTCGTGTCCGGTGCGCAGCCTCCGCTGCCGATCGTCGAAATCTGACCAGTGAACCGGGAGGACACATGACCACCATGAGCGCGCCTGCGGACGTGACACCCGAATCTCTCACCCAGTTCGTTGATGAGGCACGCACCTTCCTGGACCGTCACGCCGAACGACGCTCCCCCACCGCGCTGTCCTGGGGTGAGGGCGACGACCACACCGGCTATTTCTCCGACGATCCCCCGGAAGTAGAACGCATGAACGTCGACGCGGCCCGCCGGTGGCAACGAACGCGCTACGAGAACGGCTTCGGATGGATCACGGGGCCACTCACATACGGCGGCCGCGAGCTCACTCCCGTCCACGAACTCATCTATGACCAGATCGAAGCCGGATACGCGGTGGCCGACACCGGCGTGCTTTCGCTCATCGGCCTCGGCATGATCGGTCCGACCATCCTGACCCACGCCCGCGATGACATCAAGGAGCGCTACCTCCCGGCGATGTATCGCGGCGATGCGATCGCGTGCCAACTGTTCAGTGAGCCCGGCGCCGGTTCCGATCTGGCCGGCGTGCGCACCAGAGCCGAGCGCATCGACGACGGCTGGGTACTGCGGGGACAGAAAGTCTGGACGTCGGTCGCCCACCACGCCCAACTCGGGATGGCTCTGTGCCGCACCGATTCTGATGCTCCCAAACACAAAGGAATCACGGCGTTTCTGGTCGACATGTCGTCACCGGGCGTCGAGGTGCGTCCGCTGCGCCAGATGAGTGGCGGCGCCGAGTTCAACGAGGTCTTCCTGACCGATGTCCGCGTCCCCGACAGTCATCGTCTCGGAGAGGTCAACGGCGGATGGCGGGTCGCGTTGACCACCCTGATGAACGAACGTGCCAGCGTCGGTGGCGAGAGTTCGTCGACCGGTGTGGCCAGGGTTCTGTCCGACGGCTTCCTGGCTTCCCTGCTCCGCGCGACCGGACACCGCACCGACGGCGCCGCACGCCGTCGGCTTGCGGAGATCACCGCCGATCTCACCGCTGCGGAGTATCTCAACCGCCAGACGCTTCGCAAGCTCCGCGCAGGTGCCGAGCCAGGCCCGGAGGCATCCGTCTCCAAAATGCTGTGGGCCCAGAACCTCACGCGCGTAGCACATTTTGCTGCCGAACTCGTCGGACCGAAGCTGACCGCCGATACCGGTGAGTGGGGAACGTTCTCATGGAACGAACTCCTGCTCTCCACCCCGGCATTCCGCATCCTCGGCGGCACCGAGGAGATCATGAAGAACATCCTGGGCGAGCGGGTCCTGGGGCTACCGAAGGAACCGTCATGAGCGAGCACAGCATCAGTGCCGAGGAACTCCAGGATCTGCGTTCAACGGTGCGCGACATCCTCGCCGAACGCTGTGACGACTCCGCGGTCCGGTCTGCGGTGCAGACCGAGCGGGGCTTCGATGATTCGCTCTGGCGGCTGTTGGCGAGCGACATCGGAGTACACGCGTTGGCGATGCCGAAAGAGTTCGGCGGAGACGGTTTCGGGCTGACCGAACTCGGCGTGGTCCTGGCGGAGATGGGCGCCGCACTGATGCCCGGTCCTTTCCTGTCATCTGTCGTCGTCGCCGGTAGCGCTCTACTGGCATCGGGTGACAGCGCGGCCCAGGCCACGCACCTACCGCGCATCGCGGACGGATCCACCATCGCCACTCTGGCTGTGGTCGAGTGCGACGGCTTATGGCGCACAGAGGGTTTCGCTGTAGCCGGTGAGGCGGACGGTTCGGGTTGGGTCATCACCGGCCAGAAGGCCTTGGTGCCCGATGGCGACGCCGACCTCATCCTGGTCGCCGCGACGACGCCGGCCGGGCCGTCGCTGTTCGCCGTCGAGGCAGGGGCAGCCGGATTCTCGCAGACACCGCTTCGAACTCTCGACATCACCCGGCCGATCTCGCGATTGTCCTTCGACCGAACACCCGCGGTCCTCGTCGGTGCACAGGGCGATGCATCGCGAATCCTGGCCGCAGTACTCGACCGGTCCACTGCTGCCCTCGCCGCTGAGCAGGTCGGCGCCGCCAGGACGTGTCTGACGATGAGTGTGGCCTACGCCAAGGAGCGTGAGCAGTTCGGCCGCAAGATCGGTTCGTTCCAAGCGGTGAAACACAAACTCGCGGACATGTTCGCGCGGGTCACTCTTGCCGACGCCGCCGCGACCGAGGCGCTACGTGCGGCCGATGGTCACGACGACGCGCCGCTACCGGCCGAGGCAGCTGCCGTGGCGCATTCGGTGTGTTCGGACGCGTTCATGTTCGTGGCCGCGGAGACCATTCAAGTGCACGGCGGGATCGGATTCACCTGGGAGCACCCGGCACACCTCTACTTCCGGCGAGCCAAGGCTGACCAGTTGATGTTCGGGGGCCCATCGGTTTATCACGAGCGACTACTCGATCAGATCGGTGTGTAACATTCTTCGAAGGATCTCGCGGCCGTGACATTCTCACCGAACAATTATCGAACAGCGCGGGTTGAATGCGATTACACATATAAATCGCGGACGCAGATCCATTTCCCGGTGAGAGTATTCACGTCCCATAAATAACCAACAGTGTGCGGCTATTGATTTTCCCAAATCGACTCGACCCATTCTTTATCGAGAGGATCCGATCGGGTTGATTCGACGTGGCAATGTCGATTTCGCAGTGAAGCTCGCTTGGTCACAGCGTTCTCATGGTGAGTCAGGGTGCCCGGGTCTCCCGATCTCGGATTCGCCGTGTCGCTGACCGCCGGTCGCCGCCAGCGAGAAACGACCACCGCACCAAACTCCCACGCGTTGTGGAGATGATGCGGTGGTCGCCACGGCGTCCATGTGGGCCGGCCGGATTCGGTGTCAGGAAGCCGCACCGAGGATCGGCTCGAGCGGGTCGCGGCCCTCGTCGAAGACGAGGTCGGCCAGCCGCGCGACCTCGGCATCCATCCCGCCCGCCAGCAGCTGCGTGGCTTTCGCCCTCTTGAGGAAGAGCTGCGGCAACGCCTCCGCGGTGAACGCGACGCCGCCGTGGATCTGCATGGTCGAGGCCGCCGCGTCGAAGCCCGCTTGCAGACAGTAGGCCGTCGCCGCCTCGGCGATCAGCCCGCGTTGCTCGGGCTGCTCGTCCCACGCTGCGAAAGCCGCTGCCACCGAGGCGGAGGCGGCCTGAGCTGCCACGAACATGTCGGCGCAACGATGCTTGATCGCCTGGAAGCCGCCGATAGCACGGCCGAATTGCCTGCGGCTCTTGGCGTACTCCACCGAAAGGTCGAGGCAGGCGGCGATCTGCCCCGAAGCCTCCGCAGCCAGCGAGAGTCGGAGCAGCGCTCGGGCGTCGTCGAGCACCCGATCCACCTCGGCGATCTTCAGTGGTTCCCCCGACACGTGGTCGAACCGCATCTGCACCACCGGTCGCGTCTCATCGAGGCAAGGAAGTTCCTCGATCACCAGCCCCGGCGAATGAGCATCAACCAGGACGACGACCGACTCACCGCCTCGGGTGGCGGTGACGAGAAGATCTGTCGCGAGGTCCCCGTCGATGACGGCAGCCTTGCTTCCGGTCACGGTGGGACCCCCCGGACCGTTCTCGAGCTCGGTGCGTGCCGCGCCGCGCACGTCGACGTCGGCAAAGGCCACCCGATCGACTCCCGCGGCCACGCCGGCGATGACATCGGCAGCCCGCCCGGAGTCGTCGTGCCCCAACAGAAACGGAGCGACTGTCGCCGACGACAGGTACGCAGTGGGCAACAGCACTCGCCCAGCCTCCTCCAGGAGGATTCCCAACGCCGTCGCACCGGCACCGGCCCCCCCGCGTTCCTCGGCGATCACGAGCCCCGGCAATCCCAATTCGACGAGCCGGTCGCGCAACTGCTCATCGCCACGACGACCTTCGGTCACCAGGTGTCGGGTGGTCTCGACCGGGGCGACGCGCGCGAGCCCATCGCGAATCATCGTGCGGAACTCCACCTGCTCTTGGTCCGACATCAGTTCCATTTATGGTCACCTCTTCTTATTTCTACAATAGACTTATATCATTGATTTCAGCTGACTGACAGCGTGAAAAGATCAGCTCGAACCGCTAGGAGATAATCGATGACAACTACCCGTCCCGGGGAGACACCAGGCTTCCGTGATGAGGTGATCGAGTTCCTGCGTGACGAACTCCCCACCGATTGGCAGGGCGTCGGCGCTCTTCCGGCCGGCGAACGTGAAGGCTTTGTCGCTTCGTGGCGCAAACTCGCCGGGTCCCGCGGATACCTGGCGGTCACCTGGCCAGAGGAATACGGCGGTCGCGGGCTCGGCAAGGTCGACCATCTTGTCGTGGTCGAGGAGTTCTCCCGCGCGAAGGTTCCGGTCGGCACACCCGGCGACACGGTCTCGATCAAGATGCTGGGCAACACCATCAACAAGTGGGGCACCGACACACAGAAGGCACAGATCCTCCCACGGATCATCTCCGGCGACGATGTCTGGTGCCAGGGATACTCCGAGCCGGAGTCCGGATCGGACCTCTCGAGTCTGCGCACCCGCGCGGCGCTGCGCGGCGACGAGTGGCATATCGACGGCCAGAAGATCTGGACGTCCAACGCTGCCAACGCCAACTGGATGTTCTTGCTCGCGCGTACGGATCCCGCTGCCGCGCGGACCAAGGGCATCACCATGCTCATCATGCCCATGACACAGCCGGGTGTAGAGGTGCGTCCGATCACCATGCTGTCCGGCGCCAGCGACTTCTGCGAGGTGTTCTTCACCGACGCGGTGACCCCTGCTGCGAACGTGGTCGGATCTGTCAACGATGGCTGGACCGTGGCCAATTCCCTTCTGACACATGAGCGGGGCGAAGAGGCCGCGGTGAATCCGGTCCTGTTTGCGCACGAGTTCGCGCGTGTCCTGGCGCTGGTCCGCGAGCGCGGCGCCGATCGCGACCCGGCCATTCGCGCGCGGATCACCCGCTCGTACACCGAACTGAGCGCGATGAAGGCGATGGGTGACCGGATCCTCGATGCCTACATCCGGGACGGATCCCTGGGGCCCGCGGCGTCGGTCTCCAAGCTGTACTGGAGTGAATACCATCAACGGCTGTCCTCGATCGCGGTCGACGTTCTCGGACAGGACGCCCTGTACTGGGTTGGCGACCCGCCCATGCGCTGGTTCCGCGCCGACGATCCGGGAGCGCCGAACACCTCTGCGTCCTGGTTGTCGATTCACCTGCAGAATTCGTTGGCGGGCACCGTGTATGCGGGCACGTCGGAGATCCAACGCAACATCATCGCCGAACGTGCACTCGGCCTCCCTCGCGAGTCGCGACAGTCCTGAGGCGGTTCGGCCGGGCCGGCCTCCCCACAGGGGTGGCCGGCCGGAGTCACTTGACCAGAGCCGCCCAGGCACCATCGCCTTCACCCGGGACGAGTTGGCAGACCCGTAGGTCCCAATCACGCGTTGTGCCGTAGTCGTTGCGCCACGACAGCACCGGTTGGGTCAATCCACGGAGCGGATGCTCGAGTGTCGTACCGATCGCACCATGTACCTGATGCGCATTACGAACAACGACGCCCGACGCTGTGCCGAGAACAGAGCGGGCGATCGCAACCGCACGCTCCAGTTCGTCCAGGCTCGCGCCCGATCGGCCGAGTGAGGCAAGTGAGGTGAGGGCGGCATCCGTGGCGATGTGGGCGAGGGCCGACTCTGCCGCAGCGTCGGCGACCAGATGTTGGACGGCCTGGAAACGCGCGAGCGGCCGGCCGAACTGGCGTCGCTCGGTGACGTGCCGGACGCACAGGTCGATGATCCGGTCCAACGCTCCGGTGGCCTGTACCGCGCGCATCAAAGCGGCACGAAGAAAGAACTCCCTGGCCAGATCGGCACCGATGAGCGTCCCCACGCCTGCCGATGCTGTCATCGTCAACCGATCCCGCGGCCGGCCGGCCAGATCGGTGGCGGCCTCGAGCCGACATGAGGACACCGGGATGTCGGCGATCTGCCACGCATCGAAGGCCGCGTCACCCGAAGGCCTCAGCACCAGTATCCGATCCACCTGGCTCGCCCACGGCACGGCACGGTCGGTGCCGTAAACATCAAGGCGCGCTATGGTTCTTATCCCGGATCCACAGCTGATTCCCGCCCTTGTGGCGAGCAGCCCAGCCAACGCGTCATGCTCTGCGATCGGCAGCGGCACCGCGTATCGAGCAGCCGCTCGCAGCAGTTCCGCGACTGTCCACACGTCTGCGTCGTCCGCCGAGGCGAGGTCGGTCAAGCCGAGCTCATCCAACCTCGCCCACAGGTCGCGGTCGAGTTCGAGAACCACGCCCGGCGCGGGACGCCTCGAGTGCCAGTCGGCGAACACGTTGTCGAAGAGGTCGGCCACATCCGGGTCGACCCGGCCGGTATGTCTCGACGTCGGATGAAGCGAGGTCATCAGCGCATCCCCCAACCGCGGGCAACCACGCCCCGCAGGATTTCGTTTGTGCCGCCCCGCAGAGTGAATCCCGAACGCTGGGCAAGGGCGTCGGCGGTCAGCTCACGCACCGGCTCGCCGAGTGGAGACGAACCAGCGTCAAGTCCGTACGACCCGGCCAGTTCAGCGATATCACCCTCGTGCGTCGTGCCAAGGATCTTCGTGATGGCCGCGGCGAGGTCCACCGACTCGCCGCGTGTGAGACCATCGGCGATGGCAGCGGAGAACTCGTGTAGCGCTGCCGTTCGTGCCAGTGAACGCCCCAGTTGCGCAGTCGTTTCCAACGTCCCGTCGGCGACGGCTCGCGCCATGGCGGCCAGCAACGGGAACGTACTCAGAAAGCGCTCCGGTCCACTGCGTTCGTAGCCCAGTTCCGATGTCACCTGCTCCCAACCGGCGCCGATGGTGCCGAACACCCACTCGTCGGGAACGTGAACCTCGTCGAGATAGACCTCGTTGAAGTGGTGCCTGCCGTCGAGGGAGAGAATCGGTCGGATCCGCACACCCGGCGCGCGGAGATCAACGATGAATTGGCTGAGCCCGCCGTGTCGGTCCCCCGGGTCCACCGCAGCCGTGCGCGCGAGGACGATGAAGTAGTGCGCCCGGTGCGCGCCGGACGTCCAGACCTTCGCTCCTTGGAGCAGCCAACCATCATCGCAACGAGTGGCACGGGTCCGGACCGAGGCCAGGTCGGAACCGGAGTCGGGCTCACTCATTCCGATCGCGAAATAGGTGTCACCGGAAGCAATTCCGGGGAGCAACGCGTGTTTCTGGAACTCGGTGCCGTACTTGAGCAGCGACGGCGCGATCTGCCGGTCCGCGATCCAGTGGGCGGCGAGGGGGGCTCCGGCGGCGAGCAGTTCCTCGGTCACCACGAACCGCTCGAGGAAGCTCTGACCTCGGCCACCGTAGTGTACCGGGATGGTCATTCCCAACCAGCCACGCTCGGCCAGCGAACGACTGAAGTCCTCGTCCCAACCGGTGAGCCAACTGTCGACCTGGCCGACGAACCGCCCGGCCGCGGTCTCCTGCGAGATGAACTCGCGTACCTCTCGTCGGAGATCGCCCATCGCCTGGTCCTCGTCGACCGCCGACGGCATCGCGGGACGATTCATCCGACGACCCCCGCGGCCGCTACCGCCCAGTCTTCGCCGCTGCGGGTGTGCCAGGGGTCGGCCGACAGCTGCTGTCGCGCCGCCCTGACGCTGCACGCACCCATGTCAGGTCGACAGAATCGTCACGGCCGCGGTACCCGGGGCTCCGTACAGCTGGGCGTAAGCGACAGTCGCGCCGTCGACCTGCCGGTCCCCGCACCGTCCGCGCAGCTGGTTCGTGAGCTCCCAGATCTGGCGCAGACCCGAAGCCCCCACCGGTTCGCCGTTGGCGAGCAGGCCCCCGTCGGTGTTGATCGGCAGCGGACCGCCGATCTCGGTGGCGCCTTCCGCGATCAGCTTCTCCTGATCTCCGTCGGCGCAGAAGCCGTTCTCCGCCATGTGAATGATCTCGGAAGCCGCATCGGTGTCCTGCAGCTGAATCACATCGACATCCCCCGGCTCTATCCCCGCTTGCTCGTAGGCGGCACGGGACGCGTACACCGTCGGAGAATCCTCGGATTCGAGCGGCAGCGATGGCATCAGCAGTTCGAACGCCCCGTCACGGCGCGAGAACAACGTGCTCGCACGCAAATACACCGGCGTATCGGTGTATTTGTGCGCATCCTCCGCGCGGCAGAGCACCGCTGCCGCCGCACCCTCGTCGGGCCCGCAGTACATGTATTGGCGCAGTGGATAGTTCAGTACCGGGCTGGCCAGTATCTCCTCGACGCCGAGCTTCTTGTTACGCCACGCGACCGGGTTGACCGAACCATTGGCGAACGCTTTCGCTGCCACCTTGGCCAGGGTTGTCTCCGAGATGTCGTGGTCGTGCAGGTAGCGCGTGGCTTTCATACCGAAGAAGTGGGTGGTGAGGAACAGACCGAGTTCGCCGTACCATTCCGGAAGCCCGGATACCGAGGGGTGGTCGGAGAACGCGCCGCGGGGATGTTTGTCGAGCCCGACGGCCACAGCGAGGTTGGCATCGCCGAGACGGAGCGCATTCGCCGCCTGCGCGAGAGTGTTGCCGCCCGATGCACATCCGGTGAAGGTGGAACGTGCCGGTATTCCGGTCATTCCCAGCAGGCCGGTGATGGCCTCCGGGTTCTTGACCTCCATGCTCGATGCCCAGAGTACGTCGACGTCTTCCCATTTCGCACCCGCGTCGCCGAGCGCGTCGATGACGGCGTCCTCGCCCATCTCGAGTGCGGACTTCGAGGGGTAGCGGCCGAACGGATGGAGTCCGACGCCGATGATCGCGATATCTGATGGAGTGCTCATACCGAGGTTTCCTCACTTGTCACAGGGGCGAAGGCGTACATCATGGTCGGCGTGCCCTGGGCATTCCTGGCGAACGGGAGAATCACCAATTCCATCTCCTGCCCGATCATGAGTTTCTCCGGGTCCGGCTCGGTCAGCCGGGCTTGGACGCGCAGGGCGCCGGGCAGTTCGATGTAGCCAACGGTGAAGGGCTGGAAGGTCTTTGCGTCGTCATCGCCGGCGTACGGGGGTGAGGTGGGCCGGAATGCCTGAGTGGTGAACGTCCAGAGCGTTCCTCGACGCGGCAACTCCACACGCTCCTGCTCCTCGCGGACCCCGTTCACCAGTCGGTGACTCCGGTAGGGGAACGTCAGCTTTCCGTCCGATCCTTTCGCGGCGATGAGTGCGGGCCGCTCGGCCGGCCAGGTGAACAGATCGGGCGCCACCGGCACGGTCGCCTCGGCACTGGTCTGGGTCATCGGGGTCTCCTCTGGTCAAACGTGGAACAACAAGGGGGTCAGCATGGTTGGGTGGGTCTACGCACCTCGCTACGCGGACGGGAAACGAGCTCGACGACCGCGCCGTCGGGATCAGCCAGGAACAGCACGGTGAAGCCACCGGTCGGCGTATCGACCATCGGGATGAACACCGGTTCCGGGATGTCCGCGCCCAGATCGAGAAGGGCGTGGTGGGCCCGCACGACATCCTCGACCGCGAGCGCGATGCGATAGAGGCCGGCGGTGTTCGCATGCCAATCGGGCCTCACCGCGCCGGGATCATGACGGAATTCGATCGAGAAAGTGGGATCCTCGGCCGCGACGAGACTCAGCGCCCCCGCCGGTGCATTCGGGACGGGTTCGAAACCGAGCTGCTGCCACCATGCGGCAGTGCGCTCGAGATCGCTGCTGACCAGCCGGACGTGAGAGAACTTGGCACCCTCGGGCTCATCGACGACCGCACTGGGATCGACGTGGATCAGCTCGACGGGGCCACCGGCGGGATCCGACGCCATCCATGCGGCCACTCGTCGGCCCCGGACCACAACCTCGGTCATGTCGGTGTCGCCCGGCGACAACGCTGCGGGCTGGGGCGTACGCAGACCGATGGCCTCGAACCCGAGTGTGTGGGACTTCGTTGCGACCTCCCGCGCGGCCACGGGGGGCTCCCTCCAGCCGACGAGCTCGATTGCCGGCGCGGAGCGCGGCCCGCGACCGTCGTAGTGAAATGCGGTGATGCTCGACGTGTGCTCGCCGAGTCCGAGGGGTCTGCCGTCCGTGTCGTCGGAGACCGACCGCATGCGCTCGACCAGGCCGAGGCGGGTCAGAAAGTCGGCGGATTCGGCCAGTACCGGAGTGTTGACGTTGCAGTGCAGAACTGCATGCACACGTCGGTCGAGGGCGGTCGTCTCGAGTTCGTGGTCACTGATGGTCATCGCGGTCATCTCCTACTCGCGTCCAAACCTCGACGTCCTCGCAACGCCGCTGGTTCAGCAGCCTAGAATAACTTGACACTTGTGACAACTGTGTGCGACGCCATGCCGTTACAGCGAGCCAGCCCCTTGACATAGCCCAGATTCGTCGAGAACGGTGCAGCACCCTCCCGGCGAAGCGGGTCGCTGATAGCTCCAATATGATGGCATTTGACACTTTAGTCAAGTACACTACAGCCAGGATTCGCCGCGCCCACGGAAGAGACTCATGCCCCTTGTACTCGTCGCCGACGACGGACCAGTCCGCACCATCACACTGAACGCACCCGAGCGACTCAACGCGCTCGACCTCGACGTCCTGGCCGAATTGCGAGAGGCGATCGACGACACGGCCAACACGTCGACGGTCGGCGCTGTCGTCGTGACCGGCGCCGGCCGCAGTTTCTGCTCCGGCGCAGACCTGACCGGCATGTTCGGTGATCTCACCCGACCCACAGAGGAGATCCGCGACCACCTCAAAGGCGTCTACGCGTCCTTTCTCGGCCTCCGAGATCTGACCGTGCCCACGATGGCGGCAGTTCATGGGCCGGCGATCGGCGCAGGTCTGAACATCGCGCTCGCCTGCGACATCATCGTCAGCGGCCCGCGCGCTCGCTACGGACCCACCTTCGCCGAGATCGGCCTGCACCCCGGTGGAGGGTGCTCCTGGATGTTGGTCGAACGCATCGGCCGGTCCCGCGCGATGGCGGCCTTGCTCGAGGGAGCGATCATCGCGGCCGACCACGCTCACGAGATCGGACTGTCGGACCTCCGGGCCGACGACCCGCTCGCCGAAGCATTCCGGCTGGCCTCCCGATACGCGCGGCGCGCCGAACTCAGCAGTGCCATCAAGCGCTCGGTCGATACGGCAACCCACGCGGGATTCGCCGACTCCATCGACGTCGAGGCCTTGGCACAAGCCGAATCCACCACCAACGAGACCTTCCGCAACTTCCTCGTGGAGTTCGCCGCCCGAACCTGACCGCGCGCCGACCGTCCGGGGATCGCGCACCTACAGCTCTCACATCGCTACAGCCCACCAACAGAAGAGGATCCGATCCGAATGCCCAGAGCGCTACTCATCGGTGCCACAGGAACTGTCGGGCGCGCCGTCGCTGAAGTCCTCTGTTCACGAAACTGGGACGTCGTCCTCAGCGCCCGCACTGGGCAGCGTCTCGACGACTTGTCGGCCTCACTCCCGTCCGGACAGGTCACCACGCAACCCTGCAGCGTTGAATCCACTACCGAGACAGACGCTCTCGCAGACCGGTGCACCGCAGCGTCCCTGGACGCCGTGGTGGTGACCACCGCAGCCTCCTGGAACCCGCGCCCAATCGCCGAGCTGGATTTCGACATCATCAACGATGTCTTCGAACGTGACCTGCGACTGCACGTGAACGCGGCACGAACCTTCATCCCCCGACTCTCGCCCGGTGCCGTCTACCTCGCCACCGGCGGCGGCATGGCCGACTTCACGTTCCCCGGCATGGGGCCCATGTCGATGACGCAGGCGGCACAGCGAGCGTTGCTGCGGTCCTGGCACAAGGAGGGAAAGACGTCCGGTATTCACATCCGCGAGCTGTTGATCGCCGCGATGGTGCGGGGACACGGCCCGAACGATGCACGCGAGGGCTCCCTGACCGCCACCGAGGTCGCCGAGCACCTCGTCCAAGTGGTCGAGAACCCGCTCGACAACCCCGGCGCGGTCGTCACCATCGACCCGTCGTCGCGCACCACACACTCGTACACCGGAGGAATCTGATGGGACTACTCGACGACCGCGTGGCGATCGTGACCGGCGGCGGCCGCGGTCTGGGCCGCGCACATTCTCTCGAGCTCGCCGCACAGGGAGCAACAGTCGTCATCGTCGACCCCGGTGTCGGACTCGATGGGGCACGAGACGCCGAGACACCCGCACACTCTGTTGTTCGTGAGATCGCCGAGATCGGCGGCAAGGCAGAGGTCGCCGAACTGTCGGTCACCGACTACGACGCCATCGGAGACCTCGTTCGAACAGTGGTCGCTGCACACGGCGATGTGCACGCCGTGATCAACAACGCCGGCATCACCCGCGACAAGATGATCACCTCGATGGAAGAACGCGACTTCGACGATGTCATCGCCGTCCACCTGAAGGGCACCTTCAACCTCATGCGGCACGCCGCCGGTCACTGGCGCGAGCGTGCGAAAGCCGGCGACCGGGTCACCGGTCGAGTCATCAACACCACCAGCGGCTCCGGCATGCGCGGCAACATCGGGCAGCTTGCTTATGGCGCAGCCAAGTCCGCGATCGCCAGCGCCACCGTCGTCGCGGCCATGGAGCTGCAACGTTACGGCGTCTCGGTGAATGCAGTGTCGCCGGTGGCGCGCACCAGGATGACCGAAGCGGTCGGCGGGCTTCTCGCCGAGGTCGAGCCAGGGGCATTCGACACGTTCGCGCCCGAGAACTGTTCGCCCGTGGTGGCGTACCTGGCCAGTGAGCAGGCCGGCTGGATCACCGGCCAGATCATCCGCGTGGACGGCAACCGACTCCGCATCTACGAACGATGGAGCCTTGGTACACAAGCGTTCTCGCTGTCGGAGGAGCGCGCGCTGCGCACCGACGAGATGGATGTCGCGCTGCGCTCGCTGTATGGCGCGATTCCGCTCGGGCTCGGCGACCGACGCCTGCAGGACAACGAATAGGAGCACGCTGTGGCTACGCATTCTGCCGACCTACTCACCGGCGTGCGCATCGTGGACTTGACGACCACGTTCATGGGCCCGTACTGCACCATGCAGCTCGCACGTCTGGGGGCCGACGTGGTCAAGGTGGAGGATCCCAAAGGGGATGTGGTTCGCGGCATCCTCGATCACGACGGGACGGGCCTCGGGCCGATCTTCCTGAGCGCCAACCATGGCAAACGCAGTCTTGCCGTGGATCTGAAGAAGGAGCGCGGGTGCGACCTGTTGTTCGAACTCGTCGCGGCCGCCGACGTCTTCGTCTCCAACATGCGGCCCCGTGCGCTGGAACGCCTCGGGATCAGCACCGAGGCGATTCTCGACCGGAATCCGCGCTGTATCGTCGCCAATCTCGTCGGCTTCGGCGCGGGCGGGCGATATGACGGAACAGCCGCCTATGACGACGTCATCCAAGCGGTCAGCGGCATGGCCTCGGTGCAGGGCGGACCAGAGGGGCCGCCCACCTACGTGAAGTCGGCGATCGCCGACAAGACTGTCGGGTTGGTGGCGGCGAACTCGATTCTCGCCGCTCTGTTCAGTCGCGAACGCACGGGTCGCGGGTGTGCCATCACGGTACCGATGTTCGAGACGATGGCCGCGTTCAACCTTCTCGACCACCAGGGGGCCCGGACCTACGATCCACCCCGTGGCGACACGGGCTATCCGCGCCTCATGTCGCCGTTCCGGCGCCCATACGCCACCAGCGACGGCTACCTCGGCGTGGTCGTCTACACCGACCGGATGTGGCTGTCCTTCTTCGATCTCATCGGCCGTGCAGAGCTCACCGACGACCCGCGCTACCGAACGATCACCGGGCGCACGCAGCACATCGACGAGCTCTACGCCCTCGTCGATCACGAACTGCGCAAACATCCGTCGGCGTATTGGGAAAAGGCGCTCGCCGGCGCCGACATCCCGGTCATCCCGGTCCGGTCCCTCGACGATCTGCTCGACGACCCGCACCTGACCGACGTCGACTTCTTCGAATCTGTCGACCATCCCGTGGCCGGGCCGCTGCGCCTCGCGCCGTACCCCGCCAGCTTCTCAGCCGGCACCGGCGCCGGCGTGCGACCGGCGCCCACCCTCGGTCAGCACAGCCGCCAGGTGGCGGCCGAACTCTCCCTACCGCCCGAGACCATCCAATCGCTGATCGATGACGGCGTCCTGGTCGAGACGACGATCGGAGTCCACTCATGATCCCTTCACTCAACGGTTCGGCAGTCATCGTCGGCGCCTACGAGCATCCGGGTCGAAAGCTCCCTGACCACACCATCGCGCAGGTCCACCGCGAGGTGATCCTCGGTGCGCTCGCCGATGCGGGGCTGGCGCTCGCCGATGTCGATGGCTTCTTCTGCGATGCAACGACTCCCGGCCTGGGCCCGGTCGACATGATGGAGTACCTCGGCATCGAGTGTCGCGTGACCGCCTCCGGCGAACTCGGCGGCGCAACCTATGTCGCCTATATCGGACAGGCTGCCGCCGCCATCGCTGCCGGTCATTGCCGAGTCGCGGTGATCAGCCTGGCCGGACTGCCCAGCCAGGCGAGTACCAAGAGCGCAGCCCTGGCGTTGCCTCCGGGCCCCGTGGCGAGCTTCGAGAACAACGGATTTCGGGGCGGCTACGGTCCGGTCGCCGACTACGCACTGGTGGCGCGACGCCATATGCACGAGTTCGGCACCACGTCCGAACAACTCGCCTGGATCAAGGTGGCGGCGTCCGAGCACGCCAAACACAACCCGAATGCGAAACTCCAGGAGCCGGTCACCGTCGAGCAGGTGCTGGCCTCCCCCCTCGTAGCCGATCCACTGCACGTCATGGACTGCTGCGTGATGACTGACGGCGGTGGTGCGCTGGTCGTGGTCCACCCTGACATCGCACGGGACCTCGGAAGGCGCGGAGCCATCCTGCGGGGCTACGGTGAGGCGCACAAGGATTCGATGCTCGGGCAGATCGACCTGACCTACTCGGCCAACCGGCGCGCCGGGGAGCAGGCCTACGCGGAGTCCGGGCTCGGGCCACAAGACATCGGCTACCTGTCCCTGTACGACTCGTTCACCATCACCGTGCTGCTCGCGCTCGAAGATCTCGGCTTCGCCGAACGGGGCCGGGGCGGGCGATATGTCGAGAACCTCGGTCTCACCGCGGCGGGCGGGCGAGTGCCCGTGAACACCGACGGTGGCGGGTTGATGAACAACCACCCGGGAAATCGCGGCGGAATGACCAAGACGATCGAAGCGGTCCGGCAACTCCGCGGCGAGGCCACCCCTGCCGTACAGGTCCCCGACCTCGAGTTCGCACTCGTGGCGGGAACCGGATTCCGACTCTCTCAACGGCATTACAGTGCCGCAGCCGTATTGGAGCAATACCCATGACCACCTACTTCGAGCGAGGACTGCCCACCGATCAACCGGCCTTCGACCCCGAGACCGCACCGTATTGGGATGCCGCACGGGTGGGACACCTCGTGCTGCCGTTCTGCGAGGCCTGTCAGCAGTTCTTCTGGTACCCACGAGGATTCTGCCCCCGCTGCGCCGGCGATTCGCTTGCGTGGCCTGAGGCGACCGGCCGCGGCGAGGTGTACAGCTATTCGGTCGTCAGACGCGCCTTCGGAGAGTGGGCGGAGTACACGCCGTTCGTGATCGCCTGGGTTACCCTCGATGAGGGGGTCACGGTGCTGACCAACATCATTGGCTGCTCCGAAGACCAACTCGCCGTTGGCATGCCCGTCAAGGCAGTGTTCGAGTCGGGCTCTGACGCTGATCTACCGGCACTGCGCTTCACTCCTGCCTGAAGGGACCTGTCCGATGTCGCAACACACCGGTTCCGCGGTCGACGCGGCCACCGAGACTCCGATCGTCGACACCGGGCGGGTGCTTCCGCAACCGACCCTGACAAGTGCGGAGTTCTGGGCCTCCGGCGCCGACGGCATCCTCCGGATCGCCCAATGCAGCTCCTGCGGCCGGCGCACACATCCGAAGCCGCCCGTCTGCCGCCACTGCGGGCACGAAGATGTGCCGATGACTGGTACCAGCGGCCTCGCGACGGTTGTCGGATTCACTGTCAACACCCAGCAGTGGCTGCCACGGTTCCCTCCTCCGTATGTCGTCGCCATCGTTGCGCTGCAGGACGACCCGGATGTCCGCCTGACCACCAATATCGTCCACTGCGCGCCGGAGACGCTCCGCATCGGCATGCCGGTGCGGGTCACGTTCGAGCACGCCGCCGACGACATCTGGCTCCCGCTGTTCGAGCCCGACCCGGACCGCGACGACGCCGTCCTCGATGTCCCCGACCCCTCATCGACACACACCAACCTACGGCCGAGGGCATCCACGACGAAGTTCGAGGACAAGGTCGCAATCACCGGAGTGGGCCAGTCGCAGATCGGACGACGACTGATGGTTGACCCGCTCTCCCTGACCATCACCGCCTGCCGGCAGGCGGTACAGGACGCGGGACTGCGCTTCGCCGACATCGACGGTCTCTCCACGTACCCGGGCGCAGCACCGGCCGGCATGTCGGAGGGAGGCATCATGGCCATGGAAGACGCCCTGGGCATCCATCCCACGTGGGTCAACGGTGGTGGAGAACTTCCCGGCCAGAACGGGTCCATCGTCGCAGCCATGCTCGCGGTCGCATCGGGATTGTGCCGGCATGTGCTGTGCTTCCGGACAGTCTGGGAGTCAACATATTCAGAGCTGTCACGAACCGGGCAATGGCACATCCCCGAGCAGCGCGCAACCGGAATGCTCGAAGAACGCGCACCCTACGGGGCGATGTCGCCGGCGAATTGGATCGCCTGCCATGCTTCGCAGTATCTGCATCGCTACCACGTCGACCGTGAGGTCCTCGGCTGGATCGCGGTCAATGGGCGAAACAACGCATCCGCGAACCCTGAAGCCGTCTATCGCGAGCCGATGACAATCGACGACTATCTCGGTGCCCGAATGGTGTCGTCACCATTCGGCCTGTACGACTGCGATGTTCCCTGTGATGGAGCGGTCGCGGTAGTCGTGTCCGCGATCGAGACCACCAAAGACCTCCCCGGCACTGCGGTCCGCGTCGAGGCGGTGGGCACCCAGATCACCGAGCGAATCTCCTGGGATCAAGGCACGCTCACGCACCTGCCCCAATCGCTGGGCCCGGCCGACCACCTGTGGACTCGAACCGACCTCACCACCGACGACGTCGACGTCGCGATGCTCTATGACGGATTCACCTTCAACGCCCTGTCCTGGCTCGAAGGACTCGGCTTCTGTGAGTTCGGGGGCGCCGAGGATTTCATCGATCGCGGACGAGGTATCGCCATCGACGGACCGCTACCGGTGAATCCGCATGGCGGGCAACTCTCCGCTGGACGTACGCATGGCTACGGGCACTTCAGGGAGGCGGTGCTGCAATTGCGAGGGCAGGCACCCGGCCGGCAGGTCGATGACGCACACGTCGCGGTCGTCACCGCAGGTGGCGGAGTGCCATCCGGAGCCATCCTGCTCCGCGCCGAGTGACAAACCACTGTTGTGGAAACCGCGAACGTTCCGTACCAGACCGACAATCGTCGCGAATCGCTCTCGACGACGTGAGTCGATACAGTGAACCCGTGAATGACGAGTTCAGCCTGTTGCGCGAAACCGCTGACGAACTCGGTCTGGAAATCCCGGTTCCGACCGTCCGACGCATCGACACCACCGTTGAGGGCCATCAGGTCAGCGCTTTGGCATGGGGTGCCCCGAGTCCGCGGGCGGTGTTTCTCCACGGGGGTGGGCAGAACGCACACACGTGGGACAGCGTCCTACTGACCCTGGGAATACCGGCGCTGGCGATCGACCTCCCCGGACACGGCCACTCGTCCTGGCGCGCCGACAGCGACTACTCGCCGGCACCCAATGCACAAGCCATCACCCCGGTGGTCGAGGAGCTGGCTCCCCAAGTCGAGCTGGTGGTGGGCATGTCACTCGGCGGGCTCACCGCCATCCGCCTCGCGGCGACAGTCCCGAACCTCGTGCCACGCGCCGTCATCGTTGATGTCACACCGGAATCACCCAGCCGCGCAGCCGAACTCGAACGGCAGGCCCGCGGAACCGTCGCATTGATCGACGGGCCCCACGACTTCGCAGATCTCGCCGAGATCATCGACCGCACCCACGCTGCGGCACCACACCGATCGTTGACATCGATCCGCCGCGGCGTCATCCACAACACCCGGCGGCGCTCAGACGGCCGCTGGGAGTGGCGCTACGATCGGCTCCGCGAAGCGCCCCGGGCGCAACCGCTCTGGGACGATCTGCGAGCAGCCACGGCCCCGATGACTCTCGTCCGCGGTGGTCGATCCGCCTTCACTTCCGACGAGGACGTCGTGCGATTCCGCGACCGCCGGGCACACACCGACGTGGTGACGATCGACGGCGCCGGTCATTCGGTGCAGAGCGATGCCCCGCGAGAGCTCGCGACGCTGATCGCGCATGTGCTGGGACAGAGCTGATTTCACCGGACCAGCCCCTGCGGCCGGGGGATCGGAGCTGCCTCCGAGTCCGAGATGGTCGGCGGTGGAACATCCAGTTCGGCTGGCATGATCATTCTGGTCGCGACAACTACCCGGCCACCGTATGTACGCCCTCGCGAGTATCCGCCACCCGGAAAGCCGACAGCCACCACGGGCCAATCGCCAAGAAGCTCCGACGCGATCAACGAGATGGCCATCTCGACGTCGGGTATGCCGCCAGCTTCCGAGACATCAAAACTAGATCGCGCCTCTTCCATTCGCCCGACACAACCAGCTGCACTTGTTCATCCATGGACCTAGGCTTCGTCCGTCACCGACTCATCGGATTGACGAAATAGTTCAATGCGTCGAACAGCGCCGCTGTCGGCAGTTCGACGGACCATGAACTCTCGAAGCTGATCGCCGGCAACATGTATGACCCGACCGCTGAAATCACCTGCCGACGGACAGATGAGATACTCAACGACCTGAGCGATATGGTCCGGCGCAAGATCTGTTCGGGATGGATCCAGATAAGCGGCGTTCATCCGGGTCGCAGCGCCCGGCGATATGGCGTTGACGGTGATCCCCTCATCAACGAAATCGGACGACATCGACAGAGTCAGCGACCACAGCGCAGCTTTGGCCGCAGCGTAGGCGTATGTGCCACCCCCGTATCTGGAATCTAGTGCAACCTCCGAGACCGTATTGATGATCCGACCAAACCTCTGGTTCTTCATCCAGGGGATCGCCGCACTTATCGTTCCCAGCGCAGCCTTGAAATGAATATCGAGTTG
The DNA here is from genome assembly GCF_058130025.1 of Gordonia sp. LMA167. Taxonomy (NCBI): domain Bacteria; kingdom Bacillati; phylum Actinomycetota; class Actinomycetes; order Mycobacteriales; family Gordoniaceae; genus Gordonia; species Gordonia sp. LMA167. The sequence continues at coordinate 2,439,049 of NZ_CM176708.1, read as the reverse complement.
AGCGTCAACATCCGCCTCGATCGGTCTCTCAACATCTCCCGGTGCCGGCACAAAGCCGGCGTTGTTAATCAGGATATCGATACGCCCAAGCTCACTCACGGTCTTGCGCACAACTTCTTCGCCACCGGCCAACGATCCGACGTCGGTGTGATCGACGATCGCCTGCCCACCTTCTGCCTCAATCTGAGAAACTACACTCTGGGCCGGAGATGTATCCGTGCCGGTGCCGTCGACTGCAACACCCAGATCGTTCACGACAACGATTATTCCTCTGCGCGACAACCGTATTGCTTCGGCGCGTCCAATGCCGCGGCCAGCTCCGGTAATCAGAGCAACCTTACCGACCAATGAATCATTGTCTACGTTCGAATCACCAGAACCCATCACGATGCGATCGTACCGTCTCCCGGCTTTACGTGTACAGGCCGCTTTGGCGAAGGTGCATGCGACTGGGAAGCCCCGGATGTCTTTCCCGCCTTGGTTGTCGGTGCATCCGCAAAGGATGACGAAAGCGCGCGCGGCGTCGAGTCCTCTCGCCGCCGCGCGCGCATCCATCCCCTTTTGTGAGTCCAGATCCGAGTCGGACCCGCGCATGGGGGTGCGCCTGGTGCCGGCCTCCGCGGGTGCTACCCCTGAGATTTCGAGAGCAATTCCAGGCCGTTGTACAAGGTGTCCGACGCCGGCACGAGTTGCTTCGACGCAACATCCCACTTGTTTGCGCGGACAGTTGTGTTGAACAGTCGATCCAGTCCGGGGATCGGTGTCTGTTGGGTGAAGTTCAGGGGCGGGACCACACCTAGATCGAGGTCGGTCGTCTTGTTCAGTTGGTCCAAAAGCGACGCACTGGTGACGTCACCGGAAATCTGCTCGGCCACCTTGTCCACAGCCTGTACTGCCAACCACGCGTTGAGGGATGTGGCCTTGCGTAATTCAGGCGCGGCAGCCTTGTCACCGGAAGCGAAGGCTGCATCCATCTCGGTAGTGAACTGCTGCAACTCCGGATACTCACTTGCCGCAGAGAAGGGCGGGAACGGGCCACTTTCGTAGAAGCCTGCCGCCGAGGGACCTGCGCTGGCAAGACTTGGTTCGGACAGTGCGCCTTGTGCATTGCAATACTTCAGCTTGTCCCCGCCTGCTCGCATGAGTGCAACGCTGCCCTGCTCGGTCGAGACCATGGTCACGCCGTCCGCGCCGCCGTCGACGAGCTGAGCTGCCGCAGGAGCGTAGTCACTGGTGTTCAGCGGCAGCTTGATATTTGGATCGATCGGTTTACCTGCGGCCACACCGCCCGCCTGGACCAGAGCCGCAGTCCGTTGGGACGCGGCTACATCCGAACTGATTCCACCTATTTGCTTGACCCCGTCAGCTGCCAAAACAGAAGGACAAGCTACGAAGCCAAAGACAGGGTTGTAGTAGACAAAGCTCATCTTACTGGTCAGCTCAGAACCATCGCCTGCGATCCCGACGCTACCGACCGCGGGAATCGAGGCCGATTCGAGAGGCGCCATCTCACCACCGGTCTGCGAGTACATCCCGACGACCGCGACCACCTTCTCGTCCACCGCTTGCTGTCCACACGCGGCAGCAGCGGTCGCGTCATTCTTGTTGTTGCACACAGTCAGCTCAACTTGCTGACCTTTGATACCGCCCCTGTCGTTGAGGGCGGTGACCGCAGCTTGCACCGCCGCGATCGACTCGGGCAGGTTCGCACCGCCGGTCGAGGTCTCGGTCGGTGCAACCGTCATCAGCTTGATCGTGCCACCTGACGATGACTCCGATGACCCACCGGAAGAGCCGTCACCGTCCGAGCACGCACCCATCGCAAGGACGAGTGCAGCCGCGGTCGAGCACACCCCAATTATCTTCTTATTGAACATTTTTGCCTCTCATTGGTTACGAATGGTCCGAACTCTTCCGGACTACGGGGTCGTGGCCGTGGATGTGTTGCCGCCAAGGTACGAAGATTCGATACGAGATTGATTCGCCAAGGCCTGGGCAGCTGTTCCGGACCAGTCGATGCGTCCCTGGCGTAATACGTAAACGCGGTCGGCAACCTGGAGCGCCTTCCTCACATGCTGTTCGACCAGCAGCACAGCCATACCGCTGTCGGCGGCCGATCTCACCGCGGTCAACAGTCGTGAGGTGATCTGAGGCGCAAGGCCGAGGGACAGTTCGTCAGCGAGCAGGGCGTCCGGTCGTCGGGCGAGTGCGCGAGCGAGGGTGAGAATCTGCTGCTGCCCACCCGAAAGTAGACCAGCCTTCCGATCGAGATGGTCAGCGAGCTCGGGATAGTCTACGACAACCGCTTCGGGATCTACTCTCGCCAGACGCAGATTCTGTCTCGCCGTCAGCGACATGACAACCGAACGTTCCTCGGTCACGATCGACAGGCCATGGCGAGTGCGTTGATACAGGGGAAGATGAGCTACCTCCCCCTTCCACCGTACCTCCCCGCGACTCGGGGACAGAGCACCTGCGAGGGCCATCAAGGTCGTAGTCTTCCCACTTCCATTCGGGCCGAGCAACGCCACGACTTCGCCCGCATTCACTTCCAGATCGAGGCCGTGTAGCACCGGGATCGGTCCGTATCCAACCTCGAGATCGCAGGCGGCGATGATGCTGGTCATCAGTGACTCCCTACTGGTTCGGTGGTCGTGGCACCGAAGTACGCAACACGAACGCTGTCGTCTGCCTGGACCTCGTGCGGAGTGCCCTCGGCGATCTTTCGTCCGAAGTCCAAGACGATGACGTGGTCACTGATCTCCATCACAAAGTTCATGTCGTGTTCGATGAGCAGAACGCCCAGGTTCCACTCGTCGGCGAGCTTCCTTGTGAGAACCGCCAATTCAGCGCTCTCTTGCTCGTCGAGGCCGGCCGCCGGTTCGTCGAGGAGGAGAATCGACGGACGGGTAGCCACCGCACGCGCAATCGCGACGAGGCGTCGCCTACCGTACGGGAGGTCACGGACCGGACGATGCAGATCATCCAGCAGATCGAACTCTTTGATTGCCGCTATTGCGGTCGAACTGAGCGGTCGGTTTCCAGGGTGGACGAGATCAGTCGCATAGGCGGCCAGCCTCCGATCATCGCTCGCTGCCCTGATGTTCTCGAGCACGCTCAGGTCTTCGAATAGTTCGAGGTTCTGGAAGGAACGGCTGACACCCGCACGAGCACGTTTGTGGGCGGGAAGGTCGTGCAATGCTTGGTCGCCGAGCGTGACCTGCCCTGTAGCAGCGGGGCTGTACCCCGTGATGGCGTCTACAACTGACGTCTTACCCGCACCGTTGGGTCCGATCAGCCCGACGACCTTGCCGGCCTCGACGGTGAACGAGACATCATCAACGGCCCGAACCGAACCAAACCGAACACCGAGGCCGGCGACCGTCAACGTGACTGAATCAGCGCGGTTATGCGTGGACTGTGCAAGCTGGCCCACCATCTCGGCCCGGCCGACGTCGCGCCGCCGGAAACGCTTCGGCACCTTGGAAGACACCCACGAGATCTGATCCACTGTTGTCCCCGCGATCCCTCGACCACCCGGCTGCATCAGTACCAGGATCAGCACGATCCCGCCCACGAGCGGCAGGTACCTCTCGAGGTCACCCAGCCAGCCCTGGATGTGATCAGAGAAGACAACCCCCAGAACTGCGAACGTGACCAGACCGACAACCGGCGCATATCGTGCCCATCTGCGGAATCTGACATTGTTCACAATTCTCTCTTGAACACTTTGTCCAACAACAAATCCCACCACCGCGGCAAGGACTGCACCGGCAACCCGCGCCAACGTGGCAGAACGGCTGAACAGGCCACTGAGGCCGTCAGAGATCCGTGACGCCAGCGCACCCGCAACCAGAGTCGCACCAGCGAAGGCACCAGTGATGTAGCCGACACCACCGGCGACAGCGAAGGCGATGATCAGGATGCCCTGGAATGGATCGAACATCCCACCGCCGTAGGTGATATTTCTCTGCTGAAACGCCAACAGCACACCGCCCGCGCCTGCAATCGCAGCGGACAACGCGAACGCGTACATCTTGGCCCCGAAAATGCTGATGCCCAAAGATGCAGCCGCACGCTCATTGGTCCTGACCGCAATCAATCTGCGCCCAACCCGGCCACGGCGAATGTTGGCCACGAGCAAACCGATCACCACCGCGGCGACCAGAACGAGAGTGGCATATCGCTCGGGATGAAGCGTGTTGTCGATGTCGATACCGAATAGTGTCGACTCACCCACCAGCGTTCCCTCAGGCCTACTGAGTGCTTCTCCAAAGACCGAGCGGCCCGTGCCGGCGGGAGCCGGAGAGAAGTATTGCCGCTGAAAAAAGAAGGCGTCCACGGCAACTGACATTCCCAAAGTCACAACTGCGAGTTGAATTCCACGCGTTCGAAGCGCTGGAATCGCGAACAACAAGCCGACGGGGACGACAACAACGATCCCAGCGACAAATGCCAGTTCGAGCGGCCAGCCGTACACGGCGACAAGGCGTCCTGCGACAAGAGCAGAGATGCCGGCGAATGTGACCTGCGCAAGTGACAGCTGTCCGGTGTAACCGACCAGGACCACTACCGAGAGGAGCAGTATCGCCCAAATGGAGTTGATTGTGAGCGCGTTGAGCCAGGTCGTTGGAAGGACCAACCAGATCATCGCCAACACAAGAAGACTGGCGATCAGCAGGGCAGGGACATTGACTCGTCCACTCCCAAGTCTGGGTAGCTTTTCGCTCAGATGCCCTCGCTCAGGAATGCTTCGGCCACGAATCATCAGGAATACCGCGATCAGCAACACCGGCACAGCCTTATCCAGCCCCTTCAAGGAGGAACCGTCGCCGCTGTGAACCTGGATCTGCAGCTCCAGGATCGAGATCGCCAGTCCCGCAAAGAAGGCGATGGGGAAGGAAGTAAATCCCGCGACCAGCGCAACGGCTAGTGTCGGAACGATCAGGAGCAGTAAGTTTCCCGAACTCAGCGGGTTCTGGAGAGGGGCCAACAGCACTCCCCCGAGACCCGCCAGTGCAGCCCCGCCGAACCACGACATCCCGGCAATAGCGTCCGGTGACCAGCCCAGCGAGGCGGCCGACTGCTCGTTCTCCGCAACTGCAGTAGCCGCGTGACCATATGTCGTATAGCGATAGAACAGCCAGAGGCAGAGCGTTATCGCGGCAATGACGCCCAGTCGGACCAGGATATCCCAACCGATCAATTGACCGGCCAGTTCAATCTCGGCACGAGGGAGCACCGAGGGGGCCAACCGTGTCGCACTACCGAAGAGAAGCCCAACCGCTGCTTGGAGAATGATCAACAAGCCGAGGGTTGCGATGACCTTGTTCAGCTGACTGGTCTCGCGCAATGCACGCATCACCACCACGTGAAACGCAAGCCCGATGACGCCGGTGACGAACACTGTGATGATCCCAGCGAGCGCCCGTGGGATGTCCCAGGCTGTAGCGAGCTGGTCGAAGAAGTATGCAGCGAATAGCAAGAATCCGCTTTGGGCGAAGTTCAGGACACCTGTGCCGCGCCGAATGATGAGCACCCCACATGCAAGGAGCGCATAGAGAGCGCCCGTACCGAGGCTCAGCAGCGTGTAGCCGAGGAAGCTTGTCATATTTCTCTCTATGTGGATGGACACAGAAGGCCGCAGATATCGTGAAATAGGCTGGCTGTCTGCGGATTCCGGCGCCGAACTGATCACCTGGAGATAGGTCCTTCGGCCCCAGTGAACCTGTTCACTGGGGCATCTTCACGTGATACGACTCACTATACATGTATAGCAACCCTTGGTCTACTGCCAGGCTCGCCGGCCGGTTCGCCCTTGTTGGTCGTGAAATTGCTCTGCAGATGACTTGACGCCGAGAGGTCGATGGGGAGGCGTCTCTCGGCTGAAACGGTGCATGTGGCGCCGTCGCGCCTCTGACTGAAAAGGATTGTCCGCAGAATGGGCAAGCTCGGATTCATGCCCTGGAAGGCTCCGGTCAGCGGCCGGGAGTTTGTATGACACCTCCTGGCGAAAGCAGCCGCGCGACCTCGATACATCAATCAATCGGTGATGAACTCGGTTGCACCCGAACCCAGCAAGACGTCGAGCACAGCCCAGTTCACGAGGACAAGGTCGACCCATCCTTGTTGATCTCCACCTAGATCAATCCGATTGTCGAGTGACCGATCGGCGCTGGTGGCAGCAACCCGCCTATGCTTCGAAACCGAGTGATGCCCGAAGATCTATCTTCCTGATTTTGCCCGATGGCGTCCTCGGAAAGCTCGAGACCACCCGAAGCTCCTCTGGCCATTTAGGTTTCGCGAGTCCGACCGCACCGAGGTGTAACCTCACATCGGCAAGTGTGGGCTCGTTGTCCGGATTCTCGGGCGTGACGAAAGCGATCGACCGTTCACCTGTGCGAGCGTCCGGCACTCCGACGATGGATACATCGGCAACGCCGGGGCACGACAGCAGCGCGTTCTCGACCTCAGCCGGAGAGATGTTCACACCGTTGCGAATGATCAGGTCCTTCGCTCGCCCTGTGACCGAAAGGTGCCCGGCTGAGTCCATGACGCCGAGGTCGCCGGTGGCGAACCAACCGACGTTGTCGAACGACTCCGCCGTGAGTGACGGATCTGTGTAGCCGGCACAAAGATCGGGACCGCGGCTGTGGATGTGCCCCTCGATCCCGGACGGCGCTATCGTGCCGTCCGGCAGTCGAACTTCGACTTCGACGCCTGGCAAGGGCTGTCCGTCGGTGGTGAGCAACGCGACACTGTCGTCGCCTATCAACCCGGCACTGATCGTGGGATGCTCCGTCAGGCCGTATGAGCGCAGAACCGTCACACCGCGATCCTCCGCCCGTCGTACCAGATCCTCGGGAACCGTTGAGCCGCCGAGGATCACATATCCCATCCGCCGCGCTATCCGGTCTGTGAACCCAGGGTGGTCGATCAGGGCAGACAGGAACACCGATGCACCTCCGCCGGGAGCCAGGTCGTTTTTCCCGCAGATTGACAGGATGAAGTCGACATCGAATGAATCCACCACATTGATGGGTTCGCCCCGATACAGGGGCGCCAACAGGCCGAGGGTCATACCGGCGGCATGTGCTATCGGTGAGGCGGTGATCTGAGGCGTGGCATTCGCTGGGATCATGAGTGCCAGATGGTTTCGCACCTCAGCGACGATCGTACGATGCGTGTGGACAACACCCTTGGACTGACCCGATGTCCCTGAGGTGTACGCGAGCAACACCGGGTCGTCGGCAGATGTCGTCACTGCGGACTCGATGGGTCCGCCTGCGATGAGGTCGTCGAAGTCGAGTGCGCCGTCAACACCCGAGGTTCCGCACACCACCACCTCCTGCAGCATCGGCATGGCAACACATGCGCCGACCGGAACATCGAGATTGCCGCCTTCGTCGAACGCCCCATGCTGGACGATCAGAACAGTCGCACCGGAACCGTTCACGATCTCGGTGAGCTCCTTGCGGCCGTAGTAGCCGGCAATCGGCACCAGCACCATGCCGGCAAGGCTACAACCGATGAAGGTGACCGCAGCTTCCAGGCAGTTCGGTAACTGAAACGCGACCCTCGTCCCCGGCCGCACGCCCCGTGCGACGAGTCCCTGTGCGAATCGTCTCGCGAGCGACTCCAGTTCGATGAAAGTCAGGGACGCCGGATCAGTTTTCGACCAGACTCGGAAGGTCTGATCGGGACTGTCGGTCAGTCCTGCCAACAACAGTGACCCGACAGTCGTATCACTCCACAACCCTGTGTCCAGATAGTGTTGCCGCAATCGATCGGGAACAGCTCGGACATTCATCGCTGCCTCAGAACTCCATCACAGGCGCTCGTAAATGGTTGCGTTCGCAGTTCCGCCACCCTCACACATCGTCTGCAGGCCATATCTCCCACCGGTATGGCGGAGGTGATAGATCAACGTCGTCGCGATTCGTGCGCCAGACGCGCCAAGCGGATGACCGAGAGCAATTGCACCGCCCAGTGGATTCAGGCGATCGAGCGCAGCACCAGTTTCGGCATGCCACGCCAACGGCACCGGCGCAAAGGCCTCGTTGACCTCAAAAGCGTCGATGTCATCGATGGACAAGCCAGATCTCTTCAGCGCGAGCGCTGTCGCGGGGATCGGTCCGGTCAGCATCTTGACGGGATCATCCCCGGTGACCACTGCGGTATGAATCCGCGCCAACGGCACCAGACCGTGTTTCTCTGCGAACTCTGTCGACGTCACCATGACTCCGGCAGCCCCGTCGGAGATCTGAGATGCGTTCCCCGCAGTGATCGTTCCGCCTTCGAGGAAGGGGGTCTTGAGACGGGCCAGCTTGTCGATCGTCGAACCTCGCCGTATACCTTCGTCACGGGCGAGGGACCCTGCGGATGTGTCCACCGCGACGAGCTCGTCGTCGAACGCACCCCCATCTTGAGCCTGGGCCGCCAGCTCATGCGAACGCAGCGCGTACTCGTCCAAATCGGTCCGGCTCAGGCCCCACAGCTCTGCGATGAGTTCGGCGCCGGCTCCCTGATTGAAATGACCCCGGAATCCAGGCTGGGTCAATGCTCCTGCGTACCTATCGACCGCAGAACCACCCATCGCGCCCGTACCCTCGACCACGGCAGCAGTCATGGGTACCCCCGACATCATCTCAACGCCGCCAGCAACGACCAGGTCCGATTGCCCCGAGATCACGGCGGCTGCTGCCGTCGAGATAGCCTGCTGGGACGACCCACACTGTCGATCGATGGTGAAGCCGGGGACGTGTTCGGGCCAACCAGCCGCGAGAACCGCCATCCGGGCGACATTCCCGGACTGCTGCCCGATACTGATGACATTTCCCCAGTGCACATCATCGATCAGGCCCGGGTCGACGCCCGTCCTGGCGACGAGCTCATTGAGAACCAGTGCGGAAAGGTCAACCGCGTGCACATTGGCCAGGCTTCCGTTGCGCGCTCCCACCGGTGTACGAACTGCTTCAACAACTACTGCGTCACGCATGGTGTCTACCCTCTCTCTTGCAATTGGTGGAATAGTCGCTATTTGGGGCCGAAGCGCTGTGCGCCATCGATACGGACCACTTCGCCGTTCATATACTTGTTACCCAGTAAGAAGAGCGCGAGATCCGCGTACTCGTCGGGATCTCCCAGCCTTTTCGGAAACGGCACAGTGGAAGCAAAGTGCTTGAGCGCATCGTCACCGACAGACTCCATGGTGGGGGTACGCATTGTCCCCGGAGCGATCGAATTGACCCGAACACCAATCGAACTCAAGTCACGAGCGCCTGCCAGGGTCAGACCGACGATCCCGGCCTTCGCCGCGGCGTACGGCGCCTGGCCGATCTGACCCTCGTAGGCGGCAATCGATGCCGTGCACACGATTGAACCACGTTCGCCGTGTTCGTCAGGGTCGAGTGTGGCCATGTGGGCTGCAGCCAACCGCAACACGTTGTAGGTGCCACCCAGGTAGATGTCGATGGTCTTGGAAAAGTTCTCCAGCGGCGCCGCGGCGCCATCACGGCTCACTATCCGCTCCGCGACCCCGAAACCGCCATGGGAAATCACCACGTGCCGGAGTTCGCCGAAATCGGCCGCGGCGGCAATACATGCCTCCACGCTCGTGGAGTCTGTGACATCGGTCCGGACATAGCAAACCCTGGCACCCAGCTCATCTGAAAGCTGTGACGCGCGTTCATCGGCCAGATCCGCTACGACAACGAAATTCCCGGACGCATGCAGACGCCGACTCACCGCTTCGCCGAGCCCACCGGCACCCCCGGTAACGATGGCGACGCTATCTGAAGTAATCACTCTGTCCTACTTTCGATTTCAGTAATCAACGGCCCTGCCACACGGGCTGGCGCTTTTCAGCAAACGCGCGCGCGCCTTCCCCGGCGTCGTCCGACGCGAACACCGGCAACAAGATCTCGAGCTGTTTTGCGAATGCCTCGTGCGGCGACCACGCCTGCGCCCCGACGATGATCTCTTTTGTTGCCGCCACTGCCAGCGGACCGTTGGCAGCAATCTGGCCCGCCAGCTGCAACGCCATCGACAGCGCTTCGCCTGGTCGGGCGAGTCGATTGACCAGGCCGAACCGCAATGCGGCGTCCGCGGACATCGGTTCTCCCGTCAGGGCGTACTCCATAGCGACCTGATACGGAATCCGCCCCGGCAGACGCAACAGCCCGCCCCCGCCGGCGACGAGTCCACGCTTGACCTCCGGCAATCCGAACTGCGAGTTCCCAGCTGCAACGATCATGTCGCAAGCCAAGGCGAGTTCAGTTCCCCCTGCCAGGGCGTAACCCTCGACTGCCGCAATCAACGGCTTCCTGGGCGGCCGCTCGGTGAAGCCCAGTCCGCGGCCTGGCACCGCGATCGTCTCACCTCTGGCAAATGCCTTGAGATCCATACCTGCCGAGAACATACCGGCCGCACCGGTAACGATCCCGACCGAGACGTCGTCGCTGTCGTCGAGTTCGTCCATCGCTCGCGCGAGCGCAACGCTGGTCGCAGCGTCGATCGCGTTGCGCGCCTCCGGGCGCTGGATGGTGATCACCATCGTCGCGCCACGACGCTCACACAGCACTTCCTCTGCCATCTGCCACCAACCTTCACCTGCTGACCCGGAGACACCCATCTGCTATACATGTATAGTACACTTCGGTTGCCGTTGCAAAGAGGCTTGGCACCATATCGAATCGAGGAACATTGCGGCGTCACATCTTCGAACCCGAACACGATCAATTCCGCGCATCTGCCCGGACATTTTTTGAGCGTGAATGCGTTCCCCATGCCAAGAAGTGGGAGCAGAATGGGAAAGTCGACCGCGCCGCTTGGATAAAAGCAGGAAGTCAAGGGCTTCTCGGATGGGAGATGCCCACAGAATACGGCGGCCTCGATATAAAGGACTTCCGCTTCAACGCGATCATCACCGAGGAGTTCCACAACTCAGGTGCCGTCGGCATCGGACTCGGCGTACAGAACGATATAGTGGCCGGCTACTTTCGGAACTTGACCACCGCCGAGCAAATGGCCCGGTGGATACCCAAATATATTCTGGGAGAATATATTACAGCAATTGCGATGTCCGAGCCAGGAACAGGATCGGACCTGGCACACATTGCGACGACAGCAGTGCGCGACGGTGACCACTACGTGTTGAACGGCTCCAAGACATTCATCAGCAACGGCGCTCTGGCAGATTTGATCATCGTCGCGTGCCGGACGGACACATCGGCAGAGAAGCCACACCGCGGGATTTCGTTGCTCGTTGTCGAAGACGGCATGGCAGGTTTCAGCCGCGGGCGCAATCTCGACAAGATCGGGCAGAAGTCAGCGGACACCTCCGAGCTGTTCTTCGACAACGTTCGCGTACCGCTGAACAATCTCCTGGGTGAGGAAAATCGCGGCTTCTACCATTTGATGGAGAATCTGCCGGCGGAAAGGCTGGGCATCGCCGTGCACGCGCGAGCGCAAGCTTCTCGCGCACTCGACCTCAGCCTCGAATACGCCAAGGAACGCAAGGCGTTCGGACAAACGATCGGCTCCTTCCAAGTCAACCGCCATGCACTGGCGGAGATGCGGACGAAAGTCGATGTCATGACGGTGTATATCGACCAGTGCATACTCGCGGTCAACGCCGGGGAATTGACCGCCGTGGAAGCCGCGGAAGCCAAGTGGTGGGCCACGGAAACCCAGTGGGAGGTCCTCGACCGATGCCTTCAGTTGCACGGGGGGTACGGCTACATCAATGAGTACGAGATCGCCAGATTGTGGCGCGATGCACGCGTTCAGCGCCTGTACGGCGGCACGAACGAAATCATGAAAGACCTCATCGGCCGCTCGATGGGATTCTGAGCAGACGTCTCGCGCGTTGAGTCGACGGGCCAGATCGACGTCGACCCCCACGATGCGAATGTCCGATTCGGAGGCGAAAACAGTCTCGATCAAACTAGACTGTACACGTATACCTCGGTTGCTATTTGTGCAGCTAGAACCATTTTCTGAAAGGACTTGCGATGACCAACTCGATCCTGGAGGGCATCCGCATCATCGACCTCACGTCGGGACTCGCGGGGCCTATGGCCACCCGCCTCCTCGCCGAAGCCGGTGCGGACGTCATCAAAATCGAGCGTCCGGAAGGCGACCCGATCCGGGAGCACCACCCGGCAGCGTTCTCAAACTGGAATCGAAGTAAACGGAGCATCGTCCTCGACCTGAATACGCAGCAGGGCCGTGAGCATCTCCTCGGCCTCCTCGCAGAAGCAGACATCCTCGTCCACGGATTCAGCCCAACGCGGGCCGCAGCGCTAGGCCTCGACGATCAGACGCTTTCGCAGCACAATCAACACCTGATCGTGAGTGCGGTGACCGGGTATATGCGCACACACCCTGACGCCGAGAAGCCGGGTTACGAAGTACTCGTACAGGCTCAAACAGCGATGATGGACGAGCAGATGGGTCACGACGATGGCCCGACTCACTTGCGACTGCCGCTCGCGAGCTGGACCGCAGCTTATCTGGCGGCGTCCGGAATACTGGCGCGACTGATCCTTCGACAGAGAACAGGTAAGGCCGGACCTGCCCACACAAGCCTGCAGCAGGGCGCATACGCCGCGATGGGGTGCTTCTGGAACCGCGAAGAACATCCGACCGACTTCCTGATCGCCAAGATCCCACTACCCAAACGTATGGCATTCCCGGCGATTACGCTCTTCAGATGTGCCGATGGCCGTTGGATACAAACACTCGGCGGTTTCATGGAGAACCCACTCGTCATCGAAACGATAGCGATGATGGGCGAAGAGTACGTATTCGTTCCGTTTCAGCAGATGCCTACGCCGGAGCAAAGAGATCTGTGGCAAAGGATGTTCGAGCAGCGAGGCTCTGACGAGTGGCTTCAAGCGTTCTGGGACGGCGACGTACCGGCCGGCATGGTCTATAGCATCGGCGAGGTCCTCAAGGATCCCCAAGTGATCGCCAACGGTCACGTCACGGAAGTCGATGACCCCGTGTGGGGGCAAGTACGCCAGAGCACCAACCCATTTCACCTGTCACCGGCAGGGATGGTTCAATCGGCGGCACCGACCCTGGGTCAACACCAGGGCGAATCATGGACTGCCCGAAATGAACTTTCCGTATCACCGGCGGGTCCGTACCCCCGGCGCCCCCTTGAGGGGCTCAAGGTCCTCGATTTCGGAATGTTCCTGGCCGGCCCATTCGCTCCATCCCTCATGGCGGACATGGGAGCAGACGTCATCAAGGTCGAAGCAACAACCGGCGATCGGATGCGTATCTCGGAATTGATGTTCATCGGCTGTCAACGCGGAAAGCGTTCCTTGGCAATCGATCTCACCAAGGATGAGTCCCGCGACGTAATCGAACGCCTCGTCAAGTGGGCGGACGTCGTACATCACAACCTGCGCCGACCCGCAGCAGAGTCTCTCGGAATCGACGAGCCGACCTTGAGGAAGATCAAACCCGACCTCATTTACTGCCATGTGAGCTCGTACGGTTCGGAAGGCCCGAGAGCGGATTGGCCAGGATACGACCCCATTGCGCAGGCGTACTCAGGACACATGGACGCCGGCGCCGGAAAAGGCAATCCCCCGATGTGGATTCGCAGCGCACCCCTCGACTTCCAAACCGCTCTGTCGTCGCTTGTCGGAACACTCCTAGCTGTCTACCAGCGAGACAGGACCGGGAACGGAAACATGGTGACAGCCTCCTTGATGGGGATCGCCGCCACCCTGAACAGCGAAACCATGATCCTTCCCGACGGCAGCTTTGCGCCGACACCGGAACTCGACCACGATCAGAAGCTCGTCGGTGAGGGGTATGGCGTCTACCGAACCGGGGATGGATGGGTGGCAGTCGCGGCGGTCGGCGAAACCAAAGTCGGCCAGCTGCGGGAGGCGGTGGGAGCTACGAGTGAGACCACGCTGGTAGCAGCTTTCGCCGCATTGTCCGTCGACAAGGCACTCGACTTACTCGGCGAAAGTGGCATACCGGCAGAATCTGTCCGAGTGGACTACCAAGACGAGTTCTTTGACGACCCCGACAATCAGAGGGTGAAGCTGGCAACTCACACCGAGCACAAGGTCTATGGGCGAGTCGACAACGCAGGAGCGTTCTGGGTCTTCGATGACCTCGACTTGACGCTGGATCGTCCTGTCCCCCTTCTCGGCGAGCATTCGTCGGAAATACTGGCAGACCTCGGCTTCGAGGACGCCGCGATCTCGGCGATGACAGACAACGGAACCGTTGTGGTCACCGACGTTGCCTTCATTCCCCGATGACCGGGGACCACGACAGACAACAGGACAGTTGGAGCCATCTCGGACCAATGGCCAACCGCGGCGGTGCGGGCTACCCAGACCTGATGACGCAGGTTCGTCGTCTTCAAGATGCGGTCGCGGGGGCATCAGCCCCCGATGAGACGATTGTGGCTGTTGCCCGACATCTCTCCGAGATCGCAAGTGAGTTGGAACAATACGAGGTACCGGAAGCACAGGCGCCGGTCGGGACCCGGACCGACCTTCCTGGCCGAGGGCATCCGTTTCTGGTCCCCCACGTTGTGGACTCCTGGACCGACTCACGTGTCGAGGCCCATGTGACCTTCACACGCTTCTACCTTGGCGGCAACGGCGCTGCACACGGTGGCGCTCTACCCTTGTTATTCGATGAAGTCCTCGGGCGGCTCAGCAGTGGTGGCGGCCGAAAGGTCGCGCGCACTGCCTATCTCCACGTCAACTACCGCCACATCACCCCGATCGGTCGGCGACTGGAACTCGAGGCAACGTTCGATCGCGAGGAGGGGCGTAAGCGGTACATCTCTGCCCGCCTACGCGACGGGGATGTCGTAGTTGCTGATGCCGACGGTTTGTTCGTAGAACTTCGCCCCGGCCAGCCCTGATCAAGACTGCGCTCGAGACTGGTTCCGCGCAGCATCGACCGCATTTCGGTGCTCGGGTGAACTCATGCTCTCCAGCTCACCCGTGAAGGCGATGTCAAAGGCGTTGTCCAGGTGCATATCGACGTATGAGTTCAAAGCCGACTTGGTGGACTGAAATGCAGCTTGGGGCACCGCTGCCAGCCGATGTGCCAAGGAAAGCGCCTCTCTCGCGAGATCTCCCGACGGCACGACCCGACTCGCAAGGCCCCATTGAACAGCATCAGCCGGCATGATCCGTTGCCCAAGGAAAAGATACTCTCTTGCACGCGATAAGCTAGTCAGCAACGGCCAGACCAGCCCTCCATCACCAGGAACCAGTCCCATTCGTAGGTGCGGATCAGCGAGAAAACTCTGATCCGAGAGCAGGACCAGATCGGAGAGAACGGCAAGGCTGCACCCGAGGCCCACAGCGGGCCCGTTGACCGCGGCGATGACCGGTAGCTTGCAGCGCACGATCCCACCGACGATTGCGCGGGCTTCCTCGATCGTTTTCGCCCGCAGTTCCGGATCATCGAGATTCTCCTGCATGTATGCGAAATCCCCACCGGCGCTGAAGGCATCACCGGCACCGGTGATGATGACCGCGCGGGCATCCGCATCGTCGCCGATCTGTGCCCACACGCCCGCCAGCGCCTGGTGCAGCGCACGATTGACCCCGTTGAGGTCCTCGGGTCGATTGATGGTCAGAATCCGCACTGGACCATCACTCGTGACCTGCAATTCAGGGGGCAGGCTGTACGTAGACTTCTCGTTTGACATCGGAGTCATTCCTTACACTCGGCTTCGCTGTGGGCACATGATCAGCGTCCCGGTCCGGGGATGCGCCACTGATCGGCGGGCTCATTCGTGAAGTGCTTCAAAATAATGCACACGTCACGTATCGTTCAATTGACCCTTTACATGTATAGCACTGGTGGTGTCGAGACGATGACAACGTGGCAAACCGTCGATCCGGAGACGGCGATCTCGGACGAGTACCGGCAGCAAGGGTGGTGGGACGGCAAGACATTGCCGAGCCTGCTCGTTGATGCCTTGAGCCGGTCGGAGGCCCGCCTGTTCCGAGTCCACTCAAACGAACGCCCTTGGAATGGGACACTTCTCGACGTTGCACAGATGGCTCGACGCGTGGCGACAGGGTTGCGGCGTCGTGGCGTGCGGCCTGGGGATTCTGTTGCCTTCCAGCTACCGAACAGTGTCGAGGCCGCCGCCGTGTTCTACGGGCTCGTTCTCCTCGGTGCGGTCCTGGTGCCCGTGGCGAGTGCATCTGGCCTTCGTGAAGTCCGAATGGCCCTGCGGCAGTCCGGCGCACGAGTGGTCATAGTCGCGAATTGGCAGAAGGCCGCGTTCGACTTCGACAGTGTGCTCGACATGCGATCCGAGTATCCGGAACTCGAGCACGTGATCGCTGTCGGCGACCGGGCCACACCGACGGGCGTCCTCGACTTCCACGATCTGCTCGACACCGATCCGCTTTCGGAACCCGCCATCGTCGATCCCGCTGCGCCCGCCGTCATCGGCTGGACGTCCGGCACGACCGGTGTACCCAAAGGGGTTCTCCTCAGTCACCGAGCCCTCTGTGCCGACTCCCGACTGCACATGTCACCCTTGCTGGACCGACGCTCACACCCCCTGGTGAGTACTTCGCCGGTCAGCCACGTCACCGGCATGCTCATATCAGTTCTTGTCCCGCCCCTGCTGGGGCAAGACATTCACCTCTTGGACTACTGGGATCCCGGTCAGGTGCTCGCCCTCATGATCAGTGAGGACTTGTCGGCAGGTAGCGGTGCACCTCTGTTCCTGGCTTCCCTCCTCGATCATCCCGACTGCACCCCAGCCCACCATTCACTCATCGAGATGGCTCCCCTCGGGGGTGCCTCGGTGCCACCTGATTTGATCACGCGGGCAGATGATTTGGGAGTTCGAGCGTGGCGGGGATACGGATGCACCGAGCACCCGAGCATTTCCCTGGGTCGCCCCGATCAGCCCCTGCACATGCGTGCGAACACAGACGGGACCCTGTGCACCGGAGTAGAAGTTCGAATAGTCGACGACGCCGGCATAGATGTGACGACGGGGCATGCCGGTGAGATCCTCAGTCGGGGCCCCGACCTCTTTTCCGGTTACACCGATGCTTCTCTGAACGCCGAAGCGTTCGCCCATGGATGGTACCGAACCGGCGACATAGGTGCGATCGACGACGACGGCTGTCTTTCGGTAATGGACCGCAAGAAGGACATCATCATCAGGTCAGGATTGAACATCAGCGCTGCCGAAGTCGAGTCGGTACTCATCTCCATGCCACAGGTCTCTGATGTCGCGGTCGTCGCTGCCCCAGATCCGCGAACAGGTGAACACGCCTGTGCATTCATTCGCCCGGCACCGGGGTTCGACGCACCATCCGTTGCCGAGATCGCCGCGCACATGGCGGCTGCACAGATCTCCAAATACAAGTGGCCAGAAGAAGTACGGCATCACGCAGCGGACTTTCCGCGGACGCCTGCAGGTAAAGTCCGGAAATCCGATCTCCGGGCGAGTCTGCGAGTCCAGACTCCGCACTAGTGCGGGTCACATTCAGATCATTCCGACTCGGCCAAATCCTCACGGAGAACGCGTCGCAACAGTTTTCCTGACGCGGAGTACGGAAGCAAGTCGCGAAACTCGACCGTCTTGGGTACTTTGTACTTCGCAACCGAGTGAGCAAGTTCGCCGAGGATCTCAGAGGCGAGATGATCATCGGGACGATGACCCGCAGCCGGCACCACCACCGCGTGCACTCGCTGCCCCCACTCCTCGTCGGGCAGACCCAGCACGGCGACGTCGTCCACAGCGGGATGGGTCCGCATCACGTCCTCGATCTCTGCGGGATAGATGTTCACCCCTCCGGAAAGGATCATGTCGGTGCGCCTGTCGACGAGATACAGCCATCCGCTGCCATCGATGTACGCCATGTCCCCAGTCGTGAAGTACTCTCCGCGCCGCGCTGACACGGTCTTTTCTGCATCGCCGAAGTATTCCGATGCCAGCCCCCCAGGATTCCGAATCCACAGCGTTCCGGTCACTCCTGCGCCGACGCCGTTGCCGTCCTCATCGAGGATCTGCATATCAGCGCCGTTGCCGTCAACACGTCCGACACTGCCCGGATGCTCGAGCCAGTCCTGGGGCGAGATGCTGGTGCCGAAACCTTCGGTCGACGCATAATATTCGTAGAGAACGGGGCCCAGCCACTCCATGATGTGCCGTTTGACAGTGACCGGGGTTGGTGCGCCCGAATGCGATACAACCTGCAGCGTGCTGGTATCGAACTGTGCCCGCTCATCGGCGGTGAGCTGCAACAGACGGTAGAAGTGGATAGGCGCCAGTTGAGCGGTGGTGACCCCATGACGCTGAACGAGCCTCAAGAACTCTCTGCTGTCCCACTTGTCCATGAGGACGAGACTGTGCCCGTGATGAAGCGCCTGTGTCCCCCAGCCGAGGGGCGCTCCATGGTATAGCGGTCCACTCACCAGACTGACCGCTGTGACGTCGTGCTGCATTCCACGCAGTGCCATCAACGGATCGAGCGCCCTGGCAGCTGACTCCGGATCCACCTCCCGCGAGGGCCAACTGACGCCTTTGGGCCTGCCAGTCGTGCCGGAGGTGTACATCATCACCGATCCGTGCACGCGGTCCAACGGTGGGTCCTCGCTGTACTGGTCGATGAGATCCGAGAACCTCCGACCGGAGGACGTGGACGGTCCCAGCAGGAGACACCGGTCAGACGGCAATGACGCTGTCGCCATCGCCAGTTGAGCGACCGACTCGTAGTTCGCGTGCACCAACAGCAGCCTGCTGTCACCATTCGTGACGATATATGCGATTTCGGGTGCGGTGAGGTGATAGTTCACTGGAACCACCTTGACGCCAACCTGTTCGGCACCCAGCAGGATTGCCAGGAAGTCCGCACAATTCGGCGACAACAGCGCAACGCGGTCACCGGCGACAATGTTTGCTGCGCGCAACGCGTGTGAGATTCGGTTGGCCAGTCGGTGTAGTTCGCCAAACGTGTGGGATGTCCCACCGGGTTCGACCACCGCGATGCGGTCGGGGTTGAGGTCCGCGTACTGGAAGAAGCTGTCGGGCCGAGCGACTGCAGGCACATCGTCCGCACCGACACCGCCGTCCTTATAGACCTGCACGAGCAACCCCTTCCACGATGCGTGGACAACTTCCACCTTCGCCACCGGACATTCCCGAAGTATCTCGCCGCAGAAAGCTGCCGGATTCGCAATGGTGAAACTTGTCCGCCCAGCGACGACGGTTGCCCACCCTCGTCGGCATCCACCACGCCGGGGCTTCGCTATGGCGTCGGCAGTGGCCAGTACCGCAACCAGAATCGGTGATCAAGCGCATGAGACCATACTAACAATGCCATCTATACATGTATAGTAGGCAAGAGCACTCCACCTCAGAGTCGTCACGCAACGGAACCGGAAGAGCCGGCGCGGCTCGGCTACGAAGGCGGATAATGATCCAACAGACCGGCGAGCGCATGATCGAAACTCTTGCGAGAACGGAGTTGCATCAGATACGCCGACATATCGGCATCCGGGTGGGAGGTCGGCGCGGTTTGAAAGTTGGCACTCTCGTGTACCAAAAGGTGACCGAGTACGAGTTGTTGCACACCCGCGTACGCCTCTTGCGCACGATCGCGGTCCAGCCCTGCTCGTTCGAACTGTCGAATGCTGAAGAACAACAGACGTCGGGCGTTGGGGAGCAACTTGCTCGTCAAGACCACCGAGCTCAATCCAGGAAGGCTCAACAAAGAGTCAATCGAGGCGTTCACGGTGTACGTGAACAGGTCCCGCCATTCACCAGACTCGGGATCAGGAAGGTCGATTTGACCGAGCAGCTCATCACCGACAAGTCGGAGGAGTTCATCCTTGTCCTCTACATGATGGTAGAGCGCCATTGCCGACACCCCCAGCTGAGCTGCTACAGCGCGCATCGTGAGCTTCTCGATCCCGCGTTCCCGGATCATCTCGGTCGCGGTTGCCGCGATAGCGACACGCCCCAGGGGGCTGCGCTCGCGAACAGATTTCTTGGTGGCCACCCTCGCCTGCCTTTCGTGACACGAACTTCATCCAGGGTACGAACTTTACTCGTACAACTCGATTCTTCGTGCGTCGGCACCCCAAGCCAGTACGTGAAACATGTATCAGAACACAAAGGAGCATCCATTGCAGACTCAACGAGTCGACCATCGACGACTCAACATCTTGCTAGACCGCATCCGACTTGAGATTGACGACGGCACACTGCCATCGGCGCAGGTCTCAGTCTCGGTCAACGACGAGGAATACGCTTTCGAAGCGTTTGGGCAAGCAACCACCGATACGCGGTACGTACTGCAGTCAGCCGGCAGGCCCGTTGTGGCCGGTGTGGTCTGGAAGCTGATTTCCGATGGACTGTTGGACATCTCGAGATCGGTCGCGTCGTACATTCCCGAATTCGGTAGTAATGGCAAAGACATCGTCACCGTTGAGCAGGTTCTCACCCACATGGGCGGATTCCCGCTGGCGCCTCTCGCATTTCCTCAGATGCTCGACCGCGACAAGCGCCTCGAGGCGTTCGCAAAGTGGCGCCTGACCTCGGCACCGGGTACCAAACTCGAGTTTCACTTGACCTCTGCCGCCTGGGTGATCGCCGAACTGTGCCAGCGTGTCACCGGCTCCCCGATCAGCGAGTACCTCCGCTCGACATTGACCGAGCCACTACATCTCGACAGCATCGAGATCGGACCACCACTCGCCGCCCAAGACAACGTGGCACCGTTCGTGCGGGTGGGCGCCGCCGACGACAACTCTGAGGTCTACCCGTGGGGGCCATGGTATCTCGCGAGACCAGAGATCCTCGCTGCCGGCGAACCAAGTCACTCGATGGTTGCAAACGCATCCGACCTTGCACGCTGGTACCAGGCCTTGATGCACTCACCGCTCTGGCGACGCGATGTCGTCGAAGACGCGTTGCGCATTCGGGTCAGATTGCCGATCGAAGGTGAACGCGGCGGCACCGCCAGCGTACCTGGCAATATTGCACTTTTCGTGGCAGTAGTCGGCGACGACGGCCTGTCGCGTGCGTTCCTGCCGACAGCGACGGGTCCGACGACCTTCGGCCACGGCGGTGCACCGTGCCAGATCGCCTTCGGCGACCCCAGCACCGGATTGTCGTTCGCATTTCTGACCAACGGATACCCGCCATCCGGCTACGATCAGTCCCGCGCCGGACTGAACCGGATCATCAACATCGCCAATCTTGCGGCAGACTGTCTCGCCTGACAATCGGTGACGATCAACGGGGTGGCGGCAGCTGCTCGCGCCGCCACCCCGACCTCCGATCAGATTCCCAAACGCTCCAAGAGCCGCTCGTGCGAGAGCGCGGGCCCTCCCAGCAGCATCTCTGAGGCTTTCGCGCGGCGGAAATAGAGGTGCGCCGGGTGATCCCAGGTAAATCCGATGCCACCGTGAACCTGAATTGTCTCCTTGGCGACGAACATTGCCGCAGCTGACGCCGTGATGTGCGCCGCTGCCGCAGTCACTGCCGACTCGGCAGTGTTCTGTTCCGACGCTCTGACAGCAACGGTAGTTGCAGCCCTGGCCATTTCGAGCTGCGCAAGCATCTCGGCACAGATGTGTTTCACTGCTTGAAAGGTACCGACCGGGCGGCCGAACTGGACCCTCGTCTTGGCGTACATCGTGCTCATCTCCAGACACCGCTGAGCGAGGCCCACCTGTTCGGATGCAAGCGCAAGTCCGGCAACGTCGAGCACTCGGGACAGGAGCCTTCCGCCCCCACCTTGCCTGCCGATCAGAACGGCCGGGGTGGCGTCGAGATCGACTGTCGCCAGTGGTCGAGTTCCGTCCAGCACTCGCATCGCCTCCACCTGAACGCTTTTGTCGCTGCGCTCGACCGCGAACAGCGTCGGTCCCGCTGTGGTGCGCGCAAAAACGAAGATCACGTCCGCGGTCTCCGCGTTGGGAACCCAGAACTTCTTACCCGTCAGCTCCCAGGTTTGGTCGGCCTTCAGTTCGGCCCGTGTTCGGATGACAGCGGCGTCCCACGAACCATCGCGCTCCGCCGCAGCGACCGTCGCGAGCTTCGATCCGTCGGTCAACGCGGGGAGGTACCTAGCACAGGCAGCATCGTCACCCGAATCCAGCAGGGTCTGCGCCGCAACGAATGCGGCGAAGTATGGTGTCGGCGCCAGTGTCCTGCCCATCTCCTCGAATACGACCGCCACTTCGCGCAATCCGTAGCCTTCACCGCCGAAGCGTTCGGGAATTGCCAGGCCCTGGAGCCCGAGACCGGAGCTCATCTCCATCCAGATCTCGGCATCAAAGGCTGTCGTTGTCTCGATCAGCTCACGAACCCTCGATTCGGGGAGCCTGGTCTCAAGAAACTTGCGGACGCTGGCTCGGAGTTCGGCCAGTTCTTGCAGTGTGGTAACAGTCATCGTGCTTCTCCCCCTGTCGTGGCGTGGCGCTGAGGCCGGAAAGGCGACTTCGAGTCGATTCCAGGGTCTTTCGGCAATCCCAGAACTTGCTCCGCGAGTATGTTCTTCATGATCTCTTCTGTCCCACCAAGAATTCGCAGCGCCGGGGATGCCAAGAGGAACTCTGACCACGAGTACGTGCCCCAATCGCCGTTGTCGGCTATGATTCGGGGTCCCAGTACGTCTGAAGCAAAATGCGCACTGCGAGTGAGGTTTCTGCCGTGCATGAGCTTGGCGATCGAGCGTTCCGGACCGGCTGCCTGGCCGGTTTCCATTGCCTGGGCCGCCATCTCGTTCAGACCGTCGACCGCCATTGCTTCTGCGATGAGCTGGCTCAGGTCTCGACGCAGCGCACGATCATCCCAGGTCCAGGTGGCTCGCATCAAAGCCGACAGATGCTTGGGCGTCAACGCACGGTCGATGTCCTCCGTGTCCGATCCCGCGACGACATCACGTTCCTTGGTCAGCGTGGTCAGGGCGACAGACCAACCGCCATTCACTTCGCCGAGGCGGTTACCGTCCGGCACCCGGACATCGGTCAGGAACACCTCGTTGAACTCCTCGCCACCGGTCATCTGGCGCAGTGGCCGCACCTCGACCCCGGGCGCCGTCATGTCGATGATGAAGGCTGTCATGCCACGGTGTTTCGGCAGCTCTGGATCTGTGCGACAGAGAATCTCGCCGATAGCGCTGTGCTGTGCAGCCGATGTCCAGACCTTCTGCCCATTCAGAATCCATTCATCGCCTTGCTGAACAGCCCTGGTCTCGACGGATGCCAGATCTGAACCCGCCCCCGGCTCGGAAAAGAGCTGACAGGCGATCTTGTCCCCGCTGTACATCGCCGGCAGCAGGCTCGCTCGCAGCTCATCATTGCCGTGTTCGAGAATGGTCGGTCCGATCATCCCCAGGCCTACCACCGAGAGCTGATTCGTATCTGGTACGTCGAAGTCGGCTTCGACTGAGTTGTAGATCATCTGATAGTTCACTGGCAGGTCGAGCCCACCGAACTCGGATGGACCAGTGATCCAGCCCCAACCGTTTTCGTATCGCGTTCTCTGCCATTTCTTTGCGGCGAGAACCGCATCTCGTTCTTGTTCCGCGGTGCCACTGGCGAAGTAGCTGACACTGTCTCTACCTTGGCCCCACTCCCTGGCCGAATCAGTCCGCGGCCGCGCGGTGGCCGACAAGAATCGTCGAGCCGATTGCTCAAAGGCGCTGGGATCTTCTGTGTCCGGTCGTAGACCGCCACCGTGTTCGGCCATAGCCATCCTCCTCAGGCAGTTCGTAATGATGCGGAGTACGGATTGTGATGCACACCATCCCCTACTATACATGTATAGTAGGGGAAGCCGCCGCTGCGGCGTAGACGCGTGAACTGTGCGCGACCCCTAACCGCCACCGAGAAGAGGGACACATGACGAAGATTTGGGCCAACTCCGCCGATTCTCACGTGCTAGAGCCCGACGACCTCTGGACTCAGCGCCTGCCACAACGACTGGCCGATCGAGCGCCCCGCGCCGAACGCGGCGAAAAATTTGAGGTGCTGTACATCGACGGCAAACAGATCAACCGACAGTTGAACGATTTCATGGACGCAATCCGCCCCCCGGGCGCTCGCGATCTCGACATTCGACTGAAAGACCTTGACCAAGAGGGCGTGTGGGCACAGCTTGCCTTTCCTTCCATGGGCTTTTGGACCGTAGAGATCCAAGATCCCGAGCTCGCGCGCGAAGTCGTCCGCGCATGGAACGACTGGGCCTACGAGGAAGTTCTGCAGAAGAACGACCGTATCTTCACTCCCGCGATCGTTCCCATCGCGGATGTCTCTGACGCCGTCGCTGAGCTCGAGCGGGCAGTGGGAATGGGATTTCAGACGGTATTTCTGCCGTGCGGGACCAGGCCGGGTGAAGAGTGGGGCCTCGACAAATGGGAGCCGCTGTGGGCCGCCGCCGAGGAACACAACACGGTTTTGTCTTTCCACATCGGAACTGGCGGTGAGAACGTCGTGTACCGGGGCCCCGGTGGGGCTGTCGTGAACTACATGGAGACGACGTATCCAGGCATGAGGGTTGTGTCGCACATGGTTGCAGGTGGCGCCCTCGATCGGCATCCAGACCTCAAAATCCTCATCGCCGAGGGCGGCGCAGCATGGGTGCCCGCAATAGGCGACCGCATGGACGAGGCCTACCGTCAGCACGGGATGTTCGTGCGCCCAAAGCTTGATCGCCTACCCAGCGAGATCGTTCGCCATCAGGTGTATGCATCGTTCCAGCACGACATCAGCGGCGTTCAGATCATCGAGGGGACCAACTACCGCAACGTCTGCTGGGGTGATGACTATCCACACCTCGAGGGGACATACGGTCACACTCAGGAGACCCTGCGCACACTGTTTGACGGCGTCGATCCGGCAATCCAAGACAGGGTCTTACGCGGCACGTTCGCGGAACTGTTCCGCATCCCGGAACGAACCGCACAAGACGAGGCACGTTAGTAGATGCCTATCGCATTGATACTCGAGATGGCCGCGGACACCTATGGCGAACGCGTTGCGCTCACCGCTGACGGGCGCACCCTCACCTACGGTGGCGTCCGTCGGGCTGCAGCGGGCGGTGCGCGGTTGATCATTGAAAGTGGCGCACAATCTCTGGTTTTCGTAGGTCTCAACGGTCCGGTGGTGCCGTGCCTGCTGTTCAGCGCGGGACTGGCCGGGGTACCGCTGACCCCACTGAACTACCGACTGTCGCCCGACCAACTCGCCGATCAGATTGCCGAACTGCCCAACCCGTTGATCGTCGTGGATCACACCTACGTCGACACGGTCCGGCCGGTTCTGCCGAGCGTGATCACCACCGATGAATGGATCGCGAACTCCCTGGGTGCAGATCCGCTCGACGAGCACCCGGTCAATGATGACAAAGCCGCCGTCATCTTGTTCACCAGCGGAACCACCTCGAAGCCCAAAGGGGTGGTCCTCAAGCACGAACACCTGGTCAACTACGTCCTGCAGACTGTCGAATTCGCCTCGGCACCAGAAGATTCGGCAGCGCTGGTCAGCGTCCCGCCGTATCACATCGCCGGCATGGGCACGGTGCTCACAAACATATACGCCGGCCGGCGGATGGCCTATCTGCCCAACTTCACCGGCCGCGGTTGGCTGGATCTGGTGCGCTCGGAGAATGTGTCGAACGCCATGCTCGTACCCACGATGCTCGCGCGAATCCTCGATGAGCTTGGCGATACCATCGCCGACACCCCGTCGCTGCGCGCTCTCGCGTATGGCGGAGCCCGAATGCCTCGGCCTGTACTCGAACGGGCCCTGCGGCAGTTTCCAGATGTCGACTTCGTCAATGCCTACGGGCTCACCGAGACCAGTTCCACCGTGGCAGTCCTAGGTCCAGAAGATCATCGGCGGGCTTTCACCGGCGATCCGGTCGCCAGACGGCGTCTCGATTCGGTCGGGCGGCTCGTACCCGGGGTAGAGGGAATAATTCGAGGTCCGGGCGGCACCACGCTGGCAACGGGCGAGGTTGGCGAACTCTGGGTCCGCGGGCCACAGGTGTCCGGGACATACGTCGGTATTGGTTCTGTGCTCGATGTCGACGGATGGTTCCCGACCAAAGACCGCGCTTCGCTGGACCCGGACGGATATCTGTTCATTGAAGGGCGCTCAGACGACACCATCATCCGGGGTGGTGAGAACATCTCGCCGTCAGAGATCGAGGTTGTCCTTGTCGAACATCCCAGCGTGAGTGACGTCGCCGTCTTCGGCGCCGACGACGACGAATGGGGTGAACGCATCGTTGCTGTGGTTGTCGTCACCGGAGTCGGCGAATCCCCATCGGCGGAAGCTCTTCGTCAGTATGTCCGCCAACAGCTTCGCGGTTCCCGGACACCCGACGACGTCGTGTTTGCCGAGTCATTGCCGTACACCGCGACGGGAAAACTGTTGCGCAACAAGCTCAAGACTGGGTACACCGGTACTACGGTGTAGCCGAGCGACCCCAAAGCGGCGGC
This sequence comes from Gordonia sp. LMA167, assembly GCF_058130025.1. Lineage (NCBI taxonomy): Bacteria > Bacillati > Actinomycetota > Actinomycetes > Mycobacteriales > Gordoniaceae > Gordonia > Gordonia sp. LMA167. The sequence goes on along the minus strand of NZ_CM176708.1, from coordinate 2,412,554 downwards.
ACACCCTGACGTGGTGTGCCGCCGCTCCGGCGAGAACTTGTCATGCAGCTGTTTCTATCCTTCGCCGTCAGTCGGCCTGATCGCGAAGCTCTTCCGGTATCGAGCCGGCGGTGATGTCGTTGTCTTCGCCGAGGTCAGTCGGGAAGATTATCGAGGAACGAGCGAATTGCCCGCCATCGGCTGACTGAATGGTCTGTCCGGTCATGTAGAGCGACTCGTCGGACGCCAGGAACAGAGCGAGACTAGAGTTGTCGCGCAGATTCGGCGGGCGATCGAGCCGAAGCGGCATCGCTCGATGGTCGGGATCCCAGGGTGACATCTCCTCGTACGACTTCCCGAGCACGTCAGCCTCTGCGGGGAGCGCGAAGTTGACCGACATACCGTGCGTTGGGCACAGCGCATTCGCGCGAATTCCGAACTTGCCCAACTCGATGGCTGCGGCGTGGACGAGACCGTTCGCGCCCGCTTTCGACGCCGTGTACATCGGAAACCCCGGGTATGCGACAAACGCCGCCGCAGAGGTGGTTGCAAGCAGGTTGCCGCTATGGTTGTTCGTCACCATCCACTTCGCTGCATGCTTCCATGCGAGATAGATCCCCGTGGTGTTCACTCTGAATATGTTGTCCCAGTCTTCGAGCGACGAGTCGATGAACGGTTGCGAACCAAACCCTGGCTCCGGGATCCCTGCGTTGGCCCACATGACGTCGATACGTCCGAAGTTGGCAACGGTCTGGGATACAAGATTCTTGATGTCTGCCTCTTTGCGGACGTCGGCATCAATGGCGACGGCAGTCCCACCGGCAGCCTCGACCTCCTTCGCCGCCGCCTCGGCACGGCCGGGCACGATGTCGCTTGTGACGATCGTCGCTCCTTCCGACGCGAACAACGATGCGGCGTCGCGTCCCAGACCTGAACCCGATCCGGTGATGACGACAATTTTGCCTTGCAACCTCATATTCAAAGCTCCTTTCAGGGATTGTTCGGGCTGGCAATTGTTTTGAGCTGCAGGTACTCACGGAAGCCCGCTTCGCCGTGCTCCACTCCATCACCACTGATCCCGTAGCCGCCGAAAGGTGAATCCGGCGAAAGGTAAAAGGAGTTGTTGATGTTGACAGTGCCCGCCTTGAGGCGGTTCGCGACGTTCCACGCTCGATCCTCGTCACGTGACTGGACGTACGCCGAAAGGCCGTAGCGGCTGTTGTTGGCGACCCGGACGGCTTCATCGTCGTCGCCGACATAGCGGATCACCGTGAGCACAGGACCGAAGACTTCTTCCTGCGCGATCTCGGCGTTCTCGTCGACATCTGCGACCACCGTCGGCAGGTACCAGAAGCCCTTCCCATTGACGTCGGCGCGCCGACCGCCGGTGACGACACGGGCGCCCGCCGCAACCGCCCGGTCGACGAGCCCTTCGATCCGCTGCAGTTGCTCTTCACGGATAATCGGTCCGACGACAGTGCCCAGATCGGTTGGATCTCCCCACGGCAACGCGCTCACGGCAGCTTCCAGCCGAGCGACGACTTCATCGTAGATGTCGGCATGTACGACCATGCGTGTCGCAAGCGCGCAGCCCTGCCCGCTGTTCGCCATGCACATGCCCACACCAAGTGCGGTAGCCATGTCCAAGTCCGCGTCCGGTAGCAGGACGTTGGCGGACTTACCACCGAGTTCGAGTACCACATGGCGGATACCGACAGCCGCGTTCTGCGCAATACGTTGTCCCACAGCGGGTGAGCCCGTGAAGTGGAACAGGTCGACGCGAGGATCAGTAGTAAGCGCCTCGCCTGCGATCGCCTTGTCCGACGAGCTGATCGTATTCAAAACGCCTGTGGGAATATCAGTTGACTCGGCGGCCACCTTGGCGATGAGCGCTGCGCTCAGGGGCGTGTCCGGCGCACTTTTCAGGACGACCGTGTTACCCGTCGCGAGGGCGTGCGCCACCTTCCAGAGGTTGGTCATGAACGGGGCATTCCATGGGGTGATGGCACCGACTACGCCGTACGGCTCGTACCGGATCCGCCGATTGCTCGACATACCCATCAGGTCGTACGCCGGCAGGTCTTCCTCCCAGCGCCACGTCCCAATCAGACCGTTGAAATAGTCCATGTCTTCGATCATGGCGTCGACGTGCGTCACCGTCGCTTGTTGAGGAGTTCCGGCCTCCGCTGTTGCGAGCTGACGGAATTGCGGTGCCGCTTCACGTAGGGCCGCCTGCAGCTGGGTGAGACAGCGTCGACGGAAGTCGTGGTTGGTACTCCAGTCGGTGGTATCAGCGGCAATTCGCGCAGCCGAGACGGCCGCTGCCACATCCTCAGGCCCCGCATCGGCAACCGATGCGACCACTGATTGGTCCGCCGGGTTGATGACGGCATAACGAAGGCCAGACGACGCCTCCCTGAACTCGCCGCCGATGAACAGACGGCCCTCGTAATCCACACTTGTTGTCAACGTCGCTCCATTGCTCGATTTCACAGGCAATCGCCGTCAATGCGGATGCCTGTCGTGCGGCCAACTATACATGTATAGTTGGCCGGTGTGAACGGGTTCACACCGAATATTTCACCCACCGAACGGGTGTCGCCGCCGGACGGCGAGCCCGAGACCGCGCGATTGGAGCTGCCATGGCATTGAAGTCGATAGCCGAAAGACTGTTCGTAGAGGTCGACGACGGCGTTCAACTGATCGGAGGTCGCTGCGACGACTGCAACGAGGTCTTTTTTCCGACGCGAAGCACGTGTGGACGATGCCAGAGTGAGCATGTCACCGACGAGACTCTGCCCCGGCGCGGCAAGGTGTGGACCTGGACAAGCCAGTCATTCCTGCCGAAAGAGCCCTACAACGGCTCGGAAACCGAGGCAGACTTCGAGGCATTCGTAGTCGGGTATATCGATCTCCCCGGTGCGTGCATCGTCCAAGGCAGGATCGACGTCCCCGCTGACCGAGCCGTCGAGTTGGCGGACCTGGGAACCGAAGTCGAGTCCTTCGCCTACGAGTTCAGACGCCGGAGCGATGGAGAAATGGTCCATACCTACGCATTTCGTCCGGTTGTCACGAAGGCAGGGGAAACCAAATGAGCAACTCTGATTCGATCGCGATCATCGGAATCGGCATCCACCCTTTCGGGCGCTTTGATGCCAGTGCCCAGGACATGGCCCTGACCGCAATCCGGTTGGCACTCAAAGATGCCGGCGTCACGTGGCCAGACATCCAGATCGCTACCGGCGGTAGCTTGGACGGCGGGCAGGCAGATGTGATGGTCGGCCAACTCGGCCCCACCGGCCTACCTTTCATCAACGTCCTCAATGGCTGCGCCACAGGCGCCGCCAGTCTCATCACCGCACGCAACATGATCACCAGCGGTATGGGCGATCTCGGATTGGTGGTCGGGTTCGACAAACACCCACGTGGAGCGTTCACGGCGCCCGACGTGACCACGTGGGGCGTAGGCCACTGGTACGGGGAGACGGGGATGTTCGTCAACCCGCAGTTCTTCGGGATGAAGGCTCGCCGATACATGCACGACCACGACATTCCCCTCGAGAGTCTGACCGATGTCGCCGAGAAGGCATTCAGGAATGGCGAACTCAATCCCAATGCCTGGCGGCGCAAGCCCATCCCACGCGAGCAGATCGAAAACTCGCGCCTGATCAACGATCCACTTCGCCAATTCATGATCTGCTCGCCGAGCGAGGGAGCCGTCGCGCTCGTGGTCTGTCGCGCGGAGGTGGCCGACAAGTACACCGATTCACCGATCTACGTCCGAGCAGCGGAGTTGGCCAGTCGTAAGTACGGGTCATTCGAACTGTTCCAGACCTCGCTCCCGCACGACCTGCCGCCTACACCGTCCGAGATGTCGTCACAAAAAGCTTATGCAGCAGCAGGACTGACCCCACAAGATATCGACGTGTGGCAGGTGCAAGACACCGAAAGCGGTGCCGAGATCATGCACATGGCCGAGGTCGGGCTCTGCGAACACGGAGCGCAACCAGAACTCATCCGCTCGGGTGCCACCTCCATCGGTGGTTCACATCCGGTCAACACCGATGGTGGCCTTCTCGCCAACGGGGAGCCGGTCGGGGCATCCGGTCTGCGAATGGTCTATGAAGCGAGCCTCCAGCTACGAGGGCAAGCCGGCGAACGTCAGGTAGACGATCCCCAGACGGCGTTGACCCACGTCTACGGTGCCCCTGGAATCAGTGCGGCCACAATCCTGAGCAAGGTGGCCTCGTCGTGACGGTGACCGACGAATCCCGGACCCTGCATGACTTCGAAGAGGCGCTTCACGAGTCCTCCGACGAACTCGCCCACCTACGGATGCCAGCCCACGCACTCGGGCAACAGCTTTCGAACTCTGCAGAATTGATGGACTGGCTCTATCGCGGAGGTTGGACTCGTTGGGGGTGGCCCGAGACCATCGGGGGGTTCGGCGGACCAGCAACCATCCGCTGTCAGATCTACGAGAAACTGGCACTGAGTGGCTACCGCATACCCGATCATCTCTTCGTTCTGGAGGTGGTCGGGCCGGCAGTGGTGTCTCACGCACCTTCGCTCGCCGCCGAAATGATGCCGAAAGCCCTCAGCGGCGTGGAGCTCTGGTGCCAGGGGTTCTCTGAGCCCGAGGCCGGTAGCGACCTCGCGTCGCTGCGGACGCGGGCCGTTGCCCGTGATGACGGGAGCTTCTCGGTCAGCGGGCAGAAGATCTGGACCTCCTACGGGGCTCGCGCGGATCGGATTGTCCTCCTCGCCAGAACTGGCTCCGCGGACAGTCGACATCGCGGGCTGAGCATGATGCTCGTCGACCTCGACCAAGACGGAATCGAACGCCGGCCGATTGCTCTGGCCAGCGGACGAGAGGAACTGTCCGAGATCTTCTTCACGGACGTGCGGGTCGATTCGTCGCGCCTCATCGGCGACATCGACGGAGGGTGGAAAGTGGCCATGGATTTGCTGCAGTACGAGCGAGGGGTCTACGCCTGGATGAGGATGGCGAGCACGACCGCTCATCTGGCACAGATTCTGCGCCAGATGAGTGACAAACCGGATGCGTTGGCAGCCGACGTCGTCGGCCGGGCGTATCTGGCGCTGGCGGGCTTGCGCGCCCGGACTGCATCGACCCTCCGTCGTCTGTCCGCGGATGAGGTCGTCGGTGCCCAGACAAGCGTGGACAAGCTGTTGCTGTCGACCGCTGAACAAAAGGTGCTGGATGCGTCGCTGACGCTCTTGGATGCCGAACTCCTCATCGGTGACCGCGCTGTTGACGCTGGTTGGCGTGACGAATGGTGGTACTCCCGTGCCGCATCCGTGTATGGCGGCGCTAGGGAGATCCAGCACAGCATCATCGCCGATCGTATTCTCGGCCTGCCCAAGGAGAGTTCCCGTGGACGCTGAAACACAAGACCTGTTGCGCGAGTCCGTACGCGCTCTGATGCTGTCCGAACCATCCGACCTCGTCGCTGAACTCGCCGAGCTCGGATGGGCAGAAGCAGTCGCCGATGACGAGCCCGCCACGATCGGCCTGTTGTTCGCAGAACAGGGAGCAACAGCAACCGCATCTGCCGTACTGGATGTCGTCATGACCGATGCCTGCGGCATCGGAGCCAACGGTGCCAACGCGCCACGGTTACCGGTCGTCCACCCGCTCGCTCGGACTGCCACATCAATCGACGGCGCCCACCTGGTGGTCGACGGTGTTTCACTGAGTTCGGCCGAGTTCTCCACCGACATGCTCGTGGCATCGCCTGACGACGAAACCGTGATTCTCCGTGTTCCGCGCCCGCAGCCACATGAGACGGCCGCGGTCTCGGGTTTCGACCCGTCCTCCAAGTTCCACCACATACAGTTCAGGGTTCCGATCGCCGAGGCCGAAGACATGGGAGCCGATTGGCGGATCGCGCGGGCCGCAGGGCGCCGTGCGCTCGCGGGCGAGCTCGTCGGCAACGGAAGGGCAATGCTCGGCATTGCCGTCGACCAAGTCAGCCATCGTGAACAATTCGGGCGTGCAATCGGGGCCAATCAGACACCACGTCACCGATTGGCCGATTCCTATGTCCATCTGGCGGCCGCGAACGAGTTGGTCGACGCGGCGTGGTCGAGCCAGAACGAGTGGGACGCGATCGTTGCAAAGACCTACGCCGGGTACGCCAATGAGCTGACTGCCAGTGCCTGCCTTCAGGTCTGCGGAGCAATCGGTCTCACGTCCGAGCATCGGTTGGGCGGGTACGTCAAACGAGCCCGGATGCTCGACGCGCTGTACGGCGGCTGGCACAGATCGATCCAGCGCATCGGAATGGACCTGACGGCCTCGGGCTCGCTGCCGCAGGGAGCGTCGGCGTGACCGAGCAAACGACAACTCCACATTGCCGATTCGACGTCGTCGAGGATCGCATCGCCCGGCTGACAATCAATCGCCCTGAGCGCCTGGGAGCGTATACGCCACAAATGTGTTCGGAGATGCTCGCCGCAGTCAAACGAGTACAACTCGATGATTCGATTCGCGTGCTGATCCTCACCGGCACAGGCCGAGGGTTCTGCACCGGTGGCGATGTTTCACCAGACGCCGGGTTCGGCGACGCGCTCTCTCACCAAATCGGGCGGGCACGAGAACTCCGCGAAGATTCTCACGCGCTTGTGACCGCGCTTCACAAGTTGGACAAACCAGTCGTCTGCGCAATCAACGGAATCACTGTCAACGGTGGCCTCGCGTTCGCTCTGGCCTGCGATATCCGGATTGTCGCGGCCAGTGCCCGACTCGGAGACACCAGCGGGCGAGCTGGGCTGCTGCCCGATGAGGGCGGTGCTTGGCTGTTCCCCCGGACGATGGGATACGACAAGGCGTTCAGAATGGTCACCCTATCGGAGATCTATGACGCCCAGACTGCGCTCGGGCTGGGGTTGGCGACCGAAGTCGTGCCCGACGAAGAGCTCGAAATGCGTGCCCTCACCCTCGCAAGACAGTTTGCACAGGGGGCGCCACTCGCAATCCGAGCGGTGAAGATGATGATGAGGAGAGCTATGGAAAGCACCCTGGAGTCGTCCCTGGGCGATTCTCAGCAGGCAGTATTGTGGGTGGGTCCGAGCAACGACGCACTGGAAGGCAAAACGGCCTTCCTCGAGCGACGGAGCCCGAACTTCACCGGCAACTGAGTGACCTGGATATCAATCCGACGCCGGAAGGCGCTTGGGATCCTTGACCGTCATCGGGACACCATCGACCGCTAGTGTCCCGGTGCCGGCCTTTGTCACCAACAATTCGAGACCGTGATCGATCGACTCGTAGCGCTTACCGATCACTGCTCCCCCGGCCTCGCTCGATGCAACCTTGGAAGGCGTCGCCGAACTCGCCATCGGGACGCCCCCACAGGTCACGGTCGCGTCGGTGGCGGATACCGCGATGACGATGACCTCCGCATCGCAGGTCGCGCTGTACAACCGGGACCCAATCTTCAGGGACATACTGGCATTCCTCATCTGGTTGGTGGCTCGAGCCACAGGACAGGGCTCGGTTCGTACATGTATAGCACGTCGTCAACGCGAGTTCAGCCAAATCCGAATACCTACTTGACCTGGCGGAGCAGGCGCTATGTTTTCACAACTATACGTGTATAGTTGTAGAAACCTGATGGCCTCACGCGAAGCGGTGCGGCCGCCAATATGGATGCTGTCGACCTCAGCGGTTTCAGCACACCAGCGAAAGGAAGCGCGAATGGCGATCATCGAGAATTCCGTAGGTCAACTGCCTTACATGCTCACCGACTTCGACCAGCACTCGTACGAAGCCGAGGACTGCTTCACGCGATTCATGCCGAAGGCGAAGCTGGACACGTCGGTCCGGCCCATCCTCTCGGCAAGCGGGCGCAAGGTACTGCTGGCCAACGACCGCGTCGTCACCGCGCTGGAAAACGACCTGGACCAGGCCTACGTTCCCGGTTCGCTTGTCGAGATGCTCAAGCAACGCGCATCCGGTGACGCGACCGACGCCGACCGATTCTACGAGCCAATGCAGAAGGAATACCTGGATCGAGACGCTCGCCTAATCCAACTGACGGAACAGCAGATTGAGCGTTCGATCATGTACCCGGGCGGGTGGGCGCTCATGGCGGAGCAATACCTCAAGGGTATAGATCCGCTGTACGACAACATCGAGTCCTTCAACAAGTGGATCAACGAGGACTGGGGCTTCGCGTACAAGAACCGCATCTTCGCGCCGGCACTGATGTCGATGCGAGATCTCGATCGCGCCTGCGAGGAACTTGACCGCGTGCTCGCCGCCGGAGCTCGCTTCATCACGATGCCCGCCGGCCCCGCATACGGCAGGTCCCCTGGCGACCCATACTTCGATCCGTTCTGGGCCCGAATCAACGAGGCACGCGCGGTCGTCTGCTATCACATCGCCGAATTCCACTATCAGGACAATGTCGCCTCGCAATGGGGCTGGGGATTGGTACCACCCTTCCAGTTCTCCGCGTGGCAATGGCAAAACACTTACGGTGAACGTCCGATCACGGATACACTTTCCGCGCTGATTTTCGACAACGTCTTCGGCAAATTTCCAAATGTACGAGTTCTCGTCAGCGAGTTCGGTGCCGAGTGGGTTCCGCATTTCATCCGGCATATGGACAAGAGCCGAGGAATGGCCCGGAACGGACAGTGGCTCGGGGGGCAACTCAAGGAACGCCCGAGCACGATCTTCAAGAAGCACGTCCGAGTTGTGCCTTACCCCGAGGACGACACCGTCACGATGATCGAGAACCTCGGCTCTACTGAGACATTGCTGATGGGTTCGGATTGGCCACATGCCGAGGGACTACGTGAGCCGGCCGATTTCTACAACAGGGTCGAAGGCTTGGGCGATGACGTTCGACGTGAGTTCCTCAGGGAGAATGGCATGAGGCTCACGGAAGGTACGGCCTGACCACAGACGACCCCGCAGGAGTGATGCATGACCGACGAAATCTCGAACGAAGCTCTGGTGCAACGGTTTCCTGGGGAGCCCATCACCCACGACAACGCCGCACACTACCGCGGACGACTTCGTCGACAGCTCCTTGTCAACCGGTGCGATAGCTGCGGGGCGTGGCATGCTCCCGCAAAGCCGATCTGTCCGGATTGCTGGTCGTCGCGAGTGACTCCGACTTCGGTCAGTGGCAACGGCACCATATTCATGGCCATCTTTCTCCATCAGGGACCACCGGCAGAGGGCGTGGACTACTCCACGCCCTATCCGGTGGTCACCGTCGAGCTCCAAGAGCAAGCCGGCCTTCGAATCACTTCGACCGTCGTCGGTGCTAGTAACGCGGACATCACAATTGGGGCGCCTGTACGGCTCGAGTGGCAAGAGCGCGCGGGTTCACCGATGCCGGTATTCGCATTGAGGAGTTCTGCCAATGCCTGATTCACGGAACCCGATGAAGGACAGGATCGCCATAGCCGGCGCCTCGACTACCGGGTTCATCGCAAAGAATCTTGAACGAAGCCAAACGTCATTGGCTGCAGAGGCGTGCGTCGACGTCATCCGTAAAAGCGGCATCGACCGGTCCGAGATCGACGGAATTTGCGGAAGCTACCCGACCGCAGCGGTAATGCAGTCGACGCTCGGAATACCCGAATTGACATGGTCCGGAAACCCTTTCATTCCACTCGTCGATCACATCGCCACCGCGGCCGCGGCCATACATGCCGGACTATGCAACGTTGTGCTCGTCTATCACGCCGCGTACCGTGTATCCTGGAATACCGGTTCTGCGCTCAAGGATCCCTTCCGCAGAATTTCTACGCCGGGCTTGTCTGATCCCCATCCAGGCCCCGAGACGATGGCCTCCAGCGCCGGCTACACCGGATGGGCGTCGCGGTATATGCATGAATATGGTGTCAGCCGTGAGGATTTCGGACTTGTTGCGATGAATTCGCGTCGCAACGCTGCCCAGAATCCGGGGGCCGCCCTGCGCGAGCCCATGACGATGGACGACTACCTCGCAGCACGGATGATCCGGTGGCCTCTGTGCCTACTGGACATGGATGTGGCCGTCGACGGCGCCGACGCCTTCATCCTCACCACGGCCGACCGGGCACGTGATCTACCGTTACCTCCGGTCCTGATCAACGCGGCAGTCCTCGGTCAGGATCGGCACAACGAAGAAGATCAGACCGTCAGTCTTCGTCAACACGGCCAACAGGTGGTGATCGAGACGCTGAAAGCCAAGGGCGACTTCTGGCTTGACGATATCGATCTCTATTACCCTTACGATGGCTTCACCCCGATAACCTTGAACTGGATCGAGAATGCGGGCTGGTGCGAGCCAGGAATGGGTGGAAAGTTCTTGCGCGAACACTGGGATGATGCTTCCAGTCGCGTGCTCATCAACGGCCGGATCCCCATGAATACGCATGGCGGTTCGCTGTCCGAGGGCGGTACGCAAGGTTCTGGCCACATCCGCGAGGCCGTCCATCAATTGCAAGGACTTGCCGGTGACAGGCAAGTTGCCGGGGCGAGACGCGCTCTGCTGACCATCGGTGGATTCTTTTTCAACGCGCAAGGCTTGATGCTCCACACCGGTTGACACCCACAAATCGGACCACCTCGATTCGACAGACCTATGGGAAGGAATCATGATCGAGAGTCTCGACTCAGCGGACGACGACGAAACGGCCTTGGACATGTTCCGAGCTCTGGTGGCAGACTCCCCCGACTCGCCGCTGCTCGATTACTTCGACAACTCGTTATCGGTCGATGACATCGACCGGCTGTCCGATTCCCTGGCGGCTGGGCTGTCTGACGGCGGCTTTCACGAAGGCGACCGGTTGGCGCTCTACCTGCAGAATGTCCCGCAGTACGTGGTGACACTGTTGGCAGTCTGGAAGCTCAAGGGCATCGCGGTCGCGATCAATCCAATGCTCACCGGTCACGAGGTGTCGAAACTACTCGCCGATTCGACACCAAAAGTGCTGGTATGTCTCGACGAACTGTTCACCCTCGGTATTGCGACGGCAGTGGCGAACTCGACAGTCACCAGAGTCATCACCACCAGCCCGCTCGACTGGCGAGCAACGATTGCCGATAGCTCCATTGTCGCGAACACAGTAGACGGGCTTGACGGCTGCGAGGATCTGTCCGAGTTGATCAAACACAACGACAACCGGAAGCCACCCCACTTATCGCCGGTTCCCGACGATGTCGCGGTGATCACATATACCTCTGGAACTACCGGGGTACCCAAGGGCGCGATGAACTCTCACCGAAACGTGGCCACCGGCGGCCGAGCGTACCGCGACTGGTTCGGTCTCGGTCGGGATGACATCATCTTGGGAATCGCGCCCCTGTTCCATGTAACCGGATTGTCGGGCCACATCGCGAGCACTCTGGCGGCCGGTGCGCGCCTGATACTTCTGTACAGGTTCACCGTGGATGAAGTAGCGCGGGTTGTCCGCGACAAACGGCCGACGTTCACCGTCGGCGCCATCACAGCCTTCATCGCCCTGGCAAACTCCCCCGAGGTCAGGCACGCCGACCTCGCCAGCTTGACAAAGGTTGCATCCGGTGGCGCTCCAGTAGCGGCTGCGACGATCGACAATTTTGAAGATCTGTTCGGCTCGTATATCCACAATGTTTACGGGATGACCGAGACAACGTCGCCAGTGCTGGCGGTCCCCATGAACTCCAGGGCACCTGTCGGTACCCAGACCGAGGCGTTGTCCGTCGGAGTCCCCGTCATCACGGCCGATGTAGCCGTTGTCGGCGACGACGGGCTGCCCGTAGCTGTCGGCGAACTGGGCGAGGTTGCAGTTTCCGGCCCTCAGGTCATCACCGGCTATTGGAACAACCCGGCAGCCGACGCCGAGGCTTTTCGCAACGGCCGCCTCTTGACCGGTGACGTTGGTTACAGAGACGACGCCGGCTGGTTCTACTTGGTGGACCGGCGCAAGGACATGATCATCGCCAGCGGATACAAGGTATGGCCACGCGAAGTCGAAGACACTCTCTACAAGCACGAGGCCGTTCTGGAAGCAGGTGTGGTCGGTCAGCCTGATGACTATCGAGGTGAATCCGTCATGGCATTCGTCAGTCTCAGAGACGGATTCGAGACGACCCCTCAGGAACTGATCGATTTCTGCCGAAGCCGCATGGCGGCATACAAATACCCGCGTGAGGTCGTGATCGTGGATGCCATCCCGAAGACGGTCACCGGAAAGGTCCTTCGACGCGAGTTACGTCCAGGCATCCAACCCGAACTCCACCGTCCCGGATGACCGGGGCCGCTATCGCACAGTGAGCTGGATCGGGTTCAGACCGGAACGACTCGCCCAATTTTCTCGACCTTGTCAACCCGGCCACTCGGGAGTGCCGGAGCGAGTAGAACCAACGCTCCGTTCCCCAGAGACCGATAGAGCCGTCGCTGCGCTCCTCAGGGAACGTGAAGATTCACCACCGTACGATCCCTGAGGAGCACCAAAGCGCTAGTGGGGCCCGTCACGGAGGGCCCGCTCAGATCTTTTGCTAGGGTTGATCGGGCCGCAACGCCACGAACAGGCCCTCGGCCTCCGCACACAATATGTCCCCGTCGTGCAGTGTCGCCTTGAGAATGCGCTTGCGGCCTTCTTCGCTGACCAGCCAGGCGCGCAACTGTAAGGTCCGAGCGATCGGTGTGATGGAACGAAAATCGGTGTGCAGGTACGCAGTCCGTTGGGGCGGCCGACCCCCAGAGTTCGCCAGGCGACCAAGTATCTCGTCGAACATCAGCGGGATGGTGCCGCCATGGGCGGCGTTGTTGCCACCGAGAAAGTAAGGGCCGAAACGGACCGTCCCGCTCACACTGTCGCCGTCGGATTCGGTGACGACTATGGTCGGCGACATCGTCTGACCGCGGCCCGGGATGTCGGTTCGTCGTCCGAAGACCCGATCGCGTTCGCGCACGCCGAGTGGCTCGAGTTTTCGCGCCCAGCTACCGAGAACGGCGGACAATGACTCCAGGAGCTCGGGGTCGGGCTTCGCCTCGGCGAGGCGGTCCAGGAAATCCCCGAGGTTCTCGATCATGTCGCCGTACACGGCGCTGTATTCCGCTCCGCCGGAGAGCTCCGAGGAACGCCACGGGCGTTCTCCGCCATCGGAGAACCCCGCGGCGCCGGGTGGATGTTGCCCACTCAAGCGGGCACACTCCCGGTGTGAATCCGGGCCGCACGCAGACCCTCCTCGGTGCTCGGCGCCTCGATCCGCCACTCACCACACGAGCACCAGCAGTCGTAGTGATCTCCGTCGGCCGACGGAATGATCGCCTGCCCGTCGCAGTATCCGCCGGTGTTGGCGATCGACTGCATGAACTCCAACGGCTTCTCGTACAGCGAATTGTCTTCGTCGTGATCGCTCATGTGTTCACTCCTCAATTCTCGTCGGGTGCCAGACGGAAGACCGGCAGCATCCAGCCGTCGGTGATCGGGTGAAAGTCCACGGTCAGGGCCTGACCGATCTCCACGTCCTCCGGATCAACGTCGACGATGTTGGAGACCAGCCGTGCCCCCGGGGCATCCGGAAGGTCCACGACCACCGGTACCAGGGTGACGTCGGGCAATCCCGGAAAACCGTGCACCACGGCGAAGCTGTACACAGTTGCCGCTCCCGACAATTCGACCCAGTCCACATCCGTGGACTGACACTCGGGACAGTAAGGCGTCGGCGGAAGCCGGAAGTGCCCGCACGCAGAGCATTTCGGCGCGACGAGCCGGCCTTCCCGGGCTGCGGTCCAGAAGGGCTCGGTCACCGGATTCGTGGTGATCTGAACATAATCGCTCGGTAGCGCGGTTGCGGTCGCCATCAGCTGGCCTTTCCCAAGATGAGTCCGGAGACCGGCAGCGACGCCGGTCCGCCGGTGATGAGAGCGTGTTCTGCGTCGGTGACCTGGTTGATCGCGGTCCCGCGCATCTGCTCCACACCTTCCACGATATGGGTCATACCGATGATGTACGCCTCGGACAACTGGCCGCCGTGGGTGTTCACCGAGATGTGACCGTCCTTGCGTTCCGGCGAGTAGCGGATGGCTCCGGACTCCACGAATGCACCACCCTCACCGCGATCACAGAACCCGTAGTCCTCCAACTGCATGAGAACCATGGGGCTGAAGTGGTCGTACAGCAGTGCGACATCGATGTCGGACGGACCGAGACCTGATTGCTTGTAGAGGCGATCGGCGATCGGCTTGTTCCCGGCCGACGCGAAGTACTCGTCTGGCATCCCCATCCACGCGAACGCGCGACCCCAGTCCTTGGAGCCCCCGTGTGCGGCCGCGACGACCGGCACCGGCTTCTGCTTCAGATCCCGCGCCCGATCCATGCTGGTCGTGATCACCGCCACCGCTCCGTCGGTCTCCTGACAGAAGTCGTAGAGACACAACGGCTCGGCGATCATCCGCGCGTTGAAATAGTCCTCCTTGGTGAGCGGCACGCCTTGGAAGCGAGCCTTGGGACGGTTCTGCGCGTTCTCTCGCTCGGTGAGCGCGATCTCGCAGAAAGCGTCGCGGCGCGTTCCGTAGAGGTGCATGTGACGCCGCGCCAGCACCGACATCAGATGCCCCGGTCCGGCCAGGCCGCTGGGCTGCAGGAAGGAGTTGATCGGGTCCGGAGCAACTGCGGAGAACACGGTGCCCAGACGTTGTTTGGCCTGCTGCAGCGCCATCACCGTCACGACGACGGTCGCGTCGCCGGCGACGATCGCGGCTCGGGCGAGACCGATCGAACCTGCCGAACCACCGCCACCCGAGGTGAGCGAGGCGGTGAAGGTCACCTCGGGGATCCCGAGCGTCTCCATGAAGTCGGCCGTGTCCATCTTGTCGCCGTAACCGGCCCCTGCGCCGGAGTAGTAGGCGAATCCGTCGATGTCCTTGACCGACAAGCCCGCGTCCTCGCAGGCGGCCAGGATGGCCTCGCAGGCCAGCTGGGTGGTGGTCTGCGGCCACGACTCGCCGCGTCGGTAGTAGGGCGTGGCCCCGATTCCGACGATCGCGACGTCGCGCAATCCGTTGGCGTCCGCCATCGCGCTCATCCCTGGATCGCGTCGGTGCTCTCCGGCACCGGCGGAACGTCGGGGAACAGCTCATAGAAGACACCCTGGGTGATCCGCTCGACCGTTTCCGGCTTGGCGTGAGCGAACAACCCCTCGAGGGTCTTCTGGGTGTGTCCGAACGTCCCCTCCATGTGTGGATAGTCCGAGCCGAACATGACGTTCTTGTAGCCCATCGCCTCGTTGGCCGCGACGGCGGTTTCGTCGTGCTGGAAGGACGCGTAGACCTGCGTCATCAGGATCTCCTTCGGATCCCGGGTGAGCTTGGGCCGCACGGCCATGTGGTGCTGGCGGTATCCCTCGAGCAGGCGGTCGCCGAGGAACGGAATCCATGTGGCTCCACCCTCGGAGATGAGGATCTTGAGGTCGGGGTGACGATCCAGCGCGCCCGACGCGACCAATTTCATCGCTGCACGCTGACCGGAGAAGGTCGTCTCGGTGTAGTTCATGACCGCGCCGCCCGGTCCGCGAAACACCTGCCCGGCCCCGCCGGAGGTCATGTCGACCGGGTCGGTACCGATGTGGAAGGCCGGGACGATGCCCGACTTCTCGCAGATCTCCCAGAAGGGCTCCCACTCCTTGCGGTGCCAATCCGGCGCCGACGGATGGGGGGTGGTCGGCAGGAACACCGACTTGAAGCCGTTCTCGGCCAGCCACTCGATCTCCGACACGGCGTCATCGACGTCGAGGGTGGAGACCTGTCCGGTGACCACGTAGCGCTTCGACACCGGTGCCAGTTCGTCGCGCGCATATTCGTTGCTCGCCCGCATGCAGGCCTTGAGAAGCTCCGGCGTACGGAACGTCGATGCCCACATGCCCAGACTCGGGAAGATCACCTCGCCCCAGACACCCTCCTTGTCGAGGTCGGCCAGGCGTGCCACCGGGTCACGCACGCCCTGCGGCTTGTGGCTCTCCTCGATGAACTGGACCGCTGCCGACGTCGGCAGCTTGCGCCGGAAGGTCTGGCCGTCCACCGAGACCGTCTCCCACTCGCCGTCGGGATCCTTCTGCGACTTCGGGGTCAGTTCGGCCAGCGCCTTCGGCAGGCGGGCATCCCACACGTCATCGGGTTCGAGGAAGTGGGAGTCACCGGAGTTGGTCCACATCTTGGGCATCGATCATCGCCTCCAACGATTGTCTGTGAGAACGCCGGGACCGACATCCTCAAGGGCTAATCAGAGTATTCATCTAAACAATTAGGCTGTCAAGCTTTTCTAAGAGTAGATCATTAGATATTCTCGTGGCACACTGTCCACGCCCTCAGCGCAGCTGTACGCAATCCCGAGACAAGGGGTAACCCATGGCCAAACGCCGACATGTCACCGGCGAGGCGACGCGTACCGCGCTGATGGTCGCCGCGGAGCGGCTCTTCGCCGAGCGCGGCGTCGAAGGCGTGACCATGCGGGAGATCCAGGAGCGCGCCGGCCAATCGAACGCTTCGGTTATCACCTACCACTTCGGCTCCAAGACGGGCCTGGTCCAGGCCTTGATCCGGTGGCGCAACACCGAACTCGACCGGCGTCGCGCCGAGTTGCTCGACGACGCGCGCGAAGACGGCCGGGAACAGGACCCCGGTGCCGTGGTATGGCTGGTGGTCCGCCCGCTGGCGGAGTCGATCGCCGCCGGCGAGATGTTCGTGCCGTTCCTCGCCCGACTCAGCGAGAATCCACGGGCGACCCAGGAGTACTGGCCGGCCGACATCGACGACTGGTCGACCGACCTCATGGAGAAGCTCGTCGGTGGGGCGATCGCGGACATGCCCGACCGGTTACGCCGGGGCCGGGCGTTTCAGCTCTACAACAGCGTGCTGAACCTGCTGGGCGAGCAGGCCCGGGCCGCGCATCCCATCAGTGAGGTGCAGTTGCACAACTACGTCGACGCCTGGGTCGGGATGCTCACCGCGCCGGCCTCCGAGGGCACCCGCGCCCTACTCGCCGGGGGATAGGTCAGCGGATCTGGGACACGAGGTGCCCGACGTCGGCCAGGGCACGCAGTGCGTCGTTGAGGTGAGTGCAGCCGGCCACGCCCTGCAGCCGTTCGAGGACTGTCGTGCGCAAGTTCGCGATCGGCGAGCCGATCAACCCATCCACCCCGAACACGGCGAGGGGACACTCGGCATACGGCAGGACGTGCGGTTCGGGAGTGACCTCCACGAGGGTCATCGACTCGGCATCGATGCGTGCGGTCAGTCCGTACTCGTGCACCGCGATCCGACCCCCAACCGGTCGAGTCGATGAGTCCTGGAACATCGAGTCGACCCACACGTCACGGCCATCCCGCCAGACGTCGATGCGCCTCGCGCGGCGCATCGACAGCTCGGAGATCTGCTCGATGTCGTGCCAGGCAAGGGGGTCGTCGTTGGCTTCGAGAGGCTCGACCTGGCGGGTCCGATGCGTCCATCGGGAGGTGCCGTCGGGCGCGAGACCACTCGATCCCGGCATGAATCCGGTACAAATGCCGGTCATGTCGCGCTGCCGAGCGGTCCCGGCCGCCCCCGGAGCGAGCAGACTCTCGATCGGGTACCACTGAGCAAACGCGAATCCCGAGATCAACGTGGCCCCCGGGATGTCGTCGAGCATCAGGTCGACCGGGTCGGCCCCCGTGACTCCGCCCACCTTCGCCGATAGTGCGCGGCGGAATCCACTGCCGGCACGCTCCCCGACCAGATCGCCGATGCCCGGTCGGTCCGGCGCCGTCGCAATCGTGATCGCCTCGACTCGACGATCGGTCGCCACAGTGACACGCATCGAACTGCGGGCGATTGCGACACCGTCACGTCCTGTGGTGACCAGGTCACGCCCACGTCCGTCGAGGGTCAGCCGACTTCCCCACCCGTCGGCCCAGCGCATATCGATCGTGGTGGTCCTTCGCACCGAACCCGGTCGGCGCGGAGGCGCCGATACGGCCGGCCCCCGCACTCTGGCGCGCGGATCTGCTGGGTCCAAGGGCCCGATGCCCTCGACGTCGATCAGACTCATCAGCTGTTCGCTCCTCACCCCTCGGTGTCGACGGAGACGCGCATGGCGTTATTCCATTTTCAGTGCAATTATTTTACTATTATGGATGTTAGCGGCGCTGGATTCCAGCGTCACCCCCGCCACCCTACGTGCCTCGGCATGCCGCCGCGGAAAGGCAGTTTGAGCGTTATGACCACCCACTCCCGATCGAATTCCGGCGCCGCTCGCGTGGGAACGGTCATGCGCGCACCGAAGACGGCCGAACTGATCGCCGGACACCTACGCCGCCAGATCGTGCAGGGTGAGTTGGAGCCCGGCGAGACCCTACCGCCGGAGATGACGCTGATGGATCAGTTCGGCGTGTCACGACCCACGCTCCGCGAGGCGTATCGGATTCTGGAGGCGGAGAGCCTGATCGGAGTGCGCCGTGGAGCACGCGGAGGCGCTCAGGTGCTCGAACCCGATCCGATTGTCGCAGCCCGACACGTCGGCCTGTTGCTACAGCTGCAAGGGACCACGATCCAGGACGTATACCAGGCCCGCATGGTCAACGAGCCGGTCTGCGCACGCATGCTCGCCGCGATCCGCACCGATCAGGATCTCGACGACCTGCGCCTGGTGGTTGCCGACCTCAGCGCGCTGGTCGAGTCGGGACCCAGCGCAGCGCCCGACATGTCCCAATGGAGCCACAACACCTACCGTTTTCACGAGTTGATCCTGCAGCGATGCGGCAACACGACGCTGGCCATCCAGGGCGCGGTGTTGGCAGATATCGTGGAGACCCATTTGGTGCAGGCGATCTCCCAAGGCATGCTGGAAGAGGAGAATCTACAGCCTGCCCGCTTCGAGAAGACGCTCCGTTCGTACCGAAAGATGATCCGGTTACTCGAAACGCACGACGGTGCAGGCGCCGAGCTGCACTGGCGGTCGCATATGGAGATCGCCGCCGGTTACATATTCCGGTTCGACCCCAGCAATCTCCCATTGGTCGACATCGTCAAGTGATGAGCTGCGCAGGGCCCGCGATCGACGTTGATCGCGGGCCCTGCGCGTGTTCAGAGTAATTGCCGCAGAATCAGATCCGCTCGATAATCGTCGCGTTGGCCATGCCGCCACCCTCACACATCGTCTGCAGACCGTATCGTCCGCCGGTGGATTCCAGGTGGTTGAGCAGGGTGCCCAAGATACGGGTTCCCGAGCCGCCGAGCGGATGGCCGAGCGCGATCGCGCCGCCCCGCGGATTGAGCTTGTCCTGATCGGCATTGAACTCGCGCGCCCATGCCAGCGGCACCGGCGCGAACGCTTCGTTCACCTCGTAGGCATCGATCTCGTCGATCGAAAGCCCCGACTTGGCCAACGCCTTGTGCGTCGCGGGGATGACACCGTCGAGCATCACCAGCGGGTCCGAACCCGTGACGGCGAAGGTGTGGAAGCGGGCGCGGGGCTTGAGACCGAGTTCATCGGCCTTCTCGGCGCTCATGATCAACGCCGCGGATGCGCCATCGGTGAGCGGTGACGAGTTGCCCGGCGTGATCACCCAGTTGATCTCCGGGAAGCGCTGTGCGAACTTCTCGTCGGCGAAGGCCGACTTCAATTGCGCGAGTCCTTCGGCGGTGGTGGTGGCACGGACCGTTTCGTCGGCGACATGGGTCGATCCGTCCGGCAGTGCGACCGGGATCATCTCGTTGGCGAATCCGCCGTTCGCGGCGAACTCCGCGGCACGCGCGTGTGACCTCGCCGAGAAGGCGTCCAACTCTTCGCGATCCAGCTTCCACCGCGCCGCGATCAGCTCTGCGCCGATGCCCTGGTGCGCGAGGCCGGCAGGATACCGCTCGGCAAGCGGCCCATAAGGATTGGTTCCCGGCAGCGCCGCTGCGCCCATCGGAACACGGCTCATCGACTCCACGCCACAGGCGATGACGATGTCCTGAGCACCGGACAGGACGGCCTGCGCGGCGAAGTGTGCGGCCTGCTGGCTCGATCCGCACTGCCGGTCGATGCTCGTACCCGGCACCGCTTCCGGGAAACCGGCGTGCAGCAATGCGGTCCGGGCGATGTTGAGCGCCTGATCGCCGGCTTGGCCCACGCAGCCGGCGATCACGTCGTCGACGAGTACCGGATCGAGGTCATTGCGCTCGACCAGCGCGCGCAGTGTCTGTGAGAGCAGGACGACGGGATGTACGTCGGACAGCGCGCCGCCGGACTTGCCCTTGCCGGACCCGGTCCGGACGATGTCGACGATGACTGCTTCGGTCATGATTGTTCCTCACGCTTGCTTTACAGTTTATTTATTTAACCATTAGTGACATGTTTGGGGCAACGCGCGGGCCGAACACGGCACCGGCGATGCGGGGGCCCACGTCTGCGGAAACAACCGATTCGCCGTCAGCTCACGAGCCTGCCCGTTCCATCCAGAAGTCGAGTTCGAGTTCTTCCTCTCTGGCGCATGACCGGTAGACCGACATATCGGTGACACCGGCTTCGGCAAGGACCTCGTCGTCGATGAGACATTGCCCGGTTCTCTCACCACTCGGCGTGGTGAGAATGACGTAGGCGGCATCGCGCACGATGTCGGTGGTGCGGCTACGCGAGACGAGGTCCGCGCCCAGGACATTGCGAACGGCTGCCGTGTCGATCGTCGTACGCGGCCAGAGAGAGTTGGCCGCGATCCCGTAGTCCGCCAACTCGCGGGCCAACCCGATGGTGACCAGTGACATCGAGAACTTCGAGATCGTATAGGCGAGATGAACCTGGTCGATCCATTTGGGGTCCAGAGAGATCGGCGGCGACAAGGTCAGGATGTGCGCATTGCCCGACTTCTTCAGATACGGGATCGCGCTGCGCGACAACGAGAAGGCACCACGGGCATTGATGTCCTGCATGAGGTCGTAAGCCTTCATGCTCATCTGCTCGGTGGGAGCCAGATTCAGCGCACTGGCGTTGTTCACGACGATGTCGATGCCCCCGAACTGTTCGGCGGCGGCCGCCACGGCGGCGTCGACGTTGTCGTCGTCCCGCACGTCACCGACGATGGGCAGCGCGTGCCCACCGGCCTCCTCGATGGCCTTGGCGGCCGTGTAGATGGTGCCGGGTAGCTTCGGGTGGGGTGCGGCGGTCTTGGCCAGCAGTGCGATGTTGGCGCCGTCTCGCGCTGCGCGAACGGCGATAGCTTCACCGATCCCGCGGCTACCGCCCGACATGATGATGGTTTTTCCGGCCAGTGACGGCACTATGTACTCCTTCGTTGCGAAATGTCCGGGCGGTCCTCGACCGCGACGGTGGGATCCGATGCCGCTGTCACGGCGCGCCGACGGGAAGGCGGCGCAGGTCTTTTCGTCGGATGGCCTGGGGCTCGAACGCCACATCCGCGCGACTGATCGTCTCGCCCGGAGCCACGATCTCGTCGATCCGGTCGAGGATGGCGTCGTCGAGGTGGACCTGTGCCGACGGCAGTTGGCTCTCGAGTTGTGCCAACGTGCGTGGACCGATGATCGTCGATGTCACGGCAGGATGAGCGAGAGTGAATGCGAGCGACAGCGTGATCAGGTCCAGTCCTGCATCTGCGGCGACTGAGTCGAGGCGGGTGAGCAGTTCATGCTTCGTGTCGGCACCCGGACCGTCGGCAGTCCACGTGCCGCGTCCCACGCGTGCGAACCGTGAATCCGATGCCATCGCGGTGTCGGCGCGATATTTGCCGGTCAGCCATCCACCGTTGAGCGGACTCCAGACGATCGCACCCATGCCGTAGCGCAGGCAGGTGGGAAAGACGTCGCGCTCGGCACCGCGTACGAAGATCGAGTACGGCGGCTGCTCGCACCGAAACCGGATGTGACCGCGACGCTCGGCCGTCCACTGCGCCTCGACGATCGTCTCCGCGGCGAACGTAGAGGTGCCGACCATCCGCACTTTGCCGTCCCGAACGAGGTCGGACAGGGCGCCCAGCGTTTCGTCGAGATCGGTGTACTCATCCTGACGATGGACCTGATACAGGTCGATGTAATCCGTCTTGAGCCGACGGAGGCTGTCCTCGCAGGCTTGGATTATCCACCGCCGCGACGCGCCACGATGATTGCGATCGCGGCTCATCGGGTTGAAGAACTTGGTCGCGAGGATGATCTTGTCGCGCCGCCCCTGCAGCGCCGTACCGACGATCTCCTCGGACTGCCCCGCCGAATACACGTCGGCCGTGTCCACGAAATTGATGCCGCCGTCCAACGCGGCATCGATGATCGTCCGGCATTGCTCGGCGTCCGTGTCACCGACTGCACCGAACGACATCGCACCCAAACACAGTCTGGATACCTGGATACCGGTCTGACCCAGGTGGCGCATCTGCATGATTTCGATTCCTTCGTGCCCCGCTGCCGCGGCGCCCATGGTGGCGGTCGTTCGCCCGCTGAGGCGACCGATATGGCGCAAAAACAGTGCATTTAGTTGTACGATAGTCGATCGTGGCCGACAATCAAGGCCAACCCGATCGGTGGCCCACCCACCACGACGAAGAGCCGAGACGATGAGCGTCTACGAATCCGTCCATGGCCGAACGCTGGTCGTGCACATGGACCGCCCAGCCAAACGCAACGCGATCGACCGCCAGATGGCGCAGGGCATCAGTGCCGCCCTCGACCGACTCGACGACGACGACCAGCTGTGGGTCGGCGTCATCACCGGCACCGACACCGTGTTCTCGGCAGGCACCGACCTGGCCGCCGGCCGGGATGCGAAAACCGATCGTGGTGACGAGTACGGTCTGATCCGACGTCGACGCACAAAACCGCTGATCGCGGCCGTGGAGGGGCCGGCTTTGGGCGGAGGGTTCGAGATCACGCTCGCGTGCGATCTCATCGTCGCATCCACCTCTGCACGGTTCGCGCTGCCCGAGACGCGCCGTGGCGTCATCGCGAGCTCCGGCGCCCTGTTCCGGGCGCCCCGTGCCCTGCCGCCGGCGATCGCCAAGCAACTCCTCATCACCGGTGCCGGCCTGTCCGCTGAGCGGGCCCACCATTTCGGTGTGATCAATACCCTCGCCGCGCCCGGCAAGGCCCTCACCGAAGCGCTCGCGCTCGCGGAGGACATCTGCCAGTCCTCTCCGATCGCGGTACGCCAAACCCTGGCCGCGATGGCCGAGCAGGACGAGGACGCCGACAAGATAGGTTGGGCCGCCACCGGTCGGGCGATCGACGTGGTCACGGCATCAGAGGACATACAGGAGGGGATTCGCGCCTTCTTCGAACGCCGGGCACCGGAATGGACTGGAAAGTGACGTCCTGCTGAGCGCTCGACCGTCGGGTCGAGGTCGCGATCGTGAGGAGAGGGGTGTCGGGATCATTCCGGTGCAAGGCCACCGTTCCCACCACTGCGCACTGCGCTACATTTACCCAAGAACCGTCAGCCGGTTGACGATTCACGTCGACCGAACTCCGGGAGGATCATCGTGAGGGTTGCACCTGGCCAGGTTGCTGTCGTCACCGGAGGGGCCAGTGGAATCGGGTACGGACTCGCGGCCGGGCTCGGATCCCGCGGAGTCAAGATCGTGCTCGCCGACATCCGCGAACCCGGACTGGCCCAGGCGAAAACAAGCCTGACGGACCGGGGGATCGACGTCCTCACCGTTGTGACCGATGTCGGCGATCCCGACTCGGTCCAGCAGCTCGCCGATGCCACGATCCGGCACTTCGGCCGGGTGGACATCGTCTGCAACAACGCCGGAGTCGTTGGCGCACAAGCACCGATGTGGGAGCAGCAACGTCAGACGTGGCAGTGGCTCATCAACATCAAGCTGATGGGTGTGGTGCATGGGGTCACGACGTTCGCGCCGCTCCTACTCGAGCAGGGCACCGGCCACATCCTCAACACGGCGTCCGCCGGCGGTTTGATGCCACTGCCCACGATGACACCCTATAACGCGACGATGCACGCCGTGGTCGGTCTCACCGAAACCTTGAACATCGAATTACGCGGGGCTGCAGCTGGTGTCGGCGCTTCGGTGTTGTGCCCGGGCCGCGTGGCGACCGGGCTCGGCACCAATTCAGAAGCTCTCCAACCGGCGGCGGGTGTCGCGGCAATCGGCAATCCGCAGGATTCCGCAGAATCAGTCCTCGATCCGGCCGAGCTTGCGGAGCTGACCATCGCCGCTATCGAGGCGGGCACGGTGCACATCGTCGCCGGCGCGGGTGCGGCGGTGGGTGCGCGAACACGGCTCGACTCGGTTCTTCGTGATCTGACCCAACGTCCGTGACCTGAGGTCGTGCGTCGGCTGTCATTCGCGCAGGGCAGAGATGACATCCCGCCCGAACAGGTCGATCGTATCGGGATCGGCGCGGTCATGGAATCGGACGATCGCGAGCTTCACACCTCGATCCGCCTCGGACGCGAACCGTGCCGTCAGCTCGTCAGTCGTGCCGATCAGCGCAGGACCCCAACCTGATTCAGGCATTCTGCGAGCCGATCGTTCCGCGACCTTCGCCCGAGTCGCTTCGTCGGTCACAACGCCGACGGGATACTGCACCGAGATCTTCGCAGCTCCGCTCAGCGGCGCGAGTTCGTTGAATCTCGGCCGCGCGGATGCGACACAATTCCACCAGTCCGCATGCTTGGCGACCAGGGGCATCGTCAGTCGTTTTCCACCTCCACCGATATGGATGGGAATCGTCTCCTGTTGCGGAGTCGGCCGGCCGTAGGCGCCAGACAGCTGGAAGTGCTTCCCGGGGTAGTCGAACGGTTCACCGGAGAACATCAGCCGAAGTATGTCGATCGTCTCACCGAGTTGCTCGGCCCGTTCCTGCCGGGTGCCGACGTCGAAGCCGAACATCGCGAACTCGTCGTCCACCGAACCCCACCCGAGGCCCAATTCGAGTCGGCCGCCGGAGATCTGATCCAGCGTGGCTGCCATCTTGGCAATCAGTGACGGGTGGCGAAAGGGGTTGCATCCCACCAGGTGCCCCAAGCGGATCGTCGTAGTCGACGAGGCGATCGCAGACAACAGCGTCCAGCTCTCCAGGGCATCGAACTGCGGTGCACCGGGGGCATAGAGGTGGTCCATGACCCAGAAGGAGTCGAATCCGGCAGCTTCCGCACTGCGCGCAGCGGCGATCATTGCTGCAGCGTCGATTCCCAGTTGCGGTAGGAACAGACCGAACCGGAGCCGAGGGCGACGATGTTCAGTCATGTGTCAGTCGAACCAACCCTTCTTGAGTCGAATCGGCGACGGCTCTCCCGGCCAGATCGTAGATCTGGCCCCGGCACAGTGCGCGGTCTGTCCACGATCGGACCGTGGTCGTCTCGTGCAGCAGCCACGTCTGCGCATCGGGTCGGGGCGAAAACCACAGGGAATGGTCGAGACTGACTGCACGCAGCCGTCGATCACCCATGACCACACCCAGTGGCCCAAGTGACGCGCTGAGCAAGAACATGTCGGAGAGGTAGGCAACCGCCGCCGCGTGCAGCAACGGCTCCTTCGGCAGTGGGTCAGCCGGCCGCACCAGAAACCGCTGCCGCGGTGGCGCCGAGCCGGTCCGCAGCACACGCGAGCGCGCCGGCTCTTCGAAGAATCGGACGTCGAGTCGAAGCATGCTCGTCAACGCCGCCAGCCACGACCGCAACTGGCGAGCGTGGTCGTCATCGGCGGGCTCAGGCGTCCATGACGCCTGACCCGCATCGACGGTCGGATGGTCGGCTTCGGGATGCGCGTCACTGACGGGACGTAGCGAGAGTTCCACGGTTGCCAGCAGATCGGCCCCCTGGACAGCCACAACGCGTCGCCTAGCACTGGATCGCCCATCACGCGTGGCGTCTACTCGGTAGTCGATCGGACGCGCCCAGTCACCTGGGCGCTCAAAATACGCGTGTAGTGAATGCGGGAGATACCCCGGGTTGACCGTGCGGCCGGCGGCCGTCACCGATTGACCGAGAAGCTGACCGCCGAAGACATTCCCGGGGAGCCCGAGACGTGGCGCGCCCCGAAACACCATGTCACCCAGCTGTGCCGGGTTCAAGATGTCAGCCAGATTGTCTGTCGTCATGCGAGCCCGTTCAGGTGGTCACGCACGAATCGGTCGACCAATTCGGCGTCGACGCGATCATCGGCACACAAGTGCGCCGTAGCGCACAGGAAGACGTGCAGGTCCTCCAGTGCAAAGTCGGCAGGAAGCGAATCCTCCTCGTGCGCCCGGTCGATGAGGCCCTGGCCACGTCGTCGAATCTCGCTACGGCGCTGCGCCAAACCTGGCGTGTCCTCCGGACTGCCCAGAACCACATCGACCAGCCCACGACCCCCCAGTCGCGTCAATGTCGATGAGTATCGTTGGACGGCATCAAACGCAGAACTCATGGACTCGACCTCGTCCAGTTCGCTCTCGACCTCGGTCAGGAGATCTGCCAACACGGCCTCTATCAGATCGTCGCGGGTGGCAAAGTGTCGGTACAGCGTCCCGATCCCCACACCGGCAGCTGTGGCGACCGCGGCGGCGGACAAGTCGAACCCCCTGTCCCAGAGTTGCTCCCGACCGATCTCCAGCAACCTCTCGCGATTGCGAAGTCCGTCGGTACGGGGCCGTCGCGCCGGCGCATGTGGGCGGCTCATCGCACCTTCAGTGTGCCGCCGTCGATCGATATCGTCTGCCCGGTGACGAATCCGGCACCTTCGGAAGCATAGAACGCCATCACGGGCACGAAGTCGTCGACGATGTCTCCTAGTCGGCCACCGATCGGGATGCGTTGAGCCATGATCGCGTCGTGCTGAGTCAATTGATCCTCGGTCATCTCCGACCGGGTCTTGTCGTACATCGGTGTCCAAATCGCCGGCGCGATCGCGTTGACCGTGATGCCGTATTGCCCCCATTCGGCGGCGACGGTGCGCGTCCAGGCGAGGACTGCGCCCTTACTCGCCGAATAGGCCGCCTTGCGCGGCAACCCGTCGAGACCTGCGGCGGAAGCAAAGTTGAGGATAGCTCCGCCGTGATCTCGCAGATGCCGGAATGCGGCTTGATTGGTCAGCATCGTGCCGGTGGCGTTGATCGCCATCACCGTGTTCCACAAGTCCAGCGGGGTCGATTCCGACGGGGCAAAAGGCGCAATACCCGCCGCATGGATCAAGACATCCAGTCCGCCAAGGGTTTCCACTGCCGCATCGATGGCTCGATCCACCGAGACCTGATCCGAGACATCAACCTGCTGGAACGTTGCGCCCACCTCGTCTGCGACAGTGCGTCCTACGCTCTCGACGAGGTCCAGCGACACCACCCGCGCTCCGAGTTCGGGAAACGCACGCACGAGGCCCTCCCCCATGCCGCTGGCACCACCGGTGACGATGACGCGACGGCCGTTGAGATCTTGTGCGCCCATCCAGTTGCCTTTCGCGTCACTTAAACGGAGCTATTGACTCCTGTTTGATCTCTCACCATAGAGCTCAGGCGCAACGCCACGCAAGGGTGCTGCCCTCTTCAGGGATGGGCGTTCACCAGCGCACGCGTGAGGAAATCAGCGAGACCAGTGGTGAAGACGTCGTTGTCGTCTCCCGCGACCATGTGCCCGGCCTCGCGCACATCGACCACCTCGATCTGCGGGATGAGCTCCCGCATCTCGGCGACTCCCTCGTCGGAGACGACGTCTGAGCGCAGACCTCGTATGAGCAGGAACGGACAACCGACAGTGCGCGCGGCCGCGAGGGATCGTTGGTATGCCGCTGCACTGTTCGGATGCTCCGGACTGTCCGACGCGTCATCGAGGTCGAGACTGCGCGGATCCCAGTGCCAGTGCCACCGCTCGTCTCGCAGCCGGAGATTCTTCTTCAAGCCCTCCAGCCCGCCGGTCCGACGTCGGTGCGGGTTGTAGGCCGCGATCGCCTCGGAGGCCTGCTCGAGACTCTCGAATCCATTGGGCGCACTCCGCATGAAATCGCGTACCCGCGAGCTACCGGACTCTTCGATTCTGGCCGCGACATCGACCAGAACCACGGCCTGCGCGAGTCCCTCGTTCTCGCCGGCGGCCATGAGCGAGATGATGCCGCCGAGAGAGGCCCCGACCAGCGCCAGCGGTAGTCCAGGATCACGACGCCGGACCTCGGCGATCAGTGCCAGTAGGTCATCGAGGTGTCCGGACAGCCCGTAATCGGCATCCTGTGCCCATCCGCTGTCACCGTGCCCACGCAGATCCACCGCGTAGGTGATCCAGCCAAGTGCCGCCAGTCGCTCGCCGGTCGTGCGCCAGGAATGCCGTGTCTGACCTCCACCGTGGAGCAGGACCACGATTCCGCCGGTCGCCAGGCCCATCCAACGGTCGGCAGCCAGCTCGAGTCCGGCGCCCGGAAGGGCGACGCGGGCATGTGAGGTGTCATCGGTGGCCATGAGCGCCCTTCAGGTTTCCAGAATCGTCTCCAGCGCGGTTCGCTGCTCCGCGGTCAGCGGGGTCGACCGCTTGCGGTCGGGAGCCAGTCGGGCCAGCACGATCGTGATGACCGCACAGACCACATCTTCTTGGTATAGCACCACCCGGAAACCCAAGCTGCTCACACCGAGCCGGATCAGACCGGTTTCCGCGCAGACATCGCCGACGAACAATTCCCGGTTGAACTGCGCGGTCACGTCGACGACACCCAGGTCGCGGGCGGGCAACAGAGCGCCACACGTATCGACGAGCAATGAGTTCCAGGCGTCGGACGAGTACTCCATCGCAAGATAGAACGGGACATGGGCGCTCGCGGGTACCGTGCCGTCACGCTCCGGGCGATGTGAGATGGGGGCCGCATACGACTTCACCGTCTGAGTATGTCCCGATATCCGGTCGATGTCTGCGCCGTTCGCACAACACAACTCAAATATCCATGCGTGACAAAAGGAATGCACCGGTGCGAGTCGAGGCCTGGCCGAACCGGCCCAGCTCATGAGATCGTGAGTGCAGGGCTCCTCGAGAGGTCGAAAGAGTCGGATTGAGCAGTCGGGACAGTTGGTCCACGCGCGAGCCGACGCGGCCCGCCCGACCATGTCAGGAGAGAGATGAACCAATCAGAACTGGTGATCGTCGAGCATTCAGGGTCCACGTGCACCATCACCCTCAATCGCCCGGAGGCCCGCAATGCACTGTCGCAGGCGCTGAACCATGAACTCGTGGCCGCCGTCGACGACGTGGACGCAGACCCGGCCGTGGCGGTCATCCTGTTGACCGGTGCCGGTGGGTCTTTCTGTTCCGGAGTGGATTTGAAGGAACTCGCGCAGAGGGGGTTCACCGGAAGCGAGAAGACCGAGAACTGCATCGATCGCGTCGCCGCCTGCACGACACCAGTTGTCGGACTCGTGGACGGGCCGGCCGTGACCGGCGGCTTCGAGCTTGCGCTGGCGTGCGATTTCCTCATCGCATCTGCGACAGCTCGGTTCGCCGACACCCACTCTCGGGTAGGTATCGTCCCGGGCGGTGGGCTCACCGCACGATTGGCGGAGGCGGTAGGGATTCGCCGGGCCCGGCAGCTCAGCGCCACCGGGCAGTACGTCGATGCAGCCACCGCCCTGCACTGGGGATTGGTGAACGAAGTAGTCGAGCCGGAACAGTTGCGCGACCGCGGCCTGGCCATCGCCGAATCATTCTGCGCCGCCGATCCGGCCACCCTGAACCAGGTGTGGGCTCTGTACGACTCGCAGTCCGACGATCGGCTCACCGTTCCCCTCGCCCGTGAGACCGAGATCAACCGGACCTGGACCGCACACGTGAGCTCGTTGGCCGAATCCACCGCAGCTGTTCTGGATCACGGCCGGGCTCAGAACGCCGACCGTCGATGAGGCCGCCACGCCAGGTGTCCGTCATACCACCCGATTGTCACTCGCCCGGCGCCGTGACCCGTCGTCGGTCTCGGCACCGGGCGGAGCTCGCCACAGCTGTCGCACTGGTGAACTAAGAGCCCGCCGGACCACCCGGCATCTTGAGAAGCGATCCCGCATCGACCCGCAGTTGTTGACCGGTGACGTAGCGGGAATCGTCTGAGGCGAAGAACAGCACCGCATTCGAGATGTCCACGGGTTCCACATACGGGATGGGCATCGCCTGGAACATGGTGAAGGCCGGCTCCACGTCTTCGCGCGTGGGATTCTCCAGGTCGGGACGGAACATCGAGTAGAGGCCGTCGTTGTGGAGGAGGTGCGTATTGACGTTGGTCGGATGGATCACATTGACCCTGATGAACTCTGGTGCCAGATGCAAGGCGAGCTGCTCGGCGTAACCCATCAACGTCTTCTTCGCCCAGCCGTATCCGGCAGAACCGGGACCCATCGCCGGATTGTCCGTCGTGTTCGGCAGCATCGCTGCCGTCGATCCGGTGATCACCACCGAAGCATGCTTACCCAGGTGCGGCATCGCCACAGCGACCGCGTTCATCACACCGACGAGATCGACGTCCACCGCATCGACGAAGTCCGATGCGTGCGGGTCGCCCATGGCCATCGGCAGGATGCCGGCGTTCGCCACGACGACGTCGAGACGGCCAAGCGCTGCCAGTCCCTCGTCGAGCGCCGACTTCAGCTGCTGCCGGTCACGCACGTCGGCCTTGACCGTGACGATCCGACGATCGAACTTCTCGACGAGCTTGGCGGTCTCGGCCAGATCCTCCTCGGTGGCAAGCGGATATGGGTTCGACTCGATCTGCTCGCAGATGTCGACCGCGATGATGTCCGCACCCTCTTCGGCAAGCCGTACCGCGTGGCTTCTCCCCTGCCCGCGTGCCGCACCGGTGATGAATGCGACTTTGCCTTCGACTCTTCCGGCCATGATTGATTCTCCTCGTTTGTGTTCGGTGTGGATGGTTGTCAGGCGATATCGAGCGGCAACGTTGTGGCGACTGCCTTGGTCTCGAGGTAGGTCTCGAGTCCCTCGATGCCGCCTTGCCTGCCCACGCCGCTGTGCTTGTACCCGCCGTAGGGCGAATCAGACCCGTAGAACATGCCACCGTTGATCATGAAGGAACCCGTGCGGACGCCACGGGCAATCGTCAGTGCTCGTTCCGGGGATGTGGTGAAGACGTTGCCCGACAATCCATAGATGCTGTCGTTGGCGATCCTGATCGCGTCCGCATCGTCATCGAACGGCGTGACCGACAGCACCGGCCCAAAGATCTCGGCCTGCGAGATCGCAGCCGCATTGTCCACGTCGGCAAAGAGGGTCGGTTGCACGAAGTAGCCCTGGGGCCTGTCCTCGGGAATCCTGCCACCGACGATCAATCGGCCACCCTCGGCCTCGCCACGTCTGATCAGCTCAAGAATGTTGGTTCGCTGCTTCTCCGTGATCACCGGCCCACAGAAGACGCCGGGATCGGCCGGATCGCCATAAGGGATTGCCGCGTAGATCTCTTCCAGCGCGGCTACCGCTTGGTCGTACTTTGACCGATGGACGAGCAGCCGGGTCGGCAACGCGCAGCCCTGTCCTGCGTGCATGCACGCCGACATCGCGGCGGGTAGCGCCGATGCGAGATCCGCATCGTCCAATACGATTCCAGCGCTCTTGCCGCCCAGTTCGAGGAGTAGTTTCTTGAACGTGGGGGCCGACTTCTCGGTGATCAGCCGACCCGTCCTGGTCGACCCGGTGAACGAGATCATGTCGACGCGCGGGTCCGTCACCAGTCGCTCGGCGACGGCGATGTCACTGGTGGTGATGATGTTGACGACGCCGGCCGGGATCTCGGTCTTCTCCGCGATCAGTCGCCCGACCCGGGTCGCATTCCACGGCGTCTCCGATGCCGCCTTGATGACCACGGTGTTTCCGGTCGCGAGAATCGGACCGAGCTTGTTGATCAAGATCTCAAAGGGAAAGTTCCACGGGATTATGCCGGCGACGACTCCGACAGGTTCCTTGAACACATGCCGCATGTTGGTGATACCGAGCAACGAGCTGTCGGAAAGGCGGCGGTGCCACGGCAGGCCCGCGACCGCTTCGGCCGGCCAGAGGAGACCGTCTGACAATGGCCAATCAAGCTGTGCCATATAGGTTGTCATCAGTGGCGCACCTGCTTCGATGACCAACTCCAGTCGAAGGTCCTCTGCCTCGGCACTGATCGCCTCATGCAGTTGATGGAGGCAGCGTTGCCGGAACTCGAGGTCCGTGGCCCAGGACGTGTTGTCAAAGGCGCTCCGGGCGGCCGCAATAGCCGCGTCCATGTCGGCGGCGGTGGCATCGGCGGCGACACCCACCTTCTCACCGGTCGCGGGATTCACGACGTCGAATGTCCCCCCTGCGCCCGCGTGTCGCAGAACTCCATCGAGGAGAATCCGCTCCTCGTGTGTGACCGAAACCGATTGTGGTGCTGACATTTGCGTCCTCCGATCCCGCACCTGCGTGTGCGGGCAAGCTGTGTTCCGTGTCACAGACGCTACCTTTTGGGCCTCAGAACCACAACCCATTGACGTAGTAGGGTTTCGTGCAGAGGGAGGGCATATGGCCGAGCTTCACAAGACGGAGACGAATCGCGGGGGACGGCCCCGTGTCACGGACAAGACCGCCATCGCGGCGGTCGGTTTGCGACTGTTCGCCGAACGCGGCTTCGACTCGGTCACCATGGCAGACATCGCCGACGCATGCGGCATCGGTCGCAGCACCCTCCTGCGGTACTTCGCCGCGAAGGCCGACATCCTCTGGGATCGCTCGGCCGACGAAGTGGCGGCGCTGGCCGAGAAGCTACGGGCAGCGCCGACGTCCGCGGATCCGGTTGGGGTGCTGTGCGTGGAGCTGCCGGCGATGCTCGGCTACCTCGATTCCGAATTGGATCTGCTGCGTACGCAAGTGCGAATCATTGCGGAGTCGTCGAACGGTTGGCCCCTCGGGTCGACCAGGTTCAGCTCCTGGGAATCCGTGGTGACCCTCTTCATCACGTCCCGCACCGATCACCGGCCTGGCGATCTGTTCACACAGCTTTTGACGCAAAGCCTCTTCAATGCCGGCTGGACGGCACTCACGGTCTGGGCCGAATCCGATGAGCAGCGGCCGGACCGGCTGCTGCAGGAGGCATTCGGCTTGGTGCGCGGCGGTTTCACCAGCACCTGATGTGAGCGACGAACGCGAGATCGTCGCGCTCAGTCCCACATCAGACCACCATCGATGAGCAGGGTGTGTCCGGTGACGAAACCCGCCTCGTCGGAGAGCAGGTACGCGACGGCCGCCGCAACCTCCTCCGGCCGACCCATCCGACCCACCGGGATCAGATCTGCCCACTGCTCCTGTTGGTCGGCGCCGAACGCGATGATTCCCTCGGTCAGAATCGTGCCGGGACCGACCGCGTTGATCTGTATGTTTCGCCGCGCGTACTGTAGCGCGGCATTCTTCGTCAGTCCCACGACACCGTGCTTGGCGGCGGTGTAGGCGGCCATGCCGGGCGCGTTCTTGGTTCCGGCATTCGACGCCATGTTCACGATCTTGCCGTGTCCGGCCTGGACCATGTGGGCCAGTTCTCCACGCATACAGAGGAACGTACCGCGCAGATCCACACCCATCACCGCATCCCACTCGGCGATCGACAGCTGATGGAGGTCTCCGGGGGTATGGGCGATTCCCGCGTTGTTCACGGCGAGATCGAGACCTCCGAGGTAGTCGATCGACTCGGCGATCAACGCCTCCACACCGTCGGCATCGGAGACGTCGGCCTGGATGAACGAGGCCTGGCCACCGGCGCCCACGATCGTATCGACTGTGGCTGCTCCCCCCTCGGCGCTCACATCCGAAACAACCACCCGCGCTCCGTCACTCGCGAGGCGGATGGCAATCGCCCGACCCAGGCCCGAGCCCGCGCCGGTGACCAGCGCGCCGGCATTCTCAAATGTCATCTTCGTCTCCGTTGACGTGCGTGCGATGTGTCGATCAGGGCTGGCCGGGCAACAGCCGGACGAAAAGCGCTTCTGCCTCGGCGCAGACGAGGTCACCATCGGAGATCGTTCCGGTCACGAAGGTCTTTCGACCCTCGATCTTCTCGATCCTCGCGTCGACGCGCAGTGCTCGCAGCACCGGGGTGACGCTGCGATAGTTCACATTCAGGAATGCCGTCCTCGAGTTGGGTTGGCCTCTGCGGCTGACGAACATACCGAGTAGATCGTCGAACAACATGGGGATGACTCCGCCATGGACGGCGCCTCCCCCACCCATGTGCGCGTGGTTGAACGTCACGGTTCCGGCCAGGGAGGTGTCGGATGTGTCGGTGGCCTCGTACTTGACCAGCATCGGGTGTACATCGCTGCCCATCTCCCGGTCCCGTGCCACGCGGTGACCCTCGGGCGCCTCGAACTCTTTGAGCCGCTTCGTCACATCCGCGACGGCCGCCGTCAGTTCCAGAGTGGCCGCCGGTGGCGGCGCCACCAAGCACAGGGTCTCCTGCAGATCCCGAAACGCATCTATCAGGTCGACAAAGGCTGTGGTGTCGTACGCCGGCGCCTCGGTCATCGTCGCTCTCTCTGTGGGGTTCGGCGATCGATCACCGGATCAGGCCTTCGCTGATCACGGCCAGGTCCGCCTTGAGACCGGAGAAGCTTCGGCTCGTGGGTTCGATGGTGATCCAGGTGACCCCGGCGTCCTCGTAGGCGGCCAGCTTCGGTGCGACCCTGGCGACGAACTCAGTGGCGCCTCCCGATCGCAGCGCATCGCTTTCGAACGGGACAAACGAAACGTCGATGTCAGGTTTGCCCAGCTCGGCACGTCGTTTGTTCTGCGCGCTGATCTGGATGCCGAGTGATTCGATGTCCTCGAGCGGCGGGGTCTTGGTGATCGCCGCCATTTCGGCCTTCTGTGCGATCGGCATCCAACCGTCCGCCTTCTCGGTCACCCGCCGACGCGCGGCCTGACTGTTGCCACCGATCCAGA
Organism: Gordonia sp. LMA167; assembly: GCF_058130025.1. Taxonomy (NCBI): domain Bacteria; kingdom Bacillati; phylum Actinomycetota; class Actinomycetes; order Mycobacteriales; family Gordoniaceae; genus Gordonia; species Gordonia sp. LMA167. The sequence continues at coordinate 2,377,736 of NZ_CM176708.1, read as the reverse complement.
TCGGCGGACCGCCGTCGGTCAGTGGCAGTGGCAGCGCGATGTGCCCGGAGATTCCGAATGCCGGACCGTCGTGTTCCTCGCCTCGCCATGTGGCCCGCATGGCGTCGATGCCCTCGTCGAAAAGCTTCCCGCGGCGCGCATAGTCCGCGCCGAGCGCCGTGAACTCCGACTCGAGATATCCGGCACCGAGTCCGAGAGTGACCCGACCACCGGACAGAAGGTCGAGACTTGCAACGGCTTTGGCACCCAGATAAGGACTCCGATATCCGACCACCATCAGATAGGTGATCAACCTGATGTTCTTGGTGGCCTGGGCCGCCATCGACAACGAGACGAACGGATCAAAGGCATGGTGTCCGCCGTTGGCCAGCCATTCGCGGTCAGGATAGGGATGCTCACTCATGGAGAAGCCGTCGAACCCGGCGTCTTCGGCACAACGCGCGACTTCACCGAGACTGCCGTCGCCGATCCAGTCGCGGTAGTGTTTGACCGCTCGCATGGGAAACATCAGATTGAACTTCACAGCCATGATCACACCTTCACTTGAACAGTTCGCGGGCAATCACTACCCGCTGCACCTCGGTGGCGCCTTCTCCGAGGCGTTTCACCCTCAGATCGCGAAACCACCGTTCCAGCGGCAGCTCGTCGGAAAGTCCTAGGGCGCCGTGGATCTGGATGCACTTGTCGATTATCTTGTAGGCCACCTCGGTGCCATACATCTTGGCGATGGAGGCGTCGACCTTGACGTCCTTGCCGAGATCGGCGTTCCAGGCAGCCTGATACATCAGCAGCCGGGCCGCCCGAAGTTCCACCTCGGCATCGACCAACATCCAGGCGATGCCCTGCTTGTCGGAGAGCTTGCCGCCGAACACTTCGCGCTCTTTGGCCCATCGGCACGCGGCGTCGAGCGCCTCTTGTGCGATCCCGATCGGGCCGGCCGCGTAGATGATCCGACTGTAGATCAGGAAGTCACTGGCCAGCCTGAACCCGCCACCCTCGGCACCGATCAGATTGGAGGCCGGAAGCCGCACATCGTCGAAGTGCAGCTCGAAGGGTGAAAACGACGCCATCACACCGATGCGGTGCAAGGACATTCCGGGAGTGTCCTTTTCAACGATGAAGCAGGAGATCCCCGCTCGCCCCTCGCCGGTCCTGGCATACACCACTCCCCAGTCGGCGTTCTCTGCGTGTGAGGTCCACATCTTGCTGCCGTTGAGCACGTAGTGGTCGCCATCTCGGACTGCTCTGAGGCTGATCGCACGTGCCGGATCGGAACCGCCGTTCGCCTCGCTGATCGCGGTATAGGCCTTGGTCATCGTGCCGTCGAGAATCGGTTGCGCGAACTTTTCGAACTGTTCGGCCGAGGCTTTGAACATCACGTTGGGCGGATTGCCACCGAAGGCGCCCAACGCCGGGAAGAACGCTCCCATCCGGCACTTGGCCGCCTCTTCGGCCACCACGACTTGCCCGAGGACGCTCAGACCGGCACCCCCGTACTCCTCTGGTGTCTGCAGCGCCCACAGGCCAAGGCCGCGGGCCTTCTCCTGCAGGGGAATCAGTTGATCGCGGGCCAGGCCCGCCGCATCGTGCGGAAGGGTCGCCTCGAGCGGATGGACCTCTCGCTCCATGAACCGACGCACCGTCTCGCGGAGCATTCGCAACTCTTCGGGCAACTCCCATGAGCCGAGCGGCGGGCCCTCGACGTCGGTGACGGTGTCCACGGTCATCTGTGCCTCAGACCTTCTGACCGAAACGGTGATCCTTGGCGCTCTGCAGTTGCGGCACGTGGTTGGCGTCGTACTGCGCTATCCACTCGTCGGGCAGCTTGCCCCACGCCTCACCGATCTTGATGCGCGGCGCCTGGCTGAACACCTCGGCGGCGACCACGTCACCGACGAAGATGGTGCTCTCCTGCACATCGAGCGAACCGATCACCTTGCATTCGACGTAGCTGTGCGCATCGAGAAGGATCGGAGCGCCGGTGACGCCGGTCTTCGTCCGGAGCTTGCCGATCTTGTCGCCGTCCCGTCCCGAGCTGCCACCGAGGGTCATCAGGATCTCGAGGGAGGCATCGACCTCGTCCTCACCCGCACTGAGCATGTGCATCGCGAAAACCCCTGAGTTCAAGAGCATGTCGTGGGTCATGTTGTACTTCGTCAGGCTCACAGTGGCACGCGGAGCCTCCGGGATGATGCTGGCGGCGCCGGCCGACAGCGACATCAAGCCGTTGGCGAATCCACCGTCGACCGTGGTGATGGCGACCGGGTACGGACGCAAACCGCCCAGAACCTTGTTGGCGGCGTCAGTGTCCACATTCATCGCTGTTCTCCTTTGTGTGTCGGGCAAGTGTTGCGTGTCGGGCAGATCGTCGTCATCTGGTCGCCGGTGCCGGGACGTCGATGACGACCGCACCTGCCTGGCCTCCACCTGCACACATCGCGGCGACACCGTATCCGCCTCCGCGACGGCGCAGTTCGCCGATCAGCGAGATGATCATGCGAGCCCCGGATGCCGCCACCGGATGCCCGATCGAGCATCCGCTGCCGAGCACGTTGACAACATCCTCGCTGATCCCGAGCTTCTTGCAGGCCGCGACGGGGACTGCGGCGAACGCCTCGTTGATCTCCCACAACGCCACGTCCGATATCCCGATTCCGGCCCGGTCCAAGACCTTCGGGATGACGTCGAGGACCGCAAGGCCGGTGTGCGACGGGTCGATACCAGTTGCCGCCCACGCCTTGACGGTCGCAAGGACCTCGAGTTCCCGGGCTTCGGCGAGATCGGAGCCGACCACCATCACCGCGGCAGCGGCGTCATTGATGCCACTGGAGTTGCCTGCGGTGATCGAGAAGTTCTCGATCTCCGGGTGTAGGGGCTTGAGGCCTGCGAGGCGTTCCGCGGTCGTGTCGCGGCGCGGATGCTCATCGGTGCTGAACTTCACCGTGCTGCCATCCTGCTGTCGTGCCGAGACCGGCACGATCTCGTCGACGAACGCTCCCGAGTCGATGGCCGCGACGGCCCGCTGATGCGACCGCAGCGCCCACGCATCCATCTCTTCACGGGTCAGGTCGAGTGCTGTCGCGGTGTTCCAGCCCACGGTGATCGACATGTCCTGGTTCGGCGCCTCCGGGCTGTCCGGATGGGTCGGCGGCATCCACCTCTCGGTGAACTCGTCGACGGTCCCCGGCGTCCGGAACGCCTGCAGCGGACCGGTCGAGACGGATTGGGTGCCGCCGGCGATGATGGCGCGTTCGGCGCCCGAGATAACCTGCGCTGCAGCATTTCCGACTGCAGTAAGGCTGCCCGCACAATGTCGGTTGACAGACTGGCCGGGCACCTGGGTCATTCCGGTCACCACTGCCGCATGCCGCGCGACATCGCCACCGCCGTAGTTCGATTCGGCGAGGATGATGTCATCGATCTGTGACGGCTCCAGGCCGGAACGCTGTTGCACCTCGGCGACGACGACTTCGGCGAGCTCCATGGCGGTGGTGTCGCGCAGGGTGCCTTTGAACGAGGTGCCGACCGGGGTACGCGCTCCGGCGACTATGACGGCTTCGATGGTTGACATGATTGAGTACCTTTCGTTCGGGTGCGCGGCTCAGCCGAGCGTGAAGGGGTCACGGGTGGCGCCGCTGAGTTCGACCCACACCGCCTTTGTTTCGGTGAAATCCTTGACCGCGTCAATGCCGTTCTCGCGGCCGATACCGCTGGCACCGACCCCTCCGAAGGGCACGTGCGGAGAGACCGTGCGATAGGAGTTGATCCAGACGGTGCCCGCGCGCAGCTTGCCCGCAACCCGGTGGGCCAGGTGAACGTCCTTGGTCCAGACCGAGCCGGCCAGGCCGAACTCGGTGGAATTCGCGGCCGTGATCGCCTCCTCCTCATCGGTGAACGTCGACACCGCGAGCACCGGACCGAAGATCTCTTCGGTGACCGCCCGCATGCCCGCGGTCACCCCGGTCAGCACCGTCGGCTTGACGAAGTATCCGCCGAGCTCGCCCGCGGGTTCCCCGCCATAGGCGATGGTGGCACCCTGTTCCCGCGCGGAATCGAAGTGTGACAACACTTTCTGGTACTGCGGCGCGTTCGACACCGGCCCCATCTCGGTGCGCGGGTCCTTGGGATCGCCGAGGACGATCGTCGAGGCCCGGGCGACGACCTTCTCGATCAACTCGTCGGCGACACTCTCGTGCACCAGCAACCGTGAGCCCGCGAGGCACGTCTGCCCGGTGGCGGCAAAGATGCCGGAGATGACTCCGTTCGCAGCAGCATCGAGATCCGCGTCGGGAAAGACCACCTGCGCCGATTTGCCGCCGAGTTCCAGGGTGAACCGGGTCATGTTGGCGACCGCGGCTTGGCCGACCCGAATCCCGGTCCCGGTCGACCCGGTGAATGCGATCTTGTCGACATCTGGGTGCGAGGCCAGTGCGGCCCCCGTCTCCGGTCCCCAACCGGTGACCACATTGACCACTCCGGGCGGGAATCCCGCCTCCGCGAACAATCTGGCGAAGGCCAGGGTAGATGCCGGGGTGTGATCGCTCGGCTTGATCACAAACGTGCAGCCTGCGGCGAGACCTGCGGCGAGTTTCCAGGACAGCAACAGCAGCGGTGAGTTCCAGGGCGTGATGGCACCGACGACACCCACCGGCTCGTGCGTGGTGTAGACGAGAAAGTTGGGTTTGTCGGTGGGGATGACGGTGCCCTCGAGCTTGTCGGCCATTCCCGCGTAGTAGTAGAAGTACGCGGGCAGTCCGCGCATCTGGCCGGACATCTCGCGCAACAGCTTGCCGCCGTCGCGGACCTCGAGTTCCGCCAGTTCGTCGGCGTCTCGCTCGATCAGCTCTGCCAGACGCCAGATCAGCTTTCCACGCGCAGACGCGGTCAACTCTCCCCACGGACCGGACAGTGCCGCTCGGGCCGCCCGGACCGCACGATCCACATCCGCGGCGCCCGCGTCGGGTACTCGCACCCACGGCTCACCGGTGAATGGGTCGACACTCTCGTACGTCTTGCCGGACTCGGCTTCCACCTCGTCACCGCCGATGAGCAACGGATAACTGGCGATCTGGTCGGTGAGGGTCTCTGTGCTCACAACAACTCCTTGGGTCAATCGCGGATGGGTCAGCGTAGACGCGGGCTGCGCTTGTTCTTTCGGGAATCGGTGCGCCCCGATCCGGGATTACCGATCTGGGTGTACGACAGCCCCGTGCGCAGCGCGATCGACGGTGTCATGTCCAGTGACTCCCAAATCGCCCGCACAGTCCCCTGAATCGCCTCCGGACGCCGGCCCGCGATCTCAGCCGCGAGTTGCTGGGCGCGCTCCCGAAGTTCGGCTCGCGCCACGACCTCGGTGACGATCCCCGTCCGCAGCGCGCTGTCGGCGGTCATCCTCTCATCGCTCCCGGTCAGCGCCCATCGCAACACCTCGCCGAGCGGAATCCCACGGGCGAGCATGCCCATCGGCTCGAGCGCCGACACGATCCCGGCGTTGGCGTGCGGATCGAAGAAGGTGGTGTCGTCGCTGCAGATGACGATGTCGGACTCGTTGACGAAATACATGGCGCCACCGGCGACCATTCCGTGCAGGGCGCACACCACCGGCTTCCAGACGCGATGCTGTTTGGGTCCCAGCAATACCCCGGGATCTTCCTGGTTGAACCGGTTGATGTGCGTCCACCACGCGCCCTCGCCCACGTCGACACCGGTGCAGAACGCACGGTCGCCGTTGGCCTGCAGAACCGCGACGTGGATGTCGTCCTCGTCGCGGACCCGCTTCCAGATGTCGGCCATCTCGTTCGCCATGGTTTCGTTGAAGCAGTTCAACCGATCTGGCCGGTTGAGCGTGATGGTCGCGACATGCGCGCTGACCACGAACTCAACTGTCTGATAGCTCGTTTCAGGCAATTGCTGCTCGGAAACCTGCGTGGACAACGGAACCTCCGTCGCAGGGGTGAGAAGATCGGAACGAAGCTGCGACTTGGCGATCTTCCCGAGCGAGTTCCGGGGAATGACCTCCACGATCTCCACCTGTTCGGGATACTTGCGCTTGTTCAGGGTCGTGGTCGCGAGGTGGTCGCGAATCGAATCGAGACTCGGGGGCTGGTCCGGATCGCTCGGCACCACCACTGCGCATACCCGCTCCCCCGAGGCCGGGTCGGGCATGCCGATCACGGTGAGATCCGCGATGGCGGGGTCACCGATCAGCGCCTCCTCGACCTCACGGGCCGAAATGTTCTCCATCTTGCGCACGATGATGTCCTTGATGCGTCCGGTGACACACAGTCGACCGGCCGCATTGACGAATCCCAGATCACCGGTACGGAAGAATCCCCGTTCGTCGAGGGCACCGTCATTGTGAGCCGAATCAACGTAGCCCTGGAACAACTGCGGTCCGTGCACACGGATCTCCCCGACCTCCCCGACGGGCAGTTCGGCGCCATCGGCTCCGACGATGCGGACTGCGCCCTGCGGACCCGGCGTCCCCTCGAAGGCCGAATGCTCGGCATCGGTGTCGTCGGGGCTGCCCCAGGTCAGGTAGGGGCACTCGGTCATCCCGTATCCGGAGATGATCCCCACGCCCCCGAGAACCTGCGCCGTCTGCAGGCTCAGCTCCGCCGGCCGGCCGGAACCACCACCGAGTGTGGCGCGCGCCTGTGGGAACAATGGCCGCACCCCGCGGTCGCGCGCAATCCGCAGGTACTCGGTGGTGAAGGGCAGACCGGAGCCGATCAGGGTTGCTCCCTCGGAGATCAATTGATCCGCGTTGTCCTCCGGAACGAACTTCGCCGCGGTGATCAGCGTGTGTCCGACCAGCAGGCTGCTCAGCACATGCGCGATACCACCGACATGTGTGATTGGTACGTATGCGGCGCACCGCTCGTCCTCGGTGACCTGCACGTTGGTGACAAAGGTCTTCGCCGCCGCGATCAGTCCGGCGTCACCGTGCTTGACGCCCTTGGGCGCCGCCGTGGTGCCGGACGTATAGAAGATCCACCTCACCTCGTTGTCGTCACGCTGCGGGCGCGCGGGCAACGTCTCGGGATCGCCCGACATCCAGTCCTGGTCGGCGATCAGGGTCCGCAGGCCTTCGACCTGCTGCGCGACAGCGGTCGCCATGGCACCGTGGTCGAAGCCACGAAACTCGTCGGGCACGATGAGCAGTGATGCGCCGACCTGTCCGGCGATGAAGGCGACCTCGCTCTCCCTCAGCATCGGGATGATCGGGTTCTGCACCGCACCCAGCCGGGAGAGCGCCAGCGACAACGCCATCGCTTCGACACTGCTGGGCAGCTGCCACGACACCACGTCACCGGCGCGCACTCCGTGGCCGTGTAGGGCCGCCGCCGTGGTCATCGCGAGGTCGGCCAGCTCGGCAAAGGTGAACCGGCGGCCGTGCTCGTCGACGGCGAACTCTTTCGAGGGACTCAGCTCGACACGCTCAGTGAGCAGTTCCCAGAGATTCGTCGCCCGCGCCATCGTCGGTTGCCGCTGCGTGGACGTCACGACGAGACCCCGGACGCCGAGACCTTCTCCGGTGCAGTACGCAACGACTCCGCGATCTCACGCTTGAGGATCTTGCCGGCCGGGCCGAGCGGGAACTCGGTGCGGAACTCGAACCGCCGCGGCTGCTTGTAGCCGGCGAGCTCGGCACGGCACAGTGCCGTCAGCTCGCCCGCGACCGTATCGGTGTCGATGTCTCCCTTGGGAACCACCACGGCGACCGGCGTCTCACCCCATTCGGGATCCGGGATTCCCACCACCGCAACCATGTCCACGGCGGCATGATGTCCGATCACCCGCTCGATCTCGGCGGGGTAGACGTTGAAGCCCCCGGAGATGATCATGTCGGTCTTGCGGCCGGTGATGTGCAGGTACCGCTCGGCGTCGAGGTACCCGAGGTCACCCGACCATAATCCGGTACTCCGGAAGGTCTGTTTGGTCTGATCGGAGCGGTTCCAATACCCGATCGCATTGGCCTCGCTGACGATCACGACCTCGCCGATCTCTCCGGTCGGGAGCTCGTTGCCGTCGCCGTCCACGATACGGATGGAACACATCGGCGTTTCCTGCCCGCAGGAGGTCAGGATGCTCGTCTTTCCGTCGACCATGTCGCGATGATCCTGAGGCGTGAGAATCGTTGCCTGTCCGCCGCATTCGGTGAGCCCATACCGCTGTTGCAGGTCACACCCGAGGAGATCCATCGCCTTCTTCGCCAGTCCGGGCGGAACCGGCGCCGAGCCGTAGCTGATCCGCCGTAGGCTCGACATGTCCCGGTGCGGGCCCTCTTCGAGAAGACGCAGGGTGCGCTGCAGCATCGTGGGGATGAAGGTGGTGAAAGTAATCCCGCTGCGTTCGATCTCGTCGATGACGGCTTCGGGGTCGAAGCGCTTGTGAATCACCATCGTCTGGCCGAGGTAGGTCCAGGACAAGGTCCGGACCATCCCACCCGCCGTGAAGAAGGGTGTCGTCGCGAGGAAAACGTCGCTGCGATTGGCCTCGGTGACCAGGCTCGTGTCCACGGCCTGGGCGAGCATCCCGCGGTGCGTGTTGATCACGCCCTTGGATCGACCCGTGGTCCCGCTGGTATACAGGATGAACTGAATGTCATCAGGCCGCAACGACGCCGGTGTCGGGTCGCTGTCATCGGCTGCCCGCAGTGCCGATTCGTAGTCGATACCGACTGCGTTCCCGCCGATCTCGACAACCGTCTGCAGATCGGCGAGTTCCGGACCGAACCGTTCCACCTGGTCGGTGTGGATCACCGCGGCAATCGCTCCGGAGTCGTCCCGGACATGTGCCAGCTCGTCCGGGGCGAGCCTGATGTTCACGGGAACGGTGACCAGCCCGGCCTTGGCCGCGGCGAAGGTGATCTCCGGCCATTCGATGCAGTTTCGGGCGATGACGGCCACCCGGTCGCCCTTCTTCAGGCCAGCGGCGAGGAGGTGATTGGCCAGTCGGCGCGCACGCTCGTCGACGTCACTCCAGGTGTGGGTCCGCCCGGACTCGATGACGGCGGGCTTGTCCGGGTATCGACGGGCGTTGTTGGTTGAGATGTCGCCTACAAGCACGTTGCCTCACAGGTACTTCAGCGCGAAGGCGCAGCCTTCGCGGATTCGGATGGTTGGTTCAGATCAGAAAAGCGAGGGTGTCCACGGGACCGCCGGCGCTGATCATGTGGACGGTCTTGCTCACGAGCTTGAACCCGCCGGGATGGCGGCGGACCTTGTGGATGACCCGGCCGGCCCAGATGCGCTGGTTGTGGCGGTATTCGAACAGGGCGAAGTTCGATCCAACCGTGACGGTGTCATCGGTGGAGTCGAGAACCTCCATGTTGGTGAGCTGCCGACGCATCACAGACGGCGGGGTCTGCGAGTGCCGGTTCCCTGTGTTGAGTTGCGCTACACGACTCTTGATACGTCGACGGTTGTCGTAGATGTACGACAGATTGACTGCCGGATCGTCGTCGGGATGCATCGGCACCCAGTAAAGTGCGTCGTCGTCCCAGAGCAGCTCCCATTCGGAATAGCGCGCCTCGTCGGCCAGACGAGCCTCGAGGAACAGGAACCCTGCCACCTCGGGGGACGGCGCGGGCAGCGGCTGCAGTGCCGAGGCGAGGACTTCGGTGTCGTCGAGTGTGCTCATTTGCTGATCTCCTGTCCCACAACGCTGGCCCACTGGCGGTAGAAACCACGCTGAGGTGTCTCGGCACTCTTGTCGCTGTTGACGATTCCGGTCTCGTCGGTGATGTCGGTCTCCAGCCCGCGGGACAACCGCAGCCATTCCGGATCCTTGGCGGCCAGTCCGGCCTGGTTGCGCATCCCGATCTCACCGTCGTCGGCGATCAGGAACCCGGCCGGACCCATCGCACCCTCGGAACGGCGCAGGGTCCTCAGATTGAGTTCGTCCTGTCCCGGGATCAGCGCCGCGGTGGTGTATGCGACCGTCTCGTCCGGCCCGATCGGTTCCACGTACATCACGTTCATCTCGGCCAGGAAGAGGTTGGGCCAGATCAGAGTGTGCGGTGGGCCGACGACCAATGAGTCGTGTGCCTTCTCCTCGCCGTACTTCTTCTCCAGTGCGGCAACATATTTGGGCAACTTCGCCCGTGGCATGCGCCCGTACCAGATGAACTCCTCGTCGAGCTTGCGGTATTCGGCCGAGTAGTCGATCTCAGAGTGGCCGCCACCGATGTCACGCACCACGACGTCAGTCTTTGACGGAATATGGGAGACCTTGGCCGGGCGGATGGCGTCATAGACCGACGCGTGAGTGAACAGCGCGTGGTAACCGTCGACATTGTTCTCGACCACCATTTTCCAGTTGGCATGGTGGAGGTGCTTCATCCAGTTGGCCCGGAGATCGATCTGACCGGTCGGCGACAGGTTGAGAAGACGATCGAAGGCCGCGATCGAGCCACCGAGGTGCTCGGTGAGCGACGGACCGTCGGCGGCCAACGAGGCGAAGATGAAACCGCCGTAGCTGTCGACCCGAGGGGCTTCGGCCATACCGAGCTCGGACCGTACCGCGCGGAACGCCTCGCCGTAACCCTCACGCATCGGGACCGCGGTGAGCGAACCCGTGTTACTGAAGGTCCACCCGTGGTACGGGCAGCGGAACGAGCTCGCGTTTCCCTTCTCGGCGTTGCACAGCTTGTTGGCGCGATGCGAACACCGGTTGAGCAGGACCCGGATCTCTCCGTCCTTGCCGTGGGACACCACGACCGGCTCACTGCCGATACGGCGGGTCAGATAGTCACCGGGCTCGCTGACCTCGCTGTCGTGCGCGACATAGACCCAGCCGGTGCGGAAGATGGTGTCCATCTCACGCTGGAAGATCTCCGGAGACGTGTACACGGAGCCGTGCACACGATCTTCCTGGACGATCTTGGACACGTCGAAGTCACTCGGGGTGGCAGGATTCGAGGTGCCGGGATTCGCCTCAGTGGTTGTCATTGGTGGCCTCCGTATCGGTGGAAGTGATGGTCTGCGCGGCCGGGATCGCCACTCCGGCCAGATATCTGAAGGCGATGTCGACGGCGTCGCCGATCCGCGGTGTACCGGCCGCCGGCTCGACCGTCGTCATGATCAGCCGATGCCCACCGTCGAGTTCGACGTCGACGATCGGGTATGGACCGGTCGCGGTCACGAGTCCGGGCTCCAGTCTGTGCATCGTCGTCGACGAATGGACCACTCCCCTCGGCAGGGTTTCGAGCCAATCGATCTCATCTGATCCACAGTCGTCGCACACTCGTTGCTCGAGGTCGAGCGGCAGCGAACAACCCCCACAGAACGGCAGCACGAGTGCGCCGCGGGAGGCACCGGCATACAACGGTTCGAGGGGATCGCCTGCCACCACCGGAGCCAGCGAATCCGAGAGCAACCAATCGGTCGAGGTGATCATGCCGCACGCTCCAGGATCAACGCGGCGTGGTGATCGATCCGACCGCCGATGCCACCGACCAGTGCGGTCGACGCATGAGGCACCTGTCGCTCGCCGCCGGCTCCGCGCAACTGCACGAGCGCTTCGGCCAACGGGGTCATTCCCTGGAGATAGAACCCCGACAGCTGCCCTCCACCGGTGTTGGTCGGCAAACTGCCGCCGGCAGCGGTGTTCCCGTCGCGGACGAACTTTCCTGCGGGCGCCCCCCCGGTGAGCCCATATTCTTCGAGCAAGATCAGGGTGACGACCGAGAACGGGTCATAGAGCTGAGCGGTGTCCAGGTCGCCACGTGTCATCCCCGCTTCTGCCAGGGCGTCGTCCACGCATCGTCGGCCACCGCCGAACCATGACTCGGAGCCGGATCGCCGATGACGCACCGGATGATCCCGACCGGCTCCCCGAATGTCGACACGAATGTCGTGGCCGATCGACGGATCGGCGCTGACGAGGACGGCGACGGCACCGTTGACCGGGCGTGCACAGTCGAGCCGCCGCAGCGGATCGGAGATCATCGGACTGTCGAGGTAACCCTGGATGTCGAGGGGCGTGCGGATCACCGCATCGGGATTGCCGGTCGCCCAGGCACGCGTCGACGTGGCAACCGCGCAGAGATCGTCGGGCGAACCGTTGCTGACATGCATCCATCGCTGCGTCAGCAGGGCGTAGGTGGGGACCGAGCCCAGGACCCCGCTGGCCCGCTCCAGGCCGCGCGATCCGGACTGTCCGCCGCTCTGCGCATAGGTCGATCCGGCGGCTTTGCCCGCGACGAGGGGCGCGTCTGCGAAGACGCACATGACCGCGCGGGCTGCGCCGGCCTCCACGGCGTAGCGGGCCCGCTGGATCATCGCAACGGTCGTGGCGCCCTTGATCTCCACGTGTTCCAACAGTCGCACATCGCCGAATCCTCCCGAGGATGCGAAGCCGACACCAAGCCGGTCCGGCCGAATCCCCTGCGAAGAACCGACCAGCAGTCCGTCGACGTCGGACAGTTCGATTCCGGCGTCTGCCACGGCCTCTCGGCAGGCGCGAGAAGCCAGTTCGTGCGGGCTGTGCCCGGGCTTCAGTGACATCGGGGTCATCCCGACGCCCACGATCGACGCGGTCATGAGGTTCTCCCCCGAACCGGCCCCAGGGAGCGGTCGCGCCGCTCGTCCCGGTAGTTACCGACGCGCAGCCAGTCCTCACGATCGTCCGGCGTCGCCAGGCACAGGCTGACGAGCTCGAGGGGTGAGAGAAAGATGTGATCGTCGCTCTCGAGGTCCTCGACGAGCAGCCTGTCCCCGTTGCCGGTCGAATCCAGCGACACACGCACTGCCGCGAACTCGTTGACGAGCGACGCCAGCACGCGTCGGTGCACCCGGCGCAGATCCGCGTCGCCGTCTCCCGCGTCCGCACCTTCATGTTCGTGTGTGGTCATAGTCATCGACGACCTGTTCGCCCAACCTCGCTCTGGTGACTTCTCGAAAAGTTGTGACCAACCCTCAGAAGACACTTGCCCTTGCGTTGATCCCGCCTCATAGTCTTATCGTATACAGGTGTCAGAAACAATCCCCCAATTCCGAGAACTCGGTGGCAGAAATCTGACACTCACCCAGCTCACGGCGCTAAAAGTGCTAAGACTGAACATGCACACAGTGGAAAATTTGGTTAGACAACGGAGGCCCCGACCATGACTGAGACAACGATTTCCGCCCCTGCGGCCGACACCGGCGAGTACCGCAGCATCTGGAGCCACCTCAAAGAACTGGAGTTCCGGCAGGGGTTCGTCGACATCGACGGCGTGCGGACCCGTTTCGCCGAGGCAGGCTCCGCCGACAAACCACACGCCATCCTGTTGCACGGCACCGGCGGCCACTGGGAGACCTTTGCGCCGAACCTGGGACCGCTCTCGGAGCACTACCACTGTGTGGCGATCGACATGGTCGGCAACGGGTTCTCCGACAAACCCGACTACGACTACGAGATCGCCGTCTACGTCCAGCAGGTTCTCGGTGTGATGGAGCACTTCGGGATGACCCGAGCACATCTCATCGGGATGTCACTCGGCGCATGGGTATCGGCCGCGATCGCGGTCGGGCATCCCGAGCGTGTCGACAAGGTGATCCTGATGTCGCCCGCCGGACTGATCGCCACCGCGTCGAACATGGCCCGCATCCGCGCCGAGCGCACCGAAGCCGTCAACAATCCCAGTTGGGAGTCGATGCACAAGGTGTTCGCACACCTGATCGCGGACGAATCCAATCGTCTACCCGACCTCATCGCGCTGCGGCAGGCCATCTACCGACGCGACGACACCCGGAACACGATCGATCACCTGCTGATCCTGCAGGATGCGCAAGCCCGCGACCGCAATCTCATCCCGGAAGACAAATGGGCGACCATCTCTGCGCCCACCATGGTGGTGGCGTCCGGCCAGGACCACGGCGAATACCAGAGCACTGCCCACATCGTCGCCGGGTTGATCCCGAACGCCGAGGTGTTCGAGATGGCCGCCGTCCGGCACTGGCCACACTTCGAGGACCCGGCGGCCTTCAACCCGGCCGCTCTGGAGTTCCTCGGGCGATGACGAACATCGCCGTGCCGGACACAGCGGTCGCCGAGCTCGCGCGCCGCCTGTATGAGGCCGAGAAATCCCGGACCCCGATCCGGCAGATATCGCTGCAGCATCCCGAGATGACCATCGAAGACGCCTATGCCGTACAGCGGGAGTTGGTGCGCCTGAAAGTCGCCGGTGGTGCCGTGGTTCGCGGACGCAAGATCGGACTCACCTCCAAGGTCATGCAACGCGCCGTGTCCATCACCGAACCGGACTACGGTGCACTGCTCGACGACATGTTCTTCGACGACGGCGGAACCGTGCCGGCCGGACGGTTCATCCGCCCCCGTATCGAGGTTGAACTCGCCTTCGTGCTCGGCGACCCGTTGTCCGGCCCCGGGGTGACGCTCTACGACGTGCTCCGGGCGGCGGAGTACGTGACGCCGGCCATCGAGATCCTCGATGCACGGGTACAGATGGCGGACCCGGAAACCGGGCATCTACGCACCATCGTCGACACGATCTGCGACAACGCCGCCGATGCCGGCATCGTTCTCGGCGGCCGGGTGGCACGACCGATGGACGTCGACCTGCGGTGGGTGGCCGCATTGCTGCTGCGCAACGGGTCGATCGAGGATTCGGGCGTTGCGGCGTCGGTGCTGGGCCATCCGGCGAACGGTGTCGCGTGGCTGGCGAACCGGCTTGCTCCGCATGGGGTGTCGTTGCAAGCCGGTGAGGTGATCCTGGCCGGCTCGTTCACCGCGCCGGTGTTCGCCGATCCCGGTGATACCTTCGTCGCGGATTACGGACCGATGGGGACCGTCTCGATCCATTTCGAGAACGAGGCACCACGTGACTAGCGCCGCGGGACCGAACACGTGGGTACAGCAGATCCACGGTGAACGCGCCCAGATCGGGATGTGGATAGCCTCGGGCAACGCATACAGCGCCGAGATCTGCGCGGGCGCCGGTCTCGACTGGCTGATGCTCGACCTCGAGCACGTCCCGAACGACGTCAGATCCACGTTGGCGCAACTACAGACGCTCGCCGCCTACCCGGTGCAGGTTCTCGTGCGTCCGGCATCCGCTGACCCGATCGCGATC
Source organism: Gordonia sp. LMA167 (assembly GCF_058130025.1). Taxonomy (NCBI): domain Bacteria; kingdom Bacillati; phylum Actinomycetota; class Actinomycetes; order Mycobacteriales; family Gordoniaceae; genus Gordonia; species Gordonia sp. LMA167. Next base: position 2,362,654 of record NZ_CM176708.1, on the reverse strand, counting down.
AAGCAACTCCTCGACATCGGTGCGACGAATCTGATCATCCCGATGGTCGAATCCGCCGACGAGGCGAGGGCCATGGTCGCCGCGACCCGCTACCCGCCCGAGGGCATTCGCGGAGTCGGCAGCGCACTCGCCCGAGCCTCGCGATGGAACCGGATTTCTGACTATCTGGTCACCGCAGACGACAGCCTGTCACTCACGGTTCAGGTGGAATCCGCCGCCGCGCTCGCCCAACTCGACGAGATCGTCGCGGTCGACGGGATCGATGCCGTGTTCATCGGACCGGCCGATCTCGCAGCGTCGCTCGGCCACCTGGGCAAGCCCGAGCATCCCACGGTGGTGGCCGCGATCGAGCAAGCGTTATCGCAGATCAAGGCCGCAGGCAAGGCGGCAGGCGTCAACGCGTTCAATCCCGCCCTGGTGGACCGCTACATCGCGGCGGGAGCCTCGTTCGTCTTGGTCGGAGCCGATGTCACGGTGCTCGCGCGGGGCAGCGAGGCCCTGGCCGCACGCTTCATCCCGCAACCCGGCACAAGCTGATACTTGACTCTTCGCGGATTAAATCTGACAATAGTGTCACTACAGGAGCGGATCTCGCCCCGCACGACGATGGAAGGCCTCCACATGGATTTGGACTTCAGCCCCGAACAGGTGGAGTTCCGGGACGAGGTGCGCACATGGCTTGAGGAGAACAAGCCGTCCGAGCCCCGCCCGCGCGACGCCGACGGCATCCGGGAGTACGACACCGCCTGGCAACGCACCCAGTGGGACGGCGGCTGGGCGGGCATCGCCTGGCCGAAGGAATACGGCGGCGGCGGTTTGACCCTGGTTCAGCAACTGATCTGGTACGAGGAGTATGCAGCCCAGGGATTTCCGGGGATCGACGCGAACTTCGTCGGTCTGTCCCATGCCGGTCCGACCCTGATCACCCGGGCCGACGAGGCGCAGAAGGACTTCCACCTTCCCAAGATCCTGCGCGGTGAGGCGATCTGGTGCCAGGGATTCTCCGAACCCGAGGCCGGCTCCGACCTCGCCTCGCTACGCGCCAGGGCGGTCATCGACGGCGATGATCTGGTGGTCAACGGGCAGAAGATCTGGACCAGTTTCGCCACCATCGCCGACTACCAGGAGCTCCTGGTCCGGACCGACAACACCGGCTCCAAGCACCAGGGCATCACGTGGATCGTGTGCGACATGACCACACCTGGCATAGAGATCCGCCCGATCGAGACCATCGAGGGCGGCGCCGAGTTCTGCGAGGTGTTCTACGACGACGTCCGAATCCCGCTGTCCAACGTCGTAGGTGAGATCAACGACGGATGGAGCGTCGCGATGTCGACGCTGTCGTTCGAACGGGGCACCGCATTCACGGCCAATCAGGTCCGCCTGGCCAAGGTGGTCGAAGACCTGATCGACTTCTCGCGCGATCACGTCGGGCCGGACGGACGCCGCCCGGCGATCGCGGATGACGAAATCGCCCGGAGATTGGCCCGGGCCCGGGCCGCAGTGACGTCACTGCGCGCCATGACCTACGTCGGCATCTGCCGCAGTATGCAGACCGACACCCCCGGACCCAAGGGATCGATGCTCAAGCTGTTCTATGCAGATCTGGCCAAACAGGTCGCGGAGCTGGCGATGGACATCATCGGGGTCGATGCCCTGCGCAGTACTTCCCGATGGGACAAGAACGGCTGGGTGGGCAACTATCTGTACGCATTCTCCCAGTCCATCGGCGGCGGTACCTCCGAGATCCAACGAAACATCGTCGGCGACCGGGTACTCGGACTCCCACGCTGAAGGAAAGAAGCACACCATGAACCTGCTCCCCTCTGACGATCAGCTCGAACTGGTCGCGGCAGCCGCGGACTTCATCAGTTCCCGACCACCCGTCACCGCGATCCGCGAACATCGCGATGAGAGCACACTGGTGGACAAGGACGTCTGGCGCGAAGGCGCCGAACTGGGCCTGCTCACGCTCGCCCTTGATGAGCGATTCGGCGGATCCGGACAGTCCATCGATGACGAGGTCATGCTCTTCATGGAACTCGCAAAGCATCTGGCCATCGGCCCGTTCCTCGCTTCCACACTGGCCGCACGCGTCGCGGCCGGCGACGGCAAGAGCGAGCTCGTCGCTCAGATCGCGGCCGGCACCGCGATGGTCGGACTCGCCGAATTGCGCGGCGACGGCGAGATCGGTTCGGACGGCTTCAAGGGGTCCTTCGATCTGCTGGATTGCGCCGGCAGCAGTCACGCGCTGCTGGTGACCAGAGACGGTGCCGCACTGGCCGAGCTCGGAGAGTTCGGTGATATCACTGCAGTCGAATCCGTCGACCCCGCAACGCGCCTGGCCACCGCCACGGTGACGTCCGGACGGGTCGTCGCGTGGCTGCCGGCAGAGACCGAGTGGATCTGGGGCCGGGCACAGATTCTGGCGTCTGCGTATCTCGCCGGGCTGGCCGAGGCCATCACCCAGGTCTGCACCGAACACGCCAAGACACGCGAACAATTCGGACGGCCGATCGGCGTCCACCAGGCGATCAAGCACGCGGTCGTCGACATGGCCGTTCGTGCCGAATCTGCTTCGGCCCAAACACTTTTCGCGGCAGCGGCCCTGAAGGCCGATCGCCCCGACACCGAGTTCCAGATCCTGGCGGCCAAGACGGTTGCGGGTCAGGCTGCCCTGTCCAACGGCAGCGGCAGTATTCAGGTGCACGGAGGGATGGGTTATACCTACGAGCACGACGCCCACCTGTATCTCAAGCGGGCCATCGTCTACAAGAACCTGTTCGCCGGTGCGTCCGAGGTTCTCGCCGATCTTCTCGAGTTGGAGGCCGCCCAGTGAGTCGCAAGGTTGCCATCGCCGGGGTCGCGCTGTCCGATGTGGGCAAGGTGGACGACAAAAATGCCTATGAACTGATGGCGCAGGCCAGTCGGCGGGCCTTGGCTCAGACAGGACTGACGCCTTCCGACATCGACGGTCTCGCATCGACGAGTCAGGGCACGCTGCCCCCCACCGATGTCGGCGAGTACCTCGGCATCAAGCCGAGGTGGATCGACTCGACCTCTGTCGGTGGCGCCTCGTGGGAGGTGATGGTCTCCCATGCCACCGATGCGATCGCCGCGGGTCATGCCGACGTGGTCCTGCTCACGTACGGATCCACGGCACGCGCCGACATCCGAAAGGGATTGCGCGGCGCCAACATCAACTGGGGTGCACGTGGCCCCCTGCAGTGGGATGCCCCCTATGGGCACACCCTCATCTCGAAGTACGCCATGGCCGCCCGCCGACACATGCACCAGTATGGGACAACGATCGAGCAGTTGGCCGAGGTCGCGGTGTCGGCCAGATTCAATGCCGCAGACAATCCCGAAGCGATGTACCGGGATCCGATCACGATCGATGATGTCGTCTCCGGCCCGATGATCGCCGACCCATTCACCAAGTTGCACTGCTGCATCCGCTCGGACGGCGGGGCTGCGGTGATCCTCGTGGCCGAGGACCGAGTGCCCGATCTCAAGTCGCCGCCGGTATGGGTGCTCGGCTCGGCCGACGCCACCTCCCACATGCTGACCAGTCAGTGGGATGACATGACGGTGGGGCCCGCCGCGATCACCGGCCCTCTCGCGTTCGAGCGGGCCGGTCTGAAACCGTCCGATGTGGATGTAGCCGAGATCTACGACGCGTTCACCTACATGCTGCTGTTGACCATCGAGGACCTCGGTTTCTGCGAGAAAGGCGAGGGAGGGGCATTTGTCGCCAAGCAGAGTCTTCGGCTCGGAGGCGAGCTGCCGACCAATACCGACGGAGGCGGACTGTCGGCGTGTCACCCCGGCCAGCGTGGACTCTTCCTCCTCGTCGAAGCAGCGCGGCAACTGCGCGGTGAGTGCGGCCCGCGCCAGGTTTCGGATGCAAGGATCGCGTGTGTCAGCGGGACCGGCGGCTGGTTCTGCTCGAGCGGGACGGTGCTGCTCGGCTCGGAGAAGCCGTGACACCCCGGCCGCGGTCGGGCACGATCCGACCACCCTTGGCCGACACATTCGCGAACACGCGCGAACTACTGGACGCAGCCGCCCGCGTGCACGGTGACCGGGACGCGTACGTCGAACCCGGCTCGCGGATCTCGTTTGCTCAGTGGGTGTCACACGCCCGGTCCGTCGCCGGCCACTTCGCCGGCGCCGGAGTCGGCAAAGGCGATGTGGTGACGCTCCTGCTCCCCTCGGGAATCGACTACGCCATCTGTTACGCGGCCGCGGCCATGCTGGGCGCCGTCACGACCGGAGTGAACCCGCGACTCGGTCCGACCGAGACCACATCCATCCTGAACACTTCATCGCCCGCCCTGGTGGTGCACGGACCTTCCCAGCTCCCGCCGGAATCGACTGCGCAGCGCCTGACTGTGTGCATCGACGAGTTACGGTCCTCGTACCACGAGGTCAACGACCTTCCGACCGTCGACGTCGACCGTCGCGACCCCGTCGCGATCATCTTCAGCAGTGGCACCACCGGGCTACCCAAGGGCGCCTGGTTCGACGCCGACAATCTCGCCGCGTCTGCACAGGCCGCAGGCATAATGAGTGCGGCATACGACCGGCGGATGACCTCCACCCCCTTCTCGCATGCCGGCTACATGTCGAAGCTCTGGGACCAATTACTCTGGGGCACAGCGATCGTCATCCCGCCTGCGCCGTGGACAGCGACCGGGATGGCGCGCACGCTCATCGACGAGCGTGTCACCGTCGGCGGCGGGGTACCCACCCAGTGGGCCAAGCTGCTCGAACTGCCCGGCCTCGATCGCCATTCCTTCCCCGAACTCCGGGTCGGTGTGGTCGCCACCGCTCCGGCCTCACCCGACCTGGTTCGGCGCACCGCCGACCTGATCGGCGTACCACTGGTGGTCCGGTACGCGATGACCGAGTCGCCGACGGTCTGTGGAACCGAACCCGACGATCCGCCCGAGGTCCAGTTCCGCACGGTCGGTCGTCCTCAGTACGGAATGACCGTCGAGGTCGTCGACAGCAACGGGATCGTGCTCTCACCCGGGATGGTGGGACGGGTACGCATCAAGGGCGGTTGCGTGATGCGCGGGTACTGGCACGATCCCGACTTGACCTCCACCGCTTTTGATTCCGAGAGGTTCCTGGTCACCGGTGACCTCGGCCTGATCACCACGGACGGAAACCTCAAGCTGGTGGGGAGAGCTGGGGACATGTACATCCGCGGCGGCTTCAACGTGCATCCCGTCGAAGTCGAACAGGTCATCGCCGGCCACCCGGCGATTGCGGAAGCCGCGGTCGTCGGGCACGCCGCTCCTGTGATCGGAGAGATCGGAGTCGCCTTTGTGGTTCCCGTCGACCCCGCTGCGCCACCAACGCTCGCCGAAGTGCGGGACTGGACGCGATCACTGTTGGCCGACTACAAGGCTCCAGATCACCTGGTCGTGGTCGAGACGATCCCCCAGACAGCGATGGCGAAAACGGATCGCAAGCGGCTTCGTGAACTGGCCGAAACACTTCCCCCGTCACGACGCACATGACTGCGGCGGTCGATCACCTGGTCAACCTGCGCGACGTCGCCGGCCTCCCGCTGACCGGAGGCGGACTGACCGCATCCGGGGTCCTGTATCGCAGCGACGCGCCCCATGTCGGCGACAGTCTGCCCACTCACGTGGCGTCCTGGCCGCCATCCACGGTCGTGGACCTGCGCTCGAAGAAAGAGCGTGAGCGTACCGGATTCGATTGGGACAAAGGCACCGTCGTGCACGCACTACCCCTCCACGACGCGGCCGCACCCGGCGACGTCCGACCCCCGGACCTGACGGCACTGTACCTGACAACGCTCGAGACGAAGGCCAGTCGAGCCGCGCACGTTCTCCAGATCGCGGCAGCTGCCGCCGGACCGGTCCTCGTGCACTGCACTGCGGGCAAGGACCGCACCGGCGTGATGGTGGCAGCACTGCTGCTCGCTGCCGGCGTCGAGCCGGCGGCGGTCCGAGAAGACTATCTCGCCACCACCGCGAACATGGAACTGCTTCGGCGACGATGGAAGGCGAAGGGCCCCCGGCTCGCTCCCGCGATTCGATTGCCACGCAGCTGGCTGACCACCTCGCCGGAGGCCATCGACGAGGTGATCGGCCATCTCCTCTCCTGGCCCGGCGGTGTGCACGGATGGTTCACCGACGCCGGGGCAACCGAGACAGACCTACGCAGCTGGCGACGCCGACTCACCCGACCCGACGGGTCATGATCAGTCCATCACACCCTAGGAGATCACCATGCGGATTCACATCGCCCTCGACGAGTGCGAAGGACACGGAATGTGTGCGATGCACGAGCCCGATCTATACGACATCGACGACGATGGCTTTGCGGCCAAAGCGGATTTCGTTGTGCCCCAGGGCATGGAGCCTGCCGCCCGCAACGGCGCAACTCGATGCCCGATGAGCGCGATCAAGATCATAGAGGATTGACGCCGACGCGCGCAGCGGTGTGCGGTCACACGTGAACCTCCTTTTGGGAACCTCTTGACCTCCAAACTGGAGAACGCTATTCTCCAGTCATCGACATTTTCGATTGGAGGTTCTGCATGGAAAACCCTGAGGACAAGGCCGCGCTGGCCAGATGGCTCGATGACGTCGGGGCACCCGGCGACGGAGAGAAGCCAGAGATCGAGCGCCTGACCGGCGGCTCGCAGAACGAGCTCTTTCGGATAACCCGGAGCGGGATGACCGGCGTCTTGCGCATGCCGCCCGCCGGCGCGGACGATGCGCGACTCGACGGTTTACGGCGCGAGCTACGACTGTTGGCCGCCCTCAAGGGTTCTGAGGTTCCACATGCGGAACTCATCGGCGGCGAACCGACCGGTGACGTGCTGGGGTCGCCGTTCTACATGATGCAGTCGATCGACGGGTGGAGCCCGACCGGTTCGTGGGCGGCGCCGTTCGACACCGACCTCGACGCCCGCGGTGAGCTCGCATTCGAACTGGTCGGCGGCATCGCGCAACTGTCCAAGGTCGACTGGCAGGGCCGTGGTCTGACCGGATTCGGCCGGCCGGAGAACTTCCACGAACGCCAGGTCGACCGCTGGCTCGCATTTCTCGGCAACTACCGGTTCCGGGAACTTCCGGGTCTGGATGTCGCGGCGGATTGGTTGCGCGCCAACCGTCCCGCACGGTGGTCCCCGGGAATCATGCACGGCGACTACCAGTTCGCCAACGTCATGTTCCACAACGGCACACCGGCCAAACTCGCCGCGATCATCGACTGGGAGATGACCACCATCGGCGATCCGCTCCTCGACCTCGGCTGGGCTCTCCTCGGCTGGGACGGCGAATCGCCCAAGACCGACTTCTACGTCGATCTCGAGGGTATGCCGAAGCGCTCGGAGTTGATCGCACACTACGAGAAGATCAGTGGGCGCTCGACCGCCGACATCCACTATTACCTCGTGCTGGCCAACTGGAAGCTCGGCGTGGTCCTGGAGAAGAGTTACGCGGCACTGGTCAAAGGCGATCGCAAGGACGAGAAGATCGAGACCTTCGGACCGCTGGTGCTCGATCTGATCGCGACGGCCGCCGACCTCACGACCGAACGAACCGAAGGGGTGTGACATGGGTTATGCGGACACGCTTTTCGACCTGACCGGCAAGGTTGTCGTCGTCACCGGCGGCAGCCGCGGCCTCGGACGCCAGATGGCGTTCGGCGCCGCGCATTGCGGCGCAGATGTGGTCATCGCCAGCCGCGACTTCGAATCGTGCGCCACCACTGCGAAGGAAATAGCCGACGCCACCGGTCGAAGTGTCATGCCCTTCGCAGTCCACGTGGGCCGATGGGATCAACTCGACGGGCTCACCGATGCGGTCTACGAACGGTTCGGCCGTGCCGACGTCCTGATCAACAATGCGGGCATGTCACCTGTCTATGACTCGGCCTCCGACATCAACGAGAAGATGTTCGATGCGGTGGTGAACCTCAATCTGAAAGGTCCTTTCCGGCTGTCGATTCTGTTCGGCGAACGGATGCAGCAGGCCGGCGGAGGGGTCATAATCAATGTCAGCTCAACCGGTTCCATTCGGCCGGCGCCCTGGATCCTTCCCTACGCGGCGGCCAAGGCCGGCCTCAACGCATTGACGGAGGGCCTGGCACTCACGCTGGGACCGACCGTACGGGTCAACACCCTGATGTCCGGACCTTTCTACACCGACGTGAGCAAGCACTGGGACCTCGAGTCGACCAAGAAGGCGACCAAGGCCCACGCCCTGCAGCGAGCCGGGGATCCACCCGAAATCATCGGCGCCGCCCTCTATCTGATGTCGGACGCATCCAGCTACACGAGCGGCGCGACCCTCCGGGTCGACGGCGGCATTCCGTAAGACGATCAAGGAGCGCACCACCATGGCATGGGATTTTTCCACCGATCCGGATTTCCAGGAGAAACTCGACTGGATAAGGACTTTCGTCCAGCAGGAGGTCGAGCCGCTCGACACCCTGTTCCCCGGATGTGAGTATCTGCCGCTCGACGACGAGCGGCGCAAGATCGTCGACCCGCTCAAGCAACGCGTCCGCGATCAGGGACTGTGGGCCGCACATCTGGGCCCGGAGCTCGGCGGACAAGGCTTCGGCGCGGTCAAACTGACCCTCATCAACGAGATACTGGGCCGAACCGACTGGGGACCGATCATTTTCGGCACTCAGGCACCCGACACCGGAAATGCCGAGATCTTGGCGCGGTTCGGGACCGAGGCCCAGCGAGACCGCTACTTGGCACCACTGTTGGCCGGGGAGGTGTTCTCCTGCTTCTCGATGACCGAACCGCAGGGCGGCGCCGACCCCGGAGTGTTCACCACACGAGCCAAACGCGACGGAGACGACTGGATCATCACCGGCAGCAAGTACTGGTCGTCGAACGCTGCGGTGGCATCCTTCTTCATCGTCGTCGCGATCACCAATCCCGACGTCCCGGTCCACCGCGGAGCCACCACGTTCCTGGTGCCCGCGGAAAGCGAGGGCGTGGTCATCGAGGCCAGCCACCACTTGTTCGGCGCCCATCGGCATGAACCTGGGCACTCCCTGGTCCGCTACGAGCGAGTGCGGGTTCCCGCCGACGCGATGCTCGGCACCGAGGGTGCCGGATTCGAAGTCGCACAGTCACGGCTGGCCGGCGGCCGGCTGCACCATGCGATGCGGTCGATCGGGGTTGCCCAGAAGGCCATCGACATGATGGCCGAGCGAGCGCTGAGCCGGGAGACCAAGGGATCATCACTCGCCGACAAACAGTTGGTGCAGGCTGCGATCGCGGACTCGTACACCGAACTGATGCCGTTCCGGCTGGCCGTGCTGCATGCCGCCTGGCTCATCGACGAACATGGAGAGCATGCCGCTCGCACCGACATCGGCGCCCTGAAGGTGCTCACGCCCAAGGTGCTCCAGTCGATCACCCTGCGCGCCATTCAGATCCACGGCGGGCTCGGCGCCACCGAGCAACTACCGCTGGTCGACATGCTGATGACCGGCATAGCATTGGGACTGGCCGACGGACCGACCGATGTCCACAAGATGAATCTCGCCAGGGGCCTGCTCAAGCGTTACAAGGCCGACGACCCGATGTGGCCGTCACAGTTCCTCGGACGCAAGATCGAGGCGGCGCGGATCAAGTACGGCGACCTGGTCGACGCGGTGCCGGCAGTGCCTGCCGGACCCCCGACCGGGCCGTGACGCCGAGCGATATCCTTGAAGCTCGCAGTCGTCGGCAGGAGCAGTATGAGTTCACGTGCAACCGCGGCGGTCGACCGGGCCCTGGACAAGCGGCAGCGCCAGGCCGCTGCCGATGTCGAGCGGATCCTGGTCGCCGCGGCCACCGTGATGGAACGAACCACTCCTGCCGACCCGCGGGTGTCCGACATCGTCGCCGAGGCAGGAACCTCGAACAAGACGTTCTACCGCTACTTCACGGGAAAGGACGATCTGATCCTGGCGGTGATGGAGCGCGGCGTGGGTATCGTCGCGTCGTATCTCGATCACCAGATGTCCAAGGAACCCGAACCTGCGGCACAGATCGACCGATGGATCAGAGGTGTCCTGGCCCAGGTCGGTGACCCGAAACTGGCGAACATGAGTCGCGCGGTGACCCGCCAGCTGAGCTTCACCGACGACTCGGGAAGGGCGGACGTCCGGGTCACCGAGCCACTGCGTGATCTGCTGTACCGTCCCATTTCCCAGCTGGTGATCGACGACCCCGTCCGCGCCACCGACACGGTGTTCACCGCTGCACTGGGAATGATGCGTAGGCAGTTGTCCCTGGACGAGCCCGCCCGCGCCGAGGACATCGACTTCTTCATCACTTTTTGCCTGAAAGGGCTCGGCACAGAACAGGCTTGATACCCGATGCGAGCAGCGATCTGTCGGCAGTATGGACCGCCGGAGGTGATCGAGGTCGGCGATTTCGCCGATCCAGAACCGGCGGCCGGCGAACTTGTGGTGGCAGTGCGGTCGGCAGCAGTCAACTTTCCCGACGTACTCACCATCGCCAACCGGTACCAGCGTTCGACGCCACTGCCTTTCGTCCCGGGAAGTGAATTCGGAGGAGTCGTCGTCGAATCGAGCATCGACAGTGGTTTCGCGGCAGGGGATCGGGTCTATGGCACGGTTGCCACAGGTGCGTTCGCGGAGTATGTCACCGTTCCCGCCGCTCGGGTACAGCGTATCCCCGATGGGGTCGACGATGACACCGCCGCCGGTTTCGCCGTCGCGTACACGACTGCATACCACGCCCTGTGTACTGCCACAGCAATCCGCAAGGGCGAGTGGGTTGTCGTACTCGGCGCCGGCGGCGGAGTGGGATCGGCCGCCATCGATCTCGCCCATCATCTCGGAGGCCGAGTGATCGCCGCAGCGTCGGGTGACAGCAAGCTCACACTGTGCCGCCGGCGCGGGGCCGAGGTGGCCCTCGACTACCACACCGAAGATCTCCGGAGCCGGATCAAGGAGATCACCGGCCAGGGCGCCCATGTCATCATCGATCCGGTCGGCGGCAGGTCATCAGAGTCGGCGTTACGCTCCCTGCGTCGTGGAGGTACATTCGTCACCGTCGGATACGCGTCCGGTGAGATACCGGCAATCCCATTGAATCTGGTACTCCTCAAGGGCATCACAATCACCGGTGTCGATGTGGGGACGATGCCTGTGCATCGGCCGATGGCCGAATCGCGGGGCCGGGCGGAGCTTCACCGGATGCTCTCCGACGGCGTACTGGCGCCATACGTCGACAGTGTCCACCCACTCGCCGAGACCACCAAGGCGCTGCGGCGCGTGGCCGACCGCCAGGCCCTCGGCAAGATCATCATCCGCCCCTGACGCTGCCCACGACACAGTCAATGTTCTAGAGTCGGCCTTCGGTCCGCAGCGACGCGGGAACCCACCGCGGGTTGCGTCGCTCTTTGAACGCCGCGAATCCCTCGATGGCTTCAACACCGGCTTGGCTCTGCCGCATGGCTATCCGATCGAACAGGCCGAGGTAGTGGTCGAGGCTCTTCTTGATGTCGAGGCGGGCGGCGGGCGCGGTCCGACAGATCTCGGCCAGGAACTCGGTCGCGCTGCCCATCAGCTCCTCGTGCGGAACCACCCGCGTCACCAGACCCCAGTCGAGCGCTTCCGCGGCGCTCAGCACACGTCCGGTGAACATCAGGTCGCGAGTACGGACCGGCCCGATCGTGCGTGCCAGGATCTGCGCGTAGTAGGTGTCACTGATGCCGCGGAACAGTTCGGGCACCCGGAATGTGGCACGCTCACTCACCACCGAGACGTCGCTGCAGAGCGTGATCATGAATCCGCCGCCCTGACAGATGCCGTTCACCGCAGCGATCACCGGTAGCGCGGTGACACGCAACGAATCGAACGGGGTGGCATCCATCCCCAGGTGCCCCATGTCCATCCAGTCATCGACACCGGTACGTCCCAGGTCGCCGCCAGGGATGAACACATCTCCGGTTCCCGTCAGGATGAGTCCGTGAATATCCGGATCCGACTCGCAATGCGCGATGGCATATCGCAGCCCGAAGTACATGGCCGGACTCAGCGCGTTCCGGGCATCGGGGCGATCCACCGTCACCACGGCGAAGGGTCCCGCACGGTCCAGCCTGAGGAACGGAGTACCCAGCCAGTCACCCGCGGGTGGACTCGGCGATGCCACGCGGGCTACCCGCCCAGCCGCAGACCCGAGGCGCGGGTACCGAACACGTCGACACCCATGATTGTACCGAGTTTGTTTGCATCCCAACGCTTTCCACCGTTGGAGACAGCGCTGATGGGAGTCCAGCCCTTGAGCCACTGGATGTTCTCACCGAGCGCCTTGATCACCTGGCCGCTGACGTGACCCGCCTCCGGGCTGGCGAGCCAGGCGACGACCGGCGATCCGAGCGACGGATCCTTGGGGTCGAACTCGTCCTCGGATCGCTCGTCCGGTTCGATGGGCGCCGCGGCGCCGGCCATCGTGGCCGACATCCGGGTGCGCCCGCCGGGGCTGATCGCATTCACCGTGGCACCGATCGAAGCCAGTTCGAGGCTCAGCGTTTGTGTCAGTCCGACGATCGCCGCCTTGGCCGCGCTGTAGTTTGTCTGTCCGAAGTGTCCCTGAAGACCGGCACCCGAGGTGGTATTGATGATCCGGCCGTAGACCTTATCGCCTGTCTCCTTGGATTCTTCACGCCACTTGCGGGCCACGGCACGGCTGGTCAGCCAGCTACCGCGCACATGCACTCGCATCACGAGATCGAAGTCGTCGACACACATGTTCCAGATGGCCCGATCGCGGACAATACCTGCGTTGTTGACCACGATGTCCAGCCGGCCCAACTGGGAGTATGCGCGTTCGACCAGCAGGTCGACGGACTCTTCGTCACCGACGTCACTGAAGTCCGAGATCGCCTTGCCGCCACGGTCTTCAATGATCTGGACAACCTCGTCGGCGACCTTGCCGGTGCCCTGGCCATCGAGCGAGGTACCCAGATCGTTGACGATCACCGTGGCACCGTGTTTCGCGAGCTCCAACGCGTGACCTCGTCCGATGCCGTGCCCGGAACCGGTGACCAGCGCGACCTTGCCGTCCAGCAATCCGCTCATTAGTGGTGTACTCCCTCGTGAATTGTGTGAGTGTGAGTGGCCGGCAGTGTCAGGCCGGCCGGAAGATCGTGGCAGTGAGTTCGTCTGTGATGGGCCGGAATCCGACGGTCACCGGCATTCCGACGTGGAGGTCGGTGGGTTCACAATCCTCCATGTTCGTCATCAGCCTCGGACCCTCGTCGAGTTCGACGATGGCCGCGATGTAGGGCAACCGCTCCTTGAACGGATGCAGATCGTTCACGTACACCGTCGAATATGTGTACAACGTGCCACGACCGCTGGCTTCGATGCTCGTCACGTTCTCGCTCCAACACGACGGGCAGAAGGGCCGTGGGTAGTGATGCACCTTTCCGCAGTCATCGCAGCGGGCGATGAGCAGCGTGCCGTCGTTGGCGGCATCCCAGTACGCCGTGGTCGCAGTCTCGACCGTCGGGATGTCGGCGCGCGGTTTCGCCGGAGTGTTCGGCGTCGAGTCCGCTTGTGCCGCCATCGTCACCACCCCACAAACTCGGCGGGTCGCTTCTGAACGAAGGCCTGCACGCCCTCACGGGCATCGTGCGAGTACGACTGGATCTCCTGGGCCATCGCCTCGGTGACAAAGGAACCTGCCCGGTCGACGTCGGGCGACTCGTTGAACAGCCGTTTGGTCAGACCGATAGCGCTGGTCGGCGCGGCAGCGAGGCGCCGAACGTACTCACCAACCGCCGCGTCGAGTTCGTCGGCGGCCACGACCTTGTTCACCAGACCGAGGCCGAACGCTTCGCTTGCCGGCAGCTTGTCTCCGAAGAAGGCCATCTCCTTGGCCTTCTGCATACCGATCCGACGTGGCAGCAGGTACGCGCCCCCGCCGTCGACCACCAACCCGCGCTTGACGAATGACTCTGCAAAGTAGGCGTTCTCGCTCGCAACAACCAGATCCGACGCGTACGCGAGATGAGCGCCGACACCGGCGGCCGCACCCTGGACGACCGTGACCACCGGCTTGCTGCAGTCGAGCACCGATGCGACAAGGCGCTGCGCACCGCCCATGATGGTCTTCATCGGGCCGGTGGTCCTTTTCACGTTGTTGGCATGTCCGTCGGCGAGTTTCACCACATCGGCACCGGCGCAGAACTGCTTGCCACGGCCTCGGAGCACTACGACGCGCACCTCGTGGTCGGTGCTCGCCTCGAGGAATAGTTCGATGAGGGTGTCTCGGTCAGCGGGCCGAATGGCGTTGGCCGCCTGGGGACGATTCAAATGGATCGTCAGAATGCCCTCGGTCAGCTCGCTCTGCACGGCGTCCTCGTCGACCCGCATGTCCAGCTCTGTCATTTTGTCACCGGGGTGTATTCAGCACGGAGATGTTTGATCCCGTTGAGGAAATTGGAGCGCAAAGGCACCGGCTCCCCGACCGAGCGGATATCGGGGTAACGCTCGAACAGCATCCGGAACGCGACGTCGAGTTCGAGCCGGGCGAGGTGGGCTCCCAGGCAGAAGTGCGCACCGGCCCCGCCGAAGGCCACATGCGGGTTGGGATCCCGAGCGATGTCGAACTCTTCGGGATTCTCGAAGATCGTGTCGTCGCGGTTGGCCGACGTGTACCACATCACGACCTTGTCGCCTTCGAACAGTTCGAGGTCGCCCAGCATCACACCGTCGCGGGTCACCGTACGCCGAAAGTGGATCACCGGAGTGGCCCAGCGCAGCATCTCCTCGATGGCCGTGCTCGCATATTCCTCATAGTCCGCCAACCAACGGTCACGCTGATCAGGATGCCGGGTCAGGACGTGCAAACCGTGGGAAATCACATTCCTGGTGGTCTCGTTGCCGGCTCCGACCAGCAAGATGAAGAACTTCGCCATCTCCTGCGGCGTCAGATTCTCATCGTCTGCCGCAACGAGTTTGGTGATCAGGTCGTCCTGCGGGTTGGCGATTCGATCTTCGGCGAGGTCGTTGAGCAACGCGATGAGTGCCTGGCTGGCGGCGGTGACGGCCTTCCCGATGCCACTCGCGGACTGGTCCGCGATGTACTCGGCATCGGACGCACCCAGGATGATGTTCGTCGCTTCGAGGATGAACTTCTCATGCTCACGAGGGATCCCGAGCAGATTGTCGATGATGCGCAGCGGCAGCAATGACGCGAACTCTTCGACGAAGTCACACTCGCCGGTGTCGGACATCTCATCGAGGATCTCACTGACCGTCTCCTCGATCTCGTCACGCAGTCCCGAGAGATTTCGCGCCGTGAAACCGCGCGAGACGATCTTGCGCAGTCTCGCATGCTCAGGGTTGTCCATGTCGATGATCGAGCCACGGTACTCGCGCAGTTCGGCCGGCTGATCAAAGATCTGTGTTCCACCGATTCCTGACGAGAAGTCCTCCGGCCTTCGGCTGACCTCGAGGATGTCCTCGTAGGTCGTCAGAGCCCAGAATCCCTTGGGTCGCCGTCCGTCCGTTGTCGATTCAAGCGGCACGAACATTCGCGGCCGATCACGGCGCAGCGCCGCAAAGGCCGCGTCTCGTTCGGCCGGCGACTGTTGCCACCAGGAAAGCTCGTGTAACGGGGTCGACGCGATCTCGTCGGTTTCGATCATGTGCACCGCCTCTGATAGATATGCTGGACCCATTCTGGCATTGGTGTCACTATTTGGCAACCACGTTGAACTGCATCTTTGTTGCTTCGGATGGCACGCTGTCAGAACATAACTGGCTCAAACGTCACTTGTAGTCGAGGAGGAACGATGACAGCCTACGAGGCGCCCGCGCTGGTGATCAGTGAATGTCAGCAAGGTCTTCTGGACCCGCCACCCGGGGCTTTCTCCGGACTTGCCGCACAGGCCGCGGGCCGCGGCCTGATCGAACGCACCGCTGAACTCGCCCGCGCCTTCCGGTCACGCTCGCTTCCGGTGGTGCACTGCACCATCGTTCATCGCGCGGACCAGAAGGGCATGCTGCCCAACTCGTATCTCGGCAAGATGGCGATCGAGAAACGCATGATGGTCGAGGGCACCCGCGATGTGCAGATCCCCGCCGAACTGGGCCCTGAACCCACTGATCTGGTGAGCTCTCGGGCGACCGGCCTGACCGCGTTCTACGGCACGGATCTGGACGCGATGCTGAGGCTGCAGCGCGTTCGGACTCTGGTCGTTGCCGGGATCTCCACCAACGTCGCGTTGCCCGGACTAGCACTCGAGGCTGTGAACAGGGGCTACGACGTGGTCCTCGCGGAGGATTGCACCGCAGGTACCACCGCCGAGGATCACCGGTACATGGTCGACAACCTCCTCGCGATGCTCACGCGAATCACCCCGGCAGCCGACGTCATCGGGCGGCTGCCGGGGTGATGTTTGCAGATCAGCTGATCGCGAGCGCCGCTTCCGCATCGGAGACGGCGTCTCCGTTGATCGAGAACCCGCCGTCGACCGTGACCATCGAACCTGTGGCGAACTCGGCCTCATCTGACGCGAGATAGGTCGCCGCATAAGCGATGTCCATCGGATTCCCGATCCGGGTGAGACGGCCACCACCGGTGTGATGACCGGAATCCCCACGCCCGGAGACCACACGGCCCACCAGGATGCAGTTGGCCCGGATACCGTCCGGGCCCCCCTCGACCGCCAGCGACCTTGTCAAACTCGCGACCGCCGACTTGGCGGCGCCGTATGCACCGAATCCTTTGAACCCCGCGATCGCCTGTCCCGAGGAGATGTTCACGATCGAGGCACCTTCTGCCGAAATCAGATGTGGCCAGGCATACTTCGATGCCCAGAACACATTTCCGGTCAGAGTTCCGGTCAGGATCGAATCCCACTCTGCGGTGGTGTACTCGTGCAGCGGTTTCACCGTCGTGGCGACCACGTCGGTAGGTGCCGCGTTGTTGACGAGGGTCGAGAGACCGCCGAACCGGGCCACCACCGCATCGATGGTCGATCGAACACTGTCCTCGGAAGTGACGTCGAGTGGAAAGAACTCGGCCTCACCGCCGGCATCGCGGATGAACTGGACGACCTTGTTGCCGCGTTCCACCGTCCGCCCGGTGACGGCAACCTGGGCACCCTCGGCGGCAAAGTGCTGAGCGATCGATCGGCCGATGCCCCGGGTCGAACCGGACACCAATGCGACCTTGCCCTGCAGGCGCGACCCCTGGCCGCTCACAGGGAATCCCTCAGGTTCTGCATTGCCACCAACCGTCTCCTCGCCATGGTGATCGAATCTGCACTTCCCGAATCAGATTCGAGCTTGTTCAGCTTGTTCCGCTCGAACTCGATCTCGTCATCGAGACGGTCACGGGACTCTTCGCGGGTGAGCAGGTCCTGGTCCACCCAGTCTGCTGCATCGATGTCCTTGTGCTCGGCCACGTCGACGGTCCTCACTGTGCCGAGGCCTCGACGCGCGGGAAGTTGTACAACGTGCGCGCATTGAGTTCCACGATCTTGTGAGCCTCGTCGTCCGGCACTTGCGCCAGCAACTTTTCGGTGTAGCGCCGACTGTTGGGCCAGTTGGAATCCGAATGGGGGTAATCGCATTCCCACGTGATGTTGTCGATGCCGACCTTGTGGCGCCGCGCCACACCTTCATGGTCGTCGATGAAGCAACCATAGATGTTGGAACGGAACAGATCAGAGGGACGAACCTCCTTGTTGACGTTCTGGTACCAACGGTGCTTCTCCCACGTCAGGTCGATGCGCTCGAGCAGGTACGGCATCCAACCGATCCCTCCTTCGGACAACGCGACCTTCAGGTTCGGGAACTTGTAGAAGACCGGCGAGAAGAGCAGATCGGCGGTGGCGTACATCGAATTGGTACCGAAGAGTGCGATCATCACCGCCATCGGGGCCTCGGGCGAGGTGATCGGCGCCCGTCCCGACGACCCGAAGTGCATGCACAGCGGCATCTTGGTTTCTTCGGCCGCGCGGAACACCGGGTCCCAGAAGTCGGTGTAGAACGACGGAAGGCCCAGCGAAACCGTGTTTTCCGGAAAGGTGATGGCCTTCGCGCCCTTGGCGGCACAGCGGTAGATCTCGGCCGCGGCGGCCTCGGGGTCCCACAGTGGGAGGATGATCAGCGGGATGAACCGGTCCGGAGCGGTCGCCGCCCACTCGTCGAGGTGAAAATCATTCCAGGCCTGGACCGACAACAGAGCGAGCTCTTTGTCCTCGCCCTCGAGGAATACCGTGCCGGCGAAACGGGGAAACGACGGAAAGCACAGCGCCGCCTGCACACCATCGATGTCCATGTCGGCAACTCGGGCCTTGGCGTCATAACAGCCGGGCAACATATCCGAATAGCGAGTGGGATCCATGCCGTACTCCTGCGGCTTCTTGCCCGCAACCGCGTTCAGACCGATGTTCGGATAGATACGGCCCTCGTAGGTCCACACCTCAGCGAGCTTCTTCTGCGCGGCACGGCCACCCTCGCCGCGCGCGGCGTCGAGCAGAACTGCCGACAGGCCCTCGTCCCCGTGCTGTTGACTCATGTCCATCTCGATGATCCGCGGCCCCTGGTCGAGGAACTTCCGCGGCAGCCGATCGGACCAGACATTCGGTGGCTCGATCAAGTGATCATCGACGGAAATCAAGTGCATGTAATCCTGGAGCGGCACGACGCCTCCTGCTGCGTATGACGGGCTGAGGAAGAAACGGGGCACCGGTAATCTCGGCGCCGTTCCCGTATATCTGACAGTGCGTAACGCTAGTGACAGTGATCACAAGTGTCAAGCTCTACCAGGACCTTCTTCTGTATTTCGAGATCAGCACCGCCCAGAGGCCGGGTCTAGTACCGTTTGCGTCTGACATTAATGTCACTACGGAAGGTGATCGACTGTGGATCTGCGGATGCGCGACAAGCGCTATGTCCTGATAGGTGGAACAGCGGGAATGGGTTCGGCCACGGGCCAGGTGCTTGCCGGCGAGGGCGCCTCGATGGTCCTCATCGGTCGCGACGAGTCCAAGGCCCAGGACGCCGCGCGCGCCGCCGAAGAGTCGGGCGCCACGAAGGCGTACGGAATCGCCCGCGATGTGAGTGCGCCCGGTGGTGCGCGGGAAGCCGTCGACACCGCTGCCGAACTTCTCGGCGGGATCGACGGGTTGGCGGTCACCATGGGAACCGAGGGCATGGTTCCAGTGGAATCGTCCGACGATGTCTGGACGTCGGCCTTCCGCGACGTCCTCCTGGCCACGACACGCTCGGTCGAGGCAGCGCTTCCCCACCTCAAGAAGACTCGCGGCACCGTTGTCACCACCGCCGCGTATTCCATCCGCTCACCCGAAATCGCCAGGCTCCCCTACGCATCTCTCAAAGGCGGCGTTGCGGTGTTCACCAAAGGAATCGCCAAGACGTACGGGAAGGACGGCATCCGGGCGAATTGTGTCTGCCCGGGCGCCGTCGAGACCGCTCCATTGGCAGCGCTCCGGGTCCAACTCGCCGAGCAACGCGGATACCCGGTGGAGACCGCACTCGAGCGGGTCATGGTCGAGGAATGGGGCTTCGACGCGGCACTTGGGCGCCCCGGCAAACCCGAGGAGATCGGCGAGCTGATCGCGTTCCTGCTTTCGCCACGCGCGGGCTATCTCACCGGATCACTCATCAACATCGACGGCGGCACGAACTTCTGAACGGAGGCCCTGCAATGAAATCGGCTCTTTCACTATGGCATTGGTTCTATCCCGCCGTAGCGGCGGCCATGATGATCGGATTGTCCACACCGGTTGCCGGGGCCACACCGCATGCTTCTGCCGGATGCGCCGAGATCTCGGTTCCCGTGGCTCTCGCACCTGGCGGCCCGGTCACCGCGAACATTGCGGGTGGCTATTGCGTCCCGGCCGCTGATCCGGGGACCACTCTGCAGATCCTGATCCCGGGCGCGACCTACGACCGCTCGTACTGGGACTTCCCTGGATTCGACGGCAAGTACTCCTACGTCCGTCACGCGTCGGGTTCCGGAAAAGCCACACTGGCAATCGATCCCATCGGTGTTGGCAAGAGTTCGAAGCCGTCCGGCGTTCAGGTTTCCGCATACACGGCTGCGCAGACCGTCCATGAGGTCATCGCGGCCGCCCGCAAAGGAGAACTGGGCCATCGCTGGGACAAAGTTGTCCTGGTCGGCCACTCATTCGGCTCACTGACCGCGATGATGGAAGCCGGAATGTACCACGACATCGACGGCCTCCTGATCAGCGGCGCCTCACATGCTCCGGGCCCCGGTGGCATCCTGCAGATCCAGAGGACCGTACGACCAGCGCTCCTCGATCCGGCCACCAGTGATTCCGTCCCGGCCGGCGACTACACCTACCTCAGCGTGCCGGGCGCCCGGGCGACGGCCTTCCACGCACCTGGGGACTCGGACCCGGCGGTCGTCGCCGCCGACGAAGCGACCCGGGTTGCGGGAACGATCGGTGTCCTGGCGACAATTCCGGTATTCATCCCCACGACGTTCGACATCGACGTTCCCGTACTCATCGCAAACGGCCGGGCGGACAAGGTCTTCTGCGCCCAAGGGGGCGGCGGTTCGCTCACCGACTGCGCCTCTGCCGACAGTCTCTACCGTTCCGAACGCCCGTACTTCCCAAAGGCCGATGTGAGTACTTTTGTTCTGCCCGGGGCGGGGCATTCGATCAATCTGACACTCAACAATCGAGCGTTCTTCGAGCGTGCGTCGAGGTGGATCGACTCGATCTGATCGGCCAAGGTCACCAGCGGTTCTCCACGCCCGCCATCCGAGTTCGCGGTGTCGACCCGCAGCGGCGGGTCGACACCGCGAACTCGTTCGGACCGTCTCGTTCAGGCGTCGAGGGTCAAGAGCATCGACCCTGCCTCGGGTCCGCCACCGATCCCGACGGCAGCCACCGACACGTCCTTCTTGATCTGCCGGTCTCCGGCCTCACGCCATAGTTGCGTGCAGGCTTCATGGAGGAACCCGTACCCGTGGAGCCGACCGGCCGACAGCTGCCCCCCGTGCGGGTTGATCGGCAGCGTCCCGTCGAGCGCGTAATGGCCTTCCTCATCGAGGAACTGCCCCACCTTGCCATGGTCAGCGAATCCGAGTGCCTCGATCCACTGCGAACACAGGTAACTGAATCCGTCGTAGAGGGTCGCGAAGTCGACATCGGCAGGTGTGAGGTCGGTGCTGTCCCACATCGACGCGGCGGCGTCATGGGCTGCCATCGTGGTGAAGTCGGTCCGCTGATCCCAGGTGTGGCGTTCGTAGAGCGCTGCGCCTGCGGCCTCGATCGTGATCGGAGGGTGTGGAAGACCGGCGGTTTCCTCTCGCCGCGACAAGATGATGGCGGTGGCGCCGTCGCACGGCACATCGCAGTCATACAGCCCCATCGGAGTCGAGATCATCCGGGCGCTCAGATAGTCGTCCATCGTCATCGGAGTGCGGTAGATCGCATTCGGGTTCAGCCCGGCGTTGCGCCGGGCATTGATCACGAGCTTTCCGAGTTGCTCGCGCGTCAAACCGAATTCGTACATGTAGCGTTGCGCGTACATGCCGATCCAGTTGGCAGGCGACGCCGCGCCGAACGGCAGCCGGAACTCGGCATGACCCGAGGCCCGGGTAGCTTTCTGTGTCAACGCCGCCGCGCGTCCCGACGCCTGCGCAGTGGCCTCCCACACTGATCGGAAGCAGAGCACGTGCTTCGCCCGTCCGGACGCGATTGCTGCCGCAGCGTCGAGGAGCGTGCCGATCTGCCCGGAGGTCTCCACACCACTGACGTGCCACGTCGTCTTGAGGCCGAAGGCATCGCGAACGTCGTGGGTCGTCGCGCCGACGAACCCGCCCTCGGCCGCCACCGGACCCGGATAGCTGGCGACACCATCGATGTCGTCGAAAGACAAGCCGGCATGGGCAACGGCCCGTTCGGTTGCCTCGAGTGCGAGGTCGATACCCGAGCGGCCGATGCGCCTGCCGATCTGAGACTGACCGATCCCGGTGATGACTGCTTTGTCGTCGACGAATGTCATGCCGCCACCGGCCTGAAGAATGGCAGGGCCACGTCGTCATGTTCTTCGAACACGACCTCGACCGCCATACCGATCTCGACTGCGTCGACATCGATACCGACGATGCAAGTGGTCAGGCGGACATCTGGTTGGTCGTCGAGTTCGACCACGGCGATCACGTACGGGGGCGGGAACGCCGGGAACCACGGGTGGTGATTGACGGTGAACGACGAGATCCGGGCGCGTCCAGATGCGGCCTCGGGACCGACGTTGCGGCTTCGACAGCGCCAGCACGCACCCACCGGTGGATGAATCCAGCCCCGGCACTCCTGGCATCGGTAGATGCGGAGCTCTCCTTCGAAACCGCCGGTCCAGAAGGCCTGCGATTCCGGCGTCACCTCCGGAAGCATCCGGCCCGTGTCAATCGACATCCTGTATTTCCTTCCGAGAACCACCGTTGCCGCGGTGGTGCAAACGTGGTGCCGGACGTGACGCCGGTCACGGCTACTGAGGCTACCACTTCGTGGGCATATCGTCAGATACCAATCTCGCGCAATCACACCCCTTGCATCTACGTCATCTGCATTAGCGGCCCTAACTGGGAATAGCTCCGTGTCAGCGGTCGTGATCCGCGCCACAAATTGCGATCCTTTTCATGTACACTCAGTCAGATATTGGTCGATGGGCCTAGGCGACACTCGCTCGCGGTCCGTCGAGATCTGGACCGAAAGGAACAATGCCGTGGTTGGTGTGATGAATGGAATTCGTGTCGTCGAGGTAGCGGCGTGGACGTACGTGCCCGTCGCGGGGGCGATCCTCGCCGAGTGGGGCGCCGACGTGCTCAAGATCGAGCACCCCGAATCGGGCGATCCTCAGCGTGGGCTGGTCACCTCTGGCCTGATCCCCGCCGGCGGCGTCAACCACATGTTCGAGCTCCCCAACCGTGGCAAGCGCAGTGTCGCACTGGACCTGAAGTCGGAGCAGGGTCGCGATCTGCTGATGAAGCTGGTTGCCACCGCGGACGTCTTCCTCACCAACTTTCGTCCGGACGCTCGGAAGAAGTTGCGCATCGACGTCGAGGACGTTCGCGCCGTGAACGACAAGATCGTGTACGTCCGCGGGTCTTCCACCGGCCAGCGCGGCGATGAAGCCAACCGCGGCGGGTACGACATGACATCCTTCTGGAGTCGCGGTGGCGCCGCCGACAATGTCAGCCCAGACGAGCTCGACTACCGACTCACCATGCCCGGCCCCGCATTCGGTGATGTGCTGGGCGGGCTCACCATCGCCGGCGCCGTCTCCACCGCATTGCTGCATCGCGAGCGAACGGGTGAGGCTCTCACGGTCGACAGCTCGTTGCTGGCAATGGGCGCCTGGGCGATGGGCGCAACCATTGCGGGCGCCAACGCTTTCGACATGGAGCGGTACCCCAAGCACACACCGTCGACGGCGGCGAATCCACTTGTCAACATCTACAAGACCTCGGACGACCGCTTCATCTCGTTGGTCATGCTCGAGTCCGACCGATTCTGGCCCGAGTTGGTCACCGCACTGGGCATTCCGGAGATGATCACCGATCCTCGATTCGAAAGTCACAAGAAGCGAGGCGAAAACCGTCTCGAAGCCATCGAGGTCCTCAACAACGCCTTCGGCAAGCGAACCCTCGAAGAATGGAAGAAGGAGCTCGCCCACATCGACGGGTCGTGGTGTGTCGTACAGACACCTCGGGAGGTGGTCACCGACCCGCAGGTCCTCGCCAACGGGTACATCTCCGACGTGACCGACTCGAACGGCGTGGACTTCAAGCTCGTCAATACCCCGATCCAGTTCAACGAAGTGCCCAACGAGCTGACCCGCGCTCCCGATCACGGTGAACATACCGACGCCGTCCTCGAAGAGTTGGGGCTGACGATGGACGAGATCATCGATTACAAGGTCAGCGGCGCGATCCTGTAGGCAGCGGACAATCTGAGAGCGGGAGTGCACCGAACGGTGCACTCCCGCTCTCAGATTCGGTTCCTGCTCGACGGGCGCCGTCGGCGATGGCCGTGCCCGGTGACGTTCACCGGGCACACTCGGGTGGATCAGACTCCTGCGGTAGCGCTTTCCAGCGCAGCCGCGCCGTCCGCGTCGGCCGCCGGGTACCGGAGGATGCCACGGACGTTCTTGCCGGCACGCATGTCGTCGTACCCGTCGTTGACACCCTCGAGCGGGTAGCTACGGGTGACCATCGCATCGAGGTCGACGAATCCACCGCTCCACAGCTCCAAGATCTTGGGGATGTCGGCGCGCGGGTTGGCCGAACCGTACAGGCTGCCCACGATCTGCTTTTCCTGCAGGGTCAGGTCCATCAGGTTCACCGACACCTCGCGTTCGAGCATCGGATGAATGTTGGTGACAACGAGACGTCCGCGTTTGGCAGTCATCGCCAAAGCCTTTGCGATCAAACGACCTTCGCCCACACCCATGGCGCAGATGAACTTGTCGGCGCCCCGGTGCCAGGTGGCCTCGGCAACCACCGCGGGTGCTTCGTCCCACGATTTCGCCACGTGAGTGGCGCCCATGGACAGGGCGATCTCTTGCTTGTGCTCCGACGGATCGATCACCGTGATCGTGCGGGCGCCCGACAGCTTCGCGCCCTGGACCGCCGCGGCGCCGATGCCGCCGACGCCCGCGACGACCACGTTCTCCCCGGGCTGAACGTCGGCGGTGTACACCGACGAACCCCACCCGGTGATGAACCCGCAACCGAGTAGACACGCACGATCAAGGGGATGGTGCGGTTCGATCTTGATGCAACTCGCCTCGTTGACCACGGTGTGGTGAGCGAAGGAGCCCACCCCACAGGCGAGCGCGAGGTCTTCTCCTGCAATGTGGTGGCGTGCCGTGTCGTCCTGGATCTGGTTGCCACTGTATATTTTTGCCCCCAGGTCACACAGGCTCTGATGGCCGTTGGAACAAGAGGGG
Source organism: Gordonia sp. LMA167 (assembly GCF_058130025.1). Taxonomy (NCBI): domain Bacteria; kingdom Bacillati; phylum Actinomycetota; class Actinomycetes; order Mycobacteriales; family Gordoniaceae; genus Gordonia; species Gordonia sp. LMA167. The sequence continues at coordinate 2,337,652 of NZ_CM176708.1, read as the reverse complement.
CATCGCCCACACGACGGAATGAATCCGAAGACAACGTGATCACCGGGCTGGAGCCACGACACATGAGAGCCGACCTGCTTCACCACACCCGCGCCCTCGTGCCCGCCGATGCAGGGCAGCCTGAAAGGCATGTCGCCGGTAACGATGTGCTCGTCGGAATGACACATGCCCGAGGCATGCAGTTCGACCAGAACCTCTTGTTCTTTCGGCGCATCGAGTTCGATTGTCTCGATCTGCCATGCAGCATTGCGCTCCCACAGGACCGCCGCCTTGGTCTCCATAATCATCGTCCTTCCACACTGGTTCTGACGAGACGTCAGAGAATGATCGATTGCGACTCGAGATACGTCGCGATGCCTTCTGGCCCGCCCTCACGGCCGATCCCAGACTTCTTGAAGCCACCGAATGGACTCCCGAAGTCCAGGGGTGCAGGCGAATTCACCGATACTGAACCGGTCTGCATACGAGTGGCGACATCGGCCGCCCGGACGGGATCAGCCGACCAGACCGCCCCCGCCAGGCCGTACTCGGAATCGTTGGCCACAGCAACCGCTTCGTCGTCCCCGTCATAAGCGATGACGACGGCAACCGGGCCGAACAGCTCGTCACGGGCGATCGCCATGTCGTTGTCCACATCGGCGAGCACTGTTGGATTCACGTATGCCCCACCGTCGAGCCCGTCGGGCCGCGTGCCTCCTGCGACCACACGGGCGCCCGCCTCGATCGCGCCGGACACCGCCGCCTCGATCCGGTCTCGGGCCGCCTTATTGATGACGGGACCGACCTCGGTCTCCCGCTCGGTCGGATCTCCGACACGCATCGCCGCCACGGCCGCGGCAAATGGTTCAAGGATTTCGTCGTAGCGACTGCGCGGCAGAAGAATACGCGTCTGCGCTGCGCAGATCTGTCCGTTGTTCGCCATGACGCCGGTGACCAAACCCTTGATGAGTTTGGCATCGACGACAACGTCGTCGAGAACAATGGCGGCCGATTTTCCGCCGAGCTCGAGCGTCACACGGCGGATGTCTCGTGCACACGCCGCTCCGATCCGCTTTCCGGCGCCGGTGGATCCGGTGAAGCTGACCTTGTCGACACCAGGATGCTCGACCAAGGCCTCTCCGGTGGCGATGCCACCGGAGACGATGTTGACCACACCCGCCGGGATACCGGCTTCCTCGATGCACTCACTGAGCATCGACAGACCCAGCGGCGCCTCGGGGGATGGTTTGAGGACGATCGCACACCCCGCCGCCAGCGCCGGCGCCATCTTCAGTGCCGCGGTGAACAGCGGAGCGTTCCATGGCACGATCGCTGCGACAACGCCCACCGGAACACGTCGCACCAGCACCTCCCCACCGATCAGCGATGGACGCTTGGCCTCGAACTCGTAATCCGGCGCAATTGCGGCGCACGAACGGTATACACCGAGGGCAGTGGCCAACTGCCCGAACGGTGTCCACTTGCGCGGCGAGCCGACCTCGGCGGAGATGAGGTCGGCGAAGACCTCGGTCCTGGATTCGATTGCGTCGGCCAACGCGGAGATCGCCGCCGCACGCTCCGCCGGACTCCAATTCCGCCACGGCCCGTGATCAAGAGCCGCCCGAGCGGAGTCGACGGCGACACCGACGTCGGCCGTGCTCGCCTCACTGACGCGACCGAGCACCACGCCGGAGGCCGGCGAACGGACCTCGATGCGTGGCCCCGACGTCGGGCTCCATTTGCCGGCGACATACATGCCTTCGTATTCGTACACGGGCAACCTTTCATCCTTCTCCGCGAGCGTCGAAGCCAAGGTGCAGCGGCCGCCCATCGAAATCGACTCAATTCTGGCAGTAATGTCACTCTAGGGCAAGGTGCCGCCCCAGCGGTTCAGCCGAAGAGTGGGCCGAGCTGATCGGGCGTGCTGCCGTGGAGGACCAGTTCGTCGGCACCCGCGTCGCGGTAGCTCTCGAATGTCTTCCAGCAGTCGGCCGCCGACCCCACCGCCGCCGCCGAGCGAATCCATTCGACCGGCAGCGAGGATGCGACATCGGTGAGTTGTTCGCGGGTCCGAACCGAATCCGCTGCTCCGCGAAGGCCGACCAGATGGGGATGTGCACGCAGCGCGTCGAGGTCCTCGATCGACCACCCGTTGACCTTTGCGAGCTGTTCGCCGAACTTGGGGATCTGGTAATAGGTCACCGCACGCGCACCCACCACGGCCATCTCCTCGGCGGGGTCGAGGCCCGATGCGACCACGACCGTCGCATAGATGCGCACACTGCCGGCCTTTCGACCAGCTTCTTTCTCGGCTTCGCGGACCGCGGTCACCGATCGTGCCACCGCCTCGGGCGTCAGAAACGGGTGCAGCAACACGCCATCGAAATGTCGCCCGGCGATGCCGAGACCCTTGGGCCCGATTGCCGCGAAGACGAGGGGCGGAACAGGCTGATCGGGAAGGTCGGTGAGACGCAGGGATGGGTAATTGCCCGCGGGTCCATCGTATTTGACCTTCTCGCCCCGGCAGAGGCGGCGAAAGAGCTCAGCCGAGTCGATGATTGATGCGTTGGTGGAAGTCGGTAGCCCCACCGCCTTCCACATCGCGTCGACAGAGCGCCCGATCCCGATCACGATGCGACCGTTGGACATGGCCTGGGCGGTCATCGCCATCGACGCGAGCATCGCGGGATGTCGGGACTGGAAGTGCGTGATTCCGGAGGCGATCCTGATCGAGTCGGTGACCTGGCCGATGGCCCCGGCCAGGACCCCGAAATCCTTCGTGCCCCATCGCTCACTGAGCCACAGTGTGCTCAGCCCGAGCCGCTCCGCTTCCATCGCCTGGCCGATGGCCGGACGCGGATCGGGCACCCGTCCGGGAAGCGTGTACGCACCCAGGGCGGGAGAGGCCGGTTGCCCGGCCTTGCCGACCGGAGGCGGCACTTTTTCGGCATTGGTGGATTTTCCGTCGGTCATACCCCTATTCTGACAGTGTTGGTCACTTTAGGAAAGGGTCTTCGCCGCCGGGTTCTTCGGACGGCGAACCGGGCCCGGGGAAGGCAATCGCATGGTGTACACACCGACCCGCGGCGAACTCGGGGGCGGAGCCCGCGAGGTCCTCGACTCATGGCTACCCGAGCGCATCGCACCCGACGGCACCGACTTCGAGATCTCGGACTTCTCGGCTCCCGACGCCGGCTACTCGGGCAAGACCGTGTTCTTCGCCGCACGTTGGACAGACACGACGGGAACCCGGCAGCACACGGATCTGGTATTGCGCATGCAGGCGTCGGACCATCAGCTGTTCACCACCCCCGACGCGCCGAGACAGGCCGAGATCATGCAGCGACTCGGCCGTACCGCCGGGATCGCTGTTCCGGAGATCGTGTGGATCGAACACGACGAATCGGTCCTGGGCGCCCCGTTCTACTTGATGCGTCGCGTCGCGGGCCGCACCCCGTCCGACGTCCCGAGCTGGCACAAACGCGGGTGGACCGCAGAGCTGTCCGAGTCAGATCGAGAACTTCTGTGCGATAACGCCATACGATCCCTTGTTGCAGTCCACCAAGTCCAGGACCCGGATGTGCTCGACTACCTGCGCGCTGATCCCGCCACCGGTGACACCGCACTGGCGCGCTACCTCGACAACCTCCGTGGATGGTACGAGTGGGCACGTGCCGACCTGGTGGTCGGCTCGCAGATCCTCGCACGCGCATTCGACGTCATCATGACCCTGGCCCCTGACACCAACCGCGAGGGGGTGGTCTGGGGGGACGCGCGGGTGGGAAACATGTCCTTCGCCGACGACATGTCGGTCGCCGCACTCTTCGACTGGGAGACTGCCACCACTGGTCCTCCGGAAATCGACCTGGGGTGGTGGTTGATGTTCGAAGAGTTCCTTTGCGAGGCATTGGGTTTCACCCGAATGCCGGGAGTCCCGGACAGTGACGAGACCGTCCGCCGCTATCTCGAGTTCGGCGGACGGATCGACGGTGACATCACCTACTACCAACTGGTGGCGGCGTTTGTGTTGTCGCTCATCAATAATCGACTGGCCGTTCTCCTCGCCCGGGATGGCCTCGCCGTCGACATCGCACACAGCTACCCCACCACCGTCGTCGCACTCGTCGATAGATACCTCACCGAACTGAGCACCGGAGGAACCAAATGAGCAGTACCACAGATCCAGACGCATCCCCGGTCGGCACCACCGGCCTGCCCTGGGAAATGGTGATCGAACAGGGCAAGATCAGGGAGTTCGCCGCGGCAATGCAGTCGGACAATCCCGCATACCAGGGTGCGGAGGCCATCATCCCACCCACCTTCTTGGTGAATGCCGCACAGTGGGCGCCGGCCGGAGTGCGGGTCAATGTCGGTTTCGAGCGAAAGCGACTGCTACACGGCGAGCAGGAGTACGTGTTCAGCGGCCCTCCCCCGAAGGTCGGCGACGTCCTCGTTGCCCAAGAGCGCATCGTGGACAGATACGAAAAACCCGGCAAACGCGGCGGGCAGATGAGATTTGCGGTGGTCGTCACGGACTACCGCCACCGCAATGGCGATCTCGTCGCCCAGGCCAAGGCAACCTTCATCGAACGCGCGGCGAAAGAGGCATCGAAATGACGAGCACCCAAACCGTGTTCGCGGTCGGCGATACCGCCCCTCCCCGCGATTTCGGACCATTGACCCGCCAGATGTTTGTCCGATACTCCGGGGCCTCGGGTGACCTCAACCCGATGCATTACGACGATGAGATGGCGCGCAGCGCGGGAAACCCGTCGGTGTTCTCCCAAGGAATGCATCAGTCGGCGCTCCTCGCGACATTCGCAACAGACTGGCTCGGCGCAGCGAATGTGCGACGATTCGGAGTGAGATTTCGAGAGCAGGTCTGGCCCGGAGACATCTTGACCTGCACCGGAACCATCACGGCGATCACTGATGGCGCCGATGGGGAGACCGTGGCCACAGTGGAGTTGATCTGTAGTCGGCAGACCGGTGCCATCGCGATCGCAGGATCAGCGGATTTCGTCATCACGCGGGCGCAGGCATGACAACCCGACGACAGCCACGCCGGGCCGGGAGTCGTCCATGCCTACAACAACAGTTAGACTGACCGCAGTGTCAGAAACAACGCCGATCACGCGCCGAGCCAGTTACGGCCCGTCCAGCCCAGAAGTGGGCAGCCGGGGCGCCAACACGCGTACCAAAATCGTTGACGTCTCGCTGGACCTGTTCGGGCGCGTCGGGTTCTTCAACACCTCGGTCGATGCGATCGCCAAGGAAGCCGACATCTCCAGGGCGACACTCTACCAATACTTTCCCGGCAAGGACGAGATCTTCCTGGAACTGCTCGATGTCTGTGGACGGGCACTGTTCCGCGTGGCGCGGCGCATCGGACCGCTGGGTCCCACCAAAGTTGGATTCGACAATCTCAATTGGTGGCTGGGCGAGTGGAGTTGGGTCTTCGACCGCTATTCCACGATGTTCGTGCAGTGGACCAGCGTCGCGATGGCCGACACCTCTGTGCGACCGCAGATCGATTCGTTCATGTCCGGTTACACACGGATGGTCACCGCCCGGCTCGAGCAGTCGGAGCTACACGGCATCGAACCGCGGGTGGCCGCGATGGCGATGATCGCCATCGTGCACCGCATGAACCTGTTCCTCGCCACCGACCGAACCTACGGTCGCGACACCCAGGCCGTCGTCGACTCGTTGTCGGTCTACCTCCAATTGCTCCTGTTCCCCGACACGCCGTCGTCCGTGCTGAACAGCATTCCGTTGGAGACGCCGCCCGAGAACCCGGTGATCAACGTACCTCCGCTACCGTCGATCGCTGGTCTGTCGATGGACGACAGGACCGCGAATCTCAGCAAGCGCGCGGTCAACACAGTCCGAACGCTGGTGGACGCGGGCGCCAAACAGTTCCAGCTCAAGGGCTACCACCGGACCAGCGTCGACGACATCGTCGAAGAGGCGGGACTGGCCCGCGGCACCTTTTACAAATACTTCAGTGAGAAGCAGGATCTGCTGGTCACCGTCAGCATCGAGGGCATCCGGCACGCCCTCGAACACGCCGAGCGTTTGAGCAAGATCGATCTCACGGATCCCGACACCACCGAACTGCGCGCCTGGATCAGCAGCTTCACGGGCTTCATGACGCGATTCTCGGGCTCCATCGGCGCATGGACCGAAAAGACCACGGACAACGACATCGTGACCCAATTGGGCATCTGCGGACAGGCGGCCATGGATTCGGCGATGGTGGCCGATCTGGTCACCCGCAAACGTGACTACCATTTCGACCCGGTCATCGCCGCAATCATCTTCCGGTCGTTGGTGACCCGGGTTCCGCAAGCCGCACAGGAACTCTCACCACCATTGTCGGAAGACGAGATCGCCGACCTCGTGATCGACTGCGTCGGGCGAGGCTTCTTCAGCCATCTGACCTGATTTCACTGATCGATCTGACCTGTGCTTCAACGAGTTAGTTTCCATACCTAAAGCGCTGCTGTGTATCTGGACTCAGACCACCTTCGGAGGTGGATTTTTTCTGACAACTGTGTCATCTTTGATGGAGTTCTGTTCGCCCGGCGGTACCCCGATAGGTGCCGCGGCAGGAGAGGAAACTCCACATGGATATCACCCGCGCATCAGCGCTCGTCACCGGTGGCGCCGGAGGTCTCGGCGAGGCCACCGTTCGTACGCTGGCCGCCGCCGGCACCTCGGTGGTCATCGCCGACCTCAACGACGAGAAGGGCAAAGCCCTCGAAGTCGAACTCGGCGACCACGTCCGCTATGTCAGTACCGATGTGCTCGACGAGAGCAGCGTAAACGCGGCTCTCGCCGTAGCCAATGAGCTTGCCCCCCTTCGGATCGTCGTCAATGCCCACGGCGGCTCCGCGGGCGCGTCCCGCGTTGTCGGCCGTGACGGGGAGCCGGCGTCCTTCGAGCAATTCCAGTGGTACATCAACCTTTTCCTCAACGGGACCTTCAATGTGCTGCGTCTCGGCGCGGCGGCGATGGCGAAGAACGAGCCCGACGAAGCCGGCAATCGAGGTGTCATCGTCAACACCGCCAGCATCGCCGCATTCGAGGGCCAGATCGGCCAAACGGCGTACTCCGCCGCCAAGGGCGGTGTTGTGGGACTGACCTTGCCTGCCGCACGCGACCTGACGAAACAGGGCATCCGTGTGATGGCGATCGCGCCGGGTACCTTCTTCACCCCCGCATTCAAGATGGAGCGAGAAGAGGCCGAAAAGCACTGGGGATCAGGCGTCCCCTACCCGAACCGGATGGGTAGCCCCGCAGAGTACGCGGCGTTGGTCGAGCACATCGCCGAGAACGACTACCTCAACGGCGAGGTCATCCGTATCGACGGAGCCTTGCGTTTCGGACCGAAGTAGTCCGGGCAGAAGAGCATTCACGTCGAGCGGGTCGAAACATCAACCGATCTTTCGACCCGCTCGCCGTTGATTCAGGACTCGCCGTCCGCGTCGGGCACGATCTACCCGATCAACGGGTCAGACGACATGCACTTCGCGGAGCCGAGCGATCTCTGCGTCATCCCTGCCGAGCTCTCGCAGAATGGCGATGGTGTGTTCGCCCAGCGCCGGCACCGGATCCATTCTGGCCTGGACTCCACGCAGCACCGCCGGCGGTAGGAGCGCCCGGACCTGTCCGCCCGGCGTCTGGACGTCGCGCCAGCGCTCGCGTTCGGACAGGACCGGGTGATCCCAGAGTTGCTCCATCGTGTTCATCCTGGCATTTGCGATACCCGCGGCTTCGAGCTTCTTCTCCAGTTCGTCCGCGCTGAGTGGCTCGATCGCCGCAGTAACGATCGCCTCCAACTCTTCGCGGTTGAGCACGCGCACAGGGTTCTTTGCGAATCGCGGATCGTCGACCAGCCCGGGCAGGTCCAGGACCTGAGTGCAGAACCGTTCCCATTCGGGTTGATTCTGTATCGCCAGCAGCACGGTGCCGCCATCGCCGACGCTGAAAGGGCCGTACGGGGCGATCGTCGCGTGCCGTGCACCCGTCCGACGCGAAGGGGTTCCTCCGTACTGCGAGTAGTACATCGGTGAACCCATCCACTCGGCGAGTGCCTCGAACAGCGAGACCGTCACTGCCGGAGCATCGCCCGTTGTCGCCCGAGAATAGAGAGCGGCAAGGATGCCGGAATAGGCGAAGCTACCCGCCGCGATGTCGGCAACCGAGATTCCCGCCTTTGCGACCTCCTGCTCGGTTCCACTGACACTGAGCAATCCGGCCTCGGCCTGAACCAACAGATCGTAGGCCTTCCGCGACTGCCAAGGCCCTTCTCCGTACCCGGTGATGTCACAGACGATCAGTCGTGGGTGGGAGTCCTTGAGGTCGTCGGCCCCCAGCCCCATCCGGCGGGTCGCACCCGGTCCGAGGTTCTGCAGGAACACGTCCGCGTCGGTCAGAAGTTCTCGCAGCAACTGTTGCCCCACAGCGCTCTTGAGGTCCAACGTGAGCGATTCCTTGGAGCGGTTGAGCCAGACGAAGTAGCTCGATTCCCCATGGACCGTGTCATCGTATCCCCGCGCGAAGTCCCCGACCCCGGGCCGCTCGATCTTGATGACGCGCGCCCCGAGATCGGCCAGTTGGCGAGTGGCGTACGGAGCGGCCACCGCTTGCTCCAGACTGATCACCGTGATGCCGGCGAGCGGCAACGAGTTCATCATCGGGCCAGCGGATCGCGCGGCAGGCCGAGGAGCCGCTCGGCGATGGTGTTGCGCATGATCTCGGATGTGCCGCCGGCGATGGTCAGACAGCGCGCGAACAGATATGCGTACGTCAGCTCAGGAGTCTCACCGGTCACCGCTGCGGTGCCGGCCAGATCGATACCCAGCTCGGTGACACGTTGCGAATGCTCGGCTTTGATGAGCTTCGTCACGTTGGCTTCCGGGCCGGGACCGGCACCGATGACCGCGCGTGCGGCCTGCCTCAGGTTGAGTAGACGAAGGGTGTGTGCTTCGGCGATCACCTCACCGACGCGCCGCACACCGTCGGCACTCTCTGACTCGTCGAGCAGCTTTACGAGACCGGCGGCCCCGAACGCGATGGAACCGCTACCGCCGCCGATGGATACCCGTTCGTTGCCCAGGGTGGCACGGGCGACCTTCCAGCCCTCGCCCACTGCGCCGACGACGTCGGAGTCCGGCACGAAGACATCGTCGAAGAAGACCTCGTTGAACAACGCGTCGCCGGTGATTTCACGTAACGGACGGATCTCGACACCTTCGGCCGAAAGGTCGATCGCCATCATCGACACCCCGGCATGCTTGGCTGCGTCGGGGTCGGTCCGGACGGTCGCCAGACCCCATTGACAGTCGAGAGCGACACTGGTCCAGACCTTTTGGCCGGTCACGCGCCAACCGCCCTCCACCCTCTTGCCCACGGTTCGAACGGCAGCGGCATCCGAACCTGCACCGGGCTCGCTGAACAGCTGACACCACTGATCCCGGCCGCGCAGCACCGGTTCGATCCACCGATTGCGCTGATCGTCCGAACCCACCTGCGAGATGGTGAGATTGACCCAGCCGGTGATGCCCAGGTCTGGCAGATCGATGCCCTCGAACTCCTCCTCGATCACCAATTGCTCGATCGCCCCGGCCTCGCGCCCCCAGGGCTTGCGCCAGTGCGGGACCAGGTATCCGCTGTCGACGAGGTGATCGCGTCGCTGCGCCTCGGGCAGTGCTCTGACAGCCTCGGCCTCGGCACGGGCAGCCGTCCGGAACACCTCGGCCTCCTCGGGCAGCTCGAATATTGCGCCCTGGGCCTGACCCGACCGGTAGGCGGCGACGATGTCGACCAACGGATCGATGCCGTCGGACAGGATTGCGGCGACCGTGGTCGCACGTCGCAGGTAGAGGTGCGCATCGTGCTCCCAGGTGAACCCGATGCCACCATGAAGCTGGATGTTCATCCGGGCGTTCTTCAGCTGGGTCGGGCCCGCATAGGAGGCCGCGACAGCTGATGCGAACCAGGCGCTGTCGATGTCATTGGCGCGGGCTGCATCCCAGGTGGCCGCGACGGTCGCCTCCGCGGCGATGAGCATGTCGGCGCAGTGATGCTTGACAGCCTGGAACGAGCCGATGGTCCGTCCGAACTGTTCGCGAACCTTTGCGTAGTCCGTGGCCATCTCGAGACACGCCAGCGCCCCGCCAGTGGCCTCGGCGGATGCGAGGACACGCAGCAGGCTGCGACCCGAGCGTGCCGCACCCTCGAGAATTCGGTTGGCCGGGACAGCAACTCCCGTACATGAGACCGTCCCCAGCCCGCGAGTGGTGTCCAGTGAGGTGGCTGGGCTGATGCTTACCCCCGCCATGGTCGTGTCGAGCACCACGAGGTCATCGCCGATCGCGAGGACGAGCAGATCTGCCTCCGGAGCCGACAAGACCGCGCGCACCTGGCCGCTGACCAGGCCCTCGGTGTCGCGGGACAGCCCCGCGGCGAGGCCGACCGCACCAACTGTCGATCCGTCCGCGAGCCCGGGGAGCACTTCCGCCTTGAGGTCGGCATCCCCGGAGTGCGCGATGACTGCCGATGCGGCGACCGTCGCAAGGAACGGGCCGGGAGCCAGCTCATGCCCCATCGCCTCGAGGACGACGGTCAGCTCCGCGATACCGTAGCCCGACCCACCGTGTTCTTCCGGGAGATGCAAGCCGAGCCAACCGAGATCCGCTGTGCTCGACCAGAACTTGTCGGGAACGGGTGATCCGTCGAGGGAAGCGCGGGCAGCGTCGCGGACACCATGCCGCCGGAGATGGCCGGCAGCGGCATCGGCGAGTTCAATGTGTTCGGGGGATATGGCAAGTGCCATCTCGGCCACCTTTCGATTGCGAGCTGATTGGCCTTTCGGCACACGCAACTGACCCTAGATGTCAGATCAACGATATTCAAGGCTCGATGTAGCGCGCATGCCGAACAAGCATCGCCACAACACCCAATGATTCCGCCCCCTTCTGAACTGCGCAAACAATCGCTCGAACCGGTGGACCGACATCTTTCCCACAATTCGTGGACAAGGTGTCAGATCATCCACTATGGTTTTGCCAAGGAGTGACCCACGTCATTCTTCCGGAGCACCCCTGCCGAGTCAGCACAGAACGGGCATCGGGCCGACGATGGGGATCACATCACACGAGAGATTTGGAAGTCTTGCATGAGCATCTCGCTGATCCTGGACATGGCGGCATCTGGTCACCCGGACCGGACTGCCATCACGGTCGACGGCACCTCACTGACGTATGCGGAGTTCGGCGAACTGGTCGCCGGCGCAGCAAGTGTCATCGCGCGGGCGGACGCCAAGAACGTCGTCTTCCTCGGTAATTCCGGACTCGAGCTCCCCGTGCTGGTATTCGCCGCCGCCCATGCCGGTGTGCCGTTCGTACCGGTCAACTACCGCCTCGCCCGCGGGCAGCTCGAACAGCTGATTGCGCGTACAGAATCCCCGTTGGTCATCGCGGACCCCCGCTACGTCGCCGAACTGGCGTCGATCCGCGACGTCATGACGACCGACGCTTTTGCCTCCGCCGCCCGCACGGCTGCATCAGATCCGCTGCCCGCCGCGAACGTCGACCCGGACGATCCGGCGATCATCTTGTTCACCAGTGGAACCACATCCGCACCCAAGGGTGTGATCCTGCGGCACAGCCATCTGCTCAGTTACGTCATGAGCACTGTGGAGTACGGGGCGGCCGCGGAGACCGACGGTGCGCTCATCAGTGTTCCGCCGTATCACGTCGCCGGGATGGGCACGATCCTGACGAACATCTATGCCGGTCGCCGCCTGATCTATCTGCCCAACTTCGATGCACGCGCCTGGGTGGAGCTCGTCCGTCGAGAAGGTGCGACGTCTGCCATGGTCGTGCCGACGATGCTGGATCGTATCGTCGATGTGCTGGCAGGTAAACGCGCCGATGTGCCCACGCTGCGATCGCTCTCCTACGGCGGAGCACGCATGCCTCGGCCCACTCTCGAAGCGGCGCTGCGGGCATTCCCCGAGGCAGGATTCGTCAACGCCTACGGTCTGACCGAGACAAGTTCCACGATCGCGCTGCTGGGCCCCGACGATCACCGCGCGGCACTCGACAGTGACGATCCGGTTGTCCAGGCGCGTCTGGGCTCGATCGGCCGACCGGTTCCCGGCATCGAGATCCAACTGCGCAGCCCCGAGGGGCTCCCGGTCGCGTCAGGCGAGCAGGGCGAACTCTGGGTACGCGGGCCACAGGTGTCCGGGGAGTACATGGGTGCCGGCTCGGTGCTGGACGCCGAGGGCTGGTTCCCTACCAAGGATCTCGCGTACACCGACACCGAGGGTTTCCTCTACATCGTCGGGCGCAACGACGACACCATCATCCGCGGTGGCGAGAACATCGCCCCCGCCGAGATCGAGGACGTTCTCGTACACCACCCGATGGTCCGCTCGGTTGTGGTGGTCGGCATACCAGACGATCACTGGGGTGAGGCGATCGCTGCTGCGGTCGTCGTCGAGCCTGGCATGTCTGTTGATCCCGAGGAGTTGCGCACCTACGTACGTGAACGCCTACGCGGTTCGCGCACCCCGGATCGGGTCATCTTCCTCGACGACCTCCCGGCAACCGCAACCGGAAAGATTCTCCGCAAGAACGTGGTGTCGAGCATCGTCGAACCCACAGCGGAATCCCGCGCGTGAACGGCGCACAGAGCTCGACGTCGAACAGCACCAGAATCAAAGGAGAGATCGTGTTGAAAACCGGAAGTCGTCTGCAGAGCCAGGTATGCGGCACACAGGTGATCATCGTCAAGGCACCCGCAGGCGAATCGGAACTCGACTGCGGCGGCCAGCCGATGATCGACGTGACGAAGACACCGGCGACCGGGCTCACCCCGGCAGCGGGACTCGACAGCGGGACACAGCTCGGCAAACGCTACGTCGACCCCGAGGACACCGTCGAGGTCCTGGTGACCAAGCCCGGCACCGGAACCCTGTCGCTCGGCGGCACGCCACTGGACATCAAGAGCGCCAAACCCCTTCCCTCCAGTGACTGACCCGCACGCCGGGCCCCTCGCCGGTGTACGGGTACTCGAGCTCGCCGGCATGGGTCCCGGTCCTCACGCCGCGATGGTGTTGGCCGATCTGGGCGCCGATGTGGTCCGCGTACAGAGACGCGGCGGGTTGGCCACAGCCGGAACAGGATCGAGTGCCGGCCTGCGCGGACGAACCATCGTGGAAGCCGACCTCAGGAACCCCGAGGACCTCCGCGATGTGATGCGACTCGTCGCGCGGGCAGACATCCTCATCGAGGGCTTTCGCCCGGGCGTCACCGAGCGCCTCGGTCTCGGCCCCGTCGACGTCGCCGAGGTCAATCCACGGCTCATCTACGGCCGAATGACTGGATGGGGGCAGAATGGTCCACGGGCCATGGAGGCAGGCCACGACCTGAACTACATTTCACTGACGGGACTGCTGCACGCCGTTGGACGTCCGGGTGAGCGCCCGGTGCCACCCCTGAACCTCTTCGGCGACTTCGGCGGCGGTTCGATGTTCCTGGTGATCGGTCTCATCTCCGCTCTGGTCGAACGCCAGACCTCCGGACGCGGGCAGATCATCGATGCGGCAATCGTGAACGGCGCAGCGGCACTGGGGCACCTGTTGTGGGCCATGCGCGGGTCAGGACGGTGGTCAGATGACCGTGGCGAGAATGTCTTCGACGGCTCTGCTCCGTTCTATGACACCTACGAGTGCTCAGACGGCAAGTATGTCGCGGTCGGAGCCTTGGAGCCACAGTTCTTTGCGACGATGGTAAAAACCCTCGGCCTCGATCCCGCCGAGGTCGGCGCCCAACGCGAACCCGAGAACTACCCGCACATGCGTAAGCTCTTCGCCGAATGCTTTGCCTCTCGGTCACGGGACGAATGGGCAAGCGTCTTCGCCGGGGTCGACGCTTGCGTGACTCCGGTTTTGACCTTCGCCGAGGCCGAAGCCGATCCACAGATGGTCGCGCGCGGTGTCTTCACGACGATCGACGGGATCACCCAACCCGGGCCGGCGCCGTCGTTCTCGCGCACGTCCCCTGCGGTTCCCGCACCACCGCCAAGGCACGCAGTCGATGTCGCGGACGTCTGGCCGTGATCGCTGATTCGTGCACCACAACAATTTGGAGGAATCTTGACTGATACACCGGAGTCTCCCGCGCTGATCGAACGTCGCGGGCACGTCATGCTCATCACCATGAATCGTCCAGAGGCGCGTAACGCCGTCAATGCCGAGATGTGCATTGTCGTCGGCGATGCCCTGGCCGAAGCAGACAAGGACCCTGACGTTCGCGCCGTGGTCCTCACCGGCGCCGGCGACAAGGCGTTCTGCGCGGGAGCCGACCTCAAGGCCATCACCCGCGGCGAGGCGGTGATCCCACCCGGGCGCGAGCAGTGGGGCCTGGCGGGCTACGTCGGACATGCGATCAGCAAGCCGACCATCGCAGCAGTCAACGGACCCGCGCTCGGCGGTGGCACTGAACTCGTGTTGGCCAGCGATCTCGCGGTCTCCGCCGACACTGCGATCTTCGGGCTGCCGGAGGTGACACGGGGTCTGATCGCCGGTGCGGGCGGCGCATTTCGCCTCGCCGCGAAGCTACCTCAGGTCGTTGCGATGGAACTGCTGCTCACCGGCGAACCGATCACCGCTGCGCAGGCGCTCGAGCTGCACCTGATAAATCGGGTGGTCCCTGCAGGCGACGTGCTCGCCACTGCGCTGGCGCTGGCTGAGAAGATCGCGGCCAATGCACCACTCGCGGTAGCCGCTTCCAAACGAATCGCTCTCGCACAGAGAGAGTCCGGCGATCGACCGAACGAGACCATCGGCTGGGACATGACCAGCGCCGCACTCCCGGCGATCGCCTACTCCGAAGATGCCAAGGAGGGACCCCGCGCCTTCGCCGAGAAGCGGCCACCCGTGTGGCAGGGCCGCTGAAACTGCGCGTCACCAACGGAGACGGACTGCCCCACAGCGATTGCTTCGGGCAGTCCGTTCTGACGCCGGCCAGTTCAACCGCACGTCGAAATCAGCTCCTTTCTCAACACTCGTGAAGCGCGGCACCGGGTTCGGGATTGTCCGTGCGATTGGGAACGTCGTCGACCACCCGATTCCCTCCGGTGGCCTGATCAGATCAGCGGGTTCACCGCGACACCGCCAGCCCCATCCCGGTGATCCATTCCTCGACCGGCTGATAAACAAGCGCATCCAGCGGCGTGCCGCCTCCCGCGGCCCCGGCCGCCAGCCATGTGCGCACCTCGTTGGCGCCGACACCGGCCTGCGCGCGGGCATCATCGGTGAGCGAGACCAGTTCGGCACCGTCCCAGGTGGCCAACGCGTCCAGGAAGGCCTTGTCCCATTGCGGCTTGATCTTCGTACGCGCAGCTGCCGCGCCCTCGCGGATCACGCGGCGCCGCTCCTCGTCGCTGATGTCGTAGGCATCGAGCTCCAGACTCGGCGGCGAGTGAGACAGCCCGCCGGTCCCGATCACCAACACGCGGGCGTCCAGCGTGTCGAGAAAACGCCCGACCGCTTCCCCGAACTCCAGTACGCGCGCGGCCGCCGGCAACGGTCCGGTCGCGCAATTGATCGGCACCGGGATGACCGGGTAGCGTCCGAGGTCGCCGGTGAGGTCTCGTAGTGGTTGCGCGAAAGCGTGGTCGAGGGAGACGTCCCGGCAGACCGCGATATCGAACCGCGAGTCGAGTAGATGCACCGCGAGGTCCATGGCGACATCGGCCGGAACATTCAGTGTCCCTTCGTCATGGCCACCTTCGGGCAGGATGGTCGCGGACGTGGCCACGCCGAAGGTCGGGACCACGTGCCGAAAGGCACGGCGATGGTCGCCACCGAAGAGGATCGTGAAATCCGGGTCGAACGAGGTGATCAGTGCCCGCGCATCAGCCAGGCCGGCCCGGAACTCCGATCCGAACACATGCTCGGTGTCTCGCTCCATCCCCGGGCTGTGGCTCGCGCACACGACCAGTCGATTGCGTTCCGTCATGACCCTCCTCGTCGGTACGTTCGGTCGCCGCTGGAATGGCACCTGAACCATTAGTGACACTGACGTTAGATCAAATGTTCACTCCAGTCGAGCGCCACTTCGACGGGCCGTTGATCACGCCGTACGCTCGCAGCCGGCATAACGGCAGAAAGACGCATGGAAGGGTTCTTCTGCTACTTGACAGATCGAACCCTTGCCCCCAAAGTAGACGTAACTGTCAGATATTGGAGGACATCGCCGTGGCCTTTGTGATTTTGCAAGCGTGTTGCAACGACGCCTCATGCGTTGATGTATGCCCGGTCAACTGCATCCATCCGACGCCCGACGAGCCAGACTTCATGCGGACAGAGATGCTCCACATCGACCCGCAGACCTGCATCGACTGTGGCGCCTGTGTCGAGGCCTGCCCCGTGGAGGCGATCAAGGCCGAAGACGAGTTGGACGATCCCGAGCTCCCGTTCATCGAACTCAATGCCGAGTACTTCGACCTGCATCCGGTGCAGAGCGGTGAACTCGACGTGCCGAAACCGCTGTGGCGGAAGGCGGATTTCTCGCAGCTGAGGGTCGCCATCGTCGGGTCAGGACCTGCGGCATTCTATGCCGCGTCCGAGCTGATCGCACTCAAAGGCGTCCAGGTCGACATGTTTGAGCGCTTGCTGACACCGTATGGGCTCGTCCGCTCCGGAGTCGCTCCCGATCACCCGGGCACGAAGGCGGTGACCGACATCTTCCGGACCCTCGAGCGTCGCAAGAATTTCAGGTTGCACCTGGGGGTCGAGGTCGGTGTCGACCTGACGCATGAAGAATTGCTGGCACACAACCACGCTGTCATCTACGCAGTGGGCGCGTCGTCGGATCGTCGCCTCGGCATCGCCGGCGAGGACCTCCCGGGTAGCCACACCGCCACGGAATTCGTCGGCTGGTACAACGGCCACCCCGACTACGCAGATCGGACCTACGACCTCAGCGGTGAACGAGCCGTCATCGTCGGCAACGGCAACGTCGCTCTCGACGTCGCTCGCATCCTGCTCTCCGACCCGGACGACCTCGACCGCACCGACATCGCGGACCATGCATTGGAAGTACTGCGTGCGAGCAACATTCGCGAGGTGGTCGTGCTCGGCCGACGGGGTGTCGCACAAGCCGGATACACCAATCCCGAAATGATGGCCCTGCGCCATCTCCCCGGGGTCGACCTCGTGATCGATCCCGACGAGGTGCGCATCGATTCTGTGACGCAGGAGATCCTCGACGACCCCGAAACCGAGTCATCGGTCAAGGCCAAGGTCGCTTTGGCCCGCAAGGTTGCCGAGGAGGGCGGGGCCGGCTCATCGAAGCGTCTCGTCTTGAGATACCTCGCCTCCCCCACCGAGATCTCGGGCGAGGGTCACATCGAGTCCGTCAGCGTCATGCACAACAACCTCGACCGCAACGAGTCAGGAGCCGTCGTCGCGGTCGGAACGGATACCACCGAGGTCATCGACACGTCGCTCGTACTCCGGGCGGTCGGCTATCGTGGCGTGCCGGTACCAGGGGTGCCGTTCGACGACGCCCGTGGTGTCATCTCGAACGTCGATGGTCGGGTTGTCACACTGGACGGCGACGAACCAGTCCAGGGTGTCTACGCCACCGGATGGGTCAAGCGGGGGCCCTCAGGGGTCATCGGGACGAACAAGAAGTGCGCCGCCGATACCGTCGACCTGTTGCTGCAGGACTACGTCGCGGGCGCACTCGCCGCTCCCGCAGACGACTCGGAATCATTCGCGGACTTGGTGTCCCAGCGAGCGCCGCACGTCGTCGACTTCGCCGGCTGGTCCCTGATCGACAAGGCCGAGCGAGCCGCTGGAAAGCTCCGGAGGCGACCACGAGTGAAGTTCGTCGACGCCGACTCGATGATGGAGGTCGTGCGCGGGGACTGACACGTCCTCAACCCACGACACGAGGACCTCACCTATCAGACGACGGACATTTCCGCGGTGGAAGGACCGGCGGTGAAGGACCGGTGGTGCTCGACCACTGCCGCCCGAGGTGGACGATCAGCGTGTTGTCCTCTGCCACAATCCATCGACAGTCAACGGAGCGGAAGCCCTCCGGCGCCACCACCAGATCTCCTCAGGAGGTCTCAGCCCATCGCGACAGCACCTCGGGTGGCAGTGACCCGAGCCTAAGCGCACCTTTCTGACATGACTGGGTATCTTCTGTCCGCCTACACAAGCCTGACGCGCGCAGGGTCTTCGAGTCATCAACAATCCCCGAATCACGGAATCACCAGCGCACACAGCACGTCTCTGAGACGCCGGGACATAACAGTTGGATAACATTCCGAGAAAACGATAGGAGTGACCGCCGTCATAGTCCACGATTCAAGAGTCCGTATCTGACACCACGTCTCCCAGTGGATCCGATCTTCGCACCAACCCGAACGATTGGATACGAGACTCAATCCAACACCCATGTGCGGGCGCAATTCCGACGTCCCGATCTCAGGAGCACAGAATGAACAAGACAAGGACCGGCCGGCGGCTGTTGGCAACAACGTTGCTCTCTGCCGCCCTCACCGCAGGGATGGTCGCCTGTAGCAGTTCCGATGACGGCGGCGACTCGGCAGCCGAACCCTCGGCCAACGAATCCGTTCTGGGCACACCCAACAAGGCAACCGGAACTCCAGTGACAATCGGGTTCGTCAGCGAAGGCAAGTCGCCGACTATCGACACGAGCGACGAGATCCGTGGCGCCCAAGCCGCGGCCGCCTACGCCAACGACTACCTCGGCGGCATCGGCGGACATCCGATCCAGTTCAAGCCGTGTGAGGCACTCGCGCAGCCTGCCGTGGCAACCGATTGTGCGAACCAGATGGTCCAGGCCGGCGCCGCAGCGGTGGTCGGACCGACCCCGGGCGAACTCGACAACCTCGTCGACGTCCTGTCGCCCGCCGGTGTCCCGCTCGTCGTCCACAGCGGCACCACGCCGAAGGGCCTCAGCACCCCCGGGGTCTTCTCCCTGTCGAACGGCACCGCGTACTTCGCGATCACGGCCACCTCAGCCAAAGACGAGGGGCTCAAGGACACTCTCGCCGTGTCCATCGGCGTGCCGGGCGCAGAGGGACCCACCCGTGCGGTAGGCGGTATGGTTTGGGGTAATGCAGGTGTCGGGTACGATGTCGTCGGCATTCCGCCGGGCACCGCGGACATGACCCCGCAGATCAGTGCCGCAGGAGCCGACGCGGACAACTTCTTCGTCCTCGGCAATGACAGCTTCTGCACCAGCGCCTTCAAAGCAATCAAGACCACCAAGCCCAATACCCCGATCTTCGCCATCGATCGATGCATCAGCATCGGTGGCGGCAGCTCGATCCCGAACGGTTACAAGGACATCAATGTCGCGGCCGCACTCAACCTCAGCCCCGACGCGGCCGATTCTCAGCTGTACTCGGCGATTCTGGCCAAGTACGGCGACGGCGCAAAGTTCGGCCAGCTCTCGTCTGCCGGATACGCCCCGATGCTCGGCATGATCAAGGCACTCAACGCCGCCAAGGTCACCGACCCCACGAAGGAAACGGTCATGGAGGGTATGAAGACCGCGCCTCCGACGGAGTACCCGCTGACCGACGGAATCATGTTCCAGTGCAACGGCAAGCAGATCCCGATCTCACCGAATATCTGCAGCGCAGACGGCATCCTTGCCAAGGCCAACGAGAACGGCGAACTCACCGACTACAAGAAGGTGACCATCGACCCATCGCTCTACGCCAAACCCACCTCCTGATCAATCGCTCGAACTGATTTGGCCGCCAGCCCGTTTCGGGCTGGCGGCCAAATCCATTTGGGACGGAACCAGCCTCGGAGCGAGTGCCACGTTCCGCTCTGGAAGTCGGTCCGCATGTCGTTGTCGGGGTCGGTCGTCGCGCAAGTCCGATGGCCACTGCCGAATCGATCACTGCGCGCCCGATCGCCGTTTGACTGCTGGTTGCGTGTCCGCTTCGTACGGCACGATGACCGTCTTCCACGGCGCGGCAGGCAGAATGTGGGAGATCCCGCGACGCTGCGCCTGCGCAGTCGCCTTTCAGGCAAGCGGAACAGACTCAGGACGCTTCCACGGGCAGCTGCGTGGTCGCCCGCGTCAGATCGAGAGCCGTCGTACGGACCGTGAGATCCAACTGAGGATCGCGGGCACATTTGACTCCCGAGTTTGGTTCTCTCGAAACCGATCGGCTTCCAGGAGTGAAATCCGGTAGCTGTCGATTGGGTGTGAACAGTCTCGGAGAACAGGTCTTCCTCGCCATGAATGAGACATAGAGCCGGCCACCCCCGCGCACGGGGGTGGCCGGCTCTATCGGTGAACGGGCTCTGCCGATGAACTGTCAGACGGCTTCGCCCAGGTAAGCCTGCTCGAGCAACGCTGGGTCCTTTGCGAGGTCGTCGGCCGGCCCGCTCAGTCGCACACCGCCGTGCACGAGGACGAGCGCCTCGTCGGCGACCTCCAGAGCCAACTGCACGTGCTGTTCCACCAGCACTACAACGGCTTTGGTCTCATCCGCGATCCGACGCACGATTGGCAACAGCTCCTCGACGATGACCGGGGCCAATCCCATGCTCATCTCATCGATGAGAAGGGCGCGGGGATTCTGGGTCAGCGCTCGCGCCACGGCGAGCATCTGTTGCTCTCCACCCGACAGCGCCCCGGCATTGACTTTGATGCGCTTGGCAAGGGCTGGGAACATTTCCATGGCCGCATCAACATCGAGCCCTCCGGACCTCTTAGCGATCGTCAGATTCTCACGGACCGTGAGCGATGTGAACAACGCCCGATCATCCGGAACCAGCACCAGTCCATGACGGTTGGCTTCCGCAGGACGACCGCTGCGCAATTGTCTGCCCTCGACGACGACGTCGCCTCCTTTGCGGGGCAGCAACCCGGCCAAGGTGTTCATCAGAGTGGACTTCCCCGCGCCGTTGGGCCCCAGGATCGCCAGGACATTGCCGGCATGGAGCGAGAAGCTCACGTCTCGAACCACTTTGACCGAACCGTAGCCGGCCGACACCTCTCGGCATTCCAGGATCGGGCTTCCGGTATGCACAGGCTCTTCCGGTTTGCCCTTTCCGGCAAGTAGCACGTCAGCCATGAACCTGAGCCTCTCTTCCTAGATATGCTTCCGCAACTGTTCGATTTGACCGGATCTCCGCCGGGGACCCGGACGCTATGAGCTCACCGAAGTTCAGCACGTGAACCTCGTCGCAGATACTCAGGACCAGATCCATGTCGTGATCGACCATCAGAATCGTCACCCCACTGTCACAGATTCGTCGCAGTCGTTCTCCGAGCCAACGGCTCTCGGTGCTGTCCAGGCCACCTGCCGGCTCGTCCAGCAGCAACAGATTGGGTGAGCCGGCCAGAGCCCGTGCGATCGATACCAGCTGACGCTGTCCTTGTGACAGTTCGCCGGCTGGGCGCTCACTGATCTCAGTGATGCCCAGGAGTTCGAATACCTCAGTGAGGTGGCCGATATCGGTGTGTTCGGTCTTGACGTCGGGACGATGCACTGCGGCCGTTCGGCCCACCTTGACGTTCTCTGTCACGCTGAGATCGTCGTACAGCTCGATCGCCTGAAAGGTACGGCCGAGGCCCGCACGAATCCGATTGTGCGGGGCGAGCCCGCCCATGGACGACCCCGACAGTGTGACGTCGCCGGTGTAGTCCGCAAATCCGGTGATGGCATCCATGAGTGTAGTCTTTCCGGCACCGTTCGGACCGATGAGCCCCACCAGCGCACCCTTCGGAACGTCTAGCGATACGTCCGACAGCGCAACCGCACCACCATATTTCACCGACACATCGGTGAGGGTCAGCTCGGACTGCCCCGTCCGATCGAGAACCCGCGGCTGGGCCGGAAGCTCCTCGATGGGAATGGCATCCGTGGCATGCGCATCCGGAGAGGCCTTGGCCTTGTCCCGCAGCGCTGCGGCCCGGCGGTTCGCCAACACACTGTGTGCCGGGCCCACGATGCCCTCGGGGTTGAGGATCACAGTGAAGATCAGCAGGACGCTGGAGACCACGACATACCAACCACTCACCGACCACAGTTCGTCGACGAAGATGAATATCAGCCCGTTCGCGGCGGAGACCCCCGCCAGGATGCCGCCGGCAACCGAGGTGATACCGGCCAGGTAGACCGTGGCGAAGAGCGCAACGCCGGCCATCGCCGAGTACGAGTCGAATGTCACGGTCTGCTGTTGGTAGGCCAGCAATGAGCCGCCGATGCCGGCGATGAACGCACCAATCGCGAAAGCCAGAATCTTGACCCGGACGACACTCACACCGGCTGCGGCAGCGGATCTCTCGTTTGCCCGGACGGCCAGCATCTCGGTCCCGAGTCGACTGCGCCGTAGCAGCGCGACCGAGACAGCGACCGCAACCAACACCAGTAGCACCAGCACACCGAACGTCACCCGCGGATACGCCAGGCCCTGACCAATGCTCAGGTCCCATCCGAACAGGCTGGGTTTCGGCGCCTCGACGCCACTGGTGCCGACGATGTCGCCGTTGCGGAACCAGATCGCTTCGACCGCAAACGCCATTGCCAGCGTCACCACCGCGACTGTGAGACCTCGAATCCTCAGGGCCGGAAGTCCAATCACAACGCCGAGCGCTGCCGCGCAGATCGCAGCCACAAGCGGAGCGATCGGGAACGGAAGATGGAAGGTGTTGGCGATGGGTCCGAGCAGGAAGCCCGCGACTCCGGCGATCGTCAACTGGGCCAACGATACCTGACCGGCGTACCCGGTGACCACGACGGAAGACAACGCGATGATGGCCATGATGAAGCTGACGATCAGCCCCGTGCGCATGCGGTCGTCGAGCAGGACCAGCGCCACGATGCCGACGATCGTCATCACCACGGCGGTAGGAGCCACGTGAAGTGGCCGGGGGGCACGTCCCAGGGTTTGCAGGATGATCTCGCCACGTGCAGGCAACGGCTTGGCACGGATGAGCAGCACCGCCAGGATCAAGATCAATGGCACCAGTTCGGGCAGACCGGCGGACGGCAAGAAGTCGTATTGGGATGCCAGGTACTGCGCCTCGGACTGCAGCATGCCCACGGCGAGACCGGCGAACACTGCGACCACGACGAGGTCGAAGCGTGCCAAGATCGCGGCGGCCAGCGCCGGCACGATGAACAGGGTGTAGGCAACCGGTACCAGCGGGACGATCGGCGCAATCAGGATTCCCGCCAGACCCGCGACCGCAGAACTGAGCATCCAGTTGTATGCAGCGATGCGGTCGGGCGAGATCCCGCTGACGTACGCACCGCGTTCGGTCTCCGCGGATGCCCGAGTCGCTAGCCCGAACTTGGTATAGCGGAAGACCAGTGCAAGCAGCACGGACAGCACCACGATGGTCAGCGCGAAGTAGAAGCGGTCGGCCGACAACTGCAGGTCACCGGCCTGCCAGACGTCCGTCGGGAAGATGGGGCTCACCTCGACCGGGTCCGTACCGAGTTTCTGGGCCACCAGGCCGGCGATCAGCAGCGAGATGCCGAGTGCGGCCACTGCTCGCGCCACCAGAGGTGATGTACGCAATGGCCTGAAGACCAGCAGATAGAGGACCAGGCCAAGCAACGCGGCGATCACGAGGGACAGGCCCATCGCAGGCCACATTCCCATCGGTGTGCCCAGATCGATCGAGTCCACGCCGGGGATCAGCACGAGCAGTTGCCCCTGCCGAAGAAACGCGTATGTGTACGCGGTGTACAACGCGATCGCTCCAGTTGCGAAGTTCACGACCCCGGAGCTGCGATACGTCAGGACGATCGCGAGCGCCAGGGCACCGAAAACTGCGCCGTTACCCAGTCCGAGAAGCAAAAACACCAGATGCTGCATTGTGACGACATTCCTCACCGGAGACCACTTGAAAGGTGACACTGATGTTAGATCATACTGCGACGTACGTCACCCCCTTGGCCCAGATTGATGTGGTTCACAGTGCGGCGTGACCATCGGGCACGGGAACGCGCGCCCGCTCCTCGGCCATCACAGCTGGCGCATCTCACCTGTGACCCTTTGGAGCGCGCGGCACGCTCCTGGACGGATACGGCTGTGGCGCAGCGAGCTCCGTCCACTCTGGCCTGGCGAGCCTGGAGTTGGATGCCTGCGATTCGGGGATAGCCAGCGTGTTTCTGTTCCACACCTGTTGACCGACTCCCTCGAGGCGCTCGACCTGCGAGATGCGACTGTCGTCCATCCCGATTGGGGTGGAGGCCTGTTCCTGACCGCGATCGGTCGCGACGAACGAGTAGGAGCGATGGTGATCCTGCCCTGCGAGGCCTTCGACAACTTCCCACCCGGCCGGATGCCGAGGCGCTGCGCCGTTTTGACGGCGACACACTGGTGCTCTGGTCGGACATCCGGGTGATGCCGCCCGACCACGGACGGCGTCTCGCCGCACTGATTCCCGGCGCGGGGTAGATCGGCGCGTTTCAGGTCGAGCGACGGGAAACCGCGGACATGTGATGGGGCCGGAGCGTCTACGCGGGTCTCGATACGCCCTCGGCTAGCGCCTCGGGCTACTCGACCAGCAACCTCCTCAGGAAACCGGACGGGAACCCCCCTCCGCTGGTCGAGTAGCGACGAACAGAGTGAGGAGCGTATCGAGACCCGGCGAACTTGCCCCTTCGTGACGGCCCTCCGCTAGCGCTCCGGACCTCCTCAGGGACCGGATGGGAACCGCTCCGGGTGGGGACGGTCAGGACTTACCGATGAGCCTGTTGAGTCGACCCTCCACCGCGCCGACCGATTTACCGATGAGTGCGAACGCCTCGTTGGTGGTCTGCCCGTGGTAGTAGCGGTAGTAGATCTGCTGCGCGATCACTGCGAAGCGGAACTGCCCGAAGGCCTCATACCAGCGCCATTTGTCCGGGGACATGTCGAAACCCATTCGCTCGCAGTAGAGTTCGACGAACTCGGCGCGGGTGATCATGCCGGGAAGATTCGTCGGCACACGACGCATCAACTGAGTTTGCTCGTCGTCGTCGGCCTGCACCCAGTACGCCATCGATCCGGCCACGTCCATCAGCGGATCGCCCAGCGTCGCCATCTCCCAGTCCAGGATGCCGATGACGCGGGTCACGTCGTCCTCCGAGAAGACCACGTTGTCGAGCTTGAAGTCGTTGTGGATCACGCAGTTTGCGACGTCGTCGGGTTGGTTCTCGGCCAGCCAGACCATCACGTCCTCGTAGTCCGGGACATCGTCGGTGCGGGCGTTGCGGAAGCGGGTCGACCATCCGTCCACCTGGCGCTTCACATAGCCGAAGCCCTTGCCCAGATCGGTGAGGCCGGCGGCCTCCACGTCGACCGAATGCAGTTCGACGAGAGTGTCCAAGAAATTCAGGCACAGCGCCCGCGCCTGCTCGGCCGAGAGCGGCACATCGGCGGGCCATTCCTTGCCCGGGATGATGCCGTCGAGCTTGCCCATCACGTAGAAGTTCGAACCCAGCACAGATTCGTCATCGCAGAACGCCACCATCGGCGCGATGTAGGGCAGCACCGGCGACAGCTTCGACTGGATGCGGAACTCGCGCCCCATGTCGTGGGCGCCGCGCGCCTTGGTGCCCGCCGGACCACGGCGCAGGATCAGCTCACGCGTCGGATAGGTCAACAGATAGGTCAGGTTGGACGCGCCGCCGGAGAACTGCTTCACCTGGGGGGTTCCGTCGAGTCCGGTGGGGTCGTCGGCGTGCTCGCGTAGCCAGTTCGCCACGACCTCGACGTCGAACGCATCCTCTGCACGCACCTCGCGTGCGCCCGCGACCTGACTGCTCATCTGTCACTTCTCCTCGTCCACGAATCCACCAGTCCTCGATCCGACGTTAACCCACGCATCGGGTCGCACCCGCAGGTTCCGGCCGCAACCTCACCTCGGGGCCAGAATCCGCAGGTGCGCCGACACCCAGACGCACCCCGCCACCCAGGCCGCACCGATCAACCAGCCGGCGATGACATCGGTCGCCCAGTGCACGCCGAGATAGACGCGCGTACAGCCGATCGCGATCGCCCACACGGGCGCGATCACCAGAACCACCGGATGCGCCCGAACCCAGCCGCTGACCCGATAGGCGATCACCGCCAGCAGACCGAACACGATGGTGCTCATCATCGCGTGCCCTGACGGGAACGAGTAGGTGTCGATGTCGAGCAGCCGCTCGTCGACGGGTGGTCGCGGACGGGCGACGATGTGCTTGAGCACCACCATCACCACATACCCACTCGCCGAACCCACACCGAGCAGGACCGCCTCGGCATACCGGCGACAGGAGGCGAGGCCGAGCACCACCACCGCCACGATGGTCGCGAGAACCACCGTATTCCCCGTCGCGGTGATGACCTGAGCGATCGCGGTGCCCACATCGGTGCGTGCGTCGACCACTGCATCGGTGATCGCCCGGTCCATCCCGTTCGGACCCATCAGCACTGGTGGGAGCCCTTTGCTCGGGTCCGTCCGACCGGACTCAAGTCACGCCCAAGCCAGCCGCAAGTCATGCAACCCACCCTAACGGTCAGAAGTACTCCGACATTCGACCGAAGGACCGTCATGAAGACCACCCTGCTCTACCGGATCGGGCACGCCAGTGCGGCTCATCCGATTCGAGCCCTCCTCGGCTTTCTGCTGGCGCTCGCCGTTCTCCTGGGCGCGGCCTCGGCCCTCGGTGGGCAGACGCGCGAGAACTGGGACGTGCCCGGAACGCGTTCCCACGACGGCATCGAACTCCTGCGCGACCACATCCCCGGCGCCGGCAATGCCTTTGCGAACGTCGTCGTTCATTCGGACCACGGCGCGCTCGCATCCACGGCGACCTCGGATCTGCGCGCGCGGCTCCAGCAGATGCCGCATGTGGCCTCGGTGAGTGACCCGCGGATGAGCGCCGACCAGGACACCGGTGTCTTGGTGGTGGGGTACGACGTCCCCGAGACCGACCCCGACCTGATGGGCGACGCGAGTGCGCTGGAAGAGGCCATCGCGCCCACCCAGGCGGCCGGCCTGCAGGTGGAGATGAACGGGTCCCTGCCCGAGACCGCGGCGGCGCCGATGAAGGGTCATGCCGAGATCGTCGGCATCACGCTGGCCCTGTTGATCATGGTCTTCGCGTTCGGCTCGGTGATCGCGGCGGGCCTGCCGATCGCCTCGGCCATCGCCGGTCTGCTCGCCGGATCGGCCGGCGTGACGATACTCGCCGGCGTCCTCGAGGTCAGTCCGTCGGCACCCATGGTGGCCACCATGGTGGGACTCGGCGTGGGCATCGACTACGCGCTGCTGGTGGTGAGCCGTCACGTCGAGTTCCTGCGCCGCGGCCACGACCCGATCGAGGCCGCCGCCCGGTCGGTGGCCACCGCCGGACGATCCGCCGTGTTCGCCGCGACCACCGTCCTGGTGTCGCTGCTGGGGCTGCGCCTGGCCGGGCTGCCGACGTACTCGTCGTTCGGCTTCGCCACCGCGATCGCGGTGATCGCGATGCTGGCCGCCACCCTGATCGTGGTGCCCGCACTGTGCCGGGTGAGCGGACGACGAATCATCCCCCGAAAGGCACGGAAGGCTGCCGCGCCCAATCCGGTCGTGGACGGTCAAGCGCCGCAACGTCCCCCGCTCACCGCGCGGTGGGCCGCCCGCATCGGGGCTCGGCCCGTCGCCGCGATCATCATCGCGATGCTCGCCATGCTCGCGCTCGCCGCCCCCGCGGTGGCCATGCGGACCTGGCCGCAGGATTCCGGTGCCCAGTCCGTTGAGCTGACCACCCGGCAGGCGCATGACCTGCTCGCGAGTGAGTTCGGGGCCGGGGCCAACGCCGACGTCGTGGTGGTGGCACCCACCGATCGGGTCGATGCCGCCCAGTTGACCAACGCCGCCGACGAGATCGGCCGGCTGCCGGACGTCACCTCCGTCGCACCCGTCACTGAATCTCCAGATGGCGCAATTGATGTCATGTCCATCACGATCTCCCATGACCCCGCGGACGCGCAGACGCCCGCCGTGCTCGACGAGATCCGCGCCGCGCTGCCCGACGGCGCGATCCTGACCGGTTACACCGCCTACCTCGACGACATCTCCGCGTTGCTGCAGAAGCGACTCTGGGTGGTCATCGGCTTCGTGGTCGCCGCCTCGGTCCTGCTGCTGACCGTGGTGTTCCGGTCGGTCGTCATCCCGATCAAGGCCGCGTTCATGAATCTCCTATCGGTGGCCGCCGCCTTCGGTTTCCTCACCATGGTGTTCCAGTGGGGCTGGGGACTGTCACTGCTGGGTGTGGATCACCCTGTCGCGGTGTCGAGTTGGGTGCCGATCTTGATCTTCACGATCCTGTTCGGCCTGTCCATGGACTACGAGGTGTTCCTGCTGTCGCGTATCCGGGAAGAATGGCTCGCCACCGGCGATGCCCGGGCCAGCGTCATCACGGGGCTGGCCAAAACCGGGCGGGTGATCACCACCGCCGCGGCCATCATGGTCGCCGTGTTCATCAGCTTCGCCTCCGAAACCGACATCGTGCTCAAGATGCTCGGCCTGGGGATGGCAGTGGCGGTGTTCCTCGACGCCACCCTCATCCGGATGGTCCTGGTGCCGGCCACCATGTCGCTCCTCGGACGATTCAACTGGTGGCTGCCTGCCTGGCTCGACCGCCTACTCCCCGAGATCGGCATCGAGGGCGGGTTCGACGACGCACCCGTACCGGACGACTCGACCGAGCCCGAACGCGAGCAGGAGCCGGCCTTGACCTGACCTTCGCAAGCGCGCTCCAAGTCGGCTGCAAGCGACCCGCGCGACCCTGATCATGACCCACCAACCGACCACTTCACATAAGGAAATCCGATGACCATCACCAACTCCCCCACCGCCCCCACCCACGTCGAACAGTTCCGACTCCCCGGGCAGAGTGCCGCGCCCGAGGGACCGATCGACCCGTTCATGATGTACCTGATGCACCACGCCTTCCGGCGCGACCTGGACCAGTTCGCGCGTTCGGTGCCGCGCACTCCGGTCCCCGACTATGCGACCTGGCGCGCCCTGCAGACCCGGTGGGCACTGTTCCGCGAAACGCTGCACCACCACCACAGCGGCGAAGATGCCTGGCTGTGGCCTCTTCTCGCCTCGCGATGCACCCCCGCCGAACGCGACGTACTCGACGCCATGGAGGCCGAGCACGGTCGGATCGACCCGCTGCTCGAGGCGTGTGACGCGGGCTTCGCCCAGATGTCCGACGCGGATTCGACTGCGCGCGAGACACTCACCTACGTTCTGGATCAGACACGCGAGCATCTGGCCGCACATCTCGAACACGAGGAGAACGACGCGCTGGCGTTGGTGCAGAAGTATCTGTCGGCCGACGACTGGGCCGAACTGGAGAAGCACTTCGGCGAGGACAACACGTTCATCGACATGTTCCGCATCGCGCCGTGGGCCATCAAGGGTCTCGACGACGAGGCTCGCCAGGCGTTGCGCAGCCGCGTGCCGATGCCGGTCTTCCTGATCGCCAAGCTCGGTTCCCGACGCTTCGGCGCGGGTGAACGCCGCGCCTTCCGCTACGACCCGGAGGCTGCGATCTGAGGGGGCCCCGCCCCCTGAGCCTCGATCTTTCATGTGGTGGTGGGTTGGGGGTTTCGGCGGCTGGGTGTGGGGTTGGTGTGGTGTGGGTGTGGGTGATCGCCGGCGCTGGTGTTCGCCGGTTCTTCGGGTCCTGGGTTGAGGGGCAGGGGCTGCTGTGTGGTGTGTCAGGCGGCGTGCAGGGCGGTGTAGCCCTGGTAGATGAGGTCGTTGTAGGGCCAGCCGCGGGGTAGTCGTAGCAGGTGGCGTCGGCCGGTGTGGATGGTGCGTCCGGCCACGGCGAGGATGCATAGGCGCATGCGTTTGGGTTCGAAGAGGCGCGCGGGGTGGTGTTCGGGCCAGCATAGGGTTTGGGTCCAGGCCAAGAGTTCGGCGGCCAGGCAGACGATTTCGAGCCAGATCTGGTTTTTGGTGAACTCGTGGAAGGGCAGGTTGGCCATGCCGGTGTCTTTGAGGTTGCGGATGCGGTCTTCGGCGCGGGCGCGTTGGCGGTGGCGTAGTTCCAGGACCGGCAGGGTCCAGCCGGTGCCGCGGGTGTTGGTGGCGAACGCAGTGTAGCGGCGGCCGTCGATGTCGGTCAGGCGTAGTTGGGCGCCGGGGTCGGGGTATTCGCGGCGCACGATGACGCGCATCCCGGCCGGCCAGGGGTCGGTGGGGTCGGCGGCGGGGACGATCAGGTCGGTGAGCTCGGCGACCTGGGCGCCGTTGCGGGGTTGTTCGTCACCGTTGAACGCATCGCGCCAGGCCTGCTCGGGCAGCGCGGCGATGGCGGTTTTGACGTTGTCGTAGAGGGTGAACCCGATCGAGTACGCGAGTTTCTCGGCGCGCAGGAACCTGAGGAATTTTTTGGAACAGCCGCCGGCGTCGGTGCGGAGCAGCACCTGGGGGCGTTCGGCGGCGGGCAGTTGGGCCAGCGCGGCGGTCGTGGTGTTGATGTGCAGGTCGGCGCCTTGTGGGGAGGCGCCGCCGCGGCGTAGATCGATGATCAGTGGTTCGCCGGTGCCGTACTGGCCGTGATCGACGAACGCGCACATCGGGGAATGCCCGAACTGGCGTTTGTAGGTCAGTTGGGCGTGTTCTTTGAGTGAATGCGCACCGATGGTGGTGGCGTCGAGATCGACGATCACCTGCCCCCCATCGCGGGTGCCGGGTGTTCCGGCCAGCGGGCGCGCCCGCGTCCATACCCGGGTGCGGGCCGCGGCACGCGCGGCGCGGATCGCCGGTAGCGCCGTGCTCAGGTCGTCGGCCAACACGCTGATCAGCCGGGAGAACGTCGCATCCGAGGCCACCGGCCCGAACAGGTCGGGTTGGGCTCGCACGATCGCCACGTCGGCCGCGCAGTCACCGCCCAGAGCCAACGCGATCGCCAGATCCAGCAGCATCAGGCCCGGATCATGGGTGGCCCGCGGCGAGGTCCACGGCGCCAACGCCGCCGATAACGCCTCGTCCAGGCCCGCGACCTGCGCCGCGTCACGCAGCAGCAACGCCCCCGACGAACTCGTCAGCGACTCGCGGCGTTGATCATCGACAACCAGACGGGGATAGCGGTTATGCTTCACCTGCGAAGTGCCTTTCTGCCAGGAATTATTGTGTTGTGGAGATTCAATAATCCCTTGCCAGGTAGGCACTTTCGCATTTCCCACGCCGAACACCCCAAACAAACATGAAAGATCCAGGCTGAGGAGGTCCGGAGTGCTAGCGGAGGCGACCCTTTCGCCCCCTGAGGAGGTCCGGAGCGCTAGCGGAGCCGACCCTTTCGCCCCCTGAGGAGGTCCGGAGCGCTAGCGGAGGACCGTCACGAAGGGGCCGCCCCTTCGTGACGCTCGGCTAGCGCCTCGCTCCTCAGGGAACGGGGTCAAGTACCAGCGCCTCGCTCCTCAGGGAACGGGGCCAAGTTCCAGCGCCCCGCTCCTCAGGAAGCGGAAGACGATGCACCGCAACACAACCCCGCCACCTGAGGAGGTCCGGAGCGCTAGCGGAGCCGACCCTTCTCGCCCCCTGAGGAGGTCCGGAGCGCTAGCGGAGGACCGTCACGAAGGGCCGCCCCTTCGTGACGCTCGGCTAGCGCCTCGCTCCTCAGGGACCGGGGCAAGTTCCAGCGCCCCGCTCCTCACGAAGCGGGGGGCAAGTTCCAGCGCCCCGCTCCTCACGAAGCGGGGGGCAAGTTCCAGCGCCCCGCTCCTCAGGAAGCGGGGGGCAAGTTCCAGCGCCTCGATCCGCACGGAGCGGATGTGACTAGCGGGAGGAGAGGGAGCGCGAGATCACCAGGCGCTGGATCTGGTTGGTTCCCTCGAAGATCTGGGTGATCTTGGCTTCGCGCATGTAGCGCTCAACCCGGAAGTCGCGGGTGTAGCCGTAGCCGCCGAGGACCTGGACGGCGTCGGTGGTGACCTTCATGGCCGCGTCGGTGGCCACGAGCTTGGCGGTCGCGGCGGCCCGAGAATAGGGCCGGCCGGCGTCTCGGCGGCGGGCGGCGTCGAGGTAGGTGGCGCGGGCCGAATCCACGGCGGCGGCCATGTCGGCGAGCAGGAAGCCCAGGCCTTGGTGATCGATGATCTTGCGTCCGAATGCCGTTCGTTCCTCGGCGTAGTCGACGGCGGCATCCAGGGCGGCCTGCGCCAGACCGGTCGCCACCGCGGCGATCCCGAGGCGACCGGAGTCCAGCGCCGAGAAGGCGATGGTCAACCCCTGGCCGTCGGCACCAAGGCGACGGCCCTCGTCGATGAAAGCGTCGTCATAGGTCGCCGACGTGGTGGGCACCGCGTGCAGGCCCATCTTCTCCTCGGGCTTGCCGAAACTCAGGCCCTCGGTGTCGCGGGGAACCAGGAAGCAACTCACGCCCTTCGAGCCTTCGCCGGTGCGGGCGAACAGGTTGTAGACGTCGGCGATGCCGCCGTGGGTGATCCAGGCCTTGGCGCCGTTGATGCGATATCCGCCGTCCACCGCTGCCGCCTTGCACGACAGCGCGGCCGCGTCCGAGCCGGCCTGCGGCTCGGACAGGCTGTAGGCGCCCACGATCCGACCGTTCAGCAGGTCCGGCAACCATTGCTGCTTCTGCTCATCGGTGCCGAAGTTGAACAGCGGGTGGCACGCGAGTCCGTGCACACTGACGGCCACCGCGACGGCCGCCCACCGGGCGCCGAGTTCCTCGAGTACCTGCAGGTAGACCTCGTAGGGCTGACCGCCACCATCCCAGTCCGTCGGATATGGCAGGCCGAGGAGTCCGGCCTCCCCCAGTTCGGCGAACAGTCCCTCCGGGTACTTCTCCGCCTTCTCGTACTCGTCGACGATCGGCGCGAGTCGCTTGTCGGCAAAATCCCTGGTCAGCGCGATGAGGTCGTGCGCCTCGTCGGTGGGGAGCAAACGATCGACCGGCATGAGAAACCTCCCGAGGGATATGGATCAGTACTGAAGTACTTTTCACAGTACTATGGACGGCATGGCTGAGACCACCGGCTTCGGTACGCAGCGGCGGGGCGACCTGTTCGACGGGTTACTCGCGCTCATCCTCGCGGAGGGGTTTGCGCATCTGGGTGTGGCCGAACTGTCATCGCGACTGCGGTGCTCCAAGTCGACGCTCTACACGCTCGCCGGCAGCAAGGAACAGCTCGTCGTCAAGACCGTGACTCACTTCTTCCGCACCGCGACCGCTCAGGTCGAGTCGCAGGTCGCCGCCGCCACCACCGCCCGCGAGCGCGTGATCACCTATCTCATCGCGGTCGGTAACGCCCTGACCCCGGCGTCGGCGGCTTTCATGACCGATCTGCACGCGATGGAACCGACTCGCGCCCTCTACGAACAGAACACCGCCGCGGCGGCGGCGCGTGTACAGGAGATCATCACCGACGGGGTCGCGACCGGCGAGTTCCGCGATATCGACGCGGCCTTCGCGGCCGATCTGGCCGCGTCGATGATGAGCCGTATCCAACGTCGCGAGGTGGCGGCCACCACCGGCCTCGACGACGCGGCCGCCTACCGTCAGCTCGCGTCGATCCTCACGACGGGTATCGACGCGGCAGGTGGGTGACACCGCGTTCGTCCACCCACCAGGCGACGGTGACGTGTCGGGTCTCCCCCGTGCGCCGCACCCTGACCTGCAGCTCGTCGTGGAGTCGGATCTCGCCGTGTTCGACGTCGCGGCCCCACTGCGCGGCGAACAGCACCGCCTCGGTGGCCGTCCAGGTGGCGGCCTCACCGGGGGTGGGCACCACGGCGTCCACTTCTTCACTCGCGGTGGGCAGATCGAGGATCTCGGCGAGCAACAGCGCGTCGTCCGGATCGAGCCGCCCGGCGGACACGACCATCTCGTCGGCGTCGAGTACCTGGATCAGCCAGGGCCGGTCCACCACCACGGCCTGGTCCACCGCTGATCCGGCCGACGACCGAACCCGTTGTGGCAGCGTCAGTTGAGTCGGTTCGAATGTCCCGTGGCGGGCGGCGACGATAAGTGCGGAGTGGATGGTGGCCGCGACGCCGGACGCGATCGTGCGGGCCGGATCACCGAGATGGGCCAGCATAGTGTCGGCGTCGGCAATCGTGTCGATCCCGATGCCGCCCAGCGCGGCGGCGAGCAGATCGGCGTGCGGGTGATCGAGGGCGTCGCGCGCACCGGCGACCGAGGCATCCGACGGTGCGCGATACCAGCCCAACCGTTGCCCGCCCACCATCGCGTGGTGCCGCAGCCACCACGCGGTGTAGCCCGCGCGGTCGGCCAACAGCGGCGCGGTCATCTCGTCGGTGACCAGCAGGGTCAATGCCTGTGCCCATCGATCCGGATCGACCAGGTCGAGATCGCGCACCGCGGCAAGGGTTTCCGGCGGATCGTCGAAGGTCGACCACCATTGCTCCTCGTCGGGCAGGTCGTGATCGGGGCCCACGGGCAGGTCATCGACGACGGTGAGGAAGCCCCATCCGACCCCGATCCGGCGCAGCACATCGGAGCCCACCCGGGTCACGAGGTCAGCCGACACGACGCCGAACGGTGCGTCGTCGACGAGCACGGACGCCAGCGGGCTGCCGGGCAGTAGCAGTTGGTCGGCAGCGCAGAGTTCCCCGGTGTCATCCGGTATCGGCAACCCGGAGAGCCACTCCGGCACCGTCGCATCGGTATCCGCGGCCAATAGGGCGAACACCTGATCGGCGGTCGCCCCGAGTTCGTCGTCGTCGGCCTCGTCGAGGAGACGCCGCAGCGCGGGATCGGCCAACGCATCCGACACCGAGATCGAGGTGGCACCAAGCCGTTCGATCAACGGATGCCGCGCCGCGGGGTGAACGGTGGGAATCCACGAGACCGGCACATCGACTCCGACGGCCACGAACAGGCCACGCGCGCCGATGTTCATCCGGCCGTCGGCGCGCGGGATCGGCAGGGTACCCAGTTCCTCGGCGTCGGCGGCAGTGGTCACCAGCGGCGACAGCGCCGAGTAGAGCTGGTGCCACCAGGAAGGTTCATGCTCGGTTCCGATGAGGCGTTCGGCGAGGTCGGCGAGTCCGATCGCGGTGACGCCGACGGCGCCGAGCCGTTGCAGGTGCCGTCGTTCCGAGACGTCGGGGTGCGCCAGATCGCCCATGATCGGCCCCAGCACGGCGGCGAGTTCGGCCGTCAGGTCGGCCAGGAGCACCGACCGGGCAGGGACCAGGTCGGCACCGGAGATGGCCGGAAGCCAGGTGCCGTCGCGCAGTTGCGCGATGACCGATTCGGTGAGCATCGCGTCGTCACGGTTGCGGGTGCGCGCCGGGACGGGGACCAGCGAGGGCCGCTGCGCGTTCGGCAGCGCCGTCATCAGGTCGACGTAACCCGTTGCTGCCGTGCCGATATCGGCATCCGGATGTAGGTGGCGCCGATCGGGCGTGAGGGCGATGTCGGTGATGCAGTGCGCCGGTACCGACAACTCGATGTCGGTGGGCGTGGGCGCGCGAAGCACGTTCTGCGCCAACGTGTCTCCACCGACCTCGACCTGGTCGGCATCGGTGACCTCGACGAGCCACCGGGAGCCAGGGCTGACCGCCTCGATCCAGCGGCTCTGTTCGGTTCGACCCGCGGCGACCGTGGTGATCACCACCCGATTCACCCGCGGGGAGTCGGCCACGTGGCGCTCGATGGTGAATGCCGCATCCGCAACCGTGATCTCGGCCAGGCCGACGAGCTCCAGGAGTAGCTCGGCCGCCTGCGACCTCGCCGATGCCAGCAGTGGCTCGGCGGTCACCTCGTCGCGCAGGCCCAGGACGATCTCGGTGTCGAATCCGGCGGCGGGAGGCGCCGCGATCGGCCATGCCAGCCGCAGCAACGGGGTGTTCGCAGCGGCGGCGCTCGATTCGATGGCGGCAACCGCGCGCGCCGTGGCCGCGCGGTCGAAGGCGATCGAGCCGGAGGTGGAGCGCACCTCCACCCGGTCGGCCACCGCGGCGGTGGCGCTGAATCCCACACCGAACCGGCCGACGCTGGTCGGCCCGGCCGACTTGGCCGAGACCCGCAGCGACAGCAGCGACCGCACCCCGGCCGCCGACAGCGGCGCTCCGGTGTTGGCGATGTGCAGCGACTCCGCGTCGGCCCAGATCGCGACCCGGCCGGCTCTGGCGCCGGCCATCGCGGCGTCGGCGGCGTTGGCGACGAGTTCGGTGAAGAGCCGGTCCCGGTAGCCGATGGTGACCAGATCCCGTTCGGCCGCGGCGTCTTCGGCCAAGCGGGTGGGCGAGGAACGCCAGGCGTCCAGCGTGGACGTACGCAACTCGTCGAGTCCGAACCGATCGGTCCCGAATCGATCGGTACCGTCGACGATCTCGAACTCGGTCAGGAGGTCGTGTCCCCGCCGGCGTCCGCGCTGACACGAACGATCTCGAGCACGCCGTCGTCATAGGCGTCATACGCGGGCGACCCGTTGCCCTGCGGCGCAGTCATATCCGAGTGCGCACCGCAGCCGTAATCGGCGGCCACCACATGACCGTCGGCCGAGTACTGGTTGGCGCACACACCGAACGCCGGGCGCAGCGCACCGGCCAGCGGCAGATAGAAGCCACACGTCACGCAGTTGAACGGCGCTGCGGCGGCCATCTCGCTGTGCGGCCCGAACTCGCCGTCGTGCCAGCGCTCGGCGGCATCGTCGCGGCCTTGCGGGCTGAGCAGCCGACGGCGCCCGAGCCCCAGCGCTCCGGCGATCTGCCCGATGTCGTCGGGGTCGAGGTCTTCGGTGTCGAGGTGGAACTCGTCGGAAGTGTCGAACTGATTCGGCACCAGCCGGGCGTCGCCGGGATCCGCGGCCAGCACATCGCCCGGGGTCAGGTCGCCGGGAGCGACGCGCTCATTCCACGGCACCCAGTTCGGTGCGAGCAGCGACCCCTCCCCCGGCAGCAACACGATCTCGCTGACGGTGACGTCGTCGGTGCCGGGCGCACCGGCCAGCACCACGCACCACTGCCAGCCGCGATAACCGGTGAGGTCCGCCTCGAAATAGTGGGCAACGGCCCATTCACCCTCGGGGGTGCTCTCCAGGTGTGCTCCCGGATGCTGACCGTCGGAGACCAGCGCGGCACGCGCCACGTCGACGGCGGTGAGCAGCCGGTCACCATCGAATGCAAGAGTCACCCTCCCAGTGTGCAACACCGCGCGCGGCCGGTGGCACCGACCCGCCCTTTTGCAGGTGGCGACCGTGCCGAGAGCCAGTCGGTGCAATGAGGAACAATCGTCTGTGTGAACCCACCCCGTCCCCACTTTCCCCGCCGGGACAACGGTGAACCGACGGCGGGCGAGGACCGCCGCAGCCCCCGAGAACATCCCGGGACCGCGAACTACCCGGCCGACGAAGGACGCACCGGGCGTCCCACCGGCCGGGGCGCCTCCCGCGGTCACGGTGATCACGCATACCTACCGCCGCGGACGCACAATCCGCACCTGCCGCCGCTGGACGAAGACGACGCCGGGTACCCGGGATCGGGTCACGCCCCCACCGACCGCATCGGTGGCACCAAGAAGATGCCGTCGACCGAGAACACCGATCCGTCGATGCCGAAGAAGATCACGGTCGCCCGTGTCGCGGCCATGCGCAGCCGCCAGCTCACCGGCCGCGGCATCGGCAAGATCTACCAGGCCGCCACCGCCGACGGCGCCGACCGATCGGGCCTGACGGCGCTCACCTTGCCGGTGATCGCGAACTTCGCCGTCGACGCCGCCATGGCCGTCGCGTTGGCCAACACCTTGTTCTTCGCAGCGGCGACCGGCGAATCCAAGACCAACGTGGGGCTCTACCTCGCGTTGACGATCGCGCCGTTCGCCCTGATCGCGCCGCTCATCGGCCCGATGCTCGACCGCCTCCAGCACGGTCGGCGTATCGCGATGGCCACCACCTTCGGCCTGCGGGTGGTGCTCGCGCTGCTCATCCTGGCGAACTCGTCATGGGATGGCGCGACACAGCAACTCCAGTACGACCCGTGGGTGCTCTACCCGTCGGCGCTGGGTCTGCTGGTGTTGTCGAAATCGTTCGGGGTGCTCAAGTCGGCCGTCACGCCACGGGTGGTGCCCCCGTCCATCGACCTGCCCCGGGTGAACTCACGCCTGACCACCTTCGGCCTGATCGGCGGCACCATCGTGGGTGGCGGTGTGGCAGCGTTCTTCGAACTGCTGCTGGCCAAGGTGCTGCCCATCCACATTCCGGGCGCGATGGCCTGGCTGGCGGTGATCGCCGCGGTCGGTGCGTACTTGTGCATGCGCATCCCGTCCCGGGTGGAGGTCACCGAGGGCGAGATCCCGACGACCCTGACCTACCACGGCGAGCGTGCGATGTCGCACGCCCCGGACCACGACTCGGGTGGTGGGAGCGGGCTCAAGGGGGCGCGCGAGACCGCCACGGCCCTCGCCCAGAAGATGCGCCAGCCCTTGGGCCGCAAGGTCGTCGCGGGGCTGTGGGGCAACGCGACCATCCGCATCCTGACCGGATTCCTCACGCTCTACATCGCGTTCTATGCCAAGGCCCAGCAGGATGTGCATTCCGACTGGACCCAGCTGGCGTTGCTCGGCGCCGTCGGCGCCGCGGCCGGCGCGGGCAACATGCTGGGCAACGGTCTGGGCACCCGCCTCGAGCTGAAGAATCCGCCGATGATCGTGGTGTGGTCCACCGCTGCGTGCTTCGTTGCCGCGGTCCTCGCGGCCATCTTCGGCAACATCATGATCGCCACGCTCGCCGCATTCGTCGCCTCCGGCACGAGCGCGATCGGCAAGGTGTGCCTGGACTCCTCGATCCAGGACGACCTGCCCGAGGAGTCGCGGGCGTCGGCGTTCGGCCGGTCCGAGACGGTGCTCCAACTCGGCTGGGTCTTCGGTGCCACGCTCGGTGTGGTGCTGCCGACCACGCTGTGGATAGGGTTCACCGTCGTCTCGGTGCTGCTGGGCATTGGGCTGGTGCAGACCGTGTTGACCAATCGCGGATCGTCGCTGGTGCCGGGTATCGGTGGACAACGCCCCGACTATGCCGAGCCGACGATCGCCATCCCCGCCCTCGGTGACACCGATCGCCTCCGCCGGCGCTCACACCGGTCACCGTCGGAGGCACCGACCCGCATGGCCCGCGCGCACCGCGAGGCTCCGCCGCAACCGCAGACCGATGACCGGGGTACCCCACCCACCAAACCCAATCGCACAGGACGGCCCTGAACGGTGAACGTGACCAGTGGAGAGAAGAAGGCGCTCGCCATCATCGCGGCGGTGATCGTCGCGTTCGTCGTTGTCGTCGGCGTGACGGTCGCGGTGCTGACCAAGGACCACTGGTCCGGGGACGGCTCAGACGACGATCCATATCTGCAGATCGCCGTCGGAGATCAGCTCGTCCGCGTCGACCCGACGCTGATGTGCACCGTGTTCCTCAAGGAGTGCGAGCCCTCGAATCCCGCCGACATCCGCGTCCAGCGGGTACCGGTCCCGGTCGGTGAATCCGCGGTTCTGTCGGTGTCCCAGGACATCGCCGAGTGGCCGTGGAATCTGGTGGTCCAGTACCTGACGCCGCAGGGACTCGAGGGCACGTCGGTACCGATGAGGTCGGGTTCCACCTATACGACGATGCTGCACTCCACCCCCGAGCGCATTCTGGTCAACATCGAGGTTCAGTTGCCGTCGGCCATCTCCGACAGTCAGACCCAGAATGTGATCGCCCGGGGCTATCTCGCCGCCGACACGGCCCCGGACAACCTTCGGTTACCGGGACCGCAGGACGGCTGAGACGTCGGCGAACCGAGCTCAGTGCTCGAGTTCGCGGGTGACCGCTCGCACCACCTCGGAGATCCGCTGCGAGGTCTTGCGATCGGGATAGCGCCCCTTGCGCAGTTCCGGCTGCACGGTGCCCTCGAGCAGCGTGATGAGGTCGGCCACCATGCCGTGCAGTTCATCCGGAGTGTGCCGCTTGACATCTTTACGCGCCGCCTCGCGGGTGTTCTTCGCGACGCTGGGCGCCGGCTCGAGCACAGCCACCTTCAAGGCCTGCGGTCCGCGACGGCCCGCAGCCATCCCGAACTCGACGCGCTGGCCCGGCTTGAGCGTCTCCACGCCCGCGGGCAACGCGGACGAGCGGACATAGACGTCCTCGCCGTTCTCCTGCGCGAGGAAGCCGAAGCCCTTTTCCGCGTCGTACCACTTCACCTTGCCGGTCGGCACTGTGCTCACCCTCATCTGTATTTCGGAAATCTGCATTTCGGACGTGTCATGACAAAAGCGCCCCTCACCTGATCAACAGCTGGCCCCATCGCGGGCCCGGCTCCACATCAGATGAGCAGAGGCGCCTATGAGCATTCAGTCTAGCCAACCGATCTGCGCCCGGTCACATGGAATACCCCACCAGCACCGCACCCAAAGGACCAGGCACCCTCCAGGCATCAGCGGTGTGATCTACCGTGGAAGCATGAAGCGCGGACCGTCCCCACGACTGCTGCAGGCAGCCGTGATCGTCTTCGCCGTCGGACTGGCGGCGATCGTGGCCCTGTTCGTGACGCCCATCGTCACCGACGGTGGCACGGCACCCACGGTCGTCTACGTGCTGACGATGTGCGCACCCCTCGGGTTCGTGTTGGGTCTCATCTTCGCCTTGCGGTCGGGCCGGAGGGTGCGGTGAGCATCGACGCTGCGCTCCCACTCGCCGGCGATCTCACGTCGGCGGAGGATTCCGCCACTCTCAAACGCGCGTACAGCTGCTTTCCGTCCGGCGTCGTCGCGGTCGCCTGCCATCTCGCCGGCCACAACGGGACCGCCGAACTGGCCGGGATGGCCGCGAGCGCCTTCACCACGGTCTCGCTCGATCCGCCGCTGGTGTCACTATGCGTGCAGAACAGCTCCACCACGTGGCCGCGGCTTCGGGAAGCCCCCGCAATCGGTGTCAGCGTGTTCGCCCGCGACCAATCCGCCCTCTGCCGTCAGCTCGCCGGTCCGAGCGAGACACGATTCGACGGCATCACGCCGTCGCGCACCGACGACGGAGCCGTGTTCATCCCGGACGCCGCCGCCGGCCTCTCCTGCTCGCTGTACAACGAGATCCCGGCGGGCGACCACACCCTGGTCCTGCTGCGCATCGAGGCCCTGCGTTGCGATCCCGACGTGGAGCCGCTCGTCTTCCATGCCAGTACGTTCCGATCGCTCGAAGCACTCAGGAACGGCTCATGACCATCGTCGCCCTCGGCCTGCCGACCACCCCGTCACCCGACCCGGGTGCGGTCGCCGACGCACCGACCAGCGGCCCGCTGCGGGACCGCTTCGGACGCATCGTGACCGACCTGCGGGTGTCGGTGACGGATCGATGCAATCTGCGGTGCACCTACTGCATGCCGGCCGAAGGGCTGCAGTGGTTGCCCACCGACGAAGTGCTCACGACCGCGGAACTGGAACGGGTGATCACCGTTGCGGTCCGCGACCTCGGTATCCGATCGATTCGCTTCACCGGTGGGGAACCGCTACTCCGACGCGATCTCGAGCAGCTGATCAGCACTGTCTCGGCGTTGCCCGCCCGGCCCGAGATCGCGATGACGACCAACGGACTCGGACTCGCCCGACGCATCGACGGTCTGGTGGCCGCCGGTCTGAACCGGGTGAATGTGTCGCTCGACACCGTGGACCGGGATCGGTTCGCCGAGATCACCCGCCGCGACCGCCTCGACGATGTCGTGATGGGAATGGCCGCGGCGCACCGCGCCGGCCTGCCCGTCAAGGTCAATGCGGTCCTCGCGGGCCACGAAGATCTCCCGCGGCTGCCCGATCTGCTGCTCTTCTGCCTCGAACACGGATATCAGCTGCGCATCATCGAGCAGATGCCCCTCGACGCCGACCATCAGTGGGACCGGTCGTCGATGGTGACCGCCGACGAGATCCTCGCGGCGCTGGCATCGCGCTTCACCCTGCTCCCCGATC
This sequence comes from Gordonia sp. LMA167, assembly GCF_058130025.1. Lineage (NCBI taxonomy): Bacteria > Bacillati > Actinomycetota > Actinomycetes > Mycobacteriales > Gordoniaceae > Gordonia > Gordonia sp. LMA167. Next base: position 2,295,676 of record NZ_CM176708.1, on the reverse strand, counting down.
CTCGCCCCCGGGGCAGCGCCCCCGCCGCGACATGGCTGGTGGAGGGGTACGACGTCGACGGCGAGCCGGCACGGGTCGGCGTCATCGCTTCGGTCACGCGCCCCTTCTGCGGCGACTGCGATCGCACCCGGCTGACCGCCGACGGCGAGTTGCGGAACTGCCTGTTCGCCGAATCGGAGACGGACCTGCGCTCGCTTCTGCGCAGCGGACTTCCCGACGATGAGCTCGACGTCGCGATCGCCCAGCGATGGCGCGGCAACACGTGGGTCAAGAAGGCCGGCCACGGCGTCAACGATCCCGGATTCCACCAACCGACCCGGCCGATGTCGGCCATCGGGGGCTGACGACCCGTGCAACTCACCGTCCGATTCTTCGCTGCCGCGCGCGCGGCCGCCGGGACCGAATCCACGGTCGTCGAGCTCGAGGCCGACGTCACTCTCGGCGAACTCGAGACTCTCCTGGCGTCCGGCGACGCCAACCTCGCGCGGGTCCTCGCCCGCTGCTCGTATCTGCGCGATTCGGTCGCACTCTGCGACCGCACCGCCCGACTGGGTCGCTGCGAAACCCTCGACGTGTTGCCGCCGTTTGCGGGTGGCTGAGACCACAATCCTGTTGTGACCTTCCTCACATAACGGATCGGTCACGAGAAGGACACAAGTCGACTATCGACCCGTGATCAGGCACGACGCCAAAACTGGGTCGAAAGCCCAACTCGGGCGCGGAAAATGGGCTTGCCAACAACGTGATTCGTGGTGCCAGACGTCGTAGTGTGACTGAACGACGCCCATGGGGGGTCACAAGCAAGTAACCAAATGCATACCGTCCCGGCGACCGCGCCGAACCTCGCTCCGCCGCCAGGGACGCCAGTACGACATCTAGGAGCGAGGACGGGGGACCCACCTCCCGAACAGAGATCCGGGCGTCAGACCGACGCCCTTGGGGTTAAGTCCCGGCGTGACGTTCACGTCGCGCCGAGACCGGGCACCTCTCGCCCGAACCCGACAGCTGACTTCGTAGGCGCGTGGAGAGAGGAAATACCAGCTATGTCCGGACGTCACCGCAAACCGTCGACCACCACGACCACCAAGACCTTCGCAAAGGTCGCCCTCACCGGCGCCGTCCTGGGCGGCGGTGCGGCACTACTGGGCACCGGCTCGGCGAACGCAGCCACCGACGCCGAGTGGAACCAGGTCGCCCAGTGTGAGTCGGGCGGCAACTGGGCCATCAACACCGGCAACGGCTACCAGGGCGGCCTGCAGTTCAGCCCGAGCACCTGGGCCGGACACGGCGGCACCCAGTTCGCGCCGAGCGCCGACCAGGCCACCCGCGAACAGCAGATCGTCGTCGCCGAGCGCGTTCTCGCCTCGCAGGGCAAGGGAGCATGGCCGGTCTGTGGCACGGGCCTGTCCGGCGCCACCCAGCGCACCGCTCCGGCCGTCCAGACGCCGGCTCTGCCGCAGCTGCCCACCCTGCCTGCGCCGTTCAATTGGTCGACCACTCCTGAGGCCAAGACCACCAACGACGTGAAGACGCAGATCGACAAGGCGCTCGGCCAGGCCGTCGAGAACAACAAGATCAACCCCGAGGTCGAGAACCTGTGGAAGGCCGCCAAGCAGAGCGGCTACGAGCTCACCCCGGATCAGATCAAGCTGTTCAACCAGCACAAGGATCAGCTGCCCACTCCCTGAGCGCAGTAGTTGACACCAGCCCATACGGGCCCACAGTCGAAGGGCCCCGCACGATGGCCATGAGCCCGTGCGGGGCCCTTGTCCATTTCCGGGGTAGGCCGGAGATCCAGCGGAGGGGTGTTTCCCCGATCCCTGAGGAACCCCGGAGCGCCAGCGGACGGGTGTTCCCCCGATCCCTGAGGAACCCCGGAGCGCCAGCGGAGGGGTGTTTCCCCGATCCCTGAGGAACCCCGGAGCGCCAGCGGAGGGGTGTTTCCCCGATCCCTGAGGAACCCCGGAGCGCCAGCGGAGGGGTGTTTCCCCGATCCCTGAGGAACCCCGGAGCGCCAGCGGAGGGGTGTTTCCCCGATCCCTGAGGAACCCCGGAGCGCCAGCGGAGGGGTGTCACGAAGGGGCCCTTCGTGACGCATCCTCGCAAGCTCGGAGGCTCCTCAGGGACCGGGGTGGTAACGCAGGCTCGGAGGCTCCTCAGGGACCGGGGTGGTAACGCCGGCTCGGAGGCTCCTCAGGGACCGGGGTGGTAACGCCGGCTCGGCGGCTCCTCAGGGACCGGGGTGGTAACGCCGGCCAGGAGCTTCCTCAGGGACCGGGTGGTAGCGCTCGGATGTTCTCAGGGACCGGGGTGGTGACGGCTCAAGACCGGGTGGTGAGGTCGGTCCCCGTGGGTCAGTTGACGTCGCCGGAGCGACGTCGCTCGCGCATCGGCAGGATCACCCAGATCACCACGAACACCAGCAGTGTGGTCGTGCCCGCGACCACCGCGGCCGCCGTGCCGAGCACGACGCTGAAGATCAGCGAGAGCACCCCTGTCATCGCCAGGCCGAGAAAGCCCAGCCCGATTAGCGCGAACACATGGGATCTGGCCACCAGATCGGCGACCGCGTGCTGGCGGAACAGCAATCGATGCAGCGCCACCGGCGCGATCAGCATCACTGCTGACAGCACCGAGAAGACCAGGCTGACAAGATAGACCAGCTGCTGTAAGTCGCTCAGTTCGGTGAACCGCTGCTGGAACGGGATCGTCAGCATGAGCCCGGTCAGGATCTGTACTCCGGTCTGCGCGACCCGCAGCTCCTGCAGCAGGCTCGCCCAGTTCCGATCGAGCCGTTGGGTCCGCGTCTCGTTGCGCTCCGGGTCACGGTCCGGTGTGGCACCGCCGTCGCCGGCGGTCATCAGGCAGACCCGACCCACTCATCGGTGCCGTCGGAGAAGAACTGGTGCTTCCACACCGGCAACCGCGCCTTCACCTCGTCGACCATGCGCGAGCAGGTCTCGAAGGCCGCCCGACGATGGTCGGCGGCAACGGCCACCACGAACGCCACGTCACCGATCGCGAGATCACCCACGCGGTGCGACACGGCTACGGCCCGCACTCCCTGCGCGGCGTCGATCACCTCCGCGACGACCTCCTCGAGCACCTGCTGAGCGGTCGGGTGCGCACTGTAGGACAGTCGGGTCACCGTGCGTCCGTCGTCGTGGTCGCGCACCGCCCCGGTGAACCCGACGATCGCGCCGGCCGCGCCATCGGCGGCCTCGGCGACCAGCGATTCGTGTTCGGCGACCCCGATCACGGTGTCGGAGAGGTGCGCTCGCGCGATAAGCGCACCAGAATTCGGACGGACCATCAATGATCACCTCCACGAATCTGATCCAACGCGTGAATCAGCACGCTGTCGAGCACGGACAAACCGTCACGTACCCCACCGACCGACCCCGGCAGGTTGACCACCAGCGTCGTGCCCGCCACTCCGGCCACACCGCGGGACAGCACCGCGGTCGGCACCTGCGGGAGTCCGGCCGACCGCACTGCGTCGGCGAGTCCCGGAATCTCGAAGTCGACCAGAGCCCGGGTTTCCTCGGGCGTCCGGTCGGTCGGCGTCAGTCCCGTTCCACCGGTGGTGATCACCACGTCGACCCCGGCGTATACCCCGGCGCGGATCGCGTCACCCACAGGTTTGCCGTCGGAGACGACGATGTGCTCCTCGACGACGAAACTTCGCGCCGTGAGCCACTCACTGATGACGGGGCCCGAGCGATCGGGGTACTCACCGCGGCTCGCCCGGGTCGACGCAACGACGATCCGCGCCACCCGAGACCCGGCGTTCGCCGACTCGTCACTCACGGCGCCACTCACTCACGATGCCACTCACTCACGGTGCCACGGCCCTGATTTGCCGCCGGTCTTCTCCAGCAGTCGGATGTTGTTCATCGATGCCCGGCGATCGACGGCCTTGACCATGTCGTGCAGGGTCAGCCCGGTCACCGCGACAGCGGTGAGCGCCTCCATCTCGACCCCCGTCTGACCACTGGTGCCGACCGTCGCGGTGACATCGATGTGGTCATCGCCGATCGCGAAATCGACCTCCACCGACGACAACGCCAGCTGATGACACAACGGGATGAGTTCATCGGTGCGCTTGGCAGCCATGATCCCGGCGATTCTGGCGGTGGCCAGGACATCACCTTTGGGGAGTTTGCGATCGCTGAGCAACGAGATCACCTCGGCGGTGGTCGAGAACGTGCCACCGGCCACCGCACGCCGCACGGTCGCAGCTTTGCCACCGACATCCACCATGCGCGCGGCGCCGGCCGAGTCGATATGACTCAGGCCGGTCTGATCCGGCCCGCTGGAACTCGGCCCGCTCGCTGCGCTCCCGGCGCCGCTGGAACTCGGCCCGCTCGCTGCGCTCCCGGCGCCGCTGGAACTCGGCCCGCTCGCTGCGCTCCCGGCGCCGGTCGGACCCGAATGCTGCTCCTGCTCGGACACCCGCAGGTCAGCGGTTGATGACCGTCTTCGGCTGGACGTAGGGCAGCTCGTCGAGCGGCAGCGGGAACTCGACGTCCCCGAACGGCGACAGCGCGCCGGAGAGTCCGGCGGCGAACTCGGAGACCGCGTGAGCAGCGTCGCCGCCGTCCCCGTCCTTCGGCCAGCCGTTGTCGACATACTTCTTCTTCTCAGCCACGCGCTCATTGTGCCATGTGGCGTTCTCAGCCGTCCCGCCGAAGGCCATCGCCGGCGTGTGCTCCGAGCCTGCGCCGACGTACGACGATCGCCCGCTCAGTAGAATCGGCCGAATGAGTGCGGATGACCAGGATTTACGCCTGGCCGATGATCTGACGCTGCGCGATGACGACGCGCTCGTCGAGTTGCTCACCGCACGCCCCGATCTCGCCTCCCCGCCGCCCGCCGGCTCCGGGGTGCTGGCGTCGCGAGCGCTGTCGGCGGCCTCCTCGGCCTTGGCCGGCGAGAACCTGGACCTGCTCGCGGTGGCCGTCCTCGAGCAGGCCATCAGATCGAGCACCGAGGGCTCGGGCCGCATCCCCGCGCCGACCAGCGTCGACGCCATCGTCGCGAAACTCTCCGGCCGGGCGGAGCGTGCCGACATCATCGACCGGCTTCGGTTGCTGCGCAGCCGTGCGCTGCTCTGGGGACCCGATGACACGCTGTGGTCGGGAGCGCATGCGCCCGCGGCCCTGCCCTGGCGTGCCCACCACCTCACCGGTCCACTCGCTGACAAGACCCCCGACGACCTGCGCGCGATGATCGACGGCCTCGACGAACGCCAGCGGGGTCTGCTCGAGACCCTGTCCCGTGGACCCGCGTTGGGCCGCAGCCGCGATGCCGCGCCCAATGCGGATCCCGAGCAGCCGGTCCCTCGGCTGATCGCCGCGGGGTTGCTCGCACGCATCGACGATCAGACCGTCGAGTTGCCACCGATGGTGGGCCAGATCCTGCGCGGCGAGCCCCCGTTGCGCACCGACGATCTACGCTCGCCGGCGCTGCACGAGGCGAAGGCGAAGGCACGCTTCTCCCGCGGCGCGCTCGAGGGCGCCGCCGGTGGCGAGGCACTCGAGCTGATCCGGCACACCACCACGCTGATCGGTGCGCTCGGGGCGACTCCCGCTGCCGTGCTGCGCAGCGGCGCGCTCGGCGTCCGCGAGCTACGCCGCCTGGCGAAAGTGACCGGGCTCGAGCAACAGCGCGTCTCCTTCATCGCCGAACTGCTCGCCTACCTGCGACTCATCGACGCCGGATTCCCGGACCCGCCGCCGCCGTCGGACACCGGCGAGCAGGCCTTCGCCCCCACCCCTGCGGCCGACAGCTGGATACACCAGCCACCGGAGCGCCAGTGGTGGGTGCTGCTCGGCGCCTGGCTGGAGATGCCGCGGCGGGCCTGGCAGGTGGGCGAACCCGACCGCGACGGCAACGCTCTGCCCGCACTGTCCGGAGACCTGCACGACGCGTACGCGCCAGTGCAACGTCGCGCCATCCTGGAGACCCTGTCCGAGGCGTCGCGTTCCGCCCCGGTGGACACGGACGCGCTCGTCGCCGCGCTGCACTGGCACCACCCTCGGCAGATCCGCCGCTTCTCGCGGCGCATTGTCGACGAAACATTAAGGGAAGCACGGGAACTCGGCGTCGTAGCGCATTCGTCGATCACCGCCGTCGGACGCGCCGCGATCGATGACAGCGTCGGGGACGAGGCAGAGGCGGCGATCCTCGCCGCGATGCGCACGGCGCTGCCCGAACCGGTGGACCACTTTCTCACGCAGGCCGATCTGACATTGACGGTTCCCGGGCCGATGACCCCGGAACTGGCCGAACAGGTTGACCTGGTCGCCGATCTCGAATCCGGCGGCGCGGCGTCGGTGTACCGGGTGTCCGAGAACAGTGTCCGGCGGGCGCTGGACGCGGGCCGCAGCAGCAGCGAACTCCTCGGCATGTTCACCGCCCATTCCAGCACTCCGGTGCCGCAATCCCTGACCTATCTGATCGAGGACGTCGCGCGTAAGCACGGACAGCTTCGGGTGGGGGTCGCCTCCTCGTTCATCAGATGTGAGGACCCCACGACGTTGGCGGCGGTGTTGCGCAGCGATGCAGCCGATCACCTGGCGCTGCGGGCACTCGCACCCACGGTGGCGGTGTCACCGGCCGACATCCGCGATGTGATCGACCGCCTGCGGTCGGCCGGCTTCGCCCCGGCCGGCGAGGATTCGACCGGCACCTTGGTGGACCTGCGGGAACGCGGCAGCCGGGTCACCGTGGCCCGGCCACGTCGGCGGACGCAGCCTCGCCGGACTGCTCCGTCCGCGGAGCAGCTGCGCACGGTGATCTCGCGGATGCGCTCCCAGGACCGCGCCGCGTCGGCGCGACCGGCCTCGTCGTCGGCCTCGGCGGCGCCGGTGCGCGCCTCCGGCGGTGGCGAGTCGGCGACCGCGCTGATCCAGCTCGCGTTGCGGGTGAACCGCCGTCTGCGTGTGGACTACGTCGACGCACACGGTTCGGCGAGCCGTCATGTGGTCACCCCGCGCACCCTCGGCGCAGGTCAGCTGGTGGGCGTCGACGCCGGAACCGAGGAGGAGCAGTATTTCTCGCTGCACCGCATCACCAGCCTGGAGTTGATGGAGACCTGAGCGGACCGAGCCGTCGCGTCCTCGCGCGAGCCCGGCCCGATCTTCCCCTGACCTGCGACTCACGCGGTGTCGGCCTCCTCGGCGAGACCTGCACGACGGTCGTGGCCTGACAGGATTTGCTCCTATCTGGACAATGGACGGGGTGACCGATGGACCTTTGATCGTGCAATCCGACAAAACGCTGCTGCTCGAGGTGGATCACCCCGACGCGCCGGCGGCGCGTGCGGCGATAGCACCCTTCGCGGAGCTCGAGCGTGCGCCGGAACATGTGCACACCTATCGCGTGACGCCCCTGGCGTTGTGGAACGCCCGCGCGGCCGGTCACGACGCCGAACAGGTGGTCGATGCGCTGGTCACCTATTCGCGCTATGCCGTGCCGCAGCCGCTGCTGATGGATGTCGTCGACACCATGGGCCGGTTCGGCCGGCTGCAGCTCGTCAAGAATCCGGCACACGGACTGACCCTGGTCAGCTTCGACCGTGCGGTGCTCGAGGAGATCCTGCGGAACAAGAAGGTCGCGCCGATGCTCGGCGCCCGCCTCGACGACGACACCGTCGTCGTCCACCCGTCGGAGCGGGGCCGACTCAAGCAGGTCCTCCTGAAGGTCGGCTGGCCGGCCGAGGACCTCGCCGGCTATGTCGACGGCGAGAGGCATCCCATCGCCCTCGAGCAGAAGGAGTGGCATCTGCGTGATTATCAGGAGATGGCCGCCGACTCCTTCTGGGCCGGCGGCTCCGGTGTTGTGGTGCTGCCGTGCGGCGCCGGTAAGACGATGGTCGGCGCGGCCGCGATGGCCAAGGCCGGCGCCACCACTCTGATCCTGGTGACGAACACGGTCGCGGGCCGGCAGTGGAAGCGCGAGTTGATCGCGCGGACCACGTTGACCGAGGAGGAGATCGGCGAATATTCCGGGGAGCGCAAGGAGATTCGGCCGGTCACCATCGCCACCTATCAGGTGATGACCCGCAAATCGAAGGGTGAGTACCGCAATCTGGACCTGTTCGACTCACGGGACTGGGGCCTGATCATCTACGACGAGGTGCACCTGCTGCCCGCGCCGGTGTTCCGGATGACCGCGGACCTGCAGTCGCGGCGCCGACTGGGTCTGACCGCCACGCTTGTCCGCGAGGACGGCCGGGAGGGTGACGTGTTCAGCCTCATCGGGCCCAAGCGCTACGACGCACCGTGGAAGGACATCGAGGCGCAGGGGTGGATCGCGCCCGCCGACTGCATCGAGGTCCGCGTCACGCTGACCGACGAGGAGCGCCTGCAGTATGCGGTCGCCGAGGCCGACGAGAAGTACAAGCTCTGTTCGACCGCGCACACGAAGGTGAACGTGGTGAAGTCGATCCTCGCGCGGCACAAGGATTCTCAGACCCTGGTGATCGGTGCGTATATCGACCAGCTCGAGGAGCTCGGACGTGAACTCGACGCCCCGGTGATCCAGGGCTCGACGAAGAACAAGGAGCGCGAGGCACTGTTCGATCGCTTCCGCTCCGGTGAGCTCCAGACGCTCGTGGTGTCGAAGGTGGCCAACTTCTCGATCGATCTCCCCGAGGCTTCCGTGGCGGTGCAGGTGTCCGGCACCTTCGGTTCGCGCCAGGAGGAGGCGCAGCGGCTGGGCCGGCTGTTGCGGCCGAAACGCGATGGTGGCCAGGCACATTTCTACTCGGTGGTCTCCCGCGACACCCTGGACGCCGACTATGCCGCCCACCGGCAGCGCTTCCTCGCCGAGCAGGGATACGCCTATCGCATCACCGACGCCGACGATCTGCTGGGCCCGACCATCGGCGAGGAGTCGCCCAGCTGATCCGCGTCAACCGTGGACTTGCCACATGCCGGCACGTCCAGGAAGTTCGCAGTTGACGCCGAGGCCATCTCCAGCATCGCGGAACACAGTTGAGTCGTCGGGGACACAACAGAACTCATCGAGAAAGCGATAGACATGACCTTCCGCAGAGACGCCGGCGTTGCCGCTCCCATCACTTCCCCGGGCAGCCCGACCTATCGTCGCCGGCGCCGTTTTGATCCGGCGACCAAGAAGTGGGAGTGGGTCTGGGGCCAGACGAGCTGACCCCGGCAGCACTCCCGGACGGCACCGCCGCCCTCGGATTCACCGACGGGCGGCGGTGCCGTCTGGTCATGTGGTCGGCTCGGCCAGGCAGTAGCCGATCGGCGTGGGCAGGGCGAAGTAGACCTCGAGTTGGTCACCGGTGCATGAGGGTTGACCGTTGGTGCGTTGCTCGACCTGGAAGATCGCGGTTCCCGCACCTCTGAGCGCTCCGCAGTCGACCTTCTTGTAGTCCGAGAGACTGGCGGTGGGCAGGCCACCGATCGGGATCTGGTAGCACTCGCCCTGCGTGAGATTGGGGACCAGGCACAGTTGTTCGCCGGTCTTGTCGCCGTCGCGCAGCCAATACAGCCGCGAGTAGTCCTCGGATGGGCAGGGGGTGCCGTTCACCTTCTGGGCCACATAGAAGGTGAACTTGCTGCTCGACGAACAGTCGGTTTTCTTCGCACTGACGTTCTCGTCGCTCTGACTGCCGCTGATCGAGACGCAATCACCGATCGCCACATCCTTGCTGTCGGTGACCACATCACGCATCACGAAAGCCACGACTCCGACGATCGCGATCACCAGGACGACCACGACTCCGATGACCCACCAGAGCCGCTTGCTCGACCGCTTGCCCTGCTGCGGCGGATACGGCGGCTGGCCCGGGTAGGGCTGCCCTGGGTAGGGCTGCCCGCCGACTGGTTGACCGGGGTACGGCTGTCCGCCGGATGGCTGACCCGGGTACGGCTGGCCCGAGGGTGGCTGACCCGGATACGGCTGGCCCGAGGGTGGCTGACCCGGATACGGCTGGCCCGAGGGTGGCTGACCCGGATACGGCTGTCCTGGATACGACTGGCCCGGATACTGCTGGCCCCCGGATGGCTGTCCTGGATACGACTGGCCCGGATACTGCTGGCCCGCGGATGGTTGGCCGGGGCCCGGGTACGGCGCGGCGCCGGATTGCCCCGTGTCGCCGGACGGCGAAGTACCGGGGTACTGCTGAGAGCCGGGGTACTGCTGACCGCCCGGATACTGCTGGGCATTCCCCGGGTATGACTGGGCACCCGGATAGGACTGGGAGCCGGATTCCGGCCCGGTACCCGGATACGACTGGCCTCCCGGCGGCGGCTCTCCCGAGCCGGGGTACTGCGAGCCGGGGTACTGCGAGCCGGGGTACTGCGAGCCGGGGTACTGCGAGCCCGGATACTGGGCACCACCCGGATACTGCGAGCCACCCGGCTGGGCACCACCGGGATACGCCTGGCCTCCCGGGTACTGTTGCCCACCCGGATACTGGAAACCTCCGGGCTGCTGCGCTGTGTCGCCTGGGTGCTGACCCGCATCGTCGGGCTGCGATGAATCCGAGGGACCGTGATCGTCCGGCCTGTTCGGAGAATCCGGATTCGGTGGTACCGGCGGCGTGGTCATATTCGCAGATGCTACCGCCGCCGATGGCTTGTCGGGCGGTGTCTTCTGCCGGATGACCGACGAATATGTCAGCCTTGAGGCCGTGCGCACCGTATCTCGCCTCCGCCCTTTCGGCACCACGATCTTCGCCGAGATGTCCGCGCTCGCCGTCGAGCATCACGCGGTCAACCTGGGACAAGGGTTCCCCGACACCGACGGTCCGGAATCGATGCTCGAGGCCGCGCAGCGGGCCATCGCCGAAGGACACAACCAGTACCCACCCGGGATCGGCGTGCCCGAGCTGCGGCAGGCGGTGACCCGCCACCAGAGCAATCACTATGGACTCGACTACGACCCCGACACCGAGGTGCTGATCACCGTCGGGGCGACCGAGGCGATCGCCGGTTCGGTGGTCGGACTGGTGGAACCCGGTCGGGAAGTCGTGATGATCGAGCCCTACTACGACTCGTATGCGGCCACCGTCGCGATGGCGGGCGGCATCCGCCGCACCGTGCCACTGATTCCCGATGGCGACGGATTCCGTCTGGACCGGTCGCGTCTGGCCGAGGCGTTCGGCCCGGCCACCGCCCTGATCCTGGTCAACTCGCCGCACAACCCCACCGGAACCGTGTTGTCCGACGACGATCTGGCCGAGATCGCCCGGCTGTGTGTCGAACACGACGTGATCGCAGTGACCGACGAGGTGTACGAGCACCTGTTGTTCGACGGCCGGACACACCGGCCGCTGGCGACATTCCCGGGTATGCGCGACCGTACCCTGCGCATCTCGAGCGCCGCCAAGACGTTCAACTGCACCGGCTGGAAGGTCGGATGGGTCAGCGGTCCGTCCGACCTCGTCGCGGCCGCGCGGTCGGCCAAACAGTTCATGTCCTATGTCGGGTCCGGACCCTTCCAACCGGCGGTGGCAGGTGCTCTCGACGCCGAGATGGACTGGGTCCGTAACTCGGCTGCCGCGCTGGAGCGCAAGCGTGACCTGCTCTCCGCCGCCCTACGGGATGCGGGGTTCGGCGTGCACCGGAGCGAGGCGAGCTACTTCGTGTGCGCGGATCCGCGCCCACTCGGGTTCGACGACGGCGTCGCATTCTGCCGTGCCCTGCCCGAACGCGTCGGTGTGGCCGCGGTCCCGGTCAGCGCCTTCGTCGACGACGTCGAACCCTGGCGCCACCTGGTCCGCTTCGCGTTCAGCAAACGCGACGACGTGATCGCCGAAGCCGCGCAACGACTTCGGCGATTGCATCACTCCTGACCCGAAGCGGTCGGCGACTTCCCAACGGCTTGAGGCGGCCACACCGACCCCCGGGGAACGAGCGTGCGAGCGTCGCGAAGGGCTGCCCTTCGTGACGCATCCTCGCAAGCTCGGAGGCTCCTCAGGGACCGAGTTTGCGGCGGTTCGCAGGCTCGCAGGCTCCTCACAGCCAGGGACCGAGTTTGCGGCCGCTCGCACGCTCCTCACAGCCCCAGAGACCGAGTTGCGGCGGTTCGCAGGCTCCTCAGGGACCGGGCGGGGTGGACTGCTGCGCGAGCGGGGACTGTGGGCTCAATTCACCGACCAGCTGTCAGCGCAGTGCCGGCATCACCTCGTTGACGAACAGATCCAGGGTGCCGGTGTCGCGAGCGATGTCGGGGAAGTAGAAGATCCCGTAGGACATGCCGAGGTCGGCCATCGCGGTGAGGTTCGCAACGACCTGTGCCGGCGTTCCCACCGCGGGCATCCCGCGGAAGGCGCCCATCGTGGCCTTGGCGGCCTCCGCGGGGACCGATTGCGCGAGTCGTGCCTCGAGATCGTCGAGCCGCCGTTGCACCTCGTCCTCGGTCTCTGCGATCACGACGTTGTAGTTTGCCGACCGCACGATCGAGTCATAGTCGCGGCCGAGGTCGGCGCAGTGCTCTTGCAGTACCGACGACTTGTGCGCGAAACCCTCCGGGGTGCCGTCGAAGTTCGTGTAGTCGGCGAACTCGGCCGCGATCCGCAGGGTCTTGCGTTCTCCCCCGCCGGCGATCCAGAGTGGGATTCGACCGGCCACCGGCTGCGGCGCGCAGATCGCACCGTCGACGGAATAGTGGGCGCCGTCGAACGTGGCGCGCCCGGACTCCCACGCCTGCTTCATGATCTGCACGCCCTCGTTCAGCCGGGCCAGCCGCTCCCCTGCTGACGGGAATCCGTAACCGTAGGCGCGCCACTCGTGTTCGTACCAACCGCCGCCGATGCCCATCTGCACCCGGCCGCCGGAAATGAGATCCGCAGTGGCCGCCACCTTGGCCAGATACATCGGATTGCGGTAGCTCATCGCCGTACACATCTGCCCGATGTCCACCCGGGAGGTGGTGGCCGCGAACGCCGACACGAGCGTCCACGCCTCGTGCGTGGCCTCGTCGGTCGGTAGCGGAACCGTGTGGAAGTGGTCGTAGACCCAGATCGAGTCCCAGCCGGTGTCCTCGGCCCGTCGAGCCACGGACGACATCACCGACCACTGGTCGGCGGGCGGGATTCCGGTGAGGTCCAGACGCCAACCCTGCGGAATGAAGAGACCGAATCGCATGGGCCCACGCTACCCGTCGAGCGACGCTGCTCGGCCGACTCCGGCACGACTAGGATGAGGTGGTCCGGCCGGTCGTGCCGGCGACAGGTGGAGGAACGAGCACGATGGCCAGGGGCCGCAGCGACCAGGTGGCAACGACACGCCACCTTCTGCTCACCACCGCCGAACGCCTGTTCGCCGAAGAGGGCATCTCGACGGTCTCCAACCGGCATATCAGCGAAGCGGCCGGACAGGGCAACAACTTCGCCGTCGGATACCACTTCGGCGGGCGACTCGAATTGGTGCGTGCCATTCTGGACCACCACAACGCCCTCATCGAACCGCTGCGCCACGAGATGATCCAGGCACTGGGACCCGATCCCGCACTGCGCGACTGGATCGCCTGCCTCGTCCAACCTCAGAACGACTATCTGGGCGCCCTCGGCACGCCGACCTACTTTGCCCGCTTCTGCGCGCAGGTCAGCACGGACCCGGGTTACGGCCCACTGCTCTACGAACAGGCCACCGCATCCGAAGGGCTGATGGCTGTGCTCACCGGCCTCTATTCGTCAGTCCCGCCGCTCCCGGGGCCGATCCTGGACAACCGGGACACCATGGCGCGCAACATGATCGTCCTCACGATCGCCGACTTCGAGCGGGCCGTGGCGACCGGAGAGGCCAATTGTTCGTGGGCCGAGATCAGCGATCAACTGGTCGACGTCCTCGTCGCCCTGTGGCTCGCGCCGGTGACGCGGGAGACTAGATGATCGTGCCGACGTCCTTGGCCACGATGCTGTCGAGAGCACGCTCGGCGACCGCCGCGATCGTCATCGACGGGTTACAGGCTGCGGCATTGCCCGGGATCAACGCGCCGTCGAGCACGTAGAGGCCCCGCTGGCCGTGCACCCGTCCTTCCAGATCGCAGACCGGTCCCATGTTCGCGCCGCCCAGCGCGTGCCACGTCGACGGGAAGACCGCATTGGTGTCGGTGAGCACTCCGCTCGGACCGACGATCGCCGACGCCGTCGGATGTATCGCCTTGGTCTGGATGCGGGCGTCCCCCTCGTGCGGCCACCACAGTTTGGCCTCGCCGGCGCCCGAATCGTAGGTGAAGTGCCCCCGCGCGTCGCTGACCCCGTAGCCGACCATCATCGTGGAGTGCGCATCGACCCCGAACGACGGGATGGACGCCTGGATGACCGTATGGGCCAGTGACGGATTCGACCAGTTCAGGCTGCCGTACACGACCGGACCGCCTTGCACGGCGCCGAATCCACCGGACGGATCGGACCAGACATAGATCCGGTCGGCGTTGGTTCCCCAGCCCGCGCCGAGACCGTCGGGCAGGTCGCTGATGAGTCCACGCGCCGACGCACGCACAAGCAGCTTGGTCGTGTTCAGGCTGCCCGCCGCCATGATCAGGGCGCCGGTCGTGAGGATCTTGCGCTCCAATGTCGTTCCGTCGCTGTCGATGCGGTCGACGTGCACGGTCCATCGCCCGTCCCGGGCGCGCGCGACATCGATGACCTCGTGTTGCGGGCGCACGTCGACGAGCCCGGTACGCTCGGCTGCGGCGAGGTAGGTGACGTCGACGGAATGCTTTCCACCGTTGTTCACCCCCATCGCACCCGACCCGTCGGTGTACGACGGCTTCATCTTGCCCTCGATCTCGGCGATCGCGTAGTTCCAGTCGATCGGCATCGGGATCTTCGACACGGGCAGACCGGCCGCACGGGCATGGCGCGCAAAGGTTCTCACCGCGCGATACTGCGGCGTGTTGATCAACCGGTCCGGCGCGGTCTCCAACTGGAGCATCCGTGCCACCCGCGGGTAGTGCACGCGGTTCATCGTCGCCCAGTCGAGCCGTTCGGGCAGCTGGGTATTGAAAACGTCTTCGGCCGGCTTGAGCGTCATGCCCTGGTAGACCAGCGACCCGCCGCCGACACCGGCGGCACACAGGGCCGTCATGTTCTCGCCGACGACTGCCTCCACCAACCCGACGTACGGGTCGAAAGCAACAGGGCGACCGAACAACTCGGGCGCCGACCGATACCAGAGCATGCGCTTGTCGGGATTGGTCGGACTCGGGAAGGTCGTGGCGTTCGGGCCGGTTCGCCATCGGCGCCCCCGCTCCAGCACCACCACCGGTACGCCCGCCTCGGCCAGCCGCAGCGCGGTGACACCACCACCGAAACCCGATCCGATCACCACCACCCGGTGATCTTCGCGCGTCACCCGAACTCGTTTGCCCGGTGCCGCATTGGCCAGTCCGGCCCCCATTCTCGGGACGGTTGCGGCGGCCACCCCCGCCGCCGCAACCCCACCGAGAAACGATCGACGTGCAATCACGTCAGTGTCCCCCTCGACATTGTCGTCCTCGTGACCCGCCGCGCTTGCTCGCGGGTCCCGGCCATTGAAACATGTTTCAGTCGTTTGACTCAATAGCAGGGGCGAATTGTCCGGTTCAGGCGCGCCGGCCAGACGACGGGCAGTCAGCGACGCAGCGCGATCCGCAGCACGGCGCCACTCTCGGTGCCCGCGACGAGCTCATCGGGGCGGTTTGGTCGCATCGCAACCGACGTCACCGGCTGACCCACCGCGGACGAACACACCGAGCCGGTGGGCACGTTCACGATCGCGATCGTGCCGGTCGTCGACGTGACGGCCAGGGTCCGGTGGTCGAGTACGGCCAGGTCGTCGAGCAGCCCCGGAAGCGGCGACGTCACGTCCGCCGCGACCGAGGCCGCGGACGGATCGGCGATGGGAACGCGCAGAACACGGCCGGTGGCACTCACGGTGAGCGTGACGTACAGGTTGCCGTCCAGCGCGACGATGCCGTTCGTACCCGTGCCGTTCACCACAGCCGAGGGCGCGAGGTTGTGGGGCGCCGAGCGCGACCATTCGTCGTCGATCGTCCCGTCGCGATCGACGCGCAGAACACCGAGCCTGCCGTCGGCCACGTAGAGCCGTCCGGCATCGTCGAAGGTCATGCCGTTGGGCATGCCCAATCCTGCCGCGAACACGCTCGGCCGCGGATGCTGTGCGTCCGTGGGCATCCGAAGTATCCGCCCCGTGCGGGGAGCGCCGGGAAGCATGTTGACCGCAGTGTCGCCCGAGGCGACATAGAGCAAGCCGTCGGGTCCGGGCCGAATCGAACCCGGGGCGACGACGTGCACCCGGGCGGTGCGGCGGCCGGCGCGATCGAACCGTTCGACGATGTTGTCGAACGATCGTGACACCCAGAGGTTGCCCCCGGCGTCGAAGGTCACATTCTCCGACCAACCGGTGGCGCCGGGAGTCGGCGCCAGGGTTCTCACCGACACCTGCGGGCACCCCTGCGCCGATGCCGGACCGGCCCCTACCGCCGAGGCCACCGCGGCGGTGAGGGCCACCACCGACATCGCGATCCCACGGGTTCCCCTGTGCCGCCGTGCAGATGCCATCGATTCCCTCCCTGGCCGAACGTCCGAGCAGGTCGAACGCTATCCGATCGTGCGTACGCCGTACAGCCTCCTCATCGAAAGTAAAAAGCAGTCTGGACTGTTTCTTCTTTCCCGGCTACGCTCACGCCATGACGGACGATCCCGGCGAAGGGCCGCGCACACAGGCCCAGCGCACGGCCGCCACGCAGGCGAGAGTGTTGGACGCAACGATCGACGCACTCGTCGAACTCGGTTACGCGCGGACGACGACGCAGGAGGTGAACCGTCGGGCGGGGGTATCGCGCGGGGCCCTGCTGCACCACTTTCCCACTCGTGAATCGCTGGTGGTGGCGGCCGTCGGGCACCTCGTCGAACAGCGGATGAGCGAGATCCTCACCCGGCCACGAACCGGAGACGAGGACATCTCGGTGATCTTCGAGGCGTTCGGCGGACGCCTGTTCGATGCCGCCCTCGAATTGTGGGTGGCCGCGCGCACCGACCCGACCCTGCGGGCGGCGATGATTCCGCTGGAACAGAAGGTATCCGACGCGCTGATCACCGGCAGCACCGAACTGTTCGGCACTCGATACACCCCCGAACAGATCCTTTTGACGGTCGAACTGGCACGCGGTCTCGCGGTGTCGCGCATCCTGCGCAGCCCCGAGACCGACGACGCTCTCATGACACGGCTGCTCACCAGTTGGAAAGGCTTGCTGACGAACGATGAGTGAGAACACCACGAATCTCCCCGCTCGTGTCGACATCCTCGTCGTCGGCGTCGGTTTCGGCGGTCTGGCAGCGCTGCACCGCCTGCGCGACGA
This sequence comes from Gordonia sp. LMA167, assembly GCF_058130025.1. NCBI lineage: Bacteria > Bacillati > Actinomycetota > Actinomycetes > Mycobacteriales > Gordoniaceae > Gordonia > Gordonia sp. LMA167. Next base: position 2,278,327 of record NZ_CM176708.1, on the reverse strand, counting down.
CCATCCCGATCTCCGCATCGTGGCGATCGAGCGCGCATCCGGAGCCGGCGGGGTATGGCGGGACAACGACTACCCGGGCGCGGCATGTGATGTGCCGACGTCGCTGTACTCCCTGTCGTTTGCACCCAACCCCGACTGGTCACACAGCTACGGCCGCCGGCACGAGATCCGCGACTATCTCGTGAAGGTCGCCGGTGACCATGCGGCCCATATCCACTACGACTGCGCGTTGATCGATGCCGAATGGGATGCAACGCAATCCGACTGGGTCGTCGTCACCCAACAGGGCACCGTCCGGTGCCGATTTCTGGTGACGGCACCGGGAGCGCTCTCCGAACCCGGCACCCCGGACCTGCCGGGCTTGGCCGACTTCGGCGGCACGGTCTTCCACAGCGCGCACTGGGACCACGGCCACGACCTCACAGGTCGGCGGGTCGCCGTGGTCGGCAGCGGCGCGTCGTCGGTACAGATCGTTCCCGAGATCGTCGACGACGTCGAACATCTGACCCTCTTCCAGCGCACCCCCGCGTGGGTGGTGCCACGGCTGGACCGTCGTATCAGTCGCGCCGAGAAAAGCATCTACCGCCGCTTCCCGGCGGTACACCGGCTGATGCGGCGCGTTGTGTACCACTACCGCGAGCTCTATGTGATCCTCATGGCACGTCGGCCTCAGCTGCTGCCCATCGCCACCGCGATCGCCAAGGCGCAGTTACGCATCCAGGTTCGCAACCGCACGCTGCGCCGACGGCTCACCCCCGACTACACGATCGGCTGCAAACGCATGCTGCTGACCAACAAGTGGTTCCCGGCCCTGCAGTGCCCCAATGTCACGGTGACCGGCGCGATCACCGCGCTCGACGAGAAGGGCGCGGTCGATGCCGACGGCCGGATCCACCCCGTGGACACAGTGATTCTCGCGACCGGGTTCACCCCGACCGAACCTCCCCTCGCGAAACACATTCGCGGGCGTGGCGGGATCTCGCTCGCCGACTGCTGGGCGGGTTCACCGAACGCGTATCGCGGCGTGTCCGTCCACGGTTTCCCCAACCTGTTCCTCCTCTACGGACCCAACACCAATCTCGGCCACAGCTCCATCGCGCTCATGCTGGAACCGCAGGCGCACTACGCGAGCACGACGATTCGCCATCTGCGCGATCACGGATACGACACCGTGGAGGTCAGCGCCGCTGCGCAGGACCGCTACAACGCCGACCTCGACGACGAATTGCGCGGCACCGTCTGGAACACCGGCGGTTGCGCGAGTTGGTACTTCGACTCATCTGGACGCAATTCGGTCATGTGGCCGACCTTCACCCGGACGTATCGGCGCATGATGTCGGTCTTCGACGCCGACGACCATATCCTCGACCGCACGCAAGAAACCTGGAGTGACCATGTGGAGTGTCGCCGAATCCCGTACTGATCGTGACGACTGGCCGGTCAGCCCGCCGGCACCCTGGCCCGCGACGGTCCGGGCCTGTCTGTGGTGGCACCGCAGCACACCGGATGCCGAGGCTCTCACGATCGGAGACCGGCCGACGCTGCCGATGACGGTCGGCATGATGGTCGACTACCTGGAGTCTCCGGTCGGCCCTTACCGCGAGGTCCTCGCCAGTCCCGTCCTGCTCGCGCCGTCACGCCGCTTCGGCGCGCTGCCGCGGCTGCAGGTGCCGTTCATCGCGGTCGACTCCGAACGATCGGTCCATGGTGGGCGTTGCCATTGGCTGCTGCCGAAGGTGCTCGCGAAATTCACCGGCGATGTCACCCGCGGCAGCGCCGTCGCAGGTGACAACTGGTCGGTGACCGCCGACGTCCGACCCGCTCGGCTCTCACCTCCGCTCCCGCTCTCCGGCGCGCTCGGTTTCGCCCAGCCGATCAGTCGCCCAGGCGGAGCCGAGCACTTCCTCTGCGGGACAGCACGACTCGTCGGCGCCTTCCGGCCCGCGCGGGTCACGGTGAACTGTGACGGCCCGACGTTACCGGGCTGGCTCACGCCCGGGGACCACGTCGGGATCGTGATCACGCGGGGCCGGATGACGACCGGCCGAGGGCGACGGCGTTGACACCGGTCACCTCGGCGGTGCTCCGCGATCAGAAGTACTGGGCGCCACCGTCGACCGAGATGTGTTCGGCCGTGATGAACTTCGACTCGTCGGACGCCAGGAACGCCACCACGTTCGAGATCTCCTGGGCCTCGGCGACGAACTGGTTGAGGAACGTCATGCCCATGCCCGCGAGCCGCGGATTCGCCGCGTTCGTCTGTTCGATCCGCTCGACCATCTGACCCGAACCCATCGGCGTGGCCACGGCACCCGGATGCACGCTGTTCACCCGGATGTTGTGGTTGCCCAGCTCCGCGGCGAACGCGCGCGTCATACCGACCATCGCATGCTTGCTGGTGGTGTAGTGAACCATGAACGGCTGCAGCTTCTTACCGGCCAGCGAGCTGATCAGCACGACCGATCCCCCACCACGTTCGATCAGGTGATGCGCGGTCGCGGTGACCGTGTTCCAGGCGCCGATCACGTTGATGTCGATGGTGTCGCGGAAGCTGGTCGGGGTGACCTCGTCCCAGGTCTCCGGAATGCAGATGCCTGCGTTCGCGACCACCACATCGATCCCACCGAATCGTGAGACACCCTCGTCGACAGCAGATTTCAGCGCATCGAGATCACGGACGTCGCACCGCTGGAGGTACGCCTTGGGGCCCTGCTCCTCGATCAGCCTGCGGGTCTCGTCGAGATCGGCCGGCGTGGCGGAGTCGTACGGCACCCCGGGTAACGGCCCGGCGAGATCCACACCGACGATCTGTGCTCCCTCACCGGCGAGCCGAACAGCGTGCGCGCGCCCCTGTCCGCGCGCCACGCCCGTGATGAAGGCAACCTTGTTGTCGAGACGCCCCATGGCGGAGTTCCTTTCGATTCACAGTGGTAGTCCCTGCTCGAGCAGATCGATCGCTTGGAGCAGGGTGGTCAACAGATCGTCGCCCGCGAGGTCAGTCTCGGACTGGGCGAAGTGGAACATCACTCCTCCGGCCGCGGCGATGAACACCCGCAGCCGCAGATCGTCGACGTCTCTGCCGATGTAGTCGGCGAAGAAATCGGTGGCCTCCGAGATCGCTCGATCCGACTCGATCTGATACGCGGTGCGCAGCACCGGTTCCGATCGGATGAGCCGCGCTCGTTGGGGGCTGCTGGCCCACTCGTCCGCGGAGCCGACCGCATACAGTTCGGTCAGCAGCCGCCGGAGCAGGTCGAAGTGCCCGAGCCCGGGCTGGATCGATGCGATCGCCTCTTTGCGAACCTCGTCGAGGTCGTCGGAGATGACCACCTGTTCCTTGGAGGAGAAGTACCGGAAGAAGGTGGTGTGGGAGACCTCGGCCTCGCGCGCGATCTGCTCGACGGTGGTCTGCGCATAGCCCTCATCGGCGAACAGCCTCATCGCCGCGTCGCGGATCGCCTTGCGGGTACGCATCTTGTTCTTCTCCCGCAAACCGATGCGACGCCCCGGGCAGGCGCCCGGAGACGTCGTCGGTGTGGCCACGGTTTCGACCTCCTCGGATCAGGTCGCCGACGCGACCGGTTCTCGCGACCCCGACCCACCCTCGGTGGGCTCCAATCCGCGGTCACGGACTGCGCCCCCCTCGATGTCGAAGTCCAGCACGAGTCGATCCAACCACTTCGGCAGACCCCAGGCGCGGTCACCCAGCAAAGCGATGATCCCGGGCACCACCATCATCCGGATGATGAAGGCGTCGAACGCGACCGCGACCGCCAGGGCGAATCCGATCATCTTCGAGGTCGTGTCCGGCGCGAGCATGAACGCGGCGAACACACTGATCATGATGATCGCGGCAGAGGTCACCACGCGGGCACCATGCCGGTAACCGGCGATGATCGCATCCTTCGCCGACATCCCGTGGATGTATTCCTCCCGCATACGGGTCACGAGGAACACCTGATAATCCATCGCGAGACCGAACACGACGCCGATCAGGAAGATCGGCAGGAACGACAGGATGGGCTGGGTGTTGTCGATCAGCCCGAGTGCGCCCTCCTGGAAGATCGCCACCGTGACACCGAACGTCGCGAGCACCGAGAAGATGAAGCCCAAGGTGCCGATCAGCGGCACCCAGATCGATCGGAACACGCCGATCATGATCAGGAATGCGAGGCCGACGACGACCACCAGATACGGGATCAGTGCCTTGTCGAGCTTGGACGACAGATCCGACATGATCGCCGTCTGCCCACCGACGTGTAGTTCCACACCCGCGGCCTCGGCCGTCGGTGCATAGGAACGGATCTGCTCCATGAGGTCATGCGTCGCCGTATCCGACGGTGCGCTCCGTGGGGTGACCGAGATCAGGGCGGTGTTCGCGCCCACCTGCGGCTGCTGCGCTCCATTGCCGACCCAGGTCAGCGAATTGGCGTTGGCGACGTCGTCGAGACCGGCGATGTGATCGACGGCCTGCTGCGCAGCCGCCGAGACGTCCCCGTTCTCGGTGTGCAGCACCACGAGCAGCGGTCCGTTGATGCCCTCGCCGAAGCCGCGCTGCAGCAGGGTCTGCGCCTGTGCCTCGTCATCGGTGGCCAGCGACATGCCCAGCTCGAGCTTCGACATCGGGATGGCGGCCAACACCAGCACCGCGAGTCCGGCCACGATGAACGGCACCGGCCGCTTGACCACGGTGCGCCCGAACTTCACACCGACGGTGTCGGCGGTGTCGGATTCCTCGGCGTGCTTGATCCACGGGATGCGCGGGCTGAAGGCGAACCGCCCGACCGCCCCGAGCAGGGCGGGGATGAGGGTCAATGCCGCGAGCACGGCGACCGCGACGGCAACCGCCGCACCCATGCCCATCTGGGTGATCAGAGGGATGCCGATGACCATCAGGGCCACGACGGCGATGATCACCGTGAGCCCGGCGAAGACGACTGCCGAACCGGCCGTACCGACCGCCCGGCCGGCCGCGTCTGCCCGACTGCCCCCACGTTTGGTCTCACTGCGATACCGCGACACGATGAACAGCGCGTAGTCGATCGACACCGCGATCCCCAGCATCGTGACGATGCCGGTGGCGGTCTCGTTGATGCTCAGGAACTCGGCGGAGAGTGTCAGCAGCATGATCGTGATCATCACGCCGAGAAGTCCGGTCACGAGCGGGATGAAGGCGGCCACCAGCGCGCCGAACGCGACGATCATCACCACGAATGCGACCGCGAAGCCGATCAACTCGGCCTTGCCGCCGGCCTCCTGGACCTGCATGAGTGAGCCTGTCGCCTCCACCTGGAGTCCGCCGTCGCGATGGTCGGCGAGCAGGTCCTGCAACTGCTGTTTCTGATCGACGGTCAGATCCATGATGTCGATGTTCTGCCGGATCTGGATGAGGCCGACCTTGCCCTCGTCGCCGATCACCGACGCGGCCAGCTCGGGTTTGGCGGCGGCCACCGTGAGCGGATTGACCACCGTGGCGGGATCGGTGAGCTCGGGCAGCCTGTGCAGGTCGGCGACCAGCGCATCGATCTGCGGTTTGTGTGCCGCGAGACCGTCATCGGCAGCGACCAGAACACTGGTCGAGGCCTGCTTCTGCTGCTCCATGACCTGGGGGAAGTAGTCCTGGATCTGTGAGGTCGCCGTACCCGAGTCCGTGCCGGGGAGGCTGAAGTCCTTCGCGAACTTGGGGTTGAGCGCCCCGACGAGACCGGCGATGGCGACGGCAGCCAGCAGCCACGTCGCGATCACCCACCACTTGTGCCGGAAGGAGAACCTTCCGACCCGGAACAAGAACGACGCCATGGCCTCCCCTTCGGGTTCGGTGTCGAGTCAGACGACGCAACAACAGAAAGTGTTAGTGACTACCACTTGTTACTGGATAACAACTATTCCGACGGAGTGCCACTTCCGACCGGCCGGTTGTGGCGAAGAACTCCGGGGGCCGCGACGGCGACGAAGAACATCGAACATGTGTTCGCGAGAATGGGTATCCTGGTCGTCATGAGTACGGGCATCCAGGGGTCGCTGTTCGACCAGCCGGCCGACTCGGCGATCGAGCTGCGCGACCTCGACGCCACCATCCGACGGCCGCTGACCGACGGGGCGTGGGTCGACGTCCGCCCGGGGTGGATCGCCGGCTCCGACCAGCTGTTCGACCGGCTGCACACGGGCGCGGCATGGCGGGCGGAGCGGCGCCGGATGTACGACCGCGTCGTCGACGTCCCTCGGCTCGTGGCGACCTACCACACGGCGGACGAGTTTCCCGATCCACTGCTCGTCGCTGCGCGGGACAGCCTCAGCCGCCGCTACCGCACCGAGCTGCCGGAAGGATTCGCGACCGCCGGCCTGTGCCTGTATCGCGACGGCTCCGACAGCGTCGCCTGGCACGGTGATCGGATCGGCCGCGGGTCGAATGAGGACACGATGGTCGCGATCGTCTCGCTGGGGTCACCGCGCCCGTTGATGCTGCGGCCGCGTGGCGGTGGCGCGGCGCTGCGATTCGTCGTCGGGCCCGGCGACCTCCTCGTGATGGGCGGCAGCTGCCAACGAACCTGGGAGCACGCGGTGCCGAAGGTCGCCGGAGTCGGCCCGCGGATCAGCATCCAGTTCCGCCCGCCCGGAGTGTGGTGACGGCGGCCCCCCACCGGGACGGCACCCGACCGAGGCAAACTCACCCGGCATGGTTGAATCGGGGGCGTTGCCCACGTCCCCGGCGCCGAAGTGAGAGTCATGTTCCGTAAGTCCGTTGCCGCCGCCCTGATGGCCACCGCAGCAGTCGCCGCCGTCGGCGCCGGTGTCGCCTCACCCGCCGCCGCAGGACCGCTCGACAGCCTCTTCGGAAGTAGCGGGAGTGCCGATTCCGGCAGCTCCGGTTCGGGGAGTTCAGACCTGCTCAACGCCGGCAGTTCAGCACTGGGCTCGTCGGACAACAAGCCGAAGCACTACGGCAAACTGGGCCGCGACGATGCGCCCAACGGCGTCAAGTCGATCAACGTCTGGGTGTACGCGCCCAAGGCGACCGCGATCAGCCCTGGGGTCTATCCCAAGAACTCGCAGCTCGGCGTGCGTTACAACTCGACCATCGACGCCGGACCCGTCGTCGACGGAAACGAATGCAAGATGGACATCCGGCTGTCCGGGCCGAAGATCCCGAAGAAGGCCCAGCTGACCAAGACCGAGGACTGCACCTCGGTGAAGTCGTTCATGCTGCGGACCCCGGGCTCCTACTCGATCAGCGTCACCGACACGATCTCGGGAGCGTCGAACTCCATCACGTTCGACGTCCAGTAGCCGAACCGGCCCGGTAGCCGATCAGAACGTGTAGGTGGTGTCGGTCAACTTCTCCGACACCGTCCACAACCCTTCACGAACCGCTTTGTCGTCGGCCCGCTTGTGGTAGCTCGAGATCCCCGGCGATCCATGGGCACCGAACATCTCCGTCGGGCCGTAGAAGGCCCCGTTCGCCGCATCGGGTGAGGTGGCCGCGTACAGCGTCGGGAGAGCGCCGTCGGCGGCCGACTGCGCGAACACCTTGTTCGCGAACTTCATGAAGACGTCTTCGAAAGACTCCGAGCGTCCCTGCAGTTCGGTCGCGGCGTAGCCCGGATGGACGATCATCGAGGAAACCGTCGAGCCCGCGGCCGCGAGCCGCTCGGCCAGTTCCTTACCGAACATCAGATTGGCCATCTTGGCATCGCCGTACGCGCGCCAGCGGCGGTACTTCCGCTTCTCCCAGTTCAGGTCGCCGAGGTCGATCCGGCCGATCTGATGCATCGACGACGACACCGTGACGATCCGCTCGGCGATCTTCGGCAGCAGCAGCGCGGTGAGCGCGAAATGGCCGAGATGATTTGTGCCGATCTGCATCTCGAATCCCTGCGCGGTGCGCCGCAACGGGATCGCCATGACACCGGCGTTGTTGATCAGCACGTCGGCGCGGTCGAAATTGCCCGCAAACGCCCGGACCGATTCGAGGTCGGCCAGATCCAATTGCGCGACAGTCGCATTCGGACCGATCTCGGTCGCGACCGGCTGCGCCTTGGCCACGTTGCGGCACGCGAGGACAACCGACGCGCCCGCCTTCCCCAACGCCTTCGCGGTCTCTGCCCCCAGACCGCTGTTGGCCCCGGTGATCACGATTCGCCGTCCGGTCTGATCCGGGATGTCCGACGTCGTCCAGTTGCTCATCTGCGCTCTCCCCTGCTCGTTTCACCCGCGGCCGACAGACGTGTCTTCGAGTGATCGCTCCCGACAGCGACGCTATGGCCTGCCACTACTGGAGTCAACGACACGTCACGATTGGCCTGTCATACGCCTCGCCGGACGCAGCAGACCGGCGACCATAGCGCCCATCGAGATCCCTGGCACGCGTCGAGCGACCATCGAGCGCGGCGCAAAGACCTCGGTCGGCGTGTGGCGACCCCGAAGCAGTCGCGTCCCCACCGGCACCCATTCGGCCGCCTCGGTTTCCACGGTCGCCGCGAGCGCCGCGCCACTGGCCATCACCACCGTGCCCGACTGCTTGGCCAGATCGGACAGCCGTGCGCTCTCGTTCACCGCGTCGCCGATCACCGTGTACTCGTAGCGCGTTTCCGCACCGATGTTGCCGGCGAAGACGGTGCCGAACGAGATGCCCATCCCCCAACCGATGTCGAGTTCCGCCGACAGACGCGACGACAACTCCCGTGCGGCTGCGAGCACCGATGTGGCGGGATTGTCGAGTTCCACGGGCGCGCCGAAGATCGCGAGCGCGGAATCCCCTTCGAACTTGTTGACGAAGCCACGGTGGTCGTCGACCACCTCGGCGACGATGGTGAAGAAGTCGTTGAGCAGGTCCGCTGTGGCCTGCGGGTCCTGTCGGGCGGCGATTCCGGTGGAGTCGATGATGTCGACGAAGAGGACCCCGACCGTCGCGTTGACGCCCCGCATGCCGGTGCCGTGTTCGAGTGCCTGTGCGGCAACGGTGTCGCCGACGTGGCGAGCGAACAGTTCGCGCATCCGCTCGCGCTCCTGCAGTCCGGCCACCATCGTGTTGAACCCGTGTTGGAGTACTCCCAACTCCGACGAGTCGTACACCGGCACCCGGGCGGCGTAGTCCGACTGGTCCACCCGGTCCACCGCATCGTGCAGATCGCCGAGAGGATCGGCGATGGACCGGCCGACGAGGGTGATCACCCGGATGCCCGCAACCAGCGCGACGATGCCGAGGATGACGATCGTCCAATCGACCCGGCCGGTCACCGGCGGGATCATGTCCAGCCATCGCCCGACGTTGAGCATGAGCAGACCGATCATCGGGACAGCCGAGCTCACCAGCCAGACCGCGATCATCCTGGTCCGGACACCGTGGACGACGTGTCGCGCCGGGAAATCGCGGAAGGCGACGACCGCCAGCGGGCGGGCGGCCCGCTCGGCGAACAGGTAGGTGATGCACGAACTCGACATCGCCGCGAGCAGAAAGGCCACGGCGACACCGGCCGTTCGCGTCGACCGCGGATCGTCGGCGACCAAGGCGTAGGAACCCACCGCGGTCGCCCAGGCGGTGATGGTCGCGATGACCTGATTACGGGGAATGTGCTGGATGGCGGCGCGGCGTTCGTGGTCGGCGGGCACGCCGCTGACGAACCACTCCAGTTGCGGCTTGATGAGCAGGACACCGAACACGACGTTGGTGATGGTGCCGACGATGATGCCGGTCAGCACGGCCGGGAAATTGGGGGCGCCGACGGTTTCGTCGAAGGTGAGTTGGCTGCCGCTGTAGGCGAGTTGTACCAGTAGAAACGTCTCGATGCCGATGGCGCAGTTCGTCCCGACCAGGGCGATCGCGGCGGCCGCCGTCGCCCGCCGCGACATCTTCGACCGTTGGGTCCGGGGCAGCTCGCCGAGTTCGCGGACGTCCGTCGACCGGTGCGGGCCCCAGACGAATCGGGGCAGGGCTTCACCGTGGATGTGCGGCCACGCCCGGTGAAATGCGGCGCCACCGAGCGGTCGCGACATGCCGGCCACCTCCTACCCCGATAGGTACCTCACGTTACCCATCGCGCATGGGTGAGAGGTACCGATGGCGGGCGGCCACGACAAAAGCCGACTCCACGGTCGAGGGGATTGACCGTGGAGTCGGCTCTGATGACCGGCCGCAGGCGACCGGAGCCGGTGGGGTCAGGCAGGCTGACCGGCTTCGATCTCGAGGGTGATGGTGACCTTGTCGCCGACGACGACGCCGCCGCCCTCGAGGGGCATCTCGATGTCGATGCCGAAGTCCTTGCGGTTCAGCACGGTCTTGGCCTCGAAACCGGCGACCGGGCCGTGGCCCATGCCCGGGTTCACACCGTTGAATTCCAGCTCGAGCTCGACCGACTTGGTGACACCCTTCAGGGTGAAGTCACCGGTCAGCACGTAGTCGTCGCCCTTGGGTGCCACGCCGGTGGACACGAAGGTGGCCGTCGGGAACTTCTCGGCGTCGAAGAAGTCGGCGGACTTGATGTGCCCGTCGCGCTGCGCGTTGCCGGTGGTGATCGAGGTGACATCGATCTCGGCCTGCACCGAGGGGGTTCCGTCCTCGGCGACGGTGATGGTGCCGGAGAAGGTCTCGAAGTTGCCACGCACCTTGCTGACCATGAGGTGCTTCACGGAGAAGGCAACCGCGGAGTGGGCCGGGTCGATGGTCCAGGTGCCGGTGGCGATGGGGGCGGATACGGCTGTGGTCATGGTGATTCCTCCAGGTGAACGTGTCTGTTCGTAGGTACTGGTCCGTGGGCCCTCGCGACCCAACACCACTTTAAACGGACCATGGTCCGATTCCATTCCCGGGAGGGAAACTTTTTTTCCGGCGCGCTCAGCGGGTGGTCGAGATGCCTCCGTCGACGGGGATCACGGCGCCGGTGAGATAGCTGCCCGCTCGGCTGGACAGGAACACGACGGCGCCGACCACGTCGTCGGCCCGCCCGATCCGTCCGAGCGGAGAAGTCGCCTCGATCTCCTCGCGAAGGTCGGCGAGGATGGGAGCCATCATCCGGGACTCGAACGGCCCCGGCGCGATGGCGTTCACGGTGACATGTCTCGGCCCGAGGTCGCGTGCGAGATGCCTCGTGACCTGATGGACGGCCGCCTTGCTCGCCGAGTACGAGTACGAGTCCGTCCGCGGGACCCGGATCCCGTCGATACTGCCGATCATGATCACGCGGGACGGATCGTCGTCGGTGGCCCCTCGGGTCAGCGACGGCAGCAGCGCCTGGGTCAGTGCGAAAGGCGCCTTCACGTTGAGGTCGAGCGTCCGGTCCCAGGCCGAATCGGGGAATTCCTCCAGCGGCGCACCCCAGGTGGCCCCGGCGTTGTTGACCAGGATGTCGAGCCGATCGACCTCGCCGGCGACCTGCGCCGCCAGTTCCCGGCAGGCGTCCGGCGTCGAGAGGTTCGCCTGGAACGCGGTGAGGCCGGCCGCACGGGCCTCCGCCAGCGCTGCCTCCTTGCGGCCGGCGATCAGCACCCGCGCCCCGCGTTCATGCAGTCCGTGCGCGATCATGGCGCCGATTCCGCTGGTGCCGCCCGTGACGAGCGCGGTCTTGCCTTTCACATCGAACAGGTCGGTCGTCATCGTCGTCGATACTCCGGTCGTCGTTTCTCCAGGAACGCGGCGGTTGCCTCGCTCCGATCGTCGGTCATGGCGGTGATCATCTGCTGACGGTTCTCGAACTCCACCGTCGCGGCGAAGGAGTTCGACTCGACCGCGGCCCACATACCGACCTTGGTCAGCTCCACCGAGAGCGGAGGATTCGCGAGGATCGACTCTGCCGTGGCGATTGCGGTGTCCAGCAGCTCCGGCGGTTCGACGACGTCGACGAGAAGCCCGTAGCGCTGCGCCTCCGCTGCGGTGAACCGGCGTCCGGTCAGCATCAACTCGTGCGCGCGGCCGGTCCCGACCAGTCGCGGCAGCAGCCACGACACGCCGATGTCGCAGGCGGAGAAGCCCGCCCGGATGAAACCGACCGCGTACACGCTTCTGGTGGACCCGATCCGGATGTCGCTGGCGCACACCAGCGCCAGACCACCGCCCGCGGCAGCGCCGTTGACCGCGGCGATCACCGGCTGGCGCAGCCCGTGAATCCGTTGGGCCAGGCCGGCGATGTCCTGCTGCCGCGAGAACGCCGACACCATCACGCCACGCCCCTCGACGGATTCGTCGTCACCATAGCCACGAAGATCCAGACCGGCGCAGAAGGCCCGTCCGGCGCCGGTCAGGATCACCACACGGCACTCGTCGTCGGCGTCGATCGCGTCCAGCACCTCGGTGAGGTCGCGCACCAGATCGACGGTGAGCGTGTTCATCGCGTCTCGCCGATCCAGGGTCACGATCGCGATCTCGCCGCGCCGCTCGACGGTGACGGTGCCCATCACTGCCTTTCCTTCGCGAAGCGTCCGATGCTCAGAGTCATGACCTTGTTGCTACCACCGCTGTGATGTCGCGTCCGAGTGGGGTGGGTCCCGCCTGGTGTCGCTAGCGCCAGGCGAACACCGGTTGCTCGAAACCGTCCACGCGGGTGTGCCGATCGCGCAGGACGACCTCGGCGAATTGGTAGATGACCGCGGCTGTGGGCGCATGGACGAGCGCTCCGACGATCGGGAGCTGGATCACCGGACGGTCGGATTCCGGGATCGTGAGGAACCGCGGTTCCACCATCAGCTCATCGAAGGTCACAAAGAACAGTTGCGCGACCTCATCGGGGTTGGGATCGGGGACATGGGTCTCGTCGGCCCAGCAGACGACGGGTGTCATCACGAAACCGGACCGGGTCGCGTAGTCGTCGAGCGTGCCGATGACACTGTCGGCGGGCAGGTCGATGCCGATCTCCTCGTGGAGTTCGCGAAGCGCGGCGGTCTGCTGGTCCTCCCCCGGATCGAGCCGACCACCGGGCAGCGCGTACTGCGCCGCGTGTCGACGCATCGTCGCCGGGCGCTTGGTCAGCCAGATCCCCTGACGTCCGTCCCGTTCGGCGATCGTGATCGCGACTGCCGCCAACCGGGCGTCGGGGACGTCGGCGGCCCGCCGTCGGAAACCGGAGATGCGGGCGCTCACGGTGGCGCGGTCGAGAGTGTTCACACTCTCAGTTGATCATGCGAATCCGGCCCCGCGATGTGCCCGGTACCGCAGCAACCTCGGCCGAACGTCGCCGCTCGGCTCGGTTTGGGATGCGATCCTGCTCAATTCGCTTTTGTCCGTATAGATTTCACGCATAAGCGACATCCCTGGCGGGCCTGCGCATCCTCGGACGTGGCGGCGCATACTGGTCGCCGTGACCGCAGCCCAGGCCCCGCTGACACTCGGCACCGCGTTCACCGCGTGGCGTGTCGACGCGCCGACGGTGACGATCATCCTCGTCGTGGCGGTGGCGTACGGACTCGCCTGGCGACGCTCGTCGGTGCCCGCTCGGCGAGCAGTCCTCTTCGGCGCCCTCGGGTGCGGAGTCTGGTTGGTGAGCGCGTGCAGCTTCATCGGTGTCTACAGCGACACCTTGTTCTGGGTGCGGGCTCTGCAGTTCGTGCTGGTCTTGATGGTCACACCGTTTGGTCTCGCACTCGGCATGCCGCTGACAGTCGCCCGCGACGCGCTCGGGCCGCGGGGCCGGGCCCGGGTCGATGCCGCGCTGCGGTCACGTGCCGCGCGGGTCGGCCTGTCACCGGCGACCACGTCGGCCGCTCTCCTCATGACGCCGTGGCTCATCTACCTGACCGGTTGGTACCCGGCGCTGTTGGACAACGGTGTCGTCGATGTCGGGACACGGATTCTCCTGGTCGTCGTCGGCGTCGTCTACTTCTACGCGCGTCTGCAACTCGACCCGGTGCCGCGGCGACAACCCCAGGGTCTGTCCCTGTTGATCACGCTCGGCGAATCGATCGGCGACGGCGTGCTCGGCGTGATCCTGTGGCAGGGTTCGCTGATCGCCGCGAGCCACTACGCCGCACTGGATCGCACCTGGGGTCCGTCGCTGCGCACCGACCAGACGATCGGCGCGGGAGTGTTCTGGATCCTCGGCGACGCCGTCGGGCTGCCGTTCCTGATGACCTTGTTCGCACGGTTCCGGTCCGATGAACATGAGCATGAGGCGCAGATCGACGCGGAGCTCGATGTGCCCTCGGTCGACCGGCCGGTCGTCGACGATCATGAGCCTGCACCCACCCTGTGGTGGCACGACGATCCGAACCTGCGGGACCGGTTCCGCTGACCGCGGCGGCCGCTCACGCGCGAACGAGAATCCTCAGACTCTGAGTCGCTCACGCGCCGGGCCGCGCGCGGCCACCTGCTCACCGAGGTGGTAGGTCATCACGGCGAGCGCGAAGAGTCCGACGGCGAGGTTGAACAATGCGCCGAAGCCTTCGAGCGCGAAGTCGACGAGCGCGTTGGTCAGGGTGAACACCAGCGCCGCCAACCGGAGCGAGCGCATCGGCCAGAGGCTCGCGGTGCGTCGCCGCGCGATCATCGCCGGCAGCGACAGCGCGAGCGTCACGATGCCGCTGATGAACAGAATCCAGCTGGCCGGGGTGCTGCGGCTGATCTCGAAGTACACGTCGACGTCATCGCCCAGGTCGCGATTGTTGAAGTACCAGGCGAGCCCGCCGACGATGAGGGTCAACGCCGAGCTCGCCACCAGCAGCCAGCCGACCACCGTGACCCAGCGGGGGCTGCGGAAGAAGCCCGGGATCAACGCGGTCGCGTGATCGCGCAGCCGCATGAGGCGGTCCGGACTGTCCCGGCCGGCATCGAGCAGTCCCCGGATGTGGGCGATCAGCTCGGGGTCGGCATCCTGTTCGGCGGCCGACTGAAGAAACTCGAGCGCTTGTCGTCGGCGACGCGCCGGCAGGCCGTGCGAGATCCCATCGGCGGCGATGGTGGCCGCATTCGCCATCGCCTCGGCCACTGTCGGCCGCTTGACGTCCCGGACGATCCGGCTGATCACCAGGACAAGCACCACGAGGACGTACATGATCTCGGCCGATGGACCGTAGAAGTAGTCGTTGTCCTTGGTGACGAACTTCCCCACCTCGTCGAGGAACAACCCGAACCCGATGCCGCCCATGATGATCGCCGTGATCCGGGTGGCCGCACCGAGGAACAGCCAGCCGATGATCAGGGCGAGCATCATGAGCGCACCGCCCCACAGCGCATGCGCGATATGCAGGGTGCCGCCACCGACCTGGGGGTAGCCGGTCACCTCCAGATACAGGCGCGTGACGAGAATGGTGCCGATGGCGAAGATCAGGAACCACTCGACGGCCGAGGTCCCGTAGATACTCCGGATCACCACCGCGCTGGCCGGTGGGCGTCGCGATTCGGTCATTCTCGCAGTATGGTCAGACTTCCTCGCCGCCCCACCGGATTCGGTCGATCCGGCCGTATCACCGGATGTTCTGCACCTCCGGCACGGTGATCTCGCGGCGCAGGATCTTGCCGGTGGCGCCCTTGGGCAGCTCGGCGAGGATCCAGATGTGACGCGGGTACTTGTAGGCGGCGACGCGCTCCTTGACGAACTCCACGAGCTCGGCGGGGTCGGCGAAGGCGCCGGGCTTCAGTGCGACCGCGGCGCCGATCTCCTCCCCGAGGGACTCGTGGGCGATACCGACGACGGCGGCCTCGGCGACCGCGGGATGCTCGTAGAGCACCTCCTCGATCTCGCGTGGGTAGACGTTGTATCCGCCACGGATGATCAGGTCCTTCTTGCGGTCGACGATGAAGAAGTAGCCGTCGGAGTCCACCTTCCCGATGTCTCCGGAGGAGAACCACCCCTGCTCGTCGATCGCTGCCGCGGTGGCGTCCGGAAGGTTCCAGTAGCCCTTCATGATGTTGTGTCCGGCGATCTGGATCTCGCCGGGCTCACCGGTGGCGACCTCCTTGCCGGCGGCGTCGACGACGCGCATGCGCACGCCCTCGATCGGGGTACCGATCGAACCGGGCTTGCGCTCACGGTCGGGGTGGTTGAACGAGGCGACCGGTGAGGTCTCCGACAGGCCGTAACCCTCGAGGATCATGCATCCGAAGGTCTTCTCGAAGTCGCTCAGCACCCGCACCGGCAGCGAGGCACCACCGGACGCGCAGGTGCGCAGGGTCGCGGTCGCCGACGTCGGGAACTCCTGCGCCACACCCAACATTGCCGCATACATCGTCGGGACACCCAGGAACACGGTGACCTTGTCGCGCTCGATCACCTCGACCGCTGTGCGCGGATCGAAACGCGGGATCAGCGTGAGTGTCGCACCGACCAGCACCGAGGTGTTCATCCCGCAGGTGAGTCCGAACACGTGGAACAGCGGCAGGCATCCCATGACGACGTCGCCGAACTCGATGCCCAGCAGGGTCCGCGCGGTCACCTCACCGTTGCGGGCGAGGCCGCCGTGGGTGAGTTCGGCGCCCTTGGGCTTGCCGGTGGTGCCGGACGTGTGCAAGATGACCGCCGTGTCGTCGTCGGTCCGCTCGACGGGGCCGGGCTGCGCCGGCAGGTCGGCGATCAGCTCCGCCAGTCCGGCGTCGTCGACCAGCCACAACCGGCTCCCCGCTGTCTCGGCTGCCGGGCGCGCCTCGTCGGCGAACAGGGGTGTGGCGAACAAGGCGGAGGCCCCGGTGTTGGTCAGGTAGAACTCGATCTCGCGGGCCTTCAGCAATGGATTCATCGGTACCGCGATCGCGCCACGACGCAAGATCCCGTAGAACGCCAATGCGAACGCCGGTGTGTTGCCCAGCATGATCCCGACCCGATCGCCAGGGCCGATCCCTTCCCGCTCGAGCAGCGTCGCCACGCGGGCTGCGGCGGCGTCGAACTCGGTGTAGGTCAACGCGAACTCGCCGCACTTCAGCGCGACGGTGTCACCGTGATCGCGTGCCGTGGCAACGAGATTCATGGAAAGGTTGGTCATCTGCTCAGTCTCCCGGGCCTCGATTTCGTGGATGATTCAAGTGTTGCGTCAATCACGTTCGGTGTCGATGGTCGCGGTGACAACACAGTCCGGCAGACACTTGTGCCTGTGCACAGCGAGGGTGCGGAACGGACGCAGGCTCGCTCCCCCGGTCCGGTGCCGAGGCTCGCACACCGGTAGAGAAAGCCCAGCCACCCGATCCTCGAGAGAACCCGAAACGCCGCGCGCACCACCCGACCCGAGGAGGCCCGAAACGCCGCGCCCAACCCCCGACCCCGAGAAGGCCCGAAACGCCGCGCCCAACCCCCGACCCCGAGAAGGCCCGAAACGCCGCGCCCAACCCCCGACCCCGAGAAGGCCCGAAACGCTGCGCCCACCACCCGATCCCTGACGAGCCTCCGAGCCTGCGAGGATGCGTCACGAAGGGCCGCCCTTCGTGACGCTCGCACGCTCGCTCCTCAGGGACCGGGTGGACAAGCTCGCTCCTCAGGGACCGAAACGGCCACGCTCGCAAGCCCGCCCAACCCCCGCTCCCTGAGGAGGCCCGAAGCGCTAGCGAAGGGCCGTCACGAAGGGCCGCCCTTCGTGACGCTCGCACGCTCGCTCCTCAGGGACCGGGAGGACACGCTCGCACGCTCGCTCCTCAGGGACCGGGAGGACACGCTCGCACGCTCGCTCCTCAGGGACCGGGAGGGCACGCTCGCTCCTCGGGGACCGAATGGGACGCTTGGTCAGGTCCTTGAATGACCGAGCAATCGGATCGCCCGCAGCGCCACGTAGAGTTCGGCGGCATCGATCGGTTTGTCGACGGAGCGGCCGGTCAGATCACCGATCTTGCGAAGCCGGTAGAGCACCGTGTTGCGGTGATAATGCAGCCGATCCGCGGTGGCGGCGGTCGACCCGTCGCATTCGAACCAGGCTTCCAGCGTTGCCAACATCTCGTCGCGTTCGCCGTCGGGCAACTCCAGCAAGGCTCCCAGGGTGCGGCTCGCAACCTCGCGGGCGGCAACCGGGACACGGACGAGTAGCAGTGCGAGCGAAAGGTTTTCGTATCGGATCAGGGTGGCGACGTCGGCGGGCGCACACCGTCGCGCAAGACGTGCCTCGTCGACGGCACCGGCGATGTCGGCGGGGACCGCGAACGCCCGGCTGACCCCGACGCGGCGCTCGAACACCGAGCCCACCTCGCCGACCGCGATGTCGACGTCGGCGTCGGACCGGCCGCAGATCAGTCCGAGGTAACCGTCGGGCTGGGTGTCCCAGACCGAGGTGATGCCCTTGTTCTGCAGCCGGGTGGCGGTGTCGCCGGCGACGGCCGGACGAGGCTCCGCGCCCTCCGCGCAGACCACCGCGAAGCATGCGCGTTCGGGCAGACCCAGAGCGCGCATCGCATCGATGATCGCGGTGGGGTTGTCGGAGTGGTCGTCGAACACCGTCCGCACGAGCAGTGCTCGCGCCTCGGCGTCGGCGTGGGTGCGCAGGATCTCGGCCTCGCGATAGCCCTCGACCGCGGCATCGGAGTAGGTGTCGATCGCCTCCCAGAGATGCGCGGGAATGTCGAGCAATTCCTCCGGCGACACCTGCTGCGCCCGGCGCAGCATCTGTTCCCAGATCAGTTGCCCACCAAGCCGGTAAGCACGAAGGACGGCTGCGAGAGGGATTGCCTGCTCGGCTTTGAGACGTCCGGTCGCGCGGGCGACGTCGACGCGCACCCGCCCCTGCCCGGCGAGGACCGTGAGGATCGAACTGAGGTTCTCGGTGCAGGCGCTGCGGAGTTGCTCGAGGGTGAGAAGTTGCGCATCGAGGTACGTCTGCTCGGCGGCCTCGAGCCGCTCCACCAGGGTGTCGGTCAGCTCCGACAGGTCGTCGAGCACGTCGGCGGCGAGCGCAGCTGCGCGCGAGCTGCCCGTTGATATGGCCACAGCCCACATCGTAACGATGAAGGGTGAGCCACGCCATATCCGGCTTGTGCCGTGGCACAAAGTCACAGCGTCGGCGCTTTTGCGGCCGCCCATGGTGAGGACGCGGCTGCTCGCCGAGAATTCAGGTACCGGCGAAACCGCCACCCCCATCCTCACGGCAGGAGTTGAAGCACGCGATGAGCGTCGACACACAGCACAACACCGAGAACAAAGCCCTGGTCGAGAGCGCTCTCGCCAATCTGTCCGCAGGTGAGAAGGTCTGGGCCGAGTTGTCGGTTACCGAACGAGCGGACCTTCTCGACCGGGTGCGGGCACTGACCGGAGTTCATGCGGCCGACTGGGTCGCCGCCGCATCCTCGATCAAGCGGCTCGGGCCACATTCGGCGCTCGCCGGCGAGGAGTGGATTTCGGGTCCGTACGCGTTCGCGACGGGGCTCGGTGCGGCCGCACAATCACTCCGTGACCTCGCCGCCGGTCGCAGTCCCGTCGCCGAGGCCACGTTCGGCACCGCATCCGGTCGCACCACCGTGCAGGTGCTGCCGACCTCGGTCTACGACTCGTTGTTGCTCAGCGGCTTCCGCGTGGACGTCTGGCTGCGGCCGGGGATCGACACCGCACAGGCCAAGGCGACCGCAGGCCTCGCCCAGCTCGATCCCACCACCACAGGCGGTATCGGTGTGGTGCTCGGCGCGGGCAACATCACCTCGATCGCACCGCTGGATGTGATCTACGAGCTGCTCGCACACAATCGGGTCGTCGCCCTCAAGCTCAATCCGCTCACCGACCCCCTGCTCCCCGTCCTCGAGCGGGTACTCGAACCCTTGATCTCGCTCGGCGCGATCCGCATCCTCACCGGCGGTGCCGACGTCGGCGAATATCTGGTGCACCACAACGCGGTCGCGCATGTGCACATGACCGGCAGCGCCGCCACCCACGACCTGATCGTGTGGGGAACCGGGGAGGAAGCACAGCGCCGTAGAGAGTCCGGAGATCCCCGACTGACCAAGCCGATCACGAGTGAACTCGGCGGCGTGTCACCCACCATCGTGGTGCCCGGGAGGTGGAGTGCCGCAGATCTGAAGTTCCAGGCCGAACACATCGCGACGCAGCGTCTGCACAACGGTGGGTACAACTGTGTCGCCGCCCAGGCCGTGATCATCTCTGCCGACTGGGACCAGAAGCAGGAGTTCCTCACCGCGCTGCGCAAGGCCTTCCACAACGCGCCCGCACGGGTCGCCTACTACCCGGGCAGCGACGGCCGCGTCGCAGCCGCGCACACCGCCTACCCCGACGCGGAGCGCTGCGGGACCGCCGGCGAGCGGCTGCTGGTCACCGGCCTGTCGCCCGACGCCGACGAGGACCTCCTGTCCACCGAATACTTCGGCCCCGTCCTCGGCGTCCTCGAACTGCCCGGTTCCGGAACCGACTTCCTCACCACTGCCACCGATGTGGTGAACAACCAGTTCATCGGCACGCTCGGGATCAACGTGATCGCGCACCCACGGTCCATCGCCGATCTCGGCACCGACTTCGAGGCGATGATCGCCGACCTCCGCTACGGAACCATCGCCGTGAACGCGTGGACCGCGGTCGGCTTCCTCACCGCCGCCGCGACCTGGGGTGCCTTCGGAGGACACACACTCGATGACATCCAGTCGGGAACCGGATTGGTGCACAACGCGTTTCTGCTCGCGGACACCGAACGCACCGTGGTTCGCGGACCCTTCCGGCCCGCGCCGCGCTCGATCCTGCACGGCGAATGGTCGCTGTCTCCCAAGCCCCCGTGGTTCGTGACCAACCGGACGTCGGCCGCCACCGGCCGCCTGCTCGCGGAATTCGCCGCGGAGCCGAGCCCCCGACAACTGCCCGCCATCTTCGCCTCCGCGCTGCGCGGCTGACCACATCCGAGAACGAAAGGCCATCATGCCCAGCACCACACCACGCACCGTCGACTTCGTCGTGGTCGGGACCGGTTCCGCCGGTGCCGTCGTCGCGAATCGACTCAGCGCCGACCCCCGCAACGAGGTCCTTGTCCTCGAAGCGGGAACCAAGGACTCCGACAAGTTCATCCATATCCCGGCGGCCTTCTCGAAGCTCTTCGGCGGCGCGTCCGACTGGGACTACTCCACCGAGCCGCAGCCGGAACTCGGCGGGCGTCGAGTCTTCTACCCGCGTGGCAAGACCCTCGGCGGGTCGTCGTCGATGAACGCCATGATGTGGGTGCGCGGATTCGCCGCCGACTACGACGAATGGGCCGAGCACGCCGGCGACGACTGGTCGTTCGACTCCCTCGTCGAGTACTTCCGGCGAATCGAGAATGTTGCCGACGCCACCGAGAACGACGAAGGCACGACCGGGCCGCTGCAGGTGTCGCATCAGCGTTCGCCGCGCTCATTGACGCGCGCCTTCCTCGATGCGGCCGCCGAGTGCGGCCATGCCGTCGAGCGGGCGAATCTGCCAGAGCCCAAGGGCTTCTCACAGACGATGGTCACCCAGCACAAGGGCTCGCGGTTGAGCACCGCCGACGCGTACCTGCGCCCCGCCCTCAACCGCAAGAACCTGCACCTCATCACGGAGGCGACCGCCACCAAGGTGCTGTTCGAGGGCACCCGCGCGGTCGGTGTCGAATACTCTCGCGCGGGACGATCGCTGACCGTCCACGCGCGGCGCGAGGTGGTGCTGTGCGGTGGGGCGGTCAACACCCCGCAGCTGCTGATGCTCTCGGGTGTGGGACACGGCGAGGAACTCGCCACCCACGGAATCCGCACCGTCGCAAACAATTCCGGCGTCGGGCGAAACCTGCTCGATCACCTGCTCGCCCCGATCGGCTGGGATGTCGAATCCGGTTCTCTCGCCGACGCGGAGAGTCCCCTCGAGCTCGCGAAGTACCTGCTGCGACGTCGCGGGATGCTCACATCGAACGTCGGCGAGGCCTATGGCTTCATCCGCAGCCGCGATGATCTGCGACTGCCGGACCTCGAGCTGATCTTCGCCCCGGTGGCCTTCTACAACGAAGGCCTCGGCGAGCCATATCCACACCACGCCGTCGCCATGGGGCCGATCCTGGTCAAACCGGAGAGCACCGGAACGATCACGCTGCGCTCGGCGGACCCGACCGCGAAGCCGCTCATCGACCCGCGCTACCTCAGCGATTCCGACGGCGTCGACCGGGCTGCCATGATGGCGGGTCTGCGGGCCACCGTCGAGATCGCGCAGGCGCCGTCGCTGCGCGGGCGTCTCGGTGTGGTGTCACAACCACGCACAAACTCCCGCGTGCCCGATGAGGACACGCTCGCCGAGGTGCTGAACCGTCACTCGCACACGCTGTATCACCCGGCGGGCACGTGCCGGATGGGCAACGATCCCGACAGCGTCGTCACCCCGACACTCGCAGTGCGTGGCGTCGCGGGCCTGCGCGTCGCCGACGCCTCGGTCATGCCCACGATCATTCGAGGGCATACGCATGCCCCGTCGGTGCTCATCGGCGAGAAGGCCGCGGACCTGATCCTCGCCGATCGCTGAATCGACGAGCATCGCTTCTCGCCGGCCGGTCCCTGGGGAACCGTCCTGATCGGAAGAGTTGCCGGATCAGCGCGCCGCGCAACCCAACCCCGGTCCCTGAGGAACGAGGCGCCAGCCGAGTGTCACGAAGGGCCCTTCGTGACGCATCCTCGCAGGCTCGGAGGCTCCTCAGGGACCGGGGGTGGGTTGGGCACGGTGGACCGCTCAGGGACCGAGCCGACCGCTCACGGTGGACCGCTCAGGGACCGGGGGTGGGTAGGGCGCGGTGGACCGCTCAGGGACCGAGCGGACCGCTCACGGTGGACCGCTCAGAGACCGGGGGTGGGTAGGGCGCGGTGGGCCGGCCCAGAGACCGGGGGTGAGGACTCTTTCTGTCCCACAACGGCGTTGAGAGACTCCCCACGCTCGTCACCTGTTCACGTACCGGTCCCGGACGTCGATGATGGCCTCGCGTCGCTCGGATATCAGCAGGTCCGGCGCACCGAGGTCCATCACGCCGTACAGCCCGTGAGGGTTGACGCCGTTGGCCCGCAACATGGGCTCGGCGCGTTGGGAGACGCTGCCTTTGACACCGAATGACGCCAACAACTCCTGCACGGACAGACCCGAGTCGTACTGTCCGACGGTCCTGTTGGCGCGACAGATCACCCAGGCGACGGCTGCCGCACCCCTGGCGGGCGACGCCTTGCGGCGGAAGATCTCCGGGTCACCGGCCGCCGCTCGGCTGAGGAAACGTCTCATCGCCGTGCGGTGTTCGACATCGAGAAGCTCGTCGGCGCAGGCATCGCAGGCAGCGAGCACCTCCCGGACCGCGGGCACGATGTCATCGGGAATACCGGCCCATTCGAACGATTCGTCGGGGAGAGGTGCGTCGTCGAGGTCCATCAAGGTCAGGCGGTCGCCGACCGAACGGTCGAGGAACTCGAGCATGGACCCGCCCGTGGTTGACTCGGCCCCGTCCTCGACGTCCACATGGGTGTCGATCAGTCCGGCCAACAACGCCTGCGGTCCCTGCGGCCGTGCCGACCGGATGACCCGCTGATAGTCGGGCTCGAAGTCGTCGACAGCGTCCAGCGCGGCCTCGGTCAGCGACGCCACGATCCCCTCGTGATCGTGGGCATAGCGGATGAAGGCACGCAACAGGTTCGGTAGTTTGGCGAGGTATACGGGCTCGGCGACGATCTTGCGGGGGAACCAGTCGGCCAGCAGCAGCTCGACGGTGACGCTGCTCCAACGGAACGGGTCCCCGTTCGCGTAGTCCGTACCGAACCACAACAGGTTGTCCATCAACCCGCGCTCGTCCTCGCGGTCCACCGGCTGGCCGAACGGCGAGGCGAAGAAGTCCGCCGCGATCGCCGCCCGCTCCTCGTCGGACCACTCCTTGCGGCGTGGCACCACTCCATCCGGCGGCAGCATCCGCAGCATCCACTCGACGAGTGGGCGGCATATCGGCCACGTCTCGGATTCGAGCGGGGGAAGCATCCGTGCCCCGTGATCGATCGCGTCCTCCATCACCGCCCGTGCGGTGGCCGCGTCCGTGGTCTTCAGGGTCTGTGTTCTGTCGCCGATCAGGTCGGCGAGCTTGTTCGACAACTCCGCCAAGGAGTCGGGGACGACAAAGGCATCCTTGACGACCGTTCCGAGATTGTGATCGACGTACACCAGCGCCGACAGGGTATGCCCCGACGGCAGCGAGACACCGAGCAGATAGTCGTCGCCGTCGGCCAATATGTGGGTCAAGAACCACACGTCAGGCTCGAGCCGGGCCCGATCGAGCCCGGTCAGCCAGTCCGGCATCGGGTGCCGGCGGGTGGCCAGTTCACGGCCGATCCGGGCAGCGAGCAGCTCGTCGGTCGTCAGGGCCCGGATGACCATCAGCGCCGCGGTCGTCTCGGCGTACGGCGTGCCGATGAACGACTCCACGACATCGACCAACGCCGGGATCTCTTCGTCGCGAGCGAACGGGTTGCGGCTACGCCGGTCGGTGGCCGCGATGAGCGCTCCGACGGTCATGAGCAGGTCTAACGGCTCATCGGACCGCAGTGCCGGACGCAGTTGCTGAAACAGCGCCTGATCCTCCGGACTCGCCTCCGGTCTCGCGGGGCGTGGCCTCACGGGATGCCGTTGGGGCTTTCGCTTGTCTCGACCCTTCTTTTTCTTTGCCACAGTCAGAGCCTAACGAGGACGGGATCACCCGACCGGCCGACCGACCGGGTGCCCCGACGTCACCGTGCGCTCCACCCACCGTCCATCGGATAGGACGACCCGGTCACCATCGACGCCTCGTCCGAGGCCAGCCACCCCACCAGGGACCCGACCTCATGCGGGCGGACCAGCCGCTTGATCGCGCTCTCGGTCAGCATGATCTTCTCGACCACCTCGTCGGTGTCCATCCCGTGCACCCGCGCCTGGTCGGCGATCTGCTTGGTCACCAGCTCGGTCTCGACATAGCCCGGGTTCACACAATTGCTGGTGACGCCGCGAGACGCACCCTCGAGCGCCACCGTCTTCGACAATCCTTCGAGGGCATGCTTCGCCGCGACGTAGGCCGACTTGTAGGCCGACGCGCGCAGACCGTGCACCGACGAGATGTTCACGATCCGCCCGTGCCCCCGTTCGTACATCCGTGGCAACGCGGCACGGATCAGCAGGAACGGCGCCTCGACCATCAACCGCTGCATCCGCCGGAACGTCTCGGGGTCCAGCTCCTCGATCGGTGCCACGGACTGGATCCCGGCGTTGTTGACCAGGATGTCGATGTCGAGATCGAGTGAGTCCAGTTCGGCGGTCTCACACAGATCGACCTGCCAGGCGGTGCCACCGATGTCGGCGGCCACCTGCTTGGCACCGACGTCGTCGATGTCGGCGACGACCACCTGGGCTCCGCGTGCCGCCAGAGCGCGGGCACACGCCTCGCCGATGCCGGCGGCGGCCCCGGTCACCAGGGCCCGGCGTCCCTCCATACCGGTCGCGGTCATGCCGGCACCTTCACTCCGCGCGCCGCGACATCGACGTGCGCAGCGGCGTCCGCGGCATCGATCGTCTCCAACGCGATGCCCTTGGTCTCCCGGGCGGCGATCACGGCGACGATCGTGATGGCGGATGCCACGGCGAGGTAGATGGCGATCGGCACCGACGAGTCGAACCGACTCAGCAGTGACGCAGCAATGATCGGCGCCAGCGATCCGGCCACAATGGACGTCACCTGGTACCCCAGGGACACACCGGAGTAGCGCATGCGGGTCGGGAACATCTCCGCCATGATCGCCGGCTGCGGGGCGTACATGAAGGCGTGGAAGATCAGGCCCAGGATGATGGCGAACATGATGACGCCGTAGTGGCCGGTGTGCATGAGCGGGAAGGCGAAGAAGCCCCAGGTGGCGGTCAGGACCGCTCCGATCAGGTAGACCGGGCGGCGACCGACCCGGTCGGCGAGACGGCCCACGAGGGGAATCGTCGCGAAGTGCACGGCGTGTGCCGCGAGCATCCACCACAGGATGTCCGCGGTGGGAGCGTGCACCACGACCTTGAGATAGGTGATCGAGAAGGTGACGACGAGGTAGTACATGATGTTCTCGGCGAACCGGAGGCCCATGGCGGTGAAGACGCCTCGCGGGTAGCGCTTGAGCACCTCCACCGCACTGAACGACGAGGTCTTGATCTCCTCTGCTTCACGCTGCGCCGCAACGAAGATGGGCGCGTCGGTGACCTTGGTCCGCACGTAGTATCCGACCAGCACGATGACCGCCGACAGCCAGAACGCGACACGCCAGCCCCAGCCCAGGAACGCCTGGTCGGAGAGCGTGGTCGTCAGGACCAGCAGCACGATCGTGGCGACGAGGTTGCCGGCCGGCACTCCTGCCTGCGGCCACGACGACCAGAACGCCCGAGAGCGGTTGGGGCTGTGCTCGGCGACCAGCAGCACCGCACCTCCCCATTCACCGCCGACCGCGAATCCCTGGATGAACCGCAGGGCGACGAGCAGCGCGGGCGCCCAATAGCCGACCTGACCGAACGTCGGCAGGCAGCCCATCAGGAACGTCGCGGCGCCCACCATGATCAGACTGAGCTGCAGGAGCTTCTTGCGGCCGTACTTGTCACCGAAGTGTCCGAAGACCACACCGCCGAGGGGCCGCGCGATGAAACCGACCGCGTAGGTCACGAAGGCCGCGATGATCGCGTCGAGCTCGTTACCTCCGGCCGGGAAGAACACCTTGCTGAACACCAGCGTTGCGGCGGTCCCGTACAGGAAGAACTCGTACCACTCGACGACGGTGCCAGCCATCGACGCGGCGACGATCCGGCGAAGTCCCGATGGTTTGGCGTCGCCCGGTGTGGGCGGGCTTGTGCTCGTTGCACCGTGCATGGTGTCTCCTCACGATCTGCGTGTGATGCGGGTCACGTACTCGGTCGAGTATCGATAACCAAAAGTGCGCACGCAATAACCGAAAGGGCGGATCACATCTGCAAGAATGCAGATATGCCGGTTGACAAGCTCAGTTCCGACGACTTGCTCGTCTTGCTCGCGGTCGGCCGGAGTGGCCGTTTCACCACCGCGGCCGATCTGCTCGACCTGAACCACACGACCGTGGCCCGTCGGATCGAAGCCCTCGAACGCGCGATCGGTGGCCGGGTCCTGTCCCGCGGCAGCGCCGGATGGGAGCTCACCGATCGGGGGCGACGGGCGTTCGCCGCGGCCGAGCAGGTGGAGGGCGCGGTGCGTCGGCTCGAGACCGACATCGACGGTTCGCCGACCCTGAGTGGCGTCGTGCGGATGTCGGCGACCGACGGTTTCTCTGCCTATCTGGCGGCCCCGGCGGTGGTGGCGGTGCGTCGTCGACATCCGGGCGTGAACGTCGAGATCGTGACGGCGACGCGTCTCGCCTCTCAGCACCGCACCGGCCTCGACATCGAGATCGTCGTCGGCGAGCCCCATGTCCATCGCGCCGAGGCGATCCGACTCGCCGACTATCGGCTCGGCCTGTACGCCTCGGCGAGGTATCTCGCCGAGAACCCGGCACCGCAGACTCCCGAGGATCTGACGGCGCACCCGTTGATCTACTTCGTCGACGCGATGCTGCAGGTCGACGACCTCGACCTCGCCCGTACCCTGGTGCCGCAGATGGCCGAATCGGTGACGTCGACCAACGTGTTCGTCCATGTGGAGGCCAGTCGGGCGCACGCCGGCATCGGTCTACTCCCCTGCTACATGGCCGACCGCCACGACGACCTGGTGCGTGTCCTGCCCACCGTCGGAGCGCAATTGACGTACTGGCTGGTGGCCCGCACCGAGTCGTTCCGGCGGCCCGAGGTGGCCGCGGTCGTCGATGCCATCCGCGCTGTGGTGGATGTGCGGCGTCAGGAATTGATGGGCGAGGGCCCCGCCCCGGAACCGCCCGCCGCCCCGCGCACATGACATCGCGGCACGCCGTCAGCCGACCGCGACCGGAAGGAATCCTCGGTGAACACCGCGCCCGCCGGTGACGCCGGGTGGTTAGCTGGGCGCTGACCGGTCTCGACCGATCGGAAGGCGGTGTCATCGTGACCCGGACAGCCGTTGCGTCGCGGTGGGCCGACGCGGACCACCCGTTTGTCTTCGAGATCAACACGTGGCCATGGCTGCGGGAGCTCAGCGTGACGGCCGGACAGCCCGTCGACCTCGGATCCGTCCCCGACGAGCAGTGGGACACCATCGCCGACAACGGTTTCGACGCCGTGTGGCTCACGGGGGTGTGGCAGCGCAGCCCGGCCGGTGTGGCGATCGCACTGCAGAACGCCGATCTGGTCGCCGATTTCGAGGTGGCACTGCCCGACTTCACCCCTGACGATGTCGTCGGGTCGCCGTATTGCATCCGCGACTACCGAGTGGACGCAGCGCTCGGCGGTCCGGCCGGCCTCGCGGCGGCGCGGGCGGCCCTGGCAAAGCGGGGTGTCGGGCTGCTACTCGATTTCGTGCCCAATCACGTTGCTCCCGATCATCCCTGGACCACGGCACATCCGGAGTTGTTCGTGCACGGCAGTGTCGAGGATCTGCGCAGCGATCCATCCTCCTTTGTCGAGGTCGCGGGCACGATCCTGGCCAACGGCCGCGACCCACACTTTGCGGCATGGCCGGATGTCGTTCAGCTCGATGCATTCGCGCCGGCGCTGCGGTCCGCCGCCATCGACGTGCTGCGCATGATCGCCGACCAGTGCGATGGGGTGCGCTGCGATATGGCGATGTTGATGATGAACGACACCTTCGCACGCACTTGGGGGTCGCGGGTCGGCGACCGGCCCACCGACGACTACTGGCCGACCGTCATCCCCGCGGTCCGAGAAACCCACCCCGGGTTCACGTTCATCGCCGAAGCGTACTGGGACCTCGAACGGCAGCTACAGCAGCAGGGGTTCGACTTCTGCTACGACAAACGTCTCTACGACCACCTTCGTCACGGCGACGGTGAGGCGGTACTGCAGCACGTGCGCGCCGACACCGACTACCAGAACAAGCTGCTGCGATTCGTCGAGAACCACGACGAACCGCGCGCAGCCGAGGTGTTCGGGCGGGCACAGCTCAAGGCCGTGACGGTCACGACCCTGACCCAGACCGGGGCACGCCTGGTCCACGACGGCCAGATCGAGGGTCGCCGGGTGCGGCTACCGGTCTTCCTGGGCCGGTTCCCGGACGAACCGGTCGACCGGGACCTCGCAGACTTCCATCGGTCTCTGCTCGCGGCAGTGCGCGACAGGACGTTCCGTACCGGCAGCTGGCAGCTCTGCGATCGGTCCGGCCGACCCGGCAACGCCACAGTAGGCAAGCTCGTCGCGTGGTGCTGGACCGGCGAACACCGGTGGCTGATCGTGGTCAATCTCGGTGACGAGGTGGCCGGCGGCCACGTGAAGTTCCCCTGGAAAGACGCGCCGGGAAGCAGGTTTCGCCTCGCCGACGCCACCGGCGGCATCACGCTCGAGCTCAGTGACGCGGTGGACGGGTTCCACGTCGAACTCGAGCCGTGGCACTGGCACTTCTTCCGCGTCGAGGCCGACCGGTAGTACGCGTGAATGCGGGCCGCGGTCGTCAGCGACCGGTGAATACCGGTCGGCGCTTGTCGAGGAAGGCGCCCGCAGCTTCGCGAGCGTCGTCGGAATGGAAGCAGCGCACCATCCGGTCGGTTTCGTCGAGCAGATACTCGCTCAGGGGCGCGGTGGCGGACTGGAGCAGATTCTGCTTCATCGCCTGCAGCGCCAGCGGCGCCGAGGATGCCAGCCGGTGTGCGAGCTCGCCGGCTCGCTCGTGCAGCACATCGACGGACACCACAGATGAGACCAGCCCCAGATCGTGCGCCTGGGCCGCAGTCAACTTACTCGGCGTGAGAAACAGTTCACGGGCGCGGGCACCACCGATCAGATTGCTGATCAACCAGACACCCCCGAGATCTCCCGACAGCCCCGCAGTGACGAACGCGGTGTTGAATACTGCGCGCTCGGACGCGATCCGGAAGTCGGCGGCCGCAGCGAGCGACAGGCCGGCGCCGGCACACGCGCCGTCGATCGCCGCGACCGTGATCTGCGGTAGACGGTGGAAGGCGAGCAGGGTGTTGCCCACCTGCCGCATCCGGGCCGTGTCCGCCTCGACCGAGTCGCGGCGCAGCGTCCTGGACTCTAGCGGCGCGGACAGATCACCACCGACGCTGAAGTCCTGACCCTGCCCGGCGAGGATCACCACCCTGAGGTCCGGCGACCTGGAGACCTTGTCGACGACCTCGCGCAGTTCATCGAGAACGGCCCAGGAGACCGCGTTACGCCGACCGGGGTTGTCGAGCAGCACGGTCGCGATCGCCCCGTCGATGGTGAGCTGCGTATGACCGGTCAATGGTCCTCCTCGGATTGTTCTGACGCCCGCGTGAACTGGCACACAACAATTCAATTGAGAGAGATCGACCGCGTCAAAGACACGATCTCACCTGGAGGGTTTGCCATCGCCTATCGATGTGGGTGTTCGGACTCGACACGCCAGTGAGACGAGAAAACCCCCGAACGATGTCGGGGGTTTGACGTGGCCAGGGCCGGGATCGAACCGGCGACCTTCCGCTTTTCAGGCGGACGCTCGTACCAACTGAGCTACCTGGCCGGACGGCACCCTAACCGAATGCCAATCGCAATAAATTGCGACCCTGACGGGACTCGAACCCGCGACCTCCGCCGTGACAGGGCGGCGCGCTAACCAACTGCGCCACAGGGCCATGTTCTGTTGTGTGCTCCCCCGGTCCGCAGGGGGCCGGGCAAGCGTACCCCCTACGGGATTCGAACCCGCGCTACCGCCTTGAAAGGGCGGCGTCCTAGGCCGCTAGACGAAGGGGGCCGGTTCTCCGTTGGGAGCCGACTTAGCTTAGGACACTCCTCGAACAATTCACAAATCAGGTGGTCGGAGCCGGTTTTGGTGGCTCTGGCGCCCACCTTGAACACCGGATGTTCAGACACGTGACTCGCGCCCACCCTTCGCTGACAACGATCCGTCGTTCATGATAAGCAAGAGCAATGGGGGAACAGCTTGTCGTCCGTCCGGCCGATCCGAGCGATCATCGAACGGTGGCGACACCGTTCGACGAGGACGCCATCCGGCGATTTGTCGCACGCCACCTGCTGGCGATGCCGATCGAGGATCTCGACGCCGACGACGCGCCGTTCGTCGACGGACACCGACCCGCCGGCGCCGCCTACATCGCTCCCTCGGGCATCCGGGTCGACGTCGGGCCCGGCGCGATCGTCTTCCACGAAGGCGGCAGCGCTGCCGAACAGACCATCTTCGCGGCGCTCAACGAAGTCGGCGGGATCGCGGTCGACGCGGACCATGCCCTGGCGATCAGTTGCGACCCGTCGTGGCTCGATGCCGGCGCCAGCCCGGCGAACACCCTGGTCGTGGTCTCGACCATCACGGAGTTGCGAGAGGCGATGCGGATGGGCGCCAACCGATCCGGCATCGTCGACGGCCGCACGTGATGCCCACCGAGGTCGAGCGTGCGCCGCGAGTGCAGTGCGCGGCAGGCCCCTGCCGCAGCGATCCCCGGGACCTGTAAACTCATCGACGCCCTGCTCGCAGGGCACGGCCCCTATAGCTCAGTTGGTAGAGCTACGGACTTTTAATCCGCAGGTCCCAGGTTCGAGCCCTGGTGGGGGCACCATGAATCGCCTGGTCACGGGCGGAACACGCGCAACCGCGTGGCGCGACTCACGATGGAGGTAGCGCACCCGCCCTGGCGATCGACATCGTCGCGGGCGCCGTCAACGAGTTGTGATCACGCCGACCACGCGCACCGCAACAGCCGATTCGGGTCGCGTTGCGCCCACATCCGGCAGCCCTTTCCGAGCATCCACGAAACCACCCGTCTCGCCGCCCTCGATCACACAGGCGTCCCGACGAGTCAAACAGCCAGTACCACAGTAATTTTCAGTGTTCTGTCGTCCTGCGTCCACGAGGGCAGCAGACTCCCCCGATCAGCGGAAGGCCACGCCGGGCCTGAGCCCCACCTTCTTGAAGATCAGGGCGGCCGGACAGAATCCGGTGAAGGCCGACTGGATCAGGTTGAGACCGACGAACACCGTCAGCACCAGCCACCAGTTCGAGACGAGGACAGCCACCACTACCGAGATCAGCACGATGGTCCCGGCCATGGTCAACACAGCACGATCGATGGTCACAAACATTCCTTCCGATGACTTCGTGGACATAATACCCCCGGGGGTATTTTGTCCACCAATCGGGGTATGCGTCGGTCGGCCTGAGAAGCGGCCGACAGGCAGGGCGATCGAGGGTACGAAAACCGCGGAATCGCCGACCGTGAGCGTTAGCCTGAGGGCACGATTTCTGGGTCGAACCCACGGAGAGCACATGAGCGGCGGCATCGGATTCCGCGACGCGCTGAGCGCCGAGTTCACGCGCATCCGACAGCACCCGGGTGACACCATCGCCGTCGTAGTCATCAACGGACTGCTGATGACCTTTGTCTGGTTTGCCTTGCCGCGCAGTTGGTTCTTCCACTTCACCGGACCCTCGGGATATGCGGTCGCGTTGTCCTGCTGGATGTACGCCGACGTCACCGCGACGAATGTTCTGGCGGCAGACAGTGATCGCGTGCTGACGTTTCTCGACGACCCCGACACGCTGCGCACCGTCCTGCGCGCCAAGGAAACCGCCCTCTGGCTGATCATCGCGCCCGTGTGTGTGGTGGCAGCGGTGGTGTGCGGCTACTTCGAAAACGACTGGCGGTACACGGCGGTCGTCATACTCACGGTGACCGTGGTGCCGATCGGCGCGCTCGCGGTGAGCGGAGTACTCGGAGTGCTGTTCCCGTACCACCAGCGACCGCTGCGCTGGCGCTGGCGTGAGCGGTCCCGATTCCGACCGGTGATCCTGCGATGGTCGGTGCTGACGGTGATGCCGTTCCTGGTGTATCCCGCGTCGGCCATAGCCATCCTGGCGATTCCGCTCGGCATCTGGTGGCTGATCACCGACATCGACGGCAGTCAGCGGCTACCGACGTCCGATGCCGCGGTGTGTGCGCTGATGGCCATGGCGATCAGCGGGGTGTGCTGGTGGTGGGCGCACCGGTTCGCGGTGACCTGGGCGGCGCGACACTCGGACGCCCTCCGTGACTATCTGTCTGACCGGGAGCGTGGGTGAGAAGCACGGAGGTGGCTCGTTTCATGGTCGTCGGTCCGAGGCCGGCTTCACCTCAGTGATGGGTACAGATCTGGAACTATCCAGCGCCCGAGGATCGGGCGAGTATCAGGAGGCAACCACAACTCGCAAAGGAACCCATCGTGACCACGACTGATTACACCGCCACCATCGCCAACGCAGTGGACAAACTCAACGCCGGGAACGTGCAGGGCTATGTGACCTCTCTGTACGCGCCCGACTGCCGGTTCCATGGGTTTCCCGACGCCTTCGCCCCCACCCGCGACGGCATTGCCGAGTTCTTCCGTACCCTCATCGAAGCGGTACCGGATGCGCGGATCACGGCGACCGACGTCCTCACAGATGGAGATCGTGTCGCGCTCCGATTCACTCTCACCGGTACCCACCGCGGGGAACTGTTCGGCGCCGCCGGAACCGGCCGTCCGCTCGCCGTGGAGGGCATCACCATCGTGCGCTTCGTCGACGGGCTGATCGCCGAGCGATGGAACCGACTCGATGACATGAGTCTGCTCGCCCAACTCGGCGCGCTCCCGGCCGCGGCGAGCGCCTGATGTCTCTTCTCGACGCCGAGCGGGGCGACGAAACGAGCGCGACCGAGGCGAACAAGGCGCTGATCCGGCGACTGTTCCACGACATCGATGCGCTGAGTCCCACCCTGCACACGGACTATTTCGACCCGAACTACGTGGACCACACACCGCTTCCCATTCCCGGACTCGCGGCCGGCATCGACGGGGCCCGACAGGTCTACGAGGTCAACCAGTCGGCGTTCTCCGCACCATCACACGTCATCGAGGGCCAGATCGCCGAAGGCGACCTCGTGGCCACCTGGCTCACCGCCGGCGGCCGCCACACCGGCGAACTACTGGGCATACCGGCCACCGGCAAGGATGTGTCGATGCGCGGTGTCACCATCTTCGAAGTCGTCGACGGGAAGATCGTCAGCCGTTGGGGCATCAGCGACCTGCTCAATCTGTTCGTCCAGATGGGAGCCGTCCCGCCGCCCGGCGTCCACTGACCGACGGTGCCGAGGGTGACAGGCGCCTGTCGCTCCCCCATTTCGTTCTCGCTCCTTCGATCGAGGGAGCGGGAACGTAATCGGGGAGCGAGAATCCATCCGTGGCTACGCGCCGGCTTCTGAGGTGGCCGGCATCCGATCGGCGCCCCAGCTGCGTTCGATGTAGCCGACCACATCGGCGACGTCGGCGGCCGGGACCTCCTCGGGTGCACCGTCCTCGAGCGGGTCGGCGTGGAAGATGTACAGCCGGGAGGCGAACTGCTCGAACGGCAACGACCCCTCGCCCGGCCGCTCGCCGTTGCCGGCGGTGCCGACGACGACACCGTCGCCCCAGTCCTGGCCGCTGTCGTTGTTCGGGTTGAAGAAGTACACGCGGACGACCCCGTTCGGGTCGTCGGTCACGCGCAGGATCGTGATCGCGTGCCAGCCGACATAACGGGCCGCGCTGTCGGTGAAGGCGATCCCGGCCGGCTGGGGGTGGATGAGCGGTTGGCCGCCGTTGTAGGCGGGGTGATACGCCGCATAGAACTGGCGGATGAAGTCGTCGAGGTCGATCAGGTTACCGGTCTCGACGTCGACGTTGATCCGGAATCCCCGGGCCGACCACCAGCCGTGGAACTCGGGGTTCACCCAGCGATGCGGGTCACCGGGCCGTCCCGCGCAGCGCCGGACCATCTCCGCATAGATCCGGTCGAGATGCGGGACAACCAGCAACGACACCGGATCGAGGTCGATGGGGTCGGTGGCGGCGACCCCGCCCACACTGTCGGCCGATGAGATGGCCTGCCCCTCGAAATGGGCGACGACCTCATCGTCGCGGGCCGCCCACGCCACGACCTGCAGAAGGTAGTCGGGATCGTTGTAGGCCCACATGGACAGCGCTCGGGCTGCCTGGCACGTCGGGTTGTCGCCCTGTCCGACCCCGAGTGGCTGGCCCAACATGGACAGCAGGCCACCCAACAACAGCGCGGCGGGATCGACGTCCGGGCCGAACGCGGCATGCATACGCTCACTCACCCGCGGTGTGAGGGTGAGTCCCGCCTGTCGCCACAGCGACGGGACCACCGGCGGCTGATGCAGGATCCCGCGATCCAACAGCAGCGCGAGGCCGTACAGACACTGCGGCGAGTGCGGATGGACCGCCCGCATGATCAACTCGTGCACGAGCTCCGGGTAGCGCAGCAGGCAGTTGCGGCCCACGTCCGACACCCCCAGCGCCTCGGGCAGCAGGTACATGTTGTCGTCGACCAGGAAGCGCACCAGCGCAGCGTGATACGCCGAGACCAGTCCGGTGTCGTGCATCGCGCGGGCGAAGCCACGGGCCTCGAACTCCAGCCCCTCGGCGTCCATCGCGGCCACCCGGGACAGATACACGTCGACGCCGGGGTCCTCTCGACACGCCTCGGTCGGGCCGAACAGGGCGCTGGTCAGGCGATCGAGTCCCTGACCCGCGGACCCGAGGTCCACCGACGGGTCGTTGCGCTGGATCGCGATCCGCGTGACCATCGCGGTCACGTGGTCCACCTGGATGGGACGCTGCCGAAGTATCCGCCAGAGTTCCTCGACGAGTTCGTCGAGCACGCTGTCGTAGCCGATCTGATCGACGATGTAGCCGAACACGTCTCGAGTCATGTGCGCGGTGCGGCCCTGTCGCACACGGTCGGCTTCCGACGGCGCGGCGAGCAGCACCTCCAAGTTCATCGCGAGGATCTGGGAGAGAAACCGACGGGCATCCTCGGCGGTCACGTCGTCGCGACTGTGCTCCCCCATGGCGATCGCCAGCATCCGCAACTCACTGGTCGCCTCGAGGACCACGGTGTCGGCGTGATCGCTGCGCAAGCTCGGCCCGGCGAGGCCGGGCACCAGGATGGCCGGGTGGTCCCAGTCCGACCCCGCGAACACGCCCGCCGCCTCCAGCGCGCCGGCACGATCGCGGATCGCCGCCGCCCCGCCGTCCTGCGTCAGCACACGGCGCAGCGAGTCCAGGACCCGACGCAGCTTGCCCGGCTTGGCATAGTCCGGCGCATCCCGGATCGCCGCGACCGCGTGATCGAGCTGTTCGATCCGGGATGCGAGCGCCCGGCCGGGATCGGGGGCGTCCAAAGTGGCCACGAAAACCTCTGCTGTCCTCGAGGTCCGCGCGGCGCCGTCCTGTGGCCCAACGCGAACCGTCATACGTAAAAGTCGAGCTCTTCCTGCTGCTTGAGGAGGTCACGCATCCGGTACGGGTCCTCGCCGAAGAAGTAGAGCAGACCCCAGTGCGTGCCGAAAGCCGTGCGTTTGGTGACGGTCTCCTCCAGCGGCTCGGAGAGATCGTTGGTCTCGTAGTAGTCGTCGTCGGCGGTGACCTCGGGGATCTCCAGATTGGACACCACGCGGCGACGCGGGTACACCCCGAAACACCCGGCGATACCGTTCGCGTCGACCACCTCACGCGGGAAGAACGCGTCGATCTCCTCCTCGGTGGTCTTGGGGTCGAACGAGAGCACCAGCGCCTGATAGGCATTGAAGCCGTAGGCACGTTCGAGCAGCTCGAACACCTTGAAACCCGGTGGCCGGTAAGCGACTTCACCGAAGTACATCTCGCCGTCGTTGGTGACGAAGTACTCCGGATGCACGAATCCGAAGTCGATGTCGAACGTCTTGATCAGCTTCTCGATCTGCGCGGTGATCTGTGGCCGGTACTTCTCGAGCTCGGGCGTGGCCGGCACGAAGACCGAGTACCCCAAGGTCACATATTCCGAGATGTTGAGGAACTTGATCTTTCCGTTGTGAATCCATGCCTCGACCGCGAATTCCCAACCGTCGAGATGTGATTCCATCAGCACCGGGAATTCTTCGTCCGGGATCGAGTCGACCTCGTCGGGAGTTCGGATGACACGATGACCCAGGCAGCCGGCCTTGTCGAAGGCCTTGAGGTGGATCGGGTCGTTCGGATCCCCGTCGAGTTTGAGCAACGTCTGGTTCACGCGGCGCAGAAAGCGGATCACGTCCTCGCGATCGTGCGCCTCCTCGAAGATGCCGACCCGGATGCCACCGAGCTGCGCGCGACGCTTCATCAGCGCCTTGTCGCGCAACAGCATTGCCTGACCGAAGAGTCGAGGCTTGTTCATCAGGACCGAGTTGATGGCACCGGCCCATTCGACGGTCTCCTCGAACAGCGGGATCGCGACGTCGACGCCCATGTCCTGCAGCGTCTCGGCGATCTCCAGCGACCGGTCGTTGAGTCTTTCGAAATTCCATGACACATAAGGGATGTCATGCTCAGCGCAGTACTCCTCGGCCCAATCGGGCGCCACCACGACGTAGCGGCGGTCGAATCTGTCGACGGCCTCGATGGCCCCCAGACTCCAGCCGAGCAGTGCCACATAGCCCTTGGTCGGATCCTTCTCTCTCTTTGCCTCGATCGTCGCGGGCTGCGACATACATGTCCTTTCGCTCAGGATCTTGCGCGGTCATGTGGACTCGATTCAACCGTACAGATGTGCCAATCGCATCGCGCCCGCCGTCTGCACCCAAAACGGACAAACTTCGCAAGTGTAACGACTCGATTGCATCGGTGGCCAACGCCGCCGCGAACGACGATGCTGAGAAACAGTCGACGGTACTCCCGATCACACGCGATCCGACCAGCAACGAAACCGAACCCACGATGGAGCCGTCGAGAATTGGAGACGGCGAAAAGTGGATACTCTCGCACGTAAACTCGGCCTTCGGACAAATCCGCACATCTTCTTCTGGTCAGCCGGCCTGACGATCTCCTTGCTCGTCCTGTTCCTGATCTTCCAGGACTGGGTGGGCGATGCGTTCGGCAACGGGCGTGAATGGATCGTCACGAATCTGGGATGGTTCTTCATCCTCGGTGTGACCGTCTGGTTGATATTCCTCATCTGTGTGGCGTTGAGCAAGTACGGGCGGCTGCGCCTGGGCGACGACGGGGACAAACCCGCGTATTCGAATCTCTCCTGGTTCGCCATGCTCTTCGCCGGAGGGATCGGCACCGTACTCATGTTCTGGGGTGTCGCAGAGCCGATCTCACACTTCTCGAATCCCCCGTTCGAGGGCGTCGCGCCGTACAGCCCCGAGGCGGCCGAGGATGCGATGAACATTTCGCTCTATCACCTCAGCCTGCACACCTGGGCCATCTTCACCCTGCCCGGACTCGCCTTCGGCTTCTTCATCTACCGATACAAATTGCCGATGCGCGTCTCGTCGGTGTTCTACCCGGTCCTCAAAGAGCGCATCCACGGGCCGATCGGCAAGGCCATCGACGTCGCTGCGGTACTGGGAACGGTCTTCGGCCTCGCGGTGTCCCTCGGCCTGGGTACCTCGCAGATCAACGCCGGGCTCAGCGAACTCATCGGACTGCCCGACTCGGTCTGGGCGAAGGTCATCATCATCACCACCCTCACCGTCGTCGCGACCTCGTCGATCGTCGTCGGGTTGGAGAAGGGCGTGAAACGCCTGTCCAACATCAACATCCTGATGGCGGTCGGCCTGATGCTGTTCGTGTTGGTCTTCTCCGACACCGTCTTCCTGCTACGACAGGTGATCGAGAGTCTCGGCTCCTACGCCGCCGAGATCGTCCCGCTGGCGTTCTGGAACGACGCGATGGCCGACTTCACCAAGGAGGGCGGCTGGGGCTGGCAGGGCGGCTGGACGGTCTTCTATTGGGCATGGACCGTCACGTGGGCACCATTCATGGGCGTATTCCTCGCCCGCATCTCCCGGGGCCGCACCATCCGGCAGTTCGTCGGCGGTGTGCTCGTCGCCCCGTCGCTGTTCACCCTGGTGTGGTTCGTCATCTTCGGATGGTCGGCCATGGAGATCGACGGCATCGGCGGCGACGGCGGACCGATCTCGGCGGCAGTGGCCGACAGTGTGCCATTGGCGATGTTCGAGTTCTTCGCGAACTTCCCGCTCACGACGCTGATCCAGGGCATCGCCGTGGTCGTGGTGGCGCTGTTCTTCGCCACCTCGTCGGATTCGGCGTCGCTGGTCGTCGACATGTTGTGCTCGGGCGATGCCGAGGCGGGACCGGTCCGGCAACGAGTGTTCTGGGGACTGACCGAGGGAGCGGTCGCCGCGACCCTGATCGTGGTCGGTGGCGAGGCCGGACTCAGCGCACTGCAGGAGGTCATCACCGTCGTCGGGCTGCCGATCTTCATCCTCGTCAGTCTGATGATCGTCACCTTGTTCATGGGTCTGCGTGCCGAGAAGCACAAGGTGACACCGATGACGCACGCGCACTTCCTGGACATGTACAAGGATCAGCTCAAACCCGACGGAGCCGCTTCACCGCCGCCTCCGTCGGACGCCTCCGAACCCAGCACCTCGGTGGACATCGGGTCCGAGGCGAGACCGACCGCCGACACCTCCTGACGGGCCATCGGCCTGCGCGGATCGGCCCGCCCCACGCCGGTCCCGAACAGCCTTCGACGATCGGGCTGCGCACGATCCCCCGGTGGAGGATGATCGCGTCATGAGGGTCGCACTGTTCGCCACCTGCTTCAACGACACCATGTGGCCGAACACCCCGAAAGCGGCTGTGCTCCTGCTCGAGCGCCTCGGGGTCGAGGTCGAGTTCCCGATCGAACAGACCTGTTGTGGACAGATGTTCACCAACACCGGCTATGCCGAAGAAGCAATTCCCGGCGTGCGGCAGTTCACCGAGGTGTTCGGCGACTACGACGCCGTGGTCGCGCCCTCGGGGTCGTGTGTGGGATCGGTCCGGCATCAGCACCGCGACATCGCCGACCGGGCGGGCGACCGACGACTGCGCAGTGCGGTGGACTCGCTGACCCCAAAGGTGTTCGAACTCAGCGAGTTCCTCGTCGACGTCCTGCAGGTCACCGATGTCGGCGCATACTTCCCGCACCGTGTGACCTATCACCCGACATGCCATTCGCTGCGCATGCTGCGGGTCGGCGACAAACCTCTGCAGCTGCTCCGCCAAGTGCGCGGCATCGACCTGGTCGAGTTGCCCGCCGCCGAGGAGTGCTGCGGCTTCGGTGGGACCTTCGCGATGAAGAACGCCGACGTGTCCGTGGCGATGGGGTCGGACAAGGCGGCCAACGTCAAGGAAACCCGGGCCGAAGTGCTTGTCGCGGGAGATAACTCGTGTCTGGCACATATCGGCGGACTGCTCTCTCGAGAGCGATCCGGGATCCGGATGATGCACCTGGCCGAGATCCTGGTGTCCACCGAGGAGGAACCGGCATGAGCACCGCTGACGAGACCGTCGACGCCGCACATCCACACGTGGGGGTGACGTCCGCCTTCGTCGGCATGCCGAAGTTCCCGATCGCCGCGCGCGACGAGCTGACCAACACGACGCAGCGCCGCAACCTCGCCCACGCCACCGGGATCATCCGCAGCAAGCGCGCCGAGGTGGTGAGCGAGCTCGACAACTGGGAAGAGCTCCGCCTGGCGGCCGAGGCCATCAAGAACCGGACGCTGCGCCACCTCGACGACTACCTCGTCCAGTTCGAGGAAAACGCCACCGCAGCAGGCGCCGTCGTACACTGGGCCCTAGATGCCGAGGAGGCCAACCGGATCGTCGTCGACCTCGTGCGCGCGACCGGCGCCGACGAAGTGGTCAAGGTGAAATCCATGGCCACCCAGGAGATCGAGCTCAACGAGGCGCTCGCGGCCGCCGGGATCGATGCCTGGGAAACCGATCTCGCCGAACTCATCGTGCAACTCGGCGACGACTGGCCCAGCCACATCCTGGTTCCGGCCATCCACCGCAACCGCAGCGAGGTCCGCGACATCTTCCGGCGGCGAATGGGCGAGGTCGGACGCGCGGCACCCGACGACCTGACCGACGAACCGAAGCGGCTTGCCGAAGCGGCGCGGCTTCACCTGCGGGAGAAGTTCTTACGAGCCAGGGTGGGCATCAGCGGC
Source organism: Gordonia sp. LMA167 (assembly GCF_058130025.1). Classification (NCBI taxonomy): domain Bacteria; kingdom Bacillati; phylum Actinomycetota; class Actinomycetes; order Mycobacteriales; family Gordoniaceae; genus Gordonia; species Gordonia sp. LMA167. Next base: position 2,237,379 of record NZ_CM176708.1, on the reverse strand, counting down.
GCCAACTTCGCCGTCGCCGACACCGGCAGCCTCGTCGTCGTCGAATCCGAGGGAAACGGCCGGATGTGCCTCACCTTGCCCGAGACCCTCATCTGTGTGGTCGGCATCGAGAAAGTTCTCCCGACCTGGGCCGACCTCGAGGTCTTCCTGCAGGTGCTGCCGCGATCGAGCACCGGCGAGCGCGAGAACCCCTACACGTCCATCTGGACCGGCGTCACCCCGGGCGACGGACCGCAGGACATGCACATCGTCCTGCTCGACAACAATCGGAGCACGGCGCTGGCCGACGAGATCGGGCGTGCCGCGTTGCGCTGTATCCGCTGCTCGGCCTGCCTCAATGTCTGTCCGGTCTATGAACGCGCGGGCGGCCACGCCTACGGCTCGGTCTATCCCGGCCCGATCGGCGCGATCCTCACGCCGCAGTTGCGGGGCACGACGTCGGCGGTGGACCAGTCGTTGCCGTTCGCGTCGAGCCTGTGTGGCGCCTGCTCGGATGTCTGCCCGGTTCGTATCCCGATCCCCGAACTGTTGGTGCACCTGCGAACCCGGGTGGTCGACGAGCACCGAGGCGGGTTGCCCACCCCGGAGTCGGGCGCGATGAAGGCCATGGCCTGGATGTTCGGCAGCCACAAACGTCTGGAGGCCGCGCAGAAGGCCGCCACCACCAGCCACCGGTTCTTCGGCCGACGCATGACCATCGGCGCGCTGCCCGGTCCGCTGTCCGGTTGGAGCTCGGCCCGCGACATCCCGGTGCCGCCGGCGGAATCGTTCCGCGACTGGTGGAAACGCGAGCGCGGTGGGCGCTCCGGCGACCGAGGGCCGCGATCATGAGCGCCCGCGAGGAGATCCTCGGCCGGGTCCGGTCGGCCCTCGCCGATGTGGCGAACACCGATGTCACCGAGACACCGGTCGACTGGTCGTATGGGCGGCCGGTCGGCACCGGGGACCTCGACCTCGTCGACAGATTCGCCGAGCGGGTGGCCGACTACCGGGCAGCCGTCGTGCACGTGAGCGAGGACGAGCTCGGCTCGGCGGTGGCCACGGCCCTGGCGGCGGTCGACGGCCCGATCCTCGCCGACGAGACGATCCGGCAGCGGGTCCACACAGACCTGACCTGGGTCGACGACATCCTCTCCGCGGCCGACCTGGACACCGTGGGGGCGGTCGTCACCGAGGCGACCGTGGGGATCGCCAACACCGGCACCATCGTCCTCGACCACGGTGCCGGGCAAGGTCGACGCGCGCTGTCACTGGTCCCCGACGTCCACATCTGCACCGTCGACGCCGCACGGGTGGTCGACGACGTCCCGCAGGCGGTCGCCCGGCTCATCGAACTCGGTGTCCAGTCGCGGCCACAGACGTGGATCAGCGGCCCCAGCGCCACCAGCGACATCGAGCTCGACCGCGTCGAAGGGGTGCACGGGCCGCGCACCCTGCACGTGATCATCACCGGGGCGCCGTGAACCGCCCGCCCCGGACCACCGGCGCGAACAGCCGAGGACTCGTACAGTCGTCTCGTCAGGCGTGTGCCTGAGGAGACGCTCCGAGGAAAGGATTCGATGGCCGACCGAGGGCACCTGATCGTCTGCGGATTCTCCGCAATGGGTGTCCGCATCGTGGAGCAGCTGATCGGCTCCGGCGAGCGGGTGGTACTCGTGGTGCGCAGCGTCGAGCCCGAACTCGTTGCCGCGCTGCGCCGGTGGGAGATCGATCATCACACCTCGGTGGTGAGTGTCAGCGCCGCACTGGTCGATGCCGGCATCGAATCCGCGCTGGCCGTGGTGTGTGTCGCCGACGACGAACTGTGGAATCTGGAGACCGCACTGACCGCCGGGGAGCTGCGACCCGATGTCCGCGTGGTCACGCAGATGGCCAACACCACGGTGCGCGGTGCGCTCTCCGACGGCATATTCCCCGGCGCCACCCTCGACATCGCCGAGCTGGCGGCGCCGTCGGTGATCGAGGCCTGCGAAGGCCACCCCGAGTATCACCTGGAGATCGAGGGCGTACCGTTCGTCGCCGCCCAGCTGCCGATCCAGACCGAATCCACCCTGCGGGAACTCTTCGGCGACCTCGCGCCCGTCGCGGTCGCGGCCGGGCCGGGAGACCGGTCGCACCGCCCCGGGCTGACCGCCTGCCCCGGACGTGACGTCATCGTGCGTCCCGGAGACACCGCGACGATGTTCGGTACACCGCGGCAGTTCGCCGAGCATCGGATCGATGTCGGGCAGGAACCGGTGAGACGGTCGGACGCGACGAAACCCAGAATCGGCCCGCTGAGTCGGCTACGTCAGGCCGTATCGTCGTTCGTCCAGGACGTGAACCCGAACTTCTTCCGGATGCTCGGTGCGCTCGCGAGCCTGCTGATCGTGTCCACCATCGTGCTGCGCTTCGGCTATCAGCGCCCCGGGATGTCGGTGCTCGACGCGATCTACTTCAGTACCGAGACCGTCGCGACCGTCGGCTACGGCGACTTCAACTTCTCGTTTCAACCGACGTGGCTGCGGGTCTGGTCGATCGTGTTGATGTTCGCCGGCCTCACCACGACCGCACTGGTCATGGCGTTCCTCGCCGAGCTGCTGGTGTCCCGGCGGTTCTCCCACACCATCGGCCGGCGCCGGGCACGCATGATGTCGGGGCATGTGGTGGTGATCGGGCTGGGCACCTTCGGAATCCGCGTTGCGCGCGAGCTCCGTGCCCGCGGTCGTCAGGTCGTCATCGTCGAGATATCGCAGGCCGACCGCTATGTGTCTGCCGCCCGCGACCTCGGCATCCCGATCGTGGTCGGCGATGCCACCCTGCCGGAGACCCTGTTCGACGCCGGCGTCGACCGCGCATCCGCAGTGGCCGTCCTGACCAGCAACGACATGGTCAACGTGGAGATCGGCATCACCGCACGCGGTGTCCTGGGCGACCGGTGGGCCGACACGCCGTACCGGCGCGGCGTGCCGGTTGTGATGCGGATCTTCGACCGGCCGCTCGCCGACGCCCTCACGGCCCGGTTCGGGTTCCGCAACGTCCGGTCGACGGCCGAGCTCGCCGCGCCCTGGTTCATCGGTGCCGCGCTCGGCCTGGAGGTGCTGGGCACGATGTCGGTGCGGTCGCAGTCGTTCATGGTGGGACGGGTCGCGATCCACGCCGGCCAGGGGCTCGACGGCATCGCGATGAAGGAGCTCTCGGCACACACCCGGGTGGTCGCGATCGCCCGGACCGACGGTTCGCTCGAGTATCCGCCGCGTCGCGGGACGAGCTTCGCCGCGGGCGACCGCGCGTACCTGATGGGGCCCTACGAAGAACTGTTGTCCGTCCTGGAACAGCAGCGACAGGGCAACGCCTGAGCTGGCGTGCCGCTACGTCTCGACCGAGATGTGGCTGACCGCGTCGACCGCCTCGACGAACGGCGGGATGAACCACTGGGCCCCGAGCACACAACACGCGTGTCCGCCGTCGACCTCGAACCGTCGCGAGCCGCGGATGCCGTCGAGTAGCAGCTGCTGACGAGCGGGCTCGACGACCCGATCGCGCACCGAGACCACCACCGAGGTGGGAACGTCCACGTCGGCCAGCCACGACCGCGAGTCGAACGCGCCGAGTCCGTCGCCGAACTGTCCCATGTGCGACAGCGGGGTGGAGAAGAACTGCCGCAGAGCCCACACCGCGGTGTGCACGGATGTGTCGTCGAGGCGGCCGACCCGAGGACGCGGCAGCAGGCGGTTCATCGCCGTCAATATCCGCCCGGTGCGCTGCGACTGTGCGCGCAGGTCCGGATCATTTGTGCTGAAGTACGGACCGGTCGAGCAGAGGACCAGACCGGAGACACGCTGCCGGTGTCGACGCCACACGAGCTGGGCGATGCCGCCACCCATCGAGAAACCTGCCGCGGTGAACCGCCGGATCCCGAGCGCGTCGGCGACCGCGACCACGTCGTCGGCACAGTCGCGCAGATCGAATTCGTCCGACCGGATGCCACGCCCGTGCCAGCGCTGGTCCATGGTGATCACCCGATACCGCTTGTTCAGCTCGGGGATGACCGGATACCAGCAGAGCAGTCCGGTGGTGAGCACCGAGTGCAGCAGGAACACCACGGGCGCATCCTTGGGGCCGGAGTCGGTGACGAACACCTCACCGCGCCCCGGCAGATCGAGCATCGACCCGGACGGAATGTTGCGCGCCGGGTACGGGCGTGTGACATGGCCGAAGGCGCGGGCCGCTCCGCGCGCGAAGTCAGATCTCACACTGACGACGGTACGCGGTTCAGGTTGAGAAACACCTGTGATCAGCGGTAATCGATGACCATTCGACCCTCGATCTTGCCCTCCTCCATACGGCGGAAGACATCGTTGATCTCGTCGAGGCGGGTGGTCGTGACCGTCGGCTTCACCAGGCCGCGGGCATAGAAGTCGAGCGCCTCCGCCATGTCCTGACGCGTCCCCACGATCGACCCGCGGATGGTGAGGCCCTTCAGCACGACATCGAAGATCGGCGCCGGGAAATCTCCCGGCGGCAGTCCGACGAACACGATGGTTCCACCTCGTCGGGCCATGCCGATCGCCTGGCCGAAGGCCTGCGGATGGACGGCGGTCACCAGCACGCCGTGCGCGCCGCCGGTCTGATCGACGATCGCCGCGGTGACGTCGGTGTCGGCGGCATTCACCGTCACCTCGGCGCCGAGCTCGCGTGCCAGCTCCAGTTTGTCGTCGCCGATGTCGACGGCCGCCACCCGCATGCCCATGGCCGTGGCGTACTGCACCGCGACATGGCCGAGTCCGCCGATCCCGGAGATCACCATCCACTGCCCCGGCCTGGTCTGCGACACCTTCAGACCCTTGTAGACGGTCACACCCGCGCAGAGGATCGGGGCGACCTCCACCGGGTCGAGTCCGTCGGGGATGCGGGCCGCGAACTTCTCGTCGACCAGCATGTGGGTGCCGAACGAACCATTGACCGAATAGCCGCCGTTCTGCTGCTTCTCGCACAGCGTCTCCCACCCGGTCCGGCAGTACTCGCAAGTCCCGCACGCCGACCACAGCCAGGCATTGCCGACCTTGTCCCCCACGGCGAGTTCGGTCACGCCGGGGCCGACCGCGACAACCGTGCCATACCCCTCGTGACCGGGCACGAACGGTGGCGACGGTTTGACCGGCCAGTCGCCGTGCGCCGCGTGCAGGTCGGTGTGGCAGACGCCGGACGTCTCGAGTTTCACCAGCGCCTGACCGTGTCCGGGTTCGGGTACCTCGAGCTCGGTGATCTCGAGTGGATCACCGAAGCCGGTGACCACCGCCGCCGTGAACGTCTGACCATTGCCTGTCATCTCCGCACCACCTTGTACATCTGTGTGTCCTGGCGTTCCCCAGTGTTCGCCACCGCGGGCGTCGACGGTCCGGTTTCGGGAGCGAAGCACAATGAGTTCATCGGATCGTCGCGTGGTCGCGACCAGGGGCCGTGACCCACGACACAGCCAGGCGTGGGATGCTCGAAGACATGATGGACATCGACCGTCCCAAGATCGAAGGGGCCGTGTCGGTCGGCGACGGACGACGGCGAATCGGTTTCGCCGAGTTCGGGTCGGCCACCGGCCGCGCCCTGTTCTGGCTGCACGGGACCCCCGGTGCGCGACGTCAGATACCCACCGAGGCCCGCGCCTTCGCCGCCGAGAACGGGTACCGGATCATCGGTCTGGACCGACCCGGGGTCGGATCGTCCACGCCGTACCGCTATCGCAGCGTGTCCGAGTTCGCCACCGACCTCGAGATCGTCGCCGACTCACTGGGTATCGACGAGTTCGCCGTCATAGGATTGTCCGGCGGCGGGCCGTACGCACTCGGGGTCGCGCACGCATTTCCCGACCGTGTGGTCGCGGCGGGCATCCTGGGCGGTGTCGCGCCCACGGTCGGACCCGACGCCATCGGCGGCGGAGCGATGCGCATGGGTCAGGCGGCGGCACCGATCCTCGGCGTAGCAGGCGCGCCGGTGGGCAAAGTGGTGAGTTCGGTCCTCAGCGTGGCCCGACCCATCGCCGAACCGGCGATCAAGATCTACGGCCGACTCTCCCCACAGGGTGACCGAGAGTTGTTGTCACGCCCGGAATTCCGGGCGATGTTCCTCGACGATCTGCTGCACGGCGGGTCCCGGCGCATGGAGGCGCCGTTCGCCGACATCGTGGTGTTCTCCCGGGACTGGGGATTCCGTGTGCCCGAGGTGTCGGTGCCGGTCCGCTGGTGGCACGGCGACCGCGACCACATCATCCCGCACGAGCACGGCGAGCACATGGTGTCTCTGCTCCCCGACGCCAAGCTGTTCACGATGCACGGTGAGAGCCATCTCGGCGCGCTGGGCATGTCCGTCGACATCATCAGCGAACTGATGACCGTGTGGGACCAGCCACGCTGACAGGTCACCTCGCCTTCGGGGCTGCCCTTCGTGACGCTCGCAAACCAACCACCGGTCCCTGAGGAGCCTCCGAGCCTGCGAGGATGCGTCACGAAGGGCCTTCGTCACGCAACGCTCACACCTTGCTCCGCGCGGAAACGGAGTTCCCACCACCCGCCCCCTGAGGAGTCCGGAGCGCTAGCGGAGGACGTCACGAAGGGCGCCCTTCGTGACAGTGAGGATGATGGTGGGTAGTCGAGGAGGCGTCGTTGGGGTCTGACCTTCTTCGTGACTGACTTCTCATCGGTTGGATGGGTTGGTCTTTGACCGCGACTTGTCGGCATCAGGGATGTCTGTTCGGCTGCTCGTGAACAACTGGAGACCTTGCTAGGAACCGGGGCGGGTGTGACCTGATAAGGACCTTGCCCGACCACTGCGAGTCGTGGCTCTTCACTGTCCTGTCCACCCGCCCCGGCGAGGTCATCCATCACGTTGAGTGAAGGAGACATTCCCACCATGACTGTGATTACGCCTGACATGCAAATAGTTCTCGGCGTCGATACTCATCAGCACACCCATCATGCTGCGGTGGTTGGCGCCGCTACCGGCCAGGCGGTGGCCGATCAGCCGTTCGCGGCCACCGCGCAGGGCTATCAGCAGTTGCTGCGGTGGGCTGGTGGGTTCGGCCGGATCGAGGCGGCCGGCATCGAGTCCAGCGCCTCCTATGGGGCCGGGTTGACCCGGGCGGCGCGTGCGGCCGGTGTCGAGGTCATCGAGGTCAACGCCCCGGATGAGGCGGTGCGCCACCGCGACGGCAAATCCGATGCGATCGATGCCTACAACGCGGCCCGCGCGGTGCTCTCGGGTCGGGCCAGCGCCGCGGCCAAAGACACCACCGGCATCGTCGAGTCGATCCGCATGCTGCACCTGACCCGCAAGTCCGCAGTCCATTCACGTACCACCATCACCAACCAACTGCGCGATCTGTGCACCACCGCGCCGGCGGTGATGGCTGATCGGTTGCGCGGGCTGAGCAAAACCCGCCGGATGGCGCTGATCGAGTCGCTGCCCGAACCCGACGCGACTCAGATGGCCGATCCGGGCACCGCGTTCGTCTGTGCCGCCCAGTCGCTGCTACGTCGCCACCGCGAGCTCGACACCGAGATCGCCGCGCTGGACCGCCACCTGCGCAGGCTGGTGACCACCGCGGCGCCCACGCTGATCGCTGCACCCCAGATCGGTACGGTCTGCACGGCACAACTGCTGGTCACCGCGGGCGAAAACGTCGACCGGATGCACAGCGAAGCCAGCTTCGCCAAACTCTGTGGCGTGGCCCCGCTACCGGCCTCCTCAGGCAAAACCAACCGGCACCGCATCAACAAAGGCGGTGACCGCCAAGCCAACAGTGCCCTGCACATGATCGCGGTCGGACGCCTCAAACACCACCAGCCCTCACAGGCCTACCGCGAACGCCGCGAACAGGAAAAACTCACCCACAAAGACATCATCCGATGCCAGAAACGCTACATCGCCCGAGAAGTGTTCCACGCCCTCAAAAAAGACCTCGCACGGCTTGACAAACTATAGGACCGTCGCATCGCTCGTACCTCGCGAGGCTCCTCAGGGACCGGGCTGGTCACCCATCGCTCGTACCTCGCGAGGCTCCTCAGGGACCGGGCTGGTCACCCATCGCTCGTACCTCGCGAGGCTCCTCAGGGACCGGGGTAGTCACCCATCGCTCGTACCTCGCGAGGCTCCTCAGGGACCGGGCTGGTCACCCATCGCCCGTACCTCGCGAGGCTCCTCAGGGACCGGGCTGGTCACCCATCGCTTGTACCTCGCGAGGCTCCTCAGGGACCGGAGTGGTCACCCATCGCTCGTACCTCGCGACCGAGTTTGCGCAGCGATCAGCGCGTGATGAGTTTTGTTTCCCGAGCCCACTCGCGGACGCGACTCATGCCCTCATCGATGGAGACCAGGGGCTCGTAGCCGAGCACCTCACGGGCCTTTCCGATCGAGTAGGTGCCCGGACGGTTCAGCAGCCCCATCGTGCCGGCGCACAGATCGCTGGGCTGGCCGAGGCGACGAAGCAGTCCGCCGAGGACGTCGGCGAGCGGCGCGGCCACCGACATCGGCAGTGTGCGAATGGTGCCGCCGCTCATCTCGGCGAGGTGGCCGAAGAAGTCGGCACAGCGGATACCGACGCCGTCGGTGATGGTGAACACCTGGCCGGCGGCCTTGTCGGAAGAGATGGCGAGGACCATGCCGTCGACGAAGTTATCGATGTAGACCGGCGAGAAGATGCCGTTGCCGCCATCGGGCAGGGGGAAGCCGGTCGGTTTGAGCATCTCGGCGATGGGCGAGCGCACCCACACCGAGCCCGGACCCCAGACGTCGCCCGGCCGGATCACCGTTGCATCGATCTCGCCGGCGCCGTGTGCGGCGAGCACCACCGCCTCGGAGTTGACCTTCGTGTCGGTGTAGACGTCACCGTTCACCTGCACCGGGTAGGTCTCGTCGACACCATCGGGATAGTCGAACCCGTAGGCAGCCACCGAGGACAGGTGCACGAAGCGGGTCACGTCTGCCTTGATCGCAGCCCGCAGCACCCGGCTGGTACCCATCACGTTCACCTCGCGGGAACGATCCAGCGGGTGTGCGGCACCCAGCAGGGCCGCGGTGTGGATCACGGTGTCGACACCGTCGAGGGCGGAATCCCAGGTGCCGGGCTCGACGGTGTTACCTGCGACGACATTGGTGTCGGCGTCGGCGATCAGATCGACACCGCCGACCCGGGCTCCGAGGTCACGGAATCGCTGGGCCAGAGCCCGGCCGATGAAGCCGTTGGCGCCGGTGATGAAGATGCTGCGGCCGGCCAGCGACGGGGCGGGGCGAGCGGGAGTCGAGGTGTTGGTCACCTTGGTCATGTGTTGCCTCTCACATTCGGTTGGGAGTGACCTCCATCATGTTCAACCGACCCCCCAAGAACTTGACTCGAAGAGACACTTCCTTGACACTTGCGGACATGTCTGTGATCCGCGGCACATGTCTGACGGGGTTCATGGAGGAGACCGCGACCCTCGGCGCGGATGCCGCGGCACTCCTCCGCCCGGCCGGCATCCGACCCGAAGACGTCGGGAACTTCGATTCGTTCTTCACCTACGTCGCGATGATCCAGGTGCTCGAGGCGGCTGCGCAGACCACCGGCACCCCCGACTTCGGTCGTCGGATGGCACGCCGGCAGGGCATCGAGATCCTGGGACCCGTCGGTGTCGCAGCCCGCACCACCCGCACGGTGGCCGATGCGCTGCACGTGTTCGAGAACTATCTGGCCGCCTACAGTCCGGCGATCACCATCGAGGTCGTCCCGCTCCCGGACGCCACCACGGCCTTCATGGAGTTCCGGCTGCTCATCTCCGATCCTCCCCCGCATCGCCAGGCCATGGAGATGTCCCTGGGGGTTGCGCTACGCGTCCTGCGATTCCTGCTGGGGTCGACCTACTCACCGCTCACCGTGCACGTCCCGCATGACCCGCTGGGACCGGCGGCCGACTATGTCCACGAGTTCTCCTGCACTGCACGATTTTCTGAGCCGCGCGCCGGCTTCACCATGCAGGCGAGTGATCTGACCCGCCACCTGGTCTCCGACGAGATGGCGCACCTGGCGATGGTGAGCTACCTCGACAGCGTGATCGACCGACAGGACCGGAATCTGGCCGGGTCGGTCCGAGACCTCGTCCGACAGCTCCTGCCCACCGGCGCCGCCACCCTCTCCGTCACCGCGAGGCAGTTCCACCTTCATCCCAAGACGCTGCAACGCCGCCTCACCGCCGAGGGAACCACATATGCCGACATCGTCGACGGCGTGCGACGCGAACTCGCCGAACACTGGCTACGCGACACCGACATGGCTCTGACACACCTGGCCCACGAGTTGGGCTATTCCGAACAGAGCGTGCTGACGCGATCGTGTCGTCGATGGTTCGGCACCGGACCGACCGAGTTCCGGGCAACCCACCGCAGCGCAGTGGGAACTCACGCCTGACGCTGCCCAGACTGGGCCGATCCGCATCGGTAGTCACCGCCCCACTCAGGAAACGTGCCCTGGATCACAAACTTGTCTCCAAAGATCAAGAAAGTGTCCTCTGCGGTCAAGAGATTCCGCCCACAACCCGGCATGGTGTTCATCACAGCCCAAACAGAGGTGAAAGGAACACCACATGTCCGCTCCCGCAGTCCCCGGCCCAGCCACCACGATGTCCGGCGCCCTTCTCCCCGTCATGGCGCTCCCCCAGGGCGAGCTGCTGACGGTCAATGCCGAGCAGAGCCCGCTGATCCGCGACTCCCTCGGCCCGGGCGTGCACTTCAAGCCGCTGCGCCTCGACCTGGAGAAGGGTGAATGGGTCGTGCTGGCCACCTTCGCTCCCGGCGCGTCGATCCCGCTGCACTATCACACCGGCACCGTGGACGCCTACACGCTGAGCGGCTGCTGGCTCTACTCGGAATACCCGGATCAGCCGCAGACCGCGGGCTCGTACCTCTACGAGCCGGGCGCGTCGGCACACAGCCTGACCTGCCCCGAATCCAACACTGAGGACACCGTGGTCCTCTTCAGCATCTCCGGCGCGAACGTCAACTTCAACGAGGACGGCACCTTCCACTCGGTCCTCGACGCCGCGCTGATCCACCACCTCACCGGCGCCCTGTCCGAGGCCCAGGGCCTGGGGCCGATCAACTTCATCACGGGTGGTTTCGCCGGCAACACCGTGGAGACCGTCTGATGCGCGCGGTGTTGATGCAGGACGAGAAGCTTCGCGTCGCCGAGGTGCCGGAGCCCTCTCCGGGCCCCGGCGAGGTCCTCGTCGACGTGCTCGCCTGCGGCATCTGTGGCTCGGACCTGCACGCCATGCATCATGGCGCGGACCTGAACGCCACGACGAAGGCCGTGGTCGGCTTCGAGATGATGGACCTGTCCAAGCCGCTGGTGTTCGGCCACGAGTTCGTCGGACGGGTGGCGTCGTACGGACCGAACACCGAGCAGAAGATCCCGGTCGGCCGGCGAGTCGTGTCCATGCCGATCCTGGTCCGCGAGGCACCCGTGTTCCTCGGCTTCCAGGGCCCGGAAGCACCGGGCGCATACGCCGAGAAGATGCTGCTCTCCGAGCCTCTGCTGATCGAGGTCCCGGACGAGATGTCCACCGAGCTCGCGGCGTTGACCGAGCCGATGGCGGTCGCGTACCGCGCGGTCGGACACGCCGAGCTGGGCGCCGATGACGTTCCGCTGGTCGTCGGCTGTGGTCCGATCGGACTCGCCATCATCGCGATCCTGAAGATGAAGGGCGTCGGGCCGATCATCGCCGCGGACTTCTCTCCGGAACGCCGTGACCTGGCCAAGCGTCTCGGCGCCGACGTGGTCGTCGATCCGGCTGAGAGCTCGCCCTACGAAGCGCTCGTCGCCGCGGCCGCCACCGACGACCCCGCCCGGATGGCCCCGCCGACCGGCATGCTCGGTCAGATGCCGTTCCGTCGGACCGTCGCCTTCGAGTGCGTCGGTGTGCCCAACCTGATCCAGGAGATCATCGCGGGCGTACCTGCCGGATCGACGATCGTGGTCGTCGGCGTGAACATGGAGTCCGACGCCTTCATGCCTGCCCAGTGCATGATGAAGGAGCTCGACCTGCAGTTCTCGGCGTACTACACGCCGCAGGAGTTCGCGGAGACCTTCGCACTCCTGGCCGCCGGAAAGATCGACGCCGAGCCGTTGCTCACCGGCACGGTCGGCCTCGACGGGATCGCGGACGCCTTCGAGCGTCTGGCGAACAACCCGCACGACGCGAAGATCATCGTCGACCCGTCGCTCTGAGACTCTGCGGACACCACCGACCGCCCCACCGGTCGGTGGTGTCCGCGGACCCGTTCCGCTTCCGGCCGTCCCGGCCGAATTCTGCTGCGCCCTGCGCGAATCCCTCTCCCCGTCTGAGAAAGCCTCCCCCACATGCGCGCCCTGACCAGCCTCGACAACTTCTTCCTCGCCGCCGAGGACGGCCGAACCGTGACGAACGTGTCGAGCCTCGTCATCCTCGACAACCACACCAAGCCACTGACCCGCGACGACCTCGCCGACCACGTCGCCGAACGACTACACCTACTGCCACCGCTGCGGTGGCGCCTCGCGGAGGTCCCGTTCGGCCTCGGACACCCGTACTGGGTCGACGGTGACGTCGACCTCGACTTCCACATCCGTGAGCTGGCACTTGTCTCGCCGGGCGACCGAGCCGCCCTGGAAACGCAGGTCGCGCGGCTCTCCGCGCATCCGATGGACCGTTCGAGGCCGCTCTGGGAGATGTACCTGATCCACGGGCTCGCCGACGGTGGTCTGGCCGTTCTCACCAAGCTGCATCACGCCGCCGTCGACGGTATCTCCGCCGCCGACGTGATGAGCGTGCTGCTCGACGACTCCCCCGCCGGTCGGACGATTGCACCGGCCCCGCGACATCGTGCCGAACAAGGACCGAGCCAGCTCGGCATGCTCGCCCGCGGAATCCTCGCCGAACCGCGACGCCAGCTCAACACCGTCGGCGCCGCCGGACGCACCCTGACCAACCTCGACCACGTCGCGGTCCTGCGATCGGTCCCCGGGATCCGGCCGGTCGGGCGGATGGTCCGTGGGCTCACCCAGCTGGGCCGGATCGAATCCTCGCCGCCTGCCGCGCCCGCGATCACCGCGCCGCGGCTGCGCCTGAACGGCAAGATCTCCTCGCACCGCCAGGTCGCCCTGACCAGCGTCCCGATCGAGGACATCAAGGAACTCAAGCGAGCGTTCGACTGCACCATCAACGACGTCGTCGTCGCGCTCTCCACGGGGGCCGTACGCCGCTGGCTGGAAAGACTCGGAGCACTCCCCGATCAGCCACTGGTGGCGGTCGTGCCGGTGTCGGTGCGCACCGACAGCGAGGCCGGTAACTACGGCAACAGCGTGGCGTCCATGGTCACGGCTCTGCCCACCGACGAACCGAACCTCCTCGTCCGCCTGCGCCGTTGCCGCCAGGGTATGCAGGAAGCCAAGCATCGGCACAACACCGTGCCCACGTCTCTGATGCGCGATGTCAACGATCTGGTCCCCCCGGTGCTCTTCGGCCAGGCCACCCGCACGGTCACGCGCATCGCCTCGAGCGAGTCGTTCGCGCCGGCCGCCAACCTGGTCATCTCCAATGTGCCCGGCCCTCGTAATCAGCTCTTCTTCGCCGGCCGTGCAGTGCGGGAGAACTTCCCGATCTCGACGATCAGCGACAGCCTCGGACTCAATGTCACCGTGTTCAGTTACTTCGACCGACTGCAGATCGGACTGGTCGGTGACCGCGAGATCGTCGAAGACCTGGATGGCCTGGCCTGCGCGTTCCACGACGAACTGCGTCTGATGCAGAAGGTCACCGCCGAGATCCACGCCGAAGGAGCCACCCGATGAGACGACTCAGCAGCGTCGACGCCCAGTTCCTCGCCATCGAAGACGGCCGCATTCATTCACATGTCTGCCAGCTCACCATCCTGGAGAGCACGACGATCGACGGCACCCCGGTGACCGCGGACCTCATCCGCGATCAGATCGCCGGACGCATCGACGAGCTCTCGCCGTTCCGGTGGCGGGTCCGCGAGGTACCGTTCGGCCTCGACTACCCGGTGTTCGTCGAGGACCATTCCTTCGATCTGGATTCGCACATCTGGGAGACCGCGCTGCCCGCGCCCGGCAGCGCCGCCCAGCTCTCCGATGCCGTCGGGCACATCGCCTCCCGTCCGCTCGACCGCGCGCGACCGCTCTGGGAGATCCACGTGATCCACGGTGTCGAGGGCGGTCATGTGGCGATGCTGACGAAGATGCATCACGCCGCGATCGACGGTGTCTCGGGCATCGAACTTCTGAGCGCACTGCTCGAACCGACCCCACGGTCGTTTCCCCGCGCGGTCGTCGCTGATCCGCAGGACCCGGTCGGCCACGATCCCGGCGATCTCGAACTGCTTGCCCGGGCCTTCACGTCCCTGCCGATGCAACCGATCCGGATGATGCGGGCGCTGCCGGCGACTCTGCGCCACATCGATCAGCTGCCGACGATGCGGAACCTGCCGGGCACCGAGTTGCTCTCCGCTGCGGCGGACCGTGCGGCCCGGATCGCCACCCGCAATCGCGATGGCCGCACCCTCGAGCGGCCCGGCGTCAGCCGTGCTCCCAAGGTCTCCTTCGGCGGCAAGATCTCGGCGCATCGTCGGTTCGCCTACGGCACGCTGCCACTGCCCACCGTGCGGGCCATCAAGGACGCGATGCCCGGCGCGACCGTGAACGACGTCGTGGTCGCACTGGCCGCCGGCGCACTACGCCGGCGGATGGCCGCGCGTGGCGACGACCCGAACACGGCTCTGGTGGCGATGGTCCCGGTGTCGGTGCGCACCAAGGACCCGGCGCAGGGCAACACCTACGGTAATCAGATCTCGTCGATGATCGTCACGATCCCCACCGACGAGCCCGATGCCCGCGGTCGGCTCGAGCGTGCGGGTCATGTGATGCGCTCGGTGAAGGAACGCCACCGCGCGATCCCCGCCCAGCTACTGCGCGACGCCAATCACACGGTGCCACCTGCCCTGTTCGGGCGCACCGCCCGGATGATCTCGGCGACCACCGGCGCCGGCTGGATCCGACCGCCGTTCAACGTCACCATCTCCAACATCCCCGGATCGCCGGCACCGCTGTACTGTGCGGGCGCCCGCGTGGTGTCCCAACATCCGGTGAACGTCCTCATCGAGGGTGTCGGGTTGAGTCTGACGCTGCTCAGCTACGAGGATCGGCTGGATTTCGCGTTCACCGCCGATCGCGAACTGGTGCCCGATGTGTGGCAGCTGGTCACCGAGATGGACGCGGAGCTCGATGAGCTGGCGCAGGAGTTCGGAGTCGTCGCAGCCGGCTCATGACCGGCTCGGCATGTCGACGATCGCCGTCACGGTGCGGTCGTCGACAGGCCGGTCGCGAGTCCGAGGACCACAGCCATCATCAGCACTTCCCCGACCGCCAGGCGCAGTGAGACGACGGCGGTGACCCGGTGCCTTGCCACAGCCGGCACCCACCGCCGGCGGTGGCGGGCACCCAGCGCGATCAGCACGGCCAGGCCGACCACCTTGGCGAGCAACACTCGGCCGTAGCCGGTCTCGATGAGCTGGTCGACACCGCCGACCTCGGTCACCCCGGTGATCACGCCGGTCACTGCGATCAGGGCGACGGCCCACAGGGCGCGGGTGGAGAAGTCCGGGAGCGCTGATGCCCACCCGGCTCGCCCTCGGATCGTCAGGGCCATCGCTGCCAACGTTCCGCACCACCAGCCGGCGGCCAGGGCGTGTGCACCGACCAGGATCGGCCCGATGGCGTGTTGGCCTGCGTGGCCGGTGATCGACGTCGCGAGCAGGCCGATCGCGGCGAGGATCGCGTACACGGCGACCGGCGGATCGATTCGGCCCACCACATGGATGACGGCCAGCGCAACCACCAGCGCGGACACGATCAGTGCGATGAGTTCGGGAGCCCCGGCGCGCAGTGTATCGGCGAACTGTCCGATGCTGACCTGCACCGGCGAC
The DNA here is from genome assembly GCF_058130025.1 of Gordonia sp. LMA167. Taxonomy (NCBI): domain Bacteria; kingdom Bacillati; phylum Actinomycetota; class Actinomycetes; order Mycobacteriales; family Gordoniaceae; genus Gordonia; species Gordonia sp. LMA167. Next base: position 2,221,395 of record NZ_CM176708.1, on the reverse strand, counting down.
GTGCCGACCTGATCCGCGGTACGCACCCACGCCGCGAGCAGCGCCGAGGCGAACCACGCGGCGCCGGCGATGCCGATGAGCCGCGCCGACGGGTCGAGACCGAGGGCGGGCAGTGCCCCCAGGCCCAGCAGCAGAACGGTGGCCCCGAGGGCTGCGGTCGCAGGCACTGCCACCGCCTCGGGTCCGGCCGGCGCGGCCAGCACCCAGCACAGTCCGAGACCGACGAACATCGCGGCGAACGCACCCGGAAGGGCGAGTTCACGGACCCCGGAATCCCGATCCGGCGTGCGTCCGCCGACGATGCTCATGTCAGCGCACGTCCGTCACGACGAGCGTCTCGGGGATCGGCGCGTCATCCACAGCACCACCCCGAGACCGCCCACCAACAGCACGATCGCGCCGGCGATGAACGGCCACAGTGGTGGTCCGCCGTCATCACCGGACGCGGTCTCCGCCGCCGGGCCGGGTGTCCCGTTTCCCGCGACGGCCAGGTCGAAGGTGCGTTGACCGTCCACGGGATGGCCGTCGGCCGACGTCACGCGGTAGTTGACGGTGTAGGTCCCTTTCGGCCCGAGGTCGCGCAGCGCGACGCTCAGTCGCGGGCCGTCGACCGTCGCATCCCCGTCCTGCCAGTAGTTGCCGTCGGGGCCGACCACGGTGAGCACCGCGAACGTCTCCTGCAGCGCCTCGTTGAACGTGATGGTGACCCGCTGCGGCCCGGTCTGCACGGTGGCGCCGTCATCCGGAACCGACGACACCACCCGGGAGTGTGCGGAGGCGATCGGCGCCACCCAGGTACCGATCATGCCGGTGAGCAGCACACCGGCGAGCACGGTGAGGACCGCGGGCAGGCGGCGATGACTAGGCATCGCCGTCTTTCTCGCCGGGCGTCGAGGTGGTCGGCGCGCCACGTCGGCCGCTGCGGACCAGTGCGGCCACACCGATCACGGCGCCGAGCGCGCCGAGTACGAGACCGATACCACCGAGCCACCGGGCGGCGCCGTCGGTCGATTCCGACTCACCCATCTCCGCCTGCCCGACGCTCGAGCCACCGTCGGTCGACGCGCTCGACCCGCCGTGATGATCGGTGCCTTCCTCGGCCGCCGGGAGAGTGATGGTGGGTGCCGGATGCTCGGGCTCGGAGCCGTCCTCGCCCATGGGTTGGGTCCAGTCGACCTTCTCGCCGTCGGCGTATGTCTGGGTGGCGGGAAGCGTCACGCTGTCCTGCTCGGGGAATGGACCGCCGGAGAAGCGGAACTGCGCGAACTCACCGATCGGCACCCCCGGTGTGCCGGGCAGGGCGGTCCAGGTGATCGAGGTGACCTCCTCGGTCGATGGGTCCTTGACGACCGTCGTCTTCCACCCGGACATGACCTCGGGGCGCGCCGACTTCAGCTTCGGCAGCGTCACGGTCAGCGCGGTGGTCGCGGCGGTGTCGGATTCATTCGGCACCACCAGGGTGACGACCCCGTAGCCACCCTGGGTGAGGGTCGGGGCGTTGGCGCTCACATGCGCCGATGCCGCACCGACACCGGTGAAGGTGGCGGTCGCGGCGATGGCCAGGGCCGCAGCGGGCACGGCCAGTCGTCGGATCATTCTGTTGTTCATGCGTGTGTCTTTCGGGTTCGTGTGGCCACACGGACTTTCCACGGGTCGACGACGCGTCGGACCCGGGGATTCCGGTGGGAGGAAGAATGCGCGACGATGCACCGCCCGGGATTGCGCGAGCGGTGGATCATCTCAGTCGGATACCGGCGGACCGCGCACTCCGCCGCCGCCGACCACGACCCCGGTCCTCACATGAGGCGCCACCCATCGAGCGGCGATGACCGGTAGAGCCATGACCGGGCGTGGCGGAACCCAACGCCGGATCGACGAGGTGAGGGCGGCGAGCAGACCCGTCGCGGCGACGATGAGTACCGCGCTGAGCGGGATGGCGATGACGTGGGTCAGCGTCATCGGCAGGATCGCATCATGGTGCATGGCCATCGGGCCGTGCGCCACCGTCATCGCCACGTGGGCGGCTGCTTGCGCCGCGGCCAGCACCACGGCCATGCGCACGGTGGCGGCCCATGCGGATCGACGGCGTTGTTCGCCGACGGCAAGCGCTACGAGACCACCGATGAACGCGGTGAGCAACACTCCCGCCGCGCTCGGCACCGTTCCGGCGCCCACCCCGTGAGCGGCCACCGCCACGGCCGGCACGACGATGCCGGCCGCGACGCGGGCCAGCGCGTCGGGCGACCGGTCATGTGCCGCGGAGTTCATCGAGGCCAATAGTAGGTGTCGGCGCGAGTCGACCTTCCGGCACGGTCGACGGTGAAAGAATGACGGCATGCCGCACACAGGGACCGATGTCGAGATCCGTGAACTCAGCTCCCCCGCGGATCTGGAGAAGCTGACGCGGGTGTTCGACGACGTCTGGCACCCCGACCCCGGCAACCGGCCGGTGAGTGTCGACATGATGCGGGCGTTGTCGCACGCCGGCAACTATGTGGTGGGGGCCTACGTCGGCGATCGGCTGGCCGGTGGCAGCGTGGGGTTCTTCGCGGCACCCGTCGGCACCACCTTGCACAGTCACGTCACCGGTGTGTCGCGGATCGGCCGCGGGCACAACGTCGGTCACGCGCTGAAACTGCATCAGCGTGACTGGGCGTTGGCGCACGGCTTGACCACGATCACCTGGACTTTTGATCCCTTGGTCGCACGCAACGCCTACTTCAACATCAGTAAGCTCGGCGCGGTTCCGATCCGCTACTACCGCGACTTCTACGGCGAGCTCGGCGACGAACTGGCCGGTGGCGACGAGAGCGATCGGCTGCTCGTCTCGTGGTCGCTGGATTCCTCGCCCCCGCCGGTGCCGATCGGTGAGCAGGTCGACGACCTGCTCGCCTCCGGCGCCCAGCTCGCCGTCGCGATCACCGACGACGAGCCACAGGCCGTCGGCGATCTGTCGTCTGACTCGATCACCGTGATCCCGGTCCCGCGCGACATCGAGGCGATGCGCCGCACCCACCCGGTGACCGCGTCCCGCTGGCGCAGCGCGGTGCGAGAGGCGCTGGCGCCGCGCTTCGCCGACGACCACACACACGCGCCGACGACCCGCTTCCTGCGGTCCGGCCACTACGTCGTGGTCCCTCCGGGCTCATGAAGGCCGGCCACCTCCTGACGATCACCGCATGAAGATCACCGGCGTCGAACTCCGACGGGTGGAGCTGCCGCTGGTGGCGCCGTTCCAGACGTCGTTCGCGACGGAGACCGTGCGCGCTGCGCTGGTGGTCCGGGTCGTCGCATCGCAGGGCGAGGGCTGGGGGGAATGCGTCTCCATCGACGAACCGCTCTACTCGGAGGAGTACACCGACGGGGCGATCGATGTGCTGCGCCGCTTCCTGATCCCGCCGATCGTCGCCGGTGACGTCCGGGCGATCGATGTCGGTCCGGCGCTCGCCCACATCAAAGGGCACCGGATGGCCAAGGCCGCGCTCGAGGCGGCCGTGCTCGACGTCGAGCTGCGCGCCGCGGGGATGCCGCTGGCGGACCGCCTCGGCGGAGTCGCCTCGTCGGTGCCGGTCGGCGTGTCGGTGGGCATCGCGTCGTCGATCGAAGAGATGCTCGACGAGGTCGCCGAACACCTCGAATCCGGTTATCGGCGCATCAAGCTGAAGATCAAGCCGGGTTGGGACGTCGCGCCGACCCGCGCGGTACGGGAGCGGTTCGGCGACGACGTGGCGCTGCAGGTGGACGCGAACACCGCCTACGGACCCAACGACCTCCGACATCTCGCGAGCCTGGACGCGTTCGATCTGCTTCTCGTCGAGCAGCCCTTCGACGAGGAGGATCTCACCACCCATGTCCGGCTGCGGGAGATGATGTCGACGCCGCTGTGCCTGGATGAATCCATCGTGTCCGCGGCGTCGGCCGCCGACGCCATCGGCCGCGGCGCGTGCGACATCGTCAACATCAAACCGGGCCGGGTGGGCGGATACCTGGAAGCGGCGCGAATCCACGATGTCTGTGTCGCGCATGGGATTCCGGTCTGGTGCGGCGGCATGCTCGAGACCGGGATCGGACGCGCGGCCAATCTCGCACTGGCCGCGATGCCGGGATTCACCCTGCCAGGGGACATCTCGGCCTCGCAACGCTACTTTCACCGTGACATCACACCGCCGTTCACGGTGACCGACGGGCGGATGGCGGTCCCCTCCGGACCGGGTATCGGGGTCGACCCCCTCGACGACGCGCTGGCGGAATTCACCACGTGGAGTGAGTGGGTCGGATGACGCTCTCGCGCGCGATCGCCTTGCGCCGCCGTCGACCTCAGCCGGTGCTGCGCCGCAGGGTGACGCGATAGGTGTAGTGCTCGGGCAGGAAGTAGCTGACCGCGAGCTCCACCGGGACACCGTCGGCGTCGCTGTAGAGGCGGTCCACCCGCAGCATCGGATGGCCCACCTCACAGTTCACCTGCTCGGCGACCGTCGCGTCGGCGGCGGCGACCGTGATCGACTGTGCTGCTTCGGCGATCGGACGGTGCAGGTGAGGTTCGAGCAGCCCGATCATGGTGTGGGTGCTGGTGGCCCCGACGGCCAGCTCGGACCGGTCGAGGACCAGCCGGGCCACCTGATCCGGCCACCACACGGTGGTCAGGACAAACGGTATCCCGTCGTGAAACCGCCGAAAGGCCATGCGATAGACCAGATCCGTGTCCTGACGGAGACGACCGGCCGCATCGAGGTCGACCTGCCGTCGCGGCGATGACACGACCTCCATGGTGGTGTCGTCGGACAGGTTCATCAGGTCCTCGATGGACCCGAGCTGCCGGAGATATCGGCCACCCTCGGTCGCGAATGTCCCACGCCCGGGCACGCGGTACACCGCACCCTCGGCGACGAGATCCTGGAATGCGCGGCGCACCGTCTGCCGGCTCAATCCGAACTCGTCGGACAGTTCAGATTCCGTCGGCAGGCGGACCCCGCCCCGATACCGGCCCTCGGCGATACGGGTACGCAGCGTGCCCGCGAGTGCGCGGTACGCGGGTTCGGCGAGGTCACGGTGAGCCATCGCGAGCATCCTATCCGCTCGTCAGATGCCACCCCGGGCGACGAGCTGACCCGCGATGACATTGCGCTGGATCTCGTTGGTGCCCTCACCGACGATCATCAGAGGGGCGTCGCGGAAGTAGCGCTCCACATCGAACTCGGTGGAGTAGCCGTAGCCGCCGTGGATGCGCACCGCGTTCAACGCGATCTCCATCGCGACCTCTGATGCGAACAGCTTGGCCATCCCGGCCTCCATGTCGCATCGTTCGCCCCTGTCGTACTGGTCGGCGGCGTGCCAGGTGAGCTGGCGGGCCGCGGTCAGCTTCGTGGCCATGTCCGCGAGGTAGTTGCCGATCGACTGGTGCTTCCAGATCGGCTGGCCGAAGGACTCGCGTTGCTGGGCATACTCCAGCGAATCCTCGAGTGCCGCGGTCGCGACCCCGAGCGCCCGACACGCGACCTGGATGCGGCCGGTCTCCAGCCCCTTCATCATCTGCCCGAAGCCCTTGCCCGGTGTCGTCCCGAGAATGGAGGACTTCGGCACCCGGTAGCCGTCGAAGGACAACTCACAGCTCTCCACGCCCTTGTAGCCCAGCTTGGGCAGGTCCCGGGAGACGGTCAGACCCGGCCCGTGCTCGCACAGCACGATGGAGATGCCGTGGTGGCGCGGCTGCGCCTTCGGGTCCGTCTTGCACAACAGGGCGATCAGCCCGGACCGTCGGGCGTTGGAAATCCAGGTCTTGGACCCGGAGATCACCAGGTCGTCGCCGTCCTCCTTGGCCGCGGTGGCCATGTTCTGCAGGTCCGATCCGCCGCCGGGCTCGGTGAGCGCCATCGTCGCCCGCATCTCGCCTGTCGCCAGTCGCGGCAGGTACGTCTGTTTCTGCTCCTCGGTGCCGAACAACACCAGCAGTTTCGCGACGACGGTGTGACCGCCCATCGCCCCCGCCAGACTCATCCAGCCGCGAGCGAGTTCCTGGGTGACCTGCGCGTAGCACGGCATCGACACCGGCGAGCCGCCGTACTCCTCCGGGACGGCGAGACCGTAGATGCCGATCTGCTTCATCTGCTCGATCCACTTCTCCGGATACTCGTTGGCGTGTTCCACCTCCTGCACCGTCGGTTTGACGTCGCGGTCGATGAACGCACGCACGGTCTCGACCAGGAAAGATTCTTCGGCGTTCAGGCTGTTCATGGACCCACCTCGGCTGGAACTCAACATTTATCTGTATTTGTACGGCCATATTTCCTGGCTCGCCCGATGCTGTCAAGAGGCGATCGATCACTTCCCTTGTCATCGCAGGTCTGGTAAGAGTCTTGGTGACCAATTTGGCCGCACATTTGGCCGTACATGGATCGAGGATCGCGTGCACACAGACAAACGACGGGCGGTGCTGGTCGCACCCGCCTCCGACGACCGCAAGGCGCGCAAGGCCCTGGCGTCCGCCGCCGATGAGGTGGTTCTCGACCTCGAGGACGCCGTCACCCCCGAGAACAAGGCGTCCGCCCGGATGGCCGCCGCCGAACTGGTGGCGGAGTTCGGTGGGGACCGGCCGGTGTCGATCAGGATCAACGCGTTCGACACCGAATGGTTCGCCGATGATCTCGCCGCCTGCTCCGGAATGGGCACACTGTCGTCGGCCGTGCTGCCCAAGGCGGAATCGCCGGCACAGCTCGTCGAGGCCGATCGGCTTCTCGGTGACGCACCAGTGCGCCTGCAGATCCTGGTCGAGACGCCGACCGGAATCCGGGACATCGCCGCCATCTGCGGGGCCACCGATCGGCTCGACGCCGTGATCATCGGCTATGCCGATCTCGGTGCGACGCTGGGCCGTTCGTCGTCGGCGCCCCAGTCGGTGTGGCATCCGATCCAGGAGTCCGTCCTGGTGGCCGCCCGGGCGGCAGGGGTGGCCGTGGTGGACGGCCCGCACCTGACCATCGCCGACGACGATGCGTTCCGCAATGCCAAGACCTGGGTGCGCGATCTCGGATTCGATGGCACCTGGGTGATCCACCCGGCCCAGATCGACACGGCAACATCCATATTCACGCCCGACCCGGACGCCGTCGAGGACGCGCGACGGGTGCTCGCGGCACTCGAGGAGGCTGCGGCACGCGGTGACGGCGCCGCAAAGCTCGACGGCCGCATGCTCGACGAGGCGCTGGCGGTGTCGGCGCGTCGGGTGCTGGCGAAAGCGGATCCGGCATGACCGGCAGGATGATCGCGGTCGGCGGGCCGTACTTCGACGAACTGACAGTCGGCCAACATTTTGACGACGCACCGTCGGTCACGATCACCTCCGGGATCGCCGCCACGCACCAGGCGATCCTCGGCGATCGGATGCGCCTGTCGCTCGACGCGGCGCTCACCCGCCGTGTCACCGGGCACTCGGCGCCGGTGGCGCACCCCGGATTGGTCTGCGATCTCGCGATCGGCCAGTCGACGCTGGCCACTCATCACGTGAAGGCCAACCTGTTCTATCGGGGACTGCGGTTCCTGAGCTATCCCCACATCGGCGATACGTTGACGACCGCGACCGAGGTCGTCGGGCTGCGCGAGAACAAGTCGAAACCCGGCCGGGCCTTAACGGGATTGGCCGCCCTGCACATCGTCACGACGAATCAGGACGACGACGTGGTGTTGGATTTCTACCGGTGCGCCATGCTTCCGCTGAGTCCGTCCGCCGACCCCGAACGCATCCCCGCCGCCGACGATCTGTCCCGGGTCGGGCCGGACCCGCAGCCTCAACCGGTGCTGCCCGAATGGGATCTGTCGGCATACCGGGATGCCGTGGGCGGGCAGCATTTCTCCCCCGATCTCGCCGGCAACGTCTACTGTTCGAGCGGCGATGTCGTCTCCAGCGCACCTGAACTGGCCCGCCTCACTTTGAATGTCGCGGCCACCCACCACGACGCGCGGGTCGGACAGGCCGGGCGGCTGGTCTACGGCGGCCACACCATCGGGCTGGCGATGGCACAGGCGACCCGCGCGCTCCCGAACCTGGTCACGGTGCTGGGTTGGGAGTCGTGCGATCACACCGGACCGGTCCACGAAGGTGACACGCTGACCAGCGAACTGCACGTGGAGGCGGCGAACCCACTCGACGGCGACGGCGGTGTGTTGGACCTCCGCTCGATCGTCGTCGCGCACGAGAGCGACGGCACCACACGCCCGGTCCTCGACTGGCGCTATTCCGCACTCATGGCGTAACCCGTTCCCGAACAGCCTGTTTCACCCAGACCGACTTCCGTTCGATCGAAGGAGCACTTCCGTGACCACTACCGACAAGCCGCTGGCCGGACTGCGCGTCGTGGAGGTGTCGAGCTTCGTGGCGTCGCCGTTGGCGGGCCTGACCCTCTCGCAACTCGGTGCCGAGGTGATCCGCGTCGACCCGATCGGCGGCGCGGCCGACATCAACCGCTGGCCGGTCACCGCCGACGGTGAGTCGATCTACTGGACCGGGCTGAACAAGGGCAAGCAGTCGGTCACCGCCGACCTGCGCAGCGAGTCGGGGCAGGCCTTGGTGCAACGACTGGTGACCGAATCCGGCGCCGGCGGCGGCATCCTGCTGACCAACCAGGCCGGCCGGTCGTGGATGAGCCACGAGACGCTGAGCACACTGCGCCCCGATGTCATCACGTGCGAGATCCTCGGCCGCACCGACGGCACCCCCGGCGTCGACTACACGGTCAACGCCGGACTCGGGTTCCCGATGGTCACCGGCCCGGTCGAGCACACCGAGCCGGTCAATCATGTTCTGCCGGCGTGGGACGTCGTGTGCGGACTCTATGCGGCCCTGGCCATCTCGGCCGCGGTCCGGCGACGAGAGGCCTCCGGGGTGGGCGCCCACATCACGCTTCCGCTGGAGGACACCGCACTCTCGATCGCCAGCACGCTCGGCTATCTGACCGAGCCGCAGGTGAACGGCACCGGTCGGGTGGGTACCGGGAACGATGTATACGGCACGTACGGAACCGATTTCGAGGCATCCGACGGCGGTCGCTTCATGCTCGTGGCACTCACACCCCGCCATTTCCGTGATCTCGTCGAGCTCACCGAGGTGAGCGATGCGGTCGAGGCGGTGGAAAAGGCGCTCGGCGCCGACTTCCGCCGCGAGGACGACCGATTCACCCACCGGGCCGTACTCAACGCGTTGTTCGCACCCTGGTTCGCCCGCCACACCAGCACCGAGGTGGCTGCGGCCCTGGAGAAGTCATCGGTGCTCTCGCAGCAATATCGCAGCTTCGACGACGTCGTCGCCAGTGGCGAACTCGCCACCAACCCGATGTTCGCCGAGCTCGATCAGCCCCGCATCGGCCGCTTCCTCGCCGCCGGCCTCCCCGCCGCCTTCGACGGCGAGCACTACTTCACCGCCCCGGCCCGAGAGCTCGGTGCCGACACCCAAAACCCGTGGTGACTTTGGCTCCCAACCCCTCCACGGCGCCCGACAGAACCTGGTGACTTGGGCTCCCAACCCGCCAGACGGAGGCCGAGAGAACCCAGAATTTCGTCGAGAGAACCCGGCCTTGTCGCGAAAGTGATTCTCTCGCTGCAAATCCGGGGTTCTCTCGGCGAAATTCTGGGTTCTCTCGGCGCGAAAGGCTTCCATCGACGTGAACATGAGTTCTCTCAGCCTCCGCCGGGCGGGTTGGGAGACCAAGGTCACCAAGCTCACCAAGGGTCTTGAAGCTCCGCAAGGATCGCCTCGGTGTGCTCACCGAGTGATGGCACGGCACCCATCCGCATCTCGACGTCGGCGAAGGTCATCGGGGGCAGCAGCGCACGGATCGGGCCGGCCTCGGTGTCGACGTCGCGCCACCGGTCGCGTTCGGCCAGTTGCGGATGTGCGACGACGCCGTCGAGCTCGCGGAGCTCGGCGGCCGGGATACCTGCTGCCGCGAGCTTGTCGTCGAGCTCGTCGGACGTGAAGCGTTTGGTCTCTGCCGCCACGAGCGCATCCACCTCCGCGCGTCGCCGCACCCTCTCGATGTTGGTGGCGTAGCGCGGGTCGTCGGCGAGTTCCGGACGCGCCAGCACGTCGGCGATCAGCACCCGCCAACCACGGTCGTTCTGCACCCCGATGAGGATCTCGCCGTCACTTGTCGGGTACCGGTCGTAGGGCACGATGGCCGCGTGCCCGACACCGGATCGCTGGATCTGGCGGTCTCCGTACAGACGCATGTACATCGGGTGGCCCATCCACTCGACGGTCGCATCGAACATGGACACCGCGACGGATGCTCCGGCACCGCTCGTCCCGCGACGTACCAGGGCACTCAGGATCGACGTGAGCGCGTACATCCCCGCGGCGATGTCCGACGTCGGGATACCCGTCTTCGCCGCCTCGTCGGGGCTGCCCGTCACCGAGATCAGCCCGGCCTCGGCCTGCACCAGCATGTCGTAGGCCTTGCGATCTCGGTAGGGTCCCGCCGAGCCGTACCCGGACATGTCCACGACGATGAGTTCGGGGTGATCGGCACGCAACTCGTCGGCTCCGAAGCCCAGCCGGGCCGCCGCGCCCGGCGCGAGGTTCTGCAGGAACACGTCGGACCGGGCGATGAGCCGGTGCAGGATGTCGCGACCCTCCGAGGTCTTGAGATCCAGCTCCAGAGACTCCTTGCCGCGGTTCAGCCACACGAAATGCGAGGCCAGACCGTGTACGGCATCGTCATAGTTGCGGGCGAAGTCCCCTTCACCGACCCGTTCGACCTTGATGACCCGCGCGCCCATGTCCGCGAGGTGGCGGGTCGCCAACGGAGCCGCGACAGCTTGTTCGAGGGCGACGACGGTGATCCCGTCAAGGGGCAACAAGGAAGGATCGGCAGTCACCGAAGAACGATCACCCGCGCACGCGTGCCACGTCAACCAGCGCGCACGGCCAGTCCACGGTATGGACATAGGTAGTTCCTCATGGGGTCTGAGTCGGACCCACTTTGAACATGAAGGACCCCTCATGATCCGATGGAAGTTGATCGCCGCAACCGTCCGGATCGTCAGCGGCGTCATCTGGAGGTGAAATGACCACGATCGAGGTCACCGGCCATCGTCAGCGCGAGGCCTGGGCGGAGAAGGTGATGCCCCCGGTCGAGGAGGTCCGGCCCGGACTCTGGTCGATCCCGGTTCCGATGCCGTCGAACCCGCTGCGCTACGTCCTCATCTACGCGCTCGCCCTGCCCGACGGGGTGGCGCTGATCGACACGGGATGGAACACCGACGAGTCGTGGGACACCCTGGTGGCAGGTCTACACACCACCGGGCACGACATCTCCGACGTCCGGCACGTGTCGATCACCCACCTGCACCCGGATCATTTCGGACTGGTCCCCCGCCTGCTCGAGCACGCCGACCCGGTCCTGGCGATGCACCGCAACGACGCCCGTCACCTGCACCATGTCACCGATGCGGAGATCGAGCGGCAGATCGACAACGCCCAGCGGGACCTCGAGATCCACGGCGCGCCGACCGACGTCGTCGACACCGGTTTCCGCGAGATCGCCCGACTCCCGGACGGTCGCACCATGGATGTCGAACTCGACGACGGCGATGCGCTGAATCTGCCGGGCTGGAATGTCCGCGCGCTGTGGACGCCCGGACACACCGCCGGCCACCTGTGCTTCGTCGACGAGGACGCCGGCGTCATCTTCACCGGCGATCATCTGCTGCCCCGCATCAGTCCGAATGTGTCGACGAACAGATTCCAATCCCACAACCCGCTGTCGGAGTACCTCATCTCGCTGGCGAACACCGAACATCTGCCGGACCTCGAAGCGTTGCCGTCCCACGAATACCGGTTCCGCGGACTCGCCGACCGGGTCACCCATCTGCTCGGCCATCACGAGGAACGGCTCGCCGAGATCACCGAGGCCGTCGCCGCCGAACCGCAGAGCACGGCCTGGGAGATCACCCGCTCGGTGACCTGGTCACGCCCCTTCGAACAACTGTCGGTGCCGCTGAGCCGGATGGCGCTGGGTGAGACCAACGCACACCTCATCGTGCTCCAGCAGCGCGGCATCCTGACGCCCACCGAGGGCATCCCGATCCGCTGGTCGCTGAGTGCCCCGGCCCGGTCCGTCACCGCTCCCTCCACCCCCACCGCGTGCGCGATCACAGAGGAGAACCGCCGATGAGCGCAGTAGAAACCGAGTTCGCCGACGGCGTCGCCGTCATCACCATCAATCGGCCCGAGGCGAAGAACGCGGTCAACCTCGAGGTGTCCGAGGGCATCGCGGCCGCCATCGACGAACTCGAGGCACGCGACGACCTCACGATCGGCATCCTCACCGGCGCCGGCGGAACGTTCTGTGCCGGCATGGACCTCAAGGCCTTCACCCGCGGCGAGAACGTCTCCCTGCCGGGCCGCGGGTTCGGCGGTCTGTCCGAGTCACCGCCCACCAAACCGCTGATCGCCGCCGTCGAGGGGTGGGCGCTGGCCGGCGGTTGCGAGCTCGCGCTCAGCGCCGATCTGATCGTCGCCGCCCGTGACTCCAAGTTCGGCATCCCCGAGGTCAAACGCGGTCTCGCCGCCGCGGCGGGCGGCCTGCTGCGGCTGCCGAAGACATTGCCCTACCAGCTCGCCATGGAGATGGCCCTGACCGGCGATCCCCTCACCGCCGCCCGGGCCCACGAGTTCGGTCTGGTCAATCAGCTGGCCGAACCGGGCGAGGCGCTCGCCGCCGCGCGTGAGCTCGCGGCGAGGGTCGCCGCCAACGGCCCGCTCGCCGTGCGGGCGACCAAGCAGGTGATGTCGATGGCGATCCGCTACACCGACCCCGATCTGGTCAAGGCACAGTGGGAGTACCTGGCACCGGTGTTCTCGTCGCAGGACGCCCAGGAGGGTGCGTTGGCGTTCGCGGAGAAGCGCGCCCCGAACTGGACCGGAAAGTGATCGACGGGAGTTCGCGCTCCGTACGATAGCCCTGTGGACCTGCACCTCGTCACGTACTTCGTTGCGGTGGTCGATCATGGCGGGATCACCAAGGCGGCCCAGTCCCTGTACATCTCGCAACCCTCACTGTCGCAGGCCATCCGAACGCTGGAGCGACGACTGGGGGTGACCTTGTTCGACCGGTCGGGTCGGCGCCTCGAACTCACCGAGGCGGGACGCAAACTCGACGTCGCGGCGCGCCGCATCCTCGCCGACGTCGACCGCGCCAAGGCGAAGGTCGATTCGGTCCGCGAACTGAGGGCCGGCCGGGTCGACGTCGTCACCCATGCCGCGTTCAGTCTCGATCCGATGGTCGAGATGGTCCGCGTCTTCCGCGAGCGATTCCCGCGCCTGGCCGTGCGGGTCGTCGCCGCGGACGGGCCCAGCGGTGTGCTGGCGGCGCTGCGGCGGGGTGACGCCGAGGTCGGTCTGATGGACGCCGCGGCCGAACACGCGACTTTCACCGTGATACCGCTCGGTGATCAGGAACTCGTGCTGGCCGTGCCGCACCGGCTGGACTCGTCGCTCACCGATCCGGTGCCGCGGCACACTGTGCGGTCGATCCCGCTCATCGTCGACACCGGCGACCCCGGGGGCGCCGATGTGCTCGCCGACGTCATCGATGACGACGGACGCAACATCGTGGTGGATTGCGCTCATCCCACCGCGACCTGGGATCTCGTCGCCCACGGCACCGGCGCCACGATCTCCCCGCGCGTGGTGGCCGAGCAGCAGATGCCCCACGCCCGACGCTATCGACTCGATCCGCCGCTGACCCGCCCATTCGGTCTGGTGTTGCGCTCCGGCCACCCGTCACCGGCGGCGATGGCGTTCATCGCGGTTGCGAAAAGCCATGTGGGAGCGGCCACCGCGGTACCTGACGGCGATCCGACCGAGTTCGCAGATCTGTAGGGCCGATGGAACTCCGACAGATCGAATACTTCCTCGCCGTCGTCGAGCACGAGGGCATCGGCGGGGCCGCGGGCGCTCTCGGTGTCGCCCAACCGACTGTGTCGCAAGCACTTCGGGCCCTCGAACGGGAGCTGGGCGTGCCGTTGTTCCATCGGATCGGGCGTGGCATGGTGTTGAGCGCTGCCGGGCGCACGATGGTGGGCCCGGCGCGGCAGATCATCCGCGATGTCGGCGCGGTCGAGGACATGTTGTCGGCGTCGGCCGACGAACTCACCGGGCGGCTGGACATCATGTCGTCGCCCTCGGTGGCGAGCGGGCCGATCATCGACCTCATCGCACATTTCCGGGACGAATACCCGCATGTGACGGTGAGATTCGGCGAGCTCCGCGACGAGACGCGCGCGGCGTCGGTGATCGAGGACGGACATTGCGAGTTCGTGGTCGCCCACCTGCCGATCGCCGGTGACGAACTGGAGGTCGTGGTACTCGGCGAACAGGAATACCTCCTCGTCTATCCGCCCGGCACCGAGGTTCCCGACGGCCCGATCCCGTTGGAGGAACTACCGTCGATCCCCATGGTGTTCGTGCCGCGCGGCCAGTCGGTCGCCGACGAGATCGAAGAAGCCATCCGGGTCGCCGGGGTGCGGCCGCCGCTGGCCGTCCTCTCCGAACATCGCGAGGAGCGCCTCCCGATGGTCCTTGCCGGCATCGGCGGCTCCATTCTCGAGAAGACCATGGCCGAGTCAGTCGCCGACCGCGCCGTGGTCCGGACGGTGGAGCCACGGTTCGTGCGGCCCTTCGCCATCGCCTACGACCCTGCCGCACTGTCGCCGGTCGGCCAAGCCTTCGTGGAACTCATCGGCGACGCCGGACGTCGATGAACTGAGCGTCCCAGCGTGCCCCGCACGGGGGTCACTCGACTAGCCCGGACTCGCTACACGTCGAGAGAACCCAATATTCCACCGACAGCACCCAAGGCTGGTCTGCTCGTTCGGCTGACCACCGGATCGCAGGGTGCTGTCGGTGGAATTTTGGGTTCTCTCGACCTCCGTGCTGATGGCGAGGGGCGGTCGGGTGCGTTTGGGCGGGCGCGGTTGGTCGGGTGCGGTTGGTCTACTATCCGACTCGCTCGAAAATGGCGGCCAGGCCTTGGCCGCCGCCGATGCACATCGTCTCGAGGCCGTAGCGCGCCTCCCGGCGCACCATCTCGCGGGCCAGCGACGCGAGCATGCGCACACCGGTAGCGCCCACCGGGTGCCCCAGTGAGATACCGGACCCGTGGACGTTGGTGCGGTCGAAGTCGCCGCCCGAGCCGAACCGACCGAATCCCCACTCCCGGGTGACTGCCAGCGCCTGCGCCGCGAAGGCCTCGTTGAGCTCGATGACGTCGATGTCGGCGAGGGTCAGACCGGCCTTGGCCAAGGCCTTTTCGGTGGCGGGTACCGGACCGATTCCCATGGTGCGCGGCGGCACCCCGGCCACCGCCCAGGAGACCAGCCGGACCAGGGGGCGCAGGCTGTGCTTCTCGGCGATCTCCGGCGTGGTGACGATACACATCGCCGCGGCGTCGTTCTGCCCGCTGGCATTCCCCGCAGTGACCGTGGCGTCGGGATCTTCCTTGCCCATGATCGGCTTGAGCTTTGCCAGCGATTCCACGGAGACGTCGGGACGCGGGTGTTCGTCGGTGTCGATCACCTGGTCACCGCCGCGACCGGGCACCGTGACCGGGACGATCTCCTCGGCGAGGACCCCGTCCTTCTGCGCCCGGACCGCCCGCAGATGGGACTCGACGGCGAGTTCGTCCTGTTCCTCGCGGGAGATCTCGTACTCTTTACGCAGGTTCTCGGCGGTCTCGATCATGCCACCGGGCACCGGATAGTTCTTGCCGCCGGCCGTGGACCGCGCGCGAACCAGACTGTCGTGCATGGTGATACCCGACCGGGCTCCACCCCACCGCATATCGGTGGAGTAGAACGAGGCGTTGCTCATCGACTCGGTTCCGCCCGCGACGACGACGTCGTTGTCGCCGCCGGCCACCTGGAATCCTGCTTGGATGACGGCCTGCAGACCTGACCCGCATCGGCGGTCGATGTGCATGCCGCCCACCGTGATCGGCAAACCGGCGTCGAGCGCGACGACCCGGCCGATCGCCGGCGCCTCGCTGTTGCCGTTGCAGTGCCCGAGGATCACGTCCTCGACCGACTCCGGGGCAAGCCCGGACCGCTCGAGCATGCCGCGCAGCGCCGTGACACCGAGTTCGACGGCGGTCACGTTCTTGAACATGCCGCCGTACCGTCCGATCGGTGTCCGGACGGGTTCACAGATGACGATGTCTCTCATTGCAGGCCTTTCGATGTCGATGGTGAGCCGGCTACCGGGCCACTCACATGAACCGTCCGCCGGTCACCTCGAGAACGGTGCCGGTCATGTACGAGGACATGTCAGACGCCAGGAACAGGGCGACCGAGGCGACCTCCTCGACCTCACCGGCGCGCTGCATCGGGATCTCGGCCATTTTCGCGTCCCAGGCCTTCTGCGGCATCGCCTCGGTCATCGCGGACCGGATGAGCCCGGGCTGAATCGCGTTGACCCGCACGCCGTGGTGGGCCATCTCCTTGGCCGCGGCCTTGGTCATACCGACGATGCCGGCCTTGGCGGCTGAATAGTTCGTCTGCCCGACCATGCCGACCTTGCCGGACAACGACGAGATGTTCACGATCGCACCACGTTTGGCCTCACGCATGATCGCCGACGCTTTACGGGTGCCGTTCCAGGTGCCCTTGAGGTGCACCGAGATGACGAGGTCGAAGTCGTCTTCGGTCATGGTGCGCATGGTGGCGTCACGGGTGATACCGGCGTTGTTGACCATCACGTCGAGTGACCCGAAGTTCTCAACCGCGTCCGCGAGCAGAGCATCGACGTCATCGGCCTCGGTGACGTTGCAGCGCAACGCACGCGCCACCTCGGCGCCGCCGAGCTTGTCCGCCGCGGCCTGGGCGGCATCGATGTTCAGGTCACCGATGACGACGCGGGCACCGACGTCGACGAAGGAGCGGGCGATCTCGAAGCCGATGCCCTGCGCACCCCCGGTGATCACTGCTGTCTGTCCGTCGAGGGAGGCGGGGTTGTGGCTCGATCGCACCTGCGTCACCGTCTTTCTGCCGATTGATGTCGCCGTTGAATCTACCGCTCGATCTGCGCTTCGAACCCGTCGTGACCATTCGCATCAGCTATCGGAGCGTTTCACCGGACGAATCATTGACCTGGCACGCAGAGACGCCGCAGTGTCCTCACAGCGTTCTTGCAGGCACGTCGACTTCACTGATCTGCATGAGTTCCGTCGCCACCCTCGCCGCACAGGTCCCACCGAATCCGGAGGCCACCGAGATCATCACCGACGTCCTCTACTACGTGGGGCTGTCCGCCGTGGTCGGAATGGGACTCACCTTTGCCTACCTCGCGCGGCCCGAAAGAGACGGCGGCATCGTGGCGGCTCGCGCGCGACGGATCATCGTCCCGGTGAGCGCCTTCGTGGTCCTCACCGCGCTGATCCAGTTCGCTGTGGCGGCTGCCTCGTCGGCCGACGTCGGTCTCGTCCACGGCCTCGACCCGAGCGTGGTGAATGCGTTCGTCCACGCCGCGCCCGGTCACGGCAGCTCGATCGGCGCCGGGACCTTGGCCCTGATCCAGCTGGGCGGCTACCTCGTATCGGTGCTGTTCCTCGTGGGCCTGTACCTGCGTCCCGGCCGTCTGTTCGGCTGGCTCAGTGTGGCGGTCGGAGTCGCGACGGCGATGGTGCCCTACCTCCCGTTCGGTGCGCTGTCTGCCGACAGCCTGGCCCGCAGCGGCCTGACCGCCCTGCATGTGCTCGGCGCACTACTGTGGATCGGCGGGCTGGTGGTGATGCTCGTCATCGGGCTCACGGGCCGAGCACAACGGCAGGAACTGTCCATCGGCGACTCGCGCCGGCTGACCGACGACTGGACACAGATCTGGACCCGGTTCAGTCTCGTCGCGCTGTGGGCGGTGGGCATGATCCTGGTGAGCGGCGCCTGGCTGGCGTGGTCGCACGTCGGGACGCCCGCTCAGTTGCTGACCACCGCCTACGGCCGCTACCTGGGCATCAAGCTCCTGATGGTGCTCGGCCTGCTGATCGCCGGCGCCTACAACGTGCGGGTCCTGCTGCCGCGCATCCGCACCGCCCGCGCATCCGGCGACGACTCGTCGGCGTTACGTCTCGCGGTCGATCACTTTCCGAAGGTGGTCGCGATCGAATCGATGCTCGCGGTGGGGGTACTCGTGGTGGTGCCCTTCCTCCGCGGGTCGGCGCGCCAGGAAGCCGGCTGGGCGGACGCCCGCTCCTTTGACCTGACAGTCTTCGGCACCGGGGTCCTGCTCGTCGCGCTGGTCGGCGTGGCACTGTGGCTGGGCACCCGGACGCGTGCGGTCGACCCGCGTCCTCGAACCGCTGCGGTGTCCCCCTCGGCTCCCCGATGACACTGTGGTCAGCCGTGGCCATTCGTATCGGCTAACGGTCTGTTGCACCAGTTCGTATTGGACACGCACCGGCCGGCGGCGCAGAGTGAAGCCATGACGACCACCGAAACCCCTGTCGCGCCGCAGGTCAGCGCCGACGACTTCGCCGACATTCTTGCCGCGACACGTGAATTCGTCCGCGAGAAGGTCGTCCCGCGCGAACAGGAGATCCTCGACACCGACGCCATCCCCGACGACATCCGGGCGACCGCGAAGGACATGGGCCTGTTCGGATACGCGATTCCGCAGGAGTGGGGCGGCCTCGGCCTCGACCTCACCCAGGACGTCGAACTGGCGATGGAACTCGGCTACACGTCGCTGTCACTGCGGTCGATGTTCGGCACCAACAACGGCATCGCCGGGCAGGTCCTCGTCGGTTTCGGCACCGACGAACAGAAGTCGGCGTGGCTGGAGAAAATCGCGTCCGGTGAGGTGGTCGCGTCCTTCGCACTGACCGAGCCCGGCGCCGGCTCGGACCCCGCGGGTCTGCGGACCAAGGCGGTCCGCGACGGCTCCGATTGGGTGATCACCGGGGAGAAGCGGTTCATCACCAACGCCCCGCTCGCGGATCTCTTCGTGGTGTTCGCACGGACCCGCCCGGCCGACAAGAACGGGACGGGCATCGCGGTGTTCCTGGTGCCTGCCGACTCGGCGGGAATCACCGTCGGCAGCAAGGACCGCAAGATGGGCCAGGAAGGCGCCTGGACGTCGGATGTCCACTTCGACGAGGTGCGGGTGCCGGACTCCGCGCTGGTCGGCGGGAGCGAGGACGTCGGATATCGGGCGGCGATGACGTCGCTGGCCCGCGGACGGGTCCACATCGCGGCGTTGTCGGTCGGTACCGCGCAGCGCGCGCTCGACGAGTCGGTCGCCTGGGCGGCGACCGCCACCCAGGGCGGCACGCCGATCGGCGAGTTCCAGCTCGTCCAGGCCATGCTCGCCGACCAGCAGACCGGAGTGATGGCCGGCCGTGCGATGGTTCGCGACGCCGCGCGCGCCTGGGTCGATGAGACCGACCGGCGTATCGCACCGTCGGCGGCCAAGCTGTTCTGCACCGAGATGGTGGGCAAGGTGGCCGATCTGGCCGTGCAGATCCACGGCGGCAGCGGGTACATGCGCGACGTCCCGGTCGAGCGCATCTACCGCGACGTGCGCTTGCTACGCCTCTATGAGGGCGCGAGCGAGATCCAGCGCCTCATCGTCGGCCGGAACCTGGTCAAGCAGGCGCAGCGCGGCTGACCGCTCAGCTGCCCCGCTCGGCTGCCCCGCTCGGTTCTTCCGCCGTAAATGCGTTCGTCCCCTTGAAATGTCAAGGGGACGAACGCATTTCCGCCGGAAGAACAAGGCGTGACTGCGATCAGGCGGTGTCGAGGCGCTCGCGCAGGGCGACCTTCTGGATCTTGCCGGCCGCCGACGTCGGCAGCGTATCCACGACGATCACGTCACGGATCTTCTTGTACGGCAGCACCTGCTCGGCGACGAAGGCCGCGACGACCTCTTCGTCGATGACGTGGCCATCCTTCGGAACGAGGAAGGCGACCGGCTCCTGGCCGACGCTGCCCGCCTCCCGACCGACGACGGCCGCCGACGCCACATCGGGGTGGGTGACCAGGATCTCCTCGAGCTCACGCGGATACACGTTGTAGCCCTTGTAGATCAGCATGTCCTTGGCGCGATCGCAGATGTAGAGGTACCCGTCGGAGTCGAGGTAGGCGATGTCACCGGTATCGAGCCAGCCGTCGACATACTGGGCGGCGGTGATCTCCGGATGTCCGAGGTAGCCCGCCGTGATCTGCGGTCCCCGCACCCAGAGCTCACCCCGCTCACCCCGTCCGAGCACGATCGCCGGGTCGTCGACGGACCGGATCTGCACCTCGGTGTCGAAGACCGGCAACCCCACACTGCCGAGTCGGTATTCGCCGCCGCGGGTCAGCGGCGCCGACGACACCAGGCAGGTGGCCTCGGTGAGACCGTATCCCTCGACGACCGAGCCGGACGAGAAGGCCGACCGCAGGTTGGTCAGGGTGACCCGGTCGATCGGAGCTGCACCGGACGACACCACCCGCACCGACGACAGGTCACGCCGGGCGACGTCGGGATGGGTTGCCAGCGCATGCCACATCGCCGGGCTGCCGGTGATGTAGGTGGCCCGGTGACGCTCGATGAGCTCGAGCATCTTTGCCGGATCGAACCGCCCGGCCAGGATCTGGGTGGCACCGCACAGCAGCAGGAACGACATGTTGATCAGGGCGTGGGCATGAAAGAGCGGCGACACCACCACGGAGGCCGCATCACCGGGATCCACTCCCCGGGACTCGCCGCCACGGGGACGGAGCTGCACGTAGCCGTCACCGCCCTCGATGACCTCATGGTCGGCGCGCCACGCGATCATCTGGGTGGCATTTCCGATCACGTTCCGATGCAGGACCGAGACACCTTTGGACACACCCGTGGTCCCACCGGTGAACGCCAGATGGGCGATATCGGATGCGCTGACCGTCGTGGTCGGCGCGATGGAGTGACCCGCGGTGAAATCGGCCAGCGAGACGACGCCCCGGGGCGCCGACTCCACATCGGCCTCGGCCAGGACGACCGCCAGCAGGTGGGAGTCCTCGGCCGCTTCGAGCAGCCGACCGAGCTGTTCGGACCCGGTGAACGCGGCGACCGCGCGGGTCTCCACCAGTTGGGACCGCAGACCCGGCACCGGCTGTAGCGGATTGACCAGGGTCACGGTGGCCCCGGCACGCAGCGAACCGTAGTAGGCGATGACGAACTCGATGCTGTTGGCCAGATGCAGCAGCACCACGTCGCGGTCGGCGACGCCCGCAGACCGCAACGCCGCGGCCACGCGGGCGGTTTCGACGTCGAGTTCGTCGTAGCTCAACACCCGCTCACCGTCGACGACCGCCGCACGCGGTCCGTACATGCGTGCCATGCTCGGCGGCAGCGCCGGCATGGCGACGTCGGGATAGTGCAGTTCGGTGGTCGCCATCGCCGCGGTCACCGCGGTGCCATCCGGATTGCGCCGTCGAGGCGAATCGTCTCACCGTTGAGGTAGCTGTTCTCCAGGATGGACACGGCGAGTTGACCGAACTCCGACGGCTTCCCGAGCCGGGACGGGTTGGGGATGCTCGCGGCCAGCGACTGCCGAACGTCGTCACGCAGCCGGGACAGCAGCGGTGTGTCCATCGTTCCGGGTGCGATGGTATTCACCCGGATGAGCTTGCTCGCCAGATCACGCGCGGCCACGATCGTCATCCCGACGATGCCGGCTTTCGATGCGCTGTAGTTGATCTGGCCGATCTGCCCCTCGAACGCCGCCACCGAGGCGGTCAGCACGATGCAGCCCCGCTCGCCGTCGAGGTCGTCGAGCCGTGCCATCCGCTCGGCTC
The DNA here is from genome assembly GCF_058130025.1 of Gordonia sp. LMA167. Lineage (NCBI taxonomy): Bacteria > Bacillati > Actinomycetota > Actinomycetes > Mycobacteriales > Gordoniaceae > Gordonia > Gordonia sp. LMA167. The sequence goes on along the minus strand of NZ_CM176708.1, from coordinate 2,199,594 downwards.
CCAGCGACAGCGCATTGAAGGAACCGATCAGGTTGAGCCTGATGACGAACTCGAAATCCTCGAGCGATCCGGCCTTGCCGTCCTTGTCGAGGATTCGCATGCGTCGTCCGGCACCCGCACAGTGGACCAGCCCTCGGAGTCCACCCCGGTCGTCCGCGATGTCGAGTGCCGTGGCGAACTGCTCCCGATCGGTGATGTCGGCCGCGGCGAAGCTCGCCGACGACCCGAGTTCGTCGGCGACGGCCGCACCGTCGGACGTGGGTAGGTCGATCAGGGTGACGAGGCCTCCGGCGTCGACGATGCGGCTCGCTGTCGCGAGTCCGAGACCCGACGCCCCGCCGGTGATCGCGAACGATTGTCCTTTGAGTTCCACTGTTCTCCTTTGGTTTACCGCCTACCCGCTGGTCGAGTAGTCGTCGAGCCGGCGCCCCCGCTGGTCAAGTAGTCGCCGAGCCGGCACCCACCCGCTGGTCGAGTAGTCGCCGAGCCGGCGACCCCGCTGGTCGAGTAGTCGCCGAGCCGCTAGGCGAGACGACGTATCGAGACCCCGCCCACCCGCCGGTCGAGTAGACGCCGAGCCACTAGGCGAGACGACGTATCGAGACCCCGCCCACCCGCCGGTCGAGTAGACGCCGAGCCACTAGGCGAGACGACGTATCGAGACCCCGCCCACCCGCCGGTCGAGTAGACGCCGAGCCACTAGGCGAGACGACGTATCGAGACCCCGCCCACCCGCCGGTCGAGTAGACGCCGAGCCGCTAGGCGAGACGACGTATCGAGACCCCACGCTGCTGTCAGAGCAGTTCGACGATGGTGGCGTTGGCCATGCCGCCGGCCTCGCACATGGACTGCAGGCCGTAGCGAATACCATTGTCGCGCATGTGGTGAAGCAGGCGCGTCATCAGGATCGCGCCCGAACCGCCGAGGGGATGGCCGACCGCTATGGCGCCGCCGAGTGGGTTGAGGCGCGCCGCATCGGCACCGGTTTCCATCTGCCACGCGAGCGGCACGGGCGCGAAGGCCTCGTTGATCTCGAACGCGCCGATCTCACCGATCGACAGTCCGGACCGCTTGAGGGCCTTGGCGGTCGCCGCGATCGGTGCGGTGAGCATGATCACCGGGTCGTCGCCGGCGACCACGGCTGTGTGCACCCGGGCGATGGGGGTCAGGCCACGCTCCCGGGCGGTGTCGCCACCCATGACCAGCAACGCGCCGGCGCCATCGGAGATCTGGGAGGCGTTGCCCGCGTGGATGACACCGTCTTCCTTGAAGGCCGGTTTCAGGGCCGCCATCGACTCGAGGGTGCCGCCGCGGCGGATACCCTCATCGCCTTCGAGGACGCCGGAGATCGGCGCGAGCTGTCCGTCGAAGGCGCCGGCGTCGGCGGCGGCCGCGGCCAGTTCGTGTGAGCGCAAGGAGAACTCGTCCAGAGCTGTTCGGCTCAGCGACCACTTCTCGGCCATCATCTCCGCACCGACGCCCTGGCTGAAGCGATCGACACCGTAGCGGTCGAGGACCGTGGCCGGCTGGCTCTCGCCGTTCGGGGCGGCGCTGCCCATCGGCACCCGGCTCATCGACTCCACCCCGCCGGCGACCACGATGTCCTGCTGGCCGGAGGCGACTGCGGCCGCGGCCATCGACAGCGCCTGCTGGCTCGATCCGCACGCCCTGGTCACCGTGGTGCCCGGTACCGACTCCGGCCATCCCGCCGCGAGTATCGCCGTACGGGCGACATTGCCGGCCTGCTCGGACGCCTGACTGACACATCCCCAGACCACGTCGTCGACGGCCGCCGGGTCGAGGCCGGTCCGCTCGACCAGGGCCTCGAGGACGTGCGCCGACAGGTCGGCGGGATGGATGCCCGACAGGGCGCCACGCCGGCGGCCGATCGGGGTACGGACCGCATCGACGATCACTGCATCACGCATGGGACTTCCTTCTACTGACGTGTGGTTCGGACAGCTGTGGCAGGGTCATCGGGCCCTTACTCGAATCGACCACGAAGCCGGTTGGATCACAAGTAGATTCACACTCACGGTCGGATAGCCCGCGCCTATGATCCGTGCGCCGGGGTGTCCGACGGTGCTGCCAGACCACGTCGGACCAGCACCTTGTCCCGTTCCGGGTTGGCGAAGACCAGAGCGATGACCGCGCACACAGACGCGACGATCCCGAGGATCTGGAACGACGTCGCATAGCCCGCCGCCGGGCTCGACGCATTGTCGACGATGACGCCGGTCGCATACGGCGCGACGAGCCCGCCGATCGCCATGATCGCCAGGAACACCCCGAGCGTGCCGGCGGTCTGGCGTGGCGGACAGATCTCCGAGATCGCCGCGTTGAACAGCGGGAATACGGTCGTGGCGAAGCCGTAACCCACCGACACCACCAGCACGGCCAGGCCCGGTGTGCCGATCGACGGCAGGAAGCTCAGCAGCACACCCGACACCAGAACGCCCACGGCCGGCACGATGACACGGACCTTGCGTGAGGTGGCGCCACGCGAGATGAGTCGGTCGCCGACGATGGAGGTCAGCAGCATCAACGCCAGCCCGGCGATCGACGGGAAGGCGAACATCGACCCGGCCTGCAGTCGGCTGTATCCCAGTCCCTTCTCGAAGTACGACGGCAGCCAGGTGAGCACGACGGTGACCATCGCGTACACGCTCATCACGAGGAGAGCGCCGCTGATGAACGTCCGCGAGGTGAAGATGCGGACCCACGGCACCGCCGGTTCGTCGGCGTCCGACAGGGCGGTCTGCTTCGCCTTCTTGGCTCCGGAGATGTACGGGCCATCGGTCCAGGTCGCGAGCCAGACCACGCACCACAGCAGGCCGGCGACCGCCAGGGCCACCAGTGCGGCACGCCACCCGAGGCTGACGCTGATCACCGCGAGCACGGGTGCGACGGCGATCTTCGCGATCGATGCCGCACCGGCCAGCAGTGCTCCGGGCAGCGCACGCTTCGCCGGCGGATGCCAGGAGTAGGCCGCTGTGTGCAGCAGCGCCGAGCTCGGACCTTCGGCGAGGCCTAGGAAGAGCCGGCTGACGATCAGCACCGCAAAGGCGGCGACCGCCACCAGCGGCAGCATCGCCACCGCCCAACACAACGCGAGCAGGACCAACGCCCACCGGAGCGTGAGCCAGCGATTGAGGGCGCCGGCGAAGAAGCCGCCGATCGTGAAGGTCAGGAAGAACAGGCTGCCGACCAGGCCGATCTGCGATGACCGCAGGCCGAGCTCGTCGGCCAGCGGTTGAGCGATGATGCCGAGGACGGCCTTGTCGGCGTAGTTGACGACGTAGAGGGCCACGAGCAGCGAGGTCAGACCCCAGGCGCGGCCTCGGCCGGCCACTGCGGGAACGGGAGCGTGGCTCACCGCCAGGTCTCTGCTGGTCGTGTCCTGATCTGTTCTGCTGGTCGGCATGGGCAGCTCCTTCGGATAACCGGGGGATGAGCGGTGACACGAGACGGTGACACGAGACATGGGATGGACCGTCTCGTCACGAGTGGCTGACGTGGTGTGCATCACATCCGACTCGATTGAAGCGTCTCGTCGTGATCACGAGCAATGTCCGTTCCGTGAATCGTGAGACTGCGATTGCCTATGGGACGGCGCAGCAGGCGATGTAACACGTCACAACCACGCATCATTGGCTGCCGCTAAGGATGCGTTAGTCGATCGCGTCGTTCCACCCACACCCGTCGACGGGGCATGCTGAGGGGGTTCACCGGCGCGCCCACCCACGGGCGCGTCCGCCGCGATGCCATACGAAGAGAAGAGGTCACGATGGCCCGCCTCGCGCAGACCCTCGGTCTCACCGAGATCCAGACCGAGATCCTGGCGAATGTCCGACAGTTCGTGGACAAGCAGATCATCCCGAACGCCCAGGAACTCGAGCACGCCGACACCTACCCGACCGAGATCGTCGACGGCATGCGGGAGATGGGGTTGTTCGGTCTGATGATCCCCGAGGAGTACGGGGGCCTCGGCGAATCGCTGCTGACCTATGCGCTCTGCGTGGAGGAACTCGCCCGCGGCTGGATGAGCGTGTCCGGGGTCATCAACACCCACTTCATCGTCGCCTACATGCTGCGCCAACACGGCACCGACGAGCAGAAACAGCATTTCCTGCCGCGCATGGCCACCGGCGAGGTACGCGGCGCCTTCTCCATGAGCGAGCCCGAACTCGGCTCCGACGTCGCCGCGATCAAGACGACCGCCAAACGGACGGCCGACGGCGACTACACCATCAACGGCGCCAAGATGTGGCTGACGAACGGTGCGAGCTCGACACTGGTGGCCGCGCTCGTCCGTACCGAGGAGGGCCAGGACAAACCCCACAAGAACCTGACGACGTTCCTGATCGAGAAGCCGGCCGGCTTCGGTGAGGTCGTCGACGGCATCACCATCCCCGGGAAGATCGACAAGATGGGTTACAAGGGCATCGACACCACCGAACTGATCTTCGACGGCTACCGTGCGGCCGCCGACGACATCCTGGGCGGCGCGCCCGGTCGGGGCTTCGGCCAGATGATGGACGGTGTCGAGGTGGGACGGGTCAACGTCTCCGCACGCGCCTGCGGTGTCGCACAACGCGCGTTCGAGCTGGCCATGCGCTATGCCCAGCAGCGCAGCACTTTCGGCAAGCCGATCGCCGAACACCAGGCCATCGCCTTCAGCCTCGCCGAGATGGCCACCAAGGTGGAGGCCGCACACCTGATGATGGTGAATGCCGCGCGGCTCAAGGACTCCGGCGAACGCAACGATGTTGCCGCAGGAATGTCGAAGTACCTATGCAGCGAATACTGCGCCGAGGTCACCCAGGCCAGCTTCCGCATTCACGGCGGTTACGGCTACTCCAAGGAGTTCGAGATCGAACGACTCATGCGCGAGGCGCCGTTCCTTCTCATCGGCGAGGGCACCAGCGAAATCCAGAAACAGATCATCAGCAAAGGACTCCTGCGGGAGTATCGGGAGAAGTGACCGGCGAGTCCGGTACGACATCGAGCCGACTGAACCGCATCATCACTCCCAAGGGGGAAAGCCATGCAGCGCACCGTGTTCACCGATGATCACGACGCCTTTCGCAAGACCATCCGTGATTTCATCGCCAAGGAGGTCGTGCCGCAGTACCACGACTGGGAGAAGCAGGGACATCCGCCGCGCGAGTTCTACAACCGGTTGGGCGATCTGGGCGTGCTCGGCATCGAGGCACCCGAAGAGTACGGCGGCGGCGGTGCGCACGACTTCACCTATTCGATGGTGATCGCCGAGGAGACGTCGGCGGCCGGCGTGACGTTCGGCAGCTATTCGGTGCACTCCAATCTGATCCTCCCCTACCTGCTCGAGTACGGAACCGACGACCAGAAGCAGCGCTGGCTGCCCGGGTTCTGTTCCGGCGACATCATGTTCGCGATCGCGATGACCGAACCGGGCACCGGGTCGGACCTCGCGAACATCTCGACCACCGCGAAACTGTCCGAGGACGGCAGCCATTACGTCCTCGACGGTGCGAAGACGTTCATCACCGGCGGGGCGCTTGCCGATCGCGTCCTCGTGGTGTGCCGGACCTCGCCGTTCGATGCCGACAACCGCCGTTCCGGTCTGTCGATCCTCGTCGTCGACACCGCATCCGAGGGATTTGCTGTCGGGCGCAAGCTGGAGAAGATAGGTCTCAAGGCCTCCGACACCGCGGAGCTCTCGTTCAGTTCGGTGCAGGTCCCCGTCGAGGACCGGCTCGGTGAGGAAGGCGCGGGCTTCAGCTACCTCACCCACAATCTCGCGCAGGAACGCCTGACCATCGCGATCGGCGCGTCCGCCACCGCGGCCGCCGCCGTGCAGCATGCGCTGGATTACACCCGCGAGCGCGACGTCTTCGGCAAACCGGTGGCGTCGTTCCAGAACACCAAGTTCGTGCTCGCCGAATGCTCGTCCGATGTCGAGGCGATCCGGCAGTTCGTCGACCGCGCCTTGGAACTGCACAACGCTGGTGAGCTCAGCGTCCCGGACGCCGCTCGCGTCAAGCTGTTCGCCACCGAGACCGCGGGGCGGGTCATCGACAAATGTCTGCAACTGCACGGCGGCTACGGCTACATCACCGAGTACCCGATCGCCCGGCTCTACGCCGACACCCGGGTCTCCCGCATCTACGGCGGCACCAACGAGGTGATGAAGACGATCATCGCGAAGGACCTCGGGCTGTGACCGACTAGGCTCGACGGCGTGTCTGTCTACGAGCACGGATTCGCCCGAGTCACCGGAGCCGTCCCTGTCGTCTCCATCGCCGACCCGGCGGTCAACACCCGGCGGACGATCGAACTGTTGCGGTCGGCGGCCGATGGTGGTGCGGCCCTGGTCGTATTCCCTGAGTTGGGATTGTGCGGCTACAGCATCGACGACCTGGTGCAGCAGGACGCCGTCCTCGACGCCTGTCTGAACGGGCTGGCGGAGGTCGTCGACGCGAGCCGGGGCCTGCGCCCGCTGGTCGCCGTGGGTGTGCCGCTGGTCGTGGGCGACGGCTTGTACAACTGCGCGGCGGTGGTCCACGACGGTGAGATCCTGGGCGTGGTCCCGAAGTCGTATCTGCCCAACTACCGGGAGTTCTACGAGCAGCGGTACTTCGCCGCCGCCCGAGACGCGGCGGTGAGCACGGCGACGGTGCTGGGTCGTGAGGTCCCGTTCGGTGCCGACCTCATTTTCGAGGCCGTCGACCTGCCCGGGTTCGCCGTCCATGTGGAGATCTGCGAGGACGGCTGGGTTCCGATCCCACCGAGTACATGGGCGTCCCTCGCCGGGGCCACCGTGCTGGCCAACCTGTCCGGCAGCCCGGTGACCGTCGGCAAGGAGTCGTACCGGAAGTCGCTGTGCACCAGCCACTCCGCGCGGTGCGTGGCCGCGCATGTGTATGTGGCGGCCGGCTTCGGCGAATCCACCACCGACCTCTCGTGGGACGGTGACGCACTGATCACCGAGAACGGGACTCTGCTGGCCCGCTCGGAGCAGTTCGCGATGTCCGAGCAGATGATCACCGCCGACATCGACCTGGATCGGCTCCGGCAGGAGCGGATGCGGATGATCAGCCTGCGCGATCAGGTGGGCGACTTCGCAGCCGACCTGAAACCGTTGCGGCGCATCCGTTTCGAACTCGGATCGATCACGGCCGTCGAGGACACGCTGCATCGCGAGGTACCACGCTTCCCGTTCGTCCCGGCCGACGCCGCCGACCGCGACTTCCGGTGCCGGGAGGTCGGCAACATCCAGGTGCAGGGTCTCGCCGCACGGTTGCGATCCACCGGTATCGAGAAGATCGTCATCGGCGTGTCGGGCGGGCTGGATTCGACGCTGGCACTGCTGGTCGCGGTCGACACGTTCGACCGGCTCGGCCTGCCGCGGAAGAACATCCTGGCCTACACGATGCCCGGATTCGCCACCGGTTCGGCGACGCTGCGTCGCGCCCACGTGCTGATGGACTCGCTGGGTGTCTCGGGAACCGAACTCGACATCCGGCCGTCGTGTGAGCAGATGCTGGCCGACCTGGATCATCCGTACGCCCGCGGCGAGAAGGTCTACGACGTCACCTTCGAGAACGTGCAGGCCGGCGAACGCACCTCACATCTGTTCCGATTGGCCAACCACCACGGCGCGATCGTGCTCGGCACCGGTGACCTCTCGGAGCTGGCATTGGGCTGGTGCACCTACGGCGTGGGCGATCAGATGTCGCACTACAACGTGAACTCGTCGGTGCCCAAAACCCTGATCCAGCACCTCATCCGGTGGATGATCACCACCAGCGCGTACTCGCAGGAGACGACGGACACCCTGGCCGAGATCCTGGACGATGTGATCACCCCCGAGCTGGTGCCCGCCGGCGACGACGGCGAGGTGCAGAGCACGGAAGGTACCGTCGGCCCCTACGAGTTGCACGACTTCTTCCTCTACTACCTCACCCGCTACGGCTACCGTCCCGCCAAGATCGCCTACCTCGCCTCGCAGGCATGGGGCGACCGGGAACGCGGCCCCTGGTCGGACATGATCGTGACCCAGCGGCGCAACGAATACGACCCGGACACCATCGAACGCTGGCTACGCGTCTTCCTCAAACGATTCATGGCCAACCAGTTCAAGCGCACCGCAATGCCCAACGGCCCCAAGATCGGTTCCGGCGGCTCCCTGTCCCCCCGAGGCGACTGGCGCAGCCCGAGCGACGCGAGCAGCCAAGCCTGGCTCGAGAACTGGTGACGCTGGCGCCCACCTCAGCAACCGCAACAACGGGGCGAGCCAACCTCACCAACCGGCAACAACGGGCGGCCCACCTCACCAACCGACAACAACGGGCGGCCCACCTCACCAACCGACAACAACGGGCGGCCCACCTCACCAACCGACAACAACGGGCGAGCCAACCTCACCAACCGACAACAACGGGCGGCCCACCTCACCAACCGACAACAACGGGCGAGCCAACCTCACCAACCTGCAACACGGAGGCCGAGAGAACCCGGAATTTCGTCGAGAGAACCCAGCCTCTCCACCAAACCGATTCTCTCGCTGTAACTCTGGGTTCTCTCGGCGAAATTCCGGGTTCTCTCGGCGCGATGCAACTCGCACGATCCAACTCGGCACGATCCAACTCGGCGCGACGCAACTCGGCACGATGCAACTCACCCCCAGCCCGCCGGGTTCTCTCGCCCTCCGTGCCGGGCGCGTTGGCAAGGCCGGTGCGGTTTATATTCGAGGGGGCCTGGAGATCAGTCGCACCGCTCCAGCAACTGCTTGAGCTGGTCGTCGAAGGCGTGGGCGATCGACCACACGTCTGGGGCGTGGTCGGTGCAGGCGAGGACGCCGACGTTGAGATTGCCGTCGGCGGAGAACACGGTGATGTTGAGGCCGAGGCCGTGGAAGATCGGACCCAGCGGATACACACCGGTGACGCGTGATCCGAGGAAGTAGAGCGGGAAGTCGGGTCCGGCGACGTTGGACACCAGCACGTTGAACACCGGCGGATGTGCCAGTGCCAGTTTGCGACTGCCGTAGAGCTTCATCAGCGTCGACATGGTGGTGCCAGGCGCGAACTGCGCCCACGCCCGCAGGATGTTCGCGTCGATGTCGCCGTGATGGTCCTTCGAGGTGCGTGCCTGTGCCGCCGCCTGCTCGAGCCGTTCGACCGGGTCGTCGAGATCTGATGGGAGCAGGGTGAACATGCCGGTGACCTTGTTGGTACCGCCGGTGACCAACGAGCTCTCGTCGGCGCCGTGCACCGACACCGGCACCATCGCGACCAGCGGTTGCTCCGGCAGTTCACCGTGCTTCTCGAAGTAGGCACGCAGGGCGCCACCGGTGATGGCCAGCACGACGTCGTTGATCTTGACGCCGAATTTGTTCTTCACCCGCTTGACGTCGTCGATGGACAGCTGGGTCATCGCCAGCGATCGATGCGGTGTGATGGGCGCATTGAACCGGGTGCGCGGGGCCTGGAACGGCAGGGGCATCGCAGTTTTCGACCGGCTGCGACGGAACCAGCCGATCGGCACGCCGACAGTGCCGGGGATGAGTTTCGCCATCGCGATCGGCCGCTGGACGAAATAGTTGACCGCACCGGTGACCGCCATGGCGGTCCGCGACGCCGGGCCCGCGGTCTCGGTCACCTTGTCGCGATCGAGATCGGGCGATTCCGGCGTGAGAGTGCACAGTTGCGCCAGCATCTCCGCACTGGTGACGCCGTCCACACCGGCGTGGTGCATGCGCAGCATGGCCGCAACCTTGCCGTCCGCGAGCCCTTCGAGGACCCACAGCTCCCACAACGGCTTCCCGCGGTCGAGCGTCTGCCCGGCCAGGTGGCCACACAGTTCGGCCAGCTCGGTCTGCCCGCCCGGCGCCGGTACCGCGACGCGGTGCACGTGCCGCTCGATGTCGAAGTCCTCGTCCTCGATCCACACCGGATGGTCGATGTTCAACAGCGAATTGTCCAATTTGCGACGGAAATTCGGCATTCCGGCGATCCGGCGCTCGAGTTCGTCGCGCATCTTGGTGAAGCTGTATCCGCCCGGCATCGTGGTCGGATCGATCTCGATGAGACCGATCACGTGCATGAGCTGCGACCTCGTCTCGAGATAGAGAAACGAGGCGTCGAGCCCACTCAGACGTTGCATTGCACCCAACCACCCTCACTCGACCGACGGCGCGACCACGACCGGCGCACCGGCGTCGTCCCTCCAGATGACGCGACGACCACCCCGGCCAATGATGCCGGAAGATCAGGCCATCTGGGCGAAGTTTCGCTGTAGGTTAATGCCATGGATCACCATGAGAAGGTTGACCGCAAGGATGTCGCCGACATCCCGGTCAGTGCGAATCCGCTCTTCACGCGCCCCGGTGAAGCAACCGAGTTCCCTCGGTTCGCGCTTCCGCAGCATCCATCCCTGCCCGAGACCGCCTACCAGATCGTGCACGACGAGTCGATGCTCGACGGCAATGCCCGGCAGAACCTGGCCACGTTCGTGGGCACCTGGATGGACGAGCATGCCAATCGGCTCTACGTCGAGTCCGCCGACAAGAACATGATCGACAAGGACGAGTACCCACAGACGGCTGCGATCGAAACACGTTGCTGGACAATCCTGGCCGATCTCTGGAACGCACCGGACCCCACCCGGACCGTCGGTACATCGACCATCGGGTCGTCAGAAGCGGCCATGCTCGGCGGTCTCGCCCTCAAACGACGCTGGGCCGAGCGGCGTAAGGCCGAGGGCAAGCCCGTCGGGACGCCGAACCTGATCATGTCGTCTGCGGTTCAGGTGTGCTGGGAGAAGTTCTGCAACTATTTCGAGGTCGAGGCCCGCTACGTGCCGATCACCGACGAACACCCCGTCCTCGACGGCCACGATCTCGCGTCCTATGTGGACGAGAACACGATCGGGGTCGTCCCGATCATGGGCGTCACCTACACCGGCGCCTACGAACCGGTCGCGAAGATCGCGGCGGCGCTCGACGAGATCGAGAAGAACACCGGACTCGACATCCCGATCCACGTCGACGGTGCGTCCGGCGGCGCCGTCGCCCCCTTCCTGCAACCGGACCTGGTGTGGGACTTCCGGCTCGAACGGGTCGCGTCGATCAACATGTCCGGACACAAGTACGGGTTGGTCTATCCGGGGATCGGCTGGGTCGTGTGGCGCGAGGAGTCGCTGCTTCCGGAGAGCCTGGTGTTCCGCGTCAGCTATCTCGGTGGCAACATGCCCACCCTGGCGTTGAACTTCTCCCGGCCGGGTTCCCAGGTGCTGCTGCAGTACTACCAGTTCCTGCGTCTCGGATTCGAGGGCTATCGCGAGGTGCAACAGAATTGCCAGGACGTCGCATTGCACCTGTCGTCGGCGATCGGCGCGATGGACCAATTCGTGCTGCGCAGCGACGGCTCCGACATCCCGGTGTTCGCATGGCAACTCGCCCCCGGACACACCGAGAACTGGAACCTCGATCACCTGTCGGCCCAGCTACGCGAGCGCGGCTGGCTGGTGCCCGCCTACCCGTTGCCCGACAACCTCTCCGACCAGCGGGTGCAGCGAATCGTGGTGCGCAACGGGCTGTCCCACGACCTCGCGGAGATCCTGTTGCGCGATCTGCGGGCGTCGGTCGAGTACCTCGACAGTCTGGATACGCCGATGCCCACGCCCCACGCGACGAGCGGATTCCGCCACTGAACCCATCCCACACTAGAACAGGTTCTAGTAGGCTCATCTCACGATGAGCACCTTCACCCACGCCGAGCTCGACGATGCCTTCGGCGCGTTCCAGACCACCGTCGCCGAGGTCGCCCTCAGCCGCGACTGGGACCGTTTCGCCGATCTGTTCACCGAGGATGCCGAGTACATCGAGCATGCACTGGGCACCATGTCCGGCCGAGAGGAGATCCGCAGCTGGATCTGGAAGACGATGACCGCCTTCCCCGGCAGCCATATGACGGGGTTTCCATCCCTCTGGCATGTGGTCGACGCCGCGACTGCCCGCGTCATCTGTGAGGTCGACAACCCCATGCGCGACCCCGGCGACGGGACCCACGTCACCGCGACCAACATCACGATCCTGACCTATGCCGGCAACGGCCTCTGGCGTCGGGAAGAGGACGTCTACAACCCATTGGAGTTCGGGCAGGCGGCGATGAAGTGGTGCGAGAAGGCCGCCGAACTCGGTACCCTTGACCCGGATGCGGCCCGGTGGATGGAGACCATCGGTGCAATGTTCGCCCGGCGCAGCTGAGATACGCGGGTGATTCGGCGGTGACAACGGCTGCGAATCGGCTGTGAATCCGCGTCGGAGAATGCGACAAACGGCGCCGATCGGCGATGATCGAACGGCGCGGCGTCGAATCGGCCGATGACGGCCGATCGTGACCGACGTCATGCGAGGCGGACGTAACGCCACGTACGCGTGGTTACGATTGCGTAGGTATGGACTTGGTCGACCTGGCCTGGTGACGTACCCTGGACGACTGATCATTGTGTCGGTCGGCGCCGAGACAAGACATACATCAGATGCGGACCCCCACCCGTTCGGAGGAAATTAATGGCACGCGAGCTGACTCAGCTTGAGCTCCTCAAGGAGCTGTCGCCGGTCGCCGAGGAGAACGTCAATCGGCACCTGAAGATCGCCAAGAACTGGAACCCGCACGACTACGTCCCGTGGGACGAGGGCCGCAATTACGCAGCACTCGGCGGCGTGGACTACGACCCCGAGCAGTCGCAGCTCGGCGAGGTCGCCAAGGCCGCGATGATCACCAACCTCCTCACCGAGGACAACCTGCCGTCATACCACCGGGTCATCGCCGACAACTTCTCGATGGACTCCGCGTGGGGCCACTGGGTCGGCCGGTGGACCGCCGAGGAGAACCGCCACGGCATCGTGATGCGCGACTACCTCGTCGTCACCCGTGGCGTCGACCCGGTCGCCCTCGAAGAGGCCCGGATGATCCACATGACCAACGGCTACGACCCGATGCTGGCCGCCGCCGGACGCGCCGATGAACTCGAGGAATACGCCGACGAGTTGGGCCTGCTGCACTCCGTCGCCTACGTGACGTTCCAGGAGCTGGCGACCCGGGTCAGCCATCGCAACACCGGCAAGGCCTGCGACGATCCGATCGCCGACCGGATGCTGCAGCGCATCGCCGCCGACGAGAACCTGCACATGATCTTCTACCGCAACATCTGCGGTGCGGGCATGGACATCTCCCCCGACCAGACGCTGCGCGCCGTCACCGACATCGTCACCAACTTCCAGATGCCCGGTGCCGGCATGCCCAACTTCCGCCGCAACGGCGTGTTGATGGCCAAGCACGGCATCTACGACCTGCGCCAGCATCTCGAGGACGTCGTCATGCCCGTGCTGCGGAAATGGAACGTCTTCGAACGCGACGACTTCAGCGCCGAGGGCGAGAAGACCCGCGAGGAGCTCGCCGCATTCCTCGAGCAGCTCGAGAAGGACACCATCCGCTTCGAAGAGATGCGCGACCGCTCACTCGCCCGCGAAGCCAAGAAACGGGAGCGGCAGGCATCCTGAGCACGACACTGGACTCGACGCGACCGGCGCCCTCAGCTTCAACCGAGGGCGCCGGTTCGCTGCTGTCCGCACAACCCGCACTGCGCATCGGATCCATCGACCTCGCCAGCCCGGTGGTGCTCGCGCCGATGGCCGGGGTCACCAACGTCGCGTTCCGCACGTTGTGCCGCGAGCTCGAGCTCGAGCGGACCGGCACGGTGTCCGGACTGTACGTCTGCGAGATGGTCACCGCCCGCGCTCTCGTCGAGCGCCATCCGGTGACCATGCACATGACCACCTTCGGGCCGGACGAGAACCCGCGGTCGATGCAGCTGTACACGGTCGATCCGGAGAACACCTACGCGGCGGCCAAGATGATCGTCGACGAAGATCTCGCCGACCACATCGACATGAACTTCGGCTGCCCGGTACCCAAGGTGACCCGCAAGGGGGGCGGATCGGCGATTCCGTACAAGCGCAAGTTGTTCCAGCGCATCGTGGCCGCCGCGGTCCGCGCGACGGAGGGCACGTCGATCCCGGTCACGGTCAAGTTCCGGATCGGCATCGACGACGAGCACCACACGCATCTCGACGCGGGACGCATCGCCGCCGCGGAAGGCGCTCAGGCGGTCGCCCTGCACGCGCGCACCGCCTCCCAGCGCTACTCCGGGACGGCCGACTGGGATGAGATCGCCCGGCTCAAGGAGCATGTGACCGACGTCCCGGTGCTGGGCAACGGGGACATCTTCGAACCGTCCGACGCGATCGCGATGATGCGCCACACGGCCTGCGACGGCGTGGTCATCGGTCGCGGCTGCCTGGGACGGCCATGGCTGTTCGCCGAACTCGCCGCCGAACTCAACGGCCTCGACGCACCGCCCGCGCCCAACCTCGGTGAGGTGTCGAAGATCATCATTCGGCACGCGGAGCTGCTCTCCGCACATCACGGCGAGGACAAGGGCTGCCGGGAGATCCGCAAGCACGTCGCCTGGTACCTGCGGGGCTTCCCCGCAGGATCCGACCTGCGCAGTCGGATGGCGCTGGTCAAGACCGTCGATGAACTGCGCGAACTCGTCGCGACGTTGCCCGCCGACGCCGAGTTCCCCGCCGACGGCCACGGCCCGCGAGGGCGCCAGGGATCACCGGCCAAGGTCGCGCTGCCCGAGGGGTGGCTCGACGACCCGGACGAGGACATCGTCCCCGAGGGCGCCGAGGTCATGCATTCTGGCGGTTGACCTGGACAATTCGGGTCTGGCCGTGGTGGCTGAGACATGTTCTCAGGTGCAATCAGTACTATGACCCGAGGCTTCCGCATGGGCGGAGGCGATGTCATGGTGCGCCGCAGCAGCTCGACGCGGCGTTGAAGTAGTCGGGGTCAAGGGGAATTCCAGTTGAGTCGTAGGAGATCGGAACCGGACGAGCCGGCCGACGAAGGCAACAAGCCTCGTCGCAGTCGGCGCGCTGGGCGATCCGGCGGCACCAACGACTTCAAGGAGTTGTACGGGCAGGCACCCACGAACGAGGTGCCGGCGCATGGCGCACTGCACGAACCGCGGGCCACCGACCGTTATGTGCGCGGCCGCACCCGGCTCACGGTGCGCGAGCTCATGGAGCAGATGAACGCCGGCCCGGCGTCGCCGTCCCCCGCCGACCCCGCGGCATCGCAATCCCCCGCCACTCCGGCGGAGTCCGACCGTCCCGCGCCCCAGCCTCCGGCCGACGACGACCCCACGACGGTCCACCGGTTCGGCGATCTGGGCCAGTACCCCGGTGGGAACGACGTCACCCAGAAGATCCCCACGGTCCGAGCCGACGACCGTCCCACCGATCCCGACGTCGACCTGTCCGACGACGCGACGCGCCAACGGGTCACCGAGGAGTCACGCGGGCAGGGCAGCCGAATCCGGCCGCTCCAGCCCACCCCCGATCTCTCTGACACCATCCCGCCCCGATCGCGTCCGCTCCGCCATCCCGGCCCCGCAGAGCGTCGCCGCAACCTCGGCCGCAACGTCACCGTCACCGGACGAATCCTGGTCGCGGTCGCATGTGTGATGGCGCTGGTGGGCACCGGCTTCGTGTGGGGTTACCTGCAGTCGGTGAACGGCAACTGGAAGACCATCAACGCGGTCAATCCGGAAGACTCCAACATCCGCAAGAAGGATGCGCAGTACGGCGACGAGAACTACCTCATCGTCGGCACCGACACGCGAAGCGGCCAGAACGCCAATGTCGGTGCAGGTACCACCGACGACGCCGCCGGCGCCCGCTCGGACACGGTGATCCTGGTGAACATCCCGGCCAATCGCAGTCGCGTCGTCGCCGTCTCGTTTCCCCGCGACCTGCAGGTCGACAGGCCGCAGTGCCAGGAGTGGGACAACAGTGCCGGTACCTATGGTGCGGATCTGGAGCCGGCCACCGGCATCAAGCTGAACAGCGTCTACGCCGACGGCGGACCCAAGTGTCTGGTCAGCGTGATCACCCAGATGAGCGGCCTGAACATCAACCACTTCATCGCGATGGACTTCTACGGTTTCGAGAAGGTGGTCCGCGCTGTCGGCGGAGTCCAGGTCTGTTCGACGGCACCGCTCTATGACTACGAACTCGGCCAGATCCTGCGTAAACCCGGCACTCAGAAGCTCACCGGCCGTCGCGCACTGAACTACGTCCGTGCTCGCAACATCGCGTCGGAGGGCAACGGGGACTACGGGCGCATCAAACGGCAGCAGTTGTTCATGTCGTCGCTGCTGCGGTCGACGTTGTCGGGCAACGTGCTGTCCAGCCCGAACAAACTCAACAGCATCGTCAACACCTTCATCCAGTACAGCTATGTCGACGGTGTCGACACGCAGTCGCTGCTGAAGCTTGCCGAATCGATGCAGGGAATCGAGGCGGGACGTGTCACGTTCCTCACGATCCCGACGTCGGGGACGACCACCGACGGGCTCAACAACGAGATCCCGCGCACCGACGACATCAATGCGATCTTCAACGCGATCATCGATGACCAGCCGCTGCCCGGTGAGCAGGCCAAGAAGAAGCCGTCGACGTCGAGCAGCACAAAGGCATCGAGCACGTCGACCACGACGACCAGCGACCCCGCCCCGACCCGCCTGTCCGCCACCGCGCAGAGTCCCGAAAACGTCGGGGTTCGCGTCCTCAACGGCACCGGACGGACGGGAGCGGCCGGCGACACGTCCGATCAGCTGGTGTCGATGGGCTTCGATGTGCGCGGTGTCGCCGATGCGTCGGAGAACCGTACGGACACCGTCATCCGCTACGGCGGTGGCGAGGAGGATTCGGCGGCCACACTGGCCACGATGTTCCCCGGCGCGTCGATTCAGCTCGACCGAACGGTGAAGTCGGGAGTCGAGGTCATCCTCGGGTCCGACTACGACGGATCTGTGGGTCAGCCGCCAGCGACCGGACGCACGATCTCCGTCCAGCAGCTGCCCCCGGCGTCCAACTCGTCGAGCCTGCCGAACGACCTCGCGGTGACCAACGCGGGCGACACCACCTGCCGCTGACCTGCGCATTCCCGCCGAACACAGCGATGCACCGCGCGTTCACGGGGAGTTCACCGTGCCGAACCCGGGGAACATCAGCGGACCGATTAGGCTGGAGACCATGCGTACCGCCTACCATGAGCAGCTCGAGGCGCTCAATTCGACCCTCGGTGAGATGTGCGATCTCGCCGGTGCCGCGATGGCACGTGCCACGCAGGCACTCCTGCAGGCCGATCTGTCCGTCGCCGAAGAAGTCATCACCGACGCCGACCGGATGAACGAGCTGTCCGCACGCGCGGAGGAGCAGGCGTTCGCGCTGCTCGCCCTGCAGGCACCCGTCGCCGGCGACCTGCGCAGCATCGTCAGTGGATTCCAGATCGTGGCCGATGTGGACCGCATGGGTGCGCTGGCCCTGCATGTGGCGAAGGTCGCGCGCCGTCGCCATCCCGCGAAGGCGTTGCCCGAAGAGGTCAACGGCTACTTCGCCGAGATGGGCCGGCTGGCCGTCAAGCTCGCCGACACCGCGCGCGAGGTGCTGACGACGCAGAACCCCCGGGACGCCATCCGGCTACAAGAGGATGACGATGCCATGGACGACCTGCACCGGCACCTGTTCACGGTCCTGATGGATCGCGAGTGGAGTCATGGCGTCGCCGCCGCGGTCGACATCACCCTGCTCGGCCGCTACTACGAGCGATTCGCCGATCACGCCGTCCTCATCGGGCGCCGGGTGGTGTTCCAGGCAACCGGTAAGACCCCGGAGCAGTACCTCGAGGTGTCCTGACACCTCGTTCGACGCGATCCCGCGCCCGGAGCGTGCGACATCCCAGCCCGATGTCACACGCTCCGGGCGCGGTTTCTTGCTGGGGCTGCGCGTGTGATCGTCCGTACGCCGTGGTATGGCTGCGACCCAGGCCGCGTCAGCGGACGGTGTGAGATGGTCCTCACCTGAGGCCCCGATCGATTTCTCCGGGCACGTGCGGGCCCGTTAGGGTTCTGACATGGCTCAGCACCCTCCGGCGGAATCCGACTTCCGCATGGTCACCGACGACGAGCAGGCCGCCGCCCACCGGCGCCAGATCCTTCTCTACGCGGGCATCACGCTGTCGCTCATCGCGTTGCTGATCGTTCTCCTGCTGAGCAGTATCTGACCCCGAAAACGACTCCGCGCCACCACCGAACGTGTCGGTGATGGCGCGGCTGCGTGGTCTCGTGCTCAGCCGAAGCGGCCCGAGATATAGTCCTCGGTCTCCCGCTTCGTCGGGTTGGAGAAGATCGTCTCGGTGTCGTTGATCTCCACCAGCTGACCGGGTTGGCCGACACCCTCGAGGTTGAAGAACGCGGTCTGATCGCTCACGCGCGCGGCCTGCTGCATGTTGTGGGTGACGATGACGATGGTGTAGTCCTTCTTCAGCTCGCCCATCAGGTCCTCGATCGCCAGCGTCGAGATCGGGTCGAGTGCCGAGCAGGGCTCGTCCATCAGCAGTACGTCCGGGGACACCGCGATGGCGCGGGCGATGCACAGCCGCTGCTGTTGGCCGCCGGACAGGCCGCCACCGGGCTTGTCGAGACGGTCCTTGACCTCTTCCCACAGGTTCGCGCCCCGGAGGCTGCGTTCGCAGACCTCGTTGAGCTGCGCCTTGTTGCGGATACCCTGCAGTTTGAGGCCGGCCACCACGTTGTCGCGGATCGACATGGTGGGGAACGGATTCGGGCGCTGGAACACCATGCCGATGGTGGTCCGCACCGCGGTCGGGTTGATGCCCTTGGCGTAGATGTCCTCACCGTCGAGCAGCACACTGCCGACCGCGTAGGCGCCGGGGATCTCCTCGTGCATCCGGTTCAGGGTGCGCAGCACCGTCGATTTGCCGCAGCCCGACGGGCCGATGAAGGCGGTGATGCTGCGGGGCGGGACCGAGAGGGTGACGTCCTTGACCGCATGGAACTTGCTGTAATAGACGTTCAGATCTTTGATGTCGAGGCGCTTGGCCATGTCGATGCCTTCTTGGTGTCGTGCGTGATTGCGGTGAGCCGTCAGCGGGTCTTGGGGGCGAGGAGCTTGGCCAACATCGCCGCGATCAGATTGAGGATCGCGATGATGATGATCAGGGTGAGGGCCGCTCCCCAGTAGTAGAAGCTCGACGCCGACTGGGCCGAGGACCACATGTCCTTGATGAACAGCGGCAGCGATGTCATCCCGCCCTCGAACGGGTTGGTCTGCACCTGCGAACTGGCCGGGCCGGCCAGGATCAGCACCGGCGCCGTCTCACCCATGATGCGGGCGATCGCGAGGAAGATGCCGGACAGCATGCCCGACAGCGCGGTCGGGATCACGATCCGCATGATGGTCTTCCACTTGGGGATACCCAGCGCATACGACGCTTCACGCAGTTCGTCCGGCACCAGCTTGAGCATCTCTTCGGTGGAGCGCACCACGATCGGGATCATCAGCAGGATCAACGCGAGGCTGACCATGAACGCGCTCTGCCCCATGGACAGCCCGATCACGAACACGGTGAAGATGAAGAGGGTGGCCACGATCGATGGCACGCCGGCCAGGATGTCGACCATGAAGCTCACCGGCTTGACCAGCCAGGTCGTCGGGTACTCGACCAGCATGATGGCGGTCATCACCGCGATCGGCACCGAGATCACCGTCGCGATGAGCGCCTGGATGAGTGAGCCGATGATCGCCTGCGAGATGCCGGCCCCGTACTGGCTGGTGGTGTCCACGCCGTAGGCGTTGCCGAACCACCAGTTCGGGTCGGTGATCGCCGGGAATCCCTTGGAGATGACCGTGTAGAGCAGCCACACCAGCGGGATGACCCCGAGGACGAAGCAGGCTGCGAACACGCTTCGCGCCGCATTGTTGCGGAACTTGCGGCCCGCCGACACGTCGCGGAACGCGCTCGGCGATGACTTGACGGGCCCGCTGGGCGAGACCTCCGCAGTGATTGTCATCCGTTCACCTTTCCACCGGCGATCACGCGGGCGACCGCGTTGACCACGAACGTGAGGACGAAGAGGACCAGACCCGCCGCGATGTACGCGCCGGCGGACGCCTCACTGCCGACGAACTCGCCGACGTCGCGTGCGATCTTCGACGCGAAGGTGTCGCCGCCTTCGAACAGCGACCATTTGAGGCGACCGACGGCCGCGCTCAGGATGATCATCAGTGCGATCGTCTCGCCCAGCGCGCGACCCAGCGCCAGCATCGATGCCGCGATCATGCCCGAACGCCCGTACGGGAACGAGGTCATCCGGATGACCTCCCACTTCGTGGCGCCGAGCGCCTGTGCCGCCTCTTTGTGGGCCGACGGCGTCTGCCGCAACACTTCGCGGGTGATCGAGGTGATGATCGGCAGCATCATGATCGCGAGCACGATACCGGCGGTGAAGATCGTGCCCCCACCGGAGATCGACGTCTTGCCGCTGGAGAAGAGGAAGAACCAGCCGAAGGTGTCGTTCAGCCACTCTGCGAATGGTGCGATCACCGGCGCGAGAATGTAGATGCCCCAGAGGCCGAAGATGATCGACGGCACCGCGGCCAGCAGGTCGATGACCGCGCCGAGCGCGCGGGCGATCTGAGTGGGCGCGTACTCCACCAGGAAGACCGCGATGCCGATCGCGATCGGCGTGGCCATCACCAGCGCGAAACCGGATGACAGCACGGTGGCGCGGAAGAGTTCCCACACACCGAATGCCGCGGTGCCGTTGGCGAAGTCCTGGCCACTGACGTTCCACTCGGACGAGAAGAGGAAGTTGGCGTTGTTGTCGAGGATTGCCGGAATCGCATCGACGAGAAGTGAGATGCCGATGGCGGCGATCAGGATGATGACGAGGAAACCGGTGCCCTTCGCCAGGTAGGCGAAGATCTGGTCCCCCAACTGTCCGCGAGGGCTGCTCAGACCCGGGTGGATCTGCTCTTCCAGCTCGCGTTGCTCGGGTGTGAGATTCGGATCGTTCTCGGGTGTGGGGGGCGGCGCCTGGCCCGGCGAGCTGCTGCTCGCCGGGCCGGGGCCGACTCCGGTGGTGTCATCCACGGACATCTTCTTGATCGTCTATTCCTGTGAGGGAGCCGGAGCGGCAGTTACTGGATCGCGTCGATCGAGGACTGCAGCTTGGTCTGGAACTCCTGCGGAAGCGGGATGTAGCCCGCGTTCTGCAGGTCTGCGCCCTGGTTCTGCGGAGCCGAGGCCACATTGAGGAACGTCTTGACGCCCTCCGCGGTCGGGGTGTCCGAGTACTTCGAGCACACGATTTCATAGGTGGCGAGCATGATCGGATAGGCACCCGCTTCAGCCGGCTTGTAGAACGACGAGGTGTCGATCACCATGTTGTGGTTGTCGGGTCCGTTCTGCAATGTCGCCGACTCAATGGTCTTGCCGCCGGTCTCCGACGTCAACTCCACGCCCTGGGGGTCCTGGTCGGTGATGATCTTGGCCATCGACAGATCGTTCGACTGTGCGAACGCCCACTCGACATAGGCGATCGAGCCGTTGGTCGGTTTGACCGCGGAGCCCACACCGGGGTTGCCCTGCTTGCCCTCGCCGACACCACCGTTGAAGGTCTTGCCGGTGCCCTTGTCCCAGCCGCCGGCCGCGGTCAGATACTTCTGGAAGTTGTCGGTGGTACCCGACTGGTCGGCGCGATAGATGACGTTGATCTGCTCGTCGGGCAGGTCGACGCCCTCGTTCTCGGCGGCGATGGCCGGGTCGTTCCACTTGGTGATCTGACCACTGAAGATCTTGGCCAGGGTCGGGCCGGACAGCGCGAGGTTGTCGACGCCGTCGATGTTGTAGGCGACCGCGATCGGGCCGAAGACCAGCGGCAGGTTCCATGCCTCGGAGCCACAGCGCTGGGCCGCCGCCGCGACGTCCTCGTCCTTCAGCGGTGAGTCGGAGCCGCCGAAGTCGGTCAGGTTCTGGTTGAAGTCCGAGACCCCCTGGCCCGAACCACCGCCACCGTAGGCGAGTTCGTAGCCGGGGCAGGTCTTCGCGAGCGACGTCGAGAAGATCGTCATGGCGTTGGCCTGCGCGGTCGAACCGCTGGCCTTGAGCGCCTGCTTGCCCTGGCACTGGATGTCGGCGACCGCCGACGCCGGTGCGGCGCTGGTGTCCCCCTTGTCGGCGTTGCTGCTACATGCACCGAGGACGAGAGCGGAAGTGGCCGCCAACGAGGCGAGCGCAACACCGGAACGACTCAATTTCACAGGTTTTCCTCCAGCATCAGATCATGGCGCATCGCCGTAGCGACGTCGCCCGGTCGCACTGACCCTAGGTTCGGAGGGTGGACACTCCGCGCCCCGAAGGTGAACGGAGAATGAATTACGGTCCGTTTACTGGCGTCGTTGTGACCGATCACATAGCCGGTCAGGCGACCCACTTCGCCGACGCGAAGGTATGGTTTTCCAGCCGCACGAACCGGGCCATCCGCGCGATCAAATCATCCGTACGCGACGTCGATCGCGTACTGGGTGAACCCGAGTCGTTCATACGTGCGCAGCGCCGCCGTGTTGTCGCCTTCGACGTAGAGCTCGATCTCGGCGACACCGCGATCGGCGAGATGATGGAGTCCGGCCAGAGTCAGCAGCCGCCCGAGTCCGCGACCCTGCGCCGCGGGATCGACACCGACGATGTAGACCTCGCCCAAGGACTGGTCATGTACCTTCGTCCAGTGGAATCCGAGCAGTCGCGCAGGATCTCGGCTGTCGAACGCGAGGAACAATCCGTCGGCGTCGAACCAGTCGCTGCGCACACGCTCATCGATCTGATCGAGGGTCCATCCACCCTGCTCGGGATGCCAGTCGAAGGCGGCGTTGTTCACGCGAAGGATCTCTGCGTGGTCACCTGGCCCCGAATAGGTGCGCAGCACAAGGTCTTCGGCGACCTCGAGGGCAGGCAGCGACTCGGCATCAGGACCCACCGGGCGTCGGAGCTGCAGCAGTTCGCGGCGCCGTGCCAGACCCATCGACGCGGCCAGCGCAACCGCGCCGGGCAGATCCCCGTGCGCCCACGCCTGCGGGCCCGGGTCCGCGATCAGATCCGATGCCACAGCGAACGCCGACGACACCAGCGCCCGACCGAATCCGCTGCGCCGGTCGGCCGGGTCGACGACGGCCTCGACCATCGCGGACTCGCCGGGCCGACCCGGCAGCACGTTGGCGTAGCCGGCACCGGAGATCAGATGGCGCACACCCGAGTCGGCCGATGCGTCGATCGCGTGGACCGCCTGCTCGGAGAGCGGGGAGACGCCGTCCGCGGTGGTCGCCGACGCCACCAATCCGTGTGCGAAAGCAGCCATCTCGGGGGTCAGCCGATCGAGGACCGTCGGCTCGACTCCGGACTCAGTTCCCGGTGCTCGCACTGAACTCCTCATCGAACGGGCCGTCGAGATCGTCCGCGCCGAGATCGTCGTCCTCGTCGCCGACCACGTCGAGCGAACTGTCACCGGCACCCGGTCGACCCCGATTGGGGCGCACCGCTTTGTAGCCCACGTTGCGGACCGTGCCGATCAGGGATTCGTGCTCGCTACCCAGCTTGGCGCGCAGACGACGCACGTGGACATCGACGGTGCGGGTGCCGCCGAAGAAGTCGTAGCCCCAGACCTCTTGCAGCAGTTGCGCTCTGGTGAACACACGGCCGGCATTCTGGGCGAGGTACTTGAGGAGTTCGAACTCCTTGTAGGTCAGGTCGAGCGGACGACCACGCAGACGCGCGGTGTAGGTGCCCTCGTCGATGACGAGTTCACCGAGCGTCACCTTGCCGCTGGCCTCCTCCGACGTCATGCCCCGGGTCCGCACCACCAGCAACCGAAGTCGCGCATCGAGTTCCGCCGGACCGGTGGCCGGCAAGAGGAACTCGTCGAGCCCCCAGTCGGCATTGACGGCGACGAGTCCGCCTTCGGTCAGCACCGCCGCGACCGGAACCGATGAACCGGTGCTGCCCAACAGCCGACAGAGGCCGCGGGCAGCGGCGAGATCGGTGCGGGCGTCGACGATGGCGACGTCGGCGTTACCGGCCTCCATCAACGAGGACACCTCGGTTGGTGCGACTCGAACCGTGTGCGCGAGCAGTGAAAGCGATGGCAGTACGGATTCCGGATTAGGGTCGGCCGTCAACAGCAAGAGATCCATGAACCACTCCGATCTCGTCGTTCCCCAAACCCAAGGTCGCGCCGCCCCGGAACGCACCGTCGAGCCCGGTTCGGCGTCTTTCGCGCGACGGTCGATTGTTTACGCCGCCTTACCAACGTGTGCGCGATAGATGACAGAATAGCGCCAATGTCGCGTTTCGCTGTTAACAAGGCGACCGAGCGCGGTCGGCAGCGCACGCCTGAGCCCCGACCACGCCGACGCCACCCCGGACGTCGAGTTCTGGGCATCGGCATCATTCTCGTGACCCTGGTCACAATCGGTGCGTTCCTGGCCGATACGGCGGTCGCCATGCGTAGCGAACACAGTTTCTCTCGCGCGCTGCTCTCGTCACCGCACGTGATCTACGATCCCGAGGTCACCATCAGCGGTTTCCCGTTCATCAGCCATTCACTTGAAGGCGACTTCGCCGGGGCGGTGATCACCGCGCGCGGGGTGCCGATCGGGTGTCCGCCGCCCGGCGGATGTCACGCCGAACTGGGCGCCGTACTCGACGGTATGTCGGTTGTCAACGGGTTTCAGATCGAATCGAGTGACATAGTGCACACTTCGTCGATCGACGCCTACACACGGCTCGATTCGGTGAACCTCGGTCGCATGATGGGCATCCTCGACCTTACGGTCAACACGCCCGCACCGACCGACCGCGCCGGCGGGGGCGGCCCCTCCGATGGCCTACTCGAGCGTTCCAGCGGTGTCCTCCTGTCCGGGACCGTGCCCCTGCCACCCGTGGACGCCGACAGCCCGATCCCGCCATCCGCGTCGGCCTACCCCGGCCCCACGGTGAAGGTCAGCGTCGAGGTCGATCTGTCTGTCGTCGACGGGCGCCTGCACATCGAAGCAACCGGCTTCTATACCGGCCCCGAACGCCACATCGACTCCGATGTCGCGCCGGACCTCCGCTCCTATGTGCTGTCCCGCTTCACCACGACCCTCCCCCGCCTGCCGATGCCATGGAATGTGACGCCCACTCGCGCTCACAGCGAAGGAAGTGACGTGGTGCTCGCTGGCACACAAGGCGAGTCGGACCTCGTGCCGCGAGACTTCTGACCACGGTGCGGCTGCGCCGACAGAACCCCGCATCACGCCGACAGAACCCCGCATCACGCCGACAGAACCCCGCATCACGCCGACAGAACCCGAAATTTCGTCGAGAGAACCCTCGACCTGCGCAGTAACCGGCGGAATTCGCCCTGGCGACGGGTTCTCTCGACGAAATTTCGGGTTCTGTCGGCCGCCATCGGGCGGGTTTGGAGGCGTAGGTCACCTCTGTGTACCCTGGTCGGCATGCAACGCCGCCGTGAGTTCATGCTCACTCGCCGTCGTGCGATCGACTTCTGTCGCGTCGCCGACTGTTGCTGTCGTTAGAACGGTGAGCGCGGCGCCTGCTCGGCGCGTTCACATTCACGATGGCGGCCGCGGCAGTTCTTGCACATCTGGCATCACTCGTCCGAGTCCGGACACCATTCTCGGTGGCCACTCATCCGCGACGAACCACCGCGCCGACATCATCCCGCATCACACGCACAACACATTTCGTTCAGGTATCCGGGAAGGATCAACCATGGCACGTTCCGACGTCCTGGTCAGCGCCGATTGGGCTGAGCAGAACCTCAACACCGACAACGTCGTCCTCGTCGAGGTCGACGAGGACACCAGCGCCTACGACGGTGGCCACATCGCGGGCGCCGTGAAGCTCGACTGGAAGACCGATCTGCAGGATCCGGTCCGTCGTGACTTCGTGAATGCCGAGCAGTTCTCCAAGCTGCTCTCCGAGCGCGGCATCTCCAATGAGGACACCGTCGTGCTCTACGGCGGCAACAACAACTGGTTCGCGGCCTACGCGTACTGGTACTTCAAGCTGTACGGCCACATCGACGTCAAACTGCTCGACGGCGGACGCAAGAAGTGGGAGCTCGACGGACGGCCGCTGTCCACCGACGCCGTTTCCCGTTCGACCACCGACTACAAGGCCGCCGAGCCGGATGTGAGCATCCGCGCGTTCCGCGACGAGGTCGTCGAGGCCATCGGCAACAAGAACCTCGTCGACGTGCGCAGCCCGGACGAGTTCACCGGCAAGATCCTGGCGCCGGCCCACCTCCCGCAGGAGCAGAGCCAGCGCCCGGGCCACATCCCCGGCGCCATCAACGTGCCGTGGAGCAAGGCGGCGAACGAGGACGGCACCTTCAAGAGCGACGACGACCTCGCCGAGCTCTACAAGGAAGCCGGCCTCGACGGCCAGAAGGAGACCATCGCCTACTGCCGTATCGGCGAGCGCTCGAGCCACACCTGGTTCGTGCTCAAGGAGCTCCTCGGCCATCAGAATGTGAAGAACTACGACGGCAGCTGGACGGAATACGGGTCGCTGGTCGGCGTCCCGGTCGAGCTGGGAGAAGGAAAGTAAATATGTGTGCTGCACCCAAGCAGGGACAGAAGCTGCCCGCCGGCGTCGACGTCGAGAAGGAAACCGTGTTGACCGGGCAGGTCACCGACTCGTCGGGAGCGGCCGTGGCCGGTGCCTTCGTGCGGCTGCTCGACTCGACCGGTGAGTTCACCGCCGAGGTCGTGGCGAGCCCGACCGGCGACTTCCGGTTCTTCGCCGCACCCGGCAACTGGACGCTGCGCGC
Organism: Gordonia sp. LMA167; assembly: GCF_058130025.1. Taxonomy (NCBI): domain Bacteria; kingdom Bacillati; phylum Actinomycetota; class Actinomycetes; order Mycobacteriales; family Gordoniaceae; genus Gordonia; species Gordonia sp. LMA167. The sequence goes on along the minus strand of NZ_CM176708.1, from coordinate 2,172,780 downwards.
ACTTTCCTCGGTCGGCAACGGCGATGTGACCATCGCACCCGAGGGACCCGGCGTTCACGAGAAGGACATCGTCGTCTCGAAGTAATTCGTCCTCCCGGACATCACGAGGGCCCGGCCACCACACAGGTGGCCGGGCCCTCGACTTCTCTGACAGCCCTGTCGCTACGCGCCCTCGACGACGGCGGCGAGTCGATCGAGCGAGGCACGCAGACGGTCCGGGGTGGTCCATCGGGCGCGGGGCAGACGTTGCTCGTCGTGCAGGTTCGTCCAGTCATAGGTGTGGGTGACCACTGTCGCGTTCTCCCCCTCCGGACTGAGCTCCCAGCGCCACACATGTCCGCGGGGTTCGCCTCCCGGCTCCGCCGGACACCACGCGATCACGCGGCCCTCGTCGAACTCGACGACATGGTTCTCCCGGACCAAACCGTTGGTGAGGGTCATCGTGAAGATGTCGCCGACACGGGTCACCCGGTGGCCGCCGGGCGCGTCGGCCAGGTTGTCGTTTCCGTCCCACTCCGGTTGTCGGGCCGGGTCGGCGATCAACTCGAAGATGCGCGCCGCGGGCGCCGACATTCGGAGAGAAGCCTGTGAGATCCGCTCTTCTTCGGTCATGTACCCATCCAACCACTCGCGCGGGGGACCTCGGGTCGATGACGATGCGGCCAGGCGCTAGACTCGGCGCGTGGTCCTTTTCTTCGAGATTCTGCTGATTCTGGCATCGATTCTGATCGCCTGGTTCGGTGTCTACGTCCTCTACCGTCTGATCACCGACGAGTCGTGAGTTCCGCCGACGCGGACAACACCGAGTCGGGCGGTGCCGATTCGGGCGATTCTCGTCCGGTCGGACGCAGGTCTGGCGACGAAGCGATCAACCTGGCGGCCGAGCGTGCCAAGGAGACCGCGGAACGCAACCTCCCGCAGTGGGGCGAACTCCCCCTCCCGCACGACACGGCCAATCTGCGCCACGGCGCCGATCTGCATTCGGGCCTGCTGGCCCTGCTGCCCATGGTCGGGGTCTGGCAGGGCGAGGGCGAGGCCAACGACCCGGAGACCGGCGAGGACTATCACTTCGCTCAACAGATCATCGTCAGCCACGACGGGCAGAACTTCCTCAACTGGCAGGCCCGTTCATGGGTGATCGACGAGGATGCGCGTTTCGTTCGGCCTGATCTCCGCGAGACCGGCTACTGGCGCATCGGCCCCGACGACTCCATCGAGCTGCTCCTCGCCCACGCCGAAGGTTCCGTCGAGCTGTTCTACGGTCAGCCACTGACCCAGACGTCGTGGGAACTGGCCACCGACGTCGTGATCAAATCCGACTCCGGGAAACGCACCGGCGGGGCCAAGCGGCTGTACGGTCTGGTCGAGGACGGCGACCTCGCCTACGTCGAGGAACGCGTCGACGCCGACGGCGACCTCATCCCCCGTCTGTCGGCCAAGCTGCGTCGCTACGCCGGCTGACGTACCGCGCCCGGTCGCGATGTCGCGGCCGGTCAGTGGTCAGCGCGTCGCAGCCAGCGTCGGCGATCCGACCACGCCAGATACAGGTTCTTCTTGGGGATGGCGCTGTAGACCACCGCACCGAGCATGATCACGACCGATCCGTAATTGGTTGCGGTACCAGGCCTTCCGGGCGACCCGGGGATCAGGGCGCCGGACGACGACAGCCCTGCGGGGCGGCCGGGGTGGCTGTCCACCCGCTCGCCGACGACGGAGAACACCTGTCCGGTGTCGGCGTCGGCGCGGACCGGGAAGGTCCTCCGGCTGCGCGGTGCGATCTCGGCGACCGCCCGCTCCTGATCGCGGTTGTAGATCACCGCGATCGATTCGTCGCCGGTGTTCCGGATGGTCATGGTCTCCGCACTGTTCCGATACTGATAGGTGACGCCCGAAGCCTCCGCATCGAGGTGTACCTGATCGGGATAGCCGCTGTCCCAGTCGGCACTCCACGGGGTCAGATAGTGGTGATCGAGGTGATCGCGCCGCGTCGGGATCGGCAGGTCGCTGGGCATCAGTTCCCCGGCGGAGAACCACATCACCCCCAGAAGCGTTGGGCAGGAATCGGTTCGGGACGCCTGCACGTAGCAGACCTGATCCCCCGGCGGCACCGGCACCGATTCTCCGGGTGAGGCGACGACCAGGTCGAGCGGGCCGTCGGTACCCACGGTCAGCACCGCCACCTCGGCATCGCCGCTATTGTGGATGGCCACTTCGCCGTCGATCCGCGTGTAGTACACGCCGCGCGACAGCGGGTCGGCGAAGACGAACGACGGGGTTCTCGAGGTACCGAAGTCCACGTCGCCGGGCTTCCAGTACCGCCCGTCGGGATCACGGTCGGACCAGTGCACCTCGCCGGGGCACGGACCGTCGAGGATGAACTGTGGTTCGTCGCTCTGCGGGTCGAGGCCCTCGACGATCTGGCCCACGAGCACCGGCCGGCCTCCGAGCCGTTCGGTCTGCACGATGTGGAACCCGGCGATGGGCAACGCAACCGATGCTCCGGCCGGCAGGTGACTGAACACGGTGTCGTCGGTGGCGGAGAGCTGCGGGGTGGACAGCACCCCGAGGTCGGCGACGCCCTGGTTGTGCAACACGAGGTGGTCGGCGCCCGCGGGCCGCGAATAGGTGAGCCCGGAGACATGTCCGGAGATCCAGGTGGCAGCGCCGTCGTTGGTCCAGTCGGCGTCGTCGGGAGTCAGGAAACGGGTGCGCACATCCTCATCGACGTGCAGGTCACCCTCCTGCAGTTCCGTCAGCCGGCCGGTGATCGGTCCGTCCAGGTCTGGCACCACGTGTGCGTGCGTCGTGGTCATGTCGGTCTCCCTTGGCGAGTTCTTCGTCCATGTGTGATTCGCGTCCCGGCCCGGCGCGGATTGGGTCGGTGATCAACTCCGATCGACGCCTGTGAACAGTTCACGCCACGTGCACGTGAGGGGCACGAGTAGTCAACTACTTGAATTACCGATCGCAGCCCCTGTGACGTGCGTTACATCGGGTCGGGTCGACCGACATATGGGCGCAGTGCCCGTCCCGACTGCGCCGAGCGCCGACAGAACCCCACATCACGCCGACGGAACCCAAAACCCCGCCGACAGAACCCCAGATCTCGCCGACAGAACCCTATCGGCGCATCTGGACAGGTCCCCTTGTCACCGACCGAAGCCCTGACGATGCGCCGGAGGCTGGCCGCTGCAGGCCGGACCGGTCCGCATAGTCGCTTCCGGTCCCGCTTCTGGATTCCGTCTGTCAGCGGACATGAAAAACTGCCCATGGGCGGTCACGAAAGTGCCCGCTGACGGCCAATAAGGACTGCCCACTGGCGGTCACGAAACTGCCCGTTGGCGGACACGATTTTGCCTGCACCTGTCTCATCCGACGGCGCGTCTGCGCTGTGCGGGCCTCTCCCGTGGTTTCGATGGCGATGCCTAGTCGTATCGAACTCACGCACGGGAGAGACCCTTCTTGAAGTCTGACGGAGAACTCATGGACATACTCAATGCCTACGACCTGACGGGGTCGTATCGGGCTGCTGCGCAGTTGTGCGGGTGCAGCCATCACACGGTCAAGCGGGCGGTGGACGATCGTGCTGCTGGGCTGGCGCCGGCGGTGCGTCGCGCCCGGTTGATCGACGATTTCCTGCCGCATATCGAGGGGTGGGTGCAGGACACGAACGGAAAGATCCGCGCCGACAAGGCGCACGAAAAGCTTGTCACTCTGGGCTATAGCGGCACTGAACGTACCACACGTCGTGCGGTGGCAGAAGTGAAAGCTTCATGGCGACTGGGTAATACGCGGGTACACCGTCCGTGGTTCACCGAACCCGGGTTGTGGCTGCAGTACGACTTCGGTGACGGGCCGGTTGTTGATGGCCGCAAGGTCGTGTTGTTGGTGGCGTGGCTGGCGTGGTGCCGCTACCGGGTGGTCATCGCGCTGCGAGACCGCACCGCGCCGAGTGTGTTCGCCGGCCTGGACCGGGCGTTCCGCATCATCGGTGGCGCACCGACCTATGTGTTGACCGACAACGAGAAGACCGTCACCACCGGCCATATCGCCGGGGTCCCGGTCCGCAACCGCGACGCGGTGTCGTTCAGCCGCTACTACGGCACCACCGTGCTCACCTGCGAGCCGGCGGACCCGGCGACCAAGGGCGGGGTGGAAAACGCGGTCAAGCTGGCCAAGGCCGATATCGTGCCGACCGACACCAATCTGCTCGAGGCCTACGACTCGTTCGCCCAGGTCGTGGCGGCGTGTGAGCAGTTCATGGTCGAGGTCAACGACCGCGAGCACCGCACCACCGGTCGGCGGCCGGTGGAGATGCTCGCCGCCGAACGGATGCGGTTGCATCCGATTCCGCAACTGCCGCATACCGCCGGGTTGGGGGTGACCCGTCAGGTTCCCAAGAACACGCCGATAATCGCCTTCGAACATTGCCAATACTCTGTTCCGGCAACACTGTTGGGTCAATCGGTGTGGGTGCGTCATCATCCGACCACCGACGAGGTGATCGTGTGTGCTCTCGATGCCGGCGGCCCGGTCGAGGTCGCCCGGCATGCCCGCGCCACTCGCGGGACCCCCGCGATCGACGACGCACATTTCCCCGGACATCAGCCGAAAACACCAGGCGACTATCGGATTCGGGCCCGCACCGCCGAAGAACAGGCATTCCTGGCGATCGGCGAGGGCGCCGGGTTGTGGCTGAAAGAAGCCGCCTCCGTCGGTACCGAACGGATGCGGGAGAAGATGCGCCACGCCGTCTCCCTGGCCGCGCTGCACGGGGCGGCAGATGTGGACTGGGCACTGGGCAATGCCGCGGTGCATGGCCGCTTCGCCACCGGTGACCTCGACTCGGTCCTCGCCGCCAAAGGGCTCGACCAGACGCGGCATCACGCCTCAGAAACCACGTCCCTGGCCCAGGGAACGAAGGGATGGAACATGTTGGGCACCAACACTATCGATGAGAATGAGGCCACCGAGGAGGAAACACGATGACCGCCGCCACAACCGCACCCCACACCGTGCTGCCCCCGGAGGTCGAGGCATTGATGCGGCAACTGCGGCTCCCGCACGCCCGCGCCATCGCCGGCGATGTGCTCGCCACCGCCCGCTCTCAGCGCTGGGACCCCGCCGAAGTCGTCAAAGCATTGCTCGCCGAGGAATCGGCCGGCCGGGCCCGCTCCATGCTCGCCTCACGGCGCAAATCGGCGAACTTCCCCACCGGCAAGACCTTCGACGTGTGGGACGAGACCGCCTCATCGATCCCGGTACCCACCCAGCACGCCCTGCAAACCCTCGAATGGGTCCAGCGACGGGAGAACCTCGTCGTCTGCGGGCCCGCCGGCACCGGCAAAACATTCTTCCTCGAAGCGCTCGGGCAGAAAGTGATCGAAGCCGGCATGCCCGTGGCCTGGTTCAGCCTCGAGCAACTCGGCACCCTGGTGCGCGCGCACCGCGCCGACGACACCCTGGGCAAGGCCATCGCCAAGATCGTGCGTGCCGAGCTCGTCGTAATTGATGACGTTGGCCTGCTCCCCGTGGGTAGCGATGCTGCCGAGGGCCTGTATCGGGTCGTAGAAGCCGCCTACGAACGTAAATCCGTGGCGGTGTCCTCCAACCTGCACCCGTCGAAAGCGCACTTGTTCGCGCGAACGTGTGCGCACTGGCACCGAAACTGCACGGGTTCGGGTGTGGATCGTCAGGTGTGCTGCGGTAGTCGGTCTGGGTCGACGTGGTCGTTGAGGTAGATCAGCGCGCCTTCGGGTCGCATGCCGAAGGCCGCGGCGACGAGTTTCGGGTCGAGGGTGTTGACCAGATCGGCCAGGCGGGTGGTGCGCAGCAGCTTGGGCGACACGTCGCACGGGTCGAGCAAATGGGTCAGGTAGGCCTCGGAGGCGGGTCGTCGGTCGGCCTTGGTGCCGCGGGTGACGAGCAAGTGCGGGTTGTCGGTGTGCAGTCGGTCGCGGTGGGCCAGGCAGCGTTGCAGAGCGGCCCAGCTGACCGGGTCCAGTGGTACCGGGTGTGGTCGCTGCCCGAGCCGGATCGATCGAGCACCGTCGTCGATGTGATCGATCTGCAGTGTGCGTACTTCGCGGTTGGATGCGCCGTGCAACAGGGCCAGTAGCCCCATCAGGGCCTCATGGGGGTGGGTGTCGGTATCGGTGCTCCAGCGCCGAAACAGGTCCCGCTGGTGGTCGATCGTCAGGGTGGGCCGCGAAACGCTCGGTAGCGTTTCGCGGATAGGCCGCTGGTGGGGTCGATGAGTAGCACGTGGCTGGTGTGGGCGAAGCGGAAGAATTGGCGTAGAACCGTCAGCCGGCGTGCTTGGTTGTTCGGTGAGGCGGCGAGAAACGCTTCGATGTCGGCAACCTCGACGAGAGCCCAATCCTGTTTGCCGCGTTGGGAATCGAGGAAGACCGCGAGATCTCGGACGATCGCCAACGCCGTCTCGATGGTGCGGTCGGCGCGGGGCCGGGTATGTGCCCGCCGCGCACGTTCGCGGGCACGGAGCATCGACTCGGCAAAATCTGCAGCTGCACAACGCATCCCGGGTGGTACGGCATCGATCCGTTTCTGCCGGCGGTCGGCGGCGAGTCGCTCGGGCTGGTCGGTGGCCATCGCCAGGCCGCGGTCAGTGAAGAACGTCTCCAGCGCGCGGGCCAGCGTTCCCATCGACCGGCCGGGCCGGCGGGCCCGCTCGAGCACACGCTGCGGATGGTTGGGGTGGTCGTCGTCGAGTAGCCGAGCCAGCGTGGTGATCAGTCCGCTTGCGCGAGCCGGGCAATGCCGGGCGGCCAGATACGCGACGAAGTCCTCGAGCCAGTCCGGCGGCTCGGCGAGCCGGGCGGCGAGGGTCTCGCCCCGCACGAACGGCCGGTCCGGGTTGCGCTGCCAGCAACGAGAACACAGGCCATGTCCGACGTGGCGACGGAGCTGGCCGCAGGACACACAGATCCGGGGCGGGTCCTTGGCCGGGCCCGGACGTGAGCACAGCCCGCACCACCCGGTCGAATCCCGCAGATAGCCGGGCTTGCCGCAACGCGGGCACAGCGACTTCGCGGCGGCGCGCTCGGCGCGTCTGCGGCACCCTCGACACAACGGCTCGTCACGAAATCGGGTCGGGTTGCCGCAGGCAGCGCAGCGGCGCGAGCACACCGCGCAGCGGCCGGTCGCCGCGAACAGCACCCGGTCACGGGCGCAGCCCGGGCATCGCTCCTTCGCCTGCTGCGCGCGTATCCGGCGGATACAGCGGCAGCAGTGCTCGCGGTCGCGGTATCCGACCGGGGCGCCACACTCGACGCAATCACGTTGCCGCTTACCCATTCCCGCGCTCCAGGTCGTGTGCTCACATCGGCGGCATCGACCGGCCCCGCACGGTGGCCGCCGGCTCGGAGCTGACCGGTCGGGCCGCCTCAGCGGGCTGCTCGACCGGCGCGGTGTCGATCTCGAACAGGTCATCGGGGGTGCACTGCAGTGCGGTGCACAGCGCGATCAGCGTCGACAACTTGACCTGGCTGGGTTCCTTGGTGAACAGCGCCGACACCGACGCCGCCGACATCTGCATCCCCGCTCGCTCCGCAAGCAACCGCCGCAACTCGGTCGCGGTCCACACCTCACGCTGGGCCGCCGCCATCCGCAACCGCCACCGGATCCTCATACCGTTGCGTCCTCCGCGTCCTCCGCGCCGAGCTCGGCCAACGTCGAGGTGACCGCACGCCGGTAGGCGTCCTCGATGAACGTCGCCGACGGACGCACATACCGCATCGTCGAGCCGACCGTCCAGTGACCCAGAAGCTGTTGTATTGCAACCAAATCCACGCCACGCTCGTAATTGTGCGTGGCGCACGCCCGGCGCAGCGCGTGCGGGCTGAACCGTTCCACCGCCGGCCGACCCTCCAACTCCATCAGATACCGCAGCCGGTTGCGGATCGTGCCACGATGCAACGCACCACCCGACTCGTCAGCGAACAGCACCACCGAGTCGGGAAACTTGGGCCGCACCTCGGCCAGAAACCAGCCCAACAACACGTCCAACCCATCGAGCATCGGTACCCACCGCGGCCGCGGACCCGACATATGCGCCCCCTTCCCGAACCGCACATGCAGCTTGCCGAACGGTCCCCGCCCGAAATGGACATCGGCGACCTCCAGTAACGACGCCTCCTCCGACCGTAGACCCGCGTGATACAGCGTCCGGAACATCGCGTAGTCCCGCGCCGCCGGCACATACTTGCGGGCCGTGGCGATCCTGGACTTCAAGAACTCGAAGAACTCACCCACCCGTTCCGGACTCGGCGGCGGCGCGACCGCCGGCGAATCGTCCCCCACATGCCGCGACGCGTTGAACTCGTCGATCGGACACACCAACCGCACCCCGAACGCCGCCTCGATCTCGGCCGCCTTCCGGGTCTGCAAGAACCGATGGAACCCCTTGAAGATCTGCACGTACTCACGCCGCGTCGCCGCCGAGAGACCCGCCACCGCCAACTCCCCAACCACACGATCGACGTCCTCGCTGGTGACCTCCCACGCCGGACACCCCAACGCCGACAACGTCCGCTCCAACAACCCGACATCATTGTCGATCGTCACCGGACTGAACCCCCGCGCCCGCCACGACGCCACAAACGCATCCACGCATTGTTGTTGAAACACAGCAGGATCGGCCACGACCGGCTCGACCGGGACGGCGCCACCGGAAATCACCCGCAGACCCTCCATCGCCGGCACACCTTCTTCCCACTTAACTGGTTCAGGTAGCACCTAACATATCTCGATCCCACCTTGAAAACAGGGAGGACACGCAGAGCGCCCTAAAGCCCAGCTAGCAGCACATTTCCCCCGAGACGAACAAGTGCCAGCCCCATATGGTTTCGACGAGCTGATGCCCAAAACACTGGCCACCGCAACAGTGGACCGGCTGCTGCACCATGCCCACTTGTGCCAGACCAGCGGCGACTCCGTGCGCCTGGCCCAAGCACTCGCCGGGAAGGGGGTCACCGCCCTGAACTGACCATCCCCGGTGGCGGATCTGTGGGCAGATTCATGTCCGCCACCGGGCACCCCTTCATGACCGCCTACGGGCAGTTTCCATGTCCACCTATGGGCACTTCCCGATGTCCCTTGACATCCGTCGACGCGACAACGGGTTCTGTCGATGCAAAAACGGGTTCCCTCGGCGCAAAACCGGGTTCCGTCGGCGCCAACTCGGGTTCCGTCGGCGCGAAAACGGGTTCTGTCGATGCAAAACCGGGTTCTGTCGATGCAAAACCGGGTTCCCTCGGCGCAAAAACGGGTTCCGTCGGCGCAAAACCGGGGTTCCGTCGGCGAGGCGCAGGTACTCGAGACGCAAGCGGCCCCCGTACCACCCGCGAACGGGTCTGGGCCGATCAGACAGGATCGGGGTACGGGGGCCGGGTGACCATCTGGGATTCGCCGGCACGGACGGTGCATCGTCGCGGGTGGGACCCGCCGCGCACGCCGTGGCAGTGAAGCCACGGTCCGCGTCAGCGGATGGTCACCTCACGTGTCCAATAGTCATACAACTTCGAACCACCTCCTTCCTCGTGTACAGCCGAAGATACGCCCGCCCCCGCAGCGGTCGCAACGCTTTTTTCAGGCTGTCTGCGCGGCCGCCGTCTCGACCACCGAACAGTCCGAATTCACGGCCAGAACATCTTGTGCCGCAATGTGATGCGTCACGATGACAACGGTTCTTTGTTCGCCGAAGAGGCCTGGGCCGGATGCGATGATGCGGCGCAGCAAGGCGGCGCCATCGGCGGCGTCGAGGTGTTCGGTCGGTTCGTCGAGCACCACCACCGGCGCCGGATGCAGCAGCGCGCGGGCCAGAAGGATGCGGCGGCGCTGACCGCCGCTGACGGCGTCCGGACCGGCTGTGAGATCGGTGTCGATACCGTCCGGCAGCGAGCGCAGCCACTGACCCAGGCCGACCGCGTCGAGCGCCGCGATCACGTCGTCGTCGGTGGCATCGCCACGGGCCACCAAGAGGTTCTGCCGGACCGTTGTCGAGAAGATGTGACCTTCCTCCGCGAAATAGCAGGTGGCCGCGCGTGGATCGACCGGCTCACCGACGCTGTCGCGGCAGTCGATGGAGCCGGCGCGCGGCGCGAGCAGACCGGTCAGCGTCAGTGCCAACGTCGACTTCCCCGAGCCGCTGGGTCCGATCACCACCATCCGGGCGCCTGGCGGCAGTCGGAGATCGAGCCCGCCCGCGGGACCGAGTTCCGGGCCCGACGGCCATCCCCAGCGCAGACCGTCGGCCGACAGTCCGACCGGTCCGGGGTGGATGACCCGGTCGCCGACGTCGCCGCCTTCCCGGTCCACCGCGGGTGTACCTGCTTCGTCGACCAGCGCCATCACCCGCGCGGCGCATTGTCGACTCCGCTCGAGCTGGATGCCCGCCTCCGTGAGCGGTCCGGTGGATTCGAACGCGGACAGCGGCAGCAGGATCAACACCCCGAGGATCATCGGTGTCAGACCGTCGCCGGACGCGACTGCGGCGATCGACCCGGGAACAGCGGACGCCAGGTGGATGCCGATGATGCATGCGGCCAGCAACGACACCCCCATCGACAGCGGGGTGGCGGCGCTCGCGGCGGCTTCGTGACGCAACCCGCGGTCCGAGGCAGCCAGTGCCGCCGCGTCGGCGTCCGCCGCCACGGCGAGGACACGCTCGCGACGTCGCGCCACGGTGAGTTCGGGCGCGTGCCAGAGGGCCGCCACCGTGGCCTCGGACGCCTCGGCGGCCGATGACGCCGCGTCGGTGATCGACCGGGCCGACCCGCGGGCGGCCAGCCACGGCGCCACGACTCCGCTGACGACGAGTGCGACGGCGAGCACCGCGGCCGCCCAGACGGACACGATGGCCATGATCAACACCGCCGCCACACTGGTCACCGCTCCCACCGCGATCGGGATCACGCCGCGGATCAGGGCGTTGCCGATCTCGTCGATGTCATCGCCGGTCCGGCCGAGGAGGTCGCCGCGACGCAGGGTCACCGAGTAGGCCGGCGCGCCGGCCGCCAGCGTGCGGTACACGCGTTCGCGTGCGGTGGCCATGGCGCCGAGCGCGAGGTCGTGGGTGGCCAGGCGCTCCAGGTACCGGAACACGCCCCGGGAGATGCCGAGGGCCCGCACCGCGGTGATCGCCACCGAGAGAAAGAGCACCGGTGGCATCTGCCACGCGCGGGTGATCAGCCACGCCGACAGCGCCGCCAGGCCGAGTGCCGACAGCGAGCCACCGACGCCGAGGAGCACGGAGATCACCAATGGACGACGGTGCAGTCCGAGAAACACGAATGCGCGACGCAGTGGATCGACGCTCGCGACCGGGGCGGACACCCGCGGCTCAGTGTGCACGGTTCACCCCGTCGAGGTCGATGATGTGGTCGGCGAACGACCGTGCGATCGGATGGTGGGCCACCACCACCACGGTGGCCCCGGCCCGTGCACGCGTCGCGAGCATGTCGAGCACCGCCACCGCGGACTGTTGATCCAGATGCGCGGTGGGTTCGTCGAGGAGCATCAGCGGCGCATCCGAAGCGAGCATTCGGGTGAGGGCCAGACGTTGACGCTGCCCGGCCGAGAGTCCGACGCCACCGGCACCGACCACCGTGTGCACCCCCTGCGGTAGCGAGTTCAGCACCTCGTCGAATCCTGCCGCGGACGATGCCTGCTCCAGCGTGACGTCGTCGAGACGGCCGAACAGATCGAGATTCTCGGCGACCGTGCCCGGCACGACGACCGGTTGCTGCGGCAGCCAGGCGATCTGCGCGTGCAGCGCCTCGGGTTCCAGCTCGAGCACCGGGATCGTGCCGATCCGGACGGAGCCGGTGTCGGGCCGGATCAGGCCCATCATGGCCAGCAGAGTCGTCGACTTCCCCGTGCCGTTGGGACCGGTGACCACCGTCAATGCACCGGCGGCGATCTCGCCGTCCAACCGTCGGGGTGCCCAGCCGTCGCGGCCGTGCACGCCCAGGTCGGTGAGGGCGATCGTCGCTCCGGCGATCGAACACGTGCGATGGCCGGTCGGGGCCGCGGGATGATCCTCACCGGCGTCGATGAGATCGGCGACCTCCCGGGCGGCGGCCACGCCGTCGGCGGAGTTGTGGAACTGTGCACCCACCTGCCGCAGCGGGTGATACGCCTCGGGCGCGAGGACCAGAGCGAGGACGCCCGCATAGAGGCTCATGTCGCCGTAGACCAGACGCAGCCCGATCCCGACCGCCACCAACGCCACACAGAGCGTCGCGAGCAGTTCGAGGACCGCACCCGAGAGGAACGCCACCCGCAGCGCCGACATCGTGCTGCGGGTGTGCGCGCGGGACAGCGACGCGACCTGGGTTGCAGCACCTCGGGATCGGTTCAGCGCGCGGAGGGTGGGGAGCCCGGCGATGAGGTCGAGCAGTTGGGCGCTCAACCTGCTCATCGCCGCCAGCTTGCGTGCGGTGCGCTCGCGGGTCATGAGTCCGATCAGCACCATGAACAGCGGTATCAGCGGAAGGGTGATCAGAATGATCAGCGCCGACGGCCAGTCGGTCAGTGCGATGACGACAACGACCGTCGGCGTGACGGTGATCGAGACGATCAGCGCCGGAAGGTAACCCGACAGATACGGACCGAGACTGTCGAGCCCGCGCAGCAGGACCGTCGCCGCGTGGTCCCGACGTGCCGACAGTTCGCGCGGCGATGTACGCGCGGAATCGGTCAGCGCATCGAGTGCGCGGGCCCGCAGCTGCGCGATCACGCGTGCCGACGCCCGATGCGCATAGCGGTCGTGCAGGTAGGTGAACACCACCCGCATCGCCACCGCGCAGGCGAGTACGACCAGATGTGTCTGCTGCGCTGCGACCGTGCGGGTGGCGGGATCGACGATGAGCTCGGACGCGATCGACGCCACCATCGCCGCCGTGATCAGCACGGCGACGAGCATCGCGAACGAGAACGCCGCGGTGGCAAGCACATAGCCGCGAGCGACCGACGAATAGCGGAGCAGCCGGGGATCGATCGGTCCGGTCCGGGACGACGCTGCCTCACGTCCCGGCGCCGCGTCGGTGACGCCGACGGAGTCCTCGGGCCGGACCTGGGTCATTCCGCCGACGCGCGCAGCGACGGCAGCCCGCTCGGTTCGGGGATCTGCTCGACCGAGATCCGCTTCCGGAACACCCAGTAGCTCCACGCCTGGTACCCGATCACCACAGGCGTGATGATGAGCGCCGCCCACGTCATGATGGTCAGCGTGTAGTGGCTCGACGAAGTGTTGTCGATGGTCAAGGTGTACGCCGGATCCGTCGTCGACGGAAGCACATTCGGGTACAGCACCGAGAACAGGGTCGCCACCGTGCCCGCGATGGCGACCGATGTCGCGGCGAACGCGATGCCCTCGCGCTGCATCTGCGTGGCGAGGGCCATCACCACAGCGGCGACCGCGGCGATGAGCACCGGAATCCATGTCCACCCGTTGCCGTGGGCGAACTGTGTCCAGAGCAGGAACGCGGCTGCCACCACCAGCGTCGGGATCGCCAACCGTGCGGCGTACGTCATGGCGTCGCGTTTCAGCACACCCGAGGTCTTGAGCGCGAGGAACACCGCGCCGTGCGTGAGGAAGACCAGCAATGTGGTCAGCCCACCCAGCAGGGCATACGGATTGAGCAGATTGAAGAATCCGCCCGTGTATTGGGCATCGCCATCGATCGGTAGCCCGCGGATCACGTTGGCGAACGCCACACCCCACAGGATCGCCGGGATCCACGACCCGAGCCCGATCCCGATGTCGGCCCATTTACGCCACTTGGGGTCGTTGATCTTTCCGCGCCACTCGATCGCACAGACGCGGGTGATGAGCCCGACCAGGATCAGGAACAGCGGCAGATAGAACGCCGTGAACATCGTTGCATACCAACCACCGAAGGCCGCGAACATCGCTCCGCCCGCGGTCAGCAACCACACCTCGTTGCCGTCCCAGACCGGCCCGATGGTGTTCAGGATCGCCCTGCGCCGCTTGTCGGGATCGGCGATCTCATCGGTCGGTGCCACCGTGTCGTCACCGCCCGTGTGGCTGCGGCCGAGGAACGGCATCAGCATGCCGACGCCGAAGTCGAATCCCTCCAGGACGAAGTAGCCGACGAACAGCACCGCGATGAGCAGAAACCAGAATTCAGGCAGTCCCATCGGAGGCCTCCTCAGTACGCGAACGAGAGTTGTTTGGGCTCATCGGTGTCCGACGGCTCGTCCGGTGGTATCGCGTCGTAGGTGGCCGGGCCCTCGATGACGTAGCGACGCTGGAGCAGGAACCAGACCACGCCGAGCGCACCATAGAGCAGGGTGAAACCGATCAGCGTCACCCAGACCGTCGCCGCGACGTGATTCGACACCCCGTCCTGGACCAGCATGTGGATGCGCAGCGGATCGAGGTCGTCGGCCCAGTTCGGCACCACGACCCACGGCTGACGGCCCATCTCGGTGAAGATCCAGCCGGAACTGTTGGCGAGGAACGGGGTCGGGATCATCCACAACGCCAGCAACCCGAACCGTCGGGACTCGACCACCCGCTTCTTACGGGTCAGCCACAAGCCGCCCAACGCGACGACGGCCGAGCCGAGTGCCCAGGTGATCATCGCGCGGAAGCCCCAGTAGGTGACGAAGAGGTTCGGGGCGAAGTTCTGCCCCGGCATGTCGAACTGCTCCTGATACTGCGCCTGCAATTCGTTGACGCCCTGCACGGTGCTGTGGATGTCACGGTTCGCCAGGAACGACAACATGTTCGGTATCTCGATGACCTCGGTGATGTTGTCGCAGTTGTTCTGCCGCCCGATGGCGAGTACCGAGAAGGGAGCGCCGGTGGTGGTTTCACACAGAGACTCGGCGGAGGCCATCTTCATCGGTTGCTGCTTGAACATGATCTCGGCCTGGATGTCACCCGTGATGAACAGCGCGACGCCGGACACCAGCGTGACCCACAGCGCGAATCTGGTCACCGGACGCCACAATTGGCGGGCGTCGCGCTCGAGGTCCTCCGGTGTGGCGTCGATCTGGCTGGGCGACGTGGTCTTCGGCATGCCCGACGTGTCGCCGGTCTCGATCGCCTCGCGAAGCTGCTTGGCGCGCCACATGTTCCGGGCCATCCACCAGCAACCGACCGCGGCGACACAGGTTCCCGCGGTGAGGAATGCACCCGCGATGACGTGGGGGAAGGCCGCGAGCGTGGTGTTGTTGGTGAGCACCGCGACGACATCGTTCATCCTCGGCCTGCCGCGCTCCTCATCCCAGACGACGCCGACCGGGTGCTGCATCCACGAGTTCGCCGCGATGATGAAGTACGCCGACGCGTTCACGCCGATCGCCGCCAGCCAGATGCATGCGAGATGGACTCGACGCGGCAGGCGCCCCCAACCGAAGATCCACAGACCGATGAAGGTGGACTCGAGGAAGAAGGCGACCAGCGCTTCGAGAGCCAGTGGGGCACCGAAGACGTCGGCGACATATCGGCTGTACTCGCTCCAGTTCATGCCGAACTGGAACTCCTGGACGATGCCCGTGGCCACGCCGAGCGCGAAGTTGATCAGGAACAGCTTGCCGAAGAACTTCGTGGCACGCAGCCATTGCTCGTTGCCGGTCACGTGCCAGACCGTCTGCATCACCGCGATCATCGGCGCGAGGCCGATGGTCAACGGCACCAGCACGAAGTGATAGACGGTGGTGATCCCGAATTGCCATCGGGACACATCAAGAGCGTCCATGTCGCCTCTGTCAGAGTCGGTGTATCGGGCTGCGATACACGGCCGGACCGATCTGGGGAACTTCTTGCCGAACCCCGACTACTACTGACGGTAGTAGTCGATTGTGGACCACGCTACGCTGCATCAACGGTTCGGTACAACCAACCAAAGTCATCATCGCACTCGGTATGTAATTGTGGGGTGGATCTCGACGGCGGCGGGGTCGGCGTCCGAGTCACCGGAGCACTCGGAGCGTGCCGTCCGCCGAGCCAATTGTCAGTCAACGCAAATGGCGCGGTCCACCAAATCCGCGAATTCGTCGTGACCCGACGCGACTGGCATGACATAGCGGTTCAGCGAGGTCACCCGGGCGGCCAGCGCAACGCTGCTGATCAGCCACACCGAGTCCGCCGCAATCAGATCCGCTCGCCGGATCGGCTCGATCTTGGTCGTCCACCCTTCTGCCGCTGCGGTCTCGAACACGGCCCGCTGGGTGGTACCCGGCAGGATGCCCGCCTCGGCCGGCGGCGTGACCAGCGTCTTCCCCGTGACCGCAACAACGGTCGAGCGTGGCCCTTCGAGGACCGAGCCCTCGCTGCTGAGGTAGATGACGTCGTCGTAGCCGTTGGCCGCCGCGTGCCGCAAGGCCGCCATGTTGGTCGCGTAACTGAGCGTCTTGGCGCCGAGGAGCTGCCACGGAGCCGTGGCGGCGAGATCGGTGGAGTACCCGCGTTCCAGCGTCACCACGGACACACCGTCAGCGCGCGCGGAGGCGACGCGCTCGGCGACGGGGCCGACCATGACGTAGGCGGTCGGACCGGAATCCGGCGCGCTCTCGCGGCCCCGGCTGTAGATCAGACGCAGCCATGCCTCGGCGTCCTGGTGGTCGGCCGTCCACTGTTTCTCGGCGATCGCGATCGCCGCGAGCCACGCATCACGATCGGGTTCGGGCAGTTCCATCATCTCGGCGCTACGCCCGAGCCGGTCGACGTGCGCGGCGATCTTCCGGGTTCGTCCGGACCGGATGAGAAGGGTTTCGAACACCCCGTCTCCGCGCAACGCCGCCAGGTCGTCGGCGTGCAGGAACGGGACGTCGGGGTCGTGCACCGTGCCGTCGAGGGACACCAAGATCTGGGCTGCCATGGTTTCCAGGCTAGAGCAGCGACACCCGCGCACCCGGGACCGACAGACGTCGGCCCAACGAACGGTGGCGACGTCAGATCCGGGCAGATCAGCGGAGCTCCAGCCCGCCGCCGCAGTGCATCTACAGGTAGCCGCCGTCGACGGACACCCAGCCCCGCCGAGCAAACCACAACCCGATGCCCCGGGCGTGGGCGAACGCAACTCTCCTCCCGACCCGTAGAATCAACCTGTGACCGCGTCGCCCATTCTGACCAGGTATTCCACTCAGGGCGCCGTCCCCGGACCCCTTGCCGCCGACGACGATCAGCTCGTCGGCGTGGCATGGCATTACGGCGACCCGCTCGGTGAACAACGCACCGCCGAGCGTTCGGTCGCGATCATCGACCGCTCCGACCGTGCAGTGATGGAACTGCCCGGCGCCGAGCGCCTGACCTGGCTGCACACGATCTCCAGCCAGCATGTCGCATCGCTGGCCGACCGCACCAGCGCCGAGAACCTGTCCCTGGATGCCAACGGCCGTGTCGAAGAACACTTCGTCATGACCGACATCGACGGCATCACCTGGATCGACTGTGAGGGAGGCCGTGGCAAGCCACTGCTCGACTTCCTCACCAAGATGGTGTTCTGGGCCAAGGTCGAGCCGGCCGCGCGCCCTGACATGACGGTGCTGACACTCGTCGGACCCGACGTCCGGCATGGCCGGATCGCCGAGCTGTTGGAGCTCGATCCCGACGCGCCGGTCTACGCGGCCGGCAGCCTCCCCGAACTGCATCACGAGGACGAACCGCTCGGTTTCTGGCGCATCATGCCCGGGATCGGCGACGGTGCACGTCTGCCCGTGGTCGATCTCGTCGTGCCCGACTACACGGTGGATGCCTGGTGGACCCAGCTGACCGAGGCGGGCGCGCGGATGGCCGGGACCTGGGCCTACGACGCCCTGCGGGTCGCGGCCCTGCGCCCGCGACTGGGTGTCGACACCGACGAACGGACCATCCCCCACGAGGTGAACTGGATCGGCGGGCCGGAGGCCCAGGGTGCGGTCCACCTCGACAAGGGGTGCTACCGCGGACAGGAAACCGTCGCGCGGGTGCACAATCTCGGCAAATCGCCCCGTCGTCTCGTGTTGTTGCAACTCGACGGCAGCACTGACCATCGGCCGGCTCCCGGGGACCCGGTGACCGCCGGCGGCCGCACGGTCGGCCGGGTCGGGACCGTGGTCGATCACTTCGAACTCGGACCGATTGCGCTGGCGCTGGTGAAACGGTCGGTGGGGCCGGATATCGATCTGCTCGTCGACGGCGACGAGCCGGTGAGCGCACGTATCGATCCCGACTCGGTCCACACCGAAGACCATGTACAGGCCGGCCGGGCCGCCGTCGAGCGGCTCCGTCACGGCGGGGTGGCCGGTTCGTGAGGAGCGAGCTCGCAAGCCACACCTCCCGGTCCCTGAGCAGCAAGCCCGCCAGCCCCACCACGCGGTCCCTGAGCAGCAAGCCCGCCAGCCCCACCACCCGGTCCCTGAGGAGCGAGCTTGCGAGCGTCACGAAGGGCCGCCCTTCGTGATGCAGCGCTCATACCTCGCGAGATTCCTCAGGGAGCGATTGAAGGATTTCGCGGAATGGTGACCAACTCATCAAGTCACGGCGTCGTGTTGGCCGTCTGCGCGGCGACCGATGATGTGATCCTCGACAACATCGGCGCCAGTGGCATCGACAAACGTCCTCAACCGGGCCGCGTGGCGGTGGGTGAACTGGGACTGAAGCCCGATCACGTGGTCGACACCAAGCATCACGGCGGCATCGACCAGGCGGTTTACGCCTACAGCGAAGCCGAGGCACGGCGCTGGGCGGACGAACTCGGCCGTGACCTGCCGTTCGGCTGGTTCGGCGAGAACCTCCGCGTCGACGGCATGCCGATCACCGATGCCGTGGTCGGCGAACGCTGGACGATCGGCGACGACGGCCTGCAGGTGGAGACGACGATTCCACGCACGCCCTGCCGCACCTTCGCCTCGTGGGCGGGCGAGCCGCAGTGGGTCAAACGGTTCATGGACCGCGCCGATACCGGCTCCTACCTGCGCGTTCTCACACCCGGAACGGTCGCACCCGGCGATAGGGTCCAGGTAGTACACCGCCCCGCGCATGGTGTGAAGGTGCGGCATCTCCTCCCCGGTACGGACGCGGATGCGAACGCTTTGTCGGTGCTGCTGGGCGCCGACGGCCTGGCGCCGAAGGTTCGCCGCGAGGCGTCGCGAAAACTGGCGCGGATGTGACCTGGCGCGCTCCGGTGGGATGTTTTTCCGCTGGTCGCGCCACGCTCGGCAGGGCGATCCGCATTATCTGAACGAGCGCGCTAAACTGGTGCCACGACAGATTGACTAACTAGAGAACGGGGCCGCCAAGTGTTTGGCCGCCCCGTCATTGTGCGAGGGGGTCCCATATGGGCCGCGGCCGGGCGAAAGCAAAGCAGACGAAGGTTGCTCGTCAGCTGAAGTACTCCACTCCGAACACCGACTTCGACAGCTTGCAGCGCGAGCTGTCCGGGTCGGATGACTCGCCGGATCGCCGGGATCCGGTCGACGAGTGGGCCGACGAGGACGAGTGGCGTCGAGCCTGACGCCCTAGCGACGTCGGCAACACCCTCGTTCCTCCCGCGCCGATCATCGGCGCGCATCTACGCAAACCACACCTGAGCCAGACCACGGGCATCGCCCTACGGTGGGTGCTCAGGTGTGGTTGTGCGCTACCCCGGTGAAGACCGGTGTGGCCTCGCCGCAAGGCGCTGTCCGTCTGTCGTCGGCGCGCTTTCGGTCGAGGATGCCCCACACCTACCCCGGATTGCGCTCGGACCCTGCAGAAGTCGGTCGCCACCATTCCTGGGCGCCGAAGCCGGGATCGAGATCCGACAACGTCTGATCGCGACCTGCACCGGGTACGACGTGGAAGCAGATGCTGCTGCGTTCACTCACCAGGGCCAGCGGCCACCACAAGGCGCGAACGTACGCGCGTGCGAGCTCTTCGCCGTCCCACGTGTAGATGCCGCGATACAGGTTGTGGCCGTCGTCTGCGATCCACAGCTTCGACCCGAACCCGGGAAACCCGACGAAGAGCGGTGTGTTGAGCATGCTCTCGACGCGGAACACCGCGTGGGCGAACCGGTTCGACCCGATCCAGCGCAGCCGGAAACCGACGATCAGGGTGACCGGATCGGCGACATCGTCGGTGTCCAGGACGGTCTCGCGATAGACGCGGCCAGACGTGCCGTCCGCGAACCGGATGGTCCGGTCGACGTTGTCGTCCGGGAGATGTACCCGCCGGGCCCCCAGCAGGCGGATGGTCGCCGCGATGCACCGCGCGACATCACCGAGTCCTCGGCGCGCAGGAAGGTGCTGCACCCTGTCGATCTGGCCTGTCGATGCGCCCATGACGATGCCTCTCTCTCCGGGCGAGGATCTCCCTCACTCAGTGAACCTCGACCGCGGCAGGTCGGCGAGAGGCAAAAGGCCCGATGTGGACCGTCAGAAGCGGGGATGCTCCCCCGACAGCACGACGCGCGGAAGTTCGTGGCTCTTGGGCTCGGAGGACCGTTTGATCGAGCCCAACACCCAGTTGTCGACATGGCGGGCGGTCAGCACCGCCTGGGCACGCTCGGTGTCCTCCGGGGCGACGACGGCCACCATCCCGACGCCCATGTTGAAGGTGCGTTCCATCTCTTCGCGTGCGACTCGGCCCCGTTGCGCGATCAGCGCGAAGACAGGTGCGGGCGTCCAGGTCTCACGTTCGATCTCGGCGACCAGCCCCGCCGGGATCACCCGCGCGAGATTCTCGGCCAGGCCGCCCCCGGTGATGTGGGCGAAGGTGCGTACGTCGGTCTCCGCGGCCAGGGCGAGACAGTCGCGGGCGTAGATCCGGGTCGGTTCGAGTAGTTCCTCGCCGAGGGAACGACCGAATTCCTCGACGTGGCCGTTCAGGTCCATATGACCCCATTCGAGGAGAACCTTGCGGGCCAGCGAATAGCCGTTGGAATGCAGACCCGACGACCCCATGGCGATCACCACGTCGCCGGGCCGTACCTTTTCCGGCGACAGCAACTGGTCGGCCTCCACCACACCGACGGCGGTGGCCGACAGGTCGTAGTGGTCCTCGTCCATCAGACCCGGGTGTTCGGCGGTCTCACCGCCGAGCAATGCGCAGCCCGCGTCGACGCAGCCGTCGGCGATACCGGCAACGATCTGGGCGACGGTCTCGGGCACCACCTTGCCGACGGCGACGTAGTCCTGCAGAAAGAGCGGCTCGGCCCCGCAGACGACGAGATCGTCCACGCACATCGCGACCAGATCGCGGCCCACCGTGTCGTGCTTGTTCATCGCCTGCGCGATGGCGAGCTTGGTGCCGACACCGTCGCTGGCCGCGGCGAGCACCGGCTCGCGGTAGTTGCCCTTGAGGGCGAACAGACCGGAGAAACCGCCCAGGCCACCCATCACCTCGGGGCGTGAGGCCCGCTTGGCGTGTGGGGCAAAGAGTTCGACCGCGCGCTCACCGGCATCGATGTCGACGCCGGCCGCCGCGTAGGAGATACCGCCGTCGGCGCCTTCGTGAAGGTCGGCCTGACTGTCGGCAGCCGAATCCCGATCGGTCATCTAGCTGAGCACCCCTTGTCGAAAAGTCCAGGTAGTCGGATCTCCGGGTGATCGGAGGCTCCGTCGTCGCATGCCGTCAGCAACTCGCGTTCTGACGTTCGCGCACGAGTCCCGACGGCGAATACGCTACCCGACCGCGGTGCGGCTGTACTGTCCGGTGTGGGTCGGCACGCGGACGATCAGGGCCGCATCACGGCGCTGACGTTGTCGTTGGGCGCGGCGAGCGGATCGCGCCCGTCCGCGGCGGCGCTGGCGAGCATCTGTTCGAGGACCGCCTTACCCATCGAGGTCTCCCTCGGCAGTTCGATCGGGTATTGGCCGTCGAAACACGCCGCGCAGAGGTTCTCCGCCTGCTGGTCGGTGGCCGCGATCATCTCATCGATGCTGATGTAGCCGAGTGAGTCCGCCCCGATGGCCTGCCGAACACCGTCGACCATGCCCTCTTCGGACTCCATGCCATTGGCGATCAGCTCGGCCGGCGACGCGAAGTCGATTCCGTAGAAGCAGGGCCAGCGAACCGGACTGGACGCGATACGGACGTGCACCTCGGCCGCACCGGCCTCGCGCAGCATCCGGATCAATGCGCGCTGGGTGTTGCCGCGGACGATCGAGTCGTCGACGACGACCAGGCGCTTGCCCCGGATCACTTCACGGAGCGGATTGAGTTTGAGTCGGATGCCCAGCTGGCGAATGGTCTGCGACGGCTGGATGAAGGTCCGCCCGACGTAGGCGTTCTTCATCAGGCCTTGTCCGTACGGAATGCCCGATTCCTGGGCGAAACCGACCGCGGCCGGGGTGCCGGACTCGGGCACCGGGATCACGAGGTCGCCGTCGGCCGGGTGCTCCCGGGCGAGCCGACGCCCGATCTCCACGCGGGTCGAGTGCACCGAGCGGCCGTGGATGACGCTGTCGGGCCGGGCGAGATAGACGTATTCGAAGACACAGCCCTTGGGCTGGGGCTCGGCGAACCGCGAGCTGCGCACGCCGTCGGCGTCGATGGCGAGGAGTTCGCCGGGTTCGATGTCGCGGACGAACGACGCGCCGACGATGTCGAGGGCGGCGGTCTCGGACGCCACCACCCAGCCACGGTCGAGTCGGCCCAGGGAGAGCGGCCGCACCCCGTGGGGGTCGCGAGCCGCGTACAGCGTGTGCTCGTCCATGAAGGTCAGGCAGAACGCGCCGCGCAGCAGCGGCAGCAGTTCCATCGCTGCCTGCTCGATGGTGCTGTCGGCGGCGCCGTGGGCCAGCAGAGCGCCGACGAGATCCGAGTCCGACGTCGCGGCCGTGCTCATCACCCCGAGGGCGCGGGCCCGACTGGCGAGATCGGCGGTGTTGACCAGGTTGCCGTTGTGACCGAGAGCGACACCGGTGCCTGCGTCGGTGTTCCGGAAGATCGGCTGAGAGTTCTCCCACGTCGTCGAACCCGTGGTGGAGTAACGGCAGTGCCCGATCGCGACGTGACCGGACATCGCGCCGAGCGTCTGCTCGTCGAAAACCTGACTCACCAGGCCGAGATCCTTGAAGACCAGCACCTGCGACCCGTCGCCGACAGCGATACCCGCGGCTTCCTGTCCCCGATGCTGCAGCGCGTAGAGCCCGTAGTACGAGAGCTTGGCGACGTCCTCACCGGGCGCCCAGACACCGAATACACCGCATTCTTCGCGCGGTTCATTCTCGGGTTCATCGGAGATGTGTGCCGTACCGCAGGCCGGCGAGGGAGCGAGTAGGTTTTTGCTGTTGATCGACAAGTCGGTCATCCGGTGCGCTCCCTGGGGCTGCGAGAAAACATGACAACACGTTGGTGGATGGGGAGATAACCCCAGCGTACCGGCCGGTAGCCATTCAGTGCGAATCATGTAGCGGCGCGGCGGCCCGAGCTATTCCGGCGTGTGAGCAATCCCACCCGGGCGGCACGCAGGGACACCCCCGTCATTCCTGGGCTTGCGGACCGACCGGGACGATCGGCAACAGCTCCGCGACGGCGGGCGCACGGTGGCCCGACGCGCTGAGCCGCCCGTTCGCGACAGCGTCGGCGAAACTCTCCAGCCCGGTCGCGAGCAACAGCCACTCCCGCGGATTCATCTCGAGCACATTCGGTGGTGTGCCCCGGGTGTGCCGCGGACCCGGGATGCACTGCACGGCCACGAACGGAGGCACGCGGACCTCCACCGAGTTGCCCGGTGCGAGCTGCGCCAGCGTTCGCGCGGTGAGCCTGACGGCGGCGGCCAGATCGGTCCGCGACGGCTGCGGCACGCTGTCGTCCCGGAGCCACGGCGCGACCGCGATCACCGCATCACGCACCTGGGCCGGATCGATCGGTTTGCGCGCTGCCACGTCGACCATCATGCACCATTGGTTCATGGGAACCGACGTGGCAAAACGGGAGTTCACCGGTGATGACCGGGTGCGGTTCCGCAGGCAGGTAAGCCGTGGCACCGAGGCGATCGCGCGGATGCTGTCCGACGGCTTGTTCACCGATCAGGGGAAGCCGCCGGAGCCGCTGTTGGGGATGGAAGTCGAACTCAATCTCGTCGACGACGACATGAATCCGGCGATGGCCAACGCCACCGTCCTCGACGCGATCGCGGACCCCGACTATCAGACCGAACTCGGGCAGTTCAACATCGAGATCAACGTGTCGCCGCGCCCGTTCGTGACCGACGACACCATCTCCCTCGAACAGGCGCTGCGTACGTCACTCAACCGCGCCGAGCAACGCGCCGCGAGCACCGACAACCACCTCGTGATGATCGGCATGCTGCCCACCCTGAGCGCTGAGCACTTCGCCCACCACTGGATCTCGGCCAATCCACGCTACGACCTGTTGAACCAGCAGATCTTCGCCGCCCGCGGCGAGGACATCGAGATCGACATCAGCGGCGTCCCGCTGGGTGACGACCACCCCACCGAGCGACTGCACACCACCACCGACTCGATCCTCCCCGAGGCCGCCTGCACCTCGCTCCAGCTGCATCTGCGCGTGGCGCCGGAAGACTTCGCCGCCCATTGGAATGCCGCGCAGAGCATCGCCGGCATACAGGTGGCGCTGGCCGGCAACTCACCGTTCCTCGCCGGGACGGCGCTGTGGCACGAGAGTCGCATCCCGGTCTTCGAGCAGGCCACCGACACCCGCCCGCTCGAACTGAAGAATCAGGGTGTCCGGCCCCGGGTGTGGTTCGGTGAGCGCTGGATCAACACCATCTTCGATCTGTTCGAGGAGAACACCCGCTACTTCCCTGCCCTGTTGCCGGTGTCGACCGACATCGATCCGATCGACGAACTCGATGAGGGCCGCACCCCGGCGCTCGACGAGTTGCGACTCCACAACGGCACCGTCTACCGCTGGAATCGTCCGGTGTACGACGTCGTGGACGGACACGCACACCTGCGGGTGGAGAACCGCGTCCTGCCGGCAGGTCCCACGGTGGTCGACACGATGGCCAACGCCGCGTTCTACTACGGCGTGGTCCGTGGGCTCGTCGACTCCGACCGACCGCTCTGGTCGCAGATGTCGTTCAACGCCGCCGCCGAGAACCTGCACTCCGGGGCGCGGGCCGGACTCGAAGCGCAGCTCTACTGGCCGAACGTCGGCTGGGTGCGTCCCGACGAACTGACGTTGCGCCGGTTGCTCACCGTGGCCGACACCGGCCTGCAGGCCTACGGAGTGTCGGGCAAGGCACGCTCCCGCTATCTCTCCGTCATCGAGGGCCGGTGCATCACCCGGCAGACCGGCTCGGTGTGGCAGCGCAAGGCCGTTCTGGCACGTGAGGACGCTGGCGACGACCGGTCCACCGCTCTGCGCGGGATGCTCGGCGATTACGTCGACCTCATGCACGAGGGCGAGCCGGTCCACACCTGGCCGATCTGAGCAACGAAGCGTCACCACCCGGTCTCTGAGGAAACCTCGCGAGGAACGAGCGATGCGTCCCCACCCGGTCCCTGAGGAGCCTCGCTAGGAACGAGCGATGCGTCACGAAGGGCCGACACAAGCCCCGCGCGGACACCGAACGGGCCTATGCGGTGTTGCCCTGCGGCCGATGAAACGCCGCGAGTTGTGCGCCCGCGGCGGCGAGTCCGAGACCGGCGGCCACAGCCGCGGCCTTGTTGCCGGTCAGTTTGGAGTCGAGTCCGAGCTTCCGGTCCACGCTGAAACGTCCCGGTCCGAGGGCAGCCAGTGCTATGGCCGCCACCGATAGGTTCGCGACGTACTCCCAGCCCTCGGACGTGATGAAGAAACCGTTCGGCAGGTGCACCGAACGAGCGGCCACGGCCATCGTCCCGACGACGGCGGAGGCCGCCACGGGTGTGCCCGCCCCGGCGAGGATGGCGCTACCGGCGCCGACCTCGACCACGGCTGATGCCTGCGCCTGCAGTTTGGGCTGTTTGAAACCGAGCGAACCGAACCAGCCCGCCGTGCCGTCGAGGCTGCGCCCGTGCTTGACACCATGGGCGATCATCGTTCCGCCTATGGCCGCGCGCAGCAGCAGTTGAACTGCTGTGTTGTCGGTCGACGGTCGGGTGAACGGGCTCTTCATCGTTGTGTACCTCTCAGCGTTGAACGTCATCGGGCATGTCTGGCCATGAGATCAGGTCTCGGAACGGAGTTCCACCCCCGCGGCCCGCTCGAGCACCCGGACCACCTCGGTTTGATCCGCACGAGGTCCGAGCTCAGCAAGGGCCGACGCCCACGCCCGACCGAGCGCCGACCCCACCTCGAGGTCCACCCCGCACTCGCGCGCGAAGTCGAGCGCGATACCGACGTCCTTGTTCATCAGTGACGCCGTGAATCCGGAATCAAATCGCCGACTCAGCACGAAGGCACCGAACTTCGTCTCCGTCGCCTGATTGCGGCCGCTACTCGCATTCAGCACGGCCAGCAGTGTCTCCGGGTCGATCCCGAACTTCGCGCCGGCGACAAGGACTTCGGCCGCCGCGAACAGCCCCGTCGCGGAGAGCAGATTGTTCAACGCCTTTGCGGCATGGGCGCTTCCGGCCGGACCCACGTGAATGATCTCCCGCGCGGTCGTTGACAGGAGTGGTCGCACGGTCTCGATGGAGCCCTTCTCCCCACCGACCATCACCGCCAGATCGGCGGCGACCGCCCGGGACACCCCGCCGCTGACCGGGGCATCGAGAAGCGCCACCCCCGACTCTGACGCTGTCTCGGCGAGTGCTCGAGTGCGTGAGGGGACGCTCGAACTCATGTCGACGATGATCGATCCCGGCGCGAGAGAACGGAGCAACCCTTTCGCACCGAGGACGACGTCCTCGACAACATCACTGGTCGGCAACGAGAGCACGACGATGTCGCAGTCGCCCGGCTCCCCCGTGATCGCCGTCGAATGCTCGCCGACAAAGCGTTGGGTCGCAACGGGATCGGCATCTGCGATGACAAGGGGCTGGCCGGCGGCCGCGAAGTTCGCGGCGATCGGCGAGCCCATCGCGCCGAGGCCGACCATCGCCACTCGACGCCCCGGGAGCGGCGGGCGGTCGGTCATCATCCCTCCGCGGTCTTGCTTGTTCTCCACGGGATCACCTGGATCGCTTCATGACCCGATCGGCAGCCGCCCAATGCTCCTCGGCCACCCAGAGTTCGGCGAACTCGTGCACCGCCTCGTCAGCCGTCGCACCATTGATCACCTTCTTGATCCCGGCCGCCGGGGCCGAGGCGAGTGACTCGGCGACCGCACGCCAGTCATGGTCGAAGGTGTCGCGCGGGAAGACCTCGTCGATCAAGCCGCACCCCCGCGCGTCGGTCGCCGACAGCAACTGCCCGCTCCCCGCGAGAAGCAGTGCCCGCGGTCGGCCCACGAGCGCGGCCAGCCGCTCGGCGCCACCCCACGCGGGCATGATGGCCAGCGTCGACTGGTTGAAGCCGATCTTGATGTCATCGGCGGCGAGTCGGATGTCGGCAGCCGTGGCGAACTCCGCACCGCCACCGAGGGCGTGACCGTTGAGCGCCGCGATGACCGGCGCCGGGAAGTCGACGAGACGTTGACAGATCGTGCGCATACGCCAGGCCATCGCGCGGGCATCGTCGAGCGTCCGCAGCTTCGCGAGCTCCTTCAGATCACCCCCGGACACGAACACGCGGTCGCCCCCACCGGTGATAGCGAGCGCCCGGGCGCCGGCCGCCGCATCGATGGCCTCGTCGAGCTCGTCCATCGTCGACGGCGCGATGGCGTTGCGCGCCTCCGGGCGGTCGATCGTGATCACGGCCAGCCCATCGACCGTCTCCAACTTCACCATGAAAATCGCTCGCTCTCCACTAGTGAGATTGCTATTCTCGTTTCAAGAGAACAATATCATCATCCAATCCGGGGTCGACGTCGATGCATCGGAGCGCCGCCCCGGTCAGACCCATGGGGGATTCATGACCAGGCAGGTACCGGTCGAACTGGCCGAGAAGTACATCGCCAACGGCTGGTGGACCACCGACACGGTCGGCGACCTCCTCTCACAGGGACTGCGGGAGTCGCCCGACACCGCATTCCGCATCCACTCGTCTGTGCGCCCGTGGGCAGGCACATTCGCCGAGGTGGAACACGTCGCCCGGCGTCTCGCCGCCGGTTTGCGTGCCCGCGGAGTCGGACCGGGAGACGTCGTCGCCTTCCAGTTGCCGAACTGGATGGAGGCCGCCGCCACGTTCTGGGCGCCGGCCTTCCTTGGTGCAGCGGTCGTGCCGATCGTGCACTTCTACGGCCGCAAGGAGGTCTCCTACATCCTCGAGGAGGTCTCGCCGACGGTGTTCATCACCGCGGAGCGCTTCGGACGACTCGAGTACGACCTCTCGGTCTGCGCCGACGTCCCCATCGTCGGCGTCATCGACCGCGACTTCGACGAGCTGCTCGCCGACGAACCGATGCCCGACACCCTGCCCGTGGACCCGGCCGCACCTGCACTGGTCGCATTCACCTCCGGCACCACGAGAAACCCGAAAGGCGTTCTGCACAATCACTATTCACTGGTCCATGAGACACGCCAGCTCGCCCAGTGGTATCCGCCCGATCGAGGTCATCAACTCACCGCGGCACCCGTCGGTCATTTCATCGGCATGATCAATGCATTCCTGATCCCGGTGCTCGACGGCACCGACATCAACCTCACCGACGTCTGGGATCCCGGACAGGCCCTCGACCTCATGCTGTCGGCGGATCTGACCGTCGGGGGCGGCGCCACCTACTACATGACCAGCCTCCTCGAGCACCCCGACTTCACGCCCGAACATCTTCCGTCGATGAAATACGCCGGCCTCGGTGGCTCGTCGGTCCCGAGCGCGGTGACCACACGGCTCGCCGCCCTCGGAATCACCGTCTTCCGCTCGTACGGAAGCACCGAACATCCGTCGATCACCGGATCGCTGTATGACGCACCCGAGGACAAGCGACTGCACACCGATGGCCGTCCGCTGCCCGGAGTCGAGGTCAAGCTGGCCGATGACGGCGAAATCCTCAGTCGCGGACCAGATCTCTGCATCGGCTACACCGATTCCGACCTCACCAACCGGATGTTCGACGACGCCGGCTGGTACCACACCGGCGACATCGGGGTGATCGACGAGGACGGCTATCTCAAGATCACGGATCGCAAGTCCGACATCATCATCCGCGGCGGCGAGAACATCAGCGCGCTGGAGGTCGAGGAGGTTCTCCTCGGCATGGACGAGGTGGCCGATGCGGTCGTCGTCGCAGTGCCCGACGACCGCCTCGGCGAGCGCGCCGCCGCCGTCGTACGCATCACCGCCGGACACACCGCACCGACGCTGGATGACCTCCGCCGACACTTCGCCGACGTGGGGCTGGCGAAGCAGAAGTGGCCGGAGAAGATCCATGTGGTCGACGACTTCCCGCGGACCGCTAGTGGCAAGATCCAGAAGTTTCGCATCCGCGAGGACATTGCTAGTAACCGGTGAAGAGAATAGTATTCTCACAAGTAGCAAAGGAGAGTTTCATATGTCACCAAGCCAGCTGCCTTACCCGCTGTTCGACGCGGACAACCATCTGTACGAGACGAAGGAGGCGCTCACCAAGTTCCTGCCCGACAAGTACAAGAAGGCCATCCAGTACGTCGAGGTGGAGGGCCGCACCAAGATCGCCATCCAGGGTCAGATCAGCGAGTACATCCCCAACCCGACGTTCGACGTCGTCGCCCGCCCGGGCGCCATGGAGGACTACTTCAAGAACGGCAACCCCGAGGGCAAGAGCAAGCGCGAGATCTTCGGCAAGCCGATCAAGTCGCCGCCCGCGTTCCGTGAGCCGGCTCCGCGTCTGGAGTTGATGGACGAGCTCAAGATCGACCGGACCCTGATGTTCCCGACGCTCGCCAGCCTGGTCGAGGAGCGGATGCGACACGATCCCGAGCTCATCCACGCCGTGGTCCACTCGCTCAACCAATGGCTGTACGAGAACTGGTCGTTCAACTACAAGGAGCGGATCTTCACCGTTCCGGTCATCAGCCTGCCGATCGTGGACAAGGCGATCGAGGAACTCGAGTGGTGTGTCGAGCGCGGCGCCAAGGCGATCCTGGTGCGTCCGGCACCGGTCCCCGGTTTCAAGGGACCGCGCTCTTTTGCCCTGCCGGAATTCGACCCGTTCTGGAAGCGTGTCGTGGAACTCGACGTGCTCGTCACGCAGCACTCCTCCGACAGTGGTTATGCCCGCTACAACCAGGATTGGGACGGCACCGGCACCGAGATGCTGCCGTTCGTGACCAACGCGTTCCGGATGGTCAGTGAGTGGCGGCCGATCCAGGACGCGGTGGCCTCGTGGGTGTGCCACGGTGCCCTCTTCCGCTTCCCGGAGCTGCGGATCGCCGTGATCGAGAACGGCGCCAGCTGGCTACCGCACGTCCTACAGACCCTGACCGACGTCTACAAGAAGGCGCCGGAGGGGTTCGGCATGCAGGACCCGGTGGCCGCGATCAAGAAGAGCATCCACGTCAGTCCTTTCTGGGAAGAGGACTTCAGCAAGCTCACCGCACTCATCGGTGCCGAGCGGGTGCTGTTCGGTTCGGACTATCCGCATCCCGAAGGGCTGGCCGAGCCCACCACCTACATCAGCCACATCGAGCATCTGCCGCTCGAGGACCAGAAGCTCGTGATGGGCGGCAACTTGGCGCGGCTGCTCAAGGTATGAGCTGGCAGACCATCCCCGAGATGGTCCTCTCGTCCGACGACCGCTTCGGTGATGCCGAAGCGGTCGTCGACGGCTCTGTGCGCTTGACCTTTCGCGAGGCAGTCCAGCGCATCCGCTGTGCAGCAGGCGCATTCGCTGACATCGGGATCGACAAGGGCGATCGTGTCGCGATCTGGGCACCGAACTCAGCCGAATGGATCATCGCCGCCTTCGGGCTGTTGACCGCCGGCGCCATACTCGTTCCGGTCAACACACGCTACAAGCACGATGAGGCCGCGGACATCCTCATCCGCAGCGGCGCCAGGGCCGTGTTGGTCCAGAAGGACTTTCTGGGGCTCGACTTCGACGCGCCCGCAGGAATCCGCGTCATCGACATCAAGAGCGATTTCCTCTCGAGCGGAACACCTTTCGAGTCAAAGGTGTCCGGCTCGGACATCGCCGACATCATGTACACCTCGGGCACCACAGGGCGCCCGAAAGGTGTCATGATGAATCACCAGCAGGTTCTACGCCTCTTCGCCGAATGGTGCGACCTCGCCGACCTGCGTCAAGGCGACCGCTACCTGATCGTCAACCCGTTCTTCCACATGTTCGGGTACAAGGCCGGTGTCATCGCATCCTTCCTACGCGGTGCGACGATCTACCCCATGGCCACCCTCGATGTGGAGGGCGTGCTCGAGATGGTCGAGACCGAGAAGATCACCATGCTGCCGGGGCCACCGACCCTGTACCAATCGCTGCTGTCCGCGACCGACGGATCACGGGACCTCTCGTCGTTGCGTGCGGCGGTCACCGGGTCTGCCGACATCCCCGTCGATCTCATCCGTCGCATCAAGCGCGACCTCCCCTTCGAGACCATCATGACGGGCTACGGACTCACGGAAGCCGGCACGGTGACCGCGTCCCGACCCGGCGACACCTTTGAACAGATCGCGACGACCGTCGGAAAGCCGTGCGACGACATCGAGATCCGCATCGCCGATGACGGCGAGGTACTCATCCGTGGGTACAACGTCATGCAGGGGTATCTCGACGACCCGGAGGCGACCGCCGCCGTCATGGACACGGATGGCTGGCTACGGACCGGCGATCTCGGCGAGATGACCGACGGCGGCCGACTCCGCATCGTCGGGCGCAAGAAGGACATGTTCATCGTCGGCGGCTTCAATGCCTATCCCGCGGAGATCGAGAGCTACCTGCTCGAGCACCCCGCGGTCGAGCAGGTAGCGGTGATCGGGGTGCCGGACGAGCGTCTCGGACAGGTCGGGAAGGCATTCGTCGTTGCGCGATCGGTGATCTCGGAGGACGAGTTGATCTCGTGGAGCCGAACACGGATGGCCGGGTTCAAGGCCCCGAGGTCGATCGCCTTCCTCGATCACCTCCCGACGAACGCCACCGGCAAGGTGATGAAGGATCTTCTGCGCTGACCCCATCCACCCCACCCGCCGATCGAGTAGCCAGCGAACACCACCCGCTGATCGAGTAGCCGGCGAGCGGCAGCGAGTCGGCGTATCGAGATCACCTACCCCCACCCGCCGATCGAGTAGCCAGCGCATCCCACCCGCTGATCGAGGAGCCAGCGAGCGGCAGCGAGTCGGCGTATCGAGATCGCCCGCCCACCAACGCAACCCGCTCACCAACCACGCGCTTCCCAGCGGCTCGACCTCAGCACAGCACGGTGCCGCGGCAGCGATGTCCTACTGGACTCCCTTGCCGCCCAAGGCATTTACCGAGACCGCCCGGTTGACGCTTATCACTACTCCGAACTCAGAGAGATCGCTTGTCGCGGACACGCGCTCACCGCCGCTCGAACCGAGTCGTGCGTCCGCTCCGGTGGACGCTCTTCCCACACCGCGACATCATCGTCGCCGACTTCGAACACATCGGGTGCGAGCAGCGCGCACAGGCCATGACCCTCACACAATCCCCTGTCCACGTCAACGCGCAGTTCATCCTCGGTCACAACGGTCTCCTCCGGATCTTCATGGACACTCGTATCGGGCGTGCTCATAGAGCAGCCGCCGACGCCGTCTACTTCAGCAAGCTGCCGGCGTCCACGGCCAGGGGGAGTCCCGTGACGAATCGGGACTCATCGGATGCGAGGAACAACACCGCGTTACTGATGTCGCGAGGTTCCACCCAGCCGGTCGGCAGCACATGCATCATTTGTGCGACAACCTTGAGATCCTCCGGCCCCGGAGCCTCGAGGTCCGGACGGAACATCTGCATGGTCCCCTCGTTCATGAACATCGGCGTATTTACATTCGTGGGGAGGACCGAGTTGACTCGAATCGACTGGGCTCCAAGCTCGACCGCGAAGCTGCGCATCAGTCCGATGACACCGTGCTTGGCTGCGATGTAGTGGCCGGTATTCGGATAGGCTTTCATCCCACCAACCGAGCTGGTCAGGACAATCGATCCGCCGCCAGCTGAAAGAAGATGGGGAACACCCGCTTTCACGGTCTTCCAGACACCCGAGAGATTGACGTCGATCATATCCTGCCAGTCGGTCTCGCTGGTCTTGTCGAGCGTCTCACCCCCGTTTCCGATCCCGGCATTGGCCACGATGACATCGAGATGGCCGAGCTGCTCAACACCGTTGTCGAGCGCCGCCTTCACAGCGTCGTAGTTGCGGACGTCTACCTCGGATGCGATGATCCGCCGATTCTGCTGCTTGACCAACTCCACCGTCTCAGCGAGGTCCTCGGGAGTCGACGGGGCGATCGAGGTGTCATTCGTGACCGCACCACAGATGTCCACCGCAATGATGTCGGCTCCCTCTTCCGCCAGCCGCACCGCGTGGCTTCGCCCCTGCCCACGCGCAGCGCCGGTCACAAACGCGACCTTACCCTCCATACGACCAGCCATTGATCTACCAACTTTCTAAATTCGTGATTTGATTGAGTTGCGCCCCAGCCGGGTTCGCACCGCGTCGGCACAGATACCGAACGCCTGTTCAGAAGTGTTACACGGGTCACATCCGGTGTCAACAGCCGAGTGCCCTGAAACCCATTGGCAATAAACTGTTTTCATAAACCACGATCGCCTCGCAATCCAGGCTTAGCCCGGATACACCAGCACACGATTCGAACTCGTTACTACAGCACGCGTTAAAGACCCTGTGCCGCAACTACCTCCAGGGCCTGCAGGGTTTCAGGTGACGGCTGAACCGACAGCAGCGCAACAAGACTGTCGAGCAATTGACTCACATGCACCGCGTAGCTGGGCACTGGCTCGCCGAGCGCCTTCGTACGATGCCGGTCGACGCATGCGTGCACGCACATCGCACTGGCCTGTTTGATCCGGATCTCGCGTAGCTCGTCGGGCACACCATCCAGCAGCGCTCCGACGCGGTCGTAGTACGCCTGCTCGGTCTGCCGGTTTGCAGCGGGCAACTGATGCAACGGATGCAGGCTATTTCCGAGCTGTTCGATGAACTGCAGGTAGTAGCAGTTTTCATCCTCGCCGAGCTCGATAAGCGGCAGATGATGCGCCTCGACAACAGCGCGCAGGTCCTCCAGGTTGGCTCGCGCGAACAGCAGAGCCCGCCGGCGGTCAAGGTCATCGACCCGGTTTGCCAGAACCGCCGTGACCAACGCCTCCTTGGAACCGAAGTGGTATTGAACAGCCGACTTGTTCGACGTACCCGCCTCAACTGATATCTGCCGCAACGGAACTCCGTCGAGTCCATGGCGCGCGTAGAGCCGCTCCGCGGTCACTATCAGTCGCTCCTTGGCGGATCGGCCATCTGTCGGCATAAATCAATCAAACCATAGACAAATTAGGTCTGTCGACTTAATATTCAGACACCTGAACTGAGAGGTGGATCACATGACCCGCGGTTCCCTAGACTCCTGCGACGTCCAGAGCACCAACACCCCAGCAGTCCTAACACCGTTTGAACAGGCACGACACGACTGGCTTGACGGCCAGGTCTGGACCCGGCCTGGATTGGGGCGGCGTGAACGTCGCTGGGTGACGCTGACATGCGTGGGTGCCGCAGACGCCCCACGACCGATAGAAGATCAGGTCGACCAGGCGCTGCGCAGCGGCGACATGACCATCGACGAGATGCTCGAGTTCGTTCTCCACTTCGCTGTATACAACGGTTGGCCAAAGGCTTCGCACATGGAGGGAGTGATCCGGCGCGCCTGGGCGGCGATCGATCGCGAGGCCGGCGGAACCGGACAACTACGCAAACCCGAGAACTCGAGCCTCGGGATCACCGACTGGGATGCCCGAATCGCTGATGGTGCAAAAGAATTCGCCTCAGTTAATCTGATCGATGCACCCGGAGCGGATACGCCCTACATCCATGCCGGAATCCTCAACTTCGTATTCGGCCACGTCTGGCAACGACCGGAGCTCAGTCGCCGCGACCGTCGATTCATCACTGTCGCATCTGTCGCCGTCTGCGACGCGCTGACACCCCTGCATTCACACACCGGCTCGGCCCTGGAGTCCGGTGACATCACCAAGTCTGAGATGGACGAGGTCGTCCTGCAACTCGCCGCGTATTCGGGGTTCGCCAAAGCCGAAGCCCTGCACGGTGCCAGCGAAGACGCCTGGGCGCGCATCCATCCCTGAGCGAACTACCTGATCGTCTCATCACATCGCCACGGCCCTCGGCCGCCTGTACGAAAGAGGACAACACCATGTCAGGACTGGACGGACGCGTTGCGTTCATCACGGGAGCAGCACGCGGCCAGGGGCGCGCGCACGCCGTACGCCTCGCACAAGAAGGCGCGGACATCATCGCTGTGGATATCTGCGAGAACATCCCCTCGATGACCTATCCGAACTCTTCGGCCGACGATCTCGACGAGACCGCTCGCCTGGTCGAGAAGGAGGGACGTCGGATCGTAACGCGAATGGCAGACGTCCGCGACTTCGATGCGCTGTCGGCCGCGTTCCAGGAGGGTTACCGCGAGTTCGGCCGAGTCGACATCATCATCGCCAACGCCGGCATCATCAAGATGGGACCCGAGGATCCGGAGAACTTCCTCGCGGAATGGAACGATGTCATCGACACCAACCTCACCGGCGTCTTCTACACCATTCGAGCGGCCTTACCGGCGTTGCGCGAGGGCGGCCGCGGTGGGTCAATCGTCATCACAAGCTCCTCGGCCGGCATCAAGGCATCCGCCTCCATCAACGCGAGCGGGAACGCCTACGCCTCCGCCAAGCGAGGTGTGGTCGCGCTGATGCAAGGACTTGCCAATTACTTGGCACCGGAATGGATTCGAGTCAATACGATCCACCCGACGGGCGTGGCCAGCGGGATGACGCTCAACGACGCGATGCAGCAACTGATGGCGCAGGCAGCCGCCGGTGGAGCGAACACCATCTCCGGAATGCAGAATGCACTGCCGATTCAGATGCTCGAACCCGAAGATGTCGCCGGCGCAGTCGCATATCTGGTATCCGACGAGGCAAAGTTCATCACCGGGACACAGTGGGCGCTCGACGCGGGATTCACTGTCCGATGACGCTCGGTACGGCTCCCCAGAACAGAGGGCAATCATGAGTGTCGCACTCGAGCAACGTGACTCCGACGTGCTGCCCACCGGCCTACTGATCGGTGGCGAAAGTGTCAGTGCGACATCGGCAGGCACCCACGACCACATCTACCCGGCCACCGGTAAGCCCAACGCCACCATCGCCCTCGCCGGGCAGGATGAAGTCGATCGCGCTGTCGCGTCCGGGCGGGAGGCGCAACGCGAATGGATGTCGATGCCGATCGGACGGCGCCGCGATGTCTTGTTCGATCTGGCCGACGCGGTGCACGACAACATCGACACACTTGGCCGACTGAGCATCCATGATTTCGCGGTGCCCCTGCGTACCGCTCCGGGGCACGCCATGCTCGCGGAGAGCTTCATCCGGTACTACGCGGGCCACGTCGACAAAGCGCACGGCGCAGCATCGCAGGTCTCCGCCAAGTTCGACCTCAACCTCATCGAGCGTGAGCCCTACGGCGTGGTCGGCGTCATCGCACCGTGGAACGGGCCCATGGTGGTCGTCGGCCTGAGTGTTGCACCAGCGCTCGCCGCGGGAAACGCGGTGATACTCAAGCCATCCGAGCTGTCGCCCTTCAGCGCATTGCGGTTCGGCGAGATCTGCCTCGAGGCAGGATTACCGCGCGGATTGGTCAACGTATTGCCGTCGGATCCTGATGGTGGACGCGCGCTGGTTACACATCCGGGGATCAGCAAGATTCACTTCACCGGCGGCGGCACCACCGCACGCGAAGTATTGATCGCCGCTGCGGCCAACCTCACGCCTGTCGCCACCGAACTCGGCGGGAAGTCGGCAAACATCATCTTCGCTGATGCCGACCTCGACCAGGCGGCGATTCTCGCGGCGTGGCAGGGCCCCCTCGGACAATCGGGACAAAGCTGTGCGTGTGGCAGCCGCATCCTGGTGCACAACGATGTCCACGACGAGTTCATGCAACGCTTCCTGGCGGTGTTGGATTCTGCACCGATCGGGGATCCGTTCGATCCCGACGTCATGGTGGGCCCAGTCGTCAGCGAGCCGGCAATGCGTCGCATCCTGGGTGTCATCGATGGCGCGGTTCGCGACGGGGACGGCACTCTCGTCACCGGTGGTCGTCGCATCGGCGGAGAGCTGCGCGATGGCTACTACATTGAACCCACGGTCTTTTCCGATGTCGACAACCGGTCATCTCTCGCGGGCACCGAAACCTTCGGACCGGTGGTGTCCGTCATGCGGTTCCGCGATGATGACGAAGCGATCTCGATCGCCAACGACACCGACTACGGCCTCAATGCCTATGTCCAGACGGCAGATCTCAGTCGGGCACACGCCATGTCACGCGCGCTGCAATCGGGATCCGTCTGGATCAACAGAAACAGCGACATCTCTCCGCAAGGCCCGTACGGCGGTTTCAAAAAGAGCGGGACCGCACGGTCCGGCGGTATCGAGGGCCTGCACGAGTTCCAGCAGGTGAAGAACACTCGCATCGGCCTCTAACGGTCGAGTCCACGCGGGTATTGGTAATCAGCGCTATTCACAAACTCAGCCCTGCTCAGCATTCTGAAAGGTCCAGCAAACGATGACAAATCCCGCCACCGTCGACTATTTTTCGGACAGCGACGTGTCACAGAACCCGTACGACTACTGGGACCGCTTGCGTAGTCAGGGGCCGGTGACCCGCGAGCCCTACCAGAACGTCATTGCCGTGACGGGCTATCAGGAGGCGAGCGAGGCGTTCAAGGACACCGACTCCTTCTCCGCCGTCAACGCCATCGGTGGTCCGTTCCCACCGTTGCCCTTTGAACCCGTGGGCGATGACATCACCGACCAGATTGAAGCGCATCGCCACGAGTTCCCGATTTTCGAGCACATGGTCACGATGGACCCACCCGACCATCAGAAGGCCCGATCCCTGCTGCTTCGGCTGCTGACTCCGCGGCGGCTCCAGGAGAATGAGCAATTCGTCTGGGATCTTGCCGACCGTCAGATCGACGAGTTCATCGAGAACCACCGGTGCGAGTTCCTCGGCGAGTACGGCAAGCCCTTCGCGACCCTCGCCATCGCCGACCTCCTGGGAGTGCCCGAGAGCGACCGAGACGAGGTCCGCCGCAATCTGGGGGCGGGCAACGCACCCGGAAGCAGGGTAGGGGCACTTGATCACGAACCTGTCGGTAGCAACCCTCTGCAGTACCTCGACGATCTCTTCGCCGGGTACGTCAATGCTCGGCGTGAGGAGCCCCGCGACGACGTCCTCGGCGGTCTGGCCACGGCCACCTACCCGGACGGATCGATCCCCCCGGTCATTGAGGTTGTGCACCCGGCGACCTTCTTGTTCGCCGCAGGTCAGGAGACGGTCACCAAGCTCCTGAGTTCGGCCCTGCTGGTTCTCTGTGAACGTCCAGACCTGCAGGAGCAATTGCGTGCCGACCGAAGTCTGATCGTCCCTTTCATCGAGGAATCGCTCCGGATGGAAAGCCCCACAAAGGTCGATTTTCGGCTGGCGCGGAAGTCGACAACACTCGGCGACGTCGACATCCCTGCAGGCAGCGTGATCATGCTCTGCTTGGGTGCTGCCAATCGTGACCCACGAAAGTTCGACAATCCCAACGAGTTCCGACTCGATCGGAAGAACGTGCGCGAACACATCACGTTCGGTCGCGGTATCCACACCTGTGCCGGCGCCCCACTCGCCCGTGTCGAGGGACGGGTGACGATCAATCGGCTCCTCGACCGCATGACCGATATCAGGATCGACGGGACGGCGCACGGCCCGGCCGGGCAACGCAACTTCACCTATGAGCCCACGTTCCTGTTGCGCGGCCTGACCGAATTGCACATCGAGTTCGACGAGAAGGACTGACCATGACGAACATCGTGGACAACATTCTGGATGAGCTCCGCGGCCGTCCCGGTGACGGCGATGTCATCACGATCATCAACCCCGTCACCGAGGAGCCGATCGCCGAGTTCATAGACGGCGGCGCAAAAGCAGTGGACGAAGCGGTTGCACGCGCCCGCGCTTCGTATGAATCCGCGGTCTGGCATGGGCTGCCCGGAAACGAGCGAGCCAAGATCATGTGGCGGATCGCCGATCTGATGGAGCAGCACGCCGGTGACCTCGCCGCGCTCGACTCACTGAACACCGGGATGAACTTCGAACAGGCCAAATCGATCATGGGTACGAGTGCTGAGGTCTTCCGGTACTACGGAGGCTGGTGCACCAAGCTGAACGGCATCGCGCACGACGTTCAGATGACCGGTGGTATCACCGGCGCATACTCGAACATGCACGCGTACACCCTCAAAGAGCCTTACGGGGTCGTGGGTCTCATCTTCCCGTGGAACGGACCTGTCTTCAATGCCGCGGCCAAGCTTGCACCGGCACTCGCCGCCGGCTGCAACTCGGTCGTCAAACCCGCTGAAGAGACTCCCCTTTCGGCGATGCTCCTGGAGCGCATCCTAGCCGAGGCCGGTGTGCCCGATGGCGTCGTGAACCTTGTCACCGGATACGGCCACACTGCCGGTAAAGCACTGACCGAGCACCCCGACGTCGACAAGATCGCGTTCACCGGTTCGACCGAGGTCGGCAAGCAGATCGTCGCGGCATCGTCCGGCAACCTCAAGCGCGTGACGCTGGAACTGGGTGGGAAGTCCCCAGTTCTCATCTACGATGACGCCGATCTGGAGAAGGCCGTCATGATGGCGGCGATGGGCATCTTCATCCACTCCGGGCAGGGCTGCATCTGCGGATCACGGATCTTTGTCCAACGGGGAGTGTACGACCAGGTGGCCGAAGGCTTGTCGATGGTGGCCAACGGGGTCAAACTCGGAGGCCCCGAGGAAGATGACACGCTCATCGGTCCGCTGATCAGTGAAAAGCAACTGAATCGGGTGATGGGATTCATCGACGGCGGTAAGGGCGATGGCGTCGAAGTGGTGACCGGAGGCCATCGCCTCGACCGCCGCGGCTATTTCGTTCACCCCACCGTCGTCACCGACGTGGCACCCGCGATGCCGCTCTACCAACAGGAAATCTTCGGACCCGTCGTAGCCGTCATGCCTTTCGACGATGACGAGCAGGTCGTCGAACTGGCCAACGACTCCGACTACGGGTTGGCCGCGACAGCATGGACCACTGACGTCGGGCGGGCGCATCGATTGGCAAAGCGCCTGCAGGCCGGGACCGTCACCGTCAATTGTCAGATGGTGTTCGACCCATCCATGCCGTTTGGCGGCTACAAGCAATCCGGATGGGGCCATGAATGGGGCCGAGATGGCGTCGAGAGCTACCTCCAGACAAAGACTGTTTACACCCAACTCTGAGGATCCGGAGGCGATATGAGCATCCTGAGCGAAGAATTCGCGCGTCCCGATGCGCTGCTCTCCAGCAAGGGCACCCGCGTAGCCCGTTCCATGCGACGTCATCCTCTGCGATATCGGATGGCGGTCATCGCGACCGACCAGTTGGAGGCCGTTGTGTACTCCGGTGGTTGGCTTTTCGACCAGTCGATGGCCGGGTGGGACGTCAGCGTCCACGTGCTCGAGGACGGACCGACCTTGCCGCTGTCGATACTGGGGGCAAGCGTGATCAGCGCACGTTCGTCGCGCGATGATCCGTCCGATCACCTACGACCACCCCGCTCGTGGGTGCTATCGGCCAACCTATTCCGCACCGATCAACGGATTCGGGCTACGGTCACGGCGGCCATGGGCCGCAACCAGGCAGATATTCGACTCTGGGGCCACGGATTCACCGACGACCTCGAGCATCAGACGGTGCCGGCACGACATCACCTCAGTAATGCCGCGCGCGCATTCAAACGTCGCGCTCTCGAGGCCGCCGGCATGCCAGGTGACCTGGCACAGTCAGTGGAGGAGTTGTGTCGTGTCGGCCCTGCTTCGATCGACCTCGATACGCCGCCGCGATCGACCATCACTCACCCCACCCGCTGATCGAGTAGCCCGCGAGCGACAGCGAGTCGGCGTATCGAGATCACCCACCCCTCCGAACAAGTCATCGACTCTCGACCTGTCCACTGCCGGCGGATGCCACATCGAGAACAGCGCGCGCAGCAACCACGCCGCCGTCGACGAGTAGATCGGTACCCGTGATGAAAGCGGCGTCCGGGCCGAGCAGGAAGGCGGCCGCCGCAGCGATATCGCCCGCCGTCCCCGCTCGCCGGCACGGTGAGGCCTCGAGCATGGATCGCATCGACGCACCGGAGTCACCGGCGAGCTCGTCCCGACCCTGGCGCGTGGAGATGATGCCGGGACTGATGGAGTTGATGCGAGCGCCTCGGCGTCCCCAGTGGACGGCCGCCGCCGCCATGCGCAGTTGGTTGGCGCGCTTGGCGATGGCATAGGCATGAGCCGCCGACGGGAATGTCCCGACATCGAGAAATGAGAGTGACAGCAGATCATCTGCGGGCGTGAGGCGAAGTGCCCGCTCCATGTCTGCGGTGAGTCCCGGCGCAGCGAACGTACCTGCCATACTTGCGATCACGACACCGGACCCACCTGGCGCGATGACCTCACCGAACTCGTCGACGCTGAAGGCCACACCGGCGAGGTCGACGCCCAGAATCGCGGCGGTGCCCGACTTTGCCGCGGACACGCCCGCCGTGTGGATCACCTGCATGATCGGACCGAGCTCGGCCGCCGCGCGGGCGAGCTCGGTGACTGAATCATGCGACGACACATCGACCGTCATCGGTGTGACGTCATAGCCATCTTCGGCCAACGCGTCCTGGGTTCGGGCCAACAGCTCCGGGTCATGATCTGCGAGAACAATCTTCGCGCCCGAACCGACGCGGCGGGTGATCGCCTGGCCCATACCGCCGACACCCACTGTCACCACCACATTGCCGGTCATCTGGACTCCTTCGATCATGCGAACTGGGCCGTCCACGCGGGGACGTTGGCTGACAAGAACCGGTACCGATACGCTTACGGGCCACGCAGGATTGTGACGGCCGCAACCGATGTCGGTCCCCCGACGTTGTGCGCCAATCCGATTCGCGCGCCGTCGACCTGGTTGGCCGCTGTGCCGCGCAGTTGCTCGAACAGCTCGACGCACTGGCCGACGCCGGTTGCGCCGGGCGGGTGACCTTTTGACTTGAGCCCGCCGCTGGTGTTCACCGGGATCGAACCCCCGATCGTCGTCTCGCCGGCCTCGAGCAACTTGTACCCCTCGAACCTGTTGGCGAATCCCAGATCCTCATAGCTGATGAGCTCGATCCCGGTGAAGAAGTCGTGTACCTCGGCGACATCGACATCGGCCGGCGATATGCCGGCCATCGCGAACGCGCGTTGCGCGGCCCGGACCGACGCCGGAAAAGTTGTGAGGTCGGCCTTGTGCTGGTGCATCATCGAGTCCAGCCCGAGACCCACCCCGGCGACCCATACCGGCCGACTGGTGTACCGGTCGGCGACGTGCTCGGACGTCAGGATCAGCGCGGCGGCACCATCGCTGAGTGGCGCGCAGTCGAACACGCTGAACGGTTCGACCACCGTCGGCGCCGACAGCGCCTGCTTGGCGGTGATCTCGAATTGCAGCCTGGCCTTCGGGTTGGTGGCGCCGTAGCGATGGTTCTTGACCGCGATCATGGCCAGATGCTCACGAGTGGCCGGGGATTCGTGAAGATAGCGGTTCACGTGGAGCGCGACACCTGCCGGGGCCACCAACCCCAACGGATACTCCCACGTCATGTCCCGGGAGATGGCCTCCCACTCCCACACGACGTTCTTCGACGCCGTTTCGCGCAACTTGTCGGCGCCGACGACCAACGCCACATCCACGGCGCCCGAGGCGATCGCGTAGACCGCATTGCGGACGGCGTCATTGCCGGTGGCGCACGAGTTCTCCACGCGTGTGACCGGGATTCCGTCGATGCCGAGCGAGTCGGCCACGATACCCGATGCGAAGCCGTCGGTCGGACCGACCGCCCCGAACCAGGCGGCCTCGATGTCGTGCTTGTCGATCCCCTTGTCCACCGATGCCGCGCAGTCGGCGAATGCCATCGGCACCAGATCCCGCACGCCCAGCGCGAAATGCTCCGCGAACGGCGTCATTCCCGCACCGACGACGGCAACCCTCCTCATGCCGCCACCCCTTCCGGTTCGAAGGCGTATCCGTAGTCGGGTACTCCCGACCGCAGCGCCAGCCGCCGGAGAACGAGGCGACCACGGTCGCCGATCCCCACCAATCCGACGTGTGGTCCAGCCACCTTGACCAGGGCACGTACACCCACCTCGTCCAGTTCGACCAGTACGAGAGAGTACGGCGACGGCAGCCCGGGTACCGGGACGTGGACGGTGG
Source organism: Gordonia sp. LMA167 (assembly GCF_058130025.1). Classification (NCBI taxonomy): domain Bacteria; kingdom Bacillati; phylum Actinomycetota; class Actinomycetes; order Mycobacteriales; family Gordoniaceae; genus Gordonia; species Gordonia sp. LMA167. The sequence goes on along the minus strand of NZ_CM176708.1, from coordinate 2,129,316 downwards.
CCTCGGAGTACACCACCCCCACGCGCGGCAACGGCACGAGTTCGTAGTCGGTGTGCAACGCACCGTCGGTGTCCACGTGATAGCGCGGTGGGAAGTCGAGGACGTCACTTCCGGCGAACTTGCCTGCCTCCCAACGCACCTTGGCCTCGAAAGCCCGCTCGTAGGCGGCCAGAGAGATCCGGAGCTCGTCGTCGGACGCAACCGGCTCCTCCGACTTCGGCCGGGCCGACGGTTCCCGCCGGTACACCATCGCAGCACCGGCAGCGACCGCGGTCCCGGATAGGCTTCCCTGCTCCACGGCCACGAGGGTCCCGGTCAATTCCCGGTCAGCCATGACGGCCAGCGCGAACAGGGCCGCACTCGCACCGGTTGTCGGGAGGGCCGCGTCCACCTCGGCGAGCCGAGTCGCCTCCTTACGGTCGACGCCGGCCACGATCGTCGGTTTCTCAAGCCACGATGCGGCCAGCGATGCCACCAGCCCGCGGTCGTGCAGCAGCCGCGGGTCCCCGTAGTCGTGGACGGCACCCGCGATGTTGCGGGTGCGCACCGGAAGACTGCGTGAGATCCGCGCATTGGTTCGCACGCCGAGACCTCGCTCGGCGGTCAACACCGCTGCGGCCCCGGCAGGTTCGAGGTCGACGCCGATGATCAACGTGCGCGACCGTGCCGAGCTCAGGGCGTCCAGAGCTGCGGGTGCGCCGCCGACTCGCTCGGTGACCTCGAGTTCTGGGTCGAGGTCCAGACCGGCCAGTAGCACCGCCGCGTTGCTGCTCTCCCACAACGGAAGGTCACGACTCACCAACACCACCGACTCGGCCACGCCGCCTCCGCTCAGCGCCGCTCGGCCGGCCTCCACCGCGAGCGTGATGGCATCCTCGTCCTCGCCGGTGACGCGACGGTCGGCGGCGCCCCAGCACGGGAGATATGTTCCGATCGAGGTGATGTTCGGCATCGCACTTTCCCTTCCTGTCCGCCTTCGGCGGTTGTCGTGGGGCGGAGCGGTCACCCACCCCTGAGGAGGTCCGGAGCGCTAGCGGAGGACCGTCACCTCCCGATCCCTGAGGAGGTCCGGAGCGCTAGCGGAGGACCGTCACCTCCCGATCCCTGAGGAGGTCCGGAGCGCAGGACCGTCACCTCCCGATCCCTGAGGAGGTCCGGAGCGCTAGCGGAGGACCGTCACCTCCCGATCCCTGAGGAGGTCCGGAGCGCAGGACCGTCACCTCCCGATCCCTGAGGAGGTCCGGAGCGCTAGCGGAGGACCGTCACGAAGGGCGGCCCTTCGTGACGCTTCGCTCGTTCCTCGCGAGGCTCCTCAGGGACCGGGTAAGTAGCTGACCACCGTCGCCTCCCGATCGAAACCCGGAGTTGTAGCGGACCACTGTCGCCTCCCGATCGTCACCCGGAGTGGTAGCGGAAGACCGCCACCTCCACCTCCTCACGGATCGCGGAAGTTCGTCACGTCACCGCGCCCGCAGTCTTCAGCTCAATGATGCGGTCCCAGTCCATCCCGAGTTCCTGCAGGATCTCGTCGGTGTGTTCGGCGAACCCCGGAGCCGCGCCGACTGCTGCGGACTCCACATCGAACTGCACCGGGTTGCCGACCAATTCGAGGTCGCCGGCCTGGACGATGTAGTCGTTGGCACGGATCTGCGGATCGTCGCCGACCTGACGCGAATCCTGCACCGGCGCCCAGGGCCCGGCGAGGGTGGCGAACCGCTCGGTCCACTCGGCGAGAGTGCGCTCGGCGATGATCTCGCGGAGGACCGCGACGGCCTCAGCGGTGTTCTCCGCCAACAGTTCCCCGCTGGAGAATCGCGGATCCTCGGCGAGTTCAGGCCGCTCCACGTGCTTGCACACATCCGGCCAGAACTTGCCGGCCTGCAGCATGACGAACGAGATGTAGCGGTCGTCGGCGGTCTTGTACAGGCCCGACAGGGGATTGGTCGGCGAACCATGGCCGCCCTGCTGTGGCGCCTCCATCGGCTTGTCGAGGTGCAGCGACAACGCAACCGTGTGGCCCATCGACCACAGACCGCTACCCAACAGCGACACGTCGACCACCGAGGACTCCCCCGTGCGTTCCCGCTTCAGCAATGCTGCGGCGATACCACCGGCCAGGTTGGTGCCCGAGATCGTGTCGCCGAACGCGGGTCCCGGTGGGCTGATGAGACCTTCGGTGTCCGGCGGGGTGAGGGTGGCCGCGATACCACCGCGGGACCAGAAGGCCGTCATGTCGTAGCCGCCTTTGTCGGACTCCGCGCCACGCGGACCCAGGGCACTCCCCCGCGCGTAGATGATCGATGGATTCACCGCACGGATGTCGTCGACATCGATCCCGAACCGCGCCCGCGGTCCGGGCAGGAAGCTGGTGAGGAAGACGTCGGCCTTGCGCACCAACTCGTAGAGAACCTCGCGACCTTCGGGTCGCGACATGTCCAGCCCGATGCTGCGTTTGCCCCTGTTGGCGTGTTCCACATTGGGATTCAGATCGCCTTCGATGCGGAACTGGCCGGTCTGACGCAGGCCACGCTGCGGGTCACCGGTCACCGCGTGTTCGACCTTGATGACCTCGGCGCCCCACTCACGCAGCACGGCGCCGGCCGACGGGACGAACCCGTACATCGCAACCTCGAGGATCGTCATACCCTCCAACGGCTTCACGACTCCACCGCCTCGGCGAACGCCTTGATCTCGGTGAACTCGTGCAGGCCGGCCATCCCCATCTCACGACCGATCCCGGATTCCTTGTAGCCACCGAACGGCACGTCTGCGCTGAAGTAATTGCCGCCGTTGATGCTGAACGTGCCGGTCCGGATGGCACGACCCACGGCGATTCCACGATCGCGGTCGGCGGTCAGGACACCCCCGGAGAGCCCGTACTTCGAGTTGTTGGCGATCTCGATGGCATGCTCGTCGCCATCGTGTGGGATCAGCGCCAGAACCGGACCGAAGACCTCCTCTTGGGCGATCTCGCTGTCGGGGTCGACGTCGGCGAGCAGCGTTGCCGCATAGAAGAACCCGGGATCGATCCGCTCTCCACCGCGCACCAGCCGGGCACCCGCCTCGATGGCACGCTGCACCATGCCGTCGACCTTGTCGCGCTGCTTCTCGCTGATGAGGGGACCCATGTAGGTCTTGTCATCGGATGGGTCGCCGACCGTCACGTGCTCGAGCATTCCGCCGATCATCTGCGCGAGTTGGTCGTGCTTGTCCCGGGGCACGATCACCCGCGTGGTCAACGCGCAACCCTGACCCGCATGGGTACAGATCGTGAATGCCGCGAACTGCGCGGCCTTCATCAGATCCGCGTCGTCGAGCACGATCAGTGCCGACTTCCCTCCGAGTTCGAGGAACACCCGCTTGAGTGATCCCGCGGCGTCGGCCATGATCTGCTTACCGACGGGCGTGGACCCGGTGAACGTGACGACATCGACGTCGGGATGGGCGACCATCGCTTGCCCGACCTCGACCTGCGAGGACGCGAGCACGTTGACGACTCCAGCCGGAATGTCGGTGTGCTCGGCGATGATCTCGCCGAGCGCCAGGGTGACCAACGGTGTGTCGGGTGCTCCCTTCAACACCACCGTGCAACCCGCGGCCAGAGCCGGCGCGATCTTCGCCAGCGCCAGTTGATTCGGGTAGTTGTAGGCGACGATCGCCGCGACCACGCCGGCCGGTTCCCGTTCGGTCCAGCGTCGATGCTGCTGGCCGCGGATCTCGATCGAACCGAGTTCCTCGGTGGGCGAGTAGTTCTCGAGCAGGTCGGCGTAGTAGCGAACGATTCCGATCGGGACCTCGAGCTGATTGCCCTTGGTCAACATCCTGGTGGCGCCGACCTCGGCAATCGTCAGCTCACGAAGTTCCTCGACATTGTCGAGGAGCGCCTTGTGCAACTGGTCGAGGCACCGTGCTCGGAGTTCGACGTCGGTGGCCCAGCCGGACTTCTCGAATGCCGTGCGGGCCGCGGCGATCGCCGCGTTCGCCTCATCCACACCGGCATCGGGTGCCGAGCCCAGCACCGCCCCGGTCGCCGGGTTGATCGACTCGAAGGTTGCTGCCGAATCGCGAAGGTGTCCGTCGATCAGCAGTCGCTTCCCACTCACGCCGGAAGCACCGATCCCATCGACCGCAGCCGACGTGCCGCTCGTCATCGTGTCCTGGGCCACCACATGCCCTCCAGTCCTTGTTGGAAATGTCATTCTCGTATATGACTAACGTCACATTCGCATAGAATCGCCGAGTACGCAAGGTTGCGAGCCGCCGCCCCACTCCAGTGGCAGCGGAGCGCAAATCCCGCTTCCGCAGCCAGGTATTACACCGCAACCCTTGCCGATTACTGGTTTACGAGAGTACCGTTCTCACACATGGAAGGGAGATTCTTGTGATCGAAACCTCAGCCCTCACCCCCGCGATGGGTGTCAAGGTCACCGGCGTCGACGATCTGCGTGATCCCGCGGTTATCGGCCATTGCCTCGAAGCCCTGAAATGGCGCGGGGTCCTGCTGATCCGCGGACTGCACCTCGACGACGACGCCCAGGTGGCGTTCAGCAAGCAACTCGGCCCGGTGCTTGCCCCCGCCGGCAAGGAGGTGTTCGTCGTTTCGCTCGACCCGGCCAAGTCCCGGTCGGCCGACTATCTGCGGGGAACGTTCAACTGGCACATCGACGACACCACCAATGACATTCCGGCGAAGGCCACCATGCTCACCGCGCGGCACGTCGCGATGGTCGGTGGCGGCACCGAGTTCGCGAGCACCTATGCAGCCTACGAGAACCTTCCCGAGCAGGACCGCAAGCGCTACGAGGGGTTGCGTGTGGTCCACAGTTTCGAGGCCTCACAACGTCTCGTGAATCCCGACCCGACAGAGGAGCAGGTGGCGGGATGGCGTCAACTGCCGACTCACGAGACCTCGCTGGTATGGCAGCGTCGTGACGGCCGCAGGTCACTGGTGATCGGCGCGACCGCCGACCACATCGTCGGTATGCGCGCGGAGGAAAGCCGCGAACTCCTCGACGAACTCCTCGCGTGGTCGACCCAGGAACGATTCAGCTATGTCCACGAGTGGGAGAAGGACGACGTCGTCATCTGGGACAACACCGGGATGCTGCACCGGGCTCTGCCTTACGACCCGAAGTCCGAACGACTGATGCACCGCACGACGATCGCCGGAGACGAGGCGTGGATGTGAAGAACGCGATCGTCACCGGCGGAGCCTCCGGCATCGGTCTCGCCGTCGCCGAGCGCCTGCGCAGTCAGGGCTACCACGTCGGCACCATCGACCTGACGTCCAACTCCGACGATCCCCTCGCCCAGCCGGCCGATGTGACCGACCCGGAGCAGGTGGGGTCAGCATTCTCGGCGATTCGAGAAGCCCTGGGTCCCATCACCATTCTGGTCAACGCCGCCGGCATCGACGGATTCCAGAAGTTCACCAGGCTCAGCTTCGACGAATGGCGCAAGGTCATCGACGTCAACCTCAACGGAGTCTTCCACACGATCCAGGCCGCCCTGCCGGACATGCTCGACGCGCAGTGGGGCCGCATCGTCAACATCTCATCGTCTAGCGCTCATTCTGGGCAGCCCTATATGGCGCACTACGTGTCGGCCAAGTCCGCGGTCAACGGACTGACCAAGTCGCTGGCGCTCGAGCTCGGCCCCGAAGGCATCACCGTGAACGCGGTGCCCCCTGGGTTCGTCGACACCCCGATGTTGCGGAACGCCGAGGGACTCAAGCGACTCGGAGGCACCGTCGACGAACACATCCAACGCACCCCGGTCCGTCGGGTCGGCCGCCCCGAGGACATCGCCGCCGCCTGCGCCTTCCTCATCTCCGAGGACGCGGGCTACATCACCGGACAGATCCTGGGCGTCAACGGCGGACGCAACACCTGACCACCACACCCGCTGTACCGCAAGTAATCACATCCATCATTCAGAGCACGTTCGCAAGAAGGAGGACGCCGACATGGGGCGCGTAGAGGGAAAAGTGGCTTTCGTGACCGGAGCGGCACGTGGACAGGGCCGTAGCCACGCGGTCCGGCTCGCCGAAGAAGGTGCCGACATCATCGCTGTCGACATCTGCAAGGACCTCGACACCATCGGCTACCCGATGGCCACACCCGAAGACCTCGAGGAGACCGCACGGCTCGTCGAGAAGCACGGACGTCGGATCATCACCGCCCAAGCCGACGTGCGCGAGGCGTCGCAGATGCGCAGCGCACTCGAGCGCGGCATCAACGAGTTCGGCAAACTCGACATCGTGGTCGCCCAGGCCGGTGTCGCCGGGATGAAAGGTGAACCACAGACCCAGGCCTGGTGCGAGGTCGTCGACACCAACCTGATCGGCACCATGAATGCGGTCAATGCCGCGCTGCCGCATCTCGGCGAGGGCGCCTCGATCATCGCCACCGGCTCGACCGCCGCACTGATGGACATCGCCAAGGTCGACGTCCCCGGCAAGGATCTCGGCGGCGTTGCCTATGTCTTCTCCAAACGCGCTCTGTCCCAGTTCATCCACGAGCTGGCCACGCATCTCGCACCGCGCGGCATCCGCGCCAACGTGATCCATCCGACCAACTGCAACACCGACATGTTGCAAAGTGAGCCGATGTACCGCTCCTTCCGGCCCGATCTGGAGAAGCCGACGAAGGAAGATGCGACTCCCGCGTTCTACGTGCAACAGGCCATGCCCACCCCGTGGGTCGAGCCGGGTGATATCAGTAACACCGTGCTGTTCCTCGCGTCCGACGAAGCCCGCTATGTCACCGGCATGCAGATGCGCGTGGACGCCGGCGGCTACCTCAAGTGGTACGACTGGCACATCTGACCGACAAACGAAACCGCAATCGACTGCCCAGCAACATCTTTCACACAATCCAAGGAGGACGATCGTGAAGGTTCACATCGATCCCGACCGCTGCCAGGGACACACCCTGTGCGCGATGATCGCGCCCGAGATCTTCGAGCTCAGCGACATCGACGGCCATGCCACACCGGTCTCCGAGGACGTGCCGGAGGGATTCGAGGACAAAGTCCGCGAGGCCATTCGCTCTTGCCCGGAACAGGCGATCTCGGTGTCCGAGCGCGTCAATTCGGCCGCCGAGTGATCGAACGACATCAGGAGACGAGACGATGAGTCCTGACAGCATGACCGACGACGACGCCCGGAAGCGGAAGCGATTCCAGTTCGAACGACACGCGACCGAGTACCGTGAGAAGTTCCTCGAGACCACCCAGGAGATGCATGAGCAGTGTCCGGTGGCGTGGAGCGACACCTATGGTGGTCACTGGGTTGCCGCGAGCAGCGAGGCGGTCTTCGAACTAGCCCGCTGCCCATACGTTTCCAACGATCACGATGTGCGCAACCAGCGCACCGGATACAAGGGCATCAGCATCCCCACCGCCGAGCGCGCGGCGGGCGTGCGCGGCGGAATCCTGGAGATGGATGGGTCCGAGCACAAGTTCTTCCGCTCGATCCTCAATCCGTATCTGTCGCCCGCAGCGGTCAAGCGATGGATTCCGGTCATCGACAAGATCGTCCACGCCTGCATCGACGAGAAGATCGAGAGCGGGCGCATCGATTTCGTCGACGAGCTCGCCAACGTCGTACCGGCCGTCCTGACGCTGGCGATGCTCGGCATCCCGGTGGAGAAGTGGGAGATCTACAACGAACCCGTGCATGCCGCGGTGTACACCCCACCGGACTCACCCGACGCACCTCGCGTCGCCGAGCTCCATCGCCAACTCGGCATCGACCTGATCACGAATCTCTTCGAGATCCGGGAGAATCCGCGACCGGGAATCATCAACGCCGTCGCCAACGCGAGCTTCGACGGTGGCGCGCCCGACGACATGGAGTTGCTCGGCATCCTCAGCCTGGTGATCGGCGGCGGCTTCGACACGACCACCGCTCTCACCGCGCACGCCCTGGAATGGCTGTCGGAGAATCCGAGCGAACGTGAACGGCTCAGCGAGGACCGCGACACCCTGCTCGACGCAGCCACCGAGGAGTTCCTGCGGTATTTCACCCCGGCCGCCGGCGACGGACGCACCATCGCCAAGGACTTCGAGGCCGAGGACGGAACCGACTTCCGCGAGGGCGACCGGCTGTGGTTGTCCTGGGCGATGGCCAACCGTGACACCGAGCTTTTCGAGGACGCCAACTCGATCCACCTCGATCGAACCGGCAACCGACACTTCAGCTTCGGACTCGGTGTGCACCGGTGCATCGGCTCTAACGTCGCCCGCACCGTCTTCAAGCGCATGTTGGTCGCGGTGCTCGACCGCATGCCGGACTACCGGTGCGACCCTGCGGGCACGGTGCACTACGACTCGATCGGCGTCATCCAGGGCATGCGGCACCTGCCCGCGACCTTCACTCCCGGCCCTCGGACGCACGCGAGCCTGGCCGACACGCTGGTGGAGGTGCAGAGGATGGTCGACGAGGAGGAGCTGGCCGAACCGCTTGCCCTGGCGAAGGCGAAACAACAAGGGTGATAACGGGTCCCGCCACCCGATGGAAGCCACCCGTACCCACGTGAGGAGACATCGTGCCCGAAGGGCCGGTACGCCCGCTGCCGCAGCTGACCGCGGCCAATGAGTTCTACTGGACCTCGGGCGCAGATGATCAGCTACGCATCCAGGAGTGCACCCACTGCGCCGAACTCATCCACCCACCGCAACCGGCATGCCGGTACTGCCTCGGGACCGAGATGGGACACCGGATCGTGTCGGGCCGCGGGGTCGTCGCAGGATTCACCGTCAACCACCGCTTCGCGCTCCCGGGCCTGACACCTCCCTATGTGGTGGCCCAGGTGGCGCTCGCTGAGGATCCTCGAATCCGGCTGACCACCAACATCATCGACTGTGATCCCGAGGACGTCTTTCTCGGCATGACGGTGGAGGTCAGTTTCCTGCCCGTCGAAGACGTCTGGCTACCGCTTTTCCGTCCGATCGCCGACCAACCCGACGAACCCGCCGCACTGCCCGCCGACGAGATCGATCCGGCGGACTTCGCCCAGCATGTCCGGCCGATGGTGACGACGCACAAGTTCGAGGACCGCGTCGCTCTCACCGGCATCGGCATGTCGCAGATCGGCCGGCGCCTGATGCGGCCGCCATTGTCGCTGACCGTCGAGGCCTGCAAGGCCGCCGTCGCCGACGCAGGACTGACGATGGCCGACATCGACGGCATCGCCACCTATCCGGGCGGCGGCAACGTCGGCGGGTTCGGCGAGGGCGGCGTCACGCCGGTGGAGGCAGCACTCGGCATTCGGCCGACGTGGCACAACGGCGGCATCGAGACCTTCGGGCCCGGCGGATCGGTCATCGCGGCCATGCTGGCGGTCGCGAGCGGTTTGGCCCGCCATGTACTGTGCTACCGCACCGTGTGGGAATCCACGTATGGCGAGTTACTCAAGAACGGTACGATCGTACAGCCATCCGGACGAACGGCGAGCTGGATGGTTCCGTTCGGTGCCACGTCGGCAGCACATACGTTGGCGCAGAACGCACAGCGCCACTTCGCCCGATACGGCACGACCAAAGAGACGCTGGGCTGGATCGCGCTGAACCAGCGCGCCAACGCCGGACTCAACCCGACGGCGGTCTATCGAGAGCCGATGACGATGGACGACTACCTCGCGGCCCGACCGATCACCACCCCATTCGGGCTCTACGACTGCGACGTGCCCTGTGACGGTGCGGTCGCCATGATCGTGTCGGCGGTCGAGACCGCCGACGATTTGGCACACCCACCGGTCCTGGTGGAGGCGGTCGGCACGCAGATCATCGAACGGATGGATTGGGACCAGAGCACGTTGACCCACGAGCCGCAGGTCCTCGGTCAGTCCGCGCATCTGTGGTCACGCACCTCGATGCGGCCGGACGATGTCGACGTTGCCGAACTCTACGACGGCTTCACGGTGAACTGCCTCTCCTGGATCGAGGGGCTCGGATTCTGCGGGATCGGCGAGTCGAAGGAATTCCTCGATGGCGGCAAGAACATCTCACTGCAGGGCCAGATCCCGCTGAACACCCACGGCGGGCAGCTCTCGCACGGTCGAACGCACGGCATGGGGCTCCTGCACGAGGCGATCGTGCAGTTGCGTGGAGATGCCGGCGACCGACAGGTCGCCGACGCCCGCGTCGGCGTCGTGAGCAGCGGGGGCCTCACCCCGAGCGGTGTGTTGCTGCTCCGGAGCGCGTCGTGACGGCCGATCCATGGCTCGAGGAACGGCCCGATCCGGTGACCGCTCGCGTCGTCGAGGTCGACGGCGTGCCCATGTCCGGCCTCATCGCCGAGGCACCTGATCCCCGCGGAGTTATCGTCGCCATCCACGGCGGCGCAACGCGAGCCGGCTACTTCGACTGTCCGGGCCACCCGGCGAACTCACTGCTGCGCATCGCTGCTTCGGCAGGCTATACCGCGGTGGCGATTGATCGTCCCGGCTATGGCACATCCAGGCCCCATGCCGAGGAGATGGACGCGTCGCGTCGCGTGGACCTCGCCTACGGTGCGATCGACGCTTTCCTGGCAGGCCGAGCGCACGGAGCGGGCGTCTTCCTCTGGGCTCATTCGGTGGGATGTGAACTCGCGGTTCGCATGGCCGCCGACGTCGACCGCGGACCTGATCTGCTGGGTCTCGAGTTGTCTGGTACCGGACTCGAGCATCAGGCGAGGGCGCACGAGGTCCTGGGCGATCATGAACGCAACGCTCCCGCAGCCGGTGTGCGGAAGTTGTTGTGGGAGCCGGCCGCACTGTACCCGGCAGACGTCATCGGTGGCGCGATGATCGCCTCCCGGACACCGCCGTTCGAAGGCTCTGCGGTCCGGGCCTGGCCACGGCAGACGTTTCCGGAGCTCGCTCCGGGTGTCCGCGTGCCGGTCCATTTCACCGCCGCCGAACACGAGCGGGTCTGGCGGCGAGACCCCGAGGCGCTCGGCGAGATCGCGGCGCTGTTCTCCGGATCGCCGCGGGTGGTGGTCGACCAGTTCGTCGGGGGCGGCCACAACCTGAGTCTCGGACATACCGCCCGCTCTTATCATCTCGGCATCCTCTCGTTCGTCGAATACTGCCTTGTGCGTCGCACACGCCCCGACCTGCCCACCCTGGACCGCACATCGAGCGGACCCAATCGAACGGAGTAGTACCCATGCGCATCGGATTCATCGGCCTGGGCAGCCAAGGTGGCCCCATGGCACAGCGGATCATCGACGCCGGTGAAGAGGTGACGCTCTGGGCTCGGCGACCCGAGAGCCTCGAGCCCTTCGCGCAATCCGGGGCAAAGATCGTCGGCAGCCCGGCCGAGGTCGGGGCGGCCAGCGACATCGTGTGCCTGTGCGTCGTCGCCGACGATGACGTCCTCGAGGTCGCCGGCGGTGTACTGGAGGGTCTGGCCGAGGGCGGGATCATCGTCGTGCACAGCACCGTTCACCCGGACACCTGCCGAGAGCTGGCCGAGCGAGCTCGGGAAACCGGGGTGCGGATCGTCGACGCACCGGTGAGCGGGGGCGGACGCGGCGCCGAAGCCGGGACATTACTGGTGATGGTCGGCGGTGCCGATGACGATGTGGCGCGGTGCCTGCCGGTGTTCGGAATCTACGGCGAACCGGTCGTGCATCTCGGCGATCTCGGAGCGGGTCAGACCACGAAGTTGTTGAACAACCTGCTGTTCACGGCCAACATGGCCACAGTGGTGGACACCCTCGAACTCGGGAAATCCCTCGGTGTCGAGCCGGGCCGGTTGGCCGATGTGATCCTCAAGGGCACCGCTCGCAGCTTTGCACTGGAATCCATCGCGGCGTCTGGCGGGACGATCGAGCGGATCGCGGCACACGCCGGCAACCTGTTGCGCAAGGATGTGGGCCTCGTCGCAGACATCGCGGGGCTCGAGAAGATTTCCGGTAACGCCACTTTCACAGCCGCCCAGGCAACTCTCGAGAAGATCGGAGCGCTGAGTTCATGAGCGAGGTCGCCGTCGTCGGTGTCGGACGCATGGGTATGCCGATGGTGTCCCGCCTCATCGAGGCCGGGCACAAGGTGTCTGCCCTCGCCCGGCGTCCCGAGGTGCATGAACAACTCACCGCCGCAGGTGCCCGTGCATTCGCCGACATCTCCGAGGTCGTCACCGCCGACACCGACGTGGTGCTCATCGTCGTCCTCACCGACCAACAGGTCCGCGACGTCTGCCTTACCGGCGGCCTCCTCGACCAGATGAAGTCCGGCAGCACAGTTGTCGTCCATACAACCGGCAGTCCCAGCACGACCGAAAGTATTGCCAAGATGGGCGCACCACAGGGCATCTCGGTGATCGACGCCGCTGTGAGCGGCGGCCCCCACGATATCGCCGCGGGTACGTTGACCATATTCGCCGGAGGCGACGAGGACACCGTCGACGGAGTCCGCCCGGTTCTGAGCGCCTATTCGGATCCGGTCCTCCACGTCGGCGGCCTCGGTTCGGGCCAGCGCGTCAAGCTCGTCAACAACGCGATGTTCGCGGCGCAGATCGGACTCGTCAGTGCGGGAGTCGAACTCGCCACCCGCCTCGGACTCGACGAAAAAGAGTTGCTCTCGGCGTTGCCGAATGGCAGCGCGAACAGCCGGGCATTGGGCAGTATCGCGAGATATGGCTCGGTCGACGCATTCACCGAGGGCGTGCGGCAATTCGTCGGCAAGGACGTCGACGTGGTGCGCAAGGTGACCGCCGAACTCGGCAGCGACCTCGGACTTCTCGACACGTTGATCACCCGCGTCGGCCTCTGACTCGCTGCCTCGCTTCTCGACGTCGAGTAAGCCCTCCCCTCCGCTGGTCGAGTAAGCCCCCCTTCGCTGGTCGAGCAAGCCCGCGAGCGCCAGCGAGCGAGCGCATCGAGACCCCCGCAAGCGATCTCGATACGCTCGTCGCTAGCGCTCCTCACTACTCGATCAGCAACAATCGCTCGCCCCCTCCGCTGGTCGAGTAAGCCCGCGAGCGCCAGCGAGCGAGCGCATCGAGACCCCTCAGCCTGTGGATGAGAATCCGTCACCTCGTGTGATCTGTCGGATAGTGCTTCCATGACCGCCTACGTCTACATCCTCCAGTGTGCAGATGGCAGCTACTACGTCGGGAGCACACGAAGCCTCGAGCAGCGCGTCGAGCAGCATAACAACGGACTCGGGTCTCGATACACAAGCACGCGCAGGCCCGTACAGCTGCTGTGGTACCAAGAGTTCGAGAATGTCGGCGAGGCATTCGCTCTGGAGAAGCGGCTGCAGAATTGGTCGAGAGCGAAGCGTCGGGCGTTGATCGAGGGCAGGTTCGATGACTTGCCTGCCTTGGCGAAGAAGCCCAAGCGCCCCTTGTGATCTCGATACGCTCGTCGCTAGCGCTCCTCACTTACTCGATCAACGAAAACCGTCCCCCACCGCCGGTCGAGCAAGCCCCCTCCGCCGGTCGAGTAAGCCCGCGAGCGCCAGCGAGCGAGCGCATCGAGACCCACCACCCACAAGATCTCGATGCGCTCGTCGCTAGCGCTCCTCACTTACTCGATCAACGAAAATCGTGCCCCTTCGCCGGTCGAGTAAGCCCGCGAGCGCCAGCGAGCGAGCGCATCGAGACCGGCGAGACGAATCACTTCAACAAGCTCCCGCCGTCGACGGGCAGCGCCACTCCGGTGATGAAGCGGGCTTCGTCAGACGCCAGGAACAACACCGCGTTGCTGATGTCCTCGGGTTCCACCCAGCCGATCGGCAACACGTGCATCATCTGGGCCACGATCTTCATGTCGTCGGGACCCGGGGTCTCCAGATCTGGCCGAAAGAGTTTCATCGTGCCCTCGTTCATGAACATCGGTGTGTTCACGTTCGTCGGCAGCACCGAGTTCACCCGGATGGAATGCTCACCCAATTCGACGGCGAAGCTCTTCATGAGTCCCAGCACGCCGTGCTTGGCGGCGATGTAGTGTCCCGTGTTCGGATAGGCCTTGGCGCCTCCGACCGAACTCGTCAATACGACAGAGCCACCCTGTCCCGACGCCAGCAGATGCGGCACCGCCGCTTTCACCGTCTTCCAGACGCCGGCGAGGTTGACGTCGATCATGTCCTGCCAGTCGGATTCGCTCGTCTTGTCCAACGTCTCTCCGCCGTTGCCAATGCCGGCATTGGCCACCACCACGTCGAGTCGGCCAAGCTGTTCGACGCCACTGTCGACTGCGGCCTTGAGTGCATCGAAGTCTCGGACGTCCACCTCGGCCGCGACGATCCGTCGGTTGCGGCCCTTCACCAGCTCGACCGTTTCAGCAAGATCCGCCGGTGTGGCGGCCGCGATCGCGGAGTCGGCAGTGACCGGTCCGCACACATCGACGGCGATGATGTCCGCACCTTCCTCGGCCAGGCGAACCGCGTGGCTGCGTCCCTGCCCTCGTGCCGCTCCACTGATGAAGGCAACCTTACCCTCCAAACGTCCCGCCATGATTCCCACCCTTCTCTGTGTGTTGGAGCATTCGTTGGTTATCAGGATCCCTACGCCGGCACCGACACGACGCCGCGCGGGAGGATCATCGGTAGATCGGTGTAGGTGACGATCCCGGGCGGTGCCGCCACCACCGCAGGGATCGCGTTCAACGGTGGCGTGGCGGTCATGATGTGCCCGAGAACCATGAACTCCTCCATGGTCGTCGCCTCGAAGTCCGGCGGCGGCAGAAAACCGACCTTCATCGTGACGGTCGGCCGCCCGGCGACCTCGATGACCCAACCATCCTGGTCGATCTGCCAATCCGGCTGCAGGGTCTGGCCTTTGCGCCACAGCACGTTGATCTCCGCAACGGTCTTCCCGGAGACGATGCCCTTCCAACTGGCGTGGACGCCTGCCACACAACCCGCCGGGATCGTCCACGACCCGAGGTCCAGATCTTCGGTGGTCTGGGCATATTCGGCGTCGCAACGCACCTCGTCGAGCTCGACCCCGAGCGCGTCGGCCACCATGCGCACCGCCTCTCCGAACACCCCGGTCCCCTGCGCCGTCATCGCCTGCAGGTCGGGATGATCGATAGGTTGGCCGAAGCCGACGGGTTTCTCGGTCTCCGGGGAGTCGTAGAAGGTGGTGTCGGCGGCCTCGTTGACGGTGATGCGGTCGACGCGGTCGCAGATGCCGGCCGCGACGATCGACAGCTGATTGACGAATCCGGGACTGATACCGGAACCGAACATGCTCGACCCTCCACGCAGGCAGGCGTCGGCGATACGCGCGCGCCCGTCCCCCTGGTTGTGGCCGGTGATGAAGGAGGCTGTGGCAACGACACTGATACCGGACTCGAGGATGCGGACGAGTTCGTCGACGTCGATCCACATCGGGTTGTAGACCACGACATCGGGTTTGAGCGCAAGAAGATCGGCGACATTGTCGGTCGCCGTCACCCCGAGCGCTCCGACGCCCGCGAGTTCGCCGACATCGCGTCCGACCTTGCCACTCGACCAGGCGTAGCACCCGACGAGTTCGTAGTCGGGGTTCGCTGCGATCGCCGCGACCGAGCTCCTGCCCACGTTGCCGGTGGTCCACTGCACGACACGGTAGACGTGATTGTCAGCCATGTGAGATGTCCTGTCCCCGGTCAGATCTTGGTGTAGACGGTCTTGGTCTGCAGGTATGTCTCGATTCCTTCGCGGCCGAACTCGTGGCCCCAACCGGACTGCTTGTAGCCACCGAACGGCATGGCGTGGTCGTAGACCATCTGGCAGTTCAGGGTGACTGTGCCGGCCTGCAGGCGTTTTGCCAGAGTGTGGGCACGGCTCACATCATTGGTCCATGCGGTGGCGGCCAGGCCGTAATCGGAGTTGTTCGCCATCGCGATCACTTCGTCGTCATCATCGAACGGAAGCACCGCGACCACCGGACCGAAGATCTCGCGTTGGAAAAGCCGCATCGCGGGGTCGACATCGGTCACGACTGTGGGATGCACGAAGTAGCCGCGCCGGTCCAGACGATGCCCGCCGGTCACCACCTCGACGCCGTCCTTCTTGCCCTCGTCGATGAAACCCATCACGCGTTTGAGCTGCTTCTCGCTGATCAACGGGCCAATGTGGACGTTCTCCTCCTTGGGCCCGCCGAGTTGCAGGCCGTTCGCCACACCGGCGATTCCCTCCACGACCTGCTCATAGACCCCGCGCTGGACGAAGATCCGCGACCCGCAGATGCAGCCTTGCCCGGAATGGATGAAGATGCCCATCGACGCCATGAGGATCGCGGTGTCGAGGTCGGCGTCGTCGTAGATCAGCACCGGGGACTTGCCACCCAGTTCGAGGGTCACCCGCTTGAGGTTCCCGGCCGCGGCGGCAACGATCTGTTTTCCGACGTCGGTGGAGCCGGTGAACGCGATCTTGTCGACGTCCGGGTGCTCGGTGAGGGCCTTGCCTGCCGTGTGGCCGTATCCCTGAACGAGATTGGCGACCCCCTCCGGAATGCCCGCCTCGTCGAGGATCTTGTGTAACAGGACCGCCGACAGAGGGGTCTCCTCGGCCGGTTTGACCACGCAGCTACACCCCGCCGCGAGGGCGGGTGCCAGCTTGGTGGCCCAGTTGAAGACGGGCCCGTTCCACGGGAAGATCAGTCCGACAACACCGTAGGGCTCCCGCAGGGTATAGCCATGGGCGTTGGAGAACAGCTGGGCCACGCCGCCCGTCATCTGGATGTCGTGCGCGATACCACTGATCTTCGTGCACCACCCGGCGTAATACCGGAACATCTCCGCGGCGGTGCCCATGATCGCTTGCGCCTGGTCGACCGGCATCCCGGTGTTGAACGAGTCGAGTTCGGCAAGGTCCGCGGCGCGCTCGTCGATCAGATCGCCGACGCGCCAGAGAATCTTCGCTCGTTCACTGCCGGGCTTACCGGCCCACACGCCCGATTCGAATGCCTCCCGGGCCCTCGCCACGGCCTCGTCGACAGCTTTCACCCCACCATCGGTGAACTCCGCGATCTGTTCCTCGCTCACCGGGTCGATGACCGGGATCACGTCGCCGTAGCCCGGACGCTTCTGGAGATCGTCCACGATCGTCTGTACAACCATCCTGCTTACCTCACTTGTGTCGGGTGTCCTCAGGCGTCAGACCACGAGCGATTCGTGATCGGCCCAATACTGTTGACGCACTATGCGCTTGTAGAGCTTGCCGTTGGGATCTCGGGGTAACGCATCGACGAAATCGATGGCGCGAGGGCATTTGTAGCCGGCGATCCCAGATCGGACGAAGGCCATGAGTTCGGCTGCCAACTCATCACCGGCGCACGCGGGGTCGACGGCTTGCACGACCGCGCGGACCGCCTCGCCCATCTCAGGGTCCGGCACTCCGATGACTGCCACGTCGGCGACGGCAGGGTGTGTCGCAAGGACGTTCTCGGCTTCCTGCGGATAGATGTTGACCCCACCGGAGATGATCATGTGGGCGGCTCGATCGGTCAGGTAGAGGTAACCGTCCTCATCGAGCCTGCCGATGTCGCCGATCGTGCGCCATCCCCTGCCATTTGCTGCCGCCGCGGTCTTGCCGGGATCGTTGTGGTACTCGAACGGGCGACCGCCCTCGAAGTACACCTGACCGGTCTCGCCCGGCGGCAGTTCCTCACCGTCCGGCCCAACGATGTGACACTTCTCCATCGGCCGCCCTACGGACCCGCGATGTGTCAGCCAATCCTGCGAGGCGATGAACGTGGTTCCGATGTCTTCGGTGCCCGAGTAATACTCGCTCACAATCGGCCCCCACCAGTCGATCATGGCTTGCTTCACCTCGATCGGACACGGTGCGGCGGAGTGGACGACACTTGTGAGGCTCGACAGGTCGTGACGCTCGCGTTCCTCTGACGACAACCGCAAGAGCCGGGTGAACATCGTCGGTACGAACTGCCCGGAGGTGACCCGATGTGTTGCGATGAGCTCGAGGCATTGGGTGGCATCGAAACGCTCCATGACCACCACAGTCGCGCCCAGCCGCTGCCATGACATCGAGAACACCAGCGGCGCGCCGTGATACAGCGGAGCCGGACAGAGATAGACCGCTTCGTCGGTGTCACCGGTCATCGCCAGCCCGGCGGCGATCTGCACGGTTGGTGCGGACGGATCGCCGAGAGACGTTCCCGGCAGCGGCTTGCGAACCCCTTTCGGGCGGCCGGTGGTGCCTGAGGAGTAGAGCATCTCGCGGCCCTCACACTCATCCGGCAGTGGGCCGGATGAGGTCTCTCGCAGGATGCTCTCGTACGAATCGAAGCCATCGACGTCACCGGTCACCGAGATCCGAATACCGATCCGACTCAGGTCCAAACCGGCGAGTACATCTGACATCTGCTCGCTCGCCACCAATGCGACGGCTCCACTGTCATCCAGGATGTACTGGACCTCGGCAGAGGTCAGATGTCGATTGATCGCCGTGTAATACAACCCGCTGCGCTGTGCTGCCCAGGTCGCCTCCAGGTAAGCGCGGTTGTTCTCCATGAGAATCGCCACCACGTCACCGACCCGAACCCCCCTGTCCCGCAACGCGCGGGCGAGTTGGCGTGATCGGAGATCGAGTTCGGCGAACGTCACCGTCTCACGCCCGGAACCCATGACGATCGCGGGCTTCGCCGGCGTCCTGTGCGCGTGATGGGCGAGCGTCATCGGCGCGGTGACCACGTCGACACCCCCTTCGCGAGAAGAACTGACTTCTTACTGCATCAGAATGACATTCTTTAATTCGATCGACAAGGGTTTCCCGATCTGATTCCGCATTCGCGCCGCACCTCGATCATCCGTCAGCCGCGCGCCCGGTAACCGCGACTCTCATTGCTGACCAGCGCAGATGCTTCCTCGACGACCTCGCACTCTCACCGCTCACCTCAACAGACAGCAGTAACCAACATGCGAACCCTGATCGATCGATCAGGAATGTTAGGGTCCGGGAATGGCACAGTCATCCGGCAGAGGAGACCCGGACTCGGCAACGCGATCCCGTCTCCTCGACGCTACGGCCGCGATCATGTTGAGCGAGGGGTATGCCGCTGCGACGTCGCGGAAGATCGCTGCCAGGGCAGGCGTGAAGCAGGCGCTCGTCTACTACTACTTCCCCACGATGGATGACCTGTTCGTCGCACTGATCCGGCGAGAAGCCGAGGCCATCCTCGAGCGGCAACGTCGCACACTCTCCGACAGCGATCCCCTTCGGACACTGTGGACACTCAACAGTGATCGTCAAGCGGGACGACTCAGCACCGAACTCATGGCACTTGCCAATCACCGCAAGGTGATCGGTGCCGAGTTGAAGGCCCTCGCGGAGCGTATCCGCGACATGGAGAGCGCCGTGGTCACCATGGTCCTCCGCGCACACGGCATCGATCTCGACGACCATCCACCTGTCGTGATGGCCATGGCGCTCAGCAGCCTGGCCCGACTGATGGCCAACGAGGAGGGCGTCGACATGACGCGCGGTCACGCCGACGTCGAGGCCTACATCGAGCGTCTCCTCACGCGCCTGTCGATGGAGCCGCGAACGACGTGAGCGTTCGCAACCCCCGCCCCCTGAGGAGCCCGCGAACGACGCGAGCGTACGCAACCCCCGAGGAGCCCGCGAACGACGTGAGCGTGCGTCGCGAAGGGCCGACCCTTCGTGACACCCCTCCGCTAACGCTCCGGGGTTCCTCAGGGACCGGTAAGACTACTCGCAACCCCCGCCCCCAGAGGAGCCCGCGAACGACGTGAGCGTGCGCAACCCCCGCCCCCTGAGGAGCCCGCGAACGAAGTGAGCGTTCGCAACCCCCGCCCCCTGAGGAGCCCGCGAACGAAGTGAGCGTGCGTCACGAAGGGCACGCGACGATTGGCAGTCGTTTACTATTTCCCGACCATCCGCAGCAGGGCATCGACGATCCGCTCTGCATCGTCAGACGCAGGCTGCGCCTGTCGCCACAGGTGATCGGTCAGCATACCGAGGGTCGCGTGTGCGGCCAGCTGTGCTTCGAGAAGTGGCTCAGCACTTCCTAATTCGGTGAATGGTTCATGAAGCAGCTCGGCGAGCCGGGCACCCACCGACGGTGGCGATGTCATGATTCCGCCGTTCGCGGTGCCCGCGTTCCAGAGCACCGCATGGGTCGTCCGCGCCGATTCGGCATCAGCCTGTGCGAGAACACCGCGCACCCATCGCACCACCCGATCGCGCGGGTTCGTCTCCTTGCTCATCTGATGGGCCAGGTAGTCGTGCAGTCGATCGGCGCCGTCTTCGAGGATCGCCGCGACGAGTTCGTCCTTGGACCGGAAATGGCGATAGAACGCGTCGTTGGAGAGACCCGCCGCCGTAACGATGTCGGCCACGCGTGGCCTGCCGGACTGGCCGGCCGTCGCCATCACCTCGCGACCGGCGTCGATGAGGCGCCCCACCTCCGCCGCGTAGGCGGCCTCGCGGTTCGCCACGGCCCGCGATGCGAAACGCCGTGCGACCCCTGAACCTTCGACCGCAGCCGCGGCGACGGCCACCGCCGGTGGATCACGATCGGACGACATCCGGACCTGCCCAGCACTGCGCCATACCCGCCGCCGCCGCACGCGTCACGAGTTCGATGAGCACCCCATCGGGGTTGCGGCAGAACGCGAAGAACGTGGTGCCGCCGGGTCCGGCGCGCGTCGCCTCGCACACGAATCCGGCCGCCTCGGCCGCCGCGAGGTCGGCATCCACATCGTCCGACCAGTATCCGAGATGATGAACTCCCGACCCTGCTGACCACAGTGTGCCCGGCACCTCTCGGATGACCTCGATGCGTGGCGTCTCGATCGTGAAGGCACACGACATCGACACCGAGAGGTCGCCAGACGGCGTGCCGACGCTCAGATCAGAATCGATCGTCGGCCCCCACGAATACCCGAACAGCCCGGCCATCGTCTCGCGCGTGGCCGCGGTGTCGGCGCTGACGATTCCCAGGTGGAAGAGATCCTCGCCGTTCATATCGGCCTCCGAATACGGTTTCGACGATCCAGAATTGCATTCTGTGTCATGAGAACTATATTCTCATTCGAGGAGAGGAGTTGCAAATGGCATGGGATTTCGAAACCGACCCGGAGTATCAGGAGCAACTGGACTGGGCCGCAGAGTTCGTTCGCAACGAGGTCGAGCCGCTCGACCGGATCTGGCCACACGAACAGTTCGTCCCGTTGGACGGTGCACGACGCAAGGCAATCGACCCGCTGAAGGACGAAGTGCGCAAGCGTGGCCTGTGGGCCACCCACCTCGGCCCCGAGCTCGGGGGGCAAGGCCACGGTCAGCTGAAGCTCGCGCTGCTCAACGAGATTCTGGGCCGCTCGTCGTGGGCACCGATCGTGTTCGGCTGCCAGGCACCCGACACCGGCAATGCGGAGATCATCGCGCACTTCGGCACCGACGCGCAGAAGGAGCGATATCTACGTCCACTGCTCGACGGTGAGATGTTCTCGTCGTACTCGATGACCGAACCGCAGGCGGGCGCAGATCCGACGATGTTCGAGACGCGGGCTGTCCAGGATGGCGACGACTGGATCATCAACGGGTGGAAGTACTTCTCCTCGAATGCGGCGACGGCGTCGTTCCTGATCGTGATGGTGGTGACCAACCCAGACGTCAGCGCGTACAAGGGCATGTCGATGTTCCTGGTGCCGACCGACACACCCGGGATCGAGATCGTCCGCAACGTCGGCCTCTACGGCGAGCCGATGAACGGCGGCTCACACGCACTGATCCGCTACAACGACGTACGGGTACCCGCGGAAGCGTTGCTCGGTGGCGAGGGGCAGGCATTCGCAATCGCCCAGACACGGCTGGGTGGGGGCCGCATCCACCACGCGATGCGGACGATCGGACTTGCCCAGAAGGCTCTGGACATGATGTGCGAACGAGCATTGAGCCGCGTGACGGCGGGAAGCAAGCTCGCGGACAAGCAGTTCGTCCAGGGCTACATCGCCGATTCGTACGCGCAACTCAAACAATTCCGGCTGTTCGTGCTCTACACCGCCTGGGAGATCGACAAGTACCAGGACTACAAGAAGGTTCGTAAGGACATCGCCGCCGCCAAGGTGGTCATGCCGACGGTCTTGCACGACATCGCCTGGCGCGCCATGCAAGTCCACGGAGCGCTCGGCGTCACCAATGAGATGCCGTTCCTCACGATGATCCACGGCGCCGGGGTCATGGGGTTGGCCGACGGACCGACCGAGGTGCACAAGATGACCGTCGCGAAGCAGGTCCTCCGCGACCACTCCCCGACGGACGACATGTGGCCCACCCAATGGATTCCGAAACTGGAAGCCGACGCACGCGAGAAGTACGCCGAGTTCCTCGAACACGAAGTAGGTAACCAATGATCGACATCGAACGCCTTGCCGATTGGATGGACGGCACGGGACTGCCCGGCAAGGGCGAGCCCATCGAGGCACGATTCCTCTCCGGTGGAACGCAGAACGAGATCTACGAGATCCGCCGCGCCGAGGAACGCTGTGTCATCCGCATCCCACCGGCCGCGGCGCCGGCCGACCGGGACAAGGGCATCCTCCGCGAGTGGCGCATCATCGAGGCGCTCTACGGAACCGACGTACCGCACACCACCGCGATCGCGGCGTGTGACGACACCTCCGTGCTCGGCCGGGCCTTCTACCTGATGGGCTTCGTCGACGGCTGGTCCCCGATGGATCACAAAAAGTGGAAGGAACCGTTCACCAGCGACCTGTCGCTGCGTGCCGGCCTCGGCTATCAGCTCGCCGAGGGCATCGCACTGCTCTCCAAGGTGGATTGGCGCGCAAAAGGACTCGACGACCTGGGGCGTCCGGACGGATTCCACGAACGCCAGGTGGGGCGGTGGACCTCCTTCTTCGACCGCATCAAGGGCCGCGAACTCGACGGTATGGACGTCGCCACGCGCTGGCTGCAGGAGAACCGTCCGATCGATTACATTCCCGGCCTTATGCACGGCGACTATCAGTTCGCCAACGTGATGTTCCGGGAAGATGCGCCGGCACGCATGGCCGCCATCGTGGACTGGGAGATGGGCACCGTCGGCGACCCGAAACTCGATCTCGCGTGGATGGTGCAGAGCTGGCCCGAGGACACCATGTCCGAATCCGCGTCGACAGTGAGCTATGTCGACCTGCGCGGCATGCCATCTCGCACCCAGATGGTGCAGCACTACGCGGAGGTGTCGGGACGGCAGGTCGACGACCTCGACTACTACCTCGTGCTGGCGAAGTGGAAGCTGGCGATCGTCCTCGAACGTGGATACCAGCGGGCCGGGGATGATCACAAGCTTCAGGCCTTCGGTTCCATCGTGCCCGACCTGATGCGGTCGGCCGCCGAACTCGCCGAGTCGACGGAGTACCGCTCATGACCACCGCCACAGACGAGCTCATCAGCGAGCGCCACGGCGACATCGTGGTACTCACCCTCAACCGCCCCGACGCGCGGAATGCTCTGACCGGCAGCCTGATCCGATCCATCGGTGATGCCTTGATCGCTGCCGAGAGCGACCCGGGCACCCGGGCCATCGTCCTGACGGCCAGCGGAGATCGGGCATTCTGTGCGGGCATGGATCTGCGGGCGTTCTCCGAGGGCAGCGACATCGGGGGCGGCGCAGACCCAGGCACCGAGGGCTATCACCGCCTCGCCCGGGGCGAGACATCAATTCCGGTCATCGCCGCGGTCAACGGTGCCGCCATCGGCGGAGGTCTCGAACTCCTCCTCGGATGCGACCTCATCATCGCGTGCCGGGACGCGCGATTCGGGCTTCCGGAGGCCAAGCGTGGACTGTTCCCCGGCGGCGGCGGCACAAATATCGGGACTCGAATCCCGCTCAGCGCCGCGTTGGAGATGACCATGACCGGCGAATTCATCAGTGCCCAAAGGGGCTATGACCTCGGACTGGTGAATGCGGTGGTCGACGCCGACGACCTCATGGCAACTGCCCTCGATTACGCGCGCCGCGTGGGCGCATCTGCACCGTTGAGTCTGGCCGCCTGCAAGGAGTTGGTGCGGCTGGCCGTGACCGACCCGACGAAGGTCACCGGGCGGCTGTCGCATTGGCACTCCGTGGTGTTCACCAGCAAGGACGCGATCGAGGGGGCGACCGCGTTCATGGAGAAGCGGGAGCCTCAGTGGAAAGGCCACTGACGTGATGCTCCGAGCGGCGGTGTGCGAGCGCCACGGTCCTCCGGAGAATGTGACAGTCACCGAGATCCCTTCAGCCACTGTCGAGGCCGGTCAGGTGCGGGTCCGGGTCGAGTACGCCGCGGTCAACTTCCCCGATGTGCTCGTCGTCGCCAATGACTATCAGATCAAGGTCCCGACGCCGTTCGTGCCCGGAAGCGAGTTCGCGGGCGTCGTGACCGAAGTCGGGAGCAAAGATACCGGGTTCGCAGTCGGTGACCGGGCGATGGGGACAGGGCTGTTCGGCGCCTTCGCTGAGGAGGTGGTGACCGAGACGCGTTCACTCAGCCATGTTCCGGAGGGCATCGACACCCGCCTGGCGGCCGCGGCCGGCGTCGCATACCGCACCGCCTACCACTCACTACGGTCCGTTGCCCGGATCAAAGCGGGCGATCCGATCGTGGTTCTCGGCGCCGGCGGTGGCGTGGGCCTCGCGGCCGTGGGCCTGGGTCATGCTCGCGGTGCTGAAGTGATTGCCGTGGCTTCGTCGCAGGAAAAGCTCGACGCAGCGAAGCAGCACGGAGCGACGGGGCTGATCAATCACCGAGAGACTGATGTGCGTGCCGCCCTGAAGGATCTACTCCCCCAGGGTGCGGCCGCAGTGATCGATCCGGTCGGTGGCCCTCTGTCGGAACCAGCCCTGCGCTCGTTGCGTCGCCGTGGCCGATTCGTGACGATCGGCTTCGCATCGGGCGAGATTCCGCGAATCCCACTCAACCTGGTTCTGGTCAAGGGGATTCAGATCGTCGGGTTCCAATTCGGCGACATCGCGGCGGACGAGTTCGCCCGCAACGACGAAGAGCTGCGAGAACTTCTCACCTCCGGTCGGGTCGTACCCCACGTGGGCGCGGAGTTCTCCCTCGACGAGACCGCGTCGGCCCTGCGCACGGTCGCCGACGGGCGGGCCGTCGGGAAGATCCTCCTCCGCGCCGAGAGCGCGACATGACCAGCGAGGAGACCGCATGAACACGACTGCTGTCATCACCGGTGCTGCGGGCGGCATCGGTGCCGCCACCGCATATCGATTGTCGGCGACCGGCACGCGCTGCGTCGTCGTCGACCGCAACCCGCTTGTCGAGGAAGTGGCCACCGCCGTCGGCGGAATCGCGGTGGTCGGCGACCTCGCCGACCCCGCGACGTCCGAGGCAGCCGTCACCGCGGCCGGCGACCACCTGGACATGCTCGTGCTGAACGCCGGGATGAATTGCGTGGACAAAGACCTGGCGACGCTCGATCCCATCCGTTATCACACGGTCGTCGGAGTCAATCAGCACGCCGCGGTGTGGGGACTACGAGCTGCGTTGCCGGTGATGCGTCGCCAAGGCCACGGCTCCATCGTCATCACGGCCTCGCTGGCAGCGTTGCGAGGTGTCGAGCAAGACATCGTGTACACCATGACCAAGCACGCGGTCATCGGTCTCGTCCGCGCAATGTCCGGCACGCTGGCACGTGAGGGGATCAGCCTCAACGCCGTGTGCCCTGGCCTCGTTGACACACCGTTGACCGCAGCCGGCCGAGATGGGTTCAACGCCGCCGGAATTCCGATGCTGACGGCCGATCAGGTTGCCGAGGCCGTCGAAGGCCTTCTCCTCGGCGAGCGATCAGGGACCGAGCTCGTCGTTCAGCCGGGTCAGGTACCCACTCCTTACGTCGCGGCGGCCTTACCCTGATCGATCCAACGGCGTCCGCTGCGTTCCCGGCCATGGCGCCCCTCCGCTGATCGAGTAGACGACGAGCGGCAGCGCGGAGACGTATCGAGATCACCACCTCCACATCGGGTCTCGATACGCGACTCACTCCGTTCGCTGCCACTCGACCAGCGGGTCGGGCCACTCGACCACCCACCGCTGATCGAGTAGACGACGAGCGGCAGCGCGGAGACGTATCGAGATCACCACCATCACTTCGGGTCTCGATACGCGACTCACTCCGTTCGCTGCCACTCGACCAGCGGGTAGGGTTACTCGACCAGCGGGTCGCTGCCACTCGACCACCCACCGCTGATCGAGTAGGCGCCGAGCCGCCAGGCGAGGCACCGTATCGAGATCACCACCATCACATCGGGTCTCGATACGCGACTCACTCCGTTCGCTGCTACTCGACCAGCGAGCGGGGCAACTCGACCACCAACCGCTGATCGAGTAGACGACGAGCGGGTAGGGTTACTCGACCAGAGGGTTGGGCTACTCGACCAGCGACTTGGCCACTCGACCGCCCACCGCTGATCGAGTAGGCGCCGAGCCGCCAGGCGAGGCACCGTATCGAGATCACCACCATCACATCAGGTCTCGATACGCGACTCACTCCGTTTGCTGCCACTCGACCAGCGGGTAGGGCCACTCGACCAGCGACTTGGCCACTCGACCAGCGGGGCTCTGCTTGCTAGCCGGCGGGCATCAGATCGCGCGGTGGTGCCGACGCCTGATTCGTTGTGGTCCGGAAGAACTCGACGCTCGACACCGATGCCGGATCGACATGGGCTGCCGCAAATGCCTGCCGCTTGAAGGCCTGTGCGGCGACACTGAGCCGATGCGAGATCGTCAGACAGCGTCCGTCGAGCTCTGTCGGCATCTCGTCGCCCCACAGCTTCACATCGACGAGGCCCTGGTCGATCGATGTCATGGTCGCCGACCGTAGACGCTCCTCGGAGGCAAGGACTTTCGGCGAGATGGCCACCGCCTGCGGCCACGGACCGATCTTGCGCTGGTCGAGCGATTCTCGCGAGACCAGTGAGCTGCGCAGGTCGAAAAGACTGGCACCGAGGATCTCCAGCGGTCGGGTCTCGCCGTCCTCGGCGACGTGGACCGACACATCCCAGCCTGCCATCGACTGGTCGAACAACCAGCCACCCGCGTATTCGATCGCCTCCAGTGGGTCGGCAGCGAGGACGGCTAGGCGGTAGCGGAGGGGACGTCGGCGCGCGACAGCTCGCGCTCGAGTGATCTCGCGTACTCCCGGAAGACTCTTACCAGCGGAATTGACGGGTCCAGCAGCCATGATGTTTCCATTCCATTGATGAAGGCGATGACTTCCACGGCCTTGTCGGCCGCGTCCAGGTCGGTACGGAATCGCCCGTCGCGTTGGCCGCGCCTGATACCGTCGGCGACGGTCTCGACTGCCGCGTGATAGCGGAACAACAGCCGATCGTGTAGTGGAGTGTCCGGCTCGAGGTTCTCCGCCTGCAAGACGGTGAACATGCGAACCTGTTCCGGCGAGCGCTCGAACCGCTGTGCGACATTCTCGAGTTGCTCGAGAATGTCACCTTCGCGATCGGCGTGCTGGTCGTCGTCGGCGTCGCGGAGCTCCAGGACTGCGTGGAGCAATTGGGCCTTCGACTCGAAATGATGCAGGAGACCTGCGGGCGTGACGCCCGCCTCCGCCGCGATCTGGGCCAAGCTCGTATTGCGCCATCCGTTCCTGGCGAGCATTCGCTGCGCCACCTCGAGGATGCGCTGCTTGCGCTCCTCACCCTTGGTGAGAAGCGCGTCGTACGGGCGTGTTCCAGTCACCTGACTCCACTAGTTGATCTGCGATTCGCCGTTCGGGGGCTGCCCGAATCCAACCTAGTGAACACATAGTAGGTAGGTTTGCCGAATGTGACAAGGGTCTCATCTGTCAATAATCGATGTAGACATCACAGGGCTACTTTCAACCGCCGTCTCACTGAAAGAGAATGACACTTATGATGCCGAGAGTGCTATTCTCGCTGGACAGACCCCACGTCAACGATGTCTTGAGGTGAGAGTGCGCTACATCTACCACTATCCGGAGACCAACGGACCTGACGGTGACCTGTTCGCTGCCGGCCGGCTCAAGGACGTTGCGGTCGCAGTGGAACGCGCGGGATTCGATGCGTTCTCCCTCAGCGAGCACCCCGCTCCCGGTGCCCGATGGCTTGCTGCCGGTGGTCATCAGACCTTGGATCCCTTCGTCGCCCTGGGGTACGTGGCGGCCGCGACCGAGCGACTCTGCGTGCTGACACACCTGGCGGTTGCCCCATACCGCAATCCCCTACTCCTGGCGAAAGCCGCCTCCACCCTCGACGTCCTCTCCGGCGGGCGGCTGATCCTCGGGCTGGGAACCGGCTACCAGAAGAGTGAATTCCACGCGCTCGGCGTCGACATCGACAAGCGCAACGCCCTGTTCGACGAGGCCCTCGACGTGCTGCCATTGCATTGGAGTGGTCAGTCGTTCAGCTATCAGGGCGAGCACTTCAGCGCCCGGGATGTCATGGCTCGTCCCCGACCCATCCAATCACCGATCCCCATCTGGATCGGCGGGAATTCACGACTCACGCGGCGCCGCGTCGCACAGCGGGCGCAGGGGTGGATGCCGATGACCGGCGGGGCACAGCTGAGCTCGACCGCTCGGACGCCGATGCTCGGAACCGACGTCGAGTTGGGCGACGCCATCGCCGAACTTCGTTCAGCCGCGGACGCGGCGGGCCGCACCGAACCGATAGACGTTCTGTACTCCTATCAGGATCACGGACTTGCCACGCCTGCCGTCGACGCCGATCGACACCGAGAGACCTTCGTGGCGCTCGAAAAAGCCGGCGTCACCTGGATCGTGGTGTCGAGCGGCACGACCGGACAGCCGGCGACGACCGAATGGCTGGACGCTTTCGGCGCAACCTATCTGTCCTGACCTGACGGGAGACCTCCGCCATGGGATGGTTCGAAGAGCGCAGCGGCCTGAATGGCGCGGTTGCAGTGATCACCGGCGGCGCTGGTGGGCTGGGTGAGGCGATCGCGGTGGATCTGGCCGCGAACGGCGTTCGGCCGGCGGTCATCGACATCGACGAGGCGGCCGCGGCGACACTCCGCCGCGGCTTCGCCGCACGGGGAGATGACGCCATCGTGCACTGCGCAGACGCGCGCGATCCAGAGTCACTGGAGAAGCTCGTCACCGCCGCGGTCGAACGCTGGGGGCGTCTCGACATACTCGTCAACATCGTCGGCGGTACCTTCCGGTCACCCTTCGTGGACAGCACCCCCAAAGGCTGGGAGGCGCTGCTGCGCACCAATTTCCACCACGTCTTGCATGCCTGCTCACTTGCGGTCCCACGGATGCAGGTGACCGGACGCGGCGGCAGCATCATCAACATCACCACGATCGAAGCTCACCGCGCGGCACCGGGATTCGCCGTGTACTCGGCGGCGAAGGCAGCCGTCGAACAGTTCTCGCGAACCCTCGCGGTCGAGGTCGCACCTGATCGGATCCGAGTCAACAACGTCGCGCCGGATTTCGTACCCACACCGAATCTCGCGAAGTTCGGACAGGGTGCGGTCCCGGCGATGGCCACGCCGGAAGGTGCCCGAATCGCCATCCCGATGGGACGTCCTGGCGAAGTGACCGACGTGTCCAACGCGGTGGTGTTCCTGGCCTCCGGGCTGTCGAGTTACATCACCGGGACGACCGTGCATCCGGACGGTGGGACGTCCGCATCATCCGGATGGTTCAACTGGCCAGATCACGGTTGGGCGAATTACGCGCCGACGTGACCCGCACTCATATCACTCACAGCCCCAGTGACTTGGCGATGATCGTCCGCATGACCTCACTCGTACCAGCGTAGATTCGAGCCACCCGGGCATCGGTATACAGGCGGGCGATCGGGTATTCCATCATGTAGCCATAGCCCCCGAACAGCTGGAGACACCGGTCCACCGCTCTGGCCTGCATCTCGGTGCAGAAGAGCTTCACCCGTGCCGCGTCGGCGCCGGACAGTTCACCGTCCACCAGATCGATGACGGCCAGGTCGAGCATGGCCTGAGCCGCCTCGATCTCTGCCGAGATCGAGGCCAGCTCGAACTTCGTGTTCTGGAAGCCGGACACCGGCTTGCCGAACGCCTTGCGTTCCTTCACGTACTCGATCGTCGCGGTCAACGCCGCCCGCGCCTGGGCGACCGAACCCGCCGCCACGGTCATCCGCTCCTGCGGCAGATTGCTGCCCAGGTATCCGAACGCGGCGCCCTCCTCGCCGAGCAGATTCGTCACCGGCACCCGAACATCGGTGAACGAGAGTTCCACAGTGTCCTGGACCTTGCAGCCCATCTTGTCGAGCACACGGCCACGCTCGAAACCCTCCATCCCGTCCTCGACGACGAGCAAACTGAGGCCCGCACGACGATTGCCTCGGTCGGTCGAGGTCCGCGCGACCACGATGACGAGGTCGGCGAGCAGGCCTCCCGTGATGAAGGTCTTCGCGCCGTTGAGCACGTAGTGATCACCGTCGCGGACCGCGGTGCTGGTCATGCCCGCGAGATCCGACCCGGTGCCCGGCTCGGTCATCGCGATGGCGGTCAGCAACTCACCCGCGGCCATCCCCGGGAACCACCGTCCCCTCTGCTCGGGGTTCGCGTAGCGCAGGAAGTACGGCAGGATCACGTCGAGCTGAGTTCGCACGGTCGACAGCGTGACCAACGCGCGCGCCGCCTCCTCCTGCAGGATCACGTTGTAGCGGAAGTCCTCCTGGCCCGCTCCCCCGTATTCCTCCGGGATCGCCATCCCCAGCACGCCGAGCTCACCGAGTCGCGCGAACACCTCGCGCGGCATCTGGCCGGCCTTCTCCCACTTCGGGTACTCGCCTACGACCTCTTTGGTCACGAAGTCACGGACGAGCAGACGAAACGCCTCGTGATCGTCGTGGTAGATCCCACGTCGCATATCGGAATTCCTCTCAGGCGATCAGTTCGACAAGGGTCGCGTTCGCAGTACCGCCGCCCTCGCACATCGTTTGCAGTCCGTAGTGAATTCCGTTGTCGCGCATGTGGTAAAGCATGCGCGTCATCAAGATCGCGCCAGATCCCCCGAGCGGATGGCCGAGAGCGATGGCCCCTCCGACCGGGTTGAGTCGGTCCTCGGGTGCACCGGTCTCGACGAGCCACGCCATCGGCACCGGCGCGAAGGCCTCGTTGACCTCGAACGCGCCGACGTCACCGATCGCCACACCTGCTTTCGCGAGCACCTTCTCGGTAGCGGGAATCGGGCCGGTCAACATCAGCACGGGATCGGCACCCGCGACCGCCCCCGCGCGATACCGGGCAATCGGCGTGAGGCCGAGCTCCCGCGCGTGCTCGGACGTGGTGACCAGGAGCGCTGCCGCACCATCGGAGATCTGTGATGAGTTGCCGGCGTGGATCACGCCGTCTTCCCGGAACGCCGGCTTGAGACCACCGAGCTTCTCGACGGTGCTGGCACGCCGAACCCCTTCGTCGACCGAGACGGATCCCGCGTCGGTGGATACCGGGACGATCTGCTCGGCAAACGCACCTCGATCGATCGCCGCGGCCGCGAGTTCGTGTGACCGGACCGAGAACTCGTCCACCCTCGTCCGGGAGAAGCCCCACTTCTCGGCGATGAGCTCCGCCGAGATCCCCTGGTTGAAGGAGAAATCCTCGTACCGGGCCAACACTTTCGGTCCGTACGGCATCCCGGTGGAGCGGGCCGACCCGAGCGGCACCCGGCTCATCACCTCGACGCCGCCGGCGACGACGACGTCCTGCTGCCCGGACATCACCGCCTGCGCAGCAAAGTCCAGCGCCTGCTGGCTCGAGCCGCAGGCGCGATTGATGGTCGTACCAGGAATGGACTCGGGCCACCCGGCCGCGAGAACGGCATATCTGCCGATGTTGCTTGACTGGTCACCGACTTGCGACACGCAGCCCCACACCACGTCGTCGACGATGGCGGGATCGATGCCGGTACGACGCACCAGTTCGTTCAGCACAATCGCGGAGAGGTCCGCAGCGTGCATCCCGGACAATCCACCGTTACGTTTGCCGACCGCAGTGCGGACGGCCTCGACGATCACGACTTCACGCATGTCCTCTGTCTCCGTTCCTGTCCTGTGCTGGACTGCCGGGTGGCGGCACCGCCCATCGTCCGGTGAACACCGGGTCCTTCTTCTGCGCAAACGCGGCGTACGCCTCGGCGGCGTCCGACGTCCCGAAATTGATCACCTGCGCGCGCGATTCACCGGCGAGCGCCTCCCGCAGCGTTCCGCCGGCGCCCTCGTTCAGCAGCATCTTGATCTGTCCCAACGCCACCGGTGGGCCCGCGGCCAACCGATGTGCCTTCTCGTCCACGAACTGATCGATCTCGGCGTCGTCGATCACCCAGGTGACCAGGCCGAGCGCCTGCGCCTCGGTGGCATCGATCATCTCGGCCAGCAGCGCAAGACGTTTCGCCTGCTGCAGCCCGACGAGCCTGGGCAACAGCCAGGACCCGCCGAGATCCATCGACAGTCCGCGCCGCGCGAAGATCTGCGAGAAGCGGGCATCCGGGGTGGCCACCACGAGGTCACAACCGAGTGCGAGGTTCCAACCGGCCCCGACAGCCACCCCGGACACCTTCGCGATCGTGGGGATCGGCAGATAGTGCAGTGCCATCGCGACATCGGTCAGGATGCGCAGCTTCTCGGTCGGATGACGCGGATCCGGCGTCGAGATGTCTGCTCCGGAGCAGAAGGCGCCGCCTGCTCCGGTGAGGACCAGCGCCCGGGTGCCGGTGGTGCGAGCCGTCTCCTCGAACACGTCGCGCAGCGCACACCAGGCCGGCCAGTCCAGAGCATTCTTTCGTGCGGGCCGGTTCAGTGTCACCGTCCGGACGCCGGTGTCGTCGTCCTCGACGACGACACCGGGCGCGACTCCGTTGTCCGTCACCGCTCGAACGCGGGACCGACCGCCCCCCGCGCCCGCAGGTCGGCGATGTCGTCGGCGCTCATCCCCAGTCCGGCCAATACGGTGTCAGTGTGTTCCCCCAGACCCGGGATCGCACCCATGACAGGCTCGAAGCCCGCGATCACCGGTGGCGGAAGGATCGCCGGGATCGGCCCGTTGGGCGTGTCGATCTCACGCCAACGGTCGCGCTCGGCGAGATGGGGGTGCGCGATCATGTCGCTGGGCCGGTTGAACCGAGCGTTGCCGATTCCCGCTTCATCCGCCGCCTTCTGGATATCGGCCAGTTCATGCCGGCCACACCACTCGGCGATGGCCTCATCGAGGATCTCGCGATGCGCGACTCGGCCCGCATTGGTGGCGAACCGAGCGTCGGCGGCCAGATCGTCCCGTTGCACGATCTCCTTCGAGAGACGCTGCCATTCACGATCATTGGTGGTACCCAAGACCACGGTCTGACCATCGATGGTCGGATAGGCGCCGTAGGGGGCGACCGCAGGCGACCCCATGCCGCGTGGCTCCTGATCGATACCGGTATGCCGCGTGTAGTTCAGCGCATACCCCATCAGCTCGGCCATCGTGTCGAACAGACTGACGGCCACCGCACCGCCGCGCCGACCGTCTGCGGTGCCGCGGCCCCGCGCCACGAGCAGCGACAGGATCGAGATCGCCGAGTACAGACCAGAACACACATCGGCCATCGGTGGACCCGGCTTCGCCGGCGCGTCCGGATGGCCGGTGATCGCGCACGCCCCCGATTCAGCCTGTGCCAGCAGGTCATACGCCCGCTTGTGCGAGAGCGGTCCGCCCGGCCCGTACCCGTCGATCTCCACCACGATGAGATCCGGATGCCTCCCCTCCAGGTCCGCGGGGGCGAGGCCCATCTTGGCGGTGGAGCCGGGCGCCAGGTTCGAGACCAGGACGTCGGCCTGGGCCAGCAGGCGGTGCAGCACTTCGAGTCCGGCCGGGGACTTGAGGTCGATGGTGACGGATTCCTTACCACGATTGACCCAGACGAAATGAGCGGCCATCCCGTTGACGACATCGTCGTAATGGCGTGCGAAATCGCCGCCGTTGGGATTCTCCACCTTGATCACCCGGGCACCGAGATCGGCCAGTGTGCGGGTGCACATCGGCGCGGACACGGCCGCTTCCAGTGCCACCACGGTGATACCGGCCAATGGAGCTTCTGTACTCGACATCACATCACCATACCGCCGTCCACCGGCAGCACCTGCCCCGTGACGAACGATGCCGCATCGGACGCAAGGAAGACGAATGCGCCTGCGACCTCTGCAGGTTCGGCCCAGCGCCGCAACGGGATCCGGTTCAGCATCGTGGGCGCGAATCTCTCGTCGGTACGGATTGTCTCCGTCATCGGGGTGGCCGCGAGCGGTGCGATGGCGTTGACCAGAACATTCTTGCGGGCCAGCTCCCGGGCGAGCGACTTCGTGAGCCCGATGATGCCGGCCTTGGCCGCCGAGTAGTTCACCTGGCCCAGCGTGCCGGTGATCCCTGCCGACGACGTCACGTTGATGATGCGGCCCGTCCCGTCGGTCGCCAGGAACGGCAGTGCGGCCTGCGACGTGTTGAACGCGCCCATCAGGTGGATGTCGAGCATACGACGGATGCTCTCCTGCGTGGTGTCCCCGAACATCGCCGGCGCGGTCACCCCGGCGTTGTTGACGACGACGTGGACCGTACCGTCGCCCAGCGTGGCGGCCCGACTCATCACCGCGTCCGCGGCTTCCCGGTCGCTGACGTCGAATCCCATGCTGTCGGCCTTGCCGCCATCCACCGAGATCTGCTCGGCAACCTTCGCTGCTGCGCTCGCGTCGACGTCGGTCACCAACACAACTGCCCCGGCCGCGGCCAATGCCTGCGCCACGGCGGAGCCGATGCCACCGGCCGCACCGGTGACCACCGCCGAGCGTCCCGTCAGATCGAACAAGGTGTTGTTGGTCATCAGTAGCTCCTCGGCATACCCAAAGTGTGCGATCCCAAGTAGTTCAGGATCATTTCCTGGCTGATCGGCGCGATCCGCATGACGCGCGCCTCGCGGAAGTATCGGGCGACGTTGTATTCCTCGGAATATCCCATGCCACCATGTGTCTGCAGTGCGCGGTCGGCGGCCGCGAAACCGGCTTCCGCGCACAGATACTTGGCAGTGTTGGCCTCACGGCCGCAGGGCTTCCCATTGTCGTAGAGCCAGGTTGCCTTACGCAACACCAGCTCCGCGGCATCCAGGTGAGCCAGCGAATCGGCCAGAGGGAACTGGATGCCCTGATTCATCCCGATCGGACGGTCGAACACCTCGCGCTGCTTCGCGTACGTCACGGCCCGGTCGAGGGCGACGCGGCCGATACCGAGCGCCTCCGCAGCGATGAGCATCCGCTCCGGATTGAGACCGTCGAGGAGATATTTGAAGCCCTTGCCCTCCTCCCCGACCCGATCCTCCTCCGGCACATACAGGTCGTCGATGAACAGCTCGTTCGAGGTGACCGCGTTGCGGCCCATCTTCTTGATCGGTCTGATGTCGACGTGCGCGCGATCGAGATCGGTGAGAAACAACGTCATGCCGTCGGTCTTCTTCTCGACCTCGGCATAAGGTGTCGTGCGGGTGAGCAGCAGGATCTTCTCCGACTCCATCGCCTTCGAGATCCACACCTTGCGCCCGTTCACCACATAGCCGTCGCCCTTGCGACGAGCCGATGTGGTGATCCGCGAGGTGTCCAGCCCTGCACCCGGTTCGGTCACGCCGAAGCACACGTGCAGATCGCCGTTGACGACCCTGGGCAGGGTGCGTTGCTTGAGCTCGTCGGACCCGTGAACGACGACGGGTTGCATACCGAAGATCGACAGGTGAATCGCGGTTGCGGCGTTCATGGCACCACCCGATCGGGCGACCTGTTCGAGCAGGATGGTGGCTTCGGTGATCCCGAGGCCGTGCCCGCCGTATTGCTCGGGGATGGTCATGCCGAGCCATCCGCCGTCGGCGATCGCCTGGTAGAACTCGGTCGGGAACTCGTGCGCGAGATCCTTGTCCATCCAGTACTGGTCGTCGAATCGTCCTGCGAGTTCGGCCACCGACTTGCGGATCAACTCCTGATCCTCGGACAGCTCGAAACTCATCCCTTCCGACATACGCCGAACCTTCCTGTGTGCTTGTGCCGGACATGCGCCCGCACCGGCCCTCCCTCACGTCGGGCCGGTGCGCTCGCTGCCGGTCAATCCGATGCCGGGAGCGCTTTCGCCGACTTGAGCGCCATCACCGTGCCATCGCAGGTGAGCGGACCCGCACCGGCTGCGGCGCAGAGTAATTCCACTGTCTCGTCGGCGTTGACGTAACGCTTGCCGATCAGGAGGCCGGGTTCCGAGCCGTCCTTCGCGGGCTGTGTCACCGACTTCGCGGGCTGGAGTGACGTTTCACCGCAGATGATCTCGGCGACCCCGTCGGCCGGAGCCTTGACGACCACCACCTTGGTGGTGCAGGCCGAACATGCCAGCTGTTCACCCGCGCGCAATGGCGGGACTTTCGTGGTCATTGCGGATCTCCTCCTTGACTGGGGTGGTGTGTTTTCCGGCCACCGGTGCCGGGGCCGGGGCGAGTCGCTCGCCGAACGTGTTGAGGTCGAACGACTGCCGCGCCAACCAGAAACGCAGGAAATTGGTCAGCGAGTACCGCAGAAAGACCGCGGACCCGACGATGGCCACGGCCACACCGGTGAGCGCGATCGTCAGCGCGTCACGCTGAACCAAAGGGTCGGATGTGTTGTGCGACATCAGATAGGCGATCACGCCAAGCGCGACGCCGAGCACCATCGCGGCCACCCCGAGCCGAACCCAGAGCTGCGACCTGGCAGCAGCGGGATCGGGGATCTTCAGCTTTTCGAGTTCCTGCGTGAATCGTTGCGCCCGGTCATCGGATGTGGCGGTCATGTAGCACTTCCTAGGTAGAGGTTGGCAAGTTCTTTTCTGAGTGATTCTCCTGGCGGACCCTCGTATTCGACCTGGCCGCGCACGAGCACCGCCGCATGATCAGCCATGTCGAGAACGGCCGACGCGAACTGCTCCACGACCAGGACGGCGACTCCGTCACGGGCGATCTGGGCGACGTGCTCGTAGAGTTTCTCCACCACCAGCGGTGCCAGGCCCATCGAGAGTTCGTCGAGGAGCAGAACCGCCGGGTCTGTTGCCAGCCCACGGGTCAGCGCCAGCATCTGCTGCTCACCGCCCGAGAGGGTGCCCGCGGTCTGCGATGCCCGTTCCTCGAGGATCGGAAACCTCGAGAAGGCGATCTCCTCGATCTGCTCGCGCGACTTCCCGGTGAACGTCATCATCCAGAGGTTCTCGCGCACAGTGAGATTCGGGAACACTCCCCGGCCCTCGGGGATCAGACACACACCGGCGAGCGCCGCATTCCGCGAAGCGATACCCGTCACGTCACGGCCACCGTAGAGAATCCGGCCCGAGTCCACCGGGTGCACACCCGCAGCCACTTTCTGGGTCGTGGTCTTGCCGGCGCCGTTGGGTCCGAGCAGGGCCACCACCTGGCCTGCGTGGACGCTGATGTCGACACCGTGCAGCGCCGTGATCCCGTCGTAGCCGGCACGGATGTCGCAGAGTTCGAGTAACGGTGGAATCATGCTGTCCCCAAATAGGCGTCGAGTACTGCGGTGTTCTGCCGCACCGTTTCCGGTGGACCGGACGTGATGATGGACCCGAGGTCGAGGACGTGGACCTGGTCACAGACACCCATGACGAGTTCCATGTCGTGTTCGACGAGCAGGATCGCCACACCGTCGGCTGCCACCGTGCGGAGGATCGCGGCGAACCGCTCGGTCTCCTCGGCATCCTGCCCGGCGGCCGGCTCGTCGAGCAGGATCACATCCGGTCGGGTGGTGAGCGCACGTGCCACCTCCACCTGCCTGCCCACGCCGGTCGGCAAGGAATCGGCCAGCCGATCCGCGTAGGCGCCCAGCTGCGCACGCTCGATGACCCCATCGACCAGTTTCGTCGCATCACGACCGTGACGTCGGAGTTCGGCGGCGACGAGCAGGTTGTCGCGGACGCTGAGGCGACCGAACAGTTCGAGTCCTTGGAACGTCCGCGCCATACCGCGTTTGGCGCGCTGTGCCGGGCCCAGCCGCGTGATGTCCTTCCCGTCGAGCACCACCGAGCCGGTGTTCGGCCGGCGAAGTCCTCCGATGACGTCGAACAGTGTGCTCTTGCCGGCACCGTTGGGCCCGATCAACCCGGTGATGTGTCCGCGCTCCGCGGTCAGGTGTACCCCGTCCAGCGCCTGGTGCGCGCCGAAGGACACCGACACATCACTGACTTCCAGCAGCGATGGCACGATCCAACACCTCCTCGTCGTCATCGGTCCACGGCCGGGAGATCCCCCACCATTCGACCGGGATGTCGGTATCGTCCGACCCGTCATCCATGTGTGCCCTGCGGTCTCGCCATCCGGCAACCAGCGGTGCAAGCACCGCGCCGACCACCATCAACAGGCAGAACACATAGCCGTTGAACACATCGGCAAGGCGCAACAACCACGCGACCAATGTCCACCCGACCAGTGCGCCCATGACGACACGATCGGCGAACGCCAGATCCCATTGCTTGCGCAGCGACGCGATTCCGCCCTCCTTGACGGCCCGCGCCCCGAACGCGATGCCGAGAAGCGCCGGAATCGCCTGGGACACCTCACGCAGAGCCGGCCACAACACACCGATCGCGTTCAGCGGGCCCGCCAGGGCCGCACCGGTGAAGATTCCACTACCCACTGTTCCCAATCCGGCCAGGACCACGACGAGGAAGATCGGCAGCCCGGAGATGAAGTTGAACTGGTCTCCGGTGACCGATCCGAGTTGGATGCCGTACAGCGCACCCCCGAGTCCCGCCAATGCCGAACTCAGTCCGAACACCACCAGTTTGGAGGTCAGGAGGTTGCCACCGAGGGTGGCGTAGGCGGCCTCGCTGTCGCGAAGCGCGATCAGTTTGCGCCCGAGACGTCCTCGCCGCAACAGCGCCACACCGAGCGTGGCCGCAGCGAGGACAACCGCCGCGAAGACCGTGGTGCGTTGTGGAGTGTCGATGGCAAAGCCGAACAACGACGGCCCCGGCACCTCGACCGATCCCTGGTCGAAGAACGAGATGCGCACTCCGAACAAATCGAAGGCCGGAAGCGTGAAGATCCAGCGGTCGAAGATCACGGCGATCGCAGCCGTCCCCAACGCCAGGTACACCCCGGACAAACGCAGTGCGGGCAGTGCGATCGCCGCTCCCACCACCCCGGAGATCACCATCGCGGCGATGATCGCCCACCACTGACCGTTCGCGCCCAGGTGGCCACACACGATCGCACCGATACCGGCAAGGGTGATCTGGCACAACGAGATCTGACCGGCGTATCCCGCCAGTGGGACATACGAGAGCGCCAAGACACCGAAGGCGAAGATCTGCCCGTAAGTGAGGAGGTCGCTGTCGCTGAGCACCGTGGCCAGGATCAGACCGGACCACACGATCACCAGGGCGAAGAAGATGGTGCCTCGCAGCGACGGCAAGGGAACGGGACTGAGTTGACGATCTCGGCCCCGCAACCGTCCGTGCGGGAAGGCCAGTAGGGCGAGCAGGAGCAGGATCGCCGGAGCCGCCAACCGAATTCCGGGTAGATACGCGTTCTGCGGCAGATAGCCCGTCAGGTAGCTCTCCATGCAGCCGACCACGACCGCACCGAGGAAGGTCAACGGGAGACTCTTCAGCCGACCGAAGATCGCCGCTGCGTATGCACTGACGATCACCAACGACAGCGACATCGCGTCGAGTGCGACCACCGGGGCGATCAGGACGCCACCGACGGCGGCGAGCTCGATGCCCAGAATCCACGCGATCCGGTTGGCCCGCACCGGATCTGCTCCGGTGAGGCCGACCAGTGAGCGGTCATCGACGGTGGCTCGCATCTCCGTCCCGGCGCGTGTCCGGAACAGCAAGACCCGCAGGCCGACAGCCACCAGGATGGCGACGATCATCGTGAGCGCCTGGTGCCAGGTGACAGTGGCGCCGAAGACGTGCAACGGCGGCTGGTCGGCGAAGAACTGCGGCAGGTTGCGCGGTTCGTTCGGATCCCAGATCCATCGCGCCAGTGCGATCAGGCCGCTCAGCAAGGCGACGGTCATCACCAGCTTCTCGGCCTCACCGAGCGCCTGCACCGGGCGCAGCGCCACCTCGACGAACAGTCCGAACAGTGGCGTGAGCACACCCAACACCACGACCAGCGACAACCAGATCGGCCACCCCCAGCCGGCACTGAACTGCCAGTAGGTGAATGCCGCCATCATCCCGGCCGCGCCATGCGCGAAGTTGAAGACGCCGGTGGTGGTGTAGGTGACGACCAGCCCGCCGCTGATCACTGCATAGATCGCGGCGGTGCTGAGTCCGACCACGCCGAAGGCGAGGAATTGATCCATTACTGAACGTCACTCATCGTCTTGCCGACATCGGACAACTTCATGCCCTCGCCGTACTGTCCGGTCCACTTCTTCACCGGGATGTTGCAGCGGTACGCGCCCTGGTCCGGATCGAAGTCAGCCGGCTCCCAACCGTTCGCGGTCGTCTTCTCCACGTTGAAGCACGCCGACGGCGCCGCACCCGGCGTGAGATTCTGGGGAGCCTGCAGACCACCCGCGGTCCATGCGGTCTCCTTGGTCGCCGCCTCCATCAGGCACGAGCGGGTCAGGTTGTCACCACAGCTCGCCGCCGACTTCGCGAACACGAGCCATGAGGAGAAGGCGCGGAGCGCGGGCAGGGTGATGGTCGCGTCGGGAGCGTACTTCTTGTACAGATCCTTGAGCTGGTTCATCACCGGGTCGGTGCTCTCGATCGGCAGCACACCGCCGAGGTCGACGAGGTTGTTCTGCTTCTCCGCAGACGGACCGATCAGGTCGAGGAACGCCTGACTGTAGGCATTGTTGTTCGCGTCGATCCAATCCGGCTTGTAGTTCATGCTGGTCAACACGCTCTCGAGCTTGGCGAGCTGGTTGTACTGCCCGAAGAAGATCAGCCCCTTGACACCCTTGTTCTTGATCGCCTGCGCGTATGGCGTCCAGTCCGAGACACCCGCGGCCGGGTAGAGATCGTTGTAGACGAAGGTGCCGCCGGCGGCCTTCACGGTCTCGGCCTGGA
The DNA here is from genome assembly GCF_058130025.1 of Gordonia sp. LMA167. Taxonomy (NCBI): domain Bacteria; kingdom Bacillati; phylum Actinomycetota; class Actinomycetes; order Mycobacteriales; family Gordoniaceae; genus Gordonia; species Gordonia sp. LMA167. Next base: position 2,088,296 of record NZ_CM176708.1, on the reverse strand, counting down.
TGTCACCGAGGACCTTGGTGACCGGGGAGTCCCCGTTGATGATGCCGATCGCGTTCGCCGAATCCGGATACGCGTCTTTGAGCAGCCACTCGCGGAACTGGTAGTACGGCAGGTAACCGAACACCTGCGAGGGTGATGCCTGCACACTGAGATCCGCGCCGAGCTCGGCCAGCTGCGCGACCTGGGCGGGGAAGTTCGGCAGCAGGCACGACAAGCGCTCTTTGGTGCCCAGCCCGTCCAGCGCGGCCCCGCCTCCGACGAGTGCGAAGTCCGTCTTGCACGCCTCCGACATCTGCTGGCGAACCGCCATGAGCTTCGTGTCGTGCGTGTTGGCCACGAGTTTACGGCCGTTGATCCCGCCGTTGTCGTTGCACCACGACGTGAAAACCTTTGCCGCGTCGACGAACTCCGAGTTCTTGGTGAAGCCGACGTCGGAGAGTACGCCGACCTGGATCTCCGAGTCACTGACGCCCTGCGCGGTGGTCCCCTTGGCGGATCCGCTCTGACAGACGTCGTTCAGGTCGCCGAACGAACTCGACGCGCTCGACGAGGAGCCCGTTCCGCCGCCGCCGGACTCCTCGGTGCCACTACCGTCGCGGCCACCGCAACCCGCGGCCGCAAACGCGACAACCACGACCGCCGCCGCGAGTATTCGTTGTGCTCTCACCTGATTCTCCTCAATGACGTCTCCGGGCGGACAATCCCGCAGGGTGTCGAGAGCGTCTCGCGAAGGCTGTGGACCAGCGTCGAAGACCAGCCGTGGCATTGCTGCTCTCGCTAATGAGAAACTAGCTTCTCCTAAACGAAGAATCAACACATTCAGAGATCCAGGTCACATGCCCAGCAAATCGCGACCGCCCGACGTCGCAGAACGCCATGAGAGGCGAGCAGAGCGCGGAGCACGCGCGGCCGCGCGCCGACACGAATTACCTCTCGATGGATTGACTGGAGCCGCATCTCGTGAAAACGTAGTATCCGTGAATGAGAATATGATTCTCGAAGGGAGGGTCAGATGCGGCTGACACCGCTGCCCGCCGACCAATGGGACGACGACGTCGACGCCGCGCTGGCGGCGATGCTGCCCAAGCGGCGCCGGAATCCCCAGGGTGCCGGCAACGCGTTGGCGACGCTCGTCCGTCACCCGGACCTCACCAAGGCCTTCATTCCGTTCAACGTGCACCTCCTGTTCGGGAACACACTGACCGACCGAATCCGGGAGGTCGCGATCCTGCGGGTCGCGGAACTCGGTGCGTCGCACTACGAGATCGAGCACCACACCGGCATGGGCCAAGCGGTCGGGATGACTCTCGCCGAGATCGAGGACGCACGCAGAGGCGTCGCGCTGGACCCGGTCGAGCAACTCGTGCTCGATGCGGTCGGTGAACTCCTCGGTGCACACGCCATCCTCGACGGAACCTGGTCTGCCCTGCAGGAACATCTCGACGACCGGCAGTTGATGGACCTGGTGTTCACCGTCGGCACCTACTCGACATTGTCCATGGCATTCAACACATTCGGCATCGAGCCGGATCGTGAGCTCCAGCCCGAATACGAAAGGTAGACCGTTGGCACACTTCAAGAAGCCCGATGCGGGAAGTTGGACCGAGAGCTTCGACGGCCTCGGCACCGAGCCCGTCGATTACACCGACTCCATCGATCCCGAGTTCTACGAGGCCGAACGGGAGGCCATCTTCAAGAAGACGTGGCTGAATGTCGGCCGGGTCGAGCGGCTGCCCCGCAAGGGCAGCTACTTCACCCGCGAACTGGCGGTGGTCAACACGTCGCTGATCATCGTGAAGGGCAAGGACGACGTCGTCCGTGCATTCCACAATGTGTGCCGGCACCGCGGCAACAAGCTCGTCTGGGACGACTTCCCCAACGAGGAGACCTCGGGCACCTGCCGTCAGTTCACCTGCAAGTACCACGCATGGCGGTACGACCTCACCGGCGATCTCAGCTACGTCCAGCAGGAAGGCGAGTTCTTCGATCTGGACAAAGACCAGTTCGGACTCAAGTCCGTCCGGTGCGAGATCTGGGAAGGCTTCATCTTCATCAACCTCGACCCCGACGCCGAGTCCCTCGAGGACTATCTGGGGGCATACGGCCAGGGCATCAAGGGATACCCGTTCCACGAGATGACCGAGGTCTACAGCTATCGGGCCGAGATCGGCAGCAACTGGAAGCTGTTCATCGATGCGTTCGCCGAGTTCTATCACGCACCGGTGCTGCATCAGAAGCAGGCCGTCAAGGACGAGGCCGACAAGCTGATGAAGGTCGGCTTCGAGGCCCTGCACTACGACCTGCAGAGCCCGCACTCGATGATCTCGTCGTGGGGCGGGATGTCGCCACCCAAGGACCTCAGCATGGTCAAGCCGATCGAGCGGATCCTGCGTTCGGGGCTGTTCGGCCCGTGGGACCGGCCCGACATCGAGGGCCTCGATCCGTTGCCGCCGGCGATCAATCCCGCCGGCGCGGTGCCGTGGGGCGTGGACGAGTTCGAGTTCTTCCCGAACATGTCGCTGCTGTTCTGGGCGCCCGGCTGGGTGATCACCTACCAGTACTGGCCGACCGCGGTGAACCAGCACATCTTCGAGGCCAACCTCTACTTCGTGCCGCCGAAGACCGTGCGCGAGCGACTCGCGCAGGAACTCGCCGCGGTGACATTCAAGGAGTACGCCCTGCAGGACGCGAACACCCTCGAGGCGACCCAGACGATGCTCGAGACCCGAACCGTCACCGAGTTTCCCCTCTGCGACCAGGAGGTCCTCCTGCGTCACCTGCACAAGATGGCCGTCGATCACGTCAAGGAGTACGAAAATGCCAAAGCTGCCAGCTGAATTCGCGGATCTGGAGAAGTTCTCGGGGTGGTGCCTGCCCACCGAGGCGGAGCGCTACGCCAAGCGCCTCGACTCGACGATGCCGGAGATGCAGGAGTTCTACGACGCGGCCATGCCACGCCTCGAGGACGCCTGCGCCTTCGGTGACAAGTTCCCGCTCGACGATCTGCCCGAGGACGTCCGCTCGCTGATCCACCTGATGCAGTCGTTGGTCATGGTGTCCTTCCCGGTCGAGGTCTGGAAGCAGCCCCGCGTCCCCGACAGTGGAGCGGCCTGGGCCGAACTCGTTTCCGAACCCGTGGTCTGATGGTCACTCTCAAAGCTGCCGGCCTCATCGACGTCGACAAGGGCGAGCTCATCACGCCGGGCATCGTGCGCGTCGACGAAGACCGGATCGTCGGCGTGGGAGGCGAACCCGAGGGCGAGATCATCGACCTCGGCGACCACATCCTCGTGCCCGGCCTGATGGACATGGAGGTCAACCTGCTGATGGGTGGACGGGGCGAACGCCCCGTCTATTCCACCGTGCAGGATGACCCTCCGACCCGCATGTTGCGTGCGGTGGGCAACGCGCGTCGCACGCTTCATGCCGGCTTCACCACCGTCCGCAATCTGGGCCTGTTCGTGAAGACCGGCGGATACCTTCTCGACGTCGCACTGGGCCGAGCCATCGACAAGGGCTGGATCGACGGTCCGCGCATCGTGCCGGCGGGTCACGCGATCACCCCGACCGGCGGCCACCTCGACCCGACGATGTTCGCCGCGTTCGCGCCCCACGTCCTGGACCTGACGCTCGAAGAAGGCATCGCCAACGGCGTCGACGAGGTACGCAAGGCCGTCCGGTACCAGATCAAACACGGCGCGCAGCTCATCAAGGTCTGTGTGTCCGGCGGCGTGATGTCGCTGACCGGAGAGCCAGGGGCACAGCACTATTCGTTCGACGAGCTGTGCGCGATCGTGGACGAGGCGCACCGTCGCGGGCTGCGGGTGGCATCCCACACACACGGGGCCGAGGCCGTCAAGCAGGCCGTGCTCGCCGGTATCGACTGCATCGAACACGGCTTCCTGATGGACGACGAGGCCATCAAGATGCTGGTCGCCAACGACACGTTCCTGGTGCCGACGACACGTCTGGCCGATGCGATGGACGTCTCCCATTCTCCGCCGGAGCTGCAGGCGAAGGCTGCCGAGATGTTCCCGAAGGCCCGTATCTCGGTGAAGAAGGCCTACGACGCGGGCGTCAAGATCGCCGTGGGCACCGATGCGCCGGCGATCCCGCACGGCAAGAACGCAGACGAACTCGTGGCCCTCGTCGAGCGCGGGATGCCCGAGGCGGCGGTGCTGCGCGCGGCCACCGCGACCGCAGCGGAGTTGATCAGAGCTGACGACCGCGGACGCATCGCCGAGGGATTGCTCGCCGACATCATCGCAGTACCCGGAAATCCCTTGGAGGACATCACCGTCACTCAAGACGTCCGCTTCGTGATGAAAGGTGGCAAGGTCCATGTCCGGAAATGACAAAGCCAGAAATGACGCGTCCCGCAATGACGACATCATCGACATCGAGCAACTGCTCGCGAAGTACGCAGTCACGATGACCAAAGGGGACACCGAGGGTGTGGTGTCGGTCTTCACCCCGGATGGCACGTACAGCGCGTTCGGCGAGATGTACCCGCTGGACCAGTTCCCGCGACTCGTCGAAGCCGCACCCAAGGGGCTCTTCCTCACCGGCACCGCGCTGATCGAGGTCGACGGCGACACCGGAACCGGCACCCAGCCCCTGTGCTTCATCGATCACACCCAGCAGGACATGCGGATCGGCTACTACAACGACACCTATGTCCGCACCGACGACGGATGGCGGCTGAGAACGCGCGCGATGACCTTCATCCGGCGCAACGGCGAGCACAATTCCGGCCGCCCGCACGCGATCTCGTTCAGCGGGGAATGAACACCACCGAATTCCGGGCGGCGCTGTGTGAGTGGTTCGACACGCATGATCTGACGCCCGGCGACGACCACTCGTTCGACGCGCAGGTGGCCCAGCTCGGCCGGGTGCGGCGAGCACTGTTCGACGCCGACTGGATGCGCTACGGGTGGCCGCACGAGGTGGGGGGTCTCGGCGGCGCCCCGATCCTACGCGCCGTCCTCGGCGAGGAGGTGGCCACCCGCAACCTCGCTGAACCGGGCATCTACTCGATGATCGAAGTCCTTGCGCCGACGATGATCTCCTACGCGCGGCCCGAGCTGGCCGCGGAGATGGTGCCGCGCCTGCTCAACGGCGACGAGCAATGGTGTCAGGGTTTCTCCGAGCCCGGATCGGGCAGCGACCTGGCGTCGCTGAGCACTCGGGCTGTACCAACCGGGGACACCTGGATCATCAACGGCCAGAAGGTGTGGACCAGTCTGGCCCAGTTCGCGGCCCGTTGTGTTCTGTTGACCCGCACATCGCCCGGACACGACGGCATCACGGCCTTCTTCGTGGACATGGACACACCCGGGATCACGGTGCGCCCGCTACGGACGATGCATGGCGTCGACGAGTTCGCGGAGGTGTACTTCGACGACGTGGTGGTGCCGGCGGATCGGATGTTGGGCGAACCCGGCGACGGCTGGCGCCTGGCGATGGACCTGCTGCCGCACGAGCGCTCGACGTGCTTCTGGCACCGTATCGCCTACCTCTTCTCCGTCCTGGACAACCTGGTGTGCCAGACCGATCCCGTCGATGATCTCGATCTCGGCGCCGCCTACCTGGCGGCGCACACAGTCCGGTGCCGCTCCTATGCGACCCAACAACGACTGGATGCGGGAGGCACCCTGGGACCGGAGACCTCCGTGGACAAGGTGTTGCTCGCGACCGCCGAACAACAATTGTTCGACTCCTGCCGTGATCTGCTGCCCGGCGCCATCGAGTGGACTGATCCCGCCTTGCGATCGGAATACCTCTACTCGCGTGCGGCGACCATCTACGGGGGCACCGCCGAGATCCAGCGCAACATCATCGCGCGTCGGCTGCTCGATCTGGGAAAGGGTGACAGTGGATAGCTCGGAGCAGGAACTCCTGGCGGATTCGCTCCGCAAGATCATGGCGTCGAGCACCGGCACCAACCTCGACAAAGCGCTCGACGAGCTCGGCTGGCCGGAGCTCCTGGTCGGCTTCCCCGACATCGCGATCCCCCTCGTGTTCCGCCTCCTCGGGGAGACCGGCTCGCACAGTTCGGTTCTCAACGACGTGGCGGCGCTTTCGTCTGGGGGCGAACCGGGATCGGTCATGCCCCTGCCATTCGTCGGCGATCGATGGCTGCAATGGTCTCGCGAGGAGACCACCGGAAGCGAGTCCCTGGACCCTGAACTCCCGTTGCGCGAGGTTCAATCCGGAGCCGATTTCCCACTCGTGAAGGCCCGTATCGCGCTCGGCTGGTGGCTGGTCGGCTCGAGTCGGGCCATGCTCGAATTGGCTCGCACCCACGCCCTGGATCGCACCCAATTCGGTCGCCCGATAGCCGCATTCCAAGCGGTGCGGCACCGCCTCGCCGAGGCATACGTCGCCGTCGAGGGCGCCGAGGCCACCCTGGAGGTCGCTCAGGACGATCTCGGTGCGCTGCTCGCCAAGGCTGCGGCCGGACGCGCTGCACTGAGTACGTCGCGCCACGTACAGCAGGTCCTCGGCGGTATCGGATTCACGGCCGAACACTCCTTCCATCGGCATGCGCGCCGGGTCGTCATGCTCGACTCCTTGCTGGGCAGCAGTAGGGATCTCACGCGCCAGGCGGGCCGCATGATCCGCACGTCACGATCGGCTCCGCGACTGATCGATCTCTGACCCACCGTCGTTCCCCGGGCGATCTCCTGGGACCACCCAGCACGGAAGACATTTCGGGCCGGCCTCGATTCGAGGCCGGCCCGACGTGTGTGGTCAGATCACGCGCAAGCGGGGACTGTACCGGTATCGCCCTGCACTGCGAGCAGCGCACAGAAAGTATCGGACGACACCTTCCACGTGCCATCTACCAGGACCGCCTGGCCGGTCTGTCCCGGCATGACCGGATTGCCCTGCATCAGCAGGTCGTAGTCGACGTTGGCGTGATCGGCGTCGGTCATGGTGACGCCCTTGACCGCCACCGTGGTCTGCATCGCCTGTGGGTTCTGGGTCATGCCCTGCAGCACCGGGGTGAAGGCATCCCCCTTCTCGATCAGCGTGGCCCGCTCGGCCGGTGGCGTCTGGCCGTTGAAGAAGACCACATATGCATCGGTGATCTCCTTGGTCGTGGCCGCATCCGCGGTGGCTGCGGCCGACGATGTCGCCGCCGCCGAACTGGTTGCGCTCGACGCGGAATCACTCGAATCGGAGTCGTCGCTACAGCCCGCGGCGACACCGACGATGATGACCACGCCCGCACACATGGCGAGTGCTCGCCCGGTGAGTGTTCTCCGCATGGTGGTGTCCTTTCTCGTGGATGCCTGACAAGGGACATCCATCTCTCACAAAGGGATCGACGGCAATGGGTGCCGGCGACCGAGTCTGATAATCACATTCTCACTTGAGAGAATACGGCAATCGCGCTGTTCACAAGTGCTTTTCGACGAATTCACGGCCGGACCAGGGTATGCCCTAACCGATCCTTCCCTTCATCTCCTCCAGCTGCGCAAGGATCGGGAAGCCATTGACACTCAGTGCATTTCCGTGGCCGGTCTGATGGATCTCGAAGACCGACTGGATCGCCGCGTAGAACCCCTGCACGTCAAGGGTCTGATTGACCGCGCGCTTGGCCTGCCGCAGTCCGAACGCCGGCATCGCCGCTATGGTGCGGGCCATCTCCTCGGTCCGCGCGTCCAGTTCGGCGCGCGGAACCACGAGATTCACCATCCCGGTCTTCTCCGCCTCTTCGGCGGTGACCGGACGCCCCGTGAAGAGGATCTCTTTCGCCTTACGCGGACCCAATTCCCAGGTGTGGCCGTGGTACTCCACTCCCCCGATACCCATCATCACCACCGGGTCCGAGAACTTGGCGTCCTCGGAGGCGATGATCAGATCACACGGCCAGCAGAGCAGCAGCCCTCCTGCGATGCAACGCCCCTGGACCGCAGCGATGCTGGGTTTGGGATTGTTGCGCCAGCGCAGGCTGTATTCGAGGTACCTCCGGGCCTCGCCGTCATAGACCATCTCGAGGGTGATCTTGTCCGGCCGCGGCGCGCCGCTGTTGAGATCGTGTCCCGCCGAGAAATGCTTGCCCTCGCCACGTAGGACGATCACGGCGACGTCGGGGTCTTTTCCCGCCTCCGTCCAGGCCGCGTCGAGTTCGTCGAGCAGTGCCGCGTTCTGGGCATTCGCGACCTCCGGCCGGTTCAGCGTGATCGTCGCGATCTTGTCGGTGACCTCGTACAGGACGTTCATCCGTGCCTCCATCGTTGTCGCTCAGCGTCGCGGAAGCCCGAGGACACGCTCCGCGATGACATTGCGTTGAATCTCCGAGGTACCGCCGGCGATGGTGTAGCCGAAGCTGCGCGCATACCGCTCGAACCAACTGGTGTAGAGCATTTCGAGATCCATGTGGTTGTAAGGTGCGGTCAGTGCCGGGTGGACGAGGCCATCGCTGCCGGCGGCCGCGAGCGCGTGCTCGGTGGCGTTCTGCACAGCCTCCGAACCCATCAGCTTGAGTACAGAGAGGGCCGGGACATCCTGTTCGCCACGCGCCGCGCGGCCCAGTGCCTGAGAACCGAGCAATCGGAGCGCATGTGCATCCATGACCAGCGTCGCGTACCGATCACGATCGAGGGCCGTCGCCGGCCGAAAGTCCCGGAGAAGGTCCTCTTGTCGTTCGGCGAAACTGAGCCACAGCAGGGTTCGTTCATGTCCCAACGATCCGTTGGCTACAAACCAGCCCCCGTTCAGTTCGCCGATCAGGTTCTCGGCCGGCACCCGCACGTCCTCGAAGAAGACCTCGTTGAAGTCCAGATCCGTCCGCGAGGAGATCGCACCAAACGGCCTGCGCGTGACACCGGGGAGATCCGTGGGAATCATGATCGCGCTGATCCCCTTGTGCTTCGGGGCGTCTGGATCGGTACGGACGAAGGTCAGGAGCACGTCGGCGTCATGCGCCCCGGAGGTCCAGACCTTTTGTCCGTTCACGACGAACTCGTCGCCCTCGAGGCGCGCCTTGGTGCGCAACGAGGCCAGATCCGATCCGGCCCCTGGCTCGCTCATGCCGAGTGAAGCGGTGATCTCGGCGCGCAGAATTCGTACCGCCCACTTGCTCTTCTGCTCGGGAGTGCCGAAAGTCAGGAGCGATGCCGCGATGATCCCCAGGCCCTGCGGGTTGTAGCTGTGGTAGATCCGTCGTCGCGACAATTCGTCGAGGTGCACGTACTGCTGCAGAATCCCGGCGTTCCGACCGCCGAACTCCGGCGGGTTGCCCGGCTGGAGCCATCCGTTGTCGAACTGCACCCGCTGCCACTCGCGCGCCCAATCGGGTATGTCCGCACTGGATTTCGTCCGTTGAGCGGCGTCGGCCTCGCTGGGGAGGTGCTCGTCGAGAAATGCGATGAACTCCGCCCGGAACTCCTCGACGTCGCTGTCAAACTTGAGTTGCACGATACTCCTCGGTGATGAGCGCCCGGTGTTCGTCGGAACCGCCGAGCATCAGTTCTCCTGCCTTGGCGCGCTTGAGCGGAAACTGTAGGTCGTTCTCCCACGTGTAGCCCATCGCACCGAACAGCTGATAGCCGTTGCGGAACACCTTGGACTGGCATTCGCCGGCCGACGCCTTGGCCATGGAGGCTGCCAGGCGCATGTCGGCGCTGCCGGTCGCGATGGTGAGTGCGCTGTAATACGCCAGCGCCCGAGCGCGTTCGACCGCGACGTGCATGTCCGCGGCCTTGTGCTTCACCGCCTGGAAGCTCCCGATCGCGACGCCGAACTGTTCACGATTGCGGACGTGTTCGAGGGCGAGGTCGAGAATCTTCTGACACGCCCCGACCATCGTGATGGACAGACCCATCAACGCCGTCGCCTGCGCGCGTGCGAGATCGGGAGCGGGATTGCGTCGTGCATCATCGACGCGCACCGACGGAAAGGTGACGTCGGCGACGTGGAGTAGCGGATCGAAGCAGGGCACGCGCGTCACGATGACATCGTCGGCGGGCACCACGAAGACGCCGGCCGCGGTCACCACTGCGAAGTCCTCGGCGCGATCCCCGTCGAGGACAGCACAGCAGGTACCGGACAGCAGCCATCCGTCTTCGCCCAGATGCGCCGAAACCCCCTCGCGCACAGCGGCCCCCGGCCTGCCTGGTTGCGCCAGGGCGCCGGCCAGTGGCGCGAACTGCGTTGCCGTGGCCAGAAACGGCGTGGGGTCGGTTGCCGCGCCCATCGCCTCCAGCGCGATGGCCAGCTCGACCGCCTCGGCGGGTTCGACCAGATCCGTGAAGCCTTGGTCGACGTACATCGTCCACAACGGCGTCGGATCGACATCGTCATCGACGACCTGGCGTATCCAGACCGGTGAGCACTCCTTGGCGAGCAGTTCTCGCACGGTCTTTCCCCAGAGCCGTTGATCGGAATCGAACTCTACGAGCACGCGCTATCTCCTCTCGGCGTCGTGCCCACTCCACCGAGCGGAGATGGCCGCAAGACTAGTCGATACATACTAGGAGAATAGCGTTCTCCTGAAGCGAATGGAACACTTTCATTTTTCGGAACCCCCTTCGCCACAATCGCGGGTTCGCTCCGCTAAACTCGCCCTATGTATGTGCAACTCGGCGGAAAGTCGGCGCGGTGACCAGCGCCAACGAAGAGCCCGCATGGAAGCAGCGCGCCGTGGAACGGTCGATCAAGACCGCGAAACTGCGAGCTGAGCAACGTGTGCAACGCTTCCTCGACGCAGCCCAGGCGATCATCACCGAGAAGGGCACCACCGAGTTCACGGTTCAAGAGGTGGTCGAGCGGTCGAAGCAGTCGCTGCGCAGCTTCTACCTGCAGTTCGACGGAAAGCACGAGTTGCTCCTTGCACTGTTCGAGGACGCACTGAGCAAATCGGCCGACCAGATCCGGGCCGCCGCCGCCACCGAGACAGACCCCATCGAACGGCTCCGCGTTGCGGTGACCCTACTCTTCGAGCTGTCACGCCCGGACCCAAATGCCAAGCGCCCGTTGTTCAGCGACTTCGCGCCACAACTCCTGATCACCCACCCGACCGAGGTTCGAGTCGCACACGCCCCGCTCATCGCACTGCTCGCCGAATTCCTGGAGGAGGCGTCCGAGGCCGATGAGCTGCGGGAAGGACTCAACCCACGCCGGGTCGCGGCGATGGTGATGCAGACGGTCATGTTCATCGCACAGTCCAGCGTCGCCACCGACGATCCGGACAATCACCCGATCTCGGCCGACGAGGTCTGGGAGTTCTGCGCGCGGGGCTTCAGCCGGCAAGCATGATCCTTGGATGAGAATGGTATTCTCATCCAAGGAATTACCGATTACACTGCCGTCATGGCAACTGACTGGCGTGAGCTGATATCCATCCTCGAACTCCGCGATTGCACACCGATCGGTGTTGCGTCGGGCGATCGATCCGGCAGCCTCGACTCGCCGAACGCGATGTCCGCGGCCGAGACCACCAGTTGTTACCGCGGCGCCAATCTGTCCCTGCCGTATCGCCGGTTGTTCGGCGGTCAGCTTCTCGCACAGTTCGTGTCGGCGGCAGGACTCGCCAGCCCGGATAAGTCGATCCGATCGATCCACGCCAATTTCCTGCGAGAGGGACTCGTCGACGAGGACGTCCGCTACGAGGTCGACCATCGCCACCGAGGCCGGTCCTTCGACACCTTGCAGATCAGCGCTGTGCAGACCGATCGGCTCATCGGGCTGGCGACCGTCGCGATGCACCTTGCCGACGGGGGCCCGGACATCCAGACCATCGATCCACTCCCCGATCTACCGGACGACGACCACCAGAAGCGCATGGGACTCTTGCCCTGGGAGGTGCGCACAGTCGACGACCTCGATGATCCGTCGGCGGGCCCCCCACATCACGAGATGTGGATGCGCACACCGGCCGTCGATGATGATCAGGCCTATCCGTGCATTGCCGCCTATGCCACCGATCTCACCGTCATCGGCACCGCACTCCGTCCCGTCGACGGATTGAGCCAGGGCGGCAACGGTACCGCGTTTCATTCCGCAGTGACGTCGCACACCATGTGGTTTCATCGGCCGATCCGGACCGACGACTGGCTCCTGATCCGCCAGGACAGCCCCATCATCGCCGGCGGTCGCTGTTATGGCCGGGGCGACATGATCACCCGAAGTGGTTCGCTGGTGGCTTCTTTCGCGCAAGAAGCGGTCGTTCGGATGCCCTCATGACGTCGACCGCCGTCTCGTCGGCCACCTCCGCGACCGTTCCCACACCGACCTATCGGTGCGTGCAGTGGGCGACCGGCAACATCGGCGCACGGTCATTGCGCGGCATCATCGACCACCCGAACCTGCAGCTCGCCGGAGTGTATGTCACGTCCGAGGCGAAGGTCGGAGTCGATGCCGGCGAGCTCTGCGGGTCGGCCCCGACCGGCGTATCGGCGACCAACAGCATCGACGAGGTCATCGCGTCGGCGCCGGATTGCGTGCTGTACATGGCAGCGGCGCTTGACGTCGACGCCGTGACACGACTGCTCGAGTCCGGCATCAACGTGGTCACCACCCGCGGCGAATTCCACCGCCCGGCAAGCATGGATGCCGAGGTCCGCGAGCGCGTCGAGCGCGCGTGCGCGACCGGCGGCGCGTCGATTCACTCCACCGGCAGCAGCCCGGGCTTCATCACCGAGGCGGTTCCCTTGGTGCTCTCGTCGATCCAGCGCCGGATCGATCAGATCACCATCGACGAGTTCGCCGACCTCTCGCGGCGTGATTCCCCCGATCTCCTGTTCGACATCATGGGATTCGGTGGTGCGCAACGCGAGTTCGAGGACTTCCGGCTGCAGTATCTTCGCGGCAGCTTCGGCCCGTCGTTGGAACTTCTGGCCGAATCCATGGGCCTGCAACTCGATTCGATCGAGGTGAGCGGAGAGGTCGGCGTGACGACGCGTGAGGTCTCGATCGCCGCCGGTACGCTGCCTGCGGGAACAGTGGGAGCGCAACGTATCACGGTGTCCGGCATGCGGGATGGACGTATCGTCCTGCGATTCCGCGCCAACTGGTATTGCACCGGCGACACAGAACCCCGGTGGGATCTGCTCTCGACGGGCTGGCGGGTTGTCGTCGACGGTGACGCCCCACTGTCGGTAGACATCAACATGCCGATCGACCTCGAGCAGATGGCGGAAACCACGCCCGGCTACACCGCGAACCGTGCGGTCAACGCTGTGCGCCATGTCTGCGCGGCCGCCCCTGGCATCCGCACGTCGGTCGATCTCCCGCAGTTCATCCCCGACCTCTCCTGACGCCGACAGAATCCGACTCCCGCCGCCACTCAACCGCTCGCTGGTCGAGTAGCCGTCGAGCCGCCAGGCGAGACACCCCCCGCTGGTCGAGTAGCCGTCGAGCCGCCAGGCGAGACAGCGTATCGAGACCACGCGAGACACAAGCGACCGCAGGCGAGTCCGACAGATCTCGATACGCTCGCTCGCCCAGCGGCTCACGGGCTACTCGATCACCGAAATCACGCCGGCACCGAGGCTCCGACACACGGGCCGACCAGACGCCCGCACCCACCTACTAACCCCCCGCTGGTCGAGTAGCCGTCGAGCCGCCAGGCGAGACAGCGTATCGAGACCTCGCGAGACACAAGCGATCGCAATCGAGTCCGCCGGATCTCGATACGCTCGCTCGCCTAGCGGCTCACGGGCTACTCGATCACCGAAATCACGCCGGCACCGCTTCACCTTGGTCACGCATCGAGACCATCACGACCCCCACAGGCGTCACTACACCCCTACCCCCCCCGCTGGTCGAGTAGCCGTCGAGCCCCCCAGGGCGAGACAGCGTATCGAGACCTCGTAAGACACAAGCGATCGCAATCGAGTCCGCCGGATCTCGATACGCTCGCTCGCCCAGCGGCTCACGGGCTACTCGATCACCGAAATCACGCCGGCACCGAGGCTTCGATACACGGGCCGACCAGACGCACCCACGCGCCTACTCAACCCGCCGAACTGCCGGGTTGATCAGCGTCTCGACCGCGGCGTAGATGTCACCGCGGCCGGCGATCACATCGTCGACGGCATCAGCGAGACCCGGATGGGTCCGCAGTTGTGTCATCGCCAATGACAGGATCTGGGCGCGCAGCCGAGCGGCCCGACGGTCCGGATCGTCCTCGCGACGATGATTCTCGATCGTCTCGATGAGCTCGTCGACACCCTCGCCGCGCGTGGCGACGAGTGTCATCACCGGGACCGACGACTCCATGCGCAGGTCACGGACCGTCTGCTGAGCACCCTCACGGTCGGCCTTGTTCACGACGAGGATGTCGGCGACCTCCAGCAGGCCGGCCTTCGCAGCCTGAACCGCGTCGCCCGCACCGGGATTGAGGATGACGACGGCCGGGTCGGCGACCGCCGACACCTCGACCTCCGACTGGCCCACACCGACCGTCTCCACGAACACGACGTCGTAACCCAGACCCTCGAGCAGGCGGATCGCCGCCGGCACCGCCGACGACAGACCGCCGAGGTGGCCCCGCGTCGCCATCGACCGGATCAGTACATCCATGTCGTCGATGTGCTGGGTCATCCGAATCCGGTCACCGAGCAGGGCGCCGCCACTGTACGGCGACGTCGGATCGACAGCCAGAACCGCCACCCGTCGACCTCGGGACCGATAGGCGGCGACCAGGGCAGTGATGGTCGTCGACTTTCCCGCCCCCGGTGGGCCGGTGATACCGATGACCGAGATGGAGCCCGTGGGGGGTCCGATGGCGTCGAGTACGGCGGACCTGCCGTCCCCCTCCACCTGGGTCAGCAGTCGGCCGGCCGCACGCGCGGAACCACCGCGTGCGGCCGCGAGGAGGTCGGCAACAGTGCTCGGCAGCACCGAACGAAGGTCAGGCATGGACCTCGATGACGACGGCCGAACCGATCCCGCCACCGGCACACATCGACGCGACACCGATTCCCCCACCTCGCCTGCGCAATTCGTACACCAGGGTGGTGAGCATGCGGGCTCCGCTCGCCGCGACGGGATGTCCGAGCGAACATCCGCTGCCGCTGACGTTGACGCGGTCGGGGTCGATGTCGAGCAGCTTCACGCAGGCGACGCAGTTGGCGGCGAATGCCTCGTTGATCTCGAACAGGTCGACGTCGGGCAGGGTAAGCCCTGCTCGTTCGAGCGCTTTCGGGATGGCCTTCACCGGGGAGAGCCCGGTCTGCGCAGGCTCGACGCCGACCGAGGACCATGACCGGACCGTGGCCAGCGCAGGCAAGCCGAGTTCGTCACTCGCGACGGCCAGGACGGCGGCCGCATCATTTGCGCCGCTGGCGTTGCCCGCGGTGATCGAGAAGCCCTCGATCTCCGGGTGCAGCGGCTTGAGCGACGCCAACTTCTCCATGCTGGTCTCGCGGCGCGGATGCTCGTCCACCGAGAACAGCCCGTGCACGGTCTTGATGGGGACGACTTCGTCGTCGAACCGGCCGGCGTCGATCGCGGCGATCGCGTTGCGATGAGACCGCAGCGCCCACTCGTCCATCTCCGTCCGGGAGATACCCGCTGCGACAGCAGAGTTCCAGCCGACAGTAATGGACATGTCCTTGTTCGGAGCGTCCGGCTGATTGGGGTGTGTCGGCGACATCCACGGCTCGATCCACTCCTCTCCCACCCGGAACTTCGCCTTCGGCGAGGTGGATGCCGAGTTCACGCCTCCGGCGAGGATGAGCTTGTCCATCCCCGAACGGATGCTGCCTGCGGCCGTCTGGACGGCGGCCAGCCCGGCCGCGCAGTGCCGGTTGACCGCGAGCCCCGGCACGTCGACAAGACCCGCGGTGATCGCCGCGTGGCGTGCGATGACGCCACCGCCGTACAACCCTTCTCCCAGGATCACGTCGTCGATCGGCGCGGAACCGAGATCCTCGACCACTGCGGCCACGGTGTGCTCCGCCAGGTCGAAGGCATCCGTGTCGCGCAGCGTTCCCTTGAATGCGGTTCCGATCGGGGTCCGGCGTGCGGCTACGATGACGGCGTCAGGCATTGTTGTTCTCCAGTTCGGGTCGTGGTTCAGACACTTCGGTGATCAGATTGCGGCGCAACAGTTTGCCCGTTTCGGTCCGCGGCAACTCCGGGGTGAAGATGATCGAGTCGGGAGTCTTGGAGGACCGCAACCGATCGCGGACCCACGATCGGATCTCTTCCGGATCGCCGTTCCCGACGACGACCGCGACCACCCGCTGGCCCCAATCCGGGTCCGGAACGCCGACCACCGCCGCCTCATCGATCGTCGGGTGCGCCACCAGCACATCCTCGATCTCCGCGGGCGCGATGTTCTCGCCACCGCGGATGATGGTGTCGTCGGCGCGGCCCTCGATGTAGAGGTAACCGTCGTCGTCGAGCCGTCCCAGATCTCGGGTCGGGAACCATCCCTCGGCGTCGAGGACACTACGACTGCCGTACTCACCCGAGATCTGCTCACCGCGCACGAACACCAACCCCTCCTGACCCGCCGACAGCACAGCGCCCTCGTCGTCGCGGATCTCGATGTCGATGCCGGGCAGCGGACGTCCCACCGAACCCAGTCGCGCGCGCACGTGCGGATGGACGGATTCGATGGCGGTGCGATGATCTTCCGGGCCCAGAACCGCGATCGATGAGGCGGTCTCGGTCAACCCGTAGGCGTTGACGAATCCCGTGTCGGGCAACACCTTCAGTGCGCGTTCGATCACCGGACGCGGGGTACGTGCACCGCCGTAGGCCAGGCTGGCGAGGGTCGGGAGAGATCCGCCGTCCGCGCCGAGGACGTCGACGACCCGCGCGAGCATCGTGGGCACCAACATCGCGTGGGTCACCGACTCCGACCGCACCGTGCCGATCCATTGCCGCGCATCGAAACCACTCGCGTAGACCACCCGTCGTCCGGTGAAGAGATTGGACATCAGGTTGGTCAATCCGGCGATGTGATAGGGCGGTACTGCGACCAGTGCGGCGTCGTCGATGCCCGCCGAGTTGAACTCCAGCGTGTTGAGCACATAGGCGAGCAGGTGCCGATGACGGAGGATCGCGGCCTTGGGTTCCGACGTGGTGCCGCTGGTGTAGATGATCACCGCAATCGCATCCGGGTCGGTCAGATCGGCGTCGAGGTCCTCGTCGGCCGGGTCCGGTGTGTCGTCGAGAGCACAGATCCAGCGATCGAGATCCTCTGATCGCAGGATGTGGGCGTCGGGATGCTTCGCCTCGAGCGCCGACAACGCCGTGTCGCTCAGCCGATAGTTCAACGGCACGAACGGTATACCGGCGAGCGCCGCACCGAACAAGGCCACCGGGTAGGCGAGGTGGTTGACCCCCTCGTAGACCACCGCCGACCGCCCGCGCACCGAGTGCGCAGCACGCCGCGCGCGGGCCGTCAGTTCGGCGGCCGTGACCGACCGTCGACCGGAGGTGATGACCAATCGGTCGTCCACGCTTGACGTCATATCGAGAATCATGGTGATGTTCATGAGAACATTATTCTCTCAGAGAGAGAGCGCTAGTCGCAAGAAGGGAAACGTAGATGGATATCGCAGGTAGTTCCGCAGTGGTCGTCGGCGGCGCCGGCGGGCTGGGTGAGGCCACGGTCCGCAAGCTGCACGCCGCAGGCGCACGGGTGGTGGTGGCCGATCTCGCCGACGAGAAGGGCAAGGAGCTCGAGGCCGAGCTCGGGGTGCGCTATGTGCGCACCGACGCGACGCAGACCGACGACGTCAACGCGGCCATCGCCGAGGCGGAAGAGATGGCACCGTTCCGGATCTCGGTGGACACGCACGGCGGCCCCGCCTCGGGCGGACGGCTCGTCGGCAAGGATGGCAGCCCCCTGGATCTCGACGGCTTTCGCACCACGATCGACGTGTATCTCACCGGCGTCTTCAACGTCATGCGGCTGACCGCCGCCGCCATGGCACGGCAAGAGGCCACCGATTCGGGCCGTGGTGTCATCGTCAACACCGCGTCGATCGCGGCCTATGAAGGGCAGATCGGGCAGCTGCCCTACTCGGCCGCGAAGGGCGGCGTCGTCGGCATGACCCTGGTTGCAGCGCGCGACCTGTCCCCGCTCGGCATCCGGGTCGTGACCATCGCACCCGGTACCTTCAACACCCCTGCCTACGGCAAGCATGCCGATGCGTTGGAAGAGCACTGGGGCAAGCAGGTGCCCTGGCCGAAGCGGATGGGCCAGTCCCCCGAGTACGCCGCGCTGGTGGAGCACATCTGCACCAACGACTACCTCAACGGCGAGATCATCCGTCTTGACGGCGCGCTGAGGTTCCCGCCGAAGTGACCGGATCGCTTCACGGACAGGTCGCCCTGGTCGCGGGGGCGAGCCGCGGGATCGGTGCGGCGATCGCCGGGGCCCTGGCCGACGCCGGGGCCGCGGTGGCCGTGGCCGCCCGGACCGAGACGGAGTCACGACTGCCCGGCACCATTCACAGTGTCGCCGAGCAGATCACCGCCGGCGGCGGTATCGCGTTGCCCGTGGCGTGCGACGTCACCGACGAGGATTCCGTCGCATCCATGGCGGACACGGTGGTCCGCGAGCTCGGCGGCATCGACATCGTGGTCGCCAACGCGGGCGTACTGTGGCTCGGCCCGGTGGAGACGACGCCGCTCAAACGGTGGCAGCTGTGCCTCGACGTCAACCTCACGGGCACATTCCTGGTGACGAAAGCGGCGATACCGCATCTGCGTTCCCGTGGCGGCGGTTCACTGATCGCCATCACAACCAGCGGTGTCGGGATGATCGATCGCGGCGCCAACGCCTACTGGGTCTCCAAAGCGGGCGTCGAGCGGCTCTACCTCGGCCTTGCGGCAGATCTGCGGTCCGACAACATCGCCGTCAACTGCCTCAGCCCGTCACGGGTGGTCCTGACCGAGGGCTGGCAGGCTGCGGGCGGAGGGCGGGAGATCCCGCCGGAGATGGTCGAGCCGCCCGAAACGATGGGCCGGGCCGCGGTCCGACTGGCCGTGGAGCGCGCCGATGGGGTGAGCGGCACGATCCAGCGGTCGGAAGAGATAGTGGCCCAGTCGGTCTGACGATCTGCCCGGCTGCAGTTCGCCACCCCGGTGGCCACCGAGTGTCCAGCGGGATCACCGGAGCCGGTCGCGGAGTGGATTATCCACTCGACACCGCGCTGCGGTGATCTGTACAGCACCAGACCCGGGCCGCGCGGTCGCCAAGCCACATCATGCGTGAGTGCCGTGGGTCCGCTCGGCGGGCCCACGGCACTCACATGTCCAAACGAGCCCAGTTCAGCTCTTCGGCGCCGTCAGACGGTCGATCGTCGCGCGGAAGTCATCGGTCTGGAAGGACAGGTCCTCGGCCATGTTCGCATAGTCCAGGCTGGCCAGCACCGCCCGCTCGAGATGGATGTTGACCATCCGTTTCGTGGACTCGACGGCCTGCTGCGGTAGTTCCATCATCTTCTTCGCACACGCGGTCGCCTCGGTGAACGGGTCGTCGACGACGTGGTTGGCGAGGCCGAGTGACACCGCGCGGTCGGCGGTGATCCTGGTGCCCATCAGCGCGAACTCCTTGGCCTGCAACAAGCTGATCTGCAGCGGCCAGGTCAGCGGACCACCGTCGGCCGCGACGAGTCCCACTTGGACATGCGGATCCGCCAAGTAGGCAGACGGATTCATGTACACGACGTCGCTGAGCGCGACGAGGCTACAGCCCAGGCCGACCGCCGGCCCGTTGACCGCGGCGATCACGGGCACCCGACATCGCACCATCCCGAGGACGAGTTCCCGTCCGTGACGAATCGTCTTTGCGCGCAGCGCCGAATCGTCGCGGAGCTCCTTCAGATAGGAGAAGTCACCCCCGGCCGAGAACGCCTTGCCATGGCCGGTCAACACCGCGGCCCGGACCTCGGAGTCCTCACTGAGTTTCGTCCACAGCGACGCGAGACCCGAATGCAGGGCGTCGTTGACCGCATTGAGCGAACCGGGACGGTTCAGCGAGATGATCCGCAGCGGCCCCTCCGCGGTGACCTCGATCTCCTCGGGCATTCCGTACATGTCACACTCCCAATCCGAGCAGTCTGGACGCGATGATGTTCTTCTGGATCTGCGAGGTGCCGCCCATCACGCTCTGTGCGCGGCTGTACAGGTAGGAACCGAACAGTTCCGGATCGGTCGTCCCGCCGACGGACAGCGCGGCATGACCGACCGACTGATCCACCCAGGTCATCAGCAGTTTGTCGAGGGATCCCTCCGAGGTGTGCGCGACCCCGTCGAGTTGCTCGGACAGTCGTCGTCGCACGTGCAACCGCAGCATCTCCGTCTGCACGGCCGCCCAGGCGATCTCGTCGGAATACCCGGCCGATCGCTTGGCGAGTTGGCGCACCAGCTTTCCATACCGAGCGACGTACCCCAGAGTCGACGGCTCTCGCTCGTGGCCCACCACCGTCATCGCCAGCGCCCATCCTTCACCGGGCGCCCCGACCATCTGGTGAGCGGGAACCCGCGCACCGTCGAAGAGCACCTGGCCGAACTCGGTGGTGATGCCGCTGATCATCGTCAGCGGTCGTTGCTCGATCTCCGGCTGATCCATCGAGACGATGAACGCCGAGATACCCCGATGTCGCGGCGCTTCCGGATCAGTGCGGGCGAGCAGCAGGCACCAGTCGGCGACGTCGGAGTAGCTCGTCCAGATCTTGTGTCCGTTGATCACGTAGTCGTCGCCGTCGCGGGTTGCGGTGGTCCGCAACGATGCCAGGTCCGATCCCGCTCCCGGCTCGGAGAAGCCCTGGCACCATCGTTCGGTGCCGTTGATCATGCCGGGCAGGAAACGTTGTTGCAGTTCCGCGCTCGCATGTCGGCCGAGACCATGCAAGAGGTAGCCCAGACTGGGCCGCGGAGGCGCCTCGGCGCGGGCGAGTTCCTCGTCGAGGATCACGTCGTAGACGGGCGGAAGATCCTGCCCACCGAACTCCGTGGGCCAGGAGAGCCCGAAGAATCCTCCTTGGTAGAGGGCCTGATGCCATTCCCCCTGCCGCGCCCAGTACTCGTCGCCCGATGTCGGGAAGTCACCGGCGTTCTCGGTCAGCCATCCGCGCAGTCGTTCGCGGAAAGCCGCTTCCTCGGGTGAGTCACGATAGTCCAATGTTGATCTCCTTCAGGCTGACCGGAAAGTTCTCCGTCGACACCAGCACCCGTCTGAGATACACGTGTGCCAGGCATTCCCAGGTGTTCCCGATTCCGCCGTGTACTTGAATTGCGTTCTCACACACAGTCCGCGCAGCGCGCGAAGTGTAGACCTTCGCCATTCTCGCGGCGTTCTCCGCCACGTCGGGGTCGAGTTCGTCGACCGCCCAAGAGGCGTGACGCACAATGCTGGCGGCGCCTTCGAGCAGCGCGAGGTTCTCGGCCAACAGGTGCCCGACCGCCTGATACGAGCCGATGGATTTGCCGTATTGTTCGCGGATCTTCGCATAGTCGACCGCCAGTGCCTGCGCGCCGCGCGCCGCACCGAGGATGTCGGCGGCGGTGGTCGCCAAGGCGAGCACGTGCCATCGTCGGGCATCCGCCTCGGACAACACACCCAGCGGTGAGTCATCGATCGATGCAACCGGTTTGGCCACACGAGTGAGATCCGGCGACGCGACCGCGGGTCCGGTGGATCCGGACAGCACCCGCACGCCGTCGACGGCTACCACGTGGTCGTAGCCGTCGGCGTCGATCGCTACATCGCCGACCGACAGCGTGCTCTCACGCTCGGAACCCTCGATGTGCCGCACCAGATCATCGGCCAGAACCGGGCCGAGGTACGGCACGTCCACGAGGCCCCGCCCGAATTCCTCCGCGACGATCGCAACCTCGACACCGGATGCGCCGTCCGACCGGAGGTTTCGCCAGCCGGTGCGATCTATGGCGGTACGCAACCGATCCCGTCGTGCAGCATCCTCGAGGTCGGCGACCGAACCCGGTCCCAAATCGTCGGCGAGTTTCGCCGATGCATCACGCAACTGCGACTGCTCACTTGTCAGCCGAACATCCATAGCTCTCCTTCAAGACTCTGCGCAACACCTTGCCCGACGGCAATCGGGGTATTGCGTCGACAAACGTGATCTCACGGGGTCGTTTGTAGGTGGCGAGCTCAGCGGCCACGGCCTCGATCAGCTCGGCTGCCGACACCGGCCGGGCCGAGGAGACCGCCGCGATGATCCGTTCACCGTCGGCGGCGTCGGGCACGCCGAACACCGCACAATCCTGCACGCCCGGGTGTCCGTGCAGAACGGCCTCGATCTCCGCGGGCGCCACCTGGAATCCGCGGGTCTTGATCATCTCCTTCGACCGGTCAGTGAGGACGATCCAGCCGTCGCTGTCAACGACGCCGACGTCACCGGTGCGATACCACCCGTCGACGAAAGCGTCCGCGTTTGCCTCCTCCGGCAGGTACCCGGACATCAACGACGGTGACCGGACCAGAATCTCTCCGGTCATCCCCTGCGGCGCAGGCAATCCCGTGTCCAGATCGATGACGCGGATCTCGACACCGGGCACCGCCTTGCCGACACTGTCGAGCCGGGCCCCGTCCAGGGGGTTACAGGCGATGACAGGCACCTCACTCGCACCGTATGCCGGTACCCAACCGACACCGGTTCGGCGGGTGACCGTTTCGGCCACACTCCGCGTCACCGGCGTCGCCCCCCACATGATGTAGCGCAGCGACGACAGGTCGGACGACTCGAGATCGGGTTTCGACGCAATGGCCAATGCGATCGGCGCGACCGCCATCTCGACGGTGATCCGATCTTCCTCGATTCGACGAAGCATCCGGTCGAGCTCGAAGCGGCGCTCCAGGCGAATCCAAGCGCCCGCTTCCAACGCCGTGACGATGTTCAGCAGACCGAGAATATGCGACGGTGGGGTGACCACCTGGATTCGGTCCGTGGGCCCCAGCTGCAATGCGGTGCGCCAATGCCCGACGGCCGCGGCGAGTGACCGATGTGAATGCCTGACCGCCTTGGGCATTCCGGTGGTACCTGAACTGAACACCAGAACGGCATCGGCCTCGGGGTCCGTCGACACGGAGGCCGGCCGTGGTTCCGCCACGGGTTCGATCGGGTCGTCCAGGCTCAGCATCGGCGTGAGCGCCGCCAACACCGGACTGTCACCGACCGTGACACGGGCCTGCGACACGGCCAGGGCATGGCGGACCTCGGCGGACTTCCATGCGGGGCTGATCAGTACGACCGCCGCGCCGAGCCGCCAGATCGCCAATACCGCGATGACGAACTCGGGACGGTTCGATGACATCACGGCAACCCGGACGCCCGGTCTGACACCGCGGATCACCAGCGACGCCGTGAGACCTTCGGCCAGCGCATCGATCTCGGACCGCGTGTACGCGCGATCCTCGAAGACGAGTATTGCCGGCTCGGTCACCTGTCACCTTTCGATCTGTTCGACGGCGGCCGGTAGCGAGACCACCCGCCCGGGCCTTGAGAAGTATGGTACTTCAATGAGAGAATATAATTCTCGTACAGACAGAATTGCAATGCCGCCTGGTCGCCGACCATGCCGGGAAAGGAACGAATCGTGGCCAGACCTCTGCTGTTCCAGCGCGCGACCGTGACCCGCGTCGTCAAGGAGACCGACGACGCACGGACGTTCGCCCTCGAGCCCGAGGCGGGACCACTGGCCTATCGGGCCGGACAGTTCTGTACCTTTCGCGTCACCGTCGATTCCGAGGTGCTCTACCGGTCGTACTCGATGTCGAGTGCACCGGAGTGTGACACCGAACTGACCACCACGATCAAGCGTGTCGATGGCGGCAAGGTGTCGAACTGGCTCCTCGACAACGTCGGCGAGGGCGACATCTTGGAGATGACCCGTGCTGCCGGCCTGTTCTGCCTGCAACCCAACGACGCCCCGCTGCTCGGCTTCAGCGGCGGCAGCGGCATCACGCCGATCCTCTCGCTGGCCAAGAGCGCCCTGGCCGGCACGGACCGCACCGTACGACTGTTGTGCGCCGACCGCGACAGGGACGCGATCATCTTCGAATCCGCGATGGCCGAACTGGAGACCCGATACCCGGGACGCTTCCATGTGGCCCGTAGCCTGGACGAGGAGAACGGGTTCCTCACCGAGGCCGCGATCACCGACTTCATCGGCGACGACACCCATGCCGACACATACATCTGCGGGCCCGAGCCCTTCATGGCGCTGGTGGAATCGGCGCTGACCGGCTCCGGCAACGTCTTCGTCGAACGATTCGGTACGGCGGCACCGATCCCCGGTTCCGAGGACGCCGACGACCAGGCGGACTCGTCCTCCGCCGACCCGTCCTCCCACGCGGGCGGTGATGTTGTCGGGACGATCACCATCAAACTCGGCCGCAAGAAGGTCACCGTCCCACGACAATCGGGCGAGACCATTCTCGAGGCGGCGCGGCGCGGCGGGCTCACACCGCCGTTCTCCTGCGAGGCAGGCAATTGCGCGACGTGCATGGCCCACCTCGACGAGGGCACGGCGACGATGCGGGTCAACGACGCGCTCGAGGACGACGAGATCGAGGACGGCTACGTGCTCACCTGTCAGGGCGTTCCGGACAGTGAGACAACCGTCGTCGACTACGAGGCCTGATCGCTCACAATGGTGGTTTGGCCCCTGTATGACGACAACCCCTACACAACAAGGAGATACACCAATGGCCAAAGGCGTCCTGATCGTCGAGAGCTTCCCGAGCTCGCCTGACCGTGCCGACGAGTTCAGCAAGTGGTACGAGGAGGTCCACATCCCCGACGTTCTCGCGCTCGAGGGGTACGTGACGGCTCGTCGGATGAAGCCACTCGACGGTGACGGACCGTTCGTGGCGATGTACGACCTCGAGGCCGACGACCTCTCGGCACTGCCCGGTCTCCTGTTCGCCGCTGCCCGCGACGGGAGCCTGCCGATGTCGGATTCCATGCAGATGGACCCGCCCCCGAAGATGCGCTTCCTGGAGGTCACCGCCGAACGCTGAGCGGCCCAACGGAACCTGAGGAGCGAGCGAAGCTCCCCCCGATCCCTGAGGAGGTCCGGAGCGCCCACTCTCCGCCCCCCGAGGAGGTCCCGGAGCACCCCCTCTCCGACCCCCGAGGAGGTCCGCAGCGCCCACTCTCCGACCCCTGAGGAGGTCCGGAGCGCCCCCATCCGCTCCCTGAGGAGGTCCGGAGCGCTAGCGGAGGACCGTCACGAAGGGTCGCCCTTCGTGACGCATCCTCGCAAGCTCGGAGGCTCCTCAGGGACCGAGGAGGGGCAACCGCCCGCAAGCTCGGAGGCTCCTCAGGGACCGAGGAGGGGCAACCGCCCGCAAGCTCGGAGGCTCCTCAGGGATCGAGAAGGGGCAACCGCCCGCAAGCTCGGAGGCTCCTCAGGGACCGAGGAGGGGCAACCGCCCGCAAGCTCGGAGGCTCCTCAGGGACCGAGGAGGGGCAACCGCCCGCAAGCTCGGAGGCTCCTCAGGGACCGAGAAGGGGCAACCGCCCGCAAGCTCGGAGGCTCCTCAGGGACCGACAACAAGACTCAGCGAGTGGGCAACTCCATCTCCCCCAACGCAGGCGCCGGACGGTGATCCGGCACGTACCCGGAGACGACGATCGGGCACCGCACGGTACGGAAGCCACCGGCCTCGACCACGACCTCGGGGGTGTCCGCCAGCGCCTCCGGTAGCGTGCGCACCGCCGCGATCGGGATGCCCAGCGGTTTCAGGCGTTTCTCCCAGTTGGCGGCAGAGTCGGTGGCCAGCGTGGCGGTTACCACCGCGAGCACTTCCTTACGACGTGCGGCGCGCTCGGCCATCAGCCAGAAGCCGTCGATCCCGGCCTCGGTGGCGAAGGATCGCCAGAACCCGTCGTGGGTGATGAACAGCGCCACATGTCCGTCGGCGGTCGGGAACATCTGCGCCGGAACATAATACGAATGCGCTCCCCCGGCTCGCCGTATCGGCTCGGTGCCATCGTTGAGATATGCCGACGCGTGGTAGTTCAGTTGCGACAGCATCACATCGCGCAGCGACACGTCGATCTGGCCACCCCGCCCCGCCACGATCTGGGCGAGGAGTCCGAGCGCCGCCGTCAAACCGGTCGAGTTGTCCGCCGACGAATAGCCGGGAAGCGTGGGCGGGCCATCGGGGTCACCGGTCATCGCGGCAACGCCGGTCGCGGCCTGGATGACATAGTCGAACGCCGGATCGTCACCGGCATTCAGTCCGTAGCCGGTGATCGCCACACATACGATCCGGTCGTTGAACTCGCGCAGCGTCTCATAGGTCAGCCCGAGCCGATGGATTGCCGAGGGCTTGAGGTTGACCAGCAGGGCATCGGCGTCCGCAACCAGTTCGCCGAGCTGCCGACGTCCGGCCTCGACCGTGAGGTCCAAACACACACTGCGCTTTCCACGGTTCAGGCTCGCGAAGTAGGCGCCGCTGACCTGACGGGAGATCTCGCCGCTCGCCGGCTCGATCTTGATCACCTCGGCGCCGAGATCTGCCAGGGTCATGGTGGCATAGGGACCGGCCAGCATAGTCCCCACCTCGAGGATTCGGATGCCGGCCAGCGGGCCGTCGGTCACCGCAGTTCCTTCGCCAACTCCGCCATGACCTCGCGTGTCTTGTACTTCGAGGCGACCAACTCGTCGCGGGTGTCGCCGATCGGCAACAGCCGCATCGAGATGTCGGTGACACCGGCCTTCTCGAAGTCGCGGAACCGGGCGAGGATCGCGTTCTCGTCACCGGCGACACACAGGTCGCCGACGTCGCGTGCGTCGCCGCGCTCGAGCAGCTTCTGGTAGTTCGGCGAGAACTCCGTCTCGGCGAGAATACGATTCGCCCGCGAGCGCGCCTCATCGACCTCCGACGGGCGACACAGACACACCGGCACTCCAGCGACGATGCGCGGAGCCGGACGCCCGACACTGTCGGCCGCCTTGTTGATCCCGGGCGCGATGTGTTCGGCAATCGCGCGCTCGTCGGCCATCCACAGAATGGTGCCGTCGGCGCGCTCACCGGCCAGACGCAGCATCACCGGGCCCAGCGCGGCCAGGAACACCGGCATCGGCGCGACCGGACCGAGCTCCAGCGGGTTGTGCACAGTGAACGAATCGTTCTCCACGTCCACCGGACCCGGGCCGTGCAGCGCCTGATCCAGGACGTCGAGATAGTCGCGGGTGAACCGGGCGGGCTTCTCGTACGGGATGCCGAGCATGTCCTGCACGATCCAGTGGTGCGACGGCCCCAGCCCGAGCGCCAGACGTCCGCTGGAGGCCGCGTGCGCCGACAATGCCTGCCGGGCAAGAGCAATGGGATGCTGGGCCTGCAGCGGCACCACCGCGGTGCCGAGTTCGATGGTCGTCGTGCGCGCCCCCATCAGTGCGATGGTGATCAACGCGTCGAAGTCCGTGGGCACCTGCGGAATCCACGCCGTGTCCATACCCGCGGACTCGGCCCACTCGATGTCTTTCATCATCCGATCAACCTTGCGCGCGGAATCCCCGCGCTCCGGGCCGATCATCACTCCGACTCGCACACTGCCTCCCGAATTCTCCTGCTCTTCACGCGGACCTCCCGCTCATGCCGATGTCGTCGTCAACGCCCGAACCCCGGTGACCAACTCTTCGAGGGGCGTTCCCGTAGGGAACACGGCCGCGGCGCCGGCCTCCAACAGTTTCTTCACGTCGGCCTGCGGGATCGTCCCTCCGACCACCACCGCGATGTCCCCGGCGTCCGCGGCCCGCAGCGCCTCGACGGTGCGGGTGGTCAACGCAACGTGGGCTCCCGAGAGGATGCTCAGTCCGACGACCGACACATCCTCGTGCAGCGCAATGGAGACGATGTCCTCGATCCGCTGCCGGATGCCGGTGTAGATGACCTCGAATCCGGCATCACGCAGGGTTCGAGCGACGATCTTCGCGCCGCGATCATGGCCGTCGAGCCCGGGTTTGGCCACCAGGACACGCGCGGTCATCAGAACACCACCGGCTGGGAGAACTCGCCCCACACGTCTTTGAGCGCAGTGACCATCTCCCCCACCGTGCAGTAGGCGTTGGCGCAGTCGATCAGCGAGTGCATCAGGTTGTCATCCCCTTCCGCGGCGCGCGACAGCGCCGCCAGTGTTGATGCGACCGCACTCGGATCGCGTTCGGCCTTCACCTTTGCCAGCCGCTTGAGTTGCAGCTCGCGGCCCTCGGCGTCGAGTTCGTAGGTGGAGATCTCCGGCGCCTCCTCTTGGGAGACAAAGCGGTTGACCCCGACGACCGGCCGATCACCCGATTCCACCTCCTGGTGAATCCGGTAGGCTTCGTCGGCGATCAACCCCTGCAGGTACCCGTCTTCGATGGATCGCACCATGCCACCGTGGGCTTCGAGGTCGGACATGATCTCGATGATCCGTTCCTCGGTGGCGTCGGTGAGCGCCTCGACGAAGTACGATCCGCCGAGCGGATCGGCCACCCGGGTCACGCCCGTCTCCATCGCGAGGATCTGCTGGGTACGCAGCGCGAGAGTCGCGGACTCCTCGCTCGGCAAAGCGAACGGTTCATCCCAGGCCGCGGTGAACATCGACTGCACCCCACCCAGCACCGACGCCATCGCCTCGTAGGCGACACGCACCAGATTGTTCTGCGCCTGCGGGGCATACAGCGACGCACCCCCGGCGACACAACCGAACCGGAACATCGACGCCTTGTCCGCCGTCGCCCCGTAACGCTCCCGCACGATGGTGGCCCACCGGCGTCGTCCGGCGCGGTACTTCGCGATCTCCTCGAAGAAGTCGCCGTGGGTGTAGAAAAAGAACGAGATCTGCGGCGCGAACTGGTCGATGGTCATCCGGCCGCGCTCGACGACGGTGTCGCAGTATGTCACGCCGTCGGCGAGCGTGAACGCCATCTCCTGCACCGCGTTCGCACCCGCATCGCGGAAATGGGCTCCGGCCACCGAGATCGCGTTGAACCGCGGCACCTCTGCCGCACAGAACTCGATGGTGTCGGCGATCAACCGCAGCGACGGCTCCGGCGGCCAGATCCACGTGCCGCGGGAGGCGTACTCCTTGAGGATGTCGTTCTGGATGGTGCCGGTGAGCTTCTCGCGCGGGACACCCTTGCGTTCGGCCGCGGCCACGTAGAACGCCAGCAGGATCGCGGCTGTCCCGTTGATCGTGAAGCTGGTACTGATCTTGTCCAGCGGGATGCCGTCGAAGAGCACCTCGGCATCCGCCAGGGTGTCGACCGCGCACCCCACCCGACCGACTTCCTCGGACACCTCGGGGTCGTCCGAGTCATACCCGCACTGCGTGGGCAGGTCGAGGGCAACCGACAACCCGGTGCCGCCCTGGTCGAGCAGATAGCGGTACCGACGGTTCGATTCCTCGGCCGTGCCGAAACCCGAGTACTGCCGGAAGGTCCAGAGCCGGCCTCGATAGCCGGTCGGGAAGTTTCCTCGGGTGAAGGGGAACTCGCCGGGATTCGGCGGCGTGTCAGTCCGCGCGTCCGGCCCGTAGGCAACCTCCAGCGGGATGCCCGATGCGGTTTCAGTCGTGTAGTCCATCAGCGGATACGTTACTTGCGAATAATGAGAATGCCAATACCACTCGTCGCAAACTGGCAGGCAGATATGCCAGCCGCTGTCGCCCGCGCCTTCGTGACCTGGGCCAATCCGTCAGGGCCGTAGGCGAAGACGTGAGAATTGCATTCTCTCAATTCGAGATCGGTGTTACGCTGATCACGTGAGCGTCGAAACCTCAGCCGTACCGGCACCGCAGACCACGATCCTTGCCGAGCTGTCGACGGCGTCGTGCGAGTACCTGAAGGCCATCTGGAGCGCAGGCGAATGGTCCGCCGACAAGGTCACCACATCATCGATCGCCGAGCAGCTGCACGTCGCGCCTTCCACGGTGTCGACGGCACTGCGTCGGCTCGACGATCGCGGCCTGGTGCTCCATCAGCGGTACGGCTCGGTGCAGCTGACCGCACTCGGTGGCCGCGCCGCTCTGGAGATCATCCGACGACAACGCCTGATGGAGACGTTCCTCGTCCGCGAACTGGACTACGGATGGCATGAAGTGCATGACGACGCGGTCGCGCTCGCCTACGCCGCGTCCGACCGCGCGATCGATCACATCGACGAACGTCTCGGACACCCGACCCGTGACCCGCACGGCGATCCGATCCCCCGCGCGGACGGGAGCCTGCCGCCCACCGCGATGACACTGCTGGCGACCTGTGCTGCCGGCGACCGCGGCGTGATCGCCCGGATCGACGACTCCGACCCCGCGATGCTCGAGTACTTCGATCAGGTCGATCTCACTCTCGACCAGGTGGTCACCGTAGGAGTGACTCGTCCGTTCGCGGGAACCATGTCGGTGACGACCCGCGACGGAGGAACCGACATCGTGCTCGGCGATGTGGCCGCACGATCGATCTGGATCACGCACTGCGAGCGTCCATGACCGGTGCAAGCCGATAGTCCAGCGAAGGAGATCAAGATGAATGTTGATGACCTGGTGCTGATCAGCATCGACGACCATGTCGTGGAGCCCCCGGACATGTTCCTGCGCCATGTGCCCGAGAAGTATCGTGACGAGGCGCCGGTCGTCGTGACCGACGACAAGGGCGTGGACCAGTGGATCTACATGGGCAAGCAGGCAGGCGTCAGCGGGCTGAACGCCGTCGTGTCCTGGCCCGCCGAGGAATGGGGCCGGGACCCTGCGGGATTCGCCGAGATGCGGCCGGGTGTCTACAACGTCCATGAGCGCGTTCGGGACATGAGCCGCAACGGGATCTGGGCCTCGATGTGCTTCCCCACCTTCGCCGGTTTCTCCGCCCGTCATCTCAATCAGCATCAGAGCGACGTCACCCTGGTGATGGTGTCGGCATACAACGACTGGCACATCGACGAATGGGCCGGCGCCTACCCGGATCGCTTCATTCCCCTCGCGCTGCTGCCGACATGGAATGTCGAGGCGATGTGCAAGGAGATCCGACGGGTCGCCGCCAAGGGCTGCCGCGCGGTGACCATGCCCGAACTCCCGCACCTGGAGGGTCTGCCGAGCTATCACGACATGGACTACTGGGGTCCGGTCTTCGAGACCCTGTCCGAGACAGGGCTGGTGATGTGCCTACACATCGGTACCGGCTTCGGAGCGCTCCAGCTGGCCAAGGATTCGACGATCGACAGCCTGATGGTGCTCGCGTCGCAGATCTCTGCGCTCGCCGCCCAGGATCTACTCTGGGGCCCCGCGATGCGCACCTATCCCGACCTCAAGTTCGCCTTCTCCGAGGGCGGGATCGGCTGGATACCTTTCTATCTCGACCGCAGCGACCGGCATTACACGAACCAGAAGTGGCTTCGCCGCGATTTCGGCGACAAGCTGCCCAGCGAGGTCTTCCGCGACCACTCGCTGGCCTGCTATGTCACCGACAAGACGTCGCTGCTGCTCCGCCACGAGATCGGCATCGACAACATCGCCTGGGAGTGCGACTATCCGCACTCGGACTGCTTCTGGCCCGATGCGCCGGAACAAATGCTGCGCGAACTACAGGCAGCCGGAGCCGACGACTCCGACATCAATCAGATTTCGTGGGAGAATTCGGCGCGCTTCTTCAACTGGAATCCGTTGGACAAGCACACCCGCGATGAGATCAAAGTGGGTGCGCTGCGGCGCTCGGCAACCGACGTCGACGTATCGATCCGCTCGCGCGAGGAGTGGAAGCGTCGCTACGCCGAGAAGCACATGGCGAAGGCTTAGGGGCTCAACGGGTCTCGATACGTCACTCGCTGCCGCTCGCGACTACTCGACCAGCGGAAGGGCCACTCGCCCCACCCGCTGGTTGAGTAGCGACGAGCGAGCTTGCCAGCACGCCGCCCCCACCCGCTGGTTGAGTAGCGACGAGCGAGCTTGCGAGCACGCCGCCCCCACCCGCTGGTTGAGTAGCGACGAGCGAGCTTGCCAGCACGCCGCCCCCACCCGCTGGTTGAGTAGCGACGAGCGAGCTTGCGAGCACGCCGCGTATCGAAACCCCCGTGGGCTCCGAATTCACCCCGCCACCAACCCCCGACCGCTCACCGGCGGCAGGTCGAGCGCGGTCACCAGCCCGGGTTTCGCGTCTACCACGGCGGCAACGGAATTGACCAGTCGCATGGCGGTCACGATCATGCCCGAGACGTTGTGGTCGCCGTTCTCGCCGTGGTGGGAGAACTCCACCGTCATCTGCGGTTCGCCGGAGACGATGATGCGATAGCACCCGTCACCGTCGGCGGGCTTCGGCCAGTCCGGGCATTGGTCGGGATGGGTGCGCGTGTAGTGCTCGACCACCACCCGGTCGACGCCGTTGACCTGACCGACGACCTCGAAATGCAGTGCGGCCATGGTGCCCTCGGCGATGTCCACGGAGACCGTCGGGTAGTCGCGGTCGGCCGCGACACGGTCGAACCGTTCCACCAACGGCTCGTCGAGGGTCAACCCGAGACCGGTGGCGAGCTGCCGGACCACGCTGCCCCACCCCATCGAGAGCACCCCCGGGTACAGCAGCATCGGGGTCTCATCCATCGACTGACCGAAGCCGAAGATGGTCTTCATGACCACCGGCTGATAGTAGGTCGAGTAGTCGGCGATCTCCAGGCAGCGAAGCTCGTCGATGCGCTGCGAGAGACTCGTCATCGACAGCGGCAGGACGTCATTGGCGAACCCGGGATCGATGCCGTTGACATGCAGACTCGCGTTCCCGGTCCCCCCGGCCGCTGCGATGCGATCGAGCAGATCGTCGTTGAGAATGCCGTGCGGGAACTGCAGCAGGACCGGACCGCTCGAGACCACGTTGATCCCCGCTTCGACGAACGAGATGAGGTCGTCGATCGCCTCGAAGATGCGGTCGTCGGTCATCGCCGTGTGCACGATGCAGTCGGGTTTCAGCGCGATGAGCGCGTCCCTGTCGTTGGTGGCGATCACGCCGAGTTCACGATCCAGTCCGGCCAGCTCTCCGGCATCCTTGCCGACCTTCGCCGGGTCGGACACCCACACTCCCACCAGTTCCAGGTCCGGCCGGGCGTCGATCCCGGCGATGGCATGGCGTCCCACAGTTCCGGTCGACCACTCGACCACTCGAAGAGTCATGCACCCAAACTAGAACATGTTCCACTTTCCTGGGCATTGTTCGGCGAACTCGACGCCGCGGCCCGATTCCGCCAGAACAAGCCGGTGATGGTGGCCACGGTCGCCGCCATGCCCACACCGGCGACCGCGAACGCCGATGCCAACACCGCGCCCGGGGTGCTCTCGTCGATGAACGGCCCCGGCAGGAAGGTGAACATCAGCCCGACCGACCACGCGACGAGGTTCACCGGAATCCACAGCGCGGCCCGATCCACTCGGCCGCGCAGGACCAGATACTGCGCGGTCGGAATGCTCAACAGGAGTACAAGTCCGCCTATGGTCATCCCGAGCCAGGTGAGCGGGTTGTGCAGGTCGACGTCGATCCCGGCATCCATCAGCGTGGAGGGCAACATCCCCAGCGACCACGCGACCGCCGCGGCGGCTGCCGTGGCGACCGCCCATCGCCGTACCGGCACCGCCATCGCGGTGCCGTGCAACGCCTCCGCCTGGCCGAGCCCGAGCAGCGCGCCCTCCCCGGCACCGAACAGTGCAACCATGATCCACGCCGACCACGCTCCGAGCCCGAGCACGGTAGTGATCGCGAGCCCGAGAACAGGGATGAGGAATCCCAGCGATTCGGCCCCGGTGACCATGCCGATCCAGCGGCCCAGCGAGAAGCGCATGTCATCCTCCGTTCATCGCAGCGGCGTAAGGTCGCGTTCGTGCACCGGCCGGATGACCCGACGCCCATTTCCACGATCGCACCGGTGGCCGTGCGGCACGAGGGTCACAAGACCCTGTTGAAATGGCACAGAGCCCGTCGCCGCGCCGACGACACCCCGTTCACGGCAACCCGGATCGTCGAGGGCATGCAGGCGGGGGCCAGTGTGGAGATCGACCTGGTGATCCATGCCGGCCAGGGATTCGCGGTACTGCACGACCGCGACGTCGGGCATGCGACGACCGGCACCGGACAGGTATCCGATCTCGCGGCCGACGAACTGCGCCGCCTGACCCTGCGTGCACCGGATGGAAGGCCCACACGCGAGCCGGTGTTACTGCTCGACGATCTCGCCACTCTTCTCGGCACTACCGGGGCGCATCCGGAAGCCATGCTGCAGTTGGATTTCAAAGAAGACGCCACAACGCTGAACTCGACCGCCGTCGAAGCGTTCATCAAGGCCGTGACACCGTTCGCACCGCACGCGATACTGTCCTGCGGCGATGCCGAGGCCGTCCGCATCCTGACAGATCCCGTGCCTCACATCCGCATCGGATACGACCCCTGCCATCACGGCGCCGTACGGCGGGTCCTGTGGTCCCGGGACTTCGACGGGTTCGTCGAGCGGGCGGTCGCGGCGTCTCCCCACGCCGAGATGGTCTACCTCGAGCAGCGCCTGATCCTCGAGGCCGACCGGCTGGGTCACGACGTCGTCGGCGCCTTCCACCGTGCCGGCCGGACGGTCGATGCCTATACGGTCAGTCGGATCGACACGACATCGCTGCGAAACGTCCGCCGTCTGCTCGAGCTTCGCGTCGACCAGATCACCACCGACGACCCCGAAGGCCTGGCCGCCGTGCTCGGCGACCCCCATCCCGACTGAGGGCCCGGGAAAGGGACACCTTCGGGGCCTGCCGCAACGTGCGCTGCCCCTTCCGCTGGTCGAGTAGCCTGCGAGGAACGAGCGAGCGTATCGAGACCCCGCACGCCACAACAGGTCTCGATACGGTGCCTCGCCCAGCAGGGGCGGCTCGGCGACCCCCATCCGGCTGAGAACCCGGGAAGGGGACACCTTCGGGGCCTGCCGCAACTTGCGCTGCCCCTTCCGCTGGTCGAGTAGCCTGCGAGGAACGAGCGAGCGTATCGAGACCCCGCACACCACACCAGGTCTCGATACGGTGCCTCGCCCAGCAGGGGCGGCTCGGCGACCCCCATCCGGCTGAGAACCCGGGAAGGGGACACCTTCGGGGCCTGCCGCAACTTGCGCTGCCCCTTCCGCTGGTCGAGTAGCCCGCGAGGAACGAGCGAGCGTATCGAGACCCCGCACACCACACCAGGTCTCGATACGGTGCCTCGCCCAGGGGCTCGGCGCCTACTCGACCAGCGGAGGCGACGCGGCGCCCACTCGACCAGCGGAGGCGACGCGGCGCCCACTCGACCAGCGGAGGCGGCTCAGCGCCCACTCGACCAGCAGGAGGCGGCTCAGCGCCCACTCGACCAGCAGGAGGCGGCTCGGCGCCCACTCGATCAACAGGGGGACATTGCCGGAATCACTCAGCTACCGGGCGGCGTTCTTGATGAACTCCTCTACGCCCGCAGCAGGTTTGGTGCCACCGAAGTAGCCACCGCGGACATGACGGCGGCGCGCGTCGTCGTCGGTGGCACGCGCGGCCGAATGCCAGAGATAGGCGTCGTGCAGCAAGATGTCACCGCGCTCGGCGTAGATCGCGACCTCCCCGGGGATCTTGTCGAATCGCAGCGGCATGTCGAACGGGGGTTGCCGATCGGTCCGGCCCCCGACGGGCCGCGCGGTCTGGGGCACCTCGACGCCGTTGACGTTGCGATACGGCGCCGGCGTCGCCCAGAGATGCGATCCGGGCACCACACGCAGGAACCCGTTGGCCGGGCTCGTCTCGTCGACGTGGATCGTGAAGGCCGTGGACGGCCACACATCGAGACTCGGGCCCGCCTGCCAGTCGGAATGCCAACCGATGCGCGTGTAGCCGGACTCCGAGCCCGGACGCGCGTCCTGATAGACGACCCCGAACTGCTCATGTTCCCGCAGCCACGCCGAGTCGCCGAGTAGACGTGTCATCACCGCGGTCAGGGCCGGGTGCGTCACCGCACGCCGCACGGCGGACGCGATCTCGCTGACATACTCGACGTAGTTCGCGAAGACCGAGGCCTTGTCCTCGTCGTCGAGGAACACCGTCGAGCCGTATCGTGGCTCGAGCTCGCCGGCGACGATCGCGAGTTGCGCTGCCGTGCACTCGTGTTCGATCGCACCGACATCGGGCTCGGTCAGTACGCCCCGCAGCGTCGCATACCCGTGCATGTCGTAGAACCACACGAGCTCGTCGAGCTCATCGGGCCCGAAGACCCCCGGCTCACCGACCATCAGCTGAACAGCTTCGGCAGCGTTCCCTCGTGGGTCTCACGCAGTTCGTCGAGCGTGATCTCGAACTGATCCTGCACCGACACCGAGTCGCTGCCCTGGTCGACGACGCCGATCCGCGTCCACGGCATCCCGCGGGCATCGAGCATCGCCGAGAAACGCGATTCCTCGGTCCGCGGAACCGCGACGACGGCGCGCCCGGAGGACTCCGAGAACAGCCACACGAACGGATCGGCGTTTTCCGGAAGCAGGATGCGGCACCCGGTCTCACCGGCCAGTGCGGACTCGACGACGGCCTGGAACAGCCCGCCCTCGGAGAGGTCGTGGGCGGCCGACACCAGCCCGTCGCGTGACGCGGCCACCATGATGTCGGCAAGCAGCCGTTCGCGCTCGAGGTCGACCTGCGGCGGCACACCACCGAGGTGATCGTGGCTGACCTGGGCCCAGATGGAACCATCGAACTCGTCGCGGGTCTCGCCGAGCAGGATCAGCGTCTCCCCGGGCTCGGTACCGAATCCGGTCGGAACGCGTCGATGCACGTCGTCGATCACGCCCAGTACACCCACGACCGGCGTCGGCAGGATCGCCGTGGACCCGGTCTGGTTGTAGAAGCTCACATTGCCGCCGGTGACCGGGATGCCGAGCTGCGCGCAGCCGTCGGCGAGCCCGCGGACCGCCTGCTGGAACTGCCACATGACGGCGGCATCCTCCGGCGATCCGAAATTGAGGCAGTTGGTGACCGCCTTGGGCGCCGCACCCGACACGGCGACGTTGCGGTATGCCTCGGCCAGCGCCAGCTGCGCGCCGCGGTACGGGTCGAGGAACGTGTAACGGCCCGACGCGTCGGTGGCCAGGGCGATCCCCCGGCCCGACGTCTCATCGATGCGGACCATGCCGGAGTCGGCGGCCTCGGCCAACACGGTGTTGCCACGCACGTAGCGGTCGTACTGCTCGGTGATGAACTTGCGGCTGCACAGTGCCGGCGACGCCAGCATCTGCAGCGCGGTGTCCCGCAGCTTCTCGGGGGTGTCCGGCCGCTGCAGCGGCGCGGTGGTCGACTCGGTCACGCCATCCTGCCAGTCCGGCCGCGCGACCGGCCGCTGATAGACGGGACCCTCGAGCGCCACGGTCCGTGGCGGGACATCGACGACGGTCTCGTCGTGCCAGGTGATGACCAGACGGTCACCGTCGGTGACCTCACCGATCACCGTGGCCAGCACATCCCACTTCTTGCAGACGGCGAGGAACGCCTCGACGTTCTCCGGGGTGACCACCGCGCACATCCGTTCCTGCGACTCACTGGAGAGCACCTCGGCCGGGGTCATGCCCTCCGCGCGCATCGGCACCTTCTCCAGGTCGATGTGCATGCCGCCATCGCCCGCAGCGGCGAGCTCGGATGTCGCGCACGACAGCCCCGCACCGCCGAGATCCTGGATGCCGACGACCAGTCCGGCGTGGTAGAGCTCCAGGCAGCACTCGATGAGCACCTTCTCGGTGAACGGGTCGCCGACCTGAACGCTGGGCAGTTTCTTGCGGGAGGGCCCTGATTGTTCGCCGTCGTCATCGAAGGTCTCCGACGCCAGCACCGACACTCCGCCGATACCGTCGAGCCCGGTGCGGGCACCGAACAGGATGATCTTGTTGCCCGCACCCGAGGCAAACGCCAGATGCAGGTCCTCAGTGCGCAGCACACCCGCACACAGCGCGTTGACCAGGGGATTTCCCGCGTAGCTGGCGTCGAAAACCGTCTCACCGCCGACGTTGGGCAGGCCGAGCGAGTTGCCGTACCCGCCCACGCCGCGCACCACGCCGTCGACAACACGTCGGGTGTCCGGGGCATCGGCCGGGCCAAACCGCAGCTGGTCCATCACCGCGATCGGCCGGGCTCCCATGGCCATGATGTCGCGGACGATGCCGCCGACACCGGTCGCCGCACCCTGGTAGGGCTCGACGTAGCTGGGGTGATTGTGCGACTCGACCTTGAACGTCACCGCCCACCCATCGCCGATGTCGACCACGCCGGCGTTCTCGCCGATCCCGGCGAGCATGCTCGACCGCATCTCGTCGGTGGTCGTCTCACCGAAATAGCGCAGGTGCACCTTCGACGACTTGTAGCTGCAGTGCTCGGACCACATCACCGAGTACATCGCGAGCTCCGCGTCGGTGGGTCGACGGCCGAGGATCTCGCGGATCCGGGCGTATTCGTCGTCCTTGAGTCCCAGTTCCCGGAAAGGTTGGGGTTGCTCGGGGCTGCCGGCTGCGGCTGAAACGGTATCCACCTGCGCACTCACGCTGTCGAGTGTAGGTGAGGGGCCCGCGCGCCCGCGTGTCGGCGTGACCCACGGCAACGCTAGGCTGAGCACCTGACACGGACAGGTCGGCGATCACGGGGTGACCTGCACGAGGAAGTGGTTGGGGGACCCGATGGCTGACGTCCGCAAGGCCAGGCAGTTGTTCGAGCTCGGCGTGTTGTCGCTGGGTATCGCCGTCGAGGGTCAGGAGCCCGTCAACAACCCCCAGCAGGCCGCCAAGGCGTTCACGCGGGCCAGCGAGTGGGACCCGACGATGGCCGACGCCTGGCTGGGCCGACTTGCCTGCGGCGAGGACACCGACGAGGTGCTCCTCGCGCTTTACCGCACCCGGTCCACCATCGGTCATGAACAGCGCCGACTCGGCCTCCCGCAGCGCACGCTGGTCGGTCGCTGGGATGCCGGCTTCATCACGTACCCGCTCTCCGACGTCACGGAGGCCACCGCCGCGTACGCGGCGTCGCTGATGCGCGGCGAGGACTTCGCGGGTGCGCAGGACGTCCTCAACGAGGTCCCGGCCGCACATCGTGTGCCGATCGTCGAATACGTCCAGGCGAGTCTGTTCATGTCAGCACAGCGATGGCCCGATCTGCTGACCGCGCTGCGCCGCTCCGAGAAGTGGGGCGACACCTTCTTGCAGGCTGCCGCCGACTTCCTCGCCGGCAGTGCGTGCGTCCAGATGGGCATGTTCGGTGAGGGCATCCGACGACTCCAGAACGCCATCGACGGCCCGATCCCGACGTTGGCCACCCAGGCGATGTTCGTGCACGGCATGGCACTGCGCGAGCAAGGGCACGAAGAGAAGGCACGGGCCCTTTTCGAGCAGGCCTACGCCCGGGACCCGGGGTCCCCGGCCGGTCAGGCACTCAAGTCGCCGGGCTTCCGGCTCGTGCTGACCTCCCCGGAGCAGATCGCCGAGCGTCGCGACCCGTGGGACCCGACGTCGGCGGTGGCACCGGTCGAGACACTCGTCGCCGACACCACCGATCAGCCCGAGATGACCGAGATGGTCACCGAGGCCCAGCGTGAGCTCGCCGATCAGATCGGCCTGGAGTCGGTGAAAGAACAGGTCGCCAAACTGCAGTCGGCGGCGACCCTGGCCAAGATTCGTGCCGACCGCGGCCTGAACACGGCATCGCGCAGCCTGCATCTTGCGTTCACCGGTCCGCCGGGAACCGGCAAGACGACCGTCGCACGCATCGTCGCCAAGATCTACTGCGGACTCGGATTCATCAAGACCGACAAGGTGATCGAGGCGACCCGCCGCGACCTGGTCGGCGAGCATCTGGGTTCGACCGCGCCGAAGACGTCGGCGGTCATCGACTCCGCGATGGACGGCGTGCTGTTCATCGACGAGGCGTACACGCTGATCCAACAGGGCCTGTCCGGTGGCGATGCCTTCGGCAAGGAGGCGGTGGACACACTGCTGGCCCGGATGGAGGACGACCGCGACCGGCTCGTGGTGATCATCGCCGGCTACGACGCCGAGATCGATCGTTTCCTCGCCTCCAACGACGGTCTCTCCTCCAGGTTCGCCCGTCGCGTCCGCTTCGAGTCCTATACCCCGCACGAGCTCGCACAAATCGGGGATTTCATCGCACGCAAGCGGGATTCGCTGCTGACCCCCGCATCGGTCGCCGAACTCGAACAGGCATGCACGCCGCTCTACCACGACGTGCAGGTCGGCGATTCGGGTATACGGCGAGCGAGCGACGTGGCGGGCAACGGTCGCTTCATCCGCAACATCATCGAGGCAGCGGAGGAGGAACGCGAGTACCGGCTCAGTACCTCCGGCGACCTCGACTCCCTGTCGCAGGATGATCTGATGCGGATCGAGGTCGCCGATGTGCGAACCGCGCTGGCGAGCGTGTTGTCGGGGCTACGGCTGCGGCACAACCGTTCTCAGGCGTAGCCGATCGACGCGGTGACATGGTGCGGGCGGGGGTCACCTTCCAATTTGTGAATGAAGCGCTCGATGTACTCGAACGTCTCGCGGTGTCCGGTGTCGAAGCCGAGTTGTTTCTCCATCATGACCATTCGGGACACACTGGTGATCATCACGATCACGACGTCGGCCGAAGGATCCCACGGTTTGACGTCGTAGGTGGGCAGGATCTTCTCGATCGCCTCCCGCGCCTGCACCCGCAGCTGATCCGAGTACCGTGCGATCTCCGCGCGTAGCGCAGGTCGATGACTCGCGAGTGC
This sequence comes from Gordonia sp. LMA167, assembly GCF_058130025.1. Classification (NCBI taxonomy): domain Bacteria; kingdom Bacillati; phylum Actinomycetota; class Actinomycetes; order Mycobacteriales; family Gordoniaceae; genus Gordonia; species Gordonia sp. LMA167. The sequence continues at coordinate 2,047,598 of NZ_CM176708.1, read as the reverse complement.
GACGAGTTCGGTCGCGAACTGGGCGACCGATGGATCGATACTGAACTGCCAGAGCGCCCAGAGCGGCTGCGGCGACTCCAGCAGGGCGCGCTGATGCTCGAGCCCCTGTTCGGCTCTCCGCCGGAACATCTCCAGGAAAAGCTCGTCCATCGTGCGGAAGTAGTAATGGACCAGCTGCGGCTTCAACCCCGCCGCCTGGGCGACCTTCCGTGAAGTGACTGCGGCGTAGCCGCTTTCGAGCATCAGAATCTCGGCTGCATCCAACAGGATCGAACGATTCTTCGCCTCCGTCGATCCGAATCTCCGCTCGGCCACCATGTCACCTCTCATCGACTCGACATTTCACCCTAAACCGGCACAATCACCCTTTCTCGGCGACTGTGATCTTGACCTCATCTGTGGCGCGTGGTAACAAGCATTACACGCCGCTGAGCACTCGCTCAGCATTGCCGACCATTTTCTTCAGCCAGCAGAACTTTGCATCTGACGACCGTTGCCCCACAGGAGGTTTCCGGTGAGCGATCTGACTTCTCTGAATTTCTTCACCGATCAGAGCCTGGTCCCCGACCCCAATCCGTACTTCGACGAGATGCGGAGCAAGTGTCCAGTGGCCAAAGAGCCGCACTTCGGTGTCCTCGCGATCACCGGCCATGCCGAGGCGGTGACCGTCCTCAAGGACCCCGCGACGTTCTCGTCGTGCGTCTCCCCCACCGGCCCCTTCCCGGGCCTCCCGTTCGAGGTGACCGGTGACGACATCAGCGACCTGATCGACGCGCACCGCGACGAGCTCCCCCTGCACGAGCACATGGTCACCATGGACCCTCCCGATCACACGCGCGCTCGCGGTCTGCTCAGCCGCCTCCTGACGCCCCGCCGCATCAAGGAGAACGAGGAGTTCATGCGTCGGCTCGTCGACGAGTTCATCGACGAGTTCATCGCCCGTGGCGAGTGCGAGCTGATGGAGGAGTTCGCAAAGCCGTTCTCCTTGCTCGTGATAGCCGATCTGCTCGGGGTGCCCGAAGAGGATCATGAGGAGTTCCGGACCGCGCTCGGGGTGCCACGCAAAGGCAGCAGGCCCGGCGCTCTGGACTCGGAGATCATGGCGGACAACCCGCTGCAGTGGCTCGACGACAAGTTCACCGTCTACATCGAGGAACGGCGCGCCGAGCCGCGAGGGGACGTTCTCACCTCGTTGGCCGAATCCAAGTACAAGGACGGCAGCACCCCGGAGGTCTTCGAGGTCGTCCGCACCGCGACCTTCCTCTTCGCCGCAGGCCAGGAGACCACGACGAAGCTGATCAGCGCGGCGCTGCGGTTCATCGGCGAGCAGCCCGACCTGCAGCAGCGACTGCGCGACGATCCGGGGATCATCCCGACGTTCATCGAGGAGACCCTGCGGATGGAGAGCCCGGTCAAGAGCGGTTTCCGGGTGGCCCGCAAGACCACCACCGTCGGTGACACCGATGTGCCCGCCGGCACCATCCTGATGTTCTGCCCGGGGGCGGCCAATCGTGACCCCGACCATTTCCCGGACCCGAACACCTTCGATCTCGACCGGACCAATGTTCGCGAGCACCTGACGTTCGGCAAGGGAATCCATTCATGTCCCGGTGGTCCGCTCGCCCGGATCGAGGGTCTGGTCTCGGTCGAACGATTCCTCGAGCGAATGGACGACATCCGGGTCTCCGAGGAGCACCACGGTGTCGATGGCGATCGACGGTACAACTTCGAGCCGACCTATATCCTCCGCGGGCTCACCGAGTTGCATCTCGAGTTCACCCCGAAGGCCGGTGAGTCGAAATGACCAGTACCACAACGGTCACGACCACCGTCCGCACCTCTGTCGTCACCGGCGGCGGCTCGGGAATCGGCCGGTCGATCGCCGAGCATCTCGCCGACGCCGGGCATCGGGTCGGTGTTCTCGATCAGAACGGCGATGCCGCCGAAGATGTCGCCGCCGAATTACGTGCCCGCGGCGCGGAAGCCATCGCATTCGCGGTCGACGTCTCGGATCGGACCTCGGTCGACAAGGCGATGGGCATGATCCGCGAGAGGTTCGGACCGGTGGAGATCCTCGTCACCAGCGCCGGCGTCGAATCCCAGATGCCGTATCCGGATATCGCACAGGATGAATGGGACCGGATCATCTCGGTCAACCTGACGGGAACCTTCAACTGCACCCAGGCCGTCATCGGGGACATGCAGGCCGGGCAGTGGGGACGCATCGTCACGATCTCGTCGTCGAGTGCCCAGTCGGGGGCGCCCGAACGGGCCCACTATGTCGCGTCCAAAGGTGGTGTCATCGGGCTGACGAAGGCGCTCGCCTTCGAATATGCACCGCACGGGATCACCGTGAACACCATTCCGCCCTCGATCATCTCCACGCCGATGGCCGACAAGGCGGTCGAGGAGGGATTGCTGCCCGCGCTCGACGACCTCGCCGCCTTGACACCGGTGCGCCGCGCCGGTCTGCCCGGCGACGTCGCTGCGGCAGCCGCATTCCTGTGCTCGGAACAGGCCGGGTTCATCACCGGTCAGGCCATCGGCGTCAACGGCGGCTGGTACATCTGACGACCACCGCTCTCCGGTGTCGTGCCCGCAGCCCGGGGTGCGCGCCGCGGCCCCGGCGTCCCGCGATCGGACGTGGGATGCCGAGGAATCCACCGGGCCAGAGAGGGGGAACCGATGCCCGCCGTCAACAGTGGCATCTGGACCCGCACAGCACGACAAGACCAACTGTCTCCCGAGAGCGAGCGCGACCATCCCCCGACACTTGCGAGACCGCACGAGCACTCCCCGGGCCCTGCAGAACAAGGCGACCACCCCGCAGGCCGAGCCGAGCATTCCCTGACATCTGAGAAGCGAGCCGAGCACCCCCCGGTCCCCGCGAACCGAGCCGAGCACCCGGTCCCTGAGGAGCGAGCCGAGCACCCCCCGGTCCCTGAGGAGCGAGCTTGCGAGCGTCACGAAGGGCCACCCCCACCACAGGCGACCGACGAGATCGCCGCCTGGATGGGCGGATACGTTCACCGGCATCCCCGAGCATCACTGGAAACCGTTGGTGGACAGTGCGTTCTAGGCGCTCGGGCCATGCAGTACCTGATCGTCGACCTGCTGAGACTTCGGTTCCCGGTCAAAGAGTTCATCCGCCAGTCCACGTTCATGGCGTCGGCGTCGGCGCTTCCCACGATCTTCGTGGCCATCCCCATCGGCATGACCTTGTCCATCCAGTTCGCACTGCTGGCGGGCCAGGTCGGGGCGAACTCACTCGCCGGAGCGGCCAGCGGTCTCGCGGTGATCCGCCAGGGCGCACCAATGGTCTCCGCCCTCCTGATGGCCTCGGCCGCCGGTTCCGCAGTGTGTGCGGACCTCGGTTCCCGCAAGATCCGGGACGAGATCGATGCGATGGAGGTCATGGGCCTCTCGGTGATCCAACGACTCGTCGTGCCCCGACTCGCCGCAGCCGTGCTGGTCAGCGTCGCCCTCACCGGCGTCGTCTGCTTTGTCGGCTTCCTGTCCGGGTATCTCTTCAACACCTTCGTCCAGAACGGCACACCGGGAACCTTCGTGACGACATTCGCCTCGTTCGCGACGATGTCGGACTTCTATCTGACGATGGTGAAATCGGTTGTGTTCGGGGGAATCGTGGCGATCGTCGCATGCCAGAAAGGACTCACCACCCGGGGTGGTCCGGCCGGCGTGGCCAACTCGGTCAACGCCACCGTCGTGGCGTCCATCATCCTGCTGATGCTCGTCAACGTCGGCTTCACCCAGATGTACGTGATGCTGTTCCCCCGGACGGGGTTCTGATGGCCTCCACCTACTACCCCAGCGGACTGCGCCCGCTGGTCCGCACCACCGACGCGGTCCTCGACGTCATCTTGCGCATCGGCCACCTCGCCGCATTCGCTGTGCGAGCGCTCGTCTCGATCCCGACCGCCGTTCGGCACTATCGCAAAGAGTGCCTGCGCATCCTGTCCGACGTCACGTGGGGCAATGGTTCGATCGTGGTCGGCGGTGGAACCGCCGGGGTGATCATCGTGCTCGGTGGCGCCGCAGGCGCCATCGTGGGGATCGAGGGATACAACGCCCTGCATCTGCTCGGTATGGAACCCGCCACCGGCATGGTCGCCTCCACCGCGACCACGCGCGAGCTCGCGCCGATCATGGCCTCTCTTGCCTTCGCCGCCCAGGCGGGCTGCCGCTTCACCGCACAACTCGGCGCGATGCGTATCTCCGAGGAGATCGACGCCCTGGAAGCACTCGCGATCCGACCGATCCCCTACCTGGTCTCGACCCGCCTGTTGGCGTCGATCGCTGCCGTCATACCGCTCTACCTCGTCTGTCTGGCCGTCAACTACATCTCGGTACAGTTGGTCGTCGGCTTGGCCGGCGGACTGTCGGGCGGCACCTACCAGCATTACTTCGCACTCGTACTCAATCCGACCGACATCGTCTATTCACTGACCAAAGCGGTGATCTTCGTGATCATGACGAGCTCCATCCAGTGCTACTACGGCTTCTACGCCAGCGGGGGGCCACAGGGCGTGGGCACCGCATCCGGGCGGGCGATGCGCGCCAGCATCTCGGTGATGATCGTCGCCAATCTTCTTCTCACCGTGGCATTCTGGGGTGTCGGGAGCGGCGCCAGGTTGAGCGGATGAAATCCCCGAGCATCCATGACGCCGGGCCGCACGGGTTGTCGAACAAGCGACTCCTCGTCACCGGCATCATCGCCATCCTGCTGATCACCGTCGTACTGGCGGTGATCGGGCTCAAAGCCGGTGGGACATTCACGCCCGCCGTCGGTGTCACCGCCGAACTCGCCGACGTCGGCGACGGCCTGCCGGTGAACTCCGATGTGAAGTTCCGCGGCATCATCGTCGGCACGGTCACCGGAGTGAAGCCGGCAACGGGTGGCGCCGACAACACCGTCGACATCGCCATCACACCCGAGCGGGCCGCCGGTATCCCACGCACGGTGACCGCGCGCGTGGTGCCCAGCAACGTCTTCGCCGTTTCGTCGGTCCAGCTGATCGACAACGGGGCCGCCCCGGCGATCACAAGCGGCGATGTCATCGTGCAGGATGCCCACGCCTCGACCGTGCAGTTCCAGACCGCCCTGACCAAGCTGCGTGACATCGTTGCCGCATCCGCACGGGCCGGCAGCGACCGAACCGTCGGCATGCTCGCCGCCGTTGCCGCGGCCACCGATCGGCGCGGCCCCGAGATCGCCGAGGCGGGCTCTCAGCTCGATCGCATCGTCGGCGAACTCGACGGGGCACTGGAGCCAGACGGAGGCCCCTCCACTCTGAGCTCGTTGAGCACCGCGGTCACGGGCCTACGGAAGTCGGCACCCGACCTCCTCGACGCCCTGCACAGTTCGGTGGCACCGATGCAGACCCTCGCGCGCGAGTCCGCTGCTCTCTCAGATCTTCTCGGAGCGGGGATCTCGACGACCGCGCGGGTCAACACGGCCCTGCGACGCAATACCGACCAGATCATCCAGATCACCACCCAGGCAGCACCGGTCCTCTCCGTGGTGGCCGCGGGCAGCTCGTCCTTCACCTCGATCGTCACCAACCTGCGAGTCATCTCCGACAAGTGGTTCACCGAATTCTGGCCGGTCGGTCAACAGAACGCCACCGGAAAGTTCCTGTTCCAATTCACCCCGCACAAGCTGTACACGCGAGCCGACTGCCCCCGGTACGGGAAGCTGGAAGGACCCAGCTGCACAACCGCTCCCAGCAGCGTGTCGCCGCCGGTGCTCAAGAGCGACGTGCGCAAGGGACTCACCCCTGGATACCAGACCACGAGCATGGGCGGCAACGTCGGCTCAGTCGGCAGCCAACAAGAACAATCGGCGCTCGGCGGACTCGTCGGGGGCGGTCCGAACAGCGCGAACACCATCCTGCTCGGTCCCCTCGCGCGCGGTGCCACCATCAACGTCTCTCCCGCGTCCGCGGCCGCGCCGGCGAATGAGCACGCATCGGAACTCGAACCGGGGGGATCATGAGCATCCGCAGACCACTCATCGGGCTGATCCTGTTCCTCCTCGTCGCCTTGGCGCTCACCTCAACAGTGGTGGTCACCCTCCAGCGTGACGTGTCACAGGACACCGCGAAGTACAGTGCGATCTTCACCGATGTCACCGGCCTGAAGACCGGGGACGACGTCCGGATGGCCGGAGTCCGCGTCGGGCGGGTGGACTCCGTCGCCCTCGACGGCACCAACGCGCGCGTGCAGTTCGAGGTCGACACCGATCAGGTCGTCGACGGCGGGACGAAGGTGTCCATCATCTATCAGAACATCGTCGGCCAACGGTATCTCGGACTGTCACGGACCGACTTCACCGACAAGGCCCCCTTGCACGACGGCCAGATACCCCTCGGACATACCGAGTCGTCCTTCGACATCTCCGCTCTCCTCAACGGCTTCGAACCGCTCTTCAGCGTGCTCGATCCACAACAGGTCGACAACCTCACAGAGGCACTGATCAAAGGCCTGCAGGGTGATTCGAGTTCGATCGCGACCCTCGTCGCCCAGACATCGACACTCGCGGAATCCATCGCCGGCCCCGACCAGGTGCTCGGCGAGGTCATCGACAACCTCTCCCGCGTCATCGGCGCCATGGCAGCGCAGCGAGGCAACATCGACACCGTCCTGATCAGCGCCCGCACGATCTTCGAAAAGATCACCGCGCAACGTGATTCGTTCATCAATTCGCTGGACACGACGGCCCAGGTGGCCGACCGGGCATCGGCGCTGGCACAGGCCGCCCTGCCCGAGGCACAGCAGATGCTCTCCCGCCAACCGGGATTCCTCGGACACTTCCTCGCCAACAAGGACGAGTTCGGCTATCTCGGTTTCAATCTGCCACCCCTGCTGAAAGGATTGGCCCGAGCAACCCAATCGGGCGCCTACATCGACACCTATCTGTGCAACTTCAACGCGACGTTGATACCGGCGCTGAGCACCGTGATTCCGTCGATCGTCAAATACGCGACCCCCTCCGGCCAAATCACGCAATCCCCGATCTGCAGGTGACACCATGAGAAATGTCGTCGCCCGTCTGCGTCACTCGATGTCCCGACCGATCGAGAGCTGGAACAAGGTCATCATCGGCAGCGTCGCACTGATTTCCATCGTGGTCATCGCGCTCGGACTGATCCAACTGAGCGCGTCCGGGATCGGGAAGCAGGAGGTGCACGCGCAGTTCGCTCAGGCCGCCGGTGTGACCTCCGGCGATTCGGTGAGCGTTGCCGGCGTTCCGGTGGGATCGGTCACCGGTACCAGCCTGGACGGCACCTTCGTCACGGTGACCATGGAAGTCAACGACGATGTGGCGCTCGGCTCCGAGACGGAGGCGTCCATCAAGCTGACCACCCTGCTCGGTTCCCGATACATCCAAATCTCCCCCGCGGGTTCCGGATCGCTACCAGACGGTCTCATCACGCTCTCGCACACCACGGTCCCCTATGACCTGCAGCAGGTACTGCAGAACGCGACGACCACCTTCGAACAGGTGGACGCCGAACAGATCGGCCGGTCGATGACCACGCTGTCACAACAACTCGACGGCACACCGCAGTTGATCCCGCAGGTGTTGACCAACGTCCAGAACCTGTCGAACATCCTCGCCGATCGGCGCGGACAAATCGGGTCGCTGCTGACCAGCACGCAAAAACTCACCGAGGTGATCCGGCGGCAGCAAGACGGTCTCGGTCAGCTCATCACGCAAGGCCGAGAATTGCTGCGCGCATTGCTGACCCGCCAGGTGATGATCAATCGGCTACTCGACGCCACAACGGTACTGGCCGACCAGCTCCGACAGGTCGTGGTGGCCGACCGCACCGGCCTCGACAAGCTGATCACCAATCTCGACGGTCTGCTCGACAGCCTTCGCCGCAACGACACGCTGCTGCGCAACACCATGGAGATCCTGCCCGTCCCGGTCCGCAATTTCGCGAACGCCACGGGGACCGGCAATGAAACCGACTTCTCCGCACCCGCCGGACCCTTGATCGACTCCTGGATGTGCGCCATCTCCAAACAGGCCGACCTCGTAAACCTACCGCCCTACTTCAAGGACTGCCGATGATCCGCGGCCGAATAGTCAAGGTGGCGTTGCTCATCGTTGCCGCGCTGTTGGTCTTCGGCGTCGTCCGCGCCTGCACCGACAGTTCGCACACGATCACCGTAGACGCGCAGTTCGACAACGGCGCCGGACTGTACGCGGGTAACGCGGTCGCCGTCCTCGGCATGCCGGTCGGGAAGGTCACCAAGGTCACCCCCCACGCAGGGTTTGTCGAAGTCGAGTTGCAGATCGACTCGGACACGCCGATACCGGCCGGTGTCACCGCGGTGACCGTCTCCACCTCGGTGCTGACCGATCGGCATGTGGAACTGACCCCGCCGTATCAGGGCGGCCCCCGGATGTATGACCACGCTCACCTGGACCTGACCCGCACCCGCACGCCCGTCGAGGTGGATCGGATGCTTGCCATGGCCGACAAGATGTCCGTGCAACTCCGGGGCGACAATCGCGGCAGCGGTCCGGTCGCCGACCTCCTCGATACGGGGGCAGCGATGACCGCGGGCAACGGCGCCGACATCCGGTCCGCGCTCGGGTCACTCTCTCGGGCCATCGCCCTCGGACCCGACGACGGGAAACAGACCCGCAACGCCATCACCGGCGTCGTCGACGACATGTCCGTCCTTTCGGAAACGGCAGCCCGAAACGACAAGGCCATTCGCGCGTTCGGGTCGTCAGTTGAGCAGATGTCGGACCTGCTGGCCGACCAGAACATCGGATGGGGCACGACCGGCGCCAAGATCAACGCCATACTCGGTGAAGCGACCGATCTGATGCAGCAGCGTCGCAAGGATGTCGCGGACACCGTCTCCGGCGCGACCACGGTCACCCGCGCGCTCGCCGACTACCAGCGCCAGCTGTCGGAGTTCGTCGACGTCGCGCCACTCGTGATGGACAACGCCTACAACACGATCGACCAACGTGCCGGCATCGCGCGAGTTCACGCACAACTCGAGAAGGTTTTCTTCGATGGCCAGCTGGTCAAGGAGGTCTGCAACGTCCTGGGTATGCGCCAACTCGGCTGTGCCACCGGCACCCTACGCGACTTCGGGCCCGACTTCGGGATGACCGGGATGCTCGAGGCGATGGCGGGAGCCCCACGATGAAGGCCGCACTCCGGCTGGTCGCACTGGCGGCTTGCGCCGTCATGCTGGCCGGTTGTGGGGTCGGTCTCGCCGATCTTCCTCTGCCCACCAAGGGGGGCGAGTCCGCCGAGACCTTCACCCTACGCGCCGAGTTCGCCAACGCCCTGAACCTGCCAGAGGACGCTAAGGTCAAACTCAACGGCGCCGACGTCGGGTCCGTCGAGGCCATGTCAGTGCACGACTACGTCGCCGTGGTCACCATGAAGGTCCGCGACGACGTCACACTCCCGGTCGGCACGCGCGCCGAGTTGCGCTCGGCCACCCCGCTCGGCGACGTCTTCGTCGCGCTGGAACCGCCCCGTCAGACCACCACCGGAACAACAGATCTCGGCGACGGCGACACCATCGCTCTGGCGGACACCGGAGCGGCCACGAGCGTCGAGGAGATCCTGTCCACATCAGCCCTCTTGGTCAACGGCGGCGTCCTGCGCGATCTCACCACCATCGTGAACGGCCTGGGCCACACCGTCGGCGACCACGGTGACCAACTCGCCGACATGATCGCCCGCTCGACCCGCCTCATCTCGTCGTTGTCCGCGCGGGCCGACGACATCCGCAACGCGTTGCGCCAGACCGACGCCCTCGTCTCGACGATGTCCGCGCAACAGAACACCATCAACGACTCGATCGCCGCGGCCGGACCCGCGCTGGCCGTGATCGCCGACAACTCGGCACAGATCATGAGCCTCGTCGATCAGGTGGGTCGGCTCAGTACACAGCTGTCGCGGTATCCATCGATCGCCACCGGCAAGACGCAGAATCTGGTCGCCAACCTGAACTTGTTGTCGAAAGGCCTCAACGACGCTGCTACCGCGTCCGGCGCCGACCTCACCAAGATGAACGCACTGATTGCTCCGGTCATCAAGATCACCAATTCCGCCGCAGCCCACGTCAATGCAGACCTCCAGGACCTTTCCATCGGTGCCCTGGCCGATCCCCGACACCGCGCCGATCCGGGCGGCCGATTGCCCGACGTCAGCGACGTCGGGAACTTCGTCGGAACCATCACGTACACCTTGGAAAAGCTGCGCAAGAAGTTGGAACCACCGCGATGACCTCGACAACCCGCACGGGCCCCGCCGACCCGTCCTCGTTCCTGACCGGCTTCGTGGAATTGCCCGCCCGCGGTATCGTGTCGGCGACCCGGACCGGTCGGCGACATCGACTGGGGCTGTCCGCACTCGGGTTGGCCGGTGTCCTGATCCTCGGTCTCGGCTACCTCACGTTCGGGGTCTTCCACAGTTCACCCGCGAGCTCCCCCATGGTGGTCCGAGTGCAGCTCAAGGAATCCGGCGGTCTGCTGGCCGGACAGAACGTCACCCTGCGCGGTGTCCCGGTGGGCCGTGTGCAGAGGGTCGACCTCAGCGCTGACGGTGTCGTCGCCGTGGCCGACATCGACCCGGATGTGCAGATTCCGGTGCGCGGCGAGGTCAGGGTCGCGGGCCTGTCCCTGGCCGGCGAACAGTACCTGGATTTCCGGCCGTCGACGTCAACGGGGCCCTACCTCACCGACGGTGCGTTGATCTCGGCTGACCAGACGTCGACTCCGGTCCCGCTCGCCAACGTGCTCGACGACGCCAGCGGAATGCTCGATCAGATCGACCCGGACAAGCTGCGGACCATCACCCACGAACTCGGTGTCTCCCCGCAAGGTTCACAGCGTCTGGCCGACATCATCGACGGCGGAACCTTTCTCATCTCGACGCTCGACTCGGTCCTCCCACAGACGGTGAGTTTGCTCAAGACCAGTCGCACGGTGCTGACCACTTTCGGCCAGGGCGCGCCGGCACTGACCGCGACCTCCCAGGACCTCAAACACCTGATGGCCGGTGCGGCACGCAAACAGAACGGGTATCGCACGCTGCTGAATCGGACACCCGCGGCGCTGCGTGCCACCGACGCCATCATCGCCGACAACGCGCCCACGATGGTGCAGCTACTGGGAAACCTCGCGACCGTCACCCAGATGGCTTACCTGCGTGTGCCGGCCCTTCAGGAGTTCTTCTTCCCCGTCGACCGTGACGGTTCCACTCTCGGTGCGCTGGCAACCACGATGCGAGACGGTGGGATCTGGGCAGCCGTGAACATCTATCCACGCAACGCCTGTGACTACGGGTTGCCTCGACTGCCACCCACGCAGCCGGACTTCCCGGAGCCGTACCTGTACACCTACTGCAACAACGACGACCCGACGGTGCTGATCCGAGGAGCACGCAACGCGCCGCGTCCGCCCGGCGACGACACCGCAGGACCACCACCCGATGCGGCCCCTGATGCACGGTCGAGTCCGTCGCCGACCGGTCCACAGTCGATTCCACTCCCCTTCGCCGGACCCGCGCTGCCGTCGAAATGACCTGACCGCACCAACGATCGAAAGGACCATCGTGAACACCACCACGACACCGGCACCGCACAAGTCGTCCTCGGTACGCCCACCGTCGGCACGCTCCACCGCCAAGCGGATCGCCGGGGCCAAGCCCAGTTCGCGCCGCGGCACCGCCGCCGATACCGAGACCACGTCCACGCCTACGGAGGTCGCCGAGGCCGATGAGTTCGTCGCCGAGCCCACCGCGACCCCCACTGTCGACGACAGCGCAGATGCGCCTACCGACACAGCGACTGACGACGCCACCCCCGAAGTCGTGACCTCTGCCGTACCGACGCGGCGCGCCCGGATGCGGTCGGCGCTGACCGGTCGCAGCACCGGCCGGGTCCTCGCCGCCGCTGTCACGCTCGTTGCCATCGCAGGCGTCGGCCTCGCGACTTGGTTCGGCTGGGAGTGGAAGCAGGACCGCGACATTCACAACGCAGCCGTTGCCGCGCAGTCGGCGGCCGAGCAGTACGCGGTGTCTCTGACCAGCGTCAGCGCCGACAGCGTGGACAAGGACTTCGCAACCGTACTCGGTGGTGCCACAGGAGAATTCAAGGACATGTACGCCAAGTCGAGTGCGCAGCTTCGTCAGCTGCTGGTCGACAACAAGGCGGACGCGCAGGGCAAGGTCATCGAGTCGGGCATCCAGTCCGCGGCCAAGGACAAGGTGGTGGTCCTGCTGTTCATCGACCAGAACGTGAAGAACGCGTCCACTCCCGAACCCCGGATCGACCGCAGCAGAGTGGTGATGACCATGAACCTGATCGACGGCCGCTGGCTGGCCTCCAAGGTCGACCTCCCCTGACCGGGATGCGCCACGCACCCGATCACAGGGACGCCTGCGAGGAAGCGGCCCCACCCGCTCCCTGAGGAGCCTCCGAGCTTGCGTCACCACCCGCCCCGGAGGAGCCTCCGAGCTTGCGAGCGACCCACCCCGGTCCCTGAGGAGCCTCCGAGCTTGCGAGGATGCATCACCACCCGGTCCCTGAGGAGCCTCCGAGCTTGCGAGGATGCGTCACGAAGGGCCCCCTTCGTGACGGCCCTCCGCTAGCGCTCCGGACCTCCTCAGGGATCGAAGTCGGGGCACCACCCGTCCCGAGGAACGAGCGTCCAAACCCGGGTCGAAACAACACCCGTCCCGAGGAATGGGCGACCCCACCCCGGTCCCTGAGGAGCGAGCTTGCGAGCGTCCCACCCCGGTCCCTGAGGAGCGAGCTTGCGAGCGTCACGAAGGGCAATCCACATCGCACCAAACAGCTCGCGGTTATCCACAGTTGACCAGCGTCTCGTTTCCCGCCGCCCGATCACACCCAGAATGGCTGCATGCCTTGGGTATATCTCCTCGAGTGCGCCGACAAGAAGTATTACGTCGGCAGCACACGCGATCTCGAACGTCGGATGGACGAACACCACACCGCGCAGATCGGATTCACCTCCACTCGCAGGCCGGTGAAGCTCGTCTGGTACGCCGAGCTGGACACCGTAGCCGACGCGTACGCCATCGAGCGCCGTATTCACGGCTGGTCGCGTCGCAAGAAGGAGGCGCTGATCGAGGGTGACATCGACTTGATTCGGTCCCTGTCGAGTCGGAGTCGTCGCAAGTCCCCACCCGATCCCTGAGGAGACCCGAAGCGCTGGCGAAGGGTCGCACGCGTTGGGCCGGCCCTTCGTGACGCTCGCAAGCTCGCTCCTCAGGGACCGATAGGCGACGCATCCTCGCAAGCTCGCTCCTCAGGGACCGAGAGGCGACGCATCCTCGCAAGCTCGGTGGCTCCTCAGGGACCGAGGTTGCTCGCAAGCCCACTCAGAGTCCAGGTCACGCGAACGCCGACGTCACTCCGATGATCTTCTCCCGCAGTTCCGGACGGCAGATCACCAGATCCGGGAGATAGGTGTCGTCGCGGTTGTAGACAAGTGGCGATCCGTCGATCCGGCCGCACCACAACCCTTTTGCCTGCGCCACCGCGACGGGTGCCGCCGAGTCCCACTCGTACTGCCCGCCGGCGTGGACATACGCATCCGCTTCGCCGCGGACGACGGCCATCGCCTTGGCGCCTGCCGACCCCATCTGCAACACCTCGCCACCGATGGCATCGGCCACGGCCTGCGAGAACTCCGGTGGCCGTGAGGCACTCACCACCACCCTGGGTAGCTGACCCTTCGGCGCGGTCGCCAATCCGTCGATCGGCTCCACGGCCTGTGCGTCATCGACGTAGGTGACACCGAGCGCCGGGAGCGCCACCGCACCCGCTATCAGCCCGCTGTCGGCGGACCACAGCGCCACGTGCACCGCCCAGTCGGTGCGCCCTTCGGTGCCGTATTCGCGGGTACCGTCAACCGGATCCACGATCCACACCCGGTCCGCCGACAACCGGTTCTTGTCATCGGCTGATTCCTCCGAGAGCACGGCGTCGGCGGGTCGCTCCGCGGCCAGCCTGGCCAACAGCAACTCGTTGGACCGCAGATCGCCGGCCTTGCCGAGTTCCTTTCCGGTCAAGCCACTCTCGGCACGGATGTCCATGAGCAATTCTCCGGCGGCAGTGGCCAACTCGCCGGCGAGGACGCGATCGTCCGACACTTCGTCTCCTACAGTCCCAGGTTGCGGATGACCGATTCGGCCACCTCGAGGGGCGACCCGTCCGATGGTGTCACGACGATGTCGGGGGTGACAGGACGTTCATATGGCGAGTCGATCCCGGTGAACTGACTGATCTCACCACGGCGCGCCTTCGCATACAGGCCCTTGGGGTCCCTTTCCTCGCAGACCTCCAGCGGGGTGTCGATGAAGATCTCGTAGAACGGCAGCCGACGCTCGGCGTGAATCTCCCGCGCACGCTGACGTTCCTCGGCGAACGGGCTGATCAACGAGACGATGGCCACCGCGCCCGCATCGGCGAACAACGCCGCGACCTCACTGGTGCGACGGATGTTCTCGCGGCGATCGTCATCGGAGAAACCGAGATCGGCGTTGAGTCCGTGCCGCAGATTGTCGCCGTCCATCAGGTAGGCCGGCCGGCTCTCGGCGACCAGGCGCCGCTCCAGTTCGACGGCCAGCGCCGACTTTCCCGATCCGGACAGACCGGTCAACCAGATGGTGGCACCCTGATGAGTCCGCTGCTCCCGACCCACCTTGGTGGTCTGCCACACGACGTGACTGTCCTTGCTGACCGGTGCGGTGATCATGCCGGCGCCAACCGTCTTGTTGGTGGCCTCGTCGATCAGGATGAAGCTTCCGGTTTCCCGATTCTTCCGGTAGGAGTCGAACATCACCGGCTGCTGAGTGTGCAGGGCGACGCGCGCGATCTCGTTGAGCCCCAGCGTCTTCGCCTCTTCGTCACGGTGCAGCGTGTTCACATCGAGACGGTAGTTCAGGCCGCTCACCTGCGCTCGCGTCATGCGGGTGCCACACATCATCTGGTAGCGGTTTCCAGGGCGAAGTTCGGTGTCGTCGGAGAACCAGCACACCATCGCGTCGAGATCGCGGCCGACGTAGGGGCGGTTGTTGGGTCGTGCCAGCATGTCTCCACGAACGATGTCGATCTCGTCGGCGAGTTCGATCGAGACGGCCATGGTCGCAAACGCCTCGTCGACCTTGCTACCTCCGGGACCCCAGATCTCGGTGATCGTGGTACTGAATCCACTTGGCAACACGACAATCTCATCGCCGGGAGAGAACACCCCGCCGGCCACCGTACCGGCATAGGCGCGGTGATCGGCGCCGTCGCTGCGCTGTGGCCGGATGACGTACTGCACCGGCATCCGCGCGTCGATGAGATTGCGGTCCGACGCGTGGTAGACGTTCTCCAGATGATTCAGGAGCGGACGGCCCTCGTACCAGGGCATGTTCGCCGACTGCTCGACCACGTTGTCACCGGCCAGCGCCGACAATGGTATGAATGTCAGGTCGGTGACGTTCAGTTTGGCGGCGAAAGCCACGAAGTCATCGCAGATCTCGTCGAACCGCTCCTGCGACCAGTCGACGAGATCCATCTTGTTGACGCAGATCGTCAAGTGCGGGATACCCAGAAGGGTCGAGAGAAACGCGTGCCGACGGGTTTGTTCGAGCACTCCCTTGCGCGCGTCGATGAGGATGATCGCGAGGTCGGCAGTCGACGCGCCGGTCACCATGTTGCGGGTGTACTGCACATGCCCGGGGGTATCGGCGATGATGAACTTGCGCTTCGGCGTGGCGAAATACCGATAGGCGACATCGATCGTGATGCCCTGCTCGCGCTCGGCCCGCAACCCGTCGGTCAGCAGCGCGAGATTCGCATATTCGTCACCGCGTTCGGCGCTGGTGCGTTCGATGGATTCGAGCTGATCGGTGAAGATCGCCTTCGAGTCGAACAGCAGTCGGCCGATCAGGGTGGACTTGCCGTCGTCGACCGAGCCGGCCGTCGCCAGGCGGAGCAGTTCCTTGGCGCCTCGACGAGGCCCGCTCACTTCGTTCCCGGCGCCCATCACACCGGGCCCGCTCACTTCGTTCCCGGCGCCCATCACACCGGGCCCGCTCACTTCGTTCCCGGCGCCCATCACACCGGGCCCGCTCACTTCGTTCCCGGCGCCCATCACACCGGGCCCGCTCACTTCGTTCCCGGCGCCCATCACACCGGGCCCGCTCACTTCGTTCCCGGCGCCCATCAGAAGTACCCTTCCTTCTTCCGATCCTCCATACCCGCCTCCGAGATACGGTCATCGGCCCGGGTCGCCCCACGTTCGGTGACCCGGGTGATCTCGATCTCGGCGATGACCTTCTCGATGGTGTCGGCGTCGCTGAGCACACAGCCGGTACAGGTCGCGTCGCCGACGGTGCGGAATCGGACCAACTCGGTCCTGGTCTCCTCGCCGGGGTACTCCTGCAGGAATCTTGTCTTCGCGAGCAGCATCCCGTCACGCGGGATCACTTCACGTTCGTGGGCGTAGTAGATGGGTGGCAGTTCGATGTCCTCCGCGCCGATGTACTGCCAGATGTCGAGTTCGGTCCAGTTGCTGAGCGGGAAAACCCGGATGTGCTCACCCTTGTGGTGGCGGCCGTTGTAGAGGTGCCAGAGCTCGGGACGTTGGGCTCGGGGATCCCAGGCGCCGAACTCGTCACGGAAGCTGAAGACGCGCTCCTTCGCGCGGGCCTTCTCCTCGTCGCGACGGGCACCGCCGAAGACGGCATCGAACCGGTTCTCGGTGATGCCGCGCAGCAGGGCGGTTGTCTGCAGGCGATTGCGACTGCCACCCGGTCCGGTGTCCTCGACCACCCGCCCGGCGTCGATGTCATCCTGGACCGAGCTCACCACCAGGCGGACACCCGTCTCTTCGACGACTCGATCGCGGTACTCGATCACTTCGTCGAAGTTGTGGCCGGTGTCGACGTGCATCAGTGGGAACGGTACCGGCGCGGGCCAGAACGCCTTCTTGGCGAGATGAAACATGACCACCGAGTCCTTGCCGCCGGAGAACAGCAACACGGGCCGCTCAAACGTGGCGGCCACCTCGCGCATGATGTGAACGGATTCGGCCTCCAGCGCCTCGAGATGCGTCAGCTCATACCCGTGATGCGCACGTCGATCTCTCGCGTCGGTCGTGCTCGGCACCATTCCATCTCCTTGACATGTCGAATATTCGACACTCAGTATTGACTATGTGACACAGACCGTAGGTGAACCGTCCGGCGCGAGTCAATCATCGCGCACGCACGCGTCTCCTCCCACGGCTCGCGTGGTCCGCATCATCGAACTACTCACCGATCCGGACCGAGGCCCGCTGACGCTTGCTGAAATTGTCCGCCACATCGGACTCTCGCGTGCCACGGCCCACGCAATCGTCGTCGAACTTGTCGAGCAGGGCTGGGTACTCCGAGATCCCGTGACCGGCGCCTACGGGATCGGGCCGGGCTTCGTGGCCCTCGCGCGCACCGCCGACGGCGCCGACCATCTGAACCGCTGGGCCGCGGCGAGCGCCCGCGAACTCAGCAAGCGGTTCGGGATCGCCTGCTTCGTGGCGCGACGTACCTCGCCCAACGAGGTCACCGTGGCCGACCACGCCATCCCCGAATCGTTCGTCGATGACGGCGGCACCTCACCATGGTTCCGTCACGGCCGACGAATCCGGCTTCGCCCACCCATCTGCCGGGAGTTCATCGCCCATGAGCCGGCCGCCGTCCGGTCCGCCTGGATCGGACAAGCACCCGAGGCGATCCGGACCCGCCTGAGCACGGTCCTGACGGTCGTCGCCGAACGCGGTTACTCGATCGAGCGGATGACCGACGATCACATGGCGATGATCGAGGCGCTGGGATCACTCGACGCGATGTCGGACCGGCTACGTACACGCGTGGGCGATCTGTTGACCGAGTTGTCCGACATCGACTACCTGCCGAGCGAGCTGGAGGGCGAGGTCGCCGCGGTCACCATCGGCGCCCCCGTCTTCGACGAGGCCGGGCATGTGGTCGCCTCCCTCGTTGCGTGTCCGAACGCGACCCTCCCCGTCGAACACCTGCACAGGCTGGCCGAAGCCACGAAGTCCGCCGCCAACCGCTTGTCGGCTTATTTGCGCTGAGATCGTCCGATCCGCAGGTGTCGTCGACGACTTCAGCTCGGCGCATCCGCGCGCGACCGTTGCGTCAGCGCCACTCTCACCAATTCCGCAGCTGCCACCGCTTTCTCGAACTGCCCGGCCCTGATCAGGTCTTCGGTCGCCGCCGGCTTCTGCCACTTCGCGATCGGTTGTAGCTTTCCGTCGAGGAAATGCTGACGACACTGGCCTCGCTGGATCTTGCCGCTGGAGGTGGTGGGAATCGTGGAGCGGTCGACAAGCAGCACCGAGTGGGCGTGGAGTCCGTATCGTTCGGCAACCGCAGCCCGGATGTCGTCTATCGTCGCGGCGCACTCGGTCTCGTCGATTCGGTCGCGGGCCACTTCCTGGACGATGACGAGTTCTTCGACCTGCCGTAGCCCCGGGGTGAAGGCGAAGGCCGCACCCCTGCCCGACAGCAGCGCAGGATGGCATCGCTGCACCGTCAGCTCGACGTCGTTGGGATAGTGGTTGCCACCGCGGATCACGATGAGGTCCTTGATTCGTCCGGTGATGAAGAGTTCTCCTCGCGCCAGGAAACCGATGTCGCCGGTTCGCAGAAACGGCCCCTCGGATGTCTCCTCTATCGACGCGGCAAATGCGTGCTCCGACTCGTCGGGCCTGCCCCAGTACCCCTGACCAACACTGGGTCCGGCGAACCAGATCTCACCGACCTCGTTCGCCTCGCAGCGACGCCGGGTGACCGGATTCACGATGGCCACCTGCCCGCCTCGAGGTTGCCCGCATCCGACCACGGCCACGGACCGGTCACCCGGGACGCCATCGGCAATACGGTCCAGATTCAGTGCCTCCCGGTCGATGTGGGCGACCAGCGGAAGATCGGAATCCGACCCTCCCGACACCATCAGTGTGGCCTCGGCCAGTCCGTAGACGGCAGAGAAGGCTTCCGCCCGAAAACCGGCGGGGGCGAATGCGGTTGCGAATGACTGCAGTGATGCCGCCTGTACGGGTTCGGCCCCGTTCATGACAGTCCGCAGGCTCGACAAGTCCAGCGCCGCACGCTCCTGCGCTGTGCTGTGCTCGACGCAGAGGTCGAAGGCGAAGTTCGGCGCGACCGTGTAGGTGGCGCGGTGTCGTGACAACGCCTCCATCCATGCCATGGGCCGCTTGACGAAGGCGGTGGGCGACATGAGGTGCGTGGTGGTCCCGAGGTGGATCATCGAGAGGACCCCACCGATGAGGCCCATATCGTGGTGCGACGGTAGCCAGAAGCAAGCGACGTCGGTGTCGCCACCCGGCCAGGACTCTCGGATGGCCTCCAGGTTGCGCAGCAGGTTGCCATGGGTCAGAACGACACCCTTCGGCGCCGTGGTGGACCCAGATGTGTACTGCACCATGGCCGTTGTGGTGCCGTCGATGTCCGGCATCACCCAGCGATCCGCGGCGGTGGGTGCCCCATCCATCAGGGCCCACTGTAGGTCCCTGCCCTGTCCGAGCGCCTCCAGAGCGGTCCTGATGCCTTCGTGTGTTTCGCTGACGCCCAACACGAAACGCGCTCGCGCATCGGGAACCACCGAGGACAGGCGTGGAGCGAGTCGCTCGTGCACCGGAACGGCGACTGCCCCGGCATAGATGCACCCGAAGTACCCAGCGATGTGATCCAGACCCGGCCGGCACAGGACCAACACACGCTCCCCGGCTGCACCTTGCTCCTGCAGACCGGCCGCAATCGACCGCGCCCTGAGGTCCAGCTCGCGGTAGGTCAGCTCGACGCCGCCGCAGCCGTCGCCGTCGTAGGAGAATCCGAACGCGAGCTTGTCGCCATAGGTCTGGGCGCGCTCTCGTAACAGGTCCAGCAGGGTCGCCTCGCCGGGGGGTGTGTGCTTGGACATTCGTCACCTCACCATCGTGAACTCGCAATTGACGGCCGGTGCCGGCCGCGAGCAGTGAGCGACACTACCCGAAAACCGTTTGGGCACCGATGTTTTTGCGAATCGCTTACTCGGACGTCAGGCGCTCGACTCCGAGCAGCATCCGCAAACGCATACAAAAGTCTCAATGCGAACTTGAGACCTCCGTCAGGGTTGACAGCTATCAGACCTTACCGCCCGGTCAGGAAATGATCTCGAAACCTGGTTTAACGATAGAACGGAAAAGATCGGCCCGACCTGGGCCTTCACCACCCGCGGACCCTGCGAGCGGCAGCGATCAGTGGTTGCGCAAGGAAACTATTTTTCGCCAAACCACCCCTTTCTGAGCGCCGCTCAGCTTACGTTCAGCCAACGTTTAGTTAGGCAACAAAACGAAGGAGCAGTCGTGCCGCGTTCAGCCTGCGTCAACGCCGACGTCGACCAGACAACCCAACGTCCCTGGATCACCACTGGAGTCGCACTCGCCGGCGCCGGCCTCCTGGCCCTCACTCCGGCCCTCCACACCGAGATACCGGCGGCGTACCGGGCGCCGGACGCGGCAGCGGTCCGACTCGCGGCGGAGCTGTCACAGCCCTACGTCGATGCGTTCAACACCGCATCGACCAATGCCTCGACACTCGCCGGAAACTTCTTCCTGGCGCCGGGATTGCCTCTACAACAGGCGATCGTGAATCAGGCCGACTTTCTGCAGCAACTCCTCGACGATCCGTCGAACGCCGATGCGGTGGTGGCTGCGATGCGCAGCAATCTGGAAGCGGTACTGACCGGGTTGACGCTGATCGGCGCCGACGCGGACACCACCAGCACGGTCACCAATCACACCGTCGACGGCCTGCACGGCCTGATCCTGCAGCTCCTCCCCCAGTTCCTGCCGTCCGGCGGTATCGATCCCTCGGTCATCGCAACGGTCATGAACGTGTTGGCATCGCCACTGAGTGGCGTCCTCATCGGCGTTGCAGGGCCGTTCATCAGCCCGGCCGTGGCCACCCTCAACAGCGCCATCACCATCGCCGGCGCGATCCAGGCCGGGGACATGGATGCCGCATTCGCCGACGTGTGGGCGACACCGGCCGATGTGATCGGCTCCTTCTTCAACGGAGCGACCCTCGACCTCACCGCCTTGACACCGCTGATCAACGATTCCGGCCTGCTGGGCTCCACCACACTCAACAGCCTCGACATCGCGTTCGGCGGCTTGTTCACACCGGGCAGCATCGGCCGCGGCTCCTACGATCTCGGCGACGCGGGCGAACTCACCGCTCCGGGCGGCTCGATACTGAACAGTGTCGGAATGAACGTCACCACCGACGCCCTCGGCGTGCCCATCACCTTGGACATCCCGGGGAACGCGGTCGGGCCGATCGGCGCTCTCGAAGGGATGTCGCAGACCATCGGGGCCTTGCTCGGCGACGGCTGGGACGGAAAGAACGGCAAGCCGGTGCCGCCTCTGGCGGGCCTGCACTTCCCGACCCTGAGCGACTCCACGAGCAGCACCGACGTGAACGCCATGTTGACCACCCTCCTCGGCGGCGCCGAGGCACCGACCACATCGACGACGCCGTCGAGCGATGCCCCGGCGGACGCCGGCCCGGCAGTCAAAGCGGTGACGTTCGACGTCGGTTCATCGACCGCCCCCGACGACGCAGAGGCACAATCCGCCACGGCCGGGAAAACGACCACCGACGCACCGCTCAGCGGCACCCCGACAGGCTCGGAATCCGTCTCCGCCACAACCGAATCCCCGATCAGCCCGCCGCCGTCCGAAACCACCGGGGTGACGGAGGACCAGTCTGCACAAACCCGCTCGCCGGGCGGATCGACGACCGGCGGGCCCGCCACCAGTTCCTCGTCGGACACCGGTTCCACCGACGCGAACGGTTCGAGCGACCCGGCCGACTCGGGTGGGACCGGGTCGACCAGCGACTCCGAGTCCAGTGGCACCTCGTCCAGCACGAGTGGCGGCGAGACGGACTCGGATTCCGGCCCCGACTCGAGCTCGGACTCCGGAACCGGCTCCAGTTCGGGGTCGGGTTCGGCCACTGATGCCGGGACCGGCCCGGGTGCGAGCTCCGGTTCGGATTCGGGGTCGTCCGGAACCACCAGCTGACAGCAGACCTTTGGTGGTCAGGTGCAGGGTCCGGCCCGGTCTTCCGAGCCGGACCCTTCGCGGCGTCGGGCCGGCACTCGGAGGTCGGCGCGAGGCCCCGGATTCCCCCACCACGCGGACACCCGACTACCAACCAAGCACTTGCTAGGTTACGCTCGGGGACATGAGCGACGCCGTCATCCCGCCTGCACTCGGCCCCGACGACCTTGGGCCGGATTCGTCTCCGGTCGCCTACGAGGTCGGTGGACCCGAGGGCGCCGTTGCCTACGTGACCCTGAATCGTCCCGACTACCGCAATGCGCAGAACTCGGTGATGACGTATTCGCTGGATGCCGCGTTCCGCAAGGCCGTCGACGATGCAGCGGTCAAGGTCGTCGTGTTGCGCGCGAACGGTAAGCATTTCTCCGCCGGCCACGACATCGGCACCCCGGAACGCGACTTCGACACCTTCTACGACAACGTCGCGACCCTGCATTGGGACCACACCGACAAATCCGGGGCAGATCAACGTCTGGCCCGCGAGATCGAGGTCTACATGGGGATGTGCCGACGCTGGCGGGAGATGCCCAAACCGCTCATCGCCCAGGTCCACGGCGCCTGCATCGCCGGTGGCCTGATGCTTGCGTGGATCTGCGACTTCATCGTCGCCTCCGACGACGCCTTCTTCTCCGACCCGGTGGCCCGCATGGGCATTCCCGGCGTCGAATACTTCGCCCACGCCTACGCATTGGGCACCCGCCGCGCCAAGGAGATCCTGTTCACCGGCGAACGGTTCACCGCTTCCCAGGCGGCCGAGTGGGGCATGGTCAACCATGTCGTTCCCCGAGACGAGTTGTCCGCCAAGGTCGATGCGATCGCGGAGAAGATGGTCGCCATGCCGATGCAGGGTCTGTTCCTCAGTAAGAAGGCCGTCAATATCTGCGAGGACCAGATGGGGTTGCGCAACTCGATGGATTCGGTGTTCGGCTGGCATCACTTCGCCCACGCGGCCAACGCCGAGGACGGCGGCGACTCACTCGGCGGCATGGATGCGAAGTCGATGAAGGCCTCCGGCGCCGGGAGCGCAGCGGCCGGGCCGACTGCCACCGCCGCGCAGGGGAGCTGACATGGATCTCTTCTTCGACGACGCGGCCACCGCGTTCCGCGCTGAGGTCCGGGCCTGGTTGACCGACCATGTTCCGGCCCAACCACTTCCGTCGATGGACACCGCCGACGGCTTCGAGGCGCACCGCGATTGGGAACGCACCATGGCCGCCGACCGCATGTCGGTGGTGAGCTGGCCGGAGGAGTA
Source organism: Gordonia sp. LMA167 (assembly GCF_058130025.1). NCBI lineage: Bacteria > Bacillati > Actinomycetota > Actinomycetes > Mycobacteriales > Gordoniaceae > Gordonia > Gordonia sp. LMA167. Next base: position 2,024,133 of record NZ_CM176708.1, on the reverse strand, counting down.
CGGCGGCCGCGACGTCCCGTTGCTGCACTGGGTGATCTTCGAAGAGGAGTACTACCGATCGGGCGCGCCGGGGAGGGTCAGCCAGAACGGCATCTTCCTGCTCGCCCCTACCCTGTTCGAGCACGCACATCCCGACCAGCTCGCCCGCATCCTGCCGCGGATGGCCCGCGCCGACGACATCTGGGGTCAAGCGTGGAGCGAGCCGGAGGCGGGCAGCGACCTCGCCTCGTTGCGGTCGAGCGCCACCCGCACCGACGGCGGCTGGATTCTCAACGGACAGAAGACCTGGAGCTCGCGGTCGAGCTTCGCAGACTGGGCGTTCGGACTGTTCCGTACCGACAAAGAGGCAGTCCGGCACAAGGGTCTGACCTATTTCATGTTCGATCTGCGCGGCCCGGGTGTCACGGTGCGGCCGATCGCGCAACTCGATGGCGAGGCCGGATTCGCCGAACTGTTTCTCGAAAACGTCTTCGTACCGGATGACCCTGCCGACCCTGGCAACTCAGGTGTGATCGGGAAGGTCGACAACGGCTGGAAGGTCGCCATGAGTACCGCCGCCAACGAACGCGGGCTCTCACTGCGCTCCCCGGGCCGATTCCTGGCCACCACCGATCGACTGGTCGACCTGTGGAAGCGCAACCGTGACGGCGTGTGGGCCACCGCGAACACCGATGCGCGAGTGGCCGACGCGTGGATCGGTGCGCGCGCCTACGAGTTGTCCACGTACCAGACCGTGAGCCGCCTCGCCGCCGGCGGGCAGCTGGGCATGGAGTCGTCGATCAACAAGGTCTTCTGGTCGCAGTGGGACATCGCCGCCCATGAGACGGCTCTGGATCTGCAGTGCACCGATGCCGAACTCGACGACGCCTGGATGGACGGCTACGTCTTCTCATTGTCCGGACCGATCTACGCCGGTACCAACGAGATCCAACGCAACGTCATCGCGGAACGCCTGCTCGGCCTGCCGCGTGGGGACAGGTGACACCATGGAATTCCTTCTCTCCGATGTGCACGACGACCTCGCCTCCACCGTCGACGCCCTCCTGACGAAGGCCGACATCCCGGCTCGCGCCCGAGCGTGGGCCGGCGGCGATCGCGGCCCGGTCACCGAGGTGTTCGCGGCACTCGCCGAGACCGGCGTCAACGGGCTGCTGATCGACGAGTCGTCAGGAGGTTCCTCGGCGGGTGCGATCGAGATGGTCGTCGCGATGGAGCAGATCGGGCGGCACGCCCTGCCCGGCCCCGTGGTGGAGAGCATCGCGGTGCTGCCGGTGCTGTTGCGGTCGGCCGACGTCGCGGGCGAACGGCTCGAGGCGCTCGCCGAAGGTGCGTTGGCGACCTGTGCGATCCCACCGATCGCTCCCCTCGCGCCCGTCGCCGACACGGCCTACCTCGTGCGTGACGGCGTCTTGAGCACGGCCACCGTGGGCGATCCGGTCGCCACCGTCGATCCCACTCGCCGGCTTGCTGAGCTGAGTCCGGATGAGGTCCTCGCCGACGGCGTGGGAATCGACGACGCCGTCGACATCGGCATCCTGGCCTGTGCCGCCCAGCTCCTGGGCATGGCCGGCGCCATGCTGTCGCTGGCCGCGGACTACGCACAGGCGCGCACGCAGTTCGGCCGCGCGATCGGCTCTTTCCAGGCCGTCAAACACCACCTGGCCGACGTCGCGATCGCCGTCGAGATGGCCCGTCCGCTCGTACATGCCGCCGCGCTCGGAATCGACGGGCTGGTAGCGGAAGGCACCGACGTCCGCCGCGACATCGCCGCTGCGAAGGTCGCCGCCGGCGACGCCGCCTATCTCGCGTCCCGACGATCGTTGCAGGTTCTCGGCGCCATCGGCTACACCACCGAGCACGACCTCTCGCTGTACCTCACCAAAACACGTGCGCTGCTGACCGCCTGGGGCACACCGGCGGTGTTACGGCAGCGGGTTCTGGAGTCGCTGTGACCATTTCGCAAGCCGTCGCCCCGATCTCCGCGGAAGAGCGGGACGCACTCGCAGAATCCATCCGCGACCTCGTCCGACGTCGCGCCGGTTCCTCGGCGGCCCGCTCCGCGATGCGCGCGACCCCTCGCCTCGACCGCGCCCTCTGGAACACCCTGTGCACAGAGATCGGTGTCGCGGCACTGCCGATTCCCGACGACGCCGGCGGCGCCGGCGCGTCCTTCGTCGAAACCGCCGCCGTTCTCGAGGAACTCGGCCGAACGTTGAGTCCGGTGCCGGTGTTCTCCACGGCTCTGGCGACCGCGGCCATCCTGATCGCAGACGACGACGACACGAGCCGGAGCCTGCTGCCGGCCATCGCAGCCGGTGAGCGCATCGCGACGGTGTGCTGGGCGTCGCCCGCCGGCTGGGATCGTCCCGGCGTCACCGCCGACGCCGGATTGCTGACCGGCACGGCCGACTACGTGACCGACGCAGAGTCGGCGGATCTACTGGTTGTGCTGGCGGGCCATGGCGATGCGATCACCCTGCATGCGGTCGACTCCGACGCCGAAGGGGTTGCGGTCGCACCCCTGCCCGTCGTCGATCCCAGCCGCCCGCTCTCGCGTGTCACCTTCGATGAGGCGCCCGCCACGTCCATCGGGTCCGGCCCGGACCTGCCCGCACGGTTGCGGTCGGTCGCCTGGGCGCTGCTGTCGGCCGAGCAGGTCGGTGGCGCGGAGGCGGCCCTCGAGCTGACCGTCGAGTACACGAGATCACGCAAGCAGTTCGGCCGGACCATCGGTTCGTTCCAGGCGCTGAAGCACCGGATGGCCGATATGTACGCATCCGTGGAGACCGCCCGCTCGATCTCGCGAGCGGCGATCGCCGCGATCACCAGCGGCGCCCCCGACGCCGACGACCTCGCCGCTGCTGCGCACATCTACTGCTCGGAAACGTTCGCCCAGGTCACCGGCGAAGGCATCCAGCTGCACGGCGGCATCGGCATCACCGCCGAACACGACATCTCGCTGTATTTCAAACGCGCCCACGGCAGCGCGCAGCTGTTCGGTCAGCCGCACGAGGTGGTGGCCGAGCTGAGTGGTCGACTCCTCGGCTGACACCTCGCCGGTCCCGAAAACCGAGCCTGCAAACCGCACCGGTCCCGAACCTGCGCGCCCGCCCCGACCGGGTCCCTGAGGAGCGAGCTTGCACGTCCCGCCGGTCCCGGAAGAGCGAGCTTGCACGTCCCCCGGTCCGTAAAGAGCGCGCCAACGTCACCGCCGGTCCGTAAAGAGCGAGCCGACGTCACCCCCGGTCCGTAAAGAGCGAGCCGACGTCACCCCCGGTCCGTAAAGAGCGAGCCGACGTCACCCCCGGTCCCTGAAGAGCGAGCCAGCGTCACCCCCGGTCCCTGAAGAGCGAGCCGACGTCACCCCCGGTCCCCGAGGAGCGAGCCAACGTCACCCCGGTCCCCGAGGAGCGAGCCAGCGTCACCAACGGTCCCTGAAGAGCGAGCCAGCGAGCGTCACCCCCGGTCCTTGAAGAGCGAGCCAACGTCACCCCCGGTCCCTGAGGAGCGAGCTTGCGAGCGTCACGAAGGGCCGCCACCACGACCCACCAGGTATCGGCCGACCCCGACCGAACCGCGAAGGCTTGACGCCATCACACGGCTGTGGCATTGTTGCCGCAATCACAAATTGAAACGTTTCAATACATGGAACAAAGAGTGGCAATGCCCGACCGAGGAGCAGCAATGACCGACCGCCAACGCGCATGCTTCCTGCTACAGCTGCGCCCCGACCGCGTCGACGACTACCTCGAGGCCCACACCACCGTCTGGCCCGAGATGCTCGACGCGCTGCGCGAGACCGGGTGGCACAACTACTCGCTGTTCCTGCGCCCCGAGGACGGCCTGGTGGTCGGCTACGTCGAGACCGACGACTTCGAGCAGACCACCAAAGCCATGCAGGCCACCGACATCAACACGCGGTGGCAGGCCCACATGGCCGAGTACTTCCTGCCGCCGAGCGCTGCGGCCGACACCGCCGGCGCGAATCCCGACACCATCCGCACTGAACTCATCGAGTACTTCCACCTCGACTGACCCGATCGGAGGCGACATCACCCCGACCCCTCGCTTGACCTTCACCGACCGCACCCTCTCTACTGAGATCAAGGCAAGGAACACACCATGAAAGTTGGAGCACGCTCCACCACCGGCTGGCGGGCGACCATCTCGGTCGCCATGTCGAACTACATCGAGGCCGGCTCGATCATCGCCATCGCGACCAGCCTGACGTTCTGGCAGGACCAGTTCGGCATCAGCAACTTCGCCGTGGGTCTGCTCGCGGCGCTGTCCGCCAACGCCTTCGGCGCTGCGATCGGTGCCGCCATCGGCGGTCCCCTGTGCGACCGGTTCGGCCGCAAGGCGATTTACACCTACGACCTGCTGGTCTACATGGTCGGCGTTCTCATCGCAGCCTTTGCCTTGAACTTCGGCATGCTGCTCGCAGCTTTCGTGATCACCGGCCTTGCGGTCGGCGCCGGCGTACCCGCGTCGTGGACCTACATCGCCGAGCAGGCGCCATCGGTCGAACGCGCCAAGCACGTCGGCACGGCACAGTTGGCCTGGTCCGTCGGGCCACTGATCGGTTTCGCGCTCGCCGCCGCACTCGCCCCGCTGGGTCTGCTCGGGTCGCGCCTCATCTTCCTGCATCTGTTCGTGGTCGCCGCCGTCGTCTGGTGGATTCGCCAGGGCCTGCAGGAGTCCAAGATCTGGAAGGACGAGTCGGTCAACGAGACCCGCGAGATGGCCTCGTCGGTCGGCGCCCGCGGCGTGAAGGGGTTGTTCTCCCGCAAGATCAACATCACCGCACTGCTGTTCCTCGGCGGCATTTACCTGTTCTGGAACACCGTCGCCGGCCAGGCGGGCATCTTCATGCCGCGTGTGTACGAGACGGCCGGCCTGCACAGCGCCGTCCAGCAGAACCTGCTGCAGGTGCTGGTCTGGGGATGCACCGTCCTTGCGACCTACTTCGGCTTCATGCGTTACGCCGACCGCGTCTCCCAGCGCGCCCTCTACATCTTCGGCGCCGCCCTGGGCATCGTGGCCTGGATCGTCCTGGTCACCTTCACCGACAGCGGCATCGCCACCATGCTGATCTTCGCCATCCTGTGGGGCATCTCGTCCGGCATCGGCGCTCAGGCCTTCTACAGCCTCTGGGCGAGCGAGATGTTCGCCACGCCGTACCGGGCCAGCGCCCAGGGCGTCATGTTCTTCGTCGTCCGCGCCGCCACCGGCCTGCTCAGCTACTTCTTCCCGACGATGCTGGCCGCCACCGGACTCACAACCGTCGGCACCCTGCTGGTCGGCCTACTCACCATCGCACTGGTCATCGGCGCCATCTGGGCTCCGAAGACGCAGGGCAAGACTCTGCAGCAGATCGAGGTCGAACGGTACGGTGCTCCGCTCTCGCCGGAACTCACCGACGACGCGCCCGCAACCGGCGACGTCACCATCTCCGAGCCGACAGCCCGCACGCTCGCCTGAGCCTTCTCGGCCCGCCTGCTTGAAACGTTTCACCCATTCTTCTCCGCCGCCGGCCATCGCATCCGACGCCGGCGGCGGAGATCCCAAGACATCGAGAGAACCATCATGACCAGCATTGACGAGACGATCCTCGACAACCTCGCGATCGAGCTCCCCTCCTGGGCCTTCGGCAACTCCGGGACCCGCTTCAAGGTGTTCGGCACCCCGGGCACTCCTCGCGACATCCACGAGAAGATCGCCGACGCCGCCAAGGTCAACGAGCTCACCGGGCTCGCCCCGACCGTCGCCCTGCACATCCCGTGGGACACCGTCGACGACTATGCCGCCCTGAGGTCCTATGCCGCCGATCTCGGCGTCGGACTCGGGACCATCAACTCCAACACCTTCCAGGACGACGATTACAAGTTCGGCAGCCTCACCCACACCGACAAAACGGTGCGGCAGAAGGCCATCGATCACCACATCGCCTGCATCGAGGTGATGAACCAGACCGGATCACAAGACCTCAAGATCTGGCTGGCCGACGGCACCAACTACCCGGGTCAGGGCGACATCCGCGGACGGCAGGACCGCCTCGCCGAATCCCTGTCGACCATCTACCAGCACATCGGCGACGATCAGCGACTCGTGCTGGAATACAAGTTCTTCGAACCCGCGACCTACATGACCGACGTCCCGGACTGGGGCACCTCGTACGCGCAGGTCACCGCATTGGGTGAGCGGGCGATGGTGTGCCTGGACACCGGACATCATGCGCCCGGCACCAACATCGAGTTCATCGTCGCGCAGCTGCTGCGCCTGCAGAAGCTCGGCTCGTTCGACTTCAACTCGCGGTTCTACGCCGACGACGACCTGATCGTCGGCGCAGCAGACCCGTTCCAGTTGTTCCGCATCCTTTTCGAGGTCATCCGGGGTGGCGGCCTGGACAACGGCTCCCCGGTGGCACTGATGCTCGATCAGTGCCACAACGTCGAGGAGAAGATCCCCGGCCAGATCCGTTCGGTGCTCAACGTCCAGGAGATGACCGCCCGTGCACTGCTGGTCGACACCGACGCGCTGACCGCCGCCCAGGAGGCCGGTGATGTGCTGGGCGCCAACGCCATCTTCATGGACGCCTTCTACACCGACGTCCGGCCGATGCTCGCCGAGCGCCGCGCGGCGCGCGGACTGCCGGCCGACCCGATGGCGGCCTACGCCGCATCCGCTTATCCCGGGCGCATCGCCGCCGAGCGGGTGGGGGGCACCCAGTCCTCCTGGGGTGCCTGACCTTTCACCCAGACCGATCACGCCACAACCCCCCGCTCTCGATACCGAGGAGATCACTCTCATGACCACCAACCCGACCGTGGCCGCCCTCATCGCGCGCTCCAACAAGCTCGGCTCCGATCCGAAGAACACCAACTATGCCGGCGGCAACACCTCGGCCAAGGGCACCGAGGTAGACCCGGTGACCGGCGAGGACGTCGACCTGCTGTGGGTCAAGGGCTCCGGCGGAGACCTGGGCACGCTCACCGAGAAGGGGCTGGCCGTCCTGCGTCTGGATCGCATGCGCGCGCTCGTCGACGTCTATCCCGGCCTCGAGCGTGAGGACGAGATGGTCGCCGCGTTCGATTACTGCCTGCACGGCAAGGGCGGTGCCGCACCCTCGATCGACACCGCGATGCACGGCCTGGTCGATGCCGCCCACGTCGACCACCTGCATCCCGACTCCGGCATCGCGATCGCGACGTCGGCCGACGGTGAGGCGTTGACGCAGAAGATCTTCGGCGACCGCGTGGTGTGGGTGCCGTGGCGGCGTCCCGGCTTCCAGCTCGGCCTGGACATCTCGGCGATCAAGAAGGTCAACCCCCAGGCGATCGGCTGCATCCTCGGCGGCCACGGCATCACCGCCTGGGGCGACACCTCGGAGCAGGCACAGGCGAACTCGCTGGAGATGATCGACACCGCCGAGAAGTTCATCGCCGCGAACGGAAAACCACAACCGTTCGGCAACCCGCTCGACGGATTCGGTGCGCTGCCCGCCGAGGAACGTCGCGCCAAGGCGGCCGCGCTGGCGCCGTTCATCCGAGGCCTCGCGTCGATGGATCGACCGCAGGTGGGTCACTTCACCGACGTCGACCCGGCACTCGAGTTCCTGGAGTCCGAGGAGCATCCGCGCCTCGCCGAGCTCGGCACGAGCTGCCCGGATCACTTCCTGCGCACCAAGGTCAAGCCGCTCGTCCTCGATCTGCCGGCCTCCGCCGGGATCGACGAGTGCAAGGAGCGTCTCGCCGAACTGCACGAGGCCTACCGCGCCGACTACCGCGGCTACTACGAGCGCCATGCCACCGCCGACAGCCCGGCGATGCGCGGCGCCGACCCCGCGATCGTGCTCGTCCCCGGCGTCGGCATGTTCAGCTTCGGCAAGGACAAGCAGACCGCCCGCGTCGCCGGCGAGTTCTACCTCAACGCCATCAACGTGATGCGCGGCGCCGAGGCGGTCTCGACCTACGCCCCCATCGACGAGTCGGAGAAGTTCCGCATCGAGTACTGGGCCCTCGAGGAGGCCAAGCTCGCGCGGATGCCCAAGCCCAAGCCGCTGGCGACGCGCATCGCGCTGGTGACCGGCGCGGCATCGGGCATCGGCAAGGCCATCGCACAGCGACTGGCCGCGGAAGGCGCCTGCGTGGTGATCGCCGACCTCGACGCACAGAAGGCCCAGGCCGCGGCGGAGGAGATCGGCTCGACCGACGTCGCGATCGGGATCGCCGCCGACGTCACCGACGAGGCTGCCGTGCAGGCCGCGATCGACGCCACCGTGCTGGCCTTCGGCGGCATCGACCTCGTCGTCAACAACGCCGGCCTGTCGCTGTCGAAGTCGTTGCTGGACACCACCGCCGCCGACTGGGATCTGCAGCACAACGTGATGGCGCGTGGCTCGTTCCTGGTGTCCAAGGCGGCCGCGCGTGCGCTCATCGACCAGAAGTTGGGCGGCGACATCCTCTACATCTCGTCGAAGAACTCGGTGTTCGCCGGCCCGAACAACATCGCCTACTCGGCGACCAAGGCCGATCAGGCGCACCAGGTGCGGCTACTGGCCGCCGAACTCGGTGAGCATGGCGTCAAGGTCAACGGCATCAATCCCGATGGGGTGGTGCGCGGTTCGGGCATCTTCGCCGGCGGTTGGGGCGCCCAGCGCGCTGCGGTCTACGGCGTCGAGGAGCAGGATCTCGGCAAGTTCTACGCGCAGCGCACCCTGCTCAAGCGTGAGGTGCTGCCCGAGAACATCGCCAATGCCGCCTTCGCGCTGTGCACCTCGGACTTCTCGCACACCACGGGGCTGCACGTGCCGGTCGATGCCGGTGTGGCAGCAGCATTCCTGCGATGAGTCGCCGGATCGCCAACCGCTCCGCCCAGGTCGCCGCGATCGACCTGGGCGCGACCAGCGGCCGCGTGATGCTCGCCGACATCGGGCCCGAGCGTCTCGAACTCGAACAGGTCGCACGTTTTGCGAACGACCCGGTCCACCTGTGGAACGGGCGGCGGACCGCGATGCACTGGGACATCCCCGCCCTGTTCCGCGAGGCGTGCACCGGGCTGGCCGAGGCCGGCCGGCAAGCCGACAATCTCGTCGGCATCGGGGTCGACTCGTGGGCCGTCGACTATGCGCTGCTGCGCGAAGGCCGGATGCTCGGTCTGCCGCATCACTACCGCGACACCCGGACCGCCGACGGTGTCGACGCCGTGCACGCCGAGCTGGGACCGGTCGATCTGTATCTGCGCAACGGACTGCAGTTCCTGCCATTCACCACCATCTATCAGCTCGCCGCCGAGGCGCGGGACGGGCTGCTCGACCAGGCCGACAGCGCACTGCTCATCCCGGACCTGATCACCTACTGGCTGACCGGTCGCCGCGGCACCGAACGCACCAACGCATCGACCACCGGGCTGCTCGGCATCAACGGCGAGTGGGACACCGCGATGATCGAACGGCTCGGCCTTCCGGCCGGACTGTTCCCGGACATCGTCGAGACGGGCACCGACCAGGGGCCGCTGTTGCCCGAGGTCGCCGACCGACTCGGGCTGGCCGGCTCGCCGCACGTCACCGCGGTCGCCTCGCACGACACCGCGTCGGCCGTCGCGGCGATCCCGATGAACCCGTCGTCGTCGGCCTACATCTCCTGCGGCACCTGGGGCCTCGTCGGTGTCGAGCTCACCTCACCAGTGGTGTCGCGGGCCGGATGGAAGGCCAACTTCACCAACGAGGTGGGCGCCGACGGTCGGATTCGCTACCTGCACAACGTGATGGGCCTATGGCTTCTCAGCGAGACCGTCCGCCAGTATCAGCGCGAAGGGTTTCGCGCGGACCTCGGTGAGCTCTTGGCCCAGGCCGCCGACGTCACGCCGGGCTTCGATGTCTTCGACACCGACGACCCGCGGTTCCTGGCCCCCGGCGACATGCCCGGCCGCATCCGCGAGTGGTACACCGAGCGCGGCATGCAGCCCCCCTTGACCCGGCCCGAGATGGTTCGCGCGATCGTCGAAAGTCTCGCGTCGGCATTCGCCCACGGGGTCACCCAGGCCGCCGAACTGTCCGGCACCAAGGTCGACACCCTGCACATCGTCGGCGGCGGTTCCCAGAACCGGTTGCTGTGCCAGCTCACCGCCGACCGTCTCGGCTTGCCGGTACTGGCCGGACCGGTCGAGGCGACCGCGTTGGGCAACGTCCTCATCACCGCCCGAGCGCACGGTCTCATCGACGGCGACCTCGATGCGATGCGCGACATCGTCGCTCACCGGTTCCCACCGCAGCACTACGTACCCCGGACCCGTCGGACCTCCGATGGCTCTCTCGCACAACGTCGCCCGTCGACCGCCGCCCGGCCGGTCGGGGCAGGAAAGGCATGACGATGCAACGTCGAGTTCCTCAGGTGCGCGATCTCGCGCCACTGATGCAGTTCAAGAAGCCGCAGTTCGATGCGAAGAAGCGTCGCCTCGACGCGGCGTTGACCGTCGACGATCTGCGCTCCATCGCCAAACGCCGCACCCCGAAGGCCGCGTTCGACTACACCGACGGCTCCGCCGAAGCCGAGCTGTCCATCGCACGGGCCCGGCAGGCGTTCTCCGACATCGAGTTCCACCCGGCTATTCTGCGTGATGTGTCCAAGGTCGACACCTCGTGCACCATCCTCGGCGACCGGTCCGAGCTACCGTTCGGCATCGCACCGACCGGGTTCACCCGGATGATGCAGACCGAGGGCGAGTACGCCGGTGCCCGCGCCGCCGGTCGGGCCGGTATCCCGTTCTCGTTGTCCACGATGGGCACCGCGTCCATCGAAGACGTCAAGGCCGCGAACCCGCACGGACGCAACTGGTTCCAGCTGTATATGTGGAAGGACCGCGAACGGTCGATGGCGCTGGTCGAGCGGGCCGCCACCGCCGGCTACGACACCCTGCTCGTCACCGTCGACGTGCCGGTGGCCGGAGCGCGTCTGCGCGACAAGCGCAACGGCATGTCCATCCTACCCGCGCTGACCGCAAAGACCGTCCTCAACGCCCTGCCCCGCCCACGGTGGTGGATCGACTTCCTCACCACCGAACCACTGGCGTTCGCCTCACTGGATCGTTGGTCGGGCACGGTTGCCGAGCTGCTGGACACCATGTTCGACCCGACCGTCACCTTCGACGACCTCGCCTGGATCAAATCCCAGTGGCCGGGCAAGCTGGTGGTCAAGGGCATCCAGACGGTCGAGGACGCCAGGGCCGTCACCGATCTAGGCGCCGACGGCATCGTGTTGTCCAACCACGGTGGGCGCCAACTCGACCGCGCGCCGATCCCGTTCCACCTACTCCCCACCGTTGCCGCGGAGGTGGGCGATCGCACCGAGATCATCCTCGACACCGGGATCTCCTCGGGCGCCGACATCGTGGCCTCCATCGCCCTCGGCGCACGGTTCACCCTGGTCGGCCGCGCCTACCTCTACGGGCTGATGGCCGGTGGCGAGGCAGGCGTCGACCGCATGATCGAGATCCTCACCGAACAGATCGAACGCACCATGCGCCTGCTTGGAGTGTCCTCACTGGACGAACTCACGCCGGCACATGTGACACAGCTACAACGCTTGACGCCCCGCCCGCTGGTCGAGTAGTGGGAACCGAACCCAACCGCTGGTCGAGTAACGGAAACCGACCCCGCCCGCTGGTCGAGTAGCGACGAACCCACCCGCTGCTCGAGTAGTCGGAACCCAACCGCCGGTCGAGTAGTCGGAACCCAACCGCCGGTCGAGTAGCGACGACCCCAACCGCCGGTCGAGTAGCAACGAACAGAGTGAGGAGCGTATCGAGACCACCACACCAGGTCTCGACACGCCCCTGGCGTGTCGGGCGTGCCCACTCGACTCCGCGATCTGGTGAGATGAACCCATGGGTGTGAGCATGCGGGACGTCGCGGCCGCCGCTTCGGTGTCGGTCGGCACGGTGTCGAACGTGCTCAATTCGCCCGACAAGGTGGCACCGGCGACCGTGGCGCGTGTTCAGGCAGCCATCGAGACGTTGGGTTTCGTCCGCAATGACGCGGCGCGCCAGCTGCGGGCCGGACGGTCGCGCTGTGTCGGCCTCGTGGTGCTCGACGTGGGTAACCCGTTCTTCACCGACATCGCACGGGCGGCCGAGCGCGAGGCCGGCGAGCACGACCTGACCGTCCTGCTCGGCACCTCCGACGACGACGAGCACCGCGAACTGGCGTATATCGACGCCTTCGACGAGCAACGAGTGTTCGGTCTGTTGGTGTCCCCGATCGGCGACGACCTCGGACGCCTCGACACGCTGCGCCGCCGAGGGACACCGGTGATCCTGGTGGATCGCGACGCGACGGGCTCTCCCTTCGACTCGGTGGCCGTCGACGACATCGCCGGCGGACGTCTCGCGGTGTCGCACCTCTGCACGACCGGACGCCGCAAGATCGCGTTCGTCGGCGGTCCGTCGGCGCTGCGTCAGGTCGCCGACCGTCGCCGCGGCGCGCAGCAGGCGGTGGCCCAGGTCGACGGCGCCTCGCTGGAGGTCGTGGAGACGCCGGCGCTGAGCGTCCTTGCCGGGCGCGAGGCGGGAGAGGCGTTGCAGCGCAGGCATCGAGATGACTGGCCCGACGCCGTGTTCTGTGCCAACGACCTTCTCGCCATCGGCCTGCTGCAGGCCTTCACGATGATGGGTGGCGGTGTGCGGGTGCCCGAGGACATCGCGTTGATCGGCTATGACGACATCGACTTCGCCCGTTCGGCAGTGGTACCGCTGTCGTCGGTGCGCCAGCCGACCGCCCGGATCGGCGCCACTGCCATCGATCTCCTGATGACCGCCGCAAGCGAGTCGTGGCAGTCGCGCCGGCCCACCAATCTCGTGTACCAACCAGAGCTCGTCGCCCGGGCGTCGACGCTCGGCTGATGCCGGCCTGACGAGATCACCGGAGCCGCGTCAACAGCCGCTCCAACGGACCCGACAAGAACAACAGCAGCAGTGGCCACACATCGACCGCGGGCACCACGATCGCGATCGCCAGGGCCACGACGAGGAGCACGAGCGTGCCCCACCCGGACCGTTGTTTCAGCCACTCCTCGGTCTGCTCACCCGGCTCCAACAACTCCCGGTGACGCGCGCCCCAGTCCGTCATGACGATCAGCGAAAGGATCGACACGGCAAGCGTGCCCATGTAGACGGCGTTGGCGCGCTCGATGTGCCGGTTGTCCATCATCGCCGTCACGAAGGGCAGGACGACGATGGTCAACAGCCAGACGAAATGCAGTTGGAACAGCACGCGATCGTAGGCCCGGAAGTTCTCCATCATGCGGTGGTGATTTCGCCACAGAACCCAGATCACGATGAAACTCACCGCGAAACTGATGATGTCGGGCAGGTGATCTCCGAGGACCGCTCCGACCGTCGTGTCGTCCGCGATCTCACCCGGAATATCGGCTAGTGGCAACACCAGCAGCGTCAGGGCGATCGCGACCACCGCATCGGAGAACGCGATCAGTCGCCGGAACCCCTCCTCGGTCCGCCGCGATTCGTGTTCGGCCATGCAGTGAGACTACGACGGCCCGTGCCGTCAGGTCGGCTCTCGAGATCACTCGGTCGCCGATTCTCTGCATGCGGAGTTCTCGACGGGAGCACAATCGAGTGATGGCGGAACCGGATCGGATGGGGTCCTTCGACGCGGTGCTTTTCGGCGTCGAGTCCGATCCGCTCCTGCGTTCGGTGATCGTTCTCGTCGTCCTGCTCGACCGGGCGCCGGATGAGGAAGTCGTCCTCGACCGCGCCGAACGGATGACCCGCCTGTATCCGACGCTACGGCAACGACCGGTGGGGAATCCGTTGTCGGTGGCGCCGCCGCGCTGGGAGACGGATCCCGATTTCGACTTCGACTATCACATCCGCTGGCGTCGGCTCGGCCCGCGGCACGGCCCGCTCGCCGATGTCCTCAGGTATGCCGAGCGGATGAGCGAGCAGGACTTCGACCACGCGCGCCCGCTGTGGGAGGTGTCGATCCTGACCGAGGTCGCCGACGACCGGGCAGCCTTCATCCTCAAGATCCACCACGCACTCACCGACGGTATGGGCGGCATGGAGATGGCCGCAATCCTGTTCGATGTCAACCGCACCCCTGCCGATCTCGGACCGATGCCGGACGCCCCGGTCCCGTCGAAGGCCAGTGTCCTCAAGCGCATCGAACACGGAATCAATTTCGAGACGAGGCAAGTCGTCAGTGAGCTGTCCACCGCGTCAGAGCTTGCCGTGGCAGGCTCGAAGAGCTTGCTGCGCAATCCAATCGGCTCCACCGTGGCAGCGGCCGGTTTCACGGGGTCGGCGATGCGGATGCTCGCACCGCAGGGCGCTCCGTTGTCGCCCCTGATGACCCGACGATCGCTGTCAGTGACCTTCTCTGTTCTCGATGTCGGCCTCGAGGATCTGATCACCGCCGCCCACGCGGTCGACGCCACGCTCAACGAATTGTTCATGACGGCGGTCGCCGGAGCGCTGGCCGACTATCACCGAAAGCTCGGCGCTCACCTGGACGCGATCCGCGTGAACATGCCGGTCAGCACCCGAGCCGCTGACGATGCACCGGGCGGCAACCGTTGGGTGCCGGCCCGATTCATCGTGCCGGTGGACACCGTCGACACCAGTACGCGGGTCCGTCGCCTCCGGCCGGTGCTGCGCCGGGCAGAGCGCGACCCGGCGCTTCACCTGTCCGGCATCATCTATCGGCTCCTCACGATTCTCCCGAGGCCGGTGACCACGCTGGCCGCCGGGTCACTGATGAAAGGCGTCGACGTCGCCGCGACCAACATTCCCGGCCCGGACTTCGACGTTTTCATGGCCGGCGCGAGGGTGACCGCGCTCATCCCGTTCGCTCCCAAAGCCGGTGCAGCGGTCAACATCGCGCTGATGTCCTGTCATGGGCGCGTCCACATGGGCATCAACTGCGATCGTGCCGCGGTGAGCGACCCCGCGCTGCTGACCGAATGTCTCCGTGCGGCGACCGACGAGGTGGTCGCGCTGGGAACTCAGCACGCGCGCACCGCCGACGCTCAGCCGCCGAACACCTCGGCGACAGCGCCTTCGGTCAACCCGTAGTCGGCGAGACTGTAGCGATGCTGCGGCTTCCGATCACCTGACCGGCTCTCGTCGTCGAGCGCGACCATGGCGGCCCGCGCTTCCTCGGACAGTTGCGCCCCGAGTGCCGCATACACTCGTTCCACCGTCCCGAATGGGTCTTTGCGCAGATCGGTGAAGTCGACATCGAGGAACTGTGCCGGATCGTAGATCTTGCGCGCTGCCTCGAACTCGCGGAGGCCACGCGACCAGAGTTCGAGCTGGGCCTCGCCGATAGTCGCACCGACGAATGTGGTGGACCAGCCCGGGGTGGCGTGCTCGGCAAGGCTGCACATCAACGCGATGATCGTCTCGGGCGGACGATGCGTCTGGATGACCAGTGCATCGGGGTAGGCGGCCATCAGCGCATCGAGCGCGAACATGTGGCTCGGATTCTTGAGTACCCAGCGCTTCTCCGGATCGTTGAGCCCGATCATCTGGAGATTGCGACGGTGGCGCCGATAGGTGGGAGTCCAGTCCTGCTGGGCCAACCACTGCGAATAGGTCGGCAGGTAGGCCAGCGATTCGTACGAGATCGACATGATGTTCTGCCGCAACAACTGCCAGCACTCCTCGACCTCGCCGGCCTCGAGGTAGTGCAGTCCCATGAACTCCGGGTTCTCGACGTGGTGCAGTTCGAGTCCTGCGTTGATCTGCTGATAGACGGGGTTGTCCGCCCAGGTCTCGCGCGGTGGTCGGGGTTGCGGGAACTCCGCCAGCCACATCTCGAGCCCCTGGTGGGCCGGATCCGCGGTCAGCAGGCGATGCAGCGCCGTCGTGCCGGTCCGGGGCAGCCCGGTGACGAACACCGGCCGGGTGATCGGCACATCGACGTAGTCCGGGTGGGATTTCCAGGAGGCCTCCGACAACAGGCGCGCGATCAGCGCACCCTTGAGGAAGAACCGGAACATCTTGCTTCCCAGTTCGGTGAGGCCGGCGTCGCGGGTGTAGGACTCGAGCAGGATCTCCAGTGCCTCGATGTAGTCCGAGTCGCCGAAGTCATCGAGACCCGTTGCGCGCGTGGCCGCTTCATGGAGATCGTCGACGGTGCCGACATTCCTGCGTGGCGCGACGCTAGTCATGGTATTCCCCGCAGTTCACATCCAGGGTGTGACCGGTGATCGCGCTGGCCATCGGCGAGGCCAGGAACACCGCGGCCTCGGCGATCTCGTCGGGCTCCGGCAACCGTTTCAGATCCGACTTGCTCGCGGTCTGCTCGTAGACCTGGTCGGGGGTGATGCCGTACTTATTGGCAATCTCGCCGAAGTACCATTTCAGCTGGTCGTCCCAGATGTATCCGGGTGCGACCGTGTTGATGCGGATGCCCTTGTCGCCCAGCTCTGTTGCCAGGGTCTGTGACATCGCCAGCAGTGCCGACTTGGCCAGTTTGTAGCTACCGTAGCGGGGTTCGGAGTGGCGGATGACCATCGAGTTGATGTTGACGATGGCGCCGTTGGTGGCCTCCAGGGGCTCGGTGAACGCCTTGATCACTCGGAGCGTACCAAGGACGGTCAGGTCGAGACTGCTCGAGATGTGATCGAAGTCGGTGCGCGCCAGTGGTTTCATCGATGGCAATGCGAACGCATTGTTCACCAGGACATCCGCGCGGCCGAACTCCTCGAGTGTGGCGGCCACCAGTCCGTCGACGGCATCGTCGTCGGTGATGTCGGTGGGCACGACGAGTGTTGTCCCACCCGTGGCATCGATCTCGGCCGCAACTTCTTTGAGCCGTGATTCCGTGCGCGCGGCCAGCACCACCGCGGCGCCCGCAGCGGCCGCACGCAAGCAGATCGACCGACCGAGGCCGGGCCCCACTCCGGATACCACCACCACCTTGTCCGACAGCAGACCCGAACCCGTCACAACAACATCCTTTCGGCAAAGGCACGTTGGCGTGCCGCAATGCGTTGGTTCCACGCCGTGTCGTCGACGACGTTGTCGGAGAAGTACGGCAGGTGCGCCTCGACGTCGTCGACATCGATCACCTGCGCACTGGGACCATCCTCCGGCGCGATCGGGTGGTCGGTGCGTTGCCAGCGGAACTGCATGATTCCGGTCGCCCGACCGGTCGTCTCGATCCAGTTGGCCACGCCAGGATTTTTCCGCGACACCACCATTCGGATCATCCCGTCGGGATCGACTTGTGCCTGAGTGGAATTCAGGCTGGTCTGATGGTTGACGTAGTCCAACGAGATGTACCACATGCTGCCGAGCTGGAAACCCTGATACGGCGCATCCGATCTCGGCACCGTGATGACCATCGCCTCGTTGTCGGCGAGGCGGTAGTGGCCGACCGCCGAGTACTGCGTGGCCAGTCCGCCCGGGGTGAGTCGCGGAGACGTGAACGTGTTGACCGGTTCGTCGAGGTAGAACCATTTCGGGAAGTTGAACCAGGTGTTGATGCGCGATGTCAGCATCTTTCCGGCTGTGGCGTAGCGTCGCGTCACCCGAGCGAGATCGGGTTCGGCCGGTGCGGTGCCTGCGGTGTCGATCCGCTCGATCGAGATCGACCCCTTGCGCTGGGTCCAGTCGCTGTAGACCTCCCGGACCGACAGCATCGACGCGTCGTCGGCGAGCACGAAGTAGTCGTCCCGGTGCTCGTCAATCGGCGGTCCGAAGGTGATCTCGAAGTTCCCGTCGGCGTCGATCGGGATACGCCGGTCGTCGAAGGCGTCGTCACCGCCGGGAACCGAGGACGGCGTGTACTCCCCGGCCAGGACCTGAAAGCTCAGATCGACCGTGGAACCGCGTTGTCCGCGCACGATATAGGTGCCGGTCGGCTCCAGGTCGGCGTGATAGTAGAGCGTGTCGGGGTTGTCCAAACCCATCTTCGTCATCGGACCGGTGGACGTGATGAAGTTCGGATGGCTCTTCTGCCGCGACCGGACCAACTGCACGATCGCCGCGATGCTGCCGGCGAGATAGTCGTAGCCCTCGGCGAGATCCTGTTCACTCTCCACGAACTCCGCTGACGCGATGAGTTTCTCGGCCTCGGCGATCGCGTCGGTGAGTGGCGTGGTCACATTCGTCGGCCGTTCGACACTGCCGAGCATGACCTGTGGTTGATGGGTCACTCGTCCCCCAAACCGCAGATCGAGTGGGTGACGAGCGGAGCGAGGAGCCGTATCGAGATCATAGCCAGGTGTCGCCTCCAGTCCAGGTGAGGAAGTTCTCGAGTTCGGCCTGTGCGGGTGTGACCCGCGGGTGTTCGGTGGACAGGTAACCACCACGGTAGAACAGCAACGGCTTGTCCTGCAGCACTTCTCCGAGCGTGCGGGCGCGGCCGATGACGATGTGATGGTCGCCTCCGTCGGTCACCCGTTCCACATCGCATTCCACCCAGGTCAGTCCGTGCCGGATCACCGGCAGTCCGGCCGGCGACGGGTCCCAGGTGATGTGTCGGAACTTGTCGTCGCCGGGAGCGCCGAACGCCGCACTGACGTCCTGCTGACGGTTGGACAGTACGTTGACGCAGAATTTTCCGGCCTGCTCGATGACCTTCCAACTCCGCGATGTCTTCATCGGGCAGAACAACACCAGTGGCGGGTCCAGAGACAGCGCCGCGAACGACTGGCAGGCGAATCCGACGGGAGAGCCCTCGGCGTCGATGGTGGTGATCACGGTGACACCCGTGCAGAACTGCCCCATCGCGGTCCGGAACTGCCGACTGTCGAACTCGGCGGAACCGTAGGGCGTGCGTGTGACCTCCGGGCTCGCCATGTCAGCGGAATCCGACGGTGAAGTCATGGCCCCACAAACTGACTGCGGTGCTCTCCCGCGCTATCCACTCGTCATCGTTGACGGTTCTTCCTTCACAACCGAATTCGATGTCGAATCCGCCGGGGGTCTTCATGTAGAACGACAGCATCAGGTCATTGACGTGGCGGCCCAGGGTTGCCGACATCTTCACCTTCTTGCGCAGCGCCCGGTCGAGGCACAGGCCGACGTCGTCGGAGTTCTCCACCTCCACCATCAGGTGCACGATGCCGGTGCTGTTGGGGATCGGCAGGAATGCGAGGGAGTGGTGCCGAGGATTGCATCCGAGGAACCGAAGCCATGGCGACTCCTCGCCCTCCTCGCGTCCGACCGCTTGTGGGGGCAGGCGCATCGAGTCACGCAGGCTGAAGCCGAGCACATCGCGGTAGAAGGCCAAGGCCGCCTTGTCATCATCGCAGGTCAACACCACATGCCCGAGACCCTGCTCGCCGGTGACAAACGTGTGCCCATACGGACTCACCACCCGTCGATGCTCCAGCGCGACACCGTGGAACACCTCGAGGGTGTTGCCTGCCGGATCGGTGAAGACGATCATCTCGACCACGCGACGGTCGGCGAGTTCCTCGTCCTTGGCCTCCCGGAAGATCACCCCGGCCGACGACAGACGATCCCGGACATCCTGCAGGGCTTCGGCGTTGGCGCATTCCCACCCGGAGCTCGACAGCCCGTCCCGATCGCCCGGGACGATCACGAGCCGCGCCGGAAAGTCGTCCATCCGCAGATAGAGCGCCTCGTCGGTCAGGCCCTTGCCCTCGACCATCCCGAGGACCTTGAGGCCGTACTCACGCCAGGCGTCCATGTCGGTCGCCTCGATCCGCATGTATCCGAGGGATCGGATCGGACTGTCACTCATCGCTTCTCACTCCTCTGGTCATCCACACTCAGCCCTCGAGTCCCTGACGAGCCTCCGAGCTTGCGTACCCACCCCGGTCCCCGCGGCTTCGAGCTTGCGTAACCACTTCGGCCCCTGAGGAGCCTCCGAGCTTGCGAGGATGCGTCACGAAGGGCCCTTCGTGACGCTCGGCTAGCGCCTCGCTCCTCAGGGAGCGGTTGTCGCGGGCGAGCACTACTGACAGACGTGCGTACTTCGGTCCCCGACGAGCCTTCGAGCTTGCGTACCCACTTCGGTCCCCGGGGCTCCAAGCTTGCGTACCCACCCCGGTCCCTGAGGAGCCTCCGAGCTTGCGAGGATGCGTCACGAAGGGCCCTTCGTGACGCTCGGCTAGCGCCTCGCTCCTCAGGGAGCGGTTGTCGCGGGCGAGCACTACTGACAGACGTGCGTACTTCGGTCCCCGACGAGCCTCCGAGCTTGCGTACCCACTTCGGTCCCCGGGGCTTCGAGCTTGCGTACCCACCCCGGTCCCTGAGGAGCCTCCGAGCTTGCGAGGATGCGTCACGAAGGGCCCTTCGTGACGGCACTTCGCTAGCGCTCCGGGCCTCCTCAGGGAGCGGTTGTCGCCGGCTGGCGCCTCGCTCCCCAGAAAGCGGTTGTCGCCGGCTGGCGCCGCGCTCCCCAGAAAGCGGTTGTCGCCGGCCAGCGCCTCGCTCCTCAGAAAGCGGTTGTCGCCGGCTGGCGCCGCGCTCCCCAGAGAGCGGATGGGCGTCTCCGCATTCATCACCACTCACACCATCGTGTCGCCGATCGGAATCCCGAACTCGCCGTTGCCGAATGCGACGTAGGCTCGCTCGGGGTCGTTGGCCGCGTGCACGCGTCCGGCGTGTGCGTCGCGCCAGAAGCGCTGGATCGGTGTGCCGTTCTCCAACGCGTGGGCGCCGGAGTTCTCGAAGAGCCGGTCGATCGCCGAGATGGCACGGCCGGTGGCACGTACCTGATCGCGACGCGCCGCGAGGCGCAACTCCATCGACACCTCCTCGCCGGCCAGAATCAGGTCGTATTCGGCCTGCAGGTTGCCCGACAGTTGTCGCCAGGCGGCGTCGATGTCGCTTGCCGCTTCCGCGATCCGCACCTTGGCGAACGGATCCTCCTTGGCCTTCTCGCCGGCGTAGGCCGCACGGACTCGCTTGCCCTGATGCTCCACGTGAGCCCGGTACGCGCCATAGGCCATGCCCACGATCGGCGTGGCGATGGTGCTCGGGTGAATGGTGCCCCACGGCATCTTGTAGACCGGCGCCGTGTTGCGTTCGAGTCCCGGACTCTGTCCCATGCTCATCGTCCGCATGCTGAGCATCCGGTGGCGCGGGACAAACACGTCTTTCACCTCGATCGTGTTCGAGCCGGTACCACGCAGCCCGACGACATTCCAGACGTCCTTGATCGTGTAGTCACTGCGTGGGATCAGGAAGCTGACGAAGTCGACCGGCTTGCCGTTCTTGATCACGGGGCCACCCACGAACACCCAGTCCGCGGTGTCACAGCCCGAGGACCACGCCCAGGAACCGTTGACCTTGTAGCCGCCGTCGACGACCTCACCCATGCCCATGGGGGCGTACGAGGAGGAGATCCGCACGTTGGTGTCGGAACCCCAGACGTCTTCCTGCGCCTGCTGGTCGAACAGGGCGAGATGCCAATTGTGGACTCCGATGATGCCCGACACCCAGCCGGTCGAACCACACGCGGATGCGATGCGCCGCACGGCCTCGTAGAAGGTCACGGGATCGACCTGATGACCGCCCCACTGCTCCGGCTGCAGCAACCTGAAGAAGCCCGCGCCCTCGAGACTCGAGACGGTCTCGTCCGGGATACGCCGGAGCTCCTCGGTCTGCTGGGCCCGCTGCTCGATCTCGGGAAGGAGTGCGTTGATCTTCTCCAGGACCTGCTCGGCTGCTTCGCTGCGTTGTGCTGGCATCTCGCCCGCTCCTACTCAGTTCTCGACGACGGTCCGTCGCCCATGGTTCTCGTCCGTTTGAGATTAGAACACGTTCTCATTTATGTCGAGCACTGGGCCTTTGTGCCCATTTCCTGGCCCGATCATCACCGGACCGCCCGATCTGCTCGCCATTTTTGTAACATGTTCTAGTATTGCGAGTGAGGTGATTCGTACCGAACGGGCGAATCAAGCGCCAGAACAGGAGTAACGGATGTCCCCGACACCCGAGTCCGTGTCCCCGGTGGGGGCCGGCACTGCAGCGCCCGCCGGCGATGACATCGCCGTGCGCGAGATCGACACCGGAGCACCGCCCACGCGGTTCGCACGCGGATGGCACTGCCTCGGCCTCGTCGACGAGTTCCGTGACGGAGAACCGCACTCGGTCCAGGTCTTCGGCACAAAGCTCGTCGTGTGGGCCGATCAGCAGGGTGAGATCAACGTCCTCGACGCCTACTGCCGACACATGGGTGGCGACCTGTCGCAGGGTTCGGTCAAGGGCGACAACGTCGCGTGCCCGTTCCACGGATGGCAGTGGAAGGGCAATGGTCGGTGCGCGGGCGTGCCGTATGCCAAACGCAATCCGAAGCTCGCCAAAACCCGCGCGTGGCCGACGATGATCCGCAACGGCCAGGTCTTCGTCTACAACGACCCCGAGGGCAATCCGCCGCCGGACGAATGCATCATCCCCGAGCTCGACGAGGTGGGCTCGGACGAATGGACCACCTGGACATGGAACCGCATCGTCATCGAGGGGTCGAACTGCCGGGAGATCATCGACAACGTGGTCGACATGGCGCACTTCTACTACGTGCACTTCGCGTTGCCGGACTATTTCAAGAACGTCTTCGAGGGCGAGGTCGCGGCGCAGTACATGAACTCGCACGGCCGACCGGACATCTCGCTGGGCACCAATTACGGCGACAGCCGCCTCGAGTCGATCGCGGCGTACTACGGGCCGTCCTACATGCTCAACCCGATGGTCCAGTACTACGGCGGTTTCGCGATCGAGACGATCCTGACCAACTGCCACTACCCGATCGACGCCAACTCCTTCGTCCTGATGTACGGCGTCATGGCGAAGGTGCCCGAGGGACTCACCGCCGAGCAGGCCGACAAGATGGCGAAGAAGATCACTGCCGGCGTCGAGGTCGGCTTCCTGCAGGACGTCGAGATCTGGAAGAACAAGACCCGCATCGACAACCCCCTGCTGGTCGAGGAGGACGGGCCGGTCTACCAGCTGCGCCGCTGGTACGACCAGTTCTACGTGGACAAGGCCGAGGTCACCGATGAGATGACACAGCGCTTCGAGTACGAGATCGACACGTCGAAGGCCCTGGAGAGCTGGGGCGTCGAGATCGAGGAGAACCTGCGGCGCCAAGAGGAAGCCTCCGAGCAGGGTGAGGTCGCGGACGCATCGGACAAGGCCGAGGTCTGAGCCGATGACACGGGCGGCGGCCAATGAGGGGGTCAGTGCATCTGGTTGGGCGAAGGCGCCCGACTTTCACGGTGATCCTGATCGCCTCGCCGCTGTCCACGACGCGACGCGACGCGACCGCGACCATTATCTGCGTGGCGGCATGCGCGAGATCGAATGCCGGTCGTGCCACGCGTGCGTGCTGGTCAAGAAGACCAGCGCATTCCACACGAGCGTGCAGTGGACCTCCGAGGCCCGCGATCGGTGCAACGAACTCGAGCGTGCCGAGGACTCCGGCAAGGCCCTGCTGCCCGGCGCGATGGTGCCCACCTGTCCTCGACTGTCCGCGAGCATCGACCACGGCGTCGCCGAGGGCATCATCCCCGCGGAATCCCCGGAGAGCGACCCCGACGGGTATTGGTGAGGACAGCCGGCGCCTCACCTCGAAAAGCACCCCAGAAAGGTGTCCCGGAAAGGCACCCCAGAAAGCGCCCTGCCCAGCCCCTCCATCGACATAGTGTCGACGGCTCGTCTGAGCCGGGTGCATCGCAGGGGCACTTTTCCCACACACCGTTCCCACCAGCCACTTCTTTACCAATCTCAATCGAAGGTTGAGACAAGCGGAGCCACATCCGTCACTCTTGTGCCATGACAGATCTTCGACGTCGTGCGATCGGTGTGCTCTGCGCCGCGGTGCTCGCAACGGGTGTCTCGGTGGCGCCGGCCGTCGCCGACACCGGATCATCGGGGTCGTCGGGGTCGATGGAGATCTACCTTCCGGTCTCCACGCCCGCCGGCATGCAGGCGCTGAGCGCGGCGATGACCCAGATCGGCAAGCCGTACAAGTGGGGCGGCACCGGTCCGAACTCGTGGGATTGCTCCGGACTGGTGCAGTGGGCGTTCGGGACCGCGGGCATTCATCTCCCGCGGACGAGCCAGCAGCAGGCCAAGGTCGGACACGCCATCCCGCTCGGCGCGCTGGCGCCGGGTGACATCATCATCTTCTGGCGCGACGCCAGCCACGTCGGGATCTACGCCGGGTTCGGTCAGGTGTTCAACGCCTACGGCCCCAACGGCGTCCCGATCGGATTCACCCCGCTCGACCGGATGCCGTCGATCAAGACGATCCGTCGGCTGGGGTGAGCGCGGCCGCGACCACCAGTCCGATCAACACGATGGCGACGACGAGCACACCGAGTAACCCGTAACCGACGTCGATGAGTGGCGAATCCACCTGCACCGCGTCCTGGACGCGCTGATCGAAGAGGTGTGTGCCGGGATCGGCCAGTGCTGGGATCACCACGGCGAGTGAGCCGATCGCGCCGAGCGCGACGATGACCACGGCAGGCCACCGGAGCGCGGCTCGCCACCACGCGACCACGGCGATGACCGCGATCAATGCGCCGAGCACCACCGTCCACAGCCCCGGTCGCAGCGTGTGTTCCTCGAGGAAAGCGACGTCCTCGGGCGACGCACCGGGCACCGAGACCCGGCCGAGACCCGTGATCGAGGGCTTCACCCCTTCATCGGATACGCCCCACGGGACCAGACTGAACGCCACCAGCAAGAGTCCGCCGACCGCGGTGATCGGCCAGGTGAGCCTCCGGACCGCGGCCCGGGCGCGGTCGGTTCCTTCGCTCATTCCTCCAGGGTGCCATGCGGCCAGAACGGATCCCGACCGGTCAGGCCGGCGAGCCGATCGAGAAGACGTGCGTCATCGGGTACCTCGACAACCGGGCCGAACATGCCCTCGCGCTCACTCTGCGGCTGTGGCGGGTAGTGGAAGTCGTAGACCACGCGCAAGATGTCGTCGGACAGGTCGTAGTCGACACCGATGCTCCGTGCGACGTCCCAGCCATGAAGCACGAGCTCGGAGAGAGCGATGATGCCCATGATCTCGGCGGGGGCGTCGACTCCCCCGGCCTGAGTCATCCCCTCCCAGGCTCCCGGCTCGCGCCAGGCCTCGACGAGGTCGACGAGATTCCCCTCCAGCGCGGTCCGCCAGTCATCCGGCAGCACGTTCGTCGTCGGGTCAGGCGGTGTCGATGTCAACGGGCCCAGGTCTTTCCGCGCCGACGCCGTGAAGGCCCGGCTCAGACCGATCACGTGGGCGAGCAATGCGGCGAGGTCGGTGTCGGCGCACGGGGTCGGTCGGCCCAGTTCGTCGTCGGTGACCCGCGCCGCGAGTTCGTTCATCTCATCGGCTGCGGCGGAGATCTGCGGGGCATAGCCGGCTGTCGTGTGGGTCGCATCTATGGGCTGCATCGTCGGGGTTCCTTCCATGGCCGGGTCTGATCATCTGCAGATGTCGACACCGGCGGGCGGCGATTCTCATCGGTATCGGTTGATTTGCGGCATGTCGCCGATGAGTTTGGTTCACGCTGAAGGTCAGCAGTGGTGCAGCATCGAAACCCGGAATCGACAATCCTGAGAGGACCCGTGATGAGTGACTACACGGCGCCGGTCGGCGCACCCATCTGGTTCGACCTGATGAGCAGTGACCCGGACAAGGCCGCCGAGTTCTACGGCGCGATCTTCGGCTGGGAGGCCGAGGAGCCCAACGCCCAGTTCGGTGGTTACCGCAACTTCGCGAAGAACGGAAAGCTCGTCGCGGGTATGGGACCGGTGATGGATCCCAACGGGCCGTCCGACATCTGGTCGGTGTACCTGCACACCGACGATCCCGCGTCCACCGTGGCGGCGGTGGAGAAGGCCGGCGGCTCGATCATGGTGCCGCCGATGGACATCGGCGAGATGGGCACGATGATGGTTGCCGTCGACACCGCGGGCGCGGCCATCGGCTTCTGGAAACCGGGCACGCACCCGGGCTTCGTCGAGTGGGGCGAGCACGGCACCCCGTACTGGTTCGAGTGCCACACCAAGGAGTACGAGAAGTCGCTGGCGTTCTACCGCGAGGTGCTCGGCGCCCGCATCGAGGAGATCGGCACCGGCGGCGATCCCGACGCCGTAGGCCCGGACGCCTACGGACAGGTGTTCATCGGCGAGAGCTCGTACTCGGGAATCATGGACGCGGCCAAGATCCACCCGGCCGAGGTGCCGTCGTTCTGGCAGGTCTATGTGACCGTCGACGACGTCGACGCCACGGTGAAGCAGGTCGAGTCGCTGGGGGGCAACGTCTTGATGGCCGGCGAGGAGACCCCGTACGGCACGCTGGCCGCGGTCACCGACCCCTTCGGCGCGATGTTCTGCCTCGGCCACCCGCCGGCCGGGATGTAGGCGTACTCGCGCGTCCACCACCCTGCCGCGCGCGCAACTGCATTCGCGGACAGATGGTGGACGCGCGAGAACCGTTCGCGCAGAGAAGCTCAACCGTCCTGGCGTTCCTTGTTCATCGTGAGGGCGATATCGATGATCATGTCTTCTTGCCCGCCGACCAGCCGGCGGCGGCCGGCCTCCATCAGCAGGGTGCGTACGTCGATCCCGTACCGTTCGCTGGCGGCCTCGGCGTGGCGCAGGAAGCTCGAATAGACGCCGGCGTAACCGAGAGTCAGGGTTTCGCGGTCCACGCGTACCGGGCGGTCCTGCAGCGGTCGGACCAGATCATCGGCGGCGTCCTGCAGGGCGAACACGTCGCACCCGTGCTTCCACTCCAGCAGGTCGGCGACGGCGATGAAGGCCTCGATGGGGCAGTTACCGGCTCCGGCGCCGTGCCCCGCCAGGGAGGCGTCGACCCGGGTCACACCGTTCTCGACCGCGACGACCGAGTTCGCGACCGACAGCGACAGGTTCTCGTGAGCGTGGATACCGATCTCGGTGCGCTCATCGAGGACGTCACGGTAGGCCAGCACCCGATCGCGGACCCCGGCCATCGTCAGGCGGCCACCGGAATCGGTCACGTACACGCAGTGGGCGCCGTAATCCTGCATGAGCTTGGCCTGACCGGCGAGATCGGCGGGTGCAGACATATGACTCATCATCAAGAAACCGGAGACGTCCATCCCGATCTCGCGCGCGGTGCCGATGTGTTGGGCGGCGACGTCGGCCTCGGTGCAGTGGGTCGCGACCCGTACCGACCGCACACCGAGATCGTAGGCACGCTTGAGGTCCTCGACAGTACCGACGCCGGGCAGCAACAGGGTGGTCAGGCGCGCGTGGGTGAGGTTCGCCGCGGCGGCCTCGATCCATTCCCAATCACTGTTGGAGCCCGGCCCGTAGTTGAGTGAACCACCGGCGAGACCGTCACCGTGGGCGACCTCGATCGCGTCGACACCGGCGGCATCGAGGGCGGCGACGATCTTCCCGACATCCCGCGGGGTGATGCGGTGGCGGACGGCGTGCATCCCGTCGCGCAGCGTGACGTCCTGGATAAAGATCGATGTCGGAGTCAGCGTTGTGGTCATCAGACGGCTTCCTTCTGCTCGTGCGAATGCGCAGCGATCCGCTCGGCCATCTGGAGCGCGGCCGAGGTCATGATGTCGAGGTTTCCGGCGTACGCGGGCAGGTAGTGGGCCGCGCCCTCGACCTCGAGGAACACCGACACGGTGTGTGTGGGTGTCGCCGAGCCCGGACCGACGAGGGTGTGGACCGGCTGATCCGCCGGTATCGCGTCGATCTGGACCTCCTGCTTGAGCCGGTAACCGGGAACATAGGCGGCGACATCGCCGACCATCTTGGTGACCGACGCGCGAATCTGATCCTGGGTGTCGCGATCGGTTGCGGTGACCAAGCAGAACACGGTGTCCCGCATGATCAGCGGCGGTTCGGCAGGGTTGAGGATGATGACTGCCTTGCCGCGTTGCGCGCCGCCGACGGATTCGATGGCATGCGAGGTGGTCTCGGTGAACTCGTCGATGTTGGCGCGGGTTCCCGGGCCTGCCGACTTCGAGGAGATCGACGCGACGATCTCCGCGTAGGCGACCGGGGTCACCCGCGACACCGCTGCCACGATCGGGATGGTGGCCTGACCGCCGCAGGTGACCATGTTGACGTTGGGGGCGTCGAGATGATCGTCGATGTTGACTGCGGGCACCACGAACGGGCCGATGGCCGCAGGGGTGAGATCGACCATCCGTTTGCCCAGCGGCGCCAACAGTGAACTGTTGTGTTGGTGAGCTTTTGCCGACGTCGCGTCGAAGACGATGTCGATGTCGTCGAAGCCGGGCAGATTGATCAGACCGTCGACGCCTTCGTGTGTGGTGGGCACGCCGAGTCGGGCGGCGCGGGCCAGACCGTCGGAATCGGGATCGATTCCGACCATCGCGGCCATCTCCAGGTGCTGTGACGTACGCAAGACCTTGATCATCAGGTCGGTGCCGATGTTGCCGGAGCCGATGATGGCAACTCTGGTTCGTGCAGTGTCATGACTCATGGTCGGTGACCTCCAGGTCAGGGGTGAAGGACGCGGACACCTCGCCGAGTCCGCCTATGGTGACGGTGATCTGAGCACCCGGGTGTAGTGGACGCATGGGTCCGAGGGCGCCGGAGAGAATGATCTGTCCCGCCTCGAGCGGGTTGCCGAATTCGCGTGCTCGACGCGCGAGCCACGACAGGGCGTTGAGCGGATCTCCCAGGCAGTCAGCGCCGCTGCCGGAGGACACCACGGCCCCGTCGATGCTCATCGACATCGTCACATCGACCGGTTCGAACTCCGACAGCGACCGCCACCGGCTTCCGAGCACGAAGACGCCGCTCGAGGCATTGTCGGCGACCGTGTCGGCGAACGAGATGTCCCACTCGCGGATTCGGCTGTCGACGATCTCGATGGCAGCAACGGCCTCGCCAACGGCGGCGCGGCACTGTGCCACGTCGAGGCTGCCGGTGGCCAGGTCGTCCACGAGGCGAAACGCGACCTCGGCCTCCGCCTTGGGCTGGAGCAGCCGCCCCATCGGGATGGTTGCACCGTCGCTGAATGCCATGTCGGAGAACAGGACTCCGAAGTCGGGCTGATCGACGCCGAGCTGTTGTTGGACCGCGGCAGACGTCGCGCCGATCTTGCGGCCGATCACCGTCCGCCGACCGTCATCGAGCAACGCATTGAACTGTTCCTGGACCCGATAGGCGGCGGCCACGTTGTCCGGACCGATCAGGTCGCGCACTGCAGCACACGGCCGACCGGTGCGCATCGCACCGGCAAGTCGCGCGGCTGCTTCGGCGACCACCTCGTCGTCGGTGGTCGTGCTGGCTACGGCATTGCCGTCACCGTGGGCGGTGGTTGCGGACACTGGGCCTCCTCCTTGCTGAGCGATTCACAGTGTGCGGGACAGGCCCATCGCCGAACAGTAAAGTGTTCCGGTGAGTGGACCGCCAAATTTCCTTCAGGGGGTGATCATGGCCGACGGGGTGCTCGATGAGCGGTCGATGCTCGGCCGTGTGATGCGGATTCTGGACGCGTTCGGCAGCGACGGGCGGGCGCTGGGGCTTTCCGAGTTGTCGCGGCGGACCGGTATTCCCAAGCCCACCGTGCATCGCATCGCCGGCGACCTCGTCCTCGCCCGCCTCCTGACCACCTCGCCGGAGGGGTTTCGTCTGGGCCGCGGGCTGTTCGAGTTGGGTATGCGCGCCGCCGCGGAACGCTCCGTCCTCGAGGTCGCGGTGCCGTTCATGCAGGATCTCCTTGCGCGGACCCAGGAAACGGTGCACCTCGGCGTTCTCGACGGCGATGAGGTGGTCTACATCAGCAAACTCGGCGGACACCGCCAGGCATCGGTTCCGTCGCGTCTTGGTGGCCGAATGCCGTTGCACTGCACAGCTATCGGAAAGTCACTGCTGGCCCATTCTGGGCGTGAGACGATCGATCGCGTCCTGTCACAGCCGTTGGAGCGCCGCACCCGACACACCATCGTGGCCGCCGGCCTGCTCCGCACTCAGCTCGAGCAGGTGATCGAGCAGGGGGTGGCGTACGAGAACGAAGAGTCGACACTGGGCGTGGTCTGTATCGCCGCCCCGATTTTGGGTGTCGACGGCACCCCGTTGGCCGCGATCTCCGCGACCGGTCCGGCGACGCGCTTTCGGCCGAGCGCGCACGCCACATCGGTGCGAGCAGCGGCGAATGGCGCGGCGTCGATCCTGGCTCGGCGCGGCTGATCCCCGTCGCGCCTGCCGCGGCAAGTGACCGCAGAGCGGGTGGGGCTCCCACGGCCGGTCACACCCCCGCGTTCGCGTCCTGCTTCTTCTTCAGTTCCAACGCGATGTCGATGAGCTGGTCTTCCTGCCCGCCGACGAGTTTGCGGTTGCCTGCCTCGATGAGGATGTCGGCGGCGGACACGTTGTAGCGCTCGGCATGCCCCTCGGCGTGCTTGAGGAACGAGCTGTAGCAGCCCGCGTACCCCATCATCATCGACGACCGATCCACCAGACATTCCGACGGCATCGCCGGACGCACCACATCCTGGGCGGCATCGGCGATCTTCATGAAGTCCACGCCGGTGGTGATGCCCAGCTTGTCGCATACCCCCACGAAGGCTTCCGTGGGCGTATTGCCCGCGCCGGCACCGAAGCGGCGGATCGACCCGTCGATCTGCTGCGCACCGGCACGAATCGCGTTGATGGAGTTGGCCACCGCGATGTCGAGGTTCTCATGCCCGTGGAAACCGATCTGCGCGTCATCACCGAGCTCGGCCCGCAGCGCCTGCACCCGATAGGTCACGTCCTCGAGCACCAACGCGCCCGCCGAGTCCACGACGTACACACACTGACAACCGGCGTCCGCCATGATCCGGGCCTGCTGCGCCAGCTTCTCCGGCGGCTGGGAGTGGCTCATCATCAGAAAGCCGACGGTCTCCAACCCGAGGTCGCGCGCCAGCCCGAAATGCTGGATCGACACATCGGCCTCGGTGCAGTGGGTGGCGATCCGACAGATCTGACCGCCATTGTCCTGTGCCGCGCGGATGTCGTCCTTGGTGCCGAGGCCGGGCAGCATCAGGAACGCGATCTTGGCCTGCTTCGCAGTTTCGGCGGCCGCCTTGATCAGTTGCTGCTCCGGTGTCTTGGAGAATCCGTAGTTGAACGACGACCCACCCAGTCCGTCTCCGTGGGTCACCTCGATCACCGGCACAGCGGACGCATCGAGCGCCGCGACGATGTCACGCACCTCCTGCTCGGTGAACTGATGGCGCTTGTGGTGGCTGCCATCGCGCAACGACGAGTCGGTGATCCGGATGTCGAGGGCGTCGGAGTACTTGCGGGCGTTCGCCATCAGGTCAGTGGCTGTGCTCATGCGGTGGCTCCCAACTTGGTCTTCGCGATCTCTTCGCCCACCTTGGTGGCGGCGGCGGTCATGATGTCCAGGTTGCCGGCGTACGGCGGGAGGAAATCGCCGGCGCCTTCGACCTCGACGAAGATCGACACGCGAGCGTGCCCGCCGTTGATCACACTCGGCGGATCGAACTGTGGATCCTGAAGCAGCCGATAGCCGGGCACATACGCCTGGATCTCTTTCTCCCGCTGATGGATCGACTCGGCGATGGCGTCGGTGTCCGCATCAGCCGGGATCGCGCAGAAGATGGTGTCGCGCATGATCATCGGCGGATCGGCCGGGTTGAGAATGATGATCGCCTTGCCGCGGTCGGCCCCACCGATGGTTTCCACCCCCTTTGACGTGGTCCGGGTGAACTCGTCGATGTTGGCGCGGGTTCCGGGGCCGGCCGACACCGAGGCCACCGACGCGACGATCTCCGCGTATGGCACCGGCACCACCGACGACACGGCATGCACCATCGGGATGGTGGCCTGCCCGCCACAGGTGATCATGTTGGTGTTCGGCGCATCCAGATGCTCACGCAGGTTCGCCGGCGGCACCACCGCAGGCCCTACCGCGGCGGGCGTGAGGTCGACCGCTGTGATCCCGGCGGCCTCGTATTTGGGTGCGTATTCGCGATGGACGTAGGCAGACGTGGCCTCGAAGATGAGATCGGGCTTCTCCGACGAGCCCAACAACTCATCAGCACCACCACTCATGGTGATCAGTCCATGATCAGCGGCCCGCTTCATCCCCTCGGAGTCGGCGTCGATACCGACCATCCATCGGGGCTCGATCACCTCGGAACGGTGCAGCTTGTACATCAGATCGGTGCCGATGTTGCCCGACCCGATGATCGCTGCGGTCAGCTTCGCTGTCATATACAACTCCTCTCGTTGGTTACGTCCCGGTTCCTGAGGAGGCCCGGAGCTTGCGAGGCCGTGCCCCGGTTCCTGAGGAGGCCCGGAGCTTGCGAACGGCCGTGCCCCGGTTCCTGAGGAGGCCCGGAGCTTGCGGAGGGCCGTGCCCCGGTTCCTGAGGAGGCCCGGAGCTTGCGGAGGGCCGTCACGAAGGACCCTTCGTGACGCTCGCAAGCTCGCTCCTCAGGGACCGAAAGCACGTGACGCTCGCAAGCTCCCTCCTCAGGGACCGAAAGCACGCGACGCTCGCAAGCTCGCTCCTCAGGGACCGAAAGCACGTGACGCTCGCAAGCTCCCTCCTCAGGGACCGAAAAGACTGCTAGTCGAAGTCGAGAGTGACCGAGCCGAGCCCGGCGAACTCGGCAACGAAGTGATCCCCCGAACTGATGTCGATCGCCCGCGTCGCGGTACCGGGCAGGATCACATCACCCTTACGCAACCGCACCCCGAAGCTCTCCACCTTGCGCGCCAACCACGACACGGCGTTGAGCGGGTGGCCGAGCACCGCCGACGAGTTGCCCTTCGCGACGATCTCCCCATTACGGTGCAGCACCGCGTCGATGTCGCCGGTGTCGATCTCGCTGATCGGGACACGCTGCTCCCCCAGAATCCAGCCGCACGACGACGCATTGTCGGCGATCGTGTCGCACAGGGTGATCTTCCAATCCTTGATGCGTGAGTCGATGAGCTCGATCGACGGCACCACCCATTCGACCGCCTCGATCACGTCCTCGTTGGTGCAGCCCGCGCCGGGCAGGTCTTTGCCCAGGATGAACCCGACCTCCACCTCGACGCGAGGAAAGCACAGTTTCTTGGCGTCGATGGGCGTGGACTCGAAGTACTGCATCTCGTCGAGCAGATGGCCGTAGTCAGGCTCGTCGACGTTCATCATCTTCTGCATCGCCTCGGATGCCAGCCCCACCTTGTGCCCGGCGACCTTGGCCCCCGCGTCGAGGCGCTTGCGAATGTTGATCAGCTGGATCTCGTAGGCGTCGACGACATCGAGGTCAGAGTACGAATCGGTCGGACGGTCGACGGCGACCGCGGTCCGCTCCGCGTTCCACAGATCGGAGGCGATCTGCTCACGAACTGCCTGGTCGACCGCCACTTCGACTCCTTCTCGGTAGAGTGAACGTGTTCTAGTTTAGAACATGTTGCGGATTGGCGACATGCCCCTGGGTCAGG
Source organism: Gordonia sp. LMA167 (assembly GCF_058130025.1). NCBI lineage: Bacteria > Bacillati > Actinomycetota > Actinomycetes > Mycobacteriales > Gordoniaceae > Gordonia > Gordonia sp. LMA167. Next base: position 1,990,707 of record NZ_CM176708.1, on the reverse strand, counting down.
CGTGTGAGCCACCGTCCACGCGAACCTCGGTTCCGGTGATGAAGGCTGCGTCCTCGCTCGCGAGCATGGCGACCACGCCGGCCACCGTCTCCGGTGGCGCAAACCCACCGCCGAACAACAGCGGCGCGGGAAACAGCGAGAAGTCGGCGTCCTCGGGCAATCCGGGTCCGACGCTCTGCGCGCTGGCCCCACTGCCGTCGGTCATGCCCGACGAGATGGAGCCCGGCTGGACCGCAGTGAACCTGATGCCGACCTTCCCGTACTCGGAGGCCAACGCGTGCGTCATCGCCTGGATGCCACCCTTGCTCGCGGCGTAGGCGGCCATGTACGGGTGCGCGAAGGCGGCGGACGTTGAGCTGAAGTTCACGACCGCCGGCGACGTACCCTGTCGTAGCGCCGGGATGGCTTCGCGGATCATCAGGAACGTGCCGGTCAGGTTGATGCGGATGACCGACTCGAACTGCTCCAGTGACAACTCATGGGTGTGGGCGGACCGCAGTATTCCCGCGGCATTGACCAGGACGTCGAGTCCGCCGAGGCCCTCGACCGCGGCCGCGACGCCCGCACGGACCGACGCTTCGTCGGCGACGTTGACCACGATCGTCGTCAGCTTCGACGATGCCCCCGCCTTGCTCTTGGTGTCGGCGAGACCGGCCTCGCTGATGTCGGCCGCGACGACGTCGGCACCTTCGTCGAGCATCCGCAGCACGGTCGCCTGACCGATCCCGGATCCGCCACCGGTGATCAGAACTCGTCGTCCTGTGTATCGCTGCATCGCGGTTCTCCTCGCTGTACTCGCCGCCATACTTATCGCCGGCGTCTGGGGTCACTACCCCAGCGATACCACCAGACGTCCCGCTCGCGGCGGGAATTCGCACCCGCTGAGCGGGAAGACGGAAATCGCCGTCCGCTGAACGGGAGACCGCGCCTCCCGACCGGCCCGGCCCGACGACCATCGACATCGTCACGCCAGTACGTCTGGAGAGTTGGAGGTCTCGATGCTGGATCACAGGACACATGGTCAATCACCATCGCAAGCAGAGGAATTCAGGACGATCGAGGCGGCGGCCGCGCCGACCCGCTTCGCCCGGGGCTGGCACTGTCTCGGACTGCTCGACACGTTCCGCGACGGCCAACCGCACGAGGTGAAGGCATTCGGCACCACGCTGGTGGTCTTCGGAGCCCAGGAGACGGGAAAGCTCCATATCCTCGATGCGTACTGCCGACACATGGGCGGCAACCTCGCGCTCGGCACCATCAAGGGAAACTCGATCGCCTGTCCCTTCCATGACTGGCGATGGGGCGGCAACGGCCGGTGCACCGACATCCCCTACGCCAAACGGGTACCACCGGTGGCCAAGACGCGCTCCTGGCCGACGCTGGAGCGAAACGGCCAACTCTTCGTGTGGCATGACCCGCAGGGCAGCAAACCCACTGACGACGTGACGATTCCGGTCATCGAAGGCTTCGGCAGCCCGGAGTGGACCGACTGGACATGGAACTCGATCCTGGTCGAGGGGTCGCATTGCCGCGAGATCGTCGACAACGTGGTGGACATGGCGCACTTCTTCTACGTGCACTACGCGTTCCCGCGGTATTTCAAGAACGTCTTCGAAGGCCACACCGCGACCCAGTACATGCGGTCCACTCCGCGCCACGACATCGAGGTCGGCACCAACTACGACGACCCGAACTCGACCCTGCGGTCCGACGCCTCCTATTTCGGCCCGTCGTACATGATCGACTGGCTGTGGAGCGAGGCGCAGGGCATGACCATCGAAACCGTCCTGATCAACTGCCATTATCCGGTGACGTCGAATTCCTTTGTGCTGCAGTACGGCGCGATGGTCAAGAAGCCTGAGGGCATGTCCGACGAGATGGCGTCCGGGATGGCCGCACAGTTCGCCCAGGGCGTCGAGATGGGCTTCGAGCAGGACATCGAGATCTGGAAGAACAAGGCGCCCATCGACAATCCGCTGCTCTCGGAGGAGGACGGCCCGGTGTACCAGTTGCGCCGCTGGTACGAACAGTTCTACGTCGACGTCGAGGACGTCACCGACGACATGACCAACCGGTTCGAGTTCGAGATCGACACCGAACGCGCAGTGCAGAGCTGGGAGGCCGAGGTCGCGCAGAACATCGCCGATGGCACGACGCTGCAAGCCCACACCTGACGTCGCCGCAGTTCCTGACGAGCCCCCGGCCCTGAGGCGAAGCGTCACCCTCTCGGTCCCTGAGGAGCGAGGCGCTAGCCGAGCGTCACCCCACTCGCCCCCTGAGGAGCCTCGCAAGGAACGAGCGAAGCGTCACCCCCTTCGGTCCCTGAGGAGCCTCGCGAGGAACGAGCGAAGCGTCACGAAGGGCCCCTTCGTGACGATCCTCCGCTAGCGCTCCGGATCTCCTCAGGGATCGGGATGACAACTTCCCGCTAGCGCTCCGGATCTCCTCAGGGATCGGGATGACAACTTCCCGCTAGCGCTCCGGATCTCCTCAGGGATCGGGATGACAACTTCCCGCTAGCGCTCCGGATCTCCTCAGGGATCGGGATGACAACTTCCCGCTAGCGCTCCGGATCTCCTCAGGGATCGGGATGAACCCACCACCCACCGAGAAAGCGAGAAAGACACCATGAACGAAGCACTCGAGAACATCACCGCACTGGCCGAGGAGATCCGCGGCCAAGCCGACGAGGCCGAACGACTCGGCCAACTACCCGACGAGACCGCCAAGAAGCTCAAGGCGGCGGGTCCGATCCGCCTGCTGCAGCCCAAGAAGTACGGCGGCTACGAAGCCCATCCCCGTGAGTTCGCCGAGACGGTGATGGCCGCCGCCGCCCTCGACGGCGCGACCGGCTGGGTGTGCGGCATCGTCGGCGTTCACCCGTGGCAGCTCGCCTTCGCCGATCCCCGCGTGCAGGAGGAGGTCTGGGGCACCGACGGCGACACCTGGATGGCCTCGCCGTACGCACCGACCGGGATCGCCGTGCCCGTCGACGGCGGCTACATCTTCAACGGCCGCTGGCAGTTCAGCTCGGGCACCGATCACTGCGACTGGATCTTCCTCGGCGCGATGCTCGGCACCGCGGAGGGCGACATGGCCCTGCCGCCGACCATGCTGCACATGATCCTGCCGCGCAGCGATTACCAGATCGTCGACGACTCGTGGAACGTCGTGGGCCTCAAGGGCACCGGCTCCAAGGACATCATCGTCAAGGACGCCTTCGTCCCCGACTACCGCGTGATGAACGGCGATCACGTCATCGACGGCACAGCGCAGCGCGAGTATGGCGTCACCGAAACTCTCTACAAGATGCCCTGGTCGAACATGTTCCCGCTGGGCATCTCGTCGGCGGTGATCGGGATCGCCGAGGGCGCGCTCGCCGCACATCTCGACTATCAGCGCGATCGGGTTGGCGCACAGGGCACCGCGATCAAGGACGATCCCTACGTGCTGTTCGCGGTGGGCGAGGCCGCCGCCGACATCAATGCAGCCCGCCAGGAGTTGCTGGCCACCGTGGACACGATGTGGGACATCGTCGATGCCGGCAACGAGGTGTCGTTCGAACAGCGGGCGGCGGGCCGGCGCACCCAGGTGCGTGCTGCCTGGCGTGCGGTGATGGCGGTGGATCAGATCTTCGCGCGTTCCGGCGGCAACGCACTGCGGATGGACAAGCCGCTGCAGCGGTTCTGGCGCGACGCGCATGCCGGCCTCAATCACGCGATCCACGTGCCCAGCACCGTCTACCACGCCTCGGCGCTCAGCTCACTCGGCGTCGAGCCGCCGGAGGCGCTGCAGAAGATGATCTGATCGCCCGCACCCCAATCCGCCACGACACACCATCATCATCATCGACAGAGGAATCGACATGACAGAGATCAAGGGTCTCGGCTACATCAAGATCCAGACCAATGACATCGCACGGTGGCGCACCTTCGCCTTCGACGTGCTCGGCTTTGCCGAGGGCAGCGGACCCGACGAGGACGCGCTGTATCTGCGGATGGACGAACGCGCCGCACGCATCGTCATCGTCCCCGGCGAGACCGACGAGGTCGTCGACATCGGCTGGGAAGTGCGCGACGGTGCGACACTCGCGCGGGTGCAGGCGACCCTGGAGCGGGCCGGCGTCGCGGTGAAGCCACTGTCGATCGAGGAGGCCGAGTCACGTCGGGTCGAGGAGGTCATCTCCTTCACCGATCCGACGGGCGCCACTGTGGAGATCTTCCACGGCCCCGTGCTGGACCACAGTCCGATCGTCACGCCGTTCGGCGCGCAGTTTGTGACCGGCGCCCACGGCCTGGGCCACGTCGTGCTCCCGACGACCGATCCCGCCGGCGCGTTCGACTTCTACACCGAGGTGCTCGGCTTCCTGCCGCGCGGCGCCATGCGGCTGCCCGCGCCGCCGGAGTTCGGCCCGATGCGCATCCGCTTCCTGGGCGTCAACGAGCGCCATCACAGCCTCGCGCTGTGCCCCGCTCCGCACGGTGGCGCGCCCGGACTCATCCACGTGATGGTCGAGGTGGACTCCCTCGATGCCGTCGGCCAGGCGCTGGACCGCGTCGTCAAGGACGGCTTCGCGGTGTCGTCGACGCTGGGCCGCCACACCAACGACAAGATGGTCTCGTTCTACGTCCGGGCACCCGGTGGCTGGGACATCGAGTTCGGTACCGAGGGCATGAAGGTCGACGAGGCCCACTACACGGCCGAGGAGATCACCGCCGACAGCTACTGGGGTCACGACTGGTCGGGCAGCGAACCGCTCGCCGCGATGTAGTCGGCAGCCCGCGGTACGGGAGCGTCTCACCCACTCGGGTGGGGCGCTCCCCGTCGTTCACCGGCCAGGGACTTGATGTGACGGCGAGCACAACGTATATTCCTAATCGGCATATACCTACTAGGCATATTGCTCCTCCCTTCGTCAGCCCCATGGAGGTGCTCATGACCATCAACATCGACTCCACCACCCCTAACGCGGTGCTGGACCGCGCTTCACTCGTGCTCGACGCGTTCGACGGGCCGGGCCGACTCACCCTCGCCCAGATTGTTCGACGCACCGGCCTGCCGAGGTCGTCGGCACACCGCATCCTGGAGAGCCTCGTGCATCTGCGCTGGCTGCGACGGCAGGGTCGTGACTACGAACTCGGCATCCGGTTGATGGAACTCGGTTCGATCGCCGTCCATCAGGATCGACTGCACGCAGCCGCGATGCCCTACCTGCACGAACTGCATCGCGCGACCGGATTCGTGGTCCACCTTGCGATTCTCGACGGACCCGACGTGGTCTACCTGGAGAAGATCGGTGGCGCTCTGGCCGCATCGGTGCCGACCCGGGTGGGCTCACGTCAGCCCGCCCACTGCACCGCCGTCGGCAAAGCGATCCTGGCATTCACCGACTCTCGCGACTGTGCTGGTCGTGGCGAACCGTTGGCCCAGAAGACGAGATACTCGATCTCGAGTACCACGCGCCTCGACACCGAGCTCGCGAAGGTGCGCGCGTACGGAGTGGCCTACGAGCGCGAGGAGTCATTGGCCGGTATCGGTTGTGTCGCAGCGCCGATCGGGGAGATCGACGACGCCGTGGCCGCGGTGTCGGTGTGCGGGCCGGCCGATCGGATGACGTTCGACCATCGGTTGGCCGCACCCGTGCGGATGACGGCGCTGGGCATCTGGCGCAACCTCGAGAGCGGCTCTGCCCGAGTGGTTCCCACACTGCAACGTCGTCATCAGCTGCGGATGGGACCGGTGAACGGCTCGCTCGGCATGACCCCGGTGCCGGTGGCGCGATGATCGATCCCGAGGTCGCGGCCATCCTGCCCTTGCTCAACGACGGATTCCCACGTGTCGAGGATATGACCGGCGCGCAGGCACGGGCCGCGATACGCGCACGGCTGCAGCCCAACTCCGATCCCATCCCGGTCGCCTCGGTCCGCGACCGCAGGATTCCCGGACCGGCCGGCGACATCCCCGCACGCATCTACCATCCCGTCGACCCGTTCCCCGCGGAGCGCACCGCCCTCATCGTCTTCGCCCACGGTGGCGGATTCGTGTTCTGCGACCTGGACACTCACGACGACCTGTGCCGATCGATCGCGAACGGAACCGGTGCGGTCGTCGTGTCGGTGGACTACCGGCGCGCACCCGAGCACCCCTGGCCCGGTGCAGCACATGACGTCCACGCCGTCGCGAAATGGGCAGCCGAACACGCCGACGAGCTCGGCGCGGACGCGGCCCGGCTGGTGGTCGCCGGTGACAGCGCCGGCGGGAATCTCGCCGCCGTCACCGCGATCCTCGCCCGCGATTCCGCGGGCCCTCGCATTCGCGCGCAGGTCCTGCTCTACCCGGTGATATCTGCAGACTTCACCACCGAATCCCATGTGCGCTTCGGCGAGGGCCACTACAACACCACGAGCGCGATGAAGTGGTACTGGGACCAGTATGTTCCGACGTTCGAGGACCGGTCACACCCCCATGCGTCACCGGCTCATGCTGACCTCGCGGACCTGCCGCCGACCATCATCGTGACCGCAGGGCACGACCCGCTCTGGTCCGAAGGTGCCGCCTTCGCGACAGCACTCGAGGCCGACGACGTGCCGATCATTCATCGTGACCACCCGGGCGCCATCCACGGGTTCATGACGATGCCATCGCTACAGTTGTGTGCGCGTGCCCGAACTCAGACCTGTTCTGACATCCGCACTCTCGTGGAGTGAGGGGTAGTCGGCGCTTCGATGCCGCTGAGAGGTTCGGAATCGTTGTCGCAAGCTCGTTGCGTATCCGCTCCCTCGATCGAAGGAGCAGATACGCAATGAGGGAGCGACAACTCGCAAGCTCGTTACTCAGCGGCTGGTGGAGCGAAGATCAGTCGTCGTGCTCACTGGCCTGGACCTGCTGCTCCACCTCACGCCAATGACCCGGCCGCGGCTTGGGGAACGTCTCGCCGGCCGACGCACCGGAACGGAAAACCTTTTCTGCAGAATCGATCTCGTCCATCAGTTGGAGCGCCAACTCCCGTTCGCTGGCGTAATAGCGCTCCGCCCACCGCATCGCGATCCGTGCGTAGGCCCATGCCGGCTCGGCCTCGGCCGCGTCCGCGTCGATCGAGACCCGGTGCTGCAGTTCGTCCATCCGTGCCACGTGCTCGGCCAACATCGCTTTCAGCTTCTCCGGCGTGCTCAGATGCCCGAACGCCGCCCGCAGGACCACACCGTGTTTGAGCATCGGCGGGTCGACGGGGGCATCCAGTGCCCAGATCCGCACCGCTCGACGTCCGGGATCGGTGATCTTGTAGACGCGTCGGTTGCGGCCACCTTCCCCGTCGGCCATCCACGAGGTGGCGTATCCGTGCTGCTCGATCCGCTTGAGCTCGGAATAGACCTGGCTGAACGAGGGACTCCAATAGTAGTGCCGAAGACTCCAGTCCGCCCACTTCTTGATGTCGTAACCGGACACCTCTTCCTCGTAGGCAAGCATGCAGAGAATCGCCCAGGAGGTCGGAGGGAGATTGGGCAGCTCCTCGAATCGAGACGGTACCGAGGTCACGGCCACATGTTACCAACCGCAAACCCGTGACCTGCGAACACAATCTCACCGGACTCCCCACTAACCGGGACAACCCGTTGCGGACCTTCATGACGAGATCGGATCATTGTGGTGGATAACAGTATTCGGAGGAGCCATGACACCACACGTCACAACACGGGACGCCGCAACCGACGGCCTGATCGCGAACGATGAGGTCGACCCCACCGCCGAGAGCCCCACCGCCGAGAACCTCCGGCGCGTCTGGGGGAACTTCGCCACCGGAGTGGCGGTCGTCACGGCACACGACGGTGCGCGTCCGATCGGATTCACCTGCCAGTCGGTGGTCTCCGTGTCCCTCGACCCACCGCTGATGTCGTTCTGCCCGTCCCGCAACTCGACCACCTGGCCGCTTGCCCGGGACGTCGGCGCACTCTGCATCAACATCCTGGCTGCAGATCAGCGGGAGATGTGCCGCCAGTTCGCGGTGAGCGGCGCCGACAAGTTCCGCGGCATTGACTGGTCCCCCACCCACAACGGTGCACCCGCGATCAGCGGCGCGCTCGCACACATCGACGGCCACCTGGTCTCGGAGCACGAAGCCGGAGACCACACCATTGCGGTCGCGGCGATCACGGCGCTGTCCGCCGACGACGACGGCATCCCGCTGCTGTTCTTTCGGGGCGGCCTCAGCGGCCTCGAGGGCTGACCGCCGCCCGACGACGATGGACGCAGGAGCTCCCCGGGATCGAAGCGGGGAGCTCCTGCGTCGTGTCGATGTCAGTCAGTCGGCAGTGTCGTCGGCGGCGAGCATCTCGAACCCTCGATAGCCGTCGGCGGCCACCTCGGCGATGATCTGGCGGTAGACGCCGAATCCGCCGACGAAGGGCATGAACACACGCGGCTTTCCCGGAATGTTCGCACCGAGATACCAGGAGTTGGCGTCGGGCATCAGGGTCTGCGCGGCCCGCTCGGAACACTCGTGCACCCAGGCGTCCACCGCGTCGCTCCGCGCCTCGATGGCCGCTGCCCCGTGCGCGTCGAGGGCAGAGATCGCCTCCGCCACCCAGTCGACGTGTAGCTCGGAGTGCAACACCATGTTCGCGAGCACCGAGGGACTGCCCGGACCGGTCAGATTGAACAGATTCGGGAAGCCGGAGACACCGAGCCCCAGGTACGTACGGGGCCCTTCACTCCAGGCCTGTTTGAGGGTCTCCCCGCCGCGACCGACGATGTTGATCCGTTCCACCGATCCGGTCATGGCATCGAATCCGGTGGCCAGCACCAGTGAATCCAGTTCGACGGTGCGGCCGTCGACGCAGATGCCGTTCGGTGTGATCCGCTCGATCGGGGTCGACCGCACATCGACGATCTGCACGTTCGGCCGATTGAACGTCTGAAAGTAGCTGTCATCGGTGCAGATTCGCTTCGCACCGATGGGATGATCGTGCGGGATCAGGATGTCGGCGACCGCCGGATCGTCGACGACGGCACGGATCTTCGACTCCCAGAACTGTTGGGCGGTGTGGTTGGCTTCCGGGTCGGTCAGCTGATCGGGGAAGGTCTTGCTGAACAGCACACCGCCGAGGAGCCAACGTTTCTCGTATGCGTCCCGACGTTCATCATCGGAGACCGCCAAAGCCGACGACGGGTGCGGTTGATGCGGGGAACCCCCACCGCTGTCCATGGAGAGGCGCCGCCGTTCGGCGTAGCCGGCCTTGTACCGCGCGCGGTCGGCGTCGTCGAGCGCGACATTGCCGGCCGGGATGCTGTAGTTGGCGGTCCGCTGGAAGACGGTCAGCTCGTCCGCCTGCGCCGCGATCCGCGGAATAGCCTGTATCCCCGACGATCCCGTGCCGATGACGCCCACCCGCTTGCCAGTGAAATCGACACCCTCGTGGGGCCAGGACGATGTGTGATGCACGTCCCCGACAAACGATGCCAGCCCCGGGATCTGCGGGATGTTGGCGCTCGACAGCGGCCCGAGCGCGAGCACGCAGAATCTGGCCGACACCTCGTCGCCGGTGTCGGTTCGGATGTGCCAGCGCAACGACTCCTCGTCCAGGGCCACATCGATGACCCGGGTGTTGAGCGCGATGTCCCGCATGAGGTCGAAGCGGTCCGCCACATGTTCGAGGTAGGCGAGGATCTCCGGCTGGGTCGCGTACTTCTCACTCCAGTCCCACTCCTGCTGCAGCGCTTCGTCGAAGGAGTACGAGTAGTCGACACTCTCGACGTCGCAGCGCGCTCCGGGATAGCGGTTCCAATACCAGACGCCGCCGACTCCGCCACCGGCCTCATAGACCTGGACGTCGTGACCATCTCGTCGAAACCTTTGTAACGCATAGAGTCCCGCAATTCCCGCCCCGACGACGACGACGTCGACGGTACGCATGGGGGTGGAGGATGGGTTCGGACTGTTCACAGGACTTCGCCTTCCGATCGGTCTGCTCGTCGACCGCCGACGCTAGATCCCCGGGCGGTCGGCGACCAGCATGTCTCCCGCTGATCGGCCCATTGGCGGCCCGCCACGACGACCTTCCCGATCATCGGGAGAGCACACCGCTCGGCCGCCGGATCTGACCTAGCGTCGGCGGGGAGTTCACGAAAGGGGAACAGATGCAGTGGGATGAGGAAGTAGATGTCCTCGTGGCAGGGTCGGGCGGCGGGCTCGCCGGCGCTTACACCGCCGCGCGGGAAGGCCAGCGGGTGGCTGTCGTCGAGGCCACCGACAAATTCGGCGGCACCACCGCCTACTCCGGTGGTGGCGGGATGTGGTTCCCGTGCAACCCGGTGTTGCGCCGCGCCGGCACCGACGACACCGTCGAGGCGGCGCTGCAGTACTTCCGAGCGGTCGTGGGTGACCGCACGCCGACAGAGCTGCAGGAAACCTATGTGCGCCGAGGTTCGGACGTGATCGAGTACCTCGAGACCGATCCGCATTTCGCGTTCGAGATGTTCCCGTGGCCGGACTATTTCGGCACGGCGCCCGGCGCCCGACTCGACGGGCAGCGCCACATCACCCCGGTGCCGCTACCGGCCGCCGAGCTCGGCGAGCTCCGGGAGTCGCTGCGTGGCCCGCTGGACACGGACCGGCTCGGCGCCCCGCTGCCGGATGTGCTCATCGGCGGTCAGGCCTTGATCGGACGGTTCCTCAAGGCCATCAACGACTTCCCGAACGCCACGCTTCACCTGAACTCACCGCTGGTCGAGCTCGTCGTGGAGGACCGACGAGTGGTCGGCGCGGTCGTGGAGCGCGACGGCGGCCGGCACGCAATCCGAGCACTGCGCGGGGTGCTGTTGGCGTCCGGCGGCTTCGAACAGAACGACGAGATGCGTGCGGAGTACGGCGTGCCCGGCCACGCGCGGGACACCATGGGGCCGTCGGGAAACCTCGGCCGGGCACATCGGGCGGCCATCGCAGCGGGCGCCGATCTGGACCTGATGGACCAGGCGTGGTGGTCGCCCGGCCTGACCCACCCGGACGGGCGATCCGCATTTGCGCTGTGGTTCACCGGCGGCATCTTCGTGAACCAGGACGGACAACGATTCGTCAACGAATCCGCGCCCTACGATCGTCTCGGTCGGGAGATCATCCGCACCGTCGATGACGGTGCGGCGACCCTCCCGTTCTGGATGATCTACGACGACACCGAGGGCACCGTGCCGCCCGTCAAGGCGTCGAACGTCTCCATGGTGGACACTGCCGACTACGTCGCCGCCGGTTTGTGGCACACCGCAGACACCCTCGAGGACCTGGCGACGAAGATCGGTGTGGACCCCGACGGGCTCACCGCCACCATCGAGAAGTTCAACAAGTTCGTCGCCGATGGGGTCGATCCCGATTTCGGCCGCGGCGACGAGGCCTACGACCGCGCCTTCTCCGGCGGAGAGTCGCCGATGGTCGCCATCGACCAACCGCCCTACCATGCTGCAGCATTCGGGATCTCCGACCTCGGCACCAAAGGTGGACTACGCACCGACACCGCGGCCGCGGTGCTCGATGCGGACGGCGTGCGCATCTCCGGGCTCTACGCGGCCGGCAACACGATGGCCGCGGTCAGCGGCACCGTCTATCCGGGCGGCGGCAACCCGATCGGCGCCTCGGTCCTGTTCAGCCATCTCGCCGTGCTGGACATGCTGTCACCTAGCTGCAGCACCGAACCCGTACCCGCATCTGGCAAGGAGTCCCGATGAATCCGAATGACCTGATCCGTTCACGGGTCACCCAGTATCTGAGAACCATCGGCAGCGGGACATCCGCGGACATCGCGGCGCTCTACGCCGACGATGCGACCGTCGAGGACCCGGTGGGCTCCGAGGTCCATACGGGTCGTGCGGCGATCGAGAAGTTCTACGGCGCACTCGACGGCGCAGACTGCGACGCCGAGTTGCTGAACCTGCGTGTCGCCGGCGACACCGCGGCCTTCGGATTCCGGGTCACCACTCGTACCGCCGATCAGACCATCGTGGTCGAACCGATCGACGTCATGACCTTCGACGACGACGCGAAGATCACCAGCATGCGCGCCATCTGGTCGCCCGACGACCTCAGCATCCGCGCACGATGAGCAGGGAGAACGACATGGCTGCAACAGATTCGACGTGGGACCGCGAGGTCGACTTCCTCGTCGTGGGCAGCGGAGCGGGCGGCCTCACCGGCGCGCTGGCCGCCGCCGCCGAAGGACTGGACACCCTGGTCATCGAGAAGGCCGCGGTATTCGGTGGGAGCACCGCCCTGTCCGGCGGCGGGATCTGGATACCGAACAACCCGACACTGCAGCGTGCCGGGATCGTCGACACGCGTGAAGGTGTCCGCGCCTACCTCGACGCGGTGGTCGGCGACCGAGTGCCGACGGCCAACATCGACACCTTCATCGACGAGGGGCCCCGGATGGTCGAGTTCCTCGAGACCATCAGCCCTCACTTGCGATTCCAGTGGTGCCCGGGATATTCGGACTACCATCCCGAGCGTCCCGGAGGACGTCCGGAAGGCCGGTCGATCGAACCGCTGCCGGTGGATCTGCGCACGCTGGGCGACGACGAGAACCGTTTGCGGCCTGCCGCTTTGGCCACACCGCCCGGCCTGTTCATCACGTCCAAGGACTTCGTCGCCCTCAACATGGTGATGCGCACCTGGAAGGGCCGACGTACCGCGCTGATGACCGGGCTGCGAGCCATCAAGGCGCTGGTGCTGCGACGGCACATGGACACGTTGGGTCGTGCGTTGATCGCCCGGCTTCGGTTGGCGCTGAACGACGCCAGTGTGCCGCTGCTGCTGGAGACCCCCATGCAGTCGCTCATCACCGACGAATCCGGTGCGGTGCTCGGGGTCGTCGCCGAACAGCGCGGCGAGCAGCTGCGCATTCGGGCACGGGCCGGGGTGTTGCTCGCGACCGGGGGTTTCGAGCACAACCACGAGATGCGCAAACGCCACCTGCCCCGGGGCGGGCAGGACGACTACAGTGCGGCCTCGGTCGACAACACCGGCGACGGCATCACCGCCGGAGTCGACATCGGCGCGGCCGTCGACCTGATGGACGACGCCTGGTGGATGCCGTCGTTCCAGCGGCCCGACGGCATCAATCAGGTCCTGGTCTCCGAGAGGTCCATTCCCCGATCCATCATCGTCGACCAGCACGGCCGACGGTTCACCAACGAGGCGGCACCCTATGTGACGTTCGTGCATGCCCAACTGGCCGGCGGCCACGAACCGGCCTGGTTCATCTTCGATCGCACCGCCAAGAACCGGTATCCGATCGGCGGGATCATGCCCGGCCAGGCCTTCCCGGATGAGTGGATGCAGAGCGGCCTGCTGCACACCGCAGACTCGATGACCGAATTGGCCGATCAGATCGGGGTGGACGCCGCCGCGCTCATCGAAACGGTGCAGCGGTACAACGGTTTCGCCCGTACCGGAAAGGATCTCGATCACGGTCGCGGGAACAGTGCCTACGACAACTATTACGGCGACCCCAGCCTCCCCCACCCCACTCTCGACGTGCTCGATCGCGCACCCTTCTACGCGCTGCGGATTCGGGCGGGCGACCTGGGCACCAAGGGTGGCCTCGTGTACGACGCCGAAGCCCGGGTGTTGCGGGAAGACGGTTCGGCGATCGACGGACTGTTCGCCACCGGCAACACCTCGGCGGCGGTGATGGGCAACGATTACGCGGGGGCAGGTGCCACCATCGGACCCGCGATGGTGTTCGGCTACGTCGCGGCACGTCGCGCCGCCGCCGGACACTGAGGCGTGCCATGCAGGAATTGATCTGTGGGACATGCGCAACCACGGTCCTCGTGGAGAAGTACAGCCCCAGCCACACGAGCGTCCAATGGCTCGGGGACGCCCAGCGTGCCTGCCCCGAGTTCGCCCGCCTCACCGCGGCGGACGGCCACACGAGCGCCATCCCGACCTGCCCAGCGCTGCGCGACACGATCGAGGAGGCCGCACGCAGGGGCATCCTCGCCACCGACAGCCGGCGCGTCGAACCGACGCGCCGGCCACCATCTCAGGAAGTGACCTCATGAACGACACGACCACACCACAACTGGCCGGAAAGGTCGCCGTCATCAGCGGCGGCGCCCGCGGTCTCGGCGCCGCCTTCGCCCGACGCATCATCGCCCGCGGGGGCCGAGTTGTGATCGGCGACATCCTCGATGATGTCGGCAAGCAGACGGCCGAAGACCTGGGCGACTCCGCCCGCTACGTTCGGCTCGACGTCACCGATCCGGAGCAGTGGGCCGCCGCGGTCGACCACGCCGAGCGTGAATTCGGCACCGTCACCGGCGTCGTCAACAACGCCGGCATCTCGACCGGCTCGTTCATCGAGAACGACACCGTCGAGAACTTCCGGCAAGTGCTGGAGATCAACCTGCTCGGCGTGTTCAACGGCATCCGCGCCGCGATCAGCCCGATGCGAGCTGCGGGCGGCGGATCGATCGTCAACATCTCCTCGGCGGCCGGACTCACCGGGCTGCCACTGACGAGTGGGTACGGCGCCTCGAAGTGGGGCGTCCGGGGACTCACCAAGATCACCGCGGTGGAACTCGCCGCCGACCACATCCGCGTCAACTCCGTGCATCCCGGCATGACGTACACGCCGATGACGTCGTCGATCGGCATCGAAACCGGCGACGGCAAGTATCCCAACACACCGATGGGGCGTGTCGGGGTCCCCGACGAGATCGCCGGTGCCGTCGCATTTCTCCTGTCCGATGACGCGGGGTACATGACCGGCGCCGAGCTGGCGGTGGATGGCGGGTGGACCGCAGGCCCGACCGTCGACTATGCGATGGGCCGGTGACGTCGGTGACCAGCACGCTTCCGGCACTCACCACACGCGAGATGTCCACGTCCCGAGGTACGTTGCGTTACCACGAGATCGGGGCGGGACCAGACCTGTTGCTGTTGCACGGTTCCGGGCCGGGCGTCACCGGCCTGCGCAACTTCAGCGGCAACCTCACGTTCTTCGCGCAGCACTTTCGGTGCCTGGTGCTGGAGTTCCCCGGTTTCGGGGTCAGTGACGACTTCGGTGCGCATCCGATGGTCACCGCGCTGGACGCGGTCGGCGAGCTGGTCGACGGGTTGTCTCTCACCGATCTGTCGATCATCGGTAACTCGATGGGCGGTGGCGTCGCGTTGAGCTACGCCGCCGCCCACCCGGAGAACGTCGGACGCTTGGTCACCATCGGCGGAATCGGCAAGAACATCTTCAGCTCGGGTCCCTCGGAAGGAATCCGCCTGCTGCAGGAGTTCACCGATGATCCCAGTCGCGAACGGCTGGTGCGCTGGCTGCACTCCATGGTCTATGACCCGGCGCTGATCACCGACGACCTCATCGACGAGCGATGGGAACAAGCCACCGATCCCGCCACGCTGGACAGCGCACGCCGCATGTACGGTTCCGACGCGTTCGCCGCGATGATCGCGGCGATGGAGAACTCCGATTCGCCACCACCGTGGTCGATGCTGCACAAGGTCACCGCGCCGACGTTGGTCACATGGGGCCGCGACGACCGCGTGAGTCCCCTCGACATGGCGTTGATCCCGATGCGGACCATCCCCAACGCCGAACTGCATGTCTTTCCGCGGTGCGGCCACTGGGCCATGATCGAACAGAAGACCGCCTTCGAGAATGTCGTCTCCGCATTCCTGCACCGCTCCGCTCATTGAGCGGAGCTTCCCCCGCCGCATACGCCACCTCATCGGACCGATGAGGTGGCGTTCGCGTCTGTCCACAAGCGCATTGAACCGCAACACCTCATCACCGACCAGAGGAGATCATATGAACGCAACCACGTCCGTCCGGCCCGTCGACGCGGCCACCATCGACGGGTACACACACGAGACCGATGTCGTGGTCATCGGATTCGGCTGTGCCGGTGCGGCGGCCGCATTGGAGGCCGATGCCGCCGGCGCGGACACGATACTGCTGGAGCGCCAGAGCGGCGGCGGCGGTTCGGCCGCCCTGTCCGGCGGGGAGATCTACCTCGGGGGCGGCACCGACACCCAACAGGCCTGCGGAATCTCCGACACCCCCGAGGCGATGGAGAGCTTCCTGCTGGCGGCGCTCGGGCCGGATGCCGACGCCGAGAAGATCTCGCTCTACTGCCGAGACAGTGTCGCCCACAATCGGTGGCTCGTCGGTCAGGGGGTGCCGTTCAAGCCGTCACTGTGGGAATCGCCGACGTGGGTACCACCAACCGACGACGGTCTGATGTGGATGGGTGAGAACGCTTTTCCGTTTCGCGACATCGCCACACCCGCACCCCGAGGGCATCGGGTGACCTCGGACGGCTTCGGCGGCAAGGTGTTGATGAGTGTCCTCGCCGACGCGATCGCCACATCGGGTGTCACCGTGCACACCGATACCGGTGCCGCACGACTCATCGTCGAAGACGGGCGGATCGTCGGGGTGCTCGCCCGTCACTTCGGCGAGGTGGTCACTTATCGGGCGCGGTCCGGTGTCATCATCACCACCGGCGGATTCGCCGACAACGCGGACATGGTCTCCCAGCATGCCCCACAGCTGGTCGGGCTGGGGGTCAACAGCGACGGCGGCGACGACGGACGTGGCATCCGGATGGCACAGGCGGCCGGTGCCGCGGTCAAGCACATGTCGGCCGGTCAGGTCGGCATCTCCCTGATCCCGGGGATGATGGTGCGCGGGATGATCGTCAACGACCTCGGCCAGCGGTTCATCAACGAAGACGTCTACCCCGGGCTGGTGGGCCAGGCCGCGCTGTTCAAACACGGCCTGCGGGTATGGGTGATCCTCGACGAACAGGCATACGAAGAGGTCCCGGAAATCGAGAGGTGGGGTGTGGTACCGCACTTCGTGGCCGAGACGGTCGCCGAACTCGAACGTGAGATCGGCATGCCACACGGTGCCCTGCAGAACACCGTGGCCGAGTACAACCGCCATGCCGCCGCCGGCATCGATCCCTACTTCCACAAGTCCACCCGGTGGCTGCGGCCGCTCCAGGCACCGTTCGCCGCCATCGACGTCCGTAAGGGCATCGCCCCACCGGAATACGGTGCCGCCGGTGGTGGCGGAGCGGAGGTCTTCACACTCGGCGGCGTGTGCACCACTGTCGACGGTGCGGTTCTGGATCTCGACGGGGAGGCCATCCCAGGGCTCTTCGCGGCCGGGCGCGCCACGTCGGGCCTGCACTCGTGGGGCTACATCAGTGGCACCTCATTGGGCGACGGCACATTCTTCGGTCGTCGAGCGGGCGCGGCGGCCGCCGACTGTAACTTCCCCGCTCCCTGAGAAGCGAGCTCGCGAGCGAAGTCTCACCCCCGGTCCCTGAGGAGCCCGCGAACGAAGTGACTCCCGGCCCGGTCCCTGAGGAGCCCGCGAACGAAGTGACTCCCGGCCCGGTCCCTGAGGAGCCCGCGAACGAAGTGATCGTGCGTCACGAAGGGCCGCCCTTCGTGACGCATCGCTCGTTCCTCGCGAGGCTCCTCAGGGAGCGGGTGGCGCCACACCACTCGTACCTCGCGAGGCTCCTCAAGGAGCAGGTGGTAACGCTGCGAGCGTCACGAAGTGAGCCCCCAGTCTCTGAGAAGCGAGCTCGCGAGCGAAGTCTCACCCCCCCCCGGTCCCTGAGGAGCCCGCGAACGAAGTGAGCGTGCGTCACGAAGGGCCGCCCTTCGTGACGCATCGCTCGTTCCTCGCGAGGCTCCTCAGGGAGCGGGTGGTGACGCATCGCTCGTTCCTCGCGAGGCTCCTCAGGGAGCGGGTGGCGCCACATCGCTCGTACCTCGCGAGGCTCCTCAGAGAGCAGGTGGTGACGCTTGCAAGTCGTACCTCGCGAGGCTCCTCAGGGACCGAATGGTGAGGTCCTCAGGGACCGAGTGGTGAGGTCCCCAGGGACCGGTGACAACCGTCAGGCAGCTCCCAACACCCCTGGGGTCTCGGTGATCTCATCGACCGCGCGGCGCGGCATGGCCAGCGCCGTGAGCGCGCCCACCACCGAGACGATGGCGCCGATGACGAAGGCCACCTTGAACCCGTCCGAGTCGTAGAACGTGGCGCCTTCGGCGACCATCGCGACGTGCGAGTTGTTGAGTACGGTGAACGCGACCACCGACAGCACCGCCGGGAAGATGCTCTGACTCACCGCGACGATGCTGGCCGTGCACGCCTGCAGCTTCGGCGACACCGCCTCGATCACCAGGTTCGGCACAGCCGCGTACGACATACCCTGGCCGAGACCGAGGATCACCGCTCCCAGGATGATCGTCGACTTCTCCGAGTGGTTGAACGCCACGACCAGCATGCCGACCGCCATCAGCGAGAGGCCCGCCAGCATCAACAGTCGCGGTGGGAAGCCACGACTCACCAAAACACCGACAAGCAGTCCGCCGGCCACGATGGCGATCACCATCGGCAGCTGGAACAGCGCGAAGTCCTCGGCCGACAAGCCCCAGCCATATCCGAGCCCGATCATGCCCGGCACCATCACCATCATCGGCAGCAGAACCGCGAACAGTCCGGAAATCCCATAAGCAACACCCGCACTCACAGTGGTGAGATACACGGGTCGGCGCCGCAGCACGTCGAGATCCACCAGCGGATCGTTCACGAGCCGGGCCGACACCAGCCACGCCACCAGCAATGCGGCGCCGCCTAGCAGATAGGTCAGCGTCGACGATGCGGTCCACCCCCAGGACGGACCGAAACTGACGCCGATGAGCACTCCAGCCAGCCCGGCACCGAGCAGTACCGCCCCCACCAGATCAACGGTCGTCCGGACGCGCAGCGGCGACTCGTCGACCGTGACCAGAATGGCGAAGCCGATCGCCACCACGACGGCGAACAGAAACCAAAAGATGCTGCGGAATCCGAAATCGTCGATCAGCCAGCCGGTGAGGAACGGCGCGGGTACCGCCACCAGGCCCATACCGGTCGTGGCGATGCTGACCGCCAACGCGACGGCTCTCGGCGGGAACACGTCTCGGATGAGCGAGTACCCGAGGAACAGGCACGGCACCAGGAATCCGGCCAGTGCACGACCGGCGATCATCACGCCATAGGACGGCGCGATCGCCGACAACAGACATCCGGCGGCGGCGAGTGCGACACAGCCGAGCAGGAGCCGGCGCTTGCCGAACATGTCCGAGAGGCGACCGATGACGGGGGCGGTGACAGCGCCGGTCAGGAGGAACGCCGTCAGGAGCCAGGCCCCCTGCGTGGTCTGATAGTGGGTGACGATGAACGGCAGTGCTGTGGAGATCATCAGATAGCTGATCGCCAGGACCTCCAGCAACAACACGATCGACGCGAGACCCAAGACGAGCCGCGGCGTCCAGACTCGGGTGTCATCAGATGTCACCGATCTGGGATCAGCGAGCGAGTCCTCGTTCGGAGTGGGTTGTACAGGCATCGCATACCTTCCAGGGACAAAGACCCGTAGACGTCGGGCCGGGACGGAGTGATCGACACCGACGGAATGTGGTGCCAGTCACATCACACCGGCGCCGCATCGCCCACACCAGCCGGGCATCCCACTGTCCGGGAGATCCAGCGCCGAACGGTCAATCGGCAATAGCGCGCGGTGACAACGTGATTCACGCTGCCAAACCCGTTCCGACGCACAACGACGATGTGGCCCGGTCGCACCGGGCCACATCGTCGTATGATCTCGGGACTGGGTCAGCGCTGGGTCGACCCCGCATCCACCGGCAGGGTCACCGCGGTGATGTAGCGCGCCTCATCGGAGCCGAGGAACAACGCGGCGTTCGCGATGTCCTCGGGCTCGACCCACGGAATCGGCAGCATGTTCATCGTCGTGGCCGCCTCGGCGAACTCGGCGCGCGTCGGGTTCTCCAGGTCGGGACGGAACGCACTGCGCACCGCCGCGTTCTGGATCATCGGCGTGTCGACATTGGTCGGGTGTATCGAGTTCACCCGGATGCCGTACGGCGCCAATTCATTCGCCAACGACCTCATCAAACCGACCACGCCGTGTTTGGCCGCGGTGTAGTGGGCGACACCCATCAGCCCACGCAGACCCGCGATCGAGCTGGTCAGGATCATGGCGCCACTTCGCCGTTCGATCAGATGCGGAGCCGCTGCCTTACAGGTCTGCCACACGCCGGTGAGGTTGACGTCGAGCATGGTGTTCCACGCCTGCTCGTCGAGTTCGACCGCCGGCCCCTTCGAAGTGATACCGGCAGTCGCACAGACGATGTCGAGTCTGCCGAGTTCTGCCACCCCGGCATCGACAGCATCGCGAAGCCGATCCCCCTGGCGCACATCGACGATACCGGGCACGACGCGAGCACCCCGCTCCCGGGCCAGTCGGATCACCTCGGCCAGATCGTCGGGAGACGATGGTGGCGTGACAGTCGTCTCCACCTGCCGACAGATGTCGAGCGCGATGACATTCGCTCCCTCTTCGGCAAACCGCAACACCTGCGCCCGTCCGATCCCCCGTGCGGCCCCGGTGACGAGCGCGACCTTTCCCTCGACGCGCCCCATCACGACGTCTTTGCCACGAGGCCGGCATCCACGACGACGTTTGTGCCGGTGACGAAACGGGCCTCATCCGAGAGCAGGAACAACACCGCGTTGCTCACGTCGACCGGGCTCACCCACCCGACACCGAGCAGGTTACGCGACGCAAGAGCGGTCTCCGCATCCTGTTCTCCCGGCGCCGTGAGGTCGGGTCGGAGCTTGGCGAACACGCGGTCGTTGAGGATCATCGAGGTCCCCACCGAACCCGGGTGCACGGCGTTGACGCGAATACCACTCGGGCCCAGCTCATTCGCCAAGGTCTGCGCCAGACCGACCAGCCCGTGCTTGCTCGCGCAGTAGTGCGACGTCCCGGCCGATCCCTTGATCGCGTTGGTGGACCCGATCAGCACCACCGCGCCTCCCGAAACAAGATGCGGCACGGTTGCTTTCACGGTATGCCAGGCACCGGTCAGGTTGATGTCCAGCACGCGCCGCCAGTCGTCGTCGGAGATCTCCCAGGACGGTGCTGCGTCCGGATAGATGCCGGCGTTGGCGACCACCGCATCGAGCCGCCCGAAGTGGTCGACGCCCTGACGCACCGCCGACGCGAGCTGATCGACGTCGCGGATGTCGGCGAATCCGGAGACACATTGGCCACCGACCCAGTCGACCTCCTTCGCCGTCACGGCAAGATCGTCGGCAGCCGACTCCAGATCGATCGCGATGATCCGTGCCCCCTCCTCGGCAAGCCGCACGCAATGACTTCTCCCCATCCCGTTGGCGGCCCCGGTGACCAGGACAACCTGATCACAGAGACGATTCACCGTGTACTCCCACTGCAGATGTCCATGGCGGCGACCCTAGGTGCGGCCCTGCGGCCCGGGCTCTGCGTCCTCCCGCTCAGCGGACGTCCGCACGAATCTCTCCCGGACAGCAGAATGCGTGCGCCCATCCGAACTCAGCCCCGCCCACGATGGCGACAACGCAACTCCAGGAGGTTCCTATGACGACGGTTGCCGCCGACGTGGCCCCGCCGCGCTCCGCATCGGCCCGGGTCGCCCGGGTCATCGAGGAAACCCGTGACGCCACGTCGCTCGTGTTCACGGTGCCCGACAACCGCAGGCACGATTTTGTCTATCGCCCCGGTCAGTTCCTGACCCTGCGCATCCCCAGCGATCGGGGCGGCTCGGTCGCGCGATGCTATTCACTGTCGAGTTGCCCGGTCACCGACGCCGGTCTGACGGTGACCGTCAAGCGCACCGTCGGCGGCTACGGCTCCAACTGGTTGTGCGACAACATCTCCGAAGGAGACATCATCGAGATCCTGCCCCCGGCCGGGATCTTCACACCAGAGTCTCTCGATGACGATCTCCTGCTGTGGGGTGCGGGCAGCGGGATCACCCCGCTGCTGTCGATCCTGAAGGCGACGTTGGCGTCTGGAACCGGCCACGTGGCATTGGTCTATGCGAACCGCGACGCCGACTCCGTCATCTTCGCCGACGAACTGCGCGATCTCGCGTCGCGTCATCCCGACCGGCTGACGGTCATCCACTGGCTGGAGGTGGCCCGGCAGCAGCCGACTCCTGAACGGCTCGCCGAGTTCGCCCGAACATTCTCCGACCGTCACTCCTTCATCTGCGGTCCGACCGGCTTCATGACAACTGTCCGAGAAGCGTTGAGTCGACTCGACGTTCCGCGATCACACGTCCACGTCGAGGTCTTCAGGTCGCTGACTGGCGATCCGTTCGCGGCACCCGCACCGGCCCCGGCTGCCGACTCGGATGCGGATGTGGCTGCCGACGCGGATGCGGCGACGGTCGAGATCGACACCGACGGCGCAACCCACACCATCCGCTGGCCACGCTCGCAGAGCCTGCTGGAGGCGATGCTCACGCGTGGTCTCGACGTTCCGTACTCCTGCCGCGAGGGACAGTGCGGAACCTGCGCGGCCGTCGTCGTCGAGGGCGAGGTGACCATGGCCGACACCGGCGTCCTCGACGAGGACGACCTGGCCGACGGTTATGTCCTCGCCTGCCAGTCGCGGCCGACCGGCGACTTTGCCCGAATCCGGTTCTGACAATCCGATATCCGTCTGTGAAAGGAACATCTGTGCTGAGAAGCTTCCGTCGTCGCACCGTCCTCCGAGTGGCCGCCGCAACACTGGCCATAGGTCTGACCTCCATCGGCATCGGCACCATCCCCGAGGTGGCGCCGGTCGCGTCCGCGGCACCCGCCGGCGGTACGAGCATCGGGATCACGGCGGCTAACGCCCGCGATGTCGGCGGATACCCGACCCGCACCGGGGCCGTCGTCCGGACCGGTGTCGTCTACCGCAGCAACGCGCTGAACACCCTGACCGACGTCGACAAGCAGAAGCTCACCATGCTCGGCGTCACCGACATCATCGACGTGCGCTCACCCAACGAGGTGGCGGCGAATCCCGACAACCTGCCGCCCGTCCGTTACACCAAGCGGCCGATCTGGAACCCCTCCGACGATTTCTACGTCAGGGTGAACCGCATCATCGGCGCAGGGCCGGCCGCCCAGCAGGAGGCGCTCGGGTCCGGCAAGGCGGCGCAGATGATGCGTGACTACTACCGCTGGATGGTGACCGACCCGAGCGCCCGGCATCAGATCGGCGCGACACTGCGTGACATCGCAACGTCGGCGACGCCACTGCTCTTCCACTGCACCTCGGGCAAGGACCGGACCGGCCTCATCTCGGCCGTGCTGCTCACAGCGCTCGGCGTGCCTGAACGGGCCGTATACCAGGACTACCTCGCATCCAACGATCGCCTGGCCG
The DNA here is from genome assembly GCF_058130025.1 of Gordonia sp. LMA167. NCBI lineage: Bacteria > Bacillati > Actinomycetota > Actinomycetes > Mycobacteriales > Gordoniaceae > Gordonia > Gordonia sp. LMA167. The sequence goes on along the minus strand of NZ_CM176708.1, from coordinate 1,967,421 downwards.
CCGGCAACGCGGCCCAGATGACAGCGCTGGTCGATCACGGCCTTGTCACCGACCCCTCGTTGTTCGCGCCGATCCTCGGCGTGCAGCGCGACTTCCTCGCGGCATCGTTCGACCAGATCCGACGGTCCTACGGCTCGTTCCAGCGCTATCTGACCCACGGTCTCGGCCTCGATATGCCCAGCGTGAGGGCACTGTCAGCCAAGATGCTGCGGCGCGGAGTGTCGCCGACACTGCCGGGTCCGCTGGGTGCGGGCAGCGTCAACTGACACTCCTCTGGCGCTCCATTTCTGTAACGTGTTCTAATTCAGGTAGAACACGTTGCACCCGCGGCGCACGAAGGGACTTCCATGGCCGGCGCGACCGAACCAGCAGACCAGACCACCACCTCCCCGGAGACCTACGACGTGATCGTCGTCGGCGCAGGCGCGGCCGGACTGAGTGCAGCCATCACCGCGGCCGCCAGCGGTCTGAAGACGGTGATCATCGAGAAGTCCCCGTACTGGGGCGGCTCGACATCACGCTCCGGTGGTGGGGTCTGGATCCCCAACAACTCGGTGCTCAAACGCGACGGCGTCGACGACACGGTGGCCAAGGCCCGCGAGTACGTGCACGCGATCATCGGTGAGCACGCGCCGGCGGACAAGGTCGACGCCTATATCGACCGCGGTCCCGAAGCGCTGGACTTCCTCATGAAGAACGCCCCGCTCGACCTCGAGTGGGTGAAGAACTACTCCGACTACTACCCCGAAGCCCCCGGTGGCCGGCTGGGCGGACGGTCGGTGGAACCGCGTCCCTTCGACGCCCGCAAGCTCGGCGACGACCTCAAGACCCTGCACCCGCAGTACACCAAGGCCCCGCTGAACATGGTGGTGCTGCAGTCGGACTATCGCTGGCTCAACACCGGCATCCGGCACTGGCGCGGTCCGGTGCGGATGGCGAAGGTGGGCACCCGTTTCTTCTGGGCCCGTTCCCGGGGCAAGAAGCTCATCGCGATGGGCGCCGCGCTGGCAGCGGAGCTGCTGCTTGGCGTGCGTCAACTCGGCGTGCCGCTCCGGCTCAACACCGGTCTCACCGATCTGCTCACCGAGGATGGCCGGGTGGTCGGTGTGGTCGCCGAATCGCAGGGGCAGACCTTCGAGATCCACGCGCGGCACGGGGTGATCCTGGCGTGCGGCGGTTTCGAGAACAATCCGGAGATGCGGCGCAAGTACCAGCGTGAGCCGATCGGTTCCGACTGGACGACCGGCGCACCGTCGAACACCGGGGACGGCATCAACGCCGGCCTCAAGATCGGCGCCTCGGTGGCCTTGATGGACGACGCGTGGTGGGGCCCGACCATCCCGCTTCCGCGTGGACCGTGGTTTGCGCTGTCGGAGCGATCCGTGCCGGGCACCTTCATCGTCAACGAGCGCGGTGAGCGGTTCATGAACGAATCGCTGCCCTATGTGGAGGCCGTGCATCAGATGTACGGCGGCGACTACGGGCAGGGCGACGGTCCCGGCGAGAACGTGCCGTCGTGGCTGATCATGGACCAGACGTGCCGCAACCGCTATCTCTTCGCCGGTATCAATGCGCGTCAGCCACTTCCGAAGAAGTGGTTCGAGGCCGGGGTGGTCGTCAAGGCCGGATCGATCCGCGAACTCGCCGACAAGATCGGTGTGCCCGCCGACGGGCTCGCGAACACCACCGAACGCTTCAACGGCTTCGCCCGCTCCGGTGTCGACGCCGACTTCGGCCGCGGTACGAGCGGCTACGACCACTACTACGGCGACATCACCAACAAGCCGAACCCGAGCCTCGGCGCTCTGACCAAGGCCCCGTTCTATGCGGTCAAGATGGTGCCCGGCGACCTCGGCACCAAGGGCGGCATCGAGACCGACGCGTCGGGCCGCGCGCTGCGGGCCGACGGATCGATCATCGACGGACTGTATGCCGCCGGCAACACCAGCGCACCGGTGATGGGCCACACCTATGCCGGGCCGGGTGCCACCATCGGACCCGCTCTCGTCTTCGGCTATCTCGCCGCGCTCGACGCCGCTGCGCAGAAGGCCACCAGCACAACCCCGTCCACCAGCACAGGAGCCTGATCACCGTGCCCATCGACCCCGCCATCGCCGTCGGCGCCGACCTCGGCGAGACCACCTTCGAATGGTCCGCATCCGACGTCGCGCTCTATCACCTCGCCGTCGGCGCCGCGGCCGACCCGATGGACACTGCCGCCCTCGCCTACATCGACGACGTGAATCCCAAAGTCCTGCCTACGTTTGCGGCTGTCGCAGCCACCTTTCACATGACCGAGGCACCGACGGTCTCCTACCCCGGCGTGGACATCGATCTGGCGAAAGTCGTGCACGGCAGTGAAAAGGTGACGCCGCACCGTCCGCTGCCGCCGGCCGGCAAGGCCACCAGCCGCACCCGGATCGTCGAGGTGCAGGACAAGGGTGCGGCCGCCGTGGTCCTCCTCGAATCCGTCACCACCGACGACCAGGGCGACGACCTGTGGACCACACGATGGTCGATCTTTGCCAAGGGCGAGGGCGGTTTCGGCGGCGAGCGCGGGGCCTCGGCCAAGGTCAGCTATCCCGAGCGGGAACCCGATCACCGCCTCTCGATCCCGACCCTGCCGCAGCAGGCGTTGCTCTATCGCCTGTGCGGCGACCGCAATCCGCTGCACTCCGATCCGACGTTCGCCGCCGATGCGGGCTTCCCCCGACCGATCCTGCACGGGCGGTGCACCTACGGTGCGGTCTGCCGCGCCGTCGTCGACAACGTACTCGACGGCGACGTCACTACCGTTCGCAGCTACTCGGCATCCTTCGCCGGCGTGGTCTTCCCCGGCGAGACACTCGATGTGAGTGTCTGGGATGAGGGCGACGAGCTGCTCATCACCGCGGCCGTGGCCGACCGCGACGGCGCACCGGCACTCGGGAATGTTGTGCTGGAGGTCATTCGCTGAACAGCCGGCTGCTGATCGAGCCGCCGACGAGCGGCAGCGCGGCGGGTATCGAGATCACCGCACCGGCAACAGCTCCACCAATTCCCGCAGATCGTCATCGCCGGGCACAGTCCTGACGAAGACCACGCGATACAACAGGTAGCCGGCCCAGCTGTCGGCGACGGTGTCGACCGGAAGCGATGCCGGTAACTCGCCTCGCGTGATCCCTCGGCGCAACAACGCTACGGCGTTCGCCGTACGCGCACCGACGACGTCGCGCAATTCGACCTGGCCGGCCTCGCCTCGCTCGGCCAACGCTCCGGCGACCACCGACGGTCCACCCAGCAGCGTCAAGGTGTGCACCAGCTCGCGTAGGTGCGTGAGCGCGTCCCCACGGACCGAGCCGGTGTCGGGGACCGGGGGCACCACGAGTTCGGCGGTGAACGCATCGGTCACCACCGCGGCCTTGGTCTGCCAGCGCCGATAGAGCGTCGCCTTGCCCACGCCCGCGCGGGAGGCGATGGCCTCCATGGTCACCTGGTGATACCCGGCCTCGCCGACCAACGCGCGGGTGGCCGCCAGAATCCTGTCGTCGAGATCGGGATCACGGGGTCGTCCGCGTCCGCGAGCCTCATCGTCGCTCATCTGTGTCGTGCCCCCAGACATGTGGAATAACGGAACGTTGCGTCTCGTTATTGTGAGCGTATCTCGACCCGCCGCCGAGACGGGCCGACTCACAGGAAAGAAGGTTGGTTCAGATGACAGCTCGGTTCGCCGACAAGGTTGTATTGATCACCGGCGCCGGATCCGGACTCGGCCGCGCCGCCGCCGTGCAGGTCGCCGCCGAGGGCGCGTCCCTCGCGCTGGTCGATGTGAGCAGCGGAGGTCTCGCCGACACCGCGGCGAAGGTCGCCGACGTGTCGTCGGACGCGAAAGTGATCCAGATCGTGGCCGATGTATCCGACGAGGACGCCGTTGCAGGCTACGTCGCCCAGACCGTCGAGACCTTCGGCCGGATCGATGGGTTCTTCAACAATGCCGGCATCGAGGGCAAGCAGGACCTGACCGAGGATTTCGGAACTGCCGAGTTCGACAAGGTCGTCTCGATCAACCTGCGGGGTGTGTTCCTCGGCCTCAAGCATGTGCTCGCGGTGATGAAGAAGCAGGGCTCGGGCAGCGTCGTCAACACCGCCTCGGTGGGCGGCATCCGCGGGGTCGGCAACCAGTCCGGCTATGCCGCCGCCAAGCACGGTGTGGTGGGTCTGACCCGCAACTCGGGCATCGAGTACGGCCAGTACGGCGTCTCGGTGAAGGCGATCGCCCCCGGCGCCATCATGACGCCGATGGTCGAAGGCTCACTCAAGCAGATCGATCCGGGCAACTGGGAAGAGGTGGGACGCGAGTTCGTGAGCGTCAACCCGATGAAGCGCTTCGGGCGGCCCGACGAGGTCGGCAACCTGGTCGCATTCCTCCTGTCCGACGACGCGTCGTTCATCAACGCGACCGTCATCCCGATCGACGGCGGACAGTCGGAGAAGTACTGACGTCTCCACCCCGACGTGGCGTGCACCACAGCCCGGTGAGCGTCCCCCGCAGGCCGGGGCAGGGCAGTAATCTCGACCCGGACAATTGGGGCCGCCCGTACCCGGGCGGCCCCGCCCCGGCTTCACATGAGGAGACGTCTATGAGTGATTCGCTGCAGTCCCTGCTCGGCACCGACCGCGACGCCGTCGTCGCTGATCTGGTCACCGTGATCGACGCCGAGGTGTCGGATCAGAAGGGACTGGGTGGCGCCGCGGTGAAGGCGGCGTATGCGGCGGCCCAGAAGGTGAAGCCCGGCGTGGTGTCGTCGGCGACGAACCTGATGCTGCCGGAATTCCTGACCGCGCTGCAGCCGCTGTGGGATTCCAAGCCGGCCGGCGTCTCCTTTGCCGATCACCTGGTGGCCAACGGCGACTCCGCGGCCGAAGCCCTGCTGACGGTGACTGACGATCACGCGGCGACCGCGAAGCCGGCCCTGGCCAAGGCCTACAACTCCCTGCGCGGCAAGGCCAAGAGCTATGTGATCGCGGCGCTGCCCCGAGTGGGAGCCGCGATCGAGAAGCACGCCGCCTAGTCACTTCCGAGATCGTGCGATGCGCTCATCGATCGGCCCGTTGGGGCCGAGCGATGGGCGCGTCCGCGTCTGAGGGGGCGGATGCTGTGGTCAGGCTGCGGATGTCACGATGAGGAGCAAGCCGACGACGACCGCGACCAGCGCGGCCAGCATCGACAGCACACGCCATACGTGCACGCGCGCCGGTGAGATGTCGGTACCTTGTGAAGAGGCGACCTGGGGTGAGGCCATGATCTCCCGCTTTCGGTTGTCCGGATCGACATTGATCCGGGTGGATAGCGATTCCCCTTGTTACTGCAGTGATAAATGTGTCACATGTTGCTCTCAGGTTGAAGGCACCGACACCGCGTGTCTCGATTACGAAAAGGCAACACCTGTGGTGGGGATCTGGTGAGGGGTGGCAAGGAACGTGACGCTTTCGCGAGAGGCTCTCCGGTCGGCGTGGCTGATCACCATCGCCTGCGCGGCCGTGAGCATGGTGGTCGCCGCGATGGCCGCGCTGAACACCGCGCTGCCGGACATCGCGATCGACATCGGCGCCGACGCCGGGCAGATGACCTGGATCGTCGACGGCTACACCCTTGCCCTGGCTGCGCTCCTGCTCCCGGCCGGCGCGATCGGGGATCGATTCGGTCGTCGTGGTGTGCTGATCGTCGGGCTGATCGTTTTCGGCATCGCGTCGCTGCTCGCGATCTGGGTCACCAATCCCACCGAACTGATCGCGACGCGTGCGCTCGCGGGCGCCGGGGCCGCGCTGATCATGCCCACGACCCTGTCGTTGATCACCTCGGGCGTGCCGGAGGCCCGGCGGGCGATGGCCGTCAGCATCTGGGCGGCCGTCGCCGGCGGCGGCGCCATCGCCGGCTTTCTGGTGACCGGCGTCCTCCTCGAGTTCTTCTCGTGGCATTCGATCTTCATCACCTTCGCCGCATCATCGGTCGTCTCGATCGCTTTCTGCTTCACCATCGGCACCTCTCGGGACCGCAACCCCGGCCCCTTCGACTTTCTGGGCACCATGTCGTCGATCGTCGCGGTCACCGGCATCGTCTTCGGCCTTCTCGAGGCGCCCCATCGCGGATGGGATGACGCCCTCGTCCTGTCGTGCCTGATCGGCGGTGTCGTGCTGGTCGGGGCGTTCTGCGTCATCGAGCTCCGCCGCGCCTCGCCGCTGCTCGACATCCGTCTGTTCCGCAACCGCGCCTTCGGATCCGGTTCGCTGTCGGTGGCGATGCAGTTCCTGGGGTCGTTCGGGTTGTTCTATCTGCTGTTGCAGCAGCTCCAGTTGGTGTTCGGATACTCGCCGCTGGAATCGGCTCTCGCGCTCCTGCCGTTCGTGGTGGGAGTCGGCGTCTTCTCGCTCGTCGGTAACTGGCTGGCCGTCCGATTCCACGCGGTGAAGTACTTCATCGGTGGCGGCGTGCTGCTCGCCGGTGTCGGCATCCTGCTCATGGGCGCCCTCGACTACGACAGCTATTGGTCGCTCGCGTGGATACTCGGCGTCTTCGCGACGGGCATCGGGCTGTCCAATGCGCCGTCGACGACGGCCATAATGACCAACACCCCGCTGGACAACCAGGGCATCGGGTCGGCGATCAACGACACCGCACGCGAGGTCGGCGCCGCCATCGGCATCGCGCTGGCCGGCAGTATCGTCGCCGCCGGCTGGTCGTCGCGGATCGGCCCGGTGGCCGACTCGACCCGCGAGCAGATGGTCGAGGCGGGTCAGCAGCGCATAGCCGCGGGCGATGCCGCCGGCGGGCAGGCGCTGATCGCTCAGGCCGACATCGCGTCGGAGACCGTGCGCCGGTCCCTTGCGGAGGCGAGCGCCGTGGCCGATCGTCTCGCCGGCCAGGCCGGCCCGCTGGCCGACCGCATCCTCGACGGTGCACGCGAAGCCTTCATGGGGCCCTTGAGCCAGGCGTATATCGTGCTCGGCAGCGTCGTCATCGCGGGTTCGGTATTGCTGTTCTGGTTGGCACCGTTGCGGATGGTCGAGGAGCCCGCGGACACCGCCGAGGACGGCGAGGACGGCGACGGACTCGATGAGACACCCGATGACGTCGTCGACAGCCGGTCGGGCGGTTGAACACTGCTGGTTCGGCGGTGATCTCCTCCGACAGCGTGGTGGGCGCGGTGGTGTCGATCCTGCTGCTGGCGGCTGTCGTGGTGTTCACCATGGTGGCCCGAGGCCGCTCGCCCGCGCTGGTCGCGGTGCCCGCCGCGGCCTTGGTGCTCGCTCTCGGACTGACCCAATGGTCCAGTGCCCGAGACGAACTCGACTTCATGGCGCCGACGATCGGGTTTCTTGCGGCCATGCTCGTAGTGGCGGATGTGTGCGGGCGGACCGGGGTGTTCGCCTGGGTCGGTGCGCTGGTGTCACGGTGGAGTCGCGAATCGCCGACCCGCTTGCTGCGCATCGTCTTCACCGTCGCCGCGGTGGTGACCGCGATCCTCAGCCTCGATGCCACCATCGTGCTGCTGACTCCACTGGCGGTCGACACCGCCCGACGGATCGGGGCCCGCGTCGCGCCGATCGGTTACGCGTGCGCCCACATGGCCAACAGCGCGTCGACCCTCATGCCAGTGTCGAATCTGACCAATCTGATCGCATTCTCCGCCACCGGCCTCACGTTCCTCGGGTTCACCGGGACGATGGCCTTGCCGTGGATCGTGGCGATCATGGTGGAGTACATGGTGTTCCGTCTGTTCTTCGCGACAGAGTTGGCCGAACCGGCGAAACAGCACAGCACCGACGATCATGCCGCGGACCCCTCGCCTCCGCGCTGGACGCTGACGTGCCTGGGGCTGCTGCTGATCGGATTCCTTGTCGCCGAACCCCTGGGTGTGCCCCTCGTCGTAATCGCCGCCGTCGGGGCGGTGGCGATGACCCTTCCGCTGCTCGCCACCGACCCGGTCGCGGGGACCGTCCGCGCCGTCCGTGCCGCGAATATTCCGTTTCTCGCGTTCGTCGCCGCCCTCGGCGTGGTGATCCTGCCAGTTCGCGAAGGCCCCCTCGGTGACGCCGTTGCCCACCTGATCCCGTCCAGCACAGGCCTGCTCGCCCTGCTGGCGGTTGCCGCACTCGCCGCGGCGCTCGCCAACGTGCTGAACAACCTGCCGGCCACACTCCTGCTGCTACCCCTGGTCGCACATCAGCCGGGCCTCGTGCTCGCAATGCTGCTCGGCGTCAACATCGGTCCGAACCTCGCATACTTCGGGTCGTTGGCGACGCTGTTGTGGCGCGATGTGATGCGGCGCCATGCCACCGCCCCACCACCGTCGAGGCGGTTCCTGACCCTCGGCGCACTGTCGGTGCCGCCGACGTTGATCGCTGCGGTGGTTTCGTTGTGGCTTGTGCGGTCGGTGTGAGGCCCGAAGAGCTTGTCTCACCACCCGATCCCTGCGGAGCGAGCTGAACCCGTCACACGCTCCGCCACCACCCGATCCCTGGTCGAGCGAGCTGAACCCGTCACACGCTCCGCCACCACCCGATCCCTGAGGAGCCTCGCGAGGAACGAGCGATGCGTCACGAAGGGCGCCCCTTCGTGACGCCCCTCCGCTAGCGCTCCGGGGCTCCTCAGGGAGCGGGTGGTAAGACCGACAGGCTCGAATCCTCTTCACAGAGCAGGTGGTAAGACCGGCAGGCTCGAATCCTCTTCAGGAAGTGGCACCCGCCGTTTCGCCCGCCTCGGCGGCCGCGCTCTTGGCCCACTTGTAGTCGGCCTTGCCCGCGGGTGTGCGCTTCACCTCGTCGACGAACACCACGGTGCGCGGCACCTTGTACCCGGCCAACGACTCTCGACAGTGAGCCTGGATCTCGTCGATGCTCGGTTCGATCGCGTTCTCGGCGACGGCGACGACCGCGCCCACCCGCTGACCGTACTTCGGGTCCGGGACCGGCACGACGAGCGCGTCGGCGATGGCCGGGTGCGCGTGCAGGACAGCCTCGACCTCTTCGGCGTAGACCTTCTCACCGCCGGTGTTGATGCACTGCGACCCCCGCCCGAGGAACACGATGGTGCCATCGGCCTCCACCGTGCCCATATCACCGAGGATCGAGATGCGGGTACCGTCCGGCAGGGTCGGGAAGGTCTTGGCGGTCTTCGCCTCATCCTTGTAATAGCCCAGCGGCACATTGCCGATCCGCGCGATGTAGCCGACGTCGCCGGAGCCCGGCTCGATCTTGTTGAGCCGCTCGTCGACGACCATCATCTTGTCCGTGGGCGGCACCCGGAGGTTGCCGTTCTCATCCATCATGATCTCGCCGTCGTTGCCCGACTCCGAAGCCCCGAAGTTGTCACGCAGCACCAGATCGGGTTTGACGCCGAGGAATCGGTCGCGGACGTGCTGCGACCAGATCGCCCCGCCCGAGGTGACCGAGAACAACGACGACAGGTCGACCTCGCCTGCGCGACGTTCGAACTCCTCGACCAACGGCATGCCCATGGCGTCGCCGACGATCAGGATGATCTGCACCTGTTCTTTCTCGACCTCGGACACGATCGCAGCCGGCTTGAAGTCCCGCTGGATCACCAGCCGTCCGCCGAGCGTGAAGAACGTGAACAGCGAATACGACGCCGCCCCATGCATCAGCGGCGCGGCGAGGAGGAAGGCGATGGACGGGAAATCCTTGACCGCGGTTGCGATCTCACCGAGATCCTTGCGCGCCTCGCCGTACGGGTTGCCACCCGAGAGCGGTTTGCGGAAGAAGTCGTCGTGCTGCCACATGACCCCCTTCGGGTATCCGGTGGTGCCTCCGGTATACAGCAGATACAGTTCTTCGCCGGTGCGTGGCTCGAAATCCCGCTCGGTGGGCTTGGCGTAGGCGTCGGCGAACGACACGATCTCGACCGCGCGTCCGTCCGAGAGGTTCGCGGCCGCGACGGCCAATTCGTCGACGACCTCACCGATCACGAACACCGCACGTACGGTGTGCAACTCGGGCAGGAGCGTGGCGACGCTGCGTTGATGGTCCGGCAGTTCGACGATGATCGCCCGCGAATCCGAATTGTCGAAGATGTAGTGCAGCTCGGGATTGGTGTAGCGGTAGTTGATGTTGACCGGTACCGCACGCACTTTCAACAGTCCCAGCAGGCTCGTGACGTGTTCGACACTGTTCTTCAAGAACAGCGAGACGTTGTCGAACGCGCCGATCCCGTTTTCGGACAGCATGTGTGCGACCTGGTTGGCGAGTCCGTCGAGCTCGGCGTAGCTGATCTGCCTGCCCTCGTAGCTCAATGCGATGCGCTCGGGCACCGAGTCGGCGACCGTCTCGAACACGTCGGCCAGATTGAACTTCATCTCTTCTCCTTGTGAGCGCACCTAGTTAGCTGGAATGTGTGAGAACCAGGCCGCTGGTCGGAACCCCCGTACCCGCGGTCACCACAACTTTCTCGGCGCCCTCGACCTGGTTGACCGAGTCGCCACGCAACTGCCGAACCGCCTCGGCGATACCGTTCATCCCGTGGATGTATGCCTCGCCGAGCTGTCCCCCATGGGTGTTGAGCGGCAATTCACCACCGACCTCCAATGCGCCTGGGCGACGAACGAAATCCTTGGCCTCCCCGCGACCGCAGAACCCGAGTTCCTCGAGCTGCATCAGCGTGTACGGCGTGAAGTGGTCATACAGGATCGCCAGGTCCATGTCGGAGGGTCCGAGGCCAGACTGCTGCCACAACTGTCGCCCGACGAGGCCCATCTCGGGCAGTCCGGCCAGGTCGTCACGGTAATAGCTGGACATGATGAACTGGTCGTCGGCGCTGCCGGCAGCCGCCGCCGAGATGACCGCGGGTCGATGGACGAGGTCGCGGGCACGTTCGGCGGACACCACGACGATGGCCACACCACCATCGGATTCCTGACAGCAGTCGAGCAGGTGCAACGGCTCCGCGATGTAGCGCGAGGACTGGTGATCGTCCAGGGTGATCGGCTTGCCATGGAAGAACGCGTTCGGGTTCACCGCCGCGTGTTTGCGATCGACCACCGCGACCCGGCCGAAATCCTCACTGGTTGCACCGTATTCGTGCATGTAGCGTTGCGCGACCATCGCGACGAACGCAGCCGGGGTGGACAGGCCATGGGGGTAGGAGAAGGCGTTGTCGGTGCCCGAGGAGTTCTCCTGGTTCGCGACGGCGCTGTTGACCTGCCCGAAGCGCAGCCCGGACCTCTCGTTGAACGCCCGATACGCGACGACGACGTCGGCGACGCCGGTCGCCACGGCCATCGCCGCCTGCTGCACGGTCGCGCACGCGGCGCCGCCGCCATAGTGGATGCGGGAGAAATACGTCATCTCCTTGATGCCCACGGCACGGGCGACCGCGATCTCCGCATTCGTGTCCATCGTGAAGGTGACCAGGCCGTCGACGTCGGCCGGTGTCAGGCCGGCGTCGGCAACGGCCGCGGATACGGCCTCGGCGGCCAGCCGAAGCTCGCTGCGGCCGGAGTCCTTGGAGAACTCGGTGGCGCCGATGCCGGCGATCGCGGCCTTCCCGGACAGAGTCGCCATCATTCACCTCCGCCGATGGTCAGGGTGACCGTGGAGATCACATGTTTGCCCAATGAGTTGGTGCCGGTCACCGAGACGGTGACCACCCCGTCGGTGATGTCGGTGACCTGACCGGTGAACGTGACCGAGTCGTAGGCATACCACGGCACACCGAGCTTCAGGTTGATCGAGCGGATACGCGCGGACGGCCCCGCCCAGTCGGTGACGAACCGCTCCACCAGCCCGGTGTCGGTGAGGATGTTGACGAAGATGTCCTTGGAACCCTTCGCCTGGGCCAGGTCCCGGTCGTGATGCACATCCTGGAAGTCGCGGGTGGCCAGCGCGGTCGCCACCACGAAGGTGGGGCCGGCGTCGATGGTCAGCGGCGGCAGGGTGTCGGCAACCCGAACCGGTTGCGGTGCAAGACTGGTCACTTCTCCCCCGATGAGTCGACAGCCGTGAAAGCGTACAGAGTCCAGGCGTCCGAGCCCGAGTCGGCCGGGAAGTCGAGGAAGGTCACCTCGACCGGGAGTCCGATGCGGACGTCGGCGGGATCGATACCGCGGAGTTCGCCTAGCATTCGGACCCCTTCGTCGAGTTCGACGAGAGCGACGACGAACGGCAATTGCCGCCCGGGCACCTTGGGTGCGTGGTGGACGACGTGGCTGTACACCGTCCCCCGCCCCGTCGACACGACGTAGTCGGTCTCGGGCACGCTCCCGTCGGCCTGCCTGAGTTTCCAGGTCGCCGGGATCGGCGGATGTCGAAGTGTCCCGTCCTCGACCTGCTGGATTCGCAGTTCGTGGGCGGCGATTCCGTCCCAGAAGAACGCGGTATCTCGCGAAGCGCTCGGTTTGAGCATTCGCGTCGGGTCGAGGTCGTCGGGCACGGCCGACGTATCCGCCTGCTGCTCCGGCCCTTTTGTCGGTGGACGGAACTTCAGGATGCGGAAGTCCATCTCGGCGACGACTTCCTCGTCGACCGTCCACGTGTTGCGGGTGGTGAAGAACCAGCCCTCGCCCAGTGCGGTGTTCTTGGGGCCGACTACATCGACGAGTTCCGAAGAGATACAGACCTGTTCGCCTGGCCGGGTATAGCGGTGATACACGGTGTCGCAGTTGGTCGCGACAACCGAGGTGTAGCCGGCGTCGTCGAACAGTTCGGTGGCGCGGCCGAGCGGATCATCGTCCGTGCGTGGTCGGTTCAGGCCGCGCATCGTCCACACCTGCGCCATGGCCGGGGGCGCGACGATTCCGGGATGGCCCGCCGCACGGGCGGCGGATTCGTCTGTGTAGATGGGGTTCTCGTCGCCCATCGCTTCGACCCAGTTGTGGATCATTGGTTGGTTGATCGGATCGCGACCCTGCCTCGGTGCGCTCGGGCCGTCGGCCTTGATCGCGTCGGCGGCGGCACGGATGTCGGTGGGGGTGCTCATGCGATCTCCCTGGTGGTCTCGATAGGTCGCTCGGCCGGCGCGCGAAACGCAACCCCACCGTTGGTCGAGTAGCTGACGAGCGACAGCGAGGAAGCGTATCGAGACCCGCCGGCTCGCGAGGTCTCGATACGCCCCTCGGCCGGCACGCGAAACGCAATCCCACCGCTGGTCGAGTAGCTGACGAGCGACAGCGAGGAAGCGTATCGAGACCCGGCGGCACGCGAGGTCTCGATACACCCCTCGCCTAGCGGCTCGGGGCTACTCGACCAGCGGAGGGAGTGCTCGGGGCTACTCGACCAGCGGAGGGAGCGCTCGCCACTAGTCGACCAGCGGAGGGAGCGCTCGCGACAGCGAGGAGGCGTATCGAGACCCCACGCCCCGGGCATCATCGCTTGGCCCTCGGCAATCCGAGTCCGGCCGTGGCGATCATGTCGCGCATCACTTCGTTCACCCCTCCGCCGAACGTGATCACCACGTGGCGCTTCTGTTGAACATCAAGCCATTCCACCAATGCGGCCGTCTCGGGTTCGGTGAAATCGCCGTAACGACCGACGATCTCGTTGATCAGTCGGCAGATGCGCTGCAGCCGCTCGGTGGCGAACACCTTGGTGGCAGCTGCATCGGCCATCGAGATGGCCTCACCGGTCGATGCGACCTGCCAGTTGAGTAGTTCGTTGATACGGGCGTACGCCTCGATCTCGGCCAGTGCGCGCCGCACGTCGGGATGCTTGGCGATCACCGTCCCGTCGGCGCCGGGTTGCTGCGCCCAGGCACGGATGCGCGCGGCGAGTCCGTCGATTCGCCCCGCCGGACCGAGCATGACGCGCTCGTGATTGAGCTGTGTGGTGATCAGCCGCCAACCACCACCCTCGTCCCCGACACGCATCGACACCGGGACACGAACGTCGTTGTAGTACGTCGCATTCACGTGATGCGCGCCGTCGGCGGTGATGATCGGGGTCCAGCTGAATCCCGGATCCTTCGTGTCGACGATGAGGATCGAGATGCCCTTGTGTTTGGGCGCATCCTTGTCGGTGCGCACCGCGAGCCAGATGTAGTCGGCGTCGTGGGCGCCGGTGGTGAAGATCTTCTGCCCGTTGACGACGTAGTGGTCACCGTCGCGCACCGCGGTGGTCGTCAACGACGCGAGGTCGGTGCCGGCGCCCGGCTCGGTGTAGCCGATCGCGAAGTGCACCTCACCGGCGAGGATGTCGGGGAGGAACTTCCGTTTGAGTTCCTCGGTCCCGTGTTCCTGCAGGGTCGGCCCGACGGTCTGCAGGGTGACGGCCGGCAGCGGCACGTCGGCCCGGACCGCCTCGTTGGTGAAGATCTGCTGTTCGATCTCACCGAAACCCTTGCCGCCATACTCTTTCGGCCAGCCCACCCCGAGCCAGCCATCCTTGCCCATCTGCCGGATCACCTTGCGATAGGTGTCACCGTGTCGTTCGGTGAGCATCACCTCGGCGTCGTCGGCGGTGACGAGGTTGGCGAAATAGTCTCGTAGCTCAGCACGCAACGCACGTTGTTCGTCGGTGAGATCAATGAACATCTGCTGCCTGCACTTTCGGGTCGAGCCGCGCGTCCGAGTCGTCGGCGACCTCGTCGAGCCTGGCGTCAGAGCCGCCGATCAGCCGCGCCAGATCCTTGGCGATGGAGAAGTACCGGTGGAGGGGGTAGGTGACATCGACGCCGATGCCGCCGTGCAGGTGGGTCATCGTCCGCAGGGTCGCCGGGACCTCCGCCGCCAGCCAGTAGCTCGCGATACCGAGATCCTGTGTGGCGTCAAGTCCTTCGGTCATCCGCCAGGCCGCTGCGGTGGTCACCAGATTCATCGATCGCGCAATGACATAGATGTCGGCGAGTTGCTGCCCGACCGCCTGGAACAGTGCGATCGGTTTGCCGAACTGCTCACGCTGGGTGACGTGGTCGGCGGTCAGTCGGGTGGCACCGGCGACCAGCCCGTCGGCATAGGCCGACATCGCGAGCCGGTAGAGGTCCCGCAGCGCAGCTCCATCCCCGGTGAGGACGTCGTCGTCCTCGACCGCGACGCCGTCGAAGCGCACCGTGTATTCACCCCAGCCGCTCGACGACGGGGTCCGCGTGAGGGAGACGCCATCGGCACCGGGCGCCAGGATCGCGACGCCGCTGTCGGTGGTCACCAGCAGGGCGGCGGCCCCCTCGGCGTGCAGGACTCCGGTCTTGGTGCCGGTGAGTCGGCCGTCTCGGATCGTCGTACGGGGTGTGCCGGTCAGGGCGTCACCCTGTTCGCCGACGGCGACCGCATGCCACGCGCCGCCGGTGAGAGTGCCGGCCCACTTCGCGCGGGCGTGCTCATCTGCTCCGTGGAGGAGCACCGCCGACGCCAGAGTCCCGAGCGCCGGTGTGACCGCCGCTGACTCACCCATCCGCCGCAGCAGCGGCAGCAGGTCGACCACTGTCACGTCGTCCCCACCGAGATCGGCAGGCAGGGGCAGCGACATCAGACCCGCGTCGTTGATCGACCGCCAGAGAATCTCATCGAAAGCACCCGGACCGGCGGTCCCGAAACCGCGTTGACCGAACTTGGATTCCCAGTCCGGTTGATGCCGGGCGAAAACCTCCGCAGCGGCGTCCCGAACCGCCAGCGCCGTGTCATCGAGGGCAAAGTCCACCCCACTGCCTCCTTGCCACAATTAGAACCTGTTCTAGTTGTATCAGATGGGGTGGCCCACGTGGGCGCTATGGGCTCTCAACTGCCCGTTCACACCGTTCGCGGCCCCAACGGGCCGCTCATCCCCGGGGCAATCCGAGAATCCGTTCCGCCGCGGCGGTACGCAGGATCTGGGTGGTTCCACCGGCAATGGAGAGGCAGCGATTCTGCAGGAAGCCATCCGACGCGTCGCTCGCGGCGACACCGTCGACACCGAGGAGATCCAGGGCGAATTCCGGCACCGCCTGCCGATGCTGGACGCCGATCAGCTTTCGCACACTCGACAGCGCGCCCGGGTCGTGGCCCGCCAGCCGTTGGGTCACCATCCGGGCATCGACGACCCGCCCGACATGCGCCTGTGCGAAGAGCGCTCCGAGGTCGGCGAGTTCACCGGGTTCCAGCGAACGGTCCATGCCACCGATCTGACGCAGCAGCGCCTCCATCTCCTTGCCCAGCCCCGAGCCACCCATGGCGACGCGTTCGTTGGCCAGTGTGGTGCGCGCCAGCCGCCATCCCGCGTTGACCTCGCCGACCACGCAGTCGTCGGGGACGAAGACGTCGTCGAGGAACACCTCGTTGAAGTTCGCGCGGCCGGTGAGTTCCCGCAGCGGGCGGATGTCGATGCCCGGTGCACTCATGTCGACGATGAAGTAGGTGATGCCCTTGTGTTTGGGCGCCTCGGGGTCGGTGCGGGCCAGGCAGACCCCCCAGCCGGCGTTGTGCGCCTGCGACGTCCAGATCTTCTGTCCTTGCAGGCGCCAGCCGCCGTCGGCGCGGGTGGCTTTTGTCCGCAGCGCGGCGAGGTCGGAGCCGGCTTCGGGTTCGCTGAACAGCTGGCACCAGACGATGTCGCCGGTCAACGTCGGACCGACGAATCGCTGCCGTTGAGAGTCGGTTCCGTGCTCCAGAATGGTCGGGATCGCCCACGCGCCGATCACCAGGTCGGGCCGCACGATGTCGGCGCGATCGAACTCGGTGTCGATGAGCAGCTGCAACGCCGGTTCGGCATCGAGGCCGTAGGGCCGCGGCCAGTGCGGCATCAGGTAACCGGTCTCGGCCATCACCGCACGCCGCTCGTCCGGGTCCGTCGCCGCGAACGCTGCGACGGCGTCGCGCACCTCCTCGCGGCGATCCTCGACCGCGGACAGATCGATCTCGAACTCGCGCCGGGCACCGTCGAGCCCGAGGCGCGCCAGCTCACGTCGAGGGCGGACACCCTGCCCCAGCGCGGCGCGGGCAGTCGCCGCGGCACGCAGGTAGAGGTGCGCGTCGTGCTCGAAGGTGAAGCCGATGCCGCCGAGTACCTGCACGCAGTCCTTGGCATTGGCCACGGCATCCTCGGCGACCACCGCATCGGCGGCGAGGCGACTCAGGCGCAGCTGATCGCGGGCACGCCCGTCACCGTCATCGCCGAGCACCGCATCCACGGCCCGCGCGACGTCCCATGCCACCGCGGTGATCTCCTCACTGCGGCAGAGCATATCGGCGCAGATGTGTTTGATGGCCTGGAACGATCCGATCGGCGAACCGAACTGGGTGCGCACCTTGGCGTAGTCCACCGCGGTGTCCAGACACCAGCGGGCCACCCCACTCTGGTAGGCCGCGAGCGTCGCCGTCAGCACGCCGGCGACCAGATCCGCATCCGCGATCTCGATGATCTCGGCGGGATCGACGCCCCTCAGGCGAACCCGCGAGACCGATTCGGTGCCGCTGATCGCGCCCTGCGGCACCACGTCGCGAGTCCCCACGCCGGGCGGGATGATCCACCAGGCCACGTCGGGCCCGCCGACACTCATCGGCACCAGCAGCGCGTCGCCATCGACGATGCCGGACACCGTTCCCAGATCGACCTCACCATCACGTAAGGCCATCGACTCGTCACCGGAATACGCGCGCGCCGGCGTGGTGACCGACAGCTCACCCGCCACCACGCGCGCGAGCAGGTCAGCGGCACGGTCGTCGGTGCACCGCGAGAGCCCGAGAGCAGCCGCGATCATCGGACCGATCGGCCCCGGAACGAGGCTGACGCCGCATTGTTCGACCATCACCGCGACGTCGGTGAACGTGGCGCCGAATCCTCCGCGCTCCTCGGCGAGCGCACCCGCGAAAAGACCGAACTCGGCCAGTTGGCCGAGCAGTCCGACCCACTGATCCGCCGGTTTGTCGATATCCTGACGAACGAGTTCAGTGGTGTGGACGCCGCGCGCCCAGGTTGCGATCGCGTCACGGACTGCGATCTGTTCGGTTGACGTGGCGATTGTCACGTGAATCCTCTGTCTATCAGGTTGTGACGGGCAATTAGAACCTGTTCTAATATGCCATGGGTGGTTGCCGACCGGTAGGCACCCGGCACCAGGTCCCATCAGGGTCCCGAATCACGTGAGGATGTCTGCGAGCCCATGGCACGATCTGCACCGGCCAACGCGTCTGTCGAATCGGCGGCGCCGTCCGCCCCGACGACCGGCGCGTCGTCGGGAGGAACCGAGACCGGCTCGGCCGCTCAGCGCGAGCGCCGTCGCCGCATTCTCGACGCCACGCTTGCCCTGGCCTCCAAGGGCGGTTACGACGCCGTCCAGATGCGGACCGTGGCCGACAAGGCCGATGTGGCCGTCGGCACGCTCTACCGCTATTTCCCGTCGAAGGTGCACCTGCTCGTGACCGCACTGGCGCGCGAATTCGAGCGCGTCGAATCGCGCGTCGACCGCTCTCAGCTGCGCGGCGACAACGCCATCGAACGGCTGCGCCACGTGCTCGACATGATCACCTACGCCATGCAACGTGACCCGCTGCTCACCGAGGCCATGACGCGGGCGTTCATGTTCGCCGACGCCTCGGCGACCGCCGAGGTCGATCAGGTGGCCGGCATCATCGACCGACTGCTGGCCGGAGCGATGGTCGACGAAGGCGAGCCCGGCGAAGAGGACCTCGCGATCGCGCGTGTCATCTCCGATGTGTGGATGTCGAATCTGGTGCAGTGGCTGACCCGCCGCGCCTCGGCGACCGACGTGACCAACCGTCTCGAGCTGACCGTCCGACTGCTGCTCAAGGACCGGATCAGCTAGGTCTCCTGGCGTGCGGGGTCTCGATACGGATCTTCGCTGCCGCTCATCACCCACTCGACCAGCGGACAGGTACGAGGTCTCGATACGGATCTTCGCTGCCGCTCATCACCCACTCGACCAGCGGACAGGTACGACGTCTCGATACGGATCTTCGCTGCCGCTCATCACCTACGGCCCCGCTGATCGAGTAGTCCGAGCCGCCAGGCGAGGACGTATCGAGATCCCGCTACATCAATGCCCAACCGGCGCCGGGCTCTTGGCCTTCGCCGCCTTCGCCGGCTTCGGGTTGAGGTCGGCGGAGATCATCGGCCAGGTGCGACGCAGGTCGGACTCCCAGTACTCCCAGGAATGCGTACCGGTCGGGCGCGCAATCAACTTCATCGGGACGCGCAGGCCACGCAGGCGGCCGGCCATGTCCTGCGTGCACTGATTGACCGCGGCTTCGATGATGCCGCCGAGCACCACCTGATTCGCGAGCGTCAACGGATTGCCCTGCACCAACCGCGCATTCATCTGGTCGTACGGTCCCGGCAATCCCGTTCCGCTGGTCATGTACACCTTGGTGCTGCGTAGCTTGGCGGCGTTGATGAACGGATCGTTCTCATGCCAGCCCGGCCCGCCGACCGGGCCCCACATATTGTCGAGGTTGCCCTGTCCGCGATCGGCGACGACCATCCGAATGTAGGCTTGGCCCAACTGATCACTGGTCCGTGCACACCCGCTGTAGGCGGCGACGGAGCGATACAGATGCGGTGCGGCGATCGCGAGATTGAGCACCGACGTCCCGGCCATCGAGATCCCCGCAATCGCGTTGACCTTCGTTGTGTTGAACTCCTTGTCGATCAGTGGGGGCAATTCCTTGGTGAGGAAGGTCTGCCATTTGTTGCGGCCGAGGACGGGGTCGTCGCGGCGCCAATCCGTGTAGTACGAGAACGCACCCCCGATCGGCGTCACCACGTTGACATTCTTGTCCGCGAAGAACTTGACGTAGTCGGTCTTGGCCGCCCACGTCGCGGAGTCCTCACCGCCACCGGCGCCGTTGAGCAGGTAGAACGTAGGCCGCGGCTTGCTGTTGTCACGGGGCAGGAGCACGGTGATCGGGATCATCTTTCGCATCGCCGCCGAATAGACGATCGCGGTGACCTGCTGTTTGTTGTCATGGATGATCGTGTCGATCCGGGACACCGCCGGGTCGGGTGTCGGGGCCGCCGACGCGGCCGCCGCGCCGAGTGTCAGCGCGACCGCGGTAGCCGTCACGGCACCGACCCACGCACGCCACCGCCGACCCGAACGTGCGCCCACCATCAAGTCCCCTTCAGTCACATTTGTCACATCTGTCACAAATGCTAGCTGTGGCCACCACCCAAGCCCAAGCCGAGGAACACCTTGTTAGGTGTTTGTGACGTGCGGTCGTCGCGGCATCATCATCGCGAACATCGGGCGCAGACAGTCGGCCAGATCGGCGTCCGGATGGGCGAGCCAACGCTCGTGACCGGCCGACGACGCCGCGAGCACGGCAAACGCGACGGCCAGTGGATACTGCCCGTCGGGGTGATCTCCGGTGCGGCGCGCGACGAAATCGGCAATGACCGCACGCCACTGTCGATAGACGGCGTTCGCATGCGCCTGCACCGCCGGGGTGTTCAGGATCAGTTCCGCGCGCTGACGCGCCCATTCGGCTTCGGGCCGACCGTGGTCGATCGCCGAGATGAACGCCTGCGCAACCACATCCGCCGGTTCGGCCGCCTGCGGTGACGACTCGAGAGCCTTGCGGAACTCGGCGAGTTCGGCATCCGACTCCACCCACACCACGTCGGCCTTGGTGGCGAAGTACCGGAAAAAGGTACGCCGGCTCACCCCCACCGCGGCCGCGATCTGCTCGACACTGGTCTCGTCGAACCCGTCACGGAGGAACAATCGTTGCGCCGCGGCCGCGAGTTCGTGTGCGCTGGTACTTGCCGGACGACCGCCACGGTCCACACCTGCATCGACAGACGACTTGCCGACTCCGGAGCGCGTGGTCTCGGTTCCCATCGCATCATGGTCGCATCACTGCCCGGCCACCACGGGATTTGCGATTTCACCGCGTTTTGACACCGTGTGACATATCGTGGCGCTGAGACGTGGATCACACGGTCGGGGTGAAGAGGAGTTACTTCAGATGGGCAAGTTGGATGGCAAGGTCGCCTTCATCACCGGAGCGGCCCGCGGGCAGGGACGAAGTCACGCGATCCGGCTCGCACAGGAAGGCGCCGACATCATCGCAGTCGACGTCAGCGAGCAGATCGACACCGTTCCCTACGCCACCGCACGCCCCGGTGACCTGGAACAGACCGTCAAGGAGGTCGAGGCGCTCGATCGGCGGATCATCGCTTCCGAGGTCGACGTCCGGGATCTGTCCGGGCTGACGAAGGCCGCGGCCGACGGCGTTGCCGCACTCGGGCGCCTCGACATCGTCCTCGCCAACGCCGGAATCAGCACCATGGCTCCCACCCTCGAGATGGACGAACAGATGTGGGACACCATGATCGAGATCAATCTGACCGGCGTGTGGAAGACGGTCCGGGCCGCGGTGCCCCACATCGTCGCCGGCGGCCGTGGTGGTGCGGTCGTTCTCACCAGCTCACTGGCGGCGATCACGGTCAACGAGAACATCGCCCATTACTCGGCAGCCAAACACGGACTGATCGGCCTGATGCGGGTGCTCGCCAAGGAATTGGGGCCGCAGAACATTCGGGTCAACACCGTGCATCCGACGACGGTGGCGACCGACATGATCCTCAATGACGCCACCTACCAGCTGTTCCGACCCGACCTCGAACACCCGACCCGTGCGGATTTCGAAGAGGCTGCGCGCGAGATGAATCGGCTACCCGTCCCGATGGTCGAGCCGATCGACATCTCCAACGCCATCCTCTATCTCGTCTCCGACGACGGGCGCTACGTCACCGGCACGACGCACGTCGTCGACGCCGGCGGACGTCTGTAGATCACTTTCACGCAACCGAATCCGACGACAAAGGAGTCACCATGGGCTTATTGGACGGCAAGACCGCACTCATCACCGGCGGCGCACGAGGGCAGGGACGCGCACACGCCGTGACGTCGGCGCGCGAAGGTGCCGACGTCATCCTTCTCGACATCACCAAGCAGATCGAGTCGGCCAACTATCCTCTCGCCACCGCCGAGGACATGGCCGAAACAGTACGTCAGGTCGAGGAACTCGACCGCCGTGCGGTGTCCTTCGATGCCGACGTCCGCGATCAGTCGCAACTCGATGCGGCGGTCGCCGCCGGCATCGCGGAGTTCGGCAAGATCGACATCCTCATCGCCAATGCCGGCATCTGGACTCGCGCCCCGTTCTGGGAGATGACCGATGACATGTGGCAGGACATGATGGATGTCAACCTGACCGGGGTCTGGAAGTCCGCCAAGGCGGTGGCTCCGCACATGATCGAGAGGCAGACCGGATCCATCGTGATCACGTCGTCGGTGAACGGTCTCGAGCCGGGAATGAACTACGCACACTATGTCGCGACGAAGCATGGCGTGATCGGACTGATGAAGAACATCGCTCTCGAATTGGCCCCGCATGGAATCCGCTGTAACTCCATCAATCCCGGTGCGATCCTGACACCGATGACCAACCAGCAGGCGGCCTGGGACATGTTTGCCGGGCACGAGGGCGGTACCCCAGACGATCTCGTCGCCGGCGGATACGGTTTCCACGCACTCAAGGGCACCAGTTTCATGCCTCCGGAGGTCATCGCGAACACCGCGCTGTACCTGAACTCGGAACTCGCGGCCACCGTCACCGGGGTGACCATCCCGGTCGATGCCGGACACATGCTGCTCACCGGCGTCAACCAGGAACCGGTGATGTGAACGTCAACCCATCGACGCTCGACGACACCGATGACCTCGCCGCGATCCGAGCACGGATCGCGGCGCAGGTCGTCGGCCGAGAGCGCGAACTCGATCTGGTGCTCGCAACGGTTGCGGCGGGTCGCGACCTGGTCCTCGAGGGTCCACCCGGCACATCGAAAAGCACACTGCTGCGGGCGATCACCACCGAGTG
Source organism: Gordonia sp. LMA167 (assembly GCF_058130025.1). NCBI lineage: Bacteria > Bacillati > Actinomycetota > Actinomycetes > Mycobacteriales > Gordoniaceae > Gordonia > Gordonia sp. LMA167. Next base: position 1,944,622 of record NZ_CM176708.1, on the reverse strand, counting down.
GGGCATCCCCCTCGTGCTCGTGGAGGGAAATGCGGATCTGACACCGAGCCGGCTCGTCGGCCACCACAATCCGTCACTGGTGCTGCGTGAGGATTACAGTGCCGACAACTTCGTCGACGGCCCACTCCTGGAGGCGATGCGCGCCGGGTGCTTCCTCTACGTCGAAGAGTTCAACCGTGCGCCCGAGGACACCATCGACACCTTGCTGACCGCGATGGCCGAGCGGATCATCACCGTCCCTCGCGTCGGGTCCGTGACAGCGCGGCCCACCTTCCGGGTCGTCGCGTCGATGAACCCCTACGACAATGTCGGCACGACCCGATTGTCGACCTCCGTGCATGACCGGATGTGTCGGCTCGTCGTCGGCTATCAGGAGGCGGATGCCGAACGCGAGATCGTCTCTCGAAGGTCCGCCCCAGTCGCGCCCCGGGTTGTTGCCGACGCGGTGGCCGTCACCCGGGTGACACGAGTCCGTGAGGACATTCGACAAGGCAGCAGCGTCCGCGGAGCCATCGACCTCGCCATGGTCGCCGCCCAGCTGTGCGCGATGCGTGGCGTGCCGATCCCGGACGGTGACAGTGTCGATCCCCCACGCGATCTGCCGGACGGCTACACGTCGGCATTCCTCGACGCGATGCAGGTGTCGCTGTCGGGGCGGATCCATCTGGACGACACCGCCTTCACCACCGCCGAGGGTATCCTCACCGAGATCTGGCAGGACCACTTCTTCCTCAGACCGGCGGCCGCCGCGCCCGGTTGAAGAGCCGTCGAGGCGGATTCACCGCTGACGAAGCCGTCATCCATACCTCGCCGGCACGGCCGTCGAACGTTGAAGCCGTTGCGGCGCAAGCCCAAGCACCTTGACGACGTGCCCGACCTGTTCGTGCCGGCTTCTCGCGGTGGCGGACTGGTCCTGGCCGGATCGCGTGGCCGCAACGAACAGCGGTTGGCGGGTCGGGGTTCGGCGGGTCCCACCGGCGAGACCGACGAAGGCGGCAACCTCGACGACGTCGGCGCACCGCTGGTCTCCGACGACGAGGTCCGCGAGCGTGCGCGGCGGATCGCACGGAAACTTGCTCTCGCGCAGATCATCCGCACTCGCGAGGCGCCTCGGTCGGCGACCGGTTCGCTGGTGACCAGGCGTTGGCGAGGCGACTCCGACGAGATCGACCTCGACGCCACCCTGGAGGTGGTCTCCGGGAACCCACTCCCGGCCGACGACGACATCTTGGTCCGGCTCCGTGTCCGTCGTCGACCGTCGGTCATGCTGGTGGTCGACATCTCCGGGTCTGCCCGCGGCGAGCAGGTCCGTACGGCCGCCGCCACAGTGGGCGCGCTGGTCGGCGAATTCTCCCGGGATGCGGTGGGCGTCGTCGCGTTCTGGTCGGACGCCGCACTGATCTCACCACTGGGTGAACCGGTCGACCCCGATCGGGTGGTCGACGGGCTGCTCACGCTGCCCGCGCGCGGACTCACGAACGTGGCCTTCGCGCTCGCGACAGCGGCCGACGAACTGCGCGGGGTGTCGGCGACCGACGCGCGGGTCCTGCTGTTGAGTGATTGCGTCCACAACGCCGGTCCTGACCCACGTTCGGCCGCAGCCACAGTCGGCCGACTCGATGTGCTGCTCGACGTGTCCGGCGAACACGATGTGGATCTCGGACGAGATCTCGCGCTCGTCGGTCACGGACGGTGTGTGCCGATCCGCGACGACCGAGGTGTGGCGCCCGCCTTGCAGCGCATCTTCGCGCCATGACGGATCAGGCGGCGAATGCTCAGCGGTGGGTGAACTTCGGTTCGCGCTTCTCCACGAACGCCGCCATCCCCTCGGTCTGGTCATCGGTGGCGAAGGTCGAATAGAACAATGCACGTTCGGCCCGGATACCCTCGGCGAGTCCGGATTCGAAGGCCCGGTTGACCGCGTCTTTGGCCAGTGACGCGGCGATGAACGATTTCGAGGCGATCGTCTCGGCTACTTCCTTGGCCGTGGACAGGCAGTCCTCCGCGGGTACGACCCGTGACACGAGACCGAGGCGCTCGGCCTCGTCGACCTTCATGTTCCGGCCGGTGAGGACCAGGTCCATCGCCTTCGCCTTGCCCACCGCGCGGGTGAGTCGTTGCGAGCCACCGATTCCCGGGATGACGCCGAGATTGATCTCCGGCTGCCCGAACACCGCATTGTCCCCGGCGATCAGGATGTCGCAGATCATCGCCAGCTCGCAGCCGCCGCCGAGCGCATAGCCGGTGACCGCCGCGATCAGCGGCGTACGCAGTCGGGACAGATCGTCCCAGGCGCCGAAGAACTGCTCGGAGACGACGTCGCTGTAGGACTTCGCCGACATCTCCTTGATGTCCGCGCCGGCCGCGAACGCACGCTGGGAGCCGGTGATCACGATGGCGCCGATATCTGGGTCGCGATCGAGTTCGGCCGCCGCACCGACGACCTCACGCATCAAGGTCGTGTTCAGTGCGTTGAGGGCTTTCGGCCTGTTCAGCGTGATGACGCCCACGCGTCCGTCACGTTCGACGACGATCGTCTCGAGGTCAGACACTCGAATCCTCCTGTGGTGCAGCATTGATGGTCAGTTCCAGCTCGTCGGGAAGGGGCGCGAAGAAGGCGTCGACCTCGGCCACTGTGACCGCCGAGTGGTCGGCGTGCCGCCAGGACGGATTGCGGTCCTTGTCGATGACCTGCGCGCGGATGCCCTCGGCCATGTCGGTGTTGAGCAGGCTCCGCAGCGAGACCCGGTACTCGCGACGCAGCGTGTCGGTCAGCGTGGGTTGCTCGTCGCGTAGCGAACGTAGGGTCACTGCCAGCGCGAGAGGACTCTTCGCCGTGATCGTGGCGGCGGCCTTGTCGGCCTCTTCGGTTCCGACGGCCCGGCACCGGTCGATGATCCCGGCGACCGAGTCGGCGGCAAAGGCGTCGCGAATCCAGTCGCGCTGCGCAGCCACCTTCGACTCGGGTGGTTGCTGGGCGTACTTCGCGAGCGCGTCGGCGACCGAGGTCTCCCCGATGGCCTGCCGGAAGGCGTCGAGGTCATCGGCGGGGACGAAGTGGTCGGCGAGCCCCATCGCGATGGCATCTGCCCCGGACAGTGACCCGGCGGTGAGCGCCGCGTAGGCGCCGAGGTTGTCGGGCACCCGGGCCAGGACGTGGGTGCCGCCGACGTCCGGAACGAACCCGATGCCCACCTCCGGCATCGCCAGTCGGGTGCGGTCGGTCACGATCCGGGTGTTGGCGTGCGCGGAGATCCCGACGCCGCCCCCCATGACGATGCCGTCCATAATCGCGACGTACGGCTTCGGATAGCGCGCGATGTCGGCGTTGAGGCGGTACTCATCGGCCCAGAACTGTGCCGAGGGACAGGCGGCCGCGTCGGCGTCATCAGCACCGGCGCCGCTCAACCGCGCTGCATCGCGGTGGATCGAGACGATGTCGCCGCCGGCGCACAAGCCCCGCTCACCTGCACCGATGAGGACCACGGCATCGATGCTGCCGTCGGCGGCCCACGCCCGCAGCAGGTCGTCCATCGCGGTGACCATCGGATGGTCGAGCGCGTTGATCGACTTCGGGCGGTTCAGCGTCAGCGTCGCGACCCCGTTGTCGATCGCCGACAGCACAGACGGTTCGTCCACCATGACTCGGCCTCCTCGCAGATTCGTCCGTTTCCCTCACAAGATAGTTGCATATCCTAGTAAAGGAGTACAGGGCCGATTGCGCCGGGTCTATGACCGCGCGTGCACGAACACCTCGACGGCGGCGCTGAGCACGGCGGCTTCGTGCTGATTGACCACTTCGGCGGTGAGGGTGACCAGAGCCCGGCGACGGTCGTCGAAGATGATGTCGTCGATCGTCATCGCGCCACTCAGCGTGTCACCGGCACGAACGGGGCGCAGAAACCGGACATCGCCCAGACGGCGGCCGGCGACAACATTCCATCGGGAGAATGCGGCCTCGACCGCCAGACGTTGATAGATGGCGATGGTGTGGATGCCACTCGCGATCAGCCCGCCATAGGCTCCGCCGTCAGCGATCTCCTTGTCCACGTGAAACCCTTGCGGGTCCCATTGCCGGGCGAAGTCGACGAGCTCGGGCTCGGTCACGGCATGCGAGCCGAGCTGATACCGATGACCGATCCGTAGATCGTCGGCGTAGGCGGTGCCAGGAAGATCGTTCACACCGAGCAGGCTAACGTCGCACCCTGGTAGTCCTCACGGCCCGGTTACCGCATCAGCCCGCGACCGCACCGCCGAGTTGCGACTCCTCCTCTTCGGCTTCCTTCCGCGATTCCTCGATGTAGAACCCAACCTGGTCGGTGGGCAGCTTCACCCACCAGGCGAGCCCGAAGATGACGGCGGAGAAGACGAAAGTCACCGGGATTGCCGTGCCGAAGTGGAGAACCCCTTGGCCGCCACCGTAATCCCCCAGCCAGGAGATGAGTGCGAGCCCGCTCAGCCACGGCACATACCAGACGGCACCCTGCCAATCCCAGTTGTGCAGCCGTTCCCGTTGCTTGTTGACGGCCACCGTCACACCGAGCAACACCACACCGAGCAGCACCGCGATGAAGAGCTTCTCGTTGGTCGACCAGCCGGTCCAGTACACGATCAGGTTGGCCGACCAGAACGCGAGGAAGGCGATCACGTGGACGCCGGGCAGCTTGAACGGCCGCTCCTGAGTGGGGATCTGCTTACGGAGCGTCACCACTGCGAGCGGACCCGAGCCGAAGGACAACACGGTCGCCGAGGTGATGAATCCGACGAGCTGCTGCCAACTGGGAAACGGCAGGAAGAGGATGAGTCCGACGATGAATGCGAGGATCATGCTCACCAGCGGAACCCCGCGGCTCGTGGTGCGACCCAGGGAGTCCGGAGCATTACCGTTGCGCGACATGGCATACGAGATCCGTGCGGTCACCGTGGTGTAGACCAGGCCGGTACCGGCGGGCGACACCACCGCGTCGATGTAGAGCAGCGTCGCGAGCCAGCCGAGGCCGAGCATCGTGGCGATCGCGGCCAGCGGACCGAAGTCGTTGGTGAAGCTGATCTTGCTCCACCCGTCGGCGATGTCGCTGGGGTTGACCGACCCGATGAACGCCACCTGCAACAGGACGTAGATCACGACGGTCAGCAGCACGGAACCGATGACCGCGAACGGAACGTTGCGCTTCGGGTTGTCGGTCTCACCGGCGAGCTCGATACCCTGCCGGAACCCCAGGTAGGAGAACACGATTCCGGACGTGGCGATGGCGGTGAACACACCATGCCACCCTTCCGGCTTGAAGCCCTGCGAGGTGAAGTTGTCGGTGTTGAACTGGGTGAGGGCGAAGGCCACGATCACCAGGATGATGATCGCCAGCTTCCACCAGACGACGACGTTGTTGACATGCGCAAACCAGCGGATGCCGTAGTAGTTGATCACCACGAACACTGCCATCGCGATGACCGCCGCCACCATGCCGAGCCCGGTCAGGGTATGCACCGATGATCCGTCCACGGTGTGCTCACTGGTGAACGGGGCGTACTTGGTGGCGTAGGTCAACGCGCCCTCGACCTCGATGGGCGCCACCGATGCGCAGGCGACCCACGTAATCCAGCCGGTCAGATAGCTGGAGAACGATCCGAAGGCGATGTGCGGAAAACGTACGACACCACCGGAGAGCGGGAACATGGCGCCGAGTTCGGCGTAACACAGCCCGATCATCAAGATCATCAGGCCACCGAGGGCCCACGAGATGATCGCGGCCGGGCCGGCTGTCTGGGAGGCGTTCATGGCGCCGAACAGCCATCCGGATCCGATGATCGACCCGACGCCCGCGAACAGCAGGCCGATCCGGCCGACGTGCCGCCGCAGAGGCGGACTACCGGATTCGGCGGCGGGGTCGCTCTTTGTGGGTGTGGCCATGCCAATCTCCTCTCCGGCGTTGTCGATGAACGCCGGGCGGGTTCGATGGTCGTCGGTGTCGGGTCACGACACCGTCCGTTCAACGTTAGGACGGCAAACGGTTTCGTGCTCGCCAACTCGGAAAGTCCTACACAGGAAGGCATTTCGCCCAAAAGATGCATTTCGGACGAAACGCCCGAACGGATGGTCGCCGTGCCCGCCGGTGACGGACACACCTACTGCCTACGATGGACGTCATGAGCCCCGATCTTCCGCCCGCCGAACGCCGCGCCGTCGACCCACAGAAGGGACAGTTCGCACAAGTCGCGAAACTGCCTGCAGACCAACCGATCACGATGCTCAACCTGCTGCGGTTTCGAGACACCGCGGACTATTCGCACGCCGCAGACCTCGCACCGGCACAACCGATCTCAGGCGCCGCAGCGTATGACCTCTACGGCGAGGCAGCCATGCCGCACATCCGCAAGACCGGTGCCGAGGTTCTCTACCACGGCAATTGCGGACCGACGGTCATCGGTCCGCTCGACGAACAGTGGGACTCGATTCTTCTGGTCCGCTACCCGACTCCGGGCGCCTTCCTCGACATGGTCACCGACCCCGAGTATCAATCGCTGTCGCGACACCGCACCGCGGCGATCGCCGATTCGCGCCTGATCGCAACGACCGCCTGACCGGCACAACCGATCCGTGTCCGACGAGTGGGTGGACACGAACGTCACGATCCGCCCACCACTCGATCCTCGAAGGAGGTCGCGCCAGCGGAGGGCCGCACACGTTGGGCCGCCCTTCGTGACGCTCGCAAGCTCGCTCCTCAGGGACCGGGGTGGTCACCCACCGCCCGCCCCACGCGAAGCGGCTGGTCACCCACCGCCCGCCCCACACGAAACGGCTGGTCACCCGTCGCTCGATCCACACGAAACGGGTCCTCACCCACCGCCCGCCCCACACGAAACGGGTCCTCACCCACCGCCCGCCCCACGCGAAGCGGCTGGTCACCCACCGCCCGCCCCACACGAAACGGGTGGTCACCCACCGCCCGCCCTCGCGAGCCTCCTCAGGAACTGAACGGTTTAGGGCGCCGGCCGCACCGGCTCGCTCACTCTTCCAGCTGACCAGCCCATTCGTGGCGCATATGCCTCGAGGCATACAGTGGAATCCGATGACCGAAGATCGAATGCCCGAGATATGCGAACCGGGCGTTCGGCCTACTCCCGCGCCCCAGGCGACGCCGACAGGCGCGCTGGCATCGCTCTCCAACCCGAATTACCGCCTCTATTTCTGCGGGCAGTCGTTGTCGCTCGTCGGGACCTGGATGCAGATGACGGCACAGGCGTGGCTCGTCCTCACCCTCAGCGGTTCGGCGTCGATCCTCGGCGCGATCGTGGCACTGCAAGCACTTCCGATCCTGCTGCTCGGCCCCTATGCAGGGGTCATCGCCGATCGGGTGGACCGCCGACGGTTGATGATCGTGCTGCAGAGTGTCATGGGCGTACTCGCGGGTGTACTCGCCGTCCTCGCGCTCGGCGGCTGGGTGCAGATCTGGCAGATCGCCGTTCTTGCGTTACTACTCGGCCTCAACAACGCCTTCGAGAACCCCGCACGTCAAGCGTTCATCCATCAGATCGTCGGTGAGTCCCTGATCCGCAACGCGGTCACGTTGAACTCGGTGATGGTCAACGCGGCGCGTGCCGTCGGCCCCGGCGTCGCCGGTGTGCTGCTCGCCGCGGTGGGGGCCGGATGGTGTTTTGCGATCAACGCCGGCAGTTTCGTCGCAGTTGTCATCTCCCTGGTCCTGATGAACACGGCGACCATCGAGCAGGAGGCGCCGGTCGCACGTGCCAAGGGCCAGCTTCGTGAGGGCCTTCGTTACGTGGCGAAATCCCCCACCCTGGCCATCCCACTACTGATGATGGCGCTCGTCGGGACCCTGGCCTACGAGTTTCAGGTCTCACTCCCCGCCGCCGCCAAGGACACCTTCAACGGTGGCCCGCAGGCACTGGGTTTCATGACATCGGCGATGGGCGTCGGTGCGGTCGTCGGCGGGCTGCTCGTCGCGGCACGCGGTACAACCGGCCTGCGCCCGCTGACGATCGCGTCCGCCGGCTTCGGCGTGACAATCGCCATCACCGCCGTGGCGCCCACGCTGCCCGTGGCCATCGGCGCGCTCTTCTTCGTCGGCTTCCTGAGCGTCACCTTCATGTCCACCGCGAATGCGACCCTCCAGCTCAATGCCGCCCCACAGATGCGCGGGCGGGTGATGTCGCTGTGGTCGGTCGCCTTCATGGGGTCGACACCCATCGGCGGCCCGATCATCGGGGCGATTTGCGAGGCGACCAGCGCCCGGGTCGGCCTCGGCGTCGGCGCGGTAGCGTGCTTCGTGGCCGCCGCATTGGGCGTCACCGTGTGGCGTCGGCGAAACGGTGGTCGCACGATCCGGATGAAAGAGACGACACAGGCATGACCAACCCCGCAGCACCACTGGACTTCGCCCACGGACCGTCGTGGTCCAACCGACTCGCGTTGGCGCCACTGACGAATCTGCAGAGCAACGCCGACGGCACGCTGCACGACGACGAGTATCGCTGGCTGGTGCGCCGAGCCGAAGGCGACTTCGCGATGGTGATGACCTGTGCGGCCCATGTCAGCCCGGCCGGTCAATCATTCTCCGGGCAGCTCGGTATCTGCGACGATCGCCACCTGCCCGGCCTCACCCGCCTCGCCGACGGCCTGCACGCGGCCGGCGCAGTGGCCACGATCCAGCTGCAGCACGGTGGCCGGCGCGCCGACAAGCGGCTGTCCGGACGCCCGGCCGTCGCCCCGTGGGATGACCCGGCCAAAGGCGCGACCGCGCTGACCACCGGACAGGTCGAACGGGTTGTCCATGACTTCGTCGCCGCTGCCGTGCGCGCGGAACGCGCCGGATTCGACGGCGCCGAGATCCACGGCGCCCACGGCTACCTGGTCGCCCAATTCCTCGACACCCGCCACAACGATCGGACCGATCGATACGGCGGCTCGGCCGAGAACCGCTTTCGGATCGTGCACGAGATCATCGCAGGTATCCGCGCGGCCACGTCATCGGATTTCCAACTGGGACTGCGGCTGTCGCCGGAACGGTACGGGATCGTCCTCGACGAGTCACGTGCGCTGGCCGCCGAGGTGCTCGCCGACGCGCAGCTGGACTACCTCGATCTATCCCTCTGGGATGCGTTCAAGGAACCCTACGACGAGATCCATCGTGGTCGACGACTAATCGACCACTTCACCGACCTGCCGCGCGGCGCCACCCGGCTGGGCGTGGCGGGGAAGATCACAGACGCCGCCGGCGTCCGCGAATGCCTCGATCGAGGAGCCGATTTCGTACTCATCGGCACCGCGGGAATCCTCCACCACGACTTCGCTCGGCGGGTCATCGCCGACCCCGGTTACCGAGCGGCCGCGCAACCCGTGGCCGCCGATCACCTGACGGCCGAATCGGTCGGCCCACGATTCCTCGACTATCTCGCGACGAACTGGGATGACTTCGTGGCGTGAGGATCGCGAGCCGCACGTCAGCGGGCGGCTCGGGACAGCTCCGCAAGACGACTACCCAACACCGATATGGCGGGTGCCGGTTCGCGATCGAAATGCGCTGGCTTGTAGCGGCGTAAGAGCTGCTCCCCATCGCGCGACCACATGAATCCCGGTTTCGCGAGCAGCGCCCGGAACACCGGGTCGGCGCCGCCGGGGTGACGGCCGACCAGCCGGCGGATCGCCAGCGGTTCTACGGAGTCATCGCGGAGGTAGCTGTCGAGTTGATCGAGTGCAACGGGGTCATCGGTCGCCTCGCCAGTTGCGGCAGCCTCGGCAAAGAAGGCGTCGAGACGGCCGAAGCCGACGTAAAAGTTCAGCCCGTCCACCTCGTCGTAGATGATCGCTACGGACTCGGCCTCAACGACCTCGTCGGGCAGCTGTCCCTCGTAGTGCGGTTCGGCGGCCTCGTGCTCAGTGCCACCCTTGTCTGCGAGATCACGTAACGCCTTGTCCCGCAAGCGACGGTAATGCTCGCGGTAAACGGCTTCGACGTCGCCGCCGGACACCACCACCATGTCGGCACCGGTCTGGGCGATGAACTCGGCGCGATGTGCAGCCTGCATTTCCCATGCTCGCCGCCATAGGCGTGGGTTGCGACTGAGCAGAGTCGGCTCAGCCATCACCTGTTTGACGGCAGTGCGCGCCAGCGTGCTCGCGTGCGATTCCGGAAACCGGGCCATATTTCCGCTGACCAGCCAAACGCCACTCGTCGGCGACAGCGGCACGATTCTGCAGATCAAGAACGTGCCCGGGTCGATCGTGCGGAAGGCTTCACGTCCAAGGTTGGAGTAGACACGGTAGTCGAGATCATCGGTCAGATTGCGGAGTTCGACGGCCTCGCCGTCGAACCCGTTGACCTCGAATATCCCCTCGATGACGTCGCGCCAGCCGAGCATCATCGCGCGGTCGGCGTCAGACAGCCGCGGCCGCCGTTGGGCCACGAATCGCTCGACGACCGTCCGCCCGTTGGGTAGCTGATGTTGCAGGACAAAATAATCCAAGACGAGGGTCGCCCGAGCTTCATCCAGATGGCCGTGACGGAGGCCGCTCGCCTGGAACGCCGCATCGATCTGCCTCCGAAACTCGCGGCCTTCTCCGTAGTCGACCAGCTCATGTTTGAGGCGCGCGGCGCGGCGGATCAGCTCGCCGATTGCGTGCTCATCGCCCGGGCCCGGGTTCGATGCAGGGTCGGACGGAGTCGCCATGGCGGATAGGCTACCGGAGGGCAGGGTCCCCACGAGAAGCCGAACTTCGGATCTCGCCATGACAGTGCGTGGCCGTACGTCAACGGGACGGGCCTTGGCCTGCGAAGGCGCTGATCATCGACTCCAGCAGCGCCAGCTGTGCTCGCCGGGACGTGGATTTCCGATCGAGCACGGCGGTCACCTGCAGGCCCACCATCATGTTCATCAGGGCGTCGGCATGGATCGCCGGATCGCAGTCGCGTGCTTCCCCGTCCTCGATCGCCTCGGTGATGTGTCGGGCCAGCCGGAGCCGCCAGTGCGCGACCGCAGCGTTGTTGACCGACTCCATCTGCCGGTCGGCCAGCGCCCGCTGCCAGAGCGACACGGCGATCCTCGCCTCGAGTCGGGCCTCTTCGGTGAGCGGCATGATCTCCTGGCACACCTTTCGCAACGCGCGCAGTCCGCGCAGTCCTCGGGCAGACTGGTCGATGCGCCGGTTGGTCTCGGCCAGGACATGGTCGAACGCGCTCTGCAGGATCTCGTCTTTACCGGAAAAGTAATGGCTCAGAGCCCCGTTCGCGTATCCGGCCTCCGCAGCGAGATCCCGCATGTTGATGCCGTCGATGCCGCGGGCCGCGATCAGCCGCCAGGCCGCGCTGATGATGGCCTGCCGCCGTTCGGCGTGATCGACCAGGCGTGGCATCGCCCCTCCGTTCCCCGTTGCGACGGGGGTCGCTGCGCCGCCACGTCGTTGCTTCTACAAGTGTACGACCAAGCGTTCGGGTAGCAGGCGGGTGTGCCGCGGGTTCAAGGCCCCATCAGGACCGAAGAGGACGGATGACTCTGTGTGAACTGGTTCGGCAGATCCGCGATGAAGACGTTCTCGGTCCGGGTACGAGTGATGCGCCACCCGTCATCGGTGCGACGGAACGCATTGTTCAGTCGACTCGACCGCAGGACACCTCGGCCGTCGGAGAAGAGCCACGGCTGCATGTGAATCCACTGCCCCGTTGCGTCGTCACCGTCGACGTGGATCTGCTCCGAGGTGAGGTAGTGCGCGTTGAGAACCAGTGCGGGCTCCTGCTTCTCACCCCAGAACGTACGGAAGTGATCGCGGATCGCCGCCGTCCCTTCGGCCCGGCCGAATTGGCCGGTGTAGTACTCCCCCACGCCCTCCCAGACTGCGTCATCGGTGTACAGATCGAGGATGAGATCGATTCGGTGCTCGTCGTCACGCACGCCGAACTCGGGGCACGGCGTGTCACAGAGGAACATGTAGCGACTCTGGATGCGCCGGATCTCCGCCTCCGCCTCCAGCGCCTCCACCCGTGCGACCAGGGCTGTGATGGTGTTCGCGTTCATTCTTCCCTTCCTGTCCGGCTGGTCACGACGCGGCAGCATCCACTGGCGACGCGGACGAGTCGGTCCGTTCCAATATCTTCGCGACGGCCTGTGCCCGCTCCAGCCAGTCCGTGACCTGGGCGCCGGTGGCGCCTGCCGGGAGCTGTGCGAGTCGGATCGTCATGGAGTGCCCGCCACCGGAGTCCCGGATGGGAATGACGAGCGAGCCGACGTCGTAGATATCGTTGTCGGCGAGCCGACGGGCGCGATAGTCGACCGCAGACCCGGCGATGGACTCACGAATACGTCGTTCCTGCGACGGCGTGAGTCGGCCGCTCTCGTATTCGCGTGTGGCCCGGCGCATCTCGTCGTAGGCCGCGTCGCCCTCGGAGGGCAGGAACGAGATCAGGTAACCGTTCTCACGCAGGAACGTCAATCGGTCCCGATGTATCTGCTTGACTTCGTCCGAGGCGCCACGCAGCTTGGAAACCCAGTGTTCCCGGGCTTCTTCGCCGAGATCGAACAAGTAGGTGTCGCCGATGGGCGGCACCATCGGTATCCGGCCGGCAAGCCCGAGTTCCCGATCGACCCCGGGCGCGGCCGCCGACAGCACCGTCGCCATCTCGTCACAGCTCACCGCAGTGAAAACTGTTACTTCACATCCGATCTCGGTGGCGAGATCCTCGACCTGGGCACGGGCAGAGTGAGCCGCGTGGATGGCCGGAAGGATCTCGTGATCCATGCGGGCCATGAGTGACGTGCAGACAAAGCTGCCGTACCCACCCTGGAAGAAGATCAGCGGCGACACCGGATTGGTCACCGCCATGTCACGCACCTCGCACAGGGCGATCCAGTGGTCGCCCGCCTCGACGGTGTTGGCGATCCGCGCGTCGATCCATGCGACGGACTCGGCGAGGACAGGATCCCCCGATGGCGACTCGAACCAGTCGATCCCGTCGAGCTTGTTCTCCCACCGCTGAGCCACGGTCAGGACGATGTCCTCTTGTTCGGCACCGAGGATGTTGATGCACAGCGACGAGCACTGCTGCATCTTGGCGAACGTGCGTGAGGTCTTCATCGGCATGAATGACACCAGCGGGGGATCGAGGGAGACCGAGCTGAAGGTCCCGACCACCATCGCCAGGATCTGGTCGTCGACGTCGCGTCCGGTGACGACGACAACACCGGTCGGGTAGTGCCCCAACACGTCTCGGAAGGCCGTGGGGTCCACGGTCGTGGGTGCGGTACTGGACATGATCACTCCTGGTTCTCGGAGGCGAGAGCTCGCTCGGGGCGGGCGAATCGCTGTTGCAAGGTGTGCGCCAACTTCTCCGGGCGCAGGAAGGCGATGCAGAGCGCTCCGCCGATCAGCAGCACGATGCCGGTGATGGTGAACGCCTGATGGACGCCGACGGCCATGTTCGCAGCCATCTCGACAGATGGCTTTTCTCCCTTGGGAGGTGACACATACCCGGCCCGGCCCATCAGCCAGCCCACCAGTATCGGGGAGACCACCGCACCGAGGGATGCGACACCGCCCAGGGTCGCCATCAGTATCGGCCGCTGGCGTGCACACACTGCGAAGCCGATGGCCGAGGCCGTCATCGGATACGCCAGGCTGCATCCGCCGGCGATGCACAGCAGGGCGACCGCCAGGGGACCCGAGGTGGCCTGGATGAGGACGAAGCAGACACCCGCGACCACGGCAGCGCATCCGAACGGAACGGCGATCGCGCGGTGGGCATTGTGACCGGCACGCATGAGGCGATGGCCCACCGCACCGAGCGCGAGGAGAACCACCGCCCCGATGACCCACGGGAACGTGGTCACCGAGCCGACCTCGCCGAGCGAGAGCCCGACCACCGTACCGAGGTACTGCGGCAGCCAGGTGGTGAGGAAGCCCTGCACCCAGAAGTTGGACGCTCCTCCGATGACCGCCGAGAGGAAGGCGAGGCTCGCCAGCGCGCGCCAGATCACCACCGGCTGTTGGTCGTCGACCGCGTCCGTGTCGATCTGGTCCGCATCGCGAGCTGCCTGGTCACGCCCCGCCGCGTCGACGCGACGTCGGCCCGACCTGCCCTTCCCGTACGGTCCGTCGGCACCGAGCAGCAGCCACGCGGTGACCCACATCAGGCCGACGATCCCGAGGACACCGAAGGCCCATCGCCACCCCCAGGCCGAGATGACCCAGGCCAGCGCGGGCGCGGCGATCACCGGACCCAGCGTGGAGCCCGCGGCGATCAGATTGGACGGCATCGCACGACGTGCCGGGGCGAACCACCCGTGCGCCGAGGTGAGCGACATGGCGGTGGCCGGCCCCTCCGCACCGCCCAGGACGATGCGCGTGACCAGGAGAATCGCTGCTCCACCCCCGAGAACCATGGGGAATTGGAGGACCGCCCAGGTGATGCCCATGGCGAACAGAATCCATTTGACCGAGAACTTCGACGCCAGGAATCCCGTGATCACCGAGACGATCGCGTAGAGGAAGAAGAAGGCGCTGCCGATGAACCCGAACTCGACCGCACTGAGACCGAGCTCGGGCATCGCGTCGGCCGACACCAGCCCGAGCACTGCCTTGTCGGCGAATGCCACGATCTGGAACAGCACCAGCAATCCGGTGACCAGCCATGCGCGTCCGGTCATCCGCCGGAAGTCGACACGACGGGGCCCAGCGGTGACGGTCGGGGCGGATCGGGCGTCGGTTGTGTTCGTGGCCATCGTGATTCCTCGTGATTGCGTTGTCGGGTGACACGGATGTCTGCGTGATGCAAATCGACTGACGTGAACCTAAGTCGGAGTGCCCCTACAGGGATAGGAGGGAAATCTTTACTGTTGCCGGCACCGCCGGGCGGGCACACTCATAGTCACCGGACAAAGGAGGATCGGTGAGCTCGGCCTACTGGAATCAGTCCATCAGCGACCAGGTGACCGCGGTCAACGCAGGTGTGGTCTCGGCGGAAAGCCTTGTCGTGCAGGTGCGCGATGAGATCGTCCGTCGGGAGCCGGACCTGTCCGCCTGGGTCGCGCTGTCCGACGATCACGTCGAGCAGGCCCGCGCACTCGACCACGGCGAGGTCTCGCTGCCACTACAAGGGATCTCGCTCGGGGTTAAAGACCTCATCGACGTCGCCGGGCTGCCCACGCGTGCGGGGTCGACAACCACCTCAGACCAACCCGCGGCAGCAGATGCCGACTGTGTCAGTCGGTTTCGCGATCTCGGCGCGATCGTGCAGGGCAAGACTGTCACCACGGAGTTCGGGTACTTCGCGCCCGGCCCGACGCGTAACCCGCATGCGAGCGACCACACCCCGGGCGGGTCGTCGAGCGGCTCGGCCGCGGCGACCGGTGCGGGCACCGTCCCGATCGCCTTGGGCACCCAGACGGCGGGGTCGCTCACACGACCCGCCTCCTACTGCGGTGCTGCCGGACTCGTCCTCGCTCAGGGCACCACCAGCCTGGCCGGGATCGCCGGATTGAGCGAATCTCTGGACACGCTCGGAATGCTCACCCGGACGATCGCCGACCTGCGTTACGTGTACTCGGCATTCGTCGGCCGACCCGCGGAGACAACGGCTCCCGCACACACCGCGTTGGTGTGGCACGGCAGCCGACTGGACACGTTGGACCCGTCGATGACCGGGCTGCTCAAGGCCATTCCCGACGTGCTCGGACAAGTGGGGCTGCAGACCGGAGATCTCGAGTGGGACGATCACATACAGACCCTCGCCCATGACCATGTGACCGTGATGTCCTATGAGGCAGCGCAGACACTCGACGGCACCTACGACAGCCACGCCGCGGCGCTCAGCGCACCGTTGCAGGCGCTCGTCGAGGCCGGTCGAGCCACCACCAGCGAGTCACGCGCCTCGGCACTGATCCGCCGGGATCGTTCGCGGGCACTGTTGCGGGAGATTCTGGGCGGGCAGACGATCATCGTCGGCCCGGCCGCGCTCGGACCCGCCCCAGAAGGATTGACCGCGACCGGCTCTCCCGTGCTGAGCCGCCCCTGGCAACTACTCGGCGCCCCGGTCGTGGTCGTTCCCGGTGCGCGGACCACCACGGGATTGCCGTTGGGCGTTCAGCTGATCGCGTTGCCGGGTGCCGAGGCCGAACTCTTCGCCGTGGCGGCCCTCCTCGAACCGATCCTGCGATCCCTGCCACCCATAGAGGCGTGAGCACACGCTCCGCACACGAAGGAACTGCGATGGCCCTCAAACCACGTCCGACCGCTCATCACCACATGTTCCTCACGTGCTACGAGGACACTTTCAACTACGGCTGGCACCACGTCGACCTGTTCGTGCACGACGAGTACGGCCGCGAGGTCAACTGGGTTCACTGGACGGTCGAGGCCGATGGTCCGGAAGCCGCCGACGAATCCGTGCGACAGGAGGAACCCGCTCTGTTACGCACCAGCGACTGGCGACACCGCGTGAGCGCGGTCGGCATGAACTATTGGACAGCCGAAGCTGCCTGGGCCGACCGTGCAGATACCTGAGTGCCGCTAAGCTTGTGATCGTGCGCGCCCAAGCCCCATCCCATCGCCCGTCCGCGGGTTTGTCGAGGGTCGGATCGTGCCGGACGCGCTGACACCGGCCGAACATCCCACAACGGTGTATGTGGTCGACGACGATCCGGAGTTGTGCGAGTCCGTCGACTGGCTCCTCGACAGCATTGGCATCAAGCCGACCATCTGTCACAGCGCCGACGAGTTTCTCGCCGCCTACACGGGTGACCATCCGGCGTGCATCGTCCTGGATGTACGCATGCCGCAGATGAGCGGGACCCGTCTGCAGGAGAAGCTCAACGAGTTCGCGCCGCACGTGGCGATCATCTTCGTCTCGGCGCACGGCGACATCCGGATGTCGGTGTCGACCCTGCAGGCCGGTGCGATGGATTTCCTGGAGAAGCCCTACGATCCTCAGCGACTGCTCGACGCCGTGCAGCGGGGCGTGGAGCAGGCCACCGAGCGCTTCGCGACCTTCCAGAGCAAGCGGTCGATCCAGGACAAGGTTGCCCTGCTGACGCCGCGGGAGCGGGAGATCCTGGCGCTGGTGGTGGAGGGTCTGCCCAGTCAGAACATCGCACGCAAGCTCGGCATGAGCGTCAAGACCGTCGACGTCCATCGCGCGCGGATCAAGGCCAAGACCGACGCCGACAGCATCAGCACGCTGGTCCGCGACATCCTCCGCTTCGACGTCGACGTGCCCGTGGACCGACCGGCTCAGTAGTAGTCCAGCACGATTCGTTTCCCGGCGGTCCGCGAGACGCACACCGCCATCACCTCACCCGATTCCTTCTCCGCCTTGGTGAGCACGTTGTCGCGGTGATCCGGGTCGCCGGCGAGCACCTGCATGATGCAGGTACCGCAGATGCCTTCCTCACACGAGGTGTCGATGTCGCAGCCGTTTTCGGTCAACACCTCGACGATCGAACGGTCGGACGCGATCTGATAGGTCTCGCCGTCGAGCTCGACCTCGAATGCGGTGTTCGCAGCCTCGCCGGGCTGCTCGGCGGCGTGAAAGTTCTCGGAATGCACGGCATCTGGCGACACGTAGCGTTCGGCGCAGGCGATCATCTTCGTCATGAAGCCCTCGGGGCCGCAGACGTACACATGTGTTCCGGCGACTGCGGCGGCGAGTGCGGCCGACACCAGATCCTCCTGTTCGCCGCGGTCCACGCCGAGGTGTGCGTGCAGTTTCTCCGGGCAGCGATCACGCAACAGGGGCAGGAAGGCCGCTGCCTGCGCGGTCCGCGCGAAGTAGTGCAGTTCGAAACTGATGCCGTGCACGTCCATGTACCGGGCCATGCTCAGCATCGGGGTGATCCCGATGCCGGCCGCGACCAGGACATGGTGACGCGCGTCGGGGGCGATCGCGAGGAGGTTGCGCGGTTCGCTGATCTTCAGTGAGTCCCCTACCGACACCTCGTGCAGCGCGGCCGATCCGCCGCGCGAGTCCTCCTCGCGCTTGACGGCGACGGCGAAGGTCTCCTGGCCGTCGGGCCGACTGCACAGTGAGTACTGCCGGGTGATGGCGGTCGGACCGACGACATCGATGTGTGCGCCGGGCACGTACTTCCCGATCGGACTGCCGTCGGGGTGCGAGAGGTAGAACGTCTTGATCGACGCCGTCTCCTGCACGATGTCGGACACGATGACATCGATGAGTGCCATGGGAATTCTCCTGGTGAACAAGGGGTGTGAGGATCAGCGCACGTAGAGTCCGCCGTTGACGTCCCAGCATGCACCGGTGACGAAGTAGGCGTTCTCGGCGGTCAGCAGGCCGACCATGTCGGCGACGAAGCCCGGATTACCGAGTCGGCCCACCGGAATACCGGCGATCACCGCGTCGAGACGGTCCGGCGGTACGGTGGCCTTCACGATCGGCAGGTCGTGCGGCCCGGGTGCGATGGCGTTGACGGTGACGCCGCTCCCGGCGAGCTCACGCGCGAAGACCTTGGTGGCGGTCAGGATTCCGCCTTTGCTGGTCGCATAGTGAGCACCGGTGGCGGTGCCGCCGTTCTGGCCGGCGAGCGACGCCATGTTCACGATCCGTCCGTAGCCACGGCCGGCCATCGCCGCGCCGAAGACCTGACAGCCGAAGAAGATACTGTTCACATTGGTGGACAGCACGCGCGTGAAGTCGTCCTCCCCGAGCGTCATCAGATCTGCCGCCTGGGTCATCGCCGCGTTGTTGACCAGGATCGTCGGTGTTCCCCAGATCTTTTCGCATTCGGCGAGCGTGTCCACGAAGTTCTCGCGGTGAGCGACGTCCAGTGTCGCGGCCTGCGCTGTGGAACCGTCCGGCGAGAGATCGTGGGCGATCCTCGCGGCCGAGTCGACGTCGATGTCGGTCAACAGCACCCGGTGGCCGTCGGCGTGGAGTCGGTGCGCGATGTGGCTGCCCATGCCGCCGGCGGCACCCGTGACGACCGCGATCCCGGCGTTCGATGAGGTCGATGATGTCATCGTGGCCTCCTAGAGGAGATATCCGGACGCACTGACCGCGTCTTCGCTGTCGATGAGACGCGCGACCTTGAGCGCGATCTTGTCGCCATCGTCGCCGAGGCTGACCTTGTGGGTCATCTCGGCGCCGATCGTGGAGAACTTGTCGCGTTTGAAGGCGTTGAGTATCTGGGCTGATCGCAACGTGACCGTGGTGTCGGTGACCTCGTCGACAGTGAACCGCGAGACGACGCGTACCGTGCGTGCGGCCGCGACCGCCGAGGGTGCGTAACCCTGCATCATGCGTTCGACGCGCAGACGCCGCATCCGTTTGTCGTCGTACACCATGTTCAACGACGATTCGAAATCGTCGGTGTCCGGATCGATCGGGATCACGTACAGGGCCTCGTCGGTGTACATGTCCTCCCAGATCCGGTAGTCCTTGGCGTCGAGCACGGCGGCCTCGTGCCAGACGAGTTGGATCGCGCGCAGTACCCGCGGGTCGCTGAAGGCGAAAACGTCAGTCATTGCTCATCATCTTCTTCCACATCTCGTACGACTCGCGCATCCCGGTCTCGTCGGTGACATGCGAAGTCGGCCAGCCTTCTTCGGTGAGGTATTCGCGGTTCTCGCCGCGGTTCACCAGGATCGGCATGGTGGGGTTGCCGCCCGCGCCGATCTGCACCCGGTCCCAGCCCTCGGCGTCGTCGGGGCTGCCGAAGCCGAACGGGCCCTGGAAGTGTTCGTGGATGCGCAGCCGCTCGCGGTTGATGCTCTCCGGTCCGCCGTCCATGCCGATGGCCATGTGCCACACCTCGGTCTCGTCGACGCTGATGGGGATCAGCACACGGAAGAACGACGACGACATCGCGATGTTGGGGAACATGTTCAGGTTGAAACCACAGCCGTGCATCGACCGCATGTACCGACGGATCCGTTCCGGGCTCTCGCCGGCCTCGGTCAGCTCCTCGACGAGATGGGCGAAGCGCGGCTGGATCTCCTCATCGCCGCTGTCGACGTCGAGGTCGGCGTGCGCCGCGGCCATGATCGCCACCGAATGTCCGTTCCCCAGCGCGTGTGTCTCGGCGGACGGGTCGTCCATGAACGACATCATGTTGGCGGTTTCCGCGTCGACCGATGCCATCCACGACTTGTGGACCATCGGGAAGTGGTAGCCGTCGGTGGTGTTCTCGAGCTGGATCTTCCAGTTCCCTTTGAACCGGAACTTATGTGTCCCGAGCACTTTGGTGGGGAAACCGTTGGACTGCTTGAGAAACCGTTCCATCCAGATCTTGGCGTCACCGAGGTGGTCCTCGAGCGACTCGGCCTCGGCGTTGAAGGTCGCGAAGATCATCCCGAGATAGCTCTCGGTGCGGAGCTTCTGCAGCGGGAAATCGTTCTTCTCGACGACCCCTTCGTAGCCGTCCGGGTACGGGATGCCGCGCAGCCGACCGTCGAGGGTGTACGACCAGTTGTGGTACGGGCAGGTGAAGCCGTTGGCCTTGCCGCTGCGCTGGTCGCAGACCGTGGCGCCGCGGTGTCGGCATCGGTTGAGCAGAGTGTTGAAGTTGCCCTTGCGATCTCGCGTGACGATCACGGGCTGGTCGCCGACCTGCGTGGTCTTGAAGGAGCCCGCCTCGGGCACCTCGCTCTCGTGCGCGACCCACACCCAGGTGCGATGGAAGATCTTCGTCATCTCCTCGGCGAAGATCTCCGGGTCGGTGTAGAGCTGTCCGGCGACCCGGTCCTTCTCGGCCAGATCGGCAAACGCCCGGGTGGGCCGTTCGATGGTGGTCATGTGCGCGTTCCTTGTTCGTTGTCGCTGCGGCCGAGCGTGTCGACGTGCCCGGCGGTGGCGTGGACGGTCAGAGTTCGACGTCGTCGCGGATGGTCAGTTCGCGACCCATCCGGGCCTCGATCTTGAAGTACTTCCAGAGCGCGTACTCACCGATCATCGTGGTACGCAGCAGATTGCACGCATCACGTACGGTCGGCTGATCGCGGACGTCGGCGAGGACGTAGCAGGTCCACGGCCAGCCGTCCGAGGGGCCGACCATGTGCGCATCGTCGTCGAAGGTGCCGATGATGTCGACGCCGTCCATGTTTTTCAAGGTCGACAGCATCGTGGAGATCCCGACCCACACGGGGCCGATCTCGGCTTTGGGCAGGTCGAAGAAGTTCTGGTTGTTGCCGATACAGAACATCGTGCGGAGCGGCTCGCTGGCCATGGGGACTCCTCCTCAGTGTGGTGTGGGTGCCGGTGGCCGGTCAGGGGAAGCTGGGGATACCCGCGTCGAGGCCCAGGAGCAAGGCCCCCGCCGCCTCGTAGGTGTTGGTCTGCAGCATCGCGTGCTGCGCCGGGACCAGCGCATCCTGCAGGAAGTGCTGCAGGGGGTGGGTCTCGTAGATGGCGCCGGTGCCGGCGAGGTCGAACGCCCGCAGGACGACCCGGCGGCCGACGTGCGCGGCGTGCGTCGCGCTCAGGCGAAGCAGAGCGAGGTCCTCGGTGGTGAGCGGTGTCTCGTCGACCGCCTTCTGCCACACCTGGTCGGTGGCGTCGTAGAAGAACGCCCGTACCGAACGCAGTTCGGCTTCGGCCTCGGCCAGCCCTGTCTTGTAGGCAGGCCGGTTGCCTTTGCTGGCACCACCGGTGATGGACGTCCGCGCGGCCCCGACCTCGGTGGCGTAATCGAGTGCACCCCGCGCCGCGCCGAGGGTCACCACTGCCAACACCTGCGCGGCGTAGGCCAGCGACGGGTAGCGGGTCAGTGGCTCGTCGATCTGTGCCGGACCACCACGGACGAAGGTCATCTCCTCCGGGACGAACAGTCGGTCCGCCCGAATCGCGTGGGAGCCGGTCGCTTTCATGCCCGCGACATCCCAGTTGTCCAGGATCTCCACGTCGCTCGGATCGACCAGGGCGGTCAGGGGTTTGCCGGCCGTCTCGGGCCCGCCTGCCAATCCGATGCCGAGGATGTCCGCTCCGCGACACCCACTGGCGAACTGCCACACCCCGGTGCACAGGTAGCCGCCGTCGACCTTCTCGGCCTCCTGCATGGGGAACAACCCACCGGCGTAGGCGACGTCGGGGCCGGCGGCGTAGATCGTGCGCTGCGTCTCGACCGGCAGCGCCGCGAAGTAGACCAGCGACGAACCGAAGCTCGACACCCACCCGGTCGCGGGATCCACCGCCGAGATCTGCTCGACCATCTTCATGAATGTCGACGGCGGCAACGGCTCACCGCCGAACGCCGCGGGGGTCGACGCGCGGTACATTCCCGCCCGCTTGAGCAGGGCGATGAACTCGCGCGGAACATAACGCTGCGCGTTGAACTCGTCCCGCCGATCGCGGAGCACCTCGAGTGCCTGATCGAACGCGGCCGCGCGCGCCGGTCCCGCCGGTTCCGCGACCACCCGATCGGTCATGCTCTGCGTGGTCATGAGTCTCTCCATTCAGATTCGAGAATCCTTATGGGCGTTACACTATGGACCGCCGGCGATCGCCGGTATCGGGATTTCCCACGCGACGGCTAAGCAATTCCTTACCTTCGCGCCCACCCGAGCGGCCTATGCTGAGTTTCGTCAGATGGGAGGCGATGCGTTGTTCCCGACACGCCGCGATTTCGAACAGATGGTCCTCAACACGGGGACCGGCATCCTCATCCACGAGGCGAGCTCGAAGAACATCCTGTGGGCCAATCCCGCCGCATGCCGCATGTTCGGCTTCACCCTCGAAGAGTTGAAGCCACTCAAGGCGCATCACATGAGCGCACAGGAACGCGCCTACCGGCGGGAGGTGGGCGTCGCCTGGCTGCAGTCGGCTGTGGTGCACGGCTCGAGCCGCAAGCAGTGGAAGTACCGGACCAAGGACGGCACCGACTTCTTGACCGATGCCCGTGCCACCCTCGTGACCTGTGAGGACGGGCCGGTCGTGATGGTGGAGTTCCGCAACATCTCCGAAGAGGTCGAGTTGCAGGAGGAACTCAGCTGGGTGTCGCAGTCCCTGCAGCGGATCATGACCCACACCGCCGCGGGAATCGTCCTGCTCGACGACGACAACTGCATCGACGACATCTCCCCTCTTGCCGCGCAGCTGTTCGGCCGCACGCCCGCGGAACTGTCCGGCGTGCATTTGGAGGACCTCGGCAAATGCGAACCCCGGCTGACCGATGAGCAGGTCGTGCAGCGGCTCGAAACCGGTGCCGGCTCGGTCACGGTCCAGCAGGCGATCGTCAAGGACGACGGCACCACCGCATGGCTGGCCGGGGAGTTGGAGATCGTCGATCACGACGGCATGCGGTCGCGGGTGCTGACCGTCCGCGACGTCACCGACCGCGTCGAGTGGGAACGTCGAAACGCCTATCAGGAGGCCAATCTTCAGTATCTGAGCCGCTATCACGCCATGGGTGACATGGCGATGATCCTCGCGCACGAGCTGGGCCAGCCACTGGCCGCCTCCACCAACTATCTGAGCGGGCTCAAGAACCGCCTCTCCGCGGAGACGGTCGACGCCCGCAGCCTGTCCTACGGCATCGATCAGATAGAGAAGCAGCTCCACCGGGCCGCCGACATCGTGACGTCGGTCAAGCGCTACGTCCGGCGCATCGAGAGCACCTCGGTGCTCATGGATCTCAACGACACTGTTCGGGAAAGCCTGTATTTCGTGCGCCTGCGGGCCGCCGAACAGGGTGTACGGGTCTTCGCGGACATCCCCGAGCGCACCCTGCCGGTCCAGGGTGAGAGTGTCCTCATCGGCCAGGTCATCATCAACCTGTGCGTCAACGCGATCGACGAGATCGTTCGTCCCACGACGGAGATCAAGGAACTCGCGGTCGAAACCGGAACGGCTGACGGCACGGCCTTCGTCTGCATCCGTGACCAGGGCAGAGGCATGAGTGACGCCGCCGGCGCCGCTCCGTCGGACCGACTCGCGTCAGGTGCCTTCTCCGCCAAGGAAGACGGTTCGGGTATCGGCCTGATCATCTCCGAACACATCGTGGAACGCCACGGCGGTTCGATCGAGTATCTGCCGAACGAGCCTCGTGGAACGACGGCGCGGGTGTCTCTCCCGTTGGTCGAGACGCCACCCTCGGTGTGACGGCGGGCCACTCCGCCTGTCGGGACGCCCTAAAGGTTTCTGTAGTGCAGCGTTGGCAACATCGGGGTGTTCGGCGGCGACCGTGCTGGATAGGTTGATCTGCACCGACAACGGCGTCGCCAACCGTCAACCGCACCGCTGACGAAACCTCGCTTTCGACAGCGTCTTTCATGACGCGTCCCGCGCGAGCCGCGATCGGGACCGCGAGGATGTCGAGCAGTGCAGATACAGGAGGATCCATGCCCACCCCCGACGTTCTTGTGCTCGGCTCCGGCACCGCCGGATCGGTCATCGCCCGTCGTCTGCTCGATGCCGGACACACCGTGACCCTGGTCGAAGCGGGCGGACTCGACACCAACCCGGCCGTCCACGACATGTCCCGTGTCGGCGAGCTGTGGCTCGGCCCGGAGGACTGGGGATACTTCTCGTCGCCGCAGGCGAACGCACTCGGCCGGAAACTGCACGTGCCCCGCGGCAAGGTGGTGGGGGGCTCCAACCAGCTCAACGGCACCATCTGGGTGCACGGGTCCCCGTGGGACTACGACCAGTGGGCGGCTGCCGGTAACTCAGGGTGGGACTGGGAATCGGTTGCCCCGCTGTTCAAGCAGATCGAGCGGGGTCTGGGTGACGAGGGCTTCATCGACACGGTGGAACCCGAACTCGCCCCCATCCAGCAGGCGATCCTCGACGCAGCGGTCTCATGGGGGCTGCCCCTCAACGCCGACTACAACTCCGGCGATCAGGAGGGGGCGTCGCGGATGAAACTCAACCTGCGCGACGGCAAGAGGCTGTCGACGTGGGCGGCGTACATGCGCCCGGTCCTCGACCACCCGAAGCTCACACTGGAACTCGATGCGCTCATCGACTCGCTCGTCGTCATCGACGGAGCAGTGGTCGGGGTCCGGGTGATCCAAGGCGGTGTGTCCCGAGAGCTGCGCGCCGACCGGGTGGTGCTGTGCGCCGGCGCCCTGGGTTCGCCGAGCATCCTGCTGCGCAGTGGGATCGGCCCGGCCGCCGAGCTCGAGGCCCTGGGCATCGAGGTGGTCGCCGACGTCCCCGGGGTCGGGAAGAACCTGCAGGATCACTTCCTGGTCCCGGTGATCTTCGGGACCGGCAGGCCGATCGATCCGCCGCAACCGTTCCAGCCCGTCACCCAGACACATTGGTTCTGGAAGAGCGACCCGTCCCTGCCGGTCCCGGACACCCAACCCATCAACTTCAGCATCCCCTTCTACTACGACGAGGGAATGACCGGCCCCACATCGGGATTCACTCTGCACGCAGGTCTCATCCGGCCACACAGCGCGGGCACTGTCACGCTGTCGGGGACCGACCCCACGGCATCTCCGGTCATCGATTTCAATGTGTTCGATGACCGTCGCGATCTCGACGCCCTCATCCGGTCGGTGCGTCAATGCCGTGAGGTTGGTCGGCAGGCTGCGCTCGCGGAGGCCTGGGGCGCCCACGAGGTCCTGCCCGGACCGGAGGTCGACGACTCCGATGAGGCCATCGAGGCGTGGGTGCGACGCGCGGTCAACACCTACCACCATCAGGCAGGCACCTGCCGGATGGGCACGGACGCCGGCGCCGTCGTGTCGCCGGATCTGCACGTCACCGGAGTCGCGAACCTGATGGTCGCCGACGCCTCGGTGATGCCGATGGTCACCACCGGCAACACCAATGCACCCACCGCGATGATCGCCGAACGAGCAGCAGAACTGATCACCGCGGGTTGATCCTCAACCCGCATCAGCAAGGAGTATCCGCAATGATCGACATTTCCAACCTTCACACCGGGCTGTTCATCGGTGGCGAATGGCGCGACGCCCGTGACACCTTCACCACCCTCAACCCGGCGACCGGCGCCGCGCTTGCCGAACTCGGCGCCGCGAACGCCGACGAGGTCGACGCGGCCGTGGCCGCGGCGACCGCGGCCTTCCGGGGCGAGTGGGGTGCCCTGGCCCCGTCGCGCAAGGGCGTCCTGCTCAACCGGCTCGCCGATCTCGTCGAGCGTGACCTCGAGCAGCTCGCCGCGCTGGAGTCGCTGGACATGGGGCGTCCCGTCGGTGCCAGTGCGGCGCTGATGATCCCGAATCTGATCGGGACCCTGCGGTACTACGCCGGATGGGCGGACAAGATCAACGGCGAGCAGATCGCGAACGACGGTTACATGGGCGGGCCGGCACCCACCCACGCGTACACCCGGCGCGAGGCGCTCGGTGTGGTCGCCGCGATCGTGCCGTGGAACGCGCCGCTGATGATCCTCGGCTGGAAGCTCGCTCCGGCCCTGGCCTGTGGGAACACCGTCATCATCAAGCCCGCCGAGGATGCGTCACTGTCGATCCTGCGGCTCGCGGAGCTCATCGACGAAGCCGGGTTCCCCGCCGGCACCGTGAACGTGCTCCCCGGCATCGGCAAGGTCGCGGGCGAGGCGCTGTCGCTGCATCCCGGAGTCAAGAAGATCTCGTTCACCGGCTCCACCGAGACCGGACGCGCGATCCTCCGCAACTCCGCGACGAACTTCAAGCGCACGGCGCTCGAACTCGGCGGCAAGGCACCGCAGATCATCTTCGCCGACGCCAACCTCGAGGCCGCGATCCAGGGCAGTGCGATGGGCCTGTTCTTCAACCAAGGCGAGGTGTGCGCCGCGGGCACCCGCATCCTCGCGCATCGTGATGTCTACGACGCCGTCCTCGACGGCCTCAAGGGTGCCGCACAGGCACAGGTCATCGGTGATCCGTTCGATCCCGCGACCACCATGGGACCGCTGGTCAACGAGCGGCAGCGCGACCGCGTCGTCGACTACCTGAAGAAGGGCGCCGACGAGGGCGCCGATGTGATCGCCGGTGGCTCCGCACCCGACGGTCCGGGCTTCTTCGTCGAGCCCACCGTGCTGGCCGGCCGCAACGACATGGCCGTCGCGCGTGAGGAGATCTTCGGACCGGTCGGCGTCGTGGTGCCGTTCGACTCAGACGAGGAGGCGATCGCGCTGGCCAACGACAATCAGTACGGTCTGTCGGCCACCGTCTGGACCAGCGACGTGTCGCGTGCGCACAGTGTGTCCGCGCAGGTGGAGGCCGGTGCGATCGGCGTCAACGGCTGGTCACCACTGGCTCCCCAGCTGCCCTGGGGCGGCGTGAAGGCCAGCGGAGTCGGTCGCGAGCTCGGCTACGAGGGCATCCTCGCCTATACCGAGACGAAGACGGTCACCGTCGTTCTGTGAACCAGCTCCGGTCGAGTAGCCGCGAGCCTGCCCACCCAACCGCCGGTCGAGTAACCGCGAGCCTGCCCACCCAACCGCCGGTCGAGTAACCGCGAGCCTGCGAGCGGCGTATCGAGATCCCAGACCGAGGTCCCACCACCCCGATGGGCGACGTGCACACGCACGTCGCCCATCGGGCGTTTCGTCCCGTCACCAGCCGAGTAAAGGTTTTCCCGATCCCCGGGGACCTTCCGGCCCCCACTCCCGCACTGTAGTCTGCATCACAACGCCATGGTTCTACAGTCGTTGAATCACAGCCGTGGCAGCAGCCTGAAGCTCACATGAACTCCCCTCATGTGTTCGGAGAGAGGTCAATCATGATCGAGAACCCCACGACCACATCGCCGCCCGACAACCGATCGTCGTTGCGGGGATCCATCGGTGTCGCCGGCATCGTCTTCCTCGTCATCGCCGCGGCCGCGCCGCTGACGGCGGTCGCGGGCTCGCTGCCCGTCATGATCGCCATCGGCAACGGTGCCGGCGCCCCGTCGGCGTACATCCTCGCCGCGGTGGTGCTGCTCGTCTTCAGCGTCGGCTACGCGGCGATGAGCAGTTCGGTCACCGACACCGGCGCCTTCTACGCCTACGTCACCAAAGGCCTCGGCCGACCAGCCGGCCTCGGCGCGGCGGCACTGGCGCTGCTCGCGTACACCACCATCCAGGCGGCCATCTACGGCCTCGCCGCGTCGACACTGCAGAGTGTGGTCGTCCGCTTCGGCGGACCCGAATTGCCCTGGTGGCTCTGGGCGTTCGTGCTGATGGCGATCGTGGCGGTGCTCGGGTATCGCAGCATCGACCTCGGCGCCAAGGTGTTGGGGGTCCTGCTGATCGCGGAGATCGCCTTGATCGTCGCCCTCACCGTCGCAGTCCTCGCCCAGGGTGGCGCGCACGGCGTCGACACCGTCTCGTTCACCCCCTCGGCGTTCCTGTCCGGGTCCCCGGGTATCGCGCTGATGTTCGCCATCGGCTCTTTCGTCGGATTCGAGGCGACCGCGATCTACGGCGAGGAGGCGAAGAACCCGAAGCGCACCGTACCGATCGCCACCTATGTCGCGGTGATCACCATCGGCGTGCTCTACGCCCTGGCGAGTTGGGCCGTGGTCGTGGCCTTCGGCAGCGACGAGGTCACGGCCGCAGCACAAGCCGACACCGCTGACCTCACGTTCACCGCGACGTCCCGATTCCTCGGCTCGATGGCCGCCGACATCATGATGGTCATGCTGGTGACAAGCCTGTTCGCCGCCCTGCTCGCCTTCCACAATGCCATCGCACGATACACATTTGCCCTGTCGCGCAGCGGTTTCGCACCCCAGCGCTTCATGGTCGTGCACAGCAAACACGGCTCCCCGCACGAGGGCTCGCTGCTGCAGACCGCCACCGCCTTCATCCTCGTCGGTGCGTTCGCGCTGGCCGGGGCCGATCCCGTCCTGCAACTGTTCACCTGGATGGCGGGCGTCGCGATCGTCGCGATTCTCGTGGTGATGGTGCTCACCAGCATCGCGATCATCGCCTACTTCCGCCGGTCCACTGTCGACAAGCGTCTGTGGCACACGAAGATCGCACCCGTGCTCGGCACCATAGGGTTGGTCGGCATCACCGCGCTCGTGATCGCCAACTTCACCACGCTGATCGGCGGCTCGAGGATTCTGGCCGACCTGTTCCTCGCCATCGTCGCGGTCACCTTCGTCGGCGGCGTCCTCGGCGGGCGCATGATGCTACGACGCCGCACCTCCGACAACCGGGGCGTCACACCGAACACCCCCTGAACCACGGCGGAATCCGCTGTCCCGTCGTCGTTTCGCGGATTCCGCCGTACCCATTCCGAAATACCAATCTGCAAGCAAGGAACAATCAATGTCGATTCACGATCACGCGCCGTCGGTCATCATCGTCGGGGCCGGTTTCTCCGGTCTCATCGCCGCCCGCGAGCTCGAGGCCGCCGGGGTGCGGGTGCGCATCGTCGAAGCGCGCGACCGGATCGGCGGGCGTGCCTGGACCGATGAACGTCTCGGCGGACACACCTTGGAGATGGGTGCCACCTGGGTGCACTGGATGCAGCCGTTCATCTGGACGGAGATCACCCGCTACGGCCAGGAGATCTATCCGAGCCCGGACATCTCCGACGCCTACTGGGTCAGTGATGGAATCGTGCGACACGGCACCGAGCACGACCTCGATGAGGCCCTGAGCCGCCTGCAGGACAAGATCTTCGAGGGTTCGAGGGAGTTCTTCCCATACCCCCATGATCCGTTCGCCCTGCTCGCCGACGAGTCCGCGGATCCCGAACTCGTGGAACGGTTCCGGCGTGCCGATGAGGGCAGCGTTCTGGACTGCCTGCGCGACGGCGGATACACCCGGGAGGAGATCGACCTCGCCGACTCCTACTGGTCGGCGGGCTACCAGGGGCCGACCGCCACGGCGTCACCCTTGATGGCCAAGCACTGGGCGGCACTCAGCGATCATCGCAGCTCATTGATGGACGAGCAGACCCTGCGTTTCAAGCTCACACGAGGGATGCGCGGGCTCTACGAATCGATCGCCGCAGATCTGCAGACCAGCGTCGAACTCAACACTGCGGTCACCCACGTCGCCCACCACGCGACAGGCGTCGACGTCACGTTCGCGGACGGCGAAGTCGCAACCGCCGACGCCGTGATCGTCACGGTCCCGATCGGCGCGCTCGGGAACATCGAGTTCGAACCAGCTCTTCCCCCATCACAGCAGAAGGTGATCGACGAGGGCACCAACTCGGTGGGCTTCAAGATCTGGGTCAAGGTGCAAGGCCACCACTCCATCATCGCCGGCGCACCCGGCAATCATCCGATCTCGTTGTTGCGCAGCGAGTACTTCCTCGATGACGAGGACGCGACCATTCTGGTCGGATTCGGCTCCGATCACACTGCGATCGATCTGGAGGACACGGCCTCGGCCCAGCGAGCCATCGACGTCTGGCGCGATGATCTCACGGTGATCGACTGCGGCGGCCACGACTGGGTGGCCGACAAGTGGTCGGGCCAGACCTGGGCAACCCTCAAGTCCGGTCAGTTCTTTCACGGCTGGTCCCAGTTCGACAACACCGGCAGCCGACTGGTCTTCGCCGGCGCGGACTACGCCAAGGGATGGAACGGCGTCGTGGTCGACGGCGCGATCGAATCCGGGATCACCAACGCCCGCAAAATCATCAACGATCTGAAGCCCGATCGCGCACGACTGGTCGACGATACTTCGCGGTAAGGATCTCACCCGCCCGGACGTCAGCCGAGCAGATGCCTCGGTTCGGCACCACGCCGAACCGGGGCACCGGTCGTGTGTGGTCTGTCGTTCAGATGTCGGCCGGCCGGAAGTCGACGGGCACCTCGGGGCCACCTCGCTGCCGGTATGCGGCCAGGTTCGCGGGGTCATACGAGTCGACGGTATCCATGCGCCTCGTCGCGCTGGACGCGACGCGCTCGTGTTCCTCGTCGACGGCGGCCAACTGGCGCGTAAAAGGCGCGAAGACCCGATACACACCCTTCCGCGACTCCTGCAACGGGATCGCGAAAGCGTCGGTGCCGGTCAGGAATCGCATGATCGCGCCAACGACGCCGCCGGTTGCGGTGTCGGCGTCGGTGTCGGAAGTGCCTGCCGTCGGAGCCGGCTCCTCGTCTCTGAAGGCGAGTCCGTGTTTGCGTGCGCGGTCCATCATCCAGACCAGCGGGATGTCGCTGACTCGGCTGTCGGCGTACCCGCCGCCGACAGTGCAATGCACTCCGGTGAACCACACCTGTTCGATGACCTGCTCGGCGGGCCGATCCGGCTGGGGCTGCCACAGGGTCGGTTCGAACGGGCGACGTTTCTCGTCGATCGCCAACGCGTGATAGGCCGCCCCGACCCTGGAACTGAGCTGGGTGTCGTGGAATGCCCACCGCCGGTTGACCTTCTCCGCGAACTTCCAGCCGTCGATCGGAATGCCCAGCGATCCGACCGTGTCCCACACTCCGATGAAATGGATCGGGGTCTCGTATGAGAATTGCTGCCGGAACTCGGTGGCCCGCTGTTGCCTGGGTGCCGACGATTCGTCTCGGTCGCGATAGAGTTCGAAGGCCGCGTCGACCTGATCTGCGTATTCTCGTTTGAGCAAGCCGCTGTTGCGGATGAAGCCTGCGAGACTGCGTGCGGTGTAGGCGCCACGACTGAAGCCGAACAGAAAGATCTCATCCCCCGGCTCGTAGAGGTCAACGAGTTGTCGGTACGCATCCTTGAGGTTCTTCGACAGCCCGAACCCCATCGCGCCCCCGCGGACCTTCTCCCACGGCTTGGTTCCCACGCCCGCCACGTAGATTCGCTCTTGCCGCATCGTCCCGCTGTCATCGGTGTCGGCGATCGCCTCGAAGATCTTGACCACATTCGTCGGATGCTTCTGCCCGAACGCGTTCCACGTGCCGTCGCAACAGACGATCAGCCGTTTCGCCATGACGCGTTGGCCCCTTTTCTCGCGCGAGTGTCTGGTGAGATCCTATGCTGCCGGCGGCGCGTCAGGCGTCCCGCAAACGACCGACACGGATGCTCGCGGCGACGGTGGCCCTACTTCGTATGACGGGTGTGCACGTCCTGTGCGCGGGCGGTCAGGGCCTCTCTGATCCAATCCGGCTCGAGTACCTCGAACGAATGCTCCAGGCACATCGTCCACAGCATTGTCAGGGCACGTGTGCGGTCACCGAACCACACTCTGATCCGGATCGACTCCGGCGCATGGAGTTCCGTGTCGAGGACGGTGAGGTCTCGAGTCAGATTCTCCAGATCTGTTTGCGCACAATCGATGACCACGTCGACAGGTTCGAACGAGGCACGAAAAGCAGCTCGGTGCCGCTGCCAGATCTCGTCGAGATCGACGTGCCGCTGCCGGTGCGCCTCCTCGTCGAGAACCTCGACGTCCGACATCCGCGAGACCCGGTACATCCGTTCGCCATCGCTCGCGGCCGCGACGAGGTACCACGTGTCCCCGGCCACGACGAGCCCGATGGGATCGAGAACCCGTGGACGTGCCCGGTCATCTCCGCGCCGCTGATAGCGCACACGAATCCGGTGGCCACTGAACACCGCCTGCTGCACCGGCCCGAGCGCATCGAGCTGTTCCGGGTCACGGACGAAGCCCTCGGGCCGCACCAATACACGCTGCGCCGCGTCAACCGCCCTGTCCCGATATGCCTCCGGAAGCGCCGCCGCCACCTTGCGCATGGCGCTCGCGAACGCCGGCGAGTCGAGCCGACCCGTTCCGGCCAGCAGCGACGTGGCCTCATCGACGGTCAATCCGGTGAGGTCGGTGCGATATCCCGGGAGCAGCGCGAACCCACCATGGCGACCGCGCTCGGCGTACACGGGAACCCCGGACAGTGACAGCGCGTCGATGTCACGCAACACGGTTCGTTCGGATACACCGAGTTCCTCGGCGATCGCGGCTGCGGTGAGCCGCTCGTGCTTCTTGAGAAGCATGAGCACAGCGATCAGTCGTTCGGCCCGCACACCGGAATCCTCCCGCAAATACATGACAGAAGGTGTCGTGTTTAGCCGATTGACTGGTCACATCAGCCCGACAACGACAGGAAGAACCATGACGAACATCCAGCCCACCGACCCCCGTCCCGCCTATACCGCCGCCACAACCTGGGTCACCGGCCTGCTCGCGGCGGTCCGCGATGACCAGCTCGATGCGCCCACACCGTGTGACGAGTTCGATGTCCGCACCCTGGCCGCACACATCGTCGCCACAGCGGGCCGGGCCGTCGCCCTCGGAGAGGGGACCGATGTGATGGCGGTGCCGCGCATCGCCGAGGAGCACGACGCAGGGACCTACTCATCTCTGGTGAGCCGAGCTGTCGACCTGTGGTCCGACGACGCCAAGCTCACCGCGATGGTGAGGGTGCCCTGGGGCGAGGTACCCGGCGCAGGCGCACTCTGGGGCTACGTCAACGAGACCCTCGTTCACGGGTGGGATCTCGCCGTCGCCACCGGCCAACCTGCCGAGGCCGACCCCGCCATCGTGGAGCCGACCCTGGCCGTCGCGCGCCAGTTCATTCCCGCCGAGATTCGCAGCAACCCTGACATCCCGTTCGACGCCGTCGCCGAATCCCGTCCGGGGGCCGGGCTGACCGAGCGGCTGGCCAACTGGACCGGGCGGGAGTCCGCCAAGTGGGTTTCCGAGGATACGATCTCGCGGTCGGCCGCAACTCCGTGATCGGGACCAATCGGGCATAAGCGACGACACGGACGTATCGGACTTCGGCCTGGCCCGACCGTGTCCACGCACGATACTGGAGACCCAACAAGGAGTTTCACAGATTCGCGGAGTAGCCTCGCTCCGGATATTTGTGGCCACGCGTGCCGAATAGCGTTGTGGCCGAGTGGATGGAGGTCGGACATCGTCGCGGAACAACCACCGGTGACCCTACCGAAATCCGCCGAATCCGGCGAAACGGACGCGCCGACACCGGAGATCAACGCCTCATCGGCGGTTGCGCCCAAGAAGAAGGACAAGCATCTCTACCAGATCGACCTTGTCCGATTGGTCACGTTTGCCGGAGTCATCCTCGATCATGTGATCCTCGGCATCGCGTCGCCGGTGAACGTCGCGGCCGGTGGTGTCGGACTCTTCCTGCGCTACACGCGCTATTCGTTCTTCGCTCTCACCGGCTTTGTCCTCACCTATCAATACCGCCACCGCGACCTGCGGCCTGTCGCGTTCTGGCGGCGGCGCTACAAGCTGATCGGCCTGCCGTTCGTGACCTGGAGCCTGTTCTACTGGGTCTACGGCCGCTATGAGGGCGGCGGATTCGCCGGCCTGCGCGATCTGTTCGACAGCGCCGCCGACATCGGCCTGGCGGCCAAGAGCATCACCTACGACCTGATCACCGGCAACGCCTGGTACCACCTGTACTTCTTGTCGGTGAGCATGCAGATCTACGCGGTGTTCCCGGCGATGCTGTGGCTGCTACGCAAGACGTGGGGACGGCATCGTTATCTGCTGGCGGTGAGCTTCGCCATCCAGATGACGATGATGTATCTGATGGTCCGCCCACCCCTGGAGTTCTTCACCCATGGGCCGCAGGACCTGCTGTGGCGCCACCTCGTGGTGACGATCCTGCCGTACCAGTTCTTCATCCTCGCCGGTGGTGTCGCGGCGATGCACTACGAGGCGTTCCAGGCGTTCATGCTCCGCTGGCGTTGGGTGATCCTGGCTCTGGGCGCCGGGGCCATCACGCTGACCGCCCTCTACTACCTCGACGACGTCCACACCGGCGAGTCCATCTTCCGGGCGACAAACGTCTTCATGGCGCACAACTCGTTCGCCTACATCGCGATCATCCTGATGCTGTACTCGCTCGGCACGATGTGGCAGGACCACCGTCGCGCGGGCTCGGTCACCGACACCTTCATGCGGACGGCAGCGGACCGCTCCTTCGGCATCTACCTCGCGCACGCCTTGGCCCTGGCCGAACTGGAGCCGACAATCCACCAGCACCTCGGCCTGCCGCCCGGCCTGCTGATCGTGATCTCCTTCATCGCGACCGTGGTACTGACGGTGTTCATCGTGGAGGTGCTGCGGCGCAGCCCGATCAGCTTGATCACGACCGGGCGCAGCACCATCGACTGGCGGTCGCAGAATCCCGTGCGGTCGATGCTGACCGGCATCGGCGCCGTCATCGTCGGCATCGTGTTGCGCGACGCCTTCGGCATCCCTGCGGGCGATCTCGTGGCCGCTGCAGGTGCGCTGCTGATGGTGTCCGCGGGAGTTGTGTTCTGGCGGCAGTGGTCACACCGCAATCAGCGGCTCTACGTCGAAGAGCCGGTCTGAGGGTCCGAGTGATTGAGCGCCCTTCGTGACGCTCGCTCACTTGCGTTCGCGGGCTCCTCAGGGAGCGGTAGGAAACGCTCGCTCACTTGCGTTCGCGGGCTCCTCAGGGAGCCGTAGATACCGCTCGCTCACTCCGTTCGCGGGCTCCTCAGGGAGCGGTAGGTGACGCCCGGGGCGCCGCTCGGGACGTCAGCGCGAGCCGAGTTCTTCCAGGATCAACCGCGCGACGCCGGCCTTACCCGCGGAGGTCGGGTGATACGGGACGGGTATCTCGAAACCGTTGACCCAGGGATGCGCTGAGCAGGCCGTGTGTGCGGCACCGGCCGCCGATGCCTTGACCAGCCGGACACCGGTGTCTTGTGCGGCTCGTGCGGTGGCTGCCGTCAAGCCGTCGAACGCACGGGCCATCTCGCGCGCCTCCGGATGAGTGAGCGGGATCTGCGTGCAGACGTCACCGGCGCCGTCGAGAACGGGTAGGTAGTCGACGATCAGGATCTCCGCGTGCGGTGCCCTCTGCCGCACCGCCGTCACGACATCGACCAGTGATCGCTCGACCCGAGCGTAGTCGGCCGAGGTGGGCGCCGGGCGCGCGTGACGGTGACGGCACCCGGGCACGCGCAGGCCGGGCGGGATGGCGTTCGCACAGCTCAACGTGGTGAGCCTGCCGATGTATTCGATGTCGTTGCCGCCCACGGTGATCGTGACGAGATCGGTGTCGGGTGTCACCGCCACGATCTGCGGCTCGGCGACCCCGCGCTGAGACTTTCGCAGGATGTTGGCGGTGGTCGCACCCGAGCAGGAGACGTCGGTGAGTCGCATACCGCGCGCCTGGGCGACCTGATGGGGATAGTCGTTGCCCGTCCGCATGCAGGGCACATTCACGATCTGCGCCACGTCGGGTCCCGATGCGTACGAGCTGCCCAGCGCCACATACTTTTTGCCGGACCAGATCGACGCCTTCGCCACGGGGGTGGCCGGAGCCGGCGACTGGCTGCCGGCCGCCTCCGTCGTCGCGGTCCCGGAGAGCACCACGGCAGCCACCGCCGCAGCGGAGGCGACGATGGTGACAACGCGGGAGAGGAACGCTCGACGCATGACGGACAGTCTCACACATGCGCCCGCGGCCGTCCGGGCGGGCACGCGCAACCGCGGCCGCATACGACGAAACACACACCCGAAAGCTGAATACACCCCGCAAAGAACCCAGTTCTCCGAAAACGCCCGAACCGGGTCACTTGACCGACTAACGTCGCCGAGCAAGCGCCGCAGAACTCCGGGGGGAGTCAGCATGTCAGGTCATCGGGTGTTGGGACGCCCACACAATCGGTTGTCGGTCCGTCGGTCCGTGCCGGCGGTCGTGGTGGCGATCGCCTTCATCACAGTCGCAGCATTCGGCGCGGTACCGGCCAACGCCGCGACGCACTACTATCCCGACATCTCAGAGGTGTCGGTCCCGAGGGCGACCTGCGGCCCCGGATCACTTCCCGAACCCGGCTTGCAGGGTGACGTCAGTGCGGAGGACCGCAACTCCGGCCGCAGCCGTCTCGGCTACCGCTGCAACCTCACCAAACTGGGCAATGTCCGCGGCGCCGGCGGCGGCATCGTGTCGGTCACCTTCGATCACTGCAGCTATACCGGCAGCCTGTTCCCGGGCACCAACCTCGTTCCCCAGCCCGGGGTCCAGGTTGTCGATGTCGCCGATCCCCGTCACCCGCGGATCGTCGGATCGCTCGACGAACCAGCGATGCGCGGCGGCACCTGGGAGACCCTGAAGGTCAACCACAAACGCAAACTACTGGCGGCGACGTCGGTGCCATTGAACTGGGGCGGCGGGTTCTTCTCCGTCTACGACATCTCCGACTGCGCGCACCCCAGACTGCTCAACCACGGCCCCGGCACGGCCACCCCGTTGCCGTTCGATTCCCACGAGGGCGGGTTCTCTCCGGACGGGCGCACCTATTGGACGTCGGGTATCTTCCCAGGCCATCTGAGCGCCATCGACATCTCGAATCCGGCCGTCCCGACCGTGATCTGGCAAGGCCTGCACGGCTTCCTCGGCCACGGCTTCGGCATCTCGCCCGACGGCAACCGCATGTATCTGTCGAACGGGGCCGGCATCACGATTCTGGACATCAGCGACATCCAGGACCGCAAGCCCTATCCGCAGGTGCCGCACGTGGCCGCGTATCTGTGGCCCGACGGTCAGGTCAATCAGCACACCATCCCGGTCACCTATCGCGGCAGGCCCTACATCCTGACCGCCGACGAACTCGGCTCCGGCGGCGTGAAGGTCTTCGACGTGACCAAACCGAACAGCCCGCGCTACGTCTCGCAGATCAAGCTCGAGATCAACCTCCCGAAGAACCTCGACACCAACCTGCGGTCGTCGATGGGTGGGGGCATCTTCAGCAGCAATCCGCACTACTGTTCGGCCGACCGTCCCCGCAACCCGACGGCACTCGCCTGCTCGTGGGAGTCATCGGGCATCCGCGTCTTCGACATCCGTGACCCGCGAAAGATCTCCGAGATCGCCTACTACAACCCGCCGGCGCAGAAGGGCGCGACGGTGGCCGACCTCCCCAACTCCGCCCACGTCCTCGCATCCATCTCGGGTGCGCCCGCCGTCGAGTTCCTCAGTTTCGGGATGTCGGTGCTCAACGGCAAGGTGCGTCTCGATCAGGTGATCGGTCCGCGGACCGGGATGCTCGTCGGCGGCGACATGGCCACCGATTGGTGCTTCTCCCCACCGGAGTTCCATGGCAACCAGATCTGGACCACCTGCTCCGACGGCGGCTTCTACGCGCTGGCGCTGAGTCCGCAGGTGTACGCTCCGCCGGCCGATCAGGAATCCACCTTGGGGACAACGTGACCGGACGTCGCACGCTCACGACTGCCGCCGTCGGTGTGGCGTTGCTGATGGTGTTGGCCATCGGAGGGGTTGTCGGCGCCGCATGGGAGGACCATCGGTCATCGGACGAGCAGACGCACACCCCCACCGCCACCGACATCGGCTTCGCGCAGGACATGTCGGTCCACCACGATCAGGCGATCCTGATGGGACGCTCGCTGTCGCGAGATGTGGCTCCGGAGATCGGTGGCCTGGCAGACCGTATCGTCGCGACGCAGACAGCCGAGGTCGCGCAGATGCGTGGCATGCTGACCTGGTTCGGGCTGCCGATGACGTCGTCGACGCCGATGGCCTGGATGGGCGGCGGCCGCGCTCGCCACCACGCCGCCGGGTCATCCGGCACCGCACAACCGCGCATGGAGGGGATGGCCAGCGTCGACGAACTCACCCGGCTGGCCGCCCTCCGCGGACGTGCGGCCGAGATCCTGTTCCTGCAGTTGATGATCCGCCACCACGAAGGCGGGCTGACGATGGCGGTGGCCGCACACAACGCACCGACCGCGAGTTCCGTGACCAAACAGCTCGCGCTGACAATGATCAGCGACCAGGGTGACGAGATCGGCCAGATGACCATGCTGCTGCGCGATCGTGGCGCTGAGCCGCTGCCCCACCCCTGACAACCGTGGCCGCCGACCCGGGGCTGCCGGCCACGGGTGCTGGCGCGGGTCGGGTCGGTTGGCGCGGGCCTGTCGGGTGCCCGCGGGTTGTCGACGGACCGCGCGAGCGGACCCGACCCGCGCCGGCCGAACGGACCCGCGTCCTGTATCACCCAGCGGGCAGCCACGAGTCGGATCAGACGACCGGATCAGAAGATGTGCGGCAGGTCCGTGGAGACGCGATCGGTGAACGTCGCGGGGCGCTTCTCGAGGAACGACGTGACGCCTTCGGCGACGTCGGCCATCGTTCCGCGGTAGTAGATCGCCTTCGAATCGGCCGCATGGGCATCGCGCGGACTGGGCGCACCGGCCATGCGCCACAACAGCTGTCGGGTGAGCGCCACCGACACCGGCGCGGTCCCTGACGTCATCTCCCTGGCCACCCCGATCGCGGTGGCGAGCACCTCGTCCTTGGGCACCACCTGCTGCACCAGGCCACGCTCGTGCGCCTCGGCGACCGGGACCATTTTTGCGCCCATGGTCCACTGCAGCGCGGTCGGGAGCCCGACCAACCGCGGCAGGAACCAGGTGGAGCAGGCTTCGGGCACCAGGCCGCGCTGAGCGAACACGAAACCGAACTTGGCGTCGTCGGAGGCGATGCGGACATCGGCCGCGAGGGTCATTGTGACCCCGACGCCCGCCGACGCGCCGTTGATCGCCATCACCACGGGTTTCAGCGAATCGAAGATGCGCAGCGTCACCTGACCGCCCATGTCCCGAGGG
The DNA here is from genome assembly GCF_058130025.1 of Gordonia sp. LMA167. NCBI lineage: Bacteria > Bacillati > Actinomycetota > Actinomycetes > Mycobacteriales > Gordoniaceae > Gordonia > Gordonia sp. LMA167. The sequence continues at coordinate 1,905,189 of NZ_CM176708.1, read as the reverse complement.
ATCTCGCCGGGCGCGGTCGACTCGAGTTCGAAGGTGTTCGCGCCGCCACCCAGATCCGCTCCCGCGCAGAAGGCGCGCCCCGTGCCGGTGATCACCACCGCGCGGATCGAGTCGTCGGCGTCGGTCTCGTCGAACGCCGCCTGGATCTCCTCGCCCATCTGGTGCGTGAAGGCGTTGAGCCGGTCTGGCCGGTTGAGGCGGATGATCGCGATCTCGTCGTCGCGCTCGATGATGATGGGCTGATCGTCGATCTGCTGAGCATGTGTGGTCACCGATTCAACCTACGCGATGACCGAGCGATCGTTCGTGAAGACTGGTGTTTCCACTCGTCGGACCGGCCACATCCGCTCCCTGAGGCGGTCCGGAGCAATAGCGCAAGGCCGGCCACATCCGCTCCCTGAGGAGGTCCGGAGCGATAGCGCACGACCGGCCACATCCGCTCCCTGAGGAGGTCCGGAGCGATAGCGGAGGACCGTCACGAAGGGCCTTCGTGACGCACGCTCGTACCTCGCGGGCTCCTCAGGCACCGGGTGGTGACGCACGCGAGTTCCACATCCGATCCCTGATCCAGAGCGATAGCGTACGACCGTCCACATCCGATCCCTGAGGAGGTCCGGAGCGATAGCGGAGGACCGTCACGAAGGGTCGGCCACTTCGTAACGCGTGCGTGCGGTTCTCGCACCCGACGCGATGATCAGGCACGCGGCGGCCGCAATGAGCGTCGGTCCGGTAAGCAAGATCGTCCAGCCGATGCGCTTTTCGCGCGCGACGGTGCAATCGTCGAAGGCATACTCGAAGTCCCGATTCTCCACGATGTAGCGACGCTCCGAGCCCGACCTGGCAATGCCGTGCTGGTCGCCGAGAATGGCATTGCAGGCGTAGACCACCCGCCCAGAAGACGACGTCGAGTCCGGGGCCATGAACAGCATCATGAAAATTCCCCAGGTTCCCGCCATCCATAACGCCGCTGTGACCGAGACCCACAGACTTCGGCGATACATGAACGAACCCGGATTTTGCTCGGCACCCAAAACTTGTGCTTGCGTCTCCCCCGATGACATCCGCCCACAGTACGTGATGGGCCCACGTCATCCCCCCAGATACACCGAAGCGGTGCGTCCCGACGGTGATCGTCGCGACGCACCGCTCCGGTGCTGGTTGTAGTTACGGCTGGCTAGCTGGCCTCACCCTTGCTGTCGCCGGCCTTGGTGAGCTCGGCGGGAGCGTCGGGCAGCTCGCGGGGCTTCTCGGACCCGGTGAACGTGAACTTGGCGTCCTCGCCGTCGTCCTCGCCGTCCCAGCCCTCGACGTCGACGAGCACGATCTGGCCCGCGTGAATCTCGTTGAAGAGGATCTTCTCCGACAGCTGGTCCTCGATCTCACGCTGGATGGTCCGACGCAGCGGCCGGGCACCGAGCACGGGATCGAAGCCACGCTTCGCGAGCAGGCCCTTGGCCTTGTCGGTCAACTCGATGGCCATGTCCTTGTTCTTCAACTGCGTCTCGACGCGGTTGATCATCAGGTCAACCATCTCGATGATCTCCTGACGCGTGAGCTGGTGGAACACGATCACGTCGTCGATACGGTTGAGGAACTCGGGCCGGAAGTGCTTCTTCAGCTCATCGTTGACCTTCTGCTTCATCCGCTCGTACTGCGAGCCCTCGCTGCCGCCCTTGGTGAAGCCGAGGCCGACCGCCTTGGAGATGTCGCTGGTACCGAGGTTCGACGTGAAGATCAGCACGGTGTTCTTGAAGTCGACCGTACGTCCCTGACCGTCGGTGAGGCGCCCGTCCTCCAACACCTGCAACAGCGTGTTGTAGATCTCCGAGTGCGCCTTCTCGATCTCGTCGAACAGCACGACCGAGAACGGCTTGCGCCGCACCTTCTCGGTGAGCTGGCCGCCCTCTTCGTAGCCGACATAACCGGGAGGGGCACCGAACAGACGCGACGCGGTGAAGCGGTCGTGGAACTCGCCCATGTCGATCTGGATGAGCGCGTCGTCCTCACCGAACAGGAAGTTCGCCAGCGCCTTGGACAGCTCGGTCTTTCCGACACCGGACGGACCGGCGAAGATGAACGAACCGGATGGACGCTTGGGATCCTTCAGGCCGGCACGAGTACGACGGATCGCCTTGGAGACGGCCTTGACCGCATCCTCCTGGCCGATGATCCGCTTGTGCAGCTCGTCCTCCATGCGGAGCAGACGGGTGGTCTCCTCCTCGGTGAGCTTGAACACCGGGATACCGGTCCAGTTGCCCAGGACCTCGGCGATCTGCTCGTCGTCGACCTCGGCCACGACGTCCATATCGCCACTGCGCCATTGCTTTTCCCGCTCGGCACGCTCGGCGACCAGCTGCTTCTCCTTGTCACGGAGATTGGCGGCCTTCTCGAAGTCCTGCGCGTCGATCGCGGACTCCTTCTCCTTGCGCGCGTCGGCGATACGCTCGTCGAACTCGCGCAGGTCTGGCGGCGCGGTCATCCGGCGGATACGCATGCGCGCCCCCGCCTCGTCGATGAGGTCGATTGCCTTGTCCGGCAGGAACCGGTCGTTGATGTAGCGGTCGGCCAGCGTCGCGGCGGCCACCAGCGCACCGTCGGTGATGGACACCCGATGGTGGCTCTCATAGCGGTCGCGCAGACCCTTGAGGATCTCGATGGTGTGCTCCACCGACGGCTCGCCGACCTGCACCGGCTGGAACCGGCGTTCCAGAGCGGCATCCTTCTCGATGTACTTGCGGTACTCATCGAGGGTCGTCGCACCGATGGTCTGCAGCTCGCCACGGGCCAGCTTGGGCTTCAGGATCGACGCGGCGTCGATCGCACCCTCGGCGGCACCCGCGCCGACCAGCGTGTGGAGCTCGTCGATGAACAGGATGATGTCGCCGCGCGTGTTGATCTCCTTGAGCACCTTCTTCAGGCGTTCCTCGAAGTCACCGCGGTAGCGGCTGCCGGCCACCAACGACCCGAGGTCGAGGGTGTAGAGCTGCTTGTCCTTGAGCGTCTCCGGCACCTGACCGTTGACAATGGCCTGCGCGAGACCCTCGACGACGGCGGTCTTGCCGACGCCCGGCTCGCCGATCAGCACCGGGTTGTTCTTGGTGCGGCGGCTCAGCACCTGCATGACCCGCTCGATCTCTTTTTCCCGGCCGATGACCGGGTCGAGTTTCGCCTCGGCCGCGGCGGCCGTCAGGTTTCTACCGAACTGATCGAGGACCAGCGAGGTCGACGGGGTGCCGGTCTCGCTGCTGCGGCCACCGGTACCCGCTTCCTGCGGCTCCTTGCCCTGGTAACCCGAGAGCAGCTGGATGACCTGCTGACGGACCCGGTTCAGGTCGGCGCCCAGCTTCACCAGGACCTGGGCGGCGACGCCCTCACCCTCGCGGATCAGACCCAGCAGGATGTGTTCGGTGCCGATGTAGTTGTGGCCGAGCTGCAGCGCCTCACGCAGCGACAGCTCGAGCACCTTCTTGGCACGCGGGGTGAAGGGGATGTGGCCCGACGGCGCCTGCTGCCCCTGGCCGATGATCTCCTCGACCTGGCTGCGGACACCTTCCAGCGAGATCCCGAGGGACTCGAGCGCCTTGGCAGCCACGCCCTCACCCTCGTGGATCAGACCCAGGAGGATGTGTTCGGTGCCGATGTAGTTGTGGTTGAGCATCCGGGCTTCTTCTTGCGCCAGGACGACGACGCGACGTGCGCGGTCGGTGAACCGTTCGAACATTGTGCTCCCTCACATAGCTTGCGCCCCGGCCGTCGGTGACAACCACAGCGGCGACAACTGCAGCGGTGTCCGTGTACGTGACGACCAGCCTGCCTCCACTCTAGTGGTCGCTTGGAGTGCAGCTACAGTTAACGTCGGTCAGAAACGATTTCCGTGGTGGTCACGGCGGGGATCTGCGCACTACAACCGTGCACTTGGGCGCTATGTTCCATGGGCGCTACGCCGAGAGCGAACGCGCTGCTGACGCCCCTATTTCTGGTGCACTGCGACGATGTTTCCGGACGGATCGGCGAACCAGGCGATATCCGGGCCCCGTCCGTCGCCCCGCGCGATGCCCCGGCCATCCTGCTCGAAGTCGTCGTATCGGAGGAATTCCACGCCCTTGCCGGCCAGGTCGTCGACCATTTGTTCGAGGTCGCGGGCGGGAATGTTGAGGATGGTGAAGTTCGCCGGCTCGTGGTCCGGTTTGGGATAGACCAGCACCGTCGTGTTGCGGTTGATGCGTATGCCCAGGATGGTCATCGGCGCGCCCGCCACATCGGGCCCGCTCGCTGCGCTCCCGGCGCCCACCACATCGGGCCCGCTCGCTGCGCTCCCGGCGCCCACCACATCGGGCCCGCTCGCTGCGCTCCCGGCGCCCACCACATCGGGCCCGCTCGCTGCGCTCCCGGCGCCCGCCACATCGGGCCCGCTCGCTGCGCTCCCGGCGCCCGCCACATCGGGCCCGCTCGCTGCGCTCCCGGCGCCCATCTCGAATCTCAGCACCCGCATCCCCAACACTCCGCGGTAGAAGGCCTCGGCCTCCGCGAGGTCGCGGACCGCGAAACCGCTGTATGGCGAGGTCGGTGTGCTCATCTGCGCTTCGAGCTCGTCGGAGATGCGGACGATCTGCAGCCAGTTGCCGTCCGGATCGGTCACGGTCCCGAAGTACGAGCCTCCCCCCTTGTCCTCGAGCGGGCTGACCCATTCCGCACCGAGCTCGTCGATGCGCGCGGCCGTGGCGACCGGGTCGTCGACCTCGACGTTCAGGATCGCGCGGGCACCGCCCACGTTCGGGCCGGACACGTCGTCCCGCTTGTCGAACATGATGTAGAAACCGTCGAGTTCGAGGATCTCGTACCCGGGCGCATCCGGATCGGTCTGGATCTCACCCTCGAATGCGGTCGCGTACCAGCGCGCGAGACGCTTCGGGTCGTCACTGGACAGGAGCATGGAGGAAATCGTTGCGGTGGCCATACTCGGACTGACCGTCGCCGGCGCCGCAATTCATCGCCGGTCAGCCCTCGGTCATCGACCGAATGAGTCGATGACCCGGTCCAGCACGGCGAGGACCTCATCTGCCGCGGAGCCCTTGTCCTGGGCGGCCGCCACATAGAGCGCTGCCTCGTCGAGCGCACCGATGGCGACATGCGCGATCGGACGCACCGGCTGCTCGGCGATCTGTCCCGCCGCGATCGCCGCGTGCAGGATGCCCTCGACCAGCGCGAAACCGAACTCCTCCCCCCGCGCCCGCCATTCACTCCAGCCCATCACCGACGGCGCATCCACCAACGAGATCTGGTGCACGGTCGGATCGGTGACCCGTTCGAGGAAGACGCGCACGCCGGCCTTGAGCGCCGACATCGGGTCCGTCACCGCGACGTCGCCCACCCGCTCGGCGACCTCGGCGGTGATGTCCTGTTCGACCTGGTCATAGACGGCCGCGAACAGGCCCTGCTTGTCCTTGAACTGGTGATACAGGGCGCCACGCGTCACGCCGGCCTCGTCCACGATCGCCTGCGTGCCCACCTCGGCGTAACCGTGTTCGCCGAACAGCTTGCGCCCCGCGGCGATCAGCGCCGCACGGGTGGCTGCCGTGCGCTCGGCCTGAGTTCGACGATTGACTTTCATACAGGTTGCACGTAACTTTCATACAGAGTGTTCGTAAGTCGCGACAAGCATAGTCGAAGGGCGGAAAGCCATGACCACGACGACAACCATCGACCTCGCCTCCGGCACGATCGAGTACGCGACGTACGGACCAGAGACCTCGCCGCACCCGCCGATCGTCTTCGTGCACGGCGCTGTCGTCGATCACCGGCTGTGGGAACCGGTCGCGACCATTCTCGCCGAGGCCGGGTATCGCTGTTATGCACCGACTTTCCCCTTGGGGTCCCACCACATCCCCTGGGGGCCGACCGCCGATCGGAGTCCACGCGGCGCCGCCCGCCTCGTTCGCGAGTTCGTGGCCGCGCTCGGCCTCTCCGACGCGACGCTGGTGGCGAACGACACCGGTGGCGCGATCACCCAGTTCGCGCTCGACAGCGACCCGGCCTTCGTCCGTGCACTCGTGTTCACCAACTGCGACGCCTTCGAGCTGTTCCCGCCCCAGCCGTTCCGTGTGGTGTTCGCACTGCTCCGTCAGCGAGCGCTGCTGCGGCCGATGATCGAGTCCATGCGGTTTCGTGCCCTGCGCCACTCGCCGCTCGGGCTCGGACTCCTGCTCACCGACCCCGATCCGGAGCTGACCCTCTCGATGTTCGAGCCCCTTCGCACCGATGCGCGCATCCGCGACGACCTCATCGCCTTCCTGCGGGAGATCCATCCGGCCGAACTCGCCGAGGTCACGCCCCGGTTGTCGCGGGTGGACCTGCCGGTCACCGTGGTGTGGGGAACCGACGATCGGTGTTTCACCCCCGATCACGGGCGGCGCCTGGCAGCGGTGTTCGAGAATTCACGCTTCGTCGACGTCCCGCACGCGCGGACATTCGTGTCGCTGGACCAGCCCCGCGCGGTCGCCGACGCGATCGTTGCCACATCGGCGCGGATCTGACCTGCGTAAACCCCGGTCGCTGATCGGCAGTTGGTGAGCGATGGTCGAACCTGCATCAGTCCGGCCATTGACGAGTGAGGGTCGCGAAAGGCCGCCCTTCGTGACACCCCTCCGCTTGCGCTCCGGGGTTCCTCAGGGACCGGGAGGGAATCCCGCCGCCAGCGCTCCGGGGTTCCTCAGGGACCGGGAGGGGAAATCTGCCGACCAGCGCTCCGGGGTTCCGCAGGGACCGGGAGGGAAATCTGCCTTCAGCGCTCCGGGGTTCCTCAGGGACCGCGAGGGAAACCCGCCAGCCTCATCAGCCCGGTCCCTGAGGAGCGAGCCTGCGAGCGTCACGAAGGGCCGCTCCGCAGGGAACCGGGAGGTTGTATACACGCCGGCCGGCGCGAAGAAATTCTGCGATAGGGCGTCGGATTCCGGTCCCGGCGAACGACGATGAGGGTGTGAGTGGCGAACAAGAGGGTCCGCCCGAAGGCGGGGCACCCGCACTGCTGGCGGTGTACGACGAGGCGCTGCCGGCCGTGTATGGCTACCTGCTGCGTCGGTGTTCGGACCGGCGGGTCGCCGAGGACCTCACCTCGGAGACCTTCCTGGCCGCGATGGACACCGTGCGTCGCGACGACGACGCCCGACCGACCACGCCCTGGTTGATCGGGGTCGCCCGGCACAAGCTCGCCGACCATTGGCGGGCGATGCAACGGACGCCCGAACCGGTGGAGGACCTCCCAGAATCCGTCGACGACGACTGGGACGTCCACCTCGACCGGATGCTCGCGCACTACACGCTGGCGCAACTGTCACCCACACATCGAGCGGTGCTCACTCTGCGCTATGTCGACGACCTGACCGTCGGCGACTGCGCGGGCGTCCTCGACCGCACCGTAGGCGCCACCGAGGCGCTGCTCACCAGGGCCAAGCGAGCCTTCCGCGCGGCCTATCCGGAATCCGAACCACGGTCCGGCCAGTCCACCACAGGGAGAGGAGGCCACGCATGAACGAGCACAACAACACCGAGAATCGCGGTACCGCAACGCCGCCCGATCCGTTCGTCGTCCTGCGGGCCGCCGACACCCCGGGCTGGACCGATCCGGTCGCTCCCGACGCCGAGTTCGCCCGCACCTTGCGGGACCGACTCGAGCGCGGGACGACCTTACCGAAGGGAGTTGTCATGAGCACCGCCACCATCGAGACCACCACCAGTACCGCCGCACCAGCGGTCGAGCGACCGGGCGCGCTTCCCTACCTCACCGTCGCCGACGGTCGTGCCGCCATCGACTGGTATGTGGCACATCTCGGCGCCCGGCTCCGAGGCGAACCGATCGTGATGGAAGACGGCCGGATCGGCCACGCCGAGCTCGAGATCGGTGGCGGTGCAGTCTATCTCGCCGATGAGTTCGCGGACATGGGTATCCGGGCGCCACGGCCCGGCCAGGTCTCGGTCAGTCTGATGCTCGCGGTGGATGATGCCGATGCCGCCGTGTCGGCCGCCGAACGCGGTGGCGCCGCGGTCACCCGAGAACCGTTCGAGGGCTACGGTCATCGCAGCGGGACGATCATCGACCCGTTCGGTCATCGCTGGATGCTGACGGGGCCGTCGAAGACCGCTGCCGCGCCGACCGATCGCATCAAGACCGGCGACATCGTCTACCTGTCCCTGCAGACACCCGACATCGACCGGGCGGCACGCTTCTACGGCGCTGTCCTCGGGTGGGAGTTCGACCCGGCGACGCGTCAGGTCACGAATCTCGGCCATCGCCTGGGCATCTCGGATACGCCCGGGTACGGCGCACCGGGCTCGGTGTACTGCGTATATGCGGTCGAGGACTTCGACACCGCGCGCGAGGCCATCGTCGCGGCCGGCGGGCAGGCAGGCGAGGCGAGTGAGGTGTCCCGTGACGGCACCCGCGTCATCGACGCCGTCGACGATCAGGGCGTGGCGTTCTCGGTGCACGTGGCAGCGTCCGACGAACCACGACCCGATCAGCATCCGCGGGGTGTCGGCGAGATGTCGTATCTGACGGTCCACACACCGTCGAGCGCCCGGTTCCGTGACTTCTACGGCAGCGCCCTCGGCTGGACGTTCCACGCAGGCCGCATCGACGACGGTTGGGAGGTCGACGACGTGCGCCCGCAGGTCGGGATCGCCGGCGGTGCCGAGAAGTCCATGTCCGTGCCGATGTGGAACGTCGCGGACATGGATGCCGCTGTCGAACGGGTCCGCACGGCCGGCGGTCGGGTCATCTCCGAACCCGACACCCAGGCGTACGGGGTCATGGCCTACTGCGCCGACGACCAGGGAGCCGAGTTCTATCTGGGACAGCTGTTCTGAGCCTCGAGCGACGTCCGCGGCCAGGCCAGATGCGCTCAGCGGGCGTCGCGTCGGCCGTCGTAATCGGCACGAGCGACCTCGACCTCGCCGACCCGGCTTTCGACCATCTCGATCAAGCCGGTCAGCACCCCGGCCATCTCACGTCCCAGCTCGGTGAGCGAGTACTCGACCTTCGGCGGGATGGTTTGCAGCACAGTTCGTGTCACGAATCCATCGCGCTCGAGTGACTGCAGCGTGACCGACAGCATGCGTTCACTGACGCCGTCGACCCTCCGACGTAACGCACTGAATCGGAGGTCTCCCTCGCCGAGCGCGGCCAAGGCGAGCAGACCCCACCGACTCGTCACGTTCTGCAGGATGTCCCGCGACTGACAGTCACGGGCGAAGACGTCGGCCTCCAACGACGGATCAATGTCCTCGCCGAGACCTCCGCCGGCCGGATTCGCAACGCTCATGGCACCCAAGTGTAGGCGCACTACTCGAACTGTGCTTACCATCACATTGGCACTTACTTCTAGTAAGTGCATGATGAGGAGGAACCACCTACCGCCAACCGATCGGAGTTCAGACATGACCACGTACGCAGTGACCGGAGCCACCGGCGGCCTGGGCGGCGGCGCCATCGCCGCCCTCATCGATCGCGGTATCGCCGCCGGTGACATCGTTGCGATCGTCCGGGACGCCGGTAAGGCGACCGATCTCCGCGACCGGGGCGTCGACATTCGTGTCGCCGACTACACCGATCCGGCGGCGCTGGGAAAGGCCCTCACCGGCGTCGACAAGCTTCTCCTGGTCTCCTCCTCGGAGATCGGGCAGCGACTGCCACAGCACACCAACGTCATCGCGGCCGCGGCAGAGGCCGGCGTCGGCGTGATCGCCTACACGAGCATCCTGCGCGCCGACACCTCGCCGCTGAGCTTGGCGACCGAGCACATCGCCACCGAGAAGGCGCTGGCCGACAGCGGGATTCCGTTCATCCTGCTCCGCAACGGGTGGTATTCCGACAACTATCTGGCGTCCGCACCGACGGCGATCGACGGCGGGGTCCTCTACGGCAGTGCACGTGACGGCCGAGTGGCTCCGGCCGCCCGCACCGACTATGCCGACGCTGCGGCCGCGGCCTTGATCTCTGCGGAGCCGGGCCGGGTCTTCGAGCTCGCCGGGTCCGAGCACCTGTCCTATGACGACATCGCCGCCACCCTGGCCGAGGTGAGCGGACAATCGGTGCGCTACCAGGATCTGGCCGAAGCGGACTACGCCGCTGCCCTTACCGGGGCAGGCGTGCCTGCACCGATGGCCGACATCCTCGCCGACTCGGATGCGGGAGCGGCGTCCGGCGCCCTCGATTCCACGTCGACCGACCTCGTCGACCTGCTCGGACGACCGGCGACCTCGTTCGCGAACGTCGTCCGCCGGGGCCTCGACATCCACAGCTGACACCGGCACAAGCACTCGGCCCCCATCATCCGCGCGTGTGCAGCAGGCCGACGATCATCACCGTGAACCCGGCCACCGCGGCAAGCGCCCGCACGATGTTCCAGCGCACCCACGGTCCGACGAAATCCGCCCAGACCGTGGGTGCGTCGGTGGGCGACACCGAACCGGCGTCCTCGAGCCGATTGTTCAGTGGCACATTGACGCCCATCGTGATCAGCAGCGCTACGCCGTAGAGCGCGACGGCGGCGACGAGCCACCACCGCACCGGATCTCCCCACCAGAGAACGACACCGAGAACACCGAACACCAGGCCACCGAAGAAGATCAGCGCGAACACCGGATTGAGGATTGCCACGTTGATCCGCTGCATCGCGGCCACCGCCGTCGCCGACGTGGCTCGCTGCAGGCCGGGCATCACCGAATAGGCGAACGCCGAGAGCAAGCCGGCCGACAGGCCGAGAGTGGTCACGGCCAGCACGAGGATCGTGTCACGGAACTGAGTCATCTCGACACCTGCACGCGTGCCACACTTTTCGCGAAGTCGTCGAGATCGGTTGCCGGACGGCCGAGGACCCGCTCGACATCGTGGGACACCTGCGCGTTCCGCCCGTCGAACAAGGTCCCGAACAACGCCACCAGGAGCCCGATCTCCTCATCGGGGACAGTCAGCTCCGACAACAGATCCCGATAATCCTGCAGCGACACCTGAGTGAACTCGATCGGACGTTGCTGCGTCGCGGCGAGCGTGGCAACGGCGTCGGCGAAGGTCAACAACCGCGGGCCGGTCAGCTCGTAGGTCTGCCCGGCGTGTGGGTTGGCCCCGTCCGGCGTGGCGTCGAGCAACGCCGCGACCGCCACCTCCGCGATGTCGTCGGCGTCCACGAACGGCTCCCCCACCTCACCGACCGGCAGCGTCAATGAGCCGGCGGCGATCTCCGGCGCGAAACCACCCTCGGAGAAGTTCTGATCGAACCACGCGCAGGAAAGCACGGTGGAGTCGATGTCACCGGCGTGCACGATCCGGGCTGCCTGCGCCGCTTCGGGCTCGCCACGGCCGGACAGCAGGACGAGTCGATGCACGCCCGCGCCTTCGGCGAGGCGGACGAACTCGGCGATGTCCTCGGTGGCCCCGGGCACGATGAGGTCGGGTTGGTAGGAGAGGTAGACGGCACCGGCGCCTGCCAGCGCCGGGGCCCACGTCGCGCGGTCGGTCCAGTCGAACACCGTGACGCTCGTCCGACTGGCGCGGCGGACGGGGATACCGCGAGCGGCGAGAAGGTCCGCGACGCGGCGGCCGGTCTTGCCCGTGGCGCCGATGACGAGAATCGGGCGTTCTGACATCAGGTCGGCTCGGTGAGTTCGGGATGTGTGGGTACGAGTGCTGTGTTGAGTCATGCTCCTAGTTCACCGCGCCCTGACGAGACGATCCATGGTCGATCGGCTCAGTTTCATACGAGATCGTCTCGATCGATCTACACTCGACGCATGGACGCCCTCGGTAGCCTCCTCAACGGTCCGCGCGCGCAGACCCCGATGATGCTGCGGATGGCGATGCGCTCGCCGTGGTCGGTGCGTATCGAGGACACCGCTCCGCTGACCGTCGTCGCCGTCACGCGGGGAGCCTCGACACTGACCTACGACGACGGTGCCCACCACCGGGTCACCCCCGGCGACGTCGCGCTGATCCGGGGTACACATCCGTACACGATCGCCGACGAACCCGCGCACGACTGGGTCGCCCGGATCGACGCGAACGGCGATTGCTTCGACCCCACCGGCACGCACAGCGTCGCCGACGACATGTGTTTCGGGGTCCGATCGTGGGGCAACTGCGGCGACGACGGGCAGGCCGACGCGATCATGCTCATCGGCACCTACTCCAGTGGCGAGGTCAGTCAACGCCTCCTCGATGCACTGGACCGCTTCACCGTCGTCTCCATGCACGAACACCCGTTGGTGGCGTTGCTGGAGACCGAGATCGTGCGGGATTCACCGGCGCAGGAGGCGGTGCTGAACCGACTGCTGGATCTGCTGCTCATCACCGGCCTGCGCCAATCGATGGAATCCGGGCAGGTCCGCGCCACCCAGTGGTACCGCGCTCACTCCGATCCGGTTGTCGGACAGGCACTTCGCCTCTTGCACAACGGCATCGACCGCCCCTGGACCGTCGGTTCGCTGGCCACCGCCACAGGCGTCTCACGGGCCGTGCTGGCACGGCGGTTCACCGAGCTGGTCGGCGAGCCGCCGATGACCTACCTGACGAATTGGCGCCTGTCGGTGGCCGCTGATCTGCTCGCCGACCGCAGCCGATCGCTGAGCGGTATCGCCCGGCAGGTCGGCTACAGCAGCCCGTTCGCATTCAGCGCGGCCTTCAAACGGCACCGCGGGCTCAGTCCGGCAGCGTTCCGCGCCCAGACGGTCGGCGACGGTGGGGAGGTGAGCGCCGCGGCCACCATGATTCACTGATGGCCATGTCCGCCCGCTCAACGCTTGCCGGCCTCACCCGGCGCCTGCCCTTCGGCATCGGCACCGTGACGATGATCCTGATCGCGGCGATGATCGCCGCCGTCGGAGTGGTTCTGGCGATCGGCACACCCGACGCCCCCGCCGACCATGCGAACGGACAGCTACGCGGCTACCACCACCAACCAGAGGATGCGTGGACCCAATCGAGCGACAATCTGCCCGGCTACGGATCGAACGGCGGGATCGAGGTCGCCGACACCTGGCGCGGCCAGTGGCTGCTGAGCTATCCGTCGGGGCTCGGTCGCGCCTACCTGCTGGTGAACGAGACGTCGGGGACCCCGATGTGGGACGCCCCCGTCGTGACGGGGCTGGGCAGCTGCGCGATCGATGATCTCGGCCAGGTGGGATGCGCGGTCAAGCTCGGTGACGTCCCCGACGGCTTCTACCTCATCGGCGAGAACGGCACACCCGAGTCACCCACCGCGCTCGACGACACCCAGCAGGTCGTCGGCGTCGGCCCGAACTTCCTACGTATCGACCAGGCCGGCTACCGCGTCACCCTGCGCACGTCGACGGGACGCCAACTCTGGTCGCGAACCTTCGCGGCCGCGGCACGGGCCACGCTCGCGGACAACGGAATCCTGACGATCGCCACCTCCGATGGCGGCCGGTTCATCGTCGACCCGACCACCGGCGCAGACCGACTGTCGTGCACCCAGTGCACCATTGCCGCCTACCCGAGCGGCATCACGGTGCAGTATGACCGGTTCGGTGAGGAACGCGTGGCGACCTACGCCGTCGACGACGGCGCGCTCCGTACACCGGCAACCGCCGAGTCCGACGGACTTCGGGTCCTCAGCGGCCCGTCGACCCTGCCCGTCCTCACCGGTGTCGGCGAGAGTCAGGTCCAGGTCACCCAGGGCCGCTACGAGATCCGCGACCCGGCGGCCGCCGATGCCCTGTGGCAGATCACCGACCCGGAACTGTCGAAGGCGAACACCAAGCCGTGCGGCACGCTGGTCGCGTTCGCGCTCAAGGATCGGTCGCGCATCTTCTACACCCTCGCCGACGGGACGAGCCTCGGCACGATGGCGCCTCCGGCCTTCGACGATCCGGACGCCAACATCGATCAACTGAACTGCGTCGGATCGTCGGGCTCCGACGTCGTCTTCGCCAATCCGAACCAGGTGACGGCCTTCGATACGACCAGCGGCGAGATCGCCTGGACCCGACCGGTGATCGGGTCCACCGAAGCGGTCAACGGCTACATCGTCATCCACCAGGGGACGTCGATCACCGTGCTGCGGCCCAACTGACTCACGCGCCGGCTCAGGATGCGGTCAGGAACGCCTGCAGCGCAGCCGAGTACATGCCGACGTCGGCGGCCCCCATCATCTCCCGTGCGCTGTGCATCGCCAACTGCGGCGCCCCGACGTCGATGGTGGTGAGTCCGGTGCGTGCAGCGGTGATCGGGCCGATCGTCGACCCACACGGCAGGTCGGCCCGATGGGTGTATCGCTGCATGGGGACGCCGGCGGTGTCGCATGCGACGGCGAAGATGGCCTCGCCCACCGCATCCGAGGCATAGCGCAGATTCTGGTTCACCTTCAACACGGGGCCGCCGTTGATGGTGATCCGATGCGCCGGCTCGTGCCGTTCGGGATAGTTCGGGTGCGTGGCATGCGCCATGTCCCCCGAGACGCAGACACTCGCGGCCATCGCCTGCAGAAAGTCGGCGCGATTACCGCCACGCGCCAACACGATCCGTTCACAGATCGTGGCCAGGAAATCCGATGCGGCACCCCGCTCGGATCCGCTGCCGACCTCCTCGTGGTCGAACAGCGCGAGCACGCGCGTGTCGATCGAGGGTTCCCCGTCGAGCAACGCACGCAGGCTCGCGTAGCAGGTGCCCTGATTGTCCAGTCGCGGCGCGCTCAGCAGATCGTTGTCGGCGCCGATCAGTCGGCACGGCGCGACGTCGTGGGTCATCAGCTCCCAACCGAGGAGCGATGAATGGTCGATGCCGGCGTAGGAGGCCACCCATCCCAGGACGTCCGGGGCATCAGGGTTCAGAGACCAGATCGCGTCCACGTGCCGTTGCGGATCCAGCGTTACGCCCTTGCGATCCTCGGAGAGATGGATCGCCAGCTGCGGCACCCGCACAACGGGTTCGGACACGTGCACCAGGACATGCTCGACGGTCGAACCGGACCGATAAGCCAGACGTCCGGACAATCCCAGGTCGCGATCGAGCCACGAGTTCAGCCAGGCACCGCCATACGGTTCCAGCGCCACCATGCCGACCCCGGCCGAGGTCCGTCCGGGGCGCTGCTTAACGCGCAGGTTGGGACTGTCGGTGTGGCCGCCGACGATCCGAAAGGCATTGCCGTCCCCGGTATCCCACGCGATGATCGACCCCCCGCGGATGACATAGTTGCGTCCCGTGGCCGCGGCCCACTCCTCGCTCTCGAAGACTCTGGTGTAACCCGCGGCCTCCAACTCCCCCGCAACGGTGGCGCACACGTGGAATGGCGACGGCGACGCGTCGATGAATGTGCCGAGGCCTTCGGCCGTGGCACTCGTCTTGGTGCTCACCATGAAACTCCGCTCATCTCGTACCTCCGACGAAAAGGTGTGCGGCCGGGATGCGGACACCACCGACCACCGCCATCGTGGCCACCACCGATGCCATCAGCACGAGCTCCCCGAGGTTGGCCACCCACAGGACCGAGGAGCCGACGACCGCCGTTGCGAACATCACCAGCGCCCCGACGATCAGCCACGGAAAACCCGCATACCGCAAGGCCATCACGCCGAGAACGAGGATGGCGAGCACGGTGATGATCGCCGGCAGGGCCGGCCCGTCGACCCCAGTGTTGATGTACCGGAGGGCATCACCCGCATCCTCGGGCTCGAGGTCCAGCCGGACCACGTCGTTGACGATCCCGATCGCGATCAGCATGGCGACCAGGAGACATCCGCCGATCGCGACGTTGCGCGAGCGCACCTGCTCCACCGGCAGCCGGGCGACCAGGATACCCACGACAATGATCAGCAGAGGGGTGGCGATCGCGTGAATCCAGAAGCGGGGCACGTTGATCGCCATCAGGGTGTCGCCGTACCCCACGAACCGGCCGACCGCGACCGCGAAGTTGTCGTAGGCCAGTCCGAGCAGGATCGCCCCGACGAGGAGGCCAACACCGCCCACCTTCGGCAGCAGGCGCAGGGTGACGATGAAGAGGCCCAGCATGGCGATACCGAACACCGCCATGAGCACCGATGTCATCAGGCGGCGGCCAAGACCGAATCTATGACGGAGTAGAACAGGCCGAGGCCGTCGTCGCTGGGCCCGGTCAGCGGCTCAGTGGCGTGCTCGGGATGTGGCATGAGACCGACGATCCGGCCGTCCGGGCTCGCGATCCCCGCGATGTCGAGGACCGAACCGTTGGGGTTACCGCCGGCGTAGGAGAAGACGATCCGACCCTCACCCTCGAGTTCCTCGAGCTTGCTCTGCGGCGCGACGAACCGCCCCTCACCGGATTTGAGCGGGATGAGGATCTCGGCGCCGCGTTCGAATCGGCTGGTCCAGGTTGTCGTGTTCGACTCGACCTTCAACCACTGGTCGCGGCAGATGAAGTGCAGACCTTCGTTGCGGGTCAGCGCACCCGGCAGCAGTCCGGCCTCGCACAGCACCTGGAATCCGTTGCAGATGCCCAACACCGGCATACCCTTGGCGGCGGCGTCGAGAACCGAACCCATCACCGGCGCGAACCGGGCGATGGCGCCGGCGCGCAGATAGTCACCGTAGGAGAAGCCTCCGGGCACGATGACCGCGTCGACACCCTTGAGATCGGCGTCGCCGTGCCACAACTCAACCGGTTCTGCGCCGGCGATCCGGGCCGCGCGCACCGCGTCGACATCGTCGAGAGTCCCGGGGAAAGTGATGACCCCGATACGAGCACTCATGATCCGGGCCTCTCAGTCAGCGACGCGGGAGACGTTGAAGTTCTCGATCACCGTGTTGGTGAGGAGCTCTTCGGCGATCCGCTCGAGCATCACATCGTCCACGGAGTCATCGACCTCGAGTTCGAAACGCTTGCCCTGCCGGACGTCGCCGATCCCGGCAAACCCGAGCCGCCCCAACGCCCCCACGATCGCCTGGCCCTGGGGATCGAGAATCTCGGCCTTCGGCATCACATCGACCACCACTCGCGCCATGGGCTACTGCTCCGTTCTCGCTGGTGCGCTGTTCAGCGAACACCTTACCGGGTGGGCTGAGGTCGCACGCGCGCCGCGGTGCGGCGACCCGCCGCCGGACCGGCCGCCGACCTCAACCCACCCCGAACCCTGAGGAGCCTCGCGAGGAACGAACGATGCGTCAACCCCGATCCCCGACGAGCCCCGCGAGGAACCAGCGATGCGTCAACCCCGATCCCCGACGAGCCCCGCGAGGAACCAGCGATGCGTCACCACCCAAACCCTGAGCAGCCTCGCGAGGAACAAGCGACGCGTCACCACCCAAACCCTGAGCAGCCTCGCGAGGAACAAGCGACGCGTCACCACCCGAACCCTGAGCAGCCTCGCGAGGAACAAGCGACGCGTCACCACCCGAACAATGAGCAGCCTCGCGAGGAACAAGCGATGCGTCACCACCCGATCCCTGAGGAGCCTCGCGAGGAACGAGCGATGCGTCACGAAGGGCCGCCCCTTCGTGACGCATCCTCGCAGGCTCGGAGGCTTCTCAGGGAGCGAGGTGGTCGCATCCTCGCAGGCTCGGAGGCTCCTCAGGGAGCGACGTGGTCGCAACCTCGCAGGCTCGGAGGCTCCTCAGGGAGCGAGGTGGTCGCAACCTCGCCGGCTCCTACAGACCAGGTGGTCGAAGCGCGGCGACTACAGAACGGCTTCGATCGCGGAGATGACCGTGGGATCGGTCGGCTCGGTACGCGGGCGGAAACGGTTGACGACCGCTCCGTTGGCGTCGACCAGGAACTTCTCGAAATTCCACTGCACGTCACCGGCCTCGCCCTCGGCGTCGGCGGCCTTGGTGAGTTCGGCATACAGCGGATGCTGATCGTCGCCCTTCACGTCGGCCTTCTCCAGCAGCGGGAACGTCACTCCGTAGCTGGTCGAGCAGAACGTGGCGATCTCTTCCGCGGTGCCCGGTTCCTGGCCCATGAACTGGTTGCACGGCATGCCGACAACCGTCAGACCGCGGTCGCGATAGGTTGTCGCGATCTCCTCGAGCCCGGTGTACTGCGGGGTCAAACCGCACTTGCTGGCAACGTTCACCACCAGCATCGGACCGGCGAAGCCGGAGAGGTCGAGGGTGCTGCCATCGAGTGCGTTGACGGGGATGTCCTTGATGTTGCTCACCCCACCGACGCTAGCGCAGGCCGGTAGAGGGCGGCCCGTTTCGTCGCGCATATGACCCCCATCACTACGGCAGCACCGATATGTCCGATCTCACCATTAATTGCGTTCACGAAATAGTTGCGTCGGCGTTAGTTTTATTGGGTGTCCGAAACCCCTCCGTCGACCAGCGACGACGCCCGCACCGCGGAGTCCGTCGAGACTGCCTGCACCACGTTGCTCGGCTTCCTCGACCGGTTGGCATGCATCGGCAAGGCACACGCGATGGACAACCTCGCCGCGACCGATCTCACCTTCTCGCAGATGCGGGTTCTGTTCGCACTGGGAGCGCACGGCGACGGCGTCGATTGCATGTCCCTGAACGAGATCGCCGACCACGTGTCCCTGTCGCTCGCCGCGGCAGGACGGACGGTCGACAAACTCGTTGTCGCGGGTCTCGTCGACCGCCGCGAGGACCCGACGGATCGACGGGTCAAGCGGGTGTCGCTGACCACCGAGGGCAGCGCCCTCGTCGATTCCCAACTGGACATCAAGCACGACATCGTCCGCACGTTCGTCACCGGACTGCCCGAGCGGCTTCGCAACGGCCTACACGACGCGCTTGGCCCGATCATCGACAGCGATGTCGACTTCTTCTCCCACGTCGGTGACTCCATACCGACGGATTCCTCATCACCGGATACGTCACAGAAAGTCGGTTCATGACCTCTGCATCCACTCCGGCCCACGCGCACGCGGGTCCACCGGATACCAAACTCGACAGGCACGTGCTGATCGTCGCCGGTGTGGTCGTGCTCGGCGCGATCATGTCGATTCTCGACGTCACCGTGGTGTCGGTGGCGCAGAACACCTTCCAGCAGGAGTTCAACACCGACGCGGCCGGTGCGGCCTGGACGATGACCGGCTACACGCTGGCCCTGGCCGCGGTCATCCCGCTGTCCAGCTGGGCGGCAGCACGTTTCGGGACCAAGAAGGTCTATCTGACCTCGCTGGTGATGTTCGTCCTCGGTTCCGCGCTCTGCGCACTGGCATGGAACATCGGATCCCTGGTCGCGTTCCGCGTCATCCAGGGTCTCGGCGGCGGCCTGCTGATGCCGATCGGCATGATGATCCTGACCAAGGCGGCCGGACCGGAACGCGTCGGCTCGGTGATGGCTGTGCTCGGTATCCCGATGCTGCTCGGCCCGATCGCGGGTCCGATCCTCGGCGGCCTGCTCATCGAGAAGGCCTCGTGGCACTGGGTATTCCTGATCAACGTGCCGATCGGCATCGTCGCGATCATCTACTCGTGGTTCGCTCTGCGTGGTGATGAGGAGACGTCGCGGCCGTCGATCGACTTCGTCGGACTGCTCTTGTTGTCACCTGGTTTGGCGTTGTTCCTGTACGGCATCTCGTCGAGCAACGAGGCGGGCACGTTCATCTCGGCCAAGGTTCTCGTCCCGGCCATCATCGGCGCAGTCCTGATCGCCGCGTTCATCGGGCACGCACTGCGCAGCGACAAGCCGCTGCTCGATCTGCGCCTGTTCCGCAATCGGACGCTGACCATCGCGGTGATCTCGATGACGTTCTTCATGATCGCGTTCTTCGGAGCGTCATTGCTGTTCCCGCAGTACTTCATCGGGGTCCGCGGCGAGACCACCCTGTCCGCCGGTCTGCTCCTCGCTCCGCAGGGTATCGGCGCCATGCTGACGATGCCGATCGCCGGACGGATGACCGACAAGATCGGCCCCGGCAAGTTCGTTCTCGTCGGCATCGTGCTCATGTTCCTGGGTATGGGCACGTTCGTGTTCGTCGGCGCGACGACCACCTATTGGGTGCTCTGCGGCGCACTGTTCGTGCAGGGCCTCGGCATGGGTATGACCATGATGCCGATCATGTCTGCCGCCCTGGCGACCCTGACCAACGCCCAGGTGCCCGATGGTTCGACATTGATGAACGTCGTCCAGCAGACCGCATCGTCGATCGGTTCGGCCGTCATCGCCGTGATCTTGGCGACCAACCTGAAGGACGCACCGGAGGGCATGTTGGCGATCGCGTCGAACACGGCGCCCGACAGCCTGCCCGAGCAGATGCAGAACACGCCGATCCCGACGTCGTTCTTCGAGGCCGCGGCCAACGCCTTCGGCTCCACCTTCGTGGTGACGTCGGTGCTGATCGCCGTGTGCCTGATCCCGGCCTTCTTCCTGCCGCGCAAGAAGATCAAGTCCCCGCTGGTCGAGGAGGACATGGCCGCCGCGCCGGTCATGATGCACTAGCTCGCACCGCGCTCGGCGCTCGAGCCATCGGGCACCCGGCACCCGGCACCCGGCACCCGGCACCCGAGGGCATTCAACGTGCCCAGCATGGGGCCGAGAACCCGGAAAAACGTCGACAGCACCCAGCCATACAACGCCGACAGCACCCAGACACACAAGATCTGGGTGCTGTCGGCGTTTTTCCGGGTTCTCTCGGCGTACCGCTGGGTGCTGCCGGCGCGAAACAGGATTCTCTCGGCGTTATTCCGGGTTCTCTCGGCGTACAGCGGGTTCTCTCGGCGTACCGCTGGGTGCTGCCGGCGCGAAACAGGATTCTCTCGGCGTTATTCCGGGTTCTCTCGGCGTACAGCGGGTTCTCTCGGCGTACCGGAGGGTTCTCTCGGCGCGAAACAGGGTTCTCTCGGCGCCGGGACCCACCCGACTACGAGTCGGCGTTCACCGCCCCCGTCTGCTGCAGTATCCAGGCCAGCTCGAACGCAACCTCTTCCCACTGCTTGTAGCGGCCGCTGACACCGCCGTGGCCGGCCGACATCTCCGTCTTGAGCAGGACCAGGTTGTCCGAGGTGCTCAGCTCCTGCAGACGCGCAACCCACTTGGCGGCCTCGGTGAACAGCACGCGGGTGTCGTTCAGAGATGTCAACGCCAGGATCGGGGGATACGGCTTGGCACCGACGTTCTCGTAGGGCGAGTAGGACTTCATGTACGCGTACACGTCCGGGTCGTGCAGCGGATCGCCCCACTCGTCCCACTCGATCACGGTCAGCGGCAGCGACGGGTCGAGGATCGAGGTGAGCGCGTCGACGAACGGCACCGAGGCGAGGATGCCGTTGAACAGCTCCGGCGCCAGATTGGCAACCGCTCCCATCAGCAGCCCACCGGCCGAGCCGCCTTCGGCCACCATGTGTTCCGGTGTCGTCCACCCACTGTCGACGAGGTGGCGGGCGGCGTCGACGAAGTCGGTGAAGGTGTTCTTCTTCGTGAGCGTCTTACCGTTCTCGTACCAGTGCCGCCCCATCTCGCCACCGCCCCGGATGTGGGCCAGAACGAACACCACCCCGCGATCGAGCATTGACAGACGCGACACCGAGAACGATGGATCGATACTGGTCTCGTACGAGCCGTAGCCGTAGAGCAGTAGCGGCGCGGGACGAGATTCGTCGACGCCCTTGCGCCGCACGACCGACAGCGGGATCTTGGTCCCATCGGCCGCGGTGGCCCATTCCCGTGACTGGACATAGTCTTCGGCGTCGTAGCCGCCGAGCACGGGCTGGCGCTTCAACAGTGTGAGTTCGCCGGAAGCAACGTCGAGGTCGAGGATCTCGGTCGGATCGACGAAACTCGCGTAGCCGATGCGCAGCCGGGGTGTCACCCACTCCGGGTTGCCACCCAGCCCGGCCGAACACAGTTCCTCTCGGAAGGTGACCTCGTGGAAGTCTGTCCGCGAAGGGATTCCGTCGATCGTCCGGAGATCGGCGATCGCCAGTTTGGGCAGCGCGTCACGGCGGTAGGACAGCACGAGATAGTCGCGGAAGGCGTCGAGATCCTCGATCCGCAGATCCAGGTCGTGCGCGATGAGTTCCCGGCGGTTGGACGGATCGGCGGCCGGGGCGATGTCGATCGCGAAGTTCTCCGCCTTCACCCCGTCCCGGACGTCGTTGTGCACGATGACGAAATAGTCGTCGCCGCCGATCACCGCATGCTCGACGCTGTACTCGACGCCCTCGACCCGTTCGGCGACGCTTCGGAATTCGCCGGTCGGGTCGTCGGCGGGAAGCACGTACACCTCGGACGTGATCTTTGATCCGACACCGATCATCAGATATTTGTCGCTGCGGGTGGAACCCATTCCCACCCAATACCGCTCGTCGGGTTCGTGGAAGACTCGGACATCGTCGCCACCCGACCCGATATCGTGACGCCACACCGTGTCCGGCCGCCACGCCTCGTCGACGGTCTGATAGAAGACGTGTTTGGCGTCGGCCGACCAGACCGCACCACCCGCGGTGTTGGCGATGACGTCGTCGAGCAGTTCGCCGGTGCCGAGGTTCTTGAATCGCAGGGTGTACCGCTCGTCACCGACGACGTCGGTACTGAAGGCCAGCCAGTCGCCGTCGTCACTGACGGTCAGCGCGCCGAGGCTGAAGAAGTCGTGACCCTCGGCCTCGACGTTCGCGTCGAGGAGGATTTCCTCGCCCGGCAGCGCAGCGTCGGCGGCGACCTCGGGTGGCGTCCAATCATCCTCTGCCGCAATGGGGCAACGGCAGCGGATCGCGTACTGTTTGCCCTCTTGCGTCCGTGCGTAGTACCAGTACCTGCCGCGCCGGCTGGGGACCGACATGTCGGTCTCCTGGGTGCGACTCTTGATCTCGGAGAAGATCTGGGCGCGTAGATCGGCGAGTTGGTCGGTGTGCTTCTCGGTGAAGGCGTTCTGCGCCTCGAGGTAGGCGATCACCTCAGGATCGTCCTTGTCCCGCAACCATTCGTAGTCGTCGACGAAGGTGTCGCCGTGGTGGGTGCGCTCGGTGGGGACCTTCTTGGCCACCGGCGCGGTGACGTCGGTACTCACATCCATCTCCTACTCGTGATCCGGCCAGTCGGCGAAGGACTTCTGCGAAATCCATTCGTAGGCCTCGATGTAGCGTGCTCGTGTGCGTGACACGACGGGCTCGGGCAGCGGCGGTGGGGGCGCATCGGCAACCCGGTCCCACCCGGAGTCCGGGCCGGTGAGCCAGTTGCGGACGATCTGTTTGTCGAAGCTCGGCTGCACTTCGCCGGGTCGATAGGTGGCGGCCTCCCAGTACCGCGACGAGTCGGGCGTGAGCACCTCATCGGCGAGGACGAGCTGCCCGTCCTCATCGAGCCCGAACTCGAACTTGGTGTCGGCCAGGATGATTCCGCGGTCGGCCGCCAGCGCCGCGCCGCGTCCGTAGATGTCGAGGGTGGCTGCACGCAGACGTTCGGCGAGTTCGGCACCTTCCTGCTCGGCAACCCGTTCGAAGCTGATGTTCTCGTCGTGATCACCTTGCGCAGCCTTCGTCGCAGGTGTGAAGATCGGCGCAGGTAGCTTGCTCGCCTCCTCTAGGCCCTCGGGCAGTTCGACGCCGCAGACCGACCCGGTCGCTCGATAGTCGAGCAGTCCGGAGCCGGTGAGATATCCCCGCGCGACACACTCGACCTGCACCATCGGCAGCTTGCGTACGACCATCGCGCGGCCGACCGCCTCGGCCGGGATGCGCTCGTCGGTCGGGCCGCCGGCCAGGTGATTGGCCACACCGAGCACGTCGAACCAGAAGAAGCTCATCGCCGTGAGGATGCGGCCCTTGTCCGGAATCGCCGGACTCAGGATGTGGTCATAGGCGGAGATCCGGTCCGAGGCGACCAGCAGTAGGGTGTCGGCGTCGATCTCGTAGATCTCGCGGACCTTCCCCGACGCGACGTGCGTATAGGAGTGCAGTTCGGGACGCATGCATCGACCCTAGAGGTATGACAGTCTGCATCGCATGACCGGTCCACAGATCACCATCACCTACTGCACCCAGTGCAACTGGCTGCTGCGCGCCTCGTGGATGGCCTCGGAGCTCCTGAACACGTTCGGTACCGAGTTGGGCTCGGTGACGCTGGTCCCCGGCACCGGCGGCGTCTTCCACATCGATGTCGATGACCAGCGGGTCTGGGAGCGCAAACGCGACGGTGGTTTCCCCGATGTGGTGACCCTGAAACGGCTGGTGCGTGACGTCGCCCTACCCGATTGGAGTCTGGGGCACGCGGATCGAGCGGCGGATTGAGGAGGGGCCAACTGATCCCTGCTCGAACCCGCAAACCGCCCCCTGAGGAGCGAGCTTCACGACGGGCGCCCTTCGTGACGCATCGCTCGTTCCTCGCGAGGCTCCTCAGGGACCGATGGGGCGACGCATCGCTCGTTCCTCGCGAGGCTCCTCAGGGACCGATGGGCCGACGCATCGCTCATTCCTCACCAGGCTCCTCAAGGACCGATGAGGTGACGCAGCGCTCGTTCCTCACGAAGCCCCTCAGCGACCGATGAGGTGACGCATCGCTCGCTCCTCACGAAGCCCCTCAGCGACCGATGGGGCGACGCATCGCTCATTCCTCACGAAGCCCCTCAGCGACCGATGGGGCGACGCATCGCTCATTCCTCACGAAGCTCCTCAGCGACCGATGAGGTGACGCAGCGCTCGCTCCTCACCAGGCTCCTCAAGGACCGATGAGGTGACGCAGCGCTCGTTCCTCGCGAGGCTCCTCAGGGACGGGTGGGGTGACGCCTCAGAGCAAGAACGGGAACTACAGAATCGGTGCCGGCGTGTAGGCCGCGGCGTCCGGATACTGGGCAATGATCTTCTCCGCCGCGGCGACGACCTCGGCCACCTGCGCTTCGGCGGCCCCGACGAACACGGACTTGTCGGCGAGCAGCTCGTCGAGCTGGGCCCGGTCGAGCGGGATGCGATCGTCGGCGGCGAGTCGGTCCAGCAGATCGGGCTCGCGGCCCTCCTCGCGCATCGCGAGGGCGACGGCGACGGCGTTCTCCTTGATCGCCTCGTGGGCACTCTCCCGGCCGACACCGGCACGCACCGAGGCCATCAACACCTTGGTCGTGGCCAGGAACGGGAGGTAGCGGTCGAGTTCGTTGGCGATCACGGCCGGATATCCACCGAACTCGGCCAGCACCGTCAGGAAGGTCTCCATCAGGCCGTCGATGGCGAAGAATGCGTCGGGCAACGCCACCCGGCGTACCACCGAGCAGAAGACGTCGCCCTCGTTCCATTGCGCACCGGCAAGCTCGGCGGCCATCGAGCCGTAGCCACGCAGGATCACCTGAAGACCGTTGACCCGCTCGCAGCTGCGGGTGTTCATCTTGTGTGGCATCGCCGAGCTGCCGACCTGCCCCGGCTGGAAGCCTTCGGTCACCAACTCGTGCCCGGCCATCAGCCGGATGGTGTGAGCCAGCGACGACGGACCGGCCGCCACCTGCACCAACGCCGAGACGACGTCGTGGTCGAGGGAGCGCGGGTAGACCTGTCCGACCGACGTCAGGGACCGGGCGAACCCGAGATGGTCGGCGACGCGGCTCTCCAGATCGGCGAGTTTGGCGGCATCCCCGCCGAGCAGGTCGAGCATGTCCTGCGACGTCCCCATAGGGCCCTTGATACCGCGCAGCGGATACCGATCGATGAGTTCACGCACACGGGTCAGCGCGACCATCAGCTCGTCGGCGGCACTGGCGAAACGTTTGCCCAACGTGGTCGCCTGCGCGGCGACATTGTGGCTTCGACCGGCCATCACGATGGTCGAATACTGAGCGGCGCGGTCGACGATGCGGGCGAGCACGGCGACGCCGTGGGCATACACGTGTTCGAGCGACCGCAGGATCTGCAGCTGCTCGACGTTCTCGGTGAGGTCGCGGCTGGTCATTCCCTTGTGGATCTGCTCATGTCCGGCCAGCGCGTTGAACTCCTCGATCCGCGCCTTCACGTCGTGTCGGGTGATCCGCTCACGGTCGGCGATGGAGTCGAGGTCGATCTGGTCGACGACCTTCTCGTAGTCGGCGATCGCGCCGTCGGGGACGTCGATACCCAGGTCGCGTTGTGCCTTGAGCACCGCGATCCACAGTTGGCGCTCGAGAGCGATCTTGTTGCGTGGCGACCACAGCTCAGCGAGCTCGGTGGAGGCATAACGACTGGCCAGGACGTTGGAGATGGCAGGCTTCGACACGCACACAGTGTAGTCGTGCGGCCCCTCAGCCCGGGAATCCGCGCGGGAGACCCGCCCTACAGCGCGAAGCAGGCCCAGCCCGAGCCGTAGCCCTGGTGGACGCGCATGACGGTCACCGGTCCCGTCACCCCACCCTGCTTGGCGTAGAGCAATCGATCCCCGATGCGGCGCGGTACCCAACGGATGGTCGCGATGGCGCCGTCGGCTTGGGCCGTGCCGATGAGCCGCTCGGGATACCCCTGGGCGCGTTCGAAGAATGTGACCCTCCCCGACGAGTTCACCGGAACTGTCAGGTCGTACAGACACCCGGTTCCATAGACCACCGAGGAGAACGGCACACCGGCGTCGACCTTGCCGACAGGCGCGGCACCGGCGGATCCCGGTGTGGCAGCAAACAACCCGAGCACCATGAGCCCACCGGCCATCATCGCCGACACCGTGGACCTTCTCCGGCGCCCCCTCCCGGTCCCGGCTGTGTCGAACCTCGACATGATCTCTCCCCCTGTCCTCATCCGGCGGGTCATCCGCGCGGTGCGAGCACCTCGATGACCTCGATCAACGCGTCCCGTGCCGCAGCGTACGGGGTCACCTGCGGCAGCCCCAGGGCACCCATCACCGCGCCGTCCTCCACAGCGATCAACTGTTCGACGTGGACCGGGTCGGCCACCCGGAAGGACTTCTGCAGCACATCGGAATGCATCTCGGACAAGAGCACCCGCCGGTCGGTGACGACGTCACGCAGACGCGGGTAGCGCGCCGCAAGGGTGATGGTCTCGTATCGGGCGGCCAGCATCTGGATGGTCGTCTCGGGACCGACGAACACCTCGGCAAGAGCATCGGCGGTGGCGTGTCCCCCGCGCCGACGGCGCGACAATGCGTCACGGCGCGCCGCGATGCAGTCCTCGTCGTTGCGGCAGACGTGCGCGGCGGCCTCGGCCATCAGATCCTCGAGTGAACCGAAGTAGTAGGTCGTCGACGCCAGCGGCAGCTGAGCGCGCTCGGCGACGGCACGATGCCGGACCGCATCGAAGCCGCCTTCGAGCAGCAACTCACCGGCGGCCTCGATGAGTCGGGACCGACGTCGCAGCCCCTTGGGGGTCGCCGCCGAAGTCATGGAATCATGCTGCCAAAGCGCTCGCCTGCCGGGTGTTGCTTTGGCAAAAGCCGCTACGCGGTCAACGAATTCGACACCTCGACGCACAGCGACCCACTACATGCGGTCGGTTCGCCCGAATCTTGAGACGATCGATACATGGACGACGAGACCTTCCTCCGCCAGGCGATCGATCTCGCCGCAGCGGCGCGCGCCCGTGGCGATCACCCATTCGGCGCGTTGCTCGTCGACGCGGACGGCGAGGTGGTGCTGACCGCACTGAACACGGTGATCACCGACGCAGACCCGACCGGCCACGCCGAGACGAACCTCGTGCGTGCCGCGGGGCGACGGTTCGACGTGCGGGCGCGGGCGGCGTTGACGCTGTACACCAGTACCGAACCGTGCGCGATGTGCGCGGGCGCCATCTGCTGGGCGCGCATCCCGACGGTGGCGTACGCCCTCAGCGAGACCGATCTCCGGTCGATGACCGGCGACGATCCCGAGAACCCGACGATGTCTCTGCCGTGCCGCGACGTCTTCGCCCACGGGGCACACCCGACGTCGGTGCGCGGCCCCCACGACATCCCCGCCGCCCGCGAGGTCCACGCCGGCTTCTGGCGGCCCTGACCGCCAGGCCTCCTCGGCCTACCGAAAGTAGTGCCCCGAGTCGATGTCCTCGATGAGGCCCGGCCGCTCGGGCTTCCAGTCCATCACCTGACGGGTCAGCGCGGCCGACACCGGGTTGTCCGCGGTGACGAACCCGGCGAGATAGTGGAACCGGTCTGCCAGGTCATCGGGCGCGACTGTGGCCGTGGGTATTCCGAGTCCACGACCGATGGCCTCGGCGATCTCCCGGAACGCGACACCCTCGTCACCGACGGCGTGCAGACGTGTCCCGCCGGGCGCCGACTCCAGCGCCATCCGGTACAGCCGGGCGGCGTCGCGGGTGTGCACCGCCGGCCAGCGGTTCGTGCCATCGCCCGGGTAGCCGGAGAATCCGTTCTCGCGGGCGAAACCGATCAGCCCCGGGACGAATCCGTGATGGTCGAGATCGCTGTGCACCGACGGCGGCAGCCGCAGCACCGACGATCGGACCCCGCGCGACGCGAGAGCGATGATCTCGTTCTCGGTGTCGATGCGGTACCCGCCGTCGAACACGTCGTCCTCGGTTCCGGGGCGTCCGGTCACGCCCATCAGTGCGATCAGCGCAGTGCCGGACGTGCCGACAAAGGGCTTGCCCGTGCCGACGAGTGCATCAGCCATCGCCCGCACCGCCGTCAGGTCCGCGGCCGCCGCGGTGGCGAGATCGCCGGTCTGCATCAGGTCATGCTTGAAGGCCAGGTGGATGACGCCGTCGGCGTTGGCTGCCGCGTCGGCCAATATGTCGAGGTCGTCCAGGTCTCCCCGTCTGACCTGCGCACCGAACTCCTCGATCGCCGCGGCGGAGGCGTCGGATCGGGCCAATCCGACGACCGTGTGTCCCGCGTTGATCAGTTCGGGAATCACTGCGGAACCGATGTGCCCGGATGCGCCGGTGACAAATACCTGCATGAGACTCTCCTCGTCCTTGATGACAGGTTGTGACATCACCTACCGTACGCCTGATGTCACAACCTGTCATCACGTATCCTGGGCCCATGGGACGCTGGCCGGCGGGATCACGCATGCGCCTGCAGCAGGCGGCACTGACACTGTTCGTCGAACGCGGCTATGACGCCACATCGGTCGCCGACATCGCCGAGGCGGCGGGCGTCACCGAACGCACCTTCTACCGACATTTCGGCGACAAGCGCGAGGTCCTGTTCGACGGCGGCCGCGCACTGGAGCACGAGATCGTCGAGCGACTGGCCGAATGCCCTGCCTCACTCGCACCCCTCGACGCCATCGCCATTGCACTCGATCACGCGGCCGACGCCTTCTTCTCCGACCGACAGCCGTTCTCGCGCATCCGCCAGAGCGTCATCGACGCGAATCCAGAACTCCAAGAGCGTGAAGCGCTCAAGATGACGGCCCTGACCGATGCCGTGGCGAAAACGTTTGTCGCCCAAGGGCTGGACGACACGACCGCCCGTCTCGTGGCCGAGATGGGCATCGCGGTGTTCAAGACCGCCTTCGCCGCCTGGGTGGCGCCGGACAACTCCGAGCCACTCAACGCAAAGCTGGCGGCCGCCATGCGCACTCTCCGCGGCGTGGCCACGCACACACCCGACAACTGACCTCCCGTCGTCCGATCGTCTGAATGACCCCCTGCCGATCGGCGGGTCCACACGAGATCGGCTTCGAAAACCGCACGGTGCAGCGCAGAGCTCGGCGTATCGCCGAGCTCTGCCCGCTCTGGGGCGGTTTTCTGCCACACCAGATCCGCGCGCGCCACGGCGCCACTCCTTGCCGGATGTATACCCCCTGGGGTATGGTCGTCGACGACCTAGAGATACCCCCATGGGTATATGGAGGAGACATGACCGCAACGACAGAAGTGGGCACAGAAGCCCACCAGACCAAGCGTCCCGGCCCACTGGGACGCCTCGGCGGGTGGACCGCAAACCACCGACGGTGGGTGTTCGGGATCTGGGCGCTCGTGGTGATAGGCCTCGGCGTCGCCGCACCGTCGGTTTTCAGTTCGTTGGCCGGTGCGGGGTGGCAGGCCAACGGCTCGGAGTCGGTCGCGGTCCGCGAACTCGCACAGGAACATTTCGGTGGCAACTCGTCGGCGGCCGTGCAGGTCGTGATCCACTCCGACGACCAGTCGATCTCGAGTCCGCAGGTCGCTCAGGTGGTCGACGAGATCACCACGATCGCCCACGCAGACAACCGGTTCGGCGAGGTCGTCCCACCGCAGCCGGGTATGACGATCAGCAGTGACGGCCACACGGGCATCGTCCTGGTCGGCGCCGCCGCGACACCCGACGACATGGTGAAGGCGGTCGACGAGCACAAGGACGCACTCACGGCATTGTCCGGCAACGGGATCGATGTCTATCCGACGGGCGCGTCTGCGCTGTGGAGTGACTTCAACAAGGCCAACCACGAGGCGATGATCAAGGCCGAGATGGTGTCCTGGCCGATCACGCTGGCCATCATGGTGGTCGCCTTCGGTTCCCTGGTCGCTGCCGGCCTCCCACTGCTGTTGACCATCGCCGGCCTGATCGCATCCGCCGGGGCGCTGGTCCTGCTCAACATGGTCACCCCGATCTCGGTGTGGGCCATGAACTTCGCGATGATGTTCGCGTTGGCCCTGGGCATCGACTACGCGTTGTTCCTGGTGTCGCGCTTCCGCGCATCGATGGCCGCACGTAAGGACTCGAGAGCGGCCGTCGTCGAGACGATGGACACCGCAGGCAAAGCGATCCTGCTCTCGGGCCTGACCGTTCTGGTCAGCCTGTCGGCGGTGTTGCTGGTCCCCGCGCCGGCGGTCCGCACGATGGCGGTCGGGATCATGATGGCGGTCGTGTTCGTCCTGGCGGCCACGATGACCCTGTTGCCCGCGGTCCTCGGCGCGGTCGGCACGGGTGTCAACGCACTGTCGCTGCCCTGGGCCAAACGCCAACAACATCGCTCGCCGCTGTTCGCGAAGTGGGGAAACCTGCTGCACCGCCACCCGTGGCCCTTCGCCATCGGATCGTTGGTCATCCTCATCGCCCTCGCGTTGCCGGTGATCGGACTCAAGGTGGCGATGCCCTCGATCAACGTTGTCCCCGAGGACGCCCCCGTCCGCCAGGGCTACGCAGTGGTCCAAGAGGCGATGGGGGACGGCGCCCCGGGCGCGCTGCAGATCGTCGTCCCGCAAGCGCAGGCCGCCGACACCGCGTCGATCGCCTCCGCAACACCGGGCATCGCCATGGTGACACCTCCCCAGCAGGCCACCGACGGCTCCGGTTACGCGATGCTGCAGGCGATCCCGACCGTCGATCCGTCCGATCAGCAGATGAACGGCATCGTCGCCGACCTGCGGGACTCGTTGCCGGCCGACGCACTCGTCGGCGGCGCCCCGGCGGAGAACATCGATCTCCAGCAAGCGCTGAACGACTGGTTCCCGGTGATCGTCGCGGTGATCCTGACCCTCGGATTCCTGCTGCTGCTCATCGCACTGCAGGCACCGGTGATCGCACTGCTGGGCACCATCGTGAGCCTGCTCTCCACGGCGGCCGCGTTCGGCGTCGCACGGCTGATCTTCCAGGACGGCCACGGCGCGAGCCTGCTCGGCTTCGAACCACAGGGTTTCCTCGACGGCTGGGGTCCGGTGTTCTTCTTCGCGATGATCTTCGCGATCGCGATGGACTACACGGTGTTCCTGCTGGCGACGGCAAAGGAGCATTATGAACGGTCCAACGATCCCAAGGTCGCGCACGTCGACGGACTGGCGTACTCCGGACGCGTCATCTTCGCCGCCGCGGCGGTGATGGTCGCGGTGTTCTTCACCTTCGCCCTCGCCCAGCCACTTCCGCCGAAGGAGATGGGCATCATCCTGGGCGTGGCCGTCCTGCTCGATGCCACCCTCATCCGACTGGTCCTGCTCCCTGTGCTCTTGCGGATCACCGGGCACGGCGCGTGGTGGAGTCCGGCGTGGCTTCGGCGCATCCTGCCGAACATCTCGTTCCGGCATTGATCCTCAGCTTCTACATACCCCATGGGGTATAGGATGGTTCCATACCCCCCGGAGGAAGTGAGAAGTGATGGTTGGCGACGAAGAATCGATCACGGTGGTCCTGAACCGTTTACGCCGTGCCCATGGCCAGCTGGCCGGCGTGATCTCGATGATCGAGCAAGGCCGCGACTGCAAGGACGTGGTCACCCAGCTGGCCGCCGTGTCGCGGGCACTCGACCGCGCCGGCTTCAAGATCGTGGCGACCGGCCTCCGACAGTGCCTCACCGGCGAGGATGCCGACAACCGCGAACCCATGACCGAGGAACAACTCGAGAAGCTGTTCCTCGCCCTGGCCTGACGTAGAAATCGACAGAAAGGAACACATCATGCAGCTCGGTTACACCACGACCATGGAGACCACCTTCGACGACGCGGTGGCACGTACCCGAGAAGCCCTGTCCGAACAGGGTTTCGGCGTCCTCACCGAGATCGACGTGAAGGCCACGCTGAAGCAGAAGCTCGACAAGGACATGGAGAACTATCTGATCCTCGGCGCGTGCAACCCACCACTGGCCCATCGTGCCCTCGACGTCGACCGACAGATCGGCCTTCTGTTGCCATGCAACGTGGTCGTCCGTGATGACACCGAAAACACGGGACGGGTCATCGTCGAGGCGATGAACCCCGACATCATGGTCGCGGTCACCGATGCGCCGGGCCTGCCCGAAGTCGCGGCCGACGCCGCCGAGAAGCTGCGGGCGGCCGTGTCGACACTCGGCACCCCGGTCGCGAGCTGAAGGCGGGTAGAGATGTCTGACAGCTCAACGCAGGTCGAGATCTTCGTCGATCCGGTATGCCCATTCGCCTGGGCGGCATCGCGATGGCTCGTCGGCGTGACCGAGCGCCGCGACGCGTCGGTCACGTGGAAACAGATGAGCCTGGCCGTCCTGAACGAGGGCGCGGAGGCGCAAGGCGCGCACGCTGCACGCATCGCGACGTCGCGTCGTGCCGGGCGGCTCATCGCCGCAGTGGCCGATCCCGCCGACATCGGACCCGTGTACCT
Organism: Gordonia sp. LMA167; assembly: GCF_058130025.1. Lineage (NCBI taxonomy): Bacteria > Bacillati > Actinomycetota > Actinomycetes > Mycobacteriales > Gordoniaceae > Gordonia > Gordonia sp. LMA167. The sequence goes on along the minus strand of NZ_CM176708.1, from coordinate 1,872,328 downwards.
GGCACTCGGCAAGCGTCTGCACGCCGACGGCCGCGAACTGACCGATGAAGTCGCTCGCGAAGTACTCGACGAGTGCGGCCTGGACCCCTCGGCGGTCGGCGCGATGGACAACGAGCGCTGGGATCCGGCCGTTCGGACCGCGCACCAGGCGAGTCAGGACGCGCTCGGCGGCGGCGGGGGCAGCCCGATCATCGTCATCGATGGGCGCGCCTTCTTCGGCCCCGTACTCACCGAGATCCCGGACGCCGAGGATGCCGATCGACTTTTCGACGGGCTCGTCGCCCTGGCGGCAACGCCGGCCTTTGCCCAGGTGGAGCGGCCGCGCGTCGGCCCGCCGGACCTGCGAGAGGCCGCCGCCTGACATGTGCCATCCCACTCGATGCCGCCAGTGCGGCAAGACCACCTGGTCCGGCTGCGGCATGCATGTCGACGCGGTCCGGCGCTCGGTCCCTCCTGCTCAGTGGTGCCCCGGGCACGCTGACGGAAAGAAGCGGGGCTTCTTCGGCCGCCGCTGATACCAGCTCTGATATCTGAGATAACACAAATTTGTGTTATCTCAGATATCACTGCATACTGTTGTCGTGCCCAGCGACGAACAGCTCACCTACGCCGACCACATGGCGCGCTACTACGCGCGCCGATTCAGCTTTCCGCCCATGGTCGGGCGGGTCATCGGATATCTCTCGGTCTGCGACCCGCCGGCGCAGAGCATCAGCGAACTCAGCGAGGCGCTGCTCGCGAGCAGGTCTGCGATCACCGGCGCTCTGGAAACCCTCGAACGGCTCGACGTCGTCAAGCGGACGCGAACCGCCGGCGAGCGCATGGACCGGGTCAGCATCGACCTCTCCTCACCCCAGTCACTGGGGTTCGACATCGGCGAGTTCGAGGAACTGGCCACCCTCGCCCGCGAAGGGCTTGACGTCCTGCGCGATGCCGATGCCAACCGACGGGCCGCCCTGACCGAGGTCGCGGCGCTCGCCGACTTCCTCACCGACCGAATCCCGGCGCTGTACGAGGAGTGGAAGAAACACCGCGCCTCGTTGATCGCGTCGGGCGAACTGGTCGATCCATGGAGTTCACCATCGAATGACGGGAGCAGTGAATCATGAACGAGTCCAGTGGTACCGCCCTTGCGATCAGCGCCAGAAGGTTGCGAAAGAGCTACGGCGACAAGGTGGTTCTGAATGGGTTGGACCTGACGATCGCCGCGGGCGAGGTCTTCGCGCTGCTGGGCCCGAACGGATCGGGCAAGACGACCACGGTCAACATCTTGTCCACGCTGCTCCCCGCCGATGAGGGCACCGTCACCGTCGGCGGGCACGATCTGGCCGACGATCCCGACGGCATCCGTTCGGTCATCGGCGTCACCGGACAGTTCGCCGCGCTCGACGACCTACTCACCGGTCGGGAGAATCTGCGCCTGATGGCCGACCTGCATCACCTTCCCAAGGCGACCGGGAAGGCACGGGTCGACGAGTTGCTGGCCCAGTTCGACCTGTCTGATGCCGCTGATCGTGCGGTGTCGACGTACTCGGGCGGCATGCGTCGCCGGCTCGATCTCGCGATGTCACTGGTAGCCACACCCGAGGTGATCTTCCTCGACGAGCCGACGACCGGACTCGACCCGCGCAGCCGCCGGACACTGTGGGAGACGATCGCGGGGCTGGCACGCAGCGGTGTGACGATCTTCCTCACCACCCAGTACCTGGACGAAGCAGATCAGCTGGCCGACCGTATCGCGCTGCTCGACGACGGCCGTATCGTCGCCGAGGGTACCGCTGCCGAACTGAAGCGCCGCGTCCGTGGCTCGTCGATCCACCTGACGTTCGCCGACGATGACGACCTCTCGCGGGCGATCACACTGTTCCCGGAAGGGATCGCTCACCGTCCCGCGCATCGGCTCGACCTACCCGCCGACGACACCGTGGTGACCTTGCGTGATGCATTGGAGCACATCGAGTCCGCCGGCCTGGCGGTCACCGACATCTCCGTGCACACCGCGAGTCTCGACGACGTCTTCTTCGCCCTGACCGGGCGCCAGCAGACCACCGAGCAACCCCAGACCGCCGACCAGACAGGGGCCGCGTGATGACCACTCTCACCTACACCGTGACCGACTCGACCACCATGCTGCGCCGCAACCTGCGCCGCATCGTCCGGTATCCGTCGATGACGGTGCTGCTCATCGGGATGCCGATCGTGTTCCTGCTGCTGTTCGTCTACGTGTTCGGCGGGCAACTCGGCGCCGACATGACCACCCCCACCGGGGAGACCGGACGGCAGGCCTACGTCAACTACGTCGTGCCCGGTGTCCTGCTGATGACAGTCGCGGCGGCGGTGCAGGGCACGTCGATCAACGTCGCGATGGACATGACGTCGGGGATCATCGCGCGATTCCGGACCATGGCCATCAGCCGGTCGGCCGTCTTGACCGGTCATGTGCTGGGCAGCCTCATCCAAACCGTCTTCAGCATCATTGTCGTCCTCGCCGTCGCACTCGCGCTCGGCTTCCGACCGAACGCGAACGCACTGGAATGGCTGGCCACGGCCGGGTTGATCGTCCTGTTCAGCGTTGCGCTCATCTGGCTCGCGGTGTACCTCGGTCTCGCCGCCAAGAGTGTCGAGACCGCCAGCAACACACCGATGTTGCTGACACTGCTGCCGTTCCTCGGTAGCGGGTTCGTACCCACCGACTCGATGCCGCCGGGACTGCGGCAGTTCGCCGAATACCAGCCGTTCACCCCGGTCACCGAGACGCTGCGCGGGCTGCTGACAGGCACGGCGATCGGGACCGGGACCGCGGTGGCCGCCGTGGCGTGGAGTGTGGGCATCGCGGTCGTCTCCTACATCGCCGCGGTGCGGACGTACGGGCGTCGGCGCGTCGCATAGACGCCACGCCGCGCACCCGGCGGTGGTGTCGGGAGACAACAGCGGTGGACCAGTAATCTGGGGAGGCAATGACTGCCGAACGTGATTCGCCGACGAACGCCACTGACCCGACCGAGGATCGCCTCGGCCGGGTCAGTCGTCGTTCGGTCCTCGTGGGCGGCATGGGTGCGGCCCTGATCGGCGGTTTGGCGGCGTGCTCGAACCAGTCGCCGACGACGGTCGAGCCGCGCAAGCTGGAGACCCGGGCCGCCGACGACGAGCTCCCGTCGGAGACCAGTCCGCCGAGCATCGCCGAGGGCGGACCGCCGCTGATCACCGGCAGTTTCGTCTCCGCCAAGATGGCGGGGCGCAACACCCGCTGGGCGGTGGCGCGACCCGAAGGTGTGTCCGGGCAGCTGCCGGTGGTCCTGGTGATGCACGCGCTGAACACGAACGAGAAGTCGATCTTCTCGTCGAAGCTGCAGATGCAGAATGTCCTGCAGCAGTATGTCGATGCCGGCAACGCCCCGTTCGCGCTGGCCGCCGCCGACGTAGGCCGAAATTACTTCCACGCGCGCGCCGACGGTACCGACGGGGCCGCGATGATCCTCGACGAGTTCCTCCCCATGCTGTCGTCGAGCCCGGAGCTGAATCTGTCCACCGAACGCATCGGGCTGTTCGGCTGGTCGATGGGCGGGTATGGCGCGCTGCGACTCGGCGCGTTGCTCGGCGCACCGAAAGTTGCCGCCGTCGCGGTCAGTTCACCCGCGTTGTGGGCCGATCCCCGAAACTTCCCAGCTCGCGCCTTCGACTCCTACGACGACTACCAGGCGAATTCGTTGTTCGGGCAGCAGCCCGCGTTCACGAAGATCCCCCTGTTGATCTGCATCGGCTCGTCCGACCAGTTCTTCACCTACACCCGGCAATGGGCCGCAGGGCTGCATCCACCGGCCGCGTTCGGGACGTCGGCAGGCGGACACACCAACCGTTACTGGCGCAGCGTGCTGCCCGAACAGGTCGAATTCCTGGGGCGCAATCTGGCGCGGTGAGCCGGCGATGGCCCGGTCGGTTACTGAGCTCCCCCACCGGATACAGAGCTTCCTCACCGGATACAGAGCTTGCGCTTTTCCGCCGGTGCCTGAGGAGCCTCCGAGCACCCCCCCCAACCGGTCAAGCCTTCCCACCTCGACCGTCGCCGTCACCGCGGCGGAGCGTCCCCACCGGTCCCTGAGGAGCCTCCGAGCGTCCACTCACCGGTCCCTGAGGAGCCTCCGAGCGTGCACTCACCGGTCCCTGAGGAGCCTCCGAGCGTGCACTCACCGGTCCCTGAGGAGCCTCCGAGCTTGCGAGGATGCGTCACGAAGGGCCGCAACCACCACCCAGCGTCAGAGCGAGATCCGGCCCTCGAGTGCCGCTTTGCCGATGTCGGTGCGGAAATGTGAGCCGGGCAGTTTGACGCCCGCGATCCGCTCGTAGGCCTGGGCGCGCGCTTCGGCGAGATCGGCGCCGGTCCCGACCACGGCCAGCACGCGCCCACCCGCCGACACCACGGCACCGTCGTCGTTGTGTGCCGTACCGGCGTGCAGAACACCCTCGCCGTCGGCACCAGAGATCACGTCCCCGGTGCGTGGCTTGCCCGGGTAGTTCTCCGCTGCGACGACAACGGTGACAGCGGCACCATCGGACCACTCCAGCTTCGGGAGTTGATCCAGGGTTCCCGTCGCTGTGGCGTTGAGGGCTTGTCCGAGTGGGGATTTGAGCAATGCGAGGACGGCCTGTGTCTCGGGGTCACCGAAGCGACAGTTGAACTCGACGACGGCGGGACCGTTCTTGCCGATCGCGAGCCCGGCGTAGAGCAACCCGGAGAAAGGGGTTCCCCGCTTCGCCATCTCGGCCGCGACCGGTTTCACCACCTCGTCGACGATCTGCTGGGTCATCTCATCGGGCAACCACGGCAATGGCGTGTAGGCGCCCATGCCGCCGGTGTTGGGTCCGGCGTCGTTGTCCCCCACCCGCTTGTGATCCTGGGCGGGAAGTAGTGGGACCACCGTCTCGCCGTCGACGAGACAGAACAGGGAGACCTCCGGTCCGTCGAGGAAGCTCTCCAGCAGCACCGGGTGGCCGTTCTCGAGGAGTTCCGCCGCGTGGTCACGGGCAGCCATCCGATCCTCGGTCACGACGACGCCCTTGCCGGCGGCCAGGCCGTCGTCCTTGACCACCCAGGTCGGCCCGAACCGGTCGAGTGCGGCGTCGAGGCGGGCCGGGTTGTCGACGATCTCGCTGTGCGCGGTCCGGACCCCGGCGGCCGCCATCACGTCCTTGGCGAACGCCTTCGACCCTTCGATGCGGGCCGCGGCCGCGCTCGGACCGAACGTGGCGAAACCCGCCTCACGCAAGGCATCTGCGACACCGAGCACAAGTGGGACCTCCGGGCCGATAACGACCAGGTCGGCGTCGACGCTCGTGGCCAGAGCCACGACGGCCTCGCCCGACGCGACATCGACCGGATGGTTGGTGGCGATCGCCGACGTCCCGGCGTTGCCGGGACCGACGTGCAGTTCGGTGACCGACGGGTCGGCCGACAGTCCGATGAGCAGGGCATGTTCGCGGCCGCCCGAGCCGATCACGAGTACGCGCACGGTGACGACTCTAGTGTGCACCTACCGACGAGGTCAGCCTGGGCGCGGGCCGCCACCCGGTTCGTCCGCCTGGTCTCCATTCCCCCCGAAGCTTCTGGCGGATGAATGAAATTCGGGAGGACGAACAGCACGCGGGCCTAGAGTTGGCTCGGGAGGTCACCATGACAGCACCGCCCCGCGGGGTGAGCAACGCCTTGGGGACGTACCGGACCCTGCGCTTGGGCATGGTCATGCTGGTGCTGATGCTCGCGGTGGGCGTCCTCGTCGACGCCGGCCGGCACGACTGGTGCTTCCAGACCTCGATCAGCGCCTACTATTTCACCGCGATCCACGCCGTCTTCCTCGGCATGGTGTGTGCGCTCGGCGCGTGCCTCATCGCCTACCGCGGCAACTCCGACACCGAGGACGTGCTGCTCGACACCGCCGGATTCCTCGCGTTCATCGTCGCATTCGTGCCGACCGCCAGGCCGGGACAGCCGGGGACGGCGTGCGAACCGTTCGGCTTCGACGCAGGCCTGAGCGATGCCAGCATCCGCACGTCGACGACGGCGTTGTTCATCGTGACGGTGGTGGCGCTCGTCGGTCAGATCGTGGTGGGTCGGTTGACGCGGACGACGCAGCCGTGGACGCCGCTGGGCAACGTGGCACGCGTGGTCGGAGGCGTCATCGCGATCACCATGTTCGTGATGTTCTGGTTCGCGGATTTCTTCGCGCGCTACGCCCACGGCATCGCGGCGGTGACCATGTTCGTGCTGATCGGTGTCGTCGTGGCGTGCAACGCCTACCTCGCCGCCAAGCAGTACGGAACATGGCGCAACCGATACTCGCTGATCTACGGCGCAATCGCGATCGCGATGATCGTGACCGCCGCGTTGGTGGTGATCCTGCACCTCTGGGCCCGGTGGCCGTACGCGATCATCCTCGCCGAAGCCCTACTGCTGTTCGAGTTCTCGCTGTTCTGGATCGTCCAGACCGTCGAACTGTGGAATATCGATGACCGGCGCCGCTTGATTCCGCGGTCCGAGGACGTGGCACCCCTCTGAGCCGACGACTCAGGCGTGGACCACCTGCACACCCATGCTCACCAACGCCTCCGCCCGCCGCGGCACCCCGAACACCTCGTCGACAACCACGATCAGGACCGGTGCCAGCGATGCGACGACGATCGCGACGACCACCGAGACCCCCGCCGCAGCCAGCCAGACGCCGGCGACGAGGAACGTGATCGCCCCCAGGGCGAGGAGCACGGTCAACGGATCGAACGGCAACAGATAGTCGTACATGGCGAGGGCACCGAGGCAGTACACACCCAACGGGATCGCCAGGCTAGCCACCACCACCCCCGCACCGATGTGGGCTTCGTGCTCGATGTAGAGCGCGGCGACATGCAGTCCGGCTCCGACGGCCGCCGCGGCCGAAAAGATCAGGATGTGCCCGTAACCCCAGACAAAGCTCTTCTCCCGATGCACGTGCAGGGCATCGCCGGTCGGCACGATGAAGTACATCCACCACATCGCGAACGTCACGCCCATCGACGCCAGGCCCAGCACCGCGGTCTCCACCGACCAGCCCTGAACTTCGATGAGCGCCCCCAGCACCGCGACCGTACCGACGACGCCCTCGCCGAGAGTGATGATGGTCAACAGTCCGTAGCGCTCGGCGATGTGGTGTGGATGCCACGGAGTTCCAGAGGTAGTGCGCTCGGCGATGAACGGGCCCAGCAGTTCGACGGCGATGCACCCGATCATCGCGAACAACGTCGCCAGGGGTCTCATGTCCGCGATCAGCACCGCGACCCAGCCGATCTGAGCGACAAGCGTCATCGTCGCATAGATGAGGCACGCCCGCCGACAGTCGACACTCTGGGCCGCCGCACGCAGCCACTGGGCGACCATCCCGACCCGCATCACGATGTAGCCGATGACGAGAACCCGGTTGTCGACGTGCTCGTGCCCGGCCAGGGACTCGAAGATCGGTGGGATACCCAGCGCGATGATCGCGACGCCGATCATCTGCACCAGCGTCACCAGCCGGAAGAACCAGTCGTCGGTGTCGAATGCGGAGGCGAACCAGGCGAAGTTGATCCACGCCCAGATCGCGGCGAATGTGCAGAGCAGGTAGCCGAAGACGGCAGCCGAATAGTGCCCTTCGGCGATCTGGTGAGCCACCGAGGTTCCGGCAGCGGAGAAGGCGACGACGAAGATCAGGTCGTAGAACAGTTCCAGACTGGTCGCGGCCCGGCCTTCCTGATGCGGGTCACGGCCGGTCATGCGCCGCAGCGGATGTCCGATGGTGATGCTCACGGTCGGAACTCTAGCGAAGCCGGCGGCAGGCAGCCGTCGATGCGACGCCGGTGAGCGATCTGAATCCACGCCTCCTGTCACCGGTCACCTCGCACATGCACGTGGTGACCGGCGACAGTCGGGCTCGATGCGGGCCGACGTCAGCCGGCGGTGGGGTCGGTCAGGTCGTAGACCGTGGTCCCACCGACGGTCGTCGCGGTGAAGTGCTCCTGCACCCACGCAGCGATCTCCGCGGATGGACGACTGCCATCAGACCCCCCGCCGAATCCGCGGCCACCACCGATGAAATAGTGGATCTTCCTCTCCGACACCAACTTCTGGAACTGATCCAGGGTCGGCGACGGGTCGGTGCCGTTGAAGCCGCCGACCGGCATCACCGAGTATCCCGATTCGAGCTGGTATCCGGATGCCTCGTTCGAGCCGACGGCCGCGGCCACCCAGGTGTAGCGATCTGCGTCGGCCTGCAGCATCGCGACGAGTTCGGCGCTCGGTTTCGAGCCGTTCAACAGTCCACCCGGGCCGCCCATCCCTCCTGGTCCGCCCTCGGCTCCGAACAGCCCGCCGCCCGCAGCCATGCCACCGGGAACGCCGGCGGCGCCCATCCCGCCGGGCATGCCTGTGCCGCCCGGACCGGCCATCGCCCCGCCTGGGGTGTTGGTGCCGCCACCACGCGCCGCGCCCGGCATCGCCTGGCCACGGACGCCCCCGCGCATCGTGCCCCATCGGTGACCACCCGGGCCCCCGCCACCCGGACCGAACTCGCCCTCCACACGCGGTCCGGCGCTGATGATCGAGCCTTGTTTGGCGGTCGCAACGGTGTCGATCGTGTACGCCACCGGCCCCGCCAACGCCGCGGCCAGTGCGGTCACCAAGGCCAGCCCCGACAGATAGGTGCGGTGTGCGACAAGCGTGACGGCACCGCCGACGATGCCGACGAGCAGCACCAGCCACCGCAACCACGGAACAAAGTCCGGTGAGCGATTCAACAGGGCGAAGCCCCAGATCGCCGCGATCCACACACCGGCTGCGAGCACGATCCGGACCCAGAGACGATCCCGCGCCGACCAGCACACCGCCGCAGCACCCGCGACGACCGCGGCCACCGCCGGGGCAAGAGCGGCCGTGTAGTAGCTGTGGAAGATTCCGGCCATGAAGCTGAAGGTGACCATGGTGACCAGCAGCCACAGTCCCCACACCGCCAGATATGCGCGACGGAGATCGGTGCGGCGGGCCTTGCCGATGACGACGAGCGCGGCGATCCCGAGGACGAGCGCGGAGGGGATCAGCCACGCGATCTGGCCGCCCTGGGCCGGCTCGAACATGCGCAGCCACCCGGTCTCACCCCACATACCGCCGCGGCCGCCACCAGGACCACCGGGACCGCCGGCGGCACCCAGATATCCGCCGGCGCCGCCCATCGCGCCGGTGTAGCCGCCACCGCCGCCCGGCATCACGCTGCCGGTCTCGTTACCGCTGAGCCTGCCGAAACCGTTGTAACCGAGTGTGAGTTCGAGGATCGAGTTGTTCTGCGAACCACCGATCCAGGGCCGCGACGACGCCGGCCACAGCTCGACGGCGAGAATCCACCACCCCGCGCTGACGATCAACGCGCCGAGCGCCGCGAACAGATGCCCGAGTCGCTTGACCCAGGCGTGCTGCCCGAAGGCGAGGTAGGTGACGGCCAGCGGGGGCACGATCAGCATCACCTGCAACTGCTTGGTGAGGAAACCGAAACCGACGAAGACACCGGTCAGGATCATCCACCGGATGCGCCCGTCCTCGATCGCCTTGAGCATGGCCCAGACCGCCGCGATCATCAGCAGGATGAGAAGCGCTTCGGGGTTGTTGAACCGGAACATCATCGCCGCGACCGGTGTGAGCGCCAACACCGCGCCGGCCAGGATGCCTGCCCAGTGGCCGAAGTACTTCTTGGTGATCAGGTACAGCAGCGCCACCGAGGCGACACCCATCAAGGCGTTGGGCACCAGGATCGACCAGGAGTTGAGTCCGAAGATCCGCACGGACAACGACGGAATCCACAGTGATGCAGGCGGCTTGTCGACGGTGATCGAGTTCGCCATGTCCGACGAGCCGAAGAACCAGGCCTTCCATGACTCCGAACCGGCCTGGATCGCCGCCGAGTAGAACGAGTTGGCCCATCCGTTGGCGGACAGGTTCACGATGTTGACGACACCGGTGCCCACCAACAGGACGGCGAGTGAGATACGCCGCCAGACATGGGCGTTCCGCCCGGAGGCGGGTGCCTCGGGCGGAACGGATGACGACGTCGGACGATCGATGGTGGTGCTCATTCGGCGGCCCCTTCGACCAGCGGGTTCGGACCGGGTTTCGGGCCCGCCGGATTGAGGTGACCGCGGAACACCCAGCGCAACCCGACGAAGCGGGTCAGGGTGGCGACCAGGTTCGCGATCACGAGCACCAACAGCTCGAGATGCTTGGTGGCCTCCGGCGCGAACGCGTGTAGCGCGACGAGGGCTCCGGAGGTGACCAGCCATCCGAACACGAACACACCCAACCCGAACAACTGGTGCCGGACGGCACCCTCACGGCCCGAGATGCCGAAGCTGAAGCGCCGGTTGGCGGCGGTGTTGAGCACCGCGGTGACCGCGAGTGCCACGAAGTTCGAGACCTGCGCACCCAGGAAGGAGTGGAGCAGCAGGTACAGCACGGCATAGGCGACCGTGGACGCGACACCGATCACGCAGAAGCGGGCCAGTTGGCCGACGAGTCCGAACGGCACACCGTCGATGGCCGGACCGGGAGCGCGGTCGCGGCCGATGGTGGTGCGCAGCTGGGCGATCGGAAGCCGACCGGTGGTGAGCGCGTATCCGACTCGCGCACATCCCTTGAGGTCGGCGACGGCGGTCGAGACGATGTCGACGGTGCTGTTCGGGTCGTCGACCCAGTCGACCGGGACCTCGGCGATACGCAGGCCGATCCGCTCGGCCAACACCAGCAGTTCGGTGTCGAAGAACCAGCCGGTGTCCTCGACGTACGGCAGCACCTGGCGTGCGATGTCGGTGCGCATCGCCTTGAAACCACACTGCGCGTCGGAGAACTTGGCGCGCATCGTGGTCCGCAGGATCAGGTTGTAGGAACGGGAGATGAACTCGCGTTTGGGTCCGCGGACCACCCGCGACGACCGCGCGAGCCGGGTACCGATCGCGATGTCCGAGTGACCCGAGATCAGCGGCGCGATCAGCGGCATCAGTGCGTTGAGATCCGTCGAGAGGTCGACGTCGCAGTAGGCGACGATCTGCGCGTCGCTGGCCCGCCAGACCGCGTTGAGTGCGCGGCCACGACCCTTCTGCTCGAGATGCACCACGCGCAGGCCGTCGATCTCATCGGTCAGCGCCGATGCGATCGCCAGGGTGGCGTCCGTGCTCGCATTGTCGGCGACGGTGATCCGGGCCGGGTAGGGCACGTTGGTCCGCAGGTGGTCGGCCAGTCGACGCACCGAGCCGGCCACGTCGGCCTCTTCGTTGTAGACGGGGACCACGATGTCGAGGATGGGGACCGGTGTCGAACTGTCGGCGACGATCACCGACCGATCGCCGGTCGCCGGGAGCGCTTCTGCTGTCATGACTCATAGCTTCGGGCCGCAAACTTCGCCCACTCTGCATCGAAGCTGTCAGCTTCCTGTGAGCGCGGGCCCGTTGTGGACAACCGGCACGTGGCCCGGGCCGGTGTCCGTGCGGACCGATAGGTTGGCGTCATGTCCTCCCCAGCAGCGACCCTGTCCTCCGACCAGCAGCAGGCCGCCGACCGGGTGATCGAGAGCCTGGCCGGTCCCGGCGCCCGCCTGCGCGACGATCAGCAGACCGCGGTGGCCGCTTTGGTACGGCCGGTTTCGGGCAGCGGGCCCGAGTCGGGAGCACGTGTCCTGGTCGTGCAGGCGACCGGTTGGGGCAAGTCGGCGGTGTACTGGACGGCGACGGCCATCCGCCGCGGAGAAGGCGCCGGACCCACCCTGATCGTTTCCCCGTTGCTGTCGTTGATGCGCGATCAGGTGAGCGCCGCCGAGCGGGCCGGCCTGCGAGCCGCGACGTTGAACTCGTCGAACTTCGACGCGTGGTCGGCCATCGAGGATGAGCTGCGATCCGGGGAACTGGATGTGTTGCTCGTGTCGCCGGAGCGTCTGGCCAATCCGGGATTCGGCCGTCGCGTCCTCGACGCCCTCGCCGGCCAGCTCGGTCTGCTCGTGATCGACGAAGCGCACGCGATCTCCGACTGGGGACACGACTTCCGGCCCGACTACCGACGCGTCTCCGACGTTCTGCAGACTCTCAACCCGCAGACACCGGTGCTGGCGACCACGGCCACCGCGAATGCCCGCGTGACCGACGACGTCGCAGCCCAGCTGGGCAGTCACACGCTGGTGTTGCGCGGGGCACTGGCCCGACGGTCCCTGCACCTCAATGTCATCGACGGGCTGGCACCGATCGAACGGTACGGCTGGGTGGCCCAGTACCTGCCCGACCTACCGGGCTCCGGCATCGTCTACGTGCTGACGGTCGCCGACGCGGACCGGCTCGTCGACGCCGTGAAGGCGGTCCACGGCCAGGACTTCCCGGTCGCCGCCTACACCGGTCAGCTCGACGGCGATCGACGCCACCAACTCGAGGACGCGCTGCTGCGCAACGAGGTGAAGGCGCTGATCGCGACGTCGGCGCTCGGCATGGGCTACGACAAACCCGACCTCGGTTTCGTCGTTCACGTCGGGTCACCCCCGTCACCGGTCTCCTACTACCAACAGGTCGGCCGTGCCGGCCGCGCTCTCGACGACGCCGTGGTGATGCTGCTGGCGTCGCGGACCGATGACGCGATCTGGGATCACTTCGCGACGGCCACGATCCCCGATCCGGACAGGATGCGGGTGCTGCTGGACACGCTCGCCGCGTCAGACGGGCCGATGTCGGTGCCGCAATTGGAATCATCCACCGGATTCCGAAGGGGCCGTGTGGAATTGATGCTCAAGCAGCTCGCTGTGGATGGCGCGACCGAACGTGGCCCCGACGGATGGTCGGCGACCGGGACACCGTGGACCTACGACGCGGAGCACTACGACGGTGTGATCGAGGTGCGCCGCCGCGAGGCCGACATCATGCGTTCGTATGTGGCCGGTCGACAGTGCCTCATGCAGTTGCTCACCTCGTCACTCGACGACCCGGCCGCGGAGCCGTGCGGAAGGTGCTCGGTGTGCCGGGGGACGCTGACCGAGCCGCTGTCGGCGGACGTGCCGGCCGAGACGGTGCGGACGATCACCGCCGCGCTGCGGCGGTCGGCCCTGGTCCTGGACTCCCGAAAGATGTGGCCGGGCGGCGCATTCGGCACCCGCGGCCGGATTCCGGCCGACCTGGCGGCCGAACCGGGACGGGTGCTCGCACATGCCGATGCGCCCGAATGGACCGACCTACTCGACGGCGCCCGCCGCGGCGACGCCCAGGCACTGTCCGATCTCGGTGATGCGGCTGTCGCGACGCTGTCGGCATGGGTACGCGAGACCGGGATACGGCCCGACGTCATCGGATCGTTGCGGCTGACCGGCACGCTGCTCGCCGAACGTGTCGCCGAGCATCTGTGTACGGTCGGACGCCGGCCCGGTCTGGCGGTCCCCGTGCGCATGGGTGATCCGCCCGGCCGGGACGCGACCGGCGCCACCGAGGCCGTCTACTGGCGCGACCATCTCGGCGAGATGCCCGACGTGGTGGGCCAGAACGTGCTGCTCGTGGCCGACGAGACGAGTTCCGGCTGGCCGATCACACTGGCCGCGGCCGCGCTACGGAAGGCGGGTGCGGCGGCGGTGATGCCGCTGCTCATCCATCGCACGGTGTGACGTGACTTGATCCCGGAGCCAACGGCTGCGTGGCCCGGACTCGCCTGTACCCAACCGGCACAATCAGGCGTTGGCCACGTATTCGCCGTAGCCGGTACTACGCAGGGCGTCGCGGATCTTCTCGGCGGCGGAGTCGAGCTCTTCCGGGTCGGGATCCTTGTCCGCATTGCCCAGGTCGAAGACGTCCATGCTCTCCAGCGGGAACACATGCAGGTGCACGTGCGCCACCTCGAGTCCGGCGATCATCGTGCCGACCCGCGACGCACCGAAGGCCTCCTTGACTGCCCGGCCGATCTTCTGGGAAACATCCGCCAGATGCAGGTAGGACGCGGTGTCCATCTGCTCCCAGTGGTCGACCTCCTTGCGCGGCACGACGAGCACGTGGCCGGGGGTCACCGGGTTGATGGTGAGGAACGCGACGGCCTGGCCGTCCTTCCACACGAATCGTCCGGGCAGTTCTCCGTTGATGATCATGGTGAAGACCGATGCCATGGGAGTCACTGTATCTCCGGTAGTCGCCGTGTTGTCGACGCCCTGTCAGAGCTCCATGACATTCTTTTCGTGTGAGTCGACCAGAGTTCACCCGCGGAGCGCGCGGGCCGATCCAGCACGCAGTGGGGTCGGTGGATGTCGTCGAGACCGCGCAACGGTTTCCGCGCCTGCGCTACATGGGTTCCAAGTATCGACTCCTCCCCCACCTCGAACGCACCTTCGCCGAGATCGGCGGGGCCACCGCGGTCGATGCGTTCTCCGGCTCGGGTGTGGTGTCCTACCTGTTGAAGGCCCAGGGCTTCCAGGTGATGAGCAACGACTTCCTGACGTTCCCGCACATCATCACCCGCGCGACCGTCGCCAACTCCAGCGTTCGGCTGGAACCCGAACTGGTCGAGGAGATCTGCGGGCCACCCGCCGACGACCGCGACTTCATCCAGACCACCTTCGACGGCCTGTACTTCACCGCGGAGGATCGCGCCTTCCTCGACTCCGCCTGGTCGCACATCGACCGCCTGCGTGGTTATCGCCGGGACCTGGCGATCTCGGCTCTGGTGCTCTCCGCTGCCCGCAAACAACCTCGCGGGGTCTTCACCTTCACCGACTCCACCCGCTACGCCGACGGGCGCCGCGATCTGCGGATGTCGCTGCGCGACCACTTCCGGCTCCGCTCGGTTGCCGAGTACAACGCGACGGTGTTCAGCAACGGCCGATCCAACCGCAGCGTCAGCGGCGACATCTTCGAACTGGACCTGGCGGCTCTCGACGGCCCGCCGGACCTGGTCTATCTCGACCCGCCGTACGCACCGCCCACCGACGACAACGACTACATCAAGCGGTATCACTTCCTCGAGGGCCTGTCCGCCTACTGGCGTGGCATGACGATCATGGAGCACACCAAGACCAAGAAGCTCACCAAGCGCTACACGCCGTTCGCCTACAAGCACAGCATCGAGGACGCACTCGTCCGCACGTTCGAGCACTTCGAGGACGCCGGCGCCATCGTGCTGTCCTACTCATCGAACGCGCTGCCAGGTGCCGACCGCATCGTGGACCTGCTCGGTAAGGTCAAACCGTCTGTCGAGGTGATCGCGATCGACCACAAGTACAGTTTCGGCACCCACGTCGCCGCCACCCGGCGCGACGTGAGCGAATACCTGTTCATCGGGCGCGACTGACCCAGATGGTGTTTCGTTCGCCCACACACCAAGTTTCCCGCTGGTCGAGTAGCGAGCTAGCCCCCCAGGGCGAGCCCGCGCATCGAGACCACGTCACGAGGTCTCGATACGCACGCTCGTACCTCGCGGGCTACTCGACCAGCGAAAGCTACGCGCGCAACCCGACCAGCGAAGATTGCGCCAGCAACTCGACCAGCGAAAGCTACGCGAGCGACTCGACCAGCGAAGATTGCGTCGGCAACTCGACCAGCGAAGATTACGCGAGCGACCCGACCAGCGAAAGCTACGCGCGCAACCCGACCAGCGAAGATTGCGCCGACAACTCGATCGGCGAAGATTACGCGAGCGACCCGACCAGCGAAAGCTACGCGCGCAACCCGACGAGCGAAGACTGCGCCAGCAACTCAACCAGCGAAGACTACGCGCGCAACCCGACCAGCGAAGACTGCGCCAGCAACTCAACCAGCGAAAGCTACGCGCGCAACCCGACCAGCGAAGATTGCGCCAGCAACTCAACCAGCGAAAGCTACGCGCGCAACCCGACCAGCGAAGATTGCGCCGGCAACTCGATCGGCGAGGACGACGGCCACGCGAACCACCGTTGGGCCCAAGCGCGATGAGTGACGCGGGCGAGTTCGACGACTACCTGAACACGTTGGGTCGGTTGACCTCTCACGTCGACCCGACGGCGTCCACGCCCGAGGCCGAACGCATCACCCAGGCCACCGCGAGCCTCGGCGACGTCCTCGACACCGACATCGCCGGTCTCGCGGCCTGGGTGCGCGACCACCCCACCGACGTCCCTGTTCTCGGGCTGGCGGTCGGGTTGTCGCAGGAGAAGCTGAAGAACGTCCTGCGCGACCGCTTCGGCACCACCGGCTGGCACGGCGTGGCGCGATCGCAGCCGGTCGACCTGATCACCTGGCTCGACGCCGAGTTCGATCTCGTGCGCATGCTCCGAACCCAACTCGACCGCACCTATACCTTCGCCGACATCCTGGTCGCCCGGGCCGGAAGCCGCGTCACCGCGACCCGGGCCGGCGCATCGGGTCGCCGCATCGAGGACGAGATCGAGGCGATCGCACAGGATCTCGGCCTCGACTACGTGACACGCTCACGGTTCACCGGCCGCAACGGACGGACCGCGCCCGCCGACCTCATCATCGGCGACCCCGACACCGCGGACATCGTGGTCGCGGCCAAAGGCTTCGACTCGACGGGCAGCAAACTCACCGACGCCGTCCGGGAGATCGAGGAGATGGCGGAGGTCCGCCTCCCCAAGCAACTCGTCCTGGCCGTCATCGACGGAATCGGCTGGAAGTCACGTCAATCCGACCTCAGGCGTATTCACCAACTGTGGGCCGATCGACAGATCGACGGCATGTACACGCTCGTGAGCCTGGACCGTTTCCGCGAGGACGTCCGCGAGTTCGCCACGCTCCGCAAGCTCATCTGAGCGTTTCATCGCCAGCGAACCCCTCTGTCCGTCAGCGGCCGTACAAACGGGCGACGTCTGGGGAGTCCAGCCAGCCGGAGTAGGTCGGCTTCTGCGGCCAACCGTCCGGGGAGTCCTGCCACACCTCTTGCCGGCCCCACGGCAGGATGTCGATCAGCGGGAAGGTGTGCGCCAGCTGTTCCACCCCGCGCCCGGTCGTGTGCCAGGTGCGGTACACGGTGCCACCGTCACGCAGGAACACGTTGAGCGCGAATCCTTCCCCGGGGCCGGCATCGACATCTTTCCCTAACGAGCTCTCCGAGGACGAGTACCAGTCCATCTTGTTGCCGACCTTCGCCTTGTAGGCGAGCGCTTCGTCGATGGGCCCGTTGGTGACGATCACGAACCGGGCGTCGTAATTGTCCAGGAAGTCCAGCCGGGTGAACTGCGAGGTGAAACTCGTGCAGCCGCCGCACTGGAACTCGGCGTCGTCGAACCACATGTGGTTGTAGATGATCAGCTGCGATCGCCCGTCGAAGACGTCGACGAGCCGGACCGGCCCGTCGGGCCCGATGAGTGTGTAGTCCGGCATCGCGACCATCGGCAGGCGCCGCCGCTGGGCGGCGATCGCGTCCAATTCGCGTGTCGCGGCCTTCTCCCGCGTTCTCAGCTCGCCCAGTTCGGCCCGCCAGGTCTGCTCATCGACCACACGAGGTATGCCGTTCGTCATGGAATTCCCTTTCGTCGCCTACCGGGTAGACCAACGGTGGGCCGTCAACTCATCGGTTCATTCGGTCCGCCGCGGCAATCGAACCCAGAAGGTCGAGCCCTTCCCGGGCGTCGAGTCCACGCCGACAGTGCCGTTGTGTGCCTGGACGAGTGCCGCGACGATCGACAGTCCGAGCCCGCTGCCACCGCCGTTGCCCCCGCGATGGCGCGACGAGTCACCACGATAGAACCGTTCGAAAACGTGCGAGGCCTCGTCTGGTGTGAGGCCCTGGCCGGTGTCGGTGACACTCAGGACGACGTCGTCGCGGCCGTTGCCGCCCTCGACCGCGACGCCGACGGTGATCGACGCCTCCGGGGGCGTATGGGCGATCGCATTGTTGATCAGGTTGCGCAGCACCTGCAGCAACCGGGGTGCATCGCCGGTCACCATGGGTGGTTCCTCCGACTCACCGATCTCGATCCGGATCTCTCGTTGCGGCGCGGCGACAGACGCGCTGTGCACGGCGTCGGTGGCGACGGCGAGCACGTCGACTGGCGACTGGTCGATCGGGCGGTGCGCGTCGAGGCGCGCGAGCATCAGCAGATCCTCGACGAGCAGCCCCATCCGACCTGCCTCGGTGTCGATCCGCCGCATCGCGTCACCCGGATCGGGCACGCCACCCTGCTTGTACAGCTCGGCGAATCCCTTGATCGAGGTGAGCGGGGTGCGAAGTTCGTGACTCGCGTCGGCGATGAACCGCCGCATCTTCTCCTCGGAGGCGCGGGCCTGCTGTTCGGAGGCTGCGGTCCGTGCGAACGCCCGCTGGATCTGGCCGAGCATGGTGTTCAGAGACCCGGACAGGCTGCCGACCTCGGTGTTGGGTGGCGCCGACGGCACGCGCATGTTGAGGTTGCCGGCCGCGATCGCGTGCGCCGTCTCCTCGACGCGCCGCAGCGGCCGCAGGCTCGTTCGGACCAACAAATAGCTGAGCACACCGATCGCCACCACGACGAGCGCCCCGATCCCCAGTTGGAGCCACATCAAGCGGGACAGGGTCGCGTTGACGTCACTCAGCGGTGTCGCGACGATGGACTCGCCGTAGGGATTGGCCTGTTTGACGACCCGCCACTTCGGACCGCCGCTGTCGACCGAGTTCACGGTCGTCGGTCGGGTGTCGCCGTCGGGCAGCCCGTCCAGATCGGGTTCGTTGCTGAAGTCGTTGTTGACGATCGTGTCGCCGGTGCTGATGGTGATCATCGAGTAGTACTGCGAGGGTGGTCGTCGCGGGCCGGCGGGCGGTCCCTCGGTGGGCATCGAGCCCGGGTCATGCGGGCGGGCCCAGGTGTGCACGGCGTTGATGAGCCCTTCGTCGGTGCGCGACAGCAGGTCCTGCTTCATCGCCGAGGTGACGGCGAGGCCGGAGGCGAGCAGCCCGAGCACGACGAGAACAAGCGTGAGTCCGACCAACGACAGTCGCAGCGGGATACCGCGTTTTCGCGTCCGCCCCTCCTCGGATTCCGCCGGCGGCGGCCCGGTCGGGCGGGGGGCGACGGCTGTGCTGGTCATCCCCGGGGCTCGCGCATCACATAGCCGACGCCGCGCAGGGTGTGGATCAGTCGCTTGTCCCCGGTGTCGAGTTTGCGGCGCAGATACGACACATACGATTCGACGACGTTGACCTCTCCACCGAAGTCGTAGTTCCAGACATGATCGAGAATGCGGGGTTTGGACAACACGGTGCCGGCGTTGACCATGAAGTACCGCAGCAGCGTGAACTCGGTGGGCGAGAGCGGGACGAGTTCACCGGCCTTCCACACCTCGTGTGTCTCGTCGTCGAGTTCGATGTCGGCGAAGGTGATCCGCGAGGACTCTTTGGCCTGCTGATCGAACCCACTGCGGCGGAGCAGCACCTGCAGTCGTGCGACGACCTCCTCGAGGGAGAACGGCTTGGTCACGTAGTCGTCACCACCGATGGTCAGGCCGTTGATCTTGTCCTCCACCGAATCGCGGGCCGAGAGGAACAACGCGGGCGCCTCGACTCCGTCGGCACGCAGTCGCCGCAACAGTCCGAATCCGTCCATTCCCGGCATCATCACGTCGAGGACGAGCACATCCGGCTTGACGCTTCGGCACTTGTCGATGGCCGCCGGCCCGTTCTCCGCGGTCGCCACGTCGTAGCCCTGGAACTTGAGCGACACCGACAGCAGCTCACGGATGTTCTCCTCGTCGTCGACGACGAGCACCTTGGCTCCCTGACCCGCTGCCTGACCATTCACAGATTCGCTCATGCCATCACCTTCCATGACCAGGCTGCCACGAGTCTGCAATCTTGCTGGGAGCTTTCTGTGAGTGTTCACCTGCGGGGATGGCCCTTCGTGACGCTCGCGAGCTCGCTCCCTTCGTGACACTCGCAAGCTCGCTCCTCAGGGCGGCGCCTCAGGGACCGAGTTGGTGACGCTCGCTCTGCAGGGCAACGCCTCAGGGTCCGGGTGGGTGACGTTCGCAGCTCCGCCCCGCCCGTCCTCCGATCCAGCGAGGACCCTATCTCTCCGATCCCTGAGGAGCCTCCGAGCTTGTGAGGATGCGTCACGAAGGGGCGGCCCCGCGCATGAATGGTGCCGGGTAGCCCGGCGACGGGCGCACGTCGCCGAGCCACTCACCGAGCGCGTCCGCCCGATCTCTCAATGCTCGGGTCGCAACCTTCGGGAGCTTCTCGAACGTGTGCACGTCGATCCGACCGTCGGCCTTGTCCTGGCGCCAACCACCGACGATGCGCCCATCCCACCAGGCGGTCTGTCCACCGTTGCCGTTGCTGTCGAATGCGTGCGACGCGTGCGGCCCGAGGTAGAATTCGCGCTGCTTCCAGCCCATCGTCGTGGGGTCCAGTTCCGGCAGCAGCAGCGCCTGTGGTTCCACGTCGCCGCCGATCTCGTCGCCGGTCACGTCGTCGGCCAGCAGGTAGCCGACCTCACCGCGCTCGAGATCCACCTCGACGACGTCCAGCTCGGCCAACGCCGCCCGGACCGCCCGCTTGGTCGATCCCGTCCACCACACGAGGTCGGCCTCGGTCCCCGGCCCGAACGATCGCAGCCAGCGCCCGATGAGGGCACGGTGGCCGTCCTCGACGCTCATCGGCACAAGGGGTTCGCCGAGCCAACTCGTCATCGCCACCCACGACGGACGCGACAGGATCCAGGACCCCGAGTTCGGTCCGCGGACGATGTCACCGGCGGCACTCATCATGTTCAGCACACGCGGCCCCATCGGGACCTTGCCACCCCAGGACTTGCCCACGCCGTAGACGATGTGGCCGTCGAGTTCGGGGAGACGTTCCCGCAGTTCGCTCGACGTGCGGGCCGCTCCGTCGGCGAGGTCGCCCAATACTGCCGCGCGGGCCCGGTCGATCCATCCCTCCGGGTCGTCGAAGTCGTCACTGCGCCGCAGGTCGCGCAGCATGTTGGTGCGTTCCGACGCGGTGACCCGAGGGCCAACCGCTCCGACTGCCTCAGCCAGGACCGGCCGGCTGAACACGAAGAGGGTGCGGCGCATTGCGAGCTGCTTGACGACGCACCGATCCTCATAGAGGGCGGCGTCCATCAGGTCGGGGACGAACCCGTCGACGCGCGCCCATGCGGAGAGGTAGACGGTCGACGGTGTGGTGGCGTGCAAACCGACCAGATCGTCGGCGACCTCGGTGACCGTGGACGCCCAGGCGTCGGCGACGAGTCGGTGACGCCGCAACAGGCGACTCCTCCGGGCCGCGTCACTGATGCAGGGACGAACTGTCATCACACCGGTGGTGCCGCGATCGCTTCGATCTCCACCACCTGGTCGTCGTACGGCAAGACCGTCACGCCGAGCATCATCGCCGGCGGCACCCCGTCGGCGAACTCGTCGGCGACCGCTTGCCAGGCGACCACCAGATCCGCCTGGAGATGCTCGGCGACGTAAATGGTGAGCTTCGCGATGTCGGCCATCGAGGCGCCCTGCTCGGCGAGCACCGTGGCGAGGTTCTGCAGACATCTTCGGGTCTGGCCGACCACATCCCCGGGCGCGACCACGCCGCCTTCGGCATCGAGCGGGCTGATCCCGGCGGTGAACAACAGCGGACCGGGCGCCACACTCGCGCTGTAGGCGAACCCACCGTCGTGCAGAGCTGCCGAACCGTTGAGCCGAACACGCGTCATGCGGGTGATCCTACGTGCCGGCTCCGACGTTCCCGGGTGCCCTTCGGTGCGAGAAATCCGCTGCAGCCGTTGCGCGACCCGCACCCCCGACTCAAGCGGCGTCCGTCACGCCACCGCGCGTCGTACAACGGCTGCAGCCACGCGCTCGACGGCGGTCTCACGCGCTGATACCAGTCCACCCCGGCACCGCTCGGTAAGCCAGCCGCCGGTCGTCGGACGCGACATCGACGCAGTTCAGCGTGGAATCGAACATTCCGGACCGGACACCGGACGTCGCCGGATACGCGGGATCACCACGTAACGGTCCGTCCGCCGGGGAGCCGAGCTGGCCGGTCGGGCGTGTCCCCGCTCACTCGAATGGCGGTCGCGGCCTCGGTGAGCGCATGATTGGGCCAAGTAACGGTCGGGGGATCTTCGGTGATGGTGAGTGGACTTCGGTAGTGCGTTGGCGCGGCTGTTCGTACAGGCCGGGCGGCCCACTCTACGGGCCGCGGCCGCGCGGTCGACGGTCTCTGCCCAGCGAATCAGCGATTGGCGCAACGGGCGACATCTGCCCCGCGATTTCGCCACGGTCGAGCCCCTCCTGCTGTGGCTCACCACTCGCGCCGTGGCGAGCGGACAGGATGATGTGCTCAGCCTTCCGCAGTGGCGGGAGCTCTGGGACAAACACCTGACCGAGGCCGACGACGGCGACCCGGACCCGGTGACGTCGGCGTCCACCACGGTGAACCGGCCGTACGCGGGCCTCGCCACCCTGACCGTCGCGGACAGCGCTGTGTACTTCGGGCGCGACCATCTGGTGGCCACCCTGGTGGACACCATCCTCGAGGCAGCGGCGTCGCCGAGCGGCCCGCGCGTCGTCATCGTGGCGGGCGTGTCCGGGTCGGGGAAATCGTCCCTGCTCGGTGCCGGTCTCGGGCGTGGGCCACGGGTGGTACGCCCGCGTCGTGCCACCATCACCGCCGCGGGTGTGCACGTGGACGCCCGGAGGCCCACCGGACGGGGTGGTGACGAGGATGCTTCCGACGGTGATCAGGTCGACGTCATCGTGCTCGATCAGTTCGAAGACGTCTTTGCGCAGGCTGACGAGACCGTGGTCGACACCATGCGCGACGTCGAGGCCCTGGCCGCCGACGCCGTCGTCGTACTGGGTGTGCGGGCCGACTTCTTCGGACCGTGCGTCGAGTTCCCGTTCCTCACCCAGGCCTGGCAGTCACGATGCGTGATCGTGTCCGAGATGACCGGTGGACAGCTGCGCGAGGTCATCACCGGTCCGGTGCGCCTTGCCGGCGGGCGGATCGAGTCCGGACTGGCGGACGTGATGATCAACGACCTGCACGCCGCCACCACCATCGGCGACCGCGCCGGACGACTTCCGCTCCTCGCCCACGTCCTCGCGGCGACGTGGGCGCGTCGATCCGGCAATCGGATGACGATCTCCGGATACCGGGCCACCGGCGGGATCGCCCGCGCCGTCGCCGACACCGCGGAGGCCGCGTGGTCGGCCGTCGAGCCGGAGGATCGCAACCTCGCCCGGGCGCTGCTGTTGGCGCTCGTCCATGTCGGCCCCGGCGGAGTCGCGCTGCGCGTGCCGTTGCACACCGACACCATCGCCGACCGCTTTCCCACCCGCATCTCGTCGGTGATCGACATCTTCGCGCAGGCCCGACTGCTCATCGTGACGTCGGACTCGGTGTTGCTCGTCCACGACGTCGTCCTCACGGCGTGGCCGCGCCTGGCCGAATGGATCGCCGCGGACTCCGGAATCCACCTCTGGCGACAGCAACTCGACACCGACACGACCGCCTGGGTCGAGACCGGACGCAGCCGCTCGTTCCTCTACACCGGTTCCCGCCTCGACGACGCCAGGCAACATCGGGCCGCGCTACGCCGCAATTATCAGCACCTGCTGTCCGCGGAGAGCGAGGCCTTCCTCGACGCCGCGCTCACACAACAACGCCGTCGACGGGTGGTGCGGTTGTTCTCCATCACCGTCGTCGTCGTGCTCGCAGTCGTGTCGACGATCACCGCGGCCATCGGGTTCCGGCAGGCGCACGACCTGACCCAGCAGCGCAACAACGCCGAACGGGCCGCGCTGCTGTCGCACATCGACAGCCTGCAACAGTCCAATCCGTCGCTCGCGGCGCGGCTGCTGCTCGTCGCCCAGAGCCTGTACCCCGATGATCCAACGGTCAGCCAACGCGTTCTCGGTGCCGCCACGAGTCCCCTGGCCAGCCCGCTCGACGGCCACACCGGACCCGTCTACGACGTCAGCTTCGCCGCCGACGGAAGCATGTTCGCGTCGGCCAGCGGCGACCGCACGGCCCGCGTCTGGGCACGCGGGAGCGACGGATCCTTCCACTCGGTGGCCACCCTCACCGGCTACGGAAACTATCTGACATCCACCGCGTTTCATCCATCCCGACCGCTGCTGGCCACCGGCAGCGGCGACGGCACGGTGCGCATCTGGGACATCGGGACCCCCGCGGCACCCCGACAACACACCACCGTCAGCCCGGGCCACGGAACCGTCTACCTGGTGCGGTTCGCCCCCGACGGACGTCACCTGGCCGCGTCGTCGGACGACGGGTCGGTGACCATCTACGCGGTCGCCGACGACGGCGGACTTCGCGAGACGGCAGTACTGCCCGCGCATGGCGGCGCCGCGCGGACGGTGGCCTACAGCCCCGACGGACGCCTTCTCGCCACCGGCGGCGACGACCGCGTGGTGCGCCTCTACGACACCCGCGACCCCGACCTGCCGGTTCCCGCGGGACCGCCCATCACCGGATTCCCCAGCATCACCCATTCGGTGGCCTTCAGCGCCGACAGCCACACCCTCGCGGTGACCGGCGACAGCCCCAACGCACAGTTGTGGGATGTCGGCGACCCGCGACATCCCGTGGCACTGACCACGTCGCTGCCCGGCACCACTGCAGGCTCGTGGTCGATCGCTTTCGGCCCGCAGGGCGACGAGCTGGCCACGGCCCGTTCGGACGGCCGGGTCACGGTGTGGAACACCATCGATCCGACCATGCCGGCGACCCTGTGGGCGTTGCAGTCGTCGAGCGACCAGGGGACCCCGGAGCAGGGTTCGGTCCGCACGTTCTCCACGGCGTTCAGCCCCGACGGCACCTGCCTGCTGGTCGGCCGGTCGGACGGCACGATCGACGAGTGGAACCTGCCCACCGGGGTCATCCCCGACCGCGGCGGAACCGTGACCGGGTTGTCCAACGACTCGGACGCCACCGTGCTCGGCAGCGTCGGCACCGACACCTCGCTGAACATCTGGACGACCGGGCCGGACGGCTGGATTCGACAGTCACGCACACCGATCGAGCGGCGCGTGAACGATCACCCGTCGGTCAGCGTCAACGCCGCCGGGACGCAGGCGGCGACCGCCAACAACAACGGTGGGGTCGTGCAGCTCTGGGACATCAGCGACCGGCAATCGGTCCGACCGGCCGCTGAGCTGAGGGTGGCGACGCGCTACACCAACGCGATCGCGTTCGCGCCCCACGCCGATGTGCTGGCGGCGGGGGCCACCGACCGGACCGTGCAACTCTGGAACACCGCCGAACCGCGCCGTCCGGTACGCATCGGTGCGCCCATCACGGGCCCCGGCGATCTGATCCGCAGCGTCGCATTCAGTCCCGACGGCCGTCGCCTGGCGGTCGCCTCCGACGACAAACGGACCTACCTGTACGACCTCGACGGCGATCGGATGTCCCCGTCGGCAGTGATCACCGACACGAGTCCGGCCGCACAGGCCATCTTCAGCCGCGACGGTGGGACCCTGATCATCGCCGCCCGAGATCTCACCACCTGGGACGTCCGCGACGGACGGCGGACACTGATCGACCGCAAGCCGAACATCCACGCCGCGACCCTGTCCCTGACTCCGTCGCGACTGGTCGTCGGTACGGCAACCCACCACCTCATCACCTTCGCCCTCGACGAGGGCCGCCTCAGCGACCAGCAGGCCATCGTCCCCCTCATCACCACCACCGATACCACGACGAAATGGCAGCTACCCGAACACTTGTCGATCGACGACACGATCATCACCGCCGGGGACGTGACCGGCAGCATCCACCTGCAGACCACCGACATCGACACGGCGCGCCACTGGATCTGCGCGAGCACAGCACCCCTGACCGAGCCGCAACGGTCGACGTACCTGCCGCACACCGACATCCCCGACGAATGTGAGTAGCGCGCCGAGGCACCCTCACACGACGAAACCCGCCGGAACGAGCTCCGGCGGGTTTCGTTTGTTCGGCACCCGAACTGTCGGGTGCTGTGGACCCAGTACTCGGGCCTATTGAGTACTTGGGCCTACTCAGTACTTGGGGAACAGTGACAGCGCCAGCTCGCCGACCGGGCCCAGTTCCGGGTTGGTTGCGACCGCACGGTCGATGCCCAGCTTGATGTTGTCGAGCGTCGGAGCGGCGTTCTCCACCGTCGGCTCGATCTTCGGTAGCGGCTCGGCGCTCGCCGGTGCCGCCGCGAATGCGAGTGCACCGGCCATGGCCGCCCCGGCCAACCCTGCGCCGACCACGCGTCCGAACATGCGCCGCGAACGTCGCTCGTTGATTTCCTTGCCCATCGCGTCGACCGCCTCTCCCCCCGCACCACGGCGAGAATCGTGATGAATGCTGCAGTGAACCAATGTAGGCGGTCGACGAGCGACGGTGCCCACCGACATGGTTCACGTCACAATCGTTATCTATCGGAAGCTCAGCACCTCGTCGCCCCACGCCCGTCGGATGTCGCCGTCGAGGTCGTCGACGATGCGATCGGTCTGGTCGATCACCAATGTGGTTCGGGTGTGCGCATCGAATACCGGCCATCCCAGCGTCGGCTCCGCGGCCGGTTCACCGTGGTGCGCGAACCTTGTCCAGCGTCGCTGCATGCGTGCGGAGATCTCCTCGCCGACCTTTCGTCCGCCGAGCTTGAAAGTGATGTCGGCGGGCCCGGCGACCAGATTTCCCCACAAATACGGCAGTTCGGTCGCGTGTGTGGCGCCCACGCGAAGTGCCCGCAACATGCGCGTCGCCCAGTCGAACCGATAGAGGTAGACGGGCGCGTGCCCACTGTGCGATTCGGCGAGCCACAATGTCGGCATCCGGAAGGCGATGTCGCGGGCGACGCCGAGACCGGCGACCTTGGGGCGCATGCCGGAGTACGCCGAGGTGATCTGTGCCCGCGCGGGCAATGTCACGTCGGGGTATTCGGCGATCATGGCGGCGAACATCCGCTCGATGTCGGCCGGGGTGATCGGCATGAGCGGCGATTTCATCCATTTGAACAGGGCGGCTTCGTCCTTGTTCGTCCCGATCAACAACGGCACCGACAGCGATTCGCCGGCCCGGAACACGTCCATCGGGTGTCGGGGCACCAGATCTCCGTCGATGACCGGCGCGAACGCGATGGTGCCCGGATTCTCGGCCGGGACGTCGGTGAACGTCTGCATCGTCGCCGCGGTGATCTCGTCGATGCCGAGCGCCTCCACCCCGGCGCCGTCGCGGGGAATCCCGGCGGCGGTCAGGAACCGCTCGGCGACCCGCGCAGAACGCTCATGGTCGTACATCGACGTCGCAGGTGAGCTCTCGGCGATCGCCTTGTGGAACAAGCCGTGTGCGGTGGGCATCGTCAGCAGCGTGGTGACGATGCCCGCGCCGGCGGATTCGCCGAACACCGTGACGTTGGCCGCGTCGCCGCCGAACCCGGCGATGTTGTCGCGCACCCAGGTCAGCGCGAGCAGCACGTCACTGAGCGCGGCGTTCGACTCGTAGCGTGGAGATGCGGGATCGTTCAGCGACGTGAGGTCGGCGAACCCCAGCGCACCCAGCCGGTAGTTGATGGTGACGACCACGACGGCGCCGTCGGTGACCAGCTTCGTCGCGTCGTAGAGCGGCTGGCTGCCGGACCCGAAGACGTATGCGCCGCCGTGCAGCCACACCATCACCGGCAGCAATCCTGTCTCGCCCTCGACGGCCGGTCGCCAGACATTGAGGAACAGGCAGTCCTCGTCCATGGTGGCGTCCTTGCCGAGGCCGATCGCCGGATTGCGTTCCTGCGGACAGACCGGGCCGAAGTTCGTCGCGTCGACGATGCCGTCGTGGGGCTCCGGGGGACGGGCGCGGCGCCACCGCAGGTCACCGACCGGCGCCGCGGCGAAGCGGATGCCGTGCCAGACGTCGACGCCGGACCGCGTGGTCCCGCGCACCATTCCACCAGTGGTGGGAACGACAAGTGAATCCGATGGCATGGGTCCATCGTGGCCGGTTTCGCCTTGTGACGCCCGCAGAAGTGGGTCGTGTCTCTCTGGCGCGTCTCCGGGCGGTGTGTCACGGAAATAGGTGACCGTATCCGGTGGAGCGATCAGCGTTCTGGTTCGGCGGAGGAGGGAGCGATAGCGGCGCTGTCGTGACCGACGACAACGCAGCCAAACGCAGCCAGGCGTCGATCGAACGCCGGAGACGAGTCACCTGTTTCCGAGACGCAGCACTAGTGTCGAGGGGTGACACCCACCGAGCTGATCTCATTGCCCGGCGGTCCGTTCACCATGGGTTCGGACCGGCACTACCCGGAGGAGCGCCGTGCGCACCAACGTGTCGTCGCGCCCTTCGCGATCGAGCGCCATCCGGTCACGACGGCGCAGTTCGCCGCCTTCGTCTCGGCGACCGGGTACGTCACCGTCGCCGAAGAGACCATCGACCCCGCCGAGTTCCCCGACGCCGATCCCGCGGAACTGGTGCCCGGTTCGGTGGTCTTCACCCCGACGGCCGGGCCGGTGGATCTCCGCGACTGGCGGCAATGGTGGCGTTGGCAACCGGGTGCCTCGTGGCGACGGTCGCAGGGCGACGACGACGCCGACGACCGCGGGGACCATCCGGTCGTGCACATCGCCTACCGCGATGCGACGGCATACGCGGAGTGGGCGGGCCGACGATTGCCGACCGAGGCCGAATGGGAGTACGCGGCGCGCGGTGGTGTCGACGGACTCGACTTCGCGTGGGGTGACGAACTACGGCCCGACGGTGTGGACATGGCCAACACGTGGAAGGGCAGATTCCCGTACCAGAACGACGGCTGGGGAACCACATCACCGGTCGGGACCTATCCGCCGAACGGCTTCGGCCTGGTCGACATGATCGGCAACGTGTGGGAGCGATGTGTCGACGTGTACACGCCTCGTCACGTCGTACCCGAGACGCCGGTCGTCGAGGCAGAAGGGCGGCCCGATCTCCTCGCGCCGACCACATCTCCCCACATCATGCGGGTCACCAAGGGCGGCTCGCACCTGTGTGCACCCGAATATTGCCAACGGTATCGGCCGGCCGCGCGATCGGCACAGTCCGACGATTCGGCGACCTCTCACCTCGGGTTCCGCTGCGTGGTCTGACCCGGGCCCGACGGCCGAGATGAGACTGATCACATGACGGAACGTCGGCGGCCCCGGAAAGCGTTCACTGTCGGGCCCCACACCGAGGAAAACTGTTGGAGCCCCCTGTCAGGATTGAACTGACGACCGCTCGCTTACAAGGCGAGTGCTCTACCACTGAGCTAAGGAGGCCTGCGTGCGCGAGTATATCGGCCGCGCGTTGGGGTACGTGAACCCCGTCCGGCTGATCGGAGACAGCCAGGCGACGATCGACACGATCGAGCCCGGCAGCATCATGGTCTCGCCGCGTAAACCGATCGACCGATTCGACGTCGCGGCCATCACCGAGGTTCTCGATCTCTCGACCAAGATCGGGGCCGTACTGCTCGACTCCGGCACCGCCGCGATCGACACGCAGCAGCAGATCGCGTTCGTGTGCGGTGTCTACGGTATCGAGGACGTCGAGGTCGACGTCACCTACAACACCATCGTGGTCAGTGCCCGACGTGGCGCGACACTGCCACCGATCACCGCGATGGAACAGGTCTACTACCGCTCGATGGACTTCACCCGGCTCGCACAGATCGACCGACTCGTCCGCCGCATCCGCGACATGGCGCTCACACCGTCCACCGCGCACCGGATGGTCGACGAGATCATCACGGCTCCGCACCCCTATCCACACCGGGTCGCGACGTTGGCCTGGGGACTGATGGCGTCGGCGGTCTCGGTCCTGCTCGGTGGCGCCGCCTTCGGCGCAGTTCTGGCGTTCCTCACCACGATGGCCATCGTCACTGTGAACCGCCGTCTCAACCGGATCGGCACACCGGTTTTCTTTCAGCAGGTCACGGGCGGAATCATCGCTGTCGTTCCGGCCGCGGTGACGTTCGGGCTCACCGAGAACCTTGGTGTCCAACTCTCGCCGTCGTTCGTCATCGCGGCCGGCATCGTCGTGCTCCTGTCCGGGCTGTCCCTGGTCGGCTCGGTCCAGGACGCCATCACCGGCGCGCCGATAACCGGTGTGGCCCGGTTCTTCGAGCTGCTGTTGATGACCGGCGGACTCATCGCCGGTGTCGGTATCGCGATCAGCCTCCTGGAGCACACCGGCATCTATCTGCCCACGATCACCCCGGAGACCACGTTCCCCGCGGTCGAGTTGCCTGTCCGAATCCTGGCCGGTGCCGTCGCGGCGTTCGCGTTCGCCCTGGCAAGTTATGCCGAGAAGCGCGCGCTGCCGGTGGCGTTCCTGGGTGGGGCGATCGGTGCGACAGTCGTCGCCACAGCGTCGTTCGTCGCTGCGATGGGCGACGTGGTGGCCAGCGGCATCGCCGCGGCGCTCGTGGGCCTCGTCGGCGGCCTGCTCGCCCGGCGCGCACTCACTCCACCGCTGGTCGTCGCGGTCGCCGGCATCACGCCTCTGCTCCCCGGTCTGGCCGTGTATCGCTCGCTCTACGGCATCCTCGGCGATCAGACGGTCGAGGGGATCACCTGGATGACCAATGCGCTCGCCATCGGATGCGCCCTCGCCGCGGGCGTGACGCTCGGCGAGTTCATCGCCAGGTCGCTGCGCCGTCCGCAGCTACCGGTGCGCCCGGCGTGGATGTCGATGCTGCGGCGCAATCGCCTGCAGGCGTACCGCCGACGCTAGCGCGGTCTCGGCCGATCCGGTCCTGCGGAACAGGTAGAATCGGGTGTCGCGCACACTCACACCAGGCGTGCACTCTGCCAGCGGCCACCGCCGATGGCAGACCGACGTGAAGTAGAAGGACTCGAATGCCTGCGAAGACCACCGACATCACCGACGACGAGTTGGAGCCGGTAGCCGACGAGACCGCCAGTTCGGCGCGCCGCGTCGTCGCCGCTTACGCGACCGACGCCGACGAGTGCCGGATGCTTTTGGCGATGCTGGGGATCGCACCCGGCGAGAACGCCTGAGAGCATGGCGGAGTCCGAGCACGTTTCGAACGGCGGGACCACCGCCGAACAGCACATAGGGGACGCGCAGTTCGTCGTCGTCGCCAACCGCCTCCCGGTCGACAAGGAAGTCCTCCCGGACGGCACCGTCAATTGGAAACGTAGCCCGGGCGGCCTCGTCACCGCCCTCGAGCCCATCCTCCGGTCACAGACCGGAGCGTGGGTGGGCTGGTCAGGCATCGCCGACTCCGACGACAACCCCGACATCGAAGGCATCGACATCCATGCGGTGCCGTTGTCGACGTCGGAGATCGCCGAATACTACGAGGGCTTCTCCAACGCCACATTGTGGCCGCTCTATCACGACGTCATCGTCAAACCGGAGTACCACCGCGAATGGTGGAACACCTACGTGGAGGTCAATCGGCGGTTCGCCGAGGCAGCGGCCAAGGCCGCAGGTGAAGGTGCGATCGTCTGGATCCAGGACTATCAGCTCCAGCTGGTGCCCAAGATGCTCCGGATGCTCCGACCTGATCTGCGCATCGGCTTCTTCCTCCACATCCCGTTCCCGCCGGTGGAACTGTTCATGCAGCTGCCATGGCGGACCGAGATCGTCGAGGGCCTGCTGGGCGCCGACCTGATCGGCTTCCATCTGCCCGGCGGCGCCCAGAACTTCCTCTTCCTCGCGCGACGACTCGCCGGACAGGCGACCAGCAAGGGCACCGTGGGTGTGCGATCGCGATTCGGTGTCGTGCAGGTCGGTTTCCGCACGGTCCGGGTCGGCGCCTTTCCCATCTCCATCGACTCCGGCGAACTCGACGCCAAGGCCAAGTCCAAAGAGATCCGCAAGCGGGCCACCGAGATCCGCAAGGAGCTCGGCAATCCGAAGACCATCATGCTCGGCGTCGACCGGCTCGACTACACCAAGGGCATCGACGTCCGGCTCCAGGCCCTGTCCGAGCTGCTCGCCGAGAAGCGAGTGGATCCCGAACAGACCGTGATGGTGCAACTGGCCACGCCGAGCCGCGAGCGCGTCGACAGCTACGTCCGGATGCGTTCGGGCATCGAGCAACTCGTCGGCAACATCAACGGCGCCTACGGGTCGGTCGGGCAACCGGTGGTGCAGTACCTCCATCGGCCGGTCCCCCGCGACGACCTCATCGCGTTCTTCGTGGCCGCCGACGTCATGCTGGTCACCCCGCTGCGCGATGGAATGAATCTCGTCGCGAAGGAGTACGTGGCCTGTCGCAGCGACCTCGGCGGCGCCCTGGTGCTCAGCGAGTTCACCGGCGCCGCAGCCGAATTGCGTAGCGCATATCAGGCAAACCCGTACGACCTCGATGGGGTCAAGGACGAGATCGAGGCCGCGATCGCGCAGTCCCCCACCGAGGGACGACGACGAATGCGTGCGCTGCGGCGACAGGTGCTCACCCACGACGTGGCCAAGTGGGCCGAGAGTTTCCTCGGTACCCTTCAGTCGCTGTCGGAGACCGCGACCGACGCCAACCGTGGTGTCCACCTCGTACAGGGCGGATCGGACACCGCCCACGACGACCGATGAGCGCGACCGGCCTCCCGGCGGACCTTCGCGAGGCCGTCCTGGCGGCGGCGAGTGCGCCCGTGCTCTTGGTCTCCTCCGATTACGACGGCTGCATGTCACCCCTCGTGTCACGGCCCGAGGATGCGGTTCCCAACAACGCGTCGATCGCTGCGATCGAGGCCGCCGCGACCCTTCCGGACACGCACGCGGCGGTGGTGTCCGGCCGCGAACTCGCCGTGCTCGCAGAATTGTCCGGGCTGACACCGCCGGTGACGCTGGTCGGCAGCCACGGCAGCGAGTTCGACACGGGATTCGTCGACGAGATCACCGACGGACATCGCTCTCTCCTGGACCGGCTGATCGACGAATTGCGTTCCATCGCAAAAGAGCACCCGGGAACCCGGGTGGAGACAAAACCCGCGAGCACCGTGCTGCACGTCCGCAATGCCGCTCCCGCAGACGCCGAGGTCGCGCTGCAGCAGGCGCGGTCGGGTCCGGCCGCCTGGCCCGGTGTGCACGTGACCGAGGGCAAAGAGGTCATCGAGTTGGCGGTAATCGAGACCAGCAAGGGCCACGCCCTCGACGTCCTACGCGAGCGGGTCGGCGCCGATCGGGTGATCTATCTCGGTGACGATGTGACCGACGAGAAGGCGTTCGCGCATCTGCACCCCGACCAGGGGGACGTGAGCATCAAGGTGGGAACCGGCGACACCGCGGCCACCTTCCGCATCGAGGACACCGATGATGTGGCCACCGTTCTGGAGTTCATCACGGCACAGCGTCGGGAGTGGCTGGCGCAGAGCTGACCTGGGCCCTCTTGGCGGACTCCCGGATCACCGTGTGTACGAATCCCAGCTTCCGGATCACCGGCAGTGGCGGGTCGAACGGATAGAGCGGTCGGGCACCCATCGCGGCGTTGACCCGATTGAACATGGTGGACAACCACTTCCAGTCATACATGAGCCGCTCGATCGGCACGTCCGCATACGATGCCAGCGGGACGATGTCGCGGTCCATGGTGAACCGGACCTGATCGCTCTCGAGCATCAGACCGGATTCGCGCGCGGTGTCGATGGTCCCGGTGATGTGCAGATAGTGGGCGAAACACTCGGCGAAGTCCTCCCACGGGTGCATCGTCGCGTACTCGGAGATGTATGAGTCGCGCCAATTCTGCGGCGGTCCGAATGTGTAGTGACGGTCGATGGCGTCGCTGTAGGAGGCCCGTTCGTCGCCGAAGATCTCCCGGCACCGGTCCAGGTAAAGCTCTGCGCCCGCGCCGGTCTCGACGAGAATGTGCTCGAAGTAGTGGCCGACCTCGTGCCGGAAATGGCCCAACATGGTCCGGTAGGCCTCGCCGAGATCCACCCGGAGCCGCTCACGGTGGGCGTCCAGCGTTTCGGCCAGGTCGATGGTGATCACCCCGTTGGCGTGACCGATGATCACCGGCTGCCCGTTCGTCAGACTCGACAGCAGGTCGAAGGCGAGCCCGCCCTCCGTTCGCCACCAGGGTTCGACGGGCAGTCCCAGATCCACGAGCTGATAAACCAGCATGCGGAGATCCATGGTGGTCGAGTTCAGCTTCTCCAGCGCGATCGTGTCGTCGGCAGCGGGTTGGCGACGGACGAGGGAACAGGGAAAGCACTTGCCCCGTAAGCCTGCCGACTCGTCGTCCAGCTCGGCGAGGGTCAACCAGTTGCATCCGGTTCGGGACCAGTTGGAACATCGGACCCAACCGCGTCCCTCGATCTCAGCGCTGCCACCGGAGATCACCGCCAGCGACCGGGACTCCAGATGGACCCCGACGGTCGTGCCGCACCGCGGACACTGGTCATTGACGAAGCCCGACAGTGCGTTGCAGACCGGACATGTGAGCGCGTGCACGCTGTCAGCCTATGCGGAGCCGCTCTTTTCCGGTGTCGGTAGGCAGATCTCCGCGCACGATAGCGGTGACCTGGTAGGAATCCAGGTTGATCGTGCCCTGATGATTGTCCAGGAAGGCCGTGTCGGCGGCGTCGCGTCCGGTCGAGATCCGGACCAGGCTCTGCCTGGGCGCCAGCCCCGTGGCATCGACGACCACCCATTCGCCGTCGATGAGCGCCTCGGCCACGGCGTGGAAATCCATCGGGTCGCAGCCGGGCGCGTACACCGCGACAAGTCGGGCGGGAATGTTCAGCGCCCGCAGCAGCGCCACCACGAGATGCGCGTAGTCACGGCACACCCCGGCGCCCGCGAGCAACGTGTCCGCCGCCCCGTCGATCGGGTCGCTCGCCCCGGGGATGTAGCTGAGGCGATCCTCGACGAACGTGGTCACCGCGACCAGGAGGTCCCCGGGTGGCAGGTCGAGGTCGAACTGACCCGCCGCGAAGCCGAAGAACTTGTCGCACTCCGCATACCGGCTTGGCCGCAGGTAGATCGAGCGGTCTTTCGCCTCGACGTCGATGGGGTCTGCCGGCGTGGTGATGTCCGCGGAGTACTCGATCGCGACCAACCCTGACTCGACCTGCAGACGGTGAATACGGCTGCTGTGCTCACCGATGATCTCTTCGGGTACCACGGTCTTGCCATCCACAGTGACGGTCAGCGATTCGGTCATCGTCAGTCCGGGGAGTTTCGCCACGGCGATCTGCATTTCCAGTTCCGTGGGAGCAGTCACGCTGACCTCGAGGGTGGCCGCGACTTCACGTGGGGGTGTGCTCATGCCCCTAACGGTAGGTGATGACCGTCCGTTCGGTGACATGACCTGGACCGGCGGTCAGCCGGCCGCGGTCGCCGCGATCGGATCCGCGTAGATCACGCTGAGGGCGACCACCACTGCAGCGCTCTCCTGCACCCGAATTCCGAACCGCGACGGGGTGATCTCCAACGGGCGCCTGTTCGTGGTGGCCGCGTCGAACGCCGCCTGCACCGGGGCGAGCCCGTCGCGGTGAGCAGCGAAGGCGTCGCCGGCGACCACGACGGCATCCGGGTTGAGCACATCACGCATCATCGCGACAACGCCGCCGAGAACCTCGGCCCGCTCATCGACGATCACCGACGCGTCGTCCTCGACCCCGAGTCGCTGCGCCGCGAGGTGGGCCGGCCCTCGGCCGATC
Organism: Gordonia sp. LMA167; assembly: GCF_058130025.1. NCBI lineage: Bacteria > Bacillati > Actinomycetota > Actinomycetes > Mycobacteriales > Gordoniaceae > Gordonia > Gordonia sp. LMA167. Next base: position 1,836,724 of record NZ_CM176708.1, on the reverse strand, counting down.
ACCTCTTGCAGGACGGCCCTCCCGCCTGGTGCGAGGTGTGGGGCGACGACCGGGAGATGGGCGATGGAGCCGGCGCCGTGCAGGGGCATCAGGACCTTGCCGTCCACCGACATTGCCATGCCGACGGTTTCACGGGCGTAGAAGAAGAGCCCGGTGACATCAGATTCACGCGGGAAGGTCAGCAGCAGTTCCGCGGCCGCCATCGCCTGCACGTGTTCACAAACCGACACCGGGACGCCCAGCTCCGCGGCCAAGGTGGAACCGACCGGCACGCGCTGCCAGCCGAGCACCGGATGGTCGATGCAACCGGTCGTCGCGTCGACCACACCACCGGACGCGACACCGCCCCAGAGCAGCCGACGACCACTGAAACGGCCTGCGAGGTCACGCAATTGACGACACAGATCACCCACCGAGGCGGCATCGTGCGGGGTCGCGACGGCATGGCTGTACAGGGTGCGCCCGCCGAGATCGGCGATCGCCAGCAGCGTACGGTGCGCGCCGATGTGCATCCCCGCGACGCACAGTTTGTCACGATCGAGGGTCAACGGGTTCTTCGGACGGCCGATGCCACCGGGATCGACCAGATCTGGCCGCTCCACCACCAGGCCCAGCCGGGACAGCGCCGTCACCTGACGGTTGATGGTGGCCGGCGACAGCGTGGTGGCTGTCGAAAGGTGGTCGCGTGTGACCGGACCGCCGACTCGGATCGCCTGGAGTACCGCGGCCGCCGGAGTCGATCCGACCTGCAGTGCCGCAGGCACGACTCCGGTCATCGTCATGGAACGAATTTAGCAATGGTGTCACGTCGCTAAGCTGAACCCATGAGCAGCACAGCGGAGCAGAAGGTTGCGGTCGTCACCGGTGCGAGTTCGGGGATCGGCGCCGCGACGGCACGCCAATTGGCAGGTCAGGGATATCACGTCGTGCTCGGCGCACGTCGGACCGAGCAGGTCGACAAACTCGCCGCAGAGATCGGCGGAACCGGGCGTCATCTGGACGTGACCGACGAGGACTCGGTGGCGGCGTTCGTCTCCGGCCTCGACACCGTCCACGTACTGGTCAACAACGCCGGCGGCGCCAAGGGGCTCGACCCGGTGGCCACCGCGGATCTCGACGACTGGCGGTGGATGTGGGAGACCAACGTTCTGGGCACGCTCCGCATGACCAAGGCGCTGCTGCCCGCGTTGATCGGATCGGGTGATGGACTCATCGTGACCATAACCTCCATCGCCGCACTCGAGGCCTACGACAACGGCTCGGGATACACCTCGGCCAAGCACGCGCAGGGCGTGATGCACCGGACCCTGCGCTACGAGCTCCTCGGAAAGCCCGTACGGCTCACCGAAATCGCCCCGGGTATGGTCGAAACCGACTTCTCCCTGGTGCGATTCGAGGGCGACAAGGAACGTGCCGACGCGGTCTACGAGGGCCTGACCCCGCTGTCGGCCGATGATGTCGCCGAGGTGATCGGTTTCGTCGCGTCCCGGCCGCCGCACGTCGACCTCGATCAGATCATCATCAAGCCGCGCGACCAGGCGTCGGCGCGACGCAACATCAAGACGGGCTAGCGGGCAGCCCTGTTCGAGGAGTCGATTACCAACACTTGCTGGGCAGGAGGCGATGTCACGCTGGTCGAGTAGCCCGCGAGCGTGCGAGCGTGCGTATCGAGACCCTCGTGCCGCCGACCAGCTCTTCTTGTCGATGGCTGTTTGTATTCAGGTGATTCACATGCGGGCGTTTTCTTTCGATGACGAGCTGATGTTGTTGCTGTCCTGTCGGTTTCCGAGTTCGTTCTCTGAGGTCCCGTCGTGATGCTCGCTGAAATCTGCGGGCTACGCCCCGATCCCCGAGGAGGTCCGGAGCGCTAGCGAAAGACCCGCCATCCCCGATCCCCGGGGAGGTCCGGAGCGCGAGCGGAGGACCGTACCCACCGCTCCCTGAGGAGGTCCGGAGCGCCAGCGGAGGACCGTACCCACCGCTCCCTGAGGAGGTCCGGAGCGCTAGCGGAGGACCGTACCCACCGCTCCCTGAGGAGGTCCGGAGCGCTAGCGGAGGACCGTCACGAAGGGCCGCCCTTCGTGACGCATCCTCGCAAGCTCGGAGGCTCCTCAGGGACCGGTGAGTTCACACCCTCGCAAGCTCGGAGGCTCCTCAGGGACCGGTGAGTTCACACCCTCGCAAGCTCGGAGGCTCCTCAGGCCTCAGGGAGCGGGTGGTGACGCACCCTCGCAAGCCTGAAGGCTCCTCAGCGAGCGGGTGGTGGAGTCCTTGTACGATTGGGCCGCAACGGGTTTCAGCCGGCCGGGGCCGGCGCAGGCGCGTTGGAGGTCGGCGCGCCCGACGGGGTTGCCGGCGCAGTAACCTGCGACGGATCTCCCTTGATCGCCGACATTCCCGTCCAGCTCGACCAGTCGAAGATCCAGTCGAAGATATCGCCGTCAGCCTCGGACAGCGGGATTCGGGTCCCGGTGACCTCAACCGGATCGCCGTAGACGGCACTCTCGAAGTAGCGCTGCGCGTTTTCCAGAGACAAATTGATACAGCCGTTCGTCACATTCGACGACCCTTGCACGCCAATGGTTTCTGGATTCGCATGGATGAACTCGCCGTTGTTGGAGATCCGGACCGCCCAGCGTTCACGAACATTGAAGTACCCCGCGGCGGGGTTGCTCATGTAGAAGTCCTCGTACTTCTCGGTGACCACATGGATGCCCGACCGCGTGACGTTGCGGTCGAGGTCACCTTCGCCGTAGCTGCACGGAAGGGTCATCAGGACTCCGCCGTCGCGAACCACCACAATCTGATGGGATGACGCCTCCGCCTTGACAATCTGCGATCGCCCGATGGCGAAGTCACTGGTCACATCCGCGGCGCCGTACGCCCCGCCACCATAGTCGACACCGTAGAGTTTGGCGTCCACGTGCACCTTGGTGCCGGGCGCCCAATACTCCTTGGTCCGCCAGTGAACCCGCGATCCGTTGTCCTCACCGAGCCACGCCCAGGCACCCTCGGTCTCCGGATCGGTGGTCACCTTCAGCGCCTTTTCCACCGCTTCCTTGTCCTCGACGGTGGCGTCGAACTTGAGGATGATCGGCGCAGCAATGCCGACCTCCTGACCGTCTCCGATGTTGACCACGACATTGGTCTGCGAATCGGGTTCGAGCGTGGTGAACGACCCCTCGACCGGCGCGGTCAATCGATCCGAGCCGGTCGCGCTGCCCTGCCACGTGTACTGGGCGCCGTATCCGAGCGGCTCGCTGATCGTGAAGGTCTTCCGGTCGTCCGACATCGTCCCGGCGACGACCTTGCCGTTCGCGTTCACCAACTTGATGTCCGGGTTGAGCTGGCCGTTGTCGGCCTTGACCGAGAAGGTATCTGTCGGGTTGGGCGCGTCGTCGGAGTTCAGATCGGGCGTGTAGACGATCTTGACGGTCGCCTGCTTGGGGCCCGCGTCATCGGATGACGTGCCGCCGCTGGAACAGGCAGCGACGGCGGCTCCGACGGCGCCGAGACCGGCCGCCGCCAGAATGGTTCGGCGGGTGATGGGAGGTTGGGCGCTCATAACAGTCCCCAGAATACCGACCATCCCCTGCAAAACGCTGGGTGCGGGCTGTGACGTCCCTGGCATCGACCCCATCTGAGGTTGCCGAATCCGAGGCCGCCACGCACCGCAGGAACTCATCCGGGCAGATGCGCACGCTCACCGTCGTGATCGAAGATCGACACGATCTCGGCGGGGCCGTCGACGGCGGTCATGCCATGAGGGGTCATCGTCGAGAATTCCGCGGCCTGACCAGGGGGCACGGCGATCACCCGATCTCCGAGAAAGAGCCTGATCGTTCCGGAGATGACGGTGAACCACTCCCGTCCGGGGTGCACGCCGAGGTTGTCGGGATCCACACGGTGCTCGGGCGTGACCCGCATCTTGGCCACGGTCACCCCACCGGGAGTGCCCTCCCGGGACAACAGCCAGATCGTCATCCCCTCTGATGAGTGCGGTTCCGGCCGGATGACGACGTCCTCGTCCCCCACCGGCTCGACGAGCTGATCAAGTGACGTGCCGAGCGCACGCGCGATGGGCACCAACTGATCCAACGCGACGCGCCGATGACCGGTCTCGATCCGGCTCAAGGTCGACGGACTGAGAAAACACCGAGTGGCCAACGAATCCAGCGTCCACCCCTTGGCGAGCCGCAGACCCCGGATGCGCTGGCGGACCACAGCATCGATTTCTTGCTCCATACGCAAGACTATATGCGTCCTACGCATGGCCCCGCTACCGTTGTTGTCATGACAGGGCATGACCATTTGGATCGACACGACGAGCATCAAGCAAACGCACATCAAGCACACTCGCAGCACCAGCACGCCGACCATCACGGTCCACATCAGCACGGTCCACATCAGCACGGCGGCCCGCAACACGGTCTCGAGCAGCCCGACGCCGAGCACATGGCCACCCTGCTGGACCTCGACGCAGCGGTGACCGGCCACTACCTCGATGAGGTATCCGATCGAATCAACACATTGGCTGCAGACCCGCGAACCATCGCTGATCTGGGCTCCGGAACCGGCACCGGGACTCTTGCTCTGGCGCGTCGATTCCCGACGGCCCAGGTGATGGCACTCGACAACGCGACCGACCTTCTTGATCGGGTCTCGACCGCGGCGCGTGATGCCGGATTCGGCGACCGCGTCCGCACCGTGGTCGCCGACCTCGATGCAGCACTTCCCGCAGACCTCACCGACATCGATGTCGTGTGGGCGTCATCGACGATGCACCACTTCGCCGATCCCGAGGCCTTGCTGCGGTCCACCCACCGGGCCCAGCGTGCAGGCGGGGTGCTGACAGTCATCGAGATCGAGGATCTACCGATGTTCCTGCCGCCGGATTCGCCCGAAGGCGTTGTGGAGCAACGCCTCCACGACACGGTCGAGGCACAGGGCTGGAACTCACATCCGGATTGGTCGTCGACGATCGCGGCAGCGGGCTACGAGGTGGTCGAAACCCTCGACATCGTCACCGATCTGCCTGCACCGCCGAAGGCGGCGGACTACGCCGCCACCTGGTTGACCCGCGTGCGCGACGCGCTGTCCGAGCAGATGTCGCCGGCCGATCGCGCCGTCGTCGACGAGCTGCTGTCCGACGATCATCCGTCTTCCCTGCACACCCGCGACGACCTGATCGTGCGCGCCCGCCGCATCGCCTGGATCGCCCGGCGGCCCTGATTCGTCCACCCGACTCTGGAGGAAAACCCATGCACAACAAGAACTTCGACTCCGATGTCATCGACGTCGCCATTGTCGGTGGTGGTCCCGCCGGCCTGAGCGCGGCCACCACACTCGGCCGCTCCCTGCGGTCGGTGGTGGTTCTCGATGCCGGGCATCCGCGCAACGCCCCCGCCGAGGGCGCGCACAACGTGCTCGGGCAGGAGGGCATCTCGCCGCTCGAACTGCTCGAGAAGGGCCGGGCGGAGGCGCGAGCCTATGGAGTCGATATCCGGCCCGGACACGTCGTCGACGCTTCCCGGGAAGCCAACGGCCACTTCGTGTTGTCTCTCGCCGACGGCACCACGGTCATCGCTCGGCGCATCCTCATCGCCTCCGGGCTCGTCGACGAATTACCTGAGGTGCCAGGCGTACAGGAACTCTGGGGCTGGTCGGTGCTGCATTGCCCGTACTGCCACGGATGGGAGGTACGGGGTCGGCGCATCGGCGTACTCGGCACCGGTCCGATGTCGGTGCATCAGACGCTGATGTTCCGCCAACTCAGCGACGACGTAACCTTCTTCACGCACGCGATGCCACCCCTCGGACCTGATGAGTCCGAACAGTTCTCGGCTCTGAACATCAGAGTCGTCGACGGTCCGGTCGAACGACTCGACATCGCCGACGGCACGCTGCGGACGGTGGTCCTGACCGACGGCACCGCATACCAGCGCGATGCGCTCGTGGTGGCGCCACGATTCGTCGTACGGTCCGAGCTCTACACCCAGTTGGGCGGCACACTCGCCGACCACCCGATGGGCGGCAGCCATGTCCCGACCGGCCCGATGGGCATGACGGACGTCGCGGGCGTCTGGGCGGCCGGCAACGTCGCGGACCTGTCGGCAACGGTCCCCGTCTCGATGGGCGCCGGGGTCAGTGCCGGCGCGGCGATCAACATGGATCTGATCACCGAGGACACCCGCGCGGCGGTCGAGGCACGGCAGACGAGCATGTCCGGGTAGCCGCGCTACTCGGCGAACCCGTCGAGCACGGCGCGCGACGAGGACAGACCGAGTCGGGTTGCGCCCGCTGCGAGCAGGTCGGCGGCGAACTCCGCTGTCCGGATGCCACCACTGGCCTTCACGCCCACCCGGTCTCCGACGGCGGCGCGCATGAGACGGACGGCCTCCACGCTGGCGCCCCCGGACGGATGGAAACCGGTGGATGTCTTCACCATCGATGCACCACCCTGCACCGCCCGGCGACACACCTCGGTGACCGTGTCCGGCCCGGCGAATTCCAGTAGTGCCGCGGATTCGATGATGACCTTGAGCAGGACGTCACCGATGGCCTCACGGACGGTCAGGACGTCGGCGAACACCTCGTCGAACCGACCGTCGACGGCCGCCCCCACATCGATGACCATGTCGATCTCATCGGCGCCGCTGTCCACGGCCAGCCGCGCCTCGGCTGCCTTGACCAGCGAGTGGTGCTTGCCGGACGGGAACCCGGCAACCACGCAGGTCTTCTGGACACCGGTGTCGATGGGCAGCATCGACGGCGAGAGGCACACCGCGTACACACCGAGCTCCGCCGCCTCGGCAACAGTGGCCTCGGCGGCGGCACGGGTCGCCTCGGGCTTGAGCAACGTGTGGTCGATGAGGGCCGCGACGTCGCGTCGGGTCAGGTCGGTGGTGATCACACAGACGAGCTTGGCACACTGACAGACGTGGCAGCACCAGAGCCGACCTCGGCAGCAACTTCCTCGGCGACGACATCTTCGGCATCGACATCCCCGGCAGCGACCCCATCACCGCCGGCCGACCCCGAACGTCGATACGTGCTCACGCTCGGGTGCCCCGACCGGACGGGCATCGTGGCCCGCATCTCCGGGTTTCTCGCGGAGATCGGTGGCTGGATCACCGAGGCCGGCTACCACTCCGACGAGGAGACCGGGTGGTTCTTCACCCGACAGACGGTTCGTGCGGGTTCCATCGCGATCGACCTGGACGAGATGCGTGCGCGATTCGCCGACGAGGTCGCGGCCGAGATCGGACCCGCCACCGAATGGCGGCTGACCGACACCGGCGCCGAGAAATCGGTGGTGCTGCTGGTGAGCAAGGAAAGCCACTGCCTGGTGGATCTCCTCGGCCGCGCGCATCGCGGTGAGCTACCCGCGACGGTGTCCGCGGTGATCGGCAACCACCGCGACCTGGAAGACCTCGTGACACGCTTCGCTGTGCCGTTCCATCACGTTCCCTTCCCGGCGGATCGGAAGGCCCAGGCGTTCGACGAGGTGGCGCGCATCGTCGACGGCTACTCCCCCGACGCCGTCGTGCTGGCGCGGTTCATGCAGATCCTGCCGCCGCAGGTGTGCGAGGCGTGGGCCGGTCGGGCGATCAACATTCACCACAGCTTCCTGCCGAGTTTCGTCGGCGCCCGCCCATATCACCAGGCGTTCGCGCGCGGAGTGAAACTCATCGGAGCGACCTGCCACTACGTGACCGCCGATCTCGACGCCGGACCGATCATCGAACAGGATGTGATCCGCGTCGACCACGGTGACACGGTCGCCGACATGGTGCGCCAAGGCCGCGACATCGAGACGATGGTGCTCTCTCGCGGGCTGCGCTGGCACCTGGAGGATCGTGTCCTGGTCCACGGGCGCAAGACGGTGGTCTTCACCTAGACCGGAGGCCGACCCCGGGGCTGCTCGACGCGATCGAGATTCTGTCGGCGCGTTTCCGGGTTCTCTCGGCGCGTTTCCGGGTTCTGTCGGCGGGATCTTGGTTCTGTCGGCAGGATCTTGGGTTCTGTCGGCAGGATCTTGGGTTCTGTCGGCAGGATCTTGGGTTCTGTCGGCGAGATCTTGGGTTCTGTCGGCGGGCTACCGGCCCCCTGAACGCTCCGGGGTCGGGCCCGCGAACTCAGAAGTCGAAGCCGCCGAAGTCTCCGCCGCCATCGAAGAAGCCACCGCCATCGCCGCCGCCGTCAAAGAAGCCACCGCCGCCGTCGCCACCGTCTCCGCCGAAGTCGCCGCCGTCACCTCCACCATCGCCGGCATCGCCGCCGCCGTCCCCGCCATCGAGGGCACCGGCGTCGGAGCCGTCGCCGGCACCACTTTCGAAGGCATTCGCGTCATAGCCGACCCCGGACATGCCGGAGAAGAGCGCCGAGAACAGGAACATCGACCCGATACCCCACGCGCCGGCCACCAGGGCAGGCTTCCACCAGGGCTCGGAATACCAGCCGGCCGGCACCGGCCGGCCCGCGACACGGCCACCCGGGTAGTAGTTCGGGGTCCGCGATGACGGGCCGGGCGACGCCTCGACCTGACGGCCCTCGAATTCGACAGTACGGTCCTCGGTGACCGCGCCCGCGCTCTTCTGGCCGTCGAGTTCCGGGATCATCGGTCCGGGATCGAGATTCATCGCGGTACGCGCAGCCCGGATGTAGTAAAGGCCTTCGATGGCGGTCTGCTTGGCCAGCCGCGCCTGAGCCGGGGACGCGGCCTGCTCGATCTGCGACCCGGCGGCCGTGTACCGCTCACCGGCGTCGGCAAGCGCCTGCTTCGAGGCGGGGCCGTCGCCGACCAGCATGAACACCTGGCCGCCCAGACGCTCGATCGCCTGCCGGGCGTCGGCCTTGGCGTCGTCGAGTTCCCGCACGGCATTCGCGCCCGATCGTTGCTGTGACACCACCACGATGCCGACGACGACCAGTACCACGAGAGCGATCAGGATCAGTGCGCTCATCTTCTCCTCCGTTGACCTAACACCTCACCTGACATCTCGCGCAGCTCCGAGGGGTGACCCATCACGAACAAGAGCTTTTCGCCAGACCGGCAAATCGGACATCCACCAGCGTACCGACGATCGTTGGACGCGGGAGTCACCGCAGGTCCGGGGCCGACAGTGCCGATCCCGGCCGCCTCACGCGGCCGAACAGGAGTCCGATCCGCCCGTCACCTGACCATCGAGCCGCACGTTCTGGCCGTCCACCGCGAAGTCCACGCCCTGGTCGGTGACCGTGAGATTCTTGACGGTGACCTCGTCGAAGAACTTGCCGAACATCGAATCGGAGACACTGTCGACAACCTGCTGCGCGAAGTCCGACGGGATGCCGAAGATGAACGCGTTGGCCTTCACCACATCGAAGTGGACCCGCCCGTCCTGCAGTACCGGACGGATCGTCGTCGACACGGGGATCGGGAGGAAGGCCAGGTGGACCGCCGAGTCGACCTCGATCGTGCCGTCGGCGGCGTTCCCGGTGATCGACTCGATGCTGGCGTTGCTCATCAGACCCGCGGCACCCGAGGCGCTGTTGCCGGCCGCCGGCGAATCCGCACCCGTGGTGGCCGACTTGCTCATCGCGACGACGCGGTCGAAGGGCACGTAGCCGGTGCCGACGAGGGAGCGGATGGTGGAACTGTCGCCGTCACCCTTGATGTCCTCCGCCCGCGCATGCAGGCGCATCTCGCCGGGTTTGTCGGCGGTGTCGATCTGGACGAACGGGATGTCGTTGCCGAGGCCCTGCAGCAGCATCGGTTTGCGGCTCAACGACACGGTCGTCTCGGTGCCGGTGAGGTCGGAGAAGGCGCTCTGCATGCAGTCGGTGGCCTTGTTGCGCAGGTAGAGTTCGCTGCCGACCGCCGCGATGACCAGCAGCAACACCACCGCGGCGGAGACGCCGGCGATGATCTTTCCGGTGTTGCGCCGCGCGGGCGATGATGAGACGACGCCCGGTTGGGCGCCCGTGGGGATCGGCTCGAAACCGTCGGACGGCGGGAATCCGCCGGTATGTCCCGGCTCGAATTGTGCCGTCTCGGTCCGCGGGACCTGGGAGTAGGCACGCGGGGACTCGTCGGTGGGGGCGGGGTCGAACTTCGCCGTGTGCTCACCGGAGGTGTCAGGCTGCTGTTCGCTGCCGCCGCCGGGTTTGTCGGTGTGCTCGTTGTCGGTCATGTCGTGAGGTCCTCAGTTGGTGATCGGTGCCGAGACCTGTGGAATTGGCCGCTGGTTGTCCAGTACGGCCAGGGCTTTGCGTGCCTTGGTCACGACGTTCACATCGACATCGTGAACCCCGACCTGTACGCCGTCGTCGTATGCGGCGACCACGCTACCCACGGGATCTGTGAGTTGGCTGTGACCTGTTCCAGTGGGTGCCGAGGACTCCCGTACCGACGGATCGGTGGGCACCGCCTGCCCGACGGCCGCGACGAAGCAGGTCGAATCGAGCGCCCGCGCAGTGGCCAGCACCTCCCACTGGTGCACCTTGCCCGGCCCGGCGCCCCAGGACGCGGGCACCACGATGAGCTCGGCTCCGCGCCTGGCGAGTTCGGTGAACAGAGCCGGGAACCGGATGTCATAACAGGTCGCCACGCCGACGGTGACGTCGCCGACGGTGAAGGTGACCGGCTCGTCGCCGGGTGCGACGGTCCGCGACTCGCTGAATCCGAACGCGTCGTAGAGGTGAATCTTGTCGTAAGACGTCCTCGTTCCGTCCGGCGCGGCGATGACCAGGGTGTTTCGGACGCGGTCCCCGTCGGGGGTGAACATCCCGGCGACGACGGTGAGGCCATGGCGCGAGGCGATGGCCGACACCCCTGATGCCCATGGGCCGTCCAACGGTTCGGCGACGGGACCGAGCGGGACACCGAACCGGCACATGGTGGCCTCGGGGAACACCACCAGCTCAGCACCACCGGCAGCCGCCTCTGCCGCGGCCGAGTCGACCAGTTCGAGGTTGGCGGCCGGGTCGGTACCCGACGTGATCTGCGCCATCGCGATTCGCATGGCACCCAGGGTAATGACCGCGAAGGTGCTGACAACCATACGAACGACTGAATGACGGCCGATCGGTCGACGGCTGTTCGGTCGACGGCTGGGCATCCGACCGCTCGGACTCTGCCGCGCGGACCTGCTACCGCGGTGCGACCTCCGACCACGGCACGGTGAGCACGTTGTCGACGCTGCGGCCTCGCGGCATCGCGACGTCGACTCCCTGCTCACGCAGCAGTGTCAGCGCCCGCCGCCAGCGGATGCGGGGTCCGAACGACGCGTGGGTCGCGGCGACGTCCCAGCAGCGGTCGGCCTGGCCCAGCAGTCGATGAACCCGTTCACCGGGCACGTTGCGGTGAATGAGGGCCTTGGGGAGGCGTTCGGCGAGGTCGGACGGCCGTTCGGTGTGCTCGGGTGACCAGCTCAATGTCAGTGTCCGGGGCGCGGCGGCGTCCAGCACGATCCAACAGCAGCGGCGGCCGATCTCGTCGCAGGTGCCCTCGACGATCAGTCCGCCCGGTGCGAGTCCGCGTTGCATCTGCGACCAGGCGTCGCCGACTTCGGTCTCGTCGTACTGGCGCAACACATTGAAAGCCCGCACCAGGTTCGCGGTCAGCCCGGCCAACTCGAAGCCGCCCAGGGCGAACCGGACGCCATCGCGGGGGTCGACGAGACGCTCGGGGTCGATCTCGAGGCCCACCATCTCCAGACCGGGTGCCACCGCGCGCAAGCGTCGAGCCATCTCGACGGCGGTGTCCGGGCGCGCACCGTAGCCGAGATCGATGACGAGCGGGCGCGGCGAGGTGGTGAGCGCGGCCATGACCGCCGGGCTGTGCGCCATCCACCGATCCACCCGGCGCAGCCGGTTGATGTTCGTGGTGCCCCGGGTGATCCGGCCCGAGGGGCGAGAGCGCACCACCCTGGTACTGCGGCTACAGGTTCTTCTTGACCCAGTCGGCCGCGTACTCCGCCTCGGCGCGGAAGAGGTCGACGAGGTTGACGAGCATCAACTGCTCGAGCTTCCCATTGACGAACGGGATGAACACCTTGACCTCGGTGGTCTTGCGGATCGTGCAGCCGGTCTCGGTGGGGAAGAGTTCCTGCCAGCCCTGCAGGCTGCCCGGACCGGCCGGGATCGACGCGTTGTAGTTGCCCTTGGTGTTGTCGGGATCGTACGGACCGAACGATTCCTCCCGCGTGATGACCATGTCCTTCATCAGGACCGTCTGGGCCAACGCGGGAAGCTGGTCGCGCCCGATCGTCTGCTTGAGCACGACGCGCAATCCGGTTTCGTCGGAGACGAAATTCTCGACCTCGCAGTGTGGCGAGATCATCTGGAATCCCGCCATCATGTCGTCCCAGTACTGTCGGGTGCTCTGCGCCTTGTAGAGCGTTTCTGCGGGATGGGTGAAGCGCGCCGAGTAGCTGAGCCGTCGTGCCATGTCGAACAGGCTACGTGAGCACACGTCGGCGACCCAAGTCGCCACCAGGCGAGATGCCCCGCGCAAGGGCTAGCGGTGTGATGCCTCCCACGTCACGGTCTGCTCGTGTTCGGCGTCGAGGAGTTCGATGAGTTGGTCGATGATGGCCTTCTCGATCTTGCCGCCGACGAAGGGCACGCTGACGTCGACGTCGGCGGTGTAGCGCGTCGTGGCCGGGTCGCCGCTGGTCACGAGTCGTCCGTTGACCTTCGCCGGAGCGCCGGCCACCGTCGCGGTGATCTCACCGGTGATCTGGTCCCCGGCGAGGCGGAACGTGCTGCGACGCGGGATCTGCGCGTCGCCGTTGAGGACCTTGGAGACCACGGACGGCAGCTTCTCGGCGGGCACGCCCTGCTGCATGGCCACCGTGATCGTGTCACCCGACGCTTCGAACGATTCGAGTTTGCCGTGGCTCGAGTTGATCGCCTCGAGCAGGTCACGCCAGTACTGTTCGGTCGACAGCACCTCCCAGAGCCGCGATACCGAGAAGGGATAGGACACGTCGTGCTCCATCTTGCTGGCCATGAGGGGGAGATTACCCGAGCCGCTGACAGCGGCTACGGTTACTCGGGTGACCGACTCAGCGTCGAACCCCAGCGCTCCGCCGGCCCCGGACACCCGGCTGTCGTCGTTGACCACGCTGCGTCTCGGCGGGCCCGCGCGTGCGATCATCCGCTGCCCGCGTACCCGTGACCTGGTCGACGAGATCTCCGCACTGGACGAGTCCGGGGAACGCACCCTGGTGATCGGCGGGGGTTCCAATCTGGTGATCGCCGACGAGGGCTTCGACGGCACCGCCGTCGTCATCGAGAGCTCTCGCATCGACTTCGGCACCGGTCGCGAATCGGGCCGCGCGCACGTGACCGCGGACGCCGGCGTCAACTGGGATGAACTCGTCGCGACCACACTCGATGCGGGATTCGGTGGGCTGGAATGCCTTTCGGGCATCCCCGGCGCTGCCGGCGCGACGCCGGTGCAGAACGTCGGTGCGTACGGGGTGGAGGTCGCCGACCTGCTCCGCAGCGTCCATGTCCTTGATCGACGTTCCGGCGACCTGCGCTGGGTGTCACCGAACGAACTCGGCCTCGGTTACCGGACCAGCAATCTCAAGCACCGTGACGACCACGTGGTGGTCGCGGTTTCCTTCTGGCTCAACGACAACCGCGCCAGTCAGCCAATCCGATACCGCGAACTGTCGACGGCACTCGACGTCGAGGCCGGCGAGCGGGCCGACGGGTCAGCGGTGCGCGAGCAGGTACTCGCCCTGCGGCGGAGCAAAGGAATGGTCCTCGACCCCGCCGACCACGACACCTGGAGCGCGGGTTCATTCTTCACCAATCCGATACTGGCACCCGAGGATGCGGCACATACGCTGGATCGAATCCGCGATCGCGTCGGGAGTGGGATCACCATCCCCACCTACCCGGCCGGCGAGGGGCTCAAGCTCTCGGCCGGATGGCTGATCGAACGCGCGGGGTACGCGCGCGGCTACCCCGGGCCGGACTCGCCGGTGCGATTGTCGACCAAACACACTCTCGCACTGACGAATCGGGGTGACGCCACCACCGATGAACTCCTCGATCTCGCGCGCGACGTCCGGGACGGCGTCCGTCAGGCGTTCGGCGTGAGCCTGCACCCCGAACCGGTCCTGGTGAACTGCGAGCTCTGACCGCACCTCGCAAGCATCTCCCGATCCCTGAGGAGCCTCGCGAGGCGTCACCCCCCGATCCCTGAGGAGCGAAGCCTGCGAGAGTCTCGAAGGGGAAGAGCGAAGCGTCACCCCGATCCCTGAGGAGCGAAGCGTCACCCCCGATCCCTGAAGAGCGAAGCGTCACCCCGATCCCTGAGGAGCGAAGCGTCACCCCGATCCCTGAGGAGCGAAGCGTCACCCCCCGATCCCTGAGGAGCGAAGCGTCACGAAGGGCGGCCCTTCGTGATGGCCCTCCGCTGGCGCTCCGGGCCTCCTCAGGGACCGGGTGGCGACGCTCCCCGCACGCTCGACCTACTCAGGGACCGGGTGGCGACGCTCCCCGCACGCTCGACCTACTCAGGGACCGGGTGGCGACGCTCCCCGCACGCTCGACCTACTCACGGACCGGGTGGCGACGCATCCCCGCAGGCGTGGAGGCCCCTCTGCCCTAGCCGACCGGACTGGAGGTCCGCGCTGTCTCGGCCAGCACGGCGTCGAGCATCTCGTTGTAGGCGACGTCGGCCTCGATACTCGACATGTGGCCGATGCCCTCCAAGACGACGAGGTCACGCAGAGCATCGTTACGGCGCAACACGTCGGCCATCTGCTCGGCGTGCACGCGCGGGGTGAGCCGATCATGAGTGCCGACGACCACGGTCGTGGGCACTCGTAGTGCGTCCAGACCGGCGGTCACGTCGAGCTTGCCCATCGCCGATCCCCACCCGGCACGCGATCGGGGCGGGCAGGCCATGATCATCGCGTCCACGAAGTCGACGTGCGCTTTGCGCGCGCCTGGTCCCAGCGCGATGTAATGCGAGAGCACGGAACCCTGGCCGGTTCGCGGGAGCGGTACCGGCGCCGACGTGAACAGCTTGCCGACCGCCGCCTCGAACGGCTTCGTATAGCGAGGCAGATCGACCGGGATCAGCAGGTGGTTCTGCATGACCGCCTTGGCCGCGGTGGAGGTGAGGACGACGCCGGAGACCAACGACGCCACCTTTTCCGGATACTGCGCGGCCCACGACATGATCGTCATGCCGCCCATGCTGTGACCGACGAGAACCACGCGGCGACCGTCGGACACGACGCGCGACAGCACCGCGTCGAGGTCCTGGCCCAGCATCGCGATCGTGGGCCGAGTCCGGCCGAGTTGACTCAGACCGTGTCCCCGCTGGTCGTAGGCCACCACCTCGCGGGTGTCGGCGAGGTGATTGATCTGCGGATACCAGTACGCGATGTTGCAGGTCCAGCCGTGCACCATCACGACGACGTCGCCTTCGGAATCCGAGGCGTCCGTGGGTCCGTACCGTTCGACGTTGAGCCGCGCGCCGCCAACCGACTCGACGGCGATGCGTTCTGGCTCGACGCCGGGCACCGACAGCAGGTCGTCGGGGCCGTCGTCGACGGCGCGCTCGGCCCGGAACGCGTCGCGGAGCAGACCGGCGAAGATGGTGCCGATCCCGGCCGCGGCCACCCCTGCGCCCGCGGCGAACGCGGACAGCGCGATTGTTCGTTTCTTCATCTCGTCCCCCTCGTGGCCGATCTCAGTCGGAGCGATCTGTCCCGCTCGGTGCCGGGTCGGCGATGTCATCGATGTCTGGGTGGTCAACGTCGGCGGTGCGGTCGAGGTTGCCGGCATCGGACTCGGTGTTGCCGACGTCACCGTCCGCGGTGGACGCGTCGAAGTAGGTGCTGGCCTCGCCGATCGCCACCGAGATCTGCTGGTCGAGCGCTCTGCGGAAGGTGGTCTCGACGATCTCGTGGGCCATCGGCCGAACCGTCTGGATGAGCTCGGCCATCTTGCTCACCTGCTCCTCGCCGAGGTCCGGTAGGTTCTCGTCGAAGTACTTGTCGGTGATGATCGAGACGAAGCTCTTCGCCACGTCCTCGAGGTCGTCCTGGACCCGCACCCACCGATCGAGCAGGACGTCGATGTCGATGCCGGCTTTCACCAGGGTCTCCGCGCCCTCGAGCAGCTCGGGGTTGCGGATCGCGTAGTGCGCACCGTCCTTGGCGAGCAGCCCGAGCTTCTGGCTCAGCGCGATCGACCGGTCGGTGGCGTTCAGGGTCTTGCGCAGTTCGGTGATGGTGATCGTGGCAGCTCGTTTGAAGTTGCGGAACCGACCGCCCTTGGGCGCGCCGCGCAGCACATGCTCGACACGCATCCCGTGATGGGCGGCCTGCAGCAGCTCGCTGATGGTGGCAAAGGTGTACCCACGCTCGAGCATGCGGGATATCAGATTCAGGCGAACGAGGTGCTCATCGGAGTACCAGCCGGTCCGCCCGCGGATCGTCGGCGGCGGCAACAGTCCGCGGTCTTGGTAGACGCGGATGTTCCGCACGCTGACCCCTGACGCCTGCGCCAGGTCGTTGATCCGGTACTCGGCCACGCCGCCAGTCTATTCAGTCAGCCACCGTCAGCCCTAAGCGACCGGCCGACCACATGGCGTCAGGCTTTCTTGCTGAACCACCTTTTGCCCTGGATGTCATCGACGCGAGGACGCACGTCGACGATGTAGACGAGCATCGCCACCACACCGATGATGCCGAGGAAGCCGACTGCGCCGAACAACCAGATGAACAGCGTTGCGGCTGCCAGGATCGACACCCAGATGACCTTGCTCTGTCGGTCGACGGCCGGGAACGCATCCTTGCGCTGCAACGCAGCGTGGATCAGGGCAATCGCCGACGCGATACCGGCCACCAACGTGAGCAGCAGCAGGATCAGGTTCTGCCCGTAGGCCATCACACTCATCAGGTCCACGACACCAGCTTAGACATGTCGACGGACTGCGCGATTCGGGCGAACGCCTCAGACCGTCTGCACAGCGATCAGGCCTGTCGCGGCGCGGCCTTCTTGGCAGTCGTCTTCTTGGCGGTTGTCTTCTTCGCGGTTGTCTTCTTGGCCGGCGCTTTCGCGGCGGTTGCCTTGGCAGCCGCCTTCTTGGCAGCCGTCTTCGTGGCCGACGCTTCGGCAGTCTTAGTGGCGGCGGTCTTCTTGGCGGCGGTCTTCTTGGCGGCTGCCTTCTTCGCCGGCGCCTTGACCGACTCCGCCTTCTTCACCGCAGCTTTCTTGGCCGGCACATTCGCAGCAGCGGCCTTCTCACCAGCAGCCTTTTTCGCAGCGGCCTTCTTGGCCGGAGCCTTGACCGACTCCGCCTTCTTGGCCGCGGCCTTCGTCGCCGGCGACTTCTTCGCCGGCGCCTTCTTCGCGGCAGTCTTCTTCGCCGGAGCCTTCGGCTTGTCGAGCACCACTTCGTCGGCCTTCCCCGGCGCCAGACCGGCCAATGATGCGGCCCGCTCGCCGACCGCACGGGTCTGCCCGGAGATGGTGCCGAGAGCATCCTCGGTGAGCCCCACGGCGTCGTTGTAGACCTTCTCCAGCTTGGGCAGGTTCTCCTCGACGAGTGGTTGCGTCTTGAGCTTCTCGACCACTTCTTCGCCGCGTTCGGACAGCGCCGTGAGCAGGCCTGCGGCCACCGCCAGGTATGCCTCGGCCACCTTACGGAGTTCCTCCGGGCTGAATCGCGCGATCAGATCGTCGATCTCGGTCGGCATCTCGACCGGCAACGACGACAGTTTCGTCCGCGCATCCTCGAACAATGAGAGTGCCGAATCCCGGGTCACATCCACTCGATTCTGCGCGATGGCCTGGGCATCGCCGAGACGCTTCTGCGCCTCCTCCCCGGCCGCCTCACTCCGTTCGCGGAGGTCGGTGAGCAGTGCGGTCACCTGCTCGATGACCGTGTTCAGTGGGTTCTCCGGCATGTTCACTCCTTGACGTCGATGTTCTCTCTCCTGAACGACTCATAGATCTCGAGCAGCATCTGCTTCTGACGTTCACTGATCGAGTCATCGGCGAGGAGCGCGTCGCGTACCGGGCTGGCGGGACGCTCCTCGAGGATTCCGGCCCGGACGTACAGCACCTCCGCGGAAAGGCGCAGACCCTTCGCGATCTGGGCCAGGACATCGGCAGACGGCTTACGCAGGCCCCGCTCGATCTGGCTCAGGTACGGATTGCTCACGCCGGCGCGTTCGGCGAGCTGCCGCAGCGACACCTCGGCGGCGATTCGCTGGGTGCGGATGAATCCGCCGATGTCCTGCGCCGCCGTGGCAACCGCATCCTGAGCGGCCGTGGCCACCGCCTCCACGGTTTCCACCGCGCCACCGGAGCTGCTGTCATCCTCCACGTCTTGCGGCGCAACCGACGGCACCTCGGCCGACGGCTGTTGGCCGTCTGCATCCTCGGGGTCCTCGACCGGCTTCATCACACTCCCGTTTCGTCTTCATCAGTATCGGCCGGGTGTGCTAGCACGTGCAAGCAAACCGCTAACCGAAGATCAGTACCGACACCGTGTAGATCGCGAGACCGGCCAGTGCGCCGACGACCGTCCCGTTGATCCGGATGAACTGCAGGTCACGTCCGACCTGCAACTCGATCTTCCGGCTGGTGTCGTCGGCGTCCCAACCGCGCACCGTCTCGGTGATCACCGCGATGATCTCCTGGGAGTAGTTGGCAGCGATGTGGCGGGCAGCGCGCACCACCCAGCCGTTCATCTTCTCCTGCAACGGACGATCGTCGCGAATCCGGATCGCCAGGCGGATCGCCGCATCCGACAACGAGTTCCGCAGCGTGCTGTTCGGGTCGGTGAGCATCTGCTCGATGACCGCCTTGCCGGTCTTCCACGCGGTCGACGCCGCATCGGAGACCTCGTCGCGCCCGATCAGTTCCTGCTTGATGTTCTCGAACCGAGCGATCATCTCCGGATCGTGCTGCAGGTCGTCGGCGAACTGCTCGACGAACTGATGCATCGACCGACGCAGCTGATGCTGCGGATCGGTCTTCACCTTGTAGGTGAAGTCGACCAGTTCCCGATAGATCTTGTCACCGAGCAGCACGTTGACGAACTTCGGCTTCCACGACGGCCCGACGTCCTGATCGACCACCCGATCGATCAGATCCTGGCTGCCGAGGGCCCAGTCGTGGGCGCGATCGCAGGCCAGCTGGAACACCGGTTCGAGCCGGTCCTCGGCGATGAGCTGTTCGAGGATCCGGCCGAGCGGCTGCGCCCACTCCGGCTCCCCCGCCCATCGGATCGCATGCTCGATCAGCTGCTCGATGTCCTCGTCGCGCAGCATCTCCGCGGCGAGCGAGATGAGCCGCGCCGCCTCGTCGGAGACCCGCGGCGCGTTGACGGGGTCGGCGAACCACGACGACAGCCGGCGCGGGAGGTCGAGGCTCTCGGCCCGGTGTTCGATCACCTCCGGCGTCATGAAGTTCTCTTCGATGAAGCCACCGAGCTGGTCGCCGATGTCGTCCTTCTTCTTCCGGATCAGCGCGGTGTGCGGGATGGGCAGACCGAGCGGGTGTTTGAAGAGCGCGGTCACCGCGAACCAGTCGGCGAGCGCACCCACCATGCCCGCCTCGGATGCCGCGCGGACATACCCCACCCAGGCCGCGACGTCGACGCCGTCACGGTGCTCGAGATAGCGCGTGAACAGGTAGATGACGGCGGCGAGCAGGAGGAACCCGGTCGCAACCGCCTTCATTCTGCGCAGGTCACGGCGACGCGAAGGATCGCCCGCGCTGTCGGCCCCGAAGCCGGGAGACGTCCGCGGCGGCCCCGCCGCGGCAGGACCATCCGACCGATCGGATACGTCCGAAATGACTGTTGGCGGCATTGGACCAGTTTTACCCCCCACCCACTACGCTAGCCAGGTGATGCCCAACCGCCCGAGTCCCGCGGCTGCCGCTCGCGCCGCCGTGGCCGCCGCCGCGAATGTGACCCGGGGCCTCGAACACGCGTTGTTGGGTTCGGGTGGCGACCAAGTCGACAAGCCCGACGGCCGTCGCCAGCGGTGGGAAAAGCACAAGGCCGCCCGGCGCACAGAACTCATCGACGGCACGATGGACGCGGTCCGCACCCTCGGTCCCGACGTCGGGATGGACGAGATCGCCACCCACATCGGGGTGTCCAAGACCGTGCTCTATCGGTACTTCTCCGACAAAAACGACCTCGGCGTGGCCACTGCGGTCCGGTTCTTCGAGACGACGCTGCTCCCCAGCCTGACCGACGCGATCACCGACGACGTCGACGAGTACACGCTGACCCGGACCGTCATCGGCGTCTACGTGGAAGCGGTCGCCGACCAGCCCAACCTGTACAAGTTCGCGCTCAGTGGCACACCGGCATCCGCGGCCACCGCGGACTCGGAGAAGCTGGTGGCCCAACTGATGACCAATGTGCTCGTGATGCGGATGGCCGAGCGCGATGCCGACACCTCGGGCGCCGCGGTCTGGTCCAATGCCCTCGTCGGGGCGATCCAGCGCGCCGTGGACTGGTGGATGGCGGACCGGTCCATCCCGGTCGCGGACCTGATCGACTACCTGACCATGTTGTCGTGGAGTTCGATCGTCGGGATCGCCGCGGTCAACGGGTCGCGCGAGGCGTTCGTGGCGGCGCCGCCACCCCTCCCCGATCCGACGGATCTTCCGCGCCCACGCGCGACCACCGACAGCAAGGCGGATTCCGAGAACATCGTGCACCTCGAGGACGTGGAGACCGAATGAGCCGTACCGCACTGGTCACGGGTGGCAGCCGCGGCGTCGGGAAGGGCGTCGCCACCGCACTCGTCGAAGCGGGATGGTCGGTCTTCGTGACGTCGCGGCACGGGACCGGCCCGGACGGGGCGACGGCACTGGCGTGCGACCACACCGACGACGACGCCGTCGCGGAGGTCTTCGCCCACCTCGAACGCAACACCGACGGCCTCGATCTGCTGGTCAACAACGCTTGGGCGGCGCCCAAGGGTTTCGGCGGATTCTCCGACCGTTTCTGGGAGCGGCCGGTCGACGATTGGGACACGCTGATCGGCGTGGGTCTGCGAGCGCACTACGTCGCTTCGGTGCATGCGGCCCGGATGATGGTCGATCGCGGCACCGGACTGATCGCGTCGATCTCGTCGTTCGGCTCACGTGGACACCTGCATTCGGTCCTGTACGGCATGAGCAAGAGCGGTCTGGACAAGATGGCCTTCGACATGGGGCATGAGCTGCACGGAACCGGGGTGACCGCGGTGTCGCTGTGGCTGGGCCTCATCCGGACCGAACTGCTGCTCTCACTGGGAGTCGACGAGTTCGCCGGGTTTTCGCTACAGCGGGCCGAGGACCCCGAGTTCGTCGGACGTGTCATCGCCGCGCTGGCCGACGACCCCGACCTGGCCGAACGCAACGGGCATACCCTGGTGACCGCCGAACTCGGTGCGGCGTATGGCATCACGAACAACGACGGCACCCCGCCGGACTCCCATCGCGACGCGTTCGGCGGCGGGCCGTTGTTTCCGCCTCGCGCATCTGTGATCAAGGAGCAGAACGTTCATGGGTGAGCACGACACGAAGTCGGGCTGGGCGACGCCGGCGGCCGAAGCGCTGCGGGTCACTGCGACCGGGCCGATCGCCGAGTTCGATCCGTCCTCCACACCGGGTTTCACGGACGACAAGGACGACGGCGAGGAGTTGCTGACGGAACGAGGCCAGGTGCTCGCCGACCTCCAGGAACTCCTGTACGCCAACGGGAGGTCGGGCGACCATCGCTCGGTGTTGCTGGTCCTGCAGGGCATGGACACCGCGGGTAAGGGCGGGATCGTGCGCCACGTCGGCGGAATGGTCGACCCACAGGGGCTGTCCATCAAGGGTTTCGGCAAGCCGACACCGGAAGAGCTGTCGCATGACTTTCTCTGGCGAATCCACAAGGCGCTGCCGCCGGGCGGGCGGATCGGCATCTTCGACCGCTCCCATTACGAGGACGTGCTGCCGGTTCGCGTGCACAATCTGGTTCCGCGATCGGAGTGGGAGAACCGGTACGCGGTCATCAACCAGTTCGAGCGTGACCTCGTGGCGTCGGGGACCACGACCATCAAGTGCTGCCTGGTGGTGTCGAGGTCCAAGCAGAAGAGTCGCCTCACCGAGCGCCTGGAACGAGAAGACAAGCACTGGAAATACAATCCCGGTGACATCGACGAGCGCGCCTTCTGGGATTCCTATCTCGAGGCGTACCAAGCGATCTTCGACCGTTGCGACACCGATTCGGCGCCCTGGTACCTCATCCCGGCCGACCGGAAGTGGTTCTCACGACTCGCGGTCTGCGAACTGCTCATCCACGCGCTCGAGGGCCTCGACCTCACCTGGCCCCGGGCCGACTTCGACCTCGAGGTGGAAAAGAAACGTGTTGCCGCACTGAGCGATTGAACATTCCTATCGACCTCTCAGCACTGCATACGCCAGCAGACCGATCATCAATCCCCAGAACGCGCCACCGATCCCGAAGAAGGTGACGCCCGAGGCGGCGGCGACGAACGTCAGCGCAGCGGGAACGCGCGTGTGCACCGCCGTGAAGGCGCCGACGATCGCCGCGGCGAACGTGCCCAGAAGCGCCAGTCCGGCAACGGCTTCCACGAGTCCGCCCGGGGCGATGGCCGCGATGGTGACCAGCGTTCCGGACAGTCCCGCCAGGACGAAGTACGTGATTCCCGCGGACACACCGGCGATCCATCGGCGCGACCGGTCAGGTCCGGCCTCATCGCCTGCGGCCAGCGCCGCCGACAGCGCGGCGAGGTTGATCGCGTGACCGCCGAACGGCGCCGCTACGATCGTCCCCATCCCCGTGACGCTCATCGCGGCGCGCCACGGCGTCGCGTACCCGAACGACGAGAGCACCGCGACGCCCGGGATGTTCTGGGACGCCATGGTCACGATGTACAGCGGCACCGCGATGCCCACGATCGCCCCGACGTCGAGGTGCGGAACCGTGATCGTCAGGGTGGGAAGCCAATGGGCCGTGGTCGTGCTGCCGGCTCCACGCACGGCGACATACGCCCCGATGACCAGCAACGCCGTGGCCAAGGTGAGTGGCAACGCCCACCGCGGCAGCCACCGCGTCGCGATCAACCACACCGCGAGCACGGGGACGGTGAGCAGCGGCTCGGCGACCAACGAGTGCATCGGGGCCAGACACAGCGTGAGCAGCACACCGGCCAACATCGCCTGGGCGATCGCTGTCGGGATCCGCGAGATCAACTCGCCGAGCACCGGTATCAGTCCGGTGAGCACGATCAGCACCCCGACCACCGCGAACGCGCCGACGGCGGCGGCCCAACCCGCGTGATAAGAGGCACCCATGCTCGCGAGCAGGGCGGCGCCAGGAGTCGACCATGCGAGCGTGACAGGCGCGCGCGACCGAACACAGAGCACGATGATGCCGAGCCCGAAGAGAACCGTGAGCGCGAGTAGTCCCGAGGCCGCCTGTTCCGGCGAGGCGCCGACAGCCTGAAGACCCGCGATGACCACCGCGAACGACGACGTGAACCCGACGAGTGCGGTGACGATGCCCGCGACGATGGGTTGCTGCAGCCGGGATTGTGCTGTGATGGTCACCCGAGCGAGAATACCCGAAACGTTCCGTAAACAGAACGCCACCGCGTCCCGACGAGAGTGAGAGCGTCCAGAGTGAGTGTCGAACGACGCCGACAAGCCGTCGGCAATCGCATCGCCGCGTTGCGTAACGACCGCGGGCTCTCCCTGTCCGAGCTCGCGCGACGTGCCGGCATCGGCAAGGGCTCCTTGTCCGAGATCGAGACCGGACAGCGCAATCCGACGCTCGACACGCTGTACGCCGTCGCAGGCCCGCTCGGCGTCCCGCTGACCGCGTTGCTCGGCGAGGAGGCCGGGACCGAGGGCAGCGGCGAGCACCTCCGGGCGCAACTGCTGCATGTGGAGCATCACGCCGACGGCTCGACCACCGAGGTCTTCTGGCTGACGGTGTTGCCCGGCGGAACCCGCGTCTCGCCCGCCCACGGGCCGGGCGTGAGCGAGCACGTGCTCGTGGTGACCGGGATTCTCACCGCCGGACCGGCCGGATTCGAGGCACACGCGGAGCCGGGCGAATCGTTGCGATGGCTCAGCGACTCCGACCACACCTATCGCAGCGACGACGGCGCCACCGCCGTGCTGACCATCCGTTCACCGTCCCGCTGACGCACCCCGGACAGCATTCGACCCCGCTCGCGGTGGCGCGAGCGGGGTCGAATGATCTTTACCGAGAACTTATCTCAGGTCAGCTGGTCGCCTTCTTGGCCGGAGCCTTCTTGGCGGGAGCCTTCTTGGCCGGAGCCTTCTTGGCGGCCGCGACCTTCTTGGCCGGCGACGCATTGGATGTACGAGCCTTCGCCTCGACCGTGCCTGCGGCGCCACCGATCTCGGAGGCGACGTCAGCGGTTTCGCTCTTGATGGTCTCGCCGGCCTCTTCGATGTCGGCGGCGACGTCCTCGACCTTGCTGCTCACGATGCCGGTGAGCTTGGCCGCCCGCTCGCCGACCCCACGGGTCTGCGAGGAGACGACGCCGAGAGCGTCCTCGGTCAGGTCGACGGCCTCGTTGTAGTACTTCTCCGCGCGACCCAGGTTCTCCTGGACGACCGGCTGCTGACGCAGACGCTCGACGGTCTCCTCGCCACGCTCGGCGAGCGAGTTGTAGAACTCGGTCGCGGTGTCGAGATAGCCCTCGGCAACCTTGCGCAGTTCCTCGGTGCTGATCTTGCCGCGCAGCTCCTCGATGCCGGCCGGAACGTCCTCGGGCAGCGAGTTGATGCGTGTCTTGGTCTCTTCGAAGCGCGCCTGCGCGGTGGTCTTGGTCTCCTCGAAGCGCGCCTGCGCGGTGCCCCGGGTCTCCTCGAGACGGGCCTGCGCGGATTCGGTCGCGGCCTCGGTGCGCTCGCGCAGCTGCGCGATGATGTCGTTGAACTGGGTGACGACGTAGTCACCTGCGCCCACGGCGGCGTAGATCGGGTTGGCCAGCGTGCGTGTCGATTCGCTCACAGCTAACTCCTTCAAGTCATATGTGCGGTTGATTGTGTTGGTCACCAATTGCGCTGCGGCGTTGAACGCTGCGGCGCCGGGTTACCGGATGGCCACCCCACGGGCCATCCGACGTGTCGTCCATGTCGACGGCGTTTTCGGTGCCGCTTCCTTGGTTCCACTAACCAGTATCCACGTCTTGCTAGCAAATGCAAGCAGAGTGCTAGCGCAGGTGGGAGATGTCACGTCTCGTTGATCTGTTGTCTACACAGATGACAAAGACCGCCCGGCGAACGGGCGGGTGTGGCGCCGCATGCGAACGGGGGCGGGCCGGGCCGGCGGCTCGATGCGGCCGCGCGACCAACGCAGGTGCGCTGAGCTCAGCGATTCGAGCCGTTCTCGCCGTAGTGGTAGAAACCGCGACCGGCCTTCTTGCCGATCCGGCCCGCCTCCACCATGCGCAGCAGCAACGGCGGCGGCGAGTAGAGGGGTTCCTTGAACTCCTCATACATCTTGTCCGCGATGGCCTTCACGGTGTCGAGCCCGACGAGGTCGGCGAGTTTCAGTGGACCCATCGGGTGTGCGCAGCCCAGGACCATCGCCTTGTCGATGTCCTCGGCGGTGGCAAAACCGCTCTCCGCCATACGGATCGCCGACAGCAGATACGGCACCAGGAGGGCATTGACGACGAAGCCGGAGCGGTCGGCCGACCGGACGACCTGCTTGCCGAGCACGTCATGGGCGAAGGCCTCTGCCCGTTCGGTGACCTCCGGCGTGGTCATGAGGGTGGTGACGAGCTCGACGAGCGGCAGCACCGGTACCGGGTTGAAGAAGTGAAGGCCGATCACCCGATGGGCATTGGCCGTGGCCATGCCCAGCTTCATGACCGGGATCGACGACGTATTGGAGGCCAGCACGGCGTCGGGATCGGTGACGATCTTGTCGAGCTCGGTGAAGATCTCGGTCTTGACCGCCTCGTCCTCGACGACGGCCTCGCAGACGAGTTGACGGTCGGCGAAATCCCCGAGGTCAGAGGTGAACCGAAGGCGACCCGAGGCCTGCTCACGCTCCCGCTGGGTCAGTTTGCCGCTCGAGACACCACGGTCCAACGATCGCAGGATGCGAGCGCGACCTGCCGAGGCGAGTTCGCGGGTGGACTCATAGACCAGCACATCGGCGTGCGCGCGTGCACACACCTCGGCGATCCCGGCCCCCATCTGTCCCGCACCGACGACGCCCACCCGGGAGATCTTCTCGCTGGCCATGAACGCTCCTGAAATGCTTACGTGACAACAGATCCGGCGAGATGCGGGTAACCCTGCAGGGGTACGGGCAAACCCGCCGATATGCCAGCAGGCGGCCCGCAGCGATAGCCGCGGACCGCCTGACAGCTCGCTAAATTCCGGAGAGGCGGATCAGCTCCTAGTGGAACTGGCCTTCCTCGGTCGAACCCTTCAGCGCGGTGGTCGAGCTGGTCGGGTCGACGGTGGTGGCGATATTGTCGAAGTAGCCGGCGCCGACCTCACGCTGGTGCTTGACGGCGGTGAAGCCACGCTCATCGGCTGCCTTGAACTCGCGGTTCTGCAGGTCGACGAAGGCGGTCATCTGCTCGCGGGCGTAGCCGTAGGCCAGGTCGAACATGCCGTAGTTGAGCGAGTGGAAGCCGGCCAGCGTGATGAACTGGAAGGTGAAGCCCATGGCGCCCAGCTCGTTCTGGAACTTGGCGATGGTGCTGTCGTCGAGGTGCTTGCTCCAGTTGAAGGACGGGCTGCAGTTGTAGGACAGCAGCTGGTCCGGGAACTCGGACTTGACGGACTCGGCGAACTTGCGGGCGAGCTCGAGATCCGGGGTACCGGTCTCCATCCAGATCATGTCCGCATAGGGGGCGTACGACTTCGCACGCGCGATGCAGGGCTCGATGCCGTTCTTCACGTGGTAGTAGCCCTCGGCGGTGCGCTCACCGGTCACGAACGGCTTGTCGCGATCGTCGACGTCCGAGGTGATGAGGGTTGCGGCCTCGGCGTCGGTGCGGGCGATGACCACGGTCGGGACGTTGGCGACGTCAGCGGCCAGACGGGCCGCGCTCAGGGTGCGGATGTGCTGCTGGGTGGGGATGAGCACCTTGCCACCGAGGTGACCACACTTCTTCTCCGACGCGAGCTGATCCTCCCAGTGGGTACCGGCGGCGCCCGCGGCGATCATGGCCTTCTGCAGCTCATAGACGTTGAGTGCACCACCGAAGCCGGCCTCACCGTCGGCGACGATCGGCACGACCCAGTTGTCCACCGAGTCGTCGCCCTCGACGCGGGCGATCTCGTCGGCACGCAGCAGCGCGTTGTTGATACGACGCACAACGCTCGGCACCGAGTTCGCCGGGTAGAGCGACTGGTCGGGGTAGGTGTGCCCGGAGAGGTTCGCGTCGCCGGCGACCTGCCAGCCGGAGAGGTAGACGGCCTTGAGGCCCGCACGGACCTGCTGGACGGCCTGGTTACCGGTCAGTGCACCGAGTGCGTTGATGTAGCTCCCGTCGCCCTTGGTGACGCCGTCCCAGAGGATCTCGGCGCCGCGGCGGGCGAGGGTCTGCTCCTCGACGACCGAGCCCTGCAGCTCGGCGACCGACTCGGCGGTGTAGTCGCGGGTGATGCCCTTCCAACGCGGATTGGTGTCCCAATCCTGCTGGATCTCGGCGGCGGTACGTGGCTTTCCGACGTTGCTCATTGCCTACTTCGCTTTCGTTGTCCTGCTTCGCCCCGGTGGCGCCCGGGACGGTCTGCTGACAGACAGAGCTCTCGCGACGAGAATCTGTGGCGCAAATTGTGCGAACAAATCCGCGTCATCCGGCGGTGTCTGAGACAAGGGTGCCATACGACAAACACGCTGGTCCAACCCCTGAGAGATGCAAAATCGGGCCATATTTCGGTGTGGTTTTGCAAATTTTGCGAATCATCGGATGCGAAAGTTGTGGGTTCGCATCCCAAAAAGTACGCGCGTACTGCGTTTTTGCCAGCCTACCGGTTCTCGCGAGCGGCGTCCCGGATTGCGATCGAGAAACCAAACCCCGGTGCCGAGTCGCCGAATATGTGACGGCTTTCACTCCGTGGCCGGGTGTCGCTCAGCGCGTGGCGGCGGCCACCGCATCACCGAACAAGGCCGTGAACGTCGCGTCGCTCATCGGTGGAGACGGTGCGGTCGGCGGGTCGGCGGCAGGTGTCGCAGAGCCCGCGGCGGTGAGTTGCACGGTCATCGGCTGAGCGCCGTCGTCGACGACAGCGGCGTACGCCGCGTAGCCCACCTGTGTGGTGGCGGCGCCATCGGGCAGCGTCGTCGTGACCTCCGAGCGAAGCAGCAGCGACAGGTCGACCGCCGATGACTCGCGGACGGCCTCGGGCAGTTCGGTGTACCGGGTCACGATGTGGGCGCCTCGCATACTGCCGCTCCCGACCACCGTGGTCGTCGTCGCGCAGCGGCCGGTGCTGACCCGCACGTCCGACTCGATGTCGCGGCGCGCACTCGTCACCAGCTCGACCAGGGAGGCGGAGTCGGTGCGTGCCGCGATGACCGCCGAGTTGGCGGCCGTCAGCTGCGGATTGAGTTCGGCGTCGGCAGTCGGCCGGCACTCCGGCGGGGCGACCGCGGCCGCCTTCGCCACATCGATGGGCGCCTGATTGCCGGCCACGAGCTCGGCGACCGACAACTGCGTCGTGGCGAATCCGCCCGGGAGCTGATCGGGCCTGAGCAGGAGATCCGCCGGGACCGCAGACATGGACGACCCGGCCCCGCTGGTCGGCCCCACATCGCACCCGGAGACCATCGCCATCGCCACGGCCATCGCGGTGACCACGCCGCCGGCACGACCCCGAACCGAGCCCGCACGTCGACTCGACTCCCCCCGTCGACGCAGCGCCATGACTCGCACGCGGTCACCGTACCCTGGACGTGGAGGTTGCCATGACCAAGACCTACGTCGGTTCTCGACTGCGCCAGCTCCGTTCGGAACGCGGGTTGTCGCAGGTGGCCCTGGCCCAGTCGCTGGCCATCTCACCGTCGTATCTCAACCAGATCGAGCACGACGCGCGGCCGCTGACCGTTCCCGTGCTGTCGAAGATCACCGAGGTCTTCGGCATCGATGAGGAGTTCTTCGACACGCAGGACAACGTGCGCCTGGTCGCCGAACTGCGCGAGGTGCTGCTCGACGACGACGTCGAGGCGCCGCCGGCGGCCATCGAGGCCCACGAGATCAGTTCCGTCGTCGCCGCACACCCGGAGATCGCGCAGGCCATGGTCAACCTGCACCAGCGCTACCGGATCGCCACCGATCAGCTGGCCGCCGCCACCGATGAACGCGGCGACCGGAGCATGCGCGGCGCCATCACCGCACCGCACGAAGAGGTGCGCGACTACTTCTATCAGCGGCGCAACTACATCCACGAACTCGACATCGCGGCCGAGGAGATGACCGACCGGATGCGGATGCACTCGGGCGATATCCGCCGCGAGATCGCCAACCGGTTGGAGAACGTCCACGGCGTCAGCATCGTGCGCCGCGTCGACCTCGGCGACTACACGTTGCACCGCTTCGATCCGGAGACCCGACGTCTCGAGTTCTCCGCCGCGCTGTCCGCCGGTCAACGCGCCATGAAACTCGCCACCGAGCTGTGCTTCCTCGAATACCGGGACCTTCTGGAGAAACTCGCCGACGACGGAAACTTCACGAGCGACGACGCGCGATCGCTGGCACTGCTCGGCCTGGCCAACTACTTCTCCGCAGCAGCCGTCCTGCCCTACCGCCAGTTCCACGGCGCCGCAGAAGATTTCCGCTACGACATCGAGCGCCTCTCAGCGTTCTACTCGCTGTCCTACGAAACCATCTGCCACCGCCTCTCGACATTGCAGCGACCGAATCTGCGCGGTATCCCGTGGTCGTTCGTCCGCGTCGACCGGGCGGGCAACATGTCGAAGCGACAGTCGGCCACCGGATTCCACTTCTCGTCCAGCGGCGGCACCTGCCCACTGTGGGCCGTCTACGAGACCTTCGCCTCCCCGGGCAAGATTCTGACCCAGATCGCCGAGATGCCCGATGGCCGTGACTATTTCTGGGTGGCCCGCACCGTGGAACGTCGGGCGGCGCGCTACGGACAACCCGGGAAGACCTTCGCGATCGGACTCGGATGCGAACTGCGCCACGCGGGTCGGGTGATCTACTCCGACGGCCTCGAGATCGGCCCGCAGGCCACTGTCACACCGATCGGCGCCGGCTGCCGGGTGTGCGAGCGCCAGAACTGTCCGCAGCGCGCCTTTCCGGCGCTCGGTGCCGCGCTGCAGATCAACGAACACCGCAGCACCGTATCGCCATACATGACGAGCTGATCACAACTCTGGTAACACACGTCACAAATACATCACAGTTCGACCAGTGGGTCGCTCGTCCCGGTCAATCGACCTGAAAATGGTCGTACGCTGCGTGCAGTGAGGAGGTCATCGGGGATTCCCCTCACCCCTGAAGAGGGAGTGCGCAATGACGCGGACACGCTCTTACCTTGCGGCCCTGCGATTCCGGGGTGGTGTGGCCACCCTCGGCGTAGTGGTGACGTGCACCATGGTGGCGGCACTGACCACTACGATCGGAGCACCTCCCGCGGCCTCTGATCCACCCAACATGCTGCCCGTTCCGGCGCAGGTGCCGGCCGCCATCAACGACGCGTTCCCGGGAGCACCGGTCCCGCATCTGGAACGAATCCCGCTACGGGCGCAGGCACACGGATTCGACCACCGCATCCAGGAATTGCGAGAGGCCATTCTCCCGTCGCCGACCGGAGACCCCATGTTCGACCGCTGGCCCGATGACCTCGCGGCGCGCTCCCCGGGCCAGATCATCGCGACCCGCGACGTAACCGTCACGGCCGCACCAGTGGTGACCGCACCCATCCGCTACGCGCGGCTGATCAAGTTCCGCAGCACCGACGCCACCGGCAACCCGTCGTTCGGCACCGCGACCGTCCTGGTGAGCCGCACGACTTTCCGCGGCCCACGTCCCATCGTCGTCAACAATCTGCCCATCGATTCACTCGGCACCGCCTGCGATCCGGGTTTCACACTGGCACACGGTTTCTCGATCGCCACCAATATGACCGACCTGATCCCGCCGACCACTCAACTCGCGTTGACCCGTGGATACACGGTGTTGATCCCCGACCATCAGGGCCCTCGGATGGCCTACGCCGAGCCGGTGGTCGCCGGCCATGTCGTGCTCGATGCGATCCGAGCGTTGACGAACCTGGATCGAAAGTCGTTCGGGGCCTCGCGAATCGCCATGACCGGATACTCAGGTGGTGCCATCGCCACCAACGGCGCGACGAAGTTGTTGAGCAGTTACGCACCGGAACTGGCCGACCGTGTCGTCGGGGCCGCACTCGGCGGCGTACCGGCCGATTTCCGCATGCTGGTCGGCAGCATGAACGCGAATCTCGCCACCGGCCTGTTCCATGCGGCGACGTTCGGCATCGCCCGCGAACGACCCGAGATCCTCACGATGGCAAATCACTTCGGACAGTGGTTCGCCACCTCGCCGTTGAAGAACGTCTGCACCACGCCGACCGCACTGGCCGGCGCCACCTTCTGGCCGATGCAGTTGATGTCGAATGACCCTGACCCGTTTCACTCCCCCGTCGCCGAGCACATCTACCGGGTGACCACGATGGCCGATCTCCGGTCGGTGGTGCCGCTGTACATCTACCAAGGCACCCACGAGTGGTGGATCCCGGCCGCCGGCGCGCGAGAGCTGTACCGCCGGCAGTGCCGACTCGGCGGAAGCGCCGCATATCGCGAGGTGTTCGGTGAGCACCTGTCTGCCGCCGTCCTTGGATACCCGGGGGCACTCGACTGGCTCGACCAGCGGCTACGCGGCATCCCGGCGCCCAACGAATGCCAATGAACCCCGCGCGGTTGACGTTAGACCAAACGTACTAATACATCTGACCCAGTCGGCACCCACGCGGCAGTTGTCTGTGCGCGCGCTTAGAATCCTTCGAGAAATGTTTGAGAAGTGAAAACTCGGACAACTGCTGTCGGATCGACGGCACGCGTCCGGAGACTCGCTACAGCACTGAGGAGTCACCGATGCCGGCGCGGCCGTCCAAGTCCGTCAGAACGATGCTGCGAACGTCGTTGATCGCGGTGTTGGCCGCCGCCACGACCATCGGGACCGGCACCGCCCTCGCCGAACCGCCGAATCTGAGGCCGGCCCCGGCACAGTTCCCCAACCAGGTCGATTCGATGGTGCCTCCGCCCCCGGTTCCCCAACTGAAGTCGATACCGGCTCGGGCGGTGACGCCAGGGGCATCGCGCGAGCTCCAGGAATTCCGTGAAGCGGTCATGCCGTCCCCCACCGGTGACTCCTTCTTCGATCACTGGCCGGCCGACCTGGCACAGCATCGACCCGGCGAGATCCTGCAGACCCGTGATGTCGCCTCGGTCGCGGCACCGCTGCTGGAGGTCAAGGTCGGCTACGCACGTCAGCTCAAGTTCGCGACCCGCGACGCAGCGGACCGCCCGATCTTCGGCACCGCCACCCTGTTCGTGCCCCCGACACCGTGGAAGGGCCCCGGCGCCCGGCCGGTCATGGTGAACAACCCGCCGATCGTCGCGTTGGGCACCCGTTGCACCACCGGGTACACGCTCTCGCATGGCAAGAGCGGGGACACGAACAACACCGATCTGAACCCGCCGACCACCCAGGATTCGCTCGAAAAGGGTTATGCGGTGATCGTTCCGGACCACACCGGCCCGCGCATGGCCTACGCCGAGCCATACGTCGCCGCGCACGTCGTGCTCGACGCCGTCCGTGCTGCGGCCTCGTACGACAAGCGCAACTTCGGCCGCGGTCCGATCGGGATGCTCGGCTACTCCGGAGGCGCGATCGCCACCAACGCGACCACCAAGCTCGCGAGTTCGTACGCGCCCGACGTGGCCGGCCGATTCGTGGGCGCCGCGATCGGCGGCGTCCCCGCCGACTACCGGGTACTCGCGGCGAGCATGAACGCCAATCTCGCGACCGGTGTCTACCACGCGGCGATCCTGGGCATCGCCCGTGAGCGGCCGGAACTGCTTCCGATGGCCAACAACGTGGCGCGCTGGCTGGCGTCCAACGACTTCTTCAAGAATCTGTGTACCGGGACGATGGGTAACTTCGGCGCCACGTTCGTGCCGACCCAGGCGCTCTCCAACGACCCCGACCCTTACCATTCGCCGGTCGCGGAGAAGATCTTCGAGGTCACCAGGATGGCCGGGATGAAGTCGGCCATGCCGGAGTTCATCTACCACGGCGCCGAGGAGTGGTGGATTCCGGCGAGCCAGGCCCGCGATCTGTTCGATGAGCAATGCCGGCTCGGCACCGATGCCACCTACCGCGAGTACCCGGGCGAACACATGACGACCGTCTTCGTGGCGTTCCCCGACGCGATGAAGTGGCTCGAGGACCGCCTCGCCGGACACCCGGCGCAGAACGGATGCCCGGCGAAGTGATCCGACGGTGCGTCACGAAGGGGCCCTTCGTGACGGTCCTCCGCTAGCGCTCCGGACCTCCTCAGGGATCGGTGGGCAACGCACCGTCGCAAGCTCCGGGGCTCCTCAGGGATCGGTGGGCAACGCACCGTCGCAAGCTCCGGGGCTCCTCAGCGAACGGGAAAGCACACGTCCCTGGCTCAAGAGTCGGCGACGTACATCGGAATCCGCCACCCGGTCCCTGAGGAGCCTCCGAGCCTGCGAGGATGCGTCACGAAGGGCACCCCGAGGCAGGTCAGTAGACCATGACGCGGACGCTCTCCGCGACGCAGGCGGGCTTGTCGACGCCCTCGATCTCGATGGTGTTCGTGACGACCATGCTGACGCCCGCCGGGGTCTCGTCGACGGACTTGATGACAGCGTTGGAACGGATCCGCGAGCCGACCTTGACCGGGTTGGGGAAGCGCACCTTGTTCTGCCCGTAGTTGATGACCAGCTTGGGGCCCTCGACGGTGAAGATGCCGCCTGCCAGAACCGGGAGAAGTGAGAGCGTCAGATATCCGTGGGCGATCGTCGCGCCGAACGGCCCGTCCTTCGCCCGTTCGGGATCGATGTGGATCCACTGGTGATCGCCGGTGGCATCCGCGAAGGCGTTGATCCGCTCCTGGTCGATCTCCATCCACTCACCGGAGCCCAGGTCCTCCCCGATGGCTGCCTTCATTTCCTCGACACTGGTGAACGTACGTGGTGTGGTGCTCGTCATAGTTCAGGTAGTCTACCGTGGCCTCATGAGCACTCCTCGAGTCACACCGGGCGGCTTCGGTGACCTCGGTCCGTTCAACTGGCTGTTCGCTCGCGCAGCCGCCCGCGTCATCGGGGTCGACGATGCACACATCTTCTCCACCCTGGGACGGGCGAGGGGCCTGTTCCGCGGATGGCTGCACTTCGGTGCGCGGCTGATGCCATTTGGTTCGTTGTCGCGCAAGGAAACCGAGATGATCATCATCCGGGTGGCCCACCTGCGCGACTGCGCCTACGAACTCGATCATCACCGTCGACTGGGCGCGCGTGCCGGTATCACCGGGCAGATCTTCGACCGCGTACTGGAAGGCCCGGACGCGGGATGGGGCGACCGCGAACGATCCCTCCTGAAGGCCGCGGATGAGTTGGTCGGCACCCGGGACATCTCCGACGCGACATGGTCGGCGTTGCGGCGCCACCTCGACGATGCACGACTGGTCGAGTTCGTGCTCCTGGTCGGTCAATACGACATGCTGGCGACGACGATCGGCACATTGCGGGTCGAGCGCGACACCCGGGTCTGATCGAGGACACCGGGTTCTGGGGGGATCACTGTGAATTCGATTGCTCAGCGGATGATGCACAACGCGGTGTTCTCGCATGTGTACGAGGACCTCTGGCGGCCGGTGTTCACCCGACTGTTCAGCCTGGGCGGCACGGGGACGGCGGACTTCGACCGGGCGCTGACCGCATACCTGTCGCGCCCGGGCGAAAGGTTGATGCTCGACGTCGCGTGCGGTCCAGGTAACTACACGCGACGATTCGCCGACGGCCTGACCGGTGACGGCCGGTGTATCGGAATCGACTACTCACCGGCGATGCTGTCAAAGGCCGCCGAGACGAACGCGACGTCGCGGGCGACCTTCATCCGTGCGGACGCCCATGCGATCCCGTTCGCGGACAACGTCTTCGACGCCGTAACCTGCCTTGCCGCGTTGTACCTCATCCCTGACCCGCTGCCTGTGGTCGACGAGCTCGTGCGGGTGACCCGACCGGGCGGCGAGATCGCGATCTTCACGTCGGTCAGTACCGATCTCGCAGCGCTTCCCGGCGTACGCACCGTCGCCGAGTTGTCGGGCTATCACATCTTCGACAGGCACGAGATCATCGACCGCCTTCGGGCCGCCGGGGCCGAACACGTCGAGCAGACGATCACCGGCCAGGGACAGTACCTGTTGGCAACCAAGACGGCCTGAGCGCGGCTCAGATGTCCCGGTAGTCGCGGACCGACATCCGGTGGCCGTGACGCTCCGGACGGGCGCCGTGTAGCTCGATCATCCGGATGAGTCTCTGCCGTTGTCCCGCATAGGGTTCGAGCAGTTCGAGCATGCCGTCGTCGTCGACGGGTTCGCCGATCAGGGTGAGGCCGACCAGTTTCGGGATGTGATAGTCGCCGACGTTGACGACGTCGGCGTCGCCGACGGCACGCGATCGGGTCTCCGCCTCGGTCCATCGGCCGACGCCGTGGAGCAGACGCAGGTGGTCGGGGTGGCGTTCCACCTCCATCGTCGCGGCGCCACGAATCGTACGCATCCGCACGGGTTCGATACCGGAGCGATGCCAGTCCCAACTCGGGATCCGCGCCCACGCCGACTGCGGCGGTGGTACCCGCATGGTGTCCGGGACCGGACCGGGAGCCGGTTCACCGAAGCGTCGCAACAGATATCGCCACGCACGCCAGGCCTCCCGGCCGACGACCTTCTGTTCCAGGATGGCGGGCACCAGTGCTTCCCAGACGCGGTCGGTGCGGCCGATGCGGAGCCCGTCGGACCGACGCACGAGCGCTTCGACGACGGGATCACGCGGTCGGAGGGCCCCGGGGTCGTCGGATGCACCGAGAAAGTCGGGCATCTGTTCCAGTAGCCACTCGCCGCCCGGCCCCCACGCACGGGCGGCGATCGTCGTGCCGTCCGATCGGATGGTCAGGGTGCCCGGCCCGTCGGGGGTGTACACCGCGCGCCATACCGATCCGTCGCGCGCGTACGTGAACGCCGGGTCCCCGGACCCCCGACGATGCAGCCCGACGGTCGCCCGGATATCGAGCGCGAAGCCGGGCGCCCACTCGCGGGCGAGCTCACCCATCCGATGCCCCCAGCACGGCAATCGGAAGCTCACGCACGGGTGGGCCCTTCGTGACGCTCGCAAGCTCGCTCCTCAGGGACCGGATGGGTGACGCTTGCAAGCTCGCTCCTCAGGGACCGGATGGGTGACGCTCGCAGCACGGCAATCGGAAGCTCACCCACGGGAGGGTCCAGCACGGCGGTCGGAAGCTCACCCACGGGTGGGCCCCAGCACGGCATTCGGAAGCTCACGCACAGAACGCGCCCAGCACGGCGGTCGAGAGAACCCGAAATTTCGTCGAGAGAACCCAGCCCGCCCACGAAACAGATGCTCTCGACGGAAATCTGGGTTCTCTCGGCGAAATTTCGGGTTCTCTCGACACGATCCGAAACTCGCCGCCGTTCGAAACCCGCCGCGGTTCGAAACTCGACACGATTCGAATCCCAACCCGGCTACACGAACCTACAAATTGATCATGTGCCCGATCGCGCCGTGGAAGGTCTCCTGCAGCGCCTCACTCAGCGTCGGGTGGGTGTGCACGTTACGAGCGAGCTCCTTGGCGGTCAGATCCCACTTGTGGGCCAGGGTCATCTCCGGGAGCATCTCCGAGACATTGTCGCCCACCAGGTGCCCGCCGAGCAGTTCGTCGGTGTCGGCGTTGGTCAGCAGCTTGGCGAAACCGGCCGTCTCGCCGAGGCCCTGGGCCTTGCCGTTGGCGCTGAACGGGAAGGTCGTCGCCTTCACGTTGTACCCCTCGTCCTTGGCCTGGGCCTCGGTGAGTCCGAACGACGCGACCTGCGGCTGGCAGAAGGTGGCGCGCGGCATGAATCGGTAGTCGCCGAGCGTCATGGTCTCGGCGCCGGCCATCGTCTCCGCCGCGACGACGCCCTGGGCCTCGGCGACGTGCGCGAGCATCAGCTTGGCGGTGACGTCGCCGATTGCGTAGATGCCGTCGACGTTGGTGCGCATGAAGTCGTCGATGTCGATGGCGCCCCGATCGGTCAGCTTGACACCGGTGTTCTCCAGGCCGAAGCCCTCGACACGCGGGGCGAAACCGACGGACATGAGGACCTTGTCGACGGTGATATCACCGTCGTTGTCCTTGGCGTCTTTGTAGCTGACGGTCACACTGTCGCCGTTGTCCTTGACGGACTGCACCTTGGTGGAGGTCAGCACCTTGACGCCGAGCTTCTTGTACTCCTTGGCGATGGCCTTGGACGCGTCGGCGTCTTCGTTGGGCAGCACCCGGTCGAGGAACTCGACGATGGTGACGTCGACGCCGTAGTTGGCGAGCACGTAGCCGAACTCCATACCGATGGCGCCGGCACCGACGATGACGATCGATTTCGGCAGCTCACGGGTCAGGATCTGGGTCTCGTAGGTGACCACGTTGTCCGACAGTTCGACGCCGGGCAGCAGCTTCACCGTCGAGCCGGTGTTGATGATGACGTTGTCGAAGGTGATCTCCCGATCTCCCACGACGATGGTCTTGGCGTCCTTGAACTTCCCGTACCCGTCGATCTCGGTGATCTTGTTCTTCTTCATCAGGAAGTGGACGCCCTTGACGATCCCCTCCGACACCTTGCGGCTGCGGTCGAACGCCGCGCCGAAGTCGAACGAGACGTCGCCGGACATGCCGAAGGTCTTCGCCTGATGGTTGAAGATGTGGGCCAACTCGGCGTTCCGCAGAAGCGCCTTGGATGGGATGCATCCAACGTTGAGACAGACGCCGCCCCAGTACTTCTCTTCGATGACGGCGGTTTTCATGCCCAGCTGGGCGGACCGGATCGCGGCCACATACCCACCTGGACCTGCACCCAGGACAACTGTTTGAAAGTGTTCAGACACGCCTGCCAGCCTACGTCGGACCATGTCGTGGCCGCAGGGCGTCCCCGTACCCGGGGGTAACTTTCCCGTTCCCGCGGGTCGATTCCGACAACCCTGATCGTGTCGGGTGGCGCGAATCGTCGACGACACGCGCCACCCGACATGACCCGCGCCATCGCCGCCGACTCGCGGAATCGCCCAAGGACTCTCCTTCCGACTGATTTCCATCATTGATTGAATCAGTGATGGAACTGTGCTTGCATCGACGTCATGGCGCCCAATACCCTCTCGCGCAGCGCGACGACGCGCACCGCCCTCCTCACCTCGGCGGAATCGCTGTTCCTCACCGACGGGTACGAGCAGGTCTCGGTGCGGGCCATCTGCGCGCACGCCCACGCGAACCCGGCGGCCGTCCACTACCACTTCGGGTCCAAGGACCGACTCGCCGTCGAACTCCTCGAGGACCGTATGGCTCCGCACTGGGCCGATCCGCTGGACCGATTCGACCCGGACCGATCGACGGTCGCCGACCTCGTCGATGAGATCCTGCGCCCCTTCGTCGACATCGCGGCCCAGCCGGTGGGACGCCTGCACCTGCAACTGCTGGATCGATTCGTCCACACACATCCGCAGGCTTACTGGACGCAGCCGTGGTTCCAGCTCGACCGGTGGTCCGGCATGCTGTGTCGCCTCGTCGGCGGCATCTCCGACGTCGAGGCACGACGCCGCTGGGGACTGGCGTTCGGCCTGATCCTGGCGCAGTTCGGCGGTGACCATGCCCAGTCACCCGCCGCGATCGTCACACTCCGCGACTTCGTGGTCGCCGGTCTCTCCGCGTCCACCCGGCCCACCGCAACCGAGGAGCTCCCATGACCGCGCCCGATCCCGTCGGCCCCGACCCGTTCGCACCCGCCCGCCTGGGCTCGCTGACTCTGCGCAACCGCCTGATCAAGTGCGCCACGTTCGAGGGCGCCACACCCGACGCGCTGGTCACCGACGACCTGATCGAGTTCCATCGGCAGGTCGCTGCCGGCGGGGTGGCGATGTCGACGGTCGCGTATTGCGCCGTCGCTCCCGAGGGTCGCACCGACCGTCATCAGATCTGGTTGCGCGATGAGGCGATGCCCGGCCTGCGCCGACTGACCGACGCCATCCATGCCGAGGGCGCGCTGGCCGCCGCGCAACTCGGGCACGCCGGCCCGGTCGCCAATTCGGTGTCGAATCGACGCAAGGCCCTCGGACCGTCGCGCATCCCGGCCCCGATGGGGATGTCGGTCACCCGCAAGCTCGATGCCGCCGGGATCACCGAGATGGTGGCCACCTTCCGCCGTGCCGCCCGGATCGCGGTCGACTCCGGTTTCGACGGCCTCGAGATCCACTGCGGCCACAATTATCTGATCAGCTGCTTCCTGTCGCCGATGCTCAATCATCGCCGGGATGGCTACGGCGGGTCGCTGGTGAACCGAGCACGCTTCGCCCGCGAGGTGATGGAGGCGGTGCGC
Source organism: Gordonia sp. LMA167 (assembly GCF_058130025.1). NCBI lineage: Bacteria > Bacillati > Actinomycetota > Actinomycetes > Mycobacteriales > Gordoniaceae > Gordonia > Gordonia sp. LMA167. Next base: position 1,797,022 of record NZ_CM176708.1, on the reverse strand, counting down.
GACGAGGTCGGCGATGAGGCCGCGGTGTGGGCCAAACTCAACATGTACGACGGCGTGGGCGCGCCTGGCCCCGGGCACAGCAGTCGATTCGGCGGGTTCAACATCGACGAGGCCTGCGCGGTGGCGCAACTGCTGGAGTCCGACGGCCATCTCGACGCGATCGAACCGACCGCGGGCAGTTCACTGCTCAACCCGATGTACCTCTTCCACGGAGATGCGCCGCGCGAGGAGTTCGCCGACGCCTTCAGCGGCGCGATGCGCCTGGGACTCAAGGCGATGGGTCCGATGTTCCTCAAGCACTACGACTACCACGATGCCTATCTGCTACCGCTGGCCCGACACTTGCGTGCGGCGGTCCGGATGCCGCTGATCCTGCTCGGCGGCATCACCGATCGCGCCTCGATCGAGACAGCGATGGCGGCGGGATTCGACTTCGTCGCCATGGGTCGTGCGCTGCTGCGTGAGCCCGATCTGCCCTTGCGTATCCAGGCCGATCCGACCAAGACGTCCCGGTGTGTGCACTGCAACCTCTGCATGCCGACGATCTACTCGCGCACCCGATGCCCCATCCGCGAGGGTGAGGTCCCCGATCCGCTCGTGCGGGTCTGAGCAAACGGTCTGAGCCGCGTCAGCTCCCGCGGTTCTTCGGCGAGGGCGGGAACCAGGCCTGGTCGCTCGGCACGTACTGCCGGAAGATGAGGCGGAACCGCCCGGGCGGCGCGGGCAGCCAGTTCGCGAACTGCCGTGGGTCACGCGGCGGCAACGCCGACAACACGATGTCCACCGAGCCGTCGCGGTTGCGGGTGAGTCCGGCCGCGTCGGGTCCCAGCGAGTAACGACCGATCAGATTGGGTACCAGGAAGTTCCCGTCGTCATACATCGTGATCGACCACCAGCCACCTTCCCGGCTGTTGACCGGAACCAGCGGCTGGGCAGCGCGGAGATGTATGACGTAGGTGCGTGAGCCGTCGAGTCTGCTGCCCGCGGTGTCCGTCGATGCCAGGAAATACCTCGATTCCGCCGCCTCGTTGGCGCCGAGTCCCCAGCGCGCCACCGCCGCCCGGGTGGCGTAATCGGTGCCGTAGTGCCCGGCGGTGGACACCGTGCTCCACGAACCACGGCGCACGAGATTCCGGGTGACCGCGACGTCGACCATGCGCTCTCCCACCGGAATGGCCGAACCCAGGACGCCGGCGTACCGCCCCCGGCTGGGCGCGGACCCGGGCGTCACGCCGACCGCCGCGAGTCCGGCCACCGCGGCCCGGTCGCGGGCAGGCGGCGGATCGGCAGCGAGCACGTCCGCCAGTTCGTCGAAGAAGACCGACCCGTCGGCGGCGAGATTCTGTGGGGATCGACCGGTGCAGGTGGGCGTCCGCAGTCGCGGCGGCACCACGGCCGGCAGGCCGGTGCGTGCCCCGACGGTCAGCCGGATGCCGGCCTGCAGCTCACGAGCGGAAGGGCGCTGGTCTCCGGCGATGAGCACTCGCCCGAGCAGCCATACATCCCAGGTCGACGATTCCATCCGGCGTGAGTGTGCCGGAATCGGCCCGGTGTAGCCCGGCGGCACGACGGTCACCGCCGTGGCTCCCGACCCGGTGGTCCGCGCGCCGACGTTCCCGATGACGTCGGTGTACATGTCCAGGAACTGCAGCACGAGGTACCGTCCGCCGGTCGCCGGATGGCTCACGGTCACCGGGCCGTTGCGCAGATCGAGGAACGCCGTCGTGTACAGGGTGTCCGAGTTCGGCGCGACGACCGCACGGATCAGCGGGTTCGCCGCGATCGGGACGTTCGTCAACGCATTCGGCGCCCGTCGGCAGAGCAGCTGTGATCGGGTTCGGACCATCGCGACAGGCGCATACCCGTACACATAGCCGCGCGCGGCGGTCGCGACATCGGACCCCGGTGCCGTCGGCGCGGATCGGGCGGTCGGCGACATCAGCAGACCGGCGGCCAGAACGGCGATCAGGCCGAGGACCGCCACCGACAGTCGGCGACGACCCAGCCTTCCGAGCGGCGTGTACACCGTGAGCATGCGACGAGCGTAATCGGCGCCACGGCACAGGCTGCGACATCTGGGTGAGGATCTGATGACAGTCCGGTGCGCGGTGGACCTCGTCAGCCGGCTCGGGTGAACACCCCGTCGCTGCATTCGTCGTCGTAGTACTCGATGGTCATCCGCTGGCTCGTCGCCCCGGGTTCGAAGCTGACCTTCGAGATCGATCCGAGTTCGGCGTTCTCGTTGCGCAGCGTGAAAGTGAAGGTGTTGCCGTCCCAGGGGGTCAGTTCGTGGGTGGTCTTACCGTCGGGCCCCATCGCGAGGACGAGCTTTCCGTCCTGTTCCCGGACGACGGCGGGTCCGTAGAAGTCGTTGCGGTAGGTACCGACATACGACGACAGGGGCTGCGCCGCGGCCGCATTCGCGGGTGCCTGCTGTCCGACGAGACTCCCCGACGGCTGGTTCATCTCGTCGAACGCATGACCATAGAGCGCGCGCCAGTCATGGCGGACCTCGCCGAACTGGACCAGGTCGGCGAACTCGCCCGTGAGCGCTTCCACCGCTCCGATCGGCGACGCGTTCGACAGTGCGACGATCGCGACATCGGCCGACGGGAGGACCAGGAAGTTCGTGGCGGCGCCCATCCCGAATGCGCCGGAGTGGCTGTACTGGGTGCGACCCCCCTCGGTGACCGAGGAGTTGAATCCGTAGCCATAGAAACCCGCGCGGGCGTCGGGGGACGCTGATGGCGACGAGATCATCTGAGGCGTCACCGCGGTCGTCAAAGCCTCCTCGCCGACGATCTGCTTGCCCTGATACTTGCCCTCGGCGAGCAGCATCGCCAGCCAGTGGGTCAGGTCGTCGACGGACGACGACACGCCACCCGCCGGGGCCTGCGCGTCGGGGTCGCGCTGTGCGGGAGTCTTGACCCAGTTGCCGTCGACCTTCACATGGCCGACGACCCGGTCGGACTGTGCTTCGAAATCACTGAAGCTGGAGCTGGTGTGGGTCATGCCGAGGGGTCCGTAGATCGTCTTCTCCGACAACGCACCCCAGTCGTCCCCTGCCTTACGTGCCACGGATTCCGCGGCCGCGGTGACACCGAAGTTGGTGTAGTTGTATGTGATCCGGAATGGGTCGAGCGGCACATAGCGCAGGCGGGCGAGAATCTGCTGCTGGTCGTAACCCATGTCCTCGAGCTTGTCCCCCGCATGATCGGGCAGACCTGAACGATGCGCGTACATGTCGCCGATCGTCACGTTCTGCGTGACATAGAGATCGGACAGGGCGAAGCCGGGCAGATTCGCCGCTACAGGCGTGTCCCAGTCGACGACCTTGTCGGTCACCTGAGTGGCGATCACCGTGGACCCGATCGGCTTCGACATCGACGCCAGCGGGAACACCGTGTCGGCATCCACTTTTCGGTCGGTGCCCACCTCGTCGACGCCGAACCCCTTCGCGTACACGGTCTGATCGCCATGCACCACGGCCACCGCCATGCCGGGGATCTTGGTCGAGTCCATCAGCGATGCGACGAGATCGTCGAGTTGTCCGACCGCGTTGTCCACGGCGTTGTCCGGTAACGGATCAGCGACCGCGGCGTTCGGATTTCCGGGAGCCGATGACGATGGCGACGACGATGCCGACTCCGACGACCCCGAACCCGACGACCCGGTGTCACAGGCAGCGACGAGTCCGGCAACTGCGACCACCGCCACGCCCACGATGGCGACCGAGCGGCGATCCCGCCGGCCCGCCGACGATCGAACGACCATGAGCCCAACCTGCTTCCTCGAGGCATGCCATCAGCGGCAGGGACGGCACGACGTCCGACCGCGCCCAGAATATCTACGAACGCCCTGCGTGGTGGCACTTTCGCCGGACTCGGGCGGCGTCGCCCTCGGTCGGAGTCGGGTTTCGTCGTGTTACAGCGGTATTACTCAGAATCGGCCGAATGGGAACGTCAGGTTACGCTTTTGGAATCCCAAAACTGACCGATGATGTCGCCATATTTTCTCTTATCTCCTTGTCTACCAATATCTTTCACTGATGCGATGCGCTTGAACAGATCGCGCACGAGATCATCCTTCAATCGGGGCCTGAGCTGGGCTTATGACGTTACAAACGCCCCGTTGAGCTGCGGCGACACCAACGATTGACGCAGACGGCACGGCTCCCTAGTTTGATTTTGGGATCCCAAACAGGCGGGTCCCGAACCTCACGGAAAGTCACCAGGCGATGGCACAACATCACCACACAGGCTCAAAGCTGGAGATGGTGTCGGCGGACGAGTCCGCCGGACGGCCGCTGCGCGAGTCGATCAGGGATCAACTCCGCGAGCGCATCATCGACGGCACCTACCAGCCCGGTGACCGCATCGTGGAGCGTGACGTCGCCGCCGACTTCGGCGTCTCACGACTCCCCGTCCGCGAGGCCTTGCGCATGTTGAACACCGAGGGCTTCGTCGAGATGCTGGCCACCCGCGGTGTCATCGTCAAGAAGCTCTCGCGGCGCGACGTCCTGGAGTTGTTCGACGTCCGGGAAGCATTGGAGAGCCTGGTGTTCCGCAGGGCCGCCGAGCAGCTGACGAAGAAGGACGCGGCGCGCCTGGTCGCCCTGCGCAACCGTGCCCGCAAGGCCCTGGAGTCGGGGGACGGACCGGCACTCCACGAGTTCAACGAACAGTTTCACGACGCAGTGAACAGTCTGTCGCGCAACGATCTGCTCACCTCGATCCTCGAACCTCTCGAGGGGCGCCTGCATTGGATATTCCGCCAGAACAGCGAACCCGAACAGCTCTGGGCCGAGCACGAGGAACTGCTCGAGGCGATCATCGCCAAGGACGGCGAACAATCGGCCCGGCTCGCCGCCGAACATGTACGCGTCAATCGCCGCCGCGTACTCACACACCTCTTTGGGGATCGCTCCAAAGACGCAGCCGTCGCAGGCTGATCTCGCTCGGTACCCGTCGCCGCGTACCGCTCTTCACTCCACCCGAACACCGCATGTGCCAGCATGCGGCCTCCTGCAAGGAATCACATCATGACACATGACGTCCATCAACACCACGCCGAGAAGCATGCAGAGGGTCATCACCATGACCTGGCCGCCGAACTCGGCGAAGAGTATGAGCACGAGCCCGTCCCGGTCAGTGCCCGGCGCAGCCTGGCGTCGATCGCGGCGGTGTGGTTCGGCTTCCCGATGAACCTCGGCAACGCCGTGTTCGGCGGGGTGGTCGTCTACAACCTCGGCTTCACCAACGGGATGATCGCCCTGCTCCTCGGCAATCTCGTCCTGTTCGGCTATGTCGGCGCGCTCAGCTACATCGCCGGCAAGACCGGACGGAGTTTCTCCCTGCAGGCGCTCGCGACATTCGGCTCCACCGGCCGGCTGATCGCCACCGGCTTCCTCGCCACCGTGGTCATCGGCTGGTTCTCCTTCCAGATCGGGCTCACGGGCACCACCATGCACGACGCCCTCGGGTGGTCGCCGATCCTTGCGGCCGCCCTGGGCGCGGTGATCTACACCGGGCTGACCACCGTCGGTATCCGCGCACTCTCGTGGCTCGGCATGATCGCGACCCCGCTGTTCCTCATCCTCGGCGGGATCGCCCTGTACTACGGCGCCACCGGCAACAGTCTGTCCGTCGGCGACGTCGTCGGATACCAGGGCTCCGGAACCGCACTCACATTCGGTGCCGCGGTCGGCATCGTGATCGCCGGATTCGCCGACTCGGGCACCATGACCGCCGACTTCACCCGCTGGTCGAAGACCGGAAAGTCGGCAGTCGCAGCAACATTCACCGCCTTTCCGGTGTCCAACTTCGTCGCCTACGCGATCGGCGGTCTGGTCGTCGCGGTCGGCGGGTCCACCGACCCCGCGTCCAACGGCGGCGGCTTCCTGGGCCTGTTGACCGGACACAGCACGATCCTGACGGCCGTGGCCGTGTTCTTCGTCTTCGCCAATCTCGGCAGCGTGGCCAGCCACTGTCTGTACAACGGCGCGGTCGGCTGGTCAGGCATCACCAAGCTGACGATGCGTCCGGTCGCCGTCGGTCTCGGCGTCCTCGGTGCGGCGATCGCCCTGACCGGCGTGTGGTCGTACTTCCTCGACTGGCTCAACATCCTGGGGATCTTCGTGCCGCCGATCGGCGCCATCCTCATCGTCGATCAGCTGGTCCTCAAGCGGTCGGCCGGGGCGGCCACGCGGCTGCGGGCCAGTGCTTTCACCGCGTGGGTGATCGGCGCCGCCGTCGCGACGGTGTCGCACTACATGGTGCCCGGATCGGTGGATGCGCTGGTCGGCATCGTCGTTGCCGCCCTGGTGTTCTGGATCTACGAGAAGGCGCTCGACCGTTCGTCGTCGCCCGCCGACGCGGACACGACCGCCGAGCGTTCGGCTGCGCCGGCGGTACCCGCATGATCGGTCCGCAGCCATGGCCGCCGGTGTCGGAGTTGTCCGACGCCGTCGGCCGCGGCGCGGCCACCGCCACCTCGATCGTCACCGAGGCAGTCGAACGGCAGTCCGCCATCGATCATGAGATCCACGCCTTCTGCACGCCGACAACAGATCTCGCACTCGAGGCGGCCGCCGCGATCGACGCCCACGTCGCGGCGGACCTGCCAGTGGGTCGGCTTGCCGGCGTGCCCTATGGTGTGAAGGATCTCATCTGCACGAAAGGCGTTCGTACGACGTCGGGTTCGGTCGCCTACCGCGACTTCGTCCCAGATGAGGACGACATCGTGGTGGAGCGGTGTTCCGCGGCCGGGGCGATCAGTCTGGGCAAAACCAATGCCAGCGAATTCGGCTACAGCGCAACGGGTACGAATCCACTGTTCCCGACCACCCGCAATCCGCTGGACACCCGGCTCACCCCCGGCGGGTCGAGCGCAGGGTCGGCGGCCGCGGTGGCCGCCGGCATCGTCCCGTTCGCACTGGGCAGCGACGGCGGGGGCTCGATCCGGATTCCCGCCGCGTTCACCTCACTCGTCGGCTTCAAACCGTCGATGGGCCGCGTGCCGGTGTACCCGGGCTGCCGTGATCCCCGCCATCCCGGCGTCTCCGGCTGGGAGAGCATCGAACACATCGGGCCGATCTGCCGAACCGTCGAGGACGTGTGCTCGGTGATGGCGGTGCTCGCCGGGCCCGACCCACGAGATCGCCACACGATCCCGTCCGGTGACGTCGACTGGGATGCGATCGTTCCCGGGCTGCGACGCGATCCGTCAGGAGCTCGTGACCTGCAGGTGGCGTTCAGCATGGACTTCGGCTATCTGGCGGTGGATCGCGAGGTTCGCACGGCGATCGAGCAAGCGGTCTCCCGGCTGGCCGACACTCTGTCGTGGTCGGTCAACCCCGTCGACCCGGGCTGGAGCGAACCCGGCGACGAGTTCACCGCACTGATCATGTCCGAGACCGACCTGGTGGGCATGCGCAGGATGGTCGACGAGATCGGTGATCAGATGTCGCCGCACCTGGTCGGGATGCTGCGCCGGGGGTGGTCAGCCGAGGATTTCACCGGTGCGACGATGTGGCGCAAGTCCATCGTCAACCGGATGGCCGCGCTGATGGGCGGGCATGACATTTTGATCACCCCCACGACCTGCGTTCCGCCGTTCGAGGTGGATGTTCAGGGACCCACCGTCATCGACGGTCGGCAGGTGTCCGACACCGCGTGGCAGGGGTTCACCTTTGTCGCCAACCTGACCGGTCAGCCGGCCATCAGCGTGCCGGTCGGCCGCACCCGGGACGGGCTGCCGGTGGGGATGCAGATCGTCGGACGCCACCTCGGCGATGCCGCGGTACTGCGGGTCGCGGCGGCGTGCGAATCCATCCTGGCCGATGCGACCGGCTCACCCGACGTCCATATGGGCGAACGCGCTAGGTTGGATCTCGGCGCGCGGCACGCCTGAGCAGTACCGAACTCGCCGCGCCACCGTGACGAGGAAAGGCTGTACGCACGATGTCCGCACCGAACGACGCCCACACCGACGACCCGTATCTCTGGCTGGAGGACGTGACCGGCGATCGGGCGCTCGACTGGGTGCGGGCTCACAACCAACCCACGGTCGATGACCTGTCGTCGGGTGACCGGTTCCCTGCGCTGGAGGCGGAGGCGCTGGAGATTCTCGACACCGACGACCGCATTCCCTATGTGCGCCGTCGCGGCGAGTACCTCTACAACTTCTGGCGCGATGCGACGAATCCGAAGGGGCTGTGGCGGCGGACCACGCTGGAGTCCTATCGGACCGATTCGCCCGAGTGGGATGTGCTGATCGATGTGGACGCGCTGGCAGCCGCCGAGGACGAGAACTGGGTGTGGTCCGGTGCGGCCGTGTTGCGCCCCGAGTACCGTCACGCGCTGGTGTCGTTGTCGCGTGGAGGCGCCGACGCCACGGTGATCCGCGAGTTCGATCTGGTGACACGCGACTGGGTCACCGACGGTTTCGAGTTGCCGGAGAACAAATCCAGCATCGGCTGGATCGACCGTGACACCGTCTACGTCGGAACCGATTTCGGTGAACAGCCGGACGGGACGTCGGCGCTCACCACGTCCGGCTACCCACGGATCACCCGCCGATGGACGCGCGGAACGCCGTTGGCCGATGCCGTCGACGTGTTCGCCGGGGAGGTCGACGATGTGTCCGCGGGTGTCGGGTATGACAACACGCCGGGCTACGAACGCCATTTCGCCAGTCGGGCCACCGATTTCTTCAACTCGTTGCGTTACGAACTCCGCGACGGCGAGAAGATCCTGATCGACGTGCCGACCGACGCCCACTCTGGCGTGCGGTACGACTGGCTGTTCGTGATGCCCAGAACCGAGTGGGTCATCGGCGAGACTCCTTACGCCCCGGGAACCCTCATGTGCTTCGACTATGAGGACTATCTCGCCGGCGGTCGCGAGGTGACCGTGCTGTTCGAGCCCGACGCCCACACCAGCCTCAGCGACTACTCGTTCACCAAGTCCCATCTGATCCTCACCACCCTGCACGATGTGCAGACGCAGGTGTCGACGCTCCGTCTCGGGAGTTGGGAACCGATCGAGACGCCGGGACTGCCCGCCCTGGCAACGATTTCCGTGTTGGACACCGACCCGGACGACAGCGATGAGATCTTCTGGTCGGCCAGTTCATTCACCACGCCGCCCAGCTTGCTCCACGGGGAGTCGGGCTCGGGGCCCGACGTGATCAAGCAGTCGCCGTCGTTCTTCGACGCCGACGACGTTGTGGCGGAGCAACATTTCGCCACGTCCGATGACGGCACCCAGATCCCGTACTTCGTCGTCCGCCGCAGCGAGGTGGAATCGGGACCCACACTGCTGTACGGATACGGAGGATTCGAGAATTCGCTGACCCCCGGGTACATGGCGATCGCCGGGCGGGGCTGGGTTGCCCGCGGCGGCATCTACGTCATCGCCAACATTCGTGGCGGCGGCGAGTACGGCCCGTCCTGGCACACCCAGGCACAGAAGGCCGGCAGACATCTCGTCTACGAGGACTTCGCAAGCGTTGCAAGGGCATTGGTCGAGGCCGGGCTGACGACGCCGGAGCAGCTGGGTGCCCAGGGGGGGTCGAACGGCGGCCTGCTCATGGGTGTGATGTTGACGCGGTACCCAGACCTGTTCGGCGCACTGGTCTGCCAGGTTCCGCTCATCGACATGCGCCGCTACCACCTGCTGCTGGCCGGTGCGTCGTGGATGGCCGAGTACGGCGACCCGGACGATCCCGAACAGTGGGCGTATATGGAGCCGTTCTCGCCCTATCAGAACCTCTCTGCCGACGCGGACTACCCGGCGATACTGGTGACCACATCCACCCGTGACGACCGTGTGCATCCCGGCCATGCCCGCAAACTTGTTGCGCGGCTGGAGGAATTGGGGCACGAGGTCGCCTACTACGAGAACATCGAAGGCGGCCACGGCGGCGCCGCGGACAACAAGCAGGCGGCGTTCAAGTCGGCGCTGGCCTACGAGTTCCTGTGGCGCACCCTGTCCAAGGAATGACTGCCGGCGATGCGGCGGACCGTGTCGATCGGATTCCACGGCGCCGCATCGCGGCCGCGCGTGATCGGATACCACGCCAGACCGATGACCAGCGATGTGAAGTGGCCGATGGCGGTGAAATTCAGATCGACCGCCAGCGGTAGGCCGTACACCACGAGAATGCCGACAAGATAGATCCATCGCCATGGGTAGGCGATGCGGTAGGTGAGAACTCCGACGATGGCCGCGAGGAAATAACTGACGCCGACGTCGGTGACATTGACCATCGAGGTGCTTGCCGAGCCGAGCCGGATGGCCAGGCCGAGCAGACCCTGGCTCACGTAGCTGGCGATGACGTGCGCGCTGAGTCCGATGATCAGCCAACGACCAGACCCGAGCCAACGTTCGGCCGGCTGGTGGAACACGCAGAACAGCACCAGGTACGGCAACCAGTACTCTCCGTCGATCCAGAACAGGCTGGTGACCAGCACATCCACCGGGTCGGTGGTGAGGTGATGCAGGTTTGTCGACCGCTCGCCGAGCACCTCGTCGAGTTCGTGCTCACTCAGTGATCGTTGAACGATCGTCGTGACCAGCAGTATCACCAACCAGATGAAGGTGAGGGGCGCGCTGCGGAGGTAGCGCCACACGGCGGTCACGAATCCATCGTAATGACGTGGCGGCCTTTCGGTCCCTGTCTCCGAGGTGCCGCCCTGAGGAGCCGCCCCGAGGCGCCGCCCCGAGACGCCGCCCTGAGGAGCGAGCCTGCGAGCATCACGAAGGGAGCGAGCCTGCGAGCATCACGACGGGAGCGAGCCTGCGAGCGTCCCCCGGTCCCTGAGGCGCCGCCCTGAGGAGCGAGCCTGCGAGCGTCACGAAGGGAGCGAGCTTGCGAGCGTCCCCCGGTCCCTGAGGAGCGAGCTTGCGAGCGTCACGAAGGGCCGACCCTTCGTGACGGCCCTTCGCCATCGCTCCGGGCCTCCTCAGGGATCGGGGTGGGCATAGCCTTCGCCATCGCTCCGGGCCTCCTCAGGGATCGGGGTGGGCATAGCCTTCGCTATCGCTCCGGGCCTCCTCAGGGATCGGGGGGGTCGCCCGTCGATTTCAGCGAGCTCACTTCCCCGGTCCCCGAGGCACCACCCTTCACAGGGTCCACCGGGATCACCGGAGCGGGTCGCGGAGTGGATCATCCACTCGACATCGCTCTGCGGTGATCTGTACGGCACCAGACCTGGGCACGCGGTCGTGGCAGCCACGCGTCACCCGTAATCGGATCGGAATAGGTCACCGTCGGCCGATGATCACACGGCCGAGAATCCCGACTGCCACCACAGCGACCCCGGCCGCACCGACGATGAGCGCCAGATGCTGGAGGTTGTCGGCGGCACCGTCGATCACCACCGAGGCGACCTCACGTCCGCCTTCCTCGGCTGCTTCGACCTCCTGCTTGGCCCGGTCGGCGAAGAACAGTGCCACGGCCCAGGCGAATGCGGCCGACAGGATCACACCGACACCCAGCCAGACCACGACCACGGATCGTCGGCGCGCGATGAGCAGGGCCAACAGGCCGGCCGCCACGGCCACGACGAGCGACAGGTATGCCGTCGAGGTGATCTGCTTGCCGACATCGTGATAGCGACCGGCCTCGAGCCCCGAACCGCCGCGGTTCAGCGGCACGACGATGGGGCCGGAGACTCGCGCACCCACACCTGTCTGGGCGATGACCCGGTTCACCATGTCGGTGATGTCGAGTTGCATCACCGAGGTGTTCCCGTCGGGCGGCGGCGGATCGAACAACCAGGCGTGCTGCTGCGACACGACATCGACGAAATCCGCCTCGAACTGATCACTGTGCGTGTAGGCGCGGGCCGCGGGCTCGGCCACCACCGACGTCGCCGGGATACCCACCCTGTTCGTGATCTCGTCGGCGATCTGACCGGCCAGATAGTCCTGGACCTTTTCGTTCTGGGCCATCGGCGTGATCGTGGCGACGAAGCCATCGGGATCGACGAGACGTTCTTTCACCCAGAGCGACGGGAATGCCAGCACGATCGCGGCCATTGCCACCAAGGTCAGGAGTCCGCTCAGAAATGTCCGCACGGTCACGAGGCTACCGGCCGACGGCGAGGTCGACGCGGAGGTCGCTCAGATGGCTATTCGTCGACCAGATCGCTTGCACGTCCGACGATCAACGGGTCAGGGGCACCGACGAACTCGGCGTTCTTGCCCTCGTAGTCGAACAGACTCAGCACATAGCGCATCGCGTTGATGCGGGCACGCTTCTTGTCGTTGCTCTTCACCACGGTCCACGGTGCGTGGTCGGTGTCGGTGGCGGCGAACATCGCTTCCTTGGCACCGGTGTAAGCATCCCATTTGTCCAGCGACGCCAGATCCATCGGCGACAGCTTCCACTGCCGCACAGGGTCGATCTGGCGGATCGCGAACCGAGTGCGCTGTTCGAGCGGGGTCACCGAGAACCAGAATTTGACCAGGTTGATGCCGTCGTCGACGAGCATCTTCTCGAATGCCGGCACCTGATTCATGAACTGGTCGTACTGATCCGGTGTGCAGAAGCCCATCACGCGCTCCACTCCGGCACGGTTGTACCAAGAGCGGTCGAAGAAGACCAGCTCGCCGCCCGCCGGCAGGTGTTGCACGTACCGCTGGAAGTACCACTCGGTCGATTCGCGTTCGCTGGGCTTCTCCAGCGCGACGGTGCGAGCGCCGCGGGGGTTGAGATGTTCGTTGAACCGCTTGATGGTTCCACCCTTGCCTGCGGCGTCCCGTCCTTCGAACACGAGCAGGTGGCGCTGCCCGGTCTGCTTGGACCACTTCTGCAGTTTCAGCAGCTCGATCTGCAGTCGACGCTTGGTCACCTCGTACTCGCGACGGCTCATCCGCTCGTCGTACGGGTAGTCCTGGCGCCAGGTGTCGACGACGTTACGTTCCGGCAGCGTGAGCAAAACCGGGTCGTCGTCATCGTCGTCGTTCACCGTGAACTGCGCGGTATTACGGAGATCGACGAGCTTCTGCAACGCCTCGCGGCCGTTCAGGACACTGAAATCGGGCCCGATCTCGGCTGAGGAACCCAGGACAGGATCGTGTAACTCGGTCACCCCTCAACGATATGCGTATCGACCGAATGACGGGTTGCAAGCAGGTGAACGCGCCAGACCCGGAATGTGATCCGGTCCGATCCGACTCAGTTGCGCAGGTCGATCGAACCCGATCGCAGGCATGCCTTGCCGGTGGTGCTGTCATAGGCGGTGGCGAAACCACCCTGGCAGAGCACTCCGCCCGCACCGGCGATCGCCGCGCCGCCCCAACCGCCGACAGCGACTGTCGTTCCGCCCTGTCGCGCCTGGGCGAGCGAGAACGCCTTGGGCCCGGTGGTCACCGAGTACGAGTTACCGCCCGTGTTGGCTCCCGACAGCGCCGTCGAACCGGGCTGCAGATTACGCGCGTTCGCGTTGCCACCGGAATCGGCCACGGCGACCGCAGTCCCGGCGCCGCTGGATTCCTCGGCCTGCGCATGGCTGCCGGGACCGGCCTTGGCGCCGCACCCACCCGTGCCCACGACATGTTCGATCTGATGCCCGTCGGCCGCCGAACACGTCGTCGCGGCAGCCGCATGACCGCCGCCGAGTCCGATCATCGCGGCCAACGCCGACCCACCGATCATCAGCGCCGCAGCGCGGGTCCCAAGGTTGTTGATACGCATAGGATTTGACCTCCTCGTTCGCCGCGGGACGCACAGTGCGCCAGCATCCGAGAGTCAGCGTACCCACCAACCCGCGCACCCTGCGGAGCGGGTGGCCGAACTGTGTCCAACGCATCGACGCCGAACAGGCCAGGCGGCCCCCGGGTCAGCCGGCAGCGCGGCGCTCGACCTCTGCGGTCAATCCTTTGCGGGCCGTGTCGACGGCCATCTTCTGGGCCCGCTTGACGATGAGGCCGGGCATCTTGATCTTCAACTCGACGTCGAGGGTGAACTCGATGTGCGAACCGTCCTCGGTCGGGGTGACAACGTATATACCGTGCTGATCACTGAGTTGATTGGCCTTGATGAGGTCCCAGGTGCAGGTGTTCTCGGTCCAGCTGTAGTTGAGGGTCTGCTCATCGGAGATACCCGCAGCGGTCACCACCACGCGCACCTGGTCGGGCGAGCCGTCGTCGTGCGAGGTGAGGATCTCCGCCTCCTTGTGCGGACCCGACCATTCCGGGAGAGACTCCACATCCAACAGCACTTCCATCACGACCGACGGTGGTGCAGCAACATCGAACTCGGTTTTCGCGGAGACAGCCATGGCAGAGAACCTACCGTGCCGCGCGAGCGTGGTGGGTCGAACCACGCGGTGTGCCGATTCGTGATCGCACCGCGCTCACGACGGAGTCGGGCACCGCCGTCTCGTGGCGCCTACTGCTCCCGATCGACCAGGTTGAGTGGCCAGGCCTCGTCTGGGATGTCACGGACAGTGCATGCCTGGTCGGTGGCGGTGAACCAGCCACGGAAGTGCAGGATCTCGCCGATGACCGGGTTGCGGACCGTCGCATCGCACCGGAACCGCTGCCGCGCGTCGTCCCAGCCCTCGATGTACTTCATCTGTGTGGCGAACATGCCCCGCATCCCGATCTTGGGGCCGCGCCCGAGCCATCGCATCGGCCCGCTCTCCAGCAGGAGTTCGCCGGACTTGGTCACCGACGGCTCGATCGGGTACAGCAGTTCGGGTCCGTCACCGAAGTAGTCGACAAGGCCACCGCTGCCGGAGACCAACAACGAATTGAGACTTCGGGTGCCCGTCGTGTACTGGAAGTCGCGCAGGACGGCAAGGCATTCGCGGCCGAGTTCGTCGACGTAGCAGTAGTGGCCCTGCGTGAACGGGACCATTCTGCTGCTCTTGGACGGCAAGGCGTTGCGCTTCGCGTAATGCCAGAAGAACGGTGGCGGCAAGGCGGAGGTCACATAGACCGATTCATAGATCCCGGTGGCCATCTGGGCCACCCCCGAGGTCGAATCGATGCTGTACCGCCATGCAACATTGGGATGAAGGCGATCGAAATCCGAGCCCAGGATGTGCCGGTACACCGGCGTCATGACGTCTACCTCCCCGTGACACCCAGGCGTCGCCGCGGTGAACCGCCAGACGCACTCGTGCTTTGGGAGAAGAACCTACGCGATCGCGAGGGTGACGTACATCTCGGGCGTCCCCGTCATGTGGCCGCAGCGTCGCAGAGCCGGGATAATTCGGCGATCACGCGGTCGAGGGGTTCGACCGTCCGCTGGGTCTGGCAGAGCCCGACGGCCCCTTCGATCGCGGCGATGACCAGGTCGGCCAGCGCGTCGGCCCGTTCGACCTCCACACCCTCGTGGACCAGTCGAGCCGAGATCAGCCGGGTCCATCGCGCGAAGATCTGTTCTGCCTCGTCGGCGACCGCGGGCTCGGACCGGCGCGCCAATCCCCCGGCCAGGACCGGGCAGCCGAACTCGTAATCGGTGTTCACCAGCATCCGCCGCCAGACGTCGCCGATCTCGGCAACTGCCTCTGCGGGGGTGGCCGAGCTCTCCCTGCTGATGCGCGCGGCCATGAAGTCGCCGGCGTAGCGCACGGCTTCGGTCATCAGCTGCGTCTTTCCGCCGGGAAAGTGGTGGTAGATGGACCCGCGCGGCGCTGAACTCGCCGCGATGACATCACCGATCGACGTGGCCGCGACGCCGTCACGGCCGATCAGATCCGCCGCGTTGACCACCATCCGCTCGCGTGGACCCCACTCGGTGGCACGGACCCGCGATTCATCCAGAGACGTTGCCGCAAAGGGCCCGTCGCTCGAATTCATCACACTCCCCTATGCAGGCCTTCATAATCGCTGCTATCTATGCCATCCTACATAGTCATGAGCGCTGACACGGAGATTCTGGAGCCTTCCGCCATGAGCGGCCTGGAACTGTTGCGCGCGGCGATGCGCGAACCCGACCCCGATCGGCCCGGTATCTGGCGGCTTCTCGGGATGTCGGCGAAGGAGATCGAGGAGGGCCGGGTGACCTTCACCGTGACCCCGCAGGCCGACTTCGCCAATCCGCTGGGCACGGTCCACGGCGGCATCTGTGCAACCCTGCTCGACTCGGTGATGGGATGCGCGGTGCACACCACGCTGCCCGCAGGCGTCGGCTATACGACGCTCGAACTCAAGATCAACTACATCCGGGCGGTGGCCGTCGACGCCGGCGAACTGACCGCGATCGGCAGCGTCATCCATGTGGGCGGGCGCACCGCGACAGCGGAGGGCAAGGTGTACTCCGACGACGGCAAGCTCGTCGCACACGGGACCACGACCTGCATCGTGTTCCGCTGAGCCTGGAGCATCTGCGGGAAGTATGTCGGGCCGCGGGCGCGGACTCGCCGGCAAGCGCCACCACCAGTGGTGTGTCTCGGAAATAGGTGGCCGGTATCCGGTGGAGCGATCGGCGTCTGGCAAGGCGGAGGAGGGAGTGATAGCGGCGCTATCTCGACCGACGACAACGCGGCCAGGCGTCGATCGAACGCCGGAGACCAGTCGCTTATTTCTGAGACACCCCACTAGGACCCCGAGCCGAACCCCGGTCCGACGACCGCGAACGCCACACCGATCAACGACCGATCGAGACTTCCGATCGGCGATGTCGGACTGATGTTGCAGACTGAAGCGACGGCGTAGAACCCGGCACGGACGTCGAACGAACCCATGACCACGCCGTTGTCATCGGCGCCCTTGAGGAGGTCCACCCCGGCGAGCGCACCGTTCTGGCGGATCCGTGCCACGAGATCGTTGAAGCTGATCGATCCGGTGCTGAGGTAGTCGAACAGCGACGGCAGCACCGCCAGCACGGCCGGAACCGCGACGATGGCCACCGTGTTGCACGCCCGTGGAGTGAGCCGGCCCGGGGGTTTCGGGACGTTGGTGACCGTGTAGTCGAGCCGGCCGCCACGGCCGTCGGCGGTCAGATGAACCCGGTCCGGATCGGAGCCTCCGATCGACCCCGAACCACTACCGAAACCGAAGTCCGAGGAGCCGGCGGCAGAGGCGGCTCCCGGCACCGCGAACACAATCGCGATAACGCAAACAAAAGCAGCTACAAACTGGATTCCGATTTTCCTCACGTTTATCGAGAATAGAATCGTCCTCGATCGTCAGTGACGAATTCGGTGCTATTCATCAGCCGATATCGGATTGCGTTTCAGTGAATTCTGCTGTGCAAAGAATTCTTCCGAATCTCAGCCCTCGACGTGACGATCCCGCAGCGCAGCCTGGGTGTCGGTGTCGATGCCGAGACCCTCCGCGAAGTAGTTCTCGATCGTGCCGAATCTCTGATTCATCTCCGCGAAGGCTGCGTCGAGGTAGGACTCCTGGACGCCGAGCAACGGCCGCAGCAGGTCCGGGTCACCGCCGGCGGCCTCGAAGCCGTCGAACACCGACGCAATCGCCGGCAGAAACATCTCATTCGTCAGTAAATAGTCCTCGTAGACAGAGTCGCGGTCGACACCCAACAGGGTGAGGAATGAAGCAGCGGCCCAGCCGGTCCGGTCCTTTCCGGCGGTGCAGTGGAACAGAACCGGCGATCCGTCGAGGAGACCGCGGAAGAAGTCGGCGTAGGAGCGCAGCGCACTCGGCAGGTTCACCAACTCGCGGTACGCCTCGATCATGCGCTCGACCCCGCTGCCGTCGGCGAGTTTCTCGTTGGCGGCCGCGACGGTCTCGGGGTCCGCGAGCACCTTGTCGAGATTGGCCGGTGCGCTGACCGATTGTGCGTCGGCCAGGACGTCGAGGTGAACGCCGATCGCGCCGTCGATGGCGGGGTCGGGTTCGGCGTCTGTCTCGGCGACCGACCGGAGGTCGTAGATCGCGCGGAGCCCGAGTCCGGCGAGGAAGGCACGATCGGTTTCAGACGCCTTGTCGAGGGCTGCGGACCGGAACAGCCGACCGGCGACCACGCGCCGGCCGTCGGCGGTCTGACGGCCCCCGATGTCGCGGAAGTTCGCGACGGTGGTGAGTTCGAAACGCTCCGTGGTCGGGTCGGTCATGGCTCCATCCTGGCAGACCGACCCGACCACCCGGGTCTGAGCACCGTCAGCCGACGATGCCCAGCGGATCGAGCACGGCGGCGATCTCCGCGAGCTGCGTGGCGTCGGCGTCGCTGTAGTTGGGGTTCCCTGCACTCAGAACGCGGTCCCAGCCCGCGGGCAAAGTGACCGCGCCGCCGATGAGTTCGCCGAGCCGGGCCGTTCCGCCTCGATGGGTTGGACCAGCGCGGTCATTTCATCATCTCCTTTCGGCAGAACTGGAGTGGGTTCGCTTGTCCATCAATCGGTTCAGGATGGCCACAGGTGCGACTGCGCCGGTGTCCCGGCGGCCGTGCCTCATTCTTCGATGAACGTGCACGTCATCGATTCCGCTGCGCAGAAGATCTGTCGCACCGTGCACGCCGCGGCGTCGGTGGCCGCCGATACGACGATTACGTGCGATTCATCGGGCATGGTCGTGTAAACGACATCGGTGGCCTCCAGTGCGCCGAAAATGGCTCGGCGCACTGGAATCTCGGCGCAGACGCAAACGAAGGTCCTTGATCGCACAGAATGATTGTCACCGGCGCTCGCAATGTTTCCCATCCCAGATTTGAGGGGGGACACACGCCGACCACCCCACATTCGAAGGATTGCCATGCGGAGTTCGAGGTGCCACATTTGATTGATGAAGCGCCGGACAGCAACGGTGTCGCCCCCGATGGCGACGCAGCGCTCGAGGCCGGTGGACGCGGTCGCCACGGCGACCGGTCCTCATCGACTTCTGTTCGAGGCGGCCACACCGTACCCGAGAGCCCATCTCAGGTGAGTGATCCACAAGCCTGGTTTCCGGAGTTGGGTCACGTCGGTGGCAAGACTGTTCAGGGACTTCCATGCCGGCGGCCTGCACGATGTCGGCGTCTACGCGAGGGTCTGACTGCACCGACATGAGATCCTCCTCGGCGCCCAGAGACGATCACGGCTCGCTGTGGTCGATCGGATCGACCGACTCCGTGTTGAGTCTGTGGTCGCGCAACTCTGCCCTCAGCATCGGATCGATCGGGTCGTTCGGATCGATCGGGTGCGTGGGATCGTCGTTCTCGGTCGGCTCGACCGCCTCGTTCGCGTCGGCGTTCAGCGTGCTCTCGGCGTGTTCGGTCCTGTCGATCCTCAGTTGGCGCGCGGTGCGGGGACTGATGGCCGCACCGACGCCGACGGTCGGCCACCCTCGTAGGTGACCGGCCTTCGTCCTGAGTGCGTGCGGAGGGCCGATCCCGAGATTTGATGCGGCAGAGTGCCGTCACGACGGGCAGTTCACCGTGTACTCCCAGAGTGTTCCTTGCTCAGGCCCCGTGATCTTCACGGTGACGAAGTTCTGGAGTCCGGGCGGTACCTCGACACGGACCCTGCCGGTCCCCTGGTTTACGTTGTCGCCGACAAACCCGGTGTCGCGGATGATCCGGCCCTGGTAGAAGACCTGAATCTTGTCGGGCTGATCGTAGGTCTCATACCTCAGGGTGAACGCAGTGGGCCCGGTCCGTCCCAACAGGTACTTCGTCTCGGTGACGCCCTGTCCCCCGGACTTGGTCTCTTGGTTGCATCGCTGCACCGGCGGCGGCTCTTTGCCGTCGAGGCTGCCCAGATCCAACTGTTCGAGCAGCCCGGGCGGCAACTTGTCGATGACCTCCGGGATCAAGTCCAGGTAGTCGCGTGCGGAGCCCGAGTCGCTGCCGGTGGAGGGTGCGGCGGCCGCTAGGCCAGGTGCGGCAATCAGGCTTGCCGCGGTCACCAGACCCGCCGCGACGACCAAGCAACGTGAGCATCGACGAAACTTTCGCGAGGACTTTCGCACAGACATGGGCATACCCCTCAAATCGGACGAATGATGGGGTGAACCGTAACCGGAAAGATCCCTGCCCGATATCCACCAAATCGTCGAATCATCTTGGTGCAGTGCAAAAAAGGGGGAACGCCCGCAAAGATACGCCGAAGGCCGGCCACCCTCGCGGGTGACCGGCCTTCGTCCTGAGTGCGTGGAGACGCAGAGGTTCTGATCAGATCAGAAGCCCATGCCGCCCATCTCGTCGCCACCCGGCATTGCCGGAGCCGGGTTCTTCTCCGGCTTGTCGGCGACGACGGCCTCGGTGGTGAGGAACAGAGCCGCGATCGACGCAGCGTTCTGCAACGCCGAGCGGGTGACCTTCACCGGGTCGTTGATGCCGGCAGCGAGCAGGTCCTCGTACTCACCGGTGGCGGCGTTCAGGCCGGTGCCGGTGGGCGAGTTGCGGACCTTGTCGGCGACGACGCCCGGCTCGAGGCCGGCGTTGATCGCGATCTGCTTGGCCGGGGCCTCGAGCGCGACGCGCACGATGTTGGCACCGGTGGCCTCGTCGCCCTCGAGCGACAGACCCGAGATGGCCGACTCCGACTGCAGCAGGGCCACGCCGCCGCCGGCGACGATGCCCTCCTCGACGGCAGCCTTCGCGTTGCGGACAGCATCCTCGATGCGGTGCTTGCGCTCCTTGAGCTCGACCTCGGTGGCCGCGCCCGCCTTGATGACCGCAACACCGCCGGCCAGCTTGGCCAGACGCTCCTGCAGCTTCTCACGGTCGTAGTCGGAGTCACTGTTCTCGATCTCGCTGCGGATCTGGGCCACGCGGCCGGCGATCGCGTCGGCATCGCCGGCGCCATCGACGATGGTGGTCTCGTCCTTGGTCACGACGACCTTGCGGGCGGTACCGAGCAGCTCGATGCCTGCACCCTCGAGCGAGAGGCCGACCTCTTCGCTGATGACCTCGCCACCGGTGAGGATGGCGATGTCGGCCAGCATGGCCTTGCGACGGTCACCGAAGCCCGGAGCCTTGACGGCGACGGACTTGAAGGTGCCGCGGATCTTGTTGACGACCAGGGTCGACAGGGCTTCGCCCTCGACGTCCTCGGCGATGATCAGCAGCGGCTTGCCGGCCTGGATGACCTTCTCCAGCAGCGGCAGCAGGTCCTTGACGGTCGAGACCTTGCCCGACACGAGCAGGATGTACGGGTCCTCGAGGACGGCTTCCTGACGATCGGCGTCGGTCACGAAGTAGCCCGAGACGTAGCCCTTGTCGAAGCGCATGCCCTCGGTGAGCTCCAGCTGCAGCCCGAAGGTCTGAGCCTCTTCGACGGTGATGACGCCTTCCTTGCCGACCTTGTCCATCGCCTCGGCGATGAGCTCGCCGATGGACGGGTCGCCGGCCGAGATGCCCGCGGTGGCAGCGATCTGCTCCTTGGTCTCGACCTCCTTGGCGCTCTTCAGCAGCGACTCGGTGACAGCCTCGACGGCCTTCTCGATGCCGCGCTTCAGACCCATCGGGTTGGCGCCGGCAGCGACGTTGCGCAGACCCTCACGGACGAGAGCCTGGGCCAGAACGGTGGCGGTGGTGGTGCCGTCGCCCGCGACGTCGTCGGTCTTCTTGGCGACTTCCTTGACCAGCTCAGCGCCGATCTTCTCGTACGGGTCCTCCAGCTCGATCTCCTTGGCGATGGAAACACCATCGTTGGTGATCGTGGGGGCGCCCCACTTCTTCTCCAGGACGACGTTGCGACCCTTGGGTCCCAGCGTGACCTTGACTGCGTCGGCGAGGCTGTTCAGGCCCCGCTCGAGGCCGCGACGGGCCTCTTCGTCGAACGCGATTTGCTTGGCCATGGGTAAGTGATCCTCCGATAGGGGGTGACACCAGGTATCTATGGCCGGAACTCGGTGCCCGCGACGGACGACCGGTGTGTCATTCGGTACCGGTCTCACCGTCCCGACCTGGCACTCACAGCTTGCGAGTGCCAAAGACCGTTTTAGCACTCGCCCAGGGAGAGTGCAAGGCCGGGACGGCCGGCGGCAGGCGCCTGTAAAGCGCGCCTGAAAAGCGCCCCTGAGAAGCTCGACGTCGGCGAATCGCCGACGTCGGGCCGGAGTCGGGCGGTTTTCAGCGGCCAGCAGATCTGGGCGGGCGGTTTTGAGTGGCCAGCAGATCTGGGCGGGCGGTTTTCAGTGGTGGGCGGATCCGGGCGGGCGGTTTTCAGTGGCGGCAGATCTGGGCCAGCAGATCTGGGCGGGGGTCAGCGGGCGGCCGCCGCGGTCCCCGGCGATCGCTCACTTGCGCAGCAGCCGAACCAGCACACCAGCGGCGTGTGCCTTCGCCGCACGTTCGGCCTCCTCCGCGTCACCGGCCTCGAGCGCCGCGACGATCCGTCGGTGCTCGGCGACGGCGAGCCTGCGGTTCACGTCGTGTGACCACATGTCCGAGCGGTACAGGTGCGTCTGGGTGTCGAGCCGCAGCAGCGCATCGCACAGCGGCTTGTTGCCCGAGTGCGCGCGCACCGCCGTGTGGAAGTCCAGGTCGAGGTCGGCATCGCGACGATGGTCCGGCAAGGTGTCCAGAAGCGCCTCCTGTTCCTGGACGCGCTCCCACAGCTCTGCCAGGTCGGCGAGGGTCACCCGGGTGGTCGCCTCCCGCGCGGCCAGGCCGTCGAGGACCTCGCGGACATCGAAGACGTGGCGCAACATGTCGTCGTCGAGGTGGGCCACCTTCGCGCCCGCCCGCGGCGTATAGACGGCCAGGCCGTCGACGACGAGTTGCTGCACGGCCTCGCGCACGGGGCTCCGGGACACCTCCAGCCTGGCGGCCAGACCCGGCACCGACAGCGAGGTGCCCGGCTCCAGCTTCCCGGAGAAGATCTCGTCACGCAGCTGCCGCAGCACCGCCTCCGTCAGCAGGGCGCCGTCCGACGCTGCCGGCACGCTCATCGCGCGGCCATCACACGCTGCGCCTCGCGATCGGCGAATTCGGGGGCGATGCCGGCCTTCATACCCGCAAGTTTCGCATCGATGTTGGCTGCGACGGTGATCGGCGGATATCCCGGGCGATCCTCGCCGGCACAACCGGGCAACGTCTCGATCACCGCGTCGTGGTTGCCGTCGAAGAAGAATGCGGCCGATCGCCGCCGGATGATCCGTCCGTCGACGACGGGCGGGTCGACCCGGTGCACGGTCGACAGCCAACGGTCGTTGGTCCAGCGTGCCATCGCGTCACCGAGATTGACCAGCAGCGCACCGTCGGCCGGCTCCACGTCGTGCCATGTACCGGCCTGGTCGAGCACCTGCAGGCCGGGAACCTGATCGGCCCACAGCACCGTCAGGATGCCGAAGTCGGTGTGCGCACCCATGCCGGTGAGTTCCCCCGCGAGTTCGATCTCGCCCTCGGGCAGCGTGTAGTTGTTCATCTTGAGGGCATCGATCGAGTGATCCACCAGCTCGTCGAAATAGCCGGGTGCGAGACCGAGTGCGTCGGTGAAGGCGGTCAGCAACACCCGCGACACCGATTGGGCTGCGCTGAACCACGCCTCGACCGAGGGTCGGAAGCCCGATGCCGCGACCGGCCACGTGTTGTCGGGATAGCTCGTCTCGGGCAGCTCGACGCCGTCGAACCAGGATCGCTCGGAGCCGACGGTGAACGCCTCGTAGAAGTCGTTCATCTGGTTGGCCGCGGCCACTCCCAGGCTCATGCTGAGCGACTCGCTCTTGGGTGGGCTGTAGCCGCGGTTCTGCCCGGGCCGGGTGTAGTCCTTCTTGACCTCCAACGGCAGCGCGAAGAACTGGTCGAGGGCGTCGGCCAGGCCGCCGATCGTGGCGGCGTCGACGCCGTGCCCCATGATCTGGATGAAGCCGACCTCGCGGCAGGCGTGGTCGAGTTGCTCCGCGACTTGTTTGCGCTCTGCGGTCGATCCGTGCGGATCGACGTAGCTGGAGATGTCGACGGTGGGAACGGTGAACATGGTGTCTCCTTCGGGGGGTTGGGGGGATCTCGATACGGTTCCTCGCTGCGCTCGTCACCTACTCGATCAGCGGACATACGGCCCGCCGTTCGTCACCTGCTCGATCAGCAGACATACGACCCGCCGACTCGATCAGCAGACATACGACCCGCCACCACTCGGTCAGCAGACATACGGCCCGCCGCCATCGGCCGGCGGACGGCATTCTCCGCTGGTCGAGTAGGCCGGAGCGCTAGCGGAGGGCGTATCGAGACCCCGGTGACACTGGCACACAGCGCATCTCAGCGACGACGGTTCACCATCGCGTTGAGCACGCTGAAGATGCCGAAGACGGCGATGCCGAACAGTGATGCGAGCACGATCGCGGCGATGAGGTCGTCGGACTGCAGACGCGCACGGTAGATGTCGAGCAGCGTGCCGATTCCCGGCTCACCCTTGGCGAAGAACATGTCGCCGATGATGGCGCCGACGACGACGAGCCCCGACGCGGTACGGAACCCGGTCATCATCGACGGCATCGCCGACGGGAACTCGAGTTTCATCAGCCGCTGCGCCGGTGACGCCTTCGTCAGGGTGAACAACTCGTGGGCGCCCTTGTCGACCGAGACGAGCCCGAAATGGGTGTTGGCGATGATCGGGAAGATTGCGATGATCACGCACACGATCGTGCGGGCCACCATGCCGTAGCCGAACCACAGACCGATCAGCGGGACGATGGCCAGCACCGGGATAACCTGCAGCACAACGGCCCACGGATAGATCGCGCGCTCGAAGAACGATCCCCGGCTCATCACCACACCGATGGACACACCGATGAGTGCCGCGAAGACGAAGCCGACGAAGCTGACCTTGGCCGTCACGGCGAGCGCGTCGAGCATCGGACCGACATGATCCGGGTCGAGCAGCGAGTTGGTCAGCACCTGGTGCGGCGGGGGCAGCAGGAACCGGCGCGACGGGCTGAGGATGAGGTAACTGACCATGTACCAGAGGCCGATTCCGACGGCGAACGACAGCGCGGGCGGCAGGCCGTAGCGGACGATCGGGGCGAGGAACGACCGGCGGACGCGTGGACTCGTCTGCGGACCGGAGGACCGAGCCGGCGTGACGGTGTCCACCGGCAGCGACGGCGGCGTCCCGGTCTGGTCGGTGGTGATCGCGGTGGTGGTTGTTGCAGCGGTCATCGTGCGCCTCGCAGGGTCTCGGAGATCTCGGCGACATGGTCGGTGAATCGTGGGTCGTAGCGCAGATCGGGATCGCGCGGGTAGGGGAAGTCGATCGCGACGTCGGCGACGACCCGTCCCGGCCGCGCCGACATCACGATCACGCGATTGGCCAGGAACACCGCTTCGGAGACCGAGTGCGTGATGAACATCCCGGTGAACTTCCGCTCGGCGTAGAGCCGCTGCAGTTCGGTCTGCATGTCCAGGCGGGTCATCTCGTCGAGCGCGCCGAACGGTTCGTCGAGCAGCATCACCTGCGGCTCGGAGGTCAGGGTCCGGGCCAGGGAGGCGCGCATCTTCATACCACCCGACAGCATGCGTGGCAGCTGCGATTCGAACCCGGTCAACCCGACCGCGTCAATGGCTTTCTGCGCCCGAGACCGCCTCTCGCCCTTGGGTAGTCGTGCGATCTCGGCGCACAGCTCGACGTTGGCGCGCACCGACCGCCAGCCCAGCAGGGTCGGCTCCTGGAAGATGAAGCCGACCGAGTCCGTCGACAGTGCGACACTGCCCTCGGTGGGCCGCTCGAGGCCCGCCGCCATACGCAGCAGGGTGGACTTGCCGCAGCCGGACGGGCCGACGATCGCGACGAAGTCCCCGTCGGCGATGTCGAGGTCGATGCCGTCGAGCGCCCGGGTTCCGGAGTCGAACTGCTTGGCGACGCCGGACACCGAGATGACGATGCCCTTGGTCAGGTGACGCGCGTCGGCGTCATTCATCGTGTCGAAAAGGCTCATGAATACATCCCCAAGTCGGAAGTACATGTAGATGGTCTTTCATCTGTCCTGTCTTACTATTCGTTACATGTATTGCGCTGTTGTGTCCGCGTGTAAACAATGGATGACGACGGCGCCGGCTGTGGCAGGTTCAACCAGCGAATAAATGCTGTTCTAGCTGGAAATATGGCGTCGACCACAAGCGATCCGCAGATCTCCAGCGTGCATGTAGCGACTTGGCACCGAAGCCGGGAGACCTCTACGTTTACATGTAGATCGCAGTGACTGCGACATTCCATCGGCCTCTCAGGAGCTCCCATGACCAAACGTCCATTGCTCGCCGCCCGCCGAACACGCGTGATGGCCGTCGCGGCCGCGGCCATCTGCGCCGCGACCCTCGCCGCCTGCGGCGACTCCGAGTCGGACACCTCGGCGGCGTCGAGCCTGCCGCCCGCCCCCGCCGAGTACAACCTCGCCGACGTCTGTCCGCAGAACGTCAACGTCCAGCTCCAATGGCAGCCGCAGTCGGACATGGCCGGCGTCATCGGCCTGCTGGGCCCGGGTTATCAGGTGGACACCGACAAGAAGTCGGTCACCGGCCCACTGGCCTTCGACGGCAAGGACACCGGCGTCGACATCACACTCAGGGCGGGCGGCCCGGCAATCGGCTTCCAGTCCGTGCCGTCGGCGATGTACGCCGACGACTCCATCGATCTCGGGTTGGTGCACGGCGATCAGTTGATCGCCGCGGCCAAGGACCAGCGGGTCGTCGGCGTGACGCCGCTGCTGCAGTACAACCCGACCATCCTCATGTGGGACCCGACGACCCACCCGGATCAGAAGACGATCGCCGACATCGGCAAGACCGACGAGACGGTCGTGGTGAGCAAGGATCAGATCTTCCCGCAGTGGCTCGTCGCGAAGGGGCTGCTCAAAAAGAGCCAGCTCGACACCGGTTACGACGGCGCGCCCGCCCGCTTCGTCGGCGACCCATCCATCTCGCAGCAGGGCTTCGCGAACTCCGAGCCCTACACCTACGAGCACGAGACACCGTCGTGGAACAAGCCGATCGCCTACGAGATGGTGAAGGACGCCGGCTACGACGTCTACGCCTCCAACGTCTCGGTACGCGCCGACAAGCTGCAGACACTCTCGCCCTGCCTGGAGAAGCTCGTCCCGATGATCCAGCAGACCGGCAAGGACTACGTGAACTCACCGGATGCCATCAACGCGACCATCGTCGATTGGGTGTCGCAAGACGTGAGCTTCACCCCCTACAGCGCCGGCGAGGCCGCCTACTCGGCGAAACTGCTGAAGGACAAGGCCGTGATCGCGCCCGGCCCCGACGGCGTGTGGGGCAGCTACGACCCGGCCAAGTCGCAGAAGATCATCAGCGACCTGGTGCCGATCCTGAACGCCGATGGTGCGAACCTGCCTGCCCAGTTGCCGGCGGACCAATTGTTCAGCAGCCAGTTCATCAGTGATCAGGTGCGCTGACACGCACTGACGCTAGTGCCCGGGTCATCAACCGAGAGTTGGCGACCCGGGCATACGCTTGTCCGGCGAGGTCAACGAACCGGTGATCGCGAGTGGGCTTGAGGGGACCGCGTGATCCGTCCGTCACGGAGGGACACGACGGTGTCCACACCCCGGTTCGGGGTGAGCACCTCCAGGTCGTGGCTGACGAGGATGGCCGCGAGATCGCGGCGGCGCACGAGCCCGACGATGAGCTCCATGACGGCTCGGCCCCGGTCGGTGTCGAGAGCCGAGGTCGGCTCATCGATCAACAGCACCGACGGCGAACCCATCAGCGCGCGTGCGATATTGACCCGTTGCCGCATCCCGCCCGACATCTCGTGGGGCCGCCGGTGCGCGGTATCCAACAGTCCGACCTCGTCGAGCAACTCCATCGCCTCTCCTCGATGTCCACGCCGTGCTCCGCGCCGGCGTCTCCCCCGTCCGTTGCCGCGAATCTCGGCCGCCAGCATGACCTGCTCGACGGCGGTCAGCGCGGGCAGCAGGTTGTCCTGCTGGAACACGAAGCCGATCCGCTCGCGGCGGACCTCGGCCCGTTCGGCGTCCGAGAGCACCGACAGGTTGATGTCGTCGATCCAGACACCCCCGCCATCGGGCGTCACCAAGGCGCCCGCGACCGCGAGCAGGCTGGTCTTCCCCGATCCGGAGGGGCCGGTGATCGCGACCATGGTCCCGTCGGCGACCGCCACGGAGACGTCGTCGAGGACCTGGACACGCTCGCGACCATCGGGATAGCTCAACATCACATGGGTCAAGGACAGGCTCATCTGCTCACTCTCTGTTGTTCGGAATCCGTCATCGGGCCAAGGCGACAAGAGGATCGACCGCGGTGACGCGGCGCACGGCGAGTAGCGCCCCGAGGGTGCCGAGAACAGCGAGCGCACCCACGGGCATGGCGACGACCGCTGCGCTCACGGACACCGGCACGGACCCGGAGACGGCGGCGACCAGCGCCAGACCCAGCAGCGTCCCGAGGGTCTCACCGGCGACCAGTACCAGCACCGCCTGCCCGAGACCGTCGCGCAGCAGGTAGGCACGGCTCGCTCCCATCGCCCGGATGATGGCCAGATCCCGCAGTCGCTGGATCGTCCACACCGCGAAGAACGCGCCGACGACGAGGGCCGAGATGATCAGCAGCATCAGCTGCATGGCCACCAGCGAGCCGCGTTCGGAACCGTAGCCCGGCACGGCGTCTGCCGCGGAAGACATGGGCAGAGCGGCGGTCCCCGCCACCGACGCCGGACCACGCCACAACACCACCGCACTCGCATACCGTCCGTCCGTGAGTTCGCGCCACGTCCCGATGGTCGTATAGGCGACGGGCGTGTGCGCGTAGTGCCCGGTCGTCGCGAACCCGGCGACGCGGAGTGCAGTCGTACCCACCATGATCCGATCACCGATGGCCACGCCCAACTCGGCGGCCTGCTTCGGTGCGAGCATCACCTCGCCCGGGCCGGGCAGCACTCCTGCGTCCGCCGCCGGCATGAGTCGGGCGTCGGCACCGAACACCGAGATGCCGACCGCCACCCCGTCATGGGAGAGCCGCGTCGCGGCGACACCCAGTTCGGCTGCGTCACCCTTACTTTCGTCGACGATCTGACGCACGGTGGGCTGCGGCAGGTCGCTCTGAGACAGCGACGGCTCCTGGCCTGCGCCAGGTGAGGCGAGTACGAGACTCTCGCCCGGCAATCGCATGATCGCCGAGATGGATTGGCCCTGCAGGCCACTCGTCAATGCGGAGAGCGCCACCACCATCAAGGTCATCATGGTGATGACGGCACAGATCAACGCGAACCGTCCTCGCGCAAATCTGATGTCACGGAATCCGATGAACACTCTGTCGTCCTTTCGTCGCCACTGTCGCCCGAGCCGACCTGCTGTCCAGCCTTCGCCGTCGGCGGCCAAACCGCATCGATGTACCGACGGGTTCGCGCGAATCGTTCGTGCGAGACGAAAGTCCATCGAAAGTTGGAGGCGGTGACCGCGCGCGCCCGGGATACTCGGGGTCGTGGACCTGATCTCCGATCGCGATGGCACCGTCAGGAAGCCGCCGCGCGGCGAATCCGCGCCCGCCGACGGTTACGTGCTGACGGCCGGACACATCCTGTTTGCGATCCTGCTTCTCCTCGGCACGGTCCGAGCATCGCTCGCGTCGTCGACACCGTGGCCGCCGATTCTGGGTGCGATCGGCATCGCTGCGTGGTACTGCGCCGGGGCGGTGTGGGTCTCCCGACGGGGCGGTCCCGTGGCCCAACTCTGGCTCGCCGGGTTGGTGGTGATCTGGCTCGGTCTGCTCGCGATCTCCGGCGAATTCGTATGGCTGGCGTTCCTGCTCGCCCTGCTGGTATGGCACCTGTTTCCGGTCCGGGCGGCGATCCTCATCGAGATCGGTATCGCGCTGGCTTCGGCCGTCGGTTTCGAGTCCCACCAGGGCAGCTGGGTCAGCGGCGCAGTGATCGGCCCGGTGATCGGGGTCGGTTGCGCAGCGGCGATGACCGAGATCTATCAGCGCATGCGCGCGCAGTCGGAGGAACGACGTCGCCTTCTCGACGAGCTCACCAGCGCGCAGGAGGCACTGGCCGAGCGGGAACGCGAGGCCGGGCGCCTGGCCGAGCGGGAGCGCGTCGCCCGCGAGATCCATGACACCGTCGGACAGAGCCTGGCCACTGTCATCATGCTGCTGCGGGCGGCGCTGCGCACCACCGGCGCGTCGGACCACACGACCCAGCTGCGTACCGCCCTCGAGATCGCCTCGTCGGCACTCGCCGAAACCCGTCGCCTCGTGCTCGGGCTGACGTCGCCCGCGGTCGACGAGAACGACCTGCCCCACACGCTGGGCATGCTCGCCCAGGACACATCCGCCCTCGGGATGCCGACCGCATTCTCCGAGCACGGCATCCGCCGCGAGCTCTCCCCCGACGCGCGACTCGCACTCCTGCGGGCTGCACAAGAGGCCCTGGCCAATGCGCGCAGGCATTCCGGAGCCAGGTCGGCGACCGTGACGCTGACCTATCACGATGACGAGGTCAGCATCGACGTGGTCGACGATGGCGAGGGGTTCGATCCATCGACGGTCGCGGTGCGACCCGACGGTTCCGGCTACGGGCTCGCGGCGATGCGTGGGCGTATCGCCGACATCGGCGGAGAGGTGATCGTCGAGTCCGATCCGGGCGCCGGCACCGCGGTACGTGCCACGGTGCCGATCGGCGAGGGCACCAGCGCGGGGGCGGCAGGCCGATGATCTCGGTGTTGCTGGTCGACGACCATCCCGTCGTTCGTGCCGGCCTGCGTGCAGTCCTCGCACCGGCCGCCGGGATCGAGGTGTGCGCGGAGGCGGGCACCGCCGCCGATGCGGTGTCCGCGGCGGCCGGCGGGGATGTCGACGTCGTGCTCATGGATCTGCGGTTGGGCGCTGACGAAGACGGCGTCGGCGCCACCGAGGCGATCCGGGCGCTGCCCGATCCGCCGCAGGTGCTGGTTCTGACCACATTCGAGACCGACACCGACATTCTGCGGTCGATCCGGGCCGGTGCCATCGGATACCTGCTCAAGGACGCCGACCCCGACGATCTCATTCGCGCCATCCGGGCCGCGGCCGACGGCGAGACCGTCCTCGCGCCACCGGTTGCCGCTCGGCTCCTGGGGCGGATGCAATCGCCGGACACATCGCTGACCCGGCGCGAACTGGAGATCGTGGGCCACCTCGCCGAGGGCGATTCGAACCGTGACATCGCCCGGGCGCTGACGATCTCCGAGGCCACCGTGAAATCGCACCTGGTGCACATCTTCGACAAGCTCGGGGTGGACAGTCGCACTCGGGTGGTCGCCGAGGCGCGACGTCGCGGGATGATCTGAACCCAGCACCGATCCATGCCGGATTCGCCGGAATAAAAGTTGAGTGTGCTGCGCTCAACTTAGTGTCAAACACGCTGTTCCCAAACAAGGAGGTTGGAACCATGGCACTTCCTGCACGACGTGCATCCGACATCGCGTTCTGGAGTCCCTTCCGCGTCTTCGACGACGCCCGGGGTCGCGAGCTCGCCGAGTTCGGTTCACGTTTCAACGAGTTGGTGGATGCCGCATTCGCCGGCGTCGAGCCGATGCGCGGGTGGACACCGGCGGTGACGATCGAGGAGACCGACGAGGCATATGTCCTCGAGGCCGAGCTCCCGGGCATCAAGCGCGAGGATATCCACGTCGAGCTCGACGGGGGCGTCGTCCATCTGCACGGCGAGACCACCGAGGTCGAGCGCAAGGGCGAGGTACGTCATCAGACGCGCCGCACCGGCAGGTTCGACTACCGGGTGTCGCTGCCCGGCGAGGTCGACGCCGACAAGGTCGAGGCCGGACTCGCCGACGGCGTCCTCCGCCTGAACCTGGCGAAGGCCTCCCCGGCCAAGCCGCGGTCGATCGAGATCACCGAGAACTGAGCACACCGATCACACACCGGCGGTCGCCCGTACCAGGCGGGTGACCGCCGGTGTGTCGCGCCGGTCGGCGCTGGTCATTCACCTCATCGACGCCAGGTATGTCGGAGTTGCGCCCGGACCGATAGGGTCGGGCGCGTGGAGATCCTGCTGATCATCATCGTGGCGTTGCTGTTGATCATCGCGGTCGTCGTGGTGTTCAACTTCCTGGGCAATCGCAAGCTCCGGCAAGCCGAGGCCGACGCGTTGCGTCAGCGCGCCTACCGCCCGGGCGACCCGTTCTCCACTGCCGACGACGACGCCGTTCGCGGCGATCCGCGCGCGCTCAAGCCCGGCGACCTGGTGGACCTGCGTGGTGAGACCTACGCGGTCCGGGGCACGCTGCGTCTGGCCCAGGACGGTTATGTCTGGAGCGAGAACTTTCTCGACACCGGCACCGGCCGCAAGGCATGGATCTCCGTCGAAGACGACCCGGATCTGGAAGTCGTCCTCTGGCACGAGCTCACCGGTGTGACCCTGAGCCCCGGGCCATCCACCGTCGAACTCGACGGACGTCGCTACACCTTCGACGAATCAGGCGGCGCCCGGTTCACCTCCGCCGGAACCACCGGCCTCGCCGCGAACGGCTCGATGCGGTACCACGACTACGAGGCCGGCACCGAGCGACTGTCCTTCGAGGACTTCGGTTCCGGCTGGGAATGCGCTCGCGGCGAGGTGATCGCGCGCAGCGAGTACCGCATCTACCCGAGCGACCCCACGCCGGGACAGTGACCGCCCAGACCCGGCTGCAGGTGCCCTACGCCGACACGAGCGCACGACAACTCGGGTTCTCCCTCCACGCCGGCCTGCAGCAGGCGCTGGCCCGCTGTGACCAGGTCGTCGGCGGCCGGACGATCTCGCTGCGACTGCTCGGTGCAAGCCATCAGGTGGTGATCGACGACGGCGCCGATCGCTTGTGCGAGACCGTCGCCTGTCTGCCGGGACTCGACGGGCATCTGCCCGGACGATTCGAGCAGCGGGGGTACACGTTCACCTCCCGCATCGAGCCCTGCGATCGCACCGAGATGCAGAATGTGGTCGGCGAGTTGACGCGGCGCTGTGAGGCACACCGTGCCGTCGGCGCGCCCGCGATCCTCGGACACTTCCCCGGCCGCCCGCTGGCCGTCACCGCTGTCCTGGCGAACGGTGAGCTCCACGTCGGCACCGACGACCACACGTCCTGCGACGTCCTCCGCTGGGAGACCTGGCACACCTACCCGCAGAGCGCCGAGCTCGTCGTGACATCGAGCGTGTTGCACCTGTCCTCGCGGGTGAGCCGATGACGCGTCCTCCCCCACCGGGTTTCGGCCCACCGGCCGGCTTCGGCCCGGACCCGAACGCCCCGGACCCACGCCGCGGAATCCGCCGCACCCGCAACATCATCATCGGCGTCATCGTGGTGGTCGCGCTGCTGGCCATCGTCGGGTCGTGCTCGGTCAAGGCCGTCCGCGGTCTCGGCGGCGACACTGCCAGCGCCCGCAACTACATCACGTCGCACTATCAGCGAGACCCATCGCTCGACGAGAGCGACGTCGATGCTTATGTCGCACAAGGCACACCGAGTTCGGTGGCCGCCGAGCTCGATGACGTTGAGCAACCGACCGATCAACGGGCCGGCGACACGTCGGGTACGGCGAACGTCGCCGGGACGCAGTTCCTGCAGTATCCGGAGTACCTGATCGGGTTGTTCCCGCTGGCGGCCGGCACGACGCGTGTCATGCTCAGTCGCGATTACCAATCCGGATACCGTCACTACCACCCCTATGTCGGCGGATTCTGGGTTCCGACACCGAATTACGGTGGGTCGGGCAGCAACTATCGCGGCGGCGGATCCGGTGGCGGTGGCAAATGATCGTGATCACCGCCCACCTGCACATCGCAAGCGCACCATCATCTGAACCGGAGGAGACACCGTGCTCACGAGACTGATCGAGAACGCTTACGCCGCAGCGGCCTACGGTGGCACCGGCATGATCCTCATGCTCGTGGGATTTGCGGTGATCGATGCGCTGACGCCCGGCAATCTCCGCCACCTGCTGTGGGCCGACCGCAATCGCAATGCCGGAATTCTGGTCGGTTCCAATGCCTTCGCGGTGGCCATCATCGTCGCCGCCGCCATCGTGGCCAGTGAGGGCCGGCTGGTGGAAGGCCTCACCTACACGGTCGTCTACACCATCATCGGCATCGCCATCATGACGGTGATGTTCCTCGTCATCGACCTCTTCACGCCCGGCAAGCTGGGCGAGTTGGTGGTCCATCCCGACAGCCACCCGGCGGTGTGGGTGCATGGTGTGGTCCACATCGGCATCGCACTCATCGTCGCCGTGTCGATCCTCTGACACACCCTCGCGATCGTGACGACCACCGAAGAGTCCGCCCCGTCGACGCAGTCCCCTGACCGCGTCGCGAGCCCGGCACGCTGGGCGCGCGCCGGATTACTCGCGGTGGTGTTCGTCTGCGCCGCATGCGGGCTCGTCTATGAGCTGGCGCTCGTCTCGCTCGGCTCGTTCCTCATCGGCAACACCGCCACCCAGGCCTCGATCGTGCTCGCGGTGATGGTGTTCGCGATGGGCGTGGGTTCGCTTGCCGCGAAACCCCTCCAGTCCCGGGCGATCACCGCATTCGCCGCCGTGGAACTCGCGCTCGCACTGCTCGGCGGGCTGTCGGTGCTGGTCCTGTACGCCGCCTTCGCGTATCTGTCGCTCTACACACCGGCACTCGTGGTCGTGGCGTTCGTACTCGGGTTGCTGATCGGCGCCGAGATTCCGCTGTTGATGGTGCTGCTCCAACGAATCCGACGTCAGGACGCCGGCAGCGCGGTCGCGGACATGTTCGCCGTCGACTACATCGGCGCACTGATCGGTGGGCTGTGCTTCCCGTTCCTGCTGCTACCGCTGTTCGGTCAACTCGAGGGTGCACTGATCGTCGGGCTGGTCAACGCCGCGGCCGGCTGCTTCCTGGTGTTCGTGGTGTTCCGCCGTGAGTTGGGACGCGCTCGGCGGACAGTCCTCGGCGTCGCGTCCGTCGTCGTCATCGGAGTCCTGGTCGGTGGACTGATGCTGGCGGGCCGGTTCGAGGTGACGGCCCGGCAGGCCATGTTCCGCGATCCGATCGTGGCGGCCGAACGCACTCCGTATCAGGACATCGTGATCACCGAACGGCGCACTCCGGTGGGCGCGGACACCCGGCTCTACCTCAACGGCGACCTGCAGTTCTCCTCGATCGACGAGTACCGCTACCACGAGTCGCTGGTGCACCCGGCGATGGCGGGTCCACATGCCTCGGTGCTGATCCTGGGCGGCGGCGACGGTCTGGCCCTGCGCGAGGTGCTGCGCTACCCCGATGCGTCGGCCACGCTGGTCGAGCTCGATCCGGAGATGATCCGGCTGGCCCGCACCGACGCTCGGCTGCTGTCGCTCAACCGCGGTTCCATGACCGACGCGCGCAGCACGGTGGTCACGGCCGACGCGTTCACGTGGTTGCGCGGCAGTCGTGAGCTGTTCGACGT
Organism: Gordonia sp. LMA167; assembly: GCF_058130025.1. Taxonomy (NCBI): domain Bacteria; kingdom Bacillati; phylum Actinomycetota; class Actinomycetes; order Mycobacteriales; family Gordoniaceae; genus Gordonia; species Gordonia sp. LMA167. The sequence continues at coordinate 1,761,749 of NZ_CM176708.1, read as the reverse complement.
GATCATCGTCGACATGCCCGATCCCGACGAGTCGGCCACCGCGAAGCTCTACTCGACCGAGTTCTACTCGCTGGTGCGGGCACACCTTTCCGACGGTGGTCGCGCGGTGGTGCAGGCCGGTTCCCCGTACTTCGCGCCGAAGTCCTTCTGGTGCATCGGTTCCACCCTGCGGGATGCGGGGTTCGCGACGACCCCGTATCACGTCGACGTGCCGTCGTTCGGCGATTGGGGGTACTTCCTGGTCGGGCGCACCCCACCATCACTCGGGCTCGACGCGCCCGGACCGCTACGCTTTCTCACCGCCGACGAACTCGCCTCCGCCGCAGTGTTCCCCGCCGACCGCCCGCGGCTCGACCTCCCGCCGTCGACACTGATGGACCCGCGGATTCTGCGGTACGCACAGGGCGAGTGGTCGGTGTACTGAACTGCATGCTCGTCGTAGGGCGGCCGATCAGCCGATCCGAGTACCGCGGCGATCGGTGGACCGCATGGCCGGGCAGATCGACTCCCGTCATCGATCGCCGACACCACGACCGCGAGAGGATGACAGAGTGGAATCCATGTCCGGTGGGTTGGGCGTCGCCCTCGCGGTGGTCGCCGTGCTGATCATCGTCGCGGTGATCGTCCTCGTCCGCACCCGGCGGGTGGTTGCGACCCCCGCCGAACGCGCGGTGCACTTCGCGCTGCAGACCGCCTCGCAGGCTGCGCGTTCCCTGCGTGCCGGGCTGTCCGTCGACTCCGCGCGCGACGCCCTCCCGCATCTGCGTGCACTCACCGCGGCGGAAGGCGTTGCGCTCTATGACGAACACGGCGCACTCCTCGCACACGAACCGGCCGACGGTCCGCTGTGGGACGACGAACTCGTCGACGCCTCCGCACGTGCGGCGACGACCGCGGAATCCGATCAGCGACAGCTCCTGGTCAACGACCCCTGCGGCACCGAATCTCCCGTTCGGGCGCTGATCGCGCAACCGCTCGTCGGCGACGACGTCAGCGTCGGGGTGCTGGTGGTGGCCACCAAAGCCCGGCCGGGCCCCGGCATGCTCGGCGCCGTCGGCGAAGTGGCCCGCTACGTGTCGAGTCAGATCGAACTCGCGGAGTTGGAGGCATCGCGCGCCCGGCTCGACCGCGCCGAGGTGCTGGCGCTCCGCGCGCAGATCAGCCCCCACTTCATCTACAACGCGCTGAACACCATCGCGTCGTTTGTCCGGACCGACCCCGATCGCGCCCGCGAACTGATCCTCGACTTCGCGGACTTCACCCGATACTCCTTTCGGGCGGCCGGCGAGTACACCCTGCTCGCCGACGAACTGCGCAACATCGACCGCTACCTGACCCTGGAACGGGCCCGCTTCGGGCCCGCGCTGACCGTGAAACTGCAGGTGTCGCCGGAGGTCCTGAATGTCGTCGTGCCGTTTCTGGCACTGCAACCGCTGGTGGAGAATGCCGTCCGCCACGGGCTGGCGGGAAAAGGCGGGGGCACGGTCTCCATCACCGCGATCGACGAGGGCGCCGACTGTGTGATCACCATCGAGGACGACGGGGTCGGGATGGACCCGGAACTCCTGCGGTCCGGCGACATCGACGCGCTGGACCCCGCGACGAGCAGCTCCTCCCCGGAGCGCTCCGAACGCAACGAGTCCGAGGGCGCCCACGTCGGACTGACCAATGTCGACCATCGGCTGCGAGCCGCATTCGGCAACGATTACGGTCTAGTGGTCGATACGGGGATCGGCGCGGGGACCCGGGTCGGCATGCGGGTACCGAAGTTCCGAGCCGGGATTCGCGCCTAGGTGCTGCGGCCGTTGAAGGAGGTGCCGATGTCCCTGGTGGTCCTCGCCGTCGACGACGAACCGCCGGCGCTCGACGAATTGGCGTACCTGCTCGGCAAACAACCCGAGGTCACCGAGGTCCACACTGCCGGTGATGCGACCCATGCGCTGCGGGAACTCAACGAACGCCGTATCGACGCGATCTTCCTCGACATCAACATGCCGGGCTTCAGCGGCCTCGAACTCGCCGGGGTACTGCAGCGCTACTCGGATCCACCGAGCGTGGTGTTCGTGACCGCGCACGACGACAAGGCCGTCGATGCGTTCGACGTCGGTGCCGTCGACTACCTGCTCAAGCCCCTGCGTGAACAGCGTCTCGCGCAGGCCATCTCCCGCGTCATCGCCTCCCGCGAAGCGGCCCCTCGAGCACCCGAGGCCGCCACGCCCACACCGACCGGCTCCGACGAGGTGATCCCGGTGGAACTGTCCGGGGTGACCTCACTGGTCCGTCGAGACACGATCTCCTGGGTGGAGGCGGTCGGCGACTATGCCCGGCTGCACTCCGAATCCGGTGCACACCTGGTGCGGATACCGTTGTCCACGTTGGAGGCCCGGTGGCAGGAGCACGGCTTCCGGAGGGTGCATCGCTCGTACCTGGTCGCGCTGCGGATGGTCACCGGACTGCGGTCATCCGGTTCGACGACGGTCGTGTGTGTCCGGGCGAACGGCGTTTCCGAGGCGGTCGAACTACCGGTCAGCCGACGACAACTCCGCGAGCTCAAGGACCTGCTCATCCGCGATCCGATGCGCCAGTTCCGATCCGACGCCGACACCTGATGCCACCATGAGTGATCAGACACCACGTCGCGAACGTGTCATCCTGTCCCAGCGGCGCGGGGCACGGATGGTGCGCACACGCGTCGAGGTCCAGGAGCAGACCGAGGTCGGCGACGCACTGGTGCGGGGGCTGATGCGCGCACAACTCGGTCTGGCCCTGCGGCTGGCCCTGGCCGTGATCACGATCATCGTCGCCATCCCGTTGACCGGAAGCATCTTTCCCTGGCTGACCACTGTGAGCGTCGCCGGGATCCGACTGAACTGGGTGATCCTGGTGGTGACGCTCTATCCCCTGCTCTACGCCACCGGCCGCATCTACGTACGTCTCGCCGAGCAGGCCGAGCGCGACTTCCTGGGAGTCGTCGATGACGACACGTGAGCACTCATGAGCACCGATGTCGATGGCCTCACCGCCACCGCGCTGGCCCTGGCGGCCATCGCGACCGTCGCGGTCGGGGCGTACGGAGGTCGGCGCTCACGCACCACGTCAGACTTCCTGGTCGCGTCGCGCAGTGTCGGCCCGCGCTGGAACGCCGCCGCCATCTCGGGTGAATACCTCTCGGCCGCATCATTTCTCGGCGTGGCCGGACTCGTCGCCAAGTACGGCGCCGACGCCCTGTGGTATCCGGTCGGTTTCACCGCGGGCTATCTGGGACTGCTGCTCTTCGTGGCCGCGCCGCTGCGCAGATCGGGCGCCTACACCGTGCCAGACTTCGCCGAGTTCCGCCTGAACTCATCCGGCGCCCGGCTGGCCGCGATGACCGTCGTCGTGGTGGTGTGTGTGCTCTACCTGATCCCCCAGCTACAGGGCGCCGGCCTGACCTTGCACATCTTGTTGGGCGTACCGGTGTGGACCGGGGCGGTGGCCGTGGGCGCCATCGTCATCGTCAACGTGGTCGGCGGCGGGATGCGATCGATCACCTTCGTGCAGGCATTCCAGTATTGGCTCAAGCTCACCGCCATCGCCGTGCCGGCGCTCGTGCTGCTCGGGGTGTTCCTGAGCGATCGGTCGGCGCTGGGGGACCCGGTTCCCCCGCGTGTGGACCATGCGACGACGGTCGACGTCACCACCGACGTGACCGTGACGGTGACCGAACTGGGCGGGCTTTCGGTCACCGGTGTGCTCGACGGGAATCCTGTCGACGCCGCGCCGATCCCCACCACGGGTGAGCATGACCTCGCGGCCGGAACCGTCATCCACCTCGAGGCCGGCGCCGCGACTCCGGTTGTCGAGGGCGCGCCGACCACCGGGGAGGACTGGATCGCATCCGGCCGCGGCCTCGGTGGCACACATCCGCTGTTCGAGGTGCTCTCGCTGATCGTCGCGACCTTCCTCGGCACGATGGGTCTGCCGCATGTCCTCGTGCGGTTCTACACCAATCCCGACGGACGGTCGGCACGTCGGACCGCCCTGACGGTGATCGCCCTGCTCTCGTTGTTCTATCTGTTCCCGACGGTGCTGGGTGTGCTCGCCCGACTGTATGTGCCGCAACTGCTGATCACCGGGACGTCCGATGCCGCCGTGCTGCTACTGCCGAGCGCCGCCGTCGGCGGCCTGGTCGGGCAGATCCTCGCCGCGCTCGTCGCCGCCGGCGCGATCGCCGCCTTCCTCGCGACATCGTCGGGACTGCTGGTGAGTGTGGCCGGTGCACTGGCCACCGACGTGTTGCGTGGGCGCGTCCGCGACTTCCGCATCGCCGCGCTCATCGGCGGGCTGATACCGATCGGACTGTCGTTGGCGGCCTCGTCGCTCGAACTGTCGCGCACGGTCGGTCTGGTCTTCGCGGTCGCCGCGTCGACGCTGTGCCCGCTGCTGGTGCTCGGGATCTGGTGGCGCGGACTCACGGCGGCGGGAGCGATCACCGGCCTCGCCGTCGGGGGCGTGTCGTCGGGAGTGGCCACGAGCCTGGCCATCGCAGGTGTCGTCGACACCGAGGTCCTGGGCGGCTGGCCGGCGGAGATCATCGGCTATCCGGCCGCAGTCACCGTGCCGTTGGCCTTCGCGACGATGATCGTCGTCAGTCTGGCGACGAAACGTCACCTGCCCACCGACCTGTCCCGAACCTTCGCCCGGATGCACGTTCCGGAGCGGCTGGGCATGGGAATCGAGCGGCTGCCCAAAGAGTGACGCGTCCCCTCCGGTTCCTCCCCCGGGTGTTGCCAGATCCCCCGGCTGTGCAGTTGGGGGATGTGGCGATACCCGGGGACGAGCCGAACCGCCGAACCGTTCGTCGGGCCACATCGACCGTCCACCGCAGAGTCGCCCGGCTTCGGCGTGTGATCCACGCCACCCCATTCTGGTGTGAGCTGCACCTCAATACGCTTCTGATTCACAAGGCATCACACACCAATCAGGAGGTAGGCGTGTCCACGATCGAACATCCACCGGGCCCGGCGCCGCACTCGCCGACCGGCGCACAGTTTCTCGAGGTACAGGCAAGTCCGGAGTTCCAGGATCTCCGTACCCGGCTGCGGCGGTTCGTCTTCCCGCTGACGGCCTTCTTCCTGATCTGGTACGCGATCTACGTGCTGCTCGGCGCGTTCGCCCACGACTTCATGGCGACCAAGGTGTGGGGCAACATCAACGTCGGCCTGATCCTCGGTCTGCTGCAATTCGTCACGACCTTCGTGATCACCGGCATGTACGTGCGGTTCGCGAACCGTGACCTCGATCCGCGCGCATCCGCGATCCGTGACGAGATGGAAGAGCAGGTCGTCGCATGAGTTCCTCGCAGACCTACGTCGTGGCAGCCGCGGTCGGCAATCCGGTCGCCAACATCTCGATCTTCGTCGCCTTCGTCGCGATCACCATGTATGTGGTGATCCGCGCCAGCAAGAACAACAAGTCGGCCGCCGACTTCTTCACCGGCGGCCGCGGCTTCACGGGGCCACAGAACGGCATCGCGATCGCCGGCGACTATCTGTCCGCCGCGAGCTTCCTGGGTATCGCCGGCGCCATCGCGGTCTACGGCTACGACGGCTTCCTGTACTCGATCGGCTTCCTGGTCGCGTGGCTGGTGGCGCTGCTCCTGGTGGCCGAATTGCTCCGCAACACCGGCAAATTCACCATGGCCGACGTCCTGAGCTTCCGTCTGAAGCAACGGCCGGTCCGACTGGCCGCCGCGATCTCCACCCTCGCGGTCTCCCTGTTCTACCTGCTGGCGCAGATGGCCGGTGCCGGTGGCCTGGTCGCGCTGCTCCTCGACATCGAGGGCCGCGTCGGTCAGTCGATCGTGATCGCGATCGTCGGCGCGCTGATGATCGTCTACGTACTCATCGGCGGCATGAAGGGCACCACCTGGGTGCAGATCATCAAGGCGGTGCTGCTGATCGCCGGCGCGGCGGTGATGACGTTCATCGTGCTCGCCAAGTTCGGCATGAACCTGTCATCGATCCTCGGCTCGGCCCAGGACGCCATCACCGGCTCGGCGGATGAAAAGGTCGCTGCCCGTGACGTTCTCGCGCCGGGTGCCCAGTACGGCGGCTCGTTCACCTCGCAGATCAACTTCCTGTCGCTGGCCGTCGCGCTCGTCCTCGGCACCGCCGGCCTGCCGCATGTGCTGATGCGCTTCTACACCGTGCCGACCGCCAAGGAAGCCCGCAAGTCGGTGGTCTGGGCGATCGCCCTGATCGGCGCGTTCTACCTGTTCACCCTGATCCTCGGCTACGGCGCCGCAGCCCTGGTGGGGCCGGACAAGATCATGGCCGCCGCGGGCAAGCAGAACTCGGCCGCACCGCTGCTGGCATTCGAACTCGGTGGCGTGGTGCTCCTGGGCATCATCTCCGCGGTGGCGTTCGCCACCATCCTCGCCGTCGTCGCCGGCCTCGCCATCACCGCGTCGGCGTCCTTCGCCCACGACATCTACGGTTCGGTGATCAAGCGGGGCAAGGCAAGTGAGGACGACCAGGTTCGGGTGTCGCGCTACACCGTGGTGGTGCTCGGTATCATGGGCATCATCCTGGGCATCCTGGCCAACGGCCAGAACATCGCGTTCCTGGTGGCGCTGGCCTTCGCGATCGCCGCGGCGGCCAACCTGCCGACCATCCTGTACTCGCTCTACTGGAAGCGGTTCAACACCCGTGGCGCACTGTGGAGCATCTATGGTGGCCTGATCTCCACGATCGTGCTGATCATCTTCTCCCCGGCCGTCTCCGGTTCGGCGACCGCGATGATCCCCGGCGCGGACTTCGCCTGGTTCCCGCTGTCGAACCCGGGCATCATCTCTATCCCCATCGGCTTCATCCTGGGCATCGTCGGCACACTGACCTCACCGGCGGATACCGGAACCCCGGAACGCAATGCGGAGATGGAGGTCCGCTCGCTGACCGGTGTGGGCGCGGAAAAGGCTGTCGTGCACTAGGTTCGCTGCCCGCTCCCCCGTTTCGTTCCCGCTGCATCGATCGATGCAGCGGGAACGAAACGGATCCGCGACAACGAGGTCGCGCCGACTGCTCAGTCCTGAATCCGCGCGAAGGGCTGCGCCGCCTCCAGTTCGAAGGCCAGCTCGAGCAGTGTGCGTTCGCGCCCGATGTCGGCGGCGAAGTGGATGCCCAACGGCAGACCGTCCGACGTCTGGCCGATCGGCAGGCTGATTGCCGGTGTCCCCGAGGTGTTGTTGGCCGGCGTGAAGGCGACATAGTGGATCAACCGTTCGAAGATCTCGTCGAAATCGCCTCCGGGGTCGAGATATCCGATCCTGGGGGTGGTGTGCGCGAGGGTCGGTGTCATCAGCAGGTCAAAGGTGTCGAAGACCATACGTAGCGTTGCGGTCGCACGCTTGAGTCCGATGATCGTCGACGGGGTTCGCCAGAACGCACGCAGGTAGCGCCGCGAGAGCCCGCGCGTGAACGGGTCGAGCGCATCGCGATCGAAGTCCTTGCCCACCAGGAGTCTTCCGAGGTGGTCCATCGATGCCGCGAGCATCGACCAGTATTCGGTGAACTGACGAACGAAGGTGGCGTCGAGGGGTACCGGGATCACCTCGACGTGATGGCCGAGCCCGGTGAGCAACTCGGCCGACGCAGTGAGCGCGGCCCTGGTGTCGGCATCGATGTCCTGCCCGGTCACCGTCGAATCGATCATCCCGATGCGCAGGCGACGCGCACCGGGCCCCTCAACGAGGCCGACCGCCGGCAGGTCGGTCGGCGACCGGAACGTCTCGGCGTCGGCGATGAAATGCGCTGTGTCCCGGACGGTTCGGCTGAGGACTCCGTTGGAGATGATGTCGATCGGGAGCACGCGGCCGGTCGGCGACGGAGCGACCCGGCCGCGAGACGGCTTGAGCCCCACCAGGCCGCAGGCGGCCGCCGGGATGCGGATCGACCCGCCACCGTCGTTGCCGTGCGCGATCGGCAGCGCTCCCGACGCGACCAGCGCGGCGGCACCGCCCGACGAGGCACCCGACGAGAAGTCGGTGTCCCACGGGTTTCGGGTGGGTTCACGGTCGACGAACTCGGTGGTGGCGGTGAGACCGAACGCGGGCAGGGTCGAGGCGCCGACGATGTTGACGCCCGTGGAGAGGAACTGATCGGTGAACGGCTCGTTGGCCTTGGCGGTCAGATCCGGCATGGCCGCCGAACCGTTGCCCACCGGCAGCCCTTCGAACAGGGTGTTGTTCTTGATGATCGACGGCACGCCCGCGAACGACCCCGCCGGAAAGGTATCGTCGGCGACCCGCTTGCGGGCCCGGTCCCGGTCGTCGACCGCCACGGCGTTCAGTGCCGGGTTGACGGAATCGATGCGGGCCAGCGCCGCCTCGAGCGCCTCGGCGGCGGAGAACTCACCGGCGCGGATCGCGCCCGCGATTCCCACCCCGTCGCGGTCGCCGAGAACGTCGTCACCGAACGCGTGGACGTACTTCATGCGCTGAGGTTAGCGCGATCGGGCGCTCCGATCGGTCATGCGCATGACATCGGACGCCAGAGCCTCCGCATACGCGGCGTCGAGGGCGAGGCCGAAGACCGCATGGTGATAGAGCGGTGCGATGACGTGATCGAGGATCTGCCGGACCGTCGGCGCATCCTGTTCGCGTGTGGTCGCGCGGCCGACCATCTCCTCGGCCTGCTGCCGGCGGATCTCCCAGCACGGACATTCCTCGACGACGTCGTTGCGGGCGAACACCATTGCGCGCAGGTACGCGCGACGCTTCGGGCGACCGATGTCTGCGGCGATGATCCGCGACCACTCGGCGAGGTCGTCGGCGAGTTCGCCGGTGTCGGGCAGAAATTCGCCCTGGGTCAGCGCCGCGACGGCCACCTCGCCCAGCAAGGCCTCGATCGTGCCCCACCGGCGGTAGATGCTCGTCGGGTTCACCTCGGCGAGTTCGGCGACCTCCGGGATGGTCATGGTGTCGCGCCGGCCGGCCCCGACGAGCTGCCCGACCGCGGCGTAGACCGCCGACTGCACCCGTGCACTGCGACCGCCGGGGCGCTTCGACCGGGACGACCCTGCGGAAGTGCGGGTCTCGGTCGTGCCGGGATCGGTGCCGACGTCCGCGTGGGAACTACTCATGCAACCATTATTGCAAATCGAGTTGCTTTTGTGCAGAGCCGTGGCTATGTTCAATCTAACGCAAACGTCTTTGCTTTAGGAGATGACGATGACTCGGTTGCATCCGCACCGCGCGTTCTGGGTGATCACGGCAACCTTCGTGATGGTCCTCTTCGCCTCCGCTGCACCCTCACCGCTCTACCCCGTCTACCAGCAGCTGTGGGGTTTCTCGGCGTTCACCCTCACCGCCGTCTTCGCGATCTACGTCGCGACGATGCTGGTCAGCCTGCTGACCGTCGGCTCGCTCTCCGACCACATCGGACGACGACCGGTGCTCGCCGCCTCCCTGGTCCTGCTGATCGCGAGCATGGTGTTGTTCGTCTCGGCCGACGACGTCGGCGTCCTGATGGCGGCCCGCGCACTACAGGGTCTGGCCACCGGCGCCGCGATGGGCACGCTCACCGCGACGGTCGTCGACCTGCAGCCGACGCCGCGACTGGGCTCGGCGATCACCGGCGCCGCACCGGCGATCGGTCTGGCCGGTGGCGTCGCCGTCGCCGGACTCTTCGTCGAGTACGCCCCGGCTCCGCGGTTCCTGGTGTACGAGGTCATCCTCGCACTCTTCGCGGTCCTGCTGATCGCGCTACTACTGGTCCCGGAGACCTCGGACCGGATCGGATTCACCTCCCGACGTCACCTGTTCGCGACCCTGGCCCCGCAGGTGCGACTGCCCGCACAGGTGCGACGGGTGTTCCTCGCGGCCGTGCCGTCGCTGGTCGCCACCTGGTCACTGGGCGGTCTTTACCTCTCACTCGGCTCCTCGGTGGTCGCGCGTGTGTTCGGCGTCGACAACCACGCCGAGGCCGGAGTCCTGCTGTTCGTGTTCTTCGCCTCGGCCGCGGTCACCTCGCTCGTGATCACCGGGCGTTCGGCGGCGACCAAACTCGCATTCGGTTACCCGGCCCTTGCCGGTGGCGCAATCGTCTCGCTGGCCGGGGTACTCGGCGAGGCGTTGCCGCTCTACGTCGCCGGTTCGGTCATCGCGGGCGCCGGTTTCGCGGCGACATTCCTGGGTGCACTCGACAGCATCAGCGCCGCCACACCCGCGCAGCAGCGAGGCCAGGTCTTCTCGTCGGTCTTCGTCGCGAGCTATCTCGCGTTCAGCCTGCCCGCCGTCGTGGCCGGGATCATCGTGTCGCACATCGGTTTGCGGGAGACGGTCCTCGGCTATGTGGCCTACGTCCTGGTGCTGGCGGTCATCGGCGCGCTCACGAACGCCGGCATCCGTCGGCGGTCGACGCGAAGCAGCGGCTCGACGACGACCGTCCCGGCGGAGTCCGAGTGCGCGATCTCAGCGCGGCGCTGAGATCGCGCACGTCGCCGGCCCGACCAACTCGCCTGCGAGCAACTCGGCCGTCGAGAACTCCCCGGACGGACCAGCAGCGGCATCAGGTCGGTGACCCCTGCACACCCGCGCCGACGATTCGCGCGGCCATGTCCGCCTGGAACTCACCGATCTGCTCCGGCGTCATCGCACCTGACTCCCGGTACCAGCGCGCCACATCGACCCCCATCGACAGCAGCAGCGTCGTTGTTGCCTGGGGGTCGTCGACGTCGAAGGCGCCGCTCGCGACGCCGACGTCGACGATCACCCCCACACGCCGGGCGACCTCACGGCGCATGACTGCGATGGCCTCACGATGCTCCGCCGACAGCGAGTCCAACTCGTAGTTGACGACCCTCGACCACACGTGATCCCGAGCATGGTGGGCTGCTAACGCGCCGATCACGGCCCGGAGCCGCGCGGCGGGCGGCCGCGCGGGGTCGTCGGCATCGTCGATCAACTCCAGGAACGCCCGGTGCCCGGCGTCGGAGAGTTCGTAGAGCACCTCTTCCTTGGACCGGAAATGCACATACACCGCAGCCGGACTCATCTGCGCTCCGGTCGCGATGTCGCGGGTGGTCGTCGCGGCGAATCCCTTGGCCGCGAACGCCTCCACCGCGGCTCGCAACAGCCGTGAGCGCGCCTGGGCGGCGCGGGTCGACGGTTCCACGACTGACACGTCGCCGGCCTCCGTTTCTCATGAATTCCCGATGACATTGACATGCGCCGCTGGGCGCGGCATAGTGTTAGAGTATCACTAAGCAAGCGCTTAGTCAGCGACGCACCGCCTGGCCCCGCCGAGTGTCGCGTCTTCACCCCACATCCCCTGACCAGGAGTAAGACAGAAGACATGCAGCTGAAATACAGCCCCGAGGAAGAAGCGTTCCGCGAGGAACTGCGCACGATCTTCGCGAAGGTGCCCGAGGACATCCGGCGTCGATCGGAGGCCGGCAAGCTGAACTTCCCCGAGGACCTCGTCACCACGACCCGCATCCTCAACGAGCACGGCGTCGCGACCCCGGGCTGGCCGGTCGAGTGGGGCGGCCGGGACTGGACCCCGATCCAGAGTCATATCTACCGCGAGGAGATGAGCCTCGCGCACGTCCCGGACATGTTGGCGTTCAACGTCGGCATGATCGGTCCGGTCATCGCGCAGTTCGGTTCGCCGGAGATGAAGGAACGCTTCCTGGCAAAGACCGCCAACCTCGACATCTGGTGGTGCCAGGGCTTCTCCGAGCCCGAAGCGGGTTCTGACCTCGCGTCGCTGAAGACCCGCGCGGTCCGCGATGGCGACCACTACGTTGTCAACGGCCAGAAGACCTGGACCACGCTCGGCCAGTACGCCGACTGGATTTTCTGCCTCGTGCGCACCGATCCCGACGCCAAGAAGCAGGCCGGCATCAGCATGCTGCTGTTCCCGATGGACACACCGGGCGTGGAACTGCGCCCGATCCAGCTCATCGACGGCGGCTTCGAGGTCAACGAGGTCTTCTTCAACGACGTCCGGGTGCCGGTCGAGAACCTCGTCGGCAACGAGAACGAGGGCTGGACCCAGGCCAAGTTCCTGCTCGGCAACGAGCGCAGTGGCATCGCCCGCGTCGGCTACACCAAGACCAAGCTCGCCAAGGCGAAGGAACTCGCGCGCCAGATCACGACCGCGTCCGGCGGCACGCTGCTGGAGGATCCCCTGTTCGCGGCCCGTCTGGCCGAGTTGGAGAACGATCTCCTCGCCCTCGAGATGACCCAGTTGCGGGTCGCCGCGTCGTCGGCGGACGGTAAGCCGAACCCGGCCTCGTCGCTGCTGAAGCTGCGCGGCAGCCAGTTGCAGCAGGATGCCATGGAACTGCTCGCCGACGTCGCCGGCGCGAACTCGCTGCCGGTCGCCGGCCTCGACGCGTCCGCCGCCAACGGGACCGCCGAGGTGGACTCGCCGGAGTGGGCGCAGATGTCCGTGCCGACCTACCTCAACTACCGCAAGGTGAGCATCTACGGCGGATCGTCCGAGGTTCAGCGCCAGATCATCGACAAGGCCGTGCTGGGTCTGTAACAGCCACCGCCTCATCACCTTTCACGACACACAAGAACCTGGGAACCTTTTTCATGGATTTCGAACTTACCGACGAACAGACGATGCTGCGGGACACCGTCCGCGAGGTGCTGACCCGCAAGTACGACATCGAGACGCTGCGCGCCGTCACCGACACCGAACTCGGCTGGGACAAGGGTGCGTGGAAGTCGTTGGCCGACATCGGCATCCTCGGCCTGACCTTCCCGGAGGACGACGGCGGCATGGGCGCCGGCCCGGTGGAGTTCACCAGCGTGATGACCGAGATCGGTCGCGCACTGGCACCCGAGCCCTACCTCGACACCGTCCTCGTGCCGGGATCGCTCGTCGCCGCGACCGGTGACGACGACACCCGCGCAGAGCTTCTCGGCGGGCTTGCCTCGGGTGAGCTGCTGATGGCGTTCGCCCACCTCGAGGCCGGCGACCGCTGGCCGGGGGCAAAGGTCGCCACCACCGCCACCGACGGCAAGCTCAATGGCACCAAGGTCCTTGTCGGACACGGTGATTGTGCCGACAAACTGGTCGTGTCGGCACGCACCGACGACGGTGTCGGCCTGTTCGTCGTCGATGCCGATGCCGAGGGTGTCACCCGCACCGCGTACCGCACCCACGATCGTCGTCGCGGCGCGCAGATCGAGTTCTCCGATGCCGTGGCCACCCGCCTGGGCAGCGGCGACGCATCCGAGGTCATTGCCAACGCCGAGGTCGGCATCCAGACCGCCCTGTGCGCCGAGGCCGTCGGAGCGATGGAACGCTCGCTCGACCTCACCGTCGAGTACCTGAAGACCCGCAAGCAGTTCGGCGTGACGCTGTCGCAGTTCCAGACACTCACCCAGCGCGCCGCGGACATGTACGCACAGCTCGAGCTGGCCCGCAGCATGAGCCTGTACGCGACGACCGCACTGGCCGACGGCATCTGCGACCCGATCATCGCGTCGCGGGCGAAGTTGCAGATCTGCCGCTCGGCCCGGCTGATCGGTCAGGAAGCGGTGCAGATGCACGGCGGTATCGGCATGACCGCCGAATACCCGGTCGGCCACTACCTGAGCCGGCTCACCGCCATCTCGCACACGCTCGGTGACGCCACCGATCACCTGTCGGCGCTGGCGCGCTCGGTCGGCGACTACGAGATGGTCATGGTCGGCTGAGCCGACACGCTTCGCAACCCTCGGGCTCCTACCTTCCGCGCGGCACTCAACCCGCGCATTAGGGTAGGAGCCTGAGTGTTTCGATGCGGCCGGACGCCGCGGGCCGATTCCGACGGGAGCCTCGATGGACCTGCTGCGCGACAACCTCGGCGACGCCGCCGCCTACAGCATCGTCGGGGTGGTGCTCCTCGTCGTCGGGTTCTTGGCCCTCGACCTCGTCACGCCGGGGCGGCTGCGCAACCTGATCTGGCTCGAACACAACCGCAACGCGGTCATGCTGGTCACCGCCCAGGTGATCGGACTGTCCATCGTCCTCGTCGCCGGCATCCGGGACTCGATGGCTCTCGAACTGTGGCGTGGAGTGCTCTACACGGCGGCCTATGTCGTCCTCGCGATCGCGGTGATGATGTGGTCGTTCGTCCTCATCGACTGGCTCACCCCCGGCAAACTCGGGACCCTCCTGCTCGACGACGATCAGCACCCCGCGGGGTGGATCTGTGGTGCGGTCTTCATCGGTGTCGGCGCGGTGATCGGTGCGGCCATCGGGCTGTGAGCCACCACCCCGCCCCAACGAGCCTCACCACGCTATTGACGGTGAGACAATAAGCTCCTAGGGTCGTGCCTCGAAGGTTGAACACCATCGAGGGGAAAACACGCATGGCTGCGCCACTGATCGAGGAATCCATCGTCATCGACGCCTCCGCGGAGGACGTATGGGCGGTGATCTCGGACCTGCAGCGGATGGGCGAGTGGAGCCCGCAGTGCAAGAAGATGATCATCCGCGGCGGCACCGTCGGCCTGGGCACGAAAACCATCAACATCAACCGTCGCGGCCCGCTGGTCTGGCCGACCACGGCCAAGGTCGTCCGCTTCGCCCCGGCGCAGGAACTGGCATTCCGCGTGACGGAGAACCGGACGGTGTGGAGCTACACCATCGAACCGTCCGGCTCGGGGGTGAAGGTCACCGAGAAGCGTGAGGTCGGCAACGGCACCACCAAGGTGTCGTCGTTCCTGGTCGACAAGGTCATGGGCGGCACCGAGAACTTCGAGGTCGAGCTCAAGCTGGGCATGGCCGAGACGCTGGGCAAGATCAAGAAGGCAGCCGAGGCGGGAGCGTCGCGCGCCGCCTGATCCCCAGCCGGGTGCTGCCGCTGGTGGAGTAGTCGCTGCTTCCGCTGGTCACTTCGCCCGCGCTCTCGCTGGTCACCTCGCCCGCGCTCCCGCTGGCCGGGTAGCCCGCGCTCCCGGTAGCCGGGTAGCCCGCGCTCCCGGTAGCCACCTCGCGCGCGCTTTCGCTGGTCAACTCGCCCGCGCTCCCGCTAGGCAGCTTGCCCGCGCTCCCGGTGGCCAACTCGCCCGCGCTCCCGCTGGGGTCACCTCGCCCGCGCTCCCGGCGGTCACCTCGCCCGCGCTTCCGCTCGTCACTCGCCCGCGCTCCCGGTGGCCAACTCGCCGGCGCTCCCGCTAGGCAGCTGGCCGGCGCTTCCGCTAAGCAGCTCGCCGGCGCTTCCGCTAAGCAGCTCGCCGGCGCTTCCGCTAGGCAGCTCGCCGGTGCTTCCGCTGGTCGAGTAGCCACCGAGCCGCTAGGCGAGGTTGCGTATCGAGACCCCGCTGTGACACAGGATCGCTCTCGATTACCCAGAGCCCATGAGGTCTCGATACGCCCTTCGCCTAGCGGCTCAGGGCTACTCGACCAACGGGGTGGTCCCCACCCCTCGGCCGGCTTGCTCATCACCAGCGGGGTGGTCCTCACCCCTCGGCCGGCTTGCCCATCACCAGCGGGGTGGTCCTCACCCCTCGGCCGGCTTGCCCATCACCAGCGGGGTGGTCCCCACCCCTCGGCCGGCTTGCCCATCACCAGCGGGGTGGTCCCCACCCCTCGGCCGGCTTGCCCATCACCAGCGGGGTGGTCCCCACCCCTCGGCCGGCTCGCCCATCACCAGCGGAGGGTCCCTACCCCTCGGCGAGCTTGCTCATCAGGTCCGGCAGATCCGCGATGGAGTCGATGATGTGGTCCGGCACCGGCCCGAACTCGTCGCGCTGCAACGCCCGAAGGGCCTCCTCGCGGAACTTGCCGGTCCGTACGAGCACGCCGATGAGCGCCGCCGCCTGGGCACCGAGGACGTCGTTGTGCATGTCGTCGCCGACCATCACGACCTGTGTCGGTTCGAGCTGCATCAGGTCGACGGCGGCGCGGAAGCCGAGCGGGGACGGCTTGCCGATCGCCTTGATCTTGCGGCCCGCGGCCTTCTCCAGACCCTCCAGATAGACGCCCGTGTCGATGCTGAGCCCGTTCGCGGTCGACCAGGTCATCGACCGGTGCATGGCGATCACGGGTACCCCGGACACCATGAGTTCGAGGACCTGCGACAACGCCTGGTGATCGAAGACCGGGCCCGCACCGCCGAGCACCACCACCTCGGCACGTGACGGCTCGTCGGTGAGCTCCACCCCGCTCATGTCCTCGGCGATCGGACCCTGGTTGAGCACCCACACCCGTTTGCCCGGGTGATTGGCGGTCAGGAACTCCGCGGTCAGCTTGGCCGCCGACAGGATCTCCTCGGCATCGACCTCGAACCCGCATTCGTTGAGTGCCGTGGCGATGTCACCGCGTGACCGCGACGTCGTGTTCGTCAGGAACATGCGCGGATACCCCTGCTCACGCAGGGCAGCAACAGCTTCCACCGCTCCCGGCAGCGCCTTCCACGAGGTGACCATCACCCCGTCGATATCCAGCAGCAAACCCAGAGCCATAGTGAAAATCTAGTCCCGTCGGCGACACCCTGCACGACCGAGAGTCACGGATGGCATGCTGAGCGGATGCGAACGGTGTCCGAACACCAGGCTGTCGTCGCCGCGCTGTTCGACGCGCCCGACTCTGTCCGACTGCCCGTGACCCGGGCCCTCGGCTGCGTGACGGCCGATGAGATCGTCGCCGACGTCGCGCTTCCCGGCTTCGACAACTCCGCGATGGACGGTTACGCCGTCCGGGCCTCCGACATCGCCTCGGCCACAGACGAATTCCCGGTCACCCTGCCGGTCGCCGAGGACATCCCGGCCGGCCGTACCGATCAGCTGTCGCTGGCCGCAGGTACCGCGCACCGCATCATGACCGGTGCGCCGATGCCGGCCGGCGCGGATGCGGTGATCCCGGTGGAGATGACCGACGGCGGCGTCGAGCGGGTGGCGATCCGCTCGACGGTGCCGAGCGGCCGCCACATCCGCACCGCGGGTTCCGACATCCGGGCCGGCGAGCCGGCGATGCCCGCCGGTACGCGCCTCGGCGCACCCCAGGTGGGGCTGCTCGCAGCCCTCGGCGTCACCCAGGTCGCGGTACGGCCCCGGCTGCGGGTGGTGGTGCTCTCGACCGGTTCCGAACTCGTCACGCCCGGTCAGTCGCTCCGGCATGGCCAGATCTACGAGTCGAACGGACCGATGCTCACGGCTGCGGCAACGGAGGCCGGCGCCGACGCCACCCACCTGCACTACGTCACCGACGACGTGGACGCGTTCCGCGCACGCCTGGACGAGATCAGCGACGAGGCCGACGTCATCATCACATCCGGAGGCGTCAGCGCCGGGGCGTTCGAGGTCGTCAAGGATGCGCTGATCACCTCGGACGACATGGAGTTCGTGAAGGTGGCGATGCAGCCCGGCATGCCGCAGGGCTGCGGTCGCTACACCTCGCCGCGGGGGCGCCACGTACCGATCATCACACTGCCCGGCAATCCGGTCAGTTCGCTGGTGTCGTTCGAGGTGTTCATCCGCCCGCCCCTGCGTGCCGCGATGGGACTGCCCGCGGATCGCGACACGGTGACCGCCCGGCTCAACGCCGACGTCCGCTCACCGGCCGGCAAACGCCAGTTCCTGCGCGGTGTCCTCGGCAAGGACGGCGACAAGCCGGTCGTCGACCCGATCGGGCCACCGGCGTCGCATCATCTGCGCTACCTCGCCCGGGCCGACGCCCTGATCGACATCCCGGCCGGGATCGAGTCGGTGGCGGCCGGGTCGTCGGTCGACGTGATCGTCCTCTGAGTCCGGCGATGGCCTCGTGCCCGACTCCACCGCCGGGGCCGTCGGCGTGCACGCTCTAAGCTGTAGCGAACGGGCCGTGATCACGCACGAGCCCCCGGCGACAGCAGGAGGTTGATGGTGGCCAGGCGCCCGCGGCCAGACGGATCGCGCAGCGGAGTGGGTCATCTCGTCGACCTGGCACGCGAGACCATCCCCCCGGTCCACCCGGCGGGGTTGCCGTTCGTGGCCGCCCCGGCTGCGGTCGCGATACTCGGCCGCCGACATCCCTGGATCGCCCGACCGGCTGCGGTGACGGCCGGTGCCTGTGCAGCGTTCTTCCGCCACCCGAAACGGGTGCCCCCGACCACACCGGGTGCGGTCGTCGCTCCCGCCGACGGAACGATCTCGCTGGTCGACGAGGCCGTTCCGCCACCGGAAGCAGGACTCGGCGATGCGCCTCTGCCCCGCGTCTCGACGTTTCTCTCGATCTTCGACGTCCACGTGCAGCGCGTCCCCGTCTCCGGCCGGGTCACCTCGGTGACGCACACGCCCGGCGCCTTCGTGTCGGCCGATCTGCCGGAGGCCAGCTCGGTCAACGAGCGCACCACCATGACCCTGCGCTGCCCCGGCGCTGCGCAGTCCACCCACGACGTCGCGGTCGTCCAGATCGCCGGACTCATCGCGCGACGGATCGTGTGCGAGCCGACGGTCGGGACCGACCTCACCGTCGGCGACACCTATGGCCTCATCCGTTTCGGATCGCGCGTCGACGTCTACCTGCCCGCGGGCACCGCGCCGCAGGTACTGGTGGGGCAGCGCGCGGTCGGCGCCGAGACCGTCTTCGCGACCCTCGTCTGAACCGATGCCACCGACCGCCCGCAATCACCACCATCCGACGTCGCATCGAACGCCGACCACGCACGCGACCCGGCGCTCACGGACCACCGCCACCGCCCCGGGCGCACCGGACACCGACCGCGCCAGGTTCTCCAAGCAGGCCGCCGCGGGCCGGATGTTCGTGCCGTCGGCGCTGACCATCCTCGCCATCTGCGCAGGCCTCACCGCCATCCGGGTCACCGACAGCGGCCAGATCGATGCCGCGATGGCGCTGGTGGTGGCCGCGGCGCTCCTCGACGGCATCGACGGACGCGTCGCCCGGCTGATGGGTGCGGCGACCCGGATGGGTGCCGAGATCGACTCGCTCGCCGACGCCATCAACTTCGGAGTCGTGCCGGCGATCATCGTCTATCTGCATCTGATGCCCGGCACCGACATCGGCTGGTTGTTCACCCTCATCTACTGCTGTGCGATCGTGCTGCGGCTGGCCCGGTTCAACACGTTGCTCGACGACGACGATGCGCCTGGTTACACCCGGGACTTCTTCGTCGGTGTCCCTGCTCCCGCCGCGGCGATCATCGCGCTCTTGCCGATCGGACTGTCCCAGCAGTTCGGTTCCGGCTGGTGGACGTCGCTGCCGGTGGTGGGTGGCTGGCTGGTGTTCGTCGCATTCCTGGCCGTGAGCCGCATCCCGACGTCATCGCTCAAGACGTCCTCCATCCCGCCGCGAGCGTTGGTCGGACTCCTGATCCTGGTGGTCATCGGCGCGGCACTTCTGCTGACGTTCCCCTACGTGCTGATGATGATCGCGATCGGCGGATATCTGCTGCACATCCCGTTCGCGTGGCGCAATCAGCGGTGGGTGGCCTCGCGGCCGGAGCACTGGGACGCCCGCCCGGCCGAACGACGGGCCGAACGCCGCGCGATCGCCCGGTCACACCCGAGGCGAGAGCCACGACGGCAACGTCGAGGCGCGGCCAAGTCGCAGGCGCGCCTCGGTCTGCGACGACCCACCGGCCCTGTCCCGGCGGACTCGACCGAATCGCTCGAGACGTCGGCCGAGGAGAGCCGCGGATGACCGGACCCCACCAACTGACGCTCACCGCGCGCGTCAACCCGTCGGCCGCCGAGGCACGGCGTGGGATCGTGCGGGTGCATCCCGAGGTGCTCGCGGCATTGGGTCTGCGCGAGTGGGACGCCGCCTCGATCACGGGGGCACGGGTGACCGCGGCGGTGGTCGCGGCGGCCGGCCCCGACACACCACCGGGGACCGCGCTTCTCGACGACATCACCTTCTCCAACGCCGGTGTCCGGGAGAACGCGTCGGTGGTGGTGGCCCCGGTCGGGATCCGCGGTGCCGGGCGCCTGACGGTCTCCGGATCTGCGCTGGCCACGCGGTCGGTCGACGAGACAACGCTGCGCCGTGCCCTGCTCGGCAAGGTCGTCTCGGTCGGCGATTCGGTCTCCCTGCTCCCCCGCGACCTCGGTCCCGAGTTCACCGCCGCGCCGGCCACCCGGGCGCTCGCGGTGTCGGTCGGCATCACCTGGACCAACGAATTGCTGACAGTTGCCGCGACGGAACCGGACGGACCGGTCAGCGTGCAGACGAACACCGCCGTGCTGTGGGCCGGCGACCAGGTGGACGGGTCACCGACATCACAGATCCCACCGGCGGGGTCGACGATGGGCTTCGCCGCCGCGACGCCGCCTCGCCCGGCCGTGCCGTCCCGTGCCGGGGCGACAGCGCCGGAGGCGACGCGATCCGCCGGCAGCCTGGGCGTTCGATCCGGTATGCCCCCGGTCGGCACCATCCGCCCGGTGTCGACTCTCGTCGGCGTCGACACCCAGATCGCGAAGCTGACCGAATGGCTGGCCATCACGCTCGACGAACCGGAGGTGCTGCGGACCCTGGGCGCCGCACCCCGGCTCGGCGTGCTGATCACCGGCCCGGCGGGCGGCGGCAAGTCCACGTTGGCGCGGTCGGTGTGCGCCGAACGTCCGCTGACAGTGGTCGACGGGCCGACGGTCGGTGCACTGGAGGCCGGTGCACGCTTGGCGGCGGTACGCACGGCGATCTCTGGGCTGCGTCGGAGCGGAGGCGTCCTGCTGATCACCGACGCGGACGCACTACTCCCGGCACCGAGGGAGTCCGCAGCGCCGGAACCGGTGTCCACCCTGATCCTGGACGAGCTGCGCACAGCCATCGCCGACAGCGGCATCGATGCGCCCGGCGCCGATCCGGAGAACGGGCGGATCGCGCTGATCGCCACCTCCGCCGAGCCCGTCCGCCTCGACAGTCGGCTGCGCGACCCCGAACTGTGCGACCGCGAGCTGATCATCAGCCTGCCCGACGCCCCGACTCGCGCCCGGCTGCTCGGGGTCATCCTCACCGACGTACCCGCCGACGGACACCTCGACCTCGACCTCATCGCCGCACGCACGCCGGGTTTCGTTGCCGCCGACCTGGCCGCCGTCGCCCGGGAGGCGGCCCTGCGGGCGGCCGCGCGGGTGACCGGTGCCGCTGACGGAGATCGGCCCGCCCCGGCCTTGCGCACCGACGATCTGCTCGGCGCGCTCGATGTCATCCGGCCGGTGTCGCGGACCGATTCACCGGAGGTCACGCTCGGTTCGATCACGCTCGACGAGGTCGGCGACATGGTGGAGACCAAGCAGGCGCTGACCGAGGCGGTGTTGTGGCCCCTGCAGCATCCCGACACCTTCACCCGCCTCGGTGTCGACCCACCCCGCGGCGTACTGCTGTTCGGCCCGCCGGGCTGCGGCAAGACGTTCGTCGTGCGGGCGCTGGCGGCGTCCGGTCGGTTGTCGGTGCACACGGTGAAGGGCGCCGAGCTGATGGACAAATGGGTCGGGTCGTCGGAGAAGGCGGTTCGCGACCTGTTCGATCGCGCCCGGGAATCGGCGCCGTCGCTGATCTTCCTGGATGAGGTCGACGCGTTGGCTCCGCGGAGAGGCCAGTCCAGCGATTCCGGCGTCGCGGATCGGGTGGTGGCGGCTCTGCTGACCGAGCTCGACGGCGTCGAACCCCTGCAGGACGTCGTCGTCCTGGGTGCGACGAACCGTCCCGATCTGATCGACCCGGCACTGCTCCGGCCGGGCCGACTCGAGCGTCTGGTCTTCGTCCCGCCACCGGACGGCGCCGCGCGAGGTGACATCCTGCGGGCGTCGGCACGCAATGTGCCGCTGGCCGATGGTGTGGACCTGCAGTCGTTGGCCGACGACCTCGACGGCTACTCGGCCGCGGACTGTTCGGCGCTGCTGCGCGAGGCGGCGTTGGCCGCGATGCGGCGCGACATCAACACCGCCACCGTCGGCCCCGACGACATCGCCGAAGCCCGTAGCCGGGTCCGGCCGTCGCTGGACGCCGCACAGGTGGAGAACCTGAAAGGCTATGCCGAGCGGCGTCTGAGTTAGCGCCGATGGGTGACTCGATCACGGGACGCAGACCCCGCAGGTCGATCACCCGAGCAGCGCGCGCCGCAGCATGTCGGCGACCCAGTCGGCATGCTTTCGCCTGCTCCAGCCGAGCTCATCGCACAGCAACCGGCCGACATCCGGGCTGACCAGCGCGAAGATCGTCTCGGCGGCGGCCTCCTCGCTCATCCGTAACGGTCCACGTGCAGCGAACCAACGCGCATAGAGCCTCATGTTGCGCATCCGATTCCGCTCCAGGGTCGCCATCGTCTCCGCGACCGCCGGCTCGCTCTGCGCAGCGCTGCGCATCACCTCGAAGACCGGCCGAAGCACCACGTTGAGCTTGGTGATGAAGTCGGCGAACAGCTCGATCTGGCGGATCGGGTCGGTTTCGTTCATCACTGCCTGCCCCTCGGGGCTCTCCGCGACATTCGCGACGGACTCATCGGGTACCAGCCGCAGATCGATGATCGCCGGGACCAGCTCCGCCTTCGTGCCGAAGACCGCGTGCACGGTATCCCGCGCGACCCCGGCACGTTCCGCGATGTCCCTGATCGTCGCCTTCGTGTAGCCGCGTTCGCGGAAGAGCTCGTCGGCCGCCTGCACGATCCGGACACGGGTGCGCTCCGCTTGCTCCTCGCGCACTCGGGACGAGTACGTGCGGGAACCCTTGACGTCGTCCATCCATTGATCCTACAGTTGATGTAATCATCCGACTCTAAGTCGGATCAATACGAGAAGGCACGACCATGGACCTGATCACCGGACCGCCCCCGGACGAGGTCGTCACCGCGATGGCAGAGGTCGACGGTGTCCGGATCACCCCGGCCGTGCTGACCACACAGACCGGCCCTGCCGGCGGACTCGGCCCGGAGAGCGCCGCGGCAATCCTGGTGTTGCAGGGGACCTTCGTCGACCGGGGCCGGTTCGACGAGTTCTGGCGGCAGGCCGCCGAGGTCCTCGCGCTGCTCACCACCGCGCCCGGGTTCATCCGTCGGTACAACTTCGCCGACGGCCCGCATTACACGATGATCGCCTTCTGGCGGTCACTGGAGGACGCGATCAGATTCTTCGACCGTCCCGAGCATCAGGCGGCGATGCGCTCGACATTCACACAGCGCTGGAACTACACCCACTTCGCCGGCCTGTGGCAGGTCGCCTCAGAGCACCGGCGGCTGTTCTTCTGCCAGAACTGCGACGGCATCATGCCATCGACCGAGTCGCGCTGCACCGACTGCGGCGCGCCCCTCACGGATCCCTGTGGAGGCTCCGATGTCCCAGCAGCTCACAGCGTTTCTTGACGAGTGGCTCCCGATACAGACCGCCACCGGGCGGGATGTGCACAGCGGTGACCCGTCCTCCTGGATGGACGCCTGGTCCCACCGGGAGCCGGTGTCGGTGTTCGGCGCCGGCGTCCGGGCTCGCTCCGGGTGGCCGGAGGTGCACCGAACAATCACCTGGGTGGCCGACATGTGCGTTGACTGTCAGGCCTACGAGTACCAATTGGTGACCGCGGACGTCCGTGGTGACATCGCCTACACCTGCGGCTTCGAGCGCTATACAGCAACCAGGTCCGACGGCCGGACGGTCCACAACGAGCTACGGGTCACCCAGATATACCGACGCGAGAACGGCGCGTGGCGCATCGTGCACCGGCACGGCGACCACGCGCCGACTCCCTGACCGGCAGTCCGAATCAGGCGCCGCTCGATCCCTGTGTGGTCTGGTTCGGTGCGGTCTGCCCGCTCTCGCCGGGCAGCTGACCCGACTGTCCCTGACCCTGTTGGGTCTGACCCGGCATCTGCCGCAGGCCACCCTGCGGCATCTGTCCCATACCGCCCTGCCCGGGGACCTGCCCCGTGCCGCCGCTCTGGCCTGGAGGCATCTGACCGAACCCGCCCTGGCCGCCGGGGCCCATCCGGCCACCGCCCTGCATGTTCATGCCCGGGCCCTGGTCCGACGACGAGGAGTCGCCCACGACATAGCCGGCCCCGAAACCGAGCCCGGCGAACACCACGGCGACACCGATCCCGCCGGCGATGACGGCGTTGCGCAGCTTGTCGCTGACCCCGTTCGAATCGTTCGTCGGTGCTGGATACGCGCTCGACTGCGCCCCGGCGGGCGGATAGGGCGGGAACGGCGGGTTGGGTCCCGACGGCGTCGACGAGATGGGCTCGGTGGGCGCATTCTCCGATTGAGAGAGCCAGTTGTGATCGGCCTGCCGGCCGCCATGTTCGTCGTGCGGCTGATCCACCGGCTGTTCGCTCGGCTCAGCGATGCTCTGATGAGGTGTGGACATCGATGTCTCACTTTCTGCGAGGGAAAAGTGACATCCACGGTGCTGACGATGGCTGGCCGTCGACTGCCACGGACCTGCCAATTGCCTGTGAGATCGGACGAACCGGGCGTAGCGGGCCCGGGGAGATTCTCAGCTCAGCCGACAGACACCTGATAGAACACCGACGATCCCCCGCCGGCTGCCCCGGATGTGCTGCCCACCTGCACCCAGTAGGTTGTCCCGTCCTTTGCCCCGGACAACACGACCACCCGCTGCCCGCCCTCGGTGGCGCGGTCTGACTCGGTGAACCCGTTGTCGGTGAGTGTCCTCACCGCCGCGTCGAGAACGTTGCCGGCGTCACGAGTGCCCTGCACGGTCACCGACCACCCGTCGCCGCGGTTGCCGTCGGCGGTCAATACGGTCCCGGCGACCAAAGGAACCTGTTGGGAAGGGAAATCCGATGGCAGCGCCGCGCCGTCCGGACGGTCGTCGCCACCCCCGCCGCACCCGACGAGGAAGACGAGTCCCGCCACCGCGACGGCCAGCGCCAACCACAGCCTGTCGAAGCGGATCATGTCCGCAACGGTAAAGTAGACAGCGCCGGGCAGTGCCCGTGACACCCCGCCCGACATTCGAAAGACGGTGTGCCAACTTGATCCCTGTGCTGGCTGCGCTCGCGCTCAGCGCGCTGTGCGCACCTCCGGTGATCCGACGGTTGGGTACCCGCGGCTTCTACGTCCTCGCCCTCGCCCCCGCGGGTGCGCTGGTGTGGGTCATCGTGAACTGGCCGCAGGCCGGGCAGACACCACTCGTCCAGACGATCTCCTGGGTGCCCGTACTGCACATGGACATCGTCCTGCGGTTCGACACCCTCAGCGCGATCCTGTCGGTCCTCATCCTCGGTATCGGTGCACTGGTCCTCTGCTACTGCGCCCACTACTTCGACGACGCGCGACCGCGTGTCGCGGTGTTCGGCGGCGAGATGATCGCGTTCGCGGCAGCCATGTTCGGCCTCGTCGTCAGCGACAACATGCTGGTCCTGTACGTGTTCTGGGAACTGACCACCGTGCTGTCGTTCATGCTGGTCGGCTTCTACGGCATCCGGGCAACCGCACGCCGCGCCGCCACCCAGGCCCTGCTGGTGACCACGGCCGGTGGTCTCGCGATGCTGGTCGGCATCATCATGCTCGGCGAGCGCAGCGGCAGCTATCTGCTCTCGGATCTGATCGCAAACCCGCCGGCCTCGGGCGCTTACGTCGACTGCGCTGTCGTCCTGCTGGTGATCGGCGCGCTGAGCAAGTCGGCCATCGTGCCGTTCCACTTCTGGCTCCCCGGCGCCATGGCCGCACCGACACCGGTCAGCGCGTACCTGCATGCGGCCGCGATGGTGAAGGCAGGCATCTACCTGATCGCGCGACTCTCGCCCGCGTTCTCCACCACGCCGAGCTGGCATGTCGCCGTCGTCGTACTCGGCATGGTCACGATGCTGCTCGGCGGGTGGCGGTCGCTGCGGGAGCTCGATCTCAAGCTGATACTCGCCTTCGGCACGGTGTCGCAGCTCGGATTCCTCGCTGTTCTCGTCGGCATCGGCGATGCCAACGTCGCCATGGCCGGTCTCGCCATGCTCGTGGCGCACGCCCTGTTCAAGGCCGCGCTGTTCATGGTCGTCGGCATCATCGACCACTCGACCGGTACCCGCGACATCCGCAAACTCGCCCGGCTCGGACAGCGGCTACCGGTGCTCGCGCTGACCGCCGCGGTCGCGGGCGCGAGCATGGCCGGGCTGCCGTTCACCATCGGGTTCGTCGGCAAGGAGACCGCGTTCGGATCGGTGTGGGACACCGGCGCGTATCTGCCCTGGCAGTCGGAAACCATCGACATCGTCCTGCTGGTGGGGTCGGTGATGACCTTCGCCTACACCTGCCGGTTCCTGTGGGGCGCGTTCGGCCGCAAGGTCCGGGCCACCCCTAGTCCGGCCGTGGTCAAGATGCATCCGCCGGGCGTGATGTTCTACGCCGCGCCGGTTCTGCTGGCCGCGGCCGGGGTGGTCGCAGGTTTCCTCAGCCCGCAGATCGGAGATCTGTTCGAGCCATACGCCCAAACGCTGCCCGCCTACGGCCACGAACTCGAACATCTCGCGATGTGGCACGGCTTCGGCCTGCCGGTGGTCTTCTCGATCATCGTCATCGTCGCCGGCGCCCTGCTGTTCCTGGTCATCCGCGCGCTGCGGGGACGGTTGTTCCGGTATCGCCCCTTCCTCAACGCCGACCGCATCTACGACGCGACCCTGCGTGGCGCGGACACCGTGTCGCTGTTGCTGACCCGGAACACCCAGCGCGGTTCCCTGCCGATCACACAGGGCGTGATCCTGTCCACGGCGATCATCGTGCCGATCGCCGCACTGTTCTGGGGAGCCCGGAACCGGCTGCAGATCGTCGGTTTCGACACCGCCCCCCAGTTCGTGATCGGCGGGATCATCGCCGTCGCCGCGCTGGCGTCGGTGTTCTTGCGCAACCGTCTCGCAGCGACCCTCGTGGTGGGCCTCACCGGTTACGGCGCCGGCATGCTGTTCGCCCTGTGGGGCGCGCCAGACCTCGCACTCACCCAGTTCCTGGTCGAGACACTGACCCTGGTCATCTTCGTGTTGGTGCTGCGTAAGCTGCCTGCCGAACCCGAACCACGTCATGCCACCGGCTTCAAACCGGTGCGCGCCCTGATCGGCATCGCCTTCGGGGCGTCGCTGGTGGTGATCGGTCTGTTCGCCGCGGCGGCCCGCGCCGAGCAGCCCCTGCACGTCGACATCCCGCAGGCGGCCTACGAGTACGGACACGGTTCGAACGCCGTCAACGTTCTCCTCGTCGACATCCGTGCCTGGGACACCCTGGGCGAGGTGTGCGTGCTCATCGTCGCGGCGACCGGTGTGGCGTCGATGGTGTTCCGCAATCGACGCTTCGGAGCCGCTCCCCGCATCGCCGACGCGGCGCGGATGCAGTCCGGGAGCAACGGCGAGGACGTCGACGATCCGATCCCACCGGATCGCACCCGATGGCTGCTCGGCAGCGACTTCCGCGACCCCCGCCACCGGTCCATGGTGCTCGAGGCGACGACCCGGCTGATCTTCCCGACGATGGTCGTGTTGTCGGTCTACTTCTTCTACGCGGGTCACAATGCGCCCGGCGGAGGTTTCGCCGGGGGTCTCACGATGGGCCTCGCGCTGGTCCTGCGCTACCTCGCCGGAGGTCGATATGAGCTCGGCGAGGCGCTCCCGGTCGAAGCGGGCACCATCCTGGGCGCCGGCCTGGCGATCTCGGCCGGGACCGCGGTCACCTCGTTGTTCCTCGGTGCACCGGCGCTGTCGTCGGCGGTCTTCGAGGTGACGTTGCCCGTGCTCGGTGACGTGAAGATGGTGACCGCGCTGTTCTTCGACCTCGGCATCTACCTCATCGTGGTCGGACTGGTCCTCGACGTGCTGCGCAGCCTCGGCGCGCGACTCGACGTCGAGTCGAGCGCCGTCGACAACCAGCAGGCGCCCGTCCGCATCGTCGCGGGGGAGGTTTCGCGATGAGTGTCAATCTCGGATTGCTGATCGTCGTCGGAGTGCTCGCCGCGTGCGGCGCATACCTGCTGATGGAGCGCAGCCTGATCCGTATGTTGTTCGGGCTGCTGCTGTGCGGCAATGCCGTCAACCTGTTGATCATCGTCGTGTCCGGCGGCATGGGGAATCCCCCGATCATGGGCCGGGCGTCGGACAACCGTCCCTTGGACTCCGATCCGCTGGCGCAGGGCATGATCCTCACCGCGATCGTGATCACGATGGGCATCGCGGCATTCGTGCTCTCGCTGGTCTACCGACTGTTCGTCATCAACCGGGACGACGTGGACGTCGAGGACGACACCGAGGACCGCAAGATCGTGACCGGCTCGCTGCAGACCGCGCCCGACCGCGACCGCAGCGACGATCCGGTCACACTCGCGGACACCACCGCAGGCGACTTCTTCGACGACGAGGGCAACCCGCTCACCCCCGAGGAGTACGCGGCCGCCCACGCAGACGTCATCGAGACCGACCTCATGCCCGCCGATGCGGACGTGCTCGACGAACTCGGTGGCGGCATCGACGATGTCGACGACCCGACCAGCGGAGTGACCCGATGATCCCGCAGCCGTCGTGGGTCCCGGTGCTCATCGCCCTGCCCACCCTCGTGCCGATCATCGCGGCCGCCCTCACCCTGCTGCGGGGCCGCAGTCCCCGCTTCCAACGACCGATCTCGGTCGGCGCCATCCTGGTCGCGTTCATCGCGTCCTGCATGCTGCTCTACCTGACCAACGAGCACGGCACCTTCGCGGTCACCATCGGTGGGTGGGATGCCAAGGGCTTCGGCAACGGACCGCTGGGCATCACGCTGGTCGTCGATCAACTCGCCGCACTCATGCTGGTCGTCTCCACCATCGTGTTGCTCTGCGTCGTCGTCTACGCGATCGGGCAGGGTATCCGGGACGGCACGTCGCATCAGCCGGTCTCCATCTTCTTGCCGACCTATCTCATCCTGACGGCGGGCGTCTGCAATGCATTCCTCGCCGGTGACCTGTTCAACCTGTACGTCTCCTTCGAGGTTCTGCTCGCGGCGAGCTTCGTGTTGCTGACCCTGGGTGCCAGCCCCGACCGTGTCCGTGCGGGCGCGTCGTACGTCATGGTGTCGATGGTGTCGTCGCTGATCTTCCTGTCGGGCATCGCGTTCGCCTACGCGACGACCGGCACGCTCAATCTGGCGGAGATGGCCGCACGCCTCGACCACGTCCCCGACGGCACCCGTACCGCCCTCTACGCGGTGCTGCTGGTCGCGTTCGGGATCAAGGCGGCGGTGTTCCCGCTGTCCACGTGGCTGCCGGACTCCTACCCCACCGCACCCGCACCGGTCACCGCGGTGTTCGCGGGCCTGCTCACCAAGGTCGGCGTGTACGCGATCGTGCGTGCGCACACCCTGCTGTTCCCGGGCGGATCGATGGACAACGTCCTCATGATCGCCGGGTTGCTCACCATGCTGGTGGGCATCTTCGGCGCGATCGCCCAGTCCGACATCAAACGACTGCTGTCCTTCACGCTGGTCAGCCACATCGGCTACATGGTGTTCGGGATCGCGCTGTCGTCGCGGTTCGGGTTGTCGGCGGCCATCTATTACGTCGCCCACCACATCCTGGTGCAGACCACACTGTTCCTGGTCGTCGGACTGATCGAACGCCAGGCCGGGTCATCGTCGCTGCGCCGCCTCGGCGGTCTGATCGCCAGCCCGGTGCTCGCCGCACTGTTCCTGATACCGGCGTTGAATCTCGGCGGCATCCCACCGTTCTCGGGGTTCATCGGCAAGACCGCCCTGCTCGAGGCCGGCGTGCAGGATGGATCGGTGCTCGCCTGGACGCTGGTGGCCGGGTCGGTGGTCACCAGCCTGCTGACGCTGTACGTGGTGGCCCGGGTGTGGACCAAGGGCTTCTGGCGCCCACGTGCCGACGCCCCGGAGGGCGACCTCGCCGACGTCGCGCCGTCGGCGCTCATCGACGAGAGCACCGACGACATCTCGTTCGACGACCGCGCCGACGTCGGGCGGATGCCGCTGGGCATGGTGTTGCCGACCGTCGCGATGGTCGGCGCGGGCCTGGTCCTCACGATCTGGGCCGGCCCGATCCTCGGCTTCACCGAACGCGCGGCCACCGACATCACCGACCGCGGGATCTACATCGAAGCTGTACTCGGGGGTGAGGGCCGATGAGTTCGCAACCCACACCTGGCCTCCGCGCCCGCATCATCGTCGTCTGGCGAACATCGCTGCTGTTCATCTTCTGGAATGTGGTGAAGGGCTTCGTCTGGTTCCGCGAACACGTGCGGATACCGAGCTGGCTGGGCAGCGACTCCCGCGAGATGGCCGTCCGGCTGTGGACGCTGGCGTGGCTGACCTTCGTCTGGGTACTGCTGTGGGGCACCATCTCCTGGGCCAACATCATCGGTGGACTCATCCTGGCGACCCTGATCGTGACGCTGTTGCCGCTGCCGCGCGTCCCGGTCGAGGGCCGCATCCATGTGGTCGCCCTGGTCGCGATCGTCGCGCGACTCGTGGTCGACTTCTTCATCTCGAGTGCGCAGGTGGCATGGGCCGCGGTCCGGCCGGGCAAACCGCCGTTGGGTGCGGTCATCCGGGTCCGCGTGGCCATCAAGTCCGACATGGTGCTCACCCTGGCCGTCGACTACCTGAACCTCGTACCCGGCACGATGGTGCTCGAGATCGACCACCGCCGTCGCATCCTCTACATCCACGTCTTCGACGTCCGCACCGAGAAGCAGGTGAAGGCGTTCTACAAGCAGGTCGAGTTCGTCGAACGGTCCTTCATCCGCGCCTTCGAGCGGGACAGCGAGTGGCATCCGAGCCCGTACCACGGGATCGACGACGAGTATCACCGCGTGCGGTACCTCGGACGGGACGAGACCGCCACCGAGGCGCTGAACGACGTCACCTCGGACGGGAGGAACCGATGATCGGTGTCTGGATCACCGTGAGCGCCATGCTGATGGTCGCCGCGGTGCTGACGACCATCCGCGTCCTTCGCGGTCCGTCCTCGCTCGACCGGCTCGTCGCACTCGACACCATGATCGCGCTCTGCATGTGTGGACTCGCGGCGTGGGCCGCCTACAGTCGTGACTCGACGGTCGTCCCGGCGATCGTGACGTTGTCGCTGCTCAGCTTCGTCGGATCGGTCGCCATCGCGCGTTTCCGGGTGAGGGATGACGAGACATGATCGGTGACATCATCTCGTCGGTGCTGCTGCTGCTCGGCGCGACCCTGGCCCTCACGACATCGATCGGCCTGCTCCGCTTCCCGGACACGCTGAGCCGCATGCACGCGTCGACCAAACCGCAGACCTTCGGACTGCTGATGATGCTGATCGGCGCCATCATCCGCCTCGGCCACAGCGTCGACATCGGCATGCTCATCCTCGCGGGCATGTTCGCACTGATGACCGCACCGGTGATCGCCCACCGCATCGGCCGGCTGGTCTATCAGGAGCAGCGCGCCCGCGACGGCGTGATCACGCGCGAGGAGATGGAGAACCCCGCGCGGGACTAAGGCGTGCCCTAGTCCAACTCCCCCACCACGGACGCGACCACCTCACGCATGCTCTGGGTGCGCCGAAAGACCTCCCGTTGCCGCATGTAGCTCGCGCCGCCGGCGGCGAGGTCGCGGACGCGGGCGAGTTCGGTGGCACAGTTCAGGTCTCGCGCCACCGGTTCGAGGCGGGCCACCAGATCTGCCACGTCCTCGGTGACCAGTCGCTCGTTGCAGTCCGAATCCAGGATGACGATGGCATCGAGTCCGTAACGTGCTGCCCGCCACTTGTTCTCCTGCACTAGCCACGGCGCCATCCGGGGCAACTCCTCGCCCGCCTCGAGTCGCCGATCCAGTTCGACGACCAGGCAGTGGATCAGCGCCACCACGGCGGACAGGTCGGTGAGGTTGGTCATCCCGTCACAGACCCGCACCTCGATCGTGCCCAGGTGCGGGGAGGGGCGGATGTCCCACCGGATCTCGTTGATGTGGTCGATGATCCCGGTGGTCTTCTGGTCGGTGACGAACGCCTCGAACTCCGCCCAGGTGCGGAACTGGAACGGCAGGCCGGCCGTCGGCAGCTGCTGGAACATCATCGCGCGGTTGCTCGCGTAGCTCGTGTCCTGGCCGCCCCACATCGGCGACGACGCGGACAGCGCCAACAGGTGGGGGTAGTAGTTCAGCAGCGCGTCCAGGATCGGTAACACCTTGTCCCGGTGGCTGATCCCCACATGGACGTGGACACCCCAGATCAGCATCTGCCGGCCCCACCACTGGGTGCGCTCGATCAGCTCCGCGTACCGATGCCCCTCGGTGAGCAGCTGTGTCGACCATTTCGCGAACGGGTGGGTACCCGCGCCGTAGAGGTCGACGCCGAGTTCCTCGGTGAGGTCACGCACCGAATGCAAGGTCGCCGACAGATCCGCGATCGCTTGCGGGGTGTCGCGGCAGACACCCGTGACGATCTCGACGGTGTTGCGCAACAGCTCTTTGTGCACCTTGTCACGCCGCGACGGACAGCGCTGGGACACCAGCGCGAACAGGTCCGCCGCCGAATTCGACAGATCGCCGGTTCCCTTGTCGGTCAGCGCGAATTCCCATTCGACCCCCAGTGACGGGGTCGGCGAACGGTCGAATTCGATCGGGGTGACCACGACGTCAGGTCACCTTGGCGTGTCGGGTCACTCGTTGGCCTCGATCACCCCACACGCGATCCGGCTGCCCGCGTCGCCGGTCGACATGGTCTGCTCGTCCGCCGGTGGCGTGTAGCGGGTGGGGATGTTGCCGAAGTTGTCGGCCTTCTCGTGGATCACGATCGCCTTGCCGACGATCTGCCCGAGGTTGACCGCATCGGTGGTGGTGACCGTCTCGCCGGTGCCGTCCTTGAGGATGTTCAGCGACACCAGGTCGCCACTCGCAGGATGGCCGGTGTGCCCGTCCACCTGGAGGTGGCCGCCCGCGCTGGAAAACGCACTGTCCCCGCCGGTGTCGCAGACGCCGTTCTCGTGGATGTGCATCCCATGGAAACCGGCCGGCAGGCCACTGTCGGCGTTGACGCGGACGTCTATCTTGACCGACGAGCCGCTCGGCGTGAAGGTCGCCTCGCCGACGGACTTGCCCGTGTCGTCGATGATCTTGGCGGTGGCGTCGCCCTTCGGGGACTGGCTGACCCCGTCGGCGTCGTCGATCTCGCCGGGAGGCGCCTGGTTGCCGGTGACCACCGATGGTGTGGTGCCGGGGACGTCCGTGGGCGGTTCGTCAGGAGTACATGCCGCCAGCGCCGCGCCGGCGATGCCGACCGAGGCGAGCACGGCGAGCGTACGCCGAGCGGAGCCGCGGGTCCGGGCACCGGTCGTCTTGCCTGATTTCGAACTGACGATCATCTCACTCCTTGTGATCTTCAACGGGCCGTGATCTTGTCGGTCTGCGGGGGCCGGGTGCTCATCGTGTGACCACGATGACGGGGATACCGTCGGAGCACTGGGTGAACGACGACGGACGCGGGTCCACGCTGGCGTCGCCGCCGAGCGCGGAGGCCACCTCGTCGGCCGCCGACTTCTGGCCGTCGTCGTAGAAGATCGTGTTCTCGGTGATCGACGACGTCGACAGGTTGCCCGGCTCCGCGGTCTGGAATCCGGCGGACTTCAGGGTGTCGGTGACCTCGGAGGCCAGACCCGAGACCGAGCCGGCATTGAAGACACACAACTCCGGTACATCGGCCGACGCCGTGCCCGAGGAGGTGGCAGCGCTACTGCTCGCGGTCGTCGTGGTGGCCACCTGCGTCTGCGCCGCCTGCAGCTCCTTCTCCGGGTCGTTGCCACTGGTCGCCGCGGAGTGCCACCCCAACCCGAGGCAGACGATGGCGACCGCCAACAACATCATGGCGCCGGCCCGCAACGGCAGTCGACTCGGTTCGCGATCAGCATTCATCACCGAGAACCTTACTTCACATCCGAGGGCGGGCCCGCCGCGGTCGCGGTGTCAACGGATGGGTCGGATCAGGTGATCTCGAAGCCCAGACGGCGGGCCGCACGGGCCTTCTGCCGGGATGCACGCAGACGCCGCAAACGCTTCACCAGCATCGGATCCGCGGCCAGCGCCTCGGGCCGATCGACGAGCGCGTTGAGCACCTGGTAGTAGCGGGTCGCCGAGAGCCCGAAGAGCTCCTTGATGGCTTCTTCCTTGGCACCGGCGTACTTCCACCACTGCCGCTCGAACGCCAGGATGTCGTGTTCACGACGGGACAGGCCGTCCGCGCCGACCTCATGCGGGTCGGCGGCATTGGTCGCGTCGGCGGGAACTTCTGTGGGTGTGGGTTGATCGCCCTGCTTCTGGCTTCGCGCAGCTGCGCCGTCCATCTCGCTCCCTCAAGATCGCCTCGTGCACATCACATCACCGATCCGATCGGCGGTCCTCCCCGACCGGATCGATCAACACCACCGACCGGAGAATTCAGGTCACCGAACAAATCACAGCAATGTGGTTCGCTGATCATCTAACCACGATCGGCGAGCCGGTTCGCGGTGTGACTCGCCACGACTCGACGATGCCGACAACGCGCTCGGTAATCTATCCGGCATGGCAATTCTCCCGATCTGCATTGTCGGCGAACCCGTCCTGCATCACCCGACGGAACTCGTCGAGCTCGATGCGCAGCGGCGGCCGTCTCCGGAGCTGGTGACACTGCTCGACGACATGTTCGCGACGATGGATGCCGCCAACGGCGTGGGGCTGGCCGCCAACCAGGTCGGTGTCGGCAAACGGATGTTCGTCTACGACTGCCCCGATGGTGAGCGCTTCGAGGCGCGGCGGCGACGCGGTGAGGTGATCAACCCGGTGCTGGAGACCTCGGAGATCCCCGAGACCATGCCGGACCCCGACGAGAACGACGAGGGCTGCCTCTCGGTCCCCGGTGAGCAGTTCCCCACCGGCCGGGCGGACTGGGCGCGGGTCACCGGCGTCGACCGCAACGGCGAGGAAGTGGACATCGAGGGCACCGGCTTCTTCGCCCGGATGCTGCAGCACGAGGTCGGGCATCTCGACGGCTACCTCTACGTCGACGTGCTGATCGGACGCAACGCCCGCGCTGCCAAGAAGGCGATCAAACGGCAGGGCTGGGGCGTGCCCGGGCTGACCTGGTTGCCCGGGGCGGTCGAGGATCCGTTCGGCCACGACGACGAGGACTGATGGCGGACCGGGTGATTTCCTGGTGAACGGGACGTCGAGCACTCCGGACGGGCTGGCCGGCGGCGACCGTGCGCCTTTCGTGGGCGATCGTGTCCCCTTCGTGGGCGATCGTGTCGTCGTGCGGTATCGCCTCGGCGAGGCGACGCCGTCCGATTGGCGCCGCGACCCGGCGGCGGCGCTGTCGGACGTGACCGGAGTTCTGCTCGACGACTCGGACCCGCTGGTCGTCGACCGGGACGGACCGCAATCGATTCCGAGGTCGGCGATCACGTCGATCCGGTTGCTGTCGCGGGTGACGGTGCGCAACTCGGAGATCCGGGCGCTCGAGGAGGCGGCCGCCACCGCCTGGCCCGGTGTCGAGTCGGCGATGGTCGCCGGATGGATGCTGCGCGCCGGCCACGGCTTCACCCGTCGGGCCAATTCGGCCGTACCGCTGGAGTTCGGGGCGGGCACCGACGCGTCCACCCTGGCCGCGATCCGGAACTGGTACCGGGATCGGGGCCTCCCGACGCTGGTCGCGCTGCCGGAACGGCTCATCCCGGCCGGTCAGCTCGACGGCCGTCCGGCCAGCGGCCAGATCCAGATCCTGGTCCGCGATGTCGACGGTTTCGCCCGCACCACTGGCGGAACCTCCGTACGCCTCGACGACACCCCTGATGCCGCATGGTTGCGTGCCTACCGCGGCCCCGACGTCGACGTGACGACGGCGGCCACGGTGGTCGGCGCATCGCGCGGACCGGTCGTGGTGGCCTCGATCGCCGACGACGACCCGATCTCGATCGGACGCGCCACCGTCACCGAGGCCACCGACGGCACCCGCTGGCTGGGGCTGACCGCATTGTGGACCTCACCGGGGCACCGGCGCCGAGGTCTCGCCGCCGAGGTCATGTCATCGCTGGTGGCCTGGGGCGCCCAGCACGATGCGCGGCGGATCTATGTACAGGTCGAGGTCGACAACCGGATCGCCGGGACGTGGTATCGCGCCCTCGGTTTCGGCCTGCACCACCGGTCCCGCTACATCGAGTTGTGAATCGTGCTTAGGGTGAGCGCGTGACGGGGGCGAGGGCGACGCGGCAACGGGCGATGCTGTCCGTGGCCGGATTCGTGGTCGTCGTCATCGTCGCGGCGCTCGCGTGGCTCCTCGCCGATGGCGGCGATCCGGCGGGCGGCGGGAGTGCGACCCCTGGTGCGGCCCCGAGCGCGACGTCGGCGGCGGCGGGGCGCGCGTCGTCGACGAACCCGGCGGTCCCGGATCATGTCCTGACCACACTGGCTTTCATCGATGCCGGTGAGTGGCCGGAGGCCGCCAACGCGCCCGGTACCCACGGCGGCGACGTCTTTCGCAACAGCGAGGGCAACCTGCCCGCCACCGATGCGCAGGGTCGGCGGATCACCTACCGCGAGTGGGATGTGAACCCCAAGAAACCGGGCCAGAGCCGCGATGCCGAACGGATCGTCACCGGGAGCGACGGCACCGCCTGGTACACCGACGACCACTACCGGACCTTCGTGCGCATCCGGGGGCCCGACCAGTGAGCAAGTCACAACCGACGCCGTTACGCCGGTTCATCTTCGATGCGGGGCACAGTGGACCCGTCGTCGGAGTCCTTGTCGGCGAACAGCTTCCCCGGCTCGACGACGAGGTTGTGGTCCGGCAGGTGAACGGTCGCGAGATGCCGACAGTTTCGACGCTGTTCGACGAGTTCGCCCGATCCTGGGAGTTCGGGGATCATTTCGGCCACAACCGGGACGCATTCGACGAGTGCATGCGCGACCTCGGCGGCGACCGTCCCCCCGACGAGCCGCCGCCGACGTCGTACATCACGGCGATCACACACGCCGAGAGCCTGCTGCGCCGCGAGCCCGACGAACTGCGGTGGTTCGGCGAATCACTCGAGTTCTACCGGGACCACTATCGCGACAGCGCCACTCCCCCGGCGTCCTTCGCGGTGATCCTGCTGACCCCGTCACCGCTGCTGGGTTGGGTCCAGACCCGTTGGCGCGAGGCAAAATCACCCGTCGCCGTGATCGAGAGCTGATATGCGCATCGCCACCTGGAACGTGAACTCCATCCGCGCCCGCTCCGAGGCCGTGGTCGGTTGGATGGAACGTAGCGACATCGATGTCCTCGCCATGCAGGAGACCAAGTGTCGCGACGACGAGTTCCCGGTCATGAGCTTCCTGGCCGCCGGGTACGACGTCATGCACGTGGGCACCGGCGGATTCAACGGCGTCGCGATCGCGTCGCGGGTCGGCCTCGAGGAGGTGGAGATCGGCTTCGAGGGGCAGCCGACATTCGGCGCCGAGCACACCACTCCCGCCCGCGAGGCGCGGGCGATCTCCGCACGGTGCGGCGGTGTGCGGGTGTGGAGCCTGTACGTACCCAACGGGCGTGCACTCGATGACCCGCACTATCAGTACAAGCTCGACTGGCTGACCAAGCTGCGCGACATCGGTGCGTTGTGGCTCGCACACGATCCGGCTGCTCAAATCGTCCTCGCCGGTGACTGGAACATCATCCCCACCGATGGCGATGTCTGGGACCGTGCGGCTTTCGAGGGCAAGACGCACGTGTCGGGTCCCGAGCGGGCTGCGCTGGGGGCGATCCGCGACGCCGGCTTCGTCGACTCGGCCCTCCCTTACACCGACGCGTACACCTTTTGGGACTACACGCAGCTGCGGTTTCCCCGCAACGAGGGCATGCGCATCGACTATCTGCTGTGCTCGCCGGCGTTCGACGATCGGGTGCGCGGCGCCTATGTGGACCGCGAGGCGCGCAAGGGCAAGGGTGCGAGCGATCACGCGCCGGTCGTCATCGAGGTGTGAGGCCCCGCCGAGTGCCGTTCGGTACTTAGGTTAGGCTTCACATATGAAACGTGGGTTGCGGGCTTTCCCGGCAGTGATCGCGGCGCTCCTGGTGGCGGTTCTCGCCCTCAGCGCCTGCAGTTCACCGGAGGAGTCGGCGGACGGCGGGGCGCCGATCCAGGTCAACACCTCCAAGGGATCGGTGACCATCAACGGTGTGCCGAAACGGATTGTGACGCTGGGTGCGCAGTGGATCGACGTCACGCTGTCCTTCGGTGTCACGCCCGTCGCCTATCTCGACAACATCCAGGTCCTGACCGGCAATCCCCCACCGTGGTCGAGCGACAAGCTCACGGAATCGACCCCGATCAGCACCGACGACATCGTGGCACAGGTGGCCAAGGCCAAGCCCGACCTGATCCTCGCGACCTCGTACATGGCCGACGATCAACCGGAGATCTACGACAGCGTCGCCAAGCTCGCGCCGACGATCCCCGGCATCACCGGGAAGCAGATCGATCCGTGGCAGGACATGGTCACCTTCCTTGGAACCGTCCTGCGGGAACCGGACAAGGCCAAGGAGATCACCGCCGGCGTCGACGCCAAGATCGACGCGGCGAAGAAGGACATGCCCGGCCTACAGGGCAAGACCTACACGATGGCGTACATGTTCTCCGGCGACCAGATCCAGGTCATGGCCGATCCCGACGACGGTTCGACCTACCTGTTCTCCTCGCTCGGCATGAGTATCGCGCCGCAGTTGGTCGCCCAGTTCCGCAAGAGTGGCCAGCCGCGCTTCCCGATCTCCACCGAAAACGTTCCGCTGCTGAACTCCGACCTGTTGGTCATCACCGCGAACACCGATCAACAGATGCAGGCACTGGAGAAGCTGCCCGGCTACCAGGGGCTGCAGTCGGTGAAGAGTGACGCCGTCAGCCGGCTGACAGTGGCCGAGATCGGTGGCCTCAACGAGCCGACACCCCTGTCCATCCCGTATGTGCTGGACAAGATGTATCCGGCGCTGCAGCACGCGGCGGCGTGACAGACCGATGAGCACCGCCGCCGACACCACGACGATCCAGACGATCTACCGGTTCACCGACGGCGCACGATGCCTGCTCGGTGGCGGTGGAGTCGCGGTGATCCTGCCCGCCAAGCAACGACTCGACAGGCTGTCGGCACCGCAGATCGCACTGTTGCGCACGCTGAACGCCGGCCCCACTGCCGTCGACGACGCCGATCCGTCCGTCAGCGAGTTGACGAACCGGCTCATCGAGAGCGGCGCGCTGTCTACGACGGTGCGGGTCGATGGCCGGGACATGTACTCGCTGAGACCGTTTCGCCGGCCGCCCGGTGCCCGACCGGGGCCAGTTGCGACGACCGATACGGTGCGCCTGTCCCGGTTCACCGTTCTCCGCCGCGTCGACGACGAAATGATCTCGGAGAATCCACGGTCCTGGTGCGACATCGCGGTGCACGATCCGACGATGCTCGCCGTCATGACCGGAATCGGCCGGAACCCAGAGGATTCGAGGACGGCATCGCTGCGCGACCGACTGGCCGCCGACCTCATCTGGGCCGGCCACGCGGTGCCCGGCGACGCCGAGGATCACGAATTCGCCACGCGCAGTTGGAGTCCACACGAGCTCTGGTTTCATCGACACAGCACCGTCGGCGACCGTGGGACGAGTTGGGCACACTTCGGTCCGACCCGCTGGGCCGACGGCGAGTTCGAACCCGTCCCGGCACGGCCGGCCACGTACCCGGGAGAAGCGATCACCCTTCCCGCTCCCGATCTGTCAGAGCTTCGCGAGCACGACCGCCCGTTCGCCGCCGTCGTCGAGGATCGGACGTCGGTCCGCGACTTCGACGATCACCGCCCGATCACCAAGCAGCAGCTGGGCGAGCTGCTGTTTCGCTGTGCGCGCACACGCGACGTGCGCACCATCAATGCGGACCGGCCCGTCGCCGAGGAACTACCGTCGCGCCCGTACCCGTCGGGTGGGTCCCTCTACGAGTTGGAGATCTATCCGGTGGTGCGCACCGCCGACGGCGTACCGGCGGGCATGTACCACTACGATTCGTTCGATCACGTCCTTCGCCCCGTGGCGTCGTATGACACTGTCGCCGTATCGAAGTTGATCGCCCCGGCCGCGCTCACGCTGGCGGACGGCCAGCTTCCGCAGGTGCTGTTCGTCCTGGCCGCACGGCCCGGGCGGATCATGTGGACGTACGAGCAGATGCCGTATGCAGTGATCCTGAAGCACGTCGGCGTGCTGACCCAAACGCTGTACCTCACCTCTACCGCAATGGGCTTGGGCGGTGTCGCGCAGGGATACGGCGACACCGCGGCGTTTGCCGAGGCGACAGGTGCCGACGAGTTGGAAGAATGCAACGTCGGCAGCTTCGTGGTCGGGACATGTCGCTGACCTGGGTTGAGGCGGTTGCCGGTCACGCCGACCCGAGATCGGATGGTGCGGATCGCAGCGTGCCGCCGATGGTCGAGGACCAGGGGAAGCGAGAGCCCCTGCCGCAGATCGGGCAGACGCCATCCGCTGATCGAGTAGTCGACGAGTGAGCGCGGAACCCCCCTACCGCTGATCGAGCAGACGACGAGCGGCAGCGACGCGGCCCTCCGCTGTCGAGTTGACGAGAGCGCCAGCGAGGCGGCCCCTCCCGCTGATCGAGTAGTCGACGAGCGGCAGCGAGGAGACGTATCGAGATCCCCTGCCACACAACCATTCAGCCCCGACGCAAGCAATCCTCGGCATCCCCGAAAAATTCTCTGCACCTTCCTCCACAAACCCCTTGACGTCGAACGCCAGTTCGAATACTTTGGATGGCATGAGAACTTCGGGGGAACTCTCACCGCTTGTCGATACACTCCGTGACCTACCCATCGTCGAGGCCGACCTGACCAAACAGTCGGCCTTCGACACGACCCAGGCACTGATCATGATGGGCAACCTGATCGCCCACCACCTGGCGATCATGGTCGGCCACCTCGACCGCCTCGGTGTGGCGAAAGACCACGGCCGCAAAATGAGTGAGTTGCTGATCGTGATGGGCCTGGCACCCGCGGTCGCGGCTCGCCTACAGCGCATCGCCGCCACCCGCGACACCCTGCCCACCCTGCACGCGCATGCCGCCGACGGCGCGATCTCCAGCGAACACGCCGACGCGGTGGTCAAAGGGATGGATCATATTGCCAAGAGATCAGCGGAACCGATCGACGACGCAGCGCGTCTAAGATTTGTGACAGATCTTCTCGGACAGTTCTTCTCCGGCGCCACCCCCGCCGACATCACCAAACACGCCCGCGCGTTAGGCAACCGGGCCGCCAACGACACCGGTGGTCTGCCCGCCTCGGAAGACCGCAACCTCAACACCCTGTCCAAAGCGTTGACCAGCGACGGACGGCTCGAAGTGCACGCCGACCTCA
The DNA here is from genome assembly GCF_058130025.1 of Gordonia sp. LMA167. Taxonomy (NCBI): domain Bacteria; kingdom Bacillati; phylum Actinomycetota; class Actinomycetes; order Mycobacteriales; family Gordoniaceae; genus Gordonia; species Gordonia sp. LMA167. The sequence goes on along the minus strand of NZ_CM176708.1, from coordinate 1,720,464 downwards.
ACACCGACGTCGGCGAAAAGTTCCACGCCGCCATCGAAGAACTAGCCAAACCCCGCCCCGAACCCGACGGCTCCCCCGACGCCCGGTCCACTGAACGTCGCCAAGCCGACGCATTGGAAACGTTGCTGGACATCGCCGCCCGCGGCGGCGATGCCGCCTCCGCACCGCGCACCCAAACCCTGATCACGGTACCCGCCGAACGACCCGCCGATGCGGAGTTGGCGTTCATGGGGTCGATCACCGAAGCCACCCTGCGCACCCTGACCTGTGACGGCACCATCACCACCATGATCGTCGACGACGAAGCCGTCCCCCTCGACATCAGCCACGACAAACGCCTGTTCCCCGCACAACTGAGAAGAGCTCTGCACCAACGCGATCGGGGCTGCATCAAATGCGGGGCACCCGCCACCCGCTGCCACGCACACCACATCAAACATTGGGCCGACGGAGGCAAAACCTACCTGGAAAACGGCTGCCTGTTCTGCCCCTCATGTCACCACGACGTCCACCACAACGGCTGGGACGTCGTCATGGGACTCGACAAACACCCCTGGCTCATCCCGCCGGCATCCGTCGACCCACAACGCCGCCCTATCCCCGCCCACAACCGGCGCACCCTCAACCTCGACAACCTGCCCACCGCCGCCTGAACCGAAACCCGGTGACCACAACCGCCAGACCACCACCGCCGACCCCTCCGCTGATCGAGTAGGTTCCGAGCCGCTAGGCGAGGGACACCCTCCGCTGATCGAGTAGGTTCCGAGCCGCTAGGCGAGGGACCGTATCGAGATCACCCAACCCAGGTCTCGATACGCAACTCACTTCGTTCGCCGCTACTCGACCAGCAAAAGAGCGACCCCACGCCGGGACCGCATCTGATCCTTGAGAACTCCATAGAGTGAAACACACACGGCGCCACACGGTGTCGCGTACCCGACGGCCACCCAAACCCGGTCACCACGACGACCGGTCCCAGGTGGTGCGTGGTACGCGACACCGGCGCCGAGCACACGCGTCAGCGATCTGGACGGTCAGACTCCGGCATCGCCACTGCCGCAGCGAGAGACGTCACCGAACGCTGCCAGAGCTCGGTGAGCTGATCGACCTCGTGAGCAGCCAGCAGATCGGCCCCGTAGCGCCAGTTGGTCACCAGCTGCGGCCCATCGTCGGTTGCCCGGACCACGGCGACCACGTCCAGGGTGTAGCGCAGAGGGAGGTCGGGTTCCGGGTCCGTCGGCAGGTGGTCGTTGATTTCCAGATCGGTGATCGGCGACCAGGGTTGCCGCGAGGTGCCCGGCGTGTGCAGGTCGAAGCGTCCGAGATAGTTGAACTCGACCTGTGGTTCGGGGGCCGCCCGCAACTGCGGGTCGTTCGCGACGTATTTCAGTACGCCGAAATCCATACCGTGGTTCGGAATCTCAGCGAGCTGTGCGCCGATCTCGGTGAGCAATTCACGCCCGCTATGGGGGTCCGCCGCAACCTGAGCGGCGTCCACCTCCCGATCCACACCCAGCCGAACCGGGAACACGGTGGTGAACCAGCCCAGCGTGCGGGTCGTGTCGATCTCCGGCCCGGCCAGCTCGTCCTCGCGGCCGTGTCCCTCGAGCGCGATGTATGCGCCACATGCGGGATCTTCGCCACGTTTCCGCCGCCATCCCGCGAGGGTGACGGTCAACGCGGTGAGCAGGAACTCACGCATACCGATCCGCCGGTCGACGGCTTGCAGAATCCGCTTCGTCGTCGGCACGTCGGTGAGCGTGACGGCCGACCGCAACGATGACCACGTGTCGGAGGTGGGATCGGGGCGGCGGGCACCGATCGCAGGGTCGGTACCCACGACGTGACGTTCCCAATACGTCTGTTGGGCAACCACGGCTGCGTCCGCGGACCGGGATACGACCCGCTGGCACCAGTGGCGGTAGTCCGTGGGTTCACCGGAGACCGCCGGCGCCCTCCCGGCAGCGATAGCCGCGCCGGCCTCGGCGATGTCGCCGAACAGGATCTGCCAGCTCACCGCATCCACGGCCAGATGGTGGATCGCCAGCAGGAGCACATCATCGGCATCCTCACGGCACAGGCGGGTTGCGGCGACAATCCGTCCCGCTGTGGGGTCGACCCGGTCGTTGGCGGCCCTGGCGGCGGCAGAGACCGCGCTGGTCAGGTCCGTCACCTCGATGGACGTGAGAACCGCGTCTGCGTCGACGGCGCCGACATCTCTGGTGATGACCCCGTCGGGGGTCTGGACGGCGCGCAACATGGCGTGGGCATCGATCAGCGCCTGTAGCACCCGACGCAGGTCGCCGTCCGACACGCCGGAGGGCACTGCGAACAGCACAGTCTGTGTGAATCGACGATGGTTGCCGTACTCGTACATCCACTCCACCACCGGCAGCGCCGGCACCAGACCCGGCCCGGCATGGGTTCCGTCCGACGTCACATCGACCGCACGATCGATCGCGTCGGCGAGATCCTGAATCGTGGGATTCGACATCACCATTCGCGGCGTGACGAGCAGTTCGCGGTCGCGGAGCGCGTTCACGGCGGCCATCGCGACGATGCTGTCCAGGCCGAGATCGAAGAAGTCCTCGTCGGCATCGGGTGCGGTTCCGAGAAGCTCAGAGACCACGTCGTGGACGATATGCCCGGTCGGCGTCAGCGGCTCGGCGCGTCCTGTCGGCCTGCTCTGCAACGCGCGGGAAGCCGACTCCTGCAACACCCGATTGTCGATCTTGCCATTGCTGTTCATCGGCAGAACGGCCAGGCAGACGATCCGCGACGGCACCATGTGCGACGGAAGGACATCCGTGAGTGATGAGCGCACGGCGCGAGAGTCGAGACCGTCTCCGGCTGCGAAACCGACCAGCGCCGGGCCGGCCGTGCGCTCGACAACGACGACTGCGGCGGATGCCACACCGGGCACCTGCCGCATCGCAGCCTCGATCTCCCCGGTCTCGATCCGATAGCCGCGGATCTTCACCTGATCGTCGCTGCGGCCCACGAACACCAGTTCACCACGGGCGTTGCGGCGCACCAGATCACCGGTGCAATACATCCGGTGGCCGGGAACGAAGGGATCGGCGACGAATCTGGTGGACGTCATCGCGGGGTTCGCCTGATAGCCGCGGACCACCTGCGCTCCGGACAGATACAGTTCGCCGGCCACCTCGTTCGGTACGTGTCGAAGGCGTGCGTCCAGGACATAGGCACCCATCCGGTCGGTCGGTGTGCCGATGACCGGTACCGCCGAATCTGCGACGCGGGCGACGACCGCCTCCACGGTCGTCTCGGTCGGGCCGTAGCAGTTGTGCACCGCGGTGTCCTGCAACGAACCGAGCTGTTGCCACAACGCCGGTCCGATGGCTTCGCCGCCGAGTGCCAGCACGGTCAGATGTCCTTGTCCGGTGCCGGTGCTGGTGCCCGCGCCGGTGTCGCCGACGAGGCCGGCGGCCGCCAACTGGCCGAACATCGATGGCGTCGTGTCGATCATGTCGACCTGCTGCTCGGACAATCCCGCGACGAGTTGACCGGCATCGCGCATCGCCTCGTCGCCGAACAGATGGATGGTGTGACCGTCGAGCAGACCGGCCAGTGGCTGCCAGGACGCGTCGAAACTGAACGTCCAGGCATGCGCGATACGCAACGGCCTGCAGAGCCGCGCCCGCGCCGGTGCCAGCATGTGGTCGCGATGGTCGCGGCAGTAGCTGACCAGTGCGGAGTGGGTTCCGATGACGCCCTTGGGTTCCCCCGTCGATCCGGACGTGAAGATCACGTACGCGGCGCTGCCGTGGTGGATGGCGGGCGGCTCGATGGTGTCGGGGTGACCGGCGATCCGTTCGGCCGTGGCGGGCTCGTCGACCACCACCAGGCCTGCCGTCGATGAACGGAAACGATGTTCATGTGCGGCGTCGGTGATCGCGACGGCCACCCCGGCCTGGTCCAGCATGGTCGCGATGCGCTGATCCGGCAGCGCCACGTCGATCGGCACATATGCTGCGCCGGCAAACATCGTCGCCAAGAGTGCGACCACGGACTCGGTTGACCGTGGTACCGCCACGGCCACAACCGACTCCGGTCCTACCCCCTGTGCGGAGAGTTCCACGCCGAGTCGCGCGGCGCGCGCAGCGAGCTCCCGATAGCTGAGGATGTCGTCGCCCTCGACGATCGCGGGTGCGGCGGGAGTGCGGCGGCACTGGTCGAGGAAGGCCGACACCACGGTGCGCGACAGGTCCACGAGATCGTCGCCGACGCGCTTCTCGGCTGCCGCCGACAACAACGCCCGCTCGGCCGGGAGCAGAATGTCGAGGTCGTCGGGGTCACGGCTGCCGGCCTCGGGGAGTTGTTCGAGCACCCGGAGAACGCGGCGAGCCACGTCGGCAGCCTCGATCGTGCCGAGCGCCCCCTCGATCGCCTCGGTGATGACGATGAGTTCGCCGTCGAGCAGGTAGGCGACAATGGTGAGCGGATAGTGCGCGAGGCTCTCCATCGCTAGCGGCAGGAAACGTGTGCCGTCGGGTGTGCTGATCGGTTCGGTCGCGGCACCGATCGGTGCATTCTCGAACACGAACAGCGTGTCGAACAAGGCCGGATGTCCGGTGGTGCGCTGGATCTCGGACAGCCCGAGGTACCCCTGGTCGCGCATCGCACTGGATTCCCGTTGTAGTGCAGCGCACTTGTCGGCCACGGTCTTGGTGTCGCCGGTGTCCGCGGTCAACCGGACGCGGGATGGGACGGTGTTGATGAACAGGCCGATCATCTCGTCGGCGCCCGCCAGTCCCTGTGGCCGACCGGAGATGGTGGTGCCGAACACGACGTCGTCGCGGTTGGTCAGTCGGCCGAGCACGGTGGCCCAGGCGTACTGGACCGCGGTGTTCACCGTCAGCCCGGCCGATCGCGCCCACGCGACGAGCCGCCCGGTCTCCGGTTCCGGCAGCCGATGTCGGCTGCGGACGGGTTCGGTGACGTGTTCGGTCGCCTGCGCGCCGGCCGAGCCGAGCATGAGTGGTTCGACACCGGCGAGATACCGCTGCCAGCGGGCCCGCGCAGCCTCCGTGTCCTGGGCCGCCAGCCAGGCGATGTAGTTGCGGTACGGGCGAACCGGTGCCAGCATCTCGCTCGACCCGTCTGCCGCATAGATGGCGAGGAGTTCTCGGAAGAAGAGTGCGATCGACCAGCCGTCCATCAGGATGTGGTGAGCGGTGACCAGCAAGCGCCATCGTTCACCCGGGAGTGCGACGAGCGTGACTCGCAGCGACGGGCCGTTCCGCAGATCGAACCGGCGTGCGCGTTCCGCGGTGGCGAGTTCGTCGAACTCGGCGGCCGCGGTGATCGTCACCTCCTCCCACGGCACGGTCACCGATCGCGGGACGATCTGGACCGGCTTCGGAATATCTTTGTCCCACAGCGATACCCGCAGATTCGGATGTCGCTGGAGAATCGCTGCGACCGAACGACGAAGCCGATCGGAGTCGAGCGCTCCGGTGACCTCCACGACGAACTGCATGGTATAGATGTCGAGTCCGTCGCCGCTCATCTCCGACAGGGTGAAGAGACCCCCCTGCAGTGGGCTGAGGGCGAGGACGTCTTCGATCTCCGATGCCGCGCTCACCGCTGCGACTCCCAGGCCGCACCGATCGAGGCCAACATGTCATCACTGAGGCCCGAGGCGCTCATCGGCGCCACGTCAACCTCCGCGGGCGTCTCAGTGGGATCGTCGGTCCCACCGTCTGCGGCATCGACGGCGGCGGCGAGTTCGGCTATCGAGTAATGGTCGAAGATCTGTTGTGGCGCGAGCGCAAGACCCTCGGCAGTCGCGCGTGCCGACCATTGGATCGAGATGACGCTGTCGCCACCGACAGCGAAAAAGTTGTCGTCGCGGCCCAGGCCGTCGACTCCGAGCAGGTCGGAGAGGATCGCTATGAGGCGTTCCTCGGTGGGTGTCTGTGCGCCGCCTCCCGCGGTTGCCGCCATCGCCTGCACCACGGGGGCCGGTTCGGTGTCGCCGAACGGGTCCGTCAGCGAGGATCCCGGTGCGAGTGCTGCCAGCGTCTCGCCCAGTGCCGCTGCGGCTCCCGGTTCGGTGACCACCCAGTCCCGCACCGAGCCGAGGTCAGTGGTCCCGGCGTGTTGCAGGGCGGCCAGCGTTCGCGGCCCGGCGTACACCCGGTGTGGACGTTCACGGGTGATCAGGTCCGCGAGTTCGGCGGGGTCCTCGTTGTGCTGGTCGGCGGTGATCACCCCGGGCAGCGGCGGTAATGCGATGTCGCTCAGACGGGTTCGGGCGTCCTCGCCGAACGATCCGAGCATCGTCTCGAGGGACCGGGCGATCCCGTCGACCGTCTGCTGCTCGTAGAGGTCGGCGGTACCGACCACGCGTCCGTCAAGGCCGCCGTCCTCGGTGACGGTGAGGATCACGTTGAGATCGAGGAACGATGTGTCCTGTTCGACCGGCAGCAGGGCGATCGTCGATCGTCCATCGGCGGCCAGCGGTCGCCCGGCGGTGTTCTGATCCCGATCCCGGAAGTGGATCATGCTCTGGAACAACGGGTTGCGGGATCGGGTTCGTCGCGGGTTCAGCGCCTCGACGAGCCGTTCGATCGGTACATCCTGATGGGCGAAGGCGTCGAGCACCGTGTCCCGGCACCGACCGATGAGCTCGCGCACGGTCGGATCGCCGTCGGTGCGGGTCCTCAAGACGACCATGTTGGCGTACAGGCCGACGAGGTTCTCCGTTCCGGGGTCGACGCGTCCGGCGACCGGTGTGCCGACGGCGATGTCCTCACCCCCACCGAGCCGGGTGATCAGGGCGGTCAGCGCCGTCGTCACCATCATGAACTCGGTTGCGCCGCAGTCGTCTGCGACTCGACGCAGGCGCGCGCGGTCCTGCGGCGACAGCGACAGGTCGGCGAGCACCCCGGCTCTGGTCAACGCCTGCGGCCGTGGACGATCGGCGGCCACGGTGATCGCGTCGGGCTGCCCGGCGAGTGCGGCACGCCAGTGATCGATCTGCCGGCGACCGAAGTCCGCGGCCTCGTCATCGACGTGCTGCCCCGACTCGACACCGACCGGGAAGACGCGGTGCTGCCATCGGGCGTAGTCGGTGTAGGTGAGCTCGGGCGCGGGCATCTCCGGGTCGCGGCCCGCTGTGCGTGCCCGGTAGGCGTCGATGAGGTCGGCGAGCAGCACGTCGGTGGACCAGTGGTCGATCACCATGTGGTGCACGACGAGGGACAGCACATGCCGGGTCTCGCTCTCCCGCAACAGTGCCGGACGAAGCAGCGGGCCGGATCCGAGATCAAAGGCGTGATGTCGAGCATCCGCGAGCGCGGCGTCGATCGCGTCGGAACCGTCGAGCTCAATGAGCGGTAGATCGAGCTCGACGGTGTCGGCCACGTGGGCCGTTGGCAGCCCGTCCAGTTCGGCGAAGGTGGTGCGGAGCGCCGCATGCCGGGCGACGACGTCGCCGAGTGCGGCGTGCAGCGCGATTGTGTCCAGGGGTCCGTCGATCCGCAGCGCGAGCGGTATGTTGCCCGCGGCGCCGGGTCCCGAGAACCGGTGCTGGAACCACATCGCGAGCTGCGAGAACGACAGTGGGACGGGGCCGGTGTGGTCGGTGTGCGCCAGCAACGGACGGTCGGACACGAATGGTGTCGGCGCAATCGGTTCCATCGTGTCGACGGAGTCGTCGATGTCGCCGAGCTCGTCGAGATCGATACCGAATTCGTCCCGTACGGCTGCGTTCACAGCGGCGGCGAGCGCCGAGACGGTCGGATTGTCCAGCGGCAGGCGCACATCGACGTCGATTCCGAACTCGGTGGTCAGCGTGGTCACCAATCGCGCGGCCAGCAGCGAGTGCCCGCCGAGGTCGAAGAAGGATGCACCAGCCGTGATGTCGTCGCGGCCGAAGAGGCCCGCATACACCGCAGCGATCCGCTTCTCGGTCGGTGTCTCGGGAGCACGATCGGACTCAGATGCCACCGCGATGATGGGCAGCGCATCCCGATCGAGCTTGCCGTGCGCGGTCAGTGGCACTTCGTCGATCACCGCCAACGCCGAGGGCACCATGTAGTCCGGCAATCGGGTGCGGGCGTACCGGGCCACATCGTCGAGATCGATGGCGGCGTGTGCCGCGGGGATCACGTAGGCGATCAGGCGGGCGCCGGCGTCGTCGGATTCGACGAGCACCACCGCGTGGGCGACGTCGGGATGCTCGGTGAGACCGGCCTCCACCTCTCCCAATTCGATCCGGTATCCGCGCACCTTGACCTGTTCGTCGGCGCGCCCGACGAATTCGAGATCGCCGTGAGCGTTTCGGCGGGCGAGGTCACCGGTGCGGTAGAGGCGTCCGCCGGGAGTGAAGGGGTCGGCGACGAAGCGTGTCGCGGTCAGCATCGGGCGGCCGAGGTAGCCGCGGGCGAGTTGCGGGCCACCCAGATAGATCTCGCCGACGACTCCGTCGGGCACGAGGTGCAGTCCCGGGTCGAGGAGATAGCTGGTCACGTTGGTGTTGGGCGTGCCGATCGGCACGACCGCACTGCCCTGGTGCGTGTTGACCGGGTAGTGGGTGGCCGCGACGACAGCCTCGGTCGGTCCGTAGTTGTTCGAGAGTGCAGCATCGAACGTCGTGGTGAAGGCGTCGGCCACCTCACCCGAGAACGCCTCACCACCGACCGGCACGGTCCGCAGCATCGTCCACTGTTTGACCTCGGGCACCATCAGCAATGTCGCCAGCAGGGTCGGCACCATGTGCATCACGGTGACACGCTGCCGGACGAGCAGATCCGCCATGTAGGCGATGTCCTGCACAGCACGGGGTTTCGGCACGACGAGCGTGGCTCCCACGGCCAACGTGCAGAAGATCTCGAACATCGACGCGTCGAAACTCACCGACGACGTCTGCACGAGGCGGTCGTCAGCACCGAGGACCTCACCCGCACCGAAGCCGATCAGGTGGTCGGCGATGGCATCGTGCGCCACCGCGACTCCCTTGGGCGTGCCGGTGGAGCCGGAGGTGTAGATCACGTAGGCGACGTTCGACGGACGCAGCGGCGAGAGACGGTCGGCGTCGGTCGGGGCCACCGAGCGTTCGTCGCTCACCGCCGCCTCTGCGCGGGCAAGATCGTCGGCATCGAGCACGATATATGGCGCAGCGTCCGCGATCAGGAAGTCGGTTCGGTCCGCCGGATAGTCCGGGTCGATCGGGAGGTACGCCGCTCCCGATTTGAGCACGGCCAGCGCGGCAGCGACGAATTCCACGGACGCGCCGAGTCGCAGCCCCACCAGCTGCTCGGGGCCCACGCCGGATCGGATCAGCCAGTGCGCCAACCGGTTGGATCGTTCGTCGAGCTGCCGATAGGTGAGGGCGGTGCCGTCGGATACGACCGCTTCGTGATCCGGCCGGGCCGCCACCGCTGCGGCGAACAGGTCCACCACGGTCGTCTCGGCCACCGCCGATCGATGTCCGGTGGAGCGTGCCACCACCTGGTCGCGCCCCACCGGGCTCAAGATGTCGTGGTCACGGATGGAACGGTCGGGTTCGGCGAGCATCCGGTCGAGCAGGTACAGGTACGCGTCGGCCACGTCCGCAGCAAGAGTTTCACCGAAGATCGCTGTGTCGTATTCGATCTCGAACATCGGCGTCGCACCGGAGACGATGCTGAACTCGAGTGGCAGCTGACCGTTCGGGGTGCCCAGTTCATCGAGGTGGGTGGCGGTGATACCGGCCAGCGCGAATCCGTCGGCCGCCGATCGTGCGCTGAGGCTGACCGACACCAGCCGGCCGAGACCGTCCTCGCCCGAGGCGCGTTCGGGATTGATGGCACCGACGACCACGTCGACCGGTGCACTCTGGTGGGCCAAGCCGTCGACGAGGCGGTCGCCTGCTGCGGCGACCAGTCCGGTGAACGAATCGTCGGCGGACATGCGCGTCCGACACAACAACGTATTGCCGAAATAGCCGATCAGGCCCGACGCCTGCGCGGGGCGGTGGGTGACCGGGATTGCGACGGTGAAGTCGTCGGCACCGGCGATTCGATGCACGAGGGCATCGAGTGCGGCCGCGTGCACCGTGAACGGGCTCACCGACGCTGCGCGCGCGGCCTTCTCGACACGATCGACCAGTGCCGTCGGCAGCTCGCGCGCCAGGCGTGCGTTGGTGCGCGCTCCTGCAGTCGTTGCATGGTCGCGGGTCGGGAGTGCCAGCGGTTCCGGAATGGGCGTCAGTTCTTCTCGCCAGAACGCCAGATCTGTTGCAACAGTCTGCATATCAACAGTCGGGATGTCGACGTACTGCCGCGCCGGCGGTGGCGGTATGTCGGAGTCCTTGTTGTAGCCCCGGTTGACCTCCCCGAACAGCACCGGCCAGGATTCGTCGTCCCAGCAGATGTGGTGGACCGTGAGCATGAGCACGTGCTGTTCGTCGCCCAGTCGGACCAGCAGTGCCCGGATGGGTTGCGCGCTGCTCAGGTCGAACGACGTCCCGAACTCACGGCGCGCGAGGACGGCGAGGCGGCGGTCCCGGCTGCGGCCGGACAGTTCGGCGATGTCGGCGGTCTGCCATGGCATGTCGGCGGCGGCGCGGTGGCGTGCCACGGGATCACCGTTCGAGCCGACTTCGTAAGTGGTGCGCAGGATCTCGTGTCGCGCGACCACGCCGTCGAATGCGGCGCGGAGCCGGTCGGCGTCGAGCGGGCCGTCGAGCCGATACGCGACCCCGACGTTCAGCGTCGTATCCGCGGCGTCGCGGTGCGAGACGAACCAGAGTCGACGCTGCGCCGGGGACAGTTCGCTGGTCGCCCCGTCCGGCCTTGCGTCCCCGCCTACCGATTCGGCCTCGGCACTCCCCAGCCCACCGGCCTCCAGCCGCTTGCGGAGGAGTTCTTTCCTGCGTCGAGTGACGTCGTCAGCCATGCCGAAAGTCTACCAAGGTAAGCCTAACCACACTCGCGGTGGCCTAGAGCGAGCACGGAATCTGCGCGTACGCGCCGATGTCACAGATCGAACGGTTGGACAGTTTCCACTGCCCGCCCTTCCAGACCCAATACACCGGCATGCGGGCCGGCTGATAGCCCGGCGATTTCAGTTCCAGGGTGGCCTTGACCGTGTTGCCGTTGACAGAGACCGGGCCGACGACCCGGTAGGTGAAACCGAGCGGCTTGAAGCGCTGCAGCAACATCACGACCGGCTGTGCCTGGTTGACCGCGCGCTGTCCACCCTCGAGCCGCTGGGCCTTCTGTGCGTTGGAGCCGCCGCCCACCAGGACGTCGAGGTCATTCTGCAGCTGCGCGACGGTGGGCGTGGAGCGCGACACCTGGGTGGTCCGGGGTGTCGGCTGCGACTGGGTCTGGGTCGGCGCCGCCTGCGGAATCGCGCCGGGTGCGAGTCCGCCACCGGAAGCGCCACCCCCGGTCGGCAGATCGGCACTGCTTCCGTCCTCCTCCGCAGCCGGCGCGGGTGCGGGTGCGGTGCCGGTGGCGGCGGGGGCGGCAGCCTGCGGCGTACCGGCGGGTGCAGCTGCCGGAGACGACTCATTCTGCGCGGATCCGAGATTGACCACCGTCGGCTGCGCACCGGCCGACGTCCGATCTCGCCCGACGTCGGACAGCAGGAGCCCGACGACACCGATGGTCACCACCAGGGCCGAGATGATCGCGGAGACACCGCCGGCCATCATCACCGTCGGCCAGTTGACACTTCCCCCTGAACCGTTCCTCGCCTGACCCGAGGCGCCACCACCGGCGGGCGCCTGATCGGTCTCCACGTCGTCGCGCTGCGTCGCAGCACTATATGCCTGCCCACCGATCGGCCCGGTGTCTGTCTCGTCGTATGCACGCGACATTGGACCCACTCCCTTGCTTGGACTCGTTTTGAGTCGTTAGCCTAACCTTACTTCATTGCCCTGCGAGGGCATCACCGCATGAGAGCGACGACGTCGCGCAGCGACGCGCCACCGAGAATCGCCTCGATCGGGAGATCACGGTCCAGCGACGACTTCACGCGCTTGCGAAAGTCGAGCGCCTGCAGCGAATCGAGACCGAGCGCCACCAACGGGAGATCCGGGTCGAGGTCGTCTCCACCCGACAAACCCATCGCCACGGCCAGTTCGGCACGCAGGGCATCCGGGAGTGCGCCGACGGCCGGCGCCGCGGTCGATGTCTGCTCGGCGAGGTCGGCGTGCGCGCCATCGGGTTCGACGCACACTGATTCCGCCACTGGCCGATTCGCCGTCGACACCGGCCGCGAGACCGGGGTGTCGGGAACCTCGGATAGGACGAGATCCGCCCCGAACAGGGCGAGCACGTCGCGCACCTCGGACCAATCCGCCGCCGCCACGATGCTGTCGCCGGACAGGTCCGCGAGTCCTGCGGCGATCGCGGCCGACGGTGCCATCGGCACCATGCCCGCGCCCTCGACCCTGGCGACGCCGTCCTCGTCGAGCGGTCCCTGCACCCGCCAGAGACCCCACTCGATGGCGACGGCTGCCGTCCCATCGGCGCGCAGCTGCGTCGCGGCGATGTCGAGCATCCGGTTCGTCATGGCATAGAGCGGCTGGGCCCGGCCACCGAGTGTCGCGGCGATCGACGAGCACAGCACCACCGACAGATCGTCGGACCGCCGGATGACGCCGAGCAGGTTCTGCAGGCCGACGACCTTGGCGTGCATCGCGTCTGCGATCAGAGCGGGCGAGATGGCGTCAATGGAGGTGTCGACATAGGTCATCGCCGTGTGGATCACGAAAGAGACCGGCACAGCCAGAGACTCGGCCAGATCCGCAACTGCCGCTTCGTCACCGAGGTCGCAGGTGAGGACGTCGACGGCGGTGCCGGTCCGTCTGCGGAGTGCATCGAGTCGGCGCGCGGTGTCGGCCGAGCCCCCCGATCGACTGACAAGGCTGATGCGGCCGGCCCCGGTCGCGGCGAGATGCTCACAGAACTCGAGACCGAGTTTGCCGGTGCCACCGGTGATCAGGACATGATCGACGTTCGGCTGCGACGCGTCACCGACGGCGTCGGCCGGCAGCAGGCGCTTGACGTACAACGTTCCATCGCGCAGGGCGAGCTCCGGTTCGCGCGCCACGTGAATCGCGGACACCACAGCGGCGCCGCATGATTCGTCGGTGTCGGCGGCAAGATCCAGGTGCCGCAATCGAACCCCCGGGTACTCGGCCGCCGCGCACCGCAGCGCCGAGGTCATCGCACCGTGCACGACGTCGGGCACCGGATCCGAGGCCACCACGTTCTCGCCGCCGACGGTCACCCACCAGAACTGCTCGGGCATCCGGTCCAGGCCCGAGCGCCAGCGGCCGTCCGCCAACACGTGCGCCACATGATCCTGCACCGCATCGGTTTTCGTTCCCTGCGGTCCGGTCAGCAGGATGGCCGTGTCGATGTCGGCGAGATCGACGCCCTCGCCCGGTCCAGAGTCCGGGTCGACGACGACGGCCACGGCGGCATTGTCGGCGGCGGCCGCACAGATCTCGCGGGCGAGGTCGCCGCACTGACCGGTGGGATCGAGGACGGCGATCCGCCGCGGCGGCAGCAACGTCCGGCGCTTGAGCGGCCGCCAGGAGGTGGTCAGCCGGTGCACCGAGCGACCCGCTTGGTGGGATGCCCAGTCCGGCGTGTTCACCTCGTCACCCACCCCGGATTCCCGGTCCGCCCACAGGTGAACGCGACGCATCACCGTATTCGGGAAGCCCTCCAGGGGGGCCATCGCCGCACCCGTCGAGCTCGCCTCAGGAAGCATTGCTTCCCAACGGAATCCGGTGTCGGCCACTGCGAGTGCGGCGACGTTACGCGTGAACTCCTCGAGTCCGTCGGCGTCCCGCCGCGAGGTCCCGATCACCGGCCGCGCCGCAATTCCGCCATCGTCCACCATCGACAGGGTCTCCCCCAAGGCCAGCAGCAGGGTCGGGTGTTCGGACATCTCGATGAAGAAGTCGGCCCCGTGGTCTGCCACGGCAGCAGAGATCGCCTTGTCGAATCGAACCCGGTTGCGCAGATTCCAGAACCAGTAATCACCCAACGCCATCGACTCGTCGATCGCGGCGCCGAGCGTGGCGCCGATGCACGGCATCGTCCCGGCCTGCATCGTGTCGTTCTCGAGGTAGGTACCCAGCGCATCGAGGAAGCCGGGCTGGTACTCGCTGACGATGCTGGTGTGCGCCGGGTATTCCACGCGGATCTCCTTGGCGAACTTTCCCTGCGCTGTGAGCGAATCCACCATGTCGACAACCACGTCGCGCTTACCGGAGATGCACAGGATGTGCGCGGAGTTGACCACCGACAGTTGGGCCCATCCCGAATGGCGGGCCAGCATGTCCTCACACTCGTCGGTGTCGATTCCGACCACGGCCATGGTGTGTCCGCGCGGTGCCAGCTCATGCACCAGGCGAGCCCGGATGGTGACGATGGTCAGGGCGTCGGACAGCGTCATCGCCCCGCTACGGTAGGCGGCGGCGATCTCGCCCTGGGAGTGGCCGACGGTGAGCGCGGGGACCACACCGGCCGCATCCCACATCGCGGTGATCCCGACCATCTGCATGAACAGGGCGGGCTGGACCACGCGCACATCCGTGGCCGAGGGTTCTTCCGGGTCGATGGCTCCGAGGACGTAGTCCCGCGGCGATGTCCCGAACAGCCGTAGCGACTCGTCGTGACACATGTCGACGGCGCGCCGATAGTGTTCGGAGAGTTCGTGATACCGCCGCCCCATGCCGGGCCGTTGACTGCCCTGGCCAGGGTAGGTGTACGCGACGCGCCGCGGGCCCGCCGGCCCGTTACCGGCGACGATGTCGGGGTGCGGCCGCCCGTCCGCGAGTGCGTCGAGAGCGTCGGCCAGCTGCGTCGAGTCGGTGGCCATCACCACCGCCCGATGACGCCGGGCCGGGCGGGTACGGAGCAGATGTGCTCCGATGCTTGCGGCCGGCACCGACGGGTGCGCGCGTATGTAGTCGCGAATCGCGGCGGCTTCGGCGGCGACGAGTTCGGCGGCGTCCGACGACACCAGAACCGCCACACGGCCGTCGGGCAGCGTCGGCCCCACCGCCTTCGCAGAATCGTCAGACATGCGCAACCTCGCTCTCGGACACGGGCATCCCGATGATGGTGTGGGCGTTGGTGCCGGACACCCCGAAGCTCGACACGGCGGCGTAGCGGTGCGATCCCCGCGGCTCCCAGACCTGCCGCTCGGTGGACAGTCGCAGTGCGCCGCGCTCCCAGTCGAGCTTGTCGGTGGGGTCATCGGCGAACAGGCTCGGCACGGTGACACCCTGGCGACCGCACAGGAGCACCTTGATCAGCCCGAGCATGCCGGCCGCCGCCTGGGCATGTCCCGCGTTGGACTTCACCGAGCCGAGGAGCACCGGGTCGTCGGCCGGCCGGGCCATCCCGTAGGTGTTCTGCAATGCCGCCAGCTCCATCGGGTCACCGACCGGGGTGCCGGTCCCGTGGCCTTCGACGACGTCGATGTCGCTCGGGCAGATCCCGGCGGCAGCGATGGTCCGTTCGACGAGTCGTTGCTGGGCCCGCTGATCCGGGACCACGATCGGACCGCCACCGCCGTTGTGATTGACCCGGGTGGCGAGCACGGTACCGAGGATGCGGTGGCCCAGTCGTCGTGCACGCCCCTCGGACTCCACCACCACGACTCCGGCGCCCTCGCCCCACAGCGTGCCGGTGGCCGATGCGCTGTAGGAGCGGCAGTGTCCGTCGGCGGAGAGACCGTTGTTCTTGGCGAACTCGAAGAACGCGCCGGGAGAGCCCATCACGCAGACACCACCGGCGAGCGCCCATTCGCAATCGCCGTTGCGGATCGCGTTCGCGGCGAGATGCAGTGCGGTCAGCGACGATGCACAGGCCGTGTCCACGGTCATCGACGGGCCGACCGTCCCGAGGGTGTGGGAGATGCGTCCGGCAACCGCACCCAGGGCGGTGCCCGCGATGCGGTGACCGGAGTATTCGTTGACCGCCGCGGCGCGCGGACCGTACTCGCAGATCGACGCCCCCATGTAGACGCCGACCTCCTCCTCGGTGAGCGCGGCCGGATTGATACCGGCGTTCTCCAGCGCCCGCCAGGCCACCCTCATCGCCACCCGCTGCTGCGGATCCATGGCGACCGCCTCGCGCGGGCTGACACCGAAGAACAGAGGATCGAAGTCGGCAGCGCCGCTCAGAAATCCTCCGGCGTCGGGGACCTCACCCCAGCCGTCGAGAGCACCGAGTGCGAGGAGTTGGTCCACCGGCCAATCCCGGTCACGTGGGAACGGTTCGATGAGTTCCACACCGTCGGCGAGCGCCGTGAAGAATGCCTCGGGTGTCTCGATTCCACCCGGCGCCTCCACGCCCACACCGGAGATGACGATCGGGTCCGATGCCTCCATCAGCGGCCTGCCCGTTGTCCGGCGCCCACCGAGCCGCGTGCCGCATCGCGCACCTCGGTCAACACCTCGAGGACCTCGGGGCCGTTGTCGTGCAGATAGAAATGCCCGCCGTCGAGCACGCTCACCGAGACATCGTCGGCATGGGCGCTCCAGGTGTGCAGGTCGTGCGGCTTGATAGCCGGATCGTCGGCCCCACCGATGACCGTGAGAGGCGCGGAGATCCGGTCATCGGTGGTGGCGCGGTAGGCGTCGAAGGCCTGATAGTCCGCGCGGAGCACCGGTAAGGCCATCCGCATGACCGCTTCGCTGCCCATGACGCCGTCGCCGGTTCCCTCGAGCACCGACAGGTGTGCCATCAGACCCTCGTCATCGGTGGGGTGTGGCGGCAGGTCGGCCACCTTGCTCGGTGCCGTCGCGGCCGAGACGACGAGCCCGGTCAGCGGGATCGCCGTCTGCTCGGCCAACCGGACGAACTCGAATCCGACGATGGCGCCGAGGCTGTGGCCGAACACGGTCAGCGGCGCAGTCGACCAGTCGGCGCGCGCCGTGTACGCCGCGTGGGCTTCGGCGGCCAGGTCGCCGAGGCCGGACGCGGCGGGTTCGGCCATCCGATCCTGTCGGCCGGGATACTGCATGACCAGCACCGTGAACTCGCGGCTGAACAGTTCGGACAGTGCGCGATACGCCGACGCCCCCGATCCGGCGTGCGGAAAGAGCAGCAGCGGAGGAAGATCCGGGCGCAGCGGCTGATGGAACTGGCGTACCGGGCTCAGTGCGGGGCGCGGTGGGGTGTTCTGGTTGTGCATCATGATGTCGTCTTTCGGAGGGGGCTGGAGTATGGGTTAGCCTGACGGAAGCATTCCCTCGAGACCGAACGGAGCCGATCCGCATGGATTCCGCCGACAACAGACTGCTTGCCACGTATGCGATCGGCCGCGAGATCACCGATGTCCCTGCGGAAGTCGTCGCCGCAGGCGCACCGGTCGTCCCGGAGCTGACCGGCCCGTTCCGGCTGCGGCCGGTGGACCCGACCGGCAGCGATCCGGCGATGCTGGTGTCGTGGTTCGCGCGGGAACACCTCGTGCAGTCCTGGGAACAGGAATGGTCGGAGCAGAAGTGGCGCGCGGACTCCGCCCACCGACAGGCCGGCGACTACTCGCGACCCCTGATCGTCTCCCTCGACGGCGTCGAGATCGGTTACATCGAGCTGTACCGGCCGGCCCGCGACGAGATCTCCCGGTTGTACCCGGCCGACCCGCACGACATGGGTCTGCACATCGCCACTGCAGCAACCGAATTGCTGGGCCGCGGCGTGATGTCGGCGTGGATGGCCGAACTCGCTCGCGCGATCTTTGATGCCGATCCCCGTTGCCGCCGGGTCGTTCTGGAACCGGATGCCCGCAACCGACGAATGCGTCGGGCGTTGACGAAGTACGGGTGGACCGACGTCGGCGAGTTCGATGTACGTCCCGACCGCCGCATCGCGCTGCACATCCTGGGCCGTACCCCTGCGGACGTCCCGTCCGGGTAGCGTCCACATCAGCGGGCCTCGGCGGAGAGGGCGCTGCGCGCGTCGCGCCCTTGGCGGGCCGCTATCCGCAAGATCCGGTTGGACAACTCACCGAGGCAGCTGAGGTTCGGGAACCCCGGCCCCTGAGCGAATCCGGCGAGATTGGGTAAGAACAGCTTTGGTGTCAATCCCGTCACCGCCAGGTCGTGGCCGATGGCGGACTCGAGCCGCTCGACCGTGGGCGGCCATCCGAGCGTCAACTCGACCAGGTCGGCGGCGTCGTCGGTGAACAGATCGAGAAACCACAGTGGCTGACCACCGGTCGCGTCGACGACGAGATCGAAGGTGAGTGACTGCGCAGGCCGACCCTCGTTGTACAGCGTCACCGCGATCGACTCACCCACGCGCCGGGCCGCGACCACCCGACCCTGGAGATGGTGAATCCTACTGTCTCCCAAGAGACTCTCTTGCACACGGACGGAGAACACGCCGCGATCGGTCCGACGGATCACGTCGCGCCGTTCGTCGGCGGAGATGTTCGCCCATCCGGTCGGGTCGCTGAACATCGCGTTCTCGAAATAGCCTTCGCCGCGGGTGTAGATCGTTGCCCCCGGCGAGATCACGGATACCGACATGACCTCGTGACGGGCGAGTTCGTCGAGCGCGGACCCGGCCGTCTCGCCGCCGCCGATCACCGCGGCACGCGAGGCGAGCGGGAGGTCTCGTCGCGACACCCGGTCCCAGAAGTCGGCCACCGACAGGACCCGGTCGTCCTCGAGCAGGGCTGTCGCGCTCGAACCGGGCCCGGTGATCATCAGGGCGTCCCCGACAACCTCACTGGCTTCCCCGTCGGCGGTGACGACATCCAACGCCCACTGGTCGTCATCGGCCGAGATCGCCCGCACGGTACCGATCACGAGGTCGAGATCGACCCGAGTCGCCACCCACTGCAGGTAGCGTGCCCACACATGGTGGTGCGGGTGCGGGCGACCCCGGTCGACCCACTCGGCGTAGGTCTGGTGTTCCACCAGGAACGACATCCAGCTGTATTCGAGCATGCGGCGGCTGATCTCGGCGTCGAGGTCTCCGCCGGCACCACGTCCGGCCACCGAGGAGCGATACGGGAACCCGATGTCCTTCTCCGGGCTGGTACCGAGTCGGTGACGGCCGTCGGTCCAGCCACCGACGGACTGCCAATTGGCTCCGACGGAATGCGCCTCCACCACCCGCACGTGCGGGGCGGGCAGACCGAGATCGCGCATCACCCTGGCTTTGGTCGCCACGGCAAGGGCTTTCGGACCGCCACCGACCACGAGGAGGGTCTCCGTCTGCCGGTGTGCCATCAACGCCTCCTCGTCAATGTGTCGTCGCTCATGGTTGCCTCGGTGATCTCGTCGTCGTCCATCGCGGCGACCTCGAGGTAGACGGCCGCCACCTGCTGGAGCCGTCCCGGCTGCCCGTCGGCCGCATCGATGCGGCGCGCGAGGTCGCGGACGGTGCGGGCGGCGAAGATGTCGATCACCCCGGTCTGCGGCGCGTCGAGCCAGTCCCGGATTCGCGCGACGACCGTGGTGGCGAGGACCGAATCCCCGCCGATCGCGAAGAAGTCGTCGGTCACGCCGAGCCGGTCCGGATCGGCGTGCAGAACCTCGCCCACGATGGCGAGCAGCGCGCGTTCCAGGTCGTCGTCGGGTCCGACACGCTCGTGGGGATCCACGTCGGCGAGAACGGCGTCGATCGCCGCCCGGTCGAGCTTGCCGTTCGGGGTGAGCGGCAGCGCGTCGAGGATCTCGCTGCGCGTCGGGATCATGTAGGCGGGCAGCCGCGTGCGCAGGTCACCCTCGATCGACTCCGCTGTCAGCGCAACGGCACCGTCGTCGATCACCACCGCGGCCATGAGGGAACGTGACCCACCCGTGTCGCCGACCACCGTTGCGACCGCCTGACGTACCCCCTCGACGGACCGCAGCGCCCCTTCGACCTCACCCAGCTCGACCCGGAAGCCACGCACCTTGACCTGATGATCGGCCCGCCCGAGGAACTCGATGGTGCCGTCCGGCCAGTACCGCGCGAGATCACCGGTGCGATACCAGCGTTGGCCGTCACGCTCGACGAACCGTTGCGCTGTCCGTTCGGGATCGTTGCGGTAGCCACGCGCGACGCCGGCGCCACCGACCCACAGCTCGCCGGTGACCCAGTCCGGGCACTCGCGATCCGACGAATCCACCACGCGGCATTCGACGTTGCGCAACGGGGTGCCGAACGGCACCGAGGTCCAGTGCTCCGGCGGGTCGGTCACCTCGCACACGGTGCCGTGGATGGCGATCTCGGTCGCACCGCCGAGCCCGGCGAATCGGGTCGTCGGGGTGAGGGCGTGCAGCCGGCGCGGCAGGTCGACGCCCACCCAGTCACCGCCGAGGAGTACCGCGCGCAGCGATGTTCCCAGTCCTTCTCCCCCGGAATCGGTCTCGGCAACCGTGAGCAGCATGTCCAGTGCGCTGGGGACGCACGTCAGCACAGATGCGCGGTGGGTTCGCACCAGATCGAGCCACGCCGACGGGTCCCGCGCCGAGTCGGCGTCGACGGCGATCACGGCGCCGCGCGCGCTGTAGATACCGAAGATGTCGTAGACGGAGATGTCGAACTCCAGGGCCGCCACGGTCAGCGAGCGGTCGTCGCGGCCCACGTCGAAGCGGACGTTGATGTCCTCGATCGTGTTCATCGCGGCCCGGTGCGGCACCTCCACGCCCTTGGGCGTCCCGGTCGACCCCGAGGTGAAGAGGATGTAGGCGACCGACTCGGGGTCTGCGAGTATCGGCTCGGTGAACGGAGTGTGATGCGCGCGGGCGCGGGTCAGATCGACACCGGCGACGTTGCGCGGAAGTCCGTCGAGCGCACTGTCCGTGCCGAGGAGTACGCGAATATCGCCGGTCTGCAGGATCGTCGCACGCCGCCGCTCGGGCTGGTCGTAGGAGATCGGTACCCAGACCGCACCGGTGGCGAACACTCCGAGGGTGGCGACGACCTGGTCCGGACCCTTGGGGATCTGAACGGCGACGGTATCGCCGGGCAGGACACCCGCCGAGCGCAGTGCACCGGCGACGGCGAGCGCGTCGGCGGCCAGCTCGCCATAGGACATCTCACCGTTCCGCCAGATCAGGGCCGTCCGGGCCGGCTCGGCGATGGCGGCGGTGAAGAACTCTTCATGCAGCACCCGCCCGGTGGTGGCTGCGGCGGTGTGGTTGACCCGACTACGCACCACCCGCTGGTCGGCCGGCAGCTGCGGCGCCGACGTCGCGAGCCATCCCGCATCACCGTCGGCCAGCAGGCGGATCGCCGAGATGTACTGCGTGAACATCGCATCCACCATGCCCGGCGGAAACGCCGACGCACGCACGTCCCAGTTGAGGAGCAGCCCGCCGCGAACCTCGGTCACCTGGGCGTCCAGCGTGACCTGCGGCCCCTGCGAGACGATCCACGATGGCTCACCCAGCCGGTCGAGCACCGCGTCGGAGAACAGTTCCCCGAGTCCGAGGGCGCTGGTGTACACGACCGGTGCCAGCACCTGTTCGCCCCGGACCCGGCCGAGGTCACGCAGGACCTCGAGCGCCCCGTAGCTGGCGTGGGAACCGTTGGCATGCATCGACTTCTGCAGCATCCGGGTCAGATCCAGGACGGACTGCGCGTGTCGGACATCGACATCGAGGAGGATAGACGAACTGAAGTCCCCGGAAACCCGGTCGATCTCCGGATGCAGCGGTTCGCGATGGAACAGTGGCACGTTCAGCAGGAACTGATCGTCGCTCGACCAGGCGCCGATGGTGGCGGCGAAGACCGCCGCCAACGCGATGGCCGGGGTGACACCCCGTTCGTGCGCGGCCGCGAGCAGCGTCTCCTTGGCTTCCGCATCGATCCAGTGATGATGGCGCACCACGCGATTCGTGCGGCCAGCGGCGTCGGACGGTGCGGGCAGGGCGGGCAGTGCGGGACCGGACGGGAGGTCATCGAGGCGATCAGCCCACCACTGGCGGTCACGATCGCGCGCCGGGTCGGGATTGTCGGCGCGATGCTGCAGATAGTCACGGTAGGTGTAGCCCGGGGTGGGCAGGGTCTCACCGTCGTGAAGTGCGACCAGGTCCGCCAGCAGCACGCGGTAGCTCATCGCATCGGCGGCCAGCATGTCGATGTCGAAGTGCAGCCGGTGACGGCCATCGGGCAGCAGTGTCAGGGTCAGGTCCACCACCTGCCCCGCAGCGACGTCGAGCATCTGATGACTCTTCACGTCGCGGATACGGTCGAGTTCGGCCTCGACGCCGGCAGCGGCCAGGTCGCGGAGATCGTTGACCGAGAACGGGTCGTGCGGGAGTTGCGAGACGACCTGCTGGGTGCCGTCGGGGAGGAATCGCGCACGCAGCATGGGGTGGCGGTCGACGAGTCGGTGCATCGCCGCCCGCAGCCGATCGGGATCGATTCCGGCGCCGTCGAATTCCACGTACAGGTGGGCGGCGACTCCTCCGAGATCGGCGGCGTCGGTGCGGCCGATCCAGTACGCGTGCTGCATCGGCGCGAGCGGGAACGGCTCGCCATCGGAATCACTCTGGGCGACCGGGGTTGTCGCCGTCGGCGCCTTGATGCCGACGCCCTCCGCGGCGATCGGTTCCGGTGCACTCTCGGCCAGCATGGCCGCCCAGTCGTCGACGGTCGGCTGCGCGGCCAGCTGTGCGAAGTTGAGGCGGTGGCCACGCTTACGCCAGCCACCGGCGATCTTCATCATCCGGATCGAGTCCAGGCCCAGCTCGATCAGATCGGTGTCACCCGCGATCTCGTCCGGCGGCAGGCCCAAGGTATCGGCGATCGCCGCCCGGACCTCCTGATGAGCGTTTCTCGATGCACTCATCGGCCGCCCTCCCGCCGCACGACGTAGGGCGCCACGCTGCGAAGTTTCTCGCAGGTCTCCTCGAATTCACGGTCCGGGTCGGACAGTCCGACGATGCCTGCGCCGGCCCGCAACCAGGACCGGTCGCCGGTGGAGAAGATCGTCCGCAGGGCGAGTGTCGCCTCCAGATCGCCCTGTGACGATGCGGTGACCACAGCGCCCGAATACAATTCGCGCCGGCCCGGCTCGAGTCGGTAGATGGCGTCCAGGGCAGGCGTTTTGGGAATCCCGGACGCGGTGATGGACGGAAAGAGCACCGAGAGCGCCCGCCACGGCCCCGCCTCCGGGGAGAGCTCACCGCGCACGGTCGACGCGAGGTGCTGCACGCTCCCTCGTTCCCGGACCACCATGTACTCGCTCACCGACGTCGTGCCGGGCAGCGAGATCGACGCGATCTCGTCGAAGCAGGCGCGCACCGAGATCGCATGCTCGGCGATCTCCTTGGCGTCGGCGAGCAACTCGTCGCGGGCGGCCGCATCGAGATCCGGGGTCCGGCCGAACGCCCGGGTGCCGGCCAGCGGTTCGGTCACCACCGACCCGTCGGCATCGGTGGCGACGACGAGCTCGGGACTGAAGCCCGCGGCGGCAAGCGAGCCGAGGCGGAACAGGTAGGAGCGTGCCGGTCGGTTCCGCTCGCGACCCCG
Source organism: Gordonia sp. LMA167 (assembly GCF_058130025.1). Classification (NCBI taxonomy): domain Bacteria; kingdom Bacillati; phylum Actinomycetota; class Actinomycetes; order Mycobacteriales; family Gordoniaceae; genus Gordonia; species Gordonia sp. LMA167. The sequence goes on along the minus strand of NZ_CM176708.1, from coordinate 1,696,996 downwards.
GGCGTAGGTGGCGGGCAGATCCACGCCGAACGGGATGTCCACGCGCCGCGACAGGATCACCTTCTGGTAGTCACCGCGGCCGATCTCGGCCACGGCACGCGCCACCCGGCCGCGGTAGTCGTCGGGATCGTCTGCGACGTCCACGGGTGTCGGTTCGGGCACGTCGTCCAGGGCATCGGCGATCTCCCGCAACCGATCGGCCACCGCGGGTTCGATGTCGGCGGTGTCGATGCCGTACCTGTCGACGACCGCCTCGATCTCGGGGACGATGAGATGTGCGAGTACCTCGTCGTCGTGCACGTGGTGCGCGAGTTCGTCGTGTTGGGCTGCGCAGTAGTCGAATCCGACCCAGCCGTAGGCACGCCAGCTCGGCAGCGACAGCGACGCCAGGGCCTCGGTGATCGCCGACGACGGGTCTGCCGACCAGGCGATACTGGATCGTGCGTCGCCGTCGGTGATCTCCACCGCCCGCGCGGTCAGGACGATGCGGGCGCGCACCCCGGCGGCGAACACCCAGCGGCCCTCACGTTCATACACCAGGTATTCGCCGAACTCGCCGGATGCCGCCCAGGCGGCGCAGACCCGTGCTGCGGTTTCCGGCGTGATCTCCGAGCGCGGCGCGCCTGAAGCGGTCGAGTCGATGGTCAGCGACATGACCGAGACCTCCTTGCATGATCCGACGAGCAGGACAGTGACGGTGGAGCCAGCCGCTGCTCACGGAGCGCCGGAGCCTCGACTATTAGGACAGCCTAAACTACCTTGGGTGTCGCCGGTACGCGGGAGGTGTAGTTAGCCTCACCTAACCGTCGATGTGCTTGAATACGGGTCATGAGCCGACCGAAGTCCTCATGGAAGCCGCCGGTGAGTGACTGCACCACCGACCTGCTGACCGGGTTCACCCCGCATCCCGAGGCCGCCGCCGCACGGTACCGACGGGCCGGCCTGTTCACCGACCAGCCCCTGTGGCATCTGCTCGACCGGGCCGCCGCCGAGCGACCGGACGCACCCGCGGTGACCGACGCGTCGACACACCGCAGCGGCACGCTCACCTACGCCGAACTGCACGCCGCCGCGATGCGCCGGGCGGCGGGGTTCAGCGCGGCCGGCCTGCGCCCCGGTCAGCGGGTCATCGTGCAGCAGAACAACTCCGCCTCCTTCGTGGTCGCCCTGTTCGGCCTGCTCCGGGCGGGCCTCGTTCCGGTGATGACCCTGCCCGCACATCGCATCTCCGAGATCGCCCATCTCGCCGACGGATCCGGCGCCGTCGCCTACGTCACCGAGGACGGTCGACGCGGTCACGATTACCGTGACCTCGCAACCGAACTCGAGACCCGCGCCGACGGGGTGCGTACCGTCTTCGTCGACGGCGATCCCGGGCACTTCCTGCCGCTACCCGACGCCGATCCCGGCACGGTGGCCCTGCCGACGGCCGACGATGTCGACCCGGACGCCCCCGCCCTGTTCCTCATCTCCGGCGGGACCACGGGGTTGCCGAAGTTGATCGCGCGCACCCACAACGACTACGCCCTCAATGCCCGCCGGTCGGCCGAGGTCGCCGAACTCACCTCCGACGACACGTATCTCGTCGCTCTGCCGGGGGCCCACAACTTCCCCCTCTGCTGCCCGGGCATCCTCGGCGCGGTGAGCGTCGGCGCCCACGTCGTGCTCACCGACGATCCCAGTCCGGACAACGCCTTCGACCTCATCGAACAGCACCGGGTCTCCGTCACGGCACTCGTGCCCGCACTCGCGCAGGTGTGGTGCGCCGCCACCGAGTGGGAGCCCGCCGACATCAGCTCGCTCCGGCTGCTGCAGGTCGGCGGGGCCAAGCTGGCCGAGCCCGACGCGATCGCCCTCGACGCGGCGCTCGGCGATGTGGTCCAGCAGGTTTTCGGGATGGCCGAGGGACTCATCTGCTACACCCGACCCGACGATCCGCGCGAACTGGTCCACGCCGTGCAGGGTGCCCCCATGTCGGAGTTCGACGAGGTGCGGATCGTGGACGAGCACGGGGTCGATGTGGCCGACGGCGTCGAGGGTGAACTGGTGGTTCGCGGCCCGTACACGATCCGCGGCTACTACCGGGCCCCCGACCACAACGCACGCTCGTTCACCCCGGACGGTTATTACCGCTCCGGTGACCGCGTACGTCGGCTGCCGTCCGGACACCTCGCGGTCACCGGACGGATCAAGGACACCATCGTCCGGGCGGGGGAAAACGTGGCCGCCGACGATGTCGAGGAGAACCTGCTCGCGCACAACGCGATCCGACAGGCTGCAGTGATCGGGGTGCCCGATGAGTCACTCGGAGAAAGGATCTGCGCCACCGTCGTCCTTGCGCACGATCATCCGACCGACCAGCCCGTGGAACTCCCGGACATCCGGGCCTTCCTGACCAGCCGCGGCCTGGCATCGTTCAAAATCCCCGACATGCTCGTCGTCGTGCGGAGCCTGCCGGTGACAGCCGTCGGCAAGATCGACAAGGCCGCGCTACGGAATTCGCTGAACATCACCTGACCCGGCGATCCGTCGGCTCCCGACGACCTGACGGCCCTTGGTGATTCAGGATGCGGGACCGTTCTCCCGCCAGTAGGCCTGCGACTTCACCCGGGACTTGCCGAGCTTGTAATCGTTCTTGAACACACCCGCGACCGCGCGGGTGCCCTTCATGTCCAAAGCGACCCAACCGAAATGGCCGGTCGCGTCGAATGCGGACCCGCGGACCGCGTCGGCCAGCGCGGAGCCGTCGCGCCGGATCCAATTGATGGTGTCGTGATCGCGCAGTCGCAGCGGCAACGCCTTGTCCGCCTCGTGGACATACTCGAACCAGATGGTCGCCGGCGCAGCCGGATCGGCGGACGCGGAGATCGCGTCGAGCAGTGAGTTGATGCCGGGCAGCGAGGCCGTGTCGCCTGCGATCAGCCACCCCGCCGGGGTCGGATCGGGGATGGCGAACTTGGAGCCCATGAACGTCGACGCGATCGTGTCGCCGGGCCGGGCCGCCAGCGCCCACCGCGCTGCCGCGCCGTCGTGGATCGCGAACTCGAGGAAGAAGGAGTCGGTGGCGGGATCGGGGTCGACGAGGGTGTAGGCACGCTGATGTAACTTGCCGTTGCGGTTCTCGAACCAGATGCGGACCCACATCGTGGGGTGAACCGGACGGTCGGCGAGCAGGCCACCGCCGGTCATCCCCAGCCTGATGTAGTCGTCGGTGACCTTCTCGGTGCTGGTGACGGTGAGCTCGTACTCGTCGGCGCCGAGCAGTTTGAGGACAGCGCCCTGCCACCCCTTCGACTTGGCTTTCGTCGAATCCGCTGGATCGAGCTCGTCGGAATTCGTCATGCGCACGGCCTTCCCCTCCACAGCAACAGCATTTGTCAGGATAGCCTACGCTAACCTGACAGCCGTACTGCCGGAAGGCCCGATCAAGCGGGCGCGAGCGGCACGATCCCGGGGTGAGCGTCGAGATACTGCTTGGTGAACGAACACACCGGCCGCAGACGTGCACCCTGATCGCGGACATACGCGATCGCGCCGACCATCAGGCGCGTACCGAGACCATGCCCGGTGTACTCGTCGTAGAGCACCGTGTGCAGGATCGTGATCGTGGGTTTGCCGTCGACGAGATCCCTGCTGTAGCCGAGCACACCGACGAGGTCGCCGGCCACCCACAGCTCGAATCGATCCCGATCCGGATTGTGGACGACCTGGGCGATCTGCTGCAGAATCGCCTGCGCGGACTGCGGTGGGCGATGTCGATGTTTTCGCTGCACGATTCCCCTCCTGCACGCGTCACTGATCGCCGCTGCCGGGACTCCCCTTCTCGACGACGGCGGGGATCACACCCTGTGATCCGGGTCACACACTACCCTACGATCGCGTAGGTTCCCGGCCCAGTCGCCGCACATCGCGCCGACATGGGCGTTGAGCAGGAACTTTGGCCCACCTCCACCAGCGGGCGGTCATGACACGTAGGGTGGGCGGTGTCCGGCCCGCTTGGGTCGGGCGACAATTACACACGCGGGGGCTCCCACGATCACCGGGGGCTGAGATGGCGACAGGCGGTCGCCGACCGCCTGAACCTGTCCGGATAATGCCGGCGTAGGGAGCCGCACCATGGGAACTTCTGTATCCACCGCCTCGACCGTGACCACCGGTCCGATCGAGGGCAGCAGCAAGCACCACCTCGAGATCGATCACCTTCGCATTCCCCAGCGGCGCATCCACCTCACCAACGGCGAGCACCTCGACGTCTACGACACGTCCGGCCCGTACACCGACGCGGCCGCCACGATCGACGTCGAACGCGGCCTGCCGCGGACACGGGATGCGTGGCACCGACCGGAACCGATCGACGGCGCGTCGACGCAGCTCGCGTGGGCACGCGAGGGCGTCGTCACCGACGAGATGCGGTTCATCGCCGCACGCGAGGGCGTCGACGTCGAACTCGTGCGCAGCGAGGTCGCCGCGGGGCGGGCCGTCATCCCGGCGAATCACCGCCACCCCGAATCCGAACCGATGATCATCGGCAAGCGGTTCGCCGTGAAGGTGAACGCGAACATCGGCAACTCGGCGGTCACCAGTTCGATCGCCGAAGAGGTCGAGAAGATGGTGTGGGCGACCCGCTGGGGCGCGGACACCATCATGGATCTGTCCACCGGCAAGGACATCCACATGACCCGCGAGTGGATCATGCGCAACTCGCCGGTGCCGGTCGGCACCGTCCCGATCTATCAGGCCCTCGAGAAGGTCAAGGGCGACCCCACCGCACTGACGTGGGAGATCTACCGCGACACCGTGATCGAGCAGGCCGAGCAGGGCGTCGACTACATGACCGTGCACGCGGGAGTCCTCCTGCGCTACGTGCCGCTGGCGGCCCGCCGGGTGACCGGCATCGTGTCGCGGGGCGGATCGATCATGGCCGCGTGGTGTCTCGCTCATCACGAGGAATCGTTCCTGTACACGCACTTCGACGAACTGTGTGAGATCTTCCGTCGCTACGACATCACGTTCTCTCTCGGCGACGGACTGCGGCCGGGGTCGATCGCGGACGCCAACGACGAAGCACAGTTCGCCGAACTCCGTACCCTCGGCGAGTTGACAAAGATCGCCAAATCCCATGGCGTACAGGTGATGATCGAGGGGCCCGGCCATGTGCCGATGCACAAGATCGCCGAGAACGTGCGCCTCGAGGAGGAACTCTGCGAGGAGGCACCCTTCTACACGCTCGGACCGCTGGCCACCGACATCGCACCCGCCTATGACCACATCACGTCGGCGATCGGTGCCGCGATGATCGCGCAGGCAGGCACCGCGATGCTGTGCTACGTGACGCCCAAGGAGCACCTGGGGCTGCCCAACCGCGACGACGTCAAGGTGGGCGTGATCACCTACAAGATCGCCGCCCACTCTGCGGATCTCGCCAAGGGGCATCCCGGCGCGCAAGACCGCGACAACGCATTGTCCAAGGCGCGCTTCGAGTTCCGCTGGACCGATCAGTTCAACCTGGCGCTCGACCCGGACACCGCTCGCGAATATCACGACGAGACGATGCCGGCCGAACCCGCCAAGACCGCACATTTCTGCTCGATGTGCGGACCCAAGTTCTGTTCGATGCGCATCTCCCAGGATGTCCGCGCGTATGCCGAGGAGAACGGCCTGGTGACCGCCGAGGACATCGACCGCAAGATCGCCGAGGAGATGGCGGCGAAGTCGGCCGAGTTCGCCGAGCACGGCAATCGCGTCTACCTCCCGATCGACGCCACCATTTCGTGATGGGGCCGAGCCGTGCAGGCTGATCTCCGATTGCCCACCGCCGCACCGGGTACCACTCCGACCCGCGTTCTGACGATCGCGGGATCGGATTCCGGTGGCGGCGCCGGCATCCAGGCCGACATGCGGACGTTCGCCCTGTTGGGATTGCACGCATGCGTGGCGGTCACCGCCGTCACTGTGCAGAACTCGTTGGGCGTCCAGGGCTTTGCCGAGATCCCGCCCGAGACGGTGGCCGCGCAGATCCACAGCGTGGTCACCGACATCGGCGTCGGCGCAGCCAAGACCGGGATGCTGGCGTCCGCGCCGATCATCGACGCGGTGGCCGCGGCCTGCACCGAGTTGGGTATCGGGCGTGGCGGATCGGTCCCGCTCGTCGTCGACCCTGTGTGCGCGTCGATGCACGGTGACCAGCTGCTGGCGGACGAGGCGCTGGACACCCTGCGCACCACGCTGATCCCCCTGGCCACCGTGATCACGCCGAACCTGGACGAGGTGCGGCTGATCACCGGGATCGAGGTGGTGGATGCCGACACGCAACGCGATGCGGCGCGCGCGTTGCATGCCCTGGGTGCTCGATGGGCCCTGGTCAAGGGCGGACACCTGCGCGGCTCCGATCACAGTCCCGACCTGTTGTTCGACGGCACCGATTTCCGCGAGTTCGACCACCCGAGAATCGACACACCGCACGATCACGGGGCCGGCGACACCCTCGCTGCGGCCACGATCTGCGCTCTGGCCCACGGCTATGCGGTTCCCGATGCCATCGGCTTCGCGAAGAAATGGGTGACCCGCGGATTGCAGGCGGCCTATCCGCTGGGAGCCGGGCATGGCCCGGTCAACCCGCTGTGGCGGGTGGGCTCGGAGCAGGACTGACCCGCCTCTCGACCCCGCTCGGCCCCGCTCGCGCCCCGCCCGGCCCCGCCCGCAACCGAAAACCACCCCACAGCGGACGACGCTCGGCCAATCGCCGACATCGACCCGCTCCCGGGCGGATTCCAGCAGGACGGGCCCGCTCCCGGGCGGTTTCCAGCGGGACGGGCAGTGGCCGACGCAGAGGCCAGCCCGGCCGGCCCGCCCGCCCGCGCGCGACCGAAAACCACCCAACAGCGGACGCCTGTCGGCCAATCGCCGACATCGACCCGCTCCCGGGCGGTTTCCAGCGGGACGGGCAGTGGCCGACTCAGAGGCCAGCGCGGCCCGCCCGCCCGCGCGCGACCGAAAACCACCCAACAGCGGACGCCTGTCGGCCAATCGCCGACATCGACCCGCTCCCGGGCGGTTTCCAGCGGGACGGGCCCGCTCCCGGGCGGTTTCCAGCGGGACGGGCCCGCTCCAGGGCGGTTTCCAGCGGGACGGGCCCGCTCCAGGGCGGATTTCGGTGAGCTAATGGTTCTCGCGCGGATTCAGGTTCGGCCGGACTTCACACAGCCCGAAGCCTCGGGTTCGTCCGCCGGCCACGCCCTCGATGTCGCTCGTCACGGACGATTCGCTGCAGCCGGGCGTACGTTTGCGGCCAGGTGTGGAAGACCTGCGCGTAGGTGAAGTGCAGGGGCACATAGCTTCGGGCGACCAACTCGGCGTCCCGGACCCGGTCGGACTCGTAGTTCACCTCGCCCGTGTGATATGCCCTGCTATCGAGTTCGAGCGCGATCCGGTCGCCGATCAGCAGATCTACGAATCCGACACCCGGCACCTCGTGTTGCACCTCGACACGCATGCCCGCGGCGCGTGACCGAAGCCGTACGGCGGTTTCGGTCCCTGAGCCCGAGCGCCGATCACATTTGGCAACGGCCCGCCGAATGCGGTTCGGTGCGTGCGCGAACGCAGTGCGGAGCTCATCGGGCGTAAGCTTCCCGTTCTGCAGAGCCGAATCGCACACGATGACGAATCCCTCCTCGTCCAGACATCGGGCGCTGTACTGGAGGGCCGTCGCCACATCGTCGATGACCCCGACGACCGGTGTGGGACGACCGTACCGACGACACCGATCGTTGGACCGCCGACGCTCATGACGGGTGACCCGTTTGTGCGGACCGCCCACCCCTTCCGGAACCCACAGTCCATGCCTGGCAAGTGCATCCACACACGAGACGACACACTGGTCACGCACCGCGGCAACAACCGGCGGGTCGGCATCCTTGGCCGCGTACCAGCCGTGACGCAGATGTTCGAGTACGCCGTCATCTACGGCGGCTCGGATCGTCGCGGCGGTCTCGCCCGATGCGATCAACTGCCTGGTCGACATCACCCCACCGAAGCGCTCGACGAGTTCCCCGAAAGTCATGGGCACAGTCTCGACGCGAATCGCACACGGTCCGAAGAGCACGCCTGGCGGACCGGAATTCTGGGGAGAAATCGCGGACTGTGGACAGACGCGGCACCCACCCGGCCGTCTCATCACCTGAGAACCACCCAGCAGCCGCAGACTGTCGGCATATCGCCGGCACTCGCCCGCTGACGGGTGGTTTTCGGGAGGAGGTAAGAGCGGAGCCGCTACTTCTGCCAGCCGATGTCCTCGATCGGGCCGATGTAGAACTGGCCCGCACCGTAATTGGCCAGTTTCTCCTTGACCGCGAGCATCGACGGACCGTTGAACAGCGGCAGATCCGAGAACTGTCCGAACGCCTCCCGCTCCACCTTGTTGCCGGCCTTGATCTGCTCGGTCGGGTCCGGGATCTGCGCGACGTCGTGGATCTTGGCGTCGAGCTCCGGCGAGCCCGCACCCGCCTTGTTCAGCTGCGAACCCTCGCACCAGATCTGGCACAGGTAGGCCATACCGTACGGATCAGACGAGGTGAAGCCCATCAGAAAGACGTCGAACTCCTTGTTCACAACGACTTTCGAGAACTCCGCGCTGCTACGCGACTGGACCGCGAGGTCGACGCCGATCGATTTCATCATGGCCTGCAACGACCGCGCGAGATTCTGTATGGTCGGCGAATCTCCGGTGACGGGCATCGACAGGGTGAGGCGCTTGCCGTCCTTCATCCGGATGCCGTCGGATCCCGGCTTCCAGCCCTCGGCGTCCAGCAGCGACGTGGCCTTGTCCGGGTCGAAGCCGACAACGCCTTCCAGGTTGTCCTCATACCCGGGTTCGAACGGGAACAGTGACAGCGAACCGGGTAGCTCCTCGCTGTAGTCGAGTCCGTTGAACCGCACCTTGGCCAGGGTCTCGCGGTCGACACCGGCCAGGACCGCCTCGCGCATAGCGGACGAACCCAGCAGCGGCGCATCGAGATTGACCACCATCAGCGACACCCCGGTCGAGGCCGACGAGCGGATGTCGACACCCTGCATGGTCTTGACCTGGGCCAGGTTCTCCTTCGTGGACACCCCGATGGCGTCGAGTTCGCCGTTGCGGAAGGCATTGATGGACGCCTGGTCTTCGAGCTGTCGGAAGATGCGCTGATCGAGCTTGCCGGGGTTGCCCCACCACTTCGGATTGCGCTCGAAGATCACCACGCCCTTCTGCGAATCGTAGGACTTCACCGTGTACGGGCCGGCCCCCCATTCCGGGTGCGGCTGCTGGATGTAGGCCTTGTTGAACTGGTCCGCAGTGGCCACCTTGGGGTGCAGCAGATAGTTGAAAAGCCCGTTGGGCCAAGCCCACACACCCTTGAACCGGACGATGGCCTGCCGGTCGTCGGCGCCTCGGGTCACCGATTCGATCTGGTCGTAGCCGTCCGACGAACTCACCACGTAGGACGGATCGGCGCCGCGCGAGGCGACCCAGGTGTTGACGAAGGCGCGATAGTCGATGGGGGTGCCATCGTTGTAGAACGCCTTCGGATTAATGGTGTAGGTGACGACCGTCTTTCCGTTCTCCAGCTTCGTCTGCACGTCGGTGAGGTAGTCACGGTTGAACGAGTACGTGCCGTCGGGCGCGAAATACGCGAGAGTCGGGTTGTACCAACGCCACAGCCCGAGTGTGTAAGCCGTCCCGTCGGCGTGGAAGGTGTTCCACTGCGGCGATACCTCCGGCAGCGATGTGGTCAGCGTACCACCGTCGCGGATGTTCTCTCGCGGTTGCTCGTTGAGCTCCGCACCGGAGGTTTTCGGGGCGGTGTCCGAGCCGCTGTCGCTCGAACCGCAGCCCGCGATCAGCGCGACCATCGCCGCGATCACCACTGCGACGACCGCCGGGGCCATACCGTGACGTTTCACCGTGATACCTCCTGAATCTCCGAAAGGCTCTTCTCGACATGGTGACAGGCCGCCTGATGCGAGGCGAGGTCGGCGCCCTCACCGCCCACGAGGCGCAGTAGGGGAACCTCTGTCCGGCAACGACCCCGACTGTTCTCGTCGATCTCGGCATAGAGCGGACATCGTCCGGCGAATGTGCATCCGGCATACTCCGCCGTCGGCGAGGGTTGTTCGCCGGTCAACACGATCGGCCGCCGATCGCGTTCCAGTACGGGGTCGGGTATCGGTACAGCGGACAGGAGGGATCGGGTGTACGGATGGGCGGGCGCATCGAAGATCTGCTCGGTATCACCGACCTCCACGAAGCCACCCAGATACATCACCGCGACACGATGGGCGATGTGCCGCACCACCGAGAGGTCGTGGGCCACCAGCAGATACGCGATCCCGGACTCCTGTTGAAGGCGTCGGATGAGATTGACGATGTCGGCCTGCACCGAGACGTCGAGCGACGACAGCGGCTCGTCCAGGATCACCAACGCCGGGTTGGTGACCAATGCACGCGCGATCGCGATGCGCTGTCGTTGGCCCCCGGAGAACGCCGTCGGATACCGGTCGGCGTGCGCCGGCTCCAGTCCGACGCGCCGCATGAGTTCGGCGACCCGTTCTGCGACCTCCGACCGTGACATCCCCAGTGCACGTAGCGGTTCGGCGATGACGTCGAAGGCGGTGAACCGCGGGTCGAGGGCACTCGCCGGGTCCTGGAACACCATGGACATGCGGCGGCGTAGGACGCGAGCGGCTCTGCGGCGCATGGTCGCGGGGTCGGTGCCGTCGACTCGGACCACACCCTCGGGTTGGGTGAAGTCCATGAGTTCGCGCAGCGTCGTCGACTTTCCGCTGCCCGACTCCCCGACGATCGCCAGCGTCTCACCGGCGTGGATGTCGAAGGAGACTCCGGTGACGGCGCGCACGGTCCCCACTCGGCGGCGGAGCAGTCCGCTGGTCAGCGGGAACACCTTGTGCAGGTCGCGCACCTGCAACACCGCGCGCCTCGACTCCGGGGAAGCATCTCGGGACGGCTCGGCGCCGACGCTGGAGACCTGCTCGGGCATACGGGGTGCGACGGGGACGACTGGCGGGAAGACCGGGGAACCGTCGATGGTCCGGTCGTCGTCGATCTCGGCGGAGCGCAGGCACGCCGCCGAATGACCGTCGGCGACAGGGTCGAGTGTCGGCTCGCGTTCCTGGCAGTCGTCGATGGCGATCGGACATCGCGGTGCGAACGGACAGGCATCGGGAAGATCGATGAGCAGCGGTGGCACACCGGGGATCGGGGTCAACGCGTCGGTGCGGCGGTCGACCCGGGGCACCGCGCCGAGGAGTCCGATCGTGTACGGCATCCGCGGAGTTGCGTACAGGGCCTCGACACCGGCCTTCTCGACGGCCCGACCGGCGTACATCACCACCACGTCGTCGGCGGTACCGGCGACCATGCCGAGGTCGTGGGTGATGAGCAGCAGGGCCGCACCGGTTTCCCGCCGGGCCCGCCCGAGCACCTCGAGGATCTGGGCCTGGATGGTGACGTCGAGAGCCGTCGTCGGTTCGTCGGCGATGATGACGGCCGGGTCGTTGGCGATGGCCATCGCGATCATCACCCGCTGCCGCATCCCGCCGGACAGCTCGTGGGGGTATGCCCGCGCCCGTCGAGACGGGTCGGGGATGCCCACCAGTTCGAGTAGTTCAGCAGCCCGCTCGGAAGCCTGCCTTTTCGGGATGTCCTGATGTGCGAGAAGCGCTTCGACGATCTGATCGCCGACGGTGAAGACCGGGGTGAGCGACGAGAGTGGGTCCTGGAAGATCATCGCGATCTCGGTGCCGCGCACCGCCGACATCTCCTTGTCATCGAGACCGATCAGTTCGCGACCTCCAAGTCGCACCGACCCCGACATCCGTGCGGTATCCGGCAGCAGTCCGAGGACACCGAGTGCGGTCACCGACTTCCCGCTGCCGGATTCGCCGACGATGGCGGTCGCCGACCCCGGCGCGAGGTCGAACGAAACGCCCCGGACCGCGTGCACGCGTCCCGCCTCACTGCCGAACTCGACGTCGAGGTCGCGAACCGAGAGAACGGGTTCGACGTGATTCACGCGTGCCCTCCCGCCGTCGACGTCGGGTCCAGCGCGTCACGCAATCCGTCGGCGATCAACGCCATCGACACGGTAAGCAGCACCAGGGTGCCGGCGGGGAAGTAGAAGAGCCACGGCGATGAGGTCAGCGTGGCCGTGCCCTCCTGGAGCAACGAACCCAACGAGACGTCGGGGATGGCGACGCCGAACCCGAGAAAGGACAGTCCGGTCTCGGCGAGCACGGTGGCCACCACCCCAAGCGCGAAATTGATCACCAGCAAGGAGGCCAGGTTCGGCACGATGTGCCGGGCGATGATCACCAGCGGCGGCTCACCGAGATACCGCGCAGCGCGGACATAGTCGTTCTCCCGGATGGACTGCGCCATCGAATGGATCACCCGGGCCAGCATCATCCATCCGAACACCGTCAGCACCACGATGAGCCAGCGCCAGTCTCCTCCGGTGCGGCTGGAAATGAGCGCCAGGATCAGAAAGGTCGGCACCACCAGCAGCAGATACAGCAGGGCGAGCACCGCGTTCTGCACCCACCCGCCGAAGTAGGCGGCGGTGGCACCGACAAAAGCGGCGATCGCGGTGGTGGCCAACGACACCGTCAACGCGATGACCAGCGACCGTTGCAGCCCGTGCACCACCTGTGCGTAGAGGTCGTTACCGGCATCGTTGGTGCCGAACCAGTGCTCCGGCGACGGCGGGACGCCGAGGGCGGCGAAATCGACGTCGGAATAGCTGTACTGCGTCAGCAAGCCTCCGAACAGCGCGAAGAGCACCAGCAGCACGAACACGGCAAGACCCCCGAGCGCCGTTCGATTGCGTGCGAATCGGGTGGCGATCAGTCGCATCCGGCCGCGACGTCGGCGGGCGACCGGCACCTCGATGCTCTCCTGGGTGGGGCCGACACCGTCGGCGATCAGGCCACCGGTCTCGCCGACCAACGGAGTGTTCGCGGTCGGTTCGGGCTGGTTCCGATTCGCCGGCCACGCGGGGCGGTTGGGCTCCGGCGGTAGCATCACCACGTCGGCCTCCTTCTCGGTCGCCCGGCCATCATGCGTTCCTCACCCGGACCCGCGGATCGAGGTAGACGACCGCAATATCGGCGAGGATCGCGCCGACCGCCGTCGCCAATGCACCGAACGCCGCGACTGCGACCACGCCGTGTACGTCGTTGGTGTTGATTGAGGTGACGAAGTAGCGGCCCATGCCTTCCCACCCGAAGATCGTCTCGGTGATCACCGCGCCGGTGAACACGGCCGGGATCGCGAAGGCCACGCCGACAGCGACCGGGATGATCGCGGTGCGCAGGGCGTGTCGTCGTACCGCAACCCCGCGGGTGATCCCTTTGGCACGGGCGGTACGGACGTAGTCGGCGTTAATGGTGTCGAGCAGCAACGTGCGTTGCAACATGTGCAGGCCCGCGTAGGACACCACCACCAGCGTGATCGTGGGCAGGATGAGGTGCTGAATTCGGTCGACCAGGACAGGGAAGAAGCCGTGAACATCTACGCTCGACGAGCCCGACACCAGGAACACGGTGTGCCCGACCTGCTGGTTGATGGTGATGCCGATCAGAACCACTGCCAGACCTGCGACCGCCACCGGCACGTTGATCATCACGATCGAGGCGAACTGCCAGGCGCGGTCGGAGAGCCGGTACTGCCGCAACGCCGTGTACACGCCGAGCCCGATACCGATGAGAGTGGAGATCACCGTGGCGCCCGCCAGTAACTGCACCGACGCCACGAGCCGGAACCCGATTTGGGCGTTGACGCTTGTCCCGACGGGTGTCGCGCCCCAATCCCAATGCATCACAACGCCGTCGATCCACGTCCACCAGCGCTGCAGGATCATGGTCTTGTCGTTGAGGTTGTAACCGTCAAGGGTGGCATCGACGACCGCGGGCGGCAGCGGCGGTTTGCGCTGGGCGTAGTTGGACCGCGGGTCGAGTAACCAGGAGGCAAGGAAAAAGGTCAGATTCGTGGCGAGGAACACCAAGACTGCCCACGCAGCGATGCGTTTGCACAGGTAACCGATCACCTACGACCTCTGACTCGAGCTTGGAACGTCGCATCATTGTGTCAGCGAAGCCCTCGATCCGCCGGGTTCCACGCGCGGATCGATCAACCCGGCGATAATTCGGGGCATGGCGTGGAACTACTTGATGGACATGGACGGTGTGCTGGTTCGGGAGGAACACCTGATCCCCGGCGCCGACGCGTTCCTCACCGAACTCCGGGAGAACGAGATCCCGTTCATCGTGTTGACCAACAACTCGATCCGAACTCCGCGCGATCTCCGGGCACGTCTGCTGCGCACCGGGCTCGACATCCCGGAAGAGGCGATCTGGACGTCGGCGCTGGCCACCGCCCGTTTCCTGGACTCCCAACGTCCTGGCGGATCCGCCTACGTCGTCGGCGAGTCGGGACTGACGACAGCCCTGCACGAGATCGGCTACGTGATCACCGACTCGGCGCCGGACTATGTGGTCCTCGGCGAGACGCGGACCTATTCGTTCGAGGCGATAACGACTGCGATCCGACTCGTCGAACTCGGTGCGCGCTTCATCGCGACCAACCCGGACGCGACCGGGCCGTCGGCAGGTGGTTCGTTGCCGGCGACGGGTGCGGTCGCGGCGCTCATCACCCGGGCGACCGGTCGCGAACCGTATTACGTCGGAAAACCCAATCCGCTGATGATGCGGTCGGCGCTCCGGCAGATCGGGGTGCATTCGGAGCACACCCTGATGATCGGCGACCGAATGGACACTGACGTCATCTCCGGAATGGAAGCGGGACTGGAAACCATCCTCGTCCTGTCCGGCATCTCCACGTCGGAATCGGTGGAGCTGTTCCCCTACCGCCCCACCAAGGTGATCGCGTCGGTGGCCGACCTGGTCGGCCACACCACCGACCCCTTCACGGGCTAGCTCCGACCCGCACGGTCGCCACCGCACTCAGCACGGTCGCTCACCACACCCACCAGGGTCGCTCACCGCCCCCAAGCGCGCCACCGCGGTCGACACCGCACCCAAGCGCGCCACCGCGCCCAGCACGGCGGCCGAGAGAACCCGAAATTTCTTCGACAGCACCCTCCCAACAACCAAACAGCACCCTCTCCACCAGGGGAGAGGGTGCTGTCGGTGAAATTCCGGGTTCTCTCGGCGCGAAAGGGAACTCCGCTCTGCGCGCGAAAGGGAGTTCCGCTCTCGCCGCGAAAGGGAGTTCCGCTGCCCGCGCGAACGGAAACCGCCGAAACGAAACCTAGCTCAGCGCCTTGGCCTTCAGCGCATCGAACTCCTGCTGGGTGATGGCGCCGGAGTCGAGCAGCTGCTTGGCGTCGGAGATCTGCTCGGCCGGGCTCTTCGGCGTTGCCACCGACTGGATATAGCTGTCGGTCGCCGCCTTGGCCTCCTGGACCGCTTCTGCCTGGCGGTCAGCCATTCCGCGGCCCTTGACGAGCAGGTAGACCAGGGCCGTGAGATACGGGATGAGGATCAGGAAGACAATCCAGACGGCCTTGATCCAGCCGGAGGTCTTGTCACGGAACAGATCGATGATGATGTGCCAGAGAACGATGAGGTAGGCGACGAACGCGAAGATGACGATCGTGTACCAGATGAAGTCCCAGAACGAATCCCACATGGGGACACTCCTTACCTAAGAGGTCGAGGTCCGACGCCCGTCGTCGGTGCGTTCCATAGCTTCTCACATCGCCACTACCACAGCGCGCATTGACCGGTATTTGCTTTCGAGATGATCCGCTTCTGCGCGAACGATGTCGACATCTTCGCCTGGCTAACGGCTCGTGCGCGTGGACTTCTCAGCGGCGGCTGAGGGACAGCAGGAAATCACCCGCCCCGTCGGTCCACGTCTGCTCGACGGTCAGGCCCGCCGCCGAGAGGTCGCCGGCGAGATCGGCCTGGTCGAACTTGGTGCTGATCTCGGTGAGAACCTCGGCGCCACGCGGCAATCGCCACCTCCGCTCGAGCTTCTCGAAATAGACGTCGATGTCGCGGCGCACCCGCAACCACATCTCGATCCGGTGGCGAGCCGGATTCCATCGTGCGATGTGGTCGAAGTCGTCGACGTAGAGCCCGTGGGCATCAAGACCGGTACGCAGCACCTCGATCATGTTGCGGTTGAAATCCGCGGTCACCCCGGCCTTGTCGTTGTAGGCCGCTACCAGACGTCCCGTGTCCTTGACAAGATCTGCGCCGAGCAGGAAGTAATCCCCGGGATCGAGCGCCTTCGAGAGTCGACTCAAGAATGCCGCACGCTGGGTGTCGTCGAAGTTGCCGATCGTACCGCCGAGGAACACCGCGATCCTCGGGCCCGCAGACGGTGGCAACGTCAGTTCGTCGGCCGTGAAATCGGCCACCGCGGGCGCGACCTCGATCCCCGGGTAATCCGTGGCCAATTCGTCCGCCGACGATTCCAGGATCTCGACGCTCACGTCGAGTGGGACATAGGTGAACGACCGACCGCCGGCGGCGGCACGATCGGCAAACGCCTGCAACAGGAGTCGGGTCTTGGTCGAGGTCCCGGAGCCGAATTCGACCATCGTCGCAGCATCCGTGGCCGCGGCGATATCTCCGGCACGGGCGTGCAGGATCTCGGTCTCCCGTCGGGTCGGGTAGTACTCCGGGAGCCGGGTGATCTCGTCGAAGAGCCGACTGCCGCGCTCGTCGTACAGCCATTTCGTCGGCAGCGTCGGCGGATTGGACCACAATCCGGATGCGGCATCCGCTGCGAGCGGATTCTCGATGCCGAGGGTCATCGCGCCAACCGCAGACCGGAGAAGGCCCAGCGGGCCTGCGCGGGAAAGAAGTTGCGATACGTCTCGCGCTCGTGCCCTGGCGGCGTGACTGCGCTGGCACCTCGCAGGACGTGCTGATCAGACATGAACTTGCCGTTGTATTCACCGACCGCACCGTTGGCGGGAACGAAGCCCGGGTACGGCAGATACGCGCTGGACGTCCATTCCCAGACGTCGCCGATCATCGTCTCACCGGCCCGACCCGGATGGCAGCGCGCCGGGTCGAGTAGCTGTCCGCGCGTCGACCCTCCGGTCACCGCCGCGGCCTCCCATTCGAATTCGGTGGGGAGCCGGGCGCCTGCCCATCGGGCATATGCGTCGGCCTCATAAAACGAGACATGCACGACCGGCTCGTCGAGGACCAGCCGGCGCCGTCCCGACAGCGTGAACGTCGTCCACTCACCGTCCGTGAACTTCCAGTAACCCGGTGCCTGCCAACCTGTTTGGGTGATCTGCGCCCAACCGTCGGAGAGCCAGAGCTCCGGACGCCGGTAACCACCGTCGGCGATGAACTCGAGCCATTCCGCGTTGGTGACCGCACGTTCGGCGATCTCGAAGTCCTCCAGGAAGACCCGGTGACGCGGGCCCTCGTTGTCGTAGGAAAACCCACTCCCGGCGCCGATCACACCCGGCCCGCTCGCTACGCTCCCGGCGCCGATCACACCCGGCCCGCTCGCTACGCTCCCGGCGCCGATCACACCCGGCCCGCTCGCTACGCTCCCGGCGCCGATCACACCCGGCCCGCTCGCTACGCTCCCGGCGCCGATCACACCCGGCCCGCTCGCTAAGCTCCCGGCGCCGATCTCCGTGATCCCACCGGCCATCGATCGCCAGGTCATCGGCTCTCGCGCCCCGGTTTCGTCGAACTCCCGGTCGACGTAGACGGGATCGAAGGCGTGCGTCGAGAACAGGTGCTTGATGTCCATCAGGAGCAGTTCCTGATGCTGTTGTTCATGATTGCAGCCGAGTTCCACGAGCGCGAGTGCGTCATCGTCGAGCGCGCCGCGCTCGAGCATGTCGACCATCGCGCTGTCCACGTACTCGCGGTAGTGCCCGATGTCGGCGACGCCCGGACGGGTCACCAAACCACGTTCGGGCCGTGGATGCCGGGCACCCACCGCCTCGTAATAGCTGTTGAACAGGTAGCGGTAGGTGTCGTCGTAGACCACGTAGTTCGGATCACCGCGCAGGATGAACTCCTCGAAGAACCAGGTGACATGGGCCCGATGCCACTTCGCCGGACTCGCGTCGGTCATGGACTGCGGCGTCTGATCCTCGGCGGACAGATTCGCGGCCAGGGTGTCGGTCAAGGCTCTCACGTCGAGAAACCTGCGGGCGTGCGACGACGTGACCTCGCTCGACGCAGTGCGATTGGTGATGCTCACCGGTACCTCCCGTTTCGGTGCGAACCGGCGCTGGACCGGACGGACGGGCAACCCTGGCATCCATCGTTACCAGCCTCACGACGGCTGTCAACGAACTCATTCGCCGACGCCCATCGGGGCAGGTTGAGCGGATACATCGGGCAGCGCCCACCATGCAATCACACGCCTATGACATTTTTGATCGCACCGAATCCGTGCGCCGTCGACACGCGCCACGCCCATCCGTCAACCACTGGTTGACGCACCTAGATCGTCAACTTATGGTTGACGCATGACCCAACCGAAGATCCTGAAGCAGGTCCGCCTCGACGACCTCATCGCCGGCATCCGTTCCGTCCACGACGATCCGCTCGAGCAACTCTCCGACGCGGTCGTCGCGGCCGAGCACCTGGGTGAGGTCGCCGATCACCTCATCGGCCACTTCGTCGATCAAGCCCGTCGTGCCGGAGCGTCGTGGACCGACATCGGCGCGAGCATGGGCGTCAGCAAGCAGGCCGCGCAGAAGCGATTCGTCCCGCGTACGCCGGCCACGAATCCCGACAGGTCACTCGACCAGGAAGCGAACCCGTTCGCCCGGTTCACACCTCGTGCCCGCAACGTGATCGTCGAGGCACACAACCTCGCTGTCGCCGACTCCAGCGAGTTCGTCACACCGGAACACCTCGCCCGCGGGCTGTCGGTGGCCCCCGAATCCGTCGCCGACCTCGCATTGCGCGCCCAGGGAATCGAACTCTCCGCCCTTGTGCAGGCGTGCACCACCGATCGACCCGGGCAATCCGCGGGCGACGACACGTCCGACAAGACCGTTGTCCCCTACGACGATCGGGCTCGGGCGATCCTCGAGGCCACGGTGACGACGGCGGTGCAGATGGGTCACAACTTCGTCGGTACCGAGCATCTGCTGCTCGCGCTGTTCACCGACGCCACCATGTCGGCGATCCTGCAGTCACTCGGGGCCGACGCCGACGCGTCGCGCTCCCACATCACCGAGACCCTGACGCAGCTGAAGCACTGACCCCATCCGCGCGGGTTTTCCTCGTGCTCAGTCCCGCTCGCCGTCGGCGTCCTCGGACTCCTCGACCTGGTCGACGTCGATGTAGTGCACGGCAGCCTCCTCCGCCGAGGCACCCGCGCCGTCGATTCCCGCGTCGACGGCCACCGCGTCCGACTCCTCGTCGATCCCACTGCCCTCGTCGGGCGCGATCAGACGGCCGGCTCTGCCGTTGCCCGCCTGATCGGCCTCGTCATAGTCGTCGTCGTGGTCGGATTCATGTGAGCGCCAATCCCTTTCGATGTCATCGAGCGGGTCGGTCGCGCCCACGTCGGCTTCTTCCTCGGCGAGCCGCTCGTCGAGTGTCTCGCGCTCACGTTGCTCCTGCGCCGTCAGTCCGTGGCGGGCTCCGCTGGGCCGGTGATCGGGCGGCGAATATCCCTCGTCGAGGACGTCTTCGACGCCGCGATCGTCGAGCGTGTCCTCCGGCTGGAGCTGGTCATCGTCGTCGAGGCTGTATTCGCCGTCGGAACCTTCGGGGGTGCTGCCGATGTCACTCACGACTCCCACGATGCCAGCCCGAACTGACCGAAACCAGGTGATCGCCGGACCCGAAGCGCCCCAACGGCGGACTCTGGGCACAATTCGTCATCTCTTGACGCGACGCGGAGCTCGAAACACTGTTGACCTCGGGCTGTGTTCCGTATCCTCCGTGCCATGACAACTCCGCCCGATCCACGCAATTCCGGCACGCCCGAACCCGACGACGGCGCCGGCGCCGGCGCCTCGCCCGGGCAGACCCCGGACCCAGCGACCGGTGGCAGCCAGCCACCGTCGTATCCGCCACCCGGTTCCACCCCGCCGCCACCGGGGAACTACCCGCCGCCGGGAGGCTCGTACCCGCCGCCGTCGACCCCACCGCCCGGGTCCTACCCACCCCCGTCGGGACCACCGCCGTCGTATCCGCCGCCCGCCGGCCCGCCGTCGGGAGGTGCCTATCCCCCGCCGCCGTCAGGTGGCTACGGTGCACCTCCCGGTGGCTATCCGCCACCCCAGGGCGGCGGCTACGGACCTCCCCAGGGCGGGTACGGCCCTCCCCCAACCGGTTACGGCGCTCCCGACCCTTACGGTGCGGGTGGCTACGGGGCACAGACGGCCGCACAGTTCTCGGTGGGCGACGCCATCAGCTACGGATGGAACCGGTTCAAGGACAACGCACTGTCGTGGATCCTGATCTTGCTGACCGGATTCGTGGTCACCGGGGTCATCAACGCCATCGGCCGCGCGTTCGACAACGGCGACGCCTGGTACCTCGGCGCGATCATCGGGATCATCGGAACCGTTGTCGGCTGGATTTTCCAGGCGGTCTATGTCCGCGGTGCCCTGGATGAGGTCTCGGGCCAGAAGCCGCAATACGGCGCGTTCTTCAACCTCACCAACTACGGCGCCATCATCCTCACCGCGTTCCTGGTCGCCATCGGCACCATTCTCGGGCTCATCCTGATCATCATCGGCGCCATCGTCTTCGCGTTCTTCGCGTGGTACTCGATGACGTTCGTGGTCGATCGGGACGCCGATCCGATCGAGGCGATCAAGTCGAGCTTCTCGCTGGTCAGCAAGAACGCAGGCCAGCTCCTGCTGCTCGCCCTCGCCAATGTCGGGTTGTTGATCCTGGGGGCGTTGCTGTGCGGCGTCGGCCTGTTGGTCACCGTCCCGATCGTGATCATCGGCAGCACCTACGCGTACCGTTTCCTGACCGGCGGGCAGATCGCGCCGGTGGGTGCGGCCGCACCGATGGCACCGCCGCCGTATCCGCCGAACCAGCAGTACTGACCGGTACCGATACCGACCCACGTGTCGCGGGTGGTTTTCTACAGGAAACCACCCGCGACACGCCCGTCTCCGCGACAATTGAGACATGCTCTCCGAGATGCAAGACGAGGCCGAAGCACTGTTGTCGGCCGGCGAGTATTCGCATGCGCTCGCCGAATTCTCGGTTCTGCGTGAGATCCGATCACGCCGCGAGGGACCGTATTCCGTCATGTACCTGTCGAATCTGCACGACTGCGTTCGGTGCATGTCGCATCTGCAGCTGTGGGCCGACTCGACCCCGCTGTGCCGGGAGCTGCACGGCAAATACGTTCGCACCCACGGACGGTCACAGTCCGACACCGTCGACGTCGCCAAGCACTGGGCGTGGGCACTGGTCCATCTACACGACTATCCGCCGGCAGTGCGGCTGTACCTGATGACTGCTGACGCACTATGGGACGACGACCCGGTCCAGGCGCGCCGGCTGCTCGGTGCCGCCGTCGCCCATCGCACCGAGGTGGACCCCGTCACGATGATGGGATCCGATGCGGCCCTGATCGACAACGCCCGGCTGACGCACAGCCATGACGTCCTCGTCGCGCTCAATCAGCTGATCGAACGACTGCCCGCGAACATGCAGACCGCGCAGGCGTCGGTGACCATCGACGGACTCGATCTGACCTGACCAGAGTGAGCGAGGGGCACGCACGCGACCCCGTAGGTCCTCAACCGACGAATCTTGGCGACGGAACGAACTTCACGCCATCGGGTCGAGGCTCGAAACGAGACCCCTCCCCCACTCCATCTGCGCCCTGAGCCCTCCGAGATTGCGCGTCACCCTCCGCTCCCTGAGCCCTCCGAGCTTGCGCGTCACCCTCCGCTCCCTGAGCCCTCCGAGCTTGCGCGTCACCCTCCGCTCCCTGAGGAGCCTCCGAGCTTGCGAGGATGCGTCACGAAGGGCCCCTTCGTGACGCATCGCTCGTTCCTCGCGAGGCTCCTCAGGGAGCGGGCGGAGTGTTCTCGTTCGTCGTCACGGCTCCTCAGGGAGCGGGTGGCGTGTTCTCGTTCGTCGTCACGGCTCCTCAGGGAGCGGGCGGAGTGTTCTCGTTCCTCGCGAGGCTCCTCAGGGAGCGGGCGGAGTGTTCTCGTTCCTCGCGAGGCTCCTCAGGGAGCGGGCGGAGTGTTCTCGTTCCTCGCGAGGCTCCTCAGGGAGCGGGCGGAGTGTTCTCGTTCGTCGCCAGGGCTCCTCGGGGAGCGGAGGATGACGCGCACGCTCGCAGGCTCCTCAGGGAGCGAGTGGAAAGCATCCTCGCAGGCTCACTCCCCAACTCAGGGACCGGGCCGAGGCCTCAGACGAAGGTTTCGTCGACCTTCTTGGGCAACGTCAGCAGCGTCACGACACTGATGATGATCAGCATGATCGCGGCGATGATCAGGAACGTCGCCAGGGCGAGTCCGGGAATCACCATCATCACGATGCCGGCGATGATGGAGACGACGCCGGACAGCAGGAGCAGCCACCTCGGTGTGTGCAACGATCCGGAGACCGCACGTGAGAGATCGGCGACGCCCTGGAAGATCCAGCCGATTCCGATGAAGATCGCGAGAAAGACCACGGACTCTTCAGGATTGAACAGCGCGATGATTCCCGCGGCCAGGATCAGGGCACCGATGAGTCCGAGTGCGAAGCGCCAGCCGCCGGACAACAATGACGACGCAAAAGCCTCGTAGAGCCGGAACAATCCGGCGACGATCAGAGAGATGCCGAACAGGACTCCGATGACCAGCAGTGTCGCAGTGGGCCAGACGAGGGCGATGATGCCCAGAACGATTCCGACGATGGAGGTCACGATCATCGACATCCGGACCGCGGCCACCAGCTCGTTCGGAATCTGTCTTGCGTAATCTGCAATTGTCATGGACGAAGATTAGTACGTGTCGAACGGTTCGACACCACATTCTCTTGTCGAACAGAAGGGAAATTCGTGTCGCCGATCGCATTCTTCTCGCACGATTCGGAGGCCACGGATTCCCTTGGTGCACCGGCCGGCGACGACTTGTACACACCGACTCGCTATGCGGCGAGCCTCTGGGCGCCCGGCACGCTGCACGGCCCGGCCGTCTGTGCGATCGCCGCCCGGACGGCGGAGCGGGACTTCACGATCCCCGGTTTCCGTCCGGCGCGCTACACCATCGACCTGTTCAAGGTCGCCCGTGATGTCCCGACCACCACACGTGGACGGCTCGTGCGCGACGGCGGCCGGATCAAGGTGGTCGAGGTCGATGTCGTCCAGTTCTCCGAAGGCGCCGAGGTCCTCGTCGCGCGCAGCACCACGGTGTTCGTCAAGGAGACCAGCAACCCACCCGGCGAGCGCTGGGTGCGGTCGCCGGAGATGATCCGGTTCCGACCGCCCGAGACCGACGACGACGACCCGTTTCCCTGGTACGGCGCCGCCGCGGCGAACGGCGAGATCACCTGGAGCCAGGACATGGGATCGCATCAAGATGCCGGCCGCAAATGGCTGTGGACACGGGCGGTTTCCACCGTGACCGGTGAACGCCCCACCCCGTTCGAACGGTCGGTGATCAGCGGGGAATCGACCAGTCTGGTGTGCAATTGGGGTAGCGAAGGTATCGCATTCATCAACTGCGATCTGACCGTCGCGCTCTCGCGCCTGCCGGTGGGGCCTCGGATCGGTGTCGAGGCGGCCAGCCACGTCGAGGTCGACGGCATCTCCACGAGCACCGCCAACCTGTACGACGTCGACGGACAATTCGGGGTGGGTATCGTCACCGGCGTCAACAATGCCACCGCCGCCATCGATTTCACCGCCGTCAACACCGGCGACCGCTACAGTGAGGCCTGATCGCCGACGTCACACCTCCATCTCTCTCAGGTCTTGATAAGGTCACGCGCATGACGCGGCGCACAGGACGATGGAGGACGGCCCTAGCGATCTCGGCACTCGCCACGACCCTCACCGCGGGTCTGGCGGCGGCGCCCTCGGCGGAGGGCGCGCCGGTGGCCGCGGCCAACGGTCGGATCGTTGCTCGACTCACGGGTCCCGGATCGATCAACGACACCTTCGGCCGGTACAACATCGTCGGGACCGACCTGGGGGTCCTCTGGGACAACGGTCACGGCGAGATCATGGCCGCGTTCGGCGACACCCAGACCTTCAACGGTTGGTCGCTGCTCTACGGCCAGCTCTGGTACTGGCGTTCGAATGTCCTGCTGCGCAGCACCGACCGCAATCTCGCCGACGGCATGTCGTTCACCGGCCACGCCGGTCCGCCGGGGCACGCCAAGCGTCTCCTCAAGCCGGACCTGCGCAAGGAGATCACCATCATCCCGACCGCGGGTATCGCGGCCAACGGCAAGCAGTACATGAACGTCATGTCCGTCAAGCACTGGGGATCGCCGGGCATCTGGTACACGAATTGGTCCGGGCTGGTGGTCTCGAACAACAACGGCGGCAGTTGGCACGCGGTCAATGCCTTCCGATCGAACGGCGGCGGCAACCACAAGTTCCAGATGTCGGCATACCTCAAGGTCGGCGACACCATCTACACCTACGGCACACCGGATGGCCGCTGGGGCGCGGTGTACCTCGCCCGCGTCAACGCGAAGGACATCGAGCACCTCGGCAAGTACGAGTACTTCTCGTGGGGTCACTGGGTGCGCAACAATCCCGATTCGGCCACGCCGGTGATGTCGGCGCCGACCGGCGAACTGTCGGTCGCATGGAACGACTACCTCGGCAAGTACATCTCGCTCGGCCAGAACGACACCGGGGTCGTCCTGCGTACCGCCGACAACCCCTGGGGGCCGTGGTCGTCAGGTGAGAACGTGGTGCCGGCCAACGATCCGTACTCCGGCTATGCGCCGTTCATCCACCCGTGGTCGCGGGGCAGCAGCCTCTATTTCACCTATTCGATCTCGGCGGGCTATCAGGTCTACCTGATGCGGGTGCCGCTGCGTCAGCCCTGATGTGGCCATGACCCTGGTCTGAAGAGGCCCGACACGCGTTTGTCTGCGTGTCGGGCCTCTGCTTTCGGCGGCTCAGCGGCGCATGATCTGGTTCATCTCGTCGATCTCGGCCTGCTGGGCGGCCTTGATCCGCTCCGCGAGTTCGCGCGAGGGCCCGTCGATGCCCGACGCGAGTTCCTCGTCGGCCATCTCCACCGCGCCCTGGTGGTGACGGATCATCCCCTCGAGCCACAACCGATCGAACTCTGCTCCGCGCGCGCCACTCAACGCGGTCATTTCCGCGGGGGTCATCATGCCCGACATGTCGTGATCGGAGTCGGTGCCGGACATGTGGCCCCCGGCCATGTGACCGGCACTCGCGGTGACACCCCAGTCGTCGAGTCGGGCCGTCATCTCGTCGATCTCCGGTTTCTGCGCGGCAGAGATCCGGGCGGCCAGATCACGGACGGCCGGCGTGGTGGTTCGGGCCGCAACCAGATCGGACATCATGAGTGCCTGCGTGTGATGCGGGATCATGTTCTGGTTGAAGGCGATGTCGGCATCGTTGTGCGTACCCGGCTGTGCCGTCGCGCTGTCCATCGACACAGAGGTCGTCGTGACCGCCGGAGGTGTGGACGACGCCGAGGGGTCGTCGGGCGTCGAGCAGGCCGCGACCGCCACGGTGGTGACGATGGCGACCGAGCATGCGAGAATCTGTCGTTTCATTTGATGGTGATCCTTTGCAGAAGTGAAGGATCCACTCACACCCGAGACTCCCGGGCCGAGTGGATAGAACGGCGGACCGGATCAGACGTCCGGCTGGCGCCGAGTCAGCAGCGGATCACCTGCAGTTGGAGATGTGTCGGCATCGCCCACGGAGGCGGGCGCCCGGAGCGGTTGATCAATCGCGCGCGGATCGACCGCAACAGCGGCGGGATGGGAAATCCCCAGGCGAGAACCAGTACGGCGAGTGCGATGACGACGGGGTCGTCGGCTCGTAGGAACACACACGGATGCTCGTGCAGGTCACAGTCACCCGACGAATGCATCGACGGACCGTCGATCGTGTCGCGCGCCGAGTCCATCACGGCCATCGATACGTGCTCGGCGCCCGCACTGTGGTGACGTTCGGTCATCCCGTGGGCGATCACCGAGTGCATGAGCACGATCGCGAAGGCCACGCACACGAGCAGGCCACGGCGCAGTGTCCCCCGACTCGGTCGGCGCGCTCGCACGGTCCGCACGGCCGCGAGCCTACCCGGAGACGGGCGAATCGGACCGCGCCGGATCGGGGGCGTCATCGGGGTCGTCGAGCTGTTTGCGCCGCTCCTGACGCGGAATCAGCCACTTCTTGTCGACGATGTGCGCGACGAAGATCACGAAGGCCGCCAGCGCCCACCCGAGCAGGATGTCGAAGACGTAGTGCTCGGCGGTGTAGACGAGCGTGAACGCCATGGCGACGGCGTATCCCAGGAACAGGGTTCGGCCGAGTGCCTTGACCCGCGGCCACATGAACAAGGCGAGCAGCATGGTCAGGCCCGCGTGCAACGACGGGATCGCGGCGACGAGGTTGGCCTTGCCCTGACCGACCTCGACGAGCGTGGAGGCCGCGTGGATGTTGAGGAAGTTCCACCCACGTGCGGAGATCCGCTCGACATACGGTGCGGCGTCCGGGTTGGTCGGAGTGACCTCACCGAGGATGCCGCCACCCGGCGCGATTTCGTTGGCCATGCAGGCCGGCTCGCGCGGATGATCGACGACCTGCTCGGCGGTGCACCGTGCCGCGGCCCACGGCGGCGCGGCCGGCACCAGGGTGTAGCCGACCAGCGCCAGGAACGTCGTCGCGACGAAGCACGCGGCGTAACGTCGCCACGCGGACCGGTCCCGAAGCCACAGCACGGCCGCGGCGGCGTACGGGATGATGAAGTACGACATGTAGATGACGCTGGTGATGACCTCCCACCAGGGCGGGGAGGGCTCCTTGATGTGTTCCTGCAGCCAGACCGTCGGGTTGACGCCGAACATCAGATGATCGACGTCCGGCGCGAGGTGCCATTGGGTCGGCATGTCGACGATCCGTGCGACGTCACGCGTCCAGTCGTAGAGCAGCAGGATCAACGCGAACGGGAGCCAGTCGATGATGACGGTCAGCGCCCGCCGACGCCCGATCGTGGCCGCGAGCATGCCCAGGCACAGAAAGATGATCAGACGAGTGCGGTCGAACGCGAGTCCCTCGGTGAAGATCTCGACGAGCATGAACAGCAGCCAGGCCGCGATCGCGCCTCGCCGAACCCAGGTGTAGTCGCGGGGATTGTCGGGCAGTTCGTTCGCCGCCGCGGCGCCGACGTCGTCGATCAGCGGTTCGACGCCGCCTCCGGCGGACCGGGAGCGCGCAGGTTCGTCCCCGGTCGGGACGTCAACCGCGTCGTCAATGCTCACCGTGATTCCTGCCCACCCACGCCCCGGCGGGGCACCCTGCACGTCACTTTGCGTAAGCCTAGTGATCACCGGACGTTGGCGAACCGGTAAACCGCCGTACAACTGCAGGCGACTTCAGGATTTCCCCTAGGATGGTGACCGGTATCACATCCGTGGGGAGGACTTCCGTGCCCGACCGTTACCTGCGATACGGCGACCAGCGCTACATCATCACCAAGGAGGCGGAGGCCCGTCTCAACCGCGCTCTCGACTCGGTGTACTCCGAGGGCAGCCGCGGTCATGAGTGGCTGCAGCTCTATCACGGCAGCGAGGCCCCGTGCCGGCTGCTCATCGCGACCGGCGTCCCGATCACCATCGAGACGGTGCCAGGCGTCGACGACTGACACCGCGGACATCGCGCGCATCGTCGGCCACTATCGTTGAGCCATGCGCATCGGAGCACATCTGCGTGAGGACACCGATCCCCTGACCACCGCGAGCGAACTCGGCATCGACGTGTTCCAGATGTTCGTCACCGACCCCCAGGGCTGGAAGAAGCCGGTACCGCGGCCCGACGCGGCAGCGATCCGCGACTCCGAGGTCGACGTCGTCGTGCACTCGAGCTATCAGATCAACGTCGCGAGCCTGAACAACCGTCTACGGATGCCCTCGCGCAAGGCGGTCGAGCAACAGGCCACCGCTGCCGCCGAACTCGGCGCGTTCGGTCTGGTCGTGCACGGTGGGCATCTGCGCGACGGTGAGGACGCGAAAGAGGGATTCGCCAACTGGCGCAAACTCTTCGACCGCCAGGTCGACAAGGGCGGCTTCGGCGTCCCGATCCTGATCGAGAACACCGCGGGCGGAGACCACGCGATGGCCCGCACTCTGGAGGCGATCGACCGGCTGTGGGAATCGGTCGGCGACTTCGAGCAGGCAGGCTTCTGCCTGGACACCTGCCATGCGTGGGCCGGTGGGGAGGATCTCGTCGGCCTGGTCGAACGCGTCAAGGGCATCACGGGCCGCATCGACCTGATCCACCTCAACAACTCTCGCGACGAGTTCGACTCCGGACGCGATCGGCACGCCAACCTGGCCGACGGACACATCGACCCGGACGTGCTCGTCGCCGTGGCCGCCGCCGCGGATGCGCCGGTCATCCTGGAGACCCCGGCCGAGGGAATCCCGGCGGATCTGTCGTATCTGCGCGACGCGCTGTAGAAGACGCACCCCGGTCTGAACCCTGCCGGTCTGAACCCTGCCGGTCTGAACCCTGCCGGTCTGAAACCCGCCCCTGAAACCCACCCGCACCGCGGGTGACGTCGGCGTATCGCCTACAGCGCCTCTCACACGGGCGGTTTTCAGGCTCGATTCGAGATCACACTTCGTGCAATTGCCCTGTTGCAACGTTCGCGGTATTCTGTTGTTACCGGCGAGTAACTTACCCTCGTGCCAAGACTCGTAGCCCACCCAGCGTCAGACAAGGAACTTTCATGGGCCATTACAAGAGCAACATGCGTGACCTGCACTTCAACCTGTTCGAGATGTACAACCTCGACAAGGTTCTCGAAGAAGGGGACTTCGGCGACCTCGACCACGAGACCGCCGTCGACATGCTCCGTGAGGTGAAGGCACTGGCCGAGGGACCCATCGCGGAGTCGTTCGCCGAGGCCGACCGCAACCCGCCGGTGTTCGACCCGGAGACCCACAGCGTCACCGTCCCGGAGGCCTTCACCAAGTCCTACAACGCGCTCGTCGAGGGCGGCTGGGACAAGATCGGTGTCGACGAGGCGCTCGGCGGCCTGCCCGCACCCCGTTCGCTCTACTGGGCCATCGGCGAGATGATCCTGGGCGCCAATCCGCCGGTGTTCATGTACGCCGCCGGTTCCGGTTTCGCCAACATCTTCTTCGACAACGGCACCGACGAGCAGAAGAAGTGGGCCGCCATCTGCTCCGAGCGCGGCTGGGGCGCAACGATGGTGCTCACCGAGCCCGACGCCGGTTCCGACGTCGGTGCCGCCCGCACCAAGGCAGTCAAGCAGGAAGACGGCACCTGGCACATCGACGGCGTGAAGCGCTTCATCACGTCGGCCGATCAGGACATGACCGAGAACATCTTCCACCTGGTGCTGGCGCGCCCCGAGGGCGCGAAGCCGGGCACCAAGGGCCTGTCGCTGTTCTTCGTGCCGAAGTTCCACTTCGATCACGAGACCGGCGAATTGGGCGAGCGCAACGGCGTTTTCGTCACCAACGTCGAGCACAAGATGGGCATCAAGTCGTCGGCCACCTGTGAGCTGAGCTTCGGCCAGCACGGCACCCCGGCGGTCGGCTGGCTCGTCGGCGAGGTGCACGACGGCATCGCGCAGATGTTCGACGTCATCGAGCACGCCCGAATGATGGTGGGCACCAAGGCGATCTCGACCCTGTCGACCGGTTACCTCAACGCTCTGGACTACGCCAAGGAGCGGGTGCAGGGCGCCGACATGACCCAGATGACCGACAAGGCAGCGCCGCGCGTCACCATCACCCACCACCCGGATGTGCGTCGTTCGCTGATGACCCAGAAGGCCTACGCCGAGGGTCTGCGAGCGATCTACCTCTACACCGCATCGCATCAGGATGCCGTTGCCGCACAGATCGTCTCGGGTGCCGACGCGGAGTTGGCCCACAAGGTCAACGACCTGCTGTTGCCGATCGTGAAGGGCGTCGGTTCCGAGCGGGCCTACAGCGTCCTCTCCCACGAATCGCTGCAGACCCTGGGCGGCTCGGGCTTCCTGCAGGACTACCCGATCGAGCAGTACATCCGTGACTCCAAGATCGACTCGCTCTACGAGGGCACCACGGCCATCCAGGCGCAGGACTTCTTCTTCCGCAAGATCATCCGCGACAAGGGGCAGGCCTTCGCGCACGTCGCCGGCGAGATCCAGAAGTTCCTGGACTCCGAGGGCGGCAACGGTCGACTGAAGTCGGAGCGCGCGCTGCTCAAGACCGCGATGGATGACGTGCAGAACATGACGGCCACCCTGACCGGGTTCCTGATGAACGCGCAGGAGAACCCGAAGGATCTGTACAAGGTCGGCCTCGGGTCGGTTCGTTTCCTGCTCGCGGTCGGCGACCTGCTCATCGGCTGGCTGCTGCTGCGTCAGGCCGAGGTGGCGCTCGCCGCTCTCGATTCCGGTGTCTCCGATGACGACAAGGCCTTCTACGAGGGCAAGGTCGCCGTGGCGAGCTTCTTCGCGAAGACCAACCTGCCGTTGCTGACCGCCGTCCGCGGCACCGTGGAGAACATCGATGCCGACGTCATGGAGGTCGACGAAGCGGTGTTCTGACGGCCGCGCCTGACGCCTCACCGAGTCTCACTCTGCTCTTCCCCCGGGTATCGCCAGACTCTCCACAAGCTCGTGGAGAGGGAACTGATACCCGGGGGAAGAACTGTTTTCGGGGTCGGACGGGCACCGCGGCGGGTAACCTCCGTAGTGGCCCACGAGAGGATCAGCGATGTTCGCTGCGCTCGCCCGTGTCGTCGTCGCCCATCCCTGGCGGGTGGCCGGCGTATGGGTGATCGCTGCCCTCGCGATCATCCTGTTCTCCCCCAACCTGTCCGACCACACGACGGGCAACCAGCAGGACTTCCTGCCGTCGTCCTTCGAGTCCGTGGACGCCCAGAACATCGGGAACGAGTACTTCCCGGCGACGGCCGGGGCCACCGGAACCGTGGTGGTCTCCCGCAAGGACGGCGGACAGCTCACCCCCACCGACCAGCAGACCGCGCTGGGGCTCGCGACCACCCTGCAGAACGACAAGATCGCCGGCGTCACCACGGTCTCCGCAGGGCCGCAATCGGTCTCACCCGACGACAAGGTGGTGGCCATCCAGGTCGCCTTCGCGGGCCAGCCGGGTGAACCCGATGTGAACGACGCCGTGCCCGCGGTTCGCGACGCTGCGGCCTCCGCACTGGAGAACACCGACCTCACCTCGGGATTGACCGGCAACGCAGCGATCCTGGTGGACAGCAACGCCGCCTACAACAAGGCCGAGCGCATCATCTCGATCGCGACCGTCATCGTCATCCTGACCACCCTCGGCATCCTGTTCCGCAGCCCGTTGATCGCGATTCTCCCGGTCATCGTGATCGGTGTCGTCTTCCTCGCCGTGCGCGGCGCCACAGCCTGGGCCACCCAGATCTTCGACTTCGAGGTCAGCACCACCCTCGACGCCATCCTGGTGGTGGTCCTGTTCGGTGTCGGTACCGACTACACCGTGTTCCTGCTGTTCCGATATCGCGAACACCTGCGGGACGGCGAGGGACGCCTCGACGGGCTCGTCGCGGCGACGGGCGCGGTGGGCCGGGTGATCGCGTCGTCGGCGCTCACCGTCATCGGCGCATTCGCGGCCTTGTTCTTCGCGAGGCTCGGATCGCTGAACTCGTTGGCACCCGGCCTGATCATCGCCGTGGCCGTCATGCTGATCACCGCGCTGACCCTCATCCCCGCCGTCATCGCGATCCTCTCCAAGGTCATGTTCTGGCCGCTCGGGCCGGGACGTGAGCCCCGACGATCGGCGTTCGGCGCCCTCGGCCGGGGCGTCGCGCATCGTCCGGTGATCACGGCGGTGGCCATCGCCATCCTGCTCATCGTCCTCGCGGTCTTCAGCTCCGGCTACAAGGCCACCTACGACACGCTCGGTGAGATGCCGTCGGACACTCCGTCGCAGCAGGCGTTCGACACGCTCGCCGCGTCGATGCCACCAGGCGATCTGAGTCCCACCCAGGTGTACGTCAAGACGTCCGGACCCATTCCACAGAACGAATTGGCCACGCTCACCACCAATCTCGAGGGTGTGGCCGGTGTCGCTGCGGTGACCCCGCCACGACTCAGCTCCGACGGCACGGCCGCCGTGGTCAACGTCGTCCTCGACGAGTCGCCGTTCGCCACCGGCTCGCTCGACACCATCGACGACTCGATCCGCCCCGTCGCGCATGAATCCGTACCGGGTGCGGTGGTCGCCGTCGGCGGGCAGACCGCGACCCTGGCAGACGTACGTTCGCAACTGCACTCCGACACCCGACATGTGTTCCCGGTGGCGGTGGTGATCGTGTGGGTGATCCTCGGCGCCCTGTTGCTGGCGCTGCTCGCACCGTTGAACCTGATCGTCAGCGTATTCGTCACGTTCGCCGCGACCCTCGGCGCGCTCGTGATCGTGTTCCAGTATCTCCTCGACTACGTGGGCATCGACTTCTCCACACCGATCGTGCTCTACCTGTTCGTCGTGGCGATCGGCACCGACTACAACATCCTGATGGCCGAGCGCGTCCGCGAGGAGTTCGTCGCCGGCGAGTCACCGCGCGACGCGGCCCGGATCGCGATCACGAAGAACGGTCAGACCGCCGCGGCTGCCGGAGTGATCCTCGCCCTGACGTTCGCCTCCCTTACGCTGACCGGACTGAAGAACCTCGAGGAGCTCGGCGCCGGTGTCGCGATCGGCGTGCTGCTGGCGTCGTGTGTGATGGCCCCGATGCTCGTACCGGCGTTGTCGATCATCCAGCGCGGGGCGTTCTGGTGGCCGACGCGACAGTCTGCGACCGGGACCGAGACCGCCGAATCCGAGGCCGCACACGGCGGACAAGCCTGATCCGACATCCGGTGAACCCCAATCACGTGGTTCGCATGAGAATGAGGTGAGCGAGAAGAGGTCCCACGTCCTGATCGCGTGATACTCAGGACAGCACGTCTCCGGCGCGCCGACGGCTGCGTGCGCGAGAGATCAGCACGACGACCACGACGAGGGCGGCGAGTACGGCAGCGATCCAGTAGCCCACGCTGTACAGACCGGCCTCGGCAACCGTCACATTCGTTCCCGGAACCGGGATCACCGACGCACTGAGGATGGCGGTGATCAGCGCCGTACCGAAGGCGAAACCGATCGCCATGGCCGTGCCGGCCACACCTGCAGCCATCCCCGCCTTCTCCTCGGGGACCGCCAGCTGCACCACGGTGAAGCCTGCCGCGTATCCCATGCTGCACCCGAGCCCCATGATGGCCGCGCCCACGAGGTAGTGCCACCAGTGATCGTGGGCGAGCGCGAGCCACATCAGTCCGCCAACACACACGAGCGCGCTCAGCATTGAGACCTCACCGGCACGCCCGTTGGCCACCGGGCGATCGACGATCGCGCCGCCCACCGTGAACATCGCGGCGAACGGCAGCATCAGCAGGCCCGTCTGCAGGGCCGACAGACCGAGGCCGTAGGCGTCGCCGAGGGGAAGAAATGCCGGATCGACCTGGCTGAACGTGCTGAGCAGCAGTAAGAACGCCGCGTTGACCGCCGCGAACAGGGCGATGCATCCGCACGCCGCCGCGACGAAAGGCGATTTCAGCATCGCGACGTCGAAAACGGCCGCCGATGACCGTCGCTCGACGCGCATCCACGCAAACCCGCCGCCGGCACCCACGAGCAACGGGATCAGCGCTGCACCGCCCCACACCAACCCCTGCGTCAATGCCAGCAGGAGCGCGGCGACCCAGCCGATCATCCACACGGTGCCCAGCACGCCGATGCGACCTGCCGGCTGGGCCGGCGGACGGTGTGGAATGACGACGTAGGAGGCAACCATCGACATCGCGAACGCGGCAGTGAGGACGACGAAGAAGCTGCGCAGCGACAGATTCTCGACGATCAGCCCACCGCCGATCATGCCCACCACGATGCCGACGCCGGTTGCGATCACCAGCACGGCTACCGCGGTCGTGGTCGCGTTCTCCGCCAGGTTGCGCCGCAGAAATCCGAGTGGCAGGAGCTGCGCGGCCCCGCCGATGCCCATCAGCGTGCATCCCACGAGCAAGGCGGGGTAGGAGTCGCCGACAGCCGGGATGAGTGCGCCGATCGTGAGGCAGACGCCGGCGAACACCGATGCGTTGCGGTCCCCGTAGACGTCGGCGAGTCGTGGCAACAGGATGAACCCCGCCCCGCCGCCCAGCGTGAACACGGTGAAGATCCAGGTCGTCTCCGACACCGTGGCCAGCTCGTACTGCGCCTGAATGATCGGCAACAGTGGCGGGAGAACGAAGATGACGGCATTGGTCAGGATGACCAGCAGCGCGCCGACCCCGATGAGTGCCGTCCGTCGTCGCGTGACTCCGAGGTTCACCCCCTCGCCCAGGCTCCCCACATGGTTGGTCTCGGTCATGGTGGTCTCTCCGATCGTGTGTGCAGCCGTCGTTCACCGCGACGGGTCGGTTGAATGTGGTTCGCGTCGTAACGCATGAAGAGGTGATCGATTGAGCGTGAGTCCGGGTCCGCGGGCGTTCCTCGCCACGCCTGTCCCGCAGCTACATCGGGAGATCCGGCGAGTCGACGCCGACCACCCTGTCACCGCAGAAGACCCGCACGGATTCGGCCGGCCCGTGGCCACCGATCCCCGCAGAGCCCCAGAAACTCTGAGCGGATCCCTCGGCGAGGTCGGCCACCTTGGCCCCGTTGACCCGGACCTCACCGGACAGCAGTCGCGATCCGACGTCGATCGCGCGGTCGGTGTCCCGGCCGAACACATAGGCGTCGAGTCCCGACGGGTTGGCGTTGGCCACGCGTAGCGCCTCGTCAACGGAGTCGACGGCGTGCAACGTCACCATCGGTCCGAACAGTTCGTGCGTGGCATCGCGGGCATCGAGCCCCGACGCGACGGTCGGCGACAGGAAGAAGCCGTCGAGATCGGGTAGTCGGGCAGGCTGGTGGATGATCGCCCCTGCGGCGCTCAGGTCCGCGATGCGGTTCTGAAGCGTCGCGAAGTGCGGTGCGTTGGAGATCGGCCCCACCTCTGCGTTCTCGTCCAGTGAATGACCCACGGTGACCTTCGACATCCGAACGACCAACGCTTCGAGCAGCGGCTCGACCACGCTCCTGTCCGCGATCACCTTTCCCGGGCCTTCACACCACTGCCCGTTGAGTTTGGTCATGCCCTCGACGATGCCGTCGGCCGCGACGTCGATATCCGCGTCGTCGAGGACCAGCGCCGGATTGTTACCGCCGAGTTCGAGTTGGAGGACGGTGAAGTCCTCGGCCGCCGCCCGCGCGATCGCCCGACCGGCGTTCGGGCCGCCGGTGAACGACACGATCTTCACTCGGCGATCACTCGTGATGGCGGCGCCGACATCACCCCGACCGTGAACGAGCTGCAGCGCTCCGCTGGGCAATCCGGCCGCAACAAAACACTCGACGACGATCTGCGCGCTGCTCGGGGCGTGTTCGGACGGCTTCAGGATCACCGGGCACCCGGCAGCCACCGCGCTCACGACCTTGGCCGCTGGGATGAAACTGGGGCCGTTCCACGGCGTGAGTATCGCCGCCGGTCCCCACGGAACCTTGTAGAGCCGGACGTCACGACCACCCGCCGCCAGCGCCTGCACGCGCGGAATGTTCCGGAGCTCGGCCGCCGTCCCGCGAATCCTGGCCGGCAGGAAGGCCGCCGCCCGTCGGGTGTTGGCGATCGTCACGCCACTGGTGAGGCTGTCGGTATGCGCAATGTCCTCGATGCGGGCCTCGAGGAGGTAGGCGACCCGCTCGAGGACGTCGGCACGCTCGGACCGCGCGTCGTCATCCCAGCGCCCCACGGTGTACGAACGCTCGGCGTGCACGAGTGCCCTCTCGACATCGCGGTCCCCCGTCGTCACCGCCCGGTGCAGATGCCTGCGCGTATTGGGGTCGACGTTCCACTCACCCGTTACCGTCTCGCAGTCGATCCAGTCGTCCGCGATGTAGTTCAACGGCTCCGTTATCGACACGTTCTCTGTCGTCATGTGATTGCCCTTCGCAGTCGTGTTGTCAGGAGGATTCGAGATCGACGACGATGCGCGTCACGTCACCGGAACGCATCTCGTCGAAGCCTTTGTTGATCTCGCCGAACGGGATGACTCGGGTGACCATCTCGTCGAGCCGGAGTCGTCCCTGCAGGTACAGCTGCGCGAACTGGGTGATGTCCTGATGTGCGTGGCCCGAGCCCATATACGAGCCGATCAGGCGCTTCTCGCCGAAGAAGAAGTCCGATGCGGGCAGCGCCAGCTCGGTGCCGTCGGGGGCGATGCCGACCAGGCAGGCGGTGCCGGTGGGTCGCAGCACCGCGAGCGCGGTGGCGGCGGTTCGTGCCGAACCGACCGCTTCGAACGAGTAGTCGACCCCCTGCCCCAACAGATCTCGAATCCGACCGGCCACGTCCGGATTGCCGCCATCGATGACGTGCGTGGCTCCGTACCGGCGAGCGGACTCGAGTCTGATCTCGTCGAGATCGACCGCGATGATGGCGGACGCCCCGGCGAGCCTGGCGCCCTGGATGATCGCCGAACCGACTCCGCCGCAGCCAATCACGGCGACGGTGCTGCCCGGTCGTACCTGTGCTCCCCGGAACACTGCGCCGACGCCGGTGATGATGCAGCAGGACAGCAGACATCCCACGTGCGGGGGCACGTCGTCGGGCATGGTCACCAACGTGTTCTCTCGCATCAGGATGTGCCGTGAGAATGCGCCGACGTCACCGAGTCGCTCGAGCGCTTGTCCGCTCGGCAAACTGAAGGCGGGCCGGGGACGGCGGCGGATCTCGGCGACACGGAGACACTGGGTGGGCCGACCCGCCTCGCAGTTGAGGCACCGGCCGCACGAAGGCGTGAGTGCGCCGACGACTCGGTCACCGGGCCGAAACCCGCTGACCTCTGCTCCTACTGCCTCGACGACACCTGCCACCTCATGGCCGACGACCATCGGGAGGTCGGCGTGCACGGTTCCGGTCATGTAGTGCAGATCACTGTGACACAGACCGACGTTCGAGACCGCGACGCGCACCTCGTTCGGTTCGGGCTCATCGACGTGGATCGTGGTGATCTCGAGCGGTTCGTTCGCCGCGGTGAGCACGGCTGCTTCGGTGACGATCATGGTCAACTCCTGTCGGTTGTCGTTTGGGGTGTGCGCGTCCGCGTCCGTGGCGACCGGGGCTGATCCCGAGCGCCCTGCGCCGACCGGAAATCGGCGATCCCGGCGCTGAACACACCTGTCTCCCAGGCTTTCTTCGCGGCGACGTCCTCACGGGCGAACGCCGCCTCGATCTCGTCTGATTGCGGACGCAGCAGCGCGAGGTGCAGATCGGTGGTGTTGTGCGGCGGCGTCCACGCCACGATCAGCTCGATCGCCCGATCGAGAAGCCTGTCCGGTGCGACGATCTCGTCGAGGAGTCCGATCCGCAGCGCCTCGTCGGCACCGATCCGCGGCGATGCGAGCACCATCCGCATCGCATGGTTGCGCACCAGACGTGGCAGCAGCACGCTCGACGCGTTGGAGATGGCGATGCCGCGCCCGTTCTCCGGCTGGAAATACTCGGTGGCGGGCGTGCCTATCCGGGCGTCACAACACAGCGTGATCTCGGACGCGCCACCGACGGCGATTCCGTTGACTGCGGCAATAACCGGGACCTTGGTATGCAGGATCGCGCGGGTGATGTCGTGGAAGGTCTCGACGGCGGCACGCACGTCGGCGAAGGATGCCGGGGCGGCATCGAGGTCCTCGCCCGCCGAGAACGCCCGACCGGTCCCGGTCAGAACGATTCCGCGCACGTCGTCACCGGTACCCATCGCCCGGATCGTCGAAGCCAGCCGCACCCGCGTGGCGACATCGATCGCATTGAGCTTGTCCGGGCGGCACAATGTCACGACGGCGACCCCACGTTCGATCCGTATCTCGAGATGGTCGGCCGACGACTTCTGCCCGACGTCGTGGGTCACTCCCGGGTTCTCGACGGACCGGGAGACCAACGCCGGTTTGGCGACACGCTCCGACGGTGTGCGCGGAAAATCCTCGACGAACTCGACGTACCTCGGAACCTTGAAGCGAGCCAACTGATTTCGAACTCGATCGATGATCTCTTCGGCGGTCCGACGTTCCGCCGGCACACCGGCGCGCAGCTGGACGAAGGCCTTGATCTCTTCGCCGAAGGTCTCGTCGGCCTCACCGATGACCGCCGTGGCGACGACCAGGTCGTCGCGCTCGAGCGCTGCCTCCACCTCGGCACTGGCGATGTTCTCGCCGCCTCGGCGCACCATGTCCTTGAGCCTGCCGACGAGGTGATAGCGGTTCGCGCGCCGCACGACGACGTCGCCGGTGTGCAACCATCCGTCGCGGAGCGTTCGACTCGTCGCATCCTCCCGGTTCCAGTAGCCGAGCATCACCGGTTTCCCCGACGTGATCAGCTCGCCTGGTTCGCCGTCGGCGACATCGACTCCGTCCGCGTCCACCACTCTCACCCGTTTGGTGGGAATCGGCCGCCCGAGGTTACCGCTGGCCACATCGGTCGTCGCCTCCGGAACACTGACCAGATCGCAGCCCGATTCGGTCATCCCGTAGATCTCCCGCCACGGCGCTCCCCACCGTTGCTCGAGGTGCCGGTGGAGTCCGGCCGGAATTCCCGAGCAGAGCACCAGCCGGAGGTCGTTGTCGCGGTCATCGCCGTCGGGTGGCTGTTTCAACAGCAACGTTGGCATTGCCCCGAGGACGTAACAGAATGTCGCCCGGTGACGGCGTACATCGGCGAAGAACCCTGATGCCGAGAACCGCGGCAGCACCACCAGCGGTGCCCCGATCGTCAAGGCAAGGGCCGTGTTCCACTGCGGGTCCATGTACGAGAAGGGTTGTGCGGTGAGGATGACGTCGTCGGCACCGAGCCCGGTCACGGCAGCGCACACCCACCCCAGTCGCACCCAGTAGTCGTGGGTGAGCATGCAGGCCTTCGGAAAGCCGGTGGTTCCCGAGGTGTACTGCAGGTTCGCGAGCGTGCTGCCCACCACTTCGAGATCGGGTGTCTGTGAGGACAGGTGGTCGGAGCCATCGTCTGCGACATCGATGATGCGCAGGCCGGCCAGATCGGGCTCGGTCCGCGCCACGTCGTCGAGCAGTCCGATCATCGACCCGGTCGAGAAGACGATCCGAGCACCCGAGTCTCTCAGGATGAAGGTTAGATCTTCCTTCTGGTAGGACGAGTTCACCGGTACCGCCACCGCCCGGGCCTTCAGCGCGGCGAGCCACACGACCGGCCAGTGCACGACGTTCGGGAGCATGATCGCCACCCGGTCGCCGACGCCGACTCCGTCCACCTCGATGAGCCGATGTGCCAGGCGAGATGTCCAGGCATCGATCTCGGCGAAGGTCCAGGATTCGTCACCGAACCGCAAGAACTCGCGATCAGGTGCGGATCGTGCACGCTCGGAAAGCAATTCGACCAAGGTCGGCGTCGGCGGATCCTCCGCCATCCGTTCACGCGCGACCGCAGGTGTTTCGAGTGCTGCTGCGGCGTCACTCATATCTGACTCCTTCGTGAACATCAGGACGACGCCGGTGACACGCGATCGACGTTCGAACCGACGCGGGACGCGGTCGCTTCGGCGTGGTCCTGTGCTTCGTTGTGCTGGTGCAGTGCGCGATAGGCGAAGTAGTACATCGCGAGCTGACAGCCCCAGGTGGTCAGCGCGCCGATGTAGAAGAGAGTGTGCGCATCGTCGTCGCCGGGAATGTGCGCGAAGTCGTAGGTCACCGCAATCACGAACGCGGCGGTGGTGGCCAGGGCCGTTCCGATCGCGATGGCTCGCTCACCGACCTTCCACAACCGGGCCGTGAAATAGAACAGGAACGATGTGGTGAACACGTTGACGACGATGTAGAGGAGTGCCGTGGCGACGCCCAACTGCTCACCGAACAGTTGAAGGAACAGGCCGACCACGGCCGCCAGGGCGAAGACCCCGACGTCGACGATCAGCGACGGCTTGTACCGATGCGTCACCTTCATCAGCCCGAGGACCAGGATCAGTGTGATCCCCACCGAGCGTGAGAACGCGTCGAGGAAGTGCGCCACCGTGTACATCGGGCTCTCCTCGGTGGCCTTCAGGATGCCGTAGATGAGGAAGTTGGTGCCCGATGTGGCGATGATGATCCATTCGATGCCGAGCAGGTAATTCCGGTAGTTGCGGATGAACTTCACTCCGAAGACGAAGCCGGCGACGATCATCCAGAGGTCGGCCAGTGTGAACAACAACTCTCGCAGTGCCATGGTTGTCTCCCATGCTTTTTCGGTGGTGATTCGCCGGTGGTCGAGGTCTCTGCACTCGACCACCGGCGAGGTTTCGGCCGGGCGGCGCCGGTCAGATCGTGGTGGGCAACCCGGCGTCGATGGAGGTGTAGTCGTCGCGCTTCAGCAGGTCCATCGGGTCGTACATCTGCCCGGCGACCTCGGCCCAGCCCACGTAGTGTTCCGACGACCAGTCGAGTTCACGCTGGATCTCGTCGGGGAGACGGCGGATCTGCTCGAGGTTGTAGGTCAGGAAGTGGTTCTCCTCGGTCCGCAGGAATGCGAGGTCGTAGCCCATCGAGAGGCCGAACCGGTAGGAGTCGGTGGTCGTGTTCTTGCCGCCGGCGTGGTAGGTCGACCCGATCCAGATGAGCGCGGAGCCCGCCTTCATCACAGTCGGGATCGCCTCATCGAGACTGGGCACGCGGTCGTCGTCCCACCGATGTGAGCCCGGAATGACCAAGGTCCCACCGTTTTCCGCGGTGAAGTCGCTGACCGCGACCATGATCTGCACGCGGGCCTCGCGTCCGTAACCGGGATGACGCCATAGCCAGACCGAGTCATCACGATGCAGAGGCTGTGCGCCCTGACCCGGACCGATCTTGATGGCCATCGTCGCCCCGATGTGCTTGCCCGCCGGGTTCGGCACCGGCTCGGACCCCATGAACACGGTGAGCGGCTTGTTCAGGATCTTGTCGGCCACCCCGCGGTAGAGCGGGTTCATGGCCACCGTGACCATGTGGTCGGTCTTCGCGAACAGCCCGCCGGCACGCTTGGTGCGACTGCCGGCGAAGAACTCGTCGTATCCGGTGTCGACGCCGTCGAGCACCGGATCGAGGTCGCTGCGCAATCCCGCGATCGTGGCCTCGTCGAAGAGCCCTTCGATGATCACACCGCCGTCGCGCATGATGATCTCGACTGCCTCGTCGGGAGATGCCTCGGGAGTGAGCCGTGTCAGCTGGGGCTTGGTCATCGTCATGGTTGTTCCTTTGATCAAGATCGACAGTCGAATCCGCTGCTGCGATGGAGGGCCAGGGAAGCCGATCGATGTGTGATGCCGGTCATAAACCTATCCGTTTATGATCATTTGATCAAGGCATTTGATCATGTTATTTGATCGTAACCAGGCCGCGGGCGCCGAACAGCGGCGATGAGACGTGCTAATCTCGAAGTTGACTTGATCGTTTGCTCAACTCGGGAGGCGCCATGGCACGGATTCCGGCTGCGGAACGGCGCACCGACCTCGTCAACGCAGCGGTGCGCATGATCGCGACACACGGTGTCGACGGCGCCACCACACGTCGCATAGCCGAGTCCGCCGGCGCCCCGCTGGCGACGCTGCACTACTGCTTCGCAACCAAAGAGATCCTGTTCGCCGCGGTCTTCGAGCGGGTGGCGGCCGAGTATCGAGAAGTGCTCGTGCGCAACGATTCGCACTCCGACCTGCACACCACCGCACGAGAAATCCTGCGCGGGTTGATGAACTGGTACCTCGACACACCCGACTACTCGGCCGCGTCGGTCGAACTGATCAGCTGGGCCCAGCGTCAGGAAGGCAATCAGGCGGCGATCGTCTACAACGAGGCATACGACGTGATGCGCACGATCCTCACAGCGGCAGCCGGTGATCAGACTGTCTCCGCCGACACGATCGACGAGATCTCGTACACCGTCGCAGCACTGTCCGACGGCTTCGGTTTGAACTGGATCGCGTCCGGCGATCGGGCCACGGCATTGCGACAGATCGAGACCACCGTCGAGGTCCTCGACGTCTGGCTGGCCTCCAAGCTCGCCCGGCCTACGGCAGTCGAGCACCCGAAGGCGCCGGTGGTGGACGCCAAACCCACCACCGGCACGCTCGTCTCCTGGGTCAGCGTGTGACGGTCAGTGCGTGACGGTCAGTGCGTGACGGTCAGTGCGTGACGGTCAGCGTGTGACGGTGAGGGGCCCAGTTCACCTGACGACGCTCGGCCGCCTCGACGACCCACCGCATCGAGCAGTCGTCCCGCTCCATCCACTCCGGATGCCACTGGACACCGAGGACGGGCGCCCCGGGTAGTTCGATCGCCTCGACCACCCCGTCCGGTGTCCGACCGGTCACCGTCAGCCCGTCGCCGCATCGGTCGACGGCCTGGTGGTGCCACGAATTGGTCACCGCGTGGTCGCCGAACACCGCCTGCGCCAACGAACCCGGCTCGAACGACACCACGTGATCGTCTCCGCCGTCGCTGAGCGCAGCACGCTCCGACAAATGCTGCACGGGCCCGGGCGGGAGATCGGCGATCAAGGTCCCACCGCGTGCGACGTTCAGGATCTGCAGGCCGCGGCACACCCCGAGCACCGGAATCCCCCGGTCGATCGCGACGCGCACGAGGTCGATCTCGTACGCATCACGGTCGCTGTCATAGGCCATCGTGTCACCACGCGGGTCGACATCTCGGCTCGCTGTCGGCGCACCGCCCCACAGTTCCGGACGCATGTCCTGCCCCCCGGTGACGATCAGACCGCCGAGCCAGTCGCACATGGCGACCGGGTCGGTGTCGTAGGAAAGGTGCACCGGAAGCCCACCGGCCCTGGCGATTCGGATCGCGAAGTCCGACATGTACGCATCTGTGCATCGGTCGCCGTATCGGGGATCTGCGCTTGCGATGAGGCCCAGCCGGAATCGTCGGCCGGTGATGCCGACAAGCGGCCGAGGCAGGCGCGGTGACTCCGTGATGCCGCTCATGGGAACTCGAAGTAGCGCAACGACTCCCACTCCGAGAGCTCGGTGAATTGGTCGCCGCCGGCGGTGTGGAACTGCATCCATTCCCACCGGCGGGTTCCGATCCAGTAGTCGACGAAGTCGTCG
This sequence comes from Gordonia sp. LMA167, assembly GCF_058130025.1. NCBI lineage: Bacteria > Bacillati > Actinomycetota > Actinomycetes > Mycobacteriales > Gordoniaceae > Gordonia > Gordonia sp. LMA167. Next base: position 1,653,602 of record NZ_CM176708.1, on the reverse strand, counting down.
CCGAGAATCTCTCGCAGGATCGGGTCGGCGTCCAGCGCGTCGGCGGCCTTGGACATCGTCTCCGGCAGTCGGGAGATCCCGAGGCCGTCGGGCATGCACCAGGCCATGTCCGACACCGGTTCCGGCGGCTCGATCTCACGTTCGAGACCGCCGATGACGCCCGCGAGGACGCCCGCGGCGGCGAGATACAGATTGGCGTCACTCCCGGGAACGCGGTACTCCAACCGGGAGTAGGACGGGTGCCCGCACACCGCGCGGACCGACGTCGTCTTGTTGCTGATACCCCAGCTGATGGTGGTCGGCGGACCGCTGAGGTCCACGAGCCGACGGAACGAGGTGATCTGTGGGAGCACGATCGACGTGTTCCCGGCCATTGTCGCGAGCAGGCCCCCGACGGCCCGACGCATCACCGCCGACGGCCCGTCGGGTGCGTAGAACGCATTGACGCCGTCGCGGTGCAGCGACAGATTGATGTGCGATGACTGTCCGTAACCCTCGGTGGGTTTTGCCATGAAGGTGACGGTGTGCCCCTGCTCGAATGCGACCTCGCGCATCACCTGACGGGTCCGGGCCCATGCGTCGCAGACCGTGATCGGGTCGCCCGGCGGCAGGTTCAGCTCCACCTGGCCGGCCGCGTCCTCGTCGCTGAAGGCCTCCCAGTCGATCCCGATCGCGTCCAGGCGTCGGGCGACCTCGGTCATGTAGTCGACCCAGTCCCTCGACTTGGCGAGATGGTATGCGGTACCGGCTGATCCGCCGAGGGGCGTCAGGTTCCGGTATCCGCGCTCCCGGGCTTCGTGGATGGACTCCTCGAAGACGGTTGCCTCGATTTCGACGGCGATGATCGCGGAGTAGCCGAGCCCGGCGAGACGGTCGGTCATCCTGCGCGTCAGATTGCGGGGACACAGCGGCACCGGTGTGTCGTCGGTGAGCCAATAGTCGCCGATCACCGATCGCAGACCCGGCTCCCACTCGACGAGGGTGGCCATATCCGGTCGGAAGCTGACGTCGTCGAGGTGCCCACGCCACTCGGGATAGGCGAAGCCGAACGCCGGTGCGTTGCCGAGGTCGAGGCCGAACAGGAGGTCGGCGAAGTTGAATCCGGACGCGGCGCCCGAGCCGAACTTGGCCGGCGAGACGGTCTTGCCGAGGAAACATCCCTCGTGGTTGGTGGCCTCCAGGCGGACAGCGTTCAGACCGGCGCCCTGACCATCAACTGGGACAACGGTTTCGGTGGATTCAGACATCGTAGCGGACCTTCCAGGATGCGCCGATCATGACGGAGAGTTGGGAGAGGGTGCCCTGAATGCCGAGGACACCGGAAGCCAGGGTGGCGAACAGATCATCTGCACCGGTGAAGACGCCGACCAGCGCCTCGGGGGCGCCTGCGATCAGATACTGCGAATCGCCGTCGCCGCATATCGCCTGCTCGACACCGTCGGGACCTTCGGTGACGGCAATGAGTACATCCGGAATACCCGGCACCGAGCGCGACACCGTCCAGAAGTTCTCGGCGGCGGTCCGCCAGTCGGGCAGCGGCGGCGACAACGCGAGCAGCAGGCCCGCGGCCAGATCCGCATCGCCGGCCGGGTCGCCGACCGGCGCGAATCGCGAGTTCAGATCCACGACGAGCTCTGCGTCCGCCGGAACGAACACGCCACTCGAGACATCGACGACTCCGTCGGAGACGGCGACGGTCACGGCCTGCGGCGTGTCGTGGGATCGCAGCGAGACGATTCCGTTCGCATTCTCCAACGCGACCTGCGCATGTCCAGCCCGCGCCGAATCCCGCAGGGTACGGGCGATCAGCCGGGCGATCGGGCTCGCATCGTCCTCGATCCGCACATCGATGTCGCGGGCCTGCGACACCGCGCGGTCGATGATGGTTTCGGTCATCTTCTGAGTCCTTTCGATTACCCGAGACCGTGTGAACGTCGTCGACCGTCCACTGCCGACCTCGGACCGATATGCGATCTCACGATCATTCGTCTTGATCACATGACTATGATGGTGAGGCACGCGTCACTCGTTGTCAACGATTTCCACGGAGGCCCCCGATGAACGCATCAACCGACCGCTACCGGGATCGACTCGATCCGGATGCCTGGGCCGCAGCACAGGCGCTGGCCGCGACGATGCCGGCATCGATCCGAGAACTGGGTGTCGCCGCCGCCCGGCGCCTTCTCGCAACTCCTCGCGCCCAGGATCCCTTGACACCGCTTGACCAGGTCGAAGACATCGACGTGTCCACCCGGGCCGGCGGCCGGCGGGCCCGCGTGTACCGGCCCGCGCCCGCGACTCGATCGCCGGCCCTGCTCTATCTGCACGGGGGTGGATTCGTGCTCGGCACCCTCGACGGCGTGGATGAGCTCTGCCGGGCCGTCGCGGCCGGGTCGGGCTGGACCGTCGTTTCCCTGGACTACCGTCTCGCACCCGAGCACCCCTACCCGGCGGCCCTCCACGACTGCATCGACGCCTACGCTTGGCTCCGCGAGACCGGGCCCGAGCTGGGCATCGATGCGACGTTGATCGCGGTCGGCGGCGATTCGGCGGGCGGCAATCTGGCTGCGGCGCTCTGCCTCGCGATGCGGGACACCGCGCTGGCACCGCCGGCCTCACAGGTGCTCGCGTACCCAGCGGTGGACGACACCTGCTCGAGCCCTTCGTGGACAGAATTCGCCGATGCACCGCTGCTGACCAGCTCGGATGCGCGGTGGTTGATGGAACGCTACCGCGGGCTTGGCTACCGTCCCGGTGCCGATCCCCTGGCGGCACCCATGTCGGCCGAGTCCCTCACCGGCTTACCTCCCGCTCTTGTTCTCACCGCCGACGTCGATCCTCTGCGCGACGACGGGGAGGCGTACGCGCGTCGACTACGCGAGCACGGGGTCGCGGTCACCGCAATCCGGTACCCCGGCGTGTTCCACGGCTTCCTCACCGAGGTCGGCGTCTTCGCGAAGACCGAGCGGGCCATCGCCGACGTCTGCCGTCACCTCCGCGGATTCGGCGCACCGGACGGCGATTCGCATCGAACCCTTGACCCTCGCGGATAGTCGGACTATGTTTCGTAGTCATATGACTTGATCATCTGATCGCCTTCGAAGGAGCTCCCATGGCTGACCCCACCCGCACCGCCACCGCGGTCGACGACGTCGACATCCTCTGCGTCGGCGCCGGATTCTCGGGCCTCTACACCGCACACAAGGCAACGGAGAAGGAATGGAGCTTCGCCGGCTTCGAGAAGGCATCGGATGTCGGCGGTACCTGGCTTGCGAATACGTATCCCGGTGCGCGTTGCGACGTCGAGAGCATCTACTACTCGTACTCGTTCAGCGAAGAGCTCCAACAGGAGTGGACGTGGACCGAGCGATTCGCGCCACAGGCCGAGATCCTCGCCTACATCAACCACGTCGCCGATCGCTTCGACCTGAGAAGGCATTTCACCTTCGGCGCCACGGTGAGCGCGGCCAACTGGCTTCCCGACGAGCATCTGTGGCAGATCACGCTTGACTCAGGACAGACGCGTCGAGGGCGTTACCTGATCGTCGGCGCCGGTGGACTGTCGGTACCCAAGGACGTCGACGTCCCCGGCCTGGAGAACTTCACCGGCACTCAGGTGTCGACGAGCAAGTGGAACATTCGGTTGAGTGATCTCGCCGATAGGCGTGTCGCCGTGATCGGCACCGGATCATCTGCAGTGCAGTGCATTCCGCACATCGCGAAGGTGGCCGAACGAACCATCGTCTTCCAGCGCACGCCCAATTACGTCTTCCCCGCCCGCAACGCCCCGCTCACACCCGACACCGTCGAGCAGATCAAGGAGAACTACCCGGCCATCCGCGAGGAGTGCCGCCAGTCACCCGGCGGGATCCCGGACCGACCGGCGACCGCCAAGGCGTTCGACGTGTCCGATGAGGAACGCGCCCGACGCTACGAGCGCGCCTACGAGCGCAGTGGATTCAACGGTGTCGGCAACGAGTTCTCCGACCTGCTCACCGACCGCGAGGCCAACGAGACCGCATCGGAGTTCGTGCGCGACAAGATCCGTCAGATCGTGTCCGATCCGAAGACCGCGGAATTGCTCGTACCCACCTTCCATCCGCTGGGCGCGAAACGGAGCTGCTTCGGGACCGACTATTACGAGACGTTCAACCGTTCCGATGTCTCGGTCGTATCGCTGCGTGAGGAGCCGATCGAGACGATGACCGACGACAGCATCATCACCGCGAAGGGTGCCTACGAGATCGATGCCGTCGTTCTGGCCGTCGGGTTCGACGCGTTCACCGGACCTCTCTACGCGCTGAATGTGTCGACACCGGAAGCCGGCCTCCTGCAGGATGTCTGGGGTGACGGTGTCCGCACCTTCCTCGGCATGATGACCGCCGGCTTCCCCAATTTCTTCATGATCGCCGGCCCGCAGAGCCCCGCCCTGGCGAGCAATGTCGTCGTATCCATCGAGCAGTCGGTGGACTGGATCACCGATCTCATCGAGCATACCCAGGCCAACCGCGAGAACATGGTCGAGGCAACCGTTGAGGCACAGGATGATTGGGTGGAGATCACCGAGGACACAGTGGGTCAGACCCTGTACGCCACCACCGACTCCTGGTACCGCGGATCCAATGTGGCAGGCAAGCCATCCACCTTCCTCGGTTATGTCGGTGGCGTCGGAAAGTACCGGCGGATGTGCACCGAGCTCGCCAAGCGCGGGTACCCGGGGATCGAGATCGGCGGCGAGGCCGTCGACCGCGGAATCGGTCGTATCGACGAGGAGATCGCATGAAGGTCACCCACCAGCGCTACGTCGCCTATTCGGACGCTCATTACGCGGGCAATCTCGTCGACGGCGCCTACGGCCTGAAGCTCTTCGGTGACGCCGGAACGCATCTCGGGATCGTCGTGGACGGCCACGAAGGACTCTTCGCAGGATATTCGTCGGTCGAGTTCCTCGCACCGATCCGTGGCGGAGACATCATCGAGGTGGAGGCCGCACTCGCGAGGAAGGGAGAACGCAGCCGAACAATTGATTTCGAGCTGCGAGTGCTGTGTCGTTCGCGTGGCGCCGACGGGTCGGCAGTAGTCCTCGACCAGCCATTGGTTGCGATGCGTGCGCGCGGAACCGGGGTGCTGCCCCGCACCACCACCTTGAGATGATCGGCTGAATGATCGTTGTTCACAGCAGCTTCAGACGAGCTCCCAGCGCACGGTAGATCGGTTCGGCCCGACGGTCCATGGTCAGCAGAGTGTTGCCCGCGTGCGCGGCGGCCGCTCCGACGAGTCCGTCGTAGACCGCGCCCCCGGAGATGCCGATCGACGCGAACCGCTCGACGAGGTCCGCTGTCTGCTGCGGGCTCAGGTGACACTGATGCGGGAAGTTCGTCGTGATCAGCCGGGCCGCGGCTCGAGCGGTCAGCCTCTGTGGCGCCGGTAGCCGGGTGAGCACCGAGTACGTCTCGAACGCCGCGTGCCCGCTGAGACCAAGCGTCAATCCCCTCGTCACCGCGCGGACTTCGGAATGGCCGTGCTGTTCCGGACGCACCAGTGCGATCGCGGCACTCGTGTCCAGCAGGATGACCTCAGCGTTGGTCGCCAAGGCGCAGCTCTCGAATGTCGTCCGCCGACAGTTGCGCGCCACCTTCCGGCAGCATCAGCAAGCCGTCGTCGTCCACCAGATCGTCGGTGGCCACCGGCTCGAGGACCAACCCGCTCCCGGAGACGGTGATCTCGACCTCCCCGGGTACCAGTCCGACACGATCGCGCAGCTCCTTGGGCACGACCAATCGACCCGAACGATCGATGGTGGTCCGCATGGCATCGACGTTACCATCGGAATGGCATTGACGACCGCACCCGCATAGAAACAGCCCACGACGCGGACATCGTGGGCTGTTCGGGGTCTACTCGGTCGGAGGACCTACTTCGGTGGCATCCGGATGCCACCGTCGACGCGGATGACCTCGGCGTTCATGTACGAGTTGGTGACCAGCTCGACGACCATCGACGCCAGCTCTGCAGGCTGACCCAGACGATGCGGGAACAGTACGGACTCGCCCAGCTTCGCCTTGAACGCCTCCGAGGCCTCGCCCTCGCCGTAGATCGGGGTGTCGATCAGGCCGGGGGCGATGGTGTTGACGCGCACGCCGACGGCGGCGAGATCGCGGGCCACGGGCAGGGTCATGCCGACGACGCCGCCCTTGGACGAGGAGTAGGAGGCCTGCCCGATCTGGCCGTCGAATGCGGCGACCGACGCCATGTTGACGATGGCACCGCGCTCACCGGACTCCAGCGGCTCGTTGCGGCTCATCGCGGTCGCGGCCAGCCGGATGCAGTCGAAGGTGCCGATCAGGTTGATCGCGATGACCTTCTTGTACGCGTCCAGGTTGTGCGCCGACGCGAACTCGCCGTCCTTGCCGATCGTGCGCTGCGCCCAGCCGATGCCGGCGGAGTTGACCAGCGCCCGCAGCGGACCGAGTTCGGTCGCCGTGTTGACGGCCTCCTCGATCTGCGCGGTGTCGGTGACGTCGACGCGCACGAACGTACCGCCGACCTCCTTGGCGAGGATTTCTCCCTTGTCGGCCTGCAGGTCGGCGACGACGACCTTGGCACCCTTGGCCGCCAGCTGGCGGACCGCGGCCTCGCCGATACCCGACGCGCCACCCGTGACTATTGCACTTGCTCCATTGATATCCACGAAGCGGAGCCTATCGAGCGTTACATAGCTCAGTCCAGAGGGGGCCACCGAGCGCTTGGTCGGTGCAACGTCACACGCAGGCGACGGTGGGTGCCGGGTCGTAGCGGACCGTGCGGGTGTGACGACTGATCTCGTCGCCGGTGCGCCCATCGGTGATGATCCGGGTGTTCGAGGTGGTGAAACCGCGACTGCCGGTGGATGCGATGCAGTTGTCGCCCTTCGGCAGCTTCAGTGTGGGTGGATCGGTGTAGGCGTAGCGCTCACCGGTGATCGACTGGACCTCCACCGACTTCGTGCCCCACAGCCGAACCGTCACACCGGACGGCGACCACCCGGTCTCGATGTAGATGCCGTGTCGGGTGTTGTTGCGAAAGACCAGGTCGATCGCGCCTTCGAACACCGTGGCCTCGCGGGCCTCGGGATATCGCGAGATGTAGTAGCTGTGCTCGGTATGGTCGACGTCCTCGAGGCCGGCGAAATAGGCGGCGTTGTAGAGCGTGGTGGCGAACTGTGAGATACCACCGCCGACAGCCTTGTCGGCGTGGCCGTGGTCGATGATCGTGGAGACCACGTAGCCCTGGGCCGCACCCCGGGGGCCGGTGTAGGAGTTGAGGGAGAATTCCTCTCCCGGCCGGACCAGGGCGCCGTCCACGTCCTCGGCGACCAGCCGGATGTTCTCCCCCGATGCGCTGCTGAAGCCGGAGGTGGTGAACTCACCGACCACCTCGCGAACACCGAGTTTGCGGGCTGCCGCGGTGCTCAGACGTGGCTTGATCGGTTCGTAGGCGACCTCGACGACGCGCGTGTCCGAGGCGTCGGTGCCGACCGCGGTCGCGGCGGCCGAGGCGAACGTCTTCTCCCAATCCACCCGTGCTCCGTCGCGCGCGGGCACCACGGTGGGGCTCCCCGTACGCAGTGAGAACGTGGCGTCGACAGGTTTGCGTTCGGTGCGGGCCAACCGGGAACCGAGCAACGCGGCGCCGGCCTTGGTGTCGATCACCGGCTTCAATCCGCCACGACCGTCGGCGACGAATGACAGAACCGACGCGAGCTGGGACGGCTCGACCCGCACCGACGTCTCTCCCGTCCCCTGCAGCGTGATCGGCTCGGCGACCGCGCGCACCGCGGGACCGGCGACGGTCGCGTTGACGACATCGGCCGACACGGACGGTGCGAAATCCTCCAATGGGAGGTCGATGGGTGTGTCCTCTAACCAGTCGGCGGCGATCGTGTCGACGGCGGCGGCCCGGGCGACACGCTTGCCCGACGCCGGCAGATCGGGGACCGGGGTGACGCCGTCGTAGTGGACCCCGCCCTCCACAGCGGCCTCCTCCAGCGTCGGCCGTTGCTCGTCGAGGGTGGCGGCGACGGCGGCCCGGTCCACCGTGACCACGGGTGCCACGGTCCGCTTCGCCCCGAGCAGCGTGAGCACCCGGGTCACCGGATTGCGTGGTTGTTCCATCAGTCGCGCCAGGGTGGCGTCCGCGTCGAACTCCAGGCCGAGGGCGTCGGGGGCGACGGTGACGGTCCCCGACGACGTACGCAGCGCCACCCGCCGGATCGCCCGGTCGGACAGATCGTCGATGACGGCCTTGGCGTGCGCCTCGTCGAGATCTCCGGCAGCGATGCCGGCGACGACGACACCGCGCGCGGTCGAGTTCTTGGTGATGATGAGGTCGGTTGCGAGGATCACCCCGGCCATCGCGAGAACGCCGACCACCACGCGCACAGCAGTGCGGACGGCCGGGTACTTGATCACGGAGACAACCATAGGGATACAACTGCGATCGCGCGCCGTGGAGGAGACGCCGAAAACGTAGGCGCTCCGACCGAGCTGCCGGGTCGGGGGTCTGGCAGCTCAGCCGGAGCTACTCGTATATCTACGCTACTTCCCGTCGCGTTACATCTCTGCGCGAATTAATTTTCGGCGAGTGTGATCCGATCGTTGTCGAGGTGACGATCGGGTCACGTTCAGGGGTTCTGGTGGTGCATCCCTAGTGTCCCGCGCCGGAAATTCGTTTCATGAGTTCGGCGGTCCAGGTGGATGCATCGCGAGGCGGCGGAGGAGCAGGTACTGGATGTACCTGCGACGACGCCAACGAAGCGAGGCGCCGCCTGGCCGTCGAAATCATCAACGAATTTCCGGTGCGGGACACTAGCCCTCGACGATCGCCGTGACGCCCTGGCCGCCCGCCGCGCAGATCGAGATCAGCGCTCGCCCACCTCCGTTTTCCCGGATGGTCTTGGCCGCCTGAGCGACGATCCGCCCGCCGGTGGCCGCGAAGGGGTGTCCCGCGGCCAGCGACGAGCCGTGCACGTTCAGCTTCGCGCGATCGATGGCCCCGAGCGCGTGGTCCAGGCCGAGTCGCTCCTTGCAGTACTCCTCGGACTCCCAGGCGGCGAGTGTGGCGAGCACCACCGAGGCGAACGCCTCGTGGATCTCGTAGAAGTCGAAGTCCTGCAGAGTGAGACCGTTGCGCTCGAGCAGCCGCGGCACCGCGTACGTCGGTGCCATCAGCAGGCCGTCGGGACCGTTGACGTAGTCGACGGCCGCGGTCTCGCTGTCCACGAGGTAGGCCTGCACCGGCAGCCCCTTCGTCTCGGCCCATTCCTCGCTCGAGAGCAGGACCGTCGACGCACCGTCGGTGAGCGGGGTCGAGTTACCTGCGGTCATCGTGGCGTCGCCCAGCGACACCCCGAAGGCCGGCTTCAGCGTGGCCAGCTTCTCCACCGACGAGTCCGCGCGCAGGTTCTGGTCGCGCGTCAGGCCCAGGAACGGGGTGATCAGGTCGTCGAAGAAGCCTTCGTCGTAGGCCAGCGCCATGTTCTGGTGGCTGGCCGCCGCGAGCGCGTCCTGGTCGGCGCGGCTGATACCGAACTCCTTGGCGGTGATGGCGGCGTGCTCGCCCATCGACATGCCCGTTCGCGGTTCGCCGTTACGAGGGATCTCGATGCCGAGTTTCGGGAGCAGTTTCAGCGCCGCGAGGGCCTGATCCTTGGCACTGCGGGCCCGGTTGACCTCGAGCATCTGACGACGCATCGATTCCGAGACGCCGATCGGGGCGTCGGAGGTGGTGTCCACGCCGCCGCCGACGGCGACCTCATACCGGCCCGACGCGATCCCGTCACCCACGGCGACGATCGCCTGCAGACCGGTCCCACAGGCCTGCTGGATGTCGAAGGCCGGGGTGTAGGGCGACAACGCCGATCCGAGTACGCATTCCCGGATGAGGTTGAAGTCGCGCGAATGCTTGAGGACGGCGCCGCCGGCCACCATGCCGAGGCGCTCACCCTGCAGGTTGAAGCGGCTCACCAGGCCGTCGAGGGCAGCGGTGAACATCTCTTGGTTGCTGACCTCGGCGTAGGCCTTGTCCTGGCGCGCGAACGGGATGCGGTTGCCGCCGAGGATCGCGACCGGGCGCATCGTGCGGGTCTTGGGTGTCTGAGCCACTTCGATCTCTCCCAGGGGGTGTTGTGCGGTATCTGTAGGCTATTCTTACTCATGAGTAAGTTCGTTGTCGACCTGCACTCGCAGACATAGGAGATCTCCCGTGGCAGCCACTGGCTTGTACTCCAATTTCGTCCACTCCGCACCGGGCTCGTTCATCGCGAAGCAGGCCGGACTGCCGGTCCCGCCCACGCTACGCCGCTACAAGGCGTCCGAACCGGCCCTGACCGGCCCGGTGCTGCTCGGCGGCGCCGGACGGGTCGTCGAGCCGCTGCGTGAGATCCTCGCGTCCCCGGATTACGACGTCATCCAGAACGCCACGACGGGCCGTGGCGCCGACAAATACGGCGCCCTGGTCTTCGACGCGACCGGCATCACCTCGCCCGCAGAACTGCGCCAGCTCTTCGAGTTCTTCGGGCCGAACATGCGCTCGCTGGCCCCCTGCGCACGCTTCCTCGTGATCGGCACCACCCCGGAGCTGGTGAAGGATCCGAATGAGCACGTCGCCCAGCGCGCGCTGGAGGGCTTCACCCGCTCGGTCGGCAAGGAGCTGCAGAAGGGCGCGACCGTGCAGCTCGTCTATGTCGACCCCGACGCCAAGACCGGCCTGACCGGCCTGGAGTCCACCATCCGCTTCGTGCTGTCGGCCAAGTCCGCGTTCGTCGATGCACAGGTCATCCGGGTCGGGTCCGACGACGCGGTCGCCCCCGCCGATTGGGACAAGCCGCTCACCGGCAAGGTCGCCGTGGTGACCGGCGCGGCACGCGGCATCGGGGCCACCATCGCCGAGGTCCTGGCCCGCGACGGTGCCCACGTGATCTGCGCCGACATCCCGGCCGCCGGCGAGGCTCTCACGGAGACCGCGAACAGGGTGAAGGGAACATCGTTCCCGCTGGATGTCAGCGCCGACGATGCCGGCGCCAAGCTGGCCGAGCATGCCCTCGAACGCCACGGCGGCATCGACATCATCGTCAACAACGCGGGCATCACCCGCGACAAGCTGCTCGCCAACATGGATGCCGCACGCTGGGACTCGGTGATCGCGGTGAACCTGATCGCCCCCCAGCAGCTGGTCAATGCGCTTGTCGAGAAGAACGCGATCCGCACGGGCGGCGCGGTCGTCGACGTCTCGTCGATCGCCGGTATCGCCGGCAACCGCGGCCAGACCAACTACGGCGCCTCCAAGGCCGGTGTGATCGGGCTCGTCGACACCTACGCGCCGATCCTGGCGGAGAAGGGCATCACCATCAACGCGGTGGCGCCCGGTTTCATCGAGACCAAGATGACGGCGGCCATCCCACTCGCCACCCGGGAGGCCGGTCGCCTGATGAGTTCGCTGCAGCAGGGCGGCCAGGCCGTCGACGTCGCCGAGACCGTCGCGTACTTCGCCAACCCGGCGTCGAGCGCCATCACCGGCAATGTGGTCCGCGTCTGCGGCCAGGGATTCCTGGGTGCCTGATGACCAAGACGATCACACTCGAGAGCGCCCCGAGCACCGTCGACGTCTACTCGAAAGCGGTCGGCGCCATGCTGCCGGTCATCGGCAAACCTGCCACGGTGCGCGCCGACGCGACGATCCCGGACCGGCACTACCGGCTGGAGGACGTCCGCGTGGACGTGGACCGGCTGCACGCGTACACCCGTGTCACCGGTCAGCGTTTCGGCTCCACACTGCCGGTCACGTATCCGTTCGTGCTGCAGTTCCCCCTGGCGATGAAGGTCATGACCGACAGCGACTTCCCGTTCGGTGCGGTCGGTTCCGTCCACGTCGAGAACAGCATTCACCGGCTTCGGCCGATCGGGGTCGACGAACCGCTGACCATCGACACACACGCCGAGAATCTGCGTGAGCACCGCAAGGGGCTGCTGATCGACATGGTCTCGCGGATCAGCGTCGGTTCGGAGCTGGTGACCACGCAGGTGGCGACCTTCCTCAAACAGCAGCGGACGCGCCTGTCGGACGAGCCGCGCGGCCCCGAGCCGAAGCAGGTCGCACCGCCACCACCGGATTCCATCCTGTCGGTGGACCTGGGCCGCATCCGTAGCTATGCGGAAGCGTCGGGCGACCGCAACCCGATCCACATGGGCAACCTGCCGGCCAAGGCCTTCGGCTTCCCGAAGGCCATCGCCCACGGTATGTGGAGTGCCGCAGCGGCAATCGCGAACGTGGAGGCGCAGCTCCCCGACGAGGTCACCTACACGGTCCGGTTCGGCAAGCCGATCCTGCTGCCCGCCAAGGTGAATCTGTACACGCGGCGCATCGATGGGCCCGGCGCCGGGAGCGGAGCGAGCGGGCCGAATGTGACCGGCGCCGGGAGCGGAGCGAGCGGGCCGAATGCGACTGGCGCCGGGAGCGGAGCGAGCGGGCCGAATGTGACCGGCGACTTCGACCTGTCAGTGCTCGATCGCCGCAAGGGTGCACCTCACCTGACCGCGACAACCCGAGGCGCCTGACTCAGGCCCGCCTGGCCTCCCACCACCGCCACAGGTACCACCCGCCGGCGACCGCGACCACCGCGACGCCCGCATAGAGCAACAGTGTCGTGCCGAGCGCGGCGCCGGCGAAGTACCCCACCAGCAGGACGGTGGTCGCCCAGGTGGTGGCGCCGATCAGGTCGGCGACGAGGAATGTCGGCGGGTGCATCCGGACCATCCCGGCCACGGGTGGGACCAGCGTGCGTACGTAGCCGATCCATCGGCCGGTGGCGACGGCCACCAGTCCGTCGCGGCCGATTCGCTCCTCGGCCCGCTTCCATCGCTGTTCACCGAACCTCCGGCCTGCTCGGGACGCCTTGACCCGATGACCGGACGAGCGTCCCACCCAGTAGCCGGTGAGATCGCCCGCGATCGCGGACACGCACACCGCGACGACCAGGCCAGCGATCTGGGTCGAGCCGACGCCGGCGGCGACACCCGCGGCGAGCAGCACGGCCTCGCTGGGCAGGATGAATCCCAGGATCAGCGTCGCGGTCTCGGCGTAGACGACGCCGCACGCGACGAGATAGACCGCCCACTCCGGTACCGACTGGACGATCTCGACGAGCCAGTCGGCGATTGCGTGCACGGGACGAGACTATCCACCGGCACGACGGCCCATCGGAGCCGATCCCACTGCGTGGATCCCAATGTGACCGTTCGTGCGTCGGAAATGCATTCATCCGGCGGAAGTTTTGAGGGGAGGAGGCGAAATCCGGCGGACGAACAGGCCCCGGGTGACGCTCGGCGTTCCGCGGAACGCTCAGTCGATCGGCAGATCCGCGGTCCCCACACCTTTGAGGCCACGCCACGTGATGCCGACGAGCAGGTCGGTGGCCGTTTCCAGATCCACGTCGCCCTCGGTGATGCGATCGGCGACGGCCTCGCCCGCGCCGACGAGCGCGACGGCGGTGAGCTCGAAGTCGATGTCGCGGGCGCCTTCGACGGTGGTGCCGGCGCGAATGAGTTCGGTGACCATCTCGGTCACACGTTTGCGGCTGTCGGAGACGAAGTGCGAAAAGGTCTGGGTTCCGACGGCGACGCGATAGAGCACCTTCCAGGACTGCCGGTGTTCGTCGACGTAGCGAAGGAACTCCTTGACCACGGTGCGGGCCTGTTCGCGCTGACGCAGTGCCGGATCGAAGCCCACCGCCATCGCCTCGATGAAGCGGGCCGACTCGCGTTCGATGCACGCACTGAACAGTTCGTCCTTGGAGCCGTAGTAGAGGTACAGCATCGGTTTGCTGATCGCGGCCTCGGCGGCGATGGAATCCATCGACGCCTCACGAAACCCGTTTTCGGAGAAGACCTTGACGGCGGCGTCGAGCATCTGCTGTTCCCGCACCGCGCGGGGCAGCCGTTTGGTACCGCCCGCCATCGATCACTCCTTCGCCGCTCATCCCGCCACGCTCGTGGCGTTCGGATCATCTTACCGTGCGGTAAGTTCAACGGGGCGCTTGGTACGAAATCTGGTACGGGTGTCGTTGCAGACTACTCGGCAGCGCTGTCGACGCCGGATGCGGGCTGCGGGGTCGTCGTGGTGCCCGCGGTGCGGTCGGCGGTCGAGTCCTCCGCGGTCGTTGGATCGCTCGCCGACGAGTCGCCGGATATGCCCTGGCCGGGGGTCGTCTCCTCCGGTGTCGAATCTTCGGTAGCCGGTGGCTGAGTGGTCGAATCCGCGGTCGGCGGAGTCGAGGGCTGCACCGGCACCGGAGGTGCGGTGGGGGTCGTCGACGTCTGCGACGGCGGAATCACGCTGCGGGGTGACGCGGTGGTGGTCGGAGCCGGACGCGTCACCGTCTCCAGCGGTGCGGCGGCGGGTGCCGAGGGCACCGTCTGCACGTCGATGGCGGTTCGCGGCGACGGGTGCGTCGTCCGCGGCACGACGGTCGACGACGTGGTGGCCCCGCGCTCCACGTTCGCGGCATCCGTGGTGTGGTGCTCGGACTTCCCGACGATCGCCGCCCACAGCCCGGCGCCGACGACGGCCGCCGACGCTGCTGCCACGAGGGCGAGCGCGACCGTGCGACGACTGCGCGCCTGCGCCGCGGTGCCGGCGGACGGCGACACGACGTCGGCGGCACCGTCGGCCATTGCCGCCACGGCGAGCGGCGACGTCGGGGCGTCGTCCACGGCGAACGCGGCAGTCGGAGCCAGACTGCCGCGGATGTTCAGCAGGGCGGCGCCTGCGGCCGCCGAGGTGGGATCAGGGTCGAGGACCACCGGAATGTGCAGGGTGTCCCGCAGGAGTTCGGACACCATCGGATTCGTCGCGGCGGCGCCGGTGACGACGAGCGCGGTGACCTCCTCCGGGGTCAGCCCGGCGGTCGTGAGCGCCTCCCTGACGACGTCCGCCGACGCCGCCGTCGAAACCCGCATGCCGTCGCCGGAGCGATCCCGCATGGTGGCCAGGGCAGGCTCGACAGGTACTGGGGCCACCGCAGCGGTCATCGGTCGGCCGATCGCCTCGGGGATCTCACCGGTACGCACGACCGACACCGTGAGCCCCGTCGCGCCGAGGTCGTAGCTGACCACCGGCACGCCGTCGGGAAAGGTGCCGTAGGTGTGTTCCGCGGCGACGACCGCCGCAACCGCGCGTGGCACCCAGGTGACGTCGACGCCTGCCGTCTCCTCGTGCCCGGAAACGGCTGCGCGCGCAGCGTCGAGTTCGTCGGCCGACCAATCGTCCGGATGAGCCACGGCTAGGCCGGTCGTCGTCTCGGAGGTCGATGCCCGAATCGCCCGCACCACGCCGGCCACCCGGTCGGCGTAGCCATCGGCCGCGGAATCGGCCGCATGCTCGATCGACGACTCGTTCTCGACCCGGACGGTCGTCTCCCAGGCACCCT
This sequence comes from Gordonia sp. LMA167, assembly GCF_058130025.1. Taxonomy (NCBI): domain Bacteria; kingdom Bacillati; phylum Actinomycetota; class Actinomycetes; order Mycobacteriales; family Gordoniaceae; genus Gordonia; species Gordonia sp. LMA167. The sequence continues at coordinate 1,638,139 of NZ_CM176708.1, read as the reverse complement.
CCGACGCCGCAGTCCCCACGCTGCTGTCGTCGCCGATCTGCACACCGATACAGAGCGTCATCGCCCACACACTCCTGTCCCCCAACCTTCTGCAGTGTTAGTCGCTGCCGGGGACGCAGTTGTTAGCGTCGGTAACCGAGTGCGTGCCGGTCGACGGGCGAGATCACGCCAGAGCGACCGCTGTCGCGGCGACCACACCGGTACACGCCGTCGCCGAGACGAGAACCGCGATCCGGACAATGGCGCGACCGAGCGGTTCGGACATGTCCCGGTGCGCCTGCACGCGGTCGGAGAATTCGCGCATGTCGGCGGGCAGGCGACCGACGATCACGATGACCGCGGCAACTCCGATGGCGACGATCCCGAGCAGCACACCGCCGACCGATCCCGTCATCCGCAGTCCCAGCAGTGCGATCACCGCGAACGACATCGCGGTCCGGACCGAGGCCAGCAGCGTTCGTTCGGGCTGGAGCCCCGGGTCACCGGGGGCCGGTCCCACCGCACGACGCGAGCCCGCGGACCGCTTCATGCCGCGAGGACCAGGATGACGCCGCCGATCGCACCGACGATGGCGACGATCCCGAGCAGCGGCACCACCGCCGGCACCGGGAGCGGCCGGTTGTGCCGCATCGCGGTCTCGGCGCGCCACCACCGCACTCCCGCGCCCGCCGAGCCGAGCACGCCGGTGATGATCAGGGCGACGGCCACTGCTTTGCGGACGAGGGGATCGAGGTCTCCCAAGGCGAACGCCTCCAGCGCGACACCCGCCCCGACGAAGGCCAGCGCGGTGCGTATCCAGGCGAGAAATGTCCGTTCGTTGGCGAGGGTGAAGCGTGGGTCCGGTTCGGTGCCGCCGGGAAACACACGCCGCGACAACGCGCCGCGGTCAGAACCCGCGGCGCGTGTCGGCTGCATCTGCTCGACGCTCATCGGCTGACGGTCGCCACGCGCGCCGGGACGGGCGGTGCGGACTCTGCGGCCGGCCGGCGTCGGTAGCACGCCGCGACCGCAGCACTGACCAGGGCGAGGCCGGCCCAGTACGCGCCCACCCACCACAGACCGCCGGACGGCAACAGGACCAGCATCGATGCGATCATCGGGGTCAGACCCGCACCCAGTGCGGAGGCGCCCTGGTAGCCGATCGACGCGCCCGTGTACCGCACGTCCGGAGGAAACAGCCCGGTGACGTACGCCGCGATCGGACCGTAGACCAGGCCTTGCACCACCCCGTTGCCCAGCATGATGGCCACGGCGTACTGCCCCAGGTCACCACTGCCGATCATGAACGCGAGGGGAAAGGCCGACGCCGCGGTCACCAGACATCCGAACACCAGTGCACGCCGTCGACCCACCCGATCGCTCGCCCGTGCCGACAGGAAGGTGACGATGATCGTCAGGACCGCCGCGGCGGCCTTCCAGTTGAGAATGGTCGTCTTGTCCTCTCCGGCGTCGACCGCCACCGCCACTCCCCACACCGTGACGATCGCCTGTGTCGTGTACACGCTGATGGTCACGAGCAGCGCCGCGGCCACCGCGCCCAGATGATGCCGCAGAACGTCGGCGATCGGCAGCCGCCGGGCCTCGCTCGAGGCCTGCAGGGCTCGGAACGACGGGGTCTCGGAGACCTTGAGCCGGATCACCAGGCCGATCGCGATGAGGACGGCCGACAGCAGGAACGGGATCCGCCATCCCCACACGATGAACTGGTCACCCGTCAGCACGGTCATCAGCGAGAGCACCAGTGTGGCGATCACGGCTCCGGCCGGCCCGCCCGCATTCGCGAATGCCGCGGCGAATCCCTGTCGGTTCTTGGGTGCGTGCTCGACCGCCATCAGTGCCGCGCCGCCCCACTCACCGCCGACGGCCAGCCCCTGGATCACCCGCAACAGCAGCAGTGATACCGGCGCGATGACGCCGATGGCCGCGGTGGTCGGCATCAGGCCGATCGCCACCGTGACGGAACCCATCAACACCATCGAGACGACCAGAGCCTTCTTGCGGCCGTACCGGTCGCCGAAGTGGCCGAAGAGGATGCCGCCGAGTGGCCGCGCGAAATATCCGGCGGCCAATGTCGCGAACGCCGCCACCAGCGCCAGGCCGGGGCCCAACTCCGCGAAGTAGAGCTTGGGGAAGACGATCGACGACGCGGTCGCATAGAGCATGAAGTCGTAGAACTCGATTGCCGAGCCGACGAAGGCCGAGGTGAGGACGCGCCGCATCTCGGTTGTCTTCATCGAGGTCTGACGGGCCGGCGCCGGGTTGTTCTCGTTGGTCGATGTCATCACTGCCGCCTTCAGCCGATCGCCATGTCGGCGAGAAGCGGGGTCCGCGTGCCCGCGGGCCGGGGTTCGATGACGTCGAGATCGTCGGGCACGAGGAACCGTCCGGGTAGGAGGTCGTTGCCTCGAGCCCACACCGCCGGGTCGGTGGAGCCGGGTACCAGGTGATGAACCGCGAGCCGACGGGCGTCGGCCTGTTGCGCGATCCGGCAGGCACCCTCCACCGAGGTGTGGGACTTGTAGTGGTGTGCGCGCGAGGCGCGGCCCTCGTCGTCGGTGCGATGGCCGTAGAGACCGTCCACCCAGTCGAAATCGATCGCCTCATGAAGCAACAGGTCGGTGTCGCGTGCCAGGGTGACCATGTTCGCCGTCTCGCAGGTGTCCCCGGAGATCGTGACCGAACCACCGTCGGAGTCGAATCGGAACGCGAATGCCGGCGCGACCGGCGGGTGTTCGACGAGAATCGCGGTCACCCGAACCCGCGAGTCCTCGAACACGACGAACGGCTCCATCTCCGGTGTCGCGTTGTCGTTCGGGTGATAGCCGATGTCGGACGGGATCGCGATGTCACGCACGTCGAACAACTCCAGCGGCGAGATACGCAACGAATCCAGCACCCGGTCGTTGAGATCGGTGGCGAACGCCCGCACGATGGATTCGGCCATGTCCACCGTGCCCGGCGTCGGGTTGTCGGCGGCGACCGGCCGCGGAGGCGTGGTGGCATGCGGTGAGATCGGCGGCAGCGCTCCCCGGTCTCCGGGGCCGAACACGCGGACCGGATCGTCTGCGCGGCCCTGCAGTTCGTGCATCCCGAGCACGAGCAGCGACGGGAGATCGATGGTGTGGTCCGAGTGCAGGTGGGTCAGGAAGATGCCCCCGAGGTCGGCGAGTTCGAGACCCGCCTGCCGAATCCGCCTGCCGACGCCATGACCGGCGTCGACCAGATAGAACCGGTCGCCGACGACCACAGCGGTCGCGATGCCGGAGCGATCGCGCGGATCGCCCTTCCACCATCGGGGGCCGCCGGTGGTGCCGAGTGTGACGACGCGGGTCGTGCCGGTCGCTGGGCTGGTCGAGTTCATGCGGGCTCCTACGTGACCTGGATCAATGATCTCCAATGAGAGTGCCGCAGGCCACAACGAAAGAAAAAGCAAAAATAATTGGCCATCAACATAGTCTTTGACTATGAATGAGCTGACCCTGCGACAGATGGAGTACTTGATCGCCGTACTCGACCACGGCTCGGTGAGTGCCGGCGCGGCGGCCGTGCACGTCTCCCAGGCGACGGTCTCGGCCGCGTTGTCCCAGCTGGAGAAGAACCTCGACACGGTGCTGCTCGCCCGAGGTCCGGCCCGTCGGGCGCGCCCGACCGCGGCCGGTGAGGAGTTCGCCGCACGAGCACGGGCGATCTTGGCCGCGGTCGACGACGCGGTCGACGCCGTCGATGACACCGCGGCGCAGTTGCGTGGCCCACTGTCGGTCGGGTGCCTGCACACGGCCAGTCCGCGAATGCTGCCCGGATTGGTGGAGCATTTCGAGAAGCATTGGCCGCGAGTCGATCTCACGCTGATCGAGGAGGCACCCCGGCATCTGCAGGACCTCGTCGCGACCGGTCGCCTCGATGTCGCGATGCTCTATTCCCGCCAACTGGTGCGGCATGAGCTCGTGACACATCATCTGGGAAGCGTCCGACTGCACGCCCTGCTGCCGGGCGACTCGGAGTTGGCCGAGCACGACGAGGTTGCCTTGGCGGATCTGGTTCGTCTTCCGGCGATTCTGCTGGACATCCCTCCGACCGCCGATCTCCTGGTCGACCGGATCCGTTCGCGGGGATTCGAGGTGGACGTCCGATGGCGGTCGTCGAGCGCCGAGACCATTCGCTCCCTGGTGGCCAGAGGTCTCGGGTTCTCGCTCGTGAATGCGGTCCCTCATCCGGCCACACGGACATTCGAGGGACTCGAGGTCGTCCACCGCCCGGTCGCCGACATGGACGACAACCCGGCGATCGCGGTGACGACGGCCAACCGGGCCAGGTCGCGGCGGGTGGCCGAGGCCATCGCCTGCCTGCGCGAGATCCACGAACAGACCGATCCCGCCGGGTGGCGCCTTCAGCGGTAGCCGGCGGCGCGAATGGCCGCGAGCAGCTCCGAGCGCGACCCGGCCTCCAGACGTCGGCGGATGTTCGCGACATGGTGTTCGACGGTCTTCGCGGAGATGTACAGCCGCTCCCCGATCTCCCGGTGGGTGTATCCGGCCAACAGCTCGCGGGCGACGTCGGCCTCTCGCTCGGTGAGGGGACCGTCGGCGACATTCGTCGCCGGGCCCGCTGCCGTCCGGTCGACCGCCTCACCTGTCCCGGGCTCCGATGTGTTCGCCAGCAGCTCGGCGATGCGTGCGTCGTCGATGTGCCGGGCGATCGAGGGCACGCCCCCGCCGGCCGCGGCGAACTCCTGCGCTCCTTCGCGGTCCCCGACCGTGAGCAGCGCGGTCACGGCGGCCACCCGATGCGCACCGCAGTGATCGGGGCCGAGCCAGCGGATCAGGTCCGCCGCGTGGGCGTGCCGCCCGGACGCACCGGCCACCTCTGCGGCGACGATCACCGCGTCGGCGGCACCCGGCGATGGGCTGCTCAACCCGGTCAGGACGTCGTCGATCAGGATCGCGGCACCGGCGACATCCCCGGCGTCGAGTGCCAACCGGGCTCGACGCGGCCGGATGATCTCGACCGCACCACCCGCACGTTCCGCGGCGGCGAGCAGAGCTGCCGCCCGATGTGGGTCGGCGTCGTCGGCCGCGTCGCACAGCACGGCCACGATTCGCGGATCGGCCAGACCTGCCTCCGCGGCGCGCACCGCATCGTCGACCGACAACTCTCCGGCACCGAGTCGCTGCTGGGCCGCCCGTCGACGCAGTTCGCTCAGCCACGCCGCCCCGACGACGTCGGCGAGCGGATCAAGCGCAACCGAGCGGAAGACGTCGGAGCCACCGAGGAAGCCGGTGCCACGTGCACGGTCCAGCGCCGCGGCGGCGTCGTCGACGGCGATCTCGAGGATGTCGGCGATGGCCGGCACGTCGAGGGCGGACCGGCCTGCCGCAAGTGCGAGGACGGCGAGGGTGTGGTCGTCGAGACCGCGCAGGACCAGGTGATGCCAGTCGCGGGCCACGCCCGTGGCCATCGCGACCGGGTCGAGGACGGTACGGGCGTCGGGGTCGTCGAGATCGTCTGTGTGGATGACGTCGAGGACCACGTCGACGAGCGCCGACGCCCCGATACAGCGCCGCCGGATGTGCGCGGCGTCGAGCGGTTCGAGGGTGAGACCGAGGGCCATGGCGCGTTCGATGACCTGGCCGGTGGAGATCGGGCCGCAGACCCGATCGGCGCCGCTTCGCCGGGCGCGTGCGATGAGTCCGGTGATCCGCGGATCCCGTTCCCTCGCCTCGGTGGTGCCGACGACGGCCGCGTGTCCGGCGTCGATTCGCCGGACGAGGTCGTCGAGCAGGTCGGTGGGCCACGTGTGCAGGTCGTCGGCGATGACGACCGGCCGACGTCGATCGCCGTCGGCCGCGGACACCTCGGTGGAACCCACGATCACCCGCACTCCGTCGGCCCGAAGCGTCGCCTCGAGCATGGCCAGTGTCCGGGATCTTCCGCTGCCCGGCGGCCCGATGATCAGCGCGCAATCCAGGCCGCTGCCCTCGACACCGAGTTCCGCGACGACGCGGGTCGTCCATGCGAGCTGCGAGGCGCGACGCGCGGTGGGCGTGGTCAGGAGGTCCACCGGCTCACCGACACAGGACGCCGGCGACGCCACAGACGGTCTCGCCGGTGCCGTCGACGATACGTCCCGGTAGCTGGGTGACGCCGCTGCCGATGCCACCGCCGGAGTTGCCGCCTCCGCCCGTGTTCGGGTTCCCCGACGAATCTTCGGGGAACTCCGGCGGCGGGTTCGAGGGACTGGGGGTCTGGGTTCCGGGATTCGGCGCCGGTGGCACCGTTGCGGTCGGGCCGGCGGTGTTCTGGGTGGTTCCCGGAGCGCTACCCGGAGCATTGGGCGACGGCGTCGGCGACGTCCCGGGCGCCGCCGCATCCGTCGGCGCCGGCCGCGCCGGACCGCGTCGAGTTGCCTCGGCGGCCACATCGGCAGCCGTGGTGGTGCCGGCCGGCCCACGGGTGGAGTGCCCGGCACCGGTGGTGCCCGCCGGTGTCGAGCGACCGGGCGACAACGGACCCGAGGTGGCCGCGTCGGCCGGCGCCGGGACGGCGGGGTCCGACGAACCCAGAAGCCCCGTACCGACCGAGAGTCCGGCGGCGGTGATCACGGCGAGCACCCCGGTCCCGGCGGCGATGAGAATCCCCCGGCGGCGCGTCACCCGCGCAGGCGGGTCGGCCACCGGAACACTCGGCGCGGGAATGATCTCGCGCAGCGGCGGCTGGGCCGGCAATGCCGCGATGTCCGCGTTCGCGGGTCGGGGGGCCAGCCGGGACAGCAGTAATGCGGCGCCCACGGCGGGCGCCGCCGCGGGATCCGGGTCGGGCACGACCGGGAGGTGCAGCGACGTGCTCAGCAGCTCGGTCACCAGCGGGATCGACGAGCCGCCCCCGGACGCGACGACTGCGGTGACGGCCTGGAGATCGACGTCGGCGGCCAGCAGGGCCTCGCGCACCAGTGCAACCGATTCCAGGATCGGTCCGCGCAGCAGGTTCTCAACGTCCTCGCGAACGACTCGCGCCTGCGTGCGTTCCTTGCCGACGGCGACGTCGACCACCGCCTCGGTGTCGGCGGACAACTGCTCCTTGGCCGCGCGACACGCCGCCCGCAGTCGGACGAGGTCGTCGATCACCGACGGGTCGAGCGTGCCCGCGGCATCGGCCGCACCCGTGACCGCCAGGACATCGGCGAGGATGAGCCGATCGAACTCGCGCCCGCTGATCGCCGACGACGAGAGCGGACGCCCGATGACCTCCGGGACGTCGCCGGCCCGCACCAGCGAGACGGTCAGACTCGACGCCCCCAGGTCGTAGGCCACCACGATCGAGTCGTCGGGAAAGGCGCCGTGGGTGTGTTCGGCGGCCGCGGTCGACGCGGCCGCGTGCGAGACCCAGGTGACGTCGGCGAGCCGCCCGCGACCGCCGAGGGCGGTGCGCACCTCGGCGAGGGCTTCGGCCGGCCAGGTGTCGGGATACGCGATGGCGACGCGAGCGTCGTCGATACCTTCTGTTTCGGCCTCCACCGCGGCCACCATGCGCTCGACGCTGACGGCGTAGAGGTCTGCGGCGACCACGGGTGCGCCGTCGTCGTCGATCATGTCGACCGGATCGCCCACCCGCCCGATGAAGTCGTCCCGGCCGGTCAGGTCTGCGGTCGCCGACGTCACCGTCGCCTCCCAGGCGTCGTCGGACGCCGCAGTCGCCACAGAGGTGTCCGCCCCGATCGTGACACCGATTTCGAAGGTCATCGCCCCACTCCTGTCCCGTCGCCGATGGAACGGCGCGGTGCTGTCCTGGTGAGTCTGTCGTGCCGGCCGGGTGGGCCGTTAGCCCCGGGCCGCAGGATGGGGGCGAAGTCCCGATGGGTGCCCGGGGGTGAGAACAGAACCGGGGATTTTCCCCGATGCCCCGATCGACGGTGCCACCTAGCGTCGGATGACAACACGGGATCGACCGCGGTCTCGTCTGACGAGGGGACGTTCCCGATGGCCTCCAACGCGATTCTCGACTTCATTCTCGGTCTGCTCCGCGACGACGAGTCGATCAACGCGTACTGCCGCAATCCGCAGGCCGCACTCGCCGACGCAGGACTGCACGGCGTGACGCCCGCCGACGTGTCGGCGGCTGCGCCACTCGTCGCCGACGCCGGCCTGGTGACGGCGGGAGCGGGTGCCGGGCTCGGCGCGATCGCCGGTGCCGCCGGCGGTGTGGGTGCCGGTGGCTTCGGTGGCGGCGCCGGCGGTGGCTTCGGCGGTGGAATCGCCGGCGGCTCGGTGGGTGGCGGCGGCATCGGTCTGGGCGGCATCGGTCTGGGCGGCATCGGTCTGGGTGGCATCGGTCTGGGCGGTGCCGGTCTCGGCGGTGCCGATCTCGGCGGTGCCGCCGGTGGTGGTTTCGATCTCGGCGGGTTCACCATCGGCGACATCGACTTCGGCGGGATGCTCGGCGGAATCGGACTCGGTGGGCTGGACCTGTCCGGCTTCCAACTCGCCGATCTCGACCTCGGCGGCATCGCCGTCGGCGAGCTCGATCTCGCCGGGCAGCTCGCGGTCGCTCTCGGCGCGACACTGGCGTCCGGTATCGCCGCCGGCGGGACCGTCGCGGCTACGTTCGGCGCGGCGTTCGGTGCCGCACTCGACGGCCTGATCGCCGGTGGATTCGAGGTGGGTACAGGCATGGGCGGCCAGATCGCCGCAGCCCTCGCCGGCGCGATCGGCGCCGAAGGCGCGCTGATCGAACAGTTCGCGGCCGCCGTCGACGGTGTACTCGCCGTGGCCGGAAGCGTCCAGGGAGGCCTCGCCGCCACCCTGTCATCCGGACTCGAACTCGGCGGCTCCGCGGCCGGGGCCTTCGGCGCGACGCTCGGCGGCCTGCTCGGGGCCACGGTCGGCGCGGGCGGAAGCCTGGGAGCCGACCTCGCTGCGGCGTTGTCGGCCGGGTTGGGCGCGGGCGGTGCCGTCTCGGCCGGCCTCGACGCCGCACTGGCCACCCAACTCGGCGCCGCCTTCGACGGAACTCTCGCCGCGGCCGGGGGCGTGGAGGCCGCGCTGTCCGGATTGCTCGACGCCCAGGCCATCACCTCACTGTCCGGTGAGCTCGGCGCCACCCTGTCGGGTGCGCTGAGCGCCGGCCTCGGCGCCGGCGGCAGCGCGGCCGCAGAACTCGGGACCGCACTGACCGCAGTGCTCTCAGGCGGCGCAGCAGCCGTCGGCGGCATCGCGCTGACCGGCGGCGCAGGACTCGGCGCCGTCATGGGCGGCGCCATCGCCGCGGCACTCGGCGTCGGCGGCGGCGCCCAGGCGGGTCTGTCCGCGGCCCTCGATGCAGCCCTCGGCACCGGTTTGGACGCAGTGCTGAGCGCCGGCGGCGACCTGGAGGTCGCGGTCGGGTCCACACTGTCGTCCGCGCTGGGTGCCGGCGGTGAGATCGCGGCGAATCTCGGCGGCGCATTGGGCGGTGCACTCGGTGTCGCGCTCGACGGTGCCGCGGGCGCGACCCTGGACGGGCTGCTCTCGGCGGGAGCCGGACTGGACGCGTCGCTGTCGACGGTGCTCTCTGGCTCCCTCGGCACGGAGGGTGGCGCGGACCTGGGCACCGCCTTGTCCGGCGTCCTGGACGCAGGCGGTGTCGTCGGCTCGGACCTGGGTGCCCTTCTCGACGGTGGACTGACCGGGGACCTCGCGGCCGGACTGAGCGCCGTCGGCGCGGCCGGCGGCGACGTCGCGGCGGCACTCGGCGCCTCGCTGGGCGGCATGCTCGGCGCCGCGGCCGGGGTGGACGGTCTTCTCGGTGCGGTGTCCGGTGTCAGCGTCGGCCAGCTGCTGGCCGCCGATCTGGGTGCCGCGCTGGGCGTCGATGGCGGCCTGGTCGCGAATCTCGCCGGCGCACTGGACACCGCGCTCGACGGCGACCTCGCCGGTGATGCGGTCACCGGCGCCACCGGCGATCTCGGAGCGGTGCTGTCGACGGCGCTGGGTGCGGGCGGCGACCTGGGCGCGCAGCTCGGCGGCTCGCTCGGCGCGGTACTGGGCGCCGCGTTCTCCGGGGATCTCGGCGGCGACCTGGCCGGGCAGCTGGCCGCAGGCACCGACCTCGGTGCGGCGGTCACCTCGACGCTGAGCACCGCACTCGATCTGGATACCTCGACCACCGACGGCATCACCGCCACGCTCGACGCCGGTCTGCAGTCGGCCGGCGGGCTGGGCACGCTGGTCACCGGACAGGTCGACGCACTGGTCAACCCGACCCTGGGCATCGGTGAGCACGGCATCTCGGCCACCGGCCCGGTCTCTGTCGGCGGGGCGCTGACGTCGGCGGCGGGTCTGCAGTCGGACGGACTGCTCGACACCGGTCTCGGACTCACCGGCGACGCCGGCATCACCAGCGGATTGGGACTCACCGGCGACAGCGGCCTGACCGGTGGACTGGGACTCGACACGGCTACCGGACCCATCGACCACGCGCTCGACATCACCGCACCCGATCACGGCCTGGCCGCGAACCTCGGGCTGAGCGGAGCAGGGGCCGGCGGTGGAGATCTCGGCACCACCGTCACCGGAGCGACCGACGACCTCGGCCTGCACGACGGGCTGGGACTGAACAGCGGGCTGTCCGGGGCAGTCGACCAGTCGAGCGCCCTGACCGGAGAGCTGGGCGGCGATCTGACCGGAACCGGCCACAGCGACGGTTCGGCGGGACTCGGCGCCGCGGTCACCGGGCCGGTGTCGGACCTCACCGGCTCCGGGGCCGTCGACAGCGGCGCGGATGCGTCCGGTGAGGTGACCGACCAGACCGACGTGGACACCGGCGCAGCCGCCGACGGTTCGGTGAGCGGCGCCGCGGGCGGTGCGGTCGACGGTGTCCTCGGCGGCACCGCGGACACCGCCGGCGGGCTCACCTCCGATCTGACCGGAGGTCTCGCCGGTGGCCTGAGCGGTGGACTCGGCGGCGGCCTCGGCGGCGGCCTCGACGATCATACCGACACCCACACAGACGCCACCACGACCGAATCGGCCGACCATCACGGCGGCATCTTCGGCGGCTGAGTCCCACTCACCGATACCGTGAGGACACCATGACGACGAACGTGCCCGAATTGCTCGACCAGATGAGCGCCATGGCCGACGAAACCGGACGCGGTGACCTGGTGGCGCGCCTGGCCGGGGCGCGCACACGGCTCATCGATCCACGACTGCGCATCGTCGTGGTCGGGCAGCTCAAGCAGGGCAAGAGTCAGTTCGTGAACGCACTGCTCAACCTCGAGGTCTGTTCGGTCGGCGACGACGAGACCACCGCGGTGCCCACGGTGATCAGCCACGCGACCGAACCCACAGCGCATCTCGTCGTCGGCGGAACCGAGGACACGATCGGTATCCCGCTGGCCGAGATCACCTCGGTCACGCCGACAGCGAGTCGGGCCGGCGGGCGGGAGGTGGCCCGGTTGGAGATCGCCGCGCCCGGCCCACTGCTCGCCGACGGTCTCGTCGTGGTCGACACGCCCGGCGTCGGTGGACACGGTCATCCTTATGCCGCAGCGACATTGGGGATGGTCGCAGGCGCCGACGCGGTGTTGTTCGTCTCGGACGCCAGTCAGGAGTTCACCGAGCCGGAGATGCGCTTCCTCGAGCAGGTCGTCGGCCTGTGCCCGACGGTCGCGTGTCTGCTCACCAAGATCGACCTGTATCCGCACTGGCGCGCGATCGAACAGGCGAATCGGGAACATCTGCGGCGCAAGGACCTCGACATCCCCATCCTGCCGTTGTCGTCGACGCTGCGGATTCACGCACTGCGGCTCCAGGACGAGCAACTCAACGCCGAGGCCGGGTTCGTCGAGCTCTACCGATATCTCCGTGAGCAGGTGGTGCCGACCGCACAGCAGGCGGCCCGAGGAGCCGTCGCAACCGATCTACGAGTCGTCTCCGAACATCTCGCTCTCACTCTCGGCAGCGAACTCGCCGGCCTGCGCAGCGAGGAGACCGCCCGACGGGCGGTCACCGGACTGCAGGAGGCCAAGGCGAAAGCCGAGGCCATGCGTAAGCAGTCGGCCCAGTGGCAGCAGACCCTGGCCGACGGCATCGGCGACCTCGCCGCCGACATCGATCATGATCTGCGGGATCGACTGCGTGCGGTGACCCGAGAGGCCGAACGCGCCATCGACGACAGCGACCCGGGCACGGACTGGGACCGGTTCGGCGAATGGTTGGCCGAACAGACGGCGAGCGTCGTCGGCGACAACTTCGTCTGGGCGCACGAGCGCTCGGTGTGGCTGGCGCAGCGTGTGGCGGAACATTTCGCCGAGGCGGGCCACGACTGGCTCCCCGACATCGACATCGCCGATCTCGACGGTGTGTTCGACCCCGTCGCCGATCTCGCGGACCTCGACACCGGGCGGACCGGCATCACCCAGAAACTCCTCGTGGGCATGCGCGGGTCCTACGGCGGCGTCCTGATGTTCGGACTCATCTCCACGATGATGGGTATGGCGCTGATCAATCCGGTGTCGATCGGCGCCGGGGTGCTGTTGGGCAGCAAAGCATACCGAGACGACAAACAGGCGAAGGTGGCCGAACGACGCGCCCGGGCCAAGGTCGCCGTCCGAGGATTCACCGACGACGTCAGCTTCCAGGTCGGCAAGGAATCCCGCGACCGGCTCCGCGTGATCCAGCGGGTGCTGCGCGATCACTTCACCACCGTGGCCGAACAGACGTCGCGATCGATCTCGGAGTCACTGAGCGCGGCGCAATCCGCTGCGGCGCTGGCCGATTCGGAACGTGAATCGCGGGTCACCCAGGTGGAGTCGAAGCTGGGGAACGTCGCCGCACTGCGCCGTGCGGCCGACCGGCTGGACGCGGCACAGGTGACGGCGCGATGACCGATCTCGAGCAGGCAGCGGCGTTCGTCGATGCGGCCCGCGACGTCGTCTCACCCGATCGCGGCGCCGTCGAGATCATCGACCGATGCGCCGCACGGCTTGCCGAGCCCATCCGCATCGCTCTGGCCGGATCACTCAAAGCCGGCAAGTCGACACTTCTCAATGCCCTTGTCGGACAAGATATCGCGCCGACCGACGCCACCGAGTGCACGCGTGTCGTCACCTGGTATCACCAGGGTCGGATCGCGTCGGTGACCGCTGCGATCGATGACGGGACGTCGATGCCGATCCCGGTGACCCGCACCGACGGACGCCTCGGATTCGACTTCGGCGGCCTCACCGCCGACCGGGTCGATCACCTCGACGTCGGGTGGCCGGCGAGTGCCCTCGGGTCGCGGACCATCGTGGACACGCCGGGCACGGCGTCGTTGTCGACGGAGTTGTCGGCGTCGACCATCCGGTTACTGGCGCCCGACGACGGCGAATCCGGCGTGGATGCGGTCGTCTACCTCATGCGCGCCCTGACCGCGGCCGACACGGCCATGCTGCGCCGGATCGCCACCTCGATCGGGGGCGGTTCCGGGCCACTCGGCGTGATCGGCGTGGTGTCCCGCGCCGATGAACTCGGCGCGGGACGGATGGACGCCATGCTGTCGGCCCACGAGATCGCCGGACGGTTCGCCGGCGAACTCTCGCGCACCGGACTGTGTCAGGCGGTCGTCCCGGTGGCCGGCCTGCTGGCATTGGGCGCCCGGACCATGCGCGAGATCGAGTTCCGCGCGCTGACCGATCTGGCCGCCGTGCCCGGCCACGACCTGGAGTCGGCCTTGCTGACCGTCGACCGCTTCGTGCGCCCGGACCTGCTGCCGCACATCGATCCCGCCGTCCGACGCAAGCTGGCGGACCGCTTCGGTGTCTTCGGTATACGCCTGGGCGTCACCCTGATCCGCTTCGGCGCCACGACGTCGACACAGCTGGCCGCCGAGCTCGTCGAACGCAGCGGTCTGCTCGAACTCAGCGAGGTGATCGATGTCGCGTTCGGCCAACGCGCCGATCAGCTCAAGGCGCATTCGGTGCTGGTCACGCTCGATCACGTCCTGGCCCGCACCGGTGGCGCCGGGGCCGCCGACCTACGCGCCTCGGTCCGTCGGGCTCTCGCCGACGTCCACGGGTTCCGGGAATTGCGTCTGCTCAACGCTCTGCGCTCCGGCGGCACGGCACTCCCGGCCGATCAGGTCGACGAGCTGGTCCGAATCCTCGGTGGACACGGGGTCGACCCGGCTTCCCGTCTTCACCTCGACCCCCGTTCGGATCCCAGGGATCTGCGGGCCGCAGCGGTGGACGCGGTGGGTCTGTGGCGCTCGCGGGGTGCACATCCGCTGCTGTCCGCCGAGGCCGCCTCGGCGTGTGCGGCGGCGGTCCGAAGCGCGGAGGGCATCGTGGCCCGACTCGACGGTCACGTGCGGGTGTCGACGTAGCCGATCGTCGTCGCGACCGCACCGAGTACGCACGCCACGCCCGGCACGATCCAGTGAAACGGCTGCGGCAGTCCGGCCTCGGCCACCGCCTGCGCCGACGGCGCGATCAGGATCGCACTCCCGGCCGTCAGTACGGCGCTGACGATGACCGCGACCAGCAGCCACGCCCGCCCCGATCGCCGACCGTCCCAGATCCGTGCGCACCCGAACACAGCGGTCACGACGACGACTGCGACCAGCACCGCCCCTGCGGCCAACGCGATGTTCACCGCCCGCACGACCTCGTCACCGGTCGCCTCCGGACGGTCGGCCGACAGATCGACCGCCAGCGCGACGCGGATCTCGGTCAGGTGCAGTGCCACCATCAGTGCGGTGGTGACCAGCAGGACGATCGCACCGATCCACAGTCCGATCACCACCGGAGTTCGACGGCCACGGGCCGGTCGCTCCGGGCGCATCGGCGTGATCTGAATCCCCGGCCGCGGCGGAGGACCGTCACTCAGCACGTCAGCACGCCCTTCGACCGCAGAATCCGCACCACCGACCGGTCGATGCGCTGCTCGGTGAGCCGCTTGGTCGCCACCTGCTGTTCCAATGCGTCGAGCACCGACGACACCCGATCCGTCGACAACCACAGCGCGATGTCACTCCCGGCGCGGATCGCCATCGGCGCTGCCTGCTCGATGGGATATCGCGCACTGATCGCCGCCATGCCGGACAGGTCGTCGGAGAAGACGACCCCGTTGAACGGGGGCCCGCCGTAGGGCCTGCCGGTCCGCAGCATGCCGATCGCCTTCGGGCTGATGCTGGCCGGGGTTTCCGGACCGGTCAGACCGGGCACGATCAGGTGCCCGACCATCACGGCCGCGTTGCCGGGGTCGCGCAGCAGCGTCTTGTACGGCACCAGATCGCTCTGCTCCAGCGACGACAGCGGCGGCGTCACCACCACGCCGAGATGCGAATCGCCGGACCCGTGACCATGTCCCGGAAAGTGCTTGAACACCGGTGTGATGCCGGCCGACTGGAGACCGGCGGAGAACGCCTGTGCGTACTCGGTGACCACGGCCGGATCGTTGCTGAACGACCGGTCGCCGATCACCTCGTCGTCGGGTTCGTTGCTGACGTCCACGTCGGGCGCGAAGTCCACCGTCACACCCAGCCGACGCAGCTGCCGGCCGATCGACGCCGCCAGTTCACGAACCTGTGCGGGTGTCTTGGTCTGCGCCAGGACACGCGCGGACGGACTGTCGATCCCGAGCTCGGACAGCCTCGACACCCGGCCGCCCTCCTGATCGACCGTCACCATCAGCGGGAACTTGCTGCGTCGCGAGATACGTGTCGCCGCACCGCTGGTGAGGATCGATTTGTCGGTCCAGCTGCCGACGAAGATCCCACCGATCTGTTCGGAATCGACGATGGCCTGGGCGTCTGCCGCGCCGGTCACGCCGACGACGATCAGTTGCGCCAGCTTCTGTCGCAGCGTCATCCGGTCGAGTTGGTCTGCGCCGCAAGCCAAAGCGACAGGAACCGCGGACGACGACGCCGGCGAGCCGGATGTGGCCACGCTATAGACCGACGACGAACTGCTTGTCGAGCCGGATGGTTCCGCGTTCGCGCAGCCCACAGCCGTGAACGCCACGACCGCGACCACCATCATCGACAACACGCCACGAATGCCGCACCCTCGCGCAGTTGAGCCCATGTGACGAGTCTGGCATGTAACCTGGGGCAATGGACGTGGGGTCCGACCCGACCGAACCCGCCACCGCGACGTCCGACGGCAACGGTGGCCGGGGACGCACTGCGCACCAGACCCTGATGATCGCCTACGACGGCTCACCGAACGCCGACCGCGCCATCCGCTACGCGGGCCAATTCCTCCGCGCCGACACCGCCTACGTCGTCACCGCGTGGCAGCCGGGCGAACTGTCACCGACACGTCTGTCCACCCTCGCCGGCGGGATGCAACCCTTCATCGACACCCAACTCGAGGCCGGCGTGGACGAGGCGCTCGAGGAGGAGGCGGAGACCATCAACCGCCGGGGAGTCGAGTTGGCCGCGGCCGCGGGCATGCGCGCCCAGGGCTCGCTCGTCGAGGTCGAGTCCACGGTGTGGGGCGCTCTGGTCGCCGCGGCCGACGCGCTCAAGGTGGACCTGCTGGTCACCGGCACGCGAGGCGAGTCCGGCCTCAAAGCCCTGTTGCATTCGAGCGTCGCCGAGCGTGTCCTCAAGCATTGTCACCGCCCGGTGTTCATCGTGCCGGCGCAGTGCGAGAAGTTGCCGCCGGTCACCCCCTGAGCCGACCAGTCCGACCGTTCAGCCACTGAAAACCACCCTGGGCAGGGCTGAGGTCGGCGATCAGCCGACGACGCACCTGTCTCGGGCGGTTTTCAGCGACGACCCGGTCCGGGCCGCCGGTCACGCTCCCCTCAGATGCCGGTTCACGATCCCGAGAACCTGCCCGGTGACCGCGTTCAGCGTCCGCACCTCCGCCCCGGTCAGCACGTCGCACACCCAGTCCCAGTGCAACGACACGTGTTGACCCACCTCCGGTTCGGCGATCATCTCGTAGCCGGGCAGTCGCCAACGCGCGGGCCCGGCCGCCGCATCGCCGAGAGCCAGTCGGCCATCGTCGTACACCAGCTCACGACGGGACACCTCGACGACGTCGCCGGCCACCGACTCGATCCGGCCGGGCCGGATACAGCAGTTGCGCAGGATCGACAGCGGGGTGGTCGCGTCGATGCGCAGCAACGTGATCCAGGGATAGACGGCGAGGACGTGGAAGTTGTGGTGCGCCGGCGGGTTGTCGATGGCCTCGATCGACCCCAGCAAACCGGTCGCCGGACCCCGGATCGCCTGCCGCAGGGTGTGCAGCAACATTTCCGAATCCACCTGCTCGAGAAGAGCATTGCCCACCCAGTAGGCCCGCACCAGCTCCGGGTGCAGCGGTGGGCGATCCCCCATCGCCTCGGCCAGCGTGGCCAGATAGGCCCAGGCGCCCTCGAATTCGTCGGCGCGCTCGGCGAGGCGGCGCGGGTCGCCACGCATGAGTTCGACGAAGTCCTCGGGTCCGCAGTATCCGAGTTCGTTCGGCGCGAACGCGTAGCGCGCGAACGTCTCCACGCCCGACAGGTCGGTCAGCATATCCGCGGAAGCTGTTCACCCGCCGGAAGATCCACCACGCGGGTGCCGCCGAGCGCGGTGCGCGCCACCACCATGCCCGGATGATCACCGACACAGGTGCCGATGACCGCGGCGTCGGCACCCAACGGATGTGCGCGCATGGCCGCCACCACGGTGTCGGCATCCTCGGGCGACACGAAGGCCACCAGCTTGCCCTCGTTCGCCACGTACATGGGATCCAGGCCCAGCAACCCGCATGCGTCACGGACCGCCGCGGGTACCGGGATATCCTTCTCCTGCAGCAGAACCCCGATTCCCGCCGACGACGCGATTTCGTTGAGACTCGCCGCCAGCCCACCGCGCGTCGGGTCACGCAGGGTGTGGATGTCCGAGCCGGTCTCGATCATCGCCGACACCAGACCGGCCAGCGGCGCCGTGTCGCTGCGGATCGACGTTCCGAACCCGAGGCCCTCCCGACAGCTCATCACCGCCATACCGTGCACGCCGATGTCGCCGCTGACCACCACCGCGTCCCCGACTCTCGCCCGATGCGGACCGATGTCGATCCCGGGCCCGATCAGCCCCACGCCCGCGGTGTTGACGAAGATACCGTCGCCACTGCCCGCGTCGACCACCTTGGTGTCTCCGGTCACCAGCGTCACCCCGGCCGCGAGCGCCGCGGCTCCCATCGCCTCGGCGACCCGTGCGATGGTGGCGAGCGGGGTACCCTCCTCGAGGATGAACGCGGTCGACAGCACCACCGGTCGGGCGCCGACCATCGCGAGGTCGTTGACCGTCCCGTTGACCGCGAGATCGCCGATCGATCCGCCCGGGAACTCCATCGGCCGCACGACGTAGGAATCGGTCGAGAAGGCCAGACGCGCGCCACCGATGTCGACGACGGCCGAGTCTCCCATCCCCGCGTCGGCAGCCGCCCCGAACGACGGCAGGAACAGGTGCTCGATCAGCTGCTGGGACATCGCGCCGCCGCCCCCGTGGCCCATCACGATGGTGGGTGAATCCCGCAGCGGGAGCGGACACACCCAGTTCTCCATGTCCACCTGGGTATCAGCCATGGGAGGCCGCCGCGGGTTTGGGATCGGGCAGATCGAGCCGACGGTAGAGGTAGTACGCCGCGCACGCCCCCTCCGATGACACCATGGTCGCGCCGAGCGGGTGCCGGGGTGTGCATTCCTTGCCGAAGGCGGCGCACTCGTGAGGTTTGATCATGCCCTGGAGGACCTCACCGGATCGGCAGACGGCGGACTCCTCGGCGTGCAGATTGTCCACGTGGAAGCGGTATTCGGCGTCGAAGTCGCGGAACGCCGGCGACAGTCGCCAGCCGCTGTCGGGGATCATCCCGATGCCGCGCCACACGCGGTCGGTGACCTCGAACACCTCGGCCAACATCGCCTGCGCCGCCGGGTTTCCCTCGGGCGGAACCGCACGCCGATAGGCGTTCTCGACCTCGTGACGTCCCTCCTCGAGCTGGCGCACCGCGCGGCGGATGCCCTCGAGGATGTCGAGGGGTTCGAACCCGGTGACCACCATCGGCACCCGATATCGTTCTGCGAGTGGCGGATACTGCGCGGTCCCCATCACACTGCAGACGTGTCCGGCAGCCAGGAACGCCTGCACCCGGCAGGTCGGTGACTCCATGATGGCCGCGATCGCCGGCGGCACGAGGACGTGTGACACCAGCATCGAGAAGTTGGTGAGGCCCTGGCGACGCGCCTGGTAGACGGTCATCGCGTTGGCGGGTGCGGTGGTCTCGAAACCGATGCCGAAGAACACCACCTGGCGATCCGGGTTCGCCTTGGCGATCTTCAACGCATCCAGCGGCGAGTACACGACGCGGACGTCCCCGCCGGAACTCTTCACCGAGAACAGGTCTCGGCTCGTCCCGGGAACCCGGAGCATGTCTCCGAACGAGCAGAAGACCACGCCGGGCGTCGAGGCGATCTCCAACGCCTTGTCGATCACCTCCAGCGGCGTCACGCAGACCGGACAGCCCGGGCCATGGATCATCTCGATCGAGTCGGGCAGCAACTGGTCGATCCCGTGACGGACGATCGAATGGGTCTGGCCGCCGCAGACCTCCATGATCGCCCACCGGTGATCGGTGGTTGCGCGGATCTCGTCGATCAATCGCCTGGCAAGCGTCGGATCACTGAATTCGTCGAGATATTTCATGGGGCCACCTCCGGATCGGTCGTACGTGGATCGGCGACGCCGGCCTGTTTGGCCGCGAGCGCGAAGCCGTCACCGAACTCCTCGTTCAGCACGCCGAGATGCTCGAACTCGGCGAGTGTCGCCAGCGCGGATTCCTCGTCGAGCCGCTGGATGGCGAAGCCCACGTGCACCATCACGTAGTCGCCCACGGCCGCATCCGGAATGTATTGCAGGCACGCCTCTTTGTGGAGTCCGCCGAAGTCGACGACCGCCATGAGCGTGTCGTCCACCCGGTCGATGGACAGAATCCTGCCCGGTACCGCCAGACACATCAGTCCTGCCTCCTTCGCCTCAGCCGGCACTCGCCACGACCAGTTGGCCGAACGCGACACCACCATCGTTCGGTGGTACGAGCCGGTGTGTGATCACCTCGAACCCGTTGTCGAGCAACATCTTCTGCGTCATCGACAGCAAGAGCGCGTTCTGGAAGACCCCTCCGGTCAACGCCACCGTCCCCGACAGTTCACCGAACCGGGTGACGACATCGAGCACGGCCGCGGCCACGGCGGCATGAAAGCGTGCGCCGATCACCCCGGGACCCACGCCCGAGAGCCGATCGGAGGACGCTGCCGCGATCACCGGTGCGGGATCGATGATCGTGGCGCCGTCGGCCGTCCTCGCATCGTCGGTTGTCACTGCGCTGTCGGTGATCGCGAACCGATACGTCTGCCCGTCGCAGCCCGACGTCCGGGACACCGCTTCGAGTTCGATCGCGGCCTGGGCCTCGTAGTCGACGCCCTGCCGTATCCCGGCGATGGCGGAGACCGCGTCGAACAACCGGCCCATGCTCGACGTCGGCACGCAGCCGTCGCCGGTCTCGAACTGCCGGCGCAACACGCGGCGTTCGACGTTCGGGCACGCCTGCACCGCCGGCAGCCCGTCCGACCACGGAATGCCCGCAGACCACAGATGCGCCAAGGCCATCCGGTACGGACGCAGCACGCTCGCGTCGCCGCCGGCAAGTGGCACGTACTTCAGGTGTGCGACCCGCTGATACGTCTTGTACCGGCAGTGCAGGATCTCGCCACCCCAGATGGCGCCATCGGATCCGTACCCGGTGCCGTCGAATGCGACGCCGAGCACACTGTCGGCCGCGTCGAGACCGTGCTCGGCCATCACCGCCGCGACATGGGCGTGATGGTGTCCGACAGTACGGATCTCGCGCCCGCCCGCGTGACGTCGCGCCCACGCGGCGGATCGGTAGCCGGGATGCGCGTCGACGGTCAGCAGGTCCGGCTCGATCCCGGTGACCGCCTCGAGATGGCGCTCCGTGGCGCCGAACGCCTCGATGGTGGCCAGGTCGTCCATGTCGCCGATGTGCTGGCTCAGCCACGCGTAGCGGCCCTGCGCGAGCGCGCAGGTGTTCTTCAGGTCCGCGCCCGTCGCCAAGACGGCCGGCGCGGCCACCGGCAGGGCGAGCGGCATCGGCGCATAGCCGCGAGACCGGCGGATCGGGACCGTCATGTCGCCGACGACCCGCACCACCGAGTCGTCGCAGGGCACGACGATCGGCCGGTCATGCTCCAGGAACCCGTCTGCAAGGCCCGCGAGTCGATCATGGGCGTCGGCGTTGCGGTAGCAGATCGGTTCGCCGCCGAGGTTTCCCGATGTCATGACCAGGACCTGCGGTCCGGGCTCGTCACCGTCGAGCCCGAACAACAGCATGTGCAATGGGCTGTAGGCCATCATCACGCCGAGGTCCGGATTCCCCGGCGCGACCGATGGCGCGACCGGCTCACCGGCGCGCGGGACGATCACGATCGGGGCCTGCGGTCCCGCCACGACACGGCAGGAAGCGTCATCGAGCGCGACGAGTCGTCGGGCGGCATCGAGGTCGGCGACCATGAGGGCAAACGGCTTGTCGCCCCGGCGCTTCCGTGCCCGCAGGGTGCTCACCGCGTGTTCGTCGGTGGCATCACAGGCCAGGTGATATCCGCCGATGCCCTTGATCGCGACGATACCGCCGGCGCGCAGCAGCGCCCGGGCGGCGCCGACCGGGTCGTCGGACGGATCGCCCGGTCCGGCATAACCGAGGGTCGGTCCACAGTCGTGGCACGAGATCGGCTGCGCGTGGAATCGCCGATCGGCCGGGTTGTGGTACTCGGCGGCGCAGGCCGCGCACATCGGGAAGCCGGCCAGTGTCGTGTTCTGCCGGTCGTAGGGCATGCGTTCCACGATGGTGAAGCGAGGGCCACAGTTCGTGCAGGTGATGAAGGGATGCCGGTGTCGCCGATCGGCCGGGTCGCGGAGTTCGGCAAGACAATCGACGCAGATCGCGACGTCCGGCGACACCAGGGTGCGGCCTGCGGCCCGCACGGTCGTGTCGTCGATACAGAAGCCGGTTCCCCCGCGCACCGGCACGCGGGTCGCGGTGACCTCCTCCACGACTGCCAGGGGTGGCGGTCGGCTGCGGAGGCGTTCGGTGAATTCGTCGGCGGCCGAGATCCTTCCCTCGATCTCGATGACCACACCGGTGGTGTCGTTGTGCACGTGGCCGGCCAGTCCCAGCTCGGTCGCGGTCGCGTAGACGAACGGTCGGAATCCCACGCCCTGCACCAACCCGGTGATCTGCAGCCTGAGTCGAACCCGCGTCTCGTACATCCCGATCATTCGGCCTCACCTCGACCCATCAGGCGTAGTCCGGCCAGTGCCTCGCGCGCGCCGTCGGCATCGGTCTTCTCCACCGCGAAGCCCATGTGGATGATGACCCAGTCCCCGTTGCCGAGCGCCGACCCGTCGTCGAGCAGACCGATGTTGACCTTGCGATGTTCACCGCTCACGTCGACGAGCGCGATCTGACCGGCGTACTCGTCGAGCACCGTGATGACCTGCCCCGGGATACCCAGACACATGACGTCACTCCCGCCGGGTCGAGGCAAGGCGGTCGAGGACGGACACCACCGCGTCCATCGCCGGTTCCACGGCGGCGGCGACCGGCGCCGACAGTCCGATCCCGTCGTCGACACAGCTGACCTGGCATCCGACCACATAGGTCGGTGGCAGGGTGCCGCCCAGGGCACGCACTTCGGCGAACACCGTCAGCGGATCCATCCCGTGCGCGTCGAGATTCGCCGCGGACAGGTCTGTCGCCGCGGCTGATCCGTTGTCGACGACCATGACCTCGACCTCTCCGGGTCTGCCCCGGTCGGGCACGGCGTCGACGAGCACCAGCGCCTCCCATCGTTCGAGGAGGTCGTAGGCGAGGTGTAGCCCCCGGATGCCGTAGTCGACAACCCGCGCCGCGTCGGCGGGCAGCGCCAATCTCCGGACGACCTCGGGTCCGAACCCGTCGTCGCGGTGAAAGATGTTGCCGATCCCGGCGACCAGGACGGTCGCGGTCGGCACCGTGGCCGCCGTCATCTCACATTCGGCGCATCCGCAGGTACCGCTGCAGGTCGGGCACCGAGCGGATGCCGATGACCACTCCTGCCACGGCCGTGACGACCGCGAGCAGCGTCGCGATCTGTCCGATTCTTCGCATGATGGGTTCCTTTCCGCCTCAGGGGTTGTCGAGAGGCTCGATCTCGTCGGGCGCGAAATAGAAGTAGCGACCGAAGGATTCGTGGAGATCGGCGGCGGGGTCGTCTTCGATCACCACCCCGACGTGGATGTCGCCGTCGACGTCGCCGTGCACGGTCATCACGCGGGCGGTCATGCCGGCGAAGAACACGTCGTGGGCATCCGCGCGACGCGACGGCCGCAACCGGACCCGGCTGCCGCGACCGACCGCGACACCACCGACGAGGACCGCGTCGGACTCCGGCGCGACGGCGGCATCGGCTGCGGGGTCCCACCAGTCCATCCCGTCGGGCACCTCCGGAACCAGTTGCGGTGAAGAAGGTTCGGGAAGGTGCGGTTCGCGGAGCACGCCGTGCAGCTGCGCCATCGCCTCGGGGGACATGGCCTCACAACGGTCGATGATCTCGGCGGCCCGGGCATCGGTGGCCCGGGCCTGTTCCTTCTCCGTGTCGGTCATGGTCATCACCCGCAGCGTGAGGATCTCGTCGATCTCGGTGGAGTCGAAGAGTGCCCCCGGGCTCTGTGCGGCCACCTCGGGATGGTCGTAGAGGATGATCGGCGAGATCAGCATCAGATGGTCCTCGCCGTCGGGTCCGGCCACCACCGGGAACGCCCGGTGGTGCACGCAGTCCCGCGCGAGGGGCGCGAACGGTTCCGGTGGGTCGATGACCGATACGAACGAGCCGCCGCGCACCTCGACGATCATGTGCGCGCCGATGAACGAGCGCGCGATCGCATCGTCGGCATCGACGGCCGGGTCGCCGACGTTCTCCGCCGAGACCGTCAGCCGCACGAGGTCGCCCGCATTCACCGCCGATACCCGCAGACACCCACACAGGGGTTGTCGCGTGCGCAGGAGGCTCCCGCCATCGAGCTCCTCGACCTCCGCACCCGCCGCGATGTCCATCCGACCGACGCTCTCCGCACTCATCAGGTCCTGCAGCGCGAGTGGGTCGCTGGTGATCTCGCACGGCACCGCCTCGTCCCAGCTGACGTGACGTCGGCCGTCGACGACGAGTGTCTCCACCGGATTCGCCGACGCGTCGCGAGCCGTGCGGCGCTGCAGCTGCAGGAAGCGGGTGGCGACCGTGACCGTCGTGTCGGTGTCGGTGTCGGTGCGGATCAGACACTGCGCGGACAGGTTCGGCGGCTCGCCCAGGCCGGCGTTCGCCGCTCCCGGCGGGCCCAGCACGCCGAACTGCCAGCGTGCCTGGTTCTTCGCCGACGTCGACCGGTACGGGTAGAGGAGATAGCCCTCGTACAGCACCGCGTCGGCCACCGCCCGCACGTCCGCGATCGTCATCGGATCGCCTCCCTCGAGAGCAAGGTGGTCACGACGTCGTCGTAGCCGAGCAGGCCGTGTGCGGACTTGTAGTCGCGCAGCGCCGCAAGGGTTTCCTCGCGCAATCGCACCCAGCCCTGGCCGGGGTAGGAGGTGGCCATCAACTCTCGCCACACCGCGACCGGGAGCTGATGGCGGCTCTCCCGATCCCAGGAGATGTGTTCCACCGAGAATCCCGCGGGGCCGTCGACGAACACGGTGCCGCTGAACAGGAAGAGGAGTGGGACGGATCCGTCGGCCAGGGCATGGAAGTACTTCGACCCGCTCACCTCGAGGTCGTAGGTGCACGGCATCGGCAGGTCCACCTCGATCTGATCGGTGAACGCGGGAACCATCGTCGAGGTGTGCATCCAGAGGAAGGCACGCTGCGTGCCGGCCCAGCGCTCGCGGTCGCCGAACAGGTCGACGAGCCCGGCTGCCTCCGCGTCGTCGTAGGCACGGCGCGCCGGCTCGATGCGGACCTGTGCGCGCAGCGCGATCGCCTGGACCCGGACACCGTCGAATCTGCTGATCCGGGTGTGCGCGATCAGGGTAGGTGTCGCCGCGTACCGTTCGGGCGCGACGTCGAGCACCTCGAGCCGGAGGGTGCCGCCGCCGACCATCACGCACCTACCGGTGCCGCACGGCGCGACATCGTGGTGAAGAACTCGTCGATGTAGTCGTGCACGTCCGATCCGCCGTCGAAACCGCGCCATCGCGTGCGCACCTGCCCGACGAACTCGTAGCAGACGTCGATGGGCAGGAGCAGGCAGCCGGCGGCCTCGCCCGGTCGGGCCGCACCCGGACTGTCACCGGGCATCCGGATGAGCAGTGCCTCCACGTCGGCCGCGACGATGTCGAGTTCCGGGCACCGCTGCACCAGCGAATCCCACTCCTGCAGAGGCAGGTCCGACTCGATCGCGCCGGCGGGTCCCGGATAGAACGCGACCATCCGGCCGAGCACCGAGTTGCGGAAGAAGAACGCCAGATCCACGGGTATCTCGAGTCCCGCCCAGTCCGCGGGCGCGACGGTGTCGTCGGGGAAGCAGAGGAAACGGTCCGGCACCGCGCGGTAGCGCAGCGACGCGCCCTGGTCGACGAACAGCAGATAGCAGCCACGGCAAACACACATCAGCGCCCGGTCCTCGACGTTGACGACGTGTTGATGTCGTGTGCCCATCGGGTCGGCGCACATCTCGCACACCTCCCCCGACGGAGCCGGGGGCCGAGTGCTCGTGATCCGCCGGATCACGTCGAACGGGCTGCTCACGGTGCCGCGCCCGCCGGTATCGCGACCGACACAAGGCCATCGCGGGTCAACATCGGCAGCGGCTCGAGGTGGCCGTCGCCATCGAGTCGCGCACCGGCGTGCACGGCGTCGAACCGGGCCCCGCAGTTCGGGCACCGCAGGATCGCCACGCCCTGCGGGGAACTGTGCAGTCCCGCCCCGGCCATCGAGTCGTCGCACCCGGGGCATCGGTCGCGGTAGGCGTACCAGCCCTCGCCGATCCGGCACACCAGGATCACCAGGCCACCGACCGCGAAGCCCCCGACCTCACCGGGTGCCAGCTCGGCCACCTGCGGGATCGGTTCCCAGCTACCACGCGACGCCTCACCGGCGTGCAGATCGTCGGTGTGCACCCGACTGAACAGCGACTCCACCGCGATCACGCCGGGCTGGTCGGGTTCGGCTGCGACGGCCTCGATGGACTCGATCTCGGGCGCCGCCGCCCGGACCGCCTCCTCGACGGCCAGTTCGAGCGTCACCGACGACGACGGACAGCTTCGGCAGCTACCGGACAGTTCCAGTCGTACGACGCCGTCGACGACGTCGAGGACGGTGACGTCGCCGCCGTGCGAGCCGAGGTAGGGCCGCACGGTGTCGATGGCGGTCTCGACGCGGGTGCGCACGTCATGGGGGTGCAACCCGTGTACCAGCAGGAGACTTGCGACGAGGTCGTCGGTGACCAGCGCATCGATTGCGGCCGTGTCGAGCTTGGCGACGATGCGCGTCAGTCCGGCGCCGTAGAGGTCGGCGACCTCCCGTACCAGCGCCTCGGCCCGCTCGCGCGCGAGCGCACCGCCCTGCGCCGACGAAGCGTCGAGCAGGTTCTCGATACGGTCCCCGGCACCGCGCCAGCGCCCGTCCTCGGCATCCGGGTCGTCAGTCACCCGTCAACGCCTGCGTCGGCGAATGCAGTTTCTCCAGTGTCTGTCCCTGGCCGAGGTACATGTGCACGCCGCAGGGCAGGCAGGGGTCGAAGCTGCGCACGGTACGCATGATGTCGATGCCCTTGAAGTCGTCGCGGCCGTTCTCCTCGAAGATCGGCTGCCCCTGAACGGCGTCCTCGTACGGCCCCGGCGTCCCGAAACTGTCGCGCGGGTTGGCATTCCAGGGTGTCGGCGGATACGGGTGATAGTTGGCGATCTTGCCGTCGCGGATCACCATGTGATGCGACAGCACACCGCGCACGGCCTCGGTGAAGCCACAGCCGATGCCCTCGTCGGGGACCTCGAACTGCTCCCAGGTCTTGGTTCGTCCGGCCCGGATCTCGGCGAGTGCCTGCTCCGCGAAATGCAGTGCGCAGGCAGCCGCGTACGCCTGGAAGTAGGTGCGCGCCCGATTGCGTTCGATGGTGTTGCTGCCCGCCTCGGGGATCGTCCATTCGAGTTCGGCGGGGCCCTTGAGCGCGGTCTTGGGCAGATTGATCTTCACGCTGTGACCGGTGGATTGCACATAGCCGATGTCGACGAGGCCGGCCAGTGCGGTCGACCACAGCCGCGCCAGCGGTCCGCCGCCGGTGTCGAGCGCGAGGTGGTCGGTGCCGTCGAACCAGCGTGGCGACATCACCCAGCTGTACTTGTCGTCCATGTCGCGCTTGGCGGGTTTGGGATTGGTGTGCTGGTTCCACGGGTGCCGCCGGTCCACCGGGTTGCCCAGCGGATCGGTCTTGACGAACATCTCCTGGTCGGTCCAGTCGTCGTAGTAGGAACTGCCCAAGAGGATTCGGATGCCCAGATTGATGTCGACCAGCGAGGTGGTGACCAGTTTGCCGTCGACCACCACACCGGGTGTGACGAACATCTTGCGGCCCCAGTCCTCCATGTCGCGGTAGGAGAAGTTGCAGACCTCCGGGTCCTGGAACGAACCCCAGCATCCCAGCAGTGTCCGGCGCAGACCCACCTTGTCGTAGCCGGGCAGCGCCTCGTAGAAGAAGTCGAACAGGTCGTCGTGCATCGGGACGACCTTCTTCATGAACTCCACATACCGCATCAGGCGGGTCATATAGTCGGTCATCAACTGGATGGTGGCCACCGTGCCCACTCCGCCCGGATACAACGTGGACGGGTGGACGTGTCGACCTTCCATGAGGCAGAACATCTCTCGCGTGTAGCGGCTGACCTGCAATGCCTCGCGGTAGAACTCACCGGTGAACGGGTTCAGCGCCCGCATGATGTCGGCGACGGTGCGGTAGCCGTGGTCGCCGGCATGGGGCGCCTCGGTGTTCTCCGCCTTGGCCAGCACGCCCGGGTTGGTCTCGGAGACCATCTTCTCGCAGAAGTCGACGCCGACCAGGTTCTCCTGAAAGATGTTGTGGTCGAACATGTATTCAGCGGCCTCGCCGAGGTTCACGATCCACTCACCCAGGTGTGGCGGTTTCACCCCGTACGCCATGTTCTGGCAGTAGCACGAGCAGGTGGCGTGGTTGTCACCGCAGATCCCGCAGATTCGGCTGGTGATGAAATGCGCGTCGCGAGGGTCCTTGCCCCGCATGAAGATCGAGTAACCGCGGAAGATCGACGACGTGCTGTGACACTCCACCACCTCCCGGTTCTCGAAGTCGATCTTGGTGTAGATGCCGAGGCTGCCCACGATCCGGGTGATCGGGTCCCACGCCATCTCGACGAGGCTGTCCGGATCGACCTTCTTGTGCGACGGCTCGGGGATGATGGTTGTCATCGTCTGATGCCTCTCCTACCAGGTCCTGGTCGCGCCGGTTTCCAGTCGTTGCCCCTTGTGGCGCCATCGCGGCTCCTTGTCGACGGTCGCACCGGTGATGTGGCGCAGATTGCGGATCACCGTCCCGTAGAGGCCGGAGGCCGTCGAGGAGAGTTTGCCGCCCGGCGGCTCGTCCATGAAGGGCATGAACTTGTCCGGGAAGCCGGGCATGGTGCAACCGATGCAGATGCCGCCCACATTCGGGCAGCCACCGACGCCGTTGATCCAACCCCGCTTGGGCACATTGCATTTCACGACCGGCCCCCAGCAGCCGAGCTTGACGATGCATTTCGGTGAACCGTATTCGGTCGCGAAGTCGCCCTGCTCGTAGTAACCGGCGCGATCGCAGCCCTCGTGCACGGTCGCCGAGAAGAGCCATTTGGGTCGCAGTGCGTCGTCGAGCGGGATCATCGGCGCTTGTCCGGTGGCCATGTAGAGCAGATAGGTCAGGGTCTCCGACAGGTTGTCCGGGTGGATCGGACAGCCGGGCACGCACACGATCGGGATGTCGGCCTTGCTGCGCCAGTCCCAGCCCAGGAAGTCGGGCACCCCCATCGCGCCGGTCGGGTTTCCGGCCATCGCGTGGATGCCGCCGTAGGTGGCACAGGTTCCGACGGCGACGACAGCTGTCGCCTTGGGCGCGAGCCGGGTGAGCCACTCGCTGGTCGTCATCGGCTGATCGGTGCCGGGTTTGTTGCCGAAGCCGCACCAGTATCCGCCGCTGTCGTGGAGTTGCTCGTTGGGGATCGAGCCCTCGACCACCAGGACGAACGGATCGAGTTCATCGCGATCGGCTTTGAAGAACCACTCGAGGAAGTCGTCGGCACCACCGGAGGGTCCGCACTCGAAGTCGATCAACGGCCAATGCACGGCCACCTTCGGCAGACCCGGTAAGGCGCCGAGGGCGATCTCCTCCACACTGGGCTGGGTGGCTGCGGTCAGGGCGACCGAGTCGCCGTCGCAACTGAGTCCTGCGTTGATCCACAGAACGTGGATCAGGGTCTCCTCCGCCTTCTGCGCAAGCTCATCGGGCATGAGATGCCGCTTTCCGGGACCCCGCACACGGCCCCTGGCGTCACGGGAGTCGACCGTCGGCACGCTTGTGTGACGCTTGTCACAGCATTACGCCGACGAGTGTGAGTTGTCAATCGCCTCCGGTGGGCACCGGCGTCGGCCCGGAATGTTGATGGATTTCTGAAAGCCATGTGTACCAATGGTTCACACCTTCACCACTGGTGACCGAGAGAGGGATGACCGGTACGCGCGGATTGACCGCTCGCACATGCGCTGTGCAGAGGTCGAGGTCGAAGTCGACGTAGGGCAGTAGATCGACCTTGTTGATGATGACGAGCCCGGCCGCCGCGAACATGTGCGGATACTTCACCGGTTTGTCGTCCCCCTCGGTGACCGAGATGACCACGACCTTCATCCGCTCGCCGAGGTCGAACAGTGCCGGGCACACCAGGTTGCCCACGTTCTCGATCAGGAGCAGTGATCCGGTCGCCGGGCTCAGCGAGTCGATGGCGTTACGGACCATCTGCGCGTCGAGGTGGCATCCGGCCCCGGTGTTGATCTGCACCACGTCGCATCCGGTCGCCGAGATTCGTTCGGCGTCGCGCAGCGTGGCCTGGTCTCCTTCGATGACCGCGAAACGCAAGTCCGCCGAGCGCTCCCGGATGGTGCGTTCGATCAACGAGGTCTTCCCGGCACCCGGCGAGCTCGCCATGTTGAGCGCGACGATGCCGCGAGCGGCGAGCCATTCCCGGTTCTCCTGGGCCAGGAGGTCGTTTCGATCCAGCACCTTCTGTTCCAGGGTGATCGTCTCGGTGCGGGGCGCGACGTGCTGCTCGGAGTGGGGGTGCGGATGGTCGTGCGCATGATGGTGCTGCGCATCGTCATGGTGGTGCCGATGGCCATGGTCGTGGTGGTGCGGGTCGTCGTGGTGGTGCGGGTCGTCGTGGTGGTGCGGGTCGTCGTGGTCATTCGGGTCGTCGCGACCGTGCGAGTTCTCGTGGTGGCCGGGTTTCGAGATCACCGGTCCCGAGTCATCGCCGCATCCGCAGGTTGCGCACATTCGTCACTCACCTCCATCGACGTGATCCTCAGTTCTCGGCCGGCGGTGACGTCGAGGTCGGCGCTGCCGCACGGACACAGGAGGATGAAGTCGCGCAGTGTGGTCTCGTTGCCGCAGCTGCGGCAACGCGCACGCCCCGGCGTGATGACGATCTCCAGCACCGCACCCTCGACGAGGGTGTCCTCGGCGGCGAGAGAGAAACAGAACTGCATGGCGTCGGGCTCCACGGCGCACAGCGCACCGACCTCGACGGTGACCTGGTGCACTTGCCGGCCCGCGGCATGCTCGCACGCGGCCTCGATCACGCTCTGTGTTATCGCCATCTCGTGCATCGCGCCTCGATTCGCCCTGGCGTGGCCCTGACCATACTCCGTCGCAAGCCGCCGGTTTCGGGGAAACCGCCGCCGAAAACCACCCCGGAGCGGGCATCCGTCGGCGAAATGCCGACCAGCGGCCCCTCCTGGGCGGTTTTCGGAGTTCGGACGGCGGGTCGGGCGGTTTTCAGAGTCGGGTCGGGCGGTTTTCGGAGTTCGGACGGCGGGTCGGGCGGTTTTCAGAGTCGGGTCGGGTTCGAGCGGGTACCTCGACCGGGGGTTTCGAGCGGCGCTTGCCGGGCCGGGTTTCGGCGCGATGGTAGTTTCGTCGCCATGACCAACAACCGCCTCGTCGCCGGAGCTGTGGCCGGGGTCGCCGGCATCCTGGTGGGACTCGGCGCTGTGTTCCTCGGTGGATTCCTCTCCACCGAGACGAGCCCGTCGACGGACGTGAACTCGATCAACCCCAACAACGGTTTCGTGCAGGGCTCGGTGGACTACGGCTCGCGCGGCGATACCGGGGCCGAGAACTGACCTTCGAGCGACGCCTGTCGCGGCGCGGCGTGGCCATTGCGGCCCTCTGCGCGCTCGTCATCTCATTCCTGCAGTCGCCCGGGCGCATCTCCGCCGACACCAAGCTCGACCTGACCGCGAATCCGCTCGGCTTCCTGGCCCGCGCGGCCCATCTGTGGACCCCGAACGCCCCGCTGGGGCAGGTCCAGAACCAGGCATACGGCTACTTCTTCCCGCACGGGGCGTTCTTCGCGCTCGGTGACGTCGCGCATCTGCCGCCATGGGTCGTGCAACGTCTGTGGTGGGCGTTGCTGCTTGTCGTCGGCTTCGTCGGGATCGTGCGGCTGGCCGAGGCGATGCGCATCGGCTCGCCGGGTTCCCGGATGGTCGCGGGCATCATCTTCGTGCTCAGCCCGCGGGTCCTCACGACGATCGGCTCGATCTCGTCGGAGACCCTGCCCACGGTGTTGGCGCCGTGGGTGATGGTGCCGCTCGTCCGTGTCCTCGACCGCGACGACGGCCCGATCTGGCGATCGGCGCTGCAGTCGGCCGCCGCGGTGGCCCTGATGGGCGCGGTCAACGCCGTGGCCACCCTCGCCGCCCTCGGGGTCGCCGCGCTGTGGTGGGTTCTGCACACACCGTTCCTGAGTTCGGTGCCCACTGCGCGCTGGTGGCGGTTCGGTGCGTGGTGGTCGGTGGGCCTGACGATGGCCTGCGCGTGGTGGGTGGTGCCGCTGCTCATCCTGTCGCGGGTCAGTCCGCCGTTCCTCGACTTCATCGAGTCGTCGCGGGTGACCACCGAATGGACCTCACTGACCGAGGTGCTGCGCGGCACGAGCTCCTGGACGCCGTTCGTGTCACCGGAACGGGTGGCGGGCGCGGTGCTGGTGACCCAGCCCGCCGCCGTGGTCGCCACCGGCGTTCTCGCCGCCGCGGGACTCGCCGGCCTGTGTATGCGGCACATCCCGTCCCGCGGACGGTTGGTCACGGTGCTGGTGACGGGTCTGCTGCTGATGTGCGTCGGCTTCGCCGGGGAACTGGGCTCGCCGATCGCCGAACCGGTCCGGGTCTTCCTCGACGGAGCCGGCGCCGCGCTGCGCAACATCCACAAGTTCGAGCCGTTCGTCCGGATCCCGCTCGTTCTCGGCATCGCTCATCTGCTCGGCCGGGTCCCGCTGCCGGGCGCCGCCCCACTCCGGGAGACGGCATCCGCGTTCGCCCACCCGCAACGCTCCCGCCCCGTCGCGGCGGCGATCGTGGTGGTGGTGGCCGCGATCGGCGCGGGTTCCCTGATGTGGACCGGACAACTGGCGCCGGCCGGCACCTACCGCGCGATCCCCGACTACTGGACCAGCGCCGCGAAATGGCTTTCCGCGCACGATGATCCGCCCGGCAGCAGCGCCCCGGTACGCAGTCTGGTGGTCCCCGGCGCACCGTTCGCCGACCAGCTGTGGGGTCTGACCCGCGACGAACCCCTGCAGCCGCTCGCCGACGGCCCCTGGGCGGTCCGCGATGCCATACCCTTGACGCCGCCGGGAGCGATCCGCGCGCTGGACTCGGTGCAACGCGACATCGCCGACGGCCGCGGCTCGCCCGGCCTGGCCGCGACGTTGGCACAGCAGGGCATCGGCTACGTGGTGTTGCGCGCAGACCTGGACCCGGACTCGTCCCGGTCGGCCCGCCCGCTGGTCGCCCAGCAGACCCTCGAGCAGTCACCGGGGCTCGAGCGGGTGGCGGTCTTCGGCCCGGAGGTCGGGCCGGGCAGTGTTCCGGGGGTGGTGCGCGACAACGGGTTACGCCCCACGATGCGCGCCATCCAGATCTACGCGGTCCGCGACGTCACCGGATTCCCAGGGACCGGGCCGGTACTCGTCGACGCCGCCTCGGCGCCGCGCGTCGCCGGCGGACCGGAGGCGCTCGCCGCGGTCCAGGCGCAACGGGCCTGGTCGGGCCTGCCGCCGATGGGTCCCGCGCTCCTCGACGCCGACGCCCGCCGCGCCGGTCTGACGGATGGCCGCGGAGTGCTGATCACCGACACGCCGGCCGACCGCGAGACCGACTTCGGGCGCGTCGACGACCACAGTTCCGCGATCCGCGCCGACGGCGATGCACGGCGCACCCAGAACGCCGTCCCCGACTATCCGGTCGACGGACAACCGCTCGTGCAGGGCGAGTGGCTGCTGAACAACCAACCCGGCCAGATCCGTGTCAGCACCTCCGGATCAGCCTCCGACGCAACCCAATTGGGTCAGACGTCGCCGGCCAACTCGCCGGCCGCGGCGTTCGACGGCGACCCCGACACCGCCTGGGTGTCCAACGATCTCGACTCCGCCGTCGGAAAGTGGCTGCGCCTGGACTTCACCGAGCCCCGCGCAGATCTGGCGCTCACGATCACGACGAGCAAGGCGCTGGGGCCGGATGTGTCGGGCCTGCTCGTCTCCACCGAGGCCGGCAGCGCCGTCGCCCAGGGTGTCCGTCCGGGCAAGCCGGTCACCGTGACCGCGCCGAGCGGGCCGACCCACTGGGTGCAGATCCGGGCGATCAGCACCGCGAACGGGCTGGCGGGCAACCAGTTCGCGCTCGGCGAGGTGTCGCTGACCGATCTGTCCACCCATGCGCCGCTCGTCATCCGCCATCGGGTCACCCTCCCCGACCCGCCGCGAGGCACGCCGGTGTCCGGATGGCTGCTCACCCAGGAGCTCGGCGGCCGCTCGGCATGTGTCGCCGACGGAGCGTCGGTCCGCTGCGCACCGGGTCTCGGTCTGGCGCCGGAGTCACCCGGGATCCTCACCCGCGCACTGTCGGTGCCGTCACCGGTGTCCGTCACGCCGACCATGGTGCTGCGGCCGAGATCCGGTGATGCGTTGCGCTCCTTGATCTCCGGTCCCGGTCAGGTTACCGCCGACGGCCCCACCGCCGTCGACGACCCGCGCGGCAACGCCGCTGCCGCCGTCGACGGCGACATCGGAACCACCTGGACCGCACCGGAACCCGCGGCCGACTCGACCGGCACGAAGGACGACGACCCGGAGTTGGTGATCACCCTTCCGCACCAGCAGCGGGTGACCGGTCTACGGCTCGTCACTCCGCAGCGTTATCCGGCCGCCCCACGGCGGGTGACCGTCGATCTCGGAACCGGTACGCAGGCCGGCGACGTCGGGCGGGACGGGGTGATCGGGCTGGACCCCGCCGTGACCGACCGGATCCGGCTGACCGTCACCAAGACCGCCGACCTGATCGACGTGAACAGCCTCGGTTTCGCCCGGCCGGCGCCGGCCGGGATCAGTGAGGTGCAGATCCTGCCGACGTCACCGCCCACGACCGACGACGACCGGGGCATCGACATCGGCTGCGACGCCGGGATCGGTCTGACCGTGTCGGGGCAGGTGATCGGGATGTCGGTGCACACCACCGCGGGTCACCTGCGGTCCGGGAAACCCGTTGTCGCCCGGCCGTGCCCGTCCGCGCAGTCGGGTGCCGGGCGCGGTGACCCGACAGCGGTGCGCCTCGGCGCCGGTGAGCAGGAGCTGTCGGCCAACCCCGGCGACGCGTTCACCGTCGAGCAGGTGTCGCTGCCGGTGTCCGGCAGTGACACCTCACCTGCGCCCGCTCCGGTGGTCCCCCGGGTCGCCGACTGGTCGGCCACCCATCGGAGCGTGTCCGTCGACGCGGCCGCGGCCGAACGGCTCCTCGTCGTGCCGGAGAGCACCAACCCGGGATGGGAGGCCAGGCTCGACGGCCGGGATCTGACCCCCGTCGTGGTCAACGGCTGGCAGCAGGGATGGGTGGTGCCGGCCGGGACCGCCGGCACGCTGACCCTGACCTACCGCTTCGATTCGGTCTACCGGTGGGCGTTGTGCATCGGATTGGTGCTGGTGGCGCTGCTGTTCGTGGCGGCGTGGTGGCCGAGACCTCGACCTCGAGAATCGCGATCCCGCCGAGAGGTCGGCCCGCAACCGTGGCTGCGGGTCGCCGGCGCCGCGTCGTGGCTCACCGCCTCCTGGCTGCTGGCGGGCTGGTGGGGTCTGGCCGTGTCGGTGGTGCTGGGTGGCGTCGCGTTGTGGGTCCGACCCCGTGTCGGGGTCGTCCTCGTGTTCATCGCCATGCTGCTCGCGACCCTCGGCCTGGCGAGCGGCCCGTGGCACGCGTCGACCGGCTACCACGGCTTCGAGTGGTGGGTTCAGCTGCCGGCGTTGATCGCGGTGTCGCTGACCGTGTGGTCGGCCGTTGTCGGCGACGCATCGCCGGACGACGCGGCATCGTGGCTATCTCGGCGCTCCCGGTCGCGCAGCCACCGCCGGGCCGGTTCCTCGACGAAGGCATAACTCGCCGCCGACACCCCGATGGTCAGCAGCAGCGTGATGGTCCAGACGAGCAGGAAGTCCCCGTTGAATGCGACGATGCCGAAGAGCGGGAAGACGGCCGCGAGCACCGCCAGATGCCAGATGAAGATGCCATAGGACCACCGGCCCAGGGCCAGCATCACCCGCGAGGTCAACAGCCGGAACGGACCGGCACCGAGCACCAGCGGCGCGAGCAGGGCGAAACCGCAGACCGCGCCGAGCACCATCTTGGTGGCGAACTGCAGCGCCGACAGGTCGCCGAGGCCGGTCGGCCCGGCCAGCGCCGTGCAGGCGAGTCCGTAGGCGAGCACCAACGTCGCCGCCATGAGCCGACGTCGCGCACCGAGCCGCACGATCATCCGGACCCAGCGCGCCGGCCGGTGCGTGTCGAGTTCGATCGCCCCGGCCAGCTCGGCGAGCACCAGGCCGGCCAGGAACCAGGGCAGATGGCCGAACACCCAGTTCTTCGGTTCCACTCCGGCCGCCACCGGCAGCACCATCGCGAGCCACGCCCATCCGAGGCTGAGCACGCCGAGTCCGGCCAACGCGGGAATGCGCCACCTCAGCCGCCCGTTGTCCGCCCGCAGACGCGCCAACGCGAACCCGATCACCGGGAGCAGAAGGTAGAAGGCGACCTCGACCGACAGACTCCACATCTGGGTGAGCCCAGCGGTCAGCGACAGCGGCACGAACACCTGGGTGAGCGTCAGATTCGCCAGCCACACGGTGAGGTCGGCGCCCTTCGCATCGGGGACCAGCGTCAGCACCACGATCACCACGACGAGGTAGGCGGGCCAGATACGGACGAGGCGATGCGCCAGATAACGCCGCACGGACGGTCGGGCCGCGTGGGTGGGCGCGGTGGCAGCGGCAACCCACGGCCGCCACAGCAGAAACCCCGACAGCGCGAAGAACAACGCCACCGCGAGGTCGAGGCGACCGAGCAGCGGACCGATGACCGGCAGTGAGACGGTCCCGGTCTGGAACGCGACGTGGGTGGTCAGGACACCGATCGCCGCCAACGCGCGCATCCCCTCCAGCTGCGGGAAGAAACGCCGGGTCGCCGTGACGGCGTCGGGTGTGCTCTCGATGGTGGCCATGCTGGTCAACCAGGGTAGCCGCGAAGGGGCCCCGACCGTGATCAGTAGGCTCGCCCCTATGCCTTCAGCCGGTCCGAGTCGTCTGTCGACGAGCGATCTGATCGGGCCGGTCCTCATCTTCGTCGGCGGCTTCCTGCTGGCGGCGGCCATCGCCCTGCCGACCGTCTTCGTCGACAATCTGCGCACCATTCCGCTGAGCACCGACGTCACCACCGCGGCGGCGACCACCGAACCCGCCCGCATCCTCGACCGGTGCTCGCTGGCGACACCGAAGGCCCGTGTCGTCGACGCCGCACTCGTCCACCAACAGCGGTTCGTGGCGGTCCGACCCGCCGATGCCGATCGCGTCACCCTGCAGGCGGGCACCTCGATCCAGGCCGAACACCTCACGATCGACGGCCGTGAGGTGGACCCCGGCGCACCGCGGCCCGGCAGCGAGGTCGCGCGCCCGGCCGGCGAGTCGCCGTGCACCGACCCGACCGTCAACGCGGTGCGTGATCGCGTCACCCTCGACCGGACCACGGCGCTGCCCGACCTCACCCACTCCACCGACGGTCAGCCGGGCAGTTCGGAGATCCAGTACGACAGTGACGCCGCCCCGATCCGGGTGCCCGACCGCCGTGGTTACACCTATCTGCTCCCGTTCGGGGTGTCGACGACCGATCACCTCTTCTTCGACGTCACCACCCGCCGGACGGTGCCCCTGCGCTACACCGGCGACACCACCGTCCACGGCCGTGACGCCGGCCGATTCGTCGCCGACGTCCCC
Organism: Gordonia sp. LMA167; assembly: GCF_058130025.1. NCBI lineage: Bacteria > Bacillati > Actinomycetota > Actinomycetes > Mycobacteriales > Gordoniaceae > Gordonia > Gordonia sp. LMA167. The sequence continues at coordinate 1,600,491 of NZ_CM176708.1, read as the reverse complement.
GACACCGACCTGCACCAGATCGGCAACGGCACCGCGCAGAGCACTCCGCCGACCATCATCACCCGCCCCGCATCCTGGTTCGGTCTCGACGGAGTCGACCCGGCACGACCGGTGACGGCCACGCTGCATCACGCCGGCCGATGGGAACTCTCGGTGGACCCCACCACCGGCACCATCCTGGACGCCCGGATCACCGTCGACGAGACCTACCGGTTCATCGACACCAGCCTGCCCGACCAGCGGCTGACCAACCTGTCGGCGACCTTCGCCTACGACGAGCGGACCCGACACCGACTGAGCGAGCGGGCCACGGCGCTGGCCACCCCGATCACGATCTGGGGTCGCGTCATACCGTTGCTGGCCGTCGTCGCCGGTGTCGCCGCCATCGGCGCCGGGCTGGTCATCGTCAATCCGGCGTGGCGCCCGCGACGACGGCGTCCCCGCTCGGCACCCGACGCAGACCCGCCAGCGTCGTCGTGACCGCGGCCACCGTGGCGCCCACCGCAGCGGTGACCGCGAGCGCGAGGATGCCGTGGACGACCGTCAGGATCACGATCACCTCGGCACCGACCACCAGCCATGTCACCAGCGAGACCACCGTCTCCCGCCGCGCGATCGCGGACAGCAGGGATACCTGCAGGATGGCGAGCATCGATCCGGTGTAGGCGAACAGCCACAGAATGTGTACCAGCGGCTGATATTCGGGACGGACGACGACCGGCACCAGCGGACCCGCGACACCTGCGCCGATGGTGACGACGACGCCGATCACGGCGACCACGACGACGGCGTGTCTCAGGGACCGCCGCGAGGTGGCCGGATCGGCGAGTCGCGGATAGAAGACCACACCGACGGCCTGCGGGAGCCAGAACGCCACCTTGGTGGCGATGGCACCGAGAGCGTAGATGCCGGCGGCGTCCGGTGACAGGACGGTCCGCGACAGGAGCAGGTCGATGGAGACGGCGACGATCAGCACCAGCTGCACACCGGAGGCACGCACCACGTCGAGCAGGTCGAGGCCGGAGCTGTCCACGGCCGGGACGGTCGGCCGGGACCGATCCGAGAACCGCGTCGCCCACAACACCAGAACCGCGGCGACGGCGGCGCCACCCGCCCCCGCAGCCAATGCCCCGGTGGGGCCCGCACCGGCCGCCAGCGCCCCGATCACCGGGACCGTACGCACGAGTCCGACGCCGGCCAGCACCCAGCCGAGCAACCGGAACTGCCCGCGGCCCTGCAACACCCCCTGCCCGGCGCCGATCACCGTCAGCAGCGGAGCAGCGGCCAGCGCGGCGGCCGAGGTGACCAGCCCCATCGACGCCACCCACGCCACCAGCGGGGTGGCCACGACGACCACGCCGACCATGGCGACCGAGGTCTGCACCGTGACGCGACGAATCCGGGCGGGATCGGCATGGCGGACGACCGCCCGGGCGACGACGGCCTGCAGCGCCAGAGCCGCGACCGTGAGCACCAACATGGCGGTCAGCCCGACCGCCAGTTCGCCGTAGTCGGCGGTGTCGAGCCACCACCGGCTCGCCGTCAGATGGATCACATAGGAACAGACATTGGCGATCATCGACCCCGCGGCCACCCAGCCCAGCGCACCGGCCAGGCCACCACGGTCGGTCTGTTCCATGCGATCAAGTCTGCACGTCGCCGCGTCGGGCGAGGAACGGGGCGCTTTGCGCGGCGCGTCGACGATAGGCAACGATGGTGAGCATTCCTCGAGCAGCATCCCGACCGTGAGAAAGCCACCGATGTACGACCAGAACCCTGACACCGGCGCCGCGACCGGGCCGGATGCCCCCCTCGGCTTCCGCATCGACCCGGTGCTCGCGCGCAGTTGGCTGCTCGTCAACGGCGCCCAGGCCGGCCGATTCCAGACCGCCTCGCACTCCCGCGCCGACATCATCGTCCTCGACATCGAGGATGCCGTCGCACCGAAGGACAAACTGTCCGCCCGCGACAACGTGGTCGCCTGGCTCGCCGACGGCCACTCCGACTGGGTCCGGGTCAACGGTTTCGGAACACCTTGGTGGGCCGACGATCTCGAGGCCCTGGCGGAAACCTCCGTCGGCGGGGTGATGCTGGCGATGGTCGAATCGGTCGACCATGTGACCGAGACCGCCAAGCGGCTGCCCGGCGTCCCGATCGTCGCACTCGTCGAAACCGCTCGGGGACTCGAGAGGATCAGCGAGATCGCTTCGGCGAAGGGCACATTCCGGCTGGCGTTCGGTATCGGCGACTTCCGCCGCGACACCGGATTCGGCGACGATCCCGCCACCCTCGCCTACGCGAGATCGCGATTCACCATCGCCGCCAAGGCCGCTCACCTGCCGAGCGCAATCGATGGCCCCACCGTCGGATCGAGTTCGCTGAAACTGTCCGAGGCCACCGCGGTCAGCGCCGAGTTCGGCATGACCGGCAAGATCTGCCTGACGCCCGACCAGTGCCACCCGGTCAACGAGGGACTGTCGCCCTCGCAGGACGAGATCAGCTGGGCCAAGGAATTCTTCGCGGAGTTCGAACGCGACGGAGGCGAGATCCGCAACGGCTCGGACCTGCCGCGCATCGCCCGGGCCACGAAGATCCTCGACCTGGCCCGCGCCTACGGTATCGAGGCCACCGCCTACGACGACGATCCGGTGCACTCACCGGCGCCGTCGGACACCCACCACTACTGAGCCGCTCTTGTAGTGGCTGCCGGACGTGGTGTGCTGCCTCTGCTGTTCGTCGTCAGCGCGAGCAGCAGTGCGGTCATCCTGGCGCCGCTGTTGCGCTCCGGGCATCTCCTGTACCGGGATGCGGTGTCGACCCCACGCTCGTTCGTCACCGACACGACGCTCGGGATCGGCGGTGTGGCCCCGCGTGCCGTGCCCCAGGACTGGGTGGTCGCCGGCCTCAGCCGCGTGGTCGACGGTGGTGTGGTCGTCACCGCGATCACCTTTGCCGCCCTGACCCTCGCCGGAGTCGGGTACGGACGTCTCGCCGGTCGAGTCGTCGGGGCGGCGGGCCGCACCGGCGCGGTGGCCGCGGCGGTGCTCGCGGTGTGGAATCCCTATGTGGCCGAACGTCTCCTGCAGGGCCACTGGAGCCTGCTGGTGTCCTACGCCGCCCTGGGCTGGATCGTGGTCGCCGCCGTCGACATCGTCCGCGGTGGTCCTGACGACGGGGGCCGGGCGCCATGGGCTCCGTGGGCACACCTGGTGGCGGCCTCGGGTCTCGCCGGCTTCACCCCCACCGGGTCGATGTTGTCGGCGATCGTGATGATCGCGGTGCTGGCCATCCCGTTGCTGATCGCCCGACGCCTGCGTGCGTTCGTGATCGCCTGCGGGATCTGGCTGCTCGGTGCACTGCCGTGGTTGACCGCGACGATCGTCGGGAACGCAACCGCCACCGGCGGCTCCGACGGGTTCGCGGTGTTCGGTATCCGTGCCGAGCCGGGCCTGGGCACGCTCGGCACCATCGTCGGTCTCGGCGGTATCTGGAACGCCGACGCGGTGCCGGCGAGCCGGACGATCTGGTGGGCGGCGGTGGCGACCGCGGCGCTGCTGATCGTCGTCGCGCTGGGATCTGTGTGGCTGTGGACACGCCGCGACGAGCAGAGTGGGACGGTCGTGGCACTCGCCGTCCTCGCCGCGGTCACCACGGCGGCCCTGGCGGTCGCCGCCATCGGCCCGGTCGCCGACGGCCTGTCGCAGCTCGCCGCGACGGTCCCCGGATTGGGCCTGTTCCGCGACACCCAGAAGTACTCTGCACTGCTCGTACCGTTCCTCGCCGTGGCGGTTGCCGCCGCTGTCGCAGAGGCCCGCCGCTGGGTGCCCGCCGGATTCGCGCTCGCCGCAGCGATCCTGCTGATCGCGGCGCCTCTTCCGGATCTCGCCTGGGGTGTCGGGGGCAAGATCTCGACCGTCACCTATCCGTCCGATTGGGCTGCGGTCGCGCAACTGGTCCCGGCCGACGCCGGCGCCGTCGCCGTGTGGCCCACCGGCGCGGTGCGGCAGTACTCCTTCACCACTGGACCGTCACTGAACCCGTTGCCGCGCATGGTCCGTGCACCCGTCACCGACTCCGGTGAGCTCACGGTCGATTCGGTGGTCGTCGACCCCGCATCAGGACGTGGCGCGGACGTGGACGCGGCGCTGTCGCACGGCGGATCGACGGCGAGGTTGGCAGCACTCGGGATCGGCTGGGTGGTGGTGGAGAACGACTCGCCGCCAGAGGATCTCGCGCGTGACGGGATCGTCGCGTTCCGCGGGCACGACCTCACGCTCTACCGCGTGCCGGGGCCGGTCGCCGATCTCGGCGCCTCGACGTCCGCGCGGTCGTCGGTCATCATCGCCCACGTCATCTGGTCGGCATCGATTCTCAGCGGTGTCGGCCTCGCGCTGTACGCCGCACGTCGTCGAACACCTCGACGAATCCGTCCGCGGTGACCGACCACGAGTACCCGGCCGCCTTGCGCGCGGCGTTGCCGCCGAGCCGTGCCGCCTCCTCCGGAATGTCGATGAGTTTGCGTGCCGCACTCACCAATTCGTCGACGCCGTCGACGACGAGCCCGGTCTCGCCGTGTTCGATGGATTCCACCAGACCGACCGAGCTGCGATAGCCGATCGTGGGCACCCGGTGCTGCGCCGCCTCCATGACCGCCAGACCCCACCCCTCCTTGCGGGACGGCAGCAGATGGACATCGGCCTGCGCCAGCAGTTGATGTTTGCGGACCTCACCGACGTGCCCGTGGAAGGTGACGAATCGCTCGACGCCGAGTTGCTCTGCATGCCTGCGCAACTCATCCGACCACCAGCCGCCACCGATCACGTCGAGGCGCACATCGGGTCGCGTGTGCCGCAGCTCGGCCACCACTGCCAGCGCATCCTCGACCTGTTTGTGCGGAACCAGACGGGACAGTACGGCCAGACGCGGTCCGAGATCTTCCCCACGGGGGTCGAAGCCGAAATCGGGCAACGGGTCGACGCCGTTACGGATCACCGTGATCCGGTCGTCGCCGACTCCGAGACCGGCGAGCTCGCCCGCGGACGGACCGGACACCGTGACGTAGCGGTTGCGACGGTGCACCCACGGTGACACCCGCGACTCGAGGAACCAGCCGAGATGTCCAAGCAGCCGACCGGCCACCGGCCACTGTTCACGATGACAGTGATGGACCAACACCACGGTCGGCGCAGGTGAGACCAGCGCAGCGAAGAACGGGATTCCGTTCTGGGTGTCGACGACGACGTCGGGCGCCGAGCGCCCGAGCCGACCGCGACCGAAGCGGGCCGCCAGGATCGTCGCGAACGCCCGTGGATACACCGACAACCGTCCGCCCGCGCGCAGGATGCGGATCCCGTCACGCATCTCCTCCGCGTGAGCGCCCTCGTAGGCCGCGGTGAGCAATGTGACCCGCAGGCCCCGTTCGACCAGTTCCGCGCCGACCCGCTCGAGGTAACGCTCGCTACCGCCGCCTTGCGGGTGCGCGGTATCACGCCAGCACAGAAGGAGCACGTGGGTGGTCTCGGTCATCGCAGAACAGCGTAGGTGATGTGGGTAAGCGAAGGATGTGTGGACGGAAATCCCAGGGTCGTACGTGGCATCCCCTCCACACCGCGTCCGACCTCTGGGAGTCCTTCCGCAAAACGGGCCGTGGCCATCGTTTCGGCTACACTGTAGCCGATAATCCCACGGACGTCTACAACGATAGTTGAGACGTTTCCGCCGTTCCAGTCGTGGGAGCGAACCCACAGAATTGTCGGCCGAAGGACGAGAACACCCCGATGAGCGAACCAGCCCGAGGACGCCCGCCGCTACCGGCCGAGGCGATCCTGACCGACGCGCTCGGGTTGCTGTCCACCGGAGGCGTCGCGACCCTCGGTATGCGGGCGTTGGCCCGCAGCCTCGGCTCGTCGACGTCGACCCTGTACCGACAGTTCCCCGGCGGCAAGGACGAGCTGTGCCGGCGCCTCGCCGAACACGTGCTCACCGAGGTCGTCGCCGAGATCGGCGCTGCTGACCTCGGCGACGAGTGGGGCGCGATCGTGGAGGGATCGGCGGTGATCGCCTTCGACGTCCTGTGCCGGCACCCACACTCCGCGGAACTGTTCGCCGGCCAGCTCGAGTTCGGTCCGATGGGTCTGGTGCGCTACGAGACGTCGCTGCGCCTGCTGATGGGGGCGGGATTGTCGCCCACCGACGCCGCGGCCGCCGATCACGCGCTCGCCCGGTTGATCATCGGTTACGCCCTGCAGTTCACTCAGGACGAGATCGCCGACCGAACGGCCGCCGCGGACTACTACCGTGCGCTCGACACCGACCAGTATCCGGCGATCACGACGGTGGCGCCCGCCCTGCCGAAGGATCTCGGCACTGAGTTCGGCTTCGCACTGCAGACCTTCATGGCCGGGCTGCGTGAACTCGTCGCCACGTCACGGGGCACCCTCGACAGTGATGCGTGATCGACCGATGCCCCGAACGAACACCGCCCCATTCGCGCGGCATGCCACCCTGCGCCGCGCGGCACGGCTGCTCAACGACTTCCGCTATGAACAGTCCGATCCCGCCCGGTTCTACGGCGCGATCGCCGCCGACACCGCGCGGATGACCGCGGACTGGCACGCCGGGTCGACGGACGGGGCGGTGGTCCTCGACGTCGGCGGTGGGCCCGGATACTTCGCCGACGCTTTCGGCCGGGAAGGTGCGCACTACATCTCCGTCGAGCCCGATCCGGCCGAGATGCACGCCGGCGGCATGGACCACCGTGCAACGGTCCGCGGTTCCGGCCAACACCTACCGTTCGCCGATTGCTCGATGGACGTGACGTTCTCGTCGAACGTCGTCGAGCACACCTCGCGGCCATGGCAGATGGCCGACGAGATGCTACGGGTCACGCGGCCCGGGGGCACGGTCATCATCAGCTACACACTGTGGTGGGGTCCGTTCGGCGGGCACGAGATGGGGTTGACCCATTACGTCGGCGGGCACCGGGCGGCGCGCTGGTACACGCGCCGGCATGGTCACCCGCCCAAGAATCTGTTCGGTACGTCGCTGTTCCCGGTGACCGCGGGTCAGGGCCTGCGATGGGCCGCAGCCACCCGGTCGCGGGCAGAGCTGGTCGCCGCGTTTCCGCGTTATCTCCCGCACTGGATGTGGTGGGTGATGCGGGTACCGGGACTCCGCGAGGTCGTCGGGACGAATCTCGTCCTGGTGATGCGCAAGCACTGACGACCGGTTGTTCGGCACCGGTCGTCAGCGCACGGTCGTCAGCGCGGTGTCGTCAGCGCGGTGTCGTCAGCGCAGGGTCGCCGCGCAGCGCAACGGCCCCCCGTTGCTGGTCGACGACGCCAACAGATCCCGTCCGCGGAGGATGTTGCAGGTCACCGGACCGCGGATGACGATCGCGGTGATCTCCGCCGACGATCCGCCGACCGTCGCAGCCTGTGACCACGGTGTGCCCGCGGCCGCGACGACGACGGAACTGCCCTCGTTGAGGTAGCGGATGGCGACGACGTCCCCGTTGCCGGTCAACTGATAGACCACCGCGCCCGGGGCGACGGTCGGTGTGGTTGTGGTCGTGGTCTCGTCGGTGGTGGTCGTGGTGGTCGTCGTCTCGTCACTCGTCGTGGTGTCGCTCGTCGTCGATGATGCCGCCCCGGCGCTGGAACTGTCGTCGCCGCCGGAGCCACGGGCGATCAGCACCGCCACCAGCGCCACCACCACCACGCCGACCAGTGCCGCCAAGATCAATCCGACGGTTCGCCCGGTGTTCTTGGGTCGCGGCGGCTCCCCGTATCCGGGCTGGTCGTAGCCCGGGCCGTACGCGGCCTGGGTGTAGGCCTGCGGCGCGTCGTACTGACCCGGATGCCCCGCTGTGGGTGGCGGGGGCTGGGGAGGCTGCGGCTGGCCGGGCAGCTCATCGGTCGGCCCATACGCTGCCGTCTCGTCGTACGCCGCGGTGTCGTCAGACGGTTCGAAGCGTCGCGTCTCCGGGGTTTCACGATTCGGATCCCAGGGGTCGTCGGGTGGTCGGGTCATGGCACCGATTGTGTCATTGCGACCCGGTCGGCCCTTCGTGACGCTCGCAAGCTCGCTCCTCAGGGACCGAGGGAGGAACAGCGCAAGCCCGCTCCTCAGGGACCGAGGGAGGAACGAGCGATGCAACCCTTCCCGGTTCCTGAGGAGCCTCGCGAGGAACGAGCGATGCAACCCTTCCCGGTTCCTGAGGAGCCTCGCGAGGAACGAGCGATGCAACTCTTCCCGGTTCCTGAGGAGCCTCGCGAGGAACGAGCGATGCGTCACGAAGGACCGCCCTTCGCACGTCCGCGAGCGCTCCTCTACGCCGCCGGAGTTCATGCAGGTCGGAGCGCCGTTCTCGCCCGGATGGCCGGCGCCAGCCAGTCGGTCAGATAGGTGCGCAACTCATCCGGCCGGGCTATCTCGTCGGCGGGACGCTGGATGTAGGCGCTCGTGATGATGAGACACCACTCCAGCAGCTGATCGAACTCGTCGTCATCCAGTCCGAGACCGGTCCAGTCGATGTCGAGTCGCTCGATGATGGTTCGCGCGTGGACGCGCGCCGCCGGGCCGGTCATCGACCCACCGAGCAGACCCGATGTGGCGCCCTGACCGAGCAAGAAGACCAGCACCCGGTCGGTGGTCAGTGCTTCGATACCCGACGCCAAGAGTTCCACCACGGCACCGGGCAGGTCGGTGGTCGATCGGACACGGTCGAGGATGGCCGGCACCATCGCCTCGGCGGACTCGAGTGCAACCGCCTGCACCAGGGCCTGCAGGCTCGGGAAATACCGGTACACGGTCTGTCTGGTGACCTGCAGTTCCTTCGCGACGTGCGTGACGCTCACCCCGACGCCCTCGGATTCGATCACCCGACGCGTCGCCGCGAGGATGCGCGCGACGGCGTCGGCGTCGCTGGCGGGCAGCACGCCACCCCAGCCCGTTCGCCGCACCATGGCGCCACTCTAACCTGAACATACAGAGGTAAATGAGTGTATGGTCACCGAGATGGTGACGGATCACGAGCGGATCGGGGCGCGCGGGATCTGGCTGCTGTGCGTGGCCTGCGCCGCATTGTCGCTGGTGGCGGGCGCGATGACCGCACTGAACGTCGCCCTGCCCGACATCGGACCGTCCATCGGTGCCAGTTCCACCCAGATGACGTGGCTGATCGATGCCTACACCGTCGCGCTGGCCGCACTCCTTCTTCCGTGTGGCGCGCTCGGCGACCGCTACGGCCGCCGCGGCCTCTTGATCGCCGGATTGGCATTGTTCGCCATCGCTTCGCTGCCACCCCTCTGGCTCGACGACCCCACGGCCGTCATCGCGAGCCGTGCTCTGGCCGGGGCCGCCGCCGCGATGATCATGCCGTCCACGTTGTCCCTGTTGACCTCGGAGCTACCCGAGGCCCGACGTCCCCTCGCGGTGGCCATCTGGGCCGGCGTCGCGGGCGCAGGCAGCATCGCGGGCTTCTTCGTCAGTGGATTCCTGCTCGAGCTGTTCAACTGGCGCTCGATCTTCGTGAGCTTCTCGGTCGTGGCGGCGGCGCTGGCGCTGGCGTCATGCACGATCGCGTCGTCGCGGGACGACGAACCGAAACGGTTCGACCTGCCCGGTGCCGTCCTGTCGACATCCGCTGTGTTCCTGTTCGTCCTGGGCCTGTTGGAATCGCCGAGCCGCGGCTGGGATGACCCTCTCGTCATCGCTGCGCTGATCGTCGGGCTGACACTGGCGGCACTCTTCGTCCTCATCGAATACCGCCGCGACGCACCACTTCTCGACGTCCAGCTGTTTGCCAACCGCGCGTTCTCCGCGGGCGCGTTCACGATCCTGGTCCAGTTCTTCGCCTCCCTGGGTCTGTTCTTCGTCGTTCTGCAACGCCTGCAACTCGACTTCGGGATGTCACCGCTGATGGCCGCCACCGCACTGCTGCCGCTCATCGCGGTCATCATGGTCCTGTCGCCGGTGGGCAGTTGGCTGGCCATCCGATACTCACTGCGGACCATCCTCGTGCTGGGCGTCGGACTCACCGGCATCGCACTGATCCTGATGGGCGTGCTGAACTACACCACCTACCTCGGGCTGCTGCCGTTACTGCTGCTCGGCTCGGCGGGGCAGGGTTTCGCGACCGCCCCGCCGACCACCGCGATCATGGCCAACACCCCGTCGGCGAACCAAGGGGTGGGATCTGCCGTCAACGACACCTTCCGCGAGGTCGGCGCCGCCATCGGCATCGCATTGACCGGCAGCATCGTCGCGGCCGGCTACACCGGCAACATCGCGCCGGTCGCCAACCGCGTCGCCTCGGCATCCGGCTCGACCGAACTGGGTGAGCACATCTCCCGCTCGCTCGCCGAGGCCCTGCAGACGATCGATGCGCTCATCGCCCAGAACCCCGGGCAGGCAACCGCATTGGGTCAGATCGCCGCCGAGGCCAGACAGGCCTTCGTCGGGCCGCTGAACACGTCCTGCATCGTCATGGGTGCCATCATGCTGGTCGGGGCGACCATCCTCGTGTTCCTGAGTCCGCGCGCGATGTCGGCCGCCACCGACCCTCGGACGGTGCCGGAGACGCCCGCAGAGATCAGGTCGACGACGAGGAACTGAAGCAGAGACCCGGCACGCCGACCGGTCACCTCACGCCTCCGCGATCGCCTCCAGCGGTCGGGTCCGGGCGGCCCGGACAGCCGGCCACAAAGCCGCCAGCACGCCGACCACGGCCGAGGCGATGAGTGTGACGACGATGAGATTCCACGGCACCACCGGTGTGCCGAGGCCCCACTTCGCCAGTGTCCGCACCAGCGCCACCCCGATCACGCTGCCCAGGACCACCCCGATCAGCGCTCCGAAGATCGCGATGAGCACCGACTCCAGGTAGATGCTGCGCCGGACCTGGGCGCGCAACATGCCGACCGCACGCAGCATGCCGATCTCACGCTTGCGCTCCACCACCGACAATGCCAGCGTGTTCACGATCCCGAGCACCGCGATCAGCAGCGCCAGGCCGAGCATCGCGTACAGGGTCGCCAACATCTGATCGATCTGGCTCGACACCGAACTCTTGAACTCGGTGCGGTCCATGACCTGCACGGTCAGATACGAATCGGTGGCATTCTCCAGGCTCGTGCGTAGCGTGTCCGCGCTGACCCCGGCCTTCGGCGTCACGAAGATCGTCGCGCTCACCTGGGCCGTCGCGGGGACCAGTTGGTCGTAGACGTCCGGTCCGACCATCCAGGGCTGTGCGGCCTCGTTGTCCGCATACACCCCCGACACGGTGACCGGAACCTGCTCGCCGGTCGGGCCGGTGAACGTGACCACGTCGCCGCGCTTCCACCCGTTCGCATCGCTGGTCCGTTCGCTGACCATCATGCCGTCGGCCGGCAACTGGTCGGACGCACCGTCTTTCATCGACAGGGCGACGACATCGGCCGGCTGTCCGCCCACAGTGCCGTAACCGGTGACCGTCTCGTTGCCGACCTTCGCACGGATGATCCCGAAACTCACCGCCGAGCCGACCCCGTCGGCCTTCTCCACCGCATCGGACACCGCGCCCGGCACCGGCATCTGATTCGCGCCGGCGACGATGAACTCGGCTGTCATGCCGGTGTCGACGGCATCGTCGACGGTGCCCTTGAACGACGTACCCAATGTCCCGATCACCGCGACCAGCATCAAACCCAACGTCAGCGCGAAAGCCGTCGCCGCGGTACGGCGCGGGTTGCGCACGGCGTTGGTCCGGGCGAGCCTCCCGATCCGCCCGAACGGTGCACCGATCACCGATCCGAGCGCACCGACGATCGGCCGGGACAACGCGGGCCCGGCGAGAACCACCGCCGCGATACCCCCGGCCGCACCGATCCCGACCGCGATCGCCGGACCGGTCCCCACCCCCATCGCGCCGATCACGATGGCCACCAGGGACGCGAGACCGATCACGATCCCGGCGATGGTCCGGGTCGCCAGCGGGGCGGACCCCTCGGCCATCCCCGCCCGCATCGCCTCGACCGGCGGCACCCGTGAAGCACGGACCGCAGGCACCCACGCGCTGACCATCGTGACCACCACGCCGACGAACATCGCGGCCACCACCGCCCAGACTCCCACCTGCAACGGCGCATCGGGGAGTCCCGATGAGGACGTCGTGAGTGCCTTCAGCACTGCTGCCAGGCCGACCCCGATGCCCAGACCGAGGACGCCCCCGAGCAGGCCCACGACGAACGCCTCGAACAGCACCGACCGTGACACCTGGCGCCGGCTCGCGCCGACCGCACGCAGCAGCGCCAACTCCCGGTTCCGCTGCGCGACGATCATCGAGAAGGTGTTGTAGATGATGAACGTTCCGACGATGAGCCCGATTGCCGCGAACGCCAACAGAATTGCCGTGAAGATGGTGAGGAACTGGTTGACCTGGTCTTTCTGATCCTGCCGGACCTGATCACCGGTACGCACCTTGTAGGTGTCGGCAGGCAGCGCCGCCTCCACACGCTGCTGCAACTCGGTCGGGCTGACCCCGTCCACCGCCGACATGTCCACCTGGGCGGCGTGCTGACCGTCGGAGAACAGACTTCGTGCCGTGGCCTGATCGAACTGGACGTTCACGTATCCGCCGGTGGAACCCGGCAGGTCGATCAGCCCGACGACCTTCACCTCGCGTGGCTGCGCCGACCCCTGCCCCAAGACCAGCTGTGTCGTCGATCCGACCTCCAGTCCCGCCTTCTGAGCCGCCGACGCGTTCAAGGCGATCTCACCGGCGTTCGTCGGTCCACGCCCGCCCGGCAGGAGCTTGCTCGCATCCGGCGACAGGGCGGCGTCGGGCGGCAGGTAGGCGGTGCCGATACTGGGCGCACCGCCGGTCTGCAGCGCCTTGCCCTCCGAGTTCGCGATCGTCACCGTACCCGTGTAATTCGGGACGATCCGATCGATCCCCAGCTCGGAACTGCGATTCTGCAGGTCGTCGATGACCGTCTGCGGCACGCCCGGCGACTGGTTGTTGTCCGGGGTGATCTCGACCGCGACCCCCGGGGCGGCCGAGTCGAAGATGTCGTTGAACGCCTTCGAGATGGTGGTGGTGAACACGATCGAGCCCGCGACGAACGACGTGCCGAGGACGATCGAGAACACCGTCAAGAACAGACGGAGCTTGTGTGCGCGCAGATTTCGCAGCGAAACCCGGCGCATCACCGATGCGGTTGCCATGGTGTCAGCGGACCTCGTACGGATTCTCTTCCGCGGCAGGCACACCCGGCCCGCTCGCTGCACTCCCGGCGCCCGACACACCCGGCCCGCTCGCTCCGCTCCCGGCGCCCGACACACCCGGCCCGCTCGCTCCGCTCCCGGCGCCGTCGAGATTCCTCATCACCTCGAACACGTCATCGGCCGACGGGCGTGCCAACTCCCGGACGATCTGACCGTCGGCCAGGAACACCACCCGGTCGGCGTAGGAGGCGGCGCGGGGATCGTGCGTGACGATCACGACCGTCTGCCCGAACTCGTCGGTCGCCGCGCGCAGGATCTCCAACACCTCGCCCGACGAACGGGAATCCAGGTTTCCGGTGGGTTCGTCACCGAAGATGATGTCCGGTTGGCCGACCAGCGCCCGGGCGCAGGCGACACGCTGCTGCTGGCCGCCGGACAGTTCGCTCGGCAGGTGACTGAGACGGTCGGTGATGCCCAACCGGTCCACCACCGTGTCGAACCAGGCGGTGTCGACGTCACGGCCGGCGATGTCGACCGGCAACGTGATGTTCTCCCGCGCGGTCAGGGTCGGGACGAGATTGAACGACTGGAACACGAAGCCGATCCGATCGCGCCGCAACATGGTCATCGCCTTGTCCGACAGGCCCGTCAGGTCGACATCACCGATGTGCACCCGGCCGCCGGTCGCGACGTCGAGTCCGGCCAGGCAGTGCATCAAGGTGGACTTACCCGATCCCGAAGGCCCCATGATGGCGGTGAACTCGCCACTGGCGAACTCGATGGTGACACCACGTAGTGCCTCGACGACGGTGTCACCCGTCCCGTAAACCTTGGTCAGATCCGTCGCGCCGGCGGCGACCGTGGGGGTGTGCAACGAAGCCTCGTCCGTTTTAGCCGATGTCATGGCATCAACCGTGCCAAATCTCGGCCCGGTTGGCCATCAGGAATATCCCTGAGTGGCCACCGGAAATCTCAGGGTCGATCACACGGATGACCCAGACCGACGGATCAGTGCTTCGGGAGATGGACTTCGAGCGCGTGCACGCGGGTCGGTCCGGCGAACATGTCGTTGGTCACGATGTACAGAATCCGTGACCGGTAGGTGAGCCATGGGAGGTCCGGAAGCCAATTGCCCCACGCCAATCCCGACATATTGCCGGTGTCCAGCCGGGTGAGGGGGGCGGTGGAGAAGATCTGCTTCTTCGGCATCGCGGTCTCGTTCCCCGACAGCCGCTTCTTACCCGTCACCCGCTGCGCGCCCCGGGTGGTCGCGAGATAGATGCGGGCGACCCGACCCTTGCCGCGTTCGAGAACCAGAAAGTCGGTGTTGTTCACCGCCAGCACATCCGCGGCGACCTTGTCCCGATCGGTGCGGTAGACGTACTCCGAGGTGCCGCGGCCGGCCCATGTGACCAGGCGGGCCGAGTTGGTCGGGTCCTGCTTCAGCCCGCCGGCGGTGATCGCGCTGATCCGGTCGCCGGGCGACACCGCGACGCCGGTCAACCCGCGCTGGCCGTTGAGACCGGATTTCGAGCTGACGCGGTACGCGGCCGGAAGGGGCAGGTCACGAAGATGATTGCCCAGGGGGCCGACGACACGGACGAACTGGTTCGCGCCGCCGCTGGCGACCACGTAGTCGTCGCCGACCCGCCGGATGCCCTCGAACTGCGCACCGCCGGGCAGGATCGGGAGGTTGCCGGGAGCCAGGACCGTGCCGCCACCGGTGATCTGACCGGTACCGGCGAATCCGGTCACCGAGTTGAACGGGATGGATGCGGAGTACGTGCGAGCCGGACCGAATCGACCGACGTCGGTGGAGATCAGGACGTACGTGCCGTTACCGGTGCGGTCCAGACCCGAGATGGCGCCAAAGGTCGGAACACCGCTGATCACCGTGGAATCGCGGTACAGGGCCACCGCGCCCTGCGACGGACTCGGCGGCGCGGCGACGGCCCCACCCGCCGTCGTCGCGGAAAGACCTACAGCACAAGCGGACACAATCGCCGCCCCCCACAAGCGAAGTCTCATAGGGGTGCACCCTACCCGATGCCGCTGGTCTCCCCGTGGTGACGCAAGGGCCACACTGGCCCGATGGGGGCCGAGGGAACCCAAGAATTGGCCGAGAGAACCGAGATTTGCGTCGAGAGAACCCAGCCGCGATGTGGGCTGGGTTCTCTCGACCAATTCTTGGGTTCCCTCGGCTACCGTCGGGCGAGTTCGCGACGTCGGCTCCGCCGAGCCAGGTGCGGCGTCAGGCCAGGCGCTGCTTGAGGTGATCCAGTTCGTCCTGCAGCGAGGTGGGCAGCTTGTCGCCGACGAACTCGAACAGTTCCTCGATCAGCGGGATCTCCTGACGCCACTCGTCGGGGTTGACCGCCAGAGCCGCCGCGATGTCCTCGGAGGCGACATCGTCGAGCCCGTCGACGTCGATCTCCTCCGGCTTCGCGACGATGCCGATCGGGGTCGAGACACCTTCGTGCTGTCCCTCGATCCGGCCGACGATCCATTCGAGGACACGGCTGTTCTCGCCGAATCCGGGCCACAGGAAGCGGCCGTCGTCGCCACGACGGAACCAGTTGACGTAGAAGACCTTCGGCAGCTTGTTCGCGTCGGCGTTCTTGCCCAGGTCGAGCCAGTGGGCGAAGTAATCGCCGATGTGGTAGCCGAGGAACGGCAGCATCGCCATCGGGTCGCGACGCACGGTGCCGACCTTGCCCTCGGCGGCCGCGGTCTGCTCGGAGCCCACCGTGGCGCCCATGAAGACCCCGTGCTGCCAGTCGCGAGCCTCGGTGACCAGAGGAACGGTGGTCTTGCGGCGTCCACCGAACAGGATCGCCGAGATCGGCACGCCCTTGGGATTGTCCCACTCCGGAGCCAGCGACGGGCACTGGTCCAGCGGAGTGCAGTACCGCGAATTCGGGTGTGCGGCCTTGTGGTCGGAATCGGGCGTCCAGTCGTTGCCGAGCCAGTCGGTGAGGTGCGCCGGCGTCTCGCCGCCGATGCCCTCCCACCAGATGTCGCCGTCGTCGGTGAGTGCGACGTTGGTGTAGAGCGTGTTGCCCGCCTCGATGGTCCGCATCGCGTTCGGGTTGGAGTCGTCGCTGGTCCCCGGCGCCACACCGAAGAACCCGAACTCGGGGTTGATCGCGTACAGGCGGCCGTCGTCGCCGAAGCGCATCCAGGCGATGTCGTCACCGACGGTCTCGGCACTCCAGCCCGGGATCGTCGGCTGGATCATCGCGAGGTTGGTCTTGCCACAGGCACTCGGGAAGGCGGCGGCCACGTAGTAGACCTTCTTCTCCGGGCTGGTGAGCTTGAGGATGAGCATGTGCTCGGCCAGCCAGCCCTCGTCGTGGGCCAGCACCGAGGCGATCCGGAGGGCGTAGCACTTCTTGCCGAGCAGGGCATTGCCGCCGTAACCCGAACCGAACGACCAGATCTCACGGTCCTCGGGGAAGTGCGAGATGTACTTCTCGGAGTTGCAGGGCCACGGCACGTCGGCCTGACCGGGCTCCAGCGGCGCGCCGACCGAATGCAGCGCCTTGACGAAGAAGCCGTCCTCACCGAGAAGTTCGAGAACCTGTGGACCGACCCGGGTCATGATCCGCATCGACAGCACGACGTATTCGGAGTCGGTGATCTCGACGCCGAGCTTGGGGTCGTCGGACCCGAGAGGTCCCATGCAGAAGGGGATGACGAACATCGTGCGACCGCGCATGCACCCGCGGTAGAGCCCGGTCATCGTGGCGCGCATCTCGTCCGGATCGACCCAGTTGTTCGTGGGGCCGGCATCCTCTCGGGTCTTCGAGCAGATGTAGGTCCGGGACTCCACGCGGGCGACATCGGCGGGGTCGGACTGGGCGAGGAACGAGTTCGGTTTCTTGTCCTCGTTGAGCTTGATGAGGGTGCCCGACTCGACCAGCTGCTCGGTGAAGCGGTTCCACTCCTCGTCGCTGCCGTCGGACCACACGACCCGCTCCGGCTGCGTCAACTCGGCGACCTCCGCGACCCAGGCCAGGAGGCCGGCGTGTTTCGTCGGGGCGGTGTTCGGGTCCAGGCCGGGAATGGTGGCTGAGGTCATGATGGGGTCTCCTCCGGGGTGACGGCACGGTGCATTGAGCCGTCGCGATGTCGTCGTCACCACAGAATACGTTCACCGAGCGCCCGCTAGGTACCGGGGTGATCCAGATGCGGCAAATCCCACACTATTGAAACGGTCCAACCCCACTGGCCGTCAGATGCGGTCAGCCCAGCCGACCCGTGTCGGTGGCGACCCACGTTCCGCTGTTCGGGTCCAACACGCGTGAGGAGAAGATGCCGTCGGCGTCGACCTCGGTGATCTTGTCGACCTGGCCGTCGTGGTCGGAGTCGGTGTAGACGGTGACGCCACCGTCACCGCTGCGGGTCAACGAGTCGGCGATGCCGTCGTTGTCGGTGTCCACGTCGGCCGGTCCGAGGTCCCAGATCCGGCCGTCGGAGTGCATCCAGAGGTGATCTTCCGGGGAGGTGACATCGGCCGTGGGTTCGCCGGCCTGATCGTTCCCATGTGGATGGTCCCCGCCGAGAAATGACATGTCCATCAACGCTCTCCCTCTTCGAGTCGCCCTGCACGTGATCCACCTGCGGCGATGGCCTGCCGCATCCCACTTGCCGCATCCCACCGTGATGATAGGACGCATCAGGTCGCGAAACGGTTCCCCGCGAACTCGGCCAGGGCACGACGCGCGTCGCGGACCTGACCGATCCGCTCCCGCTCGGCCTGCTCCGCCGCTCCCGAACGGACGAGGCGTTGGCGGTCCTCCAGCTCGGCGACCTCGGCAGCGACCTGCCGCGCACGCCGCTCGTAGTGTCGGACGATCTGGCTGGTCAGGTGGGGTTCAGCAGCCGCGATGCGCAGTCCGACTCGATGCTCGAGCCGACCGCGCGTCTCCACCAGCGCGTCGGTGCTCCACGCACGCATGTCCGCCCGCAGCGCCGAGGTGCGTCGGACCCGGATGACCAGCGCAGCGACGACGACCCCCAGTACCAGCGTCAGCGGCATGCTCACCCACTGCAACGTCTGCACCGACGCCATCGGTGCCACGACCAGGCGTCCGACGCCCAGCCCGGTCGATGCCCCGATCAGCACCAGCAACAGATCCTCCCCACCGCGGCGGGGAGCCGGGACCTCACGCCCGAATGGCGGCTCCGCCCCACGGTCCCCGACCTCGCCCGCGTTCTCCGGCGGCGCACCGTCGATGCCCAGCAGTGTCGCGGACCGCACCTCGTCGATGCGGTCATCGGTGTCGGCATCCACACGCTCGCGCAGCGCCGTCGCCGACCGCGTGAGCCACCGCACGTGGTCGTCCTTCGAACGTCCGGTCAGCGCCGCCGTGCGTGCCGTCGCCTCCGCAGAGAGGGCGCGGATCTCGGCTGCCACCTCGGCGAACGATTCGCCACGCACCCTGGCCAGGCCCGATCGGGCGGCGGCGAGCCGATCGGCCCGACCACGGTCGCGTGATTCGAGCAGCACCCGCCGACGTCGCGCCAGATCCTCGGTGTCCGCACGGAGATCGCGGTCGGCACTTCGCACGAGTTCGGCCTCGGCCCGCGCCACCGCGCCCAGCGCCGCGGCGACCCGTGCGCGCTCCCGACGGACATCCGTCGGCGCGCCGAGCTGATCGGCCACCCAGGACGTCAGGTCCGGCACACCCGACTCGCCGGTGGCGCCGGACTGCGCGACGACCGAGGACACCGCGAACACCGGCAGATCCTCGTGCGGGTCGAGCAGCTCGCGGTGTGCGCGCAGAACCCGCGGCCATTCCCAGTACGCGTCGATCTTCGAGCAGACGAGTCCCACGACACCGAATCGGGACCTGAGTTCGTCCACCGCGTCACGTTCTTCGTCGCCCACCGAGGACGACGGGTCGACGACCATCAGCGCGACCCCGATGGTGGCGTCGCCGGGTCGGCGATCCCAGCGGCCCTCTCTCACCACGATGCCCGGGTCGGTCGCACGCATGGCCTGGACCAGGCTCGTCACCCCGGTCCCGCCGATCCCGAACACCGCGACGTCGCTGCCGGCGCCCGACACCGTCATCGGATCGAATCCGGTCAGACGGTGCACCCGGGTGAGGAGGTCGGCGGCCGGCGGGGCGTTTGTCATCGGGAGACCTCCGTGTCCTGCAGAAGATGCTCGATCGCATCGCGCTCGTATCCGCGGGCCGCGATCACCTCCAGCCGGGTCCGCAGTTCCACCAGCCGCCACCGGCGGACGAGTTCGACGCGCTCCCGGATCGGCGGCACCAGATCCCCGATGCGACTCTGCGCCCGCAGCGCGCGGGTGAGCGACTGGGCATCCGCGCCCGCCGGCTCCCCCGCCCGGATCGCGGCGAGCGCGAACCTGATCCCGTACCCGTCGACGTGGCGCAGCAGATCAGCGCGCACGGAACGCTCGTCGTCGGCGCCGGCCAGGAACTGACCCACCATCGCCGGCATGGACTTCCCGTCGTCGGCCAGCCGACACAAGAATCCGAACTCGACGTCGGAGACGTCTGCACAGGCCAGCAACGCCGAGACAGGGTGGACGTGACGATCGAGCTGCGTCGCGCAGTCGGCCGCGACAGCGTCGGCGCGGTCGCGGTTCATGTCCGCCTTGCCGAGCACCACGATCGTCCGGTCCGTCGGCAGCCGATCCAGGATCGCGTGGTCGGCCCGCCGGGGCGGCCCGGTCAGCACCTGAATCCACAGATCCGCGTCCCCGGAGGCCCCGGGGTCCTCAGAACCGGCAGCGGTCACCGACAAACGTTCGCGCAGTGCCCGCGCCAGCGTGACGCGGCCCGTCCCCGGTCGGCCACAGACGCTCACCTGCAGAGGACGCGAGTATCGCCGGGCGGCCGCGTCGAGCTCGGCTCGAGCGGGTGAGGACGGCCCCACGACCTCGACCAACCGACCCGCCTCGGCCGCGGCGGCCAGTGCACTCGGGGGCGCGCTCGTCGAAGCGTTCGGCATGACTGGAGAATCTAGGGCATCACTGGGAATGTCGGCCATGACTGCTGCCCTCGCGCCGCTGACCGGCGCAAAAGCGGTGTCGACTGTCCTCGACGGCACCCGATGCGCAACGATGGTCCGGTGAGCGAGAGTGTCGATCAGTCCCGCCGGTATCCCCGGGTGACCAGTTTCCGGTTCCGCCGCGGCACCCTGACGACGGGTCAGCAGCGGAACTGGGCCGAACTCTGGCCACGTCTGGGCCATGATCTGACGATCGGGGTGGACCGCGTTCCGGAGGAGCCGCTCGACCTGACCGCGTTCTTCGGTCGCGAGGCCCCGACTGTTCTCGAGATCGGCAGTGGGACCGGCGTCTCGACCGCGGCCATGGCGACTGTCGAGCCGGATGTCGACGTTCTCGCGGTGGAGGTCTACAAGCCTGGCCTGGCGCAGTTGCTCGGTCTGGTCGACCGGGGCGGCCTCACCAACGTCCGGATGGTGCGTGGAGACGCGGTGGTGGTGCTGACCGAACTGCTCAGGCCCGAGTCGTTGACCGGAATCCGGGTGTTCTTCCCGGATCCGTGGCCGAAATCACGTCACCACAAACGTCGCCTGATCCAGAGCGGCACGATCGAACTGATGGCCGAGCGACTCAAGCCCGGTGGCGTCCTGCACATCGCCACCGACCATGCGGGCTACGCGGAGTGGATCGCCGAACATCTGGCCACCCAAGACCGCGACCGTCCTCACGTCGTGCAACTGACGACGGACGCCCCGATCCTGTTGGACCGCCCCACCACCAAATTCGAGGGGCGCGCCGAACGGGACGGGCGCGACGTCAACGAGTTCGTATATGTTCGGCCCCAACCCCCGACTCCTCGACCCACCGAAAGCGGCGGAGCATGAGCGACGATGTGATCGCGTCCCAGTCCTCGGTGGAGGAGAACTCCACGTCAGCGCCGATTTCGGAGACGGACAAGAAATTCTCCGAGACCATCTCCGGACAGGTCGGCTCACCGCGTGTCCTGCTCGTCTGGGACGCCCCGAACATGGACATGGGTCTCGGCGCGATTCTCGGCGGTCGGCCGACGGCCGCTCATCGGCCGCGTTTCGACGCCCTCGGGCGGTGGCTGCTGCGCAGGACCGCGGACCTGTCCGCCCAGCGCACCGACGGCGCGATCGTCGAGCCCGAGGCCACCGTTTTCACCAACATCGTCCCCGGCAGCGCGGACGTGGTGCGCCCCTGGGTGGACGCCTTGCGCAATGTCGGCTATGCGGTGTTCGCGAAGCCGAAACTGTCCGACGACAGTGATGTGGACCCGGACATGCTCGACCACATCGAACTTCGCAGGCACACTGTGGGACTAGCTGGCCTCATCATCGCCTCGGCCGACGGACAGGCGTTCCGGGAGCCGTTGCTCGACGTGGCCGCCGAGGGAATCCCGGTCACCGTGATCGGTTTCCGCGAGCATGCCAGCTGGGCAATGACCACCGAAGAGTTGGAGTTCGTCGATCTAGAAGACATCCCCGCCGTGTTCCGCGAGCCCCTGCCACGCATCGGCCTCGACTCGCTGCCCGATGATGGGGCATGGCTCACACCGTTCCGCCCGCTGCAGGCACTGTTGCACTGATGCGTGGTCGTGACGGCTCCCGACTCAGGGATAACTCAGGACGGCTTGTAAGAATCCGCTAGTAAAACGGTCCGGCTCCGGTAGGTATCACCGTCGACCTGCCCGCAGGACCAGCCCGCGAACGAGAAAGGAACGAGGCGTGTTCGGAGCCATCGGCACTTTCGTCTATCGAATGCGCTTCGCCGTCATCGCCGTCCTCATCGCACTGATGGGCGGACTGGGCCTCTACGGGCTCGATCTCGGCAAACACCTCAGTCAGAGCGGCTGGTTCGACCCGACGTCGGAATCGGTGAAGGGATCGGTGGTCGCCGACACCGCACTCGGCCGCGACCATCGCTCGGACATCATCCTGCTCATCACACCCCCGCAGGGCACCACCGTCGACGACCCCGAGTTCGGGACCAAGGTGGAGAACTTCGTCGACGACCTCATCACAGCGCACCCCGACATCGTCAATCGCGAGGATCCGGGCGTCATCGACCCGTTCTACCTGCGCGATCAGACCGCCACCTCGAAGGCGGCGCAGGAGACCATCCGCGCCCGGACATTCACCGACGACAAACAGCACGCCTTCATCAGCATCGGCGTCAAGGGTGACGACGACACGACGGTCCTGAACAACTACAAGACGATCGAGCCGTTCTTCGACGACATCGCGTCCAGATACAACCTCGAGGGGACGTCCTTCGAACTCGCCGGGCTGCAACCGGTCGCGGGCAGCATGGCCGACGGGATGGACCAGGACATCCGCCGGGCCGAGGTGATCGCATTGCCGTTGGTGGCGATCATGCTGTTCTTCATCTTCGGTGGCGTCGTCGCCGCCTGCCTGCCGGTCCTGATCGGTGGCCTGACCATCGCCGGGTCGCTCGGCATCATGAAGATCCTCGCGCAGCTGACCGAGCTCAACATCTTCGCGCAGTCGGTCGTGACGCTGATCGGTCTCGGCATCGCCATCGACTACGGGCTGTTCATCGTCAGCCGCTTCCGCGAAGAACTCGCCGAGGGCTACTCGACGAAGGCCGCGGTCCGACGAACGGTGATGACGTCGGGGCAGACCGTGGTGTTCTCGGCGACCATCATCGTGGCCGCCCTCGCATGCCTGCTGATCATGCCGCAGGGCTTCCTGAAATCGGTGGCCTACGGCGCGATCGCCTCGGTCTCGCTGGCGGCGTTGCTGTCGATCACGGTGTTGCCGGCCATCCTGTCGATCCTCGGGCCCCGCATCGACGCGCTGGGCCTGCCGTTCCTGCGACGCACCAAGACCAAGCAGGAGATCGAGAACGGCTTCTGGGGACGGCTGGCCGGCTGGGTGATGAAGCACCCGGTCGCGACCGCGGTGCCCACCGTGCTGCTCCTGCTGGTTCTGACCATCCCGTTCGGCGGGATCAAGTTCGGCGGCATCAGCGAGGCCTACCTGCCGCCGGACAACCCGAACCGGGTCGCGCAGGAGAACTTCGACAAGTACTTCCCCACCGAGCGGACCGAAGAGATCAAGCTGGTCATCGCGTATGACCCGAACGACGCGAACAGCGGCGAGAAGATCCAGCAGGTGGCCGACGAGGCCAACAAGATCCCCGGCTTCACCAAGCAGTTCAGCCCGTCGTCGGACGGGGGTGCACTCACCGGACAGTACGGCGACAACGGTCCACAGGTCATCCAGATGTCGGCCGGACTGGTCGATCGGGACACCGCTGCGGAGGCGATCAAGGATCTCCGTGCCATCGACACCCAGGGCCTGACGATGTGGGTTGCCGGCACTCCGGCGCTGACCCAGGACTCCATCGACGCGTTGCTGTCGCGACTGCCGATCATGGCCGTCCTGCTGGTGCTGGTGACCGGTTTCCTGATGTTCCTGGCGTTCGGTTCCCTGGTGCTACCGATCAAGGCCGCGTTGATGACCGCGCTCGGCCTGGGCGCCACGCTGGGCATCCTGACGTTCGTCTTCGTCGACGGCCACGGCGCCGCGCTCGCCAATTTCACCCCCGGACCGCTGTTCGCCGCGGTCCTCGTGCTGATCATCGCCATCATCTTCGGCTTGTCGACGGACTACGAGATATTCCTGTTGTCGCGCATGGTCGAGGCGAGACAGAAGGGTGCCAGCACCACCGAGGCCGTGCGGGTCGGCACCGCGTACACCGGTCGGATCATCACTGCCGCGGCCGCGATCCTGGTGGTGGTCACCGGCGCGTTCGGTCTGTCCGAGATCGTGATGATGAAGTACATCGCGTACGGCATGATCGCGGCGCTGATCCTCGACGCCACCATCATCCGGATGCTGCTGGTGCCGTCGGTGATGAAGATGCTCGGCGACGACTGCTGGTGGGCACCGCGCTGGATGCGTGTGATGCAGCAGAAGATCGGGCTCGGCGAGACGGTCCTCGACGACGAGCCCGATCAGATGCGGGATGCCGCGGCGGCGGCCCGGGTGCGTTCGGCCGGGACGATCGTCGCCGAGGCCCCCACCTCCGCCATGCGGGCGGCTCCGCGATCCGCACGAGTAGAGGCCTCCGGGCATGGCGAAGCCCGAGGAGCTCAGCCCCGGGGTCCCGCGCGGACCGCCGAGCGACCCCAAGCCCCCCGACCACAACCTCCGCAGACGGGCCGACCGATGGCCGCGCCGCCGCAGCGCGCTCCGCAACCGCGTGCGCCGCAACCGAATCCGGCTCCCCGGGAACCGATCCCGGCACGCGTCGGACCCGCCAACCCGCCGTCGGACGCCCCGTCCCGGACCACTGCGCGGCCGGCACCGGCCTTCAGCCGGCGCGGCCGGTCCCAGTCGAACGGCCCCGACACCGGTGGCTGGCGGTTGGGGGCCGGCGGAATCCGCCTCGGTGACGACGAGGGTCCGGGTCCCTCTACCCCCGCCGCACCCCCGACCCCGAGTGCGCGGCCGGCCACCGCTCCGACCGCGGGCCCGGCGCCGTCGCCGGCGGGACCGCCTCCCGGCCCGCCGCGGCGACCCGAGGACTCGGCGCTCGGCCGCCGCCCAGCGCTGGACACGACGGGCAAACGGCCCCTCGCGGCCTCGCTGGCCCCGGAAGCACACCGGGCCGCCCCGGCGACCTCGAACCGCCCGGCGAGCACCCGGACCGGCGATTCTCCGATGGACCGCGGACTCGGCGACGGCACGCCGCTCACCGAGGACCGCGCGGCTTCGGCACCGGAGGGCCGGCGACGGAGCACGGACCGGCACGCACGCTCGGACGACGAGGGCGACGGCACGCAGATCAGCGTGCAGGAACTGCTCCGGCGCAGCCGGTCGGACAGCTGAGGCTTCTCCGGTTATCAATCGGACGTGTCCGGTTATCAATCGGACCCTTGGTCAGGACTGGGTAAAGACCCGGTGTGATCGACCACACAACCCCGCAGGATTGTCTCCCAGCACACCCACCACGGAGGCAGCCCATGAACGCACCATCGACCTGGACCGGACCGGAGCACCGCAGGAGTGTGCTCTGGATCGTGTCCCTCGCGGCCATCGCGATCGTCTTCGACGGCTATGACCTCGTCGTGTACGGCACGGTCCTACCGACACTGCTCGGCGATCCCACCCAGCTGGGTGAGCTGACACCTGCCACCGCCGGGGCACTGGGTTCCTATGCGCTGGTCGGCATGATGGTCGGCGCCTTCATCGCCGGCACCTTCGGCGACCGCGTCGGCCGTCGGAAGATGATGCTGTTCAACATCGTCTGGTTCTCGATCGGCATGGCCGCAACCGCACTGGCACAGAATCTGGTCGCCTTCGGCATCCTGCGCTGCCTCACCGGTATCGGCATCGGCGGCCTGGTCGCGACGGTCGGCGCCCTGATCGCCGAGTTCGCGCCGACGTCCAAGCGCAACCTCTTCAACGCGATCGTGTACAGCGGTGTGCCGGCCGGCGGCGTCATCGCCGCGGTGCTCGCGATGGCCTTCGCCGACCACATCGGCTGGCGCGGACTGTTCTGGGTCGGCGCGCTGCCGCTCGTCACGCTGCTGCCGCTGGCCGTGCTCAAGATGCCGGAATCGCCGCAGTGGCTGGTCTCGCGTGGCCGGATCGACGAAGCCGTCGCCATCGGGGACCGCACCCGCATTCCGGTCGACACGGCCCCGGCCCGCGCTGCCGATCTGGCACCGGCCGAGGTCGAGAAGATCGGGTTACGCGCCCTCGCGTCACGGCGGTTCGCAGTTCCGACACTGCTCCTGGGCACAATGAGCTTCGCCGGGCTGCTGCTCACCTACGGCCTGAACACCTGGTTGCCCAAGATCATGGAGTCGGCGGGCTTCAACGCCAAGGGCTCGCTGTCGTTCCTGCTGGTCCTCAACGGCGGCGCCATCGTCGGCGGACTGATCGCAGCCCGGCTGGCCGATCGGCGCGGACCTCAGCGGATCGTCGCGACCTCGTTCTGCCTCGCCACCGTGGCCCTGGTGTGCCTGACGCTCGGGTTCGGACTGCCGATCCTGCTGACCGCCGTCGCGGTGGCCGGCACCGGCACCATCGGCACCCAGGTGCTCATCTACGGCTACGTCTCCAACTACTATCCGACGTCGGCGCGGGCTGCCGGTGTCGCCTGGTGCGCCGGCTTCGGCCGTCTCGGCGGCATCGTCGGACCGGTGATCGCCGGACTGCTCATCGGCGCCGGGATCTCGTCGAGCGCGGCCTTCTACCTGTTCGGCGCGATCGCGCTGGCCGGCGCAGCAGCAACCATGCTGGTGCCGCAGAAGCTGATTCAGCCCGCCACCCTGGGCGCACCCGCACCGGCCGCGAATCTGGCCACCGCGGAGTAGTCCACCGCGGCCGGCGTCACCACGACGAACTCCCACATACGCGCGAAACATCGTGCGTATGTGGGAGTTTCGCGTGTTTCAGTCGTCGGTGGGCGGCTTCTCGGGTGCACCCGCGGTCCCTGCATCGGAGCCTGCGTCGGGCTTGGAGCCTGCGTCGGGTTCAGGGCCTGTGTCGGGGGCCCGGTCCACCTCGTCGAGCCGGTCCCATCGCGGCTCGTCCGGCTCGGCTGCGTACATGCGCTCGTCGGCGCGGGCGGCCCGGCGTCGCGCGCTGTCGGCGCTCCCGGCCAGATGCCGCACCGCGGTGTTGGCGAAGGCGATCAACGGGACCGCGAGCAGTCCGCCGATGATGCCGGCCGCGACGATGCCCGCACCGATACCCAGCACCACCGCCACCGGATGCAACCGGACCGAACGGCCCAACAGGAACGGTTGCAGCACATGACTCTCCAACTGCATGACGCCGACGACGATGCCGAGCGCGATGACCGCGGCGATCCACCCCTGGGTGACCAGGGCGACCATCACCGCGAGCGTCCCGGTCACCAGGGCACCGACAATCGGGATGAAGGCGCCGAGGAAGACCAGTGACGCCAGCGGCAACGCCAGCGGGACCCCGAGTATCGCCAGCCCCACCCCGATGCCCAGCGCGTCGACGAACGCCACCGCGACCGTCGCCCGGACGTATCCGACAAGGGTGCCGAAGCCCGCTGTCCCGGCCGCTCGGACCCGTCCGCGAGTGCCCGTGGGGATGACCTTGGTCACGAACGTCCAGATGTGGCCGCCGCCGTAGAGGAAGAAGATGAGCAGGAAAACCGACAGCAGCGCACCGGTGATGATCTCCGTGGCGGTGGTCGCGGTGGCCAGCGCGCCGCTGGTGACCTTGTCCTGGTTGTGCTGCAAGAAGTCGGTGACATCATTGCCGATGTTCTGGACCTGGTCGCGATTCACCCCGAACGGCCCGTTCACCAGCCAGTCACGGGACCGGTCGACGGTCACCGTGATCTGCCTCGTCAGCTCCGGGAACCCGTTGATGAACTCCTGCACGACGAAGGTCAGCACCGTGGCCAGCAGGCCCAGGGCCACAACCATCGTGATCACGACCGCCAAGGATCGCGGAGAACCGATGCGGTCGAGCCAGTCGACCACCGGCACCAGCATCGCGGCGCCGAGGATCGCGAGCGCCACCGGCACGAGCACTTCCTCGAACCTGTTGAAGATCATCAGCAGCACGTAGACGCCGGCGGCGATGACCAACAGCCGCCACGACCATTCGGCCGTGGCGCGGACCAACGGATGGACTTTTTCGCGGTCCGACGTCGCGATGCCGACGGGACGATTCTCTGACCGCGTTCGTCCCGCGGAGTCGGCATCACTCACGGTTATCAGCGTAGCTGTGGATATGGTGTGCACTATGTCGTCGGAGGGGTCCCGAACCGGGAGCGTCGCCACTCGGCCACGCTTCTGGTGGCTGCGGTGGCTCCTTCTCGCGATCGTGCTCGTCGTGCTGACCGTCGAGATCGTGTTCATCGCGCCGAGCCTCGAGGAGGCGTGGGAGCGGATCGGCGACCTCGACTGGGTCTGGCTGCTCGCGAGCCTGGGCGCCGCGTTGCTCTCGATGGACAGCTTTGCGCAGGTCCAGCGCGCGCTGCTGCGATCCGCGGGCGTGCGGGTGAAGCAGTGGCAGTCGCTCTCGGTGGTCCTGGCGTCGAACTCGGTCAGCCAGACCATGCCCGGCGGCCCCGTGCTCTCCCCCGCCTTCGTCTACCGCGAGACCCGCAAGTGGGGCGCGACACCGGTGGTCGCGTCCTGGCAGGTCGTGATGTCGGGCCTGCTGGCCGGTGTCGGGCTGGCCGTTCTCGGATTCGGCGGAGCACTGCTGGCAGGCGCCAAGACCAGCCCCTTCTCGGTCATCTTCTCGATCGTCGGATTCATCGCGGTCGCAGTCGTCTTCCAGTACTTCGCGAGCCATCCGGAGTCGTTGCAGAGCACGGTGCTGCGCGTCATGGATTGGGTCAACCAGATCCGCAACAAGCCCGCCCGGCATGGACACGACCGGGTGATGGACACCCTCGAGCAGTTGCGGGCGGTGCAGCTGACCCAACGTGACCTGGCGGTGTCCTTCGCGTGGAGCCTGTTCAACTGGATCGCCGACGTCGCCTGCCTCGCGTTCGCCTGCTGGGCGGTCGGCGCGCACCCCAGCATCTCGGGGCTGATGGTCGCCTATGCGGCCGGGAAGGCCGTCGGCACGGCCGTGCCGCTGCTGCCCGGGGGCATCGGGGTCGTCGACGCCGTGCTGGTCCCGGCTCTCACCAGCGCCGGCATGCCGGCCGCCGACGCGATCACCGCCGTGCTGGTCTACCGTCTGATCAGCTACGTGCTGGTTGCGGCAATCGGCTGGGTCGTCGTGGTGGTCATGTTCCGCAACAGCTTCCGCAAGGGCGACACCCTCGAGGAACAACTGGAAACCGACCTCGAATCGGACGAGACGACCGCGCCGGAGCAGGCCGGCGAGCACGACGCGGGCGCCGGAGATAGTCCACGCCCCGACGACCCGCTACCGTAAAGGACCATGTCGAGGTCTCCAACTGTCGCCACGGCCGACCCCCCGACGTCGTCGGGGGTGGCGGTGCCCGTACCGGTGAGCGCGCTGATCGATCTCGTCGCGATCACGGTGTTCGTCCTCATCGGCCGATCGAGTCACACCGAAGGCCTGGCGATCATCGGCGTGCTGCAGACGCTGTGGCCGTTCGCGGTGGGTGCGGCGGCCGGATGGTCGATCGCCTACGTCTTCTCCCATGTCCGTTCGAGTGACTGGTTCGGTCACGATTTCCACCCGGAGCGCATCGTGCCCGCCGGGCTGATGATCTGGTTCTGCGCGGTCGCGGTCGGGATGGTCCTGCGATATCTGCTGCATCAGGGCGTCGCGGTCAGCTTCGTCATCGTGGCGACGATCGTGCTCGGCCTGTTCCTGATCGGTTGGCGTGCTCTGGTCGGCGTCGTCGCGCGACGACGTGCGACCACCCGAAACCGATCGGCTATTTGATCCGGAAGTACTTCTGCGCCACCTGCAACGCGGCCGTACCCGACTTCTCGCCCTCGCAGTAGATCACGATCACCTTGCCGCCCTGCAGGCCGACGAACCAGCCCGGTCCCTGCGGGCCGTTCGTCCCGACCAGCGCCTTCAACCCGGGGGCCTGTGTGAGATCGCTGGCATCGCCGGTCTTGGCGGTGGTGGTCATGGCCTGCAGGATCGGGCCCGTCGTCGCCGGGTCCAGCTCACCGAGTGTGCCCGCCGCGACATTGGTCGGCACCCCCTTGATGACATAGGGCGCCACCGATGTCATCTGTCCCATCGAACTGCGCGCCATCGCCACACCGAGGGCAGCCATGTTCATCATCGACATGCGCATCGCATCCGGCCGGAAGTCCACCGTGGCGACGCCCGGCTGATCCGCCGTCGGCGTGCTCGCCCCCGGCACGGTGAACTGCACACCCAGACCCAGCCGATCCATGATGGCGTCGCCGGATTCCTGGTTGGCGTTGGCCGTCCGCTCCACCTCGGTGAGCACCGGGTTGAGCGTGCTGCCCACCGGGTATGTGGTGTCGACGTTGACGCCGCGGTCGATCGCATAACTGTTGCGCGCCATACCGAGGATCGCGCCGGTGGCCGCGTCGAGCGTCATGATGGTCGCGGGCTGCCCCACCTCGACGGCCGCGTCTCCCAGGGTGAGCTGCATGTTCTGGTCGACGGTGGTGTTCACGTCCGGCCCCGGAGGCCCCTGGTCACCCGCCAGCTTGCGCGGCTTGATGCCCGGCGCGACCATCTGCACCTGCCAGCCCGCGGTGGCGTCACGGATCGCCTGCCAGTAGTTCGTCAGCCCCGACTCCAGCGGCGACGCGAGTCGCCGGTCGGCCATCACGAGCATGCCGGCCTTCCGGACGATCACGCCCGGCACCGCATTCGGATCGGACTGCAGCACCGCCATGTCGGGGTCGCGCAGCGTGACCGCGGTGATCGGCTTCCCCGACGCCTGGGCCAGCTTCTCCGAGATCACCTGCGTGGTGATCAGCGGTGCGATCGGTTCCAGGGTGCGCGCCAGCGCCCGCGCCGACCGTCCGACGTCCTTCGTCTTCGTGGGATCGAGGATGATGTCGTTGACGGGCTGCAGGTACATGAAGGTCTTGCCGGACCGGCTCCGGACCCGCGGCGCCGGCGTGGCGTCGGTGCGGATCTCCCGCAGCTGCCCGCCGTTCGGCAGCCCGGGGTAGATGATCTTCGGCTCCCAGGTGATCTTCCAGCCCGTCGAGAGGTGGCGTGCGGTACCCGACGTCGTCGTCGCGAAGATCCGGCCCTTCTGCCAGCGCCAGGTGGTCTTCAACGAGAACGATGCAGTTCCGTCGCTGTATTCGACCGGCTTCTCGACCATCATGTCGACGTGCTCGGCATTCATCGCCTGCAAGGTCTGGGTCAGCGCCTCGCCTGCCTGGCCGGGCGCGGTGGTGTACTTCGCGGCGCCACCGGCATCCTGCCGTTCCATGGCATCGGCGAAATGACGGATCGCCCCGGCAGCGTCGTCGCTGCCGCCGCCGATCCCGCACGCACCGAGCGCGAGCACGAGGCTGCCCACCGCCGCGACGCAAGCCACCTTCGGCGAACGCCTGACCCAGATCTTCATAGTCTCAATTTTCACTCGTGTCACACTGGTTTTGGATGCCGTCAGCTTCCATTCGGGGATCCGACCGGTCACGATCGGGTCTCGCGTCGAAGCCGCGGTATCGGGAAGTGTGAGCAGCATCTCACGCCCCTCCTCAGCCCATAATGGGGCATGGACTTTCGAGTGATGGCGGCCGCCGACCGCGCGGTCACGACAACCGAGTGGCTCACGTCCCGCCATAGCTTCTCCTTCGGCGATCACTACGATCCATCCAACACGCATTACGGATCTCTGTTGGTGAATAACGATGATGTGGTCGCTCCGTTACAGGGCTTTGACCAACATCCGCACCGCGAGTCTGAAATCGTCACCTGGGTCACGTCCGGCTCACTGGTTCATCAGGATTCCGAGGGACACTCAGGTGTCGTCTATCCCGGTCTCGCACAACGGATGAGCGCCGGCACCGGCGTTTTGCACTCCGAACGAAACGACACCTGGCCGGACCGTCCGGAGGCGGGCTCAACGCCCGTGAATTTCGTGCAGATGTGGGTGATGCCCGATGAGCTGGGACTGCCTCCCTCCTACGCACAGTCCGATGTCGCCGACGAACTGGCCGGTGGAGGTCTGGTCCCCATCGCGTCCGGCGATCCGAAGGTGGATTCGGCGATACGGATCGCCAACAGATCGGCCACGCTGTATGCCGCACGAGTCGGCCCCGGCGGAGAGATCGCCCTCCCGGCCGGGCGTCATGTCCACGTCTACGTGGTCGACGGAACGCTCGAGCTGGCGGGCAGCACGCTGGACGTCGGCGACGCCGTGCGCGGTGCAGATCTGGGCGGTGAGGAGCTGACCGCCACCGCCGACGCCGAGGTGCTGATCTGGGCGATGGACCGCGACCTGGCCGAGCTCATGACGTGAGCCCCATCGGCGATCGCGGCGGCTGCTCGTGGGCGCTCACCGCAGCGACTCCAACAGTCGCAGCCACACCTCGCTGACGGTGGGATACGACGGCACAGCGTGCCAGAGGCGCTCGGTGCTGACCTCCCCGACGACCGCGACCGTCGCCGAATGGACGAGTTCGGCCGTGTCCGCACCGACGAACGTCGCGCCGACCAGCACATCACGCCCCCGGTCGATGACGAGCTTTGCGTGGCCCGCATAGTCCGGGTCGACGAGGTACGAGCCGGCCACGGAGATTTCGGTCTCGGCGATCACGACGTCGACACCATCGGCACGGGCCTGCGCCTCGGTCACCCCGACGGCCGCCATCTCCGGCCGGGTGAACACGACCTGTGGGACCGCGTTGCGGTCCGCCGACGCCGTGAACCGGGATCCGTCGATCGGGCGGCCGTCGGAGCGGGCGGCGATCACGTCCCCGGCCACTCGGCCCTGGTATTTGCCCATGTGGGTCAGGGCCACCCGGCCGTTGACGTCGCCGACCGCGTAGAGCCACGGATGACCGGGAACGGTCATGTGGTCATCGACCCGCAGCGGGCCCGACACCTCGATGCCGATCGAGTCCAGCCCGATGTCCGTAGTGGCCGGGGCTCGGCCCGCCGCGACGAGGATCTCGTCGACCTCGAGTTCGCCGGGGCGATCGTCCCCGGTCAGCGTCACCCGTGCCGGACCTCCGTGCACACGGCCGTATCCGGTGTCGGCGACGTCGGGCCGTTCGACACGGTCGATCTGCGTACCGAACCGGATGTCGGCGCCGCGCTCGGTCAACGCGGCGGCGACCCGCTCGGAGACGAACGGTTCGGTCTTGGGTAGCAACCGGCTGCCCCGCACCACCATGGTGAGGTCCCGCACCCCGAGGTCGAGCAACCAGGTGGCGGCCTCACACGCCACGACCCCACCGCCGAGCACCACCATGCGATCCGGCACCTCGACGAGGTTGGTCGCGTCGCGCGATGTCCACGGCAGCGCCGCGCGCAGCCCGGTGATGGGCGGGATCGAGGCGGTGCTGCCGGTGGCGACCACCACCGCCTGCCGCGCGACCACACGGCGTCCGCCGACCTGCACCTCACGCTCGCCGGCGATCCGCCCGTGCCCGCGGATGACGTCGATGCCCGATCGGCGTGCCCACTCGACCTGAGAGGTGTCATCGCGCGACCCGGTGATGGTGTCGCGCCGTTCGAGCGTGGGCTCCCGATCGGGCACCGTGGTGCTCAATCGTTCACGCGCGCCGGGTAACGCGGCGGCGGCGGCCAGCGCCGCCCCCGGTCCCAGCAGACCCTTGCTCGGCATGCATGCCCAATAAGAGCACTCCCCACCGACCAGTTCGTGTTCGATGATCACAGCGGTGCGATCGCTGCCGCGGATGGCGTAGTCCGCCGCGTTCTCCCCGACCGGTCCGCCGCCGATCACGATCACGTCATAGGTGTTGTTCCCGGCCGAGTCATCCATGCCGACCACCGTAGAAGAGATTCAGCCCTCGGCAGAGCCGGCTGACGAATCCCGGATGCGATGACAGGATGAACGGGTGACCGCTTCGCAGACTGACACCCCGCAGGCATCCGGAATCGATCTCAGCTGGGTCGACGACGGTGTCCGCGCCCAGGACGACCTGTTCACCCATGTGAACGGCAAATGGCTCTCCAGTCACGTGATCCCCGACGACCGGCCGCTCGACGGTGCCTTTCATGTGCTGCGTGACCGCGCCGAGGAGAACGTGCGCGACATCATCACCGAGTGCGCCGACGCCGACTCCTCCAGCGGCAGCGATGCCCAGAAGATCGGCGACCTCTACGCGTCCTTCATGGACACCGACCACATCGACGCGCTCGGCATCGGACCGATCCGTGGTGAGCTGGACAAGATCGCCGCGATCGACTCGACCGAGACACTCAGCCTCCGCCTCGGCCGGCTGCAACGACACGGAGTCAGCGGGCTGTTCGGCTTCTACGTCGACACCGATGCCAAACAGTCCGACCGCTACCTGGTGCACGTTGTGCAATCCGGCCTGGGCCTGCCCGACGAGTCCTACTACCGCGAGGACAAGCACGCCGAGACCCGCGACGCCTACGTCGCGCACGTCGGACGAATGTTCACACTCGCCGGACTCGAGGACGCCGAGGCCCGCGCCCGGACTGTGCTGGAACTCGAGACCGCGCTCGCCGGCCACCACTGGGATGTGGTTGCCCGGCGCGACGCCGAGAAGACCTACAACCTGATGACGTTCGCCGATTTCGCCGACACGGCAGGCACTTTCGACGTGACGACGTGGCTCGGCGGGCTGGGGACCACGAGTGACTCGACCTTCGCCGAGGTCGTGGTCGGGCAGCCGTCGTTCGTCGCCGGCGCAGGCGAACTCATCGCTTCCCGGTCTCTCGAGGACTGGAAGACCTGGCTGGCCTGGCGACTGCTGCATTCGGCCGCGCCGTACCTGTCCTCGGAGTTCGTCGACGAGAACTTCGCCTTCTACGGCCGCACCCTCACCGGCACGGAGACCATCCGCGACCGCTGGAAGCGCGGGGTCGGTTTCGTCGAGGGCGCGATGGGATTCGCCGTCGGAAAGCTTTACGTGGACAAGCATTTTCCACCGGAGGCCAAGGCCCGGATGGACGAGCTGATCGACAACCTCGTCGAGGCATACCGTCGCAACATCTCCGATCTGGATTGGATGACGCCGACGACACGCGAGAAGGCGCTGACCAAGCTGGCAAAGTTCACCCCCAAGATCGGCTATCCGGTCCGGTGGCGCGACTACGGCACGCTGACTGTCGACCGCGGCGATCTCATCGGGAACGTCGCCCGCGCTTCGTCTTTCGAGCAGGACCGAGAGTTCGCCAAGATCGGTCAGCCGGTGGACCACGACGAGTGGTTCATGACGCCGCAGACGGTCAATGCCTACTACAACCCGGGCATGAACGAGATCGTGTTCCCGGCCGCCATCCTGCAGCCGCCGTTCTTCGACCCGGACGCCGATGACGCCGCCAACTACGGCGGGATCGGCGCCGTGATCGGCCACGAGATCGGCCACGGCTTCGACGATCAGGGCGCGAAGTACGACGGCGACGGCAATCTGGTGGACTGGTGGACCGACGACGACCGTACCGAGTTCTCCACCCGGACACGCAAACTCATCGACCAGTACAGCGAGTTCACCCCACTCGGGCTGGACGAGCAGTACAAGGTCAACGGCGAGTTCACCATCGGTGAGAACATCGGCGACCTCGGAGGTCTGTCGATCGCGCTCGTCGCCTACCAACTCGCGACCGATTCTCAGACGCCGCCGACGATCGACGGACTGTCCGGCACGCAGCGGGTCTTCTTCAGCTGGGCACAGATCTGGCGCACCAAAACGCGTGACGCCGAGGCGATCCGCCGCCTGTCGATCGACCCGCACTCGCCGCCGGAGTTCCGGTGCAACGGGGTGGTCCGCAACGTCGACGCGTTCTACGACGCGTTCGATGTCGGACCCGGCGATGCGCTCTACCTCGACGAATCCGAACGCGTCCGGATCTGGTAGGCGTCCGGTGGCGCACGAGATCGGGGGACTCGGCGACGCGCGCGCCAACGTCGGCCGCCGACAGGTGGTGAAGGCGATCGTCAGGCCGATCCTGGCGGCGGTGATCCTGCTGGCCTGCTATTTCCTGCTGCCGATCCAGAAGGACAGTTCGGTCAACATCGTCGGACTGTCCCTGGGGGCCATCGTGTTGACCGCCTTCTGCGCCTGGGAGATCCGGCATTTCATCCGGTCGCCGTATCCGGTGGCCACCGCGGTGGAGATGCTGGTCGCGATCGCCGCGTTCTACATCGTGGCGTTCGCGACCGTGTACTACCTGTTCTCGGAGTACTCCGCCGGCAGCATGAACACACACCTCACCAGGATCGATGCGCTCTACTTCTGCCTCACGGTGTTCACCACGACGGGATTCGGGGACATCTCCGCGGTGTCGCAGGGCGCGCGGGTGGCCGTATCGATCCAGATGGTCAGCACCCTGGTCTTGCTGGGCCTGGGCCTGCGGTTCCTCAACCTGCTGGTGAACGCCCGCGTCAAACGCTGACGCCGAATCACGAGCGACAGCCCCCCGCCCCCCGATGAGCGACCTCACCAACCCCGCTCCCCGGGGAGCGAGCGTCACCACCCGCCCCCTGAGGAGCGAGCGTGCGAGCATCACCACCCGCCCCCACCCCGGCCCCTGAGGAGCCTCCGAGCTTGCGAGGATGCGTCACGAAGGGCCGCCCACGACTGGACGGCCCTTCGTGATGATGCGTTAAGCGCTGACGGGCGGTCGTTCCCTCAGTAGTCGTCGTCGCCGTAGACCACCATGCCGCGGATGTTGTTGCCCGCCAGCATGTCGTCATAGGCCTCGTTGATCTGTTCGAGCTTGTAGGTCTGCGTGACCAGATCACTCAGATTGAGCTTGCCGGCACGGAACTCGTTGAGCAGCGTCGGCACCTGGGTGCGCGGGCTCGCGCCACCGAAGATCGCGCCCTGCACCCGCTTCTGCAGCAGCGTCAGCTCGAACAGGTTCATCTGCGCGTCCATCGAGGCGAAATTGCCCATACCGGTCACGATCACCTGCCCACCCTTACCGGTCAGGCTCAGAGCCGGCTGGATCATCGATCCGTCGATCTCGCCGACGGTCAGGATGGTGGTGTTGGCCATCTTGCCCCAGCTGATCTCACCGAGAACCGGCAGCGCCTCCTCCATCGACTCGAAGGTGTGCGTGGCACCCAACTTCTCGGCCATCTGACGCTTGAACGGCACCGGGTCGACGGCGGCGACGATGCGCGCACCCGCCGCCGCGGCGCCCTGCACCGAGTTGATGCCCACACCGCCGACCCCGACCACCACGACGATGTCACCGGCATGCGTTCCGCCGATCTCGACGGCCGAGCCCCATCCGGTCGCCACGCCGCAGCCCAGCAACGCGGCCTGCTGAAGGGGGATGTCGTCTTCGATCTTGACCAGCGACGCCTGGTTGACCGTGATGTACGGCGCGAACGTGCCGAGCAGGCACATCTGGGTCAGCCCCTCGCCGTCGCTGGTGTGCGCACGGTGGGTGTCGTCGGAGATCGACAGGCCGGTGAGCAGACGGGCACCTTCGTCGCAGAAGTTCTGGTCGCCCCGGGAACAGGGGTCGCAGACACCGCACGCCGGGATGAAGGCGGTGACGACGTGGTCACCCTCCTTCAGGTTGGTGACGCCGGGCCCCACCTTGGTGACCACGCCTGCGCCCTCATGGCCGCCGAGGACGGGCATGGGTGCCGGGCTGTCACCGGTGCGCAGGTGATGGTCGGAGTGACACAGACCCGAGCTGACCAGCTTGACCTGGACCTCACCCGCGACCGGGTCGCCGAGTTCGAACTCCTCGATCTGCCACTTCTCGCCCGGATTGCGGAGAATTGCACCCTTGGTCTTCATATAGCGCACCTTTCTATGAGCAACGATGTGCGATCTGACTCACATCGTTGCCGCATATGCACCAGTGCGCATACGAAACCGCTGGACACGTTGGGGCGGTGAGGGTTTGGCAGCCGTCAACGGCGACTCCCTGCTCAGTGCACAGACGCCGCCGATCCGGCACCGCGGAAGTCGCCCGCGGGCGCGAACCGTTCCAGCAGGTCAGGGACGGTCCTGCCGCTCACGGTCTCCAGGAAGGCGACCACATCTGCTCGGCTGGTGATGTCGAGCAGCGGGGTGGGGTCCGACAGCAGTCCGAACAGCGACCGCCCCACCTCTGGACTCTGCGATGCGGCCGGGAAGGCGAGTTCGAGGTGGTCCGCATAATCGGGGTCGCCGAGGTACAGCCGGGTGACC
Source organism: Gordonia sp. LMA167 (assembly GCF_058130025.1). Lineage (NCBI taxonomy): Bacteria > Bacillati > Actinomycetota > Actinomycetes > Mycobacteriales > Gordoniaceae > Gordonia > Gordonia sp. LMA167. The sequence continues at coordinate 1,562,497 of NZ_CM176708.1, read as the reverse complement.
TCCACGGCGGCGCGCCCCCGACGACTCCAGTGCTTCTCCCACTCGTGCTGCAGGAATGCCTCGTCGAACGGCCCCTGGTGGGCGGCGGCAGCCTCCACCAACTCGGCAACCTGGATCAGACCGTTCTGCGCGCCCTGTCCGGCGACCGGATCGACGGCGATCGCGGTGTCCCCGATCGCCAATATCGGCCGGCCGCCGACGGTGCGACCCACCGCGTGTCGCACCGTGGGTGTGACCGCACCGGTCAACCAGCTCTGGGGATCGTCGATGACGTGCAACTTCTCGATCTCCGCGGCATCCTCGGGAAAGAAGTCCCGGAACAGGCCGACGACCGTGTCCCGCGCGGACCGTGCGTCGTTCACCCGGGCGAACCGCTCGGCCCACTGTCCGTCGGGCTTGGCGAAGCCGAGAAACGACCAGGTCGCGCCGGCATCCTTGTGCTGGAACGGCCCGAAGAAGACCTCGCCGTTCGCAGCGTCGAGGTTGAAGAGATTCTCGGCGGCGCCTGGACGCGTCCGATAACCGAGGTCGAGCTCGGGGTCGGCCGCGAGTGTCACCTGTAGCAGGTGACGTTGTGGACGGTCGTAGTGCGTCCGTTCCCTGTCGATCTCGAACGCACCCGAGAGCCCACCCTTGCCGGTGGCGACCAACACCAGATCATGATCTGCCGCAATCTGATCGAGCCGATCGGGATCGACCGATTCCACCTGCAGACGGCCTCCGAGATCGAGGAACTCGCCGATGCGGTCATCGGCGCGCAGTCGGACGTCCACGGCCTGCGCCTGGTATCCGAACTCGGGGTTGAACTCGAGAACCCGTTGCCGCGCACCGTCGTCGTCGGCGTACAGGCGCACGCTGATCCCGGTCGTGTTGCCGATGTCATAGCGGTCCTCGACGATCCGTGCGTCCCACTCCCGCGACGCGCCGAACAGGATCGCCACGCCGGTCGGCGGCACGTCATCGCGCAGCGACCTCCGATCGCGATCGCTGAACAGCGTGACGTCGAAATCCGCCTTGGCCAGGCCCATAGCCGCAGACGCCCCGGCGATGCCGGCGCCGATCACGGCGGCTGATCTTCTGTCAGACATACAATCTCCTCAATTGTGAATGTGATGTGGCCCGTGGATGTTTCATTCGGGCTCAGACGCCGGGACGCACTCCCGCGCTCCACGCATAGGGCAGGTCGGCGCCGTTGAGCAGGTGGTCGCCGATCGCCCGCAGTTTCTGGTTGATCGGGTTGTGCACTGCGAGGGTGCGTGCGTTGCGCCAATGCCGGTCGAGTGCCAGATCCTCCGCGACGATCGACGCGCCGCCGACCTCGAACAGTTCGGTGGTCGCGGTGAGCACCTGAGCCGCAACACCCGCCTGCGCCTGCCCGGCCGCGAGTTCTACCGCAGCGATCCCATCCGGGTCGTTCGGGTCGCCCGCGAGCAGGTCGTCGAGAAGGTCGGCGACGGACAACACCGCGGCCCGGGTACAGAAGGCCGCCGACGACAGGCGGCCGATCACCTCCTGCACCAACGGGTCGTCGCGCTGCCGATCCGCAACCGAGTGGGTGAAGGTCCGGGTGCGGGCGGCAACCCAGGCGATCGCATCGTCTTGCGCACGACGTGCGATCCCGGCGAGCGCGGCGAGCTGGAACAACTGCAGGTACGACGTGGCATAGGTCGGTCCCGCGGTCCCGTAGCCGGCACCGACGATCTCGGCGTCATCGATGACGGCGTCGGTGAAGATCGTTGTCCCGCTGGCGGTGAGGCGCTGCCCGAACCCGCGCCAATCGTCCACCCGGTCCACACCCTCACGGTCCACCGGCACCAGGACGCTGACCCGCTCGCCGGCCCGGTCCGCGGCGACGAGGATGTGCGTGGCGTACAACGAACCCGTGCTGTAGAACTTCTCCCCGTTGAGCAGCCAGCGGTCGCCCGACCGCGTCAGTCGAGTGCGGTATCCGTCGATGGCGCCGTCGCCCGCCTCGGTGATCGCATTGCCCACGAGGATGCCGTCCGCGATCGCCGCGAGCAGTCGTTCGTCACCGGAGATGATCTGATCCTCCACAAAGGCGAAGTGCACCCGCAACGCCTGGGGAATATTGGAATCGGCGGCCGCGAGATCCACCAGCTCGGCGAACAGCTCGCGCACGGAGACACCCGATCCGCCGACGCCCCCGTTCAGGCGAAGGGAACCGAACCCGTTGTCCCACAGCCGCCTGATCTCGGCGTGCGGCAACGCACGGTCGCGTTCCCGCTGCACCGACCCGTTCGCGATCTCGGCATAGATGTCGGTGAAACGGGCGGGAAGTCGTGACCGTCGTGCAGAGCGCACACGGTGATCGGTGTCAATCGTCATGTGCGGCACCATGCCAAACCCTCGAGACCGACGCACCCATTGGAATCTGGGCGCGCGAAACCGCGTCGGCTCGACATCGGAGCGGCCACGACGCTTCGGCCCAGCGTGAATCCAACCCTTCCCGCGCGGTGCGGAATCCGCGAGGGTTTGGCGTCGAATGTCCATCAAACGTTTTGGAGAAGCCGATGTCCACGGAAAGAATCGCCGACGAGGTCGGGTTCGCCTATTGGGTACCCAATGTGAGCGGCGGACTCGTCACGAGTGATATCGAGCAGCGAACGGACTGGAACTACGACTACAACGTCCGACTCGCCCGAATCGCAGAGAACAACGGGTTCTCCTACGCCCTGTCCCAGGTGCGGTACGAGGCCAGCTACGGTGCCGAATACCAGCACGAGTCCACCAGTTTCAGCCTCGCCCTGCTGCTGGCCACCGAGCGGCTGAAGGTGATCGCGGCGGTTCACCCAGGACTGTGGCACCCGGCCGTCCTGGCCAAGTTCGGCGCAACCGCCGACCACCTGTCCAACGGACGCTTCGCCATCAACGTCGTCAGTGGATGGTTCAAGGACGAGTTCACGCACCTCGGCGAACCGTGGCTCGAGCACGACGAACGGTATCGCCGCAGCGCGGAGTTCCTCCAGGTCATCCGCGAGATCTGGACGCAGGACAACGTCGACTTCCGGGGTGATTTCTACCGCATCCATGATTTCACTCTCAAGCCCAAGCCCCTCAACACCGCTGCGCGGCCGAATCCCGAACTCTTCCAAGGTGGTAACTCCACGGCGGCCCGCAACAACGGCGGTCGCTACGCGGACTGGTACTTCTCCAACGGCAAGGACTTCGACGGGGTCACCGAGCAGATCGACGATCTCCGTGCCGTTGCCCGGGCCCATGACCGCGACGTCAGGTTCGGTCTCAACGCCTTCATCATCGCTCGCGACACCGAGGCCGAGGCGCAGGACACCCTTCGCGAGATCATCGAGAAGGCCAATCGACCTGCGGTCGAAGGCTTCCGGGACGCCGTCCGCCACGCCGGCAGCTCCACATCGGACCACAAGGGCATGTGGGCGGACTCGTCCTTCGAGGACCTGGTGCAATACAACGACGGGTTCCGCAGCCGGCTGATCGGCACGCCGGAGCAGATCGCCGAGCGCATCGTCGCCTACAAACGCCTCGGCGTCGACCTGATCCTCGGCGGATTCCTCCATTTCCAGGAAGAGATCGAGTATTTCGGTAGCCGGGTGTTGCCCCTCGTGCGTGAGCTGGAGGCATCGGAGAGGTCCAGCCGGATCTGATGAGGTCTGTACCCGTACTCGACAGCAACGAGGCGATCGCGGTCGCGGCCGACCTGGGCGAGGTGTTCGCGAAAGGGGCCGCCGACCGGGATCGAGACAAGATCCTGCCCGTCGACGAGATCCGACGCCTCGCAGCTTCCGGGCTCCTGGCGATCACGGTGCCGGCCGAACTCGGTGGTGCCGACCTCCCGGCGAGCACCGTCGCGGAGGTCTTCCGTCTCATCTCCGAGGGCGACCCCAACATCGGGCAGATCCCGCACAGCCACTTCGTGTTCGTCAATCAGCTGCGGCTGCAGGGGACACCCGAGCAGCAGGCGCGCATCCTCCCCGCGGTGCTGGCCGGCGCGACGCTCGGCAACGCGCAATCCGAACGCGGCACCAGGCACATCCGTCAGTACACGACCACATTGCGGCGCGACGGCGACGCCTGGCGGCTCGACGGCACCAAGTTCTATTGCACCGGAGCGCTCTTCGCCGATTGGATCCCGACCCTGGCCCACCTCGGTGAGGACGGTCCGCTCCATGTCGCGTGGGTGCGACGCGACGCCGACGGCGTCGAGGTGGTCGATGACTGGGATGCGCTGGGCCAGCGGACGACCGCCAGCGGCACCGTGCGGTTGCGCAATGTGCGCGTCGCCGACGACCTGATCACCGACTTCGCGGCAACCTTCACCGGCCCCACCACCTACGGGGCATTCGCGCAGTTGCTCCACTGCGCCATCGACGCGGGGATCGCCCGGGCGGCCCTGCACGACGCCGCGGAGTTCGTGACGACCAAGAGTCGGCCACACCCGGACGCCGGGGTCGATCGCGCCGCCGACGACCCGCTGGTCGTGCACGCGTTCGGCGAGATGGAACTCGCTGTCCGTGGCGCCGAAGCCCTGCTCGTCGAGGCGGGCCGGGCGGTCGATCACGCCGATGCGGATCTCGATGTGGCGACCGCAGCGGCGGCCACACTTGCCGTGGCCGCCGCACGTGCGGCGGCCGCAAAGGCCGCGGTCGATGTCGCCAGTCGCCTGTTCGAGGTCGCCGGCACGCGTTCGGCCGTGGCCGGCGAGTCACTCGACCGACATTGGCGCAACGCCCGTACCCACACCCTGCACGACCCCGCATCGTGGAAGGTCCAGCACCTCGGCCGCTGGGCGGTCGACGGCACCCTACCCCCACGCACCGGACAGCTCTGACCACGTTGAAGGAAGTGAACAAGTTCATGAGTGCCTTGAAGTTTCACTGGTTCCTACCGACGAACGGCGGTGACGGCCGTCATGTCGTCGGAGGTGGACACGGTGTCTCCGCCGGAACCGGTGGGCGCCCCGCGTCTGTTCCGTACCTCGGTCAGATCGCCCGCAGCGCAGAGCAACTCGGATTCGAGGCTGCACTCACCCCCACCGGCGCCTGGTGTGAGGACGCGTGGATCTCCACCGCGATGATCAGCAGCCTCTCGGAAAGGCTGAAGTTCCTGGTGGCGTTCCGTCCGGGCGCGATCGCGCCGTATCTCGCCGCCCAGATGTCGGGCACCTTCCAGAATCTCACCGGTGGAAGGCTTCTCCTGAACGTCGTCACCGGCGGCGAGGATCACGAGCAGCAGATGTTCGGCGACTTCCTCGACAAACAGGAGCGGTACGCGCGCGCCGGCGAATTCCTCGAGATCGTCCGGCGATTGTGGACCGGCGAGACCGTCACGTTCGCGGGCCGCCACCTCTCGGTGAACGATGCCACCCTGCAGCACATCCCGGATCCACTGCCCGAGATCTACTTCGGCGGGTCGTCGGCGGCGGGGATCGCGGTGGCGGCCGAGCACGCAGATGTCTACCTCACCTGGGGCGAGCCGCCGGAGGCGGTGGCCGAGAAGCTGGAGCGGGTGCGCAAGGCGGCCGCCGACGTGGGCCGGGAACTGAAATTCGGTATCCGTCTGCACACCATCGCGCGCGACACCTCCGAGGCGGCGTGGGCCGAGGCGAACCGGCTGCTCGAACACATCACCGACGACGAGATCGACCGCATCCAAGCAGGTCTCAAGCGAAGCGCCTCCGAAGGACAGCAGCGCATGCTCGAACTCAACAAGGGTTCCAAGGACGGCCTGGAGATCTACCCCAACCTCTGGGCCGGGATCGGCCTGGTGCGCGGCGGCGCGGGGACGGCCATGGTCGGTTCCTTCACGGAGATCGCCGATCTCATCGAGGCCTACCACGCGGTGGGAATCGACGAGTTCGTGCTGTCGGGCTATCCGCACCTGGAGGAGTCGTATTGGTTCGGCGAGGGTGTGCTCCCCGAGCTGACCCGACGAGGATTGTGGCAGCATCCGGCGCCGGTAGTCGGTCGGGCCACGGTACCGTTCGGATCCGCTCCGACCGCCCGGGTGGCGGCATCGTGAGCGACTCAACTGCGCCGGGAGCGGCTCGATGACGCTGCGGACCAACCAGGACCTCGATCCGGCCGAGCTGCGTGCCGCGTTCGGAGTGTTCCCCACCGGGGTGGTCGCAGTGGCGGCCGAGGTCGACGGACATCTCCGGGGCCTGGCGGCCAGTTCGTTCACCAGCGTGAGCCTCGATCCGCCTCTGGTGTCGTTCTCGGTCGCGAGCGCATCGAAGACGTGGCCGGACCTGCGCCGTGCCGACCACCTGGGTGTCACCATCCTGGCCGAGCAACACGGCGCCGTCTGCCGGCAGCTCGCGGGCCCGGTCGAGGCGCGCTTCGACGGCATCCCGATCTCGGTGTCCACCGATGGCGCAGTCCTTCTCGACGAGGGGATCGCACGATTCGACACCACGATCTACCGCGAGGTTCAGGCCGGCGACCACATCATCGTCCTACTCCACCTGCAGGCGGTCGAGCACCCGGACTCGGGTAATCCCTTGATCTTTCACCGGAGCAGCTTCAGTCGACTGGTCGGCATCGGGCACATCCCCAGCGCCGGCCGCATCTTGTGACGGTCGAAAAACAATCGCGCTGAACACAACTGGTCTCCAAGTCGGTTCCATCAGGGAGTATCGCAACCGTGACCCGCGTAATCCGTTTCAACGCCTTCGACATGAACTGTGTCGCCCACCAGTCCCCCGGCCTGTGGCGGCACCCCGACGACCAGTCCTGGCGGTACAAGGACCTGAGCTATTGGACCGAGCTGGCCGCGCTGCTGGAGCGGGGGCGGTTCGACGGCCTGTTCATCGCCGACGTGCTGGGCACCTACGACGTGTACGGCGCCAGTGACCAAGCCGCGATCCGCCACGCTGCACAGGTCCCGGTGAACGACCCACTGCTAGTGGTGAGCGCCATGGCCGCGGTCACCGACCACCTGGGGTTCGGGATCACCACCGGAACCGGATTCGAGCATCCGTACCCCTTCGCCCGCCGCATGTCGACGCTGGACCATCTGACCAACGGCCGCGTCGGCTGGAACGTCGTCACCGGCTACCTGCCGTCGGCGGCACGCAACATGGGGCAGGACGATCAACCGGCACACGACGCCCGCTACGACCACGCCGACGAATATCTCGAAGTGCTCTACAAATTGTGGGAGGGATCGTGGGAAGACGATGCGGTGGTGCGTGACCGTGCGCGAGGAGTTTTCACCGAGCCGTCGAAGGTCCACCACATCGGGCACGAGGGAAAGCACTTTCGGGTGCCTGGTATCCACCTGGCCGAGCCGTCTCCCCAGCGGACACCGGTGATCTATCAGGCGGGGTCGTCGCCGCGCGGGGTCCGTTTCGCCGCCGAGAACGCCGAGGCGATCTTCACCGCGGCACCCACGAAAGCAATCCTGCGCGAGACAGTTTCGACGATACGCCGGGAGCTCGAGTTGACGGGTCGCGATCCGTACTCCGCCAAGATCTTCAATCTCGCCACCGTGATCACCGCAGCGACCGACGACGAGGCGAGCGCGAAGCACGCCGAGTACGCCGCCTACGGCGACCCCGAGGGTGCGCTGGTGTTCATGTCGGGATGGATGGGCGTCGACCTCGCGCGCCACCAACTCGGCGACCCGGTCGGCAATGTCGACTCCAACGCGATCCTGTCGGCGGTCGCCGCCTTCCAGTCCGCCGACCCGGACGGCCGCGAATGGACCGTGCGCGACATCGCGAAGTGGGGTGAGATCGGCGGACTCGGTCCGCGGATCGTCGGTTCGGGCTCACGGGTCGCCGACACACTCCAGGAATGGGTCGACGAGACCGACGTCGACGGCTTCAACCTCGCCTACGCCATCACCCCCGGGTCGTTCGCGGACTTCGTCGACCATGTGGTTCCGGTGTTGACCGCGCGCGGTGCGTACCAATCGGCATATGCGCCGGGCACGCTGCGCAACAAGTTGCTGGGTGCGGGTGACCGACTGGCCGCCGACCACCGCGGAGCGCAGTACCGGGTGGGTGGTCCACGATCGACCATCGTCGACCGGCCCTTGACGGCGCCCTCCTCGTCCTCATCGGTCGCGTCGCAACCCGCTCGCGGATGACACCGCATGCGAGTGGATCGAGTGTGCCGCGGATGCGTGCCCTCGCGCGGATGGCCAGGTCGCGATCCGTCCAGCAGATCGAGGCCGCCCTCGGCCTGACCCCGGATCAGCCTCGGGATGTGTACTCGATGCTGGTGGGTCCGGTCTCCCGACGCCGTCCGGACACCGCGATCGCGCCGCCGCGGCCGGGATCGTGGACGACGACGTCGGACGAATCCGGGGACGCGTTCCCCATGCTCGTCCGCCCCACCGCCGGCGAGGTCGATGCGCCCGGAGGTGCCGCGTCAACCGACGCCGATCCAGAAGGAGATCGAGATGACAGCTGTTCGCGGTGAGTTCTATGTCGGCATCAGCGGCGGTGGCACCCACCCGGCCATCGATCGGACGTCGGCCCATGTCGTGTCGCCGACGGTGTCGACGCCCGATCACCCCGGTGCGATCCGATCGGGACTGGTCATCGACGCCGATCACCTCCAGGAGGCACAGACGATCACGCGTCGACGTCGGGTGCCGGATCCCGATGGCGGTCCGGCGGCGACCCGAACAGTGCTTCGGGTGGAGGTCCTGCTCGGCGAGACCGCACATCGCGCCCGGTCGACCCTGCACCGCCTCGACGCTCGGCTGGCGCACCCGCATCCGGCTCGGAGCGTGCGGTTTCTAGGGACGCTCGACGGCCTGAAGCGGTTGATCTCGGACATCCGGGTGACCGATGTCGCGGACGGGGTCATCCTCGATCTGCTGGACCCTCGACAACGCCACATCGTTCGCGACGCCGTCCCGACGTATCGGACCGAGGCCGGCAAGTCGGAGGCGACGCTCGCCACCGGATGAGCTCGCCGCGCCGCCGCCACGGGCGTCGTCCGGCGATGCGCCGGAAGGATGCGGCATGTCCGACTCGTGTAGAAATTGGGACATGGCGACGACGAGGCCGCGGCTCCGCTGGCTGCTCCCCGCATTGTTACTGCTGGCCTGGCTCGTCATCGGCGGCATCACGGGCCCCTACGCCGGCAAGCTCGCGTCGGTGTCGACGAACGACAACACCGCCTTCCTGCCGGCATCCGCCGAGTCGACCGAGGTCAACGACCTGCTCGGCGGCTTTTCCGACACCGACACCGTCCCCGCGGTGGTCATCGCCGAGCGCACCGGCGGGCTGACCCCGGCGGACCAATCGTTTCTCACCTCCGCCACCGCCCCGCTCGCCGGCACCGAAGGATTCGGTGCCGAGTTCTCGCCGCCGATCCCGTCGAAGGACGGCGAGGCGGCCCAGATGTTCATCCCGATCGCCACCTCCGGGGAACCCGGCGACACCGTTGAGAAGCTGCGCGACGCGCTGAGCTCTCCCCCGGACGGGCTGACCGTCCTGGTCACCGGTCCCGCCGGTCAGATCGCCGACCTCGGCGAGGCGTTCGCCGGCATCGACGGTCTGTTGTTGCTGGTCGCCGGCACCGTGGTGATCCTCATCCTGTTCGTGGTCTACCGCAGCCCGATCCTGCCGTTCGTGGTGATCATCTCCGCCGTGTTCGCGCTCGGACTGGCCTCCGGCGCCATCTACCTGCTGGCGAACAACGACATCCTCGAGCTGAACGGGCAGAGCCAGGGCATCCTGTTCATCCTGGTGTTCGGCGCCGCCACCGACTACGCGCTGCTGTTGGTGTCCCGGTTCCGTGAAGAACTGACCCACGACGACAAGTACCGCGCCGTGCGCGCCGCCTGGCGCGCGACGATCGAACCGGTCAGTGCGTCGGCCGGGACCGTCATCCTCGGCGTTCTGTGTCTGCTGTTCTCCGATCTCAACTCCAACAAGAGTCTCGGGCCGGTCGCCGCGATCGGCATCGCCGCGTCGTTCATCGCATCGATGACATTTCTGCCCGCCGCGCTCGCCCTGCTCGGTCGCACAGCTTTCTGGCCGCTGGCCCCCAAACACACCGACAGCTCGGAGCCGGGAAGCACCCACCGCTTCTGGGCAGGCATCGCCGACCGGGTCGCCGCACGCCCGCGCGCCATCTGGATCGGCACGCTCGTGGTGCTGCTCATCGGCGCCGCCTTTGCGCCGACGTTCAAGTCCGACGGCATCGCCCAGACCGACTACTTCCTGGGGTCGGTCGACTCGGTCCAGGGCGCCGAGATCCAGGCGAAGCACTTCGATGCCGGCAGCGGGTCGCCCACCTGGATCATCGCTGATCAGGCGCAGGGCGAGACCGTGCTCGACGCCGTCCGCGGCGTCGACGGTGTCGCATCCGCCGACCTCGTGGAGCAGGGCGGCAGCCCCGTCGTCGTGGACGGCAAGGTGGCCGTGCAGGCGACGCTCACCGACACCGCCGACTCCCTGGCCGCGCAGGACACCGTGGTGGCGATCCGCGACGCGGTGCATCCCATCGACGACGCCGGCGCGATGGTCGGCGGCACCACCGCCATCGACCTCGACACCCGCACCACAGCGATCCACGACCGCAACCTGATCATCCCGATCGTGCTGGTGGTGGTCCTCGTGGTGTTGATGCTGCTGCTGCGCAGCATCGCGGCGCCGGTGATGCTGCTGGCGACCACCGTGCTGTCCTTTGCCGCCACCCTCGGGGTGGGCGCCCTGCTGTTCAACGGGCCATTCGGCTTCGCCGGAGCCGACCCCGTCGTACCGCTGTTCGCGTTCGTGTTCCTCGTCGCCCTGGGCATCGACTACAACATCTTCTTGATGACGCGCGTCCGCGAGGAGACCAAGACGCACGGCACCCGGGACGGGATGCTGCGGGGGCTGACCGCCACGGGCGGTGTCATCACGTCCGCCGGCGTGGTTCTCGCGGCCACGTTCGCGGCCCTCGCGGTGATCCCGCTGCTGTTCCTGGCGCAGATCGCCTTCCTCGTCGCCTTCGGCGTCCTCGTCGACACGCTGATCGTTCGCACTCTTCTGGTGCCCGCACTGACGCTCGATATCGGCAAACGTGTCTGGTGGCCTAGTTCGTTGTCCCGCTGAGGATCTCGCTTTCCCGGGGTGATCACACACCCGCTGATCCGGACATCTGCCCAGCTCCGATACCAAAAAGCGATCCTGAGAGATCGGTGAAATCAACGCGTTTCATTCGCGCGCAGACTAGCGTCGTCTTATCGCTTCCGAATGATCGTTAGTTGGTGATCCCTTGACACTCGCCGAACACAAAGCACATGGCCGTGAAGACTTCGCGTCCCTGCGCAGCGGGGGCCTCAATTGGGAGTCGTTTCCGTTGCGCCTCTTCATCAAAGGCAATGCCCGATTCTGGGATCCGGCAGCCATCGACTTCCGTCGCGACGCCGCGGACTGGACCGAGATCACCGAGGAGCAGCGTCGCAGCACCACCTTCCTCGTCAGTCAGTTCATCGCCGGCGAGGAAGCCGTGACCCAGGACATCCAACCGTTCATGAAGGCGATGGCGGCCGAGGGCCGCTTCGGCGACGAGATGTACCTCACGCAGTTCTGCTTCGAGGAGGCCAAGCACACGCAGGTGTTCCGGATGTGGATGGACGCCGTCGGCCTGACCGGCGACCTGCAGCCGTTCGTCGCCGACAACCCGTACTATCGGCAGCTCTTCTACGATGAACTACCCGCGTCGCTGCACAAGCTGGACGAGGACCCGTCACCGGCGAACCAGATCCGCGCCAGCGTCACCTACAACCACGTGATCGAGGGCAGCCTGGCGCTCACCGGCTACCACGCATGGCAGACCGTGTGCTCGCGGCATGGCATCTTCCCCGGGATGCAAAAGCTCATCAAGTTCATCGGCAACGACGAGCGGCGCCACATGGCCTGGGGAACCTTCACCTGCCGACGGCTCGTCGCCGCCGACGACAGCCTCTGGGACGTGGTCACCGCCCGGATGGGCGAACTGATGCCCCTGGCGCTCGGGATGATCAACTGGGTGAACGAGCAGTTCGACGAGCAGCCGTTCGGCCTGGACAACAACGAGTTCATCGCCTACGCCGCCGATCGTGGCCAGCGCCGGATGAGTGCCATCGAGTCTGCCCGCGGCCGCCCCGTCGCCGAGATCGACCTCGACTACTCACCCGAGGTGCTCGAGGACCAGTTCGGCGAGGAGGACATCGCTGCGATCGCCGAGTGAGACCTCCCGACGGCTGGTTGAGTAGCAGCGCGCGAGCCCGCCGCCCCTCCGCTGGTTGAGTAGCAGCGCGCGAGCCCGCGAGCCCGCTGCCCCAACCGCTGGTTGAGTAGCAGCACGCGAGCCTGCGAGCCCGCCGCGTATCGAAACCCCGCGACCACCCTTCCCAACAAACTAGAACACGTTCTACCCTGGCAAGGTGGATGTCACCTACGACGCGACCAAGCGCGAACTATCGACTGACCAGGGCACGCTTCGCTACCACGAGGCCGGCGACGCTGCCGCACCCCCGCTGATCCTGCTGCACGGATCCGGCCCCGGCGTCACCGGCTGGCGTAACTACCGCGGCAACCTGGGCTTCTTCGCCCAGACCCATCACTGTTACGTGTTGGAGTTCCCGGGCTTCGGGGTGAGCGACCCGGTCGAGGGACACCCCGTACTCACCGCCGGGTCGTCGGTGATCCGGTTCATGGACGCCCTCGGCATCGAGAAGGCGCCGATGATCGGCAACTCGATGGGCGGCGTCGTCGGCGTGAACCTCGCCATCAAGAAGCCCGACCGCGTCGAGAAGCTGGTGACGATCGGCGGCGTCGGACCCAACGTGTTCAGTCCGAGCCCCAGCGAGGGCCTGCGCCTGCTGCAGGAGTTCACCGACGACCCGAGCCGCGACAAACTCGTGCGCTGGCTGTCGGCGATGGTCTACGACCGCAAGCTCGTCACCGAGGAACTCATCGAGGAACGCTGGGAAGCCGCGATCCATCCGGACGCGCAGAAGACGGCGCAGATGATGTACGGATCGGCCGCCTTCGAGATGCAGCAGCAGTTCATGGCTGCCTCCGACACCCCGCCTTACTGGTCGATGATGCACAAGGTCGCCTGCCCGACGCTGCTCACGTGGGGCCGCGACGACCGCGTGAGCCCGCCCGACATGGCGATGGTGCCCATGCGGCTCATCCCCGACGCCGAGCTGCATGTGTTTCCCAAGTGCGGGCACTGGGTGATGATCGAGGCCAAGGAGGCGTTCGAGGCGACGGTGGCCGCCTTCCTATCCCGCTGAAGCCCGCCCTGATCGTCACCGCCGTAGATCCGAGTCACTATCTGACTCGGATCTACGGCGCAGAGATTTCAGTCGCGCCGATGCACTGTGGGCACGGGGCCACCGAGCCCGGCCAACCGTGGCGATTCAATACCTTTCCGATCTTCACCGCTGTCGAGCACGCTCGCGCATATGCCTGCCCCCAACCAATCCGGAGTGTCTCTCGGTCGGCACCCGCTGCCGCGTCGAGGTCACGCTCCAGATCTCTGTCGCGCGCAACACCGTCGTCGTGTCCCAGCCGCCCGTCCAATTCCACCACCACGTTCCACTCGGGATAGTCGACATCTCGAAACCCCCTCCGCCCCACGCCCGTGGGCGCCTGTCGACGTGGTGTCGGCAGACCATGCGCGCGTTCGACTTTGGCCAGGTATTCGTGCTCGAGTACCGAGCATGTCCCGTCGCGGGCATCACAGAGAACCTGCTCGACAAATACGCGCCAACGCATCCGTGGGCGCGACTGCAACGTAGCGAGGAGTCGCTCGGCAGTGGTCTTTCGAGCTTGTATGACATCAGTGAGAGATGCCACGACGCGCGTCTGGGAGTTCGCCAGCGAGACCAGGTCAAGGACCGCCTCCTCGAGCCGAAGCCGCGGTGGGTGGGCGTCGACGAGTACCTGCTCGTCGAATCCAGCTGCATAGTGCACGACGACACCTGTGCGTCGAGTCACCCGACGGTGGCGGGCGACCGCGATGTGGATCGGGCCGGCGCCCTGATCGTCTGCGTCACCGACCGCCGATGCGTGGCTCAACGCGGCCGGCCACGCATCGAGGACCGCCGCCCACGCCCGCTGCCGCCACGTCAGCGGGCCGGTGTGATCGACGTATGTCCCGGGATAGATGGTGGTCCACTCTCGACGGCGGATCCGACATCGGATATAGGACACGGTGAATCCGCAATCCAGGACCTGCCGGCGTGCGACCACACCGTCTTGGGCGTCGAGCAACTCGTGCAGTCGGGCGGCATCGGCCATGGCATCAGTCTCGCGCCGCACCCGGCCCACCGACCGTTCTCGTCAGCAGCCTGTGGATAACCACTCGCGCCGTACATATGAGTCACTATCCGACTCAGAAATACGGCGCACGTTAAAGCCCCGACCGGAACGCGTCCGGTCGGGGCTTCGACGAATTCAGTTCAGCCTAGAACTTCTCGCCCTTGGCAGCCTTGTCCACCAGGCTCTGCGGCGGCTCGAAGTGGCTGCCGTACTTGCTCGCGAGGTCGCGGGCACGATCGACGAAGCCCTGCAGGCCACCCTCGTACTGGTTGATGTACTGGATGACACCGCCGGTCCACGCCGGGAAGCCGATGCCGAAAATGGAACCGATGTTGGCATCCGGCACCGAGGTGAGCACGCCTTCATCGAAGCACTTCACGGTCTCGAGCGCCTCGGCGAAGAGCATCCGCTCCTGCATGTCCTCGAACGAGATCTGCTTGCTGCCCGACTTGAAGTGCTCGCGCAGTCCGGGCCACAGGCCGGCGCGCTTGCCGTTCTCGTCGTAGTCGTAGAAGCCCTTGCCGTCCTTCTTGGCGGTGCGGCCGTTCTCGACCATCCAGTCGACGACGGCGTTGCTGCCGTGCTGCGGGACGTCCTTGCCCTCGGCCGCCAGAGCCGCTTCGGTCTCTTTGCGGATCTTCTGCGGCAGCGTCAGGGTCAGCTCGTCCATGAGCTGCAGCGGCGCGGCCGGGTAACCGGCCTGGGTGCCCGCATGCTCGATGAATGCCGGCTCCACGCCCTCGCCGACGGCCGCGATGGCCTCGTTGACAAAGGTGCCGATGACGCGGCTGGTGAAGAAGCCACGGCTGTCGTTGACGACGATCGGCGTCTTGCGGATCTGCAGCGTGTAGTCGATGACCTTGGCCAGCACCTCGTCGGAGGTCTTCTCACCACGGATGATCTCCACCAGCGGCATCTTGTCGACCGGCGAGAAGAAGTGGATACCGATGAAGTCCTCTTGGCGCTTGACGCCCTGCGCGAGGCTGGTGATCGGCAGCGTCGAGGTGTTCGAACCCAGGATCGCGTCCGGCTCGACGATGTCCTCGATCTCCTGGAACACCTTGTGCTTGACCTCGACCGACTCGAAGGCGGCCTCGATGACGAGGTCGACACCCTTGAAGTCGGCGGCGTCGACGGTCGGCGTGATCCGCGCGAGCAGAGCATCGCTGCGCTCCTGCGTGGTCTTGCCCTTGGCGAGTGCCTTCTCCTCGAGCTTCTCGGAGTACGCCTTGCCCTTCTTCGCGGCGTCGAGGTCGATGTCCTTGAGGACGACCTCCATGCCGGCCTTGGCCGACACGTACGCGATCGCGGCGCCCATCATCCCGGCACCGATCACACCGACCTTCTTGGCGGTGTACTTCTCGATGCCCTCGGGACGCGAGCCGCCACCGTTGATGTGTTGCAGATCGAAGAAGAACGCCTTGATCATGTTCTGCGCGACCTGCCCGGTCACCAGCGAGACGAAGTAGCGGGTCTCGATGATGTCGGCGGTGTCGACGTCGACGTAGGCACCTTCGACTGCGGCGGCCAGGATGGCGCGCGGAGCCGGCATGTTGGCACCCTTGATCTGCTTACGCAGCAGCGCAGGCAGTGCCGGGAGGTTGGCGGCGAAGGCCGGGTTGGTGGGAGCACCACCCGGGATCTTGTAGCCCTTCTTGTCCCACGGCTGCGCGGCTTCCGGGTTCGCGGAGATCCACGCCTTGGCGGCCGGGACCAGTTCCTCGATCGAGCCGACGACCTCGTCGACCAGGCCGGTCTCCTTGGCCTTGGTGGGGTTGAAGCGGGTGCCCTGCAGGAGCACACCCATCAGGGCGTTCTGGATGCCGAGCAGGCGGACGGTGCGGACCACGCCACCGCCGCCGGGGAGCAGACCGAGGGTCGCCTCGGGCAGACCGATCTGTACGCCCTTCACGTCGGCGACGACGCGGTAGTGGGTGTGTAGCGCGATCTCCAGGCCACCACCGAGGGCGGCGCCGTTGATGGCGGAGACGACGGGCTTGCCCAGGGTCTCGAGGCGTCGCAGCACCCGCTTCATCTCGTTGGCGCTGTGCGTGATCTCGGTGGCGACCTCTTCCTTCGACTTGCCACCGTTGCCGCTGGTCATGTCCTTGAGGTCGCCGCCGGCGAAGAAGGTCTTCTTCGCCGAGGTGAGCACGACACCGGTGATGTCGTCCTTCTCGGCCTCCAGTCGCTCGACGGTCGCCGCCATTGACGACCGGTAGAGGTCGTTCATGGTGTTGGCGCCCTGGTTGGGGTCATCCATGGTCAGGACGACGACCCCGTCGGCGTCCTTCTCCCACGCAATCATGTTGTCACTCATGTTGTTTGAAATGTTCTTTCTGTGAAGTTTCGACCTGAGAAGCCAGCCCCCACCCGCGGGGGAGCGAGCACGTCCCCCCGCTCCCTGAGGAGCCTCGCGAAGAACGAGCGCGTCCCTCCGCTCCCTGAGGAGCCTCGCGAGGAACGAGCGCGTCCCTCCGCTCCCTGAGGAGCCTCGCGAAGAACGAGCGCGTCCCTCCGCTCCCTGAGGAGCCTCGCGAGGAACGAGCGAGGCGTCACGAAGGGCCGATGACGACGGTCGGGAAGGTCAGAGACGCTCGATGATGGTCGCGACGCCCATGCCGCCGCCGATGCACAGGGTGACCAGGCCGTAGCGGCCGCCGGTGCGCTCGAGCTCGTCGAGGCAGGTGCCGAAGATCATCGCGCCGGTTGCGCCGAGCGGGTGACCCATGGCGATCGCGCCACCGTTGACGTTGACCTTCTCGTGCGGGATCTTCAGATCCTTCATCCACTTCATGACGACCGACGCGAACGCCTCGTTGAGCTCGAAGACGTCGATGTCGTCGACGGTCAGGCCGGCCTTCTTCAGCGCCAGCTCGGTGGCCGGGGTGGGGCCGGTGAGCATGATGGTCGGCTCGGAACCGATCTCGGCGAAGGTGACGACGCGGCCGCGCGGGGTGAGCCCGTTGCGCTTGCCGGCCTCTTCGCTGCCGAGGAGGACCAGTCCGGAACCGTCGACGATGCCGGAGCTGTTGCCACCGGTGTGGACGTGGTTGATCTTCTCGACCGAGTGGTACTTCTGCAGCGCGACATCATCGAATCCGGCCATGTCGGCCAGCGCCTGGAAGGCGGGCTTGAGCTTGCCGAGCGATTCGACGGTCGAGCCGGGACGACGATGCTCGTCCTGGTCGAGCACGATGACGCCGTTGATGTCCCGGACGGGGACCACGGACTTGGTGAAGTAGCCACTGGTCCAGGCCTTCTCGGCACGTGCCTGTGACTCGGCGGCAAATGCGTCGACGTCCTCGCGGGAAAAGCCCTCGATGGTCGCGATCAGGTCGGCGCCGATGCCCTGCGGAACGATGTAGTTGTCGTAGGCGGTGGCGGGGTCGGTGAACAGTGCGCCGCCGTCGCTGCCCATCGGGACGCGCGACATCGACTCCACACCACCGGCGAGGACCAGGTCGTCGAAGCCCGACGCGACCTTTGCCGCGGCCAGGTTGGTGGCCTCGAGGCCGGATGCGCAGAACCGGTTGATCTGGGTGCCGGGGACGCTCTCGGGCAAGCCGCTGTTCAGCGCGGCGGTACGGGAGATGACCGCACCCTGCTCGCCCACCGGCGAGACGACGCCGAGGACCACGTCGTTGACGTCGGCCGGATCGAGCGATCCGTGCCGGGCGAGAACCTCGTCGATCAGCCCGGAGACCAGATCGACCGGCTTGATGCTGTGCAGCGAACCGCCGCGCTGCTTGCCACGGGGCGTACGGATCGCCTCGTAGATGAATGCTTGCTCAGCCACGTTGAGTGTTCCTTTCGCATGAACCATGTGTGGTTACCCTCCCAGGCTAACGCGGAATAACTTGTTTGGCCATACCGGGTGGTCAGGGACTCACTTGCACCGCTAATTATGCGCTATGGTCGATTCACCATGGCTACTCCGAAACCGACCCGGCGCGCGCGACCGACCGACCGCAAAGGTCAGCTGGTCCAGCACGCTGCGGCACTGTTCGCCGAGCGGGGCTACACGCAGGTGTCGTTGGCCGACATAGCACGCGCGGCCGGGGTCACCGCACCGTCGGTGTACCGGCATTTCGACGACAAGCAGGCCTTGCTCGCGGCCGCCGTGCTGGCGGGTGTCGACGATCTGCAGATCTGCACCGACCGCGCCCTGAGCGGTCAATCGCCGACCGCCGATCTCATCGAGGCCGCCTGCACCCTCGGCGTGCGACGCCCCGAATCGACGTCGCTGTGGCGGTGGGCCAGCCAACACCTCACCGACGAACAGAACCGCGAGGTGGTGCTGCGCACCCGAGCGATCCTGCACCGGTGGGGAGCGGCGCTGGCCGATGGAACCGACCTGGGTGAGCGGGAGGCCGTCACCCTGGCGTGGGCGACGCTCAGCGTCGCGGGCAGCCTGTCGGTGCACAACACCCGGATGTCGACCACACGCGCACTCGAGGAGATCGACCTCCTGGTGCGTCGGGTGGTCGCTCTCCGGCCGAGCACCGCGCCCCCGCTGCCGCCGATGCCACCGACGGGGGTCGGCGAACCCACCCGTCGCGACCAGATCCTCGATGCGGCAGCAACCCTGTTCGCCGATCGGGGATACGCCGGCGTCGGCGTCGACGACATCGGCGCTGCCGTGGGCATCACCGGCCCGAGTGTCTACAAACACTTCAGCTCCAAGCTGGCGATCCTGCTCGGCATCGGCCAACGCAGTGCGACGCGCCTGGAAGCCGGAGTGATGGCCGCCTATGGCTCGACCTCCGACCCGGCGAAACTTCTCGCATTGCTGGTGGATTCGTACGTCAATGTCATCACCACGACGCCCGACCTCTCGGTGGCCTTCAACAACTCCTACGCCCTGTCCGGCCAGCCCAACGCATCCGACCTCATCGACATCCAACGGCGTTACGTCTCCCGATGGGTGGACCTGCTGATGGACGCCGACCCGGCGCTGACCCGCGAACGAGCGACCGTCGCCGTGCATGCGGCCCTGTCCGTGGTGAACGACGCCATACGGATGCGTCGCGGCACCACCCGGCCTGAATTCGGTGCACAGATGGCGTATCTGATGAAGGGCGTGCTGGGGGTGTGAGACGAGGTCGATGCCCCGCTCGACGTGACTCGATCAGCGGTTGAGACTCGGTCGGAGGTTTGTATCACTATGCTCAGACCGTGACCGGATCCAGCGGCGGAAACGAACCCCGCTACACCCGTGACGAGTTGATCGCCGAACTCGGCCTGAGTCCCGAGTATGCGGAGAAGATCTGGAACGCTTTCGGTTTCGCTCGGACATCGACGCCGGAGAAGATCTTCACCGAGACCGACCTCGACGCTCTGCGCCTGTTTGCCGATTCCGAGCGCACGATGCCGCAGAATGCGCAGGTTGCCATCGCACGCGCCATCGGGCAGACGATGGCCCGCCTCGCCGACTGGCAGGCCGACCAGCTCCGCGACCTCGATCGGAACCCCGATGTGCCCTGGTCCGTCGGCCAGATGAGTGGCGCACTCGGCCAGGTCCAGCAACTCATCTGGCGACGACACCTCGCACTCGCGCTGGAGCACCACATCGCGCACGAGACCGATGAGAGTCACGACCTGGTGGTCGGGTTCGCCGACATCGTCGGCTACACCAGCTTGTCGCGCCGCATCGCTCTGGATGAACTCGAGTCCTTGCTCGAGTCGTTCGAGGAGGACAGTTTCGAGATCGTCGCGGCCAACGGCGGACACGTGGTGAAGACCCTCGGCGACGCGGTCATGTTCACCTGCCACGAACCGGTCGCGGCCGCGGCGATCGCCCTGGCGCTGCACACCCTGTCCACCGAAGAGCGCATTCCGCCGCTTCGGGTCGGCCTCGCGCGCGGTCATGTGCTCAGCCGGCTCGGCGACGTGTTCGGCGAGCCGGTGAACATCGCGGCCCGACTGGCCGGATCTGCCCGCCCCGGAACGACTCTCGTCGATGAGTCGATGGCCGACAGCCTTGCCGACGACGAGCGGTTCTACGTCAAATCCATACCGTCGCTGAGCGTCCGCGGCTATCGCCGGCTGAAGGCAAAGACCCTCGAGGCCAACAAATACTATGACGGTCCGATCGAGTCCGATCCCGAGGCCCCGGCCACCGACGACGCGACGCCGTAGATCCGCACCTCGCTCGCCTTGACCACCAGCATCACCTCCAACCCGGGCGCCATCGCGAGATCGGCGACCGCATCCCAGGTGACCTCCGCATCAACGACCTGCTCGCCGCAGAGCGTGCGCACCACCGCGTGGTCGCCGCGCGGCAGCACCTCGGAAACCCTGGCGCGCATCGCGGTACGTGGACTCCCGTGCGGCGCTTCGAGATAGACCGCAACCGCACGCGGGGAGAACGCCGCCGCGCAGGGTGCACCGGCGGCCAGCACGTCCTCGGCGATCCCGACGACCCGATGTCCGGCTCCGTCGTCGACGCCGTGATCGACATGGTTGCCGACGAACAGGTTGAGTCCCGACAACGAGGCGGTGAACGGGTGCCCGGGCGACGTGAGGACCTCACGTGTCGGGCCGCCGTCGACCACCCGACCATGATCCATCACGAGCACATCCGACGCCAGACTCACCGCGTCGATCAGGTCGTGGGTGACCAGGATTGTCACACCGGCCCGTCCCGCGAGGAGATCACGTAACAATGATCGGATCTGCTGCGCCACAGACACATCGAGCGCGGCGAACGGCTCGTCGAGCAACAACACGTCGGGTTCGGCGGCCAGCGCACGGGCCACCGCGACACGCTGAGCCTGCCCACCCGACAATTGATTCGGCATGCGGTCAGCGAGATCGGCGACTCCGACCGCATCCAGCCAGTGGTCGGTGCGCGCGACGATCTCGCTTCGGCCGAGGCGGGCCGCGCCTGGTCCGAAGGCGACGTTGCGACGCACGTTCAGGTGCGGGAACAATCGCGCTCGCTGGGCCAGCAGGACGATCGATCGTCGGTGCGGCGCGACAAAATGTCGTCCCTGCTGCAGGACGGCGTCGCCTACTCTGATCGTCGACCCGGGCGTTCGCCGCAGCCCGGCCAGCACAGCCAGTGTCGTGCTCTTGCCGGCCCCGTTCGGACCCATGATCGCCAGTGTCGTGCCTTTTTCGACATCGAGATCAACAGTGACGTATGGCCTTTCGGATCTGACCTGCGCCGCCAATCCACTCATGTCGCGACCGCGCGGCTCGGTCGAAGATGTACGGCGACGACCACCACGAGCGCAACCGCCATCAGCAACAGCGCCAACGGCAGCGCCTGGGCAGGGTCGGTGATCGAGTCCAGGTAGATCTTCAGCGGCGCGGTCTGCGTTGTTCCGGGCAGATTCCCGGCGAAGGTGATCGTCGCACCGAACTCCCCCAGGGCACGCGCAAACGCCAGCACGGTGCCTGCCAGCAGCGACGGGACCACCAGCGGCAGTGTCACTTTCCACAGCGTGCGAGTGGGTCCGGCACCGAGGGTGGCGGCCACCTGCTCGTATTCCGCATCGGTCGACCGCAGCGCACCCTCGACGCTGATCACCAGGAACGGCAGGGCGACGAAGGTCTGTGCAAGAATCACCGCAGTCGTGGTGAAGGCGATGGTGATACCCGCGTCGTCGAGGTACTCGCCGACGATGCCCCGACGTCCGAGTGCATAGAGCAGGGCGAGGCCGCCCACGACCGGCGGTAACACCAACGGCAACAACACCAGTGCGCGGACGATTCGCACCACGACACCATTCGATCGGGCGAACACCATCGCCATCGGAACCCCGAACAGCAGACACAACACGGTACTCACCAACGCGGTCAGCAGCGACAGCCGCAGCGCATCCAGCGATTCCGGTGACGTCACCGACGACACGAACTCCGCCCACGGCATACGCACGATCACCGCGACCGGACCGATCAGGATGAACCCGATCCCGATCAGCGCCGGAATGTGCAGCCACAGCGGGACGCGGCGCATCTCAGGCCGGCGCGGGACTGAACCCGGCCTTGCTCAACACCTCTGCCCCCGTCTCCCCGAGCACCATGTCGACGAACATCTGCGCATCCTGTTCGTGCTGGGTACCTTTCACCGTCGCGATCGGATAGGAGTTGACGACCTTGGCGAACGCGGCGTCACCCACCGACGACACCTTGTCGCCCGCGCTCTCGGCGTCGGTGACATAGACCAGACCGGCGTCGGCCTGACCGGAGGTCACCTTGGCCAGGACCGCACTGACCGACGACTCTTCGCTGACGGGTGTGACGTCGATACCCGTGTTCTTCTCGACCGTCGCGGTCGCCGCGCCGCACGGCACCTGAACCGCACACACGACGGTCTTCACCTCGCGATTGCCCAGGTCCGCGAAGGCCCTGATGTTCTTCGGATTGCCCGGTGTGGTCACGATGGTCAGCGTGTTGGTGGCGAAGACCTTCGGATCGACGGCTGTGTCACCGAGTTTGGCCATCGTCGCCTGGTCGGCGGTCGCGATGACATCGGCGGTTGCGCCTTGCTGGATCTGGTTCACCAGCGCCGACGAGCCCGCGAAGTTGAGCCGGACGTCGACGTCGGTGTGTGCCTTCTCGTAGTACCCGGCGATCTCGGTGAATGTATCCCGCAGCGATGCCGCGGCGTAGACGTCGAGGACCTCCTTGCCGCTGCCGTCGCCGTTGCCCGAACATCCCACCGCCCCGACCACCACGGTCATGACGGCCACCATCACGGCCGGCCCTCGCCGCATTCTCACTCGCACGACCTTGTCGCCTCCTCGTCATCACGAACTCTGTGTCTCACGAAACATCGGATCTCACGGAAACTGGTCGGTCAGCCGGCCGAGCGCTCCACGATCACCGTGGTGGCCTTGACCACCGCGGTGGCGATCACCCCGGGCTCGAGCGCCAGGTCACGCGCCGACTGTGAACTCATCAAGGACGTGACCTCGAACGGCCCGCACTGCATCGTCACCTGAGCCATGACGCCGTCGGCGATGACCTCGGTGACGAGCCCGGTGAATCGGTTGCGAGCAGATCTCAGGACGCCGCTGCCGTCATCCGGCTGCCGTCCCGCACGCTCGGATGCCAGAGCCGCCAGTTGAGCACCATCCACCGTGGTGACTCCATGCTCCGCCGTGGTCGCCTCGAGTCGTCCCGCGGCAACCCACCGCCGCACGGTGTCGTCACTGACCCCGAGCAGCGTCGCCGCATCTCGAATCCGAACCCCTGTCATTCAACGAGAGTATCCGCAGTTGCTGGTATTTCTCCATATTTTCGACGCATGTGCGCACTTCTGTCAGGATCTTGACCTCAACCCGACTTGAGGTTCTAGCCTGGTCAGGCAAATCGGACATCGACCGGCGATCACCCGATGATTTCCGGCGGCCGATCGGGTCTGACGAAACGAGGACGATGACCCGGTTCCCGCCGAAAAATCGCTCGCCAATTGTCCGACCCCATCGATAGCGTGGAGAAACATGAGCTCACCTACCGTCCCAGCAGTGGCAGCCGCGGACCCGGCAACGCGCGACGTCGCCATCGAGGCCATCGATCTGGTGAAACGGTTCGGTGACTTCACCGCGGTCGACGGAGTCAGCTTCACCGTGCCGCAGGGCTCCGTCCTCGGATTGCTCGGGCCCAACGGCGCCGGCAAGACCACCATCGTGCGGATGATGACCACGCTGTCACCGCCCACCAGCGGTTCGGCTCGCATCGCCGGGTACGACGTGGCGACCCAACCCGAAATGGTCCGCCGGAGCATGGGGTTGACGGGCCAGGCCGCCACCGTCGACGAGATCCTGACCGGCCGGGAGAACATCCGGATGATCGGCGGTCTGTACGGGATCGGGCGCAAGGAGCTTGCGCGCCGTGCCGATCGCCTGCTCGAGCAGTTCTCACTCACCGACGCCGGGAACAAACAGGTCAAGTCATACTCGGGTGGCATGCGTAGGCGACTCGACCTCGCGGTCAGCCTGCTGGCGGCGCCACCCGTGCTCTTCCTGGACGAGCCGACCACCGGCCTCGATCCGCGCAGCCGATCCGAGCTGTGGGAGGTACTGCGGAATCTGGTTGCCGACGGCACCACCCTGTTGCTGACCACCCAGTACCTCGAAGAGGCCGATCAACTCGCCGACGACATCGTGGTGATCGACAAAGGCAAGATCATCGCGCACGGCACCCCGCTGCAACTCAAGCAGCAGGCGGGTGCGGCGAGTCTGGTTCTCACCGTGTCCGACCCTGACGACATCCCCGAGGCCGAGGCACTCCTGCGCAAGACCGGCACCGACGTCTTCATCGACCACGGCGCCCGACGACTCACCGCACCCGCCGACGGACTCGGCGATCTGACCCGGGTCGTCGCCTGGTTCGACGAGAGCGGCATCGCCGTGGACGACCTCGGTCTCGCCCGACCCAGCCTGGACGACGTGTTCCTGTCACTCACCGGTCACCGTGCCGAGGACGACTCGGCCTCCGAAGAGGAGCAATCCGCATGACCAGCACGATCACCACCACCGACTCGGTGACCCAGCGTCCCGAGATACATCAGACCAGCATCTGGCAACAGTCCTGGATCATGGTGAAACGCAACATGATCCACACCAGACGCATGCCGGAGATGCTCTCCGACGTGACCATCCAGCCGATTATGTTCGTGCTGTTGTTCGCGTACGTGTTCGGCGCATCCATCACCAACACCGGAGGTGTCTCCTACAAGGAGTTCCTGCTGCCGGGCATCATGGGTCAGACCATCGTGTTCACCGCGTTCATCGTGGCGACCGGTATCACCGCCGACCTCGAGAAGGGGATCATCGACCGGTTCCGCTCGCTGCCGATCCGCCGCTCGTCGGTGTTGATCGGCCGCAGCATCGCCAGTCTGCTGCATTCGTCGATCGGGATCGTGGTCATGGCGATCACCGGCCTGGCCATCGGGTGGCGAATCCACAACGGTTTCGGTGAGGCGGTGCTCGGCTTCGCGCTCGTTCTGCTGTTCGGTTTCGCGATGATCTGGTTCGGCATCCTCGTCGGCTCGTGGCTGACCTCGGTGGAGGCGGTCAACGGCTTCATGTTCACCACGCTGTTCCCGCTGACGTTCCTGTCGAACGCCTTCGTGCCCACGGCCCCGATGCCCACCTGGCTGCGGACGATCGCGGAGTGGAACCCGATCTCCGCGCTCGTCCAAGCGATGCGAGTGCTGTGGGGCAACGGACCCGCGGCTGGCCCGGACGCACCGTGGCCGCTGCAGCATCCCGAGATCGCGACGATCATCTGGGCGATCGCGCTGACGATCGTGTTCGCACCGTTCGCACTGCGCGCCTACACCAAGCGCACCTCCGATTGAGCTGCCCGATACCCCGAAGTTCGTCCGCCGGTGCCCCATTCGTCCCCTGTTATTTCGCACGGACGAGCGGAGAACCGGCGGACGAACGATCGGCCGCTCACGCCGTGATGGCGAGCGCCTCCAGCGGATCGGCGTAGATGGCGTCGAGCGACACCGCGCCGGCGGCCTGCTGCTGCACCGTCGATCCCGAATGCGACACGCGCACATCCCGGTTGGCGACCACCGAGGTGGTCTTGAGAGCCTTGGCCACGGTCGGCAACGTCGCCGGGAAATCGGTGAACGCCTGCCCACCGAGGACGACGTGGTCCGGGTTGAAGATGTCGGCGATCATCGCGACAGTGCGTCCGAGCACCTCGGCCCGCTCCTCCAGCAGCGCTCGCGCGGTCGCGTCCCCGCCACGGGCGAGTTCGTGCACTCCTTCGATGTCGCTCACCGACAGTCCGGCGGCCTGCGCCGCATCGACGACTCCGGTGTCGCTGGTCGCCGGCTCCAGCCTGCCGGTGTTCCCGGGATCGAGCAGTTTGGTGGGTCCGGTCGGAAAATGGCCGATCACCGGCGGACCGGCCGCAGGCGTGTGCACCATGCCGTCGACGCAGAACGCGGTACCGACCATCTCGCGCGCATAGAAGTACAGGAAGCTCGATTTCTTCTGCTCCGGATTGACGACGAGCTCGGCGGCGGCCATGGCCTCGACGTGCGAGGCGACCGAGACCGGCAGGCCGACGCGTTCGGCGATGATCCGGCCGACCGGGGCGCCGGACCAGCCCAGTCGCGGATGGTCCACGAAGCCGCCCGCTGTGACGCGGCCACCGAGGGCGACACCGGCCCACAGCACCCGCCGCCCCGTCCAGCGGGACACGAACCGCCGCGCGCTCTCTCCGATGGCGGACAGCGTCTGCTCGGGCGTGTCGGCGACCGGGGTGGGGATCTGGATGGCGCCGACGACCCGGTGCAACAGATCGTGGGTGGTGATCGAGGTGACCTTGTAGCCGATGTGGATGCCGAGGGTCAGGAAGTCGGCGACGTTGAGCTCGAACGGCAGCCGCGGGCGACCGATCGCGCCGGCCGGCGCGAGATCCGCGCGTTCGCGGATGAGCCCTGCCTTCAGCAAGGCGCCGACCTGACGGTTGACGGTGGAGATACTCAGCCCGGTCTGCTCGGCGGCGACATCACGGAACACCGGGCCGGAGAGACGAGCGGTGCGCAGCACCAGGGCGGCCGGCTTCGACGACAGCTGTAATTGCGGGGTGGCGACGTGAATCTCGGTTACCCCCTTCCGAACCGGCGCCTTCGCGGGTGACGCCAACCGAACGTGAGGTCGAAGGGGTGCGGAGGTGATCGAACGGGTGTGATGGTCGAGCGTGGCGGTCATCTGTGTGTCCTCATCGAATGTGCCACATCCGGACCGGCTCCGCGCCTGATGCGGCGCAGGCCACCCGGATGGGCGGGAAGATCTGGGCCGACGACGGCCCGAGGGATCGAATGCTGGGGTCAGCGCATTCGGCGACAACACAGGACGCGGGCAAACGGCAGCCGACAGCCCAGAGCAGTTGTCACATACGTGACCTCTGGGACGTAGGGCTGGCGGCTCGTCATGACGATCAAGCTAGCAACGGATCGACCGGGGTGGCAACCCGTGATGAGCCCGCGCCGCAGCCTTGGGCGTGCGGCGGATATGGGCGCTCACCGGCGACGATAGGCCGACGCGGCATCGCTCGCGCGGTTTGCGCGCACGCTGATTCAAACGGCCGGCACCGAGGAAACCGTCGTCGGCCCGGCGATCCCCCTCACGATCGCCGGGCCGACGAGTACTTCTTGGACGCACCGACGCACGGATCGGTTCCATAGATGACGCCGACCTTTTCGGGGCTGAACCTGTCGGTGCGTTCCAGTAACCTTGGTCACATGTCCACCGCGACCACCCGCACCGCCTCCGACGAAGAGTTTCTCCAGGTCTCCGAGCCGTTTCGGCGTGAGATCCTGGCGCACTGTTACCGCATGATGGGGTCCCACCACGACGCCGAGGACCTCATGCAGGAGACCTATCTGCGGGCGTGGCGTGGCTACGAGAAATTCGATCGTCGGGCATCGGTCCGCACCTGGCTGCACAAGATCGCCACCAATACGTGCCTCACGGCATTGCAGAGCCGACAGCGGCGTCCGCTGCCATCCGGTCTCGGCGGGGACGCATACGACCCGACCGACGACCTCTTGCAGGACCACGAGGTCCCGTGGCTCGAGCCGTTCGCAGGAACGGTCGACGAGATCGCTCCCGGCGACGACGCCGACCCCGCGTTCGTGGTGGGTGCCCGCGAATCCATCCGGCTCGCCTTCATCGCGGCCCTGCAGCATCTGCCCGAACGTCAGCGGGCCGTGCTCATCCTGCGGGACGTGCTCCAGTGGAAGGCCGCCGAGGTGGCCGACACCATCGGCGTGACCACCGCGACGGTGAACAGCTTGCTCCAGCGCGCACGCGAACAGCTCAAGAACGTCCCGGCGCGCGATGAGTCTCCGAGCGAGCTCGACGACGCCACGAAGCGTGAGTTGCTGGCCAAGTACGTCTCGGCGTTCGAGCGCTACGACGTCGACGCCATCGTCGAGATGTTCACCGACAAGTCCATCTGGGAGATGCCGCCGTTCACCGGTTGGTATCAGGGCGCCGACGCGATCGGCACCCTGATCCGTCGCAACTGCCCGGCCGAGAAGGACGGCGACCAGATCCTGCTGCCCACCACGGCGAACGGGCAACCTGCGTTCGGGCTGTACATGCTGGAGCCCGACGGGGTGCACCGACCGTTCCAGCTGCAGGTACTCGAGCTCGACAGCGACGGCGCGGTCGATCACGTGGTGGCATTCTTCAGCTCGACGATGGAAGAGGACTTCGCGCGGTTCGGCCTGCCCGCCACGCCGTATGAGGCGCCGGCGCGCACGGCGCCGAGCCCATTCCACTGACCCGGACGGGTCTGTACCGAGAGATCAGTCAGTCGTCGTCCTGGGGGATCTGGGTGGGATCCATCCACACCAGTTCCCAGGCATGTCCGTCCAGATCGCAGAAGCTTCGGCAGTACATGAAGCCGAGGTCCTCGGGGTCTCGTAGCACCGTTCCGCCGTGGGCCAGGGCGGCATCCACGCATCGGTCGACCTCGCGGCGGGATGACGCCGACACCGCCACCAACGTCTCCCGCCCTCCGCTGTGGGGATCGGCGACCGCACCGGCGGCGTAACCGGCGAACCGCGCCGTCCGGTGGAGCACGACGCGACAGTTCTCGTTGATCTCCAGACAGAGGGTGCCGCGGTCGCAGAACATGACGTCGAGCCGGAAACCCAGCCGTGTGAAGAAGGCCCGCGACCTCGCCACATCGGCCACGGGCAGATTGACGAACATCATCGTCGACAAATCGCACACTCCTTCGGTGCCCGACCACGCCACGCGGGACACACGAATACCGACTGTGCGGGCAACCCGAACTCATCGCGGACGTCGCCGACGCCATAGGGTGTGAGTCATGGGCGTGATCTACCTGGTCCGGCACGGACAAGCGGACCCGAACGCGTACGGCATCTACGATTCCGACGACCCGGCTCCCAACGGTCCCGGCGGGCTGACCGACACGGGTGTCATGCAGGCGCGACTCAGCGGCGCGCTGCTGGCGAGTCTGACCGACGGGGTGACCACTGCGGTCAGTGGCGATCTGGCCCGCCAGTCGCAGACGCTCACCGGCGTTCTCGGCCAGTTCGACAACGCCCCGGCCGCCCAGACCGACCCCGACTGGAACGAGTACGCGCTCCCCGCCTTGGTCGGCTCGGCGAGCGCCGAGGAGTACCGGGACGGGCGCGACTATCAACGACGGCTCGACCAAGGTCTCGCGGAGTGGATCTCCGGCAACACCGAACACGGCACGGGTGAGACCTACGCGGACTTCGCCAAGCGTGTGTCCGCGGCTGCCGAGCGGGCGACAGCGATGGCCGGTTCCGGACAGACCGTCGTGGTGGTCTCCTCGGCCGGCACCATCACCCAGTGGCTCGCCCAGTTGTGGCAGATCCCGCCGTTGGCCTGGCCCGCTCTGTCGCGGACGATGGTCAACGCGTCGGTGTCCAAACTGCTCGTCGGCCGCAGCGGAGTGTCGGTGGTGTCGTTCAACGAGCACGCCCACCTCGCCGACCGTGACGGGGGAGTCGCCACCTTCCGGTGACGCGCCCTTCGTGACGCACGCTCACTCCGTTCGCGGGCTCCTCAGGGAGCGGGTTGGGCGGCCGCCCCGTTCGCGGGCTCCTCAGGGAGCGGGGTTGGCCGCCACTCCGTTCGCGGGCTCCTCAGGGAGCGGGTTTGGCCGCCACTCCGTTCGCGGGCTCCTCAGGGAGCGGGTTTGTCGGCCACTCCGTTCGCGGGCATCACCCCACTCACCGAAAAAGCGAACCTCGCCTCACCACCCGGAAAGCCACCCGTCCGCAGGCGTGCGAACGCCACCTCACCACCCGGGAAGCCACGCGTCCGCAGGCGTGCAAACGCCACCCGGTCCCTGAGGAGCCTCGCGAGGAACGAGCGAAGCGTCACGAAGGGCACCGGTCACGCACGGTGCAGGTTCGTCCCCGGCCGGGTCAGGATCACGTTGGGCAGCACCGCATACCGCGACAGCTGGGTGACCGAGTACGCCATGGTCGCCACGTCGGCGACGGTGATCATCTCGCTGCCGGGGATCTCGTCCTTGAGCCAGTCCGACATGTCGGTGTCCACGTATCCGGGCGCGATCGTCGTGGCGCTGACACCATTACCCGACTCCTCGAGATTGAACGTCTCACACAGCGAGATCAGCGCGGCCTTGGTGGAGCCGTATGCGGAGAGTTCCGGCTCCGGATAGACGCCGGTGATCGATGCGACCGCGATCACCTTCGCCGCGCCGTTGGCCTCCGCGGTCGACCGCAGCGTCGGGATCAGCGACTGCAAAAGGATGTACGGCGCACGCACATTGACCTGATACAAGCGGTCGAAGCGACGCACCGGCAGATCCGCGACGCGACCCTTCTGACCCATGCCCGCATTGATGACGAGCGCATCGCAACGACCGAACGCATCACGGTGAGCGGTGGCCAGCGCCTCGACGGCGTCGGCATCGGTCATGTCAGCGGGAATCACCTCGACCCGACCGGCGCCGAGCTCGTCGAGTTCACTCGCCTTGCTCTCCAACGCCTCCCGGCCACGCGAGGAGATCGTCAGATCCCAGCCGTCGGCGGCGAATCGCTCGGCGATCGCCGCACCGATGCCGCGGGATGCACCGGTGACCAGTGCAACTTTGTTGTCAGACACGATTCTTCCCCCTCAACGTGGTCAAACCCGCGGCGATGAAATCGCCGGTCGACTCGGCGGCGCGCTCCGCACCGTCCGACGCCGCCCCGGACAGCGCCCGATGCGTGATGCCCTCGGCGATGACGCCGAGTTTCAGATTCGCCAGCGCCAGGTAGAAGTCCCAGTCGCCGAGATCCTGACCCGCGCGCACGGCGTATCGCTGCGCGATCTCGTCGGCCGACGGATAGCGGTCACTGGTCCAGGCCGCCTCGAACCCGACCACACGGTCGAACACAGGACGCCGATACACACACATCAACGCAACGTCGGTGATCGGGTCGCCCAATGTGGACATCTCCCAATCCACCACCGCGCGAACAACACCCGGGTCCTCGGCGGACAGGATTGTGTTGTCGACCCGGTAGTCACCGTGCACGATCGTGCTGCGCGCCTGCGTCGGCACCCGATCGCTCAACTCCGCGACCAGCCGGTCGACGTCGTCGAGCTCGCGCGTCTTCACGTGGCCCCACTGCCGGGCCCACAGTTTCACCTGACGAGCCGCAAAACCTTCGGGGCGGCCGAAATCGCCCAGACCCACTGCCTGGTAGTCGACTTCGTGCAGGCGGGCCAATGTCTCCACGAGACCGTCGAGGTTGCGTGCCACGTCGTCATCAGACAGTGCCGACAGATCTTCCGCGGTCCGTACCACGCGGCCGTCGACGAACTCCACCACCGTGAAGGGTGCGCCCAGAACGTCGCCGTCCGCGTCGATCGCCACGGTCGTCGCGACCGGGACGTCGGTGGCTTGTAGCGCACTGGTCACCGCCCACTCCCGGTTCATGTCGTGTGCAGACGGAGTCAGCCCACTCATCGGCGGACGTCGCACCACCCAGCGGGTTTCGTCGTCACGGACGCTGAACGTCAGGTTGGACTTGCCGCCGCTGATCAGGTCCACGCGCAGATCGCCGACGACGGCCACGCCACGATTCACCAGGAAGTCGCGCAGCAGTGCGGAATTCAGGGCCGGATGGTCGCTCATCCGTTGGACTCCGCCTGGGCGGCCTTCTTGGCCCGGCCAACCGCACGCCGGGCGATCGCCCAGCGATGTACCTCGGATGGGCCGTCGTAGATCCGGAACGGCCGGAGTTCACGCTGCAGCCGCGCCAACGGGAGGTCGTCGGAGACACCCATCCCGCCACACATCTGCATGCTGCGGTCAACGATCCGGGTGTAGGCCTCGGCCGCAAAGGTTTTCGCGATCGATGTCTCGTTGGACGCGTGGCTGCCGGCATCGAGTTCATGGCATGCCTTGACCAGCAGCGCCATACTCGCGGCGAGGTCGATCTCGTTGTCCGCGACCATCTGCTGGATCATGCCGAGGTCACCCAGCTTGCCGCCGAAGCCGTCGCGGCGCGCCACGTAGTCGACGGCGACGTCGTGGCAGCGCTGCGCCGAACCGAACCACCGCATGACATGGGTCATCCGGGCCGGGCCCAGGCGGACCTGCGCGTATCGGTAGCCTTCGTCGACCTCACCCAGGATGTCCTCATCGGGCACGAAGACGTCGGTGAAGTTGACCTCGCAGTGCCCGCCGATCATCGACCGATCGGTGGTCACGATGTGGCGGTCCACCGATATGCCGGGGGTGTCGGCGGGGGCGAGAAACATCGTCGCGCCGCCGCGGTCACCGGGCGAGCCCGCGGTGCGGGCCATGATGATGAAGAATCCCGCGCCTTCCGCGCCCGTGATGAATCGCTTCTCCCCGTTGATCTTCCAGCCACCATCGACCTTTGTCGCGAGGGTGCTCAGCGCGTTGGGGTCCGACCCGGCACCGGGTGAGGGTTCGGTCATCGCGAATGCCGAACGGACATCACCGGCGGCCAGCGGGGCCAGATACTTGTGCTTCTGCTCATCGCTGGCGATATGGGCGAGCATGTGCACGTTGCCCTCGTCGGGGGCTCCGATGTGCAGGGCGATCGGGCCGAAGGTCGAGTAGCCGGCGGCTGCGAACACGGGCACCCGGTCGGACATGTTCAGTCCGAGACCACCGAACTCGATCGGCGCGTGCGGCGCGAAGATTCCTTCGGCCTTCGCCTTCGCATTCATCTCACGCCGGAGTTCGTCACCGCCGGCGGCGTTGATGTCTCCCCCGTGCTCATCCTCGATCGGCAGGACGTACTCGCGCACGAACCGGCTCGTCTTGTCGACGACCTCCGAGACCTCGGGGTCGTATCGCAGATTCACGGGCATCGCATCTCCTCATCAGGTTCGCCGACCGAGCGATCGTTCGGCGACCGTCACGATGCCAGCTGCGACCTCGATGGTCAAGTCCAGGCGCCGATGGCGGCGATGCGCTCAGTCGGCGACAGTGGCCGGCCGATAGCCCACGGTGTCGCGGGCGAGCTGCAGATTCCGGGCGATCAACTCGTCCGCGCCGAGTTCACCCTCGAGCTTGAACCAGGTGGAGACGCCGACACACATCGTCGCCACCGCACGCGAGGCGTCCTTGGGATAGCGCGTGGCGAAGTCCCCGGCCGCGACGCCGGCGAAGACGATCTCGTCGACCATGCGTTGCTGCCTGTCGCGGTGACCGATGTAGGTCTGCTTGTAGCTGTCATCGAGGCTGCGGATCTCCGTCGAGCCGACAAACGCCTGTTCACGCCGATACATGTGGAAACGCAGCAACGACTCGACGACCGCGTCGAACTGGTCGACGGGCTGATCACCAGCCTCGGCGATGGCCATCTCCGAGCGGTGCAGCAGGTCGGTCATGGTGCGTTCGAGCAGCCCCTGCAACAGTGATTGCTTGGACGGGTAGTGGTGGTAGAGACCTGGCACCGACAGGTTCGCCCGCGCGGCGATCTCCCGCACCGACGTCCCGTGATAGCCATGCTCGGCAAATGCGGCAAGCGCTGCCGCCAACGGAACGGGCAGCTCGGCCTCGCCGTAGTCTCGCCATTCGCCGAGGGACTCTGGACGGACATCCGTGTCGCCGGCCCCACTACTCATGGCTTCCAACATAGTCGTTGCCATCCACCGGTCCGCCATCGGAGCATCGGGGCACGCCTAGTCGGCAAAGCGGGCGACACCGTCGGCGAGTGCCATCAGCAGCCCCACGCTGACATCGACCACCCCGGCACGGTCCAGGTCGAGGTGCCCTTCGAGCCACGCACCGAGCACCCGGGCGAGGCCGCCCACCTGGAACTGCGCCGCCGCGACACTCTTCGGACCGGACCGAACCTCGATGACCCCGGACGCCGACTGCAGTGTCAGCCCGGCGAACAGCGCGGTGGATTCCATCCGCTTCTCGGCGATCGTCGGACTCAGCAGGGACTGCGAGAACAGCAGCCTGCCTTTGCGGCGGTCCTCGTCGATGATGCGGACGATGGCGCCGATCGCGGCGGTGACCTTGCCTTCGACGTCGTCGCCGGCCGCGAACGCGGCCAGGCCGTCGGCCGAGATCTCGGCGATGACCTCGTCGAACGTCGCACCCACCAGCGCCTCGATCGAGTCGAAGCTCTCGTAGAAGTAGCGCGTGGTCAGTCCGGCCTCCCGGCACACTCCGCGGACCGTCACCGACCCACCGTCCGAGGCTCCCAACAGTTCCAGGGCAGCGTCGATCAGCGTCGCCCGCCGACGAGCCACCCGACTCTCGCCGTCCTCGCCCCCGTAGGCACGCAGGTTGTCACCGACGGTGGTGCCGCCGACGGACTTGGTCACCGAGGTCTCACTGTCCGTGCTCGCCACCCACCTATCTTGACATCGATGATCTTGACATCGTTGAATGTAAGAGAAAACGTCTGTTGTCAGAATTTGGTTCTGGCGAGTCAAGGGGGTCACGATGAGCACCGAGCCCATCATCTACGACGACATCGATCTGCCGCCGGCATTCACCGCCGTCGAGCCCGATACCGAGTACCTACCGCCGAAGGCGAGGATGACCCGGGGGGAACTCGACGCTCTGCCGACGCGCATGAACGAGATGAAGGGCATCTCCACGCTCGCCGGACCCGCCAACGTCATCATGCAACTCGCGATGCCCGCCGTCGGCTATGGCGTCTACGAGAGCCGCGTCGACACCGGCAACCTGTTCAAGCATCCCGTCAAGCGGACTCGCACAACGCTGAGCTATCTCGCGGTCGCGATGATGGGCAGCCCGAAGGATCGCAAGACCTATCGCCATGCGGTCGGCAAGGCCCACGCCAAGGTTCGGTCCACCGAGACCAGCCCGGTGAAGTACAACGCCTTCGATCCGCAACTGCAGCTGTGGGTCGCCGCCTGCCTCTACAAGGGGTGGGAAGACATGCAGCGCATCTACGGCGACCCCGCAGACATCACCGAGGAGGCCTACCAGAACGGTGCGGTGCTGGGCACCACATTGCAGGTGCCGCGCGAGATGTGGCCGGCGACGCGGGCCGAGTTCGAGACCTACTGGAACGAGACGGTCGAGACCTTCGAGATCGACCCGATCATCCGTGAGCACCTCATGTCCATCACCCGCGCCGAGTTCCTGCCCCGGTGGGTCAGCACCATTTTCGGCTGGTGGTTCGAGCTGCTCACCATCGGCTTCCTGCCGGAGAACTTCCGCGACAAGATGGGTCTCGAGTTCACGCCGTGGCAGCGCCGACTCTTCGACGCACACAACACTCTGGCCAAGGCGATCTGCGACCGTCTGCCGAAACCATTGCGCGAGTTCCCCTTCAACGTGCTGCTGTGGGACGTCCGGTGGCGCATCCGGACGGGTCGGCCGCTGGTCTGATCCCCGTGCAGTGACCGGCACGCCATCGCTGCCGGTCACTGCCACGAAATCCGCGGGCATTCCTGTGCTCGCGGTCACATCGCCCGGTCCGTTCGCGCGACTACCCTGGTTCACACACTCAAGGGGAGGTTGCCGTGGCGTTGTGGTTGTACCGGCTCGGACGATTCGCGTTCCGGCACAAGTGGTGGTTCGTCGGTTGTTGGCTCGCGATAGTGATCGCCCTCGGTGCGATCGTCGGGGCCGTGGCACCGAAGTTCTCCACGGATTTCGAACTCCCGGGTACCGACTCCGATCGCGCCATGTCGGTGATGAAGTCCGACTTCCCTGCGATCAACGAACAACAACTCGAGGCATCGACGAGCATCGTGGTCGCCGCCGACGACGGCTTGGCGAACCACACGGACCAGATCGACGCTCTGGTCGCCAAGGCTCGCACGCTCCCGAAGGTGCTGGAGCCGCAAACGATCGTCAACCCCGTCACGGCGGCGCAAGCCAACCCGGCGATCGCGTCGGCGGTTCTCGGTGACGACGGAAAAGTCGGCCTGATCCAGATCCACCAGGACATCCCCCGCCAGGATCTGACGGCCGCGGAGATGGATCAGTTCAAAGATCTCCTCGCCGAGTTCCGAGGCAACGGACTCGAAGTCGAGGGCACCGGCTCGCTGATGCAGGTCTTCGAGCAGGGCGGTGTGTCCGAACTGTTGGGCTTCGCGGTCGCCTTCGTGATCATGATCGTGGCGTTCGGCGCGTTGATCGCCGCCTTCATCCCCATCATCACCGGCATCCTCGGCGTCGGCATCACCATTCTTCTGGTCACGTTGAGCGCCAAGATCATCGACGTCCAGCAGAGCGCGACCACGATCATCACGATGCTCGGTATCGCGGTGTCGATCGACTATGCACTGTTCATCGTGTCCCGATACCGGTCCGAACTGAACCTGGACGGCAACCGTGAGGCGGCCGTCGGGCGGGCCGTCGGCACCGCGGGGTCGGCGGTCGTGTTCGCCGGGCTGACCGTGATGATCGCGGTCGCGGGACTGGGCGTGGTGGGCATCCCGTTCATCACGCAGATGGGTATCGCTGCCGCGGTCGCCGTGTTCATCGCGGTTCTGGGCGCGATCACGCTGATCCCGGCCCTGCTGGGTGCCTTCGGCCGATTCGCGTTCAGTCCGCGGATTCCGGGCATCCGGCACGGCGACGAGCCGGACACACAACCCTCCAACGGTCTTCGGGTCGCACGGTTCATCACGCGCTACCCGTTGCCCGTCGCGATCGTCGGCTTGGTGTTGCTCGCCATCGCAGCGATTCCGATGACCAAGATGGAACTGGGCATGTCGTCGACGACCGACAGCGAGTATGCCGCGACCCAGCTTCTGCAGCGTGGGTTCGGCGAGGGTGTGAACGGTCCGCTGCTGGTGGTGGTCAGCGATGCAAACGGCGGCGACGTCGCCGGCGCGGCCAACGATGTCGTCGCTCACGTCAAGACCCTCGACAACGTCGCCAACCCGACGCAGATCACCTGGATCGGCAACGGTCCTGATCGGGCGAATCCTCAGGCCGGTGCGAGTGCCGCGCTGATCTCGGTCACTCCGGAGCAGTCCCCGAGCGGCCCGGAGACGCACGCGCTGATGGAGCAGATCCGCGACTATGCCGCGACGAGTCCGGACGGGGCGACAGTCAACGTCGGCGGTCAGACCGCGATCATGTCCGACATCTCGTCGAAGTTGAGTTCGGCGCTGATTCCGTTCCTCATCGTCGTTGTCGGGCTGGCGTTCATCATCCTGACCATCGTCTTCCGGTCGTTGCTCGTGCCGCTGATCGCCACGATCGGATTCTTGTTCTCCGTGTGCGCGACATTCGGTGCAACCGTCGCGATCTTCCAGGAGGGCGATTTCGGCCTGATCGACCACACGAAACCGATCATCTCCTTCATGCCGATATTCCTGGTGGGAGTGGTCTTCGGGCTGGCGATGGACTACCAGGTGTTCCTGGTGACCCGAATGCGCGAGGAATACGTACACGGCGTCTCCGCCAAGGACTCGGTGATCATCGGCTACCAGCACGGCGCCCGGGTGGTCGCGTCCGCTGCGGTCATCATGATCTCGGTGTTCTCAGCCTTTATGCTCGCCCCGGACACCACCGCCAAGATGATGGGCTTCGCTCTGGCCGCAGCGGTGTTCTTCGACGCCTTCATCGTCCGAATGGTGGTCGTGCCGGCGATCATCACCCTGCTCGGCGACGCCGCGTGGAAGCTTCCGAAGTGGCTCGACCGCATCCTGCCCAACGTCGACGTCGAGGGCACCGCGATCCGCGAGATCCCGATCGAGAACGAGGTCGACCCTGATCTGTGGGAGTCGGAGACCAGCCGGGTCTGAACGCTGTGTGAGATCGGCCGATCAGACCGACGCGATCAGCATCGTGCCCATCGCCAGCATCACGACCGCGACGATCGCGTCGAGCACGCGCCACGCGCGGGGTGAGGCGAAGAATCGGGACAACTTGCTGGCGCCACCTCCGAGCGACGCGAACCAGAGCAGGCTCGCGATGCAGGCGCCGATGGCGAACGCCCATTTGGCGCTGCCGTGACTGTTGGCGATCGCGCCCATGGTGAGCACGGTGTCGAGGTAGACGTGCGGATTCAGCCAGGTCAGCGCGAGCGTCATCCCGATCGCCGCCCAGCGGGTCGCCGTGGAGGCCTCACCGGGGTTGGTGACGATCGCCTCGTTGCTGCGCAGGCAGCGCCGGGCAGCCATCAACCCCAGCACGATCACGTATCCGCCCCCGAGGACTTTCGCGACGGTCACCACGGCCGGATGCGCGGCGACCAGCGCACCCAGGCCGGCGACGCCGGCGATGATCAAGATGACGTCGGAGACCGCGCACACCACGACGACCGGCACCACATGGGCTCGTGCCACTCCTTGTCGGAGCACGAACACATTCTGTGGGCCGATAGCGATGATCAGACCGGCACCGGTCAGCAAACCCGCGATCGCCGCGAGCACATACGTCGTCATGTCCACAGACGTTAAAGACGACCTCGCCAACAATCCAGCGAATGTTTTTCATGAATCATCAGAAGAACTTAAGATCACTGGGTGGAGATCAGCCAAGAAGGTCTGCAGACCCTGTCGGCCGTGCTCCGGGAAGGCACGTTCGACGCGGCCGCGGCGGCGTTGCACATCACGCCGTCCGCGGTGAGTCAGCGGATCAAGGCATTGGAGGCCTCGGTCGGAAGGGTGGTGGTGCGCCGCACGAAACCCGCAACGGCCACCCCCGACGGTGAAGCCCTGGTTCGACTCGCCAAACAATGGGAGTTGTTGGTTGCCGAAGCACGTGCCGAACTACTCGGCGGAGGGACCAGCGACGCCGATCGTTCGCGGATTCATCTGCCGATCGCCGCCAATGCCGACTCACTGGCCACGTGGTTCCTGCCGGTGCTGGCGCGGATGCATGCCGAGTATCCGGTGGCCATCGAAGTGCTGCGCGACGACGAGAGTCAGAACAGCCGCTTCTTGCAGTCGGGAGAAGTACTGGGCGCCATCACCTCTGACCCTCTCGGCGTTCGTGGGTGTACCACCCGCGCGCTCGGCGCCATGCGCTATCTGCCGGTCGCCACGCCCGAGTTCATCGAACGCTGGATGCCCGATGGGCCGTCGCCGGAAGCACTGTCCAACGCCCCCATGGTGTTGTTCGACCGCAACGACTACATCCAACGCAACGTGCTGACCCGACTCGCCGACAGGCCGGTGTCGCCGCCGATCAGCTACATCCCGGCATCGACCGAGTTCCATCGGGCGATCGAACTCGGGATCGGTTGGGGCGCTGTGCCCGAAGTCCAGATATCCGACGCCCTGCACGCCGGCCGCGTGACACCGATCGTGGACGATCACGTCGACGTGCCACTGTTCTGGCAGTACTGGAAACTCAGTTCACCGCTTCTCGCTTCGTTGACCGAACTGACGGTCGCAGCGGCCGCCGAGCATCTGGTGCCCACACCTACAGCACCGCACTGGTCCTGATACCGCCGACAAGTTCGTCGAGCACCTTGGTGACCGAATGGGTGTGCCGGAGC
This sequence comes from Gordonia sp. LMA167, assembly GCF_058130025.1. NCBI lineage: Bacteria > Bacillati > Actinomycetota > Actinomycetes > Mycobacteriales > Gordoniaceae > Gordonia > Gordonia sp. LMA167. The sequence goes on along the minus strand of NZ_CM176708.1, from coordinate 1,522,802 downwards.
GATGGGGTGCCGCATCAGCAAAATACACAGCACCGACTTCGTCGTCCTCACGCCCTGAGCCCGAGATGCGGTGCGCCGCCGCACTCCCCCGGTTCAGCGCAGCGGCGCAACTTCGTGCATCTCCAACCGCAGCGGATGCTCGGTCTCGTCGCGCCACAGACGTGCGGCGAGGTAGAAGCATCCGGCGACCGGCACCGGCAGCAACCCGGCCAGCACGAATGTCGCCGACAGTCCGATGGCATGACTCACCGGTGCGGCGAGTGCCATCGACACCGGCATCAGCGCCACCGAGACGAAGAAGTCGAGACTCGCCACCCGCCCGAGCAGTGCGGGCGGCACGCGACGCTGTAGGAGAGTGCCCCACAGGACCATCGGGCCGTCGAACATCACTCCCATCAGGAAACCCGCGACCACGAACATCCAGGTGCTCTCGGCAAGACCCATGAAGACCAGCGGAACGCTGGAGAAGCCCCAGATCCCGAACATGACGCTGAGATACCGCCGCGGCATGGGGATCGATGCGAACACCAACGACGCCGACGCTGCGCCGAGCCCGAATCCGGCCAGCACGAGGCTGTGATCGCCGGCGCCCCCGTGCGCACGTTCCTGCAATGCGAACGGCACCAACACCTCGATGGGCCCCATGACGGCGAGGACCAGGATGCAGGCGAAGAACAACGTCGCCCACAGCCACGGCGTTCGCCACATGTACGCGAACCCCTCTGCGATGTCGGTGAGGACATCACGAACGGGATGCCCCGACGGTGTCGCCTCACGGCGAACCGCAACCGGCTGCATCGCGAGATAGGTGAGCGCCGACGCCGCACTGGCGAATCCTGCGAGCACGATCGCCATGGCCGGGGAGGCGATCGAGATGACCCCGCCCGCCACCATCGGACCGAACGCCTGGAATATCACCGGCCGCAGAAAGCCCTCGATTCCGTTGGCCGCCTGCAATTGAGCGGCCTCCACCACACTGGGTAGCAATGCCGAGTAGGCCGGGTAGTACATGCCCATGGTGATGCCACCGAGCAGCGAGGCGACGAGCAGTGTCGGCTGATTCAGCATGCCGAGCATGCCGGCGACGCCGACGACAGCGAACGCGAGGAGCTTGACGATCTCGAGTCCGATCATGATGCGCCGTTGCGAGACGCGGTCGGCCAGGACTCCCCCACCGAGGGTGGAGATCACCATGCCCACCGCAGCAACGCCGGTGACCATCGACAGTTGCCCAGGGCCACCGCCCATCTGGATGACCTGCCAGACCACGCCGACGGTCCACACACCATCGGCGAACATCGCCAGCACCAATCCGATTGCGAGCAAACGGTACTGCCGCAGCGCAAACGGTTTCAACGCCGCGGGCAGGCGGGTATCGACCGACATGCTCACGGTACGAGTTTCTCGCATGTCCTCTGGTATCGGCCACTGATTTTTCCGGCGGCCCGCTGGTGGTCGAGTCGCGTCGAGCCCCAGGCTGAGCAGCGTGAGGAGTGCCAAGCGCGATCCTCCACGATCCGGAGCACAGCGGGATGGCCACCCCGATCCCTGAGGAGATCCGGAGCGCCAGCGGGATGGCCACCCCGATCCCTGAGGAGATCCGGAGCGCCAGCGGGATGGCCACCCCGATCCCTGAGGAGATCCGGAGCGCTAGCGGAGGATCGTCACGAAGGGTCGCCCTTCGTGACGCCTCGCTCGTTCCTCGCGAGGCTCCTCAGGGAGCGGGTGGTGACGCATCGCTCGTTCCTCGCGAGGCTCCTCAGGGACCGAGTGGTGACGCATCGCTCGTTCCTCGCGAGGCTCCTCAGGGACCGAGTGGTGACGCATCGCTCGTTCCTCGCGAGGCTCCTCAGAGACCGAGTGGGGACGCTTCGCTCGCTCCTCGCGACGCTCCTCAGGGACCGAGTGGACCGCGGCTCGGGAACCGTACTGATCCCTACGCCGACTTCTTCGCCGCCGACTTCTTGGCGGTGGTCTTCTTGGCCGCGGTGGACTTGGACGCCGACTTCTTGGCCGCCGTCTTCTTGGCAGCGGCCTTCTTCGCCGGAGCCTTCTTGGCGGGGGCTTTCTTGGCGGTGGTCTTCTTCGCCGACTCGGATTCCTCGGCGTCGTCGGACTTCCCGGCGGAATCGCTCGACCCACCCTTGTCTTTCACCGACGCGCGCAACGCGGCCAGCAGGTCGGCGACCTCGGAGTCCTCGTCCTCGGCCGGTTCTTCGTCACTTTCCGGGAACGCCTCGGCGCCTTCGGCTTTCGCCTCGACGAGCTTGGACAGCTCGTTCTGATAGGTGTCCTCGAATTCAGACGGGTCAAAATCCTTGGCCATGGTCTCGATCAGCGAGGCCGCCATGTCGAGCTCTTGGGGACGGATCTCCGTCTCTTCGCCGAGGAAGCCGAAGTCCGCAGCACGCACCTCGTCGGGCCAGAGCAGCGTCTGCAAGGTCATCACACCGTCGACCACCCGCAGCGCGGCAAGGCGGGTCCGGTTCCGCAGTGTGAAGGTCGCAATGGCCAGGCGGTCGGTCTTCTCCAATGCCTGCGCCATCAGCGTGTACGCCTTGGGCGACTTCGATGCCGGCTCCAGGTAATAGGGCTTGTCGAAGTAGATCGGATCGACCTGTTCGGTTGGCACGAACTCCAGGATCGAGATCTCCGGACTCTTGTGCACCGGCAGCGTCGCGAGATCCTCCTTGGTGAGAATCACCGTCTCGCCGGAGTCGGTTTCGTAGGCGTTGGCGATGTCGGCGTAGTCCACCTCGGTGTCGGTGCCCTCGCGGACACGCCGATAGCGAATGCGTGTCCCGTCCTTCGAGTCGACCTGAAAGGACTTCCGGTCGTGACTTTCCGTCGCCGAGTACACCTTGACCGGCACGTTGACCAGGCCAAAGCTCAGATCGCCCTTCCAGATCGAGCGCATGGCGTTCATTGTGCCACCGGTTTGGGAAATCCTCGGCACACAATGCGGCACACACCGTGGACAATGGTCGTCATGGGTGGTGGTGAGAGCCTCGACGTGGACGGTCGTCGCATCCCGATCACCAATCTCGACAAAGTGCTCTACCCGGCCGCCGGCACGCGGAAGTACGAGGTCATCGACTACTACACCCGCATCGCCGATGTCATGCTGCCGCATCTGGCGGGGCGCCCGGTCACCCGCAAGCGATGGCCCAACGGTGTGGAGTCGATGCCGTTCTTCGAGAAGGACCTGCCATCGTCGGCACCCGATTGGCTCGCACGGTTCGGTGAACAGCACAGCAAACGAGTGATCACCTACCCGCTCGCCACCTCGCGCGCCGACCTCGTGTGGTTCGGGCAGATGGCGGCGCTCGAATTGCACACCCCGCAATGGCGGGTGCCCGAGCACGAAGCCACCCGACCCAAGGCCGACCGCCTGGTCCTCGACCTCGACCCCGGCCCCGACGTCCCCCTGTCGCAGTGTGCCGAGGTGGCACTGATGATCCGGGACATGTTGTCGGCGGCGGGACTGACCTCCTACCCGGTCACCAGCGGCGGCAAGGGACTTCACATGTACGCCCGCTTCGACCGGCCCGTGTCACCCGAGGCGGCCCGGACCGTGGCGAAACAGATCGCCACCAGCCTGGCCTCATCGCACCCCGACACCATCACCGCGACGATGGCCAAGGCCGTGCGCAGCGGCAAGGTCTTCATCGACTGGAGCCAGAACAGCGGATCGAAGACGACGCTCGCTCCGTACTCGATGCGAGGTCGTGAGCAACCCTGGGTGGCCGCGCCGCGTAGCTGGGAGGAACTCGCCGACCCCGACATCGGACAGCTCCTGTTCCACGAGGTCCTCGACCGTGTCGACGCTGACGGAGATCTGCTGTCGGGCCTGGATGCCCCGCATCACCTCGCCACCACCGACGGTGACGAGGGCGAGCTCGACGACGAGGCCGCGCCGTCGGCTCGCGAGTTGATCGAGGTGACCGGTAACCCTGTCGTCAGTCTCGGCGAATACCGCCGCAAGCGCGATTCCGCCAAGACCCCGGAACCCTTCGGCGACGACGCCCATCGTGACCGGCAACGCGCCGACGAGGAGCAGACCGACCCCATCTTCGTCATCCAAGAACACCACGCCCGCCGGTTGCACTACGACTTCCGGCTCGAACGTGACGGTGTCCTCGTGTCGTGGGCCGTCCCCAAGAATCTGCCCGACGACCCGGACCAGAACCGGCTCGCCGTCCACACCGAGGATCACCCGATGGATTACGCCGACTTCTCCGGCGACATCCCGGCGGGCGAGTACGGCGGAGGACACGTAGAGATCTGGGATCGCGGCACGTACGAGACGGAGAAATGGCGCGACAACGAGGTGATCGTCCGGCTTCACGGCGAACGCGTGCAAGGCCGCTACGCATTGATCAAGACGGGCGACAAGAACTGGCTCGCCCATCTCATGAGCGACGAGCCGCGCCCGATTCTGCCCGACAGTCTGCGCGATCCTCGACCGATGCTGGCGACCGATGAGTCGATCGAGAACCTCGACGGACGCGACTGGGCCTTCGAGGGCAAGTGGGACGGCTATCGAATCCTGTTGCGCTACATCGATGGCGATTTCCGTCTGACGTCGCGCTCGGGAATCGACATGACCGCCGATTTCCCGGAGCTGCGTGCCATCGCCGACGACCTCGGGCTGATCGACGTCGTCCTCGACGGCGAGGTGGTGGCCCTCGATGCCAGTGGCCGCACCAATTTCACCTTGCTCTCCGCGCGCAAGAACAGCGATGAGGACCTCACTCTCAAGCTCTATGTCTTCGACATGCTGTATCTGAACGGGACATCGCTGCTGCGGCGGCCGTGGTCGCAGCGACGCGAACTGCTCGAGGAACTCGCGCCGGCCTTCTCGGGCTCCCCATTCGCGGAGGTACCCGCGCTGCTACCAGGCCCGGGCCGCGCAGCAATCGAACAGAGCCGCGAGCAGGGTTGGGAAGGCGTTGTCGCGAAACGTCGTTCGTCGACATACCAACAGGGCCGCCGCACCACGAAATGGCTCAAGCACAAGAACTGGAGCGACATCGAGGTCGTCGTCGGCGGATACCGACCGGGTCGCGGAAACCGTTCGGACACCATCGGATCGCTACTGCTCGGCCTGCCCGAGGAAACCGGGCTCCGATACGTCGGCCGGGTGGGGACGGGATTCAGCGACGCCCAGTTACGTTCACTGGCAGCCGAACTCGAACCGCTGCGCATCAACCGCTGTCCCTTCGTCGACAAGCTCGACCGTCCGGTCGCGTCGAGTGCGATCTGGGTGCTGCCGAAGATCGTGGGCGAGGTCAGATTCATGGACTGGACCAGTACCGGGCACCTCCGCCACCCGAGTTGGCGCGGAATCCGCCGGGACAAACTTCCCGGCGACCTGTGAGAGAGAGGTAGTGCACTGTGACCGACGAGATGATCAGCATCGACACCGCAGACGGGGTCGCGGAGGCCTACGTCACCAGACCCGACGACGCTTCCGGTCCGCTCCCGGGCGTGCTGTTCATCATGGACGCGATCGGCCTACGGCCACAGACCAAGAGGATGGCCGACCGGATCGCCTCGTGGGGCTACGTCGTGATGGCACCCAACGTGTTCTATCGCAACGGCACCGCCACCGAGCTCGAGCCGACCGTCGACCTCACCGATCCGGACAGTCGTGGTGCCTTCTTCGCCGAAGCGATGCCCCGGGTGAAGGCCCTCACCGATGACCTGGCCACGACGGACTTGTCGACCTACCTGGACACGTTGCGCGGGCTCGACGGCGTCGGGAAGGGTGACGTCGGCGTGACCGGCTACTGCATGGGCGGTCGACTCGCGCTGCTGGCCGCGGCGACTCGCCCCGACGTGGTCGGCGCTGTCGGCATGTTCCACACCGGCGGACTGGTCACCGACGATCCCGACAGTCCTCATCGTCGCCTGCCGGACGTTCGCGCCGACGTCGTGGCAATCCACGCCGACCAGGACCGTTTCCTGCCGCCGGAGGCGGTTGCGGTGTTCGAGCACGCGTTGACCTCGTGTGGCGTGACCCATTCGGCGTCGGTGTTCCCGGGCGCCTTGCACGGGTACACGATGGCCGACACCGCGGTCTTCCATCCGGAGGCGACCGAACGCCACTTCGAGGAACTCGAAGCGCTGTTCAAGCGCACCCTGCACTGAGCGCGACTACAGACCCTGCGCGACCCGCTGCCGCTCGACGAACCTCGTCGTCACCGCCTGCATGAGTCCGGGTGCGAACCGCGAGAACCGCCACGCGAATCGCGCCTGGGCCGGGACGACGAGCAACGCCTTGTTGCGGTCGACGGCCTCGAGCGCCTCGGCCGCCAGGCGGTCGGGGCCGTAGGCCGTCCGCACGCCCTGCCCCGACAGATAATACGAACGGCCGGTGAAACCGCCGACCCCTTCGCCGTCGAGCAGGGGCGTCTCGACGGCAGCCGGACACAGCGCGGTGACACCGACGCCGTGGGCGGCGGCCTCCGATCGCAATGCCAACGTCAACCCGACGACGGCGTGTTTGGTCATCACGTAGCTCGTGAGGAGACCCGCCGCGGCCAGACCCGCCATCGACGCCGTGTTGATGATGTGTCCGGAACCTTGCCGGATCATGTGCGGATACGCCGCGGTGACCCCGTGCACCACACCGCGGATGTTCACGTCGATGATGGAGTCCCACTGTCGGGCGGTGAGTAATTCGGTGTTGCCGCCCAGCGCGATACCCGCGTTGTTGAACATCAGATCGAGGCGTCCGCGGTCGCTGACCACGGCATCGACCGTCGCGCGCACGGCCTCGCCGTCGGTCACGTCGAGGGCCGCGGCGCGCACCGTCCCCCGACCGTCGGCCAGTTCGGCGGCGACCCGACCCGCCGCATCGACATCGAGGTCAGTGCAGACCACGTCCGCGCCGACCTCGACCAACGCCCGGGTGAGCGCCGCGCCGATACCGGATCCACCACCGGTCACGATCGCGGTATGACCCGCGAAGCGATCCGACGCAATGCGGGGTAGAACACGTTTCATTCGCCAAACCTGACACGCACGGTGATGCGTGTCAACCAACGACGTTGCGCCCACGCGGATCACCATCGGTGCCCCTCGGCGCGCCGATACCGTGTCGCTTGACTAGCCTCAGATCAGTCAGTGATCAAGGAGCGTGTGTGTTCGTCGTCGCCCACATCAGCGACCTGCATTTCAACGGCACGCGGTACAGCCGCCGCCGGATCGAAGCGACGCTGGACTACATTCATGCGCGGGCGCACGGCATCGACGCGCTGCTGGTGACCGGTGACATCACCGACGAGGGTACCGAGTCCGAATACCGTGAGGCCTTCGGTGTCCTCTACAGTCCGCTGCCCATGATGATCACCGCCGGCAACCACGACCACCGCGAACGATTCAACGCCGGCCTGTTGGGAAAGCCCGGCAGCGATCCGATCAACAGCGCCGAGATCATCAACGGAGTGCTGTTCGTCGTCTGCGACAGTTCCATCCCAGGGCGCAACGACGGGTACCTCACCGACGAGACGCTGGCGTGGATGTCGGAGCAGATCGTCTCGGCAGGTCCGCAGACGCCGGTGGTGGTCGCCTTCCACCATCCGCCGGTGATCTTGGACATGCCGTTCATGGATTCCATCCGGCAGACCGAGGAGCAGCGCCTGGCCGCACTGGTGGACCGGCACCCCAACATCGTCGGCTTCGTGTGCGGCCACGCTCATACCCCTGCCGTCACCACGTTCGCCGGCCGCCACCTCGCCGTCGCACCCGGGGTCGCCTCCACTCTCAATCTGCCCTTCGAGGGCACCGAGATCGTCAACCGCGGGCAGCCGCCGGGCATCGCCTTCCACATGCTGCACGGGCTCGACGGTGGCCCGGACGATTGGCGACTCATCACCCATTTTCGTTCGGTGATGTTCTGAGGGTCGGCGTCACCCGCCGCCCATCACCCGCAACGCCTCATCCTCGGCGACAGGTCCCTGCACCACGATCACGCTGTCGGACGCCCCGACGACATCAGCACACCCCAGTCCGAAATGCGGTCCCTCCGGCAGGATGACCGAGAATGCCGCGGTGGACGCCGCGAACACGATCCGGCCGACCCCGGCCCACACGCACGCAGCGGCGCACATCGGACACGGCTCACCGCTGGCATACACTGTCGCACCTGCGAGACGCTCTCCCTGACCCGCGTCGATGGCGGCCCGGATGGCGACCAACTCGGCGTGCGCGGTGATGTCGCCGGACGACGAGGCACTGTTGCGCCCTTCCCCGAGCACATCTCCGTCCGCGGCCACGACGACCGCACCGAACGGTCGATCACCGTGACCGGCGGCGTCCCGAGCCAGAGCAATGGCCCGCGAGATATACCGCTCGTCCGGGCTCATCCGGCCATCTCCACTCGCGTACCGACACCGCGTTCCCGCGCCGCGTCCAGCAGCAGGCGGGCGGTCACGAGGTCCTGCAGCCCGATGCCGACGGAATTGAACAGTGTCACATCGTCATCGTCACGACGTCCCTTGGCGGCATCGATGATCACGTCGCCCAGCTCCAGCTCGACGTCACCCGTGCCGAGATGCCCCTCGGCCAGGGCGAGCACCACGTCCCCCGACTTCGCCAGGGCGGTCGGCGTGCTGTCGACCACAAGACGAGCCGAACCCATCGCCATCCCGTCGATTTCGCGATGGTCGGGGCGCGGCGGTGCGCCCACCGCATTGATGTGCATACCCGGCCGGAACCACGCACCCGAGACGATCGGATCTCGTGACGGCGTGAGCGTACACACGATGTCGGATGCGGCGACCACCTGCCGCGGCGATTCCACCGACTCGATCTGCACATCGATATCTTCTGTGCGACGACGGAATTCGTCTATGGTTCGTTGACTCCTCGACCACACGAACACCTTCTCGATCGCCCGGATGCGGGAGATCGCGCGGGTGTGCTCGACGGCGAGCGTTCCCGCTCCGACCAATCCGAGCGATGTACTCGATGCACGCGCGAGGTGGGCCGTGGCAACGGCGCTTGCGGCGGCCGTGCGGATGGCGGTGATCAGCCGACCGTCGAGCACCGCCTCACATTCGCCGGTCTCCGCCGACACCAGCAGGATGGTCGACCGTTGGGCCGCAAGCCCCGCGTCACGGTGCAGCGGCATGTCCGACAGCAGTTTCACCGCGCTGCACCGTTGGCGCCGAGCGGTCGCTGCCATCGGCAACACGGAGCCCGCATCGATCGGAAGTACCTGTGGCGCGGGGTTGGACGCGTCGCCGGTCGACAGATCGATGTGCGCCTGTTCGACCGCGCGGTAGACAGCCGGCCGGTCGATCAGCTCGGCTATGTCGTGGTGGGTCAGGATGATGGCCATGAACGGCACCTTTCAAGAAACGGGTCAGACTCGACCCACGTAGGGAACGGTCAAGCACGACGGCGCTTTTCGTCCACCGACGAAACCTGCCACCGCGATGATCGCGATGACGTACGGCAGGATGACCAGGAGGGCGTAGGGAATGTCGACGCCGACCGCCGGCAGGGCGAACTGCAGCGCACGGGCCACGCCGAAGAAGAACGTCGCGACCAGGATGCCGGAGGCCCGCCAGCGCCCGGCGATCACCGCGACCACCGCGAGATAGCCCATGCCGGCGGTCATGTTCTCGCTGAACGAACGCACCTCCGACAGGGCGAGTTGCGCACCGGCCAGCCCACCGGCGCCCGCCGCGACCAGCACCCCGAGCACCCGGATCCGGTTGACCGGCAGACCCGTCCATCCCGACGATGTCGCATCCTCGCCGACGGCGTCGACGCGGATACCGGCCATGGTCCGGCCGGAGAATGCGACCGCGAGCAATCCCACGACCACGACACACAGATAGCCGAGAAGGGTCTGCCCGAACAGAGCTGGTCCGATCACCGGTAGGTCGCTGAGGACCGGGATGTGCACATCGTGGAAGGCCGGCACACCGTTTCCCTTCCCGTCGGCCAGCAGGATGCGCGAACCGAACGTGGTCAGCCCGAGCGCCAGGGCGTTGGCGGCGATGCCGATGACGATCTGATCGGCGCGAAACCGCACGCAGAGCAGCGCATTACCCAGACCGAAGAGCAGGCCGGCGACAATTGCGGCCGCCACACCTACGAGCGCAGAACCGGTGGTGACCGCAGCCAGCACACTGGCGAACGCGCCACAGAGCATCATCCCCTCCATGCTGAGATTGAGGACTCCGGCCCGTTCGCTGATCGATTCGCCGGTTGCTGCCAGCAGTAGCGGAATGGCGAAGGCGACTCCGCTGGAGAGGATTTCGGTGATCATGGCGACATTCATGCCGACACCTCCTCGGTCATGGATTTCGTCGTCGGTGAGGGGTCGTCGAGGGGTTCGGGGCGTGGGCGTTTCCGAGCGGAGGCCGCCCACCACGCGCTACCGGCGATGAGGATGATCAGTACGCTCTGCACCACGGTGACGGTGGAGGACGGTACACCGGCCTCGAGTTGCAGATTGATACCGCCGGAGACCAACAGTCCGAACAACAGTGAGACCGCGCCGACCGCTGTCATCGACCCACGGGCCAGCAGACCGACCACCAGTCCGCTGAAACCGAAGCCCGACGAGAAGCCATCGGCGAGCACGAACGGCGCGGTGCAGACCAGTACGCCCCCGGCCAACCCGGAGAACCCACCGGCGGCCGCCAGACCGAGAAAGGCCGTCCGACCGACGGGTACACCCAAGCGGGCCGACGCGCCGGGCGACAATCCCACCGCGCGCAGGCGGAGCCCGACCGCACTGTGCCGCAGAATGATACCGACGATGCATGCGAGGAGTACGGCCAGCACCACCGCGACCGTGGCCGGGTTCTTGGGCAGCCCGAGGAGCGGTAGATGGGCCGATGCGACGAGCGACTCCGATTGCGGCAACGTCTCCGACGACGTCATCGGCTGCCGCAGCAGTGCAGGCTCGTGCACCACGAGCACGACCAACCCCAGGCCGACGAAGTTCAGCAGCAGCGTCGTGATGATCTCACTCGTACCGCGCCGCACCCGCAGCCACGCGGCTATCGCCGCCCAGGCAGCGCCGCCGACGACGGCGGCCGACAGAGTGGCCGGAAGAGCGATGACCGGCGGCAGCGACGTCGGCAAGGACACGCCGACAGCTGTGGCGGCGATTCCACCGAGGCAGATCTGGCCCTCTCCACCGACATTCACCAGCCCCGCACGGTAGGCGATCGTGAATCCCATCGCCACGAGCATGAGGATGGCCGCGTTGTTCATCGAGGTGCCTATCGCGAACGGCGAACCCAACGTGCCGTCGACGAGTGCGTCGATCACCTCGGCGGGATCGGCTCCGGCGGCGGCCGCGAGTGCCAATCCGACTGCTGCGGATATGATCAGCGCACCGACTGCCACCACTGCCGGATGTCGGGGGTGCAGGGCGGCGCGGTTACCGCCGGATCGGATCCGTGGTTGGGGGAGACTCACACCGCCACTCCTGTCAAGAGATTGCCGATCTCGCGTGCAGCATCGGGTGACCGGGTGTCGACTGACCCGTTCAACGCACCGCGGTAGGCGACCACGACGCGGTCGCACACGGCGAGGAGTTCGTCGATCTCGCTGGAGGTGACCAGCACGGCGGCCCCGTCGTCGGCTGCCTCCCGTAGTCGGTCGAGGACGAACGCGACGGCGCCGACATCGAGCCCCCGGGTCGGTTGCGCCGCGATGACGACGCGCAAGCCCGGAGTGGCCAATTCGCGCGCGAGTACGACCTTTTGCTGGTTACCGCCGGACAGTTCGCCGATCGTCGCATCCGGTCCCGATGCCCGGATCGAGAAAGCCGCGATGGCATCGTCGGCCGCCGCACGCATCCGGGAACGGTCGAGCAGTCCCCAGCGGCGGCGGTACTGCTTCAGCCGTGGCATGGCAAGATTTTCCGTGATGGTCATCTCGGCGATGATCCCCTCGGCGTGGCGGTCCTCCGGGATGACCGCCAACCCGGCATCGGTGCGCCGGCCCGGCGTGGCGACGGTGATGTCGGCACCGTCGAGGCGCACCGACCCGCGGTCGGGCGTTAACGCACCAGAGAGCACCCCGGTCAACTCTGACTGCCCGTTGCCCTCCACACCGGCGATCCCGACGATCTCGCCGGACCGGATGTCGAGGTCGACGCCGGAGAGCGCTTGACGGCCGTCGTCGTGAGTGACCCCTATCCCCCTGACCTGCAGGCAGATCGGCGCATCCGACGGCATCGCGCGAGGAGGCCGGACCGCACGCTCGAGTGGTCGTGTGTCGCCCAGCATCAGCTCGAGCAGGTTCTCCGGCGTGACGTCGGAGAGCTTGCCGCCGCCGACGACGGTACCCGCCCGAAGCACCGTGGCTTCGTCGGCAACCCGCGCCACCTCGCCGAGCTTATGGGTGATCAGAACGACCGACTTGCCGGTATCGGTGAGCGCCACACAGGTTTCGATGAGTGCGTCGATCTCGGACGGATCGAGAACCGCCGTCGGCTCGTCGAGCAGGATCAGCCGTGGATCACCGAGTAGGGACTTGACGATCTCGACACGTTGGCGTGCGCCCACGCTCAGATCCTTCACCGTCGCTTTCGGATCGATCCTCAATCCATAGAGGTCGGCTATGCGGTCGAGGTCGGCGCCGAGCCGTCGGCGTGGTGGCCGGAGCCCGTCGGATGACAGCAGGAGGTTGTCGGCGACGGACATCGTCGAGATCAGCGAGAAATGTTGATGCACCATGGCGACCCCCGCGGTGAGTGCTTCTCTGGGGTTCTGCGGGCGGTAGTGTGCCCCGCTCAGTCTCATCGCGCCGGCATCCGGCGACACCGTGCCGAAGATGGTGTTGCACAGGGTCGACTTGCCGGCACCGTTCTCACCCAGGATGCAGTGCACCGACCCGGAGCCAACCGACAGGCTCACGTCGTGAAGTGCCTGCACCGTTCCGAACGATTTCGCGATGCCGTCGAGGGTGAGCAGCGGAGAATCGTTTCGTGCCATCACGTCCGTGGTGATCGTCATCGTGGCCCGCCGTCAGTACGGGGTGATGGAGCCGTCGGCGATGCCGGCCTTGGCCCGATCGACAGTGTCCTTCACCGCAGGATCGGTGGAGCAGACGACGTAGTCGGTACCGGCCTTGTCGCTGGTCAACCCGAATGGAACCTGCTGGGCCTGCCACGATCCGTCGAGCGTCGAGGTGACGGCATACTCGACCTCGGTGCCGATGTCGGTCTTGACGTATCCGCTGTAGACGGAATTCGTGCAGTCACCGGGGATCGGGCCGCCGCTCATCTGTTTCCCGGTCTCCTGCGCGGCCTGCTCCATGCCCTGCTTACCGAGGTTGACGATCTGGCTCAGCACGTCGGCGCCACCGGCATAGGCTGTGGCAGCAGCCTGTTTTGCCTTGGCCGGGTCGTTGAAGTCGCCGACGTACTGCGGTGCCAGCACCTTCACGTCCGGCCTGGCGAACTTGGCACCGTTGGCAAAAGCCTTGGCCGAGTTCACAATTGCGGGAAGCTCGACGCCACCCACGAATCCCACGGTGCCGGACTTCGAGTCTGCTGCCGTCGCTGCGCCTGCGACGAACTCGGCCTCGGCCTGCTGCGGATCGTAGTACGCCAGGTTCGGCATCGGTTCGGCATCGGACGGCCCGCCGATCTCGACGAACTTCACGTCGGGGAACTGGGGTGCGACCTTACGGAGGTCGGCATCGGTCTGTCCGCCGACGGAGATCACCAGATCGTTCTCCGAGGCGAACCGCTGCAGGGCCTGCTGGTAGTCGGCCGCGGCAACCTGTTCCACGTCGCTTGCATCCACCTTGTCGCCCATCTGTTCCTTCACCCGCTGATATCCGGCATAGGCCGACTGCATGAAGCCGGTGTCGTTGACCGAGCCGGGTAGGAAGACTCCGACCGACAGCGTGTCGCCGCCCCCGCCGGAATCGGATGATCCGCAGCCGGTGACGCCGAGAGCAAGTGCACCGGCCACTGCCAGCGCGATGGGAAGTGTGCGTTTCATGGACAGCCCCTCCTGAATCCTTCGGCACCATTAGCGGTATACCGTTATGAATGAGAGTGCGCCCGGCTCATTTCCGCTGCATTACGCGACCGTAAGAGAGCAGTTAACGGTATACCGTTAACTTTCAGCCGGTTAAGCTGTCCCTCAACGCCCTACAGAGGAGACCCCGGTGACGAGTGCCGCTTCCGATTCGACAAAGAAGTCGTTGCGCGAGCAGGTGTACGACGAATTGCGTGCGCGCATCGTCGGCCTCGACCTGCCACCGGGAACGCGGCTGGTGGAGCGTGACCTGGCCGACGAACTGAAAGTGTCACGGATACCACTGCGGGAGGCGATGCAGTTGCTGCAGCAGGACGGGCTGGTGGTCGTGGTACCTCGACAGGGAGCGATCGTCGCACCCTTCACCGCCGACGATGTTCGCGACCTCTTCGACGTCCGCGAAAGCCTCGAGGTACTCGCGGCCCGGCTGGCAGCCGAGCGCGCCGACGAACAGGGGCTCGCGTCCCTGGCTGCTCAGCTCGAGATCGCCCGCGACGCCACCGCCCGTGACGACAAACCTGCCATCGCTGCCGCGAACGCACACTTTCATACGATCATCGTCGATCTGGCGGCAAACCCACTGCTGGAGAACATCCTGCGCCCACTCGAGGCGCGCACGCAGTGGCTGTTCCATCTGACCCGCGACCGCGACCCCGGAGTGCAGTGCCGCGAGCACGAGGAGCTCCTTGCCGCCATTTCTGCACACGACCCCGACCGCGCGGCACGTTCGGCGTTTCATCATGTCCACTCCGGGCGCGACGCGAGTCTGTCGATGGCAGCGGAATGGTCACGTACAGCCCTGGATCCGGTTGCGCTCACCAAGAGCCGACGGCGCTAGGCGCGCAAGAGCGGGATACACGAGACAAGGGCCGAACCCAGGCATCAAGGGTTCCGCTGATCGAGCGGGTGATGAGCGGCGCGGAGACCCATCCACTGATCGTTGGGCGATAAGCGAACGCGGAAACCCCCTCCGCTGATCGAGTAGACGACGCAACCCTCCCGCTGATCCCGTAGTCGACGCAACCCTTCCGCTGATCGAGTAGACGACGCAACCCTCCCGCTGATCGAGTAGTCGACGAGCGGCAGCGAGGAGACGTATCGAGATCCCCTGCCACACAACCATTCAGCCCCGACACCAACAAACCCCGACCGCCCGAAAAATTCTCTGCACCTTCCTCCACAAACCCCTTGACATCGAACGCCAGTTCGAATACCTTGGATGGCATGAGAACGTCGGGGGAACTCTCACCGCTTGTCGATACACTCCGTGACCTACCCATCGTCGAGGCCGACCTGACCAAACAGTCGGCCTTCGACACGACCCAGGCACTGATCGTGATGGGCAACCTGATCGCCCACCACCTGGCGATCATGGTCGGCCACCTCGACCGCCTCGGTGTGGCGAAAGACCACGGCCGCACAATGAGTGAGTTGCTGATCGTGATGGGCCTGGCACCCGCGGTCGCGGCTCGCCTACAGCGCATCGCCGCCACGACGTCCTCGCTGCCCACCCTGCACGCGCATGCCGCCGACGGTGCGATCTCCAGTGAACACGCCGACGCGGTGGTCAAAGGGATTGATCATATTGCCAAGAGATCAGCGGAACCGATCGACGACGCAGCGCGTCTAAGATTTGTGACAGATCTTCTCGGACAGTTCTTCTCCGGCGCCACCCCCGCCGACATCACCAAACACGCCCGCGCGTTAGGCAACCGGGCCGCCGACGACACCGGTGGTCTGCCCGCCTCGGAAGACCGCAACCTCAACACCCTGTCCAAAGCCATCACCAGCGACGGACGACTCGAAGTGCACGCCGACCTCAACACCGACGTCGGCGAAAAGTTCCACGCCGCCATCGAAGAACTGGCCAAACCCCGTCCCGAACCCGACGGCTCCCCCGACGCCCGGTCCACTGAACGTCGCCAAGCCGACGCATTGGAAACGTTGCTGGACATCGCTGCTCGCGGCGGCGATGCCGCGTCCGCACCGCGCACCCAAACCCTGATCACGGTACCCGCCGAACGACCCGCAGACGCCGAACTCGAGTTCATGGGGTCGATCACCGAAGCCACCCTGCGCACCCTGACCTGTGACGGCACCATCACCACCATGATCGTCGACGACGAAGCCGTCCCCCTCGACATCAGCCACGACAAACGCCTGTTCCCCGCACCTCTGAGAAGAGCACTGCACCAACGCGATCGGGGCTGCATCAAATGCGGGGCACCCGCCACCCGCTGCCACGCGCACCACATCAAACATTGGGCCGACGGAGGCAAAACCTACCTGGAAAACGGCTGCCTGTTCTGCCCCTCATGTCACCACGACGTCCACCACAACGGCTGGGACGTCGTGATGGGACTCGACAAACACCCCTGGCTCATCCCACCGGCATCCGTCGACCCGCAACGACGCCCGATCCCCGCCCACAACCGGCGCACCCTCAACCTCGACAACCTGCCCACCGCCGCCTGAACCGAAACCCGGTGACCACAACCGCCAGACCACCGCCGACGACCCCACCGCTGATCGAGTAGGTTCCGAGCCGCCCGCCGACGACCCCACCGCTGATCGAGTAGGTTCCGAGCCGCTAGGCGAGGCACCGTATCGAGATCACCCAACCCCGGTCTCGATACGCAACTCACTTCGTTCGCCGCTACTCGACCAGCAAAAGAGCGACCCACCCGACGCGCGTAAACCCACGTACCCAACGACTTCCCACGCACCCGACCCCTGGCCGGGACCGCATCTGTCCCTTGAGAACTCCATAGAGTGAAACACACACGGCGCCACACGGTGTCGCGTACCCGACGGCCACCCAAACCCGGTCACCACAACCGGACCACAGTGGTGCGCGGTACGCGACACCGGGCGCCGTGTGTCGGCCGGCGTTGGCCTCACCCTGTCGCCGACGACCCCGTGCCGAGGAGTGTTTCCAGCAGCTTTCCACCGAACTCGGTGATGAGCCCGGGTCCGGTGTCTGGCAGATTCTCGGGGACGGGCAGTCCCGCCTCACGGGTTGCCGGAATCTTCGCGGTACGTGTGGCCTCGAGCCGAATGCCTCGCTGCTGATCCTTCGTCAGGGGAGTCTGATACTTCGCGAGATCGGTCGCGGTCGTCACGGTCGCGACGGTGCGCAACCCTGCGGCCGCGAAATCTGCTGCCCCGCGGCGAATATGGTTGGGAGACGTGACCAGGATGATGGTGCTGATGCCCTGGGTACGCAAGATGTCTGCTGTGTTCTGGGCATTGGCGACCGTCGACCCGGACTTGCCCTCCTCGGTGATGCGGGTGGCGTCGACCCCACTGGAAACCAGCCATTTCTTCATCGCCGCGGCCTCGGTGACACCCGCTTTCGGTGCGCCACCGGTGACGACGATCGGTGCCGTCGTGGTGGTCTCGGCCTGCGCCTTGCCGGCGGTGACCCGTCGGACGAGTTCAGGTGCCATCGTTCCGTTGCGGTTCAGGCCGTACCCGAGCACGACGATCGCGGTCCGCCCCGACACGGTCTTGGGCGTGGTGTCCGGAACGATCTGGGCTGCGGCGGCGACGCCGTCGATGACGTTGCGTGCCGTGGTGGACAGCGCCGGGTTGATCACCCCGAGGCGGGACAGCGCCGCACGCCCGGTCGTGGGGTCGTCGGCCTGGTCCGACCAGATCGCCTGCAACGCAAGTGCGTAGGCGTCGGCCGGTGCCATGGTCAGCATCTGCTTCAGCGCGTCGAGTCCACCCGGGACATCCCCGGCCGCGAACTTCTGTTGCGCCGAATTGTAGAGTCCTGCCGGGTCGACCGCGGTCACCGCCGGCGCCACGTCGACATGGACCGACCGATCGACGGGGAGCGTGCCGACCACCACACCGCCGACCGCGGAGGCAGCGATCACCGCCACGGCAGCAAGCTTGGTCCGCTTCACTTTGGACACATGAGTCACTTGCGTAACAGTATCGGCAAGCGGCTACAGGCCCGCACCTGTCCGGTCGCAAGTCGATAACACCCACCACAGCAGAAATCCCGCTTCCGTCCGAGAGTTCGGACGGAAACGGGCAGCTCCTGCCTGCGAACAACGACAGCTCAGCGCCGAATCCCGGCCACCTTCAACAGCTCCGGCCGCCGGAGGATCAGCCCGATCCACATCAGCACACCGAGGTACACCGCGAACAAGGTGGTGCTGACGAGTGGCGATTCGATCCGCATGTTCGCTGTCACCGCACCACCCAGGTATGCGGTGATCCCGACCGCCCCGAGAACGGCAGTCCGGGGAATCGCGTACACGACAAGGCAGACCAGCAGAACGGTGCCCATCACATAGGCCTGGTCGATCGGGAACCCGAGCTTCGCGGTGCCCTCGATGACGGCCTCGGGCTGTGTCAGCTTCCCGACGATGTCGAAGACGAGGAAGGCGCCGATCAGCACGCTGATCGCGACTCCCGTTGTGTGACGCCAACTCCGGGCACGTACCCGGTCGGTGGCGTGCGACGTTGTGTCGATGGTTGATGCGGTCATGATGCCCTCCGGTGTGTGGTGTGTGGTTCTGCCGGGATAGACACACCACTGCCGGAAAACTCATCGGCCCAAACGAGAACTGCCTCCGTTCCCCCGATGTCGGGGCAAACGGAGGCAGGCCTCGGAGGGGGGTTACAGCGCCTTGAGTTCTTCGATGACGCTGTCGACGCTCTTCTTCGCATCGCCGAAGAGCATGCTGGTGGCGTCGGCGTAGAACAGCGGGTTCTCGATACCGGCGTAGCCCGAGCTCATCGATCGTTTGAGCACGATCGTGGAGCGGGCCTCGTCGACGTTGAGGATCGGCATGCCGTGAATCGGTGAGCCGGGATCGTTACGCGCGGCCGGGTTGGTGACGTCGTTGGCGCCGATGACGATGGCGACGTCAGTGCGGTTGAACTCACCGTTGATGTCGTCCATCTCCTTCATGGCGTCGTATTCGACATCGGCCTCGGCCAGCAGCACGTTCATGTGCCCGGGCATCCGACCGGCAACCGGGTGGATCGCGTATTTGACCTCGACACCCTTCTCCTCCAGCAGCGCCGCCATCTCCTTGACCGCGTGCTGGGCCTGGGCAACCGCAAGACCGTAGCCGGGCACCACGATGACCTGGTTGGCATAGGCCATCTGGATCGCGGCGTCGGCGGCCGAGGTCGCCTTGACCGTGCCACCCGCAGCGCCGGTCGGACCGCCGCCGGCATCGCCGCCGCCGCCGAACGAGCCGAACACGATCGCCGGGATCGACCGGTTCATCGCCTTGGCCATCAGGTTGGTCAGGATCGAACCCGAGGCGCCGACGATCATGCCGGCCACGATCATCGCCTGGTTGTTCAGTGCCAGACCCGCGGCGGCCGCCGACAGACCGGTCATCGCATTGAGCAGCGAGATGACCACCGGCATGTCCGCGCCACCGATCGGGAACACCACGAACAGACCCATCAGACCCGCGACCACCAACAGCAGCACGATCCAGAACCACGCCGTCGCATCGAGCGAATCGGCCGACACACCGATGTAGATGGCGATCGCCACGGCCGCGATGGCCAGCACCATGTTCGCGAACTGGAAGCCCTTGGCGTTCTTGACAAACGCCTTCTCCAGCCCCTTCGGCATGATCTCTTGCAGCTTGGCGAACGCCACCAACGAACCCCAGAACGACACCGACCCGACGATCGCCGCGAACAGCGACCCGACGATCACATGCACGTCCGGGGTCTCCGCGATCGCGGTGAAGCCATCGGACTCGATGTACTCCGCCCACGCGATCAACGCGACCGTGCCGCCACCGACCCCGTTGAACAGCGCCACCAGCTGCGGCATCGCCGTCATCTTCGTCTTCAACGCCGGCGGAATACCCAGCACCACACCGACCGCCAGGCCGAGCGCGATGAGCACCCAGTTGATGCCGGGCACCCCGACGTCACCGGCATTGTTGTAGACACCCAACAGCGTGGCGATCACCGCGATCCCCATACCGGTGGCCGCGATCCAGTTGCCGCGCACCGCGGTCTTCGGGCCGGTCAAACCCATCAGACCGTAGATGAACATGGAGAACGCGACGATGTAGAGAACCGTGACCCCGTAACCGAGGCCCGCCGACACCTGACCGCTCGACTCGGCGGCGAGATTCACCACGCCAAGACTCTCAACACGGGGGCTCACTTCGCGGTCTCCTTGCTCACAGTCTCTTTCTTGCCCTTGAACATCCCGAGCATGCGGTCGGTGACCAGGAAGCCACCCACCACATTCAGGGTTCCGAAGACCAACGCGACGAACGCGATGACCCGAACACCCCACGACGCATCAGCCGGCAACGAACCCATCACCACCAGCGCACCGAGCACCACGATGCCGTGGATCGCGTTGGTGCCCGACATCAACGGGGTATGCAAGGTGTTGGGAACCTTGGAGATCACCGCGAACCCCACGAACCCGGCCAACACCAGGATCGCGACATTCGCGAGCAGTTCGTTGTACATCAGGCCACCGCCTCTTCGCGTGTCACACACGACGCGGCGAGCACCTCGTCGTCGAAGTTCGAGTTGATCGCACCG
This sequence comes from Gordonia sp. LMA167, assembly GCF_058130025.1. NCBI lineage: Bacteria > Bacillati > Actinomycetota > Actinomycetes > Mycobacteriales > Gordoniaceae > Gordonia > Gordonia sp. LMA167. Next base: position 1,502,217 of record NZ_CM176708.1, on the reverse strand, counting down.
TCGTCGCCGAGCATCAGCTCGATCAACGCGAGCAGGTTCTTCGCATACAGCTCGCTGGAATGCTCGGGCATCGTCGCCGGCAGGTTCAACGGCGAACAGATCGTCACATCGTGTTTGACGACGGTCTGCCCCGGCTCGGTCAACTCACAGTTGCCGCCGGTCTCACCCGCCAGATCGATCACCACGCTGCCGGCCTTCATGCCCTCCACCGCGGCCGCGGTCACCAGCCGCGGCGCCGGACGACCCGGCACCAGCGCGGTGGTGATCACCACGTCGAAACCCTTGATCGCGTTCTCGAGCGCCTGCTGCTGCTGCGCACGCTCCTCATCGGTGAGTTCGCGGGCATACCCGCCCTCACCGGCCGCGTCGATACCCAGATCCAGCCACTGCGCACCCACCGAACGGACCTGCTCGGCCACCTCCGGGCGCACGTCATATCCGGTCGTCCGACCGCCGAGGCGCTTGGCCGTGGCGAGCGCCTGCAGCCCGGCCACACCCACACCGAGGACCAGCACCGTCGCCGGCTTCACCGTGCCCGCAGCAGTCGTCATCATCGGGAAGTACCGGGTCGACAGATCGGCCGCCACGATCACCGACTTGTAGCCGGACACGTTGGCCTGCGAACTCAACGCATCCATCACCTGCGCACGCGAGATACGCGGGATCGCCTCGACCGCATAGGCCTCCACACCCGCCGCCTTGAGCGCATCGATCTGGTTGTCGACGTTACGCGGCGCCAGGAAACCGATCAGTTTCTGTCCGCTCCGCAGCTTGCCGATCTCCTCATCGGTCGGTGGCGCAACCCGCACCACCACATCCGCGGAATACGGGTCGCCGATCGTCGCGCCGGCCTCCACGTAATGTTCGTCAGGGATCAACGCCCCCAACCCGGCACCCGACTCGACGACCACCGGGACACCCTTTCCGACCAGCGAGCCGACCACCTTCGGGACCAACGCCACCCGACGTTCGCCCGCGGCAGACTCGCGCACGACACCCACACTCATAGTTCTCACCCTTAGTTCTGGTCAGGTACGCACCTGGCAGACCGGACCCCGGCGGTCGCCCTTCCATCGCATTCGGATCGCGGCTGCGATGGGCCGGAACAGTGCATTGTCACCCGGCTCACAAAAACGTGCGACGAACATAGCATGGGGACAACCGCAAGGGGCGTGTCAGTCAGATTGGTCACTCAGCCCTTGACGGAACACGTTCTACCAGAATTGGACACTTGTCCAATACATCACTCGTCAGCTGCGGAGACACCGTCGTTCGAGGACGTGGCCGAGGATGAATTCGATACTTCGTCGGCGGCGGGTTCGGAGGCGGTCGCGTCGCTCGACGCACCACCCTCCCCCAGGTCGGCGGACGAATCGTTCGGTGATGGCGAATCGTGAGACCCGGAGTCCTCGCCCGGCCCGTCGCCCGGGTCGTCGCCGGCGTTCGCCCCGTCGGCCCCGCCGTCCGCGGCGGTGGTCGACTGCGACGGCGCCTGCGGGGTCATCGGCGTTGCCGGCGCCTCGGGTGCGGCCGGGGTCTCCGGAATGGCGGGCGCCTCAGGTGCTGTCAGAGCGGCAGGCGGTCCTTCCGGTTCCTCCGCGGCGACCGCCCCGCTCATCGACTCGACATCCGGCGGACCGGTCGACTCCGCACTCGATGTCCTGAGCATCGTGGAGTAGCCCGACGCAGCGGCCTGCTTGTCGAGCGCATCAGGATCGGTGACCGGTACGGTCCAACCCAGTGCGTCGTAGAGGTCCTGCTGGATCTCGCGCGGCGTCGGGACCGGATACCCGGCAATGGTGCTGGCCTCGCCCGGCATGGGGACCGGCACGACAGTGCTCAACACGGTGTCGAACTCCGGCGCCACCGGAATCCCCAGTCCACGCAGCATCATCCCCCACGGGTTGCCCCCGTCGAGTACGACGTAGGTCGTGTTGCCGTCGTCGCTCTGCCACTCTTTGATGACCGTGTACTGGTTCACGTAATCCCCGTTGGCCCCATGGATGTAGGCGCCCGGAAGCAGGTAGAACAGGGTGGTGAACGGGTGTACGAGCGGGTTGCCGAGCCCGCAGGCGGAGTCGCCGCGGACGCAATACGAGATGACCTGGATGTCACCGGTATCGGATTCGTCACGCGGACCGTTCATGTAGAGGCCCGGTATGAAGCTGGGGATCACCGTCTCCACACCGGTGTTCGGGAAGCGGGTGTCGGCCCCCAACAACACGACGATGTTCTCGTCGGGAATGTTGCCGCTCTGGTGCAGGAGGTATGCAGCGTTCCACGCCACCGGCCCGCTCTGGGAGTATCCGTTGATGATGATGACCTGGCTGGGATCCGCGGCGTTCGCCCATGCCTGCTCGGCTGCCGCCACCGTGGCCGATGTCCCGGCATCGACCGAGTCGTTGTAGGTCGCGTCGCCGACCAGATAGATCGGCTGCCCGAACAAGGAGAAACCGAAGGCGGCCGGATATCCGACGATGACGACACGTGTGGGATCGATGTTCCCACTGGCGTCCGTGCCGAGATCATAGAAGCCGATGGCCACGGTCCGGCCCCACTGGTCGGCGCCGTCGAAGTCGTCGGTTCCGGGCACGAGGATGACTGTGGCATCGTCGCCGAGGTTCGTCGGCAGCCAGACGGGCTTGGAGCGCACCGGTTGCGCCTGTGTCCAGTCCGCCGGGACCGAGACCTCCGGCAGGGTGATCCCGCCGATCGTGGCGCCCGTCGCCGAACCGGGCTGCAGGAACAGGGACACCGTCAGAAAGACGGTGAGTGACAACAGAACTCGACGCACGCGGACCCTCGATTCCGGCGGAATGGTGAGGTGAGTCTAACGGCGATTAATCTGCGATGTAGGACAGCGAAACCGGTGCGGCCGTCAATTCGTCGATTTGGATGAATGATGCGGCGTGCGCACATGCGTAGCGCCGCGATTTGGTACTGCCATCGTGAGGCGTCCGACCCCGGGATGAGACCGTCCGAGGTAGCGCTCGACGATGTCGCGGACCAGCGTCGGGGGCGGCGGTGGCGATGGGGGCGGCTGCTGCTTCTTCTTCGTCGCCGGTGGGGCCACCGACGAGTCGTCGACAGTGCGATCGGCCCGAAGGCGATCGTTCACTTGGGGGTTCGTGTCGGGATCGGTCACCGGGACCGGCCAGCCGAGCCTGGCGTAGATGGTGTCCTGTAGTTCGCGTGGCGTCGGAACGGCGTGACCGGCGTTCGTCGCCTGGCGGCCGGGCATCGGGACCGGAACGAGCGCACTCACCACGTCGTCGGCGTCCTTCGGCACGGGGACGCCGAGGTCACGCAGCATCATGCCCCACGGATTTCCGCCGTCATAGACGACGTAGTGGGTGTTCCCCTCGGGACTGTCCCATTCCTTGGCGATGTCGTATTCGTTGATGCGATACGTCAAGAACCCGTGCACATAGAAGCCAGGAACCAGGTAGAAGAACGTGGACAGCGGGTTGGCGAAGGGATTGCCGACGCCGCAGGTCGCGTCACCGCGGACACAGTACGAGTACACCGGGATGTCACCGGTGTCCGACGGGTCGCGGTCACCATTGGTGTACATGCCGGGAATGACGCTGGGCACCACGTTCTCGACTCCGGTGGTGGGGAATCGGGAATCGGCACCGACCACGACGACGATCCGATCGTCCGGGATCGTCCCGCGCTGGCGCAGCACGTGGGCGATGTTCATCGCGACCGGCGCGCTCTGCGAATAACCGTTGATCACCACCGTCTGATCCGGGTGGGCGGCATAGGCGGCCTCGGCGGCGGCGACCCCCTTCGCGGTGCCGACTTCGACGGAGTCGTTGAATGTGCCCTCGCCGGCCAGGTAGATCGGGAAGTCGCCGATGGTCAGACCGAACGCAGCCGGATAGTTCACCACCCGTACCGGCGGCCGTGTCGCGGGTGCGACGCCGAACATGCCGATGTCGCGGGTGCGCCCGAGTTGATCTGCGCCGTCGTAGTCGGTGGTACCCGGCACCAGGATCACGGTGTCACGGCTGCTCAGCGCCGGCATCCAGTCCGGCTTCGCCTCCACCGTCGGCTTCTGCTCGATCAGGTCGGGCGAGTCCGAGTCCGGAAACGTGATCGGCCCGATCCTCAGTGCGTCGGCGGGACCCGATCCGAAACCCGGCTGGAGAAGCACCGCAACGGAGAGAAAAATGCTCAGCGACAGAAGAACTCGGCGCATGATCCCTCTCCCGCACGAAATGCCACGAAGTCAGCAGAGTGTATCGCCCGGCGGACTGGATGTGTCGTAGTCGACGATTCAGTCAGACCGTGGGTCTGTGTTCGATCAAATGGACTACGTGATCGTGTACCGACGGGAGTCGAGTCCGGTCGCACCGTCGGGAATGGGCGACGCGTGCTCCTCGATCTGCTGTTTGCCGTTCTTGTCGATCGCGCGGCAGTAGACGGTGTGTTCTCCGGGAGTGGCGACCCAGGTGAACCGCCATTGGCGCCACGTGTCGATCGAATACTCGGTGGCCAGGTCGGCGGGCTGCCACACACCGTCGTCGACGCGCACCTCGACGGCCTCGATCCCGGTGTGTTGTGCCCACGCGGTACCGGCAACGACGACCTCCCCGCGCCGCTGCGTGGACCCCACCGGGCGGTCGATCCGCGAGGCGAGTTTGATCGGGCCCAGCGCCGACCATCCGCGGCTTGTCCAATAGGCCTTCGCATCAGAGAAGCGGGTCAGTTCCCAGTCGACGACCCACTTGGTGGCGGAGACATACCCGTAGAGGCCGGGCACGACTTGCCGGACCGGATAACCGTGCTCCACGGGCAGCGGCTCCCCGTTCATCCCGATCGCGAGCAGGGCGTCGCGGCCGTCGGTGACCGCGGAGACGGGCGTGCCGCAGGTGAATCCATCCGAGCTCGTCGACAGCAGCATGTCCGCCTGCGGATGCACACCCGCCCGGTCGAGGAGAGTTCTCATCGGCACACCCAGCCATCGCGCATTGCCGATCAGGTCGCCGCCGATCACGTTCGATACACAAGTCAGGGTGACGAGCCGCTCGGTCATCGGCATCGCGATCAGTTCGTCCCACCCGATCCGTACCTCGTTGTCGACCATGCCGTGGATGCGCAACGACCACCCCGACGTCGTCAGGTTCGGCACCTGCAGGGCCGTGTCGATCCGATAGAAGTCGGCGTTCGACGTGACGAATGGAGTCGCCCCGGGGACATCGAGATCGGCCGTCGGGGGAATGGGCGGCGCAGGCGTTCGCGGAGTCGGCAGGACGACCTTTGTGCGGTCGGCGACCGTACGGGCGGTGTCGGCGAGCATGCGCCGTCCGACTGCGCCGACGGCGACGGCCAGCGCGGCGATGCCCGCCGCCGTCAAGACGAACCGCCGGTCGATCCCGCGTACGGTCGACTCGTCGTCGGATGCGTCGCCGGCGGGCTCGGTGGTACGGGAGGCCAGCATGCCGATCAGCACCCGCAGCACGATCACGGCGACCACCGCACCGAAGACCGACGGGATCGCGAAGGTCCATCGGGAATCCGGGCGGTCCAGTGCCGCGAGGACACCGACCAGACCGAACACACCGACGATGACTGTCCCGACCGGCGGCCGAAGCCGTTCGGCCACACCGCAGATCGCGGCGATGAGCACGATGAGGATGGTCATGCCGACATACAGCGCGGACTTGTCGGAGGTGCCGAAGGTGCCGATCGCGAACTCCCGACCGGACGTCGGTGTGTGGTCGACGACGGCCGCGCCGACCGCGAAGTAGGGCGATGCAGCAGGATCGACCGTGACGGCGACGAGTTCGCCGAACGCGAGGCCTGATCCGACGGCGACGACACCGGCCAGGGCGGCCGCCGCGAGATGTCCGGCCGCGCGCGATGTGGAGGTCACATCCTTTGATACCTCAGTAATCGCGCCGATGGTTCTGCCCGGGCCAGGCCGTCATCCTTCGGTCACAAACTGGTCAGCCGCGCGCGGCGGCGTGCCGTCCGGCACGTCGGCCGAAGTAGGAGCCTTCACCCAGTTGGGTGCCGCTCGCATAGCCCTTGCCGTCCTGCGCGAGGTTGGCCGCGCAGGCTCCGGCGGCATAGAGGCCTCCGATCGTTTTGCCGTCGGCATCGAGTACCTCGGCGTCGAGGCTCGTCGCCATTCCGCCGATGGTGAAACACGAGTACATCGCCTTGCCGAGGCTGAGGTCGAACGCTCCCCACGGCCCGTGATCCTGTGCCGCGAGAAACTCCGGCGCCTTGTGGAAGTCGGGGTCCCGGCCCTCGGCGGCGTTGGCGTTGTAGTCGGCGAGCGTCTTCTGCAGCCGGCCTTCGGGGATTCCCAGGTCGGATTCCATCTCGGCGACCGTCTCCCAGCCGTCGATGAGGTGGATCAGCGGCACCTCGGGACGCTGCATGTGCGCTTCGTCGACGATCAGGAAAGCGGCCGAATCCGGCTGATCCATCACGAAGCCCGATGTCCGCGAATGATAGGAGTCCTCCGCGACGAACCGGTCGCCGTTCTTGTTGACGACGATGCCGGTGAGCAGGATGCTCGGCGGGTAGATCGGGGCGGTCACGAACGCCTGATCCATGTGTTTGAGGGCGGCTCCCACCGATTCACCCAACCGGATGCCGAGGCCGTCGTCGTAGGTGCTGCCGAGGGTGAACGGCTTCTCCGCGACGTGCGGCACGTGGCGGGCGACCATGTCCTCGTTCATCACGAACCCGCCGGCCGCGATGATCACCGACTTCGCGCGGATGACTCCTTCGGTCCCCGGCGTTCGCCATGCCGCACCGACGACCGCACCCTCGTCGTCGACGACGAGGTGCCGGGCGCCGGTCTCGTAACGGATCTCGGCGCCGAGTTCGGTGAGGCGTTTGACCAGCAGGTCGACGACCATCGACGCTCCGCCGGTGTCACCGGGAACCGGGACCTTGTGGCCACGAGGGGCGGGTTTCGCGATGTTCTTGAACGGCCACACCTTCTCGTTGCCGGTGAACATCAGCCCTTGGGTCTGCGGCTGGATGACCGCCTTCTCCGGGTAGAAACTGCGCTCGAAGCTGAAGCCGAGTCCTTCGAGCCAGTTGAAGTGCTCGACACTGTCAGTGCAGTAGGCGTGGATCTTGTCCGGCTCGGGCTCCCGGGACACCGCCGTGAGGTACTTCTCCATCTCCTCGGGGCTGTCGTCGTGACCGGTCGCCTGCTGCACCGCGGTACCGCCGCCGAGGTAGAAGTGCCCGCCGGCCATGCAACTGGTGCCGCCGGCCGCCGCCGCACGTTCCAGGACGAGCACCCGTGCACCCGCGGCTGCCGCCTCGACCGCGGCGCTGCCACCGGCCACGCCACACCCGATGACCAGGACGTCCACGTCGTCGGAGAAGGACTCCACCGTGTCCAATGCGATCGTGTCCGGGATCTCAGTTCCAGCCATGTCCACAGGGTAGACGATCGACTAGAACATGTTCTAGTTCTGGCTCCGATCCGAGGAGTTCCCACCCGCCCCCTGAGGAGCCTCGCGAGGAACGAGCGATGCGTCACCACCCGATCCCTGAGGAGCCTCGCGAGGAACGAGCAAAACGTCACCACCCGATCCCTGAGGAGCCTCGCGAGGAACGAGCGAAACGTCACCACCCGCTCCCTGAGGAGCCTCGCGAGGAACGAGCGATGCCTCACCACCCGCTCCCGACGAACGAGCGAAGCGTTCCCACTCGGTCCCTGAGGAGCCTCGCGAGGAACGAGCAAAACCTCACCACCCGATCCCTGAGGAGCCTCGCGAGGAACGAGCGATGCGTCACGAAGGGCGACCCTTCGTGACGATCCTCCGCTAGCGCCAATGCCGCGTAGTTAGTGTTCGGGGTGTGTTGTCAACCGTCGGGTGCAGATTGTTCGATGGTGAGGTTGTAGGTGGTCTGGTAGTTGGTGCGGTCGATGGTTCCTTTCGCGCGGTGTTTGGAGATGGCACGTTTGGTGACGCGGGGGCATCGGCGGTTGCGGCGGGGGCCGAGTAGGTGGGCAAGGACGGCGGCGCCGATGGCGCCGATGAGGTCGACGGTGCTGGTGGTTGTGGCGATGATGTTGCGGGCCTTGATGATTTCGTCGCGTGCGGTGTTGAGGGCGACGGTGAAACTGCCGCGGTCGGGTTGGGTGTCGGTACTGATCGTTGCCTCGGCGATGGCCAGGCGTAGTGCTTGGTACACCACGAGCAGGGCATAGACCTCTTGGGTGATCCCGGACGGGGTCCGGGCGCGTAGCACCCGTCCGCCCAGGATGCTCGATTTCAGTTCCAGGTAGGTGATTTCGATCTCCCATCGCTGGTGATACAGCTCGACGAGGTCGGCCGCGGGGTAGCTGCGGTAGTCGGTCAGCGATGTCAGGAGCCGGTAGTGTCCGGTGCCCACGATTGTGTGGCCGTCGGCGGTGGTGGTGTTGACGGTGATGACGGCGTCGATGATGCGGACCGTGACACCGCCGATGATGGTGTGCCAGCTGCCGTCGGGGTAGCTGCCATACCGGGGCGATTTGCGGGTGCGCTGGCCGCGGATGAGGAAATCGGCGCCGGTGTCGTGGATGGCGGTCATCAGGTCCGCGGCATCAAATCCGCGGTCGTAGAGGATGAGCATCCCGGGCCTGATTGATCGTAATAGTTGTGTTGCGTAGTCAATTTCGCCGATGGTGTCGGGTCCGAACACCGCATCACACAGTGTGCGGGTACCGCAGGTAACTAGCGCCACCAGCCGCACGATCGGGTAGGTCGAGCCACCGTGGGTGCCTTTGACGTGTCGGTAGCGGCCACCATTGGCCGGGCTGTCGGGGATCACCATCGTCGTGCCGTCGATCGCACACACGTGCAGTCCGCGCCAGCGGGCGGCGCCGCCGGTGTCGCCGGCGAGTAACTCGAACAACGCGCGCAATGGTGCCGGGCCGATCCGGCGGCGGGCCTGGGCCAACGCCGAGCTGCCCGGGCAGGCCGCTGCGGGTACTGAGGACGTCAACCGAGCCCACACCTGCTGATAGCCCAGCTCGGCGAATAGCCCGGCCGCGAGCAGCAGATACACCACGACTCGGGAGGGCAGCATCCGAACCCGACGCTGGGTGGTGCGGGTTTCGGCCAGTGCCGCATCGACCATCTCAGGGGGAATGATCTGGGTCAACTCGCCGAGCTGACCTGCAGCAAACGGGTCGACACCGGTCACAACGGTGGTCGGCATGACAGACTGATCAGGCAACGGAACTCCTGGTTGATGGATGGTCTTGGCGGACGATCCAATCGATACCGTGAGTTCCGTTGTTTATAATCCCGACACGCCGATACCGCGTGTCACTTCTGCATCAGAAGTCACATCCTTAACTGCGCGGCATTGCCGCTAGCGCTCCGGATCTCCTCAGGGATCGGGTGACGGACCCACGCAGGCGCTGCTCCTCAAGGATCGGGTGACGGACCCACGCAGGCGCTGCTCCTCAAGGATCGGGTGACGGACCCACGCAGGCGCTGCTCCTCAAGGATCGGGTGACGGACCCACGCAGGCGCTGCTCCTCAAGGATCGGGTGACGGACCCACGCAGGCGCTGCTCCTCAAGGATCGGGTGACGGACCCACGCAAGCGCTGCTCCTCAAGGATCGGGTGACGGTGCGATTTTGGGTCTCTCAGCGCGACTTCGGTTCTGTCAGCGGGGATGGGCTCGGAGGCGTCGCAATCGGAGGCTGTTGGCGACCACGAACACCGACGACAGTGCCATCGCAGCACCGGCGAGCATCGGATTGAGCAGGCCGGCCGCGGCGATCGGAAGTGCGGCGACGTTGTAGGCGAACGCCCAGAACAGGTTGCCCTTGATGGTGCCCAGGGTGCGGCGGGCTAGCCGGATGGCATCGACCACGGCCCACAGGTCGCCACTGACGACGGTGAGGTCGCCGGCCTGGATGGCCACATCGGTGCCGGTGCCCATCGCGATCCCGAGGTCCGCCTGGGCGAGCGCAGCGGCGTCGTTGATGCCGTCACCGGCCATCGCCACCACGTGGCCATCTCGCTGCAGGTCCGTGATGGCCGACAGCTTCTCGCCCGGCGTGACGTCGGCGATGACGGTGTCGATGCCCACGGCCCGGGCGACGTGCGCAGCCGCGCCGGCGTTGTCACCGGTCAGCAGCACCGGCGTCAGGCCCATCCGGCGGAGTTCGGCGATCGCATCCGCCGACGTCTCCTTGATCCGGTCCCCGACGACGACCACACCGACCGGCCGCTCGTCGAACGACACGACCACCGCGGTGGCGCCTTCGCCCTGAGCCTGGGTGACGGCGTCGGCGAACGATCCTGGCAACGAACCGCCCAGCGCACCAGGCTTCTGGACCGCTACGTGAACCCCGTCCACGGTGCCGGTGACGCCTGCCCCCTCGACCGCGCGGAAGTCGGTGACCTTCGCCGGAGAACCCGGGAATCGACGCGCTACGCCGTCGACGAGCGCCTTCCCGATCGGATGTTCGGAACCCGCCTCGACCGCGGCCGCCGACGTCACAACCCGTTTCTCGTCGGGTCCGTCGGCCACGATGACGCTGGACTGCAACGTCATCTCCCCGGTCGTCACGGTGCCCGTCTTGTCGAGCACGATGGTGTCGACACGGCGCGTGTTCTCCAGGACCTCCGGCCCCTTCAGCAGCACGCCGAGCTGGGCGCCGCGACCGGTGCCGACCATCAAGGCCGTCGGTGTGGCGAGTCCGAGCGCGCAGGGGCACGCGATGATCAGGACGGCGACGGCCGCCGTGAAGGCGAACGTCACACCACCCGACACGTTCGCATCAGCCCCTGCGCCGAGCCAGAAACCCAGTGTCGCAACGGCGATCGTGATGACCGCGGGTACGAACCACGCCGAGATCCGGTCGGCGAGGCGCTGCACCTGAGCCTTGCCGGCCTGGGCGTCGGCGACCATCTTCGCCATCTGGGCCAGCGCGGTATCGGCGCCGACACGGTTGGCGCGCACCACCAGCCGGCCGCCGGCGTTCACGGTGGCGCCGATGACCTCATCGCCTTCGGCGACCTCGGTGGGCACCGATTCTCCGGTGATCATCGACGCGTCCACCGCGGACACACCGTCGACCACGACGCCGTCGGTCGCGATCCGCTCGCCCGGCCGGACGACGAACTCGTCGCCGACAGCGAGCTCGGACACCGGAACCCGGCGCTCGACACCGTCGACGATCACCGCGACGTCCTTGGCACCCAGATCCATCAACGCCCGCAACGCGTCGCCTGCGCGCCGCTTGGATCTCTTCTCGAAGTACCGTCCGGCCAGCAGGAAGGTGGTCACACCGGCCGCGGCCTCGAGATAGATGTTGGCGGTGCCGTCGCCGCGCGAGGCGACGAGGTCGAACCCGTGACGCATTCCGGGCTCGCCGGCGGTGCCGAAGAACAGCGCGTACACCGACCATGCGAAGGCGGCCAGTGTGCCCATCGACACCAGGGTGTCCATCGTGGTCGCACCATGTCGGAGGTTGATCCACGCCGCCCGATGGAAGGGGTAGGCACCCCACACCACCACGGGCGCCGCCAGCGTCAACGACAGCCACTGCCAGTAGGTGAACTGCCAGGCCGGAACCATGGCCAACACGATCACCGGCAGTGTCAGCAGCGCCGACACGATCAGCCGCTGCCGCAAACCGTCGAGTTCGCGATCCTCACGATCGCGTGTGGACGGGGCACCGGTGTCCTCATCGCCGGCCGCTCGGACCGGGGAGGCGTCGTACCCGGCGTCGCGGACCACGGTGATCAGGTCCGTCGCGTCGAGGCCCGTCGGAAATTCGACGTGCGCCTGTTCGGTGGCATAGTTGACCGACGCGCTGACGCCATCGAGGCGGTTGAGCTTGCGCTCGATGCGCCCGGCGCAGGATGCGCAGGTCATTCCCTCGATGTCGAAGTCGATATGGTCGATGCTGTTGGTCGTCACGATCCCGATTGCCGCCTATCCGCCGTGCTGTTGGTGCATGCCCGGTGGTTGGGTCGGAGCGTCGTCGCCCCACGGGTCGACGGCACGGCCGATACCGAAGGCCACGCCGAAGACCGCCGCGAGCGCGACGACGAAACCGACGATCCGGTAGCCGGGGTTCATGCCAGTTGGTAGCCCGCCTCGGTCACCGCGGCCTCCACCGCGGCCCGGTCGAGCTCGTGGTCGCTGGTGACCTCCACCGAGCCGGTGTCGAGTGACACGTCCACGTTCTCGACGCCGGCGATCTCGCCGATCTCCTCGCGGACCGAGGACACGCAGTGTTCGCAGGTCATTCCTGTCACCGTGTAGGTCGCCGTTGCCATCCGTACCTCCTCATAGTCTCGACGCCGTCTGTCGACGCCGCTGTCAACACGTTGCCGTGCAGTGGTTCTCGTCGATTCAGGACCGGACCAGGCGGGTGATCGCGGCCATGGCCTCGTCGACCTTCTCCTGCCCCGCGGCATCACTCTCCTGCGCCGCGTGCACGACGCAATGGTTCATGTGCTCCTCGAGCAACCCGAGGCCGACGGCCTGCAGCGCCTTGGTCATCGCCGAGACCTGCGTCAGGATGTCGATGCAGTAAGCCTCTTCGTCGACCATGCGCTGCAGACCCCGCGCCTGACCTTCGATCCGACGCAAGCGTCGGAGGTAGTCGTCCTTGCGGCCGATGTAGCCGTGCTGCGCCTGTTCCATGGGTCCGCCCTGTCTCCCGAAATACCGGTACCCCCCTAGGGTACACACCGGGCGCAACCCTGCCCACCGCCGGCGACGCCGGTCAGAAGAGGTCTGGATCAGTCCTCGCGCGAGGGGCGCAACGCCGCGGCCAGCGTCTCGAGCGCTGCCGCCACCTCGCGGAGAGCGGCCGCGACGTCGGTGCCGTCCCGATCTCCCGGCTGCGCACGCGGGGCCGCGGGCTCGGGGCGCTCCATGCCCGCCGACGGCGCACCGCCGTCCGCGTCGGGGAGCCGATGACGATTGGTCGGTCGCACCGCCGTATCAGCGGGCGGCTCCGCCCCGGTGGAACGGCGTCCCGGGCGGTAACCGAGCTGCCCTGACCCGGTGCGGCCGCCGGCCGTGGCGGTTGCAAAGGACGTGCGAGGGTCCGAGCCCGACGGCCGCGGCTGCGCGGATGTCGGCGGCGCGGATGTCGGCGACGCGGTCGACGACGCCCGGGTGTCAGGGCGCTGTGAGTCGGCGGTCATGTGTGCGGGTTGTGGCGCCGGTCCCGCCGGCGGTCCGGGCGGGGTCGGCCGGTTCGGTGGTGCGACTCGATGCGGCCCGGTCGGCGGCGGCATGGGTCCGGTCTGTCCCGGCGCGCGCGGAGGTGGGGTCTGCCGGCCCGACCCCTGCGGCGGCGCAGGTTGTGCCGGGGCCTGCGGCGGACGCGCGGCCGGCGGCATGGGTGGCATCATGTGCTGCCCGGGTGCCTGCTCGGGGCGCGGACGGTGCGGCGCCACGGGCGCGGACCCCGGCGCCTGCGTGTTGTTCATCGACGGCGGCCCGGGCGGGGAGTTCGGCGTCGGGGGCGATCCCGGCACCGCCGTCGGTGCATGACCGTTGGAGGGCGCGAAGAGATGAGCACCGCCATGTCCTTCGTAGTAGAGGCAGGTGGCGCCCTGCGGCGAGCGTGTCGAACACGGATTGCGTTCGATCAGCGACTGGGCGTGATCGTCGAAGTCGTTCCACTCCAGCCAGAGACGACGGTCGACACGCGGGCGCGTGCTCGCATCGGTGGCGTGGTTGCCGCGGTGGCCTGCGGTGAGCCGACAATGCAGCAGCCATTCCGACTGCCCGGTCAACCCCAGGGCGCTGCGCTCGTCCGGGGTGCAGACGACCGTCGACCAGCAGCCCTCGCCGTTCATACGGTCACTCCTTCGCGCGTCACGCGCATGCGCAACGAATAGATCGATCGGCCCGGGCACTCGAGATCACGCGGCGCACGACAACACACCTACCCGACATCCGGTGCGATCGCAGTACCTCCCCGGCGGCAAGTGTACGAAGGAATCGGCCGAAGACGCCATAGACGCGGCGGGAGTGTCGGTGACGGTGGTCGTACTAGGGCTGTTGGTTCACGCCGATGAAGTCGAGGACCACGTCGGTGAACGCGTCGTTGTCGTCCGCGGCCGCGGTGTGCGCCGCATCGGACAGTTCGACGACCTGCGCATCCGGGACGACCCGGCGGAACCCGTCGACGGCGTCGGCGGGAACGACGTCGGACAATTTCCCCCGGATCAGCAGAATGGGAATCGTCAGTGATGCGAGTTGAGCCTCGAGCCGGGTGGCCGGGATGAAGTTCGCGCCATCCGGCGCCGACGTCACGAACGCCGGGTCCCAGTGCCAGTACCAGCGACCGTCGTCGCCTTCGCGCAGATTGCGTTTGAGCCCTTCCGGATTGAAGGCCCTGGGCCGATGCGGCAGGTAGTCGGAGATGGCGTCGGCCGCCTGCTCGAGCGAGTCGAAACCGCCGACGTTGCCGGCCATGAAACCCCGCACCCGCTCACCACCGCCGTGGCTGAAACGCGGTACGACGTCGACGAGCACCAACGTCGGCACCGTGTGCGCACCGAGTTCGGCGGCCGCGCCGATACTGCTGAGGCCTCCCATGCTGGCGCCCACGAGCGTGGTGGGTCGGCCGATCTGCCGGACGACCTCGACCACGTCGCCGGTCAGCAGTTCCATGCTGTATTCGCCGCCCGGTGACCAGTCGCTGCGTCCGTGACCGCGGGTGTCCACGGAGACGGCGTGCAGACCGGCGGCCGCGAGGAAGCCGCCCGTCCGCTTCCAGGAGTGGCGGGTCTGCCCACCACCGTGCAACAGCAGGATCGACGGACCGACGGGATCGGAGGCCGGTCGCCATTCGTCGGCACGCAACGTGATGCCGTCGACACCGGTGAACGAGATCTCGCGCGGCGCGATCGTGGAGGTCGGCATGAGTCCGATTGTGCCGCACGTGCGCGGATGCCTAGCCGCCGTTCGGGTCGTCGGCGGTGAGGAATCCGATGATGTGCCGATGGACGGCGTCGGGTCGGTCGAGGTGGAGGAAATGTCCGGCGCCGGCCACGCGGGCGACGTCGCTGCCCGCGGGTAGGTGCTCGGCGAGCCCGTCGACGAACCCGACCTGCATACAACCGTCGTGCGTGCCGTGCAGATAGAGCATGGGGGCGGTGGGTGGTCGCAGCCACGAACCGCCGTCGTGGGCATATCGCGGATGGATCCGGGGCCGCAGCATCGCCCGGTAGTAGCCGAGGACGGCCCGGCGGTGTGGGGTCGTCGGGACCGCGGCGAGTGCGTTGGCGACATCGTCGGGGTCCGGCGCCGGCCCCCATCGACGCCACAGGAACGGGATGAGTCGGTCGAGACTGCGTTCGGGAATCGTCGGTAGTTGATTGAAGCCGATGTACCAGCTCATCCCGATCTGCCGGAGGGCGAGACGGATCTGTGACCAGCCGGAACGTTCGCGGATGGATGCGATCGGGGGGACCGCCATCGCGACCATGCTTCGGAAGGGGTTGTCGGCGCGGGACGCGATGCCGTGCACGGTGAGGGCACCCCAGTCGTGCCCGATCAGGACCGCACGGTCGTCGCCGCCGAGCGCCTCGTGCAACGCGAGCGCGTCGTGGGCGAGGGCGGAGACGTGGAAGTCATGATCGGCGGGGATGGTCGACGGTGCGTATCCGCGCGTGAACGGCGCGACGACCCGGTGACCCGCCGCGGCCAGCGTCGGTCCCAGATGCCGCCAGGTCCAGGCGGAATCGGGAAATCCGTGCAGGCAGAGAGCCAGGGGCGCGCGCGGGTCCCCCCAGGTGAGCGCATGCAGGCGGACGTGACCGAGATCGACGACGATCCGCTCCGGCGCAGTCATGGTCGCCGACGTTACCGCGGATCAGGGCCCGCGAGGTCCCGGAATCGGAGGCCCGACCGCTCTCAGGGCACGAGCACCCCGATCTCGGCGATCGCATCGGTGCCGTGACATTCGGTGATCTCGTCGTCGATCAACCCGAAACAGCGGGCCCGGGCGACGGTGTCGGTTTCCGGATGATCGGTGCGGGTGTGGCAGCCGCGGGATTCGGTCCGGGCCAGTGCCGCGGCGACGACGACGCGCGCGGTCAGGGTGAGCGCGGCATCCTCGACGTCGGACACGGTGTCCGGGGATCGGGTCGACGCCCTCCGCAGCTCGTCTTCCACGGCGGCCAGCCCGTCCGCGTCGCGGCGCAGCGCGGCCGACGCGGACATCAGGTTCTGCAGGTCTCGCCGGGTGAGCACCGGACGCTTCGGCGGTGTCGACGGCACGGCGTCGACCACCGCCTTGTCGCGGCGGGCGGCGGCAACGTGCGCGGCCCGGCGTCCCATCACCAGGCCTTCGAGCAGGCTGTTGGACGCCAACCGATTGGCACCGTGCAACCCGGTTCGGGCCACTTCACCCGCCGCGAGCAGCCCCGGGATGGTGGTACGCCCGTCGACGTCGGTCAGCACTCCCCCGCACAGATAGTGCGCGCCCGGTACCACGGGGATCAGACCGCTCGCGATGTCGAGTCCGGCGGCCGCCACCCCGGCGGTCACCGTCGGGAAGCGCGTGACGAAGTCGGGGATGGACGCGACGTCGAGGAAGACACACGGATCGCCCGTCGCGCCGAGCCGTTCTTCGACGGCGTTGGCGACCACGTCGCGGGGTGCGAGGTCACCCATCGGATGCACCCCGTCGGTCACCGACCGGCCGGCGGCGTCGACGAGCCGGCCACCCTCACCGCGCACGGCCTCGCTGATCAGCGTGCGCCGGCCGCGCGCCCCGGCGATGTAGAGCATCGTCGGGTGGAACTGGATGAACTCCATGTCCGCGATCACGGCTCCGGCGCGCAGCGCCAGCGCGATCCCGTCGGCGGTGGCGCCCGCCGGGTTGGTCGTCGCGGCGTACAGATGTCCGGCACCGCCGGTGGCGAGCAGCACGGTGGGCGCGAGGACGACTCGCTGCCGTCCGGAGGTCCGGAAGGCCACGCCCGAGGTCTGTCGGTCCGGGCGTAGGACCTCGGTGACGATCGCGTCGTCGATGTTCGTGATCGGCAGATGACGGGCTGCCTCGCGCAGGCGACGACTCAGCGTTTGCTGCACCTGGGCGCCGGTGGCGTCGCCGCCGGCGTGGATGATCCGGCGCACCGAGTGTCCGCCCTCACGGGTTCGGGCCAGCGAGCCGTCGGCCGCGCGGTCGAAGTCGGCACCCCATCCGATCAGGCCGGATACCGCCGACCACCCGTCGGCCAGGATCGGCCGCGTGGTCTGGGGGTCGGTGAGCCCGGCTCCCGCGGCGAGTGTGTCGGCCAGGTGCAGGTCGACGGAGTCGTCGGGATACTGCGGCGCCACCACCGCGATCCCGCCCTGCGCATAGAAGGTCGCCGTCGATTGCTCCGCGAGGTCCGCGCGCCAGCCCGGTCCTTTGTTGAGCACCACCACGCGCAGTCCGGCCTCGGCCGCGCACAGCGCGGCGGTCAATCCGGCGACACCGGCGCCGACCACGACGAGGTCGGCCCGGGACTCGTCTCCGGGCACCGTGCGGGATAGCCGCCTGTGGGTGGGCCGCCTGTGGCTCATTGTCGCTCCCCTCGCGAAGAGGTCGGTCATCAGTGGACAACCACGACGACCTGTTTTCGATTCCCAGTCGAAAACTCTAGCGCGAGATCCGCAACATGCCCACCGTGCGTCGTCGGCGCTCTGCGGCCCCGGCAGCCAGGACGCGCGTCAGCCGGCCACCAGATCCCATACGGGTCCCGCACCGACACCGATCGCGATGCTCGCTGCAGCGGCGATGACCGCGGTGGCTGTCGCCCAGATCTCGGGTCGTGTCGACGCCGTCTCGCCGCCCACTGGGATTCGTCCGAACACCGGCGCCAGCCAGCGTAGATAGAAGAACAGGCTCAGGACTGTGGTGACCACGACGGCCACCGCCAGCCACGCCCGACCTCCGTCCCACGCAGCCGTCGCCGTGGTGAGTTTGCCGACGAACACCGCGGTGGGTGGCGTGCCGACCAACCCGAGCAACGCGACCACCAGACTCCCGGCGAGGACGGGACTGCGACGTCCGAGACCCCGGAATCCCTCGAGATCCCGGATCGTCGGCACGGCCGCCGACACCGCGAACGCAGCGACGTTGGTGACCGTGTAACCGACGAGATAGAACAGCATCGACGGCAGGGCCAGATCGGTGTCGGAGATGACCACCACCGGCACCAGCAGGAAACCCACCTGTGCCACCGTCGACCAGCCGAGCAACCGTCGGGGATCGCGCTGCCAGTAGGCGGCCAGCGTGGCCAACACCATGCCCGCCACCGCGAACACGGACAGCACCGCAGGCCAGGCGACGGTGTCCGGCACGACGAGCGCCAGCCGGTAGATGGCAACCAACGCCCCGACCTTGGGGACCGTGGTGACGAACGTGGCGACGGCCGCGCCGGAACCCTGCGCGGCGTCGGGGACCCAGAAGTGTGCCGGGACACCGCCCGCCTTGAACAGCAGGGCCGCGGTGACCGCGAGTAGACCGGCGGCGACGATGGCGCTGGGCGCGTCGGGCAGTCGGCGGGCCAGTTCCGCATAGTCGGTGACGGCGGTGACCGCGTAGAGCAGGGTGATCCCGGCGAGCAACACGATCCCGAACAACGCCCCGAGCAGGTATGTCTTCATCGCGGCCTCGGCGCACTCGGCGGTGCGACGCAACCCGATGAGTCCGTAGACCGGGATGCTCGCGAGCAGAAACCCGGGGGCCAGGACCAACAGGTCCTCGGCGCCCGCGACGACGAGCGTGCCCGCGGTGGCGAACAGGATCAACGCGTACGTCTCGCTCTCGCGGTCCGAACCGGAGATCTCGCCGCCGGCGATCGCGAGTACTGCAAGCGCGCCGATCACGGCCGCGATCCGCACCACGTCGGTGGCCGTGTCGGCCACGAAGGCACCCTCGAACGCGGTCGTCGTGGCACCGGCCATCGCGATCGCCGCGAGCACAGCGCTAACCAGCAGCGCTACCGCGGCACCGATGCGGGCCCACCATTGCCGGGAGCGCGGCAGGAACGATCCACCGATCAGCACCAGCAGCCCACCGCCGAACAGCAGGATCTCCGGCAGCATCGCCAGTGGGCGCATCCCGTCCATCGCCTACCGTCCCACCAGGCCGACGAGGGCCGACGCCGCCGGCTCGATCACGTCGAGCAGCCAGCGCGGGAAGACACCGATGAGGACGGACAGGGCCAGCAGCGCACCGACCGAGGCCACCTCGGTGACCGTCAGGTCGGCGAACCCGGTCGAGTGACCGGACGTCGGGCCGGTGAACACGCGCTGCAGCGCCCACAGGAACAGCCCGGCGACGATCAGGATGCCGACGAGCGCGATCGCCGTCACCGGCACCGCGGCGATGCTGCCGGTGAAGATCTGGAACTCGGCGATGAACCCGGAGAAGCCGGGCAGGCCCAACGAGGCGAAGGCACCCAGGGCGAACAGCGTCGCCAGCCGCGGCGCCGACGACGCCAACCCGCCGTAGGAGTCGAGGTCGTAACTGCCGGCGCGGTCGAAGAACACTCCCGCGAGCAGGAACAGCGCGCCGGTGATCAACCCGTGGCTCACCATCTGCGTGACCGCACCGGTGACCGCGACCGATCGGGCGTCGGCGGTACCGCTCGCGAGAACTCCGGCCGCTCCGAGACCCACCAGGACGTAACCCATGTGGTTGACCGAGGTGTAGGCGATCATCCGTTTCAGGTCGGTCTGGGCGAGCGCGACCAGCGCGCCGTAGATCACCGAGATGACCCCGATGGTGATGATCACCGGCGCCCAGTCCTGCCAGGAGGACGGCAGCATGGGCATCGCCACCCGGACGAATCCGTAGGTGCCCATCTTCAGGAGCACACCGGCGAGCACCGCCGAACCGATCGCGGGTGCATCGGTGTGCGCGGGTGGCAGCCAGGTGTGGAACGGGACGGTCGGGGTCTTGATCGCCAACCCGAGCAGAAGTGCCGCGAGGATGAGGCCGCCGGTCACCGTGCCATCCGCCGACGGCGGGGACGCGGCCAGTTCGACCATGTCGAACGTGTGCGGCTCGGCGACCACATAGAGGCCGATGAATCCGAGCAGCAGCACCAGCGACCCGACGAAGGTGTACAGGAAGAACTTGAGCGCGGACCGCCGGGCGTCGCCGTGGCCCCAACCCGCGATCACGAAGTACATCGCGACGATCGACAGATCGAAGAAGACGAAGAACAGGATGAGGTCGGCGGCGACGAACAGACCGAGACTGACCGACTGCAGGAACAGGAACAGGGCCACCTTGGCACGGGACCGTTCGTCGTCGGTGCGCATCGAGTACACGGCGCACGCGAGAAAGATCACCGCCGTCATCGCGACCAGCGGCAACGACAGTCCGTCGACCCCCACGTGATAGCTGCTGTGCACGCCCGGAATCCAGGGGACCTGTTCGGTGAGCGCGAGGCGGCCCGGTGCGGGTGTGTCGTAGACGATCCATGCCCACACCACGAGCGCCAGGTCGGCCGCGGCGATGGCCACCCACCACCGCCGGGCGGCTGCGGCCGTCCAGCCCGGCACCAGCAACGCCAGCGCCGCGGCCAGAGGTCCGAACACGATCAGACTGAGCACGATCACCTCACGAGGACGAGAACGAGAACGGCAAGGGCGAGGACGACGACGATCTGCAGGTAGTACTCGTGCAGTTGCCCGGTCTGCGGGCGCCGGGCGAGCGCACCGAGGCGCCCGGTGAGGCCGGCGGTGGCCTCCACCGCGCCGTCGACGTCGCGGGTATCGATCCGGGCCGCGACGCGCGCCACCCGGGTGGTACCGATCGCAGCGGTGTCGACGGCGTGGTCGAGGCGGTCGTCGATGCGGGCGAGCGCTGCTGCCGCCCACCGGATCGGCTCGACGATGGCGACCCGCACGACGTTCTCCATGCCGAACCACGCCGCCGCCCAGCGCGGTTCGGGAACGCCGCGCCACCACACCAGCGCCAGCACAATGACGGTCAGCAGCGCAGACGCGGTCAGTTCGAGGGCGGTGGGCTCGACGGTCGAACCGTCGTCGAGGGCGCGGGCCAGAGCCGCCCCCGCCGGCGGCAGGGCCAGGACACCGGCCACCGCCGCGCCGGTCGCAAGAATCGCAACCGGCAGTACCTCCCCGAGTCCCGGCGAGATCGCCGACCGCGTCGATCGATCGGGTCCGGACCGACGCAACACCACCATCACCACCTTCCCCGCATAGGCGGCCGAGAGCGCCGCCGCGAGCAACCCGAGGCCATACAGCCACGGCGACTCGTCTGCGGCGGCCGCCAGGATCGTGTCCTTGGTCGCCCACAGCGACAGCGGCGCAAGGCCCGCCAGCGCGAGCGCGGCGACGACGGCCGCGGCCCCGAGCACACGCCACCGGCCGGCCACCCCACCGAGACGGCCGAGGTCCCTGGTGCCCAGCGCGGACAACCAGGCCCCGGCGGCGAGGAACAGCGCGGCCTTGGTGAAGGCGTGCGCGATCAGCTGCGCCGACCCACCGGCCACAGCGCCGAGTCCGGCTGCGGCGACGACGAATCCGAGTTGCGCCGACGTGGACGCCGCGAGCAGCTGCTTGAGGTCGCGCTGGGCGATCGCGACGACCCCGAGCACGACTGCGGTGGTCAGTCCGACCCACGCCGCGGCCGGCCCCGCCCAGCCGGTCACGGCGAGCAGCGGAGCGGTCCGCAGCAACAGATAACCACCCATCGCGACCATCGCCGCGGAGTGCAGCAGTGCGCTGACCGGGCTCGGCCCCTCCATCGCCCGCGAGATCCAGAACGAGAACGGGAGTTGCGCCGCCTTGCCCAGTGCGGCCACCAGCACACCGAGCGCGATGACGTCTCGCCACCCACTGCTCGCCGCGGACAGATCCGAGAGCGCCAGTCCCGCCCCGCCGGCCAACGCGGCACCGGCCGCGACGTAGAGACCCAGATCGGCGGTGCGGGTGGTGACGAACGCGACCAGACCGGCGGACATCTTTCCGTCCGTGCGCCAATCGAATCCGATCAACGCATACGACGCCGCCCCCATCAGCTCCCAGGCGAACAGCAGGGCCGGCAACGTGGCCGCGGTCGCCGTGATCATGACCGCGGCGAGAAACAGCAGCATCAGACCGTGGAACCGGCCCGGCGCGTCGGTGATGTCGGCCGCCGCGAACACGAGCACCAGCAACGCGACCACGGCAACCGACGGAACCACCAGCGCGGCAAGGTCATCGACCTCCAGTGTGAAGTCGCTGCCGGCCATGAACGGCATCGACACGCTCGGTCGGCCCGCCGCCACCACCGCCGCGAGGCCGGCCACGATTGCGGCGGTCGTGACGCTCACCGGGGCGGCGGCACGACCGGCCCGCGGGGTCAGCGCAAGGAACGCTCCGGCCACGGCGGGTACCAGAACGAGGGCAGCCAGGGCTGCATCGGCGACGGTGGTCATCGGTATCACTGCGCGAGATCGTCAGCCATGTCGGTCATGTCGGCACGACGGTGGCGGTGCAGCAACGTGGCCACCGCGAACCCCATCGCCATCTCGACCGTCATGGCCGCGATGATGACGAGGAGCAACACCTGCCCGGTGGGATGCGGCGCCAGAAACCACCACACCCCCGCGGCAGCGAGGATCACGCCGTTGATCATGAGTTCGAGCCCCATCATGACCATCACCACGACCTGCTGAGACAGGGCGCCGTACAGGCCGACGCAGAAGAGTGCGGCCGCGACGAGGAGAACGGTCTGCAGCGTCATCGGCCCACACCTCCGGGTTGCGGATCCTGGGCCGGTCGGGTCTTGAGGTCGTCACCGAAGCGGTCGTAGCGGGTTCGCTTCATGGCGAGCACGATCCCGGCGACCATGGTCGCGACCATTACCGGGCTGATCACCACCATCGCCAGCATCTTCGGACCCATCAGCGCCTCGCCGAGCGCCCGGGTCACGTCCGGTGACTCGGCGCCTCGGCGTTCCGGCCAGTCCGCCAACAGGATTCCCGCAGCGAGAAGTGCGAACGTGCCGACCGACACCGCGAGGGCCCAACGTTTGTCGTGCACCATGCTCATCGGCATGAGCGCCGGGTTCATGCCCATGAACATGACCATGTAGACGGCCATCACCGCCATCTCCATCACCATCATCAGGATGGTGACCACCCCGACGTAGTTCTGCTGCAGCAACAGGATCGCCACGCCGACCGCCACGAACGATATCGCCAGCGCATAGGTGGCCCGCGCCATCGAGTCGACCCAGAACACCGCGGCGCCGGCCGCGACAGCGAGTACCGCACACACCCAGAACACGATGTCGACGAGCATGATTCATCCCCTCCAGACTGCGATGACGGCGACGATCAGATCTTGCACGAGCACGAGTGGCAACAGGACCACCCAGCCGACCTCCATGAACTTGTCCGGCCGTAACACCGGTAGGCGACGGCGCAGCAACACCAGAACGGTGAGCAGCACAAGCGTTTTCAGACCGAACCAGGCCCAGTCGGGCAGGAACGGTCCGGCACCGCCACCCAGGAACATCGGTACGGCGAATGCCGCGCCCGCGGACAGAAGTGCGAGCCGACCGACTTGAAAGGCGAGTCGGTCCACGCCGGACAGTTCGGCGAGCACGCCGCCGGCGACATCGGCGCCGACCGCCGCGGAGAACGGACCCCACACCGAGAATGCGGTCACGCCAAGGCAGTAGACGATGAAAGCGACCGGCATCCACACCACGTACCACAGCCCGTTCTGTGCGGCCTCGACGTCGGCGACCCGCAGACTCTCCGCGGCGATCGCAGGGGCGACGAGGGCGAACATCAGCGGGAGCTCGTAGCCGAGACCGTGAGCGAGGAAGCGGTATCCGCCGACGAGCGCGTGCGCCGAGTTGACGCCCCACCCGGTCAGCCACACCAGGGCCCAGATCATCACGTCCATCGCGTTGAACCACACGACGCCCACATCGAGGTCGAACAGTGTCCACCCGCCCACCGGGATGACCGTGATCATCAGCAGCGCCACGACACCCAAGCCGTAGGCCCCGGCCCGCCACAGCAGCGTGTCCGCCGCCACGGTGACGCGGCGACGCTGCCGCATCAGCCGCGCGCCTTCACGCAGCGGGATCAGCGCCGCACCCGTGCCGTGTCGCCGACCCTCGGCGAGCAGGCCGTCGAGGGTCGCAGCGTAGAGGGCGAAGATGCCGAGCAGCGCCGCGGCCACAAGCGTCCATACGGCAGGACCGGTGCCGACCATCGAGTCATCCATCGCGGTCCTCGACCTCTCCACCGGGATGCGCCCCACCGGGAAGCAGGGCGGCGGGATCGATTCCGAGCCCGGCGATGACCAACCGTGCCGTGGCGAGATCCAGACCGGTGATCAGACCACCGACCGCCTCGAGCCCGGTCGGCATGGGGGGCGTCGGCTCCGATGTCGACTCCGGATCGATGAGCTCGCAGACGTAGTCGATTCGGCGCAGCAGTCGATCGTAGATGTCGCCCTCAGCTGATCGGTCGCCGCGAGCGGCGCGGGCGCCCAGGTCTCGTAACGACCAACGCAGGATCGCCGAGCGCCGAACGGTACGCCGCACGGTGCGCAGCGCCGCGACGACGTCGGCGTCCTCGGGATTCATCAACAATGCGTCGCGGCAGTCGCGGGCCCTCTGTGCAGGCGCCGGCCATCCGGCGAGGTCGAGCAGGTCGGCGATGACGTCGCACTGACGTGCCGCCTGCTGCGTGGTGTCGAGGGATGCCGGTTGCGGCGCCACGTCATCCGCGTCGAGCAGGTGGGCGTGCGCCTCGGTGACGACGTCACCCTGCAGCGTGCACCGCACGACGACCCCGGCCGGCCAGTACTTCAGCACCGGACCGAGCGTCACGTGGAGGACGTCCATTTCGAGTTCGTCACGATCGTCGCCGCCCTCGGCAAGAGCGATGCCGGCAGGCGCCATCGAGCCGTGGTCCATGTGCTCGTGATCCATGTGCTCGTGATCCATGTGCTCGTGGTCCATCGAGCCGTGGTCCATGTCCTCATGACCCATCGAGCCGTGGTCGCCGTGGCCCCCGTCGCCGGCCCCCGCAGTCGCCTGGTCGTCGCGGTCGAGGGCATCACGACGCTGCTCACCGACATCGGCGAGCCGAGCCGCAGCGTCGTCCAAGGTGTCATCGATCGTGTCGATCGCGTGGATGTCGACACGCACCCGAGGACCCGGAAGCTGTTGCCAGACAAGGTCGATCGCTTCACTCAGCGCAGGCCCCGGCGTGCCGCAGACCGCGAGGACATCGGCATCGGCGGGCGAGGCCGCGAGCACCCATCCGCGGGCGCGCAGCCGGGCGTCGAAAGTGGCCTGCAGATGCCATCGGCCCGGCACACCCACCAGCAACACGTGGGCCCGTCGTGCCGCGGATCTCCCCAGCAGCTGCCTCACACCCATCGCAGCGCACCTTCACGCCAGGCCCATGCGACGACGACGAACAGCGCCGCGAGGAAGACGAACATCTCGACGATCGCAGATGCCCCGAGATCGGCGACGACGACCGCCCACGGATACATGAAGAGCATCTCGACGTCGAAAGCGAGAAACAAGAGCGTCGCCGGATACCACCGCACGTGAAACCTGGAGAGAGCGTGTTCCTCCGGCGTCCATCCCGACTGAAACGGGAGCGAGGTGAGCGGGGTGGGCGACACTGCCGTGAACCGGTGGATCGTGAGTACCGCCACGATCACCGCGGCGGCCACCATGAGCATTGCTCCCACACCGGCGTAGATGTCAGACCTCCTTCGGAAGCACACGGCGCCGCCATTGCTGGAGGCACCCGTAATCCGATCCGCTCTGCGTCAAACCTCTGCACAGTTTTATACCCCTTAGGGGTATCGGTCAAGCGCAATTCATGAGTTGGCAACACAGCGGTACGAGTTCAAGCGGCGGGAGCTGCCGATATCAGGCCAGGAAGTCGGCCACCATCCGCGGCCAGTCGCGCAGTTGCGCCGGCGTCGCAGCCACCGACAAGACAGCCTCGGGGAGTGCCTCGGCCAACTGTTCCCCACTGGACACCGGATGCGCGTCGTCACCGGTCCAGCACAGTACGAGTGTCGGGAGTTTCAGTGCAGCAAAAGCTTCCGGAGTCGGTAGATCGGTAATCGCCGATCCGCGTAGCACCCA
The DNA here is from genome assembly GCF_058130025.1 of Gordonia sp. LMA167. NCBI lineage: Bacteria > Bacillati > Actinomycetota > Actinomycetes > Mycobacteriales > Gordoniaceae > Gordonia > Gordonia sp. LMA167. The sequence continues at coordinate 1,476,101 of NZ_CM176708.1, read as the reverse complement.
GGGATAGATCGACGACTGCACCGAGATCGGACCCACATGACGTCTCGCGTCCGCGAGAGCAGGGGATGCGGGCTCGTCCGGCGCAGCACGCAGATACGCGGCCAGGCCATCGCGTTCGATCTCCGCGGCATCGGCCGACCGCAGTGCGGCCATCGCGGCCCGGGTGACCCAGATCGTCGGCGGCGTGGTCAGGACGATCCGATCGAACCGATCCGGTTGCGCGAGAGCCGCATACAAGATCGTTGCCGTGCCCATCGAAGAGCCGATCGCGGCGACCCGCTCATTCGGAGCCGCGACGTCGAGCAACGCGAGCAGATCACGCCCGAGTTCAGGCCAGGTGTACTCGTGCGCGGTCATGCCACCGGTGGATCGACCATGGCCCCGCGCGTCGTAGCGAATGAGACGGTGAGCCGAACTCACTGCGCGCCAATCGAACTGTCCCGCCGACTCCTGACCGTAGGCGCTCGACGTCATGCCGTGCGCCCAGATCGCCGTGGGCCCGCGACCGGTCTGATTCCACGCGATCCGGGCGCCACGGATGTCAGCGTGGTGAAACGGCGGGGTCATGTCGTCGATTCAACTCCCTACGGTGAGGGGTGACGTCGCCGGCCCTTCCTGACGCATCCTCGCAAGCGTCCCCCGGTCCCTGAGGAGCGAGCTTGCGAGCGTCACGAAGGGCCCTTCGTGACGTTCCTCCGCTAGCGCTCCGGAACTCCTCAGGGATCGAATGGGATTACCGAATAGGGTTGGCGTCGGCCCTTCGTGACGCATCCTCGCAAGCTCGGAGGCTCCTCAGGGAACGGGTGGTTACCGCAACCTCGCAAGCTCTTCAGGCCCAGGAAACTGGTGGTTACCGCCCACGAGCACCCCCCCGGTCCCTGAGGAGCGAGCTTGCCGGCGTCCCCCGGTCCCTGAGGAGCGAGCTTGCGAGCGTCACGAAGGGCCTACCAGCGCGACACAATCAGAGCGTCGCCGTGTCGATGACGAAGCGATAGCGCACATCACTGGCGACCACCCGGTCGTAGGCCTCGTTGATCTGCTCCGCGCCGATGACCTCGATCTCGGAGCCGATGCCGTGCTCGGCGCAGAAGTTCAGCATCTCCTGGGTCTCCGCGATGCCGCCGATCATCGAGCCGGCGAAGCTGCGTCGGTTGGCGGTGACGGCGAATGCCGGGATCTCGATGGGATGTTCGGGCAGACCCAGCTCCACCAGCGTGCCGTTGATGGCGAGCATGCCGAGGTACTTCTGGATGGGTAGGTTCGCCGACACGGTGTTGATGATCAGGTCGAACTCGTTGCGCAGCGTGTCGAAGGTGTCCGGGTCGCTGGTCGCGTAGTAGTGATCGGCGCCGAGACGCAACCCGTCCTCCATCTTCTTGAGCGACTGCGACAGCACGGTCACCTCGGCACCCATCGCGTGGGCGATCTTGACGCCCATGTGGCCCAGCCCGCCGAGTCCGACGATGGCGACCTTCTTGCCGGGGCCCGCGTTCCAGTGCCGCAGCGGCGAGAAGAGCGTGATCCCGGCGCAGAGCAGAGGCGCGGCCTCGTCGAGACCGATGCCCTCGGGAATGCCGCAGACATAGTTCTCGTCGACGACGATGGCCGTGCTGTAGCCACCGTGGGTGGGCTCGCCATATCGGTCGACGGCGTTGTAGGTGCCGGTCATGCCACGCTCGCAGTACTGCTCGTCGCCTGCCTTGCAGGGCTCGCATTCGCGACACGAGTCGACGAAGCAGCCCACGCCGACGCGGTCGCCAACGGCGTAGCGCGTCACGTCGGAGCCGACGGCGGACACGATGCCGGCGATCTCGTGCCCGGGCACCACCGGAAACGCCGTCCGGCCCCACTCACCGCGGGCGGTGTGGATGTCGGAGTGACAGATACCCGCATAGGCGATGTCGATGACCACGTCGTGCGGTTTCGGGTCCCGGCGCTCGATGGTCGAGGCCTCGAGCGGCCGGTCGGAGGCGGTGGCGATGTAGGCGTTGACGGTGGTGGGCATGGGTACTCCCTCTCTTCGACGTCAGATGTGTGCGTGGGACTTGTGGTCCGCGCACGGCGCTGCGGGGCTGGCCCGCACTCGTTCCAGTGTTCCGGAGAAGTGCCGACGCGTGGGACGACGAGCGAATAGATCACAGTCAGGAATATTTATGTGCGCATATGCGCACACATGCTTACCATCTAGGGGTGGCAGCGCTGTTCCGTATCCCGACGTTCCGTCGCCTTTATGCCGCACAGGTGGTGTCGCTGCTGGGTACGGGATTGATGACGGTGGCGCTCGGTCTGCTGGCGTTCGATCTGGCCGGCAGTCAGGCGGGCGTTGTCCTCGGCACCGCCCTGGCGATCAAGATGATCGCCTACGTCGTCATGGCACCGGTGATGCGCGCGGTCTGCGCCCGATGGTCCGCGAGATCGGTGCTCGTGGGCGCCGATCTCGTCCGCTTGTCGATGGCGGTCGCGCTGCCGTGGATCGGCGAGATCTGGCAGGTCTATCTGCTGGTCTTCGCGCTGCAGTCGGCGTCGGCCACCTTCACCCCGACCTTCCAATCCGTGATTCCGTCGGTGGTGACCGACCCCGACGACTACACGCGCGCGGTGTCTGCCTCGCGGATCGCCTACGACCTCGAGTCCGTGGTCAGCCCCATGATCGCCGCCGCACTGCTGACGGTGATCGGGTACTCGTTCCTCTTCGTGGGGACCGCCGCCGGGTTCGCCGGGTCGGCCGTCCTGGTGCTGTCGTCGGGCCTGCACGGTGCTCCCGGCAAATGTGAAAGTGCGGGTTCGGTCGGCGACTTCTGGCACCGAGCCACATCCGGACTGCGGGCCATGGTGAATCGCCCCGTCCTCCGCGGGCTCCTCTGGGCCAATGTGGCCACCGCCGCGGCGACTGCCGTCGTGGTGGTCGGTTCGGTTGGTTACGTCCGTACGGTGCTGGGACTCGACCCCTCGATGCTCGCCGTCGTGCTGGGCGTGTTCGGCACCGGGTCGATCACGGCGGCCATCGCACTACCGTGGCTGGTGGGGCGGGTCGGCACGGTGCGCGTCGTGTGTGGTGCGGCGATGGTGTGCGCGATGACCCTGGCCGGACTGAGCGCGATGCTCGCACTGACCCCGGGGCTCGCGGCGCTGCTGGTCCTCTGGTTCGTCCTCGGCATGGGGACGTCGTTCATCAACACGGCCTCCACCCGCCTGCTGCGCGATCACACCGGAGACGCCGACCGGGATGCGGTGTTCACCGCGCAGTTCTCCGCATCGCACGCCGCGTTCCTGGTGACCTATCCGGTCGCGGGGTGGGGGCCGGCCCTTGTCGGCCCCTGGGCGACACCGTTGGTTCTGGCGACCCTCGCCGCGACGGCGGGAGTCACCGCGCGGCGGATCTGGCGTCGCGCCGCGTCGTCGAACCCGGCTCACGGACGCGGGTCACCTACGATGGCAGGCGAGGCCCTGACCGCCTGAGAGCGGGTTGGCCCGGTGCAGGCGGCACTGTCGATCTCGCGAGGAGGCTCGGCCAGATGATGGACGACACGGCGCCGGCGCGCGAGTCCGACAGCCTGCACCACGCGATCGAGCCCGACCCCGCGCTGCTCGGCGCGGCGACGTCGGTGTTCGCCATGCTGGCCGAGCCCACGCGACTGCACATCGTATGGTTGCTGTCCGCCGGCGAGGCCGACGTGGGTGCGTTGACCGAGGCGACCGGTGCCTCACGGACCGCGGTCAGCCAGCACCTGGCCAAACTCCGTTTCACCGGCTTGGTCGACACACGCAAAGACGGCCGCCGCGTCATCTACCGAATACGCGACGGCCATCTGAGCCGATTGATCACCGAGGCCCTCAACCATGCCGATCACCAGATCACCGGTGAACCGACACATTCGTGAGGCCCGGACCACGCCCTACTGCCAGCCCTGCCACCCCGACAGGGTAAGCGGAGTCTGCCCCGTCGGCCCCTGCACGTAGCGCTTCATGTAGGCCTGCTGCCAGCGATTGTTCCACTGCGGCAACGGCAGCGGGAACCAGTAGCCACTGTCGAGCCACATCTGACCGAGCAGCGGGACCGGCTGCCCCGAGATGTCATGCCAGGTACCGATCGGCGGGTTGTCGAAAGTGCCGTAGTGCGAACCGGGCCCACCGACCTTCTGCTTCTTGCCGTCGGCGTGGAACGGCGCGATGTCGGTACCTGCTTCCTTGCCGTCGATGTAAAACCTCACGGTCTTGCGACCGAGCACGACCGAGTAGTCGTGCTGCTTCTCGAGAATGTCCAGCGGCAGCAACCGGATCTGCGGCACGATCTCGCCGGCACGTTTGGTCATGAGGAAGAAGCCGCGCGGGAAGTCCATGCCGAGCGCGTTGATGATCGGTTTCGCGAGCGTGCTCGCGTCGCCGATCGGTTTGTCGGCGCCGTTGTACATGAACCAGGCGAGCTCGAGCCCGAGCGGATCGATCGACCGGTTGGACACACCCCAACCGGTGGTGCCGGCCCAGCTGGGGATCTGCTGGGTTCCGCCGACCCGCATGGTCATCGTCCACCCCGGTTCGAACACCGGTTTCGACAGCATCTCGGCGTTGTTGTACGGGAACAGCGCGTGCAGGGTGTCCGGGATGCCGAACGTCACTCCCTTCTGCTGGCCGAACGACAGTCGGCTGTAGCCGACGGACGTGTTGCACCAGTCCCTCGGTACGCGGGCGAAGTCCTCATCCATCCTGCGGACCGGTTTCGGGTCGTTGGTGCCGATGTAGCCGGCAGCCGCGCGCGGCTGCAGCACGGCACAGTTCGGCACCCCGTCGTCGACCCCCGGAGTCTGAATGTTCGGATCTGCCCCCGCGGCCCCCGTCCCGGCCCCCAACGCCATCGCGGTGGCCACCGCGGCAACCACGCCCCGCATCATCCGTGTACGCATGTGCACGCCCCTCCCGTGTTTCGCCTCTGCCGCGCCGAGACCGGCACAGCCGTCGTTTCAGGTTCCCCACGCCAATCTGACCACAGTCGTGTCCTGTTTGTGAATCGACATCCCCGTTGGCGCCCCCGAACGCCAGGTGTGACGAGATCCCCATCACCGAACCGCGCGCCCAAATCGGCGGCCTGACCGGGTACGTCGTCCGGGATCAGGCATTGTCCGACCCCACCCGACCGGGTCGTCACCTGGGATGAGGGGGTCCGGATCGTTACACTTGCCGATGGTGACAACGCAGAACTCCGCAGATGCAGGCCGCCCGAACGTGCGGCCCGACCTCCGCGCGCAACTGCCCACGGTGTCGGCGCTCACCGAGATCACGCGGTTCGGTGCGGCGACCGCCCACACGGCGGCGGGTGTCGGACGCTTCTTGTTCCACACCGCACGCGACGCGATCGGCGGCCAACCGCCGACGGCCCGCCGGGTCGCGCACGAGATCCGGACCACGTTCGAACATCTGGGTCCGACGTATGTGAAGCTCGGCCAGCTCATCGCGTCGAGCCCCGGGGTCTTCACCGACACGCTCTCCACCGAATTCGAGTCGCTGCTCGATCGGGTGCCGCCCGCCGAACCCGCCGTCGTCCGCGCGCTGTTCATCGAGGAGCTCGGACGGCCGCCGGAGGAGGTCTTCGCGACGTTCGACGTCGTTCCGATCGCCTCCGCATCGATCGCACAGGTGCACACCGCCACCCTGTATTCGGGCGAAGAAGTCGTGGTCAAGATCCAGCGCCCCGGCATCGTCGACCGACTCGCTCCCGACATCGCGCTGCTGGAGCGATTCGCGGGTCTCGCAGAGATCTCCGAGTACGGCCGCATGCTCAGCGCGCGGCACGTCGTCGAGGACTTCGCCGACGGCCTCGATGCCGAACTCGACTTCCGCAACGAGGCGAACACGATGCGCGAGTGGTACGAGTGTCTGCGACCCGGCCCGTTCGGCGACCGGGTGCGCGTGCCCGAGGTCTACGACGCCTACACCACCTCCCGTGTGCTCACGATGGAGCGCATCTACGCGATCCGCATCGACGATGTGGAGTCGGTCCGGGCGGCCGGGCACGACGGTGTGGCATTGTGCCGCAACCTGCTGCTCTCGCTGCTCGAATCGGCATTTCACGGTGGGCTCTTCCACGGCGACCTGCATGCGGGCAACGTCCTCGTCGACGCCGACGGCACGCTCGTACTCCTCGACTTCGGCATCGTCGGTCGGTTCACCCCGCGTACCCGCCGCATCCTGCGGCAGCTGGTCGTCGACCTGCTCGTACGGGGCGACTACGAGTCGGCGGGGCGGGCCATCTTCCTTCTCGGCGCGGTTCATCGGCCGGGTTCGACGGCCAAAGGCGCCGAGGACATCAAGAACGTCGCGATGCCGTTGTCCTCGACCGACCTCGGTTCGATGTCCTACACGGACCTCGGCCGGCAGCTGGCGGCGGTCGCGAAAGCCCACGACGCACGACTACCGCGGGAACTGGTGCTCGTCGGCAAGCAGCTACTCTACGTCGAAAAGTACATGAAGTTGTTGGCTCCGCGATGGAAAGCCATGTCCGACAAGGAGATCTACGGCTACATGGCCGGCATCATGAAGGAGGCCGAGCGGGATCGGCGTACCGATCGCGCTCAGATCAGGTGACGGAACGATGGTCCGCGAGGCCATCACACCGACCTGTATCGGCCCTCCGCTGTCAGAAATGCCCATGAGGTTCGCAGCCTCCGGACTCCTCGCCGCTAGGGTTGGGGCGTTGAGTCCTGACACGGGAGTGGAGAATGAGACGACTTTGGCTGGCGTTGCCGGCGTTCCTCGGCGCCGCATGCATCGCCGCTGCCATAGCCATACCGCTGTTCCTGGTGCCACAGCTGCGTGTGGTGCCCCTCGACCTGGACATCACGTCGGTGTCGACGACGGTGCCCGAGGACGGTTCCAGCGGCGACCGCTTCCCCGCCCAGATCTTCGATCGGTGCTCGGTGACCCAGCGCAAGGCGCAGGTGCTCGACGCCCATCTCACCCAGCAGCGGCGGTCGGTCATCGTGGACCCGTCGGATCGGCGCCAGGCCACGCTGCAGTCCGCCCAGACCGTCGAGATCGACCGGTATCGGAACTCGCAGGGCGACGAGACGGAGCCGACGATGGCGGCCGCCGACGCCGACCGTAAGTGTGACGACGGGTTGCTCACCGCGAACATCGACCGGGTCTCGGTGAACCGCAAGACGTCGGTGCCGAACGGGACCGTGAGTTCCCTGCAGTTGGAGGCCGCGCCCGAGGGCGTCAATCCCAAGGATGTCTCGGTGGACCTGCCGGACCGCAAGGGCTTCCAGTACAAGTTCGGTTTCGACGTCAAGAAGCGCTCGTACCTCTACTACGACACCAACACCCGCCAGGACATCCCGATGAACTTCGTCGGGGAGAAGACGATCAACGGTCTGACGGCCTACGAGTTCGCCGGCGACGTCCCGGAGACCGATGTCTCCAGCCTGCCCAACGCGCAGGGTGAGGCGGCGCTGGGCACCATGTTGACCATGCCCGCCAGCTGGTGGGGCATCTCGGGTCCCGGCGTGAAGCCGAGCGACAAGGTGACGATGCACCGCTACGCCACTGCAAACCGACACGTCTGGGTCGAGCCGCAGACGGGCACCATCGTCGACGGCCTGGAGGATCAGCACCAGTACTTCCGATCACCCGACCAGAGCAGCGACACCCCCGCACCGATCCGGGACTTCCGTATGGACGTCCTCAAGGGCCGGTTCAAGTGGTCGGATCAAACCGTGGAGCATCAGACCACCAAGGCTCAGGGCTATGTGGATCAGCTCCGTCTCGGTGGCTTCTGGTTGCCGCTGATCCTCGGCATCGTCGGCGTGCTGCTGCTGGCCCTGTGGGGCTTCCTGTGGTGGCGGGGACGTCGCCGTGGAGACGACGCACCTGACGACGTTCCGCCGCCCACCGATGAGGATGCCGCGACGACTCGGCTCGACGAGCCGCAGGACGGCGGCCAGGGCACCCACGCGGCCGCCGGCGCCGCGGCGGGCACCGCCGCCGGAGCAGCGACCACCACGCGAGCGGATCCGTGGGATCAGCCGACGGAGAAGATCCCGCGCGTGGAGTCCGCACCGGAGACGGACGCCGGTTCGCCCGCCGACGACTCGGCAACCCGGTCGTTTGGCCAGCTCACCGATGAGGGCGCAACGCGACCGTCCACCTCGCCGGCCGACGACGACACCCACCGATTCCGTCGCCCGTCGTCGGAGTAGGCGGACGAAGTCGGCTCGGCACCTGAGGAAACCCCGGCGCGGGCAGCTATCCCCCGCTCCGTGAGACTGACGGACCCCGGTGCTGCCCCCGCTGCCTGAGACTGACGAACCCTCGAGCTGTGCCCCGCTCCCTGAGGAGGCCCCGCGCCGCAGCCCTACCCGCTCCCTGAGGAGGCCCGGCGGCGGAGCTCCACCCGCTCCCTGAGGAGGCCCGGAGCGCTAGCGGAGGACCGTCACGAAGGGGCGCCCTTCGTGACACTCGGCTAGCGCCTCGTTCCTCAGGGACCGAGTGGTGACGCTCGCAGGTTCGGAGGCTCCTCAGGGACCGGGTGGTGACGCCCGCAGGTTCGGAGGCTCCTCAGGGACCGGGTGGTGACGCCCGCAGGCTCGGAGGCTCCTCAGGGACCGGGTGGTGACGCTTGCCCTGATAGCCCCGCGGTTAGGCCCCTCAGCCCCTCGACACAACGCAGATGCGGCCGGTGACCCGAAGGTCACCGGCCGCATCTGCGTGATTCAGTCTGCTGCGATCAGAAGAACGCCGGGCGGAAGGTCGTGGCCCAGGACTGCTTGAAGTCGTTCTGCCAGTAATCCCACCAGTGGACACCGTCCGGGGTGATGTGGGTGGTCAGCTTGACTCCCGGCACCAGCGCCACACGGCCGATGTAGATCTGGCTGCTGGTCGAGGCCGCGACCTCGAGCGGAACCATCTGCGCGAACTTGACCGGGTCGAAGTTCGAGCTGGCCGGGTTCACCGAGGTGTCGTACTTGCTGCCGACACCGGTGCCGGACGAGACGTAGACGTACTTGCCGGCGAGGTTGCCTGCGCTCAGGAACGGGTCGTTGGCAAACCACTCACCTGCGGGATAGAAGCCCCACATGTTGATCGGGTTGCCGCCCATCTCGGCGACTGCCGCCTGGATGCCCTGGGTGAAGCCGGGCATGGTGACGGTCGGGTAGCCGCTGTAGGACGCGACCGCCTTGTAGAAACCGGGGTGGCGCGATGCGAGGTTCAGCGCCGAGGTGCCCGACATCGAGAGTCCGGCGATGCCGTTACGACGGTTGTCGCTGTTGTGCTTGCGCGCCATGTAGGCGGGCAGCTCGCGGGTCAGGAAGGTCTCCCACTTGTTGACACCCAACTTGGGGTCGGTGCGCTCCCAGTCGGTGTAGAAGCTGCCGCCGCCACCGAACGGAATCGCGACGTTGGTGCCCTTGCCGACCATGAAGTCGTCGACGTTGGTGTTCTGCAGCCAGCCGCTGGTGTTGTTCGGCGCACGGAGACCGTCGAGCACATACAGCGTCGGCTTCGGGCCGCCGCCACCTCCGTCGACGATGCGCACCGGGATGTTGCGGTGCATGGCCGCGGAGTACACGTACTCGGTGGTTCCGGCTGCGTGAGCCGTCGGAGCAGCAACCATGGTCACGCCCGTTGCGGCGATGACGGCCACAAGTCCGGCGACCAGGCGCTTACGGGCGCGTGTCAGCATTCACTAGTCCTTCTCGATCTCGACCTCGATGACGGGCCACATCAAAACTCTTAAGTCATTCTCACGGGATTCTATGGCTCCACGGCCGTGCCGCCACCCGTCGTGAGGCAGTGTAACGGATCGATAACACTCCGGCAAAAGCACGAACGACGGTCCTGACTTGCGATTTCGGCGCCCGGGACTCACCCTGCCACGGCGGACCTGCACAAACGTAAATCCAACTGAGAAGCGAAGATCCACCACGTTCAGGTTCCGTCCCCCCGACGCTATCGGGGTGTTATCGGTTTGCTCAACAAACGGTGACCATTCCCCGGCCTACAGGCATGCCCGTAGGGTTTGGCCGTGGACCTCAGTGAGTACCTCCGCCAGGACGCCACCGCGCTCGCCGACCTCGTCGCGAAAGGGGAGGTCACCCCGGCCGAGCTGCTCGACCTCGCGCGGCAACGCGCTGACCAGGTCAATCCGACTCTCAACGCCATCGTGCTGCGGATGGACGACGAGGCCGGCACCCGAGCTCGGCGTGCCGATCTGGCCGGGCCGTTCGCGGGTGTCCCGTTCCTGATCAAGGACCTCGCCCAGGAGTACCGGGGCTATCCGACGTCCTACGGTTCGCGCGCGCTGTCCCGCCACATCGCCACCGAGCACTCCAACGTCGTGGCCCGGTTCCTGGACGCGGGGCTGGTGATCTTCGGCAAGACCAACACACCCGAGTTCGGCGCGAAGGGTGTGACCGAACCCGACTTCTGGGGCGCCGCACGCAACCCGTGGAACCCCGGCCACACGCCCGGCGGATCGTCGGGTGGTTCCGGGGCAGCGGTGGCGGCCGGCATCGTGCCGGCCGCCGGCGCCAATGACGGCGGCGGATCAATCCGCATCCCGGCCGCGTGCAACGGTCTCGTCGGCCTCAAGCCGACACGCGGGCTGTCGCCGTTCGGCCCGTCGACCGGCGAATCGATGTTCGGGATGGCGGTTCAGGGTGTCGTGTCCCGGACGGTGCGCGACGCCGCCGCACTCTACGACGCGATCGTCGGCCCCACGCCGGGCTCGGTCTACCCCACTCCCACCGCTGACACCCCGTTCACCGACCAGATCGCGACCCCGCCGTCACGGTTGCGGATCGGGTACTCGTCGTCATCGGCGATCAACCCGAGACCCGATCCCGAGGCGATCGCCGCCCTCGACCACGCCGCGCAGGTGCTCGATGGCCTCGGACACCACGTCGAGGAGGTGACCCCGCCCTACGACGACGGCGCGCTGGCCCGCGACTTCTTGACCATCTGGTTCGCTGTGCTGGCCACCGAGGTCGACGAGGCCCGCGCCCAGACCGGCGCCACCGACCGCGACTTCGAGGCCGACACCCTGGCCCTCGCCGAACTCGGCCGGTCCTCCGGAGTGGTCGCCGCGATGTCCGCCCTCAACAAGGTCAACGACTACGTGCTCTCCCTCGAGCGGTTCCACCGGTCCTTCGACTACTTCATGACCCCGACGCTGGCCACCCCTCCCCTGCCGGTCGGCGCGACCACGACGCCAGCGCTGCTGCAACGGGCGTCCCGTGTCATCTCGAAGGTCCGTGCGGGCAACCTGTTGGCGCGCACCGGAATCCTCGACGACCTCATCGAACAGAGCCTCGGTTGGGTGCCCTACACCCAGCTCGCCAACCTGACCGGCCGCCCGGCGATCAGCGTCCCACTGCACTGGACCGCCAAGGGGCTGCCGCTCGGCGTCCAGTTCGTCGGCCGGCTCGGTGCCGACGGCGCCCTGCTGAAGCTCGCCGCCCAGCTCGAGCAGGCCGCACCGTGGGCACATCGGTACGCCGACATCGCACTCTGACCGACTGCTGCCGACAGCCCCGTCGCTGGCGCTATGGTCGACCTCAACCGAGCATTCGTAGGAGGGTGGCGTGAGCCAGCAACAAGCCGACGCGGTGGTCGTCGGATCGGGTTTGGCGGGACTGGTCGCGACCTACGAACTCACTCGTGCCGGCCGCAAGGTCGTCGTCGTGGATCAGGAGAACCGCAACAACCTGGGCGGGCAGGCGTTCTGGTCGCTCGGTGGCCTGTTCCTCGTCGACAGCCCGGAACAGCGACGCCTCGGCATCAAGGACTCGGCGGAGCTGGCACTACAGGACTGGATGGGATCGGCCGGTTTCGACCGTGAGGACGAGGACTTCTGGCCCCGGCAATGGGCGCGCGCGTATGTGGATTTCGCCGCCACCATCAAACGGCAGTACCTCCACGACCTGGGGCTGCGCATCACTCCGATCGTCGGGTGGGCCGAGCGCGGCGGTGGCTTCGCGGACGGCCACGGCAACTCCGTGCCCCGATTCCATCTGACCTGGGGCACCGGCCCCGAGGTGGTGCGCGTCTTCGTCGAACCGGTGTTGGAGGCGGAGAAGCGAGGCCTGGTGGAGTTCCGGTTCCGTCACCGGGTCGACGAGATCGTCGTGGAGGACGGGGCCGCGGTCGGCGTCCGCGGCAGCGTGCTCGCGCCGACCGATCTCGACCGCGGTGTCGCATCGTCGCGGGAGGTGACCGGTGACTTCGAGATCCGGGCCGGCGCCGTCGTCGTCACCACCGGCGGTATCGGCCACAACCATAATCTGATCCGGGCCAATTGGCCGACGGAGCGCCTGGGTCCGGCCCCGAAGACGATGATCTCCGGTGTCCCCGCCTACGTCGACGGGCGGATGCTCGGCATCGCCGAGGAGGCGGGCGCCAGTCTGGTCAACCGCGACCGGATGTGGCACTACACCGAGGGAATCCACAACTGGGATCCGATCTGGCCCGACCACGCGATCCGCATCATCCCGGGACCGTCGTCACTGTGGCTGGACGCCAACGGCAATCGCCTGGCGCCGCCGAATTTCCCCGGCTTCGACACCAACGCGACAATGAAGGAGATCCTCGCCACCGGACACGACTACTCGTGGTTCATCCTGACCCAGAGCATCATCGAGAAGGAGTTCGCGCTGTCCGGGTCCGAACAGAACCCCGACATCACCAGCAAGGACCTCAAGTTCGCGGCGAAGAGCCGATTCGCGAAAGGCGCGCCGGGGCCGGTCGACGCGTTCACCAAGCACGGGGTGGACTTCGTCGTGCGCGACAACCTTCCCGAGCTGGTGGCCGGAATGAACGAGATCGCGCGCGGCCCGAAACTGGACCTCCAGCACGTCGAACGGTTGATCTCCGCGCGCGACGCCGAGATCGACAACAAGTTCTCCAAGGACGCGCAGCTGATGGCGATCACCAACGCACGCCAATACCTCGGCGACAAACTCGTGCGCGTCGCCAAGCCGCATCGCCTGCTCGACCCCGCCCACGGGCCGCTGATCGCTGTGCGACTCAACATCCTGACCCGAAAGACTCTGGGCGGCTTGGAGACCAACCTCGATTCGCAGGTGATGCATCCCGACGGCACCGCGTTCGACGGCCTGTTCGCGGCCGGTGAGGTCGCCGGTTTCGGTGGCGGTGGCGTGCACGGCTACAACGCTCTGGAGGGGACTTTCCTGGGTGGGTGCATCTTCTCCGGTCGTGCCGCGGGTCGGGCCATCGCGCGCAGCTGACGTCGCGGTCGCCGAGTCTCGGGCACCGATCGACCGTCGGTTACAGTGAGTCCGTGCCGGTCCCGCAGACGATCCTCACGCGCAAGACGACATCGGCGCTCTTCCTGGTCCTGACGATTGACGACGGCGGGGAAGACGCTGTCCGCGACCTGTTGTCGGATCTACCGACCCTGACCAGGGCAGTCTCGTCGCGGGCGCCCGAGGCGGCGCTGGCGGCCATCGTCTCGATCGGTTCGCAGGCCTGGGATCGACTGTTCGACGGGCCGCGTCCCCGCGCGCTGCGGCCTTTCGTCGTCTACGAGGGCGAGGTGCACACGGCACCGGCCACGCCGGCCGACCTGCTCCTGCACATCAAGGCCGATCGCATGGATCTGTGCTTCGAGGTGGCGAGACTGGCCATGGACGCCCTCGGCGATGCGGTCACGGTCGTCGACGAGGTGCACGGCTTCCGGTACTTCGACCTGCGCGACATCATCGGCTTCGTCGACGGCACCGAGAACCCGGTCGGGCAGGCGGCCATCGACGCGATCACCGTCGGCGACGACGACCCCGCATTCGCGGGCGGCAGCTATGTGGCGATCCAGCGTTATGTCACCGACCTCGAATCGTGGAACGGGCTGAGTGTCGCCGAGCAGGAGGACGCGATCGGGCGCACGAAGTTCGACAACGTCGAGATGGACGACGACGTGAAGCCCACGAACTCGCACATCGCCCTGAACGTCGTCGAGGATGCCGACGGCGAGGAGATCGACGTCGTCCGCGACAACATGCCCTACGGTGACGCCTCCGGGTCCGGTGAGCGGGGCACCTTCTACATCGCCTACTCGGCCGGACCCGACGTCACCGAGGAGATGCTGCGCAAGATGTTCATCGGCGACCCGCCCGGCAACTACGACCGGTTGCTCGACTTCACCACCGCGGTCAGTGGCGCGCAGTTCTTCACCCCGACCGTCGACTTCCTCGAGGACCTGCCCGACCCACCGACGGCGCCCGCCGAGGAGGTCGATGGCGACACCGCTACCTTCCCCGATGATCGAGTAGCCACGAGCGAGCGCAGCGAGCCCGAGGCGTATCGAGATCCCACCGACGGCTCCCTAGGCATCGGCTCTCTGCACTGACTCATCCGATCCCCCCGACCACGACCTTCAGGAGACAGCATGAACAACCTGCATCGCGAACTCGCACCGATCTCCGATTCCGCGTGGGCGGAGATCGAGGAAGAGGCGACTCGTTCGTTCAAACGCAACAGCGCGGCGCGTCGACTCGTCGACGTCAACGGCCCGCTCGGCCTCGAGATCGCCTCGGTGACGCTCGGTCATCGGAGCAAGATCGACCCGCCCGCCGACGGCATCATCGCGCACCAGCGGCGCGCACAGCCACTGGTCGAGCTGAGGGTTCCGTTCACCGTCAGCCGCGAGGCCATCGACGACGTCGATCGCGGCGCGCAGGATTCCGACTGGGACCCCGTCCGCGACGCCGCCGCCGAACTCGCCCGCGCGGAGGACCGGGCGATCTTCGAGGGCTACCCCGCCGGCGGGATCACCGGTATCCGCCCCACCGCATCGGTGAAGCCGATCGCCCTGCCCAGCGACGTACGCGACTACGCCGAGGCGTTGTCGCAGGCCACCACCGCCCTGAGGCTGGCCTCGGTCGAGGGCCCGTATTCGCTGGCGCTGTCGAAGGACGTCTACACACTCGTCAACGAGACCTCGAACCACGGTGTCCCGATCCGCGATCACCTGCAGCGGCTGTTGGTCGGGGGCGGTGAGATCGTCTGGGCGCCCGCGATCTCGGGTGCGTTCCTGCTGAGCACCCGCGGCGGCGACTTCGAGATGAGCATCGGCCAGGATGTGTCGATCGGCTACGACAGTCACGACGCCGACACCGTGACGCTCTACTTCCAGGAGACCTTCACCTACCTCACCTACACCCCCGAGGCCGTGGTCCCGTTCACCTTCTCCGGGTGAGGCCGGTCCCGCGCCCCGCACCCCTGGCTTGTCGAGCAGTCCGAGGCGCCCCGCACCCCTCGCCCCTCGCTCCTCGCTGGTCGAGTAGTCCCAGCCACCCCGCACCCCTCGCCCCTCGCTGGTCGAGTAGTCCCAGCCACCCCGCACCCCTCGCCCCTCGCTGGTCGAGTAGTCCGAGGCGCCCTGCGCCCCTCGCCCCCTCGCCCTCGCTGGTCGAGTAGTCCGAGGCGCTAGTGGTGTGTATCTGAATTAGTTGGCTACTCGTTCGAGTGTCGTGCGTGCGCGGGCGATTTTGGCCAGGATGGATTCGGCGGTGGCGGTCCACACGTAGGGTTTCGGATCATCGTTGTGGGCGTTGAGGAATGCCTCGATGCTGGCGATCAACTCGGGCACGCTGCCAAAAATGCCGCGGCGAATGTTCTTGTCGGTCAACTCCCGAAACCAGCGCTCGACCTGGTTGAGCCAGGACGACGATGTCGGGGTGAAGTGGAAGTGAAACCGTTTGTGCCGATCCATCCATCGCTTCACCTCGGGATGTTTGTGGGTGGCGTAGTTATCCAGAATCAGATGGACCTCCAACCCCGCCGGCACCTGCTTGTCGATCGTGTTGAGGAACTTGATGAACTCGTTGTGGCGATGACGCGGCAGGCACTGACCGATCACCGAACCGGTCAGCACATCCAACGCCGCGAACAAGGTCGTCGTGCCGTTGCGTTTGTAGTCGTGGGTCATCGTGCCGGCCCGCCCCTCCACCAGCGGCAACGACGGTTGCGTGCGATCGAGCGCCTGAATCTGGCTTTTCTCGTCCATACACAACACGATCGCGTTCTCCGGCGGGTTCACATACAGTCCCACCACATCGATCAGCTTCTCCTCGAACCGCGGATCATTCGACACCTTGAACGAGTCGACCCGATGCGGTTTGAGGTCAAGATCAGACCAAATCCGTTGCACCGTTGAAGGACTCACACCCACCTTCTTCGCCATCGTGCGGCACGACCAATGCGTGTGCCCCGGCGGCGTGGTCGTCTTGGTCAACCTCACGATCTCGGCGATCTTCTCCTCACTGATCGACGAACGTCGACCGCGGCCCTTTCGGATCAACCCCAACCCCGCCAAACCGTCCTCGGCATACCGGTTGCGCCACGCCCGCACCGTGGCCGGGCGCACCCCGACCTCCTCAGCAATCCGAATGTTGGCCACCCCGTCGGCGGCCATCAACAACACCCGAGCCTGCAACACCTGCTGATGCGGCACCCGCTGGCTACGGGTCAACTTCTCCAATGTCTCTCGCTCACCGGCCGACAAAGCCAACGGTGCTGCAGGCGCGCTCATACCGAAATCATACCCAACGACTAGACGATTATTTACGATACACACCACTAGCCGAGGACGTATCGAGACCAGGCGACTCGCGAGGTCTCGATACACCCTCGGCTAGCGCCTCGGGTTACTCGACCAGCGAATTGGACACCCACGATGCGGCCACCCCGGGTCACTCGACCAGCGAATTGGACACCCACGATGCGGCCACCCCGGGTCACTCGACCAGCGAATTAGACACCCACGATGCGGCCACCCCGGGTCACTCGACCAGCGAGTTGGACACCCCACACGCGGCCACCCCGGACTACCCGACCAGCGAACTGGACACCCCACACGCGGCCACCCCGAGCCACCCGATCGCCCGACGGGTTACCAGCGTGGTCGACGGAACAGAAACACTGTCGCGCACCGTCGGTGCCGGTTGCTAGCGTCTTCTGAGTGATCACCTCATGCTGACCCGACTCATCCGCACCTACCTGTCGGGCTATCGCTCCTACATGGTGGTCGTGGTGGCCCTGCAATCCGTCGCGACCGCGGCGATGCTGTACCTGCCCACGCTCAACGCCGACATCATCGACAAGGGCGTGGCCGAAGGCGACACCGACTACATCCTGCGCATCGGCGGCTGGATGCTGGTGGTGACCGTCGCCCAGGTGATCTGCACCGTGTCCGCCCAGTATTTCGGCGCCCGCGCGGCGCTCGGTGTGGGCCGCGACATCCGCGGCGACCTGCTGCACCGGGTGAACACCTTCTCCGCCCGCGAGGTCGGCGGTTTCGGCGCGCCGTCACTGATCACCCGGACCACCAACGATGTGCAGCAGGTGCAGCTGCTGGTGGTGATGAGCACCGCGATCCTGGTGATGGCGCCGATCATGTGTGTCGGCGGCATCGTGATGGGTATCCATGTCGCACCCGGGCTCGCGTGGTTGCTGGCGATCGCGGTACCCGTCCTCGGCATCACCATGTCGCTGATCATCAGCCGCATGATCCCCGGATTCCGGGCCATGCAGGAACGCATCGACTCGGTCAACCGGGTACTGCGCGAACAGATCACCGGCATCCGGGTGGTCCGCGCATTCGTGCGTGAACGGCACGAGATCACGCGCTTCTCCGGCGCCAACGACAACCTCGCCGACGCCACCCTGCGCGTGGGCCGGTTGATGGCGCTGATGTTCCCCCTGGTCATGCTCATCACCAACGTCACCATCGTCGCGATCATCTGGTTCGGCGGGCACGCGGTCGCCGACGGCAGCGTCGAGATCGGCGCCCTGACCGCGATGATGAGCTACGCCATGCAGATCATGATGTCGGTGATGATGGCGTCCTTCCTGGCGATGATGGCGCCGCGCGCCGCGGTCTGCGCCGAGCGGATCTGCGAGGTGCTCGACACCGAGACGTCGGTGGTGCCGCCGTCGTCTCCGATCGGCTTCGCCGGCGATCCCGGCACGGTCGAGTTCCGTGGCGCCGAGTTCCGCTACCCGGGCGCCGACGACCCCGTCCTGCGCGACATCAGTTTCCGGGTCGAACCCGGCACCACAACGGCGATCGTCGGATCGACCGGATCCGGTAAGACCACCGTCCTCGGACTCATCCCCCGGCTCATCGACGCCACCGGCGGTGAGGTCCGCGTCGGCGGAACCGATGTACGACGCCTCGATCCGGACGAACTGCGCTCGGCGATCGGTCTCGTGCCCCAACGCCCGTACCTGTTCTCCGGGACCATCGCCTCCAACATCCGTCACGGCAAGGCCGACGCCACCGACGAGGAGATCTGGGCGGCGTTGCGGATCGCACAGGCCGACGACTTCGTCGCCCGGATGCCCGACGGACTCGAGACCAAGGTCGCCCAGGGCGGCACCACCGTCTCCGGCGGTCAGCGTCAGCGGCTCGCGATCGCGCGCGCACTGATCCGCCGACCCTCGGTCTATCTCTTCGACGACTCGTTCTCCGCTCTCGACCTGTCCACCGACGCCCGCCTGCGAGCCGCACTGCGCCCGGCCACCCGCGAATCGGCGGTCATCGTCGTCGCCCAGCGGGTGTCCACCATCGTCGACGCCGACCAGATCGTCGTCCTCAACCAAGGTCGCGTGGTGGGGCTCGGACGCCACGACGACCTCGTCGGGACCTGCGAGACCTACGCCGAGATCGTCGAATCCCAGCTCGCGATCCAGGAGGCGTCATGACACGGCCCGGTGGCGGTGGCCCGCCGATGATGGCCGGTCCGGCGGAGAAGGCACGCTCGTTCGGGCCGTCGGTGAAACGACTCATCCGTCTGCTGCTCGCCTACCGCGTCTTCACCGTGACCGTCGTCGGTTCGATCGTCGTGTCGGTCATCTTGTCGGCGGTCGCGCCGCGGGTGCTCGGCCATGCCACCGACCTCGTCTTCGACGGCATCATCGGGTCGCAACTGCCCGCCGGTCTCACCAAGGACCAGGCGATCGCCGGAATGCGCGAGCAGGGTCAGAACACCTTCGCCGACATGGTCAGCTCGATGGACGTCACCCCCGGCGTGGGCGTCGACTTCGCCGCCGTGGGCCGGGTGCTGCTGATCGTGCTGGTCCTCTACGTGCTGTCGTCGGCGCTGGCGTGGCTGTCGGCGTACCTGCTGAACATCGTGGTCGTCGGCACCATCCGACGCCTGCGCGCCGACGTCGAGGCCAAAGTCCACCGCCTACCGCTGAGCTACTACGACGCCTCCGCCCGCGGCGACCTGCTCAGCCGCGTCACCAACGACCTCGACAATCTGTCGCAGAGCCTGCAGCAGACCATCGCTCAGTTCCTCAACTCGGTGCTGATGGTGATCGCGCTGCTGGTGATGATGATCTGGATCTCCCCGCTGCTCGCGCTCATCGCGATCCTCACCGTGCCGTGCGCGTTCATCGCGACCGCGCAGATCGCCAAACGGTCCAAGCCGCATTTCATGGCGCAGTGGGCGTCGACCGGTGCGCTCAACGCGCAGGTCGAGGAGGCGTTCACCGGACACGAACTGGTGAAGGCGTTCGGTCGGCAGGCCGAGATCGAGGCGACGTTCGACGAGCGCAACCAGAAGCTCTACGAATCGAGTTGGCGCGCCCAGTTCATCTCCGGGATCATCATGCCGACCATCATGTTCCTGGGAAACCTGAACTATGTGGCGGTCGCGGTCGTCGGCGGACTGCGGGTGGCGTCGGGTTCGCTGAGCCTCGGCGAGGTGCAGGCCTTCATCCAGTACTCGCGGCAGTTCACCCAGCCGCTCACCCAGATCGGGTCGATGTTCAACCTGATGCAGAGCGGCGTGGCGTCGGCGGAACGGATCTTCGATGTCCTCGACGCCGAGGAGGAGACGCCCGACCCGTCGACCCCCGACACCCCGTCGCACGATCACGGACTCATCGCATTCGAAGACGTGTCGTTCCGGTACGTCGAGGAGCGGCCACTCATCGAGAACCTGTCGCTGGTGGCCCAACCCGGCCACATGGTGGCGATCGTGGGACCCACCGGCGCCGGCAAGACGACGCTGGTGAACCTCATCATGCGGTTCTACGACGTCGACCACGGCACGATCCGTGTCGACGGTGTCGACTCGCGCCGAATGACCCGCGACGACCTGCGCGAACGGACCGGCATGGTCTTGCAGGACTCATGGCTGTTCGGCGGGACGATCTACGAGAACATCCACTACGGTGACCCGACCGCGACACGAGCCGAGGTCATCGAGGCCGCCGAACTCAGTCACGTCGACCACTTCGTGCGGACGTTGCCCGACGGGTACGACACGGTTCTGGACGAAGAGGGCGGCGGTGTCAGCGCCGGTGAACGGCAGCTGATCACGATCGCCCGCGCCTTCCTGGCCAAGCCCACGATCCTGATTCTCGACGAGGCGACGAGTTCGGTGGACACCCGCACCGAGCTGCTCATCCAGCAGGCGATGGCGAACCTCCGCACCGATCGCACGAGTTTCGTGATCGCCCACCGGCTCTCGACTGTCCGCGACGCCGACGTCATCGTGGTGATGGAGGACGGCCGGATCGTCGAGCAGGGCAGCCACGACGAACTGCTCGCCGCCCGCGGCGCCTACTGCCGGCTCTACAACAGCCAGTTCGCCGGGCCGGCCGACACCGAGGTCACCGAAGTCAGCGAAGTCGGCGAACCGGTGCGGTAATACACGCAGAACTCCCACACCCACGCAATGCATCGCGTGTTTGTGGGAGTTTTGGGTGTTCGAAGGTTCGGCGGAGCCGATTGGCGCTGCGCGACGTCCAAGACCCATGGACAACTTCCCCACCAACGACCACGGCCTCATCCTCCGCCGCGACGCGCTCGATCGCGGATTTACCGACAATCACCTCGCACGCGCGACTCGTGCCGGCACCATCAGGCGTATCTGGCCGGGAGCCTTTGTGCCGGCAACATCTATCCCCACCAAGCCCGAAGACCTGCACCGCCTCCGATCGCTCGCTGCCGTCGAATTGAGCGAAGGCGGGTTCGCCTTGAGCCACGAGTCCGCAGCGCTCCAGCACGGCTTGTCGCTCCTCCACCCGCGCCTGGAGCGGGTGCACTTCGCCACCGGGGCGCACACGGGTGGCCGGATCGAAAAGCACCGGCACCTTCATTCCGGTCCGCTCGACACACGCGACATCACCGCGATCGGCGATCTCACGGTCACCTCGCTCGAACGAACTGTCATCGACGTCGCCTGCAGCAACGGCTTCGCCCAGGCCCTGGCGGTGCTGGACTCCGGGCTTCGCCGTGGCGCCGACGCCGAGGTACTCGCGGATCTCTTGGCTGATCGACGGCGCGGCGTCACACACGCACGTCGGGCCCTGTCGTTCGCCGACCCCGGCGCCGAGAACGCGGGCGAGTCCTGGGGCCGAGCCCAGATGATCAACGCCGGGTTGCCGGTCCCACGGCTGCAGCACGAGTTCTACGACCCCTACGGAATCTTCATCGCGCGCACCGATTACGACTGGATGGGCAAGCTCGTCGGCGAGTTCGACGGGATGACGAAATACCAGAAGCATCTGAGAGACGGTGACAGTCCGTTCGACGTGATGCAGCGCGAAAAGGCGCGCGAGGATGCACTGCGCCGGCTGGGTATCCAGGTAGTCCGGTGGATCTGGGACGATCTGCGCCACGGGCGGGTCGTCCCGATGGTCCGTGGATGGCTTGAGCGACTGGGCATCACGGCCTGAACACGCAGAACTCCCACACCCACGCAATGCATCGCGTGTTTGTGGGAGGTGTGCGTGTTCGAACCGGGAACACGAACGCTCAGCCCTCGCGGCCCGGCTCCAATGCGGCCGCGATCCGGCCCTCGAGCTGCTCGCTGGCAGCCGGTGGTACCACGATGAGGCCTTCGAGTTCGTCGCGCGCCTTGCGGTAGGCGGCCTGCCGTTCGGCGGGTGTGGCCGCCGAATCCGCCGCCACCGCCACCAACCGACGCGCCCGCTCGAGACGTTCCCGCTCGATCGGTGAGAAGTCGGCCTGCTTGCGACGACGGGCCTCCCGTTCGGCGGCGTCGAAGGCGGTCGCGAACTCGCCGACGGCATCGCGGTATTCGGCGAACACGGCCGGATCGAGCAGTTCGTCGGGGTTGTCGGGCCGGAGATCGTCGGCCCGCACCTTGGCGCGGTGAAAGGTCAGTGTCAGCGGCTCACGAAGGTCGGTCATCATCGGGAACTGGATGAGGGTGGCCAGGTCGAGTTCGTAGCCGAACCAGCGCGCATTTACGTCATCATGGCGTGCCAGCGCCTTGGCTATCGCGGTCCGGCTCGTCTGGGTGATGCGTAGCTGTTCGGTCTTGGCGGATGCGCGGATGCGTTCGAGCTCGATCTTGTCGCGACGCCGTTTCTCGTTATAGCTCGCAATCCGGGCACCCCAGCCCCCGACGATGCCGCCGATCGGGAAGATCAGCCACCAGAAATCGCCGATAGAGCCCATGAAACCGCCCACATCTCAACTGTACCGAGACCGACCACCCCGACGGCTACTCTCATTCAGGTGGCCGACCCGAGCGCCGAACATCTGCACCCCGTTTCCCTCGACGAGTGGCACGACTGGCTCCGCAACCACCACGACAGATCCGACGGCGTGTGGTTCGTCTTCTGGCGCAAGGAGTCCGGCAACGCGCCTCTCGACTACGACGAGGTCGTGCGAGAAGCACTGTGCTGGGGCTGGGTCGATGGCCACACCCGCACCATCGACGACGACCGCCGCGGCATGTGGTTCACCCGTCGAGGACGCAACAGCGCGTGGGCAGCGTCGAACAAGGCACGCGTCGCCGATCTGCTCGCCGAGGGACGGATGCAGCCGGCCGGCCAGGCCGTCATCGACGACGCCAAGGCCCGTGGCCTCTGGAATCTGCTCGACGACGCGGAGGCGCTGATCGAATCGCCCGAACTCGCCGCCGCGCTGGACGCCGACCCTCAGGCCCGGGCGAATTGGGATGCCTTCCCGCCGAGCGCTCGCAAGTTCGGGTTGAGTCAGATCGCCTTCGCCAAGCAGCCGGCGACGAAGACCAGACGGATTGCGACCATCGTCGAAAAGGCCGCCCGCAACGAACGGCCTTCGTGATCGACGAAGCCACCCTTCACCCCGCTCCCTGAGGAGCCTCCGAGCCTCCGAGGATGCGTCACCCCGCTCCCTGAGGAGCCTCCGAGCCTGCGAGGATGCGTCACGAAGGGCCCTTCGTGACGGTCCTCCGCTAGCGCTCCGGGCCTCCTCAGGGACCGGTAGAACTCGTCTCCACCAGCGCCGAAGGCCCCCCACCCGCTCCCTGAGGAGCCTCCGAGCCTGCGAGGATGCGTCCCCCCGATCCCTGAGGAGCCTCCGAGCCTGCGAGGATGCGTCACGAAGGGCGGATATCCTCAGGGACCCGGGGCGCGAAAACCTACAGATCCGGGATCGGCAGATCCAGGTTGGGCGCGATGATGCCGCCGTCGATCTCGAGGATCTTGCCGGTGACGTAGGAGCCGGCGGGCGAAGCCAGGTAGAGCGCCGCGGCCGCGATGTCGTCCGGCTCGCCGAGGCGATGTAGCGGGGTTGCGGTTTCCACCTCCGTGCGCATGCCCTCGTCGGCGGCGACGACGTCGAGCGCCGAGGTGCGGATCGCTCCCGGCGCGATGCCGTTGACCCGAATCTTCGGGTTGAGGTCCATCGCGGCGAGGCGCGTGTACTGGGCGAGGGCACCCTTGGCGGTTCCGTAGGCCGCATACGCGCGACCCGGCGTGCGACCGACGGCCGAGGTGACGTTGATGACCGCTCCGCCATCCTTGCTGGCGAGTAGGTGCGGCACCGCGGCCACGATCAGCGCGTGCGCGTTCGTCACGTTGAAGTCGAAGGCCTGTGTCAGGTGCTTGGGTTTGGTGTCCATCAGGGGTCGGGGCAGCGCGCCGCCGACGTTGTTGACGACGATGTCGAGCCGACCGAACTCGTCGACGGCCGTCTGGGCGAGCCCGGCGACGGCGTCGAGATCACTGAGGTCGGCGACCACCACCTTGGCCCGACGACCCGCCTCGCGGACGCGGGCCGCGACCTTGTCGAGTTCGTCCTCACTGCGCGCGGAGATCACCACGTCGGCCCCGGCCTCGGCGAAGGCGACCGCAATGGCCGCCCCCAGTCCACGTCCGGCGCCCGTGACGATCGCCACCTTGTCATCGATACGAAATCTGTCCAGGATCACGCCTGCCAGAATGCCATCGATTCGACCAAAACTGAAACATGTTCTAGTTGCTTGGTTCGAGCCGGCGCACTGCACCCCTCGTCCACACCCCCCGTCTGGGGGATGGTCACCCCCGGGACCTGCGACGAGACTGGGGTATGGGTCCATCAAACGGACCGCGGAGGTGAGAATCATGGATGAGGTACTCGTGATCGGCAGCGGGCCATCCGGGTTGGCCACCGGCGCCGAACTGGTGAAGCGCGGCGTCCCGGTGACCGTGCTGGAACGCGGTGAGCGGACCGGGGCCGCCTGGGCGGGCCGATATGACGGTCTTCGGTTCAACACGAGCCGATGGTGGTCGGCGCTGCCCGGCTCCCCGTTCCCCCGTTCCTACGGCTGGTTTCCGACCCGCGACCAGTACGTCGACTACCTCGACGGTTACGCCGCCGCCCGACATGTCCCGGTGCGGCATGGCGTCGGAGTGCAGCGCCTGGACCCGAGCCCGGGCGGCGGCTGGGACGTCACCACCGACGACGGGACGGTGCACGCGCCTCACGTCGTGGTGGCCACCGGCATCTTCAACGTGCCCTCGCTCCCGGCGTGGGCGACCGGTCCGCACACCCCGGCCAGGGTCGTGCACTCTGCCGCGTACCGCAATGCCGCACCGTACCGAGGGGATCGGGTCCTCGTCGTCGGCGCGGGATCGACGGGGATGGAGATCGCGCGAGAGCTGGCCGACGAAGGTGCCGCCGAGGTGCTGCTGTCGGTTCGGACGCCGCCGAACATCTTGCTGCGGAGCAGCGCCGGTATACCCGGCGACCTTCCCGTGCCGATCCTCGTCCGGATGCCGACCCGCTCGGTCGACACCTTGCTGGCCCGAATCCAGCGCGCGACCGTCGGAGACCTCTCCGCATACGGCCTCGGTACACCGCCGGCCGGGGTGTTCGCGCAGCTGCTCGAACGCGGCGCCGGCACCGCCATCGTCGACAAAGAGGTGATCGACGCCATCCGCAGCGGTGCGATCCACGTCGTGGCCGCGGTGGATCGACTGGACGAGCGCGGCGCCCACCTCGGCGACGGCTCACACGTCGACGTCGACACCGTGATCGCCGCGACCGGCTACACCAGCGGCCTACCCACCCTCGCCGGGCACCTGGGCGTCCTCGACGATCGCGGTCTGCCGCGCGTCGTCGACGGCGGTGAGGCGCGGCCCGGACTGCGCTTCGTCGGCTACGTCCTGCGCCCCGGACTCACCGGCTACACCGGCAAGCTCGCCCGACAAGCCGCCCGTGGAATCGCTGCCGCCGGAGCCACCCCGACACCCCTCGCGTCCCGAACCGATCAGCCCGACGCCGAGTGCACCGGCGGTTGATGCTGGAGCCGGGCCAGCAGCTCTGGCCGGCTGCCCACCCCGAGCTTGGCGAACACCGACTTCACATGCCCGCGCAGCGTCTCCGGCGTGATCCACAGTTCACGGGCGATGTCGGCGGTGTCCATCCCGGTCAGCAACAACTGGGTGACCTCGCGCTCTCGCGGCGTCAACTCATGTAGCCGGAGCAGAACGGGTGCGACGTCGGCGCGGCGTGCCGGTTCCAGCACGACCGCCGTGCTGACGCTGTCGAGGCGCAGCCCGCGCACGAGCAACCATTCACCGGAGACAGCGCGGGCCCGAGCGACCGCCGGCGGCCCGACGCGCTCGCCGTCGGCGAGGGCGCGTGCCTGGGCGGCCACCTCGTGCACCACGATCGAGGCATCGAGCCGGGAGGACTCGATGGGGCCCAGCCAGTCACGTGCACGCTGCGTCGCGGTCCGGACCCGACCGTCGTCGTCCAGCACGATCATCGCGGGCGGACCATCCGTCCGCAGGGTATCCACCTGATGCACCAGCAGACCGGCCCGAAGACCGTGCGCCACATGCGCCGACAGCCGGGCCACCAGCTCGACCTCGCGGCGGGTGAACCAGGGATCGTCGGCGGTTCTGGTCAAGCAGGCGTGCCCCCAGGTGACCTGGCCCGCCCGGAACACCGCCCGCAGCTCATCGCCGAAGCCGCCCGGCTGGTAGATCCGGGTCCAGCGGGCGCTGCGGTCGAGGTGTCCACCGGTCGCCGCGCTCAACGCCGCCGCCGTTTCCGAACCCCGGGCGATGTCGACGAACTTGGTGAAGTCCGGGACGGTGAGTTCGAGCTCGATGAGCGCGAGGTGCGCGTCCCTCGGCACGCCCTCTTCGTAGACCCCGGTGATGAGGAGCGTGTCCGGGTCGACGAGCAGCCAACCGGCCACCGCATACGGAATGTGCCGGCGCACGGCGTGTGCCACGTGTTCGAGGAGGATGAGCGGCTCCTCGGCACGAGCACAGATCCGGGCGACCTGCTCGAGTAGCCGACCGTCATCCGCGCCCGCGTGGCTGACCATGGTCATTCCATGATGGACCCCACCGGGTGCCGATCGCATCACCGCGGCACCGCGAGAGCAGCTCGGGCGACCCGCTCACTGCTGTCCGATCAGATCGCAACACCCCCGGCGCCGATCACTGCCTCGGGTCTAGTAATCGCGCCCCGGCGTCACCCGCGACAGCAGGTCGTCCCCGGCCAGATAGCGCCGGATGTTCTCGGCCATCCACGGCGCCATCGTGCGGGTCAGCCCCGACGACGGGTTCGCGACGTGCGGAGTGATGATCACGTTGTCCATCGACCACAGCGGATCGTCGGCAGCGGGTGGTTCGGGATCGGTGACGTCGAGCGCGGCGCCCGCGATCTGCCCGTCGCGCAGTGCGCTCACCAGCGCCTCCTGATCGACCAGCGGTCCACGCGCGACGTTGACCACCCAGGCGTGCGACGGCAGCGCGGCCAACGTGCGGGCGTTGATCATGTGCCGGGTCTCGGCGGTGGCCGGTGCGGCGAGCACCACGTGGTCGGTCTGGGCCCACATCTCGTCGGTTCGCTCGGCGGGCAGCGTCAACGACGCCCCCTCGACGGGCCGCCCCGATCGGTTGACCGCGATGACCTGCGCACCGCATGCGCGCAGTCGCGGGATCAGCGATGCGGCGATACCGCCGGCGCCGACGATCGCCACGGTCGACCCGTGCAGCGATCGGACTGCGGTGTCGATCGGCTGCTTGTCCCAATGCCGCAACACGGCCGTGTTGATCTGGCGCAGCCCGGCCAGCAGGAGGCCCAACGCATGCTCGGCGACGTTCTCGGCGTAGAAGCCCGACGCGTTGGTCCAGATCCGCCGGTCGTCGATCAGGCCTGCCCCGACATACTCCTCGATTCCCGCGGTCTTCAGCGCCACCCATTCGACCTGATCAGGGACCTGCGGAAACTCGGCGACCACGCCGATCCAGACCAGGACGCGGGCCTCGTCGAGACCGACGACCCGGGCACCCGCGGCCTCGACGGCGGCGACCAGGTGCTCGTCGCGGTTCGGCTCGATCGCAACCGGCAGCGGACCCGCGGTCATCGGCGCGTCCCGGCGATCTCTCGTGCGGCGGTGGTCGCGAGCTCGTCGGCGATCTCGTTGTAGTGGTCGCCGGCGTGACCCTTGACCCATTTCCAGGTCACCTCGTGGCGCTTCTCCTCCTCGATCAGCCGCCGCCAGAGGTCGGCGTTCTTGACCGGCTTCTTGTCCGAGGTCTTCCAGCCGTTGCGCTGCCATCCGGCGACCCATTTCATGATGCCGTTGCGGACATAGCTCGAATCGGTGTAGAGCACGACCGTCGACGGTTTCGTCAGCGCGGCCAGTCCCTCGATCGCGCCGGTCAGTTCCATCTTGTTGTTGGTGGTGTCGGGGTCGGCACCCGAGATGCGCTTCTCGTGACGTCCGAACCGCAGTACCGCTCCCCAACCGCCCGGCCCCGGGTTACCCAGGCACGCACCATCGGTCGAGATCTCCACGACGTCGGTGGCGGTCGTCGAGCCGGGATCAGCGATGTCGGCGTCTGGGGCGATCTGAGGGTCATCGAAGGCAGCGTCGGTCACGCAAGGAAGGTTACTGCAACCCCCTCGGCGCCCATGCCGAGTACTTTCGACGCCTTACGACCCTCCGGAAATCGGTGCGACCGCACTACTGTAGGAGCTATGCAGACCTGGGATCCGGACCGTTACCTGCAATTCGCCGACGCCCGCGCCCGCCCGTACATCGACCTCATCGCACAGGTGCCGACGGCGCCCAACCTGATCGTCGACCTCGGCTGCGGCCCCGGCCACCTCACCCGACATCTTCGTGCGCTCTGGCCGGAGGCGACGGTCCTCGGGATCGATTCGTCGCCGACGATGATCGATCAGGCCATTCGCGACAACACCGACCCGCACGCCAACTACGACTTCGCCGATGTGACGACCTGGGCGCCCAACCAACCCGTCGACCTCATCGTCTCCAGCGCGATGTTCCAGTGGGTCCCCGAACAGTTCTCGGTCATCGACCGCTTGCTCGGCCATCTCAACGACGGCGGTGTGTTCGCCTTGCAGGTACCGGACAACCGCGACGCTCCGACACACCAGACGCTCATGGAGCTCTCCGACGACCCACGCTTCGCCGACGCACTCGCCGGTGTCCGCCACGTTCCCCGCTTCGACGCGAGGGACTATCTGTCGTTCTTCTCCGAACGCGGATTCACCACCAATGCCTGGTCCACCACGTATCTGCATGTGCTGCAAGGCCAGGACCCGGTCTACGACTGGATCTCCGGGACCGCGGCACGCCCGTTCTTCCTGGCACTCGAGAACGACGGCGATGCGCTCGAGGCCTTCACCGCCGAGCTCAAACAACGGCTGCGCGACGCCTACCCACCCGAGCCGTCGGGCGTGACGGTGTTGCCGTTCCGGCGGACGTTTGCCGTCGCCACGCCGTTCTGAGCGGTGGCGCCCTTCGTGACGCATCCTCGCACGCTCGGAGGCTCCTCAGGGACCGAAGGAAACGCCCCCCGATCACTGAGGAGCCTCGCGAGCAACAAGCGAAGCGTCCATCCCCCCGATCCCTGAGGAGCCTCGCGAGGAACGAGCGAAGCGTCCGCCCCCCGATCCCTGAGGAGCCTCGCGAGGAACGAGCGACGCGTCACGACCCCCGATCCCTGAGGAGCCTCGCGAGGAACGAGCGACGCGTCCACCCCCCCCCCGATCCCTGAGGAGCCTCGCGAGGAACGAGCGAAGCGTCCACCCCCCCGATCCCTGAGGAGCCTCGCGAGGAACGAGCGAAGCGTCCATCCCCCCCCCGATCCCTGAGGAGCCTCGCGAGGAACGAGCGAAGCGTCACGAAGGGTCCGCACACCCCGCACACCCGGCCACTCACCGGGTACCCGGCCGGACCCCCGTGTAGACGCCTTCCGGCCGGAATCGGAGTTGCCGCTCGCCGTACTCCTCGAGTGCATGCGCGGTCCAGCCCGCCATCCGGGCGATCGCGAAGATCGTTTCCGCAGCGTCGGGCCGCATCCGGTGGCGCAGCGCCAGGGCGGCGAGCGCGAAGTCTGAGTTGACGAAGGTCGAGCTCGGCACCTGCCGGCGGATCTCGTCGACGACGCCCACGACGCGGCGATCACCGCCGCCTGATGATCGCAGCAGCTCCAGGAGCACTTCTGCCCGCGGATCGTGCCGCTGGTACACCACGTGGCCGGTCCCCGGGATCGCATTTCCCAGATAGAGCTGCTCGGCGATGGCGGCGCGGGGATCGTCGAGTGCACCGGCGAGCAGGCGGTAGGCCAGAGTGGTGGCGCCACCGTGCACCGGACCGTCGAACGCACCCAGGCCGGCGACGAGCACCGCGTAGATGCTCCCACGGGCGCTCGCGGCCACCCGCGCGGCCACGGTCCCGGCCGCCAGATCGTGATCGGCGAGCGCGACCAGCGCGGCGTTGAGGAGAGCCACCTTGCGCGGCGTCGGCGGTTCGTCGGTCAGGCACGGCCACAGACGCTCGGCGATCGTCCCCGACCGAGCTCCGCCGCCACCCAGCGCATCGACACAGCCCGTGATGATCCGCGCAGCGGTCGCCGCGACCGCACCCGGCTCCCGCTGATGTCGACCCGGATCCCGGGCCCCGAGAGCATCCACGGTCAGACGGATCAGATCGAGTCCGCGCGCCGACCGGCCGGCGACACCTCGAATCGCCGCCTGCAGCGATGCCTCGATCGGCGCCGAATCCCACGACACGTCGTTGTCCCACAACAGGTTCGCCACATCTTCGAACGTGCGCCGACGGGCCAGCTCGCCGACGTCACGTCCGCGGTAGTACAGGCGGTCGTCCTGCAACAGCGTCAGCCGTGTGTGGATGCGCTCGACGACCCCGGCCGGGGCTCGTCTGGTCCGGTCGGAGACGAAGGACTCGACGTCGTCGACGGCGAACACGCTTCCGTCCACACCGTCGATCCGCACGCTCGTCATCCGCCCGCGACTCACGTAGGCGTACACGGTCGCGACCTTGACACCGAGCATCCGCGCGACCTGTTCGGTGGTCAGGTAATCGCGTCCGTCGTGATGGATCGGCTTCGGGAACCGCCGGGTGTGCACACGCTCCATACGTTGATGAAATCAACATTGACGCCGTTGATCAATACGACGCATCGTGGAGTCACCCCACACCGATCCGGTTGTGGCCGAGCAAGAGTGGAGATCGGAATGGAGCAGCTGATCGCGCCGGAGGGGCTGGCGAACGTGGTCGTCGCCGACACCGAGATCGGAGACGTCCGCGGCGACGAGGGTTTCTATCACTACCGCGAGTACTCGGCCATCGAGCTCGCCCGCACCCGTTCGTTCGAGGAGGTCTGGTACCTCTTCGTCCACGGGGAACTGCCCACATCCGCACAGCTCGCCGAATTCCGTGCCGCCACCGCACAACTGCGGGACCTCCCGGACGAGTTGGGTGGCGTTCTGCGAACCGTCGCACTCTTGGGCGACGAACGCGACACCCTGGCCGGGCTACGCACCGTCCTGTCGGCGGCCGGCCCGGCCGCCCATGCCGCGCCGCTGTGGGAGAGCACACCCGAGACCGTCCGGGCCGATTCGATGCGGGTGGCGGCGCTGACCCCGACGATCCTGTCCGCGCTGCACCGCATCCGGATCGGCGAGGAGCCGATCGCCCCCGACCCCGACCTGCCGGTGGCCGCGAACTGGCTCTACCAGCTGACCGGCCGCCGCCCGGAGACCGCGCATGTGCGCGCCGTCGAGCAGTACCTCATCGCGACCATCGATCACGGGTTCAATGCCTCCACCTTCACCGCACGTGTCATCGCCTCCACCGGCGCCGACGTCTACGCCGCGGTGTGCGGCGCCTTGGGCGCCTTCTCCGGCCCCCTGCACGGCGGTGCCCCGGACCGCGCCCTGGAGGCACTCGACGACATCGCCCGACACGGCGATGCGACCACCTGGGCCCGCGAACAGGTGGCCGCCCGCCGCCGGATCATGGGCTTCGGGCACGCCGTGTACCGGACGACCGACCCCCGCTCGGAGTTGCTGCGATCGATTGCCGTCGAGCTGGGCGGGCCGACGGTCGAGCGGGCGGTCGACGTCGAACGAGCGGTGGTGGAAGTACTCCGCGAAGCCCATCCCGACCAGCCGCGGTACGCCAACGTGGAGTTCTATGCCGGCGTCGTGATGGATGCCTGCGCGATCCCCCGGTCGATGTTCACCCCGACCTTCGCGGTGAGCCGCGTCGTCGGGTGGTGCGCCAACATCGCCGAACAGGCGCGGTCACGCAAGATCATCCGGCCGCGTGCCCGCTATGTCGGACCTGCCCCACACTGATGCCCGATCCTCGCGACCGATGGGCTCACCTGCGGTAGCGTGACCGACACGGCCCACCCGGGACCATCGCCACCCGACCGGGTCACGCCAGGATCTCGGTTCGCACCAGGACCTGTGATCGATGTGCCACTTCTGCAACACTGGCACCACAGTCACGGTCCGCACAGGGGGGAACACCCATGTCCAGACGGCGTGCGCTCATCACCGGAGCCGCCATCGTCGCACTCACGGTCGGCGGCGCGGTGGCCGTGGACTCTCCGGCACAGGCATCGATCTGCAGCGCGATCGGCTTCAACGGCGCCGATGTCGGCAGCACCGGCAGCTCCGGGTCGAGCGACATCGGCCTCGGCAGCGCCGACTTCGGCAGTTATCGGCCGAACGGCAAGAAACCGCAGATGCCCCTGGTCAAACTGCACGGCGCCAGCACCGCGATCCAATGGGTGACCGGCCCACGCAGCCCGAACAAAACCGACAAACGCTTCTCCATCACGTCCGCCGACGTCGGGGTGCCGTGGGACAACGGCTCCGGACAGGTACTGATGGCGTTCGGCGACACATGGGGCCCGTGTGCGGGTCAGATGGTGTGGCGCAACAACACCATGCTGCGCAGCAACGGCAATTCGAACCTCGACAAGGGCATGACCTTCCCGAACGCCATACCCGGCGCCATCCGGTCGGGCGCGTCGGTGACACCGCAGCATCCGACATTCGCGCAACCGATGCTCAACGCGGTAGGCGTCCGCAACATCGAGGTCGGCAAGATCCCGACCGGCGGGATCTCGATCAACGGCACCCAGTACATGAGCTACATGTCGATCCGCCGCTGGCTGTCGCCGGGCCGCTGGGCGACCGGCTACTCCGCGATCGCCGTCTCGCACGACAACGGTCAGACCTGGGCCACCGACAACAACACCATCCGAATGAATCTCGAGGTGACCGTGCCCGGGGT
This sequence comes from Gordonia sp. LMA167, assembly GCF_058130025.1. Classification (NCBI taxonomy): domain Bacteria; kingdom Bacillati; phylum Actinomycetota; class Actinomycetes; order Mycobacteriales; family Gordoniaceae; genus Gordonia; species Gordonia sp. LMA167. Next base: position 1,443,252 of record NZ_CM176708.1, on the reverse strand, counting down.
CAGCCAGGTCGCGCAGGGCCACGACCGGTTCCAGATGGGCGCCTTCCTGCGGTCGGGGGACTATGTCTACGAGTACGGCACACCCGCCGGCCGGTACGGGTCGGCGTACGTCTCGCGCGTGCGGCCGGGGGAGATCCTGAATCTGAACGCCTATCAGTACTACCGCGGCGGCGGCGCATGGTCCCCGCGGCCGGGCGACGCGGTGCCGGTCGTCGGTCAGCCGGTCAGCGAGATGTCGGTGGCGTACAACGACTACCTCAAGCGCTACATCATGCTGACCGAGAGTGGCGGCAACATCATGATGCGCACCTCCCCCTCCCCGGTCGGTCCGTGGAGCGGGCAGAAGGTGATCGTCCCGGTGGCCCAGACCCAGGGTCTGTACGCGCCGTACATCCATCCCCGCGCCACCGGCCGATCGCTCTACTTCGTGGCCTCTCGATGGGATGACTACAACGTCATGCTCATCCGCACCGATCTGTCGAAGGTGCGTTGACGCCGCGCCGATGATTTTGTCGCGGTGGGCGAGTCAACCAGGCTGAACAGCCCGGACCGCCAGGAGGACGCGACATGCCCATCGTCACCGCCGACATCACGATGTCCCTGGACGGTTACGGCGCCGGCCCCGATCAGTCGCTGGATGCGCCGCTCGGTGTCGGGTTCGAAGAAGGTGGCGGGCACCGGTGGATGTTCGACGCAGCGGAGGAGAACGCCGCCGAGATCGCCGCGATCACCGGCCACAGCGCGTACATCATGGGTCGCAACATGTTCGGTCCCGTCCGCGGCACCTGGCCCGACGACAGCTGGCAGGGCTGGTGGGGGCCGAACCCGCCGTATCACGTACCCGTCTTCGTGCTGACCCACCACGCCCGCGCCTCGGTCGAGATGGCCGGCGGGACATCGTTTCATTTCGTCACCGGCGGGATCGAGGAGGCATACGCCCACGCGGTCGAGGCCGCCGGGCCCGACGGCTCGATCGCCGTCGCGGGCGGCCCGTCGACGCTGCGTCAGTGCCTCGGCGCAGGGTTTGTCGACGAATTGCGTTTGCATATCGCGCCGTTCGTGTTGGGTCGCGGAGAGAAGGTGTTCGACGGACTCGACGATCTGCGGCTCGTCCCGCGATCGGCGCGGGCGACGTCGATGGTCACCCACCTGACCTACGACGTGGCCGGTCGGAGACCATCGGCGTAACGTCGGTCGAAGGGGTCGATCCACCACGACGAGCAGCAGAGCGACGAGCAGCAGAGTGACGAGCAGCAGAGTGACGAGCACCAGAGCTCAGTGAGGAGTGATCCGCATGAGTCGGCCTGTCCCACCTCCACCGCCACCACCCGAACCGGTTCCCGCGCCGGAACCGATTCCGGAGCCGACCCCGGAGCCACCCATCCCGGTTCCTGAGCCGGACCCGATCCCGAACCCGAATCCCGGTCCTCCCGAACCGGATCCGCCGCCACGCCCGGTGGTGATCTGAACGCACAGGCGGAAATCCGGCGACACAGGAGAGTAGATGGCGCTACGTGTGGTCTTGATCCGCGCGGTCAACGTCGGCGGCACAAAGCTCCCGATGGCCGACCTCCGTGAGATCGCCGCGGAACTCGGCGCCACCGACGTGTCGACCTACATCGCCTCCGGCAATCTCATCTGCGAACCACCCGGTGCGCCCGACGAATTCGACCGCGCCCTCGAGACGGCGATGACCGACCGGTTCGGCTGGTTTCGCGAGGTGATCAGCCGGTCGGTCGATGAGCTGGAGGCGGCGCTGGCCGCACATCCGTTCGAGGTCATCGATCCGAAATTCTCCTATGTGTACTGCCTGACGTCGAAACCCGCTGCCGCGAAGGCCACGGAGTTCGCCGAACGGGAGTTCGGTGACGACGAGTTCACGGTGATCGGCGAGGATCTGCACATCCGCTACGCCGGCGGCGCCGGGGTGTCGAAGCTGACCGCACCGGTGATCGCCAAGGGACTCGGGGTGCAGGGCACGGGGCGCAACCTCAAGACGGTACGCAAGCTGATCGAGCTCGCCTCCGATTGAGCAGAGCTCATCCCGACGGCTGATGCTCCTCCTCGGCGTGTTTGCGCAACATCCGCACCCGCAGGGCGTCATAGATCGGTGGTGACCGCAGCAGCGAGGCGATCACCACCGACATCGCCCCCGCCACCAGCATGGGGACGGTGACCGAGGTGACCGCGGTCATCTCGATGACGAGGACCAGACCGGTGAACGGCGCGCGCACGATGGAGGCGAACAGACAGGACATGCCGACCAGCGCGAACGCGATGGTCAGGTCCTCGTTCAGTCCCGGCACCACCACCTGGGTGATCCGGCCCGCCGCCAGCCCGATGAGCGCGCCGAGCGCGAGGATCGGCGCGAAGATACCGCCGGGTGTGCCCGCGGCGTACGACAACGGACCGGCGACGAAGCGCACCGCGACGTAGAGGATCACGACGGGCAAGGCGTAGTGCTGACCGGCCAGGATGAGGCTGGCGAGCACCTCACCGCCGCCGCCCATCACCGGATCGGCGATCAGCAGACCACCCACCACGGCGCCGATCACCGCGGCCTTCACCACCGCGGGCACACGACGGATCATGTCGAACCACTCGAGGCATTCCAGGATCAGCCGGTTGTAGATGACCCCCAGGAATCCGACCATGAGACCGAACACCACGAAGATCGGCAATGTCGTGATCGACGGCGCGGAGACGGACACGACGTGCCGGAAGTCCGGTTCGTCGCCCAGCACCAGTCGCGAGGCCCCCAGACCGATCGCCACCGCCACCATCGTGACGAGAGCCTCGCGGAGCCGGAACTTCTTGGTGATCTCCTCGAAGATGAAGAAGACAGCACTGATCGGCGCATTGAACGCCACCGCGAGACCGGTACCCGACAGCACCGTCTGCAACAACCGGATCTCGTCGAGAGGCAGCTTGGCGAGTCGGCCCGCCGCCGCCCCGATCGCCGCCGCCATGTGCACCGTCGGACCCTCGCGGCCCACGACCATGCCGGCCGCGCCGATCGTCAGCAGGCCGCCGACGAACCGTGCCGGCACCACCGACAACGGCGGCGGATCGGCCTCGCCGCGGTCGACGGCCTCCACATGCTGGATACCGCTGCCCGACGAAAGCGGCTGCCACCGCGCGATGCCGGCGGCCGCCGCCGCGGCCACGGCGGAGATGGCGACCGGTATCAACCACCCCCACGCGGGGTGTGTGTGCGCCCAGTCGACGACGTCCCCGCGCCAGCGATCGGTGCGTTCGAGGAGCCATCGGAATGCGCCGCCGACAAACCCGGCGACGGCACCGGCGCCGGCAGCCAACAGCAGGATGATCCACAGTGTCCGCCCGGTGAGCATGGCGTCGTCGACGCCGGCATCGCCGTGCGGTTCCTCGGGAACCTGATCGTCGGGAATCTGATCGTCGGGCATCTGATCGTCGGACGCGTGCCCGTCGGCGCCCTGCCCTTCGGCCCCCGTCATGCCGACCGCCCTGTCGTGGGCGTCATGAGCGCACGAGCGCGGTCGTCACCTTCTCCAGATCCGCGAGTTGGGTCTCCTCGGGCGCCTCCCACAGCTTCTTCGGCAGTTCCTCGAGCACCACCACAGCCGACTCCGCCGACGACAGGCGCGCCGTCTTCTCCTCGTCGTCGGGCATCTCGGACATCGCGATCAGTTTGTCGTCGAGATCGAACACCGCGTCGTCGAGGCGGTCTCGGGCGGCCACCAGGTCGGGGAAGTGGGGGATGGCCGGATTGGCGTGCACGTCGGCGATGGCGTAGCGAATTCGTTGATGCAGCAGGGCTTCCTTGCTCGTCGCCGTGGTCCATGACGCCGGCGCCCGTCCGGGCTTCCCCGGGACCAGGTCGGTGGAGCGCGCGAACTTCTTGACCCGTTTGTCCGAATCCCAGGCGAACCAGGCGGCACCGCCGAGGACGAAGAGCGCCACCACGACGGTGACGACGATGACCAATACCGCGATCATGTTCCGAACCTCGACTCTGCCGTCGTCAGCTCCACCATTCTTCGACCATAGCCGCGACCGGTTCCCGACGGGTCAACGGCCGGGTATCGGGCGGCTGCTCCACAGCAGGCACTCGCCGGTCAGCCTAGCTCGGGGACTGGAACTCCGGCTGATCGATGACCCGCACCCACGAACCGTCGTCCTGTCGCATGACGACTTGGGCGCGCGCACCGGCGCCATCCCGGGGCGGAGTCGATGTCAGGGCCATGTCATCGCCGAAATACAGTGTCGGTAACGGCTTTTCGGGAACAAAAGTGGGGCGGTGCACCAACACCGACGCCCACAGGTCACGGATGGCGGCACGGCCACGCGTCACCTCCCCGGGCGGGTAGGCCATCACCGCGTCCGGGTGATAGAGCGATGCGACGGCGTCGGCGTCGCCGGCATTGGAGAACTCGACAAAGAGCCTGGTGATGTCCTCGGGGACCGAGGCTGTTGGGACGGTGGGCCTGTCGGACATGGTCGCTCCTGGGGTTGTCGTCGGTCGGTGATTCCACCATCCCGCTTCGGATATCGAGAAGTCCAACTGATTCGACTGATCCGAAGTATCGTTGACAGTTATGGATCTACGTCAGCTCGAGTATTTCGTGGCGGTGGCCTCCGAGGCGAGTTTCACCGCGGCGGCCGCTCGTGTACACACGACGCAGCCGAACATCAGCGCGCAGATCCGTGGGCTGGAACGCGAGCTGGGTGCCGACCTCTTCGATCGGTCCGGACGTCGCGTCGGTCTGACCGATGCCGGCCGGGCCGCATTGGCCGCCGCGCACGACACGCTGAACGCGGCCGAATCGGTGCGGCACGCGGTCGCCGAGGTCAATCAGGTCCTGCGTGGGCACCTCTCGGTGGGGATGGTCGACGGCTGTACCGTGCGACCACTGTTCACCACCCTCGGCGCCTTCCGCGATCGTCACCGCGGAGTGGGACTCTCCCTGACCGAGGGTCCCTCCGACCGGCTCGTCGGAGCCGTGCTGCGGGGCTCGCTCGACGTCGCCCTGGTGGGCTACGCCGACGATCTGCCCGAGGGCATCGAGGAGCTGAACGTGGTCCGGGAGCGAGTCGTCGCGGTCCTCCCCCGCGACCACCCGCTAGCCTCGCGGACCACGGTCACGATGCGCGATCTCCGTCAGCACGAGCTGATCGGCCTCCCGCCGGGCGCGGGCATCCGAACGGCATTCGACCGGGCGGGCGGCGACGCCCGCATCATGCTGGAGGCGTCGTCGCCGGATGCGGTCATCGAACTCGTCGCGAGCGGCCTGGGAATCGGTGTGCTGAGCCAGTCGATGGTCGCCGATCGTGCCGATGTCGTCGTCGGTCGCCCGATCCGCGGCGTGGATCACCGGGCGTCACTCGGCCTGGTGTGGCGGGCCCCGGGCGGCCCTGCGGTCCGGGCGTTCCGCGGTCTCGCGGCCGAGAGTTTCGGGCTGCATCACGAGGGTGGGGCCACCGCGGCGTCCTGAGCATCATGCTCGGTCGGCTTGCCGGCCACCAGATCCTCGATGTCGAGTCCCCAATTGCCGTACCGGGAATCGAACGTGTCGGCGCGTTTCTCGGCCCGCGCGAGCTTGTCCGGCCGGTAGCGTCGGTGGGCCCATCGCGAGCGCGGACGGGCGAGCCGGATCGCCCCGACCCAGGCGACCGGTGGGATGAACGCGCCGATGGCCGCCGTCGAATATTTGCCCTTGGCAACGCATATCAGGACACAGGCGATGTGGATCGGCAGGTTCACCGACAACGCGATCGGCCCGATCCGGACAGTGTCCTCGTGTTCGACGGCCAGCGGGGTGATCCCCAGGACCGCCATGCCCAGACCCGCGATGGTCAGGCAGGCGACCTGCACCGACAGTTGACCCTCCCGCGACCAGTAGACGTCCTCGAGGTGCAGGATGAGAGCGAACTCGTCGAGCACCAGCGATGTTCCGATGCCGATTGCCACGGCACTGATCTCGGCGCCGGGCGACGATCCGTCGACGGCCACCGACCCGAACGCGCCCGCGACGGTCAGGACGATCCCCGGCACGGCATGGTGGATGTGGACACCGCCCCGGACGTTGTTGCGGAACGGTCCCCTGCCCGCGCGGATCAGCCGGGTGATGACACGCGTGACGATGAAGGTCGCGGCGAACGAGCAGAAGAGCAGGAACAGTGGCAGTCGACTGCCGGCGGTGACGTTGTGGATGTCGAGATGCACTGTGTGTCAAGCCCGGTCAGGTCAGGACGGCGCCCGGTCGGCAGTTCTTCGGGTCAGGACCGCGCCGGCGCCAGCCCGGTGCGGCGTTGTTCGATGATCAGGCACCGATCCTCGACGTAGAGCAGGCCGGCGTCCTCGGCGATCGCGCGCGCCTCCGGCGAACTGATACCCAGTTGCAGCCACAGAGCGGTGGCCCCGGCGGCGACCGCCTGCCGGGCCACCTCGGGTGTGTCCTCCGAAGGGCGGAACACGTCGACCAGCCCGACCTGTTCCGGGATGTCGGCCAGCGACCGGTACACCTTCTCGCCGACGATCTCGTCGGCGTGCGGATTGACCGGGATGATCCGCCAGCCGCGCTCGGCCATGTACGCCGGGACCTCGTTGGCGGCCTTGGCCGGGTTGGCACTCGCGCCGACGACCGTGATCGTGTCGTAGGTGCGCAGGATCTGTTCGACGACCTCGTCGGTGGTGCTCATGACTCGAGTCTAGGGAAGACGACGACCGGGCACCCGGCGTCGGACCCAACTCGGGGCCCGTGCACCCTCGAGGGGTGACGACGTGGGAACTGGTGGCCGTACTGCTCGCGGGGGTCGGCGCCGGGGCGATCAACGCAGTCGTCGGCAGCGGCACGCTGATCACCTTCCCGACGCTGGTCGCGTTCGGGGTGCCTCCGGTGAGCGCGACGATGTCGAACGCGATCGGGCTGGTCGCCGGCGGGGTCTCGGGAACGTGGGGATACCGGCGCGAGCTGGAGGGCCAGTGGCCGCGGCTGCGGTGGCAGATCCCGGCGTCGTTCGCGGGGGCACTCGTCGGGTGCTGGCTGCTCTTGCATCTCCCCGAGACCGTGTTCGAGTCGGTGGTGCCCGTGCTGCTGGTGCTGGCGCTGATCCTGGTGGTCGCGCAGCCTCGAATTCAGGGGTGGGTGGGGCATCGGTCGATCGGACCGGCACACCATCCGGCTCCGTTGAGCGCGCCGCGGATCGCGGCGATGGTGGCCGCGACGTTCGCGGTGGGCGTGTACGGCGGCTATTTCACTGCGGCTCAGGGAATCTTGCTGATGGGCGTGCTGGGGGTGATCGTCCCCGACCATCTCCAGCGGATGAACGCCGCAAAGAACCTACTGGCGCTGGTGGTGAACATCGTCGCCGCGATCACCTACACCACAGTCGCTTTCCATCGCATCGACTGGGCGGCGGCCGGCGTCATCGCCATCGGGTCCTTGCTGGGTGGGGTCATCGGCGCGCGGTACGGCCGACGGCTCTCGCCGACGGCCCTACGCATCACGATCGTCATCGTCGGCATGATCGGCCTGTGGCGGCTGCTGGCGTAGCCGATTCTCACTCGCCGGCCGGGTGATCGGCCGGCGGCGAATCCCGCCCCAGCAGCGACCACCAGTACTCCTCGGAGATCTCCTCGCCCGCACGGAGAACCTTCGCCAGTCCGATCGCCATGAAGATGCCGAGGACGCCGAGCCACAATCCGCTCAACGAGATCAGGGTCCACGCCACCACGACCGCCCCGGACCAGGGGTCCAGCACGAGCAGTGCCGGGGCGAAGAAGAATCCCGCGGCCACATACCAATACGAGCCCCAGCGATCGCAGCGCATGACGATGGTCAACCAGCGGGGACTCGAGGGGGTGGGGGCCGTAGCCGGAACTCGTACGGACCGTGATCGCGACATCTGGTGCCTCCTCTACCGACACCTCCATCGTCGTACCGAGGACATCGTGAATCCACTACCTGAGAGGTAGTGGAATCGATACGCCTACGCCCGGGCGAACCGCTCAGCGGTAGGGCTGCCGCGCTGTCTCCGGATCGCCGTAGGTGATGGCGCGTTCGCGTCGGGAGTCCGTGAGCAATGTCGCGCCCCAGTTCACCACGGTGCCCAGGCGATTCCGGATGCCGGCGAGGAACGCGATGTGGATGACACCCCAGGCGAGCCAGCCGGGGTAGCCGTAGAGGTGGAGCTTGCCCGCCTCCACCACGGCGTGACGCCGGGCGATGTAGGCCGCGCTGCCGAGATCGTGGTAGCGGAACGGCGCCCGTTCGGTGCCGCCGTCGGCGAGGTGCGCGATGACCGCTCCGACGTGTCGGCCACCCTGCATCGCGACCTCCGCGACGCCGGGCAGGTTGTCGCGCGAACTCATGTCGCCGACGACCCAGACGTCCGGATGGCCCGGGACGGACAGATCGGCATCGACCGGAATCCGCCCGCCATGACCCTGCTCGATGCCGAGCGCACGTGCCAGCGCCCCCGCGAACGGCACCGCCTCGACACCGGCGGTCCACAGCGTCGTCCGCACCGGATAGCGGATGACCTCGTGCGGTTCGGCCTTGCCGGTGGTCTCGACCTCTTCCGCGGTCACGTCGGTCACATGGACCCCGAGGTGGGTCTCGACGCCGAGTTCGTCGAGGATCTTCTGCGCCCGCCGCGACAGGCCGGGACTGAACGAGGGCAGCACCCGATCACCGCCGTGCAGCAACAGGACCCGCGCTTCGGCGGGATCGATGGTGCGGAACTCGTGTTCCAACGCCAGCGTCGCCAACTCCCGGATCTGCCCGGCCAGTTCCACCCCGGTGGGCCCTCCGCCGGAGATCGCGAAGGTCAGCCACGGCCGCCGCTGATCCGCGTCGGGCAGGGTCTCGGCGACCTCGAAGGCCCCGATGATCCTGCGCCGGATGGCCAGCGCATCATCGAGGGTCTTCATACCGGGCGCGAACTGCGCGAACTCGTCATTGCCGTGATAGGCGGTACGCATGCCGGTGGCGACGACGAGGTGATCGTAGGCGATCGACATCGAGGTCCCGTCGGGCCGACAGACCCTCAGCGTGTGCGCGACCGGATCGACATCCTCGGCCTCCCCCAGAACGATCTTGACGTTGCGTTGCCGTCGCAGCACGTGCCGGATCGGACTGGAGATCGCCCCCTCGGACAACAGTCCGGTGGCGCATTGGTAGAGCAGCGGCTGGAAGAGATGGCTGGTACCCCGGTCGACCATGGTCACCTGCACCGGAGCGTGCTTGAGGCGTCGCGCCGCATGCATGCCGCCGAAGCCGGCACCGACGATGACGACATGAGGCCGACCGGACGCGCTGTGGGTTGCCACGCCTGCCGATTGTTCCAGACCCGGCGGGCTCCGGCCCCACGATCAGGCCGAGCGTGTCACCGCATAGGCGGCACCTGCCGTCGCCGCGGTCACCGCGAACACCGACGGCCAGGCCCCGATCTTCTTAGCGAGCGGATGCGACAGGCCGAACGCCCCGAGGTAGGTGGTGAGGAGTCCGGCCGCTGCGGCGGGTCCCTGCCGCGCCCATTCGCGTGTGCACCATGCGCCCGCGGCGGCGAGAACGACGCCGCCGAGTTCTCGACGACCCGAGAAGCGCGCGGCGGCGTACCCGCCGACCAGGCCGACGGACGAAACCGGAACCGTGGGATTGATCTGCATGGTGTCGAGACTAGGACCGGAAGCTGAGGTCACCATGAGCCGGGAACAGGCAGTTGCCGCGGACCACCCGCACCGCGGCGGTCGTGGCGCAGAATATTGGTCATGACCGAGGTACACGATCCCGACCCGCTCAGCGCCCGGGACATACCCGACGACCGCAAACGCCTCGCCGTGATGTACCTCAAGGAGCGCGTCTACGCGACCTTCACCGGACTGGCGATTGTGCTCGTCCTCTACAACAGCGGCGGCCACCACAGTGCGGCGTACGCCTTCGAGATCCTGCTGCTCGGAGTTCTCGCGGTCATTCTGGCCGGGTTCGCCTCCGACGGCATCGCACATCTGGCCGTACACCGGCACTTCCCCCACGGCAGGGAGCTTCGCGATCTGGCCCGAATCTCTGCGCACGCCCTCGGAACCCTGGTGTTCCCGTTGGGTCTGATCGTCGTGGCCTGGGTCGGGGTCCTGAAACTCGACACCGCGCTCCTGATCGCCGGGTGGATCTACATCGCCACGCTCGGACTGATCGCCTGGCTCGCAGTCCGCAGGGCCGAGATCAGTTGGCTGCAGAAGATCGCAGCGCTGGTGACCCTCGTGGTGATCGGGCTCGTGGTGCTGTCGATTCAGGTTCTCGCCCATAGCCACTGACGCGGGCCGTTCCGATCAGACCGCGGCGCGCTCCCGGGCTCGGTCCTTCGCGCCGGAGAATCTCAGATTCTCGTCCGCGACGTCACCGCGGAGCAGGCGACGATCCGCGTAATAGCTCATCGACATCACCCACGGCGCCTTCGGTCCCTGCTTCGGCAGTGTGTCCAGGGCCCGTTGAACGTATCCGGCACCGAAGTCGAGCAGCGGGCGCGTGGGCATGTCCGGATCGGCGACGGCGACCACGGTGTCGTCGCCGAGTTCGTCCATGTGGCGCAACAGCTTGCAGAAGTACTCGCACAGCAGCCCGATCTTCAGCGTCCACGAGGCGTTGGTGTAGCCGATCGCGAGCGAGAAGTTGGGCACCCCGGACAGCATCATCCCGCGGTAGACGACCGTCTCCGGCAGCGACACCGCGCGGCCGTCGACGCTGAGGTCGATGCCGCCGACCACCTTGATGTTCAGACCGGTTGCGGTGACGATGATGTCAGCCTCGAGTTCCTCGCCGCTCTCGAGCAGGATGCCGTTCTCGGTGAAGGACGTGATCCGGTCGGTGACGATCGAGGCCTTGCCCTTGCGGATCGTGCGGAACAGGTCCGAGTCGGGCACCACGCACAGCCGCTGATCCCACGGGTTGTACGGCGGATTGAAATGCTTGTCGACCGGATATCCCTCGGGAAGTTGAGATACGTTGATACGACGGATCATTCGACGCGCCGCCTTCGGGAACCGCTGGCAGAACTCGAACAGCAGGCGCTGCTGCGCGATGTTCTTCTGCCGGGTCAGCGCGTAGCCCCGCTCGTCACCCAGCCACCGCCGGAGCGCGTTGGCGATCGCGTCTTCACGCGGCAGCGGAATGATGTAGGTGGGGGTGCGCTGCAGCATCGTCACGTGTTCGGCGTCGTCGGCCAGCGCGGGTAGCAGCGTCACCGCGGTGGCGCCACTACCGATCACCACCACACGCTTTCCCTGGCAGTCGAAGTCATCGGGCCAGTGCTGCGGATGGATGATCTGCCCACCGAAACGCTCGGTGCCGGCGAACTCCGGGGTGAAGCCTTCGTCGTAGTCGTAGTACCCCGATCCGCAGAAGATCCAGCCGGCGCTGATCTGGACGCGTTCGCCGGTATCGGTCCGATCGATCTCGACGAGCCACCGCGCATCGTCCGACGACCACGCCGCCGACACCACCTTGTGGTGATACCGGATGTGCTCGGCGAGTCCGTTCTCGTCGATGGTCTCGTGCAGATAGTTCAGGATCCGGGGCGCGTCGGCGATGGCTTCCTTGTCGCGCCACGGTTTGAAGGCGTAGCCGAAGGTCTGCAGATCGGAGTCCGACCGGATGCCGGGATACCGGAAGAGATCCCATGTTCCGCCCGAGACGGAACGGCCCTCGACGATCGTGAACGATCGGGCGGGGTGCTCGGTGGTCAGGTAGCGCGCGGCGCCGATTCCCGAGATGCCGGCGCCGACGATCAACACGTCAACGGTGTCAGTGGTGGTCGAAGTGGTCACCCAAACGCTCCTGTGATCGACGGCATTCGTGAGGTGCTTCCAGCATGAAGAATCGCCAGCGCCGAATCCAGGGGCAAAATGCCTCGCCAGCCGTGTAGCTGTGGTGCAGAATGTGCACATGGCGGATTGGCCGACACCTTCGGTTCGGATTCGGGAGCTTCTGCGTCGCGGCGCCGAGATCGCCCTGAATCCCCCGGAGGAATGGATCGACGAGATGCACGAGGCCGCGCTGGGCGGCGTGCGGATGTCCGTGGTCGCCGACGATCCGGTACTCGCCGAAGGCACCCGCCGCACCAACATCGCCAACCTGCTGCACTGGGCGGCCGCCAACGTCCGGGAACCCGGGCAGCGGGTACCGGTGAATCTGTCCGGCGAGATCCTTGACACCGCACGCGATCTGGTGCGTCGAGGACTGGGTGAGTCCTCGCTGGACTCCTATCGCACGGCGCAGAGCGTGGCGTGGCGCCGCTGGATGGACATCTGCTTCCGACTCACCGACGACCCGGCCGAACTCCGGGAACTCCTGGATATCTCGTCGTTGTCGATCTCGACCTTCATCGACGACACCGTCTCGGCGATGTCCGAACGGATGGAGGCCGAGCGCGCCGACCTGACCCGTGGCACCCACGCGGAACGTCGTGCCACCGTTGCCCTGTTGTTGGAGGGCGCACCCATCCCCATCGCCCGGGCGGAGGCCCAGCTCGGCTACCGGCTCCACGGGTCCCACGCGGCCGCGGTGATCTGGACCGACACCGGCGCCGCGACCGCGCGAGAACTCGAGGCCGTCGTCGATGTGCTGAGCAAGGCCACCGGGAGCCGGGACCGACTCGTCGTGGTGGCCAGTGCGGCGGCATTGTGGGTCTGGCTGCCGACGACCGCGGTGCCGACGATGACACAGCTCACCGATCACCCCCACGTCCACGTCGCCTTCGGCCGTCCGGGCCACGATCTGGATGGATTCCGCCGCAGCCACTTCCAGGCGCTCGCCACCCAGCGCCTGATGGCGCAACTGATCTCACCGCAGCAGATCGCGCGACACGAGGACATCCGGCTCGTCGCGCTGCTCACGGCCGACCCGGCCGCGAGCGAGGAGTTCGTCGACGACACGCTCGGCGCCCTGGGTACCGCGGACCCGGACACGATCGACACCGTGCGCACCTGGATCGCCGAACAATGCAACACGTCACGGACAGCAGAGCGCCTCTACACCCACCGCAACACGGTCATCCGACGACTCGCCCGCGCCGACGAGCTGCTGCCACGTCCCGTCGCCGAGAACCTCGTCGACGTCGCGGCCGCGTTGGAAATCCTGCGGTGGCGCGCCCCCGACACCGCCCGCTGACCGGGTCGCCGACGGAACCCGAAAAGCCGCCGACAGAACCCGGATTCACGCCGACAGAACCCGAAATGTTCTCGACAGCATCCTCACGGGGCTGCACCGAACTCACTGCGCTGCACCGAGCCGGGCATCCGGTGCGAACTCCGCGGGGACCCGACCGGTCGTCACCGACGTCGCGAGCGCCTCCCCCAGCACCGGCGCATGCTTGAAGAGGTTGTGGCCCGCGAGCGCGAAGATCCTCTCCGACTGCCAGATCCCGACGCCGTCGTCTCCCCACGGCAGGCTGGTCACCCAGCAGTGCACGATCTCCCGCGGGGTCGGGTCCAGGCCGGGCAGCGCTGTCGCGACGTAGTCCGCCGCCGCATCGGCGAACGAGGCGAGCCGCGGTCCGTCGTCGACGGCGCCGTCGTCGTGGGCGTCGACGCTCTCGGACAGACCGAGTCCGTAGCCCGACCGATCGGGGTAGGCCGCCGCGTACACGCCCGTAGCACCGAACGCACCGCTCCCGTCCTGCAGGGTGGGCAGCCGGTCGACGCGATGGCGCAACGCGAACGAGACGCGCACATGCGCACCGAGTCGGACCGGCACCGCGAGGCCGGCGCCCCGCGCGAGTGCGTTGCTGCCACGGCCGGCGCAGATGATCGCCGCACCGTGGCGACCGAGCGTCGTCGGCGAGCGGACCGCGACGCCGTCTCCGTCGGGAGACAGCGTGATCACCTGCTCGCCGACGATGCGGTCGGCGAAGCGCGCCGACAACGCGTCGATCGCGGCGCGCGTGTGGATCGAACCGCCGCCCGGATCGAACACCGCGGGACCGTCGTAGTCCGCGATCACCGGCAGCAGATCTCGCACGGTGGTCGGGCCCACCTCCTCGACGGCCACGCCTGCTTCCCGGAGCAGTGGGAGCCGACGCCGCGCGGCGTCGCCCAACGCGATCGCCCCGTCGTCGGAGACCAACGACGTCCCGAACTCCTCAGTCCACCGGTTCCACTGGTCGCGCGCGCGGACCGCCAGCCGTATCAGCCGCGGATCGTCATGGGCGTGACGAAAGATTCGCGACTGTCCGGCAGACTGACCGAACCCGGGAACGCCCTGCTCGTAGACGGTGACCGAAAGGCCCTGTTCGGCTGCGTGATACGCAGCGGACAGCCCGACGATCCCGGCCCCGATGACCGCGACGTCGGACCGGGTGACATCGGTGGTGGGCGACATCTGGCCCACGCTACGCCCGCATCGCCGTCGCGTCCGCGATCTGCTGGACAGTTCGCCCGACGCGGGTACCGTCGGACACAGACTTCTCGAGCAGAGGGGGGTTGATCGTTGTCCGAGCGCTGAAAGGACTCGACATGCCCGACGAACTCAACGGAATCACCGTCGCCTTCCTGGTCGCACCCGAGGGTGCTGAACAGGTGGAGCTCACCGAGCCATGGAAGACCATCGAGGCGACCGGCGGTACAGCCACACTGGTCTCGACCGAGAGCGGCACCGTGCAGGCCTTCAACCATCTCGACCGAGCCGATACGTTCCCGGTCGACGTCACGACCGAGAACGCACGTGTCGACGACTTCGATGCACTCGTCCTGCCGGGCGGCGTCGCGAACCCCGATTTTCTTCGCGCCGACGACGGTGCCGTCGCCTTCGTGAAAGCCTTCGTCGACGCCGGCAAACCGGTGGCCGCGATCTGCCATGCGCCGTGGACGCTGATCGAGGCCGGAGTGGTCGACGGCCGGACACTCACGTCCTATCCGAGCCTGCAGACCGACATCCGCAACGCCGGCGCCACCTGGGTGGACGAGGAGGTCGTGGTGGACTCCTCGGGTCCGAGCACGCTGATCACCAGCAGAAACCCGCATGATCTGCCGGCGTTCAACGCGAGCCTGGTCGTCGAGTTCGGCAAGGCGCGGGTCTGACGGTGGCCCGCCGGGCGGTTCAGGCGTCCTGGGCGTCGAGCCGCTCGGCGACCTCGGCCGGGAACCCGCCGGTGGCGATCGGGCCCCACCGGGTGGGTGTGATCCGGATCAGCGACTTGCCCTGCAGTCGCATCGCCGCGCGGTACTCGTCCCAGTCCGGGTGCTCGCCGGAGATGCTGCGGAAGTAGTCGACGAGAGCCTCCTCGGCGTCGGGCATGTCCAGCACCTCGGCGTCGCCGTCGACCTGCACCCACGCGCCGTTCCACTCGTCGGACAGGATGCAGACACTGGCCACCGGGGTGTTGCGGACATTCGCGGCCTTGGCTCGATCCGGGTAGCTGGAGATCACGATCCGGCCCGCGTCATCGACTCCACCGGACACCGGCGACAACTGCGGACTCCCGTTGGAACGCACCGTACTCAGGATCATGTGATGCCGTGGGCGGATGAAGTCGAGGAGTTCGGATCGTCCCACCGCATCGGCTTTCGCAACTGTTCTGGCCATGGTGCCGACATTACGCCCGCCTCACGACACCCGGAACCGACCTGCGAACCCGCGCAGCGGCAGGTCGGCGCTGGTGAGAATCCCCGGCCGCGCCGCCACCACGGATCGGATCGCGTTCAGTGCGGGCATACCGGTGACCGTCATGCCGATCGAGGCGAACGAGTCGGGGTCGGACAGGTCGACCCCGGCCTTGGGGAAGATCATGTGCTTGCTGTAGATGGACGGGTCACCCGTGATGTGAGTGATGTAGCAGCCCTTGATGTCCCACGACGGGTCGGTGTACGGGGTCATCTGCCATTCCAGATGCGACTCGACGCGGGCCACACCGTCGACCATGCCCTGATATTTGATGTAGCTGCCGCCGAGCGATCCCTGCGGCAGGTGGTACCAGCCCAGGTCGATGTCCTTGGTGCACGCACCGAGCTCGTAGCTGAAGGCCACCTCGTCGAGCGCGAGGTCGAAACAGTCGGCCATCAGATAGACGGAGTCGGCGAACACCTCGGTGTACTTGCGCAGTGATTCCGGGATCGTCGGGTCGTCGACGGGCCGTCCGTATCCGACGGCCTGCCAGGTCTCGGCCGAGTGGTGGCACGACACGTCGACGGATTCGGTGACGGTGACGTTCTCGATGTCGGCGACGTCCATGGACTGCACCACCCCGATGACCTGGCACGCGCCGGGATTCATCCCGGTCCCGTAGAAGGTGGACCCGCCTGTGCGGCAGGCCTCTTCGAGGATCTCGGTGGTCTTGCGGCCACTGGGGTGCGGATGATTGGTGTTGCGGTGGAAGCCGGTGATCCAGTCGGCGGTGGTGACGATGTCGATGCCCGCCTCGAGGATCTGCACATACAGGTCCTCGTCGGGGAACACGCCGTGGAAGGTGAGCACGTCGGGACGGGCCGCGATGATCTCGTCCACAGTGCCGGTCGCGATCACACCGATCGGGTCGCCGCCGATGATCTCGCCGGCGTCACGGCCGATCTTGTCCGGCGAATAGCAATGCAGGCCAACCAGTTCCAAATCCGGATGGTTCCGGATACGCCCGATCATCTCGGAGCCGACGTTGCCGGTCGCCACCTGGAAGACGCGGATCGGTTGTGCGGACGTCGTCATGACAGAACCTTTCGCTCAGCGGCGCCGACATCACCCGTCGCGCCGTCCGGGTAGAACTGTGTCGCCCACTTCCGTAGAGCGGTGAACCCCTCATACTCCTTGCGGGACAGGGCCGGCGGATCGGAGTAGCGTTGATGCGCCCAGATGGTGATGTCGGCCTCGAACTGTTCGATGACGAAGTCGGCCATCGCTTTTCCGTAGTCGGTCATGCCGTCGAAGTCATCCCCGGGCTTGCGGCCGATCCACACGGTGAACCGCACGTCGGAGGTGTGGTCGTCGACCGGGGTGACCGCGGGCATCGTGCGGTTGTCGACCATACCCCAGCTCTTGGTGACGGAACATCCGAGACCCGCATTGATGGATTCGACACCGCTCGTGGCGTTCTCGAGCGTCGCACCCTCCTCGAAGGCGATGGTGAAGTCCACATGGGACACCGGACCGTCGAAGTCGTGACGGGTGAACTCCGGCATGAAGGGTGTCTTGTGCACGAACTTGAAATGCGCGAAGTCGACGCCGTTCTCCATGATGTACTGCGGGTGGATCTCCAGGCCCGGGCGGAACAGCGTGGCGGCCGGATACGGCGGGTAGTAGTCGTCGGCGGTCGTGTCGTCGCCGAAGTCGGTGAAGATGTCCGGGACGTCGAAGTACGGTGGCCGGTTCTCGACGTCGTACCAGATCCAGATCGCCTCGTTGCGTTCGACGACGGGATAGCTGCGGATGCGGCGTCCCTTGTTCGGGTGATTCTCGTACGGGATGCAGACATTGCGTCCCTCGACGTTCCATTCCCATCCATGGAACGGGCAGACCAGGTGCTCGCCCTGGACGTGACCGCCGTAGCCGAGATGCGCACCGAGGTGTTCGCAGTAGGCGTCGAACACCGAGACCTGTCCCGACGACGCCCTCCAGGCGACCATCTCGCGGCCGAAGTAGTGCATCGTGTGCACCGCCCGGACCGGCAGCTCCGCCGACCAGGCGACCTGGAACCAGCCGGTCGGCTCCATCGACAGCGGGGTTCTGGCCATGCACCAGAACCATAGTGGGTTCTACGAAAAAATGACAGTGGGTTCTGCGAAACTTCCCGGGGCGGGGATAGGATCGGTACCCATGACCGCCGACGCCCCCGTCACCGGCAGGCGCACCAATCGCCGGGGCACCGCGACCCGGGAGGCGATTCTCGACGCGGCACTGGTCGCGCTGGCGTCCGGCGAGCCCGGCTCGGTGTCCGCCAACCGCATCGCGAAGAAGATCGGCGCCACCTGGGGAACGGTGAAATACCAGTTCGGCGACGTCGACGGGCTGTGGTCCGCAGTGCTGCGCCGCACCGCCGAACGCCGCGGCGAGCTTCCCTTCCGGGAGAACAACAGCGCTGCGCTACCGGAACGGGTCGCCGACATCGTGGAGATGCTCTTCCTCGGACTGACCTCCGTGGATTCGCGCGCCATCGAGAATCTCCGGGCCGCCCTGCCGCGTGATCACGACGAACTCGAACGGTCCTACCCGCAGACCGCGGCGGAGTTCGCCTCCTGGAACGACACCTGGACCAGGGCGTGCCAGAAGGCCTTCGCCGACCTCGACGTCGATCCCGAACGGGTCCGCGAGGTCGCGGCCTTCATTCCGGGGGCGATGCGCGGGCTGGTCTCCGAGGCACAGCTCGGCAGCTACCAGGACGAGTACCTGGCTCGCCGCGGGTTCGCGAAAGCCATTGTCGCGTATCTGGAACAGTACGAGAGAAAATCACCTACCGTCGGTCGGTGATCGGACCACACGAAGTCGAACCAGGAGTCAACACGCATGTCTGAAGTGATCGTCGTCGCCACCATCTCGCCGAAAGCAGGCGAGGAAGCCGCCGTCAAGGAAGCCATCCTGACCGCCATCCCGAAGGTTCACGCCGAACCGGGTTGCATCGAGTACGCGCTGCACGAGGCCACGGGTGACTCGACCGATTTCGTGATGATCGAGAAGTGGGAATCGATGGATGCTCTGGCCACCCACGGCAGCGCCCCCGCCCTGGCCGAACTCGGCGCGGCGATCGGATCCCTGCTCGCGGGCCCGCTCGACGTCAAGACGTTCACCGCGGTCCCGGCCGGCGAGGCCGACAAGGGCGCCATCTAGGCCCCTCGCCCTCCAGACGGAACCCGCAGAGCTGTTGATTCTGCGGGTTCCGTCGTGCTAGACAAGTAGAACGAGCGTTAGATCGGCGCGCGTTTGCGCTTGTCATCCGCAGATTCCGATCAGCACATCACTTGGAGGAACCACATGCCCGAAGCCGTCATCGTCGACGTCGCCCGCCTCGCCGTCGGCAAGGGAAAGCCGGGTGGCGCCCTGTCGGAGACCCAGCCTGTCGAGCTGCTGGCGCACATCCTGAAAGCGCTGGTCGAGCGTAACGATCTCGATCCCGCCCTCGTCGACGACGTCATCGGCGGCTGCGTCGGACAGGCCGGCGAGCAGGCACTCAACATCTCCCGCACCGCGCTGCTGTCGGCCGGGTTCCCCGAGTCGGTCCCGGCCACCACCGTCGACCGCCAGTGCGGTTCCAGCCAGCAGGCGGCCCACTTCGCGGCGCAGGGCGTCATCGCCGGCGCCTACGACATCGTCATCGCCGCCGGTGTCGAGTCGATGAGCCGCGTGCCGATGGGCTTCACCACCGTCGGCCGCAGCCCCTACGGCCCGAGCATCGCCGCCCGCTACCCCGACGGCCTGGTGGGCCAGGGCATCTCCGCCGAGCTCATCGCGGCGAAGTGGAAGTTCGATCGCGACGCCCTCGACGCCTTCGCGGCGCAGTCTCATCAGCGCGCGGCACAGGCCGCCGCCGACGGCTTCTTCGAGAAGGAGATCGTCCCGATCGAGGTCGCCAACGCCGACGGCGAGCGGTTCACCCACACCGTCGACGAGACCGTGCGGGCCTCCACCACCGCCGAGGGACTCGGCGGCCTGAAGTCGTCCTTCTACTCCGAGGAGTACGCGCAGCGCTTCCCGGAAATCAACTGGCACATCACGCCCGGCAACTCCTCGCCCCTGACCGACGGCGCATCCGGCGCCCTGATCATGAGCGACACGATGGCCTCGAAGCTCGGCCTGACGCCCCGCGCCCGCTTCCATTCGTTCTCGGTGGCCGGCGACGACCCGGTGTTCATGCTCACCGCGCCGATCCCGGCAACCCGCAAGATCCTCGAGCGCTCCGGGCTGTCGATCGACGACATCGACACCTACGAGGTCAACGAGGCGTTCGCGCCCGTCCCGCTCGCCTGGGCGCACGAGTTCGGCGCCGACCCGGCCAAGCTGAACCCCCGCGGTGGTGCCATCTCGCTGGGCCACGCGCTCGGATCGTCGGGCACCCGGCTGCTCAGCACGATGGTCAATCACCTCGAGGCGACCGGCGGCCGCTACGGCCTGCAGACCATGTGTGAGGGTGCGGGCATGGCGAACGCCACCATCATCGAACGTGTCTGATACGACAACGGTGTTCCCGACCGGCGAATCCGAGCCGGTCGGGAATCCTCCGGGTGATTGGCGGCGGGTCGTCCCGCTCGAATTGCCCGTCACCCTCGCCGCCGCCAAGGACGCCTTTCACGATCGCGGCTTCCACGGCACCTCGATCCGCGACATCGCCTCCCGTGCAGGGGTTTCACTGCCGACGCTGTACTACCATCACGACAACAAACAGGGCATCCTCGTCGCACTGCTCGAAGCGGGTATGGGCGCCGTGCTGAACCGGGTCCGGTCGGCGATCGCCGACGGGAAAACCCCACGCGAGCAACTGTCATATTCGATCGAGACGATCGTCCTGCACATGACCGCCGATCTCGAGTTGGCCAGCGTCGGAAGAGAACTCCGCTATCTCGACACCGACAACCCGCATCGCCAGCACTACGTGGGCATGCGGACCGAGATGGAAGAGCTACTCGAGGACGTCCTGCGCCGCGGCATCACCTCCGGCGATTTCGAGATCCCCGGTGATCTGAAAGAGGTGTTGCGATACCTGCTCGGCGCCTGCCAGGAGGTCACGACCTGGTACCGCCCGGACGGCCCGAGGTCACCGGCGGAGGTCGCGGAATCGTATGCGGCAACCTCGCTTCGCGCGGTCGGCGGCACACCACTCACCGACGGCTGATCGATCACATCAACAACATCCTCACCACGAACAAGGAGTTGACGAACCACCATGAAACGCACCGTCTTCGAACCCGAGCACGAGCAGCTGCGCGCCACCGCCCGTGAGTTCCTGCAGCGCGAATGCGCACCCTACGTCGAGGAGTGGGAGCGCAACGGCGTGGTCGACCGCGAGGTCTACAAGAAGGCCGGCGACGTCGGCCTGCTGGGCTTCAACATGCCCGAGGAGTACGGCGGCGGTGGGACCGACGACTTCCGGTTCAACGCCGTCATCGTCGAGGAGTTCGCGCGTTTCGGTGGAGCGGCACCCGGGCTGTCCCTGCAGAACGACGTCGTCGGACCGTATTTCATGCATCTGGCCAACGACGAGCAGAAGAAGCGCTGGATGCCCGGGATCGCCACCGGCGAGACCATCCTCGCCGTCGCGATGACCGAACCCGGCGCCGGCAGCGACCTCGCGGGTATCAAGACGTCGGCCAAGCGCGACGGCGACCACTACATCGTCAACGGCAACAAGACCTTCATCTCCGCCGGCATCAACTCCGACCTGGTGGTCGTGGTGTGCCGCACCAACCCGGACCCCGCCGCCGGTCACAAGGCGTTCTCGCTGCTCGTCGTCGAGCGCGGCATGGAGGGTTTCGAGCGCGGACGCAAGCTGGACAAGATGGGCCTGGCCGCGGCAGACACCGCGGAACTGCACTTCAACGACGTGCGGGTGCCCGCCGAGAACCTCCTCGGCGAGGAGGGCAAGGGCTTCTACCACCTGATGCACAACCTGCCGTCGGAGCGACTGTCCATCGGCATCGGTGCCATCGCCGGCGCGCGTGCCGTCTTCGAGGAGACACTGCAGTACGTCAAGGACCGCAAGGCCTTCGGCAAGCCGATCGGCACCTTCCAGCACAACCGTTTCGTGATGGCCGAGATGTCCACCGAGCTCGACATCGCCGAGCAGTACATCGACCGCTGCCTGCGCGCCGTGGTCGACGGCGAGCTCACCGCCGTGGATGCCTCCAAGAACAAGTGGTGGTGTACCGAGCTGGCCAAGAAGGTCATCGACCAGTGTGTCCAGCTGCACGGCGGTTACGGCTACATGAACGAATACCGGGTCGCGCGCGCCTACAAGGACTCTCGCATCCAGACCATCTTCGGCGGCACCACCGAGATCATGAAGGATCTCATCGGCCGCGACATGGGTCTGTAGGACAGAAACCCTGACGACTGACCACAATCGGCCCCGTGACGCAGGCCCGAGGGAGCATTCCCTTGGACTGTGCTCACGGGGCCGATTGTGGTCATCGCCTTCATCACTCGCCCGTCGAATAGCCCAAACCGCCAGACCACGACATCCCACTCGCCGGTCGAATAGCCCAAACCGCCACACAACGACACATCCCACTCGCCGGTCAAATAGCCCAAACCGCCACACAACGACATCCCACTCGCCGGTCAAATAGCCCAAACCGCCAGACAACGACATCTCACTCGCTGGTCGAGTAGTCCGAGCCGCTAGGCGAGGACGTATCGAGACCCCGCAACCACCCGCTCAGTCGTCGTCCCAGACAAAAAGAACGATCAGCCCATCATGCTTTACTTGTGAAGGAGTCCTCCGTGACGACGAGCGGGCGGCATCTTCTCGCGCGCTATCCTGAAAGTCGTTGACATCGAAACTACATTTCGATCTCGAATCAGGAGCGTGCGATCGATGGCTACCGAAACCGAGCGGGCACAACAATTTACCGCCCAACGCGATCGACTGCGGGCCACCTACCTCCAGCCAGAGACGAGTCGCCCGACGTCTGCCGCTCGCGGGCTGCACCATACCGCGCTTCTCAGCAGCGATGTCGAACGAACCATACGCTTCTACCAGCAGCTGCTGGAGTTCCCGCTGACCGAACTGATCGAGAATCGGGACTACCCGGGGTCGTCACATTTCTTCTTCGACATCGGCAACCACAACTTGTTGGCGTTCTTCGACTTTCCCGGCCTTGACGTCGGCCCATATCAGGAGGTACTCGGCGGCCTACACCACGTCGCGATCAGCGTTGAACCCCAACGGTGGCAGCATCTGCGTGACAAGCTCGTCGCCGCCGGGATCGAGCTGATCGAACACAGCGAGGTCTCGCTGTATTTCCGCGACCCCGACGGCGCACGGCTCGAACTGATCGCCGATCCCCTCGGCGAGATGTACGGGAACAAGGTGTTGTGACACCGCCTGGCTCCACCGGACACTCCGATCACTCGGACCCCGCGGTGTGGGAGGCTGCCGTCGTCGGCGAGCTGCCGAAGACGGTTACCGGCAGGATCCTGCGCCGGGAACTGCGCGACGCCCGGTAGTCCGGGCACCGGTTGTGGTTTGTACCGATTTCCGGCGCAAACCACAACCGGACCGTCGTGCCATGTTCTACGGTCGGCCGAGGGGCGGCATCGGCGTCGCCCGGCGAGGAGTTCGACATGTCCGACACACCCGAGATCCACGGCCACACCGATCCCCGGTTCGCGCGGGTGCGCGACGAACTCGCCACCCAGTTGGGCTCCGGCGAAGAACTCGGCGCGGCGATCGCCCTCGACATCGACGGTGAGGTCGTCGTGGACATCTGGGGTGGACATCGAGACGCCGCCGCCACCGTGCCGTGGGAGCGCGACACCATCGTGAACGTGTGGTCCACGACCAAGGAGATCACGGCGCTGTCGGTGCTCATGCTGGTCGACCGCGGACTCGTCGACCTGCATGCCCCGGTCGCCACCTACTGGCCCGAGTTCGCCCAGAACGGCAAGGACGCGATCGAGGTGCGTCACATCATGGCCCACACCTCCGGCGTATCCGGCTGGGATCAGCCGTTCACCGTCCCCGACATGTACGACTGGGACAAGGCCGTCGAACACCTCGCCCGGCAGGCCCCGTGGTGGGAACCGGGCACCGCATCGGGCTATCACGCGCAGAACCAGGGCCACCTGCTGGGTGAGATCGTCCGACGGGTCACCGGCAAACACCTCAAGCAATTCGTCGCCGACGAGATCGCCGGTCCACTGGGGACCGACCTGCAGATCGGCGCCACCGAGGCCGACGACGACCGGATCGCCGAACTCATCCCGCCGCCACCGTTGCCGATCGACTTCGCGTCGCTACCCACCGATTCCCCGATGTTCAAGACCTTCACCGGCCCTGCCGCGAGGGCCGATGCGGCGAACACCATCGAGTGGCGGCGCGCCGACATGGGCGCCCTCAACGGGCACACCAACGCGCGCGCACTCGTACGCACCATGTCGGCCATCTCGCGGGGCGGAAGCGTCGACGGTGTGACGCTGTTGTCGGAGAAGACGATCGACCAGATCTTCGACGAACAGATGCACGGCGTCGACCTGGTCCTCGGCGTCCCGTTGCGGTGGGGCATCGGCTTCGGACTGCCGGAGCCCGAGACGGTGCCGTCGCTGCCCGACGAACGGATCTGCTTCTGGGGCGGCTGGGGCGGCTCGATGACGGTCATGTTCCCGCTGCAGAAGGTGACCTTCTCCTACGTGATGAACAAGATGGCGCCGGGGATCATCGGGTCCGATCGTTCCGATGCCTACCTGCGGGCGGTCCTGTCGTCACTCGCGGACTGACCACCCTCGGGTCCGGACGTCTCGACACGTCGGAACAACGGCTCCGCGATCACCGCGACGACAGCGAACACCGTCGCTGCGACCGGGCTCACCTGCCACAGCGCATACGCTGCGGCCAGGTAGATGATCGCTTTGGCGACGTAATACGGCACGGTGCTCAGCCGTCGCCGCGCCTTCGGCGCCATGAACACGCTCCAGAAGGCGATCACCAGAATCAGCAGCACCGCCGCGAGAACCCAGCCGGCCACGCTGTTGCCGAGCCAGATCAGGCCGAACGATGCGATCGCACCCCACGCCACCAGCTCGAGCGCAAAGACCACGAGTCCCACGATGTAGAACATATCGGTCTCCTCCACGGGCGTCCGTCATCGGTGAACATCGGCTACCCGTAGGATCGCACGTCGTGAACACGACGAGCACAGGTGCCGACGATGTTTGACGGCGTACGCACCCTGTACCGCATCACCCGGGGTGAACGGATGGTCGAGGATCAGCCGACCGGCCACGTGACTATCGCCGACGGCTCGCACCGTACCCTGCGGCGATACGGCACCGACGCCGACGTCACCACGGCCCGGTCGGCCGGACACACGCCGGTGCTGCTGGTGCCGCCGCTCGCGGTTCCGGCCCGCTGCTACGACCTGTCACCGGACATGTCGTTGGTGGCCTTCCTGCGGTCCACGGGGCGCATTCCGTATGTCGTCGACTTCGGCGAGATGGGTTACGCCGACCGTCATCTCGGCTTCGCGGACTTCTTCGACGACATCGTGCCCGAGGCGATCGGCCGCGTGATCACCGACTACTTCGCCGACGACACCACTGTGGCCGGTCAGGTCGACCTCGCCGCGTGGAGCCTGGGCGGGACGGTGGCGTTCCTGACCGTCGGCGCCCATCCCGAGTTGCCGGTCCGATCGATCACCGCCGTCGGCACACCGTTGAATTACTCTCTGGTGCAGCCATATCCGCTGGTGAAACGAATTGTCCGCCCGATCGGTCCGGCACCGGTCAGGTATACGTTGAAGGCGATGGGCGGTATCCCGGCGCCGCTGGTACGTGTCGCCTATCGAGCGACCGCGTGGGAACGCGAGATCAAGAAGCCCGGTTACATACTCCGCAACGCCGACAACACCGAGGCGCTTGCACGGATGCAGGTCATCGACTGGTTCCAGGACGCGCTGCCCGGCTACCCCGGCAAACTGTCCGAACAGATGTGGGAGAACCTGGTCTACCGGGATGAAATCGCCCACGGTGTACTCGATTTCGATGGCCGACAGGTGGATCTGACGTCGGTCGCGGTGCCGATCCAATTGTTCGGCAGTCACCGGGACGCGATCGTCAGCTGGGCCGCGGCACGTCACGGCGTGGAGATCTTCGCGGATTCGCCGGAAGTCCACTTCACCACCGTCGAGACCAGTCACCTCGGCCTGATCGCCGGCAGCGACGCGGCCGCGCACACCTGGCCGCGGATCGATGGGTTCCTGAGTGCGCTGGACGACCGGAGCCGACAGTAGCGTCTGTCACCTACTCGAAGAACCGATAGACGGCCTCGACCACCACCGCCGGCCGGTCGCTGTTCTCGAGTTCGATGACGCCGTCGACGGTGACCTGGACACCACCCTTTGGCAACTGTTCGACGGACTTCAGCGTCGCATTCAGACGTACCCGCCCACCGGCGGGCACAGGACTGGTGAAGCGCACCTTGTTCAGCCCGTAGTTGACCGCCATCGTGACGCTGTCGATGGTGAGCACCTCGCCCCACATCGGGATGATCAGCGACAGGGTCAGATACCCGTGGGCGATGGGTCCGCCGAACGGGCTCTCCGCGGCGGCCCGCTCCGGCTCGACATGGATCCATTGGTGGTCGCCGGTGGCGTCGGCGAAGGTGTTGATCCGTTCCTGCTCGACGGCGATCCATGAGCTGACGCCAATGGTCGTGCCGACGAGTCCGTCGAGATCGGCGAGCGTGGCGACATGCGTGGCGGTGGCTGTGGTCATGACAATCTCCTGAGTCGTTACGGTTTTCAGCTCTTGATTCCGAGCACGCGCTTGGCGTTCTCCTTGAAGATCAGTGGCACGACCTCGGGTTTGATGTCGAGCTTCTCGAAGTCGGAGCGCCAGCGGTCCACCTGGATCACCGGGAAGTCCGATCCGAACAGGACCTTGTGGCGCAACATCGAATTCGCGGCCTTCACCAACTGGGCCGGGAAGTATTTCGGCGACCATCCGGACAGATCGATGTAGACATTGGCCTTGTGGGTGGCGATGGAGATCTGCGCGTCCACCCACGGCACCGCGGGATGGGCCATGACGACGGTGAGGTCCGGGAAGTCGGCGGCGACGTCGTCGAGCAGCATCGGGTCCGAGTACCTCAGCTTGATGCCGTGCCCACCCGGGAGTCCGGCACCGATCCCGGTCTGTCCGGTGTGAAACAGTGCCGGCACGCCGCATTCGACGATGGCCTCGTACAGCGGGTAGAACTGCCGATCGTTGGGTTCGAACCCCTGCATACTCGGATGGAATTTGAAACCCTTGACCCCGAACTCGTCGACGAGCCGATGGACGCGTTTGACCGCCGCCTTGCCCTGCAGCGGGTCGACCGATCCGAACGGGATCAACACATCGTTGAATTCCGCTGCACGCTCGGCGATCTCCTCCACATTATTCGGCGCGTGGCCGGACGCCGATGCCGCGTCGACGGTGAACACCACCGCCGCCATGTTGCGGTCCCGGTAGTGCTGTGCGATCGATTCGATCGCCGGCGTGCGTTCCTCGCCGGACTTGAAGTATTTCTCCGACGCGGCCATCAGCTCGTCGTCCATGGAGCGGTGCCCGCAGCCGTCGATCTCCACGTGCGTGTGGATGTCGATCGCATCGATGGCGTCGAAATCTACGCCGTACTCATACCTGGTCATCGTGCCATCACCTCGGCGGGAAATTCTTCGCCCACGGATTCGAGCCGATCGGCGAACGTCGTGGGCCATTCGGCGGCGACATCATCGGCGCCGAAGCCCCCGTCGTGGAACGCAGTTGCGGTCAGCTGCGGATGCGACCACAGCGCAAGCCGGTCACCGCCGACCGAGATGGCCTGCCCGGTGACACCGGCAGCGTCATCGGAGGCCAGGAAGGCGACGACTCCGGCGGCATCTTCGGGTGTACCCATACCGACCTCTCGGCGGATGATGTCGGGGAGGGGTTCTCCGTTCTTCATGCCCTCGATGTGCGGGGCAAGGAACGGGATCGTCTCGGTCATCGCGGTGGCCGCGACCGGGCAGACCGCGTTCGCGGTGATGCCGGCCTTGGCCAGTTCCATCGCCCAGGTGCGGACCATACCGACGATGGCCGCCTTCGCCGCCGAGTAGTTGGTCTGGCCGAAGTTGCCGCGCTGACCCGCCGGCGAACCGATGCAGATGACGCGCCCGCCCTCGCCCTGTTCCCGGAACCGGTTCACCGCCTCACGCACACACGTGAACGTCCCGCGCAGATGGACGTCGATGACCGCATCGAAGTCCTCGTCGGACATCTTCCACAGCACCTTGTCACGCAGGATGCCGGCGTTGGTGACGAGCACGTCGAGACGGCCGAACTTCTCCACGGCGGCCGCGACCAGCGCGCGTGCCGTCTCGGCGCTGCCCACCGGCGCGACGACGCCGACCGCTCGACCTCCCGTAGCGGTGATCGCGGCAACGGCGGCGTCGGCTGCCTCCTGCCGGACGTCGTTGACCACCACCGCCGCTCCGCAGCGCGCGAGTTCACGTGCGTACGCCAGACCCAGCCCTTGGCCGCTGCCGGTGACGATGGCGACCTTGCCGCTCAGATCCATGTGTTCCTCCTGATGCCGGGTGTCGACCTCAAATTGAAGTACAACAACAATAATTGAGTTTGTCAATCATTGTGTCACTGGTACTCTTCGGCTGATGAAAGGACAGCGCATGGCACAACGGCGGACACTCGAGGACGACCTCGGATTCCTCCTGGCCCGCGCATCCGCCGTGCTGGTGAAGACAACCAATCGCGCGCTCGCACCACTCGGGCTCAAGGTGCGCGCCTACAGCGTCCTGGCGGCGGTCTGTGATCAGGCCGACGGGATCACACAGCGACGTCTTGCCGCCGACGTCGGACTCGATCCGAGTCAGATCGTGGCCCTGGTCGACGACCTCGAGAGCCGCGAGTTCGTCGTCCGCACAACCGATCCCGGCGATCGACGCAACAAACTCATCCTGGCCACCGACGCCGGGCGTGACCTCTGCCGCAGGGCGCGCGCGATCAGTGACGACGTCGCCGCAGAGTACTTCCCCGAATCCGCCGATTCCGATGCACTACGCGCCCTGTTGTCCCGGGTCACGTTCCCCGGCAACTGATCCGAAAGCCTCAGCCGACCGGCGCGAACATCGACCGCAGGCGGTCCTTACGAATCTTGCCCGTGGCGTTACGTGGGATCTCGTCGAGCACGACCATCGACCGGGGGATCTTGTAGCGCGCCAGCCGTGTCTCCAGGAACTCGCGGAGTTCGTCGTAGGTGAGCTCGACCCCATCCGCAAAAGTGATCGCGGCGCAGCCCACCTCACCCCATTTCTCGTCGGCGACGCCGAAGACGCCGCATCCGACGACGCCGGGGATCTCCAGGATCACGGCCTCGATCTCGGCGGGATAGATGTTCTCCCCGCCGGAGATGATCATGTCCTTGAGCCGGTCGACGATCGTGACGCAGCCGTCGTCATCGCGTACGCCGACGTCGCCGGAGCGGAACCAGCCGTCGTCGGTGAACGCGGCCGCCGTCGCATCCGGCCGACCCCAGTACTCCCGCATGACATTCGGCCCCTGGATCTGGATCTCGCCCCGCTCACCCGACTCCGCCTCGGCACCGTCGGGTCCGACGACGCGGACGTCGGTGAAGAAATGTGCGATGCCGGCGGACCCGAGTTTCTCCTCGACCCGATCAGGCGTGAGAACCAATGCACCGGGACCGGTTTCGGTGAGACCGTAAGCCTGACACAACTTGACACCCCGCTCGGCGAAGGTACGAAGCGTACGCGGCGGCACCGGTGCCGCCGCGACGATCCACCGTCGGATCGATGTGAGATCGCTTCGCGCCCAGTCGGGATGGGCACTCATCGCGTCCAGCATGGTCGGCACCCCGAAGGAATAGGTGACCCCACGCTCGGCGACCAGCCGCAACGCACGACCAGGATCGAATCCTTCGTCGATCACCAGCGTGCCACCCTTGAGGATCGTCGGCAGCGAGACGAAGTTCAGTGCAGCCGTGTGAAACAGCGGCGCGGCGACCAGCGAGACCTCGTCGCTGCACAGGTCGAGGTCGAGGACCGGGTTGAGCGCGGCGAAGGTGACGCCGCCGTGGGTGAGGACCACGCCTTTGGGGTTCCCGGTCGTCCCCGACGTGTACATGATGAAGCAGGGATCGTCGGTGCCCACCGGTTCATCGATGCGCTCGGAACCTGCCGAGGCGATGATGGCCTCGTACCCGACCGCGCCCGCATCGGGTTCCCCATCGACGACAACCCGCATCGGATTCTGCTCGTCGCCCACCGCCGCGATCGCGGTGGCACCGAGCTGCGCCGAGTGGATCAGCACCCGTGCGCCGGAATCGCGCAGTGCGTAGGCGACCTCGGGCGCGGTCAGCCGTGCGTTCAAGGGCACGAGGATCGCGCCCAGCAGGCCTGCCGCGAACAGCCCTTCGAGGTAGGCGGGATGGTTGGCACTCAGCAGCGCCACCCGGTCACCGCGTCCGACACCGAGATCGGCGAGCGCGTGAGCCAGGCGAGTCGTGCGTTCCGACAGTTCCCGATAGGTGAGTTCCTCGTCCCGAAAGATGATGGCGGTGGCGTCCGGGCGCTGCCGGGAGGTGCGAAAGGGCCAGGTGCCCACACCCATGTTGCGCATTGGAACTCCTCGTCGATCACGAATGTGTCGCCAATCACCGTATTTGACAATGATTGAGTTTGTCAATCATTTAGACTCTTGCGCCTCACGCCCCCGCAGCCGGTGCGATCCCGTACAGCGTGCGTCCCGCGCCCTGCGCGGCCACCTGGGCCGCGGCCACCAGCGATGCCCGATTGCGCCCCAGCGACGGGACCACCACGCCGAGGGCGGCCACCACGTCGTCACCGTTGCGGACGGGAACCGCGATCGAGCAGGCGCCGAGCGTCATCTCCTCGGAGGTGGTGGCGTATCCCTGCTGGCGGATCTGGCGAAGCTGGCGGTCGAGCACGCCCGGCGCGACGATCGTGTAGCGCGTCATCGGACGCAGGTCGGCCATCGCCGCACGCCGGATGTCATCGGGTGCGTGCGCGAGCAGGACCTTTCCGACCCCGGTGCAGTGCAGCGGCAGTCGACTGCCGACGCGGCTGACGACCGGAACCGATGCGCGACCCGACAACCGATCCAGATAGAGCACCTGGTTTCCGTCGCGGACCGCGAGGTGGACCGTGGCAAAGGTTGCCGCGTAGAGGTCCTGCAGAAACGGCGCCGCCACCTCCCGGATACCGGACTGGATCGGCGCGAGCAGACCCAGGTCCCACATCCGGCGGCCGACGACGAATCGGTTGTCGGGCCGGCGGGTGAGTGCTCCCCACGACTCGAGTTCGCGGGCCAAACGGTGGGCGGTCGGTAACGGGAGGTCGGCGCGCTCGGCGATCTCGGTGAGGGTGAGCGCGCGGTGGGATCGATCGAAGGCCCCGAGAACCGCGAGCACCCGGGACGCCACGGATTGGCCGGGAGTGCTCGTGTTACCCGCCATCACCATCACCCGATCTTTCACTCAGTGGAATCGAGTGTAGTGGGCCGATGTGTCTCACATAGATGGGTTGACCGTCAGCGGCAGGGTGCGCAGTCGGCGCACCAGCAGGCTGCGTTCCCACTGCGGGTTCTCGTGATCGACGGTGAAGTCGACCGTGGAATCCAGGAGAAAGTCGATCGCCGAGCGCGTCTCGAGGCGGGCAAGCGCCGCGCCGACACACAGATGCAGCCCCTTGCCGAACGCCACATGGGATCGGCGCAGCGTCGGATCGAGGATCACGGTGCCCGGCTCGTCGAAGTGCGCGGGGTCGCGGTTGGCCGCACCCCACAGCAGGTAAAGGTGTGAGCCGGCCGGCAGTTCGACGTCACCCAGCGTGGTATCGCGGACGACGTGGCGATAGTGGCCGCGGAACGGCGACTCCAGGCGCAGCGCCTCCTCGACGAATGTCGGTACGAGACTGCGATCCTCACGCAGCCGGCCGACGAGTCCTGGTTGCTCGCCGAGCAGCCACACAGCGCTGCCGAGCAGGCTGACCGTCGATTCCGCACCGGCGGCGACGAGTTGGACCAGTATGAAGGTGGCCTCGGCCCGATCGAGCCTGCCCTGCTCCACCAAGGCCGCGAGGTCGGCCATGATGCCGTCACCGGGGTTGTCGAGAGCCGAGCTGAACGCTTTGTCGATGTGCGCGGTGAGCTCGCCCGCCGCCGCTGTCGCTGCCTCGAGTTGTTCGGTGGTCACCACGCCATCGAGCAGGATGGTGGTTGCGAAGGACCATCGGATCAGGTCGTCGATGTCGCACTGCGGAAATCCGCACAGGTCCGCAACGACGGCCATCGGCAGCCGTTGTGCGATCGCCGTCATCCAATCGATGTGGCCGTCCTCGACCCCGTTGTCCCAGAGCCGTTTCAACGTGTGGGCGATGAACGGTTCGAGCTCCCGGATGCGCTTGGCCACCAGTGACGGCATCACCACCGTGCGATGCTCACGATGCACCGGGTCGTCCGCGGTGGCCAGCACATGCAGCGGCGAACCCAGCTCGAGCATCGGAAACGCTGACACCGTGCCGTCGGCATTCCACACCATGGTGGCGGTGAGATTCGATGAGAAATCCTCCGGCCGCGCGATCGCCTCGGTGACGAGTTCCCAGCTCGTCACCAGATAGAACGGCGATCCGTCGAGGCGGGCGACGGGCGACTCGGCTCGCAGTTGGTCGAAGTACGGATACGGGTTGTCGAGGTCATGCACCTGACCAGCGTCGACCCCGGGCTGCGTTCAGTTCAACCCGCTGCGGCGAAGTCGACACAACCGCGTTTGAGCCGGTATCGGCCAAGTCTCACTCCGCCTGTGCGACCTCGGGAAATCGGTGCAACATATCGCTGAGATGTCTCAGACTGAGAACATGACCGAAGATTGGTTGGTGAGTGGTGACCGCAGCGAAGCTGCGCGGGATCGGCTCTACGCCATCGCCACGGAGATGATCGGCCGGCACGGGGTCGATCGGTTCGAACTCAACGAGCTTGCTCGCCGAGCACATTGTTCGAGAGCCACCGTCTACCGCCACGTCGGCGGCAAGGCGAGGTTGCTGGAGTCCGTGTGGGCGTTGTCGTCGGCCGGCGTCGTCGCCGAGGTCGAGAAGGCAGTCGACGGGTTAGCGGGTCCGCGTCGCGCGGAGGTCGCGATCACGGTCGCCTTGCGGGAGATCCGGTCCGATCGTGTGATCCGACAGTTTGTCCGATCACGGCACGCCCTCACCGCCGAGGCCGCCGACACCGTCATCGGTTCCGCCACGATCAACCGCATCGCCGCCGACCTCATGGGACTCGACCCCACCGAAGTGACCACCATCCGATTCGCGATCCGCACCTTCCTCGCGATGTTGCTCTTTCCCCCGAAGGATCCGAAGGAAGAGTCGGAGCTCATCGAGATTTTTGTGCGCGCGATTCATCAGGCTGCGTAAGTCTGCGGCGGGCGGACCACTCGGCTCCCGGTGATCTCGATACGGCTCCTCGCTGCCGCTCGTCACCTACTCGATCAGCAGATGGGAAGGCACCCCCCTTTTTTCGCTGGGTGAGGGGCACCACTCCGCGGGTCGTCGGGCACGCCCTTTTCCGCTGGTCGTCGGGCACGCCCTCTTCCGCTGGTCGTCGGGCACGCCCTCTTCCGCGGGTCGTCGGGCACGCCCTTTTCCGCGGGTCGTCGGGCACGCCCTTTTCCGCGGGTCGTCGGGCACGCCCTTTTCCGCTGGTCGTCGGGCACGTCCTCTTCCGCTGGGTGAGGGGCACCACTCCTCTGGTCGTCGGGCACGCCCCTTTTCCGCTGGTCGAGTAGCCTCCGAGCCGCTAGGCGAGGATGCGTATCGAGACCCCGATACCCGCCCTGACCTGCATCGATCATTTTTGTCGGACCGGTGTCGTAGATTGAAACCCAGCGAAATCGAAGCAGTGATGTGATGCCGGATCGGCCCTGTAGGGGGTCGGTCACTTTTCAGAGATATGTGGGACGTGTGGTTTCGCCGTGTCCATCTCTCTGAAAGATGTTGTGCGGTGTCGGGTTCGGGTTCGGATTGGGCGTTGTCGTCGTGGTGGGGTGAGGCCTCCCCCTGGCCCGACCTGGCGCCGATCTTCACCGGCCGTCTGCACGCCGAACAGATCGGCGACGCCGACACCAACGACCTGTTGGGCTCGATGGCCGCCACCCAGCGCGGTGTGGCGTATCTGGCCTGGCACAACTATCAGCTGGCCGCCGAACTACACCAGCGTGTGGTCGGTGAACAGCCGCGCCCCGACGATCTGTTGGTGGTCGACGGGTTCGCCGACTGCGCCGCCCGGATCGCGTTGGCGTTGAGCATCTCCCAGACGACAGCCGAACAGCTGGTGCGTGAGGCACTGGCCCTGCGTGATCGGCTCCCCCAGGTGGCCGAACGGCTGCGCCACGGCCAGATCTCGCCGGCGCGGGTGGCCTCGATCATCGCCCGCACCGACCTCCTCACCGGGCAGGACGCCATGCCCGACGTGGATGCCGAGATCGCCGCCGAACTCGACCTGCACCGCGGCGCGTGGTCGGCCGAACGGCTGCGCGACATGGTCGATCGGATCGTGTTCCGCCACGACCCCGACGCGGTCCGCGAACACCGCCGCCGCGCCCTGGCCCAGCGCCGCATGTGGACCACCCCCAAACCCGACGGCATGGCAACCATCACCGCCTCGATGGCGGCGGAGAATGTGCGCATCGCCGCCGCCGCCGTCACCGCGCTCGCCGCGGCAGCCTGTGCGCACGATCCGCGCACCACACAGCAACGCGCCTCGGATGCGATGTTCGCATTGCTGTCCGGAACCCGGTTCGAATGCCGGTGCGGACGCGAGGACTGCACCGCCCAGATCCCGGAACCGGGTACGGTGCCGCCGGTGGACGCCACGATCGTCATCCACGTCGTCTGCGACGAATCCACCCTGACCGGTGACGCCGCGCATGCCGGGTGGATGGCCGGGCACGGAGTCATCTCCGATGAGCACGTCCGCGAGTTGGCGGCCCGCCCGGACGCGATCGTCAAACCTCTGGTGCCCACGGGCACCCCGCAGAATCCGGACGGCACCTACACCCTGCCCGCACATCTACCGTCGAACCCCTACCGGCCCTCAACCGCCCTGGACACCTACATCCGGATTCGGGATGGCTACAGCGTGGTGCCCGGCACCGACACCTCGGCGTTCGCTCCGGGGGCTGATGTGGAGCATGTCGCCGAATACGACCACACCCACCCCGCCGCCGGCGGGCAAACGGTGCCGGAGAATCTGAACATCAAAGACCGGTTCTTCCACCTCATCAAAACGTTCGGCACCTGGATCGATGACCAGTACCGCGACCGGTGTGGCCGGTTACGCACCGAGTTCACCACCCCCGAAGGCCTGATCATCGCGGGTGACCCCAACACCATGGAACCGTTGTTCCCCGGCCTACTCCGCATCGGATTCGCCACACCCAACCCACCCGGCGCACCCGCGGGATCGGCGGACCACCCGACCCCACCCCCAACCCCACCCACCCGACCGATCACCCGACTGGCAGCCAAACACAACCGCAGACGACAAGAACGGATGCGCAACCGCAGACGACGCGAGGCCGATCAGGATTGAGCGTCGGCAGCATCAACCTCGGCGAACACACCGTTCGCGATGCGGAACGCGGTGTTCGCATCCGGCACACCGCAATAGATCGCCGACTGCAGCAGCACCTCTTTGATCTCGTCGCGGGTGAGGCCGTTACGCAGTGCTGCCCGCAGGTGCATGGCGAGTTCCTCGTGGTGGCCTCGTGCGATCAGTGCGGTCAGCGTGATCATCGACCGACTGCGACGATCCAGGCCCGGGCGGGTCCAGATGCTGCCCCACGCATACTCGGTGATGAGTTCCTGGAAGTCGCGGGTGAGGTCGGTGATGGCGTCGGTCGCCCGGTCGACGTGGGCGTCACCGAGGACCTCGCGCCGTACCGTCATACCGTCGTCGTATCGACTCATCTGCCCTCTCCTGTCGATGATGAA
The DNA here is from genome assembly GCF_058130025.1 of Gordonia sp. LMA167. Lineage (NCBI taxonomy): Bacteria > Bacillati > Actinomycetota > Actinomycetes > Mycobacteriales > Gordoniaceae > Gordonia > Gordonia sp. LMA167. The sequence goes on along the minus strand of NZ_CM176708.1, from coordinate 1,407,578 downwards.
AGTGTCGCTGTCATCGCACGCGCCCGTTCGAGTTGTGTGTCGATGTAATAGCCTGTCGCGCCGAGGTACTCCCCGCCCGGTGCGTGTCCGGCGATCGTGGCCATCGAGGCCTGTTCGGATCGCACCGCCTCGCCGGCCGCGGCGAGATTGCCGGCCATCCGGTCGGTGTGCACGCGCAGATCCTCGACGAGCCGCGTGGTCTGGCGCGCCGCCACGACGCTTCGCCGAATGAGACTCCGGAGCGCCTCCCATTCCGCATGCCAACCACCTGGCGTTCGTTCTTCGACGGAATCGGCCGCGGCCAGATGGAGGGTCGCGCCGAGTTGCGGTGTCGAGATCGCCGCGCGCCGGATCATCACGGACAACACCGGATTGGCCTTGTGGGGCATCGTCGACGACGATCCCCCCGCTCCCTCGGTCAACTCGCCGATCTCGGGCCGCGACAGCGTAAGTACATCATTGGCGATGTGACCCCAGGCGTCGGTGCAGCCCACCGCGGCATCGCCGATGCGGGTGACTGCGGTGCGCACCGAATGCCACGGCGTCGCGGGCTCGAGCCCGAGTTCCCGCGCGGCGACGGTCGCGGTTTCCGCGACCAGGTGCCCGGGATCGACGCCGGCACCGGCGAGTTCGACGACGGCGGCCGACGTACCTGCCGCGCCGCCCAGTTGTACCGGAAAGCGCAACGCGTCGACCTGCTCCCGCGCGTCGAGGACGCCGCGCAACCACAGTGCGGCCTTGAGCCCGAACGTCAATGGGACGGCCTGCTGCGTCAGCGTTCTGGCGACCATCGGGGTCTCGCGATGCGCCGCAGCATGCTGCGCGAGGATCGCGATCTGTCGGTCGAGCTCGCCGGTGATGGCAACGAAAGCCTCGGCGACACAAACCATCAGCGCCGTGTCGACGACGTCCTGGCTGGTCAAACCCCGGTGCAGCCAGCTGGCCGCATCCGACGATCCGAGGCCGTCACGCAGCGCGCGGACCAGCGGGATCACCGGGTTGCCGCCCGACTCCGCATCAATGGAGATCTGTTCCGCGTCACCCTCGCCCACCAACCCACGGACGTTCTCGATCGACAACGCGGCAGGTTGGGGCGCGACCCCGGCCTTCACCAACGCCGTCGTCCACGCCGCCTCCACACGCAGCATCGCGTCGAGAAATGCCGCATCTGTGAGAATGTCACCGGCGTGGTGGTCCCCCGGCCAGAGCAGATCGCTCATCGGCCACCGCTTGTCATCGTCCACCGTGATCGAGAAAGACGGTCTCGCCCTCACCCTGTAGATGGATGTCGAACCGGTAGCCGTCGTCCTCCTTGGTAGCGGTCAACGTGGCGCGACGATCCTCCGGCAGCGAGTTCAGCAGCGCATCCGAGGCCAGCGCGTCCCCGGGGAGATAGGCGCGGGTGAGCAATCGATCGAGCAGGCCGCGGGCGAACACGCAGACGGCGAAGAACGGGGCCGCCCCCTCGGTCATCGCACCAGGTGCAACGGTCGCGAAGGTGTAATGCCCGGTGCGATCGGTCTGTACGCGTCCGAAGCCGGTGAACGTGAAACCATCCCGACGCAACGACCCGGGCTCCTGGCTGACGTTGCCGTCGCCGTCGGCCTGCCAGATCTCGATCAGCGCGTCGGGAATCGGGTCGCCGGCCCCATCGAACACCGTGCCGTGCAGCCTGATCCGATCGGGATGTCCGGCGGGCACGAGCTCGGCGCCACGGTCGAACGGGAGTGCGTAGTGGAAGAACGGGCCGACGGTCTGGCCCGGGGTGGGTGCGAGAGTCACTGCTGCTCCTCCATCGGGGTCTGGCCGGTGCCGTTGAGGACGATGTCCCAACGGTATCCGGTGCACCACTCGTGCTGGGTCAGATCGTGGTCGTAGTTCGCAACCAGCCGATCGCGGGCCTTCTGATCGACGATCGCCTGATAGATCGGGTCGAAGGCGAACAGCGGGTCACCCGGGAAGTACATCTGGGTGACCAGCCGCTGGGTGAACGCCGTGCCGAAGACCGAGAAGTGGATGTGGGCAGGCCGCCACGCGTTGTGGTGGTTCTTCCACGGGTACGGGCCCGGCTTGATGGTGGTGAACTTGTACCAGCCGTCGTCATCGGTGATGCAGCGACCGACGCCGGTGAAGTTCGGGTCGATCGGCGCCGGATGCTGATCCCGCTTGTGGATGTAACGCCCGGCCGCGTTGGCCTGCCACACCTCGACGAGTTGCTTGCGCACGGGCCGCCCCGAGCTGTCGAGCACGCGACCGGTGACGATCATCCGCTCGCCCACGGGGTCACCACCGTGCTGGATCGTCAGGTCCGCCTCGAGCGGGTCGACGTCACGGTGCCCGAACGCAGGCGTCCAGAGTTCGATCCCCTCGGGATCGCTGTGATGAAAGTTCTTGGTGGGGTGTCGAAGCAGGCTCGACCGGTAGGGCGCGTAGTTCAGTCGCGGTGCCGTTTCCGGTGCCGCACCAGCCGATTGGGCCGCAGCGTACTCGGCGCCAATCCGCGCGATCTCGTCGCTGATCTGCGCTTGTGTGCCCGCCGCGGCATCCGAGGAGACATGGCCGTGTTCGGTGAACACCTCCGACTCCTCCTCCTTGCCGGTGATCAGTGGTGTGGCCATCCTGTGTACCCTTCTGCGAGATAGGTGGAGCCGGCCTCCGAGGAGACCAGGGTCTGTAGTTCGCCGAGCTGGCGTTGTTCGTCGAAATCGGATGCGCCAGAGACATTGTGGAGCATCGTGGTCATCCAGTAGGAGAAGTGCTGGGCCTTCCACACGCGTGCGAGCGCACGATCGGTGTAGGTGTCGAGCGCATCGTCGTCGTTCTTGTTCACTGCCGCTTCGATGACCTCGGCCAGCACCCGCACATCGGAGAGGGCGAGGTTCAGACCTTTGGCACCGGTCGGTGGAACCGTGTGCGCGGCATCGCCGGCCAACAGGAGGCGGCCGTGACGCATCGGCGACTGCACGAAGCTGCGGAAGGGCAGCACCGTGCGTTCGATCACCGGGCCGTCCTTCAGACGGAAGCCGTCCGACCCGGACAGGCGGGTGTGCAGCTGCTCCCAGATCCGGTCGTCGGACCAGGTGTCCGGGTCTTCGGTCGGGTCGCACTGAAAGTACATGCGCTGCACGGTGTCGGTGCGTTGGCTGATCAGGGCGAAACCCTGCGGCGACCGGTTGTAGATCAGTTCCGGCGCGCTCGGTGGCGCCTGCACCATCACACCGAACCAGGCGAACGGGTACTCACGGAAGTACATGTGCGGGTCGGCGACGAGTTTGCGGCAGATGCTGCGGGAACCGTCGGCGCCGACGACGAGGTCGGCAGTGATCTCGTGGCGTGCGCCGTCGGCGTCGGTGTAACGGACGGTCGGTGAATCGAGGACGCCGCTCACCTCGGTGTCGGTGATTCCGTAGCGCAGATCGCCACCGTCGCGGGTCCGTGCCCGATGGAGGTCGATGAACACCTCGGTCTGCGGGTACAGCCAGCACGAGACACCGGCGAGCTTCTGGAAGTCGATGCGATGGCTGACACCACCGAAGCGAAGCGAGATGCCCTCGTGCTCGTGCCCGTCGGTGAGCACCCGGTCGGAGACCCCGGAGTCGACCAGCAGCCGGACACTGTCGCGCTCGAGGATGCCGGCGCGATGGGTGGTCTCGATCTGATGCACCGTCCGGTTGTCGACAACGACGCTGTCGATACCTGCGACATGCAGCAGATGCGACAGCATGAGGCCCGCCGGGCCACCGCCGACGATGGCCACCTGTGTCCGGGTGGAGGCTGTACTCATCTACCGGCTCCGTTTTCTGTGAGGTGATGCGATGCGTTGACGGTAGGAGGTCGGGATCACAGAAGTCGATCTTCTGCTTTCACTCAGTGAAAGCGCCTACGATGTGAACCAACTCATGGACATCACGACGCAACAACTCCGATGCTTTGTCGCCGTGGCCGAGAATCTGCACTTCGGGCGCGCGGCCGCAGCGTTGCACCTCAGTCCGTCGACGCTCAGCGAGAACGTCGCCACCTTGGAGAAGCGCTCCGGACGGCCACTGCTCGTACGGTCGCCCCGTGTGGCCCTGACGGCCGCCGGCGAGGAACTCCTGCCATTGGCCCGCCGCGCGCTGGCGTCGATGGACGAGGTGAGTGACTGGGGATCCGCGCGGCCGGACGAGTCGCGGATCCGAGTCGGACTGATGGTGTCCAGTCGGCGGTTTCGCACCGTGATGGCCGCCGCGACGGCGGCGCTACCGGGCGTCGACTGGGAGATCAAGCATCTCGGCTTCGACGGTAGCTACCGCGCGCTCGCCGACGGGGAGGTCGACTGCGCGTTTGTGACCGAGGCAGGTCCGACACCCGACGATGTGCGTGCGGTGCCGCTCTGGGACGAGGGCTGCGTCCTGGTCCTGCGCGACGATCACCCGCTGGCGCGCCGAAAGTCCGTCGACCGGGAGCACATGGCGGGCGAGACCCTCATCGTCGGTCGCACCGCCGAGTCGTCGGCCGGATGGTTGACCGCGCTTCTCGGCGATACGGCGGATGTCCGGGTGAGTCCGATCGCGCACAACTTCGAGGAGATCCTCGAACTCTGCGGCGTCGGGGCAGGCATCAACATCGCCGGCGAATCGGCGGCCGAAGCGTATGCACGTCCCGGACTGGCTTTCGTCCCGATCGTCGACGTGCCGCGCCTGACCACGTATCTGTGTCTGACCGGCCGTCCGACGTCGACAATCCGCGAGTTCGTCGACGTGGTCATCTACGAGGCCCGCACAGTCGACGTCTGAGATGTTCGGGTTTCCCGAATGCCTGTTCATCGATTCCTGATGGACTCCACTGTGACCTGGACCGCACGATGGTCGGGTGAATCCGACCACTCCGATGCATGTACGCCCGCGCACGATGACTTACATCGAACGCGAGTCCGGCCCGCTGTTGCTCGATCTCTACCTGCCTGACAGCGCATCGACGTCGGCGCCGGTGCCGGTGGTGTTGTGGCTGCACGGTGGCGGCTGGTTCACCGGTGACCGCACCCTCGCACCTGACCTGTGGACCCACTTCGTTTCTCGTCGCATCGCCATGGCGGCCATCGACTACCGCCTCAGCGGCGACGCGCTGTTTCCGGCCCAACTCCACGATGTGCGCGCCGCGATCCGTTTCCTGCGAGTCCGGGGCTCCGGATTCGGGCTGGACGGCCGCCGCATCGGGCTCTGGGGTGCGTCGGCGGGCGGACATCTCGCCGCGCTCGCCGGCGTTACCGGACACGTGGCGCGACTGGCGGGAGAGATGGTGGACGCCGACGTCGCGAGCGCCGCCGTCCAGGCGGTCGCCGAGTCGTACGCTCCGGTGGACCTGGCGCAGGAGAGCATCGGACCCGGAGCCGCACTCCCGGGCACAGATCCGCGTACCTCGCCGGAGTCGAGATTGCTGGGTGGCCTGCCGGGTGACGATCCCGATCTCGCCCGAATGGCGAGCCCGCACATGCGCGTGACGGCGTCCGCACCGCCGTTCCAGATCTCGCACGGCACTGGCGACGTGCTGGTCCCGTCCTCCCACAGCGCGCTGTTGTTCGACTCTCTTCTCGCTCACGATGTCCCAGCCGAGTTGTACCTCGTCGACGACTACCGGCACGGCTTCCTCAACCCGGCCGGTCGCCTCGACGTCGCGATGGCGACGGTGATGGACGACGGCCGCCTCGCCGCGGCGGGATCGGCTTCGGCAACCCTGCGGTCATCCGCCCCCGCGAGCACGCGCGACGTCGGCTTCGGTTTCGACACCGTCGGCCGATTCTTCGAGCGCCACCTCGACCCGACCTCCGTCACACCCATCGATTCCACTGCCACACAGGAGAACGCATGACCGTCAACGACCTCGACGCAATCCACCGCCTGACACCCGTCGTCGGCGCCCTGCCCGGCGAGCAGGTCCCTTACCTGATGCCCAGCGGGGACGGTGAACGCCATGAGATCGGCGGTCAACTGTGGACCGTCGTGGCCCGATCATCGGACAGCGGAGGCGATTTCGATGCGGCCTTCGTCCTCGGACCCCGCGGTTCGGGCGCGCCGTTCCACCGTCTCGCGCATCAGCGGTCGTACTACGTCTTCGACGGGTCGATCCAGTTCTGGCTGCCGGGCGAGAGTCGGGTGCTCGGCCCCGGCGACTCCGTGCATGTACCCGCCGGCACGCCCGTGGCCTACCGATTCCTGCACCACATGTCGCGGTTCCTGCTGTTCTCCGCCCCGGGCGGAGCACTCGATGCGCTCGGTGACACCGACGGCGCTGCGGCCCAGCATATCTACCGCGCGACCGGCGCCGTCGAAGCACCCGGCATACCCGCCGCCTGGACTGTCGCCGACATCGACTTCACCGAACCGTCGGACGTCTGGGACGACGCCCTACCCGCCGGCACCGAGGCCTATTTCCAGCGCGCGCACACCGGCGACCACCGGGCCTGGCCGGACGCGATCAACACGTTCTCGGCCCGGGGCGTCAACACCGACCGGCGCTACTTCTCGGTGACCACCCTCGGCAACCGGCAGCCCTACATCCCGCAGCACTTCCACCAGCTCCACACCGAGAACTTCTTCTGCCTCTCCGGCCGGATCTGGCTGTGGGTGAACGGCACCGAGGTCTTGCTCACCCCCGGAGACTTCGTCCACGCACCGCCCGGCACCATCCACAGCTATGCCCTCGGCGCGCACAACACCCGCATGCTCGGCGTCCTCACCACCGACGTGTTCGAGCCCTTCTTCGACCGGACCGGCGAGCCGACCGCCGACAACGTCTACACCGAAGGTCTGATCAACCCGGCCTCGCTGATGGCGAAGCTCGGTCAGATCTCCGACCTCGATGTGACGATGGTCGGCCCGCCGCCGGAGACTGCGTACGGGCACCTGTGACAGGGCTACCCCTGAGCCACTGGGCCTGCGGCCCACCCGCTGGCCTCCGGCCCGCCCGTAACGAAAACCGCCGGTCAGTGTCGGGGAGATTCCGACCCTTTCACGGACCCGAGGCCGGTCCCGGGGATGCTTTCTGGTGCTGTGGATTGAGCACTCCCGCAAAAGCCGGCCCGCCGCCTCGAGCGCACCCGGCTCAGAACCCGGCTCAGAACCCCGCGCCCGGAATCCAACTGGTGCCGGCCAGCGGAACCCGCGCCATCGCCGACGCCTCGATGGAGATCGCCACCAGGTCCTCGGGTTCGAGGTGCTGCAGGTGCGCCTTGCCGCACGCGCGGGCGATGGTCTGCGCCTCCATGGTCATCACGCGCAGGAAGTTCGCCAGCCGACGACCGCCCTCGACCGGGTCGAACCGTGCCGACAGTTCGGGGTCCTGCGTGGTGATACCGGCCGGGTCCTTGCCCTCCTGGAAATCGTCGTAATAACCGGCTGCCGAGCCCAGGGCCTCGTACTCCTTGGCATAGCGAGGGTCGTTGTCGCCCAGAGCGATCAGGGCCGCGGTGCCGATGGCAACCGCATCGGCACCCAGCGCCATCGCCTTCGCCACGTCGGCTCCATTGCGGATGCCGCCCGAGACGATGAGTTGGACCTCACGATGAACACCCAACTCCTGCAACGCCTGAACGGCTTGCGGGATCGCGGCCAGCGTCGGGATGCCGACGTGCTCGATGAACACGTCCTGGGTGGCCGCGGTGCCGCCCTGCATACCGTCGACGACGACGACGTCAGCGCCGGAATGTACTGCCAGCTTCACGTCGTAGTAGGTGCGGGTGGCGCCGACCTTGACGTAGATCGGCTTCTCCCAGTCGGTGATCTCACGCAGCTCGTTGATCTTGATCGCGAGGTCGTCGGGTCCGGTCCAGTCGGGATGGCGCGACGCGCTGCGCTGGTCGATCCCCTCGGGCAGGGTACGCATCGCTGCGACCCGCTCAGAGATCTTCTGGCCCAGCAACATTCCGCCGCCACCCGGCTTGGCGCCCTGACCGAGGACGATCTCGATGGCGTCGGCCTTGCGCAGGTCGTCGGGATTCATCCCGTAGCGCGACGGCAGGTACTGGTAGACGAGATTCTTGGACTGCCCGCGCTCTTCCGGGGTCATACCGCCGTCGCCGGTGGTCGTCGACGTGCCGACCTCCGACGCACCGCGCCCCAGTGCTTCCTTGGCGCCGGCGGACAGCGCGCCGAAGCTCATCCCGGCGATTGTCACCGGGGTGTCGAGGTGCAACGGGTACTTCGCATTTCGGCTGCCGAGGACGACGTCGGTGTCACACTTCTCGCGATAGCCCTCCAGCGGGTAGCGCGACATCGACGCACCGAGGAACAGCAGGTCGTCGAAGTGCGGCAGCTTACGCTTGGCGCCCCAGCCGCGGATGTCGTAGATCCCGGTCTCGGCGGCCCGCTGGATGGCGGCGATGGTGGTGCGGTCGAAGGTGGCGGACTCGCGGAGCCCTCGCTGCTCGATGCTTGGGTTGGTCATGGTGTTCTCCGTTGCAATTAGGGTGTGGCAACGCATCTGCTCGCGGGTTGAGTAGCGACGAGCGAGCTTGCGAGCCCGACGCGTATCGAAGCCTGGTGCGCGATCTCGATACGCCTCCTCACTTCGTTCGTCGGCTACTCGATCAGCGAAGAGCGTCAGTACGCCGAGGTGTTGTCGACGTGGAAGTGGTAGAGCTCGCGGGCCGAGCCGTAACGGGTGTAGTCCTTGGGGTCGTCGCCCTTGAAGCCGGCGGCCTTGAGCAGTCCGGCAAGCTCCTCGAGGTGCTCGGGGCGCATCGGCTTGGCGACGCAGTCCGCGCCGAGCGAGCCGACCTGACCGCGCACGTAGATCCGGGTCTCGTAGATCGAATCCCCTAGGCCGTCACCGGCATCGCCGCGGATGACCAGCCGGCCGGCCTGGGCCATGAAGGCGCTGTTGTGGCCGACGTTGCCGCCGACGACGATGTCGACACCCTTCATCGAGATGCCGCAGCGCGCAGCCGCATCCCCCTCGACGACCAGCAACCCGCCATGTGCGGTTGCCCCGGCCGACTGCGATGCGTTGCCCTTCACGACGACGGTGCCGCTCATCATGTTCTCGGCCACACCGGTGCCGGCGTTGCCGTTGATGGTGACCTCGGCCCGCTGGTTCATGCCGGCGGCGTAGTAGCCGACGTGCCCGTTGACGGTGATCTTGACCGGCGCATTCACACCGGCGGCCACGCTGTGCGCTCCTGACGGGTGATCGATGACGATCTCACCGGAGATGTCGTCACTGTGCAGCGCGGCGTTCACCTCGCGCAGAGACGTCGTCGCGAGATCGAAGGTGTGGTTGGGGTTCAGCGTGTCCATGCGTAGACCACCTCAGGCTCGGGTTCCCAGATACGTGCGTTCTCGACGCCGGGCAGGTGGGCCAGGGCACGGTATTCGCTGGCCATGGCGACCCAGTCGTCGGTTTCGGCGATGACCGCCGGCTTGCAGGCGATGGCGTCGCGCACCACCGCGAAGGAGTCGTGGTTGGACACCAGCAGGGTGTAGAAGCCGTCGAAGGTGGCGCACACCTCTTTCAGCGCGGTCTCCACGTCCTTGCCCTGGGCGAGCTGATGTGCGACGAAGCGTGCACCGACCTCGGTGTCGTTCTCGGAGTCGAAATGCACACCCTCGGCGCGCAACTCACGCCGGATCGTCGCGTGGTTGGCGAACGAACCGTTGTGCACCAGACACTGTTCGGGCCCGACGGCGAACGGATGTGCCCCCGATGGGGTCACCGCGGATTCGGTGGCCATCCGGGTGTGGCCGACCCCCTGCCAGCCGCTGGCGTTCGGAAGTCCCCATGCCTGCACCAGGTCTCGCGGCGCACCGACGCCCTTGAGGACGGTGAGGTCGGCGCCGAAGCCGGCGACCAGCGCCTGCGGGTACACCGCCGTGGCGGCGGCGAGCAGTGTTTCCGAGTCGACCGCCGCGCTGAGCACCAGGGTGTCGTCGACGAGCTGTCCGCTGACCTCGCTGCCCAGTTCTGCGCCGACAGTTGCCGCGGCCGCGTCGAGTTGGTCTGCGGTGACACCGGTTTCGAGCAGCGAAACGCAGCCCTGCCCGGCCGGTGACCAGGTCGGGTCACCGTAGATGGCGATGCCGGCCGAGTCGGCGCCGCGGTCCTGCATCTCGCCGAGCATCTGGCCGAGCAGCTCACCGAGGCGGGGGTGGAGTTCGGGGTTGCGCAGATGCAACCCGACGATTCCGCACATGTCGTCTGTCCTTGTCTGTCTGTCTGTCTGGGTCGGTCCGGAAGGGTTAGAAGGCGGTCAGGTAGTTGTCGATCTCCCACGGGGACACCGCGGAGTGCCACGCGAAGAACTCTTCGCGCTTGAGCCGGGAGAAGTAGTCGGAGACGAGTCCGGCATCACCGGCTCCGGTCTCGGGAACCGCGGCGTTGAGTACGCCGGTGACGACAGCGTCAGCGTCCATGGCCTCGACGGCGTGCAGCAGGGTCAGCGGCAACGAGTCGATATGCGATGGACAGCTGCCGATCTCGCCCGGGTCGAGGCTGCGCTTGATGCCGTCGAGTCCCGCACCGAGTGCGGCCGCGATCGCCAGATACGGGTTGGCCGAGCCGTCGCCGCCACGCAGTTCGACGCGCTGGTCGTCGGGGACGCGGACGAAGTGGGTGCGGTCGTTGCCGCCGTAGGTGGGGCGACGCGGCGCCCACGAAGCACCCGAGCGGGTGGCGGTGGCACCGGTTCGCTTGTACGAGTTGACCGTCGGCGCCATCACCGCCTGCAACGCACAGGCGTGCTCGAGCACGCCGCCGACGAATCCGTAAGCGGTCGGCGACAATCCGAGCCCACGCTGGTCTTCCTCGGCCGACTCGGGGAACACCGGGGCGCCGCCGGAGGTCAGGGACAGGTGGAAGTGCAGACCGGAACCGGTGCGCTCGGCGAACGGCTTGGGCATGAAGGTGGCGACCATGCCACGCTCGGCCGCCATCGTGGAGAGGAGGTAGCGCAGCGTGATCACCCGATCCGCTGTGGTGAGCGCCTCGGCGTACTTGAAGTTCTGCTCGAACTGGCCGTTCCCGTCCTCATGGTCGTTGGCGTAATTGCTCCAGCCGAGCTGGTTCATCGCGGTGGACACCGCGGTCAGATGGTCGTACATGCGGGTCAGGCCGCGGACGTCGTAGCAGGGTTGATTGGAGTCGTCGGCATCGTCGGCGGTGACCAACTCGCCGTTGGCGTCCCGCTTGAGCAGGAAGTACTCGACCTCCGCGCCCACCCACGGCTCGAACCCGGCGTCGGCGGCCTGCGCGATCAGCGACTTGAGGATGTTGCGCGGTGCGAACGGCCACGGCTTGCCCTCGACGTGCGGATCGCAGTGCACGATCGCGAGTCCCTCTTTGATGAACGGGATCGGCGTGAACGACGCTGGGTCGGGGATCGCGATGAGGTCGGGGTCCTTCGGCTCCTGGCCGATGGCACCCACCGCGTAGCCGGCGAAGCCGACACCGTCGGTGGCCAGTTCGTCGACGGCTTCGACGGGTACGAGCTTGGCGCAGGGCTTACCGCGCAGGTCGACGAACAGGGCGAGGATGAACTTGGTTCCCGAGGCCGCGCACAGGTCGGCGAGTTCGGTGCGGTCGGTCATGGTGGTTCTCCGTCAGTGGGGTGTCGAGATCAGTATGTCTGCTGTTGGGAAACTTTGTCTACAACGAGTAGACGCTTTGAATATTTCCACCCTGTTACGGAGTCGTGAGTGCTGTGTGTCGATCACCGCGAGATTGGGGCGTTTCAGTCGTCCACTCGCTGCGCCGCGCGCAGACATTCGACGAAGCCGTCGACCGTCGGGTTCGACGACTCCTCGGCTCGTGCGATCAGCAGTGCTGTCGTCGGCGCACCCTCGATGGGGCGGATCACGACGTCGGCCGGACGAAACCGCGACACCGACGCGGGGAGGATCGAAATCCCCACCCCCGCCGATACCAGCCCAACGACCGTCTCGTGATGGATCGCCTCCTGGACCACCTGCGGTTGAGCCCCGACGGTGGCGAACAGCGCCCAGATCTGCGCCACATAGGCGGGCATCAGGTCGTTCGGGAAAAGGATCAGGCGCTCGTCGACCAGGTCGGAGACCCGAATTGCGGAATGGGACGCGAGGGGATGTTCGACCGGGAGGACGGCCACCATCTCCTCGGCGAGCAACGGCTCCACCACCAGCCCCGGCTCGGCGCCGCCGGACCGGATGAGTCCGACGTCAAGGGCCCCCGCCGCGAGTGCATCCAGCTGCTCGCGCGTCGTCAACGGCGACAGGTCGACACGCACATCGGGATGGATCTCACGGAAGATCCGCAGTCCGGGTGGCAGCACGGTGCCACTGGCCGAACTGACGAAGCCGACCCGAATCCGGCCGCGCCGGCCTTCGGCGTGATCGCGCACCTCGACGACGGCATCGTCGAGTCGGTCGAGTAGCTCCCCCACCCGCTCCGCAAAGATCTCGCCCGCGCCGGTCAGAGCGACGCGCCGCGTGGTCCGGTCGAACAGTCGCGCACCGACCTCCCGCTCGAGGTCCTTGATGTGCGCGGTGAGTGGCGGCTGCGAGATGTGCAGTCGCGCGGCCGCCCGCCCGAAGTGAAGCTCCTCGGCCAGGACATGGAAGTAGCGCAGGTGACGGAGCTCCACGCAGATCATTCTGCTTGTAAGAATAATCTGCGTCAAATACATATTGGAGTTTTGGCAATGATCGTCGTCTACTGAGACACATGACGATTGACCACGGGGCTCCCGTATATCCCCTCGCCGCGGAGGCGGTTGGCGGAATCATCCGTGCGGCAGAACTCCCGCCGACACCGTGGCGCAACGGCGCAGGCGTGACCCGGCGCATCGCCGTCGGTGGGACCGACTCCGCCACTCCCGACTGGACACTCAGCCTCGCCGACATCGAAACCGGATGCCGGTTCTCGACTTTCCCGGCGATGCTGAGGACCGCAGTCGTCGTCGGCGACGACCCGGTGGATCTCACCATCAACGGGTCCACCCGCACCCTCGCGTTGCTGGACCGCGCCACCTTCGACGGGGTGGATGACGTACGCGCCACCCCCACCCGAGGCGCGACCAGACTGCTGAACCTGATGACCCACCGCGATGTCTGCGACGGCACGCTGAGCCTGCGCAATCTGCGCGGCACGCACACGATCGGCGCGGATGACGGCGTCGCGGTGACGGTCCTCGCCGGCTCTCTCACCGTTGACCATCAGGAGTTACGCCGCTGGGACACAGTCCTTCTGATGGGCGAGCCGTGCGAGGTCTCCGGCGCCGCGACCGTCGCGGTAGCCCACATCCGACCACCGACAGCCCAGCCGACAGAGGAGAGCCACTCGTGACCGAGTCCACCACCACCCGAACCACATCGGTGAGCCGACTGCTCGCCGAGATCGCCGACATCGGAACCGACACCGCCCGAGGCGGTTACAGCCGCCCCGTTTATTCATCCGCCGAACTCGAACTGCGCGAGTGGTTTGTCGCGGCCGCGCGGGAGCGTTCACTCGAGATCGAGATGGACCGCAACGGCATCATCTGGGCATGGTGGAACCCGGCACGGCTGGCCCTCGTCGACGCGGTGGTCACGGGTAGCCATCTCGACTCGGTCCCCGGCGGCGGCGCGTTCGACGGTCCGCTGGGCGTCGCGTCGGCGCTGGCCGCCATCGATGCGCTGCAGGCAAGCGGGATTCGCCCCACCCGACCGCTCGCCCTGGCCGTGTTTCCCGAGGAAGAGGGCTCACGCTACGGGCTCGCCTGCCTCGGTTCGCAATTGATGACCGGCGCGGTAACCCCCGAACGCGCCGCAGCACTCGTCGACGCCGACGGCACGACCTTCGCGGATCTGGCGGCCCGCAACGGGCTCGATCCCCGCGGGATGGGCCGCGACGACGAGCGCCTGGCGCAGCTCGGCTGTTTCGTCGAACTCCACGTGGAACAGGGCCGCGGGCTGATCGATCAGGATCGTGCCATCGCGATCGGGTCGTCGATCCTCGGACACGGGCGCTGGCGCCTGTCGTTCAGCGGCCAGGGCAATCACGCCGGCACCACCCTGATGGATGACCGGCGTGATCCGATGCTGGCCGCAGCCGCAACGGTTCTCGACGTCCGTCGTCTCGGACGCGCCGTCGATGGCGCCCGCGCGACCGTCGGGAAGCTCGATCCGGTCCCGGGTGGCAGCAATGTGATCGCCTCGCGGGTCGACGTCTGGCTCGACGTCCGCCATGAAGACGATGCCGTGGTCGCCTCACTGGTGGCCGACATCGCCGCCGCTGCCCGCGAACACGCTGTGGCCGAGAACTGTTCGATGACCCTGACCGAAGCATCGATGAGTCCCCGCGTGGACTTCCATCCCGGGCTGCGCGGTCGGCTGTCGACGATCCTGCCTGATGCGCCCATCCTGCCCACCGGTGCCGGCCATGACGCGGGCGTCCTCAAGGAGGAGATCCCGACGGCCATGCTGTTCGTCCGCAATCCCACCGGCGTCTCCCACTCTCCCGACGAGTACGTCGAGGATCCGGACGCCGACGCCGGCGGCGACGCCCTCGCCACAGTCCTCGCAGACCTGATCACCCAACCGTCCAACCAGCCCTCCACTCACTGAAAGCGAACCCTGACATGACCTCCACCACCACCCGTTTCCTCATCGTCGGCGGCGGCCTCGAAGGCCTGGCCATCGCCTGGTCGCTGGCCGACCAGGGCGAGACCGACGTCCTCGTCGTCGAACGCGACACTCTGTGCTCGGGTATGACCGGCAAGTCCAGCGGCGTCGTCCGCTGCCACTACGGCAACCCGTCGCTGGCCGCGATGTCCTGGTACGGCGTCGACATCTTCACCCGCGCCACCGAACTGTTCGGCGATGACATGGCCTTCCAGCAGTGCGGCTATGTCGTCGGCGTCGGCGAGAACAACGTGGCCCCGTTGCACGCCAACGTCGAGATGATGCAGGGTCTCGGCATCGACGTCGACCTGATCGGCCACGACAAGATGGCCGAGCTCTGGCCGGGCCTGCATCTCGACGACTTCGCCGCGTTCGCCTATGAGTCTCTCGGCGGCCGGGGCGAGGCGTACATGGCGGGCATGGCTTTTGCCGCTGCGGCACGCAAACTCGGCGTGAAGGTGCGTCAGTCGACGACCGTCACGAAGCTGCTCCAGGGCGCGGATGGCCGCGTCATCGGCGCGGAGCTCGCCGACGGCGACACCATCCACGCCGACACCGTGATCGTCGCCGCCGGTCCGTGGACCCCCGCACTGACCGAACCGGTGGGAGCACCGGTCGACGTTCGCGCCCAGCGGGCCCAACTCGTGCTGATCGACCAGGGCGAGCCCACCCCGGTGGTGCCGGTGCTCTCGGACCTCGCCGGTCTGTCGTACGTTTGCCGCGAACCCAACGGCGAACTGCTGGTGGGCAACTCCGACCACGCCGCGCCGCAGTACATCGACCCGGACAACTACATCAACCGCGCCGACGAGAGCACCATCGACAAGATCATCATGAAGATGGGTCACCGCCTGCCCGACATGCCCGATCCGCGCATCACCAGCAGCTACGTCGGCGCCTACGATGTCACGCCCGATTACAACCCGATCATCGGCCCGTCCCCGGTGGACGGCCTGTTCCTGGCGACCGGCTTCTCGGGTCACGGTTTCAAGATCTCCCCGGCCGTCGGCAAGCTGGTCGCCGACCTGCTGCTCAGCGGTTCGACGACGCTGAAGAACGTTGATCCGCAGGACTTCCGGTACTCGCGATTCGCCGAGAACGATCTCCTGCTGAGCCTCAACCCGTATGAGGGGGCCGGCGAGATGCGCTGAGATCGACCGGCGCACATACGAGAAGGGCACCCCGTCAGCGGCGGGGTGCCCTTCTATGTGTGCGTCGAGCCCTGAGGTGATGAGCTTGCAAGCGTCACCCCCGGTCCCTGAGGAGCCTCCGAGCTTGCGAGCGTCACCACCTCGGTCCCTGAGCCTGAATCCACCGATTGGTGGGTGGGGTGGACTTTTGTGTTTTCGTGACTTGTGTTGTGCGCGTTGAGGTGTGGTGAGTAGGGGGTATTCGCCGATCTCTGAGTTCGGCTTGTTTCACTGGGTCCTCGTGTTGGGCCGGGGTGGCGGGTGGATAGGTCAGGCTGCGGCGGGTTGTCGGTGGTGGGTGGCTGCGAACAGGCGTTGCCATTCGTTGTGCCAGGGCCAGTCGGCGGGCAGGTGCAGGGTCAGGGTGCGCGCGGATCGGGCGGTGCGGGCGGGTACCTGGATCAGGGTCCGGCGAATGGTGGGTGTGGTGGCCGCGGCCAGGCGTGGGCCGGCGATCGAGGCTGCCGCGCGGGTGAGGTTGAACGCGATGACCGCGCACGTCAGCCAGGCCGCGTTGGCCGCGAAGCACCCCGAGGGCATGTGGGCCAGTGCGGAGGCTTTCAGATCGGCGTGGACTTGTTCGATGATGGCGTGGCGGCGGTGGATCTTGTCGGCGGTGACGGTGTCGGCATCCTCGCTGGGGGTGGTGGTGAAGAAGGCGTGGAAACGCCACAGCTCAAACAGGGATTGTTGCTCGACCGGCGTGGCCGAGGGTCGCAGTGCGCGGGTGCGGCGCACGATCAGTCGTCCGGGCACCTGCGCGGATGCCGGGTCGGACGCGAAGGCGGTGAACGCGATCTCAGCGACTTCGGCATCCGAGATCAGCTCGCCGGTATCGGGGTCGGTCACCGCCCGCGGGTAGTGGATCGGGGTCCAGTCGCGCTCGTCGATCTGGGTGATGGCGCGTTTGACGTCGGGGTTCATGCGCGCGGTGATCGAGACGTGGGCGCCGGCACGCCGCGCTGCGGCGATGACTTTGCGACTGTAGAACGCCGAATCGGCACGCACCAGGATCCGGCGGTGATCGCAGGCTGCGGCGGTGTGCAGCGCTTCGGTCAGCAGACTGCCCGCCCCGCGCGCCGAGCCTGCCGGACCTGCACGTAATCGTTGCGCCACGATCAGCGGTGCGGCGTCGGTGGCGCTCACCGTGGCCAGCAGCGCGTTGAGACCACGGGTGCCGTTGTAGCCGATCCCGGCGCCCTGTTTCTGATAGCCATGGACCTGCACCACGGTGTCGTCGAGGTCGAGCATCGTCGGCTCCTCGCCGCTACCACCGGCCGGGGTCGTCTCACACAACCCGGCCAGCAGCCGGCAGGCCACGGCATCGAGCTGGCGCACATGACCGAAGGTGAAGGCCCGCAGGAACGAGCCCAACGTCGAGGGCGCATACGGGTGGTCGAACACCGAGCCCATCGCACCATGGCGCAGCACCGCCATGTCATCGATACTGTCAGCACCCATGACCATCCCGGCGATCAGCGAGGCCACCTTGGCCCCCGCGTGCGCACCTTTATCGGTGGGCAGCTGCACGAACTGATCCACCAGCTCATCGAGCCCGCAGCGATGCGCCAACGCCATCACCGGCACCACCCCGGCCGCCGCCAGCAAATTCGGGTCATCGAACCTCACCGACCGCACCGGCGCGGTATGACACAATTGCATCTACGAGATGCCCTTTCTGAGTGACTGGACAGACCTTCGACAAGTCCCATCCTCTCACTCCGACAGGGCATTTCGTCTCACCAACACCCCCAACAACCCACAACATCGGTGGATCCAGGCTGAGGAGCCTCCGAGCTTGCGAGCATCACCACCTCGGTCCCCCTGAGGAGCCTCCGAGCTTCCGAGCATCACCACCTCGGTCCCTGAGGAGCCTCCGAGCTTCCGAGCATCACCACCTCGGTCCCTGAGGAGCCTCCGAGCTTGCGAGCGTCGCCACCTCGGTCCCTGAGGAGCCTCCGAGCTTGCGAGGATGCGTCACGAAGGGCCGCCCCTTCGTGACGCTCCTCCGCTAGCGCGCCGCTAGCGCTCCGGAGCTCCTCAGGGAGCGGGTAGCAGCGCATCTCCCGCCAACGCTACGGAGCTCCTCAGGGAGCGTGGTGGCAGGCATCTCCCGCTAGCGCTCCGGAGCTCCTCAGGGAGCGTGGTGACAGCGCATCTCCCGCTAGCGCTCCGGAGCTCCTCAGGCTCAGGGCGCGTGGTGGCAGACTGCGGTAAATGACAGCGCCACAACGAATTACCCAAGCCCCGTCTCGTCGTGCTCGACAGGCCACCACCCCGGTCCCTGAGGAGCGAGCTTGCGAGCGTCACCACCCCGGTCCCTGAGGAGCGAGCTTGCGAGCGTCACGAAGGGCCGCCCACCGGACACCACAACGGGGGCCCACCGTCATGGTGGACCCCCGCAGGACGGAATAGATCAGCTGGATACCGGGATCGGCTCCGACGATCCGGTCGCGGCCGTACCAACCCGCGGCGGCACGGTCGCCGACAGCCCCGGTGCATGTCCCACCCCGGCAGCCGGGATCTCGTACGCCGACTCCGCGTGCACGGTCGAGTCCAGGCCGGCCACCTCGGTTTCCTCGTCGACCCGCAGCCCGATCGTCTTGTCCAGAGCCTTGGCGATCAGATAGGTGGCGACGAACGAGAACGTGCAGGTGATCACGATGCCGGCGAGTTCACGCCACAGGATGCCGAAGTCACCGCCGAGCAGGATGCCCTCCACGCCGGCGGGGGCCGACTCGGTGGCGAACAGCACGATGCACAGGGTGCCCACGATGCCGCCGATACCGTGGACGACAAACGCGTCGAGGGTGTCGTCGACCTGGAACTTGTTCTTGAAGCTCAGGCAGAAGGCCACCACACCACTCGCGAGGATGCCGACACCGAGCGCGCCGACCGGGCTCATCGTGTTCGCGGACGGAGTGATTCCCACCAATCCGGCGATGGCACCGGTCATCATGCCGAGCGATGTGACATGTCCCTCGCGGATGCGTTCGATGATGGCGAAGCCGATCATGCCCGCGCCACCGGCGAGCAGCGTGTTGAGGATGACCACCTGGGTCACGAAGTTCGCGCCACCGGCGCAACTGCCGTTGAACCCGAACCAGCCGAACCACAGGATGCCGCCGCCGAGCAGGGCAAGCGGGACATTGTGCGGCCGTTCCATCCGACGGCGTCGGGCACCCAGCACGAGAGCCAGAGCCAGCGCGGCCACACCGGAGTTCATGTGCACCGCCGTACCGCCGGCGAAGTCATGGATACCGACGTCGTTCAGCAGGAAGCCACCACTGAAGCCGTCACCGTCTGCCGTGAACACCCAGTGCGCCACCGGGAAATACACCAGGGTCAGCCAGATCGGCGCAAACACCAACCATGCCGAGAACTTCATCCGGCCGGCGGCGCCGCTCGCCACGATCGCGACGGTGATGGCGGCGAACAGGATGAACCAGGCCGCGACGTAGAGCACCTGGATTCCCCCGGACGCGTCGTCGGACATCCACTTCCCGAGTCCGAGGTAGTCGGCCGGGTTCCCGATGATCCCCCAGCCCTTCACCGACGGTCCGGAGACCAACCCATAGCCGAACAGGACGTACAGCACACAGGTGATGCCGAGGGTGGCCAGCACCATCGTCATCATGTTGAGGACGTTCTTGGAGCCGACCATGCCACCGTAATAGAGGGCGAGGCCGGGAAACATGAGCAGGACGAAGACGAATGCCGCCAACATCCAGGACAGGTCCGCGTGCGCGGAGAGTACGGATTCCATGGGAGAACTTTCGGTGAGGTGGGAATGGATCGCGGAATTGAGAACGGGTGGTGTGTGATTCGACGGACTCAGCGTTCGCGCAGGTATGCGACGACATCGTCGCGGTAGTCCAGGAATCCTTTGTACGATGCGATGGGTTCGCTGAGTGTCTCGATGACGGTGGCCAGGTGTTCCGACCACGCCGGGATGCGCCTGACCTCCTCCAACGAGGCCATGAAGGTGCGGATGTTGAAGGTGACCGCACCGGTCATCGGCAGGCGGATGAAGTGCTCGAGCTCGATTCGCAGCTGCGCGCGCCCGAAGTCGCCTTCGCGCACCATCCGCCCGATATCGCCCGCCCATTCGGGGAGCTCTTCGAGGCTGACATCCAGCTTCGGCGAATCCGATGCCGACAGTGTCCAGTTGACCCGCCGGTAGACCTGATCGGCAGGCAGTCGCCGCAGGAACTGTTCGGCCCGCGACACGATGCCCTGGCGGATGAGTCCCGGTACCGGCGCATGGATCTCGTCCATGTCCATGCCGACATCGAACGACACCGACCAGGCGGCTGCGAAGGTGACCGCCCCGGCGTCGAAGTAGAGGCGGCCGTCACGCTCGATGACCAGCAGGAGATCGTCGGGTATCTCCCGGGCCAGGAAGTCCAGCGGGCCGTGCGGCAAGGTGTCGTCGGAGCCCGGGACGAAGTACTGGTCGGTTCCGAGAAGGTCATTGCGCCACTGGAACCGACCGTCGTCGTGCTCGGTCAGACGCATCACGTCCGGGTAGGTCAGGGCCAGGTCCCGCAGGTAGTAGAGCAGCAGGTCCCAGCACGCCAATTCCATTCCGGGCCGTACCTTCACGCGGTGCGGATCGGCGTCGAGTATCCGACGGCGCTCGGCCATGATCGTCGTGTACTCGGCGCCGCCGAGGTCGACGATGTGCCGACCCCATTCACCGCCGCGGGTGGCCCGGGGAATGCGTGCCGGTTCGACGTTGACGCTGTAGCGGAACTCGTCGAGTTCGTCGGGGAAGGGCCACGGGAGGTTGGCCAGATGGTCGACGGATTCGATGCGGCCGGTGGTGATCGTCATAGGTCCACCTCGATGTCCTGGCCGCGCGAGACGCAGCAGAGCATGCTGTCGCCGGCGGCACGTTCGTCGTCGGAGAGTACGAAGTCGCGGTGCTCCATCGTCCCGGAGCGGACCGGAATCCGGCATTCGCCGCAGACTCCTTGCCGGCACAGGTTCGGCACCGGTAGACCCGCGTCGAGCAGGCGCTGTAGCAACGACACACCTGCCGGGACCTCGATCACTTCTCCGGTGGATGCCACGGTGGCCGAGAAGGGCTCTCCCGGTTCCTGTTCCGGTGCGGTGAAGCGTTCGAGATGGATGCGTGCCGACGGCCAGCCGGCGGCACGCGCGGCAACCGTGTAGGCCTCCAGCATCGGCCCGGGACCACACGCGTAGGCGTGGGCGCCCAGCGGTTGCACGGCGAAGCGCTCGGCGAGCACCGCCGCCGTTTGGTCGACACCGGAGACCTCGTACAGCGTGATGCCCGGGTTCGCGGCGAGGCCGCGGAGTTCGTCGAGGTGTGCTGCGTGTCCGGGCCGATACGAGTAGATGATCTCGGCGGTGCCACCCTGCCGGAGCACGGACCGGGCGTGGGACAAAATCGGCGTTACACCGATGCCACCTGCCACCAGCAGCGCATGCCGTTGGTTCCAGATCGGGGCGAACATCGATCGGGGGCCCTCGATCTCGAGCAAGTCACCTTCGGACACGTTGTCGTGCAACCAGTCCGACCCTCCACCCAGACCGCGCCGCAGCACCGAGATGCCGTAGCTCGTCGGCAGAAAGCCGTCGTCGACGAGCGAATAGGCGTTGCGATGCTCACCCGCGGTGACGATGAGGTGGCTGCCCGGCTGGTACGGCGCGAGTCTACCGCCGTCGACGGGCAGCAAGCGGAAGTGCGTGATGTCGGCGGTGACGGAGACCACTGCCGCCACGCGAACGAATCGTACTCCGTTGTCGTACAGGGTGTGTCGTGAGCCTGTCAGCACCGGCTCGGAAGTGACGGTCATGATGACTCTGCGCTTCCGGCCGACGAGGCGAGGAAGCTGCCCCGCGTCGCCGAGTGATGCGCGTGAACCTCGAGCCGTCGGGCACAGCCGGGACAGTCGACCTCGCCACCCGGGGTTCCCTCGACCCGGAAGGTGTCACGACAGTGCGCGCAGTAGACCGGCAGGTCGCGGGTGTGGACGACGAACGCGGACAGTTCCTCTGCGAGCGCTCCGCCGCCCCGCGCGGCGGCGAGCGCGGTGAGCACGTCGTACTGGCCACCGACCACATACACCCGGACGCCGGTGAGCGCGTCGGCGAGCGCAGCGGTCAAGGTGTCCCGATCATGCTGGACGCTCAGCGAGTCGAGCACGAGCATCCGTGTGGGGCCGGCGGCCTCGGCAGCGGCAACCCACTTGCGCGAGACCTCGGCGATTCGCCGCTCGGTACCGATCGCGATCACCAGGAACGATGTTCCGACGGGATCGATCGGATCCGGGGTCGAGGGCCAGACCGGCAACCCGTTGCCCGGACGGTCGTCTGCATCGCTGGTCATGGGTACGGCACCCGCAACGTGGGGTGACACCTGCCGGAGCCACTGTGCCGCTCGCGCCTTGTATTTGATGACTCCTTTGTAATCGGCCATGTCGTCGGGGAGTTCGTCGAAGACCTCGGCGGCCCGTCGCCGCCAGGGTTCGACGGTGGCCAGGGTTTCCAGCGGCAGCATGTAGGTGCGGATGAGGAACATCACCGCGCCGGAGTCGGGCAGACGGATCAGGTGCTGGACCTCGACGCGCAGGTGGACGAGCCGACCGAATGTCTCATCGTCGACGTGTTGGATCATCTCCCGATCGGGTCCCCACTCGGGGTAACGCTCGGTGGACACGTCGAATCGCCGTCCGATGGTCATCGTCCAGTTGGTCCGGCGATAGGGCTGATGTGGTTGTAGGCGCTTGAGGAATTCGTGTGCGCGGGTGATCACCCCTTCGTTGCGCACGCGCGGGACCGGTCCGTGGATCTCGAGAAAGCTCATACCGACGTCGAATCCGAAGCTCCAGTCCGCGGCGAAGGTCACCACGCCGGCGTCGGCGAACAGTTGGCCGTCGCGTTGGTCGAGCAGGACCACGTCTTCCTGGATCTGTGCGCAGATGTATCCCAGCGGGTCGTCGGGCAGAGTCGCGTCGTCGCCATAGGTGAACGTCTGCGTGATGTCGAGCAGCCCGTTCTCCCAGTGCCATTCGTCACCGGAGCATTGGTCGCCGGAGCGACGCAGCGCGAAGTCCTCCGGGTAGGCGGTGGCCAGTTCGCGCATGATCGTCAACATGGCGTCCCAGCTCGCCGGCCGCATGTGCGGCAACACCGCGTGTCGCGAGTCGTCCACGGCGAGGACGGCTTCGCGTTCGGAGATCTCGTGGTGATAGTCGGCGTCGATGTCGATGATCCGGTCGCCCCACTGGCCTGCCGCGGTCGCGACCACGCCGGCGGCGGGTTCGACATTGGTGCTGTAGCGATAGTGGTCGTCGACGAACGGGAAGGGGAAGCCGGCCACGAATGCCGCTTCGGACAGTGCGGTGCTCACAGGGGTACCTCCAGCGTGGTGCCTTCGTCGGCGCGGGTCACACAGGGCATGAACGTGTCCCCGGCCTGCTTCTCGTCATCGGTCAGGTACAGATCCCGGTGCACCGGGTTGCCACCGGACAGCGGTATGCGACATTCGCCGCACACCCCCTGACGGCAGCGATTCGGGATCGCCAGCCCGTGCTCCTCCAGTGCCTCGAGCACCGAGGTGCCGGCCGGGATATTCAGCGTCGCATCGGATTCGGTGAGGCGAACGACGAACGGGTCGCCGGCGTCGAGGGCATCCGCGCCGAACCGTTCGAAGTGGATCCTCGATTCCGGCCAGCCGAGCTCGCGCGCGGTCTCCAGGACGTGGTCGATCATCGGGGCCGGCCCGCACACATAGAGATGCGTGCCGATCGGTTGGTCCGCGAGCGTCGTGGCGAGCCGCTCGGTGAAGTCATCTTGTTCGGTGAACAGCTCGGCTCGCCGCCCGGCCACGTCGATGATGTCATCGACGTGGGCGGCGCGGCCTTCACGGAACGTGTAGAGCACCTGGACTTCTCGCCCCCAACGACGTGCGGCGCGCAGGTGCGAGAGGATCGGTGTCACGCCGATACCGCCCGCGACGAGAAGATGCTTTGTCGCGCGGGCGGCCGGGGCGAACGCGCTGCGCGGGATCTCGACGGCGACCACGTCGCCGACCGCCAGCGTGTCGTGCATCCAGCGTGACCCGCCGTTGCCGTCGCCGATCCGCAACACCGAGATGGCGTAGTGGGTCGGCGCGACACCTTCCGAAGTCAGGCTGTACGCGTTGGCACGGTCGCCCGCCGTGATCACGAGGTGGCTTCCCGGAACGAATCCGGGCAGTACCGAGCCGTCGGGTGCGGCGAAGGTGAAGCTACGAATTCCCGGTGCGGCATCGTCGATCTCGGTGACAACGAGCTTGCGGCTCGTGCTCTGCGACCGATCGTCGCGAGCGGTCGGTCCGGGGATGGTGACGGTCACTGTGTGGACTCTCCTGCGATCGCCGACGTCTCGGCGTCGACCATGAAGCCCAGATATCGGCCGGAACGACGTGAGACGTGATGGTAGATGAGTAGGTGCCGTCGGCAGCCGACGCAGTCGATGACGTCGTCCACCCCGGACTCCGTCGAGGTCACCGCGCGACAGTGCGAACAGAAGACCTCGATGGGACCGTCCGACGACGCCACGACGTGGATCTCGTCATCCTCGAGCCCTGCCGAGGTGGCCACGCCCCGCAATGCGAGTGCCGCACCGGGTGACGCGACGATGACCACCCGGATACCCACACGGGCGCCGGTGATCTCGTCGCGCAACGCGTCGGCCGCGAGGTCGACGTCGTCGAAGGTCAGGGGCCGCAGCGCGACGTCGGCGGGTAGGGCATCCACCCAACGCCGCATGCCGTCGCCGGCGTCGGGCCCGACGCCGATCACGACGTGGAGACGACCCGACGGATCGGGCGACGCCTCCACCGTCGCGTGCGGCCGCGCCCAGACCGGGATGCTCGAGAATGCGATCTGCGACATGGTGCTTCAGAGCAGGTCGGCGTCGCGGTGTCCGGCGTAGAAGGCCAGCGCGTAGCTCGGGGTGCTGAAGTAGATCTTCGAGCCCTTGGGGAAGAAGATGGCGTCCTTGGCCTTGGCGACCTGCTTCTGGCCGGTCTCCTTGTTCTCCAGCAAGAACTCGCCCTCGAGGACGACCTTCATCTCGTCGTACTCGTACTCGTAGTACAGCGGCTCGTCGGTGTGGCGCAGCTCGAAGTAGCCGGAGCACATCACACTGTTCTGCGGGTTCTCGTAGACGTCCCCGATGAAGCCCTCGGTCCCGGGGTACTCTGACTCGGGCATTTTGGGCAGGTTCTCCCAAGCCCCGCTGGTCACCAGGAACGGGGTGGCGGTGTCGGTGCTCTCGACGGTCATGTTGGGTCCTCCGGATCGTTGGTCGTGAACCACAGATTCACTGAGTAACATCAGTGGACTCTGTTCGATCTCATGAAACGGGTCAGGTGTTACGGCGGTGTGACGCGACCGTTTATTGATGTAAAACATGGTTCACTGCAGGTAGACGCGGCATGCTCGGTCGCCCCGGAGCCACCGGCACGGTGGATACCCTTCTCACATGGACGCGTCGGAACCCGTTCACGTCGCTGTCGTCGGCACGCTGAACATGGATGTGATCGTCGGTGTCGAGCGAATGCCCGACGTCGGCGAAACCGTCATGGGACGGTCGATGTCGGAGCGGCCCGGCGGCAAGGGTGGTAACCAGGCGCTCGCCTCTGCGACGGTCACACGAACCGCCCTCATCGCTGCCGCCGGCCGCGACGACGCCGGCACGCGGCTCGTCGAGAACCAGCGAACCGGAGGCGTCGACACCTCGTATGTCCTCCGCGCCGAAGGGCGCAGCGGCCAGGCGATCATTGAGGTCGACGACGCGGGCGACAATCGGATCGTCGTGCTGTCGGGAGCCAACGCGCTGCTGACCGGCGCGGACACCCTCCGAGGACTCGACTCGCTCCAGCCGTCGATCGTCCTGACGCAGCTGGAATCTCCACCCGAGGTCACCGTGGCGGTCGCCGAGTGGTGCGCCGGCAACGGGAAACGCCTGCTGCTCAACCCGAGTCCGGTCACCGAACTCGATGACCGGGTGCTCGCGACCGCCGATCCGCTGGTGGTCAACGAGGGTGAGGCCGCGTTCTATGCGCAGGCGAGCCCCGACGATGACCCGATGGATCTGGCACGTCGACTGCTCGCCGTGTCACGTTCGATCGTGATCACCCTCGGTGCCGACGGTGTTGTGGCGGCCACGCACGACGCCATGCGCCGCATCGACGTCGCCCGTGTCGACGCCGTCGACACCACCGGCGCCGGGGATCTGTTCGCCGGGTCGCTGGCCGGACATCTGGCGCGCGGTGTGGACTTCTTCGACGCTGCCGGACAATCTGCCGGGGCTGCAACAGATTTCGTCTCGCGGCCACGCGGGCAATAGGTCAGCCGGTCGACACCGGTTCGAAGACCGGATGACGATCGGCCTCAGCCCGGAATTCCTCGACCGGCCACGCCGCCGTCACCGTTTGGCCCAGCGCGCCACCCGCTCCTTGTGATCGCTGGTCTGATGGGCGAGCGGCTGCATCGCTGCGGCCAGACTGAGGGCCGAGTCGAGGGAACTGGTCCGTGACTCGGTGAGCAGTCGCTTGGCCATCCGCAGCGCATGCGGCGGATTCTTGGCGATCCGCGCGGCGAGGGCCATGGCCTCGTCGATGAGTTCGCCCTCGGGCACCACGCGACTGACCAGTCCCCACTCACGCGCTGTCGCGGCGTCCACCCGATCGCCGGTGAAGGTCATCTCCGCCGCCCGCTCATAGCCGATCGCGCGCTGCAGGAGCCACGACCCACCGTCGCCCGGGATCAGGCCGAGTTGAACGAAGCTCTCTGCGAAGAAGGCCTTTTCGGAGGCGATCCGAATGTCGCACATCATCGCGAGGTCGCATCCGGCGCCGATGGCGGCACCGTTGACCGCGGCGATCACCGGCACCTCGCAGCGCTGCATCGACCGCGGAATCCGTTGAATCCCATCGGCGTAGCCGTGTCGCTGTTCGACGGCGTCGAGCCCGAAGAGCCCCTCCTCGTCGGCCATCTCGCGCACATTGCCCCCGGCGGAGAAGATATGTCCGGCACCGGTGAGGATCACCACGCGGACATCGGCGTCGGAGTTCGCCGAGTCGACGGCAGCCTCGAACGCCGCGATCACCTCGGCATTGGTGATCGCGTTGCCGACCTGCGGGAGATTGAGGGTCCACACGGCGATGCCTTCGTGGATGCTGATGTCGAAGGGTTCGTTCACGAGCTCTCGCCTTTCTCGAAGAATGGACTCCCCTGCACACTACGACCACCCCGGCGACGGATGATCGCCGAGTTGCCCGACGCCCGAGCACCCGTACCGTGGGACCATGACGAGCAGCGACGATCCGGAACGTCACCTCATCCGCTACGGCGGAACCTTCTCCCCCGAGCTCATCGGGAGTGCGGCCGGCAGTTATGTGTACACGGTGTCGGGCCGGCCGCTGCTCGACTTCACCTCGGGCCAGATGTCGGCGATCCTGGGTCACTCGCATCCCGACATCGTCGCCACCGTGCAGCGCCAGATCGGCACCCTCGACCACCTCTTCAGCGGCATGTTGTCCGAGCCCGTCGTGGAACTCGCCCGACGCCTCGCCGACTCGCTGCCCGACCCGCTGGACAAGGTGCTGCTGCTCACCACGGGCGCCGAGTCCAATGAGGCCGCGATCCGGATGGCCAAGCTCGTCACCGGCAAACACGAGATCGTGTCCTTTGCGCGGTCGTGGCACGGGATGACCCACGCCGCGGCGGCCGCCACCTACAGTTCGGGTCGCAAAGGCTACGGCCCGGTGGCCGCCGGCAACCTGGCGCTGCCGACACCCAACGCCTACCGCCCCGACTTCGTGACCGCCGACGGCACCCTTGATTGGCGGCGCCAGCTGGACTTCGGGTTCGAGATGATCGACGCCCAATCGGTCGGTTCGCTGGCGGCGTGCATCGTCGAACCGATCCTGTCCTCGGGAGGGGTCATCGAACCGCCGCCGGGGTACCTTCGCGCGCTGAGGGACAAGTGCGACGAACGCGAGATGCTGCTGATCCTCGACGAGGCGCAGACCGGCTTGTGCCGGACCGGCACCTGGTACGCCTTCGAACGTGACGGCGTGGTGCCCGACATCCTGACGCTGTCGAAGACATTGGGCGCCGGACTGCCACTGGCGGCAACGATCACGTCGACCGAGATCGAGCAGACCGCCCACGACCGCGGTTTCCTCTTCTTCACGACCCATGTCTCCGACCCGCTCGTCGCGGCCGTCGGCAACACCGTGCTCGACGTCCTGATCCGGGAGCGGCTCGACGAGCGTGCGCGGCAGGCGGGCACGGTCCTGCGCGACGGTCTACTCGACATCGCCGGACGTCACGAGGTCGTCGGCGACGTCCGCGGCCGAGGTCTCATGCAGGGCATCGAACTCGTCACGGACCGCGAAACCAAAGCCGGAGCAGATGAACTCGGTGCAGCGGTGACCCGGAGATGCTTCGAGCTGGGCCTGCACATGAACGTCGTACAGCTGCCCGGTATGGGCGGCATCTTCCGTATCGCCCCGCCGCTCACAGCTTCCGACGACGAGTTGCGACTGGGTCTCGAGATGCTCGATCAGGCCATCGGGGAGTGCTCGGCCGCTGAGGGTTTGGGCGATGAGGGTTTCGGCGCAAAAGGTTTGGGCGCAAAAGGTTTCGGCGCAAAAGGTTTTGGCGCAAAAGGTTTCGGCGCTGAGGGTTTCGGCGCAGAGGGTTTCGGCGCAGAAGGTTTCGGCGCTACCGTGCGTTAGCGCGGCGGCTGCTCGGGCACGGGGTCGCCGCCCGTCGTCGTCTCCTTCGACGCCCATTTCCGGGTCCAGCGGTACAGCCAGGCGGTCACCGCGACGAAGAGGACAACGCCGAGGATCTCGGAGCCCGTCTCCCAGCCGTCGCCGATGAACGGCAGATTGAGCACGCCGTCGTTGCCGGTCGACGCCACGATCGCGGCGAACACCACGTTCCAGAGGCTCTCACCGACGATGAGGCCGGTGGCCAGCAGCACGCCCATCCGCTTCTTGCGTTCCACGTCCTTGCCGGTCTTCTCGGCCCACTTGTTGTACGCACGTCCGATGAATGCGCCGATCGGGATGATGAGGGTCACCGACATCGGGAGGTACATGCCCATGCCGACCGCCAGCGGTGGCACCCGCCACTTGGTACTCGTCCGGGCGAGCACCTCGTCGACGAGGATCACCACGGCGCCGATCAGCACGCCCAGGCCGATCAGCGCCCAGTCCAGATCCCCGCCGAAGACACCTTCGGCCAGCGACGAGATCAGGCCGGCCTGCGGTGCGGGCAGCGCATCTTCGCCTGCGCCGGGTGCGCCGACGAACCCGAAGGCGGTCTGCATGAGCTGCAGCACCGGCGGGATGACGACCGAGCCGAAGATGACGCCGATGACCAGCGCCACCTGCTGCTTCCAGGGAGTCGCTCCCACCAATTGGCCGGTCTTGAGATCCTGCAGGTTGTCGTTGGAGATCGTCGCGACACCGAACACGATGGCGGCGGTGAACAGCGTGTAGGCGACCAACGCCGTCGACTGGGAGTCGTCGGCAGAACCGAAGGTGATCTTGATGAGGACGGCGGCCACCAATACGACGACGATCCCGACACCGGAGATCGGACTGTTGGACGAGCCGATGAGGCCGGCCATGTAGCCGCAGACGGATGCGACGACGAGCCCGATCACGAAGACGAAGACGACACTGACGGTGATGATCCCGGCGGCACTGCCGTGCAGGACGGTGCCCGAGGCGAAGTCCCACAACATGAATCCGATCGGGATGAGCGAGGCGAGTACGACTCCCGCGACGATCGTGATCGGGATGTCCTGCTCGGTGAGGTCGACGGTCGACCCCGCCTTCCGGGCCCGTGCGGATACGAGCGCGTCCTTGATGCCGCGCACGATCGGTCCGATGATCTTGATCAGGGTCCAGATCGCGGCGATCGCGATGGCACCGGCGCCGATGAATCGCACGTCGTTGGTGAAGACATCACTGACCACCTCGTCGATCGAACCCGTGGCCGGTACGTCTCCCCAGGTCCGGATCGGCAGCAGGATCCCGTATGAGATGACGAGGCCGATCAGCATCGAGATACCGACCGTGATGCCGACGAGGTGTCCGACACCGATCAGCGAGAACAAGAGTCCGGCACCGAACATCGTTCCGCCCGAGCCGACCCGGATCGTCCCGGAGATCGTCCCGGCGATGAGTTTGGTCTGGGTGAGGATCGAGAAGACTGCGGAGACAACACTTCCCACGATGATCACGCGGAGTCCGCGGCGGTTCTCCTCGGCGCCCTGCGCGGTGTCGCCGACCTTGAGAACCTCTGCTGCCGCGGCGCCTTCCGGATACGGCAGATCCGATCCGGTGACGAGGGCTCGGCGCAACGGGATCGAGTACATCACGCCGAGGATGCCGCCGATGAGGCACACCGCCACCGTCGTCCAATACGGGAATCCGGTCCACCACCCGATCATGATGAGGCCCGGGAGCACGAAGATGATCGCCGACAGCGTTCCGGCCGCCGACGCGATCGTCTGAACGATGTTGTTCTCCACGACCGAGTGGTCGGCGAAATACCGCAGCAGGCTCATCGAGATCACCGCGGCGGGGATCGCGGTGGCGAACGTGAGTCCGACCTTGAGGCCGAGGTAGACGTTGGCGGCGGTGAACACCAACGTGATCAGGCCACCGAGGATGATTCCCCGGATGGTGAGTTCCCGGAGTCCGGCGGACGAGGAACCCTTGATCGTGGAGCCTGACATGGACATGACGGCGACCCCTTACCCGAACGAATCCGGTGCGTTGGCAACTCCACATAACTGTAGGAGTGGGGTACCGGTTCCGCAGGGATTCGTCATCCGCGGATCACATCGTGTCCCAACGGGCCCGAAATGCCCGTTTCAGTCAGGGGTCTCGATCAGCACGTGCCGTCCGGCCCGCATACCTCGGCCGAATCCGCGGCGACCGGGACGACCTGCTCGCCCCAGGCGAGTTGCAGTGCCCGCGCGAAGGTCTCGGTGGGCTGTGCACCGGAGACCGCGTACTTACCTGCGAAGACGAAGAACGGCACGCCGGTCGCCCCGAGCGCCGCCGCCTGCTGTTCGTCACGACGAACCGCGTCGGCGTAGGCATTCGGATCATCGACGACGGCTCGGACTTCGTCCTCGTCGAGCCCGGCGCGCACGCTCACCTCGACGAGTCGGTCGCGGTCACCGAACAGGGGTTCGTCGTCGGCGAAGTTCCCGGCATACAGCGCGTCGATCAGGGCTTCCTGCTTGCCGCGGGACAGAGCGAAATGCAGTAGCCGATGCATGTCGAAGCTGTTGCCGTAGTCACGGCCCTCGGTCTGATATGCCAGTCCGATCTCGGCAGCCTGCGCTGCGATACCTCGTTCGTTCGCCTGCGCCTGGTCTACGGAGATTCCGTACTTCTCGGCGATGTGTTCGGCGACCGAACCGGTCGTGTCCGCGGGCACGTGGGGATCGAGCTCGAAGGATCGATGCACCACCGTCACATCGTCCCGGTACGCGAACTCGTCGAGCGCCATCTCGAAACGCTTCTTGCCGAGGTAGCAGAACGGACAATTGATATCGGTCCAGATATCGACGGTGACACTCATCCCAGATCCTCTCCGTCGGCTCCGGAGGTCGCCGACCAGCCGGGTCAACGTCTCATACGTCGAAGATGTTCCGACCGACCATTCGCCACCGACCCCGAGCGGCCATCCGCCTCGGTAACCTGGGTGGGTTCAGTCGGCGACTTCGCCGATCACGGAGCGTGGGAAGGATGCAGCCGACGATGGGCCCGGATCCGATCACCGACCTGGAGGCCGAGCTCGTCGACATCTGGCGACGCGCCCGGATCCAGATCCGTGAGCGCTCACGCATGATCCATCCCCGACTCGACCCCACCTGCTACGCGTTGCTCGTCCTGCTCTCCCGCCACGACGCCGTGCCGATGTCGGATCTGCTGGTCGAACTGGGGCTGGAGAAGTCGACACTCACCCGCCAGATCGATTCGGTTGTCCGCCTCGGGCTCGTCGAACGTCATGCCGACCCGGATGACGCCCGCGCACGGCTCGTCGCGCTGACCGAGGACGGGCGCCGCCGCCTCGACGAGGTCACCACCACCGCACTGGCCGATTGGCGTGACCGACTCTCCCGCTGGGACCCGGACGAGGTCCGTCGGCTCGCCGATCTCCTCCGGCGGCTCGCCGAGACCACCGCGTAGAGAATGGAAGCGCCTGCCCGCGTACCCCCGGTCCCTGAGCCTGGATCTTTCATGTTTGTTTGGGGTGTTCGGCGTGGGAAATGCGAAAGTGCCTACCTGGCAAGGGATTATTGAATCTCCACAACACAATAATTCCTGGCAGAAAGGCACTTCGCAGGTGAAGCATAACCGCTATCCCCGTCTGGTTGTCGATGATCAACGCCGCGAGTCGCTGACGAGTTCGTCGGGGGCGTTGCTGCTGCGTGACGCGGCGCAGGTCGCGGGCCTGGACGAGGCGTTATCGGCGGCGTTGGCGCCGTGGACCTCGCCGCGGGCCACCCATGATCCGGGCCTGATGCTGCTGGATCTGGCGATCGCGTTGGCTCTGGGCGGTGACTGCGCGGCCGACGTGGCGATCGTGCGAGCCCAACCCGACCTGTTCGGGCCGGTGGCCTCGGATGCGACGTTCTCCCGGCTGATCAGCGTGTTGGCCGACGACCTGAGCACGGCGCTACCGGCGATCCGCGCCGCGCGTGCCGCGGCCCGCACCCGGGTATGGACGCGGGCGCGCCCGCTGGCCGGAACACCCGGCACCCGCGATGGGGGGCAGGTGATCGTCGATCTCGACGCCACCACCATCGGTGCGCATTCACTCAAAGAACACGCCCAACTGACCTACAAACGCCAGTTCGGGCATTCCCCGATGTGCGCGTTCGTCGATCACGGCCAGTACGGCACCGGCGAACCACTGATCATCGATCTACGCCGCGGCGGCGCCTCCCCACAAGGCGCCGACCTGCACATCAACACCACGACCGCCGCGCTGGCCCAACTGCCCGCCGCCGAACGCCCCCAGGTGCTGCTCCGCACCGACGCCGGCGGCTGTTCCAAAAAATTCCTCAGGTTCCTGCGCGCCGAGAAACTCGCGTACTCGATCGGGTTCACCCTCTACGACAACGTCAAAACCGCCATCGCCGCGCTGCCCGAGCAGGCCTGGCGCGATGCGTTCAACGGTGACGAACAACCCCGCAACGGCGCCCAGGTCGCCGAGCTCACCGACCTGATCGTCCCCGCCGCCGACCCCACCGACCCCTGGCCGGCCGGGATGCGCGTCATCGTGCGCCGCGAATACCCCGACCCCGGCGCCCAACTACGCCTGACCGACATCGACGGCCGCCGCTACACTGCGTTCGCCACCAACACCCGCGGCACCGGCTGGACCCTGCCGGTCCTGGAACTACGCCACCGCCAACGCGCCCGCGCCGAAGACCGCATCCGCAACCTCAAAGACACCGGCATGGCCAACCTGCCCTTCCACGAGTTCACCAAAAACCAGATCTGGCTCGAAATCGTCTGCCTGGCCGCCGAACTCTTGGCCTGGACCCAAACCCTATGCTGGCCCGAACACCACCCCGCGCGCCTCTTCGAACCCAAACGCATGCGCCTATGCATCCTCGCCGTGGCCGGACGCACCATCCACACCGGCCGACGCCACCTGCTACGACTACCCCGCGGCTGGCCCTACAACGACCTCATCTACCAGGGCTACACCGCCCTGCACGCCGCCTGACACACCACACAGCAGCCCCTGCCCCTCAACCCAGGACCCGAAGAACCGGCGAACACCAGCGCCGGCGATCACCCACACCCACACCACACCAACCCCACACCCAGCCGCCGAAACCCCCAACCCACCACCACATGAAAGATCGAGGCTGAGGAGCCTCCGAGCCTGCGAGGATGCGTCACGAAGGGCGTCTCGAAGGGCGTCTCGAGGGTAGCGAGCGTACCCCAACATGTCCCTGAGGAGCGCTCTTGCGCAATGCCGCCGACAGGACTGCACCATCAGCTCGTCATCACAACCAGAGCCCGCGTGTGAGATTCAACTGACACCAGACCAACCAAGAATCGACCGCCAGTGTCGACTCGGATTCGACTTGGAATCAACAGATCTCGATGACATCGTCTCGCCTGGCACCAAACGTCACTCAGCCGACGTGTCGTACTGCATGGCTCCGATCATGTTGCCCGCCGGGTCGGAGAAGAACAGAACGTGACCCACGCCCGCGATGGTATGGCGAGGCAACACGATCTGTCCGCCGGCGGCTTCCACCGACGCGGCAATCCGGTCGACATCATCAACGGCGAACGTGGCCTCGATCCCGTTGACCGCCACACCGCCGAGTTGGCGCCGCTGCTGCAGTGCGCCCTCGACGCCGCCGGAGCCGGTGGTCACCTTGTAGAACCCCGGCGGCCCCCACGCGGTGAACGTCCAGCCGAACACCGATTCGTAGAAGGACCGGCTGGTCGAGACGTCGTCGGCGTTGATCGCGAAATGCGAGAGATTGGTGTCCATGGATTTCAGAGTGCGCCGACGGCCGGTGGCGCGCAGCGCATATTCTGACGATAAATGTCGAATTCACGCCATGATGAACCGCTGATTCGCGGCTACGCGGTCACGCATCCGCCTGGCCGGGCCGGCATCCCGGTGGAGCCCGGATGGCACCAGCTGCTCTACACAGCCCGCGGCGTTCTCACGGTCCGTGCCCTGGACGTGCTGTGGACCGTGCCACCGGACAAGGTGATCTGGATTCCGTCGGGCCGGCAGGCGGTCATCGACAACCACCGCCATGTCGCCGTTCGGGCGTTGTACGTCGACGAGCGGCAGATGCCCGGCAACGACCGGGCGCGGACGATGCACGTGCCCGCCTTCGGTCGGGCGCTACTGCATCACATCGTCCGGGTCGCTCCGCTCTATTCGACGAGGCCCGTCGACGCCGCGCTCGCCACCGTGCTGCTCGACCAGGTGGCGCAGTGGGAATCCGCCGACCTCGCGCTGCCGATCCCGACGCGTAATCCCGCACGCGCATTCGCCGACGCCGCGCTCGCCGACCCCGCTGCCACCACCGACGAACTCGCTCACCGCGTCGGCGTGTCTCGCCGCACGCTCGAGCGGATGATGCGCTCCGAGACCGCCATCAGCGTCGGGGCCTGGCGCCGCCGCGCCCGGATTCTCGCGTCATTGACGGTCCTGAACGATTTCGGTTCGGTCACCCGAGCCGCGGTGGACTGCGGCTACTCGACGCCGTCCGGCTACGTCGCCGCCTTCGCCCAGGAGATGGGCGCCAGTCCGCGCAGGTACATCTCGTCGGGACAGCCCCGCAGCTGAGGGCGCCTGAGTAATCGCGACACACCGCGAGATTTTGGGGTAGCCCACTACGCATGGCCGGCCGGCATTTCGGAACTAGCGTTTTCTCATGAACATCCTCTCGACCTCACACGCGAACGGAGTGTGCTGGGCACCAGGAAGATCGCACTCCGCGGCAGGTTGGCGAATGGTGGCGACGGCCGGAGTGGTCACACTCGGCGTCGCGGCATGCTCTCCCTGGAGCACCTCCGATGTGCCCGCGGGCGGACACCTGCCCATCACCGAGGTGGCCCACACGCGCACAACCGAAACCCGCTGCAACGACGGACTTGTCGGAGCACCGACCGCCCTCCTGGTGCGCGTGCTTCACGCACTCGAGGCCGCCGGAGGGTACCCACATCAGGCGATCGATCCACAACCGCTGATCCCCATCGACACACGCGAGTTGTGCACCGGGTGAGGCGCGCTCGCCCCGTCATTCGGGTTCGATACGGACCTCGTGCCGACCGGTCACGGTGACCCCGAGAAGAACCTCTCCGGCTGCGTCCGCGACGACCTCGGCACCGTCCGCGCCGATCACTCGATACCGGCCGCCCGGTATCAGTCGCGAGATCCGCACAGCGGTGTGCCGACCCCCATTGCCCGGCCGGAGAACAAGGTCCAACGCTCGTCCGTCCGTGACGGCCTTCGCGACGAGTACATCCGGATACGGCGCCTCGGACAGGATCGGTCCGCTCCGCCATTCGGCGGGTAGGTCACCGTTGGCCAGGCCACGCAGAGAGTTCTCCGCGATGAACCGAGAGAAGGCGAAAGCGCAATTGGCCCAGGTGGATACACCAGAGAGCTTCCGGGCGCCGCTGTCGCTGTACTCGGAGTCGAATCGGTCGTCGATGCTCGACGAGACGGCATCGGCGATCTCGGTGTCACCCATCTCACGTGCCGCGCATGCCACGTTGACCCAGGCCCACGCGTCCCCCATGCGATAGGACCCGACATCGAGATTGTCGATCGGTGCCGTGACCAGGTGCGCCCGGCCGTTGCGCACCCAGACACGACGTTCCCGCAGCGTCTCCCAGGTTTCGTGGGCGAGGTCGGGCATCACGCAATTGAGCCAGTAGGTCATGACCGCGTCGTTGGAGAGCGTCGGAGGCAATTTGAGTCCGGCCGGGCCCAGACCGAAGCGGAAGCGCCCGCTGGGCAACAGATAGCCGTTGCGGTGAAAGGAGTCACGGATCCGGTCGACCAGATCACCCGTCAGATCCGTGCCGTGCAGCCGGTCGTAGCCGGCCAGCCCGGTGACCGCGATGGTGTTGCACATCGGATAGACCAGGTGCGGCTCACACGGATACAGCGTGTGCTTGCTTGCGCGCATGTTCCGCTCGATGGCGGCGGCGACGGAGCCGAAACCGTAGTCGTACGTGGTGTTCCGACTCCACACCAACGGCAGAGCGCCGTCGTCGTCGAACCCGCGGTCGTCGTTCATGGTCTCGTAGAAGGAAAGCATCGCGGCGAAGAACCCGGTGTACATGACGTTGGCGAACACCATCGGGTCCGGATTCCAGCGCAGATAGCCGGCGAGTCGCTCTGCCGCCCAATACCCCCAGACGCGCTTGTCGCACATCTTGTGGATCATGTTTGCCTGTGCCTCGGCGAGATACCCGGTGAACGCCGGCGTGCGCGTGTATTGCGCCATCGACAGGGCATAGCCGACGTAGTTCAGCTGATACCGCAGCGCGCTGCCGCCGATCTGCTCGAGCCGGGTGAATCCGTCGAAACGGTCGATCGGCTGCAAGGCGAGATCGAGCAGATACCGCTGCGAGGCGAGGTCGTCGACGCTCGATTCGATCACGGCGATACTGGGAGAAGTTCTGTCGGACAAGGTCATCCTAAGTTCGGCGCGCCTCCGCGAGTGCGCGGGATCGGCGTGGCGGGCAGTCTGGGCCGTGCGACGAGAAGCATGCCGGTGAAGACAGCGACGAGCGGTAGTCCCTGCATCGCCGTGTGCAGTGATGCGATGTGGACGTGATAGAGGTGCACGACGTGCATGTCGATGATCATCAGCGCAAGAAACGTGACGCCGGCTGCGAGGCAGGCATACCCAGCGATCTCACGCCTCGTCGACGGGTCACAACCGCTACGCCGGACGCGGATCGAGACGCGCAACAGGAGCAACGCCAGCACGGCGAGCACGGCGGAGCGCAGCACCCAGAAACCCGCGGCTCCGGTGTCCGCGGCAGCGTCGCTCACCACCAGGATTCCGGCGCCCAGGAGGTAGGCGGCGATGGCAAGAGTTGCGAACCGTGCCGTCCACGAGCGCGCCGCATCTCGCCGGGTGAGCCACGCAACTGACTGTCCGCTGCCGACATGACGTCGCCGCTCCACGGGCGCCGGGCGCACAGCCATCGGCGCGAATCCGCCGTCGTCGGAGCCGACTCGCCAGGGCATCAATCGGTGGATGACCAGCACCATCAAGGCCGCGACCACGCAACAGACCATGGGACCTCCTCGTCCCCGTCTCGGGATTGAGACAAACTTACACTATCGTCCCAAGCTCACCGCCGGAATCGCGAGATCGCCGCATCGGAACTATCGCGACTCCGACGTCGCGTCGAGGGCCCGATCGGTGCGCGGCATGGCCGTGGTGGCCCTGACCACCAGTTTCGGCATCAGCGTGGATGCGCTGCGTTCGGTCCGATTGCCGTCGAGTCGTCCCACCACATCGTCGATCGCCTGGAAGGCCTGCGCCCTCGGCTGCTGACTCACCGTCGTCAGATCCACATTGCTCATCCGCGCCAGCACGCTGTCGTCGTATCCGGTCACCGACACCTCGCCTGGCACATCCAGGCCCGCCCGGCGCAACACGTCGAGCACACCGACGGCCTGGCGATCATTGGCGCAGACGATCGCGGTCGGGCCGGCCGACGATCCGCCGAGGATGGAGCGGGCAGCCCGCATCCCGGCCTCCTCGGTGAAATCGCCGCCGTCGACGACAGCGCCATCGGCCTGTAGGCCGTTGCGCTCCATGGCGCGGACAAACCCGTTGCGACGGTCCGCGGCGATCACGCCCGGACCGGCGGCGACATGCACGACGCGCCGGTGGCCGAGCCCCGCGAGGTAGTCGACGACCCCACCGATCCCCCGGCCGTCATTGCTGCGGACGACGTCGACCGACGCCGCGCCGATACGCCGCCCGACGACCACCGTGGGCACCCGCTCGCCCAGCTGCGAGATCGCCTTGGTCTCCAATTCAGGTCCGATGAGAAGCATTCCTTCACAACGAAAGTCGATCAGGGTCTCGATGACCCGGGCCTCATCATGGGTGGGCGTGACCGCTCCCAGCACGATCTCGTAGCCCGCGATATCCGCTGCCGCGACCATGCTTTCGACGATCTCCGAGTGAAAACTGTTGCGGATCTGTGCGACCACGCCGATGAGATGCGTTCGCCGGGCGGTCATCAGGGCGGCGGCCCGGTTCATCCGGTACCCGAGGTCCTCGGCCGCCTGGAGCACCGCGTGCCGGGTCGCGTCTCCGACGCCGGGGGCCTTGCGGAACACCAGCGACACGGTGGCCTTGGACACGCCGACCTTGTCCGCGACGTCCTGCATGGTCGGTCGACTCGACGCGTTCACCAACGTTCCTCTCGTGTGCACTGATCGATCCGGCGAGGGCTTGACAGACCCCTGTGACTCGGCTCATAGTAGCTGAACTAGACCGGTTTAGTAGACCGGACAAGTTGAGACATCGACCACGCCGGTATCGCCGGCACAGCAGAAGGAGCCGACCCAGTGACCCAGAAATCGATCGGAGTCGCCGTGATCGGTGGCGGAATGGCAGGCCGCGCCCACGCGGCGGGCTACCGGATGGCGAGCACCCTGTTCGGCACCGACCGACCCGACGTGCGACTTGTCGCCATCGCCGACGCCAATCCGGCCGTCGCCGACGACACCGCCAAACGCTACGGCTACGAGCGGGCCGAGTACGACTGGAAGGCGATCGCCGGCGCAGCAGACATCGACGTCGTGAGCGTCGTCGTCGCCAATCACCTGCACCGCGAGATGGTCGAGGGACTGCTTGCCGCAGGCAAACACGTTCTGTGCGAGAAGCCACTGGCCGGCTCCGCCTCGGACGCCGAGGCGATGCTCGCGGCCGCGGAGGTAGCCGATACCGTCGCCGGCGTCGGCTACACCTACCGCCGCTCACCCGCCGTGGAACAGATCCGCCGTGAACTGGCTACCGGAACCGTCGGCGATCTCGTGCACTTCAACGGCCACTACTGGTGCGACTACGGGCTGGACCCGACCTCGCCGATCACCTGGCGTTACCGCGGCGGACCCGGCACCGGTGCTCTCGCCGACGTCGGCAGTCACCTGATCGATCTGTCGGAGTTCGTGTGCGGACCGATCACCGAGGTCAGCGGGGCCACCTTCGGCACCGTGATCACCGAACGTCCCGTTCCCGTCGGCACCACGTACGGGCACACGAAGGCCGAGGTCACCGGTGAGATGGCGCCCGTCGAGAACGAGGACGTCGCAACCTTCACGGCAACCTTCGCCAACGGCGCCGTCGGCACCTTCTCTGCCTCGCGCGTCGCCCACGCGCTGCCCGACGGCCTCGGTTTCGAACTCTTCGGCTCACAGGGGTCTGCGTCGTGGCAGCTGTTCCGCGCGAGCGAGTACGAGATCTCCGTGGTCGGCGACCGCCCCGAGCTGTCCGGTCCGCGCCGCGTCATCATCGGACCCGACCACCCCTACATCCGCAGCGGTCTACCCATGGATGCCGGCGGCGTCGGCCACGGCAAGGCGGAGTTCTTCGCCTATCAGGCACGCGCCTTCCTCGACCAGGTCGCCGGCATCGACGGCGGTCTCTCCCCGGTCCCCGATTTCGCCACCGGCGTGCACAGCATGCGCACCGTCGCGGCGATCACCGAATCGGCCCTCGGTGGTGGCGCCACCGTGAAGATCTCCTGAAAACCCTCCCAGCACACACTTCGAAAGGTCTACGAACAATGAAACTCGGCGTCTACACCGCGATCCTGCACGACAAGCCACTGCGTGAGGCCCTGGAGATCATCGGCTCCCTCGGCCTGACCGGTGCGGAGATCAATGCCGGCGGATTCCTGCCCACCCCACACCTGCCGGTCGACGATCTGTTGTCCGGCGCGGTCACCGCGGCCGCCTACCTGGCCACCTTCGACGGCACCGGCGTCTCGATCGCCGGCCTGAACTGCAACGGCAACCCGCTGCATCCCGACCCCGAGGTCGGCCCCGAGGATGCCGACGACCTGCGCAAGGCGATCCGCGTGGCCGGGCTGCTCGGTGTCGACCGTGTTGTCACCATGTCCGGCCTGCCGCAGGCACATCCTGGCGGTCAGTGGCCCGCCTGGCACGTCAACACCTGGGATTCGGGGTACCTGGATTCGCTGGACTACCAGTGGGACGAGATCGCGGTGCCGTTCTGGCGGGAGATCGACGCTCTGGCCCGGGAGCACGGGGTGAAGGTCGCGATCGAGATGCACCCGCAGAACCTGGTGTTCAACCCGCCCACGCTCAAGCGATTGGTCGACAAGGTCGGCGCCACCAACGTGGGCGCCGAGATGGATCCGTCGCACCTGTTCTGGCAGGGCATCGACCCGGTCGCCGCCATCGAATGGCTGGGGCCCCTGGTCTTCCACGCCGCGGCAAAGGACACCCGGATCAACGACAACTGCAAGATCTACGGCGTCCTCGACGAGCGTTTCACCCGTATCCCGTTGTCGGAGAACCCGACCGGCCTGGGCGGCAAGCACGTCGTCAACAAGTGGCCGGAGGATTCGGCGTGGGACTTCGTCGCCGTCGGACGCGGTCACGACGTCGACTTCTGGGGCCGGTTCCTGCAAGCACTGGAGAAGGTCGACCCGAACATGTGGGTC
The DNA here is from genome assembly GCF_058130025.1 of Gordonia sp. LMA167. Taxonomy (NCBI): domain Bacteria; kingdom Bacillati; phylum Actinomycetota; class Actinomycetes; order Mycobacteriales; family Gordoniaceae; genus Gordonia; species Gordonia sp. LMA167. Next base: position 1,366,494 of record NZ_CM176708.1, on the reverse strand, counting down.
AACATCGAACACGAGGACGTCGAGTTCGACGCGCTCGAGGGGCTGCGGGTCGCGGCCGACAGTCTGCAGTCCGCCAATTCCACCCTGGTCCACTGAGACCGGGCACCCGAAAGAGACAACGATGAAGACCAGCCGCTCACAGATGCGTGGCAGACTGCTGCGCGTATCCGGTTCCGCAATCGCCGCTCTGGCCCTGATCACCGCCTGCTCGTCCACCGGTGGCAAACCGGATTCCAGTGGCGGAGGGATGAACGCCGGCTCTGCCGACACCCCCCGTTTCACCGTTGCGATGATCACCCACGGCCCGCCCGGCGACACCTTCTGGGACCTCATCCGCAAAGGTGCGGAAACCGCTGCGGCCAAGGACAACATCGATCTCAAGTACTCGTCGGAGTTGGAGGCGCCCAATCAGGCGAACCTCGTCCAGAACGCCTTGGACAGCAAGGTCGATGCGTTGGCGGTGACGCTGGCCAAGCCGGAGGCGTTGGCGCCCAACGTCAAGAAGGCTGCCGATGCAGGCCTGCCGGTCGTCGCCTTCAACGCAGGCATCGACAGTTGGAAGGCCATGGGCGCGAAGTCCTTCTTCGGTCAGGATGAACAGGTCTCCGGCGAGGCGGCCGGTCAGCGGCTCAAGCAGGAGGGTGCCGAGAAGGTGATCTGCGTGATCCAGGACCAGGGCAATGTCGCGCTCGAGTCCCGTTGCGCGGGAGTGAAGAAGGGCATGTCCGGTGCCGGTGATGTACAGAACCTGAATGTCAACGGGACCGATCTGCCCAGCGTCCAGTCCACCATTGCCGCCAAGCTGCAGGAGGACCCGAGTATCGATCACATCATCACCCTGGGCGCACCGATCGCGCTGACGGCGGTCACGTCCGCCGACAACGCCGGCAGTGACGCGAAGATCGCCACCTTCGACACCAACGCGGCCCTGGTCACCGCCATCAAGGATGGCTCGGTGCAGTGGGCGGTGGATCAGCAGCCCTTCCTGCAGGGTTACCTGGCGGTTGATTCGCTGTGGCTGTATCTCAACAACCGCAACGTGATCGGTGGTGGACTTCCCACGCTGACCGGGCCGGCATTCATCGACAAGAGCAACATCGACGCCATCGCCGACTACGCCGAGAAGGGCACCCGCTGATGAAGATCGCGTTGGACCCCACCCCTTTCCACCACAGCCACGACTTGCTGGAGTTTCCCGCTCTCGTTGCCGATCTCGGCTACGACTACCTTCAGCTGACCCCGCACCGGGACTTCATCCCGTTCTTCAATCACCCCCGCGCCGACGACGACCTCGTCGCCCGATTCCGCAAGGCCTGCGCCGACGCCGACGTCGGCATCGCGTCGGTGTTGCCGGTGCTGCGCTGGTCGGGGCCGGACGAGGATGCGCGCGAAGCCGCGGTGCGTAACTGGAAGCGCGTCATCCAGATCACCGTCGACCTGGGTGTCAACGTCATCAACACCGAATTCTCCGGCCGGCCCGAACTTCCCGAGGAATCCGAGCGCGCGTTCTTCCGGTCGATGGAGGAGTTGATGCCGATCATCGAGCGGGAGGGCATCGACGTCCGGATCGATCCGCACCCCGACGATTTCGTCGAGGACGGTCTCGAAGCACTCCGGATCATCCGAGGGGTGAACTCGCCAAATCTCGGCATGGTCTACGTGGCCTGTCACACCTTCCACATGGGAGGCAACATGTCCGAGATCATGGCGGCCGCCGGCGACCGGCTCCGCCTCGTCCACGTGGCCGACTCGATGGATCATCATCGGTCACATGGTTTGCGCTACATCACCAATCCGCCCGGCAACGCGGTACGCGTGCATCAGCACCTCAAGATCGGTGATGGCGACGTCGACTGGGATGAGTTCTTCGGCGGGCTCGCCTCGCTCGGCTTCTACGACCGCGACGACACCGTGATGGTGTCGTCGGTGTTCGCGGAGAACGAGAACGCCGCGGAGGTGTCGCGGTATCAGCGTGAGACGATGGCGGCGTATGTCGACAAGTACACGTAGCGCCGATGTAGATCGTGCTGTTTAGCCGTCCTCACCAGCATGTACAGGTAACGCACCGACGGGCATACTGGCACGGTCCGACGATTCTCCGCGAGGAGCCGACCATGCCCGTGCTGCGCAAACGTTCGTCGACGGCCGCGCTGGCCTCGTTGTCCGGGAAGGTCGCGCTGATCACCGGCGCGGCGAGCGGCATCGGCCGGGCCACCGCGCTGTCGCTCGCCCAGCGCGGCACGGATCTCATCCTGTTGGACATCGATGACGAACCGCTGCGCGAACTTGCGGACGAGATCGGCGCGGATCACGCGGTGGCCCACCGCGTCGATGTCACCGACTTCGATGAGGTGCGCGACGCCGTCGAACAGGGCATCGCACGATTCGGTGGGATCGACCTGGTGCTCGCCAACGCCGGCATCGCGTCGTACGGTTCTCTGCAACAGGTGGATCCGGCGGTCTTCGCGCGCGTCGTCGATGTCAACCTGAAGGGTGTCTTCCACACTTTCCGTGCCGCGCTGCCGTCGGTGATCGAACGTCAGGGGTACATCCTCATCGTCTCCTCCGCTGCCGCGTTCATTCCCCTGTTGGGCCAGTCCCCGTACAACGCAACCAAGGCGGCGACGGAGCATCTCGCCACCTCGTTGCGCGCCGAGATCGGGCATCGAGGCGTCGCCGTGGGGTCGGCTCACATGCTGATGATCGATACACCGCTCGTCGCGGACATCGCCGCGGATCTGCCGTCGTATTTCGCCGTTCTCGACGAACTTCCGACGTCGATGCGCAAGATCGTCTCCCTCGATGACTGTGCGGCCGCGATGACGAAGGGACTGGCGCAGCGCAGTCGCCGCGTCTATGTCCCGCGGTGGATTGCGGTCACGGCCTGGCTCAAACCCGTCCTGGCGTCCCGCATCATGGACCGGCAGCTCGCCGATGTCGCCGCTCGCCACCTCGGTCGCGTCGACGCCGAGGTCGCCGCGTTGCATCGCTCCACCAGCGCCCGCAACGTGGCGAGCGGGCATCTGCCGGCCACAACAGCGTCCGCAGCCGACGGGTGATACCGCCGGCCCGACCGACAGTGTGGGCCGGTGGTCTGTTCAGCCGTGTGTGCCGACGGGGAGCGCTCCGATCTCGGCGCCACCTTCCCCGAAGTGCCGGAAACGGGCTCGCTGGCGCGCCTTCTGTCCCCGCCACTCGAGATAGCGGCCACCCACCGGCGTGTGGCCGATGAGTCGATAGCTGATCGTGTTGCGCACCCACGCCACCCCGAACGCCCACGGAAGGCGTTGCGGCAGGCGAAGATCACGCATGCCATGACTGCCCAGAAAGCCCTCTAACATGCTCAGCAGCCGCTCGCGCGTGTAGCCCGCCGACAGCGCCGGCAGATGGCGATAGTGCAGATCCTTCTGAACGTCGACGAGCGCGTTCGCGAGTTGCGCACCGGCATCGGTCACGTCGGTCTGCGACAGCAGGATCGCGTAGCTCAGTTGGTGTTGATCGCGTTCGTCGTCGAACAGCCAGTCGTCGTCGACGCCGATCAGCCACCCCACGTATTTCCACAGATGCATCAAAGCCCGTGAATCGTCGTGCGAGATCGGCACGCCGAGCGCCCGCACGCCCATCATCAGCGCACCGCTGAACAGATTGAGTGTCGACGCCAGGTCGGTCTGGTTGATCGGCAGCCCCCACTCGGAGCTGTCCCACCGGCCGTTGCGTTCGAAGGCCTCGTTGACCAGCGCGTGCATCAGGCGGACGTGCACCGTCAGTTTCCAACCATCACTATGTCGCCGCATACTTCCCGGTTGCCCGACCGCGATCGCCCACGTCTGGGTCTCGCCCAGGCGCCGTTTGGTGGTGCCTCCGGACAATCCGCCGGTCTCGGCGAGCAGATCGACCGGCCCGCCGAAGCGGTAGCCACCGATCAACGACAGCTGGAGAAGGACGTCGTCGGCGTTCTGGCCGAATCGGCGGAACACGGTGGCCCCGCGTTCGCACAGCTCGGCGTCGACCCAGGCCGGTGTGTCCTCGACGAGATCGAAGAAGGTCCGCAGCGCCGGCGGGCTGTCGTCGGACACCCCCGACTCGAGCGCCTCCTGGAACTGGGCCATCGTGAGCCGGCCCGGGTCGTCTGTGGGCAGCCGCATTGCCCGCACGAGCGCGGCGGCCGGTTCGTCGCGCATCAACAGGCGACGCCCGAGGAGATCGAATTCTGCTTCGGTCGGCTCGGTCAGACGCCAGTACATCCGGAGCAGTCGTCCCATCCTGCGTCCCCGTTCGTCGGCGGCGCGATGCCGTCGGGGGGGTGCGGGCACCGGTGCAGATGTGGCAGCCTCCGTCGTGGTGGACATGAGACTAATTTACCAATTCGTCTCATTGGCGACAACGGTGCACTGTCAGAGCGACGTCGTAGTGTGATGAGGAGCCGAGCAAGGAGAGCGTGATGGGCCCGAGACGACACGCGACGATCCTCACCGTCCTCGGTGATCTCACGCTGGTCGCCGATGGCGCCGAACTGGTCGGATGCCGCTTCCCACCCACTGACACCTCCTCACTCGGCGACGCCGTGGAGGCCCGTCACGACACCGTTCTGGGCCCGGCCGCTGACCAGCTGCAGGAGTATCTCGCCGGCGACCGTTCGACCTTCGATCTGCCGATGCGTACCGACGGCGACGACTTCCAGGAACAGGTGTGGGCCGTATTGCGTCAGATTCCGTTCGGACACACGGTCAGCTACGGCGAGATCGCAGCACGACTCGGCGATCCCGCGCTGGCCCGACGGGTGGGCCGCGCTGTCGGACAGAACCCGATCGGCGTGATCATCCCGTGCCATCGGGTCATCGGTGCCGACGGTTCCCTCACCGGATTCGGCGGCGGGCTCGAGCGCAAACGACACCTGCTGGAGCTCGAGGAACCGGCCGAGGTACGCGAGTCCCGGCTGTTCTGACAGAACGAACTCGCGAACCACCCTCCACCCTGGGTCTGAGGAGCCCCGAGCCGCGAGGATCCCCCCCCCCGCTCCCTGAGGAGCCTCCGAGCGTGCGGGGATGCCTCCCCCGATCCCTGAGGAGCCTCCGAGCCTGCGAGGATGCCTCCCCCGATCCCTGAGGAGCCTCCGAGCCTGCGAGGATGCCTCCCCGATCCCTGAGGAGCCTCCGAGCCTGCGAGGATGCCTCCCCCGATCCCTGAGGAGCCTCCGAGCCTGCGAGGATGCCTCCCCCGATCCCTGAGGAGCCTCCGAGCCTGCGAGGATGCCTCCCCGATCCCTGAGGAGCCTCCGAGCCTGCGAGGATGCCTCCCCCGATCCCTGAGGAGCCTCCGAGCCTGCGAGGATGCGTCACGAAGGGCGGCGCCTCGCGAGACTCCTCGGGGAGCGAGTCGTGACGGTTGTGTCCTGTCGCCAATACCCTCGTGTCATGGATGACCAACTGACAGCCCTCGCCGGCCGACGCGCCGTCGTCACCGGAGCGACCAACGGCCTGGGCTTGGCGACGGCCCGCGCCATGGCCCGGGCCGGCCTCCGCGTCGTGTTGGCCGTACGCAACGTCGAGCTCGGCGAGCAACGAGCCCGCGAGTTCGGCGGCGACTGCGAAGTCCTCCCACTCGACCTCGCCGACCTGTCGTCTGTGCGCGCCTTCGCCGAGAGGCTCGACGGTTCAATCGACTACCTCATCAACAATGCCGGCGTCTTCCCTCATCAGCACCGACAGACCACCGACGGTTTCGAACTCGGCATCGGTACGAATTTCCTCGGGCCCTTCGCGTTGACGAACCTGCTGCTGCCGCGCATCGAACGTCAGATCGTCTGCGTGGCCTCCGACGCCCATCGTGGCGCCAAGGAACTCGACCCCGACGATCTCGACCTCAGCAGGGCGCGCTGGAGCCCGCCGCGGTCCTATGCACGATCGAAACTCGCGGTGATGCTGTGGGGCCTCGAACTCGATCGCCGTCTGCGTACAGCCGGTTCGCCGGTGACGGCGATGCTCACGACGCCGGGCTGGGTGGCCTCCAACATCTCGAACAAGCCACACCTGGGAATCGCTCACAAGGTGGTGCAGGGTGCCGCAACACGATTCGCCAACGACATCGACGCCGGCGCCGCGACCACTCTGTATTGCCTGACACACCCCATCGCCCCCGGCAGCTATGTTGGTGTCGACGGCATCTGGGCCTTGCGCGGTGAACCGGTGCTGTTCGGACGATCGACGGCGGCATGCGATTTCGAGAACGCCGCGCGTCTGTGGGCCGCGGCCGAGAAGCTCACCGGCACCAGCTGGCCGGTGGGGTAGTTCGGGCGGGACGATGCCCTTCGTGACGCATCCTCGCAAGCTCGGAGGCTCCTCAGGGAGCGGGGGGACGCTCGGAGGCTCCTCAGGGAGCGGGGACGCGTGCGAGCTCGGAGGCTCCTCAGGGAGCGGGGGGTGACGCGTGCACGCTCGAGCGTGACGAGGCCCTTCGTGACGCATCCTCGCAAGCTCGGAGGCTCCTCAGGGAGCGAGTAGTGACGCTCGTAATCTCGGGCCGGCGCCTCACCGAACCGTGTTGCACTCAGCCGGGGTCAGAGATTGAATGCGGCACGGTAGCGGGCGTACACCGCGTTGACCTCGTCCTCGGTGAGGCCGAAGTCGGAAAGCGCATAGGTGTGTACGCCGTGGGCATTCTGGGCGTGCCCGGCACGATGCTCGTCCATGCGAGTGCGGATGGTGTCGGTGAGATCGAATCCGGCGGCGTCGTAGATGCGTTTCACCTGGGCCATCGGATCGTCGATGAGATCCTCATAGTGAATGTCGACGAACACGTCCGGTCGTGCAGCACGCACGTCGAGCGCACGGTCGACCATCGCGCCGTTGCGGTCAAGCCAATGCCGGGCAACGGATTCTGCGTCGACGTGGTCGCTGAACATGGAATGACCGTGTGCGAGCATACTGGAGAACGACGCGGTGGTGCGCAGCGGATCGCGGTGGGTCTGCACGATGACGGCCTCGGGAAACACGTCGAGCACGGTGTCGAGATGCTCCAGGTGCGCCGGGGTCTTGAGCACCCAGCGGGGTCGGGGATTCTGCGCGTGCAGGATCTGCAGCAGCGTCTTGAGGTATTCGTAGGATGCCCGCATGTCCTGCTGCTGCAGCCACAAGGCGTAGGACGGCACGTCGAGCATGGCCTCCGGCACCTGCGACAGCAGCGAATACTCCTGCAGCAGAACGTCTTCCTCCGGGCCGTCGGCCTCCACCGCGTGGATCGCGAAGAACTGGGGATTCAGATAGCGCAGCGACCATTCGGCCAATGTCGTCTGTGCCACCCGAACTGTCGGTTTGCCGGCCTTCTCCCGCTTCCGCGGCAGCGGATGAATGACCTCCCACGATCCGACCGCGCGCATCTCCGGGTCGGCGGCGATGAGCCGATGCAGCATCGTCGTTCCGCTGCGCTGGAGGCCGGCGATCACGATCGGCGGGGAGATGTCCGTCCGCAGGATCGACGGTTCCCGTCGGATCAGATCAGCGACCCGCAGGCGAGTGGTGAGAAGGCCGTGCAGACGCGCGCGGATCACCAGCGCCCCGAACAGGCTCAGCTCCGATTCCTCGACGATCGACGCGCACAACACATCGAGGGCCTCGTCGGCCTGCGCATCGTCGACCCACGGTAGTCCGGTGGCCCTCTGCGCGCGTCGCCGCAGGCAGTCGGCAGACAGGTCCACGACCGACACACCACGCGCATCGAGCATCCGGCCGACGCGGTTGATCGCGCGCACCGGCCGACGCCGGAACGGTGTGAACGAGGCACTCATCGCGACCGGCCCGGTCAATCCAGCTGTGCGAGTTCGCTGGTCGTGACCACGCGGGTGCGCGGCTGCGGGTGTCGCGCGGCGCGGATCCACCGGAACGTCATGGCGCCGCAGTCGTGTCCGGTGGTGTCGATCCAGTTCGGCACACCCGGATCCTTGTGGGCGACCACGATCCGTACCGAGCCGTCGTCGCGGTAGGTCGCGGTGTGCTTGTTGACGTGGATCGTGTGATACCGGTAGTCGAGCGACTCCAGCCAGTGGTTGTCGAGCTGGAAGTTCCAGCCGTCGCAGTCCGGGATCTCGCTGTCGATGACCAACGCTTCGTCGGGGCCCAGCCGCCAATAGCTGTGGTAGTAGATGATGTTCGGGTCGCCGCCGGCCTTGGTCGAGCGCTCCGGGTCGAACATCGGCAGCTCGTTGGTGTGCCGGGAGAAGTCGCGCGCCCACTTGGCGAACAACATCGAGGCTCCGGCAACCAGCAGGCTCGCCTTGCCCAGACCGGCATCCAGCTGCGCCGGGGTGAGCGGGGCAGGCGCGGCCGAGCCGGTCAGCAGTTCGATCCGCAGATCCGCCGGGACCTCGGTGCTGCGGTCGGCGAACGTCTGCCGCACGATCAACAGGCCGGTCTGCGGTGTCATCGACAACCAGTTGCCGTCGTGCTCGGTGGCGCTCAGGATGAGTTCGAAGTGGCCGTCCGGCCCGATCTCGAGGTCGGCGGCCTCCACGTAGCCGGTGGTCGGCATCTGCCCACCCTCGCCGTAATTGCCCTCCTGCGTACCGAAGCCCAGATAGTCGACGGTTCCGCGGGTCCCGGTGATGCGGTACTCGAGAGATCCGTCGATGGTGGCGTTCATGTAGTAGTTGTCCGGGTTGTCCGACCCCATCTTCGCCGTCTCGTGGATCATGCGGCGCAGGACCGGGGCCTTCGGGTCGGCGTATTCGACGAAGGCCTCGAGGCCGGCACGGGTGAGTCGACTGAGGTAGCGGTAGCCCTCGGCCTGGGTGAGCGGGTCGGTCGGGGTGCCGGGGAAGACGATCGCCGCCCCGGCCGACTTGAGCGTGTCGCAGAACTCGTCCCACGACGTCCCGCTCACCACCCGCTGCTCGGCGACACTGTCGGGTGTCTGTCCCCGCAGCTTCAGGTACGCCACCCGCGCCCTCTTGAACTGTCCCAATGCCGCCGTCGCGATCGTCCGCCCGTTCATCGCCCGCCTTTCGTGTCACGTCATCCCATGATCGCCGGTATCGAGGACGACTGCCCGGATATCGGCGATCGCCACCCTGACCCGTCCTGCCGCGTCGTCCCGACCTCGCTCCTCCGTTGCGAATCTGCTCCCTCGATCGAAGGAGCGCATCCGGAACGGGGGAGCGACGATGCCGGCACGGATCGCGGCTCGGGTTATCGTCCAAGACATGTCCGAACTCCGTCTGGTCCCACAGACCGTCGACGATCCGTCCGAGTTCCATTCCCTACGCCTCGAGGTCCGCGAGTTCGTCGACGAGCAGCGCGCCGCCGGTCGCATCGGGCGCCGGGTCGACAGCTGGCTGACGGGGTGGGATGAGGAGTTCACCGCGGCCCTCGCGGAACGCGGCTGGTTGGGCATGACGGTCCCCGTCGACTACGGCGGGCGCGGGCGCGGCTTCGTGGAGCGTTTCGTCGTCACCGAAGAACTCCTGGCCGCCGGTGCACCCGTCGCCGCGCACTGGATCGCCGACCGTCAGATCGTGCCCTCCCTCCTCAAGTACGGCACCGAGGCGCAGAAGCAGCGGTACCTGCCCCGCATCGCCGCCGGCACCTGCTTCTTCGGCATCGGCATGAGCGAACCCGACTCGGGCTCCGACCTCGCGAGCGTGCGCACCCGGGCCACCAGAGTCGATGGCGGGTGGTCGATCACCGGCACCAAGGTCTGGACCTCCGGCGCCCACCGGGCCGAGGCATTCATCTGCCTGACCCGGTCCGAGCCGCTCGACCCGGCTCATCGCCACAGCGGTCTGAGCCAGTTCATCGTCGACCTGCGCGGGCCCGGGATCGACATCCGCCCGATCCGGTCGATGGACGGCAGCCATCACTTCAACGAGGTGATCCTCGACGACGTGTTCGTGCCCGACGACATGGTGTTCGGCACCATCGGCGAGGGCTGGACGCAGGTGACCTCCGAGTTGGCATTCGAACGCAGTGGGCCGGAACGATTTCTGTCCACCTTTCCGCTGCTCGCCGAGACGGTCGACGAGATGCGGACAGGCGCGGTGCCATCGCATCCCGACCTGGGCAGGCACGTCGCCCGCATCGCCGCACTGCATCAGATGTCGAGCGCGGTGGCCGGTGCGCTCGCCCGTCACGAACCCGCGGACACCGCCGCGGCCGTCGTGAAAGTCCTGGGCACCACCGGTGAGGGCGACATCGCCGACTTCGCCGACCAGCTCCGCGACGCCGCGGCGCCTGGAGGTGACGATTTCGCCCGCATGGTCGACGCCGCGGTGGTGCAACGCCCGGGATTCACGTTGCGCGGCGGCACGAACGAGGTGCTGCGCGGTGTGATCGCGCGCGGATTGGGGTTGCGCTGATGACCGCCGTCGACCGTGACCTCGTCGACATGATGTCGGCGGTGTTCGCCTCTCATCGCGAGAAGACCTCCGGCGCCGACACCGAAACCCGCTCGGCCGCATGGGACCTCGAACTGTGGGAGCAGTTGTCCGAGGTGGGCCTCGCCCGGCTGACCGGCAGTGAGGACACCGGCGGCAGTGGCGCCGACTGGTTCGCCTCCGCCGAATTGTTGTCCGCCGCCGCCACGCACGGGGTGTCGGCGCCCATCGTCGAACACGATCTGCTCGCCGGCTGGCTCCTGGAGACTGCCGGCCTACCGATCGACAACCGACGACGCACCGCTTGCATCCTCGACCAGCACGGAGTCGCACGCGACGTCGGCTGGGCGGCGAGCGCGGAACGAGTCGTGGTCATCTGGCGATCCGGTGACACCTCTCTTCTCGCCGATGTGCCGGCCGCGGATCTCACGATCAGGCCCGGAACCAATGTCGCCGGCGAACCACGCGACACCGTCACCACCGACATCGCCGCGTTGACAGGGACACACCTCGACGAATCGATCGCCGGCCAGTTCGTGCTCCGCGGCGCGCTGGCGCGGGCCGTCCAGATCTGCGCAGCGCTCGAACGCACCCTGGAGCTGACGGTGGTTCATGCCACCGAGCGCCACCAGTTCGGTCGGCCGTTGGCACGGTTCCAGGCCGTCACGAATCTGATCGCCGACATCGCGGCCGAGACCTCACTCGCACGGGCCGCGACCGAGGCCGCACTCGCTTCGGCCGTGCGCGGCGACTGGACCGGCGAGAACCTGGAGTTCGCTGTTGCCGTGGCGCGTTCGTGTGTCGGTCAGGCCACGTCGGTGGCGGTCCGCAATGCCCACCAGGTGCATGGCGCGATCGGGACGACCCGCGAGCATCGCCTCCACGAGTTCACGCTGGCCGCGCTCGCCTGGCGATCGGAGTTCGGTTCGACACACCACTGGGATGAGATCGTCGCGTCGGCCGCGCTGGACGTGGGCGCCGATGGACTGTGGGCCCTGATCACCGGCTGACGGTGGCGTGCGGGAACGCTCTCGTCCCCACCACGGCGACGCCCAGTCCCAGGACCACCAGCGCCGACCCGAACCACGCCAGTGCCGACGTGCCCGCGGCCGTCGTCAGGAGCGCACCACCGATCACCGCACCCAGGGCGATGCCGACATTGGAGGTCGAGTTGATCCAGGCCCCGGCGATCTCCGGGGCGTCGGGCATGGCCCGGACCGCGGCGGACTGGTACATCGAGGGCACACCACCGAACACCCCGTTCCACAGCGCAACCGCGAGCACGAGTGCCGGCAGCCACTCGTGGGTCACCCAGACACCGAGCATTGCGGCCGCCAGCAACCCCAGAACGGCCAGCACCGTCGAGCGGGGATGGCGATCGATCGTGCGGCCGAGGCACGCGAGTCCGACGAGACCGCACACCCCGCACAGCAGCAGGATCGGGCCGATCGACGCCTCGTGTGCGCCGGCGGTCAGGAACACCACCGTCACGTAGGTGTACAGCGTGTACTGCCCGACGAAGGTCAGGGTGTTGGACGCGACGACGACACCGAGATCCGTTCGCGTCCCAGGAGGGAGAATTCGCCGGCCGGCCGGCGCCCCGCCCACCGCGGGCAGCGTCCGCGCGACCAGCACTAGGGTGATCGCCGCGAACACCGCCAGGATCGCGAACGCCACCCGCCATCCCACCAACGAGCCGAGAGTCGTCGACACCGGGACGCCGAGCACGAAACCGGCGGTGGCCCCACCGGACACGAGCGCCAGGCCGCGACCCACCTGGCCACGTTCGACGAGCAGCGGCACAAAACCGATACAGACCGAGAAGAACAGCGCGTGCGAGAGCCCCCCGACCACCCGCCCTGCGGCGAGGAACGCGAACGTCGGCGCCACCGCGATCATGAGGTTGCTCAGGAGGTAGGCACACACCGTGGCCAGGATCAGCGGTTTGCGCGGGAGCCGTCGGGTCGCGATCGTGAGCGGCACCGAGAAGATCGCGACCATCGCGGCATAGACCATGACGAGCAGACCGGTGGTCTGCTCGTCGACGTCGAAGGCGTCGCCGATGGCCGGCAGCAGACCCACCGGGAGCATCTCCGTGGTGACGGCGAGGCACCCGGCGAGGGCAAGCGCCATCAACGCGGGCAGGTTCTGACGAACACCGCGCCGGGTCGAGGTCGAGTCGGTGGAGATGGCCACGCGACGAATATACTCGTGATCAGAGTTTAATGAAAATGGGAGGATGACCCGGTGACCTCACAGCCGAGCAGCGCGACACCGGCGCGCTGGTTCACCGCCGCGCGGCTGATCGATCTGGTCCGCACGCAGCCGGGTATCACCCGCGCCTCGGCGGCTCAGGAGCTGGGCATCGGCAGTGGCGCGGCGACCGAACTGCTGAGCCGGATGCGCCGCATCGAACTCCTCGATGAGAGTCCCGCCCCCGCCCACGGACGCGGCCGGCCCTCCACCGTTCTTCGTCCCCACCCGAACGGACCGGTCGTCGTCGCCGCGGACCTGACGACGACCGGCTGGCGGGTCGCGACCGCCGACATCACCGGGGCCCCGAACATCGAGGCGAGCACCCCGGACCTGGGTCGCGACCCGCAGCGGGTACTCGCCGACATGGCCGAGGCGATCCGGGCGATCCATGTGCGCGAGGCCGACCGGGTGCGGGCGGTGTCGGTGTCGGTCGCCGGCACCGTCCGAGACGATCGCCTCGTGCAGTTCACCCGGCGCGGGTGGCGCGACGTGGACCTGTCGCGGTTGACGTCGGATCTGCCCGCCGACGTCGAGCTGCAGGTCCTCGTCGGCAATGACGCGACACTCGCGGGTCTGGCCGAGGCGCGGACCGGCTCGGCCCGCGGCGTCGGCACCGCCCTGCATCTGATCATCACCACCGGGATCGGCGGGGCGCTCATCGTCGACGGCGTACCCGCCACCGGGGCGCACGGCAGCGCCGGCGAGTACGGCCATGTGCCGTTCGGCGATCCGTCGCGACTGTGCCCCTGTGGCGCCCACGGATGTTGGGATCTCACGCTGGACGGGCGTGCCCTCGCCGAACATCGCGGCGACCCACCACCGGAGAACGCACCCGGCTACATGCACACGGTCCTCGACGAGTACCGCGGCTCATCCGTGGCCGACACCCGCACCGGCGCGGCCCTCGCCGCAGTCGCCGCCTCACTCGGTCGAGGCGTCGCCGGACTGGTCAACATCCACGACCCCGACGTCGTCACGCTCGGCGGGCTGGCCGCACCGCTGCGGGCCGGTGCGCGCGAATCCTTCGACGACGCCTACCGGGCCGGTCTCATGTCGTATCGAAAAGACTCTCCCCCAGCAGTTTTGGACGGGATATATGGGGACGACGGACCGTTGTACGGCGCCGCGGCCTTCGGCGTCGATCACATCACCACCGTGGAATCGCTGGCGCGATGGGGCAGCCGGTGACCGCTCGGGCATTACCTGGAGACAACCGTGCCGCGGCGTGCACCCGAGTAAGGTGAGACACGATCCCAACAGCGCAGGCAGAACAGAGATCTGCCCCGAAGCACGAGGGAGGCGACGCTCATGACAACCATGGTGATCGTGGGAGGCGGCCTGGCCGGCGCGAAAGCCGCTCAGGAACTGCGTGAACACGACTTCGACGGACATGTGATCCTCTTCGGTTCCGAGGAACACCTGCCGTACGAACGACCGCCGTTGTCCAAGGAATTCCTGGCCGGCAAGAAGAAACTCGCCGACTTCACCGTCCACGACGGGGAGTGGTACCGCGACAACAGGATCGACCTACGCCCCGGTACCACGATCGAGAAGATCGACCCGTCCGCGAAGACCGTGCAGCTGCCCGACGGCTCCACCGTGAGCTACGACAAGCTGTTGCTCGCCACCGGCTCTCGCTCACGGCATCTCGATCTCGCCGGGGCGGACGCCGACAACGTTCACCACCTCCGCACGATCGACGACGCCCAGAAGCTGAACGCGGCGATCCATGACGGTTCCCGCGTCGCGATCGTCGGCGGCGGCTGGATCGGCCTCGAGGTCGCGGCAGGTGCCCGCGAGCGTGGCGCACAGGTGACGGTCGCCGAGGCCGCACCACAGCCGCTGCTCGGCGCACTGGGTGCCGAGGTGGCGCAGGTGTTCGCCGACCTCCATCGCGCCCACGACGTCGACCTGCGGACCGGGGTCGAGGTCGAGGCCGTGATGACCGACGACGGCGGCGGCCACGCGCAGGGCCTGCGACTCGCCGGAGGCGACACGGTCGACGCCGACCTGGTGTTGGTCGCGGCGGGCGCGATACCGAATCTCGAACTGGCCGAGACGGCCGGCCTCGAAACCGGCGGCGGCGGTGTCCTCGTCACCGCCGGTCTGCGCAGCAGCGACCCGGACATCTACGCCGTCGGTGACATCGCCAATGCCGAGCATCCGACTCTGGGGACCCGGGTGCGCACCGAGCATTGGGCGAACGCCCTGAACCAGCCGGCGATCGCGGTCGTGAACATGCTGGGCGGCGACGCCGAATACACCAATCTGCCCTACTTCTTCACCGATCAATACGACCTCGGCATGGAGTTCACCGGCAGTACGTCCGGGTACGAGAAGGTCGTGTTCCGCGGTGACGTCCAGGGACGTGAGTTCGTGGTGTTCTGGCTCGACGACGACGCGCACGTCCAGGCGGGCATGCAGGTGAACGTCTGGGATCAGCTCGAGGACATCAAGTCACTGATCTCGTCGGGCCGGCCGGTCGACACCGCGCGCCTGGGTGATCCCGACGTCGCGCTGGCAACGCTGATCTCGTGAGGGACCGCGTCACAACACCTTCGTGATCGCGCCCGTCAGCTTCTCCGGCTTGGTGGTCGGCGCGAAGCGGTCGACGACCTTGCCGTCGCGGCCGATGAGGAACTTGGTGAAGTTCCACTGGATTCGTCCGCCCAGCAGTCCGCGCTTCTCGGATCGCAACCAGGCATACAGCGGGTGTGCGTCGGGTCCGTTCACGTCGATCTTGGCGAACATCGGGAAGCTGACGTCGTAGGTCAGCGAGCAGAAGTTCTTGATCTCCTCCGCGTCACCGGGTTCTTGATGGGCGAACTGGTCACACGGGAAGCCGAGCACGCGCAGCCCTTGGTCGCCGTATTGCCGGTTGAGCGCCTCCAGACCCTCGTACTGCGGCGTGAACCCGCACTTCGACGCGGTGTTGACGATGAGTAGCGGTAGCCCGGCAAAGGTCGACAGCGGAACGGTGTTGCCGTCGATGTCGGCTGCGGTGAATTCGTAAGCGGTGGTCATGTCTCCCTCTGCGGATGCGCGGGTGTCGTCGTCGAGCTAAGTGTAGACACGCGTACTCAGAATCTGATCGCAGGCCGCCGGGCCTTCGGCGATGCCCCGCGTGAACGCCTGCCCACGGTCGTCGCCGTTTCCGTGCGTGGCGTTGTCGGGCAGCGCGTACATGAACGCGGTCGCCTCGGCGAGGTCGGCGGCGCCGAGGCGACCATCGGTGACCAGCCAGGCCATGCCCGCACCCGACCAGCAGTCGCTCGCCAGTTCCAGTCGCCGCAGCTCGTCGGCGGGACCGAAAATGGTGGTGGACACCGGTTTCAGACCCGCCGCCTCCTGGACGCCGTGACTCGATTCGTGCAGGAAGGTGGCGATCGCCCGAGTGCGGGTCGAGATCAGGTCCGCGTCGGTCTCCGGGTTGACGAAGGTGATCCGATCACAGTGGTGCAGCCCGAGGTTGAGCAGCTTGCCGAGTTCGGCGTAGACGCAGATGTCGCGGTTCTGCGGATTCCACGACAGCCCGAACGCCGGGTTGTCGACCCGCACGGTCTCGCGGACGACGCCGGACCTGCCCCGGTGCGCGAGCCACAACTGGGTCATCGCCGCCGCGCACGCCGTGTTCCTCGACGGTTTCTGGTCGGCCGTGCATGCCGCGAGATCAGGCGCGATCGCAGTGGTCCGAAACGGCGCCGCGAGCACATCAGTGGTCGGTGCGACGAGCATCAGCGCGGCGGAGGTCAGGGCGATGACGGCCATCGAGCAGATTCGCCTGTGTGTCATCTCGCCTCGTCCCGTGGCCGGTTCAACGAGGCATCGACGGACCGGAATCCAGCATGGGGACGAGATATCGACGGGCGATGTCGGCCAGTTGTTCGTCGTCGTGCACATCGATCAGTTGGCTGGGCACCGTCAGGAACGAGTTCGAGATACGAACCATCATCTCGGCGGTCAACTCGGTGTCGAGGTCGGGGTCGATGTTCCCGGCGTCCTGCTCCCGGCGGAGTTGCTGTGCGACGAATTGGCGCACGGCCACCAGCATTCGGCCGTCGTCGGCTCCGATCGACCCGGCCAACAGGGTCGGCTCGGTCTCGAGAAGACCGCCGATGAGGGGGTTGCTCAGGATCGAGCGCAGGGAGCTGACGAAGCCGAGCACGACCCGTTCCGCCGCCGTGTCGGCCTTCTCGATGTCGGCGAGAAACCGGAGGAAGTAGCGTCGGAACTCGCGGAGGATCACCTGCTCGACGAGCGCGTCCTTGGTGTCGAACTTCCGGTAGATGGTGATCCGGGACAGTCCGGCGCGACGGGCGACCTCTTCCATCGACGAGCGCTGGATACCCATCCGACAGAACTGCTCGAACGCAGCGTCGAGCAATCGGGTCCGGGTCGGATCGTCGTCGGGTTCGTGCAGGTCTCCCCCGACCACGGCCACGTATGCCCGCTGCAGCAACGACTGCGGCTGCGGCGATGGAGATTGCAGCTCCAGCGGCGTGGCGGCCTGGCCAGGTTTCACTCGATCTCCTCCGCCCCTCGTTGGCGAAGCATACCGCGCATCGCTCCAATCATCCGAAAACGTGTGTATCCAGAATCACTCCGTGCTACACCTATGAAACAGCGATACAGCGATTGTTACATCGCGTCATCGAGTCGGGTGGCGATAGACGGGAGTGAGAAAGATGGAGAACGTCAACAGGAGAACTCTGTTGAAGGCAGGCGGCACGGTAGGTGCGGTGGGCGCTTTGGCCACCGTCACACAGGCGTCACCCTGGACATGGTCGCCGGCCGAATCGTTGCCGGGGCGCGGCAGCGGCGCGGACCCCAAAGGTGTCTGGGATGACGACGCCGACCCCGTGGTCGCCAGACTGCTGGACCGGGGACAGGTGCCCGAGGTCAACCGGCTGCTCCGATCGTGGACGAAGAACGGGCAGCCGCTGCCGGCCGGGCTGCCCAAGGAACTGCGCGATTTCATGGAGCATGCGCGTCAGCTTCCGTCGTGGACCGATCGTGGCAAGTTGGCGACCGCAGTGAAGTTCAACGAGAAACGCGGCACCTATCTCGGCGTGCTCTACGGGTTCGCCAGCGGCATGATGAGCACCGTCATCCCGAAAGAGGCGCGCGCGGTCTACTACTCCAAGGGCGGCGCGGACATGAAGGACCGCATCACCAAGACCGCGAAACTCGGCTACGACATCGGCTCACTCAACGCCTATCAGCCCGACGGCGAGATGGTCGTGACCTGCGTGAAAACCCGCCTGGCCCATGCCGCGGTGCGCCACCTCCTGCCGCAATCCCCGTGGTGGGAACACGCGGCTCCGGAGAAGACGCCGATCAGCCAGGCCGACATCATGGTCACCTGGCACAGCCTGCCCACCACGGTGATGCGCAACCTGCAGAAGTGGAATGTGCCGATCGCGCCGGACGAGTCGGAGGGCTTCCTGCATTCCTGGCAGGTCAGCGCCCACATGCTCGGTGTGCAGGATCAGTACATCCCCAAGTCGTGGGCGGCGGCCGACTCACAGGCCAAGCACGTACTCGACCCGATCCTGGCGCCGACGCCGGAAGGCAAGAAGCTCGCCGACATCCTGCTCGGCCTCGGTTACAACCTCGACCTCTCGCTGCTGTCCCGCGGAGTCCTCGGGGCGTTGACCCGATTCATGTTGGGCGACAAGATCGCCGGCTGGCTCGACATCCCCCGGGAGCCCGTGTGGACCCCGCTGCTGGAGACCGCCTGGGGCCCTTATGTGGCCGTACGGGAGGGCGCTCTCAATGTCGGCGTGCCCAAAGAGGCGTACTGGCTCTTCGACGAGTTCCTGCGACAGTTCGTGCTCTTCTACATGTCCGAACTGCACATGCCGATCAACATCCAGATGCCGGTCATCAACAACCCGCACTACCCCGGCAACAGCGGCGGCAAGCAGTCGGGCGGCTATCGCTGAACACCTACCGGTCCAACCGGTTCGGATGTCGGGGGCAGGGATGAGGCGCCGGATGCGTGGCGCCGTCGGACCTGCGCCGCGGTGGTGGGGATCGGTGGTGTGGCGGGCGCGTCGGACGCGGCCGCCACACCGTCCGGTCCCGCAGTCGCACCGGATGATTCACGTCGAGGAGTGAGGAGAACGACATGGGGGCATTGCAACCCTGGCACATCGTCCTGGTGGGAGTGGCGTTCGTCGTGCTCTTCGGCGCCGGCCGCCTTCCCGATGCCGCCCGCGGCCTCGGGCGGTCATTGCGGGTGTTCAAGAGTGAGATGGCCGAACTGCACGAGCCCTCCGAACGGCAGCAGCCGATCGGGCACGACCACGAGAAGCCCTGAGCCGTGGACAACAAAGTTCTCGAAGACAGCCTCGCCCTGGTGGATCTGCCCGACAACGGGCTGACCATCCGGTTCTACGACATCCTGTTCGAGCGCTATCCCTCGGTGCGGCCGATGTTCGGGCGCGACACACGGGTTCAAGCGGCGATGTTGCGCACCGCCATCGTCTCGGTACTCGATCATCTCGACGACGGTGACTGGCTGACATCGGAACTCGGCTCACTGGGACGGCGCCACGCCGAACTCGGGGTCACCGCACCCATGTTCGACGCCGTCGGCGAGTGCATGATCTCGGCGATGGCCGAGATCGGCGGGGACGCCTGGACACCTGCGATGGCCGCGGCGTGGACCGAGGCATTGACCGCGGTGAGCACACTGATGCTGGAGGGGTATCCGCGCGACCGGTAGCGTGCCACCATGCGTTTCGGAATCTGCATCCTGCCCGACCAGCGGTGGTCCCGGTCGCGACCCCTGTGGCAACGAGCCGAGGAGATGGGTTTCGACCACGCGTGGACCTACGACCACCTCGTCTGGGGCGGGCTCCCCGATTCTCGATGGTTTTCCTGCATCCCGACGCTGACCGCGGCCGCCGGCGTGACCGAGCGGATCGCGTTGGGCGCGTTCGTGGTGTCACCGAATTTTCGCCATCCGGTGTCGTTCTCCCGCGAAGTGCAGACGCTCGCCGACATCTCCGACGGCCGCTTCCTGCTCGGGCTCGGCGTCGGCGGCACCCCCGACGACACGCTGCTCGCCCAGCCGGAACTCACCGTCGGGCAACGCGTCGATCGTTTCCGGGAATTCACTCATGTGCTCGACCGGACGCTGCGCGACGACCATGTGACGTTCGACGGCGAGTACTACAGCTCACGTGACATGCGCCTGGTCGGCGGCAGTGTCCGGGAGCGCGTGCCGCTGCTGCTGGCCGGCAACGGCCCGCGCAACGTCCGTTTCGCCGCACGCAACGGGGACGGCTGGGTCACCACCGGAACCGCGGCATCGTCGTTGGAGGACTGGTTCGCCGGCATCGCCCGGAACTGCGCGGTGTTCGACGACGCGTTGGCCGTCGGCGGTCGTGGCCCGATGGACCGCTATCTCAGCCTCGACGCCTCACCCCGCAACGCGCTCGAGAGCGTCGAACTCTTCGACGAGATGGTGGGCCGCGCCACCGAGCTCGGCTTCACCGACGTCATCGTGCACTGGCCGCGCGCCGATGAACCGTACAAGGCGCCGATGGCGGTACTCGAGGCGGTGGCGGCGCGCGGGCTGCACTGATCGACCATTCCTCAACGCACGTTGTGATCCACGGCACTTCCGCGCTAGGCTCCGGATCAGTCAGTTGACTCACCATCATTGTGGCTCTCGGGGGAGGACGAACCATCATGACGAAAGAGCATCTCGTGTCGCTGGTCAGAGAGGCGATCGCGGACGTGCTGTGGCTGCCACCCACCGCTCTCGACGCGTATACCGAGCTGTCGGAGTACGGGCTGGACTCGATCTCCGCGATCGACCTGACCGTCCAGCTCGAAGAGGTCTTCGACATCCGCATCCCGCATCGGGACACCCGCGAACTGATCAGCGTCGATCGCATCGTCACCTACATCCAAAAGGTCGCGTGATCGTCGACGAGCACACCTGAGTGGGCGACTCACCGGTGATCGATGGATAGAGTCGACCGGGTGAGCGTGCGCGCGGGGATCGTGGTCACCGGGACCGAGGTGTTGTCGGGGCGGGTCACCGACCGGAACGGTCCGTGGGTGGCCGGACAGCTGCTGGATGCCGGGGTCGACGTCGCACACATCACCATCTGCGGTGATCGGCCCGCCGACCTGATCGCGCAGCTGCAGTTCCTGACCGATGAGCATGTCGATCTCATCGTCACCACCGGCGGTCTCGGACCGACGGCCGACGACCTCACCGTTGCCGCGGTCGCCGAGTTCTGCGGGCGTCCGCTCGAACTCGACACCGAACTCGAGGCCCATATCGCCGACATCATCGGGGCGTGGATGCGCCGCCGGAACGCCGACCCGGATTCGGAGAATCTGCGTGCGGGAACCCGCAAGCAGGCGCTCGTTCCCGTCGGCGCCACACCGATCCCGCCGACCGGTACCGCCCCC
Organism: Gordonia sp. LMA167; assembly: GCF_058130025.1. Classification (NCBI taxonomy): domain Bacteria; kingdom Bacillati; phylum Actinomycetota; class Actinomycetes; order Mycobacteriales; family Gordoniaceae; genus Gordonia; species Gordonia sp. LMA167. Next base: position 1,345,439 of record NZ_CM176708.1, on the reverse strand, counting down.
GGAGTCGCCGTGCCGGCCACCACCGGCGACGCCCGGTCGACGCCGGCCATCCTCGTTCTCCCCGGGCCGCCCCGCGAGTTGCGCGCGATGTGGCCCGCGGCGATGGCCGCCGCGCCCGTGGCCGACGCGTTGGCGGGCCGCATCGAGCTGCAGCAGGAGATCATCCGCGGGTACGGCTTGTCCGAGCCCGACCTCGCGGCGACGCTGCGACTGGCCGAACAACAGGTGACCGGATTCGCCGAGCTCGAGATCACCACCTGCCTGCGCATGGGTGAACTGGAGATGGTCACGCGCTTCCCGGACGCCGCCGCGGGCGCCTACCGCGACCTGTCCGACGTGATCCGCGAACATCATGGGAACCAGGTCTTCTCGACCGACGGCTCGACGATCGACGATCTCGTCGCCGCGGCCCTGTCCGGCCGCACCGTCGCCACCGCGGAATCGTGCACCGGCGGGATGGTCGCGGCTCGCCTCACCGATCGCCCCGGATCGTCGGCCTACGTCGTGGGCGGGGTGGTTGCCTACGCGAACGAGACGAAGACCGGTCAGCTCGATGTCCCCGCCGAGCTGATCGCCGAACACGGTGCCGTGAGTGAACAGGTGGCCGCGGCGATGGCCGACGGTGCCGTGCGTCGCCTCGGCGCCGACGTCGCGGTCTCCACGACAGGCGTGGCCGGCCCGGGTGGTGGCACCGATGCGAAGCCGGTCGGCACCGTCTGTTTCGGTGTGGCCGTCGCCGGACGACCGACCACCACGCGGACGCGCTACTTCCCCGGGGACCGGGCCAACGTCCGCAGCCTCTCCACCGTCGCCGCCATGCACATGCTCGCCGAGATACTCGCGGACTGAGTTGGGCGCGACACCGCCGGCCACCGATCTCCCCGCATACGGTCATCCATTTGGCCGTCGGCTCCGAACACCTGCCGTGACGCCGATCCATACCCAGCATCCGCGTGCGCAAACAGGCACGGTGGCCGCCGCCCCGGACGCCGGAGAGCGCCGCGACAGTACGATCCGCGCGCTCGGTGAACGCGACCTGGCGCAGGTCAACGCCCTGTTGCGCGAGCAGTTGGACGGTCATGCCGCCGTCCTCACCGGCGTGCACGGCGACCTCACGGAGGTGACCGCAGCCCTCGAGCGGGCCGCCTCGCGCGGCAAGCGTCTGCGCGCGTCCTTCTGCCTGTGGGGTGCGCGAGGCGCCGCTGCGGGCGAGTTGCCGCCGGGCGCCGTCGAGACGGCAGCCGCCATCGAACTGTTTCACCTCGCCGCACTCGTCCACGACGACGTCATGGACCACAGTGATCACCGCCGAGGACTGCGCACCGTGCACGGCCACTTCGCAGATCTCCACCACCACGGCCGGCGGTCCGGCGACGCCGCAGCCTACGGCGAGGCCGTGGCCATCCTGGTCGGCGACCTCTGCCTCACCTGGTCCGACGATGTCCTCACCGACGGTGTTGCCGGCCTCGAGCGTCCGACCCGCGACGCACTACGCCGGATGTGGTCGACGATGCGCGACGAAGCGATCGCCGGGCAGTTTCTCGACGTCGACGCCCAGACCCGCGCGTGGACGTCGGTCACGACTGCACGGCTGGTCCTGCGGTTCAAGAGCGCCAAGTACACCGTCTCGCACCCGCTGCGCATGGGTGGTGCGCTGGCCGGCGCCGATGCCGACATTCTCGCCGCCTACGACGACATCGGCCTGGCCGCCGGCGAGGCCTTTCAATTGCGCGACGACCTCCTCGGCGTCCTCGGGGACCCGCAGGTGACCGGCAAGCCCACGATCGATGACATCCGAGAAGGCAAACGCACCTTGCTGATCGGCCTCGCCGAAGAACACGCCGGACGGGTGCAGCGGCGGATCCTCGATGACAGCCTGGGCAATCCCGACGTCACCGATTGCCAGGTGGCGCAAGTATGCGAGGTGCTTCGTGACACCGGAGCGGTCGACATGGTGGAGGACCGGATCACCCAGCTCGCCGGCGAAGCCTTCGATCGCATCGACCGGGTCGAGATCGACGAGGTGGCCCGTCACGCACTGACCGCCCTGGTCACCCGGTGCGTGTGGCGTTCGGCATGACCGCACCGGCGGTGGAGTTACGGGTCTGGGGTGTGGACCGTGTCGGGCCGGCACTTCGTCGTATGGCCATGGATCGTCGGCGGATGCGCGACCTACCGGGTCTGCGCTTCGCCAAACTCCTGGGGACGGGGTCGGCACGCAGCTTCACCCCGCGCGATGCCGATCCGCGGCACTGGGCGCTGCTCACTGTCTGGGACGACGACGCCGCCGCCGATGCGGGCGGGCAGAGTGCCGTCATCGACGACTGGCGGATGGCGAGCCGCGAGGAACTGCGGGTCCGTATGCGACCGTTGCGATCCCGTGGACGTTGGGCGGGTGTCGAACCGTTCGGCGACCATCCGACCGACACCACCTGGTCGGGTCCGGTCGCGGCCATCACCCGTGCCAGGCTGCGGCCCACCCGGATGGTCTCCTTCTGGCGTTCGGTCCCGCCGGTGGTGTCCGAGTTGAGCAACGCGCCGGGACTGATGTTCGCGCTGGGCGTCGGCGAGGCACCGATCGGCCTGCAGGGCACGTTCTCGATCTGGGATTCCACCGCCGATCTCACCGACTTCGCCTACCGGTCACGCGCACACAGGTCGGCGGTGCGGCGGACCGAGCCCGCGCGCTGGTACGCCGAGGAGTTCTTCGCGCGCCTGGCGGTGATCGACATGACCGGCGAGTATGAGAGCGACAAGCGGTGAGTCCGTTCATGTTCCGGACGGCGAGCAGTCCGGCGAGCGCACCCGCGAGGGGTTCGGCCCAACCACGGATGTGGGCCGGATGGATGCTGTTCGGATGTGCGTTCGTCGTGCAGGCCGCGTTCCCGTACACCGACGGGGGGACCTCGCTCCTCACGGCGGCGAGCGTGCTGTTCCTGACCGGCGCCGTGCTCGCCCATGTCGTCGTCAGCCGCGGAGTGCGGTCGGCGATCGCCCTGGCGGTCGTCGCGGGCGGCGGCGGCCTCCTGGCGGAAACCGTGGGCGTCCACACCGGAATCCCCTTCGGCCAGTACACCTACACCGGCACGCTGGGCCTCGAGGTGGCCGGGGTGCCGGCGCTGGTTCCGCTCGCCTGGATCATGATGGCCTGGCCGGCACTGGCCGTCGCACGTCGTCTCGTCGGCCGAAACGGTCGCCTGCTCACCGCCGTGGTCGGGGCATGGGCGCTGACCGCGTGGGATGTGTTCCTCGATCCGCAGATGGTGGACCAGGGCCACTGGATCTGGGCGAGCCCGCATCCCGCACTCCCCGGCGTGGCCGGCATTCCGGTGACCAACTTCCTGGGCTGGCTGCTGGTGTCGTTTCTGATGATGGTCGCGTTGGACCGACTGATCAGTGCCCCGGCACCCACCGACATCGGCGCGGACACGCTGCCGATCACCATCTATCTGTGGACGTATGTGTCGTCGGTGATCGCCCACGCGCTGTTCTTCGGGCGGCCCCCGGTGGCGATCGTCGGTGGTGTGCTGATGGGTGTCGTCGCGGTTCCGTTGGCGATCAAGCTGTTCCGAGGTGACACCCGTGCAACGAACTGATCTGTGGCGCAGCCTGGTTCACGTGGGCACCTGGGGTGCACTCGCATCGCTGGCGCTGACCCTCGACAACACACGACGCATCCGACGACCCGACCCGCGGGCAGTACCGGCACCGGAACCGCTCACCGTCCTCGTGCCGATGCGCAACGAATCCGCCAATGTCGTCGCCTGTCTCACGGCCATCTCCGCTGCCGTCGCCCGGTGGCCGGGACCCGCCCGGGTCGTGGTGATCGACGACGAATCCACCGACGGCACCGGCGCCGCGCTCGCGGCGCTCGCCGCTGCCGACCCGCGCATCGAGGTACACGGTGGGCGCCCGACCCCGGCTGGCTGGCTCGGCAAACCATGGGCCTGCCACCAACTGGCCGAGCATGCGACGAGCACCGGAATCCTGGCCTTCGTCGACGCTGATGTTCGGGTTGCGCCGCAGGCGTTTGTCGCGTCGGCGGCCGTCCTGCGTGAGAGCGGACTCGACCTGCTGTCCCCGTATCCGCGCCAGCAGGTCGACGGTCTCGTCGAGCGTCTGGTGCAGCCGCTGCTGCAGTGGTCGTTCATGAGTACGCTGCCACTCGGGCCAGCCGAGACGTCGGCGCGGCCGTCGCTGGCGGCCGCGAACGGGCAACTGCTGCTGGTCGACGCGGACGCGTATCGGCGTGCGGGTGGCCATGCCGCTGTCCGCGCCGAGGTCCTCGAGGACATCGCTCTGCTGCGCACGCTCAAACGATCCGGTGGTCGCGGGGTGGTCGCCGAGGGCAGCGACGTCGCCACCTGCCGGATGTATGACGGGTGGCGCGAAGTCCGTGCCGGCTACCGGAAGTCGCTGTGGTCGGCATTCGGATCGCTACCCGGGACCGTCGCCGTGACGGCCCTGCTGAACATCGTGTACGTACTGCCCGCGCTGGCGGCGCTGCGCGGTTCGCGGATCGGATTGCTCGGGTACGTCGCCGGTGTCGCGTCGCGGGGAGTCGTGGCCCGACAAACCGGGGGACGATGCTGGCCCGACGTGCTCGCCCACCCTGCCTCGATCATCGCGTTCAGTGTGCTCACCGCCGATTCCGTGGTGGCACGTCAGCGGGGATCGCTGCGATGGAAGGGCCGAGCCCTCGAGGTTCACGCATGACGGATGTCGTCGTTGTCGGCGCCGGGGTCGGCGGTCTCGCCGCGGCGGTGCGGTTGCAGGCCCTCGGCCATCGGGTGGCCGTGCTGGAGCAGGCACCCGAGGTCGGCGGAAAGCTGGGCGTGGTGCGGCACGACGGATTCGTGTTCGACACCGGGCCGTCCCTGGTGACGATGCCCCACATCCTCGCGGATCTGTTGGCCGCCACCGGGGCCCCGCTCGACGAGGTGTTGCCGTTGGAGCGGCTCGATGTGGCGGCACGCTACCGGTTTCCGGACAGCACCCGACTCGATCTCCCGGGCACTCTCGACGAGATACCGAGTGCACTGGACGCCGCACTCGGACCCGGCTCCGGGGCACAGTGGTCGACGTTTCTCGGTCGGGCACAGGCCATCTGGTCGGCGACGCACGGTCCGTTCCTGGAATCCCCGCTCGGGGTGGGGTCGATGCTGCGTCACGCGCGCCCGACCGATATCGCGACTATCGCACCCTGGCGAACGTTGCGGGGACTGGGCCGGCAGTACCTGCGCGATCCCAGGTTGCGCATGCTGCTGGATCGCTATGCGACCTACACCGGATCCGATCCCCGACGGGCGCCTGCGGCGCTCGCATCGGTGCCGTGGACCGAACAGGCCTGGGGATCCTGGTATGTGCCCGGCGGCCTCGGACGTATCGCAACGGTGTTGCAGGACAGGCTGATCGAGCTGGGCGGCAGCGTCGAGGTCGAGACCGGCGTCCGGGAGATCACCGTGGACGGTGGCGGTCGGGTCGATGGTGTGGTGCTCGATGACGGTGCGCACCGGTCCGCCGACCTGGTGGTCGCCAACGCCGATGCTCAGCAGATCTACGAGCGTCTCGTCCGCGCCAAGGCTGCGGCCCGCCCGGCAGCGCGTATCCGGCGGTCCACCGCGTCGCTGTCCGGATTCGTCCTGCTGCTCGCGCTCGACGCCCCGCCCGCCGACCAACCCCATCACCACGTGCTGTTCGCCGAGGACTACGACGCCGAGTTCGATGCGGTGTTCGGCTTCGACGGCCCTCCGCGTCCCGTCGAGCGGCCGACCGTCTACATCTCGGCCCCCGACGATCCGGCGATCGTCCCCGGCCCTGGAACGGGCTCGTGGTTCGTCTTGGTCAATGCACCACGCCACGACCCGGCCGCCGGCGTCGACTGGGATCGCGCGGGTCTGGCGGACAGCTACGCGGACCTCGTGCTGCGCGTGATGGCCGAACGCGGCCTCGACATTCGAACCTCGGTGCGCCACCGCATGATCCTGACTCCAGCCGACCTCGAGCGTCGGACCCTCACGCCGGGCGGCTCCATCTACGGAACCTCATCGAACGGCGCCCGGGCGGCATTCCTGCGACCCCGCAACGCTTCCCCGGTGCCGGGCCTCTACCTCGTCGGCGGGTCGGCACACCCCGGCGGTGGGCTGCCTCTGGTGATGCTGTCGGCGCGGATCGTCGCCGAGCTGATCGGGTCGGCCTGAGCGCTGCGGCTAGCGAGCGAAGCGTCACCACTCGCTCCCCGCGGAGCCTCGCGAGAAACGAGCAAGGCGTCACCCCTTTCACCCCCTGAGGAGCCTCGCGAGGAACGAGCGACGCGTCACGAAGGGCGACCCTTCGTGACGATCCTCCGCTAGCGCTCCGGATCTCCTCAGGGACCGGGAAACTCACCCTCCGCAAGCACTTCCGCCCTCAGAGATCGGAAACTCACCCCGGCCACAACCTCCAGCGAATTCGCAACCGCCCCGCTCCCTGAGGAGCCTCGCGAGGAACGAGCGATGCGTCACCACCCGCTCCCTGAGGAGCCTCGCGAGGAACGAGCGACGCGTCACGAAGGGCGACCCTTCGTGACGATCCTCCGCTAGCGCTCCGGATCTCCTCAGGGATCGAGAAACTCACCTTCCGCTAGCGCTCCGGATCTCCTCAGGGATCGAGAAACTCACCTTCCGCTAGCACTTCCGTCCTCAGGGACCGGGAACTCCTTCTCCGCAGCAACTTCCAGCGAACGAGCGAAGGGTCACCGACGCGACGGCCCGACAGATCGGTCTCCGCGCAGTCGCTTGCGCACGAGTTCCGCGCTGATCAGGCACATCGGCAGCCCGATCCCGGGAGTCGTGCTCGCGCCCGCGTAGAACAAGCCGTCCACCTTGCGCGACCGGTTGGTCGCCCGGAAGAACGCACTCTGGCGCAGCGTGTGAGCGGGCCCCAATGCGCCCCCACACCAGGCGTTGAAGTCGCGGTCGAAGTCGGCCGGCCCCATGGTCTTTCGGACCGTGATCCGATCGCGCAGGTCGGGAATGTCGGCCCACTTCGCGACCAGGTCGATCGCACGGTCGGCGGTCTGCTCGACCACCTCGGAGCCCGCGCCGTCGACTCCCCCGCCGCCGAGTCCGGGGTCGGGCGGAACGGGCACGAGGATGAACAGGTTCTCGTGGCCCGGTGGGGCAACCGTCTCGTCGGTCGCCGACGGACGGCACACATAGATCGAGGCAGGATCGGGTACACGCGTGGGGCTTTCGAAGATCGCGTCGAAGTTCGTGGTCCAGTCCCTGGTGAAGAACAACGAATGATGGGCGAGTTCACCCATACCGCCACGCACACCGAGGAACACCAACACGGCACCGGGACCGGAAACGGCGCGACCCCACCACTTCTGGTCGAACGTCTGTTGCTCGGGCGGCAGCAACCGGGTCTCGATGTGATGCAGATCCGCCGCACCGATCACCACGTCCGCCGGCAGCACCCGCGCCTGCCCTGCACCGTCACGGACTGCGACACCGGCCACCGCTGCACGACGGCGGCCGATCTTCGCCCGGCCGTCTGGGCGTGCGGTGTGGATCGCGGTGGCCGTGGTATCGGTGTGGATCCGCACGCCACGTTCCACTGCGAGCTTCTCCAACGCCTCGGCCAGTCGGACGAATCCACCGTCGGGGTAGCGCACGCCGTCGGCGAGATCGAGCCAACTCATCAGGTGGTACATCGCGGGTGTGCGTTCCGGCGACGACCCGAGGAACACCGAGGGGTATCCGAGGATCTGCCGGATGCGATGGTCGGTGAAGCGAGATGCGATGTGCTCGTCCAGTGTTCGGGTCAGCAGGCCCACGAGCTCGCGAGCGTTCACCAGCACATCGCGGCCCAGAAAGGCCTTCGCGGAGTCGAAGTTGGTGTAGAGGAAGCGTTTCACCGCCAGGTCGTAGGCACGCCGAGCCGACGCGAGATACTCGGCGAACGCCGCCCCGGCACCCGGCTGCAGATCGTCGAACACCGCCCGGTTACGCGCCTCATCGTCGGTGATGTCGACACTTTCCTCGATACCCTCGAAGAACACCCGGTAGCCCGGGTCAAGCCGGATGAGGTCGATCTGTTCGTCGGTGGAAGTGCCGAGCAATTCGAAGAAGTGATCGAACACCTCCGGCATCAGCCACCACGACGGTCCGGTGTCGAAACGGAAGCCGTCGTGTTCCCACGATCCAGCGCGGCCACCCAGATTCGAGTTCTTCTCGACGAGTTCCACGTCGTGGCCATCCGCCGCGAGGAGCGCCGCTGTCGCCAGTCCGGCCACGCCGCCCCCGATCACGACCACTCGCTTCGGACCCGCACTCACGCGCCCACCGCCGATGCCGGGGCCGCCTGCGCTCGCCGAGGCATTCCGCGTCGTAGTGCTGCCGCCGCCGCGATTCGCGCCTTGCCGGGCTTGGGTACCCGAATTCGATTGCGACACGCCATATCCGGCGGTGTTTCGCGTAGTCGTCGAGCAAGTTCGGCAAACAGGTCGTGCGCGGTGCAGACGGCGATCCGGGTTCCGCTCGGCAAGAGTGGGATGGCGCGAGCGGCGACCGCGAGGTCGCGGTCGATGTCGTCGAGCCAGTACTGCCAGGCCTCGTCGGACGGGTGGTCGGGGTCCAGACCGAACAGGTATCGGCGCCCCAGGTCGTGGCTGTCTTCCCCGAGGTCGCGAAGGAAGTTGATCTTCTGGAATGCCGCGCCGAGTCGGCGGGCGCCCGGCGCCAGCTGGTCGTAGCGCGCTTTCCGGTGGGGCTCGTCGGCGAGGAACGCATGCACGCACATCAGGCCGACGACCTCCGCGGACCCGTAGATGTAGGTGCCCAGGCTTTCCGCATCGTGCACGGACTGGTCGAGGTCGGCTCGCATCGACGCGAAGAACGGCGCGGTGAGCGCCGTATCGATACCGGCCCTTGACGCGGTTCGCGCAAACGCGTGCACCACGAGGTTGGTGCTGGACCCGGTGGACATGGCCGCGTGGGTCTCGTCCTCCAATGCGTCCAGTGCCGCCCGCCGCTGTGTGACACTCTGACCGGGCCGCGGCGCGTCGACGATTTCGTCGGCCAGCCGCACGAGGGCATAGATATTGTGCACATCACGACGGATCGGTGCGGCGAGCAGTCGAGACGCGAGCCCGAACGACGAGGAGTAGGACCGGATGACCAGCGCCGCGCTCTCTTCGGCGACGACGTCATAGTGACGGTAGGGCAACGAATGCACATCGGGCGTGGTGCGACGCACGGATGAGGTCATGGCGATCACCCCGCGAGCCAGTGATACGAATCGGGCCCGAGCACCCGCATCTGGTCGACAAACCACGGAGAAAACGCCCACGGTGTTCGCTCTGCTGCCACACGCACGTCGTCGATGGACGCCCAGATGAAATCCATCACCTCATCGGGGTTGGGCTTGGGCGGTCCGGTCGGTTGGGCGACGAAGACCGGACAGACCTCGTTCTCCACGACTCCGCCGGCGTCGACGGCTCGGTACCGGAAGTCCGGCAGGATGCAGGTCAGCGACCTGACCTGCATCCCCAGCTCGCGTGGCGCGTAGCGACGCACCGCGTCCTCGACTGCCTCACCCGGACGTGGGTGGCCGCAGTACGAGTTGGTCCAGACACCTGGCCACGTGCGTTTGGTGAGCGCGCGGCGAGTCATCAGGATCTGGCCCGCACCATCGACGATGTGACACGAAAATGCCAGGTGAAGCGGGGTGTCCGGCCCGTGCACGCTGATGCGTGACGCCGTCCCGCGCGGCCGCTTCTCGGCGTCTACGAGTACCACGAGATCTTCGGCCATCAACCCGTCCTCCATTCACCGCACCGCGTCTGTGATCCGCGGCTGCGCCGCGGTCACACAGTTCTTCGTTGCCGACGGCGAAGTGGATGGACGGGTTCGATCAGGAGTAACGGTATCCGAGCGGCGCCTGCTCAGTAAAAGTGCTTGCGCCCGCCGACCGCGCGCCCGGTGGCCCCGAGTATGGCCAGGATCGCGCCGACCACCAGCAGGATGATGCCGAGTATCCACAGGATTTGGATGCTGAAGATGAAGCCGAGAACAAGAAGGATGATGCCAAGGATGATCAAGGTAAGCCTCCGATGGCCGGTGTATGTTCTGCTCGACGCTGCTGCAAGCAATTTCACCGTACGCGTCGATTGCCGGATACACCCTCATTCGCCTGAATCTTGGCCGTAACGCAATTCGACGATGGCCAGCGGACGTGACGTTTTTCGCTGATAGCCGCGGTATCGGCCCTTGTTCACCCGATCGACGATGTCCCATCGACGCGCGTAGTCCGGATCGTCGGGGAAGGTCGGCCGAGCGGTCACCGAGAGGTGCCGACGACCGACCTGGATCTCACACGCGGGATGCGCGGTGAGATTCCCCAACCAGGCCGGTGGGCGCGGAGAGCCCCCGTTCGACGCGACGACCAAGTAAGTGTCGCCATCCTTGGCGTAGGTGAGAGCGGAACACCGCGTTTGACCCGTGCGTCGGCCCGTATGACGCAGCAGCAGGGTCGGGTTGCCAAGCAGGAGTCGGTGACCGACCCAGCCACCCGAATGCTCATAGATCCACTGATGCGTTTGCAGGGCGCGGATGAACAGGCTCGGCATACCGCAACACTAGTGGTCAACATGCGCGGCCACGATTCCCCAGTCCAGTGGATCCTCGGATGGCCCCCGGCGATCTCGATACGGCTCCTCGCCTAGCGGCTCGCAACCCACTCGATCAACGGATGGACCCCCGCTGATCGAATAGCAGCAAACGAAGTAAATCGCCAACCGACCAACGGAAAGGCCCCCGCTGATCGAGTAGCAGCGAACGTAGCGAGTCGCGTATCGAGACCACGGAGAGACCCCGCCGGCCGGATAGCAGCAAACGAAGTAAATCGCCAACCGACCAACGGATAGGCCCCCGCCGGTCGAACAGCAGCAAACGAAGTCAGTCGCCAACCGACCAACGGAAAGGCCCCCGCTGGTCGAGTAGCAGCGAACGTAGTGAGTCGCGTATCGAGACCACGGATGCGGGCAGATCATTGAGCGCCGGCGGCTACCTCCATCGAACGACCTTCGGCCGCACCGAGTTCGGCGAAGGTGTCGGCCACCCAGTCGGCGACGAAGCTGCTGACATGCCCGAGGTCGTCGAGACCGATGTGCTCGGCGCCGCCTTCCTCGGGAGTGAAGATCCGCAGCTCCCGCTTCGGGCTGTTGACCGCCTGATCGTAGGAACGCTGGGCCATCTCGAGTGGAATCTGTCGGTCGTTGGCGCCGTGCGCGATCAGGAACGGCACGGTGATGTTCTCGACGACACCGTCGAGGTGGACGTCGTCGGCCTTGTCGAGGAAGGTCTCGAGATCGGTCTCGCCCCACACCCACATGACGTGGTCCCAGTAGTGCGGCACCGGACGCTCGCCCTCACGCTCGACACGCCGACGCTGCACCTTGCCCCAGTTGTGGTTGGCGCCCCAGGCGACGCACAGCGCGAGACGCTTCTCGAACGCCGCCGCACGCGGCGCGTAGTAGCCGCCGAGCGACCAGCCGACGATACCGATCCGTGACGCGTCGATCGTCGGGTCGTTCTCGAGGAAATCCACGCATGCAGCGGCCCATTCCTCGGTGTTCACCTGCGAGGTCAGGCCCTGCTCACGCAACGCCTCTCCCGATCCCGGGGTGTCGACCATCAACGTCGCGATGCCGCGCGCGGCGAGTTCGAGGCTGTGCTCGGACAGGTACTGGTGCTCCTTGGTGCTGTCCAGGCCGTTCCACATGATCATCGCCGGTGTCGGACGACCATCGGCGGTGGCCGGCCGGGTGTAGTAGGCCGGGAGTGTGGTGTCGCCGAAGGGGATCTGGACCCGACGGGTCAGCGGATCGTTGAGCTCGAAGGAGCGTTCCAGCAAGGCCATACAGCGCTGATAGGTGCCTTCTCGCTCCGGAGTTCCCGCCTTCTGCATCCGCTCCGCCGAGATCAGATAGCTGGCCGCGCGGGCGTAGGCCTGACCGGCGGTCCGGTTGTGGCCCTTGCGCTCGTCCTCCTCGGCGGCCGCGACCAGCCGGTCGACCATGTCGGTCCAGGTCCGCAGGAAGTCATCCGTACCCGCGTCCTCGTTACCGGAAGCGATGTCGAGCAGCGGACGGCAGGCCCGGTCGACCTCGTCGATGCGGCCCATGCTGTTCAACGTGCCGACGACGGCGAAGTTCCAGACGTAGTTGTTGTCTTTGAAGTATTCGAACATTTCACTTGCTCCTGTTGTGGTGAATCGAAAATCGTTGCTGGGGTGAGCCGGTCCGCTCAGCGGATGGCGATCGGGTTGATCGGCGAGCCCACGGCGCCGGTGATGGGTAGTGGCGGTGCGGCGAGCATGAACTCGTACCGGCCGTCTGCGGCACAGGCGGAGGCGAGGGCGTCGAGGTTCCACATCTCACCGATGTAAAGCCCGATATGCGGGATCACCACCTGGTGCAGCGGCTGGAAGGCGACGTCGAACTCGTTCGGACGAACCTCGAATCCCCAGGTGTCGGTGGCGATCCCGGCGATCTCATGATCGTGCAACCAGTCGGCGGTGGTGAACGAGAGACCGGGCGCGGCTCCGCCGGCGTAGTCTCCCCACCCGTCGCGGAGGGCGCGGGTGAGCTGACCGGTCCGCACGCATACGAAGTCGGCACGTCCGATTGACGCAGTCGCTCCCTGAACGGCGATCGTCTGCTCGAGATGCTCGGTGGTGATCGCGAAACCGTCAGGGAGTTCGCCGTCGTCGCCGATCACCCGACCGACGTCGAGGAGCACACCGCGACCCACCATGCGCTCTGCCGCGGTCTCGATGCCGGTCACCTGATCACCTTCCGACGTCACCACGGCACCCGAGCGGCGACCGTTCCAGGCCCGCCCGTGATCGAAGATGTGTCCCAGCCCATCCCACTGTGTCGAGCACTGCAGGGGCATGGCGATCACGTCGTCGGCGCCACCGATGCCGTGTGGGAACCCCTGCAACCCGGCTTCGGCGTCGACTCCGGTGTCGAGCATGGTGTGCACCGGGTTGGTACGTCTACGCCATCCCTTCTGCGGACCATTCATGTCGAACGGCAATGCAAGGCTGAGTGTCTCGCCGGTACGGACCAATCCGGCGGCGCGAATCCGATCGGCCGCGGTGACATGGTTGAGCGTGCCGTGGACGTCGTCGTCGCCCCAGCGTCCCCAGTTGGAGCATCGTTGCGCCGCCGCGGCGATGGCGCCCTCCGGATCGGTCCGGTCGAGCGCGGTGGTCGACGAGGTCGTGATGTCAGCGGTCATGAGCTTCTCCTGCAATGGCGGACGCCGCGAGTTCGCGCGGAGCATGCTCGGCGCGACGACGGTCCTGGTCGGTCATCCGGGGGGCGGGCAGTCCGGCAGATGCCGGCCTCGGCTCGCCGACGACGTTGCGCAACGTACCGATGCCCTCCACGGTCAATTCCACGACGTCCCCGTCCTGTAGCGGTGCCGGGTTGAGAGTTCCACGCCGACCCCACAATTCGGCGAGGCATCCACCGTTTCCGACTGTGCCCGAACCGAGGACGTCGCCGGGGCGGACGGCGCTGTTGCGGGAGGCGAACGCGATCATCGACGGGAACGACCAGCCCATGTTGGCGGTGACGTCGGTACCGATTGTCTCGCCGTTGATCCGCACTGTGCACGCCAGGTCCAGGAAGCCTTCGGCATCAACGTGGTCGGCGAACTCGTCGGCGGTGACAATGACCGGACCGAGTGAGTTCGCGAAGTCCTTCCCCTTGGCCGGGCCGAGCCCTATCTCCATCTCACGTCGTTGCAGGTCACGGGCCGACCAGTCGTTGAGGATCGTGTAACCGAAGATGAGGTCCCCGGCCGCCTCCACGGTCACATCGCTGCCCGCGCTGCCGACGACGGCCGCCACCTCGAGTTCGATGTCGAGCTGTACCGAACCGCCCGGCGCACGCACGACCGCGTCGGGCCCGGTGACGGTGTAGGGGTTGGTGAAGTAGAAGTGCGGCGCGTCGGTCCAGGCGTCCGGGACGTCGTTCTGACCCTCCATCGAGGCCCGCACACCCTCGACGTGTTCGGCGAACGTGACGAAGTCGCGGATCGTGGGGGGCTGCAACGGTGCCTCGAATGTCGCGTCTGCCAACGCGATGACCTGGCCGTGGTCGACGGCGCGCGCCCCTTCGGCCAACGCCGCGTCGAGTCCGCCGCGGATGACGTCGAGCATCGTCCGGCCCCGGTGCAGCAGGTGGACGGCGTCGTCGGCGACGACCGCGGCACGTGATGCACCGTCGACGGTGACGGTTGCGAATTTCATGATGTTCCTTTCTGGGGTCCGGCCCTTCGTGACGCAGCCTCGCAAGCTCGGCGGCTCCTCAGGGACCGGGGGCGGCGACGCCCGGCTGGCGCATCGCTCCTCAGCGAGCGACTTCGGTCGGGGGGGTCGTCCCCGTCTCCGGTCCCTGAGGAGACCCGGAGCGCTAGCGGAGGGTCGTCACGAAGGGCGGCCCTTCGTGACGCAGCCTCGCAAGCTCGGCGGCTCCTCAGGGACCGGGGGGACGACGCAACCTCGCAAGCTCGGCGGCTCATCACGGGGGACGACGACGCTCGGCTGCCCTCTGGCTCCTCAGGGACCGGGGGACGACGACGCTCAGCTGGCGCCTCGCTCCTCCGGGACCGCGGGGAAACGACGCCCGGCCGGCGCCGTGCTCCTCGGGGAGCGCCGCCGTTCACACGGGCGGGGCGACGAAGAGTCCCTTGTCGGGGTCATTGAACGACTTGCTGGCAACGAATTCGTTCATGGCGTTCGCGGTTCCCCACTGATCGGCGACCTCCGGGTTGCTGAAGTCGTACAGGTGCGGGTGCCAGGTGTCCTCGTCGAGGGTTTCGAGCTCGGTCGTGTACTCCATCGTGTTCCCGTTGGGATCGAGGAAGTACGAGAAGGTGTTGTTGCCGGCCATGTGTCGGCCGGGCCCCCAGATCTTCTCCGCGCCCGATCGCAGGAGCCGGCCGGTGCCGCGCATGTACTCGTCGAGTCCACGCAGTTCGAACGAGGCATGGTGCAGTGCAGCGTGTGGGCCGCGCGCGATCGCCAGCGAGTGGTGAGCGACGTTGGTGCGCATGAACCACATCATCCGGCCCATCCGGGGGTGCATGAGAATGTCGGAGACGCGGAATCCGAAGTGGCGTTCGTAGAACGCAACAGTCTTCTCCGGGTCCGGGCTGTTGATGACGACGTGCGACAGCTTGACCGGGATCGATTCCCCCTCTTCGATTTTCCGGTGTGTTCGCACGCCGACGTCAGCGGAGACCTCGATGGTGCGGCCATCGGCATCGAAGAAGCGGAATCCGTAACCGCCGCCGGGTGTCTGGAGTGTGTCCGGTTCGCCGATCAGGTCGACGCCGTCGCGGCCCAGGCGCACGGCGAGGTCGTCGACAGCGCCGGCGTCGGCCGCACCGAACGAGATGAGGTCCAGGCGTTTGTCGGCCGATTTACGGACGCGCACCGCGTAGCGTTCCGGTGAGCCCTCTGCGGCGAGGTAGGTGACATCACCGTCGGTGCCGATCTCGGTGAGACCCCAGTTGTTCGTGTAGAAGTCGATCTGCTGCTGGTAATCGGGCACGGCGATGCCGACGTGGCGCAGGTGGGTGAACGCGTAGTCGGTCGGCGCGCCTGGTGCGGATTCGTGAACCGTTTCGGTGGTCATGATCTCCTCCGGGTGGGATGTTTGTGCGGAATCAGGCTGGGACGGTGAGCATGGCGGCGATACGACCCATGAGGCCGGGGACATCGCCTTGCTCGTGGTCGAGCATCCAGCGGCCGAGCTGGACCGAGGCGTCGACGACGGCCTTGGCGCGGTCGAAGCGTCGCGCATGGAATTCCGCCCACATGGAGCCGTCGATCGCGTCGTACCTGCCGATGACATCGGCCAGCACCGACGCATCCTCCAGCGCTTGCGCGGCACCTTGCGCGAGCGTGGGAGGACAACTGTGTGCCGCGTCGCCGATGAGCACCACGCGGCCGCGATGCCACGGTCCCTCGACCACGTGGGATTCGAAGCGCGTGTAGTTGATTCGAGACGGATCGGTCATCCCTGCACGGATGTCGTCCCACGGGCCGTGATACTCGGCGGCCAACAACCGCATCTCGGCGAGTGCTTCGTCCGGGCTCAGAGCACTGTGATCCTGAACGTCTTCGACGAGGTAGGCGTACAGACTGTCGTGACCGGTCGGACAGTAACCGGCGATGTAGCAGGCGCCACCGTAGGTGAGCTCGGTCCGGGTCACCGACTCCGGGCGAGGCGCGAACACGCGCCAGATTCCCATCCCGGTCGGCTGCGGCGTCGCGTCGATCCCGATCTGGGCACGCGTCGCCGAGCGCAGGCCGTCGGCGCCGACGACGAGGTCGTACCGGGCGCTGGTCCCATCGTCGAACGTGGCCGCCACCTCGCGATCACTTTGGTCGAGCGCGGTGACGGTGACACCGAACCGGGCCTTGACCCCGACGGATGCGGCGCGCTCCACGAGAATGCGCGCGAGCGTGGGCCGGTACATGCCCATCGTGGCCGGCAGATCGTTGCCGCCGGTGTGCGAGTCGGGCAGTTCGGCGAGCAGGGTGCCATCGGGCGTTCGGAAGCCGAGCGTGTCGAAGGCGTAGCCCTCGGCTCGAACCTCCGCCCACACGCCGATTTCACGAAGGACACGCAATGCGTTGCCCTGCAGAGTGATCCCGGAGCCGAGCGTGGATACGTCGGGCTTGACGTCGACCAGGTCGACGGCGACACCCTGCTCGGCGAGCAGGATCGCCGTGGCGGTCCCGGCGACACCGGCGCCGATGACGAGAACGTTCAGAGATGACATCGTGAGAACTCCTGTTGATGTGGTCCCACCCACAATGAGTCGCCGATCACTATTAGGGAATACCGAATCACCGATAGTCTCTATAGTCATGACTGATAGTTCGAAGCCGGCCGGCGGGGCCCGTCAGCTGCGCAACCTCGACCTGAACCTGCTGGTCGCGCTGGATGCGTTGCTGGACGAGCGCAATGTGTCCAGAGCCGCCGAGCGTCTCGGGGTCAGCCAGCCGAGCACCAGCGCCTCACTGGGCCGACTGCGCCGACACTTCGACGACGAACTGTTGCGGCGCACCGGCAATCGCTACGAACTGACGCCCCTGGCCGCCAATTTGCGGCCACTGACCGCCAGCGCGATCCAGTCCGTCCAGCGGGTGTTCGAGGCCGCCCCGACCTTCGATCCCGCCTCCGCCGACCGAACCTTCACACTCGTCGTGACCGACTACGGGGCACTGCGGGTCGGCGAGCCGCTGGCGAGGATATTGCACGAACGAGCGCCGGGAGCACGACTTCGACTCGAGCAGAACACACCGTACGCAGTCGATCACGCCGACGACACCCTTCGCGCGGTCGACGGAATCGTGATGCCACATGGTTTCATCACCGGAACCCCGTCGATCGACTTCCCGACCGACGAGTGGGTCGTGATCTGCTCGGTCGACAACCCCGACCTCGGAGACCAACTCACCCTCGACGATCTCCGCCGATCCCCGTGGGTGGTGACCTTTCACGGGCCCACCGCGTTCACCCCGGCCCTGCGCCAGCTGCAGATCCTCGGCGTCGAGCCCACCATCGAGGTGGTGGTCGAATCGTTTCTCGCGATTCCCTTCCTCGTCACCGGAACCCGGCGGATCGCTCTGCTGCAGCAGTCGCTCGCCGACAGGCTGAGCCCACTGGCCGGTATTCGCGTCATGGAATGCCCGGGCGATGTCGCGCCGCTGCGAGAAGCATTGTGGTGGCATCCGATTCACTCGACAGATCCCGCCCATCAATGGATGCGCGGGGTCGTCGAGGAGATCGCGTCGACTTGAGACACCCGGTGAGCAGCGACCACCGAAGCTCCACAACCCTGATGCATCCACCTCACCATAGGTGTGATCAATAGCGACTATCGGCAATCGACTGTTCCCAAATGGGTCGGCGTGCACGCACTCTGAGCGTGATCGAGGAGGTGTTCGATGTCCGACCGCGAACGAACCGGCGTCCGAACCGTCGTGGTGACCGGCGCCGGAGGAGGAATCGGAGCTGCGATCGCCGATCGTCTGGCCGCAGCGGGATTACAGGTTGTCGGTCTCGACCGCTCACCGGGCACTGGAGTTCGCCCCTTCGACGTGACCGACCCCGACCGGTGGGCGTCGCTGGCCGACGAGTTGCGTACCGCCGGCATCCACGGCCTGGTCAACTGCGCCGGGATCACCCGCCGCGCTCGCCTGGATACCGTGACGGTCGAGGACATGTCAGCCGCCTACACCGTCAACGTCATCGGGCCGACGCTGGCGATCCAGGCGTTGTCGCCGGTCATGCCGGCGGGTGGATCGATCGTCAACATCGGGTCGATCGCCGCCCTCACCGGGCACTACCCCGTCGCCTACACGACCAGTAAGTGGGCGCTGCGTGGGCTGACGCACACGGCCGCACTTGCACTCGGCGACAGAGGGATACGCGTGAACATCGTCCACCCCGGGTTCATCGACACCCCGATGACGGCCGCCGCCGCCCCCGAGTTCCGTGCTTCGTCGGTGGCCGAGACCACCCTCGGCCGCGCCGGGAGCCGCGATGAGGTCGCCGGTACCGTCGAATACCTGCTCAGCGATGCCGCCGCCTACACCACCGGAGCCGAGATCACCGTCGACGGGGGCGCCACGTCACACGGTGGCGTCAAGTCCATCTCCGACGCATTGCTCGCCGGGAGCACCCGATGAGCGCCGCCTCACCAGCACGGGGCCGCCTCGACGGCAAGGTCGCCGTCATCACCGGAACCGCCGGCGGCCAGGGGCGGGAGGCCGCATCGCGATTCGCGGCCGAAGGCGCCACCGTCTACGGCTGCGACGTCGACATTGCCGGCGGCGCCGAGACCGTCGAACTGGTCACCGCGGCCGGTGGGCGGATGGTAGGCACCCATCCGGTCGATCTGACCGACGACGACGCGGTGCGCCGCTGGATCGACGACGTCGGCGCGGCGGCCGGACACATCGACATCCTGTACGCCAACGCGGGTCTCTGTACGTTCGCGCCGGTGCCCGAGATCGATCTCGAGGACTGGCAGTTCGTCATGTCCCACGAGATCGACCTGGTGTTCCTGCCGATCAAGCACGCGTGGAAATACCTGAGCGCCGCGGAGTCGAGTTCGATCATCCTGGTCGGTTCAACCGCCGGAGTGACCGGATCGGTCACCAACACCCGTCTCGCACACACCGCGTCGAAGGGCGCCGTCATCGCGATGACCAAGCAACTCGCCGCCGAGGGCGCCGCCGTCGGCATCCGCGCCAACTGCATCAGCCCCGGGATGATCCGTACCCCGCAGTCGGAGTCGACCCTGCTCGACGACCGCCACCCGATGCGTGAGATCGCCTCGGCCATCCCACTGGGCCGAATCGGCACACCCACCGACGTCGTCAACTATGCCGTCTTCCTCGCCTCCGACGAATCGGGCTACGTCACCGGCACCAACCTGATGATCGACGGCGGCTGGTCCGCTGTGCTGCCGCACTGAGACTTGCCTCAGCCGAGGCCTTCTGGAGCCGCGGCGCACTCTCGACGCGGTGACGGTCGTGCCGACGCTGGCCAGGATCACCAACGTGATCGCAGCCAGTCGCAAGGCCCCGATCGGCTGGTGCAGCAGCACCCAGCCCGCGAATGCCGCGACGATCGGTTCGAGACTGAGCAGCACGCCGAAGACATGTTTCGGCAGACGACGTAGCGCGGCGAGCTCAAGCGTGTAGGGGATGACCGACGCCAGGAGTGCAACGCCGAGTGCGAAAACGATGATCGTCGGATCGGTCAATGCCGCGGCGGCCCCCGAGATACCCATCGGGGCGACGACCACCGCCGATACCACCAACGCCACCGCGAGGCCGTCGGTGCCCGAAATGCTCTGCCCCACCCGTGAACTGGCAAGGACGTAGCCTGCCCAGAACGTTCCCGCCACCAGCGCCAGTCCGACGCCGACCACATCGAGCGACTCCGCGCTCGTGAAACTCTCGAGTCCGAGCATGCCCATGCCGATGAGGGCGAGCGACACCCAGGCGAAATCAACCGGTCGGCGCGACAGCACGGCGGCCAGGACCAACGGCCCGAGGAACTCGATCGAGACGGCGACCCCGAGTGGCAGTCGGTCGATGGCCGCATAGAACGCGCCGTTCATACCGCCGATCACGACGCCGAACAGGATCACCGAGCGCCATTGGCGAGCGGTCCAGTCACGCACCGACGGCCGGATCACGGCCAGCAGGATGATCGCGGCGAACGCCAACCGCAAGAATGTGGCTCCCCACGAACCGACGGCCGGGAACAGGTGCACCGCCAGCGCGGCACCGAACTGCAACGACACGCAGGAACCCAGGATCAGCCCGACCGCCGGCCCGGTGCGGTCACCAACGCGCGACGCCACTGCCGCACGCGAGGCCATCACGACCACCTCCACCGAAAACTCATCTTGTCAGGATCCCCCGGTGGTTATCATCAGTCCAGTGAATGTTTCTTCCCATTCATCATCAGTTCTACTTACCTATTGGGGAGGAAGTCGATGCTCAATGTCTCGCGCCTACGCATCCTGCGTGAGCTGCACCTGCGGGGAACCCTTGCCCAGGTCGCCGAAGCCCTCTCCTACAGTCCCTCGGCCATCTCCCAGCAACTGACCTTGCTCGAACGCGAGACGGGGGTGACGCTGCTCGAGCACGTGGGACGCCGGGTACGGCTCACCGACGACGCGATCGCCCTCGTCGGCCATACCGATGTCGTGCTGGCACGCCTCGAAGAGGCGGAAGCAGAACTTGCCGCCGCCCTCCCGGCGGTGCGCGGCACACTGCGAATCGCGTCGTTTCAGTCCGTGGTCCTGGAGATCGCTCCGCCGGTCCTGACGCTCCTGGGCCGACGACACCCGGACCTGCAGGTGGAGATCACCCAGCGGCAGGTCGACGCGGCCTACAGCGGGCTGCTGTCGCATGACTTCGACGTGATCCTCGGGGAGGAGTACCCGGGCCTGCCGGACCCGGTGCGCGCCGGCACCGATCGCACAGATCTGGTGCGCGATCCCATCCATCTCGCGATCCCGGCGCACGGACCGCATGCTCGGCAGCCGACCACGATCGCCGAGCTCGGCGACGCGCCGTGGGCGCTGGACCCGCCCGGTACGGCCAGCGGCGATTGGGCTCGCGCGACCTGTCGGGCCGCCGGCTTCGAGCCGCATGTCCGGTTCGAGGGTCCGGACCCGGTGCTGCATGCCCACCTGGTACGGACCGGGCACGCCCTGGCGTTCACCACCGGACTGATGGAGGGTGAGCGGCTGGCGGGGACGCTGTTGGTCGCGCTGCCCGGTGATCCGCAGCGCATCCTCTACACGGCCGTTCGTGCTGGCCGGGCGCGGCATCCCGCGGTCGTCGCGTTCCGCGAGGCGCTGGCCGAGGTCGCGGCCGAACGTCAGCCTCCGACGCCCACGGTGCGGGTACGGTTCGGAGAAGTGTGAGTTGGCCGATCGGCCGATGATTGCGGACTGAACGAATCCCCTTGCCCCTTCTAACTTATAGCGTGGATGGGGGCTTGCGGCAAGGCCCCCGTGGCGGTGCAGAATCGTGTCCTCGCAGCTGAACACCTACTTCTGACCATTGCCTGGAGCCGCATACATGACCCCTGACACCACCGGTGTGTTCAATCTCCTCGATCACCCCGCCAAGGCGGACCCGGCGTTTGTCGTCGACGATGAACGCCATTTCCGTGCCATGAGCCGGCGGATGGCGGAGTCGATCGCCGAACTGTCCGAGCGCCTCGATGTCCTGCTGAAGGCCCCCGGCCGCAAGGGCAAGCAAGCCATCGAACGTGACCTGGAGATCCATGAGGTCACCAAGCGCCTACGGACCCTGCGGCGCTTCAGCCTCGACCTCTGCTTGGGCCGGATGGTCGGCGAGGACGGTGCATCCCGCTACATCGGCCGACTCGGCCTGACCGATCCGAGCGGCGAGCAGCTGCTGATCGACTGGCGCACGCCGGCGGCGGAGCCCTTCTTCGCGGCGACTTCCGCCAACCCGATGGGGTTGGCAAGCCGCCGCCGCTACCGCTGGGCGCACGGACGGATCAGAGATTTCTGGGACGAGGTGTTCACGCCGGGTGGGCTGAACGGGCACGTCGCGCTCGACGACGATTCCGCGTTCATCGCCAGTCTCGGGACCAGCCGTTCGCCGCGCATGCGCGATGTGCTGGGCACCATCGCGGCCGATCAGGATGCCATCATCCGCGCCGGATCGCGTGGCGCGCTCGTCGTCGACGGCGGTCCCGGAACCGGCAAGACCGTGGTCGCCCTGCATCGCGCCGCCTACCTGCTCTACGCCGATCCACGACTTGCCGGGAACCGGGGTGGAGTGCTCGTCGTCGGTCCACACGACCCGTATCTCGCCTACGTTGCCGACGTCCTGCCCAGCCTGGGCGAGGAAGGCGTGCAGACATGCACTTTGCGCGACATGCTGCCCGAAGGCGACAGCGCGACGATTGACTCCGATCCCTTGGTCGTGCAACTGAAGTCGGACGCCCGGATGGTGGACGCCGTCGAAACCGCAGCGAGATGGTACGAGGAGCCCCCGAACGAGAGCTTCGTCGTCGAGACCTACTGGGATGAGGTGACACTCCGCGCGACGGACTGGCGCGCCATCTTCGACGTCGTCGAACCGGGCACACCGCACAACGAGGCCCGCGATCAGATCTGGGACGAGTTGGTCACCACCGTGCTCGACAGGCACCGCAACCCGGACGTGTCTGTCACCATGCTACGAAAGTCGTTGGGGCAGAACGCTGAACTGTCCAAGGCGGTCAACCGGGCATGGCCACTTCTCGAATCGACGGACCTCATCGCGGACCTGTGGTCGGTGCCGGCATTTCTCAGGATGTGCGCTCCGTGGCTGTCTCGCGAAGAAGTGACCGCACTGCAACGAGATGCCCCCTACGAGTGGACCATGTCGGACCTCCCTCTGCTGGACGCAGCGCGCCGGCGGCTGGGCGATCCGGAGTCGTCACGTCGTCGACGTCGGCGCGACGCCGTGCTGGCCGCCGAGCGCGAACGCATGGATGACGTGGTGTCGGACCTCATCGACTCGAACACCTACGACGACGGCGAGGGCCTGATGAGCATGTTGCGCCAGGGCGATCTGCGCGACAGCCTCGTCGACGAATCGGCTGTCGCACACCCGGAACCGGACCTGCTCGCCGGGCCCTTCGCGCACATCATCGTCGATGAGGCGCAGGAGCTGACAGATGCGGAATGGCAGATGTTGTTGTCGCGCTGCCCCTCGCGAAGTTTCACCATCGTCGGCGACCGGGCTCAGTCGCGACGCGGATTCACCGAATCGTGGCGCGAGCGACTCGAGCGCGTCGGACTCCGCCACGTCACGATGGCATCGCTGAGCGTCAATTACCGGACGCCGGAGGAGGTGATGGTCGAGGCGGAGCCGGTGATCCGCGCGGCACTTCCCGACGCGAACGTGCCGACCTCCATCCGGAGCAGCGGAATCCCTGTCGCACAACGGGACACGTCCGACCTGCGGGCGGTCGTCGACGCGTGGCTGGCCGACAATGACGAGGGAATCGGTTGCGTCATCGGCGATCCGGAATTCGCGGGCACGTCGCGAATTCGATCGCTGTCACCCGAGCACGCCAAGGGCCTCGAGTTCGACCTCGTCGTCCTCGTGAATCCGGAGCGTTTCGGTTCCGGGATCACCGGCGCGGTGGACCGATATGTGGCGATGACCCGTGCCACGCGGGAGCTGGTGATCCTGCAGGATTGACTCGCCGGACAGTTCTTCCCCCGTGTATCTCCTCTTGCGAACCTCACCGCGGTCCCCGAGGAGCGAGCCTGCGAACCCCACCCCGGTCCCTGAGGAGCGAGCCTGCGAACCTCACCCCGGTCCCTGAGGACCGAGCTTGCGAACCTCACCCCGGTCCCTGAGCCTGGATCTTTCATGTTTGTTTGGGGTGTTCGGCGTGGGAAATGCGAAAGTGCCTACCTGGCAAGGGATTATTGAATCTCCACAACACAATAATTCCTGGCAGAAAGGCACTTCGCAGGTGAAGCATAACCGCTATCCCCGTCTGGTTGTCGATGATCAACGCCGCGAGTCGCTGACGAGTTCGTCGGGGGCGTTGCTGCTGCGTGACGCGGCGCAGGTCGCGGGCCTGGACGAGGCGTTATCGGCGGCGTTGGCGCCGTGGACCTCGCCGCGGGCCACCCATGATCCGGGCCTGATGCTGCTGGATCTGGCGATCGCGTTGGCTCTGGGCGGTGACTGCGCGGCCGACGTGGCGATCGTGCGAGCCCAACCCGACCTGTTCGGGCCGGTGGCCTCGGATGCGACGTTCTCCCGGCTGATCAGCGTGTTGGCCGACGACCTGAGCACGGCGCTACCGGCGATCCGCGCCGCGCGTGCCGCGGCCCGCACCCGGGTATGGACGCGGGCGCGCCCGCTGGCCGGAACACCCGGCACCCGCGATGGGGGGCAGGTGATCGTCGATCTCGACGCCACCACCATCGGTGCGCATTCACTCAAAGAACACGCCCAACTGACCTACAAACGCCAGTTCGGGCATTCCCCGATGTGCGCGTTCGTCGATCACGGCCAGTACGGCACCGGCGAACCACTGATCATCGATCTACGCCGCGGCGGCGCCTCCCCACAAGGCGCCGACCTGCACATCAACACCACGACCGCCGCGCTGGCCCAACTGCCCGCCGCCGAACGCCCCCAGGTGCTGCTCCGCACCGACGCCGGCGGCTGTTCCAAAAAATTCCTCAGGTTCCTGCGCGCCGAGAAACTCGCGTACTCGATCGGGTTCACCCTCTACGACAACGTCAAAACCGCCATCGCCGCGCTGCCCGAGCAGGCCTGGCGCGATGCGTTCAACGGTGACGAACAACCCCGCAACGGCGCCCAGGTCGCCGAGCTCACCGACCTGATCGTCCCCGCCGCCGACCCCACCGACCCCTGGCCGGCCGGGATGCGCGTCATCGTGCGCCGCGAATACCCCGACCCCGGCGCCCAACTACGCCTGACCGACATCGACGGCCGCCGCTACACTGCGTTCGCCACCAACACCCGCGGCACCGGCTGGACCCTGCCGGTCCTGGAACTACGCCACCGCCAACGCGCCCGCGCCGAAGACCGCATCCGCAACCTCAAAGACACCGGCATGGCCAACCTGCCCTTCCACGAGTTCACCAAAAACCAGATCTGGCTCGAAATCGTCTGCCTGGCCGCCGAACTCTTGGCCTGGACCCAAACCCTATGCTGGCCCGAACACCACCCCGCGCGCCTCTTCGAACCCAAACGCATGCGCCTATGCATCCTCGCCGTGGCCGGACGCACCATCCACACCGGCCGACGCCACCTGCTACGACTACCCCGCGGCTGGCCCTACAACGACCTCATCTACCAGGGCTACACCGCCCTGCACGCCGCCTGACACACCACACAGCAGCCCCTGCCCCTCAACCCAGGACCCGAAGAACCGGCGAACACCAGCGCCGGCGATCACCCACACCCACACCACACCAACCCCACACCCAGCCGCCGAAACCCCCAACCCACCACCACATGAAAGATCGAGGCTGAGGAGCGAGCCTGCGAACCTCACCCCGGTCCCCGACGAGCGAGCCTGCGAACCCCACCCCGGTCCCCGACGAGCGAGCCTGCAAACCTCACCCCGGTCCCTGAGAGCGTGTTTGAAAACTCAGGCAAGTTTGGCCAGTCGTCGTGACATGGTAGCGATGAGGGCGATGTACACCATGTTTTCGTGGTGGTCGGGTCGGGTTTCGTAGTCGCGGACGCAGCGGCGGTGTTTGACGATCCAACCGAAGGTGCGTTCGACGACCCACCTGCGCGGTAGGACGTGGAATCCAGTCATGTCGTCGGTGCGTTTGACGATCGTAACGGTTAGTGCCAGAACGTTTTTCGCCCAGATAAGCAGTCTGCCGCGGTAGCCGCCGTCAGCCCAGACCATAGTGATGGTGGAGAACTGGGCGCGCAGCGCGGCCAACACTCGGGCACCACCGTCGGCGTCCTGCATGTTGGCGACGTGGACCACGATCGCCAGCAGCAGACCGGTGGTGTCGACGGCGATGTGGCGTTTGCGTCCGTTGACCTTCTTGCCGGCGTCGTAGCTGCGACTGGCACCGGGCACGGTATCGGCGCCGGGGATCGATTGAGCGTCGATGATCGCCGCGGTCGGCAGCGGGTTGCGGCCGTCGGCCACGCGCAGCATGTCGCGGAGGCAGTTGTGGATGCGGCGCCACGCTCCACTGGTGACCCAGCGGTGGAAGATCGCGTAGACGGTCATCGCGGGTGGGAACTCCGAGGGGAGTTGTCGCCAGGCGATACCGCCGCGGACAACATAGAAAACGGCGTCGAGAACGGTTCGGCGACACCATTTCTCGGGTCGGCCACCGCGTCCTGCGGTGTTCCCGGCCGGTGGCAGGAGCGGTTCGAGGACCGCCCACTGGGCATCGGTGACACTGGAGGACGGATATACCTCGCACCGATGACCAGACCCGTGGGTGGGGGTCGGGCAGGACGGGCACGCACCGATGGGTGATGATGGCATGGTGAACTCCTGGTGAGTACGTGTTGTTAGCACTCACTGACCTACCAGGAGTTCACTCAAATCCCATCCGTCACACGCCGCACATCCGAGTTTTCAAACACGCTCTGAGGAGCGAGCCTGCGAGCGTCACGAAGGGCGCCCCTTCGTGACGCCTCGCTCGTACCTCGCGACGCTCCTCAGGGAGCGGTGGTGACGCCTCGCTCGTACCTCGCGACGCTCCTCAGGGAGCGGTGGTGACGCCTCGCTCGTACCTCGCGACGCTCCTCAGGGAGCGGTGGTGACGCCTCGCTCGTACCTCGCGACGCTCCTCAGGGAGCGGTGGTGACGCCTCGCTCGTATCTCGTGACGCTCCTCAGGGAGCGAGAAGGATGTCAGTACGCCGAGTTGACGTTGTCCATCGAGCCGTAGTTGTGTGCCGCGTAGTTGCAGGCGGCGACGATGTTGGCGACCGGGTCCCAGACGTCGAACTTGGTGCCGGCGACGTGATAGGCGGCGAAAGTCGGGTCGATGACCTGCAGCAGACCCTTCGAGGGGATGCCGGCGGCAGCGTTGGAGTCGTAGAGATTGATGGCCCGCGGGTTGCCGGTCGACTCCCGCATGACATTGCGGTAGATGCCGTCGTAGCTGCCCGGGATGCCGTTCGCCCGCATGATGTCGAGCGACTGCCGAATCCAGCCGTCCAGGTTGTTCGCATACACCGGGGCCGGCGGGGGTGGCGGCGCGATGATGGGCGCAGGCGCCGGGGCCGGCTTGGCCACAGGCTTGGCGGCAGGCTTCGGAGCCGGCTTGGGAGCGGTCGAGGCGGCAGCCGTCACCGCGACCCGCTTGATGGGCCCCTGGACCGGTGAGATGACCTGGTGCTCGGCGTGGGCGGCCTCGGTGGTGCTGATCGACCCCGCGGTCACCATCGTGGCCACAGCCAGAGTGGTGGCGCCGACGGCATAGGTGAGGTGACGGGATCGGGACGTGCGGCGCGGGGCGCGTTTGAGCTTGGTGGAGACGACGTTCATGTGTGTGGGTTCCTGAATGGTTTCGGCCGGACGTTCGACCGGCAGCAGACAACCTCCGAGGCGCGCAGACGCGCTCCCGGCGTGTGGGGCTATCGCTGTGGGATGGACTTGTTGACGAAGAGCGGCGTTGGCGCTCTCTGCGCATGGCGCAACCGACCCAACCGGTTCAGGGTCTGCCCGAGAGTTCCTCAGGCGGCCGCGGTGGCAATGCCGGCCTCGATGGCCGGGGCGAGACCGCGGGTTGCGCATGCGGGACGGATCCGCATGGCTAACTCGACTTTCTCGTTACTGCGCAGACTCAGCGTCTGGCTCATGTAGGTAACAGATTGATATACATCCCTGAGAGATGTCCAAGTCGAATGCGGCCGCGAACCCCGTTTTCGCGGTGATCAGCCGGCACGAATCGCAGAGAAATACCCTGTGCCCTGGATCTATGCGTGAATCCGCATAAGTGAGCCGTTTCACAAAGATTGTCAAGTCGAAACGGGCTTTGGTGTCGATTTGTTACGAAACGGCGACGCTTGCGACACCTTCGGGGGATCTCGCGTACCCGTCGCCGTGTCTGATCTGTTGCCGTTTCTTCGCCGATCCGGTGCATGGCGACGACCCGTGGATCGACCGGCGGGTCCTATCCTGCAGTCAACCTGTCTGCGGGGGGCCGCCGAAGGGGATGACCGCTGTTGGACCGAGGGCGTTCTGCTCGAGCCGCCGCGGTGATCGCGGCGTTCCTCACCGTACTCACAATCGGCGGGTGTGATGCAACTGCACCCCCACCGGCCGAACCGTCGACCCCGGCGCTCACCGACCGCGTCCCGAAGGCCTTCGACGAGACGTTTCGCTGGATACCCGGAACCGTCTTCGACGTCTCGGGCCAGGAGGGAACGTTCGTCCGCGCATTCGTCGAATCGTTCGAACTGGCGAATGCAGGACAATCAGTGGATTGGGGCTATCGAGGCTTCGTCGGTGCCGCGCCGTCGAACATCCGTCAGATGATCGGGATCTACCCGCCCGAGGAGTCCACCGCCCATCCTGGCGTGGGAACGGCGTTCTTCACCGGTCTGCGTCGCATGGACGACGGCGACTGGACGCGTATCATCTTGTGCCGCTACGGGTATCGCTCAGTGAAGGTCGGCGACCACGAATGGTCGTCGAGGATCGACACTCCACGTCCGGTCGAGATCGACTTCCGTCGCGGCGGCAGCGTTCCGCCCACCAACACCCGCGGCACGTCGCGCACGCCGAGCGGCAACGTGTTCGGCGACTGGTATGTCAGCCGTTACGACTTCTCCGCCGTCTACCCCACCCCTACCGCCGACGAACGCGCCTGCGCGTCGTCGATACCCGGCGAGGTGCCGCGACGCGCGTCCGCCCACGGACGCTCGCCGTGGCCTGCCATGACACCGAGTCCGGGATGGTCGACGACGTCGGCACTGTGAGCGTGCCGAAGCGGTGGCCATCCCGGGCCGCGGACAGCACACCGACGGCCGAACGGCCGATTTCCCGCGCACCCTTCTGACCGCGGATGGACCGGTTCGCTTGTGTAGGCTCAGGGGCAACACTGACCGACGAAAGACTCCCAAACTATGCAGGCCACGGTCACCCCAGAAGCCGAATCCGCCATCGCCGACATCGCCCAACGTCACGGACTCTCCCACGACGCGGTCCTCGCCATGCTGTTCGCCGTCAACAACGGTGGCGGCACGATGGCCCAGTTCTCCATCCCCGAGCTCGGCGGCTCCGGGCAATGGATGCGGGGCGGGATGACGATGGTCGGCAACATGTTCGACAACGCGCTGAAGGCGCGCGTCGATTCGTTGTGCGCCGAACTGTCCCAGTTGCTGGCCACGATGACGGTGTTTCCCCCGGTCTCGTCGAATGTCCAGGGTGGTTTCACCTCGAACAATTGGTGGCCGGGTGACCTCGGCGTCCCGAGCTCGTCGGGCGGCCAGAACAATGCGCGCTACGCCATCTTCCCGAGCACGCGGCGACTCGCCATCCAGGTCGACGGGCACACAAGGATTTTCGACACCGGTGAGCACAACATCGGCGGTGTCCAGCAGCAGCAGGGCGGTGCGTACGGTTCGGTGACCTTCACCAGCCAGTTCGGCACGTTCGACGTGTCGAGCCTGACCGAGCTGGGCACGCAACAGGTCGCCGACACCCCGGTGGCCGCACCGGCCCCGGAGTACCAGTCCGACCCGGCACCGACGTACTCGCCGCCGCAGACGAACGCGCCCGACTTCGCGGCGACGTCGGCGGGCGGGACCGAACCCGTGGGCGGCGCATCCGACAACGATCCAGGCGCCATCGTCGCCGCGATCGAGTCGTTGGCCGGACTGCATCAACGCGGCATCCTCACCGACGACGAGTTCGCCACGAAGAAAGCCGAACTGCTCGCGCGGTTGTGACGCCTGGTGCCGCGCGTCGGGGCACCAGCCTCCGCAGAAACCCGGATTTCAGGAAATCCTGCCGACCCCTTGTGACATACAACCGATCGGTTGTATGTTGATGGTGTGTCCACGACCGGAGAGGACAGTGAGCAGGAGGACCGGGCAGACGCCTTGTTCCATGCGCTCTCCGACCGCACCCGACGCGACATCATGCGTCGGGTGCTGGCCGGCGAACATTCGGTCTCGACGCTGGCCGCGAAGTACGACATGTCCTTCGCGGCCGTACAGAAGCACGTCGCCGTGCTCGAAAAGGCTGGATTGCTCGTCAAACGACGCAGCGGGCGAGAGCAACTGGCGACCGGCGACGTTGCGGGCGTGCGGGCGGTGTCCACGATGCTCATGGAGCTCGAACAGGTGTGGCGTGGACGCATCGCCCGTATCGACGAACTGATCGAATTCGAACCGCACCAGGAGGAATGACCGATGCCTGTCACCGACGTCACCCATGATTTCGATGCACTGACACTGACCATCAAGGCCGAGTTCGCTGCTCCCCGGACGCGGATCTGGCAGATCTACGCCGATCCGCGACAACTCGAAAAGGTCTGGGGCCCACCGACCTACCCGGCGACCGTGGTCGATCACGACCTCACCCCGGGCGGGCGGGTCAACTATTACATGACCAGTCCGGAAGGCGAGAAGCACGCCGGATACTGGCAGATCATCTCCGTCGAGGAACCGTCCCGGCTCACCTTCACCGACGGATTCGCGCGCGAGGACTTCACCCCGATCGATGAGATGCCGGCGTCGAGAAACGACTACACCTTCGAGGAACAGGGCGGGCGCACGATCGCCACCTATCTGAGTACCTATGCGACCGCCGAGGCGCTGCAGCAGGTACTGGACATGGGCATCGTCGAAGGTGCGACCGGGGCCATCAACCAGATCGACGACCTCGTGCTCTAGTGGGTCACCGGAATCCGCATCAGATCGTTCCCGACGATCACTTTGCCACGGAATCCCTTCTGCGCCTGTAGCTGCCATGTCGCATCGGGTAGCTGCTTCGTTCCCGGTGCCAGGTGGCTGAGCACGAGGGTGTGCACGCCTGCCCCGGCGGCGACCTCCGATCCGATCCGGGTGACGTCCGAGTGACTGCGCTCGTGATGCTGCACCTGCTCGGCCGAGAGGTTGCCCAGGCCACGGACCACGTTGAGATCGATGGCCTCGTGAACGAGGATGTCGGCTCCCTTGGCAAGGGTCACCATGTTCGGCGTGATTGTGGTGTCGCCGCTGATCACCACCGATCCGTACCGGGTGTCGAATCGGAAAGCGTAGGAGGGGAACACCGGTGGGTGTTCCACCAGGATGGCGCTGACGCGCACCCGGTTGTCGGACATCACCGGGAAGGGTTTCATCGGCGGCGCCATCGTTCCGCGGGCCGATGCGCCGACGTCCGGTGTCGGGATCTCGTGGGCGGTGAACATCGACCGGATGTCGGGCCATCCCTCGTCACGCATGCGGATGTTGATGTCGTAGGCGGTGGCGGCGATGCTGTTGTCGAGAAAGTCGGCGAGGCCCGGTGTGGGGTTGCCCGGATTGATGGTCGCGCCGGCGCGTCCGATGAAATCCGGTAGTGCGCCGGCGGATTGGGGTCCGTGCAGGTGTACCGGATCCGTCATCGGATCCACCCCACCAAACCGCAGCCACAACAGGGTGAAGAGATCCGCGAGGTGATCGGAGTGCATGTGCGTCACGAACACCCTATCCAGGTTCGCGATGGACAGACCATATCGCTGGAACTGATCGAAGGCACCGTGGCCGAAGTCGATCAGATAGACGCGGCCATCCACCACGAGTGCGGTGGAGATGCCGGTACGACCCGGCATCGGCACCGGCCCGGCGGCCGTACCGAGCAGCACGATGTGCGCTCCGATCGGCGGTATCGGAAGTGCTTGCGCCACTCCGGAACTCCCACGCACGGCGGTCGCCCCGGCGACTGCGGCACCGCCGGCGGCCACCATTGCCGACCGCAGCGCCGTACGGCGACTGAATCTCATTGACTGTCCTGTCTCATCGGTTGTGAAGTGACTCGGCTGTCCGAAACGCCGGCAGATACGTGTAGACCGCGGACACCGACGTTCCGGCGACCATCACTACCCGGTCGGGCCGCACCACCGCGACTCGCGCACCGCCGGCGCGCAGCCACTCCCCCAGCGCCGAGTTCGGTGTCACCTCGAGGACGGTAGCGCCGCGGCGGGCGACCTCGGCGCGCTGCGACGGGGTGGGTGCCGTTGTGGTGACCAACAGAAAGCCCGGCGGCGTCACTTCGTCGAGTCGCCGATCCCCCTCCTCGACAACGGCGTTGGGGATCAGTGTGCCCGCGAGGGAGCGCGGATCGAGCGACGCCACCGGCGTGCCCGCGACGCGGCCTCGCGACCACCCGCGCTGCACGAACGCCGACGCCGACAGTGCCGGGGTGGCACCGTCCACGGTCTGCTTCGCCAGGCCCGGGACACGTGGCAGCAGTGGTGCGACGATCCGGCGGGTGACGTCGCCGGCCCGCCCACCGCCGGTCATCGTGATACCGATGGTCATCGCGAGCTTGATGAGCGCGGTCGCATGCGGCCTGCGTTCCTGTTCGTAACTGTCGAGGGCGGATTCGGGCAGCGTGCCGTTAAGCACGCCGGCGAGTTTCCATGCCAGGTTCATCGCATCACGCTGGCCGGCTCCCATTCCTTGACCGATGAACGGCGGGGTCAGGTGCGCGGCATCGCCGAGGAGGAGGATGCCGCGATCCCGCCATCGCTGCGCGACGTGGGCCCGGAAGGTGTACTCCCGTGACCGAACCAGAGTGAGCTCATCGAGCTCGACACGGGTCAGCCACGGAGCCAGCAACGGTTCGAGTGCTCGCGAATCGGGGTAGTCGTCGGCGCTCTCACCGTCGAGGAGCTGAAACTCCCAGCGATATCGCATGTCACCGACCCGCATGAAGGTAGCGGCCCGACGGGCGTCGCACACCTGCAGGACGCCGTCCCATTGCCCGAGGTCTGCGGCGGTGTCGATGTCGACGACGAGCCACCGTTGGGTGAATCCGAGATCGCGCCAGCGCACGCCCATCGATGCGCGGACCACGCTGTTCGCGCCATCGCACCCCAACACGTGACGCGTTCGCAGTAGATGTCTCTCGCCGGTCGTCCGGTCGGACGTCTCGACACGGACCTCATCGCCTTCGTTGACGACGAGATCCACCTGGGTGTCGGTGCGCAGCGCAACCAGAGCACGGCTCTGGACGGCGCGCCGCAGAATCTGTTCGAGATCGGGCTGATCGAACATGGACGCACCGGGAAAGCCATGCCTGCCCACGGCGGTATCGCGCCCGAACTCGGACAGCACGCGCAATGACCCGTCGAGAAGCCGCAGGCCACACGCCGGACGCGAATGTTTGGCGAACTCGTCGCCCACCCCGATGACCGAGAGGATGCGGTAGACCTCGTCGTCGAGGTGGACCGCCCGCGGCTGCTGATAGGGATCGGCCCAACGCTCCAGGATCGTGGAACGCACGCCGAGGTCGGCCAGCAGGGCTGCAGCCGTGAGTCCGGTCGGTCCTGCGCCGACGATGACGACCGGTGTCTCCGGATGGTCTGCGACTGCAAGGTTCTCATCGGTCATCGCGCAGCGCTCCACTCCTCGGTCGACCACTCCCAGCGCAGTGGCAGCCGGTCGAGGGATGCCACAACAGCGTCGACCGCCGCCACGTCGACACCAGCAGCCCGCCGGAGTACCGCGATCACCGCGCCGTCGTCGATCCGGCTGCCGACGTCCGTCACCCCTGCGAGATCGGCGACGGCGTCCTCGACAGCCCTGCGAACCGCGTCGGCACGCAACGCGAGTTTGTACGGCTTGCCGACGTCGGTGACGGGAAGGGCATCGAGCACCGTGACGGACTTCGGCGTGGCCGCCGGTTCGGCGACGTGCTGTGCCGCCCACGTCTGGAGCTCGGCGGCGGTCACCGAGGCACCAGCCGCCAGCGTCACGTACGCAACGGGCACCTCGCCGGCATGCGCGTCGGGTCTACCGACCGCTGCGGCGCCGGTGACGTCGGGATGCGCGAGGAGGGAATCCTCGATGACGACAGGGTCGATGTTGTGTCCTCCGCGGATGATGAGATCCTTGGCACGCCCGGTCAATCGGAGGAATCCGCGTCCGTCGACCGAACCGAGGTCACCGGTGTCGAGCCATCCGTCGACCAGCTTGCCCATTCCGTCGAGCACGAATCCGTTGGGCCCGTGTTCGCGCACATAGCCGGCGAACACCGTGGGCCCTGAGATGGTCACGGTCCCGACCTCCCCCGACGGCAGGTCGGTCCATGAGCCGTCGTCGGCGACGCGTACGGTCTTGATCTGTTGATACGGAAGACGCTGTCCGACAGTTCCCTCGGGCTGGCCGCTGCGGAAACTCCGCACGCTCGCGCAGGTCGCCTCGGTGAGTCCGTACCCCTCGAGCAAGGCCACTCCGGTGTGCGATTCGAACCCATCCCGCACGGCGCGCGGCAAGATGGATGCGCCGACCATACAGGCACGCAGACTGGAGATGTCGGCGTTCACGGGACATTGGGCGAGAACCGCATAGACCGTGGGCACGCCACTCATCGCCGCAATCCGATGGTGCTCCACCATCTTCCAGAACTGCCCGTAGAGTTCCGGATCGCGATAGCCGAGCGGACCCGCCCAGATGACCGTCTGCCCACGCAGCAGCGGCGACAACAGAGTGACGACCAAGGCGTTGACGTGGAACAACGGAAGGGCGGCAAAGATTCGGGACTCGTCATCGAGGGTGCTGTTCGATGCCAACATCCATGCGTTGGCGACCTCGTTGGAGTGGCGGTGTGCCGCCAGCTTCGGCGTCCCGGTGGTGCCACCGGTATGGAACAACGCCGCGATGTCGTCCGACACCGGCGCGGGACCGTTATAGGCCGAGCCCACCCGGGCAACGTGATCGACGAGGTACTCGACGTGCACACCGTCGATCACCGGGACCGCGGTATCAGCGGTGGGGCGGGTCGGCCGGAGCAGGAACACGGTGTCGAGGACGCCCGAGACCGCGAGCTCTCGCGCCTTCTCGAACGTGGCGGGGTCCAGGTCGGGTCCGGCAGCGATCAGCGTGCGCGCGCCGGACCGTCGCATCAGCTCGGCGAGGTGATCATGCGCCAACCCGGGATTCAACGGTGCCGCCACACCGGTCGCCTCGCAGGCCAGCAGGGCGGTGATCAGCTCTGCACAGTTCGGGGACAGCAGAGCGACGGCATCGTGGCGACCGACACCGTGCCGGTGTAGCGCGCCGGCGGTCTGCGACACCGTGTCATAAAGGTCTCTGTAGGTGATGTCGGTCGTGTCGTGCCAGTGTGCGGCGTCGGGCATCACCGCAACGGCTGTGCGCTGCGGCCATAGCGAGGCGGCCCGTTCGAGCGCGGCGAAGGTGGAGGTCGGCAGACCGCGAGCTGCGAGCGGAGTCGATTCGATCCGGGTGAGATCGTCCGGGGTCTCATATGTCGCCCACATCAGCGAATCGGTGGGCATCGGCGCCAAACCCAATTCACCTGTGGTCATTGGTACCTCACAACCGTTCGCTGCACACCGAGATCCAGCTTTCCGTCGTCGGTGGCGATGGCCAGTTCCATCACGTCACCGTCGCGCAAGTACTTGGGATTCTTGGCCTGGCGTGCGAAGAATGACTTCCACTTGACCGCGGGTGGCAGCAACGAACCGATGATCTCGATGGGCTTCGGCGGCGCCTTGAGCGCCGTACCTCCGGGTGTTCCGGTCAACACCAGATCGCCGGTATCGAGTCGTTGGAACCGCGACAGTGCCTGCAACGCCGCCAACGGCGGATAGATCATGTCGTCCAGGGTGGAGTTCTGGCGCACCTCGCCGTTCACGCGTGTCGTCAGTCGCAGATTGTTGACCTGCTCTAGATCGCCGGGCTCCAGGATGACCAGGACGGGACCCACCGGGGTGAAGGTCGGATACGACTTCGCTTCGTAAAACTGGGTTTTGGGCAACTGAACGTCGCGTGCCGACACATCGTTGGTCACCACCAGAGCCGCGATGTGGCGGTCCAGGTCGGCGCCGGTCACGGTCGTCCCCACCGGGATCGTCTCACCGATGACCAGCCCCAACTCCACCTCGTAGTCGAGCAGTTGCACGTGCGCGGGTTTGCGCACATCGGCGGTCGGTCCGCTGATCGACCCGGAGGTCTTGCGGAAGAACGTCATCGGCACGGAGTCGGGATTCATGCCCGAGTCACGCACGTGGGAGGCGTAATTGGTCATCTGGGCGACCACTCGGCACGGCGTGGTGACCGGTGACACCAACGCCAACGTCGCGGTGTCCATGGCCTCGCCGGCGGCGGCAGCCGCGATGGCCGCTCGATCCGCGAGAAGCTCGGCGGTGGTGATGGCAGTGGTGTCGATGCGGCGGGCCTCGGTGCCCGATGCGACCCACCAGGCGTCGGCGGTGCGCAGAACGGAAATACTCATGAGGAGGCAACTTTCAGTAGGCCCAGCAGCCGCTGGACGTCGAACTCGTTGTCGGATTTGCGAAGTGCGCCGAGCATGGCGGCGACCTCGCGAATGGACTCACGTCCCGGCTTGACGCCGAGAAAGTCTGCCGTCGCCGGCGGTCCCCACTGGTTGAGGCCGGACGCCGTCATGGGCGCCCACCCGGACTCGAGGGTGCAGTCGAACATGTCGCCGTCGGCGAAGTGCTCCACGAGAAAGCCGTCGGGGTCGCGCCAGTAGTCGAAGACCTGGCTGCCCTGGATGTGGCGGCCGATTCCCCAGGACCTGAAATGGCCGCGCTCGAGCAGGTATTCCCCACCTTGTGCGAGGGAGTCGAGATCGCAGACCTGATAAGCCGAATGCACATAGCGGTTAGCGGGACCCAGCATCATCGCCAGGGTGTGGTGATCGGCCGGGGTCGAGCCACGGTCACAGCGGATGAAGCTCATCACCGGCCCCCGCTGACGTTGCCCGGGATAGAACAGGAAGTCGCTCACGATGAGTCCGAGCGTCTCCAGATACCAGTTGAGCGTCTCGAGGTACCGGTTCGACTGCAGGACCACGTGACCGAGGCGTTCGACGACGGCCGGTTCCCGGGGCGGTCGCTGTGCCACATTCGGGCGGGCCATGAGGCCGGCCA
Source organism: Gordonia sp. LMA167 (assembly GCF_058130025.1). Lineage (NCBI taxonomy): Bacteria > Bacillati > Actinomycetota > Actinomycetes > Mycobacteriales > Gordoniaceae > Gordonia > Gordonia sp. LMA167. Next base: position 1,308,202 of record NZ_CM176708.1, on the reverse strand, counting down.
TGTTGTAGGGCCGCCCGTGCTGGGTCGGCAGCGCCGACAGCACGGTGACGTCGGAGACAACCTGCACCCGGGCCCCGCTCGGATCTCTGGTGGTTGCGACGATGCCGCCCAGGGTCTCCGGAAGGCGTTCGACGCGTGCGTCCACGTGAGAGGCGAACGCGTGCACATCCTCGTCACAGGCCGCCAGGAAGGTCGGGCCGATGAACCTCGACTGCTCGCCCCGACGGACCAGGACACACGGGGGGCCCGCCAGCGCACCACGCAACTGCAGTTCGTCGGTGGAGTGCAGCGAGGTCGCGAACCCGAAGTCGGCGGCGAACGCAGCCGTCCGTATGAGGTCGGGTTTCTCGAACTCGAGCCACGCCAGGTCCTCGACCTTGATGACCGGATTCGGGTGGCGGCCAGGGTGCTCTCCCGGCAGCGCACCCTGGTCCACGTGTAGATCGTGATGCACGTCGTGCGGTGTCTCGAGATTCATTGCGAAAGTCCCTTCACGAGCACTTGATGACGATATCGTCACATATGCTGATTGACTCAGTCAATCCTTTTCTGACGAAATCGTCATAGTTGAGATGGAGCGGTAAGATCAGCGCTGACGAGGAAGGGGCGCGGTGCGATGACAACAGACACGAACGAGACGCTCAGCCGTTCGGAGCGCCGTAAGTTGCGGACCCGCTCCGCGCTGATCGGCGCGGCGCAGCAGTTCCTCGCCGACGGCCGCGAGAATGCGTCGGTGCTCGACCTGACGAATGCGGCCGACGTCGGGATGGGATCGTTCTACAACCACTTCGACAGCAAGGAAGCGCTGTATCAAGCGGCCGTCGACGCGGCGCTCGAGGCGCACGGTGCGTTGATGGACCGCTTCACCGCGGACATGGCCGATCCGGCGGAAGCCTTCACACAGAGCTTTCGACTCACCGGACGGCTACACCGCCTACGTCCGGCATTGAGCCGCGTCCTGCTCCAACGCGGCAATGCACTACTGCTGGCCGATGACGGACTTGCCCCCCGCGCCCGCCGCGACATTCTCGCCGCTGCCGAAGCCGGAAGGTTCAGTGTGGACGATGTGGAGACAGCGATGGTCCCTGTTGCCGGCGCGGCGATCGCGCTCGGCGCCTTGCTGCACGCGCAGCTCGACCGCGAGGACGGACCAGCCACCGATGCCGTCACCCACCGAGTCCTGCTCTCGTTGGGGATGACTCCCGACAATGCCGCCGATCTGTGCCGAAAGCCGTTGCCCGATCTCCGGTTCACGGAACCATGAGCGTGTGCCTGTGATGGGCACCCTGGACAACCCGACAAACGTGGTGATGTTGACCGTCACCCTGGCCCTGGGCGTCGCCGCAACCGGCTGTGCGGTCACGGCCGCATACGTCTACCTGCGCCCGAATCCGGTCCGCGATCGCGAAGCGCGTGACCGCCTCGCCCGCCGCTGGCTGTTGGCCACCGCGGTCCTCGGCTTCACGATCATCGCCCTGCGATTCGTATGGGTGTTCCTGATCTGACTTCCGGCGAAATGTGATGTTGGTCCCGGCTGGCGGGAGAAAACTGGCAACCGGCCGTATCTGGTGCCACCATGGAAAGGTGCGTCGTGCAACTAATCGAGATGGTCGGCTCCGGTCGTCATTCGTGGGTTCGCCACGCCGTTGGCCGGTTGTCCGGCTGTTCAGTCGCAACCCGCTGATTCGCCGGAGCGATCGCGTTGAGGCTCTTACCATCTGTATCGCCACCATTCTGGCGCTGCTCGCGATCCCGCTCGCGGTACTGATCGAAGGCCAGGTTCATACCTCGCAGAATGCGGCGATCGCACACCAGGCGGCGACCATCCATCCCGTCAAGGCAACCGCCGTGGACGACGCCACCGCCGTCGTCTCCGAAGGAGTGAGCGGGTCGGTCGTCACCGCGCGATGGACGTACCAATCCGTGTCACACACCGACACCGTGAACGTCGATGACGGCACCATCAACGCCGGCGACCCGGTCAACGTGTGGGTCGATCCCGAGGGCAACCCCACTCACGCGCCTCTGACCGCAGCCGGCGCCGCACTGAACGCCGCCGTCACGGCCACCGCGTTCTACCTCGCCGCGGTCGCGATGCTGGTCCTGATCGCCCTGGTCGTGCGGGGAATGCTCGGACGGTTCCGTGGGCGCGGGTGGGACATGGATCTGGCGTTGCTCACCGGCGGCGGCGACGGCCGCGTCCCGCGGCACTGGTAGAGGCCCGGCGCGCCTGCGAGCGCTACCATTTCGCCTGAGCATCGCCGAAGTCTGCGACGTCGCCCCGGGGTCCAAGCATCCCCGAAATCTGCGACGCCCCCCCCCCCGGTTCCTGAGGAGCCTCCGAGCCTGCGACGTCCCCCATCGGCACGAGCATCGCCAAGCATGCGACGTCACCATCGGCATGAGCATCGCCAAGCCTGCGACGTCACCCCCGGTCCCTGAGGAGCCTCCGAGCCCGCGACGTCCCCCGGTCCCTGAGGAGCCTCCGAGCCCGCGACGTCCCCCGGTCCCTGAGGAGCCTCCGAGCCCGCGACGTTCCCCGGTCCCTGAGGAGCCTCCGAGCCCGCGACGTCCCCCGGTCCCTGAGGAGCCTCCGAGCCTGCGAGGATGCGTCACGAAGGGCCACCCTTCGTGACGCTCGCACGCACGCTCCCCAAGGATCGAATGGTCACGCAAGCTCGCTCCCCAAGGATCGGGTGGTCACGCACGCACGCTCCCCAAGGATCGGGTGGTCACGCACGCTCGCTCCCCAAGGATCGGGTGGTCACGCAAGCTCGCTCCCCAAGGATCGGGTGGTCACGCACACTCGCTCCTCACGGATCGAATGGCTCGCTCCCCAAAGACCGAGTGCTCACCCTCGCACGTACTCTTCTCAGGGATCATGTGGTGACGTTCGCAAGCAACCACTCTCAGGAGCACCCATGTCGCCCACGCCGCACGCGGAAGGTTCGCCCGACGTCCTCGTCGAACACGACGGCGGTATCACCACCATCGTGCTCAACCGCCCGGACCGTCGCAACGCCGTCGACGGGCCGATGGCCGCTCAGCTGCGGACGGCGTTCGAGCAGTTCGAGGCCGACGAGACCCAGCGCGTCGCGATCCTGTGGGGAGCCGGCGGAACATTCTGCGCCGGGGCCGATCTCACATCCGTGAACGACCCGCCGCGGCGGCACGAACTCGACCCACTCGGCGGCGGTACCGGACCGATGGGCCCGACGCGGATGGCATTGACCAAACCCTTGATCGCCGCCGTCAGCGGGTACGCGGTGGCCGGAGGGCTGGAACTCGCCCTCCTCGCCGACCTGCGGGTCTGCGACGACGACGCCACGTTCGGGGTGTTCTGCCGACGCTGGGGTGTGCCACTCATCGACGGCGGCACGGTCCGCTTGCCCCGCATCATCGGCCAGGGCCGCGCGTTGGACATGATCCTCACCGGACGTCCGGTACGGGCGGCCGAGGCATTGACCTTCGGCCTGGTCAACCGGGTCGTGGCGTCCGGCACCGCGCTCGACGCGGCACGCGAGATGGCCGTCCAACTGCTGCAGTTCCCGCAGGAATGCATGCTGGTCGACCGCGCCTCCGCGTTCCGATCCTTCGACCTACCCCTCGATGCGGCACTGCGAGCCGAGGGCACGGCGGGGGTACCCGTCGTCGCCCGTGAGGGCGCGGCCGGTGCAGCGCGATTCGCGGGCGGCGCGGGTCGTCACGGGAGCTTCGGCTGACGTCTGTCCCCGTGCCCGAGGATTGCCTCTGGGTACGAGGCGGCTACTGCACCGCGTTGGCCAGGCTCTCGAGCGTGCTGGTGGCGTCGATGTATTCCTGTACCCACCGTTCGATCACGGCTGCCGACCGTTCCACCTTCTGGAACTGGCCCACGACCTGACCGACCGGGTTGAAGGCGACGTCGATGCTCTCGTCGGGGAACTTGTGGGTGGCCGCCACCGCCATCCCGGAAACCATGTACTGCAGCGGCATTCCGAGGGGATCGGGGTTGTTCGGGTTCTCCCACGCCTCGGTCCAGTCATTGCGCAACATCCGGCACGGCTTGCCGGTGAACGACCGGCTGCGCACGGTGTCGCGACTGCCGGCGTTGATGTAGGCGGCCTGCTGGACCGGCGTGTTCTCGGACTCCTCGACCATCAGCCACTGCGACCCGGTCCACGCGCCCTGCGCACCGAGGGCCAGGGCCGCGGCGATCTGTTGGCCGCTGCCGATGCCGCCGGCAGCCAGCACCGGAACCGGCGCGACCTCCTTGACCACCTGCGGCCACAAGACGATCGACCCCACCTCACCGCAGTGGCCTCCACCTTCACCCCCCTGGGCGATGATGATGTCCACACCCGCGTCGGCGTGCTTGCGCGCCTGTTTGGGCGAGCCGCACAGCGCGGCGACCTTGCGCCCCGCGTCGTGGATCTTCTCGATCATGTCGACGGGCGGGGTGCCGAGCGCGTTGGCGATGAGGCTGACCTTGGGATGCTGCAGCGCGATCTCCACCTGCGGGGTCGCCGTCGCCTCGGTCCAGCCGAGAAGCTGCAGCGAGTTGTCGTCATCCTCGTTGAGCGGGACACCGTGGTCGACGAGCAGCTTGCGTCCGAAGTCGAGCGTCTCGGCCGGCACCATGTCCTGGAGCATTTTCGTCAGCTCCTCGGTGGACATGCCGTTGGCATCCATCCCCTCGTATTTGTTGGGGATGACGATGTCGACACCGTAGGGATGGTCGCCGATGTGCTCGTCGATCCAGTTCAGCTCGATCTCGAGCTGCTCGGGGGTGAACCCGACAGCACCGAGAACACCGAAACCGCCCGCCTTGCTGACCGCCACAACCACGTCGCGGCAGTGAGTGAAGGCGAAGATGGGAAACTCGATGCCGATTTCATCGCAGATCGGTGTGTGCATGCGGACTCCTTCAGCACGGACGAGACCATAAGTAGAACGTGTTCTACTCTGGATACCCGAAGACCGCGTCAGGGACAAGTCCGGCGCAGCGCCCGTTCACCGCCAGCGCAGGGCGCGAGCCGGACACAGCCGGATCGCCTGCGCACCGTCTCGCGATGCGATCGGGACGTCGTCGAGAATCGGATACCCCCACTCGTCGAGAGTGACCGCCGGGTCGAGGAGTTCGGCACAGACACCCTGGCCGGTGCATGCGATTCGGTCGACGGCCAGTCGGGTCTGGTCCGCCCCGGGCGCCACACCGACGATTCGGTCACGCAGAGACATGGGCACCCTCCTGATACGCGCGGTACCGGCCGGGTAGCCGGTGACCGTACATCCGCAGTGCGGACGAGAGGAAGTTCGCGACGCCGTCGGGGTGACGGCAGCTACCCCGCCCCGGAAGGAGCTGCAGCCGTCGTTGGAAGCGGCGCCAGTCCTCGTCCGACGCTCCCCCGGAGGTCAGACGCACCAGGTCGTCGGCGACCGCTGGAAGGCCGAACATGCACGGTCCGCATTGCCCCGCCGATTCCGCTGCGGCGTACTCGATCGTCTGCACGATGAGCGACCACGGATCGACCCGGGCATCGACGGCTCGGACGATGGCCGGGCCGAGCCGTAGTCCATAGCGGCGCAGACCTTCTCGTGACCACATCACCGCGGTGGCGCGCGGTATCGGGAGAAATCCGCCACCGATCCCGTTCAGCCACAGCGATTCCGACCTCACCGAAAGTCCACCGGCCAGGTCGATGAGGAATCCCACCGGAACCCCCGCGTGCGTCTCGAACACACCGGGGTGGGCGACCGCTCCGTCGACGGTGACCAGACGCGGACCGGGTTCGTCGGCGGTGCCGATCGATCGGAACCACCGCGGACCCAGGCGGACGATCTGTTCGATCCGCCAGACCGTCTCGGCGTTGAGGACAAGCGTCGGGGGGAGCGTTCGACCGTCCGGCGAGTTGATGCCGGAGGTGATCGGCGCCGTGCGGGACAGCGGCCGGGCCAGCCCGCCGTTGGCCAGGTTGACCAGCGCCGATTCCTCACTGGACACATAGCGGTGCGGCACGCAGATGTACGGCACGCCGGTGTCGTGGAGCATCCGCATTGCGGCGGAATCCTGGTGCGCAGCAATCCGGAATCGGTCGCCGGCGATCCGTTGTGCCGCCGCCACGACCTCGTCCAGGCGTCGGACGATGACCCATTCGTCCTTGGCGGCGCCGAGTTCGCCATCGCACGCATTGATGATCAGTTCGGCATTGTTGCGTTGCGCCGCATCGAGTTTGACAGCGGTGGGAAACTCGGCGCCGCCACGCCCGTTGAGCCCGGCGTCGGCGATCAGATCTACGAGATTGTTCACGACCACTCCTGCGAAAGTGCCATCCGTCGACGACGTCGGTCAGGGGAGACATGGGCGACGCGCCACACCGCGGCTGTTGCCATGACGGCCCCGCACACGATGGTGATGCCTCGGAGGATGGGCTGGTCGCCGCCCGCCATGAGCAAACCGTGCAGCACGGCCAGCACCGCCATGACGTAACCGGCCCAATGGATCACGCGCCAGCGGTGCTCGGGGATCCGGTGCCGGAGCAGGGACGTGATCACGATGGCCGCGATCACGTCGAGCGCCAACGTTCCGAGCGCCACCGCCATGGGCTGGTAGTTGGACGCGAACGGAACGACGGCGGCGACCCAGCTGATGTCGACGTAGGTGTCGACGATGGCGGTGACCACGTGCAGGGCGAGGAACACGACCGCGCCGAGCGCCAGCGTGCGATGCAGCGCGGTGATCGTCAGGGACGTCGATGCCTGCATTCGACGGGGGCTGGCGGTGGCGACGCCCAGCACGACGACCGACGTGAACAGCACGAGGGTGGCGACGCCTGCGCCCCGCGAGATGTACCACAACCAGATGCTGCTCATCGGCACGTCTCGGTCGTCGTCAGGGGTTCATCGTCGGCCGGCCATCCGCAGGTTCGAAACTCGTCTCCGGTCGTCGCGATCAACAGTGCGGGGATGTGCCGCGCGGTCAGCCAATCGATCGCTCCGTCGGCCAGGATGATGGCCGCCGTCGATGCGGCGTTGGCCTGCAGCGCGTTCGGACCGGCACACGTCACCTGCGCCCAGGAGGTCTCGGCAGGCGTTCCCGTGCGGGGATCGATGATGTGGTGGCGGCGTCGTCCATCGTGAATCCACGTGCGGAGCTGGGTGGAGGAGGTGGCGAAGGCCTGATTGCGGGTGGCGGTCACCGTGTGCCGGGTGACTCCGTCGCGGTCGGTCACTCCGACCCGCCAGCCACCGGGTGGTGGCGTGCCGGCTGAGGCGAGGTCACCACCCAGGTCGACGAGGACGCCGCCGCCGACGCGCGCCGTGATCGCGCGCGCCCACTCGTCCGCGGCGAACGCCTTGGCACTGGCACCGAGGTCGAGGATCGTGCCGGCGTGGATGGTCAAGGAGAGGTCCGCCAACCGGAGACCATCGCGATGAGCCGCGTGGGGTGTCTGACGTCCCCAGCGTGGGGCCCGCGACCGTACGAGGTCCAGATCGTCGTCGTACCCTGCGTCGAACAACGCCCGGCCGACGGTCGGTGTCACGAGTCCGTCGGTCAGCAGGTCCGTGCGGATGGCCGCGCGGACACAGGCAGCGAGCAGCGGCGACACCCGGACGGTCAGTGTCTCGTCCCCGCGATCCCGCGCAGCCGTGCTGGCCGCGTTGATCCGACTCACCTGGGCATCCGAACGGAATCGGGATGCGGCGCGATCGAGGTCGTCGAGTCGCTCGACGAGCATCGCGCGGGCTTCGGGCAATGCCGCGGCATCAGTCGTGACCAGGCGGATGTGGGTGCCGATCGCCGACAGCTCCACCGCGTAGGTGGCGTCACGCTCGATGAGGTCGGGCATCAGGATGCCCCGGTGTTCGCGTGCGAACTCGTGCCACCGCTCTGGATCGGCGGGGTGCCGGCCCATCCGGGGGCAGAGTCGTCTGAGCTGCTCGACGACGATCCGGACTCCACGCCCGATCCGTAGGTCGTGCTGGTCGTGGTCGCGGCGGGCGTTGGGCTGGTGTCGGCGGCGAGCGCCAGGCCGCCCGCGATACCGGCGGTGGTGATGACGCCGGCGGCACATGCGCCGGCCGTCATCCACCTGACTCTGACGAGGTTGGGGTTGCCGGCCATTCGGACTCCTCGGGGGAAGGCCCGGAGGTCACGACCTCAGGGCCTCGGGCTGCTGTTGATCCCCATGGTCCACACGCATCCTGAAGATTCGCTGTAAGTCGACTGCAGATCCCATGCGGGCAGGTCAGACCCTGTGTCCGCCCTTCGAATGCGTTCGCCCCGGGAGCTCACGACACCCATGATGCCGATGGTGACGGGGTGAAGGGCTCGACCACTTCCCGCAACGCGATCAGGTCCTGGGCATGGCGGTCGAGCCGGGCATCCTCCGCGGATACCGGGTGCCATTGCGGCACGGGTTGCGCCTTACCCGAGTCGTCGAGAGTGACGAACACGGTGAGCGCGTGTGCGGCCAGAGCCTTCGTCGCCGAACCGGTGGCGGATGTCATGACGTGCACGCTGCAGTGGATACTGCGCGGCCCGGTGTGGATCAGACGAGCGGTCACCTCGATCGTGTGCCCGATGATGATCGGCCGGTAGAAACGGATGCCGCCGATGTAGGAACCGATCACCTGGGCGCCTGCCCATCGGGCGCCGCACGCGTAGCCCGCGTCGTCGATCCAGTGCATGATGCGCCCGCCGTGGACCTTGCCACCCCAGTTGACGTCGGTCGGTGACGCCAGGAAGCGGAGGGTGGCATCCGGCGCGGTGCCCTCGTCGGAGTAGGTTTGCTCAGCCATAGCCGTTTCGATCTTGTGGCGCAACGAGATTCGAGACCGTGCTTGACGGTGGCGTTGTAGCTCACGCATGGTTCCGGGTGTCCACGGGGGAATCGTGGTCGGCTGCCCGCCGTCGTCGACGGCGACGAAGATGGTCAGGCACTGCGCCGACTGCACGGGCCTGACGCAGGTCGGATCGGTCGAATACACACTGACCAGGATGTGCATCGAGGTGCGCCCGGTGTAGACGAGGGTCGCGTGCAGTTCGACGAGTTCGCCGACCGCGATGGGCCGCTCGAGATGGATGTTGCCCACGTAGGCGGTCACGCAATAGCGGCCGCTCCACTGGGCGGCGGCCGCGTAGGCGGCCTTGTCGATCCATTCCAGGAGCTTGCCGCCGTCCACCGCGCCGATGATGCCGGCGTCGGACGGCTGCACGAGGAAACGGTGGACCATCTCATGGCGGCCCGGGTCGAGATCGGTCGAGTTGCTCGTGCCGGTCTGCTTGCTCGTGTCGGTCTGCGCGGACGAGGAAGTCGCCATGATGGTTTCGCGATCTGCTGGTGGGTACATGATTCGCCGAGTGGCGTGGGGGTTTGGCCCACGCCACTCGGCGGCAGCGATTACCGGGCGGCCTAGCGGCCGAAGTCCGCGGTCGCCACGGTCCAGGCGCGCGCCTGCTCGCTGAGGGTGAATCCAAGTCCCGGACGATGGGAGAGATGCATACGCCCGCCGCTGATCTCGAGATGTTCGTTGAACAGCGGGTCGAGCCAGTCGAAGTGTTCCACCCACGCTTCGAGGGGGTAGGCGGCGGCGAGGTGCAGGTGGATCTCCATGGCGAAGTGCGGGGCGAGCTGGAGATGGTTGTGCTCGGCCAGCGCGGCGAGCTTCATGAACTGGGTGAAGCCGCCGATCCGGGGGGCGTCCGGCTGGATGATGTCGACCGAACCGGCCTCGATGAGCCGGACGTGTTCTCCGACACTGGCCAACATCTCACCGGTCGCGATCGAGGTGTCGAGGCTGCGCGCAAGCATCGCGTGACCCTCGGCGTCGTAGGCATCGAGCGGCTCCTCGATCCAGACGAGATTGAACTGCTCGAAGATGCGGCCCATCCGTTGTGCGGTGGGGCGATCCCACTGCTGGTTCGCGTCGACCATCAGCGGCACGTCGTCACCGAGATGCTCGCGCACGGCGGTGACTCGCGCGATGTCGACCTTCCAGTCCGGCTGACCGACCTTGATCTTGATCCCGCCGATCCCCTGTTCCAGGGAGCGGGTGGCGTTGTCGATGACCTGCTCGATCGGAGTGTGCAGGAAGCCGCCCGAGGTGTTGTAGGTCTGCACCGAATCACGGTGTGCGCCGAACAGTTTGGCCATCGGCAGTCCCGCGCGCTTGGCCTTCAGATCCCACAGGGCGATGTCGATCGCGGCGATCGCCTGCGTCGCGACTCCGCTGCGTCCGACAGAAGCACCGGCCCAGACGAGCTTGGTCCAGATCTTGGCGATGTCGTTGGGATCCTCACCGATCAGGACGGGAGCGATCTCCTTGGCGTGGGCGAACTGCGCGGGGCCGCCGGCACGCTTGGAGTAGCTGAATCCGATGCCCTCGTGGCCGTCCTCGGTGCGGATCTCGGCGAAGAGGAACACCACCTCGGTCATCGGCTTCTGCCGGCCGGTCAGCACCTTCGCGTCACTGATCGGGGTCGCCAGCGGAAGCACGATCGAGGAGAGCTTCACCGAGGCGATCGCGTCGGCAGTCGCTGCCCCGGCGGAGAGCGGATCGACCTTGGCCGCCTGGTTCTGCGTACGGGTCACGGTGGGGGTGCTCATGGTGTTCTCCTTGATGGCGTCAATGCCGGTGTGTTCAGTGTGGATCGATGGCCACGTCGTGTCAGCCGACATGGTCAGCTGACCTTCTTCACGAGGTCGGCCAGTTCGGCCAGCTCGATGTCGTCGAGGTCGGTGAGCGGGGACCGCACCGGCCCGGCATCGCGGCCGATGACCTTCATGCCGCCCTTGATGATGCTCACCGCATATCCCTGCTTGCGATTGCGAAGATTGCAGTACGGGATGACGAAGTCGTTGAGCGCAGTGATGACGAAGGTGGTGTCCCCGCGGCGGAGCGCATCGTAGAAGGACAGCGCGAACTTCGGGACGAAGTTGTAGATCGCCGACGAATACGTCGTGACACCCAGCGCGAGGTACGGCAGTGCGAACATCTCCGCGGTGGGCAAACCGCCGACGTAGATGAGCCGTTCGCCGATGCCGGCGTAGATCCGGGTCATCTGCTCGATGTTGCCGACGCCGTCTTTGAAGCCGATCAGATTCGGACAGCTGTCGGCCAGTTCGGCGACCGCCGCCTCGGTGTAGACCGCGTTCGCACGGCTGTAGATGATCACGCCCAGGTCGGTGGCGGCGCACACGGCCTTGACGTGCGAGACCAGACCTTCCTGGCTGGCCTCCGTCAGGTACGGGGGGAGCAGCAGAACGCCGTCGGCGCCCACCTGTTCCGCGGACCGGGCCATCTCCACCGCGGTGGATGTGCCGTACCCCGCCGGGGCGATCACCGGGGTGCCGGCGGAGGCCTCCCGCACCGCGGCGGTGACAACCTGCTCGACCTCGGCCGGGCTCAGCGAGAAGAACTCGCCGGTGCCGCCGGCGGCGAACAGGCCCGCGGCCGGGAACTGGCTCAACCACCCGATGTGCTCGCGGTAGCCGGTTTCGTCGAAGGAATGATCGGACGCCAGGTGGGTGACCGGGAACGACAACAGGCCTGAACCCAATTGGCGGGCGACGTCGTCGGGCGACTGGCTTGGCATGATGTTCGGTCTCCTTGCGCGTGTGCATGTCTGCGTGTCCAACGGCTTGTGCGTTGTGTCACAAGGCTACGAACCCCTACGATTCAAGTCCAACACTCTTTCTGGATGATCTGATACTCGAAAGGTATCCGTTGTATACGTTGGTGCAGTTGAAGCAGTTCGTCGCCGTAGCCGAAGAGATGCACTTCGGGCGTGCCGCCGAGCGGCTTCACATGACCCAGCCACCCCTGAGCCGTCAGATGCAACTGCTGGAGAAGGAGTTGCAGGTGGATCTGTTCGACCGGTCGAGCCGCTCGATTCGGCTCACCCCGGCGGGTAAGGCGTTCCACGCCGACGCTCAGCGCCTCTTGCAGCAGGCCGAACGCACCGCACTGTCGGTTCGCAAGGCATATGCGGGCACGTCCGGGCTGCTGCGGGTCGGGTTCACCGGCGGAAGTGTGCACTCAGGCCTGGCGGCGGTATTGCATGCCGCCCGAGGGGCGATCGAGGATGTCGAACTGGAACTGCGCGAGCTGGTGACCATGGCTCAACTCGAGGCACTGTCGACCGGCGCACTCGACATCGCATTGGTGCGGCCGCCGGTCACCAGGCCGGATCTGGTGGCGAGGACACTGATCCGCGAGCCCCTCATCGCCGCCCTGCCGAGCGGTCACCCCCTGGCCCAGACGGGCGACCCGGTACAGGCCACCGATCTGCACGGCGTCGACCTCATCATGTACAGCCCGATCGAGTCCCGGTACTTCAACGAACTGTTGTCATCTGTGCTGCATGCCGCCTCGGTGGCCCCGGTCGTCGTGCAGTACATGGTCCAGATCCACAGCATCGTCGCGTTGGTCAATCTCGAATGGGGCATGGCCGTGGTCCCCGAATCGGCAAGTCGCATGCAGTTCGACAACGTCGTCTATCGACCACTCGTCCTCGCCCAGCCGGCCCAGGCCGAGCTGGACCTGGTGTGGCGCGTGAACGACGACAACCCGATTCTCGAGCGGTTGCTGCCCGCGCTGGACCTGCACTGAGCCCGCTCTCGGCGAGGAACGACGACGCCTCTGACACATACCCAGAAGGTATTACTTCATCCGAAAACGGGCTTGGACTCGCATGGGTTGGCGACCGTACTGTCACTTTCACCGGCCGATGTGATGCGGGACACCCGCAGACCTGGCATCGGAGACACTGAGCACAGGAGAATTGCCCGATGAGTACCATCCCCGCGGTCGCCAAGCCGACCGCCATCTCGATCATGAAGACGGGAAAAGTACGCTTCACCATTCTCGCGATGGTGTTCGCGGTGACGGTCATCAACTACGCCGACCGCGCCACCATCTCGATCGCCGGCGACGCCATCCAGAACGAGTTCGGGATCTCGTCGGTCACACTCGGTTACATCTTCTCGGCATTCGGCTGGTCCTACCTGATCGGTCAGATCCCCGGCGGATGGCTGCTCGACCGGTTCGGCTCCAAGAAGGTCTACGGAATCGCGATTCTGACGTGGTCGCTGTTCACGATGTTCCAGGGGTTCATCGGCAACTTCAGCATGGGCACCGCGGTGGGCCTGCTGTTCATCCTTCGTTTCATGGTCGGTCTCAGCGAGGCACCGGCCTTCCCGGGCAACGCCCGCATCGTCGCCGCCTGGTTCCCCACCTCTGAGCGCGGCACCGCATCCGCGGTGTTCAACTCGGCCCAGTACTTCTCGACCGTCGTGTTCGCACCGCTGATGGGCTGGCTGGTCAGCGCACTGGGCTGGGAGCACGTCTTCACCGTCATCGGCGGTATCGGTGTGGTGCTCGCACTGCTGTGGATCAAGGTCATCTACAGCCCCCGTCAACACCCTCGACTGTCGCAGGGCGAGTTCGATTACATCGAGGACGGCGGAGCCCTCGTCGACATGGACCACGCAGACACCAAGCCCCGTGAGTCGGGCAAGGTGCAACTGCACTACATGGCGATGCTGCTGCGCAACCGGATGACATTCGGCGTCTTCCTCGGCCAGTTCGCCATCACCACCATCACCTGGTTCTTCTTGACCTGGTTCCCGGTGTATCTCGTTCAGGACCGCGGCATGTCGATCCTCAAGGCCGGCATCATCGCCGTCCTGCCCGCCATCTGCGCCTTCGTCGGCGGCATCGGCGGCGGGTTGTTCTCGGACCTGCTGATCCGCCGAGGATGGTCACTGACAGCCGCCCGCAAGACCCCGATCGTCGCCGGTCTGCTGCTGGCCAGCACCATCATGATCTGCAACTACGTCGGCAGCTCTTGGATGATCGTCGTCCTGATGTCGCTGGCATTCTTCGGCAAGGGATTCGGCGCCCTCGGTTGGGCGGTGATGTCGGACATGTCGCCGAAGGAGATCTCCGGCCTCGGCGGCGGTGTCTTCAACACCTTCGGAGCGGTCGCCGCGATCACCACCCCGATCGTGATCGGTTACCTCGTCGGCGACAGCGGATCGTTCGACCTGGCCCTGATCTTCGTCGGTGCGTGCGCACTGCTGGCGGTCTTCTCCTACGTGGTCATCGTCGGCCCCATCAAGCGGCTCACCCTCGAGGAGATGGAAGCCGACCACGCGGCACGAAAGGCCAAGAGCCACAGCTGATATCGAGCGGATCAGCCACGATACCCCTTGTCTCGCCCGACCACGGCGATGCGAGGGGTTTCGTTTGTCCGGCGCGTTCGGCGTTCACCTCCGGCGCGGTACATGGCTACATACCCGCCATGTCACTCATCGGCGCAACACCCGGGATCGTCAGTCCTGGTATGGATTCCGGGGAGACGATGATCAGAACTCCGAGGACCAGCAGGAGCGCGGTGGTGCCGTAGATGGCGACGCGTCGCCACGGCAGCAGCTTCTCGACGGTGATCAGCACGGTCACGAACGCCATCCAGACGATGCTCATGATGCCCAGCGCGAACAGCGACGCCATCAGCGCCCAGCAGCAGCCCAGACACCATGCGCCGTGGGAGACACCCATCCGCAGGGCGCCCGTGGTGCCGTCGCGCCAATGTCCGAGGAGGAACCCCAGCGGGCTGCGGCAGTGGCGCAGGCACACCGTCTTGGCCGGGGTGAGTTCGTAGACCGCCGCCACGATCAGTACGCCACCGGCCAGCCATCGGCCGGCGTGATCCCAGGACACGCTGTCACCGAGGAGACGCCGACCGGCTTCCGAGATGGCGAACGCCAGCACTCCGGCAGCGGTCCACGTCAGGAGGTAGCCCGATACGAAGACCAGCGGGGCGACCGGGGAGCGGGTCTTGGTCATCCGCGAGTACAGCGCCACCGTGGGCCAGACCGACGGCAGCATCATCGCCGCCATCATCACCAGCCAGACACCGACGAACCAACCGAGTGCCCCCAGGGCTGTGCCGGGGCCGTTGTCCATGCCCCGCATCGCGTCGACCGTGAACCACCACGCGCCGATGGCCAGCGCGAACAGCAGCACGACCAGCCCGGTGCGGGTCCGCGCCGCCAGATACATCGACCGTGGCAGCGCCGGACCGGCGTCGCGATGTTGGACCGTCACCGGTTCAGGCAGCCCAGGCGAACTCCGCGGCCGACAACCCCGACTTCCCCTCGATTTCGATTCCGAAAGCGTTGATGTTGCTGCGCTTGGTCTCCGCGACCACGAACTCCGAGCCGGCCGGATGGAACATACCGGTGATGCGGACGGGCTCGCCTGTCTCGATACCGAACGGCACGACGTCCTCGATCTCGAAGTCGACCGCGTCGCCGATGCGCACCGAGTGGTTCAGGCCGTCCTCGACCACGTCGATCGGGGCTCGCTCGACACCCAGATGTTCGCCGACCAACGGACCCAACGCCGCCATCGGACCGCCGAGTTGGCCGCTGAAGACACCCGCGAGTTTCTCGGCCTGTTCGGCGGACGCCTTGTCGTCGATGAACACACCTACCCGCCAGTTGCCCTCGGTCATGACCTTCGGGGTATCGGCCACGAGAGCCACCACTGACCCGGCGACCTCGGTCCCGTCGACCTCACCGCTCGTGACGTTGAAGACAAACGCCACTCGGCAGAAGTCGTAATCGGCACCGTGCGCGAGGTTGAAATTGCAGGGACACACGAAATCACACGAACACGTTTCGATGTAGGTTCCCGCCACGTTCCATGACATTGTGGCCGCCTCCTCAATTGGTGATTGGCTGCCTTCCCCTATCCTCCGCGCATTGTCCGACGATCGGAAGGGGTTTGCCACAATCGTTTCGCAACCGCCGCTCCGGGGAACGGTCACGATGATTGGCACCATCACAATCACGGGTTTCGATACCAGGAAAGCCGTTGTCCCAAAATCTATTCAGGGAATCACCACATATCGCACATTTTCCGCCTTCGATTAGTGGCGCGAACTAACGGTGCTGAAATACCAAGAGTTGCGCCCAAAGTCCGACGACGCATGGCAGTAAGCCCCGGAACACATGTCATGTCAACGACTTACGTTTCGGGCGCCGGTGACCGCGGCGGCGCCACGATGGTCACGGATGACCAGGGCCGCCAACGACTCGGCGCACCTCGACATCGGGAAGGTGGCGGGCAGCCAGGTCGTAGTCGGAATCATCATGGAGGACCACCAGACCAGTCACGGCTGCGGTGGCACAGATCAGCAGATCAACGACCGACAGGGCGCGGGCCGCACCCACGCTCGAGAGCCGATACTGCGCCGAATCGATCCACCGCCAAACAGATTTCGGGACGAGAACATCGGGGTAGACATCGCGGAACATCTGGTTCATCTCATCGAACTCGCGCACGTTGCGGGCCGATCTGCGGAATTCGGTGCGTTGGGGTTCGCACGACCCGACTGCTCCGCTCACCAGCGAGGGGTACCAGGCCTCGGTGACTTCCGGTTGCCGTTGGATTCGCCATATCGCCGAAGAGTCCGCGAGGAAGGCGATCAAGGTCCGGTGGCCTTCTCGTCGGCCCGGGCTTCGAGCCATCCTTCATGGTCCCAACTTGCTGCCTGTTGCCGAGTCCGGGCGAGAGCTTCGACGCGCCGGAACCGCTCGACATAGTCACGCATCGCGAGGTTCACGGCTTCTTTCTTGGTATGGACCCCGGCGAGTCTCATCACTTCGGCCAAGGCGTCGTCATCGAGGTCGATCTGAGTCACCGCCACAACGGCCTCCCTTGTTGGTGATGTGTGTGATGATGATACATCGCCAACACGTGAGCCCCGGATTGGCTACGTCTCGGTGGCAACCGGAACGACTCCCCGTCGGGCGAGGAGCACTCCGAGCAATCCATAACCGAGGATGGTCTGGACCGCACCGCCCCAGAACCCGATACCGGGGATGGCACTGAGAGGCAGCGCCCAGAAGAACCAGCTCTGGGCGAACAGCGTGTGCCAGCGCAAGGCGCCGGTCCACCTGCCGGCGACTGCGATGCGGATACCGATGATCACCATGCCGAGCATGGACAGCGGCCAGCACACGTCGAAGATCGCCCACACCACCGATCCGTGGATGAGCCAGAACGTGTCGAGGATCGTGGACACGACAGCGCCTGCCATCAGCGTGAGCTGGATGCGATAGCCGATCCGGGCGACTCGGCCCGGTCCCATCGCGCGCGTGCGGTACTGGACCCTGAGCAGGGCGATGATCGCGCACTGGAAGACGAGAGCGGTGATGCCGAGGAGGACCGACTGCCTGTCGAACCCTTCGTGGTCGCCGACGGCGGACATCGTCGGGCCCCACGCCGTGGCGCCGATCGCCAGCGCGATTCCGGTGGCGCGGGTGGACACCGACGTAGGGGACGCAGATCGGGTTGTGAACGGATCAAGCGTGGTCATGGCTCTCCTCTTCGACGGACTGACGTCTGGGAAAAGAGTCGCGCACCGCACTTGGAGTCGACTTGGGACTCCGAGCGACGTGCGACGGTGGCCGAGAACTGGGGCGTTCGTGGCCGTCCTTCCCCTTGTCCTGCGACGGCGCCGGCGATTCAATGCTCTGTGCGGCGACCGGTTCGCCCAATGCCCTCGGATGGAAGTGATGACGATGGATGTGTTCGCGGGTGTGCCGGTCGGCGACCTGGCGCGGTCGGTGGAGTGGTTCGGGCGCTTGTTCGGCGATGTCGAGTCGTTCGAACCCAACGACGTCGAACGGGTGTGGACGCTGACCGAGCACGGCCACGTGTACGTCGTGGTGGCGCCCGATGATGCCGGGCATGGCCACCTCACCCTGTTCGTCGATCATCTGGCCAACTTCCTCGCGTCGGCGGCCGAGCGCGGCGTCGAACCCGAATCGCGCGAGACCTACGGAAACGGGATCACCAAGGTGGTATTTCGCGACCCGGACGGCAACGAGATCGGGGTCGGCGGGCAGACCTGACCCTTCGCGGCGCGGACCGGGTCACGAACCCCGAGGCACGAGGGCGAGGGCCGGACGGTGGAGGTCGAGCGGGAAGGCGCGGGCCGGCTGGGAGAACGCGGGTCGTCGACCGCCCGCGCCGCCCGAACCGAACCGCGCCATCCAAGAAGACCCGCGTCGGGGTGCTACCGGTCCTCAGGCCCCCGCGTCGGAACGGGCCGTCCGGCCTGCTGTGACCACAGCGCCGGGTCGTCGCGGAGCAGCCGGGCACGACCCTTGCGGCGATACCGCCAGATCTGCGTCGCGCCGAGTCCCCACAGCAGGAACTGGGCCGACATCGCCCAGGTGAACGCCTCGGCGGGATAGCCGGAGACGCCGTTTGGAGTGCGCCAGTCGAGCAGCAACCCGATCAACGCCACCGTGGTGAGGCTGGCGATGAACCCACCCTGATTGATGATTCCGGTGGCGGTGCTCACCCGGAACACGGGATTCGACGTGCGGCCGAGGTCGAAACCGACCATCGAAGCCGGACCACCCATGCCGCAGATCACCACCAGCACGACGAGCAACCAGAACGGCGCTTCACCCGGCCAGGCCAGCACCACGGCCCATGCGGTCGCGATGGTGGCGATCACCAGCAGCACCAGCGTCGACCGATGCCACGGCCATCGGGTGATCAGCCACGCGAACGTCGGGCCGAATCCCATGATCGAGAGCACCATGATCGTGAGCAACAGACCGGCCGACGCCGCGCTCAAACCCTCCCCCTCCACGAAGAACGGGTAGCCCCACAAGAGCCCGAGCACCGTCGCGCTGAACTGGGAGGAGAAGTGCATCCAGAACCCGAGCCGGGTACCCGGATGTTCCCACGACGCCGCCAGGCTGTTCTTGATGCCGGTCAACCCGAGCATCGGGCCTGAGGTGGTCCGCATCTCCGCCGAATCGCGCACCACCACGAGTGTCGCCACCAGCAGGACCGCACCGAGCCCGGCGGTGGCCAGATAGGCGTGCGTCCAACCCCACGCCGACAACGCCAGCGTCATCGGCACCGCTGCCGCCACGGCGCCGAGCTGCCCGAGCACACCGGTCAGCTGGGTCATCAGCGGGATGCGACGCACCGGGAACCATGAGTTCACCAGGCGCAGGACACACACGAAGGTCATCGCGTCACCGACGCCGACGAAGAACCGTGACGACAGCGCCCAGCCGTAGTTGTCGGCGAACGCGAAGCTCAGCTGCGCGCACGTGAGGATGAACGTGCCCGACAGGAGCACGCGTCGGGGGCCGAACCGGTCGACCAGCAGTCCGACCGGCACCTGCATCAGCGCGTAGACCAGCAACTGCAGCACGACGAACGTCGACAACTGCGATGCGCTGATATCGAAGCGTTGCGCCGCGAGCAGGCCGGCGACGGCCAGGGACGAGCGGTGCAGGACGGCGACGAAGTACACCGACAGACCCACGAGCCAGATCGCCATCGCCTGGGTGGAGCGGGGTCGGGCGGTCATCGTCGAAGATCCGGGGCGGGGCGTGCGGGCTGCAGACTGTCGAACACTCGGTTCATTGTCCGGCATCGGCCGGAGGTGCCCGACGGGGGTCTGCGCGGCACGGTGAGTGCGCGCGTGCGGGGCTGAGGACTACGCGATAGTTCTTCGGTAGGCCTGCCCATGGCGTGTTGCGCCCTTGTCCGCCCTGTTGCCTACCCTTGACCCCGTGGACTTCGAGGCCTTCGGCAGCCTGTGGGATCGCCATCCCGCGTGGCGGCTGCTGCGTGCCCACAACTCGCCGCTCATCCTGGCGTTCCTGGGGAACTTCTTCGTCGAGGGCAATCGTGGCGCCAGCTCGGCAAGTGCCCTGGCCGCGGCGTTGGACGACCTGATCTACGACCTCAATGCCGACGCGCCGACCGAGGACGGGCAGCCCCGGTTCCCGAAGGAACCACGCGCCTACCTGGAGGACTGGTCGGCCACCGACGCCGGCTACCTGCGGCGTTTCTATCCGCCCGGCGACGACGAGGTCCACTACGAGGTCACGCCGGCGTTCGAGAAGGCCTACGCCTGGGTGGTCTCGCTGCAGGGACGCTCGTTCGTCGGCACCGAATCCCGGCTGCACACCGTCGTCGAGCTGCTGCGTCAGATCGTGCACGGCACCGAGGCCGACCCGGAGATCCGCTTGGCCGAGCTGCGACGCCGCCGCGCCGAGATCGACGCCGAGATCGCGGCGGTCGAGTCCGGTGACGTCGCGGTGCTCGACTCGACCGGGGTCCGTGACCGCTATCAACAGTTGGCCTCGACCGCCCGTGAGCTGCTGTCGGACTTCCGCGAGGTCGAGGACAATTTCCGACTCCTCGATCGCGCCGCCCGCGAGAAGATCGCCTCCTGGGACGGGCCGAAGGGCGAGCTGCTCGCCGACCTGGTCGGGAGCCGGTCGGAGATCTCGGGGTCCGATCAGGGTCGCAGCTTCGCGTCGTTCTACGAATTCCTGCTGTCCGACGCCCGCCAGACCGAATTGTCGGAGCTGCTGGCCAAGGTGTCCTCGCTCGACATCGTCGACGCCGACCAACGCATCCGCGGCATCCACCATGACTGGTCAGAGGCTGCCGACCGCACCCAGCGCACGGTTCGGCAGATCTCCGAACAGCTGCGCCGCTTCCTCGACGATCAGGTCTGGCTGGAGAACCGTCGCGTCCTCGACCTGGTCCGCACCGTGGAGAGTGCAGCCATCGACGTACGTGGCAGAGCACCCTCATTCGGGCTCGAGGTGGATCAGCCCGGGATCGAGATCACCCTCCCGTTCGAACGGCCGCTCTATCAGCAGCCTGCCGCGGTCACCGTCGAGAGCCAGATCGACGATGCGACCGAGCAGGTCGATGCCGATCTCCTGTTCACCCAGACGTATGTCGACCAGGCCCGACTGGCGGCCAACATCCGCCACATCCTGCCGGAGCGGTCGTCGGCGTTGCTGACCGACGTGGTGAGCATGTATCCGATCGAGCAGGGCGCCGCGGAGATCGTCGGCTACCTCGCGCTCGATGACGACGACGTGAGCGTCGACATCGACGACACCGACGAGACCCTGCTGGAATACCCCGACCCTGACGATCCGGACACCACGAAACGTGCCCGGTTGCCGAGAGTCACGGTGAGGCGACGATGACCGACGAACGCGCGATCGCCCACGCCATCATCCGGCTGATGCAGGGTGTGGTGTACCGCGAATCCGACGAGGACACCTGGGCCACGCTCGAACGTTCCGGTGCGGGCGTGCGCGATCACTTCGCCACCATCGGCGTCGACGTGGTGGTCGATGACTCCGAGGGCTACGCCTATCTCCGATCGCGTCCGGATGAGGAAGGCGACGAACCACTTCCGCGTCTGGTGCGCCGACGCGCGTTGACCTACAACGTGAGTCTGCTGCTGGTGCTGTTGCGCAAGCGGCTACTGGAATTCGAGATCACCGGCGGCGAAGGACGACTCGTGCTGTCGACCGATCAGATCGTGGAGATGCTGCGACTGTTCCAGGCCGAGTCGACCAACGAGGCACGCCTGGTCGACCAGGCGGAGTCGACGATCAAGAAGGCGGTCGAACTGGGGTTCGTCCGTCAGTTGCGTGGGCAGACCGATCAGTGGGAGGTCCGGCGCATCATCAAGGCGTACGTCGACGCGCAGACACTGTCGGACTTCGCGAGCAAGCTACGCGAGTATGCCGGGACGGTGGCCTCGGATGACTGAGGGCTTGTTCTCGGCGGTCGAACTCGCCGCGCCGAGTGGCGGCGCAGGATTCCGGCTCCAGCACGTCGAGGTCCTGAACTGGGGCACCTTTGACCGGCAGGTGTGGCGGCTGAGCCCCAACACCGATACCGCACTGTTGACCGGCGACATCGGCTCCGGCAAGTCGACCCTGGTCGACGCGGTGACGACCCTGCTGATGCCCGCGCACAAGATCGCCTACAACAAGGCCGCCGGCGCCGAGGCCAAGGAACGCACGCTGCGCTCCTACGTGGAGGGCCACTACAAGTCCGAGCGCCAAGAGGCCACCGGACGTTCGCGCGCCAAGGGACTGCGTCAGGACCGTGGCACCTATTCGGTGATCCTCGGCGTCTTCAACAATCCCGGCTACGACGAGACGGTCACCCTCGCGCAGGTCTTCCAGCAGCGCGACAGCGCCGGACAGCCGTATCGCTTCTACGTCACCGCGACCAAACAGCTCGCCATCGCCACCGACTTCGCCGACTTCGGCTCCGACCTGCGGGATCTGCGCAAACGCCTGCGGTCGGCCGGCGCGGATGTGGTCGACGAGTTCCCCAAGTACTCGACGTCGTTGCGGCGTCTGCTCGGCATCCGCTCGGAGCAGGCACTCGAGTTGCTGCATCAGACCGTGTCGATGAAGTCGGTCGGCAACCTCAACGACTTCGTTCGCGACCACATGCTCGAACCCAGCGACTCGACCGATCGGGTCCGCGACATCATCGGCCACTTCGAGGACCTCACCAAGGCCCATGATGCGGTCAAACGGGCCCGGGAACAACTCGAGGCACTTGATCCCATCGTGACGACCGCCGCGAAATACGATGCTGCCCTTGCCGAACGCGATCAACTCGACCTCCAGCGCGGGGCCGTACGACTGTTCATCGCCGAGCACCGCTCCGGGCTGCTCGCCGACGAGATCGCCACGCTGAACGCCGAGGGCGAACGGCTGTTACGGGAACAGGATGCGGCCAAGGCGCAGCAACGGAATCTGAACCGCGAACGTGAATCGCTGATCGAGGAACGTGCTCGCGCCGGTGGTGATCGCGTCGGCGAGCTGGAACGGCTCGCGGCCACCGCCCGCGACGATGTGGACAAACGCCGCCACGGGCGGACCCTGTTCGACGCCACCGTCGCCGACGCCGCATTCGAACAGGTCACCACTGCAGGGCAGTTCACCGCACTGCGCGGCCTCATCGCTGACGAGCGACCACGCCTGGCCGAGGCGAAACGCACCCTCGACGCGTCGACGGCCGACGCCATCGGGCGCGAAAAGGAGGCCGTTCGGCGTTGCGACGCCATCCGCGACGAGCTCGACGACTTGGCCAACCGCACGAGCAATCTGCCGCCCGACCAGGTGCAGTTGCGCGATCAGCTGTGCACGGATCTGGGTCTCACGCACGAGGAGCTGCCTTATGCCGGTGAGCTTCTCGACGTCGACGAGGATCATGCGCAGTGGCGGGGTGCGGCCGAACGGGTGTTGCGTGGATTCGCGCTGTCGTTACTGGTGCCGCAGGAGCATTATGAGGCGGTGACCGGCTGGGTCAACGGGCGTCGGCTCACGTTCCACGGCGTGGGTGGGCGGACCGTCGGCGCGAAGCTGGTCTACGAACGCGTCCCGGCCCGGCGGGTTCCGTTGCAGCGCCAGGATTCCGGTGTCATGATGCTCGCGGACTGCCTGGAGATCAAAGAGGGTCCGTTCACCGATTACCTGCGGGACGAACTCATCAAGCGTGCCGATCACCAGTGCGCCACGACCCTCGAGGAGTTCCGGGCCGCACGGCGCGCGGTGACCCGCGAAGGTCAGGTCCGTTCCGGCGGGCGGCATGAGAAAGACGACCGGCACCGCGTCGACGATCCGCGTCGATGGGTGCTCGGCTGGGCCAATGAGCGCAAGATCGCCGCGCTGCGTGAGGATTTCGAGGATCTCGAGCGCCAACGTGCGGTGGCCGCCGCCGATGTGGCGGCCCTGTCGGACGAGCGTGATGCGTTGCAGACACGGCGCGAGGCGCTCGCCCGCCTCGACGGCTTTCACTCCTGGGCCGATCTCGACGTCGCGGAAGCCCAGCGTCGGGCCGATGAGTACGAGGCCGAGCGGGCCCGGCTGGAGGCGGGTTCCTCACGCCTGCAGGAGATCACCACCGCGCTGGAACGCAACGCCGAACTCGCGACGGCCGTGGCGCAGTCCATCGACGAACTCACCGGCACACTCGCCACCACCGCCGCGACCACCCATCAGGCCGAGCAGCACAAGAAGCGCGACGACGAGTTCGTCGCGCAACACTCCGAAGCCGATCTCGTGACCGCTCGCGCTTCCTATGCGGCGCTGACGCAGCGAGTCACCGGATCGCTGCCGGCCCGGGCCGCCGATTGTGCGGCCGCGGAGAATTCACTCTCTTCGAGTCTGCATCAGCGCATCGAGCGACTCACCCGCGAGCTCGGTGGTTTCGGGCAGAGCCTCGCCCAGTACATGGCCGAGGTGTTGCGACGCTGGCCGGACCTGCGCGCCGATATGGACGCCGACGTCGACGCCCGCGCCGATTTCGTCGCGTTCCGCGATCGGGTCGCCACCGACGACCTGCCGCGCTTCGAGTTCGAGTTCAAGGAGCAGTTGAACAAGAACGCCATCCAAGAACTCGCCGGGTTCAACAACTGGCTCAACCGCCAGGCCGCGTCGATCGACGAGCGCGTCGCGCGGATCAACGAGGCGTTGGGTGCGGTGCCCTACAACCCGGGCCGCTACATCCGTCTGGAACGCGAGTCCACCACGAATCAGGATGTGGCGCAGTTCCGTTCCGATCTGCGGAACCTGACCAACGACAGTCTCGCCGTCGACGGCGACCAGTATTCGGAGCAGCGGTTCCTCGATGTCAAGCGCATCATCGAACGGTTCCGCGGCCGCGATGGACACGCCGACTCCGACAAGAACTGGACCCGCCGGGTCACCGACGTGCGCAATTGGTTCGTGTTCTCCGCCTCCGAACGCGACGTCGACACCGACGTCGAGTGGGAGCACTACAGCGATTCCGACGGCAAGTCCGGTGGGCAGAAGGAGAAGCTGGCCTACACGATCCTGGCGGCGTCCCTGGCCTATCAGTTCGGGCTGGAGTGGGGTGTGGAGAAGTCCCGCGACTTCCGGTTCGCGGTGATCGACGAGGCGTTCGGACGCGGATCGGATGTCTCGACGCGGTATGCGCTGGACCTGTTCGCCAAGCTCGGCCTGCAGCTGCTCATCGTCACACCGCTGCAGAAGGTGCATGTCATCGAGCCCTATGTGAAGGCCATCGGCTTCGTCGACAACCCCACCGGCACCTTCTCGCGGCTGCAGACCATGACGATCGAGGAGTATCGCTCACGCCGCGACGGGCGGCTGAAGTGACCCGTCGGTGGACCTCCTCCGACGACATCGCGGCAAAGGTGAAGCGGCGCTGGGACGATGGGTCGCTGTTGCGTGCCCATGCGACCGGTGAGCCGTTCGACCCCATCGAAGTAGCGCTACGTGGTCCGTCGGCGTCGGAGATCGGTGAGGATCTCGGCGCCGCCCGAGAGTGGGTGGCCGCGCTCGACACCGGCCGCCGCGACGACCGACGCTATGGGTTGCGATGGCAATCGGTGGGTGGACGACACGTCGGACGCAACCAACTCCCCGCGCGAGCCGTGGTGACATCGTTCGATCAGGCGTGGGCGCTGCTGGGCGTGGCGAGTTCGGTCCGACAATTCGACGCGCTGCTGGATCTCGCCGTCGACCACCCTGCCATACGCACCTGGCTGCTCCGATATCCCTTGCGCGCACTCGAATTGGCACCGGAGATGCCCCGATTGATCGCCGCCTACGCCTGGCTGGACAAGCACCGAGACTCGCACCGCTACCTTCGTGAGATCAGCGCACCCGGTGTCGACACCAAGTTCGCCGAGCGGCACCGCCCGGTGTTGGCGGCGATGCTCGGGGTGTCGACGACGGCGTCCGGTTTCCTCTCTGGCCTCGGCCTGCAGTCGAAACCGGAGTTCGTTCGGCTGCGGCCGTCGTCGGCGCTGGGACTCCCCACGCCGCTGACCGAGCTCACCGTCCGCGCCGATGAACTCGCACATCTGGACCTGCGGCCACACAGTGCACTCGTGATCGAGAACGAGATCACCTACCTGAGCGTCGACGTCCCCGACCATGAAGTGGTGCTGTGGGGCAAGGGGTTCGAGGTGGATCGGATCGGCCGTCTGCCCTGGCTGGCCGACGCGCCGATCCGCTACTGGGGTGACCTGGACACCCACGGCTTCGCCATCCTCGACCGGCTGCGGGCCTGGCTTCCACAAACCCGGTCGATCCTGATGGATCGGGAAACCCTTGTTGCGCATCGCGATCGTTGGGTCACCGAGGACCGTCCGGCCACGTCGGAGCTGACCCGGCTCACGTCCGCCGAGCGTGACCTCTACGATGACCTCGTCGCCGACGCGCTCGGCGAGAAGGTTCGTCTCGAGCAGGAACGGATCGATTGGACATGGGTTCAGCAGCGACTGTCGGCCAACACATGAGCGTATGCCGGCCGTTCACCTGCCCAGATCGTCGCGCCGCCGCTCCAGATACCGCCGCTCGGCCGTATTCTGGGTCGCGGCGATCGCGGCGTCGTACTCAGCCCACGCGTCGGCATCACGTCGCAGCCGTCGCAACAGATCGGCGCGCGTCGCATGCCACGGGTGATAGCCGTCCAGAGCGAGACCGTCGATGATGGCCAGCGCCACGTCGGGACCGTCGAGTTCGGCGATGGCGACGGCACGGTTGAGCGCGACGATCGGGGTCGGTGACACCGCATACAGCTGGTCGTAGAGTTCGACGATCTGACCCCAATCGGTGTCGCGAGCGTCGGGGGTATCGGTGTGAACGGCGTTGATGGCGGCCATGATCTGATAGCGCCCAGGTCGGGACTGTCCGGCGCTCACCCGGGCGAGGCATTCGCGCACGAGTGTGTGGCCCTCGGCGATCAGCGCGCGGTCCCAACTGTCGCGGTCCTGTTCGTCGAGCGTCACCAGCGCACCGTCGTCGACGCGGGTGGCGCTACGGGATTCGATCAGGAGCATCAACGCCAGCAAGCCGGCGACCTCGCCGTCATCGGGAAGCAGCTCCCGCATGAGGCGGCCGAGCCGGATGGCCTCGGCGGTGAGATCGGCGCGCATCGGGTCGTCGCCGGCGCCGGCGAGATAGCCCTCGTTGAAGATCAGGTAGATCACGGTGAGCACACCGTCGAGCCGGTCGGTGACGTCGTCCCGGTCCGGCACGCGGAAGGGGATGTGCGCGGCCTTGATCTTGGCCTTGGCGCGGGTGATGCGTTGGGCCATCGTCGTCTCGGGGACCAGAAACGCGCGGGCGATCTCCGCGACGGTGAGTCCGCCGAGCAGCCGCAGGGTGAGTGCGATACGCGCCTCTTGTGCGAGGGCCGGGTGGCAGCAGGTGAACATGAGCCGGAGCCGGTCGTCGACGACGGGACCGGTCGGTTCGTGTGGCGTGGGGTCGTCGATGATCATGGCAGCCTGATGCTTTGTGTCACGCAGAGATTCGCGGCGGATGCGGTCGATGGCGCGGTTTCCGGCGGTGGTGGTCAACCATCCGCCCGGATTGGGTGGGATGCCGTCGGTGGGCCATCGTTGCACAGCGGTGAGCAGGGCCTCGCCCGCCGCGTCCTCGGCGATGTCGAGATCACCGAATCGGCGGGCGAGCGAGGCGATCACCCGGCCGTACTCCTCGCGGTAGATCCGATCGATCTCCGCGCGGACATGAGTTGTCATGCCTGATCGAACGTCCGGATCTCGATCGTGGCCTCGCAGGCATTCGATGCCCGGGCGGCGATCTTGAGAGCGGCATCGAGATCGGGGGCCTCGATCACCCAGAACCCGCCGAGGACTTCCTTGGTCTCGGCAAACGGGCCGTCGGTGACCACCACATCGGCACCGGTGTTGTCAACGGTGGTCGCGGCGTCGGGGCGGCCGAGTCCCCCGGCGAACACCCACGCACCCTCGGCCTTGAGTTCGTCGTTGAAGCGGCCGGTCGCCTCGAACTGCGCCTGGTTGTCCTCGAGTGGGATGTCGTAGACACTCGCGTCGCCCATCACGGAAAGCATGTACTGAGCCATCTCGGATTCCTTTCATCGGCGGCGGCCCGGTCGGCTGCCTCTACCTACTCCACGAACGGCCCGCGGCGAATACGACAGCCCAGCGAGAAGAAGTTTTCGGCAGCCGACACCGCTCGTCCTACACGTCAGTGTGGGGGACGTCGCGGCCCCGGAAAAGGGGATCTCGAGGGCCGTTCGTCGGAGGTCTCGGAGAAATTCTTCGACACCGGGCAGTCCACCATCGGCCGGCGACCGCCCGAGTAGCGGCTTCAGCCGAGTGCCGGCGTTCTCGACGCGAAAATGAGGTAGTCACATACGTACGACCATCGCACGTTCTCAGATCACAGTTGGGGGTGTAAGAACCACTGCCAGAAGGGCCCACCTCATGAGCAACTACTCGGCGACCCTGGACGCGGCCCGCGCCGCATTGGGCGCAAAAACTCCTCCGATCATCACTGTCACGCTGGTGACCAACCAGCCAGGCGCTGTCGAACCCCGAAACGACCGGGCGAACGGACCGATCGCCAGCTACGCATCCGGAACTCTCACCTATTCACCGCCGCTTCCAGGCGGTGGCCAGATCCCCAAGTTCCGGCCCGAGAACCTGCACTCCGGCAAGAACGGACTCGAGTACGTCTTCGACAACCGTGTCCACGGAGACCAGCGATTCAATGCCGCAGCGGCAGACAGACTCGGATTCCGTATCAGCGGTGGACCGGACAACCCGGTCATGCAACTCACCCTGCTCTCGTGGGGCAGTGGTTCGTTCGACGTCAAGCTGGAGCCGCTTGGCAAGGTTCTGGTCGGCGTCGGACCGGCGATCGGCAACGATTCGCACGTCGACACCGCCATCTACACAGTCGCTTTCAGCGTGTCCAGAAAACGACAAGTCAACTGAACCGCGCTGTGCCTTGGGTTCGCTCGGTCGCACCGGGCCGAGCGCACCGGAGGCATCGCCCGAGTTGGGTGAGGCTCACATGTGCGCGCACCTTCCCTCCATACGGCCGTCGTCGCGGGTTCCGATCATGGCAACCCTGTTGGCAGCCGCTGTGTTGCTCGTAGGGTGTCGCGAACAAGGTCAGTCGGATTCGCCGGACGCCCCGCAGCTCACGACAGCACCGTCGACCTACTCCGTGTCATCCCCGAACCCGGCCGACGGATCGGTCGGAGCTGCGACACCGAGCGTAATCGCATCACTACCAACGGCCTTCGGACGTACTCATTCGATCGGACCACGTCCGACGACGGATCCGCCGATCGGCCGCGGTCCGACGCCGCCTGCGACGACAACCGACATGTCTTCCGAGCCGGTCACCCCACCACCTCCAGCAATCCCCACCCCTGCCTCAACCGTTCCGATTCCGTAGTCAGCCCATGACAACAAATGATCAAGCCGCCGTGACGACCTCCGACGTCATTCGTCGTTGGGCGGGTGCGATCGGCGCCATCGCCGCCCCGCTGACCCTCGTGACCGCGGTGTGCTTCTACTTCGGCTCGGTGTACACGCGTGCCAATTTTCTGTACTTCGGAGTCGATCCCAACGCACTCGGCCTGACGTCCACCGACTACGTGCTGAGCAGTGTGAGCGTGCTATACGCGCCGTTGATGGCTCTGGCGCTGGGTGCCGCGATCATCGTGTGCGCACGCACGTACTCGGCGCGACTTCTCGGAAATCGAAAGCATCCTCACCTGGCCGGCGCCGTCGTCGGCATGCTGCTGGTTACGGGAACAGTTCTGGCTGTGCTGGGCCTGTTGGGCGTCCTACTTCCTCGTATGGCGGTCGTCGGTAGCGCAAATCTCACCCCGACAATTCTCTGCACCGGGACGTTGCTGATTGTCGCCGGCTGCTGGATCGCATCGACGGCAGGCACATTTCCTCTCCCGCCCCGTGAGGTCTGCAGGGCTATGTCTCTGCTCGCCGGCGCGATCATCGTGTTGGCGGTCTTCTGGATCACCAACATTTTCGCCACAGCCTACGGACAACAACAGGCCCGTGAGACTGCCAGCCGGTTATGGGACCGACAGGTCGTCGTGGTCATAGACACGACCACACGCTTGTTCCCTCCGAACAATCTCGTACTCGAATCAGGTCCGATCCACGAATCGCCGACGAGCGACGCGATCTACCGCTACGAATGCTTTCGACAGATCTTTGTGTACGGCGACCGCTGGGTACTCGTCCCTGCGCGATGGACTCCGCAGAACGGGTACGCCGTCCTCGTCGGCGCCGACAAGGACACGCGTATCAGCGTCTTTCGGTACAAAGACAACGGCGAGAACAACGCCGACTTCGACAGTTCTGTTCAGTGCCCGGAAGTCGCTTGAACGCCGACCCCGCGCCCGATCAGCCGATCAGATCCTCATACCGGTACTCGGTGGAGATCGGCGTGCCGTCACGATGTGCGGTCGCCTCGCGCTGCTGGAGTTCGACGCGACGGATCTTGCCCGAGATGGTCTTCGGGAGCTCGAAGAACTCGACGCGGCGCAGCTTCAGATAGGGCGCGAGATGATCACGCGAGTACTCCAGAATCGACCGCGCCGTCTCCTCGGTGGGCTCCCAGCCGGCGGCGAGGGTGACGTAGGCCTTCGGGATCGCCAGCCTGGTCTCGTCGGGCTGCGGGACCACCGCGGCCTCCACCACCGCGGGATGCTCGATGAGCACACTCTCGAGTTCGAAGGGTGACACCTTGTAGTCCGACGATTTGAACACGTCGTCGGTGCGGCCGATGTAAGTGATGTAGCCGTCCGCATCGCGGTGGGCAACGTCGCCGGTGTGGTAGTAGCCGCCGGCCATCGCCTGCGCGTTGCGTTCCGGATCGCCGACGTAGCCGGTCATCAGGTTGGCCGGATGCCGGCTCAGGTCCAGGCAGATCTCCCCGTCGTCGGACTCCTTTCCGGTCACCGGGTCGACCAGCACCACCGGCACTCCCGGCATCGGCCGGCCCATGGAACCCGCCTTCACCGGCTGGCCCGGGGTGTTACCGACCTGCAGGGTGGTCTCGGTCTGGCCGAAGCCGTCGCGGATGGTCAGGCCCCACGCACGCTCGACCTGCTTGATCACATCGGGATTCAGCGGCTCGCCGGCGCCGAGCAGTTCCCGCAGACCGTCGGGCTTGGCACCGAGGTCGGCTTGGATCAGCATCCGCCACACCGTCGGTGGTGCGCAGAAGGTGTTGACCTTCGCCCGCCGCAACTGATTCATCAGTGCCGTCGCGTCGAATCGGCCGTAGTTGTAGACAAAGATGGTGGCCTCGGCGATCCACGGCGCGAAGAAGCAGCTCCACGCGTGTTTGGCCCAGCCCGGCGAGCTGATCGCGAGATGAACGTCCCCCGGCTGCACCCCGATCCACGCCATGGTCGTGAAATGGCCCACCGCGTAACTGGTTTGCGAATGCTCGACCAGTTTCGGCCGACTCGTGGTGCCCGACGTGAAGTAGACCAGCATCGGATCGTCGACGGCGGTCTCCGTCGTGAACGGCGTCTTCACGTCGACGGCAGACGATGCTGCGTAGGCCTGCCATCCGTCGACCTCACCGCCGACGACGATGCGGAGCAGATCGCTGTCGATCTCGGCGAACTTGCCGGTGTCCGCGAGGTTGGCGATCACCGCCCGCGCCGCGCCCCGGTCGACGCGATCACGCAGATCCTCGGCACCGAGAGCAGAAGTCGTCGGCATGACGACGGCGCCGAGCTTCATCACCGCCAGCATCGCCTCCCACAACTCGACCTGGTTGCCGAGCATCAGGATGACCCGGTCCCCTTTGCCGATACCGAGTTGCCGCAGCCACGTCGCCACCTGATCGGAGCGCTCCACCATCTCGGCGAAGGTGACCTTGACCTCGGCGCCGCCCTCTTCGGTGATCCACAACGCGATGCCGTCGTTGTTGCGGGCGAAGGCGTCGAACCAGTCGATCGCCCAGTTGAACCGGCCGGTCAGCTCGGGCCATCGGAACTCTTCGACCGCTTTGTCGTAGTCGCCGCTCAGCGCGATCATCTGATCGCGGCCGGATCGGTAGAGGTCGGTGTTGGTGGTCATGGTCCTATGATCCAGGTCACTCCGGATCGGGGACACCCCCCAAAGAGGGGTGGCGGTCGTCCTGATGGCACCTTGGCCGCCGGTTATGAGCGCTACCACACGTGCCGGAGCGACAGCGTGCACACTATGAACACGTCATCGCAGGTGACACGGTTTCGGCGGGACAGGCCGGAAGGAGGGCGCCAGTGCCAGCGCAATCCAATCGCCGCGTGGGCGCGCTCC
Organism: Gordonia sp. LMA167; assembly: GCF_058130025.1. Lineage (NCBI taxonomy): Bacteria > Bacillati > Actinomycetota > Actinomycetes > Mycobacteriales > Gordoniaceae > Gordonia > Gordonia sp. LMA167. Next base: position 1,276,212 of record NZ_CM176708.1, on the reverse strand, counting down.
GGGTCGTGACCGCCGCCGTCGGAGTGGTGACCACGATAGGCCTGCTCAGCGGCTGTATGTTCTCGAGCCTCGATGCGTCATTGCCGGGCTCGGAGGGCGTCGTCAATGACGAGAATCCGTTGACGAGCATCCAAGCCGACAGAGTGGCGACGGCAGGCTCATCGCTCACCACGTTGGTGGTGGAACCGTTGCTCACGATGGGCTATCGATCACACAACGCCGCCGCCACGTCGGAGCGATGGAACCCATGCCATGCCGAGCATGTGCAGCTCTACAGCAACGGCGACCACAACGGCGCCATGTACGTCACGTGGGTGCCGCTCGAGGCACCCCACGATGTCCCGTTCACAGCACTCGCGGGCACCCTCTCGGCCATACCGGGCATCACCTGGGATCGAAAACTCAACGGCGAGGCAGGCGTCTTCACGGTCAAGGTGCAGACAAAACGCTCCCTGTCCAAAGACCATCGGTTCGCAGCAGTGCGCATCGCCAGTCCCTGTTATTTCATCCGCAAGGTCCGAAACGGTGGGCAGGGCTCACTCGGGACCGACGATGTCGCGCTGGTGACCGGGTTCGTCAATCGGGGTCTGCAGTTGCCATCGTGACCGCGTGACGCCGTGAAGCCGGTCTCGGCGCTCAGCGACGTCGGCACCGGGTGTTCGGCGACGGAGTCAGCGGCGACCCCGCCGAGCATGCACCGCGCGTCGGGCGGCCTTGAGGCCGAACCGGCGGCCGGTGCGCTCGTCGATGCGTGGTTCGGCGAACTCGGTGCCCGCGAACATCGCCTCACTGGCGGTCTCCGGCGCGTCGTCAGATGTGTCCCGCAGGTACTTGTTCGGCAACGACAGCTTCGCGATCGTCCGCCACGACTTGGCGTACTGCACGTGCAGCGGTCCGATCGTGTACGGCAGATCGTACTTGTCGCACAGAGCGCGCACCCGAATACCGATCTCCGCCAACCGGTTCGACGGCAGATCGGGGAACATGTGATGTTCGATCTGATAACTGAGGTTGCCCGACAGGAAGTCGATCACCGGACCGCCGGACAAGTTCGCACTGCCCAGCATCTGCCGCAGATACCACTCGGCCTGCGTCTCGCTGTCCACATCCTGCTCGGTGAACTTCTCGGCGCCGTCGGGGAAGTGGCCGCAGAATATGATCGCGTTCGTCCAGACGTTGCGGATCAGGTTGGCGGTCATGGTCGCGGTGAGCGCCTTACGCCAGCCCCGCCGTCCGCCGAAGGGCACACCGACGAGCGGCGCGGCCAGGTAATCCTTGCCCACCTGACGACCGATCTTGCGGCCCACGTCGTAGGCGTCGGCCTTGAACGCCTCCCGGTCGAACCAGGGCCTGTTCCACTTGAGAACCGCACGACCGATCTCCAGATGCTGGATGGCCACACCGTATTCGAAGAGCATCGTCAACAGCGTGTTGTACACCAGGTTGCCCGCGTTGAACGGAACCCACGGCTGATCCCGGGTCACCCGTAGCAGGTTGAAACCCACGTCGTCGTCCATCCCGAGGACGTTGGTGTACTTGTGGTGCACGAAGTTGTGCGTGTGCTTCCACAGCCGCGAGGTTCCGGCGTTGTCCCACTCCCAGGTGGTCGAATGCACCTCGGGATCGTTCATCCAATCCCACTGCCCGTGCATGATGTTGTGCCCGAGCTCCATGTTCTCGATGATCTTGGCCAGCCCGAGACAGACCGTCGAACCCCACCAGAATCCGCGCTTGTGCGCGCCGAGCAGCATCGCGCGGCCGGCCACCTCGAGACCGCGCTGGGCCATGATCGTCCGCCGCAGATAGCGCACGTCTGCCTCGCCGCGCACTTCCTCGATGTCGCGCCGAATGGCGTCGAGCTCGGCGCCCAACGCCTCCACGTCTGCCTCGGTGAGGTGTGCGTATGCGGGGATGTCGGTGATCGCCATGCCAGGCCGCCCTTCGTAGTCGCCAAGCCGCTTCGTAACTTACGCGACCGTAGGTTACGGTTACGTAGGTTGTCAAGGGATGGTGGAGTGCGTGGGTGCCGCTCAGGGCACCCTGTGCTGTCCCGTTGACAGCACTCGCGGGCAGCCTCTCGGCGCCGGGCATCATATCTGGATTCGAAAACTCGATGGCGAGGTTCGCCGGCAAGCTATGCCGTTGATAGCACTGGTGCGATATCATCGGCGCCATGGAGCAGATCCTCATCCGCAACCTTCCGGCGGGAACCAAGGCTGCCCTGCGGGCGCGCGCCGCGCAGCATCACCGGTCGGTCGAGGCCGAGGTCCGAGAAATCCTCGGCGACGCTCTCGAGCGGGAGCCGGTTACGCTCGTCGACCTGCTGAGCAGCGACGACAACAGCGATATCGAGTTCTCCCCTGATCGCCTCGGTCTGACCGCCCGGAATCCTGACCTGTGAAGTACGTGTTGGACACCAACGTGGTCTCCGCGCTTCGAGTGCGTGGACGCAACCCGCCGGTCGAGACCTGGGCATCATCAGTGCCTGTGACGGACATGTTCGTCACCGCGATGACAATCGCAGAGATCGAGATGGGCGTGGTAGCAAAGGAACGATCCGACGCCGAACAGGGGGAGGTCTTGCGGCGGTGGTTCGACGAGAAGGTTCTCACCGCGTTCGCCGACCGTGTGCTGCCGTTCGATCTATCGGCCGCGCGAGTACTCGCCACCTACCGAGTGCCAGAGCATGCGCCACTCGACGACGCTGTCATCGCCGCCATCGCGCAGGCCTGCGAGATGACCGTCGCGACCCGCAACACCAAGCATTTCGAGCCACTCGGCGTCCGCTGCTTCGATCCGTGGGAAGAGAGCTACTGACCGAAAGTCATACATCAAGATCCGAATACTCTTGCGCCACAGTACTATTTCATGATGGCCTGATTGAGGATGATCGCCAACAATTCGCTTCCTTGCCGCAGCAACCAACTGCGAGGGGGCGCCACTGGGTGCTGCCGTACCGCTACAGCCACCAGATTTCCGGAGACCAGGGGCGTCTTACCTCAACGACACGCCGGCCCGCTGACCAGGCATTGCCCGCTCAGGCTCGAAGAGCCACTAAACCGCTCTTCTGTTGCCACATGTGCGCTCTCGACTACGCCGCCCAGCGGCGCCGACTACTGCACCAACTTGAGGCTATCGACGGCTCAGGACACGAGGCTGGTCCCCGGTCACGCGAGGGGCGAGCGCTCGCCAGGAAGAGGCAACATGTCCTCTGGCATCTCAAGCGTTACGGTGGCTGACACCGTCGTGATATCGGCGATCTACAGCACGTGGGCGACACATGAGGAGTAACTCAGATTTGTTCCAGTGATGATCTCCCCTCAATCCGGCGAGAGTCGATCGTGCCCGGGCTTACCGCCCTCGGAGTGTCATCGGAACTCGTGGCGCGGGTCCCTGAGCTTCCGCGTGAGGTCATCGCCATCATGGTCTATGGAAGCCAGGCACGCGGAGATTGTCAACGGCCAGTTTGATGTCCCCGCTGGTGGCCAGGTAAAAGTCCCCGCCCTGTTGAGGTTGGTTTAGTGGTGGGGCGCCTCCGTTCGGTGGGTCATGCGGTAGGAATCGCCGTCGGTGATGACGGTGGTGGCGTGGTGCAGTAGCCGGTCGAGGATGCTGGCGGCGGTGGTGTGTTCGGGCAGGAACCGGCCCCACTGCTCGAACGGCCAGTGGCTGGCGATGGCCAGCGAGCGGCGTTCGTAGGCGCCGGCGACGAGCCGGAACAACAGCTGGGTTCCGGTGTCGTCGAGCGGAGCGAACCCCATCTCGTCCACAATGAGGAGGTCCTGGCGCAGCAGGGTCTCGATCATCTTGCCGACGGTGTTATCGGCCATCCCGCGGTAAAGCGTCTCGACCAGATCGACCGCGGTGAAGTAGCGGACCTTGTGCCCGGCGTGTACCGCGGCGATTCCGAGCCCGATCAGGGTGTGGGATTTCCCGGTCCCAGCGGGCCCGACGATCGCCAGATTATGTTGGGCGCGTATCCATTCCAACGATTCCAGGTAGGCGAAGGTGTTGGCCGGAATCGAGGAGGCAGCCACATCGAAACTCTCTAACGTCTTGGTGACCGGGAACCCGGCGGCTTTAAGCCGGTTACGGATGTTGGAGGCATCGCGGGCGACGATCTCGGCCTCGACCAGGGTGCGGATGAGTTCCTCTGGGGTCCAGCGTTGAGTTTTCGCAGTCAGCAGCACCTCGGGTGCCATACGGCGGATCGCGGCCAGTTTCAACCTGCGCAACGCCATGTCCAGATCTGCTGCAAGCGGTGGTATCTCGACAGGGGCAACAGCTTTCGTCGATTCCTCGGTACTCATGACACCACCTCGTCGGTGCCCGTGATCTTGTAGCGCCCCAGATCCCGCGTGGGGGCCTGCGGCAGTTCGGCGACCAACGCGTCACCGGCCGGGCGGGGATTGGGTGTACCGGCCCCGGCGGCCAGGATCGACCGCACGTCGGCGGCTTTGAACCGCCGAAACGCTACCGCGCGGGTCAGTGCCGCGGTGAACTGCTCGCCACCGTGGGCGGTCCGCATCGCCAACAGTTCGTCGATCTCACCGCCGAGTCGGGTGTTACCGGCTGCCGCCGCACCCACCAGGAACTGCTCAGCGATCTCACCTATCGCGCAAAACTGTTTCTCTGCAACAGTTTTCGGTCGTGGCGACCGGCTGGGAGGTTTGCGCGCCCCACCGTAGTGGGCATCGTCGAGTACCACCTCACCGGGAGTCCCCAGCTGGTGATCTGCCACCACCTCACCGGCGGCATCGACGATCAGCAACCGGCCCGCCTCCTGCACCAGCCCTACGGTGGTGCCGACCAGCCGGGTCGGCACCGAGTATCGCACCGAGGCGTACCGGATACACGAGAGCTTGTCGACCTTACGGGTGACCGGTGGCGGGCCCACCTCGGCGCGCAGAGATGGCAACGGCGCCAACACTTCCCGCTCCACCAACAGTTGTTCGACAGGAACGATGCAGGTGTCGGTGTGGCGGCGGGTGTTGACCTCCACGCACCAGTCCACGGCTGCGCGGTTGGCCTCACCCACGTCGAGTGCGATGTCGTCGCGGCCCGCGGCGATCTTCGCTTCGGTCCACAACGGCTCGGCCAGATCCGATTGCACATAGCCGCACAGGTTTTCCACGATCCCCTTGGACTCAGGGTCCTCGCCGTGGCAGAAATCGGGGGCGAACCCGTAATGGGTGGCGAACCGAATGTAGGTCGGGGTCGGCACGACCACGTTGGCGACCACCCCACCCTTGAGGCACGCCATCCGATCCGCAAGCACCCGCTGGGGTACCCCACCGATCCCATCGAGTGCTTGAGCGATGAAACCCAAAGTGGTGGTGACTGTTTCGTCAGTAGCGAACCGAACGAACCGCCAGCGGGAGAACGCCAGCACCGCGCAGAACACGTGCAGCCCACCCACGGCGGCCCAATCGATCACCAGATACTCGCCCGGGGTCCACACCGCCGGCCGGCGACCCCAATACTGGCTACGCCGCCACTGGGCCTTCGATCGCGACACCAGACGCCGGAAGTTGCGGTCCGAGCCGGTATACCCGGCCGCCCGCGCGATCGGCAGCAACCGTTTCGCAGTGGTCTTGCCGTGCGACTTCCTGACCCGCTCAGCGACCAGATCGGCCACCGATTCATAATTGCTGACCCGCTGTTTACGTGGCGGCGGCCTCAGGCCGGCCTGACCGGCCTCGAACCGCTCCACCACACGCTTAACGGTCTTGTGAGTGGTACCGCAGATCTCAGCGGTCCCACGATAGCTACCGACATCGCGGTAGGTCGAAATGATGTCCATTTGGTCCCTCGCAGTCTTCAATGGAACTCCCAGGCGGTGATGGTGATCGGTTGGCACCTTCACCGTCACCGTCTGGGCTTCCAATCCAGGTTCGACACGTCGAACACAGGGCGGGGACTTTTATCTGGCCACCACCGGGGACCTCGATCTGGCCACCAGTGGGGACTTTCTCATGGCCATTCACAGGAGATGCGGTACCCGGTTCCGACCTTGACCTCTTAGCGGTGCTACCGAGAGCGCGCCCGAGTACTTACGCGGGCGACGTAAGCATCAGCTACTACACGCTCGAACAGCTGGACTCCGGAATTGGGACTCTGTTTGGGGCTCACCTCAAACGCGACGGCCACATCCTGGCCGACCCTTCCGGGCAGCTAAACGTCTCAATACACGGGATGGGAGATGTCGATACCGACCGTCTGTTCGCACGCTCGTTGCATCTGACGCAGTTGTTCACGTGCCCACAGATGGATCTCCCCAAATACCTGACAGGGCTCGTTCGAGAAGCTCGCTACCTCCTCCGCAGCTGCCTCTACGCCCGCGCAATCGCACAAGGTTCACCATGCTTTTCTGTTCGAGAACTGGCCATTCGGCACTCCGACCCAGACCTCACGCAGTTGCTGGCGTCACGCCACACCGACGAGCCGACACTGGCAGAACTTGACGCATGCCTGATTCGACTCCGAAGAATTCTTGGATCATTCCCAACTAACGATCATGGATCACTCGAAGCGACAATAGTCAACGAGTGGGAAAACCCCGGAGATCTATTGTCGATGGCATTCCTGGCGCTCGGTATCACAGGACAAGAGACAGACTACGCTGAGGTCCAAAAGATCCTGCTATGACCTCCACTACCGCATTCGTTGGCGATATTCACGGCAACCTTGACGCACTACACGGCCTATGGGACATCCTATCGTTGAAAGATATCGAGCACGCCGTATTCCTTGGCGACTACATCAACAAAGGAACCCGGTCGGCGGGGGTTCTCGAGTTTCTCTTCGACTTGGCAGACTCAGGGAAGGCCACGTTGCTGGTCGGCAACCACGAGCTGAAGCTGTTGAATGCACTAGATGCGGGCGACCTACGCGGCTTTCTCAAGATAGGCGGTGCCGCCACAATTCGATCGTACGTCGCACGCCCCGTCGGACCGAATGTCTTCGCAGACTTCACTGCTTGCATTCCACAGGAGCACGTTGACGCCTTGCGACAGCTCCCAATGGAGTACCTGACCGATGACTTGATCGCCCGGCATGCTCCTCGGCAGACAGTGGACACGACACGATACTCGGTCAGCGCGCACTCACCGATTGGCGACGTCCCGCGAATCGGCTCGCACGCAGCACAGCTCGATACCGGTTGCGGGGAAGAGGGAGGTCGACTGACCGCGCTACTCTGGCCTGGCCTCTGCTATGTACAAGTCGACAATACAGGTACGGTCATCAACGAATGATTTTACGCATCGCCGTCATTGAGACGATCGAGTTGCCACGTCGCTTTTTCTAATCCAATGGTATTCCCCATGCTCTCATTCACTTTCACGCAATCCAGGAGATAGCTCCTCGCTTCATCGAGGTATCCTGCTGCGCGGCAGCACTGCCCGAGAACGAGAAGTGAAATGGCCTCGCCAGGCTTGTTTCCTATTTGGCGGTTTGCCGCCAACGCCGCTTTTCCGTTGGGAATTCCTTCGGCCGGTCGACCTTGTCGCAGTCGAAGCTGGGCTACCAATGCATTCGCGTTGCCGTGCAGTGCCGTTGTGGGGGAAGATCGAAGTGTCTCGATCACTTGGTTGGCGAGCTCAACGGCCGTATCAAGGCTTTCCTCTGCGACGTCAAGCCTTGCGAGGTTGATTAGTGATTGGGCGACGTCCCGGGCGGTCAACCGCTTGCGTCTGCGTTGCAGAGACTCTTCAAAGTTCTGGCGAGCAGACCTGAGGTCGCCGAGGCGTTGATGCGCCAAACCTAGATCGTCCAGGATTCTGCAACGAACAGATTCGCTGGCGGCGTCGTCGTGCAGCAACAATGTCAGCGCGTGTTCAAGACGACCGATGGCATCGTGCTTTTGACCTTGTGCGCTGAGAACCCTTGCCTGCGCTGAAAAAGCATCCGCAGCCGCCACGGAGTGAAGCGTGTCGTCTGCCGCAGAATAGAAGTCGATCGCCTGTTGTGTCTGTTCCAGAGCCCGGTCGAGCTCACCGTCGTGCCGCAGAAACGCGGCGAGGGCCAAATGCTCGTCCGGCCCACCGATCGCGGCCGCCTCTTCGAGCGCTGCACGGCCGGACTCTGGCTGGCCAAGTTCGACGAGCTTCTCTCCACGTAGACGCAAACTCGTGGCTTTCAGAACGTCTTTTCCGGATGTGGGAAGCAAATCGACGTACCGGGGCACCTTCGGCCCTACTGACGTGGCCGCCCAAAGGTTGAGACGTTCAGCGAGCTTCTTCTTCAGATCCCTTGCTGTACGGACAGTTTCAAACATCAATGAATGCTGGTCGATGATCTGGTCCTTGAGCTGACCGATCCGCTGATCCGGGCTCGATGTGTCGAAGAACGCAACCCAGACGTCTCGCATCGGCTGCTCGGCTCTCGCCAGCTCCATCAGACCGGTGAACAGTTCCTCCTCGGTACCCGAGGTGTACCCCCATGGACTGCCCGGCTCGCTACCCCAACTCGCTTTGAAGAGGACGACCATGAAATGGCACTCGTCGATCAGCTCGTTTATGGCCGCTTGCGGCCGACGTACGGTGCCGCGCACACGATCCCACCCAACTACCTCATAGGTGACACTATCTGTTCCCTCGCGTCGGCGATTGTGCTCATCGACAGTGGCATGAACCGCGTTTCGCTCATCCTGTAAGTCGCCAGGAGACGCAAGGAAAATTCGAAGCGGCAGTGCGTCGGTCATGTACCGGATGGTAGCCGGAGCCAAGCGGTTGGTCGTCACAGCATGCCGCTGTCTCCAGCGCGCGCCTTGTCGGCAGCCGAGCATGCTTTGATTGACCCGCTGTTTCCGCATGGTCGGACAGCCTCGCGTCTTCACGGAGGACCGTGGAACGCATCAGAGCCAGCCGCTCGTCGTTTCCGGAAGAAGGCCGCCGACCTCGGAGCTTCATTGCGTTGAGGTCGCTTTGGGTTCGACTACATCGTCTGTCATTGCGAGCACCAGACTGTGAGAGGCGCATTGATGGTGGTCCTGACGTAGGTCTCGACCGCGGCAAGGAGATCGGACTGCTGTTGGCTCAATTGCGACGAGCTCAGTCCGGGTTGGACAATCACTATTTCCATTCGCCTTCGATGGACCTGCGCTTGGGCCTGAAGCTGAAGCAGACGAGCTGCATCACCGGCTTCAAACGGGCTGACTCCCGTGCGCTGGTGCTTTGCTTGAGCGCGACGCGCGAGCTGCTTGAAGAACGGGCCGAGATCGCTGCGCCTCCATGCCACCGACTTCTGAGCCTGGCCGCAGACTTCGTATAGGTCGGCCACTCGCGCGCCTGGCGTGACATCACTTGAGTACTTGCAGTGGAGGAGACGGACGAGTAGGCCCTCGTCGTCTAGCCTCATTGCGACGATGTCCGCGATCTCTCCTGGACCATCGTCGTCGATCACTACGTCCCATCCGTCAGCGTCGGCAAGCGTGTCTCTGATCGCTCGATATTGAATCGAGTGGCCGAGTTTATTGGCTTGCTGCGATTCGACTTTGATGTCCGTGCCGGACCAGTCGACCACAACGAGATTGTTGGAATCGAATGGTGCACGGTCCCCCCGCGGCCGGTAGAGAAGCCCACCTTCGACGATCCGGTCGTTATTGAGCAAGAAGACTAGGCCGGCCCGGTTCAGCCAGGTGCTGAGCGGCAATTCCGAACGCGGTCGAATCACTTGAATGTCGTCTGCGCTGGTGCAGGAGTACGTCACGTCGCCTTCCATGCTCACTGCCGCTTCGTAGGACACAGTCCACGCGCGGTTGGAGATCGCGAACTTGAATGGTCCCGTTATGCTCAACGTGTCTGGAATGAGGTCGCAATAGACCGCCTCGATGGTCTTGTCTTCGTAGGTGAGCTTCATACTCTCCGCGTTCTGGGTGTGAAGCTCCCACGGCCACTCGACGCCGAGAAGTACTCCCTCTGGCCGACCGTCCAGTGGTTCGGGGAGTATGAAGTTTCCGATGACATGGTCGATGGTGAGTGTGTCGTCGAGGAGCTTTGTACCGATGGCATCGCACCAGTCGCACCATTGCTTCAGACTCGTCGCCGTTGAGTGCGACCAGATTCGACCCTTCTGGGACGCACTGATGTTGACGCGCTCTCCCTCGCGGAAACCCGATCCAGAGATGTTGGTCTGGGTCTTCGTACCGGCCTCGGCTGCGGTGAAACTCTCGGTGACGTCGGAGCCGACGTGCATCGAGAATCGACGGAACTGACTTCGAGCATCGAGAACGCCGACGTTCGTCGGCACAAGGCGCTGGACGTCGCCCATTACGCGGTAGACCTGACTTCCGTTGAAGCGCATAGCTCCTGGGCCAAGAACGGCCTCCGCGAGCTCTTCGAAGACCCCGTCGTTGGCCGAGTTGTTGATGTAGAACAGCCTGCGCTCGCTATCGAAGTACAAGACATACAGCTCGTAACCAATCTCGTCGAGCGTCTTGAGATCGCCCCAGCGGACCGGGATTCGACGCTCGACGACGCACCAAGCGACACCCGCCTGTGCGTTCAGGCCAATTGGATTGGTAAGCAGCGACTCCTCGCCGAAGTAGCCAACGATTGCGTCAGTGTTCCACTGTGATGTCGGCGCCCTGTAGACGACAGCACTCATTTTCGGGAGCAGGCTTCGGAGCGCGACCTCGTCCGGCAGGCTTCCGAATCCGGCCTCAAAATCGCTGACCTCCTGCTGTTCATCGACGGCAGCCTCGGAGATATCTCGGAGTAGGAGGTTCCAATCCGCGTCCTCGGCGTAGAGGCTTCGCAGGCGCAAATCGGGCTCAAGTTCTGTTCGAGCGACGAACATTGCGGCGTCACCGAACTCGCCACCAGAAGACGTTCGCGCGAATCGTCCAATGAACTGGAGAGTGACGCCCAGACTCTTATGCGAGTCATGGACAGCGGCGGCTTTCAACGCGGGGAGGTCGAATCCCTCGCCGAGCATGTCGACGCAAACTACTATGCGGGACTCTCGAGTCTTCAATGCGTCGACAGCTGCGCTGCGGCTTCTCGCCTTGAGGGTGCTGTAGATGACTACTGGTTTGAGGTCAGATGCCGCTTCTGCATAGAGGGCCAGGATCGCCACCGCACGCGGAATGCTCTTGACCCGCGCCATCAAGATGTGGTCTTTGCCCTCTTCGAGATCTGCCCGCAGTCTTGCGACAGCTTCGGCAGCCAATGCCCCATCTGGGTTCTCGAAGTCAACGACCGACTTGAAGTCGATCGCAGAGAAGTACCCCTGCGCTTGGGCTTCGCGGAGTGGGAAGGAGTAGATGATCCGGCCTTGCAGGTGTTTGCCGTCCTCACGGAAGGGTGTAGCCGTGAATTGAATCACCGGTTTGCCCGCAAAGGCTGACCGGATGTCAGTCCAGGTCGATGCGGCAACGTGGTGGGCTTCGTCCACGAACAGATGGCTGAACTCGGCGAGAAATGCCGCTTGCACCTCTGAAGTTGATGAGTGAAGAGCAGACGGGGTGCTCACGACGACGTTGCAAGCCTGAGCAAATGCAACAGCGTCGCCTTCTGCGGAGAACTGATGGCCGACGCGACCAACGACCGGGCGGATTGCGCGAGACGCGACGATGCCGAGTTCCTGGAGCACTCCAAGCCGGTCGAACTTACCCGCGATCTGTTCTCGCAACGCGTCTGACGGAACAAGCACAAGCAGACGTCTGGGGCGTGCTGTCACAAGGAGGCCGAGCATGGTCTCGGTCTTCCCGGTGCCCGTCGGCATCACGACGGTCGCGGGTTCGGGCCGTTTCGTGGTCCAGTACCCCAGCACCGCGTGGATCGCTCCCAACTGGGGCGAACGAAGACCGACCTCGCCCTCACTGGGGTCTTCCAGCCGTAGTGCACCACGGTAACTATCGAGGACCTCGGCTGAAGAGTTGCGCGGTAGCGGGCCATGCCTGTTCCAGGTCGCGCCTCGCACGCGGTCGCCTGCCTTCGTCCCGACCGGCAACCTGAGCCACAGATCGTCAGCCGCAAGCGGCTTGTCTACTGTCGACGCGGGCCAGGTACCGAACACATTTGACACTTCCAGCGCGCCTGCGGTTTCCGAAACGCCTGTGAAGCCCGAAGCCGGTACCAGGAGTTGGCGGGCAATGTTGCCGTCAACAATTAGCGAGGCCGACCATTGATCTGCACTGCGCCACACCTTGGCGTTCTGCCCTTGCTCCATCCCCGCTCAGCTCTCGTCAGAACGTGGCCGCCGCTCGCCATGCGGTCAGAACCCATGCCTCATCGAAACGTACAGGTCAGGATATGCCTCCACCGCGTATAGACGCTCCAAGCCTCGCGAGTCCGGCGCGCCGTCCAACTCCATGAGCATGTCGCGACCACCGATAAACGCCGATGGAACAAGATTATCGCTGGCCGCTACCAGAATCTCGTCGTCGCCAAGCGCGACGACGTATTGGTAGCCCGCTCGAATGTCGCGGGCGATCTGAGCACTACGCTCGACCCAGGCCATGCGCTCACCTGTAGCCGTTTCAACGTCGCCAGAATACCCGACAACACCTTGGCCACTCACGATCTTGTGGGTAACGAATCGTTTCTCACCTGCGGGGACATCCTTGTTTTTTCTCTTTACAAGATTCTCGACGTAGCGATCGGCGGGCGGCGCCAAAGCCGTCGTCCGTTCATCCCAGTGAGTCGAAAGATCTGGGAGCGGCACGGCGCCAACGAATCCTTCAAGGGGGCGGTGCAGAACCGTCAGCGCGTCCTCTGGGACTTCAGCGAATGAGTGCCTTAGCGCGGGCCGCAGAGCTACCGCCAGCCGTGGTTCGAGCGATAAGAAGAAGCGCTCAGCATCAAACAGGGTCTCGACCACCGACCTACCCGCAACGCCATCGCGATAACCGTGCTGCGCCTCCTTGCGAGCCCGCTTCTGAAACTCAGAGGAATCAGGCCCACATAGTCCGACGTAGTCCGTCGGAAGATTGGCGTAGTCCGCCCAGTGCCACACCGCTCTCATAACTTGGGCGCCAGCGTTCATCGGGACGCTATAGGCGCGGTTTCGGACCAACAGGTCGTCAAAAGTGACTGGCGAATGCGTTTCACAGTTGCGTACAAGTTCTAACCCCGTCACTACCCGACCGCCGGGCGAACGCTCACGCAATTTCTTGTAGGGTTCGCCGAACTCCGGCTCGAAGACAGATTCATCGAGGATATTGACAACGAGACATGCGCTCGTTGCCTCAATGAGGGCCGCGGTTTTGTCTTCGAGGGTCGCGTACCAGTAGGACAAGATAGCGCGGCGAAGGCCACGCATCTGCCTCATTGCCTTGGCCAACCCGGCTTCGGTCAAGCGGCCTAGTGGGCCTCGATCCAGCTCTTCCGTCGGTGGTGCCATCAGTGCAGCTGCTCCCTTCCCCTATCTTGGGCAGAACCTCCGGTACTACCGGTACTGCCGTGCCGGTGCATCTAGGCATGCCTTCACCGAAACTTCGCAACCCGTGTAGAGGCCAAACAGGTCGGCGTTCAGTTGCCGCTACGGGTCGGGGATCTTCAACTCCCAAGCCGATGGGTCTCTCCTGTCTGGGTCGGGATCAATCCGTTTGCTCCATGGAATGGAGTGTTGTGCGCCACCAACTCTCACTTGGGTCGCTGATACTGATGCCTATGTCTGTGAGCCCTACTTCGGCAAATGTCGCGGTAAACGCCCCGCTATAGTCGAATTCGGCACCGCGGCTGCGCGTCCAACGCTCGGGGTCGGGGTCCTCCTCGTCGACATCAGCGGTGAATGTGCCGTCAATCTCGCCGTCAATCTCAATTTGACCGTTCGCGTATCGCAATTCGTGGAAATAGACACCAATCGGGTTACGGCTCGGTGCGCTATTCATGCATATGTCGAGGTAGTCGTGATCACGTCCGCGCACCCACCGCTCCACCTGATCATCAACGTCGCCGCGAACCTCTTCACGCACTGTGTCGAGCGCGTACCGGAGGGACAAGCCGAAAACGTCCTCGAGAACGACGGCCACGCGGCGAGACCTCCCGTCCAGTTCGACGACCGATACACCGTCGGTTCGCTGATAGGTGCGTCCTTCGTACTCGATCGGGGGGTGATGGGTTGTATAGTCCTCGGCATATGAGGCATCTAGTAGGTCTGGAAATCGACTGCGCAGGACGTTAAGGACGACGCCGCCAAGGGCCTTGATCGCACCCGCCGCAGCCTCGTCGGCTACGTCAGCCGCGGTGATTGCAAGGAGAACCTTAGTGATGTGGGTGTCTCGACGGAACCGGTCGAGGTTGCGCTGAACTGTCTCCGCTCTACTCCTCGCGCGTTTGAGTTGCGATTCGACGCGCGGCGCGTGCTGGTACACCTCATTGGCCTTTTCCTGATTGCAAGGCCCGCAGATCGGGGCAAGGTTTTCCACCGCGTCGAGGTCGAACACAGTTGTGGCAGCCTCTCGCGGTCGCCTGGGAACGATATGGTCGATCTGCAACTCACGAAACAGCTTTGGCGTGCGACACCAGTAGCACTTGCTGCCCCATGCTTCGGTGAGGGCGAGCAGCAGGAGTCGGTTGTGGTCGCTGGAGGTGTTCGAGTACCTGGCGTCGATTGGGTTCATAGGCGGGCGGCATCCGGGCGGCGAGCGCCCGTCACGGTGCGGGACCTGACTAGCGTGTGTGGCAGCACACAGTCAATTTACCTTGGGGCGGAGTGCCACGGCCCCGCAGTCAACGAAGAATCCAAGGGTTCAGTCCGCCGTGTAGATAACGAGCCTGGGCCTCATGAATCCAGCCACCCCCCATCATCGGGTATCCCCGAACTCTCAACGGGCTCAGCGCACTCGACGAGATGGCTCCGGCGCCACCGGCCAATAGCGAACTAGGTAGAATCCGAGGACCAACTCTGCTCGTACGGGCAGATCGCATCGTGCCTACTACGGCACCGAGTGCAGACGCGGAGCCCTGGTTCGACGTTTTCGGACTGTCCGAGGATCGGCTATTCCAGGTGACCGACATACAACCCGGAATACGACACCATCTCCGGAATCGGTACGACAGCATTGGCGGAATCCGACATTGTGCCCGGAACCAGAAAACATCAGCCGACATCGAAGCCCGGAATAACCGATTTGGCCGACAATGACGCCGACACCGAGTCCGGAAACCGACAACTTTCGCCGGAACCTACAGCTGCATCTCGACAGCGGCAACAGCTACCCCCGCGCCATATCCACGAACTTGCTCAAATGCAGTTGGTGCGCAACGGTTATCGTCGCCGTCGGACCGTTGCGGTGCTTGCCCAGAATGATGTCGGCTTCACCCGCACGCGGGTCGTCGCGTTCGAAAGCGTCAGGGCGGTGGAGCAGGATGACCATATCCGCATCCTGTTCAAGCGATCCCGACTCACGCAGATCCGACACCTGCGGCTTCTTGTCCGTACGCTGCTCCGGACCACGGTTGAGCTGACTGATCGCGACCACCGGAACCTCGAGTTCCTTGGCGAGCAGCTTCAACTGGCGGGAGAACTCGGAGACCTCTTGCTGTCGGGACTCGACTTTCTTGCCCGACGTCATCAGCTGCATGTAGTCCACCACAACGAGTTTCAGGTCGTTGCGCTGTTTGAGACGGCGCGCCTTCGCGCGGATCTCCATCATGGTCAGGTTGGGTGAGTCGTCGACGAAGAGTGGGGCCTCGGAGATCTCGCCCATCCGGCGGGCGAGCCGGGTCCAGTCGTCGTCGGTCATCGTGCCGCCGCGCATGTCACCGAGCTTGACCTTGGCCTCCGCCGACAGCAGACGCATCACGATCTCGGTCTTGCTCATCTCGAGGGAGAACATGGCGCTCGTGAGGCCGTTGTGGATCGAGCACGACCGCAGGAAGTCCATCGCGAGAGTGGAGTTGTGGGTGGGCACCATCGCCTCGCCGGCGAGGTACATGTGCTCGTCGTTGTCGACCTGCACACACCGCACCGGCACGCTGTCGATGGGACGGATGTCGACGAGGCGGCGCACGCCGGCCCGCCGACGCAGTTCCTTGTGGCGGATCGCCTTGTGGTGCACGGTGAACACGTCGTCGTCGGCGTCGACGCGCAGCCACCCGGTGGCCGATCGCTTGTAGTTGTAACCGAGTCCGGCGACCAGGTCGGCGACGACGGCGGTCATATGCCGCGTGGCGGCCGGCACCGTGATCCAGCCGTCGTCGTCGACCGTGGCGCGGGCGTCGAGCAACCCCGCGAGCAGTGCCCGACGCTGCGCGATCGACCCCCGGAGGTATTCGAACGGGATGCGGCCACCGAGGTCGGCCATCAACGTCATCACGTCGACGGGCCCCTCGGCGTCGATGCGCATCGCGATCTCGGGATCGTCGAAGGCCATCCCGGCGAGAGCGGCCACCGTGTACGGGCCGTAGGCGAAGCGGCGGCGCGGCAGATCCAGCGGCCGAGTGTTGCGGACCACCGCGCAGCCGACGTGCACACGCAGCGTCTCGGTGGTGACGGTCTGGCGTTTGCCGTCGATGTCGGCAACCCACTGGTGCTGGCCGTCGGCGACCAGGACGGTGCCGTCGTTGAATTCGACCTCGTAGCACGGCCGTTCGGTCATGACGTCGGTGGCGGCGACCACCCGGGTCGGGCGTCCCTGCGCGTCGAGCAGCTGGTCGCCGACGGCGACGTTGCCCATGGTGATCCAGCCGGTGGGCGTGGGCAGCGGGGTGTCGAGAGACAACGCCTTGCCGACACCGGGACGCGCGGCCACGATGATCATCTGGCCGGGATGCAGGCCGTTGGTGAGTTTGTCGAGGTCGACGAAGCCGGTGGGCACACCGAGCGAGAGGCCACCACGCGACGCGATCGAGTCGATCTCGTCCATCGTCGGCTGGAGCAGCTCCTCCAGCGGGACGTAGTCCTCGGCGGTGCGGCGTTCGGTGACCTCGTACACCTCGGCCTGGGCACGGTCGACGACCTCGGCGACGTCCTGACCGTCGGCGCCGGCGTAGCCGTACTGCACGATGCGCGTCCCGGCGGCCACCAGACGGCGCAGAATCGCCTTCTCCGCGACGATCTCGGCGTAGTAACCGGCGTTGGCGGCGGTCGGCACCGTGGAGATCAGGGTGTGCAGATACGGCGCACCACCGACCCGGCGGAGCTCACCGGCCCGCTCGAGCTCCGCGGACACGGTCACCGCATCGGCGGGCTCACCCTTGCCGTAGAGCTCCAGGATCGCCTCGTAGACCGCCTGGTGCGCAGGTCGGTAGAAGTCGGCCGAACGCAGTTTCTCCACCACGTCCGCGATCGCGTCCTTCGACAACAGCATGCCGCCCAGAACGGACTGCTCGGCCGCCATGTCCTGCGGCGGCTGCCGCCCGTAGTCCTCGGCGGGAACACCGTCGTCCCCACGTCCTCCGCGTGTGCCCGGAACCGACTCCAGATGGCCCGGTTCGTGCCCGCGGTCGTCGACTACAGCCACTCGTGTCAAACCTCTCGCAGTACTTGCACCACTCACGCCTCGAGTGGGTCCGACTCTGTGGCGTCCGCGGCATGGGCCGCCGACGTCGGTCGTGCTTGATTCCGTGATAGTCACCGGCACCGACAAGGTTCATCGGCGACGCCGCGCGCCCACGCAAGAAGCACTGACGGAGCACATTAGATCTCGGATCCGCCCCCACTCAAACGCAGTTGTGCACAACTCTGTCAGCAAACTGTGGACCGACTGTGGACGCGCTCGGGACGGTTGTGAACCCCCTGTGCACAAACTGGGGAATAGTTCTGTGTGCACAAATGTATTCGCAGGTCAGAGCCCCTCTGGTTTGTACACAACCGGCCCGAAATATTGCCTCGGCGTGTCACGTCGGATGTCGTATTCGGCGTGTTGCGGTTCAAGGGTCAACCACCGGTAACCAACAACTCGGTAAACATTCGATGTGACCTGGGTAACAGCAGGTCACATCGACCAGCGCCACCCCGTCGTCGAGTGGGTCGTCTGTCCACAGATCCACAAGTTCAGCACCCGGCATCGCGAGGGTGTGCTGGAATGGTCGTCGTGGGGAGGACACAATCGGTTCGACATCGTCGAGGCCTTCGTCGGTCGCGCCGACGTGTCGTGGCCGGCATCTGCGGCGCTCTCGCGGTGATCGGCGCGCTCTGCACAGCGCCGGCGTCGGCGACCTCGCCGCCCGGACCCACCATGCCGGTGGAGTTCGACCTCGCGCGCTATCAACCCGTGAATCCCGCGCAGTTCCGTCCACTCGCCTACGTCGACAACGGCCGCGCATTCCTCCGCGCCGGCCCATGGCTGTGCCAGATAGGGCCGGGCTACCGCTACGTCGGCTGTCAGGGCCACCCGGCGACCGCCCCGCCCGCCGTGAGTGGTGCGGCCATCTCCGGCGACCAGGAGGGGCCGTGGTGGGTGCCGGCGACGTCCACCTACCGGTTCGGCGCACCCTCGGGGTTCGTGCCTCCGACGCTGGCGGTGGGCACGCGTGTGACGATCTACGGGGTCACCTGCACGGCACCACGCCCGGACACCGTCGCCTGCCGAACCGGCTCGCGCGCACTGATCTTCACCCCGGCGTGGCACAAGTTCTACTTCCCCAGTGGGGACACCGCGCACAGCCACAACCCGGCTCCGCGCTACCTGCCGGCGCGCCTGCAGTACTGGAATCAGCTCCCCGCCCAGCCGGCGATCCCGAACTGATCAACCTCAGGTGATCGACCGCATCTGGTTGGCGAAGTCGAAGATCCATGCGCGCGACCGATTCCGGACGGGACGTGGTTGCGGGTGGGTCGCGGCGTCGGCGGCCCGGACGGCTCTCTCCTGCCGACGAAGCGCGGTGGCCTCACGCCGCTCGGCCTTCCGTCGTCCCTGCTCACGGGCGGCGATGAGGCGACGCGCCTGATAGTCGTCATAGTCGATCGAGGGCTGGACGAAGAAGGCGATGACGAAGGCGAGTGCTCCGAGTATCACGAGGGCGATGATCATGGCGACGTCTCCTGGTGTGAACGGTGTCTGTTGTTCACGAGTCCGTGGACGTTGCGCTCCTTTGCGGTCTATCCGGCCCCCCGGATCTGTTGAACTCGTAGTGATGAAACTACGAGCGCGCCGGCGCCGCGTAATGCGTAGTCGACTACCCCAATCCGGTCGACGGTGCGCGCACGTTCGACGGGACGTCTACGCACGTGACGTGGCCGTACCGATACCAAAGGGCCGGTCGGACAACATGTCCGACCGGCCCTCCGGTGTGTATTCGCTTGTGCCGCTGAGGATCAGCCCGCGACGACAGCCAGTTCGACGGTCGCCTGCACGTCGGGGTGCAGGTTCACGACGACCGGGTAGCTACCGGTGGCCTTGATGTGGCCCTTCGGCAGCTCGACGGTCCGCTTGTCGACGGCCGGTCCACCGGCCGAGCGGATCGCACCGGCGACATCGGCGGCGGTCACCGAACCGAACAGCTTGCCCGAGTCGTGGGTCTTCACACCCAGCGAGACATCGGCGAGGGCCTCGAGGGCCTGCTTCAGCTCGTTGGCGTGCTCGAGTCCACGGACCTCGCGGGCAGCCTGCACGCGACGGATGTCCTCGACCTGCTTCTCGGCGCCACGGGTGGCCTTGATGGCCAGGCCGCGGGGCAGCAGGTAGTTGCGGCCGTAGCCGTCCTTCACCTCAACGGTGTCGCCGGCTTCACCGAGGTTCTCCACGGCGGCGGTCAGGATGAGTTTCATGTCAGTCCCTTCCCGCTCAGCGTCCGGTCGAGGTGAAGGGCAGCAGGGCCACCTCACGCGAGTTCTTCACAGCCACAGCGACATCGCGCTGGTGCTGCACGCAGTTGCCGGTCACGCGACGCGAACGGATCTTGCCGCGGTCGGACAGGAAACGACGCAGGAGCGCGGTGTCCTTGTAGTCGATGACAGCCTTCTTGTCCTTGCAGAAGCTGCACGCCTTGGTCTTGGTGACCTTCTCGACGCGCGGCTTCCGCGTGCTCTTTGCTTTAGCCATTGGTACTCCAGTGTGTTTCTAGAAAGGTGGTTCGTCGTCCCCGCCACCGAACGACCCGCTCGCGGGCGCACTGCCCCACGGATCATCGGCGACCTGCTGGCTTCCGCCTCCACCGCCGCCGCTGCGGCTTCCGCCGCCGCCGCCCGAGGAGAAGCCTCCACCGCCGCCTCGCGAGGCCCTGTTGACCTTCGCGGTTGCGTACTTCAGCGAGGGACCGATCTCATCGACCTCGAGTTCCACCACCGTGCGCTTCTCACCCTCACGGGTCTCGAAGGACCGCTGCTTGAGGCGACCTTGCACGACGACCCGGGTTCCCTTGGACAGGCTCTCGGTCACGTTCTCCGCGGCGTCACGCCAGATGTTGCAGCGGAGGAACAGCGCTTCGCCGTCCTTCCACTCGTTCGTCTGACGATCGAAGGTCCGCGGCGTGGAGGCCACCGTGAAGTTGGCCACCGCGGCTCCCGACGGCGTGAACCGGAGTTCCGGATCGGCGGTCAGGTTGCCTACAACGGTGATGACCGTGTCGCCTGCCATGTGTCTCCCCTTGGGTCGTGGTTGGGCACTCGTTGATCGACGTGTACCAGGTCGTTGGGTTCAACCCTAGAGCCCGGCACCGACTGCTTTGGTGTCGATCGAGGAACTGTGGATTACTTCCGCAGGACCTTGGTGCGCAGCACCGACTCGTTCAGCTTCAGCTGGCGGTCGAGCTCCGTGACCGTCTTGGGCTCTGCGTTGAGGTCGATGACCGCGTAGATGCCTTCGTTGTGCTTGGAGATCTCGTAAGCGAGACGGCGCTTGCCCCAGATATCGACACCATCCACCTTGCCGCCATCCGTGCGGACAACATTGAGGAAAGTATCCAGTGAGGGTGCGACGGTGCGCTCGTCCAGATTCGGATCGAGAATGACCATCAATTCGTAGTGACGCATAAGACCACATCACCTCCTATGGGCTAGGTCGGCCACGGACTGTCCGTGGCAGGAGGGTCGCCTGCGTCGGCAACCGCTCCAAGATACACGACAAACCCCTGACCAGCGAAATCGGCCGAAGAGACCCACCGAACCCACCCACCCGGCGTGCCCGGCACGGGGTTCGGCCGGCGATCACCGATTCGAACGATCGCGCCCTGAGCACTTAACCTATGCGCATGTCCGACGCCCCATCAGCTGCATCCGACCGGGCGTCGCGCCTCTCCACCGCGGTCGCCGGCCGCGGCCGGATGACCCTGATCCTGCTGGTGTCGCTGCTCACGACCTGCCTGACGATGCTGTGGAGCTACCAGGCGAAGGTCAAGTGCGGCGGCCCTCCGTTCCTCGCCGAGGGCCGCAGTTCGCACTGGCCGGTCGGCGACCCGAATGCCGTGATCCCCTGCTACTCGGACCTGATGTACCTGTGGATCGGACGTGACATCAACAATCACGTCTTCCCGTACATCAACGGGGGCATCACCCCGGACGGGAAGTTGTTCGGCGGTGTCGTCGAGTACCCGGTGCTGTCCGGGGTGTTCATGTGGCTCGGCGCGATCGGCGCCCACACCGACACCGAGTTCTTCCAACATTCGGTGTGGCTGCTCGTCCCGTTCGGGCTGGCGATCACGGTGATGCTGGCGTTGATGACGCGCTGGTGGGTGCTGCTGTGGGCGGCCACCCCGCCGCTGGTGCTCTATGCCTTCCACAACTGGGAGCTGCCCGTGGTGGCGACCGCGGTGGGTGCGGTCGCGGTGATGGCGTGGGGTTCGACCATCAGTCCCGCCACCGGCGACCGGCGACTCTCGGTGCGCACCGCCGCCATCCTCGCGGCGATCCTGTTGGCGATCGGGTTCTGCCTGAAGCTCTATCCCGGCTTCTTCGTGTTACCGCTGGCGATCTACGTGCTCACCTATGGCACGGCACCAGGCCCGAACGGCGAGCCGCCACTGCGACGCGCCCTCGACTGGGTCGGCGCGATCTGGGTCGCCGCCGCGGCCGCGTTGACCGTCATCGCCATCCAGCTGCCGTTCATCGTGCTCGGTTTCGACGGCTGGAAGGCGGCGCTGTCGTTCCAGGGGAAACGCAAGTCCGACGTCGACACCAACTCGATCTGGTATTGGGGGCTGCGTCACCTCACCGGCGGTCAGAACGACACCTACAACACGTTGGTCGGTGTGCTCTCGCCGCTGCTCATCGTCGCGGCGTTCGCGGTGTCGATCTACCTCGGCTGGCGGGTCTATCAGCGTGACGGCATCTATCCGTGGATCGGGGTGTCGGCGTCGATGCTGTCCGGGTTCATGGTGTTCCACAAGGTGCATTCGCCGCAGTACACGCTGTGGATTCTGCCGTTCTTCGTGCTGCTGCAGATCCGGTGGCCGGTCATCGTCGGCTATCTGGTCGCCGACTTCATCCTCGATACGACGATCTTCCGGCTGTTCGGCATCTACACCTCCGGGTCGCCGATGAAGTGGTGGGTCATCACCGGGGTCAACGTCGGCGTGTGGGTGCATGCGGTGCTGCTCGCCTACCTGATCGTCGCATTCGTACGGGCACCTCTGCGGGAGCCGCTGGCGTCGTTCGGTGGTCGACCACGGCCCACCGAGCCCGATCTGATCTCCGCCGGCTCATGAGCGACTGGCTCGGCGGCGGGCCGCTGTCGATGGGACGGGTCACGTTGCGGCCGTTCACCGTCGACGATGCCGAAGCCCTGGCCGCGGTGATCGAGGACCCGGCCCGGTTCCGCTGGATCCCGGCAGTGCCGACCGACATCGCATCAAGCCGGGCCTGGATCGAAGCGGCGCTGGCCGACCCGGCACGACGTGTCGCCTTCGCCGTCATCGACAACGACGACGGCCACCTGATCGGATCCACCAGCTACTACGACATCGATCCCGCAAACCGCACCGCAGCAATCGGTTACACCTTCTACGCGGAGTCCGCGCACGGCACGACGATCAACCCGACGTCGAAGTTCCTGCTGATGCGCCACGCCTTCGAGGACTGCGGTGCCGTCCGACTGGTCTGGCACACCCACGAGAACAACGCCCAGTCCCGAGCCGCGATCGTCAAACTCGGCGCCACGTTCGAGGGTTTGCTCCGCAAACATCGACGGTTCGGCGACGGCTGGCGCACCACCGCGCAGTACGCAATGGTCGACGACGACTGGCCGACCGCGAAAGAGCGCTTGCTGGAGCGGATTTCGCAGTTCGATTGACGGATCGACTCCTCACCTGCTGAGATCCACCCGCCAGCGGGTGGGTGACGGCGGATCGCCGACGGAGGGCCGCTGGAGGGCGGCTTTCAGCAGCGGCAAGCAGGCAGACGATGTCTGTGTCTCAAGGCTTTTCGGTGTGGTCGGGATGGCCGTGAGTGCGCCGACGTTCCTTCATCCGCGCCTCGTGCAGATGGCGCACACCGTCGACGAGATCGTTCCGAATCCGCTCCTCCATGGCGCGCAACGGCCCCCAGTAGGTGTCGTCGAACTCCTCGACGACCTGGAACGTCCATCGACCGTTGATCACGTTGCGGCCCACCATCTCCGTCGCCAGCAGGTCGGCAGCCTCGACATCCCCGTTGGCACGCAACGCGTCCACGGCCTCACCGAGGACCATGTCGGCATGCCCGATCAGCTGGTGAAAGCTGTACAGATGACCGCGCGCACGTTCGACGTACTCCAGGGCCTCCGAGAGTTGGCCCACCGCATCGGAGGTGGCGTCTGAGATGTGCTCGGCTCGATCCGACATTGCCGTGGCCCTTTCCGGATGGACTCGTCGACGACTCAGAACTCTCCGGCGACGATGACCCGCGTGCGGCCGGTGACCCCGCCGGAGAGGATCGTCTTGATGGACTTCGGCAGTTCGGTCACGGCAACATCGGAGGTGACGTCGTCGAGGTGCCGCGGCTTCAGGTCGGCGCCGAGCCGTGCCCAGAGGGTGCGGCGTTTGTCGATCGGGAGTTGCACGGAGTCGATGCCCGCGAGGGTGACGCCACGAAGAATGAACGGGTGCACCGTCGTCGGCAGGTCGGCGCTGCCGGCCAGGCCGGAGGCCGCCACCACACCGCCGTACTGCAGGGTGCTCAACGCGTAGGCCAGGGTGGGCCCGCCGACGCAGTCGACGACCGCGGCCCACCGTGTCTTGCCGAGGGCGCGGACCTTCTCCCCTTCCTCGGGTAGCCGGCCGATGACCTCGGATGCGCCGAGGGTGCGCAGCAGGTCGGCGGCTTCGGACTTGCCGGTGGAGGCGATGACCTCGAAGCCCGCGGCAGCCAGTAAGTCGACGCTGACACTGCCCACCCCGCCGGTGGCTCCGGTGACCAGGACCGGGCCGTCGGACGGCCGGATGCCGTGGTCGATGAGCGCCTCGACGCTCATCCCCGCGGTGAAGCCGGCGGTGCCGATGGCCGCGGCCTCCTTCGTGGAGAGCCCGGACAGCTTCACCACCATGTCGGCAGGTAGTCGCGCGGTGTCGGCGTAACCGCCGTGGCGACCGGTGCCGATGTCATAGCCGTGGGCCACCACCACGTCGCCGGCCGTGAACTCCTGGGAGGTGCTCGATCGGACCGTGCCGGCCAGGTCGATGCCGGGGATCAGCGGATACGACCGCGCGACCCCGCCCTTCGGGGTCACCGCGAGTGCGTCCTTGAAGTTCACGCCCGAATATTCGACCGCGATCTCGACGTCACCCTCGGGCAGGAAACTCTTGTCGACCGCCTCATGGATGAGGTCGATGTTGCCGTCGTCGTCCTGATGCGCCACGAGCGCTTGTACGTCACCCATGTATCGCACCCTACTGAAGTCGTTCGGGCGGTGGGTCCGCTGTGGCGACGACGGTGGATTCACGAATATCGATCAGTCGGCGCAGGAACCGCTCCTCGTCGAGCCCCTTGCGCCGCATCCACGCCGTCACCTCGGTGTTGCACTTGCTGGCGTTGCACGAGCGGCAGGCCGGCACGATGTTCAACTCGGTGTATCGACCGCCGATCGACAGTGGTTGGACGCAGTCGCGCTGCAGCACCGTGTCGGTGCGCTCACAGTAGGCACACCCACCCCATGCCGCCTTGATGTCTGCCCATTGAACGGGGCTCAAGTCGTTGTCGGCGAGGCGCATTCGACGTTGTCGACGTCGTCCCGCCCGTGCCCGCCTCGAACCGCCCCGTGCCACGCATCGATCGTAGACGGATGGTGGTCGTCAGTCGGTGAGGCGCGATGGCGTCCAGGGCACGATGTGGATAGAGCCGCGAAGCCCAGAGCGCTGCCAAACCACCCGGTCCCTGAGGAGCCCGCGAACGGAGTGAGCGTGCGTCACGAAGCGCCCGCGCGCCTCGCCCACCGATCCCGGGAAGCCGCCACACCCCCGGTCCCTGAGGAGGCCCGGAGCGCTAGCGAAGGGACGTCACGAAGGGCCGGCCCTTCGTGACGCTCGCAAGCTCGCTCCTCAGGGACCGGTTGTAGAAATGTCGGGATCTGAACACCAAGACTTCTTCAAACCAGAGGACCCGGAGGGTTCTGTCGGCGCGAACCCGGGTTCTCTCGGCGCGATCTTGGGTTCTCTCGGCGCGATCTTGGGTTCCGTCGGCGGAAATCAGGGTTCTGTCGGCGCGACGGGAGGCGCGATCGGCATCGGTGTCCTGTCCCGACGCAGGGTGAACCGATCCGGCGCTCCGTCGAGTACCCCGCCGGCCGGGTCGTCGAGCAATTCGTCGGGCCGCGAGCGCGATCCGCGACGAACCGGGTCGTCTTCCGGATGCCAGATCTGCCACAGCACCACCGCGCACAAGGCGAGCACCATCAGCGCGCGCAGGATGATTGCGGCGGTGAACCACTGCTCGGGCAGCCAACGTCGATCCTGGTCCAGATACAGCGACATCCGCGGCACCCACACCAGTGCGTCGACGACCATCCACGCCAACACCAGTCGTGTCTGCGGGATCGCGAGGACGGCCAGCGGGACCAGCCACAGCGAGTACTGCGGACTCCACACCTTGTTCACCAGCAGGAACCCGGCGACCATCAGGAACGCCAACTGCGCCAGACGCGGTCGCTGCGGTGCGCTCAGACCGACGACACCGATGCCCACCGCGACGAGGATCAACAGCCCGAGCGACACGGCGTTCAACGCGCTGATGTTCCAACTGAATCCGGCTGCGTCACTGATGATCCGGTAGAGGCTGTCGCTCTCGGCCGCCCGATCCGAGTTGTAGCGGAAGAACTCCCACCAGCCCTGCGGATAGGTGATCAGGATCGGCAGGTTCACCAGCACCCAGACGGCCAGCGCTGCGGCCGCGGCCTGGACGAACTCGCGAATCCGTCCGGAACGCAGACACAGGATCAGCAGCACGACCAGCAACAACACCGGATAGAGCTTCGCCGCGGTCCCGAGACCGATGAACACGCCTGCGAGCCAGGGTTTCCGCCGCGCCCACGACAGGATGGCCAGTGCCACCATCGCGGTGGCGATGGCATCGAAGTTGGTGAAGGCGTGCACGATGACCAGCGGCGAGAGCGCGGCCAACCACGTCGCCCAGATCCGCGCCCCGGCGCTGAGCGCGGTGGCCCAGATCGTCAGCAGCCAGAAGAGGGCGAGACCCAGTGCGACGAGGTCGAAGAACAGCACCACGTCGAGGGCCCCCGGCACGCCCCATTTCTCGTGGGCAGACTCCCATGCCCGCGCCGCCGACGCGACGCCGTACATGTACATGCCGGTGATGACCGGGTACTCCATGTACCGCTTGACCTGCTGCCCGTCGGGGCCGGCCTCGTACCAATAGGTCCGATACGGGAACGCGCCCTCGTTGAGCCGTTCGGCCCCGAACAGCCCGATCACGTCCGAGTAGCACAGATTCGTGTACTGCCGCTGATCGTCCCAATCCAGGCGCAGCGATGTGCCGGACGGACTGTTCGCGTCCGCGGGCGCCTGCTGCAGGCAGCCCGCCTTGCCGAACCAGCTCAGCGCCAACGTACACAGAGCGAGGAGGAACAGCACGCGGATCGGTGTCCACAAGCGGCTACGCCCGATGGCGGCGTGCCGTCCCACCGGACCGCCCACCACGGTGGAGGCCTCCGCCACCACCGGGTCGCTGCGACTGGGCAGTACCCGGCTGGTGTCGATCCGGCGGTCTGCCGCGAGCGCATCTGCCGCATCCCAGGTTCCGGGATAGTCGGGATCGGAGTCGACGATCAGATCACCGTCGACGCCATCCCGCTTGTCTGGTTCCTCCGAGTGCTCCGCTGCCACGGTGTCGGCTCAGTTGAGCGGGGGTGGCTCCGGGATGTCGCCGCCGGTGCCGGTGTCACCGCCACCGGTGTCGCCGCCCGTGTCTCCCCCGGTTGCGCCGTTGCCGTTGCCGGCACCGTTGCCATTGCCGTTTCCGTTGCCGTTGCCGCCACCGGAATTGCCGTTACCGGAATTGCCGCCGCCGTTTCCGTTCTCGGCGTTACCGGGAAGCGGGATCGTCACGCCGGGTGCGATGGTGATGTTCCCGTCGCCGCTGTCGCCGGGGAGGCGACGACTGGGGCCTTGGTCGCGCTCGGTCGTCGCCGGCGAATCGTAGGTGGTCGGCGGCGGCTCGTAGGGCACACCAGCCTGGCCGCCGACAGCCTCCGGTTCCGGGAACTGCTGGATGGGCTTGCCCTCGAGCGCACCGTTCATCGCGGCCTGCCAGATGTCGGAGGGCAGCATGCTGCCGTAGATCGACGATCCGCTGTAGTTGGTGATCGCCGTCCCGTCGTCAGTGCCGACCCAGACGGCGGTGGACAGTTGCGGCGTGTAGCCGACCATCCAGGCGTCCTTGTTCTGGCCGGTGTCGCCGAGCTGCGCGGTCCCGGTCTTGGCCGCCGATGGCCGCGAGCCCAGGTTCGGGTCGGACAGCGAATGCCCGTTGGAGTAGGCCGCGATCGGTTCCAGAGCGGAGGTCACGTTGTCGGCGACCTTGGCCGGAAAGACCCGGTCCCCCGGGTTGGCCTGCCGGTCGAACAGCACCTGGCCGTCCGAGGTCTCGACCTTCTGGACGAAGTACGGATCGTGATGCACACCCGAGGCGGCAAGCGTCGCATACGACGAGGCCATGTCGAGCACGCGTGACGGGTACTGGCCCAGGACCACACCGCCCTCGACACCACCGTCCTTGTTCTGCAAGGTGTGCTGGATGTCGCCGAAGCTCTCCGCGACACCGGCCTTGTGCGCGGCCTCGGCGACGGCCTTGGCCTGTCCGTCGAGGTCCATCATCAGCCGGTAGTACACGGTGTTCAGCGACATCTTCATCGCGGTTGCCAGGTTGCACGATCCGCAGCTCTCGCCGTCGGAGTTCTCCACGGTCAGTCCGCCGGGCGCGTCGTAGGGCGCCGAGCTGTAGACCTTCGACAGCGGCATGTCCTGCTCGAGCGCCGCGACCAGCGCGAACACCTTGAACGACGACCCCGTCTGCAGACCGGCCTGGGCGTAGTCCCAGCCGTTGGCGTCGTTGCCACCGAAGTAGCCCTTCACGCCGCCGGTGCGGGGATCGATGGAGACCGCGGAGGTGCGCAGCTTCTTGGGCTCGCCCTCGAGCTTGCCGTTGGCCGCCTGCACCACCGACCTCTGCACCTGCGGGTCGATCGTGGTGGTGATCTTGAGGCCCTCGGTCCGCACCTGTTGTTCGGAGATGTTGAGGCTACCGAGCTCGGCGAGCACCTGGCGCTTGATCAGCCCGTTCGCGCCTGGGGTGTCCTCGGACTGCGACCGGGACGCCGGCACCTTGGGGTACTTCATCGCCGCACGCTCGGTCGGGCTGAGCGCGCCGGTCGACACCATGCCGTCGAGAACATAGTTCCAGCGCGCCTCGGCGGCCTCCGGATTGATCTCGGGGTCGTAGTACGAGGGTGAGCGGATCGCGGCTGCCAGCACGGCGGCCTCGGGTGTCGTGATCTTGCTGATGTCCTTGCGGAAGTAGGCCTGCGATGCCGCCGACACCCCATAGGCGCCGCGCCCGAAGTAGATGGTGTTGAGGTAGGCGGCCATGATGTCGTCCTTGGACCACTCGTTCGACATCTTGGTCGCGATCGCGAGTTCCTTGAACTTGCGCTCGTAGCTGTGCTCGTCGCCGACCAGGGCGTTCTTCACGTACTGCTGGGTGATGGTGGAACCGCCACCGGCCTCACCGCCGTTGCCGGTGACCTGTCCGATCGCCGCACGTGAGAGTCCGCGGATCGAGAAGCCGCTGTTGCTGCGGAACTCGCGGTCCTCGGCGGCGATGACGGCATCCTGCATCGACTTGGGGATGTCGGAGATCTTGACGTCGGTCCGGTTGCCCTCGGGCGGCACCACGCGGGCGAGGGTCTTGCCGTTCGAGTAGGTGATGGTCGCGACCTGGTTCTGCTTGATGTCACCGGGCGCCGGCACCGATGCGCCGACGTAGGTGAGCATGAAGGCAAGGATGCCGACCAGCGCGATGACCGGCACCGCGGCACCGATGATGCCGAGGCCCCAGGCCAGCCACTTCTGCCGCTTTCGCGTCGTGTCGTCGGCCGACGGCCGCGATGAACGTCCTGCGCCGTTGCCGGGGGACGACGTGCCACGCGTGCTCATCGTCCCACCATCCTTTCCCTGCGCACGACCATGTCAGCGCTACTCACAATCCGTCTCCGTCGTTCAGCTCGTTACCCCACTGTGACCTACTGAGGGGTGTCCGGGCAAAGTCTCCGCACTCGTGCACCGCGGGCGGGGACCGCCATCAGTACCGATGCACACCTCCGTGCGCACGCGTTCGGGTTACTTGGCAACCCGTCGCGAGCGCGTGGAACGTGGCGGCAAGCCTGCAACGTACGACTGGACCAGATGGTTCCAGCTGCACGTGCGGCACACCTCGACCACGTGAACCGAGAATTCTTCTGCGGAGGTGGCCAGCCGGGCGATCTCGTCGTTGGTTCGCGCGGATCCGGACACCTGCCCGAGTTTCTCGCCGAACACCCACGACACCAGCGTGACCTGCTCTTTCCGGCAGATCGGGCACAACGTCGCCGACGGCCGCCCGTGGAATTTGGCCGCACGCAGCAGATACGGACTCGCGTCGCAGACATCGGCCACGGCAGTCCGTCCGGAGTGGACGTCGGACAGCCGTGACCGCCGCTGCAGGGCGTAGTCGACGATCTGGCGTTGCACGTGTTCAAGGGTACGTGGTCACCCTCGCGGCTGTCGGTGTGACCGTCATCCCGATCGATGGCGTGTCGTGGCCTTGATCCTGTTCCTGCCGGTGGCGGCCCTTCGTGACGCATCGCTCGTTCCTCGCGAGGCTCCTCAGGGATCGGGTGGTGACGCATCCTCGCAGGCTCGGAGGGGAGCAGGTGGGTCCCGCTCAGGGATCAGACGTAGCCCGACCCGATCCCTGAGGAGGCCCGGAGCGCCAGCGGAGGGCCGTCACGAAGGGGCGGCCCCTTCGTGACGCATCGCTCGTTCCTCGCGAGGCTCCTCAGGGATCGGGTGGTGTCGCATCCTCGCGGGCTCGGAGGCCGCTCAGGGAGCGGGTGGTGACGCACCGCTCGGTCCTCGCGAGGCTCCTCAGGGAGCGGGGGGTGACGGATCGCTCGCAGGCCTGGAGGCTCCTCGGGGGCGGGGTGGTGACGCATCGCTCGTTCCTCGCGAGGCTCCTCAGGGAGCAGGTGGCGACGCGAAGGACACCCCGCTGTAGACGGAAGTTATATCGCTGCGATACATTGGGAATCACATCAGAGCGAGGTGTCGGCGCAACAGTGTCGCCGACGTATCGGAAACCTGCGGTCGGGGAAGGGTGAGCGCCAGTGCTGGAACTCGCAGTCCTCGGATTACTCCTCGAGTCGCCGATGCACGGCTACGAGCTGCGCAAACGTCTCACCGGCCTGCTCGGCGCGTTCCGCGCGTTCTCTTATGGCTCGCTCTATCCGACGCTGCGGCGGATGCAGGCCGACGGCCTGATCGACGAGGCCAGCACACCCGCCGGGATGAAGGTGCGCCGCGGCCGTCGCGTATATCAGCTCACCGACTCGGGTCGGGTGCGGTTCGCCGAACTGGTGGCCGACACCGGACCGCAGAACTACACCGACGACGGATTCGGTGTGCACCTCGCCTTCTTCAGCCGGACACCGGCAGTGGCGCGGATGCGCATCCTGGAAGGCCGTCGTCGCCAGGTGGAAGAGCGCCGTGAGGGCCTGCGGGAGATCGTCGGACGTTCCAATCGGGCGGTCGACCGCTATACCCGTCAGCTGCATCAGCTCAGCCTCGAGTCGAGCGAGCGTGAGGTGCGCTGGCTCAACGAGTTGATCGCCGCCGAGGCGTCGGGCGACCACGACGAGGACATGGCGGACCCGGGACGCGACCCGCTGACCGACACCGCCGATACAGACTTCCGTGTTGCGGGCTCAGAGCAGAGCCGTGACGGGGGACCAGAAGAAACCGAACAAGAGAAAACACCGGTGGCGCAGCGATCTGCGATGCCCCGAGTAGAAGGAGAACCCGACCATGGGTGAGCCCAATAAGGTGCGCGTGGCCATTGTGGGCGTAGGAAACTGCGCCTCATCCTTGGTCCAGGGCGTGCAGTACTACAAGGACGCCGACGAGAACTCGACGGTGCCCGGCCTGATGCACGTGAAGTTCGGGCCGTATCACGTCCGCGACGTCGAATTCGTCGCCGCGTTCGACGTCGACGCCAAGAAGGTCGGCTTCGACCTCTCCGACGCGATCTTCGCCAGCGAGAACAACACCATCAAGCTCGCCGACGTGCCGCCGACCGGTGTCACCGTGCAGCGTGGCCACACCCTCGACGGTCTCGGTAAGTACTACCGCGAGACCATCACCGAGGCCGACGGCGACGGTGCCGACATCGTGCAGGCGCTCACCGACGCCGAGGTCGACGTCCTCGTGTCCTACCTGCCGGTGGGCTCGGACCAGGCCGACAAGTTCTACGCCCAGTGCGCCATCGACGCCAACGTCGCGTTCGTCAACGCCCTGCCGGTGTTCATCGCCTCGGACCCCGAGTGGGCGCAGAAGTTCACCGACGCCGGTGTGCCGATCGTCGGCGACGACATCAAGAGCCAGGTCGGTGCCACCATCACCCACCGCGTGATGGCCAAGCTGTTCGAGGATCGCGGCGTCGCGCTGGACCGCACCTACCAGCTCAACGTCGGCGGCAACATGGACTTCAAGAACATGCTCGAGCGTGAGCGTCTGGAGTCCAAGAAGGTCTCCAAGACCCAGGCCGTCACCTCGAACCTCACCGGTTCGCTGGCCGGCAAGGTCGAGGACAAGAACGTCCACATCGGCCCGTCCGACCACGTCGAGTGGCTCGACGACCGCAAGTGGGCCTACGTCCGCCTCGAAGGTCGCGCCTTCGGCGACGCCCCGATCAACCTCGAGTACAAGCTCGAGGTCTGGGACTCGCCCAACTCGGCCGGCATCATCATCGACGCCGTGCGTGCGGCCAAGATCGCCAAGGACCGCGGCATCGGCGGCCCGATCCTGCCCGCGTCGTCCTACCTGATGAAGAGCCCGCCGCAGCAGCTCGCCGACGACGTCGCGCGCCAGCAGCTCGAGGCGTTCATCATCGGCGGCTGATCGGGCAACGCACCGAGTTCACTGACCGCAAACGTCCCCGTCAGCGTCGTCCAAGGGAATGCTCCCTCGGACCCAGCTGACGGGGACGTTTGTGGTCATGCGGGAGGGAAACCGGGTCGAGAACCCGCCCGCAGGTGCGACACTGATCGACATGCGTCGCGGATCGTTTCACCTTCGGGCGCTCGTGTCGCTCGGCGCCGCCAGCCTCGGTCTCGTCCTCGGAGCCGGCCCTGTTCACGCCGCTCCGACACCGGCGACCACTGTTGTCGCGGGCTGCGACGGATCGAAGCTGATCGCCCCGCAAACCCTCGCGTCCATCTTCTGCGGCGACGCCGGTGTGATCGTCACCGACATCACCTGGCTCGGCTGGACCGATGCGTGGGCCACGGGACTGGGCACCGAGCACCGCAAGGTCTGCGTCCCCGATTGCGCGAGCGGTGCTGTGGTCACCCAGCAGGTGGGTCTGTGGCTCGGCAAACCCCGCAACGGCACGTTCACCGAGGTGTCGCTGTATTCGTCACCGACCGACGCGCCCCACACCTACCAACTGACCGGCCACCTCAACTGAGCGGAAGGAACCCTTCCAGCCCGGCCGCGGTCAGTACCGCAGCTCCGCCAGCACATCCGAATGCCCGTGCCGTCGGCACCAGCTGATGATGTAGCGCGCGTGGACACCACACCAGCGATAGACGACCGCCTGGGTCATCGGCAGAAATTCGTCCTGCTCGCCGCGCTTGGTGATGATCGGCCCGAGGTAGTGGCTGGTGAGTTTGTTCGCGGTGTTCGGCGACACCTTGGCGGCGGCCGCGAGCGTCGCGGTATCGGATGCGTTGCCTGAGGCGATCGCACCCGCCAACCGGGCTGCCGTGTGACCGCGACGGCCGACGAACAGTTCGTAGAGAGGTGGCCGACGGGTCGCCGGCGGCGACGCGGTCAACCGCTGCCCCAGCGCAGCGGTCCGGATCGCGCTCATCAGCGGCATCAGTCCGTCGGACTTCGCGAACACCCCGGACACCTCGGGGCGCAGGCGCGCCTCTTCGAGGTGATCACGTTCCATGCTGTGCCCCTGCGTGGCCAGCAGCACCGGCGCCAGCCGGTCGGCGTTGCGCAGCGCGTCGATCGCGTCGAGGCCGTCGAACGCCCATTCGGTGTCGGGGCGGTTCCAGATGAGGTCGGCCACCACGACGTCGAAGCGCACCCGACCCGCGACGCTGCGGACGAACTCGTCCTGGTCGGCGGCCACGACGACGGTCACGTCACCGAAACCCGACTCCAACGGTGCCGCGACGACCCGCCCCAGCGGCGAGGCGACAAGAATCCGCAAACCATCACTCACATGCGTCATCTTGCCTCCTTTCCGGAAATCATGCGCAATGTGACATACCAACTGCTCATTTGGGTGCTCCCGCGCCACAAACTTCGACAGATTGGTCGCAAAAACAGCTGATCCTGTCGGTGCGAGGACCGAAGCTTGATTCACATCGTCCATCCAGAGCCGCAGGGGAGCTCATGACCAGTCAGATCGATCGGAACCTCCGGGTACCGCTTCATCCGTTGCCCACACCTCCGATGGTCGCGGTCAT
Source organism: Gordonia sp. LMA167 (assembly GCF_058130025.1). Lineage (NCBI taxonomy): Bacteria > Bacillati > Actinomycetota > Actinomycetes > Mycobacteriales > Gordoniaceae > Gordonia > Gordonia sp. LMA167. The sequence continues at coordinate 1,242,164 of NZ_CM176708.1, read as the reverse complement.
CGCCGAGCGTGACCTCACCGACGCGGCCCTGCTCACGCTGGTGGAGCGACTGGGGTTTCATGCAGTGATCCTCGATCTCGACACCACCCCGAATCCGCCGCCGGCGACCGTGGCCATCGTCCGGTCGGACGACAAGCTGGCCAAGCTACGCAGCCGACGCGGCATGCAGCGATGCGTCATCGCCGCGATCGGGATCGACATCCGTGATGCCCCGGGCGTCGCGATCGACAATTCGCCACTGGCCGCACGGCAGTTGCAGCAACTCCTCGAGGAGGCCGCCCGGCTCACCCCGGAGCTGCGCAGCCGCGTGAACGTGACCCGGCGGGAACTCGAGATCCTCAGCACCTATGCGCTCGGCGCCACCCTGCGGCAGACGTCGGAATTGCACTACGTTGCCGAGAGCACGGTGCGCGCACATTACCGACGCGTGTCACATCGCTACTGCGAGGCCGGACGCCCGGTCGGCAACAAGGCCCAACTGCTCCTGCAGTTCATGGCCGACGGCTGGCTGCGGCCGGAGCAGCTGGCCATGTGACGGGCGATGCCGAGTCCGTAACGTGGGCGGCATGCGCACACAGCGGTGGGTGGCCACGGGTTTCGGCGGACTCGATGACTTTGCCCTGATCGACGACGAACTCACCCCGCCCGGACCCGGCGAGGTGACCATCGCGGTCCGAGCGGCCGGGGTGAACCCCGCCGACCTCAAACACGCCCTGCGGGCCGACGACCCGTCCGTGCTGCCACTGCCCATCGGCTACGAGGTCGCCGGCGAAATCGTCGAGATCGGCGCGGGCACCGAGATCGCTTCGGGCGCAGGAGCTGTCGGCGACAAGGTGCTGGCGTTCCGGATTCGCGGCGGCTACGCGGGGGCGGTCACGGTGCCGGCCGAGAAGGTCTTCGCCAAACCGGCCGGCCTCGACTTCCCGGAAGCCGCCAATCTGCTGCTGGCCGGCTGCACGGCCGCCGACATGCTCCGCGCGGCGCGGGCGGAACGCGGTGAGACACTTCTGCTGCACGCCGCATCGGGGGCGGTCGGTGTCGCGGTGTTGCAGCTGGCTCGTCTGCGTGGGATCACGGCGATCGGTACCGCGGGCGCCCACAGCCTCGATCGGGTCCGCGAATTCGGTGGCATCCCAGTCGAATACGGACCCGGACTGGCCGATCGCGTCCGCGCCGCGGCGCCCGACTGCGTGGCTGCCGCGCTCGACGCCGCGGGCACCGACGAGGCGATCGACACGTCGCTGGAGCTGGTCGGCGACAGCACCCGGATCGTCACCATCGTGGCGGCGGGGCGTGCGGCTGCCGAGGGTTTCGTCGCGCTCGGCGGGGCGCAGCCGGAGAGTCTGGCGTTCCGTGATGCCGTGCGGGGTGACCTGGTGCAGCTCGCCGGGGAGGGCCGGCTCGTGGTCCCGATGGCCCGGACCTATCCACTGGTCGACGCGCGGGCGGCGCTGGAGTTCGTCAGCGCCGGCCATCCTGGTGGGAAGGTGGCGCTCACCTGCTGAGACGCCGGTTCGCACATGGTGCTCGCGAACGCCCCTCACTTCGTCGCGTCGCCGAGCCTGTGGTCTGCGACCGCGATCGACGACTCCCAGCTCTCCTTCGTACCGGTCCATTGATCGGTCCGGCACAGGTAATCAAGGAACAGTCGGACACCGAAGATCGCGTCGGCCTCCGACAGGAACTCGTCGTCGTGCTACGCATGCGCTCCATCAGAGCGATCGCCGCGCGGACATCGTCAGGTGTGCACATCGTGAAGAAAAATCCGGCCAGGTGCGCGGACGCCTCACGGGGTGAGTCGTTGCAGCACACGGTCGGCCGCCACCGGGTCGAAGAACGTCGGGTCGAAGGACTCCGTCGGCGACAGCCCGCCCCACTCGCGGCGGTCCTGGTGATCCGGGTGGGCCGGGTTGGTGACCGCCTCGATGAAGTACGCCCAGCCGCCCGGCCCGCCGACGTCGTCCAGCGGTGCCATGCCGCCACCGTCGGTGACGCGGACCAGCATGTCGTCGGCAGGACTCACCGCCTCGAGAACGAGCCGCACCTGCCAGCCGTCGCCGAAATCGTATTCGTAGAGCAGCTCGTCCCCTGGTCGGGTGAGCAGCGTGCCGACGGAGACGCCGTCCTCGGCGATGACGTCGGCAGACAGTCCAGCCCCCATCTCGAAGGCCTGCCCCGGCCCGAAACGCACGATGCCGCGCTTGTCTCGATAAGTGAACTGGTGCAGGTGGCCTTCATTCCACGACATGAGTGACTGGATGACGATGTGCATGTCGATGAGCCTGAGTTGGCTGGACACCTCGATTCGTCGCCAGACAGGCGGATCGATGTACGGCATCTCCATACGGACGGTCATCGTGCCCGGTGGTACAGGATCGCCCAGTGGCGCGGGATCGTCCTCCCCGGTAAGCAGCTCGGCGACGACGGGGCGCAACGCCATCGGCACCTCGTAGTAGCCCTCACCGTTCTCGCGCAGCCAACCCTCGTCGATCAGCTCGTCGAGTCGCCTCCGGATGACCGAGGTGAGCTGAGGGTCCAACACCTCAAGTTGCTGGCCGATCTCTTCGAAGGCGTTGGGCGCCAACGGCGTACCGGTGATGCCGTGATACAGATACGACCGGATCATCTCCGCGGCCTCGACGGGCATGTATCGCGTCCGACCCGTCAGCGTCGCGTCGAGATCCAGCGTCGCGGCCTCGCGCAGCAACTCGAGTCGCGGCCCCGACCGCCACTGGTGCATCTTCGGGCCGGGCCTGGCCTGTGTGCTGGTGACCTCGATGAGTTCGAGTTGCCGTGCCTGCATCCACAGCTCGGCCAAACCATTATGGTCGCTCATCCTCGACGGTTCGGCCGACATGTCGAAGTCCAGTACCCGGGCCAGCTCCGGCACCAACGCGGGCTTGAGCCATCCCGCCCCGGTGACCGGCCGTTGCCTGCCGATCCAATCCAGCAGCGAACGGAGACGTCCGGCCACCCCCAGACCGTCCAGCACCGCCTCCTCGATGGCCGGATCGACGTCCTCGATCTGGACCTGCAACTCCGGTACGTCGTCGACGAGCCTGGTCTCGGCCACCGACAGCACCCGTTCCCAGGCCTCGCTCGTGCCGGTCCACCTGCCGGTGTCCTCGAGAAAGTCGAGGAACATACGCAGACTCAGGGCCATGAGTACCGTCGCGGCCTGCTTGACCGCGTCGTCCTCGTCGACCTCCCTGGCATAGCTGAGTGCGGCCTCGATATCCGCTTCGGTCCACGCGGTTTCGGAGAACGTGCCGCGATGCAGTTCGGACAGCTCGGCCATCGCCCCCGCCGCGACGTCGACCACCATGTTGCACTGCTCGGGGTCGTGTTCGACATTGGTTTCGACGAGCCAAACACCGAACGCCTGCAGCAGGCGGTCACGCTCGGCCGTCGAGTGAAGGAACCGTACCGAATCGTGCTGGGCACCCGATCGCTGTTTGCGTGACTTCTGCGCCCGCTTCGCGCGCCTGGCCCGCTTGTCCGAGGAACTCATCGCGACCAAGTCTAGTGAAGTCAGGACGCCGAGTGGCGCAGCACCAGGCTGCTCAGCAGCACGAGATGTCGAGGACCTGCCGCAATGCTTCGAGCGAGTCGGTGCGCGCCCGGTGGTAGACGTTCATTCCCTGACGACGCGACTCCACCATGCCGGCCTTACGCAATTGGGTCAGATGGTGGCTGACCGTCGCCTCGGACAGGCCCAGTGCCGGGGCGAGCTCACACGTGCACACCTCGCCGGCCTCGTCGCTCAGCAGGATCGACATCAGCCGGATGCGCGCCGGATCGGCCAGCGCCTTGAGCCGCAACGCCACCTCGAGCGCGGCATCGTCGTCCATCGGCGCCGCCGACACCGGGGCACAGCAGATCGGCGCGCTGATATCGATCACCGGCAATGTCTTCGGCATGCGACCAGAGTACTCCAGGATCTTGACATATGTCGAAAAGGTGGGAGTCTGGTGAGGTCCCAATAAATTCGACATATGTCTCACAGGTGGAGGTGCCTGACATGTCACGCATACAACTCGCGCTCAACGTCGACGACCTGGAAACCGCGATCACGTTCTACGGCAAGCTCTTCAACACCGAACCGGCCAAACGCAAGCCGGGCTACGCGAACTTCGCGGTCGCCGAACCCCCGCTGAAGCTGGTGCTGATCGAGAATCCCGGACAGGGCGGGACGATCAATCATCTCGGCGTCGAGGTCGAATCCAGTCAGCAGGTGCACGGTGAGATCGCCCGACTGTCCGATGCCGGATTGTTCACGCAGGAGGAGATGAACACGACCTGTTGTTTCGCCACGCAAGACAAGGTGTGGGTGACCGGGCCTGCCGGGGAGAAGTGGGAGGTCTACACCAAGCTCGCCGACACCGACGAGTTCGGAACCAGCCCCAACCTTCTCGCCGACGGTGCCGCAGCCACCACCGCCTCGACCTGCTGCGGGGGCAGTGCCCAGAGTGAGCCCGGAACCACCGGGCGGGCCGCTGCCTGCTGCTGAGTCAGTCCGCGGTGAGCCGGCCGGCGAGGTCGTCGACGCGGGCGGCGATGTCGTCACGGATCAGCCGCATCCGTTCGATGCCGTCGATCCCGCGCAGCGACGGTTCGTCGGTGTCCCAGGTCTCCAGCGCCACGCCGGCGGGCGGGTGGACCTCGGCCGTGCCGACGACCACCACGAGGTCGGCGGCTTGCATGATGTCGTCGGTGAGTTGACGGGGCTGGTGGCCGGTGACGTCGGCGCCCACCTCGTCGAGCACCTGGCGGGACAGTTCGTTGACCGTGCCACCGATCTTCGCCTCGGTCCCGGCCGACGATGCCGCCACCGCGTCTCCGGCGCGGTGGCGCATCAGCGCCTCGGCCATCACCGACTTGCCCCGGTTGGACACACAGACGAACACCACCGACGGCCGCTCAGTCATGCTGCGCCACCGCATCTTCCGTGCGGTCCGCCTCGTATGGCGGTTGATGCTGATCGGCATGCCAGCGGCGTCGCAGTGCCAACGACACGTAGACGAGCGCGACCAGGACGGGCACCTCGATGAGTGGTCCGACGACCCCGGCCAACGCCTGTCCGGACGCCGCACCCCAGGTGCCGATCGCGACGGCGATGGCCAGTTCGAAGTTGTTGCCTGCGGCGGTGAACGCCATGGTCGTGGTCCGGGCGTAGCCGAGGCGCGCCACGAGGCCGTACAGGTAGCCGCCACCCCACATGATCGCGAAGTACGCGAGCAACGGCAGCGCGATGCGCACCACGTCCCACGGGTGGGAGGTGATCTGATCACCCTGCAATGCGAACAGCACGACGATGGTGAACAGCAGGCCGTACAGCGCCCACGGGCCCAGGCGCGGCAGCAGGCGTTCCTCGTACCACTCACGGCCCTTGGCCTTCTCGCCGAACCATCGGGTGGCGAAGCCGGCCACCAGCGGGATACCGAGGAAGATCAGCACCGACTTGGCGATCTCCCACGGCGAGGTGTCGATCCCGGTGGTCTCCAGACCCAGCCAACCGGGCAGGACCGAGAGGTAGAACCAGCCCAGAACCGCGAACATGGCCACCTGGAAGACCGAGTTGATCGCGACCAGCACCGCCGCGGCCTCGCGGTCACCGCAGGCGAGGTCATTCCAGATGATCACCATGGCGATACAGCGGGCGAGGCCCACCACGATCAGTCCGGTGCGGTATTCGGGCAGGTCGGGCAGCAGGAGCCAGGCGAGGGCGAACATCAGTGCCGGCCCGATCACCCAGTTGAGCACCAGCGAACCGATCAGGAGGCGACGATCGCCGGTGACCGAATCGAGCCGGTCGTAGCGCACCTTGGCCAGCACCGGATACATCATCACCAGCAGCCCGAGCGCGATCGGCAGCGAAATGCCGTCCACCTCGACCGCGCTCAACGCGTCCCCGATCCCGGGGATCAGCCGTCCCAGCAGCAGACCGGCAACCATCGCCACGCCGATCCACACGGGCAGGAACCGGTCCAGCACCGATAGTTTGCCCACCACGGCCGTCGACGCCCCCTGATTCATCGACATTCCTTCGGTTCGCCGGCCACCTCGGACATCGACGTAAGGACGTCGCCGAGGGTGCGCACCGCGTTCGGCACCACGCGGTAGTACACCCACGTGCCCCGCCGCTCGCTGGTCAGCAACCCGGCTTCACGGAGCACCTTCAGGTGGTGCGAGATGGTCGGTTGCGACAGCTCGAACAGGCAGAGCAGATCGCAGACGCACGACTCTCCGCCGGGCCGCGCCGCGACCTCCCGCAGCAACCGCAACCGCACCGGGTCACCCAGTGCCTTCAATCCCGCCGCGGCCGCCACCAGGTCGGGTTCGGTCTGAATCGACATGCGTCGATATTGACATAGTTCGATACAGCGCGTCGAGGTGGGTGCGGGGCGCACTGTCCCCACCCGCTCCCTGAGGATCAGCCTGCGAGCGTCCTACCCGGTCCCTGAGGAGCGAGCCTGCGAGCGTCCTACCCGGTCCCTGAGGAGCGAGCCTGCGAGCGTCCTACCCGGTCCCTGAGGAGCGAGCCTGCGAACGCCCCACCCGGTCCCTGAGGAGCGAGCCTGCGAGCGTCACGAAGGGCCCTTCGTGGCACCCCTCCGCTGGCGCACCGGGGTTCCTCAGGGACCGGGGGCAGTAATGCTCCGGGGTCCTCAGCTCCAGGGACCGGGTGGCAGGCTCCCACAGCCAGCGGGCTAACTGATCTCCCCACTGTCCTGCAGCACCGTCTCCTCCTCCGAGTGCTCGTCGGAGTGCTCCTCGGCCGCCAGCCGCGGGATCAGCCCACCGGCCAGGACGTCGGCTACCTGTCGCGGGGACAGCCGATGCTGCACGGTGAAGCTGCGGTCCTTGGTCACATTGTGGACCGTGAGCGCATCCTTGGACCCCAGGGTGTCGCGCAGGTTCTCCAGGTGCAGCACGTCGTCCTGGTCGATGGCGTCGTAATCGGCCGGGTCGTCGAACTCGACGGCCAGCACCCCGAAGTTCGCCAGGTTCTGCCAGTGGATGCGGGCGAAGGACTTGGCGAGCACCACACGCAGGCCCAGGTGCCGGGGTGCGATCGCGGCGTGCTCGCGCGACGATCCCTGCCCATAGTTCTCACCACCGACGATGATGTGGCCGGACTCGGCGGCTCGGGCCCGTTCCGGGTAGCTCTCGTCGATCTGGGTGAAACTGAACTCGGCGAGCTTGGGGATGTTGGAACGGAACGGCAGCGCCCGCGCCCCGGCCGGGGAGATCTCGTCGGTGGAGATGTTGTCGCCGACCTTGAGCAGCACCGGGACCTCGATCTCGTCGGGCAGGTCGTCGAGCTCGGGCAGGCTGGAGATGTTGGGTCCCTTCACCGGCTGCACCTTCGCCGCCTCGTCGGCCGGCAACGGTTCCACGAGCATCGCCGTGTTGATCGAATGTTGTTGCGGATATTCGATGTTCGGGTAGGCCATGCCGACGTCGGCGGCCCAATCGCGTGGGTCGGTGATCACGCCGGTGAGCGCGGATGCGGCGGCCGTCTCGGGCGAGCACAACCAGACCGAATCCTCCTTGGTACCCGAACGTCCCGGAAAGTTACGCGGCATGGTGCGCAACGAGTTACGGCCGGTCGCCGGGGCCTGGCCCATACCGATGCAGCCCATGCACCCGGCCTGATGGATGCGGGCACCGCCGATCACCAGATTGGCGGTCGCACCCATCTTGGTGAGGTCGGTGAGGATCTCCCGCGAGGTCGGGTTCACGTCGAAGCTCACCTGCGGCGCGGTCTGCCGACCCTCGACCATCGCGGCGGCGATCGCGAAGTCCCGCAGGCCGGGGTTGGCACTCGACCCGATGACCACCTGGGAGATGTCCTCACCGGCGACCTCACGGACCGTGACGACATTGCCCGGCGACGACGGCTTCGCGATGAGCGGTTCTATCTCACTCAGGTCGATGGTGTCGGAGATGTCGTACGTGGCGGCGTCGTCGGCGACGAGTTCGGACCAGTCGTCCTCGCGGCCTTCAGCGGCGAGGAACTCGCGGACCGCGTCGTCGCTGGGGAACACCGATGTGGTGGCACCCAATTCGGCGCCCATGTTGGCGATGACATGCCGGTCCATCGCCGTCAGACCCGCCAGCCCCGGGCCGTGATATTCGATGATCCGGTTCACGCCGCCCTTCACATCGTGGCGTCGCAGCATCTCCAGGATCACGTCCTTGGCCGAACACCATTCCGGCAGTTCACCCTCCAGCCGAATCCCCCAGATCTCGGGCATCCGGATGTTGAGCGGACGGCCGGTGATCGCCAGCGCGACCTCCAGGCCGCCGACACCGATCGCCAGCATCCCCAGCGAGCCCGCCGCCGGGGTGTGTGAATCCGAACCGACCATCGTCTTGCCGGGTATACCGAATCGCTGCATGTGAGTGGGATGGGAGACCCCGTTGCCCGGTTTGGAGAACCACAGCCCGAATCGTTGGCACGCGGTCCGCAGGTACTCGTGATCCTCCGCATTCTTCTCGTCGGTCTGCAACAGGTTGTGATCGACGTATTGGACGCTGACCTCGGTGCGGGCACGGTCGAGCTCGAGCGCTTCGAGTTCCTGCATCACCAGGGTGCCGGTGGCGTCCTGGGTGAGGGTCTGATCGATGCGGATCGCGATCTCCTCGCCGGGGGTCATCTCCCCGGACTCCAGGTGCGATCCGATGAGCTTGCGGGCGACGTTCTCAGGCATGACGCAACTCCTCCGCCACATCGGTTCGCAGCGACGAGTCTCCCGACAGCTCGGGTCCGAGCAAGGGCTGTCGTCGAACCGTCGGTGGGGCCCGGACCGCGGGCCCGAACACTGCGACGCGACCTGGCGTTGCGCTCGGACTGTCCTCCATGGTTCCAGCTCGGCCGCAGTCGCGCCATGACTGGTGTCCAAAGACCCACGACACGTTCGGATCGTCGGCGCATGCTGAAGGTATGAACACCGGATTGGTCCTCGCCACCGGAGCACTGGCTGCCGGCGCGGCGGCGGTGGGCTATCAACGATTTCTGCGACAGCCGATCCTCAACTGGGGCGCCACGCCGGAGGAGGTCGTCGCGGACCTGCCGGGCGACGACCTGCTACCCGACCCCGACGGGGTGTCGACGCGGGCCATCACGGTCCTGGCGCCACCCGACTGCGTCTACCCGTGGCTGGCCCAGATGGGTCCAGATCCCCGCGGTGGCGCGTACACCTATGACTGGATCGAGAACCTGCTGGGCCTGCACATGCACAGCGCCGATCATGTGCTCGACGAGTTCCAGCATCCGAAGCTGGGCGATGTGATCGGGCTGGGAGCCAATCGGATGCTCGTGCAGGTCGCCGATCCGGGACGGGCGTTCGCGACCCGGTCGAGCGACGGAAACTGGGTGTGGGCGTTCACCCTCGTCGACCGCGGTGACGGCACCACCCGACTGATCAGCCGTAACCGGTTTCGGCTGCCGCGGTGGCGCGACAAGATCGGGATGCTCCCGATGGAACCGGGTTCGCTGGTCATGGAGCGGAAGATGTTGTACGGGATCAGGGATCGGGCGGAGATGTTGGCGAGTCGGGACCCCCACTCGCTGGTCGAGTAACAGCGAACGAAGTGAGTCGCGTATCGAGACCCCACATGCCACAAGAGGTCTCGATACGGTCCCTCGCCTAGCCGCTCGGCACCCACTCGACCAGCGGAACGGACGGGCACCACAACCGATCGTCGAGTAGCAGCGAACGAAGTGAGTCGCATATCGAGACCCCGCACATGCCACAAGAGGTCTCGATACGGTACCTCGCCTAACGGCTCGGCACCTACTCGACCAGCGGAACGGACGGGCACCACAACGCTGGTCGAGTTGCAGCGAACGAAGTGAGTCGCACATCGAGACCCCGCATGCCGCAGGAGGTCTCGATACGGTACCTCGCCTAGCGGCTCGCACCTACTCGACCAGCGGATGGGTACGGCTCGGCACCTACTCGACCAGCGGATGGGTGCGGCTCGGCACCTACTCGACCAGCGGATGGGTGCGGCTCGAGCACCCACTCGACCAGCGGACGGGTGCGAGTCGGCACCTACTCGACCAGCGGAAAAATCAGTCTTCCACGCGATTCCCCTTCTCGTCCCAGTGCGCGGCCACCTTCTTGCTCGGCTGCACCCGCGGCGGCTCGCCGGGCATCTTCGGATAGCTGGGCGGGTAGGGCATGTCACCCAGACCGTTGGCGTCGTCGCGTTGCACCATCTCCAGCAGGGTCTCGAGACCGCGGCGGTGCTCGGCGATGTCAGCCATCGGATCGCCGCGTTTCGCAACGAGATCCGGGACGGTGGCGATGGTGCAGTCGTCGGGATCGACGTCGGCGAGTTCGGCCCAGGTGACCGGAGTGGACACCCGCGCATTGGGGCTGCGGCGTGCCGAGTATGGGGATGCCATCGTACGGTCGCGGGCATTCTGGTTGAAATCGATGAAGATCCGTTCTCCGCGTTCCTCTTTCCACCATGACGTGGTCACCGAGTCCGGGTCGCGGCGTTCGAGTTCGCGCGCGACGGCGATCACCGCACGACGGGTCGCGATGAAGTCCCACTTGGGTTCGATCGGCACGAAGACGTGGATGCCGCGGCCGCCGGAGGTTTTCGGGTAGCCCCGGTAGCCCAGCTCCTCGAGCAGTGGCGCGAGACCTTCGATCGCCACCCGACGGACATCGTCGAAGCTGGTGCCGGGCTGTGGGTCCAGGTCGATACGCAGCTGATCCGGATGATCGTTGTCCGGGTCGAGCGTCGGCCAGGAGTGAAACGTGAAGGTGCCCAGGTTCGCACCCCACACGATGTCGGCGGGCACCGTGGGTTTGATGGCGTCGCCGGTTCTGCCGGAGGGAAAGACGATGCGCGTCGATTGGACGTGGTCGGGCCGTTTCTTGGCGATGTGCTTCTGGTAGATCTCCTCGCCCTCGACGCCGTCGGGGAAACGTTGCAGGAAGGTCGGCCGATCCCGCAACGCGGTCATGATGGCGCCCTGCAGCGCCATCGTCCGGTAGTAGCCGACCAGATCCCTTTTGCGACCGCCACTCTCGCCGAGTTGCGGGAAATAGATCTTGTCCGGGTTGCTCAGCCGGACGGCGATCCCGTCGACGTCGAGTTCCTCGGCCGGGGAACGAGAAGCCATGTCAGGACGCCCCTTCCAACACGTCGTGCAGGTCGTAGGTGAGTGGCACCTCGAGCTGGTCGTAGGTGCAGCTCTCCGGTTCCCGGTCCGGGCGCCACCGGAGGAACTTGACGGTGTGGCGAAAGCGGTGATTCTCCATCTGGTCGTAGGCGACCTCGACGACCAGCTCGGGACGGATCGGGATCCACTCCCCCGACTTCTCCGACCGCCACCGTGTCGGCTCGCCGGACGCCGGTTTGTCGGGGTCCAGGCGCATCGGTTCGAACATCTGCTGAAGCTCGATCCGCTTGGCGTCGGAGAACGCGCCGGCACCTCCGACCATGCGGAGCTCGCCGTCGGCGTAGAGCCCCAACAGCATCGATCCGAGACCGGTGCCGCTCTTGTGCACGCGGTAGCCGAAGACCACGCAGTCGGCGGTGCGCTTGTGCTTGACCTTCACCATCTCCCGTTTGTTCGGGACATACCGCCCGTCGAGCCGCTTGCCGACCACGCCGTCGAGCCCGGCACCTTCGAATGCGGTGAACCAGTCGGTCGCGACGGCGGGATCGGTGGTCACCCGGCTGACCTTCAGTGTCCGGTCGGCACCGTCGGTGGGGTCGATGGCCCGCAGCAGCGCCTCCCGTCGTACCGAGAACGGTTCGTCGATGACGCTCGCCTTGCCCAGTGCGAGGGCGTCGAAACCGATGAAGATCGCCGGGGTCTTCTCCGCCAACATGGTGATCCGTGATTCGGCGGGATGGATACGTTGGGCCAGCGAGTCCCAGTCGAGGCGGTGGGTATCCCCGATCAGCGCCGGCACCCCGATCTCCCCGTCCACCACGGCTTTGCCGGGTAGCTCGGCCTTGGCGGCGGCCACCAGCTCGGGGAAATATCGGGCGAGGTCCTTGCCGCCGCGCGAGCCGATGGCCACCTCGTCACCGTCGCGAAAGATCAAGGCCCGAAAGCCATCCCATTTCGGCTCGTATGACCACACCGGATCACCACCGGGCTGATCGGGAACCGTGGTGACGGCTTTGGCGAGCATGGGGGCGATCGGCGGCATTACCGGGAGGTCCACGGCTCCATAGTTGCTACTTGTACGCTCATCCGCAATGGACCTGGGAGAAACCGCACCGCCGGCGGGCCGGTATGCGCCGTCACCGTCGGGAGAGCTGCACGTCGGCAATCTGCGGACAGCCGTGCTGGCCTGGTTGTTCGCCCGGACCACCGACCGGTCGTTCCTCATCCGGATGGAGGACCTGGATCGTACCGCGGTCGGCGCCGATCGCGGACAACTCGCCGACCTGGCATCGCTGGGACTGGACTGGGACCCGCCGGTGGTCTACCAATCCGACCGGTTGCCGTCGTATCAGTCGGTGATCGACGGGCTGCGCGAGGACGGCCGCACCTTCGAGTGCTTCTGTACGCGGCGCGAGATCCTGGAGGCGCCGTCGGCGCCGCACGCGCCCGAGGGCGCCTACCCCGGCACCTGCCGCGACCTCACCGATGCGCAGCGGGCCGAACGTCGAGCCGGCGGCCGGGACCCGGCGATTCGTCTCCGCACCGACGTCCCCGACTTCACCGTCGTCGACGCCTTGCACGGCAGCTACAGCGGGATGGTCGACGACTTCGTCATCCAACGCAACGACGGCACCCCCGCCTACAACCTGGCGGTCGTCGTCGACGATGCCGCACAAGGCGTCGACCAGGTGGTACGCGGAGCCGACCTGCTGTCGTCCGCGCCGCGGCAGGCCTATTTGGCGACGCTGCTCGGTCACGTCCCGCCTACCTATGCGCACGTGCCGATGGTGCTCAACGACAAGCGCATCCGGCTCAGCAAACGCGACGGTGCGGTGACCCTGGCCGACCTCGCCGGCCAGGGCATCTCGGCCAAGCAGGTGTTGTCGCGCATCGCGGAGTCGCTCTGGCTGGCCGAACCCGGTGAGGCGGTGTCGCTTCCGATGCTCGCCGAACGGTTCGATCCGCAGGCATTGCCGAAGGAACCGTGGATTCTTACGGAGGCCGAGTGGACGTGATCGCAATCAGCGGGAAGGGCGCGCCACCACCCCCGGTTTGAGTAGCAGCGAACGAAGTGAGTCGCGACACCCGCTGGTTGAGTAGCAGCGAACGAAGTGAGTCGCGAATCGAAACCCACGCCAACCCCGATCTCGATACGCCTCCTCACTCCGTTCGTCGACTACTCGATCAGCGGAAAGAGGTCGTCGGCTACTCGATCACCGGGGAAGGGCACCCACCCGCTGGTTGAGTAGCAGCGAACAGAGTGAGTCGCGTATCGAAACCCACGCCAACCCCGATCTCGATACGCCTCCTCACTCCGTTCGTCGGCTACTCGATCAGCGGGAAGGGCATCGTCGACTACTCGATCAGCGGGAAAACGCGCGCCAGCTACCCGATCAGAGGGAAGGCACCGCCGGCCAACCGATCAGGCAGCCGTGGTGGCCAGCAGGAGTTCCAGCACGTCGTTGAGGGTGAGCACGCCCAGGACCCGGTCGTCGTCGACGACGACCGCCACGTGCCGTCGCGTCTCGCGCATCGTCGCGAGGGCCTCATAGACCGGAACGGCGGACCCGAAGGTCAGCACCGGCCGCAGCAGGTCGGCTGCCGAGGAGTCGGTCGCGGCGGCGAGGCTGTCGCGGACATGGACCACACCCTCGATGCCTGCGCCGCCCGAGGCCTTGTCCCACACCAGGAGACGGCGATGTCCGGTCGTCAGCGAGGTCGCCTGGATCTCGGCAGGTGACGCGGTTGGCGGCACCGCGCTCACGGCCTCGGAACCGACCACGTCGCCGACGGTCAGCGCCTCGAGTTCGAGTGCGCTGGACAGATGTGCGTGGTAGCGCTCGTCGAGCGTCCCGACCGTCGCCGAGTGTTCGACGAGGTGACGCAGGGTCTCCGAGTCCTGACCGGCCCCCACCTGATCGACCGGCTGCACACCGACACGGCGTAGACACCAGTTGGCCAGGCTGTTGAGCTGGGTGATCACGGGGCGGGTCAGCCAGATGAATGCGCGCATCGGGATCGCCAGCATGGTGGCCGACCGTTCCGGATGCGCGATGGCCCACGACTTCGGAGCCATCTCACCGACCACGAGATGCAGGAAGGTGACGATCACCAGCGCCAGCACGAATCCGGCGACGTCCGCGGTCCACAATGGCATGCCCCAGCTGCTGAAGGCAGGCGTGAGCCAATGGTGCACAGCGGGTTTGGTGATCGCACCCAAAGCGAGGGTGCAGATGGTGATACCGAGCTGCGAACCGGCCAGCAGCACCGACAGCTCCGATGCGCTGCGCAACGCTGCCCGCGCCGATCGGCTGGTTGGTGCCGCATCCTCGAGACGGTGGCGCCGAGCCGCGATGAGCGCGAATTCGACGGCGACGAAAAAGGCACTCGCGCCGATCAGTGCGATGGTGATCGCGACCACGACCCACGGGTTGCTCATGCCCGGCCTCCAACGGACGCCGTGGCGTCGACGGTCAGCAAGACCTTCGAGGGCACGTGCTTGTCGATCTCGAGCACCTGGACGTGCACCGTCCGAGGCTCCGCCTCCTCGTGGTGCGCCAGCAGCGCCGGGTCGGGCTCCAGCGTCATCGTGACCTGGTCGCCGACAGCGGGAAGGCCGGCGTACTCGGCGATCACAAGCCCGGCGAGAGTCTCATGATCCCCTTCCGGCAGCTCGATGCCGATCGCCCGGGACACCTCGTCGAGGTGGGCGTCGCCGGCGATCTGCCATCCGTCACCGGTCTGCTCGATCGGGGACCGTTCGAGCGGGTCGTGCTCGTCATCGATCTCACCGACGAGTTCCTCAGCGATGTCCTCGGCGGTGACGACCCCGGCGAAACCACCGTATTCATCGATCACCACGGCCATCTCGTCGGACGCGGCATCGATGTGGGCGAGCACGCCGGTCAGTGGCAGCGACATCGGGACGATCACCGCCGGGCGGCATACGTCGCCGGCCGTCGACGACGCGGCGCGGTCGGCCTCGGCGGACCAGCCGAGCAGGTCGTGTAGGTGGATGACGCCGACCACCTCGGCCCGCTCGTCGACGACCGGGTAACGGGTATGGCCTGTCGCCATCGCCGCCAGCACATCGGCTGCCGGCCGATCGGCGCGGATGGTGTCCACACGGGTGCGGGGGATCATCGCGTGTCCGGCAGTGCGCGTGGGAAAGTCGAGGACGCGGTCGAGCAAGGTGGACAGATCGGCCGGCAGTTCTCCGGCATCACGGGATTCGGCGACGATGTGTTCGAGGTCGCGGGGCGTGGCCGAATGCTCGACGTCGTGGACCGGTTCGATCCGCAGGGCACGCAACAGGAGGTTGGACGACTTGTCGAACAGTGCGATCAACCAGCCGAACACGGCCAGGTAGGCGGTGGTCGATCGGCTGAGCCGGCGCGCCACCGGTTCGGGGCGGGCGATGGCCAGATTCTTGGGGAACAGCTCGCCGAACACCATCTGGACGACGGTGGAGAACGCGATCGCGATCACCGTGCCGATCGCGACGCCGATACCGACGGGGATGCCGACGTCGCCGAGGAGGTCACCGACACCACTGCCGATGAGCGGTTCGGCGACGTAGCCGACCAGCAGACCGGTGACAGTGATGCCGAGTTGCGCGCCGGACAGCATGAAGGAGGTGCGGCGGGTGACCGACAGGGCGCGGGCCGCGGTCTTGTCGCCGGCTTCGGCGCGAGCTTTGAGGCGGGAGCGGTCGACCGCCATGTAGCCGAATTCCTGCGCCACGAAGTAGCCGGTCAACGCGGAGATGGCGAGGACGACCAGAATGCCGACTGCGATACCGAGGAGCGTCAGCACGGCCGGCTCCGATGACTCGTGCCCAGCTGCTCACTGGGTCGGGATAGGTCAGATCGTCGGCGTTTTCGGCGCTTCGCGCGTCTCATCAGGTCTTTCTCGCTCGGGTCGGTTGACGGTGAAGGAGCCGACGGTCACAACGCTGGGACACATAGCGGCTCCACGAGAATGGAACGTATTCGCCGAGCGGCGAGTTCCCACCAGGCGCCACGGAGACGATGGGACGTCCACCATCTGCCATGATGGTGTGACACACGTCACCAGAAGGGCGGTTGGGCATGGTCCGCGCGGCACAGCCGCCGTTGCGTCCGGAGATCGACATCTCCTGGCGCCGGTCGGTGGGGAATGGGTTGGCCCCGGATGCCGTGCCCGACGTTCTGGTCGATGAGGACTTGGCGAGATCCGATCTGGTGCTGCGTGCCGCCCGCCCGGTGCTCGACGCCGCGTCCGAGCAACTCGCCGACGCCGACATCGCTCTACTGCTCACCGATGCCGACTCCCGAATCGTCGCGAGCGTCTACGGCGGGTCGCAGGTCGAGCACAGCATCAGCCGGCTGGGGGCGGTGCTGGGATCGACGATGGACGAGGAGTCGGTGGGCACCACCGCCCTCGGCACCCCCGTCGAAACCCGCGCCCCGCTGACCGTCAACGGTGCCGAGCACTTCCTGGAGATGTACAAGCATCTGAGCTGCTACGGGCGGCCGATCGTGCATCCCACCACCCGGCGCCTCGAGGGCATCCTCTGCATGACCGAGATCAGCTCGGCCGTCAATCCGCTGTTCCAGTCCTTCGTCGGCCGGCTGGTCTCCGACATCCAGGCCCGCCTGCTGGACACCTCGCGCAGTTCTCACCGGGCGATCCTGGGCGCGTTCCACCTGGCATCGGGCCGACGTGACGCCGCGGTGGTCGCGGTGGGCGACGATCTGCTGCTGACCAACACGTTGGCCACCGAGCTCCTCGACACCTCGGACATCGGCGCGCTCAAAGCGCTGGCAGCCGCAGTGTCGACGTCGTTTCCGGAGACGATGCTGCTCACGTCAGGAATCCCGGTGACACTGTCGGGCCACGCGGTGCCCGGCGCGCCCGGGGCCGCGGTGGTGACGCTGCGCGCATCGCGCTCAGCGCATCGGCCGGTCCCCCGCGGAGAGCGACTCGATCGCCGCTCACCCGATGCGCTGTTCCCCGAGATCGTCTTCGACCCCGGCACCGTCGCCGCGCCGCGGTCGCTGGCGCTGACGGGCGAGGCCGGAACCGGACGGACCACCGGTGCCACTCGGGCGCTGTACGGACGTGCCGCACGGCGCCTCGACGTCGCCGAGGTGATCACCTCCGGCGACGCCGTCGATCTCCCGCGCGTCGCGACACAGGCCCGGGCGGCCGGCGAGGTGCTGGTCATCGACGGACTGGACCTCCTCGCCGACACCGCACTGGCGCTGGTGCGCCGAATGCTCACCGACCGCATCCAGCCGGTGATCGCGATCAGCGGCCCCTCGGCCGATGCCCGACCGGCGGTTGCCGCCGTCACCGCTCTGTGCGACGAACAGGCGGCCCTCCCCGCGATCCGGCACCGAACCGAGCACATCGGCGCGCTCGCCACGTTCTTCGCGACCGCCCGACGTCCGGGGAGCACGTGTGGGGCAGCGACGGTCGATGCGCTGATGGCCCACGACTGGCCCGCCAACCTGACCGAGTTCCGTCGAGTCGTCGAGCAGGCCGCCGACACCGCCGCCGCCCGCGGATCTGCCGGTCACATCGAGCTCGCCGACCTCCCCGAGCGGT
This sequence comes from Gordonia sp. LMA167, assembly GCF_058130025.1. Lineage (NCBI taxonomy): Bacteria > Bacillati > Actinomycetota > Actinomycetes > Mycobacteriales > Gordoniaceae > Gordonia > Gordonia sp. LMA167. The sequence goes on along the minus strand of NZ_CM176708.1, from coordinate 1,224,424 downwards.
ATCGGCTCTCCACCAAGGCGGCGACCCTGTCGATGCGCGACCGTACCGAACGCCAGGCCATCATCGACGCGCTCGGCCACTGCCAGGGCAACAAGGTGCATGCCGCCCAACGATTGGGCATCAGCCGCAGCACCCTCTACGCCCGCATCCGCGCCCTCGGGATCACGCCATGAACCTCCGGCCCGGTGGCCGACGGCGCCGAGCCAAACCGTGTCCGGCAGGTGTACGGATCTCGGACAGTTAGCGCTGCGCTTTCGATGTGACGATGACCGGCACACGCCACAACAGTGATGGTCATCACTGCACATCGAGAGATCGAGGTTTCCATGAGCACTGCCACACCGACCGCCCTGATCCCGGACGAGGGCCTCGCCCATGACCAGCTGTTCATCGGCGGGCGCTGGGAACAACCGCGGGGTACCGGCCGCATCGAGGTGACCTCACCCAACACCGGCCAGGTCATCGGCAGCGTGCCCGACGGCTCGGTGGCCGACGTCGACGCCGCCGTCACCGCGGCCCGGGCCGCATTCGACGATCCGTCCGTGTGGTCGGGCCTGCCCGCTGCGGACCGGGCTCGGCACCTGCGCCGATTCGCCGACGAACTCGAGGCCCGCAAGGATCAGCTCGCCGGACTGGTGTCGGCACAGAACGGGATGCCGATCGCGGTGGCCGGGCAGCTCGAGGCCGTCTACCCGTCGACCCTGCTCCGCTACTACGCCGACCTCATCGAGAACCAGACCGCCGATGTCCGCGAAGGCATGTTCGGTGGCGTCGTCGAGGTCACCCGCAGCCCGATAGGGGTCGTCGGGGCGATCGTCCCGTGGAACTTCCCGCAGACCCTCGCCGCCTTCAAGTTCGCCCCCGCGCTCGCAGCCGGCTGCACGTTGGTGATCAAACCGTCCCCGGAGACGGTGCTCGACGCATTCGTGCTGGCCGAGGCCGTAGAGGCGGCCGGACTGCCGGACGGCGTGATCAACGTCGTCCCCGGCGGACGCGAGGTCGGCGCGCATCTCGTGTCCCACCCGGGGATCGACAAGGTCGCCTTCACCGGATCGACGGCTGCGGGCATCTCCATCGCCGAAACCTGCGGACGCCTCCTGCGCCCGGTGACGCTGGAGCTGGGCGGGAAGTCGGCGACCATCGTCCTCGACGACGCCGAACTCGACCTCGCCACCATCGGCAACGATCTGTTCGTCGCGACCCTCGCCAACAACGGCCAGACCTGCTTCCTCGGCACCCGCGTCCTCGCACCGCGTTCGCGCTACGACGAGGTGGTCGACGTACTCACCGCGTTCTCCGAATCGATGGTCATCGGTGACTCGCGCGATCCGGGCACCCAGATCGGCCCGATGGCCACCGCGCGCCACCGTGATCGGGTGGAGGGCTACATCGCGCAGGGCCGCAGCGAAGGCGGCCGTATCACCACCGGTGGTGGGCGTCCCGCCGGACTCGACGACGGCTGGTTCGTCCAGCCGACCGTCTTCGCCGACATCGACAACACCGCCACCATCGCCCGCGAGGAGATCTTCGGTCCGGTGCTGTCGGTGATCGGCTACTCCGACGATGCCGATGCCGTTGCCATCGCGAATGACTCGGATTTCGGCCTCGGCGGCACGGTCTGGAGCAGCGACCCGGAACGTGCGCAGGCCGTGGCGCGCGCGGTACAGACCGGCACGATCGGCATCAACCGTTACCTGCCGGACCCGATCGCACCGTTCGGCGGTGTCAAACAGAGCGGCATGGGTCGCGAACTCGGACCGGAAGGCCTTGCCGCATACCAGAACGTCAAGTCTATCTACCGCTGACCCCCTGACCCTCTGACCCCACCAACCCCGCTGACCCCACAAGGAAAGGAACACCATGAAGACCAAGGCAGCTGTCCTGCTCGACGTCGGGAAGCCGTTCGAGATCATGGAGCTCGATCTCGACGGCCCCAAGGAAGGCGAGGTGCTGATCAAGTACACCGCCGCGGGACTGTGTCATTCCGACCTGCACCTGACCGACGGTGATCTGCCGCCGCGGTTCCCGATGGTCGGCGGCCACGAGGGATCGGGCATCATCGAGGAGATCGGCCCCGGCGTCACCAAGGTGAAACCCGGCGATCACGTGGTGTGCAGCTTCATCCCGAACTGCGGCACCTGCCGGTACTGCTCCACCGGCCGACAGTCGTTGTGCGACATGGGCGCCACCATCCTGGAGGGCTCGCTGCCGGACGGGACGTTCCGATTCCACGGCAACGGCCAGGACTTCGGCGGCATGTGCATGCTCGGCACCTTCTCCGAGCGCGCCACCATCTCACAGCATTCGGTGGTGAAGGTCGACGACTGGCTCCCGCTGGACAAGGCCGTGCTCGTCGGCTGCGGTGTGCCGACCGGCTGGGGTTCGGCGGTGTACACCGGCAACGTGCGCGCCGGCGACACCGTGGTGATCTACGGCATCGGCGGCATCGGCATCAACTCGGTGCAGGGCGCCGTCCATGCGGGCGCCAAGTATGTGGTCGTGGTGGATCCGGTGGCCTTCAAACGGGATACGGCGATCAAGTTCGGAGCCACGCACTCGTTTGCCTCGGCCGCCGAGGCCCAGCACACGATCACCGAGATCACCTGGGGTCAGGGCGCCGACTGTGCGATCGTCACCGTGGGCACCGTCGACGAGGATGTGGTCTCGGCCGCGATCGGGTCCGTCGGCAAGGGCGGCACGGTCGTCATCACCGGACTGGCGAGTCCGGAGAAGTTCACCGTGCACTGGCCGGGCATCGACCTCACACTCAACGAGAAGACCATCAAGGGAAGCCTGTTCGGGTCCGCGAACCCGCAGTACGACATCGTGCGACTGCTGCGTCTCTACGACACCGGCCAGCTCAAGCTCGACGAACTTGTGACCACCACCTACACGCTGGACCAGGTCAATCAGGGCTACCAGGATCTCCGTGACGGCAAGAACATTCGCGGGGTGATCGTGCACGACAGCTGATCCACACCCGCTGATCCTTCCGCTGATCGATCAGCGAGCACCATCACCCGTCGGTCCTTCCGCCGATTCGAGCAGCCGGCGAGCGGCACCTTCCGCTGATCGAGTAGCCGGCGAGCGGCAGCGAGACGGCGTATCGAGATCACCCCCACAACAGGTGGTTTCGATACGCCGCCCGCGCCGCCCGCGTCGCGCGCGACTCAGCCGACATCCTCGGCTTCGATGACCTGACGCGCCACGTCGATGAGCGGGGTATTGCTGTCCTGGGACAGCCGGCGGAGCAGTTCGAATGCCTGTATCGCATCGATCTTGAATCGCTCCATGATCATGCCCTTGGCCTGCCCGATCTGATCTCGGCTGGCGAGCGCGCTGCGGAAGTCGCCCTGTTGACGGGCACGGTACAGCGCCAGAGCGGCGTGGGTGGCGTAGACGAGCCCGATCTCCTCGGACTCCTCGTTGAAAGCGCCGACCCTGTCCGAGAACAGATTCAGGGCGCCCATCGAGCCCCGGTGGGTGAACAACTGAAAGGACAGACTCGAACGGGCAGGTGTCTCGGCGATCGTGCGCACAGATAGTTCCGGCCATCGGGGATCGGTGGCGATGTCGTCGGAACGCACCATGTGGTGTTCCCATGCGGCCTCCAGGCACGGGCCCTGCCCGGTGTCCCGTTGCAGTTGGTCGAGCCGGACCATGATCTGGTCGGTGGGCGCGATCGTGTCGAACACACGTTTCTTCTGGTCGACCACGAGCACACCGGCGTACCGGGTGCCGGGCACATGCTCGAGCGCGCCCGCGGTGATGGCCTCGAGCACCACGTCGGTAGCGGCTCGGTCCGTTTCCGGTACCGCATGCAAAGTGCGCGCCAGATCGGCTATCGCTTGATGGACACTCACGGTATTCTCGCCTCCTCCACACCCCGTGTTGGGACCTCTCAACCGTAAACGGCCACCGTAACCGTCGTACTACCGTTCCCATCATGGACATGCGTCAGATGGAGTACTTCCTGGCGGTCGTCGAGTACGGCGGAGTCAACCGGGCCGCCGCCGCACTCCACGTCGCACAGCCGTCGTTGTCGCAGTCGATTCGCAAACTCGAGAAGGACCTCGGGACCGAACTGTTCCATCGGGTGGGGCGTGGTCTGGTTCTCGCGCCCGCCGGTGAAGCGTTGATCGGGCCGGCGCGCACGATTCTGCGTGAGGCGGAGGAGGCCGAGAACGCGGTACGCAGCGTCGGCCAGGGCAACCGGGGACGCATCGACGTCGCGACTTTGTCGGATCTGTCCACCGACCCGCTCTCGGTGTGGGTGGCCCGCTACCGATCCGAGAATCCCGACATCAGATTCCATGTCGAGGAGCGCGATGACTCGGCGGACATCATCGAACTGGTCCGTTCCGGTGCCTGCGAGATCGGGATATCCGAATTGCCCTTCCCCGGCGACGAGCTGGTCACCGAGGAACTCGTCAAGCAGCGGTTCGTTCTCGTGTGTCCCCCGGGAACCGATGCGCACTGGCCTGATCCGACGCCTATTTCTTTGCTGGCGGGCGTTCCCTTTGTCATGGGCGAACGAGGCACGGTGACAAGGGATTACATCGAAGCCTCGCTGCGGGAACACGGCGTCGAGCCGCGGATCGTCATCCAGGTGCCGCAGCGCGGTGCGGTGCTACCGATGGTGCTCTCGGGCGGCGGCGCCGCGATCGTCTCGCTTCGCGTCGGGCTCGACGCCCGTTTTCGTGGCGGAGTCGTCCGAGAGTTGTCACCGGCGTTGTCCCGACCCTTGGGGCTGGCCCGTCGCCCCGGCCGGGTCACCGCAGCCACCACGGCGTTCCATGCGTATGTCAAGGGGTCGATGCAGCTGTGGATCGACGGCATCGAGCGAAACATCCGCAACGGACTGCCCCTGGTCGAGGCGGCTGCGCTCACGGCCCGGAAAGCCGACGAGCGTATTCGGGACCGGAATCTACGAGACGCCGAGATCCGACCACGTAACCGATAGGCAATTACAGTCAATCCACCTCATTTCTAGTCTTTGACGTAGTCGATTGCTCATCCTTCAATGGGTGTGTGCCACTTCACAGGCATTCCCGACACCCAAGGAGCAGCAATGAGAGGTGGAGTCCAGTACGACGTGGATGACGCCATCGCGACCGTGACGCTCGACAATCCGGGACGGCGCAACGCGGTGTCCTTCCCGATCTTCGAACAACTGAGTTCCATCGTGGCAACACTCACCCACTCTCCCGAGGTCCGAGTCGTGGTCCTGACGGGCGCCGGGACGGACTTCAGCGTGGGCGCCGACCTCGCCGCCCCACCGCAATCCCGGACGCTGCGCGGCCGGTCCGTTCCCGACGATGTCGCGCGGCTCGGCGAGGTCAGCGCCATGCTGGCCGCGTTTCATCAACTGCCGCAGATCACCGTCGCCGCGGTCGACGGTGCGTGCGCCGGCGCCGGTCTGTCCCTCGCGGCGGCCGCCGACTTCCGCATCGCCACTCATCGAGCGGTGTTCAGCACCGCGTTCGTCAACGCCGGCCTGTCCGGCGACCTCGGCGCAGTGTGGCTGATCAGCAGCATCGTCGGCGCCGGCCGGGCCCGAGAGCTGTTCTTGACGCCACGGAAACTGTCTGCGGCCGAGGCCCTTCGGATCGGCCTGGTCACCACGACAACCGATCCGCAGACCCTGGGCACCGCCACCGGGGAGCTCGCCCACCGACTTGCCGACTCGGCTCCGCTCGCGTTGTCGTCGATGAAGAAGAACCTGCTTCAGGCATCGACTTCCCCACTGACCGAATATCTTTCAGACGAGGTGCACCGCATGGTGCACTGCTTCCACTCGGCGGACGCACGCGAGGCCGCCGCGGCATTTCTCGACAAACGCGTCCCCGTCTTCGCCGGCCGCTGATCCGGCGTCCCGTTTCCCTCTCTCCCGTTTCGGAGTCCCTCATGACACATACCCTCACGCCTGCGGACGCCCGCACACAGGCACCCTCCTACGCCCGGGCCTGGGTGATCACCGGCCTGCTCTTCACCTTCCTGCTCCTCAACTTCGCCGACAAGGCGGCACTCGGTTTCGCCGGCGTTCACATCCAACAGGATCTGGACATCACCCCCGGCCAGTTCGGCCTGCTGCAGAGCGCGTTCTTCTGGCTGTTCGCAGCCGGGGCGATCATTTTGGGGGCGTTGTCCTCCCGTATCGGTACGCGATGGCTCCTCGCAGCACTGATGCTGGTCTGGGTGATCACGATGGTCCCCCTTCTCGGACCGGTCAGCTTCGGTGTGCTGTTGGTGTGCCGCATCGTTCTCGGGTTCGCCGAAGGGCCCGCGTACGCGCTGGCCACACATGCGGTGCACTCGTGGTTCCCACCCGAGAAGCGGGCCCTGCCCGGCGGCATCGTCACCGCGGGCGCGTCCGTCGGGCCGCTACTCGCCGCTCCGGTGCTCACCTGGGTGATCGTCACCTGGTCCTGGCACGCGGCCTTCGGCGTGCTCATCGGGTTCGGCGCCGTGTGGGTCGTCGCCTGGATCATCCTCGGTAGAGATGCACCGGCGCAGTTGTTCACCGAAACCGCCAAGGGATCAACGGAACTCGTCGAGGCCTCCTACCGGCAGCTGCTCACCACGGGCACCGTGATCGGAATCGCCCTGTTGACGTTCTTCTCCTACTGGTCCACAACGCTGAAAGTGGCCTGGCTGCCCGTCTATCTGTCCGATGGACTCGGCTACAGCACCGAAACCGCGGGTCGATTGATCATGCTGCCCTACGCATTCGCCGCAGTCGCCGCCATCGGTGCCGGGCTGCTGTCGAACCGTCTCACCGCACGCGGAGTGTCCCGTCGGATATCGCGGGGCTACCTCGCCGGCGGACTCGTGGTGGCAGCAGGTGTCTCGATGTTCGCGTTCACCGTTCTGCCGAGCGGTCTGCTGCAGATGCTGTTCATCTCGCTGGCATTCTCTCTCAACTCGGCCGCGTATGCCGTCGCTTTCACTGCGATCGCCGACGTCGTCCACCCACGTAAACGCGGCACCGTCCTCGGCTTCCTCGTCGCCTTCTACAGCATGGCCGGCGTGATCGCTCCCCTCGTCCTCGGCTGGTTCGTCGACAACGCCGCCGACAAGATCACCGGCTACGGACACGGATTCGCACTCACGGGCATCCTGATGGCCGTCGGCGGTGCGATCGCGACCGTGCTCGTCCGGCCGGAGCGCGACATCGCCCGTCTGGCCGCCCGCACCACGGAGGCGATCCGATGACGCGCCCTCTCGACGGCGTTCGCGTGATCGACTTCGGACAGTTCATCGCCGCGCCCGCCGCCACCCAGATCCTGGTCGACCTCGGCGCCGACGTCGTCAAAGTCGAACCCGTGCATGGCGAATCATCCCGGCTGATCGGCGTGTACGGCGAGGCCATCCTGCGAACCTACAATCGCAACAAACGCTGCATCGCCATCGATCTGAAGCATCAGCGGGGCCGCGAGATCGCCTGGCAACTCATCGCGGACGCCGACATCGTGGTCCAGAATCTGCGGCCGGGCGTGATGGAGTCGTTCGGCCTGGGCGCCGCGGAGGTCCGCAACCGGTACCCGAACATCATCTACGCCACCGTGAGCGGCTTCGGTCTCCACGGACCGTCCAAGGACCGGGCAGGCCTCGACATCGCTGCACAGGCCGAGAGCGGAATCATGTCCGTGACCGGCGAGGCCGACGGTGAACCGCAGCGGGTGGGATTCCCGGTGGTGGATTCGGCTGCAGCACATGTCTTCGCGCAGGCCGTCCTGGGTGCCTATGTCCGGCGATTGCGGACCGGCGAAGGCGACACCGTCGAGACCTCGCTGCTGGAGGTTGCGGTGCATCTGCAGGGGCCCAACTGGGGCGAATACCTGCTGACCGGCAACGAACCGACGCGCAAGGGCAACGGCCAACCGACCGTCGCTCCCGCCGCCGACGTGATGCCGACCCGCGACGGCGCGATCGTCGTGTCGGCCTATTCGGTGACGCATTTCGCCCGCCTCTGCGCGCTGCTCGCGCGCCCTGAGCTGGCCGATGACCCACGCTTCACCGACAACGAGGCACGGGTACGCAACCGTCCGGCACTGCTGACCGAACTGCGGTCGGTGTTCGCCACCATGACGAGCGATGAGGCGATGAACCTGCTGACGCCGAACGGCGTTGTGGCAGGGCGTATCAGCTCCTACAGCGAGGTGAGGAAGAACCCGGATGTGGAGGCGACCGGAATCTTCGTCGACGTCGTCGACCGCCACAGTGTCGAACACACGACTCTCGGATCGCCGTGGCATCTCGGCAGTATTCCCCATGCCCCCGCGGCCGCTGCACCCGTGCTCGGCCAGCACACCGCGCAGCTGCTCGCCGACCTCGGCTACGCACGCAACGCGGTCGACGATCTCATCGCCGCGGGCGTGGTCCGCACTGACCAGCCCGGCGACGATTTCTGAGACCAGAATCCGACAACCCATCATCGAGAGGACCCCATGGATCGCACCATGTTCACCGCTGACCACGACGACTTCCGCTCCGCAGTACGGCAGTTCATTGCCAGGGAGGTGGCTCCACACATCGCCGATTGGGAGGCCGCCGGCAAGGTGCCACGCGAGTTGTTCACCAAAACAGCCCAACTCGGCATCAACGGACTGCAGATCCCCGAAGAGTTCGGGGGCGGCGGCATCGACAGCTTCCTGTTCAACGCCATCGTCATCGAGGAGACCGGATACGCCGCCGCCACCCTCGGTGGCCTCCAGGTGCACCTCAGCACCGTCCTGCCGTACTTCCTGGAATACGCCGACACCGCGCAGCGAGCACGGTGGTTTCCCGGATTTGCCGATGGCTCACTGGTGGCGTCGATCGCGATGACCGAGCCCGGTACCGGTTCGGACCTCGCGGGCATGTCGACCAGCGCTGTCCGCGACGGCGACGACTGGATCCTCAGTGGCGCCAAGACATTCATCACCGGCGGCATCAACGCGGACCTGATCGCCGTGGTGGCCCGAACCGGACGTGACCGGGAGGACCGTCGCGAAGGCCTGTCGCTGTTCGTCGTCGAGAACGGCATGGACGGATTCACCCGCGGCCGCAACCTCGACAAGCTCGGCCTCAAGGCCCAGGACACCGCGGAACTGCACTTCGACAATGTTCGAATCCCGGCCGGGAACATGCTCGGTGTCGAGGGCAAGGCGTTCGCCATGCTCACCCACAACCTCCCCCAGGAGCGGTTGACGATTGCGGTGACCGCCACCGCGACCGCGCAGGCCGCGCTCACACTGGCGGCCGACTACGTCGCCGATCGGAAGGTGTTCGGCAAGCGTGTCGCCGACTTCCAGAACACCAAATTCGTTCTCGCCGAGTGCGCCACCGAGATCGAGGCCGCACAGGCCCTGGTCGACCGCGCACTCCTCGCCCTCGACGGCGGCTCACTCACCGCCGCGGACGCCGCAAAGACCAAACTGTTCTGCACCGAGATGCAATCGCGGGTGATCGACAGCTGTCTGCAGCTACACGGTGGCTACGGCTACATGCGGGAGTATCCGATTGCCCGGCTCTTCGCCGATGCCCGGGTCAGCCGCATCTACGGCGGTACGAGCGAGGTCATGAAAAGCGTCATCTCGCGATCGATGGGGCTGTGAACGATGATCTCCGACACCATCCGCACAATGGAATTCGACGAATACCTCGGCATCATAGAGCGATTCACCGATGAGGAGTTGATTCCCGGTGAACCCGAGATGGTCCGGCTCGGCCATGTCCCCGACCGACTCGTCGCCCGTATGGCCGAGCTCGGACTGTTCGGTATGACACTCTCTCGCGAGCACGGCGGTCTGGGCTGGTCCGTCGAACAGCAGGTGCGGTTGACCTTCGAGTTCACCCGAGCCTCCGCGGTCTACCGCTCCCGCTTCTCCACGACCATCGGGCTGGTGTCGCAGGCTCTCGCCACCTTCGGCACCGACGCACAGCGAGCGATGTACCTGGCCGACATGGCGAACGGACGATGTGTCGCCGCCTTCGCGCTCACCGAGGCGCAGGCCGGCACCGACGCGACAGCCGTGCAGACGTTGGCCCGACGCACCGCCGACGGCTGGGTACTCGACGGTTCCAAGCGCTACATCACCAACGGGGCCCGGGCCGACGTCCTGCTCGTGTTCGCCCGCACCGACCCCGACTCGGCGGCGCTGTCGGCGTTCATCGTCGACCGCGCCGCGCCCGGCGTCACCACCCGTCTGCCCGATCAGATGAACGGGCACGCCGAGGGTCCGGTCGCCGAGATCGAGCTCTCCGGTGTGCACGTCGGACCAGAATCGCTCCTGGGCGGTGCCGAAGGTCAGGGGCTCGAGCAGGCGATGCGCGGTATCAATCATGCCCGCACGCATGTGGCCGCGACCGCCGTCGGCCAGGCGACGCGACTGCTCGGCGAGGCGGCGCGACACGGGGCGCAGCGGGAGCAGTTCGGTCAACCGATCGCCGACTTCGGCTCCGTCGCAGCCATGTTGGGGCGCAGCTACGCCGAGCTCGAGGCCGGACGTGCCCTGGTCCTCGACTGTGCCCGCGAGTTCGACCGCTCGAACCCCCCTCGCCATCGCATCTCGGCCGCGAAACTGTATTGCACCGAGATGGCCTCGGAGGTCGCCGACCGGGCGGTGCAGATCCTCGGCGGCGAAGGCATCGTCGGCGAAAGCCCGGTCCCGCGGATGTGGCGCGACGTCCGCGCGCTGCGGATCTACGAGGGCGCCTCCCAACTCCACGAACGCAACCTCGCGCGCCACCTCACACAGCATCAAGCACCGTCACGTAAGGAATCACCATGAGAGATGCAGTCATCATCGACGCCGTCCGCACACCCGTCGGGCGCCGCAAAGGCGTTCTCGCAGAAATCCATCCCGTCGACCTGTCGGCGGTTGTCCTCGCCGCGCTGGCCGAGCGGACCGGCGTGGACGCCGACAACATCGACGATGTGATCTGGGGCTGCGTGAGCCAAGTCGGCGAGCAGTCGGCCAACATCGCGCGCAGTGCGGTCCTCGCGGCCGGGTGGCCCGAACACATCCCCGGCACCACCGTCGATCGTCAGTGCGGGTCCAGTCAGCAGGCGATCCATTTCGCGGCCGCCTCGGTGATCGCCGGTCACGCCGATCTCGTCGTCGCCGGCGGGGTCGAGTCGATGACGCGGGTACCGATGGGCTCGGCGAAGCGGGCAGGCCCCGGGGTACCGTTCGGCCCCGGTGTTTCCCGACGCTACGACAACGTCGAGTTCAGTCAGGGTGTGGGAGCCGAGATCATCGCGAGGCGTTACGGCCTCAGCCGGGCACAACTGGACGAATACAGCCTCGAGTCCCATCGGCGGGCGGCGACGGCTGACGATGACGGTCGCTTCATCAAGCAGATCGCGCCGGTCGAACTGCCTGACGGCACCTTGATCATCGCCGACGAGGGCATCCGCCGCGACACCAGCCTCGACACTCTCGGCTCGCTGGCACCGGCCTTCGACCAGGACGGTCGGATCACGGCGGGCAATGCCTCGCAGATCTCCGACGGTGCTGCGGCAGTGCTGGTCACGACCAGCGAGCGGGCTCGAGAGCTGGGGCTGAGCCCGATGGCCCGAGTACACACCGCCACCTGTGTCGGCGACGACCCGGTGACGATGCTGACCGGTCCGATCCCGGCCACCGCCAAGGCACTGCGCATGGCCGGCCTGGGCCTCGACGAGATCGACGCGTTCGAGGTCAACGAGGCCTTCGCGAGCGTCGTGCAGGCCTGGCTCAAAGAAACCGGCGCCCGCCCGGACCGGGTCAACATCAACGGCGGCGCCATCGCTCTCGGCCATCCACTGGGCGGCTCCGGAGCCCGCCTGGCGACAACTCTCCTTCATCACCTACAGATCGAGGGACAGCGTTTCGGGCTGCAGACGATGTGCGAAGGCGGTGGCATGGCGAACGCGACGGTCTTCGAAAACCTTCTCTCCTTCGGGTAGTCACGCCGCGACCGGCTCGTCCTCGTGGTGTCGGCACGTTGCCCACCCGGAAGGCAAACTCAGCCCCGCGACCCCGCGTAATAGCGACCGAGGAACTCGTCGCGGTACTCGATGTAGTTGCCGTCCTCGATCGCCTGGCGGGCACGGTCGACCAGCGTGACGATGAACGAGACGTTGTGCAGTGTCGCCAGGGTGGCGGCCAGACCTTCCTTGGCCTTGAACAGGTGATGCAGATAGGCCCGGCTGTACTGCGACGTGTAGTTGTCGATCTCCGGGTCCAGGGACCCGAAGTCCCTGCGGTACTTGGCGTTCGTGATGTTGTACCGGCCGTCGAAGGAGTAGATGGCACCGTTGCGGGCGACGCGGGTCGGCGACACGCAGTCGAAGGTATCGGCCCCGTTCTCGATGGCGGTGAAGATGTCGTCGGGTTCGCTGATCCCGAGAAGGTGCTTCGGCATGTCATGGGGCAGTTCGTCATTGACCCATCCGACGATGGTGCCCAGGTCGTCCTTGGTGAGCGCACCGCCGATGCCGAAACCGCCGAAGCCACGACCACCCGCGTCCTGATCGGCGCGACTCATCGCCACCAGGTCGCGCGACGCCTTGCGCCGCAGGTCCTCGTACTGGGCGCCCTGGATGACACCCCACAGCGACTGCGGGGGGCGATGGGTGCGCTCCCGCGACAACCGATTGTGTTCGGCGAGACAGCGGATGGCCCACAGCCTGGTGCGCTCCAGCGAGTTCTCCTGGTACGTCCGGGTGTTCATCAGCGTGGTCAGTTCGTCGAACGCGAAGATGATGTCGGCGCCGAGCTGATGCTGGATCTGCATCGACACCTCCGGCGTGAACCGGTGCGCGGAACCGTCCAGATGCGACTTGAAGGTGACACCGTCGTCGTCGACCGCGGACAGGCGCTCCTTGCCGTCGGCGGTGATCTCGTCGTTCTGCTCGCCGGTGACATCCATCGAGATGACCTTCTTGAAGCCGGCGCCCAGCGACATCACCTGGAAGCCGCCGCTGTCGGTGTAGGTCGGTCCGGGCCAGTTCATGAACCTGCCGAGACCGCCCGCCTCGTCGATGATCTCCGGTCCCGGCTGCAGGTAGAGGTGATAGGCGTTGGCGAGAACGGCCTGCGCACCGAGTTCGGCCACGGATTCGGGGAGCACGGTCTTCACGGTCGCCTTGGTCCCCACCGGCACGAACGCCGGGGTGTGGATGCGGCCGTGCGGGGTGTCGATGACGCCGGTGCGACCCCGGGTACCGGGCAGCGACGTCCCGACGGAAAACGAGTGATCGGGCGTCAGGGCGGTGTCGTCGGTAGAGCTCACCGCTGCATTTTTGCAGTTGGGAGAGGTCTAACCCAAACCCGGTACGGTGATCACATGTCGCGCAGCCACTATCGAATCCTGCTCGCCACCCTCACCGCTCTGCTCGGTCTCGCGCTGACGGCGTGCGGCACCGAACAGGAGTCGGCGTCGTCGTCGGACACGGCGGGGGCTTCCGCCGTAACGGTGTCCGAGAACCCGAACGCATCGGTCGTCGGCGGACCGAAGCCGGTGTCGCCGACGACTTCGGTCGCCGACGATCTCGGCACCAACACCCAGTGCGGCACCACGTCGGGACCCGACGGTGCGTTGCGGATCCTCGTCCTCTCCGGCGACCTGAGCTGCGACACCGCGAAGGAAGTGGCCACCGAGTACGGCCCCAAGATCGCGACCGGTCAGCCGCAGGAGGTGTCCGGCTGGCAGTGCGGACCGTCGACGACAACCGGAATCCTGGCCAGCTGCAGCAAGGACGGCCAAGAGTTCGGGTTGACGCCGTAGGCGCTGCTTGACCCTGACGCGACGTGAGGCCCGACAGTGTCTGATGTGAGCGATGAAGACCACGAGCACACGGTCGGGGCCGTCGCGCGTCTCGTCGGGATCAGTGTCCGGACGTTGCATCACTACGACCACATCGGCCTGGTGGTGCCGTCGGCGCGAACCCCGGCAGGTTATCGGGTGTATGCCGATGCCGACGTCGAGCGACTGCATCAGGTCCTGACCTACCGTGAGCTCGGCTTTCCGTTGGAGCAGATAGCGACCCTGCTCGACAATCCGAACGCGGACGCATGGTCCCGGCTGCGGGATCAGCGCGAGCTGCTGACCGAACGGATCGATCGCTTGCACCGGATGGTCGCGGCTGTGGAGGAGATGATGAACGCGAAGAAGAAGGGCGTCCAGCTCACCGCTGAGGAACAGGCCGAGGTCTTCGGTCAGGACTGGCGCGGCGAGGAGTATGCGGCCGAAGCCGAGGAACGATGGGGCGACTCCGAGGCCTGGCGCCAGAGCCAGGAGCGCACCGGGCGTTTCAGCAAGGACGACTGGAAGGCGGTCAAGGCGGAGACCGACAGGCTCGAGGCCCGGCTCGCCGACGCCCTGCGGGCGGGCGTGGTTCCGGGATCAGCGGAAGCCGACGCGCTGGCCGAGGAGCATCGGGCGTCGATCAACCGGTTCTACGACTGCGACCACGAGATGCAGGTGAACCTGGCGGAGATGTATCTGGCCGACCCGAGGTTCACCAAGCACTACGACGACGTCGCGCCCGGGCTGGCGCAGTTCGTGCACGACGTGATCGTGGCGAACGCCGAGCGGCGGTAGATGCGTTTCGACGTTTGCTCGCGGGATCTCGATACGCCTCCTCGCTGCCGCTCGTCGACTACTCGATCAGCGGAAGGGGGTCCTCGACCGCTCGTCAGCGGAAAGGGGTCCTCGCTGCCGCTCGTCAGCGGAAAGGGGTCCTCGCTGCCGCTCGTCAGCGGAAAGGGGTCCTCGCTGCCGCTCGTCAGCGGAAAGGGGTCCTCGCTGCCGCTCGTCAGCGGAAAGGGGTCCTCGACCGCTCGTCAGCGGGAAGGGGTCCTCGACCGCTCGTCAGCGGGAAGGGGTCCTCGCTGCCGCTCGTCGACTACTCGATCAGCGGGAGGGGACCCCTTCCCGCTGATCGAGTAGTCCGAGCCGCCAGGCGAGGACGTATCGAGATCCGCCGTCAGCTCTGCAACGCCTCGGCCACCCGCTCGAGCGCGGCCACCCGGCTGCCCTTGACCAGCACCGCATCGCCCTCGCCCAGCTCACCGAGCTCGGTGACCGCGCCCTGGACGTCGGCGACGTGCCGGGCCGTGTTGCCGTAGTGCGACTCATCGACCGCGATGAGTTCGATGTGCAGGTCGTAGGCCAGTTTCGCGATCGCCGCGTGCTGGGCGGCGGAGTCCGAACCGAGTTCGGCCATCGTGCCGAGGACGGCGAAGCGTCGGCGGGCGTCCAGCGCGGCGAGCGAACGCAATGCCGCCGCCATCGACGTCGGGTTGGCGTTGTAGGCGTCGTTGAGAATCGTCACCCCGGCGGAGGTGGTCACCAGTTCCATCCGCAGTCCCGACAGTGCGGCACCGAGCAGGCCGTCGGACATCTTCTCCACCGGCACGCCGAACCAGCCGGCCGCGCATACGGCGGCCAGCGCGTTGGGGACCTGGTGTTCGCCCCGGGCACCGAGCCGGATGCCGGCCTCACCCCAGGGGGTGTGCAGACGGAACGATGCGCGCAGCTGATCGTCCAGGACGATGTCGGTGGCATACACGTCCGCCGACGGTGTCAGCCCGAAGGTGATGACGCCGGCGTCGGTGCGTGTGGCCATCGCCGCGACCCGCTCGTCGTCGGCGTTGAGGACGGCCAGGCCGTCCACCGGCAGCGACTCCACCAGTTCGCCCTTCGCCCGGGCCACAGCGTCGATGTCGCCGAACAGCTCGAGATGCACTCCCTCGACGCGCGTGACGATCCCGACGGTCGGTCGGGCGATCCCGCACAGCAGGTCGATGTGGCCGATCCCCCGGGCACCCATCTCCACCACGACGGCCTCGGTGTCGGCGGCGGCGTTGACCAAGGTCAGCGGCAGCCCGAGCTCGTTGTTGAAGGATTTCTCGCTCGCCGTCGTCGGGTAGGTGGTCCCGAGTACGCCGGCGAGTAGATCTTTGGTGGAGGTCTTGCCGACCGATCCGGTCACGCCGACGATCCGGCCCGGTAGCCGGTCGCGGGCCAGACCACCGAGGTCGGCCAGTGCGGCCGCGGTATCGGTGACGGTGATCGCCGGCAGCGACACGTCGGGGACGCTGCCCTCCGAACTCAGGTAGGCGGCTGCACCGGCCGCCGCCGCGGATGCCACGAACTCATGGCCGTCCCGGGCCGCGACGATCGGCACGAACAGTTGCCCGGATCGCACGCTTCGGGAGTCGATGCCGGCGCCGTCGATGTCCACGTCGTCGCCGACCAGCCGTCCGTTGACGGCGGCCGCGATCTGGCTCGCCTTGAAATGCACACGACAACGCTACAAGGCCGAGTCGGCACAGCACGTACGGCCAGCACGTACGGCCGGGGCAACCCGGTGGCCGTATCGTGTCTGCCATGGCTCCACACCTGCTGCGTCTGGTCGTCCTCTACGGCGGTGTCTCCGCCGAACACGACGTCTCGTGCGTCACCGCGGCACACGTGCTGGCCGCAGCCGACCGCAGCAAGTACGACCTGGTGCCGATCGGCATCACCAAGTCCGGGACGTGGCTGCGCAACGACAAGGCGCTCGCCGCCCTCGCCGAGGGCAGCGACCTGCCCGACAAGCTGGAACCAGCCGGCACGGAGATCGAGCCACTGGCGGCACTGCGCGGCGATGCCGGCGAACAGGCGATCACCGTGGTGCTGCCGTTGCTGCACGGTCCGCACGGCGAGGACGGCACCATCCAGGGGATGCTCGAGCTGTTCAAGGTGCCGTACGTGGGCGCCGGAGTGCTGTCGTCGGCGCTCTGCATGGACAAGGCGATGGCGAAGATCGTCGCCGAGCAGGCGGGTATCCCGCAGTGCCGGTGGATGGAGTTCCGCGACGGGATCGACGACCCGAATACGATCGTCACCCGCGCTGTCGATGCGCTGGGCCTGCCGGTGTTCGTCAAGCCCGCGAACCTGGGTTCGTCGGTCGGCATCACCAAGGCGCACGACGCCGCCGAGCTCGACAAGGCCATCGACCTCGCGCTGCGGTACGACGATGTCGTGATCATCGAAGAGGCGGTCACCGCGCGGGAGGTGGAGGTCGCGGTGCTGGGCAACTCCGCGCCCGAGGCGTCGGTGCCCGGCGAGATCCTGCCCGGCAGCGAGTTCTACGACTACGAGGACAAGTACGTCACCGGCGCGGCGAAACTGGTCATCCCGGCCGACCTCCCCGACGACGCCACGCGCGAGGTGCGCGAACTGGCCGCGAAGTCGTTCACCGCGCTGCGGTGCGCCGGGATGGCCCGCGTCGACTTCTTCTACGAAGCCGACGGTCGCGGGTGGTTGCTGAACGAGGTCAACACGATCCCCGGCTTCACACCGGGATCGATGTATCCGAAGCTGTGGGAGGCGAGCGGCGTGAGCTATGCCGATCTGATCGATCAGCTCGTCGCCCTCGCACTGGACAACCATCGACGGCGGGTCGGGTTCTCCACCGAGCACTGAGAGTCCCCCGCCGCTGGTCGGGTTCTCCACCGAGCACTGAGAGTCCCCCCGCCGCTGGTTGAGTAGCAGCGAACAGAGTGAGTCGCGTATCGAAACCACCCGACAGCGATCTCGATACGGTCCCCGCCTGGCGGCTCGGAGCCTACTCGATCAGCGGTTGATTGACGCCTCCTCCCGCTGGTTGAGTAGCGCCGCGCGAGCCCGCGGGCCCGGCGCGTATCGAAACCCACGCACCCCGATCAAACGATGAGCGTTTCGGGTTCCGTCGGCGAGATGTGGGGTTCCGTCGACGAAAAACTGGGTTCCGTCGGCGGGGTTTCGGTCTCGGTCGGCGACGGCGGGACGGTAATGTGCTCGACGTGACCGACCCCGCCCGGAGCAACGACATCCGCTCGCTGCAAAAACGGGACGGGGATCCCGTTGTGGTGTTGCGAGTGCTGGTCTATTCCGACCATTCGGACACCCGCGCGGCGGTCATCCGGGCACTCGGTCGACACCCGGATCCGGGGCTGCCCGAACTCAGCTTCGTCGAGGTGGCGACCGCTCCGATGGTCTTCGCGCAGCTCGACGCCGGTGCGATCGACGTGGCGATCCTCGACGGTGAGGCGGCCCCGGCCGGGGGCATGGGCCTGGCCAAGCAGATGAAGGACGAGATCGACCCCTGCCCGCCGACGCTGGTGCTGCTCGGGCGCGCCGACGACCGGTGGCTGGCCGACTGGTCGCGCGCCGACGCCACCGCGACGCTTCCGGTCGACCCGATCGCCTTGTCGAGCACATTCATCGAACTGCTGCGCACCCCCGACTCGTAGAGAAACGCGTCCGCAATCCCTGACACAGGCGGCTGGATCGCTTGTACGCTGTGTGTAACAGCTCACTGTGTTGTAACTCACACAGGACCGACCCTGGGGAGGCCGTCAGTCTATGAACGCCTACGTCCCGATCATGGTGCTCGGGGCAATTGCTGTGGCGTTCGCAGGCTTTTCGGTCGGCATCGCGCTGCTCGTCGGGCCGAAACGGTACAACCGCGCCAAACTCGAACCCTATGAATGCGGCATCGAGCCGCTGACCGAATCGCACACCCTCGCCTCGACCGGCGGCGCGATCACCGCGACATCACGCACGGAACAGGTGATCCAACGGATACCGGTGAAGTACTACCTCACCGCCATGCTCTTCATCATCTTCGACATCGAGATCGTGTTCCTCTACCCGTGGGCCGTCGCGTTCGACGCTCTCGGCTGGTTCGGTCTCGCTGCGATGACCCTGTTCATCGTCAATGTCTCGGTGGCCTACGCCTACGAATGGCGTCGCGGAGGGCTCAGCTGGGAATGACCACGGCTCGGTGTGTGCCCCGCTGTGGGCACGCATCGCGACCGCCGCTACACGCTAGGAGGTTCGCGGAAATGGGACTCGAGGAGAAACTGCCGAGCGGATTCCTGCTGAGCACTGTCGAGGACCTGGCCGGGTTCATGCGGAAGGGGTCGCTCTGGCCGGCCACCTTCGGGCTCGCGTGCTGCGCCATCGAGATGATGGCGACGACGTCGGGTCGCTACGACCTCGCACGATTCGGCATGGAGGCCTTCCGCGCCTCGCCGCGGCAGGCCGACCTGATGATCGTGGCGGGCCGCGTGAGCCAGAAGATGGCACCGGTGCTGCGGCAGATCTATGACCAGATGGTCGAGCCCAAATGGGTGCTGGCCATGGGTGTTTGCGCATCGTCGGGCGGCATGTTCAACAACTACGCGATCGTGCAGGGAGTCGACCACGTGGTGCCGGTCGACATCTATCTCCCCGGCTGCCCGCCACGTCCGGAGATGCTGCTGAACGCGATCCTCAAACTGCATGAACAGATCGCCCAGATGCCGCTCGGTGTCAATCGGGAGCAGGCCATCTGGGCGGCCGAACAGGCTGCGCTGCAGGCGAAGCCGACCATCGAGATGAAGGGGCTGCTGCGGTGACGGAACCGAGGGCCCCGAAGACCGCAGGCGAGATGAGTCGCGAGGAACAGACCGGCACCGAACAGATCGGCGTACGCAAGGGCCTGTTCGGCGTCCACGGCAGCGGCGACACCTCGGGCTACGGCGGTCTGGTCCAGGCGGTGACCCTGCCGGGCAGTTCCAGCCGCCCCTACGGTGGCTATTTCGACGAGGTGGCCGACCAACTCGCGGCGGGCCTGGCCGAACTCCCGAACACCGACTACGACGCGGCCGTCGAGAAGGTGGTGATCTTCCGGGA
The DNA here is from genome assembly GCF_058130025.1 of Gordonia sp. LMA167. NCBI lineage: Bacteria > Bacillati > Actinomycetota > Actinomycetes > Mycobacteriales > Gordoniaceae > Gordonia > Gordonia sp. LMA167. The sequence goes on along the minus strand of NZ_CM176708.1, from coordinate 1,204,744 downwards.
CGAGATGACGGTGCACGTGCGCCGTGAGCACCTGCGGGCCGTCGCGCTGACCCTGCGCAACCGCGACACCCTTCGATTCGAATTGTGCCTGGGCGTCAACGGAGTCCACTATCCCGACGATCGAGACCGCGAACTGCATGCGGTCTACCCGCTGATGTCGATCACACACAACCGCCGACTGCGGCTCGAGGTGGCCGTCGCCGACGCCGACCCGCACATCCCGAGTCTCACCGACATCTACCCGACCAACGACTGGCACGAGCGCGAGACCTACGACTTCTTCGGCATCGTGTTCGACGGCCACCGATCCCTGACCCGCATCGAGATGCCCGACGACTGGCAGGGCCACCCGCAGCGCAAGGATTACCCCCTCGGCGGAGTCCCCGTCGAGTACAAGGGGACTCGCATCGCACCACCCGATCAGCGGAGGTCGTACAACTGATGACCACCACCGACGCCGGCAACGGCAGCACCGTTCACCCCACCCAGACCTACACGGTGTCCGGGCAGGACTGGGACGAGATCGTCACCGCGGTCCGCGAACGCGCCGCGGCGCAACCCGGCGACGAACGCATCGTGGTCAACATGGGCCCGCAGCACCCGTCCACGCACGGGGTGCTGCGCCTGATCCTCGAGATCGAGGGCGAGACGGTCACCGAGGCACGCTGCGGGATCGGCTACCTGCACACCGGGATCGAGAAGAACCTCGAATACCGCAACTGGACGCAGGGCGTCACCTTCGTCACCCGGATGGACTATCTGTCACCGTTCTTCAACGAGACCGCTTACTGCCTCGGTGTCGAACGGCTGCTGGGCATCACCGACGACGTCCCCGAGCGGGCCACCGTCATCCGCGTGCTGCTGATGGAGCTCAACCGCATCTCGTCACATCTCGTGGCCCTGGCCACCGGCGGCATGGAACTCGGCGCGGTCACCGCCATGTTCCTCGGCTTCCGGGAACGGGAGATGATCCTCGATGTCTTCGAGCTCATCACCGGGCTGCGGATGAATCACGCCTACATCCGGCCCGGCGGCGTCGCCCAGGATCTACCAGCCGACGCCCCGGACAAGGTGGCCGAGCTGCTCGACATCCTGCCGGGGCGACTCGGTGAGCTCGAGGATCTGCTCAACGAGAACTACATCTGGAAGGCCCGCACCCAGAATGTCGGCTACCTCGACCTCACCGGCTGCATGGCGTTGGGCATCACCGGGCCCGTGCTGCGATCGACCGGCTTGCCGCATGATCTACGCAAGTCCCAACCCTATTGCGGCTATGAGAATTACGAGTTCGACGTCATCACCGACACCACCTGCGACTCGTACGGTCGCTACCTGATCCGGGTGAAGGAGATGCAGGAGTCGGTCAAGATCGCGCGCCAATGCCTCGACCGGCTGCGACCGGGGCCGGTGATGGTGGCCGACCGCAAGCTGGCATGGCCCGCCGACCTGGCACTCGGACCGGACGGCCTGGGCAACTCACCGGAGCACATCGCGAAGATCATGGGCACCTCCATGGAGGCCCTCATCCACCATTTCAAGCTGGTGACCGAGGGGATGCGAGTGCCGGCCGGGCAATGCTACGTGGCGGTGGAATCCCCCCGCGGCGAACTCGGTGTCCACATGGTCAGCGACGGCGGCACCCGCCCGTATCGGGTGCACTACCGGGATCCGTCGTTCACCAATCTGCAAGCAGTGGCGGCGATGTGCGAAGGCGGCATGGTCGCCGACGTGATCACCGCCGTCGCCAGCATCGACCCGGTGATGGGAGGGGTTGACCGATGAGCGATCCGGTGTTCGTGGATCTCACCGCACCACCCGCCGAAGGTGTGCCGGTGGTTGCGCCGCAACCTCACCCGACTATCCGCTTCGACGGGCCTGCCGACTACCCGGACGATGTCACCGCACGCCTCGCCACCGAGGCGGCCGGCATCATCGACCGCTACCCGCGGGCACGCTCGGCGCTGCTCCCGCTGCTGCACCTGGTGCAGTCCGAGGATGGCCAGATCACCCGGGCAGGCGTCGCTTTCTGTGCCGCCCAACTGGATCTGACCACCGCCGAGGTGGCCGCGGTGGCCACCTTCTATTCGATGTACCGCCGTTCCCCGACCGGTGAATACCTCGTCGGTGTCTGCACCAACACCTTGTGCGCGGTGATGGGTGGCGACGAGATCCTCGCGACATTGCGTGAGCACCTCGGTATCTCGCCGGGTGAGACGACCCACGACGGCCGCATCACCCTGGAGCACGTCGAGTGCAACGCGGCCTGCGACTTCGCACCGGTGGTGATGGTCAACTGGGAGTTCTTCGACAACCAGACACCCGACAGCAGTGTGGAACTCGTCGAGGACCTCCGGGCCGGAGTCGCACTGACCCCCGCCCGCGGCACCGGGACGGTGTGCTCGTTCCGCAAGACCGCGCGTGAGTTGGCGGGGTTGCCGACTGTCGGTGAGGACAGCCCAACGCCACTCCCGATCCCTGAGGAGGCCCGGAGCGCTAGCGCAACAACCCCGATCCCTGAGGAGGCCCGGAGCGCTAGCGGAGGGCCGTCACGAAGGGCCGCCCTTCGTGACGCTCGCAAGCTCGCTCCTCAGGGACCGGGTGGGGACGAGCGCGCTCCTCAGGGACCGGGTGGTGACGAGCGCGCTCCTCAGGGACCAGGTGGTGACGAGCGCGCTCCTCAGGGACCGGGTGAAGACGAAGCCACTCCTCAGGGACCGGGTGGAGACGAGCGCGCTCCTCAGGGACCCGGTGAAGACGAAGCCACTCCTCAGGGACCGGGCGAAAACGACATTCCCGTACTCAGTCGCTTCTGGTCCGAACCCGAATCGTGGACGCTGCAGAACTATCAGTCGCACAGCGGCTATGAGGCGCTGCGCACCGCGTTGGACACCCCGCAGGACGACATCATCGCGATGATCAAGGAGTCCGGGCTGCGCGGTCGTGGCGGCGCCGGGTTCCCGGTGGGGATGAAGTGGTCGTTCATCCCACAGCAAGATCCCGACAAACCATTCGACCCCGACGCGCCGCCGCACTACCTGGTGGTCAACGCCGACGAGTCCGAACCCGGCACCTGCAAGGACATACCGCTGATGCTGGCCTCCCCGCACTCGCTGATCGAGGGCGCGATCATCGCCGCCTACGCGATCCGGGCCAGGCACGCGTTCATCTACGTGCGTGGTGAGGTCGCCTCGGTGCTACGGCGGATGCGGGGCGCCGTCGACGAGGCCTATGCGGCCGGCTATCTGGGACGCGACATCCTCGGCTCCGGCTTCGATCTCGACCTCGTCGTGCACGCCGGCGCCGGCGCCTACATCTGCGGCGAGGAGACCGCGCTGCTCGACTCGCTGGAGGGTCGCCGCGGGCAGCCCCGTCTGCGACCGCCGTTCCCCGCGGTCGCCGGCCTGTACGCCAGCCCGACCGTGGTCAACAATGTCGAGTCCATCGCCAGTGTGCCCCCGATCATCCGCAACGGCGTCGAGTGGTTCCGCGGCATGGGAACCGAGAAGTCGCCGGGATTCACGCTGTATTCGCTGTCCGGGCACGTCGCCCGGCCCGGACAGTACGAGGCACCATTGGGGATCACACTGCGGGAGTTGCTCGACCGCGCCGGCGGCGTGCGCGCGGGCCACCGGCTGAAGTTCTGGACGCCGGGCGGGTCGTCGACGCCCATCCTCACTGACGAGCACCTCGACGTACCGCTCGACTACGAGGGAGTGGGCGAGGCCGGGTCGATGTTGGGCACCAAGGCCCTACAGATCTTCGACGAGACGACATGCGTGGTGCGTGCGGTCCTACGGTGGACCGAGTTCTACGCCCACGAGTCCTGTGGGAAGTGCACGCCCTGCCGCGAGGGCACCTACTGGCTGGTGCAGCTGCTCAAGCGGCTCGAGGCCGGCGACGGCGAGGCGGCGGATCTGGACACCCTGTCCGATATCACCAACACCATCGTCGGCAAGTCGTTCTGCGCGCTCGGTGACGGCGCCGGCAGCCCGATCGTGTCGTCCCTCAAGTACTTCCGCGACGAGTATCTGGCACATTTCGACGGCGGATGTCCCTTCGACCAGCATGACGCCACCACCTACCCCACCGACTCGTCGAATACCGGGGCGCTCCGATGACCGCGGTCGACGACTCCCGGGCCACCGGGAGCAAGCCCGACCTCGTGTCGGTGACCATCGACGGCACCGAGATCTCGGTACCCAAGGGAACATTGGTGATCCGCGCCGCCGAACTGATCGGCACGCAGATCCCACGATTCTGCGACCATCCCCTGCTCGATCCGGTCGGTGCCTGCCGACAATGCCTCGTCGAGGTGGAGGGTCAACGCAAACCCCTGGCGTCGTGCACCACAGTGGTCACCGACGGGATGGTGGTGCACACCCAACGCAGTTCGGAGGTCGCCGAGAAGGCGCAGCGCGGGGTGATGGAGCTGCTCCTCATCAACCATCCGCTCGACTGCCCGGTCTGTGACAAGGGCGGCGAGTGCCCGCTGCAGAACCAGGCGATGTCCTCGGGCCGCGGCGATTCGCGCTTCACCGGGACCAAGCGCACCTTCACCAAGCCGGTGCCGCTGTCCTCGGAGGTGCTGCTCGACCGCGAGCGCTGTGTGCTGTGTGCCCGCTGCACCCGCTTCGCCGATCAGGTCGCCGGCGACCCGCTGATCGACTTCGCCGACCGTGGTGCGCTGCAGCAGGTTTCGATCTATCAGGACGATCCGTTCGAATCGTACTTCTCCGGCAACACCGTGCAGATCTGCCCGGTCGGCGCGCTGACCAGCACGGCCTACCGGTTCCGGGCACGCCCGTTCGACCTGGTGTCCTCGCCCAGCGTGTGTGAGCACTGCGCCAGCGGGTGCGCCCAGCGCACCGATCACCGGCGCGGCAAGGTGTTACGTCGACTCGCCGGCGACGACCCCGAGGTCAACCAGGAATGGAACTGCGACAAGGGCCGGTGGGCGTTCGCCTACGCCACCGCCGACGACCGGCTCACCACACCGATGGTCCGGTGGCCGGACGGCTCCCTGCGCGAGGTCTCCTGGGGTCATGCGCTGCGCCACGCCGCCGAGGGACTCGCCGCCGCACCCGGTCGGTCCGCGGTACTGACCGGTGGCCGCCTCACCGCCGAGGACGCCTACGCCTACTCGCGTTTCGCCCGAACCATGCTGGACACCAACGACATCGACTTCCGCGCCCGCGCACACAGCGCCGAGGAGACCGACTTCCTCGCCGCCCATGTCGCCTCCCGACCCGACGATGTCACCTACTCCGAACTCGTCGCCGCACCATCGGTGCTGCTCGTCGCGTTCGAACCCGAAGAGGAATCCCCCATCGTGTTCCTCCGGATGCGCCGTGCGGTGCGCACCGCGGGCCAACGGGTCTCGACCATCGCGGCACTGCGCAGTCCCGGCGTGGCCAAGCTGAACGGGACCCTGCTCCCGACGATGCCGGGTGACGAAGCAGCCGTGCTCGATTCGGACGCGGCCGCCGACGCCGTCGCGGCGCAGGGATCGGTCATCGTGGTCGGTGAGCGGCTCGCCGGCGTCCCCGGTGGCCTGACCGCGGCCGTCCGACTCGCCGAACGTACCGGTGCCCGCCTGGCATGGATTCCGCGGCGCGCCGGGGAACGCGGAGCGCTCGAGGTGGGAGCCGCACCCAACCTGTTGCCGGGTGGCCGCCCCGTCGCGGACCTCACCGCGCGCGCCGAGATCGCGATAGCCTGGCAGATCGCTGATCTGCCGAGCGTGCCCGGCCGCGACACCACGCAGATCCTGGAGGCGGCACTGCGACAGGAGATCACCGCACTGGTGATCGGCGGCGTCGAGCTCGACGACCTCCCCGACCCCGCGCTCGCGGCTGCGGCGCTGGCCGCGAGTGGATTCGTCGTGAGCCTGGAGATGCGGCGCAGCGCGGTCACCGAACACGCCGATGTGGTGCTGCCGGTGGCCGCGGCGGCCGAGAAGCCCGGCATGTTCGTCGACTGGGAAGGGCGGGCACGGCCGTTCGAGACGGCATTGCCGGAAGCCGGCACGCTGTCCGACCATCGGGTGCTCTCAGCGCTGGCCCGTCAGATGGGCGTGGAGTTGCGCTGTGACAATCCGTCGATGATTCGTGCCGACCTCGAGAACATCGGCGCCTTCGCCGGCACCCGACCAGCGATGGCCCCGGTCGATGCCGCACCGAACCATCACGGCGCCAACGAGTCCCGACGAGCCGTTCTGGCGAGTTGGCGGATGCTCCTCGACGCCGGCCGATTGCAGGATGGTGAACCGCATCTGGCGGGCACCGCGCGCACGCCGGTCGCGCGGATGTCCGCGACCACCGCCGCCGGTATCGGCGGCACTGCCGGCGGGCAAGTCGAAGTGGGTACCGACCGCGGGGCCATCACGCTGCCGTTGGAGATCGTCGAGATGGTCGACGGCGTGGTGTGGGTGCCGATGAATTCTCCGGGCGCGGGCGTGTACACCCACCTGGGCGCGCGGGCAGGTGACGTGGTCGCGATCGCGGCGGTCCCGACCGATGGGGAGGTCCGATGAATTTCCCGACCCTCGCCGACTTCGGCAACGACCCCTGGTGGCTCATCCTCATCAAGGCGGTCGCCGTCTTCGGCTTCCTGGTGGCCAATCCCCTCGCGGCGATCCTGATCGAGCGAAAGGTGATGGCGCGGATGCAGAGCCGCATCGGCCCCAACCGGGTCGGTCCGCGCGGTCTGCTGCAGAGTCTTGCCGACGGGGTGAAACTCGCCCTGAAGGAGGGCATCATCCCCTCCGGCGTCGACAAGTGGATCTATGTCGCGGCGCCGATGATCGCGGTGGTCCCGGCGGTCATGGCGTTCGCGGTGATCCCGTTCGGTCCCATGGTGTCGGTGTTCGGGCACCAGACCCCCTTGCAGCTCACCGACCTTCCGGTCGGCGTCCTCTACGTCCTCGCCATCACCTCGGTCGGCGTGTACGGCATCGTGCTGGCCGGCTGGTCGTCGGGATCGACTTATCCGCTGCTCGGCGGCCTGCGCTCGACCGCGCAGGTGATCTCCTACGAGATCGCGATGGGCCTCACCTTCGCGGCGGTCTTCCTGGATGCGAGCACGATGTCGACGTCGGGCATCGTCGCGGCGCAGGAACATCATTGGTATGTCCTGCTGTTGCTGCCGTCGTTCGTGATCTACGCGATCTCGATGGTCGGCGAGACCAACCGCGCACCCTTCGACCTCCCCGAGGCGGAGGGTGAGCTGGTGGGCGGCTTCCACACCGAGTACTCGTCGCTGAAGTTCGCGATGTTCATGCTCGCCGAATACATCAACATGGTGACCGTCTCGGCCCTGGCCACGACACTGTTCCTGGGCGGTTGGCAGGCGCCCTGGCCGCTGAGCATCTTCGACTGGGCCAACTCGGGCTGGTGGCCGATCCTGTGGTTCACCATCAAGGTCTGGATCTTCCTGTTCGTGTTCATCTGGCTGCGCACCAGCCTGCCGCGCCTGCGCTACGACCAGTTCATGAACCTCGGCTGGAAGGTCCTGATCCCGATCTCGCTCACCTGGGTGATGGTGGTCGCCGTGATCCGCGCCGCGATCGGCGGTTCCGACGACGCCGACCTGGCGCGGTCGTTGGTGTCGGCCGCGGCCGGACTGGTGGTCACCGCGCTCATCGGCTACGCCATCTGGCGGTTGATGCGGCTGCCGGATCAGGATTCGACGGCGGGCCGCCGGGTCTCGATACGCGGCTCCTCCGTCGCCGCTACTCGACCAGCCGATGACGAGCCTCCCGTCTTCGACCCGATGGCCGGCGGCTTCCCGGTGCCGCCGCTGCCGGGTCAGGTGCTGCCACCCACGACCTCCTCGATCCCGCCGCCCACGACCAAGGAGACGACCGATGCCTGACTTCTTCAAACCGATCAGCGGTCTCGGCGTGACCTTTTCATCCATGTTCTCGCCGACCATCACCGAGCAGTATCCGGAAGAGAAGACGCCGACGGCCCCGCGCTATCACGGGCGCCATCAGCTCAACCGGCATCCCGACGGGCTGGAGAAATGCATCGGCTGTGAGCTGTGCGCTTGGGCGTGTCCCGCCGACGCCATTTATGTGGAGGGCGCCGACAACACCGAGGACGAACGGTATTCACCGGGCGAACGGTACGGGCGTGTCTATCAGATCAATTACCTGCGGTGCATCGGGTGCGGGCTCTGCATCGAGGCCTGCCCCACGCGGGCGCTGACCATGACCAACGACTACGAGATGGCCGACGACAACCGCGCCGACCTGATCTACGAGAAGGACCAACTCCTGGCGCCCCTGGACCCCGGGGTGACACCGGCACCGCACGACATGGCCCCGGGATCGACCGAGGAGAACTACTACCGCGGTGAGGTGTCGAAGGACGGGCGACTCGTCGCGAAGGACGAGTCGTGACAACGATACTCGCCGAGGAACTGACCCGAACCTCGACGGGCGAGGCCGTCCAATTCTGGGTCCTCGGCATCGTCGCGGTGCTCGGAGCCCTCGGCGTGGTGTTCGCCACCAAAGCGGTGTACTCGGCCATCTTCCTGGCCACCACGATGATCATCCTCGCGGTGTTCTATGTCGCGCAGGGAGCGCTGTTCCTCGGTGTGGTGCAGGTGGTGGTCTACACCGGCGCGGTGATGATGCTGTTCCTGTTCGTGCTGATGCTGATCGGCGTCGACTCCTCGGACTCCCTGGTGGAAACCCTTCGCGGGCAACGTGTGGCCGCAGTGGTCCTGGGCATCGGTTTCGGGGTGCTGCTGATCGCGGCGATCGCGAACGCGTCGTTGGCGGTCTTCGCCGGCGCGCCCGTCGCCGGTGGCGCGGGAAGCAGTGCGGCGTCGGACGGCAACATCGAGGCCATCGCGGAACTCATCTTCGTGCAATACCTCTGGGCGTTCGAACTGACCGGCGCGCTGCTCATCGCGGCGACGCTCGGCGCGATGGTGCTGGCGCATCGAGAACGCTTCGGACCCCGACGCAGCCAGCGTGAGCTGTCCGAGGAGCGGTTCCTCCACGGCGTCGACATGACACCGATGCCCAGTCCCGGTGTGTACGCACGGCACAACGCCGTCGACGTGCCGGCGCTCCTGCCGGACGGGACTCCGTCGGAACTGTCGGTCAACCCAACCCTGCGGCCCCGTCCACCGTCCTCGCCACCAGCGGGCTCCGACAGCATCCGCCGAGAGCTCGGGGAGAAGCGATGAACCCGGAGAATTACCTGTACCTCTCGGCACTGTTGTTCACCATCGGCGCGGCCGGGGTGCTGCTGCGCCGCAACGCGATCGTCGTCTTCATGTGCATCGAGTTGATGCTCAACGCCGCCAATCTCGCGTTCGTGACGTTTGCCCGTATGCACGGTTCGTTCGACGGTCAGGTGATCGCCTTCTTCACGATGGTGGTCGCCGCCGCCGAGGTGGTTGTCGGGCTGGCCATCATCATGACCATCTTCCGTGCCCGCCGATCGGCCTCGGTCGACGGCGCAGACCTGCTGAAGCGGTAGGAGGAACCAGGTGAGCACCCAGACGACCGCGGATCTGCTCTGGCTGGTTCCCGCGTTGCCGTTGCTCGGCGCGGCGATCCTGCTCCTGGGTGCGCGGCGCACCGATCGGTGGGGCCATCTCCTCGGTACCGCGCTGGCGTTGGCGTCCTTCGCGCTGGGCCTGGCGATGTTCTTCTCCATGGTGGGGCGCGCCACCGATGACCGTGCGGTGCACCAGATCCTGTTCAGCTGGGTGCCGGTCGGGCAACTCCAGGTCGATTTCGGTCTGCAACTGGACCAGCTGTCGATGTGCTTCGTGCTGCTGACCACCGGCGTCGGGTCGCTGATCCACGTCTACTCGATCGGCTACATGGCCGAGGACCCCGACCGGCGCCGGTTCTTCGCCTACCTCAACCTGTTTCTGGCCGCGATGCTGTTGTTGGTGCTGGCCGACAACTACCTCGGGCTGTACATGGGTTGGGAGGGTGTGGGTCTGGCGTCGTATCTGCTGATCGGTTTCTGGCAGTACAAGCCGACCGCGGCGACCGCGGCGAAGAAGGCGTTCGTGGTGAACCGGGTCGGCGACATCGGGCTGGCGATCGCTCTGATGATCATGTTCGCGACGTTCGGTGCGGTGTCCTTCCAGGCGGTGTTCGCCGGGGCCGATCAGGCCGGCCAGAACGTGCTGACCGCCATGGGTTTCATGTTGTTGTTCTCGGCGTGCGGGAAGTCGGCGCAGGTGCCGCTGCAGTCGTGGCTGGGTGACGCGATGGAGGGCCCGACACCCGTCTCGGCGCTGATCCACGCCGCCACCATGGTCACCGCGGGTGTCTACCTGATCGCGCGGTCCAACCCGATCTTCGACCTCGCGCCCGCCGCTCAGGCCGGCGTCGCCGTCGTCGGCGCGGTGACCCTGTTGTTCGGTGCGATCATCGGTTGCGCGAAGGACGACATCAAGAAGGCACTGGCGGCATCGACGATGAGCCAGATCGGCTACATGGTGCTCGCCACCGGGCTCGGACCCGCCGGTTACGCGTTCGCGATCATGCATCTGCTCACCCACGGCTTCTTCAAGGCCGGTCTGTTCCTCGGCGCCGGATCGGTGATGCACGGCATGAACGACGAGACCGACATGCGCCGTTACGGCGGGCTACGCACCGTCATGCCGATCACCTTCGTCACCTTCGGGCTCGGATACCTGGCGATCATCGGGGTGCCCCCGTTCGCCGGGTTCTTCTCCAAGGACCCGATCATCGAGGCGGCCTTCGCCTCCGGTGGCGTCGGCGGGTGGTTGCTCGGCGGCGCAGCGCTCCTCGGCGCAGGGATCACCGCGTTCTACATGACCCGGGTGATGATCCTGACGTTCTTCGGGGATCGCCGGTGGAAACACGAAGAAGTGCATCCCCACGAGTCGCCCGGGGTGATGACCGGGCCGATGATCATCATCGCGATCGGCTCGGTTGTCAGTGGCGCGTTGTTGGTGTGGGGTGACTCCCTCGTGCATTGGCTCGAGCCGGTGGTCGGCGAGGAACACCACGAACTCGGGGTGCCGACGTGGGTGATGACGGTGACGATCCTCGCCGTGGTGGCGATCGGCATCGGGCTCGCGTGGCGACAGTATGCGACGCAACCGGTTCCGGAGGTCGCGCCCGATGATGTGACGGCGTTGACCGTGGCCGCCCGCCGCGACCTCTACGGCGACGCGGTCAACGAGAACCTGCTGATGCGGCCCGGCCAGGAACTGACCAAGGGTCTGGTGCTCTTCGAAGGTGACGGCGTCGACGGCCTCACCACCGGTGTGGGTCGCTCGATCGGTGTGCTGTCGCAACGTTTACGGGGCTGGCAGACCGGCTATGTGCGGTCCTATGCACTGTCGATGTTCGCCGGTGCCGTCCTGATCGTCGCGTTGGTGATGGTGGTGAACGTCGCATGAGCGTGCCCTGGTTGACCATCCTCTGGCTGCTGCCGGCCGTCGGCGCCGCTGCGGTACTCGCCATCCCGAGTACCCGGCCGGACATCGCGAAGTGGCTGGGGCTGACGATCTCGGTCGTCGTCCTCGGTCTGTCGATCGGGCTGGCGATCGGCTTCGATACAGGCGGTTCGCGCTACCAGTTTGTCGAAGACCATAGTTGGATACCGGCATTCGGCACCCGCTACGCGCTCGGACTCGACGGCATCGGACTTGTGCTCGTGCTGTTGACCGCGGTGCTGCTGCCGCTGCTCATCCTGGCCGGCTGGAATGACGCGGATCATTCCGGCTCGCTGGATCATTCGGCCGGGCGGCGGCAGAAGGGCCCGCACACCTACCTCGCACTGACGCTCGCCGTCGAGGCGATGGTGTTGATGAGCTTCGTCGCGCTCGACATCCTGCTCTTCTACATCTTCTTCGAGGCCATGCTGATCCCGCTGTACTTCCTCATCGGCGGTTTCGGCAGCACCGCCGGCGGCGTGAACAGGTCGCGCGCGGCGGTGAAGTTCCTGCTGTACAACCTGTTCGGCGGTCTGATCATGCTGGCCGCGGTGATCGGCCTGTACGTGGTCACCGCCGACTCGGGGCTGGGCACCGACGGCGGCGGCACCTTCGATCTGCGGACCGTGGTGGACGCGGTGTCGTCGGGCCAACTCGATGCGAGCTCCGGCCTGATCAAGCTGCTGTTCCTCGGCTTCATGTTCGCGTTCGCGGTGAAAGCACCTCTGTGGCCCTTCCATTCGTGGCTGCCGGATGCCGCGGTCGCGGCCACTCCGTCGAGCGCGGTGCTGATGATGGCCGTGGTGGACAAGGTCGGCACGTTCGCGATGCTGCGCTACTGCCTGCAGCTGTTCCCCGACGCCGCCCGCTACTTCGCCCCGCTGATCGCGGCCCTCGCGGTGATCGGCATCATCTACGGAGCGATCCTCGCCATCGGGCAGACCGATGTGATGCGGCTGATCGCCTACACCTCGATCTCACACTTCGGCTTCATCATCCTGGGGATCTTCGCCCTCACCAGCCAGGGACAGACCGGGTCGACGCTGTACATGGTCAACCACGGGATCTCCACCGCGGCACTGTTCCTGGTCGCCGGGTTCCTGGTGTCGCGGCGCGGCAGCAGACTCATCGCCGACTACGGCGGCGTGCAGAAGATCGCACCCGTCCTGGCCGGCACGTTCCTGGTGGCCGGCCTGGCCACGTTGTCGCTCCCCGGCCTGGCGCCGTTCATCAGCGAGTTCCTCGTCCTGATCGGCACCTTCACCCGCTACCCGGTCGCGGCGATCGCCGCCGCGAGCGCGCTGGTGCTGTCGGCGATCTACGTCCTGTGGCTCTATCAACGGATGATGGGTGGGCCCCCGAAGGTGACCGTCGGCGTGGAGGGACCGGGCGCGGCCACCCGGCCCATGCGTGACCTCCACGGCCGGGAACTGGTCGTCGTCGCACCGCTGATCGCGCTGTTGCTCGTGTTCGGCGTCTACCCGAAACCGCTGCTGAACCTGATCGATCCGGCGGTCTCGCAGACGATGAGCACGATGCATCAGACCGATCCGAAGCCCACGGTTGCTGTTCCGACGGACGGAGAGCAGAAATGACCGTCGCTCATCTCGCCGCCATCGAGGCGCCCAGCGTCGAGTACGGACTGTTGTCCCCCATGCTCATCGTGTTCGGCGTCGCGGTCGTCGGTGTGCTCGTGGAAGCCTTCTCGCCGCGAACGTTCCGTTATCCGATCCAGCTCGTGCTGTCGCTCGGCGGGCTGGTCGCCGGGTTCATCGCGCTGATCGTCGTGGCCGTCGCCGAGTTCTCCGACGGCGGCCGCGGACAGTTCGCGATGTCCGGGGCGGTGGTGATCGACCGCCCGACGATCTTCCTGCAGGGGCTGCTACTGCTCGTCGCGATCATCGCCGTCGCCTTCATGGGCGAACGTCGTCTCGAACGGGTGGTCGCGGCACCGTCGTCGATCACGTTGAACGGCTCGGGAGCCAAACGTGTCAGCGACGGCCCGGGTGCGGCCGCGCAGGCCACGCTCGATGCGGTCGACGCCGACATGTTCACGCCGTCCGGGGCGGCGGTGCCCAACACCGACGCCGAGTTCGAGGCGACCCGGGCGGGTGGGCTCACCACCGAGGTGTTCCCGTTGACGCTGCTCGCCGTCGGCGGCATGATGTTGTTCCCCGCGTGCGGCGATCTGCTGACGATGTTCATTGCGCTGGAGGTGTTCTCGCTCCCGCTCTACCTGTTGTGCGGGCTGGCGCGTCGGCGTCGGCTGATCTCACAGGAGGCGTCCCTCAAATACTTCCTGCTCGGCGCGTTCTCGTCGGCCTTCTTTCTGTTCGGCGCGGCGTTCGCCTACGGCGCGACCGGCTCACTCCAGCTCGGTGAGATCGGCCGGGCCATCGGCGCACCGGGAGTGGACACCATCCTGCCGCTCATCGCACTCGGCCTGCTGTCGGTGGGTTTGCTGTTCAAGATCGGTGCGGTGCCGTTCCATTCGTGGATTCCGGACGTCTACCAGGGTGCGCCGACACCGGTGACCGGATTCATGGCGGCCGCCACCAAGATCGCCGCGTTCGGCGCGCTGTTACGGGTGTTCTACGTCGGGTTCGGGGATCTGAAGTCCGATTGGGAACCCGCCCTGTGGGCCGTCGCGATCGCCACCATGCTCGCCGGCGCCGTGATGGCGGTGACGCAGAACGACATCAAACGGATGCTCGCCTACTCGTCGATCACGCATGCGGGTTTCATTCTGCTGGGTCTGGTCGCGTTCGACGATGCGGGTCTCGCGGCGACGATGTTCTACCTCGCCGCCTACGCGTTCTCGACGTTCGGCGCGTTCGCCACCGTGGCCGTGGTCCGGGAACCCGACAAGCAGTCGGGCCCCCACCTGTCCGGCCGTGAGGCCACCGAGATCTCCCAGTGGGCCGGCCTCGGCCGGCGCTATCCGCTTGTCGGCGCGATGTTCTCGATGTTCCTGCTGGCCTTCGCCGGTATCCCGCTCACCAGTGGATTCGTCGCGAAGTTCGACGTCTTCGCCGCGGCAGCCGGTTCCGGCGCCGGGGTTCTGGTGGTCATCGGTGTCATCAGCAGCGCGATCGCCGCCTATTTCTACATCCGCATCATCGTGGCGATGTTCTTCGCCGACGTCCCCGTCGACGCCCCGCACGTGGTGAAGCCGAGCGTCCTGACCACGTCGTCGATCGCCGTGTGCACCCTGGTCACGATTGTGCTGGGCATCTTCCCGCAGCCGCTGCTGGACCTCGCGCAGAACGCTGCCCAGTTCCTGACGTGAGAGAGTGAACGGCCTCGAGATGCCGTGGGCGACCGTCGTTGGGTAGGAATCTCCAACCTGTCGATCCGTGAAGAGGACCGGAGCGCCGTACTCCGGTCCCTGAGGAGGTCCGGAGCGCTAGCGAAGGGACCGTCACACCGATCCCTGAGGAGGTCCAGAGCGCTCGCGAAGGGACCGTCACACCGATCCCTGAGGAGGTCCAGAGCGCTCGCGAAGGGACCGTCACACCGATCCCTGAGGAGGTCCAGAGCGCTCGCGAAGGGACCGTCACACCGATCCCTGAGCCTGGATCCACCGATGTTGTGGGTTGTTGGGGGTGTTGGTGAGACGAAATGCCCTGTCGGAGTGAGAGGATGGGACTTGTCGAAGGTCTGTCCAGTCACTCAGAAAGGGCATCTCGTAGATGCAATTGTGTCATACCGCGCCGGTGCGGTCGGTGAGGTTCGATGACCCGAATTTGCTGGCGGCGGCCGGGGTGGTGCCGGTGATGGCGTTGGCGCATCGCTGCGGGCTCGATGAGCTGGTGGATCAGTTCGTGCAGCTGCCCACCGATAAAGGTGCGCACGCGGGGGCCAAGGTGGCCTCGCTGATCGCCGGGATGGTCATGGGTGCTGACAGTATCGATGACATGGCGGTGCTGCGCCATGGTGCGATGGGCTCGGTGTTCGACCACCCGTATGCGCCCTCGACGTTGGGCTCGTTCCTGCGGGCCTTCACCTTCGGTCATGTGCGCCAGCTCGATGCCGTGGCCTGCCGGCTGCTGGCCGGGTTGTGTGAGACGACCCCGGCCGGTGGTAGCGGCGAGGAGCCGACGATGCTCGACCTCGACGACACCGTGGTGCAGGTCCATGGCTATCAGAAACAGGGCGCCGGGATCGGCTACAACGGCACCCGTGGTCTCAACGCGCTGCTGGCCACGGTGAGCGCCACCGACGCCGCACCGCTGATCGTGGCGCAACGATTACGTGCAGGTCCGGCAGGCTCGGCGCGCGGGGCGGGCAGTCTGCTGACCGAAGCGCTGCACACCGCCGCAGCCTGCGATCACCGCCGGATCCTGGTGCGTGCCGATTCGGCGTTCTACAGTCGCAAAGTCATCGCCGCAGCGCGGCGTGCCGGCGCCCACGTCTCGATCACCGCGCGCATGAACCCCGACGTCAAACGCGCCATCACCCAGATCGACGAGCGCGACTGGACCCCGATCCACTACCCGCGGGCGGTGACCGACCCCGATACCGGCGAGCTGATCTCGGATGCCGAAGTCGCTGAGATCGCGTTCACCGCCTTCGCGTCCGACCCGGCATCCGCGCAGGTGCCCGGACGACTGATCGTGCGCCGCACCCGCGCACTGCGACCCTCGGCCACGCCGGTCGAGCAACAATCCCTGTTTGAGCTGTGGCGTTTCCACGCCTTCTTCACCACCACCCCCAGCGAGGATGCCGACACCGTCACCGCCGACAAGATCCACCGCCGCCACGCCATCATCGAACAAGTCCACGCCGATCTGAAAGCCTCCGCACTGGCCCACATGCCCTCGGGGTGCTTCGCGGCCAACGCGGCCTGGCTGACGTGCGCGGTCATCGCGTTCAACCTCACCCGCGCGGCAGCCTCGATCGCCGGCCCACGCCTGGCCGCGGCCACCACACCCACCATTCGCCGGACCCTGATCCAGGTACCCGCCCGCACCGCCCGATCCGCGCGCACCCTGACCCTGCACCTGCCCGCCGACTGGCCCTGGCACAACGAATGGCAACGCCTGTTCGCAGCCACCCACCACCGACAACCCGCCGCAGCCTGACCTATCCACCCGCCACCCCGGCCCAACACGAGGACCCAGTGAAACAAGCCGAACTCAGAGATCGGCGAATACCCCCTACTCACCACACCTCAACGCGCACAACACAAGTCACGAAAACACAAAAGTCCACCCCACCCACCAATCGGTGGATTCAGGCTGAGGAGGTCCAGAGCGCTAGCGGAGGACCGTCACGAAGGGTCGCCCTTCGTGACGCATCGCTCGTACCTCGCGAGGCTCCTCAGGGACCGAGTGGCGGCGCATCGCTCGCACCTCACGAGGCTCCTCAGGGAGCGGTCGAAGGGCTTCGCCTACCGGTCACCCACGATGATGACTTCGACACCGGACCACGTTTGCGCAGGTGAAAGGACACAAATTGGTTTCCGGTCCGGACGGAACCGGGGTCGGCGTCGCGCTCGACGGGCTACAGTTCACGCATGGTCACCCGCCTTGGGGCCGCGTCGGCGGCGCTCGTGTGTCTGGCCGCGGCCGGTCTGTCGGCATGTACCGAAACCGGCGAGGCAGTCCCCGCCACGAACAGCCCAGTCGTGTCGACCACTGTCATTCCGTCGGTCGGACCGACCACCGCGGCGACACCGACACCGCAAGCGCAGATGTACTCCCCGCTGATGCTGGCCTTGTCCGGGCGGCAGGGATCGGACACCTATGCCGTCCACGTCCCCCAGGTGACCGGCGGTGTGGCTGCCGTACGCGACCGCTTCAACTCCGGCATGCGGACCACGCTGAACGACGTCCTCGGCCCGCTGTCGGACACCAACGTCGAGGACGGATCGTTGATCGGCGACGACCGCAGCCGGGTCACCATGACTGGTCCACGGGTCGTCGCCGGCGTGGCGATCTACACCACATACAGCGAGGGCGCCGCCCATCCCAACAACTACGTCGCCACCATCACCATCAACGGCGACAACGCGCAGCCGATCCTGTTGTCCGATGTGTTCACCGATCCGGCGGCCGCCGGTCAACGCCTCGCCGCAGCGGTCGAACGGATCGATCCCCGCGCTGCCCCCGTCAACGGCGACATCGACAACTTCCTCAACTGGGTACCCACGACGTCGGGCATGTTGGTGTACGTCCAGGTCGTCCACGCCCTCGGCGACTATCTCCCGGTGACGGTGCCGTGGGGTCAGATCTCCGATCTGATGACGCCGGGGATGCGGGCGGTGATGATCGGCTGAGCCGACGAGGTCGTGCAATCTGGGCTCATGCGCAACTGTGAAGGCACCATTCGCTCCATGTGACCGCTCCTGATAGTTGAGCTGGGGGTAAAAACGGCAGTGACACGCAGCTATACTGAATGCATAGTCATTCTGTATAGACGTTTGGGTGGTGAGCACGATGGCAATGGTTCAGACAAAGACCTCACCAGGTCGGCCCCTCACTGACGCCGACCTGCGGAAGGTTGGCGCCCGGCGTCGGCTGGCGAACTTCCGCGAGCGGCAAGCGATTGTCGACGCGGCATTGGGTGGTCGCCCCCAAACCGTCATCGCGAAGAACCTTGGTGTGTCGCAACCGCATGTCAGTCGCGTCCTGGCAGAGGTCAAGCGGCAAAATCACGGAACGCTCGCACCTGTGCCGGTTTCGGCGCTCGAGATCATCGATGAACGTGACGCCGACGAGATCACCACAGCCGCGATGATCAGCTCACTCAAGAAGCTTGACTACACCGACGGTCACGTCCCGGACGTCGCCGGTGTCGCGACGGATGCCTATGTACGCGGCAGCTGGGACGATATCGAATTCGCTTTCCAGCGCGACAAGCTCACCTTCGAGGAGTACTCCGAGTTGTTCACTGCCCATCGACAGCAGCAAAGGGCTGCAGCAGCTCTCGAGTGAGTCCACTCCGCGAGGAGCTGCTGCGTGATGCGGTGGCCGCCGAACTCGCGCGCCTGACGGGTGCGGGCGGTCCGGCCGCCACCCGTGGACCGCGGGCAACCAGTAATGCCTTCGCCGACGATCCGCGCCGGGCGTTACTACGCCGCCAGATTATCGTCGATTACCTCGATGATGGGTGGGTCTCGGCGCGTCGAAGTGACCGAGGCGTGGTGATTACCGCAGGTGTCCCGGGCGCGGGGAAGTCGACGGCTGTCAAGGCCATCCTGGGCGCGGCTGTCTCAGAGTATCGGCGGCTCGATGCCGATGTGGTGAAAGACGCCCTGCTGGCCGACGCCCTGGGCTCGGGCTTCTACGAAGATCTGCTGGCGACCGAGCTGGCCGACGGCAAGCCCGTGGCGCCACGCGAACTTGCATCTCTAGTACACGTCGAATCCACCCAAATCTGGGATTCGTTGCGTCGCCACAGCATTGACCGCGGCGAGCAAATAGTGATCGAGGGTACCCTCGCCTGGCCTGGTCTGGGGGAACTGCTACTCGGCGAACTCGCTGAGGGCGGCTACACACACATCCGCGTGGTGGTTGTCGAGGTCCCAGAACCGATCGCCCAGAACCGTGCGATTGATCGGTGGTGGCAGGTTCGGCACTCCGACGATGATCCTCTCGGCGGAAGATTCACCCCGCCAGATGTCATCTCCGGCTATTACCGGCCAGTCGGAGGAAGTGTGTACAGGGCCAACGCTGAGATGTTGGCACGCGAAGCCGCGCAGGCCGGTTTCGCCGTAGACCTCGACATCGTCGACGAGAATGGAGCCATCAGGCGGTGAGACCCACCGGCCGAAGGCCCGACCTACCCGACCGCGACCACACCCTGCCCCGCCCGCACATCCACCGGCCGCCGAGTCCGCACGAACACCACGATCAGACCGATCACGGCCTCCACACCCGCAACGCCCGTGGCAGCTGACATCATCGGCGACGAATCCGACCCGGCCGCGGCCACCGGCGCAATCTGGTGGCATCCGCCGAACGATAAGTGCACTGCGAACATCGCGAGATTCATCAGCGCGATGCCGCACCACGCCCGGATGTCCCCGCTACGCCAGAGATGCCGGGCACACCCGCAGCACACGATCGCCATCGACACGGCGAGCACGGCCATCGCAGCGGTCGCGCCCGAGGCCGCCATCACCACGTGCAGCACCGCCGACGTCACGGCAAGTGCCGAGCACGCCCGCCGTCCGATGACGGCGAGCGTGCCCATGGTGGCCGACATCAGCCCTCGCAGCAGTGCGAGGTCGGAGCGGCGGGAATGTCGAGCGCCGGATTGCGGTCGAAGAAGCCCACCGGCTTGAGTGTGAACCCGGCGTAGTCGACGGGCATGACGGGCCAGTCCTCGGGCCGCGGGAAGTGTGTGAGGCCGAAGGTGTGCCACAGCACGACGTCCTCGCCGTCGATATCGCGGTCGGCCGCCACATACGCGGGCAGGCCGGCGTTTCCGGGATTCTGGTTGACGTAGTCGCCGGCCGGATACTTCTCCGCGTCGTCGTAGCGCGTCACCCACAGATGTTTGGTCGCGAACGCCGCGCGGGCTGCGATCGAACTCGACGGGTCGGCGAGCAAGGTGGGCTGACCCTCCGGGTGCAGCGCATAACCGACGTCCTGTCCGAGCCGGTTCTGCTTGTCCGGGTTGGTGATGTGCCAGACCCGCGCCTTGAGGTTGTCGGCCATCCGGACGCCCTCGGACTCGGTCCGCAGCCGCGTCTTCTGCTGGCGGAATGCGTTTCCCCACGGGTTTTCCGGCCCCATCGGCACCGGCACCGCATCCACCTCGGTGACGACGTTGCGGTCACCGTCGACGGCCATGTCCAGCCGAGCGGAGAACAGATGCTGGTGGAAGGGAGCGCCGAGGCCGGGGGCCATCTCGGTGGAGAATCCGTCGGGACCGCGGTAGGCGGAGGAGAAGACGATGCCGGTGGCCTTGGCCTCGAGCTCGATCGTGCCGTCGAGGTAGAGGTACCAGTAGAACCCGTAATCATAGTTGCCGATGGTGAGGAAGAACGAGATCACCAGTCGGCGTGAACGTCTGGTCTCGGCCATGCCGTTGAACATGTCGGTGTGCTTCCACAGCACGCCGTAGTCCTCCTCGTGCAGGCAGATCGCGTTCTTCATGACCCGCGGGTTGCCGTTCTCATCGGCGATCGTCACGTCGAAGTAGGTGATGTCGCCGAGGCAATCGCAACCCAGCTCCAGCGAATTCGTGTAGCGGCCGAAGAGGTACTCCCCCTGGTCGAAGTAGTTCTGCCAGTACCGAACCGGCGACGGATCGGCGTAGGGCACCACCATCTCGGCGATCGACGCCCGGTAGATGACCGGCCGCACCTCGCCGCCGTCGTGCCGCGAGATCTGATGCAGCGTTAGGCCTTCGCGCACGTCGAAGCCGAACCGGAAGCTCCAATCGGCCCAGCTGATCTGGTTGCCGTCGACGGTGAAGCTGGGGCCTTCGGGCTGGGTGATCTCGATGGGCGTGAGGTCGGTGCGGGTGGGCGTGGCATGCGGTTCGGCGTTCCACTCGCCCCGTTCGGCCGGGACGGGCAGCACGACCTCGTCGATGACCTTGGCGACACGACGCTCGGTGAGGTCGACGTAGGCGACGACACCGTCGATCGGATGCGCCCACGGCAGATCGGCCTTGTCCGACTGATAGAAGGCCAGGACCCGGACGATGCGGTGACCGACCTCATCTTCGTGCCCGAAGACACCGGCGGACAACGGGACCGCACGCACGTTGGCCGGGTCGAGCTCGCGGGTCTTCATGGCTGCCAGCCATTCCGGGGAGTCGAGCAGGTAGGCCTCGATGTCCTCGAACTCCTGATCCAGGATGGGCACATGACCCTCGGTCGCGGCATCGATCGTCGTCCGCTCGATGACCGCGCGGTGGGTCACGGAAACGATCAGGTTCGCACCGTGTCCGGTGTCGCGGTCGAGCAACAGGACCCGCGCCCGCCGGTCGATCTGGTCGCCGGGACGGAATGCGAGCACCACATCCTTGGCCGGCTCATCGAGCGCGACGAAGACGAATCTGGTGTGGTCGCTGAGCAGCCCTGCGGCATCGACGATCTCGCGGACCGCGATGATCTCGTCGGCGCTCAACGGGGTGAGGGGATGGTCGGGTCCGGCATTGTCGGCGTTCCGGGGTTCTGCGACGGTGGCGGTACTCATCGTGTTCTCCTTCGGGTCGGTGTGATGGCGTTGATTGACAGTGGGTTTCAGTTGTCGGCGGCGACGGTGTGTCGCGCGGCGTGCGGTCGCAGGACGGCGACCACGGCTCCGCTGACGAACGCGGCGATCAGTAGCACCGCGATGATGATCGCCAGGGTGTCCGATCCGCCGACCAGCAACGGCAGGTTCACCGCGGTGAGGACGAGCAGCGTTGCGAGGCCGATCAATCCCAGGCCCGGGGCCACCACCGTGTGCCACAGCCGGGTGTCCTTGCGGGTCCGGCGGAAGTACACGATGACGGCGACCGAGGTAAGGGTCATGAGAGCGACGATCCCGACCGACGACACTCCGGCGAACCACGCGAACACCTGAGTGACCGGGTCGAGCCCACCGAGGGTCGCGGCCACGATGACGACTGCCGCCGAGGTGGTCTGGACGATCGACGCGATGTGCGGCGACGAGTGACGGGCGTGCGAGCGACCGCAGGAGGCCGGCAGCGCGCCGCTGTTACCCAGCGAGTGGATGTAGCGGGCCAGCACATTGTGGAACGACAGCACCGCGGCGAAAAGACTCGTGATCAGCAGCACCTGGACGAGGTCACCGGCGACCGATCCGACGTAGCGGACGGCGGTCTCGGTGATCATGCCCTCCGGGTTCTCGGTGGCTTTCTGGACGGCACCCGCGTCTCCCCATGCGCTCACCATGAGCCAACTGCTCAGCGCGTAGAACGCGCCGATGAGCAGCAGGGCGCAGTAGGTGGCGCGGGGGATGGTCCGCGCCGGGTCGCGGGCCTCGTCACGGAACACCGCGGTGGCCTCGAAGCCGATGTAGCCGGCCAGCGCGAAGATCAGTGCGATCCCGGGCGCACCGTGGAAGAAGTTGGACGGGCTCAGCGCAGCCGTGGACAGTCCGTCGGCGCCACCGTGGCCGAGTACCGACAGGTTGATGACCATGACGATGCCCACCTCGCAGATGAGCAGGACGCCGAGTACCTTGCCGGACAACTCGATATGGCGATATCCGAGTGTGGCGATGACGACGAGGACACCCAGCGCGTACACGTACCAGGGGACCGACGGCCCGCCGTGCGCGGTGACCAGATCGTCGATCGCGGCCCCGATGTAGCCGTAGACCGCCCCTTGCACCGCCGTGTAGGAGAGCAGCGCAAGGAAAGCCGCACCCAGCCCGGCGTGACGGCCCAGTCCGTGTGCGACGTAGGTGTAGAAAGCACCCGCACCGGGAATGTGCCGGGCCATCGCGGTGAAACCGACGGCGAATAGCAGCAGCACCGCGGTGCAGACGATGTAGGTCGCCGGGTAGGCCGCCCCGTTTCCGGCGGAGATGCCGAGCGGCACGGCCCCGGCGATCACCGTCAACGGTGCCGCCGCGGCGATCACCATGAAGACGATCCCGGTGGGGCCGAGCCGGCCGGACAGCGCGCGCGAACCGTCCGTGGTGGCGGTCGACGCTGCCGTCGAAACTCGTGTGGTCATGTCACTTCTCATCCTTCTCGGGCGAACTCGACTCGGCTGTCCGCAAGAATCGCGTTGACGTATCGCTGCGACATTCACAGGGATGCCATGTGAATCCGGCCGAAAGAATTGATCTATTATCAATTCTCGGTCGAACTCAAATGCGATTCTCGATTGTTTTTCGGATTGGTACGGAGGCTGATCACCGAACCGGCGCGACCGGTGCGACACGGCCGACACGAGGGCTTCCACTCCGACATCGCAGCTGCCTGACCGGTGGTTCTGCACCAGATCTCGCACTGCAGTGCGGTGTCGTCGGATCGGTGACACTGACTTTACGTCCGCACTATGAGCTGTGTCACGCCTTATCCCGAATGGGTATTCCGCGGCATCCGATTCTCATTCGAGTCACCCGATAGTGGTCGTGGATCAGCGCGAGTGGGTGCACGAAATACCAGGTTATCGGGATTTCCGAGTTCAAATGAGAATGCGCGCGATGGCATTTTCTCATTTGAAAAGTTGGCGATTGAATCGGCGCCGAAACAGTGTGATGATCATCTCGATGAGTTGAGTCCTCGATGCCGGGTCGCTTCGGCCGGCAAGGCCGGGAGGCGGTGGAACGTGAGCAGCGGGGATACGGTCCGGGGCCGGTCACCGGTCGCCGGGTTGCGGCGCGCACAGTTGTCCTTCGCCGAGGTTCTGGGCCAGTCCGTGGCGGCGGTGGCACCGTCGGCCGTCATGGTCACGCTGCCGGCACTGGTGCTGCCGGCTGCCGGTCGGTGGACCGGGCCCGTGTTCGTCGCCACGACGGTCCTGTTCCTGGCAATCGGCTACTGCATCGGCCAATTCTCCACGCGCATGGTCGCGGTCAGTGGCCTGTACAGCTATACGGTCAAGGGTCTCGGACCGACGGCCGGCATCGGTGCGGGATGGTCGGTGGTGATCGGTTATGCCGGTGCGGCGATGGCGAGCACGGTGGGCGCCGGCGCGTATCTGACCGCCCTGCTGCACCGGGTCGGCGTGCCGGACGGGAGACCGACGATCGGCGTGCTGGTGGTGGTGGTGGGTGCGGTGGCGCTCGCGCTGATGGTCCGCGGAATCCAGCTGTCGGCACGGATCTCGTTGAGCATCGAGGTGTTCGCCGTGGCCGCGGCGGCCACCGTGTTGACCGTGTCGGCGCTCAGCGGTGACCGCCCGGCACCCACGGGCTCGCTGGGCGACGGCGCGATCGGTTTCGCGTTGCTGCTCGCGACGACGGCGTTCGTCGGTTTCGAGAGCGCGACGACCCTGGCCCGCGAGGCCCGACGCCCGTTCATCGCGGTCACCCGGGCGGTGCGCTGGTCGCCACTGGTCCTCGGCGTGCTGTACATCTTCGCGGCCGTCGTGCAATCGGGCCACACGGCGGTCGGCACGGCGGAGACGGTGCCGATCGTGCTCAGCCTGCCGTCGTCGCACGGCATCGGCTCCGGGGTGTTGTCGGTTCTGCTGGAACTCGGTATCACCGCATCGTGGCTGGCGTGTGTGATCGGGTCGTGTACCGCGCTGTCACGGACCCTGTTCGCGATGGGACGCGAGGGCGTGATTCCGGCCGCGATGGGCCGCACCCACCGCACCTTTCACACGCCGGTCGTCGCACTGCTCGTGGTGATGCCGCTGGTCACCCTGGTTCCGGTGCTCTACCTGGTGGTGGCAGGCTCCGCGCGGAACACTCTGATCGGGCTGTTGGCGGTGTCGGCGCACGGGTACATCTGCGCCTATCTGCTGGTCTGTGTCGCCGCCCCGGCGTTTCTGCGGCAGATCGGTGAACTGGGCCGGCTACCGGTGATCGTCGGGGCCGTGAGCGCGCTGGGATTGGTTGCGATCATCGTGTGGGCCGCGATGACGATCGACGCACCCGTCTGGATCGCCACCACCACATACGCCGCCCTGCTCGCCGTCGGGTTCACGGTGTACGCGATACGGCGCCGCCGGGACCCCGGGCTGCCGGAACGGGTCGGGGTGTTCGATGAGACCACCTCGGATCAGGTCGTGAACGACTACGACCCGTGGCAGGTCCGACGGTGAGCCCCGCGGGCCCGAGCCTGTCGGGCCGGCAACCCAAGGCCGTCCAGACCGCGCTGCATGTGCTGGAGGAGATCGCCCGAGGTGGCGCGGGCATCACGGCCAAGGACATCTCGGACCGCCTCGACATCCCGTCGGCGACCGTCTACCGACTGCTGAATCTGCTGGTCGCCGACGAGTACGTGGTGCGGATGCCGGATCTGGCCGGCTTCGCCCTCGGTCCGCGCACCGGCGCGCTCGTCGACGCCACCCTGGTGCCACGGGTGTGTGCGGCCGCTCGGGACGTGCTGGCCGAGTTGCGACTGTCCATCCGGTTCGGCGCACACCTCTACTACTTCACCAACACCTCGGTACGCGCCGCTGACATCGACGCCGAGTTCCCACCGACCGCCGACGAACCGACCCTCAACCGCTATCTCCATGCCAGTGCCGTCGGCAAGCTGTTGCTGGCGGAGAAGTCGCAGTTCGACGAGTGGGTGAGCTTCCCGCTCACCGCCCTCACCGGCCGGACGCCGACGACACGTGATGCCCTGACACAACAGCTTTCGGCCGTCGCGCACGACGGCTATGCCGTGCAGGTCGGCGAGATCGATCCCGATCGGGCAGGTGTCGCGGTCGGGGTCCGGTCCCGCTCGGGTGTGCTCGTCGCCGCACTGGCACTGTCGGGGACGGCCGAGCGGAGCGAGCTGATGCTGCGGCAGATCCCGTCGCTCGTCGACTACGCGGACCGGCTGGGGCCGTTCCTGGCGTAAGAGACGCTCGCCGCGTCGCCGCTCTCCCCGAAAACCACCCACCCGGCTACCCGCCTCCCACTGAAAACCACCCTCCCGGCTACCCGCCTCCCCGAAAACCACCCACCAGCGCAGTGCTGTCGGCGAATCGCCGACGTGCGCCCGCTCGAGGGCGGTTTTCGGTGAGGAGTCGGGGAGAGGAGGTGGGGAGGAGGAGGTGGGGACGAGGAGGTGGGGAGGCAGAGGTGGGGAGCAGGAGGTGGGGAGGAGGAGGGCAGGCGGGTGAGGAGTCGGCGAGGTGCCAGCCAGAATCGAAAACGGCCCCCTACCTGTTCGGTAGGGGGCCGTTCGCTGCGGTGGCGGAGGGATTTGAACCCTCGGTACGGGGTTACCGCACACAGCATTTCGAGTGCTGCACCTTCGGCCGCTCGGACACGCCACCGCGGAAGACTGTACCGCAGTCGGCGCTGAAGCCTAAATTGGCTGGTCAGAGCGGCAAAAGAGGGCTAATGTCCGGTCAGCTTGTCCTTGACGTCGTCGACCTTGCCCTTGACCGCGTCGGCAGCGTCGGAAACCTTCTGCTTGCCCTTCGCGCTGGCCTGGTCGCCCTTGCCCTCTTCCTTGAGATCTTTGTCGTCCGTGAGGCCGCCGGCAGCTTCTTTACCGCGACCCTTCAGTTCTTCGGCCTTGTTCTTGGCGTCGTCTTGGATACCCATGAACTGCCTCCTCCTGAATCACCCCGGGAACGGGCGTCCCGGGGGCACCACCCACGGTGCCATGGAAGCGCCGAGCCGACCAGGATCGCAGGTCAGCCGCCTTCAGTGGCCGCCCAGCTTGTCCTTGAGCTCGCCGGCCTTCTCCTTCGCGGTCGCCACGACGTCCTGCACCGTGTCGTTCTCGGCGACCTCGTGGATCTTCTCCTTGACGGTGCTGACGGCGCTCTGGACGGTGTCACTTTCCGCGAACTCGTTGATCTTGTCCTTGGCGGTGCCGACGGCACCACGCACGGCGTCGCTGTCGGCGAACTCGTTGATCTTGTCGATGACGGTCTCGACGACGTCATGGATCTTGTCGGTACCGCTCTTGTCGGTCGGATCGGACATGGTGGCTCCTCGGTTAGGCGATGACGTGCCTACAGGTGATGCACGCCCTTGTCTCCAATCTGCCAGAGCATCGGCCGCAGCGGACCCTGAACTTCACCCTGAAATGGTCCCTGAAGTGCGCGAAGGGAGGACGCTCAGTCGTCGCGGCGCATGTGGAAGAAGTCCAGCATCAGGGCCCGGCACTCGTCGTCGAGCACCCCGCCGACGACCTGGGGTCGATGCGACAGCCGCGGATCGCGCACCACGTCCCACAGCGACCCGACGGCGCCGGTCTTGGGTTCCCAGGCGCCGAACACCAGCGTGTCGATCCGGGCGAGTGTGGTGGCGCCGGCGCACATGGTGCACGGCTCCACGGTCACGACCAGCGTGCAGCCCGGTAGTCGCCAGCCGTCGCCGAAACGGCGGGCCGCTTCCCGCAGGGCGAGGATCTCGGCGTGCGCAGTCGGGTCTGCATCGGCCTCACGACGATTCGCCGACCGTGCCAGCTCGACGCCGTCGGGGTCGAACACCACCGCACCGATCGGCACGTCGTCGCTGCCCGCGTCGGCCGCTGCGGCCAGCGCCGAGCGCATCATGGCCTCCCACCCCGCCCGCGGCGGTCCGACGGGGGCCGGGCTCAATGCCCCAGTTTGTCGAGCACCTTGGCCAGTTCGTCGGCGAATCCGAGGCGCGCGGCGATCATGCCGACCTGCTCATCGGCGTAGAGGTCGGTGTCGCCGACGATCACGCTCATCACCGCGTCGGGCAGTCCCAGATCGGCCAGGATGCCGAGATCGCCCTCTTCCCAGGGGTCCACATCGTCGAGCTCGTCGGGGTCGATGTCGGGGACGTCGATGTTCATCGCGTCGAGGGCGTCGGCGGCGATGTCGTAGTCGATGCCGGCGGTGGCGTCGGAGACCAGCAGGTGCGGTCCCTGCGGGGCCGGCCGCAGGACGATGAAGAACTCGTCGTCGACGTCGAGCAACCCGAAGACGGCGCCGGTCGCGCGCAGCTCACGCAACTGTCGCTCGGCGTCGCCGAGATCCTGCAGAGCCGATGGCTTCAGCGCGGTCACCTTCCACGCGCCCTCGTCGCGAACCACCGCGACGGCGAAACCCTCGATCTCGTCGGATACGTCCTGTTTGCTCGAACCACCCGATACACCCGCTCCGGCACCTGCCATGCAGGTCACCGTAGCCGTTAACGGCGGGGCACCCAAGTCCCGGTCGCCGACTCCTCGCTGTTCACCACCTCCGGCCGGTGTGGGAATGTGATGGGGTGACTGCCGACGCCGCTCCCACCCCGTCCACCGTCCGGCCGGTCTGCGTTCTCGGACTGGGTCTGATCGGCGGTTCGTTGCTGCGGGCCCTGCACGACGACGGCCGAGCGGTGTTCGGCTACAACCGTTCCGGTGAGACGGTCGACGCCGCCACCGCGTCCGGTCATCGCGCGTCGACGGACCTCGCGGCCACGCTGACCGAGGCGAGCGCACAGGACGCGGTGATCGTTCTGGCGACGCCGGTCACCACCATCGACGCGCTGCTCCCGGCGATCGCCGAGCACGCACCCGGCTGTCTGCTCACCGATGTCATCAGCGTGAAACGGCCGGTGGCCGACGCGGTCGCGCGGCTGGCACCGGGCGTGCGATACGTCGGCGGTCATCCCATGGCAGGGACCAGTCGGTCCGGGTGGCCGGCAACCGATCCCGACCTCTTCCGCACGGCGATGTGGATGGTGACCACCGAGGACCGCACCGACCCCGACGACTGGCTGGCGGTGGCGTCGCTGGCGCGCGCCGTCGACGCCTGCGTGGTACCGGCCGCCCCCGACGCGCATGACCGTGCCGTCGCCGCGATCTCGCATCTACCGCACCTGACCGCCGCCGCGACCGCTGCGGTCGGGGCCGGAGAGAGCCATCTCGCGCTGCGCCTCGCCGCCGGCAGCTTCCGCGACGGGACCCGGGTGGCCGGGACCGCCCCCGCGTTGCAGCGGGCGATGCTGGAGGCCAATGGGATCGCGCTGCTCAACGTCCTCAGTGAGACGATCGACCGGCTGATCTCGGCACGCGACGAACTCCGCGATCACGGCACGGTCGAGATCCTCGTCGACGACGGTCATCGATCACGGCTCGCCTACGACGCCATCGCCGGAGTCGACCCCGTGCCGATCACCGGAGTGCGGATCGGCGATCCCGGGTGGGCCGAGGAACTCCGACGGCAGGCCCATCAGGGCCGGGTGTGGATGGGCTGAGCGCCGGTGGCCCGGTGTTCAGATGGCCGGGTTCAGACGCGCGTGGCCAAGCCGACGTAGTCGACCACGAAGCCGTTGTCGTCGACGGTCAGCGACGAGGTCACCACCGGCGACACGACGCCGATCGACTCGGGTCCGGGCGTGTAGTGCAGGGTGGCCGGTTCGACCTTGCCGCTCGGCAGGTAGAGGTACACCACCGGTACGTCGACCTCGGCGCCGCCCTCCTGCAGGCGATGGCGCCGGATCGGAAGGGCGTTGAACATCGGCGACAGGGCGAGATCGACATCCTCGGCGCCGTTGAAGTCGCTGCGCGTGATGCCGTCGGCCGTCTGCACCAGCCAGTTGTGCTCGCCGTCACGGGTGATGGCGAGCTGTGTTTCTCCGCTCGCGCGCAGTAGATGGACCGACAAACGCTTGGTCACACCCAGGTCATTGGTGACGAGTTCGTACGACGCGGAGAACGCCTCACGCTCGTCGGTGGCGGCGGAGATGATGCGCCCGTAGGCCTTGATTCGCGCACCGGTGACCAGCAGGCGGACCTGTTCGAGCCGGTCAGCGCCCTCGCCGCGCCACGTGATGACCGTCTTGAGGTCCGGCGACGACGACGTGCCGCCCGACGACGCGGTGTTCTCTGGTGCTGTCTGAGAAGAACTCACAGGTCTACGGTAGCGACCTGATCACCTCAGCACACAGTTGATGGGCATCCACGAGCGCTCGAACGGTGATCGACGTCACCATCAGGCCCGGCAGGAGACCGTACGGCGCGGCGAATCGGGCGAGATCCGATCACTCGCCACGGTGCGACCGTCGACCTTGATCGAGCACATCGCCTCCCCCTGCCCGGCGAGGACGAGGATGCGCAGCGGGTTGGCCGTGCCGGTGAAGGTGACCGTCCACGACGCCGGTGCACCGACGGTGGTGCGCAGGCCGACGTCATCGACGTAGAGGATCGTGGTCGGGCTCGACGCGGTGACCTGGTAGACGACTTCCTTGCCCACCGGCCGGGCCGGGATACCGGGGGTGTCGGGCGTCGCCGGGTCGCCGATGGGCGGTTGTGTCGGCAGCTCGGAGATCACCACCGGCAGGTTCGGCTGCGCGGCCGGTTGATCGGCGCCGCGCAGCGCCGCCCGGCCGACGGTGAGAGCGAGAAGTCCGAGAGCCGCGATCGCGACGAGCGCCACCATCGCGACCAGCCGGCGATCCGAGGCGGATGCCCGACCGCCCTTGGCGTCGTTCGCCCCCGGTTCCGATTCCGGAGGGCCCGACCCCTCGGAGGGGTCGTCGTCCGGACGGATCGGGTCACCCGATGGGGTCTGGCCCGGTTGCTGCCCCGGCACGAACAGCGGGGTTCCGTCGGGCGCATAGCCCAGCGGCGGATACAGCTGGGGGAACAGCGGGACCCGGTACAGATCGTCGGGGGGCGGCGCCGGACGGGGCGGCTGCCCGGTGGGCTGTCCCATGTCGGCCCTCCCGTCGCGTGTCTCGTCGCGTCTCTCATCGGGTCCGGTCTGCGCCGGATCGCGGGCGACACCGCCCGCTCCTTCGACATTACGTCGCGACCGTGACGGCGTGCGGAACAGCTCTCCGGACCGAACCGGAGGCCTGGACTACAGGCGGCTCTCCAGGCGCGCCGACAGACCGGCTTCCTGCAGGTCGAGTCGCTCCAGCATCGCGCGGACGGCCTCGTCCTCGACGTTCCCCACCTCCCGCTCGGCCACCAGAGCCTCGCGCTGGGCTTCGAGCACGGCCCGGTAGAGGGCGGCGAAAGCGTCGGTGCGCGCGGTGTGCGCCTCCGGATCGGGCATCTCCTCGACGTCGCGCGACTGCCGCGCCACGGTGTCCTTGATGTACTCCACCGTCGCCGGGTCGAGTTCGGCCGGCGGTGTAGCCACGAAACCGGCGATCACGTCCTGGGCGGCGGCCTGCACGATCTGCTCGGTGCGAACGGTCTGCTCCTGGTCGTAGTTCTCCTCGTCCTCGTTGTGCAGGTGCAGCTTCTGGATGAGCCACGGCAGCGTCGGCCCCTGGATGAGGATCGTGCCGACCGCGACGACGAAAGCGATGGCCTGGATCGCGGACCGCTCGGGAAACGGTTCGCCAGAGGCCGTCACCACCGGGATGCCCGAGGCCGCGGCCAGGGTGACCACACCGCGCATGCCGGTCCAGGCGATCACGGTGGATTCCTGCCAGGTCAGGTGCCGGTTGTCGATGCGAGACGAGAAGCGCCGCCGCCGCTTCGGCGGGTCGCTCACCGTGGCGACGCGCCGGGTCGATCGACGTGGGCTCGGCGTCACCTCCACACTGATCGAGCTGTCGATGCGCCGGCTCACCACGCCGCGCCCGAACATCGCGAACACACAGATCGGGCGGATGGCCAGCACGACGACGAGCACCAGCACCGAGGCCAGCGCGATGTGCAGCAACGATTCTCGCGCCTCGCTCAGGTCTTCGATGATGAACCGCATCTGCAGACCGATGTAGGCGAACACGAACGCCTCGAGCAGCACGTCGACCGAGTTCCACACGTAGCGTTCCTGCAGACGGGTCTGGTAGCCGGCGTGCACCGACCCCGATCCGACGACGAAGCCGGCGATCACCACCGCGAGCACTCCCGACGCATGCAGGTGTTCGGCGGTCAGGAAGGCCGCGAACGGCACCACGAATCCCTGAACCGTCTCGAGCGCGGGGTTCTGCAGATGCCGCCGAATCCACAACGTCAGCACACCGAGGACCGCGCCCACGATCGGCCCGAGGACCGCGTTGTAGCCGAACAGCAGCAGCGGGTTGTCGATGAACGAGTGCGTCCCGGCGATCTGGGAGATGGCGATCGCGAACAACGACAGCGCCGCGGCGTCGTTGACCAGGCTCTCACCGGTGAGGATGGTCATCAGGCGCTTCGGCAGACCCAGCTTGCGTCCGATCGCGACCGCGGTGACCGCATCCGGCGGCGCCACTATGGCCCCGAGAAGCAACGCGAGCATGAAGGTGAAGCCGGGAATGACCAGCGATGCCACCCAACCCACCACCAGCGCGGTGATGACCACCATCGCGACACCCAGCCCGAGGATGGGTTTGAGGTTCCGCAGGAAACTGGGGAACGAGAAGCCCAGTGCCGCCGAATACAGCAGCGGTGGCAAGACGACGGTCAGCAGGACTTCCGACTCGAGTTCGACCTGCGGCATACCCGGTATGAACGAGACCGCGAGCGCGATCACGACGATGATCAGCGCCGGCTGCATCCCCCGCCGGTCGGCGATCGCGGTGACGATGATCGCGCCGACCAGCACCAGGATGAGCAATTCCATGGCCTGGATTGTCGCAGGCCAGCGACCATTTCGCTGGCCTGGCGGTCAGCGGCCGGCGGTTTCGGACTCCCGCTCGGCTGCCTGGTCCGTCGGGGTACCGGCGAGCATCTTCAGCTTCCCGTCCTCGAACAGCAACGGGTACAGCAGGCCGCCGATGAGTCCGCCGAGCAGCGGGGCCACCCAGAACAGCCACAGTTGCGCCGGGGCGCCGTCGCCGTTGAAGAACGCGACGGCCGTCGACCGGGCGGGATTCACCGACGTGTTGCTGATCGGTATCGAGATGAGGTGGATCAGGGTGAGGCACAGGCCGATCGCCAACGGCGCGAACGTGCTCGGGGCCTTGCCACCCGTCGTGCCCAACACGACGAGGAGGAAGAACGCGGTCAGCAGAACCTCGGCGATGAAGACCGCCGGCATCGAGTACCCGTCCGGCGAATTGTCGCCGTAACCGTTGGCCGCCATACCGCCGATACGGTCGAATCCGTCCTTGCCGCTGGCGATCACCAGCAGCAGCAGACCTGCGAGCAGACCCCCGACGACCTGAGCGATCCAGTACCCGGGCAGTTCCTTCCACGACATGCGGCCGCCCACCGCCGCACCGAGGGTGATCGCCGGATTGAAATGGCCGCCGGAGATGTGTCCGACCGCGTACGCCATGGTGACCACAGTGAGACCGAAGGCCAGCGCGACGCCCAGGTAGCCGATGCCGACCTGATAGTTGTCACCGCCGTCGGTCGCCTCGGCGATCTGCTTGGCGGCGAAGATCGCCGACCCGCAGCCCCCGAAGACAAGCCAGAACGTTCCGAATAACTCCGCCGCGAGTTTCGCCACGGGCGATGGAGATGCCATGGAAGGAATCCTCTCGTTTCTGTTCGGCGCGCTAAAGGTCCCCCGGGGGTCACGGTAACCGAAATAATCTTGAAATCGGTGAACGTCGGGAAAACTTCGGTAAAGTCAGTGAGTCGAATTTCGGGCCCGCAGAGCCGGAATCACATGATCGGTGACGACCGGCGCAAGATCGTCGGGCAATGTCGCCAGATCGATGTCCAGCCATCGGATCTCCGCGATCTCGGCAGCCGGCGCGATCTCACCGCCGATGGGCGGATATTCGAAAATGGTTGCGGCGATGTCATATCCGTCTTCGTTGGCCGCAGCCGAACGAAAGCATCCCCAGCGACGCAGATCCGTCACGGCGACGTGCAGCCCGATCTCCTCGAGACATTCCCGCGCGGCAGCCTCGATCGCCGATTCCCCGGTTTCGGGCTTGCCACCGGGAAGCATGAAACGCTGCGTGCCGCGCTTGCGGACGGTGAGCAGAAGCCCTGCACGGTCGCGGACGACGACACCGCTGACGACGATCGTTCGCGCACTCCGACGGTTATCCACAGAAGTTACTCACATGTGTGTAATTCACCGGTGGACCTCCCGGTGAAGCCGTGGAATATCGTCGTCCACCTGCCGAAATCGGTGCAGGCGTTCGGTCGTCGCCGGGCTCGTCATGGCCTCGAACTCCTGGGGTGGCAGGGCCATCTGAAACACCAGTCCTCGACCCCCGACCCCTTCAGTCAGGGCGCCGAGTCCCGCCACCGGCAGTTTCAGCACCGGCGCGAAGTAGGACGCACAGGCGCCCTCGAACCTGATGTCATGGACGCCGAACCCGCTCAGGTTCGTGACGAGCGGGTTCCACCGGGCCGGATTGAAGGCTGTGGATACACACCGCGCGCCCCGCCACGCTCCCGCAGCGTCCAGGAAACGTTGGTTGATACGCAGATCGCAGTGTTCGGCGTCGAAGTGATCGACGGTACGACGGATGCGTTCAGCCGTCGCTCCCGCGTCGTCTCCGCGGTGCAGGTCCACGTTCAGCGTCGTGATGATGTTGCCGACGAGCGTGGGGTCGAGACCGCACCGACCGCGCACGTTCACCGCGAGCGCGAGGGTGCGACGGTCCACCGCGGCATCTGCCTGCATGAGCGCCGCGGAAACGTGTGCGCACACAACGTCGTTCGCGGACAGGCGCACACGGGCCCCATACGTCTCGCGCATGCGGGCTATCTCGTCGTCCCCGAAGTAGAGCCCCAGCGTGCGCTGCCGTCGCGCATCGCGGGCCAGGTACCACGCGCTGCGCGCGAGTTCGCCGAGCCCGAGGCAGCGCACCCCGGGTTCGGCGGCGCCGTCGGCGGGGAGATGTTCGTCGAGGTAGGCGGGACGGTCGTCGACGATCAACGGCTCGGCGACCGGATCGCCGGCGGCAGCGGCGGCCCACGCGTTCATGAAGAGCATGAACGTCTGCATGTCGCCGAGCACGTGGTGAAACGAGAACCCGATCGCGGTCGCATCATCGGCGAGATGGGTGACACGGACCTTGCACACCGGACCCCAGCCCCACCGGCCCGCGGCGCCGTTCACGGGGTCGATGAGCCACCCGCCGGCGTCCTGCACGATGGACTTGATCGCGTCGTGCTGCGTGCGGTCCGACGACACCGTTGTGAACGGCACACCCCGCCCGGAACATCGGATGCGCATCGCGCCGGCGGCCATGCCCAGGCGCGCCGCATAGATCGGCAGGCTCGTCAGGGCGTGTGCGAACGCGTCGGCGAGCGCCCTCGGGTCGAGGTGCCGCTCGAAGAAGAGGACGTTGTGAATGGCCAGGTTCGCCACCATGGCGTCGCCGACGTCGCAGCGAATGTCGAACCGGCGTGTGTCCAACGGCCTGATCAGCTGGGTCGGCACACGCCGGAGTGTACGCCGGAGGGGTGCCGCCCACGCCTCATCGAGTGGGCGTTCGGCGGGTCACCACGACGCGCCCGCCGCGCTTCGGGGTGTGCGCGACTCCTCGGAAATGTGACTTCTCGTCGGCGACGGAATCGGTCTCGATCCGGAAATTCTGCAGAACCGTCCGCAACACGATGTCCATTTCGATCATCGCGAAGCCGGCGCCGAGGCATCGCCGCGCTCCCCCGCCGAACGCCAGCCACCCCGGTGTCGGCGTCTTGGCGTGGCGGAAGCGTTCCGGATCGAATCGCCCGGGATCCGGAAAGCTCTCCGGATTCTCGTGGAGATCGGCGATGCTGACGAGCACGGTGCGATCGCCCGGGATATCCCACCCACCCAGGTCGAAATGCGACGACCGGACCCGGCGGCCCGCCACGTCGATCACGGTTCGTACCCGCAGCAACTCGAGGATCACGGCCCGCCGAAGGTCGCCGCCGCCCTCGTCGACCTCTCTGACCAGTTCGTCCAGCACCTCGGGATGGCGTCGCAGTCTCTCGAACGCCCAGCCCAGCGCGGACGCCGTGGTCTCGTGGCCGGCACCGATCAGCGTCAGCAGTTCGTCGCAGATATCGCGCCGCGACAACCCCATGTCGTCGTTCTCCGAGCCTCGAACCAGGAGTGCCAGCACGTCCGTTCGCTCGCCGAGGCCCGGGTCGGCTTCGGCCTGCGCGATCAGCGTGAACACGATCCGGTCAAACCGCGTGCGGAACGCGTCGAGCCGGCCCCACGGACTTCTGCGTCCGGTCCGGAACGGAGGCGCCGGCACGAATGCCATCACCGATCCCAGCTTGACCCACGCCGGGACGATTTCTCGGAGCTCGTCGATCTCGGCCCCTTCGGCACCGAAGATGGCTCGCAGGATCACCCCCAGGGTGATCCGGTTCATCGGCTCGAGCGTCCTGAACTGCCTTCCCTCAGGCCAACTCGCGCTCTCACGCAGAGTCTCGTCGACGATGATGTCCTCGAGACTCTGGACGCGTTGCGGGTGAAACGCCGGCGCGAGCAGCCTGCGCCGCGCACGGTGCGAATGCCCGTCCAACGCGAACACCGACCCGGGGCCGAACAGATTGCTGAGATTCGGCTGCACATTGACGAGTTGGTCCGAATGCGCTGCGCACACCGACGGCCCCAGAGCCGGATCGCAGACGATGACCGAGTGACCGAAGAACGGGACGTTGATCTCGAAGACGCGTCCGTGCCGCTCGATCCATGTGCGCATCGCCCTGCGGCGGAACAGCGCGAACTCGACACCCTGCACCACCTTGGGTGCGCGCACGGCCGGTGGAGTCAACCGGCCCGGCGTCGATACACCGGGCTCGGGCCCGGTCGGCTCGATCATGGATTCCCCAGACTGCGAGGCGCTCGACACCACCGCGGAGACACCAGATCGTACTCCGCCTCACCGGGAGGGTTGCGCGTTCCGGGCGACAGATGACAAGGATGCAGAACACCCCGCGCCTGGCTGCCAGGTGCGGGGTGTCTGTGGTGCGCCCGTAGGGATTCGAACCCCAAACCTTCTGATCCGTAGTCAGATGCTCTATCCGTTGAGCTACGGGCGCGTGCTATTCAGTTGTACTCCCACGGTCGGCGTGACCGTAGGTCGGCGGAGGCGAGAGGATTTGAACCTCCGGTCCCGTTTTAGCGAGACAACTCATTAGCAGTGAGTCCCATTCGGCCGCTCTGGCACGCCTCCTTGGCGGAGTCCTTTCGAACTGCCGAAGCGAAAGGTTACACACTCCGCGCGCCGCGAAGCAAACCGCCACCATTTTGGCCGTTCCGAGGCCTCGGACCTACATTTGACGGGTGACCCTGCGCATCCGCCCAGACCTCGACGACCTGCCCGCCTACGTGCCCGGGAAGACGTTTCCCGGTGCGGTGAAACTGGCGAGCAACGAGGTCACCGAGGGACCGCTGCCCAGTGTGCTCGATGCGATCGGCGCGGCCGCGGCGGCCGTGAACCGCTACCCCGACAACGGGATGGTCGAGCTGACCGCGGCGCTGTCCAAGAAGCTCGGCGTGACCGAGGCCGAGCTGCAAGTCGGATGCGGGTCGGTGATCCTCTGCCAGAACCTGATCTCGATCACCAGCCGCCCCGGGGACGAGGTTCTCTTCGGGTGGCGATCGTTCGAGACGTATCCGCTGGCCACCCGGGTCGTGGGTGCGACCCCGGTGCAGGTGCCGCTCAACGCCGACCTGACCTATGACCTGCCGGCGATGGCCGCCGCGATCACCGACCGCACGCGGCTGATCTTCGTCTGCAACCCGAACAACCCGACCGGCACGGTCGTCGAGGCGGACGCCCTGCTCGAGTTCCTGCGGGTGGTGCCCTCCGACATCATCGTGGCCCTCGACGAGGCCTACTTCGAGTACCTGCGGCTCGGGCCCACCCAGGCCTACGACGCCGTCGAACTGCGTCGCGAGTTCCCCAACCTGGTGGTGCTGCGAACCTTCTCGAAGGCCTACGGTCTGGCCGGTCTGCGGGTGGGCTATGCGATGGCCGATCCCGAGGTGATCACCGCGCTCGGCAAGGTACACGTCCCGTTCTCGGTGAGCAGCCTCGCCCAGAGTGCCGCGCTGGCCTGCCTCGACGCCGAAGACGAGCTGCTGGCGCGCACCGACGCCGTCGTGGCCGAACGCACCCGCGTGTCAGCGCGGCTGCGCGACCTCGGCTATCGCGTGCCGGATTCGCAGGCCAACTTCGTCTGGCTGCAGCTCGGTGACCCGACGATGGAGTTCGCCCAGGCCTGTGTCGAGGCGGGCGTCGTGGTGCGCCCGTTCGCCGGTGACGGTGTCCGGGTCACGGTCACCAACCCGGGCGAGGACGACGTGTTCCTGGCCTTCGCCGAGCAGTGGGCTGCCCGAACGCCTGCGTGAGTTCGTTCGCGGACCGACTCAGAGGCCGCGCGCGATGGTCGGCCATGCGGCCGGCAGATCCTGCTCCCAGTACACCCAGTTGTGCGTGCCGATGAAGTGGAAGCCGTCGGTGAAGGGCACATTGTTGGCCCTCAGGGTCGCCGCGAACTCCAGCGAACAGCGCCAGGCGCCAAGTTCGAGCGCCGAACCGGCGGCGGTGACCGCCGACCGCGGACCGTCCTTCGGGTCATAGGGCGCGGTCAGGTCCAGAGGCCCGACGGCTCCCGAGCCGGCGGAGATGAAGATGTTCTTGTCGCGGAGCTTGTCGAGATGCCGGGTGGGGTCGTGCGCGAACCAGTTCGCCGAGCCGAACGGGCCCCACATGTTGGTGGCGTCGCCGCCACTCTTGGCGACAGTGGTTCGCACATAGCTCTCGTTCAACGGCCCCGAGACGGGCGGGCAGCCGCTCAACGAGGCGATACCCGTGTACAGGCTGGGGTGGCGGACGGCGAGGGTGAAGGCCGACTGCCCACCCATGGAGAGTCCCACGACGGCGTTGCGGCCGGTCCCGTCGAACTTCTCATCGATCAGCGGCGGCAGTTCCCGGGTGAGGAAGGTCTCCCATTGCGGTTTGCCGAGCGCAGCGTCGCGATGCAGCCAGTTGGTGTAGAAGCTGCCTGCACCGCCGGTGGGGAGCACCACGTTCACGTTCTTGTCGGCGAAGAACTTCCCGGCCTTGCCCTTCGTGATCCAGTCGCTGACGTTCTCACCGGCGTCGGCGCCGTCGAGCAGATACACCGTCGATCGGGGACCGGCAGAGTACTGGGGGGTGAGCACGGAGACCTTCACCTTGCCGCCCATGGCCGGGGAATTGACCCAGATGTCGGTGCGCAGCGGACTCAGTTTGGTGGCTTTGGAGATCCTCGCGGCCTTCGTGTCGTCGGCATGGGCTACGGCGGGCGCCACGAGCAACGCGATCATCAGGCAGACGACAACCGTCGCCCACCGGTTCGACTTGCGCATCTTCTCCCTCACCACAACGCGTATCCCCGCCCGTCGACATCGTCGTCGTCGAGCACCCTCATTCCGACCCTGCGGTACCCCCTGAGGACCGCGTCGTCCCCTCCACAGGGTACTGATCGACATCCGGCTTGCGGAACCCCTGAGAATAGGCTGCGGATCACGGATGTGCGCGTCGACGAACTCACCTCGGAAAGGCTGGCTGATGACTCCGGCACAGAACCCCACCGCGAACGCCGACGAAACCGCGGAATCGGGACTCGACGAGCACGGCTTCGCGTTCGTGGCCCACGTCGGCGTCCGATGGTCGGACATGGACGCGTTCGGCCACATCAATCACGCACGCATGGTCACGCTCATGGAGGAGGCGCGGATCGCGTGGCTGGTGTCTGCCGGCGATGAGTACACGCCGCTGATCACGAGCGCGATGATCGTGCACGTGGAGATCCGGTATCAGCGTCAGCTGCGCCACGACGATTCGCCGCTGCAGATCGGTATGTGGATCAAGGGCAACCGGTCGGTCGACTTCACGATCGGCTACGAGGTCCGCGCCGGCGGTGACGAACCGGGTGCCAAGCCCGCCTGCGTGGCGAGCACACAGATGGCGGTCGTCGACGTCGAGGCGCAGACTCTGCGTCGACTCACGGCGACCGAGAAGGCCTACCTGCGGTCCTGGACGCGGTGACCTCGAACGCGGCGTCAGGACGGCTCGTAGCGGGCGGGTAGTTCCCTCGGCACGGCAGGCGAGATGCGGGCGATGTTGCCCTGCAGCACGTCCCGGTAGATGCGCAGTTGCTCTTCCCCGCTGCGGACCTGCTCGGTGAGTCGCTTGGCATTGTCCACCGAGATCTCCCGGTCGCCCGAGCGCGCGATGAGTTCGTCGATCCGGTCGTCGATCGTGCTGGCGCGGTTGTACTCGGCCAGCACCCGCAACTCGATCGCAGCCGATTCGACGACGGAGGCCACCTCGCCGAGGGCCTGCACCCGATCGATCAATTCGGTCCACACCGGCCGGAGCGTGGTCTCGCGGCGGTCGATGTGTTCGGCGAACGCCCGGTCGAAGCCGCCGTTGCGCTTGGCCCGGTCCAGATCGATGCGTACCGCCCGCAGCGCGATCACGTCGGCGGCGATCTCGGCGAGTTCGGCGTGCAGATTGACCTGCGTGCGCTGGATCTCGAAGTGGTCGGACAGCCACGCCGGGTTGCGGACGATGCGATCGTAGAAGTGTCCGGCGACGAACAGCAGCGTCTCGTATCCGTCGACGAATGCCGCAGAGCCGGGGATGGCCGCCGGGGCCTGGGGGTTGTCGTCGCGGTCCGGGGTCAGGATCTGGTTCGCCCATTCGCCGGCCTGCGGATGACCCGAGCGGGCCGCCACCTGGCCCACGACACCGGCGATCCGGTCGATCGCCG
Organism: Gordonia sp. LMA167; assembly: GCF_058130025.1. Lineage (NCBI taxonomy): Bacteria > Bacillati > Actinomycetota > Actinomycetes > Mycobacteriales > Gordoniaceae > Gordonia > Gordonia sp. LMA167. The sequence continues at coordinate 1,164,187 of NZ_CM176708.1, read as the reverse complement.
CCGTCCCCGCACGCCGCACATATCCGGAGGTGTTCACGTTGGGGGTCGGGGTGCACAGCAATCCCGCGAACAGCCGCTCCCGCTCCTCGATCTCGAGGTAGACGTTCTCGCGTCGCTCACGTCGGATCGCCCGGGTCCCACCCGCGAACACGCCTTTCGCGGTCACGAGGACCTTGCGGGCGTCGTCACGTCGACGATGCAGACCGTTGAGACGGTTGCGCATCACCGCTGCCACGACGCTCGGCATCATCGGGTTGGCCAGTTGACTCTCGGTCTGCCCGATGAGGCGTTGCAGTCGTCTCAGGTTGCCGAATCCGCCCGGCAACGCCGGCACCGGCAGTCCCGTCGAGATCCGGCGTACCACGATGGCGCGCCCACCCGGGGTGAGAAATCCGGACGCGACAAGCACGCCGGCGGTGTCGGACAGTTCCGGGCGTTCGCCGGGTAGCCGCGACTGATCGCACCACGCTCGTATCTCGTCACTCGTCGTGGTCCCGGCCGGAAGACCGGAACGCCGGTTGTCGACCATTCGGATAACCCTCGATTCCCCATCCGGACCTGCCGGACGTCACGATCGATCGTACCTGCGCGCGACGAGTGGCCCGGGCGTCCGAGCATGGGTGATCGGCGCCGTGACCCGGTGCAGACCCCACGCCACCGGCACACTGACCAGGGTCGTCACGAGGAACGCGACCAGCATCGAGCCGGTGAAGACCCCGTACCCCAACACGTCCATCACCACCTCGAGGACGACCACGTGGACGAGGAAGAACTCGTACGAGATCTCCCCGAACCAGACCATCGGGCGACAGCCGCACACGCGCGCCCACCAGTCGGTCTGGTCCCGCATGGTCAACGGCCCGATGAGTCCGACGGCGATGATCACGTAGAGCAGGTGTTTGACGATCGTCGCCGAGGCGGTGGTCGGGGTGATGGTGGGTTCGCCCGCGGCGTCGGCGCCGGACAGCAGGAACGCGCCCACCGCGACCGCCACCGAGAGCGTGGCGTTCCAGCGACGGACCAGGTGCCGGGACACCGCCAACAACATCCCCGCGACGAACCACCCGAAGAAGGCCGGCGCCCACAGGCGGGCCGTCGGGCTGATGCCGGAGCTGCCCGCGACCGCGACCGACCAGATCGGCGACACGAGCAGTAGTACCGCGAGCCCGACGATGAGCAGATCCGGTCGCCAGCGTCGGCGGCAGACGATCACCGCGAGTACCCAGGCGATCGGCGGGAGCACCAGATAGAAGACGACCTCGGCCGCCAGACTCCACATCTGGGTCAGCCCCGAGTGGAGATGCCCGAGTCCGTAGACCTGCGTCAGAGTCATGTTGCGCAGGAAGCCCGTCCAGCCGGAGCCGGTGGGCGCGGCGTCGGGCGGTTCGTAGACGAGGAACAGCGCGTATACGGCGATCACCGTGAGCCAGTACGCCGGGAGGATACGTCGTGCCCGGTGCCAGAAGTAGCGACCCACCAACGGCCGCCGACGTTGCCCTGCGAGCGCGTCGACCCACGGCGCGAACAGCAGATATCCGGAGAGGACGAAGAAGATCGCGACCCCGACCTCGAAGCGCGACATCAGCCGACCGGCGAGGTCGTCGGTGTAGTGGCCGGTCCAGAACGCGGCGTGGGTGAGGCACACCGTCAGAGCGGCAACCGTCCGGATGCCGGTGAGCGACGGGGTCCGTGCGGCCATGGTGCGATCCTGCCACCTGTGATCCCGGTGGCAGGATGTGGGCATGTCCGAACGTATCCGGGGCCAGATCTGGCGTGACGGTGAGAAAGCCGAGGGTTTCGAACTGGCCAAGATCTCGGACTGCATCGGCGAGCAGGGCGTCCTCATCTGGGCCGATCTGGAATGCCCGACGCACGAGACGATGGCCGCACTGGCCGACGAACTCGATCTCGACCCGTTCGCCGTGGAGGACACCACGTCGTCGGCCGAGCGTGTGAAGGCGGTGACCTATGCCCATCACACCTTCATGATGGTCTACGCCGTCACGTGCGACCGGACCGATCGGCGCTCTGCGACCACCCCGCCGGCGCAGCGGGCCAAGTCGTTCGCCCTGCACCGCATTTCGATGTTCATCAAGGGCAACGCGCTGATCACGGTGCGCCTGTCCGAAGGATTCGACATCGACGAGGTCACCGCCCGCTGGGACGAGAGTGGCGGACAACAATACGGGATCGGCGCACTGCTGCACGGGTTGCTCGACGTCGTGGTCGACGGACATTTCGATGCTGTCCAGCAGATGGACGACGCCATCGAAGGCCTCGAGGGCCTGCTGTTCGACGAGCGGGTGTCCGGCCGGACCCTGCAACGCCAAACCTATGATCTACGAAAGGATCTCGTCCAGTTGCGCCGCGTGGTGCTACCGATGCGTGAGGTGATCGGCGCGATCCAGCGTCGACGATTCGAGAACCATGCGCCATCCGAACTCGACCCGCATTTCTCCGATCTCTACGACCACGCCCTGCGGGCCGCCGAGTGGACGGAATCGTTGCGCGACATGATCACCACCGTGTTCGAGACCAATCTCTCGCTGGCCGATGCGCGACTGAACACGGTGATGAAGAAGCTGACGGCGTGGGCGGCGATCATCGCGGTCCCGACCGCCATCACCGGGTTCTACGGCCAGAATGTGCCGTTCCCCGGCTACACCCACACCCTCGGATTCATCACCAGCACAGTGCTCATCGTCGTCGTGGTCCTCGGACTGTACGTCAGCTTCCGGCGCCGAGACTGGCTGTGACCGCGGACGTCGCCGCGGCAGACCTCATGCCGGACGCGGGATCGCCGACGATACGCTCTGGCCGATCCAGCCCGGCACCTGCCGCCGGACATCGGCAGGTGCTTCGATGGCGATCCGCTCCTCACTCAGCCCTTTTCGCCAGTCGATGTCGCCCCGCCACACCTCGGTCAGGGTACGCAGATCGGTGACGACGGTGGCATCCACGTCGTAACCGGGGTTGAAGTCGCATATCTGGGTCTCACCGTCGGTCACCACGAGCCACCAGAATCCCGCCTTGCCGATGACATCGGTGAAGTTGAACTCGACCATCGTCCGCTTCCGCGGCCATTGATCGATCGGGACCGTCCGATGGATGTCCCACAGCAGCAGATGTGGGTCGAGGTCGGCGTCGCCGAGTTCGCCGATCCACCGGATTCCCCACGAACTCAGTGCGGTCACCACCTCGTTGAGTTCCTCGCCCTTCTCGGTGAGGGTGTAGACCGAACGACCACCGACGTCGGAGCGTCGGATGACCCCGGCGCGCTCGAGTGTTCGGAGTCGCTTCGTGAGGAGCGCCGGCGACATCTTCGGCACCCCGCGGCGCAACTCGTTGAAATGCCTGCTGCCCAACAGCAGTTCGCGCACGACGAGCATCGTCCAGCGCTCGTCGAGGAGTTCCATCGCCTTGGCCACCGGGCAGAACTGTCCGTATGAGGGCATCGCAACCACCTTTTTGATCGACCGGGTTCAAGTACACACCTGACGAGAACGGAAGGCCAGTACAGATCTTGTACTGCCGCCGGTTCATTTCTTGGTCTGGAGGCGGGGTGCCACCGCCGACGACGCTGACAACAGCACATCGACAGTGATGCGCATCGAGTAGAAGGAGAGACCCACATGTCGACCACCACCATCACCACCGACGCGACGATCAAGAGCCGTCACCGCGCAATGTGGGCGTCCGGGGACTATCCCGCCGTCGCCGATGTGATCGCGGACTTCGGGCCGCGTCTCGTCGACGCCACCGGTATCGGCGGCGATGACCGCGTCGTCGACGTCGCCGCCGGTGCCGGAAACGTGGCCATTCCGGCCGCCGCGACGGGAGCCCATGTGGTCGCCACCGACCTCACCCCGGAGTTGCTGCAGGTCGGCGAGAGTCGCGCCAGTGAACTCGGGATTGTCTGGCGCACAGCCGATGCCGAGGACATGCCGTTCGACGACGACACGTTTGACATCGCGGTATCCGCTGTCGGTGTCATGTTCGCCCCGCATCACCAGAGCTGCGCCGACGAACTCACCCGTGTCACCCGTGCGGGTGGTCGCATCGGGTTGATCAACTGGACGCCAACCGGTTTCATCGGCGAGCTGTTCTCCGTGATGAAGCCCTACGCACCGCCGCCGCCTCCCGGCGCCCAGCCCGGCGTGCTGTGGGGCGACACCGATCATGTGCGAACCCTGTTCGGTGATCGGGTACGCGACTTCACCGCCACCACCGAGACGGTCGAGGTGAACCAGTTCTCGGACGGTGCGGCGTTCCGCGACTTCTTCAAGGCCACCTACGGCCCGACGATCGCCGCGTTCAAGTACATCGGCGATGACACCGAGCGGGCGGCCGAGTTGGACCGTGCGATGGCCGAACTGGCCGATCGGTACCTCGACAACGGGGTGATGCACTGGGAATACCTGCTGGTCACCGCCACGATTGCCGAGTGAGGCAGGTGCCCGTCGAGCTGCGGCGAGGTCACCGCGTCGTTGCGGAACGATCTCGCGATTCGCCTTATCAATCCAGGTCCGACATACTTCTACCTGTTACAGATGGTGCAGAAGTGGCGGATGTGAAGATTGGGGAGGTCGGCAGTGGCTCGACGGGCACGACTCCTGGCTGCGCTGACCCCGGTGGTCGTTGCGCTCGGCGTCGGGTCGGCGGGCTCGCTCGATGTGCCCTCGGCGAGGGCCGATCCGCCCCCTGATCCCGGCACGCCGTACATCATGTCGACGACGCCCTTCGACGGCCGGGACCGTCTCAAGGTGTGGTCACCGGCGATGGAGCGCGCCGTCACCGTCGACATCGCGCACCCGGCCGGCGATGCCTCCCGGCCCACGCTGTACATGCTGGACGGCGCCGAGGCGCACGACGAGGAATCGGGCTGGTATGCCCGGACCGACCTGGCCACGCTCGCCAAGGGCGAGAAGCTCAACGTCGTGACCCCGGTGGGTGATCCACACAGCTATTACACCGATTGGCGCGCGGTCGATCCCGGCATCGGCAAGAAGTACATGTACGAGACGTTCCTGACCAAGGAGCTGCCACCGCTGGTCGACCGTGAGTTCAACGGCAACGGACGAAACGCGATCGCCGGCGCATCCATGGGCGGCGTCGCGGCGTTGACATTGGCCGCACGCCAACCGGCTCTCTACCGCGGGGTCGCCGGGTACAGCGACTGCGCCAACATCTCGAGCCTGGCCAATCAGTTGCTCACCCAATGGGATGTCTCGCGTGTGGGTGGCAATGCCGCCAACATGTGGGGCCCCATCGGCGATCCCGGCTGGGCCGACCATGACCCGTACCTGATGGCCGACAAGCTGCGGGGCACGACGATCTACCTGTCGTCGGGCAACGGCGTTCCGGGCAAATACAACAATCTGCTCTCCGACCCCGTCGACGAGACGCTTCGTGGCATCGTCGGCGAGATCGGGTCCGGCTTCTGTACCGGGCAGATGACGGCGCGCTTGTCCTCGCTGGGCATCCCGTATACCGCCAACCTGCATCCGTCCGGCACACACGCATGGGGCTACTGGAAGGACGAGCTGGTGACGTCCTGGCCGGTGCTCATGCGCTCACTCGGGTTACGGTGAGCGCTGCATCAGCGATATACGACAACTGTGAGCGGTCGGGGTACTGGAGGTCTACACGTGGTTCGACGGGCACGGTTTCTCGGCGCGGCGGTCGCCGTCGGCGCGGCACTGACGGTGGCAGCAGGGCTGCTCACCGCACCACCGGCGTCCGCACGGCCGGCTGCACACGTCGTCTCGGCTTATCCGTACCACGGTCGTGAGCGGCTGAAGGTGTGGTCACCGGCCATGGGGCGGACGGTGACGGTCGACGTCCAGCATCCGGGGTGGGGCGGCTCCCGGCCGACCCTGTACATGCTCGACGGCGCCGAGGCGAGTCCCGCTGCGTCGGGCTGGTACCTGTACGGATCGCTGTCGCGGCTGGCCGCGCGCGAGAACCTCAATGTCGTGACGCCGGTCGGCGACCCACACAGCTATTACACCGATTGGCGGGCCGTCGACCCGGGCATCGGCAAGAAGTTCAAGTACGAGACGTTCCTCACGTCCGAATTGCCTCCCCTGATCAACGCACGCTTCGGCGGCAACGGCCGCAACTCGATCGCGGGGACGTCGATGGGCGGCGTCGCTGCGCTGACCCTGGCGGCGCGCCACCCCTGGCTGTATCGCGGTGTCGCCAGCTACAGCCACTGCGCGAACATCTCCAGCATCCCCGATCAGCTCGTCACGGCCTTCGATGTGGCCCGCGGCGGCGGCAACGTGGCGAACATGTGGGGACCCGTCGGCGATCCTGCGTGGGCCGCCCACGATCCCTACCTGATGGCTCCGCGCCTGCGGGGCAAGACGATCTACCTGTCGTCGGGCAACGGGGTTCCCGGCCGGTACAACAACCTGCTCGGCGATCCGGTCGACCAGACCGTGGCCGGCATCGCGGGCGAAGCCTTCAGTCTGAGCTGTACCCGTCAGATGACCGCCCGGCTGTCGGCGCTGCACATCCCCTACACAAGCGATCTGCGGCCGTCCGGGACCCACAAGTGGGGCTATTGGAACGACGAACTCGTGTCCTCGTGGCCGGTCCTCATGCGTTCACTCGGTCTGCGCTGACCCACCTCGACCTCCCGTACCATCGGCGTGGTGACTGCACCGTCCCCGCTGGTCGTGCCGGATGTCCTCGCCCAGGCGAGGCGTCTGGTCGATCTCGGCATCGGAGCCCTGGCGGGCATGTCGGACACGATGATTCTCGATGCCGCCGCAGCGGCCGGTGACGTCGAGGATGCGTTGCTCGTGCCGAGTGCCGCGACGATTGCGCCGTCGACGCTGGCGCCGCTACTGAGGCGGGCCGGCAGACCCGGATTCGTCGTCGTCGACATGACCGACCTCGACGACTTCGCGCCGATCCCCGGCATCGCGGTGCCGGACGCACTGTTCTATCTGGTCACCGACGTCGACCGCGGGGATGCGATGTCGAACTGGAGTCCCGACGAGGCGCTACCCGCGATCACCGACAACGGACGGACCCCGCTGACCATCGGCGAGGGCATCGCGTGGCTGCTCCAACAACCTGAGCGATTGCAGCCCAACAAATGCTTCATGACGATCGGTTCGCGTCTGCGGAAGGCGAACGGCCGCCTCGACGCGCGGACACCGGCCATCTGGATCTCCGGCGGAACCGGCCGCGACGGGAGGGAACGCAAGGGTGCGCCGAAGGTCGGCTGGTGCTGGGCGGGCAACCGGCACACCTGGCTGGGCTTCGCCTCGGCGGCAGGGCGTCGAGCGATCTGAGCGCCGCCCGGTGGAGGTCACCGACTGAAGGCGGCCTCCGTGTCGGGGTGCCGCGCGACGTAGCGTCGGGCGAGGACGAAACATCCCAGCGCGACCGTGGCCGAGCCGACCATCAGAACGGCCATCGGTAGCGCGGTGTCGTCGCCGGCCAGACCTCCGAGCGGCGACACCACCCCACCGATGAGGAACATGAGTCCACCCAGGACCGCACTGCCGGCACCGGCCGCATCACGGCTGTGCTCCATCGCCAGTGCGGTGGCGTTGCCCATCACGAAGCCCACCGCGGTGACGGCGACGAACAGCGGTATGACCAGCAACACGGGGGTTGGTGAGAGGACCGCGACGAGCACGCAGATCGCGGCGACCACCAGCACCGGCAACGCGATCCGGACGATGTGAGCAGGGTGTACGTGCCTGCGCGACAGCCGTGCCGCCACCAGGCCCGCCGCCGTCAACCCCAGCGCATTGACCGCGAAGCAGAATCCGTAGACCAGCGACGAGGTGCCCAACACGCGCTGATACACGAAGGACGAGCTCGAGATGTACGACATCATGGCGCCGAAGGCGAACGCCTGGGTGAAGACGTAGGCGAGGAATGCGGGCCGTCGTAAGCGGCTCAGCAGGTCATGGTGATTGAGTCGGGCGCCACGCCGCTCGGCCGGCAGCGACTCCGGCACCGAGGTGATGGCCATGATCAGTTGCAGGACCGTGGCGCCGAGGATCACGGCGAGTACACCGCGCCAGGAGATGTGTCCGGCGAGTACGCCGCCGATGACCGGCGCGATCACCGGAGCGAGACTCGTGATCGTCATCATCAGCGTCATCGATCGGGCACTCGCGAAGCCCCGCAACCGGTCGGAGATGATCGCGCGGGCGATGACCATCCCCGCGGCCGCGGCGACCGCCTGCACGAACCGTGCGGCGATCAGGACCTCGATGTTCGGCGCGGCGACCACCGCCACCCCGGCGAGTACCGCCACTGAAGACCCGATCAGCAGCGGACCGCGACGGCCGAAACGGTCCGAGAGCGGCCCCCACATCACCTGACCGACCCCGACACCGATCAGGAACGCGGTCAGCGTGAGCTGCACATGCGTCGCATCGGTGTGCAGCGACTCCTTCACCTCCAGAAACGACGGGAGGTAGAGGTCGGTGGCGATCGGTGCGGTGGCCGACAACAACGCGAGCGCGAACAGCAATCGCGGGCCGAGACCCTCGCGGGCCGGTGTGGTGCTGGTCGTCGGGGTCACCTGGAGACGATATCGAAGAGGCCGGATCCTCTGGCTGTCCGATCGCAACATCCGCACAAGTGAGGTAGTTGCATCCGTCGGATCCAGACCCCGCACGGCCAAGGCGGATTGAAATCAGTGATCTCAGCACTCACCCCGACCGAATCGACATACCGAACCGTCAAATAGGACGAAAAGTGTCCGCCGACATCACCGACAACACGCCAGGATCATTCGCCTGGATGACGAGGATGAGACTCCCCCAACGCCATCGGATAATGTCCCCGAACTGTGAAACTCAAGAAGATCATCGCGGGGGCCCTGATCGGCGGAGCAGCCGTCATGGGGATCAGCCTCGGAGCCGGACACGCAGACGCCAAGATCGCGCCGGGCAAGTACAAGTTCCACCGAGATCTCTACGGCGTGATCCCCTTGCCGGACAGCAATGCCCGGGTCATCGGAAACCGCATGTACAGCGACTATCTCGGCGTCGGACCGTGGAACCTCTACAACCAGCCGATCGTCCCGACAAGGGACGGCGGCGACGTCACCTCGGCGGACAACCCGACCTCGCTCTGGCTCGCCCGCGACCACTACACGAAGACCCGGGACGGCTACCGAGGGACCAACTACGGGTACGGCAACATCCCGTTCGGCAATTCCTACCTCAAGAAGGTCAACTGACCGTCCCGCACAAACAGAAACCCCACTTCTCGCCAGATACACGTCGCACGCCACATGTATCTGACGACAGGTGGGGTTTCTGTCTCGAGAACCCGTGAGCGTGGGTCACCGGTTGGTCAGACTGCGGTCATCACGACCCGCCGAGCACGACGATCACCTGGGTCTTCCCGTCCCCCGCCACGAGCGCGATCGAGTTCCGGTACATGGGGTGCGAGGCGTCGGTGGGATCATTGCCCGTCGTGCTGAACTTGGCGCGGGTCTCCGGGGTGCAGGCGACCCACTTCCGGTCGCGCGCAACGGTCAACACCCCGGCGTCGCAGCCGACGGCGCGGAATTCCGGGAACTCGAGGCCGAAGGTGCTGCCCGTGTAGGCGGACCGAAGCGGGCGCGGGTCCGTGAACACCTCGGCGGGGGCCTCGTAGCTCAGGTCGTAACCCGGGCGACCGACGAACCCCACGGGGAACACCACGCCGGCCACGAACTCGTAGCGGTCGGGCAACGCGATGTGTTCCTGGGCCAGCACCTGCTCGGCCTGCTCGGCGTTGACGTCGCGCGAGCTGAGATCCGGCTCGCCGAAAGGGTCACAAGCACTCAGGAACGCAACGAGGACAACGCCGATCAGCCGGGCCCGCCCAGATCTCCGCCCCTGAGTCATCTGCCCGACGGTACCGGCTGTCTCAGAGACCGCCTCTGACTGCGGAAGCGGAGGGATTTGAACCCCCGGTGGTTTTACCCACGCTCGCTTTCAAGGCGAGTGCATTCGGCCGCTCTGCCACGCTTCCCTGCCGAAGAGGCTACTGGAATCGGCTGACGACCATCCCATCGACCCGATCGCCGCAGCTGTGACAGCATCGAGAGAGTGCGAGCCATAGCCGGAACCGACGAGCTGTCCATCATCGACCTGTCCGACCCGGAACCCCAACCGGGCGAGGTCGTCATCGATGTCGTGGCCGCGGGGGTCAATCGTGCCGACCTCCTGCAGCGCCGCGGACTGTACCCGCCGCCGCCGGGTGCGTCGGAGACCCTCGGACTCGAGGTGTCCGGCACCATCTCCGCCGTTGGCCACGGCGTCGCGGAGTGGGCCGTCGGCGACGAGGTCTGCGCTCTGCTCGCCGGCGGGGGCTACGCGGACAAGGTGGCCGTGCCCGCGGTGCATGTGCTGCCGAAGCCGGCCGACGTCGACCTCGTCTCGGCCGCCGCGCTTCCCGAGGTCGCGTGCACTGTCGCCTCCAACCTGTTCGACACTGCACACCTCGCGGCCGGTGAATTGCTGCTGATCCATGGCGGGTCGTCGGGGATCGGCACGCATGCCATCCAGGTGGCGCATGCTCTCGACGTCCGGGTCGCGGTCACCGCCCGCACCCGGGCCAAGCTCAACCGCTGCCACGCCCTCGGGGCCGACATCTTGATCGACTATTCGAACGAGGACTTCGTGGACGTGGTGAACCACAGCGGCGGCGCTGACGTGATCCTCGACATCATGGGAGCCAAGTACCTCGACCGCAACATCAACGCCCTGCGCACCGGTGGCCGGTTGGTGATCATCGGCATGCAGGGCGGCTTGAAGGCCGAACTGTCGATCGGGACGCTGATGGCCAAACGGGCCGCGGTCATGGGCACCACGCTGCGGGCCCGGCCCGTGGACGGGCACGGATCGAAAGCCGAGGTCATCGCGACGACCCGGCGCATCACGTGGCCGCTGATCGAGACCGGCGAGGTCAAACCGATCGTCGATTCCACCTTCGACCTGGCCGACGCCGACGCCGCGCACGCGCGCCTGGACAGTGGCGATGCCATCGGCAAGGTGCTGCTCACCATGCGGTGACCCGACTGCCTCTGAGGAGCGCACCTCCCCTCGGACCCCGAGGAGCGAGCCTGCGCACCTCCCCTCGATACCCGAGGAGCGAGCCTGCGCACCTCATTTCGGTCCCTGAGGAGCGAGCCTGCGAGCGTCACGAAGGGCCGACCCTTCGTGACGGCCCTCCGCCGGCGCACCAAACCTCCTCAGGGACCGGGTGGTCGACGGCCCGCCGGCGCTCCAAACCTCCTCAGGGACCAGGTGGTCGACGGCCCGCCGGCGCACCAAACCTCCTCAGGGACCGGGTGGTCGACGGCCCGCCGGCGCACCAAACCTCCTCAGGGACCGGGTGGTCGGCCCGCCGGCGCACCAAACCTCCTCAGGAATCGGGTGGTCGGCCCGCTGTCGCACCGGACCTCCTCAGGGATCGGGTGGTCGACTGCCCTGTGACGGCTTCCGGACCCGGTCGGTGGAATCAGCTGTCGCGCTGCTGCGAGATTCCCGCACCGATCTTGCCGAACACACTTCCGAGCATCGCGAACTCCTCGGGGGTCAGCTGGTCGATCACCAGGCGCCGGATCATGTCGTCACGGACCTGAACATGTTGATCGAGCACCCGGCGGCCTTCGTCGGTGATCCGCACGTGCCGATGACGGCCATCGCTCGCACACTCGGCCCGCTCGACCGACCCCTCGTCGATGAGACGCGTGACCTGGCGCGACACCGTGCTGACCGTCATGTGCACGGCCGCAGCCAGTTCACTGATGCCACGCTGCCGGGAATCCCCGAGGAACTCCAGCACGCGCAGATCGGACTGCGAGAACCCGTTCGCGTTCATCGCCGCGTTGATCTCGCCGAGCAGGGCCCACCCTCCGCTGACGAAGGATCGCCAGATCTCGCGTTCGACCGGCGTGAGCTTTCGGTCGTGTTCCCCGGGACCGACGTCCATCACCTCTCCGCCGGCTGTACGACAACCTTCATTGTCGTAAACGTAATAGCCGCGATGACGGATTGCGAGTCAAACCGCCCGTTTACCGGTCATGTGACCCAGTCTGTCGTTCAACCGAGGGAACCGAGCGCCCGTACGAGGTGATCCACCTCATAGGGCGTCGAATACGGGCCCAGGCCCACTGTGACCGCACCGCCGAAATCGCCGGCGCCCAGGCGGGCGAGCGCGCGACTCGGCACCTCGGCCAGCGCGCAGATGCCGTTGTCGGCGAGCCGGTGCACCACCTTGTCTGCGCTGACCCCGTCGAAGGTGAAGCTGACCGCCGGTATCCGGTCCTCGACGGTCCCGATCAGGTTCACCTGGTTGAGATTCTGCAGCGTGGTCATCAAGTAGAACGTCAATCGTTGTGTGTACTCGCGGACACCGTTGAGCGCAGTCACCAGACGCGGCCGCCGCTGTCCGATCCCGGCATCATCGAGTGCCGCGAGATGCTCGATCGACGCGACAAGACCGGCCAGCAGAGCCCCCTGGTGAGGTTCGGGCTCGAGCCGTGACGCACCCTGCGCACGCGGATCCATCGACAACGTGCGCAGCCTGCTCAATGCCGTCACATCGCGGAAGGCCATCGCGGCCATCCGCGGCCCACCCCAGCGTTCGGCGGAGACCAGCACCACGTCGGCACCGAGTTCGTCGATGTCGATCGGGAGATACGGAGCGGCGCTCGTGGCGTCGACGACGACCAGGGCGCCGGACTGCTTCGCCTTTGCCGCGATGGCCCCGACATCGGTGATGGCGCCGATGGTCGACGACGCCAACGTCACCGCGACGACCGTCGTCCGGTCATCGATCAGGTCGCCGTACTGCCACGCGGGGAGCGCTCCGGTCTCCACGTCGACCTCCGCCCAGCGAATCCGCGCGCCGTGGACGTCGGCCACGCGGATCCACGGCACGATGTTCGGTTCGTCATCTTGGCGGCTGAGCACGACGTTGCTGCCCAGCCAGGTGGAGACGGGCAGCGCCTCGGCGAGTCCGGAGACGAGCGCGGACCTCGACGGTCCGAGGATCACTGCCGCCGGATCGGCCGCGAGCAGGTCACCGACCGCCCGACGTGCCCGGTCGACGGCATCGGCCGAGGCTCGCGCCGCCGGGTACTCACCGCCGGTTGCTGCCGACAACTGGCGGAACCCGGTCGACACGGCCGATGCCACCGAGTCGGGAATCAGCATCCCCGCCTGCGGATCGAGGTGAATCCAGCCGTCGCCGAGCGAGGGAAACAATCCACGCACGTGTGCGACGTCGAAGGCCATAGGAGACACGATAGACATGGGGTATCCCCACCACTGTCACATGGGCTTCGGCACAATAGGGGCCATGACATCCGGACCGTTTCCCAGCAACGACCCGCGGGCAACCGCCTCCGACCCAGAGGCGGACAACGTTGTGATCGTGGGAGGTCACCACGCCGGCAAGAGCGGCGACGAGGGCGACAGCGTCGCCGACATGGTCGAACAGCCCGCGAAGGTGATGCGCATCGGCACGATGATCAAGCAGCTCCTCGAGGAGGTGCGGGCCGCACCGCTCGACGAGGCGAGCCGCAATCGGCTCCGGGAGATCCACCAGTCCTCGATCCGGGAGCTCGAGGACGGACTGGCACCGGAGCTACGGGAAGAGCTCGAGCGCCTGGCACTCCCGTTCACCGACGACGCGACGCCGTCCGATGCGGAGCTGCGGATCGCGCAGGCGCAGCTGGTGGGCTGGCTCGAAGGCCTCTTCCACGGTATCCAGACGGCGCTGTTCGCCCAGCAGATGGCGGCGCGGGCCCAGCTCGAACAGATGCGTCAGGGGCAGTTGCCGCCCGGCATGGTGACCGGCAACGGACCCCACGGGCCCAGTACCGGGCAGTACCTGTAGCGATCACTTGTAAGGTGGGTCCTCGTGTCATCCGTAGTCGACGAGGTCCCCGCAGCACCCGCGGTCTCTGATTCCCGCACCCTGCGCCGCGCCGTCCAAGATCTCGGCGAAGGACTGCGTACCTCCGAGCTGTGGCTGCACCTCGGCTGGCAGGACATCAAGCAGCGTTATCGCCGCTCGGTGCTCGGTCCGCTCTGGATCACCATCGCCACCGGCGTCACCGCCGTGGCGATGGGTCTCCTCTACGGCGAGTTGTTCGGCATGGACATCAAGGTGTTCCTGCCGTACGTGGCGCTCGGCTTCATCTTCTGGAACTTCATCCAGAGCTCGATCCTCGAGGGCGCCGAGGTGTTCTCCAAGAACGAGGGCCTGATCAAACAACTTCCGGCACCGGTGAGCGTGCACGTGTACCGGGTGGTCTGGCGGCAGCTGATCATCTTCGCGCACAACGTGGTGATCATCGTGCTGATCTTCGTGATCTTCCCGCCGCCGCTGCACTGGACCGTGCTGCTGGTGTTCCCGGCGATCTTCCTCTTCGTCCTCAACGCGATCTGGGTGTCCATCGTCTTCGGAATCCTGTCCACCCGCTTCCGCGACATCGGCCAGCTGTTGACCACGGTGGTCCAACTGGTGTTCTTCATGACACCGATCATCTGGAGCACGCAGAGCCTGACCAACACCACCGGCGAGCAGTCATCGCGGCTGAGGATCGTCGAGCTGAACCCGATGTATCACTACCTGGAGATCTCCCGCGGGCCGTTGCTCGGCGAATCGGTGCAGTTCTACCACTGGGCGATCGTGATCGGCTGCACCGCTGTCGGCTGGCTGATGGCGATGTTCGTGATGCGCAACTATCGAGCCCGCGTGGCGTATTGGGTCTAGGGCGGGAAGAACATGACATCTGACAGCAAGGTCCGCGTCGACACCTGGGACGCATGCGTCGACTTCCCCATCTTCGACGCCAAGACACGGTCACTGAAGAAGTCGGTGATGGGTGCCGCCGGCGGCGTGATCGGTTCCAATTCGTCGAACGTCGTGGTCGTCGAGGCGCTCAAGGGCATCAACCTGCATCTGAAGCACGGTGACCGGATCGGCCTGGTGGGCCACAACGGTGCCGGCAAGTCGACGCTGCTGCGGCTGCTGTCGGGGATCTACGAACCCACCCGGGGAGCCTGCCGGGTCCAGGGACGCGTCGCGCCGGTCTTCGACCTCGGGGTGGGCATGGATCCGGAGATCTCCGGCTACGAGAACATCCTGATCCGCGGCATGTTCCTCGGCATGACCCGCAAGGAGATGCTGAAGAAGATCGACGACATCGCAGAGTTCACCGAGCTCGGCGACTACCTGCAGATGCCGCTGCGCACCTACTCGACCGGTATGCGGGTGCGCATCGCGCTCGGCGTCGTCACCAGTATCGACCCGGAGATCCTCATCCTCGACGAGGGCATCGGCGCCGTCGACGCGGATTTCATGCGCAAGGCCCGCTCCCGGCTGCAGGCCCTGGTCGAGCGATCGGGCATCCTGGTGTTCGCCAGCCACTCCAACGAGTTCCTCGCCCAGCTCTGCGACCGCGCCCTGTGGATCGATCACGGCCAGATCCGGATGGAAGGCGGCATCGAGGAGGTCGTCGGCGCCTACGAGGGGCCGAAGGCCGCCGCACACGTACGCAAGGTGCTCGACACGGTCGGCGACTTCGAGGGCGAGGAACGGAACTGATGACCGATCGGGTGATCGCAGTGGTGGTCACGCATCGTCGAGTGGAACTGCTGGCCGGTTCGCTGGCCGTGATCGCCACCCAGGACCGCCCCGTGGATCACCTCATCGTCGTCGACAACGCCGACGAACCCGAGGTCGCCGAACTGGTGAACCGCCAACCCGTTCCGACGACGTACGTGGGGTCACAACGCAACCTCGGCGGCGCCGGCGGGTTCGCACTCGGGATGCTCAACGCACTGGCTCTCGGTGCCGACTGGATCTGGTGCGCCGACGACGACGGCCGGCCCGACGGTCCCGCAGTGCTGAGCACGCTGCTCGAATGCGCGCAACGCCATCAGCTCGACGAGGTCTCCCCGGTGGTGGCCAACATCGACGACCCGGACACATTGGCCTTCCCGCTGCGGCGCGGCATGGTGTGGCGGCGTAAGCGCTCCGAACTCTTTACCGACACCGGGAGCGGGTCGAGTCCCGGCACTGACGACGATTCCGACCTCCTTCCCGGCATCGCGTCGCTCTTCAACGGGGCACTGTTCTCGGCACGCGCCATCGAGGAGGTCGGTGTCCCCGACCTGCGCCTGTTCTTCCGGGGCGACGAGGTCGAGGTCCATCGGCGGTTGCAGCGGTCGGGGCTGGCGTTCGGCACCTGCCTGACCGCCGGCTACCTCCACCCCGACGGCTCCGACGAGTTCCGGCCCATCCTGGGCGGCCGGATGCACACCCAGTATCCCGACAATCCGACCAAGCGCTACTTCACCTATCGCAACCGCGGCTACCTGATGGCCCAGCCCGGGATGCGCAAGCTCATCCCCCAGGAGTACGCGCGCTTCGGCTGGTATTTCCTGGTGCAGCAGCGTGATCCGAAGGGTTTCGCCGAGTGGATGCGGTTGCGGCGGCTGGGCCGGCGGGAGCGGTTCACGCGGCCGTGACAGTCCCCCGCTGATCGAGATCACCCCCACCGCTGATCGAGTCAGATCACCCCACCGTTGATCGAGTAGGTTCCGAGCCGCCAGGCGAGGCACCGTATCGAGATCACACAACCCACCCGGTCTCGACACACCAACTCGCTGCCGCTCGCCGGCTACTCGACCAACAGACAGCACACCCCCATCGCTGATCGAGTAGGTTCCGAGCCGCCAGGCGAGGCACCGTATCGAGATCACACAACCCAACCGGTCTCGACACACCAACTCGCTGCCGCTCGCCGGCTACTCGACCAACAGACAGCACACCCCCACCGTTGATCGAGTAGGTTCCGAGCCGCCAGGCGAGGCACCGTATCGAGATCACACAACCCACCCGGTCTCGACACACCAACTCGCTGCCGCTCGCCCGCTACTCGACCAACAGACAGCACACCCCCACCGTTGATCGAGTAGGTTCCGAGCCGCCAGGCGAGGCACCGTATCGAGATCACACAACCCACCCGGTCTCGACACACCAAATCGCTGCCGCTCGCCGGCTACTCGACCAGCGGAAAGTGCTCGCCAGGCTACTCGACCAGCGGAAGGTGCTCGCCGGCTACTCTCCTGGGAACCGCGTGGGCGTCATGTACAGCGCAGACACGGCCCCCAACAGGGCCACGCCACCGAGTACCCACCACGCCTGAGTGAACACATCGTGCGCAGCCGCATATCCGACCGGACTTCCGATCACCGCGATCAACAGGCTGACGCCGAGGGCCATGCCGATCTGCCGGCTCATGTTGACCACCGCACTGCCGGTGGCGGATTGATGGGCAGGCAGGTCCGCGGTCGCCGAGGACAGGATCGACGGGAGGGCGAGACCCACACCGACACCACCGATCAGCCAGCCCGGCAGGATCTGCGTCGCATAGTCTGGTGTCTGACCCACCGACAACGCGATGAGCACACCGCCCAGGCCGAACAGCACACATCCGGCGGACACGATGACGCCCACCGGGATTCGCGCACTCAGCCGATGGGCCACCGCGGCGAAGATCGGCACCATCAACGGCCCGGTCGACACCGCGAAGCCGGTCTTGATCGCCGAGTATCCCCAGACCTGCTGCAGCCACAGGATGTTCGCGAGCAGCGCACCGGCAAACGGGATCGCGAAGAGCACCGCGGTGATGTTGGCGAAGGAGAAGGCGCGCACGCGTAGCAGCGCCGGATCGATCACCGGCTCGGGATGTCGGATGGAGCTGATGACGAAGCCCGCAAGCGCAACCGCGGCGACGACCCAGGAACCGGTGATCCGCGCATCGGTCCAGCCCCACTCACTCCCCTCGACGAGCCCGAGGGTCAGGGCACCGATCGACAATGCGAGCAGCGCCGCCCCCAGAAGGTCGGGAAGCGCTGTGACGGAATCATTCTGAGAACGAACGAGCACCACAGCACCGGCGATCAGTGCCGCGATGCCGACCGGGACGTTCACCAGGAACACCCAGCGCCACGACGCCTCGACCAGGAGTCCGCCGACCGCCGGACCGAGTGCCGCGGCGAGCGCACCCGTGGCTGCCCAGATCCGTACCGACCGGGCACGCACCTCGACCGGCATCGTCGACACCACCAGCCCAAGGCTGGCCGGAGTGAGAATCGCCGCACCGACGGCCTGCAGGCAGCGGAACGCCACCAGCCACCAGATACCCTCCGCGGCAGCACATGCCGCGCTGGCTGCGGTGAAGATCGCGAGTCCCAGAAGGAATCCGCCCTTGCGCCCGTAGCGGTCAACGATACGACCGGCCGGAACCAGCAGTGCGGCATAGATGATCGTGTAGGCGTTGAGCACCCACGACAGCTCCGACAGCCCCACGCCGTCGAAGTCGCGACCGATGTCGTCGAAGGCGACGTTGACGATGAAGACGTCGAGGCTGGCCATGAACGCCGCCAGCGAGAGGATGAGCAAGACGATGCCGGGCCGCTGTGGCCGCGTGGCCGACAACCCCATCGATACGCGTGTCGTGGTCATCGGGCCGACCACCCCAGGACACGACGGCTCTGCCGGGCCGAGGCGAGGAGCCGTCCGGCCTCATCACGGATGGTGGTGTCGTCGACCGACCACCCGCCCGACGTCGACACGTTGCGGGTGTGGACCAGCCGTGGTGCAGGACTCGCATCGTCCGGCTGCCCCATGAGGTGCATCGAGAACGCCACCGTCGGGACCGCCGCCGGTTCGGTGAGCGTGGGAAAGACCGCCGGCGGCAACGAATCGGCCAGCAGCGCGAGGTAGGCGGCATCCGGCGCCATCGGTGTGATGGTCGAGATCCACGCACGCATCCACGCCGCAGACGAGCCGGTCAGCGGCAACGGCCCGTCGGTGGGACGCAGATCGAGATGACCGCCCATCGGCACGATCTCCGGCGGGATCATGAAACGCTCGCACTCCTCCGGACGGCGCACGACCTCGGACGAGACGTCCTCGACGTCGGCGGGGCCGGGCGGCCCGACCCGCCCCATCGTGACGGAGGCCGTCGCAACCACTCGACCGCCCTGCGCGATGGACACGTCGACGACCCGGGTGGTGCGACCGACCTCGACGACGGTCGGTGACAGGACGAGCTCCCCGTCCGCCGGCTGCCCGACAAACCTCAGATCGAGCGCGCGGACCGCCACCTCCGGCGCGGCCGTGGACGCCGAGTGCACGGCCAGGGCGGCGATCACACCACCGTGCGGACCTGCCCACCCCCACCATGACCGGTCGATGGACGCCGACCATCTGCCGCCACCGATCGGCATCGCCGAGAACTCGTCCGCGAGCGCATACCTGCTTAGTTGTTTCATGAAACTCATGAAAGCAGACTTGAGTTGTTTGACGCAACTCACTAGGCTGAAGTCATGCGCCGCGCCACTTTCACCGACATGAACTGTTCCGTCGCCCAGACCCTGGAGATCGTCGGCGAATGGTGGACGCTGCTCATCGTCCGCGACGCCCTGTTCGGCGTCACCCGGTTCGACGAGTTCTCCAACCGCCTCGGCATCGCGCGCAACGTGCTCACCCAGCGCCTCGACACCCTCGTCGAACACGGCGTGCTGACCAAGGAGCCCTACCAGGACAAACCCGTCCGGTACGACTACCGACTCACCGAGAAGGGCCGGGAGCTGTGGACGGTGATCGCGGCGCTGCGGCAGTGGGGTGACAAGTGGGCGATCGACGGCGAACCGCCTGTCGTCACGACCCACCGATCCTGCGGTGAAGAGATGACAGTGGAATTCACCTGCTCGGCGTGCGGCGGACCCGTGACCCGCGCCGACCTGCGCGTCCAACCCGGCCCCGGGGCCGACGCCCACAGCCCGGTACCCCTGGCACGTCGCTGAATCCGATCACGCGTGCTCATATCCCGATAGAGAGGATCCTCATGCTCATCGATGGTCACACAGTCCTGGTCACCGGCGCTTCTGGCGGCCTTGGCACCGAGTTCGTCACCCAGATGCTCACCCGCGGAGCCGCCAAGGTCTACGCCGCGGCCCGACGCGAGATCGACGCGCCGGACGCGCGCGTCGTTCCTGTACACCTCGACGTCACCGACCCGGAAAACATCGCCGCGGTCGCCGCCGCTGCGCCCGACGTCGACATCCTGGTCAACAACGCCGGCATGCTCGCGGCTCCGTCGCTGCTCACCTCCCCGATCAGTGAGATCCGGGAGGTGTTCGACACCAACGTGTTCGGCGTCCTGGAGATGACCCGGGCACTCACCCCTGCGATGACCGCACGGGGGGGCGGCGCCGTCATCGACATCGCATCCGCCCTCAGCTGGGTGGCCACACCGGGGGCGTATTCGTCATCGAAGGCCGCGCTGTGGGGATTGACCAACAGCCTGCGCGCCGAACTCGCCGGTCAGGGCATCCAGGTCGTGGGCGCCCACCTGGCCTACACCGCGACACCGATGATCGAAGATCTCGATGTGCCCAAGCTGGAACCGTCGGTCGTGGTCGGCGCCATCCTCGACGCTCTCGAGCGGGGCGACGACGAAGCGATCGTCGACGACATCACCGCGGCGGTTCGCGCATCCTTGTCGACCAATACCACCGCCGCACTGACGTCCTGACGCCCCCACGGATCCGACCACTCGGGCTCGCGGCCGAACGGCAAGCACCAAACCCTCTCCCGACCTAATTAGAACGTGTTCTACTCTGGGGTGAAGACCCACACGTCACCGAGGAGCACGATGCGCTTCACCTATGCCGAGGCCATGACCGACCCCAGCTTCTACGCACCCCTTGCGCAGGCGGCTGAGCAGGCCGGGTACAGCGGTTTCACCATCCCCGATTCGCTGGCCTACCCGGCCGAATCGGATGCCACGTATCCCTACACCGAGGACGGGAATCGGGAGTTTCTCGACGACAAGGCGTTCATCGAGACCTTCATCCAGGCGGCGGCGCTGGGCGCGGTGACCGAGAAGATCCGGTTCACCCCGTTCGTGGTCAAACTCCCGGTTCGGCCGCCCGCCCTGGTCGCCAAGCAGGCGAGTTCGATCGCTTACCTGACGAACAATCGCTTCGCCCTCGGCGTCGGGACGAGCCCGTGGCCTGAGGACTACGACATCATGGGCGTGGATTTCAAGCGCCGCGGCAAGCGGATGGACGAGTGCATGGACATCATCCGCGGCCTCACCACCGGCGAGTACTTCGAGTTCCACGGCGAGTTCTACGACATCCCGAAGATCAAGATGACCCCCGCACCCACCGAGCCGATCCCGATGCTGGTCGGCGGGCACGCCGACCTCGCGCTGCGCCGCGCAGTGATCCGCGGGGACGGCTGGATGCACGGCGGCGGACCCGCCGAGGAGCTCGACGCACTGCTCGACAAGATCGCCGACATCCGCAAGGCCGAGGGAAAGACCAACGACCCGTTCGAGATTCACGTCATCTCGATGGACGCCTACTCGGTCGACGGATGTAAACGCCTGGAGGACAAGGGGATCACTGACGTCATCGTCGGATTCCGCATGCCCTACATCAAGGGCCCGGACACCGAGCCGCTGGAGAAGAAGCTCTCACACCTGAACTGGTACGCGGAGAACATCATCGCCAAGGTGAACGGCTGAGTGGGTCAACTCTCCAGATAGCGCAGGGCGGCCCGGGCGGCGTGGTGTCCGCACATCCCGTGCACCCCGCCGCCGGGCGGGGTCGCCGACGAGCACAGGAACACGCCCGGCACACCGGTCGCATACGGATTCGACGACAGCCGCGGTCGCGCGATCAGGTGCCGGAGATCGTTTCTGCCACCACCGATGTCGCCGCCGACATAGTTGGCGTTGTGCTGCTCGAGCTGGGCCGGCGAGGTACTCACCGACTCGACGATCCGATCACGGAAACCGGGGGCGAAACGCTCGATCTGCGCGGTCACGGCCTCGGTCGCATCGCCGGTGTAGCCGTGCGGCACGTGGGCATAGGCCCATAACGGCTTGATCGCCCCCGGACCACGCGACGGATCCGCCAGCCACTGCTGGGCCACCAGCGTGAAGGGACGTTCGGGCATCCCACCGGCCGCAACGGTCGCTTCGGCATGCGCGATCTCGGCCATGTCGCCGCCGAGATGGACCGTCCCGGAGCGTCGGGACTCGGGATTGGTCCAGCCGACCTCGCCGTCGATCAGATAGTCGACCTTGAACGCCGACGGACCGTGTCGATACCGGACAAAACGTCGAAACCGCCTCTCCGACAGTTGGTCGCCGAGGATGCGTGCGGCCGCGCCCGGCATCACGTCGAGCAGCACCGCATCGGCTGCGGCGACCTCGTCGATGTGCTCGACCGTCTGTCCCGTGGTGATCGTGCCACCCGCATCGATGATCACCGATGCCAGCGCGGTGATGATGGCCGACGACCCGCCCTCGGCGACGGGCCAGCCGTGACGGTGCCCGGCGCCGAGCAGCATCAGTCCGGCCGCTGCCGAACCCGGTCGGTCGAGCCGGGTGAAGCCGTGCGCAGCCACACCTGCGAACAACGCCCGTGTCTGCGCCGACCGGAACACCCGGGATGTCGCGGCCGCCGAGTAGAGCGCGCGATGTCCGAACTCCGCCAACAGGACCGGGTGCTTCGGGTAGGCGATGAGCGGGCCGAGGACATCGACGGCCAGCTCGTCGAAATCGCCGGCCACACCGCCGATCATGTCGAGCCAGGCCTCCTTGTCGACGCCGAGGCCCGCCGCGGTGTCATGGATCGAACGGTGCAGCACGGCGACCCGCCCGTCGTCGAACGGGTGCGTGCAATCGATCTCCGGCCATCGCCACCGGAGCCCGTGCTCGTCGAGCCGTAACGCATTCAGTGCCGGTGAACCGGCGCCGAGCGGATGGACCGCCGAGCAGTGGTCGTGGACGATGCCCGGACGCAGCATCTCCGACGACCGTGCGCCTCCACCGATGGTGTCGGCCGCCTCCACGACATGCACCGTGCAACCGGCGCGCGCCAGCACAGCCGCCGCGGTCAGACCGTTCGGCCCGCTCCCGACGACGACCGCTGTGGCCATCGCGATCAGCTGATCCGGAAGATGAGGAGGCGCTGAACCACGAAGTTGATCACTGTTGCGGTGCCCTGGGCGATCACGTAGGCGAGGAAGCTGTACACGATGGTCACCGGCCACATGTGCGACAGCCAGGTGTACAGGCCGACATTGACGAAGAAGGTCACGCCGTAGAGGGCGGCCACCGAGACGAACCGCACGAAGCTGGGTTCGGCCTCGAAGGTCCAGCGGCGGTTCAGCAGGTAGGCGGTGGTGGTGCCCAGGATGAAGCCGAACGACTTGGCGATCCAGAACGGCGTCCCGACGACGTACTGGAGCAGCAGCGTCAGCCCGAAGTCGAGGACGCCGGAACCCGCGCCGGTGATCGCGAACCGCACGACCTGCGTCTTGAGGTCGACGTTGGTCGACGCCTCGCCGTCACCGAGCGGAAGTTCCAGAGGTGTCGGCGCGTGGCGCGTGGAAAAATCCTCGTGGCGAGGATGCTCCTCGTATGCGCCGGATTCAGGTCGAGACACGCTCCAACCCTAGTCTGCGGTGACCAAACCTTGCGGCGGGACCTCGTCGTGCAGGCGGCGCGCGATCTCGTCGAGCATCTCGTCGACGTCGGCCTCGTCGCTGCCCGGGTAGTCCGCGACGACCTCACGCAGGCGTTGGCGCTGCGCGTCGAGCAGACGCTGGGCCTCCGCCTCGCCTTCGGCGGTGATCGATACCACTCCTTGGTCGATGGTGACCATGCCGCGTCGTGCCAGCGACTCGGCGGTCTCCTCGACCAGCGGCCGCGGCGACTCGGAGGCCTCGGCCATCGCCGATATCTCCCGGGTCCGCTCCTCGGCGACCCGGCTCACCATCCAGGCCTCGCCCCGCGACAGCGAACTCTGCGCGGTCTCGACGACGTACTCCCAGGCCCGCAACCGGTCGTCACGGCCCAACGTCTCCCACAACTTGAGCCGCAGTTCCTCCAACGAGGTCCGCGCCGACGGCATGCCGAAACTCTCCCCGGGATCGGCGGTCTTGGTGACCGTGCGCAGCGACACCTCGGGCAGCAGCCACGAGAGTACGAACGCGACGAACCCGATCGGCACGGCGACCAGGAACACCATGTGGAAGGCGTCGGTGAAGCCGTCGAGATACCAGTTCTGTACCTCCGGCGGGCACGCCGGAAGGGTGAGCGACGACGCCTCGAGCACGTCGGAGGAACACGGACCCACCGCCGCGGTCGGCACGGCGTCGGTGAGCTGGGCGTCCAGGCGGCTGTTGAACACCGCACCGAACGCCGCGACACCCACCGACGACCCGATGGTGCGGAAGAAGGTCGCGCCGCTCGTACCCGCTCCGAGGTCGCGATATTCGACGGCGTTCTGCACCGCGAGAACGAGCACCTGCATCACCATGCCCAGCCCGATACCGAGGATGAACAGGTACACGCTGGTCAGCACCTCGGAGGTGTCGCGGTCCATGGTGGACAGCAGATACAGGGCGACGGTGAAGATCGCACTGCCGATGATCGGGAAGATCTTGTATCGGCCGGTGCGGCTGATGATCTGGCCGCTGCCGATGGAGGTCAGCAGCAGACCCACCATCATCGGGATCATCCGTAGACCCGACGATGTGGCGGTCGCGCCCTGTACCGACTGCAGGAACAGCGGCAGGAAGGTGATCGCACCGAACATCGCGAAACCGACCACGAACCCGACCGATGCGGCGATCACGAACACCCGGTTGGTGAGCAGCCGGATCGGCATCACCGGTTCGGGGACCCGCAGCTCGACCGCCACGAACGCGAGCACGGCGAGCACGGAGAGCGCGGCCAGTACGAGGACGCGCACCGACGTCCAGCCCCAGAGCGATCCGAAGCTGGTGACGAGCACGATCCCGGTGGCGGCCGACGCCAACAGCAGGATTCCGAGGTAGTCGATCGACGGTTTGACCTGTGCCGCCGTCTTCGGCAGCACCAGGATCACCGCGACGAGCGCGACGGCACCGATCGGAAGGTTGATGTAGAAGACCCACCGCCAGCTGAGGTTGTCGACGAAGAAACCTCCGAGCAGTGGTCCGACGACGCTGGCGAAGCCGAAGACTGCTCCGAAGATGCCCTGGTAGCGACCGCGTTCCCGAGGCGGCACCACATCGCCGATGATCGCCTGCGCCAACACCATCAAACCGCCGGCACCCACCCCCTGCAAGGCGCGATAGCCGATCAGCTGCACCATCGACTGAGCTGTGCCACACAGCGCGGAGCCGACCAGGAAGATCACCACGCAGGCGATGAACAGGTTGCGCCGACCGTAGAGATCGCCGAGTTTGCCCCACAGCGGCGTCGTGGCAGTGGTCGCCAGCATGTAGGCGGTGACCACCCAGGTGAGGTGTTCGGCTCCGCCGAGATCGTTGACGATGGTGGGCAGCGCCGTGGAGACGATCGTCTGGTCGAGCGCGGCCAGCAGCATCGCCAGCATCAGACCACCGAAGATGTACCAGATCCGGCGCTGATCGAGGTCGCCAGCCGCGGGCGCATCGGCTGTGGGGGCACGGCCATCGCTCATGGGCCGACCTTACGTCGGAAGGTGTCGTCTCCGTGCGGGTTCGGGCGACGCGGCCGCGCCGGACGGCGAGGCCGAGCCGTCAGTACTCCTCCTCGACATCGGAATCGCGCGCGGCCTTCTCACCACGGTCGAGCTCGGCGAGTATGGCCAGGTCATCGTGGTCGAACTCGAAGTCGAACAGGTCGGCGTTCTCCGTCTGCCGGCCGGCGTGCGACGACTTCGGCACGACGCTGACACCGTTCTGCACGGCCCACCGCAATGCGATCTGGGTGGGCGATTTGCCGTACTTGCGTGCCAGTTTGATCACCGACGCCTCCCCGAGCATGCCCTCCTTGCGACCGGTCGGATGCCACGCCTGAGCATGGATACCCTTGTCGGCCATGAACTCCCGCAGCTCGGTACGGGCCAGTGCGGGAGAGCACTGGATCTGGTTGAGCGCCGGCCAGCGTCCGGTCTCGTCGTAGAGCATCTCCAGGTGATGCTGCTTGAAGTTCGACACCCCGGCGGTACGGATGAACCCCTCGTCCGCGAGCGTGAGCAGAGCCTTCCACGACTCGACGGTCCGACCGAGGCTCGGACACGGCCAGTGGATCAGGTAGATGTCGATATGGTCGACGCCGAGACGTCGGGCACTGTCCTTGGCCGCGTTGATCGCCTCGTCGAATCCCTGATCGCCCCCGCCGAGTTTGGTCTGCACCACCACCTCGTCGCGAGGCACACCCGATTGACGCAGCCCGATCCCGACACTGCGTTCGTTGCTGTAGCGGCTGGCCGTGTCGAGCATCCGGTACCCCGCTCGGAGCGCTCCCGCCACCGCCGAGACACCGGGCCGCCCCAGCATGTCGAACGTGCCGAGTCCCACCATCGGGATAGAGAGTCCGTTGTTCAGCTGCACTGACGGAATGTCCACGAAGCAAGAATAGGTCCAACCGGGCATCTGGGCGTGGTGGTCGCGTCGGTCATCTACGCTGCCGATCATGAGGTCTGGACGTCTGCGGCGCACCGCCGCGGTGGCTATCACCACCCTGGCCACCGCGATCGCCCTGGCGGTTGGCCATCCGACGGCAGCAGCCGAGAACGTTCCGGGCACCGGAGCACCGCACTGGTCGGGTCTGGATGTCCGCAGCTACACAGGCCCCGTGCCGCACAAGGCCGGCACACTCATCGCACACGTCCCGCTGGATCGAGGGTTGAGCGTCCCGGGCGCCGCACAGGCCTACCGGATCCACTACGCGACACCGGATCAACACGGCCGGCCCGCGACCAGTACCGGAGCCGTGTTCGTTCCGGCCGGCACCCCGCCGCCCGGTGGTTGGCCGGTGATCGCGTGGGCCCACGGCACCACCGGGCTCGGTGACAACTGCACACCGTCGGCGCAACCGCGCAGCGCCCGCGACTCCGCCTACCTCGCGCACTGGCTGCGGCAGGGCTACGCCATCGTGTCCACCGACTACGTCGGTCTCGGCACACCAGGGTTGATGAGCTACCTCAACGGCGATTCGGAGGCCCATTCCATCGTCGACTCGGTCAAGGCGGCCCAACAGATGGGCCTGCCGCTGAGCAAGCGCTGGGCGATCGTCGGCCAGTCCCAGGGGGCCGGGGCCGCGCTGAACGGTGCACGCCGGGCGAGCGTGCTGTCGGCGGGCTCCGGACTCGACTATCGCGGCGTGGTGGCGACCGGGACACCGGCCAACATCGAGCAGATCATCGCGCTCGGCGGCCCGACGTTCCCGCCGGTCACCCTGCCGGCCGGCCTCAACACCTATGCCACCTACATCCTGGCCGGATTCATCGAGGCCCGTCCCGATCTGCGGACACAGGCGGCGCTCAGCCCGCTCGGCAACCGGCTGATCGGCAAGGCCCGGTTTCTCTGCTACCCGGAGATGCACGAGCTGATGGCGGGCCGGGACCTGCGCACCCTGTTCCGCGCTCCGCTCGGCAGCATCCCGGGCGTGCGGGAGGGCCTCACCGACTACATGAGCACCCCGTACTCGGGATATGACCGCCCGATCTTCCTCGGCCAGGGCCTTCTGGACACCGATGTGCCGGCCCCGTCGGCGCTGTCGCTGTACGCGCAGATGCGCGCCGCGAACCAGCCCGTCGAGCTGCACGTGTACCCCACCAAGGACCACTCCGGCACTGTGCTCGCGTCCATGGCCGATTCGACCCCTTTCCTCCAACGCATCATGAGGTGACAGCACCGTGACCCGAACCGCGCAGTTCGACGACATCATCATCGGCGCCGGGCACAACGGACTGACCGCCGCTGCCTACCTCGCCGGCGCGGGCCGCTCGGTGCTGGTTCTGGAGAAGACCGATCACGTCGGCGGCGCCGCGGTCTCGGCGATGCCCTTCCCGGGACGGCCGGCGCGGCTGTCGCGATACTCGTATCTGGTGTCACTGATGCCGCAACAGATCATCACCGACCTCGACCTCGACATCCGGCTGATCCGGCGGCGGTACTCGTCGTACACGCCGCTGCCGAACGATCCGGCCACCGCCATCCTCGTCGATCACGGTGACACCGATGCCACCGCCGAGTCATTCCGTCGCGCAACGGGTTCCGACACGGTGTTCACGGCGTGGCAGTCGTTCTACACCCGGATCGGCCTGATCGCACAACGCGTCTTCCCGACGATGCTCGAACCACTCCGATCGGAAGGACAGATGCATGATCTGGTGATCGGCGGCGATTCGAGCGAGGCCGAACTCTGGGAGATGCTCACCTCACAACCCCTCGGCGACCTGCTCGAGCAGTATTTCGACGACGACGTCGTCCGTGGGATCGCAGCGACCGACGGGCTCATCGGCACCTTCGCCGATCTCGCCGATCCGTCACTGCGACAGAACATCTGCTTCCTCTATCACGTCATCGGCGGCGGGACCGGCGACTGGGACGTCCCCGTCGGCGGCATGGGTGCGGTGTCCGGCGCGCTGTACCAGGCCGCCTCGGCGGCCGGCGCGGAGATCCGGACGGGCGTGCAGGTCGTCGGGATCGATCCGCACGACGGCACCGTCGAACTCACCGACGGCACGGTGTCCGGGACGATGCTCTACGTGGCGTGTGCGCCGCAGGCCGTCAACGAGTTCCTCGACGATCCGATCCCGACCGAATCAGAGACGCGGGGAGCACAACTGAAGATCAACCTGCTGCTCGATCGGCTGCCCCGACTGCGCGACGAGTCGATCTCCCCCGACGCCGCGTTCGCCGGCACCTTCCACATCAACGAGAGCGCGACACAACTCCACGACGCCTGGCGGCAAGCCGATCGCGGACAGGTACCCGAACTCCCGCCGTGCGAGATCTATTGCCACACACTGTCCGACCGGTCGATTCTCGGGCCCGAGTTGGACGGTCGGCACACACTCACCCTGTTCGGGCTGCACACGCCACCGGAGGTGTTCGATTCGCCCGGCGCGGTCGAACATGCCGTGGGCGCCACCCTGGCCTCCCTGAATTCGGTGCTCGCCGAACCCATCCAATCGGTTGTGTCCCACGACGTGACCGGCAATCCGTGCATGGAGGTGAAGACCCCCCAGGATCTCGAGGAGATCCTGGGACTTCCCGGTGGCAACATCTTCCACCGCAGCCTGCAATGGCCCTGGGCCGAGACCGAGGCCGACGTCGGCACCTGGGGCGTCGAGACGCAACACCCGCGGCTGCTGCTGTGCGGCGCCGGAGCACGACGTGGCGGCGGCGTCAGCGGCATCCCGGGACGCAATGCGGCGCAGAAGGTGCTCGGCGGTTGAGGGCCCCCGCGGTGCGCATACGGCTCGCGCGTCTGCGTGATGTGTTCTGGTTCCTGCCCTTGGTGATGGGTCTGATCGCGATCGTGCTGGCACAGGGATTGATCGCGCTCGATCGCTCCCTCGACACCGCCGGGATCGGGACCGGTGCACTGCTCGACCGGGTGGGGGCCAGCGGCGGTCGCGACCTGCTCGGAGCCATCGGCGGATCGATGTTGGCCGTGGCGGCGACGTCGTTCTCGATCACCATCTCGGTTTTGGCCACCGCCAGCTCGACCTACGGGCCGCGGCTGGTGCGCAACTTCATGAACGACCGCGGCAACCAGTTCGTGCTCGGTATGTTCGGCGCCACCTTCCTCTATGCCCTGATGGTGCTGCGCGCGATCACCGCCGGGCCGACGATCGAGACCACCTTCGTCCCCGACCTCGCCGTCAACGTGGCGGTGCTGCTCGCCGTGATCGACGTGCTCGTGCTGGTCTACTTCATCAACCACATCGCGACATCGATCCAGGTGTCGACCCTGTCGGCGCGGGTCCGTTCCGAGCTCGACGCCGTCGTGGAATCGCTCTACCCCGACGACCCACCCGACAACGCAGAGCCGGCACCCACGCCACCCGGCGGCGACCTGATCACCGTGGAGACATCGGGATTCGTCATCGCGATCGACGAGAACGCCTTGTACCGCGCGGCCGTCGATGCCGACTGCATGATCGCGGTGCAGGTCCGGCCGGGTGATCATCTCGTCGACGGTGAACCACTCGCCCGGGTACATCCGAGCAAGGACCGGTACCTCGACGACGACGAGACCGACGCGGTCGGCGACGCCGTCCGCGCGGCGATCTCCCTGGGAGACACCCGAACCCCTTATCAGGACATCCAGTTCGCGGTGCAGCAGCTGACCGAGATGGCCGTGCGGGCACTGTCTCCCGGCACCAACGACCCGTACACCGCGCACAACTCACTGAACGAGCTCGCGGCCGGGATGGTCCCGCTCGCCCGTCGTTCGGCCCCGGATCTGGGACGCACCGACGAGGACGGCACCGTACGGCTGATCGTCACCCGGTTGCCTCTGCAGGAGCTGATCGACGACGTGTTCGGGGCGGTCCGGACCTACGCGCTCGACGCCCCGATCGCGATGACCGCCGCGATCATGCTCGCCCGGCGCATCGGTGTGGCCGCGGTCGATGCCGATGTCCGCGATGCCGTGCTCGAGCATCTCGATCTCATCGACCAGGCCCTCGGCCGTGCCGACGATCCGGTGAACGCGCGCTTCTGCCGCGGTGAGATCGACCAGGCCCGTGCGGCGATCCGGGCGTCCGTCACCGACGCTCGGTGAGATGCACCTGCACCGGATCCCCGGTGGACTTGCCCAACTGAGTCAGCAGCGTGCCCTTCACCGGCAATTTGTGCGTGCCGTCGCCGAGCGCCATGAAGGAACTCTCGAACGGATGGCCATCGACCGTGCCGGTGACCTTGACCAGCCCACGGGTGCCGAAGTACTCCGCGGTCCAGTCGGTGACCACAAAGGTCCAGCCACCCGGCGCCTCGCTGGTCTCCAGCGTCGCGGTGAATGTCTTGTCCAGGGGTGTGCCCATGACGGCCTCCTCGATAACCAGTGTTGCTGATTACGACCTGATCGGGCGCAGGTTCTCATCGGGAGCCGACGACCGTACCGGGCCAGGTACCCTCATGAGCGATGTCTACTCACGAGTTGTTGCCGATCGAGACCCGAAAGCTGATGGGCTGGGGCCGCACGATGCCGATTCAGGGGCACGTGCTGTCGACGCCGTATCCCGAGGTCATCGCCGAAGCGGTCGCACGCGTCGCCGACGACAACGCGGACAAACCCGACTACCTCAAGCGTGGCGTCATCGCCCGCGGACTCGGCCGTTCCTACGGGGAGAACGCCCAGAACGCCGGCGGTCTCACCATCGACATGACCCCGCTCAACCGCATCTACTCGATCGACGAGGAGACCGCGATCGTCGACGTCGACGCCGGTGTGGACCTCGACACGCTCATGCGGGTGGCGTTGCCGCACGGGCTGTGGGTGCCCGTGCTGCCCGGCACCCGGCAGGTGACCGTCGGCGGCGCGATCGGCTGCGATATCCACGGCAAGAACCATCACAGTGCGGGTAGTTTCGGCAATCACGTCACCGAGATCACCCTGCTGTTGGCCAACGGGAAGATCATCACCATCACCCCCGAGGGCACGGACGACGACCCGGACGCCTCGATCTTCTGGGCGACGATCGGCGGCGTCGGTCTGACCGGCATCATCCTGCGCGCGAAGATCCGGATGACCCGCACCGAGACCGCCTACTTCATCGCCGACGGCACGGTCACCAGCACTCTCGACGAGACGATCGCGCTGCATCAGGACGGCAGCGAGTCGAACTACACGTACTCGTCGGGCTGGTTCGACGCGATCAGCAAGCCTCCGAAGCTGGGGCGCGGAACCTTCTCCCGCGGATCGCTGGCGACCCTGGACCAGCTGCCGCCGGAGTTGGCGAAGGACCCGCTGAAGTTCGACGCCCCGACTCTGCTGAACTTCCCGGACATCTTCCCCAACGGTCTGGCCAACAAGCTCGACTTCTCGATCGTCGGCGAGGCCTATTACCGGATGGGCGGCAATTACACCGGCAAGATCCAGAACCTGACGAAGTTCTATCACCCGCTCGACTTGTTCGGGAACTGGAACCGCGCATACGGCTCCAAGGGCTTCCTGCAGTACCAGTTCATCGTCCCGCCCGAGGCCGTCGACGATTTCAAGAAGATCATCTTCGACATCCAGGCCTCCGGGCATGTCAGCTTCCTCAACGTGTTCAAGCTTTTCGGCCCGGGAAACAAGGCGCCGCTCTCGTTCCCGATGGCCGGGTGGAACATCTGCGTCGACTTCCCGATCAAGAAGGGGCTGGCCGAGTTCTGCAACGAGCTCGACCACCGCGTCATGTCGATCGGCGGCCGGCTATACACCGCGAAGGATTCGCGGACGTCGGCCGAGACCTTCCACGCGATGTACCCACAGATCGGCGACTGGATCGCCACCCGGCGCCGCGTCGATCCGGATCAGGTGTTCATGTCCGACATGGGCCGTCGCCTCGAACTGTCCTGATCCGACCAGCGATCCGAACACGCCTGAACCTCACCAGCTTCGAAGGAGAACTCACAACATGATCAATGCCGTCGGCGTGCCGCGGTCCGTCCTGGTGTTGGGCGGCAGTTCCGAGATCGGCCTGGCCATCACCGAGGAGTACCTCAAGAAGGGCCCGATGCGAGTGGTCCTGGCCACCGTGCCGGGCGACCCGACGGCGGCCGCGGCCGTCGAGAAGATGAACACCGCCGGGGCGTCGAGCGTCGAGCAGATCGACTTCGACGCGCTCGCACCCGACACCCATCAAGCGGTGCTGGACAAGGCCTTCGCCGGCGGTGACATCGACGTGGCGATCGTCGCGTTCGGCATCCAGCCCGACGACGAGAAGGCCTGGCAGGACCAGCGGACCGCGGTCACCGAGGTGGGGATCAACTACACCGCAGCGGTGTCGGTCGGAGTGCTGCTCGGCGAGAAGATGCGCGCCCAGGGCTTCGGTCAGATCATCGCGATGAGCTCGGTGGCCGGGGAACGGGTGCGCCGCAGCAACTTCGTCTACGGCTCCACCAAGGCCGGCCTCGACGGTTTCTACCTCGGCCTCGGGGACGCCCTGCGTCCGTTCGGAATCCACGTGCTGGTGGTCCGGCCGGGTCAGGTCCGCACCCGACTCTCCGCGCACGTTGCCGAGGCGCCTCTGACGGTGAACAAGGAAGACGTCGGACGGCTCGCGGTCGCCGCCGCCGACAAGCACAAGGAAATCGTCTGGGCGCCGGGTCCGTTCCGGTTCGTCATGATGATCCTGCGGCACATCCCCCGGCCGATCTTCCGCCGCCTGCCCATCTGATCGTGGGGGTATCCGTCCGCCACGCACGCGACGTCGGCGAGCTGGTCATCGGTGCTGTCGTCGGTGCGCTCATCGCCTTTGTCGGGCTGAAGGTCATCGCGTCCGTCGACTGGCCGGCCTTCAATTCGTCGAACGTCACGCGTGCACTGACCACTGTCGGTCAGGTGCTGGCCGTTGTCGTCCTCGTCGCCGCCGTCCTGCTGCACCGCTATGGCAAGCCACGGTGGCTGACCAGTCTGCTGTCGGTCGCCGCAACCGCGGGTCTGGTCACCGTCACCCTCGGCATGCCGCTGGGGGCGACGCGCCTGTACCTGTTCGGTCTGTCTGTCGATCAGCAGTTCCGGACCGAATACCTCACCCGGATGACCAGCAGCCCGCGGCTGGCCGACATGACCTACATCGACCTCGCGCCGTACTACCCGGCGGGCTGGTTCTGGTGGGGCGGCCGGTACGCGAACCTGGAGGCGCTGCCCGGCTGGGAGGCCTACAAGCCGTGGGCGATCATCTCCATGGCGACGGCAGCCGCGGTGTCGATCCTGCTGTGGAACCGGTTGGTGGGCCCGAGTCGGGGCATCCCGATCGCGCTGGCGGTCACCGTCGTCACGCTCATGTACGCCTCGCCCGAGCCGTACGCCGCGGTCCTCGTCTTCATCGGCACCCCGATGCTGATCACGCTGCTCTACGCTTTGCGCGGCCGGTCCCGTAACGCCGACGGCGCGGTCGGCGGACTCCGCTCCGCGACGAGTTGGGCCGCGGTGCTCGCTGCGGGGGTCTTCCTCGGCCTGAGCGCCACGTTCTACACCCTCTACACCGGCCTGTTCGCGCTGACCGCGGTGGTGATGGCGCTCTATCTCGCTGTCCAGGCGTGGTTCAAGGCGTCGAACCTGGCCGACCCCCACGTCGGGGCGCATCGTCGGGACGTCATCGTGGCGATTGCGGGACGACTGGCCACCATCGGGGTGATCTCGGGGCTCATCGCCCTGCTCGTGTGGGCGCCGTATCTGTGGTCGCGCGCGCGCAGCGAGCCCTCGAGTGGCGGCACCGCCGAGCACTACCTCCCGGATCGCGGCGCGATCCTACCGATGCCGTTCTTCCACTTCACCCTGGTCGGGATGATCACCCTGATCGGGTTGATCTGGCTGCTGCTGCGTTTCCGTGCCCGGACCATCGCGCTGGCGCTCGGCCTCACGGTGGCGGTGATCTATCTGTTCGGCCTGTTGTCGATGGCGCTGACCGCCGGCGGTTCCACCCTTTTGTCCTTCCGACTCGACACCATCCTGAACGCTTCGTTGACGGCTGCGGGAGTCCTCGGCATCGCGGAGGGATCGCGTTGGGCGGTCCGCAGATTCGGGGATGTGCGGTTCGCGATCGGCGCGGTCGCGACGATCTCGGCGATCGCCCTCGCCCAGGGCGTGCCCGGATATCTGTCCACCGAGATCACCACCGCCTACACCGATACCGACGGCTACGGCAAGCGCGCCGACCAGCGTCCGCCGGGAGCGGAATCGTACTTCCCCCAGATCCATCGGCTGATCCGGGTGCAGACCGGTAAGCCCGCCGATCAGAACGTGGTGCTCACCGCCGACTACGGATTCCTGTCCATCTACCCGTACTGGGGTTTTCAGGGCCTGACCTCCCATTATGCGAACCCATTGGCGGAGTTCGACAAACGGGCCAAGACGATCGAGCGGTGGTCGGAGTCGACGACACCGGACGAACTGATCCGCGAACTCGACCGGTCGCCGTGGAAGCCGCCGAACGTCTTCCTGTTCCGCTATGCCGCCGACGGTTACACGTTGCGGCTGGCGAAGGATGTCTATCCCAATGACCCGAACGTCAAGCGTTACACGGTGACCTTCGATCCCGCGGTGTTCTCCGACCCGCGGTTCGCGGTGACCGAGGTGGGTCCCTTCGTGGTGGTGGTGCGCAAATGATCGTGCCCAAGAGTGATTTCCTGATCAGCCGCGTCGATGCCGGGTCGTCGTCGGCCTTTCTCGTGCACACCGAGGTGGTGAACTGGGTTCTGCTGCAAGCGGATTCGGGTATCACCCTGATCGACGGCGGCTATCCCGGCCAGGCGTCGGATGTGGTGGAGTCGATCCGGCACATCGGGGGCCGCCCTGAGGACATCCGCGGGGCGTTGCTCACCCACGCACACGTGGACCATCTGGGCGGGCTGATCTCGCTGAGTGAGAAGTACGGATTCGACGTCTTCATGGATCCGGTCGAAGTGGCCCATGCGCGGCGGGAGTACCTCCAGCAGGCCGGCCCCGCCGACATCGTCCCATTGGCCTACCAGCTTCGGGTGCTGCGCTGGCTGGCCAAGGTCGCGCCGCTGGGAGTGTTGAGCCGCAAGGGAATTGCCGACGCGAAACCGTTCCCCGAGCCGCTCGACCTCCCCGGCGGCCCGGTGCCCGTCGCGGCCCACGGACACACCGACGGGCACAGCGCCTTCCTGGTCGCCGACGGCCGGGTCCTGGTATCCGGCGATGCGCTGGTGAGCGGGCACCCGATCTCGAAGATCGTCGGACCACAGTGCCTGTCGAAAGCGTTTCAGCACGATCTGGTTGCGGCGCGGCGGACGATCGAATCCTTCACCACGCTCGATGCGACGGTCCTGTTCCCCGGCCACGGTCCCCGCCACGACGGCTCGGTCGCCGACGCCGCGCGCCGCGCACTCGAGGTGTCGTAACCGTCCCCGCCGATCGAGTAGGCACCGAGCCCCCAGGCAACCATCCCCGCTGAACGTCCCCCGCTGATCGAGTAGGTACCGAGCCGATAGGCGAGGAACCGTATCGAGATCACCCACAACAGGTTTCGATACACCCTCCGCTAGCGCTCCGGGCTACTCAACCAGCAGACAGCCCCCCGCCGACCAAGCACCGTCCCCGCCGATCGAGTAGGTACCCAGCCCCCAGGCAACCGTCCCCCGCTGATCGAGTAGCTACCGAGCCGCTAGGCAACCGTCCCCTGCTGATCGAGTAGGTACCGAGCCGCCAGGAAACCGTCGCCCCGCTGATCGAGTAGGTACCGAGCCGCTAGGCGAGGAACCGTATCGAGATCACCCACAACAGGTTTCGATACACCCTCCGCTAGCGCTCCGGCTACTCAACCAGCAGACAGCCCCCGCCGACGCTCCGGGCCACTCAACCAGCAGATGCTCAACGCGCAGACGTGCCGCCCGACTCCTCGGCAAGCGACTTGATGCGATCGAGTCGACGATCCCAGCCGCGGGCGATGGCGTCGAGCTGCCGTGCGACCTGGCTCAACCGAGACCCGACCGGCTCGTAGCGCACCTCACGGCCGGACTTCGTCGCCGTCACCAGGCCGACGTCGGTGAGCAACCGAAGGTGCTTGGCTATCGCCTGCCGGCTGATCGGCAGTTGTTCTGCCAGAGCCGATGCCGACGCCGGAGACCGCGACAGTGTGACCAGGATGTGCCAGCGGCTGTCGTCGGCGAGCGCCGCGAACAGCTCGACCGGAACCTGGGGGTCCCCGACGTCGGCGAGGTCGGACTCAGGCACTCGCGGCCGCCCCGGTGAGGTGGGCGCGCGCGACGTCGAGTTCGATCTGCCAGCCCTGGGTGTGGTCATCGAATCGCGAGCGTCGATTGGCCTCCGGTTCAGAGAGCGTGGAGAACCCGCTCTCGGCGACCTTGAGAACCACACCGGAATCGACCGGGGTGAGCCAGAATTCGACCAGAGTGGACGAACTCGCGGGATCGTCGGCGTCGATATGCCAGCGGAATGCCGCATACTTCGGCTCGTCGAGCGCGACGGTCCGGAATGCGAAGCGGCCGTGGGTGGGGTCGGTGACGTAGCTGATGTCCCCGTCGCGCTGGATCTGATGATCGACGACCTGCTGATCGTTGACGTACCAGCCGGGTTCGCTCACCAGCGACCAGACGTGCTCGGCCGGCGCCTCGATGGTGATCTCACGTTCGATGCGATCGAATTGGGTGTCCATGATGTCCTCCAAGGGTGTTTGACTGCAACCCAATGGTTGCACATAGTGCCGGCTACCGCAACCCTCTGGTTGCACATTGTTCGGACGGTGCCGCCTCACCCCGACCCGACCACCCGTCGCCGCGCCACCCGACGTTTCGAGAACGGCTGCCACAGTCGTCGCTGGGTCCAGAGGGTCAGACATCCGGCGAGCGTCATGCCGCTGATGTTGATCGCGAGCTGCAATGCCGAGCCGCCCACCTCGCGCCACTCGGCGAACGCAGCCGCGAGCGCAAGATTGCCTGCGGCGGGGATGGTCGTGACCGAGATGAACACGCCCGCAAGAGCTCCGGTACGGGCAGAGGTTATCGACAGCACGCCGGCGATCGCGGCGATGATCGCGACGAAGAACGACCACCGGTCCGGCGTATAGATGAACTCGGTGGCGGGATGATGCAGCAGGTCATCGTCGGTGGCCCATCCCAGGCCCCGCCAGAGCAACGACACCAGCATGGTGACAAGAATTCCCACCACGAAACCGGTCACCAGCGTGCGACAGGACATCCACAGAAGGCGACGCCGTCGTAGCACAACAGCCACACCGATCGCAGTGATGACGCCGAACTCGGGTCCGAGCACCATCGCGCCGACCGTCAAGATCTGCGAGTCGAGCACGACCGCGATCGCCGCGAGCAGGGTCGCGAGGATCATGAATCCCAGATACGTGAAGTTCAGTTCCGAATCGGAGTACGCACGACGTCCGACCTCGGCCCACACCACTGCATCCGACCCGAAGCCGGGCGCGCGCCGTTCGGCCTGCAGCGCCCGCCG
Source organism: Gordonia sp. LMA167 (assembly GCF_058130025.1). Classification (NCBI taxonomy): domain Bacteria; kingdom Bacillati; phylum Actinomycetota; class Actinomycetes; order Mycobacteriales; family Gordoniaceae; genus Gordonia; species Gordonia sp. LMA167. The sequence continues at coordinate 1,126,176 of NZ_CM176708.1, read as the reverse complement.
GGACAGGTACGTCTCGACCTCCTCGGCCCGCAGGCTTCCGTCGGTCGCGACCCCGAGATCGCGGACCGCATTGATGAGGCCATCGGCGGCCTCGCGCGCGACGTCGATGGTCACGACGTCGCCCACCGGTTTCACCGACGCTCCCCGTGCGACGGTCACCGAACTCACCGCCTCGTCGTCGATCACAAGGCCGACGATGTCGTCCGTCAGCTCCGCGGGCGTCGAGATCGCGATGTGCAGCACTCTCGTATTGTGCCGCCACAGCGGGTCGGATCAGGACACCAACTCGACCAGTTGCCGGATCGCGAACTCGTAGCCGCGGATACCAAATCCGGCAATCACCCCGGCGGCGAGCGGTGACACATACGAGTGATGGCGAAACGCCTCCCGCTTGTGGACATTGCTGATGTGGACCTCGATGATCGGCACCTCCGGGATCACCAGGGCATCGGCCAGCGCCACCGATGTGTGCGTCCACGCCGCCGGATTGATCACGATCCCGCTGACCTGACCGCGGGCCTCGTGAATCCAGTCGATCATCTGGCCCTCATGGTTGGTCTGGGCGGCACGCAGGCCGAAGCCGAGCTCCGACGCCGTCCGCTCGGCCAGGTCCACCACGTCCGCCAACGTCGCCGCACCGTAGACCTCAGGCTGCCGCACACCCAGCGTGTTCAGGTTAGGGCCGTTGAGCAGCAGGATCGGCAGCGGCTCCGGGTCGGTCGCGGTGTCAGACATGGCACCAACCTTAGTTCAGCGGCATTCGGCCGAGCGGGGGCCCGGAAAGCCAACGGTTACCATCTCTCTTTGTGCCATCGCAGACGGTAAGACGAGCCAAGGTCGTCGCCATCATCACCGGACTGCTCGGCTTCCTCATGGCGCTGGCCACTCCCCTCATGCCGGTCCACCAGACCACCGCACAGATCTCGTGGCCGCAAGGCGACCGGGTCACCTCGGTCGCGGCGCCGCTGATCAGCTATGTTCCGATCGACCTGGACGCGCACGTGCCGTGCAGCGCCGTCGAGCAACTCGGTGACGGCGAATCGGTGCTGCTGTCCACCACACCCAAGGAGGCGGACAAGGCGGCCGAGCGCGGGCTGTTCATCCGCAAGACGGGTCAGCCGGGTGACCCGGCCGATCGGCAGACCGTCGAAGTGGTCATCCGCAACGTACCGCTGGTCTCTGCGACTCTCGAGCAGATCCGGTCGCAGGACTGCCGCGAGATCGCGGTGCACGCCGATTCCGATGCGGTGTCGGCCGAGTTCGTCGGCATGCGCAATGACGAGGGCGAGGCGCTCGACGGCACCACGGCTGGCCGCGAGTCCGACACCTATGACGCCGACCAGCGTCCCCAGGTCACGGGTCTGTTCACCGACCTCGACGGTCCGGCCGCGACCCTGCCCGGCCTCGATGCGCATGTCACGATCGACTCCCGGTACTCGACCACTCCGACGATCCTGAAGTGGGCCGTGCTGATCGTCGGGATCATCTGCACTCTGCTGGCACTGGCGGCACTCGCCGTCCTCGACTCGACCGACGGCCGCAAACACCGCCGCATCCTGCCCGCTCGGTGGTGGCGGCTCAACGCCCGCGACTACGTCGTGATCGGCGCGCTCATAGTCTGGCACTTCATCGGACCGAACACGTCCGACGACGGCTACCTGCTCACCATGTCGCGGGTGGCTCAGCATGCCCAGTACACCGCCAACTACTTCCGCTGGTACGGCGCTCCCGAGGCGCCGTTCGGGTGGTACTACCAGGTCTTCGGCTGGCTCAGCCATGTCAGCGTGGCCAGCCCGTGGATGCGGATTCCGGCACTGCTCTGCGGCATCGGGGTGTGGCTCATCATCAGCCACGAGGTGTTGCCGCGTCTCGGCCGCGCCGCCATCTCCCGACCGGTCGTCGGATGGACCGCGGCGTTCGTGTTCCTGGTGTCGTGGTTCCCGTTCAACAACGGCCTACGCCCGGAACCGATCATCTGTCTAGGCGCGCTGCTCACCTGGTGCTCGGTGGAGCGCGCCATCGCCACCGGCCGTCTGCTGCCGGCCGCGGTGGCCTGCCTCGTCGGCGCATTCAGCCTGGCGGCCGGACCGACCGGGCTGCTGGCGGTCGCGGCCCTCATCGCCGGTGCCCGCCCGATGATGCTCGCACTGATCAAGCGGGCCAAGGTGATCGGCGGCGATCGCTGGAGCTACGTCGCGTTGCTGGCACCGATCCTCGCGGCCGGGACCTTCGTGATCTTCGTGGTGTTCTCGAATCTCACGCTGCGGTCGTTCGTCGAGGCATCGCAGATGAAGTCGGCACTCGGCCCATCCCTGCACTGGTACAACGAGATCGACCGCTACTCCTCCCTGTTCGCGTTCTCCGCGGACGGTTCGATCGCACGTCGGTTCGCGGTGTTGGCGATGTTCCTGGGCCTCGTCGTCTCCGCCGCGATGTTGATCCGACGTTCGCGCATCCCCGGCACCGCGTTGGGGCCGTCCCGCCGGATCGTCGGGATCACCTTCGCGTCCCTGGTGTTCCTGATGTTCACGCCCACCAAGTGGACGCATCACTTCGGTGTGTTCGCCGGTCTGGCCGCCGCACTCGCCGCCATCGCTGCCATCGCGGCCAGCAACGACACCATGCACTCGCGACGGAACCGCACACTGTTCGCCGCACTCGTGTTGTTCATCGGGGGGCTCGCGTTCACCGCGCCGAACTCGTACTACTACTCGTCGGCGTGGGGGATGCCGTGGGGCGTCGGCCAGGTGACCTTCGGGCTCAAACTCGCCGACATCCTGCTGTACGCCGCGCTGGTCCTCCTGCTCGCGGCGCTCTGGTTCCACTTCCGGGAGCCGTTCGCCGGCACCGACCCCGCCGATCCCGCACATCACCGCCCGCGCGCCTGGTACCGCCGGTTGTGGTCGCTCGTGGCGTCGGCACCGCTGGCGTTCATCTCCGCGGGCGTCGTGATCTTCATGCTGATCACCGCGGCCTTCGCGGGGATTCAACAGAGTTCGTCGTACTCGGTACCCCGATCCAACCTGGAAGCCCTCAAGGGCGAGGAATGCGGGATGGCCGACAAGGTGTGGGTGGAGACCGATCCGAGCCGGTTCCTGCTGCAACCGGTCGACGGTTCGATCGCCGATCCGCTCGCCGGGCCGGCCACCGCGCCGCCCGGCGGCACGCGACCGGCGACCACCGGGTTCACCGCCAACGGCGTGCCCGTCGACCTCGACACGACGGCCAGCGAGGGTTCGCTCGGTGTCCTCGCCGGCACAGCGGTCGACTCTCCCGATGTGCTGACCGCCAACACCGGCGGCACGGGTGGCGGCGTGACATCGAGCGCCGGTGTCAACGGCAGTTTTGCCGAACTCCCGTTCTTCCTGGACCCGGCCAAGACCCCGGTGATGGGCAGTTATTCGACGACCGACCAGGTTCCCGCGCGGCTCACGTCGGCGTGGTATGCGCTGCCGTCCGACTTCCAGGACCGGCCGTTGCTGACATTCTCCGTCGCAGGTCTCTACGACAATCCGAACCTGTTGCTCGAATACACCACCGATCCCATCCGCCCCGGAACCCGCGACGCATCGCTGCAGGCCACCGGTGACACCGAGATGATCGACCCCGGACCGCGACCGTCCTGGCGCAATGTTCGCGTCACCACCGACTCGTTGCCGTCCGATATCACCGCGGTTCGGATCGTCGCCGTCGACGACAACCTGTCGTCGGACCGGTTCATCGTCGTCACGCCGCCGCGACTGCCGGAGATGAAGACACTCGAGGACGTCGTCGGCCGGGAGGACCCGGTTCACGTCGACTGGACGTCCGGTCTGGTGTTCCCGTGCCAACGTCCCTTCACCCATGAGAACGGGGTCGCGGAGATTCCCAAGTGGCGGATCAAGCCCGGCGCCGATCTGGCCGCCGCGGTCTCCGCGTGGCAGGACTCCTACGGCGGCGGACCGCTCGGTTGGCTCGAGGTCTCGCAGCAGGCGGACGCGATGGCCACGTACCTGCAGGGCGACATCGGCCGCGACTGGGGCTCGCTGGAGAAGTACACGCCCTACGGCAACGTGAACACGCTGGCCGACATCCAGACCGGAACCGCCACTCGCAGCGGACTCTGGAGTCCGGCGCCCATCCGGCACTGAGTGCGAAGCCGACGAGTGGCAAGCATGAGCTGACGGTTGTCGCTCCCCGATTCCGATTCCGCTCCCTCGATCGAAGGCGCGGATCCGGAATCAGGGAGCGACAACCGATACTCCCCGCACCCGCCGACTCAGCGCTTGACACCGTATCCACGCGGCCGCACACTTGTTGCATGTGCTGCTCAGTGTTGCGTAGCGCGCAACATTGACCGTTTGATGCACCGGCTCCGCCAGCGGGTCACCGAGGACCACAGGCACTCTGTCCGACATCTGAGGAATCGTGGAATCCCTTGGCAGAGATTGGTATCCGCACACCGATGACCGCACAATTCGTCGCCGGCGCGGCACACTCGAGGCCGGACGATCCGCTCCGCCCCGTGCACGCCCTGATCCGCGACCGAGTCCCCGGGCAAAGCCTGCCCGCGTCGTTCTATGTGGATCAAGACTTCTTCGACCTCGACCTCGACGAGGTCTTCTCCAAACGATGGATCTTCGTCGCAGCCGAGGCAGAGGTCGCCGAGCCCGGCGATTTTGTCACGATCAACTTCGGCAGCCGTTCGGTGATCGTGACGCGTGACGACAGCGGCGAGATCCGTGCGCACCACAATGTCTGCCGGCACCGCGGCGCGCGCTTGCTGACCGAGCGCAGCGGATCGGTCGGGACCATCGTCTGCTCGTACCACTCCTGGACCTACGGCATGGACGGCCGGCTGATGTTCGCCGACGCACAGGCACCCGGATTCCAGAAGTCCTGCTACTCACTGCGTTCGGTGCACGTTCGGACGATCGCCGGACTCGTCTTCATCTGTCTCGCCGACGATCCGCCGACCGACATCGACGAGGTCGCGGAGATCATCGAGCCGTATCTGGCGCCGCATCTGCTCCAGCAGGCCAAGGTCGCCAAACAGACCGATCTCATCGAGGACGGCAACTGGAAGCTGACCATGGAGAACAACCGGGAGTGCTATCACTGCAGTGGCCATCCGGAGCTGCTCAACGTCTTCTTCCCTACCTGGGGCTACAGCGATGCCGCAGCCATCCCCGCCCGGCTGGGACCGGTCTTCGCGCGCTACCACCAGGCCACCACCGAACTGGTGGAGACCTGGGAACGCAACGGCTTACCCTACCCACGCATCGAGCAACTCGACACCCGCACAACAGGTTTCCATATCGAGCGAGAAGCAATGGACCTCGCCGGGGAGTCGTTCACCCTCGACGGCACGGCCGCGTGCCGTCGGTTGCTCACCGACATGCCGGACACCCGCCTGGGTCGCCTGTCCATGCACCTGCAACCCAACATGTGGCTGCACGTCACCAGCGATCACGCACTGCTGTTCTCGGTGATCCCGCTCGCGCCGAACAAGACACTGGTCCGCACCACCTGGCTGGTGCACCGGGATGCCGTCGAGGGCGTCGACTACGACCTCGACCGTCTGACCTCGGTGTGGGAGATCACCAATCAGCAGGACGCGGACCTGGTCCGGTTGACACAGCAGGGCATCAGCAGTCCCGCCTATGTGCCCGGCCCGTACGGACCGTCGGAGTTCCAGGTCGAGGCATTCGTCAACTGGTACATCACCGCGCTGCGCACCAACCTCGGCCTGCCGACACCGATGCCCACCGCGGAGAGTGCGTGATGTCCGCCGACCACCTCTTGCTCTGCATCGACCGCTCCCACACCACACGTGACATCGCGACCTTCACCTTTCGGGTCCTCGGCCACTCGGGTGGAAGCGACCCGGCCCCGGACGAGTCCCACACATTGGTCTTCGAGCCCGGCCAGTTCCTCTCCATCACCCTCGAGATCGACGGCAGGTCGGTCCAGCGGTGCTACAGCATCTCGTCGTCGCCACTGAGTTCCGGCTCCCTGTCGATCTCGGTGAAACGAGTCGCCGGGGGACATGTCTCGAACTGGCTGCACGACAACATGTCTCCGGGCACCGTCATCTCCGCCACCGGCCCACTGGGCCGCTTCACCTACACCGCCCGGCCGGCGGAGAAGTATCTCTTCATCTCGGCCGGCAGCGGCATCACCCCGGTGATGTCGATGGTTCGCGCGGTCACCGACGCCCGGGCACCCACCGACATCGTCTTCGTGCACAGCGCCCGCAGCGTCGACGACATTCCGTTCCGCGACGAACTCGAAGAACTCGCCGGAGGGCATCCGAATCTGACGCTGGCCTTCGCCGCCACCCGCATGCCTGCCGACGAATTGCCCGACTGGACGGGTCACCGGGGCCGTGTCGACCGCACAATGATCGAGCGCGTCTGTCCCGACCTGGCCGAACGCGAGATCTTCCTTTGCGGGCCTGGGAGTTTCCGCAGCGGCGTGCGGTCCGCCCTCGTCGCCGCCGGCGGCGACCTCGCGCACATCCACGAGGAGAGCTTCGGTTTCAGCCTCCCCGCCGATTCCCACGAACCCGGCGTCGTCGTCGACTTCACCCGGCGTGCCCGACGGATCACCGTCTCACCCGGATCGAGCATCCTTGCCGCCGCAGCTGCCGCCGGCGTCACTCTGCCGTCGTCCTGCGGAATCGGACTGTGCGGGTCGTGCAAGGTCAGCAAGCTCTCGGGCGACGTGGTGATGAATCACCAAGGCGGCATCCGAAATCGCGAGATCCAACAGGGCAAGATCCTGCTCTGCTGCTCCGAACCTCTGTCTCCGGTGGAGATCGACTACTGAGCGCGGCAGGTAAGGTAACTGTTGTTATGGCCGGTGAGAGCACAGACAGCGAGAAGCCGACGGGCGGCGCTGTCCAGTCGGTCGATCGGGCCCTGCAGGTGCTGGAGATGATCGGCCGGGCCGGTAGTGCCGGGGTCACCGAGCTCGCCGAGGAACTCGGCGTTCACAAATCGACGGTGTCGCGCATCATCGGATCACTGGAATCGCGGGGGTTCGTCGAGCAGGCGCACGGCGGCCGCAAGTACCGGATCGGATTCACCGTGGTCCGATTGGCCGGGACGACGACCGCGACGCTCGATCTCGCAAAGTTCGGTCAGGAACTCTGCAACACGCTCGCCGAGGACACCGGCGAGACCACCAATCTCGCGATCCTACGTCAGGGAGAGGCCATCAACGTCGTCGAGGCGCAGGGCTCGTCGAGCGTAGCGTTGAACACCTGGGTGGGCCAGGCGTCCCCGGCGCATGCCACCTCATCGGGCAAGGCGTTGCTCAGTGGACTGACCGATCCCCAACTCCGCAAGAGCTTGCCCCGCACGTTGCCCCGGTTCACCGAGAAGACCATCACCGACCTGCCCGCGCTGATCGACGAATTGCACATCGTCGCCGAACGTGGTTGGTCGCTGGCCGATGAGGAGTTGGAAGTCGGTCTCGTCGCGATGGCCGTCCCCATCCGCGACCACACCGGCCAGGTGGTGGCGGCACTGAGCGTTTCGGGTCCCCGTTATCGGTTCGATCCCGCCGACGCACACGAGCTCGTCGCGAAACTGACCGTCGTCGGCGACGAGCTGAACGCCAAGTTCGGTTACCACGGCTGAAACGGCCCGGCCGATCATCCCGGCAGCATCCCCCGGACGGTCTCGATGGTGTCCGCTTCGGCGGGCGTCTTGTCCGGCCGGTACCTGACCACCCGTGCGAAGCGCATGGCAACACCGCCGGGATAGCGCGAACTGCGTTGCACTCCATCCAGTTCGATCTCCACCACGAGCTCTGGGCGCAGATAGACGGTGTGTGGGTCGCGGTGACTCTCGTGCAGCGGGAACTCGTCGGTCTGCCATTGCAGCAACGCGTCGGTGAGTCCCTTGAACGTCTTGCCCACCATCACCGGTGGACCGCCGTCGGGGTCGCGGGCACCCAGATGCAGGTTGGACAGGTATCCCGTGCGACGTCCAGAGCCCCACTCGGCTCCGAGCACCACCAGATCGATGGTGTGCACGGGTTTCACCTTCTGCCAACCCTTTCCGCGTCGACCGGCAGCGTAGACGCCGTCGAGGGACTTGACCATGACCCCTTCGTGCCCGTCGGCGAGCGCTGCATCGAAATGCTGGGCGGCCTGCTCGACGGTCGGGTTGACCACCGACGGGATGCGCAACTCGGGTGCCACCGACGTCAACGCCGCCAGACGTTCTCGTAACGGCCGATCGATGAGGTCGTCACCGTCGAGATGCAGACAATCGAAGAAGAAGGGGCGTAGCACCCCGGCCGGGTCGTCACCGAACTCACCCGACGAGCCGAACCGACTCATCGTGTCCTGGAACGGCCGAGGCCGCCCGTCGGCGTCAAGGGTCAGCGTTTCACCGTCGAGAATAATGCTCCGGCAGGGCAGGTCACGTGCGACCGCCACGATGTCCGGAACGGCGCCGGTGATATCGCGCAGGGTCCGGGTGAACACCGAGACGGCGTCGCCGTCACGATGCACCTGCACCCGGGCACCGTCGAGCTTGAAGTCCACCACCAGGTCCGGGCCGAGCGAGACGACGGCGTCCTCGAGCGATTCCGCTGGTGTCGCCAACATCGGCGACACCGCGCGTCCGACCTGTAAGCCGACCCCGGCGAGTGCGTCTTCACCGCCGTGCACCGCGAGCGCCGCCGTCTCCGAGAGTGATCCGGTCAGCATGTGCGCCCGGCGGACCAACTCCAGTGACTGTCCGGACGCCGACGCGATCGCATCCACCATCACGCCGGCCAGCGCACCCTGCCGCAGTTCGCCGATCAGCAGCCTGCGAAGCAGGTCCTGCTCGGATTCGGTTGCCGAACCGAACAATTCATCGAGCAGTTCGCGCCGTCGACCCACCGAACCGGGTCCGGTGGCGGCGGCGAGCCCGGTCAGCATCGCATCCACATCGGACACCGACAGGGACGGTTCCGCCGCCGGAGTGAGTTCCAGGTTCATCAGAGACCGCCAGCCGACCCCGAGCCGGCCCTGCGGAATCACCCCCGACAACCACGCGACCACCGTCGGGATCTCCTCGGCCGACGCCTCGTCGAGGAGCGCGGTGAGTTCGGCCGACTTCTTGTTGCGGGAGCGGGTGGCGGCGATGGCGGTGGATGCGTCGACGACACGTGCGAGCCTCACTGTTCCTCCGATCCTTCGGGATGCGTTGGATGGTCATCGGATTCGTGTTCGACGGCGTCCGGGTAGGCCTTCTCGTAGGCACGGACCGCGGCACCGACGGTGCCGAACACGTGGTCGGGGTCGAGGTCGCCGAGCACTCCCTCGACGAACAGGGCCCCATGCAGTTCCGGGTCGACGCCGGCCAGGATGAAGTGGGCGTCACGCGAATGTACGAACGCGATCAGGTCCTCGAGCACCGACGAGGCCGAATAGTCGACATCGCTGATGACGGTGCAGTCGAGGACCAGCCAGCGCACCGGGTCCGGCGCGGCCCGCATCAACCCCATCACGTCGTCGGCGAAGCGACTTGCGTTGGCGTAGAACAGGTCGGCGTCGTACCGGAAGACGATCAGCCCCGGCAACGATTCGAGGCCGGGATGTGCTGCGGTGTAGCGACGCTCGCGACCGTGGTCGCTGACGCCGACCACGAATCGTCGCGGTTGGTATTGACGGCGGACGATCTCGAGCAGCGACACGCCCATCGCGGTGAGGATGCCGTTCTGCACGCCGAAGACGAGGACCACGACCGCACTGATGACAGCGATCCCGAACTCGATCCTGCGGACCTGCCACATACGACGGAACGCGTGCGGGTCGATGAGATTGACCGCGACCAGGAACACGATCGCCGAGAGCACGGCGTGCGGGAGGTCGGCGAGCGCGCGGTCCAGGAACACCACGACCACCAGTGCCACGGCGGCCATCGTCAGATTGGCGACTTGCGTCCGACCGCGCTGCTCGTCGAGCAACTGGGTCTTGGTCGGACTTCCGTTGACCACGAAAGTGGAACTCAGCCCGGCCATCAGGTTCGCTGCGGACAGCCCGACGATGTCGCGATTGACGTCGGCGGTGTCCCCGTGCTTCTGGGCGAAACCGCGAGCGGTGGCAGCGCTTTGGGCGAGGATCACGATGGCACAGCCGATCGAGACCGTCGCGGCCTTGGGGATGTCACCCCACCGGATGCCCTCGGGCAGTCCGAGGTTCGGCCATCCGCCGTTCAGCGCACCCACGACGTCGAGATCATCGGCCCAGCCGAACACCGCGACCAGCACGATCGACCCGATCACCACCAGGATCGCCATCGGCACCTGAGGCGCCAACCGCCGGGCGCCGATCAGCGCGACCAGGGTGGCGGCGGCGAACGCCACCGACGCCCAGTTGATCGACCCGAGCTCGCCCACGATCGCCGACCATCGCTCCCATACCCGCCCCCCGGTCACGGGGATACCGAGCATGCCCGGAATCTGTCCCGTCATAACACTGATGCCGGTCCCGGCGAGAAAGCCGACGAGCACTGCGGTGGAGAGGAAGTCGCCGAGAAAGCCGAGGCGCAAGACACGCGCGACGGCGAGGAATGCACCCGTCACCAGCGCGATGACACCGGCCCACGCGAGCCACTCCTGCGTGTCCGGCATCAGTCCCGCGACGCCGAGGCCGGCGATGCCCGAGGCCAGCAGCGCCGCCGTGGCGGAGTCGGCGCCGACGACCAGCAACCGGGACGAACCGAGCACGGCGAACGCGATGGTGGGCAGAATGATGGTGTACAGCCCGGCAACGACCGGGACGTGCGCAATCGAGCTGTACCCCATGCATTCTGGGATGGCCACCGCGGCCAGCGTGATGCCGGCGAGAATGTCGGTGCGCAGCCAGGACGCCCGATAACCCCGCAATGCCGGAGGGATCAGGGCGCCGGGCGCGGTCATTGTGCTGACGTTACCCGCACGCACCCGCGCGGCGGTGTCAGCTGCCGCGCTTGATCCACTCCTCGAGGTGCGGCGACTCGGTGCCGACGGTCGTGCCGTCACCGTGTCCGGTGTGGACCTTCGTCTCCGGGTCGAGGCTGAAGATCTTCTCCTGGATCGACGCGATGATGGTCGGGAAACTGGAGTACGACCGTCCGGTGGCGCCGGGTCCGCCCTGGAACAGGGTGTCACCGGAGAACAGCACGCCGGCCTCGGGCGCGTACACGACCGAGGATCCGGGCGAGTGTCCCGGTGTGTTGATGATCGTCAGCGTGGTCCCGGCGACCGTGATCTCCTGCCCGTCCTCGAGGTCACCGTGGGCGACGTCGGGATGGGTCTCGTTCCACAGCATGTCGTCGCCCGGATGCAGCAGGATGGGGGCGCCGGTCGCCTCGGACAGTTCCGGCGCGACCGTGATGTGGTCGTTGTGCCCGTGGGTGAGCACGATCGCCTTCACCGTGCGATCGCCGACCGCCTCGAGGATCGGTTCGGCCGCGTGCGCGGCGTCGATGATGACCACCTCGTCGTCGTTGCCGACGATCCAGATGTTGTTGTCGACGTCCCAGGTGCCGCCGTCGAGTGAGAACTGGCCGGACGTCACGACATTGTCGATGCGCAGGCTCACAGCTCCACCACCGAGCGCAGCACCTTGCCCGCCTCCATCGCACTGAAGGCGGCCTCGACATCGGTCAGTCCGACGCGTTCGGTGACGAACTTGTCCAACGGCAGCCGACCCTGCTCGTACAGGTCGATGAGCATCGGGAAGTCACGTTCGGGCAGGCAGTCGCCGTACCACGACGACTTCAACGCACCGCCGCGCGAGAAGAAGTCGATCAGCGGCATCTCCAGTGTCATGTCCGGCGTGGGCACACCGACGAGCACCACGGTCCCCGCCAGGTCGCGGGCATAGAACGCCTGCTTGTAGGTTTCCGGCCGGCCGACCGCATCCACCACGACGTCGACGCCGTTGCCGTCGGTGAGGTCCTGCACCGCGGCGATCACGTCGTCGACCTCGGCACCGTTGATGGTGTGCGTCGCGCCGAGATCCTTGGCCCACGCCAGCTTCGAGGAGTCGCGGTCGATCGCGATGATCGTGGTCGCTCCGGCCAGTCTCGCACCGGCGATCGCGGCGTCACCGACACCACCGCAGCCGATCACCGCGACCGAGTCGCCGCGACCGACGTTGCCGGTGTTCATCGCGGCGCCCAGGCCGGCCATCACGCCGCAGCCGAGCAGGCCGGCGACGGCCGGATCCGTCTCGGGATTGACCTTGGTGCACTGCAATTCATGGATCAGCGTCTTCTCGGCGAACGCGCCGATGCCCAGCGCCGGGCTCAGCTCGGTCCCGTCGGTCAGGGTCATCGGGACGCTGGCGTTGAACGTGTCGAAGCAGTACCACGGACGCCCGCGCTTACAGGCGCGACACTGGCCGCACACCGCACGCCAGTTCAACACCACGAAATCGCCGACCTCAACGTGCGTGACGTCGGAGCCGATCGCCTCCACGGTGCCGGCCGCCTCATGGCCGAGCAGGAACGGATACTCGTCGTTGATGCCGCCCTGCTTGTAGGCCAGATCGGTGTGGCACACACCGCACGCCTTGATCGACACCACCACATCCCGTGGGCCGGGGTCGGGGATCACCACGTCGACGACCTCTGTCGGCGCTCCCTTGCTCCGCGAGATGACTCCCTTGACCGTCTGCGACATATCGGCTTCTCAATCCTTTCGGGTGACAACTGTGGACCGCCACGGGCAGTCCGCTACGCATCCCAGTCTCGCGGTGCGGGTGAACACATGCATCCGTCCGAATGGATGGTTCTACCTAGTCGAAAGTACAGCCCATCAATCGGATCACCGCGGAGGGCCGCATGCTCATGCGGCGGTGATTCCCGCCCGCGCCGCCAGCAGACCGGCCTCCCCTCGATTGGACACCTGCAGTTTCTGCAGGATGGCCGTGACGTGGAACTTGACGGTGCTCTCGCTGACACCCAGTTCGGTGGCGATGGTCTTGTTCCGCCGCCCGAGCGCGAGATGGCCGAGCACCTCGAGTTCCCGCGGGTTGAGCGTCGACAGAACGTCCTCGTCGGGGCGCTCGCCGGGTGTCTCGAGTGGGATACGGGCCGTCACCCGGCTGCCCCAGGCGGGGAGGGTCTCCACCTCGAGCCGGCCGCCGAGTGTCTGCAGCCGACCGGTCAGCTGCCGGGACAGCGCCTCCCCGTCGAGGTCGCCCGCACCCTGGTCACGGACGTCGACGACGAGATCGTTCCCGACGCACTCCCATGCGATCCGCAGTCGTGCGACCCCGCGCTGGGAACCGAAGGCCACCGCGACCACCCGGACGATCGCTCGCGCCGCGTGGGCGATCTCGCCGGGCAGGGTGCGTCCGCTACCCGACGGTCGGACGTACTCGACGTCGACGTGAAGCTGATCCGCGGCCGGCTCGAGCTCCAGCTGTAGCCGCCCGAATGCGGCGGTGAGCTCCTCGGTGGCCAATTTGCGGTCGCTGTCGCCCACCGCCCGCAGCGCGATGAGCGCCGACGACGCGGTCTCGGCGGCGGCGGCCCGTGCCGTGCGATCGTCGAGGTCGCGGGACCGCAGCGTGCCCAGGATCGAGACGAGGGCGTCCTCGTGGGTCTGGGTGAGCTGCGCGATCGTCCGTGCCCGCTCGCTGGATGCCGCGCGCGATTCGGCGAGGTAGTCCGGGCTCGCCTGCGCGACCTGCTGTCGGATCGATGTCGCCACGATCGCGAACCAGGCGCGGAGCAGATCGCCGGACGGCTCCGCGGGCGCGGTCCGCGACGGCTTGGGGATGACCACGAGCAGCGTGTCGGACTCGTCGCGCACCGCGTGGACGGGACGCAGCACCCCACCGACGACCGCGGTGGTGGGCTCGAGTCGGCCGGGCAGAACCGATTCCTTGATCGCATCGAGCTCGTCGATGGTGACCCGGTCGACGATCTCCGGATCGCCGGCGACCTTGCGCGGGCGTCCGGTGCATTCGCGGGTGAAGATGATCAACGCCTGATGCGGCCGGTCGGCAGCGAGGAAGCGGGAGAAGCGGAGCGCGATCTCGGGGAGCGGGCCGTCGATCACGTCGCGCAGCTGCTGCCACCTGCCGACGAGGGAGTCGCCCCCACCGCCGTCGCGGGGCTCGGCTGCGACCTGCGTTGATCTCTGCACGCCCACCGTCCAAGCCTATCCACCCTGCTCACGGCCCGGTGTGGGTGGCCTCAGCCGAGCGCGTCGAGCAGTTGGGCCTTGGTCATCGTGGAGTAGCCCTTGATGCCCTTGCTCTTGGCCTCGGTCCGCAGTTGCGCCACGGTCGGGCCTCCGGAAGCCGCCGATTTCGCGGGCTTCTTCTGTGCCGGGGCACGCGTGCGAGCCGCCCGTTCCGGTGCGTCCGGCACCTTCGTCGGGGTCACCGCGGGTGCCTCGACGGCGGGTGACGCGGGCGTCTCCTCGACGATTGCGGTGTCGGGTTTGTCGGGCGCGGCGCCGGCCTTCTCGTCGGTGGCCGTCTTGCCTCCCGACCTGGCCTGGCCGATCAGTCTCAGCACTTCGTCGCGCAGCGCGGCGGCGTCCTTCTCCGCCTTCTTGATCCGCTTCTTCGCTTCCTTGTCGACACGGTCGAGTTCGCCGCGGAGACGCTCGATCTCCTTCTCGAGCCGACCGATCATCTTCTTCTTCTTGCTCATCGATGCTCCTGCGCTGTCCGGGGATCCTGGTCACGCTGCCTCAACCTCACACTATCGACCAGGACCGGATCTCGGTGCTGTTCGAGCGGCGTATCGTCGAAAGCGGTGACTGAACCGAGACATTGGGACAACCAACGAGGAGGACACCGATGCCAGAACGCGATCCGGGCCCGTCGGTCAAGGACGACGAACTGTACGAGAAGCTCCGTGACGAGGGCAATTCAAAAGAGAAGTCGGCGCGCATCGCGAATGCCGCGGCCAACGAATCCCGATCCTCCGTCGGCGCGAAGGGCGGTCACTCGCCATCGTATGAGGACTGGACCGTCGACGAATTGCGTGATCGTGCAAAGGAACTCGACATCACCGGCTACTCCGACATGCGTAAGGACGAGCTGATCGAGACCCTGCGCAACCACTGAGCGACGCTCCGCCGCGCACCGGGCCACGTCCGGTCAGCGCGGCAGCAGTCCTGCCCGCCGCGCAGCGATGACCGCCTCGAGCCGGGTGGCGGCGCCGAGCTTTCCCATGGCGTCCTTCATGTAGCCCTTGGCCGTCTGCACCCCGATGCCGAGTTCCTCCGCGATGCGCCTATTGCTGTGGCCGAGCGCGGCCAGCGCGAGGACGTCGGACTCACGTCGTGTGAGGGTGACGGTCGGGTCGGCTTCGGTGGCGCTGTCGAGGAGCGCGTCGGTGATGCGGGCGATCTCCTCGGCCACCAACTGATCGTCGAGGCTGCGGCCCAGCGTTCGCAGCCGTCCGTAGGCCTCGGTGAGTCGATCACGAAGTTCCGCGACATCCGCCGGGTCCGACACCGAATCCGTGGCGACCCGGCTCACGACGATCTGCTGTTCGAGCGCACGTGCCTCGGCGGCCAGGACGTCGAAGGTGCGGTTGCCGATCGGGTCGGTGCTGTGCAGGGCGCCGTAGAGCACCGCCACCGGCTGCCGGTCGACGATCACGGGGACCGCGGCCATCGCCCGGAGACCCTCGGTCGCGATGATCGTGTTGTATCGGTGGGTGATCCTCGGGGTGCGGAGATAGTCGTCGACCGCCACGGGTCGCTGGACGCTGATGACCTTGCCACCGAGTCCGTGCCCGATGTCGACGGACACCCCGGCGAGCGCTCCCCGGGTGGGGCCGACGAAATGTTCGAGGCGCACGGACTGACCTTGTCGATTCGCCTCTCCGGACACCATGCCGGCGAACGCGAGCGAGACACCGCTGGCCCGGCGCACCCGGTGCAGCGCGTCTATCACCAACGACGCCTCGCTCATGTCACCTCCGGATGATTCACGCTGTCCCCCTCTTCGGGGGGTGTACCCGCGTCGTCAGGACGCGCAGAATGTGACCCACATTACCGCCTCGGCGTGGTCCGGCCCGGGCCGCGCGTTCCGCCGACAGCACTGAAGGTCCCTCACGATGACGCAGACCGCTCCCACCCCTGCCGACCACACCCCCGCCGACCACACCCCCGTCACCGAGACGCTCGCCGAGTGGCTCGCGATCTACGGCGACGACCAGGCGAACGCCGCCAAGCTCTTGGTGGACCGGCACGATCCGGCTGCGGTCGCCTTCACCACGATCGACGTCGACGGCGACGATCTGGTGACCGTCGACCTGACCTACGGGGAGTTGGCCGACGCCTCGAAGCGGTTCGCGTCCGCGTTGGCCGAGATGGGTGTCGGTAGCGGCGACACGGTCGGCGTGCTGATGGGCAAGCGCGCCGAACTGGTCGTGTCGCTGCTCGCGATCGCGCGACTCGGTGCGGTGTACATCCCGTTGTTCACCGCGTTCGCGACACCCGCCATCGAGATGCGCGTGACCGCCGGGAAGGCGCGGGTGGTGATCACCGAGCCGAGTCAGGCCGCCAAACTGGAGGGCATCGACGACATCACGACCGTCGTGGCCGGTGAGCAGTTCGATGCGCTGGTCGCCGACCACGAGCCCCTCGTCGAGTCGTCGAGCGTCGGGGGCGACGGCGCGCTCATCCTGCTGTTCACGAGTGGGACCACCGGCGCCCCGAAAGGCGTGCCGGTGCCGGTGCGGGCACTGGCCGCCTTCCACTGCTACATGCATTACGGCCTCGACGTCTCCGCCGACGACGTCTTCTGGAATGCGGCCGATCCGGGCTGGGCGTACGGCCTGTACTACGGCATCCTCGGCCCGCTGGCGATCGGACGTCGAAACCTGTTGCTGCACTCCGGTTTCTCGCCCGAGCTGACCGCGCGGATCATGCGCGAGCTCGGGGTCACGAACTTCGCCGCCGCACCGACGGTCTACCGGTCGTTGTCCAAGGACCCGTCGTTCACCGGACTGTCGCTGCGCCGCGCGTCGTCGGCGGGCGAGCCGCTCACACCCGATGTCATCGAGTGGGCGCGCGCCACTCTCGGCACCGAGGTCCGCGACCACTACGGCCAGACCGAGCACGGCATGTTCATCAACAACCACTGGCATCCCGATGTGGCCGAGCCCCTGGTCCCCGGATCGATGGGCAAGCCGATGCCCGGTTTCGCGACCGGGATCGTCGACGGTCAGATCGCCATCGACGTCGCGAAGAGCCCGCTGATGTTCTTCGACGGCTACCTCGACGCCCCGGACAAGACCGCGGCGCGGTTCACCGAGGATCGTGCCTGGTACCTGACCGGCGACACCGGGCGCATGGACTCCGACGGCCGCTTCTACTTCTCGGCCCGCGACGACGACGTGATCATCATGGCCGGCTATCGCATCGGGCCGTTCGACGTGGAGAGCGTGCTGATCACCCATCCGTCCGTGGTCGATGTGGCGGTTGTCGGCCGGCCCGACCAGCTGCGCGGCGAGGTGCTCGAGGCGTTCGTGGTGCTCGCCGACGGCGTCGACGGCACCGACGACCTCGAGCGTGAGCTTCAGCAGCTGGTCAAGACCGGCTTTGCCGCCCACGCCTATCCGCGAACTGTGCACTTCGTCGACGCACTGCCCAAGACCCCGAGCGGCAAGATCCAGCGGTTCATCCTGCGCAAACAGGACTGACGCCTCTCGCCGCTCGGGCAGGAGGTGACGGGCTCGAGCGTCACCACCGGGTCCTTGGGGAGCGAGTCGCGCAATACCAATGCCACCACCACACCGGTCCTTGAGGCGCCGCCCTGAGGAGCGAGCCTGCGAGCGTCACGAAGGGCACGAGCGATGCGTCACGAAGGGCCGACCCTTCGTGACGGCCCTTCGCTAGCGCTCCGGGCCTCCTCAGGGATCGGGAAGAGGGTAAGAGCCCTGCGCCGTCACGAAGCCCTTCGTGACGGCCCTTCGCTAGCGCTCCGGGCCTCCTCAGGGATCGGGAAGAGGCGCGGCCAACCCCGTCGCGAGGCGCCGACGCGCGGCCACCTCGTTGCCAATTCATGGCTACGTCGTCGCCGGTGCGGCAGCCGCTTCGTACACGGCGGAGACGGGCAGGATCTCGACGCGATCGGGTCCCTTCAGCAGCGCGGGGTCCTCGTCCGGCAGCGGGTCGGTCGCCATGATCGCCTTGGTGGCCTCGAGCAGCGCCTCCTCGCTGTCGGCCATCGAGACCACGACCTCGGTGCCGTCGGCGCCGCGGCATACGTAGGCCGAGCGCACGCCCGGTACCGCCATCGCCGCAGGCGCGATCCGATGCTGCTCGGCGAACTCTGAAGCGGCGACCTGTTCGGGTGTACGCGGGCCGTCGAAGTAGGTCAGTTGGATGTACATGATGTCGCTCCTCGGTGGTCCGGCGCACCGCTCCGGCGGTGAGGTGATGGTGCGCGTCAAGTCTGTGTCCGAACGGGCTGCGGCGAATCAGTGCCAGCACGTAGTCGAGTACGCATTCGGCGGTCCATACTCGCTACGTGGAGGCACCGTTCGTCGGTCGTGCGCACGAGGTGGCGCAGCTGCGTGGTGCCGTCCTCGCCGCCGGACAGGGGCGCGGGCGCATCGCGGTGATCTCCGGACCCGCCGGGATCGGGAAGACCCGGCTGACCGATGTGGTCACCGACATCGTGTCCGACCTCGCGATCCCGATCGCCCGGGGACGCGCGGTCGACGACGACGGGATGCCGGCGCTGTGGCCCTGGCGGCGGGTGGCCCGCGACGTCGACGGGTTGCGGGCCGTTCTGGACGGGCAGACCGATCGGGCGTCGACCGGCGCTTCTCGGTTCGAGTTCCTCGAGACGGCCGCTGATGTGGTGCGCGTCGAGGCAGCACCCCGCGGGCTGGTCATCGTCCTGGAGGATCTGCACTGGGCAGACCGCACCTCGCTGCTGCTGTTGCGCCATCTCGTCGCCGATCTGACGGGCACCCGACTGCTCGTGCTCGTGACTGTCCGGGATCCCGCCGGAGCCGCCGGGGATCGAGCGGCCGAGGTGCTGTCGGAGCTGCAACGGGCGCCGAGCGCGCTGTCGATTCCGCTGGCCGGGCTCGCTCGGGCCGAGGTGCGCCGATGGCTGAGCGAGGCGATCGGATCCGCCGACATCTCCGACCGACTCGTCGCCCATGTCCACGACGGGACCGATGGCAACCCCCTGCTCGTGCGCCTGATCATCGAATCGATCCGGACCGGCGGTACATCGTCGTTGCCGGACTTCTCGTCCCGGTCCCAGGTCAGGCAGCTGACGCGCGGAATCCTGCGCCCGCTCGAACCGTCGACACGTGAAGTGCTCTCCGCCGCAGCAGTACTCGGCGAGCACCTCGACCCGACCGTGATCGCTCGGATGCTGGATCGCCCTGCGCACGCGTGCGCCACCGCGATCGACGAAGCCGCTGCTGCCGGGATAATCCTCTCCACCCCCGGCCATCTCGCGTTCACGCATGCACTCGTGCGCGACGCGATCCACGGCGACATCGGTGAGATGGAACGTCGGACGCTCCACGCGGCTGCCGCACGCGCGCTCGCCGAGCGCGATGACACCGACGAGATAGCCGGGTTAATCGCCACGCACTGGCAGCGCGCCGGAATCCCCACGCACGCCGGCGACTGCGCCCGGTGGGCCGAACGTGCCGCCGACACCGCATGGAAGTCACACGCCTACGCCGAAGCCGCGGATTTCCGCTCCATTGCACTGGACGTCACACCTGACGACCGCGATGGCCGCCGACGACGCCTGATGCTCGACACCGCGCGAGCCGAGTTCGCCGCCGGTCGCATCGCAATCAGCCTCGACCACAGCTGCGGCGCAGCAGATCTCGCAGAGATCGCCGGCGATCACAGCACGTTGGCGGAGTCGGCCCTGGTCGTCAGCGGAATCGGTTCCGCCGAGGTCATGAGTGTGGTCGACGATCTGTGCCGCCGGGCCCTGGACATCGTGCCCGACGCCGACACCGCCCGGCGAGCCCGACTGCTGGCTCAGCGCGCCATGGCTGCGGCCGAACGTGAGGACAACCAGACACAGGCACGGTTGTCCGAATCGGCACTGGAGATCGCTGAGCATAGCGCCGATCCCGATGCGCTGCTGGACGCCATCGCGGCCCGGCACCTGGCATTGGCGTCATGCGGGCGTGAACGTGAGCGAGAAGAACTCGCACGCAGGGCAATCGGCCTCGCCGACCGATCCACCCAGCCACTGGCGACCATGTGGGGGCACGTCTGGATGGCCGACGCCGGTTTCGGCACGGGGAACATCGGGTTGGTCGAACGCTCGCTGGCCGAGCTGGATCGGACCGCAGCACGACACCACCTCCGGCTGGCCCAGTGGCATGCGCTTAGGGTCAGGGCCGTGCTGGATCTCCTCCGCGGGGACATCGCCACGGCGCTCGTACACAACGAGGCGTCGGCGGCGCTCGGCGTCGTGATGGACGACTCGTCGCTACGGGGGATCTCCGACGCATTCACCTCGCAGGTGTACATCCTCCGCGGGCAGGTCGACGATCTCGCGACCACCCGCCGGATGATCCACGCAGCCCAACGGATCCAGCTCGCGCGGGTGTTCCTGCCCGTGATGCTGGCGATCGCCGGTGAACACGACGAGGCCACTGCCGCGTTCGAGGAGTTCCGCCACGTCCCGGACACCGACGCCCGTGGACCTCGCTGGGTGCCGCTGCTGGTTCAGATCGGTTACGGTGCTGTGTTGTTGGACGACGCCGTGACCGCCGCCAAGGTGTTCGACCATCTCGCATACCTGCGCGACGATTACGGTCCGGGCGGGGGTGTGGCCAGTCCCGGGGCGTTTGCCCGGGTGCTCGCGGATCTGGCCCGGGTCGCCGGCCGACGCGACGAGGCCATCGCGCTGTATCGGCAGGCGATCACGATGAACACGCGAATAGGGTCACGCCCCTACGTCGCGCTGAGCCGACTGGGTCTGGCCACCGCGCTGGCCGAGGGTGGCAACCGCGGTGACCTCGACCAGGCGGTCGAGCTCGCACGCAGCGCCGCGGATGAATGCCGGCGGCTCGACCTCCCCGGGCATCTGCGTGCCGCGACGGATCTGCTGTGCACGCTGGGTGCAGGCCCTTCGAGCAACGGATCATCGCCGAACCCGTTGTCCAAGCGAGAGAACGAGGTTGCCACCCTCGTCGCCGACGGGTTGTCGAACCGCGACATCGCCGACCGGCTGTTCCTGTCGGAGCGGACCGTCGAAGCCCACGTGCGCAGCATGCTCACCAAACTCGGGTTCTCCAACCGCACCGAAGTCGCCGCGTGGGTGGTGCGAAGGAAGAACAGAGAACGTTGAGAAAGCGGACCGAAGCTGTCCGCAATTGGCAATAGCGTCGTCATCACCAGCACGAACAACGAGAGGGACGATCATGGCCGGCACCTACACCCCCGTCGCACTGCCCTTCACCGTCAGTGGAGAGAAGGAGGACCTGCTCATCCTGCTCGCCGATCAGCGAGCGCTGTTCAAGGTGACGCTGCAAGGAATCACCGAAGAGCAGGCGCGGCAGCGCACGACGGTGAGTGAACTGACCCTCGGGGGACTCCTCAAGCATCTCGCCGTCGGTGAACAGGGCACGCTCAGCGAACTCATCGAGCGGGACGAGACGGCCGAGCTCGACATGGCCCAGGCGGCGCACGCCTACGATCTGACCGACGACGAGACCGTGGCGGACTGGCTGGCCGAGTACGACCGGGCGGCGACGGCGCTCGACGAGTACGTCGCGAACGTCGGCAGCCTCGACGAACTGATCCCTCAGATGACCGCGCCCTGGCAGCCGGAGCGGGAGTGGTGGTCGATCCGGAAGATGTTGTTGCACAAGCTTCGTGAGACCGCCCATCATTCCGGTCACGCCGACATCATCCGCGAGGCGCTGGACGGACAGACCACCATGGCGGCGATTTACGACGGCCCCGACCCGGCCGAGTGGAACTGACGGCACGCTGTCGGACGCGCTCAGCTCGTCGAGACCTCCGCATTGCCGCGCGGGGCGACGTCGACCGGGTCGAGCGCCGACACCTCGATCGGCACCCCGGTCATGTTGGCCATCCCGGCCAGGCGTTCCAGGTCCGCCGGATTCGATGAGATCAGCTCGTTGACGTTGACGCCGCCGCTGCCCAGCTCGTTGGCCGCGGCGGCGTTGGCGCGGGTCCAGCCGCCGGTTCCGTTGTGTCCCCAGCCATGCGGGATGGCGACGACGCCGCGCTTGATGTCGTCGGTGAGGGAGACGGGCAGCTCGATCGCGCCGTGCGCGGACCGCACGGCCACCAGGTCGCCCTCGCCGATGCCTCGGTCGCGCGCGTCGTCGGGGTGCATGCGCGCCACGTGCAGCCGACCCCCGCGCAGCAGCATCGGCGCGTTGTGCTGCCAGCTGTTCTCCGAGCGGATCTCCCGCATGCCGATGAGTCGCAACGGTAGTCGCGCATCATCGGGAGTCGCGAGTCGGTCGATCTCGGCGAGCAGCTCGGGCTCGTCGAGGTGAATCCGGCGGTCGCGATAGGTGACCGTGTTGCGCAGGCGGCCAGGTTCGAGCCCGTCCGCGACGACGACGCCGTGCGGCTGGTCGTTCACGAGGCGTCGATAGGTGAGACCGCCGCGACGCAGACCGAATCGGTCGCCTCCGGCGCCCATCCGGATCACCAGGTCCGACAGCCGCTGCGGGTTCCACAGCCTGCCGAGACCGGCGGACACGCGGTTCATCAGATGCAGACCACCCACCAGCACAGAACGTCGCGACAGGGCCGCGATCAGTTCGTTGACGACCGTCCATTCCTCGCGGGCCTCGCCGCGTGGTGTGATCACCGGATCGGTCGCCTGTTTGAACGGTGTGGTGAACAGTGCCTGGAACGGCAGCAGGAAGTCGCCGCGTTCGTACATGGTGGTGGCCGGGAGGATGTAGTCGGCGTGGGCGTTGGTCTCATTGCGATAGATGTCCAGGGAGACCAGGAGATCGAGGTCGTCGAGTGCAGCGCTGAGCTCCGGGCCGTTGGGTACCGACAGCACGGGGTTGCCGGCACCGACGAACAACGCGCGGAGCTGTCCGCGACCGGCGGTGGTGATCTCCTTCGCCATCACCGACGCCGGCGCGGTACCCAGCACCTGGGGGAGGTTGCCGATGCGACTCCGCCGGGCACCCCACGCGAATCGCGACACCCGCTGCAGCGCGGCGACGCCGAGGCGTTGACCCGGGATGCCCAGATCGCCGAACATCGATCCGCCGACGACGTCGAGGTTGCCGGCGACCAGGTTGACCATGTCCAGCAGCGCGGTGGTGAGTGTCCCCGTCCGCCCGAGCGAGGTACCGACGCGGCCATACACGGCGGCCCGTTCGGTGTGGACCAGCGAGCGGGCCAGGTCGCGGGCGACGTCGGCCGGTACATCGGTGATCTCTGCCGTCGACTCCGGTGCATACCCGGCGACGATGCGCGCCAGGCTGTCCACGCCGCGGGCCCGGCGATTGAGCCGGTCCACATCGACGAGCCCTTCGTCGAACATCACATGCAGCAGCGACAGCAGAAAGAACGCGTCGGTGTCCGGGACGATCGGCAGCCATTCGTGCTCGCGCGCGGTCTCGGTGCGACGCGGATCGACCACGAGGACACGACCGCCACGGGCGGTGATCTCGTTCAGTCCCTCCCGAATCCGCGGTGAGCTCATCACGCTGCCATGGGAGACAACCGGATTGGCGCCGATGATGAGCAGCAGCTGCACGCGGTTGATGTCCGGGATCGGCGCCGCGACCGGATTGCCGTAGAGGAAATGACTGGCCACGAAGCGGTTGTTGACGTCCTGCGACCCGGCCGAGTACACGTGCGGCGTGCCGAGAAGGCTCATGAACACGCCTGCCCAGAGGGTGTGCCCGGTCGAGAAGGTGGCGGGGTTGCCGATATACCAGCCGATGCCCGAACTGCCGTGACGTCGATGCACGTCGACCAGTCGCTCGCCGATGTCGCTGAGAGCCTCCTCCCACGACACCTCGTCGAACTCGCCGTCTCCTCGCTTGCGCAGCGGGCGCAGCACACGATCGGGATCGTTCACGATCTCGGTGAACGCGATGCCCTTGGGGCAGGCGAAGCCCTGCGACAACGGATGCTGCTTGTCCGGGCGGAGTCCGACGAGCCGGTCGTCCTCGACGGTCGCGATCATCCCGCAGAGCGGCTCGCAGATCCGGCAGTAGGTGACTTTCTCTTCACGCATGAGATCTTCCCTGGGCTGTGGGTGTCGCGGTGCGGGTGATCGCGGTGCGATCTGACAACAAGTGTTGCATGATGTCGGTCCGCTCACGCCCGAATGCTGTCGACCGCCGTGACGATGTTCTGAAAGGTGATCTGCGCCTGCGCCCGCGCGTCGTCGAGCGTGGTGGCACCGCGTTCGACCAGGCCCACGACGCCGATGACCAGCATCGTGACCTGCGCGGCCGCGAACACGGGGTCGAGGCGGTCGTCGATCTCCCCCTGCGCCTGTCCCCGACGGATCGCCCGGACGACCGGGGCCGAGGCCCTGGCCTCGAGTTCGAACAGGGTCGGGTCGGTGCGTCGATACATCAGGATGAACCGATAGCGCTCCCCGATGGTGATGGCGTCGTCGAGGTAGGACCTCAGCGCCGGCACCACCGGCCCTTCGGTCGGCAGCCGGAGGGCCAACGCGGCCGAGTCCGCCAACGCTTCGGCGTGCAGGGCGGTCAACAGTTGCTCGCGATTCGTGAAATGCCGGTACAGAGTGGCCCGATTGACCCCGGCCGCCTCGGCGATCTGCTGCATCGACGCGTTGGGCGACTGCCCGAGGAGCGTGATCGCACCCTCGATGATCGCGGTGCGATTCCGTTCCACGTCTGCGCGTGCTTGCGTGGCGAGCGTCACAGGCATAGCGTACATGCAACATCGATGTCGCACTTTTGCCGGCACCGATGGTGCTGTCGCTGTCTTGCGGCGGTCGGGGCCGCATGACAGCGCCGCAAGACAGCGGGGATCGACGCACGCCCGGGTGCGCACCGGGCGTGCGCCGATTCCCCGTACTGGTGGGGTTCGACGAACTACGGTGACGGCAGCGGTTCACCGCGTGCAACAGAGATCGGCGATCACGAGGATCATTGCGCACGTGGGTGATCGAGAGCTCTCGACGAGGAGGTTCCGATGGATGAGAACACGGCAGGCGCAGCTCACGGCAGCGCCGCGGACGCGGACGGCTCAGAGGCGTTCCACGACGTCATCATCCTCGGCGCAGGGCTGTCCGGCATCGACGCCGCTTACCGACTGCGCCAGGAGAATCCGTCCCTGCGGTACGTGATACTGGAACGCCGGGAGCGGATCGGCGGGACCTGGGACCTGTTCCGCTATCCCGGCATCCGGTCCGACAGTGACATCTTCACCCTCAGTTTCCCGTTCGAGCCGTGGCATCGGCCGGAGGCCCTGGCCCAGGGAGGGGACATCCGGAACTATCTGGCCGAGACCGCCGAGAAGTACGGCATCGACGAACACATCCGGTTCGGACATCACGTGCGAAGCGCGGACTGGGACTCGGGGACCGACAGCTGGACAGTCACCGCGACCGCCGACGGGACCGAGCAGACCTACCGGGGCCGGTTCGTCTATTTCGCCACCGGGTATTACGACTACGACGAGCCGTACACGCCGCACTTCGCCGGCATCGACGACTTCACCGGCACTGTCGTGCATCCCCAGAAATGGCCGGAAGATCTCGACTTCACCGGCAAACGCATCGTGGTCATCGGCAGCGGCGCGACCGCGGTCAGTCTCATCCCGTCGCTGACCGAACGGGCCGCCCATGTCACGATGCTGCAGCGGTCGCCCTCCTACATCGTCTCGATGAAACAGAAGCAGCGGCTCAACCCACTGATCCGGAAGGTGCTGCCCGCCAAGGCCGCTCATCAGGTCATCCGGACGCGGTACGCAGCCCAGACAGCCGCTCTGGTCCATGCGGTGCACCGGTTCCCGACGATGGGACGGAAGTTCGTGACCGCCGGGGTGCGCAAAGAGCTGCCCGACGACTACCCGATCGATGTGCATTTCAATCCGCACTACAACCCATGGGATCAGCGGATGTGCATGGTCCCCGACGCCGACCTGTTCCAGGCGATCACCGACGGGTCGGTCGAGATGGTGACCGACCACATCGATCACATCGACGCCACCGGTGTCGCGGTGAAATCCGGCCGGCATCTCGACGCCGACGTGATCGTCACCGCGACCGGACTGCAGCTCCTGGCCTTCGGCGGCATCACCATCCGCGTCGACGATGCCGAGGTCAAGCCGCATGATCGGTTCGTCTTCAAGAACCATCTGCTCGAGGATGTCCCGAACCTGGCCTGGTCGGTCGGCTACACCAACGCGTCGTGGACGCTACGCGCCGACATGACTGCCCGCGCCGTCGCGAAGCTGGTCAAATACATGCGCTCACACGGCTATACACACGCCTACCCGCATCTGGGCGAGGTGTCGATGGCGGCGCAGCCGGTGTGGGATCTGAAGGCCGGGTATGTGGAACGCAGCCCCGAGGCCCTGCCGAAGTCCGGGACGCACGGCAAGTGGAAGGTCCGCCACAACTACTACCGCGACGCCATCGACCACTACACCGACAACATCGAGGATTCGATGGTGTTCGGCCGGGCGCCGGCCGCCGTGACTGCGTCCTGACCCGACCAGTAGATGGAGACCCCGGCCGTCCCCACCCCACCCGGTCTCCGAGGAACCTCGCGAGAAAACGAACAGAACGTCCCCACCCGGTCCCTGAGGAGCCTCACGACAAACGAACAGAACGTCCCCACCCGGCCCCTGAGGAGCCTCGCCAGGCGCCGCCCTGAGGAGCGAGCCTGCGAGCGTCACGAAGGGAACGAGCGATGCGTCACGAAGGGCCCGCCCGACGTTCGCACCTGAGGTCCGCCCGATCGGCGTATCGTCAGCCCACGGAGGTCTGCGATGGTCGACTGGGATGGTGAACGATACGCCGACGTCAGCGGGTTGCAGCGCATGGTCGCCGAGGCGTCGATCCGAGACATCGACCTCGCCGGTGACGAGCGTCTGCTCGACGTCGGATGTGGCGATGGTTTCATCACCATGCTGCTGGCCGAGCGACTGCCGCGCGGCACGGTGGTCGGGGTCGACGCGTCGCGGCGGATGATCGATGCGGCGCTCGCCCGCGTGCCCTTGGACATGTTGCGTGTGCAGTTCCACGTCGATGACGCACTGTCGCTCCCGTTCGATCGCGATTTCGACATCGCGGTGTCCTTCAATGCCCTGCATTGGGTGATCGATCAGACCGCAGCGCTGGCACAGATTGCCCACAGTCTCGACGACGGTGGCCGCGCGGTGATCCAGGTGGTGTGCGCGACCGACCGACCGAGCATCGAGGACCTCGCGATGCAGGTCGCGGCGAGCCCGGCGTGGCGCGCGTGCTTCAGGGATTTCGACCCGCCGTACATCCACGTCGACCCGGATCGGTTCCGCGCATCCGCCGAACAGGCAGGATTCACCGTGACGGACATCCGCATCGATGACCTGCAGTGGCAGTTCGACTCAATCGAAGACTTCACGCAGTGGTTCGCCGTCGGGGCGACGGCGTGGACGGTGCGCATTCCCGACGACCGGGTGGACGATTTCGCCGCAGAGGTCGTCGTTCGGTATCAGCAGTCGATCGATGCGTCGGCCCTGTTCCGGTTCGGTCAACTGCGGGCCGCACTTACTCTCGCTCCTCGATGACGGGACACGGTGGGTGTACATGCGTACACTCAAAACCATGGCCGCATCAGCCGACGCCGACGAACTCGGCGCTCTGACGCATCTCGCCCTCGCCGAGCTGCGGGACGCGATTCATGGCCTGAGCAGCATGCACCGCTCCGTCTCCACCGGCATCTTCGGGGCATTGCGGCCGATTCTCGGCCCGACGATCGAGTCACCGCGTATGGTGCACGACGCCGTGAGCGAGGGCACCTACCAATCTCTCGGAGCCCTGCTGGACACCGCGGAATCGATCGCGGACCGCTTGCCGCCGTCGGACCGCGCACTCTCACAGACACCCCGTGGTGCCGCGCTGCTCGGGATTCTCAACGGATTGATCGGCGACGAACTCGCCGCCGACCGATCGCCACTCGCCACCGACATGTCGATCCGGGTGAACGGTGCACCCATCTCGATCGGTACCCGATCTCTGGAGCGTGCCTTTCCCGCCGCGACCGGTCATCTCGTCGTCTTTCTGCACGGGCTGATGGAGTCCGAGCGCGCATGGGCGATCGGCGGCAGACCGACGTATGGGGACCGGCTGTCCACCGACATCGCCGCCACCGAGGTGCAGATCCGCTACAACACCGGCCGCCACATCAGCGACAACGGTCGCGACCTCGCCGACCTGCTGACCGATCTGGTGCTGCTCTGGCCGACCCCGGTCACCCGCATGACCTTGGTCGGTCATTCCATGGGCGGTCTCGTCATCCGCAGCGGCTGCCACTTCGCCACCCAGCACGGCGACTATTGGCCCGCGCTCGTGACCGAGACCGCCTACCTCGGTACACCGCACCTCGGGGCGCCCCTCGAGCGCGGGGTGCACGCCCTGTCGTCGGTGCTGCGGTCATCGTCGGCGACCCGTCCGATCAGCAATCTGCTCCGCCGGCGTAGCGCGGGGGTGCGCGATCTCTTCCACGGCAATCTCACGCCGGAGGACTGGGCCGACCGGGAACCCGACGCGTGGCCACAACCGCCCGGCGCCGACGTTCCCCTGCTCCCCACTGCCCGCCACCTGTTCGTCACGGCAACCCTCACCCGCAATCCGAACAATCCGATCGGCCGGCTGATCGGCGACGGCCTCGTCCTGACACCGAGTGGGCGGGGCGCACCGACTCGCACCCGTCTCGGGCTACGGTTCTCCGATGGCCTCGACCTCGGCGGGGCTCATCACTTCACGTTGTTGAACAACGAGGAGATCTATCGATGGCTGCTGGCGAATCTCACACCGCGACAGGCATTGCCACCGGGCCGATCCGCCTGAGCGAGGAGCTCGACTCAACGAGACCCGCGACGCTTCTCGCGCAACCTCGCCCCGGCTCCCCCGGTCCCTGAGGAGCGAGCTTGCGAGAGCCCCCGGTCCCTGAGGACCGAGCTTGCGAGAGCCCCCCCCCCCCGGTCCCTGAGGAGCGAGCTTGCGAGAGCCCCCGGTCCCTGAGGAGCGAGCTTGCGAGCGTCACGAAGGGCCGCCCTTCGTGACGCATCCTCGCAAGCTCGGAGGCTCCTCAGGGAGCGGATGGTGGCGCTCGCAAGCTCGGCGGCTCACCGGGGGAACAGGTGGTCGCGCCGGCAAGCTCGCAGGCTCCTCAGGGAGCGGATGGTGCCGACAAGCTCGGCGGCTCACCGGGGGGAACAGGTGGTCGCGCCGGCAAGCTCGGCGGCTCACCGGGGGAACAGGTGGTCGCGCCGGCAAGCTCGCAGGCTCCTCAGGGAGCGTGTGGTCGCGCTCGCAAACTCGCAGGCTCCCCGGGGGAAAAGGTGGTCGCGCCGGCAAGCTCGCAGGCTCCCCGGGGGAACAGGTGGTCGCGCCGGCAAGCTCGCAGGCCCCCCGAGCCCGGGGTGGTTGGACACGCCTTACTCGGCATCGATCCTGATCACCCGGCTGTGCCATCCGGTCGCGCCGTCGGGGATCGGCGCCACCCGCACCTCGGGCTGGGGGCGACCTGCCGCGTCGGTGGCACGGCAGTACAGCGTGTGCTGTCCCGGTGTCGCATCCCAGTTCCAGATCCATTGTCGCCAGGTGTCGACCGAGTACTGCGGCGCGAGTTGCGCTTGCTGCCAAGGCCCGTCGTCAACGCGTACCTCGACCTTGCTGATACCGCGGTGCTGGGCCCACGCCGTGCCGGCGACCACCACACGACCCGGCGCCTGCCGCGAGAGTGGGGCGGGGCGATCGATGCGCGACGCCGTCTTGATGGGCGCGCGAACACCCCAGCCACGCTGCGTCCAGTACGCCTGAGCACGGTCGAATCGCGTTATCTCCCAGTCGGTCACCCACTTGCACGCGGACACGAACCCGTAGAGCCCCGGGATGACCTGACGGACCGGGTAACCGTGCTCGAGCGGCAACGGCTCACCATTCATCCCGACGGCGAGCATTGCGTCGCGTCCGTCGGTGATCGCGGCGAGCGGCGTGCCCGACGTCCAGCCGTCAACACTCGTGGACAACAGCATGTCCGCGTCGTTGTGCACACCGACGCGGGCCAGGATGTCGGCCATCGGGAAGCCGATCCAGCGAGCGTTTCCGGCGAGGTCACCCCCGACCTCGTTGGACACGCAGGTCAGCGTGATGATGCGTTCGATGGCCGCCATATCCTGCAGGTCGTCCCAGCTCAGCGTGATCTCCCGGTCGACCATCCCGTGGATGCGCAGTCGCCAGTCCCGGCTGCTCAGCCGCGGAACCTGCAATGCGGTGTCGATGCGATAGAACGTCGCGGTGTCGGTGACGAAGGATGTGGCCCCGTCGATGTTGATGTCGGCGCCGGCCGGGATCGGTGATGCTGCCGACGCCGGCGTGGGAAGCACCACGTCACGTCGCTCGGCGAGAACGTCGCCCGAGCGCGACAGTCGTCGAGCGATCATCCCGGAAGCCGCCGAGGCGGCTGCGAGTAGTCCGGTGGCCGCGAGGAACTGTCGCCGGTTCCATCCGGTGGCCGCACCTGCGGTCTGCGGCCTCGCGTTTCGGCACAGCACGATCAGGACGGCGCCCGCAACGACACCGGCCAGCAGCGGGGGCAGTAAGAATGAGGGCTCTGCGGTGGGCCGGGTGAGCTCGGCGAGAATGCCGACGCCCGCGAAGAGTACGACGAACGCGACGCCCCACGGTGGTCGCCGGGTCTGGACAATGCCGGCGAGGGCGGCCAGCACCAGCAGGACCGCGCCCACGCCGGCCATCAGGGCAGTCTTGTCAGCAGTGCCGAACGTGTCGATGGCCCACTCCCGCGCCCACGCGGGCGCGTGGTCGACGAGAAATGCCGCGACTGCTTGATACGGCGACGCGAAGGGCGAGATCGGCAGTGCGACAAGCTCACCGACGGCCATCCCGGCCAACACGGCGACCAGGCCGGATGCCAGTGCGCGCAGGTTCGTCTCGAGTGCACGCATGGTCGGTCTCCTCCCACACCGGCCGGGGTTGACATCGGTGATCTCGACAAGGGTTCGGTGCGTGGGAGCCTGCGGATTGGTCGAAGTTTCGGCACCCGACGAAACCACAGGTGAGAGGACTCGGACAATCGGGACCAATCCGGGGCCACCCGCACACCGAATGCCTCAGTGACCCGCCACGCGGTGGGTGTCAACCACAGATTGGATCGATCATGGCTCTCAAGCGAATTCATCGTGTCTTGACCGTGGCGTCAGGTGTCGCCCTGACTGTCGGGCTCGTGGCCGGCTGCTCCTCGGATGACAGCTCCGACTCGACCTCATCGGCCACGAGTATGGCGCCGATGAGCAGTATGGCCTCCGAAAGCGGTTCTGCCACTGCGTCCGGTCTGGTCGGACCAGGGTGTGCGGCCTACGCGGAGGCGAATCCGACCGGACCCGCATCGGTCGACGGCATGGCGACTGCGCCGGTGGCCACCGCCGCCGCGGCGAACCCGATGCTCAAGACCTTGACCCAGGCAATCTCGGGCCAGCTCAATCCTGATGTGAATCTGGTGGATACGCTCAACAATGGCGAGTACACCGTGTTCGCGCCCACCGACGACGCATTCGCGAAGCTTCCCGCCGAGACCGTGGACACCCTCAAGACCGATTCCAAGATGCTCACCGATATCCTTACCTACCACGTGGTTTCAGGGCAGGTCGCTCCTGATGCCATCGAAGGCGAGCACAAGACTCTCGAGGGTCAGAGCGTCACCGTGACCGGCTCGGGCGACGATTGGAAGGTCAACGAGGCCGGAGTCGTCTGCGGCGGCGTGAAGACCGCCAACGCGACCGTCTACCTGATCGACGGTGTGCTGACCCCGCCCGCCGCCTGATCGCGACGCACGCGCGGCAATGAGTTGCACGCGAACGTCGGATGGGACCGGAGCACAGACTCCGGTCCCATTCGGTGGGGCTTCCCCTTCGTGACGCTTCGCTCGTTCCTCGCGATGCTCCTCAGGGAGCGGGTGGTCACGCTTCGCTCGTTCCTCGCGATGCTCCTCAGGGAGCGGGTGGTCACGCTTCGCTCGTTCCTCAGAGCGGGTGGTGACATCCCTCGTTCCTCGCGACGCTCCCCAGCGCTCAGGGAGCGGGTGGCGACGCGCTCGTTCCTCGCGAAGCTCCTCAGGCTCAGTGAGCGAGGTGGTTAACGCATCGCGTCCTCGCGCTGATCCACAGGGAACCGGGCGGTCACGCTTCGCTCGTTCCTCGCGAGAATCCACAGGGAGCGAAGTGGTCACGCACCACAGGGACCGACTGGCAACGCATCGCTCGCTCCTCGACCGGCGGTGGCCTACGCACATCCCCACGAGGGTTGCGCCTACACAGTCGTTTCCGTCAGTCGCCGCCGACGGTTGGTAGCCTCCACCCGAAACTCGATGCGTCGGCGGGACGCCTAAAGAGCCGTGCCGGACGACCACCACCGACACGGGTGACGGGAGAGCCGTCCCCGTCGGTCTCCACCAGCAGCAATGGCTCGACGCGACGGTTGAACGAATCGCGCATCAGTTTCCGTCCGAGCACCGCCTCGTGGGTCTCCCGGAGGTCTGTCAGAGTGAACGGCGGACGAACCAGCCCGTCCGGGTCCGGCCGGTCCTCGTACCGGGCCCTCAATCCGTCGACCGCGGCCGTGAGCATGTCGTCGTGGTCGTAGAGCAGATGCTCGCCCGACTCCAGTTTCCCGTCCACGGTGACCGGGGTGAGTTCGCCGCGCACGTCCGCCAACGCCTCGACGGGTTGAGCCACCGCATGGGCTATCGAGATAGTCCACCCTCGCGGATCGCGATCGGGTTTGCTGAACACCGCGAGCAGCTGTGGCCGAACCTCCGCCGACAATCCGAGCTTGAGTGCCAGCACCTCGTCCACCGTCTGTTCCACGGTGTTGCCCTCGCGGATGAACCTGCCCGGTAGTGCCGGCGCCCCGCTGTCATCACGCTGGACGACGACTCGCAACGAGCCGTTCTCCACCGTCAGCACAGCGATGTCGACGGCCACATGGGGATGCGGATAGTCGGCGAGCTTGCGCCGGGAGGACCTGGCCACACCGACACAGTAGTCCTGCTCAGGGTCTG
Source organism: Gordonia sp. LMA167 (assembly GCF_058130025.1). Taxonomy (NCBI): domain Bacteria; kingdom Bacillati; phylum Actinomycetota; class Actinomycetes; order Mycobacteriales; family Gordoniaceae; genus Gordonia; species Gordonia sp. LMA167. Next base: position 1,092,949 of record NZ_CM176708.1, on the reverse strand, counting down.
GGCAGGGTGCGATGCAAGGGGTTCGAGGAGACCGGCGTGGCCCGCCGGGCTCTACCGGGAACGTTCGACACGACCTGTGGTGTGTCCGCGGTCGCCCGGGTCGCGTCGTGCAAGTGCATCGCGCTGGTCGCACCCACGCCCAGCGCCGGTGCGCCGATCACGCGCCGCGCATCGTGGCCGCAGTCCGGGCAGGTGGCGTCGTCCGGGATGGCGGCCATCGGGTGCTGCTCGGTGAAGTCCGCACAGTCCTCGTCGCACCGGTACACGTAGGTCGGCATGACGACACCTTAATGTCCGACGGGCTCATCCGCCGTCGGCGTGCACCGGCGGTGGATAGTCAGTTCTTGATCGCCCGCATCGGGCCCGGCGTCCAGAGGCCGCCGTGGACGTCGTCGCTGGTCACCAGCTCTGCGTCGACCTGAGGCTTGAGCGGGGTGAGTCGTTGCAGACTGCCCCAGTCCTTCGCCCAGTCGTTGCGGAGGTAGGACGGCAGCACGATCGGACGGAGTTCGTTCTCCACGATGCCGAGCGGGCCGCCGTAGTCGCCGGCCATCCACCGACGCGAATTGACCCGCTCGCCTTCGGCGTCCGGGGTGATCCGCCACTGCGGGGTCTCGAACACCCCGTCGACCACCGAGGCGGGCCGCTGGCAGGGGAATGCGAAGGCCACCTCCCAGTCGAGCAGCACCGGATCATCGCTACCCACCAACGAGTTCAACGTCACCAGCGGTGTCACCCGCGGCGGCGTCACGGCCAGCCACTGCGCCGGATCACCCGACGTATCGTCGGCGACGATGCGCACCACCGATGCCCGGGGCGGGGCCTGGTCGAGGGGGAATCTCAGGTTGCGCCATTCCGGATCGTTGCCGATGTCGAGCGGCATCATCGACGCCACGGTGGTGACCTGGCCATCCGGTTCGACGCGACCGAACTGGAGTCGCAACTTCTGTCCCGGATGGGTGACGGCCAGCTCGTCGATGTACTCGATGCTCCCGGCCACCGACATCGTCACCAGCGGTGCGTCATCGGTCCGCGGCGGCAGCTGATACCAGTCCGAGGTCAGATGGCCACGGCCGGTGGGTGTTCCGTAAGTACCGAGCACCGGGACGCGGTTCTGGTCGAGACCGAACGGCAGCCGCACCGAGGAACCGTTGACCCCGCGCGTGGTGGTTGTGCCACCACCCGTGTCGGCCGAGCCCGCCGAGCCGCTCGGTTCGGATTGCGCGGTCGACGGATCCGTCTGGGTTCGGTCGATCTCGTTGTTCTGCTCGTCCGGATTGGACTCGCTCTCCAGATGTGTGGAGACATCGTTCGGATCGAAACCGGTCATACCCGTGCCGGCGATGGCGGCGCCCGGCGACGGATTGCGCTGTCCGGCGACGTCGGCGGCGGTGAGTACGCCCACGTTCGGGTCGGCCTCCACCATCACCGCGTCGGCCAGCGCACAGGGCTGCCCGCGCATCGCGTCGATGTTCGAGCCCGTCCACGACCACGAATCACGTTGCGTCTGATACGCCTTCGCGAAGGACACAAAGGTGAACAGCAAGACGACGGCGGAGATGATCGCCAACGAGTAGGTCGGCATCCGTTGGATCACGCTGCGGGTCTGCACCGTTGTCGGCGCTTCGCCGCGTTCGGCGAGTCGGTCGTCACGGTAGTACTGCCACGCCCCCAGCAGGGTCAGTGCCACGGCGACGAGCACGATCGGGATGTAGAGCTCGATCCCGGCGACGTTCGGAGTGTCGTCGGCCCAGGGGATTCCGTAGCTGCCCACGTACCACCATTGGTTGCGACCGGCGAACGCGACCGCGAGGGCATAGGCTGCCGCAGCGGCGACGAAGGTCCGATTGCAGCGCCGCTGCATCACGGTCGGCCGCAGGAACACGGTGGCCGCGGCGGCCAATACGCCGGTGAGACAGGCGAATGCGCCGAGCTGGTGAGTGGCCTTGGTCGGCACGAACGCCAGCACGGCCACCGCACCCCCCGCGACGGTGAGCAGCCGCCACAGCGGCGCCGACGCGACACCCGGGACGCGTCGCTTGCTCAGCAGGGTGAGCACGATGATGAGGGCCGCGAGAAATGTCACGAAGATGCCGATGCGGCGGGCGATCGAACCGTCCGGGGTGGGGTTGAGCAGGATGTAGTAGCGCATCCCCTCGGTCCACCATTTGTTGGTGGGTCCGACGATGCCCTGCACCTTGATGCCTTCGAGAATGGTCGCGAGCGGCTGGTCGGCGAAGATCTCGAACAGGATCGCCAGGCCGGCCGCGAGTATCGGCATGAGCAACGGCAGCAGACCGTCCCGGCGACGCCGCCTGCGCAGCCGCCGCAGCAGAGGTCGCACGGCGGCCAGGAGCGGGAGGACCGCGATGGCGCCGGCCGGGTGGATCGTCAGGGTCAGCGTCGCCGACAGGATCGCCAGGGTCAACGGGAAGAACCGTCCGGTGGCCACCGTCCGTTCCACCAGAATCCACGTGAGCAGGATGCCCACGCTGAGCGCGGGTTCCACCCGCAGACCGTTGTTGAACGGCAACCAGACGGCGAGGAACCCCAGCCCGGCCGCCCACATGGCGGCGCGGGAGGTCCGAACCGCCTGGCCGAGACGCGGGATGGCGAACCGACTGATCAGGAACCAGCCGGCAAGTGCGAACAGCAGCGGCAGCAGGCGCAGCCACGGGGTCGCGGTGCTGACCTGCATCCAGAGGGCCAGATAACGGTAGTGCCAGCCGAACGGGTCCTGGGGCGCACCGAAGTACCGGTAGTAATTGTCCAGATAACCTGCGTCGGGGGCGACACGTCCGACGGTGACCTGGTAGCCGTCGTCGGCGGTGTTACCACCCACGAACAGCCACACGACCAGCACGGCGGTGATCACCAGATCGAGCGGGGTCGGACGCCACCAGCGGGCCGGCAGACCCAGTCCGAGGCGGCGGCCGTCGCGGGAGTCGAGAACGGCCAGAGCGATCATCGACGCCACGGTCAGCAGCACACCGATGATGAGCGCCGCCCCCTTCAGCAGGGTCGGACTGGAACTGAAACGCGTGTCGACGGTCGACCGGAACGACAGGCCCGCCGTGGACGCGGTCGACGGCAGGTCGGTGTAGACGCCGATGATCTGCGGGCGCGCATTGGGGTCGTCGAGTGAGAACCGCTGGGGATCACCCCCGCTCGGGACGAAACCGTCCACCGCTCCGCGGGTTCCGGTGGTGTCGGACTGAATTGCGATCCGGCAGTCCGGGTTCTGCTGTGCCTCGGCGCGCGGGACGTTGAGCAGGACGGCGTTGCGTTGGGTGACGAGCAGGCGGTCCGAGGTGGCCCGCACGAACAGTCCGACGGTGCTCGCCTCGGCACCGTTCTCGGGCACCGTGGACAACAACACACCACCGCCGGATGGCAGGTCGGCGGCCAGGGCGCACGGTACCGAGACGTCCATGGACACCGGCACATACGAGACGTTCGGCGCGGCGACGTTCTCGATGGTGTTCGCCTGTGGCCATTGCAGTTCGGTCTTCGTGTAGGTCACCGGCAAAAACGGTGACGCGAGGGCCAGCAGCACCCCGAGCGCGCCGGCCACCACGGCCACGATCTTCGCGATCCGGATCGTCCGGTCACTCGGTGTGGCCCGCCTCGTGGGCGTTTCTTTGTCCGGGTCAGTCATTCTGCGGCACCACCCTGATCGCTCCGGGCCGGGTCCAGCCCCACGTCGTCGAGGTTCCGGTCGTCACGTGCGCGGGCCTGGCGTCCGGCGCGATCGGCGACAGCCGTTGCAGACCACCCCAATCCCGGTACCAGTCGTTGTCGAGGTAGGTCGCCATCGTCGATGCGCGGGTCAGCGCCTCGGCGGTGGTGAGGATTCCACCGTTGATCGAGGCCTGCCAGGTCTTCGACTTCGAGTTGGTGGTCGTCTGGTCGGGCACGATGCGCCACTGTGGTATTTCGCTCACGCCGGCGTGGGTGCTCATGGGATGTTGGCACGGGAACTGGCTGCCGACCGAGAGATCCAGCAGCACCGGCGTCGTCGAGCCCACCACGTCCTGCAGGCTGCGCAGGACGGGCGCGCGGGGCGGCGTGAACGCCAGCCACTGGTCGGGACTCACGTTGTTGTCCACCGCGACGATCCGCATCGCGGTGGCGCCCTGCGGTACCGCCGACATCGGAATCCGCAGATTGCGCCACGGACGGTTGGGCCGTTCGGGTCCGGGATCGATCGGCACGTACGGGGCACCGACCTCGCGGAACTCGCCGGAATCGCCGTCGGTCCGCCCGAACTGCACCCGCAGCGAGCGGCCGGCCCTCGCCAATCCGTCCTCGTCGACCGAGAACACCGGCCCCGCAGCGGTGATCACCAGCAGCGGCGACGACGACCGGTCCGGCAGCCGGTACCACATCGACGTGAGTTCGGCGGTGCCGTTGTCGTGACCGTAGGTTCCCAGCACCGGGGTGTCCTCGGGTCGCAGACCGAAGGGCAGTGCGGCCCGGCTCCCGTTGACACCGACCGGTCCCAGCCCACCCGTGGTCCCGGGGGGTCCGCCCGTCACGACGAACGGGCGGGACAGGTCGCCGGAGGTGTTGATCGTGCCCGCGCCGAGCGAGGTGGGGTCCGGCGTCAGGTCACCCGCGACCCCATCGGGGCCGAACCCGGTGGACTCACCCGCGAGGGCACGCGAGATGTCGTCGGTGCCGATCGGTTGCAGTGCACCGCGATTCGGGTCTTCCTCGACGAGGACGTCGTCGGCCATGCCGCAGGTGTCGCCGGCGAGCGCGTGCATGTTCGCACTGAACGTGGTGTACGTGTCCGATCGTGCCACGGCAGACTTCGCGAACAGTGCCAGCTCCACGACCACCACCAGCAACGCGATCACCAGCATGGGCGACGACGCAATCGCGGTCTGGGTGCGGGACACCGGAGTCCGGTCGTCGCGCACCACCCCGTTGTCGGCGTCGGCGTCGATGCGCAGGTGGAACCACAGGGCCACGGCGAGCGCAAGAACGGTGAGCACCAGGAAGATCGACGACAGGGGCGTCCCGGCGAGGCTGGGCGCCTTGTCGAACCACGAGATGCCGAAGTCGTAGGCCCAGCCCCACGCGTTCTCGCCGGCGGCCGCCAGGGCGCACGCGAACATCAGCACCGCGATGTACATCCAGAGGTTGCGTGGGGACCGGCGCGCCGACTGCGCGACGGCCACGGTCGCCACCGCGGCCATCGCGGCGCCCACACCGGCATAGATGCCGAACTGCACCGTCCACTTCGTCGGCGTGAACGACAGCAACAGCACGGTGAGCAGGATCGCGCCGATCACCCGCCACACCGGCCCCGGGTCGACCCCGCGAATATGCTTGCGCCGCAGCATCACCGCCAACGTGACGAACACCGCGGCCAGCAACAGCAGCAACGGGACCCGGCGCACCAGTGAGCCGTCCTGCGTGGTCAGGGACAGGTAGTAGTAGCGCAGCAGTTCCTGATACCAGTCCAGCGTCGGCCCCACCGTGTACCGGACGCGGATCGCCTCGGCCACCCCGGCCAGTGTCTGATCACGGAAGACGACGATCACCACGAACGCGACGGCGGCGCCGACGGGCGCGATCAACGGAAGGACTCCGTTCTCACCCCGGCGTTTCCGGACGGTCCGCAGCATCGGCCGCGAACCTGCGAGCAACAGCGCCACCGCGATCAGGCCGTGCGGTGCGACGGCGAGGGTGAGTCCGGCCGCGAGGGCAGCACCTGCCGCCGGCAGCATGCGCCGCGTGGCGACCGCCTGTTCGACGCCCCACCAGGTGAGCAGCGATCCGAGCACGACGATGCCCTCGCTGCGCAATCCGCTGGCCAGCGGCATCCAGAAGGCGACGAACACGGCGGCGGCGGTGAGCATGGCCCACTGGGATCGGCGCACCGCGCCACCGAGCCGCGGCAAGAGCACGCGGCTGAGGATGAACCAGCTGACGAGCCCGGCGATCAGGGCGGGCAGCCGCATCCAGACGCCCGCCGTGGAGATCGACTCCCAGTGGGCCAGGAAGCTGTAGTACCAGTCGAACGGCGCCTCGGGGATGCCGAAGAACCGGTAGTAGTTCGCGAGGTATCCGGCATCCGACGCGTTGCGTCCCATGGCCAGGATGTAGCCGTCGTCGGACGTACCCGCACCGAGGAAGTGCCAGATCACCAGCGCGGCGGTCACCGCGACGTCGGCGACCCGTGGTGCGAACAGGCGTCGCAGTCTCACCCGGCCGACCCGTCGGTGGTAGCCGTTGGCGACGTCGACGCCGGCGATGGCGACGAACGTGACGATGACGGCGAGGACGCCGACGATCATCACGAGCAGTTTGATGAGCGACGGGCTGGTGTCGAACCGGTTGTCGACGTCGACGTGGACGGCCAGACCGTCCGACCCGGCCGCCCGCTGCACGGCGCCCGGATCGAGGTCGGTGAAGATGCCCGAGACCTGAGGCCGCTGGTACGGGTCCGCGGTCCCCGCACGACCCGCTCCGATGAAACGGGCCGAGATCGCCGAGAACGATGCGCGCACCACCAGCCGGTCGCACGATGCCAGGTCGGCGCGGGGGAGGTGCACGAGCTCCTTACCTCGCAATGTGACCGTGGCCCCGTCCGGACCGGCGGTCACGGACAGTGCCTTGTTCGTCGCATCGGCGCCGGATGTCGGCATCGTCGACAGCACGACCGTCGGCGAGCCGGATCGGGCGGCCCGGGCCAGGGTGGGGCAGCCGACGGTGACGTCGAGACCCGCGGGGGTTGCCGCGACCAGGGGTGCGGTCACCGACGCGCCGGCCGCGGCCGACACGTCGCGACTCGGCCAGTCGATGGTCGCGGTGCGCGTGGTGACCGGCAGCAGCGGTGTCAGGACGGCGGCGACGATGGCGACGAGTCCGGCGGCAGCGGCAATCACCGCCCAGGTGCGGGCGGTCAGCTGTCGGGGAGTAGGAGTCATCAGACGGTGACCCTAATAGAAGGTGGGAGGTGGGCCGCGTCGCAGCCCGGTTTCGGCCGGTGTGGCGCGCGACTAGGTACTCTCAGGTAAGTCGCTTAGCATCAGACATCGTGCCTGTGACAGCCCCGCCAGCTGCGCCTGACGCAGCGAAGCCGACCGCAAGGGTGTCCGAAGGCACCGCCCGGACGATCGCCGTGGTCGCCGGGATCGTGGGGGCCGTCCTGTGCGTGATCACCCCTTTCCTGCCGGTCGACTCGACCGATGCGTCCTTCGACTGGCCGCAGGGACAGACACTGTCCGGCGATTCGTCGTCGGTCGTCGCGCCGCTGATCGCCCAGACACCGGAATCGCTGGACGCCCACATTCCCTGCAGCGTGCTGGGCGCGCTGCCCGCCGACGGCGCCCAGATCCTCACGACCATGCCGACCGATGCGCCCAAGAGCAGGTCGTCGGCGCTGTATGTCACCGCCACCCGTGACACGGTGTCGGTCTCGTTCCGCAACTCGGTGGCGGCCAGCGCCTCCCGCGATCAGCTGTCGGGGTGCCGCGAGCTGCACATCTTCTCGGCACCCTCGGGTCCGGGCGCACAGTTCGTCGGGCTGGGGCAGCGCACCGTCCTGCCGCCGGACAAGCGGCCGCAGGTCGACGGCATCTTCTCGGAGCTCACCGCTGCGCAGGTCACCGCGGCGGCGAGCCAGGGCTTACGGATGCATGTCCAGATCGACAACCGCTACGTCAGCTCGCCGACGGTCCTGAAACTCATCGTGATGCTGCTCGCGGTGATCGCCGTGCTCCTCGCTCTCGTCGCGCTCTGGCTGTTGGACCGCCTGCACGGCTATCACCGGCGGATCGGGCCGCGGACCGGGTCCGGCCGGCGCATCCTGATTCCCCGTCCCACCGACATCGCGGTCACCGGAGTCCTGCTGATCTGGACACTGCTCGGCGCTGGCACCGCCGACGACGGCTACATCCTGAACATGGGCCGCACCGCCGACTCGTCGGGCTATCTCGCCGACTACTACCGCTGGTACGGCATCCCCGAGGCGCCGTTCGACTGGTACTACAGCTTCCTGGCCCACTGGTCGTCGATCTCCCCGTCCCTGCTCTGGATGCACATCCCGCCGCTGGTGGCCGGGCTGGCGTCGTGGTTCGTGCTGAGCCGGGTGCTGCTGCCACGACTGGGCGCCGGTGTCCGCCGCAATGCCTGGGCCATGTGGGCCGCGGCGCTGGTGTTCCTCGCGTTCTGGCTCCCGTTCAACAGCGGCCTGCGCAGTGAGACGATGATCGTCCTGGGCTCGATGCTCACCTGGTGGGCGGCCGAGCGGGCCATCGCGACCCGGCGTCTGCTGCCCGCGGCGCTGGCCGCCATCGCAGCAGGCTTCACGCTCGCATTGGCCCCGCAGGGCGTCATCGCCGTCGCCATCCTGCTGGTGTCGGCGCGACCGTTGCTGCGCATCCTGCTGGCTCGTCGACGCGAGTCGGGCATCCTGGCGCTGCTGGCGCCGATGACCGCGGCCGGCCTGCTCGTGCTCGTCGTCGTGTTCCGCGACCAGACGCTGGCCACCGTGCTCGAGGCGATGAAGATCCGCTATCAGGTCGGCCCGGTGATCAGCTGGCATCAGGAGTACCTGCGCTACTACTTCATCTCGGTGACCACCGACGACGGTGCGCTCACCCGCCGCGTCCCGGTGTTGCTGCTGCTCGCCGGCCTGATCGTGACGGTCGCGGTGATGCTGCGGCGGACCCGGTTGCGTGGCGTCGATCCCGGGCCGACCTGGCGGCTGATCGGGTCGATCGGTGTGACCATGCTGTTGCTGGCCTTCACGCCCACCAAGTGGACGATCCAGTTCGGCATCTTCGCCGGACTGGCCGCAGCCGTCGCCGCCACGGCCACGCTGGCGGTGGCACAGTCGGCGGCGTTGTCCGCACGCAACCTCACCGTGTTCATCTCCGGGCTGTTCTTCGCTCTCGCGGCGGCCATGGCCGGGTACAACGCCTGGCCGTTCGGCTACGAGTACGGCATCTCCTGGTTCGACCGCGCACCGGTGCTCGCCGGCCACCCGGTGTCGACGTTGTTCCTCATCCTCGCGGTGATCACGGCCGCCATCGCCGTCTGGCAGCACCTCCGACTGGACTACGTCGAGAACAAGGGACTCTCCCATGTGACCGGCGAACCGGGAGAGAGCCGGGCCGACCGTCGCCGGCTGTTCCTGGCGTCGTCACCGATCGCCGTCGTCGCGGGTCTGATGGTGGTGGCCGAACTGCTCGTGTTCGCCAAGGCCGCGGTGACCCGGTACCCGGCGACGACGGTGTTCGCCGAGAACGTCAACACGCTGCGTGGCAACAGCTGCGGCATGGCCGATCGGGTACTGGTGGAACCGGACCCGAATGAGGGCATGTTGACCCCGGCGAGCGGGGAGTCGGTGTCGGCGGCCCTCGACGGCGCCGGCAGCGGCACCGATCCGGTCGGGTTCACCCCGAATGGCATCCCCGACGACCTGTCGCCCGATCCCGGCAATCAGCGGCCCGGACAGATGAACGTGTCGGCGAGCTTCTCCAAACCGTTCGCCATCACCGGTGGCCTCGGCGCGGGCACCACGGGGGGCCAGGGGCCGCGCACCGTCAACGGCTCCACCGCCGCCCTGCCCTATGGGCTCGATCCCTCGACCACCCCGGTGCTCGGCAGCTACGGATATCCGGGTGAGGCGCGCCTGACCACCGGCTGGTACCGGCTGCCCGCGGTCCGTGCCGGATCCCCGTTGCTGGTGTTCAGCGCGGCCGGCGCCATCTCGACGATCGACACGTTCGGCGTCCGCAACTTCGGGCAGAAACTCGTGGTGCAGTTCGGTCGGCCCGCCGCGGACGGTTCGTTCAGCCAGCTCGGACCGGATGTGCTGCCGATCGATCCCGGACCGGTCATCACCAATCGCCCGTGGCGGAATCTGCGCGTCCCGATGAGTTCTGCCCCGCCGAGGGCGACGGTCATGCGGCTGTCATTGCAGGACAACAATCTCGGCAAGGATCAGTTCATCGGCATCACCCCGCCGCGGGCGCCTCGACTGCAGACCCTGCAGGAGGTCGTCGGATCGCAGTCACCGACGGTGATCGACTTCATCGTCGCGGCGCACTTCCCGTGTCAGCGGCCCCTGCACATCACCAACGGTGTCGCGGAGGTGCCGCAGTGGCGCATCATGCCCGACTACCCGCTGACCAACTCGCAGTCGAAGACGTGGCAGGCCGGCGCGGACGGCGGCCTGCTGTCCATCTCCGAATCGACGACGTCGGCGCAGGCGGTGCCGACCTATCTCAAGGACGACTGGACGCGGGAATGGGGTGCGCTGGAACGGTTGACACCTCTGGAGCCGGATGCGGCCGCGGTGCGGGTGAACACAGCGCAGACGACACAATGGGGCTGGTCACGCACCGGCTCGATCAGGGTGGAGCCACAATCCAATGACGACTGACACACCGACCGACGTGCCGGACGGCGCTGCGCCCGTGGAGAGTCCGCCACCGCACCGGAGTTACCGAGCGGCGAAGATCGTCGCGGTCGTCGCGGGTCTGCTCGGTTTTCTGATGGCGATCCTCACGCCGCTGTTGCCGGTGAATCAGTCGACCGCCGAGCTGAACTGGCCGCAGGGCGATGGCGTCTCCGATGTCGCCGCGCCCTTGGTGTCCTATGTGCCGATCAACATGGACGTGTCGGTGCCGTGTTCGCTGGCGCGCGAGCTGCCCGCCGACGGCGGCATGCTGCTGTCGACGATCCCGGAGGGCGGCCAGGACGCGGCGGCCCGCGCGCTCATGATCCGGGCGACCGGTGACGCCCTGACGGTTTCCGACCGCGACGTGGTGATCCTGAACTCGCCGCGCGGCCCGGCCCAGTCGAATCCGGACTGCCGCATCGTGTTCCACGCGGACGGCGAGGGCGTGACCGCCCGCTTCGTCGACCAGCCGGGCGATGGCCTGCACTCCTTCCGGGCGCCGGATCAGGAGATGCGGCCGCAGATCGTCGGCATCTACACCGACCTGCCGGAGTCCGCGCCGCGCGACGGACTCTCCCTGCACGCCACGATCGACACCAGGTATGTCAGCTCACCGACGCCGCTGAAACTGGCCGTGATCATCATCGGCATCATCATGACGATCCTCTCGCTCGTCGCCCTCGGTGTGCTCGATCATCGGGACGGCCGACGGCACAAGCGTTTTCTGCCGACCGGATGGTGGACCATCCGCGGACCCGACGTCGCGGTCTTCCTGATCCTCGCGTTCTGGTGGATCGGCGGGGCCAACACCTCCGACGACGGATACAACTTCACCGTCGGCCGGATCACGGGCGACGCGGGCTACGCGGACAACTATTTCCGCTACTTCGGCGTGCCGCAGGACCCGTTCGGCTGGCACTTCCAGGTCATCGCCGCGATGACCCACGTGAGCCTCGCCGCGCCCTGGATGCGTCTGCCCGCCTTCCTGCTCGGCCTGCTCGGCTGGTGGCTGATCAGCCGTGAGGTGATCCCCCGCCTCGGCCGCGCCGTCCGCCACAGCACCCCCGCCGTATGGTCGGCGGCGTTCGTCTTCCTCGCGATCTGGTTGCCCTACAACAACGGACTTCGCCCCGAGCCCGCCGAAGCGGTGGGCGCCCTGCTCACGTGGTGTTGCGTGGAGCGCGCCATCGCCACCCGACGAATGCTGCCGTACGCGATCGCAGTCGTGGCTGCGGCGTTCACCCTCGCGCTCGCCCCGGGCGGTCTGATGGCCGTGGCCGCGCTCCTGGCCGGAGTGCGTCCGGTGGTCAAGACCCTGGTGTCACGCCGCAAGCGGGACGGGCTGTTGCCCATGCTCGCGCCGGTACTGGCCGCCGGAACCGCCGTGCTCTACCAGATCTTCCTCGACCAGCCGCTCATGGCGCTGATCACCGGAAACAAGGTGGCCAGCGACGTCGGTCCCACCCTGGAGTGGTGGCAGGAGCCGGTGCGCTACTACTACCTGATGCTGCCGACCGCCGACGGCACGCTGGCGCGCCGGTACGGCGTGCTGATCATGATTCTGTGCCTGGTGGTGGTGCTGCTTCGCCTGCTGCGTCGCGAGCACCCCAACGGTGTTGCCCGGGCGCCGATCTGGCGGCTGATCGCGGTGACCCTCGGCACGATGTTCTTCATCGCGTTCACCCCGACCAAGTGGACGCACCATTTCGGCGTGTACGCGGGTATCGCGGGCGGTCTCGCCGCGGCGGCCGGAGCCATGATGGCCCCGGCGATCCTGCGCTCGCGGCGCAACCGGACCTTCTTCGCCGCAGCGGTTCTCGCGATCACCGCGATCTCGTTCACCGGCACCAACGGATGGTGGTTCGTCGGCAGTTTCGGCATCCCGTGGTGGGACCGCCCACCGTCGATCGCCGGGATCAAGGTGGGCTGGGTCATCCTCGCGGTCGCGGTGATCACCGCACTCGTGGGTCTGTGGTTCCATTTCCGCGACGACTACGTCGACGAACAGACCCGCACGACCGGCGGTTCCGGACCGTTGTCGAGGCTGAAGTTCTCGCCGCTGCCGGTGATCTCCGCGCTCGTGGTGATCTTCATGGTGGCCTCGTTCGCCAAGGGCGCCTACGAGCAACGCGACAGTTGGTCGTGGCTCAAGTCGAATGCGCGCGCCCTGACCGGCAACGAATGCGCTCTGGCCGACGACGTGCTGGTGGAGGCGGACCCGAACACCGGGCTGCTGACACCGGCCGCGGTGAACGGCAAACCCGCACCGACCATTTCCGCCGCGCTGGCCGGTTCGACCGATCCGGTCGGCTTCACCCCCAACGGGGTGCCGAACCGACTGTCCATCGATTCCACCGAAGAACAGGACACCGCCACCACCTCCGCGCAGAACACCGCGCAGTCCGGTGCCGGTGCGGACGCGTCCACCGAGACCAGCGAATCAGCACAGGGCGGCACCGAGGGCGGACAGGGCGCGCGTGGCGTCAACGGCTCCACCGTGGGCCTGCCGTTCGGGCTGAATCCCGCGGACACCCCCGTGCTCGGCAGCTATCGCTCCCTGACCGGGACCGGATCGCTCACCACCGACTGGTATCAGCTGCCGGCACGCAACGCCGACGCACCGTTGCTGACGATCGCCGTCGCCGGCTCGGTGCAGGCGGTCGACGGACTCGGCGTGGAGCACTCCGGGCAACAGGTCACCGTGCAGTTCGGCCGCACCGGGCCCGACGGTCGCGTCACGCCGGTCGGCATGATGTCGCCGATCGACATCGGTGAGGTGCCGATCTGGCGCAACCTGCGCTACCCGCTGGCCGACGCCCCGCCGAAGGCCGATGTGGTGCGCGTGCAGGTCCGCGACACCGCGGGCGCTCCGTCGGAGTGGGTGGCCATCACCCCGCCGCGGGTCAGCGAACTCCGCACGCTCAATGACGTCGTCGGCACCACCGATCCGGTCTTCATCGACTGGCTGCCCGGCATGGTCTTCCCGTGCCAGCAGCCCATGAAGGTCGTCAACGGTGTGCTGCAGGTGCCGAAGTGGCGCATCATGCCCGACGCCGAAGCCACGCGGAAGAACAGTCAGACGTGGATGTCGGGCAAGGCCGGTGGGCCGTTGGGCATCACCGAGGCGATGCTCAAGCCGACCCTGTTGCCGACCTACCTGCGTAACAACTGGGGTCGCGACTGGGGTGGGCTGCAACGCTTCACCGAGATCAATCCGGCACCGCCCGCACAACTCGACCTCGGCACCGCCCGTCGCTCCGGCCTCTACGATCCCGCCCCGATGCGGTCTAGCGGGTACTGAACCGGCCCCGCAGCCTGGAAACCACCCAGCAGCGAGTGCTCGGCGGCGATTCGCCGCCGGAACGTCGCTGCAGGGCGGTTTTCGGAGACGATTCGCGCCGCCCACGATTTCGGCGCTGCGCTGTGAGTTGGCACGGTAGCCTGACGTCAGACGCCTCAGCGTGGAGGAGTGTTGCGATGACGATCGGCGAACGCGATGACGTGACGATCTCCGGTGCGCAGAGTCCCTACCAGCACCCCCATGTCGCCGACGTCCGCCGCGCGCGGCATCGTCGACGCATCCGCCGCACCGGCGATCTCGTGACCGGGCTCGGGCCCACGATCGCCGGTGCGAACGTGATCATGCAGCTCGCCAATCCCAAGGTCGGCCACGGTGTGGTGGAGAGCCGGGTCGATTCCGGAAGCGCCGTGAAGCATCCGATCAAGCGCAGCCGCACCACCGGCACCTTCCTCGCGGTAGCGTTGCTCGGCGACGCCGACGACCGCGCCTTCGTGCACGACGAGCTCAAGCGCATCCACGATCTCGTGTACTCCACACGGCAGAGTCCGGTCTCCTACAGCGCCAACGACTCCCGTCTCCAACTGTGGGTGGCCGTATGCCTGATGAAGTACTTCATCGACCAGTACGAGCTGCTGTACGGTCCGTTGAGCCCGGCCGAACGAGACCGCATCGTCGACGATGCCCGATGGCTGGGAACGACGTTGAACGTCCGGGCCGAGCAGTGGCCGGCCGGCTATCGCGAACTCGAATGCTACTGGCACGAGCAGGTGGGTTCGATGACGATCGACCCACCGGTTCGTGAACTCCTTCAACAGCTCTCGGATCTGTCGTTCCTGGAGTATCGGTTGGGGGCGGCAGGGGCGGTCGCGCACAAGGTCTTCGGGCGGCCGATGAACTACCTCATCAAGGCCGGCCTGCCACCGGAGTTCCGCACGATGATGCACTGGCGGTGGAGTGCCGCCGACGACTCACGCTACGAGCGCACGTTGCGGCTGGCCCGGGTGGTCGATCCCGCAGTCGGCCGGGCAATGCGCGGGTTGCTGTTGACCTACCTGCTCGACATGCGGCTCCGTCGCCGGTTGGGTCTGCGGGTGTTCTGACCGGCCGGCCTGCGGCTGCTCCGTGACTGTCCGGCCGACTACCTGCCCCACACGGCGTCCGAGCCGCTGTGCCCGACGAGGACGACCATCACGATCGCCAGCACGGCGACGACCACGGTCAACGCGCCGACCACGATCCGGGAGATCCGCAGTGCGCCTTCACCCAGCGACACCCGGGACAGCACCCACGGGCTGAACAACAGCCACCACAGCGCCACCAGTCCGAAGAGCGGACCCACCACCAGGATCAGCTTGTCCCCCAACTCGGCATGGTGCTCGATCGCGGGCGACGAAGCGCCCATCGAACTCTCCAGTGACTCACCGGCCGACGTCGTGATCGGGACCGCGATCAACGTGAGCAGCGCGAGGATCATGGGCGCGATCCCCAGATGAGCACGGGCACGCGGCCACACGACCGCGACGATGGCCATCAGCGCGGTGACCGGGACCGCCACGACGACGAAATGCACGAAGAGGGGATGAGCCGGTATCCCGTTGATAGTGTCCACGCGCGCACCGTATGCGGTCGCACCTTAAACGCTGCTGAAATCGGGCATCCGGTACGCCAATGTTTACCTACGAGCGGCAACCACCGACCGCCTCGATGAGTCACAGCACCAGCGACCGGCAGACAGACGGACCTGACGGCGCCTGCCGACGTTCGCGGTCACGCCCCTGGCGAAGGTCGATCGTTTTGTGCGGCGATGCCTCTCACCCTCCGCCGGACCCGATCACCTCGATCCGGCACTGCGGCCCATGGGCGCGCGCCAGACGTGCATCCATCGTGATCAGCGTGGCATCCATTGCCTCCGCGAGCGTGACATAGAACGCGTCCCAGCCACGCACTGAGTCACGAAGGTCCCACACTCTGTTCAGCATCCATCGGTGCGAATGTCGCTCGCCTGGCCAGTCGCGGAGATCGTCGACCGCGAGAGCTGCGGCAGTGCGGTCCAGACGCCCGCGAAGATACTGTGCGCGAATCACTCCGAGTACCTCGACGTCGATGACCTCTGGCGCCGCGTGGTCAGGATCGTCGGAGAGTCGAGCGCCGATCTCAGCCGCCATCGCCGTGTCGGCAACCACCTCGAAGAGACACGACGCGTCAACGATCAGCATCCGGCCATTGCCCTCGCCACTCGTCCAGCGCTTGCAGAGCCTCAGCTGTCGAGATCTGCGACTGCCGACGCCCGGTGCGTCGCAACCACTGCGCGACCGACGGGCGGGATGCCAACCGGGTGGCTTCGCGTCTGAGCAGTTCCGGAACGCTGATCCCCTCGTCCGCGGCCCGACGCGCCAACGCCGCATACACGGCGTCGTCGATGTCCCGGATCTGCACCGTCTTAGGCATGCATGAATGTTATCATGCGAATCTGCATGATCGCTGGTCAGAATGCTTTTCCGCCAGCGGAGGGTCGCCCACCCGGCCCCTGGACCTCAGGGATCGGGAGGCTACCGCCGATTCAACAGATCGGTGATGCGATAGTCGACGAGCTTGCGCATCACCAGCGCCGTGGTGGTCCGGGTGACGCCGGGAATATCCAGGATCCTTCCGGCGACGCGGTACAGATCGTCGGCATCTCGGGCCACCACGTGCACGAGCAGGTCACTCACCCCACTCAGACCGTGTACCTCGACGACCTCGGCAACCTCGCTCAGCGCGTCCGCGATCGGCGTCAGTTGACTCTGGGTGACATTGGTGAGGATGAACGCGGTCAGCGGATACCCGAGCGCCGCCGGATCGATACGGCGTTCGAACGACCGCAGCGCGCCGCGCTCTTCGAGTTTCGTCAGCCGCGCCTGCACAGTGTTGCGCGACAGGCCGGTCGCCTCGGCGATCGCCACGACGGTGGCCCGCGGGTCGTCGGTCAGTGCCACGAGGATGCGGCCGTCGATGCTGTCGACGACAGGGGAACGATCCGGGGTGAGCATAGTGCCAACCATCCCATACGACACCCCTCCACAGATGAGCACATTGCGCAATCTTGCGCGCGAGCATTGCGTGAATAGTGCGCCGGTGGTCGACTGAGAGTCGAGTTCTGCACACAGAAGCTCGCCAGCGTTGCCGGGGCCAACCCGCCCCGGCAACCGCCCGGACCGGATCACATTCCGGTCCGCAGTTCGCACGACGATCGCCGCTCACGTCCTGTGGGTCGGGGCCAGGAGCCCAGGCAGTGCACCGAGACCACGAGCAAGGACGCATTCTCCGATGAACGCACCACAGACCGCCAAGGTCATCCCCTTACACGCGGGCGAGCCCACATCCGAGGCGCTCCTCGACATCGAGGAGCGGGTGCTGTGGCTCTCGACCGCGATCATCCATCACGCCAACCGCGTTCGCCCCAACCCGACCGGATTGAAGGTCGGGGGCCATCAGGCGTCGTGTGCGTCGATCGTGTCGATCATGACCTCGCTGTGGTTCGAGCATCTACGCTCCGGCGACCGGGTGTCGGTCAAACCCCACGCATCCCCGGTCCTGCACGCCATCAATTATCTGCTCGGCGAACTCGACGAGCGCTACCTGACGACCCTGCGTGAATTCGGCGGACTGCAGTCCTACCCCAGTCGGACCAAAGATCCGGATCCGGCGGACTACTCCACCGGCTCGGTCGGCATCGGTGCCACCGCCCCGATCTGGGGCGCCATCGCCCGGCGTTACGTGGATGCCACGATCTCCTCCACCGGCAAGGGCCGGCAGTACTCGTTGGTCGGTGACGCCGAGCTCGACGAGGGTGCCGTGTGGGAGGCGATCCTGGACCCGACGGTGCGCGACCTCGGCGAGATCGTCTGGATTGTCGACCTCAATCGACAGTCCCTGGATCGGGTGGTGCCGAACATCGCGGCCGGCCGGTTGGAGGGCATGTTCGGCGCCGCGGGCTGGCAGGTGATCACCGTCAAATTCGGTGCCCTGCTCGAGGCGCTGTTCACCCGACCGGGCGGATCCGCACTGCGCGAACGCATCCTGCAGATGCCCAATCCGGAGTACCAGCGTCTACTTCGCTGCACCGCAACAGAATTGCGGGAGCGCATCCCGGGCGACGGCGAATCCGCACCGGAGATCGCGGCACTCGTCGGCGACCTCGACGACGCCACCCTGACCCGGGCGATCCGCAACCTCGGCGGACACGACCTCGAAGCGTTGCGCCAGGCGTACGCACAGATCGACGACACCCGCCCGACGGTCATCATCGCTTATACGATCAAGGGCCACGGGCTGCCCACGCAGGGACACCCGCAGAACCATTCATCGCTGCTGACCGTCGAGCAGTTCGGTGAGCTCGCAACGGGAATGGGCATGGACGCCGATCGTCCGTGGACGCGGTTCTCCCCCGACAGCGATGCCGGACGCCTGTGTGCCGACGCGGCCAGGCGGCTCACGCGTGAGCCCATCGAACCCCATTCACCACCGGCGGTTCCCGAGGATCTGGGCCGGACACCGGCCGGCACGTCGACCACCCAGGCAGCCCTGGGCCGCGCGCTACTCGCGCTCACCCGGGACGCACCCGAAGCCGCCCGGCGCGTTGTCACCGTCAGCCCCGACGTCAGCTCCACCACCAACCTGGCCGGATGGCTCAACAAGGTGGAGGTCTGGTCACCGGCCGAACGTCGCAACTGGTTCGACGACGACGCCGAGACGATCATGCACTGGCGGGAGAAGCCGACCGGTCAACACATGGAACTGGGCATCGCCGAGACCAATCTCGTCGGCCTGATGGGCGAGCTCGGTGCCACCTGGAGCCGTTGGGGGCAGCCACTGTTCCCGATCGGCGTGATGTACGACCCGTTCGTGGAACGCGCCCTCGAGCCGTGGTCCTACGGCATCTACGCCGGCGGCCAGTCGATCCTGGTCGGCACACCGTCCGGTGTCACCCTGGCCGCCGAGGGCGGGGCGCATCAGTCCATCACCACCCCGTCGATCGGTCTCGAGCAACCCGGTTGTGTGAGTTATGAACCCGCATTCGTCATCGACACCGAATGGACCCTGCTCGCGGCGATGCGCCTACTCGGACGCCCCGACGGGAGCTCGTCGTACCTGCGGCTGTCCACACGGCCGGTCGATCAGACGCTCGCCGCGGTGCCCGAGGACCCCGCGGCACGCGAACGCCGGCGCCGTCAGGTGGTGGCCGGGGCGTATCCGGTGCGCCGCGTCCCCCACCCGGTGGTCACGCTGGTGGGCATGGGAGCCCTGATGACCGAGACCCTCGCGGCCGCAGACCGTCTGGCCGCCCAGGACATACCCGCCGATGTGGTCTGCGTCACGAGTGCGGGCCTGCTGTTCGAGGCGCTGCAGGCACGCCGCGGATTGGCCGACGCGCCGTCGTGGATTCTCGATCAGGCGTTCCCCGCCGACCGTGCGACACCGATGGTCACCGTCCTCGACGGTCACCCGCACACGCTGGCATTCCTGACCGGAATCCACGGAGTCACCGGAGCGGCGTTGGGCGTCAGCCATTTCGGCCAGGTCGGCTCTCTCGACGACGTGTACCGGCATCACGGCATCGACACCGACAGCATCGTGCGTGCCGCCCTGGATCTGGCCGGCTGAGAGCAGGGGTCGAACCGTTGCCGAACCGCCACACCGGTAAGGCAGTTGCCGAACCGCCAGACCGGTAAGGCAACGGTTCCCTTGCTTGCGAGAACGTTCCCGCCACAGTTGAGTTGACCCATGAGCGTCGATCACGAGCACCGGCACAGCGGCGAGCCCCACACCGGTTCGCTGGCCAACCGGCTCAATTGGTTGCGCGCCGGCGTGCTCGGCGCCAACGACGGAATCGTCTCCACCGCGGGCATTGTCGTGGGCGTGGCGGCCGCAACAGTCGATCGCGGACCGATCTTCACCGCGGGCATCGCCGGCCTGGCGGCCGGCGCGGTGTCGATGGCCTTGGGGGAGTACGTCTCCGTCAGCACACAACGCGACACCGAGCAGTCCCTGCTCGCCAAGGAGCGTCGCGAACTGCGCGAGCAACCGGACGCGGAGTTCGACGAACTCGTCGGCATCTACGAGGCCAAGGGCCTGCGCCACGACACCGCCTGCCGCGTCGCGAGTGAGCTGACCGAACACGACGCGTTCGAGGCCCACGCCGAGGCGGAACTGGGGATCGATCCCCACGAACTCACCAACCCGTGGCAGGCGGCGCTGTCGTCGGCGGTGTCGTTCACGCTGGGTGCCCTGCTGCCGCTGATCGCCATCCTGGCTCCCCCGTCGTCGTGGCGGATTCCGGTCACCTTCGTCGCGGTTCTCGTGGCGCTCGCCCTCACCGGCGCCACGGGTGCCGCGCTCGGCGGGTCACGACCGTGGCGACCGATGTTGCGGGTGGTGATCGGCGGCGCGCTGGCGATGGTGGTGACGTTTGCCATCGGACGGCTCGTCGGCCACACGGTCGCCTGAACCGGCCCGCGACAACCACGCCGTTACCGTTTCGTGATGGATGGTCTCGGTTGGATTGCCATGCGCGGCGCGGACCGGCGTACCGGGTCCCACCGCCCCTAGCGTCGGAGGCATGACCACATTCACCGCACCCGGATTGTCCGCCGAATCGGCGACCACGGTCGCCACGTGTCTGCAGGAACGCCTCAGCGCGCTCAACGACCTGCACTTGACGCTCAAACACATCCACTGGAATGTCGTGGGCGCCAACTTCATCGGTGTGCACGAGATGATCGATCCCCAGGTCGAGCTGGTCCGCGGCTACGCCGACACGGTGGCCGAACGCATCGCGACCCTGGGATCATCACCCCGCGGCACCGCCAAGGCGATCGAGGCCGATCGCTCGTGGAGCGACTACTCCATCGGGCGCGACACCGCCCAGGCCCACCTCGGTGCCCTCGACCTCGTCTACGCCGGGTTCATCACCTCGCACCGCGACGCCATCGAGAAGGTCGGTGAGCTCGACGCGATCACCGAGGACATCCTCATCGGGCAGACGGCGGAACTCGAGAAGTTCCAGTGGTTCGTGCGCGCCCACCTGGAGAGCTACTCCGGCGAACTCGCGAACGCCGGCCAGACCAGTGAGGCCGGGGCGGCCGCCGCCGCTCGCGACGCCGACTGAGACCACCGACGATGACCATCCCTCCCGCCGTCGGCGCACCGGACCGGCAACCCAGCACATCGCCGGTCCGGGCGGAGGTCGACGACGTGCCAGACCACGTCGATCTGTCGGGACTCTTCCTGGCCGGCGCCCTCACGGTGTGGTCCCTGCTGGTCGCTGTGCCACTCCTGGGGGTCTGGCTCGCCCTGGGATTGGTCCTGACCTTTGTTATCCTGGCCGCAGGCAGCATGTTCGCCTTGACCAGGATGTGAAGTAGTCGCATCCTCCCAGTTCGATCCGGAGCTTTCTGCAGTTCCGACGGGAGGCGCCCGATGACCGTTGTGACGGCATGACACCCGAATCCGGGCAGACCTCGACCGAGGACGGGTTCACCCTGTTCGAGGATCTGGAGCTCCACATGCAGTTCGCGCCGGTGTGCCGGTTGAGCGATGGAGCGCTGGCCGCGGTCGAACTACAGCTGCGTGGCCCCACCGGGACCCGGCTGGGCACCGCGGACGCGTTGCGCCGCGCCGCGCGGCTGATGGAGCAGCATCACGTCCTCGACAATCGCCGTCAGCAGCTGGCGCGGTCGCCGCGCGCGCAGTCGGTGGCCAAGATCCTGCCCCTGCTGGTCGGTCTGGACCTCGATCTGCTCGACCAACTCGGCAACGACACCGTGGACGCACTCGAGCGGCACGTCATGGTGGTGCTGCCCAGTGCGGTCACCCGCAGTCCGCAACGCACGCTCGCGCGGGTGGCGAAGGCCCGGGCGGCCGGGAAGATCATCTGCGTCGACGGACTCACCAGCACCGATCACGCTGCGACCCTCCTCACGCTGATCGAACCGGACATCATCGTGACCTCCGCCGATCTGCTCGATCGGACCGCCAACCAGGATTCCGCGCGGCTGGCGCACACGCTGGCCGCGCACACCGAGCGCAGTCAGGCGGTGGTCATCGCCGAGGGCGTCGACGACGAGTCCCGACGGATCACCGCCTTGACGATGGGCGCGTCGTTCGGGATCGGCGGTCTGTATCCCGCCGTCGAGAACCCGGCCTCGCTACCGACGGCCACCATCGTGCCGATGCCGGACATGCCGGTGTGGTCCACTCCGCCACCGGATCAGCAGACGCCGTACGCCATCGCGTCGGTCTCGTTGGCACCGCGCCTCGGCGACAAGCGTCTGCTCATCGAGATGAGCAAGGCGCTCGAACATCAGGCGGCCATCGGTGGCGCCTCCATCGTGCTGGGGACCTTCCAGCACGCGCGGCACTTCACCGCGCGGACGGCCGACCGCTGGCGGGTGATGTCGGAGAGCACCGGACTCGCAGGCGTGTACGGAGTCGGGCTGGCCGACGTCCGCGACGGCAACGTGCACCGGGCACCTCTGCGCCCCGACGACGACCTCGTCAACGAGTGGAACGTCGCGGTACTGGGGCCGCACTTCGCGGCGCTGCTGTCGGCTCGTGATCTGCACACCGGCGCAGACGATCTCGACCGCACCTTCGACTTCGTGCAGAGCTATGACCGGCTGACCGTCACGCAGGCGGTGCACTCGATCCTGATGCGGTTCGACTGACGCGCTCGGCCGAGCGTCCGTGAAAAGCGTGGGCGGCCGAGTGCGGCCCACTCCACTCAGATCGGCATCAGGAAATGCTTGCGCGGGGTACGCAGGACCTGCTTGTCCCGCAACTGCGCCAACGCCTTTCGGAGCTGCAGGCGGGTCTCGGCCGGCTCGATCACCGCGTCGATGTAGCCACGCTCGGCAGCCAGGTACGGCGTCGCCATGTTGGTGTTGTAGAAATCGATGAAGTCACGGCGGACCTTGTCGGCGTCGTAGGCCGACATCCCCTCGGTCTGGCGGCGGGTCAACACCGCGGCCGCCGACTCCGCACCCATCACCGCGATCTTCGCGGTGGGCCAGGCGAAGTTGATGTCGGCGCCGAGCTGCTTGCAGCCCATCACCGCATACGCCCCGCCGTAGGCCTTGCGCAGCACCACGGTCACCTTCGGCACGTCTGCCTCGACGTAGGCGAACAGGAACCGGCCCGACCGACGGATCGTCCCCTTCTGCTCCTCGGCGAGACCCGGGAGGATGCCCGGCGTGTCCACCAGGAAGACCAGCGGAATCCCGAAGGCATTGCAGGTGCGGACGAAACGCGTTGCCTTCTCGGACGAATCGGTGTCGAGCACGCCCGACATCACATTCGGCTGATTGGCGACCACACCGACCGAGCGGCCGTCGACCCGCGCGTAGCCGGTGAGGATGTTCGGCGCGAACAGCTCGGCCACCTCGTGGAAGTCGCCGTCGTCGAACAACTTGATGATGATGTCGTGCATGTCGTAGCCGGCGTTGTCGTTGTCTGGCATGAAGTGGTTGAGCGACAGATCCGACTCGGTGATCTCGGGCTCGAGGCCGGGATTGACCACCGGCGGCTTCTCATACGCGCTCGACGGCATGTACTGCAGGTACTCCCGCACCCAGGTGAACGCCGACTTCTCGTCCGGAGCGACGTGGTGGATGTTGCCCCACCGGGCCTGATTGTGGGCGCTACCGAGATCCTCGGCGGAGATCTCCTCACCGTTGACCTGCTTGAGCACGTCCGGACCGGTCACGAACATGTAGCTCTTGTCCTCGACGGCCACCAGGATGTCGGTGTTGGCCGGCGTGTACACCGCACCGCCCGCACACTTTCCGAGGATCACCGAGACCTGCGGAGCCAAGCCGGAGAGAAGATCGTTACGGCGCCCCATCTCGGCGTACCAGGCGAGCGAGGTCACCGCGTCCTGGATGCGGGCACCGGCCGAGTCGTTGATGCCGACCATCGGGCAACCGATCTTGCCGGCCCACTCCATCAGTGCGGACACCTTGCGGCCGAACATCTCTCCGACGGTTCCGCCGAACACCGTCTGATCGTGTGAGAACGCGGCGACCGGGCGGCCGTACACGAGTCCGTGCCCGGTGACCACACCGTCGCCGTAACCCGAGTTGGCCGCGCCGGGCATCTTCGCCAGCGCACCGATCTCGACGAACGTGCCGGGATCGAACAGCATCGTCAGGCGTTCACGCGGCGAACAGATGCCCTTGACCTCACGCTTGGCGATCGCCTTCTCGCCGCCGGGTTCCTTCGCGGACTCCAGCTTCTCGCGCAGATCCGCCAATTTGTCCGCAGTCGTGCCCGATTGGGCAATCATCTCAGTCACGCCTCGCTCGCTTTCGATACTTCTACTGCTGAGTCCGCGCCCGGACATCGCCGAGCCGCCGGGTGAGGTCGGCACCGATCTTGCCGATGTACGGTTCGTCGACGATCGAGAGATGGTCACCGCCAATGTGGATGATCTCGAGATCCTCCACGACCTCACCCCATCGGCCGTCCTCGTCGATCTTGGCCCACTGCGGCTCCAACTCGATTGCGCCGTCGTGCATCTTGTCAGCGCGGTAGAGGATCACCTTGCCGTCATAGGCCGTCGGTTCGATGTTGGTGAGGGCACGGTTGTCGAGGAACGACGTGCGCTGATGCTCGATGATGCCGCCGGGGATCTTGGTGCCCGACATCGACATCATCTCCATGATGATCTGGAACTGGCCTTCGTCGTCGGCCTCCACCAGCCGATCCATCGGGATCGGGACATCGTCGTCGAGATCGTAGGTCTTGACGGCGAAATCGCGCCAGCGCTCCAACCGCGCACGCTTGGTGTCCGGTGTCTCGACGACCGGCTCGGACGGGCGCACCACGTCGATCAACCCGACGAAGCTGACCTCCTCGCCCGCCTCGCGCAGCACCTGTGCGCAGCCGTAGGCCAGCGCGCCGCCGAGCGACCACCCGATCAGGACATACGGCCCGTGCGGCTGGATCTCACGCAGGCGCGGCATGTACTGCCGCACACGCTCTTCGATGGTGCCCTCGACCCGATCGAAGCCGATGACCGGCTGATCTTCAGGAAGGCGTTTCAGAAGGGCCTCGTACGCCGCGGTGTTACCGCCGGCCGGATGGAACAGCAGGGCCGGGATCGGATCGCCCGCGGCGGCGTCATAGCTCTTCTTGCCGTCGACCAGGCGCAGATAGCGGATGAACCCGTCGGTGTCGGCACCGGCGTCGAGGAACTCGCGGACGTAGTTCGACATCTCCTCGATGGACTCCGAATCGAGGATGTCCTCGAAGTCGATGTCGCCGCCGGTGCGCTCGTTCAGCCGATCGGTGAGCTGTTGCGCCACGTCCTCTTCCAGGACGGGCAGCTTGTTGAAAACGCCGCCCGCGGACTTCTTGGTGACGACCGCGTACACACCGAAGGTCAGCCGTTCGGCCGCGTCGCGCGGCGGGACGTCGGAGCCCGTCGCGTCGGCGACGGCCTGCTGCGAACTCAGATCGGTGTCGGCAGCGGGGGTCTCGATACGCTCCTCGCTGCCGCTCGTCTCTACTCGACCAGCGGAAATGGACGCTTCCTCGCTGCCGCTCGTCTCAACCCGACCAGCGGAAATGGACGCTTCCCCGCTGCCGCTCGTCTCAACCCGACCAGCGGAAACGGACGCTTCCTCGCTGCCGCTCGTCTCTACTCGACCAGCGGAAATGGACGCTTCCTCGACGTCCCCCGCTCCCTGAGGAGCGAGCTCGCGAGCGTCACGAAGGGTCTCCTGCGCCGGCTTCGAGTTCTCCGCGTCGATCAGCGCGTTGAGCGCGGCGGTGTCGAGATCGCCCTGCCCCTCGGCGCCCTGGGCGAGTTGGGCCACCTCGTCACGATGCTCGACCGCGTAGGTGACGAACTTGACCACGTCGGCGAGGTTCGCCTGGCGCATCGCCTGCAGTTGCAACTGCGGGATGTCGAACTCGAACTCGACCCGGTTCTTGATCCGGACCGCCATCAGCGAGTCGAGTCCCAGCTCGATCAGGGGGATCTCGCGCGGCAGGTCCTCCGGGTCGTATCCCATCGACTCACCGACGATGGTGGCGAGCCGATCCTCCACCGACTCACCGGACTCCGGGTCCCACGTGTTGCCGATGTCGTCGACGACCTCGTCCTCGGTGACGACCTTGTCGTCGGCGAAGACGGCCGCCGGGGAGACCTGATCGGCCGCTGCCGTCGGAGCCGGCGATTCGACGGGAACCGCGCCGCCGACCACCACTGCTTCCACGAGCAACCGGAAGTTCTTGTCCTGCTTGACGTGCACGGTCACCGACGCACCCCCGGGGTGCGGGCTCAACGTGGTCGTCAGGGTGCCCGACGACGGCGTCTCGCCGTGGGTGACGACCGCGCCCACCGACACGTCGGCCATCACCTGCGCCGCCGCGGCACGGATCAGCTCACGGGCATCGGTGACCGCGGAGGCGTTGACCTCCCAGGCGTGGCGACCGTCGGGAAGTGCGACATGAGAGCCGGGCACCTTGCCGTTCGATCCACCCGACGACAGCTCCGCCTTGAGCCAGAACTCCTTGCGGTCGAACCGGGTACGCGGGATGTCGCCGAAATCGCCTGTGCCGAACAATGATCCGACGTTGACCGGATGTCCGTGCACGTAGAGCTTCATCAGGGCGTTGACGAGACCGAAGCTCTCGTCCTCCTTGCGACGCAGGGTCTCGATCAGCTCGGCGTCGTGCAGGCCGGCCGAGAAGGTCACCGCGGCAACAGAGATGAGCACGGCTGGGTTCGGCGACAGCTCGAGGAACGTGCGGTGCCCGTTCTCCACCGACTTGGCGATGGCCTGGCTGAACCAGACGCTGTGCCGCAGGCCCTTGGTGAAGTAGTCGATGGTGTGCACCGGCTCGTGTCCGGGACGGTAGAACGTCTCGCGGTCGACGGAGCTGTAGAGACCGACGGTCGGTTTCAGTGGCTCGATTCCGGTGAGCTCGTAGGCGAGTTCGCCGAGCAGCGGGTCCATCTGCGAGGTGTGGCTGGCGCCCTTGGTCTGCAGTTTGCGACCGAGCTTGCCCTCTTCCTCCGCACGCGCGACGATCGCGTCGACCTGGGACTCCGGCCCGCCGATCACGGTGTGCGTCGGTGCCGCGTAGACGCAGATCTCCAAGTCGGGATAATCGGCGAGGACGTCGTTGATGTCCTCGGCGCTGTACTCGACCAGCGCCATCAGGCGGATGTCGTCGCCTTGCAGCATCGACTCGCCCTCGCCCATCAGACGCGAGCGCTGGCAGATCACCCGGGTGGCGTCTTCCAGCGTCAGGCCGCCACTGATGTAGGCGGCCGACGCCTCACCCATCGAATGCGGCACCAGCACACCGGGTTCGGCGCCGAAGTGCCGCAGGGTGTCGGCGAGTGCGACCTGGATGGTGTAGATGCCGACCTGACTGGTCTCGATGCCGTAGGTCTGCTCGTCGTCGACGAACATCTCGGCGATCGAGTAGCCGAGCTCGTTCTGCACGTACTCGTCGACTCGGTCGACGTACTTGGCGAACACCGGGTTCTCGGTGTAGAGCTGCTTGGCCATCTTGCGGTGCTGCGAGCCGAAGCCGGACAGCAGCCACACGGCGGATGCCGCGTCGGGCGAATCCGCCACGTACACCAGCGGATTGCTCTTGCCGTCGGCGATCGCGCGGACACCGGTGATCGCGTCCTCGTGGGTGCGTGCCATCACCACCGACCGTGACCGGCCGTGGTTGCGATGCGCCAGTGACCGCCCGATGTCGGCGAGCGGAGTGGCTTGTCCGGCATCGGATTCCAGCCACTCCAGCAGGTCCGCGGCGGCCTTGCGACGCCGCGACGGCAGGAAGCCGGAGATCACCAGCGGCACCACGGAACCCTCGGCGGCGCACGGGGCGAAACCGGCGGCCGGGTCGGTCACGACCTCCTCTGCGGGAGCATCGTCCTGCTTGGCCTGCGCGGCGAGGATCGCACGCTCGGCCTCGGTGAGGTACTCGTCGTCGTCGAGATCGAGGTCGGGGTCGTCGGTGGGCTCGGCGGGTCTCGATACGGTCGCTCCTTCGTCGCGGCCTACTCGACCAGCGGAAGGGGAGTTCGCGGCCACTGCACCAGCGGAAGGGTCGTTCGCGGCCACTGCACCAGCGGCAGGGGCGGAGGGATCCAGATCCGACGGCAACACCTCACGCACGACGACGTGGGCGTTGGTGCCGCCGAAGCCGAAACCGGAGACGCCGGCGATGGCGTTCCCGGAGTAGCGCGGCCAGTCGGCGGCCTCGGCCACCACCTTGAGTCCGGTGGCGTCGAACTGGATGTAGGGGTTGGGGCCCGAATAGTTCAGCGACGCGGGGATCTTGTCGTGTTGCATCGACAACACGACCTTGGCCAGTGCACCGGCGCCGGCCGCGGACTCCATGTGCCCGAAATTGGTCTTCGCGGAGCCGAGCAGCGCGGGTGCGCCGACGACGCGACCGCGGCCGACCACCCGGCCGAGCGCGTCGGCCTCGATCGGGTCGCCGAGGATCGTGCCGGTGCCGTGCGCCTCGATGTAGTCGACGGTGCGCGGGTCGATCGCGGCGTCGGTGTACGCGTCGCGCAGCACCTCCACCTGGGCTTCCGGGTTGGGCGCGAACAGACCGTTGGAGCGGCCGTCGGAGTTCACCGCGGAGCCGGCGATCACGGCAAGCACATCGTCACCGTCACGTCGGGCGTCGGCCATCCGCTTGAGCACCACGAGTCCGCCACCCTCGGCGCGGATCATGCCGTCGGCGTCGGCGGAGAACGCCTTGATGTGGCCGTCAGAGGCCTGTGCGCCGACGTTGTCGAAGCCGAGCGTGACAGCCGGGGTGATGATCATGTTGACGCCGCCGGCGAGCGCGACCTCGGTCTCACCCGAACGCAGGCTGCGCACCGCCTGATGGACCGCCACCAGCGACGACGAGCATGCGGTGTCGATGGCGATCGACGGGCCGTGGAAGTCGAAGAAGTAGGAGACCCGGTTGGCGACGATGGAGGTGGCCGTACCGGTCAACGCGTATGCGGCGGTCTCCTGGGCGCCCTCGCCCAGTCCGAGCGTCGCGAGCATCTGATAGTCGTTGGTCGAGGTTCCGATGAACACCCCGACCGGACCGCCCTTGAGGTCACTCGCGGGGATGTGGGCGTGCTCGAGCGCCTCCCAGGTCAACTCGAGAGCGAGACGCTGCTGCGGGTCGACCATCTCGACCTCGCGCGGACTCATCTGGAAGAAGTCGGCATCGAAGCCCTTCACGTCGTCGAGGTAGCCACCCCGGACGTTCGACGACTCGATGATCTCGGCGATCCGCGGGTCCGACCGGAACTCGGTCCAACGGTCGTCGGGCAGATCGGTGATGCCGTCGACACCGCCGATCAGCGCATCCCAGGTCGACTCCGGCGTCGCCCCGGCCTTCGGGAAGCGGGTCGCCAGACCGACGATGGCGATGTCGTCGTCGGCGCTGCGGTCACGCTGCCAGAAGGTGTCCGCACCGTCGTCGAGGCCCTCGTCGGGATCGCCCTCGATGATCCGCTTCGCCAGCATCGCGATGGTCGGGTGGTTGTAGGCGGCCGTCGCGGTGAGGATGACGCCGGTCTTGTCCTCGACGTCGGCGGCCAGTGCCACCGCGTCCCGGGACGACAGCCCGAACTCCTCCATCGGCCGGTCGTCGGAGATCTGATCAGCCGGGATACCGGTGGCCTCCGACACCCAGGAACGTAGCCAGTCACGCAACTCGGCGACGGTCAGATCGCCGGCTGTCTCCCCGGCGGTTCCGGCGGTGGGGTTGGTGGACTCTTCGGTATTCAGTTCAGACATCGCTTCCAGACTACTGTTCGGGGTTTATTCGGCGTCCGGGAACGCGGTCTGCTTGTAACCGCCGCGCAGGCTGCCGTCAATGTAGGCGGTACGGGTGGCCCGGCGGGCGATCTTGCCGCTCGAGGTGCGGGGAATCGATCCGGCCGGGACCAGCAGGATGTCGCGGGCCATCACACCGTGGCGGGCCGCGATGGCGGCGCGCACGGTGTCGGCGATCTCCTGCGGGTCGTGACGCTTGCCCGGGCCCCGCTCGGCCACGATCACCAACTGCTCGGAGGCGTCGTCGGCGTCGAACTTCAGACCACTCGTGGACTGCTCGAAGACGACGGACGGCAGCTGATTCGACGGCACCGAGAACGCGGCCACGAATCCCGGACGCAGGCTCGAGCTGGCCTCCTGGGCGCTGTATTCGAGATCCTGCGGGTAGTGATTGCGGCCGTCCACGATGACCAGGTCCTTGACGCGGCCGGTGATGTAGAGCTCGCCGTCGAGCCAGACGCCGTAGTCGCCGGTACGCATCCAGGTCGCATCCGGCCCGGCGCCCTCGGTGTGGCTGCCCTCGGGGAGCTTCACCTCAATCGTGTTGTCGAAAGTCTCTTCGGTCTCTTCCGGCTTGTTCCAGTAGCCGGCGCCGATGTTGAGGCCGTGCAGCCAGATCTCGCCGACGTGGCCGTCCGGCTGCTCGGTCGAGGTGTCCGGATCGACGATCGCGGCCCACTGGCTCACCGCGACCTGACCGCACGACACCTGCGCGACGGCGTTCGGCGCGTGCTGGTCGACGACCTTGAACTGACCGGCGTTGAGTTCGTCGCGGTCGACGTAGATGACCTTGGCCTCGTTCTCGCGCTGTGTCGCGGACACGAAGAGCGTGGCCTCGGCCATGCCGTAGCAGGGCTTGATCGCGGTCTTCGGCAGGCCGTACGGCTCGAATGCGTCGTTGAATTTCTTCATCGAGCTGACCGTGACCGGTTCGGAGCCGTTGATCAGGCCGATGACGTTGGACAGGTCGAGTTCCTCGCCCGGCTTCGGCAGCCCACGGACCGCGGCATGCTCGAACGCGAAGTTCGGCGCCGCGGCGTAGGTCTCCGCGCCGTCGCTGGCCGCCGCGAGTTCCTTGATCCACCGGCCCGGGCGCCGGACGAAGGCCTGCGGGCTCATGATGGTGATGTAGCGGCCACCCAGTGCGGGCAGGATCACCGTGAGCAGCCCCATGTCGTGGAACATCGGCAGCCAGGTGACGCCGCGCGCGTTGCGGTCGATCTCGATGGTGTCGTAGATCTGCAGAACGTTGGCGGCGACGGCCTGGTAGGTGATCTCCACGCCGGCGGGCACGCGGGTGGAACCCGAGGTGTACTGCAGGTAGGCGACCGTGTCCTTGTTGTGGTCCTTACCGGCGACCGGCGCGACCCAGCTCGACCCGACCGAATCCGGTACCGCGTCGACGGCGATGACCCGCGGACGCTCCTTGGCGGGCAGCGGCTTGAAGAAGTCGCGGACGGCCTCGGCGGACTTGGTGGAGGTGAGGATCGCCGTGGGCTTGCAGTCGCCGAGGACGGCGTGCAGGCGGTCGGTGTGGCCGGGCTCGTCCGGCGAGAACAGCGGAACCGCGATGTTGCTGGCGTAGAGCGCGGAGAAGAAGCCGATCACGTACTCGAGCGACTGCGGCGCCAGAATCGCCACCCGATCGCCCGGCTTGGTGACCTGTTGCAGGCGTGCGGCGACCGCGCGAAGGCGCTTGCCGAACTGGGCCCAGGTCAGATCCTGGGCCTCGCCGTCGCGCTCGCGGCTGTAGTCGATGTAGCGATAGGCGAGGGTGTCCGCCTCCTCGCGCACATTGCGTTCGACATAGTCGACAAGCGTGGCGTCCTCGGTGAAATGCAGTTGTCCGTTCTCATCGAGGAACTGCTCAAATTCTGTGTTCAGCATCCATTACTCCTGTGGCCCCCACGTGGACCGCGCCTTCCCCCGAACCGTCGACATTCCCCGATATGCCACGGCCTACGCTATCCACGCCCGTCGGTACTACCGCGGTCACGGTAGTCCAAATCGTTACCTGTTCGAAAAACTCATCATCGTCAACTGCACCTTCACACTCCCGCAATCCGGACATGACGCACTTCTCGCAAGCGGTTCAGGCCCGTTCACCTCGCCTTATGCGGTCAAGCCGTCGGCAATCCTACTCCCCCTTGAGAAGCTGGATGACGGGCGCGAACGCATCCATCTGGGTCGGGAAGACGCCGACGTAGGACATCGAGGTCCGGCGCCGCACCTCACGAATCTGATCGGCGATCTCCTCGAACGTACCCATCGCCAGGTACGGCGAATGGAGGACATCGTCGACGGTGAACTCGGCGTCGCGCTCGATGTTCGGCGGGTATCCCTGGTCGAGCGCCTTGAGGGCCATCTCGGCGGTCGCCTCACGGTCGTCGGTGATGACGATGACCGCTATCGTCCAGTTCAGTTCGATGTCGTCGAACCGGTCCCCGGCCGCCTCACGGATGGCCTCGACGCGTTCGGCGGTCTTGCCGATCGTCATGTCCGACAGCCGCATCTTGCCGTCCCGGGTGGTGCTCGGCGCGACGGAGATGATGTCGGCGTGCTTGGCGGCCAGTGCGAGCATCTTGGGTCCGCCACCGCCGACGGCGATCGGCGGCCGCGGGCCCTGCCGCGGTCGCGGACTGCCCTCGAGTCCGTTGATCTGATAGAACTCGCCCGCGAAGTCGACCGTCTCGCCCCGCATCAGGCCGTCGAGAACGGTCAGTGCCTCGTCGAGCCGGCGGATGCGTACACCCGGCGACTCGAACTCGATGCCCGCCTTGTCGAACTCCTCTTTCATCCAGCCCGCGCCGATACCGAGCTCGAGGCGCCCTTTGGAGAGCACGTCGATGGTGGTGGCCTCCTTGGCCAGCAGCGCCGGGTGACGCCACCCGTTGGCGAGGACCGACGTGGCAAGACGGATGGTCGTGGTGGCCTGGGTGAGCGCGCCGAGCGCGGCGATCGGACCGACCTGATTGCCCAGGTGGTCGGGCACGGCGAACGTGTCGTAGCCGTACTCCTCGGCGGTCTGCGCGAGCTTCACGAACTTGCGGGCGCCACCCTCGTCCTTGTTGCCTTCACCGCCGGCGCCGAACCGGAACTTGCGCAGGTTCCCGGTTTCGCTCATCAACTGTCTCCTCATGCGCGTTCGCGCTCGTCGTGGTGGGCACGCGCCCGATCGCCCCCACACGTTAATGCAGCGTCAGGGCACCACCAAACGAATCGTGGACAGAACGTGACCGGCGACCGACAACGCCACAATTGGGACCTTTGACCCAGTCCCGCGCCGCTGTGGGCCTAATTGTGTTTCGGGTGTGGTGCGTTCTGGATCACGTCGTCGGCCCAGCCGTACATCCATTGGGTGGCGGTGGTCCCGTCCAGCGACCAGTATCGCGGCGTCGCGTAGAGGGCGTGCACCGGGTTGTTGATGGCTCCGGCGAGCTGTCCGACCGCGCCGATCGGGTTGGTGACCGACGGCGAATCACAGATGAGATCGCCTGGCGCACAGATTGACTCGACACGGTCGCGGAGCTCGCCGAAGCCGCCGTCGCGGGGACCGGTCATGGTGATGCCGGGCACCAGCTTGCCCATTCCGGCCAGCGCGACCTCGGCTCCGACACCGTCGGGAGACGGACCGATGTCGTTCTGTTCGCCCGGCTGTCGACGACCGTCGGCGATGAGTCCGACGCCCAGGACGAGGTCCTGATCGGACGGATCGAGCACCCCGCGGCCGTTACCGATGTTGCTGGCGAGGTCACCGGCGATGACCGCACCCTGAGAGAAGCCCATGATGACGTAGCGCGTCAGCGGGCAGCTCTTGTTGGTGGAGATGATCTTGCCCGCCGCCCGCTTGTATCCCTGCGTGCGTGAGACGTTGTAGTCGGCCTGCCGGTCGCCGAGGTTCGTCGGATTCCGGAACTGCGCGATGTAGGGCACCGTGTAGACGCTGGTGCGCGAGGACGGGTACTGGTCGGCCAGCTCGCTGGAGATCCGCAGCATCAGGGAACGCGGATTGGCGGTCGGGTTGTACGGGTCATCGCCCGCCGATGACTCCCAGGTGCCCGGGATCACCAGGGTCAGCACATCCGGGCAGTCGGCCGACTGGGCCTCGGGACGCTCCTTGCTCGGAGTCGTCGTCGACGGTCCCGGGCCGATCGGGATGCGGGGCGGCCCCGGCTGCAGCAGGACGATCACCAGCACCACGATCAGGATGATCGCGAGGATCGCGAGCAGGCCGAGGAAGATCAGCAGTCGTGGCAGTCGCCGCTTGGGGCGCTGCGTTCTCCGGGCACTCACGTATCAGCAGTAGTGCTCGTCAGCAGCTTTGATGACCTTGTCGGCCTTGGCGTTCGCCTCGGCCACCGTCTTGGTGCCCGGGCCCACGGAGGCGGTGACGAATGCCTTGACGGTCACCGGGTCGGTGCCCTTGCGCCGCTCGTTGCACACGTATTCGGCCATGGTGAGTGCGACGGAGTTGTCGGTGTCGCCCATGAAGGTGACGTTCTGCGACTTGAGGGCGGCGAGATACGCCTGGCCCTTCGCGCCCACCTGCTGGCCGTTCGGGCCGGGGAAGCTCTTGGGGACGTCGGTGCTGGGGTCGGGTGCGGTGGCCGGCAGCGCGGTGCCGACGGACTCGGACTGCTTCTGCGCCTCGGTCGACGTCGGCGCGGCGGTCGCGCTCGACGTCGCCGACTGGGCGGTCGTCGAGTACATCGAGGTGGTGGTGACCGGATTGCTCGTGATGGGGGCGGTCGCCGTCGAGTCGTCGGCACACGCCGACACCGAACCCAGCGTGAGCGCGAGTCCGGCCCCGGCGATCGCGAGTTGCAGCAGCTTTCTGGTCATCGTCACTTTCCTCATCGCGCCCGGACGGCGTCCTGGTCGACTGCCGCCCCGGCCCACACACACGGGCTGCGGTGGGACTCGCCGCTCGACGACCCACCTGGCGTCAGGCTACAGCCTCGCGAGGTCGCCCCACGCGCAGCGACCCGCCCGACCAGCGGAAACGTCGCGATTCCTCAGCGAAGTTTCAGGCCCGCCGACGGCTGCGCTCAGTTTGGCTCCGAGACGCCGCCGCGGGCCGCAGTCGGGACGGGCGGTCACTTGGTGACCTTGGCCCCGTCTTTCGCGGTCCAGACGATCTTGCCGTGCTGGAAGGTGTTGAACCGGCCCTTGCCGTCACGGGTGGGCAACTCGTCGCTGGTGGGCAGACCCAGCTTGCCGCCGGGACCGCCTGCCCCGACGTAGGCCCCGCCGATGCCGCCGCCGACGATCTTCGGGCCCTTCGGTCCGGTGATGATCCGGCCGCCACGGAAGTCCTGGGCCTTGCCGCCCGGGACCCCGTAGACGGGGGTCAGACACTCGCCCAAGGTCGATTTGTTGGGTCCGTAGGTCTTCGGGAACCCGGCGCGGCAGGCCGGGTGGTCACCGTTGAGGCCGAGCGCTGCGGCCGCCTGCGGCCACGACTGCTGCATCTCGAACTCCCAGTAGGGCCAGGTGTGGGTGCCCGACGGCCGATAGACCGCCTGCCCCGGGATGCCCAGCTGGTTCAGCTTGATCGCGAACTGTTGCGACGTGACGCGACTGAGGATCTCCAGGCCCACGCCGGAGTAGTTGGTGGCGAGCATCGGGATGTCGGAGGGCTTGTCGTGGGGGCCCACCATGCCGTTGCCGGAGGAGATGTAGAGGCTGGTGCCGCGCAGCTTGTCGGCGAGCAGATACGGATCGTGTTCCTTCCACGCCGGATCACTCGGGGGACCGAACATCTTCATCGAGTCGTAGCCGCCGCCGTCACGCAGCGCGAACTGGATCGCCTGCGGCATGCCATAGGAGGTCATCTGCAGGATGCCGGAGTACGACGCCACGTACTTGTAGAAGCCGGGGTTGCGCGCGGCCAGCATCACCGCCGCGGAACCACCCATCGACAGCCCCTGGATGCCCCGCACGTCCGTGGACCGCCACTGCCCTTCCAGGATGGGCGGGAGCTCCTGCTGCAAGAACGTCTCCCACTGGTAGTTCTTGCCCTTGTCCGGTTCCTTCCAGTTCGTGTAGAAGCTGGATTCGCCGCCGATGGGCAACACCACGTTGACGTTCTTGTCGCGGTAGAAGTCCTCGATGTCGGTGTTGATTATCCAACCGCTCTGGTCCTCCTGCGCCCGCAGCCCGTCCAGCGTGATCAGCTGCGGGAACCTCGCTGTCGGCTTGGACCACCAGTCCCGCGCCAGCAGTATCTGCACCTGGATGTCGGTGTCCATCGCCGGGGAGTGCACCCACAGGGCCACGCGACGATCGGAGTACCAGAAGGTGTTGGTCACCCGGGCCGGCTGATTGGTGGCCGCCACGGGCTTGGCCGCAGGCGGCGCGGGCGCAGCAGGCGCCGCGGGGGGTGCCGCAGGCGGCGCGGGCGCGGCAGGCGCCGCAGGGGGTGCAGCAGGCGCCGGGGGTGCGGCAGGCGCCGCGGGGGGTGCGGCCGGGGCACCCGGCTGCGGTGCCGGTGCGGCGCCGGCAGGCACCCCTGGCGCCGTGACGACGAGCACCACCGCGGCAGCACCTGCCAGACCCATCGCGACACGACGGGGGGCCGTCATGTCGCGTCCCCACCCACCGCGCGTCTGCGGACTACGGACAACTCGCCAGTTCACCCTCGGGACTCCTTCACACCACCTGAGCAACACGGCGTTCAACCAGGTGAGTGTGTAACTCTTTCCCCAAAAGTCACAGCAGCCTCACAAACAACAGAACGCCCTACGTGTTTCTTACACGTAGGGCGTTCTGTTTTGCGTGCGCCACGCTGTTACGCGTGGGATTTCTGTGACTGCTGTTGCGTGGTCAGGCGTCCGACCGGCGCAGGGTCAGCGGAAGAACCCTCGGTTCTTCGCGTTCCACAGCATGTCCTGCCAGTAGCCCCAGGCGTGGGTGCCGTTGGCGTCGTAGGTCATGACCGGCAGTCC
The DNA here is from genome assembly GCF_058130025.1 of Gordonia sp. LMA167. Taxonomy (NCBI): domain Bacteria; kingdom Bacillati; phylum Actinomycetota; class Actinomycetes; order Mycobacteriales; family Gordoniaceae; genus Gordonia; species Gordonia sp. LMA167. The sequence continues at coordinate 1,056,418 of NZ_CM176708.1, read as the reverse complement.
CTGCAGCGCCGCAGCCGCCTCGAAGGCCTTGGCCTGCGTGAACGCGAGCACCTCGAGCGTCGAACCCTTGAACAGGTCGTCGAACACGTTGGGCAGGGCGTTGTACTGACCGAACAGACCGTTGCCGGAGCCGACGAAGATCTTCATCCCGTGCATGCGGTTGATGTTCATGAACGGATCGTTCTGAATCCAGCGCGGGCTCCACGGCGGGCCCCACATGCAGTCGATGTTCCACGGCTTGGGATCGACATCGAACATCGCCAGGCGCAGCGCGGCACGCATGCCCGGTGCGTTCAAGAAGTTGTAGCCCGACAGCGATGCGGCGCGGTCGAAGTTGCGGCGGTTCTGCGCACCGATGACGAGTGCGGCGTTACCGCCCATCGACAGACCGGCGATCGCGTACTTGCGGCCGGCACCGACCCGGTAGCCACGCGCGTCGAGTGCGCGGACGAGGGTGTTGGTGATGACGCAGTTCCACTTGTAGGTGTACTTCTGGCCGTTGAAGTTGCTCGGCGCATCCCAGTCCGAGTAGAAGCTGGCCGGACCACCGATGGGCTCGACGACGTTGACGCCGGAGCGCACCATCTCCTGGACGTTGGTGTTGATCTCCCAGCCGCTGTAGTCGTACTGGGCGCGCATACCGTCGAGGAGGATGACGGTCTTGTAGTTGCCCGGACGCTTCCAGGCGCGCACCTTCACGTTCGGCATGCCGCAGCCGTTCACATAGAACTGCTCGCGGCCGACCGACGTGCCCCCGATCCGTGCGTCGGCCTGTCCGGCACCGCCGACGACGCCGGCGAGTCCGATCACTGTCGCGATCGCGATGAACGCGGCGATGTACCGGTTGTGCGACCGGCCGGTCATCCGTGGCGTGGCAGAAGCTTCACGCATCGACTGATTTCTCCCTCTGTCATCCACCGGACCAGGGAAATCCTCCCCGATCCGCCGGATCCGTTTACGACACCCGGCCGCTGTCCTCCCCCGAACCGATGCCGCGAGCGAGGCGAAACCGCTCGCGCAACAGCCGATATTCGGCGTTCGGCACCGTTTCGGGAGCCTATTGCATACCCCCAACGCTGACAAACCATGTGATTGCACTCACACTCGCTCGTCAGCGAAACGTTATGTGGCCAGAGCCCGGGTGCCCTGGTCACGTTGATCTATCGACCAGGTCGGCGCGAACGTTACCGATTCGAGATGTTTCCGGGCAAACCGGCAGGGTTTACCCCGCTCAGCGTGGGTTGATGCGGGGTGGCATCTGCAGCCCACACCGCGCGATCTCGTACTCGGGGTCGCGTTCGATCCGATAGTCGGTGAACTTGAAGGCCTCTTTGAGGTTGAGCTTGAACCGCTCGAACGTCCACGGCGCCTCGAACGACTCGAATCGGGACTTCGTCTCCTTGCAGGTCAACGCGACCTGGGCCTCCCGGACCGTGTCCTCGTCGAGATAGCCGGGAAGGACCGGTTTGCGCGGATAGGCGCCGGCCTCGGCCACCACCCACTCCGACGGCAGGATCTTGTCGTGCCCGATGCGGCCGTCCTCGAGGCGTTCGGTGTGCGCGGCGAGCGGATAGGCGAGTCCCATCTGATCGATCACGCGGACGTCGAGCGGCGCATTCATGCTCGTCATGCCGAGGTTGAGGAAGTACACGGTCAGCTTGCGCTTGTCGGGCGCGATGTTGCCGGGCAGCTTCGCGATGTACCACTCGTCGTAGTTGAACGACGGGAGGATGACGCCGCCCTCGTCGTGGAACTTGTCGATCCACTCCACCATCGCCCGGACGCGCGGATAGTCGAGGTAGTCCTCGGCGGTCACCGGGTTCTCGTTGCCCATGTTGGTGACGTAGAAGCGGCGTTCGTCGACGATGCCGCTGCGGCCGATGTCGATGCCGGCGTTCGGCAGGACGTTCTCGTGGACCACGACGGCCCAGACCACCGTGGTCACCCACATCGCGCTCAACAGCAGTGAGCCGACGAGTTGCAGGCGTGTCCGACGCCGACTGTCGCCGCGATCGGGGGTTCCGTCGGCGCGATCGAGGGTTCCGTCGGCGCGATCGAGGGTTCCGTCGGCGCGATCGAGGGTTCCGTCGGCGCGATCGAGGGTTCCGTCGGCGCGATCGAGGGTTCCGTCGCCGCGATCGGGGGTTCCGTCGGCGCGATCGGGGGTTCCGTCGAGGTCAGGTTCGTCGGCGTCGGTATCCCACGACGGGCGGTCGCCGGCGGCGTCGTCGGCCGGGCGGGAACGACCCAAGGCCTCGCGGAGATGGGCCGGGATCGTCACCGGCAGCACCATCAGCGGCAGCAGGAGCGTGAACAGTGGCACCAGCAGCACGCGGCCGTGCATGAAGTCGCCACCCTGACGGAGCCAGTAGATGCCGCCGATCAGTCCGGCGACGAGGAAGACCACGACCACCGCGGTCGGGGTCTGCAGGGCCACCGACCACCGACCCAGTCGGGACGGCAGGTTCGTGTCGGACTCGGCGGCATCAGTACCGGCGGCATCAGTACCGGCGGCATCAGTACCGGCGGCGTCGGGATCGGCACCCTCGGCAGCACGTCGCTGCCGCGCCAGGCGATGACCGCCGGCGATCATGATCCCGGCGATGATCGCGAGGATCACCGGTAGCAGCAGGGCGTAGGGGCCGAAGAAGTTGCCCAGGTAGACGAAGCCCTGATGCCACTTGGAGCCGCTCGCGTCCTTGGCGACCGCAGGGTTCGGCACGAGCAGCGCGTAGTACCCCATCCGGAAGATCTGATAGCCGACCGGCAGGACCGCGGCGGCGACGATCATCGCGATCCGCATCTTCCACGACGTCGGGGCCAGCACCACCATCACCAGCACCAGGCCGCCGAGAATGGTGAGCTCCGGTCTGATCAGCGGGGCCAAACCCGCGGTGAACGCCAGGGTCACGGTGGCCGCACGCTGCCAGGCCGTCGCGCTGCGTCCCGGTCGGCGGCTCCACGCCACCAGCTGACACCACAGCACGGCCACCCAGAACACACAGAGACCGTTTTCCAGTCCGCTCGTCGCGAAGTCACGGGCGGGCGGCAGGGCGATGTAGACGATCGCGCCGAACGGTAGCAGCAGTGTGAGTCCGTCGCCGGTGATCCCACCGAGCCGCGTGCGATAGAGGCGGGCGGTGCCGTACATGGCGATCGGGATGGCCGACACCGACAGCACCAGCGCCACCCACAGGGCGACGTATTCGAGCTGACCGTCGGTCACCCACGCCCAGAACCACAGCAGATAGGTCCACGCGGTCGAGGTGTTGGCCTCCACCCGCTCCCCCGCGTTGAACACCGGACCGTTGCCGGCGAACAGATTGCGCAGCGTGCGCAGGACGATGAGTCCGTCATCGGCGATCCAGCGCCGTTGCCAGACCCCGATCGTGAAGAAAGTGGTGACGGTGACCGCGCCGATGAAGAAACTGATGGCCGGAACCCACTGCCGCGGGCCCCACGCCTTCAGCCCACGCCCGGGACGCTTCGCGGCATCGTCCGTGCTGTCGACGGAGTCGGAGATGCTGTCGGCAGATTCCTCGGCGTTGGTGACGTCAGTTGACTGCATAGACCGCGACACCCACGCATACTATCCAGGCGACGGCGAGCAGCTGCAGCACGCGGTCGCCGAGCGCGATCTCCTCGGGTTCACCGGCCTGGCCACCGTCGATGTCGACGGCGTAGCGAAGGATGGCGATGGTGAACGGCACCATCGAGACGGCGTACGCGACGTTCGTGTCGTGGCCGGAGTTCTTGTCGAAGGCCCACAGTCCGTAGAAGATCACCACGGCGGTGGCCGACAGCGTCCAGACGAAGCGCAGATAGGTGGTCGTGTAGTACTGCAGCGCCTTGCGGATCTTGGCGCCGGTGCGTTCGGCCAGCTGGAGCTCGGCATAACGCTTGCCTGCGGCCATGAACAGCGAGCCGAACGCCATCACCAGCAGGAACCACTGGGACAGCGCGATCTCGGCCGCCACACCACCGGCGATGGCACGCAGCAAGAAGCCCGACGACACGATGCAGATGTCGATGACCGGCTGATTCTTCCACCCGAAGCAGTAGCCGAGCTGGATGCCGAGATAGATCGCGATGACCACCGCGGTCTGCCAGTTCGCGACGAACGAGACCGCGAGGGAGGCCACCGCGAGGACCGCGGCGAGTCCGTAGGCCGTCGGCACCGGCACCACTCCCGCGGCGATCGGACGGAACCGCTTGGTCGGGTGGTTGCGATCGGATTCGACGTCGCGGGCGTCGTTGATGAGATAGATACTCGACGCGACCAGGCAGAACGCGACGAACGCGATCGCGACGGGTCCGAGCACATCCCCTTCACCCACGCTGCCCGCGGCCAATGGCGCTGCCAGGACGAGGACGTTCTTGACCCACTGGCGGGGGCGGACGGCCTTGATCAGACCGGTCGCCAGATTCTTCGGCGGTGCCAACACCGGTTCGTGCTCGATCGGCTCTTCGCTCATGTCCTCGGGCTCATCTCGTTCCTGGCTCGCGTCTTCGCGACGGTCGTTGGCGATGGGCGGGTCTACTACCCGCGATCGTTTGTCGCGAACAGTCTGTCACCCGCCGCGACGGCGGCCGCGCTCGCCGCTCCGATCGCCGCCCCCGCGAGGACATCGGTCGGGTAGTGCACACCGAGGACCAGTCGCGACACCAGCATCGGCGGGACGATTGCGGCGGGCAGCACCGCCGGTGGAAGCCCGGCAGCGCGACCGATGAGGATCGCGGCCGCGGTCGTCGAGGTGGCATGCGACGACGGGAAGCTCAGTCGGCTCGGCGTGGACACTCCCACCGTGATCGAAGGATGGTCGGGGCGGGGCCGGCGCACCACACGTTTGATGATCACCGAGGCCGCGTGCGCGCCGAATGCGCCGACACCGGCTTCGATCCACCGCCGCCGGGCTTCGGTGTCCCCGCGCCGGTGCGCCCACGCGGCACCCGCGCCGGCGATCGCCAGCCATCCCAGAGAATGTTCACCGAAGTGGGAGAGGCCCCGCGCGGCCGGGACCGCGCCCGGACGATCCACGAGGGCCGACTGGATCCGTACCAGGGCGTCGGCTTCACCCGACGCCGGTGCGATCTGCTCAGTCGATTCCGAAGACACGCGCCCAACTCTCCTGACTCGTCAGTTCCTGGTGCTTGTCGCGATAGGTCTCGCGCAACGTCGGGAACCGGTCCTTCAGCTCACGGACCAGCGACGCCGACTCCTTGGCCAGGGCGATCATCTTGTCGCGGTCACGCTTGCGATAGACCACACCGCGGCCGTCGGCGGTGGTGACGGTGACGCCGTCGACCCGACCGAGACTGAACCAGCGCGCCTCGACGGGCGGGTAGTTGGCCTGTGGCACCTCGTGGTGGCGCGGGTCGGCCGGGCGGGCGTTGCGGGCCATCGCCGCGGCCAGTGACTTGAGTTTCGCGACCTTGCCCTCGGGGACGTTGGTGCCCAGGTGCGTCGCCTGACCGCTCGTGCGCGGCAGCTCGGTCGCCGACGGCAGGACCACGGCGTCCGGATACTGTTTGCGCATCTCGGCGATCTTCGGCAGCGCGGTCGGCAGCAGACTCCGGATGTGGTCGGGTCCGGCAAGGAAGTCCCGGATGGCCTCGTTCTGGATGGCCACCGTCGAATACTCCAGGCACAGAAGATGTTTCGCCGTCGCTTTGACCATGGATTTCAGGATGCCGTCGATCGGGCCGTCCTTGGTGAGCGACGCCACCACGAGCCGGTTGCGCAGATGGAAGTACGCCTGCCAGTCGATGGCGTCGTCCTTGTCGCTCCACGCCATGTGCCAGATGGCGATCCCGGGCACCGTCGCGGTCGGGTAGCCGGCCTTGGCCGCGCGCAGCGCGAACTCCCAGTCGTCCCACTTGATGAACAACGGCATGGGCAGGCCGATCTGTTCGGCGCACTCCCGCGGGATCATGCACATCCACCAGCCGTTGCCCTCGACGTCGATGCGCCGGTGCAGGTTCTTGGAGTTCTCCCGGTCGCGCAGAGGGTATTTCGCGAAGTTGTGGTCGTATTCGACGAAGGGCGCGGCCGTCCACATGAACTTGTCGCGGTTGATCACCTCGCCCATGCAGTGCAGGTGGCTGCGGTCCTGCAGGTTGAGCATCTGCCCGCCGACCAGCATCGGCGTCTTGGCGAACCGCGACATGGCCAGAGCCCGCAGGATCGAGTCGGGCTCGATCATGATGTCGTCGTCCATGTACAGGACATACGGAGAGTCGTTGCGCCGCAACGCCTCGTACATGATGCGCGCATATCCGCCCGAGCCGCCGAGGTTGGGTTGGTCGAAGATGTTCAGTCGATCGCCGAGCGCGGCGGCCGCCTCGGTGTAGCCGGGGGCGTCGACCACCTTGCGGGTCCCCTGGTCGGGCATCATGACCGCGTCGATCACCTCGTCCACCAACGGATCCGAGGTCAATGCTGCCAGCGCGCTGACCGCGTCGTCGGGCCGGTTGAACGTCGGGATGCCGACCGTGACCCGTTTGGTGTCATCCCCGGTGGGGCTGTCGATGGCCGCATACCAACCGGCGGCGACGATCTCGGTGTCGGTGTCGGTGGTGATGTCGAACCAGATCCAGCCGCCGTCCTCGAACGGACCCAGGTCACATTCGAATTCGATGACGCCGCGGCCGGATTCGTCGGTGGTGATCAGGTCGCCGTCGACCGCAATCCGTGAGCCGTCGATCTTGGACCGGTAGATGTCCACGCGTGCGGTCCCGATGACCTCGACGCGCAGCACGACCGAGGTCAGGATGCTCCAGCGGCGCCAGTAGGCCGCGGCGAACGCGTTGAAGTAGGTCTCGAAACTGACCTCCGACTCGGCGCCGAGCACGACCGAGGTGCGGCTGGGGGCGTGTGCCCGTCGCGGATTGTCGCCCGACTCCACGAGATACAGCGAACGGACGTCGATGGGCTCACCCGGGCGCGGCAGGATCACCCGCTGCAGAAGGGTTTTCGCCTTCGACGCCGGTCCGGCATCGTTCGACGTGGTCTGCGCGTCGGTCACGGTCATCTACTCCGCCTCTTCGTTTCGGCCCGCTCGCTTGGCTCCCGGTGCCGGTTCACCCAGGGGCACACCGTCGGTGAGGTGCGGCGCCAGGGTGTTGTCGAACATGGTGAGCGCGCTGGCGATCGCCATGTGCATGTCCAGATACTGATAGGTGCCCAGTCGCCCGCCGAACAGCACGTTGTTCGCCGCGGTCTCGGCTTGTGCCAGATCGCGATACGCGGCCAGCTTGGCGCGGTCGTCAGGGGTGTTGATCGGGTAGTACGGCTCGTCGTCGGCATCGGCGAAACGGCTGTACTCGCGCATGATGACGGTCTTGTCGGACGGATAGTCATTCCGCTCCGGATGGAAATGGCGGAATTCGTGGATACGCGTGTACGGGACGTCGGGGTCGTTGTAGTTCATCACCGGGGTGCCCTGGAAGTCGCCGGTGTCGAGGACCTCGGTCTCGAAATCCAGGGTTCGCCAACCGAGCCGACCGGCCGAGTAGTCGAAGTAGTGGTCCAGCGGTCCGGTGTAGACGACCGGCGCGGACGGCGACGCGGCCCGCAGCTCGTCACCGACGTCGAACCAGTCGGTGTCCAGACGCACCTCGATGCGGTCGTCGGCGGCCATCTTCTCCAGCCACGCCGTGTAGCCGTCGACCGGCAGTCCTTCGTAGGTGTCGTTGAAGTAGCGGTTGTCGAAGGTGTAGCGGACCGGCAACCGGGTGATGTTGCCCGCCGGCAGCTCCTTGGGGTCGGTCTGCCACTGTTTGGCGGTGTAGTGCTTGACGAAGGCCTCATAGAGGGGGCGGCCGATCAGACTGATCGCCTTCTCCTCGAGGTTCTTGGCGTCGGCGGTGTCGATCTCGGCGGACTGCTCCGCGATCAGTGCGCGCGCCTCGTCGGGCGTGAAGTAGCGGCCGAAGAACTGCGACACCAGACCCAGCCCCATCGGGAACTGATAAGCCTGTCCCTGATACATCGCGAACACCCGGTGCTGGTAGCCGGTGAAGTCGGTGAACTGGTTGACGTAGTCCCACACCCGCTTGTTGGAGGTGTGGAACAGATGCGCACCGTACTTGTGGACCTCGATGCCGGTCGTCGGCTCCGGCTCGGAGTATGCGTTGCCGCCGAGGTGCGGCCGACGCTCGACGACCAGAACCTTCTTGTCGAGCTGGGTTGCCGCCCGCTCGGCGATCGTCAACCCGAAGAACCCGGAACCGACGATGATCAGATCGAAAGACGCACCTGGGGTGCCGTCGACCCGACTGCTCGAGTCCTGACTATTGCCTGCCACGGAAGTTCAGGGTAACGGACCCACCCTGAGTAATCGCCGTGCACACGGCGCGGCCGGGGTGGGCCGGTGACGAAAATCCCGATCGCGGCTATCCTGGGTCATCGACCTGGAGCCCTTGGGTCCGAAACTCCATCGAAGATCGTCAGGGGCTGCTTGTGTCCGAAATCTCTCTTCCGCGCGACCGTTCCCCCATCGAGCGCGTAGCCGTGGTGGTACCCGCCCACGACGAGGAACGCCTCCTGCCCGCCTGTCTGGCCGCGCTCGAGGCCGCATCCGCCGAGGTGAACGTCGAGGTCACGGTGATGGTGGTGCTCGACGCGTGTACCGACTCATCGTCCCGGCTCATTCCGCCGACCGTCGCGACGATGTCCATCGCGGCGCGATCGGTCGGCGCCGCGCGCCGCGCCGGATTCGCCGCGCTGTTGAATCCCGACACCGACCCGCACACCTGGTTCGCGACGACGGATGCCGATTCCGAGGTGCCACCCGACTGGATCGTGTGCCATCTCGCATCCGCCGGTGCCGGGGCCGACGCCTTTGTCGGCACGGTCACGCCCAAGGACTGGGACACCTGGCCACCCGAGCTGGCACCCATGTTCGCCGAGCGCTATGGCGCCGACGAAAGCCACTACCACGTGCACGGCGCCAACCTGGGCTTCCGGGCCGAGCTCTACCGACGTGTCGGGGGGTTCGCGGCGCGAACCGGAGACGAGGACGTCGACCTCGTCCGGCGCCTGGCGTCGGCCGGCGCCCGGGTGCACCGCAGCTCTTGCTCGCCCGTGCAGACCTCGACCCGACGTGACGGTCGCGCCGACTCCGGCTTCGCCGCCTACCTGCATCGACTCGAGATCGTGAGTCAGGGGAACAACCGACGGGCGCGGGCGCAGGCGGAGGTGATCCGATGAACTGCGATGTCCCCGCCCTCGCCTACCGCGTGGCGACCGAGAGCGGCCTCGACGTCCCGCTCCCCGCACGGGGTGAGACGGCGCAGCGGTTGCGGGTGCTGACCGATCTGTGTCACCGCGACATCTCGATGGGCCGGCTGGTGGAGGCCCACCTCGACGCCGACGCGATCCTCGCCGAGATCGTCGGCGAGCGGGTCGGCCCCGGCGAGTTCTGGGGTGTCTGGGCCGCCGAGCCACCCGAGCCGCAGGTCATCGCCGAGAAGCGCGGTGAGGTGTGGGAACTCTCCGGGACCAAACCCTGGTGCTCCGGGGTCATCACGTGCACTCATGCGCTGGTCACCGCGCGCCAGGGAGATCAACGCGCACTGTTCGCGGTGGATCTGCATCAGAACGGCGTCCGTCCGGAACGCGGAGGTTGGGTGGCGACGGGTATGCGCGCGACCGAGACGGGCACCGCGCAGTTCGATCGGGCCGTGGCTCGTCCCATCGGGGATCCGGGCGAATACCTGGATCGACCCGGATTCTGGCACGGCGGCGTCGGGGTGGCGGCGTGCTGGCTCGGTGGGGCGCGCAAGGTGGCGGGCAGCCTCTACTCGGCGGCCGCCAAACGCCGCGACGACGACCTGGTGATGATGCATCTCGGGGCTGTCGACGCCCTGCTCGCCGACGGCCACGCGGTCCTCGAACACGCCGCGACCCAGATCGACATGGCCCCCAAGGACGAGGTTCTCGCACGGCGGTTGGCCCACCAGGTCCGCTGGTCGATCGAACAGATCGCCACCGCGGTCATCGACCGGGTCAACCGTGCGCTGGGCCCCGCACCGCTGGTGCATCGCCGCGAACACGCGCAAGCGGTCGCCGATCTCGGCATCTACCTACGGCAATCCCACGCCGACCACGATCTCGTGACTCTCGGTCGACTGGCCGCGACGGAGGAACAACTGTGCCGATGACCGAACCGACCACCCGAAACGGCCTGGCGGAGACCCCGGTCGCCTCCGACGGCACCCCCGAGGCGGCGTGGCAGTGCTGGTTCGATGCCGCGAGTCCCTGGCCGACGGTCACCGTCGACGTCGAACGCCTCGTGGTGGTGGGTGCGCATCCCGACGACGAGGTCCTCGGCGCCGGCGGCATCATGGCCGCGGCCGCGGCCGCCGGAGTGGAGGTCGTCATCATCTGCATGTCCGACGGTCGTGCCTCACATCCCGGCTCCCCGACGCTGTCGCCCGAACAGCTGGCGGGCCGGCGCCACGTCGAGCTCGACACCGCCACCGAGTTGCTGGGGCTCGGCCGGCCCCGGTGGTTCGGGCTGACCGACGGGGCTCTGGAGCAGGCGCATCACACGATGGCGGGAATCATCGAGGCCGTGATCGACGAGAAACCCGACGTGGCGACCACGGTGCTGTCAGTCTGGTCACATGACGGTCATCCGGATCACGACGCGGTCGGGCGCAGTGCGCTCGAGGTGGCCCGTCGGCGCGACCTCCCGCTCTGGATGTATCCGATCTGGATGTGGCATTGGGCCGAGCCCGGCGACCCGGCCGTCCCATGGGATCGGATGCGGACACATCACATCGATCCGGCGATACTCGCGGTGAAACACGCCGCGATCCACGCCTTCGACACACAGGTTCGCCCGCTGTCCGACGATCCGGCCGACGAGGCCGTCCTACCGCCGCACGTCCTGGCCCACCTCATCCGGCCGTGGGAGTTCGTGCTCGTATGACCGGGTCATCCGAATCGGGTGAGATGTCACGGCCGTTGCCCGACAGCTACTTTCACGAGATGTATGCGAACAGCGATGATCCCTGGGGATTCACCGATCGCTGGTACGAGCGGCGCAAGTACGCGCTGACCCTCGCCGCCCTCTCCCGCGAGCGCTATCACCGGGTGTTCGAACCGGGGTGTTCGATCGGCATCCTGAGCTCCGAGCTCGCGATGTTCAGCGACCACCTGCTGTGTATGGATCTGAGTCCGCGGGCCGTCGAACTCGCGACGCGGCGTCTCGCCCACGTCGGCAGTCGCGCGACGGTGACCACCGGCGACATCATGACCCATTGGCCGGACGGTCAGTTCGACCTGATCGTGCTCAGCGAGGTGCTCTACTATCTCCAGTCCGCCGACCTGCACACCGTGGTCGAGCGTCTGCACCGCTCGCTGAGCGCCGATGGCGAGGTGCTTGCGGTCCACTGGCGGCGCAAGGTGTCCGAGTACCCCCGATCCGGCGACGACGTCCACGACTTCCTGCTCGCCTCGTCACTGCACCATCGTGGCGGCTATCGCGACGAGGACCTGCGGCTCGACCTCTTCACCCGCGAGCCGGTCCCATCGATTGCGGCACGCGAAAATCTCGTACCCTGAGCTGTACGAATTCGGGTGGGGGATGGTGGTGGAGGAGTCGGTATGAATTTCGATCAGACAGCCCGGATGGCGGAGATCGTTCGCGAGTTGCGCGAGGAGAGCAACGACACCGAGGCGGTGCTGCGCAAGATCTCCAAGACCGCGGTCGACTCGGTGCCCGGCGCCGAGTACGCCAGCGTCACACTGGTCACCAGAGGTCAGATCGAGACACCGGTCATGGTCGGCGATCTCGCGGGCAAGTCCGACGATCTGCAGCGCGAACTCCATGAGGGGCCATGCGTGCGCTCGGCCATCGACGACACCACTGTTTTGGTCGACGACATGCGTCACGAGCAGAGGTGGCCGCGGTTCGCCGCCTCGGCCGTGGAGTTGGGCATCGGATCGATGGCCTGCTTCTGCCTCTACATCGACGGGAACGATTTCGGCGCGCTCAACCTGATCAGCACGACGACCCACGCGTTCGATGTCGATGCCATCTCGGTGGGGCAGCTGTTCGCCGCGCACTGCGCCACCGCCTTCACCGCCGTTCGGGAGAAGGAGCAACTGCTCACCGCGCTCAGCACCCGCGACGTCATCGGTCAGGCGAAGGGGATGATCATGGAGCGCTACCGCATCAACGCCGACGAGGCGTTCCGACTGCTGGCCCGGCTGTCGCAGGACAGCAACGTGAAGCTGGCCGAGGTGGCCAAGCGGATCGTCGAGGCCGGACCGGAGTAGCAGCCGATCGTGGGGCTCACCCCAGCCGGTCGGACCTCGGGAAACCGATCACCGGTTGTCCGCCACGCGCCAGATAGTCCGCGAGACCCCGACCGGTCAGCGCGTGTGCGCCGGTGTTCTGGCTGAAGAACATGAGCCCGCGCTGGAACAGCTGCACCACGCCGTTGCCGTCGGGGGTCAGGTTCGGGACGCCGATGGCCTGACCGAGCGGTCCGGTGATCCCGCCGAGCTGGTCGTACTTGCCGTTGAGCGCCTGGGTACCGACGCTGAGCAGCTGCGAGGAACCCGGGAGCAGGCGGTCTGGGAGTTCCATCAGGCTGCCGAGGTCCAGCGAGCCGAGCGGCCCACCGCCGTCGGGGCCGGTGGGCGGCGTGACGATCTTGGGCTTGAGTGCCTGTCCCTTCACGGCGAACCACGACGACTTCAGCTGCAGCCGGGTGCGGGCATCTTCGCCGCTGACCTCGACCGTGCGCGCCGACCCGACCGCGCGGACCTTGATCGCCCGCCCGCTCTCCGGACCGAGGCCGTTGGCCTCGATCACCTCGAGGCTGCGCAGGGCCCCGACGCCGAACGCGGCACCGACGCTGCCGGCGCTGACCGTGGCGGTCCAGTTGTGGTTCGGCGACGCCGAGTCGCCGTCGTCGCGGACCGCCGGAAAGCGTCCGCCCGCCGTGTAACCACCTGTGGACGAAGAGAATTCGGTGAACGCAGGTTTGCCACCCTGCAGCAGGATCTGACCGGCGGTCGCATCGGCGGCGCGATTGGTACGCGGATCCTCGCCGGCCACACCGCCATACACCTGCGAGTTCTGGGTGTCGTCGATCTTCTTGCCGCCGGCGATCGCCGCCAGCGCATAGGTCCGCGCCGCCACCGCCTGCGCCTTGAGCGCCTCGGCACCGCCGGAGTCGGCCCACTGCGGCACGCTCTCCTTCGGGATCACGCCCTTGACGTAGTCATCGATGTGCAGGCGGTTGGCCACGCGGCCGCCGTCGAATCCGAGGGCGCCACGGTAGGCCTGGTTGGAACCGCAGAATCTGAGGAACTCGCCCGGCGGTCGGCTCGGGCCCATGGTGATCGGTTCGACCCATTGCGCCGGGACCGACCGCACGACACCGCCACCGCATCCGTTGGTGATGGTGGCCGTGGCCCCGGACAGGCTGACCGCCTGTCCGGGAGCCACCGTTTGGCCACCGACTCGCATCCCGGCGTCCGCGTGCACATTCACCGAGTTCTTCCCGGTCAGAGCGACCGTGATCTCGGGCCTGTCCACCTTCCCCGCGGTGGTGCCGCCGTAATAGTGGCGCAAAATCTGAGATGCCGACCATCCCTTGCGGGCGTAGCCGTACGCACCCCACTGCCCCATCCCGCGCCCGTGCCCGAGGCCGTGTCCGATCAGCGTCAATTCCGACCCGGCCGAGAGGGTGACCCTCTCGGAGGTGAACGTCGGCGCGACCACGGCCACCAGACCGCCGACCAGCAGCACCGGGATGAACCCGATCGCAGCCAATGACAGCGATCGGGCCCGGGTGTGCCGAGGGCGTGCTCTGACCAACGTCTCGCGAGACCTTCCGTGAGCGTGAGCATCGGGAACAACACCATCCCGTTAAGGATGTTGCTGATGTGACTGTTGTGACAGTAGTTAAGAGTTGGTCAAAACGACAACCCCAGGGGATAACAACCGCATCACGAGTTGTCAGTGGGTGGCGGCGGGTCAGTTACTCCCGACGTGGTCGGCCATGATCTCCGCGAGTTGGGTGCGGGCGCGGTTGAGTCGCGACTTCACCGTCTGCACGCCGACGCCCTGGTGCACGGCGATGTCGGCGTAGGTGAGGTCGCCGAACTCGCGGAGCACGACCGCCTCGCGGAAGTCGTCGGGCAACTGGGCCAATGCGTCGCGCACGGCGTCGCGCAGGGCCACCCGCTCGTCGAACGCCGGGCCGTCCGGGTCGTCCAGCGTGACCTGCTGGTCGGGGTCGGTGAAGTCGGTGATGGTGGTGTTCGACTTACGGCTTCGCACCACCGAGAGCGCGTTGTTGGCGGCGATGCGGTGCAGCCACGTGGAGAAACGCGCCTCGCCGCGGAACTTGTGCAGGTTCTGCCAGGCCGCGACGAGCGTGTTCTGCAGGGCGTCCTCGGCGTCATGCGGGTTGCCGCAGATGTTGAGGCACACCGCCCACACATGGTTGCGGTGTGCGCCGACCAGGTCGGCGAAGGCGCGCTGGTCGCCCTCACGCGCCCGCATCAGCAGAACGGCCTCGTCCATCACGTCCCCCAACCCGATTCAGAGATCGACGTGACCGTCGTGTGAGTCGTGCCCGCCGTCATGAAAGTCGCCGCCCGGCGCATCATGGTGGTGGTCGGTCAGGTCGAGTTCCGGGTCGTCACCGTGATCGACGTCCGCGGAACCCGACGCGTCATCGGCGACTGGTTCGTCGGGGCTCGCCGGGGCGTGCTGGTGGCCGGGCTCATCGGGGACCAAGCCGTCGAGGACGTCATCATCGCCACCGTCCCCGACGTCCGGCGGCACGTCGTCCATGTCCGGCACGGTGTCGGGATCAGCCGACGCTGAGGGGTCGAACGCGGCCTGCATCGCGGTGTCCCACGCGGCGGCCGGCGGCGGTGTGAGAGTCGTGGGGTCGATGCCGAGCGAAGCCAGAATCGACGGCTCCTCCTGCATGTGACCTCCCCCCGGGTGTGAGTTCCTCGCCGTCACCAGATGGTGACCGCTCTCAGATCTGATGCTACGGGGCCGCCACGATGTTCCCGATTCGTCGTCGGGAAAAACGCCGGGAACATTCTCGCGACCTGCGTGCATCAGATCCGTGTCACGTTCACACCGACCGAGAGGACGACCTCATGTCCGGTTCCCCGTTCCAGTCTCACCACGCCACTTCCCCGACCGCCCCCGACCAGGACAGGGTCGTGCACACCACCGACAGCCAGGGGCACGACGTCATCGTGCAGTACGACGAAGCAGGAAATGTGGAACTCGTCGCCGCCGACACCGACGGCGACGGCACCATCGACACGGCGGCGGCGCGCGGCGCGGACGGGACCGTTCTGGTGGCCAAAGACTCCGACGAGGACGGTCAGGCCGACACGATCACGCACCTCGACGCCACCGGCGACATCACCCGGGTCGACTCGCTCGAGGACGGCCGCATCGTCGCATCCACCCTGGATTCCGACGGCGACGGTCGGCCCGACACCGTTGTCGCCGACACTAACCGGGATGGCATGGCCGACACCGTCGCGGCCGACACCGACGGCGACGGGCACCTGGACGCCTATGCCGCCGACACCGATGGTGACGGGCACTTGGATTCGTATTCCCACGACAGCTACGGGTCCCACGACAGCTACGGGTCCGACACCAGCCCGCACGACAACTACGGCGGGGACGACTCAACCGATCACAGCAACGTGCTCTGAGGCCGGCCGCTCGAACTCTCGCTGACCTCGGGAGCCACCGAAGATTCGCCGGAGTTCCCTATTCACCAGTTCCCAGAGATGCACCCAACAGAAACGGGCCGAGGAAACATGTCGATGGCCCGGTGGCGGAGGACGCTTTGTCGGGTGCTCTTGCCGCGGGCAGGGATCGACACTCATTCGCATTGCTGTCAGTCATATCCCGGCACTGCCCGGCGGTACGCCGCCAAGGTCAGCCGCCAAGGTCAAGTGTGATCAGGACACCGATCTCGCTGCGGGACACAGCGGGTGGGTTGTCCGTCAACATGCGCTCGTCGGCAAACCATCGCGGTGAACGGTCCACCTGTCGGTACTCGCGGCGTCCGGTCACCGGCTCCCAGCGTGCTCGGGTGTCGACTCGTCTCCAGTACACGGAGACCACGCGCACGGTTCTCACCCGTCCCCGCACTCGTCCAGACGCGTGAATGTCCATCACCCCCATGAACCGGCCGGTCGTCTCGATCGACCCGGTCAGCCGGCGACGTCCGTGCCAGGTGGCTGTCCATCCGTCGCCGTGCAGTAACCCGAACCAGTTGGTCCCACCGTCGAGCTGGACGAGCGGCCCATCCGCGGGTTCGAGGTCACCGCGGACCGTCACCGCGTCGGGTTCGGACGCCGACGTCTCGATGAAGAGCAGCGGGAACGATGCCACGGCTCCGACTGCGGGTGGGTCGATCGCCCCGTCCTCGATCGCGATGTGGTCGACCAGGATCGACATCGGTCTGGGTGCGTAGTTCCCGGCAGTGGTGTCGTTCACCGGCGAGGCCTCGGGTCGGTCGCGGGTGGGAGGGAACTTGCGATCAGTGCGGAGACGTCGACGCGCCTCGGTCGATCCGACGAACGACGGTCGGCGCGAGAGAGTCTCTTGCGATCGCAGATCCAGACATCCGCGCCGTGGCCGGCGACGGAGCGGCGCTGTTCGACGGGCCAGCTCACCTCAGCCGACAGCGTGGCGGGATCGAGAATCGCCAGTCGCGGATCGCCCGGCGGTACCGTGGTCGAATCATCGGGAACGGGTAGAGGCCACCACTGTGTGGAGAGGTCATCGGTGTCCCGTCGCGACCGATAGGTGACAATCCATGTTCGGTCATCGATACCGCCTGCGGCGATGACCTCCTTGGGCAGTCTGTTGGGTGGGCCCAGCGTGAGGTCGTCGTGGACGACCGCCGCGAACCCGCGGCCGTAGAACACGCGCAGCGGGGTGCAGGCGAAGAACGGCCACGCATGCCGGCCGAGTTGGTCGAGAACCGGCCCCACCCACACCGCGCCGTCGTCGGCGCCGGAAGCGTGACCGGGGACCACACGCGGGCGCAAGGGCTGTGGCGCAACGTCATCGAGATCGAGATCGATCAGAGTTGCGGTGTCCCGGCACCCCTCACCGTCGTCGATGGCGGTGGGACTGTCTCCGTGAAAGTGTGGTGCGCACTGGACATCGCGGTAGTGGGCAGGCGCCTCATCGACGACTTCCCAAGGTTCGTTGACGATTCGGTTACTCAAAGGCCCTCGGTCGTCGAGCTCGAGCACCCCGCGCACAGTCATGACTTCGACATCCCGCACGGCACGGGTGGCAAACGGCGAGCTACGCTCAGCGAAACTCACCGGAAATTCGGTGACCGCTCCAACCTGAGAAGGTGGCAGCGCTCCAGTCCCGACAGACACCTCAACGACGCGCACCACTAGACGACGAGGGCGCCTCATGCGCCTTTCTGCAGACTCGACATGCCGGCAATGCTAGCACCGCAGCCCACATCAGCGTCCCCGACCGCGGCGGACCTGCAGCCTCGTCATCGTGTAGGTGACCAGGATCGTCGAGATCAGCAGCAGCGCACTGTAAGCGAGTACCGCGTTGAGGAGTGTGGGTGACCAGATCAGCGCACCGTCGACCTGTGGGGCGAGAGGTGCGATGCTTCTCAGATCGACGGCGCCGGCCGCGGCGGCGTAGCCCCAGTAGGAGGGCAGCACCCACGAGAACTGTGCGAGCACCGGCGCGGTCAGCCGAAACAGACCGCCGCAGAACACGAGTTGCGTGATCACCAAGATGACCAGCGGAGGCATCGTCTGTTCGGTCGAGCGGGCCGTGGCCGAAAGAGCCAGTCCCACCATGACGCTCACCACGGCGAGTGCGGCAACGGCGCAGAACAGCTCGACGGGAGCCGCGCCGACCACACGTGAATCCGGAATTCCCTTGCCGACAAACGTTATCGCCACCATGGCCGCGGTCTGCGCCGCCGCGATACCGGAGAACACGACGATCTTCGCGGCCAGGTATGCGCCGGGTCGCAACCCGACCGCTCGCTCACGCTCGAAGATGTCACGTTCGCCCACCAGATCACGGATGGTGAGAGTGGTGCCGGTGAATGTGGCGCCGACGACGAGGATCACCAGGATCTGCAGCGCCTCCCCCGCGGTCTCGGCGGCGCTGTTGACACCGAAGCCGGCCGATCCGGGAATCACGAGAGTGAGCAGCCCCAGCACGATCGGCATGACGGTGAGAAAGGTCAGGTATCCCGGATCGGCCGCGACCAATCGCGCCTGACGTCGGATGATGGTGCCGCACTGTCCGATCGCACTGCGTCGGGGTCCGTCATGAACCGGTACGAACCCGGAACGGTCCACACTCCGCGATGCCCCCGAGGTCCGCGGTGCTGCCCGGATGAGATGGCGTTGGTGGGCGAGCGCCGGATGGGCGGCGACGAACGCGAAGATCTCCGCCCAGTCCCCGGTGCCCATCGCCACGGCCAGCTCGTCAGGGCGGCCGTGGAACGCGACCACGCCACCCGGCGCCAGCAGCAGTACCTGATCGCACATCGCCAGATGGGTCAGTGAATGGGTGACCACCAGCACGACCCGCCCGGCATCGGCGAGCCGACGCAGAGTGGCCATCACCTGCCGGTCCAACGCCGGGTCGAGCCCCGAGGTGGGCTCGTCGAGGATCAGCAGCGACGGGCCGGTGAGCAACTCGAGCGCCACCGATGCCCGTTTGCGTTGTCCGCCGGAGAGCTTGTCGATACGGGTGTCCAGGTGGTCGCTCAGGTGGAGCTCGGCGAGTACGGCGGCCACAACGGCCGCCCGCCGCGCCGCGGACATGTCACGCGGTAGGCGGAGTTCGGCGGCGAATGCCAAGGCCTGGCGGAGTGTGAGTTTGCGGTGCACCACATCCTGCTGTGGCACCGCACCGATCCGGGTCCGCATGGCGTCGTGGTCGCCGTGCACGTCCCGGTCGGCGAAGGTGACGTGCCCGGTGGTGGGTGCGGCAGATCCGGAGATGATTCTGGCGAGCGTGGATTTCCCGGCGCCGGAAGGACCGATGACCGCGGTCAGCGTCCCCGGTGTGGCGGTGAAACCGATGTCATGCAGCAGGGTCTTGCCGCCGTCGACGGTCAGGCCGATACCACGCACCGACAATCCACCGGTGTTGCCGATCGTGAGCACGGCGGGCCCCCTGAAAGATGTGCGCGGTCTGATCTCACCGGATCAGACGGCGGCAGGCCCCGGAAATGTTCCGCGGCGTGCAATCAGGCCCGGTGTCAAGCGATCAGCCCGGAGCGGCTCAGGAACGTCCGGCCCTCGGCCTCGGACCCGACGCCGAAAACATTGACGATCAATGCGGTCGCCTCACTGGCGTAGTCGACGATGTAGTCACCACTCACCGACGACTGTGGACGGACCTCCGCGGCCGCGGTGCGTTGCGGATCCTCGACGAGCGTGCCCTTGCCGGCGGAATAGACGCCGTTGCGGATGTTGACGATGCGTTCCTTCGCCTCGGCGGGGTCGGCGTAGACCACCATGAAGTACGAGAGTGGTTCGGGGCCGGCGAGTTCGGCGAGTGAACTGGTCTCGGCAAACCGGCACATCACTTTCAGCGCGTCGTTGGAGCTGAATCCCTGTTTGCGGCAATCGGTCACCGACGCGCGCAGCGGGCCGGGCAGCAGGCCCATCAGTTGGTCCTCGTCCGTCACGACTCCGGTGGGGCCGCCGGCGGCGTCCGTGGCGGTGTCCGACGCGCTCGACTGTGCGGCCGCGCCAACGGGCGGGTCGTCGCCCCCCGAGTTCACCAGGGCGATCGTGCCGACAGCGATCCCCACCACGGCGACGACGGCGACGGCGACTGCGGCGATCCGCCCCCACCGCCGACGCCGCTGCGGTGACCCGCCGGGCGGCGTTGTGAACTCGGGAGCCCGCACCGGCGCCGGCTGACCAGGGCCGCGCGTCGGCGGGTGCGGCGGTGCCGGCCACCCCGACGCCGGATTCCCGCGCGGCGCCGCCTCGGCGCGTGCGGTCAGCAACGCACCCTGGGCGACAACGGTTTTCGGGTCGTCGAGCGTCGCCACCAGCCCGAGATCGCCCAGCCGCTGCTGGATCAGCGGAATCCGGGAGGAACCGCCGGTCAGATACAGCGCGGTCAGTTGCCCGGCGTGGGTGATCCCCGCGTCGAGAAGCGTCGCCCGCGTCAGCTGCATCGCCTGATCGACGGCTCGGCCGATGAGTTCGTCGAATTCGTCGCGGGTGATCTGGAGTGTCGTGCGTCCCGCAGGCGTGGGCACGGTGATGGTCGCCGACGGTGCCTCCGACAACAACTCCTTGCCACGGCGGACCGAGTCATGCAGGGCCTGCAGTACATCGACCGGTGCCTCACGGCGCAGCCATGCCACGAGATCCGGATCGCGTTCGCCGAGCCGCTCCTCGACCCACCGCTGCACGAGCGCATCGAGATTCTTGCCGCCCAGACCGTTGTCGCCGCGCGCCGCGATCACCTCGAAGGCGCCGTCGGCGGTGACGGTGAGCGCGGCGATGTCGAGAGTGCCGCCACCGAAATCGAACACGGCGATCTTGGCGCCCGGCTGCATCGCGTGTGACCGCGAGTAGTGGGCGGCGGCAGCGCGCGGTTCGGAGATGGTGGTGATGGTCGACGGATGGATGCCGACCGCGGCTGCCGCGTCGATCAACACCCGGATCTGCTGATGGGCCCACGCCTCCGGATGCGTCAGGACCAATTGTGCCGGAGGCGCGCCCGCGTGGGCCGCCTTGCCGCGCTGGACGATCGCCCCCATGACCGCCGACACCAGGACGTGGGTCGGCATGATGTGGCCGTTCACCGTGCAGGTGGGGTCCGCGCCGATCAGGCGTTTCGGTGACGCGACGAAGGCGGCCGGATTCTGTTGCGCCGCATCCACCGCGGCATCACCGACGATGATCCGGTCGGGAGCTGCGACGAACACCGACGACGACATCAGATTCCCGGCGTGCGACAACGCGAGCGTCTCGATGGCGCCGCTCGTCGCGCCCGAGTGCGCGGCGGCGGAGTTGGAGGTGCCGAAGTCGATGGCCAGGGTCCAGGCGGCGAAGGACATGGGTTGGTGGTTCCTGTGTGTCGGTGGCTGGGTGGTCACGATTTCGGGGCTGTCACGAGTTCGGGCTGTCAGACTGTCTGGCCGTCAGCGGGGTGTAGGTGCGAACGAGCGTGACGACGGCGGCATCCTCGGCGGCCGAGCTGGTCGCCAGCGATCGCTGCTGGACGAGCGCCAGGCGCCGGCGAGCCTCGGTCGCCACCAGCTGCGGTGACGCGTCGTCGGGGAGACCGACCCGCCCGGGCGGGGATGTTGCGGTGAGGATGGTGCGCAGGTCGTCGGTGATCGCCGCCAGCGGGTCGGTGCGCAGCATCCGCTGATAATCCTCGAGCACGGCGACGGGGTGCAACGAAGGCGACGATCGCAGCTGCGCGGCCAGGGACCGGATCTCATCGCGCGCCGGATGCGTATACGCCAGTTGATCGAGCCGCGCCAGGATGCGATGTGCCCGGTGCAGCACGGCGAAGCGCGTGGTCGAGGCGTCGAGGGCGTGGCGGAACCTGCCGATCCCGGAGCGCTCGACGAGCCAGGCGTTCAGGGCGGCGGCACCGCCGGTCGCGATCTGGCGCCCGTTGAGCACGCCGTACTCACCCAACAGCGCGAGTAGCTGCACCCTCAGCGCCGGGGGCACCTGGCCGGTCCATTCGTCGGGCCCGTCGCCGTCGAAGGCCCGGACGACGTCGAGCGGCCCCAGCCCGCGCAGCCGTGCCAGCGCATCCGTCAGTTGCTCGGTCAGCATCCCGGTGTGACTGGTCTGGGCCATCAACCCGGAGAGCGGGACCACGGTGCCCACGGTGGCGGCCAGCCGGTCCGCCATCCGTGCCGCGTGCTCGGTGGCGTGGGTCAGCGGGTCACGTCGTCCGAACGCCCCTTCGCCGAACGAGTCGGCGCGCGAGAGCACTCCGAGCATGTTCAGCGGTGTGAAGGGCAGCCGGGAGAGGAAGTCGATCTCGTCGGCGCGCGGCGCCGCGTCGAACAGGAAGACCGCTGCGTCGGCGTCGATCGATGCGACTCTGGTCTGCTCGAATCCATCGATCATGACCCGTCGCGTCGCGGCGTCGTTGGCGACGGTCAGAGTCGACAATCCGGGTGTGTCGATGAGGGTGAGACGGCGCAACGCCGCCGACGGGAGCCAGCGGTCCACGAACGCGATGTCGGGCGTCTCCAGGGGCAGCGGGGCCGGCCGGTCATGTGGAACCGCCACCGGATGACGCCGCCCGTCGATCCCGACGACCTCCGCGCGCGATGGCGAACCGTCTTGATAGACGGTCACCGCGTTGGTGGCCTCAAGCGCGGCCGTCTCGGCGACCGGTGCCCCGATCAACGCGTTGACCAGGGTTGATTTACCCGCTTTCAACCGTCCGACGATCACCACCCGCGGCGGCGACCACAGGATCGTCCCGATCGCGTTGGCGTGGCCGACGAGATCACCGCCGAGTGCGGCCAGCTGATGCAGGCCGCGATCGAGGGTGCTGTGGACAGGGTCGTGATTCGGATGCACGACAGTCACCGCCCGTCCGTCAGCAGCTGGTCGGCGGCGGCGATCCGCTTGTCGATGATCTCCAGGTTGGTGGTCAACCGCTGGATCGAGCGTTCGCGTGCGGCCGCGTCGGCCGAGGCCGCCTTCTGCACCTCGGCAATCGTCGTCTGCAGGTGCTCGATACTGGTCCGGAGATAGTCGCGATAGCGGATGACGATCTCGGGGCGCGACTGCGCGACGGCGCCGTCCAGCAGCCGGCCGGTGGCCGCCTTGGTGGTTGCGATGGTCTCGCGCAGCCAGCTCAGCAGGTTCGACTTGCCGGCACGGATGGCCCGGAAGCTCAGGTTGACCCCGACCCACACGGTGCCCACCACCACTCCGACGCCCATCAGCGCCGACAGCCCGAGCAGTCCGCCGAGGGTCGACCCGCCGACCACTCCCATGGTGAGCAGCGTCGGGTCGAGCAGCCCGTGACGTTTGTTGCCCACCTGATGGGCTTCGATCTTCTTGCCCTGCATGGACGTGACGATCCGCGCGCTCAGCTCCTCCCAGACGCTCGGGTCGTCGGCGAAGCGTGGCGCGATGATCTCGTCGTGCAGCCGTTGCAGGAAGGCCGAGAACGTTTCGACCATCGCCACCTGCAGATCTGCCTGCATGTCGGCGGTGAACTTCTGCTCGCTGCGGCGCAGCACCTGCATGCCGTGGGTGTTGATGTAGGTCGTCCACTTGTCGCGCACCCCGTCGAGACGACGCTCCAGGTCGTCGATCGCCGACTGCCGCAGCAGGGTCAGGTCGCGGGCCAGGTACTGCTCCCACTGCCGCGACTGCTCCTGCAGATCGGACAGGCGTGCGACGTCGGCGGTGAGGTCGGGCAGGGCGTTCGCGCCGGTGCGCACGGCGTCGAGTTCGCGGGCGACCCGTGTGCGCACCGACCGCAGACCTTCCAGGCAGGTGCGCACCGCATCCAGCTGCGGCAGTGCGGCGCCGGCGTCGAGGCGCCGGACGATCTCGGAACGCAGCGCGGCGATCCCACTGTCTGATTCCAGCCGATCCCGGACGACCGGATCGGTCGACTCGGCGGCCATCACCGCGAGCAGGCTGGAGACCCCGAGCACGGTCACCGGCCGCTGCAGTTGGTCGGCGAGGATGCGTGAGTTCTCGTCGACGATCTCCCGCCAGCGCCGCAGGTTCTTGTCCGTCTTCGTGACGACCACGACGACCGAGTCCACGGTGGTGGTCGCCTCGCGCACGAATGCCATCTCGGGGGCCGTCAACGGGCTCGACGCATCGCAGACCAGCACGAGGACGCAGGCCTGCTGGGCGGTCTGCGCTGCCAGCCGCGTCAAACCTCCGTCGAGGCCGCCCACTCCGGGGGTGTCGATCAGCGTCACGTCCGACATGCGGGCGTCGCGAACCGCGAGCGCCGCCGCCGTCGGCAGCTCCTCCACGTGGGGATCGCGGACCCGCGCACCGTCGATGGTCACCCACTGGGCCAGGTCGGCCGCGTCGATCGTCCGGGTGCCGGTGGGCAGGAACAGTTCGGCGGCCAGCTCGGTCGGCAGGTCGGGGTCCGGCGTGACACCCAGCGTCACCGACGACGTGACGTCGACGCCCACCGGACACAGGTCCCGGCGACCGACCAACGCGTTGACCAGGGAGCTCTTGCCGCGCTGGACTTCTCCCACGACGACCACCGTGCGCTCCTGCACATCTCGGTTCAGCTTGGCCACCGCGACGTCGGCGAGAGTGTCCATCTGATAGGCGCGCAGCACCTTCACCGCGCCGTCCACCACACCGGACGCGGCGGCCGCCCGGGTCGACGCGGACTCACCCATCGAAGACTTCCCCCTGTCGGCATCCACCGGCCCCGTAGTCTACCCAGACGAAAACTCCCAGGTCATTCGCTCGGTGCACGAGGGCATGCCCTAATCTGCATCCCGAATGCCCGTCCGTTCCCGCGCGCCGCGTCGGGAACCTTTTCATCGGCCATCGCATCACACAGGGGACAGCACGTTACAGAGGACGGCGCACCGGTCGGCGCTCCACGATTCGCCGGCCGACGCTCCAGAGGGGAACGACCACATGACAAGTGTGCAGACGACTCTGCGATGGTTGGCGATGGCGGCGGCCGCCTTGGCGATCGCCGCGTGCACCACCGACGGCACGCCGACGAGCGAGGTGCACAACAAGGCGGCCACCAGCGCTGCCGAACCCTCCATCGACGTGGCCGCGCTGGACACCGGCACCTATCCGACCGATCCGCGACCACCGTTCGGCAAGGCGAGCACAGACAACATCCTGCAGGTGGAGGGCCAACGAATGGCCCAGTTCATCGTGGTCCCGTTCGAGATCGACGAGGACCTCACCAAATCGATCCTGCCGACGATGGTCATCACCGGGCGCCGGAATCTGGGTCTCGTCCTCGCGCAGGAGACGGCCGAGGTGCCTGCCAACGAGAAGATGATCGGCGGATATGTGACCACCGCGGCCACACCCGACGACAGTCTGCGCGCCGGTACCAAACGCAGCATCAACAACATGGTTGTCCGGTACTTGACGGCGGCGGACGCCAGTGCAGCGGCACAGCAGATGGCCGACTCTGCTGCTGCGCAGAGCGGCGCGAAAGTCGGCCGGCTGGCCGGGCTTCCGGACACCCTCGTCATCTCGCGGGACTCGCCCGACGGCAAGGTGATGATGGCGTTCACCCCGCACAAGACCTATGTGCTCTACCAGTGGTATCAGACGACCGCAGCGCAACAGGACAAGATCGAGCCGACGATCCGTAAGGCGCTCGGACTCCAGTCCGCGCTCATCGACCAGTTCCCGGCGACGCCCACCAAGGCCGAGGCGGCCGCACGCGGGATCACCGGCTCGTCCGCTCCGCTCGTCGACCAGAATCATGTGCTCATCTATGCCCTGCCGTACTCCGACGCCGAGCTGAAGAAGGCCGAGAGCAACGTGCCGGGTGCGAGTGTCCGTGCGGTCTACGGCCCGCGCGGGATGGCGCACACCAGTACCGATCCGGTGACCGACTTCAACGTCCTCACCGAGGTCGGCTCCACCGCCAACGCCGTCGAGCGCTCGACCGTCTACCGGGCGACGACGCCGGATGGTGCGGACAAGATCGTCGACACCTTCTTGTCGTCCAACCGCAACCAGGGCTGGACCGACATCCCGAGTCCGCCGGGACTGCCCGTGGCGAAGTGCCAGAGCGGGAAGGTGTTCTACTGCATCGTCCCGGAGGGCCGCTACGTCGGAGCTCTCGCCTCGACGAGCAAAGAGGATGCCTACCAGCAGATCTCGGCGCAGTACGTGATCCTGACGAAGGCGGATCAGGGGGCCAACTGAGAGGCGGCGCTGGTGGCACCGAACCGGACCACCTGCTGACCAAGCCCTCGGTCACACCAGCCCCTCAGATAACAACCGCATCACGAGTCACATCCTTTCGGCGCGCGCTGCGGGCTTAGCGAGGTCGAGGCAACCACGATGGCACACCATGCGCCGTTTCCGCCCCAACGCCCGCCCGAAGCACTCCGTCGTGCTGGCGACGGTCGCAGCCGCGATCGTCGCGAGTCCGTTCGCCGTGGTCCTGTCCGGTTCCGATCCACGCCCGACAGATCGGCATCGCGCGGTGCCGCCCACCTCGATCGACCAGGTGGGGCTCGCCGACGTCCCGTCGGTGGTGCTCGACCTCGCCGAGTCCGGCCTGTCGGCCGCGGGTGTGCGACTTCCCGAGATCGAACCGGACGGCCGAGGGGTCGGCGCAGCGGTCAAGCACATCGTCCGCGACACCCCTCTCAAGATGGTCGCATTCACCTGGGAGCGACCGGTCGATGCGTCGATGATGCTGCGCGCCAAGAAGAATGATGACACCTGGGGTGACTGGATCGACCTGGAGCCGGTCGAGGCGGCCGGTCCGGCATCGCCGGAACACCCGATGGGCACCGAACCGGTGTGGGTCGGCGATGCCAAGGAAGTTCAGGTTGCGGTGACCGACGAGGGCCTGACGATCCCCGCTGCGATCCCGGCCGCCGATTCTTCCGGTGGTGACCTCGTCGAGCTGGGGATGGGAACTGCGAGCGAGGTGATCCGCAAGCTTCTCACCACCGCGATGTCGACGTTGTCGGCGAACCTCATCAGTCCGGAGGGGTTGTTGTCGCTCGGATCATCGCTGTTGACACCCCTACTGGGCGGGCCCGCAGTGGTGGCGCGGGCGCAATGGGGCGCCGACGAATCGATTCGCTGTTCGCAGCCGACGTTCTCGCCGGCGGTGCGGGGTGCGATCGTTCATCACACCGCGGGGAGCAACGACTACACCCCGGAGCAGTCCGCGGAGATCGTACGTGGCATCTACGCGTACCACGCACGCACCCTGAACTGGTGCGACATCGGCTACAACGTCCTGGTCGACAAGTACGGTCAAGTCTTCGAGGGTGCCTTCGGCGGCCTCGACCGCAACGTCGAGGGCACGCACACCGGCGGCTTCAACAAGTCGACCGTCGGGGTGTCGATGATCGGCAACCTCGATCAGGTCGCCCCCACACCTGCGATGACCAACGCGGTCGGCAGTTTCCTGCGATGGCGGCTCGGCAAGGCCGGGGTGAACGGTCTCGGCAGTGCGCAGCTCACCGCGGAACCGTTCACCGACAGCAAGTTTCCGGCCGGTGCCGTCACCAACCTCCCCGCCATCAGCGGGCACCGCGACTACAACAACACCAGCTGCCCCGGCGAATTCGGGCACGCCGCACTGACCGCGATCCGCGCGATGGCCGGCGGTGCGCCGGCCCCGGAGCCCGCGCCGCCCGCCACGCAGCCGGCCGCGCCGGAACCGGCGCAACCGGTCGCACCGCCCGCCGCCTGAGCAATCAGTCGGTCTCGTCGCGCTCGCGTCGTCGGCGGTTGCGCATCCGTTCTTGTCGTCTGCGGTTGTGTTTGGCTGCCAGTCGGGTGATCGGTCGGGTGGGTGGGGTTGGTGGTGGGGTCGGGGCGTCCGCCGGGGCCGCCGGTGCGCCGGGTGGGTTGGGTGTGGCGAATCCGATGCGGAGTAGGCCGGGGAACAACGGTTCCATGGTGTTGGGGTCACCATCGATGATCAGGCCTTCGGGGGTGGTGAACTCGGTGCGTAACCGGCCACACCGGTCGCGGTACTGGTCATCGACCCAGGTGCCGAACGTTTTGATGAGGTGGAAGAACCGGTCTTTGATGTTCAGATTCTCCGGCATGGTTTGCCCACCCGCGGCGGGGTGGGTGTGGTCGTATTCGGCGACATGCTCCACATCAGCCCCCGGAGCGAACGCCGCGGTGTCGTTGCCGGGCACCACGCTGTAGCCATCCCGAATCCGGATGTAGGTGTCCAGGGCGGTTGAGGGCCGGTACGGGTTCGACGGCAGATGCGCCGGCAGGGTGTAGGTGCCGTCCGGATTCCGCGGCGTGCCCGTGGGCACCAGAGGTTTGACCACCGCATCCGGACGCGCCGCCAACTCGCGGACGTGCTCATCGGAGATCACCCCGTGCCCGGCCATCCACCCCGCATGCGCGGCCTCACCGGTCAGGGTGGATTCGTCGCACACGACATGGATGACAATCTTCGCGTCCACCGGCGGCACCGTGGCCGGTTCCGGTATCTGGGCGGTGCAGTCCTCGCGCCCACACCGGCATTCGAACCGGGTTCCGGACAGCAACGCGAACATCGCATCCGAGGCGCGTTGCTGTGTGGTGCGCGGATCGTGCGCACAGGCCGCCGCAGCCAACGCGGTGACGGCGGCGGCGGCGATCCGCACATTCTCCGCCGCCATCGAGGCGGTGATCTGGCCCATGCCGTCGGGTTGAGGGGTGGTCCACATACGCCGCTGGGCCAGGGCGCGGCGGCGGTGTTCACGGACCGCGTCGGGGTCGTGGCGAAACACGATCCGATCGACCATGTCGCGCAGCCGTTCGGCCGACCACGCCCCGCGATGCAGGTCGAGTTCGGCGGCGATCTCGGCATCCACGTCGGGCATGGCGTCATGCCCGGCGAGGAGGTCGGTGCGGGCGATGATCGAGGCCACCCGCACCGGCGAGATCTGGCCGTGGCGCAGCCGTTCGGCCACCTGGGGGAGCCGATCACGCAGGGCCAGTGCCTCACGCACCAGCTGTTCGGCTGTCGTCTGGGACAGACTCAACGCCAACGCGATCCGGGCGGCGCAGTCGGCGAACCCGTCGACCACCAACAGATCGTCGGGGCGCGGCTGTTCACCGACCACACGCTGGTGTAGTTCGGCGGCCAGCTGATAGTTGTGCCAGGCCAGATACGCCACACCCCGCTGGGTGGCGGCCATCGACCCGAGCAGCTCGTTGGTGTCGGCGGCGCCGATCTGTTCGGCGTGCAGACCGCCGGTGAAGATCGGCGCCAGGTCGGGCCATGGGGAGGCCTCACCCCACCACGACGACAACGCCCAACCCGAACCCGAACCCGACACCACACAACACCTTTCAGAGAGATGGACACGGCGAAACCACACGTCCCACATATCTCTGAAAAGTGACCGACCCCCTACAGGGCCGATCCGGCATCACATCACTGCTTCGATTTCGCTGGTTGCCAATCTACGACATCGGTCCGACAAGAATGATCGACGCAGGTCAGGGCGGGTATCGGGGTCTCGATACGCATCCTCGCCTAGCGGCTCGGAGGCTACTCGACCAGCGAAACGGTGCCCTCGACCAGCGAAACGGCACCCCCCAGCGAAAAGGGGCGCGCCCGAATCAGCGAAACGGCACCCCCACCGGAAAAGGGCGTGCCCGAATCAGCGAAACGGCACCCCCACCGGAAAAAGGACGTGCCCGAATCGGCGACCCCCCCGGCGGAAAGGGGCACCCCGACCAGTCACGTGGGTGCCCTTACTGCTGCGTATCGAGATCGACCAGCCTGGGGAGTGACTGCCGGTACAGCCGCTACCCGAACCACCGCTCGAGCACCTGCGCGACTCCGTCGTCGTTGTTCCCGACGGTGATCTCGTCGGCGGCGGCGAGCGCAGCCGGGTGACCGTGACTCATGGCCACCCCGTGGTCGGCCCAGGTGAGCATCTCCACGTCGTTGGGCATGTCGCCGAATGCCACGGTCGCAGAAGCGGACAGACCCGCCACACCGATGATCTCCCGCAGCCCCGATGCCTTGTGGGTCTCTGGCACCGACAACTCGATCAACCCGTTGTCGGTGGAGAAGGTGATCTGGGCAAGGTCGCCGACGGCGTCCTTCAGCAGTGCAGCCATCTCGTCGCTGCGCATATCCGGTTGCCGGACAAGCAGTTTCACCGCCGGGTCGGTGTACACCTCGTCGTCACCGACCTCGATGTGGTCGGGGTTGAGCCAGGCGTGGCGGTACCCGGAGGTCGCGACGAACGGCGGGGTCGCGGCGTCGTAGGCCGACCGACCGGCCCGCTCGGCGGCAATGCCACACCCGGGTATCCGCTGGTAGGCGCGTTCCACGAGCTTCTCCAGCGTGGCCGGTTCCAGGGTCGCCGCGGAGATCACCCGATCATGTTCGACGTCGTAGAGGATGGCGCCGTTGGCGCAGACCGCATACCGGACACGCGCTGCCGTGCCGGTGAACTGGTCGGTGATCTCGGCGATCCAGCGCGGCGGACGTCCGGTGGCGAGCACGAACTCGGCTCCCGCGTCGACGGCCGCACCCAGCACGTCGATGGTGCGGCGCGACACCCGATTCTCGTCGTCGATGAGCGTTCCGTCCACGTCCGATGCGATCAGCGTCGGAGGGCCGAAACCTTCTGCTGTCGCCAATGATTCGCTCACCGGCGACCCTGCGCCTTCTGCGCACGAGCGGCTGCCTTCGCTGCTGCTTCGGCATCCTCGATCACATGCGCCTCCTCTGGCGTCGGTGCGGTTCCACCGAGCCGCGACGGTACCCAGAACGCCCCGGCCGGGTGCGGCCCGTACGCGTCCTGGACCTCCATCAGCAAGGTCGTCATCGCATCGCGCAGACGGTCGGTGGCTTCGTGCGGATCCTCGTCCGGACTCACGGTGAGATGCTCACCGTAGCGGACCGAGATCGGGATGTGGGCGCGTCCCATCTGACGCTTGCCGGTGGTGGTCTTCGTCCACTGCCGCTGCGCGCCCCACACGATGGCCGGCACGATCGGTACCGCCGCCTCCGCGGCCATTCGCACCGCGCCCGTCTTGAACTCCTTGAGCTCGAAGCTGCGACTGATCGTGGACTCCGGATAGACCGCGACGATCTCCCCGTCCACGAGCTCGCGCACCGCACTGCGATAGGCATCGGCGCCCGCCGACCGGTCCACCGGGACCGTCTTGGTGTGGTTGACCAGGAACCGCATGATCGCGACGTCCATCACCTCGGATTTGATCATGAACCGCGTGCGACGACCCGCCCGATACAGTCCGAGCGCCACCGGCAGGAAGTCGACGTAGCCGGTGTGGTTGACCGCCAGCACCGCACCACCCGTCCGCGGAATGTTCTCGAGTCCCGAGAACCGCAGGTCCACGGCCTGTGCCCGTGCCAAGCCGTGCGCGATGACCTCCAGGGTCCGGTAAACCGGTTCCATAGCGGCAAGAATATCTGCCCGCCGGCTCAGGAATTCCCCTCCTGGGCTTCCCGCTGCGCCCGCTTGGCCGCGCGCTCCGCCTGCTCCTCGGCATCCATCCGGTTGGCTTCCTCCAGCGTGGGGGCCGAGCCGCCCAGCCGCGCGGGCACCCAGTATTCGCCCTTCGGATGCTCCCCGTAGGCGTCCTGCAACTCGAGGAGTTTCGCGTTCATCGTCTCGTGCAGCTGTGCGGTGATCGCGTCGGGATCGCCCACCGGCTGGATCGGTTCGGCGACTCCGATCATGATCGTGACGTTGCTGCGGCCGAGATTCTTGGGATGCCCCTTGGTCCACACCCGCTGTGCTCCCCAGATCACCGTCGGGATGATCGGAGCACCGGATTCGAGTGCCATCCGCGCCGCACCGGACTTGAACGCCTTCAGCTCGAAACTACGACTGATCGTCGCCTCCGGGTACACGCCTACGAGTTCGCCCCGCTTGAGGTAGTCGACCGCGGCCCGGTAGCTCTCCGCGCCGGCACCCCGGTCCACCGGGATGTGCTTGAGCGACCGCATGATCGGTCCGGTGATCTTGTTGTCGAAGACCTCCTTCTTGGCCATGAAGCGCACCTTGCGCCGCCCCTGCAGGAACGCGGGGATGCCCGCATAGGTGAAGTCCAGGTAGCCGGTGTGATTGATGGCGATCACACCCGCACCGTCCTTGGGCACGTTCTTCACACCCGACACCTTGAATTTCAGTCCTTCGGCCAGCCACAACAGGCGTGCGGTGGTGATCACAGTGTCGTAGACGGGTTCCATGCGTCGAGCTTAGCGAGCGGGGAAGGCTGTCATCGGCGGCCGTTGCGACAATGACTGGGCGTGGAACCGAAACGATTCTTGAACGCGCGGCTGAAGTGGGCCGAGTCCACGAATCCCCACCGCGACGCCAGATAGCCGATCGTCTGGTGGGCGTATCGAGAATCCTCGAGATCCCTGCGGACGCCGTCGAGGCGCTGCGCCCACATCCATTCGGCGGGGGTGTGGGCCTCACCGGCGAACGCGCGATGGATCGACGACACCGACATGTGGAGCTGCTCTGCCAGAGACGCCACCGACAGATCCGGGTCATGCAGCCGGAACATGATCGCCTTCTTGATCCGCTCGAGCCGCTCGGTGCTCCCGAACCCACCGTCGTCGTCTCGCCCGGCGAGGTCGGTGAGCCCGGCGATCAACAGGTACTCGACGCTCCGCGCAACGGCCTCCGCCGAGGTCGGGCCCAGTTCCTCGTCGGTCATGATCGTGTCGATCATGTCGACCAGCAGGCGCCCCGCACCGCGTCGGCCGCTCACGGTCCGTGCGGTCAGATCGGCGGCGTCGTCGACGACGGTGCGCAACGACGCTCCCGGCAGCATCAGCACGAACTGGGCGAACTGGTCATCGAACAGCAGCTGATAGGGCCGGGTGGTGTCGTAGAGCGCGAAGTCACCGGGGTTCAGTGTCGCGGCACGGTCATCTTGGACGATCAGCCCGCAACCCCTGAGCTGCACGCTGACGAGGAAGAAATCGTCGGCCGCCCGCGAAATCCCCCGTGGTGTCCGGATGACGTGCTGGGGTGTCCCGCGCACGTGCGAGACGCCGAGTTGGGCCAGCGAGTGCGAGTCGATCTGGCCCTGCAGCGACCGACCGCCGTCGGGCGCCGTGCAGTCCAGCGACACGTACGTCTGACTGATCGCGTCGGTCCAGAAGTCGAGGCGATCGGCGACGTCGACATCGTCGGTGCGCACCGCGCTCGGTCGGGACGCGGGTGTGCTGTTCGCAATCATCACGTGCCTCGATCACTCGACGGATCGTGCCAGTATCCCGCCGCCCACGCCGGCCAGCAACCCGGATCGGGGGTGGCAGTTCCGGTATTCGAAACGTTGATCCGCGGCGGCCACCACTGCCACCTCGTGATTGAGACGCAGCCGCGCATCCGGCCCCAGCCGACCGAGATGGGACAGTGCGGCGGCGAAGATCCGTTGATGGGTCGGATGTGACCGGGCCCAGCGCTCCAGGTCGTCGAGCCCGCGCCACATGCTCAACCCGAACGTCTTCTCCGTCGGACCACCCGATTCGTCCAGAACGGTCATGTACCGGTTTGTCAGGCAACCGACCTCACGACCGCCGCGGCCGGCGAGGAAGTCCATGCCGGCACGTAGCGACGGTTCGACGTCCTCGAGGTACATCGCCCGCTCGCCGGCATCGGTGTCGGTCCAGTCCTGCCCGGATCGGATGAGGCAGAGATTGTCGAGACCCGCGACGTGTCGGACACCGTCGACCTCGTGCACCCGGAGGTCGACGCTCGAGCTTTCCAGCTGGTCTGTCTGGGCAGCCGGGATGCGGTCACGCATCCCGCCCCAATACCCGTGATCGGCGATCTCGTCACTGAGCCCGAGGGCGAGGTGGGCGACGCCGTCTCTCCGCGCCGTCGACGAGAAGAGTGTCTCGAAGCGATCGCTCGGGGGTCGTATGACCTCCAGGAAGAACCCGGCATCCGACGACCGTTCCAGCCGGACCCAATCGTCGCCGCCGGCGCACATCCACCGATCGTGAACACGGGGCTCGGACCAGTACGCGATCACGATCTCCTCGATATGGCCCTCGGGGTCGGTACGTGTCGCGCGGTCGATGTGTCCGGGGCCATCCGGCCCGGACACGAGCGAGTCGAGGGTCTCGACGGCGGCGATGACCGATGGCGGACGTGCACCTCGGTACTGGACACCGAGCACCGCCATCACCATCTGACCGAGCTCGGGCGCGAACCTGGCCGAATACGACGGATAGGGCGGCGCGAATCCGGCGGGCTGGTGTACCGGGCACGTCCGGCTCCGCCGCAGGTGCGCGGGTATCGCACTGTCGAGTCGCGGATCAGGCACTTTCGACCGCCTGCAGTTCCGGCATCACGTCGACCAGTCCGCTCCCCCGACGCTCCGGCACCGCGACACCGGCGGTCAGCACACGGTCACCGGGAGTCTTGTCGAGCCACAACCTGGTCACATCGGGACGCGAGTAGTGCCCGGCAGGGTCGGCCGCGGCCTTCGCGAGCGAGATCATGCCGAGGTCGATGTCGGCGAACAGGACTCCCTCGGCATCGGCGGCAAGCGGTTCGGCGATCGACTGGCCATCCGGTGCGAAGATCCGTGCGTGCCCGCCGCCGGCGGTCAACATCGCCCGCTTGGCCTCGTCGGTGCACAACAGGTCGATCATCTCGTCGGAGACCGTTGCACACGGTGCGACCACAAAGCACCCGCCCTCCACGGCATAGATCCGGCTCGCGGACGTGTTGACCTCGGCACCGAGTGCGTATGCGGCACCTTCGTACAGCGAGAAACTCGGCCAGGCGCCGACATGCACCTGCTCGTTCTGCGCGTACATCGCATATTTGGACAACGGCTGGAGGTGTTCCCAACAGCACAGGGCACCGAGTCGTCCGAGGTCGGTCTCGTAAACGCTCAGGTCCGACCCGTCTCCTTCGCCGAACACCGTCCTCTCGACGTGGGTCGGCTTGAGCTTGCGACGGGTGGCGACGGTCTGCCCGTCAGCTCCGATGATCCATTGGGCGATGTACAGACTGGCATCTCGCCGTTCACTCAAACCCATCACCACGGTGATGTCGTTGTCGCGCGCCGCGTCGGCCAGACGCTGCGCCTCGGCGCTGCCGTACTCCAGGGAGTTGTCGAAGTACCGCTGGGTGAACTGAAGGCTCCAGGCCGGCGCATCCAGCCAGATCTGCCACGGATAGCCGGGGAGGAACGTCTCCGGGAACGCGACCAATCGGGCACCACCGGCTGCGGCCTGCTCGATCAATCCGATGGATTTGTCGATGGTGGCGTCGAGGTCGAGGAATACGGGTGAGGCCTGGACCGCGCCGACGCGGTAGGCGGGATGACCGAGAGACATGGGATTTCCTTTCGATGGCCTGATCGGCTGCGACACCGAAACTAGCCCGAGAATTCGGCCCCGATTTGTCTGCGTGTGTCGCAAATCTTGACCGACAGTCGCAGCGGCGACGTCGGAAACACGCAGGTAACCCGCGGTAATTCAACCGATATCCGCGGACGGTCCCCCGCCCGCCTGATTCTCGGTTCGCCTGCCACCGGCGCTAGTGTGGTGGGGCGATTTGTCTCGGACCACCACCTGACCCGGTCCGAGCGTTCAGGAGGCGAGAAGTTGCAGATCACAAGCGTCGGACACGCCGGTTTCCACATCCAGACCAACGCCGGTTCGATCCTGTGCGATCCGTGGGTCAATCCCGCCTATTTCGCGTCGTGGGTGCCGTTCCCCGACAACTCGGAGCTGGACTGGAAGACGCTCGGCGACTGCGATTACCTCTACGTCTCGCACCTGCACCGCGATCACTTCGACGAGCGCAATCTGCGCGAGAACATCAACAAGGACGCCACGGTCCTGTTGCCGGACTACCCGGTGCCGGATCTCAAGCGCGAACTCGAGGCCCTCGGCTTCCACACCTTCGTCGAGACCACCGACTCGGTGAAGACCACCGTCACGGGCGACAAGGGTTCGCTCGAGGTGATGATCATCGCGCTGCGCGCACCGGCCGACGGCCCGATCGGCGACAGCGGTCTCGTCGTCTCCGACGGTGAGACCACATGCTTCAACATGAACGACGCCCGCCCGATCGACCTGGACGTGATCGGGGACGCGTTCGGGACCGTCGACGTCCATCTGCTGCAGTATTCGGGCGCCATCTGGTACCCGATGGTCTACGACATCCCACGCAAGTCGAAGGCGAACTTCGCGGCGCAGAAGCGCCAGCGTGGCATGGACCGGGCACGCTCCTACATCGAGCAGGTCGGTGCGAGCTGGGTGGTGCCGTCGGCGGGGCCGCCGATGTTCCTCGACGACGATCTGTTCGCCCTCAACGATTTCGGTTCCGGTGTCGCCGACGGCGAGAGCGCACGTCCCGGCGACGTCACATCGATCTTCCCCGACCAGGAGACGTTCCTGGAGCAGATGCGCATCCACGGCACCGACGACGGCGAGAAGCATCGCGGGCTGATGATGATCTCCGGCTCTGTCGCCGACTTCACCGGGTCCACGCTGAACGAGATCTCCCACCCGTATCCGCCCGGCGAGGTCTTCGGCGAGAACAAGCAGGCCTACCTGGAGAAGATGAAGGAGAAGTTCGCGCCGGTCATCGCCGCCGAGAAGGCCACCTGGGCGTCGGCCGACGGTGATCCGCTGCTGCCCGCGCTGAAGGAACTCTTCGAGCCGATCATGGCCCAGTCGGACCTCATCTGCGACGGCATCGGCTACCCGGTCGGACTCGTGCTGAGCGCCGGGAGCGGGCCGGCTGCGACCGGCGCCGAGACCGTCGTCCTCGACTTCCCCAACCGGATCGTTCGTGAGCCGAAGGAAGGAGAGGGCAAGTACCGCTACGGGTTCCGGATCGCGCCGGAGTTGGTGCGGACGGTGCTGCGCGACGACGAACCCGACTGGGTGAACACCATCTTCTTGTCCACCCGGTTCAGCACATGGCGCATCGGCGGCTACAACGAGTACCTCTACACCTTCTTCAAGTGCCTCACCGACGAGCGGATCGCCTACGCCGACGGCTGGTTCGCCGAGGCACATGACGATTCGGCATCGATCGAGAAGGACGGCTGGGAACTTCAGCGACGTTGCCCGCATCTGAAGGCGGACTTGTCTAAATTCGGTGTTATCGAGGGTGAGAAACTCACGTGCAATCTGCACGGCTGGCAGTGGGATCTGCCCACCGGGCGGTGCCTGACGTCCAAGGGACACGAACTACGGGCCGAGCGACTCGGACCCTGACCGCCGAAGAAGAACAAGACAACGAGTCATCCAGTGGCGCAACGCTCTTATCGGGGCCGTTCAGTGACCGAACGGCAGACCGACCGTCGGGATCGGTTCATGGCCGCGGCACTGGACGTGTTCGGGACCCAGGGGTATGTCCGCGGCACCGTCTCGGCGATCTGCGCGGCCGCGGGCCTGTCGCGACGCCAGTTCTACGAACTGTTCGACAGCCGGGAAGACCTGCTGCTCGCGGTCTACGACATGATCCACGCCGAGGCCCGCCGCGCCGTCATCGCTGCCTTCACCGCCGCCGACGATCCGGAACGCTCGATCGGGGATCGCACGCGACCGGCCGTCGCCGCGTTCTTCGATTCGGTGGCGACCGATCCCCGGCGCATGCGCATCGCGTTCGTGGAGGTCGGGGGTGTGAGCGCACGCGTGGAATCCCACCGCATGCAGACCCGCGAGGGGTGGACCGAGTTCTTCGCGACGGCGGCGGAAGAGTTCGTGGGTCTCGACGGCAACGGGTCCGACTACGGATTCGCCTACGAGGCCGCCGCGTTCATCGGCGCGCTGACCGAGGCGGGCCACCTCTGGGCGAGCAGCCAGCGCCGTCCCGACCGCGACACCGTCGTCGACATGCTCGTCACCATCCTGGTGGCGCTGGCCGCGCGACAGGCACCCCCGCCTGCCGGGTGAACCGGACGCCCGTCAGCCCTGCGGCACCGCCGGCGACGACGCCACCACGACGGCGCCGACGACCGCCGCGATGAACGCGATCACCGCGACGGGCTGCCACCCGGCCCGCGTGGTATCACCCAACAACGCGATGCCCACGGCGCCCGGCACCACCGTCTCCCCGACGACCAATGCGGCGGCCGCCCCGTTCACCGAACCGGTCTGCAACGCGACGGTGAAGAGGTAGAAGCCACCGGCGGCGCAGATCGCCACGGCGTAGGCGGCCGGGTCGCCGAGCAGATCCGACACCGAGAACGGGTCGAGGCCATGGACGATCCGCACCGCAACCGCCATCACGCCGAACAACACACCGCCGAGCAGTCCGGCGACGACCGCGATCCGAGCTCCCACCCACCTGATCAGTGCGAGTCCGCCGGCGAGCAACACCACGCCCACCAGCAGGACCGTCCAGTGCAGCCAAGCGCCGTCGTGGCCATGCCCTTCGTCGGCGGAGACGAGTCCCAGCACGGTCAGGGCGATCACCACCACCGCGACGGCGACGCGGTCGCGCGCGCGGAGGCGGATGCGCAGGAACACGGCGGCCAGCACGGCCGTCACCACGAGGTTCGCGGACACGATCGGTTGCGCCAGGAACAGGGGCAGCTCGCGTGCGGCCACGAGATTGCCCACGAACCCGAGGAGGTCGAGGGCCATACCCGTCAGGAACCAGACCGTGACCACTGCGGCCAGGGTCGATTGCATGGTCGGTGGCGACTCCGGCCCACCGGGATGCGTCTCCGGCTCGGCGACACTGTTCGCCCCGTACGCCTGCAACACCGATGCGGTGCCGTAGGCCAGCGCAGCGAGCACGGCCGCGAGGATGCCGATGATCATCGGATCAGTATCACCTGCGGCGGACACCGCTACTCCGCAATGGCGCCACGCCATCTGCGATAGCGTCAGACCGACACCTAGTGAAGCTGGCCAGGAGAAAGTCATGAAACCGACGGGTGGTGACCCTGCCGACTTTCTCGCCTCGGTGACCCCGGCCAAGCGCCGCCGGGACGCGGAGACAATGACGGCGCTCCTCCGCGACGTCACCGGCCACGAACCACAGCTGTGGGGATCGATCGTCGGCTTCGGTTCGTGCCATTACCGCTACCCCACCGGAACCGAGGGGGACTCGCCCATCATCGGGTTCGCGGCGCGGAAGAAGGCGACCACCGTCTACCTGCTCGACGGCTTCGACGCGCACGCCGACCAACTGGCCGCACTCGGGCCCCACGACACCGGGCGGGCATGCCTCTACCTCGCCGACGTCGACGCCACCGACAGGACGGTTCTCCTCGCCCTGCTCAGCCACTCCTATCGACGGATCCTCGAGAACACCATCGACGGCGTGGAGTTCACGATCACCGATTGACTTCCGTTTTGCCCGCCTCGGCCACCACCGCGGTGATCTGAGACGCACACCACAAATCGGCGGGTCGGGAACAACGGCCCTCGGGAACCGGTTGCCGGTGAACATGACTTGTCCCCCTCGATCAGCGGTCGTTCCATGCGAGAAGCCACGGTCACGCGACGAGGGTGGGGACCTCTGATGCGCCAGGGTCCCCTCGCCGGGCGCTATCCGGCCGTGGCCATCATGGTCACCTTCGCGCTCATCCCGTACCTGGCACTGTCGGCGGCGATCGAGCCCCTGATCCCGACGATCACCGGACAACTCGACATGTCCGCACAGGCGATGAGCCTCGCCACCGGTCTCGGCAATGCGGCCTATGCGGCCGGGACCGTCCTGGCGGTGCAACTGGCCCAACACCTCCCACAGCGACGCATGCTCCTTGTCTACGCGGTGGTGCTGGTGGTGGGCGCCGTACTGTCGGCCGGCGCCGTCAACGGCGCGATGCTCACCGTCGGCCTGATCTTCCTCGGTCTCGCGACGAGCATGCTGCTCATCGCCGCGGCGCCGTCGCTGACGATCGGCTTCCCGAAGAAGCAGTTGCGGCACACGGCGATGATCATGAACATGTGTGTCTTCGGGGCGGTCGCGATCGGCCCGTTCATCGGCGGTGTCCAGTCGGCGGGAAATGAATGGCGACCGCTGTTCTGGATCATCGCGGGAGTCGCGCTCCTCGCTCTCGTCATGGCGGTGCTGACCTTCGACGACGCTCCGCCGGCCGACCCGAGCGCGCCGCGCGATCTCCGTGCCATCGGCCTGGCCGCCGCCGGATGCGTACTCGCGTTCGTCGGTGCGTCGCAACTGACGAGTCACGCACTCACCGATGTCGCGGTGTTCGTCCCCATGCTGCTCGGCCTGGCTCTGATCGTCGGGCTGATCGTGTACCAGTTCCGCGCCCGTCGACCGCTGCTCACCGTGCGGGCGGTGCTGACCAGCTCCATCCCGGTGGCCGGCGTGGGTCTGGCATTGTTCGCGGCCGCGGCGTCGGTCGCCGCCACCGCCCTGACCGCCAACGCATTGATGCAGGACCTGAGCGCGTTCCGGGTCGGCTTGCTGTACCTGCCGGAACTCGGTGGCGCGATCGTGATGGCGGTGGTCTTCGGGATCGTCATCACCCGGCGCGCGATGCACTACCTCCCACTGGTGGGCATGGTGCTGCTGGCGGCCGGCATCCTGGTCTTCCAGCTCGCCCTTCCCGGCAACCAGCCACTGGTCCTGCTCGGTGCGTTGCTGACCGGCCTCGCGCTCGGTGCGACGGTGGCTCCTGCGCTGTTCGTGACCGGCTTCTCCCTGCAATCCAACAGCCTGCAGCGGGTGTTCGCGATCATCGAGCTCCTGCGCGCCGTGGCCGCGTTCCTGGTGGCGCCCATCCTGGCCCATATCGCATTGACGGCGGCCCCGGATCCCGCCGTCGGGACCGGTTACGCCCTCTGGATCGGATTCGGACTCGCCATCGCCGGTGCGGTGTTCGGTTTCGCGATCTACGCGTTCAGCGGTGCCCGGCCCCAGACCCCTGACCTCGATCGATTCCTCGACGGCGACGCACCGGCCTGGTATTCACCGCCCTTGCTGGCACGACTGCGCGGGACGAGTGCAT
The DNA here is from genome assembly GCF_058130025.1 of Gordonia sp. LMA167. Taxonomy (NCBI): domain Bacteria; kingdom Bacillati; phylum Actinomycetota; class Actinomycetes; order Mycobacteriales; family Gordoniaceae; genus Gordonia; species Gordonia sp. LMA167. The sequence goes on along the minus strand of NZ_CM176708.1, from coordinate 1,015,743 downwards.
CCGAACCCCACGTGGTCGCGCCGAGGACCGACCGCGCCGTGGCCGCGACGGCAGACACTGTTCGCGATCTCGGGTCGGCAGGACCGATCGTGTTCGCCTACGACGGCAGCGACCTCGCGAAGTCGGCGATCACCGCGACCGCCGATCTGGTCGCGCCCGGGCGCGACGCCGTGGTCGTCTGTGTCTGGCAACCCGCCGACGTCGGCTTCACCCCCGACGTCGGCGAACCGTTCGATGCCAACGACGCCCACCAGGTCGCTCAGGTCGCCGAGCGGACCGCCGCCCGGGGTGCGCGTCTGGCCGAGCAGGCCGGCTTCCGGGCGCGCGGTGTCACCGTCGAGTCCGCACCGATATGGCAGGGCATCGTGCGTGCCGCCCGTGATGCGGGTGCGCATGCCATCGTGATCGGGCCACATCGTCGCAGTGGTTTCATCGGGCACCTCCAGGGCAGCGTCTCAGCAGCCGTGGCGGCACACTCCGACATCCCGGTGCTCCTCGTGCCGGCGGTGGCCTGCGGTGACGTCGACAACACGGCCACCCTGGCCGATATGTCGCAAATGACCGAAACTGTCGGCCACCGAACGACATTCGCCACATCGTCGGTCGCCACGCAGCGAACAGACGCATAGGCGCGCCGCGACTCTCCGTCCAGGCTCCGATCTTCAGCGTCTTTTCAGGTCCGACACACCGCGCCTCACCTGCGCGGACACCGGACGATCAGCCGGGTGGGCGGCATCCGCTCGGCCCGGGGACCCGTCGACGTCGGTTTCAGCGCCTACGGTGGAGAGAGCGGGACCCTGGGGAAACCGCGCCAGGTCGGGACTCGGAAGAAGGTCGGGAACACCACACGGTCGGGAACACAACAAGGAGGCATGACATGAAGAGATCAGCTCGATTCACCGCCACCCTGCTCGCCGCCTCGGGCCTTGCCGTCGCCGGAACAACGCTGTCGGCAGCCACCGCACCCGCGGCCGAACCCGCCTCGCTCAGCATCAAGGGCGACCTGGAACTGACGCCGACGCTGCACCTGTTGCGTATCGACGCCACCGGCAATCGGACCGGCAACGGCCAGACCTCGGGTGACTACAAGGCCACCGTGCTCAACGGCAGCGATCCGACACCGATCGAGGTCTCCGGGCCGATCACCTGCATCTACGTCAAGGGTGACACCGCCTCACTGGTGTATCCGATCAGCGACATCAAGCCGCTCGGCCTGCCCGCCCAGTTCAAGGATGTCGCGGCCGTCCAGATCACCGTCCGCAAGGGCATGAACGGCAAGAGCGACATGGTGGGTGTCAATGGACCGATGATGACGAGCAGCTTCCAGGGATGCTCGCCGACGGCCACCCCGTTCGCCTTCTCGGGTGACATCACGACCACACCTGCACAGCCCTGATCCGGGGCGACCGGTTCACCGCGGCGGAGCGATCTCCCTCGGCGGATGCCCGTAGCCGGCCGGAAGATTGACGGCGTCGGCCGATTCCACCGCGGTGACCGCACCGGAGGACGCCATCACGACTCCGCCGGCGACCGCCGCGACGAACGCGATCAGCGCGACCGGACCCCACCCGGCGCGGGTGAGATCGCCCAGCACGAGAATGCCGACGGCTCCGGGCAGGACGGTCTGGCCCACCACGAGGGCCGCGGCCGCACCGTTGACCGATCCGGTCTGCAGCGCCACCGTGAACAGGTAGAAGCCGCCGATTCCGCTGAACAACAACGCATACAGGGCCGGGTCGGTGAACAGCGCACCGACGTCGAACGGCCCGAGACCGTCGACGATCCGGGACGCGATCGCCATGCAGCCGAACACCGCGCCGGCCATCAATCCGGTGGCGGCGGCGATGTGCTTGTGCAGCATGCGCATACACAGCAGGCCGAGCCCGAAGAGGATCGGTCCGGCGACCAGCACGGCCCAGTGCATCCACCGCTCGTTCTCCGTGCCCTCGCGCCCGGCCGAAACGGCGAGCAGCACAAGCGACCCCACCACCACCGAACCCGCGATCCAGTCGCGCATCGTGAGTGAGACCTTGAGGACCACCATCGCCAGCAACGCGGTCGCGACCAGTCGCGCCGAGATGATGGTCTGCGAGAGGAACAGCGGGATCAGGCGCGCCGAGAGGATCGTCGACACGAATCCCACGATGTCGAAGACGAATCCGATGAGGAACGGGACCGTGAGCATCGTCGCGAGGGTCGACCGCAGTGAAGGATGCGCCTTCGACGACAGCCGGCGTTCCTCACGGACGGCTGCGCGCTGGGCCACCTGATCGGCGCCCAACGCCTGCAATACCGCCGCGGCGGCGAACGAGAAGGACCCGATCACCGCGACGATGATCCCCGCGGTCATGGCCGGCGCCGGCTCACTGCGGGGTGAGGCGTTCGGTGCCGACGTACCGGGCGAGCTCCGGTGGGAGTAGGACCGAGCCGTCCGGTTGCTGATGGTTCTCGAGGATCGCGACCAGCCAGCGCGTGGTCGCCAGTGTGCCGTTGAGCGTCGCCGCGACCTGCGGTTTGCCGTTCTCGTCCCGATAGCGGATGGCAAGTCGGCGCGCCTGGAACGTGGTGCAGTTGGATGTCGACGTCAGCTCACGGTAGGTGTTCTGCGTGGGCACCCAGGCCTCGCAGTCGAACTTGCGCGACGCCGACGATCCGAGATCGCCTCCGGCGACATCGATCACCCGGTAGGGCACGTCGATCGCGGCGAGCATCTCCTTCTCCCAGGCGAGAAGCTTCTGGTGCTCGGTCTCGGCGTCCTCGGGTTTGCAGTAGATGAAACCCTCGACCTTGTCGAACTGATGGACGCGGATGATGCCGCGGGTGTCCTTGCCGTAGCTGCCGGCCTCACGCCGGAAGCAGCTCGACCAACCCGCGTAGCGCTTGGGTCCGGCGGACAGATCGAGGATCTCGTCGGAGTGATAGCCGGCCAGTGGCACCTCGGACGTCCCGACAAGGTACAGGTCGTCGTCGGCCAGGTGATAGATCTCGTCGGAGTGCGCGCCCAGGAAGCCGGTCCCGGCCATGATCTCCGGCCGGACCAGCACGGGCGGGACCATCAGCGTGAAGCCGTTGGCGACGGCCTTCTGCGCGGCCATGTTGAGCAACCCCAGCTGCAGCAGGGCCCCCTGACCGGTGAGGAAGTAGAACCGCGAGCCGGAGACCTTGGCGCCGCGTTCCATGTCGATCAGGCCGAGCGCCTCGCCGAGCTCCAGATGGTCTTTGGGGTTCTCGATCTCACGCGGCTCACCGACGTGCTCGAGAACGATGTAGTCGTCCTCACCGCCCGCCGGCGCGCCCTCGGCGACGACATTGGAGATCGCGCGGTGTGCCTCGGCGGCCGCGGCGTCGGCGTCGTGCTGGCGTGCGACGGCGGCCTTCACCTGCTCGGCGAGTTCCTTGCCCTTGGCCAGCAATGCCGTCTTCTCGTCGCCCTGCGCTTTGCCGACCTGCTTGCCGAGCGCCTTCTGCTCGGACCGCAACGCGTCGGCGTCGACGATGGCTGCGCGGCGTGCCGCGTCGGCGTCGAGCAGCGCGTCGACCAGGCCGGGATCCTCACCTCGGGTTCGCTGCGACTGGCGCACGAGGTCGGGGTTCTCACGAAGAATCTTGAGGTCGATCACGTCTGAAACCCTACTGGAGGCGCTCAGGCCCGGGTTCGACCCGCTCGTCGCCGGCCGGCTCGCCGTCGGGCTGCCAGAACCGCACGTAGTCGGCGCGCCCGAACATCTGGGCGGCGGCGTGCGCGGTCGGGGCCCCCGCATACGGATCGGCGCCGGCCCGCACCAGGGCCGCGACCACCTCGTCGTGGCCCTTGAACACGGCGCCGGCCAGCGGCGTCTGGCCTTTGTCGTTGGCGACGTCGGGGGCGGCACCGTGGGCGAGCAGCACCGCGACCGTGGGTGCCGAACCGTGGTACGCGGCCAGCATCAGCAACGAGTCCCCGGCCTGGTTCCGCAGGTCGACCGGCACCCCGGCATCGAGGTAGGCACCGAGGGTCTCCGCGTCTCCGGCGCGGGCCATGTCGAAGAGTCGGCCGGCGAGTTCGGCGATGTCGTCGGGTACGGCCGGGTCGGCGCCTGCGCGGTCGTCGGGGGTCTGCGGGGTCACCACCGCCATCCTAGTGACCTCTCGCCCGCCGGCGAGGTACTCAGCCCGGCCGACAGCAGGCATGATGGATCCCGATGAACGCCGACGACGACACCCCACCGCCCGGGGCCGACGACGACTGGGTGAACGTGCCAGCCGACACCGATGGCGCAGGTGCCGACAGTGACGGCACCGACAGTGACAGCACCGGCAGCGACAGCACCGGCAGCGACAGCACCGAGAGCGACCCGACCGCACACGACACCGTCCCACCGGATGCAGAACCCACGGACGCCGACGGACACGGCGACGAGGGGTCGAGACAGCGCGGCTGGCGCAGTTCGCTCCTGGCCAACCCGGTTCGTCTGATGCTGTCGGCCGTCGTCATCGGAGCCATCGTCGCCGGGGCGGTCGCCCTGGCCATGGGTGTCTTCAACGACAGCGGCAGCGTCGGCGGCACCGACATCGGTGAGAACGAGCGGCTGGCCGAGAACGCCTTCACCCAGTCGGTGCGCGGCGACTGCCTCGACTGGCCGGCCGGCGATCCGGGCAATCCGACCAAGGTCGCGTGCGACGCCACACACCGCTTCGAGGTGGCCGGCCCGCTGGACACGTCGCTGCTGCCGGGCTCGGAGTTCGGTGAGAGCGCGGTCTGGCCCGGTACCGAGCGTTTCGCCGCCATCCGCGACGAGCAGTGCCCGGTCATCGTCGACGGCTACCTCGACGGCCGGCTCGACCCGCAGGGCCGATTCTCGGTCGGGATGATGTACCCGTCGCAGGTGCAATGGGACAAGGGCGCCCGCGAGTTGCGCTGCGGCCTGCAACAGACCGGCAAGGACGGGACGGCCGACCAGTTCGTCGGGCGGGTCGCCGAGCAGGATCAGTCGTTCCAGTGGCCACCCGGCACCTGCATCGGGATCGATCCGGCGACCAAGAAACCGACCGGTATCACCGTGAACTGCACCGAGGCGCATGCGTTCCAGACCACCGGCACGGTGGTGCTCGCCCCACGCTTCGGCAACGCGGTGTCGGGCAAGCCGTGGCCCGGTGTCGAGGCACAGAACGACTACCTGAGATCGATCTGCCCGGTCCAGGCCACACGCTTCGTCGGCGGCAAGGACAAGCTGGACGCCACCACACTGAACGTGCAGTGGTCGGTGCTGTCGGAGCCGAGTTGGCTGGCGGGCAGTCGCACCGTCGTCTGCTATCTGGGTCTGCCCGACGGTGGCGGCTTCGCCACGCTCGTCGGCGATGCCCGCTCCACCCTGCTGATCAACGGCAAGCTGCCCATCCCGCCGCCCCAGGCGCCGCCGGGTCGTGCGCTGCCCACCCCGGTCCCGCTGCCGCCGGGAGTCCAGCCGAATCCGGAAGAGGTGCCGGCACCGGCCGGGTGACGTGATGGCCGTGCGCATGTCCGACGAGGATTTCGACGGGCTGGTGTCCGACGCGCTCGACACCATCCCGTCCGAGCTGACCGACAACATGTCGAATGTGGTGATCCTGGTGGAGCCCCACAACCCCGAGGAGCCCTCGATCCTCGGCCTCTACCACGGTGTGGCACTGACGATGCGCGATCACGAGTACGGCGGTTTCCTGCCCGACACCATCACCATCTATCGCGAACCGATCCTGGCCATGTGCCACACGCGCGATCAGGTCGTCCACGAGGTCGCGGTGACCGTGATCCACGAGATCGCACACCACTTCGGGATCAGCGACGACTGGCTGCACGCCAACGGGTGGGGCTGACGGGTCAGCCCATCGGGTCGGTGACCAGCGGCTCATCGATGCGCGGGCCGAACGGGCCGGTGACCGCGCCCCACCGGTGCAGCCGCCACAGTCCGTCGACGTACTCCAGTTCGATGGAGCCCGTGTTGCGCAGGTGGGTGCCCGCAGCGAACGACGGGTCGACGCCGGCCAGCCGGGCCGCGATCAACCGGATCGCTGCGCCATGGCTCACCACGTAGACGTCGCGCTCGCTTCCGCCGACGAGGTGACGGCCGGTCAGGTCCTCGATCACCGGCAGATACCGGTCATAGACCATCGCCAGCGACTCCCCGCCCGGGATGCGTGCCTCCAGATCACCGTTGTGCCACCGCTCGACGACGTCCTTGAACACGCCGTGCGCGTCGTCGTCGGACCGATCCTCGAGCTCGCCGACCTGCACCTCGTGAATCCCCTCGACGACCTCGAGATCCACATCCCAGACCGACCCGATGAGCTCCGCGGTCTGCTGGGCGCGACGGGCCATCGAACTCACCAGCGCCACCTCGCCGCGCGGCGGATTCTCCAGACCGAATCGAACACCCTGGCGCACACCGAAATCCGTGAGCGCCGCACCGGGCAGTGCCGTGTCGAGCCGCCGCATCACATTCGAGGTGGTCTCACCGTGGCGGACCAGATGAAGACGCGCCACTAGTCGACCTCCCCCCGCCGCAGCCGGGCGAACCACTCGACGCTCTCCGACGTGTCCGGCGGACGCGCACCCGTACCGCGGTGGGTCGGCCACGATCCGAGATAGACCACCCGCTCGCACCGCCGGTGCAGCGCACGCAGGGCCTCCCCCACGGCGTCGTCATCGATATGCCCGACCGCATCGAGGTAGAAGCGGTACGACCCGGGGACGTCGCGGCGGGGCCGCGATTCGATTCGGGTGAGATCGATTCCACGCGAGGCGAATTCATCCATCGCAGTCATCAGGCTGCCCGGCACGTTCGGGAGATCGAGGATCACCGAGGTGCGGTCCGAGCCGGTGGCGGCCGGCGGCGCACCGGGGGCGCCGAGGAGCAGAAAACGGGTGTATGCGTCGTCGACGTCGGCGACACCGTCGGCGAGGACCGTGAGTCCGGAGAGCTCCGCTGCGAGCGAGGTCGTCACCGCGGCGTCGGCGCGGCCCTCGGCGACGTCGGCAGCGGCCGCCGCGTTGGACGCCGCGGTGACGAGTTGCGCATTGGGATAGAGCTTCTCGACGGATTCGCGTACCTGCGCCGCCGCCACCGGATAGGCCGCGACGGTACGCACCTCGGTCGCCGCCATCGCAGTCCGCGCGCCGATCGTGAACGCGACGTCGAGGATCACCTCCGCGAACACCTGCACGCGTCCCGCGGTCCCCGGCCCGGGCGGGACCAGGCCGTCGGCAGTGGCGGGGACGGCACCCTCCACGGAGCTCTCGATCGGGACACAGCCGAAGTCCGCCCTGCCGCTGCGCACCATGGCGATGGTCGCGGCCGGACTGCCGGCCGCGATCTTCTCGACGTCACCCACCGGCCGCGGCGCACTCTGCGCGGGCAGGCGGGTCGCCAACAGTTCGTCGAGGGCGATCTCGGTGAAGGTCCCCGAAGGACCGAAATAGGCGAACACAGACACGACAGAATCCTAGTCGAGCGCGCGGTGCGCACAGTCCGGGTCAGGATCGGTGCGGTTCGAAGTATTGACGCACTCGGACATGCCACTTAGGTTAGGGTTACCTTCATTGCACAACCCGATCAGTGTTTTGCACAGCCGAGAGCGAGAAACGAGATGACGCACGCAGTCACCGACAGTCCTTCGGACGCCGAATTGATCCAGACCGCGTGCCGCCGGATGAGCGGCGCAACCCTCGCCGTCGAGGGTGCCGAGACCACCCCGGTCAACGTGGTCCATCTGTTCGAGTCCCAGGCGTTTGTGCTGGTCCCGTCCGACGGCGAGGCGATGCTTCTCGCCGGAGAGTGCTCCGATGGGCTACCGGCCATGGTCGAGGTCACCGACTGTGCCCCGATCGATCTGCGGGAACGCGTGCGGTCGCTGGTCTGGCTCAATGGCCATCTACATGCCGTGCCCGTCAACCTCGAGCGCGATCTCGCGCTGGAGATCGCCTCCGAACACCCCGACGACGGTCTCCTCGACATCGGACACGGCTTCTCGATGCTGCGCCTGCAGGTCGGCAATGCCGTCATCGCCACGTCGTCGGGCGCGGCCTCGGTGTCGGCCACCGAACTCGCCGATGCGGCGCCGGACCCGTTCTGGGAGTACGAGGGCGACTGGATCGCACATCTCGACTCCGACCACGCCGACCTCGTCGGCCAACTGACGCGCCGACTGCCTCGGGATCTTCGGGACGGACGCGTCCGGCCGCTCGGACTGGACCGCTTCGGAATCCGGTTCCGCATCGAGGGGCCCACAGGCGACTCCGATGTCCGCATCCCGTTTCCGAGGCCGGTGGCCGACGTCTACGAACTGTCCATGGCGTTGCGCAGTCTCGCCGGATGCCCGTTTCTCAACAGTCTGCCGGAGTGAGACCCTCCCACCAGCCCGAAGTACGCTGTGCCCCATGCGTGCCTCGCTGCGAACGGTGCTGAACCCGCCTCGTTCGAACGCCGTCGCCGTCGTCACCGACCGAACCGAACGTCGCGCGATCGTCATCGAGCTCGTGATCGTCGGCGTACTCACCTTCGGATTCTCGGCGCTCTCCGCGGCGCTGTCGCTGATCGAGGCACAGTTGTCCGGCGGCATCGGGAACACCACCGTGGCACTCAATCCGTCGAGGTCCGACCTGGGCTGGATCGACTTCACCCGCCAGCTGATGAGTGCCCTGCGACTGTTCGCGATCGGCGGCCTCGGCATCTACCTCCTGTGGCGCAGCGGGATCGGCCTCGGGCGCGTCGGGCTCGGTCGCTGGGCACCGCGACGCGACATTCCGGCCGGCGTGGGGCTCGCGGCGTTGATCGGACTGCCGGGCCTCGCGCTGGTCGCCATCGCCCGCGCACTGGGCGCCAACGCTCATCTCGTGCCCAGCGAGGTCGACGGAGTGTGGTGGCGCTGGCCGATCCTCATCCTCATCGCCATCGGCAACGCGGCGGCCGAGGAGATCATCGTCGTCGCCTACTTCATCACCCGACTACGCCAGCTCGGCACATCCGAGAACGTCTCGCTGGCCGCCAGTTCCGTGTTACGCGGCGGGTATCACCTCTACCAGGGCGTCGGCGGCGGAGTGGGCAACATCGTGATGGGGCTGGTCTTCGGCCGGTTCTTCCAGATCACTTCGCGTGTCTGGCCGTTGGTCATCGCGCACGCGGTCATCGACATCGTGGCCTTCGTCGGATACGCGCTCTTCGCCGATCACCTCGGCTGGGTGACCTGAGCACTCACCGGGTCCGATCCGGATCAGACCACCAACGGCTCCCGCCGATAGGGCGGGTCCCCGACCCCGACCATCCGTACCGCGCCGGACGGGGTGATCTCCGACAGTCGCGCATCGACGGGCTCACCGCCATCCACCGAGACCTGGACCGTGACGACGCGATCTTCCTTCCACCGTCGCGCCTGCTCACCGAAAACGGTTCCGGCCCAGTGATATCGGCCATCAAGTGGGTTGACGTGACCGACGATTCGCACGCGCGTGACGATCTCGTCTCCCCCGTCGCCGGAGAGCACGGCCTCGCCGTCGAAGACCTCGTCATCGATCGACGGCGCACCGGGCCAGTCGTAATCGTCGGGGCGGAATCGGCGTAGGCGACGCCGGAGTTCCCTCGGGGAGCGGCGCATGACCCATTCATCCTCGATGGGCCGGCGGATGGCCACCGACCGCGCACCCGACATCGCGAGATACTCGATCGTCGCGACGACGTAGCCGAGGGCTGCGTCGTCGGCGAGGAACAACTCCCCCGGACGGTCGGCCGTGGCGACGCCGAGGTAGCTGCCGGAGGGTGCCACCTTCTCGTGTATCGCCAGACCGCTGTGGCGGCCCTCGTCGACGACCTCGATCGCCAACGGACTGCGGCTGATCCGGGCACGCAGTCGCTGCGTCAGCGGACCGTGACCGGTGAGTGCGACCCGTGTCGCGTCGGGCGTCATGGCAGGAAACCGCCACGCCGCCAGCACATCCGGGAGAGCCGACTCATCAGTCCCGCCTCCTCCAGAAATGCAGCGAGCGAGGCGAATCCGCGCACCTGGGCCTCGTGGAAGTGCGGGTTGGACCGAGCCGCCCGGGCGGCGGCGCGACCGTCGAGCCCGGCCCGTCGATACATCGACGGATTGGTGAACAGTCGCCGGAACAGCGCACCCGCGATCGCGTGACCGTTGCTCGCCACGAATGTCTCCCAACGGGATCGTGTCGGCTTACGGCGCATGATGCCGTCGCGAGCGAACCCGATGTGGCGTGCTTCCTCGGCGACATGAACCTGCATCAACCGGGCGACCAGCGGCTGCATCTGGGGGTCGTCGAGCATCTCGCGCTGCAGCGCGTCGAAGATCTCTTCCCCGACGAGCGCGGCCACCCACAACAGGCTGCCGCGCAGCGCGTACGGGAGCAGCGCCATCGCGGTCCGTTCCCACAACCGCATGGAGAACGGACGCGCGCCCGACCACTCGATGGCGCGACCGAACATCACCATGTGCCGGCATTCGTCGCCCATCTCCGTCAGGGCGTAATGCGTGGCGGCCGACGCCGGGTCGGCGGCCATCAACCGCGTCAGCAACGTCCGGTTGAGCAGGTTCTCGAACCAGATACCGACGGACAGGATGTTGGCCAACTCCTGCCTCGACACCTCGATGCGCTGCTCTTCGGAGAGCCCGTCCCAGATCTCTGTCCCGACGAGCGTCAGGACCTTCGGCGGCAGGAAGTAGCGGCCCGCCTCGGGGTCACGATCCCACTCCAGATCGACGATGGGGTCGTACGACCTCTTCACCGACCCGTTGATCAGGCGCTGCGCAATCGCCTCCCGCCCGCCGGTATCGCTGCTCGCCGCACCTGCGTCGCGCCGGCCGGCCCTGCCCCACTGCGTGGCCACACTCATCTCGCACCTCCTGATTCAGGAAAGCCCTGTGACCTCCGACACTAGGAGCGGCTGGTCTATGTGTCAACAATCACTGTCACACTCTGTACTGTTGTCGTCAGGGCGTGCGGTTCCGTCGGCGGGATCGGGAACGTGCGTGCGATTGGTGCGTACATTGGTTGGGATGAACGAGCCCGAGCCGCCGATGATGCGCCGGCGCGAGGTCCCTCCGGGCCCCGCCCCGCAGCGTGGCGACCCTGCTCGACGTGGCGCCCCTCCACCCCGCCGGATGCCCCCTCCCAGCAGCGAGAACGACCCGACCCGTCGAGTTCCGCCGCGCCGCAATCCGGCGCCCGGGCCGCGCACGTCCGCACCCCCGGTCCCGCCCGAGCAGACCGCCCACCTGCGCGACCGACGGCCCGGCGACGTGCGCTATCAGCCGCCCCAGGCGTGGTCGGATGCGCCCGGGGCAGGGCCGCGTCAGGCAGGCGGCTCGAGGTATGCCCCACCCCAGAAGCCCGAACCCATCCCGGCGGGTCAGCGGTCACAGCAGGCGCCGCACCGACCGGCGCCGAGCGACTCACGCCCACGCCGCTCCTCGGGGAGCGCCCCACCTCGCACACCGGGTTCCCGGTCCGCGACTGCCGCGCCGAGCAAGCCGCGCAGGCGCCGACGCCGACTGCGGGTCGGGCGTCTGCTGTTGGTCGCGTTGCTGCTCCTGGTGGTCGCGTCTGTCGGCCTGGTCTTCTACTACGACTCCAAGCTGAACCGCACCGACGCGCTGGCCTCCTATGCCGGTCGCCCCGGCGACACCCCAGGCACCACGTGGCTGATCGTCGGGAGTGACTCGCGAGCCGATCTGAGCGACGAACAACGTTCCCAGCTGTCCACCGGCGACAGCGACGGCTCGCGCACCGACACCATCATGATGGCGTACAAGCCGTCGAGCGGTGATCCGATGCTCATCAGCATCCCGCGCGACCTCTATGTCCCGATCCCCGGGCAGGGATCGCACAAGATCAACGCCGCCTTCAACTTCGGTGGCCCGCAACTGCTGGTCCAAACCGTCGAGCAGCTCACCGGTGTGCACATCGACCACTACGCGGAGATCGGCTTCGGCGGATTCGCCTCGGTGGTCGACGCGGTAGGCGGCGTCAATCTCTGCCTCGACCAGGCGCTCAACGACCCCAAAGCCGGATTGAACCTGCCGGCCGGATGCCAGGATCTCAACGGGGAGCAGGCCCTCGGGGTGGTCCGGACCCGGGCCTTCCCCAACGCCGACCTCGAACGCGTCGAGAACCAGCGCAAGTTCCTCAGCGCGCTGATGGCCCAGGCAACCAGTCCGGGGGTGCTGCTGAACCCGTTCCGGCTGATCCCGTTCGTGAACGGTGCCGTCGATGCCGTCACCGTCGATGAGCACGACCACATCTGGAATCTGCTGGGCCTGGCCTGGATGCTGCGCCACCCGATCAGGACCACCACACCCACCGGTGGTGGCCAGTACACCTCCGACGGTGACTCGCTCGCCGTCGGCGACAACACCGAGCAGTTCTTCACCTTCATCCGCAAAGGCGTGTCCGTCCCCGAGGATCTGATCTCCGATCAGGGTGGGGTCATCGGCGGCTGAGCACTGGTCGTGACGGATCGGTCCGTCGCGGAATGATGGTGAGGCTCAACTCAGTTAGCCTGAACTGAGCTGATCGGACGATTTCCGGTTTCCTAGGCTGGTCCATGACCGCCACCACCGATGAGTCCGTGTTCCACAAGCTTCTCCACGACCAGATCGGCAACGAATTCGCCGCCGCCCAGCAGTACATCGCGGTCGCGATCTACTACGACGGCCAGGACATGCCCCAGTTGGCCAAGCACTTCTATGCGCAGGCCGTCGAGGAACGCAATCACGCAATGATGATCGTGCAGTACTTCCTCGACCGCGACATCGCGGTCGACATCCCCGGAATTCCTGTGCCGTGCAACAGCTTCGCCGACTACCGGGCTCCCATCGAACTCGCCCTCGAACAGGAGAAGACGGTCACCGAGCAGATCGTGGACCTCGCACGGGCCGCACGCGACTGCGGCGACTACCTCGGCGAGCAGTTCATGGGTTGGTTCCTCGCCGAACAGGTGGAGGAGGTTTTCACCATGACCACCCTGCAGACGATCGCCGAACGCGCACAAGGCAATCTGTTCGACCTCGAGAACTTCGTGGAACGCGAGATCAACAGTGCCACCTCGGGATCCGCGGCACCGCCGGCGGCGGCCGGGGGAAATCTCTAGGTCTCCCCCGGGCATCCCGGGGTCAGCGCAGGGTGACCTGCCGGCCCCGGATGCCGTCGCGGGACCGGAGTTCGGCCGTGCTGAGATCGTCGGTCACCGTGAGCGCGTCGCTGAGCCATTCGTCGAACTGATCCAGCCCGGCCGCCCACTCCTCGTGGTGGAGCTCGTTGTCGAGGTCGAACACCGGGACGAGCAGCCCATGGGTCCGGAACGAGCCGGCGAATCGAGAGCCCTCACCGAGGGTCAGGTGCCCCGCGGCATGCAGCCGGGCCAGCGCGTTCATCAGGTCGTCCTCCGGCTCCGGCCGAACCCAGCGGAGGTGGGCGCGTTCACCCGCGTCGACCCACCACGGGGCGCCGATGCCGCTCTTCGCGGTCAGGCGTGCGCTCGGCATGATCGAGTCGTTGGCCCGCTGCAGCATCTCGGAGATCTCGCCGGGAACGTCGGTGCCCGGCGGGAACCACCATCCGAAGTCGTCGTGGACGATGATGTCGAGCCGGGCGTCGGGGGCGATCACGTCGGTCAGCGGATCGGCTGTTCCCAGTGGCACGTAGTCGGTGTTCGGCTCGGCCGTCTCGGCCCATCGCACCGCGTCGGCGAGCTCGCCGGCGACATCGTCGGACTCCCAGTCGGTTTGCAGTGCGACGATGGCTTCCGGTCCGTCATCGGTCTCCCGGACCAGAGCCCGTACCGCTCCCGGAAGGATGGTGGCGAGGACGATGTCGCGATCCACGTCGTCGGTCAGGGACTTCGCGTCGAGGGTCGCGGTGGCCGAGGCGACGAACGCCCGCAGCGCAACGAGGTCACATTCGGCATCCATCCCGGCGAACGGTCGCGGTGGTGGCGCCATGGCCGCCAGCTGGCGTTCCTTGCGCGCGGCGACCCGCTCGGCGCGATTGCTTCCCGGCCGCGGACCGCTGCCCCGTTTGCTCTTCTTGCCCATGGCACCACCTTCTCATGGGGTGCTCTCGAGCAGATCCCGGGTTCCCTCGGCGCGATCCCCGGTTCCGTCGGCGCGATCCCGGGTTCCCTCGGCGCGATCCCGGGTTCCCTCGGCGCGATCCCGGGTTCCGTCGGCGCAGCTTCGCTCAGTCGACGGTGACGAGCCAGTCGCGGACCTTCGCCGGCCGGTTGGTGGCGAGCCAGCGGACACCGAGATCTGCGCACAGCTGTACATCGGGCAGTTCGTCGACGGTCCAGCAGTACGTCACCCGGCCCGCGGCCGCGGCGCGGTCGACCAGATCGGGATACTGCCGCAATGTCTCCACCGACGGTCCGATCCCGGTCGCGCCCACCGCCGTGGCGGCACTACCCCCGAGCAGCCGGGCGGTGTCGCCGAGCAGGATCGTCGGCAGCATCGGTGCGTGCCGACGAATCCGCCAGACTCCGGCGGAGGAGAACGAGATGACGACGGCGCGACTGTGATCGGCCGACGGCGGGGTGCCGACCTCGAACTCGTGGAGCAGTGCCAGGAGTTTCTGTTCGACCAGGCTTCCGTAGCGAACCGGGTGTTTGGTCTCGATGAACAGCCGCACCGGCCGACGCCAGTCGAGCGTGAGGGTGATCAGTTCGCGCAGGGTCAGCACCGACGTCGGTTTCCCGGACGGATGCCAGCTGCCGAAGTCGAGTTCACGCAGCTGCGGCAACGACATCTCGCTGACCGCGCCGGTGCCGTCGGAGGTTCGGTCGACGGTGCGGTCGTGGACGCACACGAGTTCGTGATCGCTGGTCAGCCGGACGTCGCATTCGAGTCCGTCGGCGCCCTGGGTGAGCGCCAGCTCGTAGGCCGCCAACGTGTGCTCGGGCAATTCCTCGGAGGCGCCGCGATGTGCGACGACCGCCGGTTTGCCCGACCGCGAGATCTGTTCGGCCCCGGTCACGCGACCGCCACCCATCGGCGCGATGGCACCGGCTCCTCGTCGGCCGACCCGAATGTCGCCGTGAGTCGCTCGGCGAACCACCACGCGAAGACGGCCGAGCACAGCGCCGAGAACGTCACGGCGGCCAGGCCATTGGCGCCGGTCTGGATCGAGCCGGAGAACCGGGCCACGATCCGGGTCACCACGGCGAGGATCGCGATGGCATTCACCAGCGTCCACGCCACCCACACTCGGGTGAGTCGGCGTCGGGTGCGTTCGGCCTCCAGGTCGTCACGCAGCATCGCGACCTCGTGCAGCAGGAGACCCACACCCGCGACATTCACCAGGGGCACCGCGGCCAGGATCGCGATCTGCCATCGTGGCCGCGGATCCCGCCGATCGTGTCGTGCGTAGGCGTCGCGGCGGAGGTCGATCACCCAGCGCGCGAACACCACGCTGGTGTAGACGAAGAATCCGAAGGACAGCAGTCCCCCGAAGATCACCAGCGTCGAGGTGAGCCAGTCACTCCACGCCGGCACCGGCATCGACCTGTTCACCACGAGCAGGATGTACCGCGCGAGATGGGCGAGGGCCGCCACCCCGAGGGCGGCGGCGAGCAGCTGCAGAGCGCGCACCAGCGCCGCCATGAGCGTCTCGCCACGCGACTCGGTCACGTCGGCCGGCACCGGCGCGTCACGCAGACCCCACCGCGGGACATAGACATAGCGCGGGATGGGTCGCGGGCCCTCGCCGGCACCCGTGCGGCGGCGCGCCGGGATCGCCTCCGGAGGACGCCGGGCGACCCACCGAACATGTCGGCTGCGATACAGCCGGCCGCTGCGGGGACCGCTGGGCGGCGGCATGGGCCGCTGAGGCGGCCCAACCGGGCGCGCAACGTCATCGCGGACGGGTGCCGCATCCCGAGGGACCGGGGGTGCCGACGACGCGCCGAGCAGCTCGGAATCGAGCACGCGCAACAGCCCACCGCATCGTGGACAGTGTTCGCGGCCCGGACGATGCGGCGCCTGGATTCGGCACCGCGGACAGAGGTCGATCATTCCGACCCTGTGCTCCCCGTCTCCACGGGCTTGCCGTGCTCCACCCACGCCAGCATGCCGCCGCGCACGCAGCTGCCCTCGTAGCCCAGTTGATCGAGGTACTGCAGCACGCGCATCGACCGTCCACTGGAATGGCAGACGACGAGGAGGTCGGCGTCGAGGTCGATCTCCCCGAGGCGGGACGGTACGTCCCCGAGCGGGATGTGCAACGCGCCTCGCACATGGCCCGAATCCCACTCATCGTCCTCGCGGACATCGAGCAGGACCCGGTCGACCTCGTCGGTGAAATCGTTCGGAAGCTCCGTCACCGGTACTTGCCGGATGTCGCCCATGCTCACCGAACCATGGTGGCACAGCGACGCCGGGGACGGCACCGCCTGTGCACAACCCCGATCCGCGCGATGTCGAGTTGACGGGCCGAACACCGGCCCCACACCACTATGCAGACCTGCATATAACTATCCACATGCCGCTTTGCAGAATTGGCCCGAAGTGTGCATCGATGACTGTCAAGCTGTGGATGAGACTGTGGAAACTGTGGAGAAACCGCCGACTACCAGCGGGTAGTGTGTGATCGCCCTCACACCAGATGTGATGCGGCTCACCGGTTCAGTTGCGCGCGACAACACATTCTTCAGCAGAGTGCAGACATGCGTCACAACCAAAGGATTTTTCCGATCGCCACAACGCCTGTGGATAACTTGGGGAGAACCATTCCCGCACATCCGTCTCGCGGTCCCGCACACGCTCAGCGCAGGTGGGTCACGATTCCGCGATCGAGCGCGGTGACGACGCCTGCGACCGCGCTCTCCACGACCCCGTTCACGCTGACCTGCCCGCCGACGAGGCGCGCCAGGAGTGGCTTCGGCGCCTCGACGACGGTGATCTCCGCATCCGGATAGCGCTCGGCGATGACCGAGCGCATGACACCGATCGCATCGACGAGGCCGACTTCCACCGCGCGCCCACCGACCCACATGTCGCCGCTGAACAACTCCTCGTCGGGAGCACGGAGCTTCTTACCGCGCCGCTGCCGCACCCAGCCGATGAACGCTTCGTGCAGTTGCCCCTGCAGCCCCTTGAGCCATTCGACGTCCTCGGGCCGTTCCGGCGAGAACGTGTCGAGGCGGGCCTTGTTGTCGCCGGCGGTGTAGAGCCGGCGCTCGACGCCGAATCGCTGCAGGACGTCGGACAGACCGAACCCCGACGACACGACCCCGATGGAACCGATCATCGAGGTGTGGGCGGCGAAGATCTCGTCGGCGGCACACGCGATCCAATATCCACCCGAGGCGGCCACGTCCTCACAGAAGGCGAGTACCGGAACACCCTTCTCCGCGGACAGCTGACGAATGCGCTCGGCGATGTACTCGGACTGGGCGGGCGATCCACCGGGCGAGTTGATGACCACGACCACCGCCTGGACGTGCTCGGTGCCGAACGCCCGCTTGAGGACGGGCTCGAGGCTGTCGGTGGTGAGCCCGTGTCGGCCCATCCCACCGGCCCCGATCGGACCGTCGAGACGTACGACGGCGACCTGGTCGGCACGCGACCGGGATACGCGCTTGGCCAGCTTCTGCCACGGTCCACCTGTCATAGCGCCGAGTGTAATGCGCCGACAGGACCGGGCCCGGACTCTAGACTTTGCGCGTGCAGATCCGATGGCTCACCGCTTTCTTGGACTTTCCGGCCGCACAGTTCGGTGCCGAGGTCACGTTCTGGCGGGCGATCGCGGGCAGTACCGTCTCACCACCCCGAGGCGACCACCGCGAGTTCGCATCGCTGGAACCGTTCAACGGGGACCCGCACCTGCGGGTGCAACGGATCGACAAGGGACCCGGCGGAATCCACCTCGATCTGCATGTCGAGGATCTGCCGTCCGCCACGCACGAGACGATCGCCCTGGGCGCCACCATGGTTCGCGAGATCCCCGGAGCCGGGTACGTATCCTTGGCGTCGCCGTCCGGCTTTGTGTTCTGCCTGGTCGAATGGCAGGGCGAATCCGAACGGTCCCGACCCATCCGCTGGCCCGGCGACACGATCAGCCTCATCGACCAGGTGTGCATCGACGTCCCCCACGACCTCTTCGAGGACGAGATCGGGTTCTGGTCGCGCCTGACCGGGCGCGAGCCCCGATCGACCAGCCACCCCGAACTCGTCCGCCTGACCCGCGACCCCGCGCTCGCCATCGGAATCCTGCTGCAACGCAACGGAGCAGAGGACACCGCGACGACCGCCTCCGGCCATCTCGACCTGGCCGCCACCGCCGTCGAAGACGAGGTCATCCGGCACGAGGACTGGGGTGCGCAGGTGCTCGAACGTCTCCCGGACTGGACCGTGATGCGAGATCCGGTGGGGCGCAGATACTGCATCACCAGCCGCAACCCCCGGACCGGGGAGTGAGTGCGCCCCCGGCCCGCGCAGATCACTCCCCCTTCGCGCAGAATCGTTGCAGCCGTTCGACTTCGGTCTCGAGCTCGGCACTGACCCCGTGCGGCAGATCGATCATCATGTCCGTGGTGATCGATCCGTCGACGATCGCCCAGGTCCCGGCGAGACGTCCGTCGACGAGGACGAATCCGGGCGAACGGCCGTTCGGGGTGCGGATACTGTCGTAGCGGTCGTCGTCGGCGATCCGTCGGCGATCAGCCTGTGCCACAAGGACATTGTCATAGGGAGCGAGCAGCCGG
Organism: Gordonia sp. LMA167; assembly: GCF_058130025.1. Taxonomy (NCBI): domain Bacteria; kingdom Bacillati; phylum Actinomycetota; class Actinomycetes; order Mycobacteriales; family Gordoniaceae; genus Gordonia; species Gordonia sp. LMA167. The sequence goes on along the minus strand of NZ_CM176708.1, from coordinate 997,021 downwards.
ACGGGAGCCGGCACATCCTCGTCCACCACGTCGAGGCCGTCGAGGTCGAAGAGCTGTTCACCGTCCGGGCCGGTCAGCTCCACGAGCTCCCAGTCCGCCGCCATCTCGTCGATCAGCGGGCGCAGCCGGGTCAGGCCGCACCACGTCTGGATGCCCTTCACCGTCGCCGGACCGAAACCCCGCAGATAGAGCCGGATCAGGTCCTTGCGCGCCTCATCCCCGACCACGGCGGGCTCGCCCGGTCCGGCCCAGTCGTCGAAGAGCTGGTAGGTGGGCGCTCCCACACCCCGCCAGAGGCCTCGCGGGGGGATCTGCACCAGCGACAGCCCACACCGCGCGACGGTTGCCAATGTCGACGGTTGGTTTCCCGGATAGCGTTGCGCCAGTTCGCGTCCGAGATCGGCACCGGAAACCGCGCGTCCGGCCAGCAGTTCCTGCGCCGCGCCGAGCACCCGATCGACGCTGGTGCCGGTGAGTCGACGGCCGTGCAATGCCATCCCCGCGTCGAGAACCGGCTGGGCGACCGGCCGAATCCACCGCGCGTCCTCGGCGTCCAACACGAAGACCGTCGACCGGAGCAACGCCATCCGGACGACCTCACGGCCCGCGAGCAGATCGTCGAGTTCGTTCGGGTCGAAATCATCGATACGCGACCATAATCCGAAGAAGGGCGCCTTCGGTTCCTGTGCCTGCAGGCCGACACAGCGGTCCAGCACCTCGATGGCATCCTCGTCCACGCGATCGAGCAGGTACTGACGTCGCAGCAGCGTCCGGTTCCACTGACGCAGTGTGATCGATTCGGCCACCGATCACGCGGCCGGGTAGTGCAGACCGGTGGCGGCGTGGCATCGATAGCCGTGGGGATTCTTCGCCAGATACTGCTGGTGATAGTCCTCGGCGTAGTAGAAGTGGCCGTCTCCGGCCCCGGCGAGGGGCGTGATCTCGGTGGCGATCGGGCCCAGACCCGCATCGTGGAGCACCATGCCGAATTTCTCGGCCGTCGAGGAGGCCAGCTCGGCGTCCTTGTCCGACAGTGTGTAGATCGCCGACCGATACTGGGTCCCGACATCGTTGCCCTGTCGCATCTCCTGGGTCGGATCGTGTGATTCCCAGAAGATCTTGAGCACGGCCTCGAGGTCGATGACCGCCGGATCGAAGACCACCAGCACGGATTCGGTGTGGCCGGTCCGCGCGGTGCAGACCTCCTCGTAGGTGGGGTTGGGCGTATGGCCGCCGGCATAGCCGACCGCGGTGGTGTACGCCCCGGGCACCTGCCAGAAGATCTCCTCGACCCCCCAGAAGCAGCCCCCCGCGAGGATCACCGCCGAGAGACCGTCGGCGAACTCACCGATCCCGTTGTCCGCCGGATCGCCCGCCCCCCGCAGCGGATGGTGCAGCAGCAGGTGTTCATCGGCCACCGGGACACCGCTCGCCCTCCCCGGCAACGCCTCGTCGGCGGAAATGAAAGACATGGCGCCAATCGTACGCTCGCTGCCGGCTGCCACGGGTTGATGGATCTGCGCTGGTCTGCCTATCATGACCCCCACGCCGGGGTTGTGATCGTGATCACTCGCCGGCGCCGGCCAGTCCAGTACGCGGCGTCCGCGCCACGATCTCTGCCGACGAAGGGTGTTCATGGCAACGCACGCGAGTTCTGATCTCCGCCGGGCCCTCGGGCCGCGGCAGAACATCCCGCGTGCGAACTACGATGTCCGGTCTGCGTGCATCGGAACCGCAGCCAGCATCGTCGGACTCATCGCTCTGCTCATCGTGCTGATCGCCATCTGAGCGCCCGTCCCACACCTCGGTCCGCGGACCGATACTTCAACCGCACTTGAACCCGATTGTGCCGCAGTGTTTGCAATCCCCCATGTAGTGGGTAAGGGTGGAAGTACTCGCGTGACCGGCGTTCGGACGCCGCGATTGAGCGCGCAGAGTGAGTAACGAGCAAAACCTCAGAGAGGAATATCGTGGCTGAATACACCTTGCCGGATCTCCCGTATGACTATGCGGCACTGGAGCCGCACATCTCCGGCAGGATCATGGAGCTCCATCACGACAAGCACCATGCCACCTATGTGAAGGGCGCGAACGACACCCTCGAGAAGCTGGCCGCGGCCCGCGACGACGAGAGCATCGCCGGCAAGGTCTACGGACTCTCGGCAACCCTGTCGTTCCACCTCGGTGGTCACACCAATCACTCGATCTTCTGGAAGAACTTGTCTCCCAACGGTGGCGACAAGCCCGAAGGCGACCTCGCGGCCGCCATCGACGACCAGTTCGGGAGCTTCGACAAGTTCCGGGCCCACTTCACCGCAGCCGCCACCACCCTGCAGGGCAGTGGCTGGGCCATCCTGGGCTACGACACCATCGGCGGCAACCTGGTGGTCCTGCAGCTCACCGATCAGAGCGGCAACATCCCGGCGGCGATCATCCCGGTCGTCATGCTCGACATGTGGGAGCACGCCTTCTACCTCGACTATCAGAACGTGAAGCCGGACTACGTCAAGGCCTGGTGGAACGTCGTGAACTGGGCCGACGCCGCAGAGCGTTTCGCCACCGCGAGCAGCCAGGGCAAGGGACTCGTCGTCCCGGCCTGATCTCGTACCGCACAACCGCCGTCGCGTTCGGACACCGAGCACGACGGCGGTTCTGCGTTATGTCACCGATCAGTGAGAAGGCCCGGAACCGTCCGCAGGGTTGCGCGCCCTTCGTGACGCATCGCTCGTTCCTCGCGAGGCTCCTCAGGGATCGGGTGGTGGCGCATCGCTCGTTCCTCGCGAGGCTCCGCAGAGAGCGGTTGGAAGGTCTCGCGTATCGGTCACCCGCTGATCAGCGACGACCGGATGGCTCACAGCACGATCGTCAGTGTGATCGCTCCGGCACAGGCGATCCCGACGATCACGAGGACCAGCGCGTCCACCCGTCCGGGGCGCGACTGATAGGCGGTGAGGCGGCCTGTACCGCCACGGGCCGTGATCGCCTCGGCCATCTCCGAACTGCGCCGCAGCGCGCTCGACATCGCAGCGGTGACCATGTCGACGACACCCATCTCGGCAGCCGGGTGGCCGCTGCGGGCCGGGGCCGACGGGCGAAGCCGATGCGCCGCCCGCAGCATCCGCAACTCGTCGATCAGAAGCGGGAGACCACGCAGGCACAGCGCGATGGCCACCGCCCACTCGTCGACCGGCAGGCGCAGCCACCGCAACGGCCGCATCAACGTGGCGATCGCCGGCGCGACCTCGGCCATCGGCGTCGTCCAGATCACCAGGATGGAACTCGCGAGCAGCACCAGACCCAGGGTGACCGCACGGAGGTAGACCACCAGCGCCGCAGGCCCGAACATCAGATTCAGGACGCCGCCGGCCAGGATGAGGCCCCAAAACCACCATGGCGGACGGGGTATGGCGCCCAGCGGGATTCCCGCGGTGATCGCGGTCAGCACCACGACCGCTGCCACCAGCCCCAGCGCAGGCCACGAGGGCAACACCCACGTCATCAGCCCGAGCGCCATCACGACGAGCAGTTTGGTGCCCGCCCACAAGCGATGTATCAGCGAGTCGCCGGGCACCTGCCGCAAGGGAACCGTCTGCACGCTCATTCCACTGCCTCCCTGGAACCGGGTCGCAACGATTCGGCCGGTCGCGGCTGCGGCAGCATCGCGAGCGTGCCGTCGGACAGCTGGACGCGGCGATTCACCACCGAATCGAGATCGGTGAAGTCGTGGGAGATGATCACGATGGTCAACCCGTCGGCGCGCATCCGTGCCAGCATGCCGACGATCTCGGCGCGCGCGTACGGATCCACACCGGCCAGCGGCTCGTCGAGGATCAGCACCTTCGGCCGCCGGGCCAGGAGTCCGGCCAGGACCACCCGACGCATCTGCCCGCCGCTGAGCGCGTCGATCCGCCGTGCGGCCATCTCGCGCGGCAACCCGACGGATTCGAGTACCCGCGCGACCTCGGCGGTGCCGACCTCGATGCCGCCTGCCGCCATGATCTCGTCGCCGACGGTCTGCTTCTGCAGTTGCAGCCGGGCGTGCTGAAAGGCCAGTGCCACATCGCCCACCCGGCCCGCGACGGGCTTCCCGGCAAGGGTCGCGCTACCCGACGTCGGCGTGATGAGGCCGGCCATCACCCACGCGAGGGTGGTCTTGCCGGAGCCGTTGCCGCCGACGACCAGCACACCGTCGCCCCGGTTCACCGTCACCGAGACATCCCGCAGCGCGTCGACGGCCCACGGTGATCCTGGCAGATAGGTGTACCCGACGTGCTCGAGCGCCAGCAGCGGCTCCCCGGCCCCCGGTGGGGCGCGGTGGCCGCGACGATCCAGTGGTGCCGGCACCACCGGTTCCTCGACCGCGCCGGGCCGTGGAACCCAATCCGGCGGATGCGGGATCACCCGGCCCTGATGGAGATGGATGATGCGGTCCGCGGCGGCCGCCTCCGCGCCGCGATGTGTGATCAGCACGACCGACATCCCGCGCCTGCGGGGCAGGTCGGCGAGCAGGGTGAGGAGTTCTTCGCGGCCGGTCGGGTCGACCATGGAGGTCACCTCGTCGGCGATCAGCAGCGCGGGGTCACGGGCGAGCGCGGCCGCGATCGCCAGCCGTTGCTGCTGGCCACCCGAGAGATCCGAGGTCTCGCGGCCCCCGAGTCCGGCGAGTCCGACCTCGGCGAGCAGGGCCTCGGTGTCCACGTCGACGCCGGGCGGCAGGCCCCAGACGACGTCGTCGGCGACGCGTGACCCGAGCATCTGGGTCTCCGGCCGCTGCAGCACCATCGCCGTGCCACCGTGGCGTCCCAGCCCGGCCGCACCGGGGCGGTGCACCGAACCGCTCGTCGGCGCGCGGCCTGCCAGCACCTTGGCCAGCGTCGACTTCCCCGAACCGTTGGCGCCGACGACCGCGACGAACTCGCGCTCGGCCACGGCGACCGTGACGTCGTCGAGCACCAGGGGCCCGTCGGGTCGATAGCGGAAACCGATGCCGGACAGGGTCAACGGCAACGGCGCCACGTCGGACGCGCCGATGTCGGTGTCGCCGGCGTCCAGGGTGTCTTCGCTCGGCACGTCGGCCAGACGCCCGATCACACCACCGAGCAGCCACCACGCCACCGCGAGCGAGAGCACGGCACCGAGTGAACCCGACACCCACATCCAGACCCACCAGTAGTCGACCATGCTGGTGCCGAGCCGGTCGACCGCGTCGGCGACACCGCCGAGTGCGGGGACACTGTCCAGCAGCTTCACCAGGCCGCCGATGGTGTTCCCGAGCGCCTCGAGGGCCAGAGTGCGCAACGGGACCAGCACGAGCAGCAGCAGCACCGACAGCCCACCGATGAACGGCGCCGCGACCAGGCTGGCGAGCATGAAGGTCCCGAGGCCACGTCCGCGTCGTTTGATGTCGCCGACGATGCCGCCGACGATCGCCGAGCCGAGCACGGTGGCCGCGGCACCGGTGCCCGCCATCGCGAAGCTCACGCCGGTGGTGGCCACCGACGCCGCGATCAGCGCCCGGGGGCGGGTGCGGGCCGCGACGAGTGCCAGCGGCACCGGCGCCAGCAGTCCGACCGCCGTGGCCAGGGGCACGACCGCCGCCACGACGATCGCCGCGACCGTCAATCCGCCGAAGATCGCGATCGATGCCATCTCCATCGGGCGCAGCGGTGCAGAACTTCTCACCTCATCCAGTGTGCCTGGTGCCGCCGACACATCCGCGCGCGGTGACGTGGCTCATCCGCTCGTTCGGACGCGGCCCGGGTTACGGCGTGTAAAAGAACCGTCACAAGAACCGTGTTCGAGTTGTCATCCGCCCGGCCGGGGTGGATTCTTCTTCCACAGGATCCACTGCGATCTGTGGGTCCTCGTCTCGGAGTTCGATCCTGGGTTCGGGCCTTGTGGCAGAGGGAGATCAGAGATGACGACTTCCATTCCGATCGGTTTGACGCCGTTCCACTTCGAGGGGGAACTCAACGGCATCCTGATCTCGGGACGCTGGCCCGAGTCCACGTTGGAGTGGACGCAGACGCTGGTCGCGTCGGTGCGGATCGCGTGCCGCCCCGGATTTCTCCCGACGACCACGATCTTCGGCGTCGTCGAGGAGCGTCCCGACGATGCCGAGGCCGACGCTGTCGGGATGATGGTCGCGGTCGGCAACGTCGTCGACGACAGCTTCGTCGAGGCCGGACGCTTCCTGACCAACCCGCCGGCGCTGGTCATGCTGCATCCCCCGTCACAGACCCGGCCGTCGCTGCCCGAGTGCTCACAGGTCGCGTCCGGCTGTGTGCTGCTGCCCGGCCTCCCCGAGCTCGGTCTGGAACACCGTGCCGGGTGGGCCGAGGCCGAGGCCGACGGCACGGTGGTGAACCTGCGCAACCAAGTCGGTATCGATCCCAACGCCGACCCCGACACGGCCGTCCTCGCGATGCTTCTGGCCGCCTGACCTGCGCAGAGAGAGTTAGGGTCGCCAAACTTTCAAATTTGAGCCTCCCACCTGCGGAAATACGGCCATGCAATCTGTTGCAGAGCCGAGTGTGGGCACCCTAACCTGGTCCACATGATTGCTGCCCTGTTGCTGAGCTTCGGCGTGATCTTCGTCGCCGAACTCGGCGACAAGTCACAGCTGATGGCGATGACCTACGCCCTGCGCTACCGGTGGTGGGTGGTGCTGACGGCCATCACCGTCGCCACCACCGCGGTGCATGCGGTGTCGGTGTTCTTCGGCCACTTCCTCGGCATGTCCATCCCGTCGGACCTCATGTCGATCCTGGCCGGGCTGGCGATGCTGGTCTTCGGTCTGTGGACGCTGCGTGGCGATCACCTCGACGACGACGAATCGAGCAAGGCCGACCGGGTCGGCAAGTCGGTGTTCTTCGCGGTCATGTCGTCGTTCTTCCTCGCCGAACTCGGCGACAAGACGATGCTCGCGACCATCACCCTTTCGACCAACAACGACTGGCTCGGCGTGTGGATCGGTTCGACCATCGGGATGGTCGCCGCGGACGCCCTGGCCATCGCGATCGGCGCCCTGCTCGGCAAGCATCTGCCGGAGCGGATCATCGCCCGCGGCGCCGCCGTCCTGTTCTTCGCCTTCGCCGCCTGGCTGCTGTGGGAGGGACTCTCCGACGCCGCGACCGTCACCGTGATCGCCACCCTGAGCGCGGTGGTCGTGCTGATCGGCATCGGTGCGGTCTACATCCGGCATCTGCGCCGGAATGCGGCCGCCGACGATCGTTCTCCTGCGGCCGACGAGGACTCCCGAACGATCGCTCGGTGATTTCGGGGGCTGCAACCCGACCGTGACGTCGACGTGTCTAGGGTGATCGGTGACACGACACCCCGCACCCGCCACGCCACCCCGGCCGGTGCCGCCCGAAAGGACTCCTCATGGACGTTACCGGCTCATCCGTACTGGTCACCGGCGCAGCGTCGGGGCTCGGCGCCGCCACCGCCGCTCACTTCGCCGCCGCCGGGGCCCAGGTGTACGGACTCGACCTACAGCCCGGGATCGACAAGGCCGAACCGGTGGGCGGGGTGACGCTCCTGGCCGCCGACGTCACCAGCGAGATCGACGTGAAAGCCGCGATCGACACCATCTCCGATTCCGGCTCACCGCTGCGCGTCGCGGTCAACTGTGCCGGTGTCGGATGGGCCGCGCGCATCCTCGGGAAAGGCGGACCGCACGACCTGAGCCTCTTCCAGAAGATCATCAACATCAACCTGGTCGGGACCTTCAACGTGATGCGACTGGCCGCCGAGCAGATGTCGAAGGAGTCGGTCGTCGACAACGACGGCCAGCGCGGCGTCATCATCAACACCGCCTCGGTCGCCGCGTTCGAAGGACAGATCGGCCAGATCGCCTACGCCGCATCCAAGGGCGGTGTGCACGCGATGACCATCTCGGCCGCCCGCGACCTGGCCCGCGCCGGCGTCCGCGTGTGCACCATCGCGCCGGGAACCATCAAGACACCCATGCTCGCCGGCGTCACCCCGGAGTTCCAGCAGACACTCGCCGAGGCGATCCCGTTCCCGCAGCGCCTCGGTGAGCCCGACGAATACGCGCAGCTCGCCGAGATGATCGTCGCGCACAACTATCTGAACGGCGAGACGATCCGCATGGACGGCGCGATCCGCATGGCCCCGCGCTGACCGGTCACGCGACCGGCTGCGCGGCGACCGCGCTCGACAACCGCTTCAGCGGCGCCGCATCGGCCTCGAGGTCCGCGCCGCCCGGCACCACGTCACGCACCGGCCCACGGGCCCGCCCCACGATCCGATACTCCTCGACCGCCGCCCAGAGCATGTCTGCTCGGGCGGCGTCGTCGACGATCTCGAAATCCTCGGTGAGGTACGGACTGAGCTGAGTCAGCGCATCCCGGATCTCCACGACCCGCCGATGGAACACCATCGACGGCGGCGGCGACGCACCGAGCGGCAACACCACCTCGGGTACGGCGTCGGTGACCAGCTCCCACAGCGGGAGCAGGGCCTGCGCATCGCGAAGATGTCGCCGTTTCGACGTGATGGTCCGCCACCGGGCGTGCAGCATCGGGTAGCTGATCCCGATGAGGAACGCGACCACCCCGACCACCGAACACACCTGACTGACACTCAGCAGCCACCCGGCCACATACCACCTGGTGGCGGCGCCGACGATGAACACGATCTGCAGCGCGACCCCCAGGGTGAGGAACACCAGTCCGCCCAACAGCACCGCCAGCGACGTCTGCAGATAACCCGTCGCCAGGTCCAGGAAACGTCTGATGCTCCGCACGCACGCGATGAACCCGTAGGTCAGATATCCGCTGGCGATCAGCACGAACAGCGCGTAGGCGACGTTGCGGGCCGTCCACGCCGAGAGTTCCTCGGTGCGCAGGCCCACCGGCATCACCAGCATCGTGATCTGCAGACCGACGAGGGCGACCACGAGCGGCACCGCTTCGATCCCCGCGCGGCGCTCCCGGCTGGAACGGCCGGTCCGCGTCCAACCCACTCGCTTCGCTCCCGGCGCCGCGAACATTCGGCCCGCTCGCATCGCTCCCGGCGCCGCGAACATTCGGCCCGCTCGCATCGCTCCCGGCGCCGCGAACATTCGGCCCGCTCGCTTCGCTCCCGGCGCCGGGAAGAAGAACACGACGATCAGCGCTGCAACCCCGACGGCGAGCAGACCGCGGAAGAGCACGCGCGCGGCGCCGGTGAAGACGACGTCGTCGACGGCTGCGGTGACGTCGTCGCCGGACACCACGAAGGCGAGGGTCAATGCGGCGATCGCCACCGTCATCGCCACCGCTTGCAGGCCGCCGCCATCCCGGCGGATCTGTTCCAGTCGCCAACACAGTGCGGCGGCGAAGATCACCGCGGCGATCGTGTTGAGTACACCGACGACGATCACGCTACAACCACCCCTTGTGGCCACCCAGCAGCCGCTGGATGCCGCGGAGATCGGCGTTGTCGGTCGTGGTGCCCACGGTGTCGGCGGCGTCGGCGGCCCAACCGAGAATCAGCGTCGCGAGCATCTCGGCCTCCCACTCCCGGTCGTCGGCATAGCAGGTGCGGCGCAGGGCGTCGTCGGAGTCGCTGTCGGACGGAGCTGTGAGAGCCGACGCGGACACCGCACCCAGCATCTGATGCCCGGCGATGAGATGGGCGAACTCGTGGATCACGATCTGATCCTGATGCAGGCGCGAGGTGTTCGCCTGATAGAAGAAGTAGTCCGCGTCCTCGGCGGCCAGCCAGACACCGTTCGGCATCCCGGCGGGAAGCGGATGGGCGATCAACCGGATGGGACGTCCGCGGCGTGCGCCGTGGCGATCGCAGAGCTGCGTCACGTCCAGTGGTAGATCGAGGTCGAGACCCCTCAGCGTGTCACGACACAGCGCCCGGAGTGCGCGTCGACTTCGCATGCCACCCGGAGTTCGGCCGCTACGGCCTCAGCTGTTTCTCGACTGCCCGCCGACGACACGGAGGCGTGCGTCCTCGGACGCGTCGGCGATCCCGGCGGCGATGATGTCGGGCGGATCCTTCGGCAGGCCCTGCTGCTCACGCAGCACCTTGATCAACTCGTTGACGATGGTCACCGAGTCGCTCGACAGCCCCGCCAGGCGGAATGCGGCGAGCTGCACATTGGTGTCCGCCTGTAGACGCATCAGGTCGATCTCGTCGCGGGTCCGCTGGGCCGCGCGATCCTCCAGGAAGTAGTGGACATCGACCCCGAATGCAGCGGCGATTCCCTCAACCGTGCGGAAGGAGGGCGACTTCGCCTTGCCCGACCGCAATTGGCTCAGATAGGACTCGCCGAGGCGGAAACCACGCTCGGTCGATCGCGCCGCGATCGCCTTGGCGCTGTACGCCCGGCCGTTCGGTCCGGGAACGGTACGGAACAGTTCCTCGAGGCGGCGGGCAAACAGACCCGGATCAACCGTTCCGATCTGCTCGTCGCCGACCGCCCCACCCTCGGTTCGACGTTCGCCATGAACAGGCATTTCCGCACCTCGTGATGTCATTGTTCTCCCCGGCAAATTCAAAGCTCCTTGAACTTGCAAACATTAAAGACCGGCGTGCATCGTCAATGCAACGCTCGCCTACGCTCAGAACGTACCCGACCACATCGTGCATGCGTATCACCTGTGCCAACGATGTAACGATTACCTAGTGTGGCATTGTTCACACTCGATCGTAAAGATCGTTTGGTGGGGCAAATCGGACGTTGCCGGTAGGTGAACTCCAGGGGGTGTCCGGCACCGCGCGTTCTCGTGTATGTAACCAGAGCAGGGGGCGGAATGACACATCGCGTAACGCAGACCACAGCACGCCGCCGCCGTGCGGGGGCGTGGGGTGCCGTCGTCGCTGTGATGGTGGTCGCACTGCTGAGTCTTGGCGTGGGCGTTGCCTTCTCGTCTCCGGCAACCGGGTCGGATTCGTCCCGTTCAGGTGAGGACGGTGCGGGCGGCGGGCACGGTTTTGGCGGGCACGGTTCTGGCGGGCAGGGTTCTGGCGGGCACGGCAGCGGCGGCCATGGCAGCGGTGGCCACGGCGGGCATGCGGATCATCCCGGGAAGGACGACCCGCCGTCGGAACCGACCGGCACCGCCGACCCGACGGAACCAAGCGGCACCACCGAGCCGACCGGTTCCGCCGGGCCCACAACTCCGGAGACCACCGGCCAGTCCCCGACCACCGACGACGCCGACACGGGACGCGACGTCGTGATCCCGCCCCGACCACCGCTGTTCACCCCGAATCCACCGACTCGCGGGGTGATGCCAGGGACCGGCGGAGGGGAGCCGACATCGACGATCACCGCGACGTCGACGATCCCCCGCCCTTCGACCACTCATCCGACGGCCGCCGGATCAGGTGCGGGCGGATCGGGCCCGGGCGGATCCGACACGGGCGGCTCAGACACGGGTGCCGTGCCGACCGTACCGACCGCGGGCGAGACGTCACCGGGAACCGCAGCGGTCGATCCACCACTCGCGCCGCCCGCTCCCGACTCCGCGGGCGCGACTCGCGCGGCACCGGCTCCTGCGCCGGTGCCGACCGTGCACGCCGATCCGGCGACCACGGCACGTCGCATCATCGTCGGGCTGGCGCCGGGCGCGCTGCTCCTCCTCGGCGCGGTGGCACTCCTGGGCAGCGGGTCGTTCCTGGAGGCTCTCCGGTCCTCCCGGCCGTGACCGGGTCACGCGGTGCCGTGCCTCCGGAACTCGAGCACCTGATCCTCGTGCGGGACCTCGTCTCGCGCGCGCAGATCGATCCACTCGCGGAGCGCCTTCGTCGCCCGGACGTCGTCCTCGTTGTATTCGAGCAGACGCTCACGCTGTGACGGATCGACCGGTGTACCACCGAGTCCGACCGCTTCGCGGTACCAGTCCATCGACGCCTCGCCACTGGCCTCGGCGTCGCGCCAGCCGAATCCGGCGACCGGTGCCACACGCTTGAGGCCTTTGCCGTTGGGGCACACGAAGTTGCGGCCCACCGCCTCGTAGATGTCCACCCAATCGTCCGACGCGATGAACGCCTCGACGTCGTCGCGACTGGGAACTCCGGGTGCGCCGGCGAACCGGGTGGCCGACGAGAGCAGCCACCGGTTCTCGGCCTGTTGCGAATAGCAGTATGCGGCAAAGGTTTTCCCTGCCGCTCGGGCGGCCTCGCGTTCCGCGGACAACCAGGTCCAGAACTCGGCGAACGATCGGCCCTCATCGGCCGTCGGCAGGGGCTGCCAGGTCACGAACGCCCGATAGCGAACGGGGCGCGACGGATCGGTGTTGTCGGTCAGCAAGGTGCCCCACATATATGCACCCAGCTCGCCGTAGCTCTCCATGTCGACGTCGACCTCGACGTCGGCGCGCGCAACATCAGGTTCGTCGAGCCGACGGATCAGCGGAATGCCGGTCAGCCAAGCGATCGCGTTGAGCACGGCGTCATCGAACCGTGCGTTGCCCGGCCATTCGGCCGGGGGGCGTCCGTCGTAGTGGGCCAGCTGATCGATCGTGGTGATGCCGGCGTCGGCCAGGATGCGGCTCTGGTTGCCGCCGACCACCAGACTCACATCTCGGCGTTGCTCGAGTTCGGGTCCACATCGCGCCCACCACGGGCAACTTCGGCACTCCCCGATCCGCAGGGGTGTGGTGGCGATGCGCTGTTCGGCGATCGCCATGCGTCGCCGGAAGGTCTCGGCGTAGTCGGCGAGCAGGGGCGCCATCTCATGGACGACGATGCAGTCGGCGTCGAGGCCGATCACCCCCGCCCGCAGCTCCTGCGGTTGTGTCGACGTCGCGAGTCCGAGCTCGACCATCATGGCGGTCAGCTGCGCGAGTCGTAGCTGGTCGCGACGATTGTTGCGACCGTTGCGGGTCGGGTCGAACGCGGGTGCCCACGTCCACACCGGGCTGGTGACGGTCCCGTTGCCGTTGCCGTTGCCCGCCTTGGCCTCGTAGCTCACGCGATGGTTCACGACGATCACGGGCACGTATCCCGCACCGTCGAGGATCAGCAGTTCGGCGTGGCCCCGACGCCCGACGTCCCGGTCGGTGGGCAGGGTGGCGTTCCAGATCCAGGCCGCCTTGTCGGCGCACGCGGCCAGCGTCGCCTCCACCCGCTCGGAGTGCGTGGACTCGGGATCGATGATCACGACGGTGCCGGGTGGCTGATCACTGTGCAGGCCGCGCACCATCTCGCGGACGCCGGCACGATGGTCGGCGGCCGCGTCCTTGCGGCGTTGCGCCTCCGGCGTGTCGGGCCGGGCCCGGACCATGTCGGGATGTGACTGGTCCAGCGACAGCCGATGTTCACATCCGGCGAGATCGCGCGCATGCAGCACCACCGTGGCCACTCGCCCGTCCTTTCCCGACCCACTCGCCGCGCGTCTGCGCTCCGCGTGCACCGACGTGTTCGCGCGGGTCCGCCCCGTACGAGCCTATGTAATGCTTGTAGCGATGCACTCGACGCCCGCTCGGTGTTTCCCCGACCGTCGGGTCCACAGAGCCCCGAAACCACACAGGAGGTAGGTCCTCAGATGGGATTCTTCTCGTCGGACGGCAAGACCCGTGCCCAGCGCAAGGCCGAGGCCAAGGCGCTCAAGACCAAGGCGAAGCTGGAGGCAAAGCTCGAGGCCAAGGGCGCACGGAAGTCGGAGAAGGCCCGTCGTCGCGCCGAGCGGAAGTTCCGGACCAAGGAGCTCAAGCAGGAGCGAAAGAACACGAAGGCGGCCGGAAAGGCGCAGGTCAAGGCGTCCAAGGCGGATGCCAAGGCCACCGCCGCCAAGGCCAAGGCGGCAGCCGACGCCCAACGGTTCAGTCCGGTGAGCGTCAAGCGCTATCTCACCGTCGCCCGTCTGGTGTCACCGATCGTCGTGCCGATCGCCTACCGTGCCGCGGTGGCCGCGCGGGGCCAACTGACCGCGCTGCAGGCGAGCCGGGCCGGCGTGTCACCGGAGGTGCTCCGGCAGTTCTCCGGGCACGGCGCCACGTTGTCGGCACGCATCAGCACAACCCGGTCGGCGCTCGAGAAGGTCGCCACCAAGGACTCCTCCGACGAGGGGGCGGCGTTCGTCTCGGCGATGGGCACCCGCCTCGACAACCTGGCGATCGCGGTCGACGCCGCCGAGGCGATGCCGTCGTCTCAGCGCCGCACCGCGCACCAGTCGATCGAGTCGGAGCTCGAGGCCATCGACGCCGACATCCTGGCGCGACTGGGCGTTCACGCCTGATCCGCGGTCGGCAGGTGAGGCCCTCGATCCTCGACATAGGATGAGGCCCTGACCCGCCGCAACGATCAAACGCGCAAGGGAGCGTGACACGGATGACCAACCCCGGCCCGAACAACACCCCGAACGAGAATGATTCCGACGGTGAATCGGCCGGAGAGACGTCGAGCGAGGTGACGGGGACGTCCGCGACTGCGCCGCCCGCGACCTCGGGGGCCGCCGAGCAGAACGGGCCGGCCGGAGACGCGAGCGACGTCGGCGCGCCCACACCCGCGCCGGTCAAGAAGACGCCCGCCAAGAAGGCCGCTGCGAAGAAGGCCGCGACAAACAAGGCGCCCGCGAAGAAGGCCGCAGCCAAGAAGACGCCGGCCAAAAAGGCCCCGTCAAAGAAGGCACCGGCCGCAAAGGCCACCGCGAACAAGGCCGGCGCGAGCAAGGCCACCGCGAACAAGGCGGCAGCCAACAAGGCGCCGGCGAAGAAGTCCGCCTCGACCGGGCCGTCCGGGCCCGCATCCACGGCACCGGCGTCGCCGCCCTCGCGACCGTCGCCTGCCGTGGTGGACGTGGTCGCCGAATCGGATGCGCGGCAGGCCACCTTCGCCCAGTTACGCGCCGGCGCTCCGTCGGAGTTGCCGCGCGAGAACCGGACCCTGCCGATCCTCGCCGCCGGTGTGCTCGGCGGTCTGCTGCTGATCGTCGTCGCGGTCCTGCGCCGACGACGCTGACCACACACCGAAACCGCCCGTGACGCACATGCGTCACGGGCGGTTACGTCTGTTGGGATCAGATCAGCTGGTAGACCGTGGTCCCGCCGACCGTCGTCGCGGTGTAGTTCTGCGCAACCCAGGTGGCGATCTCGGAGTTGCCGCCGGGGCCGCCCTGGCCGCCACCGACGTAGTAGGCGATCTTGCCGTCCTGCACGTACTGGATGAACTGCTGCAGCGTCGGTGCGGGGTCTCCGCTCCATCCGCCGATGGCCATCACCGCTGTGCCGGTGGCGATCTCGATGCCGGCCGCGGACTGCGAGCCATTGGTCGCCGCCGCCCAGGTGGTGTTGGTCGACTTCAGCAGGTTCACCAGTTCGGTGTTCGACGAGATGTCGCCACCCATACCGCCGCCACCCATACCACCGCCACGCCGGCCGTCCTGCGTCGTGCCGGTTTGCGCCTGACCCGTCGGGGCCTGACCCGTCGGGGCCTGACCCGTCGGGGCCTGACCCGTCGGGGCCTGACCCGTCGGGGCCTGACCTGTCGGTGCCTGATCTGTTGACGAGCCTGAGTGCCCGGTCGTCGACGACGTGGTGCCGTTTCCACCCGGTCCATTTGTGCCGCCGGGCATTCCGCCGCCCGGACCACCCATACCGCCGCTCTCCGTCGAGGTCTGCACCGCGGTCGGGATCGATGCACTGTGCGGGGTCGCGGCGGTGGCGATGGCGAACCCGACACTGCCACCGGCTCCGGCCAGCGCACCGACGATGATCGCTCCGGCCACGGCCTTGCGCCATGCCATCACGCTCCCGACCAGCATCACGATCACGCTGATCGCGGTGGCGGCGCCGATGAGCCAGCGGCACCACTCGGGTCCGAAGTCGTTGCGGTTCAACAAGACGATCGACCACCAACCGGCGAGCCCGATCATTCCGGCGAGGGCGATCCGGCCATCCCAGTTGTCCCGACGGCGCCACGCGAACACGCCGCCCATCCCGATCAGCACACCGATCGCCGGTGCCAGGGCCACGGTGTAGTACGGGTGGATGGTGCCGCTCATGAAGCTGAAGATCAGTCCGGTGACGACGAGCCAGCCGCCCCAGGCGACGACCGCGCCGCCCTCCACGCGGGTGAGTCCGTTGGTGAACCGGAAGATCGGGAAGCTGCGCAATCCCAGGTAGACGGCGAAGGCGAGCGCGAGCAGCGCCACCGGCAGCAACCAGGAGATCTCGTTGCCCATCTCGGAGCTGAACAGCCGGTCGAGTCCGGTCGAGCCACCGAACGATCCACCGGCCTGCCCGCCACCGCCGGGACCGCCCCCGGCAGCTCCACCGCTGATGCGTCCCACGCCGTTGTAGCCCCAGACCAGGTCCATGAAGGTGTTGTCGGTCGACCCACCGATGTACGGACGCGCCGACGCGGGTACCAGGATCGTGGCCAGCACGAACCAGCCCGCGGACGCGATGAGGGCGACGGTCGCAGCGATCAGATGACCGATCCGCTTGAGCCAGCCGTTGTTCGCGAACAGCAGGTAGGCCAGGCCGAAGGCCGGCAGCACGAGCAGCCCCTGCAGCATCTTGGTGAGGAACGCGAAGCCCAACGCCACGCCCACCAGGGCCAGCCAGCGGCCCGAGTTGGTCCCGATCGCCCGGGTCAACGCATAGCCCGCGGCCACCATCAACAGCACCAGCAGGGCATCCGGGTTGTTGAACCGGAACATCAGTGCGGCCGCCGGGGTGAAGGCGAGCACGGCACCGGCGATCAGGCCCGCGGCGGTGCCGTGCCGCGGATCGGCGAAGGTGCGTCGCATCGCGCAGTAGACCAGCGCCACCGCGGCGACGCCCATCAGTGCCTGCGGCACGAGTACCGCCCAGCTGTTCATCCCGAACAGCCGCACCGATAGGCCGGTGACCCACAGTGAGGCCGGCGGCTTGTCCACGGTGATGAAGTTCGACGAGTCGAGCGAGCCGAAGAACCACGCCGTCCAGCTCTGCGATCCGGCCTGGGCGGCGGCCGCGTAGAACGTGTTGGCATACCCGCTGGCCGCCAGGTTCCAGAGGTAGAGCACGGCCGTCGCCACCAGCAGGCCGGTAAGCGCGAACGGGCTCCAGCCCACGGCGCGCTTGGGTCGCGGCCTGTCCGCGACACGTCGGCCTGCAGTCCCGGCCGGGGGCGGCGGTTCGCCGGGCGTCGATGCGCCCGGACGTTCCAGCACTGTGGTCATGGGGTCCTCCTGTATCGGATGTCTTGATCCCACAGTGGGCCCCGGGCCTCCCGCCAGGCTGGGCGGTGCCTGGGAGAAGTCTGTGAGCGCTGCCGGTCCGCCCCTGCCCGTCCGTCCGCCCCTGAAACCGCCCTCAGCAGGGCCGAGGTCGGCGTATCGCCGACCTCGGCTCGCTCACGGGTGGTTTTCGGCGAACTTTGCGGGGAGAAATGATCAGTGCACAGCCAACACCCGGGCCGGGCCACCGGTTCCGCCGGCGAAGCGGGGCGCCCCGACCACCACGGTCGCCCCGACGGCGGGCACCGATGACAGGTTCGCCATCGCCTCGACGGCATAACGACCGGCGCCCAAGATCGCGGTATGAGCACCAACCGAGTCCTCGAGGTCGATGCTCAAGGTGTCGGTCCCGATCGCCACCACCCCGCGCTCGCGAACGAGCATCGTCACCGCGTCGGCATCGAATCCCGGCGCATCGACGCCGCCGGTCCGTGGTTGCCATCCGCTGTACAAGGCGACCAGAGCGCCCGCCGGAATCCGGCCGTGCTTCGACTCGTAGGCCTCGATGTCCTTCTCGGTCAGCGTGGTCCGCCGATTTCTCCGCGCACGTGCGGCGATGCTGATCACGGCGAGAGGTGCGAGCAGATCTCGAGCAGCAATACGGTCGACGGTGATCCCGTCACCGATCTTGTGTGCGGGCGCGTCCACGTGCGTTCCAGAGTGTTCGGAGAACGACATCCACCGCGTCGCGAATCCCGAATTGCCGGGACCGACACTCGACGTGGGCAGCGACACCACCGGCGCGCTCCCCGGCCAGAGCGGGAAGTCGTTCGACAGGACGTGAGTCAGATCGACAACCTGTACCGACGGAGCCGCGTTCGCGCGACCGGACGACGATCCGATTGCGGCCATCCCGGCCACGCCACCGGCGACACCACCTGTCATCCGCAATGCGTCACGTCGCGAAAAGCGTCGAGCCTCCTCGTGGGCCTGCCGAACCACCTCGTCGTCACACATGTTTCCGCCTCTGTTCAGCCTGCGAATCGCATCCGCAGGATCCGGTCGGAGCCACCGTTGTCGGTGGTCACCAACAGCGAGCCGTCTCGATCGATGGCGAGTCCGCGGAACCGCCCATAGGGCCCTAGGCGGTCACGCAGCCACCGTAACCCCCCAACGCTCGCACCCGCGGCCGAAAACCACCCGTGAGCGGGCCGAGGTCGGCAAATCGCCGACCTCGGCCCTGCTGAGGGTGGTTTTCGGGGGCGGGTGCCTGCTGAGGGCGGTTTTCCGGGCGGGCTAGCCTCAGCGACCGGGCAGGTACTTCAGTGCGCGGACCGCGTACGGGGTCACCGCGCGATAGATGCCCTGCGGGACACCGGGGGCCCGGTCGATGCCGATGAAGCGTTGCTCGGCGACGGTTTGCGGCTCGGTGTACTTGAGCAGACCCTCCTCGCCGTGGCGGCGACCGACACCGGAGATACCCATGCCGCCCATCGGGGCCGCCGTGGAACCCCATGCGGCGGCGTAGCCCTCGTTGATGTTGACCGTGCCGGCCCGGAGTTGGTCGGCGATCTCGTTCGCCTCGGCACTGCTGCCGGCGAAGACGCACGCGTTGAGTCCGTAACGGGTGGCGTTGGCCAGCTTGATCGCCTCGTCGGTGGAGTCGACCGGATAGATCGACACGACGGGCCCGAAGGTCTCGTCGGCGTAACAGGTCATGTCGTCGGAGACGTCGGCCAGCACCGTCGGCTCGAAGAAGAACGGACCGAGGTCGGCGCGCCGACGTCCCCCGGCGAGCACCTTCGCGCCCTTGCCCACCGCGTCCTGCACGTGTGCTTCGGCCGTGTCCACCTGAGCCGCGGACGCCAGCGATCCCATGTCGGCGGAGAAGTCATAGGTGGCGTCGAGCGTCATCGCGGAGACGTGGGCGGCGAACTTCGCGGTGAACTCGTCGGCGATCTCCTTGTCCACATAGAGACGCTCGATCGAGATGCACAGCTGACCGGAGTTGGAGAAGCATGCCCGCGCAGCACCTTCGACCGCCCGGTCGATGTCGGCCCGCGCGGTCACGATCATCGGGTTCTTGCCGCCGAGTTCGGCCGAGAAGCCGATCAGCCGGCGTCCCGCCTGCTCGGCCAATGCCGCGCCGGTCTCCGACGACCCGGTGAACATCACGTAGTCTGTGTTCGCGACGATCGCTTGTCCGACAACACTTCCCGGCCCAGGAACCACCGCGAACAGCTCGCGCGGCAGACCCGCCTCGTAGAGGAGTTCGGCCAATGCCAGTGCGCAGTAGGGGGTCTGGCTGTCGGGCTTGATCACCACACCGTTGCCGGCCAGCAGCGCTGCCACCGCATCGGAGACCGCCAGCGTCAGCGGGTAGTTCCATGGGCTGATCACGCCGACGACACCCTTGGGCTGATACCGCACCCGCACACTCGTCGCACCGGGCAACATGCCCTTGACCTTGCGCTCGGCCAGTGTCCTGGGGCCGGTGGTGGCGTAGTGCCGCGCCGTGAGCGCGACGTCGAGCACCTCCTCCTGCGCGTAGATGCGCGCCTTGCCCGTCTCTGCCTGCGCGATGTCCATCAGCGCGGCGGCGTTGCGGTGCACCAGTTCGGAGAACCGGCCGAGCACTTCCGCCCGTTGCTCGGGGGTCTGCTTCGCCCAGCCCTCCTGGGCGGCCCGGGCCCGCGCGACCGCGGCCTCGAGATCCTCGGCGGTACCGATCGGGATGGTGGCCATTTCCGCTCCGCTGAACGCCTCCAGCACCGGGCGGGTGGGGCGGGCGTCAGCATCGTCGATGGCGACGATGGCTGCGAGGCGACGGAAGTAGTCTCCGGTGGGCTTCGGCATGGGTTCTTCCTCAGCTCTCGCTCGGGGCGGGTTGGGTCTCGACGACAGGTGTGTCGGCAGCGGTCTCGTCGGCAGCGTTCTCACCGGCAGCGGTCTCGTCGGTGACGAGCACGATCCCGTCATCGTCGGAGTAGACGATGTCGCCGGGGTGGAAGGTCTCTCCGCCGATGGTCAGCGGGATGTCGCGGTCGCCGACGCCGGTCTTGCTGGACTTGCGCGGGTTGGTGCCCAGCGCCTTCACCCCGATCTCCATCTCGCCGATCGCCTTGGCGTCACGGATCGCGCCGTTCACGATGATCCCGGCCCACCCGTTCGAGCGGCCGAGCTCGGCGATGATGTCCCCCACCAGTGCGGTGTGTACCGACTCCGCGCCGTCGACCACCAGCACGCCGCCGGGGTTGGGCTCGGAGAGGATCGACTTGAGCAGGGCGTTGTCCTGGAAACACTTCACCGTGGTCACCCGGCCGACGAACTCGTGGCGGGCGCCGTACTGGGTGAACTGGGTATCGCAGCTGCGCACGAGGTCGCCGATCTCGTCCACGAGGTCGGCGGTCGGCGTGAAGGTCAACTCGGTCATGGTGCCCAGTTTAGGCAGGCGCGCAATTACGTGTGACGACCAACCACACTTACCCCTTCCCCGGTGACCTGCGCGCACGGGCGGGTAGCGTCGAGGCCGTCAGTCTCCACACGGCAGCACGCGCCCCGAGGAGTGCACCCGATGGCCCCGCCGGATAATCGTGAACCCACACCGAGCGCCCGACAGATCGTCTACGCCGCAGCCCATTCCATCCGCGGTGCACTGCGGCCCCGGCAACCCGATCGGCGCCTGATCGAGTCGATCACCGATGCCGGGCTGCCCACGGGCGCCCCCACGGTCACCGTCCGTGCCCTTCCGCAGGTGGCGCGCCACATCCCTGCGACGGGCATCGTGGAGGGCGCCACGCCGCTGCGGCGGCTGCCTTCGGCGATGACCACCTACGTCGTGGAGCATCCCGAGGCCACGTTCCTCGTGGACCCGGGCTACTGCCGCGACGCCGGCCGACGGGCGCTCGCCGAGCTCCCCCTGCTGACCAGGTTGCTGGTGACTCCGCCGTCGGGAACGGTCCCCACGGCCGACGGACTCGCGACGCACCCACCGCTGCGACCACCCGACTTCGCGCTACCCACCCACGCACATTGGGATCACGTGTGCGGACTGCTCGACCTGCCGGACCTCGCGGTCCATCTGCACGCCGTCGAACGTGACTGGATCCTCGCCGGAGACCGGCCTCCGGCGGGTGGCGTTCGGCCCGCTCTGACCGACGGGCGCCCGCTGATCACCTACGACCTCGACGGTCCCCCGGTGGCGACCTTCACCTCGAGCCACGACCTGTTCGACGACGGCTCGGTGCTCGTCGTCGACCTGGCCGGACACACCCGCGGCAGCGTCGGGGTCCTCGCCCGCACCGAGCACGGATGGGTTCTGCTGGCCGGCGATGCCGCCTGGCACACCGAACAGGTCGACCGCGTGCGACAGAAGCCGGCGCTTCCCGGCGAGTTCCTCGACGAGGATCGCGACGCTGCCTTCGCGACGCTTCATCGCCTGCACCTCGCCCGACATCTCGCCCGCGTCGTCCCCACCCATGACTCCGACGCCTCGGCCCATCTGTGCGGTCCGGCGCAGGTCGAACGCTGATCGGTTCGCCGGCATCACTCCTGGGGCTTCGCCAGCGGGAACGCCAGCGATTCGCGGATCGACTGTCCGGTGATCAGCATGACGACCCGGTCCACGCCGACGCCGAGGCCGCCGGTCGGCGGCATCGCGTACTCGAGCGCCTGCAGGAAGTCCTCGTCGAGCTCCATCGCCTCCGGATCACCACCGGCCGCCAGGATCGACTGGTCGGTCAACCGCTTGCGCTGCTCCACCGGATCGGTCAGCTCGGTGTAGGCAGTACCCAGCTCCACTCCCCACGCCACCAGATCCCACCGCTCGGCGACACCTGGAATGGATCGGTGCGCCCGTGTGAGTGGCGACGTCGATGTCGGGAAGTTGGTGTAAAAGGTCGGGAAGGTGGTCCGGTCCTCACCGAGGTGTTCGTAGAGTTCGAGCACGATCTGTCCGGCGTCCCAGTCCGGTCGATGGGCGATGTCGAGGCGATCGCAGATCGCGCGCAACACCTCCGCCGACGTCTCCGGCGTCACCTCTTCGCCGGCGCCCTCGGACACCACGTCGTGCACGGTGCGCACCGGCCACTCTCCGGAGATGTCGATGCGTTCTTCGTTTCCGTCGGCGTCGGTGCGCACGATGACCGGTGCACCGTAGGCCACGGTGGCGGCGTGCTGGATCATCTCCCGCGTCAGGTCGAGCATCTTCAGGTAGTCACTGTGCGCCTCATATGCCTCCAGGCTGGTGAACTCCGGGTTGTGGCTGAAGTCGACACCCTCGTTGCGGAAGTTGCGGCCGATCTCGAAGACCTTCTCCACACCGCCGACGCAGAGACGTTTCAGATAGAGTTCCGGCGCGATCCGAAGGTAGAGGTCCAGATCGTAGGCGTTGATGTGGGTCTGGAACGGCGTCGCGTTCGCACCGCCGTGGATCTGTTGCAGAATCGGCGTCTCGACTTCGAGATACCCTCGCGCGGAGAGGAAGTCGCGCATCGACTTCACCACCGCGCTTCGGGTCGCGAGTAGTTCGCGGGTGCGTGGGTTGATCGCGAGGTCGACGTAGCGCTGCCGCACCCGCGCCTCGGGGTCGGTGAGACCACTCCACTTGTCCGGCAGCGGCCGCAGACACTTGCCGTTGAAACGCCACGCGTCGATGAGGATCGACAGTTCACCGGAGCGGCTAGCCCCCACCACACCCCGCGCCTCGATCAGGTCGCCGAGATCGACGTCGGCTCCGAAATCCGGTGTACCGGGGATCAATCGGGCATTCTCGACCAGGACCTGCACCTGCCCCGTCCAGTCGTGTACGTCGGCGAACACCACCTTGCCGAAGTCACGCAACCGCGTGACGCGCCCCGCGATGGTGACCACGGTGCCCTCCGGCGCGGCGACCGCCGCAGCGATCGAGTGCGTCGGCGCGTCCGCGGGCGGATACGGGTCGAAACCCTCGTCGATCAGCCGTTCCATCTTGGCCAGGCGCACCCGTACCTGTTCGGGACGATGCACGTCGACGGTGGTCTGATCGGCCTCGGCCGCCAGCTGGGCGACGAGGGCGTCCACGTCGATGCCCGCCGGGATCGCCGACGTCCCCTCGGTGTAGTGGCGGGCACGCCCGAATCGCGGGAGCCGGACGAATCCCTCGGTGACGATCGCGGCGAGACCCACCCGCGGCATCATCCGGCTGTCCTCGTAACAGAGGTAGCGCGGCTGCCACTCCGGCCGATACTTGGCGTTGGACTTGTAGAGCGACTCCATCTGGAAGAACCGCGATCCGAACATCAGGACCGAATACGTCGCACGCATCGCCGGCCCCGCCCCGATCTCGGCGCCGTGCTCGAAGAAGGCCCGGAACGTGGCGAAGTTGAGCGAGATCTCGGTGATGCCGTACTGCTCCGAGTTCTTGGCCAGCTCGGTCACCATGGTCTCGACGATCCCGTTGACCGAACCCCGGTCCCGCCGCATCACGTCGAGTGACACGCCGCTGCGGCCCCACGGCACGAACGACAGCATCCCGACGACCTTTTCCGCCGGGGTCCCCTCTCCGTCGACCGCCTCGACGAGGAGGCAGTCACCGTCGGACGGATCGCCCAGCCGGCCGAGCGCCATCGCGAACCCGCGCTCCTCGTCGGTGTCGCGCCAGGCGTCTGCTCGGGCGACCACCTCGGCCATCTCCGCCTCCGACAGTTCGCTGTGCCGGCGGACCCGCATCGTGATGCCGGCTCGCTTGGTGCGGGACACCGCCTGGCGCACACCCTTCATCGCGGGACCGTTGATGCTGTAGCCGCGGGTGTAGATGATCGCCTCGTCGCCGATGTTGAGTGAACCGAACCCGGCCGCGTCGAAGGCCTCCGCGCCGCGGCTGCTCGAGCCCATGGCGGCCGGATGCCAGCCGTAGCGTTCGCAGAGCGCGAGGAACTCGGCGACCGCGTCCCCCCACGACTCGGGGTCTCCGATCGGATCACCACCGGCCAGCCCCACCCCCAGCTCGACGCGATATGTGATCGCGGCGCGACCATCCGGCGAGAAGACCACCGCCTTGTCTCGCCGGGTGGAGAAGTAGGCCAACGAGTCGTCGTCGTTGAATCGGGTGATCAGCGCGCGGATGAGTCGCTCGTCATCGGCGGTGATGAGTGATTTCAGGCGCACCGACCGGAACAGCACCATCGCCGCCGCGATCAGCGCGAGCGCTCCGAAGAGTCCGAGCAGCCCGTTGACCAACGGGAGCGCGTGTCTGCCCTGAAACGCCGGTTCCTGATCCACCGCACCGAATGCGACGACCCGGTTCACCGCGTAGGGCAGCCGGTCGGCGCGAGTCAGGGTGTGCGGGAACAGCCACACCAGACCCCACCCCAGCAGCGAGCCGATGACGAGGCCGACGATGAGCACGCCGAGCGCCCGCAGCACCGCGCCGCGTCGGACCCGGGTGTAGAACTGGCGGCGGGCGAGTAGCAGATACACGAATGCGGCGAGGTCGATGGCCAGGCCGATCCACAGGTTGATGCGGTCGTTGCCGGTGACGTCGAGCTCGTCGGCGAGCGCGGGCACCAGATAGATGGCGTTGCCGATCATGAACAGCGCGAGGTAGACGACGCAGATCCACCACGCCATCCGCTTGCGCATCGACAACGAGAAGGCCACCAGCGCCAGCACGAAGGCCCACGCGAAGCTGGTGTCGGGCAGCGTGACGATGAACGTGTCGACGTAGTCACGCGGGACGTGGATGAGACGCCGGATGATGGGGAACAGGCTCGTCAGCAGCGCGACGGTCGCCATCACCCCCACGACGGTTCCGGCGACGCGGGGAGCCGCGCGGCCGAAGCCGCGGGGCGACCGGATCTGTTCGATGAGGTCGCGTGAACGGCGTTCCGCCGCGGAGCGTTCAGGAGGCGAGTCGTCGAGTGCGTGCTCGACGACGTCCGGCCCGGGCGGGATATCCAACGTCATGGCCTAAACGTTAAGGTCCCGGCTCGCTCAACCGGCCGAGGTTGGGCAAGATGTCGGGGATGGATGACGTTCCGATTCGTGACGACTCGATCCGGTTGGGCCAGTTCCTCAAATTGGCCAATCTGATCGAGTCGGGCGCGGAGGCCAAGGGTGTGATCGCCGACGGATTGGTGTCGGTGAACGGCGAGGTGGAGACCCGTCGGGGTCGGCAGTTGACGCCCGGGGATGTGGTGGAGGTCGGCGGCCTGCAGGTGCGCGTCACCCGCGGGTGAGGCGCTACGCGTCCAGCATTCGGATGATCAGGCCTGAAGCCGGCGGAGTTCGGCCGGGGTGATGAGGCGTTCCGCTTCGGCGGGGAACATTCGTGCCGAACGTCCGCGACCGAGTCGGCCTACGGCGATCGAGCTCAGCTTCGAGCTTCGGCGGGGACTTGAGGACGCATTGGACAACCTCATGACCAATCACTTCCCTGTTTGTTACATCGGACTCGATCTTCGGCTTACTGTAGTGGCTCGGAGGTCCGCACCCAAGCTCTACGACCAGTGATGTCAGTCATTCATGTACATCGATGATCGCACGCACAGCGTTACCTCGCTGGTAGCGACGCCCGCTGAGCGGAACACGGATCCTCCGGCGCCCCGGATGATCTCGCGGTGTGCTACGCGAGCCGTGCCAGGTAGTTGTGCGCCCACCCGACCGCGGTCACGCCCGGTCGCACTCCGAACGCCGCGTAGTTTCCGTGTGCCCCCGACTGCAGGAACTGGTTGAACGACCGGATCTGCTCGCGTGCGCGGGCGTTGCCGAGTTCTTCGACGATCTTGCCGGGCCCACCGAGCGTCATGAGCTCGGCGACGATGACCCCGGCCTCGCGCTGGTATTGCGCGATCTGGCTGGGCGTGGGATCACTCGTCTCGGCGAGATAGCCGGCGATGCGGGTGATGTAGTAGTCGCGAGGGACGTTGCAGTAGAGGTCGGAGGGTTCACAGATCGTGAACGCCCGCGGTGCGAGCCATCCCATGCCGTTCAACCTGGGGCCGCCGCTGCCCTGCCCGGTCAGTGGCGGACCGATCAGGTTGTCACGTGTGGAGCGCCGCGGATCGGCGATGAGCACGACCCCGGCGACCTGCCCCGGTCGGATCGCCGCACGACCGGTGCCGATCTCGGACGCCAGGTCACCCGCGGCGTCGGCGCCCTGGCTGTAGCCGGTGAGTGCGATTCGCGTGCGCGGACACCGCCGCAACATGGTGACCGCCAATCCGGTCGCATTGGCCACGGCCTGCGCCTTCGACTTGCCGTAGACGGCCTTCTCCCACGGAAACGCCGTCGCGTCATATCCGACGAATTGCACACGCGTCTCGGGTCCGAGGCCGGACGTGACGTCGCCCATGATGCCCGGACTCGCGCCGTTCGCCCAGGTGCCGGGGATCGCCAGAACATAGAGTCTCGGACATCCACCGGGTGCAGCGCTCACCGTCGGCGCCACGAGCACTGCGGTTCCCATCGCCACCACCACGGCCATCGCCGCTGTCACGAGTATTCGCAGCAGACGCATAGTCGCCCCTCCCAGTCGCGCCGGCACGCGTCGTCTCCAGAGTTTAGGGCGTGACCCATCCGCTGTCGGCGCGGTGCCGAATGATCAGAGAAAGCTGCTGGTCGTCTTGATGCAAAGGAGCCATTGTGGTCGACGTGACCCGGACGTTCACCGTCGAACGCACGCGCGAGGACGTCGTCGCGTACCTCCGCGATTTCGCCAATGCCGCCGACTGGGACCCCGGAACCCAACAGTGCGAGCAGATCGGTACCGACCCGATCGGCCTCGGCACCCAGTGGCTGAACACGTCGAAGCTGTACGGCGTCACCACGTCTCTCACCTACGAGCTGATGCGCGACGAACCCGACCGCCTGGTGTTCACCGGCCGGAACAAAACGGCCACGTCGACCGAGGACCTGATGTTCGGCACCGCCGGTGATGCGGCGACGATCATCACCTATCACGCACATGTGCAGTTCAATGGTCTGGCCCGGTTGGGCGACCCGCTGGCACAACTCGCATTCACCCGCCTTGCCGACTCGGTCGAGCAGCAGATGCGACGGGCGTTGACGCGCGTCTGACCGACAGGTCGCACACGAGGCGTCCGTCAGTCGATGACCGGCGACTCGAGCACCGCCTTGGCCAGGTAATGGGCATCGGCAGGCAGAGTCGGGCCGCGCAGGACGTCGACGCGGACGAGTCCGTTGACCACTCCGAGCGCGAGGTCGACGAGTGTCTGCGCCTCGTCCCCGTTCAATTCCGGGCGGCACATCTGGAGGAGCCTGCGCCATTCGCCGATGTAGTCCAGATAGGTTCGGGTCAGCGCCGCCAGTTCTTCGCCGTCGAGCATGATGGTGTGCGACAAGCACACCGCGATGAGATCCCAGTGTGCTTGTGCGAAACGGGCATAGCCGGCCAGCAGTTCGTCGAGAGCCTCGAGAGGATCGGCGGTCTGGACAAGGACATGGCCCAACTCCAACCACATCGCATCGAAGGCGCGATGGAGTCCGCAGACCAGGATCTTGCGTTTGCTGTCGAAATGGTTGTAGACACTCGGTCCGGCGATCCCGACCGCCTCACCGATGTCGTCGAGGCTCACATTGGCGTACCCGTGCACGGCAAACATCGTGATCGCCGTGTTCAGCAGCGCCTCGCGCCTGGCCAGCGGCAACAGATGTCCGACTCCGTCCACGGGTGTCGGACGGCTGTCGAAGAACGCCGGCGACTGATGCACTGGACCGCGGCGTTGGCCGGCTCGCACAACGGCATTGGCAGCCGACAGCAGCATTCGCGGACTGTCCCCGGGCGGCACCGGCAGCTCCCGGTGGCCGGGCCAGTTCACCACCGAGAGCACCGCCCACGCCGTGACATAGGGCGTCACCGAGTCGAGTTCGGCGTCGCGTGCGGTGACTTGGGTCAACCGTTCGGCGATTCGTTTGATGCGGATACGGAGTGCGTCTCGTTCGGTGGGACACAGATGGCCCTTGTCCCTACTCCAGAGCAGATCGAGGGCCTGTGAGTCGGTCGCGACATACACGAGGCTGCGGGTCATCTCGAACGGGTCGTCGATGTCGGCGATGGCGTCCTCGTACCGGCCCACGGATTCGTCGAATGCGGCGACCAGCAACTCGTGCTTGTTGCGGTAGTGGCGGTACAGCGCGCTCGGCACGATGCCCACTCGCGCCGCGATGTCACTCATCCCCACGGCGTGGTACCCGGACGTCTCGAACAACTCCGCCGCGGCGGCGAGAATACGCTGTTTACGGTCCTTCGGACGGGTACGCCGGTCCGTACGGTCCGCGGGCGCTGTGGTCAATTGATTTCCTGTCGGTCGAACGCCCTACATGCCCCCAGAACTGGGGTCATCCTCACCACTGTGCCCTAGTTTTGGCATTTCGGGTACGACCGAGAGGGATCCTGTGTCGCCCGCGACCAAATCGGCATCTTGCCGGCGGCCTCGTTGCAGGTCGATAACTATTCCAGACTATTGATTCCGCGTTGCCCACCGGTGGTGTATCGGCGCGACTTTGCTACCGGGCCCCGGCATGCGGGGGCGCCACAGGTTCCTCGTGCAACAACTTGGCGACAGGGGTGTCGGTGGCGCTGTGCGCCGCGATCGAGAGGATGACCGTAGCGGTCACCAGCGCGAAAACGTCGGTTGCCGAGTCGATTCCCGACGACAACACCAGCAGTCCGTAGACCACGCTGGCGAAACCCTTGGGCCCGAACCACGCCGCGGCCAGTCGTTCGTTGCGGGGCAGACGGGTGCCGATGAGCGCCAGCATGACCGGGACGGGACGTCCCACCAGCAGCACGAGGGCAGCGAACACCCACCCGGAGGCACCGACGGATCGCAGCAACTCCGCCGTGATCAACGCACCGAAGGCCAACAGCGCCGCGTTCTTCGCCAGCTCGCTCACCAGTTCGCCGACCGGAGCGAACGACTCCGACGCCGCCGGGCTGACCGTGGCCAGCGTGATCCCGGCGGTGAAGGCCGCGATGTAGGGATTCGCCCCGAACTGCATCGAGGCGACATACAGCAAGACCGCGATGGCCAACGGCCCCACGGACGCGGCACGCGGCGTCACCCCGAACACCGGCAGACGCACCAGCGCCGCCCCGATGAGCGGCGCGAGAACACCCAGCGCCACGCCCAGCAGGATCTCGAGAACAACCGCACCCACCGAGGTCTCCTCGCCGGTGAGCTCACCGCCGAGCGTCCCGATCAGCACCAGCACCACAGGCAGTGCGAGCCCGTCGTTCAAGCCGCTCTCGATGTTCAGCAGGCTGCGCAGCCGCCCGGGCACGTCGTCGCGGCCCACCAGTGCCGCTGCGAACACCGGGTCCGTCGGCGCCAGAATCGCACCGAGCAGCATCGAGGTGGTCCAGTCCAGCCCCACCAGCCAGTACGCCAGTGCGCTGACGACGAGAAAGGTCAGCGGCATGCCGATGAGCAGGGCGCGAGTGGGATCGGCCCACTGCGTGCGCAGTTTCGACAGCGGCGCCCGCTGGCCGTCGGCGAACAGCACGGCGAACAGGGTGGCCGACGCGATGTCGCGCACCGCGTCGGTCCCGAGGTGTTCGGCGTCGAGTACCAGCGGTCCGGCCACCAGTCCGGCCGCCAGAAAGATGCCCGATGTCGACAGCGGGCTGCGGGCCGACAGGTTCGACAGCAGGACCGCAGCCAGCAACGCCACACCGAACGTCGTGGCGAATGCCGTCATCGTCTGGCTGGGATCAGCGCTGCGCGACCTGCGTCGGATAGATCGGTGCCGGCAGGTCCGAGTGGCCGGCGAGGAACGCGTCCGCCGCCGCAGCAGCTGCGCGGCCTTCAGCGATGGCCCACACGATCAGCGACTGGCCCCGCCCGGCGTCACCGGCGACGAAGACACCCGGCTGACCGACCGCGGCGAAGTTGTCGTCGCGCTTGATGTTGCCGCGCTGGTCGTACTCGACGCCCAGCTTGTCCAGCAGGTCGGCGCGTTCCGGTCCGACGAAGCCCATCGCGAGGAGCACGAGGTCGCATTCGAGCTCGAAGTCAGAGCCCTCGACCTTCTCGAACTTGCCGTCGCGCATGGCCACTTCGTGGGCACGCAGGTGGGTGACCTTGCCGTTCTCGCCAGCGAACTCCTCGGTGTTGACCGAGTAGACGCGCTCGCCGCCCTCCTCGTGCGCCGACGACACGCGGTACATCAGCGGGTAGGTCGGCCACGGGGTGGACTCGGCACGCTCGATCGGCGGCTTGGGCATGATCTCGAACTGGTGCACGATCTCGGCACCCTGACGCAACGAGGTACCCAGGCAGTCGGCACCGGTGTCGCCACCGCCGATGATGACGACCTTCTTGCCCTTCGCGGTGATCTGGCCGTCGACGGTGTCGCCGAGCTGAATCCGGTTGGACTGCGGCAGGAACTCCATCGCCTGGTGGATACCGTCGAGCTCGCGTCCCGGGATCGGCAGGTTCCGGCCGATGGTCGACCCGTTGGCCAGCACGATCGCGTCGAAGTCGGCGCGCAGCTGTTCCACGGTGATGTCGACGCCGACGTTGACGCCGGTCTTGAAGACGGTGCCCTCGGCCTCCATCTGCTCGAGACGGCGGTCGATGTGGCGCTTCTCCATCTTGAACTCGGGGATCCCGTAGCGCAGCAGCCCGCCGATCCGGTCGGCCCGCTCGAACAGCGTCACGTCGTGCCCGGCCCGGGTGAGCTGCTGGGCGGCGGCGAGACCGGCGGGTCCCGAACCGACGACCGCCACCGACTTGCCGGTCTTCATCGACGGCGGGATCGGGGTGACCCAGCCGTTCTCGAAGGCGTTGTCGATCAGCTCGACCTCGACCTGCTTGATGGTCACGGCCGGCTGGTTGATGCCGAGGACGCACGACGCCTCACAGGGCGCCGGGCACAGCCGCCCGGTGAACTCCGGGAAGTTGTTGGTGGCATGCAGCCGTTCGATGCCCTCCTGCCACCGGTCCTTGTAGACCAGGTCGTTCCACTCGGGGATCAGGTTGCCCAGGGGGCAACCGTTGTGGCAGAACGGGATACCGCAGTCCATACACCGACTGGCCTGCGTCTGCAGGTCCTTGTGGTCGAAGTCGGTGTAGACCTCTTTCCAGTCCAGCAGTCGCAGCTCGACCGGGCGGCGGTCGGGCAGGTCCCGCTCGGGGTGCTTGAGGAATCCTCTGGGGTCAGCCACGTGCGGCCTCCATGATCGCTTCGTTCACGTCTCGTCCATCGCGTTCGGCCGCGTCGATCGCCAGCAGCACACGCTTGTAGTCGCGCGGCATCACCTTGGCGAACCGCGACTTCGCCTCGTCCCAGTCGTCGAGGATCGCGGCGGCGACGGGCGAATCCGTCTCGGCGCGATGCTCGTTGACGATGGCGGCCAGGAACTCCACGTCCTCGTCCTCGAGCGGCTCGATCTCGACCAGTTCGGCGTTCAGGTTCGCGGCGAGCTGGTTGTCGGGGTCGTACACGTAGGAGACGCCGCCCGACATGCCGGCCGCGAAGTTGCGTCCGGTGGCGCCGAGCACGACGACCCGACCACCCGTCATGTACTCGCACCCGTGATCACCGACGCCTTCGACGACCGCGGTCACGCCGGAGTTGCGGACACAGAACCGCTCGCCGACCACACCTCGGAGGAAGATCTTGCCGCTGGTCGCACCGAAGCCGATGACGTTACCGGCGATGATGTTGTCCTCGGCGACAAAGCCTTCCGGGGCGTTGCGGGCCGGACGCACCACGATCCGACCGCCGGAGAGTCCCTTGCCGACGAAGTCGTTGGCGTCACCCTCGAGGCGCAGCGTGATGCCCTTCGGGACGAAGGCGCCGAAGCTGTTGCCGGCCGACCCGGTGAAGTCGATCATGATGGTGCCGTCCGGCAGTCCGTGTGCGCCATAGGCCTTGGTGACCTCGTGACCCAGCATGGTGCCGACGGTCCGGTTCACGTTGGTGATCTTCGAACTGAAGGACACCCGCGTTCCGTGATCGATCGCCTCCCGACTCTGCGCGATCAGCTGCTGATCGAGCGCCTTGTCCAGGGAATGATCCTGAACGCCCGAGCAGTAGAGATCCTGGTTCATGAACGGCGATTCCGGCGTCGACAGGATCGACGTCAGATCCAGCTTGCCCGCCTTCGACGAACCCCAGTGCGCCAGCGCCTTCTCGGTGTCGAGGGCCTCGACGTGGCCGACGGCCTCCTGCAGCGTCCGGAAGCCGAGGCGGGCCAACAGCTCCCGCACCTCTTCGGCGATGTACAGGAAGAAGTTCTCCACGAACTCCGGCTTGCCGGTGAAACGCTCACGCAGCAGCGGATTCTGGGTCGCGACACCGACGGGGCACGTGTCGAGGTGGCAGACCCGCATCATGATGCAGCCCGACACCACCAGCGGCGCGGTGGCGAATCCGAACTCCTCGGCACCGAGCAACGCGGCGATCACGACGTCGCGGCCGGTCTTGAGCTGACCGTCGACCTGCACGACGATGCGGTCGCGAAGACCGTTGAGCAGCAACGTCTGCTGGGTCTCGGCGAGACCGATCTCCCACGGCGCACCGGCGTGCTTCATGGACGTCAGCGGGGTCGCACCGGTACCGCCGTCGTGTCCGGAGATGAGCACGACGTCGGCGTGCGCCTTGGAGACGCCCGCCGCGACGGTGCCGACACCGACCTCGGAGACAAGTTTCACGTGAATCCGAGCCTGCGGATTCGCGTTCTTCAGGTCGTGGATCAGCTGGGCGAGATCCTCGATCGAGTAGATGTCGTGGTGCGGCGGCGGCGAGATCAGTCCCACGCCCGGGGTCGAACCACGCACCTCGGCCACCCACGGGTAGACCTTGTGCGGCGGGAGCTGGCCGCCCTCACCAGGCTTGGCGCCCTGCGCCATCTTGATCTGAATGTCGGTGCAGTTGGTCAGGTAGTGCGAGGTGACACCGAACCGGCCGGACGCGACCTGCTTGATCGCGCTGCGGCGCCAGTCGCCGTTCTCGTCGTGGTGGAAGCGACGCGGATCCTCGCCGCCCTCACCGGAGTTGGACCGGCCCTTGAGCCGGTTCATCGCGATCGCGAGGGTCTCGTGCGCCTCGGCCGAGATGGAGCCGAAGCTCATCGCGCCGGTGGAGAACCGCTTGACGATCTCGCTGACGGGTTCGACCTTGTCGATCGGGATCGGGTCGCGGTCACCGAAGTTGAAGTCGAACAGCCCGCGCAGCGAGGCCATCTTGGCCGACTGGTCGTCGACCATCTTGGTGTATTCCTTGAACACCTTGTACTGCCCGGTGCGGGTGGCGTGCTGCAGCTTGAACACGGTGTCCGGGTTGAACAGGTGATATTCACCCTCACGGCGCCACTGGTATTCGCCGCCGACCTCGAGCTCGCGGTGGGCGCGCTCGGTCGGGCGGTCACTGAACGCCAGGGCGTGGCGGGTCGCGACGTCGTCGGCGATCTCGTCGAGCCCGATGCCACCGAGCTGGCTGTTCAGGCCGGTGAAGAACTCGTCGACGGTTGACTGCGACAGGCCGATGACCTGGAACAGCTGGGCGCCGGTGTACGAGGCGAGGGTGGAGATACCCATCTTGCTCATGACCTTGAGCACGCCCTTGCTGGCAGCCTTGATGTAGTTCTTGCGGGCGGTCGCGAAGTCGAGGTCGCCGAGCATGCCCCGCTCGACCATGTCCTCGATGGACTCGAACGCCATGTACGGGTTGACCGCCGCCGCACCGAAGCCGACGAGCGCGGCAACATGGTGCACCTCACGGCAGTCCCCGGACTCGATGACGAGGCCCACGCGGGTGCGGTTGCGTTCCCGCACGAGATGGTGATGCACCGCCGACGTCAGCAACAGCGACGGGATCGGCGCGTAGGTCTCATCGGACTCGCGGTCCGACAGCACGATGATCGTCACACCGTCGGCGATGGCGGCGCTGACCTTGGCCCGGATCTCGTCGAGGGCCTTGCGCAGCCCTGCGCCACCCTCGGCGACCGGATACAGGCCGTGGATGTGGGCGCTGCGGAAGCCGTGCACATCGTTTTCCTCGATGCGGACCAGCTTGGCGAGGGTGTCGTTGTCCAGCACCGGCTCGGGCAGCACGATCTGGCGGCACGATTCCGGGCCCGGATGCAGCAGGTCGGCCTCGGCACCGATGGTGCCGCCGACGCTGGTGACGACCTCTTCGCGGATGGCGTCCAGCGGCGGGTTCGTGACCTGCGCGAACATCTGCTGGAAGTAGTCGAACAGCATGCGGGGACGCGCCGACAGCACCGCGACCGGGGTGTCGGTGCCCATCGATCCGATGGCCTCGGCGCCGGTCTTCGCCATCGGCGCGACCAGCAAATTGAGCTCTTCGTTGGTGTACCCGAACACCTGCTGACGCAGCGTCACGCGGTCGTGTGCCATGTGCACGTGCGGCAGCGGTTCGACGTCGTCGATGTGCACCAGGCCCTTGTCCAGCCAGTCCTGATACGGGTGCTCGCCGGCGAGCTCGTCTTTGATCTCCTCGTCGTCGACGATACGGCCGGCTGCAGTGTCCACCAGGAACATGCGGCCGGGCTGCAGACGCAACTTCTGCACGACGTCGGCGTGGTCGATGTCGAGGACACCGACCTCCGACGCCATCACGACGAGACCGTCCTTGGTCACCCAGATGCGGCTGGGACGCAGACCGTTGCGGTCGAGCACCGCACCGACGACGGTGCCGTCGGTGAAGCACACCGACGCCGGGCCGTCCCACGGCTCCATCAGCGCCGAGTGGTACTCGTAGAACGCCCGGTGCTCGGGCTTCATCGACTCGTGACGCTCCCACGCCTCGGGGATCATCATCAGCACCGCGTGCGGCAGACTGCGACCACCGAGATGCAGCAGCTCCAGGACCTCGTCGAACCGCGCGGTGTCCGAGGCACCCGGGGTGCAGGTCGGGAAGATCTTGTCGGCGACGTCGGCGGCTGTGACATTTGCCCCGCTCGCTGCGCTCCCGGTGGCGCCGAACGATGAGGCGTCGATCAGCGCCTCACGGGCGCGCATCCAGTTCTCGTTGCCGGTGACGGTGTTGATCTCACCGTTGTGCGCGATGCGCCGGAACGGGTGGGCCAGCGGCCACGACGGGAACGTGTTGGTCGAGAAGCGCGAGTGCACCAGACCGAGCGCGCTCTCCACCCGCGAATCCTGCAGGTCGAGGTAGAACTCGCGCAGCTGCGGCGTGGTCAGCATGCCCTTGTAGACGAAGGTCTGGCCCGACAGGCTGGGGAAGTAGACGGTCTCGCGGCCCGGGCCGTCGGCGCCGGCACCCTTGTTGCCGAGTTCGGCCTGCACGCGCTTGCGCACGACGAACGCCTTGCGCTCGAGGTCCATGCCCTCGGCCCCGGCGATGAACACCTGGCGGAACGTCGGCATCGCGTCGCGGGCGAGAGCACCCAGCGAGTTCTCGTTGGTAGGCACCTCGCGCCAGCCCAGCAGGCTCAGGCCCTCGGCCTCGATGATCTTCTGCACACCCTCGGTCGCGGCCTTGGCGTCCTCGGAGCCCTGGGGCAAAAACGCGATGCCGGTGGCATACGAGCCCTCGGCGGGCAGCTCGAAGTCGACGGATTCGCGCAGGAACCGATCCGGCACCTGGATCATGATCCCCGCACCGTCGCCGGTGTTCGGCTCGGCGCCGGCGGCCCCGCGGTGTTCGAGGTTCACCAGCGCGGTGATCGCCTTGTCGACGATGTCGCGGCTGCGACGCCCGTGCATGTCGACCACGAAGGCGACACCGCAGGAGTCGTGCTCGTTCGCCGGGTCATACAGCCCCACGGGGCCCGGAGCATGCTTCATAAGTTCGCCTCACTCTGTGCGCGACGCTGCGCACGCATTCACCCTCGTGTGTCCTCATTCCTCGAGGACACTTCACGTCTGTTGTTGGGGACGCCGACCATCGGCCCTGGTGAAACCCTCCCGAATCCTAGGGCTGACCTGGGAGTTCCCGGGGTCACATGGTCGTGTCCGTGCCAGCGCCGTTGCTGGCGGCGCACCCGGTCCGATCGGCTCGTCCCGGCACCACCCTGCTTACGCGAAAGCATTGTCAGCCATTTTCTCACGGCGGGTACCGAGTATCGAAATCCGGATAGCACAACTGTGACAATTGCGCAGCTCATGCTGGGTGAAACGATGCCCCGCGGGTGCCCGATCGTCTACCGTCGACGCTGTGGTCGCGTCCATGCCCGAACAACGTTGGCAACCGGTCGGCCCGGGGTCATTCCGGTCCCGTGCCGTCAACGGCTACCTCACCCGGGTCACCGCGCCGATGATGGCGGCCGGCATGCGTCGCTCGGGACCCTCACCGGCGATGATCTCCGCGATGCGACCCGGTCTGAACCGCTCCCTGGTGGCGCTGTCCCCCGTTCCCGCCGGAACGAGGATCGAGACCGTTCGGGAGATCGTCGACGACGGCCAGGTGCGCGGGGAGTGGGTGGCGGCTCATCCCGGGTCACTGACACCGGACCGGCCGGCCGATTCGACGATCGTCTACTACTTACACGGAAGTGGTTACGTCGTCTGTTCGGCCCGCACGCATCGCGGACTGGTCGCACGGCTGTGCAAGCGGACCGGTTTCTCGGCCTTCAGCCTCGACTACCGCCTCGGGCCCGAGTACGCCTTCCCGGCGGCCGGTGACGATGCGATCCGCGGCTACCACTGGCTGCTGGCACAGGGGTACCGGCCCGAACGGATCATCGTGGCGGGTGATTCGGCCGGCGGACATCTGGCCCTGGATCTGCTCGCGGACAATCATCGGGGTGGGATCGGCCAGCCGCGCGGGCTGGTGCTGTTCTCTCCGCTCTATGACCCCACGTTCGAGCTGGCCGTCGCGAACCAGCGCCGCGGGGTACATGATCCCATCATCGAAGCTGTTTCGTCCCAACGGATTCTGCGGCTCTACACCCGTGGCGCGGCGGCCGATCACCCACGGATGCGGATCACGCTGGCCCCGGAGATGGCGGTTCCGCCCACCCTCATCCAAGTGGGTGCGCGCGAGGTGATGGGCGACGACGCGCGCGCCACCCATCGCGCGCTGCGAGACGCCGGAGGTGATGTGCGACTACAGGAATGGCCCGGACAGGGCCATGTGTTCCAGATGTTCCCGTTGTTCTCCCCCGAGTCACGGCAGGCGTTGGGAGAGGCCGCCGCATTCATGATCGGGCTGTCACCTCAGGACTGAACGTCGCGCCCCCACTCCGATCCATATCCCTGTCGGTCGGCGGTCGACGCGAGCCGCCGGTCGAGCCCGGGAGGCCAATCCCGCTGGGCCAGTTCGTCGAGTTCGGTCAGGCGCCGACACACCGGCTCTCGCTGGTCGTCGGCGCACTCGGCGAGCAGGGTCTCGAACAGCGCCCGCAAGCGCCTCTGAACCTGCGCCTGCCCTCTGCTCTGCCTGCGGATCTCGTCGGTCCCGATCGCCACGTAGTCCGACCAGGTCCGGCGGATTCCGCCGACGCCGGTCAGCGGCGTAGCCGATTCCGCACGCACACGCGGTGCCAGCATCAGTAGCAGGTCCTCGGTGTGATCGAGAGCATGAACGGACGTACTCGGATCGTTGACCGCGCTCGACAGGGCCTTGAGCGCGATGTCGGAGATCGTCTGGAGCGCGGCGGTGGGACTCACGGACGGCTGATGGGCATCGCCGAAGTAGAGGCAGCGCAGCAGCCGCGCCGTGCTCACCCGGGACAGGGCACCGCGGACCTCGATCACCGGGACACCGTGCGGCACATGGTCGCCGACCGACACGAGGAGATCGATCTGCACGCCCCAAGCGGCCGCATATCGCTGGAGCCGATCCACGTTCACAGCGAGCAGGACCCGGCCGCGCGACGGGATCTCCCGCAGCGCCACCACCATCGCCGACTCCCCTTCGTGCCTTTCATCCGGCGGTGTCGACCGGACCGGGTCATCGGCTGCGGAATCGACGTCGAGTCCGTCGTCGGGGTACTGCCGACGAACTGCGGCCCGCCCGTCATTCGCGATCCACCGCAGCAGATGCGCCGTGTTCAGCAACCGGCCGACCTTCACCACCAGGGCGATGAACAGGTAGGCGCTCACCGTGGTCATCCCGAACGCGATCGCGGTGGACAGCCCGGGCGTCGGGTCGGCGGGATCGCCCACCGACAGTTCTATCGCGATGATCACGCTGTAGACGAAGGTGGCCAGAAAGAATCCGATAGACCACCGCATGACGGGTTCCCGCTGCAACATCGGGATCACCCGCACGGAGATCGATGTGCCGCCGAACTGCATCGCGAGCGTCACGGCCGTGAACACCAGACCGGTGAGTGTCGCCATCGATCCGGCGATCACGCTGAGCAGCGTCGCCAGCGTCCCGGAATCCACCTGGAGTTCCAGGAACTCGTCGAAACCGATGGTCACCCATGCGGCGACGATCGCGAGGGTCACGAGCAACACCGGGAGCCGCCAGGTCGGCACGGTCCGCAGCTGTTTTCGGGTGCGGCGCCAGCGGATCGCCGACGCGATAGCGCCGGGAACATGTTCGGGCGCCTTCGGCTCGATGGGCTGCGGCAGGGGTGCCGGCGGTGTGTCGGGTACCCCGAACCGGCCTGCGACCGCCTCTTGGACGACGATCTTCCAACGCATCAGCGGTTTTCGGAAGCGCTCTTCCCGATCGGTCGCCTTCGCCAGTTTCCGTGGCCGGGTGCGGTAGCGCCACCGCGCCCACGGTGAATGCGGCCGGGCCACGCGGATCGCGCCCACCAGGATCAGGAGCGGGAAGAACAGACCGACCAGGCCGGTCCAGATCTTGCCCTTCAGGAGGGTGATGATCGCCAGCGCCACATTCACGCCGACACCGAGGATCACCCCCACACGTGACGCGGCGTCCGCCGCATCGTTGAACTGTCCCACCGCGTCGTTCACCCCGAACGGCTGCAGCCCCACCAGGAACAGCAGACCGATGGCGATGCCGACGAAGACCGCGTCGATCGAGGTCCGGCCCTCTTCGGCCCAGTAGACGTCGCGCAGGTGCAGCAGAAGCGCGAATTCGTCGAGGACGAGCGCTGCCCCGATACCGAACAGCGCTGCGAGGATGCAGTCGACGACCGGGGTGCGGAACGGGTCCACGGCGACGAATCCGAAACCGGACAGCAGCATCAGCATCATCCCGAAGAACACGTGATGTACGTGCACACCCCCGGGCGTCACGTTGCCGGGCCACCAACTCACCTCCGCGCGGATCATCCGCACGCTGAACCGGATGAACAGGAAGGTGAGGATGAAGGCGACCAGCAGGAAGAACAGCGGCAGGCGCCCGCTCTCGACGATCGTCCGATCGAACCAGGCGCCCATGGTGGAACCCTACTGCGCGGCACGGTATCGGGCCGGTGAATCCGATGGCGGCTGATTCAGCGCCGATCGGGCCGCGACCACCCTATTCTGAGCCGATGGACCGCCTCGTGACCGTGGTCGTCGTCGACGACCATCCGTTCTTCCGCGACGGGGTGGCGCGCGGCCTGGCCCAGAGCGGACGGGTACGCATCGTCGGCGAGGCCGGCGACGGAGCGAGCGGACTCGAGGTGATCCGCCGCGAGCAACCCGACGTGGCGGTCGTCGACTACCAGATGCCCGGCATGACCGGCGTCGAGGTCGCGCATGCGGTCGCCCGCGACGCGCTCGGCACCAAAGTGCTGCTGCTGTCGGCGATCACCGACGGCCCAATCGTGTTCCAGGCGCTGCAGGAAGGCGCCGCGGGGTACCTGGCGAAGGACGCGGACCGCGACGAGATCGTCGGTGCGGTCACCCGGGTGGCGAAGGGCGAGACGGTGGTTCCCGCCGAGTTGGCCGCGGGGTTGGTCGGCGAGATCCGGATGCGGTCACAGTCGGACGCGCCTGCGTTGTCCGAGCGAGAGCGGCAGGTGCTCAACGGGTTCTCCCGCGGGCTGTCGATCCCGCAGGTCGCCGCCGAGCTCTACATCGGCGCGTCGACGGTGAAGACCCACACCCAGCGCCTGTACGAGAAGCTCGGGGTGTCCGATCGCGCCGCGGCGGTTGCCGAGGCGATGCGTCGTGGCCTCCTCGAATAGCCCGGCGCCGCTGCTCGGCCTCGCCGAGCTCGCCGACGAACGACGAATCGACACGATCCTTGTCGCTCACGCGCTGCAGGGCATCCGGATTCAGGTGTTGCTGCGCCTGCTGTTGGCCGGGTTCGTGGTCGCATCGGTGGCGTTGGAGCCGCCGATCTACTCGGCCGAACTCTGCATTGCGATCGCGATCGCCTACCTCGTGTGGTGTGGCCTGGGTGCGGTCCTCGTGCCACGCGGCGGAATGCTCGCGATCCGATTCTCCTGGCTCACTCTGCTCGTCGATCTGCTGGCGCTCATCACCGTCACGGCCGTGGCCAGTCAGTCGGACCAGATCAGCTGGACCACCGATGTTCTGGTGACCGGATTCGCCATCGTCCCGATGATCGCCGCGATCGGTATGCGTCCGTTGGTCTGTGCGGCTGTGGTGGTCCCGACGGTGGTGGCCTATTTCGTGGCGAACGTGATCGCACGCGTCCCCAATGGGCGCCCGTGGTCGGTGATCCTGCTCGACACCTTGGTCATCGCGACTCTCGCACTCGGTGCGGTCCTGTTGTCGCGGCTGCAACGTTCGCGGGTCGTGACCATCGGTTCGTTGGCGGCGCAACGCAGCCGACTGCTCGACGATGTGATGCAGATCGAGGAGCGCGAGCGTCTCGAGCTGGCCGAACACCTGCATGACGGCGCACTCCAGTACGTGCTGGGAGCCCGTCAGGAACTCGCCTCGCTGACCGATGGGCCTCCCGACCCGGAGATCGTGCAGCGGATCGACGAAGCGCTGCGGACGTCGGCGCGGTTGCTGCGCTCCACACTCGGCGAGCTCCATCCGGCGGTTCTGGAGCAGGCGGGACTCGGCGGCGCGCTCGGCGACCTGGCCGCGTCGGTGGAAGCCCGTACGGCGCTGACGATCTCCGTCGACACGGTCGGCTGGCCGCAGGGTTTGCGATCGTCGGCCGACGCCGTGCTGTTCGCGTCAGCGCGCGAGCTGCTGACCAACGTGGTCAAGCACGCGCGGGCCACGACGGTCGAATTGACCGCCGAGGTCGACGATGGCCGGGCGCGCGTCGTGGTGATCGACAACGGTGTCGGCATCGACACCGGAGTTCTCGACGGGCGGTTGGCGGACGGGCACATCGGTCTGGCGTCGCGGCGGGTGCGGCTCGAAGGGCAGGGCGGTTCGCTGTCGGTCGCCCGTCACCCCGCCGGGGGCACGGTCGCCATCGCCGAGATGCCGCTGCCCGAGCCCCGCTGAAACCGGATCAGGCGAGGCACCCGACCGCTGCCGGTGTCCCCCGATCGGTGGACGTCGGCGTCAACCGGTGTATCCGCTGGTCGGCGGAGTTTCGCGAGGACCTGTTCACGGGAGAGTTCTAGGTGTCACCAGGACAACCCAGTCCACACCGGACATCAACACACCACCGAGGGAGAACACCATGAACACCACCACCCGCCGCATCGCCGCCACCACCGCCGGAGTCGCCGGAATCGCCGCCGTCGTCGGCATCGGGCTCGCCGGAGCGGGCGCCGCCAATGCCGGCACGATGCCTGTCACCCACCCGGGTGAGCCGACGATCGCGATGACCATCACCAACCACACCGACAAGCCCGAACACCTGATCAGCTCCGGTACCAGCGGCAACGGCGTCTGGGTCAACGGACCGAAGCAGACGCTGGCGCCCGGTGCGAGCGAGACCATCACCGCGGTCGCCCCGCAGGGCACCAAGCTCGCGGTCAACGTCGCCTACCGGATCGGCGTCGGCGGCCCGACCGCCACCTACGAAGTCCTCAACTCGCAGTCCAACACCAACACCGGTACCAGCGGCATCTCCGGTCCACACGCCGCCCAGTACTCGTTGGACCATCACTTCACCAGCCACTACCCGGCCACCAACGTCGGCTTCGACCTGTGGTGAGAGGAGGACGCCCACTTGCCACACCCGGAACGCAGGCCCGCGACGATCACCGTCGCGGGCCTGCGTCGTCAGCCGACTCCGCCGATCACGAAGTCCCGGAACCGGGCTGCCGCATCGGGTAACGGCCGCGGCCGGAACCACGTGAGCCCGATCTCGCGGGACTCCCCCGCCAACGGGATCAGCACGACGTCACCGCTGCGATCGGCGTCGTCGACCGGCACCACACCGATGCCCAGCCCGGCGCCGACCAGCCCGGTGATGGTCGCCAGCTCGGCCGACTCGAACGTGATCGTCGGCGCGATGTCGGCGGCGGCGCAGAGCTCGTCGAAGATGCGCCGCATGCCGTATCCGCGTTGCATGACGATGAATTCCTCACCGGCGGCCTCGGCGAGTCCGATGCCCACCCGATCGGCGAAGCGATGGCCCCGGGGGACGACGAGGGCCAGCTTCTGCTGGGCGATCGCAAACCACGCCATGTCGGTGCGCATCGGTCTGGGCGACACGATCGCCAGGTCGGCATCGCCGCCGGCCACATGATCGACGACCGTCGCCGCCGCATCCTGGGTGAGGGTGAACCGCGCCCGCGGATTGGTGTCGCGGAAGCGCTTGATCAGGTCCGGCACGAGTGCGATCCCGAACGAATGCAGGAATGCCAGCCGCACCGCACCGTGGGCGGGCGTGCGGAGGTCGTCGATCTCTCGTCGCGCCGTGTCCAACTGCACTCGGGCGCGGCGCGTGCGCTCGAGGTAGATCTGGCCGAAGCGGTTGAGCACGAGGCGGCGCCCGTGCCGATCGAACAACGCGACCCCGACGTCACGTTCGAGGCGGCCGACGAACCGGGACAGCGTCGGCTGCGACACGTGGATCTGCTCGCCGGCGGCGGTCAGGTTCTCCGCCTCGGCGATCGCGATGAACCAGTCCAGTTCGTCGTGCATCCAGCGATGCTACCTGCTGCTATTCAGATATGAATGAACTGAGCACCATCGATTCATTTTGAGCAACAGCCGGTCGGTGTGACGCTGGATCTCGATGACCACTACCGCCTCTGTTCAGCACCCGACCACCCGGCACGCACTCGGGTCAACGGGATACCGTCGCGCCACCATCGCACTGTTCGCCGCCGGGATGACGACATTCATGGCGCTCTACTACGTACAGGCACTGTTGCCGGAGTTGTCGGATCATTTCGGCGTCTCACCAACAAGTTCAGCACTCGCCGTGTCGCTGACCACCGGATTCCTGGCCGTCGCGATCATCCCGGCCAGCGTGTTGTCCGAACGGTACGGCCGGGTGCGGGTGATGGTGACCTCGGCGCTGGCCGCGTCGGTCATCGGGATCGCCCTGCCGTGGTCACCGACGATGGAGGTGCTCCTGACCGGACGTGCCCTGCAGGGTGCCCTGTGCGCCGGGGTTCCGGCGGTCGCAATGGCCTATCTCGCCGAAGAGGTCGACGGCGCGGCGCTCGGCACAGCGATGGGCCGCTACGTCGCCGGCACCACCATCGGCGGATTGACCGGCCGACTCATTCCGGGTTTCGCCGCCGACATCGTCTCCTGGCAATGGGCACTGGAGATCGCGTGCTTGGTATCGCTCGGATTCGCCCTGGCCTTCTGGCGCACCGTGCCCGCGTCGCGGTTCTTCACCCCACAGCCGGTTTCCCCGAAGTCGACCTTACGTAACCTCGCTACCCACCTGCGCGACCCCGGCCTGCTGCCGCTGTTCGTCCTGGGCTTTGTGCTGATGGGCGGATTCGTGACGGTCTACAACTTTCTGGGCTATCGCCTGCTGCGGGCACCCTTCGACCTCAGCCAGGGGGTCGTCGCCGCGGTTTTCTTCATGTATCTCGCGGGTACGTTCTCGTCGACGTACGCCGGACGAATGGCCGATCGCCTCGGTCGGCGGCAGGTCCTGATCGTCTCGGTCGCCACCATGCTCGGCGGTCTCGCGCTCACCGTGCCGGATCATCTTTCGCTGGTGCTGGTCGGGATGCTCCTGTTCACCGCAGGCTTCTTCGGCGCCCACTCGGTCGCCAGCGGGTGGGTGTC
Source organism: Gordonia sp. LMA167 (assembly GCF_058130025.1). Lineage (NCBI taxonomy): Bacteria > Bacillati > Actinomycetota > Actinomycetes > Mycobacteriales > Gordoniaceae > Gordonia > Gordonia sp. LMA167. Next base: position 952,903 of record NZ_CM176708.1, on the reverse strand, counting down.
CGCGCGGGCCACCGAGCATCGCGCCGAGGCGTCATCGCTCTACCTCTTCCACTACTACCTCGGCAGCTCCGTGGTGGGTGCGCTTGGCGGACTGGCGTTCTCGGCATTCGGGTGGGCGGGCGTCGCGGCGTATGTGGGAGTGCTCGCGGTGATCGGGTTCGGATTGGCGATCGCCGGCGGGGATGCTCGCGCACCACAATGATCTCCAGCCAAAGGACTTCCAGCTAAGGTCCGTTGGATGGATGCGATCGCTTCGAAGCAACGTAACCAGCCTGCGCCGCCGGCCGTGGTGTTCGACGACCTGATCTCACCGAACAGGCAGCCGAGTCGGCACTGGTTGCATCTGCTCGATGACGAGATCCCTCCTGTCGTGCTGGGTTCAGAACGACCCTCGCATGTGGTGTGGTCGTCGCTGTGGACGATGCGGCTTGATGCGCAAGTTGTGTTCGACCTGAGTGAGAACCGTGGTGGCACGGACCTGCGGTGGACGTTGCTCGTCGAACCTCCGGTTCCTGACGATCGCCAGTTCCGCCACTTGTGTCAGCGCATCGGCACCCTGATCAACGCCACCCTGCGATACACGTACGGGCAGTGAGAAACCCATTGAGCTGACCCCGGAACTCAGAACGGTGGTGGGTTCTCTTTGTTCCAGCGGTCCATTTCACGTTTCTCCGCACGCTTGATCTTCGCTGCGCGTTGGGAGCGGATGGCGTCGATGCGTTGACGGGCCGGGTCATCCGGCGGTCGGGGCTTGCGGGACAGGGACGCGAACAGGTCGGCTCCGGTGAAGGCGTTGCCCAGGTAGGTGTGACCGGTGGGTGATTGGAAGAACACCTCGCCGAGGGGATCGTGGTAGTCCCGCCATCCGACCGCGAACGTTTTCATTCGGTGATGAAATCGGCACAGCGGCTTGAGGTTTCGAGGTTCAGTCCGCCCGCCGTCGGCGAAGGGTATGTCGTGGTCGACGTCGGTGTGGAAGGCGGGGTTGTTGCAGCCGGGGAAACTGCAGCACAGTTCGCCGGATCGAATCACGTCGGCGACCTTCTTGCTCGGGGCATACCGATCGATCTGCACCACATCCGATGTCAGACCGGGCGCAACATAGGAACGCCGCGCCTCGGCCAGCAGCGCGCGGGCGGTATCGGCGTCGATCACCCCGTGACCGTCGAGAAACGCGGGGTCGTCATCGTGGCCGAGCAAGGTGCTCAAGTTGACCACGATGTGAAAAGCCGGGCGCGGTGCCACAGCACAATCAGCCGGATCGGCCCCGGAGTCAGACGCGGCAGGCGGATGTGCGTCGGCCGCTTCGGCTTCGGTCTGGGCCTCAGCGCCTGTCTCGATACTCGTGCCGGCGCCGGTGTCGGTGTCCGAGCCACTATCGGTGCCGGTGTCGGCCCCCGAGTCGCTGTCAGGGGCGGTGTTCTCGTTGTCGGGCGTGCACGCCTTGCACCGGCAGGCGAGAGTGGCAGCACCATTCGCCAGTGCGACCAGCGCATCGGCGCGGCGTTGGCCGGCGCTGCGGGGATCGTCGGGGTGCACGGAAGCAGCCATCGCGCTCAAGCGAGCGTCGACGGCGGCTGCCTGCTCGGCGGGTAGGGCACCGCCGATGCGCGATTGCCCGGGGGTGTGGCGGTCCGGGCGCACACTGATGTTGCGGTCGGAGTCCACCAGGTCACGGCGCCGACGGGTGGCGGCGGGATCGTGGGTGGCGATGTGTTTGTCGATCATCGCCAGGAACCGCGTCATCGACATCGGTTCGCGGGTTTCGATGTCGGCGGCGATGATCTTGTCGAGCACCTCGAGTTTCTCCGGGTCGCACAGCGCGGTGCGACGCACGACTGCCAGAAAGCGGGTGAGGTCGATGCGGCCGGCGCCGAGAGTGCCACCGATGAACGGCAGCTGGTGGCGCAGTACGCTACCGGCTTCGATGAGTTCCCGCGCCCGCGCCGGTGGCACGGTCAGTGCGGCGCCGACCTCGGCGATCGCCGCCTCGAGCCCAGTGGGACCGAAACGGGCGCGGGGGTTCTCCCCGGCAGCAGCCCGCTGGGCGAGGCGCTCGAGGTTGGCGAGTGAGGTCGACCCCTCACCGAGCCCTGCCGCGAGCCGCACGAGGTGATCTTGTTCGCGTTCGTCGTGGATGAGGCTGGCGGCCTGCAACATACGGTAATCGGCGGCCGCGCGCACGGCGTTGCTGTGATGGAGCACCTCGACCAACTCCGTGGCCGAGTGCTGCTCATCGTCGGCCATCTGGGCCAACACCGGTGCGCTCGATTGCATGACACCAAGTTATCGGCACCCACCGACAAGATCGGTCCGCTCGGCCCATCCGCGACCGCCTGTGGAGAAATGCGCGACAGGACAACCGAAACCACACACCTGAGCCAACCGTACCTGCGCCGCCTGCATCAGTTGCTGCCGTCTGTAACGCCGGAGACGCTCACGTCCAGTGCTCCGTGATCGCCTCGATCACCGCGATGATGGCATCGGCGTCAGCGTCCGGCGCACCGTCCGCCTGCACGTGAACGTCCTCCCCGAGCAGGTCGATGATGTGTTCGGCGTACCGCTGGTCAGGGTCGGCCCGGGACTCCAATTCGGCGACGGCGTCCGGACCTGCGTGTGCGAGAACACTCGTGCGGATACGTGCCCGCTGGTCATCGGTGAAAGGTTCCAGAAACCGCATCAGTGCCTCCATCCCGCCCGGTTGCGGGGCCAGCATGTCACGACCTGGCCGTGATTGTTCAGCACCACCGTCGCATTGCGGCCGATGTACCGAAAGGTCGTTCCGTGTCGGCCGCCTTGCCGCACGACCCGCTGTGGATGACGGACCGCATCGCGGAGTGCGGCGTCGTTGACACCGTGACCGTCGCGACCGAGTCGGTTCTGCTGACCGTGTTCGGTGTAGCCGGTGATCTGCTTGGGCGCGGCCGGCGGTAGCGCCGGACGATGCTTGGCCGGCGGTAGCGCCATGCACCGGGCCCGCCATCTCGCCTGTTCGGCCCGCAGCGCGGCGGCTTCCGCGTTGTAGGCATCTGACTGCGCCTGCTGCTGCGGTATGCGGAAAACGTGCGGCCGCGCGTTGTGCGCCTGTATGCGTGCCGCCAACGACTGCCCCTGCTGGGCACACGACGCAGACGGCGCGGCATCCGCGACGGCCGCGACCGTCGGCGCACCGGAACACAGCAGACCCACGAACAGGAGTACGACCACCCACACACGACGAGTCACCCTGAGCCACCTCTTCGATTCAGAAGTATTGCGGCAGAGGCATCTTGGATGATGCATGCCGGATACCGGCGGACCGCCGATCATCTGGGAATGACCGTAGCGGCGGCGGCGCGGCAGCGGCATCGTTCACGCGACCGATCGTCCGCCCGACCGACCCCGGGAACAAAAGGCACGGGTGGAATGATCGAGCCGTGAGCACAATCGTCTTCGTCCATGCCCATCCCGACGATGAGGGCACGGGCACCGCAGGCAGCATGATCCGAGCGTCGCGCGAGGGTCACCGGGTGGTCGTCATCTACTGCACCGACGGTGATCCGGGCGACGTCCCCGACGATCTCGCGCCCGGCGAGACGGTGGCCAGCCGACGACGCGGTGAGGCAGAGGCCTCGGCGGCCATCACCGGCACGGCACGGGTGGAGTGGCTGGGCTACGCCGACTCAGGGATGACGGGCTGGGCCCAGAACAACACGGACGGGGTCTTCGCGCGCGCGGACATCGACGAGGCAGCGCAACGTCTGGCCGACCTCTTCGACGACGAGCGCGCCGACGTCGTCGTCGGCTATGACTGGCACGGCGGCTACGGCCATCCCGACCACATCATGCTGCACCACACCACGCGTGCCGCGGTGGAACTCGCGGCGAAGCGACCCCGCTACCTCGAGGTCACGATGAACCGGGATCTCATGCGACAGCTCTTCATCCTCACCACCGAGATGGGCATGGAGGGATTCGACCCCGACACCGCCGGCGACGACGGCAATCCGATCGGCACACCCGAGGCCGAATTGCACTGGGCCGTCGACCTCGGCGATGACGTGATGACCAAACGCGAGGCGCTCGCCTGCCACGCCAGTCAGAGCGACGTCAAACAGATCCTGGCCATTCCGGTCGAGGCCTTCCCGATCGGATTCGGCACCGAGCATTACATCGAACCCGGCCGGCCACCCGGCATGGTGCGGGGCTGGTGGCTCGACGACGTTCCGACCGGTTAGCTCAGATCGGCACCCCGTCGCGGCGGGCACGCCTCGAGCCAGGCATTCTCCGTCTCATCGAACACCCGCGAACGGGCAAGGAACCGAACGCCTTCCGGCGCTTCGAGACTGAAGCCGGCGCCGCGCCCTTTGGTCACGTCGATGATCATCTGGGTGTGCTTCCACAGCTCGAACTGGTCGCCGTTGATCCAGACCCGGACATCGGGGATCGGCTCGGCGAGTTCGATCTCGCCGACGAGCACATCCCGTTGCCCGACACGGTATTCGCCTGCGGGATAACACATCGGGGCAGAGCCGTCACAGCACCCACCGGACTGATGGATCATGAGTCCGCCGTGCAGCTCCGACAATTTCGTCAGGAGCTGCACGGCGGCGTCTGTGGCGACCACCCGATCAGGACCGTTCTGTTCTGACACGGGGATCAAACCTCTGCTTTCTGTCACGTTGCGGCCCTTCGTGACGCTCGGCTGGCGCCTCGCTCCTCAGGGACCGTGGGGCTGCCCGCGCAAGCTCCCCCAACCGATCCCTGAGGAGGTCCGGAGCGCTAGCGCTGCGCTAGCGCAGGACCGTCACGAAGGGCCCTTCGTGACGCATCCTCGCAAGCTCGGAGGCTCCTCAGGGACCGGGGCAGCGCATCCTCCCAAGCTCGCTGCTCAGGGACCGGGTGAGTCTCGGATCAGAAGAAGCCCTTCGCATTCTGCGCATATCCGACCAGCAGGTTCTTGGTCTGCTGGTAGTGCTCGAGCATCATGAGGTGGGTCTCGCGACCGATGCCGGACTGCTTGTAGCCACCGAATGCGGCGTGGGCCGGGTAGTCGTGGTAGGTGTTCGTCCACACGCGACCGGCCTGGATCTCGCGGCCCGCGCGGTATGCGGTCGCACCGTCGCGGCTCCACACACCGGCACCGAGACCGTAGAGGGTGTCGTTGGCGATGTGGATGGCGTCGGCGTAATCCTTGAACGTCGTCACCGCGAGCACCGGGCCGAAGATCTCCTCCTGGAAGATCCGCATCTTGTTGTGCCCGTCGAACACGGTCGGCTTGATGTAGTAGCCGCCCGACAGGTGGCCACCGAGGTCGGCCGGCTCACCACCGATGAGGACCTTGGCACCTTCCTCCTTGCCGATCGCGAGGTAGGAGCTGATCTTCTCGAACTGGTCGTTGGACGCCTGGGCACCCATCATCGTCTCGGTGTCGAGCGGATCGCCCTGCTTGATCTGACTGACCCGATCGACTGCCTTGGCGATGAACTCGTCGTAGATGTTCTCCTGGATGAGCGCGCGGCTGGGGCAGGTGCAGACCTCGCCCTGGTTGAGCGCGAACATCGAGAAGCCTTCCAGCGCACGGTCGAGGAAACCGTCGTCGCTGCTCATCACGTCGTCGAAGAAGATGTTGGGGCTCTTGCCGCCCAGCTCCAGCGTGACCGGGATGAGGTTCTCCGACGCGTACTGCATGATCAGGCGGCCGGTGGTGGTCTCACCGGTGAATGCGATCTTGCGGATTCGGTTGCTCGATGCCAGCGGCTTGCCGGCCTCCACGCCGAACCCGTTGACGACGTTGAGGACGCCGGCAGGCAGCAGGTCCGAGATGAGGCTGATCAGGTAGAGGATCGACGCGGGCGTCTGCTCGGCGGGCTTGAGCACGACCGCGTTTCCGGCGGCGAGCGCGGGGGCCAGCTTCCACACGGCCATGAGGATCGGGAAGTTCCAGGGGATGATCTGGCCGACGACGCCCAGCGGCTCGTGGAAGTGATACGCGACCGTGTCCTCGTCGACCTCGGAGATCGAGCCCTCCTGGGCGCGCAGCGCACCGGCGAAGTAGCGGAAGTGGTCGATCGCCAGCGGGATGTCGGCGGCCAGGGTCTCGCGGACGGCCTTGCCGTTGTCCCAGGTCTCGGCGACGGCGATCTTCTCGAGATTGGCCTCCATGCGATCAGCGATTCGGAGCAGCACCAGCGAGCGCTCGGCAACCGAGACCTTGCCCCACTGGGGTGCGGCCTTGTGAGCGGCGTCGAGGGCGAGTTCGATGTCCTCGGCGGTCGAGCGGGCGACCTCGCAGAACGTCTTGCCGTCCACCGGGGAGGGGTTCTCGAAATACTGTCCCTTCACCGGCGGGGTCCACTGACCACCGATCCAGTTGTCGTAGCGGGACTCGTAGCTCATCACCGATCCATCGGTTCCGGGCTTTGTGTAGACGGTCATCTGTTGTGCTCCTCAGTGTGTTCCGAGTTGAGGTGACGGGTTGTCACACGGGCCACGAGCGGACCCTCATGTGATCTGGTGCACACACTAGGAGCGGGGTGGTTGCACCTGCGTTGCAGCGACGTACGCAACGTTGCAACCAGACCTACGCGCTGGTCAGAGGCGTGATCGTGGCGCGACGACCGACGTGATCCGTTCCAGCGCCTTGGTGAGCAACTCCGGTGAGCACCCGACGTTGAGCCGCGCGAACCCGCGTCCCTGGCTGCCGAACGCCGGTCCCGAATGCAGCGCGACGCGGCCGCGCTCGAGGAATGGCGGTCGCAGGGTCGTCGCCGAGCCCGGTCGCGCGCAGATCCAGCCACGCGAGGTAGGAGGCCGACGGACGGTGCAGCAGCACACCGGGCAGATGCCGCGCGATGTGTTCCTCGAGAAGGTCCAGATTGCCGACGATGACGTCGAGGGTGTCGTCGAGCCAGTCGTCGCCCTCGGCGAATGCCGCCTCGCTACCTGCGCGGCCGATGATGCTGGTTCTGAACCCGACCTCCTCCGGCTGCCGGTCGATCAGTGCCCGGGCGCGTTCGGACGCCGTCACCGTCAAGGCGCACTTGGCGCCCGCGATGTTGAATCCCTTGCTCGCCGAATGCGCCGCGACGCCGACGTCGCGCGCCACGTCACTCACCGCGAGGAACGGCGTGTACTCGGTGCCCGGGTGGACCAACGGGGCGTGGATCTCGTCGCTGACCACGACGGCGTCGTACTCGGCGGCCAGATCTGCCAGCCGCGCGAGGTCGTCGGGCGGATGAATCAGGCCCAGCGGATTGTGCGGATGACACAACAGCACCGCCCGCGCACCGGCGTGCAACGCCTGCTCGATCCCCGGTAGATCCAGGTGCCAGCGGGCAGCATCTTCCCCGTCCGCGTCGAAGCACAGCGGCACCTCGCACAACTGGCCGCCCGCCTCGGGGATCAGTTCGAAGAACGGTGGATAGACGGGCGGAGTGATGATGACCGGATCTCCCGACTCGATCGCCACACGTAGCGCCTCCACGATCACCACGCTGACGTCGGTGGTCAGCCGCACGTCGGCGGGTTCGACGTGCCAGTCCCAGCGACGTCTGGCGAAACCGCTGAACGCCGTCCCCACCTCGCCGGTGCCGCCGCAATAACCGACGTCGGATGTTCGTATCTGCGCCGTCATCGCGTCGGCGACCACAGGGGCGAGCGCAAAGTCCATCTCCGCGACGAACATCGGGATCACGTCGTCGGAGTAGGTCCGCCATTTCGCGCTTCTGCGCCGTCGCAACTCGGCGAGTTCGGGTGTCACCGTTGCTCTCGTCACCAGTCCCTGCTTACCACCGGCGATCGCGCACTCCCACCCGAATCGGACAGTGACGGGTCCGCCGACTTTGGGCAGACTGGGCACATGACCTTCACCGCACGTGATTTCCCCGTCCGTATCGGCCTCCAGCTGCAGCCGCAGCACGCTCCCGAGTACTCGATGATCCGTGACGCCGTGCGCCGCGCCGAGGACATGGGCGTCGACATCGCCTTCAACTGGGATCACTTCTATCCGCTGTACGGCGCTCCCGACGGCGAGCACTTCGAATGCTGGACCATGCTGGGCGCGTGGGCCGAGCAGACCAGTCGCGTCGAGATCGGCGCCCTGGTCACGTGCAACTCCTATCGCAACCCGGAGTTGCTCGCCGACATGGCGCGCACAGTCGACCACATGTCCGGTGGCCGCCTCATCCTGGGCATCGGGTCAGGCTGGTTCCAGAAGGACTACGACGAATACGGCTACGAGTTCGGGACCGCCGGAAGTCGCCTGAACGACCTGGGTGAGTCACTGCCGCGGATCGCCGACCGTTTCGGCAAACTCAATCCGAAGCCGACGCGCGACATCCCGGTGCTGATCGGTGGCGGTGGCGAGAAGAAGACGTTGCGGCACGTCGCCGAGTACGCGAACATCTGGCACTACTTCGTCGACGTGCCGACCTATGAGCGCAAGTCCGCGATCCTCGATGAGCACTGCGCGGCCGTCGGCCGCGACCCCTCGGCCATCGAACATTCCGCCGGTGTCCGAGCACGCACCGCCGACGATGCGGTTCGGGAGGCCGATGAACTCGTCAACGCCGGGATCTCGCTGATCACCGTCGGGTCGTCCGGACCCGACTACGACCTGTCGGCACTCGAGGCCGTCTGCAAGTGGCGCGATTCGCAGAACGGGTAGCGCGACCGGATGACGGGGGTCCGAGCCTGTCATGTCCGGCCGATAGATTGGTACGCATGCCTGCCTCTGCCACGCTCATCCGTCGGCTGGGCCTGACCCTCGTCGTCCTCGGTCTTGTCGCCCTGATCACCCCCGGTCTGTTCGCTTCCGTCCCTGCGCACGCCGAACCGCCCACCCGGTTACCCACACAGGTGGTCGACTCGGCGAACGTGCTCACCACCGCGCAACGCAACCACCTGCAGAACTCGATCGATCAGCTCTACACCGACCACGAGGTGCAACTCTGGGTTGTGTACGTGCGCAACTTCGAGGGAATGTCGGCCGAGCAGTGGGCGCAACAGACCGCAGCCACAAGCGATCTCGGCGACCGTGACGTTCTGTTGGCGGTGGCAACCGACGATCGCGCCTACTACTTCAACTCGGCCGAGGCCATCGACGAACTCGACCAGAACGCGCTCGACGACATCGCCCGCGGCGACATCGTCCCCGCGCTCAAGGACAACAACTGGGCCGGTGCCGGCGAGGCTGCCGTGACCGGGATCTCGTCGGCCATGACACCCTCGCACACCGGACTCATCACTGCGGCAACCGTCGGCGGGGTCGCGATCGTCGGCGGAGCGGGGGCGCTGCTGTACACCCGCCGTCGCAGACAGCGGCGCATCGACGCCGGTGTCGAGGCCATGCGGGAACAGGAACTCACCGGCGACCAGCTCGTCGAACAGCCGCTCGAGGTACTCGACCCGTGGTCCCGGGAGGTCCTGACCGACACCGACAACGCGATCCGCACCAGCGAGGAGGAGCTGGCGCTCGCGATCGGTGAGTTCGGTGAGGCCGAGACCGCTCCGTTCTCGGCGGCACTCGCCGAGGCCAAGAAGGGTCTGGCGGATTCGTTCGCGGTGCGCCAGCGCCTCGACGACGCGATCCCCGAGACACCGGACGAACAGCGCGCCATGCTCGTACAGATCATCACCACCTGCACCGACGTCGACGCCGGACTCGACGCCGAGGTGGAGAGCTTCGACGCCATGCGCAACCTGCTGATCAACGCCGACAGCCGACTCGCCGAGCTGACACAGAAGCTCGTCGCGGTCCGCGCACGGATCGAGACGTCGCAGACCAGGCTCGACGAGCTGATCGCCAAACACGGCGAGACGGTGCTGGCCTCGATCGAGCACAATGTCGCGCTGGCCCGTGAGGAAGTGGACTTCGCCGAGCACAGTGCCGACCAGGGACGCGAGGCGGCCGCTGCGCCTGCGGGCGAGCAGGGGCCGGCGGTGGCCGCCATCCGCTCGGCCGAAGGAGCCATCGACCAGGCGAACAAGCTGCTCGACGCCATCGACAACGCCGATCGCAACATCGCTGCCGCGCACACCCGGATGCCCGCGCTGATCGAGGAGGTCGACGGCGAGCTCGCCGAGGCGGCCGCGCTCACCACCGATGGCGGGCCGGATCTGGCGACCGCGGTGTCGACCGCGACGACCGCACTGGCCAATGCCCGTGACAGGTTTCACGACGATCCGCTGGGCACCTTCACCGCCCTGGCCGATGCCGACGCGGATCTCGACGATGCACTCGACGCCGCACGGTCGGCCTCGGCGGAGCGGCAGCGGCGTACCGAGCGGCTGAACGCGGCCATCACCTCGGCGGAGGCCAGGGTCTCGGCCGCAAGCGATTTCATCGCGACCCGGCGCGGCGCCATCCAATCCGTGGCCCGTACCCGGCTCGCCGAGGCGCAGCGCCTGCTCGGGGTGGCCACCGACACCGCCGCCACCGACCCGGCAGGCGCGGCCGCCACCGCACGCCGGGCGGGCTCTCTCGCCGACCAGGCGTTGATGGCGGCCCAGGGTGACGTCGCACAGTGGCAGCAGAGCCAGACCCCGCACCAGTCGGGACCGTCGGTCGGCGGCGCCGTCCTGGGAGGCATCCTCGTCGACAGCTTCCTGCGCGGCACTCTCGGGGGCGGCGGACGCGGCTGGGGCGGGGGCGGCTTCGGCGGGGGCTACGGCAGCGGTGGCCGCAGCCCCGGCTCGTTCGGTGGGTCAGGCTCGTCCGGCCGGATCGGGGTCGGCGGGCGGTTCTGACGGTCGGCTACCGCCGCGAGGTGCGGCGCAGCCGTGTGTTGACGAACTCGCCCAGGCCCCAACGGCCCAGCTCACGTCCGTAGCCGGAGCGCTTGACCCCGCCGAACGGAAGGCCGGGCAACGTGGTCCCGTGCTCGTTCACAAAGGCCATCCCGACGTCGAGGCGGTCGGCCACCTGCTTGGCCTTATCGAGATCCGTGCTCCACACCGATCCGCTCAGTCCGAACCCGACGTCGTTGGCCAACGCCACCGCCTCGTCGACCGACGACACCCGGTAGACCATGCCGACCGGACCGAAGATCTCCTCGGCGTAGGCATCCATGTCGGGCGTGATGTCGGTGAGCACGGTCGGCTGGAAGAACGCACCGTCACCCTCGACCGGCCGTCCGCCGGTCCGCAGGGTCGCCCCTTGCTCGACGGCGTTGCTGACCTGGTCGGCGATGGTGTCACGGGCGGAGATCGACGAGAGCGGCCCCATGTCGGAGTCCGGATCCGACGGATCGCCCACGGTCGCGGACTCGAACCGGGCGACGAGCGCCTCGACGAAGTCGTCGTAGAACTCGTCGAGCACGATGAAGCGCTTGGGTGAGTTGCACGCCTGTCCGGCATTCGAAAGACGCGCCGCCGCAGCTATTTTCGCCGTCCGCGACATGTCCTCCGTGTCGAGGACCACGAACGGATCCGACCCGCCCAGCTCCAGCACGGACTTCTTGAGGTGCTCCGCGGCAACCTTCGCCACCGCAGCTCCGGCCGCCTCGCTGCCCGTCAGCGAGACACCGCGAACAGCCGGATCGCCCAGTAGCTCGGCGATCTGGTCACTCGATGCGTAGACGTTGACGTAGGCGTCCTCGGGTACGCCGGCGTCGTGCAGGACGTCGGCCATCAGCTGGGAGGAGGCGGCGCAGATGGACGCGTGCTTCAGAATGATGGTGTTGCCCAGCAACAGGTTCGGCGCCACGAACCGCGCGACCTGATAGTAGGGGTAGTTCCATGGCATCACGCCGACGAGCGGGCCGACGGGACGTCGCTGTACCAGCGATTCCTGTGCTCCCTGCGGATCGAGTTGCTCATCGTCGAGCAGTTCTGGTCCATGCTCGGCGTACCACCGGTAGATGTCGGCGGCGAGTTGCACCTCGCCGGCCGCCTGTGCGGCAGGTTTGCCCATCTCGGTCGTGATCGTCGCGGCGAGTTCGTCGGCGCGCTTCTCGTACAGCTCGGCTGTGCGCGTGAGCGCGGCGGCCCGGTCGGCAACCGGGGTCTGACTCCAGTCGGCGTACGCGGCGAGCGAACGTTCCGCGACGGCGTGGACCTCGTTGTCGGGCAGGCCCGCGAATTCGCGCTCGGTCGTGCCGGTGGTGGGATTGGCCGTCATATATGTACTCACAGAACACCGTCCTTTCCGTTGACGGTCGGTGTTTCCTGATTGCGCTTGGTTGAACCCGGGGTGCGGCGGTCTCCCGCCACGCCCTGTTTGCTTCAGGTTCATGCGCACCTGCCCGTGCGTTTCACTCGCATACCTAACGTTCGGGCAGTCTCGTCCAGCCTACAGAAAGCGCCCGGGAAGGCTCTATCGTGCGTATTCCGTTGCAGTTGTTCGCATCATCAGGGGAACAGGTCGGCCGCTCCGCGCGTGCGCGGGCCACCTGTCGCTACAAGTGCGGCGAGGCGTGCTGGCATGAGCCGGGCAACACCAGCGACAATCCATACTTTCGGAACATGCTGCGCGCCAGCGCATCTCGTCGAGCAGTGCTGCGATCGTCGGCCGGTGCGGCCGTCGCTGTCGGCGCCACATCCGTGCTCGCCGCATGTGGTGCAGGCGACTCGTCGGACACCTCGCCGACCTCGTCGTCGCCGGCAGACACGTCCGCACCCCCGGGAATGAATTTCACACCGGTGCAACCGAACACCAAGGATGCCCTGATTATTCCCGACGGGTACCGACAGCAGGTCGTCATCGCCTGGGGCGACCCGGTGCTCCCCGGCGCGCCCGCGTTCGACGTCGCGAACCAGACGCCCGAGGCCCAGGCGATGCAGTTCGGCTACAACAACGACTTCGCCGGCCTGATCCCCGTCGACGGCGTCTCGGGACACCACTACCTCGTCTGCAACCAGGAATACACGACCGAGGAATTCATGTTCCCCGGCTACACGGGCGAACCCACCGAACAGCAGGCCCGCACCTCGATGGCCGCGCACGGCGTCACGGTGGTCGAGGTCGCCGCCACGCCAGGCGGCGGAGCATTGACTCCGGTTGTCGGACAACGTAATCGGCGTATCACGGCGACGACGCCGATCCGACTGACCGGCCCGGCCGCCGGCAGCGAGTACACGCGGACAGCCGCGGATCCCACCGGTACGACGGTCCTCGGCACCATCGCCAACTGCTCGGGCGGACTCACTCCGTGGGGCACCATGCTCTCGGGCGAGGAGAACTTCAACAACTATTTCAGCAACGTCTCCGCGGTGACCGATGCCACCACCAAGGAGCGCCTCGACCGCTACTCCTTCACCGACGACGCCGACTACCACCAGTGGGGTCGTTTCGACAGCCGGTTCGATCTCGCCCAGGAACCCAATGAGGCCAACCGCTTCGGCTACGTCGTCGAGGTCGATCCCCACGACCCCGCCTCGACGCCGGTGAAGCACAGCGCGCTGGGCCGTCTCAAGCACGAATCGGCGACGATCCACGTCGTGGGCTCCGGGCCCGAGGAAGGCACGGTGGTCGCCTACAGCGGCGACGACGAGAGGTTCGAGTACATCTACAAGTTCGTCTCCGGCCGGAAGATGAAGACCGGCCTGTCTGCGGCGGCACGGTCGCACAACCTCGGCATCCTCGACGAGGGAACGTTGTACGTGGCGTCGTTCACCGGCAACGACCCGGCCGCCATCGACGGCAGCGGGAGCCTCCCACCCAGCGGCTCCTTCGCGGGCAGTGGCACGTGGCATCCGTTGCTGACCGTCAACGCCGACGGTTCGGCACGTTCGCATGTCGCCGGCATGAGCCCCACCGAGGTGGCCGTCTTCACCCGGATGGCTGCCGACAAGGCCGGTGCCACCAAGATGGACCGCCCCGAGGACATCGAACCGCACCCCCGGACCGGCAAGGTCTATTGCGCACTGACCAACAACTCCAAGCGCGGCACCGACGGCGAGGCCGCCGCCGACTCGGCCAACCCTCGCAACGAGAACAAGAACGGCCAGATCATCGAGATCACCGACAACCACGCCGGCACCGACTTCACCTGGGACCTACTGCTGGTGTGCGGCGACCCGGCCGAGGCGGACACGTATTTCGGTGGGTTCGACAAGACGAAGGTCAGCCCGATCTCCTGCCCCGACAACGTCGCTTTCGATCCGCACGGCAACCTGTGGATCTCCACCGACGGCAATGCGCTCGACACGAACGACGGCCTCTTCGCGGTGGCTCTCGACGGTGAGCAGCGTGGCATGACCAAGCAGTTCCTGACCGTGCCGATCGGCGCGGAGACCTGCGGCCCGATCGTCGATCAGGATCGCGTGATGGTCTGCGTGCAGCATCCCGGCGAACTCGACGACCATTCCGCAGACAACCCGGGGTCGCATTGGCCGGACGGCGGCACCACGCAGCCACGTCCCGCAGTGGTGGCGGTGTGGCGCGACGGCGGCACCCCGATCGGGGTGTGACCGGAGCCTGAACCACCGTGCGTCACCACCCGATCCCTGAGGAGCCTCCGAGCCTGCGAGGATGCGTCACCACCCGATCCCTGAGGAGCCTCCGAGCCTGCGAGGATGCGTCACGAAGGGCAACCCTCGGTCAGACTTGGCTCAGTCGCCCTTGCGCCCGATGACGAAGTAAGCGATCGGCCCGAAGTAGTTCACGAAGCTCAGGCCCACCCACAGCGGTTTCGGGCCCTTGACCTGCGCTGCCGGGCGACGCTTGAGATCGCGCAGGGCCGCGCCCTGCAAGGCGAACTGCACGATTGCGCCGACGATGATCAACGCGCGCGAACGGGGCGGGAGCTCGGAGAACCGCTTCTTCGGACCTGTCATGCACTTCACAGTAGTCGTCGCTTTTATTTCGAGAGCCTAAGTATTAGGCTTGCGAATGTGTCTGATTCCGAGGTCTCCGCGTTGGCGGTCGCACTGCGACCGACAGTGACCAGGCTCTACCTGTCCCTGCGACGTCGCACTCCCATCCAGGAGTATTCCGCCGCGCAGGCGTCCGCGCTGTCCGTTCTGCTCGACGACGGACCGATGCGCATGGGAGCACTCGCCGAACGCGAGTCGATCCGCATGCCGACCGCCACCGCGCTGATCGACGGTCTCACCCGCAACGGACTCGTCGAACGTCGTCCCGACCCCGCCGACCGCCGCGCCGTCATCGTCGATCTGACCGACCATGGCCGCGCTGTTCTCGACCAGGTGCGCGGACGTCGCGACAGCATCCTGACCGCTGCCCTCGCCGAGCTCAGCGACGCCGACCGCGCGGCGCTGGCCGCCGCCGCCCCCGCGCTGGCAGCACTCCGCGAACAACTCGATGCCCTCCCGGCACACGCCGGAGCGACGACATCGACCGAATGATCCAGAGGAACACATGACAGTCATCGACAACCGTGGGGTGTCACCGACACCACCGGCCGAACACCACGAGCCATCCCTGATGGAGACCTTTCGTCAGCAACCGCGCACGGTCTGGGTGACCGCGTTCGCCGCTGTCATCGCCTTCATGGGAATCGGTCTCGTCGACCCGATCCTCAACTCCATCGCTGAAGCGCTCAATGCGCCGCCGGAGAAGCTGACCCTGCTGTTCGGTGTCTATGTCGGCGTCCAGTGCGTGGCCATGCTGCTGACCGGTTGGGCCGCTTATCGATTCGGGCCCAAGCGGACTCTGAGCGTCGGTCTGACGTTCATCGTGATCGCCGCTTGTGTCTCGGCCTTCGCGAGCGGCATCGATCAGCTCATCATCTACCGGGTGCTGTGGGGCCTGGGCAACGCGTTGTTCATCGCGACCGCTCTCGCCTTCATCGTGTCGGCGGCCAAGGGCAGCCAGCACGGCGCCATCATGCTCTACGAGGCGGCCCTGGGCGTCGGCCTCGCCGTCGGCCCGCTGCTGGGAGCCGTACTGGGCGAATGGAGTTGGCGTGCACCGTTCGCAGGCACGGCGATCCTCATGCTCATCGGCGCCATCCTGTGTGCCGTGATGCTCCCGTCGGATGGACCACGGACCAACCGCGTCCCCGTACGGATCGTCGACCCGCTCAAGGCTTTACGTAACCGCACCCTGCTGATCACCTCCATCGGTTCGGCGTTTTACACGGGAGCCCTGTTCACCGTCATCGCCTGGGCGCCGATCGCCATGGGTCTGCGGCCGATCTACGCCGGCCTCGTCTTCTTCGGCTGGGGTCTGTTGACCGCACTCGCCGGGGTGTTCATCGCACCTCGACTCGCCGACCGGATCGGCCAGAAGGGCGGCGTGATGTCGGCGATCGCGGTCTATGCGGTCGTGATGTCGCTGGCCGCGATCGGCGTTCTCGCCGGCCACGTCTGGTTGATCGGGCTGGCCGTGATCCTGTCCGGCTTGCCGTCCGGTGTGCTCAACACACTCTTCACCGGCGTCGCGATGTCGTCGGGCGACGCCTCGACCCCACGCTCCGTGTCGAGCGCCGGCTACAGTTTCCTGCGCTGGGGCGGTGCGGCCGTGTCCGCGGTGCTCGTCGCCCACCTCGCCGACTGGTTCGGCTCGGTCGCCGCGCCGTTCTGGTTCGCCGCCGCCTACTGTGTGGTCGCTGTCGCGGCCGTCAGCTTCGTCCGCAGCCAAGCCGCCGACAGCCATGAGGTCGACGAGCAGGCCGCGCTGATCGGGGCCGAGGAGTACTGAACCCTCCGACCCTCCTGAGCTGCGTCGATCATTCTTGTCGGACCGGTGTCGTAGATTGGCAACCAGCGAAATCGAAGCAGTGATGTGATGCCGGATCGGCCCTGTAGGGGGTCGGTCACTTTTCAGAGATATGTGGGACGTGTGGTTTCGCCGTGTCCATCTCTCTGAAAGGTGTTGTGCGGTGTCGGGTTCGGATTGGGCGTTGTCGTCGTGGTGGGGTGAGGCCTCCCCCTGGCCCGACCTCGCGCCGATCTTCACCGGCCGTCTGCACGCCGAGGACATCGCCGCCGCCGACACCAACGACCTGTTGGGGTCGATGGCCGCCACCCAGCGGGGTGTGGCGTATCTGGCCTGGCACAACTATCAGCTGGCCGCCGAACTACACCAGCGTGTGGTCGGTGAACAGCCGCGCCCCGAGGATCTGTTGGTGGTCGACGGGTTCGCCGACTGCGCCGCCCGGATCGCGTTGGCGTTGAGCATCTCCCAGACGACAGCCGAACAGCTGGTGCGTGAGGCACTGGCCCTGCGTGATCGGCTCCCCCAGGTGGCCGACCGGCTGCGCCAGGGCCAGATCTCGCCGGCGCGGGTGGCCTCGATCATCGCCCGCACCGACCTCCTCACCGGCCATGACGCCATGCCCGACGTGGATGCCGAGATCGCCGCCGAACTCGACCTGCACCGCGGCGCCTGGTCGGCCGAACGGCTGCGCGACATGGTCGATCGGATCGTGTTCCGCCACGACCCCGACGCGGTCCGCGAACACCGCCGCCGCGCCCTGGCCCAGCGGCGTATGTGGACCACCCCCCAACCCGACGGCATGGCAACCATCACCGCCTCGATGGCGGCGGAGAATGTGCGCATCGCCGCCGCCGCCGTCACCGCGCTCGCCGCGGCCGCCTGTGCGCACGATCCGCGCACCACACAGCAACGCGCCTCGGATGCGATGTTCGCGTTGCTGTCCGGAACCCGGTTCGAATGCCGGTGTGGGCGTGAGGACTGTGCCGCGCAGATCCCCGAGCCGGGCTATGGTGCCGCCGGTGGACGCCACGATCGTCATCCACGTCGTCTGCGACGAATCCACCCTCACCGGTGACGCCGCGCATGCCGGGTGGATGGCCGGGCACGGAGTCATCTCCGATGAGCACGTCCGCGAGTTGGCGGCCCGCCCGGACGCGATCGTCAAACATCTGGTGCCCACGGGCACCCCGCAGAATCCGGACGGCACCTACACCCTGCCCGCACATCTACCGTCGAACCCGTACCGGCCCTCAACCGCGCTGGACACCTACATCCGGATCCGGGATGGCTACAGCGTGGTCCCCGGCAACGACACCCCCTCCTTCGCCCCGGGGGCTGATGTGGAGCATGTCGCCGAATACGACCACACCCACCCCGCCGCCGGCGGGCAAACCAGGCCGGAGAATCTGAACATCAAAGACAGGTTCTTCCACCTCATCAAAACGTTCGGCACCTGGATCGATGACCAGTACCGCGACCGGTGTGGCCGGCTACGCACCGAGTTCACCACCCCCGAAGGCCTGATCATCGAGGGCGACCCCCACACCATGGAACCGTTGTTCCCCGGCCTACTCCGCATCGGATTCGCCACACCCAACCCACCCGGCGCACCCGCGGCATCGGCGGACCACCCGACCCCACCACCAACCCCACCCACCCGACCGATCACCCGACTGGCAGCCAAACACAACCGCAGACGACAAGAACGGATACGCAACCGCAGACGACGGGAGGCCGACGATCAGTAGGACTACTGATCGTCGGCCTCCCGCTGCCTACTCGCTCTCGTCGAGAAGGATCGGCAGTCCGACGTTGAGCGAATGGATGCCGACCGTGGTCGCCAACTTCAGCACCTCCAGGACCTCCCGCCGGGTGACGCCGAGATCGAGTGCGGCTCGGATGTGGCGACGCAGGCCCGGCGCGTACAGGTGGGTGCACGCGGCGTCGACGGCGATGCAGAGCAACTGAACCTCCCGGGGCGACAGCACCCCGCTCTCGTAGGGCTCCATCACCGACGTCATGTAGTTCTCGGTCCACGCGGGATCGAGTTCGTCCAATCCTGTCCACAGCTCGTTCCACGTGCCGTCGGCCTTCATTTGCTCGACGATGCCCGGCTCCGCCATGTCACGCAGGAACTTCGGCCGTGCTGTGCTCGATCAATTCCTGTACCAACTCCACCGCACGTGGCCAGCGACCGTAGCCGGCTGCTGGGTTGAGGTGGCCCACCTCCCCGAGGTCGACCAGCCTGCTCCCCCAGGTCTCGGCCATGCCGGTGACCCGCCGGTATCCGCCGAGTGCGTCGTTGCGGCTCGCGGCCACGATGCTCGGGAACGGTAGCCGCCGACGCGGGATCGGTGGCCATCCACCGAGTTCGATGTCGGCGAGTGTCGGATAGCCCTCGGGCAGTGGGAGTTCCAGGTCAGCCGGGGTCACGAGCAGTGCCCCCTGGATGCGTCGGCTGGGTCGTTGGGCCCAATGGACGGTGGTCAGCACGCCGGCGCTGTGTGCCACGAGCAACACCGGCCCATCGACCTGCTGGAGGACGTCGTCGAGCGCAGTCACACGTGCGGCGCGGCTGAGCTTGTCACGCTCCAGCGGCGGTACGGTCAGCACGTCGTCGAGCTCGGCGGCGAGGTGCGTCTGCCAGTGATCGGCGACATGGTCACGCAGTCCCGGCACGATGACCACGGTCGGCTGCTTCGCGTTCACGCGGCACCGCCGATTGCTGCGAGCTTCCGCAGGCCCAGCGGATGCAGTCGTCGTCCGAGGACGAGCGCGGCGATCGCGATGACGTAGACGAACGGAGCCACTTGCAGCGCCCCGATCAATCCGAGGCGATCGGCGAGGACGCCGACGATGAACGGGCCCAGCGCGAGTCCGAGCAGATTGTTCGCGACGGTCAGCGTGCCCATGGCCGAGGCCCGCACCGAAGAGTGGGTCAGGTTGGCGACCATCGCCGCGGTTGGCCCCGACGATCCGGCGGAGAAGAACGCTCCGATGCCGACGAACACGAGTTGCGCTGTACCGCTGGCCATACCGAAACCGACGGTGAGACAGATCAGTGAGATGGTGCAGAAGCCGATGGCGGCGAACCATTTGCGGGTGATGTCATCGCGGCCGATCCGGTCGGTCACGATGCCGCAGACGATCATGCCGCTGCCGATCAGCAGGATCACCGCCGCGGCCGCGACTCCGGCCTTGTCCGGCGCGAGACCGTAGTACCGATTGAAGAAGCTCGGCATCCAGGCCAGCAGGATTGCGGCCGTGAACATCTGCAGACCGCCGCCGATGTAGGCGCACAGCACGGCGGGATTGGTGAACAGGCTGGACACAGGTGCACGGAAGCCTTTGGGCGGTGCCGCGGACGTCCCGGCCACCGGGTCGTCGGCGGCATGGCGAGCCAGTTTGTCTTCGGTGACCAGTGCACGGAAGAGCGCCACCAGGATCAGTCCCAGGATGGCCATCGCCATGAACGACCAGCGCCAGCCCAGGTGAACGGCGATCACTCCGCCGAGCGCGACGCCGAGCACGGAGCCGAACGAGCCGCCGGCCATGAACGAACCGCTGAGCGTGGCGTGCACACGCGGCGCGAACACGCTGAGCACCACCGCGATACCGACACTGCCGTACGCGGCCTCACCGACCCCGACGAGGAACCGTGCACCCAGCATCTGCTCGTAGTTGGCGGCGACCGCACAGAGCACCGTGGCCACCGACCACAACGCTGCCATCACCACCAGGCTCCGGACCCGACCCCATCGGTCGGCCAGCAGCGACAACGGCAAGGTCAACAGACCCACCATGAGGGCGACGATGCTGGTCAGCGATGCGAGTTGGGAATCCGCGAGGGACCATGTCTCTTTGAGAAACGGGAAGACGGCGCTGAGCACCTGCCGGGACATGTAGTCCGACAGCAACAGTCCGAACGTGAGCGCGAAGACGATCCACGGGTACTTCCGGGATCGGGACGAGGCCGGCGCCGGGGTGGCGTCGTCGACCTGGTCGGTGACGGTGGCGGGGGTGGTCATGGGGTGCTCCTGGGGTGGGCTGGGAGAGAGGCCGGGTCAGCCGTGCTGGGTGAAGCCGACCTGGCCGGGGCGGCGGTTGGGGGCGTAGCCGAGCTTGGCCAACGTCTCGTCGGCGTCGCGGTAGGTGTCGCCGATGCGGTAGATCTCGCGGGCCTCCTTGCCGGTGGCCACCTCGCGTCCGAGTTCACCGGCGATGCGGACCAGCTGCTGGATCTGCTCGACCGAGGTGAACTTCTGGCCGACGCGGCCCCAGATGGTGTCCTCGTTACCGCACCGGGTGTGCAGGCCCATCGCCATGGCCATGGTGTTGACCGGGAGCACCGACCGCATCAGCGTCTCCAGCGTCAGGCAGGCACCGTCGGGGACCCGCTGGATGAAGTTCATGATGTTGTACGGATTCGGGCCGTCGAAGCCGCCTCCGATGCCGACCCAGGTGAGATTCAGCGGACCGGTGTAGACGCCACGGCGGATGAGGCGTTCGACGGTTTCCAGCTGCGGGATGCTGGACAGCTGGAAGTGCGGCTGGATGCCCGCGGCCTGCAGGCGGCGCAGGTGCTCCTCGACCCATTCCGGTCCGGCCGGCACCGTCATCTCGCGGTAGGTGGCCGACAGTTCCGGCCGCTGCAGCGAGGTGCCGGCGATGTCGTCGTCGGTCATCAGTTCCATGATGTTCATCTGGCTGGTGTTGATGGCGATGGTGACCTGGTCGGGCGCCGGGTCGAGCTCGGCCAGCATGTGGCGGGTGTCGTCGGAGAGCCACTTGGCATCCGCGCCATCACCTTCGGGGGCGAACGAGATCGATCCGCCGACCTGCAGGATCATGTCCGGCACCGCTTCGCGCAGTCCGGCCAGCAACTCGTTGAACTTCGACATCCGCTTGCTGCCCTTGCCGTCGAGCTCACGCACGTGGATGTGCAGCACGGTGGCGCCGGCCTCGTAGCAGTCGACCGCCTTCTGGACGTGCTCATCCATGGTCAGCGGCAGATCCTCACGGAAGTCGTCGAGCTCCCATTCCGGGCCGTAGGGCGCTGCGGTGATGACCAGCTTCTCCTGGGTTTCGGGGAAGAGGGCGTCGTCGTGGAAATGCATTGGTTTCTCCTTGGATCAGGTTATGGAGGTGGTTGTTTGGGGGTTTGGGGAGGACGTGTCAGAACGGTCGGTCGCCGACGATCCCGGCGCGTTCCATCTTGCGGACGGCCGGCCAGTAGTCCTGGACGGCGTAATGCTGGGTGCAGCGGTTGTCCCAGATGGCGATGCTGTTCTCGGTCCAGCGCCAGCGCACCTGGTATTCCGGGATCGTTGCCTGACTCATCAGGTACTGCAACAGATTTCCCGCCCCGGGGGCGTAGTCGATGCCGAAGCGAACGTGGTCGGAGGTGTGGTAGTTGACCAGATGCGTCGTGAACGAGTTGACGAACAGAATCGGGTCGCCGGTCTCCGGATGCGTACGGACGACCGGTTGTTCGGCGTCCGGGAATCGGCTGTGCAGCGCGTGTCGCTGCTCGATCGGCATCCGGGCGCCGAAGCTGGCCTCGATGCTGTGCCGTGCACGCAACCCGGCGATCTGGTGCTTCACCGCCGCCGGCAACCGGCGGTAGGCCTCCACCATGTTGACCCAGATCGTGTCGCCACCGACCGGCGGCGCCTCGACACAGCGCAACACCGATCCGAACGGCGGGTTCTCCCGCCAGGTGGCGTCGCAGTGGAAGGCGTTCTCGAAATGCTCTGGCGGACTGTCGAGGTCCTTGTAGATGCGAACCAGACCGGGATGGTCGGGGTCGCTGCCCAGGACCGGATGATCCTCGAGCGGCCCGAACCGCTCGGCGAGTGCGACATGCTCGGCGCGGGTGATGTCCTGGTCGCGGAAGAAGAGCACCTTGTGTTCGAGCAGCAGCGAGCGGAGCCGGTCGAACTGAGTGTCGTCGCGGGAGACCTCGCCGAGGTCGATGTCGAACACCTCCGCCCCGAGGGAGCAGGTGAGCGGTTGGACCCGAAACGGGGTCTCGACCGACTCACGGAGTGCGGTTGTCATGATTCGTCCTTTCGGTTCAGGCGAATTGGCTGGTGAGTATCAGAGGGTGAAGACCGACGACCCGACACTGCGGCCGGCTTCCAGATCGCGATGTGCGGTCACGGCGTCGGCGAGGTCGTAGCGCTGGTTGATGTCGATGGTGATTCGTCCGGCGCCGACATGGGAGAACAGTTCGCCGGCGAGTGCGGCCCGCTCGGCCGGATCGGCGATGTAGTCGGCGAGCGCCGGCCGGGTGACGAACACCGAGCCGTTGACGGCCAGCTGCATCGCGTCGATCGGCGGGATCGGGCCCGATGCGGTGCCGAAGCAGACGAGGAGTCCGCGTCGCGCAACCGATTTGAGGGATGACTCGAAGGTGGTGGCGCCGATACTGTCGAACACGACCGGGACACCGGCACCGTCGGTCAGCTCCCGGACCCGGCCGGCGACGTCCTCGCGGGTGTAGATGATGGTCTCGTCGCACCCGTGCTCGCGGGCAACGGCAGCTTTCTCCTCGCTGGAGACGGTCCCGATCACCCTCAGCCCCAACAGTTTCGCCCACTGGGTGAAGATCAGTCCTACTCCGCCGGCAGCGGCGTGCAGCAGCACCGTGTCACCGGCGGCCAGCGGCCAGATGCGGCGCAGCAGGTACCCGGTGGTCAGTCCGCGCATGGTCATCGCCGCGGCGGTGTCGAAAGCGACGTCGTCGGGCAACGGGATCAGATGCTCGGCCGGCATGACCCGTTCGGTGCTGTAGGCCCCGAGGGGGCTTCCGGTGTAGGTGACCCGATCGCCGGCGGACACCGACGTGACTCCCGAACCGACCTCCTGCACCACGCCGGCAGCCTCCACACCCATTCCGGCCGGCAGCGGCGCCGGGTACAGCCCGGTACGGAAGTAGGTATCGGCGAAGTTCAGGCCCACCGCCTCGTGGGCGATGCGGACCTCACCGGGGCCCGGTGTTCCGACCTCGACTGTCTCCCAGCGCAATACGTCGGGTCCGCCGACCTCGTGGAAGCGTACGGCCTTCGCCATGTTTTCTCTTCTCCTCTCGGCCCTCATCGTTCGAACGCGTCTGGTTGGAACGCCTTGATCGGGGCCCATCTTGTGGCGGCCATTTCGTCCGACCGCTCACTGTGATGGAGACAACATTACGAGAGTTCGACCGCCATTGCTTTTCCTCAAGGGACACCCCGCTGTGCATTTCGGGACATACACTGGCGGTTGTGAAACCCCTCGCCCGCTACGCCGCACTGAACAACTACGTGGAACTCGGGCACTCGTTGGGTCTCGATCCGGCACAGCTCGTGCGGGACGTCGGACTCGATCCCGCGAGTCTGGCGTTGCAAGATCGGTGGGTGCCCGCCGAGGCGATCGCCGAACTACTCGAACGATCCGCCGCCGCCTCGGGCCGTGCCGACTTCGGTCTCGCGCTGGCCCGGTATCGCCGCCTCGGCAACCTGGGTCCGTTGAGCCTCGTCATCCGCGAGGAGCCCGATGTACGGAGTGCGCTGCGGGTGTTGATCAGGCATCAGCACATGTACAACGAGGCGCTGCGAACGCGCCTGAGCGAAGTGGGCGGTGTCGCCACACTCGCCACCACCGTCGATGTCGGCGGTAGCGGTGACGTCCGGCAATCGGTGGAGCTCGCCGTCGCCGTCCTGTTCGGGCTGCTGCAGGGATTCATCTCCCCGCAGTGGCGTCCGCTGGGCGTCGCGTTCACCCACACTGCGCCCGACGATCCCCGCGCGCACGATCAGTTCTTCGGCACCACTGTCCGGTTCGATCAGGACTTCAACGGGATCACCTTGTACACAAAGGATCTCGATATCCCCAACGCGATGGCGGATCCGGAGCTGCACCGTTACACGCAGGAACTCCTCGACGACTTCGCAGCCTCCCCCGAGCCCGACACCGCGTATCGGGTGCGTGAACTCATCGAACTACTGCTACCGACGGGACGCTGCTCGGTCGATCAGGTCGCCCGAAGTCTCGGCGTGGATCGCCGCACCGTCCACCGGCGGCTGCGTGCCGAGGGCGAGACGTTCTCGTCGGTCCTCGACTCGACCCGGGTCGGGTTGGCCCGTCACATGGTCGGCAGCGATCGCCATTCGCTGACCGAGATCGCCGACCTCCTCGGGTTCTCCTCCCCCGGCAACTTCTCCCGGTGGTTCCGGCAGCGATTCGGACAGAGCCCGAGCGAGTGGCGCCGGGCCGCCTGAGTCAGGCCAACCTGAGTCAGTCCCGCCTGAGTCAGTCCAGCCTGAGTCAGTCCAGCCTGAGTCAGTCCAGCCCGAGTCAGTCCAGCCAGTCCAGCACCGATGCCGCGGTCCAGCTCTGCTGCATGCTGCCCAGCGGTTCGCCGGTGAACGGTTCGTAGTACTCCGCGAAGGCACCGTCGGTGGCCTGCCGCAGCCCTTCCTCACGCAGCCGCGCGGACCGTTCGGTCCAGCCGCGGCGCGCGAACGCCCAGCTGAACAGCCAGGTCATCACCGGCCACACCGGCCCGCGCCAGTACTCGCGCGGACGGAAGTCCATGGAGATCGGCGACGTCGACGGTGGAACCGCGTAGCGCAGGTCGGGATGACCGCAGAAGCGTGGGCCGTCGAACAGCCGCAGCAGCGCGCGTTCACGTTCCCGGGAGAGCCCACCGCAGATCAGCGGCGCGAAGACCGCGATGGTCTCGGTATTGATCCAGGAATCCGTCCGTAGGTCGTAATCCCGTGCGGCACCGTTGCGTTCGTTTGCCGAGGCCACCACGCCGGCGCGGAAACGATCCGCCCACGCACGGAGGTCACGCACATCGGAACGAGGCTTCGAGTAGTCCTCGCCGATGGTGGCGAGCACATCGCACGCGACGGCGAAGATCGCGCTGACGAAGACGTCCTCGACCGCGAAGTCCATCACCTTCGGCAACAGATCGTCGTCGTAGTTGGCCCGCTTCATCTGTTCGACGAGCCACAGGTACCGGTCGTATTCGAGGTTCGACGGCCGCATCGACAGATCGCCGCCCACGTGATCGAGGTCGGCGCGGACGTAGGACGGCAGATCGGCGCCGGGCACCACGTTCGCGTACGGGCGGTCCCAGCGCGGCGAGTTGTCCATTCCGGATTCCCAGCCGTGGAAGATGGTGACGCGGCCGTTGCCGTGCGGATCACGGGCGTGGGCGAGCCATCGATGCCACCGCACCAGCGACGCCCAGCGCCGGTCGATGAACTCGTTGGCGACCGCGCGCGTCGTGCGCCCGTGACGGCGGGAATGGTCGAGGATGCGCTGGACCGCGATCGCATGCACCGGGGGCTGGGTGATGCCGGAGGTGTCCGGGGCATCCGGGGCGCAATTGGCCAGCCGCGCACATTCCCATCGCGCCGGACCCGGGAAGTAGCCGTCGCGACCGTTGGCGAACACGATGTGCGGGATCATGCCGTTCGCCCACTGCGCCGACAGCAGCGTATCCATCTCGATGACCGCCCGCTCCACCGACAGCGGCGCCAGCCCGACGGTCACGAACGCGGCGTCCCAGCTCCACATGTGGGGGTACAGCTTGGGTGCGGCGCTGGTCATCGTGCCCAGGTCATTGCCGCGCAGCAGGTACGCCGCTCGGGCTGACAACTGCGTCGGGGTGAATCCATACCGTGCCACGCGTCGATTCTGCCCTGCTGACGACGTCGTCGCGCACCGAGTGTGCGAGGATGACGCCCTTGTAGCCTGGCGGTGTGTCGACTGCTTTGATAACCGGGGCCAGCCGCGGCCTCGGCGCGGAGATCGCCCGCCAACTCGCCGGAACCCATGACCTGCTGCTCGGCGGTCGCCCGTCGGCCGAACTGGACGCACTGGCCACCGAGCTCGACGGTGCCAGCACATTCGGAGTCGAGCTCACCGACTATGAGGAGGTGGAGGCGGCGGTCGAGGCCATCTCCTCGCTCGACGTCCTGGTACACAACGCCGGCGTCGGGAGCAGCCTCGAGACCATCGCCGACACCCCGGTCGAGGAATGGCATCAGGTCCTCGAGGTCAATCTGGTGGCGGCGGCCGAACTGACACGACTGTTGCTCCCCGCACTGCGCGAGGCGCACGGGCACGTGGTGTTCATCAACTCCGGCGCCGGCCGCCGTGCGAATCCGCGCTGGGCACCGTATGCGGCGAGCAAGTTCGGCCTGCGCGCCCTTGCCGACGCACTGCGTGCCGAAGAACCCACGCTACGTGTGACGTCGGTGTTCCCCGGCCGCATCGACACCGACATGCAGCGCGACCTCGTCGCGATCGAGGGCAACGAGTACGACCCGTCCAAGTTCCTGAAGACGTCGACGGTGGCCGCGGCCGTGGTGCACGCCATCACCACGTCGGCCGACGCACATCCCGAGGAGATCGTGCTGCGGCCGACGGGGCGCGGGTGACGCGCTACAGCTGCTTCAAGTCCGACTGCTCCCACACCGCACGCATCGACGACACCTTGCCGTCGGCGTTGAACACCATGATGTCGATCGGGGTGATCTCGAACTTCATCCCCGACGTCCCGGTGACCAGGGTGAACTCGAAGACCGCGGTATCGCCCGCGATCTTGCGCCACTTGAGCGTCGCCGTACGCTCGTCCATCCCGGTGATGACCGAGTAGAACTCGATCAGCTGCTCACGGGTGGTGCGCAGGTCTGCGCCGATCGGGTCCTCGACGGTCGCGTCCGGTGCGTACAGATCGGCGATCTGCTCGGCCGTGCCCGAGTTCAGGAGATCGACATATGCGTCGACCGTCGCGTTGATCTTCTCGCTGAGGGTTCCCTGCTCCACCGTCATCATGCGCCTTTCGTCGAAGTAGAACGTGTTCTATTTCGAGACGGTAGCACCGTCAGGCATCGACCCGCTCGTAGATGGTGGCGTTGGCCAGACCGCCGGCTTCGCACATCGTCTGCAGGGCGAACCGCTCATCCCGCTGCTCGAGCGCGTTGACCGCGGTCGTCGCCAGCCGCGCGCCGCTGGCACCGAGCGGGTGGCCGAGCGCGATGGCGCCGCCGTTGACGTTGACGCGGTCGAGGTCGACGCCCAGTTCCTTGGCCCACGCCAGCACCACGGGCGCGAACGCCTCATTTACCTCGAACAGCCCGATGTCGCCGAGATCGAGTCCGCTGCGGGTGAGGATCTTGCGTGTGGCAGGGATGATCGCGGTCAGCATCAGCAGCGGGTCGTCGCCCGCAACCGCGAACGAATGGACCCGCGCCCGCGGCTGCAGACCCAGTTCACGCGCCTTGTCCTCCGACATGATGAGCAGAGCGGCGGATCCGTCGCTGATCTGGCTGGCGTTGGCTGCGGTGATGTTCCAGCCGATCTGCGGGAAGCGTGCCGCCATCGCCTCGTCGTAGTACGCGGGGCGCAGCCGGGCGAGGTCCTCGAGGGTGCTGCCCACACGGATGCCCTCATCGGCAGTCAGTCCCGCGATCGGCGCGATCTCGTTCTCGAACAGACCGTTCTTCGTCGCGACGGCCGCGCGGTCATGCGACCGCAGGGAGAACTCGTCGATCTCCGCGCGCGAGATGCCCCACTTGGCCGCGATCAGCTCGGCGGAGATGCCCTGTCCGACAAGACCCTCCGGATAGCGTTCGTCGAATGCGACACCGTTGAGATCGCTGGTACCCGCGACGGCCGACCCCATGGGTATGCGCGACATCGACTCCACGCCGGCGGCCACCACCACGTCATAGGCCCCGGAGAGGACGCCTTGCGCAGCAAACGCGATGGCCTGCTGCCCGCTACCGCACTGGCGGTCGACAGACACGCCGGGGACCGACTCGGGATACCCGGCCGCGAGTAGCGCTCTGCGGGCGATGTTGAAGCTCTGCTCCCCGACCTGACTGACCACACCGGTGACGACGTCGTCGATGAGCCCCGGATCGATTCCGGTGCGGTCGACCAAGGCGGACAGGCTGTGCGCCAGCAGGTCTACGGCGTGGACGTCATGCAGCGCGCCGCTGGCCTTACCCTTTCCGATCGGCGTGCGGACCGCGTCGACGATGACTGCATTCGTCATGGAACTACCTCCAAGTCAGGGCTGACTTTTGTCGGCCATAGTCACGTGATACGCCGCTGACTATGGTCCTGTCAAGTCAGATGTAGGATGGTTCACATGATGACGTTGACGGGTGCGTTGGCCGACCGGGACTCCTGGCAGGCAACCGGATGCTCGATCGCGAAGGCCTTCGACATCATCGGCACGCGGTCGGCGATCCTGATCCTGCGCGAGGCGTTCTACGGGGCGACCCGGTTCGACCAGTTCGCCCGACGGGTCGGCATCACCGACGCCGTGGCATCGGCGCGACTGAAAGAGCTGACCGAGGCCGGCGTATTCGAGAAGGTGCCCTACCAGGAGCCCGGCCAGCGGGTTCGGTATGAATACCGGCTGACCCAGATGGGTCGCGATCTCATGCCCGTGGTCGTCGGCCTGATGCAGTGGGGCAACCGGTATCTACAGCCCGACGGCGCGCCGTTGCGGTTGAGCGACAACGCCACCGGGGAGTCGGTGACCGTCGATGTGCGGACAACGTCGGGAGCCGAGGTCGACGACGTCGATGTGCGGGTGGCGCGGCGGTTCCGCTGAAAGTCGCGATGAGTTCTGCCCGCGGGTGCAGTCTGACCTACATGGGCAAACTCATCTATGGCTTCAACGTGTCGGTGGACGGGTACATCGCCGACGCGCAGGGCAACTTCGACTGGTCCGAACCGAGCGACGAACTGCATCAGTACTGGAACGATTTCGAGCGAAACACCGCCTTGTCGTTGTACGGGCGACGACTCTACGAACTGATGTCGGAGTATTGGCCGACCGCCGACCAGGACCCGGACGCGGGTCCGATCATCGTCGACTTCGCACAGGTCTGGCGAGACATGCCCAAGGTCGTGTTCTCGCAGACCCTGGAGTCCGTTGACTGGAACTCCCGCCTCGAACGCGGCGACCCGGTCGAGGTGGTGACGAAGCTGAAAGCCGAGACGGACGGCCAGATGGAGGTGGCCGGCGCGACGCTGGCCGCGCCGATCGTGCAGGCCGGGTTGGTGGACGAGTTCCGGATGGTGGTCTCACCCACCGCCGTGGGCGGTGGCCTTCGGTTCTTCCCGACGCTGCCGTCGTGGATCTCCATGTCACTGGTGGAGAATCGCACCTTTCCGGGCGGCATCGTCCTGCTGCGCTATGAGGTGAAGCGGGACTGATCTACTTCAGATCCGCACTCGACTTCCCCAGCACCCGACGCGCGATGATGAGCTGCTGGATCTGCTGAGTGCCCTCGAAGATGTCGAGGATCTTGGCATCACGCGCCCACTTCTCCAGCAGCATGGTCTCCGAGAAGCCTGCGGTGGCACCGACTTCGACGGCCTTGTTGGTGACGTCGGTGACCATGCGACCGGCCTTGGCCTTCGACATGGACGCCTCGCTGGAGTTCGGCTCTTTGTTGTCGGCCATCCATGCCGCCCGCACCGTGTGCAACCACGATGCCTCCCAGTCGGATTCGAGACGGATGAACTCGCAGACCGTCGCGTGCTGGGCGGCGGCGGGCCTGTCGTAGTCGATCGTGTGTCCGGCTTCTTCGAGCATGCGCCGCAGTTCCTCGAGCGCGGCCCGCCCGAGTCCGATGGCCATGGCCGCGACGAACGGGCGCGTGTTGTCGAAGGTCTGCATGACCCCGGCGAACGCCTTGCGGGTGTCCACCTCGGGCGAGCCGAGGAGGTTGTCGGCGGGCACGCGGGCGTTCTCGAAACGGATGACCGCGGTGTCCGACGCCTTGATGCCGAGCTTGTGCTCGAGCCGCGCGACGGTCACACCCTCGGTGGTCATCGGCACCACGAAGCTCTTGATCGCCGCCCGCCCGGCGCTACGGTCGACGGTGGCCCACACCACGACGTGGTCGGCCCGCGAGCCGGCGGTGACAAAGATCTTCTCGCCGTTGATCAGGTAGTCGTCGCCGTCCCGGGTAGCCGTCGTCGACACCGCTGCCGAGTCGGAGCCGAAGCTGGGTTCGGTGATCGCCATCGCCGCCCACACACCGGAGAACTTCTCGAGCTGTTCGTCGTTGGCGACAGCGGAGATGGCGGCGTTGCCCAGGCCCTGACCGGGGATCGAGAGCAGGAGGCCGACGTCGCCCCAGCTCATCTCGCTCGCGGAGATGAGCGAGCGCATGTTGGGACCGTTGACGACGTCGGAGGCGGGCTCGTCGGTATCGGAGGATCGTTCCTGGTCACGCGACTTCTTGGCCAGCTTGCCCAGCTCGTCGAGCTCCACCGGGTATTCGTGCTCGGCCTTGTCGTACTTGCGCGAGATCGGCCGGAAGATGTGCTCGGCCGCCAGGTGGGTTCGCTCGAGGGTCGAATCGAACTTCTTCGGCAGCTCCAGGTTGATCGCCATGACCCTACCTTACTCAGCGGTAAGTTCTTTTCCAACCCCCGTTGAGGACATACCCTGAACCGGTGACCTACGACGACGATCTCGCCTACCGGATTCGCGGCATGCTGGCAGCCGAGTGCGGTGTGGACGAGAAGTCCATGTTCGGGGGTCTGGCCTTCCTCATCAACGGCAACATGGCCATCGCGGCCAGCGGGCAGGGCGGCCTCATGGTGCGAGTCCCGCCCGATCAGACCGAGGTGCTCCTCGAGTTCGACCACACCGCGCCCATGGTCATGTCGGGCCGCGAGGCCCGCGGCTGGTTGCGCGTCTCCGACGACGGCATCCGCACCGAACGCCAGCTGCAGCGATGGGTCACCATCGGCTCCGACTACGCCCGGAAGCTGCCGCCGAAGTAGATCTCGACACGGCCCCTCGCCCGGAGCTCGGAACCTAGATCAGCGAGTCCAGGCGGGAGTCACCCACCACTGGACGCTCGGCAGGATTCACCCCCGCTCGTCGAGTAGCGAGCGAGCCCCCGGGGCGAGCCTGCGTACCGAGACCCGGTCCCGATCGCTACGGGACGACGTTGACCATCCGCCCGGGCACCACGATCACCTTGCGGGGTTCACCGTCGAGCAGGGGCACGATCTTCTCGTCGGCCAGAGCGACGGCGCGCACGGTCGCCTCGTCGGCATCCGCGGCGACGACGATCCGGCTGCGCACCTTGCCCTTCACCTGGATCGGGATCTCGATGGTGTCCTCGACGAGCCACTTCGCGTCGGCTTCCGGGAACGGACCGCGCGCCAGCAGTGACTGCTTGCCGAGCCGGTGCCACAATTCCTCGGCGATGTGCGGCGCCAGCGGGGCCAGCATCACGACCAGCGGCTCCACGGCCGCGCGGGGTGCGCCCGAGCGTTCGAAGTTCTTGGTCAGGTGATTGGTCAGCACCGTCAGCTTCGCCACCGCGGTGTTGTTGCGCAGCTCGGCATAGTCCTCGCGGACACCGGCGATCGTCTTGTGCAACAGGCGGTTCGTGTCGTCGTCGAGCTCGGCGTCGGTGCAGCGGGACGCCCCGGTCTCCTCGTCGACCACCAGGCGCCAGATCCGCTGCAGGAACCGCTGGGAGCCGACGACGTCCTTGGTCGCCCACGGGCGCGACTGATCCAGCGGACCCATGAACATCTCGTAGACACGCAGGGTGTCGGCCCCGTAGTCGCGGCAGATGTCGTCGGGCGTCACCGAGTTCTTGAGCGACTTGCCCATCTTCCCGTATTCCTGGGTGACCGGCTCGCCGTCGTAGAAATACCCGCCGTCGCGCTCCTCGACACCCTCGGCCGGCACATAGACACCCCGCGAGTCGGTATACGCGTAGGCCTGGATCATGCCCTGGTTGAACAGCTTTCGGTACGGCTCGCGGCTGGTCACATAGCCGAGGTCGAAGAGCACCTTGTGCCAGAAGCGCGAGTACAGCAGGTGCAGCACCGCATGCTCGACGCCGCCGATGTACAGGTCGAGGCCACCCGGATCGTCCGGACCGTGCAGCTTCGGCCGCGGACCCATCCAGTAGGCCTCGTTCTCCTTGGCGCAGAACGTGTCCGAGTTGGTGGGGTCGATGTAGCGCAGCTGATACCACGAGCTGCCCGCCCACTGCGGCATCACGTTGGCGTCCCGGGTGTAGGTCTGCAACCCGTCGCCCAGGTCCAGTTCGACGGTCATCCAGTCGGTGGCCTTCGCCAACGGCGGCGACGGCTCGCTGTCCGCGTCCTCCGGGTCGAAGGAGACCGGCGCGTAATCGTCGACCTCCGGAAGTTCCACCGGCAACATCGATTCCGGCAGAGCGTGGGCCTCACCGTCGGCGTCGTACACGATCGGGAACGGTTCGCCCCAATATCGCTGACGCGCGAACAGCCAGTCGCGCAGCTTGTACTGGATGGTGCCGGTGCCCGCTCCCTGGGCCTCGAGCCACTCGATCATGGCGGCCTTGGCCTCCTCGACCGCCAGACCGTCGAGGAAGCCGGAGTTCACCGCGGGACCGTCGCCGATGTAGGCCTCGGTCTCGATGCCCTGCTCGGAACCGATCACCTCGCGGATGGGCAGCCCGAACACGGTCGCGAACTCGTAGTCGCGCAGGTCGTGGGCGGGCACCGCCATGATCGCGCCGGTGCCGTAGCCCATCAGCACGTAGTCCGCGATGAACACCGGGATCTGCTCGCCGTTCACCGGATTGGTGGCGAAGGAACCGGTGAAGACACCGGTCTTCTCCTTGTTCTCCTGCCGCTCCAGATCCGACTTCGCCGCGATCTGTGCGCGATACACCTTGATCGCCTCGGCCGGACTCCCGGCGCCGCCGGTCCACCGATCGTCGGTACCGTCCGGCCAGGCCTCGGCCGTGAGCGAGTCGACCAGCTCGTGCTCGGGAGCCAACACCATGTAGGTGGCGCCGAACAGGGTGTCGGGTCGGGTGGTGAAGACCTCGATGGCGTGTCCGCCCGCGGCCGTGTCTGTTCGGCCCGCTCCCGGCACCGGGAAGGCCACCTGCGCGCCGCGCGAGCGTCCGATCCAGTTGCGCTGCATCGTCTTGACCTTGTCCGGCCAGTCCAACAGATCCAGGTCGTCCAGCAGACGGTCGGAGTAGGCGGTGATGCGCATCATCCACTGCCGCAGATGCTTGCGGTACACCGGGAAGTTGCCGCGATCGCTGCGGCCGTCCGTGGTGACCTCTTCGTTGGCGAGCACGGTGCCCAGCCCCGGGCACCAGTTGACCAGCGAGTCGCTCTGATACACCAGCCGGTGGGAGTCGATCACCGCGTTGCGTTCTGTTCTGGTCAGCGACGACCAGTCGCGCCCGGCGAATTTCTCGTCGCCGTCGAGCGTCCGCGTGCCCGAGTCGAACTCGCCGATCAGCTCGGCGATGGGACGCGCCTTGCCCTGATCGGCGTCGTACCAGGCATTGAAGATCTGCAGGAAGATCCACTGCGTCCACCGATAGAACTCGACATCGGTGGTCGCGACCCGTCGCCGCTCGTCGTGTCCCAGCCCGAGCCGTCGGATCTGGCCGAGGTAGCGCTCGATGTTCGCCTCGGTGGTGGTGCGCGGGTGCGTACCGGTCTGGACCGCGTACTGCTCGGCGGGCAGACCGAAGGAGTCGAAGCCCATGGTGTGCAGAACGTTCTTGCCGGTCATCCGCTGGTAGCGGGCGAAGACGTCACTGGCGATGAAGCCGAGGGGATGTCCGACATGCAGTCCCGCGCCCGACGGGTACGGGAACATGTCCTGGATGAAGAGCTTGTCGTCGGCGTCGGCGCCTGCCCCGCCGAATGCAGAGAGGTCGCCGGCCAGCGGTCCGACCGGGTTGGGCGCCTCGTAGGCGTGCTGGTCTGCCCAGTTGCGCTGCCACCGGGCTTCGATCTCACCGGCGAGCTCGGCGGTGTAGCGGTGGCCGGGCACGCCGACCGCGCCGGGGGCCGTCGCGGTACGGGCAGAATCAGCTGAAGTCACCCGACCAGCGTAAATCGTGGCGTGAACCACGAGCCAACGGGTGGTCGCCACGAGTGAGCGCCGACCGGTGAATTCTGCAGCTACGACGGTCGGTCGTATGGTTGTCGATGTGAACGTCCTGCCTGTTGTCGCCGCCGTGATCGTCTTCGTGCTGGCTGCGATGTGGCTGGTGGTCGGGCTGCTCGGCATCACCGGTCGACTGCGCCGCAACCGTTTCCTCGGTGTCCGCGCCGACGAGTCCATGCGCTCTGAGCAGGCATTCACCGTCGCCAACCGGGTCGCCGCACCCGGTCTGCTGACCGCTGCCGCCCTGCTGGTCCTGGGCGGAATCCTGACGCTGGGCATCGACGGATTGTGGTCCCTGGTGTTCGCTGGTGTCGCGCTCGTCGCCGCGGTGTTCGTCGTCGGCCTGGTCAGCGCCTACGGCGTCCGTGCCGCCGCAGCCGTCCCCGCCGAGGACGACGGCTGTGTGTGCTGTTCCTCACACGAGAGCGCGGCAGATCCCGCCGGCGACACCGCCGCAGCGAAGGCCACCGACGCCGACCATGCCGCCGACTGCGGGACCTCGAGCTGCGGCGCATGCACCCTCCGTGGCGTGTGCTCGGCCGAATCGGCCCAGGCCTGAGCCTCTGTGTCGTCACCGCTGAAGGTCGCTCGCGACCTCCTCAACCGCTCCCCGATCGACGGCTTCATCCTCGCCATCCTGACCGCGGTCATCGTCGCCGCATTCCTGCCCGCCCGCGGTGATGCCGCCGACGTGCTCGACTGGGTCGTCGTCATCGCCATCGCGCTGCTGTTCTTCCTGTACGGCACCCGCCTGCACCCGCGGGAGGCGCTCGAGGGCCTCAAGCACTGGCGGCTGCACCTGACGATCCTGTCGTTCACATTCGTGGCGTTCCCGATCATCGGGCTGGCGATCAAACCGATCGTCGAACCGATCGTCGGCGCCGACCTGTACGCCGGCCTGCTGTTCTTGTGCCTGGTGCCGTCCACGGTGCAGTCCTCGATCGCCTTCACCTCGATCGCCCGCGGCAACGTGCCGGGTGCGATCGTCAGTGCGTCGGCATCCAACATCATCGGCGTCGTGCTGACGCCGCTGCTCGTGGTCGCCCTGATGACCACGGAGAACGGCGTGCAGATCAATGCGACGTCGGTGCTGAAGATCGTCCTGCAGATCCTCGTCCCGTTCATCATCGGCCAGCTCGCGCGGCCCTGGGTCGGTGGTTTCTTCGGCCGGCACGCCCGCGCGACGAAGCTCGCCGACCGCGGTTCGATCGTGCTGGTGGTCTACTCGGCGTTCAGCGAAGGCGTGCGTGAGGGCATCTGGTCGATCGTCGATGCGTGGCAGGTCATCGCGGTCGCAGTGATCTCGCTGATCCTGGTGGTGTTCATGCTCGTGGTCACCCGCTGGGTGCCCCGGCGGCTCGGGTTCAACCGCGAGGACGTCATCGCCATCCAGTTCTGCGGCACCAAGAAGAGTCTCGCCACCGGTCTGCCGATGGCGACCGTGCTGTTCGCCGGGTCCACGGTCGGGCTGATCGTGCTGCCCCTGATGATCTTCCACCAGATCCAGCTCATCCTCTGCTCATGGTTGGCCACCCGCTACGGCCGAGAGGCGGACGCGGCAACGGCCGCGCAGTGATCAGCTTCGACCCTCGAATGTTCACTGCGAGGAAACTAAAGTTCGCTAGACTACCCGCATGAGTGCCGACGTTTCGAAGACCGTCCGCGACACCGGCGACCCCGCACCCATCCAGCGTGAGGTCATCGGCGAGCCCCCGACCGGCGGAGACCTCGAGGCCGCGATCGCCCACCAGGTCCGGTTGCTGCGGCGCAATGCGGGGATGTCGGTGGCCGACATGGCGGCCAAGGTCGGGATCTCCAAGGCGATGTTGTCCAAGATCGAGAACGCCCAGACGTCGTGCAGCCTCTCCACTCTGGCCCGGCTCGCGGCGGGTCTCGATGTCCCGGTCACCTCGCTGTTCCGCGGCGCCGACGTCGAGCGGGAATCCATCTACACCGAGGCAGGCAAGGGTGCGGTCATCGTCGGCCGTGGCACCCGCGTCGGCCACCACTACGAACTCCTCGGCACCCTGCGCGGACAACACAAGCGCCTGGAACCCGTACTCGTCACCCTCACCGACGACAGCGAGGTGTTTCCCCGCTTTCAACACCCGGGCACCGAGTTGCTCTACATGCTCGAGGGCGTCATGGTCTACGGCCACGGCACCGCCGAGTACACCCTGAGCCCCGGCGACTGCCTGCTGCTGGACGGCGAGGGCATCCACGGCCCCCACGACCTGGTCCAGTTGCCGATCCGGTTCCTGGCCGTCACCGCCTATCCGGATAATCACGAGACGCAGTGACGGGGTGGGTGCCGGCGTGTGGCGCGCGCGTCGGCCCTTATCGAGTAGGAGGGCCGGGTTTCCCGGCCCTCCTCTCACACCACCGTACGTGCGGGTCTCGCATACGGCGGTTCGCTGGGTCAGTGAAATCGGGTCCAGGCCTGGTGAAAGGTGAGCAACCCCTGGCGTTGCCAGTAGCTGTTGGGTAGTGCCAGGTTGAGGAAGGTGTCGGCCACATGCCAATACCCGAGACTGCTGTGGCCCCAGCGCTGAGCCTCGCGAGCCGCGATACCCAGAGTCTGCAACTGCGCGGCCCGGGTATGGCCACCCTTCCATTCCACCCAACGGATCTGCCGTAACCGTCGCCTCAGCCGGCCATCGAGTCCGCGAAACTTTCCCGGTGTCGTGGCGAGGCGAAAATACCCCATCCACCCTCGGATGTACTGGTTGAGCCGCATGATCCGGAAACCCATCGACACACTCCACGTCCGCGACGTCAACGCGCGGACCCGCGCCAACATCCGGGCCCACGCCGTAGGCGCCACCCGAATCTCGAACGCCCCGTCACGCAGAAAGAACGCGAACCCCAACAACGTTGCTGCCAACGCCGGATGGATCGAGGACTTACTGCGGTTCACCCTCAACTTCAACCGCTTCTCCAGCAACACCGTGCTCGATACGAGCACCCGTTCGGCAGCCCGCTCGGATTTCACAAAGATCCGGATATCGTCGGCGTAGCGGACAAACCGATGCCCCCGCGCCCACATCTCCTGATCGAAATCATCGAGCATGATATTCGACAACAACGGCGACAACGGCGACCCCTGCGGGGTGCCCTGCGCCGACGGATGCCGCACACCGTCTACCATGATCCCCGCCTGCACATAGGCACGGATCAGCCTGAGTAGCCGCTTATCCTGGACTTTCCGCGCAACCCGCGACATCAGCATGTCGTGATTGACCCGATCAAAAAACGCATCGAGATCCACCTCGACCACCCACACATAACCCTGCTCGATGAGCAGACGAGCGACTTTCACCGCATCATGAGCGCTTCTGCCCGGCCGAAACCCATACGAGACCTCGGCGAACCCCGGATCAAACACCGGGACCAACACTTGCGCGACAGCCTGCTGGATCAACCGATCCAACACCGTCGGTACCCCCAACTTCCGCTGCCCACCATCAGGTTTGGGAATCATCACCTGACGCACCGGCGACGGCCGATAGGTACCCGCATCCAACGCCGCACGAACCTCACCCCAATGCTCAGCGCACCAGCCACGTAACTGATCCGTGCTGATCCCGTCGACACCAGGCGCGCCCTTGTTACGTTCGACACGTCTCACCGCGGCAGCCAGATTCTGCGAGTCAAACACCTGCCCCCACAAATCATCGCTGCCCCTGAGGTCCTCCCCAGCATCCGCCGGACGGTCACTACGCACAGACGACGGCTCTCGCGGATTCACCGCTCAACCCCTTTCGCCTGCCCCACCACGGGGTTGGCTGCGATCACCGCACCCTCCGAGAAACACTGCTTCACACCATCAATTCCCAACGTTCAGCCCTTCCCAGCACACCCGATTCCCACTGGTACTACGACCTCTGCTGACTTCTGCCCCGTCACCGACCGCCCTCCCGGACAGCCGTGCTCCGACAACCCTCGCCGACGCACCAAGACAGACCTCCCCAGATAAGAACATCCACTGTCCTCCTACAACCGCCGCATATACACACCAGCCGTTTCGGTGGAACGGGCTTCATCACACACGGCTGACTCACCCCAACCGGCATGCCTCACATGCGATTCGTATACCTCGGTGCAGGATTTCGTCTCCGGCTTCCTTCCCACCCCACCTCACGATGACGCAGTTGCCCTCGACTAGGAGTTAAACCACCTTCCCCTCCGGAGGACTTCCACCTCCAAGCGAATGCCCATGCTGGGCGTACCGTGACGCATCCTCGCAAGCTCGGAGGCTCCTCAGGGACCGAGTGGGGCCGCGTCCTCGCAGGCTCGGAGGCTCCTCAGGGACCGGGTTGGGCCGCGTCCTCGCAGGCTCGGAGGCTCCTCAGGGACCGAGTGGGGCCGCGTCCTCGCAGGCTCGGAGGCTCCTCAGGGACCGGGTTGGACCGCATCCTCGCAAGCTCGGAGGCTCCTCAGGGACCGAGTGGGGCCGCGTCCTCGCAGGCTCGGAGGCTCCTCAGGGACCGGGTTGGACCGCATCCTCGCAGGCTCGGAGGCTCCTCAGGGACCGGGTTGGGGACCGGGGACCGAGTGGGACCGTGATCACCCCACCGGCGCCGACAGCGGCAGATTGACGAAGCTCGGCCGGGTCGGGTCGAGCTGGATGTGCTCGGGCCGCAGCTGCGACTCGTTCAGCAACGGGCGCAGCGGGAGGCCGCGCGGCAGGTTCATCGCGAACACGTCGACCCGCAGCCGATGCCCGGGCCGGATCAGCGCCTCGGTCGGCAGCAGCCCGATGTCGAGGGAGACCGGTCGGCCGGGGGTCACCCTCTGCCGGGACGCCAGCGTCAAGTCGTAGAACGGATCGATGACGTCGCCGTTGGGCGCGAACTGCGACTTCGACCGGTCGTAGTCGCGCAGTGACGCCATCACCTGACCCGAACTGATGACCTTCGACGTCCCGTCGGGCGCAACGTCGTTCAGCGTCGCCGTCCAGTAGCCGTCGGTCGCGTCCATCACCGTGTTCAACCGGACATTCGTGTAACCGGACACGCTACGCGTGGTGCGCATCGGTGCCGTGGTGAACGTCAACGCGTTGCGCTCCGCGATCCGGGCGTCGTTCGCGCAGAACGGGAAGAACGCGGTCGCGCCCGCCATCTGCTGCGCGGAGTCCCGCGAGCACAGCGTCAGGATTCCGGGCGAGATCGTCATCCGGCCTCGTGACGCCGGCACGTCGGTGGTCAGGCTGCCATCGCGAACCGCATACGGGGCGGTGCCGCTGGGGCGGTCACCGAGGTAGAGCCGCTGCCGGGTCATGCCGGCCCGGGGGAACTGCTGCGCGGTGATCCACGAGTCGCCGACCTGCTTCAGGTTGACCGGCCCGTACGAGTCGATGCCGTTGTCGATGCCCTTGAGCCACTTGTCGAACCAGGCCTTCTGGAGTACATCGAGGCGCGGCGGTTGGGCGCGATGACCCTGCCCGCCGCCGATCGTCAGGTGATACCCGTCGCCCATGATGAGCTGTTTGCGGCCCGGCGACAACGGGATCTTGTTGTACATCCGGACTTCGCTGTTGGTGAAGAGGTCGAACCAACCGCCGTAGATGAACGTCGGCGTGCTGATCCGCTCGGCATGGTCGAGCCACGCCTGCCGTGGTTCGCCCGTCGTCGTGAGTAGTTCGCGCAGTTCCGGCGGAACCGACGCGATGTCGGGTGTCAGGAGCGCCGCGAAGAGCTGCGGATAGAACGTGAACGGGTCGGAGACGCGGTCGGCCAACCACTTCCAGTCGAAGGTGCCGTTCAGCATCGACGCCACGTTGGGGACCATCTTCGTCGTGTTGACCAAGGTGAGCCACATCGGCAGGAAGCCGGCGCCGAGAGCACCGCCGGGTGCGACGATGTCGCGGATGAGGTCGCCGCCCGGTTCCACGGGGAAGATGGCCTTGAGCGCCTTCGGGTTCTTGTTGGCGGCCTGGATCTGGTTGATCGCCGAGTACGAGACCCCGGACATGCCCACCTTGCCATCGGAGAACCGTTGGCGCGCCGCCCAGTCGATCACCTCGGTGGTGTCCTGCTGTTCCCGGTTCTGAAAGACGTTCCACGTGCCCTGCGAGAAACCGGTCCCCCGCACGTCGACGACGACCTGCGTGTAGCCGCTGCGCACGAGGTCGTAGTCGACCATGAAGGTGCGTGCGCCACCGTCCTGGAGCGCCTGGGTGAGCTGGGTGATGTCGGCGAAGTCACGCAGCGGCGAGGACACCTGGGCGATGGTCGACACCAGCTGGGTCAGGAACGGCCCAAGCACCGGATGCTGGGTCACCGCGGACCCGACCGCGGTGATCAGCTTGGTGTACGGCGTCATGTTGACGATCACCGGAGTGCGCCTGGCCGACGCCCGCCCGGCCTTGTCGGCGGGACGGTACACGTTGGCGCGCAGAATTGTTCCGTCACTCATCCGGATCGGGACATCCCACGTGACGGCGACGCCGGAATAGGGCTGCGGCCCGTCGTGCGAGGCGACCCACCGGGCGGCGGCAGCACCTCCGGACGGCGGCGGCGCCGCTGTCGCCGCCGGGATCACCAGCCCCGACACCAGCAGCACCGATGTCAGGACACCGACAATTCCCGCGATCTTTCCCACCCGCACGCCACAAACCCCCCGGTTGTCGAACAAGCGAGGAAAAGGTAGCAGAGATTGTGGCGTGCGTCACCCCTGGGGTTCAGGATGCCGGTTCGAGGTGCCGGTGCAGGTCAGTTGCGCGTGAGGTCGAGCGGGTGCGTGGCGAGCAGCGGCATGGGCCACGGCTGCCGCCGGAGCACCGCACCCCAGAGGTCGGTGGTGGTGGGTGCGACGATGTCCCCCGGCAGCGCCGAGGCGAGCATCCAGCTGTCCTGTTCGAGTTCGGCGTCGAGTTGGCCGATACCCCAGCCCGAGTAGCCCGCGAACAGTCGGACCGATTCGAGAACGTCGGCGAGTGCCTCCGGGTCCCCGTCGAGGTCGACGAGGGCCACCCGGCCGTCGACCGGACGGATCGCGTCGTGGCCGCTGATGTCGGCGCCGTGTTTCACCACGCCGAGACACAGCGCGGCATCCTGTTTGACCGGGCCGCCGACGAACAGCGCCCGTGGCGACGCGGCGAGCTCAGACCACTGCGGGAGCAGATTGTGCACCGCGGTCTGACTCATCCGATTGAGGACGACCCCGAGACTGCCGGCCTCGTTGTGCTCCATCATGTAGATGACGGTCCGGGCGAATGTCGGCTCGAGGAGATCGGTGGACGCGAGGAGAAGGGTGCCCGGCCGGACCCGGCCGACGGACGGCAGATCCCGTGCCGCACCCGCAGCGCCCTCCGAGTAGAACTCGGGGGTCGGTTCCTCTGACTCGTCGCCGCCGGCCACCTTCACATCATGGCATGGACCGACCCTCCAGGTCGGTACTCTGGATCAGTGATGTCAGTGTCTCCGCATACCAACCCCGGTCTGCGGGGCTTCATACGCTCGCTCGGGCACTCGCCAGGGCTGGGGCGGCTGTTGGCGGTGCGCCTGACCAGTCAGATCACCGACGGTGTGTTCCAGGCAGCACTGTTCGGAGCGATCCTCTTCAATCCCGAGAGGCATGCCGATCCGCTCGCCGTGGCGGGCGGTCTCGCCGTGCTGCTGCTCCCCTACTCGATGATCGGCCCGTTCGCCGGCGCCCTCCTCGATCATTGGGACCGACGCAATGTCCTGATGTACGCCAACATGATTCGCGCTGTGCTGATCTCCCTCGTCGCGCTGTGCATCGCAACGGGTGCGAGCGACACGATCGTGCTGATCGGGGCGCTCGCGGTGACCGGTGCGAGTCGCTTCGTGGCGTCGGGCCTGTCCGCATCCCTGCCCCATGTGGCACATCGCGACGTCATCGTGGCGACCAACGCACTGTTCACCACCCTGGGCGCGGGCATGCTCGCGGTCGGGGCCGGTTTGGCCGCGGTGCTGCGCGCCCTGTTCGGTGCGGACAACTCCGGCAGTGCTCTCACCACTCTGGGCGGGGTGGCCATCGCACTCATCGCGGCCGGCCTCGCGCACGGTTTCGCGCGACTCCAACTGGGCCCCGACGAACCCGACGACCCCGGCCGGTCGGCCCTGCACGCCGTCACGGTCGGACTGCTGCACGGCGCCCGGGCCGTCGCCCGATCACGGACCGTGTCGGCGGCTCTGTCGGCGATCGGGGCGCACCGGCTCGTCTTCGGCATCAACACCCTGATGCTGCTCGTACTGAGCAAGCAGGCCGGGGCCGGCGACGGCCTGGCCGGGCTCAGCGTGGTGGCCGGTTTCACCGCCGGCGGTGCGTTCCTCGCCGCCGTGATCACCCCGATCTCGGTGGAGCGATACGGCCGACGGTTGACGCTGGTGACCGCCCTGTCGCTCGGGGCCGTCGCAGAGGTCTCACTGATCACCTTCAACCCGGTGGTGCTCTGCATCGGAGCCTTCGTCCTCGGCCTCATCGGCCAGGTCGCCAAGCTGTGCGGCGACGTCGCGATGCAGGTCGACATCGGCGACGCCGTGCGCGGGCAGGTCTTCTCCGTGCAGGACGCGGTGTTCAACATCGCCTACGTCGGCGCGGTCACGCTGGCCGCCTTCGCGATCCCGCCCGACGGGCGGTCGGTGGGGCTGCTGGTCTTCGGCGCCGTGCTCTACCTGGTCGGCGCCGTCGTGGTTCGCTTCCTGCACACCCCTCCCCATCGGCATCGGTCGGTCAACGGTGATCGAATCGAGGCGACCGGTCGTCATAGCTGACGTCGGCGCGCCCGTCGCCGTCGTCGTCGACGAGCACCCGGTCGTAGCGGCCGTCACCGTCGGAGTCGACGTAGAGCCGGTACGCCACCGGGACACCCGCCCGCCGCGTGCCGACGATCTCGACGTCGGCGGCCCCGTCACCGTCGAGGTCTCGGGACACCACGACCGTCTCCCCGCCCGGGTCGGGTTGCGGCTGGGGTTTCGGTTCCGGCGCAGGACCGTCCCCCACCCGGCCCGCCGGCGGCGGGATCTCCGGTTCGCCACGGCCGGGTGGTCCGGTCCGCCGGCCCCACACCCCGTTACCCGAGTCCCGGAAGAGGGCGTCGGGTCGGCCGTCGTCATCGCGGTCCAGTGCCGCGACGTCGGCGGATCCGTCGCCGTCGGTGTCCCACATCGCATCGTCCCGCAGCCCGTCACCGTCGAAATCCAGCCACACCGCGTCCGGCTGCCCGTCGTGGTCGAAGTCGGCGTCGGCGGACGACACCCAGGACGTGGTGTGCCCGTCACCGGTCCCGAAGAGGTAGTCGATCGCCGAATCCATACCGATTCGACGCACCGCGCCGCCCGCTGGTTCCCTGCTCGACCCCGGCCGGTAGGT
The DNA here is from genome assembly GCF_058130025.1 of Gordonia sp. LMA167. NCBI lineage: Bacteria > Bacillati > Actinomycetota > Actinomycetes > Mycobacteriales > Gordoniaceae > Gordonia > Gordonia sp. LMA167. The sequence goes on along the minus strand of NZ_CM176708.1, from coordinate 908,996 downwards.
TCTGGGGCTATGTACGTGAGCGATCTGGGTGAACAGTGGCGCCGCGCTCGCCTCCGTCCCGAAGTCGTCCACCTCGACTCGGCCGCCGCCGCCCGGTCGTCGAATGCGGTCATCGGCACCATCTCCGCGCACCTGTGGCGGGAGTCCGAACGCGGCTCGTACGTCGCCGCCGCGGACCGTGCCGAGGAGATCGCCCGCGACATGCGCGACCTCGCGTCACTGATCGGACACACCTCTGACGAACTCGCCTTCCGAGAGAGCGCCCGCGCCGCGCTGCGCGCACTGCTCACCTACTGGAATCTGCCGATCTCCACCACCGTGTGGGTCGCCAAGAACGAGTTCGGTCCCAACCTCGTCGAGTTCGAGCGTCGCGGCTTCGCCGTCCGGCCGCTGCCCGACGCGGACATCGTCGGCCACGTCGACACCGACGCCCTCGAGAACATGCTGCAGTTCGAACAGCCGGACTTCATCCACATCTGCCACATCGGTTCGATGTCGGGCATCGTGCAGCCGGTCACCCGGATCGTCGAGATCGCGCACGCCGCCGGGGTTCCGGTGGTCGTCGACATGGCGCAGTCGGCCGGCCACACGCCGACCGTGACCGGCGCCGACGTCGTCTACGGCACCAGCCGCAAGTGGCTGGGCGGCCCGCGCGGTGTCGGGTTCGTCGCCGTCCGCAAGGACGCCCTTCGGCCGGTGGAGATCGAGAGTTCGGAAGCCTTCGTCGCCGGTCGACTCGGACTCGGGGTGGCGGTATCCGAGGTTCTCGCCGTCGGCCAGCAGCGCGTGTTCCGTGAGTTGTCGGCCATCGGCCGCTACACCCGGGAACGGCTCGACGGGATCGGCAGCTGGGAAGTGCTCGAACCCGCCGACGAACCGTCGGCGATCACGACGCTCGCGCCGCCGCCGGGCTGGCAACCCTCCGACGTGGCCGCCGCGCGCGACAAGCTCCTGTCCCTGGGCATCCTGGTGACCTGCGCCGATTCCTGGCGCGCCCCGCTCGCCACCGAACAGTCGGTGCTGCGGATCAGTCCGCATCTCGACGTCGAACGCGAGGATCTCGACAAGCTCGCCGACGCCCTGCGGACGATGGGTTACTGAGCCACCGACCCGACGATCTCCTCGACCGCCGGCCGGGCGCGCTCCGCGTCGGCGGCGACCAGCCCGATGCGGGTGCGCCGGTCGAGCACGTCGTCGGCACTCAGCGCGCCCTCGTGGGTCACCGCGAACTCCACCTCTGCCCGGGTGACGTCGAGGTCGTCGGCGATCAGGTCCAGCGGGCGCTCGACGCTCGCCGCGGACACGACCTTGGCTGCCTCCGAACCGAATCGGGCCACCAGAGAGGCCGGCAGACCAGGTCGGCGCGGTATCCCGGCCGCACCGATCAGCGGAGTGGTCGCGGTGACGCATCGGCCTGCCGTCAGACCACCGGCCTCGATCGCGGCGTCGACCGCGTCCTGGGCCATGCGGCGGTACGTGGTGAGTTTCCCACCGAGCACGCCGACGAGCGTACCGTCGGCGACCTGCACCCGATGTCGTCGGGACAGATCTGCGAGATCTCCTGAGCCCGAGTCACTTTCGGCGGCGATCAACGGACGCAGCCCGGAGTAGGTACCGAGGATGTCGGCGCGGGAAACCGGTTGTGCCAGCACAGGGTTGACCGCGTCGATGAGGTAGTCGATCTCGTCGTCGGACGCTTCGGGCACATCGGGGATCGGTCCGGGCGCGTCGACGTCGGTGAGGCCGACGTACACCCGGCCCAGCTGTTCGGGCAGTGCGAAGACGAATCGGGAGATCGATCCGGCGACCGGGATGGTCAGGGCACCTGCCGGATTGCCGAAGGTGGCCGCGTCGAAGACCAGGTGCGTGCCGCGACTGGGCCGCAGTAGCACCGACGGGTCGATGTCGCCGGCCCAGACCCCGGCAGCGTTCACCACCGTCCGTGCCATGACGTCGAAAGATTCACCGGTGCGCGTATCCGTCAGTCGCGCACCGGTTCCGGTGACCCGGTCGGCACGCGTGTGGGTACAGATCAGCGCGCCGAAGACGGCGGCTGTGCGGGCCGCCGCGACGACGAGCCGGGCGTCGTCGACGAGCTGCCCGTCGGTGTTGGCGAATCCGCCGCGCAGTCCGTCCCGCGACGTCGCGGGACACAATGCCAGCGTGTCGTCGACGGACAGCCGCGACGGTCCGGGCAGGACCGACGCCGGGGTACCGGCGACCCGGCGTAAGACGTCGCCGGCGCGGAATCCGGTGCGGATCAACGCCGAGGTCCGCCGGGACCCGACGTCGGGCACCACCTGTGACAGTGGCCGGATCAGATGCGGTGCGATCGCGGTCATCAGGTGATGCCGCTCCACCGCACTCTCATGCGCGATGGACATCTGGCCACCGGCGAGGTAACGCAGTCCGCCGTGTACGAGCTTGCTGCTCCAGCGCGAGGTGCCGAAGGCGAGATCATGGGCGTCGACGAGAGCCACCCGCAATCCGCGGGTCGCGGCGTCGAGGGCCACCCCGACCCCGGTGATCCCCCCGCCGACGACGAGTACGTCGAGCGGCTGATCGTTGTCCGCCAACGCTGCGAGCCACGCGCTGCGTTGGCCGGCGTTCAGCGCGGTCACCGCATCACCGTCACGTTGCCGTGGGTAGGTCTGTGTCGGGTCGGCGCAGATACGACGACAGTGCGTGATGGAGTTCGCGGCTCCACTCGTCGCCGAGGATCGACTCCACCAGCGCACGGGACTGGACCGCCGACTGGGTGATCAGCAGGACCATGGACGCCATCTTGTCCGGATCGCCGTCGCGGACCTGCCCGCGCCGCTGCCCGTGCGCGATCGCGTCGGACAGGATGTCGAGGACGCCTTGCTGACTGGCGCCGAGCCGGTCGAAGACGTACGGCGTCATGAAATCGCGTTGCGATCGCCACAGGGCGTCGACCAGCGCGTCGTCGCGCAACGCCGCGGCCACCCGGACCACGAGGTCGATCGTGGCGTCGAACTCGGCGGTCCGCAGAGGCGTGGCCTCGGTCACCGCACTCACGATGCCGAGCACCTCACGGGTCAGCAGGGCACGGGTGATCTCGTGCATGTCCGGCCAGCGTCGGTACACCGTGGGTCGACTGACCCCGGCCTCACGCGCGACCTCCGCAAGAGTCACCTTGCGACCATCGTTACGGATCAGGCACTCCCGCGCGGCGTCGAGAACCTGGTCACCGATGTCTGGTTTACAGATTGACATGATATGTAACATCGTAACCTATGGGCTCCACACCCCACGACCATCGCGTCGGCCAGATCGCGGTTCTGGCCAACCCGCACGCGCGCAACGGCGCCGGGCGGGCGGTGGCCGATGCCGCGATCGCGGAGTTCTCCTCGCGTGGCGTGAGGGCCGAGCTCGTGATCGGCCGCGACGCGCGCGATGCGGCCGAGCAGGCCGGTAAGGCCGCCCGCGGCGATGCCGACGGAATCGTCGTGGTGGGTGGTGACGGCACGATCCGACTCGCGGTCGAGGCGACCTTCGGCACCGGCAAGCCGATCGGGGTCATACCGGCCGGATCGGGCAACGACGTCGCCCGCAACCTGCACATACCGCTCGACGACCCGGCCGCCGCGGTCGCGGTGATCGCCGAGGGACACACCCAGACCGTCGACCTGGGCCGGGTGACGTTCCCGGACGGCCGCAGCGCCCTGTTCACGACCGTCGCCGCAACCGGATTCGATGCGTCGGTGACCGCCCGGGCGATCGAGATGTCGTGGCCGAAGGGACAGTCGCGCTACACGCTGGCCGCGATGCGCGAGCTCGTCGGACTGCGTACCCGCCACTACGACGTGCGCGTCGACGACACCTCGATCGACGACGACCTCGTGTTCGCCGCGATCGGCAACACCACGTCATACGGCGGCGGCATGCAGATCACCCCCCACGCGTCGATGACCGACGGGCTCCTGGACCTGACCTATGCCGTCCGCCCGTCCCGGTTCGCCCGGCTCACCATCGCCCGGGTCTTCCCCACGGTCTTCTCCGGGTCGCACGTCGATCACCCGACGGTGCACACCATGCGCGGCCGCGAGATCGAGCTGTATTGCGATCCGCCGGCGCTGGTGTCGATCGACGGCGACCTCGTCGGTGAACTGCCCGCGGTGTTCGAGGCGGTGCCGGGCGCTGCGACGTTCTTCGCCCCGGCACCCTAGTCTCCCGAGCAGGCGCTACTGCTGAGCCCACCACTCGCGCAGGGCCTCCTCGGCCTCTTCGTGCGAGAGCGGTCCGCGGTCGAGCCGCAGTTCCTTGAGGTAACGCCACGCCTCGCCGACCTTGGGTCCGGGCGGCAGCCCGAGCAACTCCATGATCGCGTTGCCGTCGAGGTCGGGACGCACCTTGTTCAGGTCCTCCGCAGCCTTGAGGTCCGCGATCCGGTGCTCGAGATGGTCGTAGTTCTCCTGCAGACGCCGGGCGCGACGCCGGTTGCGGGTGGTGCAGTCGGCGCGCACCAGTTTGTGCAGCCGGTCCAGCAGCGGACCGGCGTCGGTGACATAGCGGCGGACGGCCGAATCCGTCCAGGCGCCGTCGCCGTAGCCGTGGAACCGCAGGTGCAGGAACACCAGCTGTGACACGTCGTCGACGACCGCCTTCGGATACTTCAGGGCGCGCATCCGCCTGCGGACCAACTTGGCGCCGACGACCTCGTGGTGATGGAAGCTGACCCCGCCGCCGGATTCGTGCCTGCGGGTCGCGGGCTTGCCGATGTCATGCAGCAGCGCGGCCCACCGCAGGACGAGATCGGGGTCGCCGTCCTCGAGGTCGCAGGCCTGCCGCAGCACGGTCAGCGAATGCTGGTAGACGTCCTTGTGCTGATGGTGCTCGTCGATGGTGAGCTTCATCCCCGGGACCTCGGGCAGCACGTGCTCGGCGAGTCCGGTGTCCACCATCGCGTCGATCGCCTCGATCGGATGTTCGCCCAGGATCAGCTTGTCCAGTTCCATCCGGACCCGTTCGGCGGTGATCCGATCGATCTGCCCCGACATCTCGGTGATCGCGTCGACAACCCGCGGTGCCATGCGGAACCCCAGCTGCGACACGAACCGGACCGCCCGCAGCATGCGCAGCGGATCGTCGTTGAACGATTCCTGCGGGGTCGCCGGCGTATCGATCAGCCCGGCCAGCAGTGCGGTCAGGCCGTCGAGGGGATCGCAGAACTCGGCGGCACCGTCGGCGGTGACCCGCACCGCCATCGCGTTGATGGTGAAGTCGCGACGCACGAGATCGTCCTCGAGCGAGTCACCGAAGACGACCTGCGGATTGCGCCCCACCCGGTCGTAGGAGTCCGCCCGATAGGTGGTGATCTCGATGATCTGATCGCCCTTGCGCGCGCTGATGGTGCCGAAGTCGATCCCGGTGTCCCAGTGGGCGTCGGCCCAGCCCGACATCAGTGCGACGACCTGCTCCGGCCGCGCATCGGTGGTGAAGTCCAGATCCCCGTCGAAACGGCCGAGCACGGCGTCGCGCACCGATCCCCCGACCAGATACAGATCGTGGCCGGCGTCGGCGAAGACCTTGCCGAGCGGCACCAGGATGTCGGACAGGCCCCGTAGTGTCACTGCCGCAGACGCCAACAGGCGGGTACGGCGTTCGGGGTCGGTCACAGGATGCCAGCCTACCGTCGGCACATCCGGCGACCACAATCCTCGTGAACCGGGGCACGCACCACAGCGGACAGGTGCCGACATCACCACACCGGCCACGGCCCATCCAGGCAAACGCCAGGTGACCAACGGCTAGCATCGAGAACGTGTCCGCTGATCCGTCCACCGACCCCTCTGACGTCTCTGACGACGTCACGGCGGGCTCTCGTGGCGCTTCGGACGCCGGACCGCGACGCCGGGTGACCCCGGCAGACCTGGCCCGGGCGAACACCGCGGGATCGACCGCGACCACCGACGACTCCGGCGCACAGGCCCGCCGCGGACGTCGGGGCCGCCGTCGCCGTGGGCGGCGACCCGCTCATCCCGCCCCGTCGGCGTCCGACGGCACCCACGACCAGGACGCCGCCGTCCCACCGCAGGCCCGGCCGGCCGAGCGCCGAGACGCACCCAAACCCGGGCCCCTGCCCAAACGGCCCACCGAACCCGCCCTCGTCGAGGGTGAACTGCAACCGACCCACACCCGGGTGTCCCCGCCCAAGCCGTCGGACCTGGTGGCGGTGACCGCGAAGATCACCAAGACCGGTCTCGCGCACGGCGTCGGCGCCGAAGCCGCGGCGGCCGGTGGGAAGAACAAGACGCGACGTCGCAACGGCAGCAGATCCGAACATGGTCACGAACGTCTGCGGACGGTCCGGGAGACGTCGGCGGGTGGACTCGTCATCTCCGACCTCGACCTGCCCGACGGCGATCTCTGCGCGGCGCTCATCGGCCGGATGGACCGACGTGGCCGGATGATGTGGTCGCTGCCGAAAGGACACATCGAGACCGGCGAGACGGCCGAGCAGACCGCGATCCGCGAGGTCGCCGAGGAAACGGGCATCGAGGGCACCGTCGTCGCACCTCTGGGAAAGATCGACTACTGGTTCGTCAGCGAGGGTCGTCGGATCCACAAGACGGTGCACCACTATCTCCTGCGCAGCATCGGCGGTGAGCTGTCGGATGCCGATTACGAGGTCAGCGAGGTGGCCTGGGTGCCGCTCGACGAGTTGCCGCGCAAGCTGACGTACTCTGACGAGCGGCGACTGGCCCGGATGGCCCGCGGCGTGATCGCCGATCTCGCCGCCGACCCGAACAGGTTGGCCCAGTCCGAGGCCGAGAGCATTCGCACCGAACCCAACGCCTATGAGAGAGCCGCAGCCGCACGCAATCAGCGCCGCAACGAACCGCCAGCTCCGGCGCGGTCTCGTCGGCGTCGACGTCGGCCCCGCCGGCCACCGGCCGGCGATGCCTGACCGCCCGCCGGTCAGGCTCCGAGCTCATCTCCGACGATCCGTACACGCGTGTGCCGCGATCATCGCCGTCCTGCTGATCACTCTGCTGTCCTCGGTTCCGGGCGCCGGACTGGCCGGTGCGGCACCCGACGACGACGCCGTCGGCGCCTCCGGCGACTTCCTGCACCTCTCGGTGGACGAGATCACCCCCTCGATCGTGACCAGCAGCGGCGGCGCCGACGTCACGGTCTCCGGCCGTATCGAGAACATCGGTGACCGCGATCTGCACGACCTGACCGTCCGCCTCGAACGCGGCGACGCGATCTCCGACGCCGACGGGCTGCGGAGCAGCCTCGCAGTCACGCCGGTCCCGGTCAGCGCCGCCACCCGGTTCCGCCCGATCACCGCCGATCTCGCGCCGGGACAGTCGGCCCCGTTCCGTATCACCGTGGGCCTTTCCGACGGCGCCGGCGGAGGCGACGGCCTCGACATCCAGCGCACCGGCGTGTTCCCGCTGAACGTGAACGTCAACGGCCTGCCCGACTACGGCAATCCGGCCAAGCTCGCCCAGTCGCGCACGCTGCTGCCCGTGCTGTCGCTGCCGCCGGACCGCGGGCGGGCCACCGGGTACGTGGACCCGACCAGCGGAACAGATGAGAACGGGGCCGAGGACACCGACCTCGGTCCGGACGGATCGGTGTCGGCCAATCTGTCCAGCCCGTCCCGACTGACCATGCTGTGGCCCCTGGCGGCACCGCCCCAGCTCACCCCCGGTGTGCTCGGCGGCAACACCGAACCGGTCCGGCTGGTCGGCGAGGATCTCGCCCGGTCACTGTCGTCGGGAGGGCGACTGAACACGCTGCTGGCCGCCGCGCGATCGGTCGCCGGTGAGACCGACCCGGACTCCCCCGACGCATCGGCCACCGGCGGTTCATCGAGCCCGACGACCGGTTCGGAACCCACCGGCGAGAGCGGGTCTCCGTCGGCCTCGTCCCCCGCATCCGGTGAGGCCCCCGCATCCGGTGAGGCCCCCGCATCCGGTGAGGCTCCCGCACCGCCCGCCCGCAGCGCATCCAAACTCGCCCGGAGCATGTGTCTGGCCGTCGACCCCGATCTGCTGGTCACCGTGCGGGCGATGTCACTGGGCTATGTGGTGTCCACCGATCCCCTGGATCCGACGTCGCCGACGACACCGGGCACCGGACAACCGGCGGCGCTGCAGTGGCTCACCGAACTTCGCGAACTCGCGTCCCAGATGTGCGTCGTGGCTCTGCCCTTCGCACAGGCAGACCTCACCTCACTGTCCCGGATCAGCAACAACGGACTCACCACCGCGGCGTTGTCCACACCGGCCGACGTCGTCGACGCGATCCTGGGGGTCCGCAGTGTCCGCGGCCTCGCGATCCCGGCCCTCGGCGCCGTCGACGCCACCGGCGCCCGTGTCCTCGACTCGGCGTCGATCGGCAAAGCCGTCACGTCCACGAGCAGCATCGCACCGGACCGAACGGCTGCGTCCGGACGCTACCGGGTGGGCAGCCTGGGCATGCAGACCAGCGAGGCTCCGATCACCGCGGCGCTCGCCGGTCTCGGCCCCGATCCCACCACCACTCCCCTCACACCCCCCGACCAGCAGATCTCGTTCGACGGCCAGTCGTCGGCGGCCCGCCGCGAGGCCGCGGTCGCCGCCCTCGCCTATCCCGCCATCGCCGCCCCGCAACCGGGCTCCGACGGCGCGCAACCGATCGCCGGCCGCAGTGCGTTCGTCGTCCCGCCCACCTACTGGGCACCGTCGAGCGACGACACCACCGCACTGTTCAGCACCGCCACCCTGTTGCTGGAATCGGGTGCCGCCAGCGCCGCACCACTGTCGGGTGTCGTGAGCCAACTCGATGCACCCGGAGGATCCGCCCGCTTCGTCACGCCGCCCGGGGTCGGCCCGCTGGGCTCGCTGGGGCTGGCCGTCGGCGACACGATCGCGACGAACATGCGAGAGCACGCCGAACTCTCGTTCCAGCTACAGGCCTCGCTGATGAGTTCCGCCGACGTCGCCGCCACTCCGGAACGCTATGTGGCACCGCTGCGGGAGGATCTGCTGCGGGCGCTGCGGACCCCGGACTCGACCGCGCCCGCGCTGCGCGCCGAGATCCGGGGGCAGCGCGCCGCGCGGGTCACCGCGGTCGACGCGACGTTGCAGCGGATGCGCAACGCGGTGACCATCCTCGATCCCGGCGGGCGCTACACCCTCGCATCCGAACGTAGCCCCCTGCTGCTGGTCGTCCGCAACGATCTGTCCCTGCCGATCCGGGTACGGATCGACGTCGACGCGCCGCCCGAACTCGACGTCGGCGACCTCGGGGTCATCGAGATCCCGGCCCGCGGCACCCGGCAGATCCAGCTGCCGACGCGCGCCCAGACCTCCGAGGCGGCGATCACCGTGACGATCGGTTTGACCACCTCCAGCGGCATCTCCGTCGGCTCGCCCATCCGGCTGTCGGTGCACGCCAACGCCTACGGGAAGCCGCTGTTCTGGATCACGATCGCGGCAGGTGTGGCGCTGGTGGCGCTGACGGCGCGACGGTTGTGGCATCGTTTCCGCGGACAGCCCGACCCGGCAGACGAGGACCGGCCCGACCCCGATGAACACGATCGGCTCCTGGCCGGGACCACCTATCAGGAACGTCGCCGTACCCTGCAACAGGAGGCCCCGCATCACGACGACGAGGTGCACGACAGCCAGATCGACAGCGACCTGCACGACGTCAGGGCTCACGACGACAGGCCCCACGACGACGAGGTGCACGACGAATCGCCCACCACGACGGGCATGACCGACCGAGACAGATCATGACCGACAACCGACCCGGCGACCCGCGCCGCGCATCGCCCCGCCGCATCCCGCCGGCCGGGGCGGGCGAACCACGCCTGCGGGTGCGCGATGATCGAGCAGGCCATCCCGGGCCGATCCCTACCCGACCGCCACTGCGGGCACCCGGTCCCGTCGCCTCCCGCGGCACCGTGACCGACAGCCCCGATCGGGCCCGCACCGCACCGACTGCCGACGAAGGCCCTGCCGAGGAGTCGTCGACCGGTCTCGCTCGCGACTCCGACTCCAGCATCCTCAAGACCAGCGGTTCGATCGCACTGGCCACGCTGACCAGTCGGATCACCGGCTTCATCCGCACCGTCCTGGTCCTGGCCATGCTCGGTCCGGCCATCGCGTCCGCGTTCCAGGCGGCCTACGTGCTGCCGAACATGATCGCCGAGGTGGTCCTCGGGGCCGTGCTCACCGCGATCGTGATCCCGGTCCTGGTCCGCGCCGAAGCCGAGGACGCCGATGGCGGCCGCGGATTCATCAACCGGATCTTCACGCTCACCCTCGTCACGCTCGGCGCCGCCACGGTCATCTCGCTGATCGCGGCCCCGCTGCTGACGTTCCTCAACGTCGGCGACGGAGACGTCAACCGGGCCCTGACCACGGCACTGGCCTACCTGCTGTTGCCCGAGATCCTCTTCTACGGGCTGTCGGCCCTGTTCATGGCGATCCTGAACATGAGGGGATTCTTCAAACCCGGCGCGTGGGCGCCGGTGCTGAACAACATCGTCCAGATCGCCACGCTCGTCCTCTATGCGCTGATGCCCGGCGAGATCACGCTCAACCCGGTGCGGATGAGCGATCCGAAGCTGCTGGTGCTCGGCATCGGCACGACCCTGGGCGTGGTCATCCAGGCGGGCATCCTGGTGCCGTGGCTCAAGCGGGCCGGGGTGCATCTGCAACTGCAGTGGGGCCTCGACGCGCGGCTGCGCCGTTTCGGCAACATGGCGCTGGCGATCGTCCTCTACGTCGCGATCCTGCAGGTCGGCCTGGTGATCACCTACCGGATCGCCGCCCACGCCGACGCCTCCGGCATCAGCGTCTACGCCACCCACTGGCAGCTGCTGCAACTCCCCTACGGCGTTCTCGGCGTCACGATCCTGACCGCGATCATGCCGCGGCTCTCCCGCAACGCGGCCGCCGACGACACCCGGGCCGTCGTCGACGACCTCTCCCTGGCCACCCGCCTGACGATGGTCGCGTTGGTGCCGGTCGTCGCCTACATGACGTTCTTCGGCCCGGCGATCGGCATCGCCGTGTTCAACTTCGGCAAGTTCGACGCCGAGACCGCCTCCCAGTTGGGTTCGGTGCTGGCCTGGGGCGCGTTCACGCTGATCCCCTACTCGATGACGCTGGTCCAGCTGCGCGTGTTCTACGCGCGGGAGGACGCCTGGACGCCCACGGTGATGGTTCTCGGCATCACCACCGTGAAGGTCGCGTCGTCCTATCTGGGCCCGGTCCTGTTCTCCGACCCCGAGTTGGTGGTGCGGTGGCTGGCGCTGTCGAACGGCCTCGGCTATCTCGTCGGCGCGGTCGTCGGCCATTACCTGCTCCGCAAACGCCTTGACGGCGCGAAGATGACGCATGTCACACGGACGACGCTCGTCACACTCGGGGTCTCCGTCGGCGTCACCGCCGTGGTCTGGCTGGTCGCGAACCTCTCGGGCCTGCACCTGCTGACCACCGAGGTCGGAAAGTTCGGATCCCTTGTCTACCTGCTGTTGACGGCGGTCGTCGCCCTCGGCGTCACCTATGCGGGTCTCGCAGCCGCCCGGCTGCCCGACGTCGTGTCGATCGGGATGTCGGTGCGCCGAATGCTGGGACGGTTCATCCCCGCCTTGGCACCGCCTGAGAGCGCGGTAAGAGAATCGCCACCAACGATCACGGTTCAGTTTCCGCGGATCACCACCGACGAATCGCTCCCGTACTCTGGTCAGGTACAGGTGCTCCGGCGATTCGACCGGGGTACTGCCACATGGCAGTCGTACTCGGTTCACAGCGGTGGAGCCGCGCGCCTTCGCGATGGTGGCGAGCTGCGGATCCACGCGCCCCGCGACATGCGCTATCGCAGGAGAGGAGCTCGGCGCGTGACTGACAATGAGATCGGTGCCACCCAGGACACCGAGATCATCCCGGACTCTCCGGCCGACAAGGGCGGCTCGGTGACCCTCGACGATCGGTCCGATACCCCGCCCGCAGACACGCCGGGTACCGACACGCCGACGACCGTTGTGTCCACAGGGTCTGAAACCGCTTCCGACACAGACAAATCCGACACTCCCGTGACGCGCCCGGTGCCGCGGCGGCCACGTGGGCCACGGTTGGTGCCCGGTGCTGCCGTCGCCGGTGGGCGCTACCGCCTGCTCGAGCACCACGGAGGCACCCGAGGTCTGCAGTTCTGGCGTGCCCAGGACATCAATCTCGACCGCGAGGTCGCGCTGACCTTCGTCGACGCCGACCAACTGGCACCACCCCCGCGTCGCGGTGAGGCCGCCAAGGCCACCGACGAAGGACCCCAGGCGGTGTTGTCACGCACGCTGAGGCTCGGTCAGATCTCCTCGGCCGGTGTTGCCCGGGTCCTCGACGTGGTCCGCGGATCGTCCGGCGGCATCGTCGTGAGCGAGTGGGTGGCCGGATCGTCGCTCGCCGAGGTCGCTCAGTCCGAACCGTCCCCGATCGGCGCGGCCCGTGCGGTTCGCGCGCTCGCCGCCGCGGCGGAGGCCACCCACCGATCCGGCGGTGCACTGTCGATCGATCACCCGGATCGCATCCGGATCAGCACCGACGGCAACGCCGTCCTCGCGTTCCCGGGCACCCTCGCCGGCGATGACAAATCGTCCGACGTCCGCGGCCTGGGCGCGGTGCTGTACGCGCTGCTGCTCGCCCGGTGGCCACTGGACGCGGCGACCGGTTCGCGGCTGGTGACGACGTCGGACACCACCGATCCGGTGGGCGGTCTGCCGATCGCCGAACCGGGCACCGACGCCGGCCCGATCGAACCGCGCGTCGCCCGACCGGAGACGCCCTTCGAGATCTCCGCGGTTGCCGCCCGCGCGCTCGACGGGCATCGCGGCATCCGGACCGCGGGCACCGTTCAGCACGTGCTCGACCAGGCGACGGTGCTCGACCTCAACACCGACATGCTGCCGGCCATCGACACCGATGCCGCTCCGGTCGCGATGTCGTCGGGCCGGACCACCTCGTCCGGGGAATCCGAGCAGGGCGGCCGACGCAATATGGCCCTGCTGGTCGGGGCCGGGCTGCTCGCCTTGTTCGTCGTCATCGCGCTCGTGGTGTGGGCGACCGGTCTGTTCAGTTCGGACGACGGCTCCACCAACATCGACTCGATCCTGCCGACGACTTCGGTGGGACAGCCGTCCGACGGAGCGCAGACGCCCGCGGCACAGCCGGCCGCCGGACCCATCGCCCTGCGTGGGGTCACCCTCGTCGACTTCTCCGGTCAGCCGCCGGACAGCTCGACGAACCTGCCCAACGTGATCAGTGGCGCAGCACCACCCTGGAGCACCGACAACTACCGCGGCTCAGCCGATTTCGGTGGATTGAAGGATGGTCTCGGCCTGATGTTCGACCTCGGCGGTCCGAACACGGTGAAGTCGGTGACCATCACGACCCCCACTCCCGGCTTCGCCGTCTCGATCCGCACCGCTCCGTCGGCGCAGGCGACCCTCGACCAGACGACCGAGGTCGCGAGTGGAACCGTGTCGCAACCGACCACGACGCTGAACATCGCCGATCCCTCCGCGAGCCCGTACGTGATGGTCTGGCTGACCTCGCTGCCACCGAGCGGCGGCGGATATCAGGCGCAGATCGGCCAGATCACGATGAACGGCTGACGCCGGCCCGGTCTCGATGGTTCTCGCCGTGGGCCGCCTCGGGAGACCATCCCGGCGGCCCGAAGAGGTGGCCCAGTTTCGTGCGTAGTCCCGACGCGGCGCGCACATCCCGGGCGATGGCCGCGTATTCGTGCGTCTGCAGCCGCCAGATGCCGTAGGTGTCCACCGGTTTCGTCAAACCGTAAGTAGGACGGTGCGTCTCGCGTGCGAAGGTGCCGAACATGCGATCCCACACGATGAACGTCCCGGCGTAGTTGCGGTCGAGATACTCCGCGTCGCTGCCGTGGTGTACCCGATGGTGTGACGGTGTGTTGAAGATGTATTCGACAGGGGCCCAAAGCTTTTCGATGTGCTCGGTGTGAATCCAGAACTGGTAGATGAGATTCAGCGAGTAGACCGCGAACACCAGGGCGGGTGGCACGCCGAGCAAGGGGAGTGGCAACCACATCACGATGCCGGCGCTGTTGTTCCACTTCTGCCGGAGTGCGGTGGTGAAGTTGAAGTACTCGCTCGAATGGTGCGCCTGATGGGTGGCCCACACCAGACGGACGCGGTGCGCGATCCGATGCTCCCAATAGAAGAGGAAGTCCAGACCGATGAAGGCGATCACCCACGAATACCAGGCGTTCACCGGTAACTGCCAGGGCGCGAGATAGGTGAAGATCGCGGAATAGGCGAACAGCGCCAACGCCTTCCATCCCGCACTCGTGGCGATGGAGACGATCCCCATCAGCAGACTCGCCCGGGAGTCGCGGGGGTTGTAACCTCCCCGCGCCGAGGGAGCACCACCGCGTTCGGACGGTCGCCGGGCCTCGGTGTGCTCGAGCTTCCACGCGGCCAGCCACTCGAGGGTCACCATGAGCACGAAGAAGGGGACCGCGAGCACGGTCGGTTCCCGCATCGCCTCGGGGAGGGCGTTGAACATGTCACTCCTCGTCTCACCAGATCTGACACGGCACAGAGTCAGATATTCGGCGTCTGACACGTTAGCGTGTCAGATAGAGTGCTGTAAAGGGTCGACGACCCGTGACCGGTATCGACGTCGCATTCGCGGACAGGAGTCAGGTGAGATGACCACGGCAGCAGGCCGACGCTATGGGGGAGCCGACGCCGAGGAGCGACGGGAACGTCGGCGCGCGGACCTGATCGCCGCCGGACTGGACCTGTTCGGCACCGAGGGCTTCCCGAACGTCCCGGTCAAACGGATCTGTGACCATGCCGGGCTCACGCAGCGCTATTTCTACGAGTCCTTCGCCGACCGGTTCGCACTGCTGGCCGCCGTCTACGAGGAGTGTGTGGCGTTTGCCCGGGCCACGACCTTGGCGGCCGCGTCCGACTTCCTCGTCGCCGGGGGAGCGGCATCGACCCGGATTCCGGTCGTGGCTGCCGAGGACGTGCCCGCCGTCGCCCACGCGACCCTGGGCGCCTTCATCCGCACGCTGGCAGAGAATCCTCGCCGGGCCCGGCTCATGCTCGTCGAGGTCGTCGGGGTGAACCCCGACCTCGAGCGACTGCGCCTGCGCGCCATCCACGGATGGGCCGACCTGATCCTGTCGCTGACGGTGGGCGAGGAGCCGGCAGGGCGTCCCCAGCGACTGGCCGCGATCGGACTGGTCGGCGCGGTGACCCAGCTGCTCGTCGACTGGTACACGAGCACGGCGGGGGAGTTCGCCGGAGATACCGCCCTCGATGCCACCACCGACCCCACCACCGACCCCGCGGCCGACCTCTTCGAACTCGATGCGATTCTCGACGTCAGCGTGGAGCTCTTCGTCGCGGCCTACCAGCGCCTGCTCGTGTGACACCGGGCCTTGCCGGCGGGCGCCGGATTCGTCGGCGACACCACGCATCCACACCCTGCTGCGCTGTGCCCCGTCCTGTGGACAACGCGCAGGTCAGTGGCACGACCGCCCGCCTGGTCCACTAACCTTCATCGCATGACTCGGGGGAGTGTCGATGCGCGCAGCGACGAGGATCTCCTGCTCGCTCACGTTCGCGGCGACCCCCGCGCCTTCACCACGCTGATCGAGCGTCACCACGGCTACCTGTGGGCTCTGGCATGCCGGACGAGTGAGAACGCGGACGATGCCGCCGATGCCCTGCAGGAGGCGCTGCTCAACGCCCATCGGATGGCCGACCGGTTCCGCGCGGACGCCAAGGTCACCAGCTGGCTGCACCGCATCGTCGTCAACGCCTGCCTCGATCGGATCCGCCGGAACCGCGCCCGACTGACGGTGCCCATACCGGAATACGATGTGTTGCCCCTCGCCGACGACCACGATCAGATGGCCGCCGTCGACCTCTCGGTGTCGATCGGTCGCGCGCTCGACGCCCTCCCACCTGATCAACGTGCCGCGATCATCGCGGTCGACGTCGAGGGCTACTCCGTGAACGAGGCGGCGCAGCGCCTCGGTGTCCCTGTCGGCACCATCAAGAGTCGCTGCTCGCGCGGCCGTCTGCGCTTGTCCCGCATTCTCGGACACCTTCGTGATCCCTGAGCGAGCCCCGATTTTGTTTGCATCCGGGTGGAACCGGACTGCGGACCGGTGCGTCCTACTGTTGATGCACACGATGACATCGGTCGTCCGCCGACAGTCCGCGCGGGCAGATCAGGTGGGGGAGAGAAGTGGGAGAGTGAAGCGATGATCCCGCCGGGAGCAGACCCGAATGCCGGGAGCAGTGGTCCCGAGAGCAGTGGTCAGGAGAGCAGTGGTCCCGAGAGCGCACACCACCAGGACGGCGCCACCCACCTTCCCCAACCGCCCTTCTCCGAGGATCTGATCGCCGACCTGCACGCGGGCGTGCTGCCGCCCGACGTCGCCGAACACATCCGATCCCGACTCGACGCGGATCCCCACGCCCGGGCGGTTCTCGATGCGCTGGACCGCACCACCGCAGATCTGCGTACCGCCCCCCTCACCCCCGTCCCGGTTCCGCCGGACGTCGCGGCCATGACACGGCAGACCCTCGATCGCATCAGCTCCGAGGTCTCCGACGGCGGTCACCCCAGCGGTCACCCCAGCGGTCACCCCGGCGGTCATCCCACTGTGGTCGACCTGTCTTCGTCGGCACGTCGGCGACGGCATCGGTGGATGGCGGCCGGCGGTCTCGCCGGGGCTGCGGTCATCGCCGCCGTCGTGGCCATCTCGATCGGTGTGGTCCGGTCCCCGATACCGGATCGTCCTCAGGTTGCCGCGCAGTCCTCCGCGCCCGCGACGATCGCCGATCTGGCTCCGGAGGAGCGCGTGGCACTGCTCGCGGTGCTGGGAAAACGCGATCCCGCACCGTTTGCCTCCGAGCAGGATCTGCGCCGCTGCACCGCGGCCAATCAGGTCCCGGCCGAGACCGTGATCGTCGGGACCGGACCGGTGACCCTGCGCGACCGGGAAGGCGTGGTCATCCTGATGTCGACCGGCGTCGCCGGCAGATTCGACGTCCTGGTGGTCGGACGCGACTGCACGACGGGCAACCCGGCGACGATCTCGCGGACCATCATCGGCGGCTGACCTGCCGGTGTGTGCCGGCACCGCCCGGGCGTCTCATGTGACCGACCAGGCACGGCGGCGCCGTCGGGGAACATCTGCCCTTACCCTGATGTTGAGACAGCCGAGAAACGGGCGCGGAATCACCACGATCTGCGCCGTCGAGCACGGAGGACGGATGACCCAAGCAGCCAGCCAGCAGATCCACGACCTGATCATCATCGGATCGGGCCCAGCGGGCTATACCGCGGCGATCTACGCGGCCCGGGCCGAACTCGCGCCGCTCGTCTTCGAGGGCACCCAGTTCGGTGGCGCGCTGATGACCACCACCGAGGTCGAGAACTTTCCCGGCTTCCAGAACGGCATCCAGGGTCCGGCCCTCATGGACGAGATGCGCGAACAGGCCATGCGGTTCGGCGCAGACCTGCGGATGGAGGATGTCGACGCGATCCGCCTGTCCGGCGAGATCAAAGAGGTCGAGGTCGGTGGCGAGATCCACCGGGCCCGCGCAATCATCCTCGCGATGGGCGCGGCGGCCCGCTACCTCGGCGTGGAGAACGAGCAGACCCTCCTCGGTCGCGGTGTGTCCGCGTGCGCCACATGCGACGGCTTCTTCTTCAAGGACCAGGACATCGCCGTGATCGGCGGTGGCGATTCCGCGATGGAGGAGGCGACGTTCCTGACCAAGTTCGCGCGGAGCGTCACCCTCATCCACCGCCGTGACGAGTTCCGGGCATCCAAGATCATGCTGGAACGGGCCCGGGCCAACGAGAAGATCCGCTTCGTCACCAACGCCGCGGTCACCTCGGTGCTGGGTGACAACTCGGTGACCGGGTTGGGTCTGACGGACACCGTGACCGGCGAGACCAGCACGATCGACGTGACCGGCATGTTCGTCGCGATCGGTCACGATCCGCGCAGCGAACTCGTCAGCGGCCAGATCGATCTGGATCCCGAGGGATACGTGCAGGTCGACGGCCGCACCACGTACACATCGCTGCCCGGTGTGTTCGCCTGCGGTGATCTCGTCGACCACACCTACCGCCAGGCGATCACCGCCGCCGGCAGCGGTTGTTCGGCGGCGATCGACGCCGAGCGCTGGCTCGCCGAACAGGCCGACGTCACGGTGGAACCAGCGGTCGAGGGCGAGTTCGTCGTCGTCGACGCACCGGCGAACGTCTGACCGAACATCACCATCTGCACACGTCCATAAGGAGGACACCCATGGGAGCAAACACCGTCGCCGTCACCGATGCGACCTTCAAGGACGAGGTACTCGGGGCCGACAAGCCGGTCCTCGTCGATTTCTGGGCCACCTGGTGCGGCCCGTGCCGCATGGTCGCGCCCGTTCTCGAGGAGATCGCCCGCGATCATGGTGACAAGCTGACCGTCGCCAAGCTCGACGTCGATGAGAACCCGGCCGTCGCGCGTGACTTCAAGATCATGTCGATCCCGACCATGATCCTGTTCGAGGACGGCAAGCCGACGAAGACCATCGTCGGGGCCAAGGGTAAAGCTGCACTGCTGCGTGAGCTCGACGGCGTCGTCGGCTCGCCCGCCTGAGGTCTCACGACCTGGCTTTTACCCCTTCGCCGTGTGACACGGCCGACACAGCAGGAAGAATGGTGGCGCCCCGAGCGGCGCCATCATTTGGTCGTGCCGTCGCAACCTGAAAGAATGCCTGGTGTTTGCGCCGGTGCGTAGTGAGCACCGATCGGGGGGCCGCCGACAACCGTGCCCAGACCGCACCGAACCGACGAGGAGTCGCTGATGCCGTTGTTCCGCCTCGGGGATCATGGCTCGGCAGTTGCCGAGATCCGGAACATCCTCGTCGGACTCGGGTTGCTCACGGCACACCCGGCGCCCGACAGTCTGTCCGGCACGATCAGCGGCTGGACCCCGCCCGAAGCCGTATTCGACGACGAGTGCGACCGGGCCGTCCGCGCGTTCCAACAGCAGCGCGGCCTGATCGTCGACGGCATCGTCGGACCGGCCACCTATCGGGTGCTCCGTGAAGCCTCCTATCAGCTCGGCGCTCGGGTCCTGCTCTACCGACTCTCCGCACCGATGGTGGGCGACGACGTCGCCACGCTCCAGGGGCGCCTACAGAACCTCGGGTACTACACCGGGCTCGTCGACGGCACTTTCGGCGAGACCACCCACAACGCTGTCTGTCTGTACCAGAGTGAGTACGGTCTGGCCTCGGACGGTATCTGCGGCCCGTCCACGCTTCGATCGTTGGAGCGGCTCGGTACGCGGGTCACCGGCGGATCACCACACGCGATCCGCGAGGAGGAGCATGTTCGTCGCTCCGGGCCCCAGTTGACCGGAAAGCGCATCCTCATCGATCCGGGCTCCGGTGGGCTGCACGACCTTTCGACCGGAGCACTTGCCGACATCGAATCTGCCGCGCTCTGGGATCTCGGTGCCCGGCTCGAGGGCCGGATGGCGGCGGCCGGGATGGAGACCTTCCTGTCGCACGACGGTCGTGGCCGACCGAGTGATGACGAACGCGCCCGTGTCGCCAACCTCATCGGCGCCGATCTGATGATCTCGTTGCGCTGCGGTCACTATCCGAACGAGCGCGCTCACGGTGCGGCGTCGTTCTACTTCGGCAATTCACACGGGTCGTACTCGACCATCGGCCGTAACCTCGCCGGATTCATCCAGCGCGAAATCGTTGCCCGCACAACGCTCACGGACTGTCGAACCCACGAGCGTACGTGGGATGTCCTGCGGCTCACCAGAATGCCGGTCGCGTTGATCGACGTCGGCTACATCACCAACACCCACGACGTCGAGACACTCAACGATCCGCACACTCGTGACGTGATCGCCGAGGCGATCCTCGTCGCAGTGAAGCGCCTGTATCTGCTGGGTGAGGACGACCGGCCCACCGGCACCTACACGTTCGCTGAATTGCTTGCCGCCGAACGCCTTTCGAGCTGAGTTCGGTCGAGCCGGGCAATCTTACCGCCGACGGCCCACCGGCACCTCGACACCGCGTTCGCGGCCGGCCAGATCCATCGCCGCCATCACGACCAGCTTCTCGAGTGCGTGCTCGACCTCGTGCTTCCAGCCGAGTCCTTGATCGAGCTCGAGCCGGAATCGCGGGAACCGTGGGTGAGAAGCGACCACGTCGAACCCGGAATCCTTGAGGAAGTCCGCGTCGATCAGACACTGCAGGCACAATCCTGACTGGGGGCTGTCGTGCATCGCCCGAGTGATCTCGACGATGGCCTCATCGGCCCACATCTTCAGCTCGCTCGACATCGATTCGAGAGCACCGAGCTCGGCGACATCGTCGGGCTCGGATGGCGGCGTCGTTGCCGGAGCAGGATCGAGTCGATCGCCCCGGCGACCTTCGCCCGGTGCCCGGACGATCCCAAATGACTCGACAGCCCGAACACCGCGGCGAACGAGGTCGGTCACGACTGCATCGAGCAGAATCGGCGCGGCCTCCTCGAAACCCGGTTCTGTGCGGATCGAGGTGAGGAGCACCGCGTCGGCACTCACCGGGGAAGTGGGGAACAGGCGCGAACGCGGCACCCGGCCGGGCGGTGCATAGAAAGCGGTACCGACCATATTCCCGGTCTGCCCGTCGACGGCGACCTGCCCACAGGTTCCCCACTCGAGCAGCAGACCCGAGATCCACGCCTCTTTGTCGAACTCACTCTCGAAGCTGCCGAAGTCGCCGAAGATGCTCTTCTCGGTGTCCCGCGTCGATGACGGATCCACCTCCCAGAACACACACCGGCGAGTATGGAGCGGCAAGTTCTCGAAGGATTCGAGATCGAGACGGGTGACCGCGAGATTCATGCCGACAGCTCCGACCCGAATCCATACGAGGTACCGAAAGTGATGTGCGACAAGAGATTTCGTACTTTCACCGTCGTCCTCGCTGATAATTTGTCACTGTGACGTTACGTCCTGGTACCTCGGGATGGTGCTAACACACCGTCACGAGACACCACGTGGATCGATCTCGCCGACGATTCGCTCGAGATCCTCCACGGAGCCGAATTCCACGACAACCTTTCCTTTTCGCTTCCCGAGACTGACTGTAACCCTTGTGTCCAGTCGGTCCGACAGCCGTTCGGCGACATCCTGCAAGCCGGGCATCTGCATCGGTTTGCGTCGGGCGGGGGAGGCGTGGGGTGACTGATCTGTGTCGCCGCGGTTGGCCAGTGTGACCGCTTCCTCGGTGGCGCGGACCGACATGCCCTCGGCCACGATTCGCGCCGCGAGGGCTTCCTGGGCGTCACTCCCGGTGTCCAACGAGAGCAGGGCCCGGGCATGCCCGGCGGACAGCACACCAGCCGCCACGCGTCGCTGCACCGGGATCGGCAGCTTCAGAAGTCGGATCATATTGGTGATCAGCGGGCGCGACCGACCCAACCGATTCGCGAGTTCCTCGTGGGTGACCCCGAACTCGTCGAGGAGTTGTTGATACGCCGCCGCCTCTTCGAGCGGATTCAGCTGCGCGCGATGGATGTTCTCGAGCAGCGCGTCGCGGAGCATATCGGCGTCGGCGGTCTCCCGCACGATCGCCGGGATGGCGTCGAGTTCGGCTTCCTTGCCGGCCCGCCACCGACGCTCACCCATCACGATCTGATAGATCACGCCGTCGTCC
This sequence comes from Gordonia sp. LMA167, assembly GCF_058130025.1. Taxonomy (NCBI): domain Bacteria; kingdom Bacillati; phylum Actinomycetota; class Actinomycetes; order Mycobacteriales; family Gordoniaceae; genus Gordonia; species Gordonia sp. LMA167. The sequence goes on along the minus strand of NZ_CM176708.1, from coordinate 887,245 downwards.
GTCGGCTCCGGGAGCCGCCGCACGACGATCGGCTGCATCAGTCCGAACTCCCTGATGGAGTGGACGAGTTCGGCCAACGCCTCTTCGTCGAAGACGGTACGAGGCTGCTTCGGATTGGGCTGGATGTGCGACGGCGGGATCTCACGGTAAACCGCGCCGATGTCGTCGACGACCGCGCCGGAGTCGTTGCCCGCCGCAGGTTGGGATCCATCGGGAGATGCGGTCGGGGGAGCGGTACCGATGCCGGCGCCGTTGGCGGCGCCATTGCCGCGGCCGATCACGACATCCGCCGCCGCTGCACCCAAGCGGGGGCCTGTCGGCGCATCGCCTTCCGGTGGTCCGGTGGGGATCAACGCGGCCAGGCCGCGCCCGAGCCCGCCTCGACGCTGTGCGGTATCTCGCTGACTCACATTCGTCCTCTCACTGCTCGTCACCACAGATCGGTGACTGCCGAACCACCACGTCTTCGGATTTTATCCGCATCGACCGACCATCCATCGCGTCCTTGGTCATGCATGGACGATTCGGTGTGCGAGTTCGCGTGACGCGTCCAGATAACTCATGGCTCCACGTGAACCCGGGTCGTACTCGATGATCGTCATTCCGAATCCGGGTGCTTCCGAGACCTTCACGCTGCGCGGGATGATCGTGTTGAGAACCTTTTCGCCGAAATGGCGACGCACTTCCTCGGCGACCTGATCGGCGAGCTTGGTCCGGCCGTCGTACATGGTGAGCACCACGGTCGATACGTGGAGCGCCGGGTTCAGGTGAGCTTGGACGAGTTCGATGTTGCGGAGGAGCTGCCCCACGCCCTCGAGTGCGTAGTACTCACACTGGATCGGGATGAGGACTTCCTTCGCTGCGACCATCGCATTGACGGTCAGCAGACCCAACGACGGCGGGCAATCGATCAGCACATAGTCGATGCCCAGATCCTTCAACGGCGCGGCCTCGAGCGCATTGCGGAGACGATTCTCTCGCGCAACCAACGACACCAACTCGATCTCGGCACCCGCCAGATCAAGGGTCGCGGGGACACAGAAGAGTCGGTCGTTGTTCGGGCTCTGCTGGATCGCATCGACCACCGACACCTCACCGAGGAGGATCTCGTACACCGAGGCGATGTCGGGAGCGCGATGGTCGATGCCCAGCGCTGTGCTGGCGTTGCCCTGGGGGTCGAGGTCGATCACCAGAACACCCAATCCGTGCAACGCCAGACCGGCCGCCATGTTCACCGTGGTGGTGGTCTTCCCGACCCCGCCCTTCTGATTGGCGATCGTGATGACTCGCGTCGATGGGGGATGGGGCAGTTCGCCGGCACCTCCCGGCGTGAGCACCTGACTGGCCCGAGCCGCTGCAGCAGCGATAGGGGTGTCGTCGAAGCCCGGGACCGGGGTGGGGGGGCTACCCCCGCCGATGCTGGTTTCACGTGAAACGCTTCGGTCCTGTTCGACCACGCCTGGACTCCTTCGCCCGACTTCGTAACCTTCGTCGACCTGCCCCGCGCGAGCATCTGAATGAGCGGCGCCCTCAGTGGCGACTGACCCGCCATCGGTCTGTCGTCTATTCTGCGCCCTCCGCGGACTCCACACCAATCCGGTTACCCCTTCCGGTTCTGTCCACGCGCCCGCTTGCGAGACGCGTCAGATTTGCCCCTCTTCGTGCCGACCACAACGGTGGTGGGCACCTCCAGAACGTCTCGGCCGCACAGTTGCACCCGCAGATCACTGATTCCCATCTTGCCCGCCGCAGCGCGGTCTCGATCGATCTCATCCACAGCCGACGAGCCCTTGATCGCCACCAGTCGACCGCCCTCCCGGATCAGGGGTGCAGACCACTTGGCCAATCGGTCGAGGGGAGCGACCGCGCGTGAGGTCACGATATCCGCACCCCCCGACGATGCGCGCACCGTCTTCTCCTCGGCACGGCCCCGGACGACTTCGATGTCCAGACCCAGTTCGTCGACGATCCGGCTGAGGAAGTCACTCCGTCGCAACAGGGGTTCGATGAGCGTGATCGACAGATCCGGCCGAGCGATGCCCAAGGGAATCCCCGGCAGCCCCGCCCCGCTGCCGACGTCGACGACCCGCTCACCGTCACCGATAGCCTCGCCGATGACAGCACAATTGAGCAGATGGCGCTCCCACAGTCGAGGCACCTCACGTGGCCCTATCAGGCCCAGGAGTACGCCGTCACTCGCGAGCGCTGCGTGGTAGCGCTCCGCTAGCTCAACCCGATCGCCAAAGACCATCGCCGCCTCCGCCGGCGTGGGCATCGACTCCGATTCGGCTGGTTCCACGTGAAACATCCTCTCATCGAGTACTGGGGTAGGGGTGCAGTGGTCGCCGTGTTTCACGTGAAACACGCACACCCCGCTCGGTGTCGCTCCACAGCATGCGCCCCCTGTTTCACGTGAAACGGTGCCGTCGTTCGGCAGAACCACACCCATGTAATTCACTGGCCCGAAAACAACAAAGTCCCGGCCGTAGCCGGGACTCTGTCGGGATTTCGTCGTGCTCGTAGCAGCGGGGGAGCCTTATCCCTTCGGAAGGACGACGACGCGGCGTTTTGGCTCCGCGCCTTCGCTCTCACTGACCACGCCATCGACCGCCGCTACGGCGTCGTGCACGATCTTCCGCTCGAACGGCGTCATCGGGTCGAGCTCTTCGCGTTCGCCGGAATCCCGCACCCGCTCGGCCACCTCCGTGCCGAGCCGAGCGAGACGATCGCGACGATCCGCACGCCACCGGGCCACATCCAGCATCAGCCGACTCCGCACCCCCGTCGACTGCTGCACGGCCAAGCGGGTCAGCTCCTGGAGTGCGTCGAGAACCTCACCCTTGCGGCCAACCAACCGGTCCAGATCCTCGCCACCATCGATGCTCACCACGGCGCGGTCGCCATCGACATCCAGATCGATGTCACCGTCGAAGTCGAGGACATCCAGCAGCTGCTCGAGGTAGTCGCCCGCGATCTCGCCTTCCTCGACAAGACGCTCTTCCTCATCGACCTCGTCGTCGTCCGAGTCACCTTCGTCCGAGTCATCCGCGTCCGACGCGTCCTCAGCCTCAGCCGGCTCGTTCGTGGCGCCGTCGCCGTCGACAGCACTTTCGGTTGCGGTGCTCGCCTCCGACGCCTCGGGCTCTGCGGTCTGCACATCATCAGTCGCCTCGTCGGCAACGTCCTGGATCTCCTGCTGATCGTGTGCAGCGGTCTCAGCTGTCATCTCACATTCCACCTAACTCTGCTTCTCATCCAACGTCTGTGTGCCGTAACCGGCGGGAGAGGGGAGTGGCCGCACTCGGCGGCCTCCGCGCGCCTGCGATCCGACCGACGGTCTCGTCAACGACGACCGCCCGGTCGGCCACCCTTCTTGCGTCGCGACGTGTTCTTGCGGCTCTTGCCCGCCACGTGTGCGGTGCCGGACTTCTGGGCGGCTGCGCCACCCGACCCACCCGCGGACCCATTCGTGGATCCCGTCGCGGTGGACGTGCCCGCGCCGGGCGACGTGGTGTCCTCGCTGCCCGCGGATTCATCTGACGAGTCGATCTCCGCGGCATCGGTGGCGGTGGACGACGACACCGCCGCAGGCTTACTCGACCGTCCGTCGGGGCGCAGCCACCTCTGGATCCCGCCGAGCAGGCCGGCTGATGAACCGGCCGCGGCCGCAGAGGTGGGTGTAGCGGAATCATCGGCCGCGCTCTCGTCGACGTCACCGTCGGATGCGGTCCTGGCCACCTTCTTCGACGGATCGGGTCTCGCGCCGGGTTTCGGCGCATTCGCCTTCTGTTTCTCCACTTTGGCGAGCTTCGCTTCCTCTTCTTCGCGCGCGATCCGCCCGAACACGAGGTGCTGCTGGCCGTAGGTCCAGATGTTGTTACTCATCCAGTACAGGAGGATGGCCACCGGGAAGAACGGTCCGGTGACGAGGATGCCCAGCGGGAAGATGTAGAGCGCCAGCATGTTCATCATGCGGGTCTGGGGATTCTCCAGCGCCGCTTCCGGCTGCCGGGCCACCGACGCCCGTGAGTTCATGTGGGTGGCGATCGACGCGATGATCATCATCGGGATCACCACGATCGCGATCTGGGTACGCGTGAAATCGATCGGGGCGCCGGGCTGCACGAACGCCTGGAACTGCTCGACCGGCTCGGTGATGAACGCCGACAGCGGAACCCCGAACAGGCGGGCGTCGAGAAAGTTCTGGACGAGTTCGGGACTGAAGGCGTAGTTGCCCACCTCGCGCGTCTGTTCCGGCGACATACCGAGCTGTCCCATGCCGGTTGCCGTCCGGTTGAAGGACCGCAACACGTGGAACAGACCGATGAACACCGGCACCTGCAGCAGCATCGGCAGACAGCCCAGCAGGGGATTGAAGCCGTGTTCCTTCTGGAGCTTCTGCATCTCCTCGGTCATCTTGACGCGATCCTTGGCGTACTTCTTGCGGATCGCCTGCAGCTGAGGATTGATCTCCTGCATCTTCTTCGTGGTGCGGATCTGCTTCACGAAGGGCTTGTACAGAATGGCGCGCAGAGTGAACACGAGGAACACCACCGACAGCGCCCACGCCACACCATTGCCGCCCGGATTGTCCGGCGTGATCCCGGCGAAGATCCAATGCCAGACCCACATGATCCAGGAGACCGGATAGTAGATGAAGTTGAGCACGGGTCAGTTACCCCTAACCTCTGACGGTGTGGATTGACGAGCTGTGAAGAGTTCGCGGAACCCGCGCTCGGGAACCGGGTCGTAGCCGGGCTTGTGCCACGGGCCACATTTGAGAAGACGCACCACCGAGAGCCACCCTCCGTACAGGAAACCGTGCCGGCTCAGGGCCTCAACCGCGTAGCCCGAGCAGGTCGGTTCGAAGCGGCAGGTGGGTAGCCGCAACGGGGAGACCCAGGTGCGGTAGAGCTCGATCAGGAAGACGACGATGCGGCGGGGCAACAGATACAGCCAGCGCGACATACCGCCACGGTGGTCGGCCTGATCGGAGTCACTCATCCCAGGACCTGACAGACGATGCGTTCCATGGCGTCGCGCACCTTTCGGCGCGACAGCGCGTCGGCGAGCTGCTCAGCCAGCGCCACGCTGTCGAACTCCGCGGCCGACGGCCGGGCCCGGATGACCATCATGGTCTGCGAGGTGCCGAACTGTGGCCGGCACTGCGCGAACGCCGCCCGAAGGCGACGGGCCACCCGATGCCGTACGACGGCGTTACCGACCGCCTTGCTCACGATCAGACCGAGCCAGGGACCGCCGACAGTGGCGATCCCTGTGCTGTGTGGTTCGTCGAGGTCATCCATCGACCCGCTCAGCGGCAGAACATGGATCACCAGGTCACGCGTCGTCACCCGCACACCAGATTTCAGCGTGCGATCGAAGTCGGATCTCCGTGCGATCCGATGCGCGGCAGCCACCATCGATACGACCAGCCGGCGATGGTCAGGCCATCGCCGGTGACATCGCTCCGACTCAGGCCGTGAGCTTCGAGCGGCCCTTGCTGCGACGACCGTTGACGATGGCCCGGCCGGCGCGGGTGCGCATACGCAGGCGGAAACCGTGGACGCGTGAACGACGACGGTTGTTGGGCTGGAAAGTGCGCTTTCCCTTGGCCATGGGTAACTCCTTGTGCTCCTACGTGGCTCCGCGCCGACTGCACGCGCGACCCACATCCTTCTTGGTGGTCTGCTTATCCCGGTACGGTGCCGAACTCATGTCGGTGGGATGACCTGGGCCATCGCGCAAATCCGCAACCTGGATGACCAGTCGAGACTACTGAGTACGCCACCGCAAATCAAACGAGCTCCTGGCAAGCACCGACATAGGTGACGATGCCCACAGTGCCCTGGTCTGCGCGGTGCCCGATTATCACATCCCGCGCCCGGCGGATGAATCCTCCGATTCACTTTGTCGGCGGCGCTGCACTCTGTTAACTTCGGCGCAGACTCAACAAGAGACGATTCAGTGGACCCTTCCGGCCGCCAGAGCACTCGACGCACTACCCCCAGATCTGTACACAGCTGTGGACAACCATGTGGACAACTCGTGGCAGGTGCGGCATGTGACATCCTCATGACCGACGCTGGTCGTTGTTCCGGCAGGAGGGCACAGCACTGTGATGAGTGATCGTGATTCGTTTGGCGAAGTCTGGCAGAGCGTCGTCGCCGAACTCAACAACGACGCCGCCGCACATGACCACGAACCGCTCACGCGTCAGCAAAAGGCCTGGTTGTCGCTGGTACAGCCGCTGACACTCGCTGAGGGATTCGCCCTCCTGACGGTGCCGACCCCACTGGTCCAGGAGCAGATCGAACGCAACCTGCGCGACACCATCCGATCGGTGCTCAGCCGCCACCTCGGCCAGCCGGTCGATCTCGGTGTGCGGATCTCCACACCCGTTGTGGAAGAAACGGTCGCCGAGCCCACGCAGCCGCTCGCCGACCGCCTCGACGGCGCATCCGTGGCGACCATCGGGTCTCCGAACGGCCACCCGGGAGCTGCGCCCGGCGGCGGCTTCGAGCGGCGGACCGAGCGGACCGCAGGTGCCGAGGCGTCCGACTGGTCGACCTACTTCGCCGAGCGGCCCACCGCCGGACAATCACCGTCGAGTGCCAATCTCAGCCCGAAGTACACCTTCGACACCTTCGTGATCGGTGCATCGAACCGATTCGCGCATGCGTCCGCGGTCGCCGTAGCGGAGGCGCCGGCCCGCGCTTACAACCCGTTGTTCATCTGGGGCGAGTCCGGACTGGGCAAGACACATCTGCTGCATGCCGCCGGGCACTACGCGCAACGGCTGTTCCCGGGCATGCGGGTGAAGTACGTCTCCACCGAGGAGTTCACCAACGACTTCATCAACTCGCTGCGTGACGACCGGCGGGTCGCGTTCAAACGTCGCTACCGTGATGTCGACGTCCTGCTCGTCGACGACATCCAGTTCCTCATCGGCAAGGAAGGTATCCAGGAAGAGTTCTTCCACACCTTCAACACCCTGCACAACGCGAGCAAGCAGATCGTCGTCTCCTCCGACCGGCCGCCCAAGCAGCTGGCCACACTGGAAGACCGCCTCCGGACCCGGTTCGAGTGGGGACTGATCACCGACGTCCAGCCGCCCGATCTGGAGACCCGCATCGCGATCCTGCGCAAGAAGGCGCAGATGGACAACATCGCGGTGCCCGACGACGTCCTCGAACTCATCGCCTCCAAGATCGAGCGCAACATCCGCGAGCTCGAGGGCGCCCTGATCCGGGTGACCGCGTTCGCCTCGCTGAACAACGCCGAACTCGACAAGTCCCTCGCCGAGGTGGTGTTGCAGGCACTGCTGCCCAACTCGGGCACCCTGGAGGTCAGTGCGGCCAGCATCCTGGCCATCACCGCCGAGTACTTCGACATCTCGGTCGAGGAGCTGCGGGGACCGGGCAAGACCCGGTCGATCGCGCAGGCGCGGCAGATCTCGATGTATCTGTGCCGCGAACTCACCGACCTGTCACTGCCCAAGATCGGTGAGACGTTCGATCGCGACCACACCACGGTGATGTACGCCGAACGCAAGATCCGCAAGGAGATGGCCGAGCGGCGCAAGGTCTACGACCATGTCCAGGAACTGACCGCGCGGATCAAACAGCGCGCCGTCTGAGCCCTCGCGCCCGCATCTTCCCGCTCCCCGGTGAGCCCGCACTTTTCCCCGCTCCCTGAAGAGCCTCCGAGCCGGCGAGGACGCGTGACCCCCCGCTCCCTGAGGAGCCCGCGAGCTTGCGAGGACGCTGTTGTCCGTCGCTGAGTGTGCAGATGATGCCGTCACTGGTGTTGCCGATGATGTCGATATGGGTGGGCCCCGGCCGCGGTAGCGGTCGGGGCCCTGTGTCTGCGATGTGATGGTGTGGTCGGCGTGGTGACGTCGAGCGGTGAGTGCCTCAGTCGTTGCCGGATTCGGTGACGGCGATCCGGGCTGCTTTCTCGTCGACGATCGCAGATTTGGCGGCGAACGCGGCGGTGAGAGCGTGCACGGCAAGGTTGTTCACCGACCGCGGGTGCCCGCGTGCAGCGGTGTGAATCAGCGTGACGGCGTCGTCGGAGAACAGCGGGTCGGAACGGCCGGCAATCTTGAGGTGGTGGCCGATGTAGTCGGCGGTGTCGGCCGGCGCCATCCCGCCGAGCGCATATCGGACGGCGATGCGCTGATCGAGTGCCGCCAGGACGCCGAGTTTGAGCCGGTGCCGCAAGGTCGGCTGCCCCACCAATAGTGCGGCGAACGGGGAACCGGAGTCCATGTCGTGGTTGGTGAGCATGCGGATCGCTTCCATCTGTGCGTTGTCGAGCAGGTGCGCCTCGTCGACGACGACCACCGGGGTGCGGCCGCGTTCAGCGTGTTCGGCGGCCAGTGATTCCGCTGCTTGCGGCGCCAGCGTCGCGGTGTAGAAGTTCGGGGCCCGTCCCAGTGCGGTGACGATGTGGTGCAGCATCCCGCGGACCCCGACCGACGGGTTGGGCAGGTAGATGATCACATGGCGCGCCGGGTCCAATGCGGCTGTGGCCGAGCGGATCGCGACAGTTTTACCGGCTCCGACCTCACCGGTGATCACCCCGATGGCGTGTTGGTCCACGCACCAGGTGATGCGGGCGACGGCTTCGGCGTGACCAGGGTGGCGATGCAGCATCGACGGTGCGAGGTTACGCCCGAACGGCATCCTGGTGAAACCGTAATGTGCTTGTAGCCGTTCGATACTCACGCCGAACCCTCCGCTCGTTCGGTGTCTTCTCTGGCGATGTCATCGATGCTGAGCTGCCCCTCGATCTCTGTGTCGGTGCCTGCGCCGAACAGTGCATCGTAGCCGATGCGCCGATCTCGGCGCAGTTGATCATGATGGGCTTCGGCCACCAAGTGCAGGTAGTCGATCCCTGTGGCAGTGGGTGCCGGTGGTTCGGGTATCTCGGGTCGAGCTTTCGGATGGACGTGCCGAGTGATGTTGTGCGGCACCGCCCGACCATACGAAGCATCCTTGTAACGGACCTCGATGGTCTCCATGTCGAACGGGGAGAACACCAACTCCACCTTCCGCCCGACCAGCGCGCCGTCGACTTGATAGGTGTTGCCGTGCAACGACACTGTCGCCGTCTTGGTGACCGTGCGGTATTCCGACCACAGAAATGCTTCGGTGAGAGCGGCAGCGGTCGGCATCGCCGCGGTCCGGCCCAGGCGTGCCCAGCCCGCCTCCCACCGATCCAGCGGGGACTGCCCGGTCTCGGAATGGGGCTGGCGGTGGTACTGGGTTTCCACCCATCCGGTGAACAGCCGATTCAACTCCAGCAAAGCGGTGCGATGATCGACACCCGTCTGTGCGAGTTCCTCGGCGGTGGTGTCGGCGATCTCGACGAGGAACTGCTCGCGCACGGTGCGAAAAAACCGTTCGATCTTCCCCCGGCCTTGGGGGCGGTGCGGCGTCGAATGCACCAACCGGACACCGAGTTTCGCACACGCCCGCAGCAACCACGCATCGACGAACGCGGACCCGTTGTCGACATACACCGACTCCGGGACCCCGCGGGCAGCCAACGCCGGCTCGAGGGCGACACCGAGCCGGACGGTGTCTTCGGAAAACCCGAACCGATATCCGGTCAACAGGCGTGAATGGTCGTCGAGGAACGCGAACAGATAGCTCTTGCGGCCACCGATCTTCGGACCGTGCAGTGCATCGCCGACCCACCGGTCGTTCGGGTTCTCCGCCTCGAACCGCCCGAACACCGGCGCAGCGTCGGCGGCCGCCGGGCCGATCAACTCCAGGCGGTGGAAGTGCCGCAGCAACGTCGATTCCGACGGTGACCACCCCGACGATGCCCGCAGAATTCGTTGCACCTGCGCCGCGGTGCGAGCCGGGTTCTCCCGCTTCAACGCCGCCGCCATCTCCAACACCGAGGCATCGGTGCGCAACGTCGCCTGCCGCGTTGCCGGCACCAACGCCTCAAACCCGTCGGCCTTGTAGCGGCGGATCCATCGATCCAACGTGTCCCGCGAATACCGCACCGCAGTACCGAATGGGTCGGTGTGCTCGCGTGCGGCGATCGCACGCACCACCTTCCCACGGGCCTTCGTCGACAACCCGGCATCAAGGGCCGGGCAGATCAACTGATAGCGGAACAACCCCACCTTCTGACGCCGTTCCCGTTCCTTGTCGTGCGACACGACCAACCCACTCTCCCCACACTGAATGCTGCCTGAACCCTGTGTCAGGCAGTCGCATCCGAGGATCGCCGACCGTCACCCACACGGGGAGAGGCAACTGGTGTTGGGTCGGCGACCCCGTAGCCGGCCGGCCACCCGGGTGCCAGAAGCCGACTACCCGAGAGCGCCACCAACACACCCGCCGCCGTCACCGCACCGACAATGTCGGCACCGAATCGGCTGCCCACCGCCGACCGTGCCGCATCGATCGCCGCGAGTGCGTCACCGCACCGACTGCCGGTCGCCTTCGGAATGTTCACGTCGACACCCGCGGCGACCGCAATGCTGAGGAAGTGATCGCGCACCGCATCCGCCCGTGAGGCCAACACCCGAATCCAGCCGCGCACCGTCGTCGCCGGAACGCCCAAAGCGGCACCGATCGACCGGTGCCCCGACCCTGCCGCCGCCAACTGCAACGCCGCATAGATCCACTCCGCGAGATAGGCCCGGCGCAGCAGCAACACCACCGGAAGTAGCACGTGCGTCGCCGAACACCCCCGACAGCGCGAACGTCGTGGCCGAATCGGATCCGGTGCCCCGACAACGCGTCGAACCCGTGCGTGGCCCCACCCGCCGAGCACTCCCGACGGGCACGACGGGCACGCAAGATCGCCCGAGAGTAGACGGGACTCGACGCGTGCAGGATCGACCTCTACGGTGACCATCAGTGCCCTTTCGCACTACGCACGGCACCCCCGAACAATCTTGCCGGAGAGGGCGGGGGTGCCGGGCAACCATCAGTTCCTCGTCACCCTGACGACGCCGACGACCACCGTCAATTCCAACGCGCCGGCAATCAACAGATCCGCACCCTCAAAGACTCCACCCCACCCGGTGGTCGCCACCCCCAGAGACGGTCAACAGGACGCGTGATCACCCGCTCCCTGAGGAGCCCGCGAACGAAGTGAGCGAGCGTCACGAAGGGCGCTCCCGTCAGGAGCTCCCGCAGGCCTGCGAGGACACGTCACCACCCGCTCCCTGAGGAGCCTCCGAGCCTGCGAGGATGCGTCACCACCCGGTCCCTGAGGAGCCTCCGAGCCTGCGAGGATGCGTCACGAAGGGCCCTTCGTGACGGCCCTCCGCTAGCGCTCCGGGCCTCCTCAGGGACCGGGGGCACACCCCACACCGCTAGCGCTCCGGGCCTCTCAGGGACCGCGGGCACACCCCACACCGCTAGCGCTCCGGGCCTCTCCGGGACCGCGGGCACACCCCACTCAGCTAGCGCACCACCACAGCAACCGGGGTCACATCCCACACCGCTAGCGCACCACCACAGGGACCGGGTCACACCCAACTCCACCGCCACAGCAACCGGAGTCACAACCCACCCCCACCACCGGGCCGCAACTCTCGACTCGAACCACAGGGTTTGTCATGCGCGGATCCGCCCCTGCCGGTCTCAACGGTCACTGAAACGGTTCATCACCAGCTGTGGACAAACCTCGGGATAACTGGGCGCAACTTGTGCACGCCACGTGGACACCGGCCGAACGGATGGCGAACTCCACACAGACCTTGTCATTCCCTCAACATCTGTCCACGATCCATCCACAGATGCCGACCGAGGATGACCTGCTGGATCCGAGCTCGGTGCACAGATTCACAGGCCCTATTACTGAGATGGATCCTTCTCTAAAGAACATCTTCTAAAAGAAGGTGTTGTGCACATCGCGGCCGGCCCACCAGCTGGGTCCGTCGCATCGCGGCCCACAGTTCCCCCCAACGGCTCCCCGTCTGGCAGGCTCGTTCTACAGTGGAAATCCCAGTCGGGAATCCCAGTCGACATCCAGACCGGGCAATCCCACCGATCCGTCGCCGGTATTCGGCGGACGAGGGTGGGTATGACGAGAGTCAGCAGAACAGAGAAGGGCAACCACCCAGCATGAAGTTCCGTGTCGCGCGTGACGAGTTCGCAGATTCCGTTGCCTGGGTGGCCCGAAGCCTGCCGGCCCGACCGCCGGTCCCGGTCCTCGGATGCGTTGTTCTGACCGCGGGCGACAACGGACTCGAGGTGTCCGGGTTCGACTACGAGGTCTCGGCGCAGGAGACCGTCGCGGCCGAGGTCGCGGAACCGGGCAAGGTGCTGGTATCCGGTCGTCTGCTCGCCGACATCACCAAGGCGCTGCCCAACAAGCCGGTCGATGTGAGCCTCGACGGCACCCGCGTCGCCATCAGCTGCGGCAGCGCCAAGTTCTCGCTGCCGACGATGCCGGTCGAGGATTACCCGGAGCTCCCCAAACCGCCGACGGTCACCGGGACCATCCCGGCCCAGGTCTTCGCCGAGGCGATCGGTCAGGTCGCGGTCGCCGCAGGACGCGACGACACCCTGCCGATGCTCACCGGCGTTCGCGTCGAGATCGACGGCAACCGTGTGGTCCTCGCCGCCACCGACCGCTTCCGGCTCGCCGTGCGCGAGCTCGAGTGGGATCCCGCCGCCGGAGACACCTCCGGTGCCGTCCTGGTTCCGGCCAAGACGCTGTCGGAAAGCGCCCGGACCGCGGGATCCGAGGCCACCGGCCAGATCTCGCTGGCATTCGGCGCCGGCTCGGCCATCGGCGGCGAAGGAATCCTCGGGATCCTCGGCGAGACCAAGCGCACCACCACCCGCCTGCTCGACGCCGAGTTCCCCAAATTCCGCCAGTTGCTTCCCGCCAGCCACACCGCGGTCGCCACCATCGACAGTGCACCGCTGATCGAGGCCATCAAGCGCGTCGCCCTGGTCGCCGAGCGCGGGGCGCAGGTCCGCATGGAGTTCACCGAGGGCACGCTGCTGCTCACCGCCGGCGGCGACGAGGCCGGCAAGGCCGAGGAAGAGCTGCCCGTGCAGTTCCACGGCGAGCCGCTCACCATCGCCTTCAATCCCGGCTACCTGCAAGACGGGTTGTCGGCGATCGGTGTGCCCACTGTGGACTTCGGCTTCACCACACCCAGCCGGCCAGCCGTGCTGCGCCCGTCGACCGGTGACGAGCCCGTCGCCGACGAATCCGGCGCGTACGTCGCACCTGACAGCGTCTTCACCTACCTGCTGATGCCGGTGCGTCTGCCCGGCTGATCCAGGATCATCCGCGGCCACCGTAGGAATCGCGCTCGCGCGAGCGACCGGAGGGACATCACCATGCAGCTCGGACTCGTCGGCCTCGGAAAGATGGGTGCCAACATGCGCACCCGCCTCCAGGAGGCCGGTCACCAGGTTGTCGGCTACGACCCGCGACCGGAGGTGTCCGACGTCGGATCCCTCGCCGAGATGGTTGCCGCCCTCGAGTCACCGCGGGTGGTCTGGGTGATGGTGCCCTCGGGTGAGCCGACACGTTCCACGATTGCCGAACTCGCCGGATTGCTCGGGTCCGGTGACGTGGTGATCGACGGCGGGAACTCCAAGTACACCGACGATCTGCCGCACGCCCAGAAGCTGGGTGAGACGGGCATCGGGTACATCGACTGCGGTGTGTCCGGTGGGGTCTGGGGCCTACGCAACGGGTACGGCCTGATGGTCGGCGGCACCGACGAGGACGTGGCACGTGTGATGCCGATCTTCGATGCGCTGCGCCCTCCCGGCGATCGTGCCGACGGGTTCGTCCATGCCGGTCCGGTCGGCGCCGGCCACTACGCCAAGATGGTGCACAACGGTGTCGAGTACGGCCTGATGCACGCCTACGGCGAAGGCTACGAGCTGCTCTCCGCCGAACCCCTGATCACCGACGTCGAGGGCACCCTGCAGGCGTGGACGCAGGGCACCGTCGTGCGGTCCTGGCTGTTGGAGCTGCTGGTCAACGCACTCAAGGAAGACCCGGGCCTGGCCGAGATCTCCGACTACACAACCGATTCCGGCGAGGGCCGGTGGACCGTCGAGGAGGCGATCCGGCATTCGGTGCCGGCGAACGTCATCTCCGCGGCGCTCTTCGCCCGCTTCGCATCCCGGCAGGATCAGGGCTCGCCCGCACTGAAAGCCGTTTCGGCCCTGCGTAATCAGTTCGGTGGCCACGCGGTCAAGGACACCGGGGGACGCTCCGTCGGCGAGACCAACACCCCCGTCGTCGAGTGACGTGTTCGTCCGTGAACTGACTCTGCGCGACTTCCGTTCCTGGCGCGAGATCGATCTGACTCTTCGTCCCGAACCGACGATCTTCGTGGGACGCAACGGATTCGGCAAGACCAACCTCCTCGAGGCGGTCTACTACCTGGCAACGTTGCGCTCGCACCGCGTCAGTACGGACGCACCGCTGGTGCACAGCGGGTCCACCACCGCGACGGTGACCGGCACCGTGGAGAACACCGGTCGCGAGCTGACGGTGCAGGTGCAGATCAAGGCGGACGGGGCGAACAAGGCCAGCGTCAACGGCAGTCCGTCGCGCCGGGCCCGCGACATCCTCGGGATCCTGCGCGCCGTCATGTTCGCACCGGAGGACCTGTTGCTCATCCGCGGCGATCCGTCGGATCGGCGACGGTTCGTCGACGAACTCGTCGCCCAACGCGGACCACGTTGGGCCGCAGCACGTTCCGACTACGATCGGGTCCTACGCCAGCGCTCGGCACTCCTCAAGACCGCGGGTGCCGCGCTGCGCCGAGGTGGATCCGACGCCGAGTCGGTGATCAGCACCCTCGACGTGTGGGACGGTCAGCTCGCCGATCTGGGTGGGCAGGTCACCGCGGCGCGGATCGACGTATTGCGGGAACTGTCACCGCATTTCACGCAGTCGTATGCATCGATCGCGCCGCACTCACGTCCGGCGGCACTGGCCTATCGGGCCGCGGCCGGGCCCGACGTGGTCCCCGCCGACGGGGCGCCGGCATCTGCCGAGGAGATCACCACGATCCTGCTCGCCCGGCTCGGTGAACTCCGCAGCAAGGAGATCGACCGGGGGGTCAGCCTCGTCGGGCCGCACCGCGACGACGTGGACATCATCCTCGGAAGTGACGTGGCCAAGGGATTCGCCAGCCACGGCGAGTCATGGTCATTGGCGCTGGCGTTGCGGTTGGGATCGGTCGAGCTCGTCCGGGCGGAGGGGGTGGAGCCGGTGATCATGCTCGACGACGTGTTCGCCGAACTCGACGCGCAGCGGCGGACCCAACTCGTCGAGTTCACGTCGTCGGCCGAGCAGTTGCTGGTCACCGCGGCGGTTCCCGAGGACATTCCGTCGATGATCGGCGGACGTCGGGTGGCTGTCGGTGTCGTGGAGGACAATGGGGACCGGCATTCGATCATGAGCGAGCTCGCCCCCAGGGAAGACACTGCAGGGGTGCGCGCTGCAGGGGAGGACGACGCATGAGCGACGCACCATCCGGTGATGCACGGTCCGACGTGTCACGGTCGTCGGGATATGAACTCGCGCGCAAAGCGCTGGAGGATGCCCGTGCCGCCGCCCGCGCGGCCGGGAAATCGGTCGGTCAGGGCAGGTCGTCGCCGGTCAGCGGGCAGCGTCGTGGCTCGGGACGGCGCCGGAGCTGGTCCGCGTCGGGTCCGGATGCGCGGGATCCGCAGCCCCTGGGTCGCCTGACCGGACGGCTCGCCGCCGAACGTGGGTGGCAGCCACAGATCGGTCAGGGAACCCTGTTCGGGATGTGGGGGCAGATCGTCGGTGCCGACGTCGCGGCACACGCGAAGCCGACGTCGTTGGACGACAAGGTTTTACATATCCAGGCGGAGTCGACCGCCTGGGCCACCCAGCTCCGCTACATGCAATCCACCATTCTGGCGAAGATCGCGGCCGCCATCGGTGACGGCATGGTGACGAGTCTGCGGATCACCGGCCCGAAGGCCCCGTCCTGGCGCAAGGGACCTCGGCACATCTCGGGGCGGGGTCCACGCGACACTTACGGCTGACGGTGACCGGGCGGCCCTCCGTGTCGCGGTCCGGCCACAGGAGCGAGCCAGTGAACCGCAGACGCCGGATTTGGGTCTCGGCCACAATCGGACCGGCACCGAACGAAAAAAATCGATCTGCGCGGGCGTTAGCGGCCCCGGATCCCCATTCCTGGTCGGGTCAGGCAGTAGTATGTAGGGAGTTGTCCCGACAGGGGTGGACGTCGGCAGGGTACAAGGCCCCGCCCACATACCGTTCTCGTCCGCGTCACCGATGCGGATGAGGTCGTCGTGTGTTCATTCCTGCGGCATCACCGAGACAGAAGGAGCGGACGCACCTCGTGGCCGACACCAACGACACCAACGGGTCAGACAGCGCTGCAAAGAAGCGGAAGGCGAAGAAGCCCGGTGAGTACAGCGCCGATTCGATCAGCATCCTCGAAGGCCTGGAAGCTGTCCGCAAGCGTCCCGGCATGTACATCGGTTCCACCGGTGAGCGCGGTCTGCACCACCTGATCTGGGAGGTCGTCGACAACTCGGTCGACGAGGCGATGGCCGGCTACGCCAGCAAGGTCGACGTCACCCTGCTCGAAGACGGTGGTGTGCAGGTGGTCGACGACGGCCGCGGCATCCCCACCGACATGCACGCGACGGGAGTCCCCACCGTCGAGGTCGTCATGACCCAGTTGCATGCGGGCGGCAAGTTCGACTCCGACGCCTATGCGGTGTCGGGTGGTCTGCACGGCGTCGGTATCTCCGTGGTCAACGCGCTGTCGACGCGCGTCGAGCTCGAGATCAACTACGGCGGTTTCCACTGGGAACAGCACTATGACTATGCCAAGCCGAGCCCGCTCGAGAAGGGCGAGGCGACCCGAAAGACCGGCACCACGGTGCGGTTCTGGCCGGATTCGAAGATCTTCGAGACCACCGCGTTCAGCGCCGAGACGGTCGCCCGACGCCTGCAGGAGATGGCATTCCTGAACAAGGGCCTGACCATCACGCTGACCGACAACCGTCTCAGTGACGAGGCGGCCGTCGCCGAGGCCGAGATGGACGCCGACAGCGACGACGCCGCACCCCAGGCGATCAAGACGCCGGAAGAGAAGACGCAGAAGGCCGCCCGGGCCCGCACCCGCACCTATCACTACCCGGACGGGCTCGTCGACTACATCAAGCACCTCAACCGCACCAAGAACTCCATCCACACCTCGGTCATCGGTTTCACCGCGAAGGGCACCGGGCACGAGGTGGAGATCGCGATGCAGTGGAACGCCGGCTATTCCGAGTCCGTGCACACCTTCGCCAACACCATCAACACCCACGAGGGCGGCACGCACGAAGAGGGCTTCCGTGCGGCGTTGACCAGCACGGTCAACAAGTACGCCTATGACAAGAAGCTCCTCAAGGAGAAGGACGGCAAGCTCACCGGCGACGACATCCGCGAGGGCCTCGCGGCAGTCATCTCGGTGAAGGTCGGCGACCCGCAGTTCGAAGGACAGACCAAGACCAAGCTCGGCAACACCGAGGTCAAGAGCTTCGTGCAGAAGACCTGTAACGAGCATCTCGGTCACTGGTTCGAGGCGAATCCGGCCGAGGCCAAGATCATCGTCAAGAAGGCCGTCGACTCCGCGCAGGCCCGGATGGCCGCGCGCAAGGCGCGAGAACTGGTGCGCCGCAAGACCGCCACCGACATCGGCGGACTGCCCGGCAAGCTCGCCGACTGCCGCAGCAATGATCCCACCAAGTGCGAGGTCTACATCGTCGAGGGCGACTCGGCCGGCGGCAGCGCCAAATCGGGTCGCGACTCGATGTATCAGGCGATCCTGCCGTTGCGCGGCAAGATCATCAACGTCGAGAAGGCGCGCATCGACCGGGTGCTGAAGAACACCGAGGTCCAGTCGATCATCACCGCGTTCGGCACCGGTATCCACGACGAGTTCGACATCGCCAAGCTGCGGTATCACAAGATCGTGCTGATGGCCGACGCCGACGTCGACGGTCAGCACATCTCGACGCTGCTGCTGACGTTGCTGTTCCGCTTCATGCGTCCACTGATCGAGCACGGCCACGTGTTCCTGGCGCAGCCGCCGCTCTACAAACTCAAGTGGCAGAAGAGCGAACCCGAGTTCGCCTACTCCGACCGCGAGCGCGACGGACTGCTCGAGGCGGGCAAGGCCGCCGGGCGCAAGATCAACACCGACGACGGCATCCAGCGCTACAAGGGTCTCGGTGAGATGAACGCCAAGGAACTGTGGGAGACCACCATGGATCCCGCGGTCCGCGTCCTCCGCCAGGTGACCCTCGACGATGCGGCCGCCGCCGACGAACTGTTCTCCATCCTGATGGGGGAGGACGTCGCCGCCCGCCGCAGCTTCATCGCCCGCAACGCCAAAGATGTTCGCTTCCTGGACGTCTGAGCCATCCGCGCCGGCCACCGAGTACCGATGGTCGAGTAGCACCCGGAGCGCCGGCGCAGGGAGCGTATCGAGACCGAGACCCACGCCCAGACCACCACTTGCCCCAATCAGAGAAGGTCACGCATGACTGACACCACGCTGCCCCCGGCCGGGGGAGAGGGCGACCGCATCGAACCGGTCGATCTCGGCCAGGAGATGCAGAACAGCTACATCGACTACGCCATGAGCGTGATCGTGGGCCGTGCGCTGCCCGAGGTCCGCGACGGCCTCAAGCCGGTGCACCGCCGACTGCTCTACGCGTCCTACGACGCCGGTTTCCGCCCGGACCGCAGCTACGTCAAATCCGCGAAACCCGTTGCGGAGACGATGGGTAACTATCACCCGCACGGTGACAGCGCGATCTACGACGCGCTGGTGCGCCTCGCGCAGCCGTGGTCGATGCGCTACCCGCTCATCGACGGCCAGGGCAACTTCGGTTCCCGCGGCAACGACGGCGCGGCCGCCATGCGTTACACCGAGGCGCGTCTGACGCCGCTGGCGATGGAGATGCTGCGTGACATCGACGAGGAGACAGTCGATTTCACGCCCAACTACGACGGCAAGACCAACGAGCCGACGGTGCTGCCGTCGCGGATCCCCAATCTGCTGATCAACGGTTCCGGCGGTATCGCCGTCGGTATGGCCACCAACATCCCGCCGCACAACCTGAATGAGGTTGCCGACGCGGTGTTCTGGGCGCTCGAGAACCACGACGCCGACGACGAGACCACCCTCGCGGCGTGTATGGAGTGCGTGAAGGGTCCCGACTTCCCGACCGCCGGTCTGATCGTCGGCAGTCAGGGCATCCGGGATGCCTACACCACCGGCCGCGGCAGCATCCGTATGCGCAGCGTCGTCGACATCGAAGAGAACAAGGGCACAACGACTCTCGTCGTCACCGAGTTGCCCTATCAGGTCAACCCGGACAACCTGATCCAGTCGATCGCCGAACAGGTGAACGAGGGAAAGCTCAAGGGCATCAGCCGGATCGAGGATCAGTCGTCGGACCGTGCGGGTATGCGCATCGTCGTGACCCTGCGCCGCGACGCCGTCGCCAAGGTCGTGCTCAACAACCTCTACAAGCACAGCCAGCTGCAGACCAGCTTCGGCGCCAACATGCTCTCCATCGTCGACGGTGTCCCGCGCACCCTGCGCCTGGATCAGATGATCCGGCTGTATGTGGCCCATCAGATCGACGTCATCGTGCGGCGCACCCGCTACCGGTTGCGCAAGGCCGAGGAGCGCGCCCACATCCTCCGCGGTCTGGTCAAGGCGCTCGACGCGCTCGACGAGGTCATCGCGCTGATTCGTGCGTCGGCCAACACCGAGGCCGCGCGCAACGGGTTGATCGATCTGCTCGACATCGACGAGATCCAGGCCGACGCCATCCTGGCGATGCAGCTGCGCCGGCTGTCGGCGTTGGAGCGCCAGAAGATCATCGACGAGTTGGCGGAGATCGAACGCGAGATCGCCGACCTGCAGGACATCCTCGACAAGCCGGAACGGCAGCGCAACATCGTCCGCGACGAATTGAAGGTGGTCGTCGACAAGTACGGCGACGAGCGGCGCACCAAGATCATCGCGGCCGACGGCGACGTCGCCGACGAGGATCTCATCGCCCGTGAAGAGGTCGTCGTCACGATCACCGAGACCGGCTACGCCAAGCGGACCCGGTCGGACCTCTATCGCAGCCAGCGTCGCGGCGGCAAGGGGGTGCAGGGTGCCGGTCTCAAGCAGGACGACATCGTCAAGCACTTCTTCGTCAGCTCGACCCACGACTGGATTCTGTTCTTCACCACCAAGGGTCGCGTCTACCGGGCGAAGGCGTACGAGCTGCCGGAGGCCAACCGGACCGCACGTGGCCAGCACGTCGCCAACCTGCTGGCATTCCAGCCGGAGGAGCGGATCGCCCAGGTCATCCAGCTGAAGACCTACGAAGATGCGCCGTATCTGGTCCTCGCCACCCGCAACGGTCTGGTCAAGAAGTCCAAGCTCGTGGACTTCGACTCGAACCGGTCCGGCGGCATCGCCGCGATCAACCTCCGCGGTGAGGATGAACTCGTCGGCGCACAGCTGTGCAGCGCCGACGACGACCTGCTGCTGGTGTCGCAGAAGGGTCAGTCGATCCGCTTCCACGCCGACGACGAGGCGCTGCGTCCGATGGGCCGGCAGACCTCGGGTGTCCAGGGCATGCGCTTCAACGGGGACGACGAGTTGCTCTCCCTCAACGTCGTCCGCGAGGGCACATATCTGTTGGTCGCCACCTCGGGCGGCTACGCCAAGCGCACGGGCATGGACGACTATCCGGTCCAGGGTCGTGGCGGCAAGGGTGTCTTGACCATCCAGCACGACCGCCGTCGTGGTGAGCTGATCGGCGCGCTGATCGTGGACGACGACTCCGAGCTCTACGCCATCACCTCCGGTGGCGGCGTCATCCGGACCGGTGCCAAGCAGGTCCGCAAGGCCGGCCGTCAGACCAAGGGTGTGCGCCTGATGAACCTCGATGCGGATACCACCGTCATCGCGATCGCGCGCAACGCGGACGAACCGGACGAGGAGCAGAGCTGATCGGCGGGTTCCGGCATTGGTGACCCGGCTCGGCGACCGCTAGCGGTTAGTGTGGGGCATAAGAACACCGAATGAGGGATTGCCAGTGAGCTCACCGAACACACCGGACGACAAGAAGCCCACGAATGGGGACTCCGGTCCGCATGCGGCCTCCGGTCCGGGGCAGCAGGGGACTGCTCCGGGTGGCCTGGTGCCACCGTGGCAGCGCGGTCCGAACGGTACCGGCACAGGTCACGGACCCGGCGGGTCGGGCGGGTCGGGTCAGCCGGGAGAAGGACAGAACGGCACGTCTCGGCATCAGGGTCCGCCGCCGCGGGGGATCGTGACGGCCGCGGCCAGCATGTCCGGGCAGCAGGCGCCGATCACGAAACTGGACGATCCGCGTGATGGTGATGAATCGCGCGGCGGCGACTCGTGGGGCACCACGACCACGACGACCACCACCGGCGAGTCGGGCAAGTTCGTGGAGTCGCCGACGCGTCACATCGACCGTGACGATCTGCCGGCCGAGAAGCTGCCGAACCTCGACGCGATCCACCATGTCAACGAGCAGACAGCGCGGCAGCCCGCTGCTGCGCAGACGCCTCGGTCGGCGCCCGCCGAGATCGGGTCGCGGCCGTTGCGTGCCGCCGTGCAGCTGCGGCGGATCGATCCGTGGGCGACCTTCAAGGTCGCGGCGGTGCTGTCGGTGGCGGGATTCCTGATCTGGATGATCTCGGTCGCCGTGCTGTACCTCGTGCTCGACGGCATGGGTGTCTGGGATCAGGTCAACAGCTCGTTCGGCACCCTGGTGACCGCTGACGGCTCCACGAGCGAGGGCGACATCATCGGCGCCGGATCCGTGTTCGGCTGGGCGGCGCTGCTGGGTGCGATCAACGCGATCCTGCTGACCGCGCTCGCAACCATCGGTGCCTACATCTACAACCTCTGTGCCGACCTCGTGGGCGGCGCCGAGGTGACCCTCGCCGACCTCGACTGAGGTCTGCACCGGGTGGACCCGGGGCGTCGGACGCTGCCAACGCCGGACGAGCGGTCCGGTGTTGCCTGAGCCGTGCCATGGTGGTCGAGTAGCCGTGAGGCGCTAGCCGAGCGGTTTATCGAGACCACTGCACCGGGCCCAACTACACCCCTCCGACCAGCCGTTTTGGTTGTTCGGCCTCCGGTCGGGTAATCTCACACCTCGGTTCAAGGGCCTATAGCTCAGGCGGTTAGAGCGCTTCGCTGATAACGAAGAGGTCGGAGGTTCAAGTCCTCCTAGGCCCACTGCGAGAGGTGTGTTGCACACCCGATTCGCACCCAGTTCGGTCACTTATCTGACCGAGTCGGGGCCTTAGCTCAGTTGGTAGAGCGCCGCCTTTGCAAGGCGGATGTCAGGAGTTCGAATCTCCTAGGCTCCACCACCCACCCGTACCAGCGTCCACCTCACGGCGAACGACCCACCTCACCGCAAGTGAAGTGGGTCGCCACGGATCCGATGATCGCCTCCAGAATCGCCTACCGATCTCCTAGCTGTAGAGCAACGGCCGATGCAGGTCGAGGTAGACGACGTCGTCGCCCATCAGTCGCATTTCCTCCTCGTACAGAGACCGCAGGTCGTCGGGAATATCCAGCTTCTCGTGATCACGAGCCTCCGACTCGGAGGTGAAGTAGACCGCCTCGACGAATTCGTCCCCGCTCCCGCTGCACAACGTTCCGCCGATTATCTCGGGGCGGACTTCGTGCAAACGGTCGCCGGCTTGATCGAGCATTTCACGCATGCGGCCGATGTCGCGTGTGTGGCCCTCCATGATCTGGACGAACCCGGCATCGTCAGAGCCGCCGCCCATCCACTCGGTCACGTCCGGACAATCCATGAACGTGACTTCACCGTCGAAGCATTTCTCTGTCTCCGACCACCACGCACCCTGCTCCGGGCGCTCACTGTTGCGTCGTGCCGCGTCCTCGGACTCGAAGCGGGCCAGTGCGACGAAGGTGCCGTCGTCGCACGTTCCCGCGGTGGTTCCGAGGTAGCCGGTGGCACCCGGCCTCAGATCCCGATCCCAGCGATCAAGGCATTGCCGGAGCCCGTCCTGGTCGGAAACCTTTCCCTGAATGAGTTGGATGAACATTATGTGCCTCCTTGCGGATCACCCGCAGTGAGATCAATGGTGGTGGCCGACCCGTCGCAGGTCTCCGTCGTGAAGCGACGGCCCGTGGCCGCAGCCACTCCGTGATCAATCGTGCTCCGCGCGGCGAGGGGTGGCAAGGTCTGCACACAGTCGTCCCTTGCCAGGATCGGCACGCGTCGTCTGGGTGGAAGAAACCTCGTCGGCGATGACGCCGCCGCGCCGCGGCTTGTCATCCATCGGGATGAATGTGACCAGACCTGACCGTGCTGACCAGGGAAGCTCCGCGATCCCGATGTGCTTCCGTAAAGCGTTTTCGATAACCTGCTGCCAGCATTGTCGGGGGTGCAGTACAGGGGAGTGCTGCGAGTCGGGGGGTGAGAACCATGGCATCTGGCTGGTTCGACGACGTTCCCGCATGGCCTGTCTCCGAACAGACACCGGCGAGCGAGCTGGCACGGGCGCTCGTGACCGCCGGATTGGTGGGTGCGGTCCCGAGTCGCGGCAGCCATTCGCCGGAGCCGTCATGGGGAGACTCCACTCCGACCGCGTCGATTCCCGTCGTTACGGATCCGGAGGTATCTGAGCGGATCCCCGCTCCGACCGAGGACGCCCCGCATCCACCCGACGCAGCCCGTGAGGGTGCCCGCGATCCCTTCGAGCAGATGCTCGTACGAGCCGTCCCTCCGAAGCGCGGCAGCGGTCCGCCGCGCTTGTGGAAAGACCATCGCAGACCGATCCTCGGGGCCGCGGTCGCGGTGATTGTGCTGACAGTGGCGGCCGCAGTCACTGCGACGCAAGTCGGCGGCGGCGACTCTGCGCGGGAGACCACCACCCAGGCTGCAGGACCCACGTCGGCGACCATCTCGTCGACCCCGGCAGACGCCTGCTCGGCGATGGTCGATGGCGCAGTCACCACGGGCCACGGGCGGGGCGATCAGAAGTCGGGCGCCGGCGCGATTCTCGCCTTCAATTACGCCTATTACGTCGAGCGCTCCGCCGCCGCAGCGCGTTCCGTTGCGGCGCCCAATGCTGTCGCCACCGCGTCGGTTATGCAGCAGTACATCAACCAGCGGGCCCCCGGCACCGAACACTGCCTCTCGATCACCGACCTGGGGAAGGGAACCTATTCGGTGGTACTCACCGAGATCCCGCCCGGGCCCGATGCGGAGACGATCGTGTACCGCCAGCAGATCAAGACCATCGAATCGCGCGGCAAGTTCTGGATCGCCGCGATCACGTCCGAAGAGTAGCCACGGCCGACAGACCGGCTGCGTGCACGCAGCGACAATTTCATGTCCACGTGACCTGCACTGAGGTCACATCTGAAGGGGAGAGCAGTACATCATGAGTCAGCGGGGGACACGGAAACGTGTTGGCGGAGAGGGGCAGCGGCGCACGCCGCTGTTGATGACGGTCACATCGGCGGCGTTGGCAGCGTCGATAGCGGCAGGAATGGGAGCCGGCCTGGCCCAGGCGGCGCCGGAACAGGGCGGAACCAGTCCGAGCGACACGGCACCACAGCAGGGTGGCACGACGCCCGGCCAGACCGCGCCGGAGCAGGGTGGCACGACCCCGACACCCGAAGTGGCCCCCGTGGCAGTTCCCGGGCCCGGTTCGCTGCCCGCGCCGCCGCAGGAAGCGCCGTATCAGCCGTACGTCGAGCCGAGCACGTACGAGGCCCCGACCTACGACGACGCCTATGACCCGGTTCCCGAGCAGCCGCTGACCGTGCCGAAACCGACGGCGCCGGTGCGCCCGATCGCGCCTCCGCCCGAGAAGATTCGTGTGGGCAATTTCATCACCGACATCCCGAAGGGCATGTCCGAGAGGGACGTCAACTCCCTTAACGCCTGGTCGGCGTACGGCGAGGCGAAGATCGCCCAAGGGCTGATCTCGGTGGGCGTGCCCGCCGATGAGGCGTCGCGGCAGGCGGCGTCGACGATCATCGGTGTCATGACGGGTGGCACCGCCGGAGCGGTGACGTTGGGGATTCCGGCGGCGGTCGTGGGGGCGGCCGGTGGGGCGGTGATCGGTGCGGGAGTCGGCGCTGTTGCCGGAGGCATCTACAACGCGGTCGTCTTCCCCTATCTCATCTTTCCGACGGGAGGCGGGATCATTGGCCTCGGCGCTGCTGCCGGTGCCGGCATCGGCCTGGCAACCGGAGCGGCCATAGGGGCTGTCGGCGTCGGCGCGGCCGGTGCAACCGTGGGGGCCGCGATCGGCGGAACGGCCGGCGGCGCTCTTGCTTACGCGCTCGGTGCCGGCGACCCAGGTGCGAATCCGGCCGAGCCCTGGAAGCAACGGGATCCGAAAGCCCCCAAGGCCAGGCCCCTGCCCAACCCCGGCGCCAACCAGTTCGAGTTGAAGCTCTCGCCCGAGGATGCGCAAAACGCCGGGCTGCCGGCGGTCGACTATGTGGTCAACGCTCGCGGCGATGTTCACGCATCGGTTGCCGGGATGCACGTGAACTGGTCGGTGGAACAGGCCATGGCGCCGTACGGACTGTTGGGTGCAGGTGCGCGCGGCGCAGAGAACTCGGCACGGCAGGGCACCAAGCAACGCTCCACGCAGGCGCAGAGTGCGATCCCGGGGCTTCACGTCGCATGGCCACAGGAGAGCGCGCCGGCGCACTGATGGGTTGAATCGGGTCGCCCTACACTGACTGTGGCCCGGACGTCTGGGCCACAGTCAGCCAAGGTCGTGATACGACCCGACCGAGACAGAGTTCGAGAGTGACGATGAGCGAGGATGCCCAGGGACCAGGGGGCGCGATTACGCCGCCGGACACCGCCGAGCGCAGTGTGGTGGTCTGCGGCACGGCAGGTGGCGTGGGCACATCGGTGGTGTCCGCGCTACTGGCCGAATATCGCGCGGGCACCACGCTCGGCGGAACGTCGTGGTGGGTCGACGCTGCCGGTAACGACGGTGACCTCCATCAGCGACTGCGGGCGACCGGTGACGAAGCGCTGCTGCGGACCGAGCTCGGCACAGGGCTCTTGCCGGCTCCCGATGCCTCCATCACCGATGTGGTGCTGCACAGTTGGCGCTTTGGTTCGGTCCCGGTGGTCGATGCCGGCGCCCGTCCGCTGACCGTGCTGCCGGAGTTGTGTTCGCCCGAGTTGAACAGCGTGACACCGGTTCTGGTCGTTGGGCCGCGTCCCGATCTGCTCAATCGATCCCGCGAGGTGTTCAGCGAGTGGGAGGCGGCAGGGGTGCTCAGCCGCACGGTGATGGTCATCTGTTGCCAGGTGCCGACTTTGAATCACCAGGCCCTGACGCAGATGCTCATCGATGTGGTGGCGGGTCGCGTTGCCGGTGTCGTCGGCCTCGAGTACGAGCCGGTGCTCGGAGAGGGAACTGCGTTGGATCGGGATGCGCAGCAGAGGTTTGCGGCTACGACCTGGACCTCCCTGGGAGAACTGGGATCATCGACAAGGGAGAGGGAGCATCGGCACTAGCCTGGTACCCCGGTCATGGGATGACCAGATAGTTCGCAGAGAAGTACGACAGACCGCTGCCGATGAAACTCAATGCGTGTAGGCCAGATCCGGGATACATGGTCAGGTGGACTGCCTTCCCTCCGTGAGGTCCGGCAGTGACCAGAGCCGATGGGCCTTGGTAAAACGAGTCGAAGTCAACGCCGCTGCGTATCCGAATCCTGCAAACCGGATTCCGTTGCCACCCCGGACCTGTACCCACGAACGAGCGCGGGCTCAGTGTGATGAATGCCTTGCCCCGCTGCTGACGGTCGACCTTGATCCCGACGTGGACAGGACCTCGACATCCGCTGTTGCCACCTACAGCCCAAACATCTTGGGAGTACTGGCTTATCCGCGGTGCCTCGTACGGTCGCCCCTGCGCCGCGCCCACATCGACAAGTGAAACAGACAGCACCGCAGCAGAAGCCGCGATCAACACCACGAAACGTCGGAACACGCGGGGCCTTTCGGATCGGTTGTCGGCACAGAACGCCTGATCTGTGTCATCGTAGCCAACCACACTCGAACTGCCGCAACCGCATCGGGCAGTGTCATTCATTCGAAGGACACGAGCAGGCTGCGCTCAGGAACCCTGTCCAGCGATCCAGAAATACGTCACCAACGCGAGCACGAAGACCACGATGTACAACCAGCCGATCCAGATGGCCACGCGCGCAAAGGGTTCACCGAGCTCGCGCGTGCGTGCGATGGCTGAGCGCGCGCGGTAGCCGAGAAAAAGGCCGATGGGGGCGGTGATACCCAGGATGGACAGCACCAGGGCCCAGATCGCCATGCGGTTCGTGCCCCGCGACCGAGCGGTGCGGGAGGGCCGGGCGGCCTCGGTGCGGGTCCGCGTGGGCACGGGCTCCTCCGGAACGTCTTTGTCGGGGTTGGTGTTCGAGTAGGCCAGCGTGCGACTCGACTCGCCGCCGTCGCGGGTGGGCGTCGAGGAGTCGACCGACGTGAGACCGTCGGCCTCCTCGTGAAACGGCGGGGGCCGGTTGACAGTGGTGTCGGCGTCCGAGCGGGGCTCGTGGGGGACACGGGTCGTCGGCTCGGCGACATCCGGACCCTGGGGCAACGCGGTGACACGGGTCGGGGTTGCGCTGGGCGACAGCCCGCGCGGAGAGCCGCCGGGTCGCGGCCCGCCGGCCTGAGGTGGTCCGGCCTGCGGAGGTGGACCTGATTGTGGGGACTGGTGCGGTGCACCGGGCTGCGGCGGGCGGGCGCCCCCCGGCGGCGGTGGGCGGCGTCCCGGAGGAGGTCGGTAACCGGGGGGAGGAGGGCCGCCCCGACGGGGTGGTGCGTTGTGGCCGCCGGGTCCCGAGGTGTTCCACGGGGGCACGCCACCAGCAGTCGGCCGACCACCACCCGGTGGCGGCCCACCGGTGGGCATCGGCGGTGGGCCGCCGGGTCCGCGTGGCGGAGGTTGCGTGCGCGAGGGCGGGGGACCACCGGGTGGTGCCACCCCCGGTTGCGGAGGCCGTCCACTCGACCGGGGCTGCGGAGGAGGGGTCGGGCGTGCGGGACCGGAGCCAGACGATGGTGCCTGAGCACCCGGTGCGGTCACAGGAGCCGTCGGACGACGCTCCCATGGTGCCGACACCGGAGTGCCGGCCGTCGCGCCACCATCATCGCCGGTCCCATCCCGGGACCCACCGGGATCGGTGGGAGGACGTGAGGTGTCGTCGGAGGTCACTGTTCCAAACTACCGTTGTCGATGCATGGTCCGCGCAGCTACCGATGCGTGCACGGTCACGAAGCGGCAAGAAGCGAGGTCAAACTACTGGGTGGATGCCGGGTCGTCACCCGCGCGAGCGAGCTCCTCGACCCGCGGGACCGTCGCGGAGATCGGCGGGGGTTCGCGCCGGGAACGCCGGACGACGGCCACGGTGATCGCCGTCGCGAACAGCGAGGCCAGGACCGAGACTGCGGCCCACACGTACTTGTTCGACATGCCACCAGCGTGCCAGCATCCGTCGCGCACTGTCACCCCGGGCGCGTGGGACGTGGCGCACAGCACCTGACAACACCGCGTTGTTCGCTGAGGGCCGATCCCCCACCACAGGAGAAGTGGTTGGATGGAAGGCGTGACTACTCAGAAGCAGACCGCGACTCTCAAGACCAATCGCGGCGACATCGTTGTCGAACTCTTCCCGAACCACGCCCCCAAGACCGTGGCCAACTTCGTCGGCCTCGCGGACGGCTCCAAGGAGTACAAGCAGCCGAACGCTTCCGGCGGCAACAGTGGCCCGTTCTACGACGGCTCGGTGTTCCACCGCGTCATCGAGGGCTTCATGATCCAGGGTGGCGACCCGACCGGCACCGGCCGCGGCGGACCCGGCTATCAGTTCGCCGACGAGTTCCACCCTGAACTGCAGTTCGACCGCCCGTACCTGCTCGCGATGGCCAACGCAGGCCCGGGCACCAACGGTTCGCAGTTCTTCATCACCGTCGGCCCGACGCCGCATCTGAACCGTCGCCACACCATCTTCGGAGAGGTCAGCGACCCGGCGTCGCAGCAGATCGTCGATGCGATCGCCACGACCTCCACCGACAGGGCGGATCGTCCGCTCGACGAGGTGATCATCGAGAAGATCGAAATCAGCTGACCGGCCCGCAACATCCCGGTCCGCAGTACACCGCCGGCCCGCCGGCGGTGTGCTTTCGGCATCCCGACAGACCGACCGGGCTGGCGTGTAGCCGGTGTGGCCGGCCCGCGTGTCCCGAGTGTCTGCGTCCGGCCGCGGTCGGGCAGCACTGTGTGGCCTGCCTGAGCAACGACGGGGTGCAGCGATCCACTGTCGCCCCGACCTACGGGGACCGCGGGATCCGACCGATGGTGGCCACACCGATGGTCGCCGCGCGCCCCTATGCCACCTACGGCCTGATCGCGGTGAACGTCGTGATCTTCGCGATCTGTGCACTGCAGGCCCGTGGCTTCGACATGCTCCGGTCGCCGTTGTTCGTCGACTGGGCGTTGGTGAAGCCCTGGGTCGCCGACGGCGAGTACTGGCGCCTGTTCACCGCCGGTTTTCTGCACTTCTCGGTCACCCACATCGCGGTCAACATGATCTCGCTGTACATCCTCGGCCGCGACCTCGAGATCGCCATCGGTATCCCGCGCTACCTGGGCGTGTACTTCACCGCACTGCTCGGCGGCAGCGCGGCGGTCATGGCCCTCGGTTCCGGCACGGCGATCAATGCCGGTGCTTCCGGAGCGATCTACGGCTTGATGGGAGCGGTCCTCGTCGTCGTCCTGAAGGCGCGTGTCTCCCCGGCCCCGGTGATCTCGATCATCGTGCTCAACATCGTGCTGTCGGTGACCATCCCGGGCATCTCGCTGCTCGCGCATCTCGGCGGCCTCGTGTTCGGCGCCGCGGCGACCGCAGGAATCATCTTCGGGCCGCAATGGGTGCTCTCCCCGCAACGCCGTTCGGCGTCCGCCGCCGCCCGGGTGGGGTGGATCTCGATCGGTGTGCTGATCGTGTTGGCGGTGGCTATCGGCGTCGGCGTCGGACTGTCCGCGGACAGCCACGTCCTCGTCGGCTGAGCGGCACCGCAGCCGCTCGCCGACTCCACCGCTACCTGCGCTGATCCTCGACGACGAACCCGGCGCGCCGCAGGTCGTCGGCGACCGAGTCGAGGTCGGTGCCGAGGTCCCAGCGACTGAACACCATCAGACGTGTGTCTTCGCGTAACCCGTCCGCCGGCGGGGTCGTCGGTGCGCCGGGGCGCAGGAAGTCGAACTCGAGCTGACCCGTGCGACGCCCGATGCGTCGGAAATCCAGCAGCCGGATCCGCTCGATCCGATCACGCGGATAGGTGTGCGTACCGCCGAGCGTGCGGACCTCGACCGCCGGCCGGCCGCCCACAGCGGTCACGGCGAGACGTGGGCGAACCGTCAGGGCATAACCGGAGAATCCCAACAGCAGCAGACCCGCGGCGCCCATGAGGACCAGACCTACCCGGTCCGACGCGGTCACCGCTGCGCCGACCAGCAGGATCAGACCGCCGACGCCGAGTGCCAGACCGGCCGTGCGCGACGTCGACCACGCGAGTGTGGACAGATCAGCAGAGTTATCCACAGGACTTACTCACAATGGGGATGACTTACACACATGTGATTTCCACAGTGTGGATGAATTACACACATGTGAGTCGAGGGTGTTCGGCCTGGTCGGAGACAGGCCGCCGACGTCAGCGCCACCTCATGGTCATCAACAAGCCGGCCACCATCAGGGCGAACCCGATCAAGAAGTTCCACGGACCGAGGGCGTACATCCAGTGCAATGGCTTGCCCTCGGCACCCAACGCCGACGGCGTCGCGACCAGGTAGAACACGATCAGCCAGGCAAGCCCGAGCAGCATCAGGCCGAGCATGATCCAGACGTAGATGTTGCTCGAGGGCCCGGCCTTCACCTTCACCGGCGTCCGGCTCGCCGGATTGATGGTGTAGTCGGTCTTCTTCCGGACTTTTGACTTCGGCATGACTTCCTCTGTAGTGCTGAACAGCCTCGGGCTGTCGGTCAGGCGCGACGGTACCGGTCCACACTCGTGTACACGACGGTCCGTCGCTCGCAAGTACTATCTGTCCACGGTATCTCACCAGGTCGCCGTCCCGGCAATGTCGCATCCTCTGCTCGGGCGCCGAACGAAAACCGCTCGACCCGGCCACCTGCGGCCAAGGTAGCCTGACTGGGTGATCCAGCCGTCTGCGCACGAGGAATCCGGGTCCGGCCGCATCCTCGTCATCGACAACTACGACAGCTTCGTCTACAACCTGGTCCAGTACCTCGGCCAGCTCGGAGTCGAGGCCGTCGTGTGGCGCAACGACGATCCGCAACTGGCCGACCCGACCGCCGCCGCCGAGGGCTTCGACGGTGTGCTGCTGAGCCCGGGTCCCGGAACCCCCCAGCGCGCCGGAGCCACCATCCCCATGGTCGGAGTCGCGCGGGACACCGGTCTGCCGCTGCTCGGCGTATGCCTGGGCCATCAAGCGATCGGTGCGGCGTTCGGCGGTACCGTCGATCGGGCCCCCGAGTTGCTACACGGCAAGACGTCGCAGGTCATCCACGACGGTGTCGGAGTGCTCGCCGGACTGCCCAACCCGTTCACCGCCACCCGCTATCACTCACTGACGGTGCTTCCCGAGACCATCCCCGACGAACTCATGGTGACCGGCCGCACCGAGTCGGGCATCGTGATGGCGATGGCCCACCGCGAGCTGCCGATTCACGGCGTGCAGTTCCATCCGGAGAGCGTCCTGACCCAGGGTGGCCATCGCATGCTCGCCAACTGGTTGGCCGTGTGCGGCATCGATATCCCCGAGTCCCGGGTGGAGGTTCTCGAGACCGAGATGGCCGCGGCGATCGGCTGAGCTGATCGTCGGCCCTTCGTGACACTCGGCTGGCGCCTCGTTCCTCAGGGACCGGGGTTGGGTTGCTGATCCGCTAACGCTGCGGATCAGGGGCTGATCCTGATTCGAGGGAAACCCAGCACTTGCTTCCTGAGCGGAGGGGCCTGCGAGGACGCGTCCCCAACACGGTCCGTGAGGAGCCTCCGAGCTTGCGAGGATGCGTCGCCAACGTCCGGTCCCTGAGGAGCCTCCGAGCTTGCGAGGACGCGTCACGAAGGGCCCTTCGTGACACTCGGCTGGCGCCTCGTTCCTCAGGGACCGGGGTTGGGTTGGTTGCTGGTTGCCCTGCGGACCAGGGACCTGGGACCGGGGTTGGGGTTGGTTGCTGGTTGCCCGCGGGCCGGTGACCGGGGTCGGGTTGTTGATCCGGTGCCGCGGCGGATCAGGGGCTTGGTCGGGCCGCGTCAGCCGGGCAGCAGGCTGGCCTGGCCGATCACGATCGACACCGAGCCGTCCTTGCGGACCCTGGTCCCGGCCGCCGGATCCTGATCGATCACCTTGCCGTTGTCGGAACTGGTGATCGGGACGTTGCGGTTGGAGCGCGTCAGGGTGCTGTCCTCCCACCCCGCGGCCGTCAGCGCCGCCCGGGCCTGTGCCGGTGTGCGGCCCCGCAGATTCGGCATCACGAACATGTTGCCTCGCGACACCACGATCTGCACCGTCGCGCCCTGCTCCACCGTGGCTCCGGCGGCGGGCGAGCTGCTCACGACCTGACCGGCCGGGAGTTCGGAATCGCCGGCGACACTGACCACCTTCAGACCCACCTGCTCGAGCACCGTACGCGCGGCGTCCTCGGACTGTCCGGTGACGTCGGGGACGGTGATCTCCTTGGGCCCGTTGCCGACATGCACCACCACCGCGCCGTTGACCGGTGCTTCTGCGCCGGTCGGCGGGGTCGTGTTGACCACCTTGTCCTTGAGCTCCCCGCTCGAGTCGACCCGGTCGGTCTTCACATTGGAGAAGCCGAGAACCCGCAACTCCTCGGTGGCCTCGTCGGGTGTCTTGCCCCGCAGATCCGGCATCTGGTGGCGTTGCGGCCCGCTGGAGATGTAGAGGGTGATCTCCGCACCCTCTGTCGCCAGCACATTCTCCGCGGGTGCGGACCGGGTTGCCGAACCGGCGGGAACGTCCAGGCTGGGTTCCTCGAGTTCCTTCACCTTGAAGCCGGCCTTCTCCAAACTGTCGTGAGCCTGCGTGGACGGCAGTCCCACCACTGTCGGCACCGGTACCTGCTGCGCCGAGTCCGAACTCCACGGCGACCAGAGGAATAGTCCGGCCACCACGACGACGATCGCCGCGATCGCGCCCAGCAGCAGACCGCGGTACCGACGTCGGCGCGGCCGCGCGTCATCACCATCGTCGTCGCGGCGATGTGAGGTGACCGGGCGCCGCGGACCGGAATCGGTGAGCAGCGACCGGCGGGGCGCCGCGTCGATGAACTCGGTCCGATCCTCATCCGACAACAGCATCGGAGCCGACGGCTTTCCGCCGGCGAGCACCTTGATCAGGTCCGAACGCAGATCGTTCGCCGACTGGTAGCGATTGGCCGGGTTCTTGCTCATCGCCTTGAGCACCACCGAATCCAGCTCGCGTGGGATCTCCGGGCGGATCGACGACGGCCACGCCGGGTCCTCGTGGACGTGCTGGTGGGCCACGGCGACCGGGGAGTCACCGGTGAACGGCGGTTCGCCGGTCATCAGCTCGAACAGCACGCAGCCCATCGAGTAGATGTCGCTACGTGGATCGACTTTGATGCCGCGCGCCTGCTCCGGCGAGAGGTATTGAGCTGTGCCCATGACCGCCGACGTCTGCGTCATCGTCGACGTCGTGTCGCTCATGGCACGCGCGATCCCGAAATCCATCACCTTCACGGCGCCGGACTTGTCGATCATGACGTTCGCCGGTTTCATGTCGCGATGCACGATGCCGTTGCGGTGCGAGAAGTCCATCGCCGCAGCGACGTCGGCCATCCAGGTCATGGCCTGCCGAGGTGACACGGGGCCGTTTGCGCGCAGCACGTCACGCAGAGTGTCGCCGTCGACGTACTCCATCACGATGAACGGCAACGGACCGTCGTCGGTCTCGGACTCTCCGGTGTCGAAGACCTGCACGATCGTCGGGTGATTCAGCTTGGCCGCATTCTGTGCCTCGCGACGGAAGCGCAGATAGAACGTGGGGTCGCGGGCGAGGTCGGCGCGCAGCACCTTGATCGCGACGTCGCGATGCAGCCGGAGATCGCGTGCGAAATGCACCTCCGACATCCCGCCGAATCCGAGCGTCTCTCCGAGCTCGTAACGGTCGGACAAGTGGTGCGGCGTCGACATCACCTTGGCCTCACCATCTTTCGCTGATCCGGTCGTCTCGACGACCGGCCGGTGTGCCTGCCCTGGCCGCCATCCGTACCGACACCCCATCCATTATCGGCCAACTCATCCGCCCGTCAGCCCGGGAATGGTGAACGTCGGGAAGACGGGATTGTCGGCGGTCGGGGCACCCGGATCGGTGGTGTCGGGCGTCTCGGTGGTGGGTTCCTCCGTGGTCGTGGTCGGCTCTTCGGTCGTGGTGGTGGTGGTCGTGGTGTCCTTCTTCTTCGTCTTCGTCGGCTCCGGGGCCTGCTCCTCGGTGGTGACCTCGGGCTCGGCGGTGGTCGTCTCGGTGATCGTTGTCGTCGACGACGTCGCGGGCACCCCCGGCGAAGACGAGTTCAGGTTCAGCAGCCAGTAGCCGATCAGGATGAGCGCGGCGAGCAGCAATGCGCCGGCCACGCCGGCGAGTACCTTCTGACCGGTGGTCCAGCTGTTGTCGTCGGCCGGCGGCACCGGGCGACTCGGGGGCCTGCTCGTCGTGCGCGCGGTCGACGGCTGCGTCCCGGGAGCCGGCCCGGTCATGGCGCGCGTCGCCGTCGGGCGCATCGCCGCGGCCGCCGCACCGGCCGCACCCGCAGCTGCGGCACCCGCGATCAGCCCGGGGCGTGGCGGGCGGTGGCCCGCTCGTACCGCGGCGACGGCGTCGGCGAACTCGCCGCCGTTGGTGTAGCGCTGTTTCGGGTCCTTCGCGAGCGTGATGTCGATGAGCTCGCGCACGTTGGCCGGCACGCTGGTCGGCAACGGCGGAGGTGTCTCCCGGATGTGCTTCATCGCGACCGTGATCGCACCGTCGCCGAGGAACGGCCGACGACCGGTCAGTGATTCGTAGCCGACCACGCCGAGCGAATAGACGTCGGACGCGGCGGTCGCCTCGTCCCCGGTGGCCTGCTCGGGCGAGATGTACTGGGCGGTGCCCATCACCATGCCGGTCTGGGTGACCGGCGCCGAGTCGACGGCCTTGGCGATGCCGAAGTCGGTGATCTTCACCTGGCCGGTCGGCGTGATCAGGATGTTGCCCGGCTTCACGTCGCGGTGCACCAACCCCTTGGTGTGCGCGGCCTGCAGGGCCCGCCCGGTCTGTTCGAGCATGTCGAGCGTGTTGGTCAAGGACAGCCGACCCATGCGTGAGATGACCGAGTTCAGGGGCTCGCCGTCGACGAGCTCCATCACCAGATAGGCCAATGGCTCACCGCCACCGCGGTCCGGCGTCTCGCCGTAGTCGAAGACGTTGGCGATGCCGGGGTCGTTGAGCTTGGCGGTCGTCTGCGCCTCGGCGCGGAACCGGGCGGTGAACTCGGGGTCGTGGGTGTATTCGGCCTTGAGAACTTTGACCGCCACCCGTCGATTGAGACGGGTGTCGAGGCCTTCCCACACCTGGCCCATGCCACCGGTGGCGATGAGACGCATCAGTCGGTAGCGATCGGCGATCGTGGTGCCGCTCTGCAATGTCATCAGCTTGCACCTCCCACCAGCGCGTTGATCACGGCCCGTCCGATCGGCGCCGAGACCGCGCCGCCCGTCGAGGCCGGTCCCGGGTCGCCGTTCTCCACCACCACGGCGACCGCGATCTGCGCGTTCGACGACGGTCCGAACGCGATGTACCAGGAGTACGGGGTCTCTGATTCGACGTCGGAGGTCGCCGAGTGCTCGGCGGTACCGGTCTTCGACGCGATCGACAACGCCCCGCCCGCACCCTGCGTGCTTCGCTCGGACTCCATCATCAGCGATGTCAGGGTGGCGGCCTGATCCGAGCTGATCGGTTCGTTGATGGTGGTCGGTTGGGTCGTCTGCAGGGTACGCAGGTCCGCGGCCTGCAACTTGTCCACCAGGTAGGGCTGCATCCGGACGCCGCCGTTGGCGACGGTGGCGGCGACCATCGCCATCTGCATCGGCGTCACCCGCACGTCCCGCTGCCCGATGGAGGCCTGGCCGAGCGCGGCGAGATCGGGGATCTCACCGATCGTCGATTGCGTCACCGGCAGCGGGGTGTCGGGTTGCTTCTCGTCGAGGCCGAAGCGCTGCGCGGTCTCACTGAACACGGTGATCGGGTCCTTCATCTTCGAGGTCGTCAGATCGACGAATGCCGTGTTGCAGGAGTACTTGAACGCCTGCAGGAGCGACACGGTGCCGCCGGACGATCCCGGGCATGTCTCGCCGCCGTAGTTGCTGAGCGACGTAGTGGTGTCGGGCAGGACGATCGATGGCGCGGCGGTCAGCCGGACGTCGGGGGTCAGCCCGTCCCGCAGCGCCGACGCGGTGGTGATCACCTTGAACGTCGATCCGGGTGGGTAGAGCTGGTTGATCGCACGGTTGAGCATCGGCATGTTGATGTCGCCCGGCTGATTCCAGGCGGCCCAACTGCGTTCGCGCACATCCTGATCGTGACTGGCCAACTTGTTCGGGTCGTAGCTCGGCGTCGACGCCATCGCGAGGATCTTGCCGGTGTTCGGCTGCAACGCGACCACCGCGCCTCGGCACCCGCCCTGGCATCCGTTGCGCAGACCGTCATAGGCGGCGCGCTGCACGCGCGGCACGATGGTGCTGACCACGTTGCCGCCGCGCGGATCGCGGCCGGAGAACATGTCCATGAACCGCTGACCGAACAGGCGGTCGTCGTTGCCGTTCAGGATCGAGTTCTCGTACAGCTCGAGTCCGGCGCTGCCGTACTGGAACGAGTAGTACCCGGTGACCGGTGCGAATGCCTGAGCACCGTTCGGGGGATAGGTGCGCAGGAACTTCAGCCGACTGTCGGTGGGCACCGACACCGCGATCACCGAACCGCGGTCGGCGGTGATCGAACCCCGTTGGCGCGCGTACTCGTCGAGCAGCACCCGGTTGTTGCGCGGATCGGACCGCAACGCGTTGGCCTTGAACACCTGCACGTAGGTGGCATTGGCGAGCAGCGCGATGACCATCACGATCACCGCGACCGACACCCGCTGGATCTGCTTGTTCATCGGCGCACCGCCTGGGTGGGCAGCGAGTCGATGCTCTTCGGTGGTTGCCGCCGGGTCGGGTCGGGTTCGCGTGCGGCGTTCGAGATCCGGATCAGCAGCGCCACCAGGATGTAGTTCGCGAGCAGCGAGGATCCGCCGTAGGACAGGAACGGTGTGGTCAGGCCGGTCAGCGGGATCAGTTTGGTGACGCCGCCGACCACCACGAACACCTGGACCGCGATGGTGAACGACAGTCCGGTCGCCAGCAGCTTGCCGAAACTGTCGCGCACGGCGACGCCGGTGCGCAGGCCGCGCATCACGAAGATCAGATACAGCATCAGGATCGCCCCGAGACCGACGAGCCCCAACTCCTCACCGATCGTCGCGATGATGAAGTCGGTGTTGGCGAACGGGACGATGTTGGGTCGACCCGATCCCAGACCGGTGCCGAACAGACCACCCGTCGCCAGGCCGAACAGGCTCTGCCCGATCTGATACCCGGCGCCGTCGAAGTCGCTGAACGGATCCCGCCAGATCTCGACCCGCACCTGCAGGTGGGCGAACAGCTGGTAGGCGACGAACGCGCCGATGATGAACAGGGTTATGCCGAGCACCAGCCAGCTCGACCGACCGGTGGCGACGTAGACCATCGTGAGCATCGTCGAGAAGATCAACAGCGAGCTGCCCAGGTCGGAGGAGTAGGCGAGCACTGCGATCGAGACGAACCACGCCGCCAGCAGCGGACCCAGGTCGCGGGCGCGGGGGAAATCCATCCCCAGGAAGTGCTTGCCCGCGGTGGTGAACAGATCACGCTTGGACACCAGGAATGCCGCGGTGAAGATGATGATGAGGATCTTGGCGAACTCGCTGGGCTGGATCGAGAAGAATGGCGTGATGATCCAGTTCTTCGATCCGTTGATCTCCGACATCGACGACGGCAGGATCGCCGGGATGATCAGCAGCAGAAGGCCGCCGAGGCCCATCGTGTACGCGTACCGCGACAGGGTGCGGTGATCGCGGACCAGGATCAGGATCGCGGAGAACACGATGATGCCCAGCACCGCCCACAGCAACTGCTGATCGGCGTTGTGGGTGACGTCGCTGTCGTTGATGGACTCGCCGGTGGGGCCCGTGCCGAGGTCGAGGCGATGGATCAGCACCAGCCCGAGCCCGTTGAGGACCGCGACGATCGGCAACAGCAGGGGATCGGCGTGTGGGGCGTAGCGACGGACCACGAAATGGGCGGCGCCGAACAGCGCGATGTAGGCCAGCACGTACTTCAGCAGGGCCCAGGTCAGGTTCTGCTCCTGTGCGGCCTGCACGATGATCAGCGCAACCGTCACCAGGCCGATCGCGAACGCGAGCAGCACCATTTCGGCGGTGCGCCCGGTCTGCTCGGGTGGCTGGCGCGGCGGGGCGTGGACGGGTGCGGACGATTGAGTCATCTAGTGGCCCCGACAGATCTTGTTGCCGTCGCTGTCGTACTGCGGCGGTGCCTGAGGTGACGTCGTGGTCGAGCTGGTCGCCGAGCTCGCCGGCGGCGCACTGGCCGGCGCGGGACGCGCGGATGTCGGGGTGGGCGCCGGTGCAGGGGCCGGCGCGGGTGTGGGGGCCGGCGCCGGTGGCGGCACCGGATTCGGGCACAGCGGAAGGAAATTGAGCTGCTCGACCCGGTCCTGGGCGTCGGCGAGGGGCATGTTCCGGATCGAGTTGTTGACGACGGCGTTGCGGTCGAGTTCGGCCAGATCAGAGGTCTGCAGCGGGGTGCAGGTGTCGGAGGTGTTGTACTCGACGAACGCGACCTGCGGACGTTCCTGGTCGAGCCCGGTGACGCACACGCTCTCATTGGCCGAGCTGAGGTCGATGAACAGCACCTTGTCGGGGGAGCCCTGGTAGACCACCACGTCGCCGTCGACCTCACCGACGAAGTAGCTGTTGCGCACCATCGCCCGGGTCACGAAGAACCCGGCGATGAGGATGGCGATGATGGCGACGGTGACTCCGGCGAACACCCAGCGTCGCCATGGTCGGCGCGGTGGCTCGTCGTGGTCGTCGTTGATGATGGCGGGCCGCTGCGGCTGCGAGGGCGGTGGGCGCAGGGCCGCTGCACGACCGGCAGCGGTCGCGGGGTCGGGGGTGTATCCCTCGTCGTCGTGACCGGCGGCGCCGCCGACGATGGGTCGCGAATCGCCGTACTCGTCGTCGACCACATCGGCGACGATGACGGTCACGTTGTCGGGGCCGCCGCCACGGAGCGCGAGTTCGATGAGCCGATCCGCGCACTCCTTGTGGTCCGGGATCGAGCCGAGGGTGTCGGCCAGGGTCTCTTCGCTGACCACGTCGGACAGGCCGTCGCTGCACAGCATGTAGCGGTCGCCGGCGCGGGCCTCCCGGATGGTGAGGGTCGGCTCGACCTCCTGACCGGTCAGCGCCCGCATGATCAGCGAACGCTGCGGATGGGTATGCGCCTGTTCGGCGGTGATGCGTCCCTCGTCGACGAGGGTCTGCACGAAGGTGTCGTCGCGGGTGATCTGTGTCAGCTGACCGTCGCGGTACAGGTAGCCGCGGGAATCGCCGATGTGACACAACCCGATCCGGTTGCCGGCGAAGAGGATGGCGGTCAGTGTGGTGCCCATGCCGTCGAGCTCGGGCGAGTGATGGACCTGGTCGGCGATCGCCGAGTTGCCGTTATGGGTGGCGCGGTCCAGTTGGGCCAACAAGTCGCCGCCGGGTTCGTCGTCGTCGAGGGTCCGCAGCGCCTGGATCACCAGTTGGCTGGCGACCTCACCGGCCGCGTGTCCGCCCATTCCGTCGGCGAGCGCGAGCAGCCGGGCACCGGCATACACGGAATCCTCGTTGTTCGACCGCACGAGACCTCGGTCGCTTCGCGCGATATAGCGCAGTACCAGGGTCACGGGCGCAGCTCGATCACGGTCTTGCCGATACGGATCGGCGTGCTGATCGGGACCTTCACCGCCGTCGTCACCTTGGACCGATCGAGATAGGTGCCGTTGGTGGACCCGAGGTCCTCGACGTACCAGTCGTCGCCGCGGCGCGAGAGCCGTGCGTGCCGTTCGGAGGCGTAGTCGTCGGTGAGGACCAGCGTCGAGTCGTCGGCCCGGCCCAGCAGCACCGGCTGGGCGCCCAGCGTTATGCGCGTGTTCGCGAGCGCGCCTTGGGTGACCACCAGGTAGCGGGCCGACCCTCGGGCGGACGTGCGTGCGCCCGAGCGTTCGCGCTTGTCGCTGCGTGTGTAGCGCGCCAGACGACTGCCGCCGGCGGTGGCGATGTCGGCGCGCAGGGTGCGAATGACCGCATACACGAACAGCCAGAGCAGCAGCAGGAACCCGAAACGGGTCAGCTGCAGCACCAAGCCCTGCATTAAGTGTTCACCTCCAGCGCCATCACCTCTGGCCCGCTCGTTCCACCCCGGGCGCCGGTCGTAGAAACGGACCCGACTGCATCTTATGGGCAGAGCACGGTTTCGCCGGCATTGAGATGTGACAGTTCAGTATCAACGCCCGGCCTCCAGGTGGAGACCGGGTGAATGACCGGTGACTACTGGAACCGAACGGTGATGTCGGAGTGGCCGACACGGATACGGTCGCCGTCGGCCAGTTCCCAGCTGCTGACCTGCAGGTCGTTGACCGTGGTGCCGTTGGTCGAGTTCAGGTCGGTCAGCATCGCGACGGACCCGTCCCAGCGGATCTCCACGTGCCGACGCGACACGCCGGTGTCCGGCAGACGGAACTGCGCGTCCTGGCCGCGGCCGATGATGTTGGAGCCCTCACGCAGCTGGAAGGTGCGGTTGCTGCCGTCCTCGAGCAGCAGGGTGATGGCGGCGGGGGCATAGCCAGCCGGACGTCCGTAGCCCTGGTCGTAGCCCTGCTGGTAGCCGTAGGTCGGCTGGCCGGCGTAACCCTGGTCGTAGCCGCCCTGCTGGTAGTCGTACCCGCCCTGGCCGTAGCCCTGGTCGGCGTAGCCCTGGTCGTAGCCGCCCTGCTGGTAGGCCTGGTCGTATCCGGGCTGTGCGTAGCCCTGCTGCGCGTACGCCGGGTCGTAGCCCTGCTGGCCGTAGGCCTGGTCGTAGCCGCCCTGCTGGTAGTCGTAGCCACCCTGCTGGCCGTAGCCCTGTGCCGCGTAGCTCGGGTCGTAGCCTGGGCGGCCGCCCTGCTGGCCGTAGGCCTGCTCGTAGCCTTGCTGATAGTCGTAGCCACCCTGCTGGCCACCCTGGTCGTACGCCGGGTCGGTGCCCCTGCGCTGGTCGTATCCGGGGTTGTTGGTCATCTTCGGGGCTCCTACTTGTCCTTGTCGGTGTGCACTTTCTGGGTGCTGCTCTGCATCTGGTCGGTGCTGGCCGGGCGAGGTGGGCCGCGGCGTGATGTCCGGATCAACCGTTCCGCGGGCGCGGAAAATCCCGGTATGTAGCGACGGCGCCTCGTCGAACTCTACGACGACGCGCCCATATGTTTGCCACCCGTTGTCGGAGATGAAGTTCTCGAGGTGCTTGGAGAACGTCTTCCGGTTCAACTCGTATTCGGCCGCAAGGTGCTTGTAGTCGGTGGAGCTGAACAGCAACGAATAGCTGTTCGGAGCGAGGATCGCTCCGTCACCGAGGTCTCGCAGACCCTCCTGTGCCTCGCGCTGCAGCCCGTTCTCGATCTCCTGCGGGGCGACCTGGCCACCGAAGACACGCGCGAACCCATCATCGACAGCTCCCTCGAGCTTTCGTTCAATTCGTTGCAGAATGCCCACCGGCGACCCTCCCTTCGCGGCTTGGTGCACACGGGCGTGGCGTGTCGCCGTGCGTATGGCCTTGATAGATGATACCGATTTTGACCATTAAGCCGGGGTTCGCGTCAATGCAGCAACGTAAGCAACATCAGCCTCACCGACGTTGCGAGTCTCACTGTACTCGCGATGTTGCCCCTGACCAGCGCTTTCACATGTATTTCCGATCACGAATCAGTGGATCTGTTCGGTGAACATGTCGTGATGTCGACGACGCGGGTCTCCTCCGTGGCGCGGGACGTCTCGGGCAGCGCGAGTTGTCGACGACCCGCGTGACCCGACCGGACCCGCGTGACCCGACCGGACCCGCGTGAACGGCGTTTTGCTTCCGGGCGTCCACCCTTGCTATCGTCTTCCAGTCTCACGCAGACAGCCACGGGCGAGTGGCGGAATGGCAGACGCGCTGGCTTCAGGTGCCAGTGTCCTTCGGGACGTGGGGGTTCAAGTCCCCCTTCGCCCACCACGAGCTTTCAGCTCAGACCGATGTCAAGGGTCAGGTTGCACTCA
Source organism: Gordonia sp. LMA167 (assembly GCF_058130025.1). NCBI lineage: Bacteria > Bacillati > Actinomycetota > Actinomycetes > Mycobacteriales > Gordoniaceae > Gordonia > Gordonia sp. LMA167. The sequence goes on along the minus strand of NZ_CM176708.1, from coordinate 844,593 downwards.
GCGATCTGGCCTTTTTTCGTTGCGCAGGCAGGATTCCCATTATTCGAGCCTGACGTGCGTGATTTCCAGAAATTCGGTCGATCTCGCCGAAAAGATCGTCCAAATGGTGGAGTCGCGGTGATTAAGCAATTGTTACGCTGGCGACGGAAATGAAAAGGAAATAGTATTTGGAAAGGTGGAATCGAGTATGCGTCGTCTCGTCGGAACCGCAACCGTGGCCGCAGCGGTGGGGGCCGCAGCCATGATCTCCCCGGCCATTGCCGCGGCCGCGCCGGACACCGGCAGTCTGGGGCAGGGGTCGTGCGCGAGCGTGTCGGCGGAGAACCAGACCAACGGGTGGGGGAACACCTTCTCCGACGAACAGGGCCAGGCCGGCACATACTCTGCGACGACGGTCGTCGACAAGGACGGCTCGCTGGAGCTCAAGACCGATGCGCAGACGCCGCGGAAGGCGTCGTATCACTCGGCGAACAAGGTCAAGTTGGCCCAGGTCGTCGGCACCCCGCTCACCTTTGAAAGCAAGGGCGGCAACGCCAACTGGCAGATCCGGGCCACCGGCGCCAACACCGGTAGCAGCGACGGATTCGTGACGTTCGTATGGAGTGCGAACCACGAGAATGCCGCCAAGAACGACGCCACCAACTCGGATCAGTGGTGGGCGACGCGTGATCTGGGCAGCAATCTCCCGCGCGGCAAGAAGGGGACTCTGCAGGAGCTCGCGGCAGCGGCCGGCGGGAACACCGTCGTCGACGACTACGGCGTCTCCAGTCAGCCGGGCGGCAGCGGTGACCTCGTGCACGTCGACAATGTGACGTTCAACGGGTGTACCACCAACTTCATGAAGTCGGCGTCGAACAGCGGGTTCGGATCACTCGACAACCTCCTCCCGTTCTGAATCTCGAGGAAATAGAAAAAGCAGGCCCCGATTTCGGGGTCTGCTTTTTTATTCGACAGGTACGTATTGGCAGGTTTTCACTATTTGTCCGACCTGCTCGACAGACGCCTCGACGAGGCATGAGGGCACGTGACACCCGGGGGGAGGCGATGACGTTGATCTCGACACCCGTCCACCCTGGTGGGACGATTGACCAACGTCCATGGAGGTCGCGATGAGCAAGGAATCCGGTCCCGTTCCACGCCACATCGAAACGCCAGACGGCACGAGGATCGCCGTCTGGCGAACCGGCTCGGGGCCGCCCTTGCTGTTGGTGCACGGATCCATGTCGGATCACCGACGGTGGCGGATCACGAAGTACCTCACCCCGCACCGCAGCGTCTACGCGATGGATCGGCGGGGCCGCGGCGGCAGCACGGACGGTCCGGTGTGGTCTCCGGATCGTGAGGTCGACGACGTTGTCGCGGTGGTGGAGGCCCTTGCCGCCGGATCGGGCGGGCCGATCGATGTGCTGGGTCATTCGTTGGGCGGCTATCTGGCCCTGCGAGCGGCGTCGCGCACCACGAAGATGCGGCGCCTGGTGCTCTATGAGCCGGCGATCATCGAGGAACCTCAGCCGGCGAAGCTGGTGGCGAGAATGCAGCACGCCGTTGACGACGGACGCTACGAGGACGCCGTGGATCTGATGTTGCACGAAGTGCTTCACATGCCTGACGTCGAGATCGCCGCGCTACGAGCGCAACCCAGCTGGCCGGCGCGGGTCGCCACGGCGCCGACACTACCCCGTGAGGAGAGCGTCAGTCTGGTACTGCGGCCAGGGGAGGCCGCCGCGGTCCAGGTGCCGACATTGTTGATACGCGGTGGCGACAGCCCGAAGTTCCTGCAGCACGCCGTCAACATGGTCGCCGCCGCCCTGCCCGCCTGCCGAGTGGTGACCCTGGAAGGCCAGCAACACATCGCCGATCAGACCGACCCCGAGACGTTCGCCGACATCGTGGTGGAGTTCCTCGTCGGCGCGAGGTGATGGCCTCTGGTTGTGGCAACGGATGGCCCGCCGGTGCCGGCGCACAGGTCCGCGAGAGGCTGCGCACAGCAGCACACAGCGAAACCCGACGGCCGACCACCGGCGTGAACGGGTGTGTGAGACTGGTGGCCTCAGACCAGCCCGAGCGCGTGCAGGATCTGATAGATCTGGTACAACCCGATGATGGTTTCAATCGATCCCATTGTGTCCCCCGACATCTCGTGATTTGTTTGTGACGCCACCGCATGAACACGGCGACAAGATCGACCCTAAGGCCGCGGCCCCGTCGGCGCGACCCGGAGTGACGACCTTCACCGGATGTTCATCGGCCCGAGAACCGCACACCGCAAAGGACTTCGATGTCGAACTCGCTCGCCGCCACCGCCATGGACCTGGTCCAGCGTCGCACGCTCTTGCCACGCGCGGTCGAGGATGCGGTGTCCGGACGCGGCCGCGACGTCGCCGGGCTGACGGTGGTGGTCACGGGGGCGTCCGCCGGGATCGGCCGGACGGCGGCGACACAACTGAGTCGACGCGGTGCACAGGTGATCGCCGTGGCGCGCCGGGAGAGCGAACTGCGTTCACTGTCAAACGAAACCGGCTGCGAATACCGCGTCTGTGACCTGATGAACCAGGACGCGATCGCCGACCTGGTGACCGACCTCGCCGACCACTCGGTCGACGTCCTGGTCAACAACGCCGGGCATTCCATCCGACGATCGATCATCGACTCGACCGAGCGTCTGCACGACTACCAGCGCACGATGCAGCTCAACTACTTTGCCTCCGTACAGCTCAGCCTCGGGCTGCTGCCCGGGATGGTCGAGCGGGGCCGTGGCCAGATCGTCAACGTCTGCACGTGGGCACTGTTGGCCAACACATTCCCGAGGTTCTCCGCCTACGCCGGGTCCAAGAGTGCCCTCGCGATCTTCGGGCGCAGCCTGAACGCCGAGCGGCCCCATCCCGAGGTCTGCGCGACGAACGTCCACTTCCCGCTCGTTCGCACCGAGATGATCGCGCCCACAGTCGAATACGACGACGTGCACGCGCTGAGTGCGGACGAGGCGGCTCGCTGGATCCTGCGAGCCATCACCCACCGGCCGAGTGCTGTCGCACCGGCGGTCCTGCGAGCTCTGCTGCCCGCGATGGACTACCTCGCCCCGACTGCCGCGGACCGGGCCATCGCGTCGCTGACGTAGGAGATCCCTCTCCGTGAGGAGCGAGGGTGGGTGTCCATCCGGTCAGTGAACACCCCCGACACGGCGACGGACCGGGCCATCGCGGCGATGTCCCGGCCCTCGCCGTTCTGTCGAGCAGGTGTCCTGCCGCGGATCACCGCACCAGCGACGCGTAGACGAGGTAGTTCTCCTCGGTCGCCCGACCGTGATCGAGGAAACACGTGACCAGGATCAGCCTCCCGGGCACCGGCTTCCACACCTCGTCGTAGCGGTCGAGATGCCACTTGTCGTACGTCGCGGTGGCGTCCACCCGATAGGTCCGGGTGCCGGTGGTGGTCGCGAGCCGGATCTCTGCGCCCGGCTGCACCCGCTGGAGCGGGGTGAACACCCCGTCGCCGGTGTGAATCGCATGCCCGGCGATGTAGACGGTGTCCGCCGAGCCGGGCTTGCCGCGCTCGGACCACCACCACGCGTCGCCCTCGGTGGGTGGATCGATCTCGTCGGTCGCGACGATCGGTTTGACCGCGGCGTCGACCTGCACCGACGGCACCGTGAGGTGGATCGGATCGCCGATCGGCGCGGTCCTTGCCGCCGACGTCTCGGTGCTGCCGGAAAGGATCTGGGCTGGTTTCACCGTCCCTTCGCTTGGGCCGCATGCGGTGAGCATCAGCAGGCCGGCGGCGATCGTGATCAGAATGACGAACAGTGCGGCGAATCGACGTGTCTGCATGACTTCTCCCTGTGGCGTCCGACGATCAGCGAATGGGCCGGCGGAAGACCGCCACGGCTGCGCCGCTGCCGATGATCAGTCCGATGAGGCCGCCGGCAACTCCGGCGCCGCCCACAGAGCGCTCGTCACCGGTGTCGAAGGTGGGGCGGTCGGATGTGACGTGCGGGGTCGGCGCCGGCGTTTCCGGCACGACGGTGAGAGTCACGGGAGGCTTCGGGCACTCCGGATCCCCGGCGTTCTCGTCGCACGGGGTGGCTATCGGCTCGCAGTTCGGGTCCTCACTGTTCTCGACGCATTCGTCGCCGCCACCCGCACCGCCGTTGTCGTCGTCCGTGGGGTTCTCGTCGCCGGTGCTGTCGTCACTGTTGTCATCGGTCGTGGTGTCGTTGCCGGGGGGTGTGTCGGCGTCATCGTCCTGGGGATCAACCTGATCGTCGGCGTCGCTCGGAGCGACGGGGCCGATCGGGTCGACCTCTTCTTGAACGACGCCGAGGCCCGGCTCGAACTGCTGAGCCGGCGACTCTGCGAAGGCGATCCCCGCGCCCGGTCCGATCAGTGCGGCGGCGACGGCCGACCCCAGGATCAGGCGGCGGGTGGTGGTGTGGAAGGTGGTGTTCATGGCTGACTCCTGAAGGCTGCGAGGCCGACCGTTTCGGCCTTCAGGGGTAGGAGTCCGCCGCACCCACAGGTGCAACACTTTCCACGAAAAGAACTTCGGGATCTACGAAAGCGCAGGTCACTGCGCCCGCGGAGCGTCAGTCGATCTGCGGACCTGCGGGATCCGTCGACGGCCCGCACGCCGCGGGCGGACAGTTGCTCATACCGGGATCGGGCGCCGGCGGAACAACGGGCGCAGCCGGATCCGGGACACCCGGAACGGGTGCGGGCGGAACCGAATCGTCGGGCGCGGGGGACACCGGAGCTGCCGGGGGGCGCACGGCGCCCGAGGGCTGTGCCGAGGCCGAGGGCACTGGCGGTGAGGGTTCGACCGGCGCCGACAGCTCCGGCGGCACCGCAGGCGTCACCGGCGACCGCTCGAAGACACTGGTCGTCGGTACCTCGCGCTCCAACGGTGGCGGTGCCACCGACCGGATCCCGGCGGTCGTCTGCGGTGCGGGTTCAACAGTCTGCGAATCGTCGACGACAGGAGTCGGGTCCGGATCGTCGCTGCCCCGTACGACGAGCGCGGCCAACAACCCACCCGCGACCAGCATCGCCATCACTGCCGCGGTCACCCACATCCACCACCGGGGACCGGCACGCTCGGCCGGTGGGTAATCCCACGCGGGCTGGCCGTCGATCATCGTCGACGTCGGCGGCCCCGCCGTCGCGCCCGCGGTCTGGCCACTCATGGTCACCGGTTCCGGCACGAACTCGGCGGCGTGCGCCTCGCCGGCGTTCTGTGTGTACGCGGTCAGCACGGGGTGGGCGTCGCTGATCACCCGATCACGCAGCGCGACGGGCACTGCCATCATCGGGAGCGCCACCAGGATCGCTGCCGGGGTGAACCGCTTGCGCCGTTCGCCGGTGCAGGTCGGGCAGCCGTCGACGTGTTTGGCGATCCGTTTGCGCCACAGCGGTGTGAACACGCCGTCCCAGGGTGCGAGGAGGGCGGTCAGTTCGTCGCACCCTTCACCGCCGGCCCGTGCGACGAGCAGCGTGCCCAGACTGCGCTCCAACGCCTTGCGGCTGCGTGAGGTCAATGCGGTGACATGCGAAGCCTTGACTCCGAGGACCGCGGCGATCTCGCCGTTGTCGAGGTCATGCCGCAGACTCAGCTCGATGACCTCGCGATCTTTCGGGGAGAGTCCGTCGAGGGCCGAACGCACCAATTCCTGCACCTCGCGTCGGTGCAGGTCATCGTCGGGTGCGTCGTCGGTCGCGCGGTCATGCCATTCCTCGAACGCGGTCTCTCGCTTCGTGCCGCGCAGGTCTCGCAGACATTCGGACCGCACGATGGCGTACAGCCACGGCCGCAGCCGCGTCGGGTCGCGGAGCTGGTCGATCCGTGCCGCCGCGATCATGAAGCTGTCGTGAGTGACGTCGGCGGCCCGGTCCCGACTGCGGACCATCGAGTAGGCGAAGGTGTGCAGCGCGGAACCGTAGCGGTCGTAGGCGGCGCCGAGCGCGGTCATGTCGCCGGCGCGCAGCGCCGCCACGATCACAGCATCCGGCGGCGGTCCGCCGGTCTCGAGTGGTGCGGACATCTCGGTCTCCTGAGCCCCGACTTCGGGGCCTCGCATTCGTAGTGGCATCGCGGTGCGACCGCCCGTTCGGATCACGACCTTCGTCGAAATCCGACCGGGGCCGTCGGCACCAGGAGTCCCGAACCCACGTGAATGCAACACTTCCGCGTCCGGAAGGCCGGCGCACGCCGACAGCACGGATGTTGTTGAGCAGCGGTATCTTTCGTTAACGTAACGAACCGCAAGGTGTCCGCGCGAGAAGAATAAGCGAAATCCAGACTGTCACTGCGTCATTGGAGTCAGCACGGAGACCGCCATCTCCGGACGCCCGAGGGCGTGGATGGCCTGGCGGTGAGGCCTACCAGAGGAATCCCCAAACAGCACTGAGAATTCCGTGCACGAGATTTGCGACCAGGATGAACATGGGTGACACCTCCCTTCGACGAGCAGTGGCACCCGTCCAAGTGTAATCCAGATCACACTGGGCGCGGCCAAAGTTGCTCTAAACGGACGACCCTCACGAGGCGGTCACAAGGACCGTCCCTCGGTTGATTCGTCCGTTCCAAAGGTTGTGTTACACGTCACGTCCGGGAAGGCGTCGCAACGCCAGACGCCCGGCCTCACCTCTCTCGTCGGTTACCGACCCACGGACCCGCACGACGCTCCGGGGTCCGGGAAAATATCGCGCGGTCGATGGGTCGTGCTCGATTCCGAAGAATGATGAGCAAATTGCAACGAGAGTTGAGAAGGGATGGACAACTCTCGCGCAACTGTCCAGAGATCTCGGTGAGAGCCGAGCGGTCTGTCCCAATTGCCGTCAGGTTCACCAAAGGCTGGTGAGGAATCCGAGTGCGGTCTGGACGAAGCTGGCGAGAATGCCGAACAGATCCATTGCTGGTCACCTCCTCTCCGTTGTCAACGGCCGAAATCGGCCACGAGTAATACAGGGAGATAATTGCTTTCGCTGATCCATGGTTCATCTGGTGCGATGGTGATCGCCGGGTTCTGGACGATCGCTTGATCAGATTCTCGTTGGCGAGGAGAATTTCGTTACATCGGGCCGAAGCGTTCTCCGATGCGAATTCTCCGTCTCGCCGACTCTACTAAGCCGTCACACGAATGCGTTCGGAAATCGCATTGTTCGTCATTCGATTTCGCCGTACCTCCAAATGGCCTGATCGCAGAGCGTAAGTCCCGGAGAAAGCCACGAAATAACTGCAACCAGTGTTGTGAAAACCGCAGTTCCCACTGTGACCGCGTGGGACGTTTCGCCGGCGGCCGAGAAACTCGGGGCGGCATACTTGAACCTGAAGGCACCTTCAAGTAGCTTGATCGACACACCCTGACGTCGACGTTGAGTCGACAGCAGCCCGACACGGCAGAGGATGCGAGATGGAACTCGACGGCAAAGTGGCCATCGTGACCGGCGGCGGAGGCGGGATCGGTGCCGCGATCGGCGCCGGCCTCGTAGCCCGGGGCGCCCAAGTGGTGCTGACCGATCTGAACCCGGAGACAGTGGCGTCGACAGAGAAGGAAATCAACGAATCGGCACCCGGTTCGGTCGCCTCCATCGCCGGAGACGCGGCCTCGACCGAGCACATCGATGCGGCCATAGAATTGGCGGAATCCCGCTTCGGCCCCGTCGACCTCTACTTCGCCAACGCGGGGATCGGCGGCGCTCCGGGACTCTTCGCCACCGATGACGAGTGGTCTCAGGTCGTCGACGTCAATGTGATGGGCCACATTCGCGCCGCCCGGCGACTGGTGCCCGAATGGATCGACCGAGGCCACGGATATTTCGTGTCAACCGCATCAGCGGCCGGCCTGCTGACCCAGCTCGGGTCGGCAACCTATTCCGTCACCAAGCATGCCGCCGTCGGTTTCGCCGAGTGGCTCAATGTCACCTATGGGGACCGGGGCGTGCGGGTGAGCTGCCTGTGCCCGATGGGCGTCGACACCAAACTACTGCGGCCCGATGAGGCGCCCGACGATGACGAGGCCCTCCTCATGCAGCGGGCCGTGGAGACCGCGGGCCGGGTATTGACACCCGCCGAGGCCGCCGACACCGTGATCGAGGCGATCGGCGACGAACGATTCCTGATCCTGCCTCATCCGGAGGTCCTGGAGATGTATCGGCAGAAGGGTGCCGACTACGACCGGTGGCTGCGGGGGATGCGCAGATACCAGCAGGGCCTGATCGACACCGCCACCTCCTGAACCCAGACCGAGACACCTCAGCCAGCACCCAACCACAGGGAGACACCGATGGATCTCTTCACTCCGTCCGACCGCGCCGCGAAGTATCAAGCGCAGCTGCTCGAATTCATGGACGCGCACATCTATCCCAACGAGTCCGTGTACGCCCAGCAGATGCTCGAGTCCGACAATCCCCACGCGACGCCGCCGATCTTGCTGGAACTGAAAGCCAAGGCCAAGGAAGCCGGACTCTGGAATCTCTTCCATCCGCACCCCGAGTGGGGCCCCGGCCTGACCAACCTCGAATACGCTCCTCTCGCCGAGATCATGGGTCGGGTCGGATTCGCCTCCGAGTTGTTCAACTGCAACGCCCCTGACACCGGCAACATCGAGGTCTTCACACTCTTCGGCACCGACGAGCACAAGCAGAAGTACCTGCAGCCGCTGCTCGACGGCGAGATCGCCTCGGCCTTCGCCATGACCGAGCCGGATGTCGCCAGCTCCGATGCCACCAACGTCGAGCTGTCGATGGTCCGTGACGGCGACGAGTATGTGCTGAACGGGCGAAAGTGGTTTGCGTCCAACGTGATGCGTCCCGACTGCAAGGTCCTCATCGTGATGGGCAAAACCGATCCGGGTGCGCCGACGCACCGGCAGCAGTCGATGATGGTCGTGCCCACCGACGCACCCGGACTCACCATCGTGCGCAACCTGCCGGTGTTCGGCTACGTCGACCGAGAAGGCCACGGCGAGCTGGTGTTCGAGAACGTCCGCGTGCCCGCCACCGACGTCCTCAAGGGCGAGGGTGAAGGATTCGCGATCAGCCAGGCGCGTCTCGGGCCGGGTCGCATCCACCACTGCATGCGGACGATCGGTATCGCCGAGCGCGCACTGGAACTGATGTGTGCTCGCGCCACCCAGCGTGTCACCTTCGGCAAACCGATCGCCGAACGCGCCAACGTCCAGGATTGGATCGCCGAGGCGCGCATCGACATCGAGATGGTTCGGCTGCTGACCCTCAAGGCTGCTCACATGATGGACACCGTCGGCAACAAGGCGGCCGCGACCGAGATCGCCGCCATCAAGGTGGCCGCACCCAACATCGCACTGAAGATCATCGACCGGGCGATCCAGGTCCACGGCGGCGGCGGCGTCACCGACGATTTCCCGCTCGCCATGGCCTACGCCCACATCCGCACGCTGCGGCTGGCCGACGGTCCCGACGAAGTGCACAAGCGCGCCATCGCACGCCGGGAGCTGCGGCCCTACCGTGACGGCGCCGCCACCCCGGAGACCGTGGCCGGTGTCTCCGACCAGGCGCTTGTCTCGCGCTGAGCGGCGACGAGGTGCGGTGTGATGCCGGAAGATGCCGACGACTCGGGTAAGCCGCGTCCGCTCACCGCACGCGGAGAGCGGACGCGGGCAGCGCTGATCGTCGCCGCCCGTACCGTTTTCGAGCGGGACGGTTTCAACGCGGCACGCCTGACCGACATCACCGCTGAGGCCCGCTGCGCGACCGGATCGTTCTACACCTACTTCGAGAGCAAAGAGGACATCCTCGACGCGGTCCTCGCCGAAGCTCAGGAAGAAGTGCTGCACCCGGGCATGCCGCACGACGAACCGGCATCCGAGGATCCGATTGCCTCAATCGAAGCTGCCAATCGCGCGTATTTCATCGCATACCGGCGCAACGCGAAGCTGATGATGGTGCGCGACCAGGTGGCAGGCATCAGCCCGGAGTTCCGGGAGAAGCGTCGGCGACGTGGTCAGGTGTTCGTCGAACGAAACGCCAAACGCATCGGCGAGCTCCAGGCCGCCGGCCTCGCCGACCCGGAGCTCGACCCGATGCAGGCCTCCCGCGCCCTGTCCGGCATGGTGTCCCGAATGGCCTATCACAGCTTCGGTTTGGGCGCCGACGATGACCTCGACACCCTGGTGTTCACCGCAACCCGACTGTGGGCAAACGCGTTGGGGCTGCGTCGACCCTAGACCTCTGAGGTCCCTGACGAGCTTGCGAGCGCACCCCCCCGGTCCCCGCAGCGAGCTTGCGAGCGCACCCCTCCGGCCCCTGAGGAGCGAGCTGCGCGTTCCCCCGGTCCCTGAGGAGCGAGCTGCGCGTTCCCCCGTTCCCTGAGGAGCGAGCTTGCGAGCGCACCCCTCCGGCCCCTGAGGAGCGAGCTTGCGAGCGTCACGAAGGGCCCTTCGTGACGCATCCTCGCAAGCTCGGAGGCTCCTCAGGGATCGAGGTGGGTTGCTGTTGTTGCGCCGCTGTTGGATGCGTATGCGGCCTCGGTCCGTGAGGAGCGAGGGCGCGTTCCCGTGTCGGTCCATGAGGAGGAGTGAGCTTGCGAGCGCAACCCCACCGGTCCCTGAGGAGCGAGCTTGCGAGCGTCACGAAGGGCCCTTCGTGACGCATCCTCGCAAGCTCGGAGGCTCCTCAGGGATCGAGTAGGACCGCGATGCCTGTTTCTCACCTTCCTCAGGGCGCGAGTAGGACCGCGATGCCTGTTTCTCACCTTCCTCAGAGAGCGAGTAGGACCGCGATGCCTGTTTCTCACGTTCCTCAGGGAGCGGGTGGAGTCGCGACGTTAGTTGCTCGCGCTTTCAATGAGCCACGCCGCGCAAGGCGTCGCGGTCGATCGCCCGCTTGAGGATCTTGCCGGTGGCGCCCTTCGGCAGCTGGTCGACGAACTGCACGATCCGGGGCACCTTGTAGGCACTCAGTCGCTCTTTGGTCCAGTCCCGCAAGGCATCCGGCTCGATCGACACGCCCGGCCGGGCGGCGACGACCGCGGCGATCTCCTCGCCGTAATGGTCATCGGGAACCCCAACCACCGCGACCTCCACGATGTCGGGATGCTCGTACAGCACCTCCTCGACCTCGCGCGGGTACACGTTGTAGCCGCCTCGGATGATCAGATCCTTGGCCCGATCGACGATGCGGACGTTGCCTGCCGCGTCCATCGATCCGAGGTCGCCGGTCTTGAACCAGCCGTCGACCAGCTCGGCGGCGGTTGCGTCCGGACGGTTCCAGTAGCCCTTCATCACGGTCGGGCCCTGGATGAAGATCTCGCCCACCACGTCGGGGTCGACGGCCGCTCCCCCGGGATCGCGGATCTCCACCCGGGTGCCCGGGAGTGCCGGGCCGACCGTGCCGGCCACCGGAACACCGTGGAGATCGTGAAAGGTTGCCGCACCGGCGGTCTCGGTCAACCCGTATCCCTCCAGGATCTTGGCGCCGAACGTGGCCTCGAACGCCCGGATCACCTCGGCCGGCAGTGCTGCGCCGCCGGACCCGGCCAGGCGCAACGAGGCGAAATCGCTCGGCGCGTAACCGTCGGCCACCTGCAACATCGCGTTCCACATCGTCGGCACACCGCACGCGATGGTGATCTTCTCGTCGCGCAGCAAATCGAGAAACGCTGTGGGCGAGAACGGACTCGACAGGGACAGACTGCATCCCTGCGAGAGCGCCGAGTTCATGACTATCGCCTGCCCGAACACGTGGAACAGCGGCAGCGCAGTGGCCCACCGATCCTCCTCGGTCACCTCCATCAGCTGCCGGAACGCCACCGGGCAGGCGTTGATGTTGGCCACGGTGAGTTCGGCGCCCTTGGGACGCCCGGTGGTTCCCGAGGTGTACAGGATCACCGAGGTGTCATCGTCGGCACGGTCCACGTAGTCGGACACCGGCGCGTGGCCGTCGATGACGTCCGGGTACGGCGCGACCTCGACGAACGGCAGGCCCGCGGACTGCGCGCTCCGTCGGGCGTTGTCGGCGCACTCATGCCACGCGACGATCATGGATGTTCCCGAATCGTCGACGACATAGTCGATCTCGGGTGACGTCGACATCACGTTCATCGTGATCACCGTCGCGCCGAGCGTCTGCAGGGCGTAGTAGGTGATCACGAACTCGGCGATCGACGGAGCGATGAAGAGCACCCGGTCGCCGTGGTTCACGCCGCGACCGGCGAATCCGCCGGCCGCATGCGCGATGTGGTCACGCAGTGCGCCATAACTCAGTTGCCGCCCGCCACTGCGCAGCGCGGTGCGGTCCGGATGTTCATCGGCGGTGGTCCAGATCCCCGCCACGGTGTTGGCCATCGAACTCCTCCGGGTCACTCGAAGTAGCGGCGCGGGACGTCGACGAGCATGGTGTCGATGTCCTTGTCGCTGACACCGCGCTCACGCAGTGCCGGCAGGACGTCCTCGCTGATATGGCGGTAGTTCCATTTCGGGACCGCCTGCTTCTTCGCCTCGGGAGAGAACCAGTCGATGAAGCAGGCGGCATCGTGCGCCAGCGCCATGCGATCGGCATATCCCTTCTCGACCAACGCGACGACGGTGTTGATCCGATCCTCGAACGGCAGCAGCACATCCAGCCCGAACCGATCCATCCCGAGGATCGACCCGGCGTCGGCGAGCTTCATCAGGTAGTCGAGGTCGGTGCTGTCCCCCGAATGTCCGATCACCACCTTGGTCAGGTCGGCACCTTCCTCCGAAAGTACCTGCTGCGCAACGAGTCCCGACTGAGTGTGCGGATTGGTGTGCACGGTGATCGGCGCGCCGGTCTGCACGCTGGTCTGCCCGACCGCCCGCATCACACGCTCCACACCCGGCGTCAGACCCTGCTCCTCGATGGCACATTTGAGGAACGCGGCTTTCACACCGGTGTCGGCGACGCCCTCGGTGAGATCTCGGACGAAGAACGTCACCAACGGTTCCGGCACGTCGAACAGCAGGCCCGGGCCGGTGTAGTGGAACTGGAACGGGATGTCGTTGTAGGTGTAGACCCCGGTGGCCACCACGATGTTCAGGTCGATCTGCTCGGCGATCCGCTGGATGCGCGGTATGTAGCGACCCAGACCCAGCACGGTCGGATCCAGGATGGTGTCCATCCCGAGCTCCTTGAGTTCGCGCAGGTCCCGGACCGCCTCGGCGATCTTCTGCTCCTCGTCCCAGTCGTATTGGTAGTTCTCCCGGTATTCCTCCCCGAGCACGAAGACGTGCTCGTGAACCAGGACGTTGCCCAGATCGGCCGAGTCGACGGGTCCGGTGACGGTGTTGACGGTGCTCATGCGGCTCCTTTGCGCGTACGAGACTCCAGTGTGGCCTGGATCACTTCCTCGGCCGACTGTATTTGAGGCTGATTTCAACTTCAAGTGGCGACGAACGGACCCGGATCAACCGGGCGTGCATCATGGACGCATGGCGACCCCCCAACCTGTCGGCACAACGGAGCCCGGCTCGGACCGGCGTGAGAACGTCCTCCTCATCCATTGGCACGACCTGGGCCGGCACCTCTCGTGTTACGGGATCGACGGCGTGGCCAGCCCGAATCTCGACGCACTCGCGGCGAACGGCATCCTGCTGACCGATGCTCATGCGACGGCACCGTTGTGTTCCCCGGCCCGCGGGTCGGTGTTCACCGGCCGCTATCCACACCGCAACGGCCTGGTCGGCTTGGCGCATCACGGGTTCGAATACCTCAGCGATGTCCGCACATTGCCCGCGCTGCTGTCGGAGGCGGGCTACCGGACTGTGCTGTTCGGCATGCAGCACGAGAGCGCGGACCCCACCACGATCGGATTCGAAACCGTCGACGTCACGGACTCCCTGTGCGACTACGTCGTGCTCCGATCAGAGGAATGGCTCCGCGAGCACGTCGAATCCTCCGACGATCGTCCCTTCCTGCTGACGGCCGGATTCTTCGAGACCCATCGCCCCTATCCGCCTGAGCAGTATGAGCACGCCGATCCCGCGTCGGTGACGGTGCCGTCGTTCCTACCCGACACCGACGACGTCCGCGACGACCTCGCGGGCCTTGCCGGCAGCATCACCCAGGCCGACGCGGCGGTCGGCAGGCTCCTGCACACGGTCGCCGAACTCGGACTCGACGAGACCACCTGGATCGTCTTCTTCACCGATCACGGGCTGGCCTTCCCACGGGCGAAATCCACTCTCTACGCGGAGGGTACGGGTATCGCCTTCATGATTCGGCCGCCGACACGGCGGGGCGTGACGCCGCACCACTACGACGACCTGTTCTCCGGCGTCGACCTCGCTCCGACCCTCCTGGATCTGCTGTCGATCCCCACGCCGGACGGCATCGACGGGACATCGCACGCGACGCAGCTGCTCGCCGGCGGCGAGAATCCGGTTCGCACAGCGGTGTTCACCGAGAAGACCTACCACGATGCCTTCGATCCCATCCGGGCGGTGCGGACCAAGGAGTACAGCTACATCGAGAATTACGCCGACCGATCGGAATTGCTGCTGCCCCTTGACATCGCCGACAGTCTGTCGGCGAGGTCACTCGACACGGCGACGATCGGGCGGCCTCGGCCGCGACACGAACTCTACGATCTCCGTTTCGATCCGGATGAGCGAAACAATCTCGCCGACGATCCGGACTACACGGAGGTCCGTCGCGTGCTGCGGCGGTTGCTCGATGACTGGCGGACGTCGACCTCCGACGTGATCCCTGACGAGCACGAAGGCACTGCGGTGGCCGAGCGGTTCATGGCCGAGTTCCACGCGAAAGCCGCCGAGACGTCGTCCGACGAGGAGAAGCTGCCCTCGCGCAGACCGCGCGGATCGGGGCGCGAGCTCCATGGCGAGATCACGTCGCCCGCCGGCCGGGGCGACGGCTGATCGGCCCACAGCACATCGCCCCGAGGATGTAAAGAGTTACGTGCTGGTTGACCGTAAAAGCCCAGGTTGCAAGGGTTTTCCGCGCCGCTAGACTGATCCGCGTGTCCGACATCCCGAACTATCTCGTGTGCGCGAGCCAGCGCAGCGGCAGCACGCTGTTGGTGGAGTCGCTGGCCGCATCCGGTGTCGCGGGCAAGCCGCAGGAGTTCTTCCAGTACTTCGCGAGCTCGTCGCTGGCGCCGCAGCCGCGGGAATGGTTCGCCGGTGTCACCGACCCGGCGATCCTGGATCGGCTCGCTCCGCTGGACCGCGGCGTCATCGACGATCGGGACTGGGACCAATGGAAGGCTGATGTCCTCGATCAGGGGCGCTCCCCCAACGGCGTCTGGGGTGGCAAGCTCATGTGGAACCAGACCCCGCTGCTCATCGCGCGGTCCCGCGTCGGATCAGGCTCGCTGCGTACCGCGATCCGCTCACTCTTTGGCGGAACCGATCCCGTCTACGTGTACGTCTACCGTGAAGATGTTGTGCCACAAGCAGTGTCGATGTGGCGTGCGGTGCAGACGCGGATCTGGCGCGACGAGGACGGGCGGCACTCGGCAGGTGAGGACGGCGCGGTCTATCACGCCGGGGCGATCGCGCACCTCGCCGGGCTCCTCCTCGAACAGGATCGACACTGGCGCCGGTGGTTCGAGTCCGAGCGGATCACACCGATCCCGATAGGTTTCACCGAGCTGACCCAGGCTCCCACCCGTACCACCGCACGTGTTCTGGCGGCGATCGGACAGGACCCAGACCTCGCACCGCCACCTCCACTCAAACCGCAGTCCAACGAGCGTTCCCAGGAATGGGCGCATCGTTACCGCCAGGATGCCGCACAGAACGGATACCCATTATGACTGCAGAGCCGGAGCTGATCGCCCCGCAATTCGATGACCCGCGTACGGAGGGCGACATCGAACACGTTGCTGCGCTGCGTGTTCTGGAATCCGAGGCGGTCCATATCATCCGCGAGGTGGTCGCCGAACTGGAACGGCCGGTGCTGTTGTTCTCTGGCGGTAAGGATTCGATCGTCCTGCTCCGTCTGGCGGAGAAGGCATTTCGGCCGCATCCTCTGCCGTTCCCGATTCTCCATGTCGACACCGGCCACAACTTCGACGAGGTCATCGATTTCCGGGACCGGCGCGTGGAACCGACCCCGGACAACCCGGCCGGCATCAAGCTGATCGTGGCGTCGGTGCAGGAATCGATCGACGCCGGTCGCGTCGCCGAGACGACAGATCCGTCGGGATCCCGCAATCGCCTGCAGACACGCACGCTTCTGGATGCGTTGGAGGCAGGCGGCTTCGACGCCGCGTTCGGCGGCGCACGACGCGACGAGGATCGCGCACGCGCCAAGGAACGTGTGTTCAGCTTCCGGGACGAATTCGGCCAATGGGATCCGAGATCGCAACGCCCCGAACCATGGTCGATCTACAACGGCCGCATCCGACGTGGGGAGTCGGTGCGCGTCTTTCCATTGTCGAACTGGACCGAGGTCGACATCTGGCGCTACATCGAACTGGAGAGCCTCGATCTGCCGTCCATCTACTACGCCAGTGAACGGCAGGTGTTCGATCGCGACGGCATCCTGCTCGCCGTCTCGCCCTACAGCCGACCACGGGACGGCGAGAGCCCACACAGCGAGTGGGTGCGCTACCGCACGGTCGGCGACCTCACCATCACCGGTGCCGTCCGCTCCCGCGCCACCACCATCCCCGAGATCATCGCCGAGATCTCCGACGCGACGGTGTCGGAACGCGGCGAGACCCGTGCCGATGACCGTACGTCGTCGGCCGCCATGGAGGACCGCAAGCGCGAGGGGTACTTCTGATGAGCACCAGAACAATCGGGGACCGCCCGGACGCTGCCGACCAGTCGCGTCGGCGCCAGATCCTGCGCATGGCCACGGCAGGCAGCGTCGATGACGGCAAATCCACGTTGATCGGCCGTCTGTTGCACGACACGGGCAGCCTACCCACCGACCACATCGACGCCGTGACGGACGAGGACGGTGTCGCCGACCTCGCAGCCCTGTCCGACGGATTGCGCGCCGAACGCGAACAGGGCATAACGATCGACGTCGCCTATCGATTCTTCTCGACCGCACGGCGCAACTACGTCCTGGCCGACACCCCGGGGCATGAGCGCTACACCCGCAACACCTTCACCGGTACCTCCAACGCGCACGTCGCGGTGCTGCTGGTCGACGCGCGCAACGGGTTACAGGTCCAGACACGTCGACACGCCCGCATCGCCGGTGTGGTCGGGGTACCGCACGTGATCGCGGCGGTCAACAAGATCGATCTGGTCGACTACTCCGCGGAACGATTCGCCGAGATCGAGGCCGACCTGACCGATCTCGCAACACAGGTCGGCATCGAACGCATTCTGGCCATTCCCGTCGCCGCCAAGGATGGCGACAACGTGGTGCACCGGTCGGTGAACACGCCCTGGTACACCGGTCCCACCCTGCTGGAGCATCTGGAGGGTATCGAGCTCGTCGCTCCGTCGCCGACGACCGATGAGCTTCGCTTTCCCGTCCAATGGGTTTCGCGTCCCACGGACGTTCATCGCCGACGCTACTACGGACGACTCGCGTCGGGGCGCCTGCAGGTGGGCGACGAGGTGACTGTCCTACCGTCGGGCAACAACAGTGTTGTCACCGCCGTGGACACCCTCGACGACGAACGCGCAGTCGCGGTTGCGCCGTTGTCCATCTCGATCGAACTGGCTGACGAGATCGACATCGGTCGTGGCGACATCATCGTCAGCGCCGCGACCACAGCTCACCGTCCGGTGCCGGCCCGTGAGCTCGACGCGACCGTGTGCTGGTTGTCGGAATCGCCTCTGCGTGCCGGAGATCGGGTCGCTCTGAAGCACGGCGCGGCGTCGGTGCGCGCGACGGTCCAGTCCTTGGAGCGACGTCTCGACCCGGAGACCCTCATCGAGCAAGTCGGTCCGAGTTCATTGGCTCTCAACGACATCGGGGTCATCACGCTGCGCACCTCCTCGGTCGTCGTAGCCGATCGCTATTTCGAGAACCGTGACACCGGTGCATTCATCCTCATCGACGAGTCCTCCAACGACAGCGTCGGGGCGGGCACGATCACCGAAGCCCGGGAGGTGATTCCGGGCAAAGCGACTCGTAACGACATCAAGTGGCATCCGAGCTCGCTGGGCCGACCCGAGCGATGGCAGAAGACCGGCCAACGCGGCGCGACCGTCTGGCTCACCGGACTGCCCGCGTCAGGGAAGTCGACGGTCGCCGTCGCCCTCGAACGTGCGATCGTGGGCCGCGGCCGGGTTGCCTACCTCATCGACGGCGACAACATTCGACACGGTATCTCCGACGACCTCGGATTCTCGCCCGGCGACCGCGCCGAGAACGTTCGTCGTGTCGGCCACCTCGCCAGACTGTTCGCCGACGCCGGCGTGGTGTCCATCGCCTCGATGGTGTCCCCGTTGCGATCCGATCGCGAGATCGCGCGCGAGCTCCACCGGGCCGCCGATCTGGAGTTCATCGAGATCCACGTCAGCACCCCGGTCGCCGAATGTGAGCGCCGAGATCCCAAGGGGCTGTATGAACGCGCGCGGCGCGGTCAGCTCATAGGGCTCACCGGGGTGGACGCACCGTACGAGAAGCCGACGAGCCCGGACCAGCGGTTCGACACGACCGGGGAGGACATCGAGGAACTCGCCGGGCGCGTGGTTGCGGTCCTGACCGAACGGGGCATTCTCGATCATTGAGCGAGTCGTCGACCGCACCGATCGGGAGGTCTCCTTTGTCCTCGGAGCACAATCACCCCATCGAACTCTGGCCCGCCAGACCGTTTCACCTGCACCGCAGCGCCCATAGTGTCGTAGCTCACAGCCAGCTACGACGAAAGGGCACCGACCGTGACCGTTTCCTATTTCGCCTGGGACCTCGCGCATCGGGGGTCGGCTCCCTGCGTCCGCGACGACTCCTGTGAGCTGACCTATGCCGAGTTCGCACACCGGGTGGATGCGTGTGCGCAACAGCTGCAGACCCTCGGGGTCGGGCGCGGCGACGTGGTGGCGACCTTCCTGCCCAATCGTGCCGAACTGCTCATCACACTGATGGCCGCGTGGCGGCTGGGGGCCATCGCCACACCGGTCAATCCGGCGTTCACCCCCGACGAGGCGGAGTATCAGCTCGGGGATGCCCGAGCACGCGTCGTGGTCGGCGAGACCGCCGGCGGGACCGATCCCGACCGCATCTTCGTGCACGTCGACGAGCTGAGGGCCCAGCCGTCCGACGCATGGGTGCCACCGAGCACGCCGGCGGCCGGCGATGACGCCCTGCTCATCTACACCTCCGGCTCCACCGGCCGGCCCAAGGGTGTGCGGCTCTCGCACGCGAACCTGGACTACATGGGCTCGGCGATGGTGGCGCACTGCGCACTCACCTCCGCCGACCATGCACTACTGGTCCTCCCGCTCTTCCACGTCAACGCCATCTGCGTCAGCTTTCTCGCGCCGATCCTGGCCGGCGGACAGCTCTCGATCACCGGAAAGTTCTCCGCCTCCCGATTCTTCGACGACGTCGCGCGGTTGCGCCCCACCTTCTTCTCGGCCGTGCCCACCATCTACGCGCTGCTGGTGTCGCACCCGGACCTCGACACAGAGGCGTTGGCATCCCTGCGCTTCGCGATCTGCGGCGCAGCACCCATCTCCGCCGAACTCCTCGACCGCACCGAACAGGCCTTCGGCATACCGATCGTCGAAGGGTACGGCCTGACCGAGGGCACCTGCGCGTCGGCCTGCAACCCGGTCGATGGCGTCCGCAAGCTCGGCACCGTCGGACCCGCGTTGCCCGGTCAGCGCATCTCGATCATCGGACCCGACGGCCGCGACGTCGCTGCCGGACAAACCGGCGAAGTGGTGATCAGTGGGCCGAATGTCATGCAGGGCTACCTGAATCGCCCCGACGCCACCGCCACCACCGTCGTCGACGGCCGTCTGCACACCGGTGACGTCGGACGCCTGGACACCGATGGCTACCTCACGCTGGTGGACCGGATCAAGGACATGATCATCCGCGGCGGGGAGAACATCTACCCCAAGGAGATCGAGAACGCACTCGCCGGTCATCCCGCGGTGCTCGAGTGTGCCGTCGTCGGGGCGCCGGACGAACTGTACGGGGAGGTCCCGGTGGCCTTCGTCGTCGCCTACCCCGATCAGCCAGTCACCGCCGACGATCTCGGCGCCCACCTCAACCGACTGCTGGCAAAGGTCAAGCAGCCGAGCCAGATCCACGTCGTCGACACCCTGCCACGCAATCCCGTGGGCAAGATCGACAAGCCGGCCCTGCGCACCGAAGTGCGCACTCAGATTCGCGCGGATCTCGATACGGCCCTCGCCTAGCGGCTCGGACCTACTCGATCAGCGGGAGACTCCGGCCGGCGCTGCCCCCGCTGGTCGAGTAGCCACGTGCGAGCTTGCGAGCCCATGGCGTATCGAGACCCACCACCACCGACGTCCCCCTCGGTCCCTGAGGAGCGAGCTTGCGACGTTCCCCCTCGGTCCCTGAGGAGCGAGCTTGCGACGTTTCCCCTCGGTCCCTGAGGAGCGAGCTTGCGAGCGTCACGAAGGGCGTATCGAGACCACCGCACCCGACCCCCACAACCCAACCCCCGAAACCGCACCCCAACCCGAAGGAGCACCACCATGGGCTTCACCCAACCCGACTTCCCACCCGTCGACCCCGACACCTTCCTCGACAAACCGTTCCTCGAACGGCTCCGTGTGCTCGGCCGCCACTGGGCCGAATACGGCTTCGGCACACCGAAAATGGTGCACGTCATCTACTTGGTCAAGGTGTTCGTGTTCTATGCCGGCGTCGGCATCACGCTCGCCACCCTCACGTCCGGGCTGAACCCGCTGCATGTCACCGACTGGTGGAATCAGCCCATCGTCTACCAGAAGGCGATCCTGTGGACCGTGCTCGTCGAGATCCTCGGCATCGGCGGCTCCTGGGGACCGCTTGCCGGCCATTTCAAACCGATGACCGGAGGGTTCCTGTACTGGTTGCGACCCAACACCATTCGGCTCCCACCGTGGCCGGGAAAGGTGCCCCTCACCAAAGGTGACACCCGCACATCGGGCGACGTCGCGATCTACGCCCTGATTCTGGTCAACCTGGTCGTGGCCATCGTGCTGCCCGGCGTCACCTCGTCGTCGCTGGATTCGGTCGTCCCCGACAACCAGGGCATGGTCAACCCCGCGCTGATGTATCCGCTCATCGCATTGCTCGTCGTCATCGGGCTGCGTGACAAGGTCATCTTCATCGCGGCACGATCCGAGCAATATCTGCCCGCCATCGTCTTCTTCGGTTTCCTGCCGTTCGTCGACATGATCGTCGCGCTGAAGCTGCTCATCGTCACCGTGTGGGTCGGCGCCGGTATCTCCAAGCTCGGCCACCACTTCTCGATGGTGATCCCGCCCATGCTGTCGAACACACCGTGGATGCCGAGCAAGGCGATCAAGCGGGCGCACTACCGCAACTTCCCCGAGGACATGCGACCGTCAAAAGTGGCCGGTGGCATCGGTCATGTGCTCGGCACACTGGTCGAGGTCATCACCCCGCTCGTGCTGCTGTTCTCCGCCAACAAGTGGCTGACTCTTGCGGCAGTGGTGCTGATGGTGTGCTTCCACCTGTTCATCCTCTCGACGTTCCCGTTGGCCGTTCCGCTGGAGTGGAACCTGCTGTTCGCCTACGCCGCGATCTTCCTGTTCTGGGGCTTCCCGAACTGGAACGGCTACGGCCTCACCGACACGACCATGCCGTGGGTGATGGTGGCGATTGCCGCGGGGCTCTGCTTTTTCCCGGTGTTGGGCAACCTGAGGCCCGATCTCGTGTCGTTCCTGCCGTCGATGCGCCAGTACGCCGGCAACTGGGCGTCGGCCACCTGGGCATTCGCGCCCGGTGCCGAGGACAAGCTCGACAAGTATGTCGTCCGGTCCGCGAAGAACACCCGCACCCAGCTGCTGGCGTCGTATCCGCCCGAGGTCGCCGACGTCGTGATGCACCAGATGCTGGCGTGGCGGTCCATGCACAGCCAGGGCCGGGCATTGTTCTCGCTGATGCTGCGTCACCTCGGCGACGACATCGACACCTACACGCTGCGCGAAGCCGAGTTCAGCTGTAACTCACTGGTGGCATTCAACTTCGGTGACGGACACCTGCACGACGAGAAGCTGATCGCCGCCCTGCAACGGCGCTGCAATTTCGCCCCCGGCGAGTTCACCATCGCCTGGATCGAATCCCAGCCGATCCACAAGGGTACGCAGCGATACAAGGTCATCGACGCGGCGCTCGGTGTCATCGAGACCGGCACCTACCGGGTTACCGACGCCATCAACGAGCAGCCCTGGCTCCCGAACGGTCCCATCCCGTTCGAGGTCGATTGGACGCTGGACGTTGACGCACACCGCGCACTCACGGATCCTGAGATCGTGTCCGAGCCACAGATGCGATCCAACGACGGCGCGCCGACCGCCCGCAAGCAGGTGCAGCAGTGACGACAGCAGTCGTTGTCGGCGGCGGGCCCAACGGGCTCGCCGCCGCCCTGCACCTCGCCCGTAACGGCGTCGACGTGCAGGTGCTCGAAGCGGCCGACACCGTCGGCGGCGGCGCCCGCTCCGGTGAGCTGACGGTCCCCGGTGTGATTCACGATTACTGCTCGGCGTTTCACCCGATGGCCGTCGGCTCCCCGTTCTGGGCCGACATCGGACTCGAGAAGCACGGGCTCCGATGGAGATGGCCGGAGATCGATTGCGCGCACCCCCTCGACACGGGTGACGTCGGCGTACTGCGCCGCTCGCTCGCCGAGACCGCCGACGGTCTCGGCGACGACTCCCGTCGCTGGCGGCTCGCGCTGGGTGATCTGGTGAAAGGATTCGACGATCTCGGCGGCGACCTGCTGCGGCCGATCGTCAACATCCCGCGACATCCGATCAAGCTGGCGGCCTTCGGCCCGCGTGCGCTGCTCCCCGCCTCCGTGATGGCCCGCTTCTTCCGCACCGACACCGCTCGCGCACTGTTCGGCGGGGTGGCCGCGCACGCGTTCACCCGCCTCGACCGTCCATTGTCGGCGTCCCTCGGGCTGATGATCCTGGCGGCGGGACACCGCTACGGATGGCCCGTCGCCCAGGGCGGTTCCGGCGCCATCACCGCGGCGGCGGCATCGGCCCTCGGCGAGCTCGGTGGCAAGATCGAGACGGGCGTACGGATCAGCAACCGTTCGCAGATCCCCGATGCAGACCTGGTGATGCTGGATCTGTCTGCCGCGCAGGTTCTCTCGCTGTACGGAGACCAGATGCCGGCTCGGATCCGAAGGTCATACCAGCGCTACCGGACCGGTTCGTCGGCATTCAAGGTGGATTTCGCGATCGACGGCGACATCGGTTGGCGCAATCCGGAATGTGCCGCCGCCGGTACCGTCCACCTGGGCGGGGACTATGCGGAGATCGCGCGCACCGAACGGCAACGTGCGACCGGGGTGATGGCCGACCGACCATTCGTCCTCGTCGGTCAGCAGTACCTCGCCGATCCGACGCGAAGCAACGGGTCGATCAACCCGATCTGGTCGTATGCGCATGTGCCCGCTGGCTATTCAGGTGACGCAACGGAGGCGGTGATCGCGCAGATCGAGCGTTTCGCCCCGGGGTTCCGTGACCAGATCGTGGCCACGCACAGCACCAGCACCGAGCAACTCCATGGGTACAACGCCAATTATGTCGGCGGCGACATCATCGGTGGTGCCAATGATGGACTGCAGATGATCCTGCGACCTCGGGCGGCGATCGACCCGTATGCGACCGGCGTCGACGGCGTCTATCTGTGCTCCCAGTCCGCGCCTCCGGGTGCGGGCATCCACGGTCTCTGTGGCTACCATGCGGCATCGTCGGCACTGCGCTCGCTCGATGCGTCCCAGAGGTGAATGATGACGTCGCCGCTGGCACCGGAACTCGCGTCGGCGGTCACGGCGGTCGCCAAGCGCCTGCGGGAGAGCGAGCCGGCGCTCGTCGCCGAACTGTCGGACATGATGAAACGCGAGATCGATCAACTCGACTCCGACCCCAAGCTGGTGGAACTGCTCGAGGCGAGTGTGCACGGCAACGTGTCGACGATCATCCACGTGCTGGCCAACGGGATTCCAGTCGATCACCTGCAACCCACCACCGCCGCCGTCGAGTACGCGCTGCGCCTGGCCCAGCGCGACGTGTCATCCAACTCGTTGATGCGCGCATATCTGTTGGGGCAGAACAGCATGACGCTGCACTGTCTGCGGCTGGTGCAGGAGCTCGGGCTGTCGTCGGACGACACCGTGACGGTGGCCCGGCACATCTCCGACATCCTCTTCGGCTACATCGAGTGGATCACCCAGTACGTCTTTCAGGCCTACGAGAACGAGCGGCGCCGATGGTTGGGCGCCGAGGGCAACGTGTTGTCGTCGACGGTCCACCAGCTGCTCGACGGTGCCGACCCGGAAGGACGTGCGTTCGAACAGGAGACCGGATATCGTCTGCAACGCAACCACATCGCGATGATCCTCTGGGAAACCCAGGGTGATGCGCGTGGCCTGAGCACGCTGGACCGGGCGGGCCGCGACCTGGCGGCGAAGCTGCTCTCCGACGGACCGCCGCTCGTCACCGCGATCGATCGGTCCACGGTGTGGGTCTGGATTCCGCTGCGGGACACGACGAGCGTCATCGAGTCCGAGTACGTGGCGCAGCGGGCCGATCTGCCCGCGGGAGTCCATGTCGCGCTGGGGCTGCCCGGGACCGGCCTGACCGGATTTCGTCGATCGCACGAGCAGGCGGTGGCCGCGTATTCGGTGGCGACGATGCCGGACAGTTCGTCCGCGCGCGTGCTCGGCTTCGGTGACCGAGGGGTCGCCGTGGTGTCGCTGCTGGCCCAAGACCTGGACTCCACCCGATCCTGGGTCCGCGAGGTACTCGGCGACCTCGCCGATGACACCGAGAACGCCGCCATGCTCCGCGAGACCCTGTCGGTGTATTTCGCCACCCGGGAAAGCCATCT
Organism: Gordonia sp. LMA167; assembly: GCF_058130025.1. Classification (NCBI taxonomy): domain Bacteria; kingdom Bacillati; phylum Actinomycetota; class Actinomycetes; order Mycobacteriales; family Gordoniaceae; genus Gordonia; species Gordonia sp. LMA167. The sequence continues at coordinate 819,619 of NZ_CM176708.1, read as the reverse complement.
GCACACCGCCGAACAGCTCAACCTGCACCGCAACACGGTGAAGTACCGGGTCGGCAAGGCCTTGGGCGCGACCTCGCCGAATCGCGATCGGATGGACCTTGCACTGGCCCTGACCGTCTGCGAATTCCTCGGGCCCGCCGTGCTCGGTCCGCGGCACTGACCACAACCCGATCCGCTTCATACCCATCCATTGCTCGAAAAGTGTCAGCTGTTGCTCTCCCATACCCTGCAAACCCTCACCGACGATGAATTCGCCGGCCGCACGGTGGTGATGTCCGGCGGCAGTCGCGGAATCGGCCTGGCCATCGCGTGTGCTCTAGCCGCACGGGGCGCGAACATCGTGCTCCTCGCCAAGACCGACACCCCGGACCCGCGCCTCCCCGGCACGATCCATACCGCGGTCGCCGAGATCGAGCGCATCGGCGGTCATGCCGTCGGGGTGGTCGGCGACCTCCGCGACGACAGCGCTGTCGCCCACGTCGTGCAGACCGCCGTCGAATGCTTCGGTGGCATCGACATCTGCATCAACAACGCGAGTGTCCTCAGCCCCACACCGACGGCGGAGCTCTCCATGAAGCGGTATGACCTGATGCAGGCGGTCAATGCGCGGGGAACGTTCGCGCTCACCCAGGCATGCCTGCCGCACCTCACCACCTCCGATCGGAGTCGGGTGATCACCCTGTCCCCGCCGCTGAACCTGTCACCGAACTGGCTGGCCAGGTTTCCCGGATACATGCTCGCCAAGTACGGGATGTCCTTGTTGACCATGGGTTTTGCCGCCGAGTTCGTTGATCGGGGCATCGCCTGCAACTGTTTGTGGCCGGAGACCACGATCGCCACCGCGGCGGTGCAGAACATTCTCGGCGGGGACGACGCGTCGGCGCACGCCCGAGATCCGCAGATCATGGCGGACGCGGCCGTGGTGCTGGCCGCCCAGCCCGCTGATGTCAGCGGTCAGTGCTTCATCGACGCCGATCTCCTGCGCGACGCCGGGATGACCGACCTGACGCGGTACGGCGGATCCGATCCGCTCGAGTACGACTTCTTCGTCGATGCCGGTCGGTGAACCACGGCCCCGCTGTCGCGGTGACGACCGCCATGCGGTGAACTGACCCCATGGAACTGCTCCTCATCCGGCACGCCCTGCCGTTCCGGCAGACCGATCCCGCGGGCGCCGACCCCGACCTGACCCCGGAAGGCCACGACCAGGCGCAGCGACTGGCGAAGGCCCTCGCGAACGGCCGATACGGACAGGTGCACCGGCTGGTGAGCAGCCCGATGCGCCGAGCGGTCCAGACCGCCGACCCCGTGCGGGACGCCCTGGCAGTGGACGTCGACGTCGACGACCGCCTCGTCGAACTCAATCACGGCTGGACCACCTACGGGGCTGCGCTCGCCTACACCGACCGCACGCTGCTGCTCGATCACATGAATGCCGGACGCCTCGGCGACAACACCTTTGACACCGCGCGGTTCCAGCAGCGGGTGGTCGACCGAATGGAGGCACTGACCGGCGGCGCCGAGGACGGCGTGGTGGCGGTCGTCTGTCATGGCGGCGTGATCAATGCATACCTCTCCCACGTCATCGGCGCCGACAAGATGTTCTTCACCGATCCCTACTACACGTCGGTGTCCCGGGTCCTCGCTCTGCCCGGCGGTCATCGGCAGGTGTTGTCGCTCAACGAGACCGATCACCTGCGCTGATCCGCGTCGACCGATGCGCCTCCCCCGGTCCCTGAGGAGCCTCGCGAGGAACGAGCGATGCGTCACGAAGGGCCTCGCACCCACCCACCCAAACTCTCGCCCACCAACCGGTCCCTGAGGAGCCTCGCGAGGAACGAGCGATGCGTTCACCAACCGGTCCCTGAGGAGCCTCGCGAGGAACGAGCGATGCGTTCACCAACCGGTCCCTGAGGAGCCTCGCGAGGAACGAGCGATGCGTCACGAAGGGCCTCGCACCCACCCCACCCAAATCCTCGACCTCCCAAACGGAGGCCGCCTCAGAACCCGACGAGTGTCGCCCTCACTCGGCTCCCGCGGTGATCGTCAGCCAGATCGTCCGCGACAGCGCCGCGACCAGCCGCTGATCGGAGGACATGGTGTCGCGCGGATGCAGAATGTGCTGGGTGACGCTCTGCTCGACCATCCACGTGACGGCTGCCACCGCCTCCCTGTCGACGACAGGATCGACGCGTCCGGCGGCGCGCCACACATCGACGCGAGAGGTCGCGAAGTCGATGAAGTCGTTGATTCGGCCGAACCAGAATGCGGCGACCTCGGCGTCGTAGGCGGCGACCTCGCCCAACGCGCGCATCAATGTCCAATGCTTGCGGAATTCTTCGACCATCGCGCCGATGGCGCGTTCCACTCCCGCGACCCCCGCGTCGAGCGATGCGTCGTCGGCGAACCAGGCGGTCGGAGTGGCGAAGAACTCGGCGGATGCGACGTCGGCGACCTGGATCAGCACCTCGCTCTTGTTCGGGAAGTACTGGTAGAAGTTGGTCCGCGACATTCCGGATTGTTCGGCGATCCGTTGCACCGGTAGTTCGGTGAAGCGCTCGCCGGTAGCGAGGAGTTCCTCGACGGCGGTCAGTACGCGTTCGGTTACCTCGGCCCGGCGTTCCCGCGCGTGCACACCCTGCGACCTCGTCACCGAAACCATGTCGCAGATGCTACGCCGTTCTTGACACCCCCTGCGTACAGGCATAACGTCTTCCTGACACTGTGTCGGACTGTGTGTCGGAGGTCGGCGGATGGAGGACAGATGAGTCCAGCCGTCGAGCAGTTCGATGCAGTGATCGTCGGTGCCCGATGCGCGGGCTCGGCCACCGCGATCGCCCTGGCCCAGCGCGGCCTGACCGTGCTCGTCATCGACGCTGCACAGTTCCCGTCGGACACGCTCTCCACCCATCTGCTGTGGCCGACGACCATGGCCGAGATCCAGGCCCTCGGGGCACTGCCCGCGGTCGAGGCGATCGGCGCCCCGCGCATGCCGCTGGCCGAGGCGATCCTCGACGACATCGGCTGGCGCACAACATACTCCGCAGTCTCAGGTATCGACTACGCGATGTGCGTGCGCCGCATCCAGCTCGACGATGTCCTGGTGCAGACGACCCGTGCCGCGGGTGCCGAGGTCCGCGAACGGTGCACGGCCACCGACGTCGTCGGGCGCGGCGGGCGTGTGATCGGCATCCGCTACACCGACGACGACGAGGTGGCCCATGAGGTCCATGCGCCGGTCGTCATCGGCGCGGACGGCCGCAAGAGTCTGGTGGCCGACCGCGTCGGCGCCCGGGTGCCGACGTTGGTGGCACCCAGTGGTCGTGCCTGCTACTACGCCTACTGGTCGGATGTCCGAACCGACTTGCGTCACATCGCATCCCAATGGCGGGTCGGTCGCCTGCTCGGCACCGCGTTCCCCTGCGACGGTGGGGATCTGCTGTCGTTGCTGCAGCCACCCGTCGATCTCAACGCCGAGTTCAAGGGGCGGAGGGCCAAGGACGCGTACCTCCGCGGCATCGAGGCGCTCCCCGGGTTGGCTCGGCGGCTCGACGGATGCGAGATGGTCTCGCGGGTGCGGGCATGTACCGGCATCGAGTCCTACTTCCGCCGGTCGAGCGGCCCCGGCTGGGTCCTGCCGGGCGACGCCGGACACTTCAAGGATCCGGTGACCGCGCAGGGCATCCGCGACGGACTGCGCTACGGCCGGCTCCTCGGGGAAGCACTGGCACCGGTGCTCGGCGCGCGCGACGGTGCCGATCCCGAAGCCGTCGACTGCGCAACAGCCGCCTGGGCATCCGATCGCGAGCGTGACTGCGTCGATGTCTACCAGTGGACGAACTTCCTGGCCTCCGGACTCCCACCCTCGCCGCTCGAGTACGAGCTCTATCGCCAGGCCCAGCAGCAGCCCGGCTTCGCGGCGGTGCTGAGTGACATCTACAACCGCGTCCAGGCGCCTGCGGCGATGATGCCGGTGACCACCCTCGCCGGCACGGTGACCCGAGCCGTCCGTCGGCCCGACGTCTCCGCGCGAGAGGTGGTCGCCGACCTGCGTTTCCAGCAGAAGCGGATGCTCGCGGACTGGCTGGAGAAGCGCCGGTTCCTACGTGCCGGCGATGCGACCGGTCGGCTGCTCGGCGACGACCCTGCGGCGCATCGGGTGCCGATCACCGCCTGACCGACACGCCCCCGAACGACGCCCAGCAACCTCCCAGCAGGCGTCGATGGAGTCACAAGTACTGACGGGCAATCTCATTGGTGTCAGAGAGATCCACACCGGATCGCACACACCACGAGAAAGGCCACCGATGCCCACTCCGCAGAAGACCAACAACAACAAAACCCCGCAGGCCCCCGCGCGCCGCCGCCGTCGCGTCCGCCGGTTCGATCAGCGCTCGCGTCGTTGGATCTGGGTCTGGCAGTGAGCTGAGGCCGCGCCTCTCCGGACCAGCAACACCCCACCGCGCCGTCGGCTGCATCACGCAGTCGGCGGCGCGCTGGTATTCGTCACGTCGGCCTCGCCGACAGAACCCCGAACCTCGCCCCTTCGGTCCCTGAGGAGCCTCCGAGCTTGCGTGCGTCCCCTCGGTCCCTGAGGAGCCTCCGAGCTTGCGAGGATGCGTCACGAAGGGCCACAGCGCCAAACCCCGCCTACAGAACCCCGAATCCCGCCCTTTCGGTCCCTGAGGAGCCTCCGAGCTTGCGAGGATGCGTCACGAAGGGCCACAGCGCCAAACCCCGCCGACGGAACCCCGAATCCCGCCGACAGAACCCCAAACCTCGGCCCCCGGTCCCGAGGTGGTCCCGAGATGCCCGGAGTCTGCCAGAATGCGTCACGAAGGGCATCGAACTCTGCTCCGCGTCGACCAACCCTCCATCGTCAAAGGCGCGCGACCCCGCGGGCGATGGCATAGTTGTCATCACGTGCCGCGACGCGGAAGGAGCGAGAGATGAAGCTCGGCATGCTCTACTCGCTCACCGGCGCACAGGCACCGATGGAGCAGTCGATCCTCGACGGTGCGATGTTGGCGGTCCAGGAGATCAACAGCGCCGGTGGCGTTGCCGGCGCCGAACTCGAAGTGGCGATCTACGACGATCATTCCGAGGTGTCGTCTACCGCACGCGGGGTCGATCACCTGTGCCGCAACGAGGATGTCGACGTCGTCGTCGGCGGCTATACGTCGGCCACCCGCCTTGCTCTGATCCCGGCGATCCATGCGAATCGGACGCTGCTCATGTATCCGACGTATTTCGAGGGCGAAGAGACCGATTCGCGCGTCTTCTATTGTGGCGCAGCTCCAAATCAGTACATCGCCGACTACATCACGTGGATCGCCGACAACCTGGGCCGGCGTGTGTACGTGGTCGGTTCGGACTACATCTATCCGCGTGTCCTGGCCGAGTCGATTCGTCGCCTCGGCGCACAGCTCGATGTGGAGACGGTCGGCAGCTGGTATGCGCCGCTGGGGGAGACGCAGTTCGAGGCCGTCCTCGACGACATCGCCCGGACTGAGCCCTCGGTCATCATCAGCAATCTCGTCGGGTTGGACTCGACGTCGTCGTTCTACACGCAGTACCACGCGGCCGGATTCGCCGCGCAGACCACGCCGATCGCCGCGACCGTGACCACGGAGGTCGACCTCGCGCAGATGCCGACAGCGGTGAGCGACGGCCACTACATGGTGGCCACCTACTTCTCCAACCTCGACACTCCCGTCAACCGGACGTATCGACATGCGCTCGAGGACATCCGCGGACAGCAGTGGAGTCATTCCGCGCAGGTCGGCGCATACAACGCCGTACACGCGCTCGCGATCGCCGCCGAACAGGCCGCAACGCTCGACGTCGCGGACCTGACGCGGGCGCTCATCGGTATCCGCTTCGACGACAATCCCGAGGGCACACCGTTCTATTTCCGCGCGAACCATTACAGCGCGCACCCGGCGTACGTCGGTCGCGCCGACGGCGGCCGGTATGAGGTGATCGCGGAGTTTGCGCCGCGTGCACCAGAACCGTGGTGGTCAGGAAGTCGACCGCTCATCGTGTCCGGCTGACTCGCGCAGGCACAACGCGAGGTAATAGTCCGACCGGTCAGCGGTCGACTGGAATCCACGTCCGGTCAGCTGCTCCACCCGCGACAGACGGTACCGAAGCGTGTTGATGTGGATACCGAGTTCGTTCGCCGTTGCGCCCCAATGCCCGTCGAGCGCGAAGAACGTGCGCAGCGTCTCGATGAAACTCGTGCCCTTCTCGGTGTCGTAGTCGATGACCGGTTGCAGGAGTGAGTCTTCGAGCACCTCGGACAACCCGGGATGCGCCCGGAGCAGGGTCGCCGCGAGCGGAACGGGTAAGGCGATCTGCGGCGCCTCGATCACCGCGGCGCGTGCCTGCCGCTCCGCGAGTTGACGCGCGTTGATGAGTCCGCGCATGAGGTCGTCGCTGCTGCGTATCACGTACGAACTGACACCGACCGCGGGCGTCAGGTGGCGTCGCCGTTCGACGAGCTTGGTCATTGTTGTGACATGTTCGTCGAACTGGCTGTTTTCCAGAGGATTTCGCAGCTCTGCATCGCTCGTCTTGATCAGTGCATAGGCGACATCGCCGTGGGCGGCGGCAACACACGAGCTGCCCCCGACCAGGCCCAGATCGTGCAGGACCGCGACGGTATCGGTTGTGGTCCCGGTGGGTTCACCGTCGACGATGACTGCGACGGCACGCACACGGTCACCGGGCACGAGGCCGAAGGAGGCGACCCACGGGTCGAGTGCCGCCGAGGGGACCTGGGTCTCGATCAACTCACGGATCAGTGCATGCTCCAGATCTCGGCGGGTGGCGCGTTGCAGGGCGATCGCATGCGCAATGACGTCGAGTCGGTCCGCGAAATCCCGGATGCGTCGCGGATCGACCGCCTTGCGTGCCTTGTTGATCAGTGCGAGTGCGTGTCCGGACCGGGGCAACACGAGATGAACGGCTGCGCTCTTGCTCGAGATCGCTTCCAGCGGAGCTGGAGTGCGTGCGAGCGTCTTCTCGAGAAGTTCGAAATCCGCCGACGGCGCGGTGGTCACGACGCAACCGTTCATCACCAACCAGGCGGTCATGCCGGTGACGGTGGTGAAGCCGCTGAGTGCGTCGTCGATCGGTGCGAGCAACTCTGGCGTGACGCCTGTGGCGCCGGAGGCCGTCGGCGGGGCGAGCAGGGCGTGAACGTCAGCGATGGTGGCCGATCGGGGCAGCATGAAGATCGGCAGCGATTGTTGTACGCACGCGCCGACGAACTCCGCCGACAAGCTCGCATCATCGGTGTCGACGACGACGGCAACCGCTCCCCGGGAGCGGAGTTCAACGGGTATGCGCTCCGGGTTCCCCAACGACGACCAGACGGATGTCGCCAGGTGCGCGACATTGCCGGCAGAGGGTGACGGCGGTGACGCAACAACCTCGTACACCGCCGTTATCGTGTCGCGGCGGGCCTTCTCGGCAGGTCCGGGTGTGAGTGACAGGAGACCGGCTCGGTCGACGAGATCGCCCACCGTGGCCATGCGACTCCCTTCTCGGTGGGGCTCGAACTGCCCCGTTCGATTATCGGTCCACCGAAGGTGTCTGGCCAGCCGACCACGTCCGCAGGTCCACGTCTGGCGGCCATCCTTCTGTTTCGGTTACGTGACAGTCCGTTTCGGCGTGATGTCGGAAACCTGGGCGTTACCGGCGTCGGCTGACCCGTTGCCGCAGGTAGATGCGCCGGGACTGCTCCCAGGAGTGTGGCAACGTCCAGTCACGGGACGGTCGCCGTTGGGCGATGAGCCAATTGTCGGGCCGCCGCGATCACGGTTTCGTATGCGTCATCCACATCCACTTCGAAGCGAAGCCCGAGGAGTACGACATGACCCAGGCCATCAGCCGGACGGACAAGGTCCGCACCGCCGTCGACATCGGTGGCACGTTCACCGACGTGTTCATCCAGCGAGGCGACGGTGAGATCGTCACGGCGAAGTATCCGACCCAGACGAACCCCATCGAAGGTGTGCTGGCCGGCATGAAACAGGCCGGGGTCAGCTGGGAGGACGTCGAGTTCTTCTCGCACGGAACGACGATCGCCACCAACGCACTGATCACCCGGAACTTCCCGAAGATCGCGCTGGTCACGACCGAGGGCTTCCGCGACGTCATCGAGATCCGCCGCGGCGACCGTGAATCCTGGGACCCCTACCAGGAGGTCGCACCGCCGTTCGTCGCCCGACGTCACCGGCTGACCGTCAAGGAACGTATCGGCTACGACGGCACCGTCCTCGAACCACTCGACGAAGACGGTGCACGCGACGTGGCCCGAATCCTGCGTCGCCGTGAGATCGAGACCGTGGCAGTGTGTTTCGTGAACTCCTTCACCAACCCCGCCCACGAGGTGCGGATGGCCGAGATCCTGTCCGAGGAGCTGCCCGGCGTGGCGATCACCACCTCGAGCGATGTCCTCCCGGAGATCTTCGAGTACGAGCGCTTCTCCACCACGGTCGCCAACGCGGCGCTCGTGCCGATCATCGGGCCGTACGCGCGCACCCTCGAGGGCCGGCTGGCCGAGGCCGGTTATGACCACGACGTGTTGCTGCTGCACTCGGGCGGCGGCGTGATGACCCCGACGATGGCCGAGAAGTACGGCGCGCGACTGGCCGCATCCGGGATCGCTGCAGGTGCCATCGCGAGTCGACACATCGCGCGTCAGTGTGGCTATGAGAACTCGATCGGATTCGACATGGGCGGCACCTCCACCGACGTCTCGCTCACCGACAACGGTGTCGTCGGCACCACCAACACGTGGAGCGTCGAGTTCGGCTACCCGATCTGCTTCCCGAGCATCGAGGTGCTCACCATCGGCGCGGGTGGCGGATCGATCGCCTGGCTCGACGAGGCCGGATCGCTGCGCAACGGTCCGCAGTCGGCCGGGTCGGAACCCGGACCCGCCTGCTACGGCGCTTCCGAGCTGGCCACCAACACGGACGCCAACCTGGTGCTCGGCACGGTCGGCAAGAAGCTCGCCGGTGGAGTCAAGGAACTCGACGAGAAGCGCGCCCACGCCGCCATCGAGAAGGTCGCGGCGCCATTGGGTCTCGACGTCGAGACGGCCGCGCAGTCGATCATCAAGGTCGCCAACGCCAACATGGCCGATGCCATCCGACTGATCTCGATCCGCAAGGGCCACGACCCCCGCGACTTCGCGCTGGTCGGGTTCGGCGGTGCCGGCCCGCTGCATGCGGCGTACCTGGGCAAGGATCTCGGTATCCCGACGGTGATCATCCCGCCGCATCCGGGCGTGACGTCGGCGATGGGCTGCATGCTGGTCGACATCCAGCACGACATCACCAAGATGTACCTGGCCGAGACGGCCGAAGCCGATCTGGCGCACCTCGCCGACTCGTTCAAAGAGTTGCAGGAGGAGGGCCGGGCCCGTCTCGAGGCCGAGCATGTCGCCGCCGAGGACATGGCGTTCGAGTACTACCTGGACATGCGGTACATGGGTCAGTGGCGGGCCATCTCGGTGCCGGTGACGATGCCACTGACGAACCTCGACGACGTGGTGGCCACCTTCCATGCGACCCACCTCAAGGAGCACAACTTCTCCGCCGAGGACACCGGCGTGGAGATCTATCGGATCTCGGTGCGCGCCATCGGCCTGACGCCGCGCGCCGACGTCGTCCCCGCCGAGCTGATCGACCCGGCCGGGTTCACCCCGATGCCGGTCGAGATCCGCGACGTTCTGTTCCCCGACGAGGTCGCTCGTCTGCAGACCCCCGTGTACGACCGGTCCACGCTTCCGGCCGGAGCCGTGATCTCCGGTCCGTGCATCGTCGACCAGCTCGACTCCACCACGGTGGTTCCGCCGCAGACGACCGCAACCGTCGACGAGTGGGGAAACCTCATCCTGACCACCGACGCCCAGTGACCGTCCACCGACCCTGACAGACACGAGGAAACCACCATGGCAACATCATTGGACCCAGTGACCTTCGAGGTCCTGAAGAATGCATTCATCAACACCGTCGACCAGATGGCCGAGCAGATCCTACGAACCTGCTATTCGTTCGTCATCTACTCGCGGGACTTCTCGTCCGCGCTCTGCGACACCGAGGGCAACACGGTCATGCAGGGAACCGGCGACATCGCGGCCCACGTCGGCACCCTGCACTACACGGCCAAGGCCGTCATCCGCCAGTTCGAGGGCGACATCCATCCCGGCGACGTCTTCGTCATCAACGACGTCTACGAGGGCGGCAGCCACTTCAACGACACCCGCATCATCCGGCCCATCTACTACGATGGCGAGCTGCTCGGCTACGCCCAGGCCAACGGACACTGGGCCGATGTGGGCGGCGCCACGCCGGGTTCGTTCAATGTCAAGGCGCTCGATCACATGGGTGAGGGACTGCGCATTCCGCCGACCCGGCTGTGGAGCAAGGACGAATTCCTCGAGGACGTCGCCTATCTCATCGCCAAGAACACCCGCAACCCGCGCGACATCATCGGTGACATGCAGGCTCAGGCGGAGTCCACCCGCGTCGCCGAACGCGAAATCCAGCGGCTGTGCGACAAGTACGGCGTGGAGACGATCAAGACCGCGATGGCCGAGGTGCAGGACTACGTCGAGGATCTCACCCGCGCCAAGATCGCCGAGCTGCCCGACGGCGTCTGGTACACCGAGGACTACATCGACCAGGATCCGGCGCTCGGGGAGGGCTTGATCCCGATCACCATGCGCATGACCATCTCCGGCGACACCGTGCACTACGACCTGAGCGACTCGCATGCATCGATCTCGTCGATGCTCAATGCAGGCTTCGGTGGATCGTTCGCCGGCATCGTCGCCGGGACCAAGATGCAGTTCCCCGACATCCCGCTGAACTCCGGCTTCTACCGGGTGGTGACCGCCGACCTCGGGCCGATCGGCACCGTGGTCAATGCGGAATGGCCGCGGCCGTGCGCCGGATTCTGTTCCGGGCCATTCGAGAAGATCATGAACTCGGTGTTCGAGATCTGGTCCGACATCCAACCCGAACGGGCCATGGCCTGCGCGTTCAACCTCGAGTATCTCCTTGTCGGTGGCAAGGATCAGCGCGAGGACGGGGACCCGAACTTCATGTGGTACGACTGGATGATGGGCGGCTGGGGCGCGCGCAACGGCGCCGACGGCTACAACGCGTCCGCACCGATCTTCGGAGTCCAGTACGGCACACAGCCTTTCGAAGGCCAGGAACGACTCGCACCGGTACTCACCACGTGCCACGATCTGGTACCGGACTCGGGCGGTCCGGGTAAGACCCGCGGTGGGCTCGGCGCCGAGAAGGGCGGCAAGCTGTGGGCCAGCGACAACACGGTCATGTCCTATTGCTGTGACCGCGAGCGATCGGTGACCTGGGGGCTCTGGGGCGGTCTGCCGTCCATCCCGCACGGCGTCTGGCTGAACAAGGGTACCGACGACGAGCAGTACCTGGGTTCGATCTTCGCGGCCATCCCGATCAAGTCGGGCGACGAGTTCACCCGGCCATCGGCCGGCGGTGGCGGACTGGGGGATCCGTTGCAGCGTGACGTCGAGTCTGTGCTCGAGGATGTCATCGACGGATACGTGACCATTGCCCGGGCCGAGAAGGATTACGGTGTCGTGATCAAGGAGATCGACCCGGAGGTATTCGAGTACGAGATCGACGTCGAGGCCACCGCCCGGGCGCGGGAGTACATCCGCGACAACCGGCACGACTGGATGCAACGCGATCCGCACGCCGTGTCGGAGGAGTACAAGTCCGGTCTGGTCAACGAGATGGATTGCGTCCGCCAGTACGGCGTCATCCTGGACTGGGGCAGCGGTGCGGTCCTGACGGAGACCACCGAGCAGTTCCGCTCGATGCTCAAGCGCCGCACCATCGTCCACTGGACCGACGATCCGACCATCGACTTCGTGCCCGGCACATTGACCGTGTCCGAGCCGGCAGCGGTCTGATCTCGTTGATCCAGGACTCCCGAGCGACCGTTCACCTCGGTCCGTGAGAAGTGGGGAGCAGCTGTTCACCTCGGTCCGTGAGGAGTGGTCAGCGATCGTTGACCTCGGTCCGTGAGCAGTGGTCAGCGACCGTTCACCTCGGTCCGTGAGCAGTGGTCAGCGATCGTTCACCTCGGTCCGTGAGCAGTGGTCAGCGATCGTTCACCTCGGTCCGTGAGCAGTGGTCAGCGATCGTTCACCTCGGTCCGTGAGCAGTGGTCAGCGATCGTTCACCTCGGTCCCTGAGGAGCCTCGCGAGGAACGAGCGATGCGTCACGAAGGGCCTTCGTGACGCATCCTCGCAAGCTCGGCGGCTCCTCAGGGAGCGGCAAGCACCGACACGATCAATCCCGGCTGACGCAGGGCCGCAACGCAAAACCAGTACCACCCAACGGCGGGTCGTGGCAACGATGCCATCGGCCCGCCGTTCTGCATCCATCATCCCGACACCACAGAAAGACGACCATGACCATTGACGCGCAGTCCACTCAGACGAGTGGAATACCCTCGCTCGACGTCACGTTCACCGACGATCCCCACGTTCTCGCCCGGGCTGCGAGCGAGGACTATTCCCTGCACATCGTTCCGCGATCCTGGCGATCCTCGCGCACTTCGGTGTCGATGGCCTGGTTCGGTCTGATGAGCGCGATGTTCTTCGTGGTCGTCGGCGCCACCGTGGCGCTCGCCGTCGGCACCATCGACTCGCTCATCGGAATCGGGCTGTCGGTGGTGGCGTACGGTGTGATCAACGCGATCGTGGCGAAATTCGCCAATGAGACAGGTACGAGCGTCTCACTCTTCTCGCGGGTCCTCTTCGGACGGGCCGGATCTGCCTTTGCCGCAGCCCTGTTCGGAATCACCATTGCCTACTATGTGGTCGCCGAGGGTTCGATCGTGGCGTCGGCCCTGCACGCATACTTCGGGACGCTGCCCATGGCCTTCTGGTCTCTGGTCGTGGTGCTCTACCAGGCGCCGCTGGCCTGGCGCGGTGTGACCACCTGGCTGGACAAGCTCAACGGGGTCCTGCTCCCGCTGTACGTGCTGGGTCTCGTCGGATCGGTCGTCTGGGCCATCGTCAAGTACGGCTACAGCAACGATTGGCTGACCCACGCGCCGGCATCGGCCGCGGATCTGGGCGTACCCGGCTGGTGGTACGCCTTCGTGATCTACATGGGTGTCTGGGTGGTCACCATGATGGCGTGGGACTACGCACGGTTCGGCCGCCCGCAGGACGCCACATTCAACGCGCAGGTCACCTTCGGCACGCCCTTCTATGTGGTCACGCTGCTCGTCAATGCTGCGGTCGGTATGTTCCTCGCGCAGACCATCTCCATCGCAGGCGCGCTCTCGGAGGAGTCGGCGATCCTGGGCGTGATCGGCATGATGGGGATCTGGGGACTGCTGTGGGTGCTGGTGAGTCAGACGCGGGTCAACAGCGGCAACTTCTACCTGGCGTCGACCAACTTCCAGAACTTCTTCGCCCGCACCCTGAAGTTCTCGATGCCCCGCACCTTCTGGGTGGCCGTCGTCGCGGTACTGGTCTACCTGATGATGCTGACCAACGTGCTGTCGTGGATCGCAACGTCGCTGCAGTACCAGGGTGTGTTGATTGTCGGGTGGGTGGCCATCGCGCTGGCCCACATCGGTTGGATGCGACTCAAAAAGATCCCGTCGGATTCGCTGGAGTTCCGTCCGGGCCGTGTGCCCGCGATCAATCCCGCTGGTGTCGCCGCCTGGGGAGTCGCGTCGGCTGTCGGAATAGTCATGGTCGCGGCCGGTGGAGCAACCGGTGCCGTGTGGGCGCCGCCGGTGTCGTTCCTGCTCGCCGGCGCCATCTACTGTGCCGCCCTGGCCTTCCGGGTCGACGGCTGGTTCACGATGACTCGTCCCAACGATCCCCGCGAGGAGGTCGACGATATGTGGGAGGCACGTATCCGCTGCCATCGATGCGAGGACAGCTACATCGCCTATGAGATGGACCGCGACCCCTCAGCCGGTCACCAACCCATCTGTCTGGCCTGCGCATCGGACGACATCGAGTTCCAGCGCGCCGCCGACCGCGAGGCCGCGGCACTGCGGGACCGGTAACACCAGGCAGAAATTACACCCCACGACGTCGTCGGTTGCAGCACGCAGTCGGCGGCGCCGGGGGGTGTTTGTCATGACCGCCCCGCCGACAGAACCCAAAATCCCGGCCCTCGGTCCCTGAGGAGCCTCCGAGCTTGCGAGGATGCGTCACGAAGGGCCACAGCGCCAGACCTCCCGCCGACAGAACCGAAGATCCCGCCGACAGAACCTGCACCCTCGCCTTCGGCGGCTATGTTAACGGATTCGGTCGCTCAATTATTCTCCCGGTAACCACCACGAAATACGCCGGGCGTCAACTGTATCTCGTAGCCGGTAAGGACTACGACCTCCGATCCCAGGGATCGAATCCTCTTGTGAGGCAGCGTCGCCTCGACTTCCGAACTGTCCGACGGACTCGACCCGTCGCGCCTCATTCTAGGAGAAACTGTGCCCACTTTCGACGAGACCATCACCGAGAACATCGCCAAGTCCCTCGGTGAGATCCCGCACCCCTCGCTGCCGAAGGGGTCGAACATCTATGGCGGCACCAAGATCTTCCCCGATTACCAGGCCGAAGACGGCGAAACCTACTTCACGTTGGTGCACGGGATCGCTCACGAGTCGTCGGTGTCGTTCGTGGCGGTGCTTCAGGCCACCCGGGCGCTGCGCAAGGGCTTCGAGTCGGCGATCTACTTCTACGGTCCCGGCGCGATCAATTGCCTTGCCACGCGCGGCTTTCCGAAGACCGGTGATTCTGGATTCCCTGGCGAACAGAAACATCAACGACTCGCTGGCGACCTTCATCTCCGAGGGCGGCACCGTCTTCTGCTGCCGTTTCGGGCTCGCCCTGCACGGCGGCCGTGAAGAGGACCTCATCGAGGGAGTCATCCCGGCCCACCCGCTCGACGTGCAGGACGCCATCATCCACTACGCGCGCAAGGGCGCGATCATCAACTCCACCTACATGGTGTGACCCGACCCCGAGGCGAGCTCATGACAACCATCGGATCGGTCGCGGCCAACTTCACCCGCGACCTCGAGCAGAACTACCAGACCATCGCCGACTACGTGGCCCAGGCCCGAGAGTGCGACGTCGACTTCCTGGTGTTCCCCGAAGCGGCGATCGGCGGCTACCTGTCGTCGCTGGGCAACCACGGTGACACCGTCAAGAACACCACCCGCTCACTGCCGCCGGCAATCAGGCTCGACGGGCCGGAAATCCAACGGGTGCAATCGATCATCGGTGACCTCGTTATCGCCATCGGGTTCTGCGAGCTCGCCGAGGACGGTGAGACCCGCTACAACGCGGCCGCCGTCCTCGACGGCTCGCGGATCTACGGGAGCTACCGCAAGGTGCACCAGCCGCTGGGCGAGAACATGTCCTACGCCTCGGGTGCCGAGTACGGTGTCTTCGACACGCCGATCGGACGCGTCGGGCTCCAGATCTGTTACGACAAGGCCTTTCCCGAGGCCGCGCGTGTGATGGCGCTCAATGGCGCGGAGATCATCGCGAGCCTGTCGGCCTGGCCCGCCGCACGGACGGCGACCGCCGAGAACCTTCAGGACGATCGATGGACTTACCGGTTCAACCTCTTCGACACCGCCCGCGCACTGGACAATCAGGTGTTCTGGGTCGCGTCCAATCAATCCGGCACCTTCGGGTCGTTGCGCTATGTCGGCAACGCGAAGATCGTCGACCCCGGGGGCAACATCCTCGACTCGACCCTGCTCGGAAGCGGAATGGCGGTCGCCGACGTGGACATCGCCGCCACCTTCACGGCCATGCGTGGCGGCATGTTCCATCTTCGCGACCGCAGACCTGACGCCTACGGCGCGCTCACCGAACTCGATGCCACCGGAACCGCGGCGTGGCGGGACCTCGCCGATGCCTGAGATGACCGTCACGGTTCGCTGGCCCGACGGCGTCGTGCAGCACTGCTACTCGCCGAGCCTGGTCATGCACGACCATCTCGACGTCGGCGCGCAGTACACCGTCGACGAATTCCGCAGCCGCGCAACGACTGCACTCGTGGAAGCCGCTGAGCGTGTCCGCGCAAGGTACGGCTTCGCCTGCACTTCGGCGGCAGCCACTGCCGACGACATCAGCCGTACCGCCGACCGTTACGAGCATGGCGCCACAGTCGAGATCCTCGACATGCACCCACCCCTACCCACCCCGACAACCCCTTCCTCCCTGGAGACATCATGAGCGCACCCGCTCATCCCAGTCATCTACCCGTGGTGATCATCGGCGCCGGCCAGGCCGGCCTCTCGGTCAGCTGGTATCTCGGACGAGCCGGCGTCGAACACCTTGTGGTGGAGACGAAGACGCCGGCGCACGCTTGGGCCGACAAACGGTGGGACAACTTCACCCTGGTGACACCGAACTGGCACTGCCGGCTCCCTGGTTACGCCTACGACGGCCCGGACCCCGACGGGTTCATGACGCGCGACGAGGTCGTCGACTGGCTCAACGGCTGGCTGGACACCTTCGACCCACCGGTGCGTGAGCACACGACCGTCACGCGACTCCGCCACATCGGCACAACCGGTTTCGAACTCACCCTGGACAGCGCAGACGCTGACGGACTCGAGCTCATCACCTGCGACCAGGTGGTCATCGCCACCGGCGGCTATCCACTCCCGGTGATCCCGCCCTACGCATCCTCGCTCGATCCTGCTGTGACGCAGATCCATTCCGAACAGTACTTCAATTCCGACCAACTGCCCGACGGCGCCGTCCTCGTCGTCGGAACCGGGCAGTCGGGCGCACAGATCGCCGAGGACCTCCATCTGACGGGTCGAGAAGTCCACCTCGCGGTCGGCAACGCTCCACGGGTCGCGCGGATCTACCGCGGCCGGGACTGCATGACCTGGCTCGCCGACATGGGTCTCTACGACACCCCCACCAAGGAATACCCCGGCGGTAAAGCAGCGCAGGAAAAGACAAATCACTACGTCACCGGCCGCGACGGCGGCCGCGACGTGGATCTGCGACAGTTCGCGTCGGAGGGTATGCGCCTGTACGGAACTCTCACCGATGGCAAGGACTCGACACTGCGCTTTGCGCCAACACTCACCGCAGCTTTGGACAAGGCCGACGCCGTCTACAACTCGATCTGCGCCGACATCGACCGGTACATCGACGCCCAGAACATCGAGGCCCCGCCCGCCTCGCGGTATGAGCCGGTCTGGGAATCTGAAACCGACCCTACCGACCTGGACCTCAGCACTGCGGGCGTCACCAGCATCGTCTGGGCCATCGGCTTTCGCCCCGACTACCGCTGGATCGAGGCGAGCGCCTTCGACGGTGGCGGCCGACCGATGCAGACCCGCGGCGTCACCGGTGTCCCCGGCCTGAACTTCATCGGCCTGCCCTGGATGCACACCTGGGGATCGGGACGCTTTCTCGGGATCGACCGCGACGCCCGGCACATCGCCGAAACCGTCATCGAGGCGCTGGGTGAGTCGCATCTGCGGCTTGCGGCCGGGCAGTAGCGAGGCCCCGATGGCACGCCAGTCGATCGCGTCGGTCTTCGCCGACCGTGCACGGACCACTCCTTATGATGTCCTCGTCACCGACCGAACGGGCAGTGCGACGGCCGCGGAGATCGATGCCCGAGCGATTCGCCTCGCCCGTCTGCTCATCGCCGAAGGTGTGATCCGCGACGACCGGGTGATTCTCTCCTTGCCCAACGGGATCGGGTTCGTCGTCGCCTTGGTCGCCATCTCGCGGGCCTGCGCCACTCCGATACCGCTGTCACCGGACCTCGATGCGGCCGAGCGTGACCCGGTCCCTGAGGAGCGAGCTTGCGAGCGTCACCATCCGGTCCCTGAGGAGCGAGCTTGGCGTCGCCACCCGGTCCCTGAGGAGCGAGCTGGCGAGCGTCACGAAGGGCCGGCCCTTCGTGACGGTCCTCCGCTGGCGCTCCGGACCTCCTCAGGGATCGGTGGTAGCGCATGCGAGCGTGACCCGGTCCCTGAGGAGCGAGCTTGGCGTCACCACCCGGTCCCTGAGGAGCGAGCTGGCGAGCGTCACGAAGGGCCGGCCCTTCGTGACGGTCCTCCGCTGGCGCTCCGGACCTCCTCAGGGATCGGTGGTAGCGCATGCGAGCGTCACCCGGTCCCTGAGGACCGAGCTTGCGAGAGTCACCACCCGGTCCCTGAGGAGCGAGCTTGCGAGAGTCACCACCCGGTCCCTGAGGAGCGAGCTTGCGAGCGTCACGAAGGGCGGCCCCTTCGTGACGGTCCTCCGCTGGCGCTCCGGACCTCCTCAGGGATCGGTGGGCTGTCTCCTGAGGAGCGAGCCTCGCCCGTGACCCCACGATCACTCCATGACTTCGCACGCACACGCCTGCCCGCGACTTCCCGCCCCGATCACATCTGCCTCACCCATCGACCACTCCGCAACGACGCGGGCAAGATCCGCCGACGCACCCCGGCCGGCCGCGGCCACTGGGATGCATCAGCCCTCCGAATGAACGGAGTATCCGCGTGACCGTATCGACCAGAGTGGATCTCGCCCTCCTCGGTATCCGGGGTACGCCGCCTGTCAACCGAACCGGCGGCGCCGGGCCGACCGACGACGGACATCTCCGTATCGACGGCCTCAACGCCGCCATCCCGCGAAACCCGGACAGCCCGTTCGCCTTCGACGGTGACCGCGTGCTCTACGACGGTGCCGACACCGGATTGCAGGTCGAGACCATCGGACGCCCCCGCTTCTACGACCTCACCACCGACGACGGCATCCGGTTTGAACAGATCGCCAAACTGCACGGCGCCGATGTGCTCGCCACCACCGTGGTACAGACCTGCATCCGCTACGTCGAGGACCAGCGCTGCCGCTTCTGCTCCATCGAAGAATCGCTGCGTGCGGGATCGACTGTCGCCGTGAAGAAGCCGGAGCAACTCGCAGCGGTGGCCCGCGCCGCCGTCGACCTCGACGGCGTGACCCAGATGGTCATGACGACCGGCACCTCCGCCGGCAAGGATCGGGGCGCCAGGCACTTGGCCCGGTGCGTCCGCGCGGTCAAGGCGGCTGTACCCGAACTGCCCATCCAGGTGCAGTGCGAGCCGCCGGCGGACCTGTCGACCATCACCGATCTGCACGACGCCGGGGCCGTCGCGATCGGCATCCATGTCGAGTCACTCGACGACGAGGTTCGCCGACGGTGGATGCCCGGCAAGTCCGCGGTGTCCCTCGATGAGTATCGCGCCGCCTGGGCCGAGGCGGTCCGGGTCTTCGGCCGAAACCAGGTCTCCACCTATCTCCTCGTCGGCCTCGGCGAAGACCCCGACGAGATGATCCAGGGTGCAAAGGAACTCGCCGACATGGGGGTGTATCCGTTCATCGTGCCGTTCCGGCCGCACGCGGGGACGCTCGCCGTCGACGTCGACGGGGCTTTCGCCGCCGAACCGGCGGTCGTCGAGAAGATCAGTCGCGAGGTGGCGGCGCACCTGCAGCTCATCGGCATGGCCGGCGCCGCCCAGCGCGCCGGATGCGCCGCCTGTGGAGCCTGCAGCGTGTTGCAGAACGTGGGAGGGTGACGCGATGCTCGACGGAACCATCCTCCCGACGCAGTCGCTGCGGGACACGCGGACCGATCTGTCGATCCTGGCCGGTACCCGGACCACCACTTCGCCGTTCCTGATCCGCGTCGCCGACGACACCGCAGCGATCGCCACCTATCACGCGCTCCGCCATGCTGAATTCGTTGAACGGCAAGGGCTGTTCGAGGGATCCGATCGTGACGACACCGACGACGACCCACGCACCGTCGTCCTGGTCGCCGCCACGCCCGACGGAACCGTCATCGGAGGTGTGCGCGTCGCACCCATGACCGCCGTCGACATCGGCTGGTGGTCCGGCAGCCGGCTCGTCGTCGCCGACCCGGCGCACGCCGCTGGTGTCGGGGCGGCGCTCGTCCGGGCCGCCTGCGCCCACGTCGAAACCCACGGTGTCCTTCGGTTCGACGCCACTGTGCAAGACCGCTACGGCCCGCTCTTCGCCTCCCTCGGTTGGCACGACCACGGTCCCGGTCCCACGATCGGCGGGCGCACCCATCGCGCCATGCGCTGGCCGCTGCACCAGATCCAGCGCACCGCCGACACCACGAAGGCGCTGCTCGCCGACATCCTCGCGCCACTGGCACGCCAGCCAGGAGGTCTGGGTCCCAGCGGATTTCGTGGCGATGACGGCGTGCCGGTGCCCGAGTCGGCGATCATTGCCGCCTGTGACGCGATCATCCCGGCGATGGTCGAACGCGATCCCGAATGGGCGGGCTGGTGTTCCATCCTCGTCAACGTGAACGACCTGTCGGCGATGGGCGCACGTCCGCTCGGCTTCCTTGACGCGGTCGCCGCCCCCACCCGCTCACATCTCACCCGCATCATGCGCGGCATCTCCTCGGCCGCCCAGGCGTGGCAGACCCCCGTGCTGGGGGGTCACACCCAGGTCGGGGTGCACGCATCGTTGTCGGTGACCGCGGTGGGACACGCCGAGGCCCCGATCTCCGCCGGCGGCGGCCGGATCGGCGACACGGTGTCGGTGCTCGCCGACCTCGGCGGGTCCTGGCGGTCCGGCTACCACGGCCGGCAGTGGGACAGCACCAGCGCGCGTTCCTCGGAGGAACTCGTCGCGATGGCCGGGCTTCTCGGCGAACTCCGCCCCGCCGCGGCGAAGGACGTCAGCATGGCCGGCCTCGCGGGCACCCTCGGCATGCTGGCGGAAGCATCCGGGACCGGAGCCGAACTCGACGTCGCCGCCATCCCCCGGCCTGCGGCGGCCGACATGGGCTCGTGGCTGACGTGCTTCCCGGGGTACGCGATGCTCGTCGCCGACCCCACACCGGTGGCGACCGCACCGGGCCCGACCACCACGGCCGCGTGCGGGCGCCTCACCGTCGAGCCAGGAGTACGGTTGCGATGGCCCGATGGCGAGGTGACCAGTGTCATCTCATCGACGGTGACAGGTCTCGGAACGGCATGAACCTGAGTAGAGTTCGGTGACATGACCACGGTCACGCTGGGCGCCCTGGCGGCGCATTTCGGCCGCGACGTGGAGCGTGGTGTGTCCAAGGCCGTCGGCATAGTGGAGGCCGCGGCCCGCGACGGCGTCGACCTGCTCGTCTTCCCGGACGCATCGATCGGCGGCTACATCGGCGACCTGAGACATCCCGATCCGGACGACCTCCCGCCACCGGTCGACACCGACGGCCCCGAGCTCGCTGCCATCGCGGCCGCCGCCAAACAGATGACCGTCTGTATCGGCTACACCGAAGCGGCGAACGGCAAACGCTACAACACCGCGGTCTGCCTGTCCGGTGACGGCATGCTCGGCACACACCGTAAAGTCCACCAGCCGGCGGGGGAGTCGCTGGCCTATGCTGCCGGCGATTCGTTCGACGCCTTCGACACCCCGGTCGGACGGATGGGCATGCTCATCGACTACGACAAGACCTTCCCCGAGTCCGCGCGTACCCTCGCACTCGACGGGGCTCGGATCATCGCGGCGCTCAACGCCTGGCCCGCCAGCGTCACCGATCGCGCGGCCCGGCTGCCCGCCGACCGGCAATCGCGGCTGTTCGACCTGTACGACTGTGCGCGTGCCGCGGAGAACCAGGTGTTCGTGGTGTCCTCCAACCTCACCGGTGTCACCGGCTCGTTGCGCTTCCTCGGGCAAGCCAAGGTCGTCGGACCTGGCGGCGACGTCCTGGCCAACACTCGTTCCAAAGGTGGCCTGGCCAAGGTCGACGTCGATGTGTACCACGAGATCAGCCGTGCCCGAAGGGTTCTCGATCACCTCGCCGAACTCCGACCGGACACCTATCACGCCCGCCCCGAGAATCCCGACCCCCGCCGAGAGAACCCGGAATCTCGCCGACAGAACCCGGAATCTCGCCGGCAGAACCCAGAAACTAGCCGGCCGAGCCCGATCCGGGGCAGGTGAGCACCATGCGAATTGCCCTGCTGACCTATTCCACCAAGCCCCGGGGCGGTGTCGTTCACACCCTCAATCTGGCTGAGGCGCTGAGTCGCCGGGGCGCCGACGTCACCGTGTGGAGCCTCGCCCGCGGCGGCGACGACGGCTTCTTCCGCAGCGTCGATCCCGCTGTCACACAACGACTCATCCCGTTCGCCGATCTGCCGGACGAGACCATCACCGAGCGCATCATCCGGTCCATCGACACCCTGCGTGCGGGTTTCGAACCCGACGACCTCGACGTCGTGCACGCGCAGGACTGCATCAGCGCCAACGCCGTCGGCCACTGTATCCGCACCATCCACCATCTCGACCAGTTCACCACTCCGATCCTGGTCGAGTGCCACGAGAAGGCGGTGGTCAACCCGTACGCACGAATCTGCGTCTCCCGGGCCGTCGCCGACGAGGTCCATGCCGGCTGGGGTCTGACCCCGACAGTGATCCCCAATGGCGTCGACTACGGACGCTTTGCCGGTGCGGCAGCCGATGATCCCGCCGCCGAAGCAGCGCGTCAGCGGTGGCGCGCAGAACTCGGGCCCTACGTCCTCGCGGTCGGCGGCATCGAACCACGCAAGGGCAGCATCGACCTGCTGGAGGCCTTCGCGACGGTGCGCGCCCACGCCCCCGATCTCTCCCTCGTCTTCGCCGGCGGAGAGACCCTGTTCGACTATCGCGACTACCGCGCCGATTTCGACCGCAGGCAAAGTGAGCTCGGCATCGAGCCGGTCGTGTTGGGGCCGGTTGCCGACGCTGCGCTACCGTCGCTGGTCGCTGCCTGTGACGTCTTCGCGTTCCCGTCCACCAAGGAGGGCTTCGGTCTCGCTGCCATGGAAGCCCTCGCGGCCGGTCGGCCGGTCGTCGCGCGCGAGCTGCCCATTCTGCGAGAGGTGTTCGGCGACACCGTCGCCTACGCCGCTGATGTACCCGCACTCGCGGCTCAGTTGCTGGCGGCGCGAGAGCCTGCACCCTCCCGCCGCGACGCCGGCCGCGACCTGGCCTGCTCACTCACCTGGGACGCCGCAGCCCGCGCCCATCTCGACTTCTATGCCGCCCACCCGTTCCCGCAAGGCTGATCGGAAGCCCACTCCCGGACCGGGACCAGACGAGATCAGCCTTGCGTGGTCATCCGGTTGGTGATCGAGAACGTCACCTGATCCGGGCGATACCGGTCGTCGGAGTACTCGAACGGCCGACCTTGTGGATCGAAGCTGGTGCGCCGCTCGCGAAGCAGTGGCGTACCCGGCGAGATCCCCAGTGCGCGAGCATCCAGATCATCGGCGGCCACCGCATCCAACTCGTGGCGCATCGACGCGAACTCGACACCGTGGTCGACGAGGTGGTCGGTGATCGACCCGGCGTCCGGATCGAAGTCGAACAGCGTCCGGCCGACGTCGAGGGTGAACCGACTCCGCTCGAGCAGGGCGGGCAACTCATCGAGAGTGCGCAGCCGGACAATCTCGACGACGAACTCGTCGTGACCGATGTGCAGCGCGTCGGCGATCTCGGCATCCGCTCGGACCCTCCCGACACTGCGTGTGTGGTTGCCGGGCGTTCGTCCGGCGGTCACCGCCCACTGGGAGAAAGGGGTGAATGATGCGAGAGTCTGTGTCGGTCGGTGGGGATGACGCACTCGCGCGGGCCGTCCACGTGTTGTGGAGATGTATCCCTCGGTCCGTAAGTTGTACAACGCCTGACGGATCGGGCCACGGCTGACCTGCCACTGAGCCATGAGCGCTGTCTCCGCAGGTAGTTCGTCGCCGGGCTGGTATTCACCGCCGAGTATCTGAGCGCGCAGCGCGTCGTGGATCTCCCGATGCCGAGGGGACATGTTCACCACAGCCTTCCCGAAGCACAGATGTACACAAGCCCAACCTGTATACCTACCCTAACCGTCGTGGGCGGCCATCGCCTCCGTGACACTCGCCTGTGCCAGGCCCAGCCCGGTTGTCATCCCGATGCCGGTGGTGACCGTGACGATGTGGGTGTGGGGGAGGGGTTCGTGGCGGAGGAACTCGCGGCCGGCTGCCGTGCTGTAAACGCCCTGCCATCTTTCGACGACGTCGATCGTCGTGACGTCGAAGAGCTCCTTGGTGACCTCCAGCAGCGTCGCGAATCCCGCTTCGGACTGGAACGGCGACACGGTGACGTCGCGGGTGTGGGTGTCCCCGATGAGGACGGTGCCGTCCGGCTGCGGCGTGTACATCTGATGGAGATCGAGTGCGGTGTACTCGGGATGGTCGGCGTGCAGACGGTCGGCGACCCGGGTCGTCGACGGAAGCGCCTCGAAACCGCTGTACCGCAGCAACGACCAACCGGTGAACAGCGGCGTGGTCAAGGGAAAGCGCAGCGGCACATGGGCTCTCATCATGTGCAGGGCACAGCGCCGCATCGAGATGCCCTCGGCGACATCCGGGAACAGGCGGTCGAGGTCGTGGTTGACCGCGATGAACGTGGTGTCGGCGCGGATGTCCCCGCGTGACGTGCGCACCACGCCGACGTCGAACGATGTCGCGGCAGTTCGCCAGTGGAACCGCACCCCCACCGATTCCAGCCACCGCGCGACACGTGGTGCCGCAGTGCGCGGATCCACCTGGAGATCGCGAGGAAGGAAGAGTCCGCCGACGACCCCGCGGCCGTCGGCGGGTACCCGGTCGAGCGTTTCCTCGCGGCTCAGCAGTCGTGCCTCCTGTGGACCCCGGGCCTCGGTGAACCCCGCCATGACGGCATGTTCGTCCGCGTGCCGGGCGATCGCGATGGTCCCCGACTCGGCTGACCAGAACCCGGCCGCGTGTGACAGCTCGAGCCAATGTCGACGTCCCGCCCGTGCATACCCGAGGGCCTCACCTGACTGGGCGGTGATGCAGGCGTGCCCGAAATTGCGGACGGATGCGCCGGTTGGCCGACCGGCATGATCGACAACGGCCACCGAAAGACCCAGTCTGTGTGCGTGATACGCGTGAGCCAGGCCGACGATGCCGGCCCCGACGACCACGACATCGACGTGTGTCCCCGCTGCGGCCATCGTCCCTGCTCCTCGATGCAGTCAATACTTACTGCGAAGAAAGATATACAAGGTAGGTGACGGCCCTGTGGCCGGAAGGGAACCATCTGCTGAACGGTCGGAGGTCACCCCTCGTGGATCAGCAGTGGTACCAGCTGTTCGGCAACAGTCCACGCGCCGTGGTGGCCCACCATGTTCACCTCTGGCGTCGGATCGTTGAGCGTCCGGGTCAGGATGGTGTTACCGCGCGCCACCGCGACCAGGTCCCCGATGCGCTCGGCGATCACGTCAGTCACGTCCGCGCCGAACCAGTTCTCGTCCAGAACCTGTTCGCGGGGAACAACATAGGCGTCGTCGCCGGCGACGTTCTCCCAGAAGGCCTGGACATGGTCCCGGGCGCCGGGCCGCGTGTAGACCTGACGCACCCGCATCTCCCCGGCCACCGCCTCCACACCCTTCAACATCTCGTCGGTGGTGTCGATGTCAATTCGCTTGTCCGCCTGTATCATTCCATGATCCCCGGTGACTGCCAGCACGGTATCGCGGGGAAGTGCTGCGGCCAGGTCGCCGACGAGCCGGTCGACCACGCCCAATGTCTTCACCCACTGCCCAGACGCGGGACCGAAGATGTGGCCGGCCGCATCGAGATCGGGCCAGTAGGCGTAGACGAACCGATGCCGGGGCGTCGACGGTGCCAGTGCCTCGCGGACACCGTCGAGGATCTGGGCCGGTGTCTGGGCCCCGATATAGGTGCCGTCGACCTGGAACGCGGCGCGGCTGAAACCCGATCCGCGGTAGGCGTTGGGCATGACATAGGTCACCTCGACGCCTCGATCGGCCATCTCGCCGAGAACCCCGCGGCCCGGCTGAATCTGTTCGGGCACATACAAGGCCAGCGCGGAACGTCCGTCCGACCGGTTGAACGTCCAGCGTAAAGCGTTGAGTGTGCGGCGTTTCGGACCGCGGGTCTCGTCCCGTTCGGTGCGGAACGAGTAGCCGATGATCCCGTGGCTGCCGCACGAGGTACCGGCCATCAGGCTGGTGATGCTACTGACCGTGGTCGCCGGAAACCCCGCCCGCAGCGAACCGACCCGCATGGACGTGAGAGTGGGGGCGATGTCGGCATGCGCGGCGAGCAACGCGTCGCCCAATCCGTCGATCAGCAGCAGCACGACGTCCTTGGCCGCGGGGATCGGCACCGCCACCGAGGGCCGGCGACGAAACGCATCGTCGATGGCCGGTAGCACGTCGGCGAGGGTCGCATGGCCACCCCACTGCAGCGGAGGGAGCTCGTCCGTCGATTGACTCACAGGCCTCACGGTATCCGGATCGTCTGTGGACAACCCGCCGTGCCTCGACCTTCACATCCGCCGGGCACCCTACCCTGGTCTCTATGCCCGGCTACGACCCGCTCAGCGCCACCGCGAGCGACCTCTTCGTGGCGTTCGACGACGGGGCCCTCGAACGCGGTTCGGATTACGCCGACGACGGCCGGCTCTTCGGGCTGTCCTGGGAAGCGGACGACCTGACACTGACGGCGCGGTGCCGCGGGTCCAGCCGGCACGTCTACATCGTCAAAGCTCACTTCCGTGCGGTCGGCGCGGTCCGCAGCCTGGACTCCACCACCTGTACGTGCCCGATCGGTTACCTGTGCAAACACGGCGCCGCCCTGTTGTACGTCGCGATGGAGGCCGAGACGTCCGTGTCCGCCCCCGTGGCACAGATCAGCACGTTGCCCGCGCAGTGGCGAACGATGTTGGGGTCATTCGTCCGCGATGAGGAACCGGCCGAGGCATCCCCGCTCGGCATCCTGGTGGAGCTCCCGGAGCCGACCCGGTGGGCGCCCCACCCGAGCCCGACCGTACGGCTCGTCCGTCGCGGCAAACGCGGAAACTGGGTACGGACCGGCATCAGCTGGCGGAAGTTCACCGGCGGGTACCCCCACGACTCCGGACTCGCCCTGGACGAATTCGACCCTGACCACGTGCGCCCGGTCATGGCCATTGCACGCGCGCTGCTCAACATCGGATTCGGCGGCGACGACGTGTCCCTGGGTCTGGCTCCCGCCGACATCTGGGAACTCCTCGCGGCCGCCGACGCCGCCGGGGTCGAGCTGGTCGCTCACCCGTCGACCGGAACCGCTCGTGTCGAGCTCTTCTCCGGTGCTCGCATCGGCTTCCGCCTCACCCGCGTCGACGACGGTGCCCGAGTCGAGCCGTACATCCAGGTCGATCATGCGAACTGGCAGGATTCGCCGATCGGGTTGATCGGACAGGCGGAGCCGCACGGCGCGTTCACCATCTCCGACGATGCATTGCTCTTGGGGCCGTTCCAGGCTCCGGTCAACCGTGGGGCCCTCGAGGAGATCATCAGTAGCGGCGGCATCACCATTCCCGACGCCGACCTCGACGAGTTCACCACCGAACTGCTACCCACCCTCGCGGCAGTCGTCCCGGTCGCCATCGAACCCGGCGCCATCGAACCGCCGACCATCGAGGGACCGACGCCGCTGCTGACGATCCGGGTCGGCGACGACGCGTCGCAGGTCCGCTGGGACATCAGTTATCGGATCAACGGACGACGACGCATCTTCGAGACACACGATCCGGTCGCGGCCAGCACCATCCGGCGGGCCGAGGACGAGGAACGGGCGTGGAAGACCGCGCGCCCCGCGATCGAACTCGTCGCCGCGCGGTGCTCGCGCTGGCAGGTGCAGGCCATGCGCATCCAGAGGCAGGCCCGCAGTGCCGGCTCCGGCGAGCAGGATCTCGATGCCGTCTTGGCTGACGACGTCGAGACCGCCGTCCAGCAGGCCAGCGTCGATTTGCTCTGCCGCACCTTCACCTACTCGATGACCGAGACCGCCGTACTGATCGGCGAACTGGTTCCCGAACTCGGAGACGACATCGAGGTCGAGATCCTCGGCGACCATATCGATTTCAAGCCCGCAGACCAGGAACCGACCATCAGCATCGGTGAGGACGACAGTCCGGCCGGCAACGACTGGCTGAATCTACGGATCACCGTGAAGGTCGATGGGCATGACGTCCCGCTCGGTGACATCATCCGCGGACTCGCCGCGCGTGCCACTCACCTGCTGCTACCCGACGGCACCTACTTCTCACTCGACAATCCCGAACTCCGCCGGCTCGCCGAACTGATCCAGGAGGCGCAGGACCTCGGCGAGGTCGACAACGGCCTGGTCCGCCGCGACACCTACCACGCGACACTGTGGGATGAGCTTCTCGGACTCGGTGTGGTCGACGACCAACTCGCCGACTGGCATCAACGTCTCAGTCGGCTTGCGGCCGCGACCATCCCGGCACCCGGCGGCCCGCCCGTCGGTCTGCGCGCAGACCTCCGTGACTATCAGGCCGACGGCCTCGACTGGTTGAGATTTCTGTGGCAGAACAGGATCGGCGGCATCCTCGCCGACGACATGGGACTCGGCAAGACGGTCCAGGCCCTCGCGCTGATCGCCGAGGCGTCGGCGGAATGCCCGAGCGGTGCGTTTCTCGTCGTCGCGCCCACGAGCGTCGTCGGAAACTGGATCAACGAGTCCCAGAAGTTCGTGCCCGACCTGAAGGCAGTCGCCGTGACCGCCACCGAGGGCAAGAGCGGGGTCGACTTCGCCGAGCAGATCGAGGGAGCGCAGATCGTCGTCACCTCGTACACACTGCTGCGCCTGTTGTTCCAGCAGATCAACCAGTTCCATTGGACCGGAGTGATCTTCGACGAGGCACAGTTCGTGAAGAACCACAACAGCAAGACCCATCAGTGCGCACGCCGGCTCGGTGCGGAGATGAAACTCGCGATCACCGGCACACCGATGGAGAACAACCTGATGGAGTTGTGGTCGCTGTTGTCGATCACCGCACCCGGGCTGTTCCCATCACCGAAGACATTCGGCGACTACTTTCGCAAGCCGATCGAATCCGGCAACAACCCGGAGCGTCTCGGGCAATTGCGCCGTCGTATCCGCCCGGTCATGTTGCGGCGCACCAAAGACCAGGTGGTCGCCGACCTTCCCGCCAAACAGGAGCAGGTGCTGGCCGTCGAGCTCGGGGCCAAACACGAGAAGATCTATCAGACCCGACTCAACCGCGAACGCCAGAAGGTGTTGGGCCTGCTGGGCGACTGGGACGAGAACCGGTTCGCGATCTTCCGGTCGCTCACCATGTTGCGCCAGCTCAGCCTCCACGCCGGACTCGTCGAGGAGAAGCACCACGACGTCGCGTCGGCGAAGATCGACTACCTCGCCGAACAGCTCCCCGAACTCATCGCCGAAGGCCATGCCGCACTGGTGTTCAGCCAGTTCACCGGCTTCCTCGGTCTCGTCCGCGAACGGCTCGACGAGTTGGGGATCGCGTACAGCTACCTCGACGGCTCGATGAACGCGAGTCAACGCAAGGCCGCGATCGACGAATTCAGCAGCGGCACATCGAAGGTCTTCCTGATCAGCCTCAAGGCCGGTGGGTTCGGGCTCAACCTCACCGAGGCCGACTACTGCTTCGTCTGCGACCCGTGGTGGAATCCCGCCGCCGAGGCGCAGGCCGTCGACCGCGCCCACCGCATCGGCCAGACCCGCCCCGTCACCGTCTACCGGCTGGTCTCGGCCGGAACGATCGAGGAGAATGTGGTGGCGCTGCAGGACAAGAAGCGCAAGCTGTTCGACGCCGTCGTCGACGACGGTGACCTGTTCGGCACGGTCATCAGCGCCGATGACGTGCGCGCGCTCTTCGGCGCCGGCGAGTGAGCTGAGGAGCCTCCGAGCTTGCGACCGTCACCCCGGTCCTTGGGGAGCCTCCGAGCTTGCGACCGTCACCCCGGTCCCTGAGGAGCCTCCGAGCTTGCGACCGTTACGCCGGTCCCTGACGAGCGTCCGAGCTTGCGACCGTCACCCCGCTCCCTGAGGAGCGTCCGAGCTTGCGAGGATGCGTCACGAAGGGCGGTCCTTCGTGACGCTCGCAGGCTCGCTCCTCAGGAATCGGCGTTAGCTCGCAGGCTCGCTCCTCAGGAACCGGTGTTTGATTGCGGGCGTTACCCTCCGGTCCCTGAGGAGCCTCCGAGCTTGCGACCGTCACCCCGCTCCCTGAGGAGCCTCCGAGCTTGCGACCGTCACCCCGCTCCTTGGGGAGCCTCCGAGCTTGCGAGGATGCGTCACGAAGGGCGGTCCTTCGTGACGCTCGCAGGCTCGCTCCTCAGGAATCGGCGTTAGCTCGCAGGCTCGCTCCTCAGGAATCGGCGTTAGCTCGCAGGCTCGCTCCTCGGGAACCGGTGTTTGGTTGCGGGCGTTACCCTCCGGTCCCTGAGGAGCCTCCGAGCTTGCGACCGTCACCCCGCTCCCTGAGGAGCCTCCGAGCTTGCGAGGATGCGTCACGAAGGGCGGTCCTTCGTGACGCTCGCAGGCTCGCTCCTCAGGAACCGGCGCTCGCTCGCGAGCTCGCTCCTCAGGAACCGGCGTTCGCTCGCGAGCTCGCTCCTCAGGAACCGGCGTTCGCTCGCAGGCTCGCTCCTCAGGAACCGGCGTTCGCTCGCACGATCGCTCCTCAGGAACCGGCGCGCACGGACTACAGGAATGAGTCGTCGCCGCGCAGACCGTAGCGCGGGTGATCGCCGATGACGATGGACTCGAAGATGCCGTAACCGGTTGCGTCGCCCTCCTGCACCCGGATGACACAGTCCCGTAGCTGGTGCGCTTCGAGGACGGTCTCCCGATTCGTCATGTCGGCGTAGCGCTCACCGGACGTGTGATCGACACCGTTGTACTTGCCGTGCCGGTCGCCCTTGAATCCGAAGTAGTTGGCGGTACCAAGGTGGAATCCGGTGTCGGAGACGGGTGCGATCTCGACGACCCGCTCCTTGCCCCACCCGGCGTCGAACCTCATGGTGCCACCCAGGAGCCGTCGAGTGGCCGGGTCGTATTTGAGGTCATCGACGGTGCCGTGCAGAGGTTCCTGCCGGCCATCGGCATGGTTGACGTAACCGGAAAAGTAGTGCACCTCGCCGTTCACCCACTGGAGGTAGTGGTGGATCTCGTACGGGTCGCCACCGTTTGCGGGTTGGAAATACATCGGACTCCAGGTGAGGATGAAGTCGTCGTTCATCCGGTTGGGCGCCTTGACATCCGGCGCCGGCTCGCCGACATCCATCCGGACACCCCAGGAGCGGTCCCGATAGCCGAGCCAGTCATCGTCGGTGATGGTGATCTTCTCGCCATCGATCTGCACCCATCCCGACACCGTGACGAACTGGTGAAAGCGTCGGAGGTCCGACGCGATGCGGAATCCGTCCGCGCCACGCTGCGCGTCCTTGCGCTCGAGAAACGGCGGCAGCAGGGTGCTGGTGAGCACCACGTCGAAACTCAATGGCTGAATGTCATTCTCGCGGAGGATGCAGCGCACCTTCTGCATCGGTTCGATGATCTCGTAGTCGATCGGGCCGACCCCGATACGCTCGGGGTCGAGATCCAGCTCGGTACTGGCACGCACGGTGATCTGCTCGACGTCGCGGGAGATACCCGCAAAGGCGTCGATGACGTTGCGGTTCTGGTACTTGCCGATGCCGAAGTCGATCTGCAGCGATCCGTCGCGCGCGAACAGCGAGCACCAGATCTTCTCGGTCCACGAGATGTCCGCATGCGAAACGGTGGCGAAGGTCTCCGGCGTCTGGTGGATCAGGAACTCGTCAGCGGGAACGATCTTCTGCATGGGTTGGCGCATTGATTTCTCCTTGGTCGTTCTGGGCGGTCGGCAATCGACCGAAATGGGACCGGTAATGTCAGGCGAGGCCGCTGAATGCGCTCAGACGGTCGTGTCCGACAAGCGCACCGCCGAAGATCGCAGCGGCTTGATCGTCATCAGCGAGTGGCTCGGGAAACAGCGCCATGGTGCGGTCGGAGATCGCCCACTCGATCGCACCCTCGACATCGGCAAGGCGCGCGAACGGTCGAAGACCGAAGGTGTACATCTCGGTGGCCGAGAGGATTCTGCGTTCACGGTTCATCTCGCTGAACGCCTGATAGAGCTTCAGATGCTCTGCACCCACGGCCTTGGTGAGGGCATCCCAGCGATCGGGGGCCAGCACCTCGGTGCTGCCGTCGGCGCGATGGCCGATCACAGCCGCATGGGTGACCGTCGACAGGAACTGCTCGGGCTCGGTGAAAGTGGTTCCCCAGTCGTTGATCTCGAACTCGGTGAACACATCTGTCGGGAAGGTCAAGGTCAGCGTCACCCCACTGAACCCGGGATCACAGCCCTGAGCCCACCGATAGCCGAACTGGCCCGTGTCGAGACTCAGGAAATCGCGTACCAGCGTTGCCGTGCCCTCACCGTCCGGGTACGGACCGTTGTCGCAGATCCCCACTCGAGAGTCGGTGAAGTACATGAAGCAGTATCCGGACAGTGCCGCATTCAGCGTCTGGAGTTCCTTCCGGGTGCCGTCGGTGAGTTCCTGCAGATCACCCCGCAACGCGTTCACCGCTGTGGCAGGCAGGTACCGGTTGGTGAAGCCCGCATCCTTGTAGTCGAGCGTGCCGTCGCCTCGATGCGCGAGAGTCAGACGCCGCCAGAAGTCGACCACCGTGCGGACATCGTCGAGGTCGTCCCGCGCTCCCAGCTCACCCATGTGGATCAAAAGCTCTCGGCCACAGAGGTAGTGGTAGCCGACCATCCAGATCCACAACGGACTGATGAGACCGGGCTGTTCACGTAGCCGGCGCCCGATCTCCTCGGCGGGCATCGCCGCGTCGATGACGCGAATCCGTTCCGGATAGGAGTGGAAGTCTTCGATCACCGACATCGACATGTACGGCATCATCGGGAAGATCTCGGAGGTGAAGCCGGAACGTCGGGTCATCTCCGGCTTGAACGCGCGCCCCATGTGCAGGATCAGGGCATCGAGGTCCTCATCCGACAAGGTCTCCGAACACAGTTGTGCGACTGTCCCGGCGCCGACGGATGACGGGAACGGCTTGCACGCGATGTCGTCGCCGACGGTCCGGACGTAATCCCACCAATCGGTGCGGGCATCGCCCGACGTCGCGTCGGTGAAATCCCGCCCCACCGGGTCGGCCCGATCGAGGGGGTCCACCCCTGATTCGCGTGGCGATGCCGCCGATGCCGCTTGTTCCGAATCATCGGATTCATCCGCCGAAGAGAGGAATCCGGTGCCGGCGGAGGTCGACGTCATGCGCAGACGATCACCGTCGGCCGGCTCCCAGCCGTCGAGCTCGACGGCGAGCAGACACGGGACGCCGTATTCCCGGGACACGATCGCCAGGTGCGAGCGGGTAGTGCCGGACGTGCACACGATGCCGCCGAGCCGCCCCAGGATGGGGGACAGGAAGGTGGTTCCACCCGACTCCACCAGTGCGATGACATCGGACAGGTCGTCCGCGAAGACCGCGATGACATCGTCGGGAGCGGCGAACTTCTGTATCCGGCCCGATACGCTGCCGAAGTCGTACGAGCTGATACCTACATGGCGGGCCGGCGCGGAAGCGGTCATCGGTCTCCTCCCAGCGGGCGGAAACAGCCGTCCCGGTCGGCCGGGACGAACACACCACCGATGAGCGCGAGCGCCGTGTCCGGGTCGCTGAAGCGCTGGTAGGACTCCACGATCGACGGACTGATGGACCAGTCGATCGTGTCGTAGCATCCGGCGATTCGGGCCCACGCCTTGAGTTTCCAGCTGTACATCTGGGTGGCGTACAGATTGCGTTCCTCGGGATCGGTCTCGGCGAGCCGCGCATACAAAGCGCGGTGGGCCTTGCGGATATGCGCGGTCAGATCGACAACGTCACCTTGTGTCAGGGCGCGTAGCTGTCCGTCGCGAGCAGCGAAGACGCGTGCCTCGATGACCTCGGAGAGATAGTCGCTGGGCGCGAACCACGCTGTTCCCCACACGTTGTTGTCCATCGAGACCGAATTCGGCAGCCGGTAGGCGATCACGAAGTTGTGCTCGGGCAACGTTTCCCGAATGCCGTCGAGCCATGGGAAGTCACCGGCGCCGTCGCAGCAGAGTTCGCGCAGTGCCAGGAACGTCCCGTCGCCGAGATCGTAGGGTCCGGTGTCACACACCGCTGTTCGCGCATCGCAGTTCTCCAGGAACGCGTACGCGGTGAGCCGGGCGGCGAACTTCCGGAGGGTCGTGGTCGCCGTCGAATCGTTGGGTTCGAGTTGTCCGCGGATCTCCGCCAGCAGCTCATCGGTGACGATGTGCGAGCTGTTGGGCGGAGTGGCATCCATGTTGTACAGCACGTTGTCGGTGCGCATGGCGATGGTTGCGCGCCGCCAGAAGCGCAGCACGGTCAGCTGGTCCTCGAGATCGTCGGCGAGCTGCTTCTCACCGAGGTCGACGTAGAGCTCGCGACCCGTGAGATAGTGCAGAGGCATCGCCGCGAGGTTGATGAAGCTGCGCTTCGACCCGACCGGCAGGCCGGCAGCGACGAGATCCTCGGGGGACGCGTGCTCGGTGATGGTACGGATCCGATCCGGGACCTGCAGGTAGTCCTCCATCATCGACATGATGATGTAGGTGTTCATCCCGAACAGCTCCGACTCGAAGACGGTCCGTCGCGAGAGCTCGGACTTGTACGCGCGGCCGCCCTCCGCGACGAGGTCGTTCCACTCCTCGAGGGTGGGCTCATAGTCCGGGTCGTTGAGCAGTCGGCTGTCCTGGGCGTGACTCGTGATGGTCATGAGTTCACCGCCGGGGCGGTCACGATGTCGATGGTCGCCTGCTCGGCGTCGGTCAACCCCAGGTGAACCTGCGAACCGGATGGGATCTCGGTGCCGATCTCGGCGACCAGGACGCACGGCACCGCCGACTCCCGCGACAGGATCGCCAGGTGCGATTCACGACTTCCGGCGGTGCAGACGATCGCCTTGAGGTCGGGGAGGATGGGGGACAGGAACGTCATCCCGCCCTTGTGCACGAAGGCGATGGTGTCCTCGAGATCGTCGTCGTCGATGTCGAGGACGTCCGTGGTGTCCTCGAACCACCGTGCTGTTCCCGAAAGATCGCTTGTGGCAAATAGATTCACACCGGTTCCGGCGCGCGTTACGGAGCTCGTCATGTGCTGGATGTCCTTTCCACGAGGCAAGAGGCCTACGCAGACTATGAACTGCATCACAGATCAGGGGCAGTCCACTTAGGGGGACATCATCGCCGGGACGAGCCGCCGGCGAGTGGGTCAGAGGGTGGCGTCGCGGGCGATCAGCGCAAGCTCGAGGCGGGAGTGACAGCCGGTCTGCTGCAGAATCCGGGTGATGTATTTCTTCACTGAATCCTCAGCGATACAGAGTATTTCGGCGATCGACGCGTTGCTCTGACCATCCGCCACGAGCTTGACCACCTCGCGCTGCCGCCCGGTCAGACGGCCCACCGCCTGCATCTCCGGACCGGCCGGCAGTCGCTTGGTCACCGGCGCGAGCTGTTGCCCGACGAGCCGCAGCGTCGCGATCTCGTGCGGGCCGAGGTCGGTCGCCGACCGGCCGAAGAGTCCGATCAGCGCGGTACGTCCACCGGCCAGCGGCAGGCGCATCGCTGCCGCCGAACCCATGTGCCAGCGCCCGTGGAGGAAATGATGCACGTACGCCTCCGACGATGCCGGTAGTCGACCCTGTGCCAGCAGCTCGTCGAGCGAGGCCACGGAGCTGGTCAACAGTTGTCGGACCGCGGGCGGGGAGCCGAACACGTCGTGGGTGGCCCAGCGCTCCTGATACTCCGGAAGCATCTTCGCGGTCGCGCCCTCGGTCAACGGCGCGTGGTCCTCGAACACCAGATGAAACGTCGACCCGGAAAAGAACGAGATGTTCGCCAGGTCGAGGTGGCGGGACAGCGACTCGACAAGCCCTTCGCGGAACTCGGTCAGGTTGGCGGCGTCATGGCATCCGGAGATGATCTCGAACGCGCGACGATAGTCGGCCGCGTCCAGGATGGCGGGCGGTTCCCAATGCGTGGTGGTGGCCATCGGTGCTCCTTGCTCACTACCGCCGGGAAAGTGTCCCCCTATGTGGACTACATCACATCGAGCGGTGCTTCTAGGTTTACATCACCGGCCACCGCTCGTGCCACTGAAGGCAGCTGACCTGGGAAAAGGTCAGTATCCCGCAATCCGGACCGAGCGCCGGGCCGAGTGTCCACGATCAAAGGAGCGAAGATGGCGGAGTCAGAGACCCTCGTGCCGAAGTGGGGGGTGCCGGAGACCCTGCCGCTACCCAACAAGTACAACTCGGCGATCCGCGCGCTGGTGGCACAACGCGCGGCCGACCTCGGTCTGGACTGGACCACCGACGTGTTCACCCGGTCGGCGGAACTGTTCTCCGCCGACGATGCGCGGGCGGTCGAACAGGCGGTACTCGACACCGGGTACCGGTTCGAGTTCTCCGCGACGGCGTCGCTGGACTCGGAGCCGGACAAGTACCGGCGGCCCGAACCGGAGGAGAACGGATTCACAGGCGACAGCGCCGACGAAGGTGTGCACGGTCGCGGCGACAACGTCCTGACCACCGGGGAGAACACGATCGGCACGGTGCTGCGGATCTCGCGGATCGAGCAGGTCATGGACCTGCTCACCGACGGCGTCCCGGACAACACCGTCGCCGTCATCGACGATTCGGGCGGCACACTCACCGCGCCGATCCTGGAGGGCTTCCACGGTGTCATCTGTCTCGGGGGAACCGTTCGATCACACCTCGGCATCCTCGCCCGCGAATACGGCGTGCCGACGCTGATGAACTGCCGGATCGAGGGCCTCGACGATGGTGACCGCGTCGAACTGGAGACCACCACAGCGCCGCCGGCCGCCGACGCCTACGAGACCGGCGACACCGGTCACGCCCGTATCTGGAAACTGCAGAGCTGAGGACCAACCATGGCACGCGAACTGAGCTACACCGACCTGCTCGAATCAAACAGCTTCCTGCGCAACCTGAGTGACACCACCTACTGGTTGTGCATCACCCGGACGGTGCAGGAATCCAAGCTCTTCCCGATGAACCCCTACATGTTGCTGTCGTATCTCAACAGCTTCTATCGTCTGCCGACCCTGCTGCGCGAGATCGATTCCGTGGTATCTGCCGAGGAACTCGGAGATCGCGTTCGGGAGAGCAGTTTCAAGGTCGACACCGTCAACGCGGCGTGGGGGATGCCGACGTTCTACCTCCTCGGCCGCGAGATGCTGCTGTCCTGGGGGCTGATCCGTTCCCAGGACGCTGTCGACGATGTGGTCGACGTCCTCGACTTCAGCCGGCGCTTCAATCTGTCGTACCACCGCAACGATGGACACATCACCAACAAGGAGTTCGGCGACCGGTCGCAGTTCCTGCCCGAACGCACCCTTGACGGATTCAACGACCAGCTCGTGGGGGTCTCGGCCGGTGACCGTCTGCACACCGCGACCGTCAAACTGCTCGCGACCCTGTCACAGTATGCGTTTCTCGCGCACTGCGAGTGCCGCATCGGCATCCACAACAGCGGGCCGTACAACTTCGGGGACAACAAGCAACTGCTGGTCCGCGACTTCTTCGACCTCGCCGAAGGCGACTACCCCTGGCTCGACGGCATCGCGGTCGGTCTCCCGCACAACAACCTGACCATCCCGATCGTCTTCAAGGACACCAGCTTCCGGCTGGTGGACGACTGGGCGTCCTTCGAGGCCGACCCCAGCTACGACGCCGCGAACATCGCGGCCGTCGGTATGTACACCTCGGACGCACTCACCGACGGTTACGTCCCGGTCGGAATGGACAACGCCGAGATCCTGGCCGAGACGATGGAGCAGTACCGTGAGGTCGTCACCGAAGCGACCGCGGACCTGTGGAAGCGGATGGCAACCTGGACCCGCGAGCAGATGATCGACGCCGGTGCGCTGGTGTACTCCTCTGTCGGCAAGGATTTCGCACACCTGGCCGGTACGTACCGGCAGTCGGACTGGCTCGAACTCGATGGTCGCGTCCAGCGCTTCAAGACACTGATGAACGACGAATACGCCCGTGACAACCTCGCGGAGATGGTCGGATTCCTGGGTCTACCCCAGCAGAAGGCCAATCCGTACACCATGGCGCGGTATTCGGGTCTGAACCAGAACATGATCAGCGCCATCCCGTATTCGGTGCTGTCGGAGAAGGATTACGCACCCACCGTCGGTGCCGAGCTCAGCGGCTGGTCGAGCCTCGACGCCAAGAACGGACTGTGGACCACCAGCGCCGGGCGCCTGGAGATCGACGACTACAACAAGCGTGTTCAGGGCTTCACACCGACGATCCACGACGAACGATTCCGCTACCTGGACGAGGAATGGGTCAAGTGGAATCACGGTACCGAGCGCGCAGCCGAACTCTATCGGGTGGGCCGTCCGGCCACGCCGGGACAGGACCCGCGGTGACCGGACAGCACATGCAACTCGGTGACCTGATCACCAGGGCGGCACGCGCCTACCGGGACGCGCCGGCCCTGGTGCACGGGTCGCGGACGGTCAGCTTCATCGAATTCGACCGTCTCACCGACAAACTCGGCAACGCGCTGCTGGCCCGCGGACTCGAACCCGGCGATCACGTGGCCGTCCTGATGCCCAACGGTATCGACGGTGTCGTCGCCTACTACGCCCTCGCCAAGGCCGGCCTCGTCCGGGTACCGCTCAACGCTCGCGAGACCGATGTCGAACTCGCTTACAAGATCACCGATTCGGCGTCACGCGCACTCATCACGGACGGCCGGGTGCCGGCCGAGGTGGAGATCGAGATCGGTGTCGATGAGCTCGACGGCATGATCGCGGGGGCCGATGACGCACCGTGCCGTGTGGCGCGGGATCCCGAAGCCCCGCTGCGCCTGGCCTACACCGGCGGTACCACCGGCAAGCCCAAGGCCGTGGTACTCACCACGCGCAGCGAACTCGCCGAGGTCGCCAACTTCCTCGTCGACCTGCTGCCGGATCTCACCCCGGACTCGGTGATGCTGCATGCCGCACCGATCACCCACGGCAGCGGCGCATTCTTCCTCCCACACCTGGTGAAGGGGGCCCGCAACGTCATCCTGCCGAAGTTCTCCCCGCAGGCATTCGCCGACGCGGCCGTCGAGCAGGGTGCCACCGCGACGTTCATGGTGCCCACGATGATCGCCATGCTGCTCGAGGACGCGACCATCGACCGCGACAAGTTGCGCCTGAGCAGGCTCTGCTACGGAGGAGCACCCATCGCACCGGCCCTGCTGGCACGTGGAATCGAGACCCTCGGAGAGGTTTTCGCGCAACTCTACGGGCAGGCGGAGGCACCGCTGGCGATCACCTGCCTGCAGCCGTGGGAACACACCCCGCAGCGGTTGGCTTCCGCAGGCAAGCCGTACACGTTCGTCGAGGTCGACATCCGCGACCCGCAAGGCAACTCGTTGCCGGCGGGGACGCCGGGTGAGGTGGTCACTCGTGGACCGCACACCATGAGCGGCTACTGGCGACGACCAGAAGCGACGGCGGAGACGTTGAGCGCCGATGGATGGCTGCGCACGGGCGACATCGGACAACTCGACGCCGACGGCTACCTGTACCTGTTCGACCGGCGGCACGACGTCATCATCAGTGGCGGGTTCAACGTCTATCCCCGTGAGGTCGAGGACGCGCTCCTCACCCATCCCGCGGTCCGCGAGGCGGCCGTGGTGGGCGTCGACGACGACCGATGGGGGCAACGCGTCAGCGCGGCCGTGGTGCTCCGCGAACCGGTCGACGACCAGGTCTTGCTCGACCACTGCGCCGAGCGGCTGGCCGGGTTCAAACGGCCCCGCTACATCGAGCGATGGGATGAGCTCCCCAAGAGTGCCGTCGGAAAGTCGCTGCGTCGCACCGTTCGTGAATCGATGCAGAAACCACTGGAGGTAAGTGAACATGCTTGACACCGCAGATCTGGCCCTGCACGGGCTGACCCTGAAACAGCTGGCCACCGCCGAGCAGCTGGCCGACATCATCGACCTCGACGCCGCGGTCATCGGCGAAGCGCTCGACACCGCGGTCGGCGACGGAGCGGTGGTCGCGGCCCGCGGCTCGTACATGATCGGGCCTGCCGGCCGCAAGAAGCTCGACGACATCTACCCGACAGTGTTCGCCGACCAACGCGCCGATGCCGAATTGGTCAGTACGCTGGCCGATTTCGAGCAGGGCATCAACAAGCAGATGCTGTCGCTGATGACGTCCTGGCAGACCGTCACGGTCGACGGTGCGCAGCAGCCCAACGATCACTCGGATCCCGACTACGACGCGAAGGTCATCGACAAGCTGGCCCGTCTACACGACAAGGCCGAGCAGCTGCTGGCCCCCTTCGCCGGGGCGGACCCGCTCACCAAGCGCTTCGTCGGACGGCTCGATGCAGCACTGCACAAGGTGGACCAAGGCGACCACGAGTATGTCAGCAACGTGCGTCTCGACTCCTATCACACCGTCTGGTACCAGATGCACGAACATCTGCTGCGCATGATGGGCGAGGAGCGGGACGAATGAGTGCGGCGGTCATCGACCCGGCCGTCCTCCGGATCACCGACCTCACCGACGAGCCGGCCCGGGAACTGGTGGGCGGCAAGGCCTGGAGCCTGTGGCGGATGAGTCGACTGGGACTTCGCGTACCCCCGGCGATCGTCATCACGACGCGCTCGTGCGCCGAGTACTTCGACCGTGGCCGCACGCTGCCGGACGACGTGTTCGAGCAGATCCGCGAGGGCATCGCCTACCTGGAGGAGCAGACCGGCCGCACCTTCGGTTCCGGACCCAACCCGCTGCTCGTGTCCGTCCGGTCGGGTGCTGCGGTGTCGATGCCGGGGATGATGGACACCATCCTGAACCTCGGCATCAACGACGACACCGAAGCCGCGTTGGCCGCCGAATCCGGGCATCCGGGGTTCGCCGCGGACGTACACCGCCGTTTCGGCGCGTTGTACGGCAAGCTCGTCGCCGGGTGCCTCGACGATCTCGAGGACCTGCCGGACATCGCCGCCGTGCGGGCGGCGATCCGCGAGGACTCCGGTACCAAGATTCCCTCCGACCCGATTGCGGCGCTGCGGAACTGCGTGGCCGCCGTGTTCGACTCGAGTCAGTCGCGACGGGCGAAGGCCTATCGGGCGCACTACGGGATTCCCGACGACCTGGGCACTGCGGTGACCGTGCAGGCGATGGTGTTCGGCAACCTCGACGACGTCTCGGGTACCGGCGTGTTGTTCACGCGCAACCCGTTGTCGGGGGAGAAGGAGCCCTACGGCGAGTACCTGCCTCGGGGACAGGGCGAAGATGTGGTGTCCGGCCGGGTCACACCGCGTCCGCTGTCCTGGCTCGCCGATCAGAACCCCGATGTCCATCGCGAGCTGATCGCCGCCGCGGATCTCCTGGACACCGAGGGCCGCGACGCCCAGGACATCGAGTTCACCGTCCAGCACGGCACGCTGTACCTGTTGCAGTCCCGACCGGCCAAACGGACTGCGCAGGCCGCGGTGCGAATCGCCACGACCCTGGTGAACGAGTCGACCATCGACGCCGCAACCGCATGCGCGCGGATCTCCGCCGAGCAGATCCGCAATCTGTTGCGACCCTCGATCGATCCCGAAGCGGTGCACGGTGCGGAGCCACTGGCACAGGGGGTCTCGGCCAGTCCGGGCTACGCAGTCGGTCTGGCGGTCGCCACCGCGGAGGAAGCGCAACAGCAGCCGGGCTCGATCCTCGTGCGCGAATCCACGAGTCCCGAGGACGTGCACGGAATGATCGCGGCCGCCGCGGTGGTCACCGAGAACGGTGGTTCCACCTCGCATGCCGCGGTCGTCAGCCGCGCCCTGGACACTCCCTGCGTGGTCGGTTGTGGCACCGGGACCGTCGATGCGCTCGTCGGACGGATCGTCACGGTCGACGCGACCGGCGCGCGGATCTACGACGGGGAGATCACCGGGCGGGCAACGAATGTGGACGGCGACGCCGACCTTGCGGCGCTTCTCCGGTGGGCGCAGACCATGTCGCCGGTCCAGGTGGTCGGGACGGGCGATGCGCCCACGGTCGACTTCGACGCCGACGTCGCGTTGCGTGAGTCCGGAGCAGACCTCCCGTCGATCCCCACCGGCGTGCACACCGTGCGCGGGTCCTATTTCGAGACCGATGCCGGTGTGCGCGCAGCACTCGATGCCGGCGCCTGTGTCGTCGTCTCCGACAACCCGCTCCCGATCCACCTGGCCGCCATCGCTCACCGAAAGGCCGCATCATGAGTTCTCCGAGCAACACGACACCCACCGCCGACTTCGGCCCCGACGAGATCAGCGAGATCCTGAACACCTTTGCCGCCTCGGGCTGGTCGGGCATGCGTCTACGTGTGGGCGACGTCGAGGTATCCGTCGGCAAGGACGCGCCACCCCCGGAAGCGCCATCCCGAGCCGCGTCCGCACTCGCCCCCGCCGACCGGACGGTTCCCCCCGACCCGCCCGTTCCCGCTGGTCGAGTAGCTTCCGAGCCGCTAGGCGAGGCAGCGTATCGAGACCCCCCCGCCCCCGACCTCACCGGCGCCGTCCCGGTCACGTCCCCGACCGTTGGAGCCTTCTGGGCCGCACCCGATCCCGGCTCACCCCCATTCGTCGAGGTGGGTTCGCACGTCGCCGCAGGCGATCAACTGGCGATCGTCGAAGTGATGAAACTGATGAACCCGGTCGTCTCCCCGGCGTCCGGTGAGGTGGTCGCGATCAAGGCCGTCAACGCCGAGATGGTGGAGTACGGTCAGCCCCTCTTCCTGATTCGTCCCGATGAGTAGTCCGCAAGCCCTCGTCGGCGACCCGGCCGTCACGCGCCCGGCGGGTACAGCGGTCGGATCGGTGCTGCGGCGGGTGCTGATCGCCAACCGCGGGGAGATCGCCGTCCGGGTTGTCCGTGCCTGTCGCGCACTGGGTCTCGAGAGCGTGGTGGTGGTCTCGGAGGCCGACCGCGACGGGATGGCTGCACGGGTCGCCGATCGGGCGGTCTGCATCGGACCCGCAGCGGCCACGGCCAGCTACCTCAACCGGGATGCGGTGCTGGCCGCCGCACTCGGCTCCGGATGCGACGCCGTGCATCCCGGCTACGGATTCCTCTCCGAGAACCCCGATTTCGCGCGAGAATGCGTCGCCGAGGGGCTGACGTTCATCGGTCCGAATCCGCGGATCGTCTCCGGTACCGGCGACAAGTCGGTTGCCCGCGAGATCGCCGCGAACGCGGGAGTGCCGGTGTTGTCCGGCTCCGACGTCACCACGAGCCCGGACGCCGCGGCAACAGCCGCTCTGCGGATCGGGTTCCCGGTGCTCATCAAGGCGGTCGCGGGCGGCGGCGGACGGGGTATGTCCGTGGTCACCGATGAGGTCGAGCTGCGCCGAAAGCTGCCCACCGCAGTGGCGGAGGCCACGGCGGCCTTCGGGGACGGACGGATCTACGTCGAGAAGTTCATCGGCCGCGCACGGCACATCGAGGTGCAGGTGATCGGTGACAAGCACGGCAACGTCGTGCATGTCGGCGAACGGGACTGCAGCGCCCAGCGTCGACACCAGAAGGTCATCGAGGAATCGCCGGCCCCGGGCATCTCCGAACAGGTGCGGGCTGCGATCCACCGGGCCGCGATCCAGTTCGCGCGGGCGATCGAACTCGACAGCGCCGGCACGGTGGAGTTCGTCTACGACGCCGACACCGAAGAGTTCGCCTTTCTGGAGTTCAATGCCCGCATCCAGGTGGAACATCCGGTCTCCGAAGCGGTTTCGGGCATCGATCTGGTGGCCGAGCAGATTCGTGTCGCCGCGGGGTTACCGCTGTCGTTCACACAGGACGATGTGCGTTCGGTAGGACATGCCATCGAGGCCAGGCTCATGGCCGAATCGCCGGAACGCGGCTTCGCGCCCACCCCCGGAACCATCCGAACCTGGTGCCCGCCGTCCGGGAAGGGCATCCGCGTCGACTCGCACTGCTACTCCGGTTCCGTCGTGAGCCCCTTCTATGACTCGCTGATCGCCAAGATCATTGCGTACGCGCCGACACGGGACGAGGCAGCCGACAAACTGGTCGCCGCGCTGCGCGAACTCGTCGTCGACGGCACCGACACCACGGCCGGATTCAATCGATACATCCTTGCCCACGACATCTTTCGCACGGCTTCGGTGACCACCCGCTGGATAGACCAGGTGGGCGCCGACGAATACCGCAGCATCCATGAGGAGACGACATGAGCACATACCTCGACTGTGCCGACCGTGCGGTCGGCGGCAGGCGCACCATCGACGTCATCGACCAGACCCTGCGCGATGGTCCGCAGAGCTGGTGGGGGATGCGGATGACCAAATCGATGGGTCTGCCCATCGCGGGTGAGCTCGACCGCACGGGCTTCCACACCATCGACCTGGTCGGCAGCTCGATCTTCGAAGTCCTGGTGCGCCACTGCAAAGAGGACCCGTGGGATCAGCTGATCACCCTGTCGGGAGCGATGCCGCGCACCACCGTCCGTGCGGGCACACGCAGCAACGGAATCGTCACATTCGGGCTCACCGCGGACAGTGTCATGGACCTGTGGATCGAGCGGCTGTGCGCTCACGGGATCGGAAGC
This sequence comes from Gordonia sp. LMA167, assembly GCF_058130025.1. Taxonomy (NCBI): domain Bacteria; kingdom Bacillati; phylum Actinomycetota; class Actinomycetes; order Mycobacteriales; family Gordoniaceae; genus Gordonia; species Gordonia sp. LMA167. The sequence goes on along the minus strand of NZ_CM176708.1, from coordinate 774,977 downwards.
TTCTGGATCTACGACGGACTGTTCAACACGGACAAGATCGCCCGGCTGACCAAGGTCGCGCAATCCAACGGCGCACAAGCCATACCGTGTATCCTGTTTGCCGACAGTCCTTTCCACACCGACGAGTACTACGCCGGCAAGACCCGGGAACTGGTGGCGCTCGGTGCCGACGGCATCGAACTCGAGGACGCCGCCGGACTGCTCACCCCCGAACGGGCCCGCTCCCTGATCACGGCGATCAAGAAGGAGGCCGGCGATCTCCCGGTCGAGGCCCACTTCCACTCGAACAACGCGCTGTCGCCGCTCAACTATCTGGAAGCGGTGCTGGCCGGTGCGGACCGGGTACACACCGCGAGCAGGCCACTCGCCGCCGGTGTGTCGTTGCCCTCCACCGAGAACACCATCGCGAATCTGCGGTACGCCGGGTTCGACGTGAACCTCGACGACTCGCGACTGGCGGCCGTCGAGCAGCACCTGCTGAACGTGGCCAAGATCGACGATCTGCCGGTCGGCAAGCCCGCCGAGTTCTCGCTGTTCCAGTACCGGCATCAACTCCCCGGCGGCATGGCCGGAACCTTCAAGGCGCAGCTCAAGGACCGCGGGATGGAGGACCGGTTCGAGGAGGTACTGGACGAGATGTCGCGGATTCGGCAGGAACTCGGCTACCCCGTGATGGCGACACCGTTCTCCCAGCTGGTCGGAACCCAGGCGGTGCTCAACGTCGTCACCGGCGACCGATACGCCGTCGTCCCCGACGAAGTCCTGCTCTACGCCAACCGGTTCTACGGCGAACCGGTGGCCCCGGTCGACCAGAATGTCCTCGACAAGATCATGGACAGCCCCAAGGCCAAGAGCTACACCGATTGGCAACCGCCGCAACCAGAGCTTTCCGAACTGCGTAACAAGTTCGGCGGCAACATCTCCGACGACGAACTCATCCTGCGGCTGCTGGTCCCCGAGCACGACATCGACGCGATGCGTTCGACCCCGCCTCGGCAGGTCGACTACTCGTTGACCAGTCGGGAGATGGCCAACATCCGCAAACTGATCTCCACGTCGGTGGGCGCCTATCTGCACGTCGAGTCGGGGGCCTTCGAGCTGACCCTGCACGGGGACCACTGATGACGACGGCGGTGGAGCGGTCTCAGCTCACCGAACGACCGAACAAGCGTCGCGGTGGAGCAGTGGCGGGCGGATTGACGGTGGCCGAATCGCGGCCGCAGGTCGTCGACGGCCTGCTGCGCGGCGCACGCTGCACCGCGTGCGCGCACGCGGTGAGTCAACCCGATGTGCCCTGGTGCCCGGTGTGTTTCGCCGCGATCACACCGTGCGGGTTCGCGCCTGCCGGCCGGGTGTGGTCGTCCACCACGGTTCATCTGCCGGTCGGTAGGTGGGCGGCGCCGTTCGGGCTCGCTTACATCGACGTCGACGACGGACCGCGGGTTCTGGTTCACGTGCAGGTGGAGCCGCTGCCGCGCGGCGGGGAGCGGGTCGAGTTCACCTCGACCCGGGACGGCGATCTCGTTCAGGCCGGACTGGACGACGGGGCGCGCGCATGAACGCCGACGTCGCGGTATGGGGAGTCGGCACCTCCGACTTCGGGGTGATGCCGGACCGTCGGGTGGAATCCCTGGCCTGGCAGGCGGTTGCCGAGGCGATTCGCGACGCCGGCGTGACTCCACACGACGTCGACGCGATCATCGTCGGTTCCGTGTTCGGACCGCCCGGCGTCGCGACCCGGATCCAGCGGGGGCTCGGGATCGGTGCCGTGCCGATGTGGACCATCGAGAATGCCTGTGCCAGTGGCACAAGCGCTTACCACGAGGCGGTCACCGCCGTCGACCAGGGGCGGTTCCGGTGCGTGCTGGTGATCGGTGTCGAGCAGATGTCGACGCTGTTCACCGGCGCGATCGTGCCCGAGGCCACCGATCCGGAAGGCGCCACCGGACTCCCGCTACCCGGCCTCTACGCCCTGACCGCCGCCCGCTACATGGATGTGCACGGTCTCACCGTCGAGCAACTGGCCGCGGTGGCGGTGAAGAACAAGACGAACGGGATGGACAACCCGCGAGCACATCTCCGCAAGGAGCCGCCGACCATCTCGTCGGTACTGGCGTCGCGGCCGATCGCCGATCCCCTCACGATGCTGCAGTGCTGTCCCACCACCGACGGCGCCGGCGCGGTCGTGGTGGGCGCCGGACGACGCACTGCCCGTGACGTTCTGGTCGAATCGTCGGCGATGGTATCGGGTCGGCCGTGGGACCAACGCAACGACGAGGTGTGGGGATTCTCGTGTGTCCGTCGTGCCGGCGAACAGGCACTCACCCAGGCCGGACGAAGCATGAGCGAGATCGATGTGCTCGAGGTACATGACGCCTTCACGATCGGTGAGATCACCACCCTCGAGGCGCTCGGCATGACCGACGTCGGTGCGGGTGGTGATCTGGCGGTGTCCGGGCACACGGCCCGGACCGGGGCGCAGCCGGTGAACCCCAGCGGTGGACTGCTGTCCCGCGGCCACCCGTTGGGTGCGACCGGGACAGCGCAACTGGCGGAGGTGGTCTGGCAACTCCGCGGCGACGCCGAGGCGCGACAAGTGGACAGGCACGACGTCGGCATTGTCGAGACGATGGGCGGTGGGGCCGCCGGCATGGACGGAAACGCCTGTGTCGTCACGGTTCTGTCGGTGTGAAGCGAGACGAGGAGATATGAGCGAATCCGAAGTGTTCACCGTGACCAATGACGGGCCTGCCGGTCTGTTGGGTTTCCGTCCCGTGGCCGACATTGCCACCGTCGATGGTCGACGGGTGCGGCCCGGGCTGCTCTACCGCAGCGCCACACCACAATTCGTCTCCGACGCCGACGCGCGCGAGTTCACCGCGACCACGGGTCTGAGAACCATCATCGACCTGCGACTCGCGCACGAGGCGGACACGGAGGGCAGTGGTGGATTCTCGGGAAACGGGGTGTCCATCGTGAGCATCCCCTTCGCCATCCGCAAGCCGGTCGCACCGGGCTCGGCCGTCGCGCCGATGACGAGCCCGGACCCACTCGTCGGCACCTACCTCAACTACCTGACCGACCCCTCCTCCTTCCGCGCGATCGTCGACAGCCTGATCGAACCGGGCGCACTTCCCGCGCTGGTGCATTGCACCGTGGGCAAGGACCGCACCGGGGTCGCCGTGGCAGTGCTGCTCGACGCCCTCGGCGCGCTGCGTTCCGACATCGCCGCGAACTACGCGGCGCGCAGCGAGGATGTCGGGACGATGATGGAGCGGCTCTTCCAGATGACGAGCTACGGCCCGGCGGCCGGCACGTACCCGGCCGAGGCCTATCACGCGGATCCGGCGACCCTCCTGCGCTTCCTGGGGTGGGTCGACCTCATCCACGGCGGTTCCCGGTGTTACCTCGAGTCGGCCGGTATCGGCGCGGAGCAACTCGAGACACTCGCCGACCGACTGCTGGTCTCGGGCGCGGAACCGAGAACGCACCAGATTCTGCGCAGCGCGATCGTGCCGGCGCCCGCCGACGAGGCATGGGAACTGGTCGGCGACACCGCAGGCGTCCACAACTGGGTTCCCGGACTTGCCGACACGGAGGTCAACGGCGACGTGCGTACGGCGACGTTCGACGACGGTACGCAGGCGCACGAACGGATCCTTGCGCACGATGATGCGACCCGGTCGTATTCGTACAGCTATCTCGACGGGCCGATCCCCCTCGACAGCTATGAATCCACCGTCGCCGTGGGTCCGCATCACGATGGGAGCGGGTCGATCGTCGTCTGGAACGCCACGCTGCAGGCGGCAGACGAGGTGGTACAGGCCGTCACGGCGCTCTACGACGCAGGGATCGCGAGACTGGGGGACATCCTGCGGTAGTGCCGGCCGTACCTCCGACGTCGACCCCGGCGATCACCCCGCGGGCGAGCGCGCCACAGCGAACCCGTCGACCACCGATCTGAGGGTGTCGCGCCAGACCGCATCGAAATCCTTCGGTGCGACGCCGCGCCAGAAGCCGGGACCGGCGGGGGGTCGCTGTGCGGCCAGCTCGGAGGCGGCCAATCCCTGGCAGGTGGCGTGGAACGCGAAGATGCAATCGGCGTCGCCGCGGGTCGGGTGGATGAGGCCGGCGTCACGGGCGCGGGATATCCAGGCGGCCAGTGCCTCATAGCTTGCAATCGCGGCCTCGACGACGCGTGCCTGTTTGAGCGCGTCCGGAGAGATCTCGTCGAAGGTCAGGCGGAACAATGCCGGACGGGTGGTGGCGAATGCGCGAAATCCCGCTGTCCCCGCACGGACGAGATCGGCGGCCGGATCGTCGGTGGGGACCAGCGCATTGACCCGGGTCGCGAGATCGCGGTAGCCGAACGCGGCCAGGGCATCGAGCATGCCCTGCTTGGACCCGAACAGGGCATAGACCGCTCGATGGCTGGTGTCGGCGGCGTCTGCCACCCCACGCACCGACAGTGCGGCCTGTCCCTGGGCGAACATGAGATCGGCAGCCACGGTGAGCAGGTGCTCGGCGGTGGTGTCGTCATGAATTTTCGGCCTACCCATGTTGACAGCGTAGCGGAACGGCGTAACGTAACGATGTACCGTAACAGTGCTACGAAAGGTCGGATCATGGGCACTCGGGTGGTCATCGTCGGGGGAAGTATCGCCGGGCTCGCCGTAGCGGCCACGCTTGCGCCGATGGCCGACGAGGTCGTCGTGGTGGAGCGTGCCGACGAGGCCGTCGGCAGTGTGGCGCCGCAGGGCATGCTCCCGCACGCCATGTGCCTGGCAGGCAGCGCGGTTCTCGAGGAGCTGTTCCACGGATTCCATCGCGCGTTGCTCGAGCATGGCGCCGCACCTGCCGGAGAGGACCTGACGCGCATGCCGGTGTACTGGCATGCCGCCGGCGTCGCGCGACGACAGCTGATCCTGCCCGATCTCGGTTTCCCGCGGGCGAAGTGCGGACGCCGGCTGATCGAGCCGGAACTGCGGCGCCGGGTTCGCGCCTTGCCGACGGTCACCATGGTCCGTGGAACTGTGAACCGTGGTGTCCGCGATGATGTCGGCCGGTTGGTCGGCGTCGGCATCAAGAACGGCCCGTCATTCGACGCCGACCTGGTCATCGACGCCACCGGACGCGCAGGGCACTTCCGTCGCGCTGTCGAGGTTCCCGAACCGCCGATCACCGAGGTCGGTGTGGATCTCAAGTACACCGGGTTCGTCATCGAGCGGCGGCCCGACGACGCGGAGATCGGCGAGCTGATCCTGGTCCAGAACACGCCGACGCTGCCACGCATCGGTGGACTCCTCCCGATGGATGCACAACGCTGGCAGGTCATCCTCGGCGGCTACTTCGGTGACAGCCCGCCCACGGATCCGGAAGGTGCCCAACGGTTTGCCCGGACCCTCGCGGATCCCGTCGTCGCGCCCTTCCTGCAACGCCCATTCCTCGAGGAACCCCGCCGCTACACCTTCCGATCGAGCCTGCGCCACCACTGGGACTCTGTTCGCACGCCCGGCTACGTGGCGGTCGGCGATGCGGTCGCCAGCTTCAACCCCATCTACGGCCAGGGCATGAGTTCTGCGCTGCTGCAGGCGAAAGCGCTAGGGGACGAGCTGTCACGCGGTGTCACGCCCGGTGCCGAAGAACGGATCGCCGCACGGCTGAACGCAGTCGTGAACAATCCGTGGACGGTCGCCACGGGAGGAGATTTCGTCTACCCGACCACGCGTGGTCGTCGCCCGCCTGGCCATCGGATGGTGGCGAAGTACATCGAGCGGGTGATGCGGGCGTCGGCGGCCGATGATCGGGTCAATGCCGCTTGGACGGCAGTCCAGCAGCTTGTTGCCCCGCCCGCCTCCCTCTTTCGGCCGGCGATCGTCGGCCGGGTGCTCGCACGCCGGGAAAGTGGACTGCACATCGCCACATCTGACCCCGTGAACTGCTCAGTCCAGAGATGAGACGCTAGCCTGGACGTATGCGACGGACCTCATTCGAGAACTGGCCGTGCTCGGTGGCACGCACGATGGACGTCGTCGGCGACTCCTGGACCGTGTTGGTGCTGCGCGAGGTGTTCTACGGAATCCGACGGTTCGACGACATCCAGCGTGAACTCGGGATTGCGCGGAACACCCTCGTCGATCGACTGACGCGGCTGGTGGAGGCCGGTGTGCTGGAGCGACGCGAGTACCAGGCCGAGCCGCGGCGCCACGAGTACGTGCTCACGCCCAAGGGTGCCGACCTGTGGGGCGTGCTCCTGGCCATCACCGGATGGGGCGATCGCTGGATGGCCGATGAAGCGGGTCCGCCGGTCACCCTGCACCACACCGCCTGCGGACACGACACCGGCGTCGCGGTGGTGTGCGAGTACTGCGGCGAACCGATCCCGATCGAGGAATCCCGCATGCGTATGGGACCCGGATACCCCGATCACCTGCGCGAGCGTCCGGACATCGTCGAGCGTTTTCGCCGTGCGGGAACCGATCCAGGGTAGGCGTTGACCACCTAAGTCTTATTATGAGACGATGCAACTCACGATGATGTGAGGAAGGTGGTCCCGTCATGGAATGGACCGGAGTGCGCTATGCCGACGGCCCGACGGTCGAGGTGGACACGTGGATCGATGCGCCGCCGGAGGTCGTGTGGGACATCGTCACCGATGTGACCGTGATGCCCGAGATGAGCGATGAGCTCGCCGAGGCAGCGTGGACCGATCCGACGAGACCACCCGGCGTGGGCAGCACGTTCGTCGGCACCAGCAGGCACGACGCACTCGGGCAATGGTCGACGACCTCGCACGTCGTCGAATGGGACCCGGCCCGGCGTTTTGCCTGGGCGGTCGAGGACGCCGACACCCCGTCGTCACTGTGGCGGTTCACCCTTGACGCGGAGGACGGCGGAACGACGCTGCGACAGTGGATGCGGTTCGGGCCGGGTCGTTCGGGCCTGTCGTTCGCGATCGACGCGATGCCCGACAAGGAGCAGAAGATCGTGTTCGTGCGGATGCGTGAGTTCGAGAAAGCGATGTCGCGCACCGTTGCCGACATCAAGCGCCGCGCCGAGGCGGTGGACTGATGCGCAGCGCGACCACCGTCGAGGTATCTCAGTCACGTTCTGAGACAATCGATTTCGTACTCGAGGCCGAGCGTCTGGGGTTGGATGTGTGCTGGGTGGCCGAGGCCTGGGGATCGGACGCCCCGTCGGTGCTGGGCTATCTCGCGGCCCGCACCGATCGGTTGACGCTCGGCTCGGGCGTGATCCAGATCGGTACCCGCACCCCGGTGGCGATCGCACAGGCCGCGCTGACGCTCGCAGATCTGAGTGACGGACGTTTCGTGCTGGGACTGGGAGCCTCAGGGCCGCAGGTGATCTCCGGGTTGCACGGTGTCGCGTTCGACCGTCCACTGCGGCGGATGCGGGAGGCGGTCGAGGTGATCCGGCAGGTGTTCGCCGGTGACAAGGTGAGCTATCAGGGCCAGACCGTGACGATCCCGGCCGACGACTCGACCAGGCCGATGCGCCTGTCGATGGCGCCGAATCCGGACATCCCCATCTACCTGGCCTCCCTGTCGCCGAAGATGCTCGAGCTGACCGGTGCGATCGCCGATGGCTGGCTTGGCACCAGCTTCGTACCCGAAGGTGCCGACGCCTACTTCGATCACCTCGATGCGGGACTGGCATGGGCCGGACGGGTCCGCGCCGATCTCGACATCTGCCAGGGCGCGGAGATCGCGGTGTTCGACGACGAGGACGAGCTGGCGCGCCACATCGCCGGCCGCAAAGGCGAACTCGCATTCAGCCTGGGCGGTATGGGATCTGCGTCGACGAACTTCTACAACGCGGCCTATTCGCGGCAGGGCTGGGCCGACGTCGCCGATGAGGTCCGTGCCCGCTGGCAGCAGGGCGACCGGGCCGGCGCCGCCGCACTCATCACCGACGACATGGTGCTGGCCACCACGCTGATCGGGACTCGTGCGATGGTGCGCCGACGTCTGCAGGTCTGGCAGGAGACCGGCGTCGACACGGTCCGGATGTATCCGGCGGGGGAGACCGTCGGGGCGCGCCTGGACAATCTCGCCATCGGTCTCGAGATGATCGCCGAGACCGGTTCGGCCACCACCGCGTCGGCCCGGCGGTAGATTCAGATGCATGCTCGATCACGTCGCACTCCAGTGCGCTGACGTCGCCGGCGCCACCGACTTCTACACCACCGTGTTCGCTGCCATCGGCGTCACCGAGGCGATGCGCTTCGAGAACGACAGAGGAGTCGTCGTCGGGCTCGCCGGGCCGGACGGCTTCCCGAAGCTGTGGCTCGGTCCACTCGTCGACCCCGGCGATCGCCCGATCCACCTCGCCTTGACCGCACCCACCCGAGCCGCCGTCGACGACGTGTTCGCGGCCGCCCGCACGGCCGGCGCGATCATCTTGCACGAGCCGCGCGAATGGCCCGAGTATCACCCGGGCTACTACGGGGTGTTCTTCCGCGACCTGGACGGCAACAACGTCGAGGCCGTCTGCCACGGATTCGAGGGGTGAAACGGGCGGATCGGGAAGTATGGGGGGCCGTCGCATAGCGACCTCTCAGCTGCACTTGACCCCGCAGCCAGCTTGGGTGGGCACCATCGAGGGTGTCGAGCCCACAGACGATGTCGGGTTCGTCCAGACCACAAGAGCTGGATGCGGCAGAGACGCCGGGCAGACCGCGACCCACCGCCGCTGGGGGGCCACACGCTTACCGAACCGTCGGTGAGTCGGGGTGTGCCGGTGACCTGAACGCGCTCGAGCTCATGCCATGTGGCCCCGTCGCAGACCTCGTGTCGCGGCGGGGTCGCAGACTTCAGTCGGCCACATTCCGGCTCTCCGCCTGCCACGTCACGGTCACCGGCACCTCGTCATCCCACGGCTGTCTGGTGACGAGATCGGCGACCTGGACAAATCCTCGTTCGAACTCGCCGATCGCCGGGTCCACGAGCCGGTACTGCTGGGTCTGCCGATGAGCCGGCTGCGCGTCGAGTAACACGATTCGGACGTCGCCCGGCTCGAACCGGCACCGGCGCTGTAGCGAGGCGATCAACTGCTCATTGGACAGGTGGCCGTCGCCGAAGTTCCAGCCCATCGCGGTGCTGCAGATCCGCTCACCGTCGGTCAACACGTACTCCTGCTCAGGATTGCCGCGCATCGCCCGATGCGCCAACGTGAACAGCGCCCGACCATGACTGTTGAACGCGCGGAACGCATATCCCATGTACAGCGGGATCTGCGCGGCCTCGGGGCTGCCGTAGAACCGTTCGAGTTGCGCGGCGGGCATCGACGCGATCGCTACGATGTCCTTCTCGATCTTCGCCGAGGCCGACGGCTTCACACACCACAGCGAGGTGTCCCAGTTTCCCGCGTAGTAGCGCATACCAGGCAGGAACGAGACCTTGCGCGGCATCAGGTTTCCGATCACCACGGTGCCGGCGGACACGAGGAACAACACGATGGGCCACATCGACTGCAGGTCGGTCAGCCCCAGATCGGCATGCCCGACGAACAGGGTGACGACCCCGAACATCATGAAGACGTTCCACTCCAACGGAACACCCATCGGGATCGACGACAGGATGCCGAAGTGGAAGACCACCATGATGATCGCCGCGACCGCCGTCAGCCACCCACCATGGGAGAAGAACAGCACGATCGGCACGAGACCCTCGACGGCAGTGGAGAAATGCGCGATCCATCGGGATCGCTTACCGGGTCGCAGGTCGTCGGGGAAGTTCTCGAAGAACTTGCGCTTGACCTTGGGGGAGCGCCAGATCGGGTTGTTCGACATCATCGTCGCGATGACGAACGGGAAATGTTTGTTGAGCTTCGACGTCGCCGCACCCATCCAGATGCACAGGAAGATCAGTTTGGCGCCGATGATCATGTCGACACCGGTGAACAGGAACGTCACCGTCAGCGCGGCGTACACCTCGCCGCGGGCGGCGAGAAAGATCGTCTTGTCGCGCAGGCCCAGGACCGCCAGGAGAGCCAGGACGGTCCAGATCTGCCACACCGGCAGCACTCCGACCGTGGTGTCCAGCGCGGGAATCGGGCCCGTCCCGGGGGTGAACAGCGCGACCACCAGCATCACCAGGAACGCCGCGTACAGTGCGACGTCGACGACCTGACGGGAATCGCCGCGGGTGAGCGGGACGCGGCCGGGCCAGGGCGGCTGACGGATGGTCTGCGGGCGAAGCCAATACAGGATCGACCCCAACGGCGGGAAGAAGCGGTTGTTCAGCGGCCCGAACCCACAACCGAGGCCGACGACCTCGAACAGCATCGTGTACAGCACGACCTTCTGGAAGACGATCGGCTCGTTGTACCAGGCGGTGACGTCGAAGAAGCCGTCGATACCCGGTGTGGTGATGACGATGGCCCAGCCCACGAGGATGTAGGCCACGATCTTGCCGACATAGAACAGATGCAGTGCGACCGGGGTGCCGAAGCCGACCTCGGCCCAGTGCCGGGCCATCGGCCGGATCTTCTCCGCCCGACTGCCCTGACTCCAGGTCGGGAAGTCGATCTGGGGGGTGGTCTGTTTCAGGAATCCCACCGTTGCGAACCTAGCAAACCAAGCTAGTGCTTGGTAGGGGTTCCGACGGTACCGTTCCGTCTACTCGAAGTCGATCTCCACGTCAGCGCTCGTCGGGGTCGACTGGCAGGTCAGCAGGTACCCGTCGGCCGCATCCTCCGGTTCGAGGGCGATGCCGTCGCCGCGGTCGACCTCGCCCGACACCAACCGGGCCACACACGATCCGCAGTCGCCTTCTCGGCAGGAGTACGGTGCATCCACATCGGCGGCCAGCATGGCGTCGAGCAGTTTGGTGTTCTCCGGACATGTCACCGTGTACGTTGTGCCGTCCAGTCGAGCCGTGACCGTGGCGCATGCGGCGTCCTCGCCCGCCGGCGCGGTGTCGAGCGTGAACGGATCACCGGTCAGCGACACATAGCGTTCGACGTGCACGTGGTGGTGGTCGGCGCCGGTGGCGGCGAGGGCGCCTTCGACGAGGTCCATGAACGGGGCCGGGCCGCAGATGAAGGCCTCGTCGCCGTCGGCGATCGTGCAGTGTTCACCGACGGATTCCGCGGTGGGTAGTCCGCGCTCGTCCTCCAACCAATGCACCACCGTCAGCCGGTCCGGATACCGCCGGACGAGGTCGTCGAGGATGTCGCGGAAGATCACCGAGCAGGCGTCCCGGTTCGCATAGAAGAGGGTGACCCGGTTGCTGTGCTCGATAAGAGCCGCCTTGATGATCGACAGCACGGGGGTGATCCCGCTTCCGGCAGCGAACAGATGCAGATCGTGGTCCCACCCGTGCGGGGTGAACACCCCTGACGGCGCGAGCAGGTGCATCGTCATGCCGACGGTCGCGTTGTCGCACAACCAGTTCGATCCATATCCCTGGTGGGTGCGTTTCACCGTGATCGCCGGCCGCGGGTCGATACCGGGAGCCGTCGACAGCGAATAGCTGCGTGCGACGAATCCGGTGACCTCACTCGGGATGCGGATCGTCACGAATTGCCCGGGCCGGTAGTGATCGTGCCCGGGCCACTCGAAGGTGATGGTCCGCGCGTCGGCGGTCTCGTCCCGGACGTCGACGATGGTGGCATCGAGGCCGAGGGTGCGTGGTCGGACGGGTGCGGCAAGCTCGGTCATGACACGCGTTCCTCCGACGAGATCAGCGGAAGTGCTCGATACCACAACTGCCCCAGCGCATTTCCCAACTCGACGATCTCCTCGCGACGTGGTGTGCTGGCTGGTAGGCCCACGTGCACGTAGGCCATCTGCTCGGTCGCGCAGCCGAGGGTCTCGGCCAGCATGTGCTGGTCGCCGGCCTCGATCAGGCCCTGTTCGGCCAGCCGGTTCAGCCAGCGTTCGGTGCGCTTCACGAAGTCGCCGCGCAGGTTGAGCCAGAGCTGCTGGAATCCCTTGTTCTCGCTGGCGGCAGCTGCTTCACGCAGCAGGCGCAACATGTGCCGGTTGCGCGCATAGGCCTGTAGGTAGGTGGTGTTGACACCGATGAGTGACTCCAGTTCGCCGTGGGCATGGTCGGGCCGCAGCCGCGCCTTCGCGAGCTCTTCCAGCGACGGTTTGAGCGCTGCCAGGAAGATGTCGTCGAGCCCGGTGAAATGGCGATAGAAGTTGCCCTGAGCGGTGTTGGCCCGGTTGGTGATGTCGGAGATGCGGGTACGGGTGTAGCCGTACTCGGTGAAGCACTCCTCGGCCGCGCGGATCAACTTGTCGCGGGTCTGCTCGCCGCGGCGATTCGGCCGTTTGGGCGTCGCGCCGGTCTCCTCGACCAGGCCGGCGGCAGTGTAGATGGCGTCGATTCCGTCGGTCATCGTTGCTCCTTCGAACCTCAGTGGAGGGATCAGGCGGGTAAGGCGTTGTGTCGGATCAAGGGTGCCAGCGCGTGATCGGAGGGAAGGTCGGGTGGCAGGTAGGTGAGCAGTTCGTCTACGTAAGTGTCTCTACGATCGGCACTCCCCGCCGCATCTCCCGCGTAGATCGTGCCGCTGCTGCCGTCGACGGTCACGGTCTGCCCGGCCAGGGTGGTGGTCAACCCGGAACCGCAGCCGACCACACATGGCAGCCCGATCTCGCGACAGACCAGCGCCGCGTGCGAGGTGGTTCCGCCGACCTCGGTGACCACCGCAACAGAATCGAACATGGCCGGGACATCGGCGGGAGACGTGGACGGTCGTACCAGAATGACCTTCTCCCCGCGCGCCGCCGCATCGCAGGCGTCGTCGGTGTCGGTGTACACCACGCCCACCGCGACGCCCGGACCCGCCGCGGTGCCCCGAGCCAGCACGGCGGCGTCGGATGCCACCGCCGACTCGTTCGCCAGCACCTGCGCATGGTCCGCACTGATCCGTGACAGCGCTTCGGCACGGTCGATGAGACCCTCGCGGACAAGGTCGACGGCGACGCGCACGGCAGCGCGCGCCGATCTCTTCCCCGAGCGGCACTGCAGCATGTACAGCTTTCCGCTCTCGACGGTGAACTCGATGTCGACGAGGTCGCGGTGCTCGCGTTCCAGGACGGTGGCGATCTCCTGCAACCGATCGAACAGTTCTGGTGCGTGACTGCCGAACTCGCTGATGGACTCCGGGGTGCGCTCACCGGACACCACGTCCTCGCCCTGCGCCTGCCTCAACCACTCACCGAACAGCGCGTGCTCGCCGGTGCTCGGGTCGCGGCTGAACACGACACCGGTGCCGGAACGGTCGTCGCGGTTACCGAAGACCATCGCCTGTACCGTCACCGCGGTGCCGCCGCCTGCGCCGAGGCCGTGCCGCTTACGGTAGGCGGTGACGCGCTCGTTGGTCCAGGATCGGAACACCGCGCCGATGGCCTCACGTAGCTGTTCGAGCGGATCGGCGGGCGGCATCGCGGTCCGGTCGCCGCGGACGATGTCCCCGAAACCGGTGCAGAAGCGCTCCCACGTGTCGTCGGCCCAGACGGGATCGCCGGTGGCCGAGCCGATCTCGTCGGCCAGTTCTCGGGTGAGCCCGAGGTTGAGCACGGTGTCCATCATGCCGGGCATGCTCTGCGCCGCCCCCGAACGGACCGAGACGAGCAGGGGGAACGGGCCCGTGCCGAACCGCCTCCCGGTCTCGGACTCCAGAGCGCGCAGATGCTCGAGCACGGTCTCCCAGACGTCGGTGGGCAGTGCACCGCCGTTCTCGTGAAAGCGTCCGCACACCGGGGTGGTCAGCGCGAACGCGGGCGGTACGGGCAGGCCCAGGGCGCGCATCTTGTTGACGCTGTACGCCTTGCCGCCCAGCAGGTCCCGGTCCGCGGGTGCGGTGCCGTCGAGGGTGACGACGTCGGGGGTGGTGGGGATCGGACTCATCGGGATAGTCCCTTCGTGGTGGGGGCCGTACGAGGTGAGGTCAGTGGGGCGGGCAGCAAGGCGGCGCGGATGGCGGTCAATCCGCCTTCGACGGGAAGGTCGACGCCGTTGATCCAGGCGGAGTCGACGGACAGCAGGAAGTCGACGGCGGCCGCGGACTCGGCGGCGGTGCCGTGTCGGCCCACATGGGCCGCGGACCGGGCGATCGCGTCGGCGCCCATCGAGGCCTCGAAGTCGACGAGGATCGGGGTCTCGGTCGGTCCCGGACTCACCGAGTTCGCCCGGATCTGGCGCAATTGCAGTGCAGCCGAGAGGGATACGGTCCAGTCGACGACCGCGCGCTTGGAGGTGTCATAGGCGGCCGCGCCGTCGATTGGATGCTCGGCGAGCCAGTCGTCCAGACCCTCACGATCCGTGACATTCAGCAAGGCCGCGACCGCGTCGGACGGCAGTGTGTTGCGGTGTGCCGCAATCGAGGCGACATTGACGATGCTCGCGCCCGGACCCATCCGTTCGAGGACCCGGAAGGTGAGGGCACGCATGCCGAGGGTGTTGACCGCCAGCACGGTTCCCGCGGGGGCGGTCCCCGGTACGCCGGCCACGTTGGCGAGCGCGTCGACGTGATCGGGCAGGTGGAGATCGGTGATCGCGTCGAGATCCGACAGGTCGCAGGACGCGGATCGCACGCGGGTGTCCGGACATTCGGTGAGGTCGATGCCGAGGACATCCGCGTTCGGCTCTCGGTCCAGGATGCGCGTCACCAGCGCCAGCCCGATCCCGGATGCGGCGCCGGTCACCACATAGGTGCGGCCGCGGGCGTTGCTGCTCATGCCATCACCGCTTTGATCTCGGTGAACTCGGCGAGGCCGGTGGCGCCGAGTTCCCGTCCGTACCCGGAGTTCTTGACGCCGCCAAACGGTACGCCGGGCCGTTCCCGGGTCTTGACGCCGTTGATCTTGACCTGCCCGACGTCGAGTTGATCGGCGACTTCCACGGCGTGCTCCGCACTGGCCGACCACACCTCGGCCGAGAGTCCGTAGTCGCAGTCGTTGGCCAGTTCGATCGCCTCGGCCACCGAGTCGTAGTACTGGACGACGAGCACCGGACCGAAGATCTCCTCCCGGACGGTTCGGGCATCGGGCCCGAGGTCGGTGACGACCAGCGGGTCGACGAAGCACCGCGAGTCGCCGATCGCGACGCGCTCACCGCTTCCCGCGACGACCCGTGCGGTGTCTCGAGCGAGGGCCGCGTGCTCGAGCACACGCTCGGTCTGCCGCCGTGACGCCAACGGACCGTGGGTGGTGGACGTGTCGGTCGGGTCACCGAGCGTGACGGCGCTCAGCGTTTGCACCAATGTCGATTCCACGGTGAACGTGGCGGCACGCGGGGCGAGGATCCGGGTGGTGGCGTTGCAGGCCTGCCCCGAGTTGACCAGGCCACTGGCCAGAACCCGCGGCAGGACCGTCTCGAAGTCGGCGTCGGGCAACACCACCGCCGGCGACTTCCCGCCGAGTTCGAGAGTGGTGCGGGTCAGTGCGCCGGCGGCCGCGGCAGCGACGGACTTTCCCGCGCCGACGCTCCCGGTGAAGGAGACGTGGGCGATGCCGGGATGGCCGGCGAGCGCGGTGCCGGTCACCGGGCCGGTGCCGTTGACGATGCTGAACGCGGCTGCCGGAAGCCCGGCGTCGAGGAAGCATCGCCGGATGAGCTGGGCATCGAAGGGTGTGGCCTCGGACGGCTTGAGGACCACACTGCAGCCGGCGGCCAGCGCCGCGGCCACCTTGGCGACGATCTGGTGGACCGGCATGTTCCACGGGGTGATCGCGGCGACCACCCCGGCCGGTACCCGGTGCAGGGTCGCACCGTTCATCGGCTCGTCCCATGGGAACTGTTCTGCCGCATCGGCGATCGCGTTGAGGACCGCGACCGGCATCACCTGCTGCGTGGCGACAGCCAACGTCGTCGGCATACCCATCTCGGCGGTCACGGTGTCCGCCACCGACTGCCCACGCGCCGTGAGGATCTCGGCGGTACGCCGCAGGACAGTGGCGCGGCCGGCGACATCGACGGCTGACCACAACCGGAAACCCGTGTCGGCCAACGCCACCGCCTCATGGACCAGTGCCGCATCGGCCTCGTGCGTCACGCCGATGACGGTGTCCGTGTACGGGTCGACGACGGGGATCTCATCGCCGGTCCCGACCGTGCGGTCGACCATGTGTGCGGCCGGCGAGACCAGGCCGGCGGGTCGGGCACTCTGAACGCTGGTCATCCGCGCTCCCCGATGGTGACCGGCAGCGTCTTGATGCCACGGAAGAAGTTGCTCTGCAACCGGTTCGGCTCGCCCAGAACCTCGATCTGAAGGTTGCGCTCGATGATCCTGGTGAAGAACAGTCGGGCCTCCATCTTCGCCAGGTTGGAGCCCAGGCAGGCGTGCGCACCCCATCCGAACCCCAGGTGCTCGTTGGGGAAACGGTTGCCGATGAACGTTTCCGGGTCGTCGAAGACGCGGTCGTCACGGTTGGCCGAGCAGAACCACATGACGACCTTGTCGCCTGCGGAGATCTGTTTCCCGTGCATCTCGAGATCGCGTGTCGCGGTGCGCCGCATCGACAGCACCGGTGAGACCATCCGCACCATCTCCTCGACGACCACACGGATCTTCGCCGGGTTCTCCCGCATGAAATCCCACCACTGAGGATTCTCGGCAAGCAGATTCACGCCGCCGGACAGCAGGTTTCGCGTCGTCTCGTTGCCCGCGACCATCAGGATCAGGTAGTACGCGTCCAGGTACCCGCGCGAGAGCGGGACACCGTCGAGTTCGGCGGCGGTCAGCACGCTCACCAGGTCCTCGGCCGGGCACTCGCGGCGCAGTTTCTCCAGGGCGCGGAAGTAGCCGAACACCTCGTCGCGCGCTGCGATCGCCGTCTGCGGTCCCTCGGAATAGTCGGGATCCTCGCTGGCCATCTGATTGGTCCAGCGCAGCAGGTTCGGGCAGTCCTGCAGCGGCGCGCCGAGCAGGCGGCCGATCATCACGAGCGGTAATTGCGACGAGACGTTGGCGACGAAGTCGATATCGGTGCGCCCGGTGGTGTCGTCGAGCAGACCGTCGATGACGGCGGCGATGTCCTTCTCCAAGGACTTGAGCTTCACCGGCCGCACATGGGGCGTGACGATGCCGCGCAACGGTCCGTGCTCCGGCGGGTCGACGTGGTGGATGCTGCGGGCGCCTTCCCCTTCGGCCCGTCTGCTGGCGATCTGAGTGCCCTGCGTGACGGTGAAATCCTCATGATTGGACGCGACCGCCTTGACGTCGTCGTAGCGGGTGACCGACCAGAACCCGGGGCCGTCGGGTTCGGCGTTCCAGTGCAGCGGGTCGTTGTCGCGCAGGTGGGCGAACAGCTCATGGTCGGTGCCGGCGGCGAAGGGCCGTAGGTCCATGAGGTCGATACTCTCGACGCTTGTCATCTCGGCTCCCGGGGTGATGCTCGGAGGAATCTGGTTTGCGACTGCCCTTTCACTAAATCATAGACTATGGTGTGCTGTGAACCACAAAGGTGAAACAATCTTGAACGCGTCACCACGAGGTACGGGCCTGGCGGGCCGGTCCCCAAAGTGACTGACCATTCGCAATTGGAGTGCCGTGTATCCACCAGCCATCGCCGCCGACCGACCCGACGCCGTCGCGTTCGTGATGGCCGGCTCCGGGCAGTCGATCACCTACCGCGAGCTCGACGAACGGTCGAATCAACTGGCCCACTTCTGGCGGGAGCACGGCGTCGCGGCCGGAGACACCGTGCTGATCGCGATGGAGAACAACATCCACTGGCCGGTTGTGATGGCAGCCGGCATGCGCAGCGGGCTGTATGTCACGCCGGTCAACTGGCATCTGAAGCCGGCCGAGCTGGCCGCCCTCTTCGACGAAGCGGCCCCGCGGGCGATCGTGACCAGCAGGACCGTGGCTGACGCCGTGGCCGAGGCCGTCGACGGCAGTCCCGCCACCTCCGCTGTCACGATCTGCGCCGACGGCCCTCATCCCGGCTTCGTGACCTTCGCCGACGCGCTGGCCGGGCAACCGGTCACCCCGATCGCCGATGAACTCCTCGGAGCGCGCGTCCTCTACAGCGGCGGCACCACCGGCCGGCCCAAGCGCTTCGCGCAAGACCTGCTCGGCGTGCACCCCGCCGACGCACCGCGGCGGCATTCCGGACTCGTCGACAAACTCGGTATCGATGCGGCCACGCGCCTGCTGTCTCCGGCACCCAACTATCACGCCGCCCCCTTCACCTTTGCGCTGATCACCCTCGCCGCCGGCGGAACAGTCGTATGCATGGAACGATTCGACGCCGCGGCCGCGATGACGGCGATCGTCCGACACCACGTCACCCACTCCCAATGGGTGCCGACGATGCTCGTGCGGCTACTGCGTCTGCCCGAACGGGAACGTGTCGAGCTGTCGCCGACCCATCGGGTGGCTGTCACCTCCGGTGCACCCTGCCCCGTGGATGTGAAGGACCAGATCCTCGACTGGTGGGGGCCGATCCTGCACGAGTACTACGGGGCTTCGGAAGGCTACGGGCACACGTATATCGGTCCCGACGAGGTCCGCAGTCACCCCGGATCGGTCGGGCGCCCCCTCGGCTCCACGCGCGTGCGCATCGTGGATGCGGACGGCGCGCCCGCAGTCGAGGGCGTACGCGGGCGAGTGTGCTTCGAGAGCACCACACCCCAGACCTACGACAGCGCCGGCAACACACCGGCCCTGCGCCAGATGGGTGACATCGGCTACCTCGACGACGGCTACCTGTATCTCGTCGGGCGCGAGGGATTCATGATCATCTCCGGCGGCGTGAACATCTATCCCGAGGAGATCGAAGAGGTACTGCTGAGTCACCCCGACGTGATCGACGTCGGCGTGATCGGCATCCCCGATGCGGAATTCGGTGAATCGGTGAAGGCCGTCGTCGAGACCCGCCCGGGCGTGGTGCTCACCGAGCGAGACCTCATCGAGTTCTGCCGGGGCCGTCTCGCACACTTCAAGGCACCACGCGTGGTGGAGTTCACCGACGACCTGCCTCGCCTGCCCACCGGAAAGCTCGACAAGCGAAGTCTCACAGCACGTTTTGCACAAGGAGAGAGAGTATGACCACCACCACCGACAACGATCTCGTCGAAGTGATGCACGCCTTGCGGGTCAAGGGACTCACATCCGATGCCGTACTCGCCGCGATGACCGGACGTTCGGTCGACGACCTCGCGCCCGTCGTCGGCGAGATCGTGGACGCCGGTTGGGCCATGCGCCGGGAGGGCCGGATGGCAGGCACGATGCTCACCCCGGCCGGACGGGAGAAGTACGTGGAGTTGCGCGGCGAGCACGGCCTGGACGACACGCAGATCCGGGCGGTGACGGCATTGTACGAGGCATTCCTGCCCATCAACACCGACTTCAAACAGATCTGCGGCGCCTGGCAGATGCGCGACGACACCACCCCCAACGACCACACCGACGCCGACTACGACGCCTCGGTCGTCGGGGACCTGTCCGACCGACACCAACGGATCGTCGAGATCCTTACCACCGCATCAACCGACATGCCCCGCTGGGCCCGCTATCGCGACCGTCTGGACGATGCGCTGGCCAAGGTCCGCAACGGCGACAACGCCGCCTTCGCGCGGCCGATGTATGACAGTTACCACGACATCTGGATGGAACTGCACCAGGACCTCCTGCTCACCGTCGGCCGCGAACGCGGTTCCGACGACGAGTAGCCGCTCGCGTCCGGTTCGCCACCGCCCACCCCGACCCTCTCAGGCTCGGGGTGGGCGTGCGCTCAACGAATTCCCGCCACCAACTCCGGCACGTCGCCGCTGAGCGCTCCCAGATCCGCGCCCACCGAACTCAACGGGGTCACCGACACATATCCGTCGGCAACCGCAGCGCCATCAGTCCCCGCGAGGAAGCCGGACGACCGCTCTACCCGGCGCAGCACCAGGTCGTCCTCTGTCCGTACGACACGCAACGTGAACATACTCTTGGCGCCGAGATCGGCGACCTGAACACCCTGCAGCGCAGCATAATCGAGATCCGGCACATTCACGTTGAGGGTCAGCGGCGCAGTCGAGCCGCCGCGTGCCGTGAACCAATCGACCAAACCTCGGGTCACCTCGGCGGCCGTGTCGAATCGATGTCCGGGGGCGAAACCGGTACTGATCGCGAGTCCGCTGACGCCGGCGACACGGGCGGCCAACACGGCGCCGACGGTACTGGAGAACAACACGGATCGGCCCGTATTGTGCCCGGGGTTGATGCCGCTGACCACCAATTCCGGAGGTGGGCCAAAGGTTCCGGAGCAGAACGCGATCGCGGCGAGCGCGGGCGGGCAATCGAGCGCGAACACCGGCGTGTCACCGAGTTCGTCGATCCGATTTTCGAACAAGGGGATTCGCGAGCCGTCCTCGATGGTTCCCAGTGAGCTGCCGCTGCCACTGCGCTCGGTCAGGGGCGCGCCGACGGTCACATCATGGCCGTCCGCGAGCAGCGCCCGGGCCACGGCGACCAGGCCAACCGAGTCGTACCCGTCGTCGTTCGTGACCAGTACACGCATCATCGACTCCTCCCGGGCGGAATCGCCCTCACATCGATAGTGACTCACTCGTCACAAGATTGTCCAGCGAACAGATCGCCGTAGAACGCCAAACTGGAGCTGGGTAATGGAAACAGCACGTCAGACCATCTTGACAGAGTGAGGGGCATCACACAATAATGTGACTCAACGTTCGCTAATCAGCGAGCTGTCGGAATGACGAAGATGCGGCACCACCGAACTCACCGCGACACGGAAGGAGGCCGCCAGATGACCGACTGGCCCCTCATGGATGACACCTCGAAGCTCTTCCCGCTGTACTCACGCGCGAATGTCGGTGAGATCTTCCCGGATCCGATCACCCCGCTGAACGCATCGCTGGGGTTCCAACATTGCCTCGAGCCGGGGTGGCGCGATGCCTTCGTCGCGTGCGGAGTCTGGGATTCGGATCTCTACGACGAGACCGTCGACTTCAACATTCTTCCCGCGTTCGGCAGCTACCTGTACATCAACATGTCATTGATGCGGCTGTTCGGTGTCCGGGTCCCGGGAATGTCGGCAGAAGCCGTCGACCTTCAGTACTTCGGCGACATGCCGGGCATTCCCAGCTACGAGAGCGAGAAGCGGGACTTCGACGAAAATCCCGAATACGAGGCCAAGGCAGGTGCGTGGCTGGCTGAACAGGTGCTCGGCGCCACCGATCTCGCTGCCTACGACGCCGATCGTGTCGAGGTCGAGGAGGTCCGCCGGACCCGACCGGATCTGGGCACCCTTACCGATGCCCAGCTCATCGACCGGATGCACTCGTTCGAGGTCCTGCTGCGCCGACTCTTCAAGCATCACATCGAGGCCAGCCTCAAGAGTGGGGTCGGGCTGGGCGCCATCGCCCAACTTGCCGAGGCGGTCGGCAAACCCGAGCAGGCGTTGACGCTTGTGGCCGGGCTCGGCAACGTCGACTCTGCCGGCCCGTCTCTCGGGATGTGGAAGCTCAGCCGTCTGGCGCAACATCCCGACATCGCGGCCCTGTTCGACTCCGGCACCAAGGGGCTGTACGCGAAGCTCGTGAAGTCGGATTCGTCTGCAGTACAGGAGTTCCGAACCGAGCTGGACCAGTTCCTCGCCGACTGGGATTTCCGCGGGCCTGCAGAGTGGGAGATCCGGGCGATCACCTGGGGCGTGGATCCCGACCTCGCGCTGGCCACCCTCGACCGTATGCGCAGTGTCTCGGAGAGCGAAGCGCCCGAGGCGAAGGCGGCCGAACGGTCCGCACAACGCGACGAGGCGGTAGCGGCCATCCGCGAGATGTTGGCCGCCGACGCAGATGCGTCGGCCCAGTTCGAGGCGGTCCTGAATGCGTCGGCACTATGGATGCGCGGGCGCGAACGGGGCCGGACCACCGCGGCGATGCTGATGCATGAGATCCGTCTGTCCGGACTGGAACTCGGTCGCCGCTATACCGAGAAGGGTGCGCTCGCATCGCCCCGACAGGTGTTCATGTTGTTTGCCTCGGAACTACCCGACTTCATTCAGAACCCGGCGGACTACACGGCCACGGTATCCGAGCGCGAGCGCAGCTACCTCGACCTGTTCGACCGCAAGCCACCGTTCGTCGTCGACGGCACACCGCCGCCGGTGGTGGAATGGGCTCTGCGCTCGGATAGTTCGGCCACCGTGGCGGGTGTAGGGGAGACCATCACCGGCGTGCCGGCCTGCGGCGGAACTGCCAAGGGACGCGCACGGGTGATCACCAGCCCCGACGACCCGTCGGCACTCGAACCCGGCGACATCCTCGTCGCTCCGATCACCGACCCGTCCTGGACACCGCTGTTCGTCGCCGCCGCGGCCGTCGTGGTCGACGTCGGTGCGCCGTTCTCACACGCCGCGATCGTCAGCCGCGAGCTCGGCATCCCGTGTGTCGTCTCGGCCACCGATGCGACCAAACGAATCACCGACGGCGCGATCGTCGAGGTCGACGGCACGACCGGCACCGTCACCCTCGTCTGAGGCCGATCATTAAGGCGAGGGCCGCGAAGCCTCCGCCGAGCGTGGGGAATCGAAGCCCGGCCGGCCCCGGATGCCCCTGGATCCCGGGGCCGGCCGATCCACCCCACCCGCCGACAGAACCCTCAATCTCGCCGACAGAACCCGATCCGTCGCCGACAGAACCCGATCCGTCGCCGAAAGAACCCTCAATCTCGCCGAAAGAACCCGACATTTCGCCGACGGCACCCAGTGTCGGGTGCTCAACCCTGCCACCTAACCGGGAGTTCCGCATGCATGCATCTGACGTCTGCGCCACCTGGCTCGACGACATCCTCCACCGCGACGGGCTGCTGGCCGACACCGTGTCGGTCACCGCCGTCGAGAGCAGCCCGATCGGCACCGGTCAGGTCGCCGACAGCGTGCAGATCCGAGCCACCTATTCCGGACCCACCACGGCCCCTGCGTCATTCGTTGCCAAGCTCAGTTCCGACGACGAGCGGAGTCGGTCGGCCGGACGCACCGAGCTCAACTACCTGCGTGAGGTGCGGTTCTACCAGGAGATCGCCCCGCGCGTCGATGTCCGTGTCCCCTCGTGTCATCATGCCGAGATCGATTCGAACAACACCGAATTCGTTCTGTTGCTGGAGGATCTGAGTCCCGCCCGGCAGGGTGACCAACTCATGGGCTGCACTATCGCGGAGACCGAACTCGCGGTCCGTCAGGCTGCTCGACTCCACGCCCCGTTCTGGGGATCGGCCGAATTGGTGGGCAACCCGTGGCTCGACATCTCGGACACCTACTGGGAGCGCTTCGCCGAGATGATGCCGCTCTGGTGGTCAGGATTCCGCGAGCGCTACGCCGACAGACTCGGCAACGACGACCTCGAACTCGGGCAGTCCTTCACCGACAACATCCGCGGTTACTACAACGCACTACGGGCTGCGCCGTTCACCGTGCAGCACGGCGACTTCCGTCCCGACAATGTGCTCTTCGATGCCGCCGGCGGCGACGTCCCGCTCGTCGTCCTGGACTGGCAGACGGTCATCTTCGCGCCCGGCGCCGTCGACATCGCCTACTTCATCGGCGGTGCCCTCGACACCGAGACACGCCGCGCCCACGAAGCCGACCTGCTGCGCGCGTACCACGATGAGCTGACCGCGCAGGGCGTCACCGATTACACCGCCGACGATCTGCGGAGCCACTTCGCGGTCGGTACCTTCCAGAACTTTGTGATCGGGGTGGCCGCCGCGATGCTCGTCGCCCGGACCGACCGTGGCGATGACCTGTTCGTCTCGATGGTCGCGAACTCCCTGGCCCATGCGCGAGACCATGGCGCACTCGACGTGATGCTCCAGATCGCCGGGGAGGTGGCCCATGTCTGAGCGCTCCGACATCGGCACCGATCGGCTCGGCTTCTACACATTGGGCGGCCACGTCGAATCGCCACGCGACATGCTCGACGAACTCGCTCTCGCCGAGTCGATGGGCCTCGGCCAGGCGTTCATCTCCGAACGGTTGAATGTCAAAGAGGCGTGCGCACTCTCGGGCGCCGCCGGCGCCACGACGTCGACCATCGGCATCACCACCGCGGCGACCAACATCAACACGCGCAACCCGGCGATCACCGCGGCATTCGCGACGACCATGCACCGACTGACCGGTGGCCGCTTCGCCCTCGGCATCGGCCGCGGCCTGCGCCCCCAGATCGCCGGCCTCGGATTGAGCCAGACAACGACCGAACAGATGGAGGAGTTCGCCCACCTCATGCGACGGTTGTGGCGCGGCGAGGTCATCAGAGACTACGACGGCCCACTCGGGCGCTTCCCGAAGCTGGCCCTGGACCCGACCTTCGACGAGCAGATCCCGCTGTGCACCACGGCCTTCGGGTCACGCACCCTGCAGCTGGCCGGACGCGCATACGACATGGTGGTACTGCACACCTTCTTCTCCGACGACACCACCGCACGGGTCGTCAAGGAGATCCGCAATGCGGCCGAGCAGGCCGGACGCGATCCGGCGGCCGTCAAGGTGTGGTCGTGCTACGCCACGGTGTCCGACGAGATCGACGAGCAGACCTTCCTGAAGAAGACCGTCGGCCGGATTGCGACGTACCTGCAGGTGTACGGAGATCTGCTCGTCGAGACCAACCGTTGGGACCCTGTGGCGCTGGAACGGTTCCGGGCGTCCGACGTCGTGCAGGAACTGCCCGGGTGGGCCGACGCGGTGGGTGACACCGCGACGTTCGACCGGCTGCGCACGGTCGTGCCCGACGAATGGCTCGACTGCGCCGCCACCGGCACCCCCGAACGTTGCGCCGACCTCGTCCGCAACCAGTTCGACCTCGGCGTCGACGGCGTGATCATGCACGGCGCGACGCCTACCGAGCTCGCCTCCACCGTTGCCGCGTTCACCAGACAACCACAGAAAGTATGAGTTCCGCCCATGGTCGAATCACAGATCCGGACACTGCTGCCCGCGGACGCCTTCGCCGACCACACCGTCGTCATCTCCGGCGGAAGTCGTGGCATCGGGCTGGCCATCGCGTGCACCCTGGCCCACCGGGGCGCCAACATCGTGCTGCTCGCCAAGACCGACGCTCCTGACCCGCGGCTCCCCGGAACCATCCACAGCGCGGTCGCCGAGATCGAGAGTGCGGGCGGAAAGGCGATCGGCGTGGTCGGCGACCTGCGCAACGGCGATGACATCCAGCGCGCCGTCGACACCGCCGTCGACCGCTTCGGCGGGATCGACATCTGCATCAACAACGCGAGTGTGCTCAACCAGTCGAAGACCCCGGACCTACCGCTCAAGCGCTTCGATCTCATGCAGAGTGTCAACTCCCGCGGCACCTTCGCCCTCACCCAGGCCTGCCTACCGCATCTGGCCGACTCGGATCGAGGGCGCATCCTGACGCTCTCACCGCCGCTGAACATGTCGCCGGACTGGCTCGGATTGTTCCCGGGTTACATGCTCGCGAAATACGGCATGAGCCTGCTCACCCTCGGCTTCGCGGCCGAGTTCGCCGATCGCGGGATCGCGGCGAACTGTCTGTGGCCGCAGACCACCATCGCCACCGCAGCCGTCCAGAATCTGCTCGGTGGCGCGGAGGGCACCAGACATGCCCGCGATCCGCAGATCATGGCCGACGCGGCGGCGTTCGTCCTCGCGCGGCCGACCTCGGAGACCGGCGAGTGCCTGATCGACGCCGACGTCATCACCGCCGCCGGTGTCCGAGACATCTCGGTCTACGGCGGAGCAGAGCCCGTCGACCTCGACTTCTTCGTCGACGCCTGAGAAGCATTGACCCCAGGAGAACACATGTCCGACAGCCCCACACGTCTCGTCGAGCGGTACCTCTTCGAACTCTACAACGCCCAGAACGTCGACCTCGTGCATGAGATCTGCGGCGAACCCATGGCGCGGCACTCCGCGGGTGAGGTCACAAATCTCACGCGGGCCGAGCAGATCGAGAGGATCACCAAGGATCTCGCCGCTCACGACCCACACTTCACAATCGTCACCCTGGTCGGCGACGACTCGTTCGCCTCGCTCACTTGGAATGCGGAACGACGTGCAACCGGCGAAAAACTCTGCGGCATAGAGATCTTCAAAGCATCCGGCGGCGTCATCACCGACGTCTGGAACTCCAACTACTTCGAAGGGTCATGGTCATGAGCACAGACATCAGCGGAGCCGACCCCTCCGTCGCCCCGGAACCCCGACTGATCGAGGTCGTCGACGACATCGACGACGCATGGATTCAATCGGTTCTGCGCCACTCCGGGATTCCCGATGCGACCGTCACCGGTGTCGCGGTGACCCCGATCGGCGCAGGCAACGTCAGCGACACCGTCCGGGTGGCCGTCGACTACGCCGGCGAACCCGGTGACGCACCACCGGCGTTGGTGGTCAAACTCCGGCCCAGCAACGCCGACGTCCACGCCCACGGACTCCGCAGCGGTGCCTATCATCGCGAGATCGGCGCCTATCGGTCCATCAGTGAGCGACACGCCTGCCGTATCCCGTTGAAGTACTGGGTGACCGGCGATGAGACCACCATCAACCTGGTCATGGAGGACCTCAGCACCTCGACGACGCCCGGGGATCAGGTGGCCGGCGCAGGCCCCGACGCTGCCGAGGCTGTCATCGTCGAACTGGCCCGCCTGCACTCCGCGTACTTCCCCCTCACCGACGAGACCGCCGATGGCTGGATGATCCGGCTACCCGACGTATGCGACTACTGGTCAGACGCGGCGGGCCGAGGCGCCGCAATCGCTCTGGAGCGCTTCGCCGACGACCTGCCTCCCGAATCGCTGGAGGCGATTCAAGAGGCCACCGACCTGGTACGGGACTGGCATCTCCTCCCGCACCGGCGGCTGACGTTCACCCACGGCGACCCGCGAGTCGACAACGTCCTCTTCGATCAATCCGGTGGCGACATCGCCGCCATAATCATCGACTGGCAGGTCACCGGGCTGCGGAATCCGATGTACGACGTCGGCTACTTCATGTCGGGTAGCGTCGACGTCGCCGATCGCCGCGCCCACGAGCTGCGACTCATCCGGCGGTATGTCGAGGTCTTCGGTGAACGTGCGACCGGCTACGACTTGGCCACCGCCACATCGGATTACCAGATTCAGGTGCTCAGCGGGCTGTACATCTCACTCGCCGCGCTGGACGTCCTCCCGGACAACCCTGTGGTGAATCGGCTGATCCTCGCGTTGCTGGAACGCAACTGTGCCGCGGTCATCGACTGGAGATCGGTTGCAGCGCTGCGCAACGTGACACTCGCCTTGGGCGTGGGGTGACGCCTGCGCATGGAGCTGCTGTTGATCCGCCACGCGCAACCCTTTCATCTCACCGATCCCGCCGGGGCCGACCCCGATCTCACCCCAGCGGGTGAGGAACAGGCCAAACGACTGGCCCACGCGCTCGCCGACGGTCGTTACGGAACGGTCGGCCGGGTGATCACCAGCCCGATGCGACGGGCCGCGCGGACGACGGCTTTCGTGGCGGAGGCGCTCGGGATCGACGGTGTCGTCGATGAGCGTCTCGCGGAACTCGATCGGGGCTGGACCAGTTATGGGCTGGATCTCGACGCCTATACCGAGCGGCATGCCCTCTGGCGTGACATGAATGCGGGACGCGTCGGCGTCCACTCGTTCAACCCCGCCGCTTTTCGGGCGCGGGTCCTCGCGGGATTCGACGCAGCGATCGACAATGACGCCGGGGGCGTGACCGCCGTGGTCTGTCATGGTGGCGTCATCAACGTCTGTCTGGCCGAAGTGATCGGCGCGGCAAGGATATTCTTCACCGACCCGCACTACACGTCGGTGACGCGGATTCGAGCAGACGGGGACGGATACCGCGAAGTGCTGTCGGTCAATGAGGTCGATCATCTGCGGGGGTGATCGTCAGGGCAAGTGGTGGTAGCGAGTGGTCTCGAGACCCTCACGCATCCACCACCGGCTGCCGCAGAATTGTCCGCAGCTTCGCCGGCTCGACGCGGCGCGGATCGCTGAGATAGATCTCGTGATGCTTGCCCGTCATCCGCAGACCGGCATCGGGGATGAACTCGCGGTGGAGGCGTTCGAGGATTGGTGTCTCGTCGTCGTACGAGCCGATGTGCAGTGTCTGGACGCAGCGGCCCTCGGACATGGTGCCCAGGCGCACCTTGCCGAGCGCCGCGGGCCGGTCCTTGGCCGCGACGGCGTCGATCGCGGCGTCGACCATCGGCTGATCGATCCAGTCCGGTGTCATGATCATGACCGTCCAATCCCATTGCGACTTGTCCCGATTGGTGGTGAACGACTCCATGTCGGCGGCCCACCACAAAGCCTCGAGCGGCGGTACGACGTAGTCCCTGTCCAGATCGTTCTTGCTCGTGAACTTCAGCCGGTAGGCCACCGGATACAACGCCGCAATGGCGTCGGCATAGTCCGCCGCCGTGTTCGGGTCCCCGTGGCCGTCCACCATCAGGTACTGCATGGGAGGGATGTCGAGGACCCGTAACTCGTCGTGTTTGGCCTTGTAGGAGTCGAGGGTCTTCTTGAAGTCGGTCTTCATCGGGATATTGTGTGGCGGTCGAGCCCATGTGCGCACCGATTTCCATCGCCTGGGCCCGATGGTTGAGGCGAGCCGGTCAGCGCATCGCGCTCGACACGGCCACGTTTTGTGACCGGCATCACGGCGGGCTCCCCGGAACCGAACACAGATGCGGTGCGTCCTATATTGGCGAAACGGATAAACACGTGTGTGAACACTGGCGGGGGCAGATGACGACACCGAACGTGCAGGTCGATCCGGCTGAGTTAGAGGCCGCGGGATCGACGATCGCTGAACTTGGCAGTTCTGTGAAGGGCCTGGGATCGGGCTCATTCAGCTCGCTTGCCAGCTCACTACCAGGTATTCCGAGTCCCAACGGGGCTGCGAGTGGTCTGACGGGGTTCGAGACCTCCGAAGCGATGAGCCACTCTGCTGATGCCGTCAGACAGACCTTGGCAACCATCTCCGGTAGGTGCGAACAGTTCGCGGACGCTCTGCGAACCGGGGCTCATTCGCTCACGTCTGCCGATGTCATCGCGGCACGTCGGCTACGCGCTGTCGGAGACCTGAACAAGGACCCCGACGCCTGAGCTCATGACACGGATGACACGAAGCGTGGTCGAACACGCCGACCTGAGCCAACTCGGTGAGCTCGCCGGCTCGCTGACTCCGGTGAGCGATGGCATCAGTCGTGCGGCCGACTCGATCCAGCGGACGATCCACGGGCTGAATTGGCATGGCCAGGCCCGGGCCGATGCGACCGGACGTGCCGACAGCGAGAAGACGCAGATGCACCGGGTCAGCGATGCCGTCGCGACGTTGCGGACCGCACTGACCGATGGGCAGGCCGCCATGACGCCGATGGTCGCCGATCTGAAGTCGTCGGCGCGCAATCTCGAGGCGGCCAGCTTTGACGTGGCCGACAACTGGACCGTGACCGACGGATACAAGTACGGGCTCGCCGAAGCGTTCGCAGCCGGGGACAGCGACGAACAGGCACGGATCGCCGAGTTGAAGCGACAGCGTGCGGAGGAGGCCAAGAACGCCACGGTCCGGCTGACCCGGCTGGCCCACGAGCTCGAGGCAGCCGACACAGCCTGCGCGACTGCCGTTCGGGCAGCAAACGGAGAAATCGGCTCGATCGCACCGGTGGCCGCTGGACTGTTGGGTGGGCAGACTGCGACAGACCTGCAGGCATTGCGGTCAGGCAGTGCGACCAGCGAGCAGCTCGCACGACTACATGCCGCCACAACCTTGACGCCTGAGCAACTGGAAGCCCTGCGCGAGGGCCGGCCCGCCTACATGTCGCAAGGCCAGTTCGACTACCTCAAATCGTTGATGCGAGGTCTCGACGGTGTGAGTCTGCAAGAGATGGAAGACCTCGATCAGCGCGACCCGGGCGAGCTCGGCGACGCACTTCGGCTGATGTCGATGCCCAACCTACAGACGCTCGCGGGCGAGAGGGGCGGCATGGGACAGATGCCGGTCGGCGTCCGGACTCTGTTGCAGGACAAGCCGACTCGCATCGACACTGCGGTTGTCGGGCCCACGATCCAGTCGTACCTTGATGTGCCCCGTCTGGATGACTTCCGTTCGCTCAACGGCATCCTGAGCCGCAGCGATCAGGGACTGCGTCTCGGGGCCGACATCGATCGTGGCCTGCTCAAGCAGGCCTCGGAGATCGGTAGCGGGCTCGGACCCCGCGGATCGGGCAACTACTACGGGAGCTACGACCACCGGATCGACGAGGGTGAACTCCGTCAGACCGTTGATGCGATGTTCCACAACGGCTCTGGCGATCACCAAGCGGTGACGGATTTCCTCACCGGCAACAACATGGATGTCACTGTCACCCCCGGCAGTCACTATAACGCCGACAGTCACGTGCTCGACCTGCTGGAGACGAATTGGGAACCCGACGAGCTCGGCGCGAAGTCGATGGTGAGTTGGCTCGGTGATTCTGCCGGCAGCGCCGGCCATGAGGGTGTCTTGGCGGGTAGATCGATGTCCGCGCTGGCGGACACGATGATTGCGCATCACGATGAGTTGGCGCACATTGAGGTGGGGGACGACAAAAAGACCACGTTCGGTCAACTCAATCCCGAAATGGCGCAGACAATTGCGCGGAGCGCTACACCGTACATCGGCAACTTTTTCGATGTCCCGGACGCCATGCTCGTCAATCACCACGTTCACCAACTGGCTCGGGTAGAGGACTTCTCGAAGTTCTTCAGCTCCGTCGCTGCAGATCGCACGGCCCGGGGAGATGCTCACCCGCGGGTCATCCGCCTGGGAGAACTACTTGGTGCATCAATTCGGCGATGACCCGAGCCGCTCAGGTCTCGGCATACCGGCCGGACAACTTCACCGTGGTGCTGACGACGGGATAAGCGATGTTGAAGGGATTCTGAAGGAGAACGAGGATTGGGGAAAAAGCGTCGAATATGCGCGCAAGGGGGCTGACATCGACAATGCCTTGGGACTCCTGCAAGGGTTGAGTATCCCGGGGCTATCGGATGCTGCCACGATGGCGGGGCCTGCGATCAAGGACAGCGAACTAGGCCTCCCTCCGGGTGACCCACGCGAGACGCAGCCCTGGGAATCCCAGATCGAGAGCTACAGCCACACGCATTCCGACTTGACTGCGGGAGTCGCGCTCTCGTATCACGCCTTGAACGCTTACGTGGCCGACAACCCCGATGTCGTCGATAGGGCCTGGCACGGAGACGGCCTCGACCCGCCAATGAACTTCTTCGACGATCAAGGAACCCTCGACTGGGAGAAGATCCGAGAGCACCCTGCGAGATTCCAAAGTTTCTACAACTCGACCGAGCTGAGTCAATCGAGTGAGAAGTTTCTGCAGAACTACTCCGAAGAAGGAGGAGGGTCACTAATTGATCGCACTGAGCAACCGAGCCCGCGAGCTGCGAGTGGGCCACCGCGGTAGGACTCCGAAGGCCCTCCCAGCAGCATGTGCGGCGCTGTCACTGACGGTTGCTGTCTCGAGTTGTTCCGCACAATCGACGGTCGATGCAGCCAACAGCACGTCCTCGTCTGTCGCGATAGGTCAGCGTCTGCCAGACGATATTCACCTTCAGATTGCGTGGTCAGCCGACGATAGCAGTGCACTGACCACCTCCGAGGCGACATTCATCAGGGCCTCATTCGAATCTGACCTCATCGCGGCTCTATCTGGTGACGCTGGGGACGCATTCCCCGGTTTCGCGGAGGCGCTGCAGGACCCAGACTCTCGCAGCCTCTACGCGTCCGGCGGCGGCCTATTTCAGGACTACGATTACGACTACTGGGCAAAGATCTCCCGGATCGACCGATCAATCGGCGGTCAATTCGTCGCAAGGGTGTGTTTTGCGTACACAGAGGTACCACTGGCACCGCGTCATTCAGCCGATGACGCCACCGATAACGTTGGCGATCTGCAGGGGCCCGGAGTGCGGCTGATTTCTTACACACCAGACGGTGCGTCGCCACCGGACAAACAACGCGGTCCCGCGGAGATGCCGCGGACGAACGTATTCGGCGGGTGGCACATCACCGAGATCCAACGGACATGGCGGCAAGGAGATCCGACGGCACCTGACGCTCGGTCAGAGTGCACTGGGCTGGTCCCTCAGCGTGCGCTCGACTCCTCGCATCCGGGTTGGCCTCTACAACAGGGTGATTAGTGGTCTTCGCTATCTGTGGGATTTCACAGATTCAGAATTGTGATGACGCGCGTGGTGGTTGACCGAGTCGGGCCGCGGGGGGATGTCCAGAGTTCCTTTGACTCAACGGAACTCGGGAACAGGGACGACAATGTCAAAGTACAATGTCACGGCATACACGGGGGTCGCGTATTGACCACGCAACGCAGCCGGAACCAGGCGATGCGAGTACGAAACCTAGGTAGGAATGCGCGGTTCCTCGGTGTCGTCGCAGTTTCGTTGATCGTCTCTATGGTGACTGCAGGCTGCGGAGACGGCCCTGACAGTCGGAGTGAATCAACCTCTCCCACTGTAAGCCCCGAGACTGAACAGCAAAGCGGTCTCGGCCTCCGCCTGAACGTGGTGTGGAGTACCGACGGCGCAATTGACTTGGAAACACCTGTCGCGACTTTCATACGAGCGGCGTACGAGTCGGACTTCATCGACTCGGTTTCCGGCGACCCAGGGTCGGCGTTTCCCGGCTACCTGAATGCGCTCCAAGACCAGTCGGCGATGAGCCGGTATGACGACGGGGGTGGCATGTACCTAACGTACGGATACGACTATCGGACCAAGATTGCGCGGGTGGAGACGGATGGCTCCGGCGAGCGTGCGCGTGTCTGCTTCATGGAACGAATTGAGCTGCCGACGGCCGTGTCGACAAGCAAGCGATTCACGGCGTCAGGTCCCGGGGTAGTGCTGATCTCCTTTGTTCGTAGCGGGGCAAATCCTCCGGGGGATCAACGCGGGCCGGCGAGCATGCCATCCACGAATGTGTTTGGAGGATGGCGGATCACAAAGATTCAACGTACCTGGAAGGACGGAGACCCGGACAAGGCCAATCCAGTGAAGGAATGTGGCCGAATGGCACCGGCCGCAGACGCGTTGCGTTCGTATCCGGGTTGGCCTTCTCCATAGGGCAAGGTGCCGGTCACGCTCTACTCCACTCACTGCCCAGCGCCCTCGACCATCCACACCGCCAGCCCGAAATCAGCGGGCGGCCAGCGGCCCGCAAGCCGGGTACTCTGCTCGCAGCTCTGTCCGGGGTCGGCTGCGGCACGAGACCGATGCGTGTCAATACACACACGCCTGGGTACCCCACCCCGATGAACGTCACGCAGATCAGCCCCTATCGACGCCAACTCCTCGCCACTTACCTACGCATGCACCTGATCGGCTCGGCTGCCGGCATCCGGTTGGCCGAACTACTGGCCGGTGATCCGTGGACGGAGGGTGAGCTCGGCGGATTGCCGGAGGAACTCGCCGACGAGGCCACATTCGCCCGACAGTGGGCGGCCTCGGTGAGCGGACTATCCGAGAGGTGGGTGCCCCCGACGTTCGCGGTGACGGCGGCCGCGCGTCGCGTGATCGCGCCGCTCAAGCCCACCCGCGGGCATTTCCGCCGGGTCCTGGCGCTCGAGGCGATGCGGTCGTTGCTGCTGGCCAAGAAGGCGATGTGGGAACTGGGGCTCGCGCTTGACGACGACGTCGTCGACCGTCAGACACGCGAGCAGCTCCGCGCGTACGACGAGCGTGACCAACGGCAGGCCGCGACCCTGCAGTCGCTGCATCAACGTGCGTCGTCGGAGATCTTCACCTGACGCGCGAACGCGCACCCCGACATGCCGAACGGCGATGGGCCGGCAGTCGCAACGACGATCCCTTCGGCGGGCGGTCGAGTCATCCGCACCTATCCCGGCGCTGTGAACACCTGGAACATCACCTCACGCCGCACGATGAATCCCAGCTGCTCATACAGCCGGATGGCACCGGTGTTGGTAGCGGCCGCGTGCAGGAACGGTGACTCATCGCGCAGCCGAATACCATGTGCGACAGCGTGGATCAGGCGAGTAGCCAATCCCTGACCGCGAAACTCGGGATCGGTGCACACTGCACTGATCTCGGTCCAGCCGGGCAGATGCAGTCGTTCACCGCCCATCGCCACCAGACGTCCGTCGCGGCGGATGCCGACATAACTGCCGAGTTCGATGGTCCGTGGCCGGAAGGGTCCGGGCTCGGTGCGCCGGACCAGATCCATCATCTCGGGCACGTCGGCGGCGGTGAGCTCCACCGCCTCGTCATCCGGGGCGTCGTCGACGACGTCGGCCACCATCTGAACACCCGGCATGCTCATCGTCACGCCCCAGCCGACCGGCGGGGCGACGGTCACGACGGGCAAGAACATCGAACGGCCGGAACCGACGAGTGTGGCCGCGGCGGCCCAGTCCGCTTCCGTCGGGTCATCGGGGAGGGCCGCCATCGGGCACACATCCGTCTGGTAGCGCACAGCGTTGCCGTATCGCTCCGCGAACACGGCGTGAGGTCCGGTCAGCGCGGCGAGCGCTGGGTTGTCCAGGAAGTCGTGGTCAGGGTGCAGCGAACCGGGTGCTGCTTCGGAATAGCTGGTGACCACGTCCCGACGATACCGATCAGCACCTGCTCCGATCGAGCCAAGTCCGGGTGGTTCCGATAGGTCGCGGGCGGTCGACGGCCTACGCTCGAAGGACATGGCAGACGGAGAGCGAGATGGACACGCGACGGATTCTCACCACAGCGGCAGGGTTACTGGTCACGGTGCTGCTCGCGGGTGGGTGCACGTCGGGTGGCGATTCCGAGCCCGCCGGCCCAGGTCAATCAGGCACTGCGGCAACCAGCGCGGCATCGAGCGTCGCCACCGATATCGCTCCGCTTCCCAGCGCATCCTCATCACTTCCGACCGCCGACTGCACCGACCAGGGGATGAACCCCGCCGACTGGAACACCGCCGAGGACACCGCACCCCCACGAAGCCCAACCACCGACGGGGGCATCGACAACGTGACGCCGAGCGCCGGTGACTGCTTCGACCAGGTGGTCGTGCGAACCGACACCACCTCCGACGTCGGTTTCTCGGCCCGATACGTCCCCCAGGTCACCCAGGACGCCTCCGGCCGGCCGGTCCCGCTGCAGGGCGGGGCGTTCCTGCAGCTCTCTGTCTTCGCTCCGGTTGCCGATCCGAACCTGTTCCGGGGGTTCGGGTTCCTCGCCGACGATACCTATCGGACTCTGCGGCAGATCGCTTTCGCCGGCTCGTTCGAGGGTGTAACCACGTTCGGTGTCGGCGTCGATCATCAGGTGCCGTTCGCGGTGGAGTCGCGAACGGCAGACACCGGCGCGACGGAAATCGTTCTGTACCTGGCCCATTGATTGTCGTCGGCATTGGTCAGGGAGCCATCACCACCGCGCGCCGTGAGCAGATCCACCGCCGCGTGAATACGCGACTGATGCGCGACATCATCGCATCAGCGGCCGAAGGAACTCCCCGGTCATCGCGACGGCCGGCTTCGACGATCCGCCACCCACCACCAGCGCCGCGAACGCGAGGTCGCCGACGATACCGGCGAACCAGCCGTGCGGGTGGGAGTTGTCGCCGTACTCAGCGGTTCCGGTCTTGCCTCCGAGGCCCGGGACATCGCGCAGCGCAGTCGCCGTCCCCGACGTCACGGTCTGCCGCATCATCGCGCGCAGGTCGCGGACCACCGCGGCCGGAATCGTCTGCGGTTGGCTGTTCGCCGTGGTCTGCCGTCCGGCGATCAGCGTCGGCGTCACGGTTCTCCCGCGTGCCAGGCTGGCCTCGGCCACCGCGAGCCCGAACGGGCTGACCGTCACAGTGCCCTGACCGATACCGTTCTCCACCCGTTGCGCGGCGCCGGCGGCTGTGGTGACCGAGCCGGTGACGGTGGTGATCCCCGGAATCACGTAGTCGACGCCGATCCCGAATTGGCGTGCGGCTCTGGGCAACGCGTCGTCGGGAAGGCGGTTGGCGAGTGCACCCATGGTGGTGTTGCAGGACTGGGCGAATGCGGTGGCCAGGGGCACGGTGCCCAGGTCGAAGTCGTTCTCGTTCGGGATCGTACGACCCTCGATGGTGGTGCGACCGGGGCAGGGCAGCGGCGT
Source organism: Gordonia sp. LMA167 (assembly GCF_058130025.1). NCBI lineage: Bacteria > Bacillati > Actinomycetota > Actinomycetes > Mycobacteriales > Gordoniaceae > Gordonia > Gordonia sp. LMA167. Next base: position 738,842 of record NZ_CM176708.1, on the reverse strand, counting down.
CTGCGGTCGCACCGCGTCGGCCTCCAGGCCGGATGCGGTGGTGATGGTCTTGAAGGTCGACCCGGGCGGATACAGCCCCGACAGGGCGATGGCCCCGGATCGGTCGGCGGCCTCATTCTGGGCGACCGCGACGATCTCGCCGGTCGATGGCGCGATCGCGACCAGCACCGCAGGCCGACGCTGCGATCGCACCGCCACCTGCGCCTGCTCCTGGATGTCGCGGTCGATGCCGGTGCGGATCGGCACAGTATCCTGTGGTGCCACCTGTTTGATCACATGTGTGGGTGTGCCGGCATCGTCGACGATGCTCACCGACCATCCTGCCGTCCGTGAGATCGATTCTCGCCATGCATCTTCCAGTCCGCTCATGGCGGGGGAGTGCAATGTCTTGGTCGCGCTCAGCAACGCTCCTCGCGCGGAGAGGTCCACGCCGTCGACCCCGGCCAGAGCCGAGTGAACGGTGTCCAGATCCGCACCGCGTAGCCGGATGACGGTCTGCGTGTCCCCTGGGGAAGTCGCGAACTGACGGCGGATGTCGGCGCCGGTCATGCTCGGCTCCACCTCCCGCAGTACCTGCGCGAGTCGGTCGGCGGAATCGAGGTGGGCACGCTGCAGGGTCACCGACGACACCGGTTGCCACGTCATCAAAGGGCGCCCGTTGCGGTCGAGTACCGACGTCCGATAATCCATGTCGTCGCTGTACGACAACGTCTGGCCGTCACGCAGACGGGAGTGCAGTACGCTCGGCGCCCAGCGTACGGCCCACCCGTCGCCGGCTCGCTCGAGACCGACCGTCGTCTGGTAGTCGGCGGTGCGGGTGCCGCGGATGATCCAGTGGTAGTCGATGGTGCCGGTGACCTGTTTGTCGTCGACGATGCGCGGTGACGTCCGCACGGCCGCCCGCGTGCCCATCCCGTCGAACATCGACCGCAGCGCCGTCTCCGCCGCAACTGGATCGGAGGTTTGCGCCGCGGCGGCGTCGATGTCCCGGTGAGCGACGGCATTGGCGAACCGATCCAGCACATCGTCGGGCGAATCCGAACGGAGAATGCAACCGGTGGCCACGGTTGCGACGACCAGGCAGACCACCAGAACCCTCACCGCACGCGTCATGGGTTGCAGCCAAGCGTGACCGGGCGGGCGACGCAAAGTCCCGACATGCCTCCTGGCGATAGCGAATCGCTATCGCCGCAGGCCATTCGGGATGCTCGGAGCATCCAGCGGCATTCGTAACTCGGTGACCACCGTGTGTGCGACGTCGCCGATGGCGCGGTCGACCGCCGGCAGCGATGGGTCGGCCCGTGCGCTCTTGGTGAACACCGCGACGGCGACGGGATGCTCATTGGGGAACTCGACGACTCCGATCTCGTTGCGGATCGCCGCCAAGGTGCCGGTCTTGCCGGCCACCACCACGTGCCGGTACGGAAACCCCGCGGCCAGGCGCGCGGTGAGCACCTGTGCGCGCATGGCCGACCGGATGAACTCGCACGACAGTGCCGAAGCGGCACGATCGTCCCAGACCGAGGCGAGCAGGTCAGTGCAGTCGCGCGGGGTCGACGCGCTGGCGTACGCGGCGTCATAGGCGGACACCGACGCCTCGACGTCGGGATCGGTGAGCACCGCGAACGCCTCGGCGACCGTGCTGGTACCGGTCTCGCTCTGCAGTCGTTCGTGGACCTCGCGCATACCGCCGACGATCCGGGTGTCCGCGGCACCGAGCTCGGCCAGGTCGGCGAGCACCGCGTCCAGGCCGACGCGATGCAGGATGACGTCGGCGGCCACATTGTCGGAGACCGTCATCATCGACGTCGCCAGATCGCGCCAGCTCATCTGGACCGGATCACGCAGCAGGCCCAGGCCGGTGGCGCCGGCCGCCCACCTGCGGGGATCGACGCACACGGTGTCACCGAGGTCGATGTCACCACGGTCGGCCATGCGGCACAACGAGATCAGAAGCGGCAGTTTGTACACCGAGGCGAGCACCACCGGGGTGTCGGCGCCGTAGGAGTACTGGAGGTCGGGACGGCCGAGGGTGACCGCGTGCAGCCATCCCGCGCAACCGGCGTCCGCGAAGATCTCCCGTACCGTCCGATCCAGGTGTGTGCGGGCGGTCACGTGCGGGCACCGGCGGCGTGTTCGGTCAACGCGGCGGTGAGCGTGTCGGCGACCTCGGCGTGCTCGGCGGGACGGTGAATGACAGTGAGTCGCAGCACAGTTGCCTCGGCAGCCACGGTGATGCAGCGAATCTGGCTGACCGCGCTGAGCGTGTCGGGCTGGGTGGTGAGTCCGAACCCGAAGCCGCCGGCCACCGTCGCGGTGAGTTCGGGCTCCGAACTCACTGCTCGCAGAGGCGGATCGAGCCCGAGTTCGCGGAAGCCGTCGACCAGTTGGTCGTGCGCGGGTGGGTTCCAGGAGCGCGGCGGATGGCAGAACGTCAACCCCCCGAGTTGTCGAAGCCGAGGGCGCGTCGACGATACGGTCGGGTCGTCGGCCGGCAGCATCACCTGTCGGGCGACGCGCACGACCGGCCCGGTCGCCAATGTGCCGGTGACACAAGGATGGTCGACGACGGCCACATCGAGGCCGCCGGCGAGCACCTGATCGACCAGCGACGTCGCGGGCGCCGCGATCATGTCCTGACTGGGGGCCACCGCGCCGATCTCCCGTGCACAGCGCGCGGCGGCGGCGCCACCCAGCTGCGGGACGACGCCCCAACGCAGCACCTCGGAACGCTCGGCCAGCCGACGGGCCTCGCCGGTGAAGCGTGTCGCATCGTCGACGAGGAGCCGTGCGCGAGGCAGGAGTTCGCGGCCCGCGGTGGTGAGGTCCGCCCCGCGGGAGGTCCGGCGGATCAGCTCCACGCCGAGTTCACGTTCGAGACGTCGCAGTCCCTGCGACACCGGCGGCTGGGTCATCTCCAGACGTGCCGCGGCATCACCGAAGTGGCCTTCTTCGGCGACGGCGACGAAGAAGCTGAGGTGACGGATGAGGTCCACCGCGTCAGAATGGCACAGCAGCGCCGACCAGCCGCGCGCACCGGACTGCCGCGTGTCCTGCGAGCTCAGCTCGGCGGGTCGTCGGGATTCGGTCCGATGTCGGTGCGCCACTGCCCGGTGATCTCGTCCACCTTCGCGCCCGTGGTCGGTGCGAATCGTGAGTCGTCGAACCGAGGCTTGCCGTCGACCTGCAGGTGATAACGCGCGAGCTGGTCACGCACAGGATCTTTCATCTCGGCGAAGATCAACGTGATGTCATGGGTGGTCAGGTAGTCGTCGAGTTCGACGATCTCGTCGACGGCGGTCGCATCGATCTCGGTGATCGGCTCGGCCGCCAAGATCACCGTGTGTACCTCCCGGCCCTCGTGGTGGGCCTTGCGGACCTCGCCGCGCACGTAGTCGTCGAACATGCCGCCATTGGCGAAGAACAACGGTGCGTCGAAGCGCAGGATCAGGACCCCCTCGATCCGCTTCGCCTGGGGATACCGGGTGACGTCGTGATAGCCGCGCAGGCCGGGGATACGCCCGAGTTCGGTGCGGTACGGCCGCCAGGCCTGATTGATGAACGCGATGAACGACAACCCGATGGCCACCAGGATGCCCTGCAGCACGCCGATGGCGGCGACGCCCAGGAACGCCGCGATCGACAACCATGCCTCGATCGGGTTGGCCCGGAACAATGCCGCGACACTGTGCACGTCGATGAGCGACAGCACCGCCGAGATCACCACTGCCGCCAGCGCGGCCGACGGCAGGTATGCGGTCACGCCCGGCGCGGCGAAGATGAATACCACGATCAGTACCGCGCCGATCAGCGGGGCGAGTTGTGTGCGCGCCCCGGACTGTTCGGCGACCGGGGTGCGGGACGAGGACGCCGAGATGGCGAATCCGCTCAGGAATCCGGTGGCGATGTTGGCGGTACCGATCGCCGCCATCTCCTTGTTCCCGTTCACCGAGGTGCCGGCCCGGGCGGCGAACGTGCGCGACAGCACGCTGGTGTCGGCAAAGGCGATGAGTGCGATGCCGACCGCCGGTCCCGCGAGGTTGACGGCGTCGTCAAAGGTGATGCCGCCGAGCGCCGGTGTCGGGAATCCGCGCGGCATCGCGCCGGCCACCGGCATGTCGTCGCTCCAGCCGAAGACCGCGACCACGACGATCGCGCCGACCACCGCGATCAGCACACCCGGAATCGTCTTGCGCCACAGCTTGAGCCCCAGGATGACCGCCAAGCAGACCAATCCAATGGCGGTGGGCAGCCATTCGATCTCACCATTGGCGATGCCCTTCACGATGTCGACGGCCTCGCCGATCACCGAGTCGCTCTCGATGCTGAACCCGAGGAGTTTGGGGATCTGGTCGAGCAGCACCACCAGCGCAATGCCGTTGAGGTAGCCGATCCGGATAGGTTTGGACAGCAGATCGGTGACGAACCCGAGCCGCAACAACGCACCGAGAATGAGGACCGCACCGACCTCGATGGACAGCAACCCCGCCAGCGCGATGCGTTCGTCGTCGAAGGCGGCCAGCGGGATGATGGCGGCCGCGATGATCGGCGCCAACGAGGAGTCCGGCCCGAGGACCAGGATGCGCGACGGCCCGACGAGCGCGTACACGACCAGCGGGACGATCGTCGCATACAGACCCGTGACCGGGGGCAGACCCGCCACCTCGGCGTAGCCCATGCCCGCCGGGATCAGCAATGCGGTGAGTACGATGCCGGCGACGATGTCGCCGCGCAGCCAACTCCGGTCGTACGAGCGCAGGGTGCCGAGTCCGGGGAGGAACCGGGCGAAACCGGTGGGCGGGGCCGCTTCGGGCATGCAGAGATTAGATCACTTCGCGTAGGTCGCGGCGGCGGATACGGCGGCGGTTTGCCGCGGCGGTACGGGCCGAAGCCATTGCCTGAACTGGCTGCGCGCCGACTGGTGGTCACGATTGTCCCCGTGGGTGACGTCTGAGGGAAATATCCCTCGGACGTCACGCTGGGGGACGATTGTCGCCACTGCGGGAAACCAGTCATGGATGAATGGAAACCACAGCACCTGTCTCAGCCGGGCGAGCTGCCGATGACCGGATGGGATCACGATCGTCCGGGACACTGATGGGTATGGCCGATGATGAGGAGCCACACACCGGACTCGGCGACCGCGACAGCCGCGAGCGTGTCCTGATGATCGTGCTCGCGGTGGTCGGGGTGGTCATCACGCTCGTCCTGTCGACCCTGCCGATCGTCGCGGGCGTACCCCACAGCCCGCTGTTCGCGGGGATCGTCGGTGCGCTCAACCTCGCCGGGTACGCCTCGATCGTGTTGGTCGCGGCACAACCGCCCCTGCGGTCGGGGCTGGTCCGCCGTATCGCCCGGACCGTCGTCTGCATCTCGATCATCGCCGCGATCTGGGCGGTGACCGGCATGGAGGCGGGTGGCCCGAGCTTCCTTCTGGCCATGTCAGGGTTGATGGCCGCGGTGATCCTCGGCGTCGAACGAATCATCAGGAGTTCGAGATAACGCCATCGCGCCAGCAGAGTGGTTGCGATAGCACAGATTCCGTCCGGCTGTAGTCGAATCATGTTCCTGCGTAAGCGCCATACACGGTGGTCTGGTCGACGAGCAAGCTGCGAGCGCGATTTGCACTGAATGCCCGAAATGGGGTGCAAAGGTGTCGGTGTGGCAAATGAGACTCGGCCGGGTCACAAACCGGACGCAATCGTGTGCGGAACTAAGCACATGATTATCGTGAGATGAGAACCGACTGACAAGTGCCGGTCACCGGAACAACCGACGCCGTTCCCGCCCCTGATGTGTGTGCGGACGGCCACCCCGGCATGTCCGGGGTTGGAAAGGGAGACGTTGACGACTCCAGCCCAGAGTGAAACCTCGATAGCCGACGCCGCGCCGGGCGCGCCGGCCGTCCGTGCCGAACATGTCTACAAGGTGTTCGGGCGACGCGAGGACGAGATGGTCCGCCGCATCGAACAGGGCGAGGACCCTGCCGACCTCGGGTCGCTGGGAACCGCGGCCGTCATCGACGCCAGCTTCGAGGTCGCACCGGGTGAGATCTTCGTCGTCATGGGGCTGTCGGGGTCGGGTAAGTCGACGCTGATCCGCACCCTCAACGGGTTGTGGACGCCGTCGGCGGGCCATGTCTTCGTCGGTGACCTCGACGTCGCGGCGGTGTCGGAGAAGCAGCTGCGTGAGATCCGCCGCACCAAGATCTCGATGGTCTTCCAGCATTTCGCGCTGCTGCCGCACCGCTCGGTGCGCGACAACGCGGCCTACGCGCTCAAGGAGCAGGGGGTCGACAAGAAGACCCGCCTGGAACGCGCCGATCACTGGTTGCACATGGTGGGACTGAAGGGGTGGGGAGACCGCTATCCCAGCCAGCTCTCCGGCGGCATGCAGCAGCGTGTGGGTCTGGCACGCGCGTTGGCGGCCGAAACCGACATCCTGCTGATGGACGAGGCGTTCTCCGCGCTGGACCCGCTGATCCGCCGGGAGATGCAGGACCAGCTGATCGAGCTGCAGTCCAGCCTGGGCAAGACGATCGTGTTCATCACCCACGACCTGAACGAGGCCATGTACGTCGGCGATCGGATCGCCGTGATGCGCTCGGGACGGATCGTGCAGATCGGCACCGCCGAACAGATCCTCACCGAGCCGGCCAATGATTACGTCGCGAAGTTCACCGCCGAGGTGGATCGTTCCCGCGTGCTGACCGCCGGCTCGGTGATGGAACCTGCCGCCGCCGTCGTCGAGCTGGACGCCGGCCCGCGCGGTGCGGTCGACGTCATGCGGCAGCAGCAGACGTCCGGGGTACTGGTGGTCGACGGTGATCGCAAGCTCGTCGGCTATGTCACCGACGACGATGCGGTCGCCGCGGCAGCATCGGACGCGGGCGATCTGTCGGCGCTGGCCCGGCGCGACGACCTCATCTCGGTCACCGAGTCCACCCCGATCGCGGAGCTGTTCGCGCCGTCGGCCCAGTCGCCGGTACCGCTGGCCGTCACCGACGACGATGGACACCTGCGCGGCGTCGTGCCGCGGGTGGCATTGCTGACATCGATGGCGCCGCCGGACGAGCCCGACCACACCGAACCCACCGAGGTCGCCCCGCCCCCGGATGATGCCGGCCAGAACGGGGAGGACGCGCGATGAGCAACTTCGATCCCGTCAATCCCCGTATCAACCTCGGCGACTGGGTGGAGAGCGCCTTCGACTGGCTCACCGTGCACGTCTCGTGGCTGTTCGACGCGATCAAGACGTTCATCACCAACTTCTACGACGTTCTCAACAACGCACTGTCGAGCCCGCCGTACTACGTGATGATCCTGATCTTCGCCGGGCTGGCACTGCTCGCGGGCGGACTGCGGCACGGCTGGAAGCTGGCATTGTTCGCCGTCATCGGGTTCTACTTCATCCGCGCGTTCAACCAGTGGAACAACGCGATGGCCACCATCGCGTTGGTGCTGGTGGCGGTGATCATCGCGTTGGCCTTCGCGATTCCCATCGGCATTCTCGCCGCGAAGAACCGCGTGGTGTCGGCGATCGTGCGGCCGGTGCTCGACCTCATGCAGACGATGCCCGGCCTGGTCTACCTGGTTCCGGTGATCATCGTGTTCAGCATCGGGCCCACCCCCGGCGTCGTGTCGACCATCATCTTCGCGATGCCGCCCGGTATCCGGTTGACCGAGTTGGCGATCCGGCAGGTCGACCCCGAGGTGGTGGAGGCCGGACAGGCATTCGGGTCGAGCCCGTGGCGCATCCTGCGCCAGATCCAGATCCCACTCGCGATGCCGACGATCATGGCCGGCGTCAACCAGGTGATCATGCTCGCGCTGTCGATGGTCGTCATCGCCGGGTTCGCCGGTGCCGGCGGCCTCGGTGGTCAGGTCAACCAGTCGCTCCAGACCCTCGACCTGGCGCTCGGCGCCGAGGCGGGTCTTTCGGTGGTGATCATCGCCGTCTACATGGATCGGCTCAGCGCCGCGATCGGTAACCGGGGAAGGGTGGGCTCCATGCAGCAGTGACCGGCGCCATCGCCGAACAACGGAATTCGAGGAGATTGAGGGAGTCGAGATGAAGCGGAAACTAGGGGCGATCGTAGCGGCGCTCAGCGTCAGCGCGCTGGTGCTCAGCGCTTGTGGCGCATCGAATTCGAATGAGAGCAGCAGTGGTGATTCCGGTGGTGGCGGCAACGACCTCGCCAGCCAGTACTCGGACTGCTCACTGACCGACGGCGTGGCCGACGCGAGCGGGAAGTCGGAGGGCAACACCGACATCATCATCGGTGCCTTCAGCGGATGGGACGAGTCGACGGCCACCGCCTATCTGATGAAGAACGTGCTCGCCGACAACGGGTACAACGCCCAGGTCAAGACGCTCGATGCGGCAGCGGCGTTCACGGCGACCGCCAACGGCGACGTCGACGTGCTCACCGACGTCTGGTTGCCGACCACCCACAAGACCTATATCGACAAGTACGGGCCCCAGATGGAGGCGCTCGGCTGCTGGTATGACAGTGCGAAACTGACCATCGCGGTGAACGATTCGTCGCCGGCCAAGTCGATCGGCGATCTCAAGTCGATGGGCGGCGACTACAACAACACCCTCGTCGGCATCGAACCCGGCGCTGGTGAGACGGGCGTGGTCAAGAACACCATGATCCCCGACTACGAGCTGCAGAACCTCACCTTCCGCACGTCGTCGACCGCCGCCATGCTCGCCTCGCTGAAGAGCGCGGAGGCCAGCAACTCGAACATCGCGGTGACACTGTGGAAGCCGCACTGGGCCTACGCCGCCTTCGACATCCGCGACCTCGAGGACCCGAAGGGTGCCATGGGCGGTACCGAGGGGATCTGGAACTTCGGCACGAAGGGCTTCGGTGACGCGTCGCCGAAGGCCGCGCAGATGTTCAACAACCTGATCCTGCCGGATTCGGATCTGTCCCAGCTCGAGGACCTGATGACCCAGAAGTACGGCGGCACCAACCCTGACGCGGCCGTCGTCGAGTGGCTCAACCAGCACCCCGACTTCGCCAATCAGCTCATGAGTGGCGAGTTGAAGTAGGTACTCCGGTCCCTGAGGAGTGAGCGTGCGTGTCACCCCGGTTCTTGAGGGGCGAGGTTGCGCGTCACCCCGGTTCTTGAGGGGCGAGGTTGCGCGTCACCCCGGTTCTTGAGGAGTGAGGTTGCGCGTCACCCCGGTTCTTGAGGGGCGAGGTTGCGCGTCACCCCGGTTCTTGAGGAGTGAGGTTGCGCGTCACCCCGGTTCTTGAGGGGCGAGGTTGCGCGTCACCCCGGTCCCTGAGGAGCGAGCGTGCGCGTCCCCCGGTCCCTGAGGAGCGAGCTTGCGAGCGTCACGAAGGGCCGCCCCGGACGATGTCCGGGGCGGCACCTTTGTCGGGGGCGGGCTCACCGCACCCTGTGCCGACAGCCCACTTCGCGGAATGTTGCGGTGCCGCAGAACGTTGAAACCCCATGTAAGAGACGGCTTTGGAGTGATGCGGACCACATGGGCGCGTTGCCAGAGTCAGGCGGCACCGGGGCAGCCAATTTGTAGTCCCGGACTGGCGTGTGCCCGAAGCTCGACGGCACCGGAACGGGGGATCAGATGGTTGCAGTATCGCCACAGACAACGGTGGTGGACGCCACGCCGATACTGCTACCTGCCCTGGACCCGTTCTACGGCGCTCCGGACGCACTTGACGCGATGCGTCCCGGCCAGGTGATCCGGTCCCGACAGGTTGAGCTCAAGGACTATTGGGCGTCCCATCACCGCAGCCAGGCGTGGCAGCTGCTGTATCGCTCCACTGATCTCAACGGGGACGCCAGTGTGGCAGCTACCACCGTGGTACTGCCGCGCAAGCGCGCTGACAGTGGCGACTTCCTGCTGCTGTCGTTCCAATGTGCGATCGACGCCGTCACCTCCCAATGTTTTCCGTCGTATGCGCTGCGCAAGGGTGCCGACTCGGCTCGGGCCATTGCTCCGTTCGAGTTCCTGGTGGTGCGTCGTGCGCTGGCCAAGGGCTGGGCGGTATCGATCCCCGATCACGAGGGCATGCTCGGCGCGTGGGGCGCTCCCCGCGAACCCGGCTACCGTGCGCTCGACGGGGTCCGCGCGACTCTCGAGTTCGCCGGCCGGCGACTTCCCGCCGACACTCCCGTCGGGCTGTGGGGTTACTCGGGTGGCGGCATGGCGACCTCCTGGGCGGCGGAGATGGCCCCGCAGTACGCTCCGGAACTGAACATCATCGGGGCGGTGCTCGGATCCCCGGTCGGCGACATGGCGTCGGCTCTCATGCGGCTCAACGGTCGGATGCACGCCGGACTGCCGGTCATGGCGATCGCAGGTTTGCGCCGCGTCTACCCGGCGCTGGACCGCGCCATCGAGGAACATGCCACCGAGACGGGTCGACGAGAGCTCGCCGCGATCGCCGAACTGCCCACGATCGATGCGATCCGGCAGTTCAAGGACCACGACATCGACGACTACCTCGACGTCCCGATCGCCGACATCATGGCCCAGCCCGAGATCGTCACGATGATGCACGACCTCGAACTCGGCACTCACGCTCCGGAGATCCCGCTACTCGTGGTGCAAGCGGTGCACGACGAGGTGATCGATGTCGCCGACATCGACGCCCAGGTGCAGCGCTACCGCTACCACGGCGTGTCGGTGACCTACGTGCGGGACCAACTCAGCGAGCACTACACGCTGCTGCCGCTGTCCGGGCCGATCGCCGTGGGTTGGCTGGCACACCGGCTCGAGGGGCGCCCACACAAGGACCGCACCGTAACGACCGTGGCCGGACAGCATGCACCCCGATGGTCGATGCGATGGTTGCCGAAGCGTCGTCGAACGACGTCGGCGTCGTCGGCCATGAACTGAACCGCAGACTTTCCTCCCCCGGGTATCACCAAGGCCTCCAGACGCTTTCGCGGATATGGCGATACCCGGGGGAGGAACGCCCTCGAGAGCTCTGTTGTCAACGTGACGATCGCGACACCGCCGACGAGGCCGCACGGGGCTTACCGTAGGTCATGGCCAGTACAAAGTCGTACTCGCAGTTCATCGCCCTCGATGCCGACGCGTTGTGGCGGGTCCTCGGTGATCCGTCGCGGCTCCCGCAGTGGCACAGCGGATATCGCTCCGTCGTCATGGACGGTCCTGTCGAGGTGGGTGGGCGCGGATCGTACGTCCAGTCACGTCGAGTGGTCGGTGCCTTCCACCGACGTCTGGCCCCACCGTTCACCGTCACGGTCTTCGACAGGGGACACCACCTGCAACTGACGCAACCAGAACCGGTGGGCGCCACCCTCATCGACTTCCGGATCGAACCGGCCGACGGCGGTTGCGTCGTCACCGAAACGGTGACGACCACAGCACGATCGGGCCCGATGAGCCGACTGACCCGGTCGGGTGTCCCGCAGCTGACCGATCGAACCGACCTCACCCGGCTCGCACGACATGCCGGACTCGCTCCCGCCGACGACGCGCTCACCGTCGTGCTGGCAGGCGGCAGCGGCGCGCTCGGCCAACACCTCGCCGCCGACCTCGCCTGCCGTGGTCACCGGCCGGTGATCCTCACCCGCACAGCCGATCCCGCGTCGTCATTCGAACAACTGACGTGGGATGGCCGCACCATGGGGGACTGGGCGCGCACGCTGACCGCAGATCGGCCCACCGCGGTGGTGAACCTCGCGGGCAAGCTGGTGGATTGTCGTCCGTCCGAACGAAATGTGGCGCTGCTGCGCGACAGCCGCGTCGACGCCACCCGCGCCCTGGTCGCCGCGTCGAAGCTGCGTCACACCCCTGTCGACCGTTGGCTACAGGCGAGCACCACCGCGATCTGGAGCGACGCCGGCGAACAGTGGTGCACCGAAACCACGCCCGTGCCCGATGGGCTGCCGCAGATGACGGGTGTCGCCCGCCCGTGGGAGGAGGCGGTGGCGGGTGCGAACACCGGCCATCTGGTGACCCTGCGGACCTCGATCGTGCTCGACGGGCAGGCCCCGGCGATGAAGCGGCTCACCGATCTGACCCGCGCCGGCCTCGGCGGCCGCGTCGGTTCAGGACAACAGTGGTTCAGCTGGATTCACGTCGATGACTGGCTCGCGATCGCACGGGCCGCACTCGGTCTTGACCCGGAGGTCACGATCCCCGATGGCGTGGTGGTCGGTGCGAGTCCGCATCCGGTCCGCAATGTCGAACTCATGGCGGCGTTGCGTCGAGCCCTGCACCGGCCACCCGCGCTGCCGACCCCCGCCCCGCTGCTGCGCCTGGGCGCCGTAGCGCTGCGCACCGACCCCGCGCTCGGCCTCACCGGCCGTCGCGCAAAGTCGGAGGTGCTCGCCGACGTCGGATTCGAGTTCCGGTTCCCGGAGCTCGACGCAGCGCTCGCCGACCTGCTCGGACGCTGAGCCACAAACAGTTCGAGGCCGGCACACACCGGCTCGAGGGACGCCCACACAAGGACGCGCGGCGACGACCGTCCCCGGACAGCATGCGCGGTGGCCGCGGCGATGGTGGCCGCGACGGGCACATGACGGCAAGGACACGACGCCGCCTGCACCGGCACGAACCACGAGGGTGTAGCCGGACCGAGGCACCCGAAGCCGAGGGCGGAACTTGCCCCGCAATTGTGGACCAACGTCCCTCGACAGTGCTCATTAGACCCGCGCACGCTGGAGGCATGCGCTGCCGCGGGAAGGAGTCCGGCGATGAGGTACGACGACGACCACATGTGGGGCACCAGCTGGGGCTGGGGTGACTGGATCCTGATGACCGGACTGATGGTCGTGTTCTGGGCGGCCGTGATCACCGCGATCGTCCTCGGTGTCCGATACCTGACCAGTTCTCGTCGATCGGCGGGCGGTCCGTCGCCCGTCGAGCCACCGCGCTCGGGCCATTCGCGTGCCGAGGAAGTCCTGGGCGAACGGTTCGCGCGCGGCGAGATCGACGAGGACGACTACCGCAAACGCATGGCAACGCTGCGCGAACACCGGTGAGCTGCGTTCGCTCGGCGAAACGCCGAGGCGCGCAGCACAGTTCGTCCCCCGGGTATCGCTCCGCCCATCCGGTGACCCTGCGGACCTCGATCGTGCTCGACGGGCAGGCCCCGGCGATGAAGCGGCTCACCGATCTGCTCCGCGCCGGTCTCGTGCCTCGCTGACTCCGGGGATCTTCTGGCCAGGCCGAGTTCCGAGATCACCTGGAACCCACGTTCCGCCGCACCGCGAAACCTGGTGGCGCGTCTCGTGCAGCCCGATCTCGCAGGTTTTCGTCGCCGCGGGCCGGAACGGTTTCTTACCGCGTTTCCTCGGCAAACCCTCGGGCCCACACCGACCCGACCGTCCGCCGGTACTTTCGCCCACCGGTCGCATTCAGGATGAACACCACCGGTGCCGGGATCTGTTTCCGCAAGCCGCGGCGCTCATTCTCGTCGGCGCCGTCCTGCAGCCAGGCGACCAGTTCGCCGAGATGCCCGCGGTGCTTCTTGATCACCGTCTTGACCGCGGCGCGCATCTCCGGGGTGTCGCTGTAGCCGGCCGAGATCGGCTCGAGGTCGAGCTCCTCGTGTGCCAGGTGCCGCAGCAACACACCGGTCAGTTTGGTGACCGACGCACGCGCGGCCGATGCCGCTTCGCCTGTTGCGGCCGAGGCGAACTCGTCCATCCGGGCACTGGCTTCGTCCAGTGTCGCGCGGATCACTTCGTGTTCGCCGTCGAGGTCGCTGACCATGGGCAGGTCGGGGTCGAGCTTCTGCAACGTGGGCCAGAAGATGTCCTCTTCGTACGAGTGGTGATTGTGCACTTCTTCGGCCAGGTACTCCCATGCGACTTTGAGCCGCCGGGCGCGGTCGGGTGCGGGCGGGTCGAAACCGGCCAGCGCGGCGTCGAACCGGGCGAGGTCACGGCGAAAGGCCGCGTGCACGACGGTGTTCATCGTCTTGTGTGTGGTGACGGGCTTGGTCATGATTCTGCTCCAGCGGGGTGCAGGATGGGGGTGGTGTTTGGGTGGCCGAGGATTTCGTCAGCCGGAGAGTGCACTCGTCGCGAACTCGTAGGAGCAGCGGACGAAGCCGGTGAGAATTGACGCCTCGTCGTTGTCACGGGGGGCGTAGAGCATCACGAACGTGTGTGGGACCTGACCGGTCGCCACCAGAATGTGTGGTTCTGCCCAGCCTGCCGACGTTGCGGCCTTTGCCTGGGTGATCGGCAGGGTGACATGAAAACTGTAGTCGCCGTCGGCATGTCCATGGGCGAACTCTGTCCCGACGAAGAACGCTTCGGGCGGGCCGACGGCTTCGTCGAGCGAAAGGGTCAGTGCGCGAGCACCTTCGACGGAGATCTTGGACTCGCCGTCGGTGACGCCGGCCCAGGTGAGCGCTTCGTCGAGGACCGCATCCATCAGATCGCGTGATCGGGGTTGCTGATCAATCTGGCTGTGCGGGATGTCGCTGGTGGTGGACGGTCGCGGACCGCGCCGCTGCGGGATGGTGCCCATCTCATGCGCCGGTCCAGATGAGTTCGATGGGGATCCCGTCGGGGTCGTGCAACTGGACCATCACGGCCGGCATCGGGTCGTCGAGCTCCTGGACCGGGTTGTGCGCTACGCCGAGGCGGTCGAGATGCGCCGTCCACAGGCGTACCTCTTCGGGCGACGACAGCGCCAGCGCAAGGTGATCCAGACCGGTCCGACGCGCATCGAACAGCTGTCGGTCGGCGTCGTGATGGTGGTCCAGCCCGAGGAAGAATGTGCTGCCCGGCCGTGTCATCACCACCGCGTATCCGGTGTCGTTGTCGTGTTTCTCAACGAACGCCCGAGCCAGTCCGAGTGTTCGCGTGTACCAGGCTTCGCTCGCGTCGACGTCGCGCACGGTGATGCCCAGGTGATGGTAGCCGAAAAGAGGGGGTGCATCGGTCACGGTGACTCCTCGAGGGTGGGTACTAGAACCACATAGTGTAATGTCGTTCTAGTGTGGTATTGAAAACGCTAGAATGTCGTTACACCATTGTCAAGGGAGAAATTTTGATGGCGACCGACCAGCGTGCTACACGCCGTTCGGCGAAAGCCGAAAAGTCCCGTGCCACGCGTGAGCGGATCATCGCGGCAGCGACGTCGCTGTTCGTGGAAAGCGGCTATTTGAGCAGCACCATGGCGGCGATCGCCAAGGAGGCCGGGGTGGCGGTGCAGACGCTGTATCTGTCGTTCGGCAGCAAACCGGCGATCCTGAAGGCGGTTTTCAACACGGCGCTCGCGGGTGCCGACTCGGCCGACGGCATCTTGGAACAGGAGTGGGTGACCGAGGTCATCAGCGATCCGGACGGACCCACCGCGCTCCGGCGGTTCTGTGCGCACTCCGGCGAGATAATCAGTCGTGCAGCGCCCGTGTTCAATGTGATGCGCATGGCCGGCGCCGATCCGGACGTGGCGGGACTGCTCGACGAGAACAAGCAACTCCGGACACGCAGTTTCGGGATGGTGCGCGACGCTCTGGTCACGCGGCCCGGATTCTCGCCGACGCTGAGTCCGCATGACGCGCTTGGTGTTCTGTATGCGGTGGTGAGCGAGGATTCCTACATACTCCTCGTCCACGAGTACGGGTGGACGTGCGAGCGGTGGATCGAGTGGATCACCGAAACAGCGGTGGCACAACTGTTTCCACACGCGACACGTCCGGCCTGACACCTGTACGCCTCGAGCATCGCCGCCGGTCGTGACCCGATCCGAACCTCATCGCCGGGTGTCGATGACCGGCGTGAGGGTCCCGTCTCGGACGACCTTGTCGCTCGTCGCAATGGTCAGGCCTCGGCGCGTGGCCTGGGCAACGATCATGCGGTCGAAAGGATCTCGGTGATCCCAATTGAGCTGTCCGGCGGTCGCTGCGTCGTTGGAGTCGATCGCCAGATCAGTTGCTGCCATGGCCGTCACGGTAGCGTTCCACGCCGACAACAGTGGCGCAGCGTCGAGTCGGCCCATGCGCGTCTTGATCGCGATCTCCCACGCCGACGCTGCGGAAACGTACAGCTCGTTGGCCGGATTCTCGAGGAGGTCGAGCGCGCGACGGCCGAGGCGGTCAGGATCGTGCACAAGCCATAGAAACGCATTCGTATCGAGAAGGATTGCCGTCACAAAGCGGCCTCCCACCCGTCCAATTCTTCATCGGGCAGAGGGGCATCGAAATCGTCTGGGATCACGAGTCCGGGAAACTGGCCGAATCGGCGAACACCCGCGCCGGCGGGGGAGAGCACGGCCACTGCACGCCCGTGGTTGGTGATGGTGACAGGTTCGCCGGTTCGCTCGACTTCGGCCAGCAGCGCATTGAGCCGCGCCTTGGCCTCGGTGCTGCTGACCGTTTTCATGGCACGACCATACGCCTGTCGGACTAGTTCGAATAGTCCATTCTCGCCCTGGTCACAGGTACGTTCGTCCCCCTGGTCTCGTCTCGTTTCCACCACCGGAGGAGAGCCGAGTGAGACCAGGCGGACGAACGTCGCTCACAGGCGCAGACAGCGCAACCTCAGAGTCGCGTGACCTCCAGGTCACCTTCCTGGTACTGCGAACGCAGCCGCTTCTTGTCGAACTTGCCGACGCTGGTCTTCGGGACCTCGTTGATCACGGTCCAGTTCTCCGGCAGCTGCCACTTGGCGACCTTGTCGGACAAGAAGTCTCGCAGGGTGTCGGCGGTGGCGTCGGAACCTTCGCGCAGTACGACGGCGACCAGCGGCCGCTCATCCCACTTGGCGTCCGGGATGCCGATGACGGCGGCCTCGATGACGTCGGGGTGGCCCATGACCGCGTTCTCCAGGTCGACCGAGGAGATCCACTCGCCGCCGGACTTGATGATGTCCTTGGTGCGGTCGGTCAGCGTGAGGTAGCCGTCGGGGGTGATGGTGCCCACGTCACCGGTGCGCAGCCACCCGTCCTGGAACTTCTCTGGGGCGTCGACGCCGTAGTAGGCGCCGGTGATCCACGGGCCGCGGACCTCGAGTTCGCCGACGGTGTCGCCGTCGTTGGGCAGCACCTCGCCGAGTTCGTCGACGAGCCGGGCCCGCACCGACGCCGGGAACAGGCCTTGGGTGTAGCGGTAGCGCCAGCGCTCTTCGCCCTCGGTGCCGGCAGGCGGGCGGGCCACCGATCCCAGCGGCGACGTCTCGGTCATGCCCCACGCATGCAGCACCGTCACGTCGTGATCCTCTTGGAAGGTGTGCATCAGTGACGGCGGCACGGCCGACCCGCCGATCAGCACGTCGTGCATGCAGGAGATGTCCTGCGGGTGTGCTTCCAGGTACTGGTGCAGGCCCTGCCAGATGGTGGGCACGGCGGCGGCGAAGGTGGGCTGCTCGGCGGCGATCAGTGCGGCGAGCGGTTCGGGCTGCAGGAAGCGGTCCGGCATGATCAGCGAGGCGCCGATCATGAACGCCGCGTAGGGAAGACCCCATGACATGGCGTGGAACTGCGGCACCACCGCCAATGCCCGATCACCCTGCTTGAGGGCGGGTCCGTCGGTCATGCACACCTGCATCGAGTGCAGATAGATCGAACGGTGCGAGTAGACGACACCCTTGGGGTCACCGGTGGTGCCGGACGTGTAACACATTGCGGCAGCGGAATTCTCGTCGACCTCAGGCCAGTCGAACTCGGTGGGATGATCAGCGATCAGCGTCTCGTAGGCGTGCACCTGCACACCCTCCGGCGCCTCGACACCGTCGGCGGAGTCGCCGGTCACGATGATGTGCTTGACGGTGCTCAGCTGCGGCAGCTGTGGGTTGAGCAGGGGCAGCAGGGTGGGATCGACGATGATGACGTGGTCTTCGCCGTGGTTGGCCACAAACACGAGCTGTTCGGGGAACAGTCGGATGTTCAGGGTGTGCAGCACCGCACCCATCGACGGCACCGCCAGGTAGGCCTCGAGATGCTCGGCGTTGTTCCACATGAACGTCGCCACCCGCTGGTCGCCGGTGACCCCGAGGCCGCGCAGCGCGTGAGCCAGCTGAGCGCAGCGGCGTCCGACCTCGGCGTAACTACTACGGCGCGCACCCGCGCCGGTCCACGTCACAACCTCGGCCTTGCCATGAAACGTGCTGCCGTGGCGCAGCAACTGCGCGATCGACAGCGGGACGTCCTGCATCGTGCTCAACATCTATGTCTCCTCGATCTCTGGTTGTGCCCATTGGAAGGCTATGCCCCACGGCGACGGCCCGACACCGGCATGTGCACCAGCCTTGCACTCGTCGCCGGTCGGCTGGGCAGATTTCGGCGAAAGCCCGGTGAACGCCGACCCCTCAACCGGCGCGTGGTTGCCGCGATAATCTGCTGCTCGGCCGAAGGTGAGCCGAGTGTCCCATCAATTGTCCCGCCTCCGGATCACGCAGGTCTTGACCCCACGGGACACAACCTTGACAGCAGAGGACGCCCGCGCCCAACGCGACCCTTCGTGACGGCCCTTCGCTAGCGCTCCGGGCCTCCTCAGGGATCGGGTGGTGGACCCGGTGCCCGCAAAGCCTCCCGAGGAATGAGCGTCACGACCCCGGTGCCTGAGGAGCGAGCGTGCGAGCGTCACGACCCCGGTGCCTGAGGAGCGAGCGTGCGAGCGTCACCACCCTGGTGCCTGAGGAGCGAGCGTGCGAGCGTCACGACCCTGGTGCCTGAGGAGCGAGCGTGCGAGCGTCACGACCCTGGTGCCTGAGGAGCGAGCGTGCGAGCGTCACGAAGGCCCACCGAACCCCTCAGCCCCTCGGCACCCACCGCTTTCCGGTCGCCCGAGCGATCACGTCACCGGCCTGCGCAGCCACCTCGTTGAACCGCTCGGTCCCTGCCGTGCGCGCCGCGTTCGCATCCCCGCTTGCCGCCCACGTCTTCGCCGCGACATCCGCCGCGTCGGTCGCGCCGGCCATCATCAATTCGGGTGCCTGGAACAACACGGCCGATCCGACATCGATCGCGTCGAGGACCGAGGCTTGCGCCGGCGTCGTCGGGGTGGCGATCTGCGGCGGGTTCGGCACGATCGGCGCGTGGAGCGCGTCCACGATCTCGGCTCGGCCGGTGTCGAAGGCTTGCCCGACCGCAGCGGGCGGTGCGCCCGACCGCGCGGTGTCGGCGACGTGCATCATCTGGACCACCGCGACCTCGAGTGCGTTCTGGGCGCGCGGCAACACCAGGCCGAGGTCGTTGCCGATGATCCCCGATATCGCCGAATTGGCCGGGCCGGTCACCGACGCCAACGCCATCCCCCGTGCCCTGTCGACGGATCCGGTGCGCGCCAGCGCCGCGGAGTACACGCCGGGCGAGCGCACCAGTGCGACCGGTACGTCGATGACGAAGTCCAGCATGTGCGGACAGATCAGCGAGCAGTAGGTCAGCTGGTTGTTCGCGAACGCCAACGCGATGGCACCCGGCGGCGGCGCGGCGACCTGCGGGTACGCCTGGTCGGCTGCCGGCCGGGGCGAAGTCACGACCGCCGCCGTCGACGGACCGGCCCCGACGATCAGCGCGGCCGAGGCCGCCAGCACCACGATCGGTAGCACGCCGGCACGATGACTCGTTTTCATCGGGGCTCCCAAGGTCGATGGCCGATGATCCCCGCGAGTGTGCGGCCTCGAGGCTGAAAGAAGCCTGAACGCGATGGGGCCGCGTCGACTACCCAGCCGTCGCGATCCCGAGGCTCGGGAAGAAGAAGCAGGTCGCGTTCTGCCGCTGCACGGTCCCGTAGATCGCGGAGAGGACTGTGCCCGAGCCGGTTTCGACGAGTCCACCGCGAACGCCGCCCTGCGGGATCTGATTGAGGGCCGGCTTGAGGGTTCGGTCGAGGAGCGCATTGACGACGACTGCGGGTATGCCCGCGTCGGCGGCACGCTTCTTCACTGCGTCGAGGATCGTGTCGGTGAGTCCGCTCATCGGGGCACCGATGTCACCTTTTAGGGTGCTGGTGTTCAGCCAGGCGACGCGCATACCGGACTTGTTCGAGGATTCGTCGGTGATCCCCGTCGGGACGAATCCGTACAGGATCTCGCCCTTGCGGACGGCGTTGAGGTCGATGTTGCCGGCGGACAGGTCGCCGAATCCGGGTGTGTAGGGACCGGGCACCGCGCCACCGATGGCGAGCGGGAAGGTGAGGTCGGTGCACGCGCCGACCGTCGGGGTGAACGGGG
This sequence comes from Gordonia sp. LMA167, assembly GCF_058130025.1. Lineage (NCBI taxonomy): Bacteria > Bacillati > Actinomycetota > Actinomycetes > Mycobacteriales > Gordoniaceae > Gordonia > Gordonia sp. LMA167. The sequence goes on along the minus strand of NZ_CM176708.1, from coordinate 718,695 downwards.
TGATGCCGAGCTGCTTGAGGATCGCGTTCGCGGTCTCGATGTTGTCGATGACCGATGCCGCGGGGACAGGGTGCGCGTTGATCCAATCGAGTGCCCGCGCCGGTGTGAGCTGCTCACCGGTCGATGGTGCGGCGGCGGCGACGCCGGCCGGTGCGAGCAGTGCGCCACAAACAGCGGTTGCGGCGACAAGAGTGCGGAGACGCGCAAGCATAGGGGACATTCCCTTCACATCGGTGAACGATCTTCCACACCGTAATGTGCCAGACGCGGTGAGGTGATGCGGGGTGAACGCCGATGTTGTGGCCTTGGGTCACACGATGACTCGCACCGCCGATGGCGGCGCGGTCCGATCAGCGGCTGCTCGGGCTTGCCGAGACGAGCACCCTGCCGGTGGATGGGTCGTCGGCGCCCACCAACGTCCGCAGCCTGTTCTCGGTGATGATCTGGATGCGTTGACCTCGGCGTTTGCGTTCCCGCACTGCGTATAGCTTGCGGCCTTCGGACCCGCCGACGGTGTTGGCGATCCGTGGGGCACGCACCAGCACGGTGGTGTCGTCGGTGACGGCACGCTGAACTGTTGCCCCGGCATCCTGGATCAGTTGGCTCATCTCGTGCTGGGTGCCGGTGTCGAACTTTCCCGTCACCACCACGTGGTGGCCACGCAACGACGACGGGCTGCGACTGTTCGTGCGCATGTCCACCCACTTGAGTTCGGCCAACGCGTCGCGTGCCTCGGTGGCGTCGACGTAACGCATCCCGCGATGGGCGGTCGCGTGCCAGATCCAGCATTTGAGGTCTTCGGGGGCGTCGACGGTCCGAATCCGCGCGATGTCGACGTTGGTCCAGTCCTCGCCGGTCAAGAGCGCGCTGGCCAGTAGCCCGACCTGGAACACGTCGAGCCAGGTGGCCCAGTGGCGTCGGTCCTCGATGTCGGTGGGTGAGTACGCGGGTGTGTAGGCGTCGATGGGTGAGCGCTGCGGGGTCAGCGAATGCTTCGAGATGCCGAAGTCGCCGAGCACCAGGTGTCCGTCCCGGAGAAAGACATTGTCCGGTTTGATGTCCCGGTGGGTCACGCCGGCCGCATGCATGAGGGCGAGGACTTTCAGGATGCGGAGGATCTCGCGCCGGACATCGGTGGGCGACCACCCGGCCCACTGGCCGTTCTGGATGCGATCGGCCACGGTGCCCTCGTGGAGATACTCCGACACCAGCACGTAGCGGGTTGGTGTCCGCGAGCCGGTGCTGAACGCGAACGTGTCGAGCAGCTCGATCACCTCGGGGTATCCGGCGAGCAACCCGCCGAAATGGGCCTCGCCATGCCAGTCGCTGGCAGAACCGCACACCTTCACACACACGGTGCGCCGCTTGCGGTCGCTGCGTTGCGCCAGCTGATGCGCCAGGTAGACCTGCCCGTACCCACCGTCACCGATCCGCCGTTCGATCCGGTAGCGCCGGCCTTCGTCGCTGGTGATCACCTGGCCGATACGGAGACGCGGTGCGGTCATGAATTCACGGTAGCCGCTTATGAATCCGTGCCGATCGGGAGTCCGGGTTCGGGCTCGCGGCTGTCGACGCATCAGACGATGTCGTCGGGGACGCCGACCCGGCACGACCCACCACGGCCACCTCCCTGGGAGGTGGCCGTGGCGGGTGGACGGATCGATCAGTTCAGCGACCGCTGGTCGACCGGCGGGTTGCCCACCAGGTGGGAGTTGTTGTATCCGGTCTGGGCGCCGTTCGCACCGCCCCGGAAGTCGTGCTTGACGTCACCCTGGGTGCCGAACGCGCCGAACGCACCCGCGCCCGAACCGGGTGCCGGCTTGGACGACTCGCACCCCTGCGACGACTGGTCGCAGTACGCCGCCGACGCCGTCCCGACGCCGAGGGCGAGCCCGAGGACTGCGCCGAGTCCGACGACGCCTGCCACGATCTTTCTGGCCATACTCTTCTCCTTCTCTTCTTCGGATCGGACGATCCGCAACGCTCACCTCCCTGAGGTCGGGGGATGGGCGCAGCGAAAGGGCCGATCAAAGACTGGGGACATCACCGTCTGCCGGCGATCGTCGTCCGCACTTCAGATGCGGACACGCCCGTCGGGTGTCACGTCATGGCGTGAGTTCTCCGGAGCGCGCACGGTGAGACCGGTCGAGGTTTGATGATGTCTGTCGGTGGAGCCGGTCTGCTCAGACGACACCGATGAAGTCAGTTCTGTTGTGAGAAAGCGTGATCGGCGATCCAGATGCAGGAAGTGAATCGCGATCGCGGGTTGCGCGGGTCGGGGAGGAGCGCGGGTCGTCGGATGGGACGCGCATCCTCCTCATCCGCAGAGTCACCCGGGCTCCGTCTGTGATCCGCCAAATCCGTTCATCGGGAACGGAAACCGTATCCACTGGCCATATCGCGAGTGCACTGGACGTCGTTATCAGGACTGTGGAAGTCAGGACGAAGGTCGTCACCGGTTAGATGGAAAGGTCCCGGCTGTCACTGGGCAGAAGGTCCCGACTCCCGCGGACCGACATTGCGCATCACTCGCACGCCACCCCATCACCGTCGCCGTCCAACCGGGCGGCATAGCCGGGTTGACCCCGATGGAGCGGCGCGGCGCCGGCAGCCCGCACCGCGGCACAGTTCCGGTAGTACACCCCCGCGTCCGGCGCCGGGGCCACGTCACGCGGGGTGGTCGGCGTCTGTACCGGTGGGGCGGGCGGCGCGGTGCCCTCGGTGTGCCCAGAGGTGGCTGCCGCCGCGGGAATCATTGCGCCACAAGATGTCAACACCCGCTGCATCGCCGACTTCTCCGCGGTGGTCACCCAGAGCCGGTAGGTGGCCTTGACGTCGATCTGCCGGGAAACGTACGTACAGCGGTAGGACTTGTTCGGTGGCAGCCAGGTGGCGGCATCGCCGGCACCTTTCTGGCTGTTGGTCGGGCCGTCGGTGGGCTGCAGGTTGCGCGGGTCGTTTGCCAGGTCGCGGCGTTCATCGGCAGTCAACTGCTGTGCGCCCTTCTGCCAGGCGTCCATCAGCGCGACGACGTGATCGATCTGGACGGCGTTCGACGTGCCCTCGCCGCGGGTGAACGCGATGGCGCGACCGGTGTACGGGTCATGCAACGTGCCCGACAGCACCACGCAGCCGTGGGTACCCGGCTTGATCACCAGGTCGTCCAGGGATTTCAGCAGATCGTTGCGGGTGTCGCAGCCGTTGTGTCCGCCGGCGACGGTGACATCGTCCGACCATGGCTGCCCGAACTGGGCACGTTCGTAACCGGTCTTGGGTGCGCGGCCCTTGACCGGGAGCGTCTCCAGTGTGGTCAATGCGGCAGTGGCGGCCTGCGCGAGCGGCGTCGATGGGGCGGGGGCGGCGGATGAGTTCGTCGGTGCCGGCTGCGGGGCGCTCGATGACACCGAGCCGCCGGCGGCCGACGGACTCGCTCCGTCGTTGGCCGGCCCGCATCCGCTGACGCCGACCGCCACCAGTGTCGCCGCCAGCGCGCTGCCGACCTTCCATCTCATTGCGCACCGTACGGGCGGGGCAAGTGGCGAACTCATCAACAGTGTCTCCAGGCGGCGATCGACAACAACCCAGTCAAGCACGGATGGCCGAACGTCTCAAAGAGCGGCGGTTCGTACCGGCGATTCGCTTGTGCGACGAAAACCGTTGTCCGGCACAGAGCCGTCGCAGGAGCACGCGATTGCGACCGTCCCTGCGATGAGGAAAGCCTATGCAGTGCGACGATTCTCACGTATCGGTTTCCGGCCCACTCCCCTAAACTAACCAAATAGTACATAACGAGGAGTGATCCGATGTCGGCCCGCAACAGCGATGGCGCTGTGACCGTAGTGACAGATATCCCAGGGACGGTCGGTCCGTTGGAGGTCTCACGGACGGGGTCGGCGCGTCCAAGCGATGCGGATCTCATCGCGCTGGCGATCGGCGTCGAGGCCGATCTTGAGGACCCGGGCCTCTGGTTCATTCCGGACGGATATCGAAAGTCATTGGCATTGTGCCTGATCGATGCCGTCTACTCGGCCGGCGCGTACGACACGTCGACTGCGAACGTGGTGGCCCGCTACATCGCCTACCGCGCCGAATGTGGTGGCGATGCTTACACCGACAGCTTGGATGACCTGCTCTCGACATTCGAAGTCCTTGGTGGATATCACAATTGGGCCTACCGCATCGGAAATCAGTGCCGGGCGACGGCGGGCACCCCGATCAAGGCGGAAGCGGTGTGGCAGCTGGCCGAACGGTTCGTCGCCCAGGGTGTGAACACCACCGACGATCTGCGCGTCGCCGCTGCCGACGGGCGACTCGCCGATCTGAAGACGACGTGGTGCGCGACACCTGGACAACGCACCGGCATCGCCTGGGATTATGGCCTGATGCTCGCCGGCGTTGCCGGTGGGCGGGTCAGCCGACTGGTCGCCCGATACGTTGCGCGCGCGCTCGACCGAAGCTCTGTGGACACGGCGTACGCCGCAGAGCTGATGGCGGCGCTCGCGGAACGGCAGGGCTGGGACCTGATCGCCTTCGACCACAGTGTGTGGCTGTTCGAGTCCAGTCGACAGGCCAGTCGCGCGGGCCGTCGCTGAAACGCTGGCTCAACGTCCCGTTGGGGATGACCATTGCCATCTCTGACCACTCGGTCTACATTTAGACCATGCGGTCAAAGAGTCCGAGCGGGCGAACCTTCGCCGACGAAGCGCGCCGACAACAGCTCGTGTCGTGCGCCGTCGAGCTGATCGCCGAGGTCGGCTATCCGTCGGCCTCGCTCGCGAAGATCGCCGAACGAGCCGAGATCGCGAAGAGTGCTGTGCTGTATCACTTTCGCGGAAAGGATGAGCTGGTCGCCGCGATCGTCGAAGCGGTGTTCACGGCGTCGGCGACGGTGATCGTGCCGCGCGTCGTCGCCGCGGAATCCCCGACGGCACGACTGACGGCGTACATCGACGCCAACGGAGAATTCCTGGATGGACATCGACGCGAGGCGATCGCCCTCTACGAGATCTCGATCGGGTACCGCGACGGCGCCGGTCGACGGTTCGACCAAGCCATCCAATCCTCCGTCGATCAGGACGGGGTGCCGCCGGAGTTCGCGCTCCTCGATCCGGTCACGATCCTGGCCGAGGGCATCCGCGGTGGCGATTTCACCACGTCCGCCGACCCCGCCGTGTTGAAGAACATTCTGCGCGCCAGCCTCGACGGCGCGGTCAGCGAACTGTCCCGCGACCACACCTACGACGTCATCGCGCACACCGACGCCCTCCGAGACCTCTTCCTCACCGCGATCGGAGCCCACAGATGAGTCCACGTATCACGATCCTGGCGTTCGGCACGACAGGCGATGTCGCGCCGCTGACCGGCCTGGCCGCGCGTCTGCGCGACGACCTCGGGGCCGCGGTGGCGATCGCCGCGCAACATCCGTATCGGCGGATGATCGCCGACGCCGGATTCGAGTTCCGGTTGCTTCCCCGTGACACCGAAGCGGACACCCGCGCCTCGACCTATGGACAGGCGATGGTGGACGGTCGACGACTCAAGCCCTCCAAGGACGCCCTGGCCGGTATGCGCGACGACCTGGCCGGCGTCGGCGAAGCCATGGCCCAAGCGGGTGAGGACGCCGATCTCCTCTTGTGCGAAGGGCCCGTCGGGGGCCTGCTCGGCTGGCACGTCGCCGAAGCCCTCGACGTGCCGAGCGCCGCGCTGATGCTGCAACCATCCAGTCCGACCGGTGATTTCGCGCCCCCACCACTGGGCACACGGTCCTACGGCCGGATCGGCAACCGCGCCGCCTGGCAGCTCGCCGCCGTGGGGGAGAAGCTGTTCACCCCGCTCGTCGACGACCTGCGCGCCGGCCTGGGATTGCCGCATCAGTCGCGGCGCAACTACCAGCGCCGCAAGCAACAGGTGTGGCCGCAGCTCTACGGATACAGCAGGCATGTGGTTCCGCGGCCCGCTGACTGGCCCGATCACGTCCACGTCACCGGTTACTGGTGGCCGACCAAAGATGTCGAATACGAACCCTCACAGGATCTTCGGGACTTTCTCGATGACGGTCCCCCGCCGATCTACGTCGGCCTGGGCAGCACGGCGATCAGCAGCGGAGCACAGCTGAGCCACCTTCTCGCAGAGGCTCTTCGTGCGAGCGGTCAGCGGGCGGTCATCCAGCACGGCTGGGCCCACCTCGACACCGACGGTGGTCGCGACCTCTGCAGTGTGGGTGAGATTCCCCATCACTGGCTGTTCCCCCGTGTCGCCGCGGCCGTGCATCATTGCGGTGCCGGAACCACCGCCGCCACCCTGCGTGCCGGCATTCCCAGCGTGGCGCTCCCGGGCATCATGGACCAGCCGTTCTGGGCGCAGCGCTTGCATCAACTCGGCTGTGCCCCAACACCGATCGCACGTGCCACGGCGAACGTCGACGAACTCGTCGGGGCCCTGACCGCGGTGGCCGTGGACAGTTCGGGGTACCGGAAGGCCGCGGGACGCATGTCGTCGATGATCACTGCCGAAGACGGCGCGGGCGCCGCAACCCGCATTGTCGAGGCCCTGCTCGACACCCCGAGGTCTGCGACGCGGCCGTGACGGTGCGACGGGCCGAACGCTACCTGGTGTGACATCGACGCCTTCTTCGCCCACCTCCCGACGGAGTGAGCCGCGAGTCTCCTCAGGACGTGGCGTCCGCCCCCCGCACCCCACCTGACTCCGCCCGTGCGACCGCCAATGCCGCCCCGAACGCCATGACGCCCTCGAACCCACTCGGGTCGATCCCGCTCAACGACGCCACCTTGTGGAGCCGGTTGTTGACTGTGTTCGGATGGACGCCGAGCGTCCGAGCGGTGCGGGCGCGGTCCATGTCGCAGCGCAGGTAGTGCTCGAGGAATTCGACGAGTTCGGGGAACGGTTCGATGGGCTCCAGCACGCGGCGGATATGAGTGCCGGCCGGGCTCGGCCGCGTCAGCTGGTAGGGGAGTGCGACGTCGGCGAGCCGATAGATGACGCGTTCGGCGTGGTGTCCCGCCGACAGTCGCAGCACCCCCGACGCCAACCTCCCCGCCGACGGCACGTCCGTGATGGGCACGTCCTGCACCAGCCCGGCCCGGATCGGGACGTCCACCGATGACCGGATGCGTTCGACCAACTCTTCGGCGACTTCCTGTGCCGACGACCGACCATCCGAGTCCACCGGCATGAGCAGGTGCCCGCCCGCCGGGCCCAGCGTGGTCAGCGTCTGGTTGGTGCGATGGAACTCGGGCAGCGAGAGGATCTTGCGCATCTTCCGACGTCCGGCCACCAGCCGCCCGGTCGCATCCTCGATGAGTTCGTCCGGTGTCGACGAGATCTCCAACGCCAGCACGTGGTACGCCTCGGCCAGTGCGATCCGAAAGCGGTCGGCATAGGGGCGGGCTTCCTGCCCGTCGAGGATCATGCGCGCCACGAGGTGCCCGGCACTGCTCTTCTCGCTGTCGAGGATGACCTTTTCCTGTTCATAGGCATCGACGAGGGTCGCGGAGTAGGTACCGAACAGCGCGATCAGCGCGGTGCCCAGGTAGGCCATCTGGTCGGTCTCATCGGGTCGGGCGACCACTGTCGCCTCGGCCCAGAAGCCTTCGAATCCGCGTTGCCAATTCCGGATCACCACTGACAGCGGCACACCCTCGTCGGCGCGCTGCACGGCGATCGCTCGCGCCGGCCGCAGGTCGTCGTCGCTGGGTGTGGCATTCGCGCGTAGCGCCCGGAAGATCGCCACCATGTTCGTCCGCGCCACCCACGGCACCTCGGTGAACCGGATCTCCGGCGGCAGGGCGCGGAGCGCCTCGGACGTCGCCCAATCCGAATGCTTGACGATCTCAGCCGCACGACCCTGCAACCGATTGATCAGATCGTCGATCCCCTCCGGTGGTGGGGTTGGCGTCAGCGCGGTCATCTCCGTCCTCCCACTCTTGTGCGATCGCACATCCAAATGCGGAGCTTCCTGTGCCGGCGCGCCATTGCGATGGGCGATAGCCCACCTTACCGTGGAGACGTAGCAGAAATTGTGATGTGAACCACGATGATGTCGCCGTACAGCTTGCGCCACCGAACAGCCCCGAAGCGCCGGCGTCGGTGCGTACCCGCTGCCCCACCTCCCGGGCGCCGATCCCCAGGCGCGACCACGAGAACACGCAAGGAAACACGATGGACCAATCGACCACCCGTCCACCCAGTACGACGGCGACGCTCACTCCCGAGCCTGCGCAGCCGGACCGGCGCGGCCGCACCGATCGCCGAGCGATGACCATCGGCGGCGCCCGTGCCTGGGTGATCACCGCGATGTTGATGATCCTCATGATGATCAACTTCGCCGACAAGGCGGTGCTGGGTCTGGCCGCCACGAGTATTCGCGCGGAGTTCGGGCTCACCGCCCAGCAGTACGGCACCATCTCGAGTGCCTTCTTCCTGCTGTTCAGCCTGTCCGCGCTGGTCATCGGCCATCTCGCCGACCGCTTCAGCACCCGCAGGGTGCTGCTGGTCCTGGCGCTGATCTGGTCGGCCGCGATGCTGCCGGTCATCGGCCCGGCGGGATTCCTGGTCATCCTGGCCTCCCGCGTGGTGCTCGGTGCCGCGGAAGGTCCGGCGTTCGGCGTGGCGCAGCACGCCGTGCACAAGTGGTTCAAGGACGCCGATCGCAGCATGCCGACGGCATGGCTGACGGTTGCGACGTCGCTGGGCGTGATCGTCGGCGCACCGACGCTGTCCTGGCTGATCGCCGCCCACGGCTGGCGCTCGGCGTTCATCGCCGTCGCGGTCGTCGGCGTGGTGTGGAGTGCGGTGTGGCTGATGGTCGGCCGTGACGGCCCGATCGATGTGCACACGACCACTGCCACCGCCGACGACGCCGTCCGCCCCGTCGATCGTGTGCACGTGCCGCTGCGGAAGATCCTGGGCTCGCGGACCTGGATCGGCTGCGCGCTGAGCGCATTCGCCGGGTATTGGGCGGTGGCACTGCTGATCGCCTGGGTGCCTGCCTACCTGACCGACGACCTCGGATACAGCAAGGCGACCACCGGAACTCTCACCGCGCTTCCGTGGATCGTCGGAGTGATCGGTTTGCTCGCACAAGGTTTCGGCACCCAACGCCTGATGCGCAAGGGCGTCTCGAGCCGATGGGCTCGCGGTGTGCTGCCCGGCGCCATCGCCGTGGTCTCGGGTATCTGCATCCTGCTGGCGATGGCTGTCCACGGCAACGGCGCGATCATCATCTTCCTGTCCATCGGGCTCGGCCTGTGCGGCGTGGCGTTCGCCGCGGGCGCCGTGGCCTGTGGGCAGATCGCACCCGTCGGGCAGCGCGGCGCCGTCCTCGGAGCGTTCGTCGCCGTCTACTCACTGGCGGGCGTCATCGCGCCGTACGTCGCCGGTGTCCTCATCGACCGCGCCGGGAGCGACCCCACGTCCGGATACACGGCAGTCTTCGCGCTCACCGGCGCCATCGTGATCGTCGGCGGACTGTTCGCCGTGACCCTGATCAGCCCGGACCGAGACGCCGCCCGACTCGCGGCCGCCGCCCGCCCGGCCTGACCCACCGCTCACACCGCACCCTTCCCCACATCTGACCCTTGAACGGAGAACTTGTGTCTCACACCAGCAAACCCGCCACCTCCCACACTGCCGCCGTCAACGAGGCCGTCCTCGACGCCCTGCCCTTCGAAGATCGACGGGCCTTCGACGACGCCCACCGCGGCTTCATCGCCACCCTGGACCCGATGGTGATCACCGACGACACCGGCCGCATCGTGTGGGATCTGGAACGCTTCGCCTTCCTGCAGGATGAGGCCCCCGCGACCGTCAACCCCAGCCTGTGGCGGATGTCCCAGCTGCACACCGCACACGGCCTGTTCAAGGTCGCCGAGCGCATCTACCAGCTCCGCGGCTTCGACATCTCCAACATGACCATCATCGAAGGTGACACCGGCTACATCGTCGTCGACCCGCTCACCTCCGTCGAATGCGCGCGCGCCGCAATGGAGCTGGCGTACGAGAACCTCGGCCACAAACCGATCCACGCGATCATCTACACCCACAGCCACGCCGACCACTTCGGTGGCGTCAAGGGCATCATCTCCAACGACGACGTGACCAGCGGCGCCGTGCGGATCGTCGCGCCGCTCGGCTTCCTCGAGCACGCCGTCAGCGAGAACGTGTACGCCGGCAACGCCATGATCCGCCGGGCGCAGTACATGTACGGACAGAACCTGCCGGTCAGCGACAGTGGTGTGGTGTCCACCGGTCTGGGCATCGCGCTGTCACAGGGACAGATGAGCCTGCTCCAACCCACCGACGTGATCTCCGGCAGCGGTCAGGAACTGGTGCTCGACGGCGTTCGGTTCGAATTCCAGTACACCCCGGACTCCGAAGCGCCCGCAGAGATGCACTTCTACCTGCCCGACATGCGCGCACTCTGCTTGGCCGAGAACGTGTCTCACCACATGCACAACCTGTACACGCTGCGCGGCGCGCAGGTGCGTGACTCGTTGGGCTGGAGCCGCTACCTCGACGAGGCACTGCAGCGCTACGGTGCCATCTCCGACGTGATGTTCATCTGCCACCAGTGGCCGGTGTGGGGCTCCGACGCGATCTGCGACCTGCTCGCCGAGCAGCGCGACCTCTACCGCTACATGCACGACGAGACACTGCGGCTGGCCGCACACGGGCACACGATGGTCGAGATCGCCGAGATGATCGAACTGCCCGAAGGACTCGCCACCTCCTGGGCGGCCCGCGGCTACTACGGGTCGCTCAACCACAACGTCAAGGGCGTGTACCAGAAGTACCTGGGCTGGTTCGACGCCAACCCGGCCACTCTGCATCCGCATGCGCCGGTCGAGACGGGCAAGCGGTATGTCGAGTTCATGGGCGGCGCCGACGAAGTGCTCCGCAAGGCGCGCAGCGCATTTGACGACGGCGACTACCGTTGGGTGGCGCAGGTGGTCAATCATGTGGTGTTCGCCGACCCGGACAACACCGCCGCACGCGAACTGCAGGCCGATGCGCTCGAACAGCTCGGCTACCAGAGTGAGTCGGCGCCGTGGCGCAACTTCTACCTGACCGGCGCGCAGGATCTGCGCCAGGGCGTGCATACCGACGAGTCGGCGTTGGGTGCCAACGAGGTCGTCGGTGCGATGACCGTCGACATGCTGCTCGACTACCTCGCCATCCGGGTCAACGGCCCGAAGGCCAGTGGCCGCAAGTTCACTCTGCTGCTTGATGTTTCCGACATCGGCGACACATGGCACGCCGAGCTGACCCATGGGGTGCTCAACTGCACGCCCGCTCAGCCCGACTCCGACGCCGACGCTACGATGCGACTGACCAAGCCGGCCCTGACCGGTTTGGCACTCGGCGCCGTGCAGCTCGCCGACGCGGTCTCGGCCGGGATGGTGGAACTGTCGGGGGACGAGGCGCTCGCGTACGACCTGTTCGCCCTGCTGGACACGTTCAGCCGGTCGTTCAACATCGTCACCCCGTGAGGTCGCGGGCGATGTCGGGGGCAGGCGAAGGCATCACGTTCGACGACACGACCCAGGGCCCGGTGCCGGATACCGAGCCAGACTACCGGTTCACCCTGGCCAACGAGCGCACCTTCCTCGCCTGGATACGCACCGCCCTCGCGTTGCTGGCCGCCGGTGTCGCCGCCGAGGAGTTGATCGGCGGCGGCACAGGCAATGTCGATCACTCGGTCCTCGCGGTGACGTGCGTGGTGGTGGCCACCGTGCTGTCGTTGGGCGCGTTCTACCGGTGGCGCCGGCTGCAGGCGGCGATGCGGCGCAGTGACCCGCTGCCGCCGGCCACCATCGTCCGTGTCACCGTCGGGGGAGTGTGCGCCATCGCGCTGGTGTGCGTGGTGGTCGTGATCCTGTGACGACGACCCACCGCGATCCCGGCCTGCAGCCGGAGCGCACGCTCTTGGCTTGGCGCCGAACAACATTGACCGCAACTGGGGTTCTGTTGCTGTGCAGTCGGGCATTGTTGGGCCATCACACCGCTGCGCATGCGGTGGCGGTCGTACTGAGTGTTGTTGTCGTGGACGCGTTGTGCGGTGGCATGGCGCAACGGGCGCGGCGATACCGGGTCGATCCCCGGTGTGGCGAGGAGGCGTCGTCGGGGATGCTGATGCTGATCGCGGCGGGGATCGGGTGTGTCGGGGTGACGGTGCTGGCCGGGTAGACGGCGGCGCGGCTGCCGAGCTCTGCGCCTACCCGGTCAGCGAGAACGGGTGCACGCTGTTGATCGGGTCGGTGAGCGTCAGGAACGACGGATGGGTGACACCCCATTGCCCCCGCAGCAGGGTGATGGTCTGGACCGCGGCCCGGTACAGCTGTTTGCGGCCGAACTCCCGGATGAATTCGTCCTTGCGGGACAAGTGTCGCCAGTCGAGCGCCTCGAACGTTCGCTGCGTTTGTTCCCACTCGGGTTGGTGTGAGCCGACCAGGGCACTCTTGGGCACCGTGGCGCGGATGCGACCGGCGCGGTTGGCCCGGAAGGCGACGAGGAGCTGGTCGCGGTTGCCGACGGGATGGGCCAGATCGATGAACTCGAACGACCCGAATCGCAGATCGCCGAGACGCGCGGCGAGATCTTCGGTGAACTCGCGCCAGGATTCGGCGATCTGGTCCTCGTATCCGCCGACTCCGTCGAACTCGTAGTCGTCGTAGGCCTCGGTGGTCATGGTCCTCCTTGGTCGGTGGGCGGACCGGCAGCTGCCGATGACAACGAAGATACGAGCGGGGTCCGACATGTTCTGCTGATGTGCGATGTCGCCGATCCGGGGCGGCGATCAGCGCAGAGACATTCGAGAGTTGTTCGGAGCCATCGACAGGCTGATCGACCACCGCCAGTGTCAGGGCAGGCCTGCCTTGTCGAACTCGGCTTGCATTCGCGGCCGGTTACGATGGTCGTCCCGCAATTCTGCGATGAAGGTGTCGACGTTGTCGGCCCGGTCGGTACCTTTGGCCAGCTTCCGCATTCGTTTGAGGAGCCGGGCGGCGGCCTTGTAGTGGCTGACCCCCGTGTGCTCGAGCTCGGCGTAAGCCAGCTCGGTGATGGGGCCCAGCACGGCGAGCGGGTCGATCTTCTCGTATGCCTTGATGAGATCGAGCCACAGCGCCCCGTCGGTCAGAGACAGGGCTTGCGCCTGCTCCCACGCGCGGTGCGGATCGCGCAGTGTGGTGAGGGTGAACAGGACCGCCTGACGTGGGTCGTCGTCGAGCGCCGTGGTCACTTCGTCGGACACGGCGGCCCACTCGTCGCCGGCGGCGGCATAGAGACGCGCGGCGGTGGCCGACGTCGGCCACCGCCGGAACACCTCGAGGCTGACGTTGAGCAGATCGTCCGGCCGATGCGCGGCCACCAGGTCACACCATGTTGACGACGCCGCCAACGCCTGATGTCCCGTGTCGTGCTCGGTGGCGCGTTGTGCCCACTCGATCGCCAGGTCGTATTCGTCGATCTCGGCGAGTGCCTGCGCGGTGTCCTCCAACCAGACGGCCCGCTGCTGGTCGCGGGCGTGCGTGCGGATGACCGCGTCGATATCCCGGTAGAAGATCGCGAGACGACCGTCGTTGTACGCCAACAGGAATCGGGTATGGCGGTCGGGGTCGTGCCAACCCTCCGGCTCCGGTGGCAAACTCGCCCGGATGTCGTCGAGTCGCTGACGATAGCGCTGCATCCCGACGTCGGCCAGCGCCTGCGCGTAGCCCACCGGGTCGATGGTGAAGAAGTCGCAGTCATTGTGGAACTGGAACTTGATCATCCAGTCGACCAGTTTGGCCGGCGAGACGAGCGCCGGACCGGAGAGATCGGCGTGTAGCGCCAATAGGCTGCGAATGGCGTCGCCCATGATTCCGCTGGAGTCGTCGGCACGCATGATCACCTTCTGCGCCGACGCGATCGCTTTCTGCGTGACGTCGAAGACCTCGGCGGGATCACCGTGCCCTGCCGCCTCCTGCAAGATGGCGACTGCGTCCTGCATCCGGGCGCCATGCGCGTTGGATGCCCGCCAGGTGTGCAGGTCGGCCCGCGTCCGGATCAGAGGGAGTGCGTCGTCGGCGAGTTGGGTCATGTTCACCATTGTGACCAATGGGCGTCTCACCTGGCCGGGGCTGGTCGAGTCAGTGCGGACAGGGCGACTCACGCCCGCCCGAGCAACTCCACCGCCATGTCCCGCGCGAGGTCGAACGCGTCCGCGGTGACCCCCATCCCCGACGTCACCAACGCTCCCTCGTGTACCAGCAGCAGACGCTCGGCCAGTGCGTGGGGGTCCGGGTGGCCGGCATCGGCCGCGATACCGGCGAACAGCCCTAACATCCACTGCTTCTGTCCGACGATGACCGGATAGGCCGGATGGGTGGGGTCGCTGATCTCGGCGTGTGCGTTGATCATGCTGCAGCCCTTGTGTCCGCGCTCGGCCATCCAGTCCCGCCCGGCGTCGAACACCGCGGCCAACCGGCGCTCCGGCGACGGGCCGGCCGCGTCCAGGCGGTCCTGCAGGTACTCACGCCATTGTGCGTCGCGGGCCCGCAGGTACTCGACCACCAGCTGTTCCTTCGACCCGAACCGGTCATACAGGGTGCGTTTGGTGACCCCGGCCTCCGCGGCGATCGACTCGACTCCCACCGCGTGGATGCCGTGCTCGTAGAACAAGTCGGATGCCGCGGTCAGGATCACCCGGGCCTTGGGGGTCCACTCGACTTCGGTACTCACCTTGCAAATACTACACCGATCGGTAAAGTCGCTTACATGCGAACTTCACCGATCGGTATACCTGCGGGCTGGGTGACACCCGTGCTGTCCGCGTTGTTCGTCGTGTGCTGGTCGTCGGGATTCATCGGCGCCAAGCTCGGCGCCGCCGACGCCCCACCACAGACTGTGCTGATGTGGCGGTTCATGCTGATCGCCGTGGTGCTCGGAGTGGTCTTCGGGGTGAAGCGACGGCGCGCGGCGATACCGTCGATGTCGTTGCGCCAGTGGGGTATCCAGATGGCGATAGGCGTGCTGTCGCAGGCGGGCTACACAGGCACCGTGTACTGGGCGATCGCGCTGGGCGTCAGCACCGGGACGACCGCGTTGGTCGATGGGATACAACCACTGGTGGTCGCCGCGCTCGCCGGGCCGATCCTGGGTGCGGTCACCCTCGGGCGGCAGTGGTGGGGGCTGCTCGTCGGCGCGGCGGGCGTGCTGGTGGTGACCGGCACGGATGCGACCGCCTCGGGCGCGCACGCGCCGTGGTGGGCCTACCTCGTACCGCTGGGCGGCATGGCCGCGCTGGTGGCGGCGACTTTCCTGGACCGACGCGCACCCGCCACACCGCCACAGATGCTGGCGCTGGCCATCCATTGCGGGACGTCGGCGGTGTTCTTCGCGGTGGCGTGTGTGGCGACCGGCGAGGCGATACCGCCGATGGCGGGGAGCTTCTGGATGGCGGTCGCGTGGCTGATGTTCGTGTCGACCGTCGGCGGCTACGGCCTGTACTGGGTGATGCTCGCCCGGGTGGGTGTCACCTCGGTGAACTCGCTGTTGTTCCTGATGCCGCCGGTCACGGCGGTGTGGGGAGGGGTCATGTACGGCGAACCCTTCACCGTCACAACGGCTCTCGGATTGGCGATGGCGCTGGGCGCGACGTGGGTGGTCAAGCGGTCGGCGCGGACCGAGCCGGCGGCGCGAACGGAGGAATCCGGTGAACTCGTGAAGGATTCCGGCATCGATCAGGGGGCGGAGGTCTCTTTCCGGCGTTCGACTGCAGGTCATTGTCGGGCGTAAGTGAGGGTATGGCTCGGTGGTCCCATCACGTGTCGCGGGCCGAGGCGCGCTCTCGGGCTCGCCGCATCACCAGGTGTCGCCTCACCTTCCACGCATCGGTGAGCTCGTCGATCGTGCTGTACTGGAGAAGTGATCAAGCTCCTCGTGATTGTCGTCGTTGCGGCGGCGATCGCGGTTGCGCTGGTCGTGATCGGCTCGATGATCGTCAACGGTGTGAAGTCGCTGGCCACGGGTGTCGGTGACCTGGTCCGGCGGGTCGGATCGTCCACTCCGCAGCAACCAGCCCTGCCGCCTGCGGACACCGATCCGGACGACGATGCCTCGCCGGACGACCCACTCGGGCAGCTGGCCGACGACCTGCGGGCGGCGCGGGCCCGCCGGTGGTCGCGGTGTCGCGCGATCCAGGAGCGCGCCGAACCCGCCGAGTCGCATCGCTACCGGCAGCTCGCGCTCGACTGCTGGCATCAGAACTCCGACGGTGGCACCGAAGACCCCGACCGGCTCCGCAACGACTCGGTAGGGCAGATCGCCATCACGGCGGGCCTGGTTGCCGACCGGGTGAGCGACTACCCGGCCTGGCAGCTGGACTTCTTCGATCGGCATGGCGTGCGCGTGGATCTCGGGGCCGAGGTCACCGCGCTCACGACGTCGGCCGCCAACGTCCGCCACCAGATCGACATCCTGGGTGACGCTCCCGCGGATCTGAGCACCGACGACGAGGTGGTCGACACCTACACCGCCAAGGCGCTGCTGTTGTCCCGGCGACTCGATGGGCTCGTCGAACGGGTCGGCGCGCTGGCCGAGTACCAGCAGATCGTGGCCAGCATCCAACATCGTCAGGACAAGCGGGAATGGCTCGACCGGGTCAGCGCCATCGACGAATTCGAGAACGAGGTCGACGCGCAGTGGGACAGCTCCGAGGCCGACCGCATGCGCAATACCGCCGACGAGTCGGACATGCTGGCCTCGATCTACCTGGATGCGCTTGCCCCGCTGGCGAAAACCCTTGGGCGGGGACAATGACCGGCACTGACGTGTGAATGTCTGTCACCTCCGAGAGAAATCGCTGCGCCTGCGCAGGAGGTCGTCTGTGCAAAGTTCGATTGTGAAGCAGCCCGCCGACCCGACGTGTCTGGTCATCCGACTAGCTAGAGGTTGCCATTCTTTCGGAATGCGCATCACGACCGCGCGCTCGTGTCCGACAGACCTGATACATGTCGACGATGTACTCCACAGAGGCGAGCAGCTCGGCATGATCGGTCAGGTCGCTACAGAGCTGTACCCCATTCACCAAGCGCGCGGCGTACCCGCGTGCCTTGGTAGATCCAGGTCGCAGGCATCGTGGCTTGTCGCGGTGGTCTCCTTCTGCTTGGTGACTACACCGACGTGGATCACGGTCGCCGCCTTTACATATGCTTGCCTCCAATTCTCGCCGAGTCCGTGGCCTTCGCTCCCGCTGGTGTCGGTGTCTGTCCTCGTGTCGGTTTACACTTTGTACCGACTGGACGGGGATACCAGCCGAAACGCACAGTTCAGGCGGGCGGTCACCCTCGACTCGGATTACCTGGTGACTCCGTCTGCTCGGAGATTGCAAATCTGCAGATTCTTGCTCGCGGCCAACCTGGCTGCCAGCCCTGCCACGACAATTGCCTTTGCGCGAATCGACATTCTGGCTATTCATTTGACTGCTGGAGCCGCTGTCGCGCTCTATCTCGCCCTTCAACACCAACATGGCGTCCCAAGAGCAACTCGAGTACCCGTCAGTCTGTTTGCCGCGCATCTGACCATCGCGTTCATGCTGATCGCTGCCGCCGGTTCGTTTAGTTCTCCGGGGTGGCGCGCAGGAATCGTGGCCGCGACGATCGCGGTCGCCCTGCCTATGGAACCCAAGCTGTTCCACGCCAGCTTCGGCATCGCAATCACTGCGACATCTGCGAAGAATCAGATTCGTAAGCTTGAGCACGCCTGGCTTCGGCCGGAGATGCCTCGTGAGGGCCGGCGCGATCTCGCGAAAGGGCACTAGAAGTGTCTCGCGCCGAGAGAGCACTATGTACTACGGTGTAGCACATGTCGGAAGTAGGCATCCGTGCCCTCAAGCAAAACGCGTCGGCAGTGGTTGCTGAAGCTGCTGCTGGCGAGACGGTGGTTATCACCGATCGAGGACGGCCCGTAGCCCAGTTGACTCCGATCCCGACGTCGCCGTTACAACGTCTGATCGCTGCGGGCGCCGCCCGTCCACCTCGACGGGACATATCGCAGCTCCCAATCCCCGAGGTCGGCCCTCCGTTGTCACGCGAACTCGCAGCCATGCGAGACGCCGAACGGTATTGAGCCTTGGCCTGGTACATCGATACTTCAGCGCTCGTCAAGATGGTCGTCCGCGAGCTTGAGTCACCGGCATTGTTTGGCTGGATCACCGACAACAGGGTCGAGCTGGTTTCGGCCGATCTTGCTCGTACGGAGCTACTCAGAGCTGTTCGGCGCACCGCAGCTGACCGCGTCCAACAGGCACGGGCGACCCTTGACTCGATCACCCTGATTCCCGTGTCGACCCGGATCTTCGACGCCGCAGGTCACCTCGATCCGTCCATCCTCCGCACCCTCGACGCTCTACACCTGACGGTCGCGCTCGAGCTCGGTGATGATCTCGAAGGAGTCGTCACCTACGACGACCGGATGGCTGATGCAGCACGTGCGCACGGCATGCCTGTCATTGCGCCGAACTGACCTTGTAGGTCGCGATGCCCACCGTGCGCACCACGCCGAGAACCAGAGCATGATCAGCGTGAATCCACCTCGGCGCTAAATGCTCTCGCTCTGACCTTGTCTGACTATGACAGCCATTCGAGGCGCGCGTTCGGTCCTCGTAGAGGAGGAGTCGCCCGCCGAAAGATGGTGTTCGCTCATCGCGCAACCAGAGAGCCGCCCCGCACCTCGCCCGCACACTCTCCGGCGCGCCCCACCCCGCCCCGGTACCGTCGACATGTTCGACCTCGGCCTCCCAGGGCA
Organism: Gordonia sp. LMA167; assembly: GCF_058130025.1. Lineage (NCBI taxonomy): Bacteria > Bacillati > Actinomycetota > Actinomycetes > Mycobacteriales > Gordoniaceae > Gordonia > Gordonia sp. LMA167. The sequence goes on along the minus strand of NZ_CM176708.1, from coordinate 699,891 downwards.
CCGCATAGTCGCCCGCCACGAGGTCACGCATGAAGGTGTACACGGCTGTCGCCGACACCGCCGGCGACAGCCGTGTACCCGCGGTGACCCAGTTGGTAGATGTTGTTCTCGACTCCCCACATCCGTCGGGCGTCGTCGGCGCGGGACGGAACGACTTCCGCGATGGCGCTGGTTGCCGAGCGCCACGCCGCTGTCGGCGCCTACGTCGACACCCACCCGGGCGAGGTGGGCATTGCCGAGTTCATCGCTTCTCGGGTCGGCGCTCTGTCAGAGGCGGATCAGCTTGCAGCGCAGCGCGTAGCGAAGGTCGTGGACAGGCTGCGGGAGCTTCTTGATGCCGATGCTGTGCCGGCCGACCTCCCGGTGTCGCCCGGCGGATACGGAAGTTATCAGAAGACTTACACTTTTCGTGCGTCGCAGAACTGGACTCCTGCAGCGATCACGAGAGAGGTCACGTCACATTTCGATACGTACTTCCCGTTCACAGGCTGTGGTCCCGCCGTCTTTGCCGGCAAACAGTGCAGTCTCGATGCTGTTCCAGGTGTTGATGTTCCGCAACCCGTCACCATCACGGACGTGGACGACAACGGGTTCGCAATCGAGTCGCGGCTTGGTCATGTCGAAGGGTGACGGCCGCTTTATCACGTTTCAGTTCCTCCCGGTGTCCGGTGACCTATGGGATCTCCGAGTCGACGCTTGGGGACCCGTTCGGGGAGTAACGGCGGTTCCAGGTGTCGCCGGGGCGTCGGGAACGGTGTGGCGGTCCTTCGCGGACAATCTCACCAATCGCCTTCCCGCGTCGCCCCCCTCGAGTACGGGATACATCTGATGGCGACGCCACGATCACGGTTGGCAAAAACCTCGGCAAGGCTCAAGAGGTCCTTGCAGTTCATTCTGGGAGTGGTGTTGGCCTATCTGCTCATCATCGCTGGGGTTGTGATGCTCGCACCGCTATCGTCAGCGCTGGCATTCGGCGATGGCGGTATCGCCATAGGTGTTGTTGTCGCCGTTATCGGCGCATGCGTGCTGGTAAAGGCGGGGCCCGCGCGGCGCGCCATCGCGGCGGGTATTGCCGTTTCGGGTATTGCGCTGTTCGTGTGGTCGGTGATCAGTGCCTTTCTCTGAAAGGCACTCTTGTTGTCCCGGCGACTCGATGGGCTCGTCGAACGGCTCGGCGCGCTGGCCGAGTACCAGCAGATCGTGGCCAGCATCCAACATCGTCAGGACAAGCGGGAATGGCTCGACCGGGTCAGCGCGATCGACGAATTCGAGAACGAGGTCGACGCGCAGTGGGACAGCTCCCAGGCCGACCGCATGCGCAATACCGCCGACGAGTCGGACATGCTGGCCTCGATCTACCTGGATGCGCTTGCCCCGCTGGCGAAAACCCTTGGGCGGGAACAATGACCGCGATCATCGGGTGACGGTGCAGAACCAGTAGTCGTTGTACTCTGGGCCTGACCGTTGACGAGATCGGCACCCCTGTGGATAACCCTGTCCAGCCGGCGAAGCGTGTCGGTCACCATCCCTACCGTGCCTGTCACAGGGTCATCGCCGATGACCGCCAGCACAGGGGAGGGTGCAATGACCGGTGACGCCGGATTCGATGAAAGTGTGCGCGCCGCATGGCGCGAGTTCAATGAGCGTCTCGTAATGAAGTTGGCGACGCTGGCACGCGGCGAGTTCGTGGAGGTGAGCGAATCGGGTCGCACCGGTCGTGCGTTGCTGATCTTCACGGTGACCGGCTCGGGACGGATTCGGTGCACCGTCGGGGACCTGGCCCTCACCAACTTCTGGCCACGAGAACAGATGGCGGTCGCACGAGCACAGCGCACCGCGCTGACTCGGCTGGGTTGGCGACAGTTACGCTCGGGCAGGTACATTCGCGAGGCCGGCAAGCGCAGCGTCGGCGACCTCGCGGCCGTCTCGGCCGACGCGCTGCGAGACGTGTGGGAGATCATGCACCCGTCGTTCCTTCATCTGCACGATCCCTTCGGCCCGGAAGCCAAGGCGCGCAGAACAACCGCAAAGCCGAAGGAAATGGTGATCACCCTCAGCGGCAGTCCCACTCCCGGGATCATGCCCGACGACGCCGAGCACCTGCTGGAGATGGTCCGCGAGACCCTGGCGACCACCTCTGGTCAGAACATCGAGATCATCGACCGGAAGATCCGCTTCGACGACGACAACCGACTCGAGACCAAGCTGCTGGTCTCCCCGCACGCGATGCGCCTCGAATTCTGCACCATCGTCGGACACCGCACCCCCGACATGGAACTGATCGGCGCGGTGATCGCCGAGCACTCATCGCGCTGGCCGGACATCTCGATCGTGGTCACCAAAGACCACGTCTTCGCCGTGCGGGCGCTGGAGTTCGCCACCTTCTTTCCCACGAACCTGCTGGCGGCGATGAAGGCGTGGCACGAGTTCTGCAGCGCGGGTGCGGTCGACATCATCGAACAACTCCATCCGGAGACAACCGGCCAGTTCGGGCCGCCATATGGGCAGATGCCCCACGGTCTGGTCGAGCTGATCAAGGAATTCGCCGCCAACCCGTGCGCGCTCACGCCCGATGCGATCGCGCGACGCACCAAGGCCAACGCGCCGATGCTGCGCCGATATGCGCACACCTGCGACGAGTGGCTCGAGTACTGGCCCGAGGGCGAGGTGGCCAACGGCTGTCCGGACGTTGCTCCAACGCCACCGCAACGGCACGAGGTGCAACGGTTCCTACCGTTACTGCTTGCTGCGATCGGGGCGGCCGCGGAGCTCAACGTGGGCCGGGAAATGCGGCGGGGACGGTGAGCCCGCGTGTCCCGTGTACGTCGAGTGAACGACCAGTTCGGCGCTGGGCGCAGCCGCTATGGCACCATGTCTGCGAGTAAGCGCCGTTCGGGGGTGGATGTGGGCAAGTGTCATGGCGTGTACCGCGTGGACTCATTCGGTGTCAGGGCGAGAGTCCACTTGAGTTCCGCTCTCGCCCTGTCAGTCTCCGGTGCCGCGCATGCCTTGCCGCAGGAGCAATCGTGGAGGTAGGCCCTGCCACGAGCAGGTACACATTCCGCTGGACGAAGCACAGCGATTTCGTTTATCGCCCGTCCCGTGAAGCGACGATTGTTCTGCTCGGTTTTGCCGTCGCCATGTGTGCGTTGTCCATGGCGATGTCGATGCCGATCATGGCGTTCTCAGCGCTCTCGATGGCCTGGCTGCCGATCGCCACATGGATTCCGTTGCGAACGAAGCTCGTACGACGGGACGACCACGTCGACGTCTACCGGCAACCTTTGCACCGGAATGGGGTGCTCCAGATCACAGTCATGATGGCGATGATGTGTGGCGGGATGATCGCCGCGCCTTTCGCCGGGTACGGAGGCGCCGGGCGAATGTTCGTTCCGGCGGTGATGGGTGTGGCGCTCGTCCCGGTCCTTCTTGTCGTCAGTTACCGAGACCGCGGGCCGTTGACCCTCTGGCAGGGTGGTGTCGAGTTCGGGAACGGTGACGGGTTCGAGTTCGGTCTCACGACTGTGAATGTCGTCGTGCTGAGAAACGGTGTTCCTGCCATCGAGTTCACGACGACAGGGTCGTCGAGGCGGCCGCGTCGACTTATGCATCGCCCGTACAACATTGACTTCAACACGCTGGCATCCACCATCCAGCAACTGCAGCGGTGGCATGCGCAGGGGCGGCATACGAGCCCAGCCGAGATCGAGGCGATGCTGACTGTCCGGCCTCCCGATGTGCACGTCGGCGAGACCGTTCAGTTGGTCATACCGATCACCGCTCGCCCGTGACCATGGTTATCGAATTGGCCGCGGCGCGCCGCAAAATGGTGGTCTTGTCGGGTCAGTTTCCGAGCATCCGACGAACTGTGGCGACCGTTCACGCGATTGCCCGAATTCAGAGACAGCCGAACACGATGAAGTTGACACCGAGCTGGCGTCGCACTGCCCAGGGATTACGTGCGCTGCGAGGGTTGAAGCCGACGATACCGGCCTGCCCGATCAGGCGGCTCGGCCTGATCGAACCGCCTGTGGCGCTTACACAATGCGCATCCGCCGCGACCGAGACGAATCATGGTTGGTCGCGTTGCCCTCCAGGTGATGATTTGCAGCACAGCTGAAGAGCACAAATGTACGCGCCCAGGCGACGCGCTCACCCATTGGGATTATCGGCTGCGGCTCCACTTTGCTCGATGTGAGGTGGGTGGAATCCGCCGTGCGGCGTTGAACGGCTCATCCTCGGTGCAGTGCCGGTGCCCTCAGGCTGGGCGTGGTCGCCCTTCTTCCGACGCCAGACCCGGCCGACCCCGGGGATGGCACCCATCGAGAGAATGGACGTCGCCGGCTTGACCGGTTCGGAACTTCGTCATCGCACGAACTCGTCGGCGTGCACGGCGAGGGCGTGATCTGGTGTTGGATTGCCTTACGGCTGGTGAACAGAATGATGAGGGCTTGTGCGATGGTCACTGCGCACCTTCGTAGTAATAGTCGGCCCATTCCGGCGTGACCTGCGCACCCCGGATGATCTCCTTGGCGAACTGGTCGGCGCTGTAGTCCGTGTTGGCATAACCGTTCCGTGCGAGGATGCCCATGAGAGTCGACTGCACGACGTGCGCGAACTGTTGCGGCGTCATCGCGTACGGGCTGACATTGCCGAGCACCGAGTCGATGGCGTAGCCGCCCTGCTGTCGCACGGAAATCGGATAGGTGAACGTGCTGCTGCTGGTGGAAACGCTGGTGTCACCGCTGCTGCTGTCACTGCTGTGAGCTACGGCGATACCGATCCCGATGAACACCAGGACGAGCAGGATCATGAACGTGCCACCCAGACCCCAGAGGAGGTTCTTCTGCTTGACCGGCATGGTGTTGGTTGTCATCTCTCTATCTCTCTGCTGTTGGCCGGTCGGTAGTCCGCTTGAAGGACGATTGGGTCGACCTAGCCCGATCGATGCCCCACCGACCCATTCGATGCGGCTGCCGCGGCACCAGATCGCCGAACGTGTCGTGTCCCCACTGCTTTGCCGAACACGGCTGGGGCATCCTGGCGTGCAGCAAGATCTGATCGACAAGTGCAGGTACGTGTTCGTCGACTCGACGCGACTGAAATACGTTGTACTTGTGTGTGATTCAGTTCGTCGGGAACCGAGCGCGTGATACACCGCGGCCACGAACGGAGCCCTCGACGGCCACTGGTAGGTCCCAGCATTTGATATCGAATGACAGCGTTCACAACTCTTATCGATGAGCCGGAAGATGGCATTACAAATTCGCGGAGAATTGAGTCCAAGGTCCCGTCAAACCGGGCCCAAGGTCCTGATCGCTTGTAGCGCAGCAATTAGATAGGTCAAAGACTCACAGCAGATGCTACGCCGCGGACCGAACGAACGCTGCTTCGTACCATAAAGCCATGGACGAGACCACTACTCCTTCACCCGCCGCGAACTCAACCCCTCCGCAACCCGCTTGCCCAGCAGCTTCACCACCGGATATCGGTCGATCTGCTCGAGCGTCAATTCGGCTGTGGGACTGGTGATGCGAGCCAACTGGTCGGCATCGATGTCCGGAACCTCCAGCGCGACCTGGCGTGCTTCGACGACGTCGATGTTCTCGTGCGTCCAGATGAAGTCGGCATCGCGATGATGATCTTCGGTGACGAACCAGTTGGCGATGAAGATGGACCGGTTCGGGATCAGCGTCCACACCTTGCGTTGATCGATCGTCGCTCGGGCGGACGGTTTGGTCGCCGCCAGCCACTCCAGCGCACCGTTCTGGACGTTCACGAGACGCCAGAACTCCCATCCATGACTCGGCATCGGCCTCTCCTCTCGTGACCGCGTGCTCAGACGCCGCCGACGATGTGCGGTGTGGGCGGGGTGAAGCTTGTGTTGTCGGGCAACGGATTCGCGCCCTTCTCCTCGCCGATCTGGCGCACGGTCTTCACACCGTTGAACGCGCTGTCGCCCTGGCGTGCGAGTGGGTCGTCGTACCACTGGAACCACGGGTATCCGTGGCGGCTGTACTCCTCGATGGTCAGCGGTTCACGGTGCGGCAGTTCACCGGTGAGTGATTGCCACACAGTCGAATTGACGAGCTGCAGCCGAACTTCGGAACGTGCTTCCAGAGTCCAGTTCTCCCGGGGTTCGATCGGCGTGGCGATCGACTGCTCAATGGCTCCGCCCGCACCGAGACCCATGCCGGTCGGCACCGCAGCGCAGATCTCCATGACATTGTGCAACTTCGGCCGCTCCGCCCACACGTCGGCCTTCAGCGGGACGACCGAGAACCGGACGAGACCGTCGTCGGCGCCGGTGAGTTGTTCGGCGGCCGAGTAGCCGTCGCCTAGCGGCATCGCGACGAACTGGCGCACGGTGGTCGCGTTGACCCGGAACCCGTCCAGCCACGGCTGGGTGGGCACCTCGAAGTAGTCCTCTGTCTGAAAGTCCGGCTGCGGCGAGTACTTGTCACCGGTGACCGCGTTGATCCCGCCGACACCGACCTTGACCAGAAACGGATACCCCTCGGGTGCGGTGAAGTCGATCCACGTTGCCTCGGATTGCCACAAGGGGAGTACCGCATCTGATCCCGAGGTGCCTGCCGCGTCGATCTCGCGGGTGGAGCGGATGTCGAGAGCACCGAGGCTCGGCGGCAGCCCGTAGGTGGTGGCGTCGTCGGGCACCCGCAAGGTCCGATGGAAGGTGATGCGCAAAACGGCGTCATCATCCACATCGGGGAACGAGAAGTCGATGGCCTTGGGGCCTGCGATGACGGTCATGGGGCTCCGATCTGTGAACGTGCTGGTGACCAGCGTAGGAGAGGGGTATGACACAGATCGGCGATCCAGACGCGGAGCCGAACTGGCCTGCTCGACTACAGGCCGAGCTGGTCGGCGGCGTAGGTCGCCTGCTCGACGGTGAACTGGTCACCGGCATCCGAGGTCAGCTGATCGATCAGGCCTGAGCGTGACATGCCGGTCATATCCAGATACGCCTTGCCCGCCTGCACGGCTTCCTCATTCCAGTCCACATCGCCCTGCTGCTCGATGTAGTTGACCGCGACGGTGGCGTCCGCCATGGAAAATCCGTCCCCGGCATCCGAGCTGAGCTGGCCGATCAGTCCCTGCTTGGACATGCCGGTCATGTCCAGGTACGCCTTACCGGCGCGGACGGCATTCTTCTGGCTGCTGGTCAGACTCGGGGCGGGCGGAGCCTGCTGGGTCACCGGCGCCGGTGCCTCGGCGGCAGACGTTTCGACGGCCGGGGTCGCGGCGGCGGGAACCTGGGCGACGGCATCCTGCTGCACGGCCGGCACGTCGGCCGGGTTGGTGGCGGAGGCGCTGGTCGGGGAGGCGCTGACCTCCTTCGTTTCGGTGTCCGATCCGCCACCCATGGCGGCGCCGATGCCGCCCAGGATGACGAAGGCAGCGATACCGCCGACGACGATCTTTCTGCGACGACTCCACCCCTTCTTGCCCTCGGGCGTCGTCGGCGGTTCCCACTGCGCGGTGGGCAGGTCGTTGTTGTGCTCTGTCATCGTTGACCTTTCGTAGTTTTCGATGTGCTGATGGGCGATCGGGTGATCGCTTGCCGCTCAGCAGCTCGTCCTCAGCGTCGAGATGGCGCTGATCCGAACATGGTTGTGCGCGTGATTATCACCGCAGAACAAGAGTTTGGTGACAGCCGCCACGCGGACCGTGACGTCGACGTTCATGGGATCGGCGGCAATGGTGATGATCACTGCGATCTCTGACGTGCTGATCACAGACTAGGAGGAGGGTCCGACAAGAATGGGCGGCTGATACGCCGACGGCAGGTCAGCGGGATAGGGCAGATCGAGTGCGCAACACTTGCCGAGTCGACACCTCGGTGCTGCACTGAGCGAGTGCCGTCGTCGAGATCGTTGCGCAGAGTCCACCGGCCGGGCGCCGCCCGTGTCTGCCGGTGCGCACGCGCCGGTCACCCGTGACCGGGTGAACCGGACCCATGGACACCAACGACATCCTCCTCGTCGAGACCAAGCTGCATGCCCCGCGGCGACGCCGGGACCTCGTCGAACGCGCCCGTCTCGTCGAACGCCTCGGGCACGCCGACCTTCCGCCCCTCGTACTCGTGTCCGCGCCGGCCGGATTCGGCAAGACGACCCTGCTGACCGAATGGCTCAGCGCTACGGACACTTCCCGAGCCGCATGGGTGTCACTGGAACATCGCGACAGCGACCCGACGGTGTTCTGGTCCTACGTCATCGCCGCGCTGCGCACGATCGCCCCAGAGGTCGGTGCTGGGGCTCTGTCGACGCTGCGGTCGTCGCCGACCGCGTTGGACAGCGTCGTCGGGTCGATGGTCAACGACCTCGCCGCGCTGTCGGATGACGTCGTCCTGGTGTTGGACGACTACCACGTCATCGAGTCCGTCGAGATCCAGGAATCGATGCGCCTGCTGGTGGACCGTCTGCCGGCACAGGTCCATCTGGTGGTGTCGAGCCGGGCGGACCCGCCGTGGCCGCTGGGCGGGATGCGTGCGCGCGGGGACCTGCTCGAGATCCGTGCCGCCGACCTTCGCTTCACCGTCGGCGAGGCCGCGACGTACCTCAACGACGCCGCCGGTCTCGCGTTGACTCCGCTCGACGTCGAGGCATTGGCGGATCGCACCGAGGGATGGATCGCCGCCCTGCAGCTCGCCTCGCTGTCGTTGCGTGGCCGCGACGACCCGTCCGGATTCATCGCGGGATTCGCCGGGGACGACCGATTCGTCGTCGACTATCTCGTCGACGAGGTGCTGACCCGGCAACCCGACGACGTGCGCACCTTCCTGCTCGAGACCTCGATCCTGGGTCGCATGACGGCCTCGCTGTGCGCTGCGGTCACGGGCCGCACGGACGCCGGGGCGACACTCGATGTGCTGGAGCGGTCGAATCTCTTCGTCGTCGCGCTCGACGATCGTCGCAGCTGGTATCGCTATCACCATCTGTTCGCCGCCGTCCTGCGTGCTCGCCTCGACGTCGAGCATCCCGGGCGGGCAGCCGTGCTGCACCGACGGGCGGCCGACTGGTTCGAGACACAGGGAGACCGGCCCGAAGCCGTCCGCCATGCCCTGGCCGCGCAAGACTTCCCGAAGGCAGCCGAACTCATCGAACTCGCCGTCCCGTCACTGCGCCGGGCCCGCCAGGACGTCACCCTGCGGGACTGGCTCGACGCGCTGCCCCCGGAGCTCCTCGGCGACCGGCCCGTTCTCGAACTCGGCTGGGTGGGTGCGCACATGGTGACCGGTGACGTCGTGGGCGTCGAGTCCGCCCTCGACCGCATCGAGGCCTGGCTGGACCCGGAACGCAGCGACGGGATGATCGTGCACGACGCCGACGAGTTCCGTCGATTGCCCGCGCAGGCCGCCATGTACCGGGCCGCCCTCGCGTTACTGCGCGGTGACCTGTCCGCCACGATCACCCACGGCCACCGCGCCGCCGACCTCAGCGCTCCCGACGACCACCTCGGCCAGGGTGCCGCCGCCGCCCTCATCGGCCTCGCCGCATGGGCGCGCGGTGATCTCGACACGGCCGCCCACCAGTACACGGCCGCGATCGCGGCGTTTCACGACGCCGAACACTTTGCCGACATCCTCGGCTGCTCGCTCGGTCTCGCCGACATCCAGGTCGCGCAAGGCCACCTCCGTGCCGCCGAACGCACTCTGAACACCGCCCTGGATCTTGTTGCCGCACAAGGACCTTTGCGCGGCGCCGCCGACATGCACATCGGTCTCGCCGAAATTCACCTAGAACGCAATGAACTCGACGAGGCGACCGGGCGCCTACAAGCGAGCCTCGCGCTCGGTGACGGCCTGGCGCTCGGTCAGCATGCGTATCGGTGGCGCGTCGTCGATGCCCGACTCCGCGCTGCCGCCGGACAGTACGACGACGCGCTCGCGTTGCTGCGCGACGCCGAGCGTCACTACGACACCGACTACTCGCCCAAGGTCCGGTCGGTGTCCGCCACCATCGCGCGGGTGCAGCTGGCCGCCGGTGATCTCGACGCGGCCCGACGGTGGGACGTCGACTCGGGCCTGTCCGCCGACGACGATCCCGACTACCTCCGCGAGTACGAGCACCTCACCCTCGTCCGCATCCTGCTCGCCTCGAACCGAGCCGTGGAGGCCACCCGATTGATCGAACGCCTCCGGGGCGCCGCCGAGCTGGGCGGCCGGATCGGCAGCCTCGTCGAAGCGCTGGTGCTGCTGGCGTTGGCCCGTCGGGCCACCGACGATCCGCGCGCATCGGAGGCATTCGACAAGGCACTCATCCGGGCGGCACCGGAGCGGTTCGTGCGGGTCTTCCTCGATGCCGGGCCGGCCGCGAACACGCTGCTGCACAACGCCGCACGCCACGGCCGAGCCCCCGACCAGGCGGTTGCCATCCTCGCCGCCGGCGATGCCCAGGCCACGCCGACGCGGCACGCCCTGGTGGACCCGCTGACGAGTCGGGAACGCGACGTGCTGCGTCTGTTGCGTAGTGAGCTCACCGGACCCGAGATCGCTGCCGAACTGGTGGTCTCGCTCAACACCGTCCGCACCCACACCAAGAACATCTTCAGCAAGCTCGGTGTGACCAACCGGCGTGCCGCGGTGCGCCGCGCCGACGAACTCGGCCTGTAGCCGCCGACCGTCGAGATTCACCACCCGAATTCATCAGGTGTGGTGAGGACTACTCACCACATCGGTTTCTATGTTCGATCCGTGCAGTACGAGATCAGAGTCGCCGGACACCTCGACAGCCACTGGGAAGCGTGGTTCGACGAGCTGAGCATCACCCGCGCACCCGACGGCAGCACCTGCCTGCGGGGTGACGTCGCCGACCAGGCTGCTCTGCACGGCTTGTTGCAGAAGCTGCGTGACCTCGGCATCCCGCTGATCTCGCTCACACCGACCGACACCGTTTACGAAAGGAATGAACCATGACCATCTCCCTGACCGCGACGCCGTGGGCGTCGATGGAGCCGGCGCGCAAAGCCACGTTCGCCGCCGGCCTGTTCTACATCGCCACCTTCGTGTTCTCCATCCCCGCACTCGCGCTTTACGACGGCGTCGTCAACGACCCGAACTTCGTGCTCGGCGCCGGCAGCGACCAGGGCGTGCGGTGGGGTGCGCTCATCGAGATCCTCACCGCCCTCTCGTGCATCGGCTCCGCCGTGGCCCTCTATCCGGTGCTCCGCCGCTACGGCCCCGGTCGGGCCATCGGGTTCGTCGCCAGTCGCACCCTCGAGGCGGCGATGATCTTCACCGGCGTCCTCGCCGTCCTCACCGTCTACACCATGCGACAGGAGCTCGCGGGAGGCGACGCCACGGCGCTCACCACGACCGCCAGAGCCTTTGTCGCCGTCAAGGAGTGGACCTTCCTGCTCGGTCCGGGGATCATGCCCGCCATCAACGCGCTGTGCTTCGCCACCATCGTGTACCAGTTCCGCTTGGTGCCGCGCTGGATTCCAACGCTCGGCCTGATCGGCGCCCCGCTGCTGCTCATGTTCGCGACGGGTTCTCTCTTCGGCGTCTGGGATCAGGTGTCGAGCGTCGGAATGCTCGCGGCCGTGCCCATCGCGGTGTGGGAGTTGTCCGTCGGCATCTACATGATTGTCAGGGGTTTCCGGATGCCGGGCGCCGACCACGACGGCCACGTCGAAACGGTTGTTCCGGTCGCTGTCCGCGGCCCTTCTGACACTCGTCACTGATCGCGATGGCGATGGCGGCCGCAGCGCACCGCCATCGCTATCCACCCCGAGAGTCTCTGAGGTCGGCCGGTCCACCAGCAGTGTGGGCATACTTGTCGATGACTCGTGCTTCGCTTCCTGGAGGTTGTTGTGGCTGGTGGCCTCGTCGCTCTGCTCGACGACATCGTGACCCTGACCAAGGTGGCCGCGGCGTCGGTCGACGACATCGGTGCGGCAGCCGGTAAGGCCAGTGTCAAGGCGGCCGGCGTCGTCGTCGACGACACCGCCGTGACGCCGCGGTATGTCCATGGGTTCACCCCCGACCGTGAACTGCCGATCGTCCGCAAGATCGCCATCGGGTCGATTCGCAACAAGCTGCTGATCATCCTGCCGGTCGCGATGATCCTCAGTCAGTTCCTCCCACGCGCGCTGCCGTATCTGCTGATCGCCGGCGGACTGTTCCTGTGCTACGAAGGCGCCGAGAAGGTGTACGAGGCCTTTGGCGGAGGACATGCACACGGGCACGCCGACGAGGTGCCCGTGGCGGCCAAGGGTCCGGAGTTCGAGAAGTCGATGGTCAACGGCGCGATCCGCACCGACCTCATCCTGTCGGCGGAGATCATGGTGATCTCCCTGTCGTCGGTCGAATCCGAGCCGTTCCTCACCCGATTGCTGGTACTCATCGTGGTGGCCTTCCTCATCACCGCGCTCGTCTATGGTGTGGTCGCGGTGATCGTCAAGATGGACGATGTGGGATTGTCGCTGGCGCAACGCAAGTCGTCGGCGAGTCAGCGAATCGGACGCGGCCTGGTCACGGCTATGCCGAAGGTCATGTCCACTCTTACCGTGGTCGGCATCGCCGCCATGCTGTGGGTCGGCGGCCACATTCTGATCGTCAACGTCGGTGAGGCCGGATTCCATTGGCCCGCCGACCGTCTGCACGACCTCGAGCATTGGTTCGACGAGTTGTCCCACGGGTTCGGCGGCGTGCTGTCCTGGACCGCGGGGACGGTCGTCTCGGCGCTCGTGGGATTGGTGATCGGTGCGATCATCGTGGCGATCATGCACTTCATCCCGCGGCGCCGGGAGCGGAGCGAGCGGGCCTGATTCTTACAGCGCCGGGAGCGGAGCGAGCGGGCCTGATTCTTACGGCGCCGGGAGCGAAGCGAGCGGGCCTGATTCATGCGGCGCGGTCCCAAGGGAGTGCCCACCGAGTCACCGGTGTGATCGCCGCATGTACCACCCTGAGACGGCTTAACGCACGAGCTTGAGGTTGAACATCGGCGTGCCGAGCGCGCCCATAGCGCGCAGCCACAGCGGTAGATACATCTCGGGGCCGCGGGCGGTCTCGATGCCGCCGAGATCGAGCACATCGTCGTGGCCGAGCGACTCGATCAGCCCGACCACGATCGCCTTGGCCGCCGAGTCATTGCCGGAGACGAAGACGGTGGTGCTGGCGCCCAGGGCCGACGGGTTGACCATCACCGGCGCACTGAGGGTGTTGAGGCCCTTGACCACCCTGGCGTCGGGGAACGCGCGCTGGATCTGTTCGCCCAGCGAATCGGTGTTGTCGACGAACAACGTGGGTGGGAAGCCGGAAGAAGGATCGAGAGGGTTGGAGATGTCGAGCAGGACCTTGCCGGCGAGGTTGTCGGCACCGGCCTCACCCAGCATGTCGAGCGCGGCGGCACCATTACCGGCGAACACCACCAGCTCCGCGCCGGCGGCCGCGTCGGCGAATGGCACCAGGGTCACCGACGGATGGTCAGTGTGCCAGGCCACGAACGGCGGATTCTCCATGCGGTCGGGCTCGGTGCGGGCGAGCGTGGCCGACGGGTCTCGGGTGCCGATGGCGACGGAGTGGCCCAACTCCGCGAGTCGACCCGCGATCGCACGGCCGACCATGCCGGTGCCGAGAACTGCGATGTTCATGGCGTGTCCTTTGACATGACTGAGGCGATGGATCTGTATTCATCTTGCCGCGTCAGGGGTCGGCAGGAAACCGCTTGGGGCAGTTACGTCGCGATCATCGCCGAGGTTTCAACGCAGATTACAAAGGAAGCACTTCCAGCCGTAGGTGACCCACATGCCGCGCTCATCTCGGACGTGGTCTCGAAAATTGGAGAACTCGGCGCGTGAACCGGCTGGTCCGCGGATCGTCCGAAACGCGACTCTATGCAAAAGGCCAAAGTTATGCATAAACTGTGCGATGTGATGGAGGCCACTACAGCGGCCGAGTTGAAGGAGAGCACACATTATGGTTCGTCGAGTCGTGACGGGCGCGGACAGCGCGGGATCGTCGGTCATCAAAGAGGACGGGCCCACCGCGGCCACCGTCTACAAGCACACACCCGGTTTCGAGAGCTCCGTGGTGTGGACCACGGCCGCACCGCCGACGGCACGCGGCATGGAAGCGGCCGCTCCGCCGTCGAACTTCGTTCCCGGCCCCGGCGAGACCATCGCGCTGACGGTGACCTTCCCGCCCGACAGCGTGTTCGGTGCGGCTGATTTCGACCCGGCGGCTGCGGTCGCAGAGAATCTCGCCAACACCCCGGGACTTGCCGACCTCCTCGAGCCCGATGCCCCGGGCATGCACACCACCCCGACCATCGACTACGCCGTAGTCCTCAGTGGCACAGTCGTTCTCGAACTCGACCACAACGAGAGCGCCGAACTCCATCCAGGCGACATCGTCGTCCAGAACGGTACGCGCCACGCATGGCGCGTACCCGGAGACGAGCCCGCAACCATTTTCGTCGTCCTCATCGGCCGGGCCGGCTGAGTCCGACTCGTTCACGAAAGGTTCCCAGGAATGACCGACACCATGCTGGCCGCACGTATGCACAACGTCGCTGAGAAGATGCGACTCGAACAGGTGCCTCGACCAGTGCCGGGCCTCGGCGAAGTGCGCGTCCGCGTACACGCCGTCAACATCGTCCCGAATCTCAGCAACATCCTGCAGAACTGGACCACCTGGTTTCCCGAGGACCCGCTCCCGACGCTGCCGGCAACATTTGGTCTCGATCCGGCCGGAGTGGTCGAAGAGGTCGGTGAGGGCGTCATCGGATGGGAGGTCGGCGACCGCGTCTACGTCAACCCGGGCCGCTATTGCCTGGCTTGCGAGGCATGCCGCGACGGCGATCTGATCAACTGCTCGAGCTATGCCTTCGCCGGGTACTTCGGATTCACACCGACCTCGATCGATCTGCTCGACCGCTATCCCGGTGGCCTCGCCGAGCACATGCTTGCGCCCGCCTATGCGCTGGTGCGGCTGCCGGACAACCTCGACTTCAACACCGCCGCGCGCTTCGGCTACCTGGGCACCATGTACTCGGCGCTGAAGAAGGCAGGCGCACGTCCGGGCAGGTCGATTCTCGTCAACGGGATCAGTGGCACGCTCGGCCTGTCCGCCGCGCTGCTGGCGCCGGCGATGGGTCTGACCACCCTCTATGGGACCGCGCGGAACCGCGAACTGCTCAAGACCGTCGCCGACCTGGTGCCCGGGAGGATCCACACGCACTCCCTGCTCGACGGCCCCGTCGACACGTGGATCAAGGAGCAGACCAACGGTCGGGGAGTCGACATCTACGTCGATGCGCTCGGTCCGGGCGCGGAACACGAGACCTTCCGCGAGGGGATGCGATCCCTCCGGCGGGGCGGAGTGTGCGTCGACATCGGTGCGATGATGGGCGACTTGGCCATCGACATCCATCACCTGATGGATCAGCAGCTCAGCCTCCTCGGTTCGGCGTGGTCGACGGCCCGCGAGTGCCAGGAGATGGCGGACATGGTCGCGGCCGGAACACTCGATCTATCGCCGCTGGAGCATCACGTGTTCCCGCTGCAGGAAGTGAACGACGCCATCAACGGGATCGCCGATCGCAACGGGGGTTTCAGTAATTACATTGTGTCCCCGTTGTCCGCGTCTCAGTGACGTGGTGACCGGCCGAGGCATGGTCGCCTCGTTACCAGTGCACAGCGGCACCTTTGTGCATAGAATTGCCGAATGAGCACCGCGACCTTACCTCCGCCCCTCGTCGCGCAGACGGTCGCCCGGCTACGTCAGGATCTGCTGTCGAACGTCCACAAGGCGGGCGACAAGCTGAAGGTTGATCATCTCCGCGAGCAGTATGGCTGCTCAAGCAGTCCGCTGCGCGAAGCGCTCAACCGATTGACGTATGAAGGTTTGGTCGTCGCCGACGAGCGGCGGGGGTTCCGGGTCGCGGAGATGTCTGTCGATGACTTCAACGACATCACGCGCCTCCGGTTGATTCTCGACATGCAGGCGCTCGAGGAGTCCATCGAGCGCGGTGGCGACGAATGGGAAGCCCAGGCGATCGCGTCCTTCTACCGACTGCAGAAGGTGGAGGACCGGTTGCCCGAGGGGCCGTTGGTGCTCAACAGCGAATGGTCGATGCTCCACAAGAACTTCCACATGACCCTGCTGTCGGCGACGACCTCACCGCGGCTGTTGCAGTCGTGCTCCAACCTGTTCGATCAGGCCGAGCGGTACCGGCGGTTCTCCGCCGCGCACCGGACGCAGACACGGTCGAAATCCGGTGAGCACGAGGCCATCCTCAACGCGACCGTGGCGCGGAAGAAGGACGACGCCGTCGCACTGCTCACCCGACACATCACACGGACACAGCACGACATCTCGCTCATCCTGCCGGCGCTGAACATCTGAGAACCTGCGAGAAGCTGTCGCCCCCGCAATCTTGCGCGGGCGACAGCGATGTTTTATGACCTCTGGTCGCCGAGGACGTAGCACGTCTTGGTGCTGGTGTAGAAGTCGCGCGCGTCCCGGCCCTGCTCACGCGGCCCGTACGACGACCCTCGGCGCCCGCCGAACGGCACGTGGTAGTCCACCCCGGCGGTCGGCAGGTTGACCATCACCATGCCTGCCGTGGATTGCTTCCGGAACCGGGTAGAAGCGGCCAACGACGTGGTGTAAATCCCTGCTGTCAAACCGAATTCGGTGTCATTCGCGATACTGATGGCCTCGTCGAGATCGGCGACCCGCACAACCGCTGCGACGGGCCCGAACACCTCCTCTCGGTTGACGGTGTCGTCGTTGCGTGTGCCGACCAACAGGGCCGGCGAGAGGTAGTGGCCTGGAGTGGCACGGTCGAGTAGCTCACCGCCGATAACGTCGGCGCCCTCCGATCGGGCCACCTCGATGTATCGCCGGTCCTGCTCGAGTTGATCCGCGTCGACAACCGGGCCCATCGTCGTTCCCTCGTGTCGGGCATCGCCGACGACGAGCCGGCCACGAGCGGCGGCCAACTTCTCGACGAACTCGTCATGAACCCTACCGGCGACGATGAGGCGGGAGGACGCGGTGCATCGCTGTCCGGTCGAGCCGAACGACCCCTCGATCGCACCGGCCACCGCCGCATCGAGATCAGCGTCGTCGAGAATGATCAGCGGATTCTTTCCACCCATCTCCAATTGCACTCGGGCGTCGTGCGATTGCGCAGACTCACGGACACGATGTCCGGTGGTGGTGGAACCCGTGAATGACACCGCATTTACAGATGCGTCGCCGGTGAGGGTGTCACCGATCTCGCGTCCGGAGCCCATCACGAGGTTCAACACGCCGGCTGGGAGTCCTGCCCGAACCAGGATGTCCACCAGGTGCCATGCCGAGGCGGGGACGAGGTCGGCAGGTTTGAAGACGACTGCGTTGCCGTGCGCCAATGCGGGTGCGATCTTCCACGCGGGGATGGCGATCGGGAAGTTCCACGGCGTGATGACGGTGACCACGCCGACCGGTTCGCGCGCCACGATGACGTCGACGTCGCGGCGTACGGAACCGAGGAACTCACCTGGATTCCGGACAGCCTCTCCCGCGTGGAACTTGAAGATCTGTCCGGCCCGGCGCACTTCGGCCATGCCTTCGGCCAGCGTCTTGCCCTCCTCGCGCGACAGCAGATCGCCGAGTTCGTCGGCCCGCGCGAGGAGCTCGTCGGCCGCCCGATCGAGGATCTCGGCGCGCGCAGCGCCAGGTGATGCCGCCCAGCGGGGTTGCGCCGCGGTTGCTGCGGCGATCGCGCTCTCGGCCTGGGCCTTGTCGGCACGGGCGAACTCGCCGACAACGTCTCCGAGGTCGGAGGGATTTATATCACCGGATGTCGACGCTCCGTCGACCCATTGGCCATCAACATGATTTGCACCGAACATTGGTCACTCCTGAGGCGGTAGGCGGGCCGGCGCCGGGATGTTCGAGAGCGTCTCGAGGGCCCCGGCATCGCCGGAGACGCCGTCGATCGTGGCGCCATCTGGAGCGAATCACAGACCTCGCAGGCGCGCAAGAAAAAATGCAGGTTCTATTGTTTTGTGCATGAAAGTGTCGTAGCTTGGGAACACAGTGTTCGAGCTCACACGAGCACACGGTGCAACCCCCGAATCCGCTGAGGTGTCAAATGAAACTCATGTCCTTCCTGCATTCCGGTCGCGAATCCTTCGGCGCGGTGGTCGACGACACCGTCGTCGACCTGGCGAGCGCCGCCGGTGTCGACACTCTGGCCGACTTCATCGCGGGTGAGGACTACGCCCGCCGCGAGGAGCTCGTCGCGCAGGGGACACCGATTCCACTGGGCGAGGTCACCTACCTGCCGGTCATCCCGCGGCCGGAGAAGATCGTGGCCTCGGTCCGGAACTACATGGACCATCACCAGGAGGCGCTCGCCGCCGGGCTCAAACGAGACCTGTCGGACTACCCGCCGATCTTCCTGCGGGTGTGGCGCTCACAGGTGGCGCACGAGGGCGCGATCGTTCGCCCCGACGCCTCGGAGACGCTCGACTGGGAGGGCGAGCTCGCGGTGATCATCGGCCGCGGTGGGCGTGACATTTCCGTCGAGGACGCCTGGGAGCATGTCGCCGGGTACAGCTGCTACAACGACGGCTCGGTCCGCGAGTTCCAGTTCCACGCCAAACAGATCGCCGCGGGCAAGAACTTCGAGTCCACCGGCGGTTTCGGCCCGTGGATGGTGACCGCCGACGAGATCACCCCCGGGCAGGAGCTGAAACTCGAGACCCGTCTCAACGACGAAGTGGTGCAGTCCGGCAACACCGGGCAGATGATCTTCGACATTCCGCAGCTCATCAACTACGCATCGACCATCTTCACCCTGACGCCGGGCGATGTCATCATCACCGGCACACCGTCGGGAGTCGGCTTCTCCCGGAAGCCTCCCCGTTATATGAAGCCGGGCGACGTCGTTGAGGTCGAGATCGAGGCCATCGGTACCCTCCGCAACCCGATCGAAGCCCAGAAGTGACCGTCGCAAGCATCGACGGGTTGGTGCGGGTCCGCAAACGGCAACTGGTGGTGGAGACCGTGTTTCACGAGTTCGGCCCCACACCCGACCAGCCGGTTCGGATCGCCACCGCGTCCGCGGTGGTCGCCAACCCGTTCGCCGGCCGCTATGAGGAGGATCTCTCCGAGTTCATGAGCGCACTACGGCCGCTCGGTGCGTCGTTGGCTGCCGACCTGATCGAGGCGCTGGGCGGCGTCGAGCACGTCGAAGCGTACGGCAAGGCGAGCATTGTCGGGGTCAACGGAGAGCTCGAACACGGTGCCGTGTGGCATGAGGCGGGTGGCTGGGCGATGCGGGAAAGCCTCGGGGAGCCCAAGGCAATCGTCCCATCGGCCAAAGCGGTTGCGGCCACCGGATATCGCCTGATGATGCCGGTGCACTACGTCCACGCAGCCTATGTGCGCAGTCACTACAACGTGGTCGAGGTGGGTATCCAGGATGCACCTCGCCCGAACGAGATCCTGTTCGCCTTGGCAATGTCCGACGGCGGCCGCATTCATTCCCGCTTGGGCGGACTGAGTATTGCCGACGTCACCGTCCACGACGGCCAACGCTGATTCACCGCCATGCCCTCAACGAGGAGACTCCCATGACATCCACAACAGAGACGACTTTTCGGCCCACGCTTTCCCATTTTGGTGTCTTCTGTCGCGACCTCGACGCCATGGTCGATTTCTATACGTCGGTCTTCAACATGGTGCAAACCGACCGGGGCGAGGGCAAGACCATGCCCTTCACCATCGCATTCCTGTCCGGCAATCCGGCCCAGCATCACCAGCTCGCCCTCGCATCGGGACGTGGCGAAGATGCGCCGAGCACGGTCATGCAGTTGTCGTTCAAGGTGGCCACGATCGACGAACTCCGCGAAGCCTGGTCGCGGGCGGAGGCCGCACAGGCCACCAAGCTGCGGGGGCTCAATCACGGAAACGCGTTGTCCATCTACTTTCTCGATATCGAGGACAACACCGTCGAGGTGTATCTCGACACCCCCTGGTATGTGGAGCAGCCGCATGGTGATCCGCTCGACCTCAGCGAGTCCGACGAAAACATCTGGGCCAGAACAGAACAGGTATGCCGAGCGGACCCCACATTCATGACAGTCGAGGACTGGCAGCGTCAACAGTTCGGCGACCGATGAGCACCGCGGGAGATTACGACGTCGACGTTCTCATCGTGGGGATGGGACCGACCGGCGCCACTCTGGCAGGACTGCTCGGCCAGCACGGCATCCGTACCGCCGTCTTCGATCAGCTTCCCGGGCTCTATCCGCTGCCTCGCGCGGCGGGTATGGATCACGAGGTCATGCGGGTCGCCCAGGAGTTGACGATCGCCGGCGCGCTGCAGCCCCACGTCGTGCCTTACCGCGCAAGCGAATACCGGGGTGTCGACGGTGGTGTGATCAAGCGATTCGATTCACCACCCCCACCGCACCGACTCGGATGGGCCCCGATGTTCGCGTTCGACCAGCCGGCATTCGAGACCCTCCTGCGGGAACGCGTGGGCGATCTGCCATCGGTCACCGTATCGTTGGAGAGCACGATCACCGATGTCGGCCAGGACGACGACCATGCCTGGGTCGACGTGCGGCGGGCCGAGTCCGCGACCGTCGAACACGTCACGGGGCGCTACCTCGTCGCGTGCGACGGGGGTGCCAGTCCGATCCGCCGTCGCCTCGGAATCACGATGACCGACTTGGGCTTCCACGAGAACTTCCTGGTTGTCGACGCCATCGTCGGTGACGAGGCGCTGGATCGTCTGCCGGCCACGCAAGTGCAGTATTGCGAACCGGATCGACCATCGACTTATGTCGTCCTCGCCGGCCGTCACCGGCGTTGGGAGATCATGCTCGAACCCGGCGAACTGGCCGGGGGCAGCGTTGCCGACGACGATGCGTGGCCGTTCGTCGATCGATGGATTCAGCCGGGCGAAGCGACATTGTGGCGATCTGCCGCATACACCTTCCATGGTCTGGTCGCCGATCGCTGGCGAGACGGCCGCATTCTGCTCGCGGGCGATGCGGCGCACATGACGCCACCGTTCATGGCGCAGGGTATGGCCCAAGGAATACGCGACGCCCAGAACCTGGCCTGGAAACTGCGGTATGCGCTCGATTCAACGACGATCGCCGCATCCCTGCTGGACAGCTACCAACGCGAACGACGCCCACACGTCGTCGAAACAACCGGCCACGCCATCGATCTCGGACGTGTCATCTGCGAGCGCGACCACGCGAAGGCGCGTGAACGCGACCGTGGGCTGCGCGGTCCGGCCGGTGAAGTGCCCGTCACGTACCGATCCACGTTCCTACCCCCGATCGACGACGGACTCGTCGCAGGCCGGACTCCCGGCGCGGGACAGATCCTTCCGCAGCCGCACATCACGACCTCCGACGGAACCGTCGTGCTTCTCGACGATCTCACCGGGAGCGGCTTCCGGATCGTCTGCACATCCGATCTCGAATCCGATGAGGTCGATCTGCTCAGGGAATCCATTGCACCACTGAGAGGTAACGTCACGCGGCTTGCGTCGGGAACAGATTCGCCGTCGCAGCTGCGGTCGCTCATCGAGACGGACGGTGTGTTGTCCGCCTGGCTGGCCGACCTCGGGCAGACCTTCGTCATCGCTCGGCCTGACCACACGGTGTTCGCCACCGCCGGCTCGGTCGCCGACTGCTGCGCGCTGGTGAACAACCTGGTCGTCGAGGTTCGCGGACCAAGGGTCTCGGCCGAATAGCCCGATCGACGCTGACGGCGTCACCAAACCCCTGAGTCGTACCGCACGATCGCCTCTGTGCCCATCGCGCGCCCGATCACGTCTCGTATGTTGTCACCGCATCAGGTGGTGGCTCGTTTGTGGGCGGCATGCCCGAGTTCGGTTCATTGTCCAATTCCGAAGGAATCATCATGTCCGACATCGCCAATGGGGTAGGTAGCGCCAGGTCGGCTCTGTCGCCAAGCACTCACCACCAACCAGTTCCCCTCACCCGCGGCACCCTTGTGGCGGCCGCACTCTGCATATTCGTCGCGCAGTTCGGGCTCACCGTCCCGGCTGGTCTGAACGGACTCTTCCAACAGGATTTCGGCACCACCGCTGCGCAACTGACCTGGATCACGGACGCATTCCTGATCCCGGTGACCATCCTGGAGTTGAGCTTCGGCCTGCTCGGTGACATGTTCGGTCGTCGGCGTCTCCTGGTGGCGGGTTGCGGAATCCTGGCGGTGGGGTTCACGATCTGCGTCCTCACCCCGGGGCCGGAGACGAGCCAGACGCTGCGTCTCGCCGTTATGTGGACCGGACAGTTCGTGGCGGGAGTCGGTGCTGCAGCGGTCATTCCGACCACGCTGTCGATGGTGGCCGCCGGAACCCACACCGCACGGTCACGAGCACGAGGATTGTCGACGTGGGCGGCCTCGTTGTCGATGGGTAGCGTGGTCTCGCCGGTCATCTGCGGTCTGGTCGCACAGTTGCACTTCGGCTCCAATCCTTACGCCGGATGGAAGTGGGCCTTCGTCGTCGTGGCGATCCTGGCGGCCGCAGTGGGCGCACTTGCCGCTCGGATCGCGCAGGAATCGTCGTCGCCGGAAGGCCGCTCGTTCGACTGGCCCGGACAGATCACCATCGCGTTCGCGGTGCTCGGATTTTTGTTCGCCGTCATCCAGGCGCCCTCGAGCGGATGGGGCAGTCGGGAAGTCATCGGCGGGTTTGTGGTCTGTGTCGTCTTCACTGCAGCGTTCATCCTCGTCGAGCGGCGCCAAGCGTCGCCGCTGCTGGACCTCGATCTGTTCGCCAACCGGAACTTCAGCACCGCCGCCATCGTCACGGTGATCGGCATGTTTACCTACCTCGCGACCGGCTACATCACCAGTATCCGGCTGACTGCGATCCAAGGTTTCACTCCCCTGGCGGCATCGGTGGCATTCGTTGTGTTCAACGGTGTTTCCGCGCTCATCCAGGTGCCCATCGCATCTCGGCTGATCGTCCGATACAACCCGAAGTGGGTCCTCGGTGGTGGTCTGTTCCTCATCGCCGCAGGTGCGTTCTGGATGTGGCAGATACCGATCAGTCATGAATCGATTGCGGTGCTCCTGCCGCCGCTGGCGGTCTCCGGTGCCGGCATGGCGTTCGCGCTCACCGCGGTCACTGCCGTCGTCATCAACACCGTGCCGAACCACCTCGCGGGAATGGCGGCCGGCTGGGCAAGCCTGTTGCGGGACTTCGGCTTCACTCTCGGCCCCGCGGTGATCGGTGCAGTGGCTCTCGGACATGCAGCCAACCAAATCTCCACCGAGGTCAGCTCGGACCCGGCGTTGAGCCAATCGTTGGACGCATTCAACAACTCCGCGGCCTCCGCTCCGCCTGATCAGCAGGCGTCGGTGCATGCCGCAATCGATGCGGTCAACTCCGGTCCACTCGGAGCCAATGCGGTGCCGTCGCAGATACAGCTGCCGGATGGCAGCACAGTGCCATTCAATCCGCTGCAGCACACTGCGTTCGAAGCTCTGGGCAGTGGATACTCAATCGGTTATCTGGTGGTCGGAATCTGTGCACTGGCGGCGGCGGTTGGAACCGTGGTCTTCATCGGGGGTCGTGCGCACGATCCGTTGATCGCTGCGGACTCGCTCGAGGACTGAATCGGTCTCCCGGGGGAACCGTGGTTTTGCATCACGGAGAGCCCGTGCGCGGGGGACACCACCCGATCGGACTGGCCGGGGTAGATGATGTCCGCGGCAGGGCGCATCGAGCTGCGCCCGGGCGTGATCGAGCGCGCAGTCGATATGGGTGGGAAGGGGAGTAGGTCGGACTTGTTGGAGTTGCAGGTTAGGCAGGCCGACGTCTGCCTGGTCAGGCCGTCGATGCCGATCCTTGACCACGGCAGCACGTGCTCGACGTGTCAGGTGGCGGTCAATCGTGCGGGCCACAGTAGAAGCAGTGCGATCCGCGCTCGCCAGATTGTCGCGGCCTTGAGGAGTGAGACACGGTTGGCACCGAAAAGGTGGTCGGCGATCTTGGGGCCTCGGCGAGCAGGGTCTTGTTCATGCGGCGCACGTCGCCGACCAGGGCGAGCTGAAATGCGGGTTGCGGCAGCGGGGTGGTCGCTCGACCCGGAACCCGTCCGGCCACGGGGGGACAGCACCTCGAAGGAGTAACCCGGGAGTAACCCGAGCCGCCACCAGGTCAGACGCGTCGGTCGATTGGATATCCGGTCACCCCGGCCCGCTTCTCGCCGTCGACCGTGAGTGCTTACGACGCAGCCGGGTCGAGCAGCCGGAGCAACCAGCGGGAGAGTTCGGGGATCGAGGCGAGCAGATCGACCGGGTCGGAGGTCTCGAGCGCGTCGGACGTGATCTGGCGAACCGCGTAGACGACGCCGAGATACGCCGATGGGGGAAGGAT
This sequence comes from Gordonia sp. LMA167, assembly GCF_058130025.1. Classification (NCBI taxonomy): domain Bacteria; kingdom Bacillati; phylum Actinomycetota; class Actinomycetes; order Mycobacteriales; family Gordoniaceae; genus Gordonia; species Gordonia sp. LMA167. The sequence continues at coordinate 675,490 of NZ_CM176708.1, read as the reverse complement.
GTCGCTCTCGTGCCGGGTGTCGACGATGTGGCGGTGATGGTTGGCCAGCGTGTCGGCGAACAGCTGCAGCGAGTGCCGCCGCCGCTGCCGTGCGGGCGCACCCATCGCGTCGATCTCGACCTGAAAAGCGCGGCCCACCACGGGATCGCGTTGCATCGGTTCCAGATAGCCGCGCAGACATGCGTCCACGAAGTCGGCCAGACTCTGCTCGGGATTCAGGCGTGCCGCGACGCCGGTGAGCAACACCTCGATGAATCTGTCGTAGGCGGACAGCGCGCACGCCTGCTTGTCGGCGAACACCCGGTAGAACGCGGCCCGCGACACCTGCGCTCGCTCGACGATGTCGGCGACGCTGACCGCGGCATAGCCCCGGGCTGCGACGAGTTCGGTGAGCGCGATGAGGAGCCGTTCCTGCTGGGCGGCATCGATCTGGACGCGAGGGATGCTGTGCCGACCTCGGGGGAGCGGCGCAGGGGGAGTGAAGAACACCCCCGGCACGATGGCGACGACGATGCCGCGGGGATCCGCAGGCGCACCTCCCGGCTCGCCGCCACTGGTCGCCATGATCGGGGTCTTCCTCTAGCGGTACGGGACGTCGATGACCACGTGAAGCTATCACGATGACGGTCTGGCCGCCTGACCTGCGCAGACAGTCACTCGAGCAGCAGCGGGATAGAACTGTCCGCCGCCACCCGATAAAAGTACGCTCTTGTTTTTCTTTCACGAACGGGGCTACATTCATGCCACCGCCGTGAGCCACATCACGTTCACGGGCCGTCGTCGTCAGGGGAGATGAAATGGTTGGGGAACCCGATTCGTCTGGGTTGAGAGGTCATGCGCTGAGCCGTCGCCGGTTGTTGCAGGCGGCAGGAGTCGGCGTCGCCGGCGCGATGCTCGCCGCACGGCAGGGCGCCGCAGAAGCCGCACCGGGTGGATTTCCCCGCGGACTGAGCACCGACGAGCTCTGGGATCGCAATCTGGAACTCGCCGATCACGGACCTCGGCTCACCGGCAATCCCGCCCATCGCCGATTCATCGACTCGCTCGAAGCAGACCTCGACCGCATCGGCCTCGATGTGCACCGCGACCGGCTGACCTTCCACCGATGGGACCCGCTGCGCTGGGAACTCGCGATCGACGGCATACCCGTACCGGTCGCCTTCTACTTCCCGTACTCGGGGGTCACCGGGCCGGACGGCATCACCGCGCCGCTGCAATACCTGGGTGTGCTCGGCCAGATCGGCGCGTGGGAGCCGGCCCGAGGCAAGATCGCCGTGGTCGAGGTGCCGGTGATGCCGCTGCCGATCACCGTGGGCTACCGGCCTTCCGGGCAGTACCCGGTCGACGCGGCGCCGCCGGATCCGATCGCCTACCTGCCGAGCGTGTCGGACACGGTCGGCGCCCCGACGCTGGAAAATGCTGTGCGAGCGGGTGTGCGCGGCGTGATCTGCATCCGCACCGGCATCAGTGAGGCGTTGGCCGACGACCAGTATGCACCGTTCACCACCGGCTATCAGGGATGTCCCGCGGTGTGGGTGGGTCCCCGAGAGGCGGAACGGGTCAGAGCGTCGGCACGCCGCGGTGCGTCGGCGCGGCTGGTGATGCACGCGCGTCGTGCGCTCGGCGCGGCCACGGATACCCTGTTCGCCGTCCTGCCCGGCACCGACCCGACCGAGACCGTCATCGTCAACACCCACACCGATGGACCCAACGTCGCCGAGGAGAACGGCGGCATCGGGCTGATCTCTCTGGCCCGACAGTTCGCTCAGGTACCGGCCCACCGACGCCGACGAACCCTGGTGTTCGTGTTCGTCACCGGGCACTTCCAGTTGCCGCAATTCGAAACCGAGGTCGGCAGCGGGGTCGGCACGATGCAGGCGTCGAGCCGATGGATGCGCATGCACCCCGAATGGTGGGACGGGCAGGGCGCACATCGGAAAGCTGTTGCGGCACTGACCCTGGAACACCTGGGGTGTCGCGAATGGCTCGACGACCCGCAGCACCGTCACTACGGCCCGACCGGGCGGCCCGAAGTCGGCTGGTGCTACACCACCACACCCGCGATGCGGTCGATCTATCTGGCCAGCGCCCACGGGACCGCGAATGAGCGGACCGTCACGTGTGATCCGCTGCCCGCCTTGTATTTCGGTGAAGGCGCACCGTTCTACAAGAGCGGTATCGCCACGATGTCGCTGATTCCGTCGCAGACGTATCTGACTGCCGCGCCCGCCAACGGGGCGATCGACAAGCTCGACAAACACCTGATGGCCGGGCAGATCGAGACGTTCTCGAAAGCCCTTCGTACATTGGAACGAAGGTCGAGCGCCCAGATCGGCGCACCCGTCCTGCCTCTGTGATCCTCACGCGAAGGAAATCATTCTCATGTCTGTTCTCGCCATCCGGCTCTGCGTTGCCGTGGTCTCACTCGCGGTCGCGGTCACGGCTTTCGCCCACCCCGTCGCGTCTGCCGCACCCTCGACGACAAACACCGCGACGCAACGCCCGCTGACCGGCCCGTACCGCACCGCGCAGACTCTCGACGCGGGTGCATGCACGTCGTTGTACGGTGTGATCTCGAACGGCTTGGTGCACGCGTTCGGGAACAATCACTCGGATCTGAAGTGCTCGCAGACATTCCCGAACGGATTGGCAAGTCCGATCGGTGTGGCGTTGTACTACCCGACCAACACCCCACCCGATCGTCGGCTCCCGGTGGTGCTGTGGACCGGGGGCATCCTGTCTGAACCCGGCAACTACGACCTCACCGCGAAGATGTTGGCCAGCAACGGATATGTGGTCGCGATCCCTTACGACTTCGTGAACTCCTTCGCCTATCTGCCCCTGATCGCGGCATCCGCGGTGGCCAGGGCCGACGACGATCGTCGGTCGGCGCTGCACGACCGGGTCGACCTGAGTCGGATCGCCGTTGCGGGTCACTCGGCCGGCGGCGCCGCCACTCAGCAGGCCGCCAGCCTGCCGTCGGACGTCTGGCGCTTGGTCGACCCGCGGATCACCGTGCGCAGTGCTGCGGCCGTCGAGCCGGGACCGGTGGCCATCGGTGCGACGCTGACCGTCCCGACCCTGTATCTGACCGGCTACAACGACGTGGTGGTGCCGCACTACCTGTGGGCGCGCTGGACGCAATACGAACTCGCCGGTCGCGTCCCGTCATACCTGCTGTGTGCCAACGGCGTCGGACACTTCACCCCCGTCGACGACCCGGCGCACTACCCGTTCGCGCCGATCCTGCTCAGCTGGTTCGACCACACTCTCAAGCAGGACCCGGCCGCCGGAGCCGAATTCGTCGGGCCGGACTGGGGACTCCGTGATGATCCGGCGTTAGCGTATGCATTGCGGAACCGGGTGGCGGCTGCGTTGCCGGGCTGACCGGCGGTGCTCGTGCTTGGCGCCGACTCTCACCGCCGGAGCGCAACGCTCGAGGTGCTGCGTGGTCTGCACCGCCCCTGTGGACAGCTGATCCGCAGCCGCCGCGGCCTGTCAGAGCTGGTTCCTACCGTGCAGGGCATGCGGTCATCGCCGATGACCGACGGCGTAGGGGGATGCATGTCCGACGACCAGGTTGCTGCAACGCGACGAGTTCATCGAACTCAGTCGTACAGAAAGTACCGGACGGCCCCTGCTCATCTTCACAGTGACCGGAGCGGGGAGGATGCGATGCACGGTCGGCGGCATGGCGCTCACCAGCTTCTGGCCATCTCATCAAGCGCCGGAGGCCCGAGCGCAGCGAACGGCTCTCGCCAGGATCGAATGGCGAAAGCTACGATCGGGCAGGACTATTCGTGAGTCAGGAAAACGGACGGTCGACAGGTTGGTGCGCGACGCGGAGACCGCTTTGCGTGAGGTCTGGCAGATCGAGAATCCGTCGGTGCTGAACGTGCACGACCCGTTCAGCCCGGAGGCCAAGAGCCTCCGCGCAGAGAACCGACCCAAGGAACGAGTGCTGACCCTCAGCGGCAAGGCATCGCCGGGCGTGAGTCCCCACGACGCCCAACATCTGCTGGCCATGGCCGCGCAGACGCTGACCGCCACCTGGGGACACCGCTGTCCGGTCGACGATGGCGCCATCCGCTTCACGGACGTCGACTGTATTTACACGAAGTTGCTGGTGTCCCCGCACGCCATGCGATTGGAGTTCTGCACGGTCGTGGGCCACTGCATGCCCGACATGGAGCTGCTTGGCGCCGTCGTTGCCGAGCACTCGTCGCGGTGGCCCGACGTCGCCATCGTGGTGGCCAAAGATCATGTGTTCGCGGTCCGAGCGCTGGAATGCACCACCTTCTATCCCGCCAATCTGCTGGCCGCGATGGACGGCTGGCGTGACTTCTGTGCGTCTGGCGCCATCGACATCGTCGAACAACTCCACCCCGAGATGGCCGGTGAGTACGGCCCGCCGCACGGCCAGATGCCCGCGGGGTTGGTCGACCTGATCAAACGCTGGGTCGCCGACCCGTGCGGCGTCACCCCTTCCCGAATCGCCTGTGACACCAAGGCAAACACGCCGATGCTGCGCCGGTATGCACGTATCTGCGGCGAATGGCTCAAAGAATTGCCCGACGGGGAACCGGCCGCCGGTTGCGATGAGCCGCTGATGCCGGAACCCCGTGATGTGCGGAGGTTTGTGTCGGTGCTGCTGGAGGCGATCGGGGCGGCGGAACTCAACGTTGCGTCGGAGATGAGGCGGGTGAGGTGAGGTGGCCGCGGGTCTACTCGTTGAATGACACCACATCCTCGGATACCAGGCGTTGTCCGAATTGTCCTGATGACCATGGCAATACACCTACGCGTACGATACGCGCATGACGGTCGGGGGGTCGGCAGGTCCACACGTGGATGTGGTGCCGGAAGAAGTCGCCAAGGTGGGCCAGTCCATCGGGCAGGCTGCAGATCAGTTGAGCAGAGCGTTGGCGGCGACCGGCCGCGATGTCGAGTCACTTCTGGGCTCGGGGTGGACCGGTGACGCGGCCAGAGCGTTTGGGCACGGGTGGTCCGACTGTGCCGACGGAGGACGGCAGATCCTTCACGCCCTTGCGACGTTGTCCGCGCGTCTGCGTGCGGCGGCGGGCGACTATGAGAACGCCGATCATGAAGCGGCATCCGTCGACGTCCGGCTCGACCTGTGAGCGACGAATTCCAGGTCGACCTGGACCAATTGGACGCAGTCGTCGCGCGCATGGCGAACTACACGAAGTTGCTGGCCGATCAGCTCGCCCTGATCGATCATCAAGCCGGCAACTTGGTCTCAACATCCTGGTCCAGCGAGGCGACGCAGGCATACATCGACGCCCATCGACAGTGGGTAGCCGGAGCGGAGGAGTTCGCACGCGGCGTCGACGAGATGAGAACCGCCGCAAAGCATGCGCATGAGCGCTACACGAAAGCGCACCAGATCAACTCACGGATGCTGCGGTAGTCGACATGGTCAACGTCGACCCGCAGACCTACTTCACAGCAGGCAGTGCCTGTCGGCAGATGGCCGGTGACGTGAGTGCGCAACTCGGCCTGCTGCGTGTATCGCTGAACCAGTGCGGCGGCATGGCCGGCGACTACCCAGAGGCCCACACCTGGGGTGGCAACTATGACACCAAGACGAAGGATTTCCTGAATTCAGCCCAACTCCTGGTGAACGCACTGGAGAACTTCGGAGATGTCGTCAACAGGGCGGGCCACAACTGGGCCGTCGCCAACTACCAAGCCAATCGCGACCCGCACAAGGGTGCGCCGCCGATTGCTCCCGCACGGTCGCACGGGCCGCTGTACACCGGCGCCACCGCACTTCCGCCAACCTCGGTCGGAGCCAACGGCGACGGACTCGACACCGACGTGCCAGGTCTCCTGGAGAAGATCGGCATCCCGGTGCCCAACGGCGACACCGGCAAGCTGGACAAGGCCTCCGCCGCGTGGAGCGATTTCGCCGCGCATGAGCACATCAGCAGTGCTGGAGACTCTCTCCAGCGCCTGCACGATTCCTTCGACGCGATCGAGTCCGATGATGCGCGCAGCGTCCAGGAGCATCTGCAGAACCTGAAGTCTGCGGCGGGCGGCGTCGCCGAGTATGCATCGGCGATGGCCGCTCCGATGAGCAGCCATCGCAGCGCGCTCGGCGACCTGCGGACTTCGATGAGTGGTCGTTCGCACGAACTGCTGATGGCACTTGGTGCGCTGGCCGCGACGGTGGTGGTCGGGCTGGTCCTGCTCACCGTGTTTCTCCGGCGGGTTGGCTCTCGCCGGCGCAGACGAAGCCGGCGCAGCCGCCGGAACAGCGTCGGGGGCCGCGATGATCGCCGAAGCGGCAACCGCGCTGCGGGGGATGATCACCGGCAGTCGCCTGCTCGTCGTGCTCGTCGTGCTCGCCGGCGCGGGTGCTGCCGGGGCGGGAGCGTTTGCCGGAGCTCACGGTCTCACGGCAACAGGCGCCTTGGAGCACCTCGCGATGCTGACCGCTGAGACGATAGACGAGTCAGACGATGCCCCCAAGTACGTGCCGAGTCCCAAGCACGACACCAGCATGCCCCATCATGGCCGGCAAGGTACTCCGATGGACCTCAGCGACGAAGAGGCGCAGGAGGTCCTCGACAACTCGGTAGCGTCGGGTAAGCAACGATATGGGGTGCGGGATGGGAAAGTGTATGTGTTTCAGCCAGATGGCTCCGGTGGCTATCACGGTTATCCCGCGACGAGCCCCCGAGACGTGCCTGGCGAGGCGTTGCAGCGGCTTTGAGATCACGGCGACATCACGACCGCACAACTCAAGAAGATGTTGAGAGGCGACTATTGATGACCACTGAGAATGACCTGCGCCCGCGACACCTGCGCTTCGTCGAAGAGTCATCCCGGCGGCAGGATTCACGATTCGGAACGATGTGTCCGGAGCTCGCTTTGGTTCTCCTGGAAACCTCTGAACACCCGCGCGAGGTCTTGTTTCAGGCCGATCTTCTCCTTGAACCGATGCTTGAGTGGCTCCGGGATAGTGAAGCGGCGATACGTGATGATCCTCCGGCGATCACCCAGCAATCAGGGGAGACGGTGGGAGTGACTCTGGCTCGTGCGTACGACCTGATCGACGACAACATGGACGTCGATGTTGCGTTGTTGGTATATAAGTCGCTCTATCATTACAACTCCCATCACAACTTTGGTTTCGGTGCACCCGGGATGGATATTCCGCGAGTCCTGATTGGTCGCGGTGAGCACGGTGTCGAGGTCTGCAACTGGATCGACAATGCTGCGGAGGACCATCCGTGGCGCCACGTTGTGGATGTTGATGATTTCTTTGCACACCTACCTGCCCTGTGACGGAGCCATCGGGAGCAGTGTGCTCTCGGCGCCGATGCAGAATGAGGGCTGAAGGCGCCGGGCAGGATCGCGCCCGGCAGCGGATGCGCGCCAACCAGCGGCGATTCGAAGGTTGCGAGAGTGGTCGGACATCAACAATTCTGATTGCGACACATGGAAGAAGGGCGAGTGACGGGTAAGCCAGCTCAGGCTGCGTTGCGACTTGAGCCGCGTGGTCCGCGACGCACGGGCGAGGGCAGTCGCCCGGACTGGTACGAGGACCTGACACTTGCGGCGCAGTTGCTCGATGGACCAGAAATCGTTTTGTTCAAAGGGAATTGGGAATTGGGAATTGGGCCCCGTTCTGGAGTGGCTAGAAGAGTCGGAGTCTGCCATACGTGAGCAGATTCCACCCATCGCGCAACTTGTCGGTGAAACCATCGGACAGACGTTGGCACGCGCCTACAACGTGGTCTCGGACGACCTGCCCATGGACGTCATCGACCTGGCTTCGGAAGCTCTCTATCAGTACAACCGACGCCACAATTTCGCGATCGGCGCGCCCGGTATGGACGGGGTGCCGCGCCTGCTGCTCGGGCGAGGGGGCAACGGTCACGAGATCTGCAACTGGATCAGCGATGTCGACACCGATGCGGCCTGGCGCTACGTCTTCGACGTCGACGATTTCTTCGCGCACCTTCCGAGTGAATGACGGGGCCGCAAGCGGTGATCCGTCACAGCTGAGGCACCGGTACGTCAACTCAACTGGCGACAGCCGCTCGGCGCAGCTCTGTCAGAGGTCGGCCATCGGTTTATCGTCGTCGGACCGTGTGAGGTGCTGTAGTGTTCGGGCGGACGTCTGCTCGCTCTGGGAGTACCGAATGGCGGCCGACGACATGTGCGCGGAGTGTCCGTTGAGGCCCGCCGCGATCGCCGTGCCGTCCGCACGCATCGACTGCAGTCGCTGGTTCATCGCGTCGGCGATCTGCCGACCCGGCCGGAGGCCACCGACTGTTCGATGGCCTGGTGGTCGTGGTCGTTGGTGAATGCGCGTTCGGTGACGACATGCCAGTTGGCGATCTGATGCCCGGCGCGATGCAGTTCGGTGATGTCAACTTCGACGTGATCCCCCATGGGTTAGCTCCTTGTCGACCCCCAGTGGTGCGGCGTCAGCGTACTGCTTCCGGTGCGGCGTGTACCGCTCAGCACATGCCCCATGAACGTCCTGAGGCGTGCTCGGGCAGGCGGCCATGGCAGCATGTTTGCGAGGAAAAGGCCTGTTACGGGGGGTAAATGCGCAAACTATGCATGGCGGACATCGACCGGTGGGGCACCGGATCGAGCGACCGTGTTCGGCTTTCGGCCGCTGGTGTCGAACGCGCACACCATCGCCTATCCCGTGGGTGAGGGGAAGGCTGTGGTGATTCAACTGGCGGTCACCCCGGTTCAAGACTGGGCGGAAAGCGCCGATCGGGCCGTACTCGATGGACGACCTGGCCAGCTACAGGAAATGTTGAGAGACGATTCGTGATGACCGAACGCCAGCTGCAACCGCGACGACTTCGCTTCATCGAACAGTCATCCCGGCAGCGATTTTTACGACCATCCACCAAGAGGCACGGCAAGAGAGCCGGTTGCTGGCCCGGCCGTATCACCTCGATTTCAACAGCCTCATGTCGACAATCGAACAGCTTCAGGCGTGGCACACCGACGGCTTCTACACAGCGCCGGCCGAGATCGCGGCCATGCTGACTGTGGCCGCGCCTGACGGAGTCGAGACGGGTCACAACATTCAGATCACTGTGCCGGTTCCTGCCTCGTAGCCGTCGCTCGCTGCAAACCTTCGCGGCCCGGTTTGCCTCGCGGTTGCGCGATCGGGTGGCGCCTGATCGACGTGATCGTGAGTTCGGCTGTCGGACTGGCGATGTGTCGCGGTCCTGAGGAGATCGGTTCGGGCCTGCAATCGTGAGCGCCTATCAGGCGGCACCCACGCACTCCGGACAGCGGTGCGGCCGACGGCCGCGGGTCCGTTCGCGGTGCCACATCCGAGCGCATTCCGTGCAGACCAACGTGTCGACGCTGGACTCTGACGTGGGGACCGGCGTTGACTTCGCGCGCTGTGTCGCAGCACCTGCAGGGCTGCGCCGACATTCCCGGCAGACACGTCCCCGACGACTCGCAGTCCACGAATCCCCACACCGCTCGCACACGCATGCCACACCGTGATGGTCAAGTACCCCGACCGGCAGTGACCGGCCGGTGGCCGTCGCGGCGAGGAAGTCGTCGACCGTGGCGATGGGGATACGAAACTTGTCCGCCGACTTGGCTTTACCGGACAACGTGGCTGCATCCACGGCCACCAGCAACTGGCATCCCTTCGCCGTGACCGAATCAACCGGTCGCAGTCCGTGAGCTGCCGCAATCGCGTGCAGCTCTTCGCGTGTCACTTCCGTGCCATCGGGCCGCCGGTTCGCCGTCGTCCCCTTCGACGTAGTCGTGGTCGCACAGAAACAGCTCGCTCGTCGCAGCGAATGGGTCGCCGCCCAACGCGAAGCGGTAGAGGTGATAGTCCAACCAGCCGAATGCACCCTGGATCGCGCGGTGCACGAGGTCCAGCGTCATCTCCGATCGCAGCTCGATGGTGCGCCAGATCGGCGGTACCGAGTCGTCGAGGTCGATGCGGACCCGGAACACCGCGGGGTCAGGCAGCTGTGGCTTCCGGAAATGTCCTCGCTGCGGTGGTTCCGGAACCGCATCCACGCCGGCCTGGGACGGGTGGAGGCCACCGAGGATCACTCGAACCGGGGGCGCGCACCGTCGGACGGGGTGTCGGTCATGGGTCGAGGATAAGGGGACCCGACCCGGTGGCCATCAGTCCGCGTCGGGCAGACCGGGCACGATGGTCAGGTGTCGTCGCGGTCGGGCCGGCAGGGGACCGGGGTTCGCCGAGGGAATGGTCGGCACTGTTCTGGCGGGAGGTTCCAGCGGATGGACCGACCCGTGCGGGTCCCGCAACGTCAGCGACCACGGATACGGCACACTCCACCACTCACGCAGGAAAGCGACACTTTGCCGTGCCACCTCGTGGTGAGCGCGCCGTCCGACGTCTCGGATGTGCTGGTGTTTTCGGGGCTGATAGCGCCACCCGGCGGCGACGAACTGCTGGTGGAACGGCGTCCACTCCTCCCGGCTGCGGTGTGACAGTGCGCTATTGGGGACGACGCACCGCACCCGACCGGAACTGGTGGCGGTGTAGGTGAGCAAGTGCCCGTGCCAGCCCCGCTCGGGAACCTCCAACTCGATGAACTCGAACACGCCGGTCTTCAGGTCGCCGAGTCGGGCCGCGAGGTCCTCGGTGAAGTCGAGCCAGGGCTCCGGCTCGTCGTCATCGTCGAAGTGGTCGAATGGCATTGGTGTGTCCCCCTGATGCTCCTTGCCCGGACTGAGGACGGTCCGGGCAACACTGATGGAGGGCACGCTACGCCGGGGCAGTGACATCGCTGGGAGTCGAGCGGGGGAACGTGAATCCTCAGATTCGGTACGCGCGATTCTTGCTCGTCGGTGGCGCGGTGGCGTGGACTTTGCCAGCGCTGACCAGTGTTCGAAGTGCGGGTCTGAGAGTGCTCACGGGTGTGTGGAGGGACTCGGCCAACTCATGCACGGTCATGGTGCCGCCGTGCGACAGTGCATCGACGATCCTGCGCTGGGTCGGGGTGAGTCCGGTTCCCGATTCCGCTTCGGGAGTCAATTCGAACATGCCGCGCTCGTTGCGGACGATTCCTTCGCTGACGAGATCGGCCAATGCCGCCTGCGCCACCGTCGTGTCGATCGCAAGCTGGCGTCTGAGGTCGTCCACCGTCACCGATCCCAGGTGGTGGATCAGTGCAAGCGCGCTGTCGCCGATAGTGGTGCGTTGGCGGCCGCCGATCGAATCGAGCCACTCACGGGTTTCCGGGTTGAGGAGTCCGAACCTGTCGAGCACTGTCACAAACGATGCCGGCGTGCTCTGGAAACGCGGTGCAGGCAAACCATTTTGCGTCATCTCTCCCAGCATTCGGGGAATGCCGGAGCCCGCGTTCTCACCGACAGTTTCGTCACGGTCGGCGAACGGGACCTCGGTCAGCAGCCTCGCCAGCAATTGATTCCGCGAGCGCGATTGTCCGTCGAAGATCGACTCGACGTCACGACCTCCCCACAGTCCGCCAGGACTGTGAACCTCCAGACGATCCGGATACAACTCCACGCGGACTTGATCGCCGCGCGCCATCTCGCTGTAGTCGCGATGCATGACTGCGTTGGCAATCGCCTCTCGAATCGCATCGATGGGAATCTCTGGGACATTCTGGGCACCAGCGCCTTTGGACACACGTCGAACACGCAGATTGCGCACGACCACGGAAACCGCGTCGTCGATCATGTCCGGTATCGATCCCTCGAGGACCGCGCGGTCGTCCATTCGTTCGTCACCGACGATCACGTCCTTACTGCCGCCCGGGTAGGAGGCGAAGCTGATCATTAGTTGGGGAAAGAACTGTTGGGGGAAACGCCCGAGTGCAAGGAGCCCTCCCAGGGTCGGTACCCCCGTGTCCCGGTCGACAACGCCCACCCGCTCCAATACATCTCGTTCCGAGGAGGTTCCGTCCAGTGCCCTGGGTCGGCTGGCCCGCAACCGTGCGACGGTTCTGGCGATGAGGCTCGAGTCCAGATCGTCGATCCGTGCCTGCACCACGGGCTCACGGTCGGCGTTGCTGGGGACAGTCAGCACCGACAATTGGAAGACCGAGTAAGTGTCGAGCCTGTGGTCGCCATCCCCGACGCGCATGTAGGTGCCGCGTTCTTTGCCCTGCGCGGTGACAAAGCAAGGCTTCTCGACCGCGGGAAGCTCTTCGACCTCGGCTACCACAACCGACACTCCGTCGACCTCCATCTGATCGACACTCATCGCAGGGGTGGGTGTCAGCGGGCCCGCCGGTTCGCTTCCATTTCGGGGCCGTGCCACATCGGCCATCTGATTCATAACTTTTCGTGCATCGAAACCGGGGGCGGGTGTGAACCCGGTCGCCTCGTCGAGCCCCAGAATCGCAACCCCACCGTGCGTGTTGCTGAATGCGCTGATCGTCGGCCAGAGACTCTTTCCGGCGCCACCACCGCCGGACTTGACCTCGACCGTCGCGGTATCGGTCCCCGCGGTCCGTACGGCGTCGACAATGTCCTGCAGATCCGCTGGTCGCATACGCCGACTCCTTCTGACGCCTGTCACTGATCGATCAGTGTATATCACTGACGGCATCACTCATATGAGTGACGGGATCAGTGATAGAAGTGATGGCATCACTGATGTCAGTGATCGGGGCGGTCGATGGCGGATACGGGTGGCATGCCGCTGCCGTGGGTGCTGCCCGACGACGCGCTCGACGAAACCAGACGACTCGGCCGGCTCGCCCGTGACGGACATCTGGCGCTGTTCCTCGGCGCCGGCGTCAGCATGGCCGCAGGGTTGCCGTCGTGGGATCGGCTGCTGGCGATGATCACGGACCGCGCCGGCGTGCACCTCGAACCGATGAAGAAGCTCGGGAGCCTCGACACTGCAGAACTCCTCAAGCACGCAGTCGAGCCGCAGGTACTCGGCGAGGTGGTCGCCGAGATAGCGGAACACCGACGAAAATCGCTCTTGCACATGGTCTTCTGGCGGGACTGGGTGCGTAGGAGGCGATTACCGCCATTTACGGCGGGCTGTTCGAGCGTGCGGTGGCGCAGACGGGCCGTTGAGCCCTGTCGGTGTTGCCGTGGGAACCCGTCGAAGTGGGACGGCCGTGGCTCCTCAAACTGCACGGCGACCTTCGCAAGCCCGAGAGCATCGTGCTCACCCGACGCGACTTCGTGCTCTTCGACGCCCGGTCCCGGCCGGCCGGATCGCTCCTGCAGGCCACGTTGATGACCAAGCACCTGCTGATCGTCGGGCCCTCCTTGGCCGACGCCAACGTCATCCGCCTGGCGATGGAGGTCGACGACTACCTGCGCTCCAACGGGACCGAGGCTCTGCAGGGGACGTTCATCGATGTGTCGGGATACGCAGCCAGACAACAGTTGTGGACCCGGCAATTCGACTGGTTCATCTGTGCCGGGGCCGAGACCAAGGACCGGGTTCGGCAGATGGAGATCTTCCTCGATGTGGTTGCGGCCTACGCAGCCACCGACGCATCGTTGTCGCTCGACGACCGCTTCGCGGGGCTGCTTAGTCGGGATGAGCGGCGCATTGTCGAGCGGGTGAGGGATGCCCTGGACGAAGTTCCCAGCGACGCGAACGGGTTGTTGGCGCCGCTGGAGTCCATCAGGGAGGCGCTGGGAGGCGGACCGATTGATCTGCGGAGTTCAGGGTTCCGTCGGCGGCGGGGCTATATCGGCAGAAGCTACGGCCATTCAGACACCGCCAACGACGTGGGGTGGGGCGGGTGAAGGTCGTGTTGTCGGGCAGCGGGTCGGTGAAGGTTCCGGTGCTGACCTGGTGGACAGTCTCCACCGCGTTGGGCGCTCTCACCTGGGCACCGGCCATGGAGTCGGACCACTCGAGCCACGGAAACCCATGCGTCTGATACTCATCAGCGTTGTGTGGCGGTCGATGGGTGTGGCGATCGACTGCTGGATTGATCCGCCGGCGCCGATTCCCATCCCGGCTTGAGCGGGCCCAGGTGTCGTCACCGTGAACGTGTCAGCGCGCGGCCGCTTAGCTCAGAACTCGGCTCCAGCGGACGATCGAGAAGCGGATGAGTCCCGTCGTCAGTCAGTGTCGCACGGTAACCGAGCGTCGAACACTCGGCTCGCGGCACATGTCCGTCGTGCGGCGACTGACAGCTACGGCTTGTTGCCAGCGGGCTGCGAACCCGGCGGGAAAGCTGTCAGCGTGTATGCCAATCGAAGTCGACACGTCCCAGCACGCCGATGTCTCTGCGACCCAACCAGACTGGCGTGCCTTCCGGTTGGGTCGCAAAGAGCCCGTGCGTCGCGGAGACCACCCGGTCGAACTGGCTGGGCCAGTCGATATCGGCGGCAAGCGCGTCGAGGACCGACCGGCCACGATCGAGCGCCCGGTCGACATGCGCGGGGGAGGGCAGCAGGTCGGACTTGTTGGAGTTGCAGGACTGGCAGGCCAGCACGAGGTTGGCCAGTTCGTCGATGCCGACCCGCGACCACGGCAGCACGTGATCGACGTGTCGGGCGGTGGTCAGTCGCGCGGCACAGTAGAAGCAGTGCGGTCCGAACGCGCTCGCCAGGATGTCGCCGGCCTTGAGTAGCGAGACGCGGTCGGCACCGAAGAGATGGTCGGCGATGTCGGGACCCTCGGCCAGCAGCGTCTTGTTCATGCGGCGCACGTCGTCGACCCAGGCCAGCTGGAAAGCGGGCTTCAACAATGGCGCGAGCCGAGCCAGGGCCGTGCAGACACCGGGGAACAGCTGCAGCTTGTTGCCGTGATCGGCGATGGCTCGCTCCGACGCGGTGCCCATCCAGGAGTCGTCGTAGAGGAAGCGCTCGGATTCGGTGCCGGTGGTGACGTTCTGCAGGAGCTTGAGCGGATACCGGACGAGCGTGCGCTTCACAGTCGTGTGCGCGGCGACGTATGCAACGGACCCCTCGGCGACCACCAGGTCGATTGTCGGGGTGCGATGAGTGCGGGTGAGTTCGTCACGCAGGTCGGCGACGGTGGTGAAGATGACGCCTCGACCGTCGGTGGATTGCCGCAGCCGATGGCCGTCGAGTGGTCGGAGCTGACGCCAATACAGCTCAATGATCCGGGTGGTCAGCTGATCGAGGTCGATGTCGACGGCAGCGTAGGGATCGCCGGGGACGGACTCGACGCTGAGATCGAGCAACGCCATGAGGACCGCGAGTTTGTAGGTGGCGGTGCGGCGTCCGCCCTCGAGGAGGGCGACGAGCTTCTGGCCCAGTTCGAGGGGGTCAGAAGCTGAGTGCGCCATACTGGCCTACGACGCGATTGCGGGAAACACCACGATCGACCCGTCGGACTCCCGCGCAATCTCGATGGCGACATCGGACGCGTGACCCGCGTCAACGACCCGGCCACCGAAGTTCCGGAGCCGGTAGGAGGTCTGTAGGAGCTTGTCGACCTCAGATGCCCGGAATGCGAAGTCCCGCACTCCGTGTGAACGGTCGATCTCCAGCGTGGAGAGTCGGCGGAGAACATGGGCGATGTCGTTGTCGAGTTTGTCGACGTTCTTCTGATCTGCCTGCAACGTCCGGACGAAGCTCTCGAACGGATTACCCTTGTTCAACTGGGCGTGCTCGACGGCCTGAAGGACCACGACGCGGCGTTTGAGTGCGATCGCCAACTCGGCCAACTCCAGATGTGCCGCGAAGGTCCCGGACGGTTCGTCGATGCCGGGGAATGCTTGTCGGACGACGGCCAACTCCACCCGGCCATCGGGGAACTTCTCGAGTTCCTTCTGCCACTTGGTCAGGCGGCGGTTGGCGGCAGCCATCGCTTTGTCGATCGTGTGCACCGCGGTGTCCAGACCGAGGGAGGCCCCGATGCGGCCCTGATCAAGCAGGATGGCGGTCGCCTTGTCGATGGCGTTACGGCACGCGTCGAGCTGGTTGCGCTCTTCGTCTAGCTTGTCCTCGTGCAGCTGTTCGAGGAGTTTGGTGATCCGTTCTATGGCCGCCTGCCGCTTCTGATCGGCGTGCGCGCTGACGCCCACCGCAACCGCCATGAGCACGAGAGGTGCAGCGACCGTCAACGCAGTCGCGCCGGCCGCGGCGACGCCGGCGGTTGCGGCCGATCCACCGGCTGCGCCCGCGGCGGCCGCCTTGCCGGCCACCGGGACGAAGGTGGCGTGGGCGGCAATTCCACCCGATCCCATCAGGGCGCTATGGATTCCGTTCGCCGCGGCTTTTGAGCTCATCGGTGACACCAGACCGCTACCGACCTGGGCGGCGACCTTCGCCGGCACCACCATGCGGTAGAGCGCCTCACCCGAGCTCACGGCAACGTTGGACGACGCGGACTTGGTCGTCTGGCTGATGAGCTGCGACAACTGCTGAGCCAGCGGGCTGGCACTCTCCAGTGATATCCCGCGCGATTTGTCGACCTTGCTCGGCAACGGATGCGCTTCCAGGGTGGCGATCGGGGCATCGGCCAGCGCCGCCAGAACCGACCGCAACTCGGTCACCCGCTGCGGGGTGAGGACTGTTTCGTTCGAGATCTGCGGGACGTCAACCTCCTGGGTGGCCAGCGTCCAAATCGGCACGACATTGTCCTGCTCTGTTGTCATGAATGTATCTTCCCCTGCATCCTGCGGATCTGTCCCGCGGTGGTCATCGCGGCCGTCTCGTCGTGGATCGTATCGATTGGTCGGTGCACGGTGTTTCACGTGGATGTTTCACACACCTGCAGCCTCGTTGCCGACGTCGCGGTACGCGCGTTCGAGCTGTGCGAGGTATGCAATCGGGTCGGCGTTGTACGCCCGGTTCTGTTTCTCGCACCGAGCGAGGAGTGCCTCGCGCTGCGCCTGCAAGCGTGCCTGCTTGGCGTCACGGGCATTGACCAGCTTGGCCACGATGACGACGAGCAGCGCGACCGCACCGATGGTGGCGAAGACGTACCAGAACGTCACGACGAACCAGATCAACCCCATGATGATGAGCCCGCACACGACGATCGCGGTGTCGTCGCCTTGCTTCTTCTTCGCCATGTCTGTTCCTTCGGTATCCCGACCGTCCAGAAGTGCGTCCGGCCTTGAGCTGGCCCAACCGTACGAGGAGTGTCCGACAATTCGGATGGATGCCGGTGTCCCGTAGCCTGCAGATTGGCGGTCGCATTCTACTGTTCTGTCGTGCCGGTACCTGACGCCCGCCGGTGATCTCTTTGTTCTGCACGGCCGGATCGAGAACTTCGACTACGACGCGGTCATCGTGCCGACCGATCACCGCTTCGATGTGACGTCGTCCTGGCTCGACTCCGCAACTGGAGACCTCAAGTGCGCACGTCCGGCGGACTGGCCTATGGACTTCGCCAGCAGCGGGACGAGGGATGCGGTGTGGTTCATCAGCGTTGCTGACGGGCAACTCCTGGCCGACGAGGACCGCGTGGGCCGAGTGCACGACACGTTGCGCGACATCGCCGCGGCCGATCTTCCAGCACCGAACACGCGAGTCCTGCCGCGGGTGCTGCCGAGTTCGAGTCAACTTCTCGATCAACTGGGTGCCGAGGTGGGCGAACCTGCCCGATCACTTCGGCGATCTCGGCAGCCTCGATCAGGCGCAGTACCTGGCGGCCACGTTTGGCCCCGAGCGGCTCAACGACGCGGTCAGCGAGATCATCGGGAAGCGACAGAGGGTCTCGCTTGCGCATGCTTTGCTGGCCGGGTTGCCGGGAGGCGGTGACCACCAACTACGACGACCTCTACGAACTTGCCGTCGAAGCGGCGCGTCGGCCGCGGCCGACGATTTTGCCGTGGCAAGTCATCGACGAACGTCGACCGTGGCGACTCAAGCTCCACGGCGACATCGACCGGTCGCCCAGCATCGTGCTCATCCGCCGCGACTGCGTGCTCTTCGACGCCCAGTCTCGTCCCGCGGGTTCGCTGCTTCAGGCGTTGCTGCTGACCAAACACGTGCTGATCGTCGGAGCCTCGCTTGCCGACGACAATGTAGTCAGATTGGCGATGGAGGTCGACGAGTATCTCCAACAGAGCGACGTCCAGGCCGAACAGGGAACCTTCAACGACATGTCTGTCAAGGGACATCGGGAAGTGCCCATAGGTGGACATGGAAACTGCCCGTAGACGGTCATGAAGGGGTGCCCGGTGGCGGACACGAATCTGCCCACAGATCCGCCACCGGGGATGGTCAGTTCAGGGCGGTGACCCCCTGCCCGGCGAGTGCTTGGGCCAGGCGCACGGAGTCACCACTGGTCTGGCACAAGTGAGCATGGTGCAGCAGCCGATCCACTGTGGCGGTCGCCAGGGTTTTGGGCATCAGCTCGTCAAAACCCGACGGGTGCAGGTTGGAGGACACCGCCACGGATTTACGTTCGTAGGCGGCTTCTACGACCCGATACAGGCCCTCGGCAGCATCGCTACCCACGGGGAGCAGGCCAACGTCATCAATTACGACGAGCTCGGCACGCACGATCTTGGCGATGGCCTTGCCCAGGGTGTCGTCGGCGCGGTGCGCGCGCACCAGGGTGCCGAGTTGCTCGAGGCTGAACCACGCCACGGGCATGCCGGCTTCGATCACTTTCTGCCCGAGCGCTTCGAGGAAAAATGTTTTGCCGGTGCCGGCGGGCCCGCAGACGACGAGGTTCTCCCGTCGCTGGACCCATTCGAGGGTTTGCAGGGCGTGCTGGGTGGGTACCGGGATCGATGAGGCGGTCTCGTCCCACACGTCGAAGGTCTTGCCGGTGGGGAAGTTCGCCGATTTGCGCCGTGAGGCGAGCATGGAGCGGGCCCGGCCGGCCGATTCCTCGGCGAGCAATGCTTTGACGACTTCGGCGGGGTCCCAGCGCTGAGAGCGGGCGGTGGCGAGCACATCGCCGGCGATGGCGCGGGCGTGCGGGAGCCGCAGTTGCCGCATCAATGCCTCGACCTCTGGGGGCAGCACGGTGTGGGGTGCGGTTGTGGCGGCGGTCATCGTGTTTCCTCCTCGGTGGCCTCATTCTCATCGATAGTGTTGGTGCCCAACATGTTCCATCCCTTCGTTCCCTGGGCCAGGGACGTGGTTTCTGAGGCGTGATGCCGCGTCTGGTCGAGCCCTTTGGCGGCGAGGACCGAGTCGAGGTCACCGGTGGCGAAGCGGCCATGCACCGCGGCATTGCCCAGTGCCCAGTCCACATCTGCCGCCCCGTGCAGCGCGGCCAGGGAGACGGCGTGGCGCATCTTCTCCCGCATCCGTTCGGTACCGACGGAGGCGGCTTCTTTCAGCCACAACCCGGCGCCCTCGCCGATCGCCAGGAATGCCTGTTCTTCGGCGGTGCGGGCCCGAATCCGATAGTCGCCTGGTGTTTTCGGCTGATGTCCGGGGAAATGTGCGTCGTCGATCGCGGGGGTCCCGCGAGTGGCGCGGGCATGCCGGGCGACCTCGACCGGGCCGCCGGCATCGAGAGCACACACGATCACCTCGTCGGTGGTCGGATGATGACGCACCCACACCGATTGACCCAACAGTGTTGCCGGAACAGAGTATTGGCAATGTTCGAAGGCGATTATCGGCGTGTTCTTGGGAACCTGACGGGTCACCCCCAACCCGGCGGTATGCGGCAGTTGCGGAATCGGATGCAACCGCATCCGTTCGGCGGCGAGCATCTCCACCGGCCGCCGACCGGTGGTGCGGTGCTCGCGGTCGTTGACCTCGACCATGAACTGCTCACACGCCGCCACGACCTGGGCGAACGAGTCGTAGGCCTCGAGCAGATTGGTGTCGGTCGGCACGATATCGGCCTTGGCCAGCTTGACCGCGTTTTCCACCCCGCCCTTGGTCGCCGGGTCCGCCGGCTCGCAGGTGAGCACGGTGGTGCCGTAGTAGCGGCTGAACGACACCGCGTCGCGGTTGCGGACCGGGACCCCGGCGATATGGCCGGTGGTGACGGTCTTCTCGTTGTCGGTCAACACATAGGTCGGTGCGCCACCGATGATGCGGAACGCCCGGTCCAGGCCGGCGAACACACTCGGCGCGGTGCGGTCTCGCAGCGCGATGACCACCCGGTAGCGGCACCACGCCAGCCACGCCACCAACAACACGACCTTGCGGCCATCAACAACCGGCCCGTCACCGAAGTCGTACTGCAGCCACAACCCGGGTTCGGTGATCCACGGACGGTGTACCCGCGTATTACCCAGTCGCCATGAAGCTTTCACTTCTGCCACCGCACGACGTGTGGTACGTTCAGTGCCGCTATAGCCCAGAGTGACAAGCTTTTCGTGCGCCTTGTCGGCGCGGATCTTTCCGTTCGTGTCCTGCACCCACCCCTCGATATGCGGCAGGAAATCGTCGATCAACCGGGCGCGACGCACCGCCGGCGCCAGCCCAGCAGCACGATCGTCCACCGCCCGCTTGACCGTGTGATGGCTGCACCCGCACAACTGCGCAGCAGCCCGATACGACCCCGTCAGGTCGTAGGCATTGAGTATGTCCATGAGTTCTCCGTCAGACTTCAAGAAGGGTCTCTCCCGTGCGTGAGTTCGATACGACTAGGCATCGCCATCGAAACCAACGGGAGAGGCCCGCACAGCGCAGACGCGCCGTCGGATGAGACAGGTGCGGGCAAAATCGTGTCCGCCAACGGGCAATTTCGTGACCGCCAGTGGGCAGTCCTTATTGGCCGTCAGCGGGCACTTTCGTGACCGCCCATGGGCAGTTTTTCATGTCCGCTGACACATGTCCGGAGTGAGGAGCGAAAGCACCTGTGGACCAGGCAGTTCAACTGGTTCGTTTGCGGCGGTCCGACGACGTCGGAGCGGGTCCGACGGATGGAGGTCTTCCTCGACGCTGTGGCTGCTTTGGCCGCGAGTGATGCTCCGTGGTTGCTGGATGAGCGGTTCGAGGGATCGCTGAGTGAGCAGGACATGACTGTTGTCGAGCAGGCTCGCCGGCTTGCGGTTGCGGTGAAGAGGTCATCGCCGTTGGTTGCGCCAATGCGGTTGACTCTTCGCGGGCTCGGCGCGGAATGAACTTCCGGCTCGCGACGACGAGCCGCTGGCGTTCCCACCACGCGACGGCTCCGTGCTGTCAGTCCGGCTGCCTGATGGGCAGGAGTTCACTTGGTTCCCCCACCCAGGTGATGATCAGTTCATCCCTAGCTCGCGTGCACGCGACGAACAGGAGTTGGCGCTCACGCTCCATGTCGAGGTCGTGGGTCGAACGATCGACATCGGCAGACGTGACAAATCCCGGACGCGGAAGGCGATCAGCGCTGGCGCCCGTGACGGCGACGCATCTGAACTCCAAACCTTTCATGCTGTGCATCGGCCCCACCGACACCACATCGCCGGGCGGCTCTTTCAGAGTTCTTGACACGATGCCGTGTCGCTTGAGCGCAGCCACTATTCCGGGAACATACTTCCGTTCTCTGACCGCCACACCGATTTCCCCAAGAGGCACACCAGTTTCGTTCCACAGCTCGATCGTCTCCGCAACGTAGTCGAGTTCTTCCGCGGCATTCGCAATCTGCTTCAGCAGTGGTTCCCGCGAATGGAGGGATGATCGATAGGTCCTCAGCGACGAATCGCCTGGATCGATGTCATCCGCCACGGGAGGCGCCAGAATCTGCGTAGCCCACGACAGGACTTCGGCGGAGGTGCGGTGGTTGAGGCTCAGGTTGCGCGAGCGTCCCGCGACGGTGATGCCCAGCTGTCGGAGGCTGACGACATTCTTATAGATGCGCTGACGAGCATCGCCCGCGATGAACAGACTGTTCTCTGTTTTCAATGGAATCACGTTGCGGAGGAGTCGCCAATGGTCAGGGCTGAGATCTTGTGCTTCATCCACTATCGCGTATCGGTAGGACTTGTCGGCGTCAGGGATATGGGCGGCCAAGCGTGCGGCTTCCCGTAATATTGTGGCGAAGGTCCACTGATTCTTGGTGCGCATTGTCTCTGTGTAACTCTGCATTGCCGCCCAGACCTGCTTTCGTTGGTCTGGTCCCAGACGCCGTCCTCTGCCGACGCGTCTAGCGGAGAGGTACTCGGCCTCAGATCTGATGTCTTGAGCGAAAACGACGTAGACGAGCTCGTCTTCCAGGAATCTATCGTTGAACGGAAGCGCCTGATCACGAATGGTGATGCGCCATAAATTTTCCGGGTGATCTGGCATCCTGTGTGGGCCATCCCTGAAGGCCCCATGGTCGTCCTCAAAGATGTCCCGGGCAAGCTTGTCGATCGTCACGACATCGATGCGGTTGCGAACGTCTGGATCGGTGATGAGGAGGTCAAGTGCGCGTTCGGTCGCGATCTTCAGCGAGTTGGTGTAGGTCGTCAACAAGACTCGCCCGTTATTGCGTGCCGCGAGGCGCTTTGCTCGGTGCACGCAGACCACAGTCTTGCCGGTTCCTGGGCCACCCGTGATCCGAGCTGGTCCGGCGAAATCGCTGTTCACCACTTCACGTTGGGAAGGGTGAAGGTATATCCGCCAGGCATCGAATGGCCGCTCGAGAATACGCTCGAGATCAGCGTCATCAACAACGTCGTGAAGCTGTTCTGACGATCTGGTCATCGCAAGGTCGAGAAGATCATCCTCCTCGATATCGAGGGGCAACTCGTCTGCTGAGGATGGTGGTGTCTCGGCGACGAGCCCCAGGTCGGCAGCAATCTCCTCTGGTGTCATCCCCACCGCGAGGCCGAAGAGGGCATCCCATTGCTCATCCGGGATGGAACTGCGGGCGGAATCAATCTCCTCAACAGATCGCACCTGGCGGGCAAAGGTTATGACTTCCGAAGAGATGCCCAGGGCTTCGAGCTCAGTGTCACCCACACTCTCGAAGAGCCGTGGTTGGTCAGCCTTTAGGTCGTGAGTCGGTGACTTCACGTCAAGTAGCTTGATTGGATCGAAGAGCTCCAACTTTCCGGACGCCGAGATGTTCAATCGGGTTCGTCGGGCCCATTCGTACGCGTCGTCGTGGGGTAAGACCTTTAGTAGCGCGTATCGCCGCCCATTCCGTGGAGCAAGCACAACTGCCCGAACAGATCTCGTGACCCTCAGCGACCTGAAGCGAGGATTCGCCGCGGCATTGATCTTCTCCAAGTGCGACCCCGGGAGCGAATCGTGTCGGAACTTGATGAGCGAGTGACCGACCTGCTTCTGGAGAGATGGCTCGAGTGCCGCGAAATCCTTCAGGAAACCGGCGTGTACAGCGATATCTCTCATCTCGAATACTCAGCGTCTCACTTGCGGTATGTGCAGTGGATGCGAGTCTATCTTCAGGTAGCTGACCGGAGAGGGGAACTGGCTCTTGAATCCCGGCGGCTGCTGAAACTCAGCGTAGGAAACCGCAGGCGGCGACCGTTCGAACGGCCTACATTAGCGGTCAACAGCGAGGAGGGAGAATCTGTTGCCGGGATTCGTCCAGCACCTGTCAGTTCGCGTGCCATGGCACGACAACGAGTGGAACGGAACCGTGTGCCGATCCCCGGAGCGAAACTCCTCGTGTGTGATGCTGCCCGAACATCGGAGCGAACCGCGACGACGACTTCGAGCGAGCGCACGCGGGCGAACTGTTCGGAGAGCTACATGGCGCGCTGCCGCCATGTGTCGCGGAGCGCGCCACTTTCATGAGTCCACACGATTTGGTTGTTCCCAAGAAGCACCCATACGCCTGGACCACGGCCCTCAAGAACATTCGCAGCAGTGCGCTAGGTCTCCCCGCATGGTCGGTGCATGCGACGCCGTACTACTGGATGCGGGTCGAGCACGTTGCGGAGATTGCTCAACAGGAACCGTTGGAGTTCGATTACGAGCTGGAAGAGATTGCCACCAAAGCGCTGAACTTCGACGCCAAGAAGAACTCGTGGGTGCTGCACGGCGACAACCAAAAGGCCCTGATCGAGGCCTTCTTCCAGAACGTTTGTGATGACCAGTCGTTGATCTTCTTCTATCTGCGGAGCTCTCCATTCGAGGACGCGGGAAAGATCCTCGCCGGCGCCGCATTGGTGGAATCTGTGAGCCTGCCCGGTCGTTGGTCCACTGAAGGATCAACTGCGTTTCCAAATCATATGTGGGAGACCACATTGCGCCACACGCTACGTGCCGACGGCAGCGGTGGGATCCTCCTACCCCTGCAACAGCTGGCAAGTCTGGCGGAAGACGGTACAGACGTCTCGGCCGCGCTTGCCGCCGCGCCGGAACGTGTGTGCGAGTTCTCCTACGTGACCGAGCATGTTCCGGCTGACGTCGCCGTCGCAGCGTTGATGGAGTTGCGCCGCGCAGCGGACGCCGCGGTCGACCTGGGGTGCGCGGTGTCGAATACATCCACTGACTGGCTCGATGCGCAGCTGCATACGGCCTGGCTGAGACGCGGGGTCGCACCCGGTCTTCCTGCAGTACTGGGCAGGCTCGGTTTCGACTATCCCACTTATGCTGCGCGGCTCATCACTGCCACAACCGCCGATGACGACGATCCTTGGCGTGCCGTCACGGCGGGTCTGGAGGGTCATCCATCCGCCGCGTCGGCAGCACCTCTGTTCACGAAGACCAGGCAGAAGATCTGGGGCAAGACTCCCGCGGCGGAGCGAGACGCACTGCACCTGCTGTCACGGTTCGATCTTCTGCCGGATCAAGTGGACTCCGTTCTAGACGGTGGAACTGCGGTCGAGATCGAGATCGACGAACTTCTTCAGAATCCGTATCACCTGGTCACATGCACGTTGGATGACGGTGAACCCATCCTGTTCGATGTCGTCGACCGAGGGTGCTTTGGATCACCTGAGCTCCTGGCCGCACATCCACTCCCGGTGACCGACCCTTTCGATGATTCGGTCGACGCTCGCCGCGTCGAGGCGATGCTGGCCTCGGAACTCGCAGATGCGGCGCTTGAAGGTCACACTGTGGTGTCCGTCGAGCAGATGCTGAAGCGTGTCGAGACCCGGCCTCTTGTCCGCCCGATGACATTGACGACACAAGTTTTGCGTGGATTGGATCTCGACGCGGACACTTTCGATGACGACACTGGCACGAACTGGCCGGTGATCGCCCGGACCGAGCTCGCTGACGGTGCCGCCGCGTACAAGCTGCGCACGCTCGCCTTCGTCCGGGACGTCATACGCGAGATGACCGAATCGCTGGGCGGACAGCCCCGGCACTCAGTTCCCGGAGGGCTCGATGCGCACCTGTTCGACGACTTCGAACCATTGTCATCTCTCGCCGCCGACGACCGGTTGCAAGAAGAGCGCGCGAGGCTAGAGAAGAGCGCATCGTTGGCCGAGATGTATGCAGCAAGATTCACCGTGCTGAACGGAGCCGCGGGCACTGGCAAGACGACCTTGGTGAAGGCCCTGGTGAGTCGTCCCGAGATCCAGGCTGGAGGCGTGCTCCTAATAGCACCGACCGGGAAGGCGCGCGTTCAGCTCGCCAAGAAGGCCGGATACGACGCCGTGACACTCGCACAATTCCTCACCAGATCCAAGCGATACGACGGTGAGGCCGGTCGCTACATGGTCACCGGGGATGCATCGAATCGTGAGCAGTTCGGCCTGGTCGTTGTCGATGAGGCGTCAATGCTGACAGAGGGAATGCTCGCCGCGTTGTTCGACGCGCTACTCCTACCGCAACGACTGATTCTCGTCGGAGATCCGCGCCAGCTTCCGCCGATCGGAGCCGGCCGTCCATTCGTGGATCTCGAACGTGCAGCCCGTCAGCAGCACAATGGGAGCTGGCCGCAAGTCGCACCTGGATGGGCGGCCCTGACTGTCCTGCGCCGACAGAAGGGTCGGGTGCGAGATGACCTCATGCTCGCGAAATGGTTCTCTGGCGACGAAGTTCCACCAGGATTCGACGACATCTGGGAACGCTTGCGTGCAGGAACGCGGATGGGGTCGCTGCGAGCAGTGGCGTGGGATGGGCGGGCGCCTGAACGTGTACTGGAGGACGTTTTGGCGGACGAGCTCTCGGTGCGAACTGACGACGATGGACGCTCGTTCGCAGCCTCGTACGGTGCCGCTGTGGAGCCGTACGTCAACTATGGTGATGCGGCCAATGCCATCGAGAAGTGGCAGGTGCTGTCTCCGTTCCGCACCCACGCCTACGGCACGACCAGGCTCAACCGCCACCTGAAGGAGCGCTATCGCGAGTTCGAGTTGCGCAAAGCGTTGGTTCAGCAGTGGGATCGGAAGGTACCCAGGCCGTTGGGGCCGGAACGGATCGTGCTGGGCGACAAGGTGGTCAATACCGCCAACCAACGTAACGCGCGCTTCTGGTCGCGTGATGAGGGAGCGTCCTCTGGGTACTTGGCCAACGGTGAGATCGGCGTCGTGGTCGGCCAGGTGAAGTCCGCCAGAATGGCCAAAGCCCCATGGAAGACCCAGGTGGAGTATTCGAGCCAGATAGGCCGTCGATTCGATTGCTACGGAGGCGGCGACGACGGGGATACGCCGGTGGAACTCGCCTGGGCGCTTACTGTGCACAAATCCCAGGGGTCCGAGTTCGGCCTCGTCATCATCATGCTCCCGGGCGCCGCACGTCGGGTGTCTCGTGAACTCTTGTACACGGCGCTCACTCGCCAAACGGATCGTGTGGTCATCTGCCATGAAGGGCCGATCGACGAACTGTTGAATCTCACCCGTGCTTCGGGCTCCGATACAGGTCGGCGCATGACGGACTTGACACTTCCACCGGACCCCGTCGCCGTAGCGGTCGACGGAGGCAACGAGACCTTTCTCGATTCGGGACTCGTCCATGTAACGAGAAGTGGCGTTCTCGTGCGCAGCAAGAACGAAGTGATCATCGCCGGAATTCTGGACGAGATCGCCCCCGGCGCCTGGCTGTACGAGCGACGCGTGGTCGCAACGGATGGGTCCAGCAAGGTTCCTGACTTCACGGTGACCACGGCAGATGGCCGCACTGTGTACTGGGAGCACCTCGGAATGCTCGACGACCCGGACTACGCTGCGAACTGGAAACGAAAACGCGCCTGGTATGCGGCACAAGGAATCACACCCGAAGGAGGTCCGTCAGGAGTGTTGTTCACCACGGACGACCGAGGCGGTGTTGATGAACCAGCGTGGATGGACGCTGCCAAGCAGGTGATCGGCTCGACTCGGATGGTGAGGCCGAAGAAGGCCGCGAAACGGGTGGCGCCGAGACGTAATGGCGGTCGACAGACGTCGAGGGAGACTGATGGCTGAGTCGAAACGAAAGAGGAACTTGCTCATTGGCGGTCGGCGTATACGGGTCGCCGACCTCATCGGATCTGAGCTACTGAAACCTGGTCAGTTGCTGGTGTTCTCGCGGCGCCGCTTGGGGCACCGGTTTGAAGCGACCGTCGAGAAAGACGGGACACTGTTGATCGACGGGCATCGATACACGAGTCCGTCCAGCGCAGCACGAGCGGTAGCGGACATTTCCCTGGACGGATGGCATGCATGGCAGGTCGGGGAAGACGGACCCTACCTTCACAACCTGAGGGAACAGCTTTTGGAACAGCAAACTCGCGACCTCGCCGACACGAAGGAGGAGCAGGGGCTGCGAAGAAGACAAGAGTTCCTTGCGACGGTTGACGAGAACGGCAGGGACATGGCGGTGCAGGAGCTCCTGAAACTGTGGGGTGCTACGTCGAGGTCCCAGGCCGTTACCGATGAGATCCATGCCGATCTGGCGAACCATGACCTTCTCACAACACCCAACTATCTGAAAGTGGGCACAGGCGACCGGATACGTCTGCGCAAGCGCCGAGCAGGCGACGAGCTGAAACCTGATGACCGAGAAGTCGATGTTCTAGGGCTCGACGAGATCGGGGTGACCCTGGGCAACATCAGTTCTGCCAGTGCTGTTGTGGTATCAGTCAATCCGACCTCCACGCTGGAGGAGGCGATAACTGAGATGTACTTGCACGATTTCTCGCAGTTGCCGGTAATCGCTGGGAAGCGAAAAGTCGAGGGAGCCGTAACGTGGAAGTCAATCGCGCGTGCTCGCCACCGGAATATCGGCGCGACTCTACGGGATGCAATTGTGGATGCCAAAGAACATCAATACGACACCGAATTAATTGAGGTGCTCCCCGATCTTTACAAGAGCGACTTCGTGTTGGTGCGTGGCCCCAAGAATGAGATCGCGGGCATTGTTACGGCTGCGGATGTGGTCGACGCCTACGGCGCTCTTGCCACGCCATTTCTGCTGATAGGCGAGCTCGATCAGATTCTGCGGCGGGTGTTGGCGAACACTGTAGACATCGACACAGTGAAACCGCTTTGTCATCGTCATGAGGAACGGCAGATCGACGACTTCACGCGGCTGACAATGGGTGACTACGAAACCATCCTCCAGAACGAAGACGTGTGGGCAACGTTGGGATGGCCGTTCGACCGCCGGATCTTCCTCAAGAGCCTGTCCGATATGCGTGAGGTCCGCAACGACGTGATGCACTTCAATCGGGATGCAGTTCCGCCGCACACGATCAACCGGATGAGGCAGATGATCGCGTTGCTGAGGGAGTATGCCGAGGGTTGATATCCGAGTAATTCGCATTCGGAAATTAGATTTGAACACCCAGACGTACCCAGCGATCTTCACGTAGCCGAGTCAGACGTCCTGCGCGAGGACTCGGTGCGCGGATGGTCGGCCATGGACAGTTTTTCGGATGCGGTCGACTATGTCGATGGGAGACTCATGCTCCCAGAATCTCAACACCCGCCAGCCCAGATCGGTCAGTGCCGCCGTGTTGCGACTGTCACGAGCGATGTTGGCGTCGAGCTTTTCGCGCCACCACTGGGCGTTGTTCTTCGGCTGAGTTGCGTGCCGAGGGCATCCGTGCCAGAAGCAGCCGTCGATGAAGACCACCACTTTTGCGCGGGTGAAGACAATGTCACCTCGACACCGCAACGTCGCGCTGGGACGAAAATCAACCCGATAGCGGAACCCGTCAGCGTGGAGTAGACGCCGGACCGACAGCTCGACCGAAGCGTCCCGCCGCCGTTGGTTTTGCATTCGGCGTCGAACGACAGAGTTGAGCGGTTTCGGCGAACTCATGCGCTGACCATGAATTCGACCGGGTGCGCTGGCTGCTGAGCCATCAAAGATCCACCAATGCGCCGTACTGATAGAGCTTCTCCAGCTGCCTGACGAGAGCTCCGGCGAGTACGGGATCGCGGCAAAGGAGTCCGCACTCGAGGTTCGAGCGCGCTGCGGCGTTCGAGAAGTTTGCGCTCGTCACCAGGGCAGAATTGCGGTCGACGACGACGAGTTTGGCGTGTTGTAGCGGGGTCCATTCGTCGACCGGATCAGGCGCGTACGTCCACACCCGTGCACCTGTCAGCGCCTTGGGTACGGCACCGGCACTCGTGGCCTGCATGCCGCGATCGAGGATCACAGTGACGGTGACGCCCCTCTCGATCGCGTTCGCGAGAGCCTGGATGTACTCGGCACCCGGTCCGGCAGAGTACGTGGCCGCGTAGACGGTCGTCGTTGCCTTATTGATCAGGTCGGCGACGGCCAGAGTCGTGCGTCCCTCCAATCCGGGGACGTTCGGGGCGGTCCACACCGGCTCGGGGCCGACGCTGCGCGGTACGGCGGCGATCCCGTCGAGGACAGCTGCGGCCAACTCGGCCCCGCCCATCGCTGCGACTAGCTCGGACAGCAGGGCCTTTACCTCGATGCGGTTGGCGGGAAACGCACGCCGCGCCGCGAGGTGCGGCAGTCCACACTGACGTAGCGTCGCGGCCACCGCGCCTGCCTCCTCGGGTGCCAACAAGGCACCCAGGCGGGCGGCCGTCGTCACGGCGTCACCTACCGAGGATCGGGGTCAGCAGACCGGGCGTCGAGATGTCCTTGTCGACCAGGAGACCGAGGAGGATGCGTCGGTCGAGGAATCGATTGGTCCGCTCACAGCTCGTCTCGCTGACGAAGAGGCAGAAGTGGCAGGCTGCCCCGTGGAGGAAGTCCTCCTTGCCGCGCGGTCGGCGATGGGAGCAGACCGGATCGCTGGAACAGCGGTCGCTCCGGCGGACTGCTCCATGTACCAACGGCCCCAGCCGTTCCGGCCGGGAGAGGTCGACGAGCCCGCCGAGGGTTCCCTCGCTGTCGGACGCTGTCGTGGTGATGAGCAGGCCCGCCGCGGCCGGCCGGCCGCCGTCCTCCCGCCAGGCGTAGATCCGCTCGGTCAGGCTCGCAGACCCGTATCCGCTCGACATTGCTGCCTCACGGATGAGGAGGTGCGACAGCGTGTGGATTGCCCAGTATCGAGGCGCGGGGAATCGGGTGTCGGGATCGATGGTGCTGTCGGAGGTCTTACTGGTCCGGCGCCGAAAGTTCAGCGCGTGCGCGTTGCGGAACGTCTCCCAGATCGGCAGGTCGAGGACCTTCTCCTCCCACGCCAGAACGGCTGTCTCGTCGAACTGTAGGAAGAAGCCCTCGCCACGATCCTCTGTGGCGGGCACCCAGGATGGTCGACCCTTTTGAACCAGCGGGGCGACGCGGCTCTTGCTGTCGTCGATGCGGTCGAGGGCGTCGATGCGGGTGAAGCCGACGAAGGCATTGACCTTCTTGAGCTTCTCGACCGCAACGACCTCTGTGACGAGCGGCCGCAGCGTGTCGGGGACGTCCTGTCGAATGGCGCGGAAATCAGCCGCACCGCTGTGCTTTGTGTACTTCGCCTCGTCGGTCAGCACAAGCCACTCCGGCAGGAGGATGTCGGTCGGGTCCGTGCTGGCAGACGAACTGGAGGAGCTAGACGACTTCCCGGACTTCAGCAGTTGCAGGGCGTCCCAGAGGGCGTCGTCGGTGGTCTTCTCGAAGACGTCGGTCTGCGCGAGAGTCGTGACCAGCATGCGGAAAGCGGTGAGTGAGTCCCTGCTCGTGGCCGTCGCGATGATGTTGGGGGGCAGGCCCTCCAGGTGCGGAAGCAGGTCCTCTGAGGAGGCGGACTCTTCGCGAGGCAATGCCAGGAGACCGACTGTGGATGCGAACCATTGGTTGGCGGCACCGAGCATCATCAGCTTGCCCGGCTGGTCGCACTTGTAGAAGGCGTCCAGGTGAGGATGCCGGCCGCGGCACCGGGGGAGCTTCTCCGCGGCCTTGAGGCCGGTCGCCTCGAGCATGCCGCGTTGCGCGTCGCACGAGAGGCAGACGATCTGGACATCCGGACCGATGTTGCTCTTCCATTCCCGCATACGAAGCGATGGGATCGGCGCATTCGGGCACGACTGTCCTCGGTGAACCCAAGCAGCATAAGGAAACTCGTCGAGGTGACCGTTGACACACGCGATCAGGTATCGGGCAGGCACCGCTGCCTGTTCCTTACCCTTCCGTCCCGTGGTGCCCCTGGAACCGGAATCCCACCCTTTGCAGTTCTTGTGGACGAACTGCGCCTGATCCGGTCGGTATCTCAGTACATTCTTGAACTCGAACACCTGGTGGTTCACGGGCGCGAGCTGGTTGCAGCCGGTGCAGCGAAGCCATTGGGGGAACACCCGTGCTGGGATTCCGAGGTCGATGGCGTCATCGCCGGCTCCACCCGGCAACTCCGGTGCCCACGGAGCCTTCCGAAGTTGGTCGACCTGGTTACCCAGGTAAGCCCGGACGAGCTCGAGGAGTCGCGGTTCGATGATGACGTCCGCCCCGCCGGCCCGTCGGTCGTAGTAGCGCTGCCAGCTGTCGAGGCCGCTGGGCATGACGGACAGGCGCGGGAGGTCGACGGTTGCACCGATACCGGATGTGTAGAGCAGCGCGGACGGCCGGAGTGATCCGACCTTGCTGCGGTTCTTCGTGATCTTGGCTTCGATGTCGGCAATCGGATTGAGTTCCGTCGCACCGACACTGACCGGTTGGATATCGCCGCCGTCGAGTTCTGCGGGCGTGGTCTCGGTCATTCGCTGCCTTCCTCGGGGAACTGCCATGACGGGGCGCCGGTCCGCTCTTTGAAGGCGAGGTTGTCGCGGCCAGGACTCACCAGCAGGTTGAACTCGGGTTGCACCTCGCGCATTGAGTTAGCCACCACAAAGATGCGGTCCGCAGTCGAGGTAACTGTGGTTTCAGGGCTGATGAGAAGTGGAAACTCGATGTGGTCCTGACGTTTCCGCTCGTAGACGAGTGCACCGGAGTTCTCTTGCGCTTTGGCGTACCAGCGGTCGATGCGATGGAGGAGCTTCTGACGCATGTGGGTTACAGTCCCTGAGTCAGGAGCAGCGGGGGTCGCACGTGCGATGATCCGATCGACCAGAGCATGAGCCGTCGGTAGTTTGCTGAGGATTTCTCTGGCGCCTGGCTCGGGCGATAGCGAGTCTGCATCTCGTTCGTCGATGACGCGGATGGCGCTGACGAGCATGCCGGTAAGGCCGCGTTCGAGGGCAGTGTCAGAGTAGGGCGTGACGCTGAGCGCTTCGACCTGTGCGTAGAAGGTCTCGTGATAATGGCGGAACGACTCGAAGTGTGACATGTCGCGGGGCCGGGACCAATTTGCCAGTGACACAACCAAACCCGGCTTGCGAGCATCGCGGCCCACGCGGGACGAGGCCTGGATGTACTCCGCCGTGTTCTTCGGTTGGCCAACAACGAGCATCAAGCCGAGCCGGGGGACGTCGACACCGACCTGCAGCATCGACGTCGCGAGCACGACGTCGTAGGGGCGGGGAACCGGCTTGGGCGGTTCCTTTTTCGCGTTGTGGGCTTCGGCAAGCGCCTTGCCGTACGCCGCCTTCCCGCGAGTGGTCCAGCGCGGCAGCGCCGACCCACCCGCGGCGGGGGTCCAGGTCGACGTGAACGGTAATGCGAGCCGATCGAGGGTGCGAGCAATCTCCTCGGAGGATATGCGTGCCGTCAGTTCGCCGATCTCGAGCCGGGTCCAGTCGGTGGTGCGGCGCGGGAACGGTTCGGTGTTGCCGGCCACGCGGGTGGTCACGTCGTCGTCGAGGTAACGCCGCATGCCGGCAAGCTCGCGAGTAGCGGAGAAGTACCCGACTGTCGTCATGTAGGGGTCCGCGGCGTCGTGGTGCTCATCGAGGAGCTTCTGTCCGGCGAGGAGTAGGACCTCGGACATCCGAATTTCCGCAAGGGTGAGCCGGATTCCGTGGGCGCAGACGCCGATGTACTTGCGGCCGGGGTCTCCGTCGGACAGCTTCTTTTCGCGTGAGAAGAAGGTGTCGCGAACGTCGAGGACCTGAGGCGGGAAGACCGCCACACCGCGTCCGTAGAGGGCGGTCACCTGGTTCAGTGCGTTGCGAACCGTAGCGGTGGAGGCGACGACCAGCGGGCGGACCGTCGTTCCGTTCTGGTCGTACGACGAGAGCACGTCGACGGCGTTCTCGAACACACCGACCGCGGTCCCCAGGGCACCGGTGATCAGGTGCAACTCGTCCTGAATGATCAGATCTGGTGGCCGCAGGCGAGGCACCGTCGCGATCTGGACGGCAGGGTAGGTGACGCCACCTTCGTTCTTGCGGTTGTGGGACTTTCCGTTGCAGCTGCCCCGGGAGTCGGGGTGCCGGTACCCGTGCCGAGGGCAACGAGCTGACACGTATCCGAAGAGGCTTGCGGCCTCGCCTTCGCGGGCGAGCCGGGCGAACTTGTCGACGGTCGCGAGCAGGAAGGTGGGCGGATTGCGGTACAGCTCGTCGTCGACGGTGGTGATCGGTAGGGCGCCGGAGCCGCCGTCGATCGAGAACGGGCAGATGCCTTTGCGGTCGCCGCAGTGAACCTCGATCCGCTCGGTGGCCCCCACCGTCTGGAGGTCCCGTTTGGGGTCGATCACCGACCCGCACCACGGGCAGCGCTGGAGCTGCAACACCGTCAAACCGTGGGTCTTGCCGGTGTCCTCGCGAGCTGTCCTGACCTGTTCCTTGGCTTCGGTGTAACGCTTGGGGCTGACCGCTGACCCGACCCAGAGCCCGATACTGAACGGTCGGCCTCCCCACTTCGCCACGTCCGACTGGCGGATGAGCTCGGCGGCGCAGACGAGGGCGGCAGCGCGCTGGAACTGCTGCGAGGTAAGCAGTCGAAGTGTGTAGCGCATCAGTACGGCGACCCCATCACCGCCGTCGAGCGGACCGTCGTCGGTGTCGATGACGCCTTGTAAACGGCGAATCGCGAACGTGAACGCGGCGAGGCCGAGGTACGCCTCAGTCTTGCCACCACCGGTGGGGAAGAAGAGGAGTTCGACGTTTGCGGCTGCGCCGCTGCGGGATTCGCTTGTCGGATCGGTCAGTGCGGGGAGTTGGAGGAGGATGAAAGCCAGCTGGAACGGCCTCCAGGACGCGGCACCATCACCCTTAGCCTCGACTTCGCCGAGAGCGTCTTTGATGGAAAGATCGCTGCGTTCCGACCGTGCCGCGGCGACCTGCGACCGCATTCGCTGATCCCGCATTGCGCGGTTCATGAAGCGGAACGCGTCTAGCGCGTCGGGACTGGTCTTCAGCAGTCGTAGTCCATTTTCGAGTCGAGTGACGACGAGCCCCGCTTCGGCGATAGCCTCGTCGGCCACCTCTTTGAGGTGCGCGGGCAGCTTGGCGGCCAGCGTCACTTGCTCGTCGAGCCACGTCCGGTAGCCGTCGACAAGCGGAAGGAACGCCTCGTCCACCCCTTCGGGGGTGAGATCCATCAGGAGGCGCATCGAGGTGATTGCAGCGCCGGCTTCACCTGCAACGGTTTGCGGCACCTCGGCAGTGGGGAGCCACGTCGTCTCCACCGAGGTCGCGCGGCGGGACTCGTCGTCGGTTTCGGTCCAGGTGACGGACGCCGTCCGCCCGATGGCGAACTCTAAACGGTGCCGGTAGTGCAGGTCGAGCCGTCGTCGTTCGTCGTCGGTTTCGGAGTAATCCGCGTCGAGCACATCGCGCGACGGCAGGAACACCGGCGCTCCACTGTTGGCTTCGACCTGAATTTTGGTCTGGAACAGCCAGTCTCCGGGCGGTGCGTCCATCCCGGTGACTCGATCGTTGGACAAGGCGAGCTCGACGATCGTGCGATCACCGTTGGGGAACAGCTCGACTCGCAGTGTCACGTCGGCATCGAGTGTGATTGGCGCGAGGGTGGTGTGACCACGTTGACCGCGGACGTCGAACTCCGCAGACTTCGATACTGGGGTGCGACGCGCCCACTGGACCTTGCGGCCGTCTTCGTTCTCACGACGGAAGGTCTCGTACCGACCCCACAAGGAGGTGACGGTCAGAATCCCGCAGTCGCTGGGAACCTGGAACCGCAAACCCATCGACGACGGGTGCGTGAGCGCACCTTTCGCGCCGTCGTCTCGGTCTTCACCGTCGTCGGAGGAAGCCATGTCTTCGTCGGTCGGGACCGGGACGCCAGACTGCCCGTTCGTTGTCGGGTCGAGGTCGCTGATCGCCTGACCGGTCTCCGCGGGGTCGGCGCCCAAATCGGCATCGGTGACTCCGCCGACTGAGGGGTCGATCGTCACCGGCGCGAGGGCACCAACCATGTATGCCGCTCGCGGGGAGCCCTTGATCTCCTCCTCGGGGCCGTTGCGTGGTCCGAGGAGTTCCTTCTCGATCAGGCCGAGGAGATCGGCCCGGACGGCGGTGGATTCGCTGGCGGTCATGAGAAGACTGTGTCCTCTCGGTCTGACGTACGCTGCTCCGGCACGTCCTGCCCTTCAGCCCGAGCACGTTCGTGGTTCAGTTCCAGGAGTCGGTCGAGGATCTCGACTCGGGCAGCGGGCGACACCGTCCAACGCTCCATCTGGCGATAAGTGTGGAATCCGTGCCCGAGCGGAACGTCATTCCACCCGTACGCCATCATTGTCGCCTCATCGACCACAGTATGGATCTCGCGTAATCGACTAACGTCGTCATCATCTAAAATAGTGTGGTCGTTGACGAGATTGTACAGGGAAGTTAAACCAATCTGTCGGCGCAGCATGATCTCTCGGCGCTGCTCGTCGAGTAAATGACCTGCCGCATGTAATTGATCTGTTCGACTTGGCCTGGGGAAGGTCTCAAATACATCCGAAGGTATGTATCGAAGTCGTGTCTCCAACGTTGAACCGTACATTATTGCCCACAATTGGTGAAGAGATGAGGACAGCACTGCTTGATCTGCGAAGTCGTCGGTCGCGAAGACGACAAGCATATGACTAAGAACCTGGCGACTTGAAACCCGCACGGGAATCAATGCACTGCTTGTTTGTGCAATGACGATTACCTCATCAAAGAGTTTTTTTGCGCGTCGCAGAGCGGGCCGTTTGTCTGCGTATTGCCACCAGCGCTGAGGTAGTGGCCTGCGAAGCGCGTAATCGCCATTCTCTGCGCGTCGTTGCCGTTCGGGTTTGACATCCCGCTCCACCCGTGCAAATGGTTCGGAATAAGTCGCTGATTCGTCCTCGCTTCGGTCGTTAAAGTCGATTGCCCACCGGCTGGCTGAACTATCAGGGCGTCGATTCAGATCTTCCCCGTTGAGGAATGGGTAGAGAACATCCGCGTTCGCTGGACTCTCCGCGATCCATGAACTTGCGTCCTCGGCATCTACTAGGAATCCCTTTCCTAAAACATAGCAGCCGATGAACGTCACCCCTGAATTACATTGGAGCTGCATGGGGGCTCCATTTACCCGTCCTGCGGGCTCAAGAAGGGTGGAGATTTGCGAGACGGGCCAGCCATCGCAAATGCGCTTGACTGTATTGGAAACTGCCCTCTTTGTTCCCCAGATGGCTGCGTATTCAAGATTGGCGCCAGAGGCTGGCCAACGACGTGAACGAATTGATCGAGTGAGGGTGAAGCCGTCACCAACCATCGCATCTAGTCCTACTTCACGTGTGTCACCCTGCGCAACCGTGTTGGTGGCGATTAGGCCGAGTCCGCCGTTGGGGTTCGCCAGCGAAAGCGATCTGAGAAAGAAATATGCGACTAGGTCTGCATTTCCACGCCGGCTCGCCGCTAGCACATGTAGGAACCAGTCCCGGATATTGGTTCCCAGTGCGCCAGTGATCTTCTTGCCGCCCAGGAAGGGAGGATTGCCGATGACGGCGTCGAAGCCCCCGTGATCGAGGATTACGTCTGGTGCCTCAATGGCCCAGTGAAGCGGGACCCACCGTTCATAATCTGTATCGACTGTAGGGGTCAACCCTGACTGGATCCGACTAGTCAAATTGTCACTGTTTTCCTTGGTGCCGTCTGGGGGAAAGGCGTCACCAACCTCCCGCGACAATGTATCGAAGGCAGCATTGAGGTTGCGCCCAGGTTTTGCGCCTAGGTGAAGTGCAGTCGCGACGACTCCATCTGCTATCAACCGAAGCTCGCAAGTGGTCTTATGGGCCTGTTCTAGCAATCGATTCTTCCCGCGCGTGGACCGCATCGGGTCGTGCTCTATGACTGTGTTGGCGAGTTCGCGACGCAGTCTGATGGCTGTCTGAATCTTGGAATCGACGTCAAGGAGCATTGACAGCTGAGTCTGCGCCGATCGCGGATAAATATGGAGGTAGCGAAGCTGATTCAAATCTGTGAGGCCGAGCAGTGAGTTCCCGCAGAAGATCTTGTCGTCGACGAACGAGAAGGGCTTGGTCTTGTCCATAGACACCAGCCACAGGGAGAGCTTGCACATCTCGACTGCCATCGGGTTGATGTCAGCGCCGTATAGGCAGCGGGCGATCACCTCGCGCAGCGCGCGACGTTTGACGTCATCTGGGTCAGCGAGGTCCGCATCGCTCAAATAGTGCTCGCGTGTCCACGCCTCGACGACGCGCTCGGAGAGGTAGCGTGCCGCGGCAACCAAGAATGCCCCGGACCCGGCAGCGATGTCCGCGACTTTGAGGTCAAGGATCGCCTTCGCAGACTTGAGCTTCCACTCCTTTTCGTCTTTGGTCTGCAGCGGACCTGGTTCGTAGACGAGTGGCTGGAGCGCGTACAGCACAACCTCTTCCGCGAGCGACCGCGGCGTGTAGTGGGCGCCGGCATTCTTCCGTGACGGTGTTTCGACGACGACGAGACCGCCGACAGGGAAGACGAGGGGGATGTTCCGCAGGTCTCGGCGGATCAGGTTGCCCCAACCGACGAGTGTCTCCAGGAGGTTGGTATCGCTGCCCGCGATCGGAGTCAGGAGCCGGACTAACTCTGCCCGTTCGTCCGGCGTGGGTTCCTTCGCGATCAGTCTGGTGAGCGCGGCTGCAGTCTTGCTCGTGGCGGCTGGCTGGTTTTCCTTAGTCCACGCAACGAGGGCCGCGGCGACCTTCTTCGGATCGCAGCCATTGTCGTTCCACAGGTCGTTGAGAGTGCCGAGCGGGATCTCCGGCTCGTCACCGTCCTTACCTACCAGGCCGACGACGATGTCGTCTGTGACATTGCCGCAGGAGTAGCCGAGCAGACCCTCGTAGATGTAGCCGATCTGCTCGACATCGATCTCCTGGAATGAGATTCGGCGACGCTCACCTCCGGTGACCACAGTCTGCACCGACTCGAGCGCGTGCATCATGACCCTGTCGGACACCTTCAGGCGCAGCCCGTGGTCGTCCATGCCGTGCAGCCAGGGGAATCGGTCAGGGTCGAGAAGGGAGCCACCGTAGGCAGGCATCCGCATCTCGTCGTAGTTGACGCCGCCGTGCAGGGCCTTGCTGACCGCGAGAAGTCGATGCCAGGCATCGTAGGTCTCGTCGAGATGCTCCTCGCCGCCAGCGGCCTGCGCCTGGAGATCGGTGAGGAGATCCTTGATCGCGTACGAGTCCCAGTAGAGCTTCTCGGTGGGCAGCATGTCGCGTTCCTCCGCGAAGAGGAGGAACACGATCCGCATCATGACAGTGACAGCTGCCTGGTAGACGTCATCGGGGTTCTCGGTGAGCGGATCGGGCTCGCCGTTCTTAGCGGCCTTCAATCGTTCCTCGGAGAACGCCTGAACGAGGAGCTCGACGGACCTGCGGACCTGGGTGCCGAGGGCTTCGGTGATCGCCTCGGCTTCGAGCTCGCTCCGCTCGAACAGCCTGGTGAGGCGCTGCTCGATGTCGTGTGTGCGGAACCGACGCTGGTTGATGAGGGCGAAGAACGCGTCCCGGAGGAGCGGTTCCTCTGCCCAAGTAAGGGCATTGAACATACCTGAGCCGGTGGGCTTTTCGTCCCTGGCTGAAACCAGTGACCACCATTGGCCGTCGGTGACGATGCCGACCTCGACCTTGGCTTTGCGGAGCAGCATTGCCAGTCGGTCGACTTCTGTTGCCGGCCAGCCGTCCAGCCCCGTTTCACGCAAACCACCCGTCGTCGGATCGCAGATCAGCAGCAGCGCTGCGGCATTGCCGTCACGGCCCTCGAGGCCTGCGGTTGCAGCGACGGTGACTTGTTCGCCCGGTGACTGGATGCTGACGTCGACATCCGTTCGGAGTTCGTCCCATTCGGCGATCTGATCAAGGACTGTGTAGATCCACGCGTGGTTCACCTCGGCATAGGCGGCCTTGGACTCCGGGGAACGCGGCTCGGCGGCGAACTTGTCGAGAGCGCGCTGCCATCGAGTGAACGCCTGCTTGAAGGTGAGAAGTCGGTCGTCAGCGTCGCCGAGACGGTCGACGCCGTCCTTCCAAATGTCTTTCAGGACGGGCAGTGCGAGGAACGGTCCCTCGATATCGACCTGGTTGAGCCAGTCGGAGTGGAAGTCCTGCTTGCGTGAGATCGCCTTCTTCATCGCAGTGCCAATCCATTCTCGATGTCCTTGGGAGCGATTGCGAAAATCACCGCTGCCGGGAACTCCCAGGCGCGGATCTCGTCGTAGCGGGTGTCAACAGCCTCAAGCTCACGATCACGTTCGTCCTCCAGCGCGTCGATCCTGCGCCTGATCTCGCGCAGGTCGCGTTCGGATTGACGACGCTCGTCGTCGAACAACGCTAACTGGGAATCGTCCATCGCCTCCGCCTCGGCGAGAGCATCACGAAGCGTCTGGCCGAATCGACCGAAGATCTCATCGACCCGAGCTCGATCGGCCTGCTTTCGTTCGGCGAGCTGCCCATCGACGGCTCGCCTGCGTCGCTCGGCACGGTCGGCGATCGCCTGCTCGACCCGCGCACGCACACCGCTCTCGTCGGAGGAGTTCCACGCGGCGGCAAGCTGGTTCGCGATGTCTGACGGAACCAGGTCGAGGTCGGTGCGGTCGAGCGTCGATTCGAGTATCTCCTCGGCACGCTGCTCGCCGACGGCCTGGCGACGGCCGAGGCGGGTGCCGGCGAGGAAGACTTCCTCGTGGAGCCGAAGTCCGGCGCGGCCGACCAGAACAAGGCGCGTCACCGCGACGGCGTACGACTCGTCGAGACCCGGGACGACTGTCGCGGTCACACGCTGAAGTGACCGATCGCCGCCCCACAGCGCTGCCCGCAGCCGTCGGGTCGAGCGCTGAAGCAGCGGTGACCCCAGATGCATGTACACGACGTCGGGGTCGCCGCCCTGCTCCCTGGGCTTGAGAACCGTGGGATCGAAGGCGATCGGGCGGGCATTGTCCGGGTCCAAGCGCGTGTAGAGCCCGCGGGTGACCTGCTCCCAGGAGGAATCGAGATTCGGCAGTACGAACACCGGCGCATCGGTGTCCTGGGAACCGACGAGCTTCAGCGGCGGGAGCTGGTTGAGCTCGAAGGCGGTCTCGACGACGCGCTGCAGGTTCTCGGGGCGGAGGTGCAGTCGCTCCCGGCTGTTGGCGAGGTCCGTTTCGAGCTGCGCCAGTTCGGCGTTGAGGACCTTCTCGCCGCGCATCATGCCGGCGATCGGGTCCTTTTCGGCCTTGGCCTTGGGGCGCTCGATGACCTGCCCACCGAACTGTCGTTGAATGTCGGGGGCGATGATCTCGTTGGCGGAGCCGAGATCCTGCATGATCTGGTTGATCTTGTTCGCGACTCGGGCGAGAAGGTCGACGTCCTTACCCAATGCCGTTCCGCTGCCCTCGACTGGCACGAAGTGCCGGATGTCCGGTGAATGCTGCTGGCCATACCGATCGACGCGGCCGATGCGCTGCTCCAGCCGGTTGGGGTTGAACGGTATATCGAAATTGACCAGGCGATGACAATGGTTCTGGAGATCGATGCCCTCGCCTGCGGCGTCGGTGGCGAGCAGAATCCGAATCGGTGCCTTGGTGGGGCTTTCATTGAACCGGGCGCGGATGAGTTCGCGCTCATGTGCATCGGTAGATCCTTCGATGACGTCGATACGGTCGTCGTCGTAGCCTTGCTGCCGCAGGATCTCTCGAATCCACCGCAGGGTGTCGACATACTCGGTGAAGATCACCAGACGTTCGTTGTTCCAGTCACCGTGAGAGCGCAGGACACCCTCGATGTAGTTGACGAGGACGCTGAGTCGGGAGTCGGATCTACCCGCGTAACCGTGCCCCCAACTGCTCAACCACCCAAGATCGTCGATGTCCTCGGCCGCCAGCGCGGGAAGTGAGCTCTTGGCGTCGCGCAGTGCCTCGAGCTCGGGCTGATCGACCTTGCCCTCCTCGAGTTCGTCGGCGTCCGGGCCGAAGATCTCGTCGTAGTCGAGGTCGAAGTCGACGTCGAGTCCTCTGGTTCTGGTGTCGATGTAGACGTCAACGGTCTGCGCGAAGGCGACGGGGGAGGAAAAGAAGCGCTTCTTCAGCAGCAGCGTTGCCATGTCTTTCGCCGAACGACCCGAACCCGACGTAGACACCGACGCGTCGCGTCGTTTGGTGAAGGCGAGTAACCGGTCGTAAGCCTCGGACTCCCCGTCGCTCGGCGTGTACGCCATAGGAGTGACTTGACGATCGAGAAAGCCCTTCGCTTCTTTCAGATCGCGCTTCAGGCGTCGAACTGCCACCTCATCGAGCGCAACCGGATCGATCTTGTTCCCACGGACGAACCGCTGGGGGTCGATCATCTCCAACAACGCGGTGAAAGACTCTGTGTATCCGTTGTGCGGCGTCGCACTAAGGAAGAGGCGATGCTCGGAGCGTTCCGCGAGTTCGCGGACGGCACGTGTTCTATGTGAATCGACGGCGTAGCCGCGACGCTCGAGTCCGACCTTGTTCGTCCGGACCGGGCTGCTCGGCGCGACATGGTGGGCTTCGTCAACAACAAGAATGTCGAAGGCAAAGCGCGTGCTGGAGCCGAATGCGTCCCGCAATTGGCGTTGTGCCCGCTGCCCAGGTAGCCACGCCATCGACACGATGATCCGGGGGAACAGTGTGAATGGGTTCGCGTGCACGCCGTGGGAACGCCGGACGTCCTTCATCGTGTCGGAATTGACGACCGTGAAGTCGAGGCCGAACTTCTCCTGCATCTCGTCCTGCCACTTGAAGACGAGACCCGCCGGGCAGACCACGACCACAGTGCGTGCGCGATGACGCAGGAGTAGTTCCTGAATGACCAGGCCGGCTTCGATCGTCTTCCCGAGTCCGACGTCGTCCGCGAGGAGGAGATTGGCTCGCGGGCTCGCGAGGGCTCGCTTGAGGGGAGTGAGCTGGTACGGCTCGACGTTGGCTCCGCTACGGAACGGAGCCTGGACCGTGCCGTCGTCGGCGCTGGTGATCGCGCCCCACCGGAGTGCGTCGACACATGCCGCCAGTTTGTTCGGGTCGTCGAATCGCTCCGGGTCTACCTGCTCGGGTAGCCCTCGATGAGCGTGGGCGCTGTGTCCGAGCTCGATTTCCCAGACGACGCGCATTTCATGTCCGAGACGGTCCTCGTCGACGCATTGCAGTGTGACTGCGTGCTGAAGTTGAGCAGTCGCGTCATCTGCTGCGCTTCGACCAAGACCTTGTTGCTGCACATCGGCTACCGCCCAGTTAGCGCCTCGTACAGATACGAGCTGACCCACCTCCGGAACACTCGCGGGGTTGTTCGTCTCGATCGTCGTCTGCGCATGACCCACGGAGCAAACTGTAGTCATCTGCCCCGACATGGTCGGCCGAAACGTGGCCGTCTTGATTGTCCCGCATCCGGAGTGTCGTAGCGGGAAGGAACTATGGGGCCGACTGGCGATTGAGCGTGCAGACGTTTGGCCTTGTCGAAGCGTCGAGCTGGCCAAACCTGTCGAAATCCTCGAGGATGGATACATGCGTGCGGTGGGGTTGTTCTCTGGGATCGGTGGGTTCGAACTCGGGTTGAGTAGAGCAGGAATCAGTACGGATCTACTGTGCGAGAACTGGGACCCCGCTATCGGCGTTCTGTCGGCTCGGTTCGACGCTGAGCAAGTCGGCGACATCACGCAGCTCAGTGGCCTGCCAGCCGTCGACGTAGTGACTGCTGGTTTCCCGTGCACTGACCTCAGTCAGGTGGGTCGGACGGCCGGGATCGACGGGGACGAGTCAGGCCTCATTCGCCACGTTTTTCGGTTGATAGCGAAGAGTGCTCCGACCTGGCTCGTGCTGGAGAACGTTCCGAACATGCTCACGCTCCATGGTGGAGCACCTATCCGTGCAGTCACTGATTGGCTTCAAGAGTACGAGTGGAATTGGGCCTACCGTGTGGTCGATTCCAGGCACTTCGGAGTGCGTCAACGTCGGCGACGTGTGATCCTCGTTGCGTCGAAGACCGACGATCCACGGACTGTCCTCTTTGCGGATGAGGCAGGCGTCAAGGATGTCAAGCGCACCCATGGGGCCTACGGTTTTTACTGGACCGAGGGCAATCGCGGCCTGGGCTGGGGAGAGGGGGTCACTCCAACACTCAAGGGCGGATCGAAGTTGGGGATCGCCTCTCCTCCGGCCGTCTGGCGGCCTGGCGGGCAAGTCGGCCAAGCTATCGCGAGGCCGTCGATCGAGGCGGGGGAGAGATTGCAGGGATTCCGCGCCGGCTGGACGAGCAGCGTCGCAAAGCAGGGTGTGCGGTGGAAACTCGTCGGCAACGCGGTGACGGTTCCGGTGGCCAGCTGGTTAGGCCAACGGCTAGTCGATCCGGCGGATACCGTCGACGTCCCCCGACGAGCGATTGTTGTCGGCTCGCGTTGGCCTACGGCCGCGGCCTGCGTCGGGGGAGAAGCTGAGGCCTGGGAGCTGTCCGAAAGGCCATTGTCGAAGCCGTGCGAGCTCACGCTCGAAGGGGTCCTCGATCGGTACGGAGCTGAGCCTTTGAGCCTGGCCGCGACGGCGGGCTTCACCCGACGACTAGAAGCGAGCACGCTACGACGCCGTCCGGACTTCAACGCGGCGTTGCACGCTCATGTGAGATTTCAGTCGAGCAACTGAGTCGTCTCTGCAAGTGCTTGCGGCCTGTCAATTGACTCGGGCCATGTAAGTCGCGACATCGAGATGGCAGTTCTGGCTGATCGTGCCAGAGAGTTCGAACAGTCGAGGACTCTGGCGAAAATCGAAGACGCGATACAGATGGTAGATCGGTGAATCTCTCTCGGACCGCGCCAACTCGTTTCGCGTCACGTAGAAGGGAGTGAACTTGTCAAACGTGGTCGTCTTGACCTCGATGAGTTTCTCCCGGCCGGATGCCTCGAATGACAGAACGTCGAAGCCCAATCCATCGCCCTGTGTGGCAGCGACATGCTCCACGCGTTCGCTGAGCGACTTCGCACCGGCTTCGTGAAGTCGGCGAGCCTCCAGCTCGGCTGTCAGCGGTCATGAAATTCCCCAGGTTGATGGGGTTGTCCGTCACGTAATTCCCCACCCTGCTGTCACGTAATTCCCCACCCTGGGGCGTGTCTGCGGGGGTTGGGGTGCTGCTACAGGTTCGCTCCTGCCAAGGCCTCCTCCTGGGGTCTTGGGAAGGGGCCCGAGGTGGCACGGAGGACGTGGACGATGATGCAGTTGTTGGAGTTGTTCCGGCATTGGCATGCCGGGCGCTCGCAGGTTCAGATTGCGGCGGCGTTGGGGATCGATCGCAAAACGATCCGCAAGTTTCTGGCGCCGGCGGTCGCGGCGGGCATGAGCCCGGGCACCGATGGCGTGTTCGATGAGTCGGTGTGGCGGGCGTTGATCGCCGACTGGTTCCCGGAG
This sequence comes from Gordonia sp. LMA167, assembly GCF_058130025.1. Classification (NCBI taxonomy): domain Bacteria; kingdom Bacillati; phylum Actinomycetota; class Actinomycetes; order Mycobacteriales; family Gordoniaceae; genus Gordonia; species Gordonia sp. LMA167. The sequence goes on along the minus strand of NZ_CM176708.1, from coordinate 630,679 downwards.
GTGGTCGATCCGTCGGTGCGGGCGGTGACGTGGCCGCGGATCGCGGCTCATCATGAGTGGATCGCTGATCAGCTTAAGGCCGCGGTGACCATCGCGACGATCGCGCAACGCCTTCGGGATGATCATGGTGTGGATGTGTCGGAATCGTCGGTACGGCGTTATATGGCGACGCATTTCGCCGATCAGGTCAAAGAGGCCAAGGCGACCCCGCCGCGGGGGCCGATCCCGGCGGGTGAGGAAGCCCAGGTCGATTACGGCAAGTTGGGGATGTGGACCGACCCGGACACGGGCAAGCGGGTCACGGTGTGGGCGTTCGCGATCATTCTCGCTTACTCGCGCTGGTTGTTCGTGCAGCCGGTGGTGAAGATGGATCAAACCTCTTGGTGCGCTTCGCATGTGGCGGCGTTCGAGTTCTTCGGCGGCGTCCCGGAGCGGATTGTGTGTGACAACCTCAAGACCGGGGTGACCAAACCCGATCTCTATGATCCGCAACTCAACCGCGCCTATGCCGAGTTGGCGTCGTTCTACGGTGTGTTGATCGATCCGGCACGCGCGTTCAAACCGAAAGACAAAGCGCGCATTGAACGTCCGATGCCCTATATCCGGGACTCCTTCTTCCGGGGCCGCGAGTTCGAGAGCGTCTCGCAGATGCAGCAGGCCGCCATCGAGTGGTGCCTTCAGGTGTATGGGCGGCACTCTCACCGCGGGATCGGCGGCATGATGCCGGTCTCGCTGTTCGAACAGTGCGAACGAGACACGTTGACACCGTTGCCATCCCGTCGTTTCGAACTCGTCACCTACCACGTCGGCAAAGTCGCCCCGGACTGTCATGTCAAAGCCGGCAAAGCGTTGTACTCGGTGCCGTGGCGGCTGATCGGTGACCACGTGCGCGTACGCACCTGCGGGGACGTGGTGCAGGTCTTCACCGACGATCAGGTGGTGGCCACCCACGTGCTCCACCTCAACGGCCGCTCAACCCATTTCGAGCACTACCCGCCACATAAGATCGCTCACCAGTCGCGCACCGTCGTGTGGTGCCGTGGGCAGGCCGAACAGATCGGTGAGCACGCCGTGGCCGTGGTCGACGAACTCTCGCAGGTCAACGCCATCCACCGGCTGCGCGCGGTGCAATCCATCGTGGGCCTACGCACGAAGTACCCCGATGACCGCATCAACGCCGCGTGCGCGCGGGCGATCGCGGTCGGCGATGTCGGCGCCCGCACCATCAAGGGCATCCTGGTTGCCGGCACTGAACACGACGACACCCCCACGCCGCCGGCTCCCACGCCACCGGCGTGTCTGCGTGGCCCGGCCGCCTTTACCGACGACCTCGACGCAGCCGTCGGCCAATAGGTCCTTCGTTCAACACTACTTCCACCACCCTGCCAACATCTTTCACAACAAGGACACTCTGATGACAATTCATGATCCCAGCCTGCGAGCCGCACTCAAAGCGCTGAAACTGACCGGCATGCTCGACACCCTCGACGCCCGACTGGCCCAAACCCGCGCCGGCGAACTCGGGCACCTGGAGTTCCTACAAGTGCTGTGTGAGGACGAGATCGCCCGCCGTGAGACCGCCGCCCTGGCGCGCCGCGTGCGTCGGGCACGGTTCGAGCAATCAGCCACCTTCGATGACTTCGACTTCACCGCGAACCCCAAACTCCCGGCCGCGATGCTGCGCGACCTGGCCGCCCTGCGCTGGCTCGACGCCGGCGAATCAGTCATCCTCTATGGCCCGGTCGGTGTAGGTAAAACACATGTGGCACAAGCACTTGGCCACCAGGTCGCCCTACGGGGCCACGACGTGCGGTTCGTCAAATGCGCCCGCATGCTCGCCGATCTCGCCGGCGGCCACGCCGATCGCACCATCGGGCAACGCATGCGCGAATACACCCGCCCCGCCGTGCTCATCATCGACGACTTCGCCATGCGAGAGCACACCACCACCGGCTCCGACGACCTCTACGACCTCGTCTCCGACCGCGCGATCGCCGGCAAACCACTGATCCTGACCAGCAACCGCGCCCCCAAAAAAGCGCACTTGTTCGCGCGAACGTGTGCGCACTGGCACCGAAACTGCACGGGTTCGGGTGTGGATCGTCAGGTGTGCTGCGGTAGTCGGTCTGGGTCGACGTGGTCGTTGAGGTAGATCAGCGCGCCTTCGGGTCGCATGCCGAAGGCCGCGGCGACGAGTTTCGGGTCGAGGGTGTTGACCAGATCGGCCAGGCGGGTGGTGCGCAGCAGCTTGGGCGACACGTCGCACGGGTCGAGCAAATGGGTCAGGTAGGCCTCGGAGGCGGGTCGTCGGTCGGCCTTGGTGCCGCGGGTGACGAGCAAGTGCGGGTTGTCGGTGTGCAGTCGGTCGCGGTGGGCCAGGCAGCGTTGCAGAGCGGCCCAGCTGACCGGGTCCAGTGGTACCGGGTGTGGTCGCTGCCCGAGCCGGATCGATCGAGCACCGTCGTCGATGTGATCGATCTGCAGTGTGCGTACTTCGCGGTTGGATGCGCCGTGCAACAGGGCCAGTAGCCCCATCAGGGCCTCATGGGGGTGGGTGTCGGTATCGGTGCTCCAGCGCCGAAACAGGTCCCGCTGGTGGTCGATCGTCAGGGTGGGGCCGCGAAACGCTCGGTAGCGTTTCGCGGATAGGCCGCTGGTGGGGTCGATGAGTAGCACGTGGCTGGTGTGGGCGAAGCGGAAGAATTGGCGTAGAACCGTCAGCCGGCGTGCTTGGTTGTTCGGTGAGGCGGCGAGAAACGCTTCGATGTCGGCAACCTCGACGAGAGCCCAATCCTGTTTGCCGCGTTGGGAATCGAGGAAGACCGCGAGATCTCGGACGATCGCCAACGCCGTCTCGATGGTGCGGTCGGCGCGGGGCCGGGTATGTGCCCGCCGCGCACGTTCGCGGGCACGGAGCATCGACTCGGCAAAATCTGCAGCTGCACAACGCATCCCGGGTGGTACGGCATCGATCCGTTTCTGCCGGCGGTCGGCGGCGAGTCGCTCGGGCTGGTCGGTGGCCATCGCCAGGCCGCGGTCAGTGAAGAACGTCTCCAGCGCGCGGGCCAGCGTTCCCATCGACCGGCCGGGCCGGCGGGCCCGCTCGAGCACACGCTGCGGATGGTTGGGGTGGTCGTCGTCGAGTAGCCGAGCCAGCGTGGTGATCAGTCCGCTTGCGCGAGCCGGGCAATGCCGGGCGGCCAGATACGCGACGAAGTCCTCGAGCCAGTCCGGCGGCTCGGCGAGCCGGGCGGCGAGGGTCTCGCCCCGCACGAACGGCCGGTCCGGGTTGCGCTGCCAGCAACGAGAACACAGGCCATGTCCGACGTGGCGACGGAGCTGGCCGCAGGACACACAGATCCGGGGCGGGTCCTTGGCCGGGCCCGGACGTGAGCACAGCCCGCACCACCCGGTCGAATCCCGCAGATAGCCGGGCTTGCCGCAACGCGGGCACAGCGACTTCGCGGCGGCGCGCTCGGCGCGTCTGCGGCACCCTCGACACAACGGCTCGTCACGAAATCGGGTCGGGTTGCCGCAGGCAGCGCAGCGGCGCGAGCACACCGCGCAGCGGCCGGTCGCCGCGAACAGCACCCGGTCACGGGCGCAGCCCGGGCATCGCTCCTTCGCCTGCTGCGCGCGTATCCGGCGGATACAGCGGCAGCAGTGCTCGCGGTCGCGGTATCCGACCGGGGCGCCACACTCGACGCAATCACGTTGCCGCTTACCCATTCCCGCGCTCCAGGTCGTGTGCTCACATCGGCGGCATCGACCGGCCCCGCACGGTGGCCGCCGGCTCGGAGCTGACCGGTCGGGCCGCCTCAGCGGGCTGCTCGACCGGCGCGGTGTCGATCTCGAACAGGTCATCGGGGGTGCACTGCAGTGCGGTGCACAGCGCGATCAGCGTCGACAACTTGACCTGGCTGGGTTCCTTGGTGAACAGCGCCGACACCGACGCCGCCGACATCTGCATCCCCGCTCGCTCCGCAAGCAACCGCCGCAACTCGGTCGCGGTCCACACCTCACGCTGGGCCGCCGCCATCCGCAACCGCCACCGGATCCTCATACCGTTGCGTCCTCCGCGTCCTCCGCGCCGAGCTCGGCCAACGTCGAGGTGACCGCACGCCGGTAGGCGTCCTCGATGAACGTCGCCGACGGACGCACATACCGCATCGTCGAGCCGACCGTCCAGTGACCCAGAAGCTGTTGTATTGCAACCAAATCCACGCCACGCTCGTAATTGTGCGTGGCGCACGCCCGGCGCAGCGCGTGCGGGCTGAACCGTTCCACCGCCGGCCGACCCTCCAACTCCATCAGATACCGCAGCCGGTTGCGGATCGTGCCACGATGCAACGCACCACCCGACTCGTCAGCGAACAGCACCACCGAGTCGGGAAACTTGGGCCGCACCTCGGCCAGAAACCAGCCCAACAACACGTCCAACCCATCGAGCATCGGTACCCACCGCGGCCGCGGACCCGACATATGCGCCCCCTTCCCGAACCGCACATGCAGCTTGCCGAACGGTCCCCGCCCGAAATGGACATCGGCGACCTCCAGTAACGACGCCTCCTCCGACCGTAGACCCGCGTGATACAGCGTCCGGAACATCGCGTAGTCCCGCGCCGCCGGCGCATACTTGCGGGCCGTGGCGATCCTGGACTTCAAGAACTCGAAGAACTCACCCACCCGTTCCGGACTCGGCGGCGGCGCGACCGCCGGCGAATCGTCCCCCACATGCCGCGACGCGTTGAACTCGTCGATCGGACACACCAACCGCACCCCGAACGCCGCCTCGATCTCGGCCGCCTTCCGGGTCTGCAAGAACCGATGGAACCCCTTGAAGATCTGCACGTACTCACGCCGCGTCGCCGCCGAGAGACCCGCCACCGCCAACTCCCCAACCACACGATCGACGTCCTCGCTGGTGACCTCCCACGCCGGACACCCCAACGCCGACAACGTCCGCTCCAACAACCCGACATCATTGTCGATCGTCACCGGACTGAACCCCCGCGCCCGCCACGACGCCACAAACGCATCCACGCATTGTTGTTGAAACACAGCAGGATCGGCCACGACCGGCTCGACCGGGACGGCGCCACCGGAAATCACCCGCAGACCCTCCATCGCCGGCACACCTTCTTCCCACTTAACTGGTTCAGGTAGCACCTAACATATCTCGATCCCACCTTGAAAACAGGGAGGACACGCAGAGCGCCCTAAAGCCCAGCTAGCAGCACATTTCCCCCGAGACGAACAAGTGCCAGCCCCATATGACTGGTACCCGCTGTTTCCCAACCCCGTCGTCGCCGAATCCCTGCTCGACCGGCTCATCAACACCAGCCACCAGATCCTGATGGACGGACCGTCCTACCGGCCCCGCAAACGACCCGGACGCACCGCCAAGACCCGCTGACCACCAACGCCAGCTACGCTGGCCACAGCACACCCGAACGTGGGGAATTACGTGACAGAAACCCCTGGGGAATTTCGTGACCGTCGACACGGCCACGTAGAGCTCGCCGGCCTTGCCAAGCGAACTATTCCGAGCTTCCTGGGCGAGATAGTCGCGACGCACTGGGCTGAACATTCTCAGCGCTTCGGCGTGCTTGTCTGAGTTCTGCCGCGCGTTCGGCGCTTTCACCCACACCTTCTGGTCGAAGACGATGTCGACGGGGATGGCTGGTCGTTCTACGGCAGCCTGTACAGCCTGGTGTACTGACTCATTGGTATTCAGCTGTTGCTCGATGATTTCGATCAGAAGACGTTGGTAGTTGGCCAGTGGCTTGTATCCCGTGACCAGCGGATAGCCGAGCTCGGTCATCACCGCGCTGATATTGCAGTGCTTGAACTCGACGGACGCCCGGCTGCGGTCGTCGAGCCTTTCTGCAAGTTCAACGGCACGTTGTCTCTTGCTGAATCGCTGGCCATTCATCTGGAGTGTCAGCATCTGGAGGTAGTCGGCGACGCACAGTTCGACCTCGGAGCTGGACCAGTCGCGATCACGTGGCACTCTTGTCTCCGCCCATGAATGTCGTTGAAATCACAAGGAATCCAGGTATCCAGTGGGGCCGAACAACGCCTGCCGACTGAGGTAGGTGTTGAAGAGCCGGCAGGACGGCTCTCCTACATGCAGGCAACCGCTGCATGCACCGGAGCCTCGGGAACAGCCGGGGTCCAGCGGGCAACGCCTTTCCGCGCTCACGAACGCGTTGAGCAGTTCGTCCAGGTTCGATTCAAACACGCTCTGCATCCCGCCGAGGACGAAGTCGCCTTTAGGCGTCGCGTACATGAAGAAGCCCAGATGCAGTGGAAGTAGGAACTCGCTCAGGCTGTCGCGGTCAATTCCGGCGTACACAGAGGTCAGGCGCATCAGCCGATGAGAGTACGAGTGCATGAGCTCGAGGAGATCGCTTCCAGCCGTCGCGACCGGTGGCTGGTCACCAGGCGGCGGGATGGACGCGACGCGCAAGATGGCCGCTCGAGCACTGATGGCAGAGTTGGTGTCCCACGTTCCCAGGTCGTGGCCGCGTCCCTCCAACCACCGAGCGGTCTTCACGGGTTCCAAACGGAACAACAGCGCCTCGGTCTCCGAAAGATCCCCGTAGAGGCGGTATCCACCGCGCTTGTCGCGGAACGTACAGAGGCGGTCTTCGCCGAGTCCATTGCCGCCACGGGTGTAGCCATACATCGTATTCAGAACGGGGAAGCGCTCGACTAGGTCGACTTCCAACAGTCCGGCGCGTTTGAGCGCAGCGGGATAGCGAGTGGCGTAGATCGCAGCGAGATCGCTGCCGCTCGGCGCTTCCAATTGTGCTGAAGGAGTGCGCGAATCGTGGGTTGCAGTTGCAATTGAGATAGCGTCATGTCCGGCCGCGTCGCGTTGTGAATCGGTCAGCTGGGCCAGCGCGGCCGATACGGGAGACTGGCCGACCTGACCGGCAGCCTCTGCCTGCGCGGCCATGCTTTCCGCGAGCTCTCTGGTGAAGCCGTTAGTGCTCATCAGGTTGTTGATGAACTCCTCTTTGGTGGGCATTGCCGCCATGCTCATCGGATCGCCCGCAGACATACCCTCAACGACCCAGGCCAGTGCTCGACCGGAGCCTCCTGGTCCGAGGATGGCTTGGAGCTTCTCCGGCGAGGCTGGGTTGATCATCGCCATTCCGCGTGGTGTGTAGACCGACCTGGCTTTGTGCACATTCCACGTGATGTTGCCGCCCCCGCACTGGCATCTCATGAATCCCAGACCGGACATAGTCGTCGTCTTGCAGATCGGGCAAGCGAATCGGATGTCCGCCGCTTTCGCTGACTTGGGGCTGACCATCATGACCTCGTCGTGGGCGGGGCAACGCTGGATTCGGGGTTCCACGACCGCGCCGCACTGATGAAAGCCAAGGAAGTGGAGCTGCCCCCACCGCGACGATCCACACGGGCATCGTTTCGTCGAGTCCCTGCCGATTCGCTTGCAGGCAGGACAAAGCCAGATTCGCGGGTAGCGTTCAACGGCAACTCCATTGTCAGCTTCCAACTCGACGACCTTGATCGGTTTGAGGCTGTAGAGGTCGCTTGCCAGTCCGCCGTCTTCGCCAGCCTTCGTCCACGGCTGGATCTCGCGCAGCAATGAACGTCGAACCGACTGTTCATCGACCCGCAATTGGGCTGGGCTCGACCAATCGGACACCTTGTAGATGTTGCCTTTGATGTCGGCGGTCTGGTTCGGCAAGAAGGTTCGGAGAATCTGGCTTCCGCTCCTGCGTGTCAGGTCGACCATGTCAGGCTCTCCTCTCGAAAATGGGGGCGGTGGATTCGACATCTCGGAGCGACGTCATCGGGCGGTTGGGGCACAAATCGCTCGGCCACTTGAAATCGGCACCATGGTCGTCAAGATTCCTGAACCATGTGTCGAGCCATTCCGAGATCTCCGCTGTGAGCAGGGGGTCGGATTCGTCCGAGAATCCAAGTGCCTCTGCGATGAGCGCCTTCTCCGAGGCAGGACCAGTCTGGGTCTGCTCGATGTAATCACGAAGGGTCTTCAGCGTTGTCAACCGTTTCGATAAACTGCTTGGTTCCCACAGATCCAATCGTCGCGCTTCCATCACTCCCGGAAGCGTCAGCTGGAGGACCCGGCGACTCCTTCTCGTGATGGGAATAGGGTCGACGAAGCGGTCGCCTTGTGTGACGAACTTCGGGAAGTGTCTGAACGTCTGAGCGTCGCGCTCGCGACCGATCTTGTGAAGGACATACACGAGGCCGGGATGGGTGCGGCCGACGCGTGCGGTCGTCTGGATGAACTCAGCCGCGCTGAGCGGAAGCCCTAGCATCACCATGGTGTTCAGTCGGGACACGTCGACACCATGACTCAGCATGGAACTCGCAGCGATTGCGTGGATGCGTTCTTGGAAATCTGACTCCGGCGCCTCGAGCCGTGCGAGGATCTGACGGACCTCGTCGAAGTCAGTCTGTCCAGTCAGCTGAACGCTGTTGAGCGTGCCAACCGAGGTATTACTTGTGAGACTGCGATCAGCTGCCTCGACATCGTACAGCGTTGTGCCGTAGATGGTGTTGGTTCCATAGTCGGAGATCAGGCGTTCTGCGAACTGCGGTTCGATCCCTGTTTCGAGGCACACTGAATGTGGATCGCTGACCATCCGTCGCACGCATTCTTGCAGGATGCTGACGGTGCGGTCGCTCACGTGGTCCAGTGTGACTCCGCGTGGCGCGACCGCCACGAATCGTCTCAATGGACTCGAACTCGTTGTCGACCAGAACGATGTCCCCGCCTGGACACCCTGCTGCGGAAAGACCCGACCAGTCCTCCGATAGAGGACCTCGATTTGCTTCGCGTGGCCGCTCAATGTCGCGCTACTGGCGACGACTTTGGCTTTACGTCCGCCGAGCTGTTCTTGCAGGTGATCCAGAAGGCTCTCGTAATGGCTGTCGACTGCACCGAGGCTGTCGCGCAACAGGTGCAGCTCGTCTTGTAAGCGCAGGGAGGGTGCAAACAACCGCTCGTCCATCGGAAGCGAAACATAAGTGCCGCTGCAATCCGGGACCAGGCATCCATTGGGTCGGCTCCTTCGCGGTGAGTAGGTGTAGCCGTGACCCGGTTCTGAACATTTGGAGACCGGCGGACCCACGAGGCCACGCATTGCCTGCTGCATACCGATGCTGGCGGCTTTGTCGAGTGTGCCGAGTACGACCGTTGGCAGGAAGCGGTAGATGTCGGTGTCGACTATGTAAAAGGGGAGTGCACGCTCCGGCCACGGGCACTTGTCGTTATTACACCGGTGGTCGAGGACCCACACCTTGCGGTCGAAACGCATTCGCAGTGTTTCTTGGAAGCAGAAAGGGCAATCGAGCAATACCTGGTACTGGTCGGGCATGCCAGGGCTCTCGGGGTCTGGATCGTCCCCAGAAGAGTCCTTCACCACCCTGTTTGGTGTGCCTCCTTTGCCAACCAGGAATCCGATGGAGAAGGGGTCTCCTGGGATGTTTTCGGCGCGGCGGATGAGTTCGGCTCCGGCGATAGCATCAGCGAATCGTTGAGTCTGCTGAAGGCTGAGGAGCCGCAACGGAAAGCGAGACCATGCTGTCACGCCCGTGGTTTTGCCGCTCAGCCGATCGTGGAATGCGGCTGTCACGAGGAGGCCGAGGTAAGTCTCGGTCTTACCGCCACCGGTGGCGAACCACACTGTGTCGACGACATCCCGGTCGTCGTCGTTGGTGTTGTCGAGGAACTCAAGGGCCGATAGCAGGAATCCGATCTGGAAAGGCCGCCAGGACGGGTACTTTCCGCGGCTGCTGTGTGCGATTGCGCGGTTCATCAAGCGAAAGGCCCGCGAGATCTGAGCGTCCTTCTCGAGTAGAGCGAGCCCCCGGCGAAGGCGGTCACATTCCGAACGAGCCGCAGCGGCCGCTGCGGCTGCCTCAGCTCGCATGTCCTGCGACCAGTGGTACTCCGCGGACAGTTCATCGAGCGCTGACGTGGCCCAGTGCTTTTTGTTCCATCGCTCAAGCGAGTCGACGAGCTGTGTGAGCGACGGGATGGGATCGCTGCTGAGCGTCTGGAAGGACAGATCTGGTTGCGGGTCGGAGCTGTTCCAGTATACGGGTCGCCTGGTGTCGACGATGACGTTGTCGGTGGTGACGAAGTCGTAGCCCGGCCGGGGGTCGCGCTCGACGCCAACGTTGAGTCCGTAGGCATCTACCGCTCGGTCGTACCTGAAGCTGTCAGGGAGCGCTTCCAGGACGAAAGGGCTGCACTCCACACCGCCGATGGCGAGCCGAGTTTCATACAGGTGTGTGTCATCGGCCTTGGGGCGACCCGATGCCGGAGTGGTGTTGACGAGTTGGACCACGAGTTCAGGTTTAGCTGCATGGGTTTCGACGTCGACGCGGATCTCGGCGGCCAATCCTGCCGCTCCTGACGCCACCAACAGCTGCGCAAGTTCAGACCGTGCAGCCGTAACTCCATCTGGGCCTACGTCTATCGCTTTGTCTAGCTGTATTGGGTCGAGCTTACGCCACAGGTCGCTCGCTGCATCCTTGATCCATGCCCGGAGTTCAACGCGGACCTGGAGAGTCCACGGACCATCCAGTTCGGGCTTTATGCGGATGCCGATCGCGCACGGGTCGAGTCGCTCAGCCCGGTCACCGATCTCGCTCTGGCTCACTTCTTCTTCACACGCCAAGCGCCCCATCCAGAACGTGGCCGATGGACTAACGTCGAGTGTATCGAGGTGGTCGCCGCGTGCTTCGGAGGTCACATTCTGGTCGAGCCAGGTTACGAACCTCGTGCACGCCTCTGCGTAGGTCTGTGCGAGTGCTTCACTCATCTCTTGGGCATAATCTTTCTTGTGTTCGACTTCTTCTTTGATTTCGTGGCCGTCGGCCATCCGCCGCGCGGCTTGGGCCGGTCTACGCGGTAGTCGTCCAGGAGGTAGGCGTAGAGAGGTCGAAGTAGAGAGTGGACGCGGAGAGCGTCAAGTGACATGTTCTCGAGCTGGCGGACGCGTTCCCGGCTCACCCCGATATCACGGCCAATCGCGTCGAGCGTTTCGCATTTGCCGTCAAAGCCGTTCCGACGCCGCATGATCAGGACCTCTCTAGGCGACAAAGCGTTCTCTAACAGGGAATCCACCTCGCTAGCGCAGTGGTCATCGATTATCACTTGAGCTGGGTCGGTCGAGACGGCGGACTCAGACTCGTCGGCCAACAGGTCGCCGAGCGTCGAGTCGCCGCCTCCGACCGGCGCACTGAACGAAGCAATGCTCTTGTCTAGATCGCGGATTGCCGCAACCGTGGCGAGGTCGTACCCTGCATGCTCGCTGAGTTCTGCGAGGGAAGGAAGCCTCCCCAGCGTCATCGTGAGTTCTGCTTCACGACGTCGAACAGAAACGACTTTCTCGTACATGTGCACTGGAATTCGAATGGTTCGACCCTTGTCGGCGATCGCCCGGCTGATTGCTTGGCGAATCCACCACGTTGCGTATGTAGAGAACTTATAGCCTTTCGATCCGTCGAACTTGTCTGCCGCACGAATGAGGCCGATGGTCCCCTCTTGGATGAGGTCCTCCAGGTCGAGACCAGCGCTGTCGCTCACTTGCTTTCGGGCGATCGAGACTACTAGTCGCAGGTTTCGGCACACGAGCTCATCGTGGGCAGCTTTACCGCTCTTCATGGCTTTGACCATGCTCGGCCGGACTGGGCTCAGGGGATTTGCTGTGAGCTGGTCTTTGATTTGCTGCATTGCATGGATGCGTCGCCAAAGTTCGACTTCCTCGTCGGCGCGAAGTAAAGGGCTCCGGCCAATCAAAGCGAAGTAGCGGCCAAGCCCGTCTAGCTGCCTCGTCTGGGAGCGCGAAATCTCGGGCTTGAAACCTTCGTCGTCGAGGTGGAGAGCATCGCGAATGCCCGCCGACTCCTTCTTCGACTGCTTGACTGCGATCCCGGCGGCCGACAGTCGGTCGGATATGTACTCTATCTGATCAGGCGTGAAGCCTCGTTTTGTTGCAAGTCGCAAGACGTCGTCGTACGTCAGCGACTTTCCCTGCCGGTACCAGTCATCTTCTAGATCTTCGATCGCCAGCTCAAGTTCCTCTGAGCCGGCCGGCACCGCGATTATCTCTTCCTCCAGTGCTGAAAGCTCCGCACCTGTTGGGCCTTCGATAGCGCTTGATGTGTCCGATGAGTCAATTGAGGAAGGCAGCGAAGTAATATCGGAGCAAGCGCGATTTTCCTCGTCAGCTCTTCGGACATTCTTGGAGGCCGGGCCCGCGCTGGCTGGTCCCTGCTTTGACCGCGAAACGATCTTGCCAAGGACCTGGGGATCGATTCCTTCAGTTCGCAGGTAGCCGCGGATCTCGTCGATCCGCAGCTCCCGGCCGAGTTCCTCGGACAGCTGTTCCAGTTGAGCGACGAGCTCGTCGAAGGTGACTGAGTCGAGATCGAACCCCATTCTCACCTCTTTCACCGTCCTCGTCGACATCTGTGGAAGGGATGCTAACCCGGGGTACTGACAGCGGGCTACCGGATCCGTTTCTCGTGCTTCACCACAAACGGGAAGATACTCCGACGCGAACTTCGGTTGATTCATCTCCAACTAAAGGCGATATTCGACCACAGGCGCTACCGTCACCCCGTGCCCCACGAAGTCCCGTCGCAACCCCGATTCGCCTCCACCAGCGAGGAAGCCATCTGGAAGCTGCTCACCGAGCAGCTCCTCGATGATGATCTGATCATCCACGGCCAGCGCGTCACCGACCACGCCAAGGATCACGAGATCGACATGGTGGTGGCCATCGACGGTGCCGGCATCATGTGCTTGGAGGTCAAGGGCGGCGAGGTGTGGCACGACGACGGATGCTGGTGGCAGTCGCGTGCCGGGCAGCCGCCGAAGCGGATCGACCCGGTCGAGCAGGCGCGAGGCGCGTGCTACGCGTTGCGGAACTATGTGGAGGACGATCCCGAGTGGACGCAGGGCCGTATCCGCTGGGACCACATGGTGGTGCTGCCGCACTCCGAGGTGCCCGCCGACTTCTCACTGCCGGACTGCCCACGGTGGAAGATCATCGACCGCACCCAGCTCGATCAGCTCATGCCGCTGGTCCGCAACGTGCTGCTCAAGAAAGGCGGCGACCTGCCGACCATCGACACGACCGGTATGACCCAACTCCGCAGCACGCTGAGTGGTCGGGGGCTCCCCCAACGCGACGTCGTGGCCCGGGCACTCGAAAACGAGGACCACGCAGACGCATTGACCTCGCACCAGGCCGTCATCCTCGGTGCGATCGAGAAGCTTTCGCGGGTGGAGATCCGCGGCGGCGCGGGCAGCGGCAAGACGTTCCTGGCGCTCGAACAGGCCCGGCGGCTCTCGCGGGCGGGCCAGCGGGTCGCGCTGGTCTGCTACTCCCACGGCCTCGCCTCCTACCTCGAACGCATCACCGCCACATGGAAGCGGCGGGATCAGCCGGCCTACGTCGGCGAGTTCCACGCTCTGGGTATCCGATGGGGTGCCGCGGAGGGCCCCGACGAACAGGAACGCACCCAGGAGACCGCCGAGTTCTGGGAGAAGACCCTGCCGCACCAGATGCTTGCTCTTGCTGAACAGCTTTCGCCGGGCCACCGGTTCGATGCGATTGTCGTCGACGAGGCGCAGGACTTTGCCGACGAGTGGTGGAAGCCGATGCTGGCCTGCCTGCGAGACCTGGACGCCGGCGGCATCTACTTGTTCAGCGACCAGGCGCAACGAGTCTTCGATCGGCAGGGCTCGCCACCGGTCCCGTTGGTGCCGCTCGTCCTCGACCACAACCTGCGCAACACCCGCCAGATCGCCACGGCCTTCAGCCCGCTCGCCGATCACCGTATGCAACTTCACGGCGGAGACGGCCCCGATGTCCGGTTCGTCGCATGCCACTCGGACGCGGCCATGGATGCTGCCGACGATCAGATCGACCTACTCCTCGACGAGGGCTGGCGTCCCGAAGACATCGCGTTGCTGACCACCGGTAGCCGCCATCCCGAACAGAAGGAGCGTCAAGACGCCGGCAACATCTCATACTGGGACACCTTCTGGGACGACGAGCAGGTGTTCTACGGACACGTCCTGGGCTTCAAGGGCCTAGAGCGGCGGGTCATCGTACTGGCGCTCAACGAGTCGAAACCCCGTGACCGGTCGAGAGAACGCCTGTACGTGGGGCTTTCGCGGGCGCGAGATCAGCTGGTGGTGTGCGGGGATCCGGAGTTCGTGCGGGAGGTCGGGGGAGCGGATGTGGCGCGGAGGTTGGGGGTGTGAGGGGGAGGCGGCAATCGGCGCCCGGCGTGTCCAACAGGGTGACGGCTCTCGCCGGTGTAGTTGCCGTGCTGCGTCCGCAGACGTGCACGTGCGTGATGCGACACAAGGTTGAGCGCGGCGACGTCTTCGCGGATGTTGTCGATGACGATGCCCCGTCGGCTGTCCTACTGGCCGGGATACCGGGTGCCGAAGATGTTCCGATGCCGTTGGACTGGTGATACCGAGCCCTGGATTCTGGCGTGCAAGTGGTGACGATCTCCTGTGGCCGCGAGCACGCGAACCCGTGGTCGTACCGAAGGGCCGCTGTGAAGAACTCGCGTTGCATCCGGTCGCTCCACCACTTTGGCGAGGAGAACTGGCGTTGATCCTCAGGTAGCGAGGGATGAGGACGCAGACGATCGATACGAGGCCCCACCCGACGCCCTGCAATCCGTCCGCGATGGCGGCGACGGTGTCCGTGTCGTAGACGATCGGACCGCGGCGGCCAACGCGCCGTGCAAATGCTGACTTGGCATGTCCGCGGGGAAGGATGTCTGGCCGGCTTTCGCAACCTCGGCCACCACATCTTGCGGTCACTCATCCACTCCGGCCAACTCGCAGAACGCCTGGATGCACTCTGAATCAGGACAGGAACAGCCTGCAAGCGTCCATGAGTGACCACGTGCGGGTCATGCGGCGATGACGGCGGGCGTCGCTGCCCGCGGCCTGGCGTGAATGTTGAGGTACTCGTGCTACCGGTGGCTCCTGCGCTCCCAGGCGATGTCGGTGCGGATTTGATCGGCAAGTTGCTGCGCGACGTGATGTGGCATTCTCTGCCAACCGTTTCGGTCGTGCCAGTCGTCGACCGCGTCTTGGTACCTAGCTCGGAAGTCAGCGTCGTCTGCGGGAGACTCCACTCCCCTCGGAGTGTGCTGCCGTGGCGCGGCCTCGGGAAATCGCGCGTAGATCTCGTCGGCAGTGGTGCCCTCAGGTGCACGCAGCGCGGCGAGGATGTGCGGTGGAAAATGGTAGCTATTGGCAGTCATTTGGAATCACATACTCGCGGACGGCCAGCCGGGTCTCGTCGTGTGGACATCACGTGGCAATTCTTCTGGGGGTTCATTGCACCACTGTGCGAGTGCCTGAGTCGGATCGGTAAAGTCCAGGACCTTCCAATCGCCAAAGACATTGCGAGTTGGGGCTGGTAAGGGGCCGTGCTGGTTAGTAGGTGGTTGCTGGCCTATGCGACGGAAGTTGTAAATCATACCTCCTGGATCGAAGTCGACATCAGGCGACAACATGCACACGGACGCGCCGCCGATCTCGGCACCCGGGTTTAAAAATCTGTCATTCGTTGGCGCTCGGTCCGAGAACGGCGCTGCCCACATATACACGGTGTGCGGTGGATCGTACCTCGGGCCTATCGACTCCCAGGTCCGATAAGCGGTGTTGGCTGCGGTTCGGAACCCGGGAAAGTAGGCGTCAGGGCCCAGTTGCTCACGCATGTACCAGGATTCCGCCATGGCGCGAACAAACGTGCCATCGCTACTGTCTAAATCGAGGTTTGGGGTGTCGAGCCAGACAATAGGGTAATCCGTAGCGGTCGGGACGTGACTTGGTTGAGCTGAGTCTGTGGCACTGCCGGTGGTGCAGGCCGGCAGAACGGTGGTGGTGGCACTGACGATCAGCAAAAGGAGCGCGGATCGTCGGCGAAGACGCCTGTTGCAAGCCCTCATTCGGGAAAGCGCGATCATGGCTTGTGGGCGGGATCATTGGGGTTCCGGGGTTTCGCGTTATCAGGACCTGCGGGCCAATCCGGCCGGTCTTGGCCACGTTCAAAGTCGTCCTGCCAGCGATCGGACACGTCTGTCATGAGCGCTGTCCACTGGCCATCGTCCTTGACCTTGTCCCAGATTGGCTCGCCGTACGAATCGAACCATTCTGGGTGTTCTTGCCTCAGCTCCGGATGGGCACCCACGTATCCCGAGAACTGGTAGTACTGCTGTACTTTCGGGTCATTGAGCTGAGCCACCCATGTTGGGTCGTTGCCTTGGTTGGCTGCGTCTTCCCGCACCGGTTGCTCACCAAAAATCGCGTCAGCGAGTGGCTGCTGCATCAGCGGTTGCGTCTGGGCGCCGAACGGAAGAAGCCCGGTCGCGTCTTTGACCGTACCGAAGACCTGCATTTGATTGTTGTAGACCCGCATCCGCTCCTCGAACTGCGAATCTGACAGGAAATCTACTGAGTGCCCATTCCCATCGGTCATTGCTTGCGACAGCACGCCGGCAGATTCGGCCAGTGAACTCTGGTACGTATCCAGCCCATAATGAACGGCCATCAGATTCTGCCATTTGAATGCTGAAGAATTCAGGGTTGCGGCCGCCTCGCCGTCGGTGTTGACCGAGCGGAAGATGTTTTCCAACTCTCCAGGGGAGAGTTTGTCGGCACCGTACGTGTAAATCCCGCCGCTGGTCTCGTTGATTCCGCTGAAGTCACCCAGATACGGGCTCATCGCATCAGCGAATATTCGTGCCATCTCAGGGTTCCGCACACCCAGACCCTCGTTGGCGCCCAGATCTCCGGTTGATCCGAGATAATGTCCCAGCGAGCTCGCGGCGTCGCGCGCCATCGTCGCTTGAAATGGGTTCCCGGAATCTGCTTCGTCCCCAACCCAGTCGAACAGTCTGTGTAGACCAGTACTACCGTGTTCCCATTCTTGGGTTACCAGACCGTTGAGATGGATGCCTGCGTTGTAGCGCCCGCCGTTATCACAGGTTACGTCCATGTTGGCGCCTGTGATGAAATCGTGCGACGCAATGCGATCAGTTGCCGCTGCCGCTAGTGCCTTGTCAAGAGCCAAGTCATATCCTGCGGCCGACATGTTGTTCCCAGATCCTGGCGATTCGCCCACACTCGAGATCTCGGCGACCGGCTTGAGAATGCCGCGGTTGACATCTGAACCGAGGCGCAGGTTCTCGTCACTCTGGCCCACGAAGTCGGTCATCTTGAGGAACTCATCCAAATTCTCGACACGACGCTTCCCACCCACCAAGAGGCGCTCTGCGACCGAGGGATTCGTGCCGGCGACCATATTCGTGGTTAGCAGAGTTCGAATACTCGCAGGCAGCGAGTCCATACCGCCGTGATCGCCGGCATCAGTCCGGACGTTGGGGATGCCGAGTATCTGGATCGCGTTGGCAAGATCGTTCTGGATCTCACCATGCTGTGCACCCTCACCTATGTCCAGGACGGAGTCCATCGACTTCCCGTCCAACTCACCTGTCAGTTCTCGAAGGAAGTCGTACTGACCTTGCGACAGCGTGGCGCTGCCGCCATTGCGCAGAGCTTCGAGTTGGTCGGGCCTCAGCGAGGTGCCTTCTTCGAGAACCCGGCGCTCGAACGACGTGAGTGGTTGGCCTTCGGCGAGCTTCGCTGCGATTCGGTCAGCGACTGGACCACCCAGGGCCGACGACACCGGCGCCAGTGCACTGGCATCGGTGCTTGCCGAGTCGATCGCACCTGCGCACGCGCTGTCCGCGTGGTCGAACTCAGACGCCAGGCGATTCAACGCAGCGGTGGCATTTGCGGCCGCATTGGCTCGCTCCCGTCGTAGGCGCTCCAGTTGCCGTTGCGCTTCCGTATCGCCGGAGGTGAGTAGGGTGGCCAGTCCGTAGTTGTAGGCGTCGGTGACTGTCCAGTCATCCGAGACCGAGTAGCCGTCGCCCTCGTATCCGGCCGCGTCTGCAGTGAGCCGGTCAGCGATGTGCGACATCGACGCACTCCCGTTGACGATTGCAGTCGAAAGGTCTTCGAGAGCGGCACCGGCGCGGGTGAACTGGATCTTCTCGGCACCCGCCCGAGTGTCGGCCGAGTCGCGCGCTTTGCCTGACCAGTCCATGCCCGAGATCGTCCGGAGGATGTTCTCGCCATCCTTTTCGATATGACTACCCAGGGTGTCGACGGCCTGTGCGGCTGCGGGAAGACTGCCGAAGTCGAAGCCGTCGACCTGCGAACGCGTGGGTCGCATCAGTGGGCGGGTGCTCGATTGAAGTCGCCGAGTGCTTTGAGGCGTTCCGCGCTCTGCTCATCGGTACCGTCAAACGTGTTTGCAGACTCGTTGAGGACCCAGACCCACGCGCCGATCCGTGCCTGCGCGACTTGTACCGCGGATTCGGCTGAACCCGCCGCCGCAGAGAGCGCGCGGGCGGTGTCGGTGCCCCTCAGACCCGCTGCACCCTTGCGGATCGGAGCCGCGGTCGTCGCCGGTGAGTCCGCGCCGGTGTGGCTGCTCCCGATCTGCGTACCTGCTGCACGGAGCTCTGCTGGATCGACCTGGAAATCCGTCACTGTGTGTCCTTCCCCCGAACTGCTTTCATACCAGGTCAGCCGACATCAAGCGCCTTGGGCTGACGAAGTTCACAAACGCCTTCCCCATTTGGACGTACGCGGTCCGTATCCGGTTCCACCCACCTGAATGTGACTCAAGCCCGGGACACCTCAAGCGCGTAGCTCGCCCATCAACACACGCGTTAGCAGGAGAACGGCGATATGAACCCAGGATTCTTCGAGGCGTCGCCCTCGCCCATGGTGAACGAGATCCGGATCGTGCCGCGGTGCACCCGATTCAGGTACACGCTGGGAGTCGAGCCGGGAGCCGCGCCCCTCTCGATAAGATCCTCGGGACGATCAACCCGTTCGACGGATGGAAGGCTCTGAGACCGTGGCGACTCCGGGACAAGCCTGCTACATGACACCAAGGCCGGCAGGCATGATCGCGTCGATCGGATTGCGCCTGACAGCCGCTGTCATCGATGTCGCGTTCTTCCTTGCCGCGTTCTTCGTGACGGGCATCGTCGCGATTCTCGTCGCTGCCGCGTTCAACGACAGCATCGGCTACGTCTGGCCGATTCAATTGTTCGTGCTGCTCCTGCTCGGCGTCTACAACGTCGGCGTCCTTCAGGGCACCCGCGGCGCATCGCTCGGCAAGCGCATCGTCCACATCGAGGTCGTGAACGACACAGACGGAAGCTACATCGGTATCGGTCGCGGACTCCTGCGGCTCGTCGTGCATATCGTGGATCTCTTCGCGTTGATCCGTTTGTTCATCGCGGCCGGTGATGCGGCCCAACACAAGTCGATTGCGGATCGCGTGTGCAAGACCGTGGTGAGTACGCGTAACTCTGTTGTCGATCGCCTGATCGAATTCCGTCAAGAGACGTGCGGCGGTCTCGACCAGCAACACCCCAGCCTCCCTGGATTTCGACGACGCAATCATCGCCCCGACATCGAAGCAGTTGCGATGCGATGGGTCCTGCGTGCTTCATCGCACCGGATAATGCGGCGATGCGCAGTCGTGAGCAACCAAACGATGTGGATCATGCCGACGTTGCCGGTGTCGATGACGTGGCGTTGCCGCGCGTCCGGTCTGTCGGCAAGTCCCTACCCGCCCTGGGCGCCGGCATTCCTCCGACGCTGCAATACGAACTGCACGCCCATGCGGATAACGATCTACCGCGCCGAATGGGGCGGGCGGCGTTGCGTGGCAACGTCCCGATGCATGTCGCGATCGCAGGTCTCGTCGCGGTGATGCCGATGGTGCTGGCCATTGTGTTCGGCGAAACGTCCTTGGGCTTGGTCTTTGCCGCATTCGTCGGCCTCGTCCTCGCGCCCGTACCTTCAGTGCTCGCGATGTTCTGGGCGGTCCCGGCAGTGTGGCGGATGCGGTTTCGGGCGAAGCCGTGGATGTCGGCTGTGTACAAGGCTGACCGCATCCGATTCGGTTTTGGTGGGTGGTATTTCGATGTCGGGCTTGACCAGGTTCGACGGTGTCGAGACCTCGGCACCGCGTTGCAGGTGGTGCCGGGTCGTGGGCGACGTCTCCTCATACCTGCGGAGGTCGTGCCGCCGCCGGTCGCCGACTTCCTCACCGGCGGTACCGGCCATCGACGTGCCGATTCGACCGAGGATCATCCCGACGGATTGCCGGATTTTATTGCAGCCATGACCTATTGGTCGGCTCTGCAACTGATGCTCGTGGACCGAGGTGAGCTGCATTCGAAGGCTCCTCTCTTCGGAGTGCCCTACGTCCAGGCTGAGCGGGTGATGATTCCGCGCGGCCCCGGGAATGCCGAGGACTCCGACGGGTATCGGGATTATTGGATTCTGCGTGACGGGTCGGGGTACAGCCTGCGGACACGCGGGCGGAGCCGCGGCGACACGTATCCGGAGCGCACGGCCGCCAGTTTCGGACACTTCGACGACGCAGCACGATACTTCGTCGGGACACTCGTGGCAGGAACCACCAGAAATGATTGTCGGTCAAGGCATCTCGATGTTGTGAACGTGCGGTGGCTGAGCAGGGGGACGGCACCAGGGTGGGCGGAGTCGCGCACCGCCGGTGCGCGGGGATTTGAGGCGTCGACGTACCACCGAGACGACGACACACGTTTCTACTCAACAGGTTCCGACGACAGCGCGACATCGTTTCTCCTGAATTTATCCTGGCGCGAGCTGACCGAGACATTCGTGGCCGGGATACCGGGTGCCGAAGATGTTCCGATGCCGTTGGACTGGTGATACTGAGCCCGGGAGCCTGCGCGCATGCGACAGATGACCTTCTATAGCGCGAGTACGCGAATCGGCGGTCGAACTGAAGAATCAACGTGAAGGACCCGCAGTGCAGCCGGTCGACCCACGACTGTGGCGAGAAGCGGATACGACATGGCTGCTGGGTTGTGAGGGAACGATCGACCGCTCGCGACCACCGACCGGTGCCGTGGTCGCATCACCACCCAGCACCCACTGGTCAGACCAACTACCCTCATCCCGTGCCCGAGATCATGCCCCAGGTGCCCGGCGGTGGCCGCAAGTACATGCAGGTGGTCAACCAGGTGCTCACGGCGATCAGTGCCGGCCGGCTCACCCCGGGGGACCGGCTGCCCAACGAGCGTGACCTCGCGGCCGAATGCGGTACGTCGCGTCCCACGGTTCGCGACGGCCTACTCGCGCTGGAACTTTTCGGGATCGTGGAGATCCGTCGCGGCTCCGGCTGCTACGTCACCGAGCGCGGCCATCACATGCAGAACCCGGCACTCGGACTTCTCGACGCCACACCGCAGGACCTGCTGGAGGCCCGGTTGCAGCTGGAACCGACGATGGCGCGGATGTGCGCCGGACGGCTGGATCTCGATCAGATCCGCAGGATGAATGCCCTGATCGACGCCTCCGATGCCGGTGGCGCCACCTCGACACATCAGCGGGGATTCGGCAACTACTTCCAGCTCAGCCAGGCCTTTCACTCCGAACTGGCCGGCTACTGCGGTAACTCGGTGATCGCCGGGATGACCCGCCAACTCGTCGACGTCGCCTCCCACCCGATGTGGACGTTGCTCAACGGATCGAGCACCGCCACGAACCAGCCCGACGTGCAGGCCGACGAACACCGCCTGATCCTCGACGCCATCGCGCTCGGCGACGAGGACCGTGCCGCCGAGGCGATGGAAGACCACCTGTGCCGCATCGGCGGTGACCTCTTCGGTGGCGACGGACGACGTATCGGGCGGGCACGCCGGCGACGTGGGTAGCCATCCGCTAAACCGCCGCAGGCAAAATTGGTAAGACCACTTGCGTAATCAAGCTTGATTTTCGCGTTACGGACGGGCAAACGCGCCTCCCTACCGTCTTAGACGTCGGCTCACGCCGGATCACGTCATCACCCGAGATGGAGGAGCGCACCCATGCGCCGAGCACGAATCACCCGACGACTCACCACCACCCTGGCCGCGACCGCCATCGCCGCATCCACCGCGTTCGTCGCCGCCTGCGGCAGCGATGCACCCACCGACGAGATCGTGGTGGCCTCACCCCAGTGCGCCCACTGCCTGTCCATGTCACTGCTGCCGGACAAGATGCCGGGCGAGAACGTCACCTACCAGAACTTCACCAAACTGTCCGACCTGAGCACCGGTCTGGCGTCCGGCAAGATCAACGTCGGCCAGATCGACTACACCGCACTGGTCAGCCTCATCTCCAAGGGCCTGCCGATCGTCGCGATCAGCGGACAGGTCAACGGTGGCTCCGACTTCGTCGTCAGCCCTGAACTGGGTCTCAAAGAGGGCGACTGGGCCGGATTCACCGACGCGGTCAAGAAGGCCAAAACCGATGGGCACCCGCTGAAGATCGCCTCGCAGTTCGGCACCGTGCAGGACATCGAACTGCGGCTCGAACTGCCGACGAAGGGCATCGACGCCAACAACGACGTCGAGATGACCAACGTGCCCTACGAGGGCATGGGCCAGGCGCTGGCCAATCACTCGGTCGACGCCGCCATCCCCGCCCAGCCGTTCGCCGCCGAGATCCTCGACCAGAAGTTCGGTCAGCACTTCGACTACCCCTACGACCAGGCCGCCGGTGACCTCACCAACGTCGTGGTGGTCAGCCAGGACTACCTCGACCAGCAGCCCGACCAGGTCAAGGCCGTCGCAAAAGGTATGCGCGATCTGGTGCCCTACCTGAAGACCCCAGAGGGACAGCAGGACTGGGTAAACGCCATCAAGAAGTACACCAACGTCCCGGAAGCGGCGATCAACCAGGCCATGCCGCAACTGTCACCGAGCATCGAGATGCCGTTCACCCAGATCAAGGCGATCGCCGACGCCATGTACGCCCAGAAACTGATCCCCGCGCCGCTGACCGACCAGCAGATCCGCGACCACGTCAACTACTCCATGCTGGCCGGCGCCACCGGGCAACCCGCGCAGGCCCTGGGTGACGCACAATGAGCGAGGCGATGCTGCTGACCGAGTCGCAGCCACAGACCGGCGTTGAACCGATCCCCACACCGACACCGCGAAACGTACGGCGCAACACCGGCTCCACCTCAACCATGCTGCGCCGCATCGTGGTTGGCGCGATCGTCCCGATCCTCATCCTGGCCGGATGGGAGCTGGTGGTGCGCGCCGAGATCTTCCCGAAGGCGCTGATCCCGTCACCGTCGATGGTGTTGGCCACGCTCAACGACTGGGCGACCAGCTCGCAGGGTGGCATGTTCTACAGCGGCAAGCTGTGGGTCGACATCGCCGCCACCCTCGAACGCGTCGCGATCGGCTACCTGTCCGCCGCCGTCATCGGCGTCCTGCTCGGCCTCTTGATCGGCGTATCCCGCTGGGCCGACGAACTTCTCACACCCACCATGCGCATCCTCGGGCCGGTGCCGCCGACCACCTGGATTCCGGTGTGCATTGTCATCCTGGGCATCGGGTCGGTCACCAACTACTTCCTCGTGATCCTCGGCGCGGTGTTCCCGATCGCCGCGTCGAGCACGGTGGCGGTATCCGGGGTGTCCCGGGATCTGGTGCGGGCCGCCCGCATGATGGGCCGCAGCCGATGGGGCACCACCTTCGCGGTGGTGCTGCCCGCGGCGCTGCCCGGCATCGTCGGCGGCCTGCGCATCGGCCTCGGCCTGGCCTGGATGATGGCCGTCACCTCCGAGATGCTCGCCGTGCACTCGGGCCTGGGCTACACCATCTGGAACTGCTACAACTACCTCGACTACCCCGGTGTGTTCGCCGCCATGATCGTCCTTGGAATCTGCGGTCTGGCAACCGATATGGCGCTACGCGCGATCACCAACTCGGCGCTGCGCTGGCACACCGCGACAGGAGTACGAGCATGACCACCCCGACCACCACGTCCGCGTCGGTCACGCTGCACGGCGTGACCAAGGAATACTGGCAGAAGGGACGGTGCACCACCGCGCTGGCCGACTGCACCCTCGACATCAAGCCGGGCGAGTTCTTCTCGCTGCTCGGGCCGAGCGGCACCGGCAAGACCACCCTGCTCAACCTGCTGGCCGGATTCGAACGCCCCGACTCGGGCAGCGTGCGGGTCGGCGATCACGAGGTCCGCGGACCCGGCCCGGACCGCGCCGTGGTGTTCCAAGCGCCGACGCTGTACCCGTGGCTGACCGCCGCCGGTAATGTCGCCGAAGGGCTGCGGCACCTGAGGCTGTCCCGATCGGAGCGCAAGGCGCGAGCGGTACAACAGCTTTCCGAGGTCGGCCTGGAACACGCTGCCGGGCGATATCCACACCAGATGTCCGGCGGCATGGCGCAACGCGTCGGTATCGCACGCGCGTTGGCGATGCAGCCCGACGTTCTCGTGATGGACGAACCGTTCGCCGCGCTCGACGCCTACGTGCGTCGCGAGATGCAAGAGCTCGCCGTGCGGCTGCAGCAGGAACGACAGGTCACCACCCTGTTCGTCACCCACTCGATCGAGGAAGCACTCGTCCTCAGCGACCGCATCGCCACGATGGCCGACGGCCAGGTCACCGAGATCTTCGAGGTCGACTCGCCGCACCCGCGTGACGCCACCACGCCCGAGTTCAACAGCCTGCGGCGGGCCATCGCCGACCGCATCGAAGCCGGTGTCCGCGCAGAACGTGAGCGGGTGCAGTGACGACGACTCAGACCGTCGCCCACGCACTCTCGAGCTGGGAGGAATACTCGTGGACCAACGCGTTCGTCCACGTCGACCCGGACGCTGTGCGCCACGAAGCCACCACGGCCGACGGCGGTGCGTTGCACGGTGACCTGTTCAGTGTGAAGGATCTGTTCGCCGTCGCGGGGGTACCGTCGCGGGCGGGCAGCCTCGTCCTCGACGACTTCCGGCCGGACGTCGATGCCATCGCGGTGAGCCGCGTCCGGCGGGCCGGAGCGGTGTTCTTCGGGAAGACGAACTGCGCCGAATTCGGTTTCGGTATCGACACCGACACCCACCTCGGCGGCCGTGTCCTGCACCCAGACAACCCCGATCTGTCGCCTGGCGGGTCGAGCGGCGGCGACGCTGTCGCGGTGGCCACCGGCATCGTGGACTTCGCCATCGCCGGCGACTACGGCGGCTCCATCCGCTGGCCCGCCCAGTCCGTGGGCATCTACGGGTTGCGGCCCGGACCCGACGTGCTCCCGCGGGACGGCCGCATCGGTGGCCTCGGGGCGACCCGCGACAACCCCGTCGGCTTCGGCCGCGCACCCTGGCAGCTGGCGGGACACCTCGAGGTGCCCGGCGTGATGGCCCGCACCCCGGGCAAGATCGCCGACGTGCTGCGCGCAGCCTCCGATCTCACCACCACCACCGGCGCCGTACGTGGCCGCGTCCTGATCACCGCCGCAACGGAGATCGCACCCGTCGGCGACGACGTGCGGGCAACTCTCGACGCCGTCGCCGATCAGGCGCGGGCCCGGGGCTTCCAGGTCGACGAGGTCGACGGCCTGTTCCGCGACGCGTGGCAGACCTACGCCTTGCTGCGGCAGCGCTTGGACGATCATGCCGCCGTCCGTGCACTCGCCGGCGGCCGCGAAGACCTGCTGTGCAGTGACACCCGCGCCGTCCTCGACGGGGCTCCACGAGACATCGTGGTGGACAGCACTGTTCGCGACGCCTGGGCGACCGCCGCGCAGATCGGGCGGCGGCTGCGTCAGCGTCTCGCCGGCTACGACGCGGTGATTCTGCCGTGCGCCCCGACGGGCGCTGTCGGCTTCGCCGAACACATCCGGGTTGACGGCACCGAGATGACTGGCCACCAGCTGATGGCACACCTGCGTGCGGTGTCGCTGACCGCGCTACCCGCGTTGTCGATGCCGGCCGGACGCGGCGCAGACGGCCGGCCCATCTCCGTGCAACTGGTCGGCGGTGTCGGTACGGAACTGACGCTGTGCACACTGGCCGAGCGGTTGGCACCCGAAACATCCGGCACCGCGGTCCTTGGCGGTCGCACACGGAAGGGAGCGTCCCGCGTGACCACCCCACGAATCGGGTTCGTCGTCCCATCGTCGAACCCCACCATGGAACGGCTCCTCAACTCCACCGGACTGCTCTCGGCACTGGGGATCTCGGCGGTGTGCACCCGGGTGCGCGTGCGGTCGGTGGGGGACGGCGCCGCACAGCAATTCGATCCGAACACCATGGCCGACGCCGCAGACCTGCTCGCCGACTGCGAATGCGACGCCATCATGTGGGCGGGCACCACCGGATTCTGGCTGAGTGAACAGGCCGACGACGACATCGCCGCAGCCATGGCCGCACGCACCGGCGTCACGACGTCGACCACCCACCGCGCGCAGCTGGCCGCACTCGCCGACGTGGGTGCACAGCGCATCGGTCTGTACACTCCGAACGCGGATGCGGTGCATCGTCGCGTCGTCGACCAGCTGACCGCCAAAGGCTATGTGGTGGAGGTCGACAAAGCCGGCGGCATCACCCGCAACATCGAGTACGCGAAGATCCCGCAGGCCGATCTCGACGCGACGGTCAGCGCGCTGGCGGGCCCCGAAGGTCGACCAGTCGCGGTGATCTCCACCAACGTGTCAACCACCGTCGACCATGCGGTCGACTCGGCCATCGCGAGCGTGTGGTGGGCGGCGCGACTCACCGGCGCCACCGACCGGACCTACCGGCAGGCGCACGAGGCGGCGCGTCATGGCTGAGCCCTACCCCCGGAACCTGCGTGGGTATGCCGACCGGCGACCCACCTGGCGATGGCCCGACGGCAAGTCCGTTGCGGTCAGTGTGGTGCTCAACTGGGAGGAAGGCGCCGAGCACAGCATCCTGCACGGCGACGAGGTCTCCGAGAACGCGGGATGCGATGTGGCTGACGGCTACCCGCGGGTCGGTGCACGGGATCTGCGCACCGAGTCGATGTACAACTTCGGCACCCGCGTCGGGGCGTGGCGCCTGCTGGACCTGCTCGACGAGCGTGGAGTCCCCGCGTCGGTGTTCGCCTGCGGTATGGCAGTCGAACGCTACCCGGAGCTCGCTGCCGAGATGGCATTACGGGGCCACGAATTGTGCGGGCACGGCTATCGCTGGATCGACTACCACGACGTCGACGAAGCCACCGAACGCGACCACATCGCCCGCACCGTCACCGCCATCACCGACGCCACCGGTCAGCGACCGACCGGCTGGTACACCGGACGCACCAGCCCCAACACCCGGCGCCTCATCGTCGAGGAGGGCGGCTTCCTCTACGACAGTGACGGCTACGACGACGAATTGCCTTACCACGAGCACGCTTTCGGGCATCCACACCTGGTGCTGCCGTACGCCTTCGACACCAATGACATGCGTTTCGCCACCACCCCGGGGCTGTCGACCGGACGACAGTTCGGCGACGAACTCATCGACACACTCGATGAGTTACTCGCCGACCCGTCCGACACACCCCGCATGATGAGCGTCGGCCTGCACCTGCGGCTGGCCGGTCGCCCGGCACGGGCGCGGGCACTCCGACGCTTCCTCGACCACGCAGCCGCACAGCCACAGGTGTGGTTTGCCAGACGCGTCGATATCGCCCGGTGGTGGCTGGATCAGGAGTGTGCAGACGAAGTCGCCGTGAATCGGATTGCCGCGGAGGTATCTCGATGACGAGAGCGACCGTAACCGGGACGCAATCGTGCCTACCTGCCGTCCACAATCAGGATCGAACTCAGAGCCCGAGCAACTTCCGCTTGGCAGCCGCGAACTCTTCGTCGTCGAGCACGCCTTGCTCTTTGAATGCGACCAGCCGTGCGAGCTCCGCATTGAGGTCGACAGCCGATGCCGGCGTCGCGGGCTGCGGCGCTGTTACCGCAGATGCGGCCGGAACACCGGTGTAGTTGACGTGCTGTGTCTGCATCTGGGTCCGCAGACGTCCGCGTGCTTGATGTGCGACGTGGTTGAGCGCGGCGACACCTTCGCGGAAATTGTCGATGTCGACGAGCTCCACACGTTCACGCATACCGCTTCCGCTGCGCACTGTGAACAAGACGATGGTGCCGACACCACGAGCCTTCTGGGTCATGGTCTGCGAGGCGTCGACGTCGTGGATCTCATGTGTGAGGATCTGTTGCGCCTTCGTCGAGAGGGTGCCCTTCTCGAAGAACAAGTAGTTCTCGGTCAGCCGGTATCGGCCTCCGCCGATGCCGGTGACCGGTCTACCGACGGCGGTCCAGACGGCGTCGGGGTCGGCGGTGGGGTCGTCGCGGTGCAGCAGGTTGCGCGTCCAGGCCGAGGTCGCCGCCGAGGCGGCGGCCATGGCACCAGAGCCTTGACTTGCCGCCCGCTGGGTGTGCTCGGTCCACAGGGTGCCGTCCCACCAGCGAAGGGCGCCCTGCCCGTCGTCGTACCAGCCTGCCGGAGTACTTCCACTCGTCATGGGCGTGGATCTTAGTCAGTAGGTCTGACCGTGCGGCGGCACGTACGGCGGAGGCGGTGCGGTGGGATATCCCGCAACATTGGCTGTGCCCGCGTAGCTGCCGACAAGCGGATCCTCGAAGTCGGTGTGCTCCCACTTCCACTGCTGAATACGCGGTCCCACCCAGAACAGGTAGATGCCGATTGTGACGAATGTGAGCAGTAGCCACTTGACCCAGTTGCCGAACAGGCCCCACGCCGATCCGGTGAACACCAGGCGGTGTCCGTCGATGTAGGAATGCTTGGCGCGCCAGCGCTCTTTGAGGACGAGGGCGAACGGATAGCAGAAGCCCAGGGAGAACACGGTGATCAGAACGGCCAACAGGCCCGTTCCAAGGTAGGTCCCGGCACCGCCGTCGAAACGGAAACGCTGACTGTTCGGAGGCATTGCTGGGTCCTTTCCCCGACGAGATTCTGCTCCGCGACCACGCGATGAGCGCGAGGCCGCCAGAATGCTTGTCGGGAGGAAGCGCACAGTTGTTACGGCGATGTGAGCCACGGCTCACGGCGTGCAAGCCCGCGGGCGGTGATGCCGCCATCGACCACGAAGGTCCGCCGAGAACGCTCGTCGAGCGGCGCGAAGACGCAGATCACGCTAATTTCCGTGGAACCGATCGGTGACGCGGTGCGTCAATCCATATGACGATGCTGCAGTGTCCGATCACATGACGACAGAGGGGGCCTCATGAGGAATGGTCGAGTCGAAGCGGATCTCGATGATCTGGTGGTGACGGCGGTGAGACTTCTCGGGGTAGCCGAGGAGGCAGGTCGTGCATTCGAGACACACCACAGCGCGCTGTCGGAGGCAGCGTCAGGGCTGTTCAGCGCCAGTGGCCGAGCCCTGACGCAAAAGGCGGACGGCTGGCGCCAGCGGGGAACAAACCTCGCGGCGATGGTCGGCGACCACGGTACGAACCTGCAGCGGACCGCCTGGCGGTACGGCTCGACCGATGCCGCCAATGCGATCGGTTTGCGACCTCAGCACGCCGGAGGGGACATGAGTGGTCGTCCCGAACTGCGGTTGTGACCGATGGTGACGTTCGGCGAAGTTCTCGCGTTCGACCCCGAACAGATCGCGGAGGTGTTCACGATCTGTTCGGCACAGCAGACGACATGTTCGACCCTGGGTGCGACCCTGAAGGAGCTCGACACCTTGCACACCTGGGACGGGGACGCGGCCGTCGCCGCGCGTGACTCGGCCCGCCGAGGTCGCGTCGATATCGACGCCCATGGCAACGAGACCTGGCAGGTCGCCGCTGCGGCCAGGGACTGTTATGTGGAGGGACTGGGACTGTCGCGCGAAGCCAAGGCGGTGCAAACTGACGCCACCGCCGCAGGCCTGGTCATCGATCCACAGACCAACCAGGTCAGCGACCCGCATCCCCCCGACCTGTCCCACGCCTCGGCCTCCGACAGGCA
The DNA here is from genome assembly GCF_058130025.1 of Gordonia sp. LMA167. Lineage (NCBI taxonomy): Bacteria > Bacillati > Actinomycetota > Actinomycetes > Mycobacteriales > Gordoniaceae > Gordonia > Gordonia sp. LMA167. Next base: position 600,756 of record NZ_CM176708.1, on the reverse strand, counting down.
GGCCTATCAGCAGAAGGTCGACGATATGCAGGCCCGCGTCAACCGCGTGATCGTGCACGCCGAGACTTTCGACGACGACCTCGCCGCCGCGATCAACACTGCGAACGGGTCGCTACCGATGACACCACCTGGTGATGATCCCGAGACGAACCAAGCGGCCCGCAAGGCCAATCAGGTTGCTGCCTTTCGGGCGCTCTACGGTCGAGACCCGGCGAGCGACAACGACTGGAGACTGGCTGCGATGGTCGACCCGCACAGCTACGACCCGAAGAACAAGGGCGTGTCACCCACGATCAGCGTCCTGAGGATCAAACCGGTTCCTGGACAGGGCATCGTGAGTACCGGACTGTTCATTCCAGGTGAAAAGGTCGTCGGCGGCGTCGATCCAACCGACCCGGGTTTCGTACGGCATCTCGGGGACAACCGAGGATTCGACGAGAACTTCTCACCGGAAGACACCCGCGTCACCTATGTCGTCGACTACGAGAACGGGTTGGTGATTGCGCGACAGAACCCGTCGGTCAACTCCAACACCGGCGAGGTCAGGGTGGGCACACCCGAGGTCTCGGCGAAACAGCTGTCCGACGGCACTGTCGCGATCGACTACAAGGCCGCCGACCCGTTCGCTCCACCCGGATCGGCGAGCGCGGGCTGGTCGGTGAACGGACAGACGATCGTCACTCCCGGCGACGACGGCGCACGAATCTCGGGCGATGTCACCGACTTTCCGTCGATGGAGACCTACCAATACCTCCCCGACGGCGAGACGAACACCTTGCACCGCGATGACCTGGGGGACCACACCGAGTGGGGGCCGCTCGGAAACCTGCCGCTGCACCACGAGTTCGGAAAGTGGACCGACGACTTGGACCGATTCCCACAAGGTGTGACTCTCGCCCCGGGCAGTCAGATCCCACGCCCGAACGGCGACATCTCCGGCACCTACCCACTGGGTGATCCGGCCAACCCGCCAACTCTGCCGGGGGCGAGGTAAATCTGATGTCGAACCGGCCCACGAACCGCGAGGACGAAATCGAAATGAACCATAGACCTGAGTACCTGACTGTCACGCGTGTACGCGAACACCGAACTGCGCGTCGGGGGTGACGCACATGGACAAGCGTTTCATCGGGAAAGAGTCACCGTTCATCATCGTCGGAGCCATCGTGCTCTGCTGGCTGGCGATCCAATTCCTCTGGGGCCTGGGCTTGTTCATCGACGTCCTGATTCTTGTGGTCGCTGCGGTCTGCATGATCATTCCCGGGCCGATCCGACGGGCCGCAACTGCCGTCGTGATCGGGTGCGCGCTGACGTTGGGAGGGTTCGCCGTCGCCGTCGTGGTGTCGTGAGCGGACCGAGAGCACAATGAGTCCGTGCACATCCGCCCCGCCATGCCCGCCGACGCCATGCCGGTGGCGGAAATGCATGTGCGTTCCTGGCAGGTCGGGTACGCGGGACTGCTGCCCGCCGACGCACTGGCGGCCATGCTGCCCGAGGAACGCGCGGCGAGTTACACGTTCAACCAGCCGAACAGCCCGCGCGCCTGGGTCGGTGTCGAGGGCGACGCTGTTCTCGGTGTCGTGGTCATCAGCCCGGAAGGTGACGACGAGGCCCTGCTGATGGCGCTGTATGTCGACCCCGATCGGTGGCGCTCCGGTGTGGGGACGGCGTTGATGGACGTGGCGTGTGCGCAGCTGCGCGCCGACGGGTACACGTCGGCGACGCTGTTCGTGTTGGCCGGCAACGTGCGGGCCGAAGCGTTCTACCGCGCCCACGGGTGGACACCGACCGGCAACACTCGCCGCGACACGGTGTGGGGCCTCGAGGTGGACGAGGTGGAGTACCGGATCGACTGGTCTGCGCAGCCGGGCTGACCGCCTCGCGAGAACGACACAACCTCTGCTTCCGATGCAAACGGCCTGGTGACGCCTACCCTGAGACTAGGTTCGACACCAAGGATGGCCCAGCATGAGCAAGAAGCGCGACGCGACAGCCCGCCTCGAAGACGAAGTGGCACGGTTTCGGTCGGATCTCTCCCGGTTCGACGAGGTGGCGCAGAAACGGATCAAGCGGCTCGAGAGGGAGACCGCCAAGCTGCGTGCAGAGGTCGTGCACATCGTTGGCGTGCAGCCTGCGCCCACGAGCGTCGGTGGAGTCGAACCTGTCAACGCCGAGACCGGTAATTGTTCGGAGCGAGTCCATATCCCGCATGACGCGTCGCCGCATCCCCCGGCGCGCCGTCGGATGCCGAGGCGAATCGCCGACGAGTCACCGGCTCGCAAGGCAGTAGCCAACTGGCCCAGCGCGATAGCGTCTCCCGCGTTCGGGCTGCGTTCGCAATCACGGGAGACGTCGGGGATCTCTCGTCGCACCGGCTGACCACAAGATTCGTGGACCACTGTAACGGTCAGCGGGTGGGACCGGACTGAAGCTACGGGTGTGATGCGTAGCTGAGTCTTGGCCGCTTTCGCATTCTTGGGGCAGTGTTGTCGGAGGAGTGATCGTCAGCTGCCAGAAGTATTTGACGCAGAAGGAGTTCGACGCCGTCAAAGAGGTTGAGCGATGGCGTCAGCAGGAGGCGAACGAACCCCTAGATCGGCGACGAGCAGGTAGAGAAACGTGCCCACGATCGCTACCGCGAAGGCGCCGGCAATCAGCGCATAACCGGCGTAGAGCATACGCCTGATCCAGTACGCGAAACTCCGGTCATACCAAGTGGTACCGAGGCTCCTGATCGCCTTCACCGGGGGTCGTCGGGCCGTGCGCGCCATTAGAACAGCCCGTGCCAAACGCTCTTCGTGCTGCGCGATATGTCCTTCGCGAAGCCGGCTGTGTCATCCGCTATCTGGTAGCCGGTATTGACTCCGGCCAACTTCATGCCATGCCCTATTCCCGCGACGACGCCATGCCCGTGAATGTCCTCGCCCCAATGCTCGTGGACTGTCTGGTACGCGAGGTCCCCGACACCCATGCCGGTAGCAGTGGCTACGACGGCCACCGTACCGACTGTCAGTGTCTCAGGCGCGGTGGCAACCAGCGGCGGTGGGACTCGTTCCACCGTGACAACAGGTAGTCCTGCTGGTCTTGGCTGAGCGCGGGCACGGCGACGTGAAAGTCATTCATGGAACTGGCCTTTCGGGAGCCGCGGCCGTGCGGCGGCGGGCCAGTCTGCGTTTGTGACGACCGTCCACGTGTCGGGTGTGGAGGTGAAGTCCATCCAGCGGCCATGGCCCAAATAGAGCGAATAAAGGTGTTCATCGGGGAAGTTACCCATTCGAAGGTAGAGCGCTGTCGCGGCTGCTCTGCCACGAAACCACCCCGTATCGGCGGGATCTGGTGTGAAGGTCACCTCTGTTGCAAGTGCGGCTTCGAGGTCGGGAACTGTGGTCGCGCGAGTCACCATCGAAAGCTCCTCTCAGTCGTCCAGGTGTGCGGACTGCACGGTCCGAATCAGCGATCCCCAGGTGTCTACGCTCTCGGAGGATGTAGTACCGGTGCACTGGAGCAGGTACACGACGTTTCCCCGTTGGTACAGAACGTATTTGTTCACCGTGAACAACCAGCCTGCAGACTTGTCCTGGAACGAGCCTGCCTGAATGGTGCCACCCTCGTTTCGGTCAGTGATGGGGAATCGCTCGGCTCGTTGTTCTGTCCAGTGAGGCAATTGACGCGCTTCGTTAAACGCTTCGTCCAGCGAATCGTTGACGTCAACCCCGCAGTCAACGACGAACCGAGTGACCACCACAAAGACGTTGTCACGGAACGATGCCATCGGCGATTCGGGTGCAACCAGGGTCATCAAATAACCGAGTTCCCGGCCGCTGTGATCCTGCTGCCATTGCAGCTGCTCAGAATCCAGTCGAACCTCACCGGGAATGGTCCGAGGGTCAACAACGCGAGCCGCCGATACCGACATCAGCCGTACTCGTTCATAGATATCGATCTGGCTCAACCGAACAGCCCTCCAATTTGCTTCCCGAAGCTCCCGCCGATCAGGCTTCCCGCGATACCACCAATCACCGCTCCGGCGGCAACGCCGACGGGGCCGCCGTACACGCCCACCATCGCACCGTACTCGGCTCGCGCCCAGGCGCCTGCCACTGCGCCTGTCCCTGCGCCTGCCGCTTCAGGTACCGTTTCCGTGCCTTCTTCGACCTGGTGGTACCCGTCGTAGGCCTCGTGTGCAATGGCCGCGGGCAGCGCTGCCTTTCCGACAACGCGGAGCACGCCGCGGCCGAATTCCGGCGCAGTATCGACGGGGACACGATTCTCGGTTCGTCGCGATTGGCCGGCCGGAACCGAAAGTGCGCTGCTGATGGTGCTGTACGTCGATCCGGGTCGGTGGCGCTCCGGTATGGGGACCGCGTTGCTGGAGGTGGCGTGCGCGCATTTTCGCGCCGATGGGCACACATCGGCGACGTTGTTCGTGCTGGACGGGAACGCTCTGGCTGACGCGTTCTACCCCGTCCACGGCTGGGTACCGACCGGGGCACACGCCGCGACACCGTGTGGGGCATCGACGTCGACGAGGTCGAGCGCCTCCACTGGATACGGCGTGCCGGCGCCTACCCTGAGGCCGGGTGCAGACATCAGGGATGACCCGCAAGAGCAACAAGCGTGACGCGACCGTCCATCTCGAAGGCGAAGTGGCGCAGTTGCGTACTGACCTGTGCCGGTTAGACAAAGCGGCTCACAAACGGATCAAACGGCTCGAGAAGGACATTGCCAAGCTGCGTGCCAAGCCGGCGAAACTCTACGGCACGCGCCATGATCCGGTCATGGCCGTCGCCGTCGGCTTGGCGAGAGGCCGAACCCGCGGTTCACGCGGAGGATGCCGAGTCGTCACGTCAACGGGCGTCGCAATAGCCGGCTCATCACCTGGCGAGGCGCCGCGCGGCGCTGCGGACGGTTGAAGGGTCGCCGGTGCGGAAGGCAATACCCAACTGGCCCAACGTGATAACCTCCTCGGCGTTTGGCATGCGCTCCCGATCCCGCGGGGTCTCCGACGCCCCGTCCGACCGGGCTGACTTGGGCCGTACCGTCTCCGTATCGTGGGTGTCGCCTCAGCAGGGGATGGCTGTGGCGGCGTCCTCGCAACCACGTGCGCTTCTCGTACCCGGCCGACCCCCGCGGACTGCCGAGGTGGCTGCAATTACGAGACTATCCGCGTCGCTGGGACGGCCTGCTTGCCGCGGCCAGCCGTGCACACTCTCACGCCACTGCGAGGGCACTGCACTCGCACCCCACCGGCCGCCGAGCAGTCCGCCGGCGATCGCCGCGACGGTGTCGGTGTCGTTGCCGATCCGGATCGCAGTGTTCAGGGCTTCCGTCAGGTGCGCGGAGTCCGTTGACCCGGCAATGGCGGTCTGGGTGATCGCCGCAGCAGCGGCTTGCAGAGCGGTCACGGTGAAACCATTCGGGGTGAACACCTTCGGGCCTTGGGTTTCGGCGTCGTCGAGCCACCGCACCCAACGGCCAACGCGATCGGCCGGCAGCAGGTCGAGCCCGGCGCGAAGGTCGATATGCCCGGCGATGACGGCGACCCGGATCGCCTCACACCAGACGACGCACGTGTCGCCGGCGAGGGGATCGGCATGTGTCAGTTCTGCAACCAGGCGTGCAGCGTCGGCGAGTCGATCACGATCATCGACATAGGCCAGCGTGACCGGCGCGGTCCGCATCAGGGCGCCGTTGCCCGCGGAGTGCGGGTGTGCTGCGGCGTAGCGGGCGGCCTCGTCGCGCATCACCCGGCTGACGCCGTGCTCGCCGGCCTTCAGCCGCCGGCGGGTAGCGCTGAGAACTGCGCGGGTCTGCGTGCCGACGTCGGGCGGGCCGCCATCGAACCAGCGCAGGAAATTCATGGCGATGGCGTCGAGCGCGTCGTCTGTGGTCAGGTCGGCGCCGGTGGCCGCGACTTCTGCGATCGCCATGGCCATCGACGTGTCGTCGCTCCATTCGCCGGGGGCGAAGTCGCCGAGACCGCCGCCGAGCATTTCGGGTTGCTCATCGTCGCGGAGAATGCGGGTTTCGAACTCGTACGGGACACCGAGGGCGTCGCCGACGGCGGTGCCGAGAAGTACGCCGGCGGCGCGGTCGAGTTGGGTTGGGTTGAGGTGCAAAGGGGTTGGCCTTTCGGGTTCTCGTGGTCTGTGGTCTCGATACGTCCTCGCCTAGCGGCTCGGACTACTCGACCAGCGGGTGGGGAGTGCGGCTCGGACACTCGACCAGCGGAGGAGACGCGGCTCGGACTACTCGACCAGCGGGTTGGGGTGGGCGGCTCGGACTACTCGACCAGCGGGTGGAGGAGTGCGGCTCGGACTACTCGACCAGCGGAGGAGGCACGGCTCGGACTACTCGACCAGCGGGAACGGTGTGGTTGCGAGGTCGATAGGTCAAGGGCGTCGGCGGCCGCGCTTGCGGTTCTGCTGGTGGAACGAGTCGCGGGTCATCTTGGACATGTAGGCCGCGCCGTTCGCCTGGGACATGTCGCCCATCCGGTCGACGTCGGTGAGTTCGGCGCGGATGGCACCGACGATACCGACCGGGGCGATGCCTGCCGCGTCGGTCAAGCGGCCGCGGGACTCGGCCAGTAAGGCGTCGCCGGCAGCCAGATCGCCGGACTCGTAGGCACGGGATGCCTCGAGCTTCGCCGACTGTGCTTCCTGGAACAGCTTCTCCGACTGCACCGTCGGGTCGGGGATACGATCGCCGAGTTCGTCACCCGGAACCACATTGACCGCGATCGGCAACGACACGGTGTGCTCCACCAGATCGGGCATGTCCACGTATTGCAGCTCCAGGCGCGCCACCTGGGCCAGGCCGAGCGCGGCCATGTTCTCGATACCCAGGCGCAGCAACAGTTTCCGTTCCTCCTGGGCATAAAAGTCGCCGAGTTCGATCATCACCGCTCCGTCGGCGATCTGATGCGCTGGCAGGTCGTTGTAGAGCTGCACCATCTGCACGTCGGGCTCGCAGTGCACGGTGACGCTGACCGCCTGCGCCACTTTCGACAGCAGGCCGTCCACCTCACCGGCGATCGCCGTACTCGCCGCGTCGGGATCCTCGGCGAACACATGATTGCCGTTGCCGGAGCGTGCCATCGCCGACAGCATGGTCTCGTCGTAGCCCCGCCCATAGCCGAGCGCGGAGGTGACGATGCCGTCCTTGGCGGCCTGCGCGGTGACGTCGGCCATCTCGTCGGCATCACGGATACCAGAGTTGACGTGGCCGTCGCTGATGACGAGGACCGTGCCGCCGTGCACACCGGCGTCGGCGGTGGCCCGTCGCATCTCGCGCAGCCCGCGGAGGTAGCCCGACGAGAGGTCGGTGCTGCCGCCGGAAACCACTGCGTCGATGCGGTCGGCGACTGCCGCCTTGTCGGTCAGCGGACCGGCGGGCACCACGACCTGCGCTTCGTTGTCGAAGGTGACCAGACCGAAGATGTCGGCCGGGTCGAGGCGCTGCACCAGCGCCAGCAGCGACTTCTTCGCACCCTCGAGTGGTGCGCCGGTCATCGAGCCGCTGCGGTCGAGCACGACCTGCAGGGCGGTGGGTGCGCGGTGCTCGGTGACCGGTGCGGCAGGCGCTTCGATCTCGAGTAGAACGGTCACCTCGTCGGTGGCCTCGTGGGCGACGACGTTGACATCCAGAGCGGCGGAGAACTTCATCTCGTAACTCCCTTCTCCGCCGGGCTTGCGGCCGAGCGGCTTTTCGTGAAAGCAAGAATAGCACTTTGCGCGTGACCTCGAAAAGGTCGTCGCTGACCGATGCCCGGCTGACATCCTTGGGCGTGGTCTCAACGACGTTCACTAACACCACCGGATGTCAGTGAACCTGATCGAGAAGAGTCATAGGACGATCTCGATCGCACGTTCACGAGCGCTGCGGGTCATCAGCCGCGCCGTGTGTTCACATGGTGGCAGAGGGCACCGACAGAAACGCGCAGTGGACGGAAAAGCCAGTTCAGGAGGGTTGGGGCGGACTGTGCGACTGGGATCGTAGGGCGCGCCTACGACCGAACAGCATCGTAGAACGCCCGGGAGCTCGGATGATGCAGCAACGCGATGATGCCGAGCGCGAGTACGGCCATGACGAGGTTGAGCGCCAGGGTGAACCCGGTGTCGGCGCGAATCGCCGAGAAGGTCGCAAAACCGGCGCCGAGCACCCCGAGAGTCGTGGCGACGGTCCGTGCCCAGCGCAGTCCTCGGCTGTTGGCGCGTGCCATCCAGAGCCACAGCCCGACAGCGACCACACTGAGGGCGATGGCGATCGCGATGCCGACCCCCAGTCCGGTGTCGACGGCAGCGCCCACATCCGGCGGTAGGCCCTGCGATCGCGCCCACTCCTCATGGGCGGTGCGCAACTCGAGGGCCGCCGAGTTCATCATCACCAGCGCCGACACCAGCCCCAGCATCTGTACGAAGGCTCCGCAGTACATGAGAACGACCGCGGCCAAGACCGGAACGGGCAGTTCATGTGCCGCATATGACGCGCGTGTGTGTAACGCGCCGCTTCCCCCAACCCCCGATGTCATGCGTCGAGGGTAACGGAGGGGGTCCTACGCCGGGAGCGTCGTCATTCGCGTGACCGGTTCTTCGGGTCGGAGGACGGGATGCCACGATCTGACGGCAGGACGTCCTGTCGAATGGGATGGCGTGCGTCCGACGGGTCGATGGCCTGCACATGTCGAGAATCGAGGTGACCTGTGAAACCGGTGGACCGGTACTTCTCCCGAGAGCATCGGGTATGCGCTGGGGCTGATGCCGACACCGACAGTGTCTATATCGACCACTCGCAACTGGGATTGACCGGTCGATGAGACCTCTCGATTCCGGCTGGGACAGCATCCGCGCCAAGACGAAGGTCCTCGCGGTCCTCGCCGCGATCTTCGCTGCGTTCGGGGCCTTCTGGGTCTATCACGGCATCCGTGCGCTCATCGACGCCCGATTCCTGTACGCGCTGTTCTACTTTCCGGCTGTGATCGGCTGTTTCGTCGTATCGATCCTGACCGTGGTCGTCATGCGTCAACAGCTGAGCAACTCCGCTGTGCCTCGATCGGCGATCACCCTGGGCCCGAGCTCGATCTCCTTCGCGATGCCGAGAACGCTGGTCTGCGGGTACTGGCTCGTCTTCGGACTGGCGTTCGTCGCGAGCATCGTGCTGGCGGTGGGCATGTGGACGGATGCGTTGACATTCCCGATGAGCGCGGGTTTCGACGTGGTGCTGCCCTTCGTGGCGCTGGCATTAGCGCTCTATGCCGGACTGGCGTTGATCTGGTTCGCCTTGGGCTACGCTCGCTTTCCCCGAATCGACTGCACACCTGAGTCTCTCGTTGTTCAGGGCTTCAAAGCGCGACAGCAGATCGGATGGTCCGATCTGGCCGCCGTCGAACCGGTCGGTGTCAACAACAACCTGGGCCTACTGATCACGCTGGCCGACGGCGCCCGCGCACAGGTCGACATCAACTACGTCGGCCCGCTCGCGCCGACGGAACGCGATCTTCGGCAGTCGATCACCGTTGCCGCCGACCTGTTCGCCGTCGGTGCCGAACAACTGCTCGATTTTCTGTCGTTCTACGTCGAGAATCCCTCGGCACGAGACGAACTGGGGGATGAGCGGGCCGTTGACCGGTTGGGTGCTTGAGGGAGCTGAGCGGAATTCTGCGCAGACGGAGTCAGTGTCAAAGACGACCTCTGTTTCATGTGAAACCGACCTCGGCTGGGCCGCGCGGAAACCCGGCCGGCGTGGAGGTTATTGATCCGCGAGACGTCGATTCAGCTCCGCAGACCACGCGGCGGCATCTCGGGCCGCGCTCTCGACACGCCGGTCATACTCTGCCTGCAGATTAACCCAGAAGGTTGGCGACTGCCCGAACAGGTTGCCGAGCTGCCGAGACATGACCGGTGTGATGCGCTGACGGCCTGCGATGAGGTCGGCGACCACTCCCGGGGATACGCGGAGCTGACCCGCGGCACTTTCGATCGTCAGTCCGAGATCGTCCATGAAGTGGCGGAGTTGCTCGCCGGGGCGAATGATCGTTGGTTCATCTCACATGGTCAGCAAGGTTAATCCTGGGTATGGGTCGGCTGCGACAAGTTTTCGCCGAGTGAACATCCGATGCCTCGCTGCTGACCGGAGCCACTGTCGATCCTTATGCTGGGCTCAATCGACCACCCGACGAAGGAGCACCCATGGCAGGGCATCGAATCTTCACCACGAGCTTCGCCAGCATCTATCCGCATTATGTTGCGAAGGCCGAGCGGAAGGATCACTCCAAGGAGGAGGTCGATCAGGTGATCTCGTGGTTGACCGGCTATGACGCCGCCGGCCTGCAGAAGACCATCGACGACGAGATCGACCTCGAGACGTTCTTCGCCGATGCGCCGGCCTTCAACCCGAACGCCAAGCTCATCACCGGTGTCATCTGCGGGCACCGCGTCGAGGACATCGACGACCCGCTGATGCAGAAGATCCGGTACATGGACAAACTCGTCGACGAGGTGGCCAAGGGCAAGAAGATGACGTCGATTCTGCGGGGTTGACGCGCCGGCTCGGTGAGCCGGTCACATGACGGCTCGCTGTCCGGCGCGCTGCCACAGCAGCACCGACAATCACTCCGAACGCACCAGTCTCATCCCCACCGTCGGACGTGGCCAACATGGTGCCTGACCTGTCGAAACGCCTACACAAGTCCCGACATTCGTGAGCGGGGAACGTAGTCTCGTCGCGTGAGGAACGGTGCCCTGCAATTCCACGACGCCGAGCTGAATCGGATGTTCAGCGGCCCCGCGATCGTGCGCGGCCGCAGCTACGCCAAACAGCGCAGGATTCTCGACCATTCCTGGACCGAGGACGGCACCACGCTGGCCGGGGCGTGTCTCGGCAGTCGCGGTGAGCAGTATCGCCAGCACGTCCGCTTTCGTGGAGAGCCGACGATAGCGGGCATCGCGCACGCCGTATGCACCTGTCCGGTGGCGGCCAATTGCAAACATGTTGTGGCGCTGCTGTTCACGGTGAGGGTTGCGACCTCTGAGCCGTCCGCGACGCCGACGCCGATGGCGTCCGTTGTTGCTCCCGTTTCGACGACCATCGCCACGGATTCGGCACTGATCCCACTGTCGTGGCGCACGACGATCGCCGCCATCCTCGACACCCCGACTACCGCGACGACCCGGACAAAGCCACTGGCCCTCGCGGTCGGTCGGGCCGCGCCCACCCGGTATTCGCGGAACCCATCGCTCACGCTGCGGCCCATGATCCAGGGGAAACGCGACAAGTGGATCAGGACCGGTGCATCGTGGCGGGAGATTGCCATGCCGGATCATCCCGCCGCCGACCCCACCCACCATGCGGGTTTGCGCGCGATCCATCGCATGGTGGTGGGCAGCGTGTACTCGGCGAACCACGACTACATCTCGCTGGCCGCACCTCCTGCGGCGCTGTGGCGACTACTGGCCGAGGCGATCGCCGACGGCGTCGCACTGATCGCCGACCCGAACCTGCTCTCCACCACCGTCCGCCTCGGCAGCGCCGACGTGCGCTATACCATCACCGCGCATCGCGACGGTGCGCACCTGGGCACCGAGGTCGTGCTCGACGATCACCCCGTAGACGCAGCCGACCTCAACTTCATCGGCGCGCCCGATGCGCACGGGCTGTGGACCGTCGGCGACGGAGTGCTCACACTGGCGCCCCTGCAGCACCCGATTCGGCGCGACGAACTCACTGCCCTCCGGCACGACGCCGCCATCGTCATCCCCACGGCCGACCTGCCCGAGTTCTCGGTCGAGGCGCTGCCACGACTGACGCAGCAGCGCACGGTGCAGGTGGACGAGGGTCTGCTGGAACCTCCGAGCATCGATGGTCCGGAAGCGGTACTCACGCTGAAGGATTCGGAGCGTGGCGCCCGCTACTACTGGAGCGTCGGGTATCGGGTCAACGATGTGCCCGTCGTCTTCGACCCGTCGGAACCGACGGGAACCACACCCTATCGCGAAGCGGGCATCGAGAATCAGCTGTGGTCGGAGCTTCTACCGCAGATGCGGACCATTGCGCGCCACACGGCCACCTGGCGACGCGACGCCTCCCTCAATCTGCTCGCCGAATTTCGCCGCCACCCGGGGTCACGGGATCACTTCGATGCCCATGAACGGCTTCTCGCCGCTGCCGCCAACGACGAAGCCATCGACGGCGCGCCATTCTTGGCGCTGCGGCAGCCGGCCACGTTCTCGATACCGGAACTCGCCATCGTGTCCGGTGAACTCCTCCCACAATTGCGCACCCACCCCGGCATCCGTATCGACTACCAGTGCACCGACGAGTTCCATCCCGTCACCGACCTCCCCGAGATCGCCTTCACCTCCGGTGAATCCGAGCGCAACGACTGGTTCGGCCTCGAGATCACCGTGACCGTCGGAGACGTGCAGGTCCCGATCGCCGATCTCATCTCCGCGCTGTCGGCGGGCGAGAAGCACATGATCTTGCCCAGCAACGCGTACTTCTCGCTGGACACACCGGAATTGCAGAAGCTGGCCGACCTGCTCGCCGAGGCACGCACGCTCGGTGAGATCGACTCCGGTCGCGTCAGCAGACACAGCCTCAATGCGACGTTCTGGGAGGAGCTCCTGGCTCTGGGAGTCGTCGACAAACAGCTGACCCAGTGGCGTAAACACATGGCGCAGTTGGCCAAAGCGGCGCCACCGCGGCCGGTGAAACCGTCTCGCCGACTCAAGGCAGAGCTGCGCGACTACCAGCACCACGGCCTCAACTGGCTGACGTTCCTGTGGAAGAACGGACTCGGCGGCATCCTGGCCGACGACATGGGACTGGGCAAAACGGTGCAGACGCTCGCGCTGGTCGCGCGCGCCGCCGACGCCGACCGAACGGCACGATTCCTGGTGGTGGCACCCACCAGCGTTGTGCCCAACTGGGTGGCCGAATGCGGCAAATTCGTTCCCGGACTGAGGGTGTCGGCGATCACGGCCACCGAGGCGCGGACCGGCATCCCGTTCGCCGAGCAGGTCGAGGACGCGAACATCGTGGTCACCTCGTACACATTGCTGCGGTTGCTGTTCGACGATTTCGACGCGTACGCGTGGGACGGCGCGGTCTTCGACGAAGCCCAGTTCATCAAGAACCACACCGGCAAAACCCATCAGTGCGCACGCCGCCTCGACGCGCCGTTCAAGCTGGCGATCACGGGTACGCCGATGGAGAACAACCTGATGGAGCTGTGGTCGTTGCTGTCAGTGACCGCTCCCGGGCTCTTCCCGTCACCGACCGCGTTCGCCGACTACTTCCGCAAGCCGATCGAATCGGGCTCGGCCCCCGAACGACTCGACACCTTGCGGCGCCGGATCAAACCGGTGATGTTGCGGCGCACCAAAGATCAGGTGGCCATCGACCTCCCCGCCAAGCAGGAACAGGCGATGGTGCTCGACCTGTCGACCAAACACCGCAAGATCTATGACACCCGGCTGGCCCGCGAACGGCAGAAGGTGCTCGGCCTGTTGGGTGACTGGGAGAAGAACCGCTTCCAGGTGTTCCGCTCGCTCAGTATGCTGCGGCAGCTGAGTCTGCATGCGGCGCTGGTGGATACCACGCACAATGCGGTCAACTCGGCCAAGGTGGACTACCTGTCCGACCAACTGCCCGCGCTGATCGACGAGGGCCACAGCGCACTGGTGTTCAGCCAGTTCACCGGATTCCTCGATATCATCCGGGCCCGCCTGGACGAGGCGGGCATCGTCTACAGCTACCTCGACGGATCGATGACGACGCGCCAGCGGGACACCGCGGTACGACGCTTCACCTCCGGAGCCACCCAGGTATTCCTGATCAGCCTGAAGGCGGGCGGATTCGGGCTCAACCTCACCGAGGCCGACTACTGCTTCGTCTGTGATCCCTGGTGGAATCCCGCTGCCGAGGCGCAAGCCGTCGATCGGGCGCACCGCATCGGCCAGCAACGCCCGGTCAACGTCTACCGTCTGGTGTCCGCGGACACCATCGAAGAACGCGTGGTGCGGCTGCAGGACCGCAAACGTGCACTGTTCGACGCTGTCGTCGACGACGGCGAACTCTTCGGCACGGCCCTTAGCGCCGACGACATCCGGGAGATGCTGGCGTAGCCGGTGGCGCGGTCACGATCACCTCGCTCGACCGGGATCATCATGTGTGAACCCGTCGACGGCCATCGCTCCAGCGTGCGAACGGATTTCGCCGACCCCGTCCCCGAGCGATGCTCGGCACATAGCATTGAGTCGGTGTCGCGTGCACGCGATTCACGCCTGGCCCGGTTCGGCCAGGTCGGCGACCACCTAAGCGCGAATCGAGAGCGATCATGCCTGAGCCGAGCGACGAACCGCCCGCCGACCCGAACGCGACGGCCGGGCAACCGCAGTTCGCCGAGCCGAACATCGTGCCACCACCGCCCACCGAACAGCCGGGCTACCAATCGGGCCCGACCGCCGCGATGCCGCCGCAACCGCCGCCGTTCCAACCATCACAGCCGCCGCCGTTCCAGCCCGTCGCCTCCGGGTTGGCGATGAAGCGCCGCAACCCTTTTGCCGCCTGGATCGGGTTGCCGCTCATCACCCTCGGCATCTACTTCTACGTCTGGTACTACAAGATCCACAAGGAGATGGCCGAGTTCGATCCCCGTCGCGAGATCCCGGTGGTCGGGCCGATGTTGGTGATGCTGTTCCTGTTCTGGACGGTCATCTGCCCGCTGGTCAGCTTTCACAACGCGGGCAAACGCATCCAGGATGCGCAGCGGGCCGCCGGTCTTCCGCCCACGTGCTCACCGACGTGGTGCTGGGTGCTGGCCTTCCTGGCGAGCACCAACATCTTGTACATGCAGTTCGAGCTGAACAAGGTCGTCGACCGCTATGCGGGCGCGCCCCCGCAGAGCCAGGTGCCGCTGTTCGTGTGACCACGGGAGCGGTGCCCCGGGCGGTCGAACCGGGCGCGACCTGCTCACGCCCACGGCTGCCGCCGGTGCCACCACGACAGTGTCCTCGGGGCATCGGTCGGTACGGTGACGTCGCGATAACGTTCATCGAGGTGGGCGACGGCCACGCGCAACTGCCGAGCTCGTCGTCCACGGCGGCCCATGAAGGTGTCCAAACGTGCCCGGGGCTCGGTCCCGAGGGAGGCCATCACACACGCGGGATGGGTGCACCACAGCGGTTGCGGGCTGCCCTGCAGGACGAGACTGTGAATGTCCACGGGCATCCGATAGTCGCCCAGCCGGACTCGTCGTTCGAGGTATTCGACCTGCCGACGCCACTGCTCCAGGCTGCGCGTGGCATGCGATTCGCGGCGCCGTCGGCGACGGCGGTGCGGGTTCACGAGAACCGAAGGGACGACGCCCTTTCATCTGAGTGATTCATGATCTCCATGCGTCGTGACGTGACGCCGACGGTGTGTATCGGCGGTGCGCCGACTGGTGAGATTCTACCGGGCGACCACTTGTCGGTACCCGTGAACGCAGCCGGCGCAGACTCAGCGGCACCACGATGACGAACATGACAATTGCCACACTGGGTAACGCCAGCCACAGCATTGCCGAATTACAGCATGGACCTGCGACAATCCCCGGGGGCGAAATCCCGGAAGCGGACCTTTCCGGCGCGCCCGGTGACTGTCGGACCCCACCTCTACGTTGCGTGTGGGCGTGATGGTTCGGACAGTCACGTATGCACTACTTGATCGGGGACAGACATGGGCGACTTCGATGTCGACGCGTCGATCGACGACGCGTGGCGACTGTTTCGCAACGATCTGGCCGACCGGCTCGCAATCCTGCAGGTCGGCGACCGATTTGTGGTCGAGCAGGTCCCTGTCATCCCGGATGGACCCCGCGTCGTCCTGACGTTCACCGTCACCGGCGCGCGCCGCATCCGCTGCACGGTCCCCGACGAAGCGCTGCGCACCACCACCGCGTCCCACGACGAGCAGATCGAGGCGATGACCGCCGGCGGGTGGCGCAGGCTGCGGGACGGTCGGTTGATCTACGAGGTGAGTCGTCGCCGCGTCGATGAAGTCGCCCACGTCGCCGTCGACATGCTGCGGGACATCGGGGAGGTCGTGCACCCGGCGTTCCTCGGCGACTCCCGTCCGGTGCGACGGGAGGCGACCATCGCGGTCGGCGCGGTCACCCAATCCCGCGATCACCTGCTCAACCTGATCACCGACGTGCTCGAGGGCATCGCCGGGCGCCGCATCGCGGCCGACGGCGACGGTGACATCCCCCTGCCGACCAAGCACGCCCCGACCTGGCTATGGGTCCTCGACGGTGAGGCGACCATCGAGTTCTTCGGCACGCTGGTCGATGAGGTGGCCGACGATGCCGTGGCCGCCGAGTTCGTCGCCCGGGAGTCGGTGCGCTGGCCCGGCATCACCCTGATCCTGCACGAGTCGGCTCTGATGGTCTTCCACAGCATCGACATGCCGGCCTTCCATCGGGAGAACCTCGTCGCCGCGCTCGGTCGCTGGTTCGACTTCATGCACACCTGTGCCGCAGACGTCATCTCGGCGATCGCCAGTGCGGACGCGAATCCGCCTGCGCCCGAACGGGATCAGTTGCCTGATCCGCTGCAGACGCTCATCGTGCTGGACGAAGACGGCACCCTCGGCGCGCACGAGGTCGCCAAGATCTGCCGCTTCGATCAGTCGGCGATCCTGCAGTACATCCGCACCACCCAGGAGCAGTACCTGGAGTGGATGAAATCCGCCTTCGAGGCAGAGGCGGCCGGCGACTCGGATCATGCCGAGGCATGCCGTCGTGAGGAGCAGGTGTGGCGCGCGACGACCCGGCAACTGCAGGACGCGCTGCGGGTCGTCGTGTTCCGCGACGACGACGGACCGGTCACGGACCGCAGCGGACGGCCGTCGGCCACGTAGGGAACATTCCCGCCACCCGGGTGCATCCCACTCATGACCGCGCGAGAAGCCGAGCTCGCGCACCACTCATGAAGGACCGCCCGCCATGCGAACCAGCACCCTCAAGCGCATCTCCGCCGCCGGACTACTCGCCGTCGCCACCGGCGCGACCCTGCTCACCGTTCCCGCCGAGGCCTCCGCGGACACCGGCCACATCTTCGGTGCCATCGCGATCTCACCGCGCACCGGCAACACCGCGTACGCCATCAACTACTCGACGGCCGGTGCCGCCCATCGCGCCGCGGAAGCCAAGTGCGCCGCATCCGACTGCCAGTGGGTGGTGCAGATGGACCGCAGCTGCGGGGCCGTCACCCAGAACCCGGTGACCCGGCGCTGGGGGTGGGCCTATGCGCCCACCAAGCGTCGAGCCGAGGTCGCGGCCGCCGGCAAGTCGGGACCCGGGTCGCGCACCATCATCTGGGCCTGCACCGCGGGCGCGTGACTCGCCGGGCGCTACTGGTGCCGTTCGCCGACCGGCGTGCGCAACGTCCCGATCCCATCGATGCTGATGTCCACCACGTTCCCCGGCCGCAGCACCGCGGCCGCCTCGCCGCCGGGCGGTAGATAGTCCGGCGTGCCCAACAGCACCAGGTCGCCGGCATGCAGCGTGAGCTGCCGCGACATCCACAGCACCAACTCCTCGGGACCCACATACGCGTCCGACACCGGCGACTCCTGGATCAGCACGCCGTCGACGCGGGTCCGGATGATCGCCTCCGACCAGGGCGGGGCGTCGGCGGGGGCCACGATGCGTGAGCCGAGCGGGCAGAAACCGTCGAGGCCCTTCCCGCGCGACCAGTGGTCGTCGATCCGCTGCAGGTCGCGGGCGGTCACGTCGTTGGCGACGGTGTAGCCGGCGATCACCGCACGGGCGTCGCCGACACTGTCGAGCCCGCGACAGTCGGCGCCGATGACGATGGCCAGCTCGCCCTCGCACACCACCTCATCGGCGATGTCGGTCGGCAGGTGCAGAGTCTCACCGTCACCGATCACCGCATGCGGATTCTTCAGGAACAGCTGCGGACGGTCGGGCTTGCTGGGTGCGCCCGGGGCCGGAAAATTGCGCCCGGTACCCCAGATCGCCGACGGCCGATACGGCTGGGTCATGCCTCTCACCTCGTGGTTTCGATCGTTTACCCAGTGGTTACAGCGAACGCTTGTGGTTGTGGACGTCGCCCTCTAGGTTCTTGGTATACCGACTTGGTATACCAAATCTTGAAGGAGTTCTCGCGATGTCCAACACCCGTTGGCGGATGTTTGCCTTGCTGCTCCTCTTGGTCACCGTCAATTACGTCGACCGCGGGTCACTGTCCGTGGCGCTGCCGATGATCAAAGAGGACTTCCACATCAGCGCC
This sequence comes from Gordonia sp. LMA167, assembly GCF_058130025.1. NCBI lineage: Bacteria > Bacillati > Actinomycetota > Actinomycetes > Mycobacteriales > Gordoniaceae > Gordonia > Gordonia sp. LMA167. The sequence goes on along the minus strand of NZ_CM176708.1, from coordinate 582,460 downwards.
GAGCTCACCGGGCTGCTGCTGTCGGCGTTCTTCTGGGCGTACGCGGCGATGCAGATCCCGGCCGGCTGGCTGATCGACCGGTTCGGGCCGCGCAAACTGATCACCGCCGCCTGCATCGGGTGGGGCGGCGCGACGGCGGTGTCGGGCATGGCACCCAACATCGGCACCATGGCCATCGCCCGCGGCGCCATCGGCATCGCCGAAGCGCCCATCATGCCGGCCGGCGGCAAGCTCAACGCGGCGTTCCTGACCGAGAAAGAACGGGGCCGCGGCGCCACCATCCTCGACGCCGGCGCACCGCTCGGCTCAGCCATCGGCGGCATCGCCATCGCCGGCCTCATCGCGTTCACCGGCAGCTGGCGCTGGGCGTTCCTCGCGGCCGGGGCGGTCACCATGCTGCTCGGACTATGGGCGTGGCGCGCGATCCGCGACACCCCGTCCGAACATCCCAAGGTCGACGCCGCCGAGCTCGACTACCTGGAAACCGCCCACGCCGACGAGAACACCCGGCACCGCTCCACCGGGCAGCGCGCCGGCCTGGTGCACTACCTGAAGTACCGCAGCTTCTGGGCCATGTGCTTCGGCTGGCTCGGGTTCAACGGCGTGTTCTACGGCCTGCTCACCTGGGGACCGCTGTTCCTGTCGGAGAGCAAGGGCTTCGACCTCAAGACGATCGGCTGGTCGACGTTTGTGATCTTCGGTGCCGGGTTCGTCGGCGAGATCATCGGCGGACAGCTCGCCGACCGCCTCAAGGAGCGTGGCTACCGCACCAACCTCGTGATGCGGTCGCTGCTCGGCATCGCCGGCGTCTGCGTTGTGCTCGGCCTGCTCGGCGTGGTGCTCATGCCCGGCCCGGTCGCGGCGATCGCGCTGTTGTCGGTGGTGCTGTTCTTCCTGCGCTGGGTGGGCCTGTTCTGGTCGGTCCCGGCCATCCTCGGCGGCCGCGAAGACGCCGGCGTCCTGGGCGGCGCCATGAACCTCGCCGGAAACATCTCCGGGTTCATCACGCCGATGGCGGTCGGATTCATCGTCGGCGCCACCGGCGGATACACCTGGGCGTTGCTGTACTTCGTCGGGGCAGGCATCGTGATGACCATCGCCGTGCTCACCCTCGACTACGCGAAACGCCTCGCACCCCGAGCAACCCAGCCGACCACCACGACACCAGGAGTGAGGGTATGACCCGCATCGGCATGATCGTCCCGTCGTCGAACACCACCGTCGAGGACACCACCACCCGACTACTCGCCGGCCGCGACGACGTCACGTTCGTCTCCACCCGCGTCCGCGTGCAGGCCATCAGCGCCGACGGCACCGGGGCGTCGTTCGACGTGGACTCGATGGTCGCCGCAGCCACACTGCTCGCCGACGCCAAGGTCGACGTCATCGTGTGGAACGGCACCGCCGGATCCTGGCTGGGGGTGGAGCATGACAACGCCATCGCCGCGGCCATCACCGACGCCACCGGCATCCCCGCGACCACCTCCACTCTGGCTCTGCTGCAGGCCTGCCACGACTTCGGCGTCAACTCGCTGGCCGCCGCCACCCCGTACACCGGCGACGTGGTGGAGAAGATCGTCGCCGAATACCGCAGGCACGGAGTCGAGATCGTCTCCCACGCGGAATGGAACCTGACCGACAACTTCTCGTTCGCCGCCGCCACCGAGGACGCCGTGGCCACGCTGCTGACCGACGCCACCCAGGCCGGCGACGCCCAGGCGGTGGCGCTGATCTGCACCAACGTCGACGGCACCGGAGTGACCGCAGCGGTCGAGCAGAAGCTCGGCGTACCCGTCATCGACAGCATCGCCGCGACGTTGTGGTGGGCCATAGAAACCGCCGGCGGCGATGGACGCATCCGCGGCTGGGGCAGCTTCGGTGAGCAGGCATCGTTCCGGCATCGCGCCAAGCAGATCGTCACCGAACTGCGGGAACGCACCGGTTGTGATCGCACCACCGTTCGCGTCGACGACGGCGATCTTGGGCTGCACGTCGACCTGTGCGTCGCCGAATCATGCGGTGCCGGAATCCGTTCCATCCAGCACGATCCGTCGCTGGATCAGCGTGCGCTGGAAACCGTGCGATGGCTTGACGAGACCCGCCGGGTGCTGGTCCAGCCCGCGTTCGTTGAGCCGCCGTTTCCGCCGCAGGCGCTGCGCGATTTCTACGGGGTGAGCGCCCAGGTGCTGGGGCCGGTGGAACGCGACGGTGCGGTCGTCGCCTGGTTGTCGGCGCACAGTATCGCCGAACGGGATTGGAGCGATGTCGATCTGGCGGCGATGGACGATGCGCGGGTTGCGATGCGGGAGTTGTTGGGGCGCCCTTCGTGACGGCCCTCCGCTAGCGCTCCGGGCCTCCTCAGGGAGCGGGAAAGGACACCCCTCCGCTAGCGCTCCGGGCCTCCTCAGGGAGCGGGGAGGATCCCCCTCCGCTAGCGCTCCGGGCCTCCTCAGGGAGCGGGGAGGACACCCCCTCCGCTAGCGCGCGTCACCACCCGATCCCTGAGGAGCGAGCTTGCGAGCGTCACGAAGGGTCGACCACAACACAGAAAGACAAACACCATGACAAACAAGAAGATTCAGGTCAGCGTCGGTATCGACGTGGACTCATGCGCCGGTTGGCTCGGCTCCTACGGCGGGCAGGACTCGCCGAATGACATGCAGCGCGGCGTGTTTGCCGGGGAGGTGGGGGTGCCGCGGATGCTGCGGCTGCTGGAACGCCGCGACATCCGATCCACCTGGTTCTGGCCGGGGCATTCAATCGAGACGTTCCCGAGGCAGGCGCAGATGTGCGTGGATGCCGGTCATGAGATCGGGGCGCACGGCTACAGCCACGAGAACCCGCGATCCCTCACGCTCGAACAGGAGCGCGACGTGATGGCCAAGAGCGTCAAGCTGATCGAGCAACTGTGCGGGGAGCGCCCACAAGGCTATGTGGCGCCGTGGTGGGAGATGAGTGAGCACACCGCGTCGATCTTGGCCGAATACGGGTTCGCCTACGACCATTCGCAGAACTACAACGACTTCGTCCCGTTCTATGCGCGGGTCGGTGATGAGTGGACGCCGATCGACACGTCCAAGCCGGCGGCGCATTGGATGACCCCGCTCAAGCACGGGCACGAGATCGATCTGGTCGAGTTCTGCGGCAACTGGTACGTCGACGATCTGCCGCCGATGATGTTCATCAAGGGTCACCCGAATTCGCACGGCTTCGTCAACCCGCGTGACATCGAGCAGCTGTGGAATGACCAGTTCGACTGGGTGTACCGCGAGCTCGACTACGCCGTCATCCCGATGACCCTGCACCCGGATGTGTCCGGTCGCCCGCAGGTGCTGCTGATGCTGGAACGTCTGCTGGACCGGTGGGGCTCGTTCGAGGGCGTGGAGTTCGTGACCATGGCCGATGCCGCCGACGAGTTCCGCCGTCGCTTCCCGTTCGGCGGGACCGAACGCCCGGAGTTCGTGGGCCGTTGACGTGAGGACGAGTGGCGTGGCCGGGGGTCGTAAGCTGTGAGCGTCATGGCACCCACCACCCCCGAGGCATCGCCGACCAGCGCCACCGACAGCGTCTCGCTGACCGGCCGGCTGCTCGATGCCCTGCGCTCGGACGTGATGACCGGTCGGTATCCGCCGGGATATCGGCTGGTGGAGCGCGACGTCGCCGACGCGTACGGGGTGTCGCGGCTCCCGGCCCGCGAAGCGCTGCAGGCGCTGCGCACCGAGGGGTTCCTGGAGGTCCGCAAGACCCGCGGGCTGGTGGTGCGGTCGTGGACCGAGCGGGATGTCGCCGAACTGTTCGACATCCGGCAGGCGCTCGAGGCGATGGCCTGCCGCGAGGCCGCCGACAACCGGACCGACGAGGACGTCGCGGCTTTGCGGGCCGCCGTGGTCGCGGCCGACGATGCGGTGACGGCGGGTGACACGGCAGCGGCGCACGACGCGAACGCGCTGTTCCATCAGCTGCTCGTGACCACGTCGCACAACCGTACGTTGGGGGAGATCATGTCTCCCATCCTGTTTCGGGTGCAGTGGCTGGTCCGTCAGATCCCCGACCCGCAGACGGTGTCGCACGATCATCATGAGATCGTCGACGCCATCGCCGACGGTGACGGCGCGCGGGCCGAAACGTTGGCGAAAGAGCATGCCGAGCGGAACCGGTCGACGACCCTGACGGCCATGTTCGGGACGGGCCAGTAACGCGAGGAAGGGGATCGCCCGATTCTCCGGTCTGCGGCCGGTGAGGCGGGGAGACTGACCCTGACACCGTCGACCGCCGGAGAAGGACGTCATGCGATCCGTCCGATCTGTGGCCATCCTCATGTTCTGCGTGGTGCTGGGGATCGGCCTGACCGCCTGCGCGACCGACGGTGAGCCGACGGCCGAGCCGGTACCGGTGACCAGCACGGTCACTGTGCAGGCGCCGAGCCAGGCGACGCCGGCACCCACCTCGGTCCCGACCATCACCGCAACCGAGACGCCGGAAACGTGCTCCACCGACGGCAGCGCGGCCATCTCGGCGGCGATGGCGCAGATCCCGCCGCCGTTGCCGTCGCTGCCCGACGCGCAATGGATCTTCCAGGGCAACACCAACTACAACACCTGCAACGACCTGAGCTACGCCGTGCTGGAAACGTCACGGGGCACCGCGTCCTCACCCTCGCAGCTACTGATGTTCCACCTCGGCCAGTTCGTCGGCCCCGCCATCGCCTGCAACCTCGGATTCCAGACGGTGACCGGATCGTCGCCGACCAGTGTCGACGTCACCTACCGCTGGCCGCTGCCCGGCGAACCCAACGCGGACCCCTCGGGCCGGGTCGACGTCTCGTTTGTCTGGGACGGCTCGCAAGTCGTGATGAACGGGTCGCTGCCGTACGAGGTGACGCGGGGGCAGTGCTGAGTCGGTGAATGGCGTTGGCGCAACGAGTCACCCGATTCGTGGAACGTGCACCCGAGACGTGCGTCCGAGGAGCTATGACGCCGGAGCGCTTGGCTGTGCTCGAGGAGTCGCTCATTGACGTGGACAGAATGGCGCAATTCGACGTCGACCTGCCCGACGCGGTGGACGCCGAGCTCCGTCGCGCTGCCGAGTTGCGGGCAGAATCGCAGCGAGCCAATCGTGAGGCCGCCCTGGCACTGCGCGGCGCGAGGTCTGCGCGATAGGGGACTGACCGTGCGGGATATCTGTGCAGCACTGGGCATCAGCCACCAACGCGCCGCCAAACTGCTCGACGATCGCGTGGCGGCGGAGGCCGGCGCCGGGACTTGAGCGGTTCCGGCCCGGCATCTCGCCGACCATTCGTTCGATCACCACTGATCGAAGCCGACGTTCACGTTCGGGTAGCGGCTGCTGATCTGGTGATTCATCCAGTAGTTCTGGGCGTGCGGTCCCCAGATGCCGCTCATCGACGTGTTGGTGTTGCCCTTCATGTCCGCGATCTCGTAGTTGGCCGTGGGTCCGAAGTGGCCGATCTTGTACTGGGCGTTGACGGTCAGATAGTTACTGAACGGCGCGACGGCGGTCACGGTCTCACTGGCGCCGGGGTAGAGCACCCGTTGCGGCGCGTTGACCCACTGGCCGGTCGAGCCGGTCGTGGCGCCGAGGAGGTATTCGGGCTTGTCGGTGTGGTTGGTGATGGTCATCGCGACGGTCGGCTCGCCGGGACGGGTGACGGGCATCGTGCCGGCGTGGGCGGCGCCGGCGACGGCGAGTCCGACGCCTGCGGTGGCGGCAACGGCAACGAGTCCGGCGGTGATGCGGCGGCTGGTGGTGTTCATCGGAATCTCCTGGGTGTGGGGCCGGGACGCTGTTCGTTCCGGCGACACCCATGACTTTGCCCTGGTCAGGGGCGCGGCGGACTCCGCCGACCGGGTGATCCACCGGTGGACTGTCGGGTCCACCGATCGGGGGACACCGGGCGCCGACTTAATCACGTGACCGCACAGACGGCGACTGTTACTGTGACTGTCGACCGTGCAACACCGCGAAGGGAGGTGGTACCCGTGATCGATTCAACCCAGTGGGTACTCCCTTCGGTTCGCGGTCGCCGCTGACACCAGGTGTCGCCGGGAGTGCCTCCACAGCAAGGCATTTCGAAAGGCAACACCATGCACTTCACATCAACCGATGACACGACGGCCGGCATCGTCGAACGCTCCTTCACCGTGGACGACATCCCCGGCGTCCTCTGGTCACCCGTCGACACACCGCCGACCCCGGCCCTGATCCTGATGGGCCACGGCGGCAGTCTGAACAAGCGGCATCGCGGCATCGTCCACCGCGCGCACCACTACGTCACGAACCACGGATTCACGGTCGCGGCGATCGATGCCCCCGGGCACGGCGACCGTCCCCGGTCGGCCGAGGATCAGCGTTGGGTCGCGGCGTTGCGTACCGCCCGCGCCAATCGCGAACCCATCGCCCCGATCATCCCCGACTTCAACGCCTCGCTGGCCGAGCGCGCTGTGCCCGAATGGCGGCGGGTGCTCGACGAGTTGTGCGCCCTGCCCGAGATCGCCGGATACCCGATCGGATACGCCGGGCTGACGCTGGGCACCGCCATCGGAATTCCTCTGACTGCAGCCGATTCACGAATCTCGGCGGCGGTGTTCGGCGGCTACTTCGCCTACGCGTCGCTGCTCGACGCGGCGCGGCAGATCACCGTGCCCATCGAACTGTTGCTCTCCTGGGACGACGTCGAGATCCCACGTGACGAGGGTCTGCTGCTGTTCGACGCGTTCGCCTCGGCCGACAAGACGTTGCGGGCGCACGTCGGCGGGCACAAGCGGGTACCGGCAATCGAGGCGGACAACACGGCGAGATTCTTTGCGCGGCAATTGATGGATCAGCCAGTGCGGGCGTAGCCGGACAGGCACCGGCGTCGCGTGACATCACGCGACACGCGACGCCGGTGGGTCGCCGCGGCGATGGTCATTAGGATCGAGGGATCGGACCGAACACCAGAGAAGGCGGCAACGATGGCGCATGCGGACCGGATCGACCCAGCAAGTGGGGCAGAGTTCACCTTTGCCCCACTCAGTCCGGTCTCCTTCCTGGACAGGGCGGCGGCGGTGTTCGCCGACCGCACCGCCATCATCGACGGCGACCGCACCTTCACGTACGCGCAGTTCCACCAGCGAGTCGGGCAGTTGACGGCGGCACTCGACGGGCTGGATATCCGGCCGGGCGACCGGGTGGCGGCGTTGTGCGCCAACAGTCACGTCATGCTCGAACTGCACAACGCGGTCCCCGGCATGGGTGCGGTGTTGGTGCCCCTCAACATTCGGCTCTCGGAGGCGGAGCTGACCTACATCCTCGAGCACAGCGGCGCGACGTTGTTGATCGCGACCGTCGAATTCGCGGAGCGGGCACGCTCGGTTGCGCAGGCGGCCGGTATCCGGGTGATCGCTGCCGGCGACGCGTCCGACGAGTATGAGGACGCGCTCACCGGCGGCGGCGAACCCGTCTGGCGAGACGCGGATGAACGCGGCCTGCTGGCCATCAATTACACATCCGGCACAACCGGCCGGCCGAAGGGGGTGATGTACCACCACCGCGGCGCCTACCTGCAGTCGTTGGCGATGGCGTATCACTCCGCACTCGGACCGGTCTCCAACTACCTGTGGACGCTGCCGATGTTCCATTGCGACGGTTGGTGTTTCACCTGGGCGATCACTGCCGCCGGCGGCACCCATGTGTGCCTGCGAAGCATCGACACCGCGCAGATCTGGCGGCACCTCACCGATGACGCCATCACCCACTTCAGCGCGGCGCCCACGGTGTTGACGATGATCGCCGAGGACCCCGCCGCGGCACCGCTGGAACAAACCGTGCAGGCGGCCACCGGCGGCGCACCGCCGTCACCGGCATTGCTGGCCCGGATGGCCGATCTCGGCATCGAGGTCACCCATCTGTACGGCCTGACCGAGACGTTCGGCCCGATCGCCGTCAACCAATGGCAACCCGAATGGGATACCGGCAGTCCCGACGAACGCGCAATCCGCAAGGCCCGGCAGGGGATCGGCAACATCTCGGCCGGGGTGATTCGCGTGGCGACACCGGACGGCGACGACGTCCCGGCCGACGGCACCACCGAAGGTGAACTGGTGGTGCGCGGCAACAACGTGATGCTCGGCTACTACCGCGATCCGGAAGCCACCGCCGCAGCGACGCTCGACGGGTGGCTGCGCACCGGTGACGTCGCCGTCATGCATCCCGACGGATATGCCGAGATCCGTGACCGCAGCAAGGACGTCATCATCTCCGGTGGTGAGAACATCGCCTCGGTGGAAGTCGAGCGTGTCCTCGACGCCCACCCCGACGTCATCGAATCCGCCGTGGTGGCCCGTACCGACGAGCTCTGGGGTGAGGTGCCGATCGCGTACGTCACCGTCCGCGCCGGCGCCGAGGTGACCGCCGCCGACCTCATCGAGCATGCACGGAAAACGCTAGCGCGGTTCAAGGTTCCCAAGGACATCGTGTTCGCCGAACTCCCCAAGACGTCGACCGGCAAGATCCAGAAGAACGTGTTGCGGCAGCGAGGTGGGAGCTAATCGGGCTGGGAGCTATACGTCCAACTGCCGCAATGCTTCCGCCGCATCCAGACTGCCGGCCGGACGTTGTTCCCGCACCAGTCGCGACGTTTCGGTCTGCACGAGCTCGTTGACCGGCGTCGGCACACCGTGCAGCCGCCCGAGCAGCACGACCTCGCCTGCCAGATAGTCGATCTCGACATTTCCGGCGCCGCGGGTGACGCTCTGCCACGTCGAGCTGCTCACCGCACCGGCTTCTTCCGGGCGCAGATCAATATGGGAACCCCGGCGTTCGCGGTCGGTCGCGTCGCTGACCACATCGATGGCAGCTGCCGCGAGCACCGCCTCGCCCTCGGCGCGTGCCCGTTTCACGAGTTCGCGGTAGGCCTCGCCGTCGCGGCGGAAGGTGGCATCGACACCGTTCACCAGATTCATGATGAGCTTGCGGTATTTCCACGCCATGACCTCGTCGCGGGTCTGTGAGACGAACCCCGCGGCCCGTAGGTCGGTGGAGATCGCTTCGGCGACATCGTCGACGCCGCTCGGGAACCGGCCGACGTCGAGAATGCCGGGCGCACCGGCAGATCGTTGCACCACTACACCCGGGTCGAGGTGACGCGCCGGCAGCATCACACAGAGCGAATAGACGTGGCCGAAGCGCCGCAGGATCTCTCGCTCGTTGGCGACGCCGTTCTGCGCCGACACGATCGGCGTGGTGGGCGGCGCGTGTTCGACGAGGTCATCCAGCGCGGCGGCGGTCTGCTGCGACTTCACGCACAGCAGCACCACGGTGTCGTCGGTCCAGGCCACGTCGGCCGCTCCGGACACGGCCGGGACCTCCAGGGTGTGCGTTCGGGCCGCGGTGTCCAGGACGAGCCCACGATCACGGATCGCCGCCAGATGTGCGCCGCGCGCGACCAGCGTCGTCGGAACTCCGGCCCGGAACAGATGACCACCGATCACACCGCCGACCGCGCCGGCGCCATAGATGACGAAGTGCATGCCGCCCAGGGTAGGCGCCGATGGCCGACGCACGAGCCTTGACCTCAACTGAACTTGAAGTCTTAGCGTCGTGGTGTGACCAATGACATGCAGCCGCCGCTGCGGCAACCGATCGGATTCTGGACGGCCCGCGCAGGCGAGGCCATCCGCTCCCGAACCCGTTCTCGTCTCGCCGAGGCTGGCATCACGCAGCCGGAATGGTGGGTGCTGCACCAACTGTCGCTACACCGAGACGGTGTCGCAGAGCACGATGTGGTGGCGACGGTCGGACCGAACGAATCCGACACGGCGATCACCACAGCCATCGACGCCGCGATCGACAAGCGCTGGATCGTGCGGGACGCCGGTGTGCTGACGCTGACCGCAGCAGGTGCCGAGCGGTTCACGGCCGGGGCCGGCGTTCAGGGTGAGCTGGAAGCCGAACGTCGCCAGGGTATCTCCGATGACGACTTCGCGACCACCATCACCGTGCTGCAGCGCACCATTCGCAACGTCGGCGGCCAGGCGTGGCACTGGTGAGTGACGCCCGCGCCGGACACTGAACGTCTAGGTAGCTGAAAAGTCCACCAACTCGCCCGTTGTTGTACGTTGGCCTACACGATGTCGGCGACACAGTGATCTGGTGAACCTGTTGTGCGTCTCTGATCGGTGACTACATGCACCAGATTTCATGAAGAGCTTGAGGTATTTCCACGCCATATGTCGTCGCGGGTCTGTGAGACGAACCCCGCGGCCCGCAGATCGGTGGGGATCGCTTCGGCGACGTCGTCGACGCCGCTCGGGAACCGGCCGACGTCGCTCGTTGGCGACGCCGTTCTACGCGGACACGATCGGCGTGGTGGGCGGCGCGCGCGACCAGCGTCGTCGGAACTCCGGCCCGGAACAGATGACCACCGATCACACCGCCGACCGCGCGGCGCCATAGATGACGAAGTGTATGCCGCCCAGGGTGGGCGGGGTGGCTGACGGGACGGTTACTCGGCGAGGGTGCGCCGACCGATGGCCGCCGAGAGCGAGTCGAGTTCCGCGAGGACGTCGGTGGCCGCCCAGATCTGGTTGCGGCGACTCGATGTCAGCGGCTCCAGGACGCCGGCACCCGTGAGCCGGGCCAGGGCGCGGTAGGTGCTCACGTCCGATGTCATCGTGATGCGTTGTGCAGTGTCGGCATCCATGACAGGTGTCGCGAGCAGCGCGTCGATCAACGCGGCATCGGCCGAATTCGCGCGAGGCCGGGCCCGGTCACGCCACTCGGTGGGGAGTTCGGCAAGCACGCGGGCGGTCTCCACGGAAGCAGCGACCGCATGTACGGTCCCGGATGCCACATAAGCGACGAAGCCATCGACATCCCCGGTGCGATAGTCGTCGAGCTTCGCGAAATAGCGGGTCGTGTTGGCCAGCATCGCCGACGCCAGGGGAATCGTGACACCCTCGGTGAGACCTCGGCGTCGCAGGATCGCGCTGATCAATGAGCGACCGATACGGCCATTGCCCTCGACGAACGGGTGGATCGATTCGAATTGTGCATGGGCAATCGCGGCTTGGGCCAGGATCGGCAGATCACGCCGATCGCTGAATCTGATCAGATCGTCCATCAGCGGGGCAACCGCTTCGGGCGGGGGAGGGACATACATCGCACCGAGCGGTGAATGATCGCTACCGCCGATCCAGTTCTGCACATCGCGAAGAGCCCCGGCTTCGCGAGCCTGATAGTAGTCGGGCGCCATGAGCGTCCGGTGCGCCCGAAAGAGAAGATCAAGTGTGATGGGGCCATCGTTCGCCGCGTCGACCATTGTGATCAGGGCTCGCACTGCGGCGAGCTGGGATTGTGCTTCAGTACCGGACTTCGCCCCCGCCAGAGCCTTTCCGAACGCGCGCAGTCCCGCGTCGATATGTTCGATCTTCGATGACGCGATCGCTTCGCTGCGGAGCAGGAAGTCCGCGAGCGGCGCCAGGTGAACGCCATATCCGGCCTCGAGTCGGGCGACCGCGATGACGGCATCCTCGTGACGTCTGGCAACGGCGGCAGTGGGGTTGTAGTCGAGGTCCGCGATCATCGGTGGGATCGACACATCGATGGCACGCAGCGTGCGGTCCGCGCGTGATCCCGACCGCCCGCGGGGCTCCCATGGACGTTCCTCGATGCGGCACGCGGGCCAGGTCACGGAATCTCCCAGAACTAGAAAAGTACACCAACGTGCCTGATATTGTACTTTGGCACCTATAAAGTTAGCTATGTGGCTGTGTGGGTGAACCTGAGCCCCTCCATGATCGGTGACTACATGACCTCGCGTGTCCGCCTGCCACGTCGGTGGCCGCTGTGGGGCATCGTCATCGCGGTCGTCGTGGTGATCCTGGTGATCGCCGCACTGCATGGGCGCACCACGATCCAGAATCGCGAAGACAGCGAATCCGCAGCCACCGATCACTGCGTCACCGCGATCCGCGACGACGTCCGTGACCGGCTCGAGAGCAACGGCGGCAGCGGATCCCAGGCCGGTACCGCCGAATTCTCCGACGTCAAGACACGCACCTCGGGTCTCCGCGACGCCGAGCTGACCGCGCTCCGTGAGGCCGGGCGTGACCGGTCGACGGTGGCCACGAGCTGGGCGGTCACCGGAACCGTCCGCATCGAGGGCGATCTGCCGAGCGGTTCCGGCCTCGGACCCAACAACACATTCCGATGTACCGCAGCCGTTTTCAAGGACGGCGCCTTGCTGGTCACCGGTCGGCAGATCAATTGAGCGCGGAATTGCGCACCACTTCGACCACCCGCTGCGCGGCCGCAGAGATCCGATCGGCGCGCCACGCCAACGCGATGCGCAGCTCCGGAACGTCGCCGTCGATGGGGCGGTAGACGACGCCGTCGACCGTGATGTGAGTGGTGGCCTCCACCACCACCGCCACCCCGATCCCGACGCCGACCAGCGCGAGCAGACTGTACGGATCCGGAGCTTCACGCGCGATCTGCGGGATGAAGCCGGCGGCCGAACACAGCGCGAACGCGGCGTCGCGCACGCGGGAACCATGCGCGGAGGGGTACACGACGAACGGGTCGTCGACGAGGTCGGCAACCGACACCCGCTCGTGTGCGGCCAGCCGGTGCTCGGCGGGTAGGGCCACCACGAGCGGCTCGGTACGTACGGTCACCGTGGACAGGTCCGGCGCCACCGGCAAGGCGACGATCCCCATGTCGATCGCACCGTCGTCGAGCAGGTCCACCACCTCGCCGGAATAGGTCTGCGGCCGCAGGTCCAGATGGATGCCGGGATGTCGTTCGGCCATTTCGCGTGTCAGCGCGGACAGCGCCACATAGCCACTCGCCCCGCCGAACCCGATCCGGACCACCCCCGTCTCACCGGCCGCGGCTGCCCGGGTCACCGTCCGCGCCGCCTGTATCTGTGAGTCGATGATGCGGGCCGGGCCGAGCAGGGCCGTCCCGGCGGGGGAGAGCTGCACCGACCGGGTGGTGCGGATGAACAGCTCGACATCCAGTTCTTTCTCGAGGGAACGGATCAGCTGACTCAGCGGTGACTGCGCGATGTGCAGCTTGGCGGCCGCGCGGCCGAAGTGCAGCTCGTCGGCGACCGCGAGGAACGCCCGGATCTGACGCAACTCCACAGGTCACCGCCTTTATGTATCGACCACCACATAGTTATGTGGAATTAGGTCCTGGACTTTACATGATGCTGGTCGGAGAGTGATGGGAGTCTCACCACATCGACGCGAACCGGCGCGTCACACGAGAGGAGCACGAGTGACCTCGACAGTCCCGAGCGCGGACCCCAGCGGCGACGCCGACCAGCCGCCGTACGACGTCCGGCAGGCCCGCAAGGCCGGCATCACCGCCTTCGTCGGCACCACCATCGAATGGTTCGACTTCTACATCTACGGCACCGCCTCGGCACTCGTCCTGGGGCGCCTGTTCTTCCCCGACGTCTCGCCCGCCATCGGAACGCTGGCCGCGTTCGCCACCTTCGCCGTCGGGTTCGTCGCCCGTCCGGTCGGCGGCATCATCTTCGGTCACTTCGGTGACAAGTTCGGCCGCAAGAACGCGGTCATCATCACCCTGGCGTTGATGGGTGCCGGCACCATCGGCGTCGGGCTGCTGCCAACTTACGCGACCATCGGTATCTGGGCACCGATCCTGTTGGTGCTGCTCCGGGTGCTGCAGGGCATCGCGATGGGCGGCGAGTGGGGTGGCGCGGTGCTGATCGCCACCGAGTTCGCACCGAAGGACAAGAAGGTGCTCTACGGCGCGTTCGCCCAACAGGGCTCTCCTGTCGGCAATCTGCTCGCCACGCTGGCCTTCTTGGCGCTGTCGGTGCTGTCGGACAACGTCTTCGACACCTGGGGCTGGCGACTGCCGTTCCTCGGCTCCGCAGCCCTGGTCATCGTCGCGCTATATATCCGGCTCAAGATCAGCGAGACGCCGGAGATGCAGAAAGCCGCAGCGGCGCAAGAGCGCAACCGCATCCCCATTGTCGAGGTACTGCGCTCGCACGGCGGAAAGGTGTTGCTCGGTATCGGCGCGGTCGTCGCCGGCGTGGCCATCACCTACATCAAGACGACCTTCGCGCTCAGCTGGGCGACATCGGATCTCGGCTTCGGCCGCAGTGAGTTCCTGCTCGTGGTCACCATCTCGCTGGTGGTGCAGGTGCTGGTGCAGCCGTTCGGTGCTGTGCTCGCCACCCGCATCAACCCACGTCGCGCCGTCGCCGTGATCCTGCTGCCCGAACTCGTGCTGCTGCCGATGATGTTCCTTTTGGTGAAGACCGGGTCGTTGACGCTGGCGATCGTGGGTATGGCGCTGGCCACCGCCCCACACGCCATGTACTACTCGGCACTCGCCGGTATTCTCGCGCAACGGTTCCCGACGCACATCCGCTATACCGGCATCTCCCTCGCCTATCAGGTGTCGACGGCGATCTTCGCGGGAACGGCGCCGATGATCAGTCAGTTCCTGCTCACCAAGTCCGGATCGATCTGGCCGGTGGTCGGTCTCGCGCTCGGCTACGTGCTGCTGTCCCTGATCTGCATGCGCATCCTGCTGCGGCCCGATGGGGTTGAGGCGGTGGATGAGGTGCCGGAGCGGCTGGAAGCGGTTGCGAGTACGTCGTGAAGTGTCGCCCCTTCGTGACGCATCCTCGCAAGCTCGGAGGCTCCTCAGGGAGCGGTGAGGTGACGCATCCTCGCAAGCTCGGAGGCTCCTCAGGGAGCGGGAAGTTCGCGCGGGCGGGTGATCCGTTACCCGATCCCTGAGGAGGCCCGGAGCGCTAGCGGAACCGTTACCCGATCCCTGAGGAGGCCCGGAGCGCTAGCGGAACCGTTACCCGATCCCTGAGGAGGCCCGGAGCGCTAGCGGAGGGCCGTCACGAAGGGCGCCAACAACAACTGACCTGAAAGGCATTTGATGAATTACGCACACACCGATCCCGCACTGACCGCGGTCGTCGACCGGTGGATCGACGCGGACGACCGCAACCGGACCGACGCACTGCTCGACCGACTGGGCGCCGACGCCGCCGAGCGGCTCACCGATCTGGCCGCCGTGGCCGACCAGCATCCGCCGGTACTGCGTCAGTTCGACCGGGACGGCAACCGGATCGACGAGATCGACTATCACCCCGCCTACCGCGAGCTGTGCGCCGCCGCCTACTACGAGTACGGGCTGTCGGCGCTGTCGCACAAAGCGATTCACGGATGGACCACCAAGCCACCGCATCTGGTCAAGTACCTCGCGTCGTACCTGTTCGTGCAGTCCGAATTCGGTTTGGCTTGCCCCGTGTCGATGACCGACGCCGCCGCTCGCACGCTTCGCATGTTCGGGGACCCGGAGATTTTCGGGCCGTGGATCGACGGGCTCACCTCCACCGACCCGGCGACGTCGCTGACCGGTGCCATGTTCATGACCGAACCGCAGGCCGGCACCGACATCGCGCAGACCTCCACGACGGCGGTCCGCGACGGTGGGACGTGGAGGTTGTCCGGGAAGAAGTGGTTCGCCTCCAATCCCGACGCCGACGTCATCATCACCCTCGCCCGATTCCCCGGCGGAGCCGAGGGTTCCACCCGCGGTGTCGGAATGTTCATGGTGCCCAAGCACCTTGCCGACGGCAGCCGCAACAGTTACACCATCGACCGGCTGAAGGACAAGCTCGGCACCCGGTCGATGCCCAGCGGCGAGGTCACCCTCGACGGGGCCGTCGGCATCCAGGTCGGAGCGCTCGACCGCGGTTTCCGACAGATGGCCGAGATGGTCAACACCTCGCGGCTGTCCAACGCGATGCGTTCGACAGCGCTGATGCGACGCGCCGTGCGCGACGCCGTCGCGCACACCCGTGAGCGGGTCGTGTTCGGCCAGAACCTGTTCGATCAGCCGCTCATGCGGGCCACCCTGCTACCACTGTTGCTCGACGCCGAGGCCGCGCTCGCCCTCGTCGGCTACAGCGCGAACTGCCTGCGTCGCGCGGACGACGGGGACAGCGACGCACGCAACCTCATCCGTATCCTCACCCCGATCGCGAAACATCATGTCTGTAAACGTGCCCGGCACGTGACCGGCGAGGCGATGGAGATCCGCGGCGGGAACGGCTACATCGAGGAGTGGGGATTCGCGAAGCTGCTGCGCGACGCCCATCTCGGCTCCATCTGGGAGGGATCGTCGAACGTCATCGCCCTCGATGTCCTGCGTTGTATGCGCAAGCAGAACGCACATCGGCACCTCGCGGACACGATGATTGCCACCCTCGCCGGCCTGGGCCCCGACTGCACGCCCGGAGCGGACATGTTGACCGAGCGATGGCATCGGCTCGTCACACGCGGGGACGATCTCCTCGCCGCCGATGACGCATCCGCTCAGATCGCCTGTGCCCGTTACGCCGACGACCTTGCGCAAGCGGTGCTGGCGACCCAGCTGTTCGACATCGCCGCCCACCGCCTCAGCGCCGCCCGCGGCTACCGTTCGCTGCTCGTCGCCAACGCGTATCTGGCCGGCCTCGACGGCGAACCCTCAGCCGTCGCCATCGAGCACCTGGGCGCCATCGCCGACGGCACCGACGTCACGCCCGAGGTGGTCCACGCCGCCGCACCCCGCACACTCGCAGGAGCAGACGCATGAACACCGACGCAACCACCAACTCCGGTCCGGCGCCACTGGCCGGGATCAAGGTCATCGACCTGTCGAAGATCCTGGCCGGCCCGTACGCCACCATGTCGTTCGCCGACCTCGGCGCCGAAGTCATCAAGATCGAACACCCCGACGGCGGCGATCCCACCCGCACCTGGGGCCCGCCACTCGTCGGCGACGACGCCACCTACTACCTTGCCGTCAACCGCGGGAAAAAGTCCGTAACCGTCGACCTGAAAAGCGAAGAGGGGCAACAGCTCATCGACCGCATGCTCGCCGACGCCGACGTGGTGGTGGAGAACTTCCGGCCGGGCAGCAGCCTGCAGAAGATCTTCGACTACCGGGATCTCTCCGCCCGCCACCCGCACCTGGTGGTGTTGCACATCTCAGCGTTCGGCGAGGAAGGTCCGCTACGCGACGAACCCGGCTACGACATGATCGCCCAGGCGGCCGGCGGACTGATGTCGCTGACCGGTGAGCCCGGCGGGGCGCCGATGAAGGCCGGCTATGCCATGGGCGACCTCGGGGCCGGGCTGTTCGGTGTCATCGGGGTGCTCTCCGCGCTGGTCGAGCGAGCCCGCACCGGACGCGGCCAGTACGTCACCACGTCGCTCTATGAATGCCAGCTGGCCATGCACGTCAACTGGGCGACCAACTACTTCGCCGACGGTCACCGTCCGCACGGCATGGGCTCGGCGCACCCCAATCTGGCTCCCTATCAAGCGTTTCCGGCCTCTGACGGGTACTTCGTGATCGCGGTTGGCAACGACACCCTGTGGGATTCGTTGTGCGCGGCCATCGGACGCCCCGAGCTGGCACAGTGCGAGGAGTTCTGGCGCAACCGCGATCGTGTGGAGAACCGGGAGAAGTTGGAACAGGTCCTGTCCGAGGTGTTCGCCACCGGCACCGTGAAGCACTGGTGCGCACTTCTCAAACAGCACGGAGTGCCGGTCTCGCCCATCCGTCATCTCGACGAGATCTACGCGGACCCGCACACCGAGGCGATCGGAATGGTCGGCACCGTGGCTCATCACACGGGAGAGCTGCGGCAGATCGGCTTTCCCGTGAGCTACTCCGGTGTGAGGCCACCGCTACGAACCGCGCCGCCGCAACATGGCGAGCACACGCGTGAGGTGATCGACCGGTTGCGCGACGACGCCGAGGACCAGTCCGCGTTGATGGCGATGTGACGGTCGAGCAGGCCTCATCGTCGGCTCATTCAAGGGGCGTGTGATGTCACCGATGTCCTGATGCAGAACTGTCACCGATGTCCTGAGCGATGACACTTGCGGGACGCCCGAATGAGGTCTACTCTCGAACGTATATTCGAACGATGGTCCGCTGGGGGGTGGGTATGGCCGAGCCGAACACGCACGACACGCTGAACGCACAGGAGTCGTTGTCGGAGGTGCCGGGTCTGCTCACCGAGTTGCATGCGGTGTTGGATCGGTTGGCGGCGGCGGATCTGACGCGCTGTAGTGATGCGGAGGTGCTGGCGGTGGCGCGGGCCTCGGAGCGGGCGGTCAATCGGCAGTTGTTCGAGGGTAATCGCCAGATTCTGGAGTTGTCGGATCGGGGTGTGCCGCGGGCGATGGGGTTTCGGAGTTTGACGAACTTCCTCAATGTCGAGGTGCGGGTCTCCGAACCGGGCCGGCGGAAGGATCAGATCGCGGCGACCGGGCGGATGCGGCAGTTGGGTGGGCAGTGCGCCGAGCCACGCTTTCCGGAGTTGGCGGCGGCGTTCGCGGCCGGTGAGGTCGGCCCGGCGCATCTGAGTACGGTGATCGACATTCTGGAGACGATCCCGCAGCAGGCGCCCCACGACAAGAAGGTGGCCGCGGAGGCGTCGTTGGCCGAGTTGGCGGTCAAACACACTCCGGATGAGATCGTGATCCTGGGTCAGCGGGTGTTGGCGCATCTGGATCCGGATGGCGAGTTGACCGACGACAGTGATCGTAAACGTAAGCGGAATCTGTGGCTGAATCGGCAGAACGCGCAGCAGATGTCGAAACTGACCGGCCATCTGGATCCGGAGACCCGGGCGTTGCTGGAGATGATGCTGGCCGCGTGGGCCAAACCCGGTCTCAACAACCCCGAGGATCCCGACGCCCCTTCGGGTGCCGAGGAGGACGCCGACCCCGAGGCGGTGAAGGCGGCCGCCGCCCGTGACACCCGCACCCAGGCCCAGCGCAATCATGATGCGTTGGCGGCGTTGTTGCGGGCGGTGTTTGCCGATGGGTTGCTGGGCAAATCCCATCGGGGGTTGCCGGTGCAGTTGATCGTCAAGGCCGAGCTGAATGATCTGATCCGGGAGACCGGATTCGGCACCACCGCCACCGGGTCGCTGTTGCCGATCACCGATGTGATCCGGTTGGCCGCCGAGGCCCAACAGTATTTGGCGGTGTTCGCCGATGCTAGCCCGCAGCCCCTGTATTTCGGGCAGGCCAAACGGTGTGCCACCCGGGCTCAACGGTTGGCGTCGTTCGCCCGCCCGGACGGGGAGGTGTGCTCGGCACCCGGCTGCGATCAGCCGGCCTCCCACGTCGAACTGCATCACGCCCGCCGCGACTTCGCTGCCGGCGGGTTGACCGACATCATCGATCTGGCCCCGGCGTGTCCGAAACACAACCGGATGGTCGGACCCGGGATCGGCCAGTTCACCACCGGCATCTACGAGGACGGCCCCCACACCGGCCGCACCTGGTGGCGCCGCAACAGCGCCGACGGTGCACCGCCGAACCCGCAGGACTTCAACCGGCGCCCCGACATCGCGGTGTTGTATGCGCAGCATCTCGAACAGGTCCGCGCACAACTCCACCCACCACCGCAACCAGACGCGCCGCCGCCCGACGACGGCCCGCACCTACATCTCACCGAGACGATCCCCACACCGATCTCGGTCATCGAAGCACGCCTCGCACTCGCGCTGCTCACAACCGTCAACTGAGGGCCACGGAGACCGCGAGTATCACGACGCGCCGTCGTAGGTATCCATCCCGATCATTTCCGGCTCTGTCGCCTGCAAGCGCTGTCCGGCGGCACCGGTCTCGGGATGAGACCGGCGCTCGCGCAGCGATGCGGTTGCCGTCATTTGTTCAGAGGACATAGGCCGCCTCGAATCCGGCATCCACTAAGTTGGACGAGTTGTTGCCGATCTCGATGGGGGTTCGATGATCTACCGCAGAGTGTGTGTGTTGCTACTGGCCGCGACAATGGGGGCGTTCGCGTTTGTCGGTGCCGGGAGTGCCGCGGCGGAGCCGCAGTTGCCGCGAGTCAGCCAATACGGCGAGAACATCGGGGCATTCGGTGACCACGACTACTGCCGGGGCGCGCTCCACCTGGGCATGGTGGCTCCGAAGGGCAAGAGGGGTGTGATTCGGCTTACTGTCACGCCATTCGGATTTGTTGGAGATGGGTCCGGGTGGCAACGCAATCCCAAATGTCGCTTGCGAGTTGCTATTGCGGTTATCAGTCCGACAGTCCCCTACGAGGTCATCTCGATCCCCGCCGCGTTCGGGCCTCGACGCGGTGAAAAGATCATCCGAGACATTCGGACCGGATCGGGACCGTTGTGGCTCACTGTGAGTGCAACCTCGATCAGCAACCGAAATGCGCCGCAAAGTTACGGAACATCCTTTTGGACAATCGTGCCGTAATCCGAGCGGACGAATCTCGCCGGCTCCCCAACGTATGACAGCGCCGACTCGGCGGTCCTTTCACCGGCATGGCACAATCCGGACGGCAGGTATCGGTTTGTCGGGGGGATTTACGTGCTGCTTATTGATGACGGTCGTCATTGCGGCCGTGGCGAGGGCTCCATCGAATGCTGTTTCGTGCTGTCTGCGGCTGCGCAGGATTCCCATCGTATGAACGCGGATTGAATCTGGTCCGCACATCGCCACCGAAGCAATCGCCACCGAAGCAATCGCCACCGAAGCAATCGCCACTGAAGTAATCGTTCAGAGGCTCCCTGGGGTCGGAGTCTCCATCGAAAGGACAACGCGAGCATGGGTCAGCCGTCGAAGCGGGGAGCGCGGCATCGTCTCGAACCAGAGGATCGGCGGTCGCCGTTGCGGTTGACCCTGACCTCCGCAGCCCTGGCGGCGTCCATCGCGACCGGGATGGGCGCGGGCCTGGCCCAGGCCGCACCCGAGCAGGGCGGCACCAGTCCGAGCGACACCGCGCCTCAACAGGGCGGGACCACGCCTGGAGAGGCCGCCCCCGAGCAAGGTGGCACCACGCCGACGCCCGAGGTCGCACCTGTGGCAGTTCCCGGACCGGGGTCATTGCCGGCACCGCCACAGGAGGCCCCGTACCAGCCGTATGTGGAGCCCGGCACCTATGACGCGCCGACCTATGACAACGCCTACGATCCGGTCCCGGCTCGTCCGCTGACCGCGCCCAAGCCGACCGCCCCGGTACGGCCGATCGCGCCGCCGCCCGACAAGATCCGTGTCGGCAACTACATCACCGACATCCCGGAGGGCATGTCCGACAAGGACGTCAACTCCATCAACGCCTGGTCGGCCTATGGCGAGGCGAAGATCGCGCAGGGGTTGATCTCCGTGGGCGTGCCCGCGGACGAGGCGTCGCGGCAGGCGGCGTCGACGATCATCGGCGTGATGACCGGCGCCACAGCGGGTGCGGTGACCCTGGGTATTCCAGCAGCGGCCATGGGCGCAGTGGGCGGTGCGATCATCGGCGTTCCGGTCGGCGCGGCCGTCGGTGCCGTCTACAACGGCGTCACGTTCGCCTGGATGTTGCCAGTGGCCGGTCTCGGGGACGCGGCTTGGCTGGGCATGGTCGGCACCGGCGCCGGAGCCGGCGCACTCATCGGCATCCCGGCCGGCGCCGCCGTCGGTGCGCTGGCCGCAGGCGCCGCCGGTGCGGCCATCGGCGCCGTTGCCGGTGGGATCGCCGGTGGCGCATTGGCCTACGCCCTCGGCGCGGGCGACCCCGGCGCCAACCCGGACGAGCCGTGGAAACAGGATGATCCCGAGGCCAATCCCCTTCCGAATCCGGGTGCCAATCAGTTCGAGCTGACACTCTCAACAGCGGACGCGCAGAAGGCCGGGCTGCCGCCCGTCGACTACATCGTCAACGCACGTGGCGACGTCCACCTGTCGGTGGCCGGTGTGCAGGCGAACTGGTCGGTGGAGCAGGCCATGGCGCCCTACGGTCTGCTCGGTGCCCGGGCCCACGGGGCCGAGGACTCTGCGCGGCAGGGCACCAAGCAGCGGACCGGCGAGGCCGGGGACGCGATCCGTGGTCTGCACGTGGCGTGGCCGCAGGAGACCGCGCCGACGGTCTGATCGCTGCCCTCAGCAGGCCTGCACCGACAGCACACTTTCCCGGTGGTACCGCGCCAATGACTCGGCCACCTCCGTCGCCACGACCGCGTGCCCGGCCATCGTCAGATGGATGTAGTCTCGACTCAGCCAGCTCGGTCGCAACCGCGCAGGATGTTCCCAGAACTCGGTGAGCACCGCATCGTGACGTCGGGCCACGCGACGCACCACATCCGCGAACTCCATGAAACGTGGCCGCATCCAGAGAAATTCGCCGGTGAACGCATCGGCGAGGGTGAACAACGACAGCGTCGCGCCGGTCGCGCCCAGTGCCGCACACAGATCATCGAGGTCACCCTCCAGGGTCCCCAGGGCGGTGTCCGAGCGCAGCAGGTCGTTGCCGCCGCACGACACGTGGATCAGGTCGGGTCGGAAGTCGAGGACGGACTGCAGCTGCTCGGCGTGCACCTGGCCGATCGTCGCGCCGATCTTCCCGGTGTTCAGATAGCCGAGGTCCGGATGAACGGACCGCAGCATGCCGGCGACCCGGTCGGCCCACGGAACGTCGGCGTAGCCCGGCCATGAATCGCCCGTGCCGGCCGCGATCGAGTCGCCGATCACCGCGAATCGCTGCCACGGGACACCGACCAGCATGTCTCGGGCGGCAGCCGGCGACAGCACCATGGGATCGTCCTTCTCGCAGTCGTTTTCGGTGGCAGTGAGGTCGTAGTTCATGACGGTGTCTCCTCGTTGCGGGTGGGGATGGCTGTGCAGGCGGCGGCCGCGAGAGCGATGGCCGAACACACGGCGAACAGGGTGTGGAATGCGGTCACCGGCTGGTCGGGGATCGCGGCGAAGACGGCGGCGAGCACGGCGATGCCCAGTGCGCCGCCGGTCTGGCGAGCGGTCACATTCATCCCGATGCCGGCGGCGAACTGATGTGGCGGTGAGGATTTCGCCACGGCCGTACCGAGGACCGTGATGATCATACCGATCCCGGCGCCACCGAGGATGCCGCCGGGCACCCACGCGAGCCAGAACGCAGGATCGGTGCTCCAGACGTCGGTGCTCATGTACAACGTCGACGCGGCGAACAAGACGGCGCCGACCACAGCGAGGCTGCGCTGCAGATGCTCTGGTGCCCGACCGGCGGCCACCGCCGCGACCATCGACGCGAAGGCGCCGATCGTCATCGCACCCGCGGACTCCAGCACTGAGTAGTGCCAGATCGTGTCGAGCCACAACGGTCCGGCCAGCAGCCACGCGAACATGGTGACGCCGAAGACGAACGAGGCGGCGTTCGCGAGCGCATAGTCCCGATTGCGCCACAAACCGACCGCGATGGCCGGCCGCGGATGCCGACGGGACCGCAGCAGGGCCACCGCCAGCAGGGCCGCACCGCCCATTCCGCACACCAGCGCCCGCCAGTCCCAATCCCAGTGCTGCCCTTCGGTGACGGCCGCGACCACGGCGCCGATCCCCACAGCCGTGGCGACGGTACCGAGCAGGTCGGGCCAGCCACGATCACCCGTCCGCGTATCGGGCACGGTGATGATCGCGCCGACGGCGATGAGGACCGCGGCCACCGGAACGTTGATGACGAACACCGACCGCCAACCGAACCACTCGACCAGAGCGCCGCCGACCGCTGGTCCCACGGCTGCGGCCAGCCCACCGGCCGCGGTCCACGCCGCGATGGCGGTCCCGGCCCGCTCGATCGGAACCGCGCTGAGAACCAGGCCCAGACCCGCCGGGATCATCAGCGACGCCGATGCGCCCTGCATAACTCGACCGGCGATGAGCCACTCGATGTCGGGTGCGAATGCGCACAGCAGTGATGTCAGCGCGAACCCGGCCAACGCGCCCAGCAGGATGCGCCGCCGACCGATCACATCGGCCAATCGCCCTGCGGGCGTGAGGAACGCGGCGAACGCGATGGCATACCCGCTGACCACCCAGGTGAGTGTCGCCGAGGGGGTGGCGGGGAAATCGCGAGCGACGACCGGGAACGCGATGTTGACCACGGACAGGTCGAGAAACGAGACGAACGCAGCGCCGCATGCGACTAGCAGCGCGAGCCGGGCGGTCCGGGGATTCGAAGGGTGTGTCGTCGGTGCGAGACCCGACACTCGCACATCGGACGCAGGGACATCGGGCGCAGGGACATCGGGCGGAGGGGCATCAGGCGGAGGTGTATCGGTCAGGGGGAGATCGGTCATCGGACTTCCTTCGCGACGATAATAGTCAACGGACGGTCGTACGTTTTGTTCGAGATGTGGAAAACAATACGACCGATCGTTCGCCTTTTCAAGACCGAAGTGTCACGATGGAGGGGTGAGTGACATCGAGCAGACCACCGACAAGCGACTGATAAAGGGGCAGCGAGCTCGCGCGACGATCGCGCGCCACGCGGCCGACGTGGCTTCGGCGGAGGGCCTCACAGGTCTGAGTCTCGGTCGGCTGGCCGACGACCTGGGGATGAGCAAGAGCGGTGTCTCGACCCTGTTCGGTACCAAGGAGAAGCTGCAGCTGGCTGCGGTGCAGTCGGCCCGCGAGGTGTTCATCGACAATGTCGTGACGCCGTCGTTCACCGAACCGCGAGGCATGCGGCGGCTGACGACACTCATCAACCGGTGGCTGGATTACGTCAGCGAGCCGGTCCTGTCCGGGGGATGCTTTCGAGTGGCCACCACGGCCGAATTCGACAGCCGCACAGGCGCGGTGCACGACGCCATCCAGGCCGACAACCGAGAGTGGTCGGACTGGTTGGAGAACGAGATCCGCGAGGCGCAGGCCCAGGGGCACCTCGAGGGGCGTGACCCCCACGAACTGGCCTTCGAACTGAACGCGCTGGTGACGG
Organism: Gordonia sp. LMA167; assembly: GCF_058130025.1. Classification (NCBI taxonomy): domain Bacteria; kingdom Bacillati; phylum Actinomycetota; class Actinomycetes; order Mycobacteriales; family Gordoniaceae; genus Gordonia; species Gordonia sp. LMA167. The sequence continues at coordinate 557,656 of NZ_CM176708.1, read as the reverse complement.
CTGCCAACACGGGCGCGCAGATGGGTGACGACACTGCCCTGCCCACCGCCCGATCGATCATCGACGGGCTGTTGGCAGAAGCTAACTGACGTTCCGGTTTTCCGCGAGGGCCCGCAGGTACACCGACGCCCACGTGCGGAACGGGCGCCACAACTCCGCGACGTCGGTCAGGGGACGGTCAGGACCGTAGAGGTGCGCGACCTCGGCTTCGAGCCGTCGTTCGTGGGTGGGCACCACGTCAGGTGCGTTGGCGCCGCGCAGGACGATGAGCTCGGCGGCGAACGGGCCGATGCCGGTGATCTGCTGGACGGCGTCGATGGCCTCCTCGGGCGGTTGCGCGCGCAGTGCCGCGGTGTCGAGGGTGCCGGCGAGCGCGGCCTCGGCGACCGCACGCAGGTACTCGCCCTTGCGGCCGGGCAGATCGAGCTCGGCGCGTGCCAGCCGCTCGGGCGCCGGAAACGCGCCGTCGTCACCGTGATTCGCGATGAGGGTCTCCCACAGCTGCGCGGCCTGCACGATCCGCACCCGCTGGCTCAGTACCGACCACGCCGCAGCCTCATAGGCCGAGTGAAATCCACACGGACGCAGCCCGGGCAGCTTCTGCTGCGCGCGGCCGATCACCGGATCGCGCTCACCGGCGCCGGGCCAACTCCGGGCATCGACGTCGAGGGCGAGAAACCGTGCGGCCTGAACGGCGGCGGCATCGAGATCGCCGTCCCCGTCGACCGACAGTTCGGCCACCTGATCGCGCTGCATCGCCGACAGGTGAGCCACCGACCAGTCGGCGTCGACCCGGAAGACCGTGGTCAACGTCGCGTCCTTCTTCTGGTCCCGCAGCGCCGCCGGCGTGAATCCTTCCCAGAACTCGCGACTGGTGTCCAGGGACCACGGTCCGAGGACCTCGCGCCGCACCGTGTGCGTGGTCATGTTCTCGAGTATGCACCCCGTGCCCGACAGTCCTCCTATCGTGAACCCATGAGTTCCACCGACGACCTCGCCCGCCGCCTCGACGACCTCGACCGCATCGACGCGATCAAGCAACTCAAACACCGCTACTGGCGTGCGTGTGATGCCAAGGACCCCAGGATGTTCCGTGAATGCTTCATCCGGTCCGGCGCCCGCATCGACTACGGCCCGCTCGGCGCCTACGACGACGTCGAACCGATGGCGAAGATCTTCGAGCAGGTCGCACTGCACACCGTCGACGGCGAGTACGTCATCTTCGACATGCACCACGGCATGCATCCCGACATCACCCTGACCTCCGAGACCACCGCCACCGGACGGTGGACGCTCAAGTTCCGGCAGGTCAACCTGCTCGACCGCACCGAAGCGATCATGACGGGGGAGTACAGCGACGACTATGTCGTCGAGGACGGTGTCTGGAAGATGGCGGCCTCCACCCTCACCGAACGCTGGTCCATCCGGAGACCACTGGGCGACGGTGCCGAGGTACGGGCCGGGGCGTTCGACCCGCCGCGCCAGTAGGTCCGGGCCGACTCAGGGCGCGGTGGCCAGCCCCGCGCCGGCGTCGATCTGCGGAAGGGGCAGGACCTCCGCATCGGTCACGAGCGCCTTCCACAGTTCCTTTCCGGTCTTGCCGGTGCTCTGCACCACGAGCGCGGCGATCCCGGCGACGTGCGGTGTGGCCATGGAGGTTCCGCTGATCGTGTTGTACCGGGTCGGCATCGGCCAGGACGAATAGACGTCCAATCCGGGTGCGGCGATGTCGATGGCCCCGCCGGGTACCACGGTTGCCCGCGCCGAGAACGCCGCCATCTTCAGGTCCGAGGCCAGCGCGGCCACCGACATGATCGACGGTGAATTGGCCGGACTGCCGATGAACCCGGGGTTGGCCGGGCGCTGGGCGTTGTTCCCGGCCGCCGCGATGATGAGCGTGCCCGCGGCCAGCGCACGCTGCCCGACGACCTCATAGGCGAGTACCGGTTGAGCAACGTTGGCGCCCAGGGACATCGACACCACCTGGCATCGGTTGGCGATGGCCCACTCGATGCCTGCCAGGATTCCGGCGTCGGCGCCGGAGCCCTGATTGCTGAGCACCTTGCCGGCGAAGATCGCGGCATTCGACGCGATGCCGTAGCCACGCGCGTTGGTGATCCGCCGCGGACCGCAGGACGTTCCGATGCAATGGGTGCCGTGCCCGTTGCCGTCCTGGACGTCTTGCCCGGCGACGAAGGACTTGGTGGTGATCGACCGTCCCGCGAAGTCCGGATGAGTCAGGTCGAAACCGGTGTCGAGCACCGCAACCCGGACGCCGGTGCCGTCGAACTGGGAGAGCAGCGCACGGGTCGCCTGGAGGCCCCAGGTGTAGAGGCGTCCGTCGGCCAGATGCGTCTCGAGCGCCAGTGGCGCGGCGAGGGCGTGCACGACGTGTTCGGGTTCGACGGCCACGATGGCCGGATTCTGGTCGGCCACCTCGCTGAGAGACTCGAATGCGGTGCCATCGACCGTCGCCACCGCCACGCCCAAGCGCTCGAAAATGGTGGCGTCGGACGCGTCGAGGTCGTCGGCGGAGGTCGACTCGATGCCGGCTTCGTCGCTGGATGCGATCGAACTGATGCCGCTCACGGAGTTGAGTGCGGCTACGCGTTGCTCGTGGGTGCTGTCCTCGGTGAACGTGATGATCTGACGCCCGGTCGTTTCTGCGGCGTCGGGTGTGCTGGTGTCGTCGTCGGAGATCATGGTGGGTCCTTGAGATATGTTGGGGTGGAGGCGAAGCCGAGCGAGCTCCGCGCACGTCAGAATGAGCCGCGGGTGGCTCGATGGCACGAGTAGCCGGCTACGTCAGATTGCTGCTCGGAAATGGGGTAGCCGACCTGCGGCTAATCGGGTAGCCGGCTACCCGGGTGGTCGAGCGCCTGGGTGTCTAGGGTCAGCGGGAGGGGTGCTCGGGATCGAGGTCTGGTGTGGTGGTCTCGATACGCGACTCACTCCGTTCGCTGCTACTCGACCAGCGGCGGGTTGGGGGTGGTGGTGTCGATACTCGACCAGCGCGGGTTGGGTGTGGTGGTCTCGATACGCGACTCACTTCGTTCGCTGCTACTCGACCAGCGACGACGGGGCTGGGTTGTGGTGGTGTCGATACGCGACCGGCGGCGGGTTGGGTGTGGTGGTCTCGATACTCGACTCACTACGTTCGCTGCTACTCGACGGGCGGCGGGTTGGGTGTGGTGGTCTCGGTACGCGACCAGCGGCGGGCTGGGTGCGGGCGGTCAGCCGGCGTCGATCTGCGCGAGACCGCGTCGGACCTTCGCGTCCAACTCCGCCGCCACGTCCCGGTGGCGCTGGGCTGCTGCGGGATCGCCGATGAGGTCGGCCAGCTCTGCGAGGACCACATCGACAGGACCGAAGGTGACGCTGCCCGAATCGAATCCGGCGATCACGCCCGACCAGTTCTGCAGCACTGCATAGAGATCGCGCGCCTCGTCGACCATGCGCAGGCGCACCAGGGCCCGCGCGTGGAAGACCTCGACCGTCGTCCAGTAGTAGTCGCGGGTCACGTACGGGTCGGTATCGGCGATGGCACGGGCCTCATCCTCGCGGCCCGCGTCCAGCAGGGCGACGACGTAGATCCAGGCGACGGAGTGCGGTGCCCGTTCGTACCAGCGTGCGGCGTGATCGACGACGTGCTCGATCGAGCCGCGGACCCAATCCACCGACAGGCGACCGACCTGGGCGAAGTCCTCCCCGGACGGTAGCCCGGCGGCCGAGAGCTGCATGGCCAGAACAGTGTAGGACTGCTCCGCGGCCTCCAGCCGGCCGCGCATGACGTCGAGGACGGCGTTGAAGGCCGACAGCACCACCACGAGTTCCCCGACGCGCCCGCTCGTCGCGCACGCCATGGCCCGCTGCACCTCGGCGGCCGCACCTGCGGGATCGATCGCGCGGGTACGGGCCAGGAACATGAAGAATCGTGCTGCCGCCTCGTATTCGAGGCTGCCCGCCTCTTGCGCCGTCGCCAGGAAGGTGTCCACCAGCTCGGGATAATCGCCGCGGTGGTCGGGACCGAGTGAGGCGTACACCAGACCGTTCAGTGCGGCGCAGCGCAATTCGATGTCGCCGAGTGTATCGGCCAGGTCCATCGCCGCGCGGGCGCATTCATACGATCGATCCTCGTTGATTCCCTCGTGCTCGAACACTGCCGTGACGAGCAGCCGCACCCGATCGGCGCCGGTGCTGGTGGGCAGAGCGCGATCGAGTGCATCGACCATCACCTCGTCGGGCACACCCTTGGTGCGGGTGGTCCAGATCGTTGGTGTGCGCCAGCAGGTCAACGCCGACACCACCGTCGCCTGATCACCGGTGGCCTCCGCGAGCCGAACCGCATCGGTCCGCCGGCTCCGCGCCAGTGAGATCTCACCACGATGGGCGAGGGCGGTGACGAGGTCGCCGAGCGCGTGCACCATCGCGGAACGATCGGCCAGCGGGGCCGTTGGCCGATCGTGTCCGGCCAGGGCATGGAGGTCCACGGCGTACTGCCACAGCTCGGCGGAGTCGGCGGCCAGGTCGCCGGAGCGGTGACGCGCTGCCGACTCGACGACCTCGAGGGCCTGTTCGCCGGTGGCCCCGGCCGCTCCCAACGCGGCATGAACCGCGAGCTCGTCGGCGGCCGAGCGGGCCCTGTGCTGGAGGAATTCGAAAGTGCGCCAATGAAGCCGGCGCCGCCGCAGTACCGGGATGCCGTCGTAGACGGCGTCGCGCATCAGGACGTGATTGAACCAGACCGTGTCCACCTCGGCGGTAAGCAGACCGGCCACCACCGCGGTGTCGATCGCATCGAGCACCGTGTCCTCGGCGCCGGACGCATCCGGCCAGAGTGCGATGAGGGCGTCGATATCGGCGCGCCGACCGCAGACGGCGAGCAGTCGGAGCACCGAGATGGTGTCATCGGGGAGCCGTTCCACCCGCCGCAGCAACACTTCCCGGACACCACTCGGAATCGTCTTCTGCGCGTCCCGCGTCCCCCGTGACGCAACCAGTTTGGCCAATTCCCGCACGAACAGCGGATTCCCGTCGGTCCGGGATCGCAGCAACGCGAGGGTGGTGTCATCGACGGGGTCCAGGCCGACATCGGCGGCCAGCGCCCGGATACCGTCGTCGGAGAGACCGGCGAGGGCGAGGAGGTCGGCGGTGGCCGACACCAGCGAGGCACCCGTCGCCAGCAGTTCGGTTCGTGCCTCCGACGGCCGGTACGTCGCGAGGATCAGCACCGGCCGGTCGGCCAGCCAACTGACCGTCTGCCGCAGCACCTGCAGGGTTGCGCTGTCGGCGCGGTGGACGTCGTCGAGTGCGATGACGATGCCGGCATCGGCCGGTCCCGACTCGCAGGCGCTGCGGATCTGTCGGGCGATGAGGAACGGGTCGTCGAGTTCGTTGTCGCCGCCCAGTTCCCCGACGATCTCTCGCCACGCCCAGGCGGTGGGCGCACCCTCGACCTCGGGACAGTGTCCGATGGCCGTGGCCCACCCGGCCGCGCGGAGCCGACCCACGGCGAGCTGGGTGAGTGTCGACTTGCCGCCACCGGCCTCGGCGGTGATCCAGACGACCCGCAAACCGGTGTGGCGCACGGTGTCCGCGTGCTCGAGCAGTTTCTCGATCTCGGCTTCTCGTCCGGCGAATGCCGGATCATGCGCGATGTCGGTGCGCAGGGACTCGGCGGGCTCGGATCGGTGCACCGGCGCCGACGGCGCGGCCGGTAGCTGCAGATCCGGATCCTGCTGCAGGATGGCCGCTTCCAACTCCCGTACCGGCGGGGACGGGTCGACGCCGAGTTCGTCGGCCAGATACTCACGCACCGTCCGGAGCGTATGCAGGGCGTCGGCCTGCCGGCCCAGACGGTATTGCGCCAGAGCGACCAGCCGAAACAGTTCTTCCCGTGCGGGATGACGCTCGCACTGCCCGGCGAGCGAGGCCACCACCTCGGCTGGACGGCCCAGTTCCAGTGCGGCCGCGGCCCGTTGTTCGATGGCGGTCAGATGCAACTCGTCATACCGCGCCACCTCGGCGCGGGCCCAGTCGTCGGTGGCGTGCGGCCCGAACGGCTCCCCACGCCACAAGGTCAGCGCATCACCCAGCCGTGCATGGCGGGTGGCGGCATCGCCGTCGACGGCGTGGACGAGGTCGGCGAATCGCCACAGGTCCACCGCATCCCGTGGCACGCGGAGTGCGTAACCGGGCGGCTCGCTGACGAGGATGCGGGCCGGCGACCGCGGGGCCCGGCCCGGTTCGAGGATTCGACGAAGATTGGAGATGTGGACCTGCAAGCCGCCCAACGCTTTCGGCGGAGGCTCGCCGCTCCACAGGTCTTCGATGAGCCGGTCGGTGGACACCACGTGGCCGTCGGCGGCGATCAGGCGTGCCAGCACCGCCCGCTCGCGGCGCGACTTCACCTCCGCCGGCGCCCCGTCGAGGTCCACGCGGGCCGTGCCGGACATCCACATCGTCACGGCCGGGCTGGTGCTCACGCGATCTCCGCCAGACCGCGTTGCAGCTGCTGTTCCACCTCGGCGGCGATCTGCCGATGCCGCTGTGCCGCAGCAGAATCGCCGAGCAGCTCGGCGACCTCGGCGAGAACCGTGTCCATCGGACCGAACGAGACGCTGCCGGCATTGAGGCCGATCACGGTTCCCGACCACTCACGCAGCGTCGCATACACTTCCGCGGCTTCGGAGACCATGCCGAGCCGCACCAGGGCGCGGGCGTGAAATGCCTCGAGTGACGTCCAGTAGTAGTCGCGACAGATCGGCACACCTGCGTCGACGAGAGCGCGGGCCTCGTCGACCCGGCCGGCATCGATCAGTGCGACGACGTAGAGCCATCCGATCGCCCGCGGGGACCGTTCGTACATCGGCCGGATGTCCTCGACGAGATGGCCGATCGATCCCCGATGCCAGCCGATGCAGAGTTGACCGATGTTCCGGAAGTCTTCTCCCGCCGGGATACCCGCGGCCAGCAGTTCCCTGCTCAGCGCTTGATAGGTGCGATCCGCTGCTTCCAGATCTCCGCGCAGGACATCGGTGACGGCCGCGAACGCCGACAGCACCACCACCAACTCGCCGACCCGGCCGCTCGTGGCGCTCTGCAACGCCAACTGCATCTCGGTGACGGCGCCGGGCAGATCGTTCTCGGACATCCGCAACATGAACAGGTAGAACCGCGCCGCAGCGACATACTCGAGGCTGCCCGCCTCCTCCGCGACGGCGAGGAACTCCTGCGCCAGGCCCGGATACTCGTCCCGACTGTCCGGACCGAGCGCGGTGAAGACACGGGCGTTGAGGGCAGCACAGCGCAATTCGATGTCGTTGATCCCGGAGGCGATCTCGACGGCCTCACGCGCGAGATCGATGGCGAGCTGATCGTCGCTGCCCTCGTACTCCATGACCGCCGCGGTCAACACGTAGGCCCGGGCCGCGCCGGAGATGGTCGGCAGGACTGCCTCGATCGCGGCCGCCATCACGTCGTCGATCACCCCCTTGCTGCGCGTGCTCCAGATGAACGGAGTGCGCCAAGAGGACAGGGTCGTGACGACCAGTGCGGGGTCGCCGATGTCCTCGGCGAGGTGCATCGCCCGCTCCCGGCACTCACGTGCGGCTGTGGTCTCGCCACGATGTGCCAGTGCCGTGACGAGGTTGCACAGCGCGTCGACGAGGGCGACGCGATCGTCACGGGCCGCGGTCGCGTCCTCATGCCCGGCCAGCAGGTGCAGGTCCACCGCGTGCTGCCACAAGGGTGCCGAGTCCGCCGCGAGGTCGGCATCGCCCTTGGTCCGAGCGGCCGCCTCGACGATCTGCAGAGCCTCGGTGGCGGTCGGCGCCGAGGCGCCCAGCGCCGCATGCACCGCGAGCTCGTCGGGCGACGATCGGGAGCTCGACCGGAGGTGTTCCAGTGTGCGCCAGTGCAGCCGCCGCCGACGAAGCGCCGGAATGCCGTCGTAGACGGCGTCGCGCATCAGCACATGGCTGAACCGGGCCCGTTCGATGTCGGTGGTCAGCAGGCCGGCGACGACGGCGGAGTCGATCGCATCGAGCACGGTGTCCTCGGCGTTCGCGTCGTCCGGCCAGAGCGCGATCAGGGTGTCGATGTCGGCGGTCCGGCCGCACACGGCGAGCAGGCGCAGCACCGAGACGGTGTCGGTCGGTAGCCGCTCGACACGTTGCAGCAGCACCTCGCGCACGCCGCTGGGCACCACGGTCCGGGCGTCACGGGAACCGCGGGAGGCCACCAACTTGGCCAGTTCCCGCACGAACAGCGGATTGCCGTCGGTGCGGGACCGCAACAGCGACAACGTCGAATCGTCGACCGGCGCCAGCCCGGCCTGGGCCGCGACCTCCCGGATGCCGTCATCGGACAGGCCCGACAACGTGAGATGGTCGGCGGTCACCGAGATCAGCGACGCCCCGGTGGCCATGAGTTCGGCGCCCGCCTCCGACGGACGATAGGTCGCCAAGACCAGAACCGGCCGATCGGCCAACCAGGTCACCATCTGCCGCAACACCTGCAGGGTCGCGCTGTCGGCGCGGTGCGCGTCGTCGAGCACCACCATCGTGCCGGTCCCGGTGGGGCCGGACTCGCACAGGCCCCGCACCTGGCGGGCGATGAGGAACGGGTCGTCGAGCTCGTTGTCGCCGCCGAGCTCGCCGACGATCTCCCGCCACGCCCACGCGGTGGGCGCACCCTCGACCTCGGGACAGTGCCCGATCGCCGTCGCCCAGCCCGCGGCCTGCAGATGTCCGACGAACATCTGTGCCAAGGTCGACTTCCCGCCGCCGGCCTCCGCGGTGATCCAGACGATCCGGAGTCCGGTGCGCTGGACCGACTCCGCGTGCACGGCAAGCTTCTCCACCTCGGCTTCGCGCCCCGCGAACTCGTGGCTGGGACGGTCGACGGCCGCCCTGAGGTCGGCGGTCCCGGCCGGGGCCGGCGCGTCGATCGACCCAGCGGTCGCCTCCAGCGACGGATCCTGCTGCAGGATGGCCGCTTCCAATTCGCGGACCGGCGGCGCCGGGTCCACGCCTAGTTCGTCGGCGAGATAGCCGCGGAGCGTACGCAGCGTCTGCAGCGCATCGGCCTGCCGGCCCAGTCGGTACTGGGCCAGCGCGAGGAGCCGGAAGAACTCCTCGCGTGCCGGATATCGTTCGCATGCCGCGGGAAGCGTGGCCACCGCCTCGGCCGGCCGTCCCAGGTCGAGCGCGGCCGCGGCGCGCTGCTCGACCGCGATCAGGTGCACCTCCTCGAGCCGCGTGACCTCGGCGCGGGCCCACTCGTCGGTGGCGTGCGGGCCGTACGGCTCACCCCGCCACAGGGCGAGTGCTTGCCCGAGCCGTTCGTAGCGGGCTGCGGCGGTTCCGTCGGCGCCGGTGACGAGATCGGCGAACTGCCAGAGATCCACCACATCGCGCGGTAGTCGCAAGGCGTACCCGGGTGGCTCGCTCACCAGGATTCGTGCCGGTGTCCGCGGGGCGCGGTCCGGCTCGAGGATGCGCCGCAGATTCGAGATGTGCACCTGCAGGCCGGCCAACGCCTTCGGTGGGGGTTCGCCGTTCCACAGGTCGTCGATCAGGCGGTCCGTCGACACGACATGCCCGTCGGCAGCGACCAGTCGGGCCAGGACCGCGCGCTCACGCCGGGACTTGACCTCCCCGGGGTGGCCGTCGACATCGACACGGACGGTCCCGGACATCCTCACCGAGACCGTTGGTCGGGTGGCCTCGACGCGTGCCGACATCTCGCTCCCGTTTCTCGCGCCCAGATCGTGTAATCGTCTGAGCTGAGATTAGCGTCGTCATGCGAGGTCCGTGAGGTTTGCGAGCTGTTTGGACGACACGTCGTCACGGCAGCAGCATCGACGCGAACACCCGAGGGATACGTCCCCACCCGGGGTTGGCCGCGTAGTGAGTGAGTGCCTTCGACGCCGACGTGTTCGCTTTGGACGTCACCAGCCAGGGCGCCTTCGGTGCCATCGAGGCCTCGCCGCTCATCCACGAGCGGGGGAACGGGCGGAACGGGCCGCTCACCACCGACCGTTCGGGGTCGGCGATCAGGTGCGTGTTGTGGACGACGCCGATGCCGCTGCCCACATGCCCGATGGTGTTGCCGGGGTAGGCGCCCCACGGCAACGCCGGAGCCAGATAGGCGGTCGCCGACCAGCAGTTGATACCGATCGCACCGTAGCGCAGGTCGGCGATCGCCTCGCCGAACCGTACACCCATCTCCTTGCGGTCATGGGGTGCCACGATGAGGTTCGCGCCGAGCGTTCCGACGAGTCGGTCGTTGGCGAACCGGACCGCCGCCCGGAGAAACTCGGCGCCGCCGCCGGGCAGTGTCGTGTGACCGAGCACGGGCGAGAAGTACTCGGTCCGGTACAGCTCGTCGGATGTCGACGACCCGACCTCGATGAGCAGTCGCCCGCTGTGCCGCTCGGCCAACGGGTGCGTGTGTTCGGCCTGCGCCATCTTCCATTCGCTGCCCGGGTACCACACCTCGCGGGGTGGCAACGATTCGAGCAACGAGCGGATCGTGTCGAGGAACCGCTCCCGCAGGGGCCAGGACGAACTGAGGATCAGCACCTGCGCGGCGATGCAGTTGTGGCCGGCGTTCTGCAACTTCTGCGTGACGACGTTCTCGGCCTGATGGACGATGTCGTCGTCGGACCAGTTGCCGGGTACGACGATGACCGGCGAGACACCGCCGAGTTCGCTGGTGATCGGCTTGCGCAGGAGCGGCGTCCCGGCGGCACGTCGCCGTTCTCCCTCCGGACCGCGGCCCCACACGATCGCATCGTGGGTGGCCTCGCTGCCGGTGATGTGCACATGACCGACATCCGGATGGTTGGTGAGGTAGCCGCCGGTCTCACTCTCTCCGTGCACGATTCGCAGCAGATCGAGATCGATCAGCGGTGCGAACGCCTTCTGGTAGATCCCCAGCATGTCGTCGAAGGTCGGATTCAGCTTGAGGACGCTGACACGGTTGTGGGCGACGAGTTCATAGACCACGTCGAGCGGACCGATGACGGTGACGTTGCCCGCCCCCAGCACCAGACCCACACCGCCGTTCTCGCCGCGCCGCCGCGCACCCAGGCCGGCCTGCGCGCAGACCTCGTCGAACCCCACTCCCGGCGGCATCCAGATCGATCCGGTGAACCCGTTGAGCAACAGCGCTTCCCGAACGCCGCGCGGAAGCACCTTCAGCGTGATCCTTCCGCCGGGCGCCTGGCCGACCGGTATGCCGTCGAGGGGGTTGCCGCCGCGCGCCAGTGTCGTCAAGGTGGCGGCGGTGGCGGTCAGGGTGGCCATCGCGAGGTACGGACCACCGAGCCACTCCTCGCCGCGCACGTACGGCGGCGTGCCCTTGATACGAATCGCGGTGTCGGCCCACTCCTCGGCGTGTGCGGCGATGGTGCCGCGCGTCTTCAGCAGCAGCGCAGCACGATCGGACAGGCTCATGGAGGCCCAGACCCCGGCCCCGTGCCCGAGATCGCCGATCATCCGGTCGAGCTCCGCATGTTCCACGGGGTGGGAAATGGTGGTCATAACTCAAGTGTGACACCGGTCACATGCCAATGCGAGTGGGCGTGGCACGGCGTGTGGGAAACGCGACGAGCGGGCCGCGAGACCGGCACTACCTCGGTGCCGGCGGGTCGGTGATGACGTAATCGGGTAGCCCGCTACCCGTGATCGTCGCGGCGCCACGTCGCACTCTGTGACGAAGGCCGACTGGCGCCGGAACCGAGAAGGGCAACGAGATGTCAATGAAGAAACCGCGATCCGAACTGACCGCCATCGAACTGGCGGCCATCGATCTGTCCATCACCGCGCTGCAGAAGGCCGGGCACACGCTGGACGGCGTGAGCCAGTCGTCGAGCAATCCGCACGAGATGATGGCCGAAGCGGTCGCCGACGCACACCATCCGTTTGTCGAGATCACCGAACGTGACCGTGAGATCATCGCGCAGATCAAGGAGCTCGCCGGCCAGCTCAGTGCCCGTACCACTCTGGCCGATCTGGTGAACGCCCGCGGGCAAGTGGTCAACGGCGGCCGCTAGGCCATGTCCGGGCTTGTCATCGCCACCTGTGGTGCAGTCCTGGCCGGGTGGTGGATCGTCAGTGCGTTACATCAGGTCGACTCCGGTCGGTACACGCGAAGGATTCGGCGCCACATCCCGCTCGGTTTGCTGCCGGGCTGGACCTTCTTCGCCCCCAACCCGGCTCGGGCCGACCACCGTCTCATCTGGCGTGAGTATCAGGAGCCCGACGGGCGGTGGCAGGCCTGGCGGGAACTGCATTTCGGCTTCGCGCGGCCCATTCGCCGCTGGCTGTGGAATCCCGAGCTGGTCCTGAACAAGTCGGTCAGCGACCTGGTGAACAACCTTCGCGTCGACGGCGACGTCGAGGACTCACGAGCGATCCTGGTCAGTGCGTCCTACGTGGTGCTGTTGAGCGTGATCGTGCAGCAGGTACGCGACCCGAGGACCACGCGTGTCCAGTTCGCGGTCACGTCGACCGCGTGGGACGGGCCGAACCGACGGGTCGACGTCTTGTTCGTGTCGGAGGAGCACGACCTCGCCGCAGCGGGAGTTCCGAGTCCCGGCCGTGTTCACGCATCCTGAGCTGCTCGTATCGCGCGTCATCTTCGTCGGCCTGCTGATCGAATCGTTCCAGATCATCGCGCTGCGTGATGCGTTCGGACCGCGTGGCATGTTCGCCCGGGCGAACCTACGCCAGCTGACGTTGAGCGTCGGGTGGCATCAGCGAGTCGGTGCCACCGTCGGCGGCCCCCGGTCGGTGACCGCCGCGGCGCTCGTTCAGGTCGGCGCGGCCGGCGCGGTGATCGCCATCGGCACTGGATCCGGTGCGGGAATCGTGGCCACGCTCCTCTGTCTGCTGACGGCGGGGTACATCCGCATGCGTCGGCAGATTGGCGGCAGCGGCGCCGAGCAACTGACGTTCATCGTCCTCGTCACCTTCGCGATCGTGATGATCGCCGGCGGTGGACACGACGCCAGGGTCATGGGTGACATCTTCATCGCCGCCCAGATCCTGCTGGCCTACCTCGCCGCAGGGCTTGCCAAGGGGTTCTCCCCGGCGTGGCGTACCGGCGGCGCGATGTCCGGAGTCCTCTCCACGGAAGGTTATGGGGTGCAGTCGGCGGGCAATCTGCTGATTGCTCATCCCGGATTCGACCGCGTCGTCGGCTGGTCGGTGATCGTCTGGGAGGTCGGTTTCGTCGCGATCGTGCTGGCGCCGCCGCCGCTGGCCCTCGCGATCCTGACCACCGGTGTCATCTTCCATGCCGGCTGCGCATTCCTCATGGGTCTGAATCGCTTCGTCTGGGCCTTCTGCGGCTGTTATCCCGCGGTCTTCGTCCTCGTCACCGTGCTGCACGGCGCGTGACACGCCGAGGTGCGCTGATCACTCGACGCGGACAGCGAGCGGACCGAGGCCATCGCCGGTGACCGTGCCACCGGCGATGGCACCGCGGTGCACGCGATCAATCCGGCGACGACGAACGGCCCGTGATCGAGGGTCGGTCAGGCGGTGATCACCTCGTGCATGTTGATACTCGCGCCGGCCCCCGCGAAGTTGGCGAGATCGGCGCTGCCCTTCTGTCCCTCCGGTGAGGTGAGTCCCGCGATGGCCGTCTCCTTGGACGGAAAGGTCAGCACGGCGATGACGAAGTGTTCCGGGGTGGAGCCGTCGAGTGTCTCCGCCACGCCCCACTCGAACGAGGTGAGGCCGGGCATCGTCGTGGTCAGCGGTGCGTGCACGGTCCGATAGTGATCGAGGAAGTGCTCCGGGTCCTCGGGGTGGTTGTAGTTGATGGTGATCCGGTACATCGGTGTTCCTCTCCTCGGTGGCAGCACGATGTGACAACTGCTCTGGTCACATATATTTCACATCTCGGTGGTGGCGCGGGCGGGTATTCACGAACTGACATCGAGGTTGGTGATCACTTGTCGATGAGCTCGCCGTCGCGAGGCTTGGTCGCCGCAGGTTGTGGGACAGCATTCGAACGCCGCGAGGTCTCTCGTTCTGACCTGCCTCACGGGTCAATCCAGCGCGGAATGGGCGCAGAACACCATCAGTGCATTTTCGCTTTTTTCGAATTACACTCGATGTTATGACCACCCTGCTGGAGCAGACTGTTCTCCCCGACACCGATGGTGGCGACGCGCAGCAACTCGACGCACTGATCGCTGTGCTCACCGCCGATGACTCGGTGATTGTGCGCGCCGGTGAGAGTTCGGCCGAGCTGCCTGAAGAGTTGCGGCAGATTCTGCGAACAGTGCTGACCAACCTGGCTCGGGGAATCGCGGTGACTGTTGAACCGCACCGCACGCTGCTGACGACGCAAGAGGCCGCCGACATCCTCGGTATCACCCGGCCCACCCTCGTGCGCCTGCTGATCGACAACGAGATTCCCTACACCACTCCCGGCCGCCATCGCCGGGTGCAGCTCGCTGACGTCCTGGCCTACCAACAACGCGTGCGCACTCAGCGCGCTGATGCCCTGACCGAACTCGCCGCCCCTGACCCCGGCCTGACTGAGACCGGCGGCTTCATCACCACGCGCTGACTCTGTGGCCGCAACCTTCCGCGTCGTGCTCGATGCCTGTGTGATGCTGACGCAGAACCTCAACAACCTGCTTCTCACCCTTGCCGAGCATGACCTGTTCACACCGGTGTGGACGCCAGAACTCCTCGACGAAGTCCACCGCAACCTCACCGGCAAACTCGACGTGTCCGCCGAGCAGGCCGATCACCGCGTCACCCAGATGCGCCGCGCGTTCCCGCACGCCACCGACCACAGCGCCGGCTACCTCCAGCTCGTCGACGCAATGACCAATCACCCAAAGGATCGACATGTCCTGGCCGCCGCCGTCGCCTCCGGTGCTGCACTGATCGTCACTGCCAACCTCAAAGACTTCCCCGCTGAAGCCTGCGACCCACTCGGCGTCACGGCAGTACACCCTGACGATTTCCTCCTCGACCAACTCGACCTCGACACCCAAAAGGTGATGAGCGCGATCACCGCCCTCACTGGCCGCAATCAGTACCCGCCGCGAACCCCGGGGCAGCTCGCCGAAGCGCTGCGCCCGCTCACCCCGAAGTTCGCCGCCGCCGTTCAGGAGATCATTTCGCCCGTGGCGGCGTTGGAGATCGTCGACGACGCCGACATCGACGAACAGTTCCCAGACAACATCGAGGAGATCCTGCGAGACCCGGCCGCGACGGCGCGCGCATGGTGGTTCGCACTACTAAGACGTGACGAATATCCCTACGCTGTAGGCAATCTCAGCGCCTCACCCGAGGCCTGGGATTTCGACGATGTCGCCCAGATACTCGAGGGCTACTCGCTGGCCACCGGAGTCCATGATCACACCGACCGCGCCGACGTCGTCTACCTCAAGTTCCTTCCCGTCACGGGCCACAGCGTGCGAGCATTCGGCGAGACCGCCTTCACCGACTACCGAGTCCTGGCTTTGCAGCAAGACGCGACCGGATGCTGGCGCGTCTACGGTCTGGCCATGTCTTGGCCTGCCACCGCACACCACGACCGTCGACCCGATTCAGATCGACGCGCGTGATGGTTGTCTGTACGAACAAGTGGTGCGTCTCGGAAATGGGCAACTCGTCTCCGGCGTTCGATCGACGCCTGGCTGCGTTGTCGTCGGTGACGATAGCGCCGCTATCGCTCCTCCTCCGCCTTGCCAGATCGCCGATCGCTCCTCCGGATAAGGGTCACCTATGTCCGTGACACGCCACTGGGTTTCGTGGCGAGTCAGGCCCGCTGTGGCTGTGGGGTGGCAGTTCTGGCGAGGTAGGTTGCGCGTTCCCAGGTGATGGTTTCAGGGTGGCGACGCATCAGGCGACGCACGTCGCTGGGCAAATGCGCGCGAGCTGGACCGCCGCATCCGGCCCCACCAGCCCTGATACCGCAACCGCATCGATGCCACCGACATTTGACTTGGACATGTATGGATGCGCGGTCCTACCGTCGAATCATGGCTCGGGTCACATCGAGAGACCCCCGATGTGACCGGAGCCGTTCCACCAATGATCGCCGATTTCAAGGGATGGACGCCGATGACCACCGCGCAGCGGACCGGGCTTCACACGACGCAGACACTGACCGGACAGATGATCATCGCCGGTGACCACGTCACCGGCACCGGCACCGCGGTGCATGCGATCAATCCGGCCACCGACGAACGGCTCCAGCCGGCGTTCGCACATGGCACCGCCGACGACGTCGCCCGGGCGACCGCAGCCGCCGCGGAGGCGTTTGCGAGCTTCCGAACCACCTCGTCGGCGCAGCGCGCCGACTTCCTCACCGCCATCGCCGACAACCTGGACGCGGCCTCCGACGCCCTCGTCGACCGCGCCACCGCTGAGACCGGGCTGCCGGTCGCCCGCATCACCGGCGAGGTCGGTCGGACATCGGGACAGCTTCGGCTGTTCGCGTCGGTGCTTCGCGAGGGCAGCTGGCACGGTGCCCGAATCGATCCCGCCCAGCCGGACCGCACTCCGCTGCCGCGCGCCGACATCCGCCAGCGCAAGATCCCGCTCGGACCAGTCGCCGTCTTCGGCGCCAGCAACTTCCCGCTCGCCTTCTCCGTCGCCGGTGGTGACACCGCGTCGGCGCTCGCCGCCGGCTGCCCGGTGGTCGTCAAGGCACACGACGCCCACCCCGGCACCTCCGAACTCGTCGGCCGCGCCGTCACCGAGGCCGTCACCGCCACCGGGATGCCCGCCGGTACGTTCTCACTGCTGTTCGGCAGCGGAAAGGAACTCGGCATCGCACTCGTGACCGACCCGAACATCAAGGCCGTCGGCTTCACCGGCTCGCGTTCGGGCGGAACGGCACTCGTGCGGGCCGCCGCGTCGCGACCGGAGCCGATCCCGGTGTACGCCGAGATGAGCTCGATCAACCCCGTCTATCCGCTCGCCGGCGCACTGCGCGAGCGCGCCGCCGACCTCGGTCGCGCGTTCATCGGATCGTTGACGATGGGGTCGGGTCAGTTCTGCACGAACCCCGGACTCGTCATCGCCGTCGACGGCCCCGACCTGGACACCTTCGTCGATGCCGCGGCCGAGGCGATGAGCCAAGCCACCCCGACGCCGATGCTCACCCCGAACATCGCCCGCAGCTACGTCGACGGCGTCGACGAGTTCACCGGCGCCGCACAGACGGTCGCTCGCGGTGCCGAGTCGTCGGACCCCAACGTCTGCCGGGCCGCACTGTTCGTCACCGACGCCGACGAGTTCCTCGCATCGGAAGCATTGCAGCAGGAGATCTTCGGGTCGTCGAGCCTCATCGTGAAGTGCCGTGATCAGCGCCAGGTCCGCGACGTCACCGCCGAACTCGAGGGTCAGCTCACCGCGACCATCCACGCCGACGACACCGACCACGACCAGGCCGGGGCCCTGCTGGAACTGCTGGAACTCAAGGCGGGCCGCATCCTGTTCAACGGGTGGCCCACCGGCGTCGAGGTCGGCCACGCGATGGTGCACGGCGGCCCGTACCCGGCCACCTCCGACAGCCGCTCCACCTCCGTCGGATCGCTGGCCATCGAACGCTTCCTGCGGCCGGTCGCCTACCAGGACGTGCCGTCGGGTCTGCTGCCGGCCGCGATCGCCGACGGCAACCCGGAACGGATCTGGCGCCGCATCGACGGCGAACTCACCCGCGACTGACCATCACCCCCATACCTTTTCACCTCTAGGAGTCCCCATGCTCGACGGCGTCCTGTTCTTCCCCGTCACCCCGTTCGACAGTTCCGGTGAGGTCGACTACGACCGTCTCGCCGAGCACATCGCCCGCGGTGTCGCGGCCGGACCCGGCGGCGTGTTCATCGCTTGCGGCACCGGAGAATTCCATGCTCTCGGGCTCGCCGAGTTCGGGAAGATCGTGCAGTGTGCCGTCGACACGGTCGCCGGGCGTGTGCCCGTCTTCGCCGGCGCGGGTGGCTCTTTGGTGCAGGCGAAGGAGTTCGCGGCCAGCGCGAAAGCCCATGGTGCCGATGGCATCCTGCTGCTCCCGCCCTACCTGGTGACCATGCCGGCGGCCGGTCTGGTCGAGTACACCCGTGCGGTGGCCGACGTGACCGACCTGCCGGTCATCGTCTACAACCGCAGCAATGCCGTGTTCGACGAGCCGTCGGCGGTGCAGGTCGCGAACCTGCCCACCGTCATCGGGTTCAAGGACGGCACCGGCGATCTGGACAATGTCGCTCGCATCGTCATCGCGGTGAAGGCGGCGCTGGCCGACTCCGGCAAGGAGTTCCTGTTCTTCAACGGCCTGCCGACCGCGGAGATCACCCAGCAGGCCTACCGGGCCATCGGCGTGACCCTCTACTCGTCGGCGACCTTTGCGTTCGCGCCGGAACTGGCTCTGGCCTTCTACAATTCGCTGGAGACCGGCGATACCGACCTCACCGAGGCATTGCTCCGCGACTTCTTCCACCCGCTCGTGCGGCTCCGCAACAAGGTGCCCGGCTACGCGGTGTCGCTCGTCAAGCACGGCGTGACGATGGAGGGCATCGACGCCGGTCCGGTGCGTGCACCGCTGGTGCAGCCGACGCCGGAGCATCAGGCCGAACTCGGCCGGATCACCGTGGCCGGACGATCCGTGCTGGCGGGATCCCTCGCCGCGAATGCCGCCGTCTGATGAGCAACACCATGATCACCGCGGTGACCGTCACGCCGGTGGCGTTCGTCGACCCCCCGCTGCTCAACACGGTCGGAGTACATCAACCGTACGCATTGCGGGCGATCATCCGGATCGAGACCGCCGGTGGCCTACGAGGCGTCGGGGAGACCTACGCCGATACCGCGCATCTGGTCCGGATGGAGGCGGCCGGAGAGGCCATCATCGGGCTCGATGTGTTTGCACTCAACGGTATTCGTGATGCGATCGACCGCAAGGTCGCCACGCTCTCGGTGACCGGCGGTGACGGGGTGGCCGGCATGATCACGACGGCCAGCACCACCGACCGGGTGTTCTCGCCGTTCGAGGTCGCCTGCCTCGACGTCCAGGGCAAAGAGCTCGGCCGGCCGGTCAGCGACCTGCTCGGCGGCGCCGTGCGTGATCGGGTGCCGTTCAGCGCGTATCTGTTCTACAAATGGGCCGGTCATCCGGGTGCCGCGGACGATGAGTGGGGCGAGGCCATCGATCCCGCGGGACTCGTTCGGCAGGCCCGCAGGATGATCGACGAGTACGGCTTCACCGCCATCAAACTCAAGGGTGGTGTCTTCCCGCCGGACGAGGAGGTCGCGGCGATCAAGGCGTTGCGTGCCGAGTTCCCCGGAGTCCCTCTGCGTCTGGACCCCAACGCGGCATGGACCGTCGACACCTCCGTGCGCGTCGCCGCCGAACTCGACGGCATCGTCGAATATCTGGAAGACCCCACGCCCGGACTCGACGGGATGGCCGAGGTGGCGGCCGAGGCGAAGATGCCGCTGGCCACCAACATGTGCGTGGTCGCCTTCGACCATCTCAAGCCCGCGGTCGCGAAGAACTCGGTGTCCGTGGTGCTCTCGGATCACCACTACTGGGGTGGCCTGCAGCGGTCCCGACTGCTGGCCGGCATCTGTGACACGTTCGGCATGGGCCTGTCGATGCACTCCAACTCCCATCTCGGCATCAGCCTGGCCGCGATGGTTCACCTGGCGGCCGCCACACCGAACCTCACCTACGCGTGCGACACCCACTGGCCGTGGAAGTCCGAGGACGTGGTCAAGCCGGGCGCGCTGCGCTTCGTCGACGGTGCGGTCCCGGTACCGACCGGTCCGGGTCTGGGTGTGGAGATCGACGAGGACGCGCTGGCCGCGCTGCATCAGCAGTATCTCGACTGCGGCATCCGCGACCGCGACGACACCGGCTACATGCAGTCGATCGACCCGGACTTCGAGAACACCTGTCCGCGATGGTGAATGGCTGAAATCGGACCCGTCAGCAGTGTCCGAGGGAAATATCCCTCGGATCGTGCTCACGGGGATGATTGTGCCCATTCCGCCGGCCGATCAGGCGGCTACGACCGCCCTGGTGACATTGTCGGCAGGTCCAGTGCGCGACAGCCATCGAGCAGCTGTTGGTCGCATGCGACGAATGTGGAGAGCTCTCGCCGGATGTGAACGGCTGCTGCGAGGTGGATGGCATCCAGAGAACGCAGAGTCGGCGGGCCGATGATCTCTGCGGCGCGGATGACATCGTCGCCGAGCGGGATGATGTCCAGTGCTGACAGTAGTGTTCGCGCTCGTTCCGGGAGTCCCTGAGACTCGCCGCGCAGAGCCGTGCGCACCAACTCGATCCGGCCCTACGCACTGATCGCGACCGGCTCGTCAGAGTGCTCCCCCGAACCAGGCGATCAGGGCATCGGTTTCATTCTCACGAATCAACAATTTCGCCGACGCCGAGGTATCGACGTAGATCATCGTTCTTCGCGGATCTGATCGAGCACCTCAGACAGATCCCCGCCGGGCAAGCGATCCCGATCGATCGCATCGAGAATTCCCGGGCGACTGGCCGGTATCAGCACGCTGGCCTCGACCCGGGCCAAGTAGCGAGACGCGTGTTGTCTGAGTTCACGCACGCCGATGGTCTTCATACCAGCCAGAGTAGGACTCCAGGTGCTACGTCTCGGGCCGAGTTATTCCGCGCCGTGCGAAGAACACCGCGACGCCCGCGCTCACGACGACCGCACCGGCGACAACCGACCCGATCGGGAGGGCCGCGGCCAGGATGACGCAGCCGAGCAGGCCGAGTGTCGTCACCGCCCGCGGCGGTCGCCGCTCCTCGCCGCTCAGGGTCGCCGCCGAGGCATTTGCGATGGCGTAGTAGAGCAGCACCCCGAACGACGAGAACCCGATCGCGCCACGCACATCGGCGGTGGCCGCGAGCACGGCGACCACCACGGCGATCGCGAGCTCGGCATGGTGTGGAACCCGGTGCTGCGGATGCACCGCGGCCAGCCACCGCGGCAGATGCCCGTCGCGAGCCATTGCCAGGGTGGTGCGGGAGACGCCCAGCACCATCGCCAGCAGCGACCCCACGGCCGCGATCGCCGCACCCACCGTCACGACCGGCACCAACGCGGGAACGCCGGCGGCCCGAACCGTTTCCACCAGCGGCGCGGTCGCATCGGCCAAGCCCGTCGGGCCGAGCACCGCCAGCGCGGACACCGCGATCGCCACGTAGACCACCAGCACGATGCCGAGCGCGGTGGGGATCGCGCGGCCGATGGTGCGGGCCGGATCGCGCACCTCCTCACCGAGCGTGGCGATCCGGGCATACCCCGCGAACGCGAAGAACAGCAGTCCCGCCGCCTGCAGTACGCCGTACACCGTCGCGTCGTCTCCGAGCCCCAGGTGCTGCGATGCATCATCCGGCGTCGAGGACACCGCTGCGATCACCACCGCCGCCAGCACCGCGAGCACCACCGCGACGATGCCCCGGGTCACCAACGCCGACTTCTGGATACCGCGGTAGTTCACCGCCGTCACGAACACCACCGCCGCAACGGCCACCGCGTGCGCGTACCGCGGCCACACATAGGCCCCGACGGTCAGGGCCATCGCCGCGCACGACGCGGTCTTGCCGACGACGAAACACCAGCCGGCCAGATACCCCCACAACTCGCCGAGGCGTTCACGCCCGTACACATAGGTCCCGCCGGACACCGGGTACACCGCCGCCAGCCGGGCCGACGACGTCGCGTTGCAATAGGCGATCACCGCGGCGATGGCCAGTCCGACGAGCAGGCCCGATCCGGCCGCCTGCGCGGCCGGCCCGAGCACCGCGAAGACCCCGGCGCCGATCATCGATCCGAGTCCGATCATCACCGCGTCGCCGACACCCAGGGACCGGCGGAGTTCGGGATCACCTCCAGGATCGGACATGACCGCAGACGCTAGCCGAGTCAGGTGAACGTGAGGTTCCGGAGGCCCGCGACGGCGCATGCACTAGCGTGATCCGCACGACGTCGTAGATCGCGGCGTTGCGATGCCGAAAGTGGATACATGTTTTCCCTGTCGCGCCTCTCGTGTTTCATCGCGGTCGCCGAAGAGCTCCATTTCGGGCGGGCCGCCGAGCGCTTGCACATGACCCAGCCGCCGCTGAGCCGCCAGATCCAGCAGCTCGAGCACGAATTGGGTGTGCAGCTCATCGAACGCAGCAGCCGTGCTGTCTCGTTGACATCGGCGGGTTCGGCGTTCCTGCCCGACGCCCGACGGATCGTCGCGCTGGCCGAGAGCGCCGAACTCACCGTGCGTCGCGTGCCCGCCGGAGACCTGGGCACCGTGAACATCGGCTTCACCGGTGCGTCGGCGCGTGCGGTACTGCCACGCCTCATGCAGACCGCTCGCGAGCGGCTGCCCGACGTGCGACTGGTGCTCCGCGAGATGGTCACCTCGGCGCAGATCGAGGCGCTCGCCGGCGGCGATCTGGACCTCGGGATCGTCCGCCCGCCGGTGTCCCGGCCGGGTATCCACACCCGGCCGCTGCATCACGAGCGACTGGTGGCGGCCTTGCCGGCCGACCATCATCTGGCGGCGGTGGAGCAGTTGGCCATCGAGGACTTCGACGGACAGCCGGTGATCATGTACTCGCCGGTCGACGCCCGCTACTTCAACGAACTGCTGATCAGCACCTTCACCGCCGTCGGCGCATCACCGCGTTACGTCCAGTACGTGACGCAGGTGCACACCATGCTGGTGCTGGTGCATTCCGGCCTCGGGATGGCGCTGGTGCCCGAGTCGGCGATGACGATGCATCCCGACGGGGTGGTGTTCAAGGACGTGAGCGCCATCCGCGACCGGCCGGTGCAGATGAACGTTGCCTGGCGCGGCGACAATCCCAACCCGGCACTGGTCCGTCTGATGAAAGACGTTCTGCCCGAACGGGAGTGGTCGGCGCCGTAGATCAGTCCCCGGTCAGGTGGCCGGCAGGACCGGCGGCTTCACCGCGACGACCGGGCACTGGGCGTCGAGCAGTACCCGTTGCACGACACTGCCGGTCAACAGTTTGCCGACGGGGGAGCGGCGCTTCTGACCGATGACGAGCAGCTCGACGTCATCGTCGTAGGACGCGTCGACGAGCTGATCTGCGTGGGACAGGCTCTTGTCGTTCTCGATGACCTTGTAGGCGACGTCGACGGCCGAGGCCGTCTCGCGGGCCTTTTCGAGATCGACCAGCATGTCCGGGGAGGTGGCGCTGTCGCCGTCGGCGACGACCAGCACATCGGTGGCGCGCATCCGCGCCTCGGCGAAGCCGAACGGTAACGCGCCGCGTCCCTCGGCGGTGGGTTGGTAACTCAGGATGACGGTCATCGGATGTCCTTTGCGCGCGGGGTTTTCGCGGGTGCGACGACGGGGGTGACGAGGTCGCCGGTCCGCAGGAAGGTGTCGAGATTCTGCACAGTGAGCTCCTGCATCGCCGCGCGCGTCTCGACCGTGCCGCTCGCGAGGTGGGGCAGCAGTACCACGTTGTCCATGGCGATCAGTTCGTCGGGCACCTGTGGTTCGTTCGCGAAGACGTCCACGCCGGCGCCGGCGATGCCGCCCGACGCCAACAGCTCGACGAGCGCGTCCTCGTCGACCACGCTGCCACGAGCCACGTTGATCAGAAAACCGTTGACCCCCAGCGATTCCAGGACCTCCCGGTCCACGAGGTGGCGGGTTCCGGAACCGCCCGCGGCGGCGACGATGAGGACATCGACCGTCGCGGCGAGCTCGGCCGGTGAGGCGGCATAGCGGTACGGCGAGTCCTCGATCTCCCGACGGTTGTGGTAGGCGATCCGGCAGCCGAACGCCGACAGCCGCTGCGCGATGGCCGACCCGATCCGGCCGAGGCCGAGGATGCCGACCGCGGCGCCGGAGACTTTGCGGGTGAGTGGGACATTCCCCTCTGCCGGCCAGCGTCCGGCGCGGACGAAGCGGTCGGCGGCGGTGAACCCGCGCATGGTGTCGAGCACCAGCGCGACGGCGGTGTCGGCCACGCAGTCGGTGAGCACGTCGGGGGTGTTGCTGACGCCGATGCCGAGTTCGGTGGCGCGCTCGACGTCGGTGGCGTCGTAGCCGACGCCGAAGTGGATGATCGCGCCGAGGTCGGGCAGCTCGGCCATCAGCGCCGCATCGACGCCGGTGCGCCCCGAGGTCACGACGGCGGTGATCTCAGCTCCGTGCTCGGCCAGGAACGGCGCCCGAGCGGCCCCGTCGGGCAGGCGCTCGGCGCCATAGGTGCCGGCCAGCTGCTCCTCGAGCGAGGGCTTGAGCGGGCCGACCTGCAAGACCCTCCCGGTTGACGGCCGAAGATGTTGTCCAGCAACGGTATCGGTAGATTCTGCGGTGTTCACGAGACTGCTGCTCATCCGTCCTCCTCGACGGCCGGGACCATGACGCGGTCCTTGGTGGATGAATCAACCGTAAGAGGCCGTCCGTATACCCGTCCAACACGTAAATAACATGGATCGATACCCAACCTGTATCGATGTCCGGTGGGTCGATTCGACCGGCGCAACCGGGCCCGGGGAACCGACAGGTCAGCGCCGGTTTTGGGTCGAATTCCCGACGACCGACGCAGGCCGCGCGAGCGGTCGAAACGCCCCGAAATCGCCACTTCCTGCGGTTTTGTGCTGTTGACGCCGTCGTTCGAGCGCTCTTAGCGTGTGTCTACCGTCACAAGCGGCGGTACCGCCCCCTCGGTTCACACGCAGTGAATCACTCGCAGTCTTCTCATCGGAGGTCCCCATGCAGATCGCATCTCTGCGATCCCCGCGCCGCCGGATTGCCGGCGCGCTGGCAGTCTCCGCGGCGGCGATGCTGGCCGTCAGCGGCTGCAGCGTCGCCAACACCACCTCGAGCGAGAGCGCAAGCCCCGACACCCTCCGCATCGTTCTCCCGCAGGAGCCGCCCACCCTGGAGCCGTGCGACGCATCATTGACCGCCACCGGCGTCGTCGTCCGCTCCAACATCACCGAGCCGCTCATCGAACGCGACCCCACCACCGGTGACCTGAAGCCGCTGCTGGCGAGCTCGTGGCGCCAGGTGGAGCCGAACGTCTGGCAGTTCACCACCGTATCGGGCGTCACCTTCTCCAACGGCGCGCCCTTCACCGCCGCCGACGCCGCGTTCTCCATCAAGCGCACCTTCAACGGGGCGATCGGCTGCGACGTCAACGGCTACGTCTTCGACGACAGCACGATCGACGTCACCGCGCTCGACGACCACACCGTCCAGATGCGCACCGAGGCGCCGGACCCGATCCTGCCGCTGCGCGTCTCCTTCATCGAGATGGTCCCGCACACCACCGACGCGAACGCCAAGGTGCGTGAGCCCATCGGTACCGGGCCGTACATGGTCGACTTCTGGGACTCCGGCCAGCGGATCGCGCTCAAGGCCAATCCCGACTATCACGGCCCGAAGCCGGCCTACACCCGCGCCGTCTATCAGTGGCGCGCCGAAGGCAGTGTGCGCGCCGCGATGGTCGCCAACGACGAAGCCGATCTGGCGACGTCGCTCGGACCCGAAGACGGTGCCGGCGACCTCGGCATCGCGTACGTCAACAACGAGACGACGGCGCTGCGCATGCAGGCCACCGACGCCCCGCTCGACGACTACCGGGTCCGTGAGGCCATCGACTACTCCATCAACCGGGCCGGCATCGTCAAGGCGCTCTTCCAGGGCCTCGGCAAACCCGCCGCGGAACTCGTCGGCAAGGGCATCGTCGGCTACAACGATCAGCTCACCCCGACACCGTACGACCTGACCAAGGCCAAGAAGCTGATCGACGAGGCCCGCGCCGACGGTGTGCCCGTCAACCGCACCATCCGACTCATCGGCCGCACCGGCCAGTTCCCCAAGATCAACGAGACGATCGAGGCGATCCAGTACTCGCTCAGCAAGATCGGGCTCGACGTCAAGATCGAGATGATGGACACCTCGGGTCAGATGCAGTATCAGACAAGGCCGTTCGTGCCCGGTTCCGGTCCGGTGCTGCTGATGGTGCAGCACGGCAACCAGGCCGGTGACACCCAGTTCACCCTCGATCAGTACATGCTGTCCGACGGTTACCAGAGCACCTACGGCACAGCGGCATACGACAAGGAGATCACCGCGGCCGAAGCCCTGACCGGCGACGCGCGACAGAATGCGCTGGCGCAGGTGCTCGCCGATGAGCCGACCAAGATCCGCCAGTACGCCTACATCGCACACATGGAAGCCGTGCTCGCCAAGTCGAACAAGGTTTCCTACCAACCCAATTCGGCCACCGGTGACGAGATGCACCTCGCCGACATGACCCACGCCCAACCCCGTAACGACTGAAACCGAGGCGACGACCGATGCTCACCTTCCTCCGGCGCCGGATGATCACCAGCCTGATCCCGTTGATCATCGTCCTGTTCGGCGTGTTCTTCATGGCCCGACTCACCGGCGATCCCACCAACCTCTACCTACCGGTCTCGGCGACCCCTGACCAGCGGGCTGAGTTCGCCGCGGCCCACGGACTCGACAAGCCGATCTGGCAGCAGATGTTCGACTACCTGTCGGGCGTCATCCACCTCGACTTCGGCGAGTCGCTCAAGACCGGGCAGGAAGCGGCGGGCATGGCGCTCAAGGCCTTCCCGGCCACCCTGCAGCTGGCCTTCTTCACCTTGCTGCTGTCGATCCTCGGTGCGGTCATCATCGGCTGTTGGGCCGCCTACCGGCCCAACTCGCTCGCCGACCGATTCTCCAGCCTGCTCTCTATGACCGCGGCCAGCGTCCCCGACTTCTGGTTCGCCATCACCGGCATCTGGATCTTCGCCGTCGTGCTCGGCTGGCTGCCCACCTCGGGCACCGGTGGTGTGCTGGCCTGGGTGTTGCCGATCGCGACGCTGATGATCCGGCCACTCGGCGTCCTCACCCAGGTGGTGCGCGGGGCGATGGTGTCGGCGTTGTCGGCGCCCTACGTGAAGGTGGCGCGCAGCAAGGGAGCCGGCGATCTGCGGGTGGTCACCCACCATGCGCTGCGTAACGCCGCCGCCCCGGCGCTGACCGTCGCCGGCGATCTCGCCGTCGGACTCATCAACGGCGCGGTCGTGGTGGAAGCGATCTTCGGCTGGCCCGGTATCGGCAAGCTCATGATCGACTCGATCCTGCAACGCGACTTCGCCGTCCTGCAGGCGGCTGTCCTGCTGACCGCCGTCAGCATCTTCATCCTCAACATCGCGATCGACGCGGTACTGGCGCTGCTCGATCCGCGAGTTCGCGACAAGGCAACGGTCTAGGGGACCGGGAACCGAAGGAGCACACCATGTCCATAGTCACCGAACCCCTCGACACCACCAGTCCCGTCGCATCGACCGACCCGATGGGCGACTCGGTCGCCACCCGGAAGGTGCCCTCCGGGCAGATGCCGCTGTGGCGACTGCTGTTGCGCGACAAGTTCGCCACCGTCGCCGCGGCCATCCTGTTCGTCATCCTGCTGGTCGCCGCCTTCGGTCCGTGGCTCGTCGGCAACGCCGCCACCGACCAGAACCTCGACGAATCCAACCTGCCGCCGTTCAGTATCGACACCGGCTGGATGAACATCCTCGGCACCGACCCGCTCGGCCGCAGCATGCTCGCCCGACTGATCGTGGCCTGCCAGACCACTCTGCTGGTCTCGGTGCCCGCGGTGATCATCTCCTGCGTCATCGGCTCGGCCATCGGCATGTGGGCCGGCTATCACCGCGGCTGGCGGGAGACCACCGCGATGCGCATCGCCGACATCATCATGAGCTTCCCGTCACTGCTGCTCGCAGTCGTCGTGCTGTTCGTGTTCTCCCCGAGTGCCGCGAACATCGTGGCCGTCTTGGCGATCACCCGCATCCCGATCTATCTCCGTACCGCCCGAGCGGAATCGGCAGAGTTGCAGAGTCGGGTGTTCGTGGATGCGGCAAGGACTTTCGGCGCCAGTAGCGGGCAGATCGTGCGCGGACACGTCCTACCCATCCTGTTGCCGACGCTGCTGACCGTCGCCACGCTCGACTTCTGCTACGTCATGCTGGCCGAATCGTCACTGTCGTTCCTGGGCATCGGTATCCAGCCGCCGGAGATCAGCTGGGGCCTGATGGTCTCGCAAGGCCGCTCCTACCTGCAGACCGCCTGGTGGCTGTCGTTCTTCCCCGGTGTCGCGATCGTCATCACGACAGTGTCGGCGACGATCCTGGCCGCATGGGCCCGCATCGCGACCGACCCCGGCCAGCGGTGGCGCCTGACCACACCCAAGGCCCGCCGGAACCTCTTCTCGTCACGAAAGGCTGTGCGATGAGCGCTCCCATTCTCGACCGGCCCGATGCCCGAGCCGATGACCGTGTCGCACTCGACGTCTCCGATCTGACCGTCGACCTGCGGACCCCCACCGGCACCGTCCGCGCCGTCGACCACGTGTCGTTCGTCGCCCGCCGCGGCGAAACCCTCGCCCTGCTCGGCGAATCCGGATGCGGCAAGTCGATGACGGCGCAGGCGCTGGTCGGTCTGCTCGACCCGATCGCCGACATCTCCGAGGGTTCGATCACCCTCGACGACGTCGACCTGGTGACCGCCAAGGATTCGGTACGCCGGCAGTTGGCCGGCACCGAACTGGCCATCGTGTTCCAGGACGCGCTCACCGCGCTCAACCCGGTGTACCCGGTCGGCACACAGCTGGCCGAGCCGTTCCGTATTCATCGCAAGATGTCGCGGAAGCATGCGCGGGCCGAGGCCATCGAATTGATGCGCCACGTCGGCATCCCCGAGCCGGAGGCGCGCATCGACTCCTATCCGCACCAGTTCTCCGGCGGCATGCGCCAGCGCCTGCTGATCGCGATGGCCGTGGCGTTGAGCCCGAAGGTGCTGCTCGCCGACGAGCCGACCACCGCGCTCGACGTGACGGTGCAGGCGCAGATCATGGCGCTGCTGCAGCGCCTTCGCGCCGAGCACGACATGGCCGTCGTACTCATCACCCACGACCTCGCTCTCGTCGCCGAGCAGGCCGATCGTGTCGCGATCATGTACGCCGGCAACGTCGTCGAGACCGGACCGGTCGCCGAGGTGTTCGGGAATCCGAAGCATCCCTACACCAAGGGCCTGCTGGCCTCGGTGCCGGTCAGCGCCGTGCGCGGGTCCGACCTCAAGTCGATCGGCGGCACCCCACCCGACCTGCATTCCATTCCGTCCGGCTGTGTCTATCAGGCGCGGTGC
Source organism: Gordonia sp. LMA167 (assembly GCF_058130025.1). Lineage (NCBI taxonomy): Bacteria > Bacillati > Actinomycetota > Actinomycetes > Mycobacteriales > Gordoniaceae > Gordonia > Gordonia sp. LMA167. The sequence goes on along the minus strand of NZ_CM176708.1, from coordinate 528,437 downwards.
CCGCTCGCACGAGCGCTCTGCGTCGAGCAGCGTCCGGAACTGACCTCCGTCGGCGACGGCCGCAAGGCCGCCTGCCACTTCTCCGAGGAGACCAGCAATGTCTGAGGCAACACTGACCGATGCACCGGGGTCCGCGAGCACCGAACCCCAGGTCCTCGAGGTCCGCGGCGTCGGCAAGACGTTCACCGTGCCCGGCAAGTCGGGCCGCACACAACTGCGCGCCCTCGACGGCATCGACCTCGACCTGCGTCGCGGCGAAACCCTCGGGCTCGTCGGCGAGTCCGGTTGCGGCAAGTCCACTCTCGCCCGCACCCTGATGATGCTCGAACGCCCGGACAACGGCACCGTGCGCTGGGACGGCACCGACCCCTTCCGTCTCAAGGGCAAGGATCTGATGGCGTTGCGCCGCAAGGTGCAGATGGTGTTCCAGGATCCGTATGCGTCACTGAACAATCGGATGAACGCCGCGGAGATCATCGCCGAGCCCTGGCGCACCCACCGGGACCTGTACCCGCGCAAACGGGACCGCGCCGCCCGCGTCCGGGAACTGTTGCATCTCGTCGGTCTGCGGCCCAGCGACGAGCACCGCAGCCCGCAGGAGTTCTCCGGCGGCCAGCGCCAACGACTCGGCATCGCCCGCGCGCTGGCGCTCAACCCCGAGGTCATCATCTGCGACGAGCCGGTCTCCGCGCTCGACCTGTCGGTGCAGGCACAGGTGCTCAACCTGCTCAACGAGCTGCAGCAGGAACTCGGCATCTCCTACATCTTCATCTCGCACGACCTGTCAGTGGTGCGCCACGTCGCCGACCGGGTCGCTGTCATGTACCTCGGCCGGATCGTCGAAACCGGTTGCACCGAATCCGTGTTCGACCATCCCGCACATCCCTACACCGAGGCACTGATGTCGGCGGCGCCCACGCTGGACCCGGCCACACGCCGCGAGCGCATCCTGCTCAGCGGGGAGGTGCCGTCGCCGCTCAACCCGCCGTCGGGCTGCCGATTCCGCACCCGCTGCGCGCACGCCACCGACCTCTGCGCGACCGCGGTACCGCCGACGGTGACCGATCACGCCGAGGCCGGACACATCGCCGAGTGCTATCACCCGCGAGGTCGCGTCGGGCTGGGCATGCCCGCGGTCGCATGAGCATTCGAGCGTGAGCGTCGTGGCATTCGCCGTCATCGCCGTCGCCGTCTGCATCGCCTCGTGCATGCAGGCGTCGATCGGTTTCGGCATGGGGATGCTCGCCGCTCCCGTCGTGGCGCTCATCGAGCCCTCGCTGCTGCCGGGCACCCTGATCATGTCCGCAACCGTCGTCACGCTGATGGTGGTGATCCGCGAACGGGAGAGTCTCGACCTGCGTGGTACGGGCTGGGCGTTGATCGGCCGGATTCCCGGGACCATCGCCGGTGCACTGCTGCTGGTGTGGCTACCGACGCGAGGACTGTCGCTGCTGTTGGCGGCGGTCGTGCTCGGTGGCGTCGTGCTCGCCGGCCTCGGCTGGCAGCCGGCACCGGAGAAACGCAACCTCGCGACCGCCGGCGCGGCGTCGGGGCTGCTCGGCACCGCGACGTCGATCGGCGGACCGCCGATGGCACTGGTCCTGTCGGGCGCCGAGAGCGCAGCCGTGCGCAGCAACATGAGCGCGTTCTTCCTGGTGGGCAGCCTCATGTCGGTGGGCGCGCTCGCGGCGACCGGTAACCTGCACCCCGACATCGCCCGCGTGTTCCTGGCCCTGATCCCGGCCGTCGTGCTCGGCTACGTGGCCTCCCGCTTCGTCAACCGGCATCTCGACAAGGACCGGCTGCGGTTCGTGTCGATCGGGATGTCGTGTGTCGGCGCGGTCCTGCTCATCGGTCAACAGCTTCTCTGACAACGGCTCTCGCAGAACTCGCCGGCAGAGCCCAGACAGAACCTCGGAAAGGAAATCCAATGACGACAACGACCCCGGTGGTCATCGAGATGCGCGTGGTGCCGGTTGCCGGCCGAGATAGCATGCTGCTCAACCTCTCCGGCGCCCACGCCCCGTTCTTCACCCGCAACCTGGTGATCCTCACCGACTCCGAGGGCAATCAGGGTGTCGGGGAGGTGCCCGGCGGCGAACCGATCCGCACCACGCTCGAGGACGCCCGTCCGATCGTGGAAGGCCGCGGCATCGGCGACCACAACGCCGTGCTCGCCGACATCCGCCGCACGTTCGCCGACCGAGACAAGGGTGGCCGTGGCGACCAGACCTTCGATCAGCGGGTCACCATCCACGCGGTGACCGCCGTCGAGTCGGCGCTGCTCGACCTATTGGGTCAGCATTTGCAGGTGTCGGTCGCCGCGCTGCTCGGCGAGGGCCGGCAACGCGACCGGGTCGCCGCCCTCGGTTACCTCTTCTTCGTCGGCGACCGGACGAAGACCACCCTCGACTACGCCGACGGTGCCGACGAGACCGACGACTGGCTGCGCCTTCGTCATCAGGAGGCGCTCGATGCCGACGGTGTCGTCGCGTTGGCCGAAGCCGCGCAGAAGCGTTATGGTTTCGCCGATTTCAAGCTCAAGGGCGGTGTGCTCTCGCCCGACGAGGAGGCCGACGTGGTCACCGCCCTCGCCGAGCGCTTTCCGACGGCCCGGGTCACGCTCGACCCGAACGGCGGTTGGCTGCTCGAGGAAGCGATCCGGATCGGGCGGCGCCTGCGCGATGTGGTCGCCTATGCCGAGGACCCCGTCGGGCCCGAGGGCCGTTACTCGGGCCGGGAGATGATGGCCGAGTTCAAGCGTGCCACCGGCCTGCCCACGGCCACCAACATGATCGCCACCGACTGGCGGGAACTCGGTCACACCATCCGCACCAACGCCGTCGACATCCCACTCGCCGACCCGCACTTCTGGACGATGGCGGGTTCGGTCCGGGTGGCGCAGATCTGCGACGCATGGGGCCTGACGTGGGGATCGCACTCCAACAACCACTTCGACGTGTCGTTGGCGATGTTCACCCACGTCGCCGCCGCTGCGCCGGGTGACATCACCGCCATCGACACCCACTGGATCTGGCAGGACGGCCAGCGACTCACCGTCGATCCCTACGAGATCGTCGACGGATATCTCACGGTGCCGGACCGCCCCGGGCTTGGTGTCGAACTCGACATGGACCAGGTCGACGCCGCCCACCGGCTCTACCGTTCCGAGGGACTCGGCGCCCGCGACGACGCGATCGGGATGCAGTTCCTCATCCCGAACTGGTCGTTCGACAGCAAGCGCCCCGCGCTGGTCCGCCGCTGAACGGCCGCCGCATCCGAGAATGTGAATGGCGAGGAGGAATACGTGAAGGTTGTTGTCGGAGAGACCAATCTGCTGCCGCACCGGGAACTGTTGATCTCGTTGTTGTTGGCGTCGGACATCGAGCTGTCCTGGCATCAGCGATTCGACGAGGACGCACTGGTGGCGGACCTGGCCGACGCCGACGTCTATGTGGGCGGCCGGGTCACCCCGGCGATGGCGCGGGCGGCCCGTGGACTGCGACTCGTGCACACCGGCGGCGCCGGAACCGACAAGGTGAGCTTCGATGAACTCGCGCCGGACACGCAGGTGGCCAACACGTTTCACCACGAGGACTCGATCGCCGAATACATCATGGCCGTAGCCGTCATGCTGCGTCGCGGGCTGCTGACCCAGGATTGCGCCCTGCGTGAGGGGGTCTGGGCGTCGTCGGTCTACCAGCAACAGCTGACCCAACCTTCGACGATGCGGGGCGCGATGGTCGGCTACGTGGGGTTCGGTCACATCGGCCGGCGGACCGCCGAGTTGCTGGGTGCGCTCGGTGCCCGTGGCTGCGCGGTCACCGGGTCGGGCCGGGTCGGTGATGGCGGCGGACTGGAGTGGCATGCCGACACCGGAGAACTGGGCCGGTTGTGCAAGGAGTCCGATGTCGTCGTCGTGTCCGCGCCGCTGACCGACCGCACGATGGGCATGATCGGTGCGGCCGAACTGGCGCAGCTCGGGCCCGACGGCATGCTCATCAATGTCGGACGGGGCCCGCTGGTCGTGGAGCAGGACCTCTACGAGGCCCTCCGTGACGGCGCGATCGGCGGGGCGGCGATCGACGTCTGGTACCGATATCCGGCCGGCGGCGACACTGCCGCACCGTCCGACCTACCGTTCGGCGAACTCCCCAACCTCCTGATGACGCCACACACGTCCGGTGTCACCCGGGACACCTTCGTCGGCCGGGTGCACGACATCGCCGACAACATCCGGCGTCTCGCCGAGGGTCGGCCGCTCGAACGCGTGGTGTGGCCTGCCTGAGCTCAGGGCGTGGTGGGTGCGAGACTCCGGTGCGGGCGCTGCGTGGGCGGACGCGCCTCCGTTCGTGGGGCGGATCGACGGCCGAACCCGATCGGGAGCATCGCGACCGCCATGACGGTCGCGATGGCTCCGGCGGCCGCGACCTGCGTGATCGTCGGATAGCTGATCGCGACGATGACCGGGGTGGCGACCGCGATCAGCACCGGTGACGCTAGGGTCCAGCGGGGTGGCGTGCGATGTGCTGCCGAGTGCCACGGGTCCGGCAGCAGCACCCCGATCCCGGCGACGAGCAGCGTCGACAGGATCACGTCGCTCGGCCGGTGCCACCCGGAGGCGACCAGGCCGAACTCGAGGACCGCGGCCCAGGTGCCGCCGACGACGATCACCCCTGGCCGCAGGACCGGCGGCGTTGCGAGCGCCAGCACCACGACAATCGCGGTGACTGCCGCGGCATGACCGCTGGGTGCGGAGTTGGCGGTCTCGGCCACCCATGGGTACAGCATCGGGCGCGTCAGCACGTGATCGCGGAGGAATTGGACGAGCAGAATCATCAGCGGCGCGAATGCCAGGAGCATCCCGGTCATCGCGACACCATGGCGGGCATCGGTGCGGGACCGGAACCGTCGACACTGGACCAACGTCACCACTGCGACCGCGACCACCAGCCACAGAAGCGGGCTGGTCACGACGTCGATCTGCAGGATGCGCGGCAGATCGTCGACCGGGGCGAGCATGCGGCACACCTCGAGGAGCCATTGGTCGACTCGTTGGCCCGGAGCGGTTCGCACCGCGCCCCAGAACAAAAGGGCCGCGAGACCGAGAAATGTGACCGCAACCAGCGCAGCGCGTGAGAGGGAGGAGGGGCGCCGCGCCGCGCCGGTTGCGGTCATGGCTCTCACGCTACGGCGCGAATCTGGGAACGTCCTGCGCGAAACCTGAGGACATCTGAGCAACTGGGATCGACGACAACAGAGATTGTCAGATACCTGTCTCGCGACCTAGCTTCTGTGTACAGTCGTGCACAAGGTCTGGGAGGTGTTCCGAATGGATCTACTGAAGTGGAGCAAACGCCCGGCGGCAGGTGTCGAGGCGAAGAAACCCGAGGTCAACATCGTGCGCGGGCTGATTGCCCGGGCCACCACGCCGTTGCTGCCGGACGACTATCTGCACCTGATCAACCCGTTGTGGTCGGCTCGGGAGCTGCGCGGTCGGGTCGTCGAGGTGGTGCGGGAAACCGAGGATTCGGCGACGGTCGTCATCCGGACGGGATGGGGTTTTCCGGATTCGTACAAGGCGGGCCAATACGTCGGCATCGGATTGCAGGTGGGTGGCCGGTGGCACTGGCGCTCGTACTCACTGACGTCGATCGGCGACACGACCGACAAGACCATCGCGATCACGGTGAAGGCCAATCCCGACGGTTTTCTGTCCACTCACCTGGTAGACGGCGTCACCCCGGGAACAGTGATCCGGCTGGCCGCGCCGAAGGGTGATTTTCATCTGCCCGAACCGATGCCCGACAGCGTGCTGTTCCTGACCGCGGGTAGCGGCATCACACCCGTGATGGCGATGCTGCGGTCGTTGAGTTCCCGCAAGTCACTGCCCGACATCGTGCACGTCCATTCGGCGCCGACCCGCGACAACGTCATCTTCCTCGACGAGCTCGAGCAGATGGACACGGAGCTGACGTCGTACAGTCTGCAGTTGCAACTGACGCGCGAGCAGGGCAAGTTCGACATCGATCAACTCGACGCGGAGGTCCCGGACTGGCGTGACCGGTCGTGCTGGGCGTGCGGACCGGTTGCGATGCTCGACAGTGTCGAGGCGCGCTATGCGGAGGAAGGCCTCCGCGACCAACTCCACATCGAGCGGTTCGCCATCGCCCGCACCGACGTCGGGGGCGAAGGCGGCACCGTGACGTTCGCGAAGTCTGACAAGACCGCCGAGATAGATGGCGCCACCACTCTTCTTGAAGCAGGCGAGAAGCTGGGTATCCAGATGCCGTTCGGTTGCCGGATGGGCATCTGCCAGACCTGTGTGGTTCCCCTTGCCGAGGGATACGTGCGCGATCTGCGCAATGGCGAGGAGCACCGCGAAGGTGAACGAATCCAGACGTGCATCAGCAGCGTGTCCGGAGAATGCACACTCGACCTGTAGAGGGGGAGATATGGCGATCACCGATATCGACCGATACGCACATCTGACCGACGCCGACGTCGAGGCGCTCGGGGCGGAACTCGACGCGATACGCCGCGACATCGAAGAAGTCCGGGGGCCTGCGGATGCGCGCTACATTCGGCGCGCGATCACGATTCAGCGAAGTCTGGCTGCCGGCGGCCGTGTCGCGTTGATGTTCAGCAACCGGAAGTCGGCGTGGCTGGCCGGCACCGCGATGCTCTCGCTGGCAAAGATCATCGAGAACATGGAACTCGGACACAACGTGATGCACGGCCAGTGGGACTGGATGAACGATCCGGAGATCCATTCGTCGTCGTGGGAATGGGACACCACGTGCCCCAGCGTGCAGTGGAAACACTCCCACAATTTCGTCCACCACAAGTACACGAACATCGTCGGCATGGACGACGACGTGGGCTACGGCATCCTGCGCGTCACGCGTGACCAGCCGTGGGAGTGGTGGAACATCGGCAATCCGATCTACAACCTCACGCTCGGCACATTCTTCGAATATGGTGTGGCGCTACACCATCTGGAGACGGAGAAGCTGCGCAAGAAGGAGAAGTCGTACCGGCAGGCACTCAAGGATCTGCGGATCATCGGACGCAAGGTCGGCAAGCAGGCGGCGAAGGACTACGTGATCTTCCCGGCGCTCGCGGGCCCGAATTGGAAGAGCACCATCGTCGCCAATTTCACGTCCAACATCATCCGTAACTATTGGGCGTACGGCGTGATCTTCTGCGGCCATTTCCCGGACGGTGCCGAAAAGTTCACCGTCGAGGAGTACGAGAACGAGGATCAACCCCGCTGGTATCTACGACAGATGTTGGGATCAGCCAACTTCCGCGCCGGGCCCTTGATGCGCTTCATGAGCGGAAACCTGAGTCACCAGATCGAACATCATCTGTTCCCCGATCTGCCGAGCTACCGGTACGAGGAGATCGGTGTCCGGGTCCGTGAACTGTGCGACAAGTACGACTTGCCCTACACCACGGGATCTCTGGCGAACCAGTATTACCAGTCGTTCCGGACGATCGCGAAGCTCGCGCTGCCGAACGCACTGCTGAAGGCGACGTCCGACGATGCGCCGGAAACGGCGTCGGAGCTGCGCTTTGCGGTGCGTGAGGGTATGCAGAACCACTTCGGGGTCGACCCGGCGACAGGTCGGCGGCGAGGACTGCGAACTGCGTTGCGGGAGCTCAAGAACGCGCCGGTGCAGTCGGCGGCCTAGTCGGCACTCGGGGCTGGACAATCAGGCCCCGGCCCCGGTGTCGCGTACCGCGCACCACTGTGGTCCGGTCGTCATGACCGGGTTTGGGTGGCCGTCGGGTACGCGACACCGTGTGGTGCCGTGTGTGTTTCACTCTATGGAGTTCTCAAGGATCAGATGCGGTCCCGGCCGGGGGTCGGGTGCGTGGGAAGTCGTTGGGTACGTGGGTTTACGCGCGTCGGGTGGGTCGCTCTTTTGCTGGTCGAGTAGCGGCGAACGAAGTGAGTTGCGTATCGAGACCGGGGTTGGGTGATCTCGATACGGTGCCTCGCCTAGCGGCTCGGAATCTACTCGATCAGCGGAGGGTGTCCCTCGCCTGGCGGCTCGGAACCTACTCGATCAGCGGAGGGGTCGGCGGTGGTGGTCTGGCGGTTGTGGTCACCGGGTCTCGGTTCAGGCGGCGGTGGGCAGGTTGTCGAGGTTGAGGGTGCGCCGGTTGTGGGCGGGGATCGGGCGGCGTTGCGGGTCGACGGATGCCGGCGGGATGAGCCAGGGGTGTTTGTCGAGTCCCATGACGACGTCCCAGCCGTTGTGGTGGACGTCGTGGTGACATGAGGGGCAGAACAGGCAGCCGTTTTCCAGGTAGGTTTTGCCTCCGTCGGCCCAATGTTTGATGTGGTGTGCGTGGCAGCGGGTGGCGGGTGCCCCGCATTTGATGCAGCCCCGATCGCGTTGGTGCAGTGCTCTTCGCAGAGGTGCGGGGAACAGGCGTTTGTCGTGGCTGATGTCGAGGGGGACGGCTTCGTCGTCGACGATCATGGTGGTGATGGTGCCGTCACAGGTCAGGGTGCGCAGGGTGGCTTCGGTGATCGACCCCATGAACGCCAACTCCGCATCGGCGGGTCGTTCGGCGGGCACGGTGATCAGGGTTTGGGTGCGCGGTGCGGAGGCGACATCGCCGCCGCGAGCAGCGATGTCCAGCAACGTTTCCAATGCGTCGGCCTGGCGACGTTCAGTGGACCGGGCGTCGGGGGAGCCGTCGGGCTCGGGACGGGGTTTGGCCAGTTCCTCGATGGCGGCGTGGAACTTTTCGCCGACGTCGGTGTTGAGGTCGGCGTGCACTTCGAGCCGTCCGTCGCTGGTCAACGCTTTGGACAGGGCGTTGAGGTTGCGGTCTTCCGACGCCGGCAGACCACCGGTGTCATCGGCGTGCTTATTGCCTAACGCGCGGGCGTGTTTGGTGATGTCGGCGGGGGTGGCGCCGGAGAAGAACTGTCCGAGAAGATCTGTCACAAACCTTAGACGCGCTGTGTCGTCGATCGGTTCCGCTGATCTCTTGGCAATATGATCCATCCCTTTGACCACCGCGTCGGCGTGTTCGCTGGAGATCGCGCCGTCGGCGGCATGCGCGTGCAGGGTGGGCAGGGTGTCGCGGGTGGCGGCGATGCGCTGTAGGCGAGCCGCGACCGCGGGTGCCAGGCCCATCACGATCAAGAGTTCGGTCATTGTGCGGCCGTGGTCTTTCGCCACACCGAGGCGGTCGAGGTGGCCGACCATGATCGCCAGGTGGTGGGCGATCAGGTTGCCCATCACGATCAGTGCCTGGGTCGTGTCGAAGGCCGACTGTTTGCTCAGCTCATCGTGGGCGATGGGTAGGTCACGGAGTGTATCGACAAGCGGTGAGAGTTCCCCCGACGTTCTCATGCCATCCAACGTATTCGAACTGGCGTTCGACGTCAAGGGGTTTGTGGAGGAAAGTGCAGAGAATTTTTCGGGCGGTCGGGGTTTGTTGGTGTCGTGGCTGAATGTTTGTGTGGCAGGGGATCTCGATACGTCTCCTCGCTGCCGCTCGTCAACTACTCGATCAGCGGGAGGGGTCTCGTCGCGTGCTCGTCGTCTACTCGATCAGCGGGAGGGGTCTCGTCGCGTGCTCGTCGTCTACTCGATCAGCGGGAGGGGTCTCGTCGCGTGCTCGTCGTCTACTCGATCAGCAGAAGGGGCCTCCTCGCGCGCTCGTCGTCTACTCGATCAGCGGGAGGGGCGTCCTCGCGCGCTTGTCGTCTACTCGATCAGCGGAAGGGCCGCTCGTCGTCAACCGGATCACCCGGAAAGTGTTGGGCGCGCTGGCCGTTGGCCGGCGACCAACGCGGAAGATCGCGAGACCACCTGCATGAGAGCGCTACTCAGCTCAGGGGGAGTTCCGCCACGAACGGACCGGTCGGCTGGGTGGAGCCGCCGGGCGGTTCGACCGTGAAGGCGAGCGAGGTGGCATCGCCGATGTCCTTGATCACAGCGGTCGTCGACGGTGCGACGTCCTTGTCGGTCATGGTGCCGGCCGAGGTGTCGCCGCTCGGCCCCACGAGCCACATCTGATAGACGGTGCCGGGCTGGGGTGGGGGGACGTCGTTCATCACGAGCACGCCGGCATCAGTCGAGGCCGAGTACGTGACGGTGGCATGACCGGTGGCGACGTCGCCCGACGATGTCCGGACGTCCTTCGCCGAGAAGACCTGTTCGGCAGTCGGCGGTTGGGTGGGCTGCGAACTCGTGGACGAGCCGATGATCCAGCCGACGGCGCCGATCGCGATCGCGACGACAGCTGCGGCGGCCAGGTACACGATCTGGCGACGTCGGTGCAGCGGGGTGACGGTCGCGTCCATCGTCGGCACGGCCGGCGGTGCGGCGTTCTCGGTGATCGCGGAATCGTCGGCCTCGGCCCGTGCGGCGGACAGGACCCGGGAGCGCAATGTCTCCGGCGGTGCCATCGCGGTCGCATGGCTCACGTTCGCCATCGCCTCGCGGGTCGCTGCGACCTGTCGGTTGAATTCCGCGCGGACGGCGGGCGAGGCGGCGTCGACCGCACGGTTCACGTCGGCCAGTTCGTCACCCTCGATGGCGTCGAGGCCGACGGCGGGTGCCAGGTCGAGGAGCTCGTCGTCAGACATCACGATCTCCCAGGCATCGGCGCAGTCGTTTCAATCCGTCGCGGATGCGGGATTTCACCGTCGGCAACGCGACGGACAGGCGATCGGCGACCTCGCGGTAGGTCAGGCCGTGATAGTAGGCGAGGTCGACGGACTGGCGTTGCACATCGGTCAGCGTCTCGAGGCAGCCGACCACGTCGCGGGTGATCTCCCGGGTCTCCACGGCCTCGATGACCTCGTCGAACGTCGAGCGCATGCTCTCCAGGCCGAAGGTGGTGTCCCGACGGGTGGCCGCGGTCTCCGACCGGACACGATCAACGGCACGGCGATGTGCCAGCGTGATCAGCCACGAGAGTGCCGAGCCGGCCTGCGGGTCGAACGAGCCTGCCGACCGCCACACCTGCAGGAATACTTCCTGCGTGGTCTCCTCGCTGTAGCCGGGGTCGCGCAGGACCCGCACCACCATGCCATACACGCGGTCGCTGGTCAGGTCGTAGAAACGTGCGAACGCCTCGGAGTCGCCGGACGCGATCCGGTCGAGCAGGGCCGGTAGCGCGGCCACGTCGGATGCGGAGTCTGCTGTCACCGCGGGCACTCGGTCGTCATCGACGATCAGCCTAACCGGACAAGTCTGACGCCTCAACGGTATGGCCCCGCGCCGCGGCGCGACGAGCGTCATGGCACTGCCTGCCGGGGCGGTCGGGGCAGGAAGTACGACGTCCGCTGCTGATACTCGGGATAGCCGGGTCGGCGACTCATGGATTCCTCGAGCAACCTCGCTCCGGTCGCGTAGACCAGGAAGTAGGTCATGGCGATGGGGGAGAGAAGGGTGAGCACTCCCGGCCACGCGCTCGCGGCGATCAGCCACAGTCCCCACCACACGCTGGCGTCGCCGAAATAGTTCGGATGACGGGTCCACGACCACAACCCGCGATCCATGATCTGACCCTTGCTGCCCGGGTCGGCCTTGAACCGGCGCAGCTGCGCATCGCCGACCGCCTCGAACGTCAGTCCCAGAATCCACAGCGCGATGCCGGCCACGAGCACGATGTTCCACCAGCCGTGGGTGGCGCCGACGACCGCCGACACCTGGATCGGCAGCGACACGAACCACTGCGAAATGCCCTGGGTGGCAAAGATCTTGCGTGCGACGACGACCAGACCGGAACCGCCCGAGCGGTCCAGCAGTTCGGTGTAGCGCGGGTCCTCGCCCTTGCCGAGGGACTTGACGTACATGTGCCAGGTCAACCGGAGCCCCCACACCGTGACCAACACGGCCAGCAGCCAGCGGCGCCCCGGGTCGCCGGGGCCGAGGATCAGCGACAGCACGGCGATACCGACGAACCCGAGTCCCCAGGCCACGTCGACGACGTTGTACCGGCCGATCCGATGACCGACCGCCATCGTCACGGCGTGGAGAACGAGAAGGAACAGCAGCGACGCTCCGGTGATCACACCGAAGGCGGCCCACCCGTGTAGGTCGATCATCGGGCTGCGCGGTGGTGCTGCGCCGGTTCGCGGGTGAAGACGAGCTGGTGGACGTCGAGGTAGCCGGACCGGAATCCGGCCTCGGAGTACGCGAGGTAGAACTCCCACATCCGCATGAAGGTGCTGTCGAAACCGAGCTCGGCCACGCGGTCGTGACTGCCGACGAACCGCTCGCGCCACAGCCGAAGGGTCTCGGCATAATGACGCCCCATCGCGTGGACGTCGGCCAGCCGGAGGTCGGTATGGCGGCGGGTCACCGCGTCGAGCGCACGCAACGAGGTCAGCTGGCCGCCCGGAAAGATGTATTTGTGCACCCAGGTGTAGGTGTTGCGGGAGGCGGCCATCCGGTCGTGCGGCATCGTGATCGCCTGGATCGCCACCCGGCCGCCGGGCGCCAGCACCCGATCGATGGTCTCGAAGTAGATCGGCCAGTACTTCTCGCCGACGGCCTCGATCATCTCGACCGACACGACGGCGTCGTACTCGCCGTCGACCTGACGGTAGTCGAGCAGATCGATGGTGACGCGATCGGCGAACCCGGCCTCGGCGACCCGCTGCCGCGCGAGCTGTTGCTGCTCCACCGACAGGGTCACCGAGCGGACCGTGGCACCCCGTGCGGCCGCCCGCAGGCAGAGCTCACCCCACCCGGTGCCGATCTCCAGCACCCGGCTGCCCGGCCCGACCCGAGCGAGGTCGAGGAGGCGGTCGATCTTGCGGTGCTGCGCGTCGGCGAGATCCGACCACGGCGGCCGTGTCCCGGGCGCGAGGTTGTCGAACAGCGCGCTCGAGTAGGTCATCGTCTCGTCGAGGAAGGTGGCGAAGAGGTCATTCGAGAGGTCGTAGTGCCGCGCGATGTTGGAGCGCGTGTTGGCGGTGGTGTTCTCCTCGGAGCGGGGCTGGCTCGGCAACACCGCAGCCCGCAGCACCTGCAGCGGGCGGGGGATCAGGTGCGCCATCCGCGCCGCGAACGGGGTGAGGGCGCCGACGAGATCGTCGGTGGTCCAGTCGCCGGCCATGAAGGCCTCACCGAATCCGATCAGCCCGTCGGCGCCGACGCGGCGCGCGAACGAGTCGGGCCGGCGGACGATCATGCGGGGCTGGACGTCGGAGCTGCGCTTGCCGGACAGTGCGCCGTCGGGGAATTCGACCCGAACGTCGACGCGCCGTGAAGCATGCCGGAACAGCCACGCGGCCACCGAGCCACGCAGACCGACGGTCGGTCCGGCGGGCACGCGCGCAACGTCGGGCCAGCGCGCGGCCTCGTCGGAGGGATAGTCGTTGGGGAAGTTGCGAATCGGGGCGTTCATCGTCGTTCCTTCCGGTCGGCTGAACCGCGGGAGATGGTGATGGTGTGGTCGTGGCCGGGTCGACCCGCAACGGGGAGTCGCTTGAGCCACAGTCGGATTCCGTGCCAGCGGATGCGCGCTGCCACGACGAGTGGGGCCAGCGGGGTCCGGAGTTGCGTGGTGAGGATGGCGGTCGGTCGCGCGGGGCGGGCCTGCCCCGACAGTGCCGCGAGGAACGGTCCCTGTCCGGGCCGCTCGAGCGTCACCGACACCGCGACCCGCCCGTCGGCCGTGGGTGGCGGGACCCGCAAGCGGTACGAGCCGCTGACATCGTTGAACGGCGAGACGTAGAACTCCTTGTCCACCTGGGCCTGTCCGTGCTGGTCGGGGTGGACGACATAGGTGTGGCGCTGGCCATAGGTGTTGTGCACCTCGGCGATGACGCAGGCGAGCGTCCCGTCGCGGTGGTGGCACCAGAACACGCTCAACGGGTTGAACACGTAGCCGGCGACCCGGGGGGAGAGCAGCGCGATGATGCGGCCGTCCGGCACCGTCCCGCCGGCGGACGTCAGGTGAGTGGTCAGGCGATCACGCAGGCTCTGCCCGGTCTCGGCGGGGCTCGGGAAATGGTCGGCCGCATCGAAGCGGGCGAAGGGACGCAACGGCATCGGGGGTGTGGGCAGGTCGTCGATGTCGACCAGCCACGATGCGCTGCGATACACGAACGAGTGACGGACCGGTGTGGTACGGACGTGCGAGATCCGGGTCGCGACCACTGCGGGTGTGGGGTAGTGCGTGGCCGTGGCCGGCGCCGGGTCGTCGATCGGCGCCCGCGCGCTGGCCCGTTGCGTCGTGTAGGTCATGCCGTCACCTGGGTTGCGGGTGTCTGCCAGGGTGCTCCGAGACGTGCGGCGGCGCGGGCACCGGACAACGCACCGTCCTCGTGGAACCCCCACCCATGGTAGGCGCCCGCGAAGCGGATGGCATCGGTCTCCGCGTCGGGTAGGAGAGCCTGGGCGGCAACCGATTCGGTGGTATAGACGGGATGCTCATAGGTCATCTCGGCGATGACCGACGATGCGTCGACGAGGTCGGTGCGTCCGAGGGTCACCAGCATCCGCGGTTGAGTGGTGGGTAGCCGCATCAGCCGGGTCATGTCGTAGGTGACCGCGACGCCGGACCCGTCCAGCACGCCGGACCCGTTCGCGGGGTGGTGATCGCGGGGTCCGTCGTCGCGGATCTGGTAGTTCCACGATGCCCAGGCACGGCGAGCACGCGGCAGCAACGAGGTATCTGTGTGCAGCACAGCCTGTTTGGTGCAGTACGGAATGGCGGAGAGCGCGCGGTGCTGCGCCGGCGTGGGAGCGTCGAGCATGGCCAACGCCTGATGGGGATGTGTGGCCACCACGACGGCGTCGAAGTGTGCGGTGCCGACGCCGTCGGCGACGATCTCGACACCGTGACCGTCGCGGCGCTCGGAGATCGACCGAACCGGCGCACTGCGATGCACCGCGCCGCCGGACCGGACCACGCCGTCGGCGATCTTCTCCACGTAGCGTGCCGAGCCGCCGACCACCGTCCGCCAGGTGGGTGAGCCGAACACCGACAGCATGCCGTGGTGGTCGAGGAAGGTGAACAGGTAGCGGGCCGGATACTCGGCGGCGACCTCGTCGTCGCACGACCACACGGCCGCGACGAGCGGCAGCAGGAAGTTGTCGACGAAGTAGGTGGAGAAGCCCTCGCGGGCGACGAATTCGGCCAGTGGCTCGTCGGAATCCGGGTCGTCGAGCAGGCGCCGCGCCGCCCGATGGAACCGGGCGACCTCGGCGAGCATCCGCAGGTAACGGCCACGGGTGAGGGTGCGGGCGGTCGGGAACAGTCCGCTCAGTCCGCGCGCGCCCGCGTACTCGAGTCCGGTGATCTCCGATCGGATCGACATCGACATGTCGGTGTCCTGGGTGTCCACGCCGAGTTCGTCGAAGATCCGCAGGAGTGTCGGGTAGGTGCGGTCGTTGTGGACGATGAAACCGGTGTCGACCGACAGGACCTGACCGTCGGGCATGGTGACGTCGTGGGTGTGGGCGTGACCGCCGAGGCGGTCGTCCGCCTCGAACAGGGTCACCCGGTAGTGGTCGGCGAGCAGGTGTGCGGCGGTCAGGCCGGAGACACCGCTGCCGATGACCGCCACCGACCGGGACGAGGAATCGCTCATGTCCGGTGTTCGGAACCGGAACCCGATCGGATGGGTCTGGTCAGGCGGTTTGCGTCACACCGGGTCGATCACATGCGCGGCGCGGGGGCCGGTCCGCCGGGCATGTATTCGTCGGTGGAGACGATCTGCGCGCCGAGCGGCAGCAGGGACACCGGCACCATCTTGAAGCTGGCGATACCCAGCGGGATACCGATGATGGTGATGCACATGGCGATGCCGGTCACGATGTGCCCGATCGCCAGCCAGATCCCGGCGAGGACCAGCCAGATGATGTTGCCGATGAGCGACATCGCCCCGGCGGTCGGTTTGCGGACAACGGTCCGGCCGAACGGCCACAGCGCATAGTTGGCCATGCGGAAGGACGCGATGCCGAACGGAATGGTGATGATCAGGATGCAGCAGATGATGCCCGCGACCGCATAGCCGATGGCCAGCCACACTCCGCACAGCAGTAGCCAGATCACGTTGAGGACCGTTTTCATGTCGTCCATTGTCCGCCACCCGCAGGGCGCGCGTCGAGGATCCGTGTCGCACTGCGACGTGTCACTGCGACGCGCGGGCGATCGTGGTTACCCTGACGCCATGTCGGATCGGGGACGCGAAGCCGTGTGGGCGGTGCTGACCACCCTGGTGCTGGTCGTGCGGTTGCTCGCGACCATCGCCCTGGTGCTGCTCGCCATCGGTTGGGTGATCATCGCCGTGCGCGACTCGTTGAACAACGACTTCCTCTGGCCGACGGTCATCGCCGGTGTGGTGCTGCTGGTCAGTACCTACCTGTACAGCTTCCTGCGCGCCCGGTACCCGCGGCGCAACGGGTGGATTCCGTAGCGGCACGCTGAAAACAACCCATAGGGCACGCTGAAAACAACCCTGCTGGGGCGCGCTGTCGGCGATGCGCCGACGATGCCCGGCTGTCGGGCGGTTTTCAGGGACGGTCTGCGGTGAGGGGGCGACGTCCCAGCCGCGCGAGCAACCGGGTCTGGCGGTCGGCGTCGGCGGGCGCCGTGACGCCGTCCTTGCAGACGCCGTCGGCGTAGAGGGTCGGCCCGAAACCGTCTGCGGCCGTTTCCATCACGTCGAGCTCGTCGTCGGTGAACCGCACCTCGTCGCCCGCCGCGGTGGCCACGTCCCAGCGGTGCGCGATCATGTCGAAACCGTAGAAGCGCATGAGGGTTTCGCCGATCGTGGTCGGTCCGAAGTGACCGTCGAAAGATTTGTCGCCGACGGCGGGGTCGGCCAGGAGCTGCGCCACGCGAGTGCTGTGGCTGCGCCACGCGGCGGCCGGGTCGTCGAGGTCGGGTTCGTCGCCGAGATCGATGTCGTGGCGGGCGAAGAATTCCCGTTGGGTGCCGAGGACGTGGCCGACGACGTCTCGGGCGGTCCACCCGTCGCACGGGGACGGGGCCGCCCAGGCGTCGGCCGGAACGACGTCGACAACCGCCGCGAAGCCGTCGGCGAGAGCGCGGTAGCGGGTCGCGAGATCGGTGTCAGAAGTAGCAGTCATGATGGAAACCTATCGAGACCGACCGAGACGGGGATTGATGAAATCCGACAGATCCGGGGATCAGGCGGGTACGCGCGCCGACGACGTGGAACGCGCCCATCTCGTCGACCCGGCCGATACGTCGTTCACCATCGGCCGCTGGGCGCCGTCGCCCGACCTCACCGATCTGATCAGGCGTTTCTGGGTGCCCATCTGGTCGGTGCCGCCCGGTCGGGTGGCACCTCAGCGGGTCCTGCAGTATCCGGTCTGCCTCGTGGTGATCACCGCCGAGTATTCGCGGTTCTACGGCGTGAACACCGGGCTGTCGGAGACCGAGCTGACCGGGTCGGGCTGGGCCATCGGCACCATGTTGGCGCCCGCCGCGGGTGGCCTTCTCACCGGAACGGCGGTGGCCGACTGGACCGACCGATTCGCCGACCTGGCACAGGTCACCGGACCGGCCGGCGCGACGCTCACCTCCCGCGTGCGGGCCACGATGATGCCCGACCCGCAGGACACGACACGTCAGCACGAGGCGACCGACCTGGTCGAGGCATGGCTACGCGATCACCTGCCGGTCGACGACGACGGTCTGCAGATCAACGCGATCGTCGAGTACGTCGAGTCGGACTCGTCGGTCACCTCGGTGCCGCAGATCTGCGACCGTTTCCACGTCACCGAACGCAGCCTGCAGCGGCTCACCCGACGGCGTCTGGGCCTGACGCCCAAGTGGCTCATCCAGCGGCGCCGTCTGCACGAGGCGGCCGAGCGTCTGCGCGAGTCCGGCAGCACCCTCGCGACGATCGCCGCCGAACTCGGCTACGCCGACGAGGCGCACCTGGTGCGGGACTTCCGCACCGTGACGGGGATGACCCCGGGAAGTTTCGCCGCGCGCTTCGACTGAGACGTCGAACCGGACCGTCCCAGGTCAGAACTGCACCTGCGGCGGCTCCTGATGTCCCTCGGGTGCGCGGTAGAACTCGCGGGCCTTCACACCGGCCCACGCGCTGAAGAACATCCACGGAATCGTGTGCACCAGATTGTTGAGCCGGGCGACCGCATCGTTGTAGTACTGCCGG
The DNA here is from genome assembly GCF_058130025.1 of Gordonia sp. LMA167. NCBI lineage: Bacteria > Bacillati > Actinomycetota > Actinomycetes > Mycobacteriales > Gordoniaceae > Gordonia > Gordonia sp. LMA167. The sequence continues at coordinate 510,289 of NZ_CM176708.1, read as the reverse complement.
GCGAACGAGAGCTTGTTCTCGGTGTCGGACAGTTCGTTCTGGAGTTGGGTGAAGTTCGTCGACGCCTTGAGATCCGGGTAGTTCTCGGCAACGGCGAACAGCCGGCCCAATGCGCCGTCGAGCCGGGCGTCGGCGGCCGATCGATCCTGCACCGAGCCGCCCTGCGCGGCCTGTCGTAGCCCCGCGCGGGCCGCGGTCACCTCCTCGAACACCTCTCGTTCGTGGGTGGCGTAACCCTTGACGGTGTTCACCAGGTTCGGGATGAGATCGGCCCGACGGGTCAGCTGGACGTCGATACCGCCGAGCGCTTCCTGGGCGGTGATGTCGGCGCGACGGAGCTTGTTGAATCCGATCACACCGAAGCCGATCACCGCGATGATGAGCACCACGACGATGATGAGGATGATCAGGGCCATGGGGTGGGTGCCTTTCTGCAGGTTTCGGTCATCGGAGGAATAATTGGCAGGTGCATCGCAGCTCGGTCGGTCACCACGAGCCGCCTCCGCCCCCGCCGCCGCCGCTGAATCCGCCGCCACCGCCGCCGCCGGAGGACGATGATCGCTGGCTCGCGGAGTACGCGGACAACGACGAGGAGAGGCTGGACTCGAAGCTGTCGATGCCACCGGCGCCGAACAGGCCCGGCGACCCGGAGCCGTAGCCGCCGGCACCGACGAACCAGATCGGCGTGGGCGGTTCGGTACCCATTGCGGTGCGGTACTTCTCGGCCCACTTGTCGGCACACCCGAAAGCAACGGCGTACGGGATGTAGCTGGTGTAGAGGTCCTGCCGCGCGCTGAAGTCGAGACGCTGCTCGTTCGATGTCGTCGACAGCAACCGTTCGAATCCCCCCGCACGTGACCAGATGTCGCGACCCAGGAGCGTCCGGCGGGTACCCACGCCGGTGGTGAACAGGCCTGCGCCGCCGATCGCGAACGCCGCGATCGGCAGGACGCACAGGGAGAACGGCAGCCACCGCGTGATGAACAGGACCGCCGCGACGACGAACGCCAGCAGCACCGCGAGCCGTCCGACCTGTTCGAAACCACTACGGGTCACGGCACCCGACGATTGTGCCCACGCCTTGGCCGCGGCAGTGATCTCGTCCTGCGCGGACTTGAGCTTCTTGCCGGCGCTGACCGAGCCGTCGGCCTCGAACGACCGATTGGTGCCTCGTATGCCGAGCGCGGTCGCCAGGGCGTCGGTCACCGGATCGGTGCGGGCCCAGTCGTCGCCGGACACCTGTGAGGAGATCGTCCAGTCCTCACCGTGCCGCGCGAGGGTGACCAGGCCGGAGTCCGCCATGTGCAGCAGCGTCGCGGCGAGGGCCTTCGACGGCATTGCCTCACGGGTCACGTAGTAGGTCTGCACCGGACCGAGGCGCGCCGTGATGTCTGCCGGGTCGGCCGGCGGCTCGTACATGACGGGGAGCAGTGGGATCTCCTCGCGGGAGCGTAGCGCCCAGAGCAATCCGAGGCTGAAGGTGACGGCGGAGAGGATGATCAACACGATCGCCGCCGGGACCGAGCGGCCGAGAAGGGGATCCAACGCCGGAGCCCACGGCAGTGTGGTGCGGTCGGGTGCCGCGATGGGTAGATCGGCGCGGATCGCGACGCCGGTGGACGGTTCGAGTAGGCCCGTCGTGATGGTGCGGGAGTTCTGTCCATTGGAGGTGATCTGGCAGGGAGTTCCGTCGCCGGTGGAGCACGATGTCGAGACCGGGTCGGCGGGCAGGTTGACCGTCGTCGAACTCTTCAGGATCGTCATCTGCCACCCGTCGGCGACGACGCGCCAACTGAATCTCGACGATGCCGCACCGCTCCAGCTCGACGAGGAGTTCTGCCCGTCGGGGGTGCCGGCCGCCGGCGCGAGCACGCCGTCGATGACGTAGCTGATGCGGTAGACGTGTTGGCCCGCCGACAGAAAGGTGTCGGGGTCGCCGATCTTCGCGACCCGGAATCGTTTGCCCTTCTGCCAGCTCATGTCGACCGGCACGCCGCCGTCGTCGAGGCTGACCTGGACGTCGTCGGGGAGGTAGCGGACCGAGGAGTCGGTGGCGTCGGTGACATCCCAGAAGCGGAAGATGCCGTGCCGTCCGGCCGGGAAATCGGCGGTGATCACCTCGGTGGCCGTCATGTGGCCTTGAGCGGACACGTCGTAGGTCGCCCGATAGTCGGTGATGGTCACCGGATCGGCGCCCACGGTGTCGGTCGACCCTGGGAACAACGACACGGGCAGGAGCAGACCGATGATGGTCAGCACGAGAACCGCGATCGACCACAGCGCGCGCTTCACGAGCGAAGCGTAGACGATCTGTGGTGGTCAGGCCGGGTTCTGGGGCCATTCGCGGCCGGTCACGCACGATCAGTCGAGACGGGGCGCGCTAACATGGCATGAACAAGTGCTGTTATTCGCATCACGGTGAGGTGCGCGCACTTGGCGAACGCTGCCCGAACGACGGAGGACGTATGACCGATTCTGCCTCGGCGTCCCGTGTCCGTCGGGCCTACGAGGACTTTCTCTCGGGCATCACACCGTCCGACGACTCGGTTCGATCGGTCGTGCGGGAATCCTGGGCCCGCTCGGTCAGCAAGGGCGTCGATCCAGGAGACGCCGTGCCCGAGAACAGCGCGGCGACGATGACCGCGGTCGAGTTCGCCGCGTACCGCGATGCGCATCCGATCACCGCCGTACGGCCGCTGGTGCAGTCCCTCATGCTCGACGATATCGCCGACACCGGCGTCGTCGTCGCGCTGACCGACCAGGTGGGCCGCCTGCTGTGGGTCGAGGGTGCCACCGATGCGCGGGACAAGGCGGCGCACATCAATTTCGTCGAGGGCTCGATGTGGAGCGAGGAATTGGTCGGCACGAACGCGCCCGGCCTCGCGCTCGCCGTCGACCGCGGCGTGCAGGTCGTCGGACCCGAACATTTCGCCGGCCCGGTGCAGCAGTGGAGCTGCGCGGCCGCACCCGTGCACGACCCGATGACCGGTCACGTCATCGGCGTCATCGATGTCACCGGCGGCCGCGAGGTGGCGGCACCGTTCGCGCTGGCGGCGGTTCGGTCGGTGGTGGCCGCGGTGGAGCGTGAACTGCAATCCAAGGCCGTCGATCTCGCCGATCCCGCCACCTTCACCGCGCCGGGTGGTGCTCGCCTGACGGTACTGGGTGGCAGCACGTATCGGTGGCGGCGCGACGGTGACGCCCTGGGCGAACGGACGATGTCACGACGGCATGCGGAGATCCTCCTGCTGTTGCAGGCTTATCCGGAGGGTCTCAACACCGAACAGCTTGCCCTGATGCTCGCCGAGGACGGCATCGACCCGGTCACTGTTCGTGCCGAGATATCCAGGCTCCGTAGGGATCTGGGCAATGATGTGGTGGCCTCCCGGCCCTACCGGTTGACCGTCGATCTGGTGTCCGACGTGTCCGAGATCCGCGATCGGGTGGCGCGTGGCGAGGACCTGGCAGCGGTGATCGAGCTCCTGGGTCGTGGCGGGTTGCTGGCCGAGTCGTCGGCGCCCGGCGTCACCGAGATGTTCGAGGAGATCCGCGAAGACGTTCGCTCCCGGGTGATCTCGGCGGGTGAGGTCGGGGCGTTGCGGAAATGGACGTCGTCCGTGCATGGTCGCGACGACCTGGTCGCGTGGCGGCGCCTCGAACACCGGCTTGCGCCCGGAGATCCTGACCGTGCCGTCGTCGGCGGTCGAATCAGGTTGCTGGACAAGCGGTACGGGGTCTAGGTCGCTCAGTCGGGGAGTGGCTGGGAGTCATCCTGGCGGGCGGCTTCCAACAATTCGCGTGTTGCCTTCCACAAACGCGCCTCGCGTACCGGGTCGACTGCAACGGGTTTGACGTCGCGTTCGGTGTGTTTGACGACGAATGCCCCGTCGGCGAGGTGCGCCCATCGATCATCGAGAACCACCGAGGCCAGCGCCGGTCCGGAACGCGCAGGCGTGGAGATGCCGGGGATGCGTTCCACGAGTTGTCCTATCCGCTGCAGACTTTCGCCGTGCTGGCGGGACAGGCCGGTGCCCGGCATGAATCCGGGCTCGAACACCGAGACATTGATGCCGGGAGATACCTGCCGCTGTAGTTCGTGCGCGTAGTAGAGGATGGCGAGTTTGGAGTCCGAGTAGGCGATGCCGCCCGACGACGGGGTCGCTGTCGTAGCCGGTCGGGCCAGTTCGAGTGGATCACGCCACCGGGCCGGTGGGACATGCAGGATTCGGCGGACCCAGTTCTGGTGATAGGTGTTGGAGCCGAGCAGCACGATCCGGGCCGGCGTCGAGAAGGTGTCGACGAGGTCGTCGATCAGCTGCGCGTGCGCGAGGTGATTGACCGCGAAGGTGAGCTCGAAACCGTCCTCGGAAGCCGACGTCGCGTCGACGGGGGAGACCCCGGCGTTGGCGACGAGGCCGCGCAGCGGCCGGACCGCGCCGGCCGCGACGAGATCCTTCACCTGTTGCGCCGCGTCGCGCACGTCGGACAGCCGGGCGAGATCGCAGCCGATGGCGTGGACCGTCGCGCCCGACGCGCGCGCGACGTCGGCGACCTCGACCAGTCGTGGTCCGTCCCGGCCGATCAGGATCAGGTCTGGGCGGGCGCCCGCCGGCCGATTGACGATCGACAGAGTCGTCGCCCGGCCCAGGCCGCTCGTGGGCCCGGTGATGACGACGGTTCCTGAGCTGATGGAGTTGAGATTGTCTGTTCTCGGTTGTGTTGGCATGATTCCAGAGTCGGCCGCGGACCAGCCGTGGGGTAGTCGTCTGGTTGTCCTGGGACTGTCAGGGCCAGGACAACACCGGCCGCCCGGCGCACACTCGAGGGGTGGAATCGTCGGAATTCGGACGCCTCGTCCGTCGGCTGCGCGACAGAGTGACACCGTCGTCGGTCGGCGTGCCGGTGGGCGCTCGTCGACGGGCGACGGGACTGCGGCGTGAAGAACTGGCCGGACTCGCCGGGATCTCGGTCGACTACCTGACCCGCCTGGAGCAGGGCCGGGCCACCTCGCCGTCGGCGCAGGTCGTGGAGGCACTCGCCCGGGCGCTCCGCGTCGACGATGCGGAGCGCGACCTCCTCTTCCGGCTGGCCGGCCACGTGACGCCGGGCCGAGATGTGGTGTCGATGCGGATCACGCCCAGTGTCGCGCGTCTGCTGGACCGGCTGGACCACACGCCGGTCGCCGTCTACGACGCCACCTGGACGCTGATCAGCGCCAACGCGCCGTATGACGCCCTGATGGGCCCGACCACTACCTGGCGGGGAGTCGAGCGCAACAGTGTGTGGCGCAATCTCGTCGGTCCCGGCACCCGGACCGTGCACACGCCGGAAGAGAAGGCCGACTTCCAGCGTGGGCTGGTCGCGGACCTACGGCTGACCGCCACCCGGTATCCCGCCGACCAGCGGCTACGGCAACTCATCGACACGCTGGCCGCGCACAGCCCACGGTTCGTCGAACTCTGGGACTCCGGTGACGTCAATCTCCCCCGCGGGGACACCGGACGACACAAGACCATCGACCATCCGGCGGTCGGGCACATCACGCTCGATTGCGACACGATGATCGTCGCCGCCGACGATCTGCGCATCATGATCTACACCGCCGAACCGGGCACCGAGGACGCCGATCGACTGTCGCTGGCCGTGGTGCTCGGAACGCAGGAACTTGTCGACTGACCTGCGGGATCAGGCGCGCTGCAGGTGCAGCACGACGTCGTGGGTGTGGACGCCACCACCCGCCGCCACACCGCGCTCACGGGTTTCGTTCGTGATCACCGTCCAACCATCGCCGACCATGTCCGCGACGTCGGCGGGCTGGAAGTAGTCGTCCGGGTTGCGGCCGTGCGCGCGAACGCCTTCCGCCTCGTGCGACACCATCAGCAGGCGTCCGCCCGGTCCGACGGCGTCGATGATGCGGGTCATCGTGGCCTCGTCCGACCGTGCGATGGGGAAGTAGTGCAGCGCCACCAGCCCGAAGTCGCGGCCGGGGACATCATCGACGGTGAGGTCGGCGCGGAGCCACACGATGGAGTCCCGGGTGTCGATCTCCCGGGCCCCGTCGATGGCCACCTGGGAGATGTCGACAGCAGTGACCTGCCAGCCCTGATCGGCGAGCCAGCGGGCATCGGCGCCCTCCCCGGACCCGACGTCGAGTGCCGTTCCGGGCGGGACGTCGGCGATCTCGGCGACAAGTGCCGGGTTGACGTCGGCCGTCCAGAGTCGATCCGCGCTGCTGTACCGCTCGTCCCATTCGGCCGCGCCGTCCATGTCGCCGCTCCCGGCGCCGTGACTGTGCGGCCCGCTCGCTTCGCTCCCGGCGCCGTGGTCGTGCGGCCCGCTCGCTCCGCTCCCGGCGCCGTGGTCGTGCGGCCCGCTCGCTTCGCTCCCGGCGCCGTGGTCGTGCGGCCCGCTCGCTCCGCTCCCGGCGCCGTGGTCGTGCGGCCCGCTCGCTTCGCTCCCGGCGCCGTGACTGTGCTCGCTCATGGCTTCGACCGTAACCTGTCAGACCACTGTGCGAACATATGTTCTATGCGCATCGAGCGTAAGGAGAGGTCGGAGGCCACGATCCTGCATGCCGACCTGGACTCCTTCTATGCGTCGGTGGAGCAGCGGGACAACCCGGAGCTGCGCGGGCGGCCGGTCATCGTGGGTGGTGGCATCGTGCTCGCGGCCAGCTACGAGGCGAAGGCCTTCGGCGTACGCACGCCCATGCCCGGCCGCGAGGCGCGGGCGCTGTGTCCACGAGCGGTCGAGGTCCGCCCGAGGTTCGACGCCTACATGGATGCGAGCCGCGCGGTCTTCGAGATCTTCCACGACATCACGCCCGTCGTCGAGGGCATCTCGGTCGACGAGGCGTTTCTCGACGTCGGCGGTCTGAGACGGATCAGCGGGTCGCCCGTCGAGATCGCGGCCACGCTGCGCCGGCGGGTGGCCACCGAGGTCGGACTGCCGATCACGGTCGGCATCGCGCGCACCAAATTCCTCGCGAAGGTGGCCAGCGCGGTCGGCAAGCCCGACGGTCTGCTCGAGGTCGCCCCGGGCACCGAGTTGGACTTCCTGCATCCACTGCCGGTGCGCAGGCTGTGGGGTGTCGGGGCGGTCACCGAGGCGAAACTCGCCGATGCGGGAATCAGCACCGTCGGCGACCTCGCCTCGTTCGGCGAACGTGGTCTGAGCTCGCTGCTCGGGTCGGGTTCCGGGCGTCATCTGTATGCGTTGTCGATGGCCCGCGACCCGCGCCGCGTCGAGACGGGACGTCGGCGACGGTCGATCGGATCACAGCGGGCGCTCGGTCGGCGGCCGAAGAACGAGGCCGACCTCGAGGCCACGCTCGTCGCCATCGTCGAACGTCTCGGCAAGCGGCTGCGGGGTGCCGAACGTGTCTGTCGCACAGTCGTTCTGCGACTCCGGTTCGACGACTTCGGGCGGGCCACGCGGTCGCGGTCGTTCCTCGAGTCGACCGATCGCACCGACATCGTCATGGCCGTCGCGCGCGGACTGCTCGACGAGGCGATGCCGCTGATCCGGGATCGCGGCTGCACGCTGATCGGCTTGTCGCTGACCAACCTCGACGACCACGACAGCGTCCAGCTCACCCTGCCGTTCGCCGAGGACCACGGCGCTGAACTCGACATCGCGATGGACCAGTTGCGCAATCGTTTCGGTCGCGACGCGGTCACGCGGGCGGTGCTCGTCGGACGTCATCACGGGGACGACGCGCCGATGCTTCCGGACTGAGTGTGTGCGATCTCTTGGTGGTTGCGGGATCTCGATACGCGTGCTCGCTGCCGCTCGCCCGCTACTCGATCAGCGGGGGGAGTGGCTCGATCAGCGGGGGCCCACCCGCCGGTCGAGTAGGGGCGAGCCGCTAGGCGAGCACCGTATCGAGACCGCTTGCGATGCAGCGGGTCTCGATACGCCACTCACTACGTTCGCGGCTACTCGACCAGCGGGGCATGGTTCGCGGCTACTCGACCCAGCGGACAGCGTGCGCAAAACGCGCAAAAGACGACTAATGAGCGCAAGCGTGACTGTGACGTGGGTTACCCGCAGAGTGCTCTTGTAACGGCCGCGACTCCCAGCCCGGCGACATCGCGACCGTTCCCAGAGCAGAAAGAGAACAACGATGTTGGTAGCACTCGGCCTCGGTATGGTGGCCACCTTCATGTTCCTGATCATCACCAAACGCGCGACGCCGGTCGTCGCGCTGATCCTGGTGCCGGTCGCGTTCGGCCTGTTCGCCGGGGCCGGCCTCGACATCAGCGACATGATCAAGGACGGCATCAAAGAACTCGCCCCGACGGCGGCGATGCTGTTCTTCGCGATCATCTTCTTCGGCATCATGATCGACGTCGGACTGTTCGACCCGATCGTCCGGTTCGTGGTGCGGATGGTCCGCAACGATCCGGCGCGACTGGTCGTCGGCACCGCTGTGCTGACGATGATCGTGTCCCTCGACGGTGACGGGTCGACTACCTTCATCATCACCACCGCAGCATTGCTGCCGCTCTATCTCAAGCTCGGGGTGAGCCCGGTCGTGTTGACGGTGGTCGCCGGCCTGGCGAACGGCACGATGAACATCCTGCCGTGGGGCGGCCCGACCGCCCGCGCGGCGAGCGCCCTCAAGATCGACACCAATGACGTGTTCCTGCCGATGGTTCCGGCGCTGGCTGTCGCGTTGATCGTCGTCTTCCTGTTCGCCCTGCACCTCGGCGTGATGGAACGTCGCCGCATCGGTCGTATCGAGATCAAGGACTCGCTGCTCATGCCGCGTGAAGAGGTGCTGGTCGCCGCGGGTGGCGGCTCGGGCACCGACGTCGCGCCGAAGTCGCGACGTTTCGGACGCTCGGGCCGCGGCAGCGGTTCGGCAGCATCCGGTTCCGCCGGCACCGGCTCGACCGGCGACGACGTGCCCACCCGCGACATCCCCGTCGGGCAGTACGACCCCGACGCCAGCGACGACGACGGCGAGACGAGCTTCACCGGAGTCCTGGACCCCAATCGCGCATCCCTGCGTCCCAAGCTGTTCTGGGTCAACGCCGGACTGACCATCGGACTGCTCGCCGTTCTCGGCCTCGACATCGTCGCCATCCCGGTCCTGTTCATGATCGCCGCCGCCATCGCGCTGGCCGTCAACTTCCCGCACGTGAAGGACCAGCAGGAAGCGATCACCCGGCATTCGTCGAGCATCGTGTCGGTGGTGGCGATGGTGCTCGCGGCGGCCGTGCTCACCGGCGTGTTCACCGGCACCGGGATGGTCGACGCCATCGCCCACTGGCTCGCCGACGGCATCCCGGACTGGATGGGCCCGCACATGGCCATCGTGATCGGCATCCTCTCGCTGCCGCTGACCTTCCTGATGAGCAACGACGCCTTCTACTACGGGGTGCTGCCGGTGCTGTCGGAGACGGCCACCCGCTACGGCATCGATCCCAGCGAAATGGCTCGGGCATCCATCACGGGGCAGACGGTGCACATGCAGAGCCCGCTGGTCCCCGCCATCCTGCTGCTGGTCGCACTCGCGGGTGTCTCGCTCGGTGATCACCACAAGAAGGTGTTGTGGCGGGCCGCGGTGGTGTCGCTGACGATGCTCCTCGTCGGCGGCCTGGTGGGTGCGATCCCGTTCTGACCCGCGATACCCCGGCCTAGGCTGACCGAATGCGATTGCGAACGCAGGTACTGCTCCTGCAACTCGCCGTCATCGCGGTCAGCCTTGCCGTCGGTTTCGGGCTGGTGATCTCGGGCTCCGACGACCGGGTCCGCGACGAATACGCGCAGCGGGCACTCGCCATCGCGCAATCCGTCGCCGCCGACTCCGAGGTCCAAGCCGAGGTCGCCACACATCAGGGAGCCGTCCTCGACCCGGCAGCACTGGCGGCCGGGCCGCTGCAGGCCGAGGCGCTCGCGGTCCAGCGGCGCACGGGTGCGCTGTTCGTCGTCATCGGCAACGACCAGGGGTTGCGTCTGGCACACCCGGAACCCGCCGAACTGGGCAAACGGGTCTCCACCGATCCGTCGAACGCGCTGGCGGGGAGCGAGGACGTGAGCACCGACCGGGGGACGCTCGGCGAGTCGGTCCGTGCGAAGGTTCCCGTGTTCGACGGCGGACGGGTCATCGGGTTCGTCAGCGTCGGGGTATCGACGACACGTCTGGCCACCGACACGCGACGCGACATCATCACCACGATTCTCATCGCGCTGGGGGCGCTGGCGGTGGGGGCGGTCGGCTCGGTTCTGCTCGCGCGGCGCTGGCGCCGGCTGACTCTCGGCCTCGAGCCCGACGAACTGCTCGAACTGGTCCGCGAACAGGGTGCCGTGCTGCACTCGATGGCCGACGGAGTGCTCGCCGTCGATGCCACCGGGATCGTCCGCGTCGCCAACGACACCGCGCTGCGCCTGCTCGACCTCACCGACCCGGTGGGCGCCCCGATCGACGAGCTGGGACTGACACCGCGGGTACGCGGGGTCCTCGACACCCCGACCGCCGAACCGATCGCGGCGACCGTCGGTGACCGCGTGGTGCTCGTCAGCTCGCACGCCGCCGAGGCCGATGGACGCGACCTCGGGATGGTGCTGTCGGTGGTGGACCGCACCGACGTCGAACATCTCACCCGGGAGGTCGATTCCATCCGATCGATGAGTACCGCGTTGCGTGCCCATCGGCATGAGACGGCCAATCGCATGCATGTGCTGGCCGGGCTGCTGCGCCGGGGCAACACCACCGAAGCGATCTCCTACCTGGACGAACTCACCGGGGCCGGTGCGCGGGGTGCCCAGCTCGCCGGGCTCGACAACGTCGGCGAACCGCACCTGCAGGCGTTTCTCGACGCCAAGGCCGCTCACGCGCGAGAACGCGCGGTCACCCTGCGGCTGGGCGACCAGACCTGGGTGCAGGGCGCGCTGCGCGATCCCGTCGTGGTGACCACGGTGCTGGGCAATCTGGTCGACAACGCGATCGACGCCTGCGCCGACGGCACGCGCGCCGGGATCGTCGAGGTCGAACTGATCACCGACGGCGACGACCTGCTGATCACGGTGGCCGACTCCGGTCCGGGCATCTCGTTCGACGACCCGTCGCTGATCTTCGACGAGGGCGTCACCACCAAGGCCGACCCGGGTGTCCCCGGTGGGCGCGGAATGGGTCTGGCATTGTCGAGACAGATCGCGCGTCGGGTCGGGGGCGACATCTGGGTGGCCGACGCAGGCGGTCGGGATGCCGCGGACCCGGGCGGCGCCGTGCTGGTGGCCCGACTCCCCGACGTGATGGACGACGGAACGGAGAACGACAGCGATGACCGATGACCTGGGCGTACTCATCGTCGACGACGACTTCCGCGTGGCCGCGTTGCACGCCGGCATCGTCGACGCCGTTCGCGGCTTCCGTGTCGTCGACCGGGCCGGCAGCGTAGCCGCCGCGCGTGCCGCGATGGTCAACCACGGCAGCGCGATCGACCTGGCCCTTCTCGACGTCTACCTCCCGGACGGCTCCGGAATCGATCTGGTCTCCGAGTTACCTTGCGACGCAATCATCGTCGGCGCCGAGACCGATTCCCAAGCGGTCCGCACCGCGATGCGGGCGGGTGCGCTCGCCTACTTGATCAAACCCTTCGACGACACCGAGCTCGCGCGACGTCTCGCCGGCTATGCGCAGTACCGACGTGTCCTGACCGCTGACACCGTCGATCAGCACGCGGTCGACGCCGCGCTCTCGGCATTGCGGTTCGGGACACGCGGATCGGATCGGCCCGACGTCGGGTCGCAGACCGAACGTCTCATCCTCGAACTGTTCTCGACCGAGGACGGTCCCTTGTTCGCCGACCAGGTCTCTGCTGCTGTCGGTGTGTCCGCTGCGACGGCCCGTCGACACCTGGCTCATCTCGTGTCGTCGGGACGGCTGACAATGACGCTGCAGTACGGGAGTACCGGACGGCCGCGGCAGGAGTATCGGTTGTCGGGCTGATCCCTCGTGGAATGCGGACTGCCGCCTCGTTGTCATTGATGAGCGAGCGGAGCCGACTCGGGTCGGGCAATGTGGTCCGTGCGGAAGGAGATCGCCGATGGTCGCGTACGCACGGAGGGCCGGTGACTGGGTTCGCACCGAGACCGGGAGCGCCGCGCTTCTCGTCCTGATCACCCTCGTCGCCTTGATCTGGGCCAACTCCACGATGGGCGACACCTACAGCGAGTTCTGGCACACGGAGTTGGGCGTCAGCTTTGGCGAGCACGGCTACGAGATGTCGCTGCAGCACTGGATCAACGACGGCCTGATGGTGTTGTTCTTCTTCGTGATCGGCCTCGAGGTGCGACAGGAATTCGCGGTCGGGACGTTGCACGATCGCAGCCGCGCGTGGGTGCCGTTGGTGGCCGGGCTCACCGGCGTGGTGGTCCCCGCCATGATCTACCTGCTGATCGCCGGCCGCGACGCCGCAAGTGGGTGGGGTGTGGTGGTCGGGACGGACACCGCGTTCCTACTGGGCGCGCTCGCGATCATCGGTCCGCGGATGTCCAACCAGCTCCGCGTGTTCTTGCTGACGCTGTCGGTCGTCGACGACTTCCTCGCCGTCGCCATCATCGGCATCGTCTACTCCGATGAACTCGACATCGTGCCGCTGGTGATCGCTCTCGCCAGTCTCATCGGGCTGTGGATGCTGTCGCGGACGACGGTGTGGCGCAGCTCGCCGTACGTGGCGCTCGTCGTGGTCGGGTGGGCGGCGACGCTCGCATCCGGGGTTCACCCGTCGCTGTTCGGGATGGTCGCGGGCCTGCTGGTGCCCGCGCAGGCGACCCAGCGCGGCCACGTCGAGAGCGCCAAGATCCTGTTCCGGGACTACTGGCAGTCGCCGCAGGCGACCGTCGCGCGGACCGCACGACGCGGGCTGGCGCGCTCGATCTCGGTCAACCAGCGGCTCCACGACGTGTTGCGCGGGCCGGTCTCGCTGTTCGTCGTACCGACGTTCGCCCTGGCCAATGCGGGTATCGCACTCGGCGGCGGGGTGTTGGCCGACGCGTTCACCTCCACCATCACCTGGGGTGTTGCCGTAGGTCTCGTGGTCGGCAAGTTCGTCGGTATCACGGTGGGGGCGTGGCTGGCGATCCGCGCCGGGCTTGGGCGGTTGCCGCAGGGGGTGGGCCCGGGCAGTCTGCTCGGCGGTGCGGCGCTGTCGGGCATCGGGTTCACGGTGTCGCTGCTCATCGTCGGGCTCGCCTTCACGGAGGGGGATGAGGCCGCGGAGGCGACCGTCGGCGTGCTGGTCGCGATGGTGCTGGCGGCGAGCCTCGGATGGCTCATCTTCACCCGCGCGCGCGTGAAGTGGGGCGAGACGTCGGCGGACCTGCCGGTGACGCTGGACCCGCCGGTGGACCCGGCGACGGACCACATCCGGGGGCGCGTCGACGCCCCGCTGACCGTCGTCGAGTTCATGGACTTCGAGTGCCCGTTCTGTGCGCGCACGACCGGAATGTTCAACGACGTGCACGCGCATTTCGGCGACGACATCAAGTACGTGGTGCGACATCTGCCGATCTACGAGTACCACCCGCACGCCTATCTCGCGGCGACCGCGGCCGAAGCGGCAGGCGAACAGGGGAAGTTCTGGGAGATGCACGATCTGTTGTTCGCGAACCAGGCCGAACTCGAGTCCGACCATCTACTCGGCTACGCCGAGCGACTCGGTCTGGACATGAACCGCTTCATCGTGGACCTGGAGAGCGAGGAGATCGCGGTACGGATCACCGCGAACGAACAGAGTGCCGTGATGAGCGGAGCCCGCGGCACGCCGACGTTCTTCTTGAACGGGCAACGTCATCTCGGTTCGCACGATGCCCGGACCGTCATCGCGGCGCTCGAGGCGAAACAGAACGAGCAGTCGGCGGCCCGGCGGAGGTCGTAGGGGGTGGTGGACGCCGCCGGTTGATCGTCGATAAGCGGCTCGGCTCGCGCCGCCACCTCCTGTTGATCGAGTAGGCACCGAGCCCCCCAAGGGCGAGGCGCCGTATCGAGATCACGGCGCTCGGTCTCGATACGCTCGCTCGTTCCTCGCGGGCTACTCGACCAGCAGAATGGCTCGGCTTCTCGATTGGCCGATGTGGCCACCAACTATTCTGTCTGCCATGACGCTGAACGTGGACGCCACCAATCCGGATCTGGTCACCGTCGGGGTGCCCACGCACTGGTACAACCTCGCGGCCGAGCTCGATGAGCCGATCCCGCCGCACCTGCACCCCGGCACCAAGGAACCCGTGGGACCCGACGACCTCGTCGCGCTGTTCCCGGCCGGCCTGATCGCCCAAGAGGTCTCCACCGAGCCCTACATCGAGATCCCGGAACCGGTGCGTGAGATCTACCGCATGTGGCGGCCGTCGCCGCTGATCCGGGCGCGCCGATTCGAGGAGGCCCTGAACACCAAGGCCCGCATCTACGTCAAGTACGAGGGCGTGAGCCCGGTCGGCAGTCACAAGACCAACTCCGCGGTCGCGCAGGCCTACTACAACAGCGTCGACGGCGTGCGGAAACTGACCACGGAGACCGGGGCCGGGCAATGGGGCAGTGCGCTCGCCTTTGCCGGGGCGCAGTTCGGCATCGACGTCGAGGTGTGGCAGGTCCGCGCCTCCTACGATTCGAAGCCGTACCGCGGCCACCTGATCCGGACCTACGGCGGCACGCTGCACCCGTCGCCGTCGGATCTGACGGAGTCGGGACGGGCGATGCTGGCCAAGGACCCGAATACCACGGGAAGCCTGGGCATGGCCGTCAGTGAGGCGGTCGAGGTGGCTGCCGGTGATCCCGACACCCGATACGCGTTGGGCAGCGTGCTCAATCACGTTGTGCTGCATCAGAGCGTGATCGGGCAGGAAGCGGTCGACCAGCTCAACGCCGTCGAATCCGGCGGCGCCGATGTGGTGTTCGGTTGTGCCGGCGGCGGTTCCAATCTGGCCGGGCTGTCGTTCCCTTTCCTGCGGGAGAAGATTCACGGCCGGGCGAACCCGCGGATCGTCGCGGCCGAGCCGGCGGCATGCCCGTCCATCACCCAGGGGGAGTACCGCTACGACCACGGCGACGTCGCGGGCCTGACCCCACTGCTCAAGATGCACACGCTCGGTATGGATTTCGTGCCCGACCCGATTCACGCCGGTGGTCTGCGCTATCACGGCATGGCCCCGGCGCTGAGCCACACCGTCGAACTCGGACTCGTCCAGGGTGTCGCGATCACCCAGCACGACGCGTTCTCGGCCGGTGTGCAGTTCGCCCGGACCCAGGGCATCGTGCCCGCGCCGGAGTCGACCCACGCCATCGCGGCGTGCGCCGCGCATGTCGCCGATTCTGACAAGGAGGAGGTGGTGGTGATCGGGTTGTCGGGACACGGCCAGCTCGATCTGCCCGCCTACGCCGAGTTCCTCGACGGGAGGTTCTGAGGGGTAACGCATCCCGGTTCTTGTGGGGTGGCCATCCGGGCCCTGAGTAGCGAGCGTTCCCCACCCGGTCCCTGAGGAGCGAGCTCGCGAGGGTTCTCCACCCGGTCCCTGAGGAGCGAGCTTGCGAGCGTCACGAAGGGCCGCCCTTCGTGACGGTCCTCCGCTAGCGCTCCGGACCTCCTCAGGGATCGGTGAGGACCCCCGGGGTACCTCGATCCCATGGATCGGTGAGGACCCCCCGGGGTACCTCAATCCCAGGGATCGGTGAGGAATCCCCGGGGTACCTCAATCCCAGGGATCGGGGTATCCATCACGGCAACGAAGGGTCGGCCACATGCGCACTGTCGGTATCGATCTCGCGGCATCACCGAAGCTGACCGCGGTCGCGGTGATCGACTGGTCGTCGGACGCGGCGACGGTCACCGAGTTGTCCGTGCCGGCCGACGACGCCCGGATTCGGGAACTCGTCTCCGGTGCTGACCGGATCGGCATCGACGCACCGTTCGGTTGGCCGGATGCTTTCGTGGATTTCGTTGTCGCACAACACCGCGGTGAGCTGGCCGCCGGTCGCGCTCTGGACGACATCGACCATCGGCGACCGCTGGCATACCGACGCACAGACCACATCGTCGTCGAGTCGAAGTGGGGTCGTCCGCTCAGCGTCTCCGCGGATCAGATTGCGCACGTGGCGTTCCGCTGCGCTGGCCTGCTGGCCGACCTCGGGATCGCCGACCGTGTTGATGGCCGGGCCGTGGAAGCGTACCCCGCTGCCGCGTTGAAGAAGTGGGGGCTGACCGCGCGCGGCTACAAAGGCGTCCGACACCGGGAGGTGTTGGTGGCCCTCGGGGACAGCCTGAGTGAGGCTGCACCGTGGCTCGACCTCGGCCACCATCGCGATCTTCTCGCCCGCGACGACAACGCGTTCGACGCCGTCATCACCGCGCTCATCGCGCGGGCCGCTGCGTTGGGCCGCACACATCTGCCGGAGGCGTCAGACCACGAGGTGGCCGCGCGCGAAGGGTGGATTCACGTGCCGGACTGCGGACTCGGTGAGCTGGTGGACTAGCGCAGGTCGAGTCGCATCAGCACGCGCGGAAACCGGTTGAGTACCGACGTGGTGTCGGCCGCCCACTCGAAACCGGCGTCCTCGAACAGTTTTCGCGTGCCAACGTATGCCATCGTGAGATCCACCTTCTCACCGCGGTTGTCCACCGGGTAGCCTTCGATCGCCGGTGCCCCGTTGTCCCGGGCGAACTCGACGGCCCCGGCCAACAATGCGTGCGAGATGCCCTGCTTGCGGTGTCCGGGCCGGACACGGATGCACCACACCGACCACACGTCGAGGTCGTCGACGTGGGGGATCTTGCGATTGGTGGCGAACGTCGTGTCCGACCGAGGCGCGACCGCCGCCCAACCGACCACCTCATCGGCGTCGTCGTAGGCGAGCACGCCGAGTGGAATCCCGCTCTGGCAGAGCTTCTTCACGTAGGCGCCGCGCTCGTGTCGCGCGAGTTCGCGGTTGAGCTTGTTGGGAATCCGATAGCTCAGACACCAGCAGACATTGGAATCCGGCTTCTTGGGCCCGACCATGGTGGCGATGTCATCGAATACGGTCGCGGGCCGAACGGCGATGGGCATGCGTCCACCATGATCGGAACCGGACACGCGCGCAAGACCGGTGAGCGGGATGGTCAGATCGAGACCGACAGCTTGCCGCGGACATGCCCATCGGTGAGGTAGTCCATCGCCTTGGCCGCCTCCGGCAGTGCGAATGTCCGATCCAGGGTGGGACGTAGGGTGCCGGCGTCGACCATGGACGCCAGCTCGGCCATGTCGTCGGCGCTCTCCTTGGCGATGACGCCGACAAGTCGGTGCTTGACGAACAGCGACAGCAGCATGGCGCCGAGCTGACGCTGAATCCCACCCGTCAGGTTTCCGCCGCCCTCGCCACCGACGATGACGAGGGTGCCGCGCGGCGTCAGCAGTTGTCGCAGTGCCGACACGCGCCGGTTGCCGGCGATATCGAGGATGACGTCGAACGGACCGGCGGAGGCGTCGATGTCGTTGTGGGTGTAGTCGATCACCTGCTGTGCACCCAGCGACCTCACCCAGTCGGCTTTCGGCCCACTCGCCACGGCGACCACGGCGGCGCCGAACGTCGTGGCGATCTGCACGGCGTACGAGCCGACACCGCCGGACGCGCCGATCACCAGCACACGGTCGCCGGCCTTCACCCGGCCTGCATCACGCACCGCCTGCAGGGTGGTGAGTCCCGACACCGGCAGCACGGCAGCCTCCTCGAAGGTGACACCTGCGGGCTTGCGGGCCAGGCGCTTGACCGGTACCACCGCGAATTCGGCCATCGACCCGTTGGCCGTGCCGATTACCTCATCTCCCACCGACCAGCCGTCGACGCCGGGGCCGATCTCCGCGACGACGCCGGCCAGGTCACGTCCGAGGACCACCGAGCGCGGCCGTCGGATGCCGAGGACGAGCCGAGCAAGGTAGGGCGTGCCGGTCATCAGGTGCCAGGTGCCACGGTCGATGCCGGCAGCGTGCACCCGGACCAGAACCTCGCCCTGCCGGGGTGCGGGCCGATCGACCTCGCCCAGGTGCAGGCATTCGCTGCTGCCGTACTCGACCCGAGTCATTGCTTTCATCGTCTCTCCAAACCTTACGTTGTAAGTGAGTTCTCCTACACGGTAGGCTTACGGCGTAAGAGAGTCAAGGGTTCGAATCAGATCAGTCAGGAGTGCAGCGCGTGCCGGGAAAACCCCGATCACCCAGAGCGACCATGCTCAGTCGTGCGGCCATCGTGGCAGCGGGAATCGAGATCGCCGACGCCGACGGCTTGGGTGCGGTGACGATGCGTTCGGTCGCACGCAAGCTCGACGTCGAGGCCATGTCGCTCTATCACCACGTGGCGAACAAGGAGGCGATGCTCGACGCGATGGTCGACGCGGTGTTCGACGAGTTTCACCAGCCTGTCGTCGGCAACGATTGGGCCGACGAGATGCGTCGGCGGTCACGGTCGGCACGAGAGGTGCTCAAACGCCACGCGTGGGCGGTGGGGTTGATGGATTCGCGCCGCAATGCGGGTTTCGTGACGCTGCAGCACCACGATGCCGTCCTTGGCTGCCTGCGCGAAGCCGGGTTCTCGATCATGTTGGCCGGGCATGCCTTCGCACTGCTCGATGCGCACCTGTACGGGTTCCTGATCCAGGAGATCGCATTGCCGTTCACCGGGGAGGAGGACCTCGCCGAACTCGGGCATCAGATGATGGAGGCACTCCCGGAGGGGACCTTGCCCTACTTCCGGGAGTTCACCCTCGAACGGGCGCTGCAACCGGGGTATTCGTTCGGAGATGAGTTCGACGTCGGACTCGATCTCATCATCGAGGGACTCGCCGCGCGATCGGCAGCCGAAAAGGGCTGAGGCGTAACGCGATATCGGCTCCGCCCACGGGAACCGTGAGCGGAGCCGACGTACATCAGCTCTGGAAGAACTCCAGCATGTCGGCGTTGATCGTCGCCGCCTCGGTGGTCGGCATCCCGTGCGGGAATCCGGGGTAGGTCTTGAGCGTGCTGTTCGGCAGCAGTTCGGCCGAGCGCACGCCGGTGTTCTCATACGGCACCACTTGGTCGTCCTCGCCGTGCAGCACCAGTGCCGGGATGGTGATCTTCGTGAGGTCGTCGGTGAAATCGGTTTGCGAGAAGGCGACCACGCCGTCGTGGTGGGCCTTGACGCCGCCCATCATGCCCTGGCGCCACCAGTTGGCGATGACCCCTTCGGACGGCTCGGCGCCGTCGCGGTTGTAACCGTAGAACGGGCCCTCGGCGAAGGTCCGGAAGAAGTCGGCACGCCGGGTGGCCACCTGCACCTGGATGTCGTCGAACGCCTCCTTGGGGATCCCGCCCGGGTTGGCGTCGGTTTTGACCATGATGGGCGGCACCGAACTGATCAGCACCGCCTTGGCCGCACGATCCTGGCCGTGGCGGGCCAGATAGTGGGCCACCTCGCCGCCACCGGTCGAGTGCCCGACGTGAATCGCGTCAGACAGATCCAGGTGCGTGACAACGGCCGCCAGATCGTCGGCGTAGTGGTCCATGTCGTGGCCGTCGGCGACCTGGGTGGAACGGCCGTGACCGCGGCGGTCATGCGCCACGACGCGGTAGCCGTGCTGGAGGAAGAACATCATCTGGGTGTCCCAGTCATCGGACGACAGTGGCCAGCCGTGACTGAACACGATCGGCTGGCCGCTGCCCCAGTCCTTGTAGAAGATTTCGACACCGTCCGATGTGGTGATGGTGGGCATGGGCGCTCCTTCGCGGGGGATGAGGGGATGACCGGCACGTTCAGTGTGCGCCCGGATCGTCGGGAACGGTCCCACCGGCTGCGACACAAATACCCCGATTTGCGACATGCCGTGGGGAGACGGTCAGACGGCGACCATTCGGGTGGAGGAGAACCGCTGCTGATATTTGCGCGGCGAGATGCCGATGCGCGCGACGAATGCCCGTCGCATCACCTCGGAGCTGCCGTAGCCGGCGGCGTGCGCCGCGGCCGTCACCGTGAATCCGGCGTGCAACCTGTCCCGCGCCATCGCGAACCGGGCGTCGGCGACGTATCCCGCCGGCGTGGTGCCGAGTTCCTCGCGGAACAGCCGGGTCAGTTGACGGGCACTGACGTTCGCGTGTGCTGCGAGACCCGCAACCGTGTGCCCGATGTGCAGGTTGCCGTGGATGTGGTCGGTCACCTTGCGCACCAGACTCGTCCGCGGTGTCGGCCCGGACAGTGACGATGAGAACTGCGACTGCCCACCGCCGCGTTGCATGTACACGAGCAATCCCTGCGCGGTCTGCCGCGCCACCTCGGCGTCGTGATCCTCTTCCACCAGCGCCAGACTCAGATCGATGCCGGCGACCACACCCGCCGAGGTGTAGAGGCATCCGTCGCGCACATAGATGGCATCCGGGTCCACCCGGATGCCGGGATAGCGATGGGCGAGGTCGGCGGTGAATTTCCAGTGGGTGGTCGCCGACCGACCATCGAGCAGCCCCGCCTCGGCGAGCACGAACGAACCGGTGCACACCGATGCGACCCGCCGGCTACGCGACGCCAGATCCGACACCGCCGCCACCAGTTCGGCCGTGACGAACAGTGGTGGCGCCATCTCGCTGCCGGCGACCACGACGGTGTCGAAATACCCTGAGTCCGTGACCCGTTCGGTGCTCACACGCACACCTATCGAGGTGGTCACGTCGCCGCCGCTCGGCGACATGACCACGACCTCGTAATCACCGCCGAACTGGTTGGCCTCCGCGAAGACGTCCGCCGGTCCGGAGAAGTCGAGCATCTTCACGCCATCGAACACGACGAAGCCGATACGTCGCTTTTCCTGCCGCGGCACCGGCGAATCGACTGCCTTCATAGGAGTCAATCTATGCGTTCGCGGGATGTGAATGCAGATGGCCGCCGTGGATCAGATCAGCTTGCGGTCCGCGTACCGTACACGGTGCGATACCAGATTGCGGTGAGTACGTCGATCGCCGTGTCGTCATCGGGGCGTGCCACGTCGCGATCCCCGCCGGCCGCCAGCCACGTCCAACAATTCGATTCCAGCGTGGACACGAGGGCCGATGCCAGAGCATCCAGCGGGAGGCCGATGCGATATCCCGCGTGGTCGGCGCTGTGCAGGCCGACCACAATCTGTCGTATGCCCGAGGCCCGATTCTCTTGCCATCGTCGACGGTAGCTGTCGTCGAGCATCGACATCTGGAACAGGCCGATCATCTCTGGCAGGTACTTCTTGTAAGTCGTCCAGTATGCGGACACAGCAGCGCGCACACCGGACTCGGGATCGGGGGATTTGCTGCTCAGCGAACCCTCGACGACTTCGGCTGTGAACTGGTCGAGAAGCGCTTCGAGCAGTTGCTCCTTGTTGTCGTAGTAGTTGTAGAACGAACCGGCCGACCGTCCGGCGGCCTGCGCGATGTCCGAGATCTTGGTGTTGAGGTAGCCCTTCTCGGCGAAGGTCCGACGCGCCGCGTCGAGAAATGCCGCTTCGGTCCGGCGGCCTTTTGTGGTCGGTGGCACGCGTCTGGCCTCATCTCGCGTGGTTGGTGGATGGGCGGATGTCGCTCCTCCTGGGTGAATTATGCATCCTCGAAGCTCAACGGATGTTGATGAGATTTCGAATCTGAATCCGCCCGCTGGGATGGGTGAGCTGGCGGCGAGCGCGGGCCCGTGCCTTCGGTAAGGTGACCTCATGAGCGTGGCAGACCCGATCATTCATGAGGTCACCATCGTCGAGGTCGCGCCTCGGGACGGACTGCAGAACGAAAAGGTGGAGCTGTCCACCGGTCAAAAGCTCGAATTGGTGCAGCGCGCAGTGCGATTCGGTGCTCGTAACGTCGAGGTGACGAGCTTCGTCCATCCGAGAAAAGTGCCTGCGATGGCCGACGCCGAAGACCTGGTGGGCCTGCTGCCCACGAACGACGGCATCACCTACAGCGCTCTGGTGCTCAACGAGCGCGGGCTGGACCGGGCGATCGCGGCCGGGGTCACCGAGATCAATGCCGTCGTTCACTGCACGGACACGTTCAGCGGGCGCAATCAGGGCACCGATGTCGACGGCGGCGTGGAGATCTGGCGGCGAATCGCACGGACCGCGCGAACCGCCGGGATCACGGCCAACCTGACCATCGCCGTCGCGTTCGGCTGCCCCTTCGAGGGTGAGGTACCCGTGACGCGGCTCCGATCCATCCTCGAGCGCGTGCTGGATGAACCCCCCACGGAACTGTCCTTGGCCGACACCATCGGAGTGGCGGTGCCGAAAGATGTCCGCGAACGCTTCGCCGTCGCAGCCGATCTGGTGCCGCAGGGCCTGCCGCTGCGGGCCCACTTCCACGACACCCGCAGCTGCGGCATCGCGAATGCACTGGCCGCGGTCGAGTCCGGGGTGAGCATCCTCGACGCCAGTCTCGGGGGCATCGGCGGATGCCCGTTCGCACCCAACGCGACCGGCAACATCGCCACCGAAGACCTCGTCTACGCCCTGGATCGCTCCGGGATCTCCCACGGTCTCGACGCATCATCGCTCAAGGAGGCCGGGGAGTGGCTCGAGCACGTCTTCGACCGCCGGCTCCCGGCGATGGTGTTGCACGCGGGTGGCTTCCCCACGCCTGCTGGTGCAAAGGGCTGATCCGGCGGGCTACTCCGGCCGTCTGAAGTCACCCCGCAGCTGGGTTGGGGCGCCGCCGGATGCCTTCCGGGGTGGGCTCACTGACAAGGTGAGGTGCGGACAGAGTAGGTGACGCCTCCGACGTCGGTGGCGTAACGGGACCGATTTCGCCGCCGCCGGCCCCGCTGCCTGGAGTTTCGAGGTGCAGCCAGGTGGCGTAACACTGTGTAAAACGCCGAAGGGCATTTCCCTTGGCAGCATGGGCGCATGTTGTTGACGCAGCCGCAGGCACCCGCCGCGCGCAAGGGGATGACCTGGGTTCCGGGCGGCACCTACTGGATGGGCTCCGAGGATTTCTATCCGGAGGAGCGCCCGGTCCATCAGGTGTCGGTCGACGGTTTCTGGATGGACACCCACCCGGTCACCGTCGCCCAGTTCCGCCGGTTCGTGAAGGCGACCGGCCATCTCACCACTGCCGAATGCGAGCCCGACCCTGCCGATTTCCCGGATGCCGATCCGGGACTGCTCGTGCCAGGATCGATGGTCTTCACGCCGCCGTCCGGACCGGTGCCGCTCGACGATTACCGCCGCTGGTGGTCGTATGTGCCCCACGCGAGCTGGCGCCATCCCGAAGGCCCGGGGAGCAACCTGGGCGAGCGGAATCACCATCCGGTCACCCATGTCTCCTACCTCGATGCGTGCGTCTATGCCGAGTGGGCGGGCAAGGCGATTCCGACGGAGGCGGAATGGGAGTTCGCGGCACGCGGAGGTCTCGACCGCGCCCGGTATGTCTGGGGCGACCACGACGAACCGCATGGGCGCCCCGGCGGCAACGTGTGGCAGGGCCAATTCCCTTGGCAGAATCTGGAAACCGATGGTTACGCGGGAACCTCGCCGGTCGGGCGATACCGTCCAAATGGCTACGGCCTGTTCGACATGGCAGGCAACGTGTGGGAGTGGACCTGCGATCATCACACCGCCAGCCACGCCGCCGGGGACAAGAACGTCGCACCGGCGAGCAGCTGCTGTATCCCACGTAACCCGGTCCAGCAGAACAGGGTCGACGACGGCGGGAGGTATCCGCGGCGCGTGGTGAAGGGGGGATCGCACCTCTGTGCGCCGAACTACTGCAACCGCTACCGGCCGGCCGCACGGCAGGGACACACCGATGACGCGTCGACCGGACACATCGGATTCCGGTGCATCATCCGTGAAGGCGACGCCCGATGACCACCACCGCCGCCGGATACGGCGCCGACTCCATCACCATCCTCGAAGGGCTCGACGTCGTCCGGAAACGTCCCGGCATGTACATCGGTTCCACCGGCAGCCGCGGACTGCACCACATGCTGTGGGAGGTGATCGACAACGGCGTGGATGAGGCGATGGCCGGTCACGCCACCCGGGTCAGCGTGCGGCTCCTCGCGGATGGCGGCGCCGAGGTCACCGACAACGGCCGCGGCATTCCGGTCGACATGCACGCCAGCGGGATACCGACCGTCGACGTCGTGATGACCCAGCTGCACGCGGGTGGCAAGTTCGAGGCCGACGGTGGTGCCTACGCGGTCTCCGGCGGCCTGCACGGCGTGGGGGTATCGGTGGTCAACGCGTTGTCCACGAGACTCGAGGTCGAGGTCGCCCGCGACGGCCACCGCTGGTACCAGACCTACGATCACTCTGTCCCCGGCACGCTGCGTCGTGGCGAGCCCACCGCGGAGACCGGCACGACAGTCAGGTTCTGGCCGGACCCCGATATCTTCGAGACGGTTCATCTCGATGTGGAAACCGTTGCCCGGAGGCTGCAGGAAATGGCCTTTCTCAACAGCGGCCTCGAGATCCTCCTGTCCGACAACCGAACCGACGAGCAGCCCCGTCGTTACCACTATCCCGGCGGCCTGCGTGAGTTCGTCGGCCACATCAACCGGACGAAGCAGCCCCTTCATCCGACCGTCATCGGCTACACCGGAACCGGAACCGGCTACGAGGTCGAGGTGGCGCTGCAGTGGAACGATGGCTATGCCGAATCGGTCCACACCTTCGCCAACACCATCAACACCCCCGAGGGCGGCGTGCACGAGGAAGGCTTCCGGGCGGCGCTCACCGCCGTCGTCAACCGGCATGCCCGGGCCTCGAAGGTGCTGAAGGACAAGGACCCCAATCTGTCCGGCGATGATATCCGCGAAGGGCTCGCGGCAGTGGTCTCGGTCAAGGTCGCCGATCCGCAGTTCGAGGGCCAGACGAAGACCCGGCTCGGCAACAGCGAGATCCGGTCGTTCGTGCAGAAGGTGTGCCACGAACGGCTCACCGACTGGTTCGACGCACATCCGGCCGAGGGCAAGGCGATTGTCAGCAAGGCGGCGTCGTCGGCGCAGGCGCGAATGGCCGCACGCCGGGCGCGGGAGCTGGTGCGCCGCAAGACCGCCGGTAGCCTCGGCGGTCTTCCCGGAAAGCTGGCGGACTGCCGCAGCAATGACGCGGAGCGTTCCGAGATCTTCATCGTGGAAGGCGATTCCGCCGGAGGCTCGGCGAAGTCCGGTCGTGATTCGATGTATCAGGCGATCCTGCCGATCCGCGGCAAGATCATCAACGTCGAGAAGGCACGCATCGACCGGGTGCTGAAGAACACCGAGGTGCAGTCGATCATCACCGCCTTCGGCACCGGTATCCACAACGAGTTCGACATCACCAGGCTGCGCTACCACAAGATCGTGCTGATGGCCGACGCCGACGTCGACGGTCAGCACATCTCGACGCTGCTGCTGACGCTCCTGTTCCGTTTCATGCGTCCGCTGATCGAACACGTGCACGTCTACCTGGCACAACCTCCGCTGTACAAGCTGAAATGGCAAAAGACACAACCGGAATACGCCTACTCCGACCGGGAGCGTGATCTGCTGCTCGAACGAGGACGATCTGCGGGTCGAAGAATCGATCGGGACAGCGGTATTCAACGCTACAAAGGTCTCGGCGAGATGAACGCCAAGGAACTCTGGGAGACGACGATGGACCCTGCGGCCCGCGTGCTACGGCAACTCACCCTCACCGATGCCGCCATCGCCGACGAACTCTTCTCGATCCTGATGGGCGAGGACGTCGAGGCGCGTCGCAGCTTCATCACCCGCAACGCCGGCGACGAGAGGTTCCTCGACATCTGAGTGGTTGCGTCCACCGAAATCAGCGCCCCCTTCGCCACACTCGCCGGCGAAGGGGGCGTCGTGGTGTGTGTGCCACCTGTTGGTGGAGTGGCGGCGAACGGAGTGAGTCGCGTATCGAAACCCGGTGCGGTGATCTCGATACGCTCCTCGCCTAGCGGCTCGGAGCTACTCGATCAGCGGGTGGGGGGTGGCGGGTTCGGGACTACTCGATCAGCGGGTGGGGGTGGCGGGTTCGGGACTACTCGATCAGCGGGTGGGGGGTGGCGGGTTCGGAGCTACTCGATCAGCGGGTGGGGGGTGGCGGGTTCGGGACCACTCGATCAGCGGGTGGCGTTTCTCGACCACCTGCGCCACAGGAAACGGCCTGGCCAGCGCATTCCTGCTGTTTCGGGTGGCGTAACTGGGGGATAATTCCCAGGCAAATCAGCGGGAATGTTCGCGAGGGAAGGTAGGACCATGACATCACGGCCACGGATTCCCCCGAAGGACTTCCCGCGCCCACCGATGCCCAAGTACGCGGGCACCCGCGAGGACGCGGCGCGCTGGGTGCGCGACGTCCTGCGGACCCAGATCCTCGACGGAGCGTTCGGCGGACTCGCTGCGCCTCGACCCATGCTGCCGCCGGAGAACGAGCTGGCCAAGGAGTGGGGTGTCAGCCGCAACGCGATCCGCGAGGCACTGGACCTGCTGCGGGCCGAAGGACTCATCACGCGGGTCCAGGGGGCCGGCACGTTCGTGACCGGCGCCAAGCTCAGGCAGCGCATCGATCGGCTCGAAGGTCTCGCGGAATCGCTTGCCGGACATCAGCTGACGGTCCAGAACAAGGTGCTCTCGGCCCGTGAGTCGACGGCCACGCCGTCGGTCGCCGACAAGCTGCAGATCCCCGAGGGCAGCCCGATCTTGTTTATCGAGCGTCTGCGGTCGGTGGCCAACGTTCCGCTCTCACTGGACACCACCTCGTTGCGGCCCGAGGCCATCGACGCCCTCGACGGTGCCAACCTGGCCGACGAGGACGTCTTCCGGCTCCTCGAGGACAAGCTCGGCGTCCGACTCGGCCAGGCCGAGAACACCGTCGAGGCCGTCGCCGCCGACAAGGGCACCGCCCGGCTGCTCGACATCCGGATCGGCGAGCCCGTGCTCCTACTGCATCGACTGTCGTACCTGGAGGACGGCACCCCGTTCGACCTGGAATCCGTTCGCTACCGCGGAGATCGGCTGTCGCTGGTCTCCGTCAACCCGAGAGTCAGGGTGTCGGAGGGCGACCCGGCCGACATCTGACATAACACTCCCACCAAGGTGCCGATAACTGTCGGCGCCTGTCCAAGCCATACCCCAAAGTGTCACCAACAGAAAGGAAGTGAGGCATAGCCATGCCCGCATCAAGCGCACAACCCAACATCGTGTACTTTCACGTCGACAATCTCGGGCTGGGGGAGCTCGGCTGCTACGGCGGCGGCATCCTGCGCGGCGCCGACACCAAGAACATCGACTCCTTCGCACAGGAGAGTCTCAAGCTGTCGCATTTTGTGGTCGAACCGCAGTGCACCCCAACGCGTTCCGCACTGATGACCGGTCGGTATCCGATCCGATCCGGCAACCACACGATCGCATTGGGTGGTAACGCGGGCGGCATCGTCGCGTGGGAACGGACCATGGGAGACATCCTCTCGGACGCCGGCTACGCGACCGCCTGCTACGGCAAGTGGCACATCGGGGCCGAAGACGGCCGCTGGCCGACCGATCACGGGTTCGACGAATGGTACGGACCGGCACGCACCTACGACGAATGCCTGTGGCCCGATGATCCCTGGTACTCCGGTGAACGCGACGGCTGGTCGTACATGTATGACGGCACCAAGTCCGGCGGTGTCCGTACCACCGACGAACAGCTCACCGTCGAACTGAAGGGTCGGATGGACGCCGAATACGATCGGCGCGCCAAGGAATTCATGGAACGCAGTGTGGCCGAGGACAAGCCGTTCTTCCTCTATCACAACCACTCGCTGCTGCACTTCCCGATCGAGGTCCGTGAGGAGTTCCGCGGCAAGAGCAGCAACGGCGCATGGGGCGACGCATTACTCATGCTCGACGCCGACTTCCAGAGCCTCCTCGACAAACTCGACGAACTCGGCATCGCCGACAACACCATCGTCGTGTTCGCCGGTGACAACGGACCCGAAGACCATCTCGCCGGACGGGGTACCGCCGGCTTCTTCGACGGCTCGTACTTCAGTTCCGCCGAGGGCGGGATCCGGACTCCGGCGATCATCCGGTGGCCCGGGCAGGTGGCCGCGCGGGAGAGCAACGAGATGGTCCATGTCACCGACATGTTCACCACGTTGCTGCGTTTCGCGGGTTGCGACACCCCGGACGACCGTCAGATCGACGGCATCGATCAGCGCGATTTCTTTCTCGGCGCAGAGGAATCCGCTCGTGAAGGCTGCATGGTGTGGCTCAACGACGAACTCCACGCGGTCAAATGGTCCCAGTTCAAGATCAGCTTCGTCCGTCAGCAGCACTTCCACGATCCGGAGATCCCCCTCGGCTTCGCCCGGATCATCAACCTGCTGGAGGACCCGAAGGAACGTGAACCGGTCAACCAGACCTTCGTCCGGTGGTGGGTCATGCAGCATGCGCACCGGATCATCCGCGAGCACGACGAGTCCGTCGAGCGGGAGGAACTGATCCCGCCCGGCGCGCCGCTCGACTTCGTCCCAGAACGCGCTGAGGTCGTGACGGTCTAGCACACGAGCGAGCACGCAGGCGCCGGTCGCCACGACCGGAGCCTGTGTGCTCGCGCCGTGTCGGCCGGCGTCGACCACCCGAGAGGAGACCTGATGAGTGTTGACACCCGCCCACGCGCTGACGTGCGGACCCAGATGTCGTCGGCGGTGGTGCGATCCGTCGCGGGGGTCCGCCGGTCGTCGACGATGACGGCCCTGCGCAGTCCGCGGCTGCTGCGGACCGAGGTCTTCGCGGGACTGGTGACCGCGCTCGCCCTGATCCCCGAGACGATCTCCTTCTCGTTGATCGCCGGCGTCGGACCTGCTGTCGGCCTGTTCACCTCCTTCATCTTCGCGATGACCATCGCCGTGGTCGGCGGCCGGCCGGCCATGATCTCGGCGGCAGCAGGTTCGGTTGCCCTGGTGGTGGCCCCCGTGGTTCACGACCACGGCGTCGACTACCTCATCGCGACCGTCATCCTGGCCGGGGTCCTGCAGGTGGCGATGTCGATGCTGGGAGTGGCGAAGCTGATGCGGTACATCCCCCACAGCGTGATGACGGGCTTCGTCAACGCGCTGGCAATCCTCATCTTCACCGCACAACTCCCGCATCTGATCGGGGTGCCGTGGCTGGTGTATCCGATGACGGCAGCGGGTCTGATCATGATGGTCTTGCTACCCAAGATCACGAACGTCATACCCGCGCCGCTGGTCGCCACGGCCATCCTCACCGTGATCGCGGTGGTGTTCGCCATCGGCGTCCCGCGGGTCGGTGATGAGGGGCAGGTGTCCTCGGACATGCCCACGCTGGGGATACCCGGCGTCCCGATGACCCTCGAGACGCTGCGGATCATCTTCCCGTACGCACTCGCAGTGGCGCTGGTCGGACTGCTCGAGTCGTTGATCACCGCCAAGCTCGTCGACGAGCTCACCGATACCCCGTCGGACCCGAAACGCGAGAGCTGGGGCCAGGGCGTCGGCAACCTCGTCACGGGGTTCTTCGGTGGCATGGGTGGCTGCGCGATGATCGGGCAGACGATGATGAACGTGAAGAGCGGTGGGCGGACCCGTGTCTCGACATTCGTCGCGGGTGGTGCCCTGCTGTGCCTCGTGCTGTTCTTCAGCCCGGCCCTTGCCGCGATCCCGATGGCCGCGCTCGTCGCTGTCATGGTGATGGTCTCCGCCGCCACGATGGACTGGCAGTCGATATCCCCGACGACGTTGCGTCGCATGCCGATCGGCGAATCGGTCACCATGCTGGCCACGGTCGCGGTGACCGTCGCGACACACAACCTGGCTTACGGGGTGATC
The DNA here is from genome assembly GCF_058130025.1 of Gordonia sp. LMA167. Taxonomy (NCBI): domain Bacteria; kingdom Bacillati; phylum Actinomycetota; class Actinomycetes; order Mycobacteriales; family Gordoniaceae; genus Gordonia; species Gordonia sp. LMA167. The sequence goes on along the minus strand of NZ_CM176708.1, from coordinate 480,505 downwards.
GTCGGTGTGCTCTGCGCGATGGTGCTGTTCGTCGCGCGGGCAGCGGGCCGTGCCTCGATTGATGGCGACGTCGAGGTGCCGGATGGCGACGAGTCCGGGCCGGTCCGAACGTACCGGGTCACCGGCGACCTGTTCTTCGCGTCGAGCCACGGGCTCGTCGACCGCTTCGCCTACGCCGACGACCCGCCCCTGGTGATCATCGACTTCTCGGCGTCGCACGTGTGGGATGCCACGACCGTCGCGACCCTCGACGTCATCCGGGAGAAATACCGCGAGCACGGTACGGCCGTCCGTTTCGTCGGGCTCAACGCGGCGTCACAGGCGCTGCACACCCGCCTGTCGGGAGCGCTCGGGGACACCTGAGCGTCTCACCGTCCCTACGAGCAAGGCCCGGGCATCGATCCCTGTGATCGGTGCCCGGGCCTTTGTCTGTCGGAGGATCGCTGCAGGTCAGAGGGTGGCGGTGATGATGAGCAGCGCGGCGAGGGCGATCACGCCACCACCCGTCGCCATGATCAACCGCGGGTCCGAGATCGGGTACTGCAACGGACGTCGTGACAGCACCCGCGTCCGTCGCCGCCCGATCAGGTACACGGCGATGGCCAGGAGCGCCGCCATCGCCGCGGCAACCCAGCGCACCGCACTCCATGCGTCCGGATGACTGAGCACATCCCTTCCGGCGACCAGCACCCCGTTGGCGAGAACGGCCAGCGACGTGCGGGTCCAGGCGAGATGCGTACGCTCCGGCTGCAGGCCAGGATCGGCGGGCGGATGATGCGCGGTCATCCGTGGGTCACAGCGGACACGATCGCCATGATCACCGCGATCGACGCGATCGCGATCAGCACCACGGTCACGTAGGTGACGACACGCGGTCGGGGGAGCGGGAGGTCGCGACGCATCGCGTAGTCGTTGCTACGCCAACGGTGCAGTCCCCCTGCCGCGGTGATGATCGCGAGGACACCCAGCAGACCACCGAGACCGTACCGGATGACCGGATTGGCCGGGTCCGGAAGGAACTGAAGCACCGCCACCGACGCCGCGAGCAGACCCAGAGACGTTCGCTGCCAAGCGAGGAAGGTGCGTTCGTTGGCCAGCGTGAACCGGTAGTCGGGCTCGGTGACCGGGGCGTCGTCGCCGTCGGTCGTCGTCGTGCGGTCGTTCATGGGTTCCAGTGTCCCACGGGCGCTCGCGACGACCCTGCGACCATGGTGGCGTTATGGGCAATTCGGGCCTTCGTCGACCTTGTGGCGGATCAACACAGCAGCCGTGTCGGTCCGAAACATCTGTGCTGCAACGACTCCTGGAACAGCTGTGCTGGCCTCGGTCGAGTCGGGTGGACCGGCAAGCCTCTGACCAGGTGGCTTAACGGTGATGCAACGGTGAGTCGCGAAGATGTAACAGTTTGCTTCGACTCTTGAGTCATGCCCAAGAACACCACCTCGCGCAGCACCCGCCGGACGTCGACACGTCAGCGCAGCCGCGTCCGCGTCGCGATGGCCGCGACCACGGCGGCCGTCGCGTTGAGTTCTGCACTCACCGGTTGTGGGATGTTCGACTCCGATGCCGTCGTCGTCAACGTCGGCTACCAGTCGAAGACGATCAACACGGTCAACGCCGGCACCCTCATGCGTGACCGGGAGGCCTTCGAGGACGCGCTCGACGAGGCGGGTCAGAAGTCCGGCAAGCACTATCGCGTGGTGTGGCAGGACTTCTCGTCGGGCGCACCTCTCACGGCGGCGATGATCGCCTCGCATGTCGACATCGGCTCGATGGGCGACTACCCGCTGCTGACCAACGGGTCGAAGACCAAGAAATACGACGACGCCAAGACCGACTTCATCGCCACCACCGGCTACAACCTGCGCGGTTCGCTGAACCAGGTCGTGGTGCCGAACGGCTCGGCGGCCACCGACCTGGAGGATCTGCGCGGCAAGTCCGTGTCCACGAGCCTTGGTTCCGCGGGAGACGGGATGCTCTCCACCGCCCTGCAACAGGCCGGCATCAGCAAGGAGGACGTCCACGTCGCCAACCAGGACCCGTCGATCGGCGCCGCCGCGATCGAGGGCAAGCAGGTGGACGCCTTCGCCCAGTTCGTGCCGTGGCCGCAGCTGGTGATCTTCCGCAATCAGGGCCACCTGCTCTACGACGGAGGCGACAACGGGGTCCCGACATTCCATGGCGTCGTCGCGCGGAACCAGTTCGCCGACGAGCACCCGGAGGTGATGACGGCGTTCATGCAGGCCTTGCGGCAGACGACGGACTACATCACCGCGAACCCGATGCAGGCCGCGCTGCGGGTCAGCGCGATCACCGGGATCGAGCCGGAGGTGGTGTACCTCTACAACGGACCGAATGGTCTGGTCTCGTTCGATCCGACCATCAAAGAGCAGTTCGGCCCGGCGCTCGAGCAGGTGAAGAAGTACCTCGTCGGCCGAGGCGCGGTCGCCGCGGACTTCGACATCACGAAGTTCACCGACACCGACTACCTCCGCAAGCTGTACGGACCCGACTACGCGGCCAAGGCCGCCGACGTCGACAACCCGAGCCGGCTGAGCGGCACCGACGACCTGTGCGGGCTGCCGGTCTCCGATCCGGCGACGGCATCCGAGGTCTGGTTCGCCGGACAGCAGACGACCACGGTCGCGGCCACCCCGAGCTGCGCATTGCGGCGGATGGCCGACACCACGACCGACGTCCGCGCTGCCTACGTGCCCGACGCCGTCACCGCGACCAAGCTCTTCGCCTCCCACGCCACCTGGCTCGCCGACCTCGGCGCGCCGCCGTCGCAGCGCTATCTGCCCTTCGCCACGAAGGACGGCGCCGCGAAGTACCAGCAGACCCATCCCGGCCTGACCGAGGTCTCCTACGAGAGCGCCGTGTCGCAGTCGCGGTCCACCACCTGAGTCCGAACCCAACCCACCTGCCCCACCCACTCGGATCCGGCCCGACTCGGATTCCGTGAAAGGAGAACCACCATGGCGCACATGGCACCCACCCAGGATCGGCCGATCGCCGATCATGACCCCGCCGTCGCCACACAGGGAAGCGCCGCATCGCCCATCGCCGAGGACGCGAACGGGCAGCCCGGCGGCACGAGCCGGTCGTCGGCGAGACTGCGTCGCACCGCGATGGCGATCGGCCTGCCGCTGATCCCGATCGTCGCGTTCGTGGTGGTCTGGTATCTGCTCACCGCCAACGAGGTGGTCGCCTGGCTGCGGTTCAACCGGATGCCCACCCCGGGAGCGGTCCTCGACAGATTCGTCGAGCGACTGGGCAGCAGCGGCTACTACGCCGACCTGTTCGCCAGCCTGCAGCGAATCCTCGTCGGATTCGCGCTCGCCGCCATCGTCGGCATCGCCCTCGGCATGCTGATCGGGCGATCCGAGTTCGCGCGGAAGACGTTGCGGCCCTTCATCGAGATGGTGCGCCCGATTCCCGCGATCGCGCTGGTCCCGCTGACCATCCTGCTGTTCCCGTCCAGCGAGCAGGGCATCGTCTTCATCACCTTCTTCGCCGCGTTCTTCCCGGTGCTGGTCAGCACCATCCACGCGATGGACTCGCTGCCGAAGGTGTGGGAAGAGGCGGCCAAGACGATGGGTGCCGACCGGTGGACCATCCTGCGCAGCGTCGTGCTGCCGGGTGCCATGCCCGGCATCTTCGCCGGACTCTCCGTCGCGATGGGCGTCGCCTGGATCTGTGTGGTCAGCGCCGAGATGATCTCCGGCCAGTACGGCATCGGCTACTACACCTGGCAGTCCTACGGACTGCTCGACTACGCCGGGGTGGTCGTCGGCATGCTCTCGATCGGCGCGCTCGGACTGATCACCGCCTGGATCGTCGAGCTGATCGGTCGCCGCATCAACCACTGGCTGCCCCGGGCATCGCGATGAGGACCGACATCACGACCGACACCGTCCCGACCGACACTCGAAGGACCGACACCATGACATCGACCGACACCAGGACTTCCGGCACCACAACCGGGACCGACACGATCACCCGGACCGCGGCCAAGGCGACCACCGACATCCCGGTCTACGGCGCCGGGGCCGGTGCCGCGGTCAACCTCAACCATCTGCAGCTGGGCTTCGACGGCAAGATCGCCGCCAACGTCACCCTCGACATCGAACCGGGCGAGGTCGTCGTCTTCCTCGGGCCGTCGGGCTGCGGCAAGTCGACCATCCTGCGGGCACTGGCCGGACTGCTCGCACCGATGGGCGGTGAGGCCACCGTGAACGGTCGCGCCATCACCGGTAACGACGCCCACTGCGCGATGGTGTTCCAGGAGGACGCGCTGTTCCCGTGGCGGACGGCGCTGAAGAACGTGCAGTTCCCGCTGGGGCTGCGCGGCGTCCGGGGGCGCGAGGCGAAGAAGGCGGCGACCCAGTATCTGGAGCAGGTCGGGCTGGGCTCCTACCTCGACCATCTGCCCAGCCACCTGTCCGGCGGCATGCGTCAGCGTGTCCAGCTGGCCCGCACCCTGGCATGTGAACCGCAGGTGATGCTCATGGACGAGCCGTTCGGCGCGCTCGACGCGCAGACCCGCCTGGACATGCAGCAGCTGCTGATCTCGGTCTGGGCGCAGACCCAGATGACGATCCTGTTCGTCACGCACGACGTCGACGAGGCGCTGCTGCTCGCCGACCGCGTGGTGCTGCTGACGCATCGCCCCGCCACCGTCGCGGACATCATCACCATCGAGAACCCCCGCGACCCGCAAGCCCAGTTCGAGGAGACCTACCAGCGTCGGCGCCAGTCGATCCTGGAGTTCCTGGGCCATTCCCCGGTCGGAGCGCACTGAGCCGCAGCGGGCGAACCCGCTCTGCCCATCCCCGAAAACCGCCCACCCCGAAAAGCGCCCCAGACAAGCACCCGCTCCAGGCGACTCATCGACATGATGTCGACGGCCGCCCTGGGGAGGGAGCTTCTCTGGGGCGCTTTTCGTTGCCGGGTGGCGGCCGGGCGGGTGGCGGGGCGGCGGGCCGGCGCGGTTCCGGCAGGTAATCTCGACCCATCATGGACGGAGTCGATGTCATCGTGTCGCACTGGGCGGTCGCCCGACCCGAACTGGACGTGTCGGCACTGGAGGTCTTCGGACGACTTCATCGCAGCTTCCTCGTGTACCGCGCGCGCATCGCGACGACGTTCGAGGAGCACAACATCAGCGAGGCCGGGTTCGACGTGCTCGCCTGCCTGCGCCGGGCCGTCCCGGACCACCGACTGACCGCCGGACAGCTCGCGGAGCAGACGCTGGTCACCACCGGCGGGCTGTCGCTACGGGTGAAGCGCCTCGAGGACGCGGGCCTGGTCACCCGATCCAAGGACCCGCACGACGCCCGGGTGGTCTACGTCGAACTCACCCCCGAGGGTGCCGCGCTGGTCGATCGCGTCGCCGACGAACACTTCGCGAAGCTGCGCACGATGCTCGACGGACTGTCCGACGAGGACGCCGAAGCACTCGCCGGTCTACTCGGCGGGCTCGAGTCGTCGGCGCGGTCCGCGGTCCTCGGCGACGGTCTCGATCCGGGCGAATCTGACCCGATCACCGCCGGCTGACCAACTTTTCTCAAAAAAAATCTCGCCCGTCCGTGACCGGCGCCACACCCTGTGTGACCTGCATCTCTACCATTTCGGCCGTGTAAAACGAGCGTTACAAACGTCTGTCCTGGGACTTCTGGCCTTGACCTCTTAGCGCTAAGGCTTTAGAAATGTCTTAGCGCAAAGATAAATGCCGACGCGCTGACAATCCTGAAACTCACCCGCTGGAACGGACCGCAAGCATGTCGCTCGTTACGAGTAGCCCCCACACCGCCGACCTCGTGTCCCGCGGGATCGATGCCACCCGTGATCTGGCCGACCGGATCTACGTGGCCGGGCGGTGGGAGGTCGGCACCGGCGACCTCATCGAATCGGTGGATCCCTCCACCGGCCGCGTCTTCGCGACGCTGCACGGGGCAACGGCGGATACCGTCGACACCGCTGTGCGCGAGGGTCTTTCCGCGGCCCGCGCCAGCGGGTGGTCGACGATGCTGCCGCATGAGCGGGCCGCCGTGCTGCATCGGATCGGCAACGCGATCGACGCCGCCGCCGACCGGATCGCCGCACTGCAGACCCTCGACACCGGTAAGACGCTGACCGAGACCCGTGCGCTGGCCGGCAGCGCCGCCAACACCTTCCGCTACATGGCGGCCGCGCTGGAAACGATGGACGGTGCGATGACGACGTCGCGTGGACCGTGGATGACACTGTCGACGCACCGCCCGATGGGAGTCGTCGGCGCCATCACGCCCTGGAACTCGCCCATCGCGTCGGACGCCCAAAAGCTCGCACCGGCGCTCGCCGCCGGAAACGCCGTGGTCAGCAAGCCGCCGGTGTGGGCGCCGTGGGTCACCCTGCTGCTGGCGCGGCTCTGCGAGGAGGCCGGCCTGCCGCGCGGCGTGCTGTCGGTCCTGCCCGGACCCGGCCGCACCGTGGGGGAGGCACTGGTGCGCCACCCGTCGGTCGCCAAGGTCAGCTTCACCGGCGGCACCACCACCGGCCGTCACCTGGCCCACGTCGCCGCCGACAAGCTGATGCCGATCACTCTCGAACTCGGTGGCAAGTCGCCGACGATCGTCTTCGACGACGCCGACATCGAACGCGCGTTGCAGGGTGTCCTGTTCGGCATCTTCTCCTCCAGCGGACAGAGCTGCATCGCAGGATCACGGATCTTTGTGCACCGCAGCATCTTCGGCTCCTTCACCGACCAACTCGTGGCACGCGCCGCGCGGTTGCGACTGGGCGTGGGCACCGACCCGGCCACCGACGTCGCACCGATGATCTCCCGCTCACACCGCGACTCGGTCGCCGCGATGGTCGACGAGGCCATCGCTGCCGGGGCCCGGGTACGTTGCGGCGGAGCGATTCCCGACGACCCGCGCCTCGCCGAGGGCAACTACTACCCACCCACCGTGCTCGCCGGAGTGACCAACGCCGACACCATCTGCCGCGAGGAGATCTTCGGTCCGGTCGCCGTCGTCCTGCCGTTCGACGACGAGGCCGACGTGATCGCCCAGGCCAACGACACCGTCTACGGATTGGCCTGCGGCATCTGGACCGAGGACTACCGGCGCGCACTGCGGGTCGGCGAGGCCGTGGACGCCGGCACCGTGTGGGTCAACACCTACAAGCAGTTCTCCATCTCCACCCCGTTCACCGGGCTGCGCGACAGCGGCCTGGGCACCGAGAAGGGCCGCGACGCCGTCCGCCAGTACTGCGACCAGAAGAGCATCTACCTCGACCGCAGCGAATCCCCGATCGCCTGGGGAACTCCCCGATAACCGACCGCATCTCCCGATTGCAGTACCACTGAAAGGAATACATCCATGTCAGCTCCCGTCGACACCGCCACCGAATCCGCACACCCCTACAGCCCCGCCTATGCGGTGGCCGGCTTCGGATTCGTCTCTGGCGCACTCTCGGTGGATGAGAACGGTCAGGCCGTCGACGGCGTGGAGACCGCGCTGGACGCCGCGATCGCCCGCCTCACCGAACGACTCGCGACCATCGACATGACGCTCTCCGACGTCGTCAAGACCACCTACTTCGTCACCGACGTCACCCTGCGCGACGCCGCGAATCGGCACTACGAGAAGGTCTTCGCCGCACCCCGGCCGGCCCGCTCGTTCGTCGAGGTCGCCGCGCTGCCGTACGGCGCGACCGTCGAGATCGAAGCCGTCGCGCACGTCGCCTGACCCCAGCGCAGTCTCACCACCGCCAGCCGAGAACACCACCCCGAAAGGACACACCATGACCGCACCCGAGAAGACCACCGTCGACCTCGAGGCGCAGATCGACGCCGCCATCGCCAGCCGCGAGACCCGCCGCGAGGACTGGGACACCCTGGGCTTCCAGGCAGCCGCCGGCGGCGACCGGTTCAAGCGTGCCCAGATCCGCTACATCGGTTCCGGCGCCACCGGAAACCACGAGGGCGACAACCGCACCCTCCCGTCGGAGCACTTCACCTTCTCCAACATGCGGCTGCCGGTCGGCGCCGTCGGCCCCGAGCACACCCATCACGACGTCGAAGAGGTGTTCTTCGTCCTCGAAGGGGAACTCGAGGTGGCCGTGCACGACGTCGAGGACGGCACCAAGAAGGCCGTGCGCCGCCTGGGCTACCGCGACCTCATCCGCGTACCCGCGGGCGTGCCGCGCAGCCTCGCCAACGTCGGCGACACCGATGCGCTGTTCTGCGTGATCATCGGCGCCAAGAAGCCCGAACTGCCCACCTATCCGCCGAGCTCCGAGATGTACGGCGTCACCCGCTGACCCGTCCGCACCGACCGAACACCTACCGAAAAGGATCAACGATGAGCGCAGGAACCTCGAGAGTCCTTCGCGTCCAGCAGAAGACGTGGGAGGCCGACGGCATCACCAGCGTCAGCCTCGTCGACCCGACGGGCGCAGCGTTGCCGACCTGGGAACCGGGTGCACACATCACACTGCACCTCCCGGGCGGGCTCATCCGCGAGTACTCGCTCTGCTCGGACCCGCAGGACACCACGCGCTGGACCGTCGCGGTGCTGCGGGCCGAACAGTCCCGGGGCGGTAGCACACTGGTCCACGATCGATTGTCGGTCGGTGCGGAGATCGAGGTCGAGGGCCCGCGCAACGCGTTCGCCCTCGACCCCGAGGCCGACGAACACATCCTCGTCGCCGGGGGCGTCGGCATCACCCCGATCGTGGCGATGATGCGCCGGCTGCACCGGGACGGGCAGTCGTGGCGGATGCTGTACGCGGGGCGATCACGCCGCACCATGGCGTTCGTCGACGAGGTTGCCGCACATGACGCCTCGACCATCCACGCCGACGACGAGACCGGCGGTCTGCCCGACCTGGCCGCCAGCGTCGGCGCCGCGACCCCCGGCACCGTCGTCTACTGCTGCGGGCCGGCGCCGCTGTTGGATGCAGTGGCATCCCATGTGCCCGAGGGCGTCACGCTGCGCACCGAACGATTCGCCGCACCGGTGGCACCCGCTCCCGCCGGCGACGAGAACGCCTTCGACGTGGTCCTCGACCGTAGCGGACAACGCATCCCGGTCGGCCCGGACATCTCGGTGCTCGACGCACTGCTCGACGCCGGTGTCGACGTCGCGAGCTCCTGCACCGAAGGCATCTGCGGCACCTGCGAGGTCGGCATCATCAAGGGCGACGTCGACCATCGCGACTTCCTGCTCAGCGACGCCGAACACGAGGCCAACACCACCATGTTCCCGTGCGTATCCCGCTGCCGCTCCGCCGAACTCGTCCTCGACCTCTAGAGAAGGAACCATCGTGCTCTACTCCCAGATGCCCACCCTGGCCGACGCGCCGGTGTGCCGACTACGCAGCCTGCGATCGGTGGCGCTGACCGTCGCCGACCCGGCCGCGTCGGCGGACTTCTACCACCAGGTGTGGGGACTCACCACCGTCGACGAGGACACCGATCGCTTCTGGCTGCGGGCCACCGGCACCGAACACCACGTACTGGATCTGCGCCGCGGCGACGTGAACGGCCTCGGCGGCATCAGCTTTGCGCTCGCCACCCCGCGTGAGGTGGACGACGCCGCCCTCGCGCTGGACCGCATCGGTGTTCCGCTGCTGCGGGAACCGGCGCCCCTCGACGACGCCGGCGGCGGCTACGGGTTGGCGCTGGTCGACCCGGAAGGCCGCGTGATCGAGCTGTCCGCAGACACCTTCGCGGTCTCCGATCAGGAACCCGCCGGACGACGCGCGGTGCCCCGCAAGATCGCCCATGTGGTGCTCAACACCACCGACATCGAACGCACGGCGCGCTTCTACACCCAAGTCCTCGGCATGCGGATCTCGGACTGGTCCGAGCGTCAGATGGCGTTCCTGCGCTGCAACTCCGACCACCACGTCATCGCCCTGAACCAGGCGGCGTGGCCGTCCATCAACCACGTCGCCTACGAGATGGGCTCGCTGGACCACTTCATGCGCGGCATCGGCAGCCTCAAGGCGCACGGCATCGCACCCCAGTGGGGACCCGGCCGCCACGGCCCCGGCGACAACACCTTCTCCTACTTCACCGACCCGGCCGGTCTGGTGTGCGAATACACCTCCGAGGTCGCCCAGATCGACGAGGACGCCTGGCTGTGCCGCACCTGGCGGCGCACCCCCGAACTGTCGGACACCTGGGGCACCGCCGGTCCGCCCACCACCACCATCCGATCCGCGATGGCCGGTATCCCCGACCTCGGCGCGCAGGCGCTGGTCACCCCCGCCGACGTCGACTACTTCTACGGTGCACCCGCGATGGCCGGTGCCTCATGACCGCGCCGGCTCCCACCACGTCGCCGACGGCTGGTGACCGCTTGAACGTGGTCGCGCACCCGACGCACCGCGAGATCCGCTGTGCGCAAGCGGTGGTGATGCTGCACGGCATCGGTGGGTCGGCGGCGTCGTGTGCGCCACTGGCCGACCGGCTGGCCGCCGCCGGGATCGCGTCCTGGTGTGTCGACGCCCCCGGGTACGGAGATTCGCCGGACCCCGGCGCCTCATCCGACGTGGTCGACGAGGTCGTCGCCGTGATCGACCGCGTCTCACCCGAACGTCCCGTGGTCCTGCTCGGCACGTCCTGGGGCGGAGTGATCGCCATGTCGGTGGCGCTGCGCCGACCCGACCGGGTCGCCGGGCTGATCCTCGCCGACAGTACTCGCGGGTCGGGCACGACGCCGGCGAAGGCGGCCGCGATGCGCGCCCGGATCACCGAGCTGACCGACCGGGGCGCGGCGGCCGTCGCCGTCGAGCGCGCCCCTCGGCTCACCGCGCCGGGCGCCGATCCGGCTGTCTCCGAATCGGTTCGCCGCTGGATGGCGGCTCTTCGGCAGCCCGGTTTCGCGGCCGCCGCGGAGTTCATGGCCGCCACCGACCTCGGCGCCGAGCTGACTCGTATCACCTGCCCGACGCTCGTCCTGGTCGGCGAACACGACGTGATCACCGGCGTCGACGAATCCCGACTGATCGCGGACCGGATTCCCGCCGCCGAACTGCACGTCATCGCGAATGCTGGTCACGTCGCCATCCAGGAACAGCCCGCCGCCGCAGCAGAGCTCATCACCGAGTTTGTCGGAGGACTGCGATGAGCCCCGCAACGAACGGCACCGTGGTGGTCACCGGCGGCGGACGTGGCCTCGGTCGCAGCATCGCCGAACGTTTCGGCCGCGACGGCCATCGAGTCGTCATCGCCGAACGCGACGCGCACACAGCGCGCATCGCCGAAGACCAGCTCAGCGCAGCCGGATTCGACGTCACCGCACTGGTCACCGACATCGCCGACACCGCCTCGGTGCGGGATCTGGCCGATCGTCTCGACCGCGACGGCGACCGCGTCATCGGCCTGGTGAACAACGCTGCCATCGCCGACGGAGTCGGCGGCGCAACCTTCTTCGAGCTCGCCGACGACGAGTTCGACCGCCTCGCCGACGTCAACGTCCGTGGCACCTGGTCGGTCACCAAGTACCTGTGGCCGCTGCTGTCGGCGGCACAGGGCGCGGTGGTCAACATCGCCTCCGATGTGGCCATGTACGGCTCACCGCGGCTGGTGCACTACGTCTCGTCGAAAGCGGCGGTCATCGGCATGACCCGCTCGATGGCCCGCGACGCCGGCCCGCACGGCGTCCGCGTCAACGCGGTGGCACCGGGGCTCATCCGCGTCGAGGCCACCGAAGGGGTGCCCGACGAGCGCTACCGCACCTACGCCGACGGGCGCTGCCTCAAACGGGAACAGACGCCCGACGACGTCGCCGGCGTCGTGCGGTTCCTGCTCTCCGACGACGCGGCATTCGTCACCGGACAGACCATCGTCGTCGACGGCGGATTCATCTTCCGCTGACCACCATTCACCACCACACCATTCACCACAGACGAGGGAGAAGCCATGGATCTGCAGCTCGAGCGCCGCAGCATTCTGATCACCGGCGCCAGCTCGGGGATCGGCCTGGCCACCGCACGCATGCTCGCCGACGAAGGTGCCCGCCTGGCACTCTGCGCCCGTGACGAGCAGCGGCTGCGGAAGGCGACGGCAGACCTGGCCGACCGCACCGACGTCGTCTACACGACCTGCGACGTCACCGACCGCGCCTCGGTCGATGGTTTCGTCGAGGCGACCGTCGCGGAGTTCGGTGGCATCGACGGTGTGGTGTGCAACGCCGGCCGATCCCTCATGCGCACCCTCGACGAGACCACCGACGACGAGATCCGCGACGAGTTCGACCTCAAGATCTTCGGTGCTCTCAACGTGATCCGCTCGGCCCGCAAGGCGCTCGCGGCCTCCGACGCCGGATCGGTGGTGGTGGTCAACGCCATCCTGTCGCGGCAACCCGAACTGCGCCTGGCCGCAACGGCGGCGGCACGAGCGGCACTGCTCAACCTGTCACGGTCGCTCGCCGGTGACCTCGCCGACGACGGCATCCGCGTCAACTCGGTACTCCTCGGCCTCATCGACACCGGTCAGTGGCAACGCCGCTTCGCCGAGAGCGGCACGGACGCGGACTTCGACGCGTGGAGCACGGAGATCGCCCGCGACCGCGGAATCGCGCTCGGCCGCTTCGGCACCGCCGACGAACTCGCGTTTCCCATCACCACGCTGCTGTCGCCGCGCAACAGCTACATGACCGGTGCCGCACTCGACGTCGGCGGCGGCGTCCACCGCTACGTCTGACCGCACCACCAGCAGCCCAGCCCAGCCCAGGAGAACAGCATGACCGATCAGCCCACCGAGCACCGCCGAACCGGCGGCGACGTCCTCGTCGAGGTGATGCGCCGACACGGCGTGACCACCGCCTTCGGCGTCGTCAGCATCCACAACCTGCCGCTCGTCGAAGCAGTCGACCGCGAGCTCACCTTCGTCGAGATGCGTCACGAAGCGGCCGCGGTCAACGCCGCCGACGCCTTCGCCCGCGCTTCGGGCGGCATCGGTATCGCGTTGACCAGCACCGGAACCGGCGCCGGCAACGCGGCCGGCTCGATGGTGGAGGCCCTCACCGCCGGTAGTCGCGTGCTGCACATCACCGGCCAGATCGAGAGCGAACACCTCGCACCCGGACGCCCCGAGACCAGCCGCGGTGTGATCCACGAGTTTCCCCGCCAGCCCGAGCTGCTGCACGCGATCTCCCAGCACTCCGCGACCATCACCGATGCCAAAGACGTGGCCGCCGAGCTCGAGGCCGCGATCGCGCACATCGAGTCCGCGCCGCAGGGCCCGGCCAGCGTGGAATGGCCGACCGACCTGCAGTACCTCGCCACTCCGGATGCACAGCGGCCCATCGACATCGATGCCGTGCCGACCGTGCGCCCGGACACCGATGCCGTCACCCGCGCCGCCGAACTGCTGAGCACCGCACGCTCGCCGCTGATCTGGCTGGGTGGCGGAGCGGCCGGGGCCGGCGAGGCGATCGCCGACCTCGCGCACCGCCTCGGCGCCGGCATCCTGACCAGCAACTCCGGCCGCGGCATCGTGCCCGAGGACGACCCGCTCGTGATCGGCAACTTCGCCACCACTCCGCCCGCCCGGGCCCTGCTCGCCGACGCGGACGTCCTGCTCGCCGTCGGCACGCACTTCCGATCGAACGAGACCGCCTCGTACAGTCTTGTGCTGCCGCAGAAGCTGATCCAGATCGACGTCGAACCCGACACGGTAGGCCGCGTCTACCCGGCGCAGGTCGGCATCGTCGCCGACGCCGACGACGCCATCCGGGCCCTGGCCGATCAGCTCGGCGACACCGCAGCCGAGGCCGCCTGGCAGGCTCGCGTCACCGAGGTCCGCGACACCGCCCGCGCCGAGTTGACCGACTACATCGGCGGATACGCCGAGATCTGTCAGGCCATCCGGGACGCGCTGCCCGCCGAGTCGGTCATCGCCCGCGACGTCACCATCCCGTCCAGCCAATGGGGTAACCGGCTGCTGCCGATCTACGACCGCGCCACCAACGTGTTCCCCCTCGGCGGCGGCATCGGCCAGGGTCTCGCCATGGGCATCGGTGCCGCCCACGCCCGACCCGACGTGCCGACGCTGGTGATCGCCGGCGACGGTGGGCTCGCCGTCCATCTCGGCGAACTCGCCTCGCTGGCCGGCTCGGGAGCCCACGTCATCGTGCTGGTGTTCAACGACGGCGGCTATGGAGTCTTGCGCAACATGCAGGAGAAGAACGGGTTCCGTCGTTCCGGTGTCGACCTGCACACCCCGCGGTTCGACCTGCTCGCCGCGTCGATGGACCTTCCGTACCGACTGGTCCAGGGGGCCGGCGTCATCAGCGACGCCCTCGCCGACGCCGTCGCCCACCCGGGCCCCTCGATCATCGAGATCGACGTCGAAGCCGTCGATCCCGCGCCCGGGCCGTTCGTACCGCCCGTTCACGTTCCCGGAGAGGCACACTCATGATCGCCGCGCAATGCTGGTGGGACGACGGCGCACGCTCTGCCGTCGAAGCCGGTGAACCGACCCACGTCTTCGCCACCGGGCACGACGTCGGCGATGCGATCCGCCTCGCCGTCGCCCACCCGGACACCGTCCTGAGTCTCATCCTCGCCGAACCCGCAGCCGTGGCCGACGACGTCGCGACGCTGCTGCCCGCGGTCGAGGTACCCACCCTGGTCCTCGCGTCGGCCCCGACCGCCGACGCGGATCTCACTGCGGCACAACAGCTCGCCGGTGAGATCGACAATGGCGTCTTCGTCGTCATCGACGGCGCACCGAAGCCGGTGCACACCGAGCGTCGGGAGTCGTTCGCGGAGTGGAGCGCGTCATTCGTCGCCATCTCCGAAGGACTGGCCGCACGTGACGGCCGACTGCTCACCCCGCCCACCCCACTCGTCGAAGGAGCCCTGAGATGAACACTCGCCCAGCCCCCGAGCCCTATCTGGAAGTACACCAGACCCACCCGGAACCCATCACACCGTATGAGCGCAAGCTCGGCGGCTCGATCACCGAGATCTTTGCCGGGGGTGCAACGACTCTCGTCGAGGTCGTCGACGGGCTGAACGGACTGGGACTGCACGGACCCGACGGTGGTCCGTGGACCGACGAGACCTTCCGCGCCGAGATGCGCCGATTGGGGAAGTGACATGACCACCACCGAAAACAACACCGCTGCAACATCTACCACCGCAACACGTCCGGTCCGCGGCCGCCCCACCTTCGCCGTGGGGACCCGACGCCACCTCGACGCCGACGAGATCGCCGCCACCGGTCTGCGTGACCGCTGGTATCCGATCCTGCCGTCACACATGGTCGAACCGGGCGCCATGGTGCCGGTCCGCCGCCTCGAGGTCGACTGGGTGCTGTTCCGCGACGCCCAGGGCGTGGTGCACATGCTCGAAGACCGCTGCCCGCACCGCAGCGCACCGTTGTCGGTGGGCCAGCACCTCGGTGATCGCGTGGCCTGCGCCTATCACGGCGTGCAGGTCGACGGTGCGGGCACCGTGGTCTCGGTGCCCGGTATGCCGGGCTGCGCGCTGGAAGGGCGGCGGGCGACGGTGTCACTGGAGGTGGTGGAGGCCGCCGACACGATCTTCGCCTTCGTCCCGTTGACCGCGGAGTCGGTGCCGACACCGTTCGTGTTGCCTGATCGGCTCAGCGATGCCGAGGTGTCGTGGTTTGCGAATTATGCCGAGTGGGCCGGTCCGTGGCGCTTCTACATGGACAACGTGCTCGACCCGATGCACGGCGCGTTCCTGCACCGCAATTCGCACTCGATGTTCGGCGGCGACACGTCGGCGCGGTTCCGCATCCGCGAGACCGACCGCGGGTTCTTCTTCGAGAAGACCGACCAGTGTGGTGTGAACTTCGACTGGGTGGAGTTCGTCCGCGGCTCGATGGACTACGTCGACCTGGAGATCCCGTACGGTCCGGGTGCCGGGCCGGGTGGGGTGTTCGGCATCGTCGGGATGAGCACCCCGATCGACCGTTCGACGTCGGCGATCTTCCACTGGCGCACGCGTCGCGTCAGCGGCTGGGAACGCGAGACCTGGCGGTTTCTGTTCCGCACCACACTGGAGGCCAAGCACTGGGAGGTGCTCGAACAGGACCGCGAGGTCCTCGAGGTGCTCGCCGACGACGCCGACCGCGAAGAACACCTCTACCAGCACGACCTCGGCGTCTCGCGGATTCGGCGGATCTACCGCGCCGACGCCGTCGCGCAGGCCGAGGTGCTGGCGAAAGCCAACGCATGAGCACCGACACCACGATGCTGCTGACGGTCATCCTGCGCCACGACCAGTCGCAGAACCTCGAACAGCTGCAGGGCCGTCTCGACGACAACGACTGGTGGCACGGCTTCCCGCCCGCCGGCTGCGAGATCGTGTCCTGGGTGGTCGCGATGGGGATCGGGCAGATCGTCACGCTACGGTTGCCCGCCGATCGTCTCGCGGCGGTCAACGTCGAACTGGAACGCCGGGCGTGGGGCACCTTCGCCACCGACTTCTATCCGACATATGACTTCGTGCCGGTCCGGGAACGCCTGACCGCGGAGTCCGACGCCCGACGAGGCGCGGCATGACCCGCATCGGCCATCCGGAGGTGGCCGAACCGCCGCGGCCGGACATGTTCAGCAACGCCCGGGTCGTCGGCGATCAGTTCTTCCTGTCCGGCATGCACGCCGGTGGCCCCGACGGCCCGGTCGGCGGCGACGACACCCATGCGCAGGCCGTGGAGGCCTTCCGCCGGCTGGCCGCACTCACGCAGGCGTGCGGTGCGACCGTCGACGACATCGTGGTCCTGCGGATCTATCTCACCGACATCGCCGACAAGGCGGCCGTCGGTCGTGCCCGGAGCACGATCTTCTCCGGCGACTTCCCGTGCTCGACCCTCGTCGAGGTGTCGGCACTGGTGGAACCCGACCTCACCGTCGAGGTCGAAGCCCAGGGATTCCTCCCGACGACCGCTTCCGCGGCCGATTAGAATCAATCAAACCGGCGTCAGCCACGCCGACTACCCCGAGGACGCCACCATGAGCGGACCGACACAGAATTCCAGCCCCACACACAGCCCCATCACCCGACCGAACTGGTCGGTACTGATCCTTGCCTTCGTCGCGGTGGTCCTCGACGGCTACGACACCATCGCCCTGGGCCTGTCCGTCCCGGCACTGGCCAAGGACTGGGACGTCCCGGCATCCCACTTCACGCCGGCACTGTCGCTGACCAGCCTCGGCGTCGCCCTCGGCTACATCGCGGTCGGACGGTTGACCGCCCGGTTCGGCTGCCGCCGCGTGGTGCTGGTCGCGGTCGCCGTGTTCACCATCGGATCGCTGCTGACCGCATGGTCGGGCGGCATCCTCGAACTCAGTGCGCTGCGCCTGCTGACCGGTTTCGGTCTCGGCGCCGTGATGCCCGCGGCCGTCGCCCAGGCGACGGCGCTCAATCCGACCCGCTACCGCCAGTCGATCGCGGTGTTCGTGACGATGGGCATCTCGCTGGGCGCCCTGATCGCCGGGCTGCTCGGCACCAAGCTGATCGGTTCGTTCGGTTGGCCGTCGGTCTTCGTCTTCGGTGCGATCGCCTCGGCCGCACTGCTGCCGTTCCTCTGGATCTGGCTGCCCGACGAACGCGCCGTGATCGGCACCCCGCCGGCCTCCGCCCGCCATCATGCCTCGGTGGCGCGGCTGTTCGACCCCGAGGTCCGCACTCGCACCATCCTGCTCTGGGTGTTCTCGTTCCTGGTGTTCTCGGTGTTCTACATCTTCTCGTCGTGGCTGCCGACCCTGCTGACCAGCTACGGGTTCACCACCAAACTGGCACCGCTGGGCTCGGCCGCACTCGGCGTCGGCAGCATCGTCGGCGCGGGTGTGCTGATGGTGGGCGCACTGCGGTTCCGGATGACGTCGGTGCTGGCGGGCACCACCGCCGTCGCGATCGTGTTCCTCGTGATCTCGGCCTTCCTCGGCCCGGACAAGGCCCTGTTGCTGCTGGTCTTCGGCGGCGTGGGGCTCGGGTTGCAGGCCGGCATGATCGGGCAGGCCGCGGTGTCGGTGTCGCTGTACCCGCAGGCCACCGCGGCGACCGGTGTGGGCTGGGCGTCGTCGATGGGCCGCATCGGATCGGTCGTCGGACCCATCGTCGGCGGTGCGCTGATCGGTCTCGGCTACTCGGCGAGCACCATCGTGCTGATCGCCTGCCTGCCGGTGGTGGTGGCGCTCGGCGTGATCGTGGCGCTGGGCCGGGTTCGGACGCGCGCCGAGTCAGCCGTCGTCGGCGACCCGGTCCCGGCCGCCGGCTGACCGGCCCGCTGAAAGGCACCCGAACTACCGAAAACCACCCTCGAGCGGGAGCCTGCCGGCGATATGCCGACAGGTCACCGCTCGAGGGTGGTTTTCGGTGGGGTGCGGGGGTGGGGAGCGGGGGTGGGGAGGGAGTGTGCGGGTGGGGAGGGAGTGTGGGCGACAGAGGAAGTGCGGGGGACTCAGTCCAGCAGCTTCTTCTGCACCTTGCCCATAGCGTTGCGGGGCAATGCGTCGACGAACCGGATCTCCCGGGGACGCTTGTGATGCGACAGTTCGGTGGTCACGAGATCGATCAGCTCACGCTCGGGCACGCGTTCACCCACCACATACGCGACGATGCGCTGCCCCAGATCGTCGTCGGGGACACCGATCACCGCGACTTCGTCGACGGCCGGGTGACCGAGCAGCACGGTCTCGATCTCACCGGCGCCGATGCGGAAGCCGCCCGACTTGATCAGGTCCGTCGCCCGGCGGCCGACGATCCGGTGCATGCCGTCCGGATCGATGACCGCGACGTCGCCGGTCGCGAAAAAGCCGTCGGCGAGCCAGGATTCGGCCGACTTCTCCGGCTGGTTCAGATAGCCCCGGGCCATCATCGGACCCCGCACGTGCAGGTCGCCGACGGTCTCGCCGTCGTGGGGAAGGTCCTTGGCGCCGTCGCGGATTCGGGTCTCGACACCACGCAGCGGCAGGCCGACCCAGCCGGGGCGGCGGTCACCGTCGGCGCGGGTGCTCACGGTGATCATCGTCTCGGTCATGCCATAGCGTTCGACGATCTCGTGGCCGGTGAGTTCATGGATCCGCTCGAACACCGGAACCGGGAGTGGTGCACTTCCCGACACCAGCAGCCTGGCCGACGACAGTGATTGCGCGGCAGCCGTATCCGCGGCCACCCGGGCCCACACCGTCGGCACACCGAAGAACATGGTGGCGCCCGGCGACATCGCGTTCGCGTAGTTCTCCGGAGTCGGCTTGATGGTGTGGATCAGTCGGCCACCCCGCCGGAGTGGCCCGAGCATCCCCAGGATCAAGCCGTGCACATGAAACAACGGAAGTCCGTGCGCCAGCGTGTCATCGGCGGTCCACTGCCAGGCGTCGGCGAGCGCATCGAGGCCGGCGGCGATGGCGCCGCGGGCGATCGGCACACCCTTGGGCAGGCCGGTGGTGCCGGATGTGTAGAGGATCAGGGCGGTTGACGATTCGGGTGGCTCGGGGTGTCGGTGCCACGAGCGGGCGTAACGGCGCACCGGGATCACCGGCAGTGGGGGATCGGCGGGCGCCGCACCCAGCCAGGCCTGTGCGCCGGAATCGGAGAGGACGTGCTCGAGTTCGCGGGCGCCGGAGTCGGGTGGGACCGGCACCGCCGCGACCCCTGCGATCAGGCAGCCGACGACGGCGAGCGCCGTGTCGATGCTCGGGCGCGCGAGAACCGCTACGGCGCGCGCTCCCGCGACTCGTTCGGCGACGGCGGTGGCCGCTCCGACCAGGTCTTCTCGCGACAAACGGTCGTCACCGATGGTGATCACGTCGGAAACGTCGGGTGCGTTGGGGGTCAGCGTCGGGAACAGCACGTCTTCAGCTTCTCAGATGGACGATTCGTCGATAGTGGGCATGGCCTGTTACGGTGGGGACCACGTTCACGCGATGCTGTAACTCGCTTGTTGAACCAGAGGCCGGGGCGGTTTACAGAACCCCCGGTCTTGTCCAAAACTTTCTCTGCATACGCGGCCGACGTCTGCGTCGGTGACAATCCGTGTCGTCAGGCCCCGAACTGTACGGTCGCCCACTCCTCGAAGGTCTGCCAACCGACATCGGGAAACCGGGTGTGCAGCGCGGGGATGTCGACCTGGTAACCACCAGATCCCAGAAACTCGAACATCGCTCGCATATCAGGAGACGAAATGCGTTCCGGATCATAGGATTCGGCGTGCACTTCCGTAGCCAGCACAGACGACAGAGTTGCCGCCATCTGGTCGGGCGTGAGGGCGTCTGAGGCGACGTCGATGCGTTCACCGGTATATGACGGCGGGTCCCGGAAGAGTTCGACGACGACCCGGCCCAGATCTCGGCGCGACAACTGTTGCAGTGGTTGGTCGCTGGGCATGGCGATCGGCATCACGCCCGCCGCCAGGGCATCGGCACCACCGAGCAGATTGTCGTAGAAGTAGGTCGGGCCGACGATGGTGTGCGGGAGACCGGTCCCTGCGAGCCGTTGTTCGACCTCGTATTTGCTCTCGAAATGGGGAACCCCGGTGTTGCGGTCGGCACTGGCCACCGACGAGAACACCAGATACGGGACGCCTGCGTCGATCGCGGCTCCGATGATCGCCACCCCTTGCGTGAACTCGGCATCGACGCCGGTCTCGAACGGAGTGGTGAAGGCGAACACGCCGGTGGCGTCGGCGAAGGCTTCCGCGAGTCCGCTGCCGCTCACCATGTCGCCGACCGCAAGCTCCACGCCACGGGTCGCGAGTTCGTGCGATCTCTTGGAATCGGGATTGCGGACGACCGCACGGACCGGGAGACCGGCAGCGAGCAGTTCGGTGACCACCGCGCCGCCCTGGCCGCCGGTCGCTCCGAGAACCACATAGGTCATGGTTCCAACCTACTTGGGTCCTTCGACCCTAGGGTGTGTCAGATCACATCGGTAGCGTCGTGTGTGCCGACGGATCGTCACCCTCCCCCCCGGCCGACGATCCCGACGACGCACCGCCCTCGTCGACACCCCTTGACCCCCCGACGAGGAATCCGGGGGCTGTGCAGATTCGAATCGCCCCGATCGCATGCGTGCGATCGGGGCGATTCGGTGCGTTCGTCGTCCACGAAAGACGACACCGCCAGATCAGGAACGCTGTCCCGATCTGGCGGTGAGGAGCCCCGAAGCTCTCACTTCGGATCAGCAGGTCTCGGACCTGCCGTCATCGGCGGAGGATAGGGGATTCGAACCCCTGAGGGCTGTTAACCCAACCCGCGTTCCAGGCGAGCGCCATAGGCCACTAGGCGAATCCTCCAACCACGGCATGATAGCGGGCCGAGGCCGTCGGACCCAAAACGCGGTCGGGTGGGGGTTGGCTCGACCACAGCTACAACTCCTGTCGTCATCTACATGCCGCGTGCCAAAGGTGGATGACGACAGGAGTTGTGGATGGCATTGCGCGCCTCGTGAGAGCCCCGGGCAACCACCGGTTTGTAGAACGCCCCGACCCTCCCGCTACACTTGACGGCGGATCCCGCGCGGCGTGCATCCTGTGAACTCCCCCAGGGCCGGAAGGCAGCAAGGGTCAACGGGCTCTCTCGGGTGCGCGGGGTCCCCTATCCCGAGACGAACATCAGTTTCCACAGCGGCGCCGCCGGCCGATGCCGGTGCCACTGGAGAGGTCCCGCGTTGAACTACCACTCGATGAGTGCCGACCAACTTCGCGAAACCCAATCCGACCTGCGACAGATGTACGACGCACTGTGCGCTGCGGGTCTCAAGCTGGACCTCACCCGCGGTAAACCCTCACCCGAGCAGCTCGACCTCTCCAATGAGCTGCTGTCGCTGCCGGGCGATGAGTACCGCGACGCCGCAGGCACCGACACCCGCAACTACGGCGGCGTGACGGGACTGCCCGAGCTGCGCGAGATCTTCGGGGAACTGCTGGGTGTCGACGCCGCGCATCTGCTCGCCCTGGGCAACGCCAGCCTCGAGGTGATGCACGACCTCACGGTGTTCGCGCTGCTCTCCGGCACCGTCGACTCCGCGCAGCCGTGGGGTGCCGCCCCGATCAAGTTCTTGTGCCCGGTGCCCGGCTACGACCGACACTTCGCCATCACCGAGAACTACGGGATCGAGATGATCCCGGTGCCGATGCTGCCCAACGGTCCCGACGTGGACGCGTGCGCCGCACTCACCGCCGACGATCCGTCCATCAAGGGGATGTGGGCGGTGCCGACCTACTCGAATCCGACCGGCGTCACCTTCACCGAAGAGGTCACCCGCGGTCTGCTGGCGATGCCGGCTGCCGACGATTTCCGCATCTACTGGGACAACGCGTATGCCGTGCACACGCTGGTCGACGCGCCGCCGCCCCCGCTGCCCGTGCTGGACATGGCGGCCGAGGCGGGCAATCCGAACCGCGTGTACGTGCTCGGCTCGACGTCGAAGATCACCTTCGCCGGTGCCGGCGTCGCCTTCTTCGGGTCGTCGAAGGAGAACCTCGACTGGTTCTCGAGCCATCTGTCGATCAAGACCATCGGCCCCGACAAGGTCAATCAGCTCCGCCACGTCAAGTTCCTGGGGGACGCCGACGGCGTGCGCGCACACATGGCGCGCCACCGCGAGATCCTGGCGCCGAAGTTCCAGTTGGTGCTCGACATCCTCGCCGACCGCCTGGCCGATTCGAAGGTCGCCGCATGGTCGGAGCCGGAGGGCGGCTACTTCATCAACCTCGACGTCATCGACGGCACCGCCCGCCGCGTCATCGAACTCGCCAAACAGGCGGGTATCGCGCTGACCGCGGCCGGATCGACCTACCCGTACAAAGAAGATCCGTTCGACCGCAACATCCGCCTGGCGCCGACCTTCCCGTCGACCGACGATCTCCGGACCGCCATGGACGGCGTCGCCACCTGTGTGCTGCTGGCGGCCTCGGAGACCCTGCTGGCACCCCGCGAAGCCTGACCTCGGGCGCGGTGCTGTGAAAACCTGCAAAGAGTGAAGCGTCGTCGGTCGGTCGTCGGGACTGCGCCTTTCGCACCCGACACCCGACCAGCCGGGTGGATCAGGCTCACCCTGATCGCCGTCGGCTCCCTGCTCGTCGCCGCCTTCGCCCTGTGGCTGCAGGACGTGATCGTGCCGTACAGCACGCCGTTCTGGGGGTTGTTCGACAATCAGCTCGACCTCGACGTGTACCTGTCCGGGGCGCAGACCGTCATCGACGGCGGCAGTCTCTATGACGCCAAACTGCTCGGTCAGATGGACTACACCTACGCGCCGATCTCCATCCTGCTGTTCACCCCGTTCACCTGGGTGTCGTTCGAGACCGCGCGGATCATCTGGTCCGCAGGCATCTTCGTCGCCCTCTATCTCGTGATCATGCTCAGCTTCAAGAGTCTCGGTCGTCGGCCGACGTGGCCGCTGCGGTTCGTCGCGTTCGCACTCGTCGCGGTCGTGCTGTTGCTCGAACCGGTGCGCACCACGGTCTGGTACGGCCAGATCAATGTCTTCCTGATGCTGATGATCGTCGCCGACCTCACCCGTGCCGACGGCCGCCGCCTACGCGGCGTGGGCACCGGCATCGCCGCCGGGATCAAGCTGACACCGCTGATCTTCGTGCTCTACCTGGCATTGTTGCGTCAATGGAAGTCGATGATCGGGGTCCTGGCCGGGTTTGCCGGGACGATGATCATCGGATTCGCGGTGCTGCCGCGCGAGTCGTGGGCCTACTGGACGGGCACCATGTTCGACTCCGATCGTGTGGGCGCTCCGCAGACGGTCGGTAATCAGTCGATCCGCGGTCTGCTTGCCAACCTGACCCACACCGACGAACCCAACGTCGTGTTGTGGGGGACCCTCGCGGTGGCCGCGCTGACTTTGGGGATGTATGCGGCGACCCTCGCACATCGGCACGGTCAGGAGCTCCTGGCGGTCACGATCGTCGGGATGACGGCCTGCGCCGTCTCGCCGATGTCGTGGGGGCACCACTGGGTCTGGTTCGTGCCGCTCGTGGTGATCTGTGTGCACCTGCTGTTCACACCCGGTCGTGGTGTGCTGGTCTACGGGGTGGTCGGTGCGGGACTGATCGCGCTGATGCTGATCGCGTTCTCCTGGCGGACCTACCTGGCCTACCCGATCTGGTTCGTGAACAAGACCGTGCCGGACGCGTATCTGATCGGCCTGTTCTTCAAGCACGGCATCGTCGGGCTGCAGTGGTTCACCTACTACCCGTACAACGCCATCTTCCTCGGCACCGCGATCGCCACGATCGTGGTGCTGCGGCGCCAGTCCGAGTCGTCGTCGACCGACGTCGGGGACGAAGTGGTGGCCGGCGGCCGCTGATCCGTCGTTGCCTGCACCGATGTGTGCCGGAACGGCCACCGTGTGCGGAGGCATCCACGGTCGCGTCGCGGGCTGTGGGGGAGCAGGTTCGGCTGTCGGCGATCGCCGGTAGTCTCGACGCGTGGCTCTGTATCGCACCTATCGCCCGGCCAGCTTTGCCGACGTCGTGGGTCAGGAGCACGTCACCGATCCATTGAGTCACGCCCTCGACTCCGGGCGGATCAATCACGCCTATCTGTTCTCCGGGCCACGTGGATGCGGTAAGACGTCGTCGGCACGCATCCTCGCCCGCTCCCTCAACTGTGTCGAGGGTCCGACGTCGACTCCATGCGGCGTGTGCGGCTCGTGTGTGGCGCTGGCGCCTGGTGGTCCGGGCAACCTCGACGTGATCGAATTGGACGCCGCCAGCCACGGCGGTGTCGACGACACCCGTGAACTCCGCGACCGCGCGTTCTACGCACCGTCGGAATCGCGCTACCGCGTCTTCATCGTGGACGAGGCGCACATGGTGACCAACGCGGGCTTCAACGCGTTGCTCAAGATCGTCGAGGAGCCGCCGGAGCATCTGATCTTCGTGTTCGCGACCACCGAGCCGGAGAAGGTGCTGCCGACGATCCGTTCGCGCACGCACCATTATCCGTTCCGGCTGCTCGCGCCGCCCGTGATGCGCGCCCTGCTCGAGAAGATCTGTGCCAGTGAGCAGGTCGTGGTTGCGCCCGATGTGTACCCGCTCGTCATCCGCGCCGGCGGCGGGTCGCCACGCGACTCGCTGAGCATCCTCGATCAACTGCTCGCAGGTGCGGGTCCCGAGGGCGTCACCTACGATCGTGCGCTCGCCCTGCTCGGTGTCACCGACACCGCGCTCATCGACGAGGCGATCGACGCGCTGGCCGACGCCGACGGCTCACGCCTGTTCGGCACCGTCGAGAAGGTGGTGGATGCCGGTCACGATCCGCGTCGGTTCGCCGTAGACCTGCTCGAACGCTTGCGGGATCTGATTCTGCTGCAGGCGGTTCCGGATGCGGCAGACCGTGGCCTCGTGGAGGCGCCTGGCGACGCGCTGGCACGCATGCAGCACCAGATCGACGTGCTCGGTCCGGCATCGCTGACGCGTTTCGCGGAAACCGTCCATGCAGCGCTCGGTGAGATGCGCGGTACCACCTCGCCACGTCTGCTGCTCGAGGTGATGTGCGCCCGGATGCTGCTGCCCGCCGCCTCGACCGAGGATGCGGCGCTGTTGCAGCGGCTGGAGCGGCTCGAATCCGGTGTCGTCGTCTCGAACGGAACGTCGGCGCGCGCAACGGGTTCCGTGGCTGCTGGTGCCGCGTCCGCTCCGGAAGACGAGCCTGCGCCGAAGTATGTTCGACCGTCGCAGCGGAAGGCTGCGGAGCAGGCGGAGACGGCGGCGGCGGGGTCCGAGGTCGGGTCACCGGGTCTCGATACGCCACTCACTCCGTTCGCGGCTACTCGACCAGCGGAGGGGGCCGCGGCTGCGCGACCGGCGGAGGGGGCTGCGGCTGCGCGACCGGCGGAGGAGGGTGCGGCTACTCGACCGGCGGGGGAGGTTGCGGCTGCGCGACCGGCGGAGGGGGCTGCGGCTGCGCGACCGGCGGAGGGGGCTGCGGCTGCGCGACCGGCGGAAGCGGCTGCGGCTGCGCGACCAGCGGACGACGGTGGTGCTGCGCGACCGGCAGAGCCCGAGCCTGTGCCGCCGTCGAGCGCCGAGCGTGACCGTCGGGTACCCACACCGCCCAATCCGACATCGCCGCAGCCGCCGGCGCGGGCGGTGGCCGAGCCGGAGCCGTTGATCGAGGCCGACGCCGACATTCCATTGCCGGATGAGCCGATGGACGACGAGCCGCCACCGCCGTTCGATGTCGAGGAGCCGACGCAGCCGGTGGCCGACGTCGAACCGCCGCAACCGGATTCCGGCTTGTCGGTCGCCGACGTGGAGGCCAGGTGGACCGACATCAGATCCGCGGCGCGCGGCATCACGCCGGTGTTGGAGGTCATGCTCTCGGGCGCGTCGATCCAGGGCGTGGACGGCAACACGATCGTCTTCGGGCATTCGACCGAGATGCTCGTCGGCCGGTTGAGCAAGGAGCATGCGGGCAACCTGCGGGCGGCAGTGCAGCAGGTGTTCGGTCCCGACATCGACGCCAGGTGTGTCCACGCCACCGGCCCGGCCGCGAATCAGGCTGCGCCGCAAGGTGGTCGATCGGATCGGGAACCGTCACGGCCGGCACCGAAGCGGCCGACGTTCTCGCGGCCGAGTCGGGGACGGGATCAGGCCGCGGCGCCGGCGCCCACGACTCCGGAAGCCGCCCCGGAACCCGAGGAGCCTGAGCCGCCACGGTCCGACGAGGAGCTCACCGACGCCGAGCGCGATGAAATGGTCGCCGATGCTCACTCCGGTCCACCGGAACGACGGTTGGACCCCGATCAGGTTGCGCTCGAACTGCTCAAATCAGAACTGGGTGCACGCCCGCTGGAGTGAACCGGCCGTTCGGCCCCGGGTATCACTTCGTCGTCCTGCGGCAGTTGGCCGACGAAACGATACCCGGGGGAAGAACCCGTGACAACGACGGCTTAGGGCTGCCACCACGGGCGCAGCGGAAGATCGTTGCCACCCTTGTCGTCGAGCTTCGTCGCCAGCACATGGTGCAGCTGGATGATGTCGCGCTCGAAGCCGATCCGGCAGCCGGCCATGTACAGGCCCCACAGCCGTGCGGTGCCCTCGCCGACCTCGTCGACGGCCTCGTCCCAGTGCTCCACCAGGTTTCGGTTCCAGTCGCGCAGGGTCATCGCGTAGTGGTCGCGGAAGTTCTCCTCGTGGACCACTTCCATGCCGCCGATGTCCTGCAACTTGGAGATGATCTTGCCGGAGCCGGTCAGCTCGCCATCGGGGAACACGTAGCGGTCGATGAAGGAACCTGCTCGCGCGTTGCGACCGTTGTCGGGACGGGTGATGCAGTGATTCAACAGCATTCCGCCCACGCGGAGCCGATCCCGGATGAACTTGAAGTATGCCGGGTAGTTGGCGACGCCGATGTGCTCGGTGAGTCCGATGGACGAGACCGCGTCGAAGCCGGTCTCGGTGATATCGCGGTAATCGCTGTGACGGACCTCGGCAAGGTCGGTCAGTCCTTCATCGACTATCGCCTTCTGCGCCCACTCGGCCTGTTCGGCGGACAAGGTCGCGCCGATCACGTGTACCCCGCGACGTGCCGCGTAGCGGACCATTCCACCCCAGCCGCAACCGATGTCGAGGAGACGGTCACCGGGCTTGAGGCGCAGTTTGTCGAAGATCAGGCGGTACTTGTTGTCCTGCGCGGCTTCCAGCGAGGCCTCGAGTTCCGGGTAGACCGCACACGTATAGGTCATCGACGGTCCGAGCACCCACTCGTAGAAGGTGTTGGAGACGTCGTAGTGATGGTGGATGACCTCCGCGTCACGAGCGCGGCTGTGCCGCAGACCCTCCGCGAATCGGCGCCACCGCGGCAGCGCCTCCTGCGGCGGCGGTGCGATCGGCTTGAAATGCTCGATGCCCAGCGACCGTGCCACGTGCGCCAGGGTCAGCGGTGACGGTCGGACGAAGTTCAGGTCGGACGCGAGAGCGCGCAGTGCGCCGTACGGGTCGCCGGGATGGGCGCCGACGAGCTCGAGGTCACCGGCGATGTAAGCGCGAGCCAGACCCAGATCGCCGGGTGCGGTGACGAGATATGTTGTGCCGCGTGAGGTCTTGAGGTTGAGTCCGAACTCGGCGTCCGCCGGTCCGGCGGCACTGCCGTCGTAGGCGGTGATGCGGATGGTGAGGTTGCCGCCCATCAGCGATTCGAAGATCTGCGCCAAAGTCATCTTGCTCGACGAGGTCTCACCGCCGGCATGCAGAGGGCTTTCCTTGAATGTCGTCATTGTCGTTTCACCGCTTTCGCATACAGATCGAGCAGTCGGCCACGCGGGTCGTACTGTTTCTTGAGCAGTCGGTAGCTTTCGCCCCCATAGAGTTCGTCGAACTCGTCCGGGGAGTAGAAGGATTCCGAATACAGCGACTTGTGACCCTCGAGCTCGGCCACCTTACGTTCGATCAACTTGTTGGTGTACCCGGGGTCTTCCGGGTTGACCGGGACCGCGGACCAGAATCCGACATTGACGTAGGTCCGGCGGGGTTCGAGGGGATAGAGCGGCCATGGCCGCACCGGATCCGAACCGGGCAGGTTTGGCTCGCGAAGTTGCAACGGGCACAACCAGATCGGTTCGATAGGGACGTTGTCGAGGAACCACTGCACATAGGCGGTGGTGTTCTCGATCGGGACCTCGATGTCCTGGACGACGCGTTCGCTGGGCGGTTCACCTTTGCGGGCGTTGAGCTTGTCGCCGATGTTGAAGCGGTGGTCGAGGGCGATGAGCTTCCAATAGAAACTGCTGCGCAGCAGCTTCTTCGGCCAGAGCCGGCGGATGCGGGGATTCTGCGCTCCGAACGCGCGTGAACACCAGAACCAGTCGGTGTCCCAGCGCCACAGGTAGTCGTGGATC
Organism: Gordonia sp. LMA167; assembly: GCF_058130025.1. Lineage (NCBI taxonomy): Bacteria > Bacillati > Actinomycetota > Actinomycetes > Mycobacteriales > Gordoniaceae > Gordonia > Gordonia sp. LMA167. Next base: position 451,669 of record NZ_CM176708.1, on the reverse strand, counting down.
GTCAAATAGTCGCGGGTCACCCCGCCCGGGTGCTGAATCGACCGGTAGAAAATGTCCATCCCGGTGTAATCGCTGACGGGACCGGGGTCATCGGTCTGTCGTCCGAGGGTCAGGTAGCTCTCCTCGGCCGTGAACACCACACCGTCGAGGTAGTCCACCTGCTCGCAGTCATACGTGCCGTCCGCGATGACGGCCGACATCGTGTCCTGCAGGTCGGTCAGCCGGTCGAAACGCACATGGCGCAGCGCCACATACGGTTGCACGGCTTCGAGTTCGATCTTGAGCCGAACCGAGTAACCGAGCGTGCCATAGGAGTTGGGGAAACCGAAGAACAGGTCGGCGTTCTCGTTGGTCGGTGTGGCGGTGATGATCTCACCATCGCCGGTGAGGATGTCGATCTCGAGCACCGATTCGTGCGGAAGTCCGTTGCGGAACGATGTGCTCTCGATGCCCAGTCCCGTGACGGCGCCCCCGAGGGTGATGGTCTTCAGCTGCGGGACGACCTTGGGGGCCAGGCCGTAGGGCAACGTCGCGGCCACCAGATTCTCGTATGTGCACATGCCGGCGACGTCGGCGGTCTTGGCATCGGCGTCGACCGAGATCACCCGGTCCAGGCCGGAGACGTCCAGGCCGGGATACGGGTTCTTGGCACGCTTACGGAACAGATTCGACGTCTTCTTTGCCAGACGTACCGTCGCACCCGGCGGGATGGCCCGGTAGCTGGCCAAAAGGGTCGCGACACCCTCGTCGAACGCCTGCGCACCCATCTCCAACCGGTCCGAGCTCACTTGGATAGCCTAGGACGTGAGTTTGCCCCCCGCCAATCAGTTCAGAGGAGTACCCACCGTGGGTCAGGTTTCCGCAACGCAGTCCGTCGACATCGCCGCAGCACCGGATGTCGTGGTGGCGGCGTTGGCCGACTACAACGAGGTGCGTCCGGCGATCCTGCCGTCGCAGTACCGCGACTACGCGGTGATCAGCGGCGGCAACGGCGATGGCACCGTCGTGCACTGGATCCTGCAGGCGACCGAGAAGCGTCAGCGTGACGTCAAGGCGACGGTCTCGGTTGTCCCGGACACGGTCACCGAGAAGGACGAGAACTCGTCGATGGTGACGACCTATGTCGTCGCGAAGGCGGGCTCGGGCAGCCGCGTCACCACGGCGACCACCTGGACCGGTGCCGGTGGCATCGGCGGGTTCTTCGAGAAGACCTTCGCGCCGAAGGGACTCAACCGCATCCAGGCCGAGCTGCTCGGCAATCTCAAGAAGCGTCTGGAGAGCTGAGCCGCCGACGACGTCGCGGACCCTTCCCGCCGCTGCCCGCGCGGGACGGGGTCGACGCCACGCGGGTCGTCCTGCGGTCAGGCACCGAGCGCACGGTCGGGGAGTGTCTCCTGGCGACGCCCTCGTTGGCCGGTCTCGACTCGGAGGACCTGATCGCCCGCGCTGACCGCGGTGAGATCGTCGACGGCGACGGCCGGTCCGTCGAACTGGGTGCGCCGGCCCGCCTGAACACCTCGGTGTATCTGTATCGCGATCTCCCCGACGAACCCGAGATCCCCTTCGACCTGCCGATACTCCACCTCGACGATCACATCGTCGTCGTCGACAAGCCGCATTTCCTTGCCACGATGCCGCGCGGTCGACACGTCACCCAGACCGCGCTCGTCCGACTACGCCGGCAACTCGGCACCGACCTCGTGTCCCCGGCCCATCGTCTCGACCGGCTGACCGCCGGCGTGCTGCTGTTCACCCTGCGTCCCGAGGTCCGGTCGCGCTATCAGGATCTCTTCGCCGAACGTCGTGTGACCAAGGAGTACCGCGCACTCGCACCGGTCCGCGACGACCTCATGGTCACCCGGACGGTCGCGGATCGGATCGAGAAGACCGCGGGGGATCTGCGCGCACGCGTCGTCGAGGGTGAGGTGAACGCGATCAGCGACATCACCCTGGTCGAACGCGTCGCGCCGGGCGGGGGTCTCGGGATCTATGAACTGCGCCCGTTCACCGGGCGCACCCATCAGCTGCGCATGCACATGGCTCATCTCGGCGTCGGCATCGTCGGCGACCCGCTGTACCCGGACATCCGGCCGGACCTGGCAGAACTGCCGGATCAGGGCGACTTCTCGCAGCCGCTGCGGCTCATCGCGCACTCGCTGACCTTCGACGACCCGCTGACCGGGGAACGTCGGCACTTCGAGAGCACCCGGTCGGTCGCCGACGATCTGACCCCACCGAATCCGCCCGGTCTACCCTGAGCCCATGGCCATCCAGACGACCTACGAACGCCATCTCGACCTGGGGTGTGAGGCCGTGGTGTTCATCGACGACGAGTCACTGGCATGTTTCCAGATCCAACGTGACCTGGTCGGCGGCCCACGCGCCGACGAGTACTGCGTGACCACTGGCGCCAGCGCTCCGATCTACGGCGCCATCACCGGGTGGCGCCGCATCGACGATCGGTTCGAATTCGCGCTGACCAGGCGCGCAGGCCGACTGTTCGGCGACGACGTGATCTCGTTCGTCGTCACACCGGGTGACGGGGTCACCGTCGACGAGCTCGCCGAGCATGTCGACAGGTTGCTGCGCTGAGACGGCTATACAGTTGACGGTGTGACTCAACCTTTCGATCCCAGCTCACTGTTCGGCGGCGGTGAAGGCGGCGACAACCCGATGGCGGGTCTGCTGGCCCAGGCGCAGCAGATGCAGGAGCAACTGCTCGCCGCGCAGAACGAGATCGCCGAGGCGGAGGTGACCGGCTCCGCGGGCAACGGCCTGGTGACGGTGACCGGCAACGGCACCGGCGAGGTCACCGCGGTCACCATCGACCCCAAGGTCGTCGACGCCGACGACGTGGAGACCCTGCAGGACCTCGTCCTCGGCGCGCTCGCCGACCTGTCCACGAAGCGTGAGGCGCTGGCACAGGAGAAAATGGGCCCGCTCGCCGGTGGTCTCGGCGGCGGCCTGCCCGGTCTCGGTTAGCCGGCCGACATGTACGAGGGGCCCATCCAGGATCTGATCGACGAGCTCGCCAAGCAGCCGGGACTCGGCCCGAAGGGTGCCCAGCGGATCGCCTTTCATCTGCTCGGCGTCGAGAACAGCGAGATCGACCGGCTGATCGCGGCCCTCGGTCGTGTGCGCGACGACGTCACATTCTGCGCAGAATGCGGCAATGTCTCGGCGAACCGGCTGTGCCGGATCTGTTCGGATGCGCGACGCGACGCCACGAAGATCTGCGTCGTCGAGGAACCCAAGGACGTCCACGCCATCGAACGGACCAAGGAGTTCGACGGCCGCTACCACGTCCTCGGCGGGGCCCTCGACCCGCTGTCCGGGATCGGGCCGGACCAGCTGCGCATCCGCGAGCTCCTGCGTCGGCTGGCCAATCAGGAGGACGGCGTCGACGTGACCGAGGTGATCGTCGCGACCGATCCCAACACCGAGGGCGAGGCGACGGCGACCTATCTGCTGCGCATGCTCAAGGACTTCCCAGGGCTGTCGGTCACCCGACTCGCATCCGGGTTGCCGATGGGCGGCGATCTCGAGTTCGCCGACGAACTGACACTCGGGCGGGCGCTGTCGGGCAGGCGCGTGCTCGCCGGCTAGGCACGGGACACCGGGTTGCTCCCGAGCCCGACCGCCCTGACGCGCCGGATCGGCACGACCCCTGCTACAGATGGACGCGTGAACAGTCGGGACACCACCCTGCTCGGTCGGCTCGCCGTGCTGACGACGGTCCTCACCGCCGCAGTCGGCCTGATGTCGGTGATCCCGGCCTCCGCGGCACCCGCGCCGGCGCAGACGTTGTCGTGGGGTCCGTGCCCGAAGATCCATGGCGCCGGGCCAGAGGTCCGCTGCGCCACCGTGCGGGTTCCCCGGGACCATGCGAGGCCGTCCGGCCCGACGATCCAGATCATGATCAGCCGGATTCCCGCCCGCGACCCGGGCCGTCGGCGCGGGGTGCTCATCGGCAACCCGGGTGGTCCCGGCGGCGACGCGATCGGCATGTTCTCGGCGCTGAAGGTCCCGCGCGAGGTCCGCGACGAATGGGATCTGATCGCTGTTCAGCCGCGTGGCCTGCTGTCGTCGACTCCGGCGCGGTGCACGCCCGCCGACGACGCCGACGCCATCACCGCAATCGTGTCGTTCGGTGGACTGAATCGGGAACGCTGTGACAGTGCTGATCCCGGATATGTGCGGACGATCACGACCGAGAACACAGCCCGCGACATCGACGTCGTGCGGCGGGCACTCGGTGAGGAGAAGGTCAGTCTGTACGGCATCTCCTACGGCACGTTGCTGATGTCGACGTACGCGACGTTGTATCCGGGACACACTGATCGACTCGTGCTCGATTCGGGTGTCGACCCGTCCTGGGTGTGGAACACGGTGCTGGCTGCGCAGACGTCGTCGTACAAACGTCGGACGCACGAAATGATGGCGTGGATCGCTCAGCGCGACAACATTTATCATCTCGGTCGTACGCCGCTCGCGGTCTATCGTGCCTGGAGCGCGAAGGTCGAGAGGGAGTCGGGTGTGCCCCCGTCGCTGGCTGCGTCGCCCGCGCGGGTCGGCGACGTCCCGCCCGGCCTGCGAGCTGTTGCCGCGCAGTACATCGCCGGGGTCGATCTCACCGCGGACGCCCGGGCCAGGTTCGAGAACTTCATCGCGACGATGCTTGTTCCAGGTGGACTGCAGGCGAAGTCGTCGTTGCTCGGGGTCACCCGGCTCGCCGCTCTCGACCGCAATCTGTGGCCGTTGGTCGCGCTGCGCACTGCCGGCCGTGCGACGGCGCCGTCGACGCCCAACCCGCAGGTCATCAAGCTCCTGACGACCATGCAGGAGATGCAGAACCTGATCATGTGCAACGAGAATCAGGTGCCCGCGCAGCCTGCGACGATTCCGGCAGCCTTCTTCGCGAACTACGTCGTCGGCGATGTGTACGACGCTCCCGGGCTGATCTATCAGTCCGGGATGGCATGTGCGGGTGCGCCGGCGGTCACCCGGCCCGTCGCGCTCGCCAATCGCGGACTCGCCGTGCCCCCCTTGCAGGTCCAGAGTCTCGGTGATCCGCAGACGCCGTACCGGGGATCGTTCGCGATGCAGCGTCTGATGCGCAGCCATCTCATCACCGTCGGCGGTGGTGATCACGCGCAACTCGGGCGTCGCAATCCGGCGCTGGATCGGGCGATCACGGACTACCTCCGGACCGGACGGACCTCGATCCGATCGGTTCCGGAGCCGAAGATCTCCGCGTCCCTGACCAAGGCGCCGCACACCGGGATCGGTGCGTCGGGATGATCGAAGCGGCGCTCGACCGTCATCTCGACGACCTTGCCGCCGAGATGGATTCGGGCATCGTGGCGATCGACGGGCCGTCGGGTGCGGGCAAGTCGACCGTCGCGGACGCTCTCGTGGAGCGCCTACGACGACGCGGTGTCGGTGTGCAGCTGATCCGGACCGATGACTTCGCCACTTGGGACAACCCGGTCGCGTGGTGGCCGGAGCTGGAAACCGATGTGCTGCAGGCCTTCATCCGCCGGCACGACTACCGCTACCGGCCACGGGTGTGGCACGACGGCGTGCCGAGCGCGGGTCCGCTCATCTGGCTCCGGTGGGAACCGCTGCTGATCATCGAGGGCGTGTCGTCGGCGCGACGGCGTATCGCGCAACGGCTCACGTGGTCGCTGTGGCTCGACGGCGGGCCGGCGTCCGAGCGCCTGGCACGCACCGTCGCCCGAGACGGCGAGGAGTCACGGCCGATGCTTGAACGATGGCAACAGTTCGAGCGCGGCTGGTTCGCCGTCGACCGCACCCGGGAGCGGTGCCGCGTCCTGGACTGACGGCCGCACTACGGTTGGTGCCCAAGGATTGTCGCGATTCTCGGCGTGCCCTCACCCCTCGCCGATCGTGCCCAGAATCCCGCCGATCGGGTCCAGAATCGTGCCGATCGTCCGGCCCCGACGCCTCCCGGCCCGTCAGTGCTCTCGGGACCGGTCGAACCGGAACCGTGGGCACTCTGCCGGTCCGCAGACGGCGCAGTCGGAGCCGGATCGATAGTGCAGGTGAGCCTCGCGTGGATGTCCGCATCGGCACCGCGAGTCCGGTGTGCGGCCGAGCCATCGTGCGAACACAGTCGTCATGAGTCGGCCCGTCCTCTCCAATCGGTCACACCTGCGTGACCCACCGCAGCCTACCCGTCATAGTTCACGGTCGCGGTGGCGTTCGGCAACTCAGGCCCGCGTGCGTTGCGGCTGCGATCAGCACGTCCTCGAGCATGGCCGGAGTGAGTCGTCCGGTGAACGTATTGTGTTGGCTCACGTGATAACTCCCGAAGATCGACAGGTCCTGGTCGTCGCGTCGGATCACGGTGTGCGCCCCGTGACCGAAGCGTGGACGTGGCCGGTCCACCGTCCACCCGAGGTCGGCGAATGCCCGAAGTCCGGCCTGCCAGCCGAAGGCGCCCAGGACGACCACTGATCGCACTGTCGGCAGCAGCAGCTCGAGTTCGGCATCGAGCCAGTGGGCGCACCGGTCCCGCTCCTCGACGGTGGGTTTGTTCTGTGGGGGCGCGCAGTGCACGGGCGCGGTCATCCGGACGCCGAGGAGTTCCATGCCGTCGTCGAGCGACGTCGCGCGCGGTTGGTTGGCCAAGCCGACGTCGTAGAGCGCGCGGAACAGGACGTCGCCGCTCTGGTCGCCGGTGAACATCCGGCCGGTGCGGTTACCGCCGTGGGCGGCGGGAGCGAGTCCGAGGATCAGCACCCGCGCGTCGGTGGGCCCGAACCCCGGAACCGGACGGCCCCAGTAGGTCTGATCCGCGAACGCGGCCCGCTTCTCGCGGGCGACCTGCTCGCGCCATCGGACGAGACGCGGGCATGCCCGACAGTCGATGAGGTCGGCGTCGAGCGCGGCAATGCTGCGGTACGCCATGCTTCGACGATACGACGGCGGGCACGATCGGCGGGATTCTGGGCACGATCGGCGAAAAGCAGGGCACGATCGGCGAGTTCTCGGGTGCGGGCGGGCTGAGGCGCCAGCGGGCAGGGTGAGGTGAGGCGGCAGCCGAGAGTCAGCCGCGGCGGCCGGCGGCGAGTCGCTCCTTGCGGAGACGATCGACCTGGGGGAGGTCGAGGGGCGCCAACGAATCGGTGCCGACGGCGCGGGCGAGGAGATGGTCGGCGAGCTCGGGATTGCGCGCCAGGGCCGGTCCGTGCATGTAGGTGCCGAGAACAGATCCCTGGACGACACCCTCGGTGCCGTCGCCCACCCCGTTCCCGACGCCGTGCCTCACGTGTGCCAGCGGACGCGCGTCCGAACCGAGAGTTGTTCCACCGCGGTGGTTCTCGAATCCGCTGAGCGGTGCGGTGAGGCCGTCGAGTGCGGGCTCGGTGACGAGTTCGCCGATGCTGCGGTCGGTTTGCGGTGCGGTCGTCAGATCGAAGAGCGAGATCCCGTCCACGCGTTCGCCCGCCGACGTCTCGTACCAGTGGCCGAGTACTTGGATGGCGGCGCAGATGGCGAGCACCGGGCGCCCGGAAGCCGCTGCACGCTGCAGACCCGGGTAGCGCGTGAGATGCCGGGTCGCGAGTCGCTGGGCGTAGTCCTCGGCACCGCCGAGGGTGTATACGTCCAGCGAGTCGGGCACCTCGTCGTCAAGGGTGATCTGCACGATCTCGGCGTCGATACCGCGCATCAATGCACGCTGACGGAGGACGAGTGCGTTGCCGCCGTCGCCGTAGGTGCCCATGACATCGGGCAGGACCAGTCCGATCCGCAGGGTCGATTCGCTCACTTCTCTGCACCCCGTAGATCGGATCCGCGGGCGCGTTCGGCGCGCTCCAGCGCGGTGCCGAGATCGCGGAACGCGGTGTAGTTGGCCAGCACCTCGACCCGGCCGGGCGGACACGAGGCGATCGCCTTCATCGGGTCGGGGATGGTCGTGTGCTCTGCTCCCGCGTAGAGCAGACGCACCGAGAGGTCGGCCGCGCGTTCGCCTGCGGCCACCACCTGCATCGTCTCGAAGGCCTCGAATCGCACGTCCCACAACCAGGAGAGGTCCTCACCGTCGGGGACCTGACCGTTGACGGCGATGACGAGTCCGTCGGCATCCTGATCGATCATCGACAGGGCCTCCTGCCAGCCGGCGGGATTCTTGGCGAGCAGCGTGCGGACGGAATGGTTGCCGACCTGATGGATGCCGTACCGCCCGGCGACCTCGCCGACGGTGCCGACGGCGGCGACGGCCTTCGCCGGGTCGGCGCCCATCGCCACGGCCGCCGCGACTGCCTGGGTCGCGTTGCCGCGATTCGCTCGTCCCGGCACCGACAGCGTCATCGGCGCGACGAAACCGTCTGGGCCGTAGATGTTCTCGTCGTCGAACCACCACGCCGGTGTCGGACGGCGGAAGTTCTCGTCGCCGCTCGACTGCCAGTCGGTTCCGGAGCGCACGATCGGTTCGCCGGTGCGGGGGCAGCTCACCGAGTCGCCGACCCATCCCGCGCCGGCGGCCACCCAGATCACCCGCGGCGTGTCGAAGGCGGCCGAGGTGACCAGCACGTCGTCGCAGTTCGCGACGATCGTCATCGACGGATGCCGTCCGATGCCCTCGCGGAGGCGCCGTTCGATCATGTTGATCTCGCCGACGCGGTCGAGCTGGTCGCGTGAGAGATTCAGCATCACAAGGACTTCGGGGTCGACGGCGTCGCTGACATGCGGCACGTGGAGCTCGTCGACCTCGAGCGCGCAGATGGGCGCGGGACGATGCAGGGTGAGCGTCGCGATGATGCCCGCGTCCATGTTCGCGCCGTCGGCCTGCGTGGCCACCTCGCCCAGTTCCGACAGCGCCGCGGCGGTCATCCGGGTCGTCGTCGACTTCCCGTTGGTGCCGGTCACGAGGGCGGTTCGTTTGCCGGCGGCGAGTCGTCCCATGATGTTCGGATCGATCTTCGCCGCGACGAGCCCACCGATCATCGAACCCTTGCCGCGACCCGCGGTCCGCGACGCCCACCGGGCCGCGGATGCGGCCGCAAGTGCGACGGTGGTGCGCATCGGAGTTCTCACGCGGTCGGGCATGGCAACGAGTCTGACACAGGCGGTCGGGGGTGGCGCGACCGTGCGCCGCGGGTACGCTCGCGGGCGTGAGTCAGGCCACAGCGACGTCGCCGTCGATCCCTGCCCGTGTCCAGCGCGTCCTCATGCGCGGTGCCGGACACCTCCCGCCCGCCCTGCTGCGCCTCGGCGCACAGTTCGGTCGCGTCAACGCCGACGGGGAGCGGCTGTCGCCGGAGATGGCGCTGACCGGGTGGATCGCCGCGAACCTTCGCGCCTTCGAGCTCGCCGGTAAGCCGGTCGATCGCGCCCGGGCCGACCTCACCGAGAATGCGGCCACCCTGACCGAGAAGCTGCCGCCGATGGCCGTCGAGGAGGATCTCGAGATCGACGGGCCGGGCGGGTCGATCCCGGCTACCCGTTACCGCGCCCAGGTCGATTCGGTCGGGCTCGTCGTCTTCTTCCACGGCGGCGGCTTCGTCCAGGGGGATCGGGTCAGTCACGACAACCTCGTCCGCAGGCTGGCGCTGTCCACCGGGGCCGACATCCTCTCGGTCGACTACCGGCTCGCGCCCGAGCATCCCTTCCCCGCCGCGGTCGACGACGCGCTCGCCGCGTGGCGGTTCGCCGTCGCCAAGGCGCCGGGTTGGGGCGTGCGTACCGACCGCATCGCGGTGGCCGGCGACAGCGCGGGCGGAAACCTGAGTGCGGTCGTCGCGCAGCAGGTGCGCGACGACGAGGTCACGCCCTGCCTGCAGATGTTGATCTATCCCGTCACCGACGTGACGACCAAGCGCGATTCCCGTCGCGAGTTCGCCGACGGGTTGTATCTGACCGACGCGCACATGGACTGGTTCGTCGATCACTACGTCCCCGACGTCGAGCAGCGCGCGGATCCCCGGGTGTCACCGCTGCTGGCCGACGACCTGTCCGGTCTCGCGCCCGCCTATGTGATCGTGGCCGGATTCGATCCGCTCCGCGACGAGGGGATCGCCTACGCCGACCGGCTGAAGCAGGCGGGAGTCCCGGTGACGCTCGACCGGGCGGGCAGCCTCATCCATGCCTTCGCCAACATGACGCTGATCAGCCCTGACGCCCGAGCGGCCGTCGACCGCATCGGCGCCGCCCTTGCGTTCGCGATGCGCTGAGACGTCCACGACATCTGCGTCGACGGGCGAGCGCCGAGGCCGCGATCGTGGCGCGGCCAGCACCCCGGCGGCGCACCCGGCGATCACCGTTGCGGCGCCCAGGACCTCGAGCGTGCTCGGGGCCTCGCCGAGCAGGAGCCAGGCAGCGGTGATTCCGACGACGGGGACCAACAGCGACAGCGGTGCGACCCGACTCGCCTCGTAGCGCGACATCAGCATGATCCACAGGCCCGAGCCGACGACGGTCCCGAGGACCACGGTGTACGCCAGCCCACCGAGCGCCACTAGCCCGCTGCGTGAGTCGAGGGTGGTCAGCGAGTCGAGACCCGTTGTCGGACCGTCGAACACGATGCTCATCAGAAAGAACGGGATCGGCGGCACCACCGACATCCACAGGGTCATGCGCAGCGGGTCCGACAGTCGCCCGTCGTCGGCGGGACCCGCGGGCACGCCCTTCACGGCCAGACGCGAACCGATGTTGCCGAACGCCCAGCCCAGTCCACCGAGAACCGTCAGGATCATCGGCACGATCGCGGCCACCCCGAGCGCGTTGTGGGTGGCGCGGTCGCCGTCGCCGATGACGACCATCCCGGCGACGGCGACCGCGATCCCGATGACCTGCAGCAGGCTCATTCGTTCCCGCAGGAACAGGACGCCGAGCAGCACCGTGAACGGCGCAGAGGTCTGCAGGACCAGCGAGGCCAGGCCGGTCGGCATGCCCAGGTCCATCGCGAGGAACAGGAACGAGAACTGGATGACGCCGAACCCGACAGCGTAGAGCAGGAACCACCGGATGCGGACCTTCGGGAAGCGCACGAGGAGGATCACCGGGATCGCCATCACGGTGAAACGGAGCGCGGCGCAGAAGAACGGCGGGAAGTGGTCGAGGCTGAGGCGGATGGCGATGAAGTTCAGTCCCCACAGCACGACCACGCCGATCCCGAGGAGTCGATCGCGATTGCTCATGAGCACCATCGTCGGTGCCGGATCGGTGCAGCACAATCGAAATAAATCGCATCGACGATGAAGAAATGCTTCACAAACTCCGACACCGCGGCCTGCGGCGGAAACGCCGCCGCCGGCCGCGGCCACCCATCGTCAGCGCCAGCCGAGGGCCGGGGCCACGTGGGTGAGGATCGATTCGATGACGTGGGCGTTGTAGTCGACGCCCAGCTGATTGGGGACCGTCAACAGCAGGGTGTCGGCAGCCTCGATCGCCTCGTCCTCACGAAGCGCGTCGATGAGCTTGTCCGGTTCGTTGGCATAGCTGCGTCCGAAGCGTGCGACCGTGTTGTCGATGACGCCGACCTGATCCTGTTCGTCGCCGCCGCGCCCGAAGTAGGCCCGATCGAGGTCGTCGACGATGGCGAAGATGCTGCGGCTCACCGAGACCCGTGGTTCGCGCGTGTGACCGGCCTCGTCCCATGCGTCGCGGAACCGCTGGATCTGCTCCGCCTGCAACTTGTGAAACGGTATCCCGGTGTCTTCGGTGAGAAGGGTCGAACTCATCAGGTTCATCCCTCGCTGCGCAGTCCATTCCGCGGTTGCGCGGGAACCGGCACCCCACCAGATGCGATCGCGGAGTCCGGGGGACTGGGGCTCGATCGGCAAGAGGCCGGGTGGATTCGGGAACATCGGCCGCGGATTCGGTTCGGCGAATCCTCCTCCTTCGATGACGCGGAGGAACACGTCGGCGTGCTGTCGCGCCATCTCGGCGTCGCTCGAATCCTCCGGCGGCACATAGCCGAAGTACTTGTAGCCCTCGATGACCTGCTCGGGCGATCCCCGGCTGATCCCGAGCTGCAGACGGCCGCCCGAGATGAGGTCGGCGGCGCCGGCGTCCTCCGCCATGTACAGCGGATTCTCGTAACGCATGTCGATGACACCGGTGCCGATCTCGATGCGATCGGTCTTCGCGCCGACCGCCGACAACAGCGGGAACGGTGAGGCGAGTTGCCGGGCGAAATGGTGGATGCGGAAGTAGGCGCCGTCGGCACCGAGCTCCTCGGCGGCGACGGCGAGGTCGATGGACTGCAGCAGTGCGTCGGCGCCGGACCGGACCTGCGAGCCATGCGCATCGGACCAATGGCCGAATGAGAGAAAGCCGATCTTCTTCATGATCTGGTAAATGATACTGCGGTCCGTTTAATTCCCACTGTCGGTGTGGATGGTGAAGCAGAGTTGAACGGTGGCGCTCGGCGTCTACGATTCTGCTTCATGGATGTGAAGCGCCTCCGCCTGTTACGGGAGTTCGCCGACCGTGGCTCGGTCGGGACGGTCGCCGACGCCATGCACATGACGCCGTCGGCGGTCTCTCAGCAGCTCAAGGTGCTCGCAAAGGAGGCAGGCGTGGAGCTGCTCGAGCAGGACGGGCGGCGGATACGTCTCACCGATGCCGGCCGTGCGCTGGTACTGCGTGCCGACGACGTGATCGCGGCCGTCGAACGTGCGCAGGAGGAGATGGAGGGCTACCGGTCCGGCCGGGCGACCGTACGGCTGGCCATGTTCCCATCAGGTGCCGCCCTGCTGCTCCCGGGCGTACTCGACCGGACCGTCGGGTCCGGGATCGACGTCCACGCGTCCGAACTCGACGTCGGCTACCCGGACGCGGCTCCGGCGCTGGCCGACCACGACATCGTCGTCACCCACAGGGACGAGCGGACAGCGCCGGTGCGGCTACCCCGCGTGGAGGTCACGGAGTTGATGCGGGAGCCCGTGGACGTCGTCGTCGCGGTCGATTCCGCCTTCGCGGCGCGGGACGAGGTCGAGGTCGGCGAGCTCGCCGACTGCGACTGGATCAGCGTCGAGGGTGGCTTCCCGGTCGACGACGTGCTCCTGTCGATCTCGGCGGTGACCGGGGTCGCGCCCCGCGTCACGCAGCGCATGCTGGACTTCGCGACGATCGAGTCGATCGTCGCCGCCGACCATGGCATCGCACTCATCCCGCGGTTCGCGGTCCGGCACCCGGGAGTGAAGCCGTTGACCCTCAAGGGGGTTCGCGCGGCCCGCGTCTACGAGGCGCTGAATCGGCCCCGGCCGCGACGCTCGATCACTGAGGTGATCCGGCACCTGGTCGAGTCCGCGGCGAACGCTCTGGGTACCTGAGTATCCACAGCTGGGACCTGAGGACGGGGCTTGTCGGCATCGTCGCCACGGACTCCTGATTGTCGCGACCTCGATCTGGAGAAGTGAATCGCTTGGGCGGCGCGCTGTCGCGTCCAGCCAGCTTGGCGTCACATGAGGGAGCTCACCAGGCGCAGCATGATCTCGCGTAACGCGGCCGTATTCGGTTCGAGGCTGCTCTGTTCGTATCCCACGAGGAGATACACGGCGGCATGGGCAACGAGATCCGCGGTGGCGGGCTCGCCGGTGATCTCAGTGACCGCCTCGGAGACCGCATCGAAACGCTGACGGTCGACATCGGCCTGGATCTCGCGAACCTGCGGGTCCATGCGACTCCACGTTCGGATCGCCGACTCGGCACCGTGCGGCAACGCCACACCGATGTCGACGATCCGCGCAAGCCGTAGACGTGGGTCGGTCTCGGAGTCCAAGGCGTCGATGAGCTTCACGGTGCGTGCCTCCCTCCAGTATCCGAGAAGGGAGTCGAGGTACTCCGCCCACTTGGAGAAGTAGTGGTAGAACGAACCCGAGGTGACTCCCAGCCGCCGGCAGACCTCGGCGAGCTTCAGTCCGGAGAACCCCAGTTCGGACAGTATCTGCAGACCGGTTTCGTAGTAGTCGTCTCGCGACTGCACGGTCGTCATCGACCCTCCTCCGTTCCCGCTCGTGTGAGCGAGGGTTGACCATAAGTCATCTTATGCTATCGTCTGTGTGACTCAGCTCATAACCGTTCGCGGTACATACTCCCAGCGTGCCGCACTGGCGACGCTGAATTGAATCAAAGTTATATTTGAAAGGACGTAACATGGCCTTCACAGATGCTGCCGAGGTGCGGAAGTACATCGGAGGGATCTTCGAGACGGCGTTCGATGACGAGGAAATCGGGCCCAAGCTCGTCGACAGCGGCCTGGTGTTCGCCTTCGACTTCTCCGCCCCCGACGCGGTGGTGGTCGTGGACGCGGTGAACAAGCGCGTGTACAGCGGATGGGATGGCAGCCCGGAACCGCACGCGACGATGGTGATGCCCGCTGACACCGGAAACGCCTACTGGCAGGGCAAGGTCAACCTCCCACTAGCTATGGCGAAGAAGAAGATCTCGGTGAACGGGAACGTCGCGAGTCTGCTAAAACTCGCGCCCCTCGGCAAGAAGCTCTTCCCCGTCTACATCGACAACCTCAAGACCGACAATCGCGAGGATCTGTTGGTCTGAGGCCCGCCGGCCACGCGAACCCCACGACCAGGTCATACACGAGGAGAGCGATCATGTATCCCGGAACCCACGCGGTCACCAACCCGGACAAAGCCGCGATCATCATGGCGGGCAGCGGCGCAACCGTGAGCTATCGCGAACTCGACGATCGCTCCGCGGCAATCGCGGCTGCATTGCACGCCCGCGGGCTCCGCAAGGGCGATGTGATCGCGGTGCTGTCCGAAAACTCGCCGCAGGTGTTGGAGATCTATTGGGCAGCACTGCGATCGGGGCTGTACATCACTGCTGTCAACCGTCATCTGGCGCCGCCCGAGGTCGCGTACATCATCGACGACAGCGATGCGAAGGTCCTCTTCGTCTCCGCATCTCTGGGCGAACTCGCCGGGAAGGCGCGGAAAGAACTGGGTGTCAGAGAGATCGAAGCATTTTCGTTCGGCGGACAGCTCGACGGCTTCGCTTCCTACGACGATCTCCTCGCCTGGGAGGGAGAGCGGTTGACCGATCAACCGCGCGGATCGGACATGCTGTATTCCTCGGGTACCACCGGCCGTCCCAAGGGGGTACAGCCCACGCTGCTGCCCATCCAGGTCGATCAGCCCGGTGACCCGATCACCGGTCTCGTCCAGCATGTGTTCAAGGTCGATGACTCCGACGTCTACCTGTCGCCGGCGCCGATGTATCACGCGGCACCGCTGAAATGGTGCGGTGCGGTCCATGCGCTGGGTGGGACGGTGGTGATCCTGGAGAAGTTCGATGCGCGAGAAGCGTTGGCGGCGATCGAGAAACACAAGGTGACCATCACGCAGATGGTCCCGACGATGTTCGTCCGCCTCCTGCAGCTCCCCGAGGATGTCCGAACCGGGTACGACACGTCGAGCCTGCGGATCGTCGTGCACGCCGCAGCCCCGTGCCCGCCCGACGTGAAGCAGGCGATGATCGATTGGTGGGGACCGATCCTGGTGGAGTACTACAGTGCCACCGAACAGCACGGCACCACGATCATCACAACACCGGAATGGCTGAACAAGCGGGGTTCGGTCGGTCGATCCGCACTCGGCCCGGTGCACATCTGCGACGACGACGGAAACGAACTGCCCACCGGGGCAGTCGGCCAGGTCTACTTCGAACGCGAGACACGGCCGTTCTCGTACCACAAGGACCCGGAGAAGACGAAGGCTGCCGAGCATCCGTCGCACGAGAACTGGACGACGGTGGGCGACCTGGGTTACGTCGATGACGACGGCTACCTGTTCCTGACCGATCGCAAAGCTTTCATGATCATCTCCGGCGGCGTGAACATCTACCCGCAGGAGATCGAGAACGTCCTGACCTTGCACCCGAAGATCTTCGACGTGGCGGTGATCGGCGTGCCGGACCCGGAAATGGGTCAGCAGGTGAAGGCCGTCGTGCAACTGCGCAGCGGCGAAACACCTTCCGCGGAGCTCGCGAACGAGATCATCGACTACACGCGTGAGCGGATCGCACATTTCAAGGCGCCGAAGTCGCTCGACTTCGTGGACGAGTTGCCGAGGACGGCCACCGGCAAACTCGTCAAGCGCGACATCGAGAAGAAGTACCTCGTGGAGGCGTGACATGACGAGCACACTGCATACCCCGACCCGTCCGTATGACGAGCTCAGCATCTCATCGCTGGACTTCTGGGCCTCGACAGCCGAGGCGCGGGAGAAGACTTTCGCCAGATTGCGCGCCGACCGCCCGATCAGTTGGCATGCCCCGCTCGAGGGCGCCATCATGCCGCCCGAGAACGACGGTGTCTGGGTGGTGACCACGCACGATCTGATCAGCGAGGTCAGCAAACACCCCGAGTTGTTCTGTTCCGGGCACGGTTTCCAGTTCGAGGAGATCCCCGAAGACGTCTTGTCGGCCGCGGGTTCATTTCTCGGCATGGACGACCCGCGGCACGCCGCGCTGCGCAAGCTCGTCAGCTCGGCCTTCACACCGAAGCAGGTCAAGAAGATCCACGAACAGATCAAGAATCAGGCCCGCATCATCGTCGATCAGCTCATCGAGAAGGGTGAGGGCGACTTCGTCGACATCGTTTCCAAGCGGCTGCCGATGTGGACCATCTACGAGATGATGGGTCTCGAGGACATCGACAAGCGCGAAGAGGCCGCCCATCACGCCGACGGCATGGTCTCCTGGGCCGACGAGGATGTGGCTGCCGGACGCGAGCCCGGAGAGGTGCTCAACGAGTCGCTGGTCGGACTGCTGTCGATGGGTTTCGAGTTCGCGGAAGAGCGACGCGCGAATCCGAAGGCCGATCTGATGACCGGTCTGGTGCAGGCAGAGGTCGACGGCGAGAAGCTCACCGACGAGGAGATCGCCTCGTTCTTCGTGTTGCTCTCGGTCGCCGGCAACGACACCACCCGCAACTCGATCAGCATCACCACCAAGGCATTCCAGGACTTCCCGGACCAGCGTGCATACCTGTTGGAGGACTTCGCCGGGCGGATCAAGCCCGCCGTCGAAGAATTCGTCCGGTGGGCCTCACCGGTGATGACCTTCCGCCGAACGGCCACACAGGACACCGTTCTCGGCGGCCAGGAGATCAAGGAGGGCGAGTGGGTGGCGATGGTCTACTCGTCGGGTAATCGCGACGAGCAGGTCTTCGAGAACCCCAACGAGTTCAACATCACGCGCTGGCCCAACCCGCACGTCGGTTTCGGAGGCGGTGGCCCGCACTTCTGCATGGGCAGCTTCGTGGCGAAGATGCAACTCACCGAGATCTTCGATCAGCTCTTGCACAGGGCCCCGACCCTGCGGGTCGGTGAGCCGGAGTTCCTGACCGGCAATTTCGTCCGCGCAGTCAAATCCATGTCCTACACCCTCTGACTGGAGTCTCACATGTCTGACTTTTCCGATAAGCGATACGTCGTCACCGGGGCGGCATCCGGTATCGGTGCCGCGACAGCCCAGCGTCTGCTCGCCGCCGGCGCAGAGGTCCATGCGTTCGACCGCAACAAGCCCGCATTCGACGTCACCACCTACGTCGAGGTCGACCTCGCCAACCCGAACAGCATCGATGCCGCGATCGAACAACTCGACGGCACCTTTGACGGGCTGCTCAACATCGCCGGTATCCCCGGCACAGCACCCGCGGAGCTGGTCTTCTCGGTGAACTCTCTCGCGCCGCGTCATCTCACCGAGTCGTTCTTCGACCGGCTCAACCCCGGGGCCGCCGTCGTGATCGTGAGCTCGACCGCCGGCTTCGGCTGGCCGGAGCGCCTGGAGCAGATTCGCGAATTGCTGGCCACCGACACCTTCGAGGAAGGACTGGCCTGGTTCAAGGAGAACCCGCAGCAGGGCAACACCTACAACTTCTCCAAGGAAGTGACCACCGTCTACACCATGTCGATGGGCCTTGCATTGGCAGAAATGGGATTCCGGATCAACGCGATCCTGCCCGGCCCCGTGGAGACCCCGATCCTCGTCGACTTCGAGGAGTCGATGGGCAAGGACACCCTCGACGGCCTGCGGAATCTGCTGGGCCGTCACGCGGAGCCCGGCGACATCGCCGACACGATTCTGTTTCTCGCCTCCGACGCGGCCAGGTGGGTGAACGGTCACGCGCTGGTGGTCGACGGCGGCGTGACCGGCTCGGTGTTGTCGGGTGTCGTCCCGGCGCCGGAGATCTGAGGCGACCATGGCGACACCATTGCGTTCCACAGACGCCTCTCCGACGGGCGGCAATGTGATCGACGACCTCCGCCACACCTTTGCCGCCGGCAGGACCCGGACCTACGACTGGCGGATCGGTCAGCTCGAGGCCATCGAGCAGCTGCTCACGGAACGGGAGTCGGAGATCGCCGCGGCACTCGCCGAGGATCTCGGGCGCACGGCAGCGGAGGCCTGGCTCGGCGATATCGCCTCCACCGTCGGTGAGGCGGCGTTCGCCCGGAAACATCTCCGGAAATGGATGAAGCGGCGCCGTATCCGGCTGCCGCTCAACCAGTTGCCGGGCCGTGGATGGGTTCAGTACGAGCCGTTGGGCGTCGTCCTGGTGATCGGACCGTGGAACTATCCCGTCTATCTGACCCTCGGTCCGCTGATCGCCGCTGTCGCGGCAGGCAACTGTGCGGTGCTCAAACCCTCGGAGTTGGCGCCCGCGACGTCGGCGTTGTTGGCACGGTTGGTCCCGGTGTACCTCGACCCGTCCACGGTGACGGTCGTCGAGGGCGACGCGGCGACCACCCAGCGACTCCTGGCCATGGGATTCGACCACGCGGTCTTCACCGGGGGCACCGAGATCGGCAAGAAGATCATGGCGGCCGCCGCGCCGACGTTGACACCGGTGACGCTGGAGCTCGGTGGCAAGAGCCCGGTCATCGTCGCGTCCGACGCGGACATCGATGTGGCGGCGCGGCGGATCGCCTGGGTCAAACTGCTCAACTCCGGGCAGACCTGCATCGCGCCCGACTACGTGCTCGTGCACCGGGACGTCGCCGACCGGCTGATCTCTGCGATCGTCGACACCATCAAGGCGTTTCGTGCTGCCGAATCGGACCCGACCCTGCCGATCGTCAACCAGCGTCAGTTCGACCGGCTCACCGGCTATCTGGGCGAGACCGCAGGCAGGATTGTCGCCGGCGGGGGCAGCGACCGGGGCGGTCTGCGCATGCAACCCACCGTCGTGGTCGACCCGGCCCCGAACGAACCGCTGATGACCGACGAGATCTTCGGCCCGATACTGCCGATCCTGACCGTGGACTCGATTCCGGCGGCGGTCGAGTTCGTGAACTCGCGACCGAAACCCCTGGCGCTGTACGCATTCACATCGTCTCGCAGCGTCGGCAGGCACCTGGTGGACAACGTCGCGGCCGGCGGGGCGGTGATCAACCACATCGCCATGCACTGTCTGGTCCCGCAGCTCCCGTTCGGTGGCGTCGGCGCGTCCGGGATCGGTGAGTATCACGGGCAGTGGGGATTCGAGCGCCTCAGTCACCGCAAGGCGGTGCTCTCGAAGACGGCGAAACCGGATATCAAGCTCATCTATCCGCCCTACACGAAGCGTGACCTGTCGATCATGCGAAAGCTCTTCTGAGAGCGGCGTGGGTCCAGCCCAGGGCGCCCGCACCCGAAATCCAGAGCAGGAGGAATCATGAAGGTACACCTCGACCGGGCCAAGTGCACCGGACTGGGAATCTGCGAGTCACTCGCACCCGACTTCTTCGAGATCGGAGATGACGGAGCACTTCTCGTGCTTCGAGACGATGTCGCCCAAGACGAGATTCAAGAGGTCGAGGAAGCGGTTAAAGGCTGCCCGACCGAAGCGCTCCGAATGGAAGAGGACTGACACATGGCGTCATTGGATGGGAGGGTCATCGCGATCACGGGCGCGGGCGGAGGACTCGGACGCGCCTACGCTCTCGCCGCAGCCGGCGAGGGCGCCCTGGTGGTGGTGAATGATCTCGGTGGTGCCCGCGACGGCTCCGGCGCGGGTCCGTCGATGGCTGATGACGTCGTCGCGGAGATCACGGCCCGCGGCGGAAATGCGGTGGCCGACTACGAGAACATCGCGACGCAGGACGGTGCCGACGCGCTCGTTGCCACGGCGCTCGAGTCGTTCGGAAGGATCGACGGCATCGTCCACAATGCGGGCATTCTGCGGGACTCTAGTTTCGCCAAGCTCACACCCGACAATTGGGACGCGGTGCTCAAGGTCCACCTCTACGGCGGCTATCACGTCACGAAGGCCGCCTGGCTGCATTTCCGGGAGCAGTCGTTCGGAAGGATCATTGTCGCGACATCGACGAGTGGCCTCTACGGCAACTTCGGCCAGGCGAACTACGGGGCCGCCAAGTTGGGCCTTCTGGGACTGATCAATACCCTTGCGGCGGAGGGCCATAAGTTCGGCATCACCGCGAATGCGATCGCGCCCTTGGCGGCCACCCGGATGACCGCAGACGTCGCACCGCAGGAACTGTTGGACAAGTTGCCGCCCGACCACGTCGCGCCGGTCGTTGCACATCTCCTGAGTGAGCGGTGTTCCGACACCGCGTCGGTGTTCGTCGTCGGCGGTGGTCTGGTGCAGCGCGTGGCTCTCTTTGCGAACAAGGGGGTCACCTTCTCGGATCCCCCGACAGTCGGCGAGGTGGCGGAGCGTTGGTCGGAGATCACAGACCTCGACGGTGCAGTTCCAGGAACCAACCCTCTGTAGACAGTTCCGGAATCGCGCCGTTTCGGCGACGATCCGTACAACCATTAGGAGTATTCAATGACCAAGGAGCTTCCACGCGAGGCCGACGTAGTCGTCGTCGGATCGGGACACAACGGAATGGTTGCCGCGGCGTACCTCGCCAAGGCAGGCCTCGATGTCCTGGTTGTCGAGGCAGCGGACACTGTTGGTGGTATGACCTCGACCAATCCGTTCGAGCCGGAGGCGCCCGGGTACACCATCAACGAGGCGTCGATTCAGGCATCGCTGTTCCGGACGACGACGATCGATGCAGACCTGGGGCTGTCGCGCAATCACGGCCTTCGTCAGACGGTGATCGATCCCGCGCACTTCCAGTTGGCCGCCGACGGATCATCACTCGGTTTGTGGCGAGACCCGCGGAAGACGGCTGCCGAACTCGAGTACTTCTCGAAGAAGGACGCGAAAGCACTGATCGAGCTGTACGAGGTCATCGATGCGGCGGTGGCGGTCGGTCTCCCGATGATGCAGACAAACGTGGTCGAGCCGGAGATCAAGAACATTCTCAAGTCGGCGCGGGCACTCGCGAAGAACCGTGAGCAACTCCTTGCACTCGGACGCTGGATGTCCAGCTCTCAGGCCGAGGCCATCGAGGAGAGCTTCGAGCACGACATGATCAGGGCTCCGCTCCTGACGAGCCTGCCGTTCATGCCTTTCGATGCGGATCTGTCGGGATGGTCGCTGATCTACCTCGGTGTTCTGAGCCGCTACGGTGTCGCAATGTTCCACGGCGGCACCGGGTCTCTGGTCAAGGCGTTGGCCGGTGTCATCAAAGACAACCGTGGTGAGATCATTACCGGATCGCCGGTCGAGGAGTTGATCGTCACCAACAATCGTTGTACGGGCGTTCGTATCCGTGGAGGGCGCGAGATCACGGCCCGACGTGCGGTTCTGACTGCCTGCAGTCCGAAAACCACGTTGACGCGGCTTCTTCCACGAGGTGTTCTCGAGCCCAAGAAGCAGGTTGCGGCCGATCACATCCCAACCCGGAAGCGCGGCATCGCCGATGCCAAGGTGAACGTCGCCCTCAGCGGACGGATCGACATGTCCAAACACGAGAAGTGGCGTGGCGACGGAATCGATCTTCGGCTCGCCTGCAATTGCTACCACACGTATGAGCAGGCGTTGGAAGCCGCACGGTCGTGTGTTCGCGGTCAGGTGCCGGACGCGATACCAGGTCTGGCCCAGGTGACCAACGCATTTGATCCGTCGATGTCTCCAGAGGGCAAGGACTTGTGGTGGTTCTGGACGGGACTGACCCCGTCGTTCCCCGAGGAGGGGTGGGACGTCGCTCGCAAGAAGATCACCGACAGCATCGTCTCCGACGCCGAGCAGTACTACAAGGGAGTCGAAGAGCTTCAGGTTGCTGTGCGCCCCTTGGTCCTTCCTGACATCGAGGAACGGTTCTGGGCGATTGACGGCTCCGTCTACCATGTCGATCCGACGCTCAGTCGATTCGGGCCCAACAAGCCGGTGGCAGGGTTTGCGGGGTACAAGACGCCGGTCGATGGCCTGTATCTCACCGGATCCGGTACCCACCCGGTGGCCGGCATCAGCGGCATGCCCGGTCAGAATGCGGCTCGCACCCTGTTGAAGCACCTGCAGTTGGAAGACAAGGGCGGGCGGTTCGGAGTCATGAAGGAGCGGGTCTCCAAGCTCCGCCGACGGGGTGCCGACGTCTACGACAGTGGTCAGAACGACCCGTTCCCGGTCGCGCGATGATCAGGCGAATCGATTGAACAGGACACCGGTCTGACCCTTCGGTCGGAACGGCTCGATGGCGGGGCCTTCGTGGTACGTCACTTCTGCTGCGGCAGAATGGTATCCGGAGGCCTCGCCGCTGTCCTGTGTGCGGATGCGAAGCGGTCGAACACTCGCACGCCCGCAGCGCGCGGTGTCGACGGCCGGGGATCGTCGGGCCGATTGTCGGGCAACCAGGCCATCTGGGGCAGTCGACCCAATCGGGGTTGACCATATGTCGACTTATGCTAGTGTCCCATGTGACGGGGAGCACAAGGGGAACAGCTCATCAATTTTTAATTGAATATCAATTAACCGATGGCGTGTCGGTTCCTATCGTTGCGCCGCACTGAACGGAGAGGAAGGGATGCAGGGTCTCAACCGCTCGGACGAGCGCTACGAGATGTCCGGCTCACAGGCCGCTCTCGCGCCGCCGCCGCCCCTGCTCGGGGGAGCCTCGCAGGTGTTCGATCGCGCCGGCAGAGCCGTCGTCAAGTACGTCACAACCGTACCGGCGCAATCGATCGCAACGTTCGGACGTGCGGCCAGGCTCGCCGCACAGGTCTTCTGGTATGCCATCACCGGTATTGTGCGACTGCGTATCCCGATGGTGGAGACCCTCGAGCAGGCGTGGTTCCTCCTCACGGTCACGGCGTTGCCCGCGGTCCTGATCGCGCTGCCGTTCGGCACCGAGATCTCGATCCAGGTGGGTGCGGTGGTCAATCAGGTCGGGGCGAAGTCGCTCGCCGGCGCTGCGAGCGGTATCGGTGTGATCTCGCAGGGTGCACCGATCGCGGCCGGGCTCCTGATGGGCGGCGCCGCCGCATCGGCCATCGCCGCGGACCTGGGCGCCCGCTCCATCCGCGAAGAGATCGACGCGATGAGGGTCATGGGTGTCGATCCGGTGCAGCGTCTGGTTCTGCCACGATTCCTCGCGATCCTGATCATCTCGCCGATCCTGTGCGTCATCATCGTGGCGTCCGCAGTCGCCGCCGGCTTCTCGCTGGCCGTCACCATCAACGGCGTGATCCCGGGTAGCTTCTGGCAATCCTTCGGCGCCTTCGCAACTCAAACGGACTTCCTCTTCGCCATCCTCAAGACGATGCTCTTCGGCATGGAGGTGGTCATCATCGCCAGCCTCCGTGGCCTCGAGGCCAAAGGCGGCCCTCGAGGCGTCGCCGATGGCGTGAATGCCTCGGTGGTCCTGGGTTTCGTCGCGGTCTTCGTGACGAATCTGCTAACCACTCAGGTCCAGTCGATGTTCTTCCCGAGTCAGGTGGGGTGAGGTGAAGGTGAGTGCACCGAGTGGATTCGCCACCGGCAATCCCGTCGTGAAGATCGGTCGCTGGTTCAGCACGAGTGTGTTCAACCTCGGCGAAGGTGTGGGTCGCTGGACACTGTTCGCGACCCAGACCATCATCCACATCCCCTTCACGATTCGTCACTATCGCAAGCAGACCATGCGCACGATGAACAGCATGGCGTGGGGACGCGGGTCGATCATCGTCGACGGCGGTGTCATCTCGTTGCTGGTCGTGCTCGGCGTCGCGATCGGGATCGCCGTGGCGATCGAGGCATACAACACCCTCAACCTGATCGGATTCGGTCCCCTCACGGGTGTCATCGGTGCGTTTCTGAACATTCGTGAGATGGGCCCGATCATGACCGGGATCGGCTTCGCGGCACAGGTCGGATGCCGGATGACAGCCGAGATCGGGTCGATGCGGATCGCGGAGGAGATCGACGCCACCGAAACCCTGGGCATCCGATCGATCCCGTTCGTGGTCGGCACTCGGCTTGTCGGTGGAATGCTCTGTGTGATACCGGGTTATCTCTTGAGCCTGGCGATCGGCTTCTTGACCGCGAGCGTGTTCGTGAAAGTGGTACAAGGTGCACCTGCAGGGACCTACGACCACTACTTCTCCCAGTTCCTCGATCCGGTGGAGGTCTTCTACTCACTCGTCAAGGCGGTGACCTTCTGCGCCGTGATCACGATCATCCATTGCTACTACGGGTTCTTCGCGTCCGGCGGCCCCGAGGGAGTGGGCCGCGCCTCGGGTCGTGCCATTCGCGCAAGTCTGGTCATGGTCATCGTGATGAATCTCGTGATGACGATCCTGTTGTGGGGCTTGCACCCCGACCTGGTGTTCAAGGGGTGAGCGGCGTGGTATCAGGATTTCTGATCGGATCCGAACACGACCGTCGCAGAAAGTTGCGTCTCACCGGCGCAGTCGTTGTCGCGATCGTCGTCGCGATTGCCCTGTTCATCGCGTACGTGATGCCTGCGCTCACACCGCGAGACAAGAGCCTGATGGCGGTGACGATCGACACGCCGTCGGTGGGACCGGGGGTGGAGATGGGCACAGATGTGGTGCTGCGTGGCGCGCCGGTCGGAAAAGTGACCGGGCTGCAGGTCAACGACAATGGAACATCCTCGTTGACAGTCGATCTGGATCGATCACTGGTACGGGGAATGGGTCAGGACTTCGTGATCGACTTCCGACCGAAGAATTATTTCGGCATCACCGGAGTCAACATCACGGACCCGGGTAGCAGCGAATCCGGCGAACTGCGCGACGGTGACCATGTGATGCGCCGCGACGCCGGTGACTACACGATGGCGACCATGATCGAGCAAGGGTCCGACGTCGCCAACGGAACACTCGTCCCGGAGACGATGGACGCGATCAAGCGTGTGCTCGTCTACACGGGAGCCTTCCAACCGCTCATCCACACCGGCGTCGTCTTCGCGGATACGGTCGCCCGCACGCAGCGCGAGATGCCTGCCTATCTGCTGGATCGTTACAACGAGATCGTCGCGGCACTGCCACCATTCGCCGAGGGTGCCATGTCGGCGATGACCAGTTTCTATGACAGCGCGCTCAATGCTGCCGGAGACGAGGTACAGAACAATTTCACCATCACCTTGAAGGCGATCTCGGACAACTTCTTCTCCATGGTCGGAACGCTGCTCCGTTCGAACCAGGGCAACCTGACGCCCTTGGTGGACACAGTGACCCAGGCGGCCAGTGTGCTACCCGCGATGGGTCAGGGAGTCGTCACACCTGTGACGGTGCGTGAACTGGTGACCAATCTCGACGGCGCGTTCGCCGATGGGCCCCAGGGTCAGCGGATCCTGAGGATCAACCTGGCCTTGGATAGCCTGCCGGCCCTGGCAGGTCCGCTGACCGGACTCCCCGAAGGAGGTCACTGATGGGTGGCGTAGTCGCCGGGTCGGCGCGCATCATCAAGCCGCTGTGGAAACTCATCGCCGCCGCGGTGGTCGCGCTAGTGCTCTTCATCGTGATCATCAACGGAATCAAGAATCCGGTGAGCGGCAAGACCGACGGCTACACAGCAGACTTCACCGATGTGTCCGGGCTGCGCCCCAATGCAGACGTTCGTATCCGTGGCGTCAAGGTGGGTAAGGTCACGGCGATCGACCTGAGTCAAGGGGATGACAACAACGCGGTGGCGCGGGTGGCCTTCACCTTGACCGACGGTCACACGCTGACGGGGACGTCGACTGTCGCGGTGAAATACGCGAACCTGTCCGGTGTCCGGTACCTCGATGTCGTCGGCGGCGCCGAGCGTGGCGAGACGACACGCCACCTGACGGTGTCCAACACGACGCCGTCGTTCGACATCACCGAACTGTTCAACGGGCTCCAACCGGTGCTGCAGACATTGAGTCCTCAGGAGATCAACGCCTTCTCCAACAACGCGTTGGCACTGCTGCAGGGTGATGGAGGTGGACTGGCGCCGATGTTGGAGAGTGTCAACACGTTGAGTCGCTACACGGCCGACCGCCAGAAGCTGATATCGACATTGGTGGCAAACATGTCTCGCATCTCTGACAGCCTCGGGGGAAAGTCGCCGCAGATCATCGAATTCCTCCGCGACATCGAGGCTCCTGTGAACTCGGCACTGACGGTGCTCGACGAGTTCCGGAAGGCGAGTCTGTACGGTCCGTCGTTCATGGGCGTCGTCAACTCGATCCTGTCGGGTCTCGGCATCGAGACGGACACCGACGTCGACAAGGCACTGACCGAAGCGTTTCCCACTGTGGACAATCTCTGGAAGTCGTTGGAACTGCTGCCGACCGTGTTCGAAGGCCTGCAGGTTCCGGCTGCAACGCCCACGAACAATACTCGGTGCTCGAAGGGTGAGTTGTCGCTGCCCGAAATGGGTCAGATCCTGATCAACGGTAGTGGGGTGGTCGTATGTCGAAGCTGACACGATTCCGGGAACGGCTGGCGGAGAACGACATCCTTGCCGGTGGACTGGCGATACTGCTGGTCGTTGTCATCGTTGCGGGAGTCGCCTACTTCTACCTCGCCCCACCGGGTCGACAGACGGCGACCTTCACCACGCGCGACGCGGCGGCGGTCGCCGGTGGCGAGGACGTCCGCGTGGCAGGTATCTCGGTCGGAAAGGTCTCGTCGGTGACGTTGCGGAACAACGACGTCCAGGTGACCCTTGACGTTGAGGACAGCGTCCGGATCGGTGACCGGTCGAGCGTGAAGGTGCAGTTGCTCACGGCCGTCGGCGGATACTTCGTGTCCCTGGTTCCGGCCGGCCGTGTCACCGAGGGCAGTACCACGATCGCGGCGAATCGCGTGAGCGTGCCCTACACCGTCGCCGACATCCTGCAGGAGCTACCGCGGGTCACCAACGATGTCGAGGGAGAGCCGGTCGACAAGACCCTCGAACAGGTCGCCGACGGATTGAGCCAGAACTCGACGTCGGTCCGCAATGCGATCGCCGGTCTGCAGACCCTCGCCACGGTCATGGATCAACAGAAGGTGCAGGTGCACTCGATCCTGGACATGGCGAGCAACTACCTGACGACCTTCGACAACAGTCGGCAATTCGTGTTTGAGTTGATCCGAAAGGTGAACATCGCGCTGTCGCAGTACTACACGTACCGGGCCGGTTTCTCGGAGGCCTACCGACAACTTGGCGGAGTGCTGGAGCGACTCGGGACCCTCGCCCGGTTCTATCTGAACCACACCGACCAAGCCTATCCGGCCGTTGTCGCTGCGCGAGACACCCTGAGCCGTCTCACCGACACCACGTCCGGGTTCATCGACAAACTCGAGCCGCTGCGGCAGCAGCTGGTGCGATTGATTGGGTCGGACGGCCGGGCGAGCACCGATTCGACGTTCGTCGTCGACGCCTCCACCATGTGTCTCCCGGTCCCGGGAAGGAACTGCTGATGAGCTGGAATCCATTGCGCACCAGCGTGGTTCTCACATGCGTAGCTGCAGTCGTGATCGCCGCAGGCGTGACACTGGGTAGCGGCGAGGCCAAGGCGGCATCGCGGTCCGGCTACTGCGCGATCCTCCCCGATACCATCGGCCTCTACGTGGGCAACGAAGTCACCCGGATGGGCTACGCGATCGGAGAGATAACATCGATCACGCCCTTCGACAGCGGTGTGCGTGTCGAGTTCTCCCTTCATTCCGACCGGTCGCTCCCGGCGGATGTCAAAGCCGTCACGCGGTCGAAGTCCATCCTCGCCGACCGCTCACTGGAACTGGTGGGAGAGTCCGGTCGGGGGACCCTCGAGCCGGGCGACTGCGTGTCGATCAGAAACGCCTACACGCCGAAGAGTATCTCCGAGATCACCGGCTCGGCGGCCGATCTCATCGATCAGATCGCCCCGGAGGGTGACACGCGGTCGGTGGCGGGCTCGATCGATCAGATGTCCACGGCGGTGGCGGGTACGGGACCGTCGGTCGCGAATCTGATGTCGACCGCGTCCGCCGCTGCCGAGAGTCCGGATCGATGGATCTCGGACATCGGTTCGATCATCCAGACGATGGCGCCCTTGTCGGGCGATGCGCTGACACGATGGAAAGACATCGCATCCATCATCACCAAACTGCCGGCGGCCACGGACACCGGGGCGAAGGTCTTGTGGCCCGGAGCAGTGCACATGATCTACGGCATGACGCCGGTTCTTCAAGCCATCGGCGACTTCGTGCCGAGGTACGGCAGAGAGTTCTTCGCGTTGCTCGACGTCTTGCCGGTCCCGATACACATAGCCGCCACCCGCGTGGGTGACATCACGCGTGCCCTGGACATGCTGCCGGCGGTGGCGAACACCGCGACGCTGGTCACACGAAAGGGGCAGGGCGCGGGCATGCAGGTCAGTGCGCCACAGATACGTTTCAGATCAGCGGGTTCAACCGAGATGTGTACACGCCTGAACGCGATGAGAAAGGGCAGCTGCCGCTCGTCCGGTAACGACGCGCGCACCGTGCGGGTGAGTGCTCTGGACCTGCTGATGGCGGGAGTCCGATGATGATCAGTCCGAACCGTCCACGCAAGAGTGCCGCAGGTCTGCTCGTGATCGCGATCATCGCGGTGATCCTCGCCGGATGTTCGCTCAATCCGGGGGACCTCGCATCGTCGGTTCGATCGGCCGGCGATGGCCAGTCGGTCACCGTGAAGTTCGCGAATACACTGAATCTGCCCGAAGGGGCCGATGTGACGCTCAACGGTCTGCGGGTGGGTTCGGTCACCGAGGTAGCGTTGCGCGGCGATCATGTCGACGTCGCGGCGAAACTCGAGCACGGTGTGCGGATCGCCGCGGAGGCGACGGCGTCGATCCGGCAGAACACCGTCCTCGGCGATCCCTATCTGGCGATCCGGGGACCGGAGACCGGACCGGCGCTGGCCGGCGGTGTGATCCCGTTGTCGCGCACCACTGCACCGCCCCCACTCGAGGACACACTCGCGGTGGTCGCGAACTTCGTCAACGGCGGAAGCATCCAGAACATGCAGGATGTGATCAGGTCGGTGAACACCGCATTGCCCGACATGGCGCAGACCAAGCGAGTCGCCAAGATCGCCGCGATCGACATGCACAGTCTCGCACTCGACACCCGACGCATCGACACGATGATCACCGGGCTGGACAGGACGAGCCGCACCGTCATCCCACGGCTGGCCAAGATGGAAGAGATGCTCTCCCCGGCGGGGATGCACTACTGGAGCCAACTGTCACGCCTGTTCTCCGGGATCGGCATCGTGTTACCCAGTATCGGCAGCGTGTTCGAAGGCGGTTTCTGGCTGATGCCCATGCTCACAGAGGTCGACGGGTCCATCCAGACGGTGCGTCAAGGCGTCGACGCGATCGGTGAAAACGACGAGTTGCTGCGGAAGTTTCTCTCGAACAGCCTGTTCCCGTTCATGCGCAAGCCGGGACTCGACATCGTCTCGGCCCGATCGCCGCAAGGTGAGGAGATGATCGGGAACATGACGAAGGTGCTGCGGATACTGGGAGCGGTTCGATGAGAAGACGATTCACCGCGGCCGGTGGCCGCACCGCGCTGTCGATCATCGCGATGATCGCGTTGGTGTTCGCGTCGCTGGCCTACCTGGGTTCGGTGGGGCTGAGTGTCACCGACGGCCACAACGTCCGGAACGCGACGATGATCATCCCCCAGACCAACGGGCTCGTCGTCGGCTCCCGCGTGCTCTTCCGGGGCGTTCCGATCGGCAAGATCACCGCCGTCGAGCCATCGGTGAGCGGTGTGAAGGTCAGCTGGAACTACAAGAAGGACTATGAGATCCCGGTCTCGTCGAACTACCGGGTGGACAATCTGTCGGCGCTGGGCGAAACGTATATCGGCATCACGCCGCAGACCGACGGAGGCCCCGCCATCGCCGACGGCGTGGCGCTGACATCGTCGTCGGTCACCGTCCCCACCACTATCGACGAGCTGTCGGCACGGTTCACCCGTCTGCTCGAGCAGATCAATGCGAAGAAGGTCCGCAGCATCATCGACGAGATCAACACCGGCCTCGTCGCCGATCAAGAGGTGCTGTCCAACATCGCCAATGCCAGTGCCCTGTTGGAGTCGACCATCCTCTCGACGAGAGGCTCACTCAATGACCTACTCGAGCGATTCCAGCCGCTGCTGACCCAGGCCGCAGAGGTCAGTCCGTCGTTGGCAGCAGCCGGTGACCCGGTGTCCCGGTTCGCGGATGGCCTCGCGCTGTTTCTCACGGAAGGCGGCAAGAAGGCCGACAGCAGCCCGGATGGCAAAGACGGATTCATCGTGTCCACCGATTCGCCCACATCACTCAACGTCTACGCCAAGCCGCTCCTGGAGAACGTCCAGAAGTTCCTCGACCGTTCCGCACCCGATCTGAAGATCCTGGGCGACGCTGCCTTGCCGGCGGTCACCGCCGCGGCGAGCAAGCTCCGCACAGTCGACCTCAGCAATCTGATGAAGACGGCGCTCGCGACATCCGGCAACGGCAAAGGCCTCGTCATCAAGGTCGGAGGTTGATCACCGCACAACCTCATTTGCATCCCGCCAACAGCACCACACAAGAGGAGATCACCATGAGCACCACGATCACCGAACCCAACAGCACGAACACCGATGACGAGGCCGTCGCCGGAGGCCCCGATACGGCCGTCGACGACAGCAGCCTGGCCGGTCACGCCGCGAGCACGGCGGCGAAGAAGAGCAGAATCGCCGCTGTTCGCGGAGCACGCCTCGGCATCGGCCAGTTGATCGTGGGGGTGGTGATGATCGCGCTCATCGCCACCGTCGGGGTGCTCGGGTACATGCTGTCCGAGCGCAACGACACCATCGATTCGATGACGTCGGACGCCGCCGGATCGGCTCGGGCGGAAAAGGTTGCGCTCGAGTACGCGACCGGCGCAGCTCAGATGGACTTCAACGACCTGGGGGCATGGAACAAGCGGCTGACGGCCAAGACCTCACCGGAGCTGACCAAGAAACTCACCGATGCCTCGTCCGCGATGGAACAGGTGATCGTGCCGCTGCAATGGAAGTCGACCGCATCCCCGATTGCAGCGCAGATCAAGTCTCACAACGGCTCTGCCTACGTCGTCACCGCGTTCGTGAGCGTGATGACGAAGAACGCCCAGGCTCCCGATGGAGTGCAGTCGACCGCGAGTTACACCGTGACCCTGGACGGTTCGAAAGACTGGCTAATCACCGATGTAGGCGGGCTCGACAGCGCGGTCGCGCCGAAATGACCACACAGCAAGACATTTCCGGCGAGAACGGAGGACATCGTGGGTGTTGAGGTCAGTGTTTCGGGTCTGACGAAATCGTTTGGTTCGCAGAATATTTGGCGTGATGTGTCGTTGACGTTGCCGACGGGTGAGGTGTCGGCGTTGTTGGGGCCGTCGGGTACGGGTAAGTCGGTGTTCCTCAAGACGCTGATCGGGTTGTTGCATCCCGAGCAGGGTTCGGTGATCGTCGACGGTACCGACATCACGCAGTGTTCGGCCAAGGAGCTCTACGAGATCCGCAAGCTGTTCGGTGTGCTGTTCCAGGATGGTGCGCTGTTCGGGTCGATGAGCCTGTACGACAACATCGCCTTCCCGCTTCGTGAGCACACGAAGAAGAAGGAAGACGACATCCGCGACATCGTGATGGAGAAGATCGACCTGGTCGGTCTGACCGGTGCCGAGGACAAACTCCCGGGTGAGATCTCCGGCGGTATGCGCAAGCGTGCCGGGCTGGCGCGTGCGTTGGTGTTGGATCCGCAGATCATCCTGTGCGACGAGCCGGACTCGGGTCTCGATCCGGTGCGTACCGCCTACATTTCGCAGTTGCTGATCGACATCAATGCGCAGATCGATGCGACGGTGTTGGTGGTGACGCACAACATCAACATCGCCCGGACGATTCCGGACAATATCGGGATGCTGTTTCGCAAGGAGTTGGTGATGTTCGGTCCGCGGGAGGTGTTGTTGACCTCGGAGCAGCCGGTGGTCAAGCAGTTCCTGTCTGGTGACCGGTTCGGTCCGATCGGTATGTCGGAGGAGAAGGACTCGGCGGTGGCCGCGGCCGAGGCGGCGATGGCTGCTGCGGGTATCGGTGGTGGGGGTACGCACGAGGATTTCTCGGAGATCATCGCGCAGGTGCAGCCGAATCCGGGGATGCCCGAACGTAAGGCCATCAAACGTCATCGTGAGCGGATGCACGAGATGCTGCACACTCTGCCGCCGAATGCGCAGGAAGCGATTCGTCGCAGCATGGACGAAGAAGACCGCATGCGTGCCGAGGCCGACGCCCACGCGGAGGCCGTCAACTGGTAGAGTCGGACGGATCGGCGAGAGGACGGGCAGCCAGTCGCCAGCAGGATGTCGCTACCGCGTCCTCCGACGCTCCGTGCGCGACAAACCAACCCGCCGGCCCATCCGGCCAGGTGGTGAGTTCCTCGATCAGGATCGCCATCCCT
This sequence comes from Gordonia sp. LMA167, assembly GCF_058130025.1. NCBI lineage: Bacteria > Bacillati > Actinomycetota > Actinomycetes > Mycobacteriales > Gordoniaceae > Gordonia > Gordonia sp. LMA167. The sequence continues at coordinate 418,941 of NZ_CM176708.1, read as the reverse complement.
TCTGCGGGCGCCCGCAACCATTCGTCACGGACCGCATTGCGATCGAATATCCCTGCTGCGCAGGCGCGTTCCACCACTGAATCCATCACGGTCTCGGTGTGACGGAAGTCGGCCAGCACGTCGTCGGCGGCGACGCCGGCGAGGAGTAGCAGCGCGGCTATCGTCACTCCGGTGCGGTCCTTGCCGGCCGTGCAGTGCACGATCGTCGCCCCGGAAACCGAGAGCAACGCCGGGATGGCGGCGATCCCGTGACGACTGGACGTGATCATGGCCCGATAGAGTTCAGTCATCGTGGTACCGGTACGGAGGGTGGCCAGGTCGCCGGCGTCAAAGAGATCATGATGGTGAACCGTCGTGCCGGACGGCCAGACGTAGGGCATGCAGAGACGCTCACGGGGCGACCGCAGATCGATCACCACATCTGGGGGAAAACCTCGAGTCCCGGTGAGGTCGTCGCCGAGGTACGGAGCGTCACTGCGTAGCAGAACTCCGTGAGCCACGGTGCCACCAGACGTGATCGTCATACCTCCGACGTCGCGTAGGTTGACCGGAGCTCGGCTGGTCATGAGTCACCGATGACGAGCACTGTGCCGGCGGTTCCGTCGACCCGGACGCGCATGCCATCCCGAAGCTGTGCGGTTCCGCTACGGGTGTTGGCCACGCACGGCAATCCGAGTTCTCGACACACGATCGCCGCATGACTCATGGCGCTCCCGACATCGGTCACCACCGCCTCGGCAAGCGGAAAGAGCGATGCCCAACTCGGATCGGTCGCCTTGCACACCATGACGGTGCCATCGTCGATCTCTGCATCGTCGAGATCGACGATCACCCGGACGACGCCCTCGGCGACTCCGACGCTGACACCGATACCATGGAGCTCCTGCACATCCTCGGAGGCGGGGGACGGCACGGTGGTGATCGGCTGCGGCACACCATGCCACACGTGCGGCAGTCGAATCTGCTCGAACGCCATGTGATCTGCTCGCCGGCGCTCCACCAACCCGCGAAACGAACCGACCATCCCGGTGTTGATCTCGTCGATCGTCAGGAAGAACACATCGCTCGGATCGGCGAGATGTCCCGCGTCGGCGAGCCGCACACCGACCGTCCGTGCCGCGGCGCGTGCGACATCGACGCCGCGCAGGATATTCGCGCGCCCGGTCTCACGCCAGACGGGAACTCGTGCGGCGAATCGGATGAGGACCTCGGCCACCCGCCGGCGAACCGGCCCGAGCGACTGCTGCAGGCGTGCCACTGCTGCCGCGTGCTGCTCGCGGAGACGTGCCTGCTGCGCGTCGAGGTCACCACCGTCGGCGCGTGCCCGGTATCGCTCCAGCAATGCCAGCACCGGAGCCGGGTCCTCGCGCCAGACAACCGATTCCACGAGTCCCTCGCGCGGTCCGTGGTAGCCGTGTCGCCGGCTGAAGGTGGTGATGTCCAGTCGATCAGCCGCCAACGCCCACAGGTCGCGGACGAGTTCGAACTCGGCGGTACCCTCCGTGCTGCGGATCAGGTCACCGCCGTTGACCCCGGCTCGGGCGGCCATCGTCTCGACCTGTCCCATCACACCCTGGGCTGCCATCGACAACACCATGTGGACGGACAGTCCGCGCACGAACATCGACCTCGCTTCGACGAGAGCCGAGACCGCTTCGGCGAGCGGGGCGTCCGCGAGGGCGAAGGCCCGGCGCGACCACCAGAGTTCGGTCTCCTCCGCCAACGGACCGAAGTCGGCCATCGCCCGCCGGAGGGTCCGGGGAAATCTGATCGCCACGTATGGATAGCGTCGAACCTTGTTCCAGCCCTTGGGCTCGGGAAGTCCACCGGCCTGAACCGAACCGAAGAGTTGCTCTTCCATCATGGCGGCCGAGCCGCCGGGGATGCGAGCGGCCATCTGTCCCATCTGATCGACGTTGGCGATCGCGTGCCCGTAGGCGACGGACAGAAAACGCTGGTCGACATCCGTCGGTATGGGACGCGCCGACGCCGGGAGAACACCCAGATCAACCCAACAGTCTCGCATCGTCTGCTCGGTCGGCGGGAAGTACATCGACCAGGTCAACGGACTCACGGTTCCGGGCAGACCCTCGTCCACGTTGGCGGTGGTCCACCGCAGCGTGTGCCCGGGTACATGGACCGGACTCGACGACAGGTCGGTGGGTGGCACATGTTCGGCACCCGTCGATGTCTCCTCGGTGTCACTGCGAGTCGCAGACATGTCAACGCTCCTCGGGAGATGGCAGAGACGACGGGCGATAGTCGCGTTCCACGACCCCGTATCCCACGTTGCCGGCCGGGTCGACGACCCGAACTGTGGACTGGGTGATCACCAACGCATCGGTTTGGGTGCGGAGATCGACGCCATTGATGTTCTCGTTGGGGGAGTGGAACGTCAGCGTGTAGCCGTGTAGTCGCTGCGCCGTGAGCACATGGTCGGAGCCGTCGAATCCCAAGGTCACCGTCATGTCATGAGGGCGATGCGTCCGGTAGTCCTCGAGTCCAGTGCAGTGCACATCGCTTCCCACAGTGCATCGGAAGTCCTGCTGGGACGCGAATGTCCGATGATCGACCACGCCCTCGCGGTCCCAATTGACCAAGCCGTTCACGACGCGTCCGGTGTCGGGAAAGACGAAGACGAAGAAGTGCAGGCCACCGAGTGCGCTGACATCGCGAGGACCACTGGAATGGTCTCGGATTCCGACGCCTCCCATATTCCACGAAGAGTCGCGGGAGCGGAGTTCACCGGAACTGCGGAATCCCTGGGTGTGGTGGAACGCGGCCCATGACAGATCGCGTGTTCCGAGCGCGGCCTGCATGTCCCAGACGGGAGCTGCCGCCTCGAGGATCAGGTCGAATGCGAAGGGGACGGCGGGACCGGCGCCGGACGGGCCGGCGGCCATACCGGCGAGATCGGTGATCTCGCCGGCACCGTCGAATCGTAGACGCCAGCTCGAGAGCGGTTCGAGACATTCGATTCTCAGGTTGCCGGTCGTCGGCCCGGCGCCACCGCCGGATCGTCCCCAGGAGCGGTCGACCAATAGCCGGCCATCGGGTAGTAGTGCGATGACCTGGGCCCACCAGAGATCCAGATCGGTGGGCCAGCGCCCGCAATGGATGAAGACACCCACGCCACTGTCGGGGGACCAGGCGTGGAAGAACATCGTCTCGCTCCACCCGGGCACCGACTCGGGAATCTCGTGCAGTAGATCCGAACGGGGATCGACGTCGAACGGGTTGTCGCCGTGCAACACACGGTCGGAGGACGTCGTGGTGTCGATGCTCATGCGATCACCGTGACCGTTCCGGTGTCACCGTCGAGGCGCAGTTGCGCACCGTCGTGGATCTGCTTGCTGCCGGTTTCGGTGCCGCACACACACGGGATGCCCAGTTCCCGGGCGACGATGGGGCCATGGCTCAGCAATCCGCCGAAGTCGGTCACGACTCCGCCGGCGATGAGAAACAACGACACCCAACTGGGATCGGTTGTCTCGCAGACCAGGATGTCGCCGTCGTCCAGTTCGACCTCCGCCGGATCCCGTACCACTCGGGCCCGTCCCTCGACCAGGCCACCGCTGGCCGCGACACCCGCCAGGGTGTCGCCCACCGCCAACTGCTCGCCGTCGCCGTCGCCGACCTTGGTGACCTCCGGCGTGCCCGCCCACGCCTGTGGCAGACGCAGCTCCCGACGCTGGACGTACTCGGCGATCCGGTCGGTGACGACGTCACGCTGATCGGATCGGACTCCGCCGACCACTTCGGCATAGCCCAGATGAAACACGTGCTCGGGATCGTCGATAACTCCGCGTCGGACAAGCAGGACGCCGAGGCGCCGGGCCGCAGCACGAGCGACGTCGTAGGTGATCAGATATCCGGCCTTGCCCTGTTCGCGCAATGCGAGGAAGCGAGCCGCGAGACGCACGACTGCGGCCGTCGGTCGTCGCTTGTGGCGCGGTGACGCGGCCACCAGCCGTGCCAGGGCATCCTCGCGACGACCCGCCTGCACCGCGCTCCTCCGGCGCGGTGCGCGGGGGTCGTCCGCGCCGATGGCGCGGTAGTCCGCCAAACGGGCTCGTATCGGTGTGAGGTCCTCCCGCCAGGTGACACCGTGGAGTTGTCCCTCGTTCGGTCCGTGATACCCGTGGCGATCGATGAACTTCTGCTCGTCGATGTGCCCGTGCGAGAGCGCCCACAGGTCGTGTGCGACCTCGTTCTCGTCTGAGCCGACCCCGGACAGCAGATCCTGCTCCAGCCCGCCCAATCCGACCGCTGAGGCGGAGTCGGCGACCCGGTCCGCGAGACTCGAACTGACGAAGGCCACACCCATGTGCAACGACATGATGTCCTCGAACCGGGTGCGGGCGTCGGCGAGAACGCTGAGGCATCCCTGCTCGTCGAGCGCATCGACTGTGGGCAGAGTTGCCAACCGCCACCTGCGGAGATCGGCGAACATCGCGTCGTGCCGCCGCCCCACGGTGGCCACCCATCGCGGCGCCTTGGCCAGAATCGCCGGGTAGCGGCGAATGGTGTTGGCATCAACGGTGTCCGGGCGTACATAGCCGAAGAGCTGCTGTTCGATCGCGGTGGCAGACGTTCCGGGCAGGACGTTCGCGACCTCTCGGAACTTGTCGATGTTGCCTGCGCCCCGGCCGTGGAAGAGGCTCCAGAAACACTCGTCGACCTTGTCCGGGATCACGAGGTCGGTGGCACTGACGGCACCGAGGTCGCAGAACATCCGACGGAAGGCCATCTCCATCGGATCGAAGGCGAATCCGATACCGAAGGCGGTGAAGACGCCCGGGAAGGCCTCGGCGACGTTGCCGGTGGTCCATGTGGTGGTGGGTGGCACGTCGGCACTCTCGAGGGTGTCGATCATGTGGGTGCGGCGGGTGGTCATGACTGGGGCTTCCTGCTCTGGTGGTATTCGTCGAGTCGTGCGGCGAGATCGGGATCGGTTGCCGGCGCGACTATCTCGTCGAGCCAATGCATGATCGTGTCGAGGTCCGGCGCCTCCTGGACGCCGTCGACAACAGGCAGTGCACCGTCGTAGACGATCCCCCTGCCGGCATCGACGGTGACGATGCGTCCGGTCAGCCCGGCCAGTGACCCGGCGCCGCATCCGACGACGCACGGGACCGCCATCTCGCGGCACACGACCGCAGCATGCGATGTCGAGCCGCCGAGTTCGGTCAGCACAGCGACGGATACCGACATGGCGGCCACGTCGTCGGGATCGGTTGTGGGACGGGCGAGGATGACGTCCTCACCCGCGTCGGTGCGTTCCTCGGCGACGTCGGGGTCGGTGACCACCACACCTGTCCGAATGCCGGGTGCGGCCGGCTTTCCGGTGGCCAGCACGCTTGCCCGATCGGTCGTGGCCTCATCGAGGTGAGGTCGTGTCAGTGCGCGGACCTGATCGCCGGTGATGCGATCGAGTGCCTCGTCGGTGGTGAGGAGTCCGTCATCGACCATCGCGACGGCACTGTGCACGGCGGCGTGCGGGGTCCGCTTGGCCGAACGGCATTGCAGCAGCCACAGACGCCCCTCTTCGACGGTGAACTCGATGTCCTGCAAGTCCTTCTCCTCACGTTCGAGGACGTCGGCGATGTGGAGCAGCTGGGAATGGACCGATGGCAGCTGGGCAGCGAGTTCGTCGAGTACGAGCGCATCCGATCGCCCCGAGACCACGTCCTCGCCCTGCCCGCCCGGCAACCATTCACCGTACGGCGCGCGGTCCCCGGTCAGCGGATTCCGCGAGAACAGAACTCCGGTGCCGGAATCGGCGCCGAGGTTGCCGAAGACCATGGCCTGAACAGTCACGGCAGTACCGCCGACGTCACTGATGCCGCGCGAGTCGCGGTAGGCGGTCGCCCGTGGTGACTGCCAGGAATCGAGGACGGCGTAGACGGCGTCGCGCAGTTGCTGCCACGGATCATCCGGCGGCGGGTGTCCGACTATCGCGGTGAACTGGTGGGCGAACCGCGCGCGGGTGTCGGCGGCGAAACCGACGTCGCCGGATTCGGCTGCCAGCGCGTCCTCCACGGCGTCGGTCATACCGAGATTGAGAACGGTGTCCATCATCCCCGGCATACTCGTCGCGGCGCCCGACCGAACCGAGACGAGCAACGGACGTGCGGCGGCACCGAATCCGCGACTGGTCGCCTCCTCGATGATGTTCAGCTCCGATCGGACCCCGTCCCACACGTGGTCGGGCACGGTCCGGTGGCCCGATTCACCACCGACGCGGTGGTAGTCCCGGCACACCTCGGTGGTGATGGCGAATGCGGGGGGAACCGGAATCCCGAGACGGAGCATGTTCTGGATGCTCCACGCCTTGCCGCCCAAGGTCTCCCGGTCGTGGTCGCCGCGTGCGCCGAGGCCGACCACGCGGCCGACCACCTCCGTCAGGGCGTCGGCCGTCACAGCGCACGTCCTGCGACGGCCTCGTCGGCCCGGGTTCGGCCGGTGAGGCCGATGAGTTCCTCGTGGAGTTCGAACCACACTGTGTGATAGCTGTCGGCGATCGGTCGCGCAAACCATGAGCTGTCGCCGGCCTCCACCTTTGCGAGCGCGGATGCGAACAGGCCGGGATATCGCCGCAGGCGAGGGGCCAGAACGAGGATCCGATCCAACAACGGACTGAACCGCTCGTGGAGGTCTCGGAGGTCCGCGACCACCGCGCCGTCGTAGTCGCCGTCCGAATGATCGTTGGGTTCTGTGCCGTCCTTGAGTTGCCAGCGGGTCATCAACACCTTGAGTTCGACGTTGTACGAATCGAATTCGTGATACGCGGAGTCGAGTTCATGGACGTCGAGTTCGGCACGTTCGGCGTCGAGTAGCGACGCCAATCGCTCGCGGCCCGACGGCGTCGGCTTGACCCGGCCATTGGCTTCCGTGGCCAGCCCGTCAGAAATGAAGGTGTCGACGAGGGCGCTGACGACGGCCGGATCGACTGCCGTACTCGTCGCGAGATCCGATCTCGATATCCGCCCCTTCAGCCGAAGCGTCTGGAGTGTGTTCAGTTCATCGGTCATCGGTGACTCCTCAGCAGACCCGGTGGACAATGCCCTGCTCGAAGAACCCGGCACCGCCACTGCCGTCGAGGTCGAGCGACATGAAGTCGTCATACGTACCGAACGCGGGTCCTTCGGTTGCCGATCCCATCGGGACGAAGAAGCCGCCGTGGCGCTCGGCGAGTGCGCATTGATGCTCCGCGCCGTCGGCGGTCGTCATGCGCGCGTAGAGGTACTGGGCGGCGGCGGTGCGCCCGAACGTGACGTCGGTGATGTGGCGACTCCCGGATTGCCCGATCAGGTAACCGTCCGTTGCCAGTGTGCCGTCGGCACCGAGGAACTTCATGACCGACAAGAATGCGTCGTCGAAGACGGCGACGAGACCCGCGTACTCGGCCCATTGGGCGGATTCGTCCCGGAAACCCCAGGTGCGATCACGCATCCCGAATCCGTCCACCTCGTGGGTCTGACCACGCAGTACCGCGCGGCCGCGCATGGTGCAGGCCTGCTGGAAGTGTTGCAGGGGCTTGCCCGGAACCAACGGCGGGATCAGATCGTGCAGCGAGAAGTCCGCCGCGGTGTACAGGGGGAGGTTCACGAACTCCGCCTGGAGGTCGGGGTGGTCGACGGTGATCCTCCCGTCGAATCCGAAGGTGATCGATTCGCTCGCAAACGAACCGCGATCCAGCGGTTCGATGATCTCGATCTCGGTGTGGCCGATCAGCAGGGAGCAGCGTGCGCGCCGCGCGCCACTCGCGTTGGGCGAGGTGGAGAGGTGGAAGCTGCCGAAGGTGGAGCGCTCGACATCCCAATACGACAGGTAGGCGTTGTCTTTCCAGATCGGATCGCCCTGGCCGGCCGCATCGTCGTGCAGTGGCTCCGCCAGGCTGCCCCAATCGGTCGAACGGGGCAGTGGCTCGGTGACGGTCATCGTCAGCCTCCCTCTCGAGGTTGATTTTGAAGTAGAAATAGAAACTGAAAGCGAATCTACAACGTATACTTGCTTGTGGCAAGTGTCACATCGACAGGCTGGAGAGCCCCATGCCACACGGCGCTGGGTTGGACGTCGCGCAGATCGTCGGCGCCTCGTTGGCAATCGCCGACGAGGAGGGAGTCGACAGGCTCACCATGCGTAGGCTCTCGCAGGAGCTGGGGGTCACCCCGATGGCGATCTATCGCCACGTTGCGAACAAGGACGAGCTTCTCGCTCTGGTTCTCGACGACTCCATGCGGATTGTCCGGCATGTTGATCCGGCAGGGGATGTGACTGTCGAACTCGTGCGATGGGGGATGGACTTCCATCGCCTTCTGGTCGGGCATCCGTCGCTGGCGCGCGAGATGGCCACCACGCGCCTCGAGGGGGAGGCGGCGCTGACCGCTGCTGCCGCGATTCTCGAATGCGCGGCCACGGCCGGAATCCCGCCCGATCGCGCCGACGAACTCCTGGTCACCCTCTTCAGTTTCGTCCTCGGCTCCGCGCTGTACCGGGTGTCACGTTCGGATGCGGCGCGCCGGTTCGGTGGACGCTCGCTCCCGGAGGCTGTCGGGGGCAGCGCGACGGCAGCCGTGCGTCAGAGGCTGGCCGGAATCGAACTGTCAGACGGACAGTTGCGCGACGCGATCAGGTTGGTGGTCAACGGGTATCGCTGACGGACGGAGGGCGGCTCTCCTTGAGGGGCGCACCCCGAAGATTTTCGAATTGCACGTAGAAAATCTCCGTACCGGGGTGTTTAATCAGGGCCACGCGCAATCGCGCCGGACGAACGGAGACGACCATGGACGTTCTGCACACCGATTCACCGCCCGATGCATCGTGGAGTTCGGTCAATCTGGCCGAGGCGGTGCCGGGCGTCATGACGCCGCTCACCGCCAGCATCTGGGTACCCGCCAGCGAACTCGGATTGCGCGCTCCGTTCCGTGCGATGGGAGTTGTGGACAAGGGGCGTGCCGGCATCCCCGACGACCCGCTGGACAGGATCACTGGGGCCTTTTATGGGCGGATGGCGGTCCGCGTCGACTTCCTCTGCGAGATGGGCGATCTCATTCCGGGCCAGTCCGGTGATGCACTCGCCCGGGACTTCTTCGGATTCGTTCCCGACGACTTCGTGAGTCATCCGTCGAACCGCCGCCTGCCGGCAATCGTGATGCGCTATCCCCGCACTCTGATGGGCGTCGCGCGGACGATCGAGCGACGCAGGACGGAAACGGATGCGTGGTGGCGTAAGTCGATCGCGCACGTCGACTCGCTCAGCCTCGCGGAGACTCGCGGTCTGCTGACCGACGCCGTGTGCCGCTTCACCGGTGCTCTCGAGGAACAGGCCGTGGTCAGCGCATGCGCCATCCAGCTCGTTCACGAGCAGATCACCGCTCTCGCCGAGGCGGCCGGCGTGGACGTCACCGACCTGTTGCGGGGTCATGGCTCACACGAGGAGTCCGCGGTGCTCGCCGACATGTGGTCGGTCTCACGGGACGTGCTGTCGCTCGACGAGTTCCTCCGACGTCACGGCTATCACTGTGCAGGCGAAGGCGAGACCGCCGCGGTCAGTTGGCGCGAGGACCCGGCGCCGGTGACGCGACTTGTCGACCAGTTCGCAGCACGACCGGAAAGCGAGAGCCCTCTCATGCGGGCCGAACAGTTGGCAGGCTCGGCTGCCGAGGCCGAACGACTGTTGCATGCTGATGGTCCCGCCGGCCGGCTCCGCACCTCGATCACGCTCCGCCTGGCGCGACGCTTCATCCCGCTGCGCGGTGTCGGCAAGGTGAGCTACCTGCAATGCCTCGACGTGGTGCGAGCCTGCGCACGACGGATCGGCGCCGAAGCGGTTGCCGCGGGAACCCTGGACGACGTCGACGCAGCGTTCTACTTCACCGCAACCGAACTCGCCAGTCTGCTGTCGGTCGATGCAGGCCGAATCGCGGTACAGCGCAAGGCTCGACGAGCCGAGTTTCAGGGCATGACCGTGCCGCCGACGTGGCGGGGCAATCCGCCGGCCGAGCAGGTCGTGGTGACCGATGTCGACCGTGGAACCGCCGACCGTGGAACCGCGGACCGTGGAACCGCGGACCGTCTCGTCGGCGTCGGTGCGTGCGCGGGGGTGGTCGAGGGTCGTGCTGTTGTCGTGACGGACCCCGGCGAGTCCGAACTCGACGACGGGGACATCCTCATCGCGCACACGACCGATCCGTCGTGGGTGTCGCTCATGTTCCTCTCGGCGGGGCTCGTCGTCGACATCGGCGGGTTGATGAGCCACGCAGCGGTGGTGGCGCGCGAGCTGGGGGTGCCGTGCATCATGAACACGGGTAGGGGTACATCCTTGATCGAGACAGGCGACATCATCCGGATCGACGGCGGGACCGGATGTGTGGAGATCTTGTCCAGAAGGGCGTCTGCCGTGAGCTGATGACCCGGAGTCGGCTGTCCTCGATGCGACACGATCAGCGATGTCGCCGGTGGCGGATCACTGAGCACCGGGCGTGCGCGTGGTCGCGTCCCGAGGAACCCGCCAGGGTGACAGCAACGTTCACCAGCCGGCGGCCGGAGCGCACGAGTGATCCGTGCCAGGTGACGACTTCCTCGGAACGTGGCGAGCCCAGGAGATCCACGCTGATCTCGGCGAGAGACATGGCATCGGAACCATCTCGGACGAGCTCGGCGGTCAGCTGGGAGACCTCCATGGCGGTCGCGAAGACGACGCCACCGTGTACAGATCCGAGCGGGTTCAGCATCCAGGTCGCGGGCGTCCAGATGCCGCCGACGTCTGTGTCCGTGACCCGCGTGACGTCGAGATTCAATGCGGCGGGAAACGGCGCGGATATGGCGTGCCGCGAAGCGAACAATTCGAGTCGGGTCCGACCGACGAGCCCGTCGTCCACCTGCGTCTCCGTGGCGGTGCTGGGTGACGTCACGTCATCGAGCCGTGCCGCCGATTGTGCCCGGTGCACCGGCATCGCCCGGCAATGCGCAATCGCGAGGGGACCGGCCTGGCCATCGAGCAGTCCGGAGGTGATGATCGTGTCCGATCGGGTGTCGACCTGAACCCCCGTGGCACGGCCGCGAATGGTCTCGCCGAGTAGCGGATTCGCCGAGAACGACGCCGTCAGTGAGGACATGACCTGTGTTCCGTCACTCGCCGCGGCGAGGTAGGCGGCCGATCCGAGGGTGGTGTCGATCAGCGGACCCAGCGACGCAGTGGAGATGTTTCCGTCGATGCCGGTGTGCCAGGCTTCGGCGCGCTGCACGAAGGTGATCGAACCCGTCGTCTCATCGAGCTCCTCGAGCGTGATACCCATTGCTGCGGAGGCATTGTCGGCATCGAATATCGGCAGGCTGTAGATTGGCTCGTTCATCTGTGAGCACACTACTCTCGGCGACGGGAAGCGGCACCGGCATGGGCCGGTGCCGCTTCGACGGTGGTGATCTGAACACGCGCTCCTACACCAGTGCGGGCTCGCGCTCCTGCTGCGGTCCGAAGAACGCCTGCTTCGGGTCCTCGGGGTCTACCGCAAGGGCCTCTCGTGCGCCGGGGCCTGCCTCGTCGAGCATGCGCTCCCACAAATTCTGGCGACTGGCCTTGCTGAAGCCTAGGCGGGAGTAAGCGAACAATCGCCACAGGGTCCAGCGAGGGGCCGGCTCGGACTCCTTGCGGCCCACGAGGTGATGCAGGACGAACATCCAGCCGACCATCATCACCATCATCACTGCGGCGGCGATCCAGCGGACCCAGGTCGGCAACGACGCATTGTGGGCCAGGATGTGCACCCAGCCGACCCCGAAGTACGCCACCATCATGCCGAACGGAGCGACCAGCAGCAGGAGGAGTTTCGATGCGCCCTTGAGCCGCGGTACGGCGTAGGCGAGGATGGCGCCGATGGTCACGAACGAGCCGCCGTTGATGAAGCCCCACCAATAGGGGAAGTTGAAGAGCTCGAACGGCTGGGTGCCGTAGTAGAGGTAGACGCCGAGATTGATGCCGATGGTCTCCATCACCGCATCGGTGATGATGCCCATCCCGAGCAGCATGACAAAGGTCATCCGGTGCGCACCGTTACGAATGACGAAGTAGCACCAATAGGCTTCCAGGCCGAGGAAAGCGACATAACAGAGCGGGATGAGCGCCGGCACCGTGATCCCGAAGTTCGTGAACGCCGGGATGAGGTTCTCCGCCCAGTGCAGGTGTCCGAGCAGGTCGAGCATCGGCTCGAGGAGGCTGCAGATCAGGCCGCTGGCCATCACCAGCAGAGGGATGTAGTTCTTGCTCTTGACGGCAGCGCGGATGGCCCACGGCAGGGCGAATATCACGACCGCCGCACCGGCGATGAAGAAAAACGCGATCTCGGCCGGCAAGCCCGCCGTGAAGTCGCCGGGCGCCGGCTGCATGTTGGGGGGCCACCCCTCTTCGCTGACCAGCGGCCAACTGTCGGCCGCGAGTGTGAATGCAGTACTCACTGTCAATCGCCTTCCTGTGATGGCATGCCCCACCGGGGCGCTTGTGTACTGGCTCACACTAGCAAAAGCCAGACACTATGTATACCTATTTTTGAAACCCGTATAAATTAACCTGGTCGCGTCGCGTGACTACAGTGATCGGTAGGGTTGTCGGAGTGGCCGGTGGTACGAGAACCCGTGGGCGACAGCGCTCTGCCGAAGCGGAGGGTGAGATCGCGGAGGAGATCTACGCGGCCACGCTTGCGCTCATGGCGGAGGCGCCATTCGGAGACATCAGCGTCGCGCAGATCCTGAAACGTGCACAGGTCTCGCGTGCGACGTTCTACTCGTATTTCTCGTCGAAGATCGCCGTGCTCCGTGGACTGCTCGAACGAGCCATGGCCGACATCTCGGAGACGGTCTCCCCGTTTCTGAATCGCGCACCTGACGAACAGCCTGGTCTTGCCCTGGAGCGCAGCATCCGTGCGGTGACGCAAACCTGGCACCGTCATCGGCTGGTGCTGCGGGCGGTGGCGGACAACTGGCCGAGCGAGCCAGAGATCAAGGCGCTCTGGCTGACTCTGACCGAGGGGCTGATCGAGGCCGGGGCGCGAGAGATCGACAGTGAGCGCGAAGCCGGCATGATCGTGACCTCGGTTCCGAGTCGACAGCTCGCGTCGACTCTGTTCTGGGGAACCGAACGAGTGCTCTATATCGCGGGTCTCGGTGTCGACCCGAACCTCGGGGCGGAGGAGTCACTCGTCGATCCTCTGGTCACCCTGTGGCAGGGAGCGTTGTACCGATGACGCCGCACTCTGCAATGGGTTTCGAGCACAACGTCAATCGCTGACCAGATCCCGTCCGATGATCTCCTTCATGATCTCCGTCGTGCCGCCGTAGATGGTCTGCACCCGCGTGTCCACGTACGCTCGCCCGACGTCGTACTCGGCCATGTAGCCATACCCGCCGTGCAATTGCAGGCAGCGATCGATGACGCGCTTCTGGAGTTCGCTCACGTACCACTTCCCCTCGGCCGCGTCGATGGGAGTTAATTCGCCTGCGTTGTAGGCCAGTACGGACTTGTCGACGTAGGCCTCGGCGATGTCGATCTCCGTCTTCATCTCGGCCAGTTCGAAGCGGACGTGTTGCAGATCGGTGAGGGAGCCGCCGAAGGCTTTACGGTCGCGGCAGTAGGCGATGGTCTTGGCGTGGATCGCCCGAGTGACGGCGAAAGCCTTGGCGGTGACCCCGAGCCGCTCGCGGGGAAGATGGCTCATCAGGTAGGGCAACCCCTTGCCCGCGTCGCCGAGGAGGTTCGCGTGTGGGACCCGGGCGTCGTCGAAGAACAGCTCCGCGGTGTCCTGCGCGGGCAGCCCGATCTTGTCCAGCTTGCGGCCTCGTTCGAATCCGGGCGTATCCCGCTCGACGACGAACAGACTGAACCCGCGAGAACCGGCCTCCGAGTCGGTCTGGGCTGCAACGACCACGAGGTCGGCCATGATGCCGCTCGAGATGAACGTCTTCTGGCCGTTGAGAATCCACTCGTCACCTTCGCGTCGCGCGCTGGTGCGAATGCCGCGTAGGTCACTGCCAGCGCCTGGCTCCGTCATGGCCAGGGCGCCGATCAGATCGCCGGTCGCGAACCCAGGCAGCCATCGAGACTTCTGCTCATCGTTGGTGAGGTCGAGCAGGTAGTGCAGAACCAGATCGTCCTGGAGGCTGATGGTGGTGTTGAACGAGAGCGCGTTGATCCGTGCGGTCTCCTCGCACACGACCATGCGGTAGCGATAGTCGGATTCTCCTGCACCGCCGTACTCTTCGCCGATCTGCAATGCGTAGATGCCGGCCTTCGCCGCGCGCGAGAACACGCTGGGATCGATCCATCGATCGGCATCCCACTGGTCCTTGTACGGCTCGACCTCTCGGCGGAGGAACTCACGGACGGTCTCGCGATAGGCCTCGTGATCTTCGGAGTACAGTTCGCGCCTCATGAGTCGAGCCGTTCGATGATGGTGACGTTGGCCTGCCCACCGCCTTCGCACATGGTCTGCAGTCCGTATCGGCCACCGGTGCGCTCGAGTTCGTGGAGCATGGACGTCATCAGCCGGGCGCCGGTACAGCCGATCGGATGCCCCAGGGCGATGGCGCCGCCGTTGGGGTTCACCTTCGTCGGGTCGGCACCGATGTCGGCGAGCCAGGCGAGGATCACCGGCGCGAATGCCTCGTTGACCTCGAATGTGTCGATCTCGTCGATGGAGATCCCAGTTCGCTTGAGGGCGTGCTGGGTCGCCGGAATCGGGGCCGTCAGCATCATCACCGGATCTGCGCCGCGCACCGACAGATGGTGAATTCGGGCGCGGGGAGTGAATCCGAACCGCTTGACGCCGGCTTCGGAAGCGATGAGCAGAGCGGCCGCCCCGTCAGAAATCTGGCTGGCGACTCCGGCCGTCACCTTGCCACCTTCGGTGAGGGTCTTGAGGCCGGCGAGTTTCTGCGCACTGGTGTCCCGCCGGGGGCCTTCGTCGACTGCGACCCCGAAGGCCGGCACGATCTCGCGGGCAAAATGGCCGGCGTCGATGGCAGCGACCGCGCGCGTGTGGCTGGCCAGCGCGAACTCCTCGCACTGCGCACGGCTGATGTCCCACCGGTCGGCGATCAGTTCGGCGGCGCGGAACTGCGATATCTCCTCAGTGCCGTAGCGCTCCTCCCAGCCGGCACAGTCGGTCCATGGATCCGACGAGCCGTACGGTTCGCCGGCGCCGAACGCGCACAGGATCGGGTACTGACTCATCTTCTGCACGCCACCGGCCACGATGACATCGCTGGTGCCGCTCATGACGCCCTGGGCGGCGAAGTGCACCGCCTGTTGCGCGGATCCGCATTGGCGGTCGATGGTCACGCCCGGTACGGAATCCGGAAGGCCGGCGGCGAGCGCTGCCGTACGGGCGATGTCGCCGGCCTGGGACCCGAGATTGTCGAGGCATCCGAGGATCACGTCGTCGATCGCAGCCGGGTCGAAGTCGTTGCGATCGACCAGCGTCCTGATCACCTGCGCTGCCATATCGGCCGGGTGTGCACTGGCGAATCCGCCGCCGCGCTTACCGACGGCCGTGCGCGCAGCGTCGACTATGTATGCCTCGGGCATGGGTTCACTCCTTGAGATTCGGCCGGCACGGGCCGGCGCAGGCGGCTTCGGACAACGGTTTCGTGCGCCAGCATCTTATAATTTAACATAGAATCAAAACTGGGAGATCACGTGATCGCGGTGACGCGAACCATGCACGTCAGGTCACCGGCTGGTGGCCAGGCCGATGGCGGTACGGACCGGCTCGGTCCGAAGGTCCGGGTCCCGGACCGGTTGTCCCGCGACGAGGTGCTTGCCCAGCATGCCGATGGTCCAGGCGATCGCGCCGACGACGGTGAGGGCGGCGAAGCAGACCGCGACCATGTTCGGATCGTCGACGGAGTGGCGCACGGAGAGGTAGAAGATCCCGCCGCCGAAGAGCCCCATCGCGAATGCGCTGGGCACCAGCATGAGCAGATACAGTTGCGCGGCACCGCGCAGCAGCGGGACCAGCCGGTAGGCGACGATTCCGCTGACCACCGCGGACATCGCGTTGGTGAACCCGAGGAAGGCGGGGTAGCCGAACACCACGAACGGCTGACTGTCCTGGTAGCAGTAGACGTGCAGGATGCTGATGTAGGTGATCTCGGCGACCAGTGCCATCGCTGCGATCGACGCGTACATGGCCCAGACGGTACGCATCTGCGGGTGGCGGGCAAGCGTCCGCGCAATGATGACGGTGGCTCCCCCGTAGAACGCCACGTATGCGGCAGGCACCCAGACCGGTTGTGAGCTACCGAAAGTGGTGTAGAGGTGCCATTGGTTCTCGTGATAGAACCACAGGCCGTACAGGTGATCGAACAACGGTTCCATCAGGCATGTCAGCCCGCCGGAGACAGTGAGGATCGCCGGCCACACGATCCGTTCACGTAGGCAGATGCGCACGACGAAGATGATCGCGGCGATCGCGAGCCCGTAAGTGAGTCCGGTGGCGAACCACTGTCCCACCTCGTTCACCGGCTGGTCGATGCCGTCGGTTGTCACCGGAGCCATGGTCTTCCTCCTCGGACAGAAAAACTCTAATGTGTGTTAAAAAGTACCATAACTTGAGTTATAGTGTGGTCCATCACAGGACAGAGAGAGGGAGACTCGACCATGACAGTCGTGGAACCGACTGGCAGGCAGGCGGAACATCAGGCGGTTCCGCCGTTGCGTCGACGTGGGCCGACAACGTTTCTCGCCGCGATCGGGCTCGTGTGGTTCCTGGTGTGCGTCAACACGATAGCCCGATGGGTGACATCGGATACCGAGTTCCGTCCGGCGCCGCGGCTGGGCCCGGACGAGATGGCCGACTGGCGGATGATCGCGCTACGAGTGTTCGAGGTGATCAGTCTGTTGGTACTCGCCGTGTTCATCTGGTTCTCGGTGGTCCAGCCCATTCGCAAGACCGGAAAGCTGAGCCTGGACGGACGGTTCGTGATCGGTGGGCTGATCTGCTTCGTGGCCGACGCGTTCCTCAATGTTCAGCAGTATTTGTTCGCGTGGAACAGTGCGAACGTGAACATGGGGGTGTGGGTTCGGTTCCTGCCGTTCCACAATCCGGACGCGCCCAGCCGCTACGCGGAATCGTTGATCTGGGGGCCTCCGATGTATGTCTACTTCTGTGCGGGGGTGGCGATCGTGGCCTGCCATCACGCGAAGAAGGTGCGGCAGCGATGGCCGGCGATCAGCAAGGTGACGTTGTTCGTGTGGATCTTCATCGCCGAGTTCCTGTTCGATTTCGTCGTCGAGAACGTGGTCATCCGGACCACGCACGCGTATGCGTTCGCCAAGACCTACGAGCCGTTGACACTGTGGGCCGGTGAGGTACACCAGTTCCCGATCTACGAATCGATCCTCGTTGCCGGTGTCGGTTGTGTGTTCACG
Source organism: Gordonia sp. LMA167 (assembly GCF_058130025.1). Taxonomy (NCBI): domain Bacteria; kingdom Bacillati; phylum Actinomycetota; class Actinomycetes; order Mycobacteriales; family Gordoniaceae; genus Gordonia; species Gordonia sp. LMA167. The sequence continues at coordinate 401,513 of NZ_CM176708.1, read as the reverse complement.
TGGATGCGGATGGAGGCCGAGGACCATCCGAAGGGGCTCTCGCCCATCGAGGCGGGTCTAGATCACTGGCGACCGGGCCTGCAGGGGTGGGTGCGCAATTTCGCGGTGTTGGGCTTCTGCATGGTGACTCTGGTGTTCGTGTATCACCTGCCGTTCAACTGGCTCGGGCTGATCGGCACGTCGATGGCGGACCTGCCGAGCTACCTGCTGCCCGGCTGAGTGTGCTCGACAGTGCAGAGATCAGATCGGTGAGATCGATCTGCGCTTGCCGGGCACGCGTGGACCGCGCCGTCGGCATCGCGTCAGCGACTCGGCGAGCAACTCGCGCGTCGCGGATGGTTCCACCACGTCGTCGATCCCGAAACCTGAAGCCGCGCGGACCGGATCGACCAGCCCTCGGAACTCGGCGATGAGCTCGGTGCGTCGGGTGTCCGGGTCGACGGCCGCCTCGACCTCGCGCCGATACGCGATGTCGACGGCACTCTCGATCGGCATCGCGCAGATCTCGGCGGTCGGCCAGGCCAACGCGAGATCCGCGTCGATGCTGCGACCACCTCCCATCGCGATGTAGGCCGCCCCGTACCCCTTGCGCATGGTGACCGTGAATCGCGGCACCGTGGCCTGGCAGAGTTCGTACATCAGGCGACCGCTGCGCCGCGCCAACTGGCTCGATTCGGCGGCACTGCCGATCAGGAATCCGGGCAGGTCGATGAGAATGATCAGCGGAAGGCCGAACGCATCGCAGACGGCGACGAAGTGTGCGGCCTTCTCGCATGCGGCGCTGTCGAGCGCACCCCCGAGATGTGCTGGCTGGTTCGCGACGATCCCGACCGGCCGTCCCTCGATCCGAGACAGGCAGGTGACGATGTTGCGGGCGGCGGCGGCGCGCAATTCGAGTACGCCGTCGCGATCCGACAGCGCGTCGATCACGTCGAGGACGTCGTAGGCCTGGCGTAACGAGGTCGGCACAAGAGCGTCGATGTCGACCTCCCCAGGACAGCCCGAACCCGTCGGTGCCACGCCATCGGCGTGTGCCGGAAAGTAACTCAGATAGGCGCGAACCGCGTCGAGGGCTTCGTACTCGTCGTCGGCGGCAACATCGGCGACACCGTTGGCGGTCTGAACATCGGCGCCGCCGATCTCTTCGTTGGTCAGTCGTTCACCGGTGCCCGCGAGTACGAACGGTGCAGCCGACATGCCCAGGGTTGAACTGCCGCGGACCATCACGACGAAATCACACAGCGCCGCCAGGTTGCTGGCGAGGCCGAACCCCGGGCCCATCATCACTGTCACGGTCGGTACGTGACCGGACAGGTCCACCAGACGCGTCAACATGGGTGATCCCACGGCGGCGAGCCGGGAATCGAGTCCTTCCTGGATACGATGCCCGCCGCCGTCGCAGAGCAGGATGAGCGGGATGCGATCGCGTAACGATCGGTCCACGCACCGTTCGATCTTGCGCATGCCGACATCACCATTGCTGCCGCCGAGGACAGTGAAGTCGAATGCCGCGATGGCTGCCGGTCTTCCGTCGATACGACCTATGCCGGTGATCACTCCGTCTGCGGGTGCCGATTGCGTCCGGGGAAGCCCCTCCGGGGTCGCCAGGGCGCCGAACTCGACGAAAGATGATCCACCAGTGAGGATTTCGATCCTCTCCCGAGCGGAGGACTTGCCTCGTTCGTGTTGGCGCGCGATCGCCGCGGGTCGCCCGGCATCGAGGACCGCCGCGTGTGCATCGCGAACGCTGGCATGCACGTCGAGGCGGGGATCGGCGTGCGGTGTCGTCGTGGACTCCAGGCTCATCGGTCTCCTTCGACTCGGTCGACGTGAGCCGGAGAACTCGCAGTCACCGGTTGCGTCGTTGGGGTTCTGCCGGCCGGGGTGTGGTGGGTGAGGATGTGGTCGCCGATTCGTTGCGGAGTGCGGCCGCGAGCTGTTCCGCCGTCCACGCGAGGACGCCGACATCGCGTGGGAGGGTCGTCTGCTCGTAGCCGATGAGCAGGAAGAGTGCCCAGCTGGCATAGCGGTGGGCACGCTCTGGACCGAGGTCGAGCAGGTCCGCCACCACCTCGTACACGAGGTCGTAACGTTGGCGATCCACTCGCTCCACGACAACGCGGACGTCCGGATCGATGGAGCCCCATGTTCGGATCGCTCCCTCGGCGCCGTGTGGCAGCGCGAGTCCGTATTCGAGAAGCCGATCGATGCGCTTGTCGGGGTCGGTCTCGGCACGAAGCTCGGCGACATCGAGCCTGGTCCTCGAATCGAACCAATACTCCGGCAGCTGCTCGGTGTAGGCCGCCCAGTTCTTGAAGAAGTGATAGAAGGATCCGGTTGTCACACCCATTCGCCGGCAGACTTCGGACAGCTTGAGTGCGCCGTATCCCGCTGATGCCAGCACGTCGAGGCCAGTCTCGAAGTACGCGTCGCGCGACGCCGTGCCCGCCATCAGCCCACCGTATCGAAGTGCGCTCGCCACGCCGGCTGTCCCGGTCTCCGTGTCGGGACGCAGCCGTGTCGGACCCGCCGGATTCAGTCATCGTGCAATTCCTCCACGGGGTGTGCCAGGTGACCGAACAGCGCTCGGGCCACCATTGTCTGTGCAGTCGAGACCACGACGGCGATACTCGCGTCGCCGTGTCGCCACCATTCAGGAGTCCAGTTCAGGGCGCCGACGACCATCATCCGGGCCACCGGCAGATCGAGCCCGGGAGAGACGCAGCCTTGCGCGGCGGCCTCTTCGAGGAGGTCGCGCCACAGTGAGTGGTAGGCGTCGCTCTCCACCTTGAGGGTTTCGCGCATCGACGGCGGGACATGCCCCAGGTTGCGGGTCACCGCCGTCGCGAAGTCGGACAGTTCGAGTTCGATCCTGAGGTGTGCTTCGACGGCAGCCATCACTCGCTCGACGGGATCGGAGGATGCGCATGCGGTGAGGCAATAGCTCACGTGTGTGAGGACACGTTGCTGACCGACGCGCAAGACCTCCGTCACGAGCTCGTCGCGCGACGCGAAGTAGTGGTACATGGCGGGGGCGCGCAGGCCGGCCAGCGCTGCGATATCCGTCAAGCGTGTGGCCGCATAACCCTGCTCACTGAGGACGCTTGCTGCGGCATCGAGGATGCGGTCCCGCGTGTTCACCGTGCCTTGACGGCTGGTGTTGTCCTGTCGGGTCGTCGGGTCGATGGTCATGGCATCGTGTAGCCGCCGGAGACCGAGAACATCTGGCCGGTGATCTGCCGGGCGGCGACCCCGGAGGACAACCACACGACGGCGTTCGCAACATCTGCGGCAGTGGTCAGCCGTCGCATCGGTGTGCCCTTCGTCATGAACTCGGTTTGTTTGGCGTCGAAGATCGCAGCGTCTGCTGCCCAGAGACTCTGGGTGCCGATGGCCTCGGGGCCCTCTGGTAGGACCAACCCCGGGCATACGATGTTGGAGCGCACGCCCTTTCGTCCGTACTCCTTGGCGGTGGTGCGGGCCAGCGCCACGACGGCTGCCTTTGTCGCGCCGTACACGCCTTGGCGTATCTGGCCGAATGCGGCGTCGCTTGAGACGAACACGATCGACCCTGCGCCTTCGCTGACCAGGTGAGGGAGTGCGGCCTGGGTGGTCGCAATCGATGCGAACAGATTCACCTCCACCAACCGCTGCCACCGACCGCGGTCCGTGTCGTCGCCGAGGAATCCTGGCACGCTCCATCCGGCGTTGTTGACCACGGCGTCGAGACCGTCCCACGCGCTCACGGTGCTCGCTACCGCACGCTCAGGGACTTCGGGCTCGGAGAGGTCACCTCCCACCACTCGCACGTCCTTCGCCCCGCGGTCCAGCGCTTCCTGCGCAACCCGCTCCGCTTGATCGACATCGATGTCGCAGAGTGTGATCCGACTGCCCTCGGCCGCGAACCCGTGCACGATGCCCCTTCCGATGTTCGATGCACCACCGGTCACCAGCACGCGCGCGTCGGCGAGTCCGAGTTCCATCAGGGTGTCCTCTCCATTTGGTCGGCCCCGGAACGGACCGGACGGTTGACTGCGACCGTATTCTAATTTACATTCGATTCAAAAGTATAGTCCATAAGGAGCCTGATGAAGACCTTTGACGGACTCGACGACCTGGTCGAGGCAAGTGGATGTGACCTCGGAAAGACCGAATGGGTCGAGATCGACCAAACGCGCATCGATGCGTTCGCGGATGCCACCGGCGATCATCAGTGGATTCACGTCGATACGACCCGTGCGGCCGACGGACCGTTCGGTGCGACCATCGCTCACGGCTTCCTAACCTTGTCGATGCTTCCGGTCCTGCTCAACAGCCTGTATCGCGTCACCGGCGTGGCGATGGCAATCAACTACGGCCTGAACAAGGTCCGGTTTCCCCACCCGGTGCCATCGGGGGCCCGAATTCGGGGGAACGCGACGATCGTCGGCGTGGACAAACTCGAGGGCGCGGTGGACCTGACCTTCTCCACGGCGATCGAGATCGAGAATGTGACGAAGCCGGCGTGCGTTGTCGAATCTGTCGTGAGGTACGTCCTATGAGCGATCTCCTGGCGGAACGAACCGCCGTCGTCACCGGCGCTGCGCAGGGAATCGGCTATGAGATCGCCGCAGCGCTCGGCGCGGCTGGGGCGAACGTCGTCCTCGCGGATATCGAGCAGGGAACCGTCGAGGCGGCCGCCGAGAAGCTGAACGCCGAGATCGGCACCCGTTTCCGCGGCATCGCCGCGGACGTGACCAACGAGGTTGACGTCGAGCGGTTGGTCGCGACCACCGTCGACGGGTTCGGCGCGCTCGACATCTACGTCAACAACGCAGGCGTCACCCGGGATGCGTCCCTCAAGAAGATGACGGTCGCGGATTTCGATCAGGTCATCACCGTCCACCTGCGCGGGACCTGGCTCGGGGTGCGCGCCGCGTCAGGGGTGATGCGGGAGGCGAAACGCGGTTCGATCATCAACATCTCGTCACTGTCCGGAAAGTCGGGGAACCCCGGGCAGACCAACTACAGCGCCGCGAAGGCCGGGATCGTCGGCCTGACCAAAGCGTCGGCCAAGGAGCTCGCGCACCACAACGTCCGGGTGAATGCGGTGCAACCCGGCTTGATCCGCACCGCCATGACGGCCGCGATGCCGCCGGATGCGTTCGCCGAGCGCGAGGCGGCGATCCCGATGAAGCGCGCCGGCGAACCTACGGAGGTGGCCGGCCCGGTCGTCTTCCTGGCCTCGGACCTGTCGAGCTACATGACCGGCGCGGTCCTCGAGGTCGGCGGCGGGAGGCTGATGTGAGTACCACCGAGCGTGCAACGACTCCGGTGCTGACCGAGGTACGCAACGGTGTGGGGTGGATCGAACTGAACCGCCCCGACGCGCGCAACGCGATCACGGTCGCCCTCGCCCGCGCCTTGCGCGACGCGATCGTCGCCCTCGCCGACGATGACCACGTCCGGGTGATCGTCATCCGCGGCGCCGGCGGGCACTTCTGTGCCGGAGGGGACTTCGACGAGGTCACGCGCCTGTCCGCGCAGGGGCCAGACGCTCTGCGCGTGCTCTTCGACACTTTCGCCGGAGCTTGCGACGCCTTCGACAAGGTCGGTACACCGGTGGTCGTCGCAGTCCACGGTGATGCGATGGCCGGTGGATTCGAACTGATGCAGGCGGCCGATCTCGTTCTGGTGAGCCGTGGTGCACGCATCGCCGACAACCACGTCCGCTTCGGCATGATCCCCGGTGGCGGTGGATCTCAACGACTGCCGCGTCTCGTCGGACCGCAACGCGCCCTCGGTCACATCCTGAGCGGTGATCGGATGGACGGCGAGCAGGCCGTCGCCTGGGGCCTCGCGTACCGGGTGTTCGAGGACGAGGAATTCGACACTGCGGTAAAGCAATTCGCCGAGCGCATCGCGGAGTTCGATGTGCTGGCTACCACGGCGATCAAGCGACTGGTGCGTACCGGACTTCGTCGTTCGCTGGAGTCCGGACTCGAACTCGAACGCTCCGCCGTCGTCGACCACATCATCGGCGGGGCCGGGGCGCGCGGAGCCGAGGCATTCGCCACACGAGGAGGACGAGCATGACCGACACGCTGGACAGCCGCGTCACCGACGCGCCTGTGCTCTACGACGCCGTCGATGGTATCGCGCGGATTCGACTCAACCGCCCGAACGCGGCAAACGGAATGAACGTGGAACTCCTGCAGGCTCTGCATGCGGCGATCTTGCGTTGCCATGCCGATCCGGATGTGCGGGTTGTCGTCCTCAGTGGCGAAGGGCGCAACTTCTGCGCGGGCGGGGACGTCAAGACCTTTGCGTCCAAGGGCGAAGCATTGCCCGATTACCTCCGCGAGGCGACCGCGTGGCTGCAACTCGCCACCGGCGCGCTGATCACCCTGAAGGTCCCGGTGATCGCCAAGATCCACGGATTCGCCGCCGGCGGGGGAGGTTTCGGTCTGGCCTGTGCGTCCGACCTCGTGATCGCAGGGGAATCGGCGAAGCTGTTCTCCGGTGCCGTCCGGGTCGGTATGGCGCCGGACGGCGGTACCACGGTGACCTTGACCCAGCTGGTAGGTCTGCGACGTGCGATGGACATCCTGCTCACCAACCCGACACTGAGTGCCGCGGCGGCCGAGGAACTCGGGATCGTGTCACGCGTGGTCGCCGACGACGAGCTCGATTCGGCCGTCGACATCTTGGCGCACCAGTTGGCGGCATCGGCTCCGCTCGCGTTGTCAGAGACCAAGAGACTCATATGGGCGGGCGTCGGCGCGACCGTCGCAGCCCAACTCCCCGACGAGGCGCGCACTGTGTCCGCGCTGTCCGGAACGGTGGACTCGCGTGAAGGGTTGGCCGCGGTCATCGAACGTCGCGAACCGAGGTTCATCGGACGATGAGTGCCGACACGACTCGCATGTCCATGGCTGGAGCACCCGACCCGATCCACGTCGCTGACGACGCCGCGGTTCGGGTGATCACCCTCAACCGGCCGGAGCGGCGCAACGCCATCGACTTGCCGCTCCGATACGCACTAGCTGCCGCCATCGAGAGCGCGATGACGGAGGAGTCGGTGCGCGCGGTGGTCCTGACCGGCGCCGGCGGGGCCTTCTGCTCCGGCGGAGACATCTCCACCATGAGCCGTCAGGCCCCGGCAGAGACGAGACCTCGCGCCGAGGCGGCGCAGCGGGTGATCCGAGCCATCTGGACGGGATCGAAACCGGTGATCGCGGCTGTGGAAGGTCCCGCGTTCGGGGCCGGCACCGCACTCGCCATCGCGTGCGACCGGGTGATCGCCGCCGCCGACGCGGTGTTCGGGACCACCTTCACCGGAGTCGGATTGGCGGGCGACATGGGCATCTTCGCGAGTCTCCCCGCGCGTGTCGGTGTCGCGACCGCCCGGCAACTGCTCATGCTGCCCCGCAAGGTGGTGGGAACCGAGGCGATCGAGCTGGGCCTCGCCGACGCGATCTGCCCGTCGGGCGAGGCGTTGGCTCACGCCCTGTCCGACGCCCGGCGGCTTGCCGACGGCCCTCCGCTGGCGCTCGCCGCCATCAAGGCTCAGCTCGGCGAATGGCCGAAGGATCGACTCCAGGATCTCGACGACGAGGTGGAGCACCAGGTCCGACTCTGGGACAGCGCCGATTTTGCCGAGGGCGTGGCGGCGTTCGCCGAACGCAGGCCACCCAGATTCTCCGGGGTCTGAGGCCACCCGCAAGCCGACCCGAACAGCCCGTCAGCCCACGAGACCGAAGAGAGGTTCGCCCGATGACCGCGACATTGCCATCCGACGCACCGTCGGAACGCCGACTAGACCAGCTCATCCAGCCCACTCGCGTGCACGGATCGCTCTACAGCGACCCGCAGATCTTCGCTGCGGAGATGGAGAAGATCTGGTACACCACCTGGGTCTTCGTCGGACATGAGAGTGAGGTTCCCGAGCCCAACGACTATGTCCGCAAGAAGCTCGGCCGCCAGGACGTGATCATGACCCGCGACCGGGACGGCGAGGTGCACCTGTTGCTCAACCGGTGCGCGCATCGGGCAAATCTGGTCTGTGATGATGCGCAGGGCAATTCGAGTTCGTTCCGGTGCCCCTATCACGGGTGGACCTACCGCAACACCGGTGAGCTCCTCGGGTATCCGTACAACAAGGGCTACGGCGGAAAGAACGCCGTCGACCTCAAGATGGGCTCGGTGCCACGGGTCGATTCCTACCACGGCTTCGTATTCGGCAGCTTCGCCACCGAGGGACCGACCCTGATCGAACATCTGGGAGCGGCGGCAGGCGAGATCGACCGCCTCGCCCGGTTGTCGCCCGAGGGCAAGGTCGCACTGGACGCGGGTTGGCTGCAGCACAAGACCCGGGCGAACTGGAAACTGCTGGCGGAGAACGAGACCGATGGCTATCACCCGCAGTTCGTGCACGGGTCGATCTTCGCGGTCACCGGCTCTCCGATCGGCGCACTCTACAGCGACAAGTCGACCGCCGTCACACGCAATCTCGGCGGCGGGCACAGTGAGAACGACCTCCGGCCGGAGTTCCGGAAGTTCAACGAGCCGATGCGGTGGTTCGGCACCAGCGAATCGCGGGTGCCCGACTATGTGGCCGCGATGCGGGCAAAGCATGGTGACGCAGCCGAGAAGATCCTGGTCGAGGGTGCACCCCACGTGATGATCTTCCCCAACCTCTTCATCGCGGAGATCCAGGTGTTCAACATCCAACCGGTGGCGGCGGACGAATGCGTGCAGTACTCGACCGCGGTGCAACTGGTGGGTGCGCCGGAACTGAACCGTCGGATGGTGTCGCAGTCGATCGGATCGGTCGGCCCGGCGGGCATGCTGCTCGCCGACGACACCGAGATGTACGAACGCAACCAGCGCGGAGTCGACGTCCGCGAACCGGAATGGCTGGACATCCGGCGCGGGGTTGCCCGCGAGGAAGAGGACGAGAACGGCTTCACGATCGGTACCGCCACCGACGAGACGGGCATGCGCGGGTTCTGGTCGCACTACAAGACCTTGATGGAGGCCAACCGGTGACTGTCGACACAACGAACGCACCTTCGGCGGAGCCCAACTCCATGGCCCCGGATGTCGACATCCGGGGCGTCGAGGCGTTTCTCTATCGGGAGGCCCGCTACGCCGACGAGAGCGACTACGACTCGTGGGAGGCGTTGTGGACCGACGACGCGATCTACTGGGTGCCCGCGGCGGACCCCGACGCCGATCCGCTCCGAACCGTGTCGGTGATCTATGACAACCGCAATCGGATCAGCACGCGGATGAAGCAGTTGCGTACCGGAAAGCGGTACGCCCAGGCCCCGCCGTCGAACCTACGACGCCTCATCTCCAACGTGGAGATCCTCGGCACCGTCACCACTGAGAGTGGCGACGTGGACGTCGAGGTCGGAGCCAATGTACTGGTTTTCGAGTCCCGGGAACGGAGCAACGAACTCTGGGGTGGTCGGGTGACCTACCGATTGCGGCCCACCGCAGATGGATTCGCGCTCTCGTACAAGAAGGTCGTCCTGGTAGACCACGAAAAGGCGATCCCCACCCTCGGCTTCCTCATCTGAGATGACGGTGATCAGAATGAACGACCCCCGACCGGGAGAAGGCGACGGCACGTGGTCGGCCGACGAGATCGTCGGCAGTGAGTTCGCGGAGGTGCGTGTGAGCGTGGACTCGTCGGCGAACTCGAGCCGACTTCGGCTCGAGGACCTGCGTACCGGACGGGTCCGGTACCTCGATGCCCTGGAACTCGAGACGATCGTGTGGTTGACGGATGGGCACCTGAACCGGCTTCTCGATCCGTCCGCTGATCGCTGGAACGAGCGCAACCCCACCGGAGGTCACGGATGAGAAGAGCAATGGTGGTGGCACCCAGACGAACACCGGTCGGAGCGTTCGGTGGCGCGCTGAAACCAGTGCCGGCCGAAGAGCTCGCCACAATCGCCATCAAAGCAACCATCGAAGCATCGGGTATCGATCCGGAACGGATCGACGACGTCTCGTTTGCCCAGTCCTACACGAACTCCGAGGCCCCGTGTATAGGACGCTGGGCCGCCCTCGACGCCGGCCTGCCGGTCCAGCTGCCCGGCTTCCAGATCGATCGTCGCTGCGGTGGCGGACTGCAGGCGGTGGTGACCGCAGCGATGATGGTGCAGACCGGCGCCGCCGATGCGGTGATCGCCGGGGGTGTGGAGTCGATGAGCAACATCGAGCACTACACGCAGGACATCCGGTGGGGCAGGCGATCCGGCAGCGTCACCATGCACGACCGTCTCGATCGCGGGCGCGCCCGATCACAGCCGGAATGGCGTTTCGGTGCGATCAGCGGCATGATCGAGACCGCCGAGAACCTCTCCGCCCGTTATGGTATCGATCGAGAGTCGGCGGACAGGTTGGCGGCGCGAAGCCATCGGCGAGCGGCGCAGGCCTGGGAGGCCGGTCATTTCGACGACGAGGTGGTGCCGGTCGAGGTGGCGCAGCGCCGGGGGGATCCGATCGTCGTCGAACGGGATGAGGGAATCCGCTCGGACTCGACTCCGGAATCACTCGGCCGACTGCGTGTGATCGTTCCCGGCGGCACGGTCACGGCAGGAAACGCGGCCCAACAGAACGACGCCGCCGCTGCATGTCTCGTCGTCGCCGAGGACAGGCTCGACGAACTCGGCCTCACCCCGATCGCGGCTCTGCACAGCTGGGCGGTCGCCGGATGTGAGCCCTCGGTGATGGGCATCGGTCCCGTGGCCGCGTGCGAGAAGCTGTTCGCCCGCAACGGGTTGCTGCGTGACGAGATGGACCTCATCGAGATCAATGAGGCATTCGCCGTCCAGGTGCTGGCGGTCCTCACGGAATGGGGCATCAAGCCCGACGACCTCGACGACCGGCTGAATGTGAACGGGTCGGGGATCTCGCTGGGACATCCGATCGGCGCCACCGGAGTCCGGATTCTGGGCACGATGGTGCACGAGTTGGCGCGTAGGCGCGGCAGGTACGCACTGGAGACCATGTGCATCGGTGGCGGTCAGGGAATCGCCGCAGTCTTCGAAGGAGTGTGAGATGGCGGGCATTGTCTCGTACGCAACATATCTACCGGCATGGCGACTGGCACCGGCCGACATCGGTGGTCGCACCGATCGCGTCGTCGCCGGGTTCGACGAGGACAGCACCACACTTGCGGTGATGGCGTCGACCGCCGCGCTGCGACCGGGCGATGCGGTGGGCGCGGTCTACCTGGCCACCAGCACGCCGGCGTACGCGGACAAGACGAATGCGGTTGCCGTGCACGCGGCGCTCGGACTCGACCGGGACATCCCTGCGGCCGACCTCGCGGGCAGCGGCCGTTCGGCGATGGCAGCCATCAGTTGTGCCGAGCAGGCAGGCGGACTGGTCGCCATGTCAGACGTGCGGGTGGGACTGCCGGGCGGCGTCGATGAGCGCGGCGGTGGCGATGCGGCCGCAGCATTTTTGTTCGCGGACGGAACCGATGAGCGGCCGGTGCTCGCGGAGATCGTCGGCCGTGCAGCATCGTCTGTCGAGGTTCTCGATCGGTGGCGCTCGCCGGATGCGTCGACCGGCATGCGCTGGGAGGAGCGCCTTGGCGTGGAGGCCTACGAGCCGGTGGTGCGCGATGTGGTCGCTCGCGCCCTGGCGGACGCCGGCGTGGAGCGCATCGATCGTGCTGTGATCGCGTCGGCCAATCAAGCCGTGGTCAAGCGTGCCGGAAAGCTCGTGCCTGCGTCGGCGGTCACCACTTCTCCGGTCGGGTACTCGGGGACCGCGGACATCGGAGTGGCGCTCGCCGCGGCTCTCGATGTCGCGGAGCCGGCGGAGATCATCGTCGTGGTCTCGGTGACGGACGGGGCGGACGCTGTGGTGTTGCGCACCACCGACGCTCTCCGGTCTCGTCGTCAGGCACGTCCGGTGACCGAGGCCCGGGCATGTGGGACCACGGTGCCCTATCCCACGTACCTGCAGTGGCGGGGACTGCTGGATCGGGACCTGCCTCGACGGCCGGAACCCGACCGGGCCGCGGCGCCACCCTCGTTGCGGAATGTGCGGTGGAAGTTTGGGCTCGAGGGAACCCGGTGTACAGGCTGCGGCTTCGTGCATCTCCCGCCGATGCGCGTGTGCCGGAGCTGCGGTGGACACGACTCGATGGTGGGTGAGCGCATCGCGGATCGACGGGGGCTGGTCCGCACGTTCACGGTCGACCGATTGGCGTTCTCACCATCACCTCCCGTGGTCGGTGCCGTGGTCGACTTCGACGGCGGGGGCCGCTACACCTTCGAGGTCGCCGACAACGCCGTCGATGACATCGCGGTGGGCGCAGCGGTCGAGATGACCTTCCGTCGGCTCTACACCGCGGGCGGCGTGCACAACTACTTCTGGAAGGCCCGCCTGGTCACGGATCCCGAACCCGCCGCAGGCGATGTCGCGACCGAGAACACCGCGCGCGAGGGAGTCATGATATGAGCAGGGGGATTCGAGACGCGGTCGCAGTGGTCGCGATGGGGTGCACCAGGTTCGGCGAGCGCTGGGACGCGTCCACCGACGATCTACTCGTCGATGCCGTCGACGAATGTCTCGGTGACACGAGCGGAGTCGGCATCGGCGACGTCGAGGCCTTCTGGCTGGGCACGCTGGCGTCCGGCCAGAGCGGAATGACGTTGAGCAGGGCGCTCGCTATCGACTACCGGCCGGTGACGCGAGTCGAGAACTACTGCGCCACCGGCTCGGAGGCGTTTCGCAACGCCTGCTACGCGGTCGCTTCGGGCGCTTACGACACGGTGATGGCCGTCGGGGTCGAGAAACTGAAGGATTCCGGATACTCCGGGCTCCTCCGCGGCGATCCACCGGGCGACCAGACCGCGTCGGAGGTGTCGTTCACCGCGCCGGCCGCGTTCTCGCTGTTGGATCCCGCCTACTGCGCCCGCTACGGGGTGGCACCGGACGAGATGCGCGCGGCAATGAGCCATGTCGCCTGGAAGAACCACCTCAATGGAGCTCGAAATCCGAAGGCGCAGTTCCGATCGGAGGTCTCGGTCGAGACCATCGAGCAGGCGCCGAAGGTGGCCGGCAGGCTGGGTGTCTTCGACTGTTCGGGAGTCTCCGACGGCGCGGCCTGTGCATTGATCGTCCCGGCCGACCGCGCCCACGACTACACCGACCATCCGATGTATGTGAAAGGTCTCTCGCTGGTGGCGGGTCCGGCGCGCGGAGCAATGGACCCGGACTACGACTTCACCACCTTCCCCGAGGTGCTGCACAGCGCTGCCGATGCCTACGCGCAGGCGGGTGTCGACGATCCCCGACGTCAGCTGTCGATGGCCGAGGTTCACGATTGCTTCACGCCGACCGAGATCGTGCTCATGGAGGATCTGGGATTCAGTGATCGCGGGCAAGGTCACAAGGACGTGCTCGCAGGCGAGTTCGATGCGGATGGCGTGTTGCCGGTGAATCCCGACGGGGGACTGAAGTCCTTCGGGCATCCGGTGGGGGCCAGCGGGCTCCGAATGCTCTATGAGTGCTGGTTGCAGTTCGGCGGGCGCGCCGGCGCACGCCAGCTCGACGACCCCCGTCTCGCGCTGACCCATAATCTCGGCGGCCGTCCGGGTGGATGTGTCTCCTTTGTCTCGGTGGTGGGCAACACGATTGGAAAGTCGAGGTGACCGCGGTGTCGCAGACCCACGCCGCCATCGCCGTCCGCCGGGAGAGGCTCCTCACGGCTTATCCCGAGTGGCGGCCGCGGACCCTCGCGAGCTGGCTCGACCACTGTGCCGAACGGTTCCCCGACCGCAACTTCGTCGTCTCCGACAGCGGTACGCTCAGCTATGCCGATGTTGCCGAGCAGTCCTTACGGCTTGCCGATGGACTGGCGACGCTGGGCGTCGGGCGCGGCGACCGCGTCGGCATGGTGATGGCAAATCACCCGGAGTTCGTCGCGATCAAGTTCGCCATCGCCCGCACGGGAGCGACCGCGGTGCCGTTCAACTACCTGTATCACCGCGACGAACTCGCCTACGTGCTGGCCCAATCCGAGTGCTCGGTGCTGGTCACCATGAACGCGTTCGGCGATCTCGACTACCGGGCAATGCTCGACGACATCGCGCCGGGGTGGGATCGCGACGACTTCTCGACACGCAGCTCGGACACGACCGACCGGGTCCCGCGGTTGACTCACGTCATCACCCTGACCGCCGATGACGACCGGGACGAGCTACTCACGGTCGCGGAACTCGAAGCGCTGGGGGCATCTCGGCCGGGCACACACCGTCCGACCGCGACCCCTGAGGACGTCGGCGATCTGCTCTACACGTCGGGCACCACCGGCTCGCCAAAAGGGGTGATGGTGACGCACGATGCGGTGCTGCGCACCGGCTTCGCCTCGGCGTACACCCGAGCGTACGAAGACGGACGTCGAATCCTCTTCTCGCTGCCCTGTTATCACATGTTCGGTTACGTGGAAGGGCTGATCTCGGCGATGTACGCCGGGGGTGCGGTGATCATGTACCCGGCGTTCAGTCCGGAGACCTACCTGGCCGGGATCGAGCGACATCGGGCCACCGACATCCTGTGCGTTCCGACGATGGCGGTGGCGATGGTGGAGCACCCTCACCGGCACGACTACGACCTGACCAGTCTCTCGGCCATACTCTGCGGATCTGCGCCGGCTCCGATCTGGCTGTGGGAGAGAGTGGCCGAGGAGTTCGGCGTCGAGGAGATCGTCACCGGCTACGGGATGACCGAGTGCGGTGGGGCGATGACCCTTACCCGTCCCGAAGACCCGTTGCCGTTGACCTCGGAGACCGCGGGGGCACCGAAGATGGCGGGACCTGCGGGCATCGCCCCAGACCAACTGCTGTGCGAATATCTCACCGTCGACCCCGAGACCGGGCAGCGGCTTCCGGTGGGGCAGATCGGTGAACTCGCGTCGCACGGCCCGACGACGATGGTGGGCTATTGGCGCAAGCCGGCCGAGACGATCGCGTCGATGCGCGACGGACTACTGCTGTCCGGTGACCTCGGTCGCGTTCGCTCCGACGGCTACCTGGAGATCACCGGTCGCAGTAAGGAGCTGTACAAGAGTGGCGGAGAGCTGGTGATGCCCAAGGAGATCGAAGATCTCCTCGGTGCGCATCCGGCGATCTCGCAGGTGTTCGCGGTGGGACTCCTCGACGACCGGTGGGGAGAGATCGGTGCCGTGGTGGTGGTCCAGGCTCCAGGACAGTCCGTCGACGCCGATGAGGTCATCGGGATCTGCCGACGCAACCTGGCGCGGTTCAAGGTGCCCAAACGCGTCGTGTTCGTCGATCCGGACCACCTGCCGAGAACGCCCACCGGGAAGGTTCAGAAGTTCCGTCTCGTCGAAGAACTGAGCAAGGCGGACAACAAGTCTCTCGATACCGCTGTACAAGGAGAGTGAGAAGACCGTGACGGACACAGATCAGCGGCGACTGGTGGTTGTCGGTGCGTCGCTCGCCGGGCTCCGGGCCGTCGAAGCTGCTCGAAAGGAGGGATTCAGCGGTTCGATCACCCTGATCGGCGCCGAACCGCACCTACCGTACGATCGCCCGCCCCTGTCCAAGGCGTACCTCGATCCGATCGAGGATGACGGTGAACCCCAGGTCCCGTTCTTTCGCACCGAGGAGGCGTTTGCCGCGGAACTCGACGTGACGCTGCGTCTGGGGGAGCCCGCAACCGGGCTCGACACCACGCGCCGACTGGTGCTCATCGGCGAGACCAGCATCGCGGAGAACGAGGTGCCCTACGACATCCTGGTGATCGCGACCGGCGCGGGGGCGCGCGAGTTGCCCGGAACCCGTGGCGTTGGTGGGGTGCATGCGCTGCGGACGATCGACGATGCGGTCGCGGTTCGCGACGGGCTGGAGGGCGGAGCCCGCACCGTTGTCATCGGTGCCGGCTTCATCGGCTCCGAGGTTGCGTCGAATGCCGCCAAGCGTGGTCTTCCGGTCACCATCGTCGAAGCGTTGCCGACGCCGCTGGTGCGGGCGATCGGCGCCGACATGGGATCTGCGATCGCCGCGCTCCACGCCCAGAACGACACCGAGCTCCTCTGTGGTGTCGGGGTTTCGGCGATCCTGTCGAACGCGGGCGCAGTGACCGGGGTGGAACTGTCCGACGGTCGGGTACTGGATGCGGACCTCGTCATCGTCGGTATCGGCAGTGTTCCGGCGACCGACTGGCTGGACGGCAGCGGACTCACCCTGGACAACGGTGTGAAATGCGACGAGAACCTCTTCACCGGTGTCGACGGCATCTATGCCGCCGGGGACGTGGCGAACTGGTTCAACCCGCTGTTCGAACGGCACCAGCGGCTCGAGCATTGGACAAGTGCGGCCGAGCAGGGGGCTGCCGCCGTCCGCAACGCATTGAGCAATGGCGACCCCAAGCCGTATGCGACGGTGCCGTACTTCTGGTCGGACTGGTACGACAGCAGGATTCAGTTCGTCGGCGTGACGGACGCCGATGAGATCGTGCCCGTGGAAGGAAAACCGGGAGTGGATCGCCGGTGGGTGGCACTGTATCGCAAGGGCGATCGATTGGCTGGTGCGCTCGCGGTGAACGGACAGAACGTGATCATGAAGTACCGCATGCAGATCATGCGAGGCGGCTCATGGGCGGATGCGCTGTCGTTCGCCGAACAGCGTCGTGCTCTCGTGGCGAATCGAGGATGACGAACATGACCACCGCGACCGATTCTGCACCGCTGACCGAATCCTATTGGCGCAAAGATGAATCGATTCCACTGATCGACGACACGGTCGGGTCACTGCTCGTCCGGCGCGCAGCAGAGTCGCCGACGAACCTGGCGCTTGTGGGGACCGGGCACGATGACACCGGGGTTCGGCTGACGTACGCCGAACTCCTGGCGGAGGCGCTGCGCGTCGCGACCCGCTTGCGGGAACTCGCCGGGCACGAGGAGATGGTCGCGCTGTGGGCGCCGAACGTCGCCGAGTGGCCGGTGATCCAGTACGGCGCGGCCCTGGCAGGAGTGGTGCTCGTCGCGGTGAATCCGGTGCTGCGTGCGCCGGAACTGGAATTCGTTCTGGCGCACTCGGGTGCGACGGTGCTCATTCACGCCGACGCGAGTCGCGACCATGACATGAAGGCGATCGCCGGTCAGATGCGCGAACGGTTCCCGGCGCTGGTCACGATCAGTCTCGCGGATCAATCGGGCTGGCTCGCCGAGGACGTCGACACGGCGCTGCTCGACATCATTCCCACCGACCCGGATCGACCGGCGATGCTGCAGTACACGTCGGGGACCACCGGGAATCCCAAAGGCGTGTTGTTGCGCCATCGTTCGCTGGTCAATGTCGCCCGGCTGACCATGGAGGCCGCCGGGATCGGCGTCGGTGCGACGTCGGTCAACCCACTGCCCATGTTCCACACCGCCGCGTGTGTGATCGGCACCCTGGGACCCTTGTGGGTAGGCGGCACAACGGTACTCGTGAAGCAGTTCATGCCGGCCGCAGTGCTGGCAGCGATGCGTGACGAGCAGGCGACGGTGTTCTACTACGTCCCTGCCGTGTTGTCGGCGATGGTCGAGTACATTCGGACCTCCGGCGAACAAGGGCCACCACTGGATGTGATGTTGGGTGGCGCGTCCAGTGTCTCGGCCGTGTTGATCGAGTCGGCCGAATCGACGTTCGGCGGCCGCGTCATCAACGTGTTCGGGCAGACCGAACTCGCACCCGTGTTGACGGCGACACGACCTGATGACTCGCGCGAGGATCAGCTGGAGACCGTCGGGCGTCCGCTGGCCCAGGTCGATTGCAAGGTGGTCGACCCGGTGACGCGCGAGGTGGTGCCGCTCGGCGAGGTCGGGGAGATCTGCGCCCGCGGGTATCAGCAGATGATCGAGTACCTCGGCGATGCCGAGATCACCGCCCGTACGGTCGACACCGACGGTTTCGTCCACACCGGTGACCTCGGATCGATGGATGAGCGTGGCTATCTGACCGTGACCGGGAGGTTGAAGGAGCTCATAATCCGCGGCGGTGAGAACATCGCACCGGCCGAGATCGAGAATCGGCTCCTCGAGGTCGAATCGGTCGCCGCCGCGTCCGTCATCGGACTTCCCGACGATCGTCTCGGGGAGATAGTCGCTGCTGTCGTAGTTCTGCGTGAGCCGCTCGACGCGGCGACCCTGCGCCAGCGCGTCGTGACGCATGTGACCGAATGCCTGGCGCCGTTCAAGGTTCCGGCGCGCTGGTTCGTGACCGACGCACTGCCTCTGACCCCGACCGGGAAGG
This sequence comes from Gordonia sp. LMA167, assembly GCF_058130025.1. NCBI lineage: Bacteria > Bacillati > Actinomycetota > Actinomycetes > Mycobacteriales > Gordoniaceae > Gordonia > Gordonia sp. LMA167. The sequence continues at coordinate 383,238 of NZ_CM176708.1, read as the reverse complement.
TCCGCAAGTACGCGTTGGCCGACTCCATCGTCGACGGTTCACTACAGGAGATCTGAATCTCCCCAGGACGCCCGGATATCTCAGGCGCTCAGCGCACTTCGCACCATCGTTTGCGCGGTGGCGACAACGGTGTCGATGGAGCCGCGCCGGGGTCGCCACCATTCCGCCGCCCAGTTGAGGGCCCCCAGAATGAGCATCCTCGCGACGAAGAGGTCCAGGTCGTCCCGGATCTCACCGTCATCGGCGGCGTTCTTGATGAGCTGCCGCCAGATCTCGCCGTATTTCCTCTCCTCGGCACGTTGGCGTTCGCGCAGGTGCTCAGGGATCTGGCCAGAGTTGCGAATCGACGCGGTGGTGTAGTCGGAGACCTCGAGTTCGTGGCGCAGGTGGGCGTCGACCGCGACCATGATGCGGTCCATCGCGGTGTCCTCGGGCCACGTCCGTTCGAGGGAAGCCTGGAGATAGCTGCGCATCTCGGCCAGGCCGGACCACATGACTTCCTCGACGAGCTCTTCCCGGGAACCGAAGTAATAATAGATCGCGGGTGCCTGGAGCTCGGCTTCCTTGGCGACGTCGGTCAGCCGGGTTCCGGCGTAGCCCTTGGCGCTGAGGACCTTGGCCGCGGCGTCCAGAATCCGAGCGCGGGTCCGAGCTGATTTGCTCTCCCGTCCGCCCGCCTGGACCTGGGCTTTTGATTCTGTATTAAGCGCCACGCGTCAACTATAACGCCGGCTCGGGGATCATGTGGCGGTGGTGGACGGTTGGTCTGGTGACCGCCGTCACCGACATGTGTTAAATTTTAAGTCTCATTAAAAACGTGGCTCGAGATTCTGGGTCGGCTGCATCAGGAGGACGTGCGATGTCTCTTCGGGCGAAAGGGGGTCTGGCCGCTCAGGCGTCCCGGGTGGCGCTGCACCGGTGCGTCGAATCGATCGGACCGCGTCGCGAGGTGGCACCCGGAACGGTGCCGATCAGCATCGACCGAGTGACACCGCAGTGGCTGACGGTAGCTCTCTGTAGCGGTGCGCCAAGTGCCTCGGTGACCGGCTTCGAACTGGAATCCGGGACCAGCGGGACAAGTGCACGCCGCGCCATGACGCTGCACTACAACTCGGCAGGCGATGACGCGGGGCTGCCTCGCCACGTGTTCACCAAGACCACGCCGGACCTCAAGACACGGCTGTTCACCGGGCTCACGAACCTGTTCGTCGGTGAATCGCACTTCTACAACACAATTCGGCCAACGCTGGCGATCGAGTCGCCACTCGCGTTCTACGCCGACTACGACCTGCGATCGTGTCGGTCGATCCTCATCATGGAGGACATCGCCAAAACGCGAGGAGCGACCTTCGGTGCCCCGCAGACGCTGAACATCGATCAGTCGCGTGCCTTGGACATGACGTCGGTGATGGCGTCCTACCATGGCGCATTCTGGGACAGTCCTCGTCTGGGCGGCGAGTTTCCCATGCTGCGAACGAGTCCCGATTGGCAGCGACACCTGGACGCGATGATCAACACAGAGTCGATGGTCCGGCGAGGGATCGAGCGCGCAGAGTCGGCTCTGCCCGATGATCTGCTTAGTCGCAAACGCCAGATCTGGCCGGCATTCGTCGCCTCACTCGATCTCAAGTCGCGTCGGCCGATCACGCTGCTCCATCACGACGTGCATTCGAAGAACTGGTACGTGACGGGTGATGGTCGGATGGGCCTGTACGACTGGCAGACGATAGTCACCGGGACCTGGGCCATCGACTTCTCCTACGCGATCAATTGCGGTCTTGCGGTCGACGACCGCCGGCTGTGGCTGCCGCTCCTGCTGGACAACTATCTCGACCGACTGGCCGAGTGTGGTGTCGTCGAGCCGCCCACGGTCGGTGAGGCGTGGCAGAACTACCGGGAACAGTCCATTCACGGGTTGATCTTCTGGCTGGCCACGATCGGCGCGGGCAGGCTGCAGCCGGATCTGCATGACGAAAAGGACTGCCTCATCAACATCGAACGGATGGCACACGCTGTCGTCGACGCCAAGACGCTCGACGCGCTCCTCTGAACACTCAGACTTGGCGCCGATTTCCGAAGGGAAACCAACAATGCAGGATCAGCTGGCCATGGGGGCCGCAGTCGCCCGGGTCGTGATGACGAAGATCGGGGAGAAGGTTCGTGACCGCGGCCCGGTGACCCGGGCGGACGAAGTGCCGTCGAGTGTGGATCAGCTCACGCCAGAATGGTTGACCGCGGTCCTCGCCCCGGTTGTCCCGGACGCGGCGGTGACGGCCCTACGCCTCGGCGATGGCTCCGACGGCACGAGCTCACGACGAGCCATCACGATCGAATGGAACTCTGCCGGCACTGCGGCAGGACTGCCCACCGATCTCTACTCGAAGTCGACTCCGTCTCTCCTGAATCGACTGCTCGTCGGTGTTACTGGGGCTGCGGGCGCCGAAGCACTCTTTTACCAGTCCATTCGACCGCATCTGGAAATCGGCGCTCCATTGGGATATCACGGTGCGTGGGATGCGCGGTCATGTCGATCGATGGTGCTCACCGAAGACATCGCGGTCAGTCGCGGGGCGACCTTCGCCGACGCCGCCGGCAGGTATGTCGACCGTGCTGGCGCCGAGTCCATGGTTGCAGAGTTGGCCCGCTATCACGGGCAACTCTGGGAGGACCCGCGATTGGCGGGCGAATGGAACCTGATGCCCGCCGACGCCTGGCAGAGGTCGTTCAACGCGCGCATCGGATTCGATCGGGGCGCGGTGCTGGCGATGCGCTTCCTGCCGGACGAGGTGCCCGTAGAACTGCAAGACAAGAAGTCGGCCATTCGACGAGGTCTCATGCGCGCACTCGACCACAATGTCAGCGGCCCGATGACACTCCTGCACCAGGATGTGCACCCCGGCAATTGGTTCAGGCTCGATGATGGCTCCCTCAATCTCTATGACTGGCAGGGCATCGGCCGAGGTGGTTGGGCGCTGGACGTCAGCTACGCACTCAGCGCGGCGCTGACGACTGAGGACCGCCGCGAGTGGGAGAGGGAACTGGTCGACCTTTACATCGAAGAACTGGCCTGCGCGGGCGGGAAGCCGCCCGTATTCGATGAGGCGTTTCTCGCGTATCGACAACAGATGTTCCGAGGCTTCATCTTCTGGACGTACACCCACCTGGTGGGGAAGGTGTCGGCGCTCCAATCGGATGCCCATGTCCGGACGCTTGTTCAGCGAACGGGTCAGGCGTTGGTTGATCTCGAGTCGCTCCAGAGTCTCGACCGAGCGCCTCGGTGGTGACCAGCTCGATCGATGGACCGTAACCGGTCACACTCGTCGACAACCCTGCTTATGCTGACGACACACTCGACGAGGAGGGTGCCCAGCCCATGCAGAATCCCGTGAAGACGATCTCCACCGCCGGACTCGATCCGGAGACGCAGTGGATGGACATCTATCGCAATCTGTCCACGCGCGAGTTTCCCTGGGACATCAACCAGGCACTCAGCTTCGCGTTGTTCCGCACCTATGCCGTCCCTAGCATCGGGCGCCTGCTCGACGAGACCGGCGCGTTCACCGAGGCCACGCAGAAGCGCTACGACGACACGGCGATCCTGCTGGAGACCCCGCTGATCGAGGGATTCGATAGTCCGCAGGGTAAGGCAGCCATCCGGCGGATCAACCAGATGCACAAGATGTACGACATCCCGAACGACGATTTCCGCTACGTGTTGTCGACGTTCGTCGTCGTGCCTGTGCGCTGGCTCGCCGACTACGGATGGCGCCCGCTCACCGCCGACGAGAAGCTGGCGATGGTGCGCTACTACCAGGCGCTCGGTCGGCACATGGCCATCAAGGACATCCCCGCCACCTACGGCGAATTCGCGACGCTGATGGACGATTACGAGGCCGAGCACTTCGCCTTCGATCCGGGATCGCGCCGGGTGGCCGACGCGACGATGGATCTGCTCGCCTCGTTCTATCCGGGTTTTGCCAAGCGCGGCGTCGACATCTTCAGCCGTTCGCTGATGGACGAGCCGCTGATCGCGGCCTTCGGGTACGACGATCCGGGCGCCGTCGCGCGCACCGTGTCCGCGGCTGCACTGAAACTCCGCGCCCGACTACTGGCGCTGCTGCCGTCACGTCGGAAGCCGGCACTCGTGCAGAACATGCCCCGAATCCGTTCGTATCCCAACGGTTTCGACATCGAATCGATGGGGACGTTCGCGGGTGGATGTCCGGTCCACCACGATCGCCAGGGAGTTGCGGAAACGGCTTGACGCGTTAGGAGATCACCCACGACGGCGTTTCCGAGGCTGCACCACTGAATGAGGAAGGGTGGCCACCGGCGAGCGTAGTCGATCATGAGCGACGCCGATCTCGGCGACATCGCACTGCGCGAGCAACTCGTCGCTGACAGAGCGCGGTGAGGATCAGGGTGTGCCCGATACGCGCCTGACGCCTGATTCAGTTCGACGACGCGCTACCCGATCCGGTATCGCCCCCTGGACCAGCGCTGCAAGAGTCCGACGTCGACGGACGAGGTCGACAGCGCGTCTGCGCTGAAGCGAGGGACGCCGATCGGCGGCATTCGGTCGTCGCCTGCATGAGGACGGTCATGGCCATCTTCACCGGAATGCGCCGATCAGCGGGCCACACAACAGTGAGATCTTGTCGTTCATTGCGTCGGGTGATCGGGTGATGCTTCCGTCGCGTCTCCGGTGTAGCGCCGCCGAAACAAGTGATCGTTCGGTGCATGGATTGCCGATCCGGGCCGGCCGCTATGAGTAGATGCGGCGCGTGTCTTTCGAGTTTCGGGCCCTGATGTACAGGCATTTCTCTGTGACGCTTGACACCTGCCGGCGCCGCTCCTACGCTCAAAACAAATGATCGTTTTGTGACTCCAAGCACAGCTCGCGGAAGAGGTAACAGTGACCACATCACAGTTCGGCCGAGACATGTTCAGCGACTTCGATATCGACGATCCGTTGTTCAACGAGCACTTCACAGATGTGCTCGATGCATTTGTTGCCAAGTGCCCCGTGGCCCGAAGCAATGTCGGAGACGGGTACTACGTCATCAACCGCTACGAGGATGTCCGTGCCGCCGGACAGGACTGGCAGACGTTCAGCAGTGCGAAAGGCTTCCAGCCGAACCGCCCGGACGGAATCCCATATCTCTACCCCGAGGAGTCTGACCCGCCATACCACGACCACTGGCGCAAGGCGTTGAACCCCTTTTTCGCACCTCGGGCGATCGCCCAGTTCGAAGACCAGATCCGTGCCGATGCCGTCGAGCTGATCGACGGATTCGTTGATCGTGGCGAATGCGACTTCGTTGCCGACTTTGCGGCTGAACTGCCCGGGCGGGCGTTCTTCAAGAATCTCATCGGCGTGCCGGTTGAGGACCTTCCGATGCTGCTGAAGGCCATGGACGACGGCATCTACGGTCCACCCGAGAAGCGGGCAGACTCCATGGGGGTCGCATTCGGCTACCTGGGCGAACACCTCGCCAAGCGACGCGACAACCCAGGTGACGGCGACCTGCTCGACATCATCGCCGAAGGCGTCGATCGTGATGGTGAGATCTGTCCGTGGGAAGATCGCGTGTCGATCATCACCGATCTGACTCTCGGGGGAATCGCGACGACCACTTACGTGATGTCCGGTGCCGTCTACCACCTGGCCACGCACAGCGAGGATCGCAAGGAACTGGCGTCGAACCCGGAGATGATCATCAACGCGGTCGAGGAGTTTGCTCGAGTGTTCCCGCCTGTCGTCGCCCTCGGTCGGTCGGTCACGAAAGACACCGAGGTGGCCGGCACGGAGCTCAAGGAAGGTGACTTCGTCCTCTTGAACTACGCGTCGGCTTCACGTGACCCCGACGCTGTGGAGAACCCGCAGAAGCTGGATATTCGGCGGGAGAGCATCGTGCACACTGCGTTCGGTGTGGGTCCTCATCGTTGCATCGGCTCCCATCTGGCACGTCTCGAGCTGAGGGTGGTTCTGGAAGAACTGCTACGACGAATCCCCGAGTTCCGTGTACCCGAGGGAACCGTTCCAGAGTACGAGACCGGCGTGCTGCGCACCATGAAGAGTCTGCCTCTCGTCTTTCCCGCCGGCGGTGGGGAAGCGAAGTGAAGTTACACGTCGATTCCGAACTCTGTGCGGGCCACGGTCGTTGCTGGACGGTTGCGAGCGAAGTGTTCGAGGCTGATGACGAAGGATTCGAGGCGTCACGTGGCACGAACGTTGATGTCCCGGAAGGCCTGGAGGACGTGGCACGACGAGGAGCACGGAGCTGCCCCGAAGGTGCGATCGAACTGTTCGAGAATGCCTGACCCCCTCGGTCAGCCGTTGGGGACACCTACTCACCAATTCAACAAGAAAGAACGTCATGAGCAAGGTTCTTGAGGGACAAACCATTCTCATCACCGGGGCGGGTTCCGGAATCGGGCGCGCCACCGCCGAGTGGTCGGCGCGGGCCGGTGCCTCTGTGATCTGTACAGATATCAAGGGTGCCGACGAGACTCTCGCAGCGATCAACGAAGCCGGGGGCGACGGCCGGGCATTCGAGCTCGACGTCCGTGATGCCTCGGTCTGGCAAACAGTTGTCGCGGAGGCTCTTTCAAGCCATTCGAAGATCAATGGATTGTGCCAGGTCGCGGGTATCGTCTCGCCCACCTCCGATACTGCGACAGACCAGACCGAAGACGGATGGAACACCGTCATCGACATAGACCTCAAGGGAATGTGGCTGGGCATGAAGACGGTCATCCCCGAGATGATCAAGATCGGTGGGGGACGGATCGTCAACATCTCTTCGGTGGCTGCGCTCATCGGTATGCAGGACACTGCAGCGTACGCGGCGGCCAAGGGCGGGATCATCGGCATCTCACGACAATCGGCGATCCAATACGCAGCCGACAAGATTCGTGTCAACACCATATCGCCGGGCACTATCGAGACACCCATTCTGGGCGACATCCCCCAGGAGCTGTACGACGCGATGATTGCCGGCACTCCCGCCGGTCGTCTCGGTCAGCCGTCCGATGTCGCGTCCATGGTCGTCCATCTTCTCAGCGAGCACGGAGACTTCATCACCGGGCAGAACTTCGTGATCGACGGAGGCTGGACTGCTCACTGAGCGGACTAGACCTTCCGAACCCTGATCCCTCGAGGCCGGACGCAATCGAAAGACCACCCCATGACCTACGTCGTAACTCAACCGTGTTGCAACGACGCTTCGTGCGTCGAGGTATGCCCTGTCGATTGCATCCGGCCGACCCCTCGTGATCCCGAGTACCGCACGACCGAGATGTTGTACATCGACCCGAAGACGTGCATCGATTGTGGTGCATGCATGGACGCATGCCCGGTCGACGCGATCTTCGGGGATGCGGAACTGCCGGAAAAGTACGAAGAGTACCGTTCGATCAATCAGGACTACTTCGACTTACATCCCCTGAAATCCACCGGACTCCCATACACTCCGAGCCCAACTGTCAAGATCCCACGCGAGGAAGTGCCGCTGCGGGTTGCGATCGTCGGGTCGGGGCCGGCCGCCGCCTATGCGGCTGACGAGTTGTTCCTGCATGGCCGAAACGGTGCAATCGAAGTCGAGATGTTCGATCGCCTGCCCACTCCCTGGGGCCTGGTGCGGGCTGGAGTCGCACCCGATCACGGAGGCACCAAGGCGGTGGCCGATCAGTTTTCTCAGCTCGGTCGCAATCGCGCCTGCACGTTCAACCTCAACGTCGAAGTTGGTGAACACGTCACTCACGACGAATTGTTGGCTCACCATCATGCGGTCATCTACGCCGTCGGCGCCTTGAACGATCGTCGTCTCGGCATTCCTGGCGAGGATCTCGCGGGGAGCCATGCCGCAACGGAATTCGTTGCCTGGTACAACGGACATCCAGACTACGCCGACCGGACGTTCGACCTCTCCGGCGACCGCGCCGTGATCATCGGCAATGGAAATGTCGCGCTCGATATCGCTCGAATCCTCACCGCTGACCCTGACGAACTCGTCCACACCGACATCGCCCAGCACGCAATCGACGCACTGCGCCAGAGCTCGATACGGGAAGTCGTCGTGGTCGGTCGCCGAGGGCCGGCGCAGGCCGCGTACACGAGCCCCGAATTGATGGCCCTGGGCAAGATCCCCGATGTCGATGTCGTGGTCGATCCGCAGGATCTGCTGTTGGGTGCAGACAGTCGCGCAGCGCTTGCCGGTGTGGACCAAACGCTGGCGATGCGATTGAAATCGAAAGTCACGGAAGAGTATGCGCTCGATTCCACCGTCGCGGCCGACAAACGCATCACTCTCCGCTTCCTCGCGTCGCCCGTCGCGATTCACGGCGATCACCACGTGGAGTCTATCGAGTTCGTGCACAACGAGATTCGGCAGAGTCAGGACGGTACGATCCGAGCCCACCCCACCGAGACGACAGAGACCGTAGAAGCAAGTCTGGTCCTTCGCTCGATCGGCTTTCGAGGTGTCCCTGTTCCCGGCGTACCTTTCGACGCCGATCGTGGAGTCATCCCGAATCATGATGGGAGAGTTGTCGATCCCCGTACCAACGAACCGTTGGTGGGAACGTATGTCACGGGCTGGATCAAACGAGGACCTTCCGGGGTGATCGGAACCAACAAGAAGTGCGCTCAGGACACCGTTGCGCAATTGCTTGCGGATTTCTCCGCCGGAAGACTGCATCGACCGGAGTTCGGTCACGCCGATCTCGATCAACTACTCCGACAACGCCAGCCCCACCGAGTCGACTTCGCAGGCTGGAAGGCGATCGACCTCGCGGAGCGCGCGGAGGGCAAGCGACTGGGGCGCCCTCGGGTGAAGTTCACCGACGTCGACTCCATGCTCCAGGCAGTCGCCGACCGAGACTCTGTGACGACCTAGACGAGACTGCGGCTCGAGAGCGTGAAGGCGGGAGAAGCCATGACTATCGACATCGACAATGCCGATATCCGGATGCTGTTGGATCGTCTCGCAATCAGCGACTGCCTGATGAGGTACGCGCGAGGAGTCGATCGTCTCGACGCCGAGCTCATCCGCTCGTGCTATCACCCCGACGGTGTGGATGATCACGGGATGTTCGTCGGCAATCGCGACGAGTTCGTGGATTGGGTGATCTCCATGCACTCATCAACTCATGTGCTGCAACAGCATTGCTTGCTCAACCATACCTGCGAACTCAGTGGGGACACTGCACACACCGAGACGTACTACATGTTCGCCGGGATGAACCAGCAGGGGGACGTCTTGTCGATGAGCGGCGGGCGCTATGTCGACAGATTCGAGAAGCGTGCGGGACGGTGGGGGATAGTCCATCGTGTGTGCCTCAGGGATTGGGCGCCGTTGTCGTCGCGCCCTGACCCTGAAGATCCTTCGACCCTCACTGCGATCCGCGCCGGACTGCCTCCTGGCTTGGTCGACCTCATGCGCACGGGTCCCCGGTCGGCGCGCGACAGATCAGATCCCTCCTACACCCGGCCGCTCACGGTGCCGACCGGCCGGGTCCACGAGTATCGCCAGGCCGCAGCGGGCGGCGTCGACACCGCCTGAACAACGTCGGCGGCCACCCGGAGCGCCGCACCGCGCGTCGGCGGGCCGGCGCCATCCCCACCTCTATCACCAACCGATTGGTTCTGGAAGGACACCCGTCATGAACACGTCTCCGTCGACATCCACCGGCCTCAGTCGCACCGACCGCGGCCTTCTGACGCTGAGCGCCATCGCCCCGGTCGCCGTGTGGCTGGGGCTGCTGGGACCCGCGTGGGCGTACGTTCCCGCTCAAGGCGGGGCCCCCGCATCTGAGATGAACTACGCCGATCTGTCGTCCGTGAACAGCGCCGGCGACACGGCGATCCAGTCGATGTACTTCACATGGGGTGCCTGGCTGTTGGCGGCACTCACTCTCGTGCTCGCCGTCCTCGCCGTTCGCGTCGGTGGTCGTGCCGTCGGCCTGGCTTGCTCCGCGGTCGGAATTGTGGGGGTCGTGGTCACGATCCTGGCCATGAAGGGATCTCTGTCCTGGGCAACGTTGATCGGGGGCTTCGAGAACACTCGGGTCGGCGCAGCGCTCGTGTTCATCGGATTCCTCGGTCTCGTCCTGGTCGGGGTGCGACTTCTTCGTGGATCGCAGGCGTCGCAGGGCTCGACCGCAGTAGAGGACTCCACGGCGGCAGTGACCGCCTGAGCTTTCACAACAACAAACTTTCAGGAACAACAAAGGAGAAACAATGTCACGACTGACCGGGCAGGTCGCGTTCGTCACCGGCGCAGCGCGCGGACAGGGGCGGGCGCACGCGGTTCGACTGGCCGAAGAGGGCGCCGACATCATCGCTGTCGACATATGTGCGGACATCGATTCCGTGCCGTATGCGCTGAGCACGATCGAAGATCTCGACGAGACCGCCAATCTCGTGGAGAAGACCGGGAGAAGGGTTGTCGCCCGTGCCGCAGATGTGCGCGATCTGACGTCGCTGGTGAATGTCGTGGACGGTGCCGTCGACGAGTTCGGACGACTGGACATCGTCGTCGCCAACGCGGGAATCTGGTCGAGCGCACCGTTCCTGGAGATGTCTGATGCGATGTACAACGACATGATCGACGTACAGATGCACGGCCCGTACAACACGTGCCGGGCGGCCCTTCCCCATGTCGTCGCCGGAGGCCGTGGCGGCTCGGTCATCATCATCAGCTCGACAGCCGGAATGCGTGGATTTCCCAACCAGGTGCACTACAACATGGGCAAACACGCAGTCGTCGGCCTGATGCGTTCTCTCGCAAACGAATTCGCCCCCAATTTCATTCGCGTGAACACGGTGCATCCGAGTTCTGTCGATACCAAGATGATTCAGAACGAAGCGATCTGGTCGGCGTTCGCCCCCGGGGTGGAGAACCCGGGTTTCGAGGACTTCGGTGACACATTCACCGCGATGAACCTGCTACCGGTCCCGTGGATGGAACCGTCGGCCATCTCGGGCGCCGTTGCCTGGCTGGCGTCCGACGATGCCAAGTACGTGACCGGAGCGTGCATCCCCGTCGACGCCGGATATCTCGGCAAGTACAACTGACGGACCCCGTCGGCTTCATGCTCTTTCAACCCTCCCACGTCTCGCCCACATCGAGTGGTGAGCATTCTCAGGAAGATCACCTGCCGTGAGCATTCTTCACACCATCGAGTCATCACGAATGAGGCCGTATCAGTGGTTCATCGTGCTCATCTGCATGCTCTGCAACATGCTCGACGGGTTCGACTTCTTCGCAATGGGGTTTGTCCTCCCGCATCTCGACGACGGATTCGCGTCCTCCGGCGAGAAGGGCTTCTTGATCAGCATGGGGCTGGTGGGTATGGCCATCGGTGCCATGTTCGTCGCGCCACTTGCAGATCGCTTCGGGCGTCGAACACTGATGTTGTTCGGGCTCGCCCTCAACTCTGTGTCGATGGTCGCCACCGCGCTGGCCCCGAATGCCCCGCTGATGATGGGTGGACGCCTGCTGACCGGGATCGGCGTCGGAGTCATCAGCGCCATGATCATCGTCACCGCGCAGGAGTTCTCGTCGGCATCGAAGCGAAACTTCGCCGTCGGGATCGTCACCATAGGCTTCCCCTTGGGCAGTACGTTGGCGGGCGTGACCGGGGTGTCATTGATCTCGGTGTTCGGTGGCGCGTGGCAGGCGATGTTCTGGGTCGGTGCGGTGGTGAGCGCGATGGGATTCTGTCTCGTCTACCTGGCGTTGCCCGAATCCCTGAGTTTCCTCATCAACGCGGGAGGCGAGTCCGCCCGCGAGCGCGTGGCCCGCATTGCCCGGCGGATCGGTATCGACGGGGATCACCAGCACGTTTCGGCACAGTTCGAATCGGCAACCGAAGATGTCGCCATGTCTGAGACGCCCGCGAAGGGGAGCTTGCTCGGACCGATGTTGCGTCAGCGGACGATTCTGCTGTGGGTGGGTTACGGATTCCTGACGGCGGCCTACTACTTTGTGGGCACCTGGACACCGCAGTTGATCAGTGATGCGAGTGGCGACACTCAGCGGGGTGCTGTTGCCGGCACGATCATCAGTCTCGGCAGCCTTGCCGGATCGATCATCTTCGGTCTCGTGGGCTTGAAAGTGCGCGCGACGTTGATCGCATGGGTGTCATTGGTCCTGGCGGCGGTGAGCATTCTGGTCTTCGCCGCGACGATGGGCCTGTCCGTGGGCTTGTTCGTTGCCGCACTTCTGGGGCTCTCGGTGTTCGTCGCCATCTCGTCCTACACCGCGGCGGCTCCTCCGATGTACCCGCCGTTGCTCAGAGCGCGGGGCTACGGCTACATGGTGGGAATCAGCCGGATCGGTGCGATTGTGACCCCGATCATCGCCGGATACGCCTCTGCGGTCTTCTCGGCGCGAACAATCTTCTTGGCCGCCGGAGTCCTGCTCGCGGTGTCCGCGCTCGCAGCTCTGCGGTTGTCACGGCTCCCATCGGACGTCCCGGCCGAGGTTGATGACGCCCGCGACGGGAGCCGCGAGGATGTGGCGGCTGGCGAAGGCGCTCGTACGCGGCCCGCTGCACAGTAGCGGTGGACGCCAGGTAGCGAATCGCCACAACGCTCGAAGGCAAGGGCACTCGATTGTGCCCTTGCCTTCGAGCGTGTCCAGGAGGCTCGGGTAGGCGGGCGCTGTCAGAGCCGAAGGGAACTGCGCCAGCCGAGGCGGATGAGGATGATGAGCTCAGGATTTCCGCGGCGGTGGAGTGAACTCCGCGACTTGCGCTCGATCCACGCCTTCTGCGGCGAGGAGGTACTTCTGGACCCGTTGACTCGGTGTGCGGGGGAAGTCGTCCCTCTGCTCGAGATAGCGGGGAAGCATGAATCTCGGTAGCTGCGTGATGAGCCAGCTGTACAACTCGGCCAGATCGACCGGCTCGCCGTCGCGGCTGAGCACATCGACCTTGACCTCGTGCTCGCCCAGTTCGGCGGGAACCGCATACGCCGCCGCGTCTGCGATGGGCGGGTATTCGCGGATCGATTGCTCCAGTTCGACGGCGGAGATGTTCTCGCCGCGGCGACGGATCGCGTCCTGGTTTCGCATGACGAAATGGATCCGGCCCTCGTCGTCGTAGTATCCGAGATCGCCGGTATGGAACATGAAGTTGCGGAAGGCTTTCGTGGTCGCCTCGTCGTCGCCGTAGTATCCGTCTGCCATGGCATACGGCAGCAGCGGTCGGTAGACCATCTCTCCGAGCCGGCCCGGTGCCAGCAGCCGGTCGTCCTCGTCGACGACACCGAAGTCGACCCAGGACGGCGGAGCGCCGATCGTGTCGTCAGACACACCGTCCAGGCGCTCGCGGGCAGGAACGTGGGGAAAGATCTCGGTCATGCCCCATCCCTGCCAGATCACCCTGGTGCGGTACCGCTCTTCGAACTCCTTGCGTCGAGCCGGCTGAGGCAGGATGTAGACGTTGCGAAGCCGGTGCTCCGGGGCTGTGGATACCCGGTCGAGGATCATCGAGGCCATCGGTCCCATCAGCATCGCGAAGGTGGCGCCGTCCGCTGCGATGTCCTCCCACCATCGGCTGACACTGAAGCTTGACTTCAGATGAGCCGTACAGCCTACGTGTAGCGCCGAATTCGCGAAGTTCTGCAGTCCGGCGATGTGGCACATCTGCAGCGGTGTACTCAACACGTCGTCGGGCGAATGCCCCATGGAGTCAGTGATGTTCGCAGAGCTGAGGTACTGGTAGTGATGTGACCACATGGCGGCTTTCGAGCCGCCGCTCGTGCCCGAGGTGAAGACCAGTGCCGCAAGATCGCTCGGGCGCGGCAGGGTGTGCGGAGCGGTGCTCGGATGGCCTGCGCGCCAGCGGTCGAACGACTGCGCCGGCACGCCATGCACCTGCGTGTCCGCCGTTTCCTCGCCGCACACCAATAACAACTCGACCTTGGCGAGTCCCGGGGCCGCCCTGACGACGTCGAGGAGATCCGCCCTCAACACCAGGATCTGGGCATCACAGCGATCGAGGAGTGCGGTGAGCAACGGGCCGCGTGCCTCCGGATTGAGCGGAGCGGCGAATCCACCGGCGGCCTGTGCACCGAGAAACGCGGGCATGAACTCGAGTTGATTGCGCAACAACAACGCCACCCGCGGCGCGGTGTACTCGGCGGCTCGGGCAGCTGTCGCGAACTGGTAGGCGGCCCGCTGTGCCTGTCCGAAGCTCAGACTCCGCGTCCCGTCGAACACGAGCCAGGGCGCCTCGCCACGCTTTTCGGCCTGCTCCGCCAATACGTGCAGCATGGTGCGACGCTCATACGGATGGGCCGTGGCGACGGGGCCGAGATCGGGCCCGGTCCCGCGGAGCAGATAGGGCTCTGACGCGTGGTGCCGACCATTGGCCGTCGGTTGCGGTTCGGACACGAAAGCCTCCACAATGTGGTCATATTCGTATGGACTGGACTGGGTGTGTGGCCCTATGCCGGCGATTTGCCCGGTCGCTGCACACATGCGACGTAGTCATTCCAGACCACGTCTCCGGCGAGGATGTCGTCCAGCGTGTAGTCGGTCGTTGCGACATCCCAACGCATCTCGGTGTGGACGAACTGCAGCAAGGCCCCGAAAGTGTCTCTCGGGGAGAGGAAGGTCTCGGTCCACGCCGGCAGCGACGTGTTCGTACCGACTGCGGTGTAGCCGTCATCGGAGAGAGCCTGAACGGTCTCCTCGACGTCGTCGACCATGAACGTGAGGTGATGAAATCCGGGACCCCGCCGACGCATGTGGTCGGCGAGGATCGAGTCATCGCGAAGTGACTGCATCAGTTCGAGTTTGAAGCCGGGGAGCATCAACTGGATCAGTCGGATGCCGGTGGTGTGGTTGTCGCCCCCCGACAGCAGTGTTCCGCCCAGAACGTCGGTGAAGAAGTGTGCCGCAGCTCGCATCGACGTCACGGCGAGGGCGACGTGATCGACCTTCAGCACCCTGTCAGCAGTGTTGTTCCCGGCGCCGGTATCGGGCGTCATCGCCAATGCTCCATGGGAACCCCCGCCACCGGAGATCGCAGCACCTGCACCTCTTCGATTCCGAGCCCACCCAGATAGATCGTCTTCAGATCGGCCCCACCGAAAGCGATGCTGGACAGGTTCGAGACGCGGGATCCGCGGCTGTTCGAGATCTGATCCCAGACCAGATGTCCCTCCGTGTGGGCCGAGGTGATCGTGTCCAGTTCGTTGTGATCGACGTCTTCGAACACCACCGTCCAGGTCAGATCCGGCGCAACACGGATCACCCGGTTGGAGATAACACACGCGATCCAGAGTGCGCCCTCCACATCGAATGCCAGACCATCGGGGAAGGTGCCTCCCGGGTAGACGAGCCGGACGGGATCGCTCAAGGAACCGTCTGTCCCCAGGTCATAGCGAGTGGTGCGGCAGGCAAACGTCTCATTGACGAACAGGTACTTGCCGTCGGGCGAGACCCGCACCTCGTTGGTCCAGTTCAACCCGTCGGCCGCGAGCGTGACGTTCCCGTCCTGTACCAAGAGGATCTGGCCGGTGTCTTCCTCTGCGGTGAAGTGCTCGTGTTTGCGAGCCGTCGAGCTGATCGTGATCCAGGTCCGATCACCGTCCACCAGCACGAAGTTCGTGCGTGGAATCGGTTCCCCGGCAATCTCTGTAGCGAACGGGTGGACGTCGCCGTGCCGCCCGACACGCCAGACTCCACCCGCCCTGCCCATGTTTGCGAACAGGAAGTCGCCGTCTGGCGTCATCGCGATCCCATTGGGCCGGAAGCCGTGCGAGATCAGGTCCGACTCGACGGCGGGGCCAGTGGTGCCGTCGGGAGCGATCTGGGCGATGCCCACCGTCCAGTCGCCGGTGTACAGCGATCCGTCCGGGGCGGCCAGAACGCATTCCGGCCGGTTCAGGCCAGTGCCGATCTGTGCGAGGTCCGTCGGCAGGAACGGCTCGATCGTGGTCAACGCCATATGTCTTCTCCCATGATTGCAGTGGACGGCGACCGCGGGCCGCCACCGTCGGTCGCCGTCTCGGTGCAGCGACCAGGTGGTCGATCCGTGAGCGTGGTACGTCGTCGGGGACCGTGGCCACGGGCGTGTCCGGCACGCCGTCGTCCGTCAGAGCGCCAGGTAGCCGCCGTCGACGGGGATCGTCACACCCGTGACGTACGACGACATGTCAGACGCGAGGAACACTGCGGGACCGGCGATCTCCTCCGTCTCACCGACCCGCCCCAGCGGTAGCCGCTGGATGAACTTGTCCCCCGCCGCACCCTCGACGGTCATCAGGTCGCTCTTGATACGTCCCGGTGCCAATCCGTTGGCTCGACCACCGGTTGGTCCGAGGGTGCGGGCGAAATACTGGACCAGGGACCGCACCGCAGCTTTCGAAGCGCCGTACGCGGCGCTGGACCTGGGCGCGGTGAAGCCGGCAATCGACGACAGGAAGATCACGCTCGCGCCGGCGTGTTGCAGTGTGGGCAGGAGGGCAACCGTGATGTCCCACTGAGCGGTGAGGTTCACATCGATGACCTGATCCCACTTCTCCGCCTGATCCGGGTCGTTCGGCCTGATTCGGGGCGCGATGCCCGCATTGTTCACCAGCACGTCGATGGTGCCGTACTCCTTCAGGATTCGACCGCCGAACGCCGTGACGCCCTCGCGGTCACTGATGTCCAGCGTCTCCGCGGAGGCGGAGCCGCCGGATTGCTTGATGGTTGCGACGATCTCGTCCGCTGCCTCCTTGTTCCGGTCGATCACCAGGACATGGGCTCCCTCGGCAGCCAATGCGGTCGAGATGACAGACCCCAAGCCGCGTCCGCCTCCGGTCACCACCGCTGTCTTGCTGGAAAGTCGAGTCATTCGCTTCTACTCCTCGTTATGTGAAACACGCTGCATATGAATAGTGCTGTCGTGCAGCAGATGTGATCTGAGACGTTGGCAAGGTCGGCGTCGCGGCATCGGCGGGAGCCGAGGCGGCACCTCACGACATGATGTATCCTTTGTAATCGTTCTCGCTCACGTCCTCGCAGTACTCCCGGAATCTGGGATTGCCGCCGACGAACAGCAACACCTCTCGCTTGTCCCGGCCCTCGATGTTCTTGTTGATCCCGGTGAACCACGAATTGGTCTGGCCCAGTAGCAATTTGCCCAGCAACTTGGTGCAGTAGAGGGTGTAGCTCTCAGCAGCTTCGACTTCCGGTTCAATGCGTTGAATCCCCGCCTTCTTCGCATGGGCCATCATCTCGCTCAACCAGTCGACGGCGAGGGCGGAACAGCGTGGGATGTTGCAGAAGGTGGCACCGCTCTGAGGGCCGACCAACAGGAAGAAGTTGGGGAACCCGGGACATTGCATGCCCATGTAGGTCGTGACGCCGTCAGCCCATGCGTCTTTCAGGTCGACACCGCCCGTGCCGCGGATGTCCATACGATTCCAGGCGCCCTTGACCGCGTCGAAGCCCGTGGCGTAGATGATGACGTCGAACTCGTGGAGGGCGTCGGTGGTCTGGATACCCTCGGGCACGATCCTGCTGATCGGCGTCGTGTTCAGATCGACAACCGAGACATTGTCCTGGTTGTACACCTCGTAGTAGTTGGTCTCGAGTGGTACCCGCTTCATCCCGAAGCCGTGATCTTTGGGTATCAGCAGTTCAGCGGTACGAGGATCCTTGACCCGTTCACGGATCTTCTGCGCTACGAAGTCCGAGACGTACTTGTTCGCCGCCGGGTCGGACAGGGCGTCCTGATATACACCGAGCCACAGTGAGAAGCCCGGCCCCTTGTACAGCTCCTCCAATTTGGCGTCGCGCTCCGCTTTCGGCACATCGAACAGGTTGTCCGGGATGAACTCGTGCGGGAAGCCGGCGATGGACGCGTCGCACTTGGCGGTGAACTCGCTGTAGTGCGACTTGATATAGGCCATCCGCTCCGGCGTCATGGGCCCGTTGCCCAACGGAGTGCACCAGTTCGGCGAGCGCAAGAACACGGTCAGACTCTCGGCCACCTTGCCCATTTCCTGGATCACCTGCACGCCGGTCGACCCCAGGCCGATCACGGCCACACGCTTGCCGGAGAAATCCAGCTTGGCAGGACCGAACCCGTCAGGGTCGCGAGGCCAGTTCGCCGTGTGGTAGCTCTCGCCCTTGAACGTGTTGATCCCGGGCACGTTGGGCATCTGGGGTGCAGACAGGGGGCCGAGGGCCGAGAATACGAAACGCGCCGTCAGAGGTGCACGGTCCGGCTGTTCGAATTCCAGGGTCCAGAGATTATCGGCGTCATCGAACACCGCCTTCCTGACCCTCGCATTGAAAATGAAATCCTTGCGGATGTCCATGATCTCGGCCGCGCGATGGATGTATTCCAACACCTCGGGCTGCGCGGAAAAGCGCTCGGACCAGTTCCACTCCTGCATGAGCTGGTCGTTCCAGAAGTACCCGTAGACTTCGCTCTCCGAGTCGGTGCGGGCCCCCGGATATCGATTGTGGTGCCACACTCCGCCGATGTTGTCCGCCCCTTCGACCCCCAGTACCGAGTAGCCCATTTCTCGGAGTCGGTAGGCCTGGTAGAGGCCGGTCAGGCCCGCGCCGATCACCACAGCGTCGAAGTCGGGTTCTCTTGTCATGTCAACTTTTCCTCTCAGTGGCCCTACGCCGACCGTTGTGGCCATGGCGCTGGACGGTGTCGCTGTTCTGCCCGCTGCGCCCGAACTAGTCCGTTCCTCCTCGCAGGCACGCGCAGACGGTCGGTCCGGTGGGTGGTCGGGTCGACGGAACCTGCATCCCGCCTGCTTGACCCAACCGGATGCTCGCTCGACGAGACGCAAGAAACAAACGTTTGTTTTTCTCTGGCGCCAAGGATCCGCGAGCTATTGGTCGAGCTGTCAGAGCCCCATTTGCTTGGCGATGATGCTCCGTTGGATCTCACTCGCTCCACCGCCGACCATCGCGTGCTTGGCTTCCCGAAAGTAGCGCTCCATGTCGTACTCGGGGAGCTGGGCATATCCACCGAGCGCCTGCATGCCGTTCGTCGCGACCTTGAAAGCGACGTCGGCCGCGTAGACCTTCGCCATCGACACCTCCTTGAGTGCCCCTTCTCCCCGGGCGAGTTTGGTTGCGGCGCTGTACACGAGAAGCCGGGCGGCCTCGACCTCGCATTCGTCTGCGGCCATGCGATGTTTGAGCACCTGGAACGACGAAAGGCTGCGGCCGAATTGGGTGCGGTCCTTGGTGTACTTGATGGTGTCGTTGAGGGCCGATCGCGCGTTGCCCACGTAGGTGGCTGCCAGGCTGAGCCGCTCCCATTCCAGGTGTTTGCCCACCACGGCCCATCCGTCGCCGGGTTCGCCGATGATGCTGTCCGCCGGGATGCGTACGTCGGTCAGGAAGATCTCCGTGGTTCCCAGACTCCGGCGGACAACCGTGTCCAGTTTGCGGATGTCGACGCCTTCGGTCGTGTTGGGGACGAGGAACATGCTGAGTCCGGCGTGCTTGTCCTCGCTTGTTCGCGCCATCACCGCGATCACCGTGTTGGGTAGATGTGCGCCCGAACAGAACACCTTGTTCCCGTTGAGCACCCACGAGTCTCCGTCGCGGACCGCCTTGCTTCGGAGGCTCGCGGCATCCGACCCGGCGCCGGGCTCGGTGATCGAGATGCTGAACTTCAGGTCACCCGCCAAGAAGGCCGGCAGGTACTGTTCGCGCTGCTTGTCGGTGCCGTGGTGGGCGACGTTGGTCGCAGTGAACATCGATGTCATGATCGCCGCGGCGAAGTCCAGGCTGTACTTCGCGATGGCTTCGCAGAAGATCGCATACATGACGGGATCGGCTTCGAGTCCGCCGTACTCCTCGGGGATCAGCAGTCCGAGCCAGCCACGCTCGGCGATCTTCTTGTACGCCTCGTTCGGGAACTCACGTGACTCGTCGTGCTTGCGGGTGTATTCGACTCCTACTTCGCGCTCCATGAAGGCGTGCACGGTGTCGTGCCACAACTGCTGCTCGTCGTTGAAGCGAAAGTCCATCGGGTACTCCTTCTCGGTGATGTACGCATCAGGCTCGGTGTGATGTGTTCTTGACCACCGTAGCAACGTCTGATAGCAATAAACAAGTGATTGTTTTTGGCGCCGAGCCGTCAGCTTAGCCGACCTCACCAGAATGGGTAAGAGCATGGGATTTCAGGAGACGTACCGGGGCATACGCGTCGTGGACCTCAGCGAGAACATCGCCGGACCGCTGGCGTGCATGATCCTCGGCGATCTGGGCGCCGATGTCGTGAAGGTGGAACGGCAAGGCACCGGGGACTCCACTCGGGCTCTACCGCCTCACCTCGGGGCGTCAAGCACGGTCTTCCACACAGTCAATCGCAACAAGCGCAGTGTCGAGATCGATCTTGCCTCCGCGGAAGGACGCCGCGCTGCCCTGGCGATCGCCAAGGATGCAGACGTGGTGGTCGAGTCGTTTCGCCCCGGCGTCGCCGACCGACTCGGGCTGGGGTTCGAGGACTTCACAGAAGTCAGCCCCTCCGTGATCTACTTGTCGATCAGCGCATTTGGTCGTGGTCCCCTCGGTCACGACCGTCCCGGCTATGATGCGCTGGTACAGGCGTTCACCGGGATCATGGACCTCACGGGTAGTCCCGAGGGGCGTCCTGCGCGGGCTGCGCCGTCGCTCATCGACATCTCCACTGGGATGTGGGCTGCGATGTCGATCATGGCCTCACTGGCGCAGCCGGCCGCCGAGCGCGGAGCTCGACGACTCGAGTCGGCGCTGATCGACAGTGGGCTGTTCATGATGTGTCACCAGATCAGCGGCCTGCTGAACGCCGGTTTCCATCCGCAGAGGCTGGGTTCGGCCGCGCCGAGCACCGCGCCCTACCGGGAGTATCAGACGGCCGACAAGTCGATCATGATCGCAGCAGCCACTGATCGACTCTTTCAAAGACTTTGCGCCGCAATCGATGCCGATAATCTCGCCCAACAAGAGCGTTTCAGCACGGTCGCGCGTCGTGTGGAGAACCGGGATCTTCTCGACACCCTGCTCGAGGGCATCCTGCTCACGCGTCCCTCGGAATACTGGCTGCAGCAGATCAGCGGCAAGGGGGTACCGGTGAGCCCCGTGCACAGTCTCGAAGAGGCCACCGCACACCCGTTGACAGCCGAGCGCCATCTCATCGAAACCGAGGACAACGTGACACATCTGCGGTTGCCTTTTGATCATGGCCGGGACTTGCCCCTACGCGCTGCACCGCTGCTCGGCCAGCACACCGAGGAGGTCTTGCTCGACGCCGGGTTCAGCCCCGACGAGATCCGTGCCCTCACCCCGGCCTCGGTCTGACACCTTTGAACGGAGTTCATGATGAACGTTGATTCGACCGACCGTCGGCGCGGCTTGTTGGAAGATCGCTACGCGCCATGGCGACCGAGGACGACAGCGCAATTGTTCGACGAAACCGCCGAGATCCATCCGGACCGGGTGTTCGTCCGCGGCGATACCCGCGACATCACCTATGCCGAGATGCAGCGCTGGAGCATCCGCCTTGCGGCGGGGCTTGTCGCCATCGGGGTTCGTCCGGGAGACCATGTGGCGGTTGACATGGCCAACCTGCCGGATTTCGTTGCACTCAAACTGGCAGTCGGAAGAATCGGGGCGATCTCGGTCGCGATCAACTTCCTCCTCCGGCATGAGGAACTCGCGTATATCCTGCGTCAGTCGGATGCTCGCGTGCTGATCACCATGGACGAATTCCGGGGACTGAACTATCTCGATTGCTTGGACCGGATCGCGCCGGGTTGGGAAGATTCCGGTGGCGGAGCGGCACTTCCGGAACTGCGAAATGTGTTCGTGCGGGACATGACCGAGCGTGCCGACCGGCGGGGCGCTCCACTCGCCTGCATCACGGCTGCGGGCGAACAGATCTCGGATGAGGACATCCTCAGGTTGACCCGCAAGGTCGACCCTCGCCAGGGGTCGGATCTCCTGTACACCTCAGGCACGACAGGCCAGCCGAAGGGGGTGATGCTCACCCATGACGCCGTGGTGCGCACTGCCTACTCATCTGCCTACACGCGCGCCTTCCAGGATGCGCGAGCAATCTGCTATGCGATGCCGATGTATCACGTCTTCGGGTATGTCGAGGGAATGATCGCGTCCTTGTTCGTGGGCGGATCGATCCTGCCCATGACAACTTTCGAACCGTCGGCGATGCTCGCCGCCGTTGCACGGCATCGGATCGACGAATTGATCTGCGTGCCGGCCATGACGACCAGGCTCCTCGACGAAGCCCGCATCAACGACTACGACCTCTCGCATCTGACCACCATGTTCTCGTCTGGGGCTGCTCATCGCCCCGATATGTGGGAGGAGATGTACTCCGTCCTTGGAGTGGACGAGATCTTCACCGCGTACGGTCAAACGGAAACCACAGCGTCGACGGCGTGTACGCTCCCCGGCGACCCGATACAGCGCCTGCTGACGACGAACGGTTCCATCAAACCCGCGGGGGCAGCCGGCGATCCTGAGCTCGGGGGAGCCGTCGCCGTCTACAAGGTGATCGCCACCGATACGGGCGAAGAACTGCCGTTCGGCCAGATCGGGGAATTGGTGACGAAAGGGCCCGGGATCACCCGTGGCTACTACAACAAACCTGCCGAGACAGCTGCGCTGTTCACGGCCGATGGCTGGATGCACACCGGAGATCTCGGCCGACTCAGTGAGGACGGATACCTGACTCTGACCGGGCGAATCAAGGAGTCGTATCGGTGCGGGGGCGAACTCGTTCTGCCATCCGAGATCGAGGGCGTCCTCAGCCGACATGACGGAGTCAAGGCCGCCCATGTGATCGGAATACCTCACGAGCGTATGGGCGAGGTCGGCGTGGCGTTCATCGTGGCAGCTCCCGGCGCGGAGCCTACACAGGCGGAGCTGATCGACTACTGCGCGAATCTGTTGGCGCGGTTCAAGGTACCGGCGCACGTCATGCTCATTGAGGAGGCTGAACTACCGGTGACCGTCACCGGCCGGGTCCAGAAGTTCCGACTTCTCGAGCGTGTCACCGAGCTGCTGGCCAGCACCGCTCAGCCGGCGAGGTAGACCGATGACCACCACTGACATCGTCATCATCGGAGGCGGGCTGGCGGCCGTCAGGACCGTGCAGGGCCTACGGTCCCTGGGATACACGTCGCCGATCGCGGTGCTCACCGAAGAGGCTGTCGGGCCGTATGACCGCCCGCCGCTCTCCAAGGACTACCTGACCGGTGATCTGGACGAATCCGATCTTTCGTTGGTCGGCGTGCAGGCGTTTGCCGAGCTCGACATCGACCTCCGCCTGAACAGCCATGTCACCGGAATCGACCGTGCGGCAAAGAGAGTCATGATCGCGGACGGTGGTGCCGTCGAGTACGAGCGGCTCGTGATCGCCACAGGCGCACGTGCGCGCCAGTTGCTGGACTTGCATCCTTCTCGTCGAATCCACTATCTCCGCACCGTTCTCGACGCGAGCGCGTTGCGCGATGCGCTCGCCGACGCCGACAGCGTCCTGGTGATCGGCTCGGGGTTCATCGGCCTCGAGGTGGCGTCCTCGGCACGATACCTGGGCAAGGACGTCCGTGTGGTCGCAGCAGATCCCGGGCCGATGATCAACATCGTCGGCGCCGGTCTGTCGGCCTGGATCGAACGGCTCCATGCAGACGCCGGTGTCATGATCGAGAATTCCACATTCGTCACCTCGGTCGCGGAGAGCGCGGACGGCGTGACGGTAACCACCAGCGACGGACGCAAACACGATGTCGATCTCGTGGTCGTCGGCGCGGGGATCATGCGCGAGCTGGATTGGATCGATGACGCGGGTCTGGCGACCGACGGAGGGTTGCTGTGCGACGCCGACGGCCGTACCAGCGATCCGGACGTGTTCGGTGTGGGCGATATCGTGTGCCGGCACACCATGTTCGGCCGCGAGGACATACAGCACTGGACTGCCGCCGCCGACAGCGCCCGAAGAACTGCTCACGCACTGCTGGGTAGGGACCATTCGCACGACTGCGGTGACGGATACTTCTGGACCGAACAACACGGCCGCCGTCTGCAGTTCGTCGGGTCGGCCGCGGCCGGATCAACGCTCAATGTGCTGCACGGTGACCTGGATGCCGACAAGTTCGTCGCCGAGGTCGTGACGGGCGGGGACGTCACCGGCGTGTTCGCATCCAGTAGTCCAAAAGAATTCTTGAAGAGTCGCTCGCGGTTTCAGGACCGGACGACCGCGGCGGTTGCACACGTCGCAACAGAGAACCACGGCTAGGGGCGTGCCATGCAAGTGCTGTCACCCACCGATACCCAGGCACTGGGGACGATCTACAGCGAGTATTCCTGGCGGTTCGACAGTGGTCGGGCAGCCGAGTGCGCGTCACTGTTCGCACCCGACGGGCAGTTCATCCTGGATACCAGGCCGGCGATCGTCGGGAGGAACGCGCTCGAGGAGTTTTTTGACGCTGCGGCGTCCGGTGGTTCGGGAACACACCACTTCGTCAGCAACATCGTCGTCGCGGGTCTCGGCGAGGGCCGGGCCCGTGGATCGGCGTATGTGCTGGTTCTGCGCGCTGAGACAGAATCCCTGCGGCTGGTCACGATGGGTCACTACAACGACGTCTTCGTCCTGGCGGACGGACAGTGGCGGATTCAGGAACGCAGGGTCATTCCGACCCTTCCGGAAGGTCTCGCTGGTGCGGTGCTCACGCAGTCCCAGTAGAGATCTCGTGCACGGCAAGGTCGGCATGGACGCCGTTCCCATCTCCGCGAACGGGCAGGAGTCCGCCGATGATGACGTGCGCCAGACCATCGCTGATCACTTCGGCCGGCTCCGGGCCGGTGGACAGATACCACTCCGGACTCCAGTTGAGAATCCCGAGGATCGTCAGGACAGCCACGCGTTGGTCGACGTCGGCATCGAAGCTGCCGTCTGCGATGCCGGTGCTGATGATGTCGTGAATTCGACGCTCGTAGGCCCGTCGCTTCTCCAACAGTCGCTCTCGGTCGGGGCCTTCGACGTGACGCCACTGGTGGAATACGACCAGCGCTCGGTCGACATTCTGCGCAATGACGGACACGTGTGCCCGAACGAGAGCCCGCAACTGCTCTTCACCGGTGCCGGCCAGGTTCGACGTGGCATCGAGGTACTCGTCGATGCCGGCATCGACGAGCCGCACGAGCAGGGAATGCTTGTTGTCGATATGGGCATAGACGCTGCCCGGGAGGATTCCCACCGCCTCGCCGAGGTCCCGGATCGACGTGCTCGCGTAACCCTGCCTGCTGAACAACTGGATGGCAGCATCGAAAAGGCGCTGCTGTTTGGTCACTCGAGTCGCCGGTTTGGCCCTACCCGTCGCAGCACGTCGCGCCATCTCGCTCATCCTCTCTTCCCGCCGAGAAAACGACGGAAAAACGCACAGTCGTTTTTCATCGTAGTCCCCGCCTCTGATCTGAGGCTTGTTGACGCCGCCGCGCGATGCTAGAGTAAAAAACAAATGATTGTTTGTCCAGGTCAGAGCCAAATGATCCTCTAGGAAAGGCAGTATCATGGGCAGTCTTGCAACGCCGTTCGCCGAGTACTCGACGAAGTACGAGAACATCAAACTCGAGCGCGACGACGGCATCCTGCAGGTCACCGTGCACACCAACGACGACAGCCTCGTGTGGACCTCGCGCTCTCACGACGAGCTCGCATATTGCTTCAACGACATCGCGTGCGACCGCGAGAACAAGGTTGTGATCCTGACGGGCACAGGAACCTCGTTCTGCAACGAGATCGACTTCTCGAGTTTCAGCCTCGGGACTCCCCACGACTGGGACGATGTGATCTTCGAAGGTCAGCGGTTGCTGAACAACCTTCTCGGCATCGAGGTCCCGGTGATCTCGGCCGTCAATGGCCCGGTGACCAATCATCCGGAAATCCCGGTCATGAGCGACGTCGTCCTCGCCGCCGAATCGGTGTACTTCCAAGACGGGCCACACTTCCCGTCGGGAATAGTTCCCGGAGACGGCGCGCACGTGGTCTGGCCGTACGTCCTCGGCCCGAATCGGGGCCGATACTTCCTGATCACCGGCCAGGAACTCGACGCCAAGACCG
This sequence comes from Gordonia sp. LMA167, assembly GCF_058130025.1. Lineage (NCBI taxonomy): Bacteria > Bacillati > Actinomycetota > Actinomycetes > Mycobacteriales > Gordoniaceae > Gordonia > Gordonia sp. LMA167. The sequence continues at coordinate 357,132 of NZ_CM176708.1, read as the reverse complement.
CATTGGACTTCGGTGCTGTGAACGAGGTCTTGTCTGCTGACGCATTGTTGCCCAGGGCCCATGAGATCGCCGAACAGATTGCGGCAAAACCCCTTTTGGCGCGTCGGTACGCGCGCAAGGTTCTCACCCGCGGCCTGCGACGGGTGCTCGAGGCAGACCTCGGCTTCGGCCTCGCCCATGAAGCCCTCGGGGCTGTCGACCTCGGGATGGCCGACCAGTGACCGCTGCTGACACCAGAAACGTTCTGTCCCAACCGGAACGGTACTTTGAAGACTTCCCGGTTGGTACGGTGTGCCGAACGGGTGGGAGAACGGTTGACATCTCGGACATTTCGATGTTCGCAGGCCTGACTGGCGACCACTATCCGTTGCACACCGACGAGCAGTACGCGAGTAACACCCAGTTCGGCACTCGGATCGCGCACGGCCCATTGACGTTCAGTCTCGCGGTGGGGTTGGTGGCCTTAGCCGGGTTCTATGGCGAGGCGATCGTGGCGATGCGCGAAGTCCAATCGATCCGAGCGCTCCGACCAGTCAAACCCGGCGACACCATTCGAGTCGATGTCGAGGTTGTCGATACCCAGCCGGCCAAGCGCGGCGATCAGGGCATTCTCTCGCTCGACTACGCGGTCTCCAACCAGCGCGAGGAAGTCGTGCTGACCGCCCGAATGGTGTTGCTGGCAAAGCGCCGCAACCCGGCCTGAACTCTAGTTCGAAAGGATCATCTTCGAGATGACAACTGCTGACTATCAACTCGGATACAACCCAATGCCCGGTAACCCCCTCGAAGCAGCCTTCGTCGGGGTGGGAGAAATCCCTTCCGGTAAGTACCCCGATCGGTCCTTCATCGGTTCGCTGGTCGAGGTCGCGCTTCGGGCCATCGCCGATGCGCAGCTCTCGGTACCCGACATCGACACCGTGCTGCTCATTCCGTGCCTCCATTCCCCGGATGATCAGGCCGACCTGATCTTCTCGCGAGTGGTCGAGGAACTCGGGCTACATGGACGGGCGAAAGCGAGCTCGATGCTGCACTCCGGCGGATCGACCAGCGACAACATCACCCGCGTCGCAGCCGGATTGATTGCCAGCGGGCAGGCGAAGAACATCCTGGTGGTCCAGGCGGACAAGTGGGGTTCGGCGCCGGTTGCCGACATGGTGGACATGCTCAGCGGCTACGGAATCCCACGCGAGTGGGAGCGGCCCACCGGATTGACGTTCAACGCCGTCGGTGGACTGATCACCCAGCGATACATGGCGGCATCGGGATCGACAGCTGAGGAACTCGCTGCCGTGTGCGTGGCGTTGCGGCAGTGGGCTCGCCTCAATCCCAATGCGATGTACAAGGACAAGGACCTCACGGTGGAGAAGGTCCTGGGCTCGAAGATGATCTGCGATCCCATCCACGCAATGGAGTGTCCGATGCTCGCCGACGGGGCTGCTGCCTACGTCGTCACAAGCACCGAGAACGCGCGCAGGAAACAGGACCGGTGGGTACGGATCGCAGGCTCCGGAGGCTGCGTTTCTCACTACAGCATCGGTCAGGAGAACGACCTCGCGACAATGGGCTGGAAGCGCGCCGGTGACTTCGCGTACGAGCAAGCCGGCTGGGGCCCCGAGGACGCCGATCTCGCCGAGGTCTACGACTCCTACGCCGCAGTACTGACCATCGGGATGGAAGGTCTCGGTCTGGCCAAGCTGCACGAAGGTGCTCGGCTCTTCGCCGCAGGAGAGTTCTCGCCGGGTGGTCGACTTCCGGTCAACACCAACGGCGGACTCCTGTCGGCCGGCCATACCGGGGTGGGCGGCGGAACAGCGCTCCTCGTCGAAGGTATCCGACAACTGCTGGGCCGGGCCGAGCCGCAACGACAGGTCGACAATGCCCGCCGGGCGGTGTGCGCGGGTACCGGTGGCACGTACATGGACAGCCAGGTGCTCCTGCTCGAGCGCGTGGACAAGTGAGGACAACGACATGACCATTCAACTGACCGACGCATACTACGAAGCCCTCGATCGAGGCGAGCTCATCGTGCAGAAATGCCAGAGCTGTGACAAGCCGATCATGTACCCCAAGTATGTCTGCCCCCATTGCCACAGCACCGACCTGGGTTGGACGCCGGCTTCCGGGGAAGGCAAGCTGCACAGCTTCACGATCCAGCGAATCGGCGCACCCACAGGTTTCGAAGATGATCTGCCCTATGCCGTGGGTGTGGTGAAGCTGGCCGAGGGCGTGCAGCTGTTGGCCCGGCTGCGACCGGATGCCGACGGCGGCTGGGACAGCTACGAGTGCGACATGCCGGTGGGTTTTGACGGCACCGCACCGGATGGCCGTCATATCGCGTGGTTTCAGGCTCGGTGACAAGGCCGATGCCAGAGTCGACGCCTGAGATGAACATCGCGACGTTCCTCGCGAAGTCAGCTCAGCACCATCCCCAGCACCCTGCGATCATCTACGGCTCGCAGACGATCACCTACGCCGAGTTGTACCGTAGCGCACTGAGTATCGGCGGCGAACTCCTCGACCGCGGGCTGCGGCGCGGTGATCGGGTGGCATTCGCGCTGCACAACAGCCCGGCTGTCCTCGAGACCATCTTCGGATGTCTGGCCGCCGGTTTGGTGGCAGTCCCCATGAACGCGCGGTTGCACGCGAAAGAGATGGGCTACATCGTCCGGTCATCCGGGGCTCGCGCTCTGATCCACGGGGCCGCCTTCACCGAACAGATCGAATCGCACCTGTCCGAGTTCGGCGACATCGAATGGCGATTCGAGGTTGCCGGTGAGTCATCCACCGAGTCGTTCGACGCTCTGCTCTCGGCCGAGCGACCTCTGCACGGTCCTGTCGAGATCAGCTCCAGCGACGCCAGCTGGCTGTTCTACACGTCGGGTACCACCGGGAGGCCGAAGGGCGCGACGTGGACCCACCGCACCGGTCGGGTCGTCGCGATGAACTACCTCGCCGACGTCTATCCGATCGAGCAGTCCGACGTCGTGCTGCATGCCGCTCCGCTGTCGCATGGAAGCGGCATCGTCGCATTGCCGACGATCGCCCGCGGCGCAACGAACGTCATCCTGGACGCGCTGAGCTTCTCGCCCGAGCTTCTGTTCGACACGATCGAGGCACAAAAGGTCTCGCACATCGCGTTCCTCGCGCCGACACAGATCGTGGCGATACTCGACAAGTTCGACCCCCAACGCCATGATCTGAGCACATTGCGCGCGGTCTGTTACGGCGGTGCCCCGATCTACCTCGAGCATCTCAAAGCAGCAATCGCCACTTTCGGGCCGATCTTCGCGCAGATCTACGGCCAAGGGGAAGCACCGATCACGGTGACCGGCCTGACCCGGCAGATGCATGCCGAGTTCGCGGCCACCGACGACCCGCGGCTCGGGTCTGCCGGGATCGCCCGGACCGACGTCGAAGTCAGAGTTGTCGACGCGGATGGCAAGCCGCTACCCGTCGGGCAACCGGGCGAGGTATGTGCCCGCGGTGACGTCGTGATGCGCGGATACTGGAACAACGACGAGGCAACCGCCGCCGCGCTTCGTGACGGTTGGCTGTACACCGGCGACATCGGCGAGTTCGACGAACACGGGTACCTGTTCCTCCTCGATCGTACGAAGGACATGATCGTCTCCGGAGGCAACAACGTGTATCCGCGGGAAGTCGAAGAAGTTCTCATCGCGCATCCATCCGTCGAGAACGTTGTCGTACTCGGAATCCCGGATGAGTACTGGGGTGAGGCCGTACACGCGGTAGTGGTACCCGCCGCCGGTAGTGAGGTCAGCGGTGAGGAGCTGATCAAGTACTGCTCCGAAAGTCTGGCCGGCTACAAGAAACCCAAGGCGGTCGAGTTCGTCGACTCGCTGCCCGTGAGCGCGTACGGGAAGGTCCTGCGACGCGAGGTCCGCGACCGCTACTGGTCGGGACATGAGCGGAAGGTCGGCGGCGGAGCACGAGCGAGCACCGCTTCGGTTTCCTGATGCAGCAAACGTGTAGTCGAGGTCGACGGTCGGTGCCGATGTCCCCTCGCGATCGAACCCGTCGGAGGTCACCATGAACAGAATTTTCATCGCCGGTGTCGGAATGACACCATTCGTCAGCCGCAGTCCGCACACTGTGCGCCAACTCGCCGAGTCGGCTGCGGCGGAGGCTCTGTCGGACGCATCGATCGGACCGGAAAACATCGGTCGCCTGTACTTCGGCAACGGGGCATCCGGCATGCTCACCGGTCAGGAGATGATTCGTGGCCAAGTCGCGTTCCGAAACAGCGACCTGGGACGCATTCCCCTGATCAACGTCGAGAACGCCTGTGCTTCAGGTAGTACCGCTGTCTTGTCCGCGTTTGAAGCCATAAGCGCCGGGCGCTGTGACGTCGCGCTGGCGGTCGGCGTCGAGAAGCTCTCCAACGATGACAAGCACCGCACATTTGCGGCCATCCGGGGTGCGACCGACGTCGCCGAGCTCGATCCCGACGCGGCAGGCCAAATCCTGAAGAGTTCGGCGTTGCTTGATGTCTACGCCGAAGAAGCTCGCACATATCTCGATGCGTACGGTGCGACCATCGAGGATTTCGCGGCCGTCGCCGTGAAGAACCGACACCACGGCTCACTGAATCCGCTGGCCCAGTTCGGCAAACCGCAGACAGTGGAAGACGTCTTGGGAGCGAGGATGATCGTCGATCCGCTCACGTTGCCGATGTGTTCACCGACGACCGACGGCGCCGCAGCATTGGTCCTCGTATCCGAGTCTTATGCCCGCCGCTCGGGGATCACCGGCGTCGAGATCAAGAGCATCGAGATCGCGTCAGGTTTCGGCGCCGACTCCGTACCGGTCAAACGAGCCGCCGACGCCGCGTACGCGCGGGGCGGTATCGGGCCAGATGACCTCGACGTCATCGAAGTGCATGACGCCTCTGCGCCGTCAGAGATCCTGCAGTACGCCGAGATCGGCCTCTGCGATCCCGGTGACGGGCACCATCTCATCCGCAAAGGCCAGACCGCCTTGGGCGGCCGCACACCCGTCAACGTCAGCGGCGGACTGCTCAGCCGTGGTCACCCGTTGGGAGCGACGGGGTGCGCCCAGTTGGTAGAGCTGTACAACCAGCTCGCACAACGGGCCGGTGACCGCCAGGTCACACGACCCCGAACAGCGTTGGCGGTCAACGCCGGAGGCTGGTTGGCCGGGGCGTATGCGACAAGTGTTGCGACCATTCTGCACAAGAGCTGACCACACCGATGTCATGCGGTGAAGGAGATAGCGTGAGATCCATCGAGTTGGAGACCCTGTACTACGAGTATTCCGGCGACGGAGTCGTGGTTCTGACACTGAACAGGCCCGATCGCGGCAACGGTGTCGTACCCGAACTCGTCCGAGATCTGTTGGCCACGCTGACAGAACTCGAGAATGACAAATCGGTGCGGGCTCTGGTGCTGACGGGCGCCGGCAAACAGTTCTCGGCCGGTGCCGACCTGAAGGCGATGAAGGCCTACCTGGATGATCGTCACCAGATCGAGCACGAACCGTACAACGCACGGATCCTGTTCCCGGTCACTCAACGTGTCGCGGCCTCGAGGATCCCGATCATCGCCGCGATCAATGGTGGGGCGACGGCCGGAGGGCTGGACCTCGCGTTGGCCTGCGACCTCCGCATCTGCTCGACACGGGCACGGCTGGGCGAGACCTACATCAATCTGGGCCTGCCGCCGGGAAACGGCGGCACGTACTTCCTGCCGCGCCTCATAGGTTCCGGGCTGGCGGCGGAACTCGCCCTGACTGGGGATGTCGTCGACGCACATCGTGCACTCGAAATCGGCCTGGTGAATCGTGTCGTCGAGCCGGAGGACCTCATTTCGACTGCGATCGCGCTGGCCACGAAGATCGCGGCCAAGTCACAGCGTGCGGTGGAGGCGACCAAGCAAGCCTTGCGGTCGAGCTGGCAGGTCGATCTGGCGACGTCCATGACCAACAGCTATTGGTCGGTGGCAGCAATGCACTACGGACCCGACCTCCGAGAAGGTGTCAACGCGTTCCTCGAGAAGAGGCAACCGGAGTTCAACAAGACTTCGGCAACCGCCGAACGCTTTGACCCGGCTGCGGTTCGTTAGAGTCATGACAATGCACCCGGCTGAGAATACGGAGCGGGAAACCGACGACGCCGACGTCAAGGAGCGAATCCTGTCTGCGGCGACCACTCTTTTCGGCGAGCGAGACTATCCCGGGACCTCGGTGCGCGACATAGCACGCAAGGTCGGCATGCTGCCGGGGACGCTCTATGTCTACGTCGAGAGCAAAGAAGCGATCCTGTTCGACATCGTCGACCGCGGTGTCGGAGAGTTCGTCGACGTCGTCGAGAATGTTCCCGCCGGGCCGGCCGACGCTCGTCTACGCAGCGCAATCGTCGACCATGTCAAACTCGTCGCCCGAAATCCCGAAAAGGTTCTGGTGATCTTCCACCAGTGGCGCTACCTGGGCGAGGACAACCGTCGCCGCGTGATTGCCTCCCGACGGAAGTACGAGAGGTTCTACCGGGACGTGCTGCACGATGGCATCGCCAATGGTGTCTTCAGCAGAGAACTCGACGTCCACTACGCAGTCCTGTCGATCCTCGGAGCGCTGAACTGGGTACCCGAATGGTTGCCGCAAGGTGACCCCGACGCGGTGGTGTACGCCAACAAGATGGCCGACGTTCTGCTCAGGGGAATACGAGCGTGACGTGTGCGGGCGACGGACACGATGACGGCCGGTAATCGAAGGACTGCCCGGAGTTCGGGCAGTCCGGTCAGCGCCGACGAGATCTATCAGGCTGCGTTGACGTTATTCAGCCGTCACTCATTCGCCCAGATCGGAATGCGCGAGATCAGCGATGCGGTCGGAATCAGGTCCGGCAGTCTGTATGCACACATCGGTAGCAAAGAGGAACTCCTGCAGCGGATAGTCCGGGACGGGATCAACAACTATCTTGTCGAGTTGCTCCCGATCGCGAACAAGGACACACCGGCGCCGGAACGCATGCGAGACGCCATCCGCAAACACGTCGATGTGCTGGCGAAGACCCCGAGTCAGACCACGGTTGCATTCAACCAGTGGCAGTTCCTGGGTGAGGACGCCAAGCTCGAGATCATCGGCCTGCGCTTGAAGTACGAGGAGATCTTCACACGGATCATCTCGGACGGAGTAAGCGAGGGCAGTTTTCGTCCGCTGCGGGATCAGCGGATCGCGGTGATCGCCGTGATCGGCATGCTGACGTACGCCGGCGAATGGTTTGTTCGCGAAACATCCACCAGCTCTGATGAGTTCGGGCACTCGCTCGCCGAAGCGGCCGTTGACGGACTTCTGAACGACTGATCGCGGGCTCCACCGCGATGTCCTGCCGTAGTTGACGTGCCCGAACGAGGGCCGCGGCTTCGTAGTCACGACGGTCAGACGTCTTCTCGGAATGCTCCTTTCGTTCCGTGCCACTCATGTTACGGCCCGGAATCGGAGCGGGCGCCGATCCGTCAGAGACCCCGGTCGGCGAATCGCAGACGAACGACACCTCCCGCGCGTCCGGGGTCCGTCCACGAGCCGGTTCGAGACTGCGGCGGAGCGGTGTGGAGATGTTTTCAACACATATGTTGACAGGTGTGACAAACGTCGCATAGTGTTCGGGACTACGCAGGTCCACCAACCAGCCGAACTCGACCGTTTTTCGTTGCGACATTTGCGAACTATGCCCGAAGGCGTTCGGGCTCTGAAGGTTCGGTGATCGAAATACGTCCGAGTCGTGAACACAGGAGAGCGTGATGGTCAATATTCCCGGGTATTCACCGACGGCCGTTCCGGGCGCCGACGTCGGCGCGCAGGGGGCTTCGGCGAGCCGGAGCAGCAGACGGAGGCTCGGAGAGAAGGGCGCCGAGGGCGCCGCGAGTTCGCTGCGGCGAGTCGTCGTCGCGGCGACTGCCGGGACATTCCTGGAGTACTACGACTTCGCCATTTACGGCGCCCTCGCGCCAGTCCTCGCAAAGGTGTTCTTTCCCAACACCGATGGTGTCACGTCGCTGCTGAGCACTTTCGCCGTATTCGCGATAGCTTTCGTGGCGCGCCCCTTGGGCAGTCTGATCTGGGGCCCGGTGGGCGACCGGATTGGCCGACGCCGCACTCTATCGATGATCATTGTCTTGATATCGGTGGCGACGGTCCTCATCGGCCTCACGCCCGGCTACGCCGCAATCGGTGTCGCCGCTCCGGTCATTCTTGTCGCATTGCGACTGCTGCAAGGTATCTCGGCAGGAGGCGAGATCGCGGGGGCATCCGTTTTCATAGCCGAGCACGCGCCGGCGCGGCGGCGTGGTTATCTCGTCAGTTGGCTCCAGGTTGCCGCAATCGCAGCGCTGTTGGCCGGCATTTTCATCGCAGCCTTGGTCACTGCTCTTCTCGATGACCAGTCGATGCAGTCGTGGGGATGGCGGGTGCCGTTCCTGGTTGCCGGGCCCGCAGGTGTGATCGGCTTGTACATTCGGATGCGGGTCGATGAGACACCGAGTTTCGAAGAAGATGCAAAGACGCCGAATCGACCGCGCGGCAATCCGTTCAAGGTACTCGCCGACCGATCCAACCTCCGCGAGATTCTCTGGGCGGCGGTCTACTTCATGCCAGTCTTGGTGCCGTTCTACCTGTTGATGACGTTCATGCCCACCTATCTCAAGAATCAAGGACACTTCACCGCCGCCACTGCGCTGTGGATCATCGCGATTGCCGGCGTTCTTCAACTCCTGGCGGTGCCGATCTTCGGGGCCATATCGGATCGGATAGGTCGCCGTACGCTGCTGCGGGTCACCATGATCTGGTTCGTCCTACTGACGTTGCCGGCGTTCATGCTGTTGAACAGCGAGAGTACCGGGCTGGCGATCGTCGGACTTGTCCTGCTCGCCGTTCCCACGGCGTCGTCGCAGGCGAACAGTCTGACACCTGCGCTTGAACGTTTCCGGACTCGAGTTCGATTCACAGGCTCTGCTGCAACTCTCGGGGTGTTGTCAGCAGCCTTTGCCGGAACGGCTCCGTATGTGGCGACCTGGTTGATCCAGGTCACCGGGAGCCCCGTGGCACCGGGGATCTACCTGATCGCCACGTTGGTCCCATCGCTGATCGCGTCCTTCTTCATCTCGGAGACGAGGGGACGGTCGCTGCTGGACTAGTGTTTCTGACTGGCACAGGCCGGTGACACGGTGCGAAGTTGTTCGTACCAGTTCACCGGCCTGGCTGTTTTGTCAGTCGTGTTCGCAGTCGGCCGTGTCGACGCGGGTTCCTGGCCGCAACGGGATGATCGACACCAGTGCGATCCCCGCGAGGAGGAGGAGCGCGCAGATCCCCGGGATGTAACTCCCGGTCCAGTCCTTGAGCGCTCCAAGGAAGATCGGCCCGAGGGCGCTGGCGGCGAAACCGATGGAGAAGACCATGCCGCTGAGTTGCGTGGCGGCTCTGAACCCCGTCGAAAAGGTTGTGATCATCAAGATTCCCAATGCGGCCGATCCGCCGATGCCCAAGCCGAGCAGTGCTGATGGCATCGGATCCAGCAGGCGAGGTGCCGAGATCAGAAGTACGAGGCCCGTGCAGGCCAGCAGCATCGGTGCTGCCAACAGCACGCGAATGTCGCGAAGACGCTCGGCACACAGCGGCAGCACGAGCATCGAAAGCAATTGCGGGACCTGGAAAGCCACCAACCGGGTGGCCGCCGCTTCAGGCCCGGCATCGACGTAGAAGCGAGAAATCCACGCCACTATCGCGAAGCCGATCACCATGGGTGTGGCCGCGTACATGGTCACCAGCCAGGGCGTGACGCTGCGGTACGAGAAGCGCGCACTGGGCACGTCACGTCTGGCCGATGCCGCCGAATGCCCGCCCGTCCTTCGGAAAGTGGTATGCCATATGACGGTCGTGATCACTGTGAGTAGTGACCAGCATGCGAGCCCCGCTTGCCATCGGTGGGTGAATATCGACAGTGGAACACTCAGACCGGCGGCGAGGGCGACACCCAGCGCTGTCCCCGCGGTGAATGCTCCCGTGGCAATACCGCGGTGGCGTACCAGATGCCGTGCGATGATCGGTGGGACGAGTGTCGAGCATGCTCCGATGGCACACCCTGCCGTGAAGATCGATGTGATCAGTGCAGGTAGCGAATCCGCCCAGAGGCGGACGAGCTCGGCACCGGCCAGAACGAGGAGCAAGAATGCCACGGCGCGTTCGCCTCCCAGCCGACGAGCGACATGGCCGCCTGCCGGAGCGAGTGCCGCCATCCCGATTATTGCGACTGACGTCAGTGCACCTTGTCCGGCCGCAGACAGACCCAGGTCGCTTGCGATCTCCGGGAGTAGTGGTGGGACGGATCCGATCGCGGTACGAAGGTTGAGCCCGATGAGCAGGACCACAGCGACGAGCCACCACACCGGCGGCCCGACCGAGCTGACCCGGGCGGCCGATGTGGTGGAGATGATGGACCTACGGAGCATATTGGACTCACGATCTGACCCGTGGACGGACGTGTACCGTCGCCGTCGGCGTGATGAACCCGCTGTCGATCGGCTGACTCCGTCGGCGTGGCCAGCGGGTCTCCGGACGGTGTCGTCTGCGATATGCTCGATTCGTCGCGCGGGCAGGTCGCGTTCAGTGGTGCCGACCTGCCGGCTCCCCAACCGAGGTTCGCTCGACGAACGCGTTCACGCCCGCATGGAATGCCGGTGCGGAGAACAGCAAAGACCTTAGCAGCGAACCGGATTCAAGCGCGGTTCGGTAGTCGGCCGTCTCGGCGGCGCGGACCGAGAGCTTGCCCAGGCGAAGTGCGTGTCCGGGGGCGGCGGCGAGATCGCCGATGTATGACGTGACGCGATCCTCGAAATCCTCGGCCGGGAAGACCTCGCTGACCAGCCCGATGGCATGCGCTTTGTGCGCGTCGATTCGGCGCCCTCTCGCGGACAGCGCAATCGTAGCTCGTGCACCGATCGCGCGAACCAGCGGGGGCGTGATGACCATCGGAAAGGCGCCCAGATTGATCTCCGGACACCCGAATCGTGCATCTTCGTTGGCCAGCACGATGTCGGTGGCCGCGGCCAGGCCACATCCACCGCCGAGGGCCTGGCCTTCGACGACGGAAACCGTGATCGCCTCGAGTGCGTCCAACGCCAGGAAGAGTCGTCGAAACTCGTCGGTTGCCGCGAACTGTTCGGACGCATCGGTGGTCAACGACGCCTGAAATCCCTTGATGTCGCCACCTGCGCTGAAAAAGCCTCCGGCACCGCGGATCACGACCACCGACGCGGATTGCGCCTCGGCCGACGTAAGTGCGGCATTGAGTGCCTCGATCATGGAGTCGCTCAATGGGTTGCGGCGTTCGGCATCGTTCAGCAGCAGATGGAGAACCGTTCCTTCGGTGCGACGTACGACCAGTGAATCAGCCATTGCTGACCTTGGTGATCCGCACGTTGGGTTCCACGAGTTCGCGGGGGACGAGGACCGACCATTCGCGAAGGACCTGACTCACATACGAACCGCCCCGCAGCCCGCCGACGAACGGGTAGGAGTTGATCGCCAGAGGCGGTAGGAGCTTGGTGAACGCCTGCGCCGCTTCTCGAGTCTCGGTTCGGATGGCTACCCGCAGGACCACTTCGTTCACATCTTCGGCCGCGGGGACGTGGGACACGCCACCGTGCAGTGAGTTCACACCGATGTATTCGATGTGGCTCTCCAGGACCGGGATCTGCTCGATCTCGAGTTGCTTCAACAGTATCTGTCCGGCGCGTTCGGCCTTTTCGAGTGCGTACGGGAACGCGAACGGCAGAGACACGGACCCGAGATAGCCATCAGGCAGTCCCGCAATGAGTTTCAGCGTAGACGGCGCGGGGCGCCCTTTGACTCCGGTCACCTCGACTCGGTCGGGCCCGAGGTCGGTCAGGTCCACGGCGGAGAAATCGGCGGTGACGTCGGGGGTGAGGTACTCCGCCGGGTTGTGGATTTCGTAATAGAGCTGTTCCTTCAAGGTATCCCGACTCACGCGACCACCGGTCCCGTCGGGCTTACCGATCACGATCTGGTCCCTCGTCACGTCGGCCAGTGGATAGCCGATGTCCTCGAGCCGACCCACGTTCCACCAGTCGCCGCTGAAGTTCCCGCCGCTGGCCTGCCCAGAGCATTCCAACAGGTGGCCGACGACAATTCCGCGGGCGACGGAGTCCGGTACGTCCGGGTCCACCAGGCCGCGCGCGATCAGGGGGGCGAGGTACAGAGAGGTGTCGGTAACCCGGCCGGTCACGACGAAGTCCGGATTGTCGGCCAGTGCCTCGGCGATCGCGGTCGCACCGAGGTAGGCGTTCGCGAACAGTGGCTTCGTGGGCATCTCGTCGTAGCTCTGACCGGTGTCGCGGTCACTGAGATCGAGGCCCTCTGCCCGCCACTCGTCCAGGCGATCGAGAACGTCATCGCCGGTGATGGCACTCACGCTGACGTCGGGGACACCTGCCTGTGCGCACGAGTGCACCACCGCCTTCGCGGCACCCAGCGGATTGAGGCCTCCGCCGTTGGTGAGCAGAGTCGCGCCCGATCGGCGCGCCAAGGGCAGCAGCGATGCGAACATGCCGGGAAGGTCACGGGCAAAGCCTGACTCGGGATTGCGGGCCCGATCCTTCGCCAGGATGGCCAAGGTCAATTCGGCGAGTGCGTCGAAGGCCATGTAGTCGACGTTCGTCGTCTCGAGGGTGCGGTGGGCCGGCCGGGGGGTGTCGCCATAGAAGGCTTGTCCGGACGCCAATCGGATGCTGTCGCTCATGTCATGCTTCCTTCGTCGGGCCGTCGAGCAGCGGGCTCTGCGCGACCAGCGGGGCGGGGGCCGAGACGGTCATGCGCAGGAGCGCAGACGCGATCGCCTTGCCGAGGTTGTCACCGCGAAGGCTGCTCGAGCCGCCACCGCCGAGCGCGTCCTGGCAGACGAACTTGTACGCGTGGAGCAGGGGCAACTCGTAACGGATCACCTCGCCGCGCACGAGCGGCGCGAGGAAATCGGCGACACTCTCGGCCGAGAGCTGAGAGTCGAGATACTCCCAGAGTTCGTGTGTTGGAAGAAAAACACTGATATCCGCAGTGTCTCCCTTGTCGCCTGATCGCGCTTGCGCGAGGCGATAGAGAGGTGTGGCCGTTACGGTCTCGGCATCCTGGATCGTCGTCATGCCTCGACGCTAGAGTGTTCGACCCGGTCCTGTCAACAAATATGTTGATGAAAACTCGAGGCATGATGTCATCCGAATATCGTGGCCAGGAGGCAGCGCCGCTCCGCGGCGTCGGCGCCGGCAAGCGTGACCGCGCCCTGTTCGGTGACGACTGCGTCCACGAAAGCGCCCGGTATCGAGACGGCCTCTACGCTGTCGACGAGCGCCGAGGCGCCGTCGCGTGAGCGGCTGGGGAGGGCGACGATCGTCAAGCCTCCCGGGCTACGGTGAGCCCCCTCGGCGAGATCCGGTGCGCCGCCGAGGCCGGATATGTCGATTCCATGCGCGCGATGCGCGTTCACGTTGCCTGCGGGGTCGATCTGGAGGGCGCCCAGAACGGCGGTGAATCGCGGGTTCCGGGCGAGCCAGGACGCGTTGTGGATAAGCGTCGACGGTAGGAGTGAGACAGGTCCCGATGCCGCCCAGTCCAGCAAGTCGAGATCGCCGATGACCGACATGGCGTTGGCGGTGGAGGTGGGCAGCAGGGCGCCGCTGTCGATGATGGCACGGGTGGCCGAAGTGATCGCGCCCGTCAGGATCGTGAGGTTCTTGCGCTGGCAGAGTAGGCGGGTCAGGGCTTCGGCAACTCGACCCACTCCCAATGCGACGGCCGCCTCGGCGGGTACCAGGTCGGCGATGTGTCGAGCAATCGCGAAGTCCTGCTCCCCGGGTTCCGCGGCGAGTGAAACCGCGAGTGATTCAGACATACTCGGGCCCGGGATCACCGCGTCCCAGCGATTGGTAGTGGCCGAGCCCGCGATGTGCGGAAGGCTCGGATACTCCTCCAGTACGACGGTGGACGCGGCGTCGACGGCGATTTGCATGTAGCCGTTGACCCCGGCGAGGGAGCGGCTGCCGTTGGGCAGCATGGAAGTGCTCGATGCGATCACGACATCGGGCCGTAAAGTGCCGGAGCTGATTTCGTCGCAGATCTGCGAGTAGGGAATAGGCCAGTGGTGATTGGGGATGTCGCGCATCCCTCGTCCGGCCATCAGGGAGGTCACAGTCAGGTGCGAGGGCAGCGGATTCGCCAGTGGCGGCTTTGTTCGCCGTACTCCGAATATCAGTTCGATGGGACTATCCGGGGTCGGCGGATGAGCGGCGAGATAGTGACTTATCGCGACCGTCGGTTCGACAGGGCCCTCGCCGCAGAGGACGCGTCGGGCAGTACAGGAATTGGGGCGTCGCACCCGTCAACAGTAGCGTTAATATCTACTCGCGTCAGTGATCGGATGGTTGTAGACCATTCAGGATCATCCCGACAAAGCCTGCGGCAATGGCCTCCACGCTGTCACGGCCTGTTGGTTTGTACCAGCGGTGACTCCAACTCACCATTCCGATCACGCCATGAGCAACGAGTCCCGGGGACAGTTCTGACCTCAGCGAGCCGTCGCGGAATCCCTCGGCGACGATCTTCTGCACTGCGCGGTGGTATCTATCACCGAAATCTGCCAATTCCGCCCGCCAGTTGGTCATCGCCTCCGACTTCTTCGACGGCCGTCCCTGGCGGCGACTGGGTCCCCTGCGCCCGAAGTCCTCGGCCAGGTAGATGAAGAGGTACGGGTAGTTGGCGTCGTAGCTCTGCATCAGCAACGTCACTGCCTGGGTGAGCTTCTCCGCCCCGGTTCCTTTGCCGGCCTGAACCTGTTCGACCTCCTCGACGTTGCGAACGACGACTTCTTCCACGACGGCGCGATACAGGTCCTCTTTGGACTCGACGTAGTAGTACACGCTCGCGCGATCCACTCCGGCTCGCTTGGCGATGTCGATCAGGTTCGCGCCGTCGAAGCCCTGCTCGCGAAATGTCTCTGCCGCCGCCTCCATCAACGCTCTGCGTCGATCTCGGTAGGTCGCACTGGAATCGCGCGCCGCCTCCTTGCGACGTCGACCGATGTCACTGGTCATGGAGCACCTCTTTGGTAGACGTGTTCGTGCGCTGGTACTGACGTGCACCGTACACATCTACGGTGATGTTGACAGCACTGACCCGCTTCCAATCTATCAACACATATGTTGAAATGGATCGATCGACGCCGGTATGGGCCGGCCGCGATGCCGACGAGAGGGGTAGGGAAGTGGGATCGAGCGACCACGAGGTTTCGGGACGCGGGGCGCTTGCGCTCGCCGACGCCTCGGCCATTCAGCGTGCGATGGCGTGCGTTGTACGAAATGAGGTCCGCAGCCTCGGGTTGAGGATCAAGAGCGGAGAAGGGCCGGTGGGCCCTCGCCGAGCGGAGCCGCAGCGATTCATGACGCGCGATGGTGGTGACGCGGCGATCGGCGACGAGCGATTCGGTTTCTCGTTCAGCGACGACGTCCTGGTGCTCGGTACTCACGGCACGACCCACATCGATGCGCTGTGCCACGTCTGGAGTGAGGGCACCATGTACGGCGGGCTCTCCGCCGACCTCGTTTCGAGCGCCGGCGCCAAGCGCCTCGGGATCGACGAGGCGGGGCCCGTGGTGACGCGCGTATTGATGGTCGACGGTGTACCCGACGGTCGGCGCTGGCTGGACGTGGGTGAGCCCGTGTCGGTCGATCTGCTCCGACGCCGTCTGAATGAGGCTGAACTGAAGCCGGCGTCCGGAGATGCGCTGTTCGTGCGGACGGGTTGGCTTGATGCCTGGTTGGCACGAGAGCAGGACCACCTCGGCTGGGGAGGTTTGGACACCGACGCGATCGACTGGATCGCCGAGAGCGGGTTCTGCATGGTCGGGGCCGACAACATCGCGGTCGAGAAGTCACCCGCCGCCGACCCCGGATGCGCCGTCCCGCTTCACATTGAGTTGCTGCGTAATCGCGGCATCTTCTTTCTGGAGCTCCTCGATCTGTCGGTTTTGAAAGCCCCGGCGATGGCGGCGATGCTCATCGTGTCGCCCCTGAAAATCGTGGGCGGCACCGCGAGTCCGGTCGCGCCGACGATAGTTGTGTGACAACGCAGATGTGCCCGTATCGAGAGTCAGTGTGCTGGTCGGAAGCTTTTCAACATAACTGTTGACAAGCTCCGGCGGGGGGTGCCACGCTGGGTTGAGTGTTGTTGAACCGCGAAGGGAACGAGTTGTGATGACGACAGGTGCGCCATTGGGGTCTGAGGTGCTGCAGCGCTGCGTGGCTGCGGCAACGTTTGCCTCTACCGTCCCGGCATACGCCCGCGAGTTCAAGGAAGCGGGGGTGGGCTCCATCAGCGTTTCGTCGTGGTCGACCCTGCCACTGGTCACCAAGGAGCAATTGATCGCCGGCGTCGGCGTCGACCAACCGTACGGTGATCGACTCGGCGTTCAAAAAGACGAGGTCGCCTGGGTCTTCGTGGCGCCCGGTCCTATCTACATGCCATTCACGTCTGCCGATATCGACGCGATCGCCGCCCGATACGGGTCGACATTCGCGAGCGCTGGGATCACGCGGTCTGACGTCGTCGATCAAACCACGTTGTACAACTGGGTAGTTGCAGCGACGATGGTGGGCAAGGGCATCGAGTGGCTGGGTGCAACTGTTGTGCCCGGTGGCAGCGGGGACACGCAACGCCATCTCGACGTGATCGAAGGTTTGGGTGTCACGGCGGTTCTGGCCTTTCCGACCTTCTTGGTTCACTTGTTGGACACGGCGGCCGAGCAGGGGCGCACGCTACCGGTGAAACGAGCGGTGGTCATGGGTGAACTCCATGATCCGCGGGAGAAGGACCGCCTTCGCGCCCAATACGGGGTCACGATCAGGGAATACTATGGCACCGCTGATATCGGACCGGTCGCGGTGGAGTGTGGCGCCGGAACCGGCATGCACATCCGGGATGACATTCTCGTCGAGTTCGTGAACCCGGCCACCGGTGCCATGGCAGAGGAGATTTCCGCGGGCACGCCGGCCGAGATGGTTGTCACCGATCCTGCCCGTCGGGCAATGCCCATCATTCGTCTCCGAACCGGGGACCTGATCGACAGGGTGTCGACCGGGATGTGCGAGTGTGGTCTCGAGACGCCGCGCATCGGCCGGATAGTCGGACGAGTCGGAGACATCACAAAGGTCAAAGGCATGTTTGTCGTGCCAGGGAGCGTGAAGTCCGTTCTGTTCCGCCATGGCATCTCGGCACGCCACCAGCTCGTCGTCTGGCGTCACGATGGTCGCGACCGACTGACACTTCGTGTCGAGGGCTCGCGCCCGGCAGGATGGGAGGCGGTGCTCGACGAGGTGTCTCAGGCGTTGCGGGTGCAGTGCGAAGCGGAGTTCGTCGACAAGATTGCGGAGGACCGCGTTCTTCTGGACACTCGCATTGTCTGACCGTCCGATCCCCGGCCTCGATGACGATCCGAACACCATTCGCTTCGACCCTTGGGCCAAGGACATCGGATTCCGCGGTGGCGGAGAGCATTTTGCCGAACTGGTTACGGCAGTGGCCTCGCTGATGGACGTGGTCGCCGGTAGTGCGCCGTCCGCATCGAGTGCTCAGGTTGCTGGGCGCCTGGTCGACAGAGCCCGCGAAGCGCTGATGGGCGAGTACGTGGGGCCGGGTCAGGGGTTCAGTGGATTTCGATACGATTTGCCCGGGCGGGGACACGCCCTGCTGGCCCCGGTGAAGTATTTGCGTTGGGTGACTCATGAAATCGTCGGCGACGTCGTGTTCGGAACTCGCCACGTCGGAGGGAATGGCGCAGTTCACGGAGGAGTGCTGCCGTTGCTGTTTGACGAGATCTTCGGACGATTGTCGAACACGAACCGCGTTGATCGTTGTCGGATTGCATATCTGAGGGTCGACTATCGTCAGGTGACGCTGCCGGAAGTTTGCTATGCGGTGCGGGCCACCGTCGATCGCGAGGTCGGACGAAAGAGATTTCTCTCCGGTGCATTGACAACCGCTCAGGGCGAGGTCGTCGCCGAGGCGACGGGGCTCTTCGTCGTCCTTCGTGACGGGGCGTCCTGAGAATCGCTGGGCCGTTGATCGCGGTGCGTGCGCTTCAGCCTTGCCTGCCTCGACCAACGATCGGCGGGGTGCAAAACAGCACGCCGCCGATCGTGGATCCGCCCTCTAGAGAAGCGATACCTGCGTGGTGAATCTCGCCGGCGCAGCATCGGTTTCCCGGCCGACGATGGCCTCGAACGTGATGATCTCCTCGCCGGTGTCGCGAAGGCCGTACAGCCGCTCGACCATGGCGTCGTACCGCCGCAACACCTCGGTCCGCCGCAGTTTCATGCTTCGGGTCAGTTCGCCATCGTCAGACGTCAAGGGTTTGGGCATCAAACCGACGATTCTGATGCGCTGTGATTCCGGCAGCGAATCATTGGCCACGGCGAGTTCCCGACGCAACATACGCAGGGTCCGTGCGTCGAGGACGATGTCGCGGTAGCTCGCGTCCTCGCAGAGTCCGAGGTCCCGACGGACGGCGGCCTCGTTGAGCTGTACGAGGGCAGCGATCCGCGAGTCGGCTTCGTGTCCCCCGATGAGCAGCACATTAGCGATGTACGGGCTCTCGGTGACCCGGACCTCGGCCGTCTGTGGTGCGAAGACTGTACCGTCGGGAAGGGTCTGGATGTTCTCGAGGCGTTCGAGAATGCGTAAGGCGCCCGCCACGAGCTCGCCGGCGTCGCCACTCCGTAGCCACATGTCGTCAGTGATCTTGAGTGTATGTTTGCCGCCCCAGTAGCCGGAACACCTGACGCCGCCGCGCAGCTGGAGCTCACCTGCGGGAGAGATCCGTAGTTCGATCGGGTCGCCGTAGGCGGAAGGAAGCGGGAAACCAACACTGTCCGAGGGATGTTCGGGGCCGGCGGCGGTGATGATCCCGACTTCGGCGAACCCGTACACATTGCTGATCGGCAGATCGATCGAGCGGAAGAACTCGACGACATCGCTGCTCATCGAACCGCCGGCAGTCACTCCGGCCTTCATGTGCTCGAGGCCGAGTTGCCGGCGAATAGACTCCTTCTCGGCCGTGATTCGTCTGGGATCGTCGAGTAGCTCGGAGGAAAGCGTGGCCCGCAGTTCTTCCCATTGGCGAGGGCCGAGGTAGCGCATGGTGGCCCCGGACTCCACGAAGTCCTCTTCGATCGACGCGGCTGATGCCGGGAAGGCGACCTGTAATGGCAGCGCTGCCGCCATCGTCATCCCGCAGTACTGTTCGGGTGTGAACGGGGCCGGTAGGTAGCTGAGGTAGCAGTCACCGCGCTCGGCACGATAGACGAAGCGGTAGCGGCCTGCGATATCCAGCAAGTAGCGATATGAGCCCAGAACACCTTTCGAAGTGCCGGTCGTGCCCGAGGTCAACAGAACGCATCCGATGTCGTCGATCTCCCCTTGATCGATGAGTGCGTCCACCGCGTGGGGCTGTCCAGTGAGGAGGGAGCGACCGCGCTCGCGGAGATTGTCGACGGACAGAACTCGATCGTCATCGGGGCGTTGTTCATTGCCCCACTGCACAATTGTCGATAGTCGAAGATCATCCGCGGCATCGATCAGCCGGTCGGTCGCATCGCGAGATCCGGAGAACGCGATGACCGCGTTGTATGTGGAGAGCGTGGCACGCATCTCCGGTGCGGTCATTCGTTCGAAGAGCGGAAATGCTGTGGCGCCAATCGATTGCACTGCGTACTCGCACATGAAGAACTCGGGCGAGTTCGCCCCGATCACATAACCGACCGGCATCTGGCCCACGGCACCCGGATCGCCGACGAGATCCAGGATGCCCGCAGCCAGGTCTCGAACGTCGTCGAAGACCTTCGACCATGGTGTTTCGTCCCAGCCACTCTCGGTCCGCTCGCGGTAGGCGATCGTGTCCGGGAATCGTACTGCATTTCGTCTGAGGAACTGGGGCAGTGTTCCCAAGTGCGAGTCGTCCTGGTCGTCGAACCTGGGGACGTCGACGGGGGACGTGGCCGCGGTTGGCATCGTCATTCTCCTTGTTTGTTGTGCTGCGCCAGATAGGAGGCGAGTAGCAGGCTATGGACTCGAGTCTCACGCGAATCGCCGCGACTTGGAAGGGCGATCGGCGCGGAGCAGCCGAGCACGACACCCATCGCTCTGCCGCAGGCGCCGATGAGTGCCTTGCTGGTCATGTTTGCAGCGGTGATCTCAGGCGCGAGCAGTAAGTCGGCGTGGCCGGGCACCTCGCCGGTCAGTGACTTACTCGCGGCGGCTTGCTTCGACAACGCCGCGTCCAGCGAAAGGGGGCCGTCGACGACGGCGGCGCCGAACTGCCCACGGGCCGACATCGACGACAACACCGCTGCATCGATGGTGCTCCCGATGGATGTTTTGACCACCTCGACGGCACTCAACGCGGCAACCAAGGGCCGCCGTACACCCAGCAAGGTGAGTGCTTCGATGCTGCTGCGGAGAATGTCCGCCTTTGCCTCGAGAGTCGGGGCGATGTTCACACCGGCGTCGGCGAAGGCGATCGCGCGGCCGGGAAAGGTGGGGGTATCGATCAGGTAGAGGTGGCTGGCCACCCGGCCCATGCCCAGTTGGTCACGCCCCAACAACCCCTTCAGCAGATCCGACGTCGGCAGAGAGCCTTTGACGACATAATCTGCTTCGCCGGTTCGGACGAGTGACGCCGCGGCTCGAACAGAGTCGGCGCGCGAGGCGCAGTCAACGATGCGAATCAATCTGTCGGACAGGCAATGTCGATCGAGAAGCGCCTCGATACGCAACTTGTCGCCTGTCAGGATCGCAGGTCGCGAGTCGATGTAAGCGTCTCCCAGCGAGGCTATCGCGTCGAGGCTATACGGCTCGACGACGACGGGCACCTGCGGAGCCGAATTGGACACGAGGTCGAGATAGCTCTGGTAGTCGGCCAGCATTCAGAAGTCTCCTGCGCTGAGCTTGTTGCGACGGGCACATGTGATCGCCTCCACACCAGTGACGGTAGATGGCCCACAACAAAGTGTCAACATATGCGTTGACGAACTGGGTATGCGTCAACATTAGTGTTGACAAGTCGCCGTAAACACTTATGCTGACGACTATGACCTACACAGAGTCAGTGACCGCAACCCCCGGGGCCGGCCGACCAGATTACGAGTTCCTGATCATCGGAGCGGGTGTGTGTGGCATGTATCAGCTACACCGCCTGCGGGAGTTGGGCGCGCGTGTACTCGTGCTCGACGCCAACTCCGACGTCGGAGGTACGTGGTTCCGCAACCGCTATCCCGGATGCCGATTCGATTCGGAGAGCTATACGTATGCTTATTCGTTCTCCAAGGAACTACTCGACGAGTGGGATTGGTCTGAGCGTTTCGCGCCTCAGCCCGAGACACTGAAGTACCTTCAGCACGTCGCCGACAGCTTCGACCTGCGGGAGAACATCGTGTTCGACACGCGTGTGGTCGCGGCGCATTACGACGACGCGGGCGACTTCTGGCGAGTGATGTCAGAGGACGGTCGCGAGTTCACCAGCCGATTCCTCATGACGGCAATGGGGCTGCTGTCGGCTCCGACCAAGCCGCGTTACCCCGGGGTCGACGTGTTCCGAGGCCAGTCGTTCCACACCTTCGACTGGCCGGCGGAGGGCGTGGATGTACGGGGCAAGCGAGTGGCAGTCGTCGGCAGTGGGTCCACAGGGGTGCAGGTGATCTCGGCGATCGGCCCCGTGGTCGGGTCGCTGACGGTGTTCCAGCGAACACCCAACTGGGCAGCTCCGCTTCACAACAGCAAGATCACGCCAGACGAGATGGCCGACATCAAAACGAGGTACGACGAGATCTTTGCGCAATGCTTCGCGTCTCCCAACGGCTTCATCCATCGTCCTGATCGTCTGCTGACTACCGATGTTTCGAAGGAAGAGCGGCTCGCGCACTGGGACAAGCTGTACAACGAACCGGGTTTCGGGATCTGGCTGGGCAATTATCGGGACACCCTGATGCAGGAGGCCGCCAACGCCGAGCTCTCCGACTTCATCGCGGACAAGATCCGTAAGCGCGTGCACGATCCGGCCGTCGCCGAGAAGCTCATTCCGAAGGATCACGGCTTCGGCACCAAACGGGTTGCGCTCGAAACCGGATACTACGAGGTCTACAACCAGTCGAACGTGACCCTCGTCGACCTCAACGAAACGCCGATCGAAGAGATCACCTCGACAGGCATTCGCACCACAGATCAGCATCGCGAGTTCGACATCATCGTCTACGCCACGGGATTCGACGCGGTGACCGGACCGTTCGACCGGATCGACATCGTCGGCTCGGGAGGGGTGAGGCTGCGTGACAAGTGGGATGACGGCCCGGTCACCTGCTTCGGTGTCCAGGTCGACGGGTTTCCGAACATGCTGACGTTGATAGGCCCCCAGTCGGGTTCGGTTGCCGCCAATTTCCCGCGTGGGATCGAGGACATCGTCAACTGGATGACGACGTTCGTGGAACATCTGCGCGCCAACGACATCACGAAGGTCACGGTCAGGCCAGAGGCTGAACAGGCCTGGTTGGAGCATGTCTACGACATCAACAGCAAGGTGCTGTTCAGCAAGACCAAGTCGTGGTTCACCGGATACAACACGAACATCGACCGCGAGTTCAAGCCTCGGCAGCTCATCTATACGGGAGGCGCAGTCCGTTATCGCCGCATGCTCGCGGACGAGGCTGCCCACAACTACCCGAGTTTCGTCCTGGAGAAGGCACCAGCCCGCGTCGGCTGACCCGCGACAACTCGCCCTCGAGGCTGCCCGTCGGGAGTCTCGAGTCGCAGCACAACAGCCAAGGAGGCACCATCATGGGACTTGCGCCGTTCCCTCATCAAGCAATCAACACTGAACTTCGGCAGACGGTCGCGAACATCAATGCGAAGTTCGATCTTGATTACTGGGACTCTCACGATCGTGACAAGGAATTTCCGGAGGAGTTCTACCGCGCCTACGCCGATGCCGGGTTCCTCGGCGCGACGATACCCGCCGAGTACGGTGGCGGGGGCGGATCGATGCTCGACATGGTCTGCATCCTCGAGGAGACGGCTGCGGCCGGAGGCGCGCTCAATGCATGCTCGTCCGTACATATCCCACTGCTGTGTATACCGACCCTCCTGGCCTATGGCACCGAGGAGCAAAAGAACGAATTTCTTCCCCAGGTCGCAAACGGCGAACTCTTCGTGACATTCGGCGTGACCGAACCCGATGCAGGAACAGACACCACCCAGATCTCCACACGCGCAGACAAGACCGACGGCGGCTACATCGTCACGGGCACCAAGGTGTGGAATTCGGGAGCACTGCGCGGCGACAAGATATTGCTGCTTGCGCGAACATCGGCGCCGGGGTCCGGGGGTAAGAAGGGCAACGGTCTGACGCTGTTCCTCACCGATTTGCGGTCCGAGAACATCGAGATCCGAGCGATCCCGAAGATCGGCCGCAATGCCGTCGCATCCGCTGAGGTGTTCATCAACGGGCACTTCATCCCCGATTCGGACGTCATAGGCGAGGTCGATCGAGGCTTCTACCATCTCCTTCACAGTCTGAATGGTGAACGCCTCTACCTGTCGGCCGAAGCGTTGGGGATCGGGCGATGGGCCATCCGGAACGCGGCGCAATACGCGTGCGAACGTGAGGTGTTCAGTCGCCCGATCGGGATGAACCAAGCTGTCCAACATCCGCTGGCCGCCGGCTATCTCCAACTGCTCGCTGCCGGCCAGGTCGTCTACAACGCTGTCGAGGCATACGAGCGTGATGGCGCGGCCGCTGTAGGCCTGCTTGCCAATGCTGCCAAGTATCTGTCGACCGAGGCCAGTTTCGCAGCCAATGATGCGGCGATGCAAACCTTCGGCGGCTATTCGTTCGCCCGCGAATACCACATCGGTCGCCACTGGACAGAGTCTCGTCTGCAGCGCATCGCGCCGGTGAACAATCAGATGATCCTCAACTTTGTCGCAGAGAAGGCCCTCGAACTGCCGAGGAGCTATTGAGATGAAGCTCGGGCTCGGTGCGGACGAGCTGCTGACCACCACCCGCGCTGTACGCCGCCGGTTGAATCTCCGTCGCAGAGTCGAGATGTCCGTTGTCAGAGAATGTCTCGAAATCGCGATACAGGCGCCGAGCGGGAGCAATCGCCAGCAATGGAGTTTCATCGTCGTCACGGATCGAAAGCAAAAGGAAGAACTGGCCGAAGTCTATCGGCAGGGGTTTCGTACCTATGTCCAGGCCCGCCAGCGAGCTGGTCTGGAAACCGATCCGATCTACAAGTCCGTTGCCTATCTGGCCGCATGGTTCGAAGAGGTGCCGTGCTATGTGGTGCCGGTTGTGAGGGGGCGCGCAGAACGGTTGACCAGCGCCCACGATCAAGCGGCATTCTGGGGCGGGATCGCGCCGGCAGTATGGAGTTTCATGCTCGCGGCGCGCGAACGCGGTATCGGGACCGCATGGACCACGATGCACCTTCAAGACGAACGTCGCGCTGCTGAGATCCTCGGGATTCCCTACGAGCGCTATACGCAGGCCGCGTTGATCCCGGTGGCGTACACACGCGGAACCAAATTCAGTCGAGCGCGCAGAGCCCCGATCGATGAGTTGATCCATATCGACCGGTGGGATTCATCAACTTAAGTGTTGACACCGGTGTGACGCGCATTGCATCATAGAAGCGGTCCAGAAGCAGAACAGAAACGGCAGAGTACGTGAAACTTGCAGAGTCGCAACGCGATCTGAGCTCATCTGCTCGATCGGCAGGAATGGAATGGGCAGCATCGAGGTGCCCGGTATTCTTTACCGGAACGCCCGTATCATGAACGCGGTCATCGCAGGCCTTGGCGAGTTCCACCCGCAGCGCCGTTCTGGATTGTCTGCGCCGCAATTGATTTTGACCGCGATTGACGAAGCTGTACGTGATGCCGGGATCGAACCGCAGGATATCGACGGTGTGATCACGGAATCAAGCCTAACGCCGCAAGTGCTTTCCGTCGATCATCTCGCCCCCGTGCTCGGTTTGAAAGGGCTGAGTTACCAGGGGCTGTCGAGTCCGGTCGGGGCTGGCATCCTGCTCGCGATCGCACAGGCTCACGCTGTCGTCGCAGCCGGGCTGGCAAACCACGTCTTGACCTACTTCGGGGTCGACTGGGGCAGCCATGGCTCCGGTCCGGCAGGCCTCCACTCGGCTATGGACGCCAAGCGCGAGGTGGAGTATCCGATCGGATTCAGCGGTCCGCCTCTGTACTTTGCCTCGCTTGCGCACCGGTACGCGTTCGAATTCGGGCTCGATCGCGACGAACTCGAACGACTGCTCTGCGCAGTGGCGTGCTCGACTCGGCGGAACGCGGCCCGCCACGCAAAGGCGCAGAAGAGATCACCTCTCACCGAGGATGCATATCGCCGAGACGAGTACTTTGCACAACCATTGCGGCGGGCGGACATCTCGTTGCTCTCTGACGGCGCGGTCGCCATCGTCGTATCTGCCGCAGGCTCGGTACCACCCGAGCGGCGAACTGTCACCCTCAATGCGTGGGCGCACACCGCGCAGCCGATCCCGGATCAGGCCTTCTACACTCAGGATCGCGATCTACCCGGACTCGCCTCCGCCACCGAGGTTGCACGACGGATCAAAGAACAGTCGATGGATGTGGGTGACGCCGACATCTTCGAACTCTACGACTGCTTCAGTATCGCAACCGTTCTCCAGCTCGAGGCGCTGGGAATCACGAAGCCTGGGACGACCGTGGAGTCTGCCGTGGCGGGCGATCTCGAGATCGGTGGTCGCATTCCGACCAATACACACGGAGGGCTACTCGGGCACGGTTACACGCTCGGTGCCGGACACGCAGCAGAGGCGATCCGCCAACTCCGTGGCCAGGCCCTTGGGAACTCGGCCGGAGATGTTGCGACAGCCTTCGTCGGTGCGGGGCCAGGGCGTCAGTACACGGGCTTGCTTCTAGGGAGGACGGATGACTGACGATATCGGCGGCGGATTGTATGGTGGCTGGCGCTCGGCACTGGCGGGCGGAACACTCGCCCTCACGCGATGTGGCAAGTGCCATCGCCGGCAATGGTACCCACTTGTCGCCTGCCCCGAATGTATGTCGCAGCGATGGGAATGGATGCCCGTTGAGCGCCACGGAACTCTATATTCCTGGACCAGGGTTGTCCGTCCAACGGTCCGTAGAGAGGGTCTGGAACCACCTTACGTGTTGGGGGTGGTCGAGCTCCCGCAGGCGGACAACGCGCGGGTGATCGCTTTGGCCAAGGAACCCGCAGACGACCCGAGGATCGGTGCGCGCGTGGAACTGATCGCCGACCGACTCGGCGACGGTACTCCAATTCTCATGTTCGCCGATGCAGCGCAGGAGAAGACGGGTGGCACGGCCGAGGACTTCGAATCAGGCTGGGTCCGCGGCTGACGGACGGAAATGGTCCGCACGCCTGCGCGACCAACCGACAACAGGAAGAGATTGCTGATGACGACAACCGAGACATTCACGCATGAACTGACCATCGACATCCCGAGTCCAGACGGCGTTCTCATCGCCGGTGAGTGGCGCTCGGGAGGCGGCGACACGGTGCCCGTCCTGGATCCGGCGACCGAGCAGGTCCTGACCCATGTGGCTCGACCGACGATCGTGCACGCCGACGCCGCAGTTGCGGCCGCGCGCAGCGCCTTTGACCATGGGCCCTGGCCGAGGATGCGTCCCGACGAGCGCATAGACGCCGTAGACCGATTCTGTAAGGCCATCGAGAGCCGGCTGGACCAGATCGTTCCGGCGGTTGTGCTGGAATCGGGAGTCACGCTTGCATATTCGCAGGTTCTCGGTGGCGGTGCAGCACCTGCAGCCTGGAATGCATCTCTCGACGCCGCACGAACAACAGCGTGGGAGTCCTCCGACGGCGGTGTGACGCTTCGGCGGGAGCCGGTCGGAACCGTCCTAGCGGTGTTCACCTACAACGGGCCGGTGTCCCTCGTTGGTATGAAGGTTGTGCCCGCGCTTCTGGCGGGATGTCCGGTGATCGTCAAGCATGCGCCTGAGTCTCAACTCAGCGCGCACTTGATCGCCGACGCCGCGCGTGAGGCGGACCTGCCGCCGGGTGTGATCAGTTTCCTGCCTGCGGACACCGAGGTGACCCAATACTTGGTCGGCCATCCCGGGATCGACTTGGTCACGGTGACCGGCAGTCAACTCATCGCACGAGACGTCGTCAAGAGAACGGCCGACCGACTTGCACGGACAACTCTCGAACTCGGTGGGAAATCACCGGCAATCATCACCGAGGATGCCGACCTCGACGCGGTGATGGCGACGTTGGGCGACGGCGCGACAGCCGGTACCGGTCAGGTCTGTGTCCTGCTCTCGCGTATCCTCGCGCCGCGCTCTCGATACACCGAGGTTCGAGATGCATTCGTCGACTTTCTTTCCAGCCGCAGTCTCGGTGACCCGTTCTCGCCGGACACCGACCTCGGACCACTGTCGGTGGAACGTGCGCGCTCGAGGACCGAGGAGTACGTGGCCATTGCGCTCGGCGAGGGTGCAACGCTTGCATACGGAGGAAAGCGCCCCGACCACCTCTCCCGGGGTTTCTATTACGAACCAACACTTTTCACCGATGTCGACAATCGTATGCGCATTGCTCAGGAAGAAGTGTTCGGTCCGGTGACCACACTGATCCCGTATGACGACATCGACGACGCGGTTCGTATCGCCAACGACACCATCTACGGCCTCGCTGCGTCGGTGTATGCGAGCGACGTCGATGAAGCCGCAGATATCGCTCGCCGAATTCGGTCGGGAACCGTTGCGATCAATCAGGCCGGCATGTCACTCAACCACGCGTTCGGCGGTGTCAAGCAGTCGGGTTGGGGACGAGAGTGCGGTCCCGATGGGATCCTCGAGTTCACCGACCTCAAGCAGATGCTCTTGCCGACCGGCGGGAGTTTCCTGAGCGCCTGAGTTAACGGGGTCGACCCCAACAGGTCGCGAGCAACCCGGACCAGCGGGCCTAACCATCGCCATGCCCGCGAGATGATGGTCCAACCATTGCTCAGCCTCTGCCGAGCGGACCAGATTCTAAGTGAGTCAACAACATAGGAGGAATAATGGGAAGAGTTGAGGGCAAGGTCGCCCTGGTCACCGGTGCGGCGCGAAGTCAGGGCAAGTCGCATGCGCTCAGGCTCGCTGAAGAAGGGGCCGACATCATTGCGATCGATGTGTGCAAACAGATCGACACTGTGCCATATACCTTGTCGACTTCCGGCGACCTGCAGCAGACCGCCAAGGAGATCGAGGCACTGGACCGTCGAGTCATCGCGGTGGAGGCGGACGTAAGGGATGGAGCTGCGCTCCAAGGCGCAGTTGCTCAAGCGATCTCCGAGTTCGGACGTCTCGACATCGTCGTCGCCAATGCCGGCATCTGGAGCGTGAACAAGACCTGGGAACTGACCCAGGAACAGTGGGACGACATGATCGGCGTGAACCTCACCGGCGTGTGGCAAACGGTCAAGGCGGCAGTCCCGGCCATGCTCGAAGCTGGTAACGGCGGCTCGATCATCCTCACGAGCTCGAATGGCGGCGTGTCCGGTTTCGAGAACCTCGCGCACTACGTGGCCGCCAAGCACGCGGTGGTCGGCCTGTGTCGCACGTTGTGCAATGAGCTGGGTCGCCACAACATCCGGGTGAACAACATCCAGCCGACCGCTGTGAACACCAACATGATCCATCACCAAGGTGTCTACAATCTCTTCTTCCCCGAGAAGGAGAATCCGTCCCGAGAAGAGTTCGCCTCCGCGTTCAGGTCGCTGAACGTACTCCCGGTGCCTTGGGTGGAACCCCTTGACATCTCCAATGCGGTGCTCTGGCTGGCTTCGGATGAAGCGCGGTACGTCACGGGTATCTCACTTCCGGTGGACGCTGGATTCCTGCAGAAGATCGGCGCATCGGAGTAGCACGCCAGCGCTCCTCGCGAGGAATGCCGTCTCGGAAGTGACCCGAGACGGCATTCATTCTGGGCTGGTCACGCCCATCGACTGCCTGGCAGACGCAGTGTCTCGCAGGGAGTCGCGCCGTCCATGTGAGAGGCAGGGCGTCCTCCACCGCCGGCGAATGCTCAGTCCCCTCGGCCGGCTCTGAACCGAGCGCGTGCCCGACTGCTGGAATTCCTACAGGTGTGTGGCGAGGAATGCTGCGGTGATGGCGATGTGGGCGGGTGCGTCGAACTCGGGTCCTTCGTGGCCGGCGCCGCCGAGGACGAGCATCGTGGAGTCCGCGCCCACACCGGTCAACGCGTCGTGTAGGTGTTGGCTCTGGCTGATCGGGGTGATGCGGCCACGGTCGCCGTGCGCGATCAGAAACGGCGGGGCATCGGCGGCCACCCGCGAGAGCGGGCTCGCCCGCCACGACAGCTCGGTGGGAGCGGTGGTCTCGGCGTCACCGATCAGCGCGATCTCGAACGGCGGCGGCAACAGCCTCGACTCGACCGGGGTGCGGCCGGTGTTGGCGGCCAGATCCGAGGGCCCGAACCACGCCACGACGGCATCGACCCGGCTGGAGTGCTCGAGGTGCTCACCGACCTCGCCCTCCAGGTCGGGGTCGCCCACACTGAGCCCGGTCATGGCGGCCAGGTAGGCGCCGGCCGCGGCACCCCACACCCCGATCCGCTCGGTCGACAGCTGCAGGGCCTCCCCGTGGGTCCGCAGCCAGCGCACCGCGGCCTTTACGTCATGGATCGGGTGCGGGAACCTGCCGTGCGGGGCCAGGCGGTAGTTGACCGAGAACACCGCGATGCCGTGGGCGGCCAACCGACGTAACCGGTCATCGGCGCCATCGGTCTTGTCCCCGAGTTGCCAGCCACCGCCATGCAGATACACCACCACCGGCGGTAACTCGACTTCGGGACGGTACAGATCAGCGGTGATCTCACCACCGGCCACCGCAGCAACCGTGACATCGGACCGCACACGCACATCACTCATGACACAACCTTTGCCGGAACAATCGCCTTGAGGTCGAACCCGCAGTGCTCGAGGTCGTTTCGAGATATGTGCGGAACCGCGCTCAGTGCCTTACGCGCGGCCAGATGCACCGAAGGCTGGTTGATCGACTCGACCGCGGTCAGCGCTCCGTCGCGGAGACCGAACGCCGAGAACTTGCCGCGATCGACGTCGCCGACGACGATCGTCTCGTCGACGGCACCGCCGTCACCGGCGATCTGAATCTTGCACTGGCCCTGATGGCTCCAAAACCACGGCAGATCCACGAACGGTGTCGGCGACCCCGTCAACGTCGAGGCCAGTGTGCGGGCCTGGTCGACGGCGTTCTGTATCGACTCTCGACGCACGATCTGCCCCGCATACCGGCACGGAAAGCGAACGCAGTCACCGATCGCCCAGATTCCGGGAGCGCTGGTCTGCAAGAACTCGTCGACGATGATGCCGTCAGCGGTGTCCAGTCCGGCATCGTCGGCGAGTTCGACGCGGGGCCGCGCGCCGATGCCGACCACGACGATGTCAGCGGCGAAGCGCCGTCCGTCCGCGTCGAGGGCGGCGGTCATCTCGCCGTTGCTTCGCTCGATTGCAGCCACGCTGGTGTGGAAGGCGAACCGGATTCCGTTGTCGCGGTGTGACCGGAGGACATGAGCCGTCATCTGCGCCGACAGTGCCCGTCCCAGCGGACGTGGACCGGATTCAAGCACCGTGACCGCTATCCCGAGGTTTGCTGCAGCAGCGGCGAATTCGAGTCCGATGAATCCGGCACCGATGATCACGGCGGTACCCACGTCGGCGAGGCGCCGGTGCAGTGCGGCAGCGTCTTCGATTGTGCGCAGGTAGTACAGGCCGCTTCCATTGCTGCCCGGTATTGTCAGTCGCCTATTGTCCGACCCGGTCGCCAGCACCAAGTTGTCGTAGTCGAGTCGATCTCCGTTCGAACACAGGACCTCATGCTCGGTCGGGTCGATCGCTGCTGCCGACACACCCGGTCGCAGCCGCACGTCATGCCGTGCGTAGAACTCGGGGCCGCGCAAAGGCAGCGGTGCCGGATGATCGTGTGTCAGGTAATCCTTGGACAGCGGCGGGCGTTGGTAGGGCAGCGCGGATTCAGCGCCGAGCATGGTGATCGGCTGCGTGTCGCCCTTTCGGCGTAACGCGTCGGCGAGTTCGACGCCGGCGTGCCCGGCACCGATGATGACAGTGCCGCTCACGTCAGATCTGACTTTCGGGAAGGTCGACTTGCAGTCCGTCGAGCGCCGGGGAAGCGGTCAACTGGCAGCTCAATCTCGAGCGCTGCGGATGGCGCGGTGCGGCCGTGCAGTCGAGCATTTCGTCCTCGTCGTCGCCGACCGCCTGCAGCATGTCGAGGAAGTCTTCCCGTACGTACACATGACAGGTGGCGCACATCGCCTGTCCACCGCACTCGCCGATGATGCCCGGCACCGAAGCGGTCAGTGCGGCTCGAATCACCGAGGAACCGTCGTGAACGTCGAGGGTGTCCACCCGCCCGTCGGCCTGGTAGTAGCTGATCTTTGCCATGGTTGCACTCCTTGATTTTCAGTTGTCCCAGGTAACCGGGAGATTGGTCAATCCGCGGAAAACCCAACCTTCCCAGGAGGTTTCCCGGCGGGAGTCGATACGCAGTCCGGGGAACCGGTCGTAGAGCAGAGGGACCGCGATGTCGCCGACCGACGACCGGGCCACCCAGTGACCGGCACACAGATGTACCCCGCTGCCGAACGCCAGATGCGGTTGCCGGGGTCGGTGGATGTCGAATACCGAGGGGTCACTGGCGAAATGCTTTTCGTCTCGGTTCGCGGAGGCCACGACCACGCCGATCTGGGCCTCCGCGGGAAGCCGCACATCACCGCGCACGACGGGTTTCGTGGTCCGCCGCGGATACATTCCGATCGGCGAGAGCATCCGAACCGCCTCGTCGAATACCGCTGACCACATCGTTGGTTCGGTGAGGACCTCGGATCGCTGTCCCGGGTGTTCCGAAAGTGCCCACACCATGTTGGTGATCATGTGCTGGGGTTCGTTCATCCCGCCGGTGATGGTCAGTTTGATGTTGGCCGCCACCACTTCTCGCGGCAATCCGCTGTTGGCCAGCGCCGAGGTCATCGATTCGTCCGGGTGCCGTTGGTAGTGGGGCAACAGGGAGTTGAGCAGGGCATCAACCTCACTGCCCGCCCGTTCGCATCGCAGCCAGATGTCCGGGTCGTCGAGTACGTTGCCGGTGCCGGCGACGAATGCGTGCGACCAGCGGCGCATGTCCGCTACATCGACGTCGGGCAGGCCGAGAACGTCGATCAGGTTCTGTGACGCGACAGGGGAGGCGTAGTCCCGATTTAGTTCTGCCGCATCCGGACCGATCTCGGCAAGCCGGTCGAGGTATCGGTGGGCGTTTCGGGTGAACAACTCGGCCCACCTGGCCTTGATCATCTTCGGGCGAACAGTCGGGTTGATCGTCGAACGTTCGGCGGCGTGCTCGGGGTCGTCTTTGCGTACCATCGGCTGGCCGCCGAGGGCCCGCTTCATCGACGCGCTCTGGCCGGCGACATCCGCGCTGTAGGTCTGCTGATCGCATTCGATTGCGTGGCAATCGCGATAGGTGGTCACCAGGTACCGGTTGAGCGCCGGTACCCACGCAATCGGTGACTCGCGGCGAAGACGCTCATAGGTCGGATACGGGTCGGCCACTAACGCCGCGGGTTGCACCCAATCGGCGACGAGCGCGTCATGGCCGACACCCGTGCCGACCTGGTCGCGGCCCACTTCCGGCGCCAGGAGAGCGGCTCCGGTCATTGGACATCGTGGGCTCTGGACGGCGGGATTGGTCATTGGTGGTCTCCATATCGCTGGTGTGCTGATTCACATCTGCCGATGAGACAAGTCCACGTCATAGAGAACTTCTTGTAACGTGGTTAAAGACGGCAAAGTAATTCGCAATTGCGGAGGATAGGTGTTTCGATGGCGCAATTGACGCTCCGGCAACTCGAGCTCATCTCGGCACTGCCCCGCTACCGCACTTTGTCCGAAGCGTCGGCGGCACTCCATATTTCAGAATCTTGGCTCTCGCAGTCGGTCACTGACGTCGAACGCATCGTCGGTGAACAACTCTGCGTCCGACGAAAGGCCAAGGGGCTGCGGATGACCCCGGCCGGTCAGTACTTCGCGCGGCAGGCTCGTCAACTTGTCGACGGAGTGGCCTCGCTGGTCGGCGATCTGGCGGCAACCACCGGCACTATCAGCGGCCCCATCCGCATCGGCTGTTACGAGGGATTCGCGGACACGGTGCTCCCGCCGGCGATTGCCTACTTCGACCGGGCCCATCCCGATGCGCAGATCGACATCACGGTCGGCGGTGACGATCGCCTGCTTCCCGAATTGGCAAATGGTTCATTGGATTTCGCAATCCTCTACGACATGTTCCTGCCCGCGGACCTCAATCGGCAGATCATCTACCCAACCGAGGTCATGGCGGCGCTGCCGGCTGATCATCGACTGGCGTCCCGCGCCGATATCGAGCTTGCCGAGCTTGCCGACGAGCCGCTCGTCTTGCTGCAGACCGCACCCAGCGAAGCGAACACACACCGCATCTTCGCCGAGCACGGTGTTCGTCCGCGAGTCCGAATCGCGGTGCCCACAGTTGATCTCGCTCGCTCGCTGATCGGTCGCGGGGTCGGATACGGGTTTCTGATGGCACGGCCGAACGCAACCGACACGACGGCAGAAGGCCGCCGCTTCGTCACCCGGCCGCTGCGGCCGTCCGCTGGGCGTACCAACGTCGTCGCGACCTGGCCCACAGACATGACTCTGAGTGCCCGAGCCCAGACCTTTCTCGATCAACTCGTGGCGAGTATGGCCGATACTGACTAGGTCAATTGACGCAACGCTTGATGCCACAGGTGCATACTGCTTTCGCGACGGACGGCCCTGCCGTATCGATGACTCGTTGCCTAGATTGAAAAGCTATGGGAATCAACTCATTGCACTGCTCGGATGGCGCCCTGACGGGGATGGCCACAATGCGATCGACGGACTCGAGCGGGGCGCGCATATGAGCGCACCTGCACTGCGCGCTGAGACGCCCGTTATGCTCGACGGCCGAGCAGTCGCGAAGGAGATACGGCGTGAACTCGCCAGCCGTGTGGCACAACTGTCTGCTCGCGGCGTTGGCGTCGGTCTCGGAACGATCTTGGTCGGAGATGACCCTGCGAGCAACGCGTACGTGGCGGGAAAGCATCGCGACTGTGCCGAGATCGGCATGCGTTCCTTCCGCATCGAGCTGCCGTCGACCGCGACGACAGCCGATGTCGTCGCTGCCGTCGACGAGCTCAACTCCGAGCAGGGGTGCTCCGGATACATCGTGCAACTACCCCTGCCCGCCGGGATCGATCAGGCCGCTGTGCTCGAGCGTGTCGACCCCGCGAAAGACGTTGATGGCCTGCACCCGATCAATCTCGGCCGACTCGTCGGCGGCAAGTCATCTCAACTGCCATGTACGCCGCGGGGGATCATCGAGCTGCTCAGACGCTACGACATCCCCCTCGCCGGGGCTGAGGTGGTCGTGGTGGGCGCCGGTCTCACAGTGGGGCGTCCGCTGGCGCTTCTGCTGGCCCGGGAATCGTCCAACGCGACCGTGACATTGTGCCACAAAGGAACCCGAGACATCGACAAGCACCTACGCAAGGCGGATATCATCGTGGCGGCCGCGGGCAGCCCAAATTTGATCCGGGCCGGCAGTATCCGTCGGGGAGCTGTGGTCGTCGATGTCGGAATCACCCGCGTCGACGGGGCGATCGTCGGGGACGTAGCCGCTGATGTCCGCGGTGTCGCAGGCTATCTCACGCCGATGCCCGGCGGGGTCGGCCCGATGACCCGGGCCATGCTCATGGTCAATGTCGTCGAGACCGCTGAACGAGACGGGCTATAGCGGCGGCCGCATGTTCGCAGCGTGAGCATCAGGGGGACGCGCGCGTACGAGTCAAATGACTCATCGACGTGGAGGCATTTGCCCGCGTGATCGGAGACATAAGCAGGGTGTGGGCCAACAGGTGACACACATTGCCTAGAAATCGGTAGGCGTACGGCACGACGTTCGACGCCATTCGTCAACACCAGATAGGACGAAGACAATCATGAACTTGACAATTGACGGAATGCGAACGCCCCCAGAGGTATACGCCTGGAGCCGATTCGGGCAACCCGAGTACACCGATTGGCTGGACGAGAGCCTCTCGTGGAAGAACACGTGCTACATCGGCGACTGGTCATTTCTGTGGCAACATCGGTTCACTGGGCCCGAAGCGATTCAACTGTTCTCCGACACGTCCGTGAACAGCTTCGCCAAATTCGCCCTCGGGCAGTCCAAGCACCTCATCCACACCAATCGCGACGGCAAGGTCATCCACGAGGGTGTGCTCTCCCGGCTCGGCGACGACGAGTTCATGCTGCACGGCCGCGGCGGCTTCTGGGTCAGCCATCAGCTCAAAGAAGGTCAGTACAAAGCCGACGTCGAGCAGGACGACTGGTTCATTTACCAGGTGTCAGGGCCCAACTCGATCGATCTCCTCGAAAAGGTCGGCGCCGACAATCTCCGCGACACCCGATACATGTATCTGACACCCACAACGGTGGCCGGCCGCAAGATCTGGGCGCTTCGGCAAGGGATGGCGGGGGAGATCGGATTCGAACTACAGGGGCCGAAAGAATTCGCCGGCGAGATCTACGACGCGATTGTTGACGCCGGGCAGCAATTCGGCATCCGAAAGCTCGGCGGCCGAGTGGCGATGATCAACCACCTCGAGGCGTGCTACCCGACGATCGCCACTGACTACATCCCAGCAATCTTCGACGACGAGATGGCCGGATACCTCGAATTCTTCACGGCGTCGATGCCCTCTTTCGCGCAACCCGCGTATATCGCCGGTAGCTACGACGGCGCGGAGATCGGCGAATATTACCGCAGCCCAATCGAACTCGGTTGGGGCCGGACCGTGAATCCCGATCACGACTTTCTCGGCCGCGATGCTCTGGTCGAGGAGAAGGCCAATCCGCGTCGGGTGATCCGCACGCTGGTGTGGAACGCCGAAGACGTCCAAGACGTCTTCGCATCGCTCTTCCGGCCGGGCGAGCACTACCCGTTCATGGAGATGCCGCGCGATCAACGCGGCTTCATGTGGGCGGACAAAGTCCAGATCGGCAACCGGCTGGTCGGTGTCGCCACGTCACGCGGCTACAGCTACTACTTTCGGCAGATGCTCTCGCTGGCCACCATCGATGTCGCGGACAGCGAGGTGGGCACCGAAGTCGACGTCTACTGGGGAAACCCCGGCGGCCCGCAGAAACGCATCCGGGCGACCGTCGCACCCGCTCCTTACAAGACCGACAACCGACGCCTTGACCTCACACGGCCCTGACGTACACAGGGCATAACCGGCAGAATGCGATCCGCACCAATGAACACGTCGTACATCTTGACCTTTTCCTGCAGTGACGAACCCGGCATTGTCAGCGCAGTGTCGACAGCACTGCTCCAGCTCGGATGCAACATCCTGGATTCTCAACACTTCGACGACCCACTGACCCGACAATTCTTCTCTCGCATCGAATTCAACGTGGTCCGAGGCGGACTCCAGACGTCGGACCTGGCCGTCGGCCTGACGCCGGTGCTGACCTCGTTCGAGGCCAACTGGACAATCAAGAGTGCCGCCGACCGTGCTCGCGTTCTGATCATGGCGTCCAGGCTGGACCACTGTCTAGTTGACTTGCTCTACCGATGGAGAACCGGCGAGCTGGAGATCGACGTGGTCGGCGTCGTGTCCAACCATCCCCGCGAGGTGTACCAGAACGTGGATTTCGGTTCGATACCTTTCCACCACCTCCCTGTGACGAAGGAAACCAAAGCCGAGCAAGAGGCCAAACTTCTCGCCCTCATCGACGAATACACCGTCGACCTCGTCGTGCTGGCCCGCTATATGCAGATCCTGTCTGACGATCTGTCACATGCGCTCGCCGGCAAGTGCATCAACATCCACCACTCGTTCCTGCCGGGCTTCAAAGGCGCCAAGCCTTACCATCAGGCTCATGCCCGGGGAGTGAAGCTCATCGGGGCCACCGCCCACTACGTCACCGGCGATCTCGACGAAGGTCCGATCATCGCCCAAGACGTCGAGTCGGTCAGCCATCGAGACACACCAGACCAGCTGGTGCGTAAAGGCCGTGACATCGAGCGGCGGGTACTCGCGAGTGCTGTGCACCATCACGTGACCGGACGCGTCCTTATCAATGGCGGCACGACCGTGGTCTTCCCCGACTAGGTCGGGGGCCACCAAACCGTCACCGCCACTGGACGAGTCAGGGCTGGACAAGTCCCTCGCGCACCGCAGCCAAGGCGGCCTGGGTCCGCGACGTCAGGTTCATCTTTGCCAGAACATTGCCCACGTGGGTTCGGGCCGTCCGCTCGCTGATCGACAACTCCCTGGCGATCTCCCGATTGGACAACCCGCGCCCAACCAGGGTGAGCACTTCGCGCTCCCGGTCGCTCAATGCTCGCAGGCCTCCGCTTGGTGTCACCATCTGCCGAGCGAGCTGGCGCGCCACGGCCGAATCGAGGAACACTTCGTCGCGTACCGCGGCGCGGATGGCTGATTCAACCTCGCTGGGATCGGCATCCCTTGAGCAGATATCCAGAGGCGCCGTTGGCCAGAGCGGCGTGCACACGCTCGGACTCACCGAAGCTCGTCAGCACCACGACCTTGACGACAGGAAAACGTGTCGTGATCTCACGCGCCGCCTGCACTCCATCCATTCGCGGCATCATCAGGTCAAGCAACACCACATCCGGGAGTTCGTCATGAGCGGCCATTGCCGCCATCTTGTCCAGGGCATCGATGCCGTCGCCCGCCTCGCCAACAACCGAGATGTCCTCCGTCGTCGACAGAAAGCTCCGGATACCGCGCCGAACCACCGCATGGTCGTCGATCACCATGACCCGAATACTCGTCCGCTCATCATCTATCATTCGACCGTGCCCCTTCTCGTCGCCGACGGCGACAGACGGGCATGTACTCGGGTACCCGCACCGTCCACATTCTCAGTGATATCGACCTGCCCAGACCAGCGTGCAACGCGCTCACGCATCGATGTCAGCCCGTATCCACCGGTGATCGACCGCAGACTACCCGGGCCCACCCCGTCATCAACGACATCAATTGTTGCGAAGTTCGATTCGAGATTGAAGGCGATGGAAGCCGAGACGTTCTCCGGTGTCGCGTGCTTGACCGCGTTGTAGATCGACTCGGCGACAATATGGTAGGCGTCCTCAACGAAATCCGCGTTCGTCTCGGGCAACAGTGCGCTGACGACAAGCGTGAAACGGATGTCCACGTTTCGTGAGATCTTGTCGATCAAGAGCTGCAAAGCCGCTCGGAGGCCGATCTCGGCGGCGACCGAGGGCTGCAGCGCCAGCACGATGCCGCGCAGGTCCTGCTGCACAGCTTTGCTGGAATCTGCGATGTCGTCGGCGATCTCAGCGATCCGTTCGCGCATCGGAGCAGGTAGGCCCTCGGCCATCGTGCCGAGCGCGCGGGACTGCATGCCGATGGAGAACACCTGCTGGACCACCGAATCATGAAGGTCGCGAGCCAGTTTCTTTCGCTCATCGCGCCGAACGGCTATCCTGTCCCGTTCGAGAAGTGTCGAATAGTCAAGCGCCAGTGAGGCTTGCTCCGCCATCGCGGTGAAGAAGTCGAGAGTCACCGGGCCCGCCTGAAAGTTGGGCTCCATGTACACGTTCAATACGCCGATGCCACGGCCGCGCACGATCAGGGGCGTGGACACGAAGTCCTGCCACTCCAGCTGCGAGATGTAGGCGTGCAGCGGTTGCCACCGTTGGTCAGCGAGCATCGTCGCCTTACGATCTGGGTACACGATCTGTCGTCCGGAATCCATCACCTCAAAGGTGGCGAGCGTCGCTCCCCGTTCGTGTGACGCCATGAGCAGCTCGAAAAAGGTGTCGACCTCATCGAATCCCGCGGAACCCATCACCTGCAGTCGTCGGTCAACCGGGCTCACCGTGATGAACTGGGTGCCGGCCACCCCCTCCGATCGCTGCACCTCTCGAGCCATCGCGTCCAGAACGGTCGCGATCGACCTCTCAGAAGCCGTGGCCGCAGCTGTGCGCGCCAACGCGGCCACCCGCTCCTGCCGCCCAACCTGCTCTGTGACATCACGAAACGACACGACGACCCCGTCAGACACCAGCGCACCGACTTGATAAGCCACAACCCGGTAATCGCCCTGACCGGTATCCCAGAAGACGGTTCGCTCGACCGCGCCGCTGTCGCTCGGATCGCCACCGACCTCGAACGGCCCCTGCGCCCCGATGAGCTCATGGGGGTTGGCAGCGCCCAGCAGGCCGGCACCTGACGCGTTGATCCACACGACGATGCCAGCCTGGCAGACTACCGCAACGCCGACGGCAAGCGCATCGAGAATGGGATCGATCTCCACTCCGGACATCATACGGCCGTCAGCCAATCGGAGGATGCGATCGCCGGTCCGCGAGGGCGATGTCGTGTGCTGCATAGGTGACGTCGAGGGTGAGTCCCCATTTGGCCTGATTGGGCTCCGAGCGGCGGGCGAGGGCTCCGCTGTGAGGAGGAGCTCGGCGTCACGTGTCGACTCGCGCATCTGAATGGCGATGCGCGAGAGGGGTGTTGCCCACTGCGCTGCCGTGCGCGTCAATATGTGTCTCGATCCGGGCGCTGGACACATTGATCATAGGCCTGCCCAGGACCTTGTCCACACCTGCTCGCGACGAGCCGTTCGGTGGCAGAGGTAGGCGCCGACGTCGGGTTCCGGGACGTCTCGCACTTCAGCAGGGTGTTCCGGCGGTTCGTGGGTATCAGCCCGTGCCGATTCCGGGATGGTCACGCCGAGGCGGACGCGGGCTGACCGGACGTCCGAGTACCTTCCACCTCCGGGCCGGCGTCCGAATTCGGCGACGTGTCCGGAGATGGCGCCGAGTAGCGCTCCACCCGGTCGCTACCCTTCCAGCCGAGTCCGCAGTTTGGACTCGGTGTGCCGGATAGCCTGCCCGACAACAGGTTCGATCACGGCTCCGAATGCGCGGCCGGCGATGCCACCGGGCAGTGTGTAGGTGAACTCGACGCTCACCTCGGTGCCGTCCTCGGCGTCGGCGAAACTCCACACGGTACCGGCGTTGAAGCCCTTGACCGCCTGCAGGCGCACCAGTTCGTTCTCGGTGAACTCGGTGACCTCGACGGTCGACGTCAATGACTTCGGACCGAGCGTCATGGCCACCGCGAAGGCCGCACCCGGCCCGTAGGTGGTCTCGGTGACCGGATCGAACGTGCTGACCCCGAACATCCACTCGGGCACTGTCCGATGGTCATTCACATAGGCAAACGCATCTTCGCGTCGACAGTTGACCACAGCACTGTGTCGCACCACCCCCACGGCAGCCTCCTTCGAATCGTCGGCGCCACGCTGCGGCACCCCCGTTTTCAATCCCCGCCCGACCGTATCGCGTTTGGCGGGGCATGGCACGGGTGCCCGGCCCGCCGGGACGCTCCTATGGTTTGTCAAGGGCTTGTTGTTAGGCGGCCTGAGCTGGGGTTTCGGGGTGTGTTTGGGTGTTGTGTTTGGGGTTTTCGAGCAGGGTGAATAGTTGGCGGGCGATGTAGGTTTTCAGGCAGCGGCGGATC
The DNA here is from genome assembly GCF_058130025.1 of Gordonia sp. LMA167. NCBI lineage: Bacteria > Bacillati > Actinomycetota > Actinomycetes > Mycobacteriales > Gordoniaceae > Gordonia > Gordonia sp. LMA167. The sequence continues at coordinate 316,301 of NZ_CM176708.1, read as the reverse complement.
TCGGGGCGGGTTTTGTTGCCTCCTTGTTTGCTGGCGCGGCGTTCGACGTATCGACGGGTGTTGTCGTCGTAGCGCATCCGGCACACCGCGATGGTGTGTAGCGCCCGGTTGAGTTGGCGGTCGCCGGAGCGGTTCAACCGGTAGCGGGTGGTGGTCTGGCCGCTGTTGGCCGGGATGGGTGCGGCGCCGGCGAGCATGGCGAACGCCGCGCGGGAGTCGATGCGTCCGGGGTGACTCCACGCGCACAGCACGACCGCAGCGGTGATGGGCCCGACCCCGAACACGTCGAGGAGATCGGGCCGCCACGCGGCGACGATCTGCTTGATCTGCTTTTCCAGATCGTCGGCCTCGGCACGCAACGTCTGGGTGCGTTTGGCCAACTGCCGCAAGGCTCGGGCGATGGTGGCGGTCTGTGGGTCCCACTCGTTGCGGACCCGCAGTTTCGCTGCGCGAGAAACGATGTGGGCGGTATCTGTCTCGACGCCCAGGCGCTCGCGCAGCACGTCGGGAGCGGCGATGGACAGGTTGAACAACTGCCGGGCACCGTCAGCGGCACCGTCGACAGCCGATCGCCGCACACTGAGCAGCGTCGAGAGCGCATCACGATCACCACCGCACCGCGGTGTGCCCAGGCGGGGCCGGGCCAGGGCCTCACGCGCGGCCCGGACCGCATCGATCTCATCGGTTTTCGCGCCGTGACGACGCTTGGCCCGCTCCGGACGGTCGAGTTCGACGACGATTTCACCACGCTGCTCATCCATCAGGAACCGGGTCAGACCGGCACCATGAATGCCCGGGCCCTCGATCGCGAAGAACCGCGCCGGCGAATGCCGGTCGGCGAACGCGAGCACCTTGGCGTACCCGTCGGCATCGGCGCTGACGGTCACCGTGTCGAGATGAGCGCCAGTGCGGGCATCCACCGCGGCGGCGACATGCTTGTACACGTGGGTGTCTACACCGATGACGACCTCGACCATCTCCCGCAGATCAGTCACACTGGTCATGCGTTCCTCCTAGGATGTGGAACCGACATTGATTGGTTCCGGTCCAGGCAGGCGAGTCGGCAGGACTGAGGATGGGACACGTGACGAACGCGGCTACGTTCACACGGTCAAGCTCCTGATCAGGCCAGAAAGCTCGCCCACCTGGGCCGGGGCCGATGATCATCGTTGGACAAGTCCAGGCAAAGGCACACAGCCAGTCTCGATAAGAGTCACAACGATGACCATCAACCAACAGCCCATCACCTCCGAGCTGCACACTCAATACTCACAGTCTCGATACGTCGGCTCGCTGCCGCTCGCCGACTACTCGACCAGCCTTGACCGACCGCTCTTCCTCCAGCGTGCGAGCGTCAATCTTTCGGTCTGTGAGGGAGTGGGCGTGCGGGCGGCGACTTTTCGGTCCCTGAGGAGCGAGCTTGCGAGCGGTGACTTCTCGGTCCCTGAGGAGCGAGCTTGCGAGCGCCCCTCCGGTCCCTGAGGAGCGAGCTTGCGAGCGTCCCCCGGTCCCTGAGGAGCGAGCTTGCGAGCGTCCCCCGGTCCCTGAGGAGCGAGCTTGCGAGCGGTGACTTCTCGGTCCCTGAGGAGCGAGCTTGCGAGCGTCACGAAGGGCCCTTCGTGACGGTCCTCCGCTAGCGCTCCGGACCTCCTCAGGGACCGGAGGGCCGGGGATTTTGGCGCGGCTCCGGACCTCCTCAGGGACCGGGGCGGCGCGGCTTTGGACCTCGTCGAGGGCCGGGGTGTCAGCCGGACCCGGACCTCATCGGGGAGCGGGGCTCGTCGGCCCGGAGGGTCAGCTACCCGCCTTCGAGGTGGCCCGGTTGCGCGCGGGCGCCTTCTTGGCCGGGGCCTTGCCGGCGCGGGCCCGCTTCGCGGGTGTCTTCGCGCCGCTCTTCTGCTCCTCGATGAGACGAGCGGTGTGGTCGAGGATGCAGTTCAGGCCGTACTCGAAGTTCTGGTCGTCGGGGGCGCCGCCGACCCGTCCCTTGGCGGCGGCCTCCGCCAGCATCGGCGTCTGATCCGGCGTGATGACCAGACTCTCGTAGTAGGCCTGTGCCGCTGCGTCTTCGGCCTTGTTCTTCTCGTACAGCCTTGCGAGGACGACGGCGCCGCGGACGTGTAGCTGGACCGCCGAATAACTGTCGTAGGCATCCTCGAGGGACAGACCCTCGCTCATGAGGTCCTCGACGATCCGCTCGATCTCCTTGGCGCCCAGTTGAGCGTTCTTCGGGCCGAGCGAGGAGCGGATCAGGATGAGGTCACACAGGATCGGGTTGCTGCGGAACACATCGTGCATCGCGTGCGCGTGCGCGTAGAGGCGATCGCGCCAGTCGCCGTCCGTCGGCCGCATCGCCGCGGTGAGCTTGTAGCGCTCGATGGCGCGATCGGTCATCGCGTTGAGCAGGTCGTCCTTCTTGCGGAAGTACCAGTAGATACTCGTCACGCCGACACCGAGATGCTTGCCGAGCAACGGCATGCTGAGGTTGTCCACCCCGACCTCTTCGGACAGCTCGAAGGCACCGTTGATGATGTCCTCGGGATCGATCGATCCGCGTTCCCGGCGCTCGCGCTTCGGGGCGTTCTCCTTGCGTGCCACCTCGACCCACCTCCTGACCTGCCCTTCGTGGCTCGGCTGGCGCCTCGCACCTCAGGGACCGTGTGTGGTCGCTGGGCCGCGCAGCTCAGCAACCGTGGTCGCTGGGCCGCGCAGCTCAGCAACCGTGGTCGCTGGGCCGCGCAGCTCAGCAACCATGGTCGCTGGGCCGCGCAGCTCAGCGACCGTGTGGCTACTGGGCCTTGCGGCTCAGCAACCATGGTCGTTGGGCCGCGCGGGCTCAGGACCGTATGGCGGCCACTGTATCGCATACGGGATCCCCTGTCGGGGTGACGACATCCGACACGGCGCGCCAGATGTCGGGGGTCAGGATTCGAGCACCAGCGCGGCGGACGGGCAGTTGCTCGCGGCCTCGCGCAGAACCGATTCCGGCGCGCCCGCGGCGGCCGTCTCGTCGATGTCGACAAAGCCGTCGTCGTTCACCTCGAAGACATCGGGATCGGTCGCCTCGCACAGGCCGTGTCCGACACATCTGTCGGTGTCGACAGTGATCCGCATCGAGGACCCCCTTCCGTCATGGCCGAGTCGGCCAATCGCACTTACTGTATGTGCAACGGTAGAGGCGCGTGCGGAGTTGCGTCAATGCAGTCGAGGTCGAGCGGACGTCAGTAGGCCATGAACAGGATCTCGTCGCGGCTGTAGTCGTGGTCGGGATGGTTCTCGGCGAGGTGCTTCTTCACCTTCTCCACCAGGTCGTCCTCGTCGGTGCCCCTGATCGCTTCGCCGCACGGGCAGGTCAGTCGTGTCTTCATGAGTACAGACTATGCCGACGGATGCCGCCATTGACAATACTGGATAGATTACGGTAAGCACATCGACATGTTCTGGAACCTTCTGGGGGTACCCCATGTCCAAGGTCGGTGACGTGGCCTCCGCCCACGCGTTTCATCCGCTCGACATCTCTGCTCCGTCATTCTGGGAGAGAGACTTTCGTCGCCGCGACGAGACGTTTGCCCACCTCCGCGCCGCGGACGGGTTGACCTGGCACCGGCCTTCCGAGGCGATGTTCCCGCATGATGAGACCGGCTACTGGGCGGTGACCCGACACGAGGACATCCGCCACGTCAGCCAGCACCCGGAGATCTTCTGTTCGAGCAACGGGATCAGCATGGACCCGATGCCGGCCGAGATCCAGCGCAGCATGACCTTCTTCCTGACGATGGATCCGCCTGAGCACACCCGTTATCGGCGGCTCATCTCGATGGCGTTCACCCCCAAGCAGGTGCGCCGCATCGAGGCGCAGATCGCGGCGAACGCCACACGGATCGTCGACGGCTTGCTCGCGGAGCTCGAAGCGGGTGCGCCGGTCGATTTCACCGACGTCGTGTCGAAGAAGCTGCCCATGCTGACGATCTCCGAGATGATCGGATTGCCACCGGACGAGCACGAAGCGGTGGCGTTCGCGGCGGAAAGCGTGTTCAGCGCCAGTGACGACGACTACGGGGGCGCGCTGGAGGAACAGGCGGTCTTCTTGATGACCCAGCTCGGGGTCTTGACCGGGGCGGGTGTGGAACTGGCCAGGAAACGTCGGGTCGAAGCGCACGACGATCTGATGACCAACATCGTCAATGCCGAGGTCGACGGTCATCGCCTCACCGATGAGGAAATCGGCGCGTTCATGGTGTTGCTCGCATCGGCGGGCAACGACACCACCAAACAGACGACGTCGCATGCATTCAAGGCGTTGATGGACAATCCGGATCAAACCGAGTGGCTGCTCGAGGATCTCGAGTCGCGGATGTCCGGGGCGATCGACGAGTTCATCCGGTGGTCGACACCGGTGATCAGCTTCGCGCGACACGCGGTGGTCGACACCGAGGTGGCCGGCACGCCGATCGCAGCGGGGGAGAAGCTGGTCCTGTTCTACAGCTCAGGCAATTTCGATGGTCAGGTCTTCGACGACCCCCATCGATTCGACCTCGGGCGTTATCCTAATCCGCACGTCGGGTTCGGCGGCGGCGGACCGCACTTCTGCCTGGGCAAGCAATTGGCGACGATGGAACTCAGGCATCTCTTCTCCGAACTGCTGACTCGCCTGCCCGCGGTGCAGCTCGGCGACCCGGAATACGTGCGCAGCGACTTCGTGCACGGCATCAAGAAGATGTCCATACAGCGACGGTGAGCGGAGCCGACGCGTCGTCGCGATGAGGGCGGACCGTCAGCGGAGCGTGTCGATCTCCGGTCGGCGATCATCGGCCGGAACCGGCACGCGGTGTGCGTCTGCGCGCGCCACCATCCCGATCACCATGCCGATCCCGATCGTCGAGAACGTGAGAACGGCCAGTAGGGTCAAAGCCAGGGTCATATCCAAGGTATCCATGTCATCCCATTGTGCGATCACGAATCCGCGCTGTCACATGCAGAACCGCAAAGGTACTGAGTCTCACATCGGTCTCGTCGGTGTGATCGGCCGCTATTCTGAGCGCACCGAGATACCGTGAGCACGCCGGTTCGTGACGACCTCGAGCTTCATCGGGTCGGTGCGATCGCGCTCGACCAGGAGGCCTGACGTGACCGACGCCACCCCCGACGATGTCCGTCCGCTCGACGCTGAGGAACGCGCAGAGCTCGAGAGGCTACGGGCGATGGTCGCCGTGCAGCCGAAGAAGTCGCGCGACCGCAGGCTGGGTCGCCGCATCGGGGCAGGCGTGCTCGTGTTCCTGTGCGCGTTGCTCGCACTGTTGTCGGTCACCACGCGCTTCGTGCGGAGCGAGCTCCTGGACACCGACCATTACGTCTCGACCGTGGCACCCCTCGCCTCCGATCCGGCAGTCCAGAATCAGGTGGTCGACACGGTCACCGCACAGATCAACTCCCGGGTCGACATCGAGGGCATGACCCGCGAGGCGCTGCAACAGCTCGTCGATCTCACCCCTGCCCAGCGCCCCCGCCTCGACAACGCGGTGGTCGGATTGGCGCCGGTCATCGCCGGTCAGGCGAAGTCGTTCATCCAGCAGACGGTGACGGAATTCGTGCAGTCCGCCGCCTTCCGCGATCTGTGGGTGACCGCCAACCGCGCGGCGCACAACGGTGTCGTCGCCGCAGTGACCGGCGATACGCAACACGGTGCGGTCGAGATCGATCAGACCGGAACCATCAGCATCGACCTGAAGCCGATCATCGCCCAGGTCAAGACACGCCTCGTCGCGCGCGGGTTGAACTTCGCCGGCAACATCCCGGCGGTCGACAAGAAGTTCGTCGTGTTCCAGTCGCCCGAACTGGCCAAGGCGCAGCGGTGGGTGAATGCCCTGGACAAGATCGCCACCGCCCTGCCGTGGCTGGCCTTGGCGGCTGCGGTCGGTGCCATCGCGCTCGTCGGCGGTGGTCGTCGTCTGCGTATGACCGCGACGGTGGCCATCGCCATCGTGCTGAGCATGCTGTTGCTGGCGTTGGCCCTCTTGATCGGACGGGCGATCTACCTGAATCAGGTCCCGCCCGACGTCCTCGCACCGGACGCGGCCCGCGCCATCTTCGACACCGTCGTCGAACCACTCCGTCTCGCGTTGCGAGCGGTCGCGATCCTGGCGTTGGTGGTGGCGATCGTCGCGTTCTTTGCGGGCGGGTCGCGCTCGGCGACCGCGGTGCGTCGCGGATTCACCCGCGGTGTCGGCGCCCTGGACGCGCGCCGGGCCCAACGCGCGCCCAACACTTTCGAGCGCATCCTGTGGCAGGCGCGTATCCCGGTGCGCATCGCGGTGGTCGCGATCGCTGCCCTGATCCTGATGTTCTGGTCCTACCCGACGGGCATGGTGGTCATCTGGACCGTGCTGATCGCCTGCCTGGTGCTGGTCGTCCTCGAGGTGGCCATGCGGCCCGGCAAGCGGGAGGTCGACGGGAGCGAGAAGGTCGCCGCGGACCCGGAACTGACCGGCGAGGCCGGTCCGGACGTCGACGAGACCGACACCGAGCCGTTGCCCGACGCGCCGTCATCGGCCGGCGAGGCGAGGTCTGACACATAGGAATGGGCCGGGACCCACAGCGAGGATCGCCCGCTGGAAATGGGTCCCGGCCCATGCCTGGACACGACGGCCCGGGGTCACCGGGGTCATCGTGGGTCTGTCGCGTGGCCCGCGGCCACGCTGGATCAGGTCGGCGCCGAACGGATCCGGCACGCGATGGAGGTGACTCCTACGGAGCCCAGGTGCGCGGTGCGGTCCCGGCGTCCTCGGAGTCGGTCGGTGGTGCGGCGACGCGGTATGCGCGGTTGACCGCGGAAACCACAGCCCGCAGGCTCGCCGTGGTGATGGACGACGCGACGCCGACACCCCACACGGTCTCGCCGTTCACCTCGGTTTCGACGTAGGCCGCCGCGCTGGCGTCTCCGCCGGAGGTGAGCGCGTGCTCGCTGTAGTCGAGCACGCGGACGTCGAATCCGACGGTGGACAGGGCGTCGACGAACGCGGCGAGAGGCCCGTTGCCGGCGCCCGAGATCTCGCGCTCGACACCGTCGACCTTCACGACCGCGGTGATGTTGTCCTCGCCTCCGTCGACCTCGGCGGCATCCACCTTCTGGCGCATGCGTTCCAGCGGCCGGATCGGGTTGAGATACTCGTCGGCGAAGACGTCCCACATCTCCTTCGGGTTGACCTCGCCGCCCTCGCCGTCGGTGATCTTCTGGATCTCCCGGCTGAACTCGATCTGCAGACGCCGCGGCAGGTTCATGCCGTGGTCGGCCTTCATGATGTAGGCGACACCGCCCTTGCCGGACTGGCTGTTCACGCGGATGACCGCTTCGTAGTTGCGGCCCACGTCCTTCGGATCGATGGGCAGATACGGCACCTGCCAGAGGATGTCGTCCATGTCCTGATCGGCGTCGTCGGCATCGACCTTCATCTGGTCGAGGCCCTTGTTGATGGCGTCCTGGTGACTGCCGGAGAACGCGGTGTAGACCAGATCGCCGCCGTAGGGGTGGCGCTCGGGGACGTTGAGCTGGTTGCAGTATTCGACGGTGCGACGGATCTCGTCGATGTCGGAGAAGCTGATCTGCGGGTCGACGCCCCGGCTGAACAGGTTCATGCCGAGGGTGACCAGACAGACGTTGCCGGTACGTTCACCGTTGCCGAACAGACATCCCTCGATGCGGTCCGCACCGGCCTGATAGCCGAGTTCGGCTGCGGCGACGGCGGTCCCGCGGTCGTTGTGCGGGTGCAGGCTCAGGATGATGGACTCGCGACGCGCCAGGTTGCGGTGCATCCACTCGATCGAGTCGGCATAGACGTTGGGGGTGGCCATCTCGACGGTGGCCGGCAGGTTGATGATCATCGGACTCTCCGGTGTGGGAGCGATGATCTCGGTGACCGCGTCGCAGACGTCCTTGGCGTAGCTGAGCTCGGTGCCGGTGTAGGACTCCGGCGAGTACTCGTAGCGCCATTGGGTGTCCGGGTACTTCTGCTGTTCCTGGAGGACCTTGTGTGCGGCATCGGTCGCGATCTTGGTGATCGCCGCCTTGTCGGCACGGAACACGACGCGGCGCTGCAGGACCGACGTCGAGTTGTAGAAGTGGACGATCACCTTGTTGGCGCCGCGGCAGGCGTCGAAGGTGCGCTCGATCAGTTCCTCGCGGCATTGCGTGAGGACCTGGATGGTGACGTCGTCGGGAATCGCGCCGTCCTCGATGATCTCTCGGACGAAGTCGTAGTCGGTCTGGCTGGCGGACGGGAAGCCGACCTCGATCTCCTTGTAGCCCATCCGGACAAGGAGTTCGAACATCCGTCGCTTGCGCGCCGGGCTCATCGGATCGATCAGTGCCTGGTTGCCGTCACGCAGGTCGACCGCGCACCACTGCGGTGCGGTGGTGATGGTCTGGTCCGGCCAGGTGCGGTCGGGTACCGATACCCGCTCGACCTCGTCGGCGAACTGCCGGTAGCGGTGTACCGGCATCGCGGAGCCGCGCTGGGTGTTCCAGACCGGTTGATCGGTGGGAATGGGTCCGGCCGGCTCGACGATCCGGCTGGTACCCGAGGTGAATGAATCTGCTGCTGCCATTTGTGGTCAATCTCCGTGAATCGAAGGGAAGATGACCGGCGCGTGAAGAAGCCCCGCGACGGAGGGCCGGTCGAATCAGACCCCGCCGCGGCAACCGAGAAGGAGCGCGCGCTGCATGGCATGGACTGTACTCCCCAGCGCTGGCGAGGATCAAATGTCGGTGTTAGCCGTCGCCGGGGACAGCCGGAGCCGGTGGTCCAGCGGGTGGGGCCCGACGGCTGCAGACATCGGGGACAATCCCGGCAAAACGGCGCTGAACTGGGGAAACACGGTGCCCTTTGCCCAGCGAACTCTCAGCCGCAGCACATCTGGCGTCGATAGTTTCACCGATGCCCGGCGGCGCCTGGCCACCGGACGGTCAGAAAGGAATCATTCCAATGGACCACTCCAGTCGTCTCAGACGCATCGTCGTCACCAGCGTCGCCGGTGCCGGAATGGCGTCGGCCATCGCCGTCGGTGGCGTCGCCACCGCAGCCCCGGCAGCGCCCATGCATCCGGCGCCGCATTCATCGTTCGTACCGGGTACGAAATGCTCCGTCGCACAGGTGGAGCGAGCCCTGGCGAAGGAGGACCCGGCCCTCTGGAAGCGCATCGACACCCATCCGAGGGTGAAGAAGCATTTCGAGTCGATGATCATGATGACCCCTCAGCAGCGGCACGCGAAGCGCGCCGAATGGAAGAAGTCGCATCCGACCGAGTCGGCGATGATGCGTTTCCTGCGGGACCACGGGGTCACACCACGCGAGATGAAGAAGGACCACAAGGCGCTGCGCACCGCCATGAAGACGTGCGAGAAGTATTGATCCATCGGGGAATTCGACTCGGGGCAGCATCTGGATGACGGGTGCTGCCCCGAGTCGGCACTAGCGTTCCGGATGGTCGGCGAACGGGTGTCCCCACGTTTCGCTGAATGCGACCTCGTCGAGGGGTAGCCGGGTGCGTGGGCGCTCATCTCGTTCGCGGATCTCGGCGGGCACCGTCTCGGGGTCGGCGAGCTTGCCGACCCCGAGCAGCACCAACGGTCGCCGGTCGCCGGGGATGTCGAACTCCGCTCGGGCCTTGTCGGGGTCGAAGCCGGCCATCGGATGCCCGTTGAACCCGAGCGCCGCCGCCTGCAGGATCATCTGCGACACGGCGAGCCCCGTGTCGACCGCGGCATAGGTGCGGGCCTTCTCATCGTCGGGTTCGGACGTCGTGCACACCAGCACGAGGGCGGCTGCCGCCGGTGCCCACCCGGCGTTGCCGCGGGTGAGGATGTGGGTGAGCGAGGTGAACGTCGTGTCGCCCCGCCGCCCGACGATGAACCGCACCGGCTGCATCCGTCCCCACGTCGGCGCCCAGCGTCCGGCCTCGAGGATCGAGGTGAGCTCCGCGACGGAGATGGTCGCGTCGGGGTCGTAGCCCCGTGCGCTCCAGCGTCCTTCGATCAGTTCATGCACCAGACCGACCCTAGCTTCACTGGTGCGGGGTCGCCTCCAGGTCCTGCACGGCCGCGTCGCTCATCGATTCCGACCGACTCATCGATGCTGACGTAGGCCGTGTGCGCATGACCACGGTCAACACGACGGCGAGTACCCCGAGGGTGATGACGCTCGCCAACGACGCGGCATGCATGCCGTCGACGAAGGCGACTCGGGCGGCGTCGGCCAGTTCGGTTCCACCGTTGCCCATGTCGAGTGCGCGATGCAGCGTCTCACCGAGCGTGTCGCCGAAGCTCCAGCCGTCGGAGTTCTCCCGGAACACCAGCGTGGCCAGCGATCCCAGCAGGGCGAGGCCCAAGGCGGTACCGAGTTCGAAACTCGTCTCCGAGATCCCCGATGCGGCGCCCGACCTCTCGACGGGCACCGACCCGACGACGACGTCGGAGACCAGGCTGAACTGGACGCCATAACCGATGCCGGCGATCGCGGTGCACACGAGGTAGATCCACAGCGGACTCGACATGGTGAGCCAGAACAGACCGAGGTTGCCAACCGCGGCGAGCAGCACCGACCCCACGAACGCGGCGCGCAGACCGACGGCGGCGACCACCCGCGACGCCCCGACGGAGAAGGCCGCCACCGCGACCGCCATCGGCAGCCCCGCGAGCGCAGCCGTCAGGACGTCGAACCCGCGAACCGACTGCAGGTAGACGCCGGTCAGGTACGACATACCGCCGAGTGCCATCATGCCGACGAGGGCCACGGCGACGGCAGCACTGAACTGCGGGTTGCGGAACAGGGCGAGGTCGAGCAGCGGAGCCGCGGCGCGCCGCTGGTGAGCGAGGAACGCGGCAAGCATGGCCACGCCGAACAGGCCGATCAGCGCCACCGATCCGGTCACGCCGTCGGCGGCCATCGTCTTGATCGCGTACACGACCGGCAGGATGCCCAGCAACGACAACGCGACACCGACGAAGTCGAACCGCGCGGCGCTCGGCGCCCGGTATTCCGGAACGAGTCGGGGCGCGGCGACGAACAGCACGGCCAGCACCGGCACGTTGATCAGGAACACCACACCCCACCAGAAGTGGTGCAGCAGGATGCCGCCGACCACCGGCCCGATCGCGCTGCCGCCGGCGAACGCGGCCGTCCAGACCCCGATCGCCTTCGCGCGGTCGCGGGCGTCGGGGAACATGTTGGCGATCAGCGAGAGGCTCGACGGCATCAGGGTGGCACCGCCGACACCCATCAGTGCACGGGCGGCGATGAGGATCGCGGCAGTGGGCGCGAAGGCCGCGATCACCGAGGCGGCGCCGAACAAACCGGCGCCGGCGAGCAGGATGCGTCGACGTCCGACGCGGTCGCCGACGTTGCCCATCGTGATGAGCAGGCCCGCGATCAGAAAGCCGTAGATGTCGAGGATCCACAGCTGCTGTGCGGCGCTGGGATCGAGGGCGTCGGTGATGGCCGGGGTGGCCAGGTAGAGGACCGAGAAGTCCATCGACACCAGGAGGACGGGGAGGGTCAGCACGGCCAGTCCCCACCACATGCGTCGGTCGGCGCCGGGGGAATGCCGGTGCCGATCGGACGACGGGATGACGACGGACATGACGAACTCCTTGCTCTCACGACGCCACGAGGCCTTCCCTCGCGTACGCCGTACGCATTGACGGTACGAGAATGGGTACGCTGTACGCAACAGAATTATTCCCGCAGGTCAGATGTCACGGGTGGCGTCGTCTGGTTTCGAGAGAGGGGGCGGGGTGGCGCCTGCCGACAGGGGCACTGCCGAGAAGGGCACTGCCGGCGCGAAGCTGACCATCGAGGCCATCGTCGATGCCGCCATCGACGTCGCCGACAAGGACGGCATCGGTGCATTGTCGATGCGGCGCATCGCCGACGAACTGGGCGTCGGAGCCATGTCGCTGTACCGGCACGTCGACGACAAGGATGCGCTGCTGCAGGAGATGTCGGAGGAGATCGGCCGCCGCTTCCCCTACCCGGTCGACGAGCCCGGGCCATGGACCTGGCGTGAGAGGGTGCGCGTCGTCGTCGACATCGACTGGGAGCTCTACCGTCGCCATCCCTGGGTGGTGCTCGCCTACTCGTCGCCTCGGCACAGCTTCGGTGACGAGTCCCTGCGCTGCCTGGACTGGTTCGCGGCCGGATTCCTCGATCTGGGTGTCGACCTGGTGGAAGCGACCGGGATGGCGCTGACCGTGTGGAGCTACGTGCACGGGGTCGCCCTCGTCGCCGTCAGCGACGACCTCCTGCGCGCGGAGAAGCCCTCGGAGGGGCCCGACGGTCTCGCCGAACTGATCGCGGGACGGAGCAAGGAGCTGGCACCGCACCTGTCCGGCCTGGCCGGGCAGTCGGCGGCCCGTCGACTGCTCGATCCACGCGCCCGGCTCGACGACGGCATCGCGTCGCTGTGTGCGGGGTTTGCCGCCGCCCAGCTCCGCTGATCGGGTCGGGCACCTACCCTCGGCTGGTCGGGTCGGGCAGCCATCCTGCGCTGGCCGGGTCGGGCGCCTGCCCTCCGCTGGTCGGGTCGGGCATCCACTCTTCGCTGATTGAGTGGGGCGCCTGCCCTCCGCTGGTCGGGTCGGGCATCCACCCGTCGCTGATCGAGTAGGGCGAGGCGCTAGCCGAGGCCGTATCGAGATCACTGTGCGGGTCGCCGGGGTCTCGATACGGCTCCTCGCTGCCGCTCGTCGCCTACTCGACCAGCGGAGGGGGTGGGCCGCCTGCTCGACCGGCGTGGGGTGTCGCCTACTCGACCAGCGGAGGGGGTGGGCCGCCTGCTCGACCGGCGTGGGGTGTCGCCTACTCGACCAGCGGAGGGGGCTGCTACTCGACCAGCGGAGGGGGCTGCTACTCGACCAGCGGCGGGAGTGGGGCGCCTGCTCGACCAGCCTGATCACATCGCGTGCGGATACACCGTGAGCATGTGCGCGCCGAACCAGGCGCTGCCCACGACGACCGGCACCATCGCGGCGATCGCCGCCGACAACCGCCATCGGGCCAGCACCACCGCGACCGGGATGAGTAGGACGAAGGCGGGCAGCAGCAGCCGTGCGCGACTCATCATCAGTCCGCTGGACAACACGATCTGGGCGACGACGAGCACCCCGTAGAGCAGCACCGGCCACGGCATCCGGGACCACACCGCCAGGGCCAGCATGGCGAGGGTGGACAGGACGATCCATGCGGTCACGACGGGGGCCACCTCACCCGAATGTACGAGCGTGTCGTTGACGAAGGTGAACGTGGCCCGGCCCCAGTCGAACTCCGTGCCCCACCCTTCCGTCTGTATCCGGAACCATCCGGTGGGTGAGCCGGTGTGGGCCCACACCACCGCCAGATAACCCAGGTAGCCGAGCGGGCTGATCGCCACCGCCGTCCACGCCCGCCACCCGTCGCGCCGGGCGATCAGCGCCGCCAGCATGACGACGGCGATCAATACCACCGCCGTCGGTCGGCTCGCCCCGGCGAGCAGCGCGCACATGCCGGCCAGGAGCCACCGCCGTTCGAGGATGCCGATCAGCGCCCACACGGCCAGGGCGCAGAACAACGCCTCGGTGTAGGCCATGTTGAGCACGATCGACATCGGGGTCGCGGCGAACAGGGCGACCAGGAACAGGCCGGTCCGGCGCGGATCGGCGGGACCGATGGGGGAGCGCTCGGCCATCACGCGGGCACACAGGCCGCCGAGTCGCGCCGCCCCGGCCGCTGCCACACACCCGAGGACGACGTTGACCGTGATCGCCGCGCCGTACGGGGTGATCAGCGGAAGCTTGGCGACCGCGCCGACGAGCAGCGGATAGCCGGGAAAGAAGGCGTATGCCGTGTCCGGGGTGTGCAGGCCCCGGGCGTCGGTCTGCGTGAACGGGACGTCGGCGTACCCGTACTCGGCGATCGCGACCATCCACTTGCCGTCCCAGAGCCACAGGGCATCGCCGAGCGTGGTGTCGCGCAGCTGGGCGAACCGCGCGAGCACCAGGATGCCGATGCCGCGGAGAGCGAGGAAGAGGAGGACGGGCTCGAGCCAGGCGCGCACCTGCGGGCGGGCCATCAGGCCGGACAGGGACGTGGTGCCCGCCGAAGCCTTCGGCGCCGGTGCTGTGGCACCGCGTCGCGGCACGCGGCCATCGCGTGCGGACGCGCCGACATCGGTTCCGGTGGCCACCTGAGCGATGGTAGGACGCGCCGGGGCGTTGCCACCACCACACCCGCCGACAGGTCGGTCGTCGATCACGATCTGGCGAGGCGTTCGTGTCGGCGACCCCTTGCCACCCCGGCCCGAAAAGTGGCCGACATCACGACGGCGCCTCCCGCGAATTCGGGCATGCACGTCGTCGCCGGTAAGGTAATGGCCGCTGAGGTCGCCCCCGACGCTCAGCGTCGAGCGTGTGAACTGGGGCGATGCACACCAATCAACCCCGAAAGGTGGTCGACGTGGCACTCGTTGTGCAGAAGTACGGCGGCTCCTCGGTCGCAACGGCCGAACGGATTCGCCGAGTTGCCGAGCGCATCGTCGAGACCAAGAAGCAGGGCAATGACGTCGTCGTGGTCGTCTCCGCAATGGGCGACACCACCGACGAACTTCTCGATCTGGCCCAACAGGTCAACCCGACCCCGCCGCCCCGCGAGATGGACATGCTGCTCACCTCGGGTGAGCGCATCTCCAACGCCCTCGTGGCGATGGCGATCAGTTCGCTCGGTGCCCAGGCACAGTCGTTCACCGGCTCGCAGGCCGGTGTGATCACGACGAGCAGCCATGGCAAGGCCAAGATCATCGACGTCACGCCCGGACGAGTTCGCAGTGCCCTTGACGAGGGCAAAATCGTGCTCGTCGCCGGCTTCCAAGGCGTCTCGCAGGATACGAAAGACATCACGACGCTCGGTCGCGGCGGATCGGATACGACGGCGGTCGCTCTCGCAGCGGCGCTGAAGGCCGACGTCTGCGAGATCTACACCGATGTCGACGGCGTCTACTCCGCCGACCCGCGCATCGTCCCCGACGCCAAGCGTCTGCAAACCGTCTCCTTCGAGGAGATGCTCGAACTGGCCGCGTGCGGAGCGAAGGTACTGATGCTGCGCTGTGTGGAATATGCGCGCCGCTACAACGTCCCTGTTCATGTGCGCTCGTCGTACTCGACCAAACCCGGCACACTGGTGGCCGGCTCGATGGAGGACATTCCCGTGGAAGAAGCAATTCTCACCGGCGTTGCGCATGACCGCAGCGAAGCCAAGATCACCGTGGTCGGGCTCGAGGACAAGCCCGGTTACGCGGCCAAGGTCTTCCGCGCGGTGGCTGACGCCGAGATCAACATCGACATGGTCCTGCAGAACATCTCCAAGGTGGAGACCGGCAAGACCGACATCACCTTCACCCTGCCGCGCGAGGTCGGCCCGATCGGCATGGAGAAGCTGAAGAAGCTCCAGGAGGAGATCGGCTTCACCGATCTGCTCTATGACGATCACATCGGCAAGGTGTCGCTGGTGGGCGCCGGCATGAAAAGCCATCCGGGCGTCACCGCCACCTTCTGTGAGGCGCTGAGCAACGCCGGCATCAACATCGAGTTGATCTCCACCTCGGAGATCCGGATCTCGGTGCTGTGCCGCGACACCGAACTCGACGACGCGGTTCGCGCGCTGCACCAGGCTTTCGACCTGGGCGGCGACGAGGAAGCCGTCGTCTACGCCGGAACGGGGCGATAGACATGGTGAGTATCGGAGTGGTCGGCGCGACCGGTCAGGTCGGTGGCGTCATGCGCACGCTGTTGGCCGAACGTAAATTCCCGGCGGACGAGGTGCGGTTCTTCGCATCCTCGCGGTCGGCGGGCAAGAAGCTGCCGTGGGGCGACGGCGAGATCGTTGTCGAGGACGCCGCGACGGCGGACCCCTCGGGTCTGGACATCGCCCTGTTCTCGGCGGGCGGCACGATGTCCAAGGAGCAGGCGCCGCGGTTCGCCGCCGCCGGCGTGACCGTCATCGACAACTCGTCGGCGTGGCGCAAGGACCCCGACGTCCCGCTGGTGGTCTCCGAGGTGAACGGCGAACTCGCCAAGAACCCTCCCAAGGGCATCATCGCCAACCCGAACTGCACCACCATGGCCGCGATGCCGGTGCTCAAGCCGCTGCACGACGCGGCCGGGCTGCAGCGACTGATCGTGTCCAGCTACCAGGCGGTCTCCGGTAGCGGTCTGGCGGGCGTGGAAGAGCTGGCCACCGAGGTGCGTGCCGGGATCGACGACGCCGAGAAGCTCGTCTACGACGGCTCCGCGGTGAACTTCCCGCCCCCGAACAAGTACGTCGCGCCGATCGCGTTCAACGTGTTGCCGATGGCCGGCGCGCTGGTCGATGACGGCTCCGGCGAGACCGACGAGGATCAGAAGCTGCGTAACGAATCCCGCAAGATCCTCGGCCTGCCCGAGCTGCTGGTGAGTGGAACGTGCGTGCGCGTGCCGGTGTTCACCGGACACTCGCTGTCGATCAACGCCGAGTTCGCCAAGCCGCTGTCGGTGCAGCAGGCGCAGGAGATCCTGGCCGGCGCGGCCGGAGTCGAACTCGCCGACGTGCCCACCCCGTTGGCGGCGGCGGGCGGCGACAACTCACTCGTCGGTCGCATCCGCCAGGACCCGGGCGTCCCCGACGGTCGCGGTCTCGCTCTGTTCATCTCGGGTGACAACCTGCGAAAGGGTGCCGCGCTCAACACGATTCAGATTGCCGAGTTGTTGGTCTGATCTTGCGGCTCGGGTGGTGACGCTTTCGAGTGTCACCACCCGGTCACTGACCGAACGGTGCCTCTGGGCCTGCGTCACACCCGGCCCTTCGTGACGGCCCTTCGCTAGCGCTCCGGACCTCCTCAGGGATCGGGATGGTGACGGCCCTTCGCTGGCGCTCCGGACCTCCTCAGCCTGAATCCACCGATCGTGTTTGTGGTGTGGGGTGAGTGGTGTTGTCGCTGTTGGGGTGTGTGGTGGGTGTGCGGGAGTCGCCGATCTCTGAATTCGGCTTGTTTCACTGGTTTTCGTTGGTCGGGCCGGGGGTGGCGAGTGGGTAGGGTATCAGGCGGGTTTTCGGCGGACGGTGTTGTCGAACAGTTCGTTCCACTCGTTTTCCCATGGCCAGTGTTGGGGCAGATGTAATGTCAGGCGCCGCGCGGAGCGGGCGATACGGGCGGGCACGGTGATCAGGGTACGGCGGATGGTGGCGGTGGTCGCGCGCGCCAATCGTGGTGATCTGGTCAGTGTGGCCGCTGCGCGGGTCAGGTTGAACGCGATCACTGCGCAGTGCAGCCAGGCGGCGTTGGCGGCGAACACGCCCGAGGGCAGGTGGGCCAGTGCTGATGCTTTGAGGTCGGCGTGGACTTGTTCGATGACTGCGTGGCGGCGGTGGAGTTTGTCGGCGGCCACGGTGTCGACGTGCTCGGCGGGCAGGGTGGTGAAGAACGCGTGGTAGCGCCAGCCGGTGAGCAACTCCTGCTGGTTGGTCGGTTTTTCGGCGGGCACCCGCCGCACCACCAGGCGGCCGGTGACGGGATGTTTGGCGCCGGCTTTGGTGAAGGCGACATGCTCGGTCTCGGCGACCTGAGCACGGTGAATCCAGGTGTTGGTGTCGGGGTCGAGGACCGGTTGGGTGTAGGTGATCGTCGTCCATTGGTCCTCGGCGATGAAGTCGATCTTGCGTCGGATCGCCGGGAACAAACTCACCCCGATCGACACATACGCGCCGTGGTCGACGGCGGCGGCGACCACTTTGTGCGAATAGAACCCCGAATCGGCGCGCACCACCACCGACCGACTGACCTCACCAGCGCTCGCGGTGCGCCTCGCCGTCCTAGTGGCCTGCTCACCAGCCGCATCGGTACTGGTCACGTCCGTGCCGGTACTGCCGGTACTGCCGGTGCTGGCCGTGCTGGCCGTGCTGGCGGTGCTGGCCGTGGTGGTGGTGGTGTGGCAGGTGCGCAGCCGACCCACCGTGGGCCGGGGTGATCGTGGCGAACAACCCGTTGAGGCCGCGGACGCCGGTGTAGCCGACCGCGGCACCCTGTTTGGCCTGCCCGTACACCCCGATCACCGTGTCGTCGATATCGACCATCACCATCGAGTCGTCGATCCCGTCGAGCAGTCCGCTGCCCTGGCACAGTTCACCGAGCAGGCGGGTGGCGACCGCACTCAACTGCCGCGAATGCCCGTAACTGAATGACCGCAGAAACGATCCCAACGTCGACGGCGCGTACAAGCGGTCATAGACCGCGCCCATCGCGCCGTGACGCAGCACAGCCATGTCGTCGATACTGTCGGCGCCCATCACCATGCCCGCCACCAGCGAGGCCACCTTGTCCCCGGCGTGCGCGCCGGTGTCACCACCCAGACGCACATGCTCATCGGCCAGACGGTCCAACCCGGCCGCACGCGCCAGCGCCATCACCGGGACCACCCCGGCCGAGGCCACCAAATTGCCGTCATCGAACTGCGCGGACCCAATCCCAACGGTATGCGACAATTGCATCTGCGAGATGCCTTCCTGTGTGACTGATGAGATCTTCGACAAATCCCATCCTTTCACTGCAGCAAGGCATTTCGCGTCTCCAAAACACCCAAAACACAGAAACCCTCCACAAACCGGTGGATCCAGGCTCAGGGATCGGGGTGGTGACGGCCCTTCGCTGGCGCTCCGGACCTCCTCAGGGATCGGGGTGGTGACGGCCCTTCGCTGGCGCTCCGGACCTCCTCAGGGATCGGGGTGGTGACGTCTTCCGCTGGCGCTCCGGACTTCTCAGTCTCAGGGGCCGGTGGGTACGTCTTTCGCTGGCGCTCCGGACCTCCTCAGCCTCAGGGACCGGGTGGGTACGTCTTTCGCTAGCGCTCCGGACTTCTCAGGTATCGGCCGGCGGGTCGTCGGACACGGCGGCTGCCGCCTCGGTGATGATCGCCCGCATCGCCGACTCGGCGGCGACGGGATCGCCCAGACGTATGGCGCGCGCGACATCATCATGCAGCGCAATGGCTTCCGGGTTCGGCTGGTCGGGCATCATGCCGTGGTGTGTTCGGCCTGCGAGTACCTCGTAGACGACATCGGCGAGCGCGCGAAACATCTCGTTGCCGCTCGCCTCGAGTAGCGTGCGGTGAAAAACCTTGTCGGCCTCCAGATATGCCTCGAGGTCGACGCTTCGCCCGTGCACCGACATGTCCGAGACCGCCGCCGCCAGAACGCGACACTGATGTTCGTCCGCGCGTTCCGCGGCCAATGCGGCTGCCACCGGCTCGAATCCGCGCCGTAGCTCCGACAGTGTGAGCAGGAAGTCGGTGCGGTCCGCTCCGTCCAGGCGCCACCGGATCAACTGCGGGTCGAACACGCTCCACTTCGTACGGGGCTGAATGGTGATGCCCACCCGACGGCGTGAGGCCACGAGTCCCATCGATTCCAGAACTCGGATCACCTCGCGTGCCACGGTCCGCGAGACTCCGTGCTCGGTGCAGATGCCGTCGAGCGTGATGACGCTGTCGGCGGCCTGCTCGCCCGAGACGATTCGGCGACCGATGGTCGCGAGCACCTGGTCATGGCGCTTGCCCGCGCCCGATGTGTCCTGACTCACGCAATCATCTTCTCATTTCGCATCGATCCGTGTGAATAGAAGTACTTGTCAAGCTTGCGACTTGCAAAAGTATGACTATTGAGGCACTCTATGTGACCAGCAACACAACATGTGAGGAGTGCGCATGCGGTCACCAGTGGTCGTGATGGGTGTGTCGGGGTCGGGCAAGTCAACCGTGGGTGCGGCGTTGGCCCAGCGCCTGCAGGTGCCGTTCGCGGATGCGGACGACTTTCATCCGCCCGAGAACATCGCCAAGATGTCGGCCGGGCACGCGCTGGACGACGATGACCGCCGCCCGTGGCTGGAGACCATCGGCGAGTGGCTGGCGCAACACGCCGACGGCGGCGTGATGAGCTGCTCGGCGCTCAAGCATTCGTATCGCGATCAGCTGCGCGCGCATGCATCCTCGGTGTTCTTCGTGCACCTCGACGGCCCGATGGAGGTCATCGCCCGCAGGCAGGCCTCCCGGCCGGGACATTTCATGCCGGCGAACCTGCTCGAATCGCAGTTCGCCACCCTCGAACCACTCGGTGTCGACGAGCGGGGCGGCGTCGTCGACGTCGATCAAGGCGTCGACGCCATCGTGAACCAGTCGGTCGACATTCTCGAAACGGAAAGTGCGAAGTGATGATCTCTCTGACCAATCCGTCGACGGCGGTGCTCGCCGTCGACACCGAACTGCCCGAGCCCATCGCGTCCGGCTGGCAACTGATAGTGGCTGCGCTGGCCGGCATCGCGGTGATCGTGCTGGCCATCACCATCGCCAAGGTGCATCCGTTCCTCGCGTTGATCGGCGGTGCCGCGACGGTCGGAATCGTTGCGGGCGAATCGATCCCGACCCTGCTCGACTCATTCACCACGGGGTTCGGTGCCACGGCGGCCGGCGTCGGCATCCTCATCGCGCTCGGTGCCATGTTCGCCAAATTGTTGGCGGACTCGGGCGGAGCGGACGAGATCGTCGACACCATCGTCGGACACGCGTCGCCACGGCTGCTCCCGTGGGCGATGGCGCTCGTGGGCGCGATCATCGGCCTGCCGATGTTCTTCGAGATCGGACTCGTGCTCCTGATGCCGGTGATCTACCTGGTGGCACGTCGTTCAGGTCTGGGGCTGATCCCGATCGGTATCCCGGCGCTGGCCGGTCTGTCGGCCATGCACGGGTTCGTGCCGCCGCACCCCGGCCCGCTCGTGGCCATCGACGCCCTCGGCGCCGACCTGGGCACCACGCTGGCGCTCGGCGTGCTGGTTGCGATCCCCACGATCATCGTCTCGGGTCCGCTGTTCGGGACCCTCGCGGCCCGATGGGTCACCGTGCCCATCCCGCATACCTTCGACGCGGACCCGGCAGACGGCCCGACCACCCGTCGTCCGAGCTTCGCCATCACCATGTTCAGCGTCCTGCTGCCGCTGGTCCTGATGCTCGGTAAGGCGTTGGCGGAGATCTTCATCGACGACGAGAACCAGATCGTCCGGAAGGTGCTCGATGTTCTCGGTACCCCGGTCATCGCACTGCTGATCGCGGTGGTGGTCGCGATGTTCACGCTCGGCCGCGGGTCGGGGATGGATCGGGCGGCGATTTCCAAGTGCACGGGTGCGGCACTGCCCGCGATCGCCGGCATCCTGCTCATCGTCGCGGCCGGCGGCGGCTTCAAGCAGGTCCTCGTCGACACCGGTATCGGCACACTGCTGGCCGACTGGGCCACCGACGTCAACATCTCGGTCCTGTTGCTCGCCTGGGTCCTCGCCGCGCTGATCCGCCTGGCCACGGGATCGGCGACCGTCGCAACGATCACGGCGTCATCGCTGATGTTGGGACTGGTCGACGGATTGAGCTCCGGCGAGGTGTCGCTGGTCGTGCTGGCCATCGGTGCGGGATCGGTCTTCCTGTCCCACGTCAACGACGCCGGCTTCTGGCTGGTCAAGGAGTACTTCGGGATGAGTGTCGGCCAGACCTTCAAGACGTGGTCGATGATGGAGACGGTGTTGTCGGTGACCGGGCTCGTCGTGGTGCTCGCGCTCGGGGTGTTCATCTGACGCGGCGTGATGACCCGGATCACCTGACCAGGTTACTGTGCGGTAGGTTACCTCTCCATGAGACGTACATGGGGGAAAATCTCAGGAGGAACACGCCGTCGGTCCTGGTCACCGGGTCGCTGGGCGACGGTGCTGACCACCGGTCTGGTCGTGGGGGCCGGACTGGTCGTCGCCGCGCCGCCGGCGAGTGCGGCGGGGGATTTCTACACACCACCGACGCACTTCGCGAGCGCACCGGGGTCGATCATCAAGTCGCAACCGAGCCCGTTGCTCCTGCAGATCCCGGGGGTACCCGATCAGTGGCCGGGTACCGGGACGCGCATCATGTACACCTCGGCGTACCAGGACGGGACGTCCGCAGCGGTCACCGGAACGGTGGTGGAGCCGACTGCGCCATGGCGGGGTAAGGGTCCGCGGCCGACCGTCGTGCTCGGACCGGGAACCGTCGGCCAGGGCGATCAGTGCGCCGGATCCAAGATGATGAGCTTCCCGCTGGCCATCGACCCGTCGAAACCGAGTCTGGCGGTCAACTACTCGGGTCTCGAGATGAACCTGCTGTTGCTCAACGGCGTGCGGGTGGCGATGACCGACTACATCGGCATGGGCACGCCGGGCGTGCACACCTACGTGAATCGGCTCGAATCGGGCCATGCGATGCTCGACGCGGCGCGGGCCGCATTGCGGGTCGCCCACGCTCCGGCGAACGCGCCGGTCGCGTTATCGGGATATTCGCAGGGTGGCGGTGCGGCGGCGTCGGCGGCCGAGCTCGCCGCGACCTACGCTCCCGAGCTCAACGTCAAGGCCACGTACGCGGGCGCCCCGCCGGCCGATCTGGCCAAGGTGACCAGTCAGATCGACGGCACCTTCATCGCCGGTGCCATCGGCTATGCGATCAATGGTCTCGCGGCCCGGTATCCGGCACTGCAGCCGATTCTCGACCGGGAAACGACACCGACCGGCCGCCAGGTCCTGAAGAACGTGGCGACACAATGCATCGGCGACACGGGCCTGACCTACGGGTTCGCTCACACCAACCAGTGGACCCGGACGGGCGAATCGCTCTCCGCGGTGATCGCCCGGTCTCCGGTGGCGCGCAAGGCCGTCGACGACCAGCGCATCGGCCGGCTCAAGCCCAACGCGCCGGTCCTGCTCGAGGGCGGCATCAACGATGATGTCATCCCGTACGGGCAGGTGGTGCAGCTCTACCGTGATTGGAAGGCTCAGGGCGCCGACGTCGCGATGGTGACCAACCCGACGCCGCCGATCTTCCCGGGCCTGGTGGTCAATCACGCCCTGCCGATGCTGGGCACGCTGTTGCCGGCGATGAACTTCCTGATGGGGGAGTTGAACGGGTAGTTGCCGGGCGCGGATGGACACGATCGTCCCCGTGGGCGCTTTCCGAGGGAAATATCCCTTGATGGTCGCTGACGGGGACGATTTCAGCCAGTTCGCAATCCGACCGCGACCAGCATCGCCGCAGCGGGCCCTGATTGTGCTCAGATTCTCGTGCCGACATGATCAAATGTCTGGATGGGGTGGAAATCGCGAGCGGCCGCGGTGGTCTTGGTGTCGTTGCTCGGAACGTTTTCCCTGGTAGCGCCGTCGGCACACGCGCAAGACGTGGTCGGACCGACGGGCACCTCACTCATGCACGGTGACCTCTACTCGACCGACTCGACGCCGTTCCGCGGGCCGGGGAGAAGCGCCCGGTTGGCGGCGTCGTCGGTGCCCGGCGGGGCGTGCGCTGCGACGTTCATAGGACACGACGGCATGCCGGTGTCACTGTGTACGCAGTTCGTCGCCCTTGATCCGCCGGCGTTCGCCGCGCCCACCGTGACGTTGTTCGATCCGCACACGGCGGCCCCGCTGGCGTCACTGCAGCTGACAAAAGGCGGCCTGCTCGGCGGCGTGTACGGCTACCTCGACGGGCGTGACCGGGTCGTCGTCGCGGACGGGTCCGGTGCGATCCTGCGTGTCGCGCATCGTCGGAGCGCGACCGGTTGGCAGGTCTATGTCGACGACCGTGTCGACGTCAGCAGCCACATTCCGCCCGGCGACGCGGTGACGGGTCTCGCACCGGACGAGCGCGGCCGGGTCTGGTTCGTCACCACCAAGGGTGTCGTCGTGACGGTGGATGCGGCCAAGCGGGTCCGGTCGATGCACCTGCGGCCGGGCGAGGAGTTGGGCAACGGGCTCACCATGCGCGGTGATCATGCGTCGGTGCTGACCACCCACGCGCTCTACGAGATGACCGCCGGTGACAACGGTGTGCCGCGCACCATCTGGCGCCGGGCGTACGACCGGGGCGAGGCGCGCCGGCCCGGCCAGCTGACGTGGGGGTCAGGCACCACACCGACCTACTTCGGACCCGGCGGCGACGGCTGGGTCGCGATCGTCGACAACGCGGCGCGTCCACAGCTGATCGTCTACGACAGCGACACCGGTTCCACCGTCTGCCGGATGCCCGCGTTCGGTACATCGGGTCAGGGCACCGAGAACTCGATCATGGCGTGGGGCACTGCGCTGGTCATCCCCAGTACCTACGGCTATCAGTACCCGCCGATGGCGGTCACCGGTCCGAGCGTGCCGGCAAACGCGCCGTTCGTCGGTGGCGCGACGAGGGTCGACGTGTCGGAGAAGGGCTGCCGGCGGGTGTGGGAGAACTCCGACCGCATCGCGACGCTGCCGAAGCTGTCGCGTGCCGATGGCCTGATCAATGCGCTCGGCTACGGCCCGTACGTACCGGGAACCATCCAGCAGGTGGGTCCGATCTATTATGTGGCAACCGATTTCGCCACGGGTAAACGAGTCCGCACGCTCAGGGTCGGGGACGGCCTGATCGACGAGCCGCTCGAGTTGACGGGGACCATTGCCCGCGACGGCACCCTCTGGCAGGCGACCGTCGGCAGGATGCTGAAGATCGCGCGGTGACCCATCGGCAGCGTGGAACAATCGGTCACATGACCGACCCCGACGACCCGGATCGGATTCCGACGCAGGCCGAACTCGACGCCGAGGACCTGGCCGCCATCGAGCGGAGTTCCCGGGACCGCGACCAGGCGAATCTCTACCCGCCACGAGCCGACGACCCCGGACCACCGCCCGAGGCGCTGGCGCTGCATGCGCGTGTCGCATTCTGGGGTGCGGCGATCGCCGGTGCGGTCAGCGTGGTCTACGGGTTCGTCAACCTCGGCACGATCACCGATCTGCTGCGGGACCGCCTGCTCCAGGGCATCGTCGAGGATCCGCGCAATGCCAGCCCCGAGGACCGGGTCAACTCGCTGGCGGGCTTCTTCCCGCCGTTCATGCTCATCATGATCGTGGTGTTCCTGGCCGTGGAGTACGCACTTCTCGTCGCTGCGGCGAATCATCACAGCCGCAACTGCCGCAACTTCTTCCTCGCGGCGGTGGTGGTGAACCTGCTGTGCATCCCGATCGGGAACGATCTGTTGTTCCGATACCCGGAGGTCTGGTCGGCGATGTCGGTGATCGCGTGGATTCAGTTCGCGCTGTTGCTCGTCGCGGCGCTGTTCACGCTGCGCCGCACCGTCAATCAATGGCTCCCGGCGTCGACACGGATGCGTCCGACGCGGATGCTGCGGGGGTAGGTCGCCGGCGGGGGGTTTCGATACGCCGGCTCGCAGGCTCGCGCGGCTACTCATCACCCGTTGGTCGAGTAGCCCGAGCCGCTAGGCGAGGGTGTATCGAGACCGGGTGGCGGGGGGATCTCGATACGGTGCCTCGCAAGCTCGGCGCCTACTCGATCAGCGGTTGGGTGGGCTCGCGCGGCTACTCAATCAGCGGACGGGGTCGGCTCGCGGGCTCGCGCGGCTACTCAATCACTCGTTGGTCGAGTAGCCCGAGCCGCTAGGCGAGGGTGTATCGAGACCGGGTGGCGGGGGGATCTCGATACGGTGCCTCGCAAGCTCGGCGCCTACTCGATCAGCGGTTGGGGGGCTCGGCGCCTACTCGATCAGCGGTTGGGCGGGGTGCCTCGCAAGCTTGGCGCCTACTCGATCAGCGGTTGGCGCCGAGCGCCGACCTCACCCCAGCGCGAGCAACTCCTTGGCGAACTCCGCCTCGTCGATCCGCGTACTGCGCCCATCGGCGACGACGATCTCGCCGTCGACCATCACCGTGTCGACGATCGAACGCGAACCTGTGGTCAGGATCGAGGCGCCCGGGTCGCGGACCGGCAGGGTGGCGAAGTCGCGGTCGAACCGGATCAGCGTCAGGTCGGCCGGAGCGCCGACGCTGACACCGCCGACAATTTCCGGTAGACCGAGCGCGGCATTGGCTCCGCCGCAGGCGATGTCGAGCATCTCGCCGAACCCCAACAAATCGGCACGCTTGTGCACCGCCCGCTGCACGTAGGCGGCGATCCGGAACGTCTCGAGCATGTCCTGGGTGTCGTTGCTGGCGGCGCCGTCGACGCCGAGGCCCACCATCATCCCGCGTTCGAGCATCGCGGGCACCGGAGCGATCCCACTGCCGAGACGCATGTTCGACAGCGGATTGTGCGAGACGGCGACACCGCGCTCGGCCAGAATCCGCTGCCCCACATCGTCGAGTTCGACACAGTGGACGGCCAGGACGCGATCCCAGAGGAATCCGTTGCTGTCGAGATAGTCGACGGCGCCCATGCCGGCATTCGCGAGACACATCGTGTCGTCGGTCGGGGTCTCCAGCAGGTGAATCGACACCGGCAGGTCACGCGCCTGTGCGAACTCCCGCACGGTGACCATGCCGGCCTCGGTGACCGACCGCGGGTTGGGCACGGCCAGGGCGACCGAAATCGGTGAGCCCGCCACCTGATTGCGCAGATGGTCGACGTGATCAAGGACCTCGTCGAGCGGCTGCATCAGGCGCGGCTCGAACCCCCACTTACGGGTGGCGTCGGCGCGGTCGGCGACGCCCCGCCCGAGCACGGCGCGAATGCCGGTGTCGCGCAGCGCCTGGATGACCGCGCCGTGGATCTCGTCGGACGGATGCGGCCACATGTGCTCGACGACGGTGGTGGTGCCCGATCGCAGCGCCTCCAACGATGCCGCGGTCGCGGCGAGGTAGGCCCGCTCCGGGGTGATCGCCACGGTCTCCTCGCCCACGGCCAGCAGCCATTCGAGCAGCGGGGTGCATTCGGCGATGCCCCGCATCAGTGACTGCTGCAGGTGCGTGTGGGTGTTGACGAACCCGGGGATGAGGTGGCCGTTTCCGTCGCCGGGTGCCGCCGCGTCGGTGATCGATGCGACGACTCCGTTGTCGATCCGGACGTCCTGATGGGCCAGCCACCGGCCGCCGGTGTACACGGTCACGTCGCTGAAGGTGCTCATCACTTTGCGAAATTCGCCGCGATGCGCTGGGCGATGTAGTCGCCCCCGGTGATCGGCGGGTACTTGCCCGCGGCGCTCTTGATGAGCGCGTCGGTGTTCGCCTGTGCGAAGAACGCGATCGAATAGCGCGGTCCGGTGTACTCGCCCCGCCGCGGCGCCCGCACCCGGTGGAAGTTCGACGGCAGACGATCGTCCGACCAGCGCATCAGCATGTCGCCGATGTTGCAGGTGATGGCCTCGTCGGAGGGTTCGACCGGCGTCCAGGCCTGGCCCTGTGCCTCGGCGCCGGGCAGTACCTGCAGGCCGGCCTGGCCCGTCCGCTGGAACAGCAGGGTGAGCGCATCGAAGTCGGTGTGGGCGCCCGCCCGCCAGGCGCTGTTCTCGTCGAGCAGCTCCTCGGGGAACGCGTAGTAGTGCAGCAGCCGCAGAGTGCTCTGGTATGTGTCGACGCTGGGATCGTGTGCCCGAGTGAAGAACTCGCGGTCGAAACCGAGTTTGGTGGCGAAGCATCCGAGGAGGTCCATGGCCAGCTGCCAGCACTTGCGTTCGAACTCCAGGATCGTCGTCTTGAAGCCGTCGAGTTCGGCGTCGGAGGGCCAGAGTCCATCCATCCGCGGCAGCGTCAGCTGATAGGACTCTTTCTGGTCGGGTGTTCCCACGGAGGGTCGGACCTGCGAGGTGTGCTCCCAGCCGGCGTTCTGCCCCTTCTTGAGCGGGAACTGCGCCTTGACCTCGCGGGGGAGGGCGAAGAACTTCGCCGACATCTCGAAGGCACGGTTGACCTCGTCGAGATCGATGCCATGGTCGACGACCTGGAAGAAGCCGATATCGGTTGCCGCGGACCATAGTTCGTCGGCGATCTGGTCACGCCGCGTATCGAAGTCGGCGAGACTGATGCGACGTACCTCGCGGTCGGTGGTCTCGGTGCCGATGGCGCCCATCGAGGCCTCGCGGTTGAGTTCGGCCATCTCGTAGGGGGCGTCGGTGCGCGCAGCGGTGTCGGCGACGGTGGTGTCAGGCATGGGTGACTCTCTCGTTCGAAAATGAGTTCGCATGCGCTTTTCGACGCGACACCTGAGAGAGAGGCACCGCGGACGCGAACAACGGGACTCTTGCCTGCCTGTTGCTACATACGACCTCGTGCGCTCGATGATAGGCGACCGACCCGTGGTGCGCGACTCAAGCGGCGAGCAAGGCGAGCCTGGCCTGATTTTCTGGAGTGGTTCCGTTTTCTGGACTTACTCCAGAAAACTGCTACAGTGGAGTCATGTCGGATCGCCAGCAGTTCAGTCGCCGGCTTCGCGAGGCAGGTATGCGGGTCACCGCTCCTCGGCTCGCGGCGCTGGAGATCTTGGACGCGCACCCGCACTCGACGGCAGATTTCGTCGCCGCCGGTGTGCGGGAGCAACTCGGCGGTGTGTCGACGCAGACCGTGTACGACGTGCTCAGGACCTGCGCCGATCGTGGTCTGCTCCGCCGTATCGAGCCGGCCGGCTCACCGGTTCGTTACGAGACCCGGACGGCGGACAACCATCACCACCTGATCTGTCAGGGGTGTGGCGAGATCGTCGACATCGACTGTGTCGTCGGACAGGCGCCGTGCCTGGTCCCCGACGATGATCACGGCTACCGCATCGACGAGGCCGAGGTCACCTTCTGGGGATTGTGTCCGGCATGCCGATCCGCACACCCCGCCGACGACGATTGACTGCCGGAGTCGGTAGAAGTGCCACGCCGACAGCGTGATTCATGTTTTGTGAGATGTGAGCAGGGCCTGGCGTCGACCGATGCCACGACCGTAGCTCATCGAGATGAGAGGAAATCGCCCATGACGCCTCGTACCACCACGAACACCGGGATTCCCGTCGCCAGCGACAACGAATCGTTGACCGCAGGTGCGCAGGGTCCGATCCTGCTGCACGACCACTACCTGATCGAGAAGCTGTCCCAGTTCAATCGCGAGCGGGTTCCCGAACGTGTGGTTCATGCCAAGGGCGGCGGTGCTTTTGGTGAGCTCGTCATCACCGGGGACGTCTCGCGATACACCAAGGCCAAGTTCCTGCAGCCGGGCAAGAAGACCGAGTCGCTGGTGCGGTTCTCGACGGTGGCCGGCGAGCAGGGCAGCCCCGACACCTGGCGGGATCCGCGCGGCTTCGCGATGAAGTTCTACACCGAGGACGGCAACTACGACCTCGTCGGCAACAACACGCCGATCTTCTTCATCAAGGACCCCATCAAGTTTCCCGATTTCATCCGGTCGCAGAAGCGGCTCCCGGGGTCGGGTCTGCGGGATCACAACATGCAGTGGGATTTCTGGACATTGCGTCCCGAGTCGGCGCACCAGGTGACCTGGCTCATGGGTGACCGCGGCATCCCGAAGACCTGGCGGCACATGGACGGATTCGGTTCGCACACCTACCAGTGGGTGAACGAGGCCGGCGAGCGCTTCTGGGTCAAGTACCACTTCAAGACCGATCAGGGTATCGAGTTCCTCACCCAGCAGGAGGCCGACGAACTCGCCGGAAGTGATCCCGACCATCATCGTAAGGATCTCTACGAGGCCATCGAGCGCGGCGACTTCCCGAGCTGGACACTCAAGGTCCAGATCATGCCGGTCGATGAGGCAGAGGGCTACCGATTCAACCCATTCGACCTCACCAAGGTGTGGTCGCAGCA
Organism: Gordonia sp. LMA167; assembly: GCF_058130025.1. Lineage (NCBI taxonomy): Bacteria > Bacillati > Actinomycetota > Actinomycetes > Mycobacteriales > Gordoniaceae > Gordonia > Gordonia sp. LMA167. The sequence continues at coordinate 286,632 of NZ_CM176708.1, read as the reverse complement.
GGATTATCCGCTGATCGAGGTCGGCAAGTGGACGCTGAACCGTAACCCGCAGAACTTCTTCTCCGAGATCGAGCTCTCGTCCTTCGAGCCGTCGAATGTCGTGCCGGGTATCGGCTTCTCGCCCGACAAGATGTTGCTGGGTCGGGTGTACAGCTACGCCGACGCCCACCGCTACCGCATCGGCACCAATTACGCACAGCTGCCTGTCAATTCGGCGAAGGCGGCGCAGGTCAACACCTACTCCAAGGAAGGTGCGATGGCCTACGACTTCTCGGCTCCGGAGGTGCCGGTCTACGCGCCCAATTCATTCGGTGGCCCGCATGCCGACCCGGCAGCGGCTGGTGACGAGGGTCTGTGGACCTTCGGCGACGAGGCGGTACGTGCCGGATACATCGAGCACGCCGAGGACAGCGATTGGGCGCAGGCGGGCACGATGGTCCGCGAGGTTCTCGACGACGCGGCACGAGAACGATTGGTGGACAATATCGTCGGGCACGTACTGGACGGTGTCACCGAACCGGTGCTGTCACGGGTCTTCGACTACTGGCGCAATGTCGATGCCGACCTCGGTAAGAAGGTGGAAGAGGGCGTCCGCCAGGGATCGGGAGATTGATCTCCTCGAGTCCGGTCCGGGAATCATCTGACGACGGAAACCGTTCAGAATCAATGTAGTTCGTTCAGTGAGAAGCGAAGAATCCAGCACGTCAACGCATCACGACACGAGGAGCTTTCCATGGCAATCGAACCCGTTTACACCATCGCCTCCACCGCGAACGGCGGCGGCCGCGACGGAGAAGTGGTCTCGCAGTCGGGACGAATCGATCTCGATCTGCGTCCGCCGAAGGAGATGGGCGGCAGCGGAGAGGGCAGCAACCCGGAGGAACTGTTCTCGGCCGGCTACGCGGCCTGTTTCCTCGGAGCGCTGCGCGCGACGGCGAAGCAGTCCGGTTCGCCTGTCCCCGAGGAGTCGACGGTCACCGTCACCATCGGGATCGGCAAAGACGAGTCCGACGGCGGCTTCGGCCTCGTGGCCACCATCGATTCCTACATCCCCGGCGTCGACGAGGCCAAGGCCAAGGAACTGGCCGAGAACGCGCACGCATTCTGCCCGTATTCCAAGGCCACCAAGGGGAACATCGCGCACAACATCACGGTGCGGGTCTGACCCCGCCACCTCAGCACACAGCCCACATTCGAAAGGAGTGGTTGAACAATGGCCACGAACACCCCGATCACCAGCACCCTGACCGAAGAGCAGCAGGCCACCACCGGCCGTGCCCTGCAGGACACCCTGGTCGACCTGATCGACCTCACGCTGATCGCCAAGCAGGCGCATTGGAACGTGGTGGGACGTCAGTTCCGCTCTGTGCACCTGGAGCTCGATGAATTGGTCTCGGTCAGCCGAGAGTTCACCGACGCCGCGGCCGAGCGGGCGACCGCCATCGGCGTCAGCCCTGACGGGCGCGCCGAGACCGTCGCCAAGACCGCGAACACCAAGGGATTCGGCGAAGGCTGGACCAAGGACGCCGACGTCGTCGCGGCGGTGATCGACAATCTTCAGGCGGTCATCGCCGGTCTACGCGAGCGGATCGAGACAACCGAGAAGACCGATCCGGTGACACAGGATCTACTCATCGGGTTCGCCTCGAAACTCGAGCAGCTGCACTGGATGTGGCAGGCCCAGACCGTCTGACGCATCTTGGCCCCGACGCCGACACGACCGATCGCCCCGGTCGTGTCGGCGTCGTCGTGTCCGGGCGACTTGTCGTGATTTCGGTGTGACCGGGCGCACTCGGGGCTCCGGGCCGCATGTAGCGTGTCAGCGTGGACAGTTGGGGAGCAGTTGTCGGTCTGGGGCTACTCGCGGCGGCCATCGGTGTCATCGCCTTCGTGCGATACCGCGAGCGCGAGACGTCGACCTTGCAGCGGGATGTGGCACTGGCCCGTGAACTGCGCGAACTCGCCGGCACAGACGACGTCCGGCTCGCGTCCGTCGACGAGTTCGAGCTCGCGATCTATCAGCGGCTGTTCTACGCATCGGTGGTGGGACCACGCGTCCGGAGTGCCGTGTGGGCGCTACTCGGAACGGTCCTCGCAGTCACTGCCGCGCTCGCGACGTCGTCGGGCGACGGGCTGCTCCACACCGTCGTGTACATCGCGGCGATCGTCGTGTCGGTGGTCTTCGGCGCAGCGACGCTGACATTCACCGGTCTGGCGCTGTTCCACACCGCGACCACCCCGCGCGTGTCCTTCGCCGAGTCCTACGCCGACAGCTGAGCCTTCGTCGCCAGCGCGCCCGCCGAGTTCGCGAGCATTCCCACGCGGTCCCTGAGGTGCCTCGCGAGGGACGAGCGATGCGATCCCACGCGGTCCCTGAGGAGCCTTGCGAGGGACGAGCGATGCGATCCCACGCGGTCCCTGAGGAGCCTTGCGAGGAACGAGCGATGCGTCACGAAGGGCCCTTCGTGACGCATCCTCGCAGGCTCGGAGGCTCCTCAGGGATCGTGATGGGATGCTCGGAGGCTCCTCAGGGATCGGGTGGGATGCTCGGAGGCTCCTCGGGGGCCCTTCGTGACGCATCCTCGCAGGCTCGGAGGCTCCTCAGGGACCGTGATGGGATGCTCGGAGGCTCCTCAGGGATCGGGTGAGGACCGGCTGCTCCTGCTGAGCGACTGCTGACTCAGCGCGCGAAGCGGCGCCGGTACACGGTCGGGGTGACTCCGACGGCCGCGTTGAAGTGATGGCGCAAGAGGGTCGACGAGGCGAAGCCCACCTGTCCGGCCACGTCGTCGACGGGGAGTGCGGTGGACTCCAGCAGCCGGCGGGCATGCAGCACACGCTGCTCGGTGAGCCACTTGTGCGGGGAGACCCCGACCTCGTCGACGAACCGGCGCGCGAACGTCCGCGTCGACATGTGCATCCGTTCGGCCAGGTCATCGACGGAGATGTCCTGATCGAGGTGTTCGACGATCCATTCGAGCATGGCGGCGAAACCGTCGGACTCACACGCGGGCACCGGTGCCTCGACGAACTGCCGCTGGCCGCCGTCGCGGTGCGGCGGGACCACCATGCGCCGAGCGATCCGATTGGCCACCTCGGGTCCGTACTCCTCGCGCACGAGGTGGAGGCACGCGTCGATTCCTGCCGCGGTTCCCGCGCTGGTGGTGATCGGGCCGTCGTCGACGAACAAGACGTCGGTGTTCACGATCGCCTCGGGATACATCTGCGCCAGCTTCTTGCCGTACCGCCAATGGGTGGTGCAGCGGCGACCGTCGAGCAATCCGGCGGCCGCCGCGGCGAACGCCCCCGAGCAGACGGTGAGCACCCGGCCACCGTTGTCGACGACGGCGCGCAGCGTGTCGAGGACTTCCGGGGGAAAGTTCGGCTCGGTGCTGCCGCCGGGGATCGCGACCAGATCTGCGTCGACACAGTCGGACAGCGAGTGTGGCGGGACGACGAATGCTCCGTGGCCGATGTTCAGGGGAACTCCGGGATCGGGGGACCCGATGAGGAACTCGAACGGCGGCACACCATCGTCGGTCCGGTCGAGGCCGAACACCTCGTTGACCACGCCGAATTCGAACAAGGCCACAGGTTCATAGAGGAGTGCGGCCACTTTTCTGAGCACTCACCCAGTATGGCAGAAAATTTGCGAACATTGTCATTCGAGCCACTGTTGGCCGGATTTTGTCGGGAACATAATTTCAGTCATGAACACCATCCTGCTGCTCACCATCCTCATCGTCGTCATCGCTCCGGCGGCGCTGATCGTCTACCGGTCCGACCGGCAGACCGCACATATCTCGCGGGTGCCGTTCGGTTTCGGTCCGGACTCGGACCGCGTCTCCGAGGAACTGTTCGCGCTGCAATTCCGGCGGCGCGACTGCGCGTGACCTCCCCGGATCGGCGGTGACGTTGCGCCATGCGGATTGCCTGTTACGTTGGGGCATCGGCGCCCAGGGAGCGCCAGAAGTTCTCGACGGTCACTGCAGGGGGTAATCGATCCGGATGTCGCGTTTCCGCGGATGGGCGGTGGCGTTCGCTGTCGTTCTGATCGCCGCGTTCACCATCGCATCGACGATGTTCACGACCTCGGATCCGGTTGACTCCGTGTCACTCCCGCAGAACTCGACCGGGGTGATCGCCGACCCGGCGCCGGCGGACGGGGTCTCGGTCAGCCGAGCACTTTTCGAGCGGTCCGACGAGGCGATCGTGGTCGCCCCGTCGGTCGGCGCGGCGGACTGGACGCCCATCCGGCAGGTCGCCGACGCCCATCAGGTACCCGTCTTCGCCGTCACCGACTCCAGTCGTGCCGCGGTCGCCGGCGAGTTGCGTCGGCTCGGGACGAAGAAGGTCGTCGTCGCCGGTGACCCCACCCAGGTCGGCGCCGTGACGGCGGCGCCGATGTCCACCGACCTGCACGAGTTGTCGGGAAGGCGCGTCGCGACGCGGGATGCCACGCTGGCCTACCTCGCCGCCGACGCCGGACCCGATGCCGAGGCCACCGCGCAGGCGGCGGGTGCTCGCGTCGTCCGCGTTCCCGTGGCCGATCCCCGCTCCACCGGCGAGTCGGTGCGTGCGCTGCGTGAGCATCCCGACGCGGGCGTCCGCGCCTTCGGTGCGGGGTTCGGCGACAGCCGTGAGTTCTCTGATCGCGTCCATGCCGCGCGGACCGAGGCCGAGCTCCCCGGCGGCGGGCAGGTGGTGTTTCCCGGACGTCGCCTGGTGGCTCTGTACGGGTCGCCCGGAGCTCCGTCGCTCGGCCCGCTCGGCGCCCAGGATCTCGGCGCATCGATTCGTCGGGTGCGGACGATGGCCGCGCAATACCAGCCGTACAGCGCGGCACCGGTGGTACCGGCCTTCGAGATCATCGCCACGGTGGCCTCGTCCGAACCGGGCCCCGACAACTCGTATTCCAGCATGATCGACCCGGCCCAGCTGCGGCCCTGGGTCCGCGCCGCGCGCGCCGCAGGCATCTACGTGACGCTCGACCTGCAGCCCGGCCGCACCGACTTCCTGACCCAGGCGAAGCGGTATGCGGATCTGCTCGCCGAACCCAACGTCGGTCTCGCGCTCGACGCGGAGTGGCGGCTCAAGCCGAATCAGGTGCATTTGACCCAGATCGGATCGGTGTCGGCCGACGAGGTGAACCGGACGTCGGACTGGTTGGCCGGGCTGGTCCGGGCGCGCGGCCTGCCGCAGAAACTGCTGGTCCTGCACGAGTTCGACAGCGGCATGTTGGAAGACCGCGGACGTATCGTGACGTCGCGGCCCGAACTGCAGACGGTGATCCACGCCGATGGCCACGGTGATCCGCCGACCAAAATGGGCACCTGGCGGCGTTTGATCACCGATCTGCCTCCGAATGTGTGGCTGGGGTGGAAGAATTTCTACACCGAAGACCATCCGACGTTCCCGCCGGCCCGCACCATGCAGGTACGACCGACACCCTGGTTCGTCTCGTACCAATAGGAGGCACCGATGTCGGCGACATTCAGCGAGCTGGCGATGTGTCCGGACAAGTCGGCCCGCAAGGATCCCGTGTCGATCCTGATGGCGCAGGCGGTGTCGCGGGTGCCCGAACTGGTGCCGGTCCGCAACGCGCGCATGGCAGCCACGCCGTTCACCTTCTACCGTGGTGCGGCCGCGGTGATGGCGGCGGATCTGGCCGCGACACCGAGTTCGGACGTCATGACACAGCTGTGCGGTGACGCGCATCTGAGCAACTTCGGCGTCTTCAACACGCCGGAACGTCGAATGATCTTCGACATCAACGACTTCGACGAGACCAGTCCGGGACCGTTCGAATGGGACGTGAAGCGCCTGGCGGCCAGCATCGTCGTGGCCGGCCGGGGCAACGGTTTCGATGCGAAGGCCACCTGGGACCACGCTCGTGAAGTCGCGAAGTCCTATCGGAAATGGATGGCGACGAGTGTCCAGCAGAGCACGATGGACTGCTGGTATTCACGCATCGACGCCGACGAGATGCTCCAGGTCGCAGGATCAGTGCTCGACACCTCGGCCACCGAGCGCGCCCGCAAAGGCCTGAAGAAGGCCCATCACCGCAACAGTGCACAGGCCGTGAGCAAGCTCTGCGTGACCGACTCCGATGGCAACATCAGCATTCGCAGCGATCCGCCGCTGCTGGTGCCGCTGCATGAACTCTTCCCGGACAATCGCGCGGACGAGATCCAGGATCGCATCACCCAGAGGATCACCGAGTACCGCGAGATGTTGCCGGATTACATCCGCGCGCTGTTCGACCAGTTCGAGGTCGTCGATGTCGCGCGCAAGGTGGTCGGGGTCGGCAGTGTCGGGATGCGGGCGTGGATCGTGCTGATGCGCGGCAAGCACTCCGGTGACCCGCTGTTCCTCCAGCTCAAGGAAGCGCAACGTTCGGTGCTCGAGGAGTATGTACCGGCGAGCGTGTTCCCGAACCAGGGGCAACGGGTCGTCGAAGGCCAACGGCTGCTGCAGGCGGCCAGCGACCTGTTCCTCGGGTGGACATCGGGGCTCGACGAGAACGGCGAACGTCGTGATCTCTACGCACGTCAGCTTCGTGACGGCAAAGGGTCGGTGGTCATCGAGGCGTTGAACGCCAATGAGATGAAACTCTATGCGCGCCTGTGTGGTCGGGCGCTCGCCCAGGCGCACGCCCGGACCTCGAGCCGGTTCGCCATCGCCGACTACCTCTCCGCAGGCAAGGGTTTCTCCAAGGCGATCGCGGAGTTCTCGGTGGCCTACGCCGAGCTGAACGAGGGCGACCATGCGGGTATGTTGGCGGCGATCGAGGATGGGCAGCTGAAGGTTCACGAACTGGCCTGATCGGATTCAGGCGGAGGGAGTTTCATGACCGACGACCAGCTACGCGAACGGGTGCGAGGACTGATGCCCCAAGCGCAGTCGGAGCTCGCCGAGATGGTGGCGTTCCGCTCCGTGTACGACCCGACCGGTACACCGCCCGAGGACTGCGACCGCATGGTCGACTGGTTGCAGGAGACCTTCGGGTCGCTGGGATTCGACGATGTCGCCTCGCATGTGACCGCCGACGGCAGCAAGGCGGTGACCGGGAGTCTGGCCGGCCCCGAGGACGCACCCACCGTCCTGCTGTACTTCCACCACGACGTCCAGCCACCGCTCGGCGACGACGAATGGGAATCGCCGGTGTGGGAACTCACCGAGCGCAACGGCCGGTGGTACGGTCGCGGCGCCGCCGACTGCAAGGGCAACATCGCCGTGCACCTCGCCGCACTGCGTGCTCTCGGCGGCGACATCCCCGTCAACATCAAGATCGTCGGCGAGGGGTCGGAGGAGCAGGGGACCGGAGGCATGGAGGACTTCGTCCCGAAGAATCCCGATCTCCTGCGCGCCGACGCCATCCTGGTCTGCGACTCGGGCAACTTCTCGGTGGGGCGCCCCAGCCTGACCGCGAGTCTGCGGGGAATCGCCAACATCGTCGTCACCGTCGAATCTCTCTCATCGGCAATGCATTCCGGCATGTTTGGCGGTGCCGCGCCGGACGCGCTGGCGGCGCTCATCGCGATGCTGGCCTCGCTACGCGACGCGCACGGCAACACCACGGTCACCGGCCTCGACGCCTCGGCCACCTGGCCGGGAGTCGACTACCCGATCGACGCGTTCCGTAAGGACGCGAGCCTGCTCGACGGGGTCGATGTGATCGGGTCGGGCACGATCGCGGACATGGTGTGGGCGCGTCCGGCCGCCACGGTTCTCGGCATCGACTGCCCTCCGGTCGTCGGTTCGTCGGCGGCCATTCAGCCCAGAGCCCGGGCCCGGGTCAACCTGCGTGTCCCGCCCGGCATGGACGCCAAGCACGCCCAGGACGCGCTGATCGAGCACCTCGCCGCCGTGGCGCCGTGGCACGTGAAGGTGTCGTTCGAGCGGGAGGCCGACGGTGCGCCGTTCACCGGCACGACGTCGGGGCCCGGCTACGACACGATGGTCGACGCGATGGAGCGGACCTACGGCACCGATGTCCTGTTGATGGGCCAGGGTGGCTCGATCCCGCTGTGCAACGTGTTCGCCGAGACCTATCCGGACGCCGAGATCATGTTGCTCGGCGTCGAGGAGCCGTCCTGCCTCATCCACGCGCCCAACGAGAGCGTCGATCCGAGCGAGATCGAGAACATGGCGATCGTCGAGGCGACGTTCCTGCGCGAGTACGCCCGCCAGGCTGCCCGGCGCTGATGTTCGTACCTCGCTGACATCCGTCCCCGGCCGAGTTCTCCCCCCGGGTGTTCGCACGTCCCCCAGACACTTTGGGCGGACGATCGAAAACCCGGGGGACGAACTAGCTGGTCAGACCGTGCAGAGTGGCGAGTAGTCGGTGCGGCCACCCGTCGTGGGAGTCACCAGGAAGGTGCAGGAGTTGAATCCGGCCTTCTCGATCTGACCGCGCAGCATCCGCAGAGTGGCCGTCGAGACGACTTTGTCGCGGGACAGCAGGTAACCGGACAGCCGGGTCGGGTCGCCGACCAGGGCGAACCGGTAGGGGTCGGTCGGGGTCGCGCCGTCGGCGACCCAGGTGACGATGTAGTTGGGTGCATTGCCGGGGTCGATGCTGACCGGAACCTGCGGGAAGCTCACCGACAGTTGGGCCTTGGTGACCGGGTCGACGACCTTTGCTTGCCCCTTGACCCGGTTCGTCTGCCCGGTGAAGGTGGTGCAGGTGTTCTCCACGCCGATGGTTGTCGCGTCGATCGTTGTGTAGGTGGCCTTGGTGTCCTTGGCGCAGTTCAGATTGAAGAACGCGGGAATCGCCGCCAGCTGCCACCACGAGCCGAGATAGCGCTCGGTGTCGAGCTTCGGGATGGGTTGCAGCGGCGCGGCCGACGAGGGGCCGGCCGTGGCGACGAGGGCTGCCATCGCGAGCAGGATCGTCGCGAGGAGGGTGAACAGGGGTCGGATCGTGCGGGTCAGTCGCATCTCGGGCGGCTCCGTTCGTGTGCTGGTTTGTACCAGAGATTCGGAACCGCCCGAGATGCGGATGGGTCGTCGGGTCAGGGGGTGTCGGGGTCCCTGGCATCGACGTGACCACACCTGGTCTCTGAGGAGCGTAGCGAGGCGCCGCCCTGAGGAGCGAGCCCGCGAGCGTCTCGAAGGGCCCTTCGTGACGCATCCTCGCAGGCTCGGAGGCTCCTCAGGGATCGGCGGACGTGGGCTCGGCGAGACGGTCAGAGGGCGTCGCGGTCAGAGGGCGTCGCGGTCAGGCCACTTCGGACGGCTTCCAGGTCGCGACCGCCCAGATCACGACGAGATCGAGCGCGATGATCAGGATCGCCCACAGCGGGTAGTAGGGCAGCCAGAGGAACTGGGCGATGATCGAGATCGAGGCGATGATGATCGCCGAGATACGGGCCCAATCCTGGCCGACCGCGAGGCCGCCGGACACGATGATGGCCAGGATGCCGATGATCAGGTGGATCCAGCCCCAGGACGTGAGGTTGAACTGGTAGATGTACTGCGGGCCGACGACGAGGAGATCATCCTTGGCCAGCGCGGAGATGCCCTGGAACACCGCCACCAACCCGGCGACGAACAACAATGCCGCCGCGACGATCGAGATGCCGAAGGCGAAACCTTCCTTCGCTCCGTAATCGGCATCCCTGTTGGGTGTGCTCATGACTGTGTCCTTTCGACGCGATTCGACAAGCTTTCGATACAGAAGGTTCGGTACAGCGACTTCGGTACAGCGACTTCGATACTGAACGGTTGTGAAGCGGGACGAGCGTACCGAGAACTCTAATTGCCAGACGTGGACGAAAGGTCAATATTGGGCGCACTGACCGTAACGTGATCAGGTGGGTGATCTGCGCACGAGCGCCCTAGAATGCCCTCTGAGCTGCCGATTTAGTCCTGGCGTGTGCGTGGGGGTAAGCTATCGCAGGCTACACACGGGGTGTGGCGCAGCTTGGTAGCGCGCTTCGTTCGGGACGAAGAGGTCGTGGGTTCGAATCCCGCCACCCCGACGCTTTGGTTGAGAAGCAGTAGAGGCCCTGACCTGCATCGCAGGTCAGGGCCTCCTCGTATCCGGGGGAAGAGTGGAACGCGGGGACGCTCAGGCGGGGACGGGCTCGCCGCTGACCGCGGGGGTGTACTTCTCCCGGTGGATGTTGCGGCCGGGCATCCGACGGCGCTTGCAGGCCTTCACGCCGGCGTCGACCATGGCGGGCGGTCCGCAGAGGTACGCCGAGTAACCGCGCAGACTGTCGAAGTCGTCGAGCAGCGCGTCACCCACATAGCCGTGGCGACCGTACCCGTCCTCACGGCTCAGACACGGGATGTAGCGCACGCCGGTATGACGCGCGGCGAGTGATTCCCAGAAGTCGACATCGTAGAGGTCGGACCGCCGACGGACCCCGTGATACAGGTGGATCTCGCGGTGCGGGTCGAGTTCGAGCGCGTGTCGTGCAATCGATTTCAACGGCGCCGATCCGGTGCCTCCGCCGAGCAGGATCATCGGACCGTCGTCGCCGTCGTGGACGAAATCGCCCCAGGGTCCGCGCAGGTCGATGCGATGGCCGCCGGCCAGGGAGTCGAAGATCCACCGGTCGGTCGCGACACCGTCGGGAACACGACGCACGTGGAACTCCAATCGGTCGGCTCGACGTGGCGGGTTGGCCATCGAATACTGCCGGACCTCCCCGGTTCCCGGAATCGCGATCTCCATGTACTGACCGGCCGAGAACTCCAATGGCTCGTCGAGACCGACCTCGATCTGCACGGTGTCGGTCGCGAGCGGCCGGATCTCCCGGACGGTCCCGACCAGGTCCCGCAGCAGATGTCGCGGGCCCGCGGCCGTGTCGAGGGGAAGCTCGATCTGGGCATCCGACGTCGGAGACGACTGGCAGGCGAGGATGTAGCCGGCCGCCTGGTCGTCGGCACCGAGGACGGTCTCGGGCACCTCCGGTTGATCGACGGTGCCACAGGTCAGCTTGACCTTGCAGGTCCCGCAGGTGCCCTGATTGCACGAGTTCGGCAGGTAGACGCCGTTGCGGAGGAAGGCGTCGAGCAGGCGCTGGCCGTCTGAGCAGTCGACGGTGCGTGGATCGGAGCCGCTGATCTGCACCGAGTACGACGGTGTCATCGTCACACCTCCCAGGTGACCGGCAGCGAGGTCGGTCCGCGGAATCCCCAGCCCCAGAACTCGACGTCGGTGCTCGTGTCGCGTTCGAGGTTCGGGATCGAGTCGAAGAGCTCTTCCAGCCCGATCCGGCACACGTGGTTCGCGAAGTAGATTCCCGCGCACGCGTGATTGCCGGCGCCGAACGCCAGGTGCGGCAGGGGAGGACGGGTCAGGTCGTACTCGGAGGGCGCCTCGTACAGCGTGTGATCGTGGTTCGCCGAGCCGTATGACATCAACACCACCGAGCCCTCGGGCAGGGAGACACCGGCGACCTCGACATCGGTGGTGCTGATCCGCGCCGTCGCCGACCAGATCGGCGAGGTCCAGCGCATGCCTTCGGAGATGGCGCGCGGGATGAGGGCAGGTTCGTCGACGACCTGCTCCATCTGTTCGGGTCGGCTGAACAGTCCCACCAGCGTCGATGCCATGGCGTGGCCGGGTTCCTGCATCGCACCGAGCAGGTAGACGAACAAGGTCGGATAGATGTAGTCGCGTTCGCGCGTCTGCCCGTCCGGCATGCCGTCGTGCAGCCAGTGGCTGATCGCACTGTCGTCGGGGTTGTCGATCCAGTTGTCGATCAACGGGTCGACGATCGCCCGGATCTCCGCCTTGGCGGCGTCTCCTTCGCGGAACCCCTCGGGGTTGGTGAACTCGCCGTTCTCGTCGACCCCGGCGTTGGTGAACGAACGCGAGAGCTTGTGGAACCAGTCGCGCAGCTGGTCCGAACTCACCGACTGCAGGCCGAGGAGATCGCCGAGTGCCCGCACCGAAACGGGTTCGCAGTACTGGGCGACGAGTTCGGCGGTGCCGTCGTCCTCGAACGTCTCGAGATAGCGCCGCGCGATCGGCCGCACGAGATCGTCGATCCAGCGATCCACCTCCTGCGGTTGCAGTGCCGGATCGACCATCGACCGCAGGTCGTCGTGAATCGGCCCGTTGACCCCGATGACCGCCGGATGTCCGAAGGTCCGGCCGCCCGCCTTGGTGATGATCGCCTCGAAGTCGGCGCTGGTGGCGATCTCGCGGCAGATCTCGGCGGTGCTGGCGACGTAGGACCCGAGGACCGGGACGTAGGCCAGCGGCGCCTCCGCACGCAGACGTTCGTAGACGGGGTACGGGTTGCGTTCCAGCTCGGTCATGGTGATGTCGTCGATCCAGGAAATCGTGGCGGTCATGCGTCGCTCCTCACTCGGCTGATGCGGATGTCGACAGACGCTAGGGCGCCGAGCGATCGTGATCGATACCGATCGCGCGGCGCCGGTACCGATTGCGCGATCAATGTGTGAGCTGGGTCGCTTCACGGAGTGTCCATGCGGTAGAACACAGAAAGCATGACCAGGTCGACGGAACTCGTGGGAACACGAGATTGGGACACGGCACATCGAGCGGTCGCCGATGTGTACTTCCCGCATGAGCTCCGCGCTCTCGACGACCACGACGACGTGAACCTGAGCATGCGGACCGTCGAACTGGGCGGGGTCACCATCGGTCGTCTCAATTGGGGTGCGGCGGTGTCGATCGCCTGCGACTATCCCGGTGCCTACGAAGTGAACATCCCGATGTCAGGCCGGCTGCATTCTCGATCCGGCGGTGGAGAGATCATCTCGAGGGCAGGGCGGGGCACGATCTTCACCGCTGACCGGCCGTCGGTGATCACGAACTGGACGGCCGACTGCCACGTCATCGGCGTGAAGTTCGACGCCGAGCATCTCGAACGGGAAGCCGATCGAATCCACCTGGCGCCGATTCGTCGCCGACTGGCGTTGCCCGAGCAACTCGACGTGGCAAGCGACGAGGGTGCTTCATGGCTCGCGCTGGTCAAGGCGCTGTCGGCGCAGGCGCGAGAGCCGGTCGACCTCCTGGCCAATCCACTGATCGGTCCACAACTGGCGAGTGCCGTCGCCACCGCATTTCTGCTCGCCGCGACACCCGAGTCGGCGGACGGCGACGGCCGGCCGCGGCCCGGGATCGTGAAACGCGTGCTCGACGGGTTCAACGACGATCCCGCCCGCCCCTGGTCGCTGGCCGACATGGCCGCGCTGGCCGGCACCAGCGTTCGTCGTCTGCAAGAGACGTTCGCGGAGTTCGTCGAGACCACACCAACGCGTGCGCTCGCCGACATCCGCCTCGACCGCGCGCACAACGATCTCACCCGCGGCGATGTCACCGTCGCCGACACCGCCGCGCGATGGGGCTTCAGCAATCCCAGCCGATTCGCCGCGGCATACCGTCGACGCTACGGCGTGAGCCCGGCACATACGTTGCGGCGCCGCTGAGGCGGTGGCGCACCGATCCGTAGGCGGCGCAGACTGCCGCCATGGATCCGGCGTGCGAACTCAGGCGGCCCTCCAGGTGGCGACCGCCCAGATGATCACCAGGTCGATCGCGATGACGAGCACCGACCACCACGGGTAGTACGGGAGCCACAGGAAGTTGAGGATGATCGACAGTGACGCGATGATGATCGCCGACACCCGCGCCCAGGCGGCGCCGGTGAACATACCCAGCGCGACGATGATCGCCAGGATCGACACGATGATGTGGATCCAACCCCAGGCGGTCAGGTCCAACTTGTAGACGTACTGCACGCCAACGACGAAGAGGTCGTCGTTGGCGACCGCCGAGATGCCCTGCAGGAGTCCGATGATGCCGCCGGTGAGCAGCAGGACGGCGGCACCGATCGTCCCGAAGGCGGCGAAGCCCTGTTGTACGCGGTGGTCGTCGTGGTGGGTGGTCATGTCGCTCATTTCTTTCGAGAGCGGGCCGCCGCGATCGCGTCCCCGCCGCGCGTGAAGAGTTGGACCTCAACAGCATCCACTGTGGCGCGTGACTGCGGTGGTCTAGAGTGAATGATGTCATCTAATCGAAACCATGGCGACACCTGAAAGTGGTGATACGCAGTGTCTTTAGCGTCGCGAATGCTCCAGACTCGATGGTTCGTGCGGGCGCCGATCCTGCTGTACCGCGCACGGCTCGGTTTCTTGTTGGGTGGCCGCGTGCTGATGCTCGAACACACCGGGCGGAAGTCCGGTGAACGCCGCTACGTCGTCCTCGAGGCCGTCGATCGGCCGGTGCCGGACCGGATCATCATCGCGTCCGGTTTCGGCACCCGCTCACAATGGTTCAAGAACCTGCAAGCGGATCCGCACTGTCGGGTGTCGATCGGCCGGGTGTCGAGCAGTCCGGCGACGGCACGGGTGCTCGGCGCCGACGACACAGCCGATGTCGTCGCCAGATACCGCGCCGACCACCCGCGGGCGTACGCCGAATTGTCCGGGGTGGTGGAGGAATCGACCGGACTGTCGATCGATGAGGTGCCCTACCTCGAACTGACGCTGGGCTGAGTCAGCAGCCGAGTTTCCGGGCCAGATCGAGCAGATCGGTCGCGTGGACGTCGTTCTGCGCAGAGCCGTTGTCGTTCTTCGGTTCTGGGCCCCACTCCGTCGGACGTTCGACGAAAGCCGTTCGCAGGCCGAATGATCGGGCCGCGTCGAGATCGGACTGATGAGTGGCGACCATCATCACCCGACCGGGTTCGACCTCGAGCAGATCGGCCAGACCGCAATAGGTTTCGCGTGCGGGTTTGTAATGCCGCCAGAGATCGGAACCGCCGATGACGTCCCATTCGAACCCGTTGTGCTTGGCCATGTCGGTCAGCAGGGCCACCGTGCCGTTGCTCAGGGCGCAGACGATGAAGTGCCGCTTGAGTTGTCGGATACCGGGCGCGGCGTCGGGCCAGCCGGGGATCGTCCGCCAGGCATGCACGAGGATTGCGGCCTGTTCGGCGGTGAGGGAGACGCCGAAGGTGTCGGCCACCTCGTGCAGCGTCTCGGTCTGCAGGTCGTCGAGGCGGCGCCAGGGGAGCTCGCCCGACTCGACGCGGGCCAGGATGGGGCCGTACCGCCGCCGCCACTCGCGGGCGAATTCCTCGGCGTCGACATCGAGGCCGACGTCGCGAACGGAACCGGAGATGCCGGTGAGCCAGTCGGTGACCGTCCCGAACGTGTCGAAGGCGAGCACGCGGACATCATCGAAAACGGTCACGAGGTCGATGGTAGTGGGCGTCGACCACCGGTTCCCTGCGGAGGACCGTCACCACTGAGGAGGTCCGGAGCGCTGGCGGAGGATGCGTCGCCACGTCGGTCCCTGAGGAGGTCCGGAGCGCTGGCGGAGGATGCGTCGCCACTTCGGTCCCTGAGGAGGTCCGGAGCGCTAGCGGAGGACCGTCACGAAGGGCCCTTCGTGACGCATCGCTCGTTCCTCGCGAGGCTCCTCAGGGATCGGTGGTGACGCTTCGCTCGTTCCTCGCGAGGCTCCTCAGGGATCGGTGGTGACGCTTCGCTTGTTGCGCAGGGATCGGGGGCCGAGGAGCGAGTCTTACCGCCGGTCCCTGAGGAGTGAGGCGCTAGCCGAGCGTCACGAAGGGCCCTTCGTGACGCATCGCTCGTTCCTCGCGAGGCTCCTCAGGGATCGGTGGTGACGCATCGCTCGTTCCTCGCGAGGCTCCTCAGGGATCGGGTGGTGACGCATCGCTCGTTGCGCGCGAGGCTGCTCAGGGATCGGTGGTGACGCATCGCTCGTTGCGCGGCGAACCCGTCGTCGTCAGCTGATCTCGGTCGCCAACTGCGGCAACGAGTGGTCCTCGGCGACGTCGGCGTCGCCGTGCGAGACCGGGGTCAGGGTGAGCAGACTGGCCTCGGGCCGACAGCAGAAGCGGGCCGGTGCGTACGGCGAGGTGCCCAGCCCGGCGCTGACGTGCAGCTTCATCGTCGATCCCCAATTGGACACACCCTTGACCCGGGAGCGGTCGATGGCGCAGTTGGTGACCAGCGCGCCGATGAACGGCAGGCAGAGCTGGCCGCCGTGGGTGTGCCCGGCCATCACCAGGTCGTAGCCGTCCTCGGCGAAACGGTCGAGCACGCGCGGTTCCGGCGAGTGGGTCAGACCCAGGCGGAGGTGCGCGAGCGGGTTGGGCCGCCCGGCAATGGTCTCGTAGCGGTCGCGCTCGATGTGCGGGTCGTCGACGCCCGCGGCGACCACCCGGACGCCGCCGACCTCGAGCTCACGAACCGTGTGCGTGGCGTCGAGCCAGCCGCGTTCGGTGAACGCGGCGCGCAGATCCTGCCAGGGCAGCGGATCCCCGAAGGTCCGCGTGTGGTCGGTGTTGAAGTACTGGAA
The DNA here is from genome assembly GCF_058130025.1 of Gordonia sp. LMA167. Lineage (NCBI taxonomy): Bacteria > Bacillati > Actinomycetota > Actinomycetes > Mycobacteriales > Gordoniaceae > Gordonia > Gordonia sp. LMA167. The sequence continues at coordinate 270,308 of NZ_CM176708.1, read as the reverse complement.
CGGATTCTTCGGTCGCGGTCCGAAGTAGTCGTTGGAGCCGAACACGAACAGCCCCGGCCGTGACAGCAACCCCCCGAGCGACTGGATGACCGACGGCACGGCCTGCGGATGGGCGAGATTGTCGCCGGTGTTGATCACGATGTCTGGTTCGAGCGCCTCGAGCTCGGAAACCCACGCCTGCTTGAGCCGCTGATGGGGGGTCATGTGCAGGTCACTGATGTGCAGCACACGCAGCGGGGCGGCACCGGGCTCGAGGACGGCGAGCGTGTTGTGTCGCAACGTGAACGCATTGCGTTCGATCACCGTCGAGTAGAACAGTCCGGCGGCGGCCAAACCGGCCAGCCCGCCGACGACCGGCGCGGCCGCGGCGCGGCGGGTGAGGGCGTTGTCGAGGTGGAGCATTCATCCAGGATACGCAGACCTGGGCCCCTGATGCCCCGGGGTTTTCCCGACGGCCGGGATCCGCCGGACGCGCCCGATCAGCCCGGCAGCTGGATCACGACCGGTCCCACCCCGGGTACCTGCACGGTGGTCTCCGTCGGACCCGGCGAGTCGTTGTCGGAGCGACGGCCGTTGCTGACGTAGATGGTGATCAGGCTGCCGGGCATCGCCGAATCCGACGGTGCGGTGAACACCACGGTGCCCTGCGGTCGATTGCTGTCGACGTCGAGCTGGTTCACCTTGAATCCGGCGCCCTGCAGGCGGGACGTCGCCGCGCTCGCGGTGAGGCCGCTGACGTTCGGGATGCGCCCGCGGTCACTGCCCCGCATGTAGCGGGGATCGGTCGGCGGCAGTCGCACCGGCCCGAACTTGGTGGCCACCGGCTTGATCGCCTGATACCACGTGCGGGCGGGTTCCATACCGCCGTAGAGATTGCCGTCGTAGCACTGACGCAGCGGGCTGCTGCAGATGCCGGTCGGGTTGGGGCCGTCGTTGTAGACGTACGCGGAGCCGGCGATGTCGTTGGTGAATCCCAGGAACGCCGACGACCGGTGGGCCTCGGTGGTGCCGGTCTTGCCCGACACCGGCAACGTCCATCCCTGCGACCCGGCAGCGCCGGCCGAGGTGCCGCCGCCCTTGTCGTCCTGGCTCAGCGCGTTGGCCAGTGTGTTGGCCAGACCCTTCTCGACGACCTGCTCACACCCCGGCGCGTTGAACGGGACCGCGGTCAGCGCAGGCTGCCCGTTCGGGTCCATCACCGGATTGCCGTACTGATCCCGCTTGATGCGGCTGATCGAGGCGATCGGGTTCGGCGGGCACCAGGTGCCGCCGGAGGCCAGTGTGGCGGCCACGTTCGACAGCTCCAGGCCGTTGATCGGCAGCGGGCCGAGGGTGAACGAACCGAAGTTGCCGTCCTTGACGTACTGGGCCATGCTCTTGTCGCCGTAGCCCGATGACCCCGGCACGGTGTAGGACCGCAGCCCGAGCCGGACGGCCATGTCCACGGCCGGTTTCACACCCACCTGCTGCAGCAGTTTCACGAAAGCGGTGTTGGGCGACTGCGCGAGTGCCTGGGTCACCGACATCGACGCGGGGTACTTGCCGTCGTTCTTGACGCAATACGCGTTCTCCGGGCAGCCGTTCCCACTGCTGTTACCCATGCCCTCGACCGCGATGAACCCGGGAACCGGGATGTTCGACGCGACGCCGAGTCCCTTCTCCATGGCAGCAGCGGTGGTGAAGATCTTGAACACCGAACCGGCGCCGTCGCCGACCATCGAGAACGGCTGGGGCTGCACCGTCTGGTCGGCCTTCTGGTTGAGTCCGTAGATACGGCTGGACGCCATGGCGAGGATGTCGTGCGACTTCGTGCCCGGCCGGATGGCGCTCATCACGTCGGCGACGCCGTCCGCCCGCGGATCGGCCTGCGCCTGGACCGCACGGATGGTCGACCGCTGGACGTCGGGGTCCATGGTGGTGCGGATGATGTATCCGCCGCGCATCACCGAGTCCCTCGACATCCCGTTCTCGGCCAGGAACTGCAAGGCGTAGTCGCAGAAGAAGCCGTTGTTGCGCGCGGCGATACAGCCCTGCGTCGGGAGTTCGGGCTGCGGCAACACGCCCAGAGGCTTGGCCTTGGCGGCGATGATCTCGTCACGGCGGGCCGGGAAGTTCTCGATCATGGTGTCGAGGACCGTGTTCCGCCGGTTCATCGCCGCTTCGGGATTGGTGTAGGGATCGAGTGCCGAGCTCGACTGGACCAGGCCCGCGAGCAGCGCCGACTGCTCGAGGTTGAGGTCTTTGGCGTGCCGGCCGAAGTACGTCTGTGCGGCGGCCTCGATGCCGTAGGAGTTGTTGCCGAACGGGACCACGTTCAGGTAGCGGGTGACGATCTGCTTCTTGGCCTCCTGCTTGGCGGCCGCGTCGTCGAGACCCTTGTCCCGTTTCGCCTGATCGATCAGGGACTGCTCCATCGTGAGAGCCATCCGGACCTCACGCAGCTTGCGCGCCGGCGTGGTCTCGATCGCGGCCTGACGATCCGCCTCGGTCCGTGCCAGGACCAGGAGCTGATAGTTCTTGATGTACTGCTGGTCCAGGGTCGATGCGCCCTGCTGCACCTCGCCCGACGACGAGTTCTTCAGTGCCGCACGGATGGTGCCCTTCCAGTCGACGCCGTCGTGCTCGAGGAAGCGCCGGTCCTCGATGGAGATGATCGCGCGGATCATGTCCGGCGAGATGTCGTTGTAGCCCACCTGGTAGCGGTACTGGTCGAAGAGCAGTGCGATGGGATTGCCGGCCGAGTCGGTCATGGTGGTGACCTCGGGCAGAGTGCCGTTGAGCAATTCGGACGAGACGTTCTCCACCGCGGAGGCCGCCCGATTCGACACCACGCCCAGACCGCTCGCCACGGGATAGAGCAATCCGGCGACCAGGACACCGGCCAGCAGACACGCACCGGCCAGCGGCCACAGCTTCTTCGAGTTCGGCACACGCACAGGATACGTGTGATGGTCAAAACATCGTCTGACCGTGCGTCTCGGGGAGGTCGCGAGGTTAGCCAACCAAACAACAACAGCGATGAGCTGGGGTTATGTGACTTGTTTGGACGATGGTGCCATTTTCTTTGCTGCAGGGCTTGCGCTGTCATGCACAGATCCTTAGATTGAGTGCAGAATGTGACTCACCTAACACTCGATGGCAGATGTGAAGCGCACTGAGGGTGCGGACGCGTGTGGCCGGCGCGAGTGGAGTCGGGTGGGAGCATTCCGGTCAGGACCGTCGGGACCGCGAAGAGTTGAGACGGAACCGGCGAGACGCAACGACAGACAGGGGTCGGCGGATGGCGATGGCGGCAGTTTCCACCGGAGACGATGCTCGATTGATGTGGGTCTCACAAGCTCGGTGCCGGGGAGCGAACCCCGACGACCTGTTCGTCCGAGGGGCGGCTCAGCGAAAGGCCGCGACGATCTGCCGGCACTGCCCGGTGCAGCTCGAATGCGGTGCCGATGCCCTCGACAACAGGGTCGAGTTCGGCGTCTGGGGAGGCATGACCGAGCGGCAGCGGCGGGCATTGCTGCGACAGCATCCGGAGGTCACCTCGTGGGCGCAGTTCTTCGAGGCCCAGCGACGTCGGCACCAGGCCGACGCGGTGTGAACCGCGCACACATGAACAGATGACACCGATGGCCGACCCGAACCGGGTCGGCCATTTTCGTGGTCCGGCCGGTGGTCCCGGCTGCGTCAGCCTCGGCTGGTGATCTGTTCCGCGACGGCGCGCAGGGCCACCATGTCGGCGACCTCGAACGGTAGCGACGGAACCCCGACGATGGGAACCGCGGGATGCGCGGCGGTGAACCGCTGTAGGAGATGCAGCTCCCGCTTACCGGTCGCCGCCCGGTCGGCATGGATCTCGAGCACACCGCGGGTCAGGTCGTCCTCGACCGTCTCCAACGCGGCCCTCGCCGACGACTCGGAGATCGACGTCAGGTTGGGGTGGGTGCGATTGAGGATCAACCCGGCGAGCGGCATGCGCTCCTCCGACAACCGATCGACGAAGAACGCCGCCTCACGCAGCGCGTCCGGTTCGGCGGCGGCAACCACCGCGAACTGGGTGCCGGGCTGCTTGAGCAATTGGTAGGTCTTGAGTGCGCGGTCCTGGAACCCGCCGAACATCGAGTCGAGGGACTGGACGAACATCGCCACGTCCCGCAGCATCTCGCCGCCGATGATCGTGGAGACACCGCGCATGGCCAGACTCATCGCCCCCGTCACCATCCGCCCCACCCCGCGCCCGCCGCCGACCAGCACCTTCATCAGCCGACCCGACAGGAACGATCCGAGCCGCTGCGGGGCGTCGAGGAAATCCAACGCGTTCCGGGACGGCGGGGTGTCGACGATGATCAGGTCCCAGTGGTCGCGCTCGATCAGTTTGCCGAGCTTCTCCATCGCCATGTACTCCTGCGTGCCGGAGAACGACGACGCCATCGTCTGATAGAAGGAGTTCTCCATGATCGCCGCGGCACGCTCCGGCGATGAGTACTCGATGACCATCTCGTCGAAGGTGCGCCGCATGTCGAGCATCATCGCGTCGAGGCTGCCGCTCGCGCCCGGCACGTCCACCGGCTGCGGTTCGTTGGTGAGCTCGGACATCCCGAGGGACTGGGCGAGCCGTCGGGCCGGGTCGATGGTGAGCACCGCGACGGTGCGTCCCTGCTCGGCCGCGTACAGGGCCATGGCGGCGGCGGTGGTGGTCTTGCCGACGCCGCCGGCACCGCAGCAGATCACCACGCGGGTGGCCGGGTCGGTCAGCACCGTCGCCATCTTCAGGTCGAGCGGCATCTACGCACCTGCCTTCTGTAGGAGGTTCGCCAGCTCGTAGATCGAACCGAGGTCGATGCCGTCGCCCAGCGTCGGCAGCTCGAGGGTCGGCAGCTCCACCTCGTCGAGCTGGGCCTTGGCCACCTGCTGCGCCTGGAGCCGCGTCGCGTGTTCGATGGTCTCGGTGAGCAGGCCGGACAGGTCGGCGTCGGAGAGGTGCAGGCCGGCCGCGGACAGATGTTCGACGACCCGCGGCGCGTCGATGCGTCCTTCGGCGATCTCGTCGATGGTGCCGTGCGGGAGATGAGTCGGATTGACGCGGTTGATGATCAGGGTCCCGACAGTGAGGTTCTTCGCCTGCAGTTCGGTGACCGCCTCGACGGTTTCCTGGATCGGCATCGCCTCCAGGAGTGTCACCAGGTGCACGACGGTGTCCTCGGAGTGCAGCAGCTTCACCACACCCTCGCTCTGGTTGCGGATGGGGCCGGTCTTGGCGAGGTCGGCCATCGCCTGGGTGACGTCGAGGAAGTTGCCGATCCGGCCCGTGGGCGGGGCATCGACGACGACGGCGTCGTACATCCGTTTGCCCTGCTTGTCGGTGTGGATGATCCGTTCCTTGATCTTGCCGGTGATGAGCACGTCACGCAGGCCGGGGGCGACCGTGGTGACGAAGTCGATCGCCCCGATACGTTTCATGGCCCGCCCGGCGAACCCCAGGTTGTAGAACATGTCGAGGTACTCGAGCAGTGCGTGTTCGATGTCCAGTGCGAGCGCCGAGACCTCTCCGCCACCCGATGCCGTCGCGATGCGCGTGTCCGTCGGGGGCAGTGGCGGGACGTCGAAGAGCTGTGCGATCCCTTGCCGGCCTTCGCATTCCACCAGCAGTACCTTTTTGCCGTCGGCGGCCAGCGCCAGGGCCAACGCCGCGGCGATGGTGGTCTTGCCGGTGCCGCCCTTGCCGGACACGAAGTGCAGGCGCGCGCGGCCGGCGGAGTCGGGCCATTCGTTGACGTGCCCGGAGTCCACGGGCGGTGTCTCGTTCACCACTGCATCACCATATCGACTAGGGCGAACCCGGCAATGCCCACTGCGGGCATTGGCGACGCCGGGCATTAGGGTGGGTCCATGAGTGAAGTGACCGCGTGGGAGTACGTGACGGTGCCGTTGCTGACGCATGCCACCAAGCAGATCCTCGATCAGTGGGGTGCCGACGGCTGGGAGTTGGTGAGCGTGCTGCCCGGTCCGACCGGTGAGCAGCACGTCGCCTATCTGAAGCGTCCGAAGGGATAGATCCGTATGGCAACCACGTGGTCGCAGCGACTCGTCGAACTCGGCATCACGCTTCCGCCGGTGGTCACGCCGGTGGCCAGCTACACCCCGGCCGTGCGCACCGGGAACCTCGTCTACACCGCGGGCCAACTTCCCATCGTCGACGGCAAACTCGATGTCGCAGGCAAGGTCCATGAAGGCGCGGAGGGGGTGGTGGACCCCGAACAGGCGAACGCCGCCGCGCGGCAGTGTGCGCTCAACGCCCTGGCGGCGATCGACGCGCTGGTCGGGATCGACGCGGTCGTGCGGGTCGTCAAGGTTGTGGGTTTCGTGGCGTCGGCGCACGGATTCACGGGTCAGCCCGCGGTGATCAACGGCGCCTCCGACCTGCTGGGCGAGGTCTTCGGCGATGCCGGAGTGCACGCCCGGTCGGCGGTCGGTGTCGCCGAGTTGCCGATGGGAGCTCCCGTCGAGGTCGAGCTGATCGTCGAGGTCGCCTGAGCACTACGTGGACGTCGCACTCCTGATCGCGGCGGCCGCCGCGGCCGGGTGGGTCGACGCCGTCGTCGGCGGTGGTGGTCTGGTGCTGATCCCGGCGCTGCTCATCGCCTACCCCGGTCTGGCGCCCGCGACCGCGCTCGGTACCAACAAGCTGGCCGCGGTCTTCGGAACGTCGTCGGCGGCCTTTGCCTATGCCCGACGCCTCACCGTCGATTTTCGACGACTCGCTCCGGTCTTCGTCAGCGCCGTCCTCTTCGCGGGGCTGGGCGCGTATACGGCCAGTAGGTTGCCTGCCGGGCTGTTCACCCCCATCGTGCTGTGTCTATTGGTCGCCGTCGGGTTGTTCGTGGCGCTCAACCCGGGTTTCGGATCGGGCCTCGCGCGGGAGCGGCCGCGGTGGTCGGTGATCTGTGGACTCGTCCTGGCCGGCGTGGTGATCGCCTTCTACGACGGGGTGATGGGGCCCGGCACCGGGACGTTTCTGATCATCAGCCTCACCGCGCTGGTGGGCACCGGGTTCCTGGAGAGTTCGGCAATGGCGAAGGTGATCAACACCGGCACCAATCTGGGTGCCCTGGCGGTGTTCGCCTGGCAGGGCAACGTCCTGTGGCTGCTGGGCATCGGACTGGCGGTCGCCAACATCGCGGGTGCCCAACTCGGTGCGCACATGGCGATCGGTCGTGGCAACCGGTTCGTGCGCTGGGTGTTGCTCACCGTCGTCGTCGTGATGGTGGCGAAATTGGGATATGACCTGGCGGTGGACTGACCGTTCCGGTAGCTGTTGCGATAGACGTGCGGCGACAACGACATCCGATGTCGGTTCGGCCGCTGCCGTGAGGCCCGTACCGGTCGAGACGTCGCCTTCGCCGACGTGGAGCACCAACGGAGATCCGGGATGGCGGGCGGCGGGGGCTGCGGCATCGAGCCGATGGGTACTGGCGCCTCGGGCGGATTCGGGCGACGCTGTGCAGGTGACGAATCGCGCCTCTCCCGATCGGACGCCGGCCCAGACCGCCGCGCCGAGAGACCTCGGCGACGACGCGATCCGACGGATTCAGCGACGCACGGTCGCGCTGCTGTGTCTGGCCCAGGTGCTGGGCGGTCTCGGAATGGGCGCCGCGCTGGCCCTCGGTGCGATTCTCGGCGAGCGGCTCTCCGGTACCGAGTCGTTGGCCGGGCTGCCCACCACCGTGCTGACGCTCGGTGCGGCCGCGGCGGGCCTGCCGTTGGCCGGCCTGGCCCAGCGGTCGGGGCGTCGGCCCGCTCTGGCCACCGGTTTCGCGATCGCGGCGGCGGGCGCCCTGGTCTCCGCCACGGCGGTCGACCTCGGGTGGTTCGCGTTGTTTCTCGTCGGCATGGCCGGTGTCGGCTCGGGGACCGCGGTGAGCCTGCAGTCACGCTTCGCCGCAACCGATCTCGCGTCGACCCGAACCCGTGGCCGGGATCTCTCGCTGGTGGTCTGGATGACCATGGTGGGAGCCGTCGCAGGTCCGGCACTGCTCCCGGTGGGGGCGGATCTGGCGAGCCTGCTGCACATCGATGAACTCGCCGGACCGTTCGTCATCGGGGCCGCCGGCACCGCTGCGGCAGCCGTGGTGCTCCTGGTCGGTCTGCGACCCGACCCGCTGGTCGTCGCGGAGCGCGGGTCGAGTTCGACCGAGACCACGAGACCGTCCCTGGCGCAGGGCTTCCAGACGATCCGGCGTACCCCGGGCGCGCGGAACGCGGTCGCATCGGTGGTCTCGGCGCACGCGGTCATGGTGGCGGTGATGGCACTGACCCCCGTGCACATGAGTCACGGCGGTGCGACGCTGACGGTGGTCGGGCTGTCGATCAGTGCCCATGTCGCGGGGATGTATGCGTTGGCCCCACTGATGGGCCTGCTCACCGATCGCCTGGGCCGCGTGCCCACGGTGCTGATCGGCCAGGCCCTGCTGCTCGCCGCGTGCATCACCGGATTTGCGTGCAACCGCAGCCAGGTCGGCCTGGTCGTGGCACTGGTCCTGCTCGGTCTCGGCTGGTCGGCGGCGACCGTCGCCGGTTCGACCATGCTGACCGACAGCGTCGAGCTCGCCGTGCGTCCACGCGTACAGGGCATCGCCGACACGTCCATGAGCCTCGCGGGTGCGGTGGCCGGGGCGGTGGCAGGAGTCGTCGTCGGTGTGTTCGGGTACCCGGTGCTCGTCCTGGCGGCCGGCGCCCTCAGCATCGCGACCGCAGCCTATCTTCTGCTGGACCGGCCCAGCTGACGGCCGCCGGACGCATTGTCTACGGTTGTGCCAACCCGACTCGAGGTGGTGGGCGGTGGACATGATCGGTGCGACGGGCGTGGTGACCCTGGCGATCGGCGGCGGCGACGCGCTCGGTGAGGTCGAGCTGGGATTGGCCGGGGGCACCGAACGATTCCTCGCGATCGCCGCCGAGCCCATCGCCACCGACGAGACCGTCCTCGTCATCGGGGTGCGGCCCGGGCGGATCGTCGACGTCGAGCGATGGATGGCGTTGCCTGCGGTGTGACCCGGCAACCATTCGGGTCGGCTGGGCGAACGACACCTGCGGAACCGGCGCCGTAGCATGACGCGTCAAAGAGGTGATTCGTGTGAACGCCCGACGGCTGGTCGTGCGTGCGCGACGACTGAGGAGGGGCACCATGCTCGGCTACCACGTTCCCGAACCCGATGAGGCGATGCTGATCTCGGGGAAGAAATCCGAGGCCGACGGCGCACCGTTCGCCGTGGTCGTCGGCCACGGCAAATGGGTGATGCCGTTCTTCCGCAAGGTGCGCTATCTCTCGATGGCCCTGCACGAGGCGCAGATCCGCGAGATCTGTGTGACGACACAGGGTATTCAGCTCAACGTGCGCGCGGTCATCGCCCACAAGGTCGGCAGCGACGTCGCGTCGATCGTGAATGCCGGGCAGCGCTTCATCTCCGAGCAGGAGGACGAGATGAATCAGCTCACGGGACAGGTCTTCTCGGGCCATCTGCGGTCGATCGTCGGTTCGATGACCGTCGAGCAGATCATCCGCGAGCGTGACACCCTGGCACGTCAGGTGCTCGAGGCGTCGAAGCGGGAGATGGGCTCGATCGGTCTGGTGGTGGATTCGTTCCAGATCCAGTCGATCGATGACATGGATTCCGGGTACATCAATGCGCTGGCCGCCCCGAATATCGCGAAGGTGCAGCGTGAGGCCGCGGTCGAACGCGCCAAGGCCGACCAGGAGGCGGCCAAGGCCCAGCAGGAGTCGCTGCGCAACCAGGCCGACTACGAGCGCGAGACCGCGGTCAAACGCGCCCACATCAAGTCCGAGACCGACAAGGCCAACGCCGAGGCCGCTCAGGCGGGTCCGCTGGCGGAGGCCCGCGTGAACCAGGAGATCATCCGCGAACAGTCGGTGCTGGCTCAGGCCGAGGCGGATCTGCGTGAGCAGCAGCTGATCTCCGAGGTCGTGAAGCCGGCCGAGGCGGAAGCGCGCCGCCGACAGATCATCGCCGAGGCGGAGGCGCGGGCCGTCGAGATCCAGTCCGCCGCAGCCGCGAAGAACAATCGCATAGCGCTCGATCAGCAGATCATCGAACAGTTGCCTGCGCTGGTCGGGGAGATCGCGAAGGGGCTCGGGTCGTCGAACCTGACCGTGTTCAACGGTGCCGAGGGGGTCAACGAGATGATGACCGGGGTGGTGACGCAGGGTGCCGCGCTGCTGAGGAGTCTGCAGAGCGAGTTCGCGCCGAAGGTCGTCGACGATGTGGTCAACAATGTCGATCGATCCTCGTCGTCGGATGTCGTTCAGGGGTGAGGTGACCCGGGGATCGGGTGGGCCGGTGAGTAATGTCGGAAGGCATGAGTGACAAGGGGTCGACCGACGGGGATATGTCCGACGCCGGAACGGAAGCCACGTCGGCACCGGTCCACCCGGCCTACGGTGTCGTCCGCGAGGTGACGCCGTTCGCGTCGGTGTTGCTCTGCAACAACCCGGGCAACATGGAGCTCGACGGCACCAACACCTGGATTCTGCGGGCACCCGGCCATCCCGAGTGCGTGATCGTCGATCCGGGGCCACCGAACAAGAAGGGCCACGTCAAGCGGATCGCCGAGCAGCCGGGTATTGCCCTGGTGCTGATCACCCACCGTCACTTCGACCACACCGGAGCCATCAAGCGTCTTCGCAAGCGTGTCGATGCCCCGGTCCGGGCACGCTTGTCCACGTTCAGCCACGACGCACCGGCGTTGGCCGATCGGGAGGTCATCGAGGTCGCGGGGCTGCGGATCACCGTGTTGCACACTCCCGGGCACACCGGCGACTCCGTGAGTTTCCTCGTAGATCACGACGGGCAGCGCGCACTGCTCACCGGCGACACGATCCTCGGCAGCGGGACCACCGTGATCGACCCGACGGACGGCACCCTGCGCGACTACCTGAACTCCATCAATCGGATCATCGTCGAGGGGGAGGAGGCGGTGCTCCTTCCGGCGCACGGACCCGACCACCCCGTGGTGGGTCCCGTCGCGCGCTACTACAAGGCCCATCGTGAAGAGCGCATCGACCAGATCGTCGCGGCCCTCGACGACCTCGGGGTGTCGGCCCACAAGGCCAAGCCGATGAAGGTCGTGCGCAAGGTCTACGCCGACGTCGACAAGAAGCTCTGGCCGGCGGCCAGGATGTCGGTCAAGGCGCAGCTGGATTACCTACGGGACCGCTGAGCTGCATGCTGATCGAGTAGCCGACGAGCGGCAGCGAGGTGGCGTATCGAGATCCCCGAACCGGGTTTCGATACGCCACTCACTACGTACGCGGCTGCTCGACCAGCAGGAGGACGCGTGGGTTACCGCGGGACGACGCGCTGCTACCGCGCGCGGCGCGCCAGGCGCTCGGAGTCCGCGATCAGCACGCTCTTGCCCTCGAGGCGCAGCCATCCGCGCTGGGCGAAGTCGGCGAGCGCCTTGTTGACGGTCTCGCGGGAAGCGCCCACCAACTGGGCGATCTCCTCCTGCGTGAGGTCATGCGTCACGCGCAGGGCGCCGCCCTCCTGGGTGCCGAAGCGCTGGGCGAGCTGCAGCAGCTGCTTGGCGACACGGCCGGGGACGTCGGTGAAGATGAGGTCGGCGAGGTTGTTGTTGGTGCGGCGTAGACGACGTGCGAGCACGCGCAGCAGCTGCTCGGCGATCTCCGGGCGGTCCTTGATCCACGCCCGCAGCGCATCGCGGTCCATCGACACCGCGCGCACCTCGGTCACCGTCGTCGCCGACGACGTCCGCGGTCCGGGGTCGAAGATCGAGAGCTCGCCGAACATGTCCGACGGTCCCATGATCGTCAGCAGGTTCTCGCGGCCATCCGGGGAGCGACGCCCGACCTTCACCTTGCCGGACAGGATGATGTAGAGCCGGTCACCGGGTTCACCTTCGTGGAAGATCACATGCCCACGAGGGAAATCAACCGGCTGAAGCTGTTTGGTCAGCGCCGCGACGGCAGAGGGCTCGACACCCTGAAATATGCCCGCCCGCGCCAGTACGTCCTCCACCTAAGGAACCTTTCTCGTCCTAACCACACTCGCATGACAACCACACACAGGATCTCGTAAACGCACTGCCTGCTGCTGTGTTGCCCCGTGCAACGCTACCCTCAGGCCAAGCATAAGTGTTGAATGGGTCACTGGCCGGACCATTGCGGCGAGTCGGCGCGTTCGTCTGAACCGAAGTTTCGCGGGTCAGCTGGCGCGCTGCGGGGACGACGAGAAGATGGCGTCGGCGTCTGCGGTGGCCGAATCTCCTTTGGTGCGCCTGCTGCGGAACTCGTCCAACGCTGCCGGGAAGCCCTCTTTGGCCAGCGTGTCGACGTTTCGGGCATCAGCCGACTCGAGAAATTCCTCGACGTGGTCGCGGGACACAGCGAGCCGGTCGATCCGTGCCTGAACCTTCTCCATCGCCAGTGCAAAGAGCATCAGGACGGCCGGGAACAGAAGCGCGGCGAGACCTTGCATGAGGACCAGTAAACACAATCGGCTCTCCCAACCGCCAACCAGAAGGCCTGCCTTCACTGACTTGTTACCAAGGCTTACCAAGCCGGTGTCGCGCCGTGACCGACCATTCCGGAAGGTCCTGCGAGGTCTCCGTGGGTCCGGTGTCGTCGACGTGGCTAACCTGAATTGCGTGACCCCACGCAAGACAACCGACGCCACCCCGGTGACGGAGCCGACCACACCAGTCCGCGGCCGACGTGGACGAGGCGCCGGGGTCGAGACCCACCTCGGATTGGTGCGCCGTGCGCGGCGGATGAACCGGAACCTTCAGGTCGCGTTCCCGCATGTCTACTGCGAACTCGACTTCACCACGCCATTGGAGTTGTCCGTGGCGACCATCCTGTCGGCGCAGTGCACCGACGTCCGGGTCAACATGGTGACCCCGGCGCTGTTCGCCAAGTACCCCAGTGCACGGTCCTACGCGGAAGCCGACCGCACCGAACTCGAGGAGATGATCCGGACCACCGGCTTCTACCGCAACAAGGCGAACTCGATCATCGGACTCGGTCAGGCACTCGTCGAACGCTTCGACGGCGAGGTGCCGAGCACGCTGAAAGAGCTGGTCAGCCTGCCCGGATTCGGTCGCAAGACCGCCAACGTGGTCCTCGGTAACGCCTTCGGGGTGCCGGGCATCACCGTCGACACCCACTTCGCCCGGCTCGTCGGCCGGTGGCGCTGGACCGAGGAGACCGATCCGGTCAAGATCGAGCACGCCGTCGGCGAACTGATCGAGCGCAAGGAGTGGACCGACCTGTCGCACCGGGTGATCTTCCATGGTCGCCGGGTGTGCCATGCCCGCAAACCGGCCTGCGGGGTCTGCATCCTGGCGAAGGACTGCCCCTCGGTGGGCGCCGGTCCGATGGACAAGGCAGAGGCCGCGAAGCTGGTGAAGGGTCCCGAGACCGAACATCTGTTGGATCTGGCGGGACTCGCGACGCAGTGAACCCGACCCCGACCAGCGCGGAGGCCGGCCACGGCGAAGACGACTCCGCACCGCCGCCACCTCCCCGACGATCCGGAAGCCGGTTTCCCGCATCGGCGCGCTGGACCATCGTCTTCGTCATCGTGATCCTCGCCCTGGTGGTGGCGATCTGGCCACGAGATCGCGGTGCGGACACGGGTTCGACGTCGAACGGGGCAACGGCCACCGGGCCGAGCGTGTCCGGCCCACGGGCCACCGACGCGCAGGCCGACGACGCCCAGCTGGCACAGGCACGACGCGACGCCGCGTTACCCCCCTGCCCGGTGACCGGTCTGCCGGAGGGAGCGCAGGCGGCGCTGGCCGGTGTGCACGTGCCCTGTCTGGCCGACGGCGCTGACTACGACGCGGGTACCGGCACCGCGGGCAAACCGATGTTGGTGAACATGTGGGCGGTCTGGTGTCTGCCGTGCCGACGGGAGCTGCCGGTGCTCGACAGCTACGCGCAGCGCGCGGGGGACAAGCTGACCGTGCTCACCGTGCACGCGCAGGAGGGGGCGCAGAACCCGTACATGGCGTTGCAGTTCCTCGACGAGAACGGGGTGCATCTGCCGGCGGTGCTGGATACCGACGCGAAGATCGCCGCCGCCCTCGGCGCGCCGCGGGTGTTCCCGTCGACGATCCTCGTGCGCGCCGACGGCACGGTCGCCAAGGTCTTGCCGCAGGTCTTCGACGATCCCGACCAGATCGCCGACGCGGTGCAGCAGTACCTGGGGGTGACGACGTGAGATCCGAGGACGGTCACCATCCCATCACCGGCCCACTGGTGCCGACCGAACAGATCCCACCGTGGATGCGCCGGCTCACCGCCGACGTCACCAAGGTGACCGAATCCGTGCTCAACCGGGGCGGGGATCGGACCCGCTGGGCGTCGATCCTCGACCGGAACCGGCGCGATGCCGCGGTCCTGGTGCTCCTCGCGGGCAGTTGGGACGAGGCACGCGATCACCCCGGCGGCCTGCCGCCGGACGCCGAGATCCTGCTCACCGAGCGTGCGCCGACGTTACGTCAGCACAGCGGGCAGGTCGCATTCCCCGGTGGCGGGGTCGACCCCGGCGACGAGTTCCCGGTCGGCACGGCGCTGCGGGAGGCTGCCGAGGAGACCGGGCTGGTCGCCGACGGCGTCGACGTCCTGGCGAACCTGCCGTCGTTCCCGGTACCGGTGTCGGCGTTCGACGTCACCCCGGTGCTGGCGCATTGGCGCGAGCCGGGGCATGTTCGCGTGATGGACACCGGGGAAACCGCCCGGGTCGCGCGGGTCAACCTGCGGGCGCTGCTGGCGCCGGAGAGTCGATTCCAGGTGCAGCGAAATGTACTGGGCGCGCGCGCCTATCGCGGACCGGCGTTCATGGTCGACGGTTTGCTGGTGTGGGGATTCACCGGTGGTCTGATCGCGGCGATGAGCGAGGTCGCGGGGTGGGACGTGCCCTGGGACAAGGACGATGTCCGGCCGTTGGACGCGGCGATCGAGGCGGCCGGGAGTCCGCAGACCCTCGGGCCCGCGGCGGTGTTGCCGGAGTCGATGCGACAGTTCGTCGGGGACGGCGAACACGGTGAGGACGGGCGTCGGTGAGCGGATCCACATGGGTTGACCTCATCGTCCTGTTGATCGCCTTCCTCGCCGCAGCCAGCGGCTACCGGCAGGGCGCGGTGGCGTCCGCGATGGCCTTCCTGGGCGTGATCCTCGGTGCGGTCGCGGGGATTCTGCTTGCGCCCCACGTCATCTCGAACTTCGACGACCAGACCACGCGGCTCCTGGTCGGCGTGCTCATCCTGGTCGGACTGATCATCGTCGGCGAGGTGTCCGGGATGATCCTGGGCCGAGCCGCACGCGGCGGTATCCGGTCGCGTGGGGTCCGTCGGGTCGACAGTGTGATCGGCTCGGTGCTGCAGGTGACCGCCGTGCTGATCGCGGCGTGGTTGCTGGCGATCCCGTTGAGCAGTTCCAGCGAGACCCAGGTGTCGACCGCGGTGCGTGGCTCCAAGGTGCTCGGTGGTGTGGACGTGTTGGCGCCGCAGTGGCTGCGCGACCTCCCCAAGGATTTCAGCGCCCTGCTGGACAATTCGGGTTTGCCGGAGGTGATCGGACCGTTCGGCCGTACCCCCGTCGCCGAGGTCGGACCGCCCGATCCCGCTCTTCTGCAGTTGCCGGTGGTCAACCAGACCCGGCCCAGTGTCGTCAAGATCGAGGGCACCGCACCGAGTTGCCGGCAGGCGCTCGAGGGCAGCGGATTCGTCGTGTCGCCGGAACGTGTGATGACCAACGCGCACGTCGTCGCCGGGACGCGTCGGTTGAGTGTGACCTCACCCGCCGGACAGCAGCTGTCGGCGCGGGTCGTGTTGTTCGACAGCGACAACGACATCGCCGTCCTCGACGTCCCCGGCCTCACGGCGCCCGCGCTCGACTTCGCTGACACCGAAGCGCAGACCGGCGACGACGCGATCGTGATGGGCTATCCGGAGGCGGGGCCGTTCGCGGTGAGCGCGGTGCGTGTCCGCGACAAGATCAACCTGTCCGGACCCGACATCTACCGGACCGGGCAGATACTGCGCGAGGTGTACACGGTGCGCGGCGTGATCCGGCAGGGCAATTCGGGTGGTCCGATGATCAACGCTCAGGGACAGGTGCTCGGTGTGGTCTTCGGTGCCGCCGAGGACACCGCCGACCAGACCGGTTTCGTGCTGACCGCCAAGCAGGTCCAGCAGAACTTCGTCGACTCGGAGAACCTCTCGTCGCGAGTCAGCACTGAGTCGTGCGTGCACGCCTGAGCGCGGGCGTCAGGTCGGTGGCTGAGCGGCCGGGTCGAGTTCGAGCAGGCCGACGAGCTTCTCACTGACCGCATCGGGCTGTTCCTGATGGGCGAAGTGCCCGCTGTCATCGATCTGCCGGTAATCCATGTGGGCGGCCCAGCGGTGGCTCGCCGTCATCAGGTGGTCGAGAATGTACGGGTCGTCGCGGCCACGCAGCGCGAGTACCGGGATGTGCAGTCGTTGGTTCATCAGGTCCATGAAGCGGGCGCCGTCGGGACGGAACTGGGAGCGGAACGCCCAGCGCCGGTATTCCAGACTGGAGTGAGCGACGTACGGGATCTGGACCGCCGACCTGTTTCGTTCGACGGTCTCCGTGTAGTCGCCGGTGGCCTGCCAGGCGGCCGACGCGCGGGCGCGGAAATAGTCGGCGATGTAGGCGCCGTCATCGCGGGTCAGGTGCCGCTCCCCGATGCGGGGGAGCTGGTTGTGCAGGAACCCGGGCAGGAATGCCGACCGCTGGGCGGAGTCGCGGAGCACCAGTCGCCGCAGCGCGCGCGGATGCGGTGAGGCGATCACCGCCACCCGGCTGACCACGCGCGGATGCAGCGTGGCCGTGGCCCAGCAGACCAGACCGCCGTCCGCGTGCCCGACGAGTGTCGCGTCGTCGTGGCCGAGTGCCCTGATGAGCCCGTTGGTGTCACCGGCCAGTGTCCAGCCGTCGTAACCGCGCGGTGGTTTGTCGGAGTCGCCGTAGCCGCGCAGGTCCACGGCGACCGCACGGAATCCGGCGTCGGTCAGTGAGGTGATCTGATGCCGCCAGCTCCACCAGAAC
This sequence comes from Gordonia sp. LMA167, assembly GCF_058130025.1. Taxonomy (NCBI): domain Bacteria; kingdom Bacillati; phylum Actinomycetota; class Actinomycetes; order Mycobacteriales; family Gordoniaceae; genus Gordonia; species Gordonia sp. LMA167. The sequence continues at coordinate 253,201 of NZ_CM176708.1, read as the reverse complement.
TCGCCGAAGCCGTGCAGGAGCAGGACGAGCGGGCGGTCCGCCAACCCGCGTTCCTGCGCTTCCACGGCGTGGAAGCGCAGACCGTTGGCGCGGACGTCGAAGTGATGCCAGGAGCCGGGGACGCGGACGCTGGAAGGGTCAGGCGGTCCGGCCAAGGCTCACCCCTTGGCGGGGTCGTGGGCCCGCGGCAGTTCCGGGTGTTCGCCCGGGGAGGTCTTCGGTGCGGACTTCGTTCCCGACGACGCCGGATGAGCACCGGGCAGGACCGACGGGACCTCCTTGACGCTGGCGATGGTCTTCTTCGGCCCACGAACCTTTCGGAAGAGGACGTACCCCACGATCGCCATCACCACGGTGATCGCCACCAGGATGAGGAAGACGATCAGGAAAGCCAGCCATCGCGGCATCCAGTTGTCGAGCAGTTCGGCGAGGAAGAAGAAAAAGAAGAAGCTCGAATAGAGAGCCATCACCCCGGCGACGACCAGCAGGCCGGTGCCGGCGCCCGCCTTCTTCGCCTCTCCGACCAGCTCGGCCTTCGCCAACGCGACCTCGGACCGGAACAGGGTCGACACACTTGCGGTCGCGTCCTTGACCAGGTTCCCGATGGTGGGTTCGCCGTTACGGCCGAGAGTGGGGTCCGACAACGGGATGGACGGGATCGACCCGGCCTCCCGATCGGTTGGGCCGTGCTCGTTGCGGCTCACAGCATCCTCCGTATCTCGGTGTCGAGAGCATATGTTGCCATGCCGGGCCGACCGAGGTCTGCTGCCCACCCGGGATGGACCAGAAAGATGCGCCGTCGGACGGGATCGTCCGACGGCGCACTCGTTCTGTGTCTGCGGGAGCGGTCAGGACTTTCGCTGCCGGATCGCTTCGAAGACCGACGGGTCGACCAGGGTGGAGGTGTCGCCGAGTTCGCGTCCCTCGGCGACGTCTTTGAGGAGTCGTCGCATGATCTTGCCGGAGCGTGTCTTGGGCAGTTCGGGCACGACGTTGATCTCGCGGGGTTTGGCGATCGGGGAGATCTCGATGGAGACCTGTTCGCGCAGTTCCATGATCAGTTGGTCGCCGGTGTTCTCGATGCCTTCACGCAGGATGACGAACGCGACGATGCCCTGGCCGGTGGTGTCGTCGGCGGCGCCGATGACAGCGGCCTCGGCGACGCCGGAGTGCCCGACGAGCGCCGATTCGACCTCGGCGGTGGAGATGCGATGGCCGGAGACGTTCATGACGTCGTCGACGCGGCCCAACACCCACAACGCGTGATCGTCGTCGTAGCGGGCGCCGTCACCGGCGAAGTACCAGCCCTGTTCGGCGAAGCGGGACCAATAGGTCTCGCGGAAACGGTCCTCATCGCCCCAGATGCCGCGCAGCATCGACGGCCACGGTTGATCGAGCACCAGATAGCCCTGTTCGCCGGCGCCGACCGGTTTGCCCGCATCGTCGACGATGTTGGCGGAGATGCCGGGCAGCGGTTTCATCGCCGAGCCGGGCTTGGCGGCGGTGACCCCGGGCAGCGGGGAGATCATGATCGCCCCGGTCTCGGTCTGCCACCAGGTGTCCACGATGGGGGCGCTGTCGCCGCCGATGACCTCGCGGTACCACTTCCATGCCTCGGGGTTGATCGGCTCACCCACCGAGCCGAGCAGGCGCACGCTCGACAGGTCGTGGGCGTCGGGGATCTCGCGGCCCCACTTCATGAAGGTGCGGATCAACGTCGGGGCGATGTAGTAGATGGTGACGCCGTACTTTTCGATGATCTCGAAATGCCGGTGCTCGTTGGGGGAGTTGGGGGTGCCCTCGTAGACCACCTCGGTGGCGCCGTTGGAGAGCGGACCGTAGACGAGGTAGGAGTGCCCGGTCACCCAGCCGATGTCGGCGCCGCACCAGAACACGTCGCGACCTTCTTTGTGGTCGAACACGTAGTGGAAGGTGTAGGACGCCTGGGTCAGATAGCCGCCCGAGGAGTGCACGATGCCCTTGGGCTTGCCGGTGGTACCGGAGGTGTACAGCAGGAACAGCGGGTGCTCGGCGTCGAATGCCTCGGGTTCGTGGTCGGTCGACTGTTCGGCGACGGTGTCGTCCCACCACACGTCGCGGCCCTGCACCCAGTTGAGATCGGGGTCGTGGTTGGTGCGTCGCACCACCAGCACCTTCTCCACCGATTTCGCGGCATCGTCGCCGCTGCCCAACGCCTCGTCGACGGCGGTCTTCAGCGGCGCCGGCTTGCCGCGGCGGTACTGACCGTCGGTGGTGATGACCAGCTTGGCCTCGGCGTCATCGACCCGGCTCCGCAGGGCGCCGGCAGAGAAGCCGGCGAACACCACCGAATGGGTCAGGCCGAGGCGGGCACAGGCGAGCATCGAGATCAGGGCTTCGGGGACCATCGGCATGTAGATCGCCACCCGGTCACCGGCGGTCAGACCGATCGCGGTGAAGTAGTTGGCCGCCTTGGACACCTCGTCCTTGAGCTGCGCATACGTCAGGTCGCGGGAGTCGCCGGGCTCGCCGACCCAATGGATCGCGACCCGGTCACCCTTGCCTGCGGCGACGTGGCGGTCCACGCAGTTGTAGGCGACGTTCAGCTTGCCGCCGACGAACCACTTCGCGAACGGGGCCTCCGACCAATCCAACACCTGGTCGAAACCGGTGTCCCAGTCCAGCCGGCGGGCCTGCTCGGCCCAGAACTCCAGGCGGTCCGCGTCGGCGCGGTCATACATCTCGGCGGTGGCATTGGCCTGGGCGGCGAACTCCGCCGACGGCGGATAGCTCTGGGCAGACGAAGTGGTGGCGGGAGACATCGGTGAGGTGTGCCTTTCACTATCGACGACAAGATGGCGTGACGTGTGTTCATGCCGGGTTCTGATTGTGAGGGTAGTCACGTTGGAACCCCGTTGCAGCTGCCTGTCCGCCGGATCGCCGGGTATCCGCGACGAATGGTCCGGTCGGCACGACGAGCGGCACGCTCATTATGGTGTGAAGGCGTGAGTCCCGATCCCTTGGCGCCCCTGCTTGACCTTCCCGGCGTCGCCGACGCCGCCGAACGGGCGCGTAATTCCCTCAGTGCGGTGCACCGTCACCCGGCCAACCTCCGTGGCTGGGACAAGACCTCGACGGAGGCGTCGTGGCGAGCCGGTCGGTCGTCGGCGGCGATCGACGGGGGGAGCGTCGAGCTGCGTCGGGACGGTGACTACGACGATCCGCTGCTGGCCGGCGCGATGCGAGTGGCCCAGGCGCTCGACGGCGACGCCCTCGAGCAGCTCACCGCGGTGTTTCGGCGCGCACCTGCGCAGGCCATCGCCCGTCTGCACATGCTGGCCGCGGCCGATCTCGTCGACGATCCGGATGACCTCGGCAGGCCGAGCGCCGAACCCGGCGTCGCCGAGCGACTCAACCTGCTCGGCCAGCTGATCACCGGCGCGACGTCGGCGCCGGCGCCGGTACTCGCCGCCGTCGTGCACGGTGAGTTGTTGAGCCTGAAGGCATTTCCCACAGCCAACGGCGTGGTGGCACGGGCCGCATCCCGGCTGGTGTGCACGTCGACGGGACTCGATCCGCACAACCTCGGCGTACCGGAGGTGACGTGGTTGCGGCGGCTCGACGAGTACCGGACCCGCTCCGCAGGCTTCGCCGACGGCACGCCGGAGGGTGTCGGCGCGTGGATCTTGTTGTGCTGCGACGCGTTCGAGGCCGGGGCCGCCGAGGCCCGGTCCATCGCCGACGCCGCGCGCGCCGGCTGAGGACCCCACCCAGCGGCCCCCTGGGCGTTCGTTCGCCGGTTCGGCCCCGGTCATTTGAGGAGCTTTGCGGGCGGGCGCTGGTTCTGGCCCCGGTCATTTGAGGAAGCTTTGCGGGCGGGCGCTGGTTCTGGCCCCGGTCATTTGAGGAAGCTTCGCGGGCGGGCGCTGGTTCTGACCCCGGTCATTTGAGGAAGCTTCGCGGGCGGGCGCTGGTTCTGACCCCGGTCATTTGAGGAGCTTCGCGGGCGGGCGCTGGTTCTGACCCCGGTCATTTGAGGAAGCTTTGCGGGTGGGCGCTGGTTCTGGCCCCGGTCATTTGAGGAAGCTTTGCGGGTGGGCGCTGGTTCTGGCCCCGGTCGCTTGAGGAAGCTTTGCGGGTGGGCGCTGGTTCTGACCCCGGTCCCTGAGGAGCCTCGCGGGCGGGCGCTGGTTCTGACCCCGGTCCCTGAGGAGCCTCGCGAGGTACGAGCGACGCGTCACGAAGGGTTCCGCGCGAAACTTCCAGCGGGGGAACGCAAAACGTGCGGATGAACGCACGGGGGTGGGGGACGGGGTGCTGGACACAGCACTGCGGGCGGCGTCCGTGACCGGTGAACCGGTCAGGCTGCCGCCCGCGTAGCACGGACCCAAGTTACCAAGCGTGCTTGGTTGGGTTGTGGGATCGCCTCGGCGATTGAACGAAGAATCGACCGGTTCGCCCCGGTGTGAACCATTTACGAATTACGGTGCCGTGCAGTTGGATCGAGCATTTTCGGATCGATTCGTTCCGTCGCGCGAACCTGGTGGTCCGTGATGATCGGATCGATTCGTCCGGCTCGACGGGAACTCTTCGCGCTCCCGGTCTACGGCCCGTTGATGGTCACCGGATTGCCTTGTCGACCTACGATTTCGCAGGCGCACAACGCTTTTGCCTCTATGCGGCGCGCTCCGCGTGGGTGCTTGCCGCCCGTGCTGGGAAGTGCTCGGCGTGGGGGTCCGCTCCTTCTCTTCCGGATCGAACGTTGCCTTCCGAGTTTCCGTAACACCTTTTGTACACCGTGACTGCGGTCACATCAAGGGCCTTTCGGACCAACATTCGGTGGTGTTGTTGTGGTATCAGGCGCTGCGATCGCGGTTCCGCCGGTGGAGGATCGAATGCACTCCGACGCCGCTGACCGCCGCCACACCAGCGCCCAGTGCCAGCGCTGCGGCCATGCGCGACGACGGTGTGGGGATGCGTGCGCGCAGCGGGATCGGTCGATGAAAGCTCAGGACCGCCCACCCCTCGTCGACGGCTCGCCGGCGTAGTTGGCGGTCCGGATTCACGGCGAACGCGTGGCCCACGGCCTCGAGCATGGGGAGGTCGGTGGCCGAGTCCGAGTAGGCGTAACACGCGGTGAGGTCATAGCCGCGGACCTGCGCGAGCTCGTTCATCGCCGCGGCCTTCTCGACGCCGTAGCAGTAGAACTCGAGCTCGCCCGTGTAGTGGCCGTCGACGACCTCCATCCGGCTGGCCGCCACGTGGTCGACGCCCAGCAGCTTCCCGATCGGTTCGACCATCTCGCGGCCCGACGCCGACACCAACACGACCTCGTGACCGCGCGACTGGTGGTCGGCGATGAGTTCGGCCGCCTCGGCGAACACCAGGGGATTGACGATGTCGTGCAGCGTCTCCTCGACGATCGCACGGACCTGTTCGACATCCCATCCGCGACACATGTCCGTGACGTGGCGCCGGAGATTCTCGACCTGATCGTGGTCGGCCGCGGTCACCAGGAAGAGAAATTGGGCGTAGCTCGACTTGAGCACCGCACGGCGGTTGATCAGGCCCTCGGCGAGAAACGGGCGCGTGAACGCCAGTGCGCTGGACTTCGCGATGACCGTTTTGTCGAGGTCGAAGAACGCTGCGACCCGTCGAGTGCCGTCAGGCGCCGACGCCGGCTTTGTGGCATCAGACGACTGTGGCGTGGTGTCCGTCACGAGGTCAGACTACGGTCTCGGTGCGCTCGGGCGATAGCCCCCATGCAACGTTGATGCAGCCTGAAAGCGCAGGCAGTGATATGAAAATGTGACCTGGCGTGCGCGTTCGTTGTGGTTGCAATGATCGAAAACCGGTGTGTATAGTCGGCCATAACCGGTTGATACCGGTGCCTTTCAGCCCGACCCCCCGGGGCTGAAACGCGATGACCCCGGCCTCCTCCCCCCCTGGCCGGGGTCGTCCTCTATCTACGGCCGGTTTCGCGTCCGCGGCCGGCGCCGCTTTCCCGCGAATGAGCCGTCATCTGCGCTGACCGGGTGTGGTCTCGCGCCCGCGCGTTGTTCCTCCGCGTGATCCCCGGGAAACCCGGGCCCGGAAGACCTGGACGCTTGACCAAGCACTTGCTAGGTTCACTCCATTCCGTATTCCGGGGAGGGAATCGTCATGGTCGGCGGTATCAAGCACATCCAGGGATTTGCCGCGGCACTGATCGCCGCGTGCGTCATCGCGGCGCTCGGAACCGGCGTCGCATCGGCAGCGCCACGGCAGCCGCTGCCCGAGACGTTCAACTTCTTCTCCGGCATCCCGGCCGAACTGGCCCATCCCGGTGGTTCGCTGCCCGGGTCGAATGACTTCACCTGCACACCGACTGCGCGCCATCCCCGCCCTGTCGTCCTGGTCCATGGCACCGGCGGCGCCCAGCAGACGAACTGGGGCGCGTATGTCGCGATGCTCGCGAACCGGGGCTACTGCGTGTTCGCGCTCACCTACGGGGCATTGCCGAACACGCCGTGGCCCGTGTCGGCGATCGGTGGCATGGACCGGATGGAGCGCAGTGCGGCGCAACTGTCGCGGTTCGTCGACCGGGTACTCGCCGCCACTGGCGCCAAGACGGTCGACCTCGTCGGTCACTCGCAGGGCACGTACATGCCCACCTATTACCTGAAGTACCTGGGCGGGGCGCCCAAGGTCACGAAGTACGTCTCCCTCGCGCCGCTGTGGCGCGGCTCGTTCAGTGGGACGCCGTTCACCAAGATCACCCAGCAGCTGCTGCGGGGTGCGGACATGCCGATCTGCGCGGCCTGCGGGCAGATGACCGCGGGGTCGACGATGAACCGGGCCATCTGGCGCGGAGGCAGTCCGTACGTGAAGGGCATCGACTACACGAACATCTCCACCCGCTACGACGAGTTCGTGGTCCCGTACACGAGTGGTCAGATCCCCGGAGGGCCGGGTGAGCGCGTTCGCAACATCGTCGTGCAGGACACCTGCGCCGATGACCACAGCGATCATCTGGCGATCGCCGGGTCGCGGCGTGCCGCGTACATGGTGCTCAACGCGCTTGACCCGGGGCATCCGGTGCGGGTGCCGTGCGATTTCGTGCCCCCGTTCACCGGCTGAGTGGCCGGGCATCCACAGTTTCGCGAAACTCCACAGATCCGGCCGTCCCGGCGTCGCGGGCGCATCGCGGTCGGATCGACCCGCGACGATGGGTTCGTGCCCGATGAACTCCTCGCCCTGGTGGGCTCCGACCTCCACGACGACGTCGCACGGTGTGCCGCGGCGGCCGGCTATCGAATGCTCACCGCACGGCCCGCCGACTGCCGTCGAGAGTGGCTGCGCGCCACTGCGATAGCAGCGGATGATGATGCCATCCAGGTGCTGACCGGACGGTTGCCGCCCCGCCGGGACGGCATCGTCGTGGTCACCGGGGCCACTCCGCCCGCCGATATCTGGCGCGCGGCGATGGACCTCGGCGCCGATCATGTGGTGGCATTGCCGGCCGACGAGTCCACCTTCGTCGGACTCCTCACCGACCTCCGTGCACCACAAGGCAATCCCGCCGGGACCGTCGCACTGATCGGCGGGCATGGCGGCGCAGGCGCCACCACCTTGGCGGCCGCCGTCGCCCTCGCGGCCGCCGACTCGGCCCGTGTGCTGCTGCTCGACGTCGACGAGTACGGTGCCGGCATCGATCTCGCCCTCGGAGTCGAGAGCCATGAAGGACTGCGCTGGCAGGACCTCACCGTCGAGGGTGGCGCGGTGCGGGCGGAGGCGCTGCACCACGCGTTGCCCCACGTCGATGACCGGCTCTCGGTGCTCGCACCCCGCCGCGACAGTCGTCTCCCGATCCGCGCCGACGCGGTGATCGCCACCATGGATGCCGGGCGTGCCGACGGCGATTTCGTGGTGGTGGACCTGCCCCGTTCCGCCGGCCCGGTCACCGACGCCGTGCTCGACACCGTGGACCTCGTCGTTCTGGTCACCACCGCCACCGTGCCGGGTGTGGCATCGTCCCGAACCGTCGCCGACCGGCTCCACAGCCATGGGGTCGCCACCGGGCTCGCGGTTCGCGGGCCCGCTCCGAGCGGCCTCCGAGCCGCGGAGTGTGCGGCAGCGATCGGCATGCCGCTACTCACCACCTACCGTTCTGATCCCGGCTTGCCCGGGCGGATGGACTCCGGCAGACTCCGGGTCCCGGCGCGCAGCCCGCTCGGACGCGCCGCGCACGTCGTATACCGAAAAGCGGATCTCGGTGAACGGGTCTCGGCGTGACGACTGACGACGCCCTGCTCGATCGGGTCCGCGATCGTTTGGCCGGTCAAGCCGCCGAACCGACCGCGGAAGTGATCGCCGACGCCATCCGGGTCGAGTCGCGTGGCATGCTCGGGGACACCGATCTTCTTGCCGCTCTGCGCTTCTTGCAGACGGAGCTGATCGGCGCCGGCAAGCTGGAACATCTGCTGGCCGAACCCGATATCGCCGACATTCTCGTCGTGGGCCCCGACAACGTATGGGTGGATCGAGGAACGGGTTTGCAGCGCACCGGCATCCGCTTCGACGGCGAGGCGGCGGTTCGACGCCTGGCCGCCAGGTTGGCGCTCAACGCCGGCAAGCGACTCGACGACGCGCAGCCGTGGGTCGACGGGCAGCTCGCCGGCGTCGGCCGGCGCGGACACACAGTGCGGCTGCACGCGGTCATACCGCCGGTGGCAACCGACGGCACCTGTATCTCGCTGCGCGTCTTGCGCACGGCCACCAGGAACTTCGACGAGCTCGTATCACTCGGCGCCATCCCCGAGGACACGGTGCCCGTATTGCGTGAGATCCTGCGCGCGCGGCTGGCGTTTCTGATCGTCGGCGGAACCGGATCGGGCAAGACCACATTGCTGGGTGCACTCATCGGGGAGATGGGGGCGAACGAACGGATACTGTGCGTCGAAGACGCCCTCGAACTCGATCCGCCGCACCCGCACGTGGTCAGGCTGGTCGCGCGTAGCGCGAACGTCGAGGGCGCAGGCGAGGTCCCGGTCCGTTCGCTGGTGCGGCAGGCGCTGCGGATGCGCCCCGACCGGATCATCGTGGGCGAGGTCCGTGGCGCCGAGGTGATCGATCTGCTCACCGCGCTGAACACCGGGCATGATGGTTGTTCTGGCACACTTCATGCGAACTCGACCGCCGAGGTGCCGGCCCGGATGGAGGCGTTGGCGGCGCTCGGTGGCATGGGACGCGCTGCTCTGCACAGCCAGCTCTCGGCGGCGGTGGATGTGGTTCTGGGCGTCGCTCGCACGCCGGGCGGGGCGCGGGGCCTGTTCGAGATCGGCCTCGTCTCGCGAGACGTGGACGGCTTGGTCCGAATCCGGCCGGTGTGGATGCGAGGCAGTGGATTCACCGCGTCGGCGGCCGATCTCGACGAGCTCACCCACCGCCGGTCGGTTCGATGACCCTGGTGCTCGTGGTGACCGCGTTGGCGGTGCAGTGGTGGCCGGCCTCGCGCCCCGAGTATCGACTCGCCTGCCTGGCCGAGCCGTCGCATCGTCCATCGAGGTTGCCGCCACCGAAGTATCTGGGCGCGGGAGTCGCACCGCTCGTCGCGCTCCCGGTGTGCGGCTTCGCGGCGGCGATCTCGGCGCTGATGGTCTCTGGGTGCCTGGTGTGGCGCTGGCAGCGGAGTCGGCGCTCGGCGGCCCGGGACCGGGAGGTGACCGAGCTGTTGCTCGCGCTGTCGGTGATGATCGCCGAACTGTCCGTCGGTGCACCACCGGCCCGTGCCTGTACAGCGGCGGCACGAGAACTCGACGTCGGAAACGTCGGGTCGCCGGTTGTCGGCGGACTCTCCACAATGGCGGGCCGAGCGGAACTCGGCGGTGACATCATGCCCGGTATCGACGGCGATGACGGGCCGTCCTGGCGTCGCGTGGGCGTCGCCTGGCAGCTGGCCGACCGTCACGGATTGCCGATGATCGAGCTCTTGGAGTCTGTACGTGCAGACCTGCAGGCGCGCAGACAGTTCGCGGCTCGTACACGGGCGGGTCTCGCGGGTCCGCGGGCCACCGCCGCGGTCCTCGCCGGCCTGCCGATCCTCGGTGTGATTCTCGGCGAACTGATGGGAGCACACCCGGTGACGGTTCTGCTCGGAGACGGAATGGGTGGCCTCCTACTGATCATCGGGACCGCGTTGTCGGTGGCCGGGCTGGTGTGGTCGGAGCGCATCACGGACCGGGCCGCCGGCGGATGAGCGCCTCGGCGTTGTTCGCGGTCGTCCTGATGGCGGCCTCGATCTGGCTGTGGCCCTCGCCGCGGTGGTCGCTGTGTCGGGTCGTGCCGCCGACCGACCACCCGCGCCGCCCTCGCTCCGACGATGCTCGCCGACCACCGGACGACCCGTTCGCGGTCGCGGCCTCCCTCGACCTCTTCGCGGTCTGCCTTCGGGCCGGTCTGCCCACCGGCGGCACCGCAACCATCGTGGCCCGGTCGGCGCCGCCCGGGCTGGCCGAGCCGCTGGCGGCGACCGCCGAGCTGCTCGCGCTCGGTGCAGATGCCGAGCACGCGTGGCGCCGGCCGGAGGAGCCCCGAGCTGGTGGTGGCCGTCGCCTCGGCAGAACCGATGCGAATACAGCAGGTTTCGATGCTCTGGCCACCCTCGCGCGACGCTCGTCACGCGCGGGGTCGTCGTTGTCCGGTGGCCTCGCCGAGCTCGCCGAGAACACCCGCCGGCAGGCGCACGACGATGCGCTTGCGGCAACGGAACGCGCCGGGGTCGCGATCAGCGGCCCACTCGGTCTGTGTTTCCTGCCCGCGTTCGTGTGCCTCGGGATCGTGCCGGTGGTCATCGGACTGGCCGGATCGGTGCTCGCCGGCTGAGCGGCCTGCGACGCGATGAGATTCGCCACGAGGCAATGGATCCGAACGGGCACGGTGTGCGTCTAAGAGGAACAGACGCAGGGTGCGTCGGAAAGAGGTCGAGAACATCATGAAGGACAACATCTTTCGTCGTCCGATCGAGCGGCTCACGAACGAGGTGTGGCGAGTTGTCACCGACGATCAGGGCATGAGCACCGCGGAATACGCGATCGGCACGATTGCTGCCGCAGCGTTCGGTGCCATCCTTTATACCGTCGTGACCGGCGACAACATCGTCAGTGCACTCACCGGCATCATCGGCAAGGCGTTGAACACCTCGGTTGGCTGAGAGGCCGCGCGGTGAGACGGGTCATCAAGCAGATTCGACGATCGTGGGCGGACGATCGCGGCATGGTCACCGTGGAGGGGGCGTACGCGATCGCAGCGATCGTGACCACGGTGGTGATCGGGGTCGGGGCGGTGGCGGGTGTGACGGTTCAGATCCGATGTACCGACGCCGCTCGGGAGGCGGCCCGGCTCGCCGCGGTCGGCGATGAGTCGGCGCGCTCGACCGCGGCCGCTGTTGCGGGTCGAGGTGCGCGAATCAGGATCGACGATGTGGGTTCGCAGATCGTTGCGGAGGTTCGTTCGGCGGTTCCGCTGCTGCCCGTCCTCGAGCTGTCCGCTCGGGCAGTGGCCGAGAAGGAACCCGACGACGAGACCGTGTCCGGCACGGTCCCCGTCATGGACGAGCCCGACGCCGACCTCTCCGACGAGGAGCCGCCTTGAAACGGTGGAGGACCGATGAGCGGGGATTCGCCACCGTGTTCGGCGCCTTCGTGATCGCGTCGATCACGGCGGTGATCGTGTTGGTGCTCTACGTCGGCGCCGCCGTGCTGGCACGGCATCGGGCGCAGTCGGCCGCCGATCTCGCCGCTCTCGCGGCGGCGCAGCATCACGCGCTCGCCGAACCGGATCCGTGCGCGGCGGGCCGTCGAATCGCCGTCGCTCAGGCGGTCGGTGCCACGATCGAGCGCTGCACCGTCGACGGCGTCGATGTGATCCTGACGGTCGGTGTGCGGGTCGCACTGGGCCCGTTCGGTGTCCACGTCGCAACGGCGTCCGCGCGTGCCGGGCCGGTGGGATGACCCGCCGCCGGGCAGGCAACGGTTCGGCCGATCCGATGAGGTGGTGACCGGTTCACGACTCACCACCGAGTGCAAGGGTGGACGGCTCGTCCATCCGGCCGACGACCGGGGACGGCAAAAGCATCACAACTGTTGGTGTTTCCGTATTGAATGCACAGGGGAGGGCGCGGCCACGGACAGCGATTGAAGGGGGAGTCGATGAGTGAACCACGGGTACTCGACGAGTTGGGCTACTACCTGCTGGCGGGCGCCGGCGGTGAGGGTCCCGCGGCGCTCATGGACGAGACGCTGCAGGGTGAGGCGTTGGGCTTCGGCACCGCGTTCATCTCCGAGCGGTGGAATGTCAAGGAGGCGTCGTCCCTGGTCGGCGCGGCGTGCGCGGTCAGCGAACGGATGCAGATCGCCACCGCGGCAACCAACCACAACACCCGCCATCCGCTGATCACCGCATCGTGGGCCACGACGATGCATCGACTCTCCGGCGGCCGGTTCACGCTCGGCCTCGGCCGCGGTATCGCCGCCATGTACGCGGCGTTCGGGGTCCCGGCGGTCACCACGGCACAGATGGAGGATTTCGCCCAGGTGATGCGGCGGCTCTGGCATGGGGAGCTGATCTTCAACCACGACGGCCCGATCGGCAACTACGACCTGTTGTTCCTCGACCCCGACTTCGACGAGGACATCCGGTTGGCCCTGGTGGCGTTCGGCCCGCAGACCCTTGCGTTGGGCGGCCGGGCATTCGACGACGTCATCCTGCACACCTACTTCACGCCGGAAACCGTGCAGCGCAGCGTGAAGACGGTGAAGCAGGCCGCGGAACAGGCCGGCCGCGACCCCGACTGCGTCCGCGTCTGGTCGTGCTTCGCGACCGTGGGAGATCACCTGCCCGAGGAACTACGCATGAAGAAGACGGTCGGCAGGCTGGCGACATATCTGCAGGGCTACGGAGATCTGCTGGTCAAGACCAACGACTGGGACCCGGCTGTGCTGCAGCGTTTCCGGGAGGACACGGTGGTCACCTCCATCCCCGGCGGCATCGACCACAAGGCCAGCGCCGAGCAGATCGAGCACATCGCCACGCTGATCCCCGACGACTGGCTGGAGCCCGCGGCCACCGGCTCACCGCACCAGTGCGCGGTTCGTGTCCGGAAGGAGTTCGACCACGGTGCCGACGCGGTCATCATGCACGGTGCCACACCGGCCGAACTCGAACCGGTCGTGGCGGCCTATCGTGCCGGCGACGGCGGCGCCTGATCGGCTCTGGTCAACTCTCGTCGTCGACGACGATCCGCTTCGGATAGACCCGACGAGACTGCAACGGCGAGAACCAGATGTGGCCGAAGTCCACCGTGTCGTCACCGAAATAGGCGAGTTCGAAGACCGGTTCGGGGGTGAGCGCGTCCGGGGCGACCGTCATGTAGCGGCTCGCGGCCCGCACGAAGGACGTCCAGTGGACGAGTTCACCCTCGGTGAGAAAACCGCCCGCGATGGCGCGAGCACCGCCCGGTCCCTCGGTGGCGAGGTACACCTCGCCGAGCCCGGGAGTCACCTGGGGTCCGACCATCGCGCTCTGCAGATACCAGTGCGCGCTGCGGACCACGGCGGCGTGGAATCCGCCGCGTTGCGCGGCGCACCAGGCGTAGTGCAGGTCGAGGGCGTCCATGGCGGTGTCGGCGTCGAAGAACACGTCACGTTCACCGATGTTGGCCGGCAGTTCATCGGTGTGCTCGGTCGGTCGTGCGAGCAGGAAGTAGGCGGGTCGCACGGAGGTGATCGTGTGTGCGAAGTCCTCTCGTCCGTCTGCGCGATCGTCAGTCATATGTCGAGTATCGCCGACTCAACAGGGTCAGCACCTTGATCGCGCCGTCTTTGTCGAGTGGATCGTTACCGTTGCCGCACTTCGGCGACTGCACACACGACGGACACCCGGTCTCGCACCGGCAACTGGCGACGGCATCACGGGTGGCGGCGATCCAGGTGCCGAAGGCCGCGAACCCGCGGTCGGCGAAACCGGCACCACCCATGTAGCCGTCGTAGACGAACACCGTCGGCAGCCCGGTGTCGGGATGCTGGTTCGTCGACAACCCGCCGATGTCCCACCGATCACACGACGCCACGAGAGGCAGTAGTCCGATGGCCGCGTGTTCGGCGGCATGCAGCGCACCGGGGAACCGACCGACCGTGACCCCGACGTCTTCCAGCGCTTCCGGGGTCAGCGTGTACATCACCGCACGAGTGCTCAAGGTCTGTTGAGGCATGTCCAGCTCCACCGAGTCGAGGACCTCGCCGGACAGCAGTGTGCGGAGATAGCCGACGACCTGATGGGTGACGTCGACGTCCACGAGCGCCACCGTCAGGTCCCCACACTCGCGGCGTGCCACGATGTCGGTGATCGTCACGTCGGTGGTCTCGCGCGCCGACGTCGTCCAGTCGGGTTCCTCCGGATGCGCCAGTGCCAGACCGTCCGTCAGATCCAGCTCGTCGACGACATACGACTCGCCCTGATGGATGTGCAGCGCCCCGGGATGGACGGTGGAGGGTGCGCGGCCCGAATCGACGGTGCCGAGCAGCTGGGAGGTCGTGGTGTCGACGATCAGCACCTGCCCGCCGATGCCGCCACGGATGTCGATGTCGGCATGCGGTTCGATGCCCGCGGCCACATACCAGCCGGCCTTGCGTCGTTTCAGCATGCCGTCGGCGGCCAGTTCGGCGACCGCATCGGCGGCGTGCCAGGCCGCGATCTCGCTGTCGCGCAAGGGGAGCTCGGCGGCCGCGCACAGCAGGTGAGGCTTGAGGATGTAGGGGTTGGTCGGGTCGGTCACCGTCGTCTCGACCGGGCGTCCCAGCAGGGCGTCGGGATGGTGGACGAGGTAGGTGTCTAGCGGGTCGTCGCGGGCGACGAGGACGACGAGCGAATCGCCGGAGGTGCGTTGACGTCCGGCGCGGCCGGCTTGCTGCCAGAACGACGCGACGGTCCCCGGGTAGCCGCCGACGATGACCGCGTCCAGCCCGCTGATGTCCACACCGAGTTCGAGTGCGTTGGTGGTGGCCACACCGACCAGGTCGCCGTCGGCGATGGCCCGCTCGAGCTTGCGTCGGTCGTCGGCCAGATAGCCTGCGCGGTAGGCGGCCACCCGATCCGCCAGCTCGGGCGCGGTTTGCGCCAACAGATGCCGCGCCTGACGCGCGGTGAGCTCCACGCCTCGGCGGCTTCGTTGGAAGCAGAGGGTGCGGGCTCCCTCGACGACGAAATCGGCCAGCAGACGCGCCGATTCGGCACCCGCGGACCGCCGGACCGGCGCCCCGTGCTCGCCGGTGACCGCGGGCAGGAAGTCGGGTTCCCACAGCGCGACGGTCCGTTCGCCGCGCGGCGAGGCATCCTCGGTGACGGCCACGGCGGGCTCGCCGATCAAGCGCGTCAACGCTTCCGCCGGTTCGGCCATCGTCGCGCTGGTGCCGATGACGGTCGGATCGCCGCCGGCCGACCGCGCAATCCGCAACAGGCGTTGAAGAACCAGCGCTGTGTGCGAACCGAATACACCGCGGTAATGGTGTGCTTCGTCGACGACGATGTAGCGCAGGTGTCGGAAGAAGTGCCGCCAGCGCGCATGGCCGGACAGGATCCCGATGTGGAGCATGTCCGGGTTGGTGAAGATCCATCGGGAGTGCGCACGGGCCCACTGGCGGATCTCGACGTCGGTGTCACCGTCGTAGGCGCAAGGTTGCAGATGTGTGAACTCGCGTTGAACATCCTCGCCCACGTCCCGAGCCCGCGTCGCGAGTAGCGATGAGACCGAACGGATCTGGTCGGCACCCAGCGCCTTTGTTGGTGAAAGATACAGCGCCGTGGAATTCGGATCCTTCAACAGTGTGGTCAGAATGGGTAACTGATACGCCAGCGATTTCCCGGATGCGGTACCGGTGCAGAGCGCCACGTGGTTTCCGCGATAGGCCAGGTCTGCCGCGGTCATCTGATGCACCCACGGTTTGTCGATCCCGGATTCGACGAACGCGGCCACCAGCGCTGGTGCGGCCCAGTCCGGCCAGTCCACGAAAGACGCTGTCCGCGAGGGGATCACCGACATGTGTGTCAGCGTCGTCGAAGCGGTCTCGGTCCCGGCCATGCTGCGGCGGAGGAGTTCGGACCCGAACGAGGGATTCTGCATTGTTTGGCGACTCACCTGGTCCACGTCGAAGGTCGACATGGGACCTCGATGTTACTTCGATATGTCCTGACGACGAAAATCGCCAGGTTTTCACGCAGGTTGGTTGGGGTGACTATCGCACGGCGTCCGAACGTGATTGACTAGTGGCGGTCGCAGCTTTCGGGAGGCGCCGGGACTTCCGGTGTTTTCCCGAGATCGTGTTGTGACCGTGGTACTGAAGCTGATTTGGCGGGCTCTCCGTGGGGATCTTTCGAGGTATGGCGGTCGGAACCGACCAACGACACGAGACCATCGTGTCGCGTCAGTTGGAATGTATGTAAAGGATTGCAGTAATGGCACAGGGAACTGTGAAGTGGTTCAACGCGGAAAAGGGCTTCGGCTTCATCGCACCTGATGAGGGGTCCGACGACGTGTTCGTCCACTACTCCGAAATCCAGGGCTCGGGATTCCGCACCCTCGAGGAGAACCAGCGGGTCGAGTTCGAGGTCGGCCAGGGAACCAAGGGCCCGCAGGCCACTGGCGTCCGCGCTGTCTAGGAGTCGCCTCCTGCAAGCTGCGAAGCAAGCTTGAGCGAAGTCGCTCCCGGTCACCGACATGGTGGCCGGGAGCGTCTTTTTCTCGGGGCGCGCACGGGCGCTGCGTGCAACCCCGATGGCACGAACACGCAGTAACCTCGGTGTGTGGGCCAGTTGTCGTTCTTCTCGGCGCAGATCGACCAACCTGCGTACGAGGATCTGGCGGGTCTGCTTGCCACGCATGGCCAGGCAGTCCGGTCGGAGTCGGGTACGCGGGTGTCAGTGGTCGTGCCCGATGAGTGGCGCGCACGCGCCCTCGTCGAGGAGATGACCGCTGCCGGCGCGACTGCCGAAGTGGTGATGTCCGACGAGGGCAATCCGATCGCCCGGACCGCCCCGTGTCACGAACTCGACGAGCTGCACCGCCGATGGTCGGCAGGCGCCGTCAAGGCGATGCCGGCCGGCTGGGTGCCGTCACCGCGGGCACTGCGGCTGTGGACCATCGCGGCCGGTGAACGTGAGTCAGACCGTTATCTGCTGGGCCTCGACGCGCACGCGCCCGACACCCACGCGTTGCTCGCGACCGCGTTGATGCGGGTGGGGGTCGCGCCTACGCTGGTCGGCACGCGGGGCCAGTCGCCGGCCCTACGGATCGCCGGCAAGCGCCGTCTGACGCATCTGCTCGAGTATGTCGGGGAACCGCCGACCGAACCGGGCGCGGCCGAGCAGTGGCCCGTGGTCGGTGACTCGATGCACTGACGGGCTCAACACATCTGAATTTCTTCGATACCCCTCTGACCTGCCAATTCTCGGTATCGGTGGCGCAATTTGTCACACTGGGGCTTTGATGGTGGGAATCCGAGTGTGCAGACGACGCTATATATAAGGTACAAACCTCATCGAGTGTCGTGCGGCTGACGAGGATCTCCTCGTCTCGCCCGACACCAGCAGCGAAAGCGAAGTAAGGACGCCCGGTGGCCGATACCAGCACCGCCGCTCCCGCGAACGGGAGCACGACCCGACGATTGGTCATCGTCGAGTCGCCGACCAAGGCCCGCAAGATCGCGGGTTACCTCGGCGCGAACTATGTCGTGGAGTCCTCGCGCGGCCACATCCGCGACCTTCCGCGCGGCGCCGCCGACGTCCCGGCGAAGTACAAGGGCGAATCGTGGGCCCGCCTCGGGGTGAACGTCGACGACAACTTCGAGCCGCTCTACGTGGTCTCCGCGGACAAGAAGTCCACGGTCACCGAACTCAAGTCGCTGATGCGCGACGTCGACGAGCTCTACCTCGCGACGGACGGTGACCGCGAGGGTGAGGCGATCGCCTGGCATCTGCTGGAGACGCTCAAGCCGAAGATCCCGGTCAAGCGGATGGTGTTCCACGAGATCACCGAACCGGCCATCCGGGCTGCTGCCGAGAACCCGCGTGACCTCGACATCGACCTCGTCGACGCCCAGGAGACGCGGCGCATCCTCGACCGGCTCTACGGCTACGAGGTGTCCCCGGTGCTGTGGAAGAAGGTCATGCCGAAGCTGTCGGCGGGCCGCGTCCAGTCGGTGGCCACCCGGATCATCGTCGACCGGGAGCGCGAGCGGATGGCCTTCGTCTCGGCGGAGTACTGGGACATCGCCGCGACCATGGATGTCGGGGCCGAATCCAGCTCGACGCCGCGGACCTTCTCGTCGCGACTCGTCTCGGTGGACGACGCCCGGGTGGCGACGGGCCGCGACTTCGACGCCCGCGGTGCGCTCAAGAAGTCTGACGGCGTGCTGGTCCTCGACGGCGCGCGCGCCACCAGCCTGGCGGCCGCCCTCGACGGCGCCGCCATGACCGTGACCTCGGTCGAGGAGAAGCCGTACACCCGGCGTCCCTACGCGCCGTTCATGACGTCGACGCTGCAGCAGGAAGCCGGCCGCAAGCTCCGGTTCTCCTCCGATCGCACCATGCGGATCGCGCAGCGTCTGTACGAGAACGGTTTCATCACCTACATGCGTACCGACTCGACATCGCTGTCGGAGTCGGCCATCAACGCCGCCCGCGCCCAGGCCCGCGAACTCTACGGGGACTCGTTCGTCCATCCGACGCCGCGTCAGTACAACCGCAAGGTGAAGAACGCGCAGGAGGCGCACGAGGCGATCCGGCCCGCCGGTGAGTCCTTCCGGACACCGGGGCAGGTGGCCAATCAGCTCGAGACCGACGAGTTCCGGCTCTACGAGCTGATCTGGCAGCGCACCGTCGCCTCTCAGATGGCCGACGCCAAGGGCACCACGATGAGCCTGCGGATCTCCGGTGCCGCGACGTCGGGCGAGCAGTGCACCTTCGCCGCGTCGGGCCGCACGATCACCTTCCCGGGCTTCCTGTCGGCCTATGTCGAGACCGTCGACGAGCAGACGGGCGGTCAGGCCGACGACGCCGAGAACCGCCTGCCGAACCTGACCGAGGGCCAGGCGCTGACCGCGACGGAGCTGGCCGCCGACGGGCACTCGACCAACCCGCCGGCCCGGTTCACCGAGGCGTCGCTGGTCAAGGTGCTCGAGGAACTCGGCATCGGCCGGCCGTCGACCTACGCGTCGATCATCGGGACCATCCAGGACCGCGGCTACGTGGTGAAGAAAGGCAATGCGCTGGTCCCGTCGTGGATCGCGTTCGCCGTCGTCGGGTTGCTCGAAGCGTATTTCGAGAATCTCGTCGACTACGACTTCACCGCCTCGCTGGAGGACGATCTCGACCAGATCGCGAGCGGTAACGAGAACCGCACCCGCTGGTTGACCGAGTTCTACTTCGGTGACGGCGCTCCGGACGGACAGCATGACGCCGCGATCGCCGGGTCGGACATCGCCAAGCACGGCGGTCTGAAGAAGCTCGTCGGCGTCAACCTCGAGGAGATCGACGCACGCGAGGTCAATTCGATCCGTCTGTTCGACGACGACGAGGGCCGACCGGTCTTCGTGCGGGTGGGCCGCTATGGGCCGTATCTGGAACGCAACGTCGCGGGTCCGGATGCCGACCCGGATCTGCAGCGGGCCAACCTGCCCGCCGACATCACGCCGGATGAGTTGACGCTCGCGGTCGCGGAGAAGTTGTTCGCGACGCCGCAGGAGGGGCGCTCACTCGGCCACGACCCGGTCACCGGCAACGAGATCGTCGCCAAGGAAGGCCGGTTCGGTCCCTACGTGACCGAGATCCTGCCGTCCGACGACGACGGCGAGGGCAACGGCAATGCGCCCGCGACGGTCCCGGCCGGCCCGACACCGCACGACGGTGGCGGTTCCGCCGCGGACGTCGTGCAGCTCGACGACGCGCCGTCCGGCAACGGCGGAACCGCGACGAAGACCGCCAAGAAGGCGCCCGCGAAGAAGGCCGCCAAGAAGGCCGGGCCGAAGCCGCGCACCGGATCATTGTTCAAGACGATGGACATCTCGACGGTCACTCTCGACGATGCGCTCAAGCTGCTGTCGCTGCCGCGGGTCGTCGGGGTCGACCCGGAGTCGGGTGATGAGATCACCGCGCAGAACGGGCGGTACGGGCCCTACCTGAAGAAGGGCACCGATTCGCGGTCGCTGGCCAACGAGGAACAGCTCTTCGAGATCACTCTCGACGACGCGCTGAAGATCTACTCGGAACCGAAGCGTCGGGGCCGCCAGGCTGCCGCGCCGCCGTTGCGGGAGCTCGGCAACGACTCGGTCAGCGAGCAGCCGATGGTGATCAAGGACGGTCGGTTCGGGCCGTACGTGACCGACGGCGAGACCAACGCCAGCCTGCGCAAGGGCGACGAGGTCGCCTCGATCACGCCGGAACGGGCGATGGAGTTGCTGGCCGACCGGCGGGCACGCGGCCCGGCGAAGAAGCGGACGACCAAGAAGGCCGCCGCGAAGAAGGCGCCGGCCAAGAAGACGGCCGCCAAGAAAACCGCGGCCAAGAAGACGACGGCCAAGAAGACGACCGCGAAGAAGGCTGCCAAGAAGTCGGCGGACTGAACGGTCTCAGGCGCTTGATCGGATCGGTCGGTTTCACACTTGGTCGAATCCGGTCGGTTCTTCAGTACGTGCTCAAACCGCTCGCTTCTTGGTCGGCTCGATCGAATCGGTCGGTTCTTCATGTGCTTGATCGAATCGGTCGGTTTCGCGCGCCTGATCAAATCCGGTCCCTGAGGAACGAGGCGCCAGCCGAGTGTCACGAAGGGCGCCCTTCGTGACACCCCTCCGCTAGCGCTCCGGGGTTCCTCAGGGATCGGTGGTTTCGGTCTGCCGGCGCCCGGACGTGCTCAGGGTTTGGTGGGTTTGGTCTGCTTGCGGCCGGACTTGCTTGGGTGCGGTGAGGTTTGGTCTGCCCGCGCTGCGGGATGTGCGACTCGTTCTTGACCCGCTCCCTGAGGAACGAGGCGCCAGCCGAGTGTCACGAAGGGCGTCAGGCGTCTGCCGGGACCGCGTAGGCGACGTGCACTCGCCCGATGGTGCCGTCGAACGCGAACGGCATCTTGTCCACGTAGGCGCGTGACACGGCGCCGCCGTAGGCACGCCCGATGTCGAGGCAGTCGTTCGCGCTGAACAGTAGCGGCGCGCTGATCGGTACGGTTCCCGACGCCGCCTCGGTGCCGTCGACCCGCAAGGTCACCGCGAGTGGCCCGCCCAGCCTCGGCTCGACGTAGGTGGTCTCGATCTCGATGGTGTGGTCGCCGGCGTCGAGAGGTTTCGGCACGGCGATCGTGGTGCGCTGCACGAGGAACAGGTTGTATTCGTAGGTCAGCACACCGTCGATCAGGAAACAGGTGAGTCCGCCGCCCGCGCCGCCGAGCTTGTACAGCACGCCGTTAGCGCGCTCGCCCATGCTGAGGTCGATCCGGACAGTGTTCGGTCGGTTGCCGAGGGCGGGAGCGCAGAACTCGGGTACACGGACCGTGTCGCCGGTCATCTCCCATTCCGAATACGGTGGGGCGATGCGCTGTTCGGGGTGCATCGTGACCACCCACAGGCCCCCGCCGATCGGGAGGACGTCGTTGCGGGCCGCCTCGATGGCGAACATCTCCTTGAGCTCGGCGAGTTTCTCTGGGTGCTGTTCGGCGAGGTCGTGGGCCTGACTCCAGTCCTCGTCGAGGTGATAGAGCTCCCACCGGTCCTGATCGGGCGTCCATGTCTTGATCCCGGGAGGAGCTCCGGGAACCCAGGGCAGTCGTGGGCCGATCGCCGACGCCATCCACCCGTCGGCGTAGATGGATCGGCTTCCCATGATCTCGAAGTACTGTGTCCGGCGACCTTCTGCGGCCGTCTTGTCGTCGATCGCGTAGGCGAAACTCGTGCCGTCGATCGGGTCCTGCGGGATGCCGTTGACGAGGTCGGGGTGCGAGATGCCGATGATCTCGTAGATCGTCGGCACGAGGTCGATGACATGGGTGAAATGGGTCCGCGGATCCGGGTCCGGGGTGATGCGATCCGGCCACTGGATGACCATCGGGTTGCGGGTGCCGCCGAGATGGGAAGCGAGCAGCTTCATGCCCTGGTACGGGGACGAGCCGGCCCACGCCCACGCGGCGTGGTACTGGTTGTCGGTAGCCGGGGAACCGAGGACGTCGAGGCCGCCGAGTTCGTCGAGCGCGGCGATGTGCTGGTCGACCGTGGTGGGGATCTGGTTCTGCGCGAGGAGTTCGCTGATCGTCCCGTTCTGGCCCTCACCTGATGATCCGTTGTCTCCCCAGATGTAGACGACGACGGTGTTGTCGGTGTAACCGAGCCGGTCAAGCTCGTCGAGCAGCCGGCCCGCCTGCACGTCGGCGTGTTCGCCGAAACCGGCAGCCACCTCCATCAGTCTGCGCTGGAACGGCTTCTGATGCTCGGGGATCTCGTCCCATCCGGCCAGGCTCTCCGGTCGGGCCGTGAGTTCGGCGTCCTGCGGCACCCAGCCGGCCGCCTTCGCGCCCTCGAGTGACCGCTCCCGGTACGCGTCCCACCCGTCGTCGAACTTGCCGGCGTACTTGTCCGCCCACTCCTTCATGATGTGGTGCGGCCCGTGCAGGCATCCGGTAGCCCAGTACATGAAGAATGGCTTGTCGGGCGCGAGCGCCTTGTGATCGCGCAGCCACCCGATGGCGTCGTCGGCGATGTCCTCGCTGAGGTGGTAGCCCTCCTCAGGTGTCTTGGGTGGAAGTACCGATGTGGTGTTGCGGACCAGGTTCGGTTCGTATTGGGATGCCTCTCCGGCGAGGAATCCGTAGAAGTACTCGAAGCCGACCCCGGTCGGCCAATTCTCATAGGGTCCGGCCTTCGTGGTCTCCTCGGCAGGGGTGTTGTGCCACTTGCCCCACGCCGCCGTCGCATATCCGTAGTTGCGGAGAACCTCGGCCATCGTCGCACTGCTCTTGGGAATGTGGCCGGAGTAGCCGTCCCAGTCGTTGGCGAGCTCGGCGATCTGACCGTTGCCGACCCGATGGTGGTTGCGGCCGGTGAGCAGCGATGCCCTCGTCGGCGAACACATCGCCGTCGTGTGGAAGCGGTTGAAACCGATCCCGTTCTCCCGGACACGATCGAGCGTCTCCGTCTGGATGGCGCCGCCGAACGTCGACGGGAGTGCCGGACCGGCGTCGTCGATGAGGATGACCAACACGTTGGGGGCGTCGTCGGGCAGGTGGCGCTCCGGGGGCAGCGGGCTGTAGGTGGACTCCTGCATGGTCCGCCCCGCGATGCTGCCCGACCGCTTCGGCGGGAACGGCAACATCCGCGTGGGCGGCAGCGGATTTCCGATCACCGATCGCGACTCGCTCATTGATCCTCGATCCCACTACCTGGGTTGCGTGAACGTTCCCGAGCGTATGACCTGTCGGCGCCGCTGCAGGCCGTGTCCGTGAGAATTCACGCGATCTGCACGTGCGTGACGCCCCGCAGGGTGCGGAATCCACCGATGTGGAATCGGCGGTGACACAGCGCCGGGCCCGGCTCAGGTTCCCATCGGTTCGAGCAAGGGCCGCGCCAGCAGTGTCTCGATGCCCCGGCCGCGCAGTTCGACGCCCTCGCCGATCTCCCAATGCTCCGATTCGGCCTGCGATGCCAGGAACACGGCGCGAGCCGATCCGAGCACCCGCGTCGGCTCGTCCTTGGCGAGTTCGGTGAGACGAGCGGCCTCGTTCACCGGGTCGCCGATCACGGTGTACTCGAGGCGCTCCTCGGCGCCGATGTGCCCGGCGATCGCCTTGCCGGCGGAGACCCCGATACCGATGTCGGTGTCACCGAGGGTGCGGTACAGCTCGGAACGGAGCTCGCGGGCCGAGGCCAGGGCGCACCCGGCGAAATCCTCGAGATCCAGCGGCGCCCCGAAGATCGCCAACGCCGCGTCACCCTGGAACTTGTTGACGAACCCGCCGTGGCGTCCGACGACGGCCACCACGACCCGAAAGAACTCGTTGAGCAGCTCGACCACCTCGCGCGGCGGACGGTTCACCGCCAGGCGCGTCGACCCGACGATGTCCACGAACAACACCCCGACGTAGCGTTCCTCGCCCCCGAGCTCGGTGCCGGTCTCGATGGCGCGGCGGGCGACGTCCTCGCCGACGTACCGGCCGAACAGGTTGCGCAGCTGCTGCCGCTCGCGCAGGTCGGCGACCATGTCGTTGAAACCGGCTTGCAGCAGGCCGAGGTCACTGCCGTCGTAGATCTTCACGGCGACATTCAGATCGCCGTCACTGACCTTGCTCTGGGCACGGCGCAGTTGCTTGATCGGGTCGTTGATCGCGGCCACGACCCGGACGATCGCGATCACGCTGAACGCCAGCGCCGCGCCCGACATCCACAGGATCGGACGTTGCAGACCGGCCGGATCGGTCTCGATCCAGCCGAGACGCTGCAAGGTGATCAAACCGATGATGACCGCCAACGGCGCGACGACGCTGACCACCCAGAACACGGCGATCCGGGTCGTGACGCTCGGCGCCACCGCGCCGTTCGGATCATTGGCCATTGCCGCCACGGTGATCGGCCGCAGCACCTTCTCGGCCTGCATGTAGGAGAGCACGCACGTCACCAGTGCTCCGATGCCACTGGCCATCGCCACGATGAACGCATTCCGGTGCGACACCGCGAAGTTGACCATCGTGAACAGCACACCGCCGACGACCCAGAGACCCAGGTTGACGACCGACAACACGTAGGGGAGTCGCAGTGCCCGACGCCGAGCCGAGTCGTTGTCCAGCCGGGTACGCCGTCGATGCCAGACGAGGACAGGCAGCGACAACTGGATGCTGAGGAACGCGCCGACCAGCATCGCGACGACCAGATAGATCGCGAAGATGGCCTGATTGAGCGCGGTGATCTCGTCCAGACTGATGGAATCCTGCAGCGGCATGCCGAACCGGAGGAAGGCGAACGTGAACAACGCGCCGACGACGTTTGCCCGCAGCATGTCCAGGGCAAGGATCGGCCACGGTGTGTGTATGAGCCATCGGGCCAGGTGCAGGCCCTTTGACCACCGAGACCGACGTTCAATCACGTAACAACGGTAGCCGCCTGCTTGCAGTTGTTAAACACGCACAGGTCCATCAGCGGTGTCTGAACTGCGCATTACGCTGGCGGTGTGACAAATGTCTTCGATCGTCTGACCGGGCAGGTCGCAGTGGCCGACGAGCTCGCCTCGGCCGCCCGATCCGCCCGCGGTGTCGCCGCACGCCTCGACGAAGGCGCCGCCGGCGCGATCTCGATGTTCGCCGATGGTGCCGATTCCGATCTGCCGGGTGCCGTCGGCGACGTCTACGACGGTGCATCCCGGGCGGCGATGACCCATGCGTGGCTGTTCACCGGGCCGCCGGGCAGTGGGCGGTCGGTGGCCGCGACCTGCTTCGCGGCGGCGCTGCAGTGCCAGTCCGAGAACGAGGTGGGGTGCGGGGAATGTCGTGCCTGCGTCACGGTGATGGCGCAGACCCACGCCGACGTGCGACACGTGGTCCCGCAGGGACTGAGTCTGTCGGTGTTCGAGGCCCGTGACGTCGTGCAGGCCGCGGCGCGGCGGCCGGGGACCGGGCGGTGGCAGATCGTCATCGTCGAGGACGCCGACCGGCTCACCGAGCAGGCCGCGAACGCGCTGCTCAAGGCTGTCGAGGAACCTCCGTCGCGCACGGTGTTCCTGTTGTGTGCGCCGTCGGTCGATCCGGAGGACATCTCCGTCACCCTGCGATCTCGCTGCCGCCACATCGCGCTGGCCACCCCGTCGGTCGCGGACATCGAACGGGTGCTGGTGGCGCGCGACGGTATCGACCCCACACGAGCGGCCTGGGCGGCCGGGGTCTGCGGCGGTCACATCGGGCGTGCCAAGCGCCTGGCCACCGACGACGATGCGCGCGCCCAGCGGGAGAAGGCACTCGGTCTGGCCCGGGCGGCGACCCGTGATTCGACGGCCTATGCAGCCGCGGAAGCGTTGGTCCGGTCCGCCGAGGACGCGGCCAGGGCGATCAGCTCCGAACTCGACGAGTCCGAGACCGAAGAGATGAAGACGGCGTTGGGTGCCGGTGGCACCGGCAAGGGCACCGCCCGCCCCCCGCGCGGCACCGCCGGCGCGCTCAAGGAGTTGGAGAAGCGGCAGAAGTCGCGGGCCACTCGGGTCTCGCGCGATGTGCTCGACCGGGCGCTCGTCGATCTGGCCGCGTTGTTCCGCGATGCACTGGTGATCGCGGTCGGGGCGCAGGTGAGGCCGATGCACCCCGACAAGGCCGACGACATCGCCGTCCCGATGGCCGCGTACGCCACCCCGGAACAGTTGTTGCGCTGTGTGGAGGCTGTTCTGGAATGCCGCACCGCGCTCGACGTGAACGTGAAACCCAAGTTCGCCGTCGACGCGATGGTGGCGACCATCAACCTGGCGATGCGTGCGGCCTGACTGGAGACGCGATCTGGGGAAGCTCCACCGCTCGCTGAAAGCGAGGCGGTAGCCGAGTGTCACGAAGGGCCCTTCGTGACGCATCCTCGCAGGCTCGGAGGCTCCTCAGGGATCGGGGGTGACGCTCGCAGGCTCGGAGGCTCCTCAGGGAGCGGGGATTGGGCTGCGATCGGGTGAACCGTCTACCCGGTCCCTGAGGAACGAGGCGGTAGCCGAGTGTCACGAAGGGGCCCTTCGTGACGCGTCCTCGCAGGCTCGGAGGCTCCTCAGGGATCGGGGGTGACGCATCCGCGGATCGGGGGAGTGTTGCCCGCGCTGGCGACCTCTCCCGCTGATCGAGTAGCCCGGAGCGCCAGCGGAGGGCGTATCGAGATCTCCGCCAGGGGGTTTCGATACGCGACGCACTCCGTTCGCTGCTACTCGACCCGCGGGAACCGCGGCGCCCGCAGATCAGGTCAGCGGGCCGGTCGGCAGTTGCCGTCGCACCAGCTTTCCGGTGGGGTTGCGGGGCAGTTCGTCGAGGAACACCACGTCGCGCGGCACCTTGTAACGGGCGAGATTCGACTTGACATGCGCCTTGATGTCGTCGACCTGGGGGTCGGCGCCGGGCTTGCGGACGATGAACGCGCGCAACCGGGTACCGAACTCGTCGTCATCGACACCGACGACGGCCACATCGGCGACGTCCGCGTGCTCAGCGAGCAGGTTCTCCACTTCCAGCGGATAGACGTTCTCGCCGCCCGACACGATCATGTCGTCGTCGCGGCCCTCGATGAACATCAGACCGTTCTCGTCGAAGCGGGCCATGTCACCGGTCGACATGTAGCCGTCGATGATCTGCTTATTACGACCGTCGGTGTAGCCCTCGAAGGGCGCACCGTTCTTCACGAAGAGGCGTCCGCGCACGTTGGTGTCGGTGATCCGCTGGTCGTTCTCGTCGAAGAGCGCCAGGTGGCTGCTGACCGGGGCCCGGCCGACGGTGCCGGGGGCCTGGCGCAGTTCGTGCGGCTGCGCGATCGATGCGATGGCGACCTCGGTGGACCCGTACATGTTGTAGAGGACATCGCCGAACGCGTCCTGCACCGCCTCGGACAGCGTGGGGGACAGGGCCGAACCGGCGATGATGATGATCTTCAGCGAGGACAGGTCGTAACGCTTGATGATGTCGGGGCCGAGCGCCACCATCCGGTGCAGCATCGTCGGAACCGCGACGAGCACGTCGGCCCGGTTGTCGGCGATCGCGGCGAGCGTCTTCTCGGCGTCGAAACGGCGCATCACGACCGTCTTGTTCCCCAACGCCGTGCACACACCCCACAGGGCAAACCCGGTCGAGTGGAAGATCGGCGACACGATCACCGCCGCACCGTGTTGCGGGATGGGTACCCGATCGAGGAGCAGGGCGCTGGTGAACGGAGAGAACTTCCCGCGCTGGGCGCCCTTCGGCAGCCCGGTGGTGCCGCTGGTCAGGATGACCAGACCGCCGATCTCCTTCGGCTCGGGCGGTGAGCTGGTGTCGCCGGTCGCGACGATGTCGTCGAGGGTCGTGACCCCGTCGGGAATCGGGCGGTCGCCGTCGACCCAGGTCAGGTAGCGGGGGAGGTCGGCGGGCAGACCGTCGAGGAGGTCGATGAACTCCTCGTCGTAGAGCATCGCCTTCACGTTCTCGCGTTCAGCCACCTCGGCGAATTGTGTCTTGCCGAAGCCGGTGTTCATCATCGCGAGGCGGACCCCGGCCAGGCCCGAGGCGATCAGGACGGTCAGCAGGCCGCGATGGTCGCGGGCGAGCACCCCGACGACGTCGCCGGGGGTGAGACCCGAGGCGAGCAGCTCGTTCGCGAGCGCGTTGGAGTTGCGATGCAGTTCGGCGAAGGTGAGGGTTCCGCGTTCGTCGGTCAGGGCGGGCGCGTCGGGGTACTCCTCGGCGCCGTGCAGGATGATCGTCGCGGGCGCCCCGAGGGTCTTGCTCCGCTTGACAGAGGTGAGCAACTCGCGGGGCCGGCCGAAGTTCAGCGCCCCGGACCGCTGGAGAACGCGTACAGCCCCGACCGTGTCGGAGAGTGTTTGAAGATGATCGCGGATCGATGGCATTAGCGCCAAGACCTCCCTGCCGTGTCGCACATCACTGATACCGCAGCCACTCTATGCCATGTGACAATCGACGTGTTCAGAATAGCGGCGAGCTGCGAGCGAGCCATCGGCGCTCACCCGGCCGAGGCGGGCGCCGTCACCGATCATTGAAATGCGGTCAGTGATAATTAATCGGTAATGAGCCAGCAACACCCGGCTCCTAACGTCACCCTTCATGACTGCCGACACACGGCCGCCGGGTACCGGCATCGATGTCACCGATCTGACGAAGACCTTCACGACACGGTCGTTGCGCGGGGGCTCCAGCGTCACCGCGCTGGACAACATCTCCCTCGCCACCTCCGAGGGTGCATTCCTGTCGCTGCTGGGCCCGTCCGGATGCGGTAAGTCCACGGTGCTGCGGATTCTGGCCGGGCTGGAGGAGCCGACGTCGGGTACCGCACTGATGAACGGACAGTCGCCGGCGGAGCTGCAGCGCAATCACGAACTCGGCATCGCCTTCCAGGACTCGGCATTGCTGCCGTGGCGGTCGGTGGAGGCGAACATCAAGCTGCCGTTGCAGGTCGGACGGTTGCCGGTGGACGACGATCTCGTCGCCGATCTGATCGAGCTCGTCGGCCTCACCGGATTCGAGAAGAGCAAGCCCGCAACGCTGTCCGGCGGTATGCGTCAACGCGTCTCGATCGCCCGTGCGCTGGTGGTGAAGCCGACCACGCTGCTGCTCGACGAACCGTTCGGCGCACTCGACGACATGACCCGGCAGCGGCTCAACATCGAACTGCTGCGGATCTGGACCGAGAAGCCGGCCACCACCCTGATGGTGACCCACGGGATCGCCGAGGCGGTGTTCCTGTCCGACGTTGTCGCGGTGATGAGTCCCCGCCCGGGCCGGGTCATCGAGATGGTGACGATCGATCTGCCGCGGCCACGGGTGCCCGAGATGATGCGCACCCCCGAGTTCCACGCCATCCACGATCATCTGTCCGGGCTGTTGTTCGGCGGGGGAACCGGCGGCGACGGTCGGCCGATGGCGGAGGCCACCAGTGGGTGAATCCGGTAAGCCGAACCGGTGGTACGCCGGGCTGATCGGACTCGCCGGATTGGTCCTGCTGTGGTGGATCGCGGGCGCGCTGCACTGGTTTCACGGCACGATCCCGACGCCCGGCGCGGTGCTCTCGACCATGGCCGACACCGGGATGTCGTTCTACGTCCAGAACTTCTCGTCGACGGTCGAACTCGCGGCGCGCGGGTTCCTGTGGGGCAACGGTCTGGCCATCGCGCTGGCCGTCCTGGTGGTACTGATCCCGCCGGTCGAAGGACTCGCCACCCAGCTCGCGATCATCTCGTACTGCACACCCATCATCGCGGTCGCGCCGATCATCCAGGTCGCGTTCGCGCAGGTCCAGACGATGATCGTCTTCCTGGCCGCGATCTCGGTCTTCTTCACCACCATGATCGGGACACTCAGCGGGCTGCGCTCACCGCATCAGGGCAGCCTCGACCTCGTCAAGGTGTACGGCGGCGGTCGGCTGGCCCAACTGTGGCGCGTCCGGTCCGTGTCGGCGCTGCCCAACACCCTGGCCGCGGTGAAGATCGCCGCGCCCGCAGCCGTACTCGGTGCGGTGCTCGGCGAGTTCCTCGCCATGCCCGACCAGGGAGCCGGGCCGGCCATGATCGTCGCGCAGCAGCGCGGCGACATCCCCGAGGTGTGGGCGATCGCCCTGATCAGCGGTGCCATCGCGGGCGTCGCCTACGCGATCATCAGCGTGCTGGCGCGATTCGCGACACGGTGGTCGTCGGGAATGGCGGTGCTGCGGTGACCGCAACCGGGCTGTGGAGCATCGCCCGATTCCTCGGGTCGCTGTTGTTGTCGTTCGTCCTGATCCTCGTGATCTGGTGGCTGTTCCTGCTTGCCTTCCCCGACATCGGTCCCATCATCGGTCGCACGCCGGTGGACGTGTTCGACTACCTGTTCACCGCGCCCGACGCGGCGCAGGCGCGCGCCGAGATCCTGGACAACCTCTGGATCACCTTGAAAGACGCGGCGATCGGGTTCGTCGTGGGTATGACGGCGGCGATCCTGACGGCGGCTGCGTTCGTCCTGTCGCGCCCCGCGGCACAGACGTTCATGCCGATCGCGATGCTCCTGCGGTCGGTGCCGCTGGTCGCGATGACACCGCTCATCACACTGATCGTCGGGCGCGGCGCGGCAGTCGTCGCGATCATGGGCGGCATCGTGGTGTTCTTCCCCGCGCTGGTGATGATCATGACCGGACTGGCCAACGCGCCGCGACAGATCAACGACGTGATCACCGTCTACGGCGGCAGTTCGGTCACCGCGCTGCGCATGGCCGCGATTCCGGCGGCGGTGCCGTCGCTGTTCAGCGCGGCGAAGGTGTCGGTGCCCGGGGCGTTGGTCGGCGCGACCGTCGCGGAATGGCTGGGTACCAACAAGGGGCTGGGGGCGACTCTGCAGCAAGCACTTCCGGCCGCCGCCTACGACGAATTGTGGGCATCTGTCCTCGTCATCACCGTGGCGTCGATCGTCATCTACGCGGTCGTCGGTGTGGCGGAGACGGTCGTTCTGACACGAATGGGTATGCAGCAGAACTGATTCTCCGGAATCCCGGGGGGAATGGAAAGGGTAGAGATGAGCAACTCCTTGCATCGCAGAGGCTTTGACCGACGGTCATTTCTGCGGTACTCGTTGACGGCGGGCGGCGCGATCGGCGCCCTGGGGGCCACCGGGGTGCTGGCGGCGTGTAGCAGCGGCAGCGACTCCAGCTCCTCGGGTGCGTCGTCGACCAACCCGAAGGTGCAGCTGTCGTGGCAGAAGAACATCGAATTCGCCGGTGAGTACTGGGCTTTGGAGAACGGGTACTACGATCAGGCAGGCGTCGGCACGCCGGAACTGATGACCGGTGGCGGGGCGGGCACCGGCGTCGAGACCGGCCTGACGTCGAACAAGGTGTGGATCGGCATGACCGCACCGCAGCTCACCGCCCCGGTCATCCTGCAGGGCGCCAAACTGATGACGGTCGCCGCCACGTATCAGAAGAACCCGTTCTGCATCGTGTCCTCGGCGGATCGGCCGATCAAGACGCCTCAGGAGATGAAGGGCAAGAAGATCGGTGTGCAGGCGTCCAACGAGAACGTCTTCAAGGCGCTGTTGACGGCCAACAACATGACCGAGTCGGACATCCAGAAGATCACCGTCCAGTATGACCCGACACCACTGACCACCGGTGATGTGGACGGCTGGGTCAGCTATGTGACCAACGAGCCGATCACGCTGGCCGCCAGTGGATTTCCGAACACCAACTTCCTGTTCGCCGACTTCAATCTCCCGTTGGTCGCCGAAACCCTGGTGGTGCGGCAGGAGACGATCGACAACGAACGCGACAAGCTCAAGGCGTTCCTGAAGGCCGACATCCAGGGTTGGTATGACGCGGTCGCCGACCCGGCCGGTTCGGCGAAGCTCGCCGTCACCAAGTACGGCAAGGACCTCGGGCTCGACGAGGCCGAACAGACCAAGGAGGCCGCCGCGCAGAACGGTCTGGTCGTCTCGGCGGACACCAAGGCGAACGGGCTGCTGACGATGACCGACGCGCTCATCGCCGAGAACATGGTCGCGCTCGAGAAGGCCGGTTACACGCTGAAGCCGGAACAGATCTTCGATATGTCGCTGATCAAGGAGGTCTACGAGGAGAACCCCGACCTCAAGAAGTGACGGCTGACCCGGCCCGGCCGGCCTGCCCGGCGATGTCGAGCAGATCCCGGGCCGGGCCGCGCAGTCGGATGTTCCTGCGCCACACCGCACGTAATGGCCGGATCATGCGCAGGCCGGCGACGTCGACGCGAACCAGGCGGCCCGCCTCGATGTCATCGTCGACCGACAGGCGCGACAGCACCGCGGCGCCCGGGGAGGTCAGTACCGAAGCGCGTATCGCGGTGACCGACCGGAGTTCGATGAGCGGATCGGTCGGCGCGACACCCGAATCACGCAGCGCCGCTTCGAATGTGACGCGAGTTCCCGATCCCGGCTCACGCTGGATGAGAGGGGTGGCGGCCAGTTCGTCGAGGGTGACCCGGTGTCCGTCGGACCAGCGGTGGCCGGGGGCGACGACCACGACCAGCTCGTCTCTGGCCACCACGGTGCTGTCGAGATCGCCTGTCGGCCCGGGACTCTCGATGAATCCGAGATCGGCATCGCCGTGCTGGACGGTCTCCATGACCTCTGTGGAGTTCATCGGGCGCACCGACAGTTTCACGCCGCTCTGGGTTGCCAGCGTGCTGATCCAGCGCGGAACCAGATATTCGGCGACAGTCTTGGAGGCGGCGACGACGAGTGTCGCCTGTCGGGCGTCGACGAGTGAATCGATCCCGGCCATGAATTGCGCGGCGCGCTCGACGAGCGCGTTGGCCCACTCGAGCACGGCCATACCGTTGGGGGTGACGTCGACGCCGCCTGCGGAGCGCAGGAAGATCTCCACCCCGAGCTCGCGTTCGACGCTGCGGACCCGAGCGCTCACCGCCTGCTGGCTGATGCCGAGATCGCGGGCGGCGGCACCCATGCTGCCGAGTCGTGCGACCGTGACGACGACGTCGAGGGCGGCGATGTCGGGGAGGCGGCGGGCGACCACGCTCGGCTACTGGGCGGTGGGGGTTCCGCCGCCTTCGGTGTCGTCGGATGCGGCCACGGTGGCGTCCCCTGCGTCGGTGGTGTCGCTGTCCTCCGAGTCGTCGTCCTCGCGGAGCGGGTCGTAGCCGTCGACACCTTCGAGGACCGTCAGCTCCTGGTCGATCGCGGCGGAGACGGCCTTGGCTTCCTCTTTGATCTTGTTGATGAAGTTCGACATGACTGGCTCCTTCGCGCGACTGACCGAGGATCTCACCACCACTATATGGAGATTTGCCGGGTTCGAAGAATCGATTGGTCGGCGTTCGGCCGATCGTCACCTTTGTCGTGGAGATCAGCCCTTTTCACTTGCCGGCGACAGTCCTACAGTGTTGTGCACCGGATTGGTTGGGGCCGTCATCCGGGGCGTTGATCGGTTGTCGAGAACGATGAGGTTGCTGCGCGCGGTCGGGGCAGCACTGGGAGCACTGTTGCTGGGTGCGACGATGTCGTTTGCGTCGGCGCGGGCGACGCCGGTGCGTGCGGAGATCGTCGGTCGGACGATCGAGGGGCCGCAGCGGCAGGTGCTGTACGTCTACTCGGTCGCGATGGACCGGGTGATACCGATGGACGTGATCTTGCCTCGTGATCGATCCCCGGCGCCGATCCTCTATCTGCTGAACGGCGCGGGTGGCGGCGAGGATGCCGCGAGCTGGGCGAAACGCACCGATTATGTGCGGTTCTTCGCCGACAAGCACGTCACCGTCGTCACCCCGATGCGCGGCGCGTACTCGTACTACACCGATTGGTGGCGCGACGATCCGCGGCTCGGCCGGCAGAAATGGCAGACATTCCTGACCCGCGAGCTGCCGCCTCTCCTCGACGCGGCGTTCGGGGCGACCGGTGCCAACGCGCTGGCCGGTATCTCGATGGCGGGAACGTCGGTGCTCAACTTGGCGGAGGCGGCGCCCGGCCTGTACCGAGCGGTGGCGTCTTACAGCGGTTGCGCACGCACGAGCGATCCCCTGGGCCAGGCCTATGTGCGCGCGGTGGTGGAATTGCTGGGCGGCGCCGACGCCGAGAACATGTGGGGGCCGCTGGACGGGCCGGGCTGGCGTGAAAACGACCCCTATGTGAACGCTGACCGACTCCGTGGGACGGCCGTCTATCTGTCCACGGGCACAGGTGTGCCGGGGCCCGACGAAGCCCTGTCCACCGTGACCGACCCCGATTCCGCGATGGGACTGTTCCAGCGGATCGTGTACGGCGGCGGTATCGAGGTGGCCGTCAACGTCTGCACGCAACAGATGGCTCGTCGCCTCCGTGATCTCCACATCCCGGCAACGGTGCACATCCGACCGACCGGAACCCATTCCTGGGGCTACTGGGAGCGGGATCTGAAGGATTCGTGGCCGATGTTGTGGGCCGCGATGAACCGGTGAGGTCGCGACCACCGTGGAGCCGCCCAGGGGAATCGAACCCCTGACCTATTCATTACGAGTGAATTGCTCTACCGACTGAGCTAGGGCGGCGTGCTGCGCGAGGCAGCGCAAACGAGTGTAGCGAGCCGACCGGCACGCGACCAAACCGGGCGCCTGTCTGGTCGACGGGGCCCGGTCTGGGTAGTCGGGGTCAGGCGTCCGCCAACTCCGGCGCCAGCTGCGTGAGCCGGACGCTGTTGCCGGACGGATCACGGAACCCGGCATCGATCCCGTACGGACGCTGCTCCGGGGTTTCGGTGAACTCCACACCACGTGCCGCGAGCTCCTCGTAGGAGGCCTGGCAGTCGTCGGTGGTGAGGAACACGGTGCCGGCGAAGCCCTTGGCGGTGAGGTTCTGGATCTCTTCACGGGTGCCGTCGTCGATCATCGGTGGGCCGGGGATGTCCATCAGCACGATAGACACGTCGTTCTGCCCGGGCGGACCGACGGTCAACCAACGGAAGCCGCCCAGCTCCGCCATGGTGACGTCTTGCCGGATCTCCATGCCGACCTTGGTGGTCCAGAACTTCAGTGCCTCGTCCTGGTCGTGTACCCACAGTTGTGCGCTCGCAATGCGAATCATGGTGCTCACCTTCCATTTTCAGCGCATGAGAGGCGCTGGTTGATTGCTGGTGATGCTTACGCTACGAGCTCTCGGTACCGGCGCGCTTCTTCCCCTGTGCTGTCTTCTCGGCACGTGTCGTCGGACTCGGCCGGTTGTAGAGGCGCATCACGCACGTCGGCACCGGGACCTGATTCATCGCGGGCGGGAACGACGCCCGATAGGCCGTCGGGGTCTTACCGAACGCCTTGCTGAAGCTCGTGGTGAACGACCCGACGCTCGACAGGCCGACCGACATGCAGATGTCGGCGACCGGGCGGTCGGTGTTGCGCAGCATCGCGGCCGCACGCTCGAGTCGTCGGGTCTGTAGGTAGGCGTGCGGCGATTCGCCGAAGGTGGCGGTGAATGCGCGGGTGAAATGGGCGCGGGAGAGTTTCGCGGCGGCCGCCATGTCATCGACGGTCAACGGTTCGGCGAACCGGGCGTCGACGAGATCCTTGGCCCGCAACAGGTGACGGGCCGGCGGAGCGCTGGTCATGCCGTCGATTATGCGCCGCCGGACTGACGTTCTTCGAGTCTATTCAGCAGCGCGCGCCCGCGCGGGGACAGCTCGTAGCCGACCTCGAGACTCCGGGTGAGGCCAAGCTTCTTCAGCTTCCGGACGTCGAGCTTGAAATCGGGCCGATCCCTGCCCAATTCGGCAGCGAGCTCCGTCGAGACGACGGCGGGTCGTCGTCTGATGATCTCGAGGGTCGCGCGGGTCCATGGACCGTGTGACGAGCGGTCGTCCAGGCGCTGCAGGCGCATCAGGAGGTCCGCGATGTCGTCGTCGGACAACGCGTCGTCTTCGCGGAGCGCTATCCGCGGATCGGGGCCGGCCCAGCGCAGCCCCACCCGGAAGATGGGGTCGTCGTTCTTGCGGAGTTTCGCGATGGCCGCCGCAGCGGTGGCGAAGCCTGCGCGTCGCGCATCGTCGTCGGAGATGGCGCCCGCCTCGACCTGATCCACCGAGACGATCTCGATGACCCCGGCCGAACTGATGAACGTCGAACCCGCCTTGACCCGCGCGGCCTTCCACCGGCGGAAGGCCAGGTCAAGCGCTCCGTCCGCCACACCCTGCGCCGCTTGCACGGGAAGAAGCACACGATGAGGGTACCGACGATCGCCTCACGGTCGTAGGGTGCAGGAATGACCGGATCCAGTGGAACACCAGTCAGCGCCGCGGCGGCCACCGAAGCACTCTCCGATCCATGGCGGGTCCTCGCCGACACCGTCTACGCCGGATTCCGCACCAAGAACATGGTGCGTGGCGGCGAGTTCGTCGCGAAGATCATCGAGGCCGCCGAAGCGGCCGGACATCATCCCGACATCGACTTGCGTTACGGTTCAGTGCATCTCGCGCTGACCACCCATAGTGCGCACTGCCTGACCGAGGCCGACGTGGCATTGGCCAACCGGATCTCGGCCATCGCCGCAGACCTCGACCTCGAGCTCGCCGCGGCTCCACCGGGCCGCTTCGAACTCGGTATCGACGCCATGGACATCGCCAACGTGCGACCGTTCTGGAAGGCGGTCCTCGGTTACCGCGACGAACCGGAGCAGACCTCGATGGACCTGTCCGATCCGGCCGGGGTGCTGCCCGGTGTGTGGTTCCAGCAGATGGACGAACCACGCCCGCAGCGCAATCGGGTCCACTTCGACCTCTGGCTGCCGCACGACGCGGTGAAGGAGCGGATCTCGGCGGCCCTCGAGGCGGGTGGGCAGCTGCTCACCGACGAGTTCGCGCCGGAATGGTGGGTACTCGCCGACCCGGAAGGCAACGAGATCTGCCTCTGTACATGGCGGGGCCGGGACTGACCTCACACATCCGCCGCAATCGTCCCCGTGGCGTCGTTCCGAGGGGTATTTTCCCTCGGTCAGTGCTCAGGGGGACGATGGTCGCGTCCGAGGCAGTCGATGGCGGTCGGCGTCGGTGATCACGCAGATGTCGGCGAGCACCTCGTCCCACCCGTAAAGGACGTCGTCGTAGGTCACGCGAAATGGAATGAGCCGTTGCGTGAACGACTTTCGATCCCTCCGGCGGTCCTTGTGGTAGTTCTCCCGACTGGTGTGATGCTCCTTGCTGTCACACTCGATGATCAGCTTTCCGACCTTCAGGTCGACATGGCCGACGCCTGGGACCCGGGCCTGGACCTCGACATGAAAACCGCGTGCACGTAGTCGCAGGCGTACCGCAGACTCGGTTCCTGACTGGGACCCGGGGTCGCACTTGCTCAGCATCCTCACGATCCGACGGCTTGTCTGGGGCAACCGTGCCGCAAGTTCATCCACACTGATCTGCGACTTGTTGAGGACGGAGTCCGCAGTGATGATCCAGTCCTCCTCGCTCATGCATCCGGCCGCACAGGCCAGTGCGATCTCGGGCGGATCGAGCGATGTCGTCACCGGCAGCGGGCGCCCGGGGGTCCGGCAGAAGTCGTGCCGTTTCGCGCCCTGATGTTTTGAACCGCGGACATGAAGCCTGTGGTAACCCGGCATCACCCAGAAGCCATGTCGCCGAAGTGCGGACACGCAACTCACGCAGCCGCCGCGTCGAGCCGCTTCGATGGCCTCGGGATCGGCGTCGGTCGGCGCATACCAGCCCCGGCCCGGCCTGGAAAGGTGCCCGGCCCGCAGTGCACGGCGCATCTCGGAGTCGGTTATGCCCAGCGTGTTGAGTTCGGCACGGGTGTACACCCGCGGTTCGAGTTCCATGCCATATGAGACGCGCCAGGCACGTGCGTGGATCCGTAGTGACGACAATCGTCCCCGTGAGCGACATCCGAGGGTTTATTTCCCTCGGTGGACGCTCACGGGGACGATCGTGGTCACCAGTGGGTCGAGCGGTCGGCTCAGGCGACGCCTTCGGCCCGCGCGGCGTCGGCGACGGCCGCCGCGACCGCCGGGGCGACGCGATCATCGAGCGGGCTCGGCACGATCTTGTCGGTGCGCAGGTCGTCGGCGACGACGGAGAAGATCGCCTCCGCGGCGGCGAGCTTCATGCGCTCGGTGATCCGGCGGGCACCGGCGTCGAGGGCACCCGCGAACACACCCGGGAAGGCGAGGACGTTGTTGATCTGATTCGGGAAGTCGCTGCGGCCGGTCGCGACGATCGCGGCATGCTTGGCGGCGACGGTCGGGTGGATCTCCGGGTCCGGATTGGACAACGCGAACACGATCGCGTCATCGGCCATCGACGCGATGAGCGATTCGTCGATCTTGCCCGCGGAGACACCGAGGAACACATCGGCGCCGGCCAACGCCTCGGCGGGCCCACCCCCGAGACTGCGCGGATTGGTGCGTTCGGCCAACTCCTGCTTGATCTCGTTCAGGTCGTCGCGATGGAAGCTGACGATCCCCTTGGAATCGAGCACCACGACATCGGTCACCCCGGCGTGGCCGAGGATGTTGGCACACGCCACGCCCGCGGCACCGGCGCCGGAGATGACCACCTTGAGGTCCCGCAGGTCACGCTTCTGCAGTGCCATCGCACCCTTGAGGGCGGCCAACACGACGATCGCGGTGCCGTGCTGGTCGTCGTGCATGACCGGGCAGTCCAGCGCTTCGATGACGCGGCGTTCGATCTCGAAGCAGCGCGGTGCGGAGATGTCCTCGAGGTTCACCGCGCCGAAGCTCGGGCGCAGGCGGATGAGTGTCTCGACGATCTCGTCGGGGTCCTGGGTGTCGAGCACGATCGGGATCGAGTTCAGTCCGGCGAAGGTACGGAACAGTGCCGACTTGCCCTCCATGACCGGCAGTGACGCCCGCGGTCCGATGTCGCCGAGGCCGAGGACGGCCGAACCGTCGGAGACGACGGCCACCAGGCGATCGGTCCAGGTGTATTTCTTGACCAGTTCGGTCTCGTTGTCGATCGCGCGGGACACCTGGGCCACACCCGGGGTGTAGGCGATCGAGAGGTCGCGCTGGGTGTCGATCGGTGAACGCAACTCCACCGAGAGCTTGCCACCGACGTGGGCCATGAAGATCTCTTCGTCGGTGATGGGGAGGTCGTCGATCGTGGGCTCCTTGAACGGTGCTCGCGCCTGATGGTCGGTGGGGACGTTGTCTGCCGTGCTGGCCACGGTTTTCCTCCTGGTAGCCCGCGTCGAAATCGACGGGTATCTACGGTGGCGCCACGTCACTGGGGCACCCCTACAACTGCCCGGCCCGGGGCGCGGAGTGGATGTGACCTCCGGCCGTACCGCGAACCGCCGCGTCCCGTAGACGGATGAACCTGGGTCGCGGAACCCGCTCAGTGTCGCACCGCGTGCGTGGGTCGATCAAGGTGACCCCCGATTGATCGCGCAGACAGATAAGATACAACTTGTGTCTATGTCGTGGACAACCGGTAAATCGGCTGCTGAACGTGTGTATCGCGAGGTCAAAGGCCAGATTCTCACAAACGAGATCGTCGGCGGTGAGCTGATCAGCGAAGGGGAGATCGCAGCCAAATGTGATGTGAGTCGCACCCCTGTGCGGGAGGCCTTCCTCCGCCTCGAGGCCGAGGGGTGGATGCGTCTGTATCCGAAGCGGGGCGCGCTGGTGGTGCCGATCTCCGATCGCGAGGCACGCGACGTGGTGGCTGCGCGGCGGTTGCTGGAGGAGAACGCGGTGCGTTCGCTCGTCGACGATCCGGTCGCCCGGGAGCATCTCGTCGGACGTCTCGAACGCAACCTCGCACGGCATCGCCACGCCGATCCCGCCGACATCGCCGAGTTCTCGCGGCTCGACGCCGACTTCCACCAGCGCATCGTCACCGCGGGTGACAACCCGCTGCTGGCCGACTTCTTCGTGAGCCTCGGCGAACGTCATCGCCGGATGACGACCGCCAGTGTCAACCGAGACGAGACCGTCGCTGCCCGCATCCTGAGCGACCATCGTGAGCTGCTCGCCGCCATCGAGCAGGGCGACGCCGACGCGTTCGCCGCGGCGCTCGACGCACATCTCACCGGAGTGCACAACCTGCGGCCGGGAGGCGACCGATGAGCGTGTCAACGCTGCGGCGGCCGGAGGAGTCCGCCGTCGGCCGACGACGGTGGCTGCCCGTGGCCCTGGCGGTGTTCACCGCCGCCTGGGGCGGCAACGAGTTCACGCCCCTGCTCGTCATGTACCGGCAGGACGGGAACCTGTCCGCGGTGGCGGTGGACAGCTTGCTGTTCACCTATGTGCTCGGCATCGTCCCGGCCCTGCTGATCGGCGGACCGCTCTCGGACCGGCTCGGACGACGGCCCCTCATGGTGCCCGCACCCCTGTTCGCCGCGCTCGGTTCCCTTCTGCTCGCCCTGGGCGCCCACTCATTCGCGCTGCTCGGTATCGGCCGGATCGCCAGCGGTGTCGCGCTCGGACTGTCCATGGCCGTCGGCGGCAGCTGGATCGCCGAGATCAGTGCGCGTGACGGCGACCGCGCTGGTGCCGGTGCGCGTCGCGCGGCGATGAGTCTCACCGCGGGCTTCGGTATCGGGGCGGGCTTGGCCGGGGTGCTCGCCGAGTGGGGTCCGTGGCCGACGGTCACGCCCTATGCGGTCAACATCGTCCTCGCAGGGGTCGCACTCGCCGGTGTCCTCCGCGCGCCGGAGACCCGGGAGCGCCTCCGAACGCCGGGCCGTCTCGTCGAGGACCTGAAGATCACCGGCGTCACACAACGACGGTTCCTGCTCGTCGTGCTGCCCGTCGCCCCATGGGTGTTCGGGGCCGCGGCGTCGGCGTACGCGGTGATCCCCGCGCTGATGTCGGCGCGCACCGCCGGGGCACCCATCGCGTTCGCCGGTCTGTGCTGCGTCCTCGGCCTCGGCGCCGGATTCGGGATCCAGTCGCTCGGCCGTCGCCTCGACGTTCCCGGCAGTGTGCGGGGGCCGATGCTCGCGCTCGTGATGCTCGCGGTCGGCATGGCGTTGGCGGCCGTCGCGGCGCACCTGCTGACCGTGTGGATCGCGTTGGTCGCCGCGGTGGTGTTGGGCTGTGGGTACGGCATGTCGATGATCGCCGGGCTGCTGGAAGTGCAGCGCATCGCCGCCCCGGCCAACCTCGCGGGGTTGACCGCCGTCTTCTACAGCGTCACCTACCTGGGCTTCGCGGTGCCGGCCATCCTGGCCGCGATCTCGGAGAACTACTCGTGGGTGACCTATCCGATGATGTTCGGGTTCGGGGTGGTGGCAGCGCTGGGATGCCTGCTGATCGTGGTGGTCGCACATCGCGCCGAGCGGGCTGCCGGGGTGCCGGCCGGCGACCGGTAGCCTCGTGCTGGTCATCGGAGTAGCCGGCGGGCCGTCGACGGGGGCGGATTCGTCGCCACCCGATCCCTGACGCTCGCGCCGAGCGGGCGTGGCGTATCGCCCCACGGACTCCGCGGATACGGACATGGGAGGTTGCGGGGCGATGATGCTGGGGGCATGGGTCACCATCGTGACGTCCCTGATGCTGGTGGTGCCCGGGGCGTTGGTCGGCCGGCGGATGTATCTGCCGTGGCCGGTCGCGATCGCGGCCGGTCCGCCCATCACGTTCGCCATCGTCAGTGTCTTCACCGTGCTCTACTCGGCCATCGGGTTCGAATGGAATCTGGTGACGGCCCTGCTCGCCCTGGTGATCACGCTGCTCGCGGCCTGGGCGTACGCCGCGGTGCTGCGGACCCGTCGGCTCGCCGGTTGGGCACCGCGCGGGTCCGACACCGACGACCCGCCGCTGAGTGGGCGCGCCATGATCCCGCTGGTCGCGGGGATCGGCCTGGGTGCGGTGATCGTCGCGATCACCTGCATCCGACCTCTGCTCACCAGCACGTTTGCCGGGCTGAACAACATCTCCCAGGTGTGGGATTCGTTGTGGCACGCGAGTTCGCTGCGCTGGATTCACGAAACCGGGGTCGGGTCGGCGCTACGCATGGGCGAACTGATGAACTACGACACCCACGCGTTCAACTACTACCCCAACACCTGGCATGCGCTCGGTGCGGTTCTGATGCCGATCACCGGCGCCAATCCCGTCGAGCTCTACAACACCTATTCGCCGGCTGTCCTGGCGATCACGGTGCCGTTCGGAGTCGCCTCCCTCGCGTACTGGTTCGCCCGGCACCGCTACGACACCAACCGGTCGGCGATGGTGGCCGGGGTGGCCGGTGCCGTGTCGGCGATCTTCCCGTCGTTGCCCTACGTCGAGGTCGAGCTCACCTCGGTCCCGAACGCGGTGGGTGTCTCGATGGCTCCGGTCGCCGCCATCCTGGTGATCAGCGCCGTCCGCGACCGCCGGCGGGTGCTGCCGGCCGCAGCCGCCGTGTCGGGCGTCGCGGCGACGCACCCGTCGGGTCTGATCCTCGCCGGCGTGATCGTCGGGTTGTGGTGGCTACTGGAGGGACTGTGGCGGCCCGCGTACGGGCGTGTGCGCGACGTCGCGACGCTGGCCGTTACGGGCGCCATCACGCTCGTGGGGATCGCGCCCGTCGTCTACGGGACCATCAAGGTCGCCGACACCAACGAGCTGCCGTTCTTCGACTTCCGTGAGGAAGGCATCGGAATCCTGAAGGGACTGGGCCAGGCCGCGTTCAACGGCACCATCCCACTCGAGAAGTACTACCCGGTCTGGGGTCTGATCGCGCTCACGGTCATCGGCCTCGGTGTGCTGGTGTGGATGCGGTGTTGGGCCGGACTCGCCGGGTGGGTGGTCTTCGTCGGGGTCACCGCGAACTCGGTGGTCGCGCTGGGGCCGCTGTCGTATCCGTTGGGTGCCATCGGCGGCTACTTCTACAACTCTCCACACCGGTTGACCTTTGTGGTGGCGATCTTCTCCGCCGCCGCTGCCGGGCTCGCGCTCGGCGTCATCGCGCTCGGCCTGGCCGACCTGGTGTCCCGCCGCACGTCCCGCGACCCGGCGGCCGAGGCGCGGTCGACGCGATGGGTGGTGCCCGCCGCGTTCGCGGTGCTCCTCGTGCTGATCGCCGGCGCCGGAGTGCTGCGCTACCCGCCGAATGCGCAGATCGCATCGAAGGAACGCGGCGGCAAATTCATCGGTCCCGACGACCTCGCCGCCTACCACTGGCTCGAGGCGCGGCCGGACGCGCACGACGCCCTGATCCTGAACAACCTGGACCAGGGGACCGGCTGGATCTACCCGGTCACCGGGCTCACCCCGATGTTCCCGTTCTACCGGGCCAACGACTTCTCACAGCGCCAGCGTGATGTGTTCTGGGGCGTGTCCACGATCGGTGCGGACCCGTACATCGATGGCATCGTCCGGGACATGAACGTGCACTACGTGATCGACAGTCCGCCGAGCTACTGGGCCTTCCAGAACGGCGTGCCCGACCCGGAGCACGGGGTGCAAGGCGACCCCTTCCTGGCGCTGCGCGAACACGGTGCGCCCGGGCTCACTCCGGTGTTCCGTCAGGGCAACGTGACCGTGTACCGGGTCAACGATTCGGTTCTCGCGTCACCGACCAGCTGAGGCGAGGCGATGTGGCGATAGTCGTCCCCGTCACGGCCGGGCGAGGGGATATTCCGTCGGCCGGCTCCCTGCGGGACGATTGCAGCCACCAGGCTCAGGCGTCCGGGTACCCTTCCGGGTTCTTCGACTGCCACCGCCAGGTGTCTTCGCACATGTCGTCGATGGTCTTGTACGCCTGCCAGCCGAGATCGGCGTTGGCCTTCGACGGGTCGGCGTAGGAGGCGGCGATGTCGCCGGCGCGGCGGGGTGCGATCTCGTAGCGGACTGGGCGGCCGCTGGCGCGTTCGAATGCCTTGATCACCTCGAGCACCGACACGCCCTGCCCGGTGCCGAGGTTCCAGATCGACATCGGATCCGAGCCCACGCTGATGCGGGCGAGCGCGGCGACATGTCCGGCGGCGAGGTCGTCGACATGGATGTAGTCGCGGACTCCCGTGCCGTCAGGGGTGTCGTAGTCGTCGCCGAACACCGACAGCTTCTCCCGGCGCCCGACCGCCACCTGCGCCACGAACGGCATCAGGTTGTTGGGGATACCGCTGGGGTCCTCGCCGATGTCGCCGCTGGCGTGGGCACCGACCGGGTTGAAGTAGCGCAGCGCGGCCATGCGCCAGCGGTCGTCGCTCGCGGCGACGTCGGCGAGGATCTGCTCGATCATCACCTTGGTCCAGCCGTACGGGTTGGTCGCCGACGTCGGCAGATCTTCGGTCATCGGCAGCTGCGGGTCGGCGCCGTAGACGGTCGCCGACGACGAGAACACCAGGGTTCGGACGTCGTGGCGGTCCATCGCCCGGAGCAGTGAGAAGGTGCTGCCCAGATTGTTCTGGTAGTAGTCCAGCGGCTTCGCCACCGATTCGCCGACGGCTTTGAACCCCGCGAAGTGG
This sequence comes from Gordonia sp. LMA167, assembly GCF_058130025.1. NCBI lineage: Bacteria > Bacillati > Actinomycetota > Actinomycetes > Mycobacteriales > Gordoniaceae > Gordonia > Gordonia sp. LMA167. The sequence continues at coordinate 208,597 of NZ_CM176708.1, read as the reverse complement.
ATCACCGCGTCGATGTGTTCGTGGGCGAACAGATGCTCGGTCTTGTCCACGTCGGCGAGATCGAACGAGTGAACCGGGATCGACGTCCCGGTCAACGCCTCGAGCCGGCCGACCACTGTCGGTTTGGCGTTGCTGAAATCGTCCACGACCACGACGTCGTGGCCGGCCTCGGCGAGTCTGATGACGGTGTGTGAGCCGATGTAGCCGGCGCCGCCGCTGACGAGTACACGCATGGTCACCACCGTATGCGGCGACTCTGGGAGAGCGCCGCAGAGATCCTGTGTGTTGTCGGCCTCATGCACAGGGGATACGGTCTGCGTGTGTCGCGGGCAGACGTGGAATTCGGGTCGGGTGGCGCCGGGAGTGAGGCGAGTGGGTCGAATCGCCACAACGACGTGTGCCGTGGGTGGCTGTACCTGCCGGACACCGGGACCCCGGCGCCGATCATCGTCATGGCCCACGGGCTCGGTGCGGTGAAGGAGATGCGGCTGGACGCGTTCGCCGAGCGGTTCACCGACGCCGGGTATGCCTGTCTGGTCTTCGACTACCGCCACTTCGGCGCCAGCGATGGTGAACCCCGGCAGCTGTTGTCGATTCGCAAGCAGCTCGACGACTGGGCGGCGGCCATCGCCTACGCACGGACGATTCCCGATGTCGACAGCTCGCGCGTGGTGCTGTGGGGCACGTCGTTCGGCGGTGGCCACGTGATGGTCGCCGCGGCCCGTGACGGCCGGATCGCGGCGGTGATCGCCCAGTGCCCGTTCACCAGCGGTACCGCTTCGGTGCTCGCGCTCGACCCAAAGACGGCGGCCAAGATGACCCTCCGCGCCGTCGCCGACGTCGGCGCCACGCTCCGTCGGCGTGAGCCGGTGATGATCGCGGTGGCCGGGGAGCCCGGCGAGACGGCGCTGATGACCGCACCGGATGTCGTGCCCGGCTATCTTCGTTTGGTTCCCGACGGTCAGCCGTTCACCAACGCGGTCGCGGCCCGCGTGGCGCTGACGATTCCGCTGCACCATCCGGGACGGGCATTGCGCGAACTCACCTGCCCGGTGCTGGTCTGCGTATGTGACAAGGACTCCGTCGCGCCGCGCCGACAGACCGTGCGGTACGCGCGGCAGGGACCGACGACCCAATTGATCCGCTACCCCGAGGGACACTTCGACATCTACGTCGGGGACGCCTTCGAGGAGGTCGTCGCCGACCAGGTGGACTTCCTCGATCGGGTGGTGCCGCTGCCGGAGTAGGCGTGCGTTCGCCGCCTGCTCGAGTCATGCGAGCCGCTCCACCCGGTGATCGATTGCTCCCGGTGATCGCGTGGTTCGAGCCGTGTGCTTCCGGTGATCGCGTGGTTCGAGCCGTTTCCCCCGGTGATCGCGTGGTTCGAGCCGTTTCCCCCGGTGATCGAGTAGTCCGAGCCGCTAGGCGAGGACGTATCGAGATCTCGTGACCTGATCTCGACAAATCGCCTCGCTGCCGCCTGCCGGCTGCTCGATCAGCGCTGTCTACATAGCTGCTCGATCCGCGAGGTGCACGGTTACCCGATCAGCCGATGACCCGTTCGGTGGCCGCGTAGGTCTGTTCGACGGCCTGTTTGGTGGGCTGCCACCAGTCGGGGTGGTCGCGGTACCAGTCGATGGTCGCCGACAGTCCGGCGCGGAAGTCCACGTACTGCGGTCGCCAGCCGAGTTCGGTGCGCAGCCGGGTGGAGTCGATGGCGTAGCGGCGGTCGTGGCCGGGGCGGTCGGTGACGAAGTCGAACGCGTCAGCGGGCTGGCCCAGCAACTCCAGGATGGTCTCTACGACGGTGCGGTTGTTCACCTCACCGTCGGCGCCGATCAGGTAGGTCTCGCCGATCTCGCCGCGCTCGATGATGGTCCACACGGCATCGTTGTGGTCGTCGACGTGAATCCAGTCGCGCACGTTGAGGCCGTCGCCGTATAGCTTGGGCCGCACCCCCGACAGCACGTTGGTGATCTGACGCGGGATGAACTTCTCGATGTGCTGGAACGGGCCGTAGTTGTTCGAGCAGTTGGAGATCGTGGCGCGCAGTCCGAACGAGCGCACCCACGCCCGCACCAGCAGGTCGCTGCCCGCCTTGGTCGACGAGTAGGGGCTCGACGGGTTGTAGGCGGTCTGCTCGGTGAAGCGGGCCGGGTCGTCGAGGTCCAGGTCGCCGTACACCTCGTCGGTGCTGATGTGGTGGTAGCGCACGTCGTGGCGGCGCACCGCCTCCAGTAGCGAGAACGTGCCGACCAGGTTGGTCTGGACGAATGCGGTGGGGTCGGCCAGCGAGTTGTCGTTGTGTGACTCCGCGGCGAAATGCACCACCAGGTCGGTGCCGGCCACCAGAGCGTCGACCAGGTCGGCGTCGGCGATGTCACCTTTGACCAGGTCGATGCGGTCGCCGACGGCGTCCAGCGTCGCCGGGTTGGCCGCATAGGTCAGCTTGTCCAGCACCGTGACCTGCACATCGGGCCGCTGCTCGAGGGTTCGCAGCACGAAGTTCGCGCCAATGAACCCGGCGCCCCCGGTGACCAGAACCCGCATGAACACACCCCTTCGCAGACGCCGATCACTGTACCGGTGAGCGCCTGACCGGGTGCGTTGCGGAGCCGCTGCCTGGACACACCACTACGCTGTGACGCATGCGCGGCATCATTCTCGCCGGCGGGACAGGCACCCGCCTGCACCCGATCACCCAGGGCGTCAGCAAACAGCTCGTACCCGTCTACGACAAGCCGATGATCTATTACCCGCTGTCGACCCTCATGCTGGCCGGCATCCGGGACATCTTGATCATCACCACGCCGCACGACAGCGGCGCTTTCCAGGGGCTGCTGGGCACCGGCGAGCAGTTCGGCATCAACCTCACCTATGTCACGCAGCCGTCACCTGACGGTCTTGCGCAGGCGTTCATCCTCGGCGCCGACCACATCGGAGACGAGTCGGCCGCACTTGTGTTGGGTGACAACATCTTCTACGGACCCGGATTGGGAAGCCAGCTGCAGGGATTCGAGAACGTCGACGGCGGAGCGATTTTCGCCTACTGGGTGGCCGACCCGTCGGCCTATGGGGTCGTCGACTTCGATGACAACGGCACCGCGGTGGCGTTGCAGGAGAAGCCGGAACATCCGCGCTCCAACTATGCGGTGCCCGGGCTTTATTTCTACGACAACGACGTCGTGCAGATCGCCCGTGACCTCAAGCCCAGTGCCCGTGGCGAATACGAGATCACCGACATCAACGCGCACTATCTCGAGCAGGGCAAACTGGCCGTGAAGGTGTTGCCCCGCGGCACCGCCTGGCTCGACACCGGCACCTTCGACTCCCTACTCGACGCAGGCAATTTCGTTCGCACGGTGGAACAACGGCAGGGACTCAAGATCGCGGTGCCCGAGGAGATCGCGTGGCGGCGCGGCTTCATCGGCGACGACGAACTGCGTTCGCGTGCAGAGAAACTGCGGAAATCCGGATACGGCAACTACCTCCTCGAACTGCTCGAACGCGGAAAGGGCTTCTGATGAAACTGCGCCCGCTGGCCATCGACGGTGCGTGGGAGATCACGCCGGTGCAACACGGCGACGACCGCGGGCTGTTCGCCGAGGTGTTCAAGGGTGACCTGCTGGCCGAGGCCATCGGACACCGGCTCGACCTGGCGCAGGTCAACTTGTCGGTGTCGGCGGCCGGCGTGCTGCGCGGCGTGCACTTCGCCGACGTCCCGCCCGGGCAGGCCAAGTACGTGACCTGTCCGTCAGGCGCGATCCTCGATGTCATCGTCGACATCCGGGTCGGCTCACCTACCTTCGGCACCTACGACACCGTGCTGCTCGATGACGTCGACCGCCGCGCCGTGTATCTGTCCGAGGGACTGGGCCACGCGTTCTGCTCGCTCGCCGACGGCTCGACGGTCACCTACCTGTGCTCCACCGGCTACAACCCCACCGCCGAACACGGCATCAACCCGCTCGATCCCGAATTGGGCATCGCCTGGCCGACGACGGCGCGCGACGGCAGCCCACTCGACTACGAACTGTCCGCGAAGGACACCGCCGCACCAGGTTTGTCGGAGGCCAAGCAGGCAGGGCTGCTCCCCGACTTCGGCGACGTCACCACCTACCTGCGCGAGCTGGCAACCTGACAACGCAAGTCTTGTCACGACGTGAAGGGTTTCGACGCGAAGGGTTTCGACGGATCGCCGTTTCGCGTCGAGAGAACCCGAAATCTCTCCGAGAGAACCCAGAGTTGCGCCGACAGCATCGGTTCGCGAGCGCGGCTGGGTTCTCTCGAAGAGATTTCGGGTTCTCTCGACCTCCGTGCCAAGACTTGGCGAGTTATGTCTCGCGATCTTCAAGAATTGGCGAGGTCAGGTTGCGTCGTTCTCTCGGCGGGCCTCCTGGAGGGCGACAGCTCTCGCCAGCCGGGCGTACTTGATCTCCAGCTCGCGGAACCGCAGGTAGGTGGACACCGTGGTGAACGCGAAGGCGATCACCAGCAGGAACAGCACCAGGTCCAGGCCGCGCTGGATACCGATCTTGTTGGCCATCCAGGTGACGTCGTTCTGGCGGAGCATCGCGTAGACGCCGAACACCACGAACGCGACGAACAGCAGCTTCACACCCGCCGATGACCGGGCGGTGCCGCGGTTGATGATGAAGAACGTGACGAGGGCCACGATGCCGAGGATCGTCAGGATCTGCAGCCAGATCATGTCGGTGTCATCTCCTCATCCGGGTGTGGAACAGCCCGTCGGCGACGATGTTGACGCCGTTGATCAGCGACTGTCCCTTCGCGCGCGAGTAATCGGTGTACAGGATGGTCACCGGCTGTTCGGCGACCCGCCAGTGGTAGTGGTCGATGAGGGCCACGAACTCCGACGCGTGGCTCATGCCGCTCATCAACAGGTCGAGTTGATCGGCCACCGTCTTGTTGAATGCACGGAGTCCGTTGTGCGCGTCGGTGAGTCCGAGCCTCCGGGTGCGCGGGCTGAGGAACACGATGACGCGCAACGCGGTCCGGCGTAGCAGCGGCACCGATTCGCTGCGGCCCTCGGCGAACCGTGTGCCGACGATGATGTCGACCGGCTCGGTGCGCAGTCGTGCGATCATCGCGACGACGTCCTCGACACGGTGCTGACCGTCGGCGTCGAAGGTCACAAAGAATCGGGCTCCCGGCTGGGCACGCGCATACTCCACGCCGGTCTGGATCGCGGCGCCCTGCCCGAGATTCACCGGGTGCCGGACGAGGCGTGCTCCGGCTGCCGTGATCTCCTCGGCCGAACGGTCGCGGCTGCCGTCGTCGACGCAGACGATGTTCGGAAAGGTCCGCCGGGCCTCGGTGACGACCCCGCGGATCACCTCCGCCTCGTTGAAGACGGGTATCACCAGCCACACATCATCGTTGCTGGTGTCCCCGGAGGTCATGACGGTAACCCTAGCGGAGCCGCGGCGGGTCGCCGATGAGCCGTTGTCCTAGTCTGGGCGGGTGCCGATCGACGTGATGATGCCGTTCTACGGCGATGTCGGACAGTTCCGTCAGGCGGTGCGCAGTGTCCTCGATCAGCACGACGGCGACCTCCGTCTCGTCGTGGTCGACGACTGCTATCCCGACCCCGAACCCCGCGAGTGGCTCGAGTCGCTGACCGATCCTCGGGTGCACTACGTGCGCAACACCAGCAACCTCGGGGTGAACGGCAACTTCCGGCGCTGTGTCGAACTGGTGCAGGCCGACCATTTCGTCGTGATGGGATGCGACGACGTCATGCTGCCGGACTATCTCGGAACGGTCCGCTCACTGACCCGCGCCCATCCCGAGGCATCGGTCATCGCGCCGGGCGTCGAGGTGATCGACGATCGCGACCGTGTGGTCCGCCCGCTGGGTGACCGGATCAAGTCGCTGCTCGCCCCCCGCACGGGCGGCGAGGCGCGGGTGCTGCGTGGCGAGGCGATGGCGACCAGCCTCTACCACGGCAACTGGACCTACTTCCCGTCACTGCTGTGGCGCACCGATCAGGTCCGCGACATCGGGTTCCGGCCCGGCCTGGAGATCGTGCTCGACCTGGCGTTACTGGTGGACTTGGCGGCCGACGGCGGCGTGCTCGTCCACGACCCGACGGTGGTGTTCCGCTATCGACGCCACGACGCGTCGGTCAGCTCGGTCCAGGCCGTCGACGGCCGGCGATTCGCCGAGGAGAACAACTTCTTCGCCGGCGAGGCACGGCGGTGCGCCGAGCGCGGGTGGTCCACCGCCGCGCGGGCCGCGCGTCTGCACGCGACGTCGCGGCTCAACCACGCTCAGTCGCGGGCGGTCGCCGCCGTCGGCCGGTTCCGGCGTCCGAGCGCCACACCGTGAACGACCATCCCGACGACGGGTCCGCCGATCAGCGCGATCGCGACCCGCGTCTCGACGTCCGCGGGTGACAGCAGCAGCGCGATCGACGCGAGCGTGGCGATCCACCACCCTGCCGCGAACCAGCGATGGGCGTGCATGGCGATCGTGGCGGCCCCGGTCACCGTCAGCAGGGCCAGTGCGGTGGCGCCCAGCGTGAACGCGGCGAGCGTCGCGCCGGCCAGGCGGAACTCGGCACCGAAGACCGCGGCGAGCAACCAGGGACCGATCAACCAGGCCGCCACCGAACCCACGACACCGATGGCGGCAACCGCCGCGGCCGGCGCCCGCAGCGCGCTCCCCAGATGGTCGCGCCCGTCGACGAACCGCGTGATCAGGACACCCTGAAAGCTGTTCAGCGGAACCAGGAGCGGAGCTCGGGTCAACGTCACGGCCAGCACCACCGCGCCGACCGCCGCGGTGTCGGCATCGTCGCCGCCGGTCGCGTTGATCAGCACCGGGAATCCCATCACCAGCACCGCACTCGCCGCGGCCGCGGCCATCGCGGTCACCGTGTTGGTGCCGAATCGTCGGGACGCGACGTCGCCGGGTAGACCGACGGCCGCGCGAGCTGCGCGCGACGTCAGCAGAAGGATCATCCACGACACCGACCCGATCACCGTGACAACCAGAAACGCGGTCACGCCGGCGTCGAGCACCACGGCCATGATCGCGCCGACGAGTCGGATCAGGGCGTCCACCGACAGCAGAGTGGCGAAGGCGCCCCAGGACACCGCGCCCGACAGGGCTCCCGCGAGATGTGCGTAGACGCCGAAGGACGCCACCCCGACGGCGAGTAGCAGCACCGACAGCCAGCGGTGCTCGGTGAACACCTGCCCGCTCCACAGCGGTGACGTCACGGCGACGGCCGCGCCCAGCGTCACCCCGATCGTCGCGTTGACCAGCCACGGACGCACGCGCGTGGTGACACCGGAGTCGATGGCGGCTCGCACTGCGCGGGTGGTCTCCTGCAGCTGACCGTTCTGCGCGCCGGTGACCATGCCGTAGGCCGCCCAGAACACCGCGAACACCGCGTAGCCCGCCGCACCGAGATGCCGGGCCGCGATCAGCAGGACCAGGTACCCCGATGCCGCGGCGATGAGCGTGGCGATGGTGACGCGGCCGATCGCGCCGGACGCGGCGGACCGCACGGGTGGTGCGTCGGTGTCGTCGGACATCGGGCTCGGACGGCCGGTCAGGACGGTCCGGGAAATGGCGGCAGCGCGGCGCTGAACAGCCAATCGTCGAACAGACTGCCGAGCGACATCGTGGAGTAGTTGGCGGCCAGCGTGATGAAGTCCTCGGTGGTGGCCGATCCGTAGCGGTACTTGTCCGTCCAGCGTTTCAGCAGGGCGAAGAAGTTGCCGTCGCCGATGGTGAGACGCAGTGCGTGCAGGGTGAGCGCGCCCCGCTTGTAGACCCAGTCGTCGAACATCCGGCGCGGTCCCGGATCGGCCAGGGTGGCCCGCACGGGATTCGCGGCGAGTTTGTCGTAGTAATGGCGGGCCCATTCGGTGGCACTGTTACCGCCGGACCGCTGGCTCCAGAGCCATTCGGCGTAGCAGGCGAAACCTTCATGCAGCCAGATGTCGCGCCACCGGTTGAGCGTCACCGAGTTTCCGAACCATTGATGGGCCAACTCGTGGGCGATGAGTCGTTCCGCGTGGCCGGTGCCGTCGCAGTGGTTGGCGCCGAAGGTGGACAGGCTCTGGGCCTCGACCGGGATGTCGAGTTCGTCGTCGGTGACCACGACGGTGTAGCCGGGGAACGGATAGGGCCCGAACATCTCGACGAACACCTCGATCATCTCCACCTGCCGACCGAAGTCGATGTCGAAGGTGCGCGTGAGTCGTGGCGGGAAGATGGCCGACACCGGAACGGGTTTGGTGGCCAACGTCTTCTTCTTGTACATGCCGATCTGGACCGACGCCAGGTAGGTGGGCATCGGTTCGACCTGTTCGTAGATCCAGGTGGTCTGGGCGGCGCGGGTCCGTTTCGATTGGAGGACACCGTTGGCGAGGGCGTAGTACGGGCTGTCGGTGGTGATCGAGATGCGATAGGGCGACTTGGCGCTCGGGTGGTCGTCGCACGGGAACCACGACGCGGCGCCATTGGGCTGGTTGGCGCACAGCGCGCCGTCGGTGAGTTCCTCCCAGCCGACCTCGCCCCAGGAGCCGCGGATCGGCCGCGGCGATCCCGCATAGCGGATCACGATCGTCATCGCTCCGCCCGGTGGGATGGGGGAGTCGGGTGTGACGGCCAGTTTCCGGTTCCGATGACGGTGGCGTGCCTGTTTGCCGTTGACCGTCACTTTCGACACCGACATCGTCGACGCCAGGTCCAGCGTGAATCGCTGCAGATGGATGAAGGACGTTGCGGTGAGCGTCGCCACACCGGATAGTCGGTTGGGTGACACCTTGTATTCGAGGTCGAGGTCATACCGCGAGATGCGGTAGCCGAGGTTGCCGTTGTCGGGCAGATACGGGTCGAGGGCATCCAGCGGCGCACCGAGGAGGGGCTCACGTGGACCCTTGGCCGACTTTCCCGGCACTGACCCTCCCGTCTGCTCGAACGCGGCGCGTCGTCCCACATCGACCGTATGCCGTCGCGGACACTCAGGTTACCTGTCCCGCCGGAGATGCACCGGGCGGTGTCGGTGTGAGACGCTAGGCGAAGAACCGGACCGTGGTCCGGTTATTGTGAGGGGTCGGGACGAAAGGGAAACTGATGTTCGGCATGCGCAGTGTGACGTTCTTCTTGGCACGACTGATTCTCGGTTACATCTTCATCATGCACGGCTGGCAGAAGCTACACACGAACGGAATCGGCAATACGGAGAAGAGCTTTGACGCCATGGGTGTACCGGCGCCGAATCTCGCCGCGCAATACGCGACCTGGGTCGAGTTCGTCGGCGGCATCTTGCTGATCCTCGGGCTGCTGCTCCCGTTGGTGTCGATTCTGTTGATCATCGACATGATCGGCGCGATCATCTACGCCCACTGGGATGCCGGGTTCTGGAGCGCCGACGGGGGGTACGAATTGCCGTTGGCGCTCATCGGCGGTCTGCTCGCGGTCGGCTTCGCGCAGGCCGGCAGCGCTGCCGCGGACCACTATGTGTTCCGGCGCCGGCGGCGGGCGGTCGTCGACTGAGGCTCTGCTGATCGGTACGCGGTTCATCGTTCGCTAGTCGCGTGGGCGAGTCGCTAGGCCCGCTGATCGAGTAGTCCGAGCCGCCGGTCTCCGCTGATCGAGTAGTCCGAGCCGCTAGGCGAGGGCGTATCGAGATCCCGTTCGATGCAAGTGATCTCGATACGGCGCCTCGCCTAGCGGCTCGGTGCCTACTCGATCAGCGAAAAGAGCGAGTGCCTGGAGTCGCCTCGATCAGCGAATAGGGGCGAGTGCCTGGGGTCGGCTCGATCAGCGAATAGGGGCGAGTGCCTGGGGTCGGCTCGATCAGCGAATAGGGGCGAGTGCCTGGAGTCGCCTCGATCAGCGAAAAGGGGCGAGTGCCAGGAGTCGCCTCGATCAGCGAATAGGGGCGAGTGCCTGGGGTCGCCTCGATCAGCGGGTGCGGTTGGTTGCCGCCTCGAGCAGTAGCAGCCGCGGCCTTACGCACTCCACGGGGCGATCGGATTGCCCTGCCACCGGGTGTGCGCGGGCACCACGTCGCCGCGCATGACCAGCGATGCCGGGCCGACCGTCGCCGATTCGCCCAGTCCGGACGCCGGCAGCGCGACGCAGTGCGGGCCCAGGGTGGCGCCGGCCTCGAGGACCACTTCGTCGATCGCCATCACCCGGTCGTGGAACAGGTGGGTCTGCACGACGCACCCGCGCTGCACTGTCGCGCCGTCGCCGAGGGTGACCAGGTCGGCCTCGGGCAGCCAGTAGGTCTCGCACCAGACACCCTTGCCGATGTGGGCGCCGAGCATCCGCAGCCACAGATTGAGGATCGGGGTGCCGGTCGCGGCATTCGCGAACCACGGTGCCGCAACGGTTTCCACAAAGGCATCGGACAGCTCGTTGCGCCACACGAACGAGCTCCACAACGGATGCTCGGAGACCCGGATCCGGCCGACGACCAACCATTTCGCGGCCGCCGCTATGCAACAGGCTGCGGTGCCCGCCACCAGCAGCAACAGGCCGCTGACCAGTGCGGCCACCCAGTAGTGAGAATTCTGGGCGATGTACTGCAGGCCCAGCAGCATGTACAGCCCCAGCCCGAACGACACCATCACCGGGATGATGCGCAAGGTCTCGACGACCGCGCGTGCCACCTTGAGACGTAGCGGCGGATCGAAAGTGCGGGACGTGTCGGTCTCGGCGGCCGTCCGCCGCAACCGGACCGGTGGGCTGCCCAACCAACTCGACCCCGACTTGGCGCGGTCCGGCGTCGCCGACAGCACCGCGACGAGACTGTTCTTCGGCACCTTGCGACCGGGTCCGGTCATCCCCGAATTACCCAGGAACGAGCGCTTGCCCACCTTCGCCTCGTCGATGTGCAGCCACCCGCCACCGAGCTCGTAGGACGCGACCATGGTGTCGTCGGCGAGGAACGCCCCTTCGCCGATGGTGGTGAACCGCGGCAACACCAGTGCGGTCGAGATCTCGGTCCCAGGCCCCACCTTCACCCCGAGCAGCCGGAACCACCATGGCGTGAGCAGACTCGCGTACAGCGGGAAGAGGTACGTGCGCGCGGAATCGAGTAGACGCTCGGTCATCCACACCTGCCATCCGACGCGCGAGCGGACGGGGTAATAGCCCTTCGACAGCCCGATCGACAACAACCGCACCAGGCCGGCGGTGATCACCGCGAAGATCAGCAGGCTCGTCACGGTGGCGACGGGCAGCAGGGCGAGGCAGCGCAGCCCGACGCTGCCCAGCGTGTCTGCGTGGATGGCCCACGAGCCCATGACTGCCAGGCCGGCGCCTAGGGCGAACAGCGGGATCGCCGCCAGCAACATCGACGAGATGCCATAGATCGGCACCCACCAGCTGCCCCGCGGTGGCCGGTGCTCCGGCCAGGGGTGCGCCGCCTTGCCGGCCTTCACCGCGGGCGAGCCCGCCCACAGCTGTTGCGCTTTCACCCGGCCGCGCACCGCCGAACCCGGGGCGACCTCGGCCTCCCGGCCGATGACCGCGCCGGGCATCAGTGTCGACCGGGCACCGATGGATGCGCCGCGCTTGATGACGATCTCTCCGATGTGGACCATGTCGCCGTCGATCCACCATCCGGCGATGTCGACCTCCGGTTCGACCGAGGCGCCCTCGCCGATGGTCAGGAATCCGGTGACCGGCGGGATGGTGTGCAGGTCCACGCCTTTGCCGATGGTCGCGCCCAACGCCCGGGCGAGGTAGATCATCCACGGCGCACCGGACAGGTTGGCCGCGCCACTCGCGTCGAGCAGGCGCTCGGCGACCCACAGTCGGATGTGGGTGCGGCCACCACGTGGATAGGTGCCCGGTGTGACGCCGGCAAGCAGGAGCCGGGCGCCGGTCGCCGCGATCACCATCCGACCGGGCGGTGTGATGAACACGAGGAACGCGACGAGCAGGACCCACCAGTTGACCGACACCAGCCACGGCACGTTCCGGTCGGCCTCGTCGACCACCGCGACGGCGATGTTGTTCACCACGCCCAGCCATGTGGCCCACTGCAGGCCGGTGAGGGTGGTCAGCGGCACCGACAACGCGATCTGTGCGAGACCGGCGCGGCGGGGCGTCGGGGTGACGTCGCGCGGTTGGACGACCGTCGTCGGAACCCGCCCGTCGAGCAACTCTGCCAGCGAGCCGAGACGTGGATGGTCGTAGAGGTCGGCGACGGTGATGTCGGGATAACGGGCCCGCAACGCGGTCACCAGCTGGGCAGCCGCGAGCGAGCCGCCGCCCTCGGCGAAGAAGTCGGCGGACGGGTCGTCGACGGTGACGCCGAGGACATCCGTCCAGCATTGCGCCATCCACGCCTCGGTGTCGGTGAGTTCGTCGCCGGCCTCCGACGGCCCGCTGCCCGGCAGCGGCCAGGGGAGTGCCGCGCGGTCGACCTTGCCCGACGTCCGGGTCGGCAGTTCGTCGACCAGTGCCAGTCGCGGCACCATCGGGGCAGGCAGACGTTCGACCAGCAGGGCGTGCGCAGCGGCGACGTCGAAATCCGGACGGGGCGACACGAGATAGCCGACGAGCAGGCTGTTGCCGGCCGCGGACTTGCGCACCGCGGCCGCGGCGCCGCTGACACCCGGAAGTTGTTGCAGCGCATTGTCGATCTCACCGAGTTCGATGCGCCGACCGCCCACCTTCACCTGGTCGTCGGCACGGCCCTGGAACAGGAGACCGGCCGGGTCGAGCCGCACGAGGTCGCCGCTGCGGTAGGCCCGATCCCAGCCCAGTGTGGGCATGGGCGCGTACTTTTCGGCGTCCTTGGCCGGATCGAGATAGCGGGCGAGGCCCACCCCGCCGATCACGAGTTCACCGACCTCGCCTTCGTTGACCGGCTGCCCGTCGGCGCCGACGACGGCGAGATCCCAACCGGGAAGCGGCAATCCGATGCGGACAGGTCCCTGGCCGTCGAGCGGTGCCGCGCACGCCACCACCGTGGCCTCGGTCGGGCCGTAGGTGTTCCACACCTCGCGACCCTCCACGGCGAGCCGCTCGGCCAATTCGGGGGGACACGCCTCGCCGCCGAAGATCAACAGCCGCACGGCTTCCAGCGCCTCCGGCGGCCACAGCGACGCCAACGTCGGCACCGTGGACACCACGGTGATGTCGCGCTGGACCAGCCACGGACCGAGGTCCATGCCGCTGCGAACGAGTGAACGTGGCGCGGGGACCAGGCAGGCGCCGTGCCGCCAGGCCAGCCACATCTCCTCGCAGGAGGCGTCGAATGCGACCGACAGCCCGGCCAGGACGCGATCGTCGGGGCCCAGCGGGTCGTCGAGCAGGAACATTCGCGCCTCGGCGTCGACGAATGCCGCGGCATTGCGATGGGTGACGGCCACGCCCTTGGGCGTTCCGGTGGACCCGGAGGTGAAGATGATCCAGGCGTCATCGTCGGGGGTGGGCCGATCCGGGGGTGGGAGAGCGTTACCGCGGCCGCTGCCGGGACGGATGCCGTCGGCATCGACGATGGCATCCACCTTGGCCTCGCCGAACACGAGGTCGGCGCGCTCGTCCGGATCGTCGGCGTCCACCGGGACATATGCCGCCCCCGCGTACAGGGCGGAGAGGATGGTCACGTAGAGATCACGGCCGCCTGACGGCATTCGGACGCCGACACGCCCGCCGGGCCCGACCCCCGACTCGCCCAGTCGCTCGGCGCCCCGACGTGCCAGCGCGACGAGTTCGCCGTAGGTGAGAGCTCGGTCACCATCATCGATCGCAGGCGAATCGGGGAACTCGGCGGCGGTCTTGTCGAGAACGTCGCACAGCGTTCGCGGCGCGCTGGCCTGCGACGACAACAGGAACTGGGACGGAATGACCACGTATTACCACCATCGATTCGGCACGAAGCGAGAAATATAGCCGACGAAGCCGAGCGGCGTCTGTGACGCAGGTGAACAACGCGTGGCGCAAGCCTCCACGCGCCACCATCGAGGGTTTGCGCGCGAATACACTCCGTTGACAACCATTGCCTCGGCTAACAGGTGTATTTTTCGCACTGACGTATCTCAGCACGTCCCGGGCCGTCAGGAGTTGCACCGCGGTCCGACGCGTGTTGACGGTCGCCTGATGACGAGGATTGAGCAATGCCGATCGTGCACCACCGCAAACCGAGCCTCCTGTCGTATCCGATGTGGCTCGGCACCCGAACCGTGTTGCGGCCGGCGCTGTCGCTGTGGCCGCTGAACAGGCCCGGCATGGCGGGTCTGTTCCTGATCGACCGCGTCCTCGCGGTGGGTCCCAAGCCGAGCGGCGTCGTCCGCGAGCAGATGATGCTGGGCGGGCGTGGCGTCGAACTCATCATGCCCGTCGGGCCGTCGCGCCGCGATTCCGAGACGGCCGTGCTGTATCTGCACGGGGGAGCGTTCGTGGTCTGCGGCCTCGGGTCACACCGGTCGATCGCGAGCCGGCTGTCGCGGTCCTGCGAACTGCCCGTCTTCTCCCTCGAATACCGCCAGCTCCCGGCTGCCGGTGTGGGGACGTCGGTCGCCGACGCGATCGCCGCCTACCGCGAATTGGTCGGCGAACGCGGCTACCGGCGGGTCATCGTCGCCGGCGACTCCGCGGGAGGATTCCTCGCCGGCAAACTGGTGGAGGCCGCGGGACGCGAAGGACTGCCCACCCCGGCTGCGTTCGTCGGGATCTCGCCGCTGCTGGACCTCGACGTCGGGACCAATCCCGATCGGTCCAGCCGGTCGGACGCCTACATTCCGCGCAGCAAGATGGCGGAGCTGGCTCCGCTCTTCGAGCGAGGACCGATCCCGCTCACCGGGGCGCGACGCATAGCGCAGATCGTGGACGAGCACTTCCCGCCCACAGTGATCGTCACCGCCGAGAACGAGATGCTCGAGGCCGATGTGATCGACCTCGTCGAGACCCTGCACGAAGTCGGCGTCGACGCCGTGGCGCACAGCTACTCTTGGCAGGTGCACGCGTTTCCGGTGCTCACCACGCGTCATCCGGAGACGGTGCACGCCATCGACGTGATCGCGGCGTTCGTCACCCACGCCATCGGAAAGGCCAAGAACACTGACGACCGAGCGGACCAACGAGCCGGCTGAACCCGGAGCGGTCGATCCGACCGACTCGCCGCCGGCGGTGCCCGGGGCGATCGACGCGCGCTTCACGCTGGCTGCCGAACGCACGGTGCTGGCCTGGGTTCGGACGGCGCTGGGCTTCATGGCGGCCGGGGTCGCGGTCGTCTACGTCGCCGCCGACATCGCCCATCCCATCCTCGAGACCGCTCTGGGCCTGGTGATGGTCGCCCTCGGGTGCGCCATCGCATTGCTCGGCGCCTGGCGGTGGCGTAAGACCATGCGGGCCCTGCAGGGTGGCGGTGAGATGCCGGGGCCGTCGCACCTCACGTTCCTCATTGTTGGGATAGTGATCATTGCCGTGGCCATCGCCGTGGTGATCGTGGTCCAGACCTGAGATGAGAGCTTTTCGATGATCAACAACGACTTTGCACGCGGAGCGCAGAGCTTCTCCCGCGGGATGACCATCGTCGGGTCGGTGATCCTGATGTTGTGCGTGGCGCTGCTGACCGTCAATTGGTGGCGGGAAGGCCGGTGGGTGTGGGTGGCCATCGGCATCGCGATCGTCGTGGTCAACATCGCGTTGGTGGTCCTGCAGTTCCGCCGCCGCAAGCTGACACCGCCGAAGCGTGATGAGCCGCCGGCGTCTTCCTGAGCCGCTGGGCGCCGACAGAACCCGCAATCGCGCCGACGGAACCCGCAATCGCGCCGACGGAACCCGCAATCGCGCCGACGGAACCCGCAATCGCGCCGACGGAACCCGCAATCGCGCCGACGGAACCCGCAATCGCGCCGACGGAACCCGCAATCGCGCCGAGAGAACCCGCAATCGCGCCGACAGAACCCACACTGGCGCCGACAGAACCCCGAATCGCGCCGACAGAACCCCGAATCGCGCCGACCCGGCAATGAACGACGGGTCATCGGGCTTCCCATCGACCAGAATGCGGGCATGACTTCCGCGTCCGAACGGTTCGCATCCGCGAGGGTCGCACGGCTGGCGACGGTCGACGCAGACGATGCCCCGCACGTCGTGCCGATCGTGTTCGCCTTCGACGATGGAATCGTCTATTCCTGCGTCGACCACAAGCCGAAGCGGACGAGCCGACTCCGGCGACTCGCGAACATCATGGCCAACCCCAGGGTGTCGTTGCTGGTCGACCACTACGCCGACGACTGGTCGGCGCTCTGGTGGGTCCGCGTGGACGGTCACGCCGAGGTCGTCGACGCCGACTCCGACATCGGGACCACCGCGATCGACCGCCTCGCCGCCAAGTACGCGCAATATCGGTCCGATCGACCCGACGGTCCGGTCATCGTGATCCGCGAATTGCGATGGCGGGAGTGGTCGGCGAGCTAGCGGGTCCGGTTCCTTGCCTTGCGAATGACGATCGGCTCGTCACAGCGTTCTGTCGGCGAGATTCGAGGTTCTCTCGGCGAGGGCCTGGGTTCTGTCGACGCGGTCAGGCGGTGAGCTCCTCGCCGTCGCGGGATTCGTCGGCGAACTGGGTGCGGTAGAGCTCGGCGTAGCGACCGTTGCGCGCGAGCAGGGTCGCGTGGTCACCGCGCTCCACGATCCGCCCGTGTTCGAGGACCGCGATCTCGTCCGCGGCGCGGATGGTCGACAGTCGATGCGCGATCACGATCGACGTCCGACCGACCAGCGCCTCGGAGAGCGCTTCCTGCACAGCGGCTTCCGACGTCGAGTCCAGATGGGCGGTCGCCTCGTCGAGGATCACCACCGACGGTTGGGCGAGCAGCAGGCGTGCGATGGTCAGACGTTGCCGCTCACCGCCGGACAACCGGTACCCGCGCTCGCCGACGACGGTGTTCAGACCGTCGGGCAGCGATGCGACCAGGTCGTCGAGACGGGCCCTCCTCAACGCATCCCAGATCTGCTGCTCGGATACCGTCGGGTTCGCGAGCGCCAGATTGGCGCGCACGGTGTCGTGGAACAGGTGACCGTCCTGCGTCACAAGTCCGACGGTGCGATGGACCGACGCACTCCGCAGATCCCGCAGATCCACCCCGTTCAGTTGAACGGACCCGGCGTCGACGTCATAGAGGCGGGTCGCCAGGTTCGCGATCGTCGACTTGCCGGCGCCCGAACTGCCGACCAGCGCCGTCATGGTGCCGGCAGGCACGTCGAGGTCGATGTCGTGCAGCACTGTCGACCCGCCGCGGTTGTCCAGCTGGGCAACCTCCTCCAACGACGCGAGAGAGACCTTGTCGGCGGACGGGTAGGCGAAGGACACGTCGTCGAAGCGGACCGACACAGGTCCTTCCGGCACCGTCACCGCATCGGGCTTGTCGGCGATCAGTGGAGTCAGGTCGAGGACCTCGAAGACCCGCTCGAAGCTGACCAGCGCGCTCATGATCTCCACGCGTGCGTTTGCCAGCGCGGTCAGCGGTGCGTACATCCGGGTGAGCAGCAATGCCAACGACACGACCGCGCCCGCGGAGAGATGTCCGCCGACCGCGAGCCAGCCACCGAGTCCATAGACCAGCGCCAACGCGAGCGCCGACACGAGGGTCAGCGCCGTCATGAAGTAGTTCTGCAGCATCGCGCGCCGAACCCCGATGTCACGCACTTGATCCGCACGCGCGGCGAACTCGGCGGACTCCATGTCGGGCCGCCCGAACAGCTTCACCAGGGTGGCGCCGGGCGCCGAGAAACGTTCGGTCATCTGGGTCGACATCCGCGCGTTGTACTCGGCGGCCTCCCGCGACAACGCTGCCATCCGTTTGCCCATCCGTCGGGCCGGCACCACGAAGATCGGCAGCAACACCAGCGCCAGCAGCGTCACCTGCCAGCTGATCGCGATCATCACGCCGAGCGTCAGGACCAGGGTCACCGCATTCGACACGACGCCGGACAATGTGTCGCTGAACGCTCGCTGCGCCCCGATGACGTCATTGTTGAGCCGGCTGACCAATGCGCCGGTGCGGGTTCGGGTGAAGAACGCGACCGGCATCTTCTGGACGTGATCGAACACGGCGCGTCGCAGATCCAGGATGAGACCTTCGCCGATGTTCGCGGAGAACCAGCGCACCGCGATGCCTGCGCCCGCCTCGACGAGTGCGATCAGCGCGATCAACACCGCCAACCCGGTGATCGCGCCACCGCTCCCACCGCCGGTGATCAGATTGACCACCCGACCTGCGAGGAGGGGAGTCACCACGGTCAGCAGGGCCATCAGCACCGACAGCACGAGGAACACCGCGATCCGCCGACGATGGGGCCTGGCGAATCCGCCGATTCGACGCATCGTGGCACGTCGGTCCCCGCGCAGGGACCGCGCCTGCGGTGCGTTCATCGACTTGTACATGGTGTCCCATGCGACCGATTGCATGCTCATGACAACCACGGTAGAACTTCAAGTTAGCTTTAGGTCTAATCGGCCGTGCATATTTCGCGACCGGCGAAACTTCTCCGGGCCTTGTCGACGCCTTGTGGTCGGTGAGGTGAGACACCCGTCACGACGCGCTCATCGTGGCTGAGTAGGTTGGTGGCAAGAGCGATCGATCGGTGAAACGCCCGCGCAAACGTACGCGGCCGGTAAGAGCGAGGTGGACACGTGGCAGAACTCAGGCTCGGTTTCAAGGCATCAGCGGAGCAGTTCGATCCCCGGGAGCTGGTGGAGATCGCGGTCGCCGCCGAGGAACACGGAATGGATTCCGTCGCGGTCAGCGACCACTTCCAGCCATGGCGGCACAACGGTGGCCATGCGCCGTTCTCGTTGGCGTGGATGGCCGCGGTCGGTGAGCGGACCAAGCGGGTGCAGATCGGGACGTCGGTGATGACCCCGACGTTCCGCTACAACCCGGCGGTGATCGCGCAGGCGTTCGCGTCGATGGGCTGCATGTATCCGGGACGGATCATGCTCGGCGTGGGGACAGGTGAAGCGCTCAACGAGTATGCGACCGGCTTCCAGGGCGAGTGGCCGGAATTCAAGGAGCGGTTCGCCCGCCTGCGTGAGTCGATCAAGCTGATGCGTGAGCTGTGGACCGGCGAGGAAGTGAACTTCGACGGCGAGTACTACAAGACCCAGGGCGCCTACATGTACGACGTCCCCGACAAGCCGATCCCGGTGTACGTCGCAGCCGGTGGGCCGGTGGTGGCGCGCTACGCCGGCCGGGCCGGTGACGGTTTCATCTGCACGTCGGGCAAGGGTGCCGAGCTGTATCAGGACAAGCTGATCCCGGCGGTCAAGGAAGGTGCGGAGAAAGCCGAACGCGACTTCGAGACCATCGACCGGATGATCGAGATCAAGATCTCCTACGATCCGGATCCGGAATTGGCATTGGAGAACACCCGGTTCTGGGCGCCGCTGTCGCTGACCGCCGAGCAGAAGCACAGTGTCAACTCGTCGACGGAGATGGAACGGCTCGCCGACGAACTGCCGATCGAACAGGTCGCCAAGCGCTGGATCGTGGCCTCCGATCCCGACGAGGCCGTCGAGAAGGTGAAGTTCTACACCGACTGCGGACTGAACCATCTCGTGTTCCACGCCCCCGGCCACGACCAGCGCCGGTTCCTGGAGAACTTCGAGAAGGATCTCGCGCCCCGCTTGCGCAAACTGTCGATCTGAGGTCGGGGACGACTCTCGTTCCTGCGGAGCGCCGGGCATCTGCCTCCCGATACCTGGGGAGCCTCCGAGTTTGCGGGCGTCTGCCTCCCGGTCCGTGAGGAGCCTCCGAGCTTGCGGGCGTCTCCCTACCGGTCCCTGAGGAGCGTCCGAGTTTGCGAGGATGCTTCACGAAGGGCCCTTCGTGACGGTCCTCCGCTAGCGCTCCGGTCCTCCTCAGGGAGCGGGGTGGTCGCGGGTCCTTCTCGGCTTACGGGTGGGGGTCAGGGCGTCTGACTCCCGGTTTCTGAGGAACCTCCGTGTTTGCGGGCGTCTCCCTCCCGGTCCGTGAGGAGCGTCCGAGTTTGCGGGCGTCTCCCTACCGGTCCCTGAGGAGCCTCCGAGCTTGCGAGGATGCGTCACGAAGGGCCCTTCGTGACGGTCCTCCGCTGGCGCTCCGGTCCTCCTCAGGGAGCGGGGTGGACGGTTCCTTTCTGCCGCTCCGGACCTCCTCAGGGATCGGGTGGACGGTTCCTTTCTGCCGCTCCGGTCTTCCTCAGGGATCGGGTGGACGGTTCCTTTCTGCCGCTCCGGTCTTCCTCAGGGATCGGGTGGACGGTTCCTTTCTGCCGCTCCGGACCTCCTCAGGGACTGGGGTGGACGGTTCCTTTGCTGCCGCTCAGGGATCGGGCTGGACGCACCTCCGCTGCCGCTCCGGACCTCCTCAGGGAGCGGATGGATACGCTCCTATGCCGGGCGGGTCTCGGTGGCGACCGCATGGGTCCGTGCCACCGACGCCCGCAGCAACTCCACGATGCGGTCGACTGCCCGGTTGTCGGCGACGCGCTGATGGCGACGCACCCAGATGGATCGCGTCGGGGTCGGATCCTCGACCCGAACGGCGACCACGCCGTCGGGCATGGCAGCGAGCGCGAGTTCGGGGACCACGGTGAGTCCGACGCCGGCCGCCACGAATCGGATCGCCGTCGGGTAGTCCTGCGTCTGCACTGCGAAGTCGGGCGTGAAGCCGACGGCGGTGCATGCGTCGAGCAGGGTCTGCCGGCACGGGCCGCGCGCGATGTCGTTGTCCACCCAGGATCGGCCACCCAGGTCCGCCAGGGCCACGGTCTCCAGACGGGCCAGCGGCGATTCCGCGTGCACCACGGCGTAATAGGGCTCGGTGACCAGCGACTCGCAGTCGTAGCCGGCCAGGTCCGTGGTCGCCGCACCCTGCACGTAGACCTCGACGTCGGGTCCGGTCCGGCCCTCCTCGGTCAGCTCGATCAGACGCAGATCGAGCCGGATGTCGGGGAATTCACGCGTGATCGAGGCGACTATCGGCGGGATCCAGGTGGTGCCGGCCGAGGCGAAATAGCTCATCGACAAACGACCCGCCCGCCCTTCACGCAGGTCGTGCACCACCCCGTCGAGGTGTGCGAGACGGTCGAACACGCCCGCCGACTCCTCGGCGAGGATGCGGCCGGACTCGGTCGGCAGCACGCCACGGCCGTCCCGCTCCACCAGCGACAATCCGGTCTCGCGTTGCAGGGCGGCGATGTGCTGGCTGACCGCCGACGACGTGTAGCCGAGTGAGGTGGCCGCGCCCCCGATGGACCCCTCGGCGACGACGGCGCGGAAGACACGGAGACGATGCGGATCGATCATAATCTCACACTACAGTCACACTTAACTGTCGCCAACAAATAGTCACTTGTGCTAATCACTTGTCGCCACGCATGCTGGTCATATGCTCACGCGTGGCACCGACCCGATGTACCGCCCGGCCATTGCCGCGACGATCACTGTCGCGCTCTGGGCCTCGGCATTCGTGGTGATCCGTGACCTCGGGCCGGTATTCTCGCCCGGTGCACTGGCGTTCCTGCGCCTGCTCTTCGGGGTCATCGCGTTGACGGTCGTGCTCGCCGTGACGCGACGACGGACACCCCGCCCCGCCACCTCGGGCCCACGGTGGCCGCGAGGACGAGCGTTGGGTCTTGTCATCGCCTACGGCGTCGCCTGGTTCGGTGCCTACAGCGTGGTGCTCAACTGGGCCGAGCAACATCTCGATGCCGGCACCGCGGCATTGCTCGTGAATCTCGCGCCGATCATCGTCGCCGTGTTCGCCGGCTTCTTCCTCGGGGAGGGCTTCTCGCGGGTGTTGGTGGTCGGCATCGCCATCTCGTTCAGCGGCGTCGTTCTGATCACCGTCGCAGGCGGCGACGCGCACGCCGACTGGCTCGGTCTGGGCCTCGGCGTGCTCAGTGCGGTCCTCTACGCCGGTGGCGTACTGCTGCAGAAGGTCTCGCTGCGTGAGGTCGATGCGGTCACCGCCACGTGGCTCGGAGCTGTGGCCGGACTGGTGGCCACGCTGCCGTTCGCACCGACAGCCATCGCGGAGTTGACCGCAGCCGATCCGGGCCAGATCGCCTGGCTGATCTACCTCGGCGTCGGTCCCACCGCGATTGCCTTCACCACCTGGGGCTACGCCTTGGCGCGCACCGATGCCGGCGCGCTGGCCGCGACGACGCTCGCGGTGCCGGCGATCGTGATCGTGCTGTCGTGGCTGTTCCTCGGCGAACTGCCGTCCGCTCTGCGGATCGTCGGCGGCGTGCTGTGTCTCACCGGCGTCGCGATCGGCCGTGGACTCCTGCGGCGACGGCGGTCGCGTCCCGTCGTCGACGCAGCTCTGTCGGGTTCGGTCGCAACTCGATAACCTGGAGGAAAGCGGCTGCGCCGAGCGGACGAATCGTCCGTTCGGCCAACCGCGGTCGAGGAGTGGTCGGATGCGAAAGTTGACGATGGCGATCGCGGGTGCGGCGATTGTCGCGACCGGGACCGGACTCACCGCGCTGGCCGTCGGGCCGCCATCGACCGAGGCGGCACCCACGTCGCAGGCCTTCTCCTGCGGCAAGTTCGAGGGCGACGGACCCGTGCCTGACTGTGTGTTCCGGGTGTTGGACCGTGTGGTGCGTGTCGAGTTGCGCAACAACGGGACTCGTCCCGACCCGGTGGTGTGCACACTCGGGCCCGTCGGGGCACAGCAGCCGACCGATTCGACGACCATGGGTCCCGGCAAACGTGGTTTCCTGAGCGCGACATCGGCGGTGACCGGTTCGCGGGCGTACGTCGTCGACTGCCAGAGCGCGGTGGCATCGGGCAAAGAGGTCTCCCGGCGGGCGGTGTTCACCGTGACCTTTGCCGCGCCCGATCGGGCGCCCTCTACGTCGAAGCCGTTCGCGGGCTCGGTGCCGACGCATCGGTCCCTCCCGAAGCCGGTGCACCCGAAGTCGGCGCCGACGATCACACCCACCGCGCCGTCCCGGTTCCTGCCGTTCGCGCCGCACGCGCCCGGGACGACGACGACCACCACGACCACGCCGGTCCGCTGACCTCGGCCGGGAGTCGGGCCACTGTCGGATACCGTGATTAGCCATGGATCGTGACCGCATGGTGGATGTCGGCGTGGCCGTGGTGTCCCGTTTCGGTGCGAAGGCGTTGAGTCTGACGTCCGTCGCGCGCCAGGCCGGAGTTGCGCGCGCGACCGCCTACCGGATGTTCGGCGGTAAGGACGCGCTGATCGCCGCCATCGTCGAACGGGAGGTCGTCACGCTCCGCGCGAAACTGCGCGAGTGGGCGGACACGGAATCCGACGCCGCGGGCAAGGTCCGTGCGCAGGTCCTGAACGTGTTGCCGTACATCCGTGAACACGAAGCGTTGCAATACGTCCTGCGCAACGAGCCGGAGGAGATCGTCCGTGCGTTGATCGCCACGAAGGATGCGCCCGAGCAGACGTTGATCCACCAGATCGTCGCCCAGGCATTGCCCGATCTGCAGCCCGAGATCGCCGCTGAACTGCGCCCGAATCCCCAAGGCGCCGCCGAATTCCTGGTGCGAACCATCTACTCGCTGATGCTGATCCCCGACAGTGCGCTCTCCGACGAGGAGATCGCGGATCTCGTCGTCCGTGCCATCGTGCAGTGAGTCACCACCATCCGGCATCCGATCAGCGGTGCTCACAGCAGCCACCCGCGTGACAGTTAGGCTGAATGTGTAACGCCGCTCCCCGAGGAGGTAGTCGATGGTGCACGAGCCGGCCGCTGGTCCTGCCGATGGTGACGATGAGACGGCACTGCCGGTGGTCGCGATGCACAGACCGCGCTGGGGCGACCCGTCGACGCCGGGCGAGCTACCGGCGGTGGCCGCCGCGCTTGTCGGTGCCGACTCCGCCGCGAATCCGGGCGTGAACCCCGACGACGTGCTGCTCGCCGAGTCCACCGTGCCCGCATCGGTGCGGGCCGCACTCGTCGACGCGCTCGGCATCGGACACGTCAGCGACGCGCACCACGACCGCGTCGACCACACACGCGGCTTCTCCACCCCCGACATCCTGGCGCTACGCGGCGGCGACGGCAGCGATGCACCTGACCTCGTGGTCACTCCCGGTTCCCACGACGACGTGCTGCGCGTTCTGCAGATCTGCTCCGAACACCACGTCGCAGTGGTGCCGTTCACCGGCGGCACGTCCGTGGTCGGCGGTCTGGCACCCGACCGTGCCGGCTTCGCCGGCGTCGTCACGGTCGACCTACGCCGCCTCGATCGTCTGGTCGAGATCGACGAGGTGTCGCGCACGGCCACCCTGCAGGCCGGACTGCGTGGGGTTCGCGCCGAAGAACTGTTGCGGGCGAAAGGGTTCACGCTCGGGCACTTTCCCCAGTCATACGAGGGCGCGGGAATCGGCGGATACGCCGCCACCCGCTCGGCCGGACAGTCGTCGGCCGGATACGGCCGTTTCGATGAGATCGTCGAGCGACTGGTGCTCGCGACACCGCGCGGCACGCTCCACGTCGGCACCGCACCGAGGTCGGCGGCCGGACCGGACCTGCGACAGCTGGTCCTCGGCTCCGAGGGTGTGCTCGGCATCATCACCGAGGTCACCGTCCGCATTCACCCCGCGCCGACACACCGTGTGTTCGAGGGCTGGCGGTTCGACGACTTCGCCGCCGGGGCCGCGGCGCTGCGCAGGCTCGCGCAAGACGGCCCGATGCCCACGGTGCTGCGGCTATCCGACGAGGGTGAGACGGCCGTCAACCTCGCCGACCCCGGCGAACTGGGCGTCGCCGCCGGGGGCTGCCTGGCCGTCGTCGGCTACGAGGGCGTGCCCGACGAGGTCGAGGGTCGCCGCGCCGCGGTGACCGCGATCCTCGAACGGGCCGGGGGAGTGTCGGCCGGGACGGCTCCGGGTGAGGCCTGGCGCGCCGGTCGGTTCCGCACACCGTACCTACGGGATCCCCTACTCGACGCCGGCGTGCTCGTGGAAACCCTCGAGACCGTCACCTACTGGTCTCGGCTCGACGAGCTGAAGGACGCGGTCACCGCTGCGCTCACCGACACCCTGACCGACCAGGGCACCCCGCCATTGGTGATGTGCCACATCAGTCACGTCTACGCGGCGGGTGCGTCCCTTTACTTCACGGTCGTGTGCCCACAGACAAACGATCCCATCGCCCAATGGTCAGCGGCGAAGGCGGCGGCGAACACGGCGATCCGGGCTGCCGGGGCGAGCATCACCCACCACCATGCGGTCGGCCGGGACCATCGCAGCGGCTATCACGACGAGATCGGTCCGCTCGCCCTGGACGCGTTGCGTGCAGTGAAACGCACACTCGATCCCGCTGCGGTGTGCAATCCCGGAATCCTGCTCTGACCATGATTGTTCGACCTCGATGCGCTGTGTCGTGCCCCGGATGACCGTTGGCCGATAGGCTGAACCCATGGGTGCAGACACCGTCACGTCGAGCAGCATCTACCTCGCCTCCGCCGAAGGCGACACCGGAAAGTCCACCGTGGCATTGGGCCTGTTGGCGTTGTTGTCCGCGCGCGGTGGGCGGGTCGGTGTGTTCCGGCCCATCTCCCGCGCATCCGCGGGCGAGCGGGATTACATCCTCGATCTGCTGATGGATCGGGACTCGCTCGACCTGCCGTACGAGGATCGCATCGGCGTCACCTACGACCAGGTGCACGCCGATCCCGAGGGCGCCATCGGCGAGATCGTCGCGCGATTCCACGTGGTCGAGGAGCGCTGCGACACGGTCCTGATCGTCGGTTCGGACTACACCGACGTCGGCAACCCGTCGGAGCTGAGTTACAACGCGCGGATCGCGGCCAACCTGTCCGCCCCGATCCTGTTGGCGATCAAGGCAACCGGGCGCACCGCGACCGACCTGCGCGCCATCGCCGAACTACTGTTGACCGAGATCTCGGCGGTCCACGCCACCACCGCCGCGATCGTCGTCAACCGCTGCATCCCTGGTGAGATGTCCCGGGTCGTCGCGGAGGTCGAGAAGGTCGGCGTGCCCACCTGGTGTCTCCCCGAGGAGCCGGTCCTGTTCGCGCCGACGATGGCAGAGCTCAGGGATGCTCTCGGCGCCGAGATGTACAGCGGTGACAAGGAACTGCTCGACCGGGAGGCCCTCAATGTGATGGCGGGCGGCATGACCGTCGAGCACATCCTGGAACGCCTGACCGAAGGCACGGTGGTGATCACCCCGGCCGATCGCTCCGACGTCCTGCTCGCCTTGGTCAACGCCAATACGGCGCAAGGTTTTCCGCGGCTGTCCGGGATCATTCTGAACGGCGGTCTGCGCCCGCATCCGATGATCCAGGCGCTCGTCACCGGATTGAAGCCGTCGCTTCCGATCATCTCCTGCGAGCAGGGCACGTACGAGACGGCACGCACGGCGGCCCACACTCGCGGGCGAGTCGGCCGGGACTCGTCGCGCAAGATCGACGCCGCGCTGGCGTTGATGGAGCGCCACATCGATTCCGAAGCCGTCGTCAAGGTTCTCGACGTCCGCACGCCGGAGGTCGTCACCCCCCAGATGTTCGAGTACGGACTCATCGCGCGGGCGCGGTCGGAGTCCAAGCACATCGTGTTGCCGGAGGGCGGCGAGGATCGCATCCTCCGCGCCGCCGCACGGCTACTGCTGCGCGGGGTGGCGCAGCTGACCCTGCTGGGCGACGAGGACCAAGTGCGCACGCGTGCACAGGAACTCGGCCTCGACATCGGCGGTGTCGACGTGATCGACCCGGCGACGTCGGAGCTGCTGGACGACTTCGCCGCGCAGTACGCAGAACTTCGCAAGCACAAGGGGATGGATACCGAACGTGCCGCCGAGGTGATGCGCGATGTCTCCTACTTCGGCACGATGATGGTGCACACCGGGATCGCCGACGGAATGGTGTCGGGGGCGGTGCACACCACCGCGCACACGATCCGTCCGGCCTTCGAGATCATCAAGACGAAGCCCGGGGTCTCCACCGTGTCGAGCGTCTTCTTCATGTGTCTGGCCGACAAGGTGCTCGCCTACGGCGACTGCGCGGTGGTGCCGGACCCGACCGACGAGCAGCTGGCGGACATCGCGATCTCGTCCGCGCAGACCGCTGCGCAGTTCGGCATCGAACCACGGGTGGCGATGCTGTCGTACTCGACGGGACAGTCGGGATCAGGCGCCGACGTCGACAAGGTCCGGGTCGCCACCGACCTGGTCCGTGAGCGTGCGCCCGAGATCCTTGTCGAGGGGCCGATCCAATACGACGCGGCGGTCGAACCGAGTGTCGCGGCCACCAAGATGCCGCAGTCGTCGGTGGCGGGGCAGGCCACGGTGCTCATCTTCCCCGACCTCAACACCGGCAACAACACGTACAAGGCGGTGCAGCGCAGTGCGAACGCGATCGCCATCGGCCCGGTGCTGCAGGGTCTCAACAAGCCGATCAACGACCTGTCGAGGGGCGCGCTGGTCTCCGACATCGTGAACACGGTGGCGATCACGGCCATCCAGGCGCAGGACACACCGGCCACGACTGCGGAGGTGACCGCGTGAGCACGGTGTCCGCGGGCGGGGCGGTACTCGTGTTGAACGCCGGCTCGTCGTCGCTCAAATATCAACTCCTGCATCCCGGTACACAGCAGGTGCTGGCCGACGGGATCGCTGAGCGGATCGGTGACGATGAGTCGTCGATCACCCACGAACAGGACGGGGAGAGCGCGAGCGAGTCGCTGCCGATTCCCGACCACCGTGCGGCCATCGAACGTGCGATGCAGTTCTTCGCCGACCACGGAACCGATCTGAAGACCGTCGGCCTCTGCGCCGTTGGGCATCGTGTCGTGCACGGGGGACGGAGCTTCTACGAGCCGACCCTGATCACCGAGGACGTGATCGCCGAGATATCGCGCATCTCCAGCCTTGCGCCACTTCATAATCCGGCGAACCTGATCGGTATCGAGGCGGCGCGGGCGTTGTTGCCCGACGTGCCGTCCGTGGCGGTGTTCGACACAGCGTTCTTTCATTCACTGCCCGACGCCGCGGCCACCTACGCGATCGATCGCGATGTTGCGGGCGAGCATGCCATCCGGCGGTACGGATTCCACGGTACGAGCCATGAGTACGTGTCCGGCCAGGTCGCGCAGTTCCTCGAGCGCCCGATCGACGAGCTGAATCAGATTGTGCTGCACCTCGGTAACGGAGCGTCGGCGTCGGCGATCGCGGCGGGGCATCCGATCGACACCTCGATGGGGATGACCCCGTTGGAGGGGCTGGTGATGGGTACCCGCAGCGGGGACATCGACCCCGGCCTCGTGCTGCACCTGCATCGCGTCGCCAAGCTTCGAGTGGACGAGATCGACACGCTGCTGAACAAGCAATCAGGTCTGAAGGGTTTGTGCGGGGAGAACGATTTCCGGACCATCACGCTGAAGATGGATTCGGGCGATGAGGGTGCGCGTCGGGCCTACGAGGTCTACATCCACCGCCTCCGCCGTTACATCGGGGCATACATGATCGAACTGGGTCGCGTGGACGCGATCACCTTCACCGCAGGGGTGGGGGAGAACGCGGCGAGCGTGCGCTCCGACGCCCTCGCCGGACTCGAGAACTATGGCATTCTTGTGGACCCGGAACGAAATGCTGTGCGAGCCAAGCATCCCCGACGGATCTCCACCGACGACAGCTCCATCGACGTGCTCGTCGTCCCCACCAACGAGGAGCTCGCGATCGCACGGCAGGCGGCCGAGGTGGTCGCCCCTTCGTGACGCTCGCTCTAGGGGGTCGCTTGCAGGCGTGTGCTTTTGGTGGTTGCGCCGTGACCTTTTCCGATCCCTGAGGAGCCTCCGAGCTTGCGAGGATGCGTCACGAAGGGTGGCCCTTCGTGACGCGTCGCTCGTTCCTCGCGAGGCTCCTCAGGGGGCGGTGGTGTCGGATTGCTCGTTTCTCGCGAGGCTCCTCAGGGACCGGTGGTGACGCTTTGCTCGTTCCTCGCGGCGCGCCTTGGGGGTGGGGTTCGCCTGGGGGCATGTGCTTTTGGGGGTTGCGCCGTGACCTTTTCCGATCCCTGAGGAGCCTCCGAGCTTGCGAGGATGCGTCACGAAGGGTGGCCCTTCGTGACGCATCGCTCGTTCCTCGCGAGGCTCCTCAGGGACCGGTGGTGACGCGTCGCTCGTTCCTCGCGAGGCTCCTCAGGGGGCGGTGGTGGCCGAGCGAGGAGCGGTGGTGGCGGATCGCTCAGAAAAGCGTGTCGGGCCGGACGTAGTTCGCGAGGTCGACGAGCATGAAGCGGTGTTCACGATTGGACCGGGTCTGGCGTGCCAGCAAACGCAGTGACCGTTCGGTGCCGGCCCGCAATCCCTGCTCGGTGAACGGGTAGCCGAGCAAAGTCGCCGGTTGGCGATTCGGATCGGACTCGGGATTGTCGTGCACCCAGCCCAATGCTGTGCCGAGCACGATGAGTCGTAGTCGTTCCTTGCGGGGTTCGCCGTCCGGCATCGCGGCGACCCGGCGTGCCGCCTCCACGACCTGCTCCCGGGTCACCTCGGCCGTGGGGCGGCCGTGGACCAGGGCGAGCACGGCCGTCGCCCGCGCGGTGTTGAAGTGCCTGCTCGTCGGCGGAACCTCGTCCAAGGGGGCGATCGCGGCGTCGACATCACCGGTCGCCACCGATAGCCGCGCCAACCCGAAGGCGGCGGTCACGATGCCGTGATCGGTCAGCCACAGATCGTGATAGTGGTGTGCCGCAACATCGAACAGGGCGGCGATCTTCTTCGCGTGGCTCTCCGAGTGGGCAGCCTCGTCCGACATCCACCGTCCGATGAGCTCGGCGGTACCCGCGACGGCAAGTTTGGGAGCGACCTCACCGGGCATCGCCTGCAACACATCGCTGAAGCGTTCATAGGCCAGTTCCGGCTCGTCGTTCATCAGTGCGCAGATGGCCAGGTACCACTGCACCCGCCAGGAGTCACCGTGATGTGCCGAGACATCGCGCAGCAGTGCGAGGGCGGTGTCCACGTCGTCGAGTTCGAGATGCGCTCGCACCTCGGCGAGGTCGATCTCCAGCGACGGATGGTGATTCTTGCTGCGCCGGCCGAGCAGTGCCGAGAAGCCGTCGGCGCGGGCCGCGTGGATCGAGTCCAGGGTTTGCCGCGGGTCGGAAAGGGCTGCGGAGGTGAGCATCCCGGCCGCCGGGTCCATCGGGTTGACGAGTGGGAGTGGCAGCGCCCGGGCGATGTCGACCGGATCGTAGAATGCGGCTTGTTCCGGGTCGAAGAACCCGTCGACGGGCGCAAGTAGCAGGTCGGTGCCGAACGTCGAACGTTGCGGGGTGAACACGGTCGACATCGACGGCCGGGGGACGCCGGTGTGCACGGCGACGATCTCGCGCAGCACATTGAGGACCTGCGTGGTCATCTCGTCGGTCGTGGCGAACCGGTCTGCGGGATCAGGTGCCGTGGCACGTTGCAGCAGAAGGTAATACGACGGATTGTCGCGGAACACCGGGCATTTGTCCGGGTCGGGCAGACCATCGAGGTAGCGCCCGTCCTTCTTCGGCATGTCGATGGTCAGCGCTGCCAGGGTGCGGCCGATGCTGTAGATGTCGGTCACCACTTGCGGACCGGTCTTCACGATCTCGGGGGCCTGGAAACCCGGTGTGCCATACAGGTGGCCGTAGCCGTTGATCGACGACACGGCGCCCAGGTCGATCAGCTTCACCTCGTCGCTGCCGACCATGATGTTCTCCGGCTTGACGTCGTTGTAGACCAACCCGACCGAGTGTAGGTAACCCACGGCGGGCAGGACTTCCAGCATGTAAGACATCGCGTGTTCGACAGGGAGCAAACCGGTGCCGCCCTCGTCCTCGGACGTGATCTGCTTGAGTGTTTGGCCGCCGATGTACTCCATGACGATGTAGCCGAACCGGTCGTCGTACTCGTTGACGTGCTCGACGAAGTTGTAGATCTTGACGATGCCGGGGTGGTTCACCGATGCCAGGAACTGCCGTTCGGCGACGGCCACCGCCTGCGCTTCGGAATCAGACGAATTGAGCAGGCCCTTGAGCACCACCGGACGGTCCGAGACGTTGCGGTCGATGGCGAGGTAGATCCAGCCCAGACCGCCATGGGCGATCGCACCGACGATCTCGTACTGATCGGCCACCAGTGTGCCGCTTTCCAGGCCGGGTACGAACGAGTAGCGGGCGCCGCAGTGCGGGCAATCGCCGGTCAGATCGCCTTTCCCCGGGCCGGCGGACCGGCCCACCGGTTTTCCGCATCGCCAGCAGTTACGTTTGCGCTCGGCGATGATCGGGTGGGTCAACACCGCGTCCGCGGGTTCGATGTCGGTGATCTTCGGCAGCTCGACCAACCCGCTGCCCAGACGCCGGTCGTGCACCATCGAACGATTGCGGGGCACCAGGCGCCGCCCGCTCCCCAGCGAGTTGATCACGTCGGTCGGGACCGTCGGCCCGGATCGGCCGGACACGTGGTCGGTCGGGGCGTCGTCGTCGGAGTCCTCATCCTTGACGTCGAGGTCCTCGAGGCGTGCCTTCTGGGTACCCACGTCGAGTTCCTCGAGAAGTGCCTTCTGCGTCCCGACGTCGAGGTCGTCGAGGCTTGCCTTCTGGGTGCCGATGTCGAGGTCGTCGTCGGTGGCGGCCTGCGTCCCGACGTCGGGCTCGTCGCGGGTCGACGCAGGTGTGGACTCGTCGGCTTCCGTGGAGAGCACCTCGCCCACCTCGGTCATGCCTGTTTCCGCGGGGGTCGTCGCGAGGTCGTCGGTTCGGGTGCCGTTCACATCGTCACCGCATAGTTCGTCACGACTGACCGCTTGCGTGCCCACATCGACGGCTCCCGCATCCTGCGCGGAAGTCGTCGTGTCGCTGCGGCGTTCGTGCTCGGTCATCTCACCCGGTCGATCCCTCTGTCACTCGTCTTCTGTCACTCGTCTTCTGTCACTCGGCCTCTGTCACTCGGTATCCACATCAGTCACGGCGGCTAGTCCGTGTACACCGGCTGCGGTGGTCCGTTGCCCGGGCCCAGGATCGACAGCCATCGGTCGTACATCCGCTGCCATTCGCCGCTCGTCCGTAGCTGTTGGAGCACCCCGTTCACGAACCGCACCATGTCGTCCTGGCCCTTGGGGATACCGACGCCGTAGTACTCCGCGCCGAGACTCGGGCCGACCAACTCCACCCATGGATCCTGCTCGGCGAGGCCGGCGAGGATGGCGTCGTCGGTGCTGACCGCATCGACCTGCGCTTGCTGCATCATCACCAGGCAGTCCGCCCACGTGGTGGTGGTCACCATTCTGACACGCGGTTGGATCGCCTGGATGCGTCCGATGGAGGTGGCCCCCCGGGCGGCGCACACCCGCTTACCCGCGAGCCCGTCCGGTCCGGTCACCCCGGAGCTCCGTGTCGACAGAATACGTTGGTAGGCAATGTAATACGGGCTGGAGAAGGTCACATCGCGACGTCGGTCGCAGGTGATGCTCATCGTCTTGACGACCACGTCCACGGTGTGGTCCTTGAGTGCCTGCGTGCGTTCGGCCGAGCTGAGAACTTTGTATTCGATGTTTCCGGGCTCCCCGAAGATGGCCGCCGCGATCGCCCGTGCGATGTCGACGTCGAAGCCCTGGATGTCCCCGCTGATGGGATCGCGGAAGCTGAACAGGTTGCTGCCGATGTCGAGTCCGACGATGAGTCGGCCGTGGCCGAGGATCTCGGCCATCGTGGTGCGCTGCGGCATCTGCGCGGGAGTGGGCATCGGGCCGGGTCGCAGACTGGCTGTGGCGTCGCAGTCCTGTGAGTTCGGGACGGGTTCGCGCGGCACATTCGTCTCGGCACCTTCGGGGGTGGGACGGGGGCCGAACGCGATCGGAGGTGGTGATTCGGGAGCGGGGAACGACACGCAGCCGGTCGCCCCGACAGCGACGAGGAGAGCCACGATGACCGCTCCGACAAGTCGGCGACGCGTGTGTCGAGGTGTTGCTGTCTGAGTCATCGGTACTCCCGGATACGCGGGATCAGGCCCATCACCACGGCAGCCGCCGCGAACAGCGTCAGCAGCAGGATGCCGGTGCCGGTGTAGCCGAGGACCCGCTGCGCGGTGTTGATGTCGTCACGGAAGACGTTGCGCGTGGTGGTGATGGTGTCGACGAGAGCGCGGTCGAGGTCGCGATAGGCCTGCGCGGTGGTGTCGGCGCCGTCGCCGACCGTGGTGGTGCGTGCCTGCGCGAAATTACCGCTGCTCATCATCCTCCTCACCTGTGCATCCCGCTCCTTCCACTCGTTGAGGACATAGTTGGCGTTGTACAGCTGTGACTCGGTGACCGCGCTCGAGTCGCCGCGGTTGTTCCCCACGCGTTGCAGAGTGCTCCCGATCTCCGCGGTCGTCTCGGCGAAGGACCGATCGAGGTCACCCTGATCGCCGCGCCGGACCAGTGACAGGGTCTCCGCGGAACGGGCCTGTTGGGTGAGGATGCGCGCCGTCGTCAGCTCGCGCAGCGGTGTCGCGCCGTCGACGCGGGCATTGTTGGTGGCCGCCACCGACATCAGCCCCGACGCGAGCAGCCACACCGTGCCGACCACGACGGCGAACAACGCCGACACGACACCGATGTTGAATCGGCGTCGGGTCCGTTTCGCGAGGTAGCGACTGGTCGCCGCCAGTCCGATGATGACCGCGATGAGCGCGATGTAGACACCCCACGGCGGTTTCGTGAGGGCACTCTGCGGGTCGGCGATGGCCATCGACCGACGCTGGTAGAGGCGTTGGGCGGCAGGCAGGATCTTCTCCTGCATCATCGTCGACGCCTGCCCGAGATAGGCGGAGCCCACCGGATTACCGAGGCGGTTGTTGGTCCGCGCGACCTCGATCAGGCCGGAGTAGACGGGGATACTCACCGCAAGGGTGTTGAGGTCGGTGTTGATCTCCTTCGTCACCGCGGTGCTCTCGGTGTCGGCGCCCGGCTCCTGCGAGGTGCCGGCGGCGATGATGAGCGACGACGAAGCCGTCGCCAGCGCGTCCGAGTAGCGGGTTCGCAGCTCCGGGGACTCGAGCCCACCGGAGATGAACGCCGAGTTCGCCGAGGCGTCGGCGATGGAGAGTGAGCTGTAGAGCACCTGCGATGCCTCGGCCAGGGGTTCGGTCCGGTCGATCATCTCCCGAAGCGTCGCGGTGCGCTTCTCCAGCGTCGTCGACGCATACAGCCCGGTCGCCACGCAGCCGATCGCCAGGACCACGAGGATCAGGATCAATTTGCCGGGGCTCGTGACGGCGTAATGCCGCACCGTGGACAACGGTGATTGCGCGCGTTGCCGGGCAGCCGTGACGAGATCGCGGCGGTCCGAGAGGACCTGCCGTATCGGGGGAGCCGTCGGACCGGGCCGGATCGTCCGGCCCGCGCGGGTGAGCGCGGTCCGCATGGGCGAGACGTCGCCGGTCACGTCAGGTTCCTTCCGAACTCTCCATGGCTCCGGCGTCACTTTCCGATCGTGCCGGTTCGACCGGCGTCGGGCTCACTGTCTCCACCTTGTCTGTCGTCGAGGGCAGTCCATACGTTTCGCCCAACCAGTGGGCGAAACCCGGTGGTCGGACCGGCGCTGTCACGTGTGTTCGCCGGAAAGACCATCTGTCTCAACCCTAGACCTCAGCTGCGCGGTGGGCGCGGCGTGCGGGGCCGTGTCGTCGTCGCGGTGAACGGTCCGGTCGACCGACCTCGGGGCCCGTCCTGTGGCCACTGTCGGGTGTGTCACATACCGTGGACGTCATACGGGGTCGTTCGGGGTTTTTCGAGTAGCAGGAGGCGCGGTGCGCGGAGACGGTGACGGCTGGGTGATGGATCCGGACGGTTCGCGTTACTGGGGTCGCAACGGGGCAGCGGGTCTGCTGCTGCGTGCGCCGATGGCCGATGCGTCGACGGGGATCCTGCTGCAACATCGGGCCGTGTGGTCGCACCAAGGCGGTACGTGGGGGCTGCCCGGCGGAGCGCGCGACTCCCACGAGAGCGCGATCGACACCGCCATCCGCGAGGCCGACGAGGAAGCCGGTATCGGCGGCAACGATCTGCGTGTCGTCGCCGCGGTGGTGACCCATCAGGCCCCCAGCGGATGGACGTACACGACCGTGATCGCCGAGATCGACGAGCCGATCGACACCGTCGCCAATTTCGAGTCCGCGGAATTGCGCTGGGTCCGGGAGGACGATGTCGAGACGCTTCCGCTGCACCCCGGGTTCGAGCGGGCCTGGCCCGTGCTGCGGGCGCGGATCACCGCACTTGACCTGCACGGCTGATCGGGGACGACCCGGTCGCCATCAATTCGTGCCGAGCAGACGGTTGGCGCCGGCGATGAGGGCGTTGATGTTGGCTTCGTCGCCGGTGGTCCCCGAGCCGCAGGCCCAGCACTGACGGTCGTCGCTCTCACACAGCAGGAACGTGGTGACCGATCCGTCGACCTGCTGCTGATGCAGGCCGACGATCTGCACCGATATCCCCAGGTCGTGCAGGATCGTCGTCATCGCGCCGATGGGTCCAGAGGACGTCGCCTGCATCGAGCGGATGCGGTCGGCGAAGGCAATGGTGGCCCGGCAGGTGATCGTGTCGTCGCGGCCGAGGGTCGTGTTCCAGGTGCCGAGCCGCAGAGCACCCTTGGGTGCGTAGGTGTCGAGGAAGCGTTGCCAGCTCATGCCCTTCGCCTCGTCGCGCAATCCGCGCGGCAGCGGTCGGCCGAAGTGCGTTGCGCAGGGGTCGGACGACGAGGCGTCGTCGCCGGTCAGGTGAGTGGTGTGCATTAGAGATTTCGATTCTCATCGGAAGGAAAGTGACCGACGAGGAAGAGAAGCGCAACGACCCGCAGCGGGGGGGTCGGTCTGATTCAGACCCCGCTGCGGCGGGTTACGAGCTTGCTCTTCGTGCACAACATGATGTGTTCAACGATAGACCTGCGCCGACGAGGACAGCAAACGGTTTGTGCCGGTGCTGCGACCGACCCCAGGCTTCGATAGCGTCGACGATGTGGACCGAACGAGGGCTCGGTCGTACTTTTCTGAGGGAGTGTGTGCATGACGCAGAGCGTCCAGGTCGAAGCGATGACGGTGCTCGAGGAGCTCATGGACAAGCGGTGGACCTGCCGACAGTTCCGCCCCGACGCCGTGCCGCGCGACGACATCGAGCGGTTGCTGCGACTCGCGCAGCGCACGCCCTCCTGGTGCAACACACAGCCGTGGCAGGTCATCGTCACCGAGGGAGCGGGTACCGCACGGGTGCGGGAGGTGCTGCTGCGCCATGTCGACGGCGGCGGTGAGATCTCGTCTGACATCGCGTGGCCGCCCGGTTACCAGGGCGTCTACCAGGAGCGTCGGCGCGAGTGTGGAATGCAGCTCTACGAGACGCTCGGCATCACCCGCGAGGACAAGCTGGGCAAGGCGCTGCAGATGCGCCGCAACTTCGAGTTGTTCGACGCACCGCATGTCGCCCTGATTACCACCACCGACACGTTGGGTACCTACGGCGCCGTCGACTGCGGTCTCTACATCGGCACCTTCCTGCTGGCCGCGGAGGCGATGGGGCTCGGCGCTGCGCCGCAGGCCGCACTCGCGTCGTACTCCGACGTCCTGCACGAGGTCCTCGACATCCCCGCCGACCGTCACGTCGTCGCCGGCATCTCGTTCGGTTACGCCGACGTCGATGCGCCGGTCAACACCTTCCGGACCACCCGTGCCGACCTCGGCGAGGCGGTGTCGTTCGTCACCGAGTGACCGGTGATCACCGATGACCGACGGCGGGTTCCTCGACCTCAGAGACGTTGACGCAGCGTTCTCGCCGCCGACTCCGGGTCGTCGGCGCCGGTGATGGCGCGAACCACGACGACGCGGTCGGCTCCCGCCGCGGTCACCGCCTCGAGGCGATCGGCATCCACGCCGCCGATCGCGAACCACGGTTTGCCGGATGGGGCCGCCGCAGCCGCCTCGACCAGCGCAAGCCCCGGCGCGGTGCGTCCGGGCTTGGTGGGTGTCGGCCAGCACGGGCCGACGCAGAAGTAGTCGACGTCGTCGTCGGCGATCGCAGACCGTAACTGTGTCGTGTCATGGGTGGAGAGCCCGATGACGATGTCCGGGCCGGCGATCCGGCGGACGAGGTCGGCGGGGAGGTCACCCTGCCCGACGTGCAGCACATCCGCGCCCGCCAGCGCTGCGATGTCGGCGCGGTCGTTCACGGCGAGCAGGGCGTCGTGATCCCGGGTCAGGTCGCGCAGCCGGGCGAGGATCTGCAGTTCGTCGCGGGCCTCCAAGGTGCCGAAGGCGGATTCGCCCGGTGAACCCTTGTCGCGCAGTTGCACGATGTCGACACCACCGGCGAGGGCGGCAGCCACGAACTCGGTCAGGTCGCCACGTTCGCGGCGGGCATCGGTGCACAGATAGAGACGGGCGTCGGCGAGACGGGCGATTCTCGACTGTCGTGAAGCGGTCACGGCGGTAACGGTAGGCTGGATCGCGAACGACACGGGAGCCCGGGGGTCCGCCGGGCTGAGAGTGCAGGTCGACCCCTGCAGACCGTTTGACCTGATCCGGGTAATGCCGGCGAAGGAAGGATGCGCTCTGGTGCGTAGTGACACTCATGATGGGATTTCGCCGACACTCGCTGTCGTCGGCGGTGGTGTGATCGGCCTGACGTGTGCGTTGGCCGCCGTCGACGCCGGATATCAGGTCCGGGTCCACGACGACGGGCCGCGGCGGCGTGCGGCGTGGGTGGCGGCCGGGATGCTCGGCTCGTTGGGTGAGGGCCACCCCGGTGAAGACGAACTGCTGCGGCTGTCGGTGTCGTCGGTGCGACGGTGGCCGGACTTGGTGGCCCGGCTCGGGGATCCGATGATCATGACGGCGAGCGAGTCGCTGTTCGTCGCCGCCTCGGCGGCGGACGCCGAACACCTGACCACCCTCGCCGAGTTCGTGTGGACGCAGCAGCCGCGAGCGTCCGAGGAACTGCATCGGGTGGATTCCGCCGAGATCCGCCGTATGGAGTCGGGACTGAGTTCGCGTCTACACAGCGGATATCTGGCAGTCGGCGAGGGTGCGGTCGACAATCGGCGCCTGCTCACCCGGCTGCAGGACGCCGTCGTCGGCGGCGGTGGTGAGGTCGTCGATCACCGTGTCACCGATCTCGACGATCTCGACGCGGACGCGATTCTGGTGTGCGCGGGACTCGGCACACGATCGTTGCTGCCCGGTCTGTCCCTGCACGCCGCGAAGGGGGAGATCCTCCGGCTGCGACGCACCCGCTGGTCGGTGCCGCCCCCGTCCCGGGTGGTGCGGGCCCGCATGCATGGACGGTCGGTGTATCTGGTGCCGCGCACCGATGGCATCGTCGTCGGCGCAACACAATACGAGCCATTCGACGAGAAGAGCGCAGATCCTGAGGTCGGTGGCGTGACCGATCTGCTTTCCGACGCCGTGGAGCTGATGCCCGGCCTGCGGACCTACGAGCTGACCGAGGCGGGCGCCGGCCTGCGTCCGTGTTCGCCCGATGGTCTGCCGATCATCCGTCGCGTGAGTGAGCGCGTCATGGTCGCCACCGGTCATGGTCGAAACGGAATCCTGCTGGCGCCCTACACTGCCGACGCGTTCCTGGCGATGATCGCCGACAGCGCGGATCTTGGACCTGCGGCCGTCGGAGCCGGCCCTGAAGGAGGGAATCGATGATGACGATCGTCGTCAACGGCGAGACAACCGACCTCGAGTCCGACGCCTCCGTTGGCGAACTGGTTGCGACCATGGGACTTCCGGATCGCGGAATCGCCGTCGCGATCGACGGGGAAGTGGTGCCACGTGGTCTGTGGGATCGTCTCCTGCACGCGAACGCCAGCGTCGAGATCGTCACGGCGGTGCAGGGTGGATAGCCGGCTGATGACGCAATCGGATGCGCCACTACGCATCGCCGACCGCGAGTTCGAGTCGCGGCTGATCATGGGTACCGGCGGCGCCGCCAATCTGGCGGTACTCGAACGTGCGTTGGTCGCGTCCGGCACCGAGTTGACGACCGTCGCTCTGCGGCGGGTCAGTCCCGAATCACGCACCGGCATGGTCGAACTGCTGCGGCGTCTGGACATCGCGATCCTGCCCAACACGGCCGGCTGTCACACCACGGCCGAGGCGGTCCTGACCGCCCAGCTCGCGCGCGAGGCCGTGGAAACACATTGGGTGAAACTGGAAGTGGTCGCCGACGAGCGCACACTGCTGCCCGACCCCATCGAGCTGGTCGACGCGGCCCGCGCGCTGGTCGACGATGGTTTCGCCGTGCTCGCGTACACCAACGACGACCCTGTGCTCGCCGCACGGCTGCAGGATCTCGGCGTGGCGGCCGTGATGCCATTGGGTTCACCGATCGGAACCGGGCTGGGGATCGCCAATCCACACAACATCGAGATGATCGTCGAGGCGGCGCAGGTGCCGGTGGTACTCGATGCCGGGATCGGCACCGCCAGCGACGCCGCTCTTGCGATGGAACTCGGTTGTGATGCAGTCCTTCTCGCGTCTGCCGTGACCCGCGCCGACGATCCCGAACGGATGGCTGCGGCCATGCGGCACGCGGTGCTGGCCGGACGGTACGCCGCCGCTTCCGGCCGGATACCGAAGCGTTTCTGGGCGCAGGCGTCGTCGCCCGGCCGCTGATCAGGCACGGCGAGAACCCGCACGCTGATCGAGGAGTGCCGAGCCGCCCGGCGAGTTGCGTATCGGGATCTGTGTCAGGGGGTTTCGATACGCGACTCACTTCGTTCGCTGCTACTCAACCGGCGAGTGGTGGGACCTGCTTTGTTCGCTGCTGCTTGACCGGCGGGTGGTGGGACCTGCTTTGTTCGCTGCTGCTTGACCGGCGGGTGGTGGGACCTGCTTTGTTCGCTGCTGCTTGACCGGCGGGTGGTGGGACCTGCTTTGTTCGCTGCTGCTTGACCGGCGGGTGGTGGGACCTACTTTGTTCGCTGCTCCTCAACCAGCGAGAGGTGCGACTCACTTCGTTCGGCTGTTACTCAACCCGCAGGTGGTGGGACTTACTTCGTTCGCTGCTACTCGACCAGCGGGCGGTGCGACTCGACCCGGGTGAATGGAGCGCGTCAGCGCGGGTGGACGTCATCGAGTTCGACCTGCCACATCTCGGTGCGCGCCACACAAGCGTCACGGCGGTCGGCCATGGCGACCCGCCGCGGATCGGCCAGGTACTGCTGTAGCGCCGCGTCATCGGCGAACTCGATGAGCTGGGTCTCGGCCGGCTGCGGGTCGGAGTCCACACTTCGTGCGCGGGCCAGAACGCGGCCGCGATGTTCGCCGACCAACCGTAGGACATCGTCCTCGTAGGCATGCAGTTCGTCGTCCTGACCTGCTACAGGCCACAGCAGAACGGTAAAGGTGACCGGCACGCGCCTCAGTCTATCGAGGCCGCCCGGGGCGACGGCGTATATGGTCGAGGCGTGCTCAGAGTCGAGAATCTGACCAAGGTCTACGGCCAGGTTCGCGCCGTCGACGACCTCACCTTCGATGTCCGGCCCGGCGTCGTGACCGGATTCCTCGGTCCCAACGGCGCCGGGAAATCCACGACGATGCGGATGATGCTCGGGCTCGACAATCCAACCGGCGGTAACGCCACCATCAACGGGCAGCCCTACCGCGACCTCGATCATCCGCTGCGACAGGTCGGTGCCCTGCTCGACGCCGGATGGATCCACCCGAACCGGAGTGCGCGGTCGCACCTGCGCTGGATGGCGGCGTCCAACCGCATCCCGATGCGACGGGTCGACGAGGTTCTCGAGATCGTGGGGCTCTCGTCGGTCGCCTCCAAACGTGCCGGCGGTTTCTCGTTGGGCATGAAGCAGCGGCTCGGCCTGGCGGGCGCGATCCTGGGTGATCCACACACTCTGCTGTTCGACGAACCCGTCAACGGGCTCGATCCCGAGGGGATCGTCTGGATTCGTGGCTTCATGCGCAACCTCGCGCAGCAAGGCCGGACGGTGTTCGTCTCCAGCCATCTGCTGACCGAGATGTCGCTGACGGCCGATCACCTCGTGGTCATCGGCCAGGGCCGCCTGATCGCCGACAGCTCGGTTGGCGACTTCACCAGCCGGGCGTCGTCCAGCGTCCGCGTCCGCAGTCCGTACCTGCCCGAACTGCACCGGGTGCTGGCCGAGGCGGGACTGGCGGTCACGCCGGGTGCCGCATCCGACGGTCGACCGATGCTGACGGTCGCCGACGTGACCACCGATCAGGTCGGCGATCTCGCCGGCCGCGCCGGCATCGTCGTGCACGAACTGACCGGCACGACCGCATCACTGGAAGAGGTCTTCATGTCGATGACCGCGAACGCGGTGCAGTACCAGGGTGGTGGGCAACAGCAACAGGCTCCGTCGCAGCACCATCAGGCCGGCCCGCCACAGCAGCCCGGGTTCGGCGGTCCGGGTGGTGCGCGATGATCGGCGCGATCGATGCCGAGCGCATCAAGCTGATGTCGACGCGGTCGCCCTACTGGTGTGTCGCGATCGTCGCGATTCTCGCGATCGGCGTTGCTCTGCTCACCGGACTGACGGCGGGCGGGCCGGTGGCGTCGACACCGGGGGACTCCGCAGGTACCGCACTCGTGGGGCTCAACGCCTTCGGTGTGCTGGTCCTGATGATCATGGCCGTTCTGGCCGTCACCAGCGAATACCGGTTCGGCACCATCCGGACCTCCTTTCAGGCCGTCCCCACCCGATCGACCGT
This sequence comes from Gordonia sp. LMA167, assembly GCF_058130025.1. Classification (NCBI taxonomy): domain Bacteria; kingdom Bacillati; phylum Actinomycetota; class Actinomycetes; order Mycobacteriales; family Gordoniaceae; genus Gordonia; species Gordonia sp. LMA167. Next base: position 166,889 of record NZ_CM176708.1, on the reverse strand, counting down.
CCTCCTCGCGAAGGCGGCGGTGTTCGGTGGGTTGGCGTTCGTCGTGACGCTCGCCCTCGCGGTGATCGGGGTAGTCCTCGCCCGGGCGACCGCCGGGTCATCGAGCGGAATCGAACTCGGCGACAGCGGTGTCCTGCGACAGCTCTGGGGAACCCCGGTGATCGCCGTGCTGTACGTGCTCATCGGTCTGGGCGTGGGGGCGATCGTCCGGCACACCGCGGGTGCCATCGTCATCGTGCTGATCTGGAACCTGGCGATCGAGTCGATCTTGTCGGTCCTGCCCAAGGTGGGTTCACATATCGGCCCGTTCCTGCCGTTCGCGAATGGCACCCGATTTCTCCACGGAGCGGACGGCAGCAGCGATTTCCACTGGAACATCTACGGTTCCCTCATCTACTTCGCCGTTTTCGCGGTGATCATCCTGGTGATCGGGATCGTCGTGACCGATCGACGCGACGCCTGAGTTTCGCAGGGTGCTTGCGCAGGGCGCCCCTTCGTGACGCATCGCTCGTTCCTCGCGAGGCTCCTCAGGGAGCGAGAGGCTGACGCATCGCTCGTTCCTCGCGAGGCTCCCTTCGTGAAGCCTGCCCTCAGGCGCCGGGTGGAAGACCCACCACTCACGGTCTCCATACCGTTGGGTACCCCTGACCTGTGCCAGGTGAGGGGCCTACGGACTAAGATCACCGCCATGTCCTCCGACTGGCCTCTGGTCGAGCGTGAGAAAGAGTTTCGCATCATCGAAGCCGCTCTACGCGGTGAGACGGCTGCGTGCGGTGTTGTGCTGACCGGTGATTCGGGCGTCGGCAAGACCACTCTGGCCAGGCACGTCACCGCGGCCCTGGACGGCGGTGTGCGCTGGGTGGCGGGTACCGAATCGGCCCGCAGCATCCCCCTCGGCGTCTTCGCGCATCTGGTCGGCCCGGCCACCTCGAGTGACCCGGTGACCTACCTGGCGGCGGCACGTGAATCGTTGCTGGCCGACGGCAATGTCGTGATCGGTGTCGATGATGCGCATCTTCTCGACGAGTTGTCGGCGACCCTGCTTCATCAGCTGGCCATCGACCGGGCCGTGCACATCGTCGCGACGGTGCGCTCCGGCGAATCGGTGCCAGATGCCGTCACCTCCCTGTGGAAGGACAATCACCTCACCCGGATCACGTTGTCGCCGTTCACCAAAGATCAGAGCGTCGAGCTGATCGAGTCGGTCCTCGGCGGTCAGCTGGAGGGTCTGTCCGCCGATCTCATGTGGGAGGCGTCCGGCGGCAACGCCTTGTTCCTACGGCATCTCGTCGAGGGCGCCCGCCAGGCCAACACACTGCGTCAGGTGAACGGGGTGTGGCAGTTGCGTGGGCGGGCGGCGATCACCTCCGAGCTCGCATCCCTGCTGGAGAGCCGGATCGAGCAGCTCGACGATTCGGTGCTCAACGTGCTCAAGTACCTGGCGCTGTGTGAACCCCTCGACATCGACATCCTGGCGGAGCTGGCGGGTGAGGAGGCGGTCGAGGAGGCCGAGATCGCCGGTCTGGTGCGTATCCTGCGCGACGGCCGCAGACTGAACGTCCAATACACCCATCCGCTGTTCGGAGAGGTCGTCCGCCACCGACTGGGTCTGGCGTCGTCGAGACGGCTGCGCGGCCGTCTGGTCAAGGCGCTGCAGTCCCGGGGAGCGCACACTCCGGCCGAACGTATCCGCCTGGCCGACCTCGCGCTCGAGAGCGATGTCGCGGTCGATGCCGCTCTGATGAGTGCCGCGGCGCGCGACGCTCTCGGTCTGGCCAATGCGCCGCTGGGTGAGCGTTTCGCACGCGCCGCCGTCGACGAGGGTTCCGCCGGGTTCGCCGCCGCCGAACCGCTGGCGCGGTCCCTCATGTGGCAGGGCTACGGGAACGAAGCGGATGCGGTGCTGGTCGGGTTCGATCCCGACGAGCTGAACGAGATCGAGCTGATCTACTGGGGTGGTTTGCGTTTCGCGACGGTGTTCTGGGCGTTGGGCGACGCCGACCGCGCCGACCAGGTGCTCGCGATGCTGCGGGAGAAGGTCACCGACCCCAACCTGGCGCTGGTCGTGAAGGGTTTCGAGTCGGCCTGTGCGATCTTCGAGAATCGGGTCGACGATGCGATTGCGCTGTCCGACGAGGTTCTCGACTCGCCGAATCCTTCCCCGTGGGCAATCGAATTCGCGGTTTTCGGCGGCAGCCTCGCCCGAGCCCTGACCGGTCGTGGGAACGAGGTCGCTGCCATGGCCACCCGCGCACGTGTGGCCGAGGCGTCGACCGACGGACTGCTCCGGTTCCCGGCGGGCCTCGGCGAGATCTTGGCCCTGACGCTCACCGGACAACTCGACGAGGCCGCCGCGCGGGCCGATCGCTATGTGCAGTTCTCCAATGTCGGGCAGTACCTCGGTTGGGCGATGTCCGGCATCCTCGTCTCGGTGGTGGAGATGTCGCGGGGAGACAGCGACTCGGTCGGCCGCCGCATGGAGCAGACACTGGCATCCCTGGACAGTGGGCGGGCCGCCGAATCGTGGAACTATCCGGCCATGTTCTACCTCGTCCAGGCGTTGAGCGCGGGTGGTCGCACCGAGCAGGCCGAGCGCGCCCTGCGGAAGGCGCAGGCCAAATACGGCCGCCACATCGCGGTGTTCGGGCCGATGCTCGCGATCGCCCAGTCGTGGCAGCAGGCGTCGGCGGGCACCGTGTCCCTGGCAGTGCAGACCGCCCAGGAGGCGGCGCGGACGGCCTGTGAAACGGCGCAATTCGCGATCGAGGCCGAGGCGTGGCACTCCGCGGCGCGGTTCGGTGATGCCTCCGGCGCGCAGCGGCTGCGTGAGCTCGCCGGGCGGATCGACGGTCCGCTCGCCGGGCTGTACGCCCGCCACGCCGCAGCCGTGGAAGCGCGAGACGCCGTCGAACTCGATTTGTGCGCAACCGAATTCGAGGCGTTGGGCTTCAAGCTCTCGGCGGCTGACGCGGCCGCTCAGGCCAGTGTGCTGCATGAGGCGGACAACAGCCGTGCGGCCACCGTCGCGTCGGCGGCGGTGGCCAACCGTCTGGCGGCCGAGTGTGGCGGCCTCCGCACACCGGCACTCGTCGAGGCCGCTCAACCGTTGCCGCTGACCACCCGGGAGCGTGAGATCGCCAACCTCGTGGCCGCCGGTCTCACGAACAAGCAGATCGCCCAGCGGCTGACGGTCTCGGTCCGCACCGTCGAGGGTCATATCTACCGGACGTGCACGAAACTCGGTGTTGCCGACCGATCCGAGATCGCCGCGCTGCTGCGCAAGGGCGGCACCGGCACCAACGGTCAGACGCCCCACTAGAGCACCACCGCTGAAAAGCCACCCGGTCTGTCCGAACACGACGTGGCAGGGCGCCTCCCGAGTCACAATGATCGTGCCGGGCGCCGCTGCCCGCGATCGGTGAGATCCGATCGTGTGCGCCGGGGAACTGTCCGGTGTGAGAGGTGGTAGGCGTGAGCGACTCGTTGGTGCTGGCCGAGGTGCGCACCGGTTGTGAGCTGCAGGCGGTCACCGAATGGGCCGCGACAGCCCATCCCGAGGCGCCGGTCCGAGCACTGCGTGAGGTTGTCGTCGAGGATCTGTCCCCGGAGACCGTGCTCATCCCGGCACGGGTGGTGTGGCTGCCGGGTATCCGGCAGGGACAACGCCGAGTGTCGGTCGCCGATGTGCTGGTCCTGTCCAATCCGCGACGTCCGACCGCGATCACCCAGCCGCTCATCAAGAACCGCCGCCCCGATCGGTTGCGCATCGTGCAGGGCGAACCGGCCACGGTCGCCGATCTCCACGCCCGGTACGAGCGGGATCAGGCCGAGGGAGAGCCGTTCGGGGCCTTCGTGGCGGTGCAGGCGTCCCTGTCGGCCGAGCGTGCCGAACGACAGATCATCGGAGACCGGTACAAGGTGCCGAGACTGGTCGCCGAGCAGATCAGCGCGTCGGCGCGCTTCCAGGCCGGCGCGGCCAAGCTGGCCGCCGATCTCGGCCGTCCCGCCGCCGCGGTGGTGCAGGAGGCGACCGACAAGATGTCGTCGTTCGTGGCCACCCAGAGCCGCCTGATGGACGACGTGTTCTCGTCGATCTTCAGCACCCTGCACGAACGCACATGGACGGTCACCGTCGACCTCGACACGCTCGCCCGGTTGCGCACGATCAACAAGTCGCACGGGCTGGTGTTCCTGCCGTCGCACCGCTCGTACGTCGATCCGTTGGTCCTGTCGGAGGTGTTGCGCGATCACGACTTTCCGCCGAATCTCGTGCTCGGCGGCAACAACCTGTCCTTCTGGCCGGTCGGCCCGATCGCCCGCCGCGCCGGGATGATCTTCATCCGCCGCAAGTTCGGTGGGGACCCCGTCTACAAGTTCGCGATGCGCGCCTACCTGTCGTTCATCGTCGAGAAACGGTTCAATCTGGAGTGGTACATCGAGGGCGGCCGCAGCCGCACCGGGAAGCTGCGCAAACCGATGCTCGGCTTGCTGGCGTACGTGGTCGACGCCGTCGAGCAGATGGACAACGCCGACGTGATGGTGGTGCCCACCTCGATCGTCTACGACCAGCTCCAGGAGATCGGCGCGATGGCCGCGGAATCCGCCGGTGGGTCCAAGAAGCCGGAGGGAGTGACCTGGCTCCTCAAATACGCCAAGGCACAACGCCACTACTCCGGTCAGGCGCGGGTACGTTTCGGTGAGCCGTTCTCGCTCCAGCAGGCCATCGCCGAGTCCGGCGAGGGACGGGCCAAGCTGGAGAAGATCGCGTTCAAGGTGATGGACGAGATCAACGCGGCCACACCGATCTCGGCGACCTCGCTGGCCGGCTTCGCGTTGCTCGGCGCGCGCGATCGGGCCTACACCGTCGCAGAGATCGAGGCCATCCTCGCGCCGCTGCTCGACTACATCGACCGGCGGGGTCTACCCGGACCCGACCCGGCGTTGTGCCGCGGTGTCGGGTTGCGGCGCACGCTGCGGGTGCTGACCGACGCCGGGGTGTTGAGCCGGTTCGACGGCGGCACGGATACGGTGTGGTCGATCGCGCCGAACAGCCACGCCGTCGCCGCCTATTACCGCAACGGCGCCCTGCATCACTTCGTCGACCGGGCCATCGTCGAACTCTGCATGCTCGCGGTGGCCGAGGGCGCGGTGGGTGACGACGGCGAGTTGTTGGCGCCGGCTCAGCAAGAGGCCCTGCGGATTCGGGATCTGCTGAAGTTCGAGTTCTTCTTCCCGCCCAAGGAGCTGTTTTTGCATCGCCTCGGTGCCGAACTCGACCTCATCGACCCGGAATGGCGAGACGTGACGCCGACGCAGGCGTGGACCGACCGGGTGCTGCGTGAGCATGCCGGCGCGCTGTTCGCCCGTCGCACCCTGCAGCCGTTCTTCGACGCCCAGCTCGTCGTCGCCGAGCACCTCGTGTCCTCGGGCGGCGCCACGTGCGAGAAGGCCGACGTGCTGCGGGCCTGCCTCGGCCTGGGTCGTCAGATGTCGTTGCAGGGCATCGTGCGGAGCAAGGACTCCGTGTCCACAGAGCTCTATGACGCCGCGTATCAGCTGGCCGACAACCGGCACCTGGTCACCGTCGACGGCGAGCGGGATCTCTCGGTCGCGCGTCGGGCGTGGCTCGACGAGGTGCATCTGATGCGCGACCGGTTGGCACGCATCGCCGCGATCGAGGCCGAGCAGACGGGGGTGCCGGGGTGAGCGTTCTCGCCGACACGCTGCGCATGATCCGGTCGGCCCCGACCGGGAAGAAGGTCGCCGCGTTCTTCGACTACGACGGGACCTTGATCGAAGGTTTCTCGGCGAGCGCGATCACCCGGGCACGGTTGCGGAGCATGGAATTCGGTGTCGGCGAACTCGCGAGTTCCCTGCTCATCGCGTTGCGCGGGATCACCTCCGAGCAGGATTACGCCGAGGTCCTCGAGGTCACCAAGCCCGTCTTCGCGGGCAAGACCTACGCCGAGATGATCGAATTCGGCGACCGCCTGTTCAAGCACGAGACCGCGGCCAATCTGCGCCCGCAGATGTGGCAGATCCTGTGCGCCCACCGCGAGATGGGGCACCGGATCGTCATCGCGTCGTCGGCGACCCGCTTCCAGATCGAACCGATCGCCAGAGAGATCGAGGCCGACCATGCGTTGGCGACCGACATGGAAGTGGTCGACGGGATCGTCACCGGCCGAGTCCTCGGCCGGCCGCTGTGGGGTCCGGGGAAGGCGGCCGCGGTCCGGACACTGGCACGCGAGCACGACATCGACCTGGATGCCTCGTTCGCCTACAGCGACGGCAACGAGGACATCCCCTACCTCGAGTCGGTGGGTCATCCCACCGCCGTCTCGCCGCGACATGCGCTGCGCGCGGAGGCTCAGGCCCGCGGATGGCCGATCCTCGATCTGCGGAACCCGTCGTACAACCGGCTGGCGATGGCTGCGCGAACCGGCGCCTTCTATGGTGCGTTCATCGGAGCGGCTGCCGCCGGATCGGCCGTCGGACTCCTGCGCCGCAATCCGAATGTGCTCGTGGAGGACGCGATTCCGGCCGGCAACGACATCGGGCTGACGCTGGCGGGCGTCGACGTGCGTGTGCTCGACGGTGCGCGACACCTGACGTCGGACCGACCCTGCGTGTTCGTGTTCAATCACCAGTCCAAACTCGATCTGCCGGTGATGATCCACCTGGTTCGCCACGATGCGACCGGGGTGGCCAAGAAAGAGGTCAAGCGCGTGCCCGTGCTCGGCCAGATCCTCGATGCGGCCGGGCTGGTCTTCATCGATCGGGCCGATCCCGGTCGCGCGATCGAGCAGTTGGCACCGGCGGTGCGCAAGCTCCGCGACGATGGGATCTCGTTGGTGGTGGCGCCCGAGGGCACCCGTTCGGCGACACCCCGGATCGGGCCGTTCAAGAAGGGGCCCTTCCACATCGCGATGCAGGCCGGGGTTCCGGTGGTTCCGGTGGTACTCCGCAACACCGGCGAATTGATGTGGCGCGGTTCCCAACTGATCCGGCCGGGCACCGTGGAGGTGAAGGTGCTCGCACCCGTCGACACGTCGACCTGGAGTCCGGAGACGGTGGGCGAGCACGCCGAGGAAGTGCGTCAGATGTTCATCACCGCGCTCGCGGACTGGCCGGTGGACATCGAGGACAGCTGGATGGCCCCGTCGACGGAGGATCGCTGATGACCGATTCCGACCAACCGCTGGACTGGGCGAACGAGCCGCACATGAGTCCGGTCGACGCGCTGATGTGGCGCGGTGACACCGACCGTCGGCTGCGCGGCACCATCAGCATGCTGGAAATCTATGACTGCGAACCGGATTGGGATCGGTTGATCGCCGCGCACGAATGGGGGAGCAGGATGGCGCCGCGTTTCCGGCAACGCGTCGTCGACTCGCCGTTCGGTACCGGGACGCCGAGTTGGGCCGTCGACCCCGACTTCGACCTGCACTACCACGTCCGCCGGATCCGGCTGGCCGGTGACGGTTCGATGCGCGAACTGCTCGCCACGTGTGAGCAGCTCGCGATGACCGCGCTCGATCCGGCGCGCCCACCGTGGGAGGGCACCCTCATCGTGGGTCTGCCCGACGGCAGGGCGGCGTATTTCCTCAAGGCCCACCACGCGCTGACCGACGGGCTGGGTGCGATTCTCGGTCTGTCCCAGCTGCACTCGACCTCCCGGGAGCCGATCGCCGGCAAGCCTCAGCCACCCGATCCGGCACCGGTCAACATCTCCTCGATCGAGGTGCTCCGACGACAGTTCGGGGAGGAACTGGCCCGGCTGCCACATCGGGTCGACGTCGTCGCGCGCGGCGTGTGGGGTCTGGTCCGGCCGAAACGCGCGGTCAGCAACGTTCTCCGGTACGGGCGGTCGGTGCCCCGCGTGGCGGGCATGGTCAGTCCGCCCGGATCGCCGCTACTCGCGGCGCGGAGTCTGTCGTGGCGGTTCAGCGCGTTCGAGGTGCCCTTCGCGGATCTCAAAGCCGCGGCCACCGCGGCGCGTGGCTCCGTCAACGACGTCTATCTCGCGGGGCTGATCGGCGGGTTCCGGCTCTATCACGAGAAACTCGGTCACCCGGTGGACACCATCCCGGTGGCCATCCCGATCTCGGTGCGCCGGCCCGAAGATCCCGCCGGCGGCAACCGCATCGCCGTCGGCCGGTTGGCCGGGCCGGTCGGCATCGCCGACCCGTTCGAGCGGGTGCTGACGATTCGCGAGCAGGTCCGGGTGGCGCGAACCGAGCCGGCGGTGGACATCTTCAACACCCTCGGGTCCGTCCTCGCCTGGCTCCCCGGCCAGGTGCTCGCGCAGTTCAGCGGCGCGACCACGCAGAACGACCTGCAGGCCAGCAACGTCCCGGGCATCCCCTGGGACACCTACGTGGCGGGGGCGAAGGTGGAACGGATGTTTCCGTTCGGACCACTGCCCGGCTGTGCGGTGATGGCCACGATGATCACCCACAACGGCGTGGCATGTCTCGGTCTCAATCACGACGCCGCCTCGATCACCGAGCCCGAACTGTTCGCCGACTGTCTGGTCGCGGGCTTCGGCGAGGTTCTTGCACTTGCCGCGGACTCCGATGCGGACACGATTCCGGGATCGCTGCGTCGGGTGGTCTGAGGCTCGGTGACGCTGTCACCACCGCGTCACGAGGAACCCAGGCACCGGCGTACCTCGCCGTCGTCGACCTGACGGAAGTCGTCGTACGATCCACCGACCGCGTTGAACGGTTCGGGTGTCATGACACACACGGCAGCGTCGACGTTCGGATCCGCGGCGAATCGGTCGAGCGTGTCGCTCGGACCCGTCGGGACCGCGATCACCACCGCGTCGGGCCGGGCGGCGAGCACCGCACGCAGCGCCACCGCCATCGTCGAACCGGTCGCCAGACCGTCGTCGACGATGATCACCGTCCGGCCGCCAAGAGCCACCGGCTCACGGCCCGCGCGATAGCGTTCCTCCCGTTCGAGGCGAATGCGATCCTCGCGATCCGCAGCGGCCCGGAACTGTTCGTCGGACACACCCAGGCGGCGTGGGATGTCGTCGTTGACCACCGTCTGGCCGGCGGCGATGGCGCCCATCGCGAACTCCGGCTGGCCCGGCGCCCCGATCTTGCGGACCACGAGGACGTCGAGAGCTGCGCCCAACCCTGTGGCGACCTCGCGTGCGACCGGCACACCGCCGCGGGCGAGACCGAGCACGGTGATCGCCTCCGGTCTCGTGGCCCGCACGACGGGTTCGTCGCGTAGGCGGTCGGCGAGTGCGATTCCGGCCTCCCGCCGATTCGCGAATCGCTGCGCGCGCCAGGACATGACGTCAGATCCGGATGGCGGGGCCGACGTCGAGGGAGAAGCTCGGCAGGTCGGCGAGGCTGAGCTTGGCCTCGTAGGTGCGGTCGTAGCCGGTTCCGCAGATCCGCCAGCCCTCATCGGTTTTGCGGTACCGGTCGCTGTAGAACGCGGCCCCGAAGAGCATGAACGAGAAATCGGGCACGATGACGCGGTCCTGCAGATACCACCGACCGGTGGCGGTGTCGCCCTCGACGTCGATCTCGGGATGGGTCACCCGGTGTTCGGTGATCACCGCCGGCCCGACGGAACTCCGCATGTAGTCGACCAATTCGCCGCGGTTGGTGAAGTTCAGGCTCGCCCCGTACTCGCCGGTGACGTCGGCGGTCAGCGTGTCGCCGAAGACGTCCCAGTCCTTGGTGTCCAGGGCACGCAGGTAGCGGTATTTGAGCTGCTTGATCGCCTCGACGTCGTCCATGCCTCCACATCTACCGGCTCGGCCGTCGGTGCGGGCGGGATTGCGGCGGCTCGTGGCAGCCGGTTGACAGGCGTCGGTGTCGCCGCGACTGTGGAGCCATGACCTCGACCGCCGACGACGGCGCCATCCGCACTGCACGCCGAGCCTACGAAACCATCGAACCCTTCCACGTTCTCGCGTATTTCAACCGCGGACTGCGTGCGGCGCAGCAGGACACCGGGCTCGACGGGCACGGCTTCTATGTGGGTGCGCGTGGTGCGCCGATGGGCGACTGCCACTCCTCGGTGGTCGCCTCCGCGTTCTACAACTTCTCACCGGCGCTCATCGCGACCGCATGGGATGCGGCGCGCGCCGTCGGGCTCGAGCAGGTGGCCGCCCGGCGCTATCAGATGCTCGACGAGCAGCTCCGCGCCGTCCTCGACGCTCGGGTGGACGACGCCGAGATCCGGGACCTGGAGAAGCGTTACCGGGAGATCGTGTCGGGTCTGCCGCTCGGTGGACGCCCACTCGCGGCGGCCTGGGCGGCGTCGACGCCGCCGGACGAGCCGCATGTGGCCCTGTGGCACGCGATCGCGATCATTCGCGAGTGGCGCGGAGACAACCATCTTGCGGTGCTGGTCAATCACGGATTCGGACGGCTCGACGCGGTGACGTTCCACGAGGCCGAGATCGAGGACCCGACCATCCGCCGTCGGCTGCTGGGTCGCAAGCTGGTCCAGCTGACGCGTGGCTGGTCCGACGAGGACTGGGACGCATCGGTGGACCGGCTCGTCGACCGTGGCCTCGCCGTGCGTACGGACGCGGGTCACCAGCTGAACGCGTCGGGTGTCGAGCTGTACAAGACGATGGAGGACGAGACCGACGCGATCACCGCACCGGCGTGGGCCGGACCGGGCATCGACGAGCTGCTCGAAGGCACACGGCCCTATGTCAAAGCGGTGATCGACGCCGGGGTGCTGCCGGGTACGCGAAAGAAGGACTGACGGCACAGCGGATACGGCCCGGGTATCGGGACGTCGGCGGCATCAGGGGAGTGAGGACTCTCCGTCACCCGACGACCGATCCCGTGGCGCGGAACGACCCGACGACGCCCGCCGGAACAGTTCGCTCTCTTCGGGGGTGGGTTCGCGTCGTGACGGGGAATGGTCGGACGCGGCATCGAGCTCGCCGCTGTCGGCGGCCGAGTCCTCGTCGTCCTCGCGTCCGCGACGCCACCCGCCTTTCAACGGTGGTGCCTCCCCGAAGTGGTCGGGGTCGCCGGAGCCATACCAGGCGACCAGCACCGCACCGACGACGGCACCGATGAAACCGACGATGGCCAGCCATCCGAGACCGGGCTTGGCGGTGTCGTTCAAGAAGAGGACACCGACCAGGCTGGGTCCGGCGGTCTCGCCGACCACCAGCACCGCGGTCACCCCGTTCACGGCGCCGACTTGGAGCGCGACTGTCTGGACGAAGAAGCCGACGGCGCCGGCGAAGGCGATCGTCCAGGCGGCCGGGTCGGTGATCAACACCAGCGCGTCGAACGGCTGGATGCCGTCGAGGACGCGCACCCCGATCGCGATCATGCCGAACAGCAGGCCGGCCGCGGCGCCGCCGACGATCGCCGCATGTCGGCCGAGCCGGTAGACGCCGAAGAGGGCGAGCGCGCACAGGCCGAGGGTGGCCACGAAGAGTTCCCAGTGGAACACGGCACTCTCGCCGCCACCGGTGTGATGTTCGGCGGACAGACCCAGCAGGCACAGCGACAGCACAACCAGCCAGATGGCGATCCAGTCGCGGGTGTGCAATGCGATGTTCAGCATGATCGTGCCGAGCAGTGCGGTGACCACGAGGTTTGCCGAGACGATCGTCTGCGAGAGGAACAGCGGCAGGAAACGGGCGGCGAGCGCGCCGCCGGCGAAGCCGATCACCACCATCATCGTGCCGAGGATGAAGGCGGGATCCATGAAGGTGGCCGCGGTGGACTGCAACGAGGGGCCGCCGGCCGAATTGGTGTGGCTGGCCTCGGTGCCCTCTTCACGGGCCGTCGTCGCCACCCGCCGCGCTCCCAGCGCACGCAGAACGGTCGACATTCCGTAGGCGATGGCAGCAAGGCACGCGGCGATGACACCGATCAGGAACATGCCACTACCTCCCACACTCACTTCGAACACAAAGGGACGTCGCCGTCCCACACCGTTGTGGGGGTCGTCGAGTGTCCCCGAGAATGACCGAAACCGCTGCTCACCCGGCTAGTGGTAAACGGACATCACACACATCAGCATTGTGCAACGCATCCGGTGATCCGACTATTCCTTTTTTCTCAGGTTTGGTCGACACCGATGAGAGAGCCTAACGACCCTCTCCTACACTCGGCACGGTGGGCACTTCCGGCAGCAGACATGTACTGATCACCTTCGGGAGATCGTTCCTCACTCTCGAACTCGCACGGTTGATGTCCGCGAGCGGGCACAAGGTCACGATCGTCGACAGCATCCCGATCGGCGTGACGAGGTTTTCGCACGCCACGACCAGATTCCACAAGGTGCCCGCGCCGAAGTTCGAGCCGCGTGCGTACTGCCACGCGCTGGCCAAGATCGTCGCCGACGAGCACATCGACATGGTGATACCGATCCATGAGGAAACCGACATCCTCTCGATGATGATCGACATCTTCCCGCCGAAGTGTGAGCTGTTTCTCTCCGATTTCGAAACCGAGAACCGGCTGCACAACAAGTTCGAGTTCCAGGAATTGCTCGTCGACATGCAGATCCCGACCCTCAAGTACGCGCAGGTGCGCGGCCCCGAGGATATGGCGACGCTGGATTTCGATGCACCGTTCGCGCTCAAGGAGTGCTATTCGAGGGGCTCACAGAAGGTGCACAAAGTGCATCCGGGTGACGCGATGGACTGGGTCGACTTCGATCCGATGAATCCGTGGATCGCGCAGGAATGGGTGTCGGGAAACAACTACTGCACCTACTCGGTCGTGCGCGAGGGGCGGATCAATGCGCACGCCACCTATCCCGTCGACTATGCGATCGGCGGGAGCTCGTGCCTGAACTTCAAGTCGGTGCACCACGACGGGATCTTCGAATGGATCTCGAAGTTCGTGGCGGAGATGAACTTCACCGGGCAGGTCGGCTTCGACTTCATCGAGGACCCCGAGCGCGGCCTGTTCTGCATCGAATGCAACCCGCGGGCCACCAGCGGGATCATGATGTTCGAGCCGGACGACGGGGTGGACCGGGCGTTCTTCGGGGAGAACGACGAGCTCATCACGCCGCCCGCCGACGCCGACAAGATGATCGGCCTGGGGATGTTGCTCTACGGATGGCGCAAGGCGTCGCGGCGGGATCGGAGCATGCGTCAGTTCTTCCGCGATTTCCGTCGGTCAAGCGACGTGATCACCTGTGCCGGGGATCAGCGCCCGGCGGTGATGCTGCCGATCGCCTACCTGGGCATCCTGCGCAGCTGCATGAAGTACAACGTCGGGTTGGCCGAGGGGTTCATGCACGACCACGAGTGGGACGGCCTGCGCATCTCGGAGTAGTCCGCACCTCGCCGACAGAACCCCAGATCTCGCCGACAGAACCCGAAATCCCGCCGACGGAACCCCAGATCTCGCCGACAGAACCCCAGATCTCGCCGACAGAACCTGAAACCTCGCCGACGGAACCCCTGATCCCGCCGACGGAACCCCAGATCTCGCCGACAGAACCTGAAACCTCGCCGACGGAACCCCAGATCCCGCCGACAGAACCCCAAACCTCGCCGACAGAACCCCAGATCCCGCCGACGGAACCCCAAACCTCGCCGACAGAACCCGCGAACTGACGGACCGCGAATGCCAGCGATTCTCTCGACACGATTCTGGGTTCTCTCGACGCGATTCCGGGTTCCGTCGGCGGTTTTTCGGGTTCTCTCGGCGACGTCAGATGGTCACCCGGCTTCCGCGGACATAGACCTCGGCGATGGCGGGTTCGCGTAGGCCCATCAACAGTGCGAAAAGGGTCTGATCGCGGGCGGTGATCTCATCATCGGCACGGATGCCATGGGTCAGCATCGATTCCAGCGGCGCCCACCGGTCGGGCCGGATCACCAGTAAATCGGCTTCCTTGCCGACATCGAAGTTGCCGAAACGGTCTTCCATGTCGAGGGCGCGCGCACCGGCCAGCGTCCCGGTGAACAGGAGCTCGGCCGGATGCATCGCGACGCTCGAGTCGCCGGACTCGCTCAGATGAACCTTGAACGCGTCGGACAACACTCGCGAGATCAGCCACTCGTCACCTGCCCCCACATCGGTGCCGGCCGCCACCGTGACACCGGCGGCGACGGTCCGTCGCCACGGCATGGTGCCGGACCCGAGAAACAGTTGCGAGACCGGGCAGTGGGCGATCGACGTTCCCGTCTCGGCCATCCGGGCGAGTTCGGCGTCGGTGCAGTGCACCGCGTGAGCCATGATCGTGCGGCGACCCAACAGACTGCTGCCGCCGGTGCGGCTTCCGGGCAGAAAGCGTCCGTCGTAGGTGTCGAGATATGTCTCGGTGCCGAAAGTGGCTTTCACCATGTCGATCTCGCCGGTGCCCGGACGGTTGTTCTCGTTGAGATGGGTGTGCACGTAGACACCGCGGTCCCGCACATCCTCGTAGAGTTCGCCCAGTGCGGCCAGGGTGTGGGTGGTGATCGACAGCGAGAATCTCGGCACGATCGCCGCGTGCAGCAAGGCGGTTTCCGCCGACGCGGAATCGGCCCCATGCCAACGGTCTATCTCGGCTGCGGTGAGGTCGATCGCATCTCGCTCGGATGTGAGCAACGGCGTCGCCGACGGACCGCCGGCGGTCTGGATGCCGCGGCCGCTGACCAGACGCAGCCCCACCCGACGGGTTTCGCTGAACAGTGCGTCCTGCGCGTGGGGGAAGGCCGACCCGAACACCATCGCCGCGGTGGTCCCGACAGCCACTCGTCGCGCGGTGAAATCCCGAGCGATCTGCGCGGCGAACGCCGGATCGGCCAGGCGGGCCTCGGCGGGGAAGATGCAGGTGTCCAGCCACTCCAGCAGCTGCCCGCCGCCGTAGGCGTCCACCGAGTAGGTCTGCGGGAAGTGGATGTGGGTGTCGACGAAACCCGGGATGAGATAGCTGTCGCCGTGGTCACGGACGATGTCGTCGGGTCCGCTCGACGGACGAGCATCGCGCGGACCGCAATAGACGATCGTCCCGGCGTCGTCGACGACGAGGGCGCCATCGGGAATCCAGACCAGTGCCTCGTCGGCTTCGCTCACAGTGGGCCGACCGGACACATGGAAGATCTGGCCGAGATGGGTGGTGCTCACCCGAAAACGAAAACACACGTCGGCGTGATCGGCCGGATGAGCGCGTCGGCTGTCGAGGGTAATATCCGGCACACGACTGCTCGGTGGCGGTGCACCGCAGTCATCGACGGAGGGGGAAACGATGAAGCGCAGACTGTCTCTTGCCTTGGCGGGTGTGGCTGTCGCCGCGTCTGTCGGTGTGCTGACCGCACCGGCGGCCGGTGCCGATCCCCTTCAGCCACACGAGGTGGCGAGTCCGTTCGGCTCGTTACGCATCTGTGCGAACATTCCGATCGGCCCGGTGAACGTGTCCATCTGCATCTGACTCTCGTCACTCCTTGGCGCGATCCGACAGCCATCTCGTCGCCTCGGCATGGGCGTGATCGAGGGATTCGAAGATGATGTCGGTGGCGCGGAAGATGTTCTCGTCACCCATGATGTCGACGAGGCCGCTTCGGCGCAGACCGTGATAGAGGTCGTCGGTCACGCCCGCGATCATGAATCGTCCGCCTTTGTCGACGATGTCCGTGGCCGCACCGCGCAGGAGTTTCTGCACGGTCGCCGAAGGGACGCCCGGCAGTGTTCGCATACTGAGGATCAGCACGCAGTGCGTACTGGTGTCGGCCGACGTTGGCCACTGGCCCGAGATGCGGGGTACCTCGGCGAACAGCGACACTCCCGAATAGTGCAGCACCGTAACCTGATCGGCGGGCAGGATCTCCGGCGGATCATGCGTCTCCCACCCCGTGTCGGTGCGTGTCAGTTGGATGAGCCGAGCAGACCGCGCCGCCTGCACACAGTAGAGCACCAGCGAGATGGCGGCGCCGGCGAGAATGGCGTCCTGCAACGGGATCTGGGTGGTGGCGATGAAGGTGATCACCATCGCTGCGGCGCTCAGCGGGGCGGTGCGCCACACCAGCATGACGTCGTCCCAGCGTCCGGCGATCAGCTCGAACCCGATCACGAACAGCAGTCCGCCGATGACGGCCATCGGGATGATCTGCGCGGCCGAACCGGCCAGCAGCACCAGCACGAGAAGCCAGGCGCCGGCGAAGATCCCGGCCCACCTGGTCTTGGCGCCCGCCGACACCGCCACCCCGGTCCGCGAGAGCGATCCGCCCGTGGCCAGCGAACCGAAGAAACCGCCGACGACGTTTGCGGCGCCCTGTGCCGCGAAGTCGCCCGAGGCGCTCGCCCGCGATTTGTCGGGATTGGGTACCGCAGCCGAGATCCCGGCGGCCTGAGCCAGCGCGACGAGAGCGATCGCGAACGCACCGAGCATCAGTTCGGGCAGCTTCGAGAGATCGGGCATCGTCACCGGCGGCAAGCTGTTCGGGATCTCAGCGATGTCGCCGACGGACTCCACGTCGACGTCGACGATCGCACAGACCGCTGTGACGACGACGAGAGAAATGAGTGTCGCGTAGGACTCGAGTGCCTTGATCAGGCGAAAAACTGCCCACACGGCGACCGTCGCCACCGACACGAGCACCGCGGGCAACGACCACTGGGAGATGTGTGCGCCCGCGTCCACGAACTTGACCAGCGTGTTGTGCGACGGCGGGTTGTAGCCGGTGACGTCCTTCAACACGCCGCTGACGATCTGCACAGCGATTCCCAACGTGAAGCCGGTCATCACCGCGCTCGAGACGAAATCCATGATGGCCCCGACCCGCAGCGCCCCGAGGATCAACATCACCGCACCGACCGCGATGGTGAGCATGGCGATGTTGCCGACGTCGGTCGGATCCAGTCCGGCCGAGCTCAACACGCTTTTCGACGACAACGCGATCGCGCTCGTCAGCGTGGTCACCATCAGCACAGTGCGAGCGAACATCGAGCCCACGAACGTCGACACCATGCCCGAGTACAGACCGCTGACCGGGTTGAAGCCGCCGATGCTGGCATATGCCATGCCCTCGGGAATCGAGAACAAGGCGGTGACGAGGCCGGAGATGGCGTCAGCCGGGCGGGGTCGACCTAGCCGGAGGTGTGGTCGCTTGAGCCTGCCGGTCACGAAAGCCACACCGCAACCCTAGAACCGTCGGCCGCTCGATGTGGCTCGAGGCACGGATCCGGCACGGACCGCTCAGCAAGCGTTTCGCGGAACACGCCGCCGTGGGGCGGAGTAGGTTGCTTGACGGCGGTTGTCGTCGCGTAAAGGGGGAATGTCATGCTGGTCGTTCTCGGAGATCTGTTGCCGCTGGCCCTCGGTGTCGCGATCTCACCGATCCCGATCATCGGCGCGATCCTCATGCTGCTGGGCAGACACGCGCGGACCACCAGCATTGGATTCGCCATCGGCTGGCTCGCCGGTATCGCGATCGCGACCACGATCTTCGTAGTGCTCGGTGGGTCGATGGGTGACTCGTCATCGACTGCGAGTGCGTGGATCAAGCTCGTCCTGGGAATCCTGCTGCTCGGGGTGGGCGTTCGTCAGTGGCGGTCGAGGAACGCAGATCATTCGACCCCGAAGTGGATGGCCGCCATCGACGACATGAAGGTGCCGACGGCCCTGGGGCTGGGTTTCGCACTGGCCGCGATCAATCCGAAGAACCTGATGATGTGTATCGCGGCCGGTGTGGCGATCGGGGCGGCCGGTTTGTCGGCGGGTTCGACCACGGCGCTGGTGATCGTGTTCACCCTGCTCGCGGCGACCACTGTCGTGATCCCTGTCGTCGCATATCAGGTTGCGGCGGACCGACTACGCGACCCGCTGGATCGGCTCAAGGTGTGGCTCGAGGCCAACAACTCGACGGTCATGGCGGTGTTGATCCTCGTCATCGGTGTCGTGTTGATCGGCAAGGGGATCTCGGGTCTCGGCTGACAGTGGCGCGGAACCGGACGGTTCCGGGCCACTGTCAGCCGATCACGGTGTCACGATCGTGAAATCCGGGTCCGGCGCATCGAGGTAACTCACCAGCTCGGTGAACCGATCGACGTCACCGTCGACGGACAGCGATCCGATCTTCGTCGCCTCGTCGAGGGTGAGTTGGCCCAATAGAATTTGCATCATCGTCGGCTTGCTCAACGTGAATGTCGCGTCCGCTGCATCGATGGTGGCATCGTCGGACACGTCGTAGTGGACGAGCAGCCCGTTGCGTAACTCGGTGCGGTGTCGTCGATCCAGTCCGATGAGCACCCAGTCGATGATGATGTGCGCGTCCCAGCACGTCGGGGCGTTGACCCGCAGACTGACCGCGTCGAACAGCTGGTCCACCGAGAGGGCACCGACGATGTCGGCGGCAGCAGTGGTGGTGGGGGTACCGATGGGGCCGTTGCGCAGTTCGTAGGCGCCCATCAGGAAGAAGTTGCGCCAGGTCCCGTTCTCGGCACCGTAGCCGAGCTGTTCGAGCGTGTCCGCCTGTAGCTCCTTGGCCTCCTCGTTGTCCGGATCGGCGAAGATGACGTAGTTCAGCACGGTCGCCACCCAGCGAAAGTCTCCGTCGTCGAAGGACTTGCGTGCCTTCGCGATCGCTTCGGTGGGGCCACCCATGAAGTCGACATGCCGTTTGGCCGACTCGACCGGCGGGTGCTCCCACAGGTGCGCGGGATTGCCGTCGAACCAGCCCATGTAGCGCTGGTAGATCGCTTTGACGTTGTGGCTCACCGACCCGTAGTAACCGTGGGTGTGCCAGGCGTTTTCCAGTGCGGGTGGCAGTTGGATGTCCTCCGCGATCTCCAGACCTGTTCTCCCCTTGTTCAACTGCCGCAGGGTCTGGTCGTGCAGGTAGCCATAGAGGTCGCGCTGCAGCGCGAGGAACTCGGTGAGTTCGTCGGTGCCCCAGGTGGGCCAGTGATGCGACGCGAACAGCACATCCGAGCGCGCGGCGAACATGTTGATCGCTTCGGTGAGATACCTCGACCACACGTGCGGATCGCGAACCAGAGCGCCGCGCAGGGTCAGCAGATTGTGCAATGTGTGAGTCGCGTTCTCCGCCATGCACAGTGCCCGCATCTGGGGGAAGTAGAAGTTCATCTCGGCCGGGGCCTCGGTACCCGGTGTCATCTGGAACTCGATGGTGACGCCGTCGATGGTCTCGGTCTGCCCGGTCGTCGTGATGTTGAGCGTCGGCAGGATCAACGTGGCGGTGCCCGTCGACGTCGACTGCCCCAGCCCGGCACCGACAGCGCCCTGCGGACCGCGGGGCAGCGCGGCGCCGTACATGTAGGCGGCCCGACGGCCCATCGCCGTGCCCGCGTACACGTTCTCGGCCACCGCGTGCTCGACCATGCCGATCGGTGCGACGATCACGCACTCGCCGGCGTCGACCTCCTCTTGGCTGGTCACGCCCTTGACGCCACCGAAATGATCGATGTGCGAATGCGTGTAGATGACGGCCTTGACGGGTCGGTCGCCACGGTGCTCGCGATACAGCCGCAGTCCGGCCGCTGCCGTCTCCGCCGAGATGAGCGGGTCGATGACGATGACCCCGGTGTCGCCCTCGATCACTGTCATGTTCGAGAGATCCAGGCCGCGCAGTTGATAGACGCGTTCGGTGACCTCGAAGAGTCCCTGCTGCGCGACCAGTTTCGACTGCCGCCACAGGCTGGGGTTCGCGGTGGGTGGGCAGTCCTCGGCCAGGAATCCGAATTCGTCGCAGTCCCAGACCGCGTCGCCGTTCGAACCCGTGATCATCGATGGTTCGAGCTTTGCGATCAGCCCCTGCGCGGCGCCGTCGACGTCGCGCGTGTCATCGAAGGGCAAGGTGGCCTGTGCACGCGCGTTGGCGTCGGCCACCGATTGACTTGCCTCATGGGGACTCCCCACGGAGATCACCTCTTCTGTTGTCCGAGTGACGTAGGTGGCACGACGGCTCGGTCACCCACAGGTCAATCTCTACCATCCCAGAAGCGCGCCGGGAGTCACCCGAAGTGCCCGAACCGATGATCAGTCGGCGATCTTTCGGCCACCGACGGTGTGCACGACCACCACTTCGGGGTTCCACGGCACCAGATCGTCGATGGTGTGCTGTAGGTCGTCGACGGGCGGCAGCTGTTGCGGCGCGAGTACGCTCACCGTCACGGTGTTGCCGCTGAACGACACATCGGTCACCTCGGCCGACGAATCACCGGCCTTCTGCAACCAGTTGTCGGTCGCAGTGGCGATCTGCCGGGACCACAGCGAGGTCAGCGAGTTGCCCACCATCGGGACGATGACGACGACCAGTGCGATAGCCAGGACGAGGTAGGCGCGTACCCGGGGTCGCTGATTGGCCAGACCACCGAGGGTGGCGTCGGCGGCCTCACGTCCGTAGTGGCCGATGGTCAACACGATGACGCTCGTGATGATCATCGCCACCACGTTGGACGCGAACAACACCAACGCCCCGAAGGCGAGCGAGGGTGCACCCGATCCGAGACACACGCCGACGACACCCAGAGGTGGAACCAGCGAGATCGCGATCGCCACACCCGGCAACACATCGCCGACATCCCGGCGCGTGATGGCGATGGCGCCGACGAGTCCGGTCGCGATCGCGGCCAGCAGATCCACGAGGGTCGGCGACGTCCGGCCGAGCACCTGCGAATTCGACAGCACGTTGGTGGGATTGGGCAACAGTTGGGACATGATCACGCCCAGCGCCGTCACCAAGACGACACCGATGAGCACGTACGCGACACTGGTCAGCACGAGCTTGGCCCGACTCGTGGCGATACCCAGACCGATGCCGAGGATCGGTGTGGACAACGGTGCGACGATCATCGCGCCGATCACCGTCGCCGTACTGTCCGCGACGATGCCGGAGACGGCGATGATCCCGGAGAGCGTCAGCATGATCCAGAATGCGGATTGTTTGGACACGCGATCGCCGGCGGCGAAGTCGAGTCGGTCGACGAGTTCGTCGAGGGTGCGTCGTTGCGAATCGGGAATGAGGACCGGCACCGTCGCAGCCTTTCTCTTCGGGGTCTTCCGCAACTCGGCAGACCGTCATTCGGTCGGGCCCGCGGCCATTGCCGGACGTCGGCCGATACCCGGGCGATCGTTAGCTTTGGTAAGCGACTGCCTCGCAGCCGATCCGATACCGTGACGGTTCGCCGGGAGGTCCGACATGCCTTCCCGATCAGAATCCTATGGGCAGTCATGGGGCAGTGGACCCCACGGCGCGAAAGACACTCCGGAGGGTGTGTGGAACGTCGAATTTTCAGGTCCCCTGCCTTGACCGCGGCTGCGTAATACGCTCAACGCGTGACAGCGACAGCTGCAGATGTAGACGACGGAACCGCACCGGCTCGCGCCCCGTGGGTACTCACGGCACTCGTCCTCGTCGCCGGGGTCGCCAACATCAACCTCGCCGTGGCGAATGTCGCGCTGCCCGACATCGGCGAGGACCTGGACGCCAGCTCGACCCAGCTCAATCTGATCGCGGTCGCCTACTCGTTGGGTCTGGCGGCGTCGGTGCTCTACTTCGGAGCGCTCGGCGACCGATACGGCCGCAAGAAGCTGTTGGTCATCGGTATGTCCCTGTCGATCCCGGCGTCGTTGGTCGCCGGGACCGCACCCAACTTCGAGGTGTTGTTCGGGGCGCGGGTTGTCGGCGGCATCTCGGCGGGCCTCGCGTTCCCCACCACGCTCGCGGTGATCACCGCGCTGTGGTCGGGGGCCAAGCGCACCAAGGCGATTGCCGCGTGGTCGGCCTTGGGCGCAGCCATCTCGGCCTCCGGGCCGGTGTTGTCGGGCGGATTGCTGGAGGTGTTCGACTGGCATTCGGTGTTCCTGGTGACCCTGCCGCTGGCGGTCATCGCGCTCGTCGCCGCGACGTGGTTGGTCCCCAACGACGACGGAGACACCCGGGCGGTCGTCGACAACCTCGGCGGCGTCCTGTCGATCCTGCTGGTCGGTGCGACCGTCCTCGCGCTCAACTTCGCCCCGCTCGGCGACATGCTCACCGCGGTTCTGGTGCTGACCGCGGTCGCGTTCCTGGCCGCGGTGGCGTTCGTGGTCCGTCAGCTCCGGGTCCGGATTCCGCTGTTCGACCTACGGATCGCTCGCCGTCGCACGTTCTGGGTGGCGGCGGTCGGCGGCCTCATCGTCTTCGGCACGCTCATGGGCGCGATGTTCGTCGGTCAGCAGTTCCTCCAGAATGTCCTGGGCTACTCGACCCTCGAGGCCGGCTCGATGATCGTCCCGGCCGCGCTGGCCATGGTCGTGGTGGCGCCGCGATCGGCGAAACTCGTCGAGGCCAAGGGAGCGCGTTTCACCCTGCTGGTCGGCTACGTGTTCATCGTCGCCGGTCTCGCGGTGGCGTTTTTCACCTGGGATGAGGGCACATCCATGTGGGCCGTCATCGCCGCGTACTTCTTCATCGGTGTCGGGGTGGGCTTTGCCGGCACACCCGCATCGCACTCGTTGACCGGTTCGGTGCCCGTGGAACGGGCCGGCATGGCCTCGAGCATGTCGGATCTGCAACGCGATCTCGGTGGCGCCGTGATGCAGTCGTTGCTCGGTGCCATCCTCACGGCGGGGTACGCGAAGACCCTGTCGGCGTCCATCGCGTCGTCGCCGAACGCCGACCAGGTCAGCAGTCAGACCGAGGCCGCGCTGACCAAGTCGTTCTCCAGCGCCGAGGTACTGGGGCAGCGATACCCGCAGTACGCCGAACAGATCATGGCCGCGGCCCGAGATGCGTTCGTGGACGGGGATACCCGTGCGTACGGCGCGGCGATCATCGTCGTCTGTATCGGTGCGATCGTGGTGTTCTTCGGCTATCCGAATCACGCCGACGAACGCGCCGCGATGGATCGTTACGCGGCCGAGCGCTACGGCGACTAGCGTTCGGTTCTGCTTCCCCTGTCACCCGGATCTCGCGCGGAAACCGGGGGCGCCACGTGGTCCGAAAATGTGACGACGGTCGTTGTCGCATTGTGACAATCTGCGCTCGATTCTGGACGGTTGACCCACCTCGATCATGGGTGACTTTCGCGCACAAAGCATTTGGCTTCACCAAACAGCTTGACACGGGTGTAAGGCAGGGGCTACTTTTCGAGTGGCCCAGATCACAACAATCCTGATCGGGTCCGCGGATCACCACCGGTGGTCCGACGCACAACCCTGGAACTCGTAGGCCCTCCCGGGCTGGTTTGTCGTGCCCGGGATCGGCGGGAAAGGCATGTGAGTATGCGTAGGAGAACTGGTCGCGTCCTCGCGGCTGCCGTGGCAGCGGCATGTGTTTTCTCTGTCGTGTCGTGTAGCAGCGGCGACGACAGCGGATCGAGCGGCAGCAGCGGAGCCGTGGACGCGAGTGGCGTCAAGGCCAGCGGCGATCCGATCAAGATCGGGCTCTTCGACCCATCCAAGGGGCCGGCTCCGCAGCCGGGTGTGAGCACCGGCAAGGACGCCGCCATCAACTACATCAACAATCAGATGGGTGGCATCAACGGCCGTCCGATCGAGATCACCGACTGCGGTATCGATCAGACCGCGCCGGAGTCCACGATCGCCTGCGCCAACCAGTTCGTCCAGGCCGGCGTGGCCGCCGCCGTCGACGGGTACAACTCGGAATCGCTCTCCGCGATGCCGATTCTGACGTCTGCCGGCATCCCGATGATCGGCCAGATCCCGTTCAACACGGCGACCGGGGCCAAGGCGGACAACCGGGTGTACTTCGGCCCTCCGCCCGCGGCGTTCCTCGTCGGGTTCATGCAGTCGCTCAAGGCGGCGGGCAAGACGTCCCTCACGCTCGCCAATGCCGATCTGCCGCAGGCACATCAGGTCTTCGACGGATTGCTCGCACCGCTCGGCAAGCAGCTGGGTATCGAGGTCAAGAGCGTCTACTACCCGCCGACCGGTCCGAACTTCACCGCGCTGGCCACCACGCTCGCCGAGGGCAACCCGGATGCTGCGGGACTGATGACATCGCCCAATGACAACACCTGCACCAAGCTGTCGCAGTCGCTGCGCTCGGTCGGCTACAAGGGCATCATGTTCATGGCGGCCTGCACCGAGTTCATCGACACCATGGGATCGCAAGCCGTTGGTGCGCAGACGTATTCCCCCGGCTGGCAGCCGCCGGCCATCGATTCGGCACCGGAGCCGGCCAAGTCGAACCTGAAGGTGGCCGAGAAGTTCATCGATGATCAGAACGGCACCGGCGACTTCTTCGCCTACGGCACGTTCTCGATCCTGGTGGACATGGCAAACGGTCTCAATCAGGCCAAGGTCACGGACTTCACCGGAGCGAACATCCTCACCGCACTCAAGGGCCTGAGCGACTTCCAGAGCTTCCTCGGACCGAAGCTGACGTGCGGCAAGCCGACGACGCCGAACTGCACCACCGAGATGCTGCTGTTCGAGGTGACCGGAGACAAGAAGACCGAGCCGGTGGGTGGAGGGTTCATCACGCCGAATCCTGCAGTCCTCCAGCTCATCCCGGGCGCCGCGTAGGACCGCCGCCAGGGTTTCGACTCGGATCGGGCGGGCGCCGCTGCGCGCCCGCCCGGCCCGGCACACCATCTGCCATACCGCGTGCCTCGGGCGCGCTTGATCGATTGGTTCAGGCATGGGTCAGTTCCTGCAATTCGTCTTCCTCGGTCTGTCGACCGGCGCCGTGTACGCGGTTCTCGCATCCTCGTTGGTGGGTGTCTATGCGGCGACCGGGATCATCAACTTCGCTCAGGGTGCCTTCGGTCTCTGGGCGGTGTACGCCGTCGCGGCACTGCGGACCGACGGGAGTCTCGTCCTGCCGATCGGGACCATCCCGCTGGGGGATGCCGACAATCCGACACCGATGGGACTCGCGATCGTCCTCGGTGTCGTGACCGCGATCGTGTGGGCGATCGTGGCCCATCTCCTGGTGTTCCGGCCCCTGCGCAGAGCTCCCATCCTGGCCCAGGTGGTCGCCTCGGTCGGTCTGATGCTGTTCGTCCAGGCCTTGGTCCAGTTGCGCTTTCACACCGAGGATCTGCTCGCTCTCGCGGTCCTGCCGGACAAGACGGTGGAGTTCGCCGGGGCGGTCGTCAATGTGTCTGACCTGATCCTGGCCGGCATCGCGATCGCCATCGCCGCCATCTTCTGGGCGTACTTCCGTCTCACGACCTCCGGCGTGGCGACACGCGCCGGTGCCGAGGACGAACTGGCTGCTCGACTGGCCGGCTATTCGCCGGACCGGCTGGCGGCCATCGTGTGGGTGCTGACCGGTGCCGCGACCGGGTTGATCGTCATCCTCGCGGCCTTCACCATCGGGTTGACCGTCACCAGCTACACCTTCTTCGTCATCCCCGCCCTCGCGGTCGCTCTGCTGGGTCGGCTCACCTCCTTCGGAATCGCCTGTGCCGGAGGACTGTTCCTCGGATCGTTTCAGGCGGTCATCACCTGGCTGACCACCAAGGACTGGTGGCCGCAGTGGGCGCAGGCCGGACTGGGCGAGGCGGTACCCTTCGTCGTCATCGTGATCGCCCTGTTCCTCATGGGCGGACGGATCCCCTCGCGCGGCGCCATCGGTGAGGTCAAGATGCCTGCGGTGCGCATCCCGCGGCTCCGGCCCATCCCGACCGTCGGCGTGCTGGCGGTCGCGGTCGCCGCGATCCTGCTCACCTCCGGCACCTGGCGATTCGGCGTGGTGACGTCGATCATCTTGTCGCTGATCGCCCTGTCGCTGGTCTTGTTGACCGGCTATCTCGGGCAGATCTCGTTGGCGTCCATGGCATTTGCCGGGACGGCCGGTTTCGCGCTGTCGAAGCTCACGGTGAACTGGCATGTGCCCTTCCCGTTCAGCATGCTCTTCGCCGCGCTCGTCGCCACCGCTCTCGGCATCCTCGTGGGTGTTCCGGCTCTGCGTATCCGTGGTGCACAACTGGCCGTCGTCACGCTCGCCGCGGCGATCGCGATCCAGGGATTCGTCTTCAACAACCCGGAGATCACCGCATACGAGGGCAACATGATCGCCGACCCGAGCCTGTTCGGGATCGACTTCGGCGTCCGCGATGGAACGAATCTGGTCACGGTGCGATTCGCGATGATGGTGCTCGTGGTCGTGGCGATCGCGACACTGGCGGTGATGCGGTTCATGGCCGGGTCCACCGGCCGCGCGTTCCTGGCCGTGCGTTCCAACGAGCGGGCCGCGTCGTCGGTGGGGATCAACGTCGCCTCCACCAAGCTCCTCGGGTTCGCGCTCTCGGCGTTTCTCGCGGGCATCGGGGGCTGCCTGATCGGTTACAGCCGAGGACAACTGTCCGCCGGGTCGTTCACGGTGATGGTGGGCCTCGTGTTGCTCGCGATGACCTATGTCGGCGGCATCACCTCGGTGTCGGGCGCCTTCCTGGCCGGGGTCATCGGACCTCTGGGCGTCGGCTACGTGTTCCTCAACCAGACCCTGAATCTCGGTGAGTACTACGAGATCATCGCGGCCGGAGGCCTGCTGCTGATGGCCGTCCTCAATCCGGTCGGGGTGGCCGGGGCGATGGCGGAGCTGCGTGATCGGCTGATGGCACATCGACGATCCGACGGCGCGAACGGTGCGGCGTCGGCAGCACTCGTCGCACCGACGACCACGAAAGCAGGGTTCAATGTCTGAGACCGCCACCAGCACAGCGACAGCGCAACCGCTGCTCCGCACCCGCGGACTCTCGGTCCGGTACGGGGGTGTGACCGCCAACGCCGACATCGACATCACCGTCGGGGTGGGGGAGATCGTCGGTCTGATCGGACCCAACGGTGCCGGGAAGACGACCTTCGTCGACGCGGTCACCGGCTTCACCCGATCGACCGGGGAAGTGGTGCTCAACGGGGAACGGATCGACCGCGCCGGGCCCCACCGCCGTCGCCGGGCCGGGATGGCGCGGACCTGGCAGGCCGGTGAACTGTTCGCCGATCTGACCGTGGCGCAGAACCTCGCCGTCGCCGTCCAACGGGTCGGGTTGCGCGCGTTGATCTCCGATGTGTTCACCGGGTCGCGGCCACCGGCCGGGGTCGTGGAGAAGGCGCTCGATGTGGTGGGTCTGACCGAGGTCGCCGACCGCCTGCCGGATGAGCTGACGCTGGGCCAGCAGAAGCTGGTCGGCGTGGCCCGGGCAATCGTCGGCGACACCGGTCTGGTGCTGCTCGATGAACCCGCGGCCGGCCTCGACACCCACGAGAGCCGGGACTTCGGTGGCGAACTGCGCCGGATCGCGGGCACCGGCATCGGCATCCTGCTCATCGATCACGACATGTCCCTGGTCCTCGACGTGTGCGACCGCCTGTACGTCCTGGACTTCGGTCGGGTGATCGCGTCCGGCCCACCCGCGGAGATCCGGGACGACCCGGCGGTGGTCGCGGCCTACCTCGGCAGTCCCGACGTGCACGCGGATCCCGCCACCGACGACTCCGGTACGACCGAACCACCCGGCCACGCGCCGGTCACTGCACCAGAAGGGGAAGCGTGATGTCGCATCCGACGGTCACCGACGATCCGGGCACCGATGCCGCCGACGTCGCACCGGTCCTGTCGTTCGACGCGGTGACGGTGGGTCACTTCGGTGTGCCGGCCGTGCGTGAGCTGTCCATGGACATCCGGCCGGGCGAGATCTGCGCGATGCTCGGGCCGAACGGAGCCGGGAAGACCACCACGCTGCTCGCGGCGGTCGGGGCCCTGCCGGTCATGTCCGGACGCATCACCGCCCTGGGTCGGCCGATCGATGAGCACGTCGAACGCAACGCCCGCCGCGGTGTCACCCTCGTGCCCGACAACCGCGGACTCTTTCACCGCCTGTCGGTGACGGACAATCTCCGGCTCGCCAGGCGCAAGGGCGGTGGCGATATCGACGAGGTCTACGAACACTTCCCGCGCCTGCGGGACCTGCGTGGCCGCCGATGCGGGAACCTGTCGGGCGGCGAGCAGCAGATGCTGGCGCTGGCCAAGGCGCTGCTGACCAGGCCGTCGGTGCTGCTGATCGACGAACTCAGCCTCGGCCTGTCGCCGGTCGCGGTGCAGGACCTCCTACCGCGGCTGCGCACGATCGCCGACCAGCAGAACATGGCGGTCGTCCTGGTGGAACAGCACATCGACCTGGCGCTCGGGATCGCCGACACCGCGGTCGTGTTGCATCACGGTAGAGTTGCGCTCAAGGGCTCGGCACGTGACCTCATGCAGCGTCGCGACACCGTCGAGGCCGCTTACTTCGGTCGACTGGGTGAATCCGGTCCTGTGGACTGTAGTGCGTCGGGGGGCGGTAATCGTCGCCGATCCACACGATCGGAGACCGCGACGTGACATCAGGAGATCAGTGTGACGAAATCCGCACGAGCCGATGGCTCGCGCCGGCGTTCCCGGCCGCGGAACACCCGGAACCGACCGACCGATGAACAACTCCTCGACGCCGCGCGGTCGGTGATCGCGGAGGTCGGGGTGCAGCGGTCGACGATGGACATGATCGCCGAGCGTGGCGGCACCACGCGGGTCACCCTGTATGCACATTTCGGTTCGCGGGATGCGTTGGTGGAGCAGTTGGTGGAGCGTGAACTCGCCGAGTTCACCGAGTGGATGTCGGCGGCCTACGACGTGGGCGCAGACATGCAGTACGGGGCGCGTGCCCGGCATTCGGTGGAGGCGACCTTCGAGTACGCGCGCCGCAATCCCGAAGGATTTCGGATCCTGCTCGGACACCGGCAGGAGGCCGAGGACCCGGGTAGGCGGCTCTACAAAACACTGGAACCGAGTGTGGCCGCTCGACTCCGCGAAAACTATGCGACCGGTGGCGCCCGGATCGGGGCCAGCGCGGACACTCTCGCCTCGTTGTTGATCGGGATCAGCCTCGACGTCGCCTATCGTGCGCTCATCGTCGACCGGGCCGGCATCGACGCGGCCTGCGAACTGGCGGTCGCCGCGACGATGGCGGTCCTACGCGGCGTCGATCCCGAGCTGCTGCTGGCCATCGACGCATCGATGACCGACGAGTCGGCGACCGACGGATCGATGGCCGACGCATCGGCGACCGACGCCGTATCGGCTGTGGGCAACGGCGACGACGGTCAATCGAATTCGGCGGCCACCTCGGCAGCGCGACGCAGCTGATCGGGGTCCGAACTCGTCGGAATGAGCTGTACCTCGTCGGTGCCGATCTCGGCGAACCGTGCGAGCGTGGCCACCAGCTCCTCGTCGGTGCCCGCCCACCCCGTCGTCGGTGCGATGGCGTCGACGAAGTCGGCCGGAATCCAGTTCATGTAGTGGCGGAGATGCCGGTGGACCTGCTCGCGCGGCGCGGCGCCGGAACCGAGCGCGAACCAGAACGACGTCGCGAGGTGGGGAGCAGGTCTGCCGGCCGCGGCCCAGGCCTCACGTGCGACGTCGAACAGTTCGCGCTGTTTGCCCGCGTCCAGGTCGAGCGTCACCCCGGCGACGCCGTCCGCCCAGGTCGCCGCGCTGCGGATCGTCTTCGGTCCCATCGTCCCGACATGTAGCTCCGGGCCGCCCGCCCGGTGCGGTCGGGGACCGACCGGCAGAACCGATTCGGTGATCTTCTCTCCGGCCCACACCCGCCGCATGATCTCGGCGCGCTCGGCGAGCGTGCGCATCGTCTGAGTCGATGGGTCCGCTCCGACCGCGTGGTAGTCCTCATGCCGACCTCCGACCCCGAGTCCCACGACGAGCCGTCCGCCGCTGAGCATGTCACCGGTGGCCAACGCCTTCGCCAGCATCACCGGATCGTGCAGTTGCGGCACCACCACCGTGGTGACCAGCCGCACCCGCTCGGTCCACGCCGACAACGCGCCGAGCAGCGTGAGGCAGTCCGGATTGTCGAAGGCGATCCGTTCTCCCCAGCACAGGGAGGAGAACGGGCCGTCGTCGATGGCTCGCGCCCAGGAGCGGAGCAGGTCTGCGTCCAACGCCGGCTCCATCACCGGCATCGTCATTCCGATGCGCACGCAAGGATTCTGGCAGACCTGTCGCCGAACGTCGGGCGAATGCCGAACGGTCGCCTCAGGACACCGCCACGGGCCCGACGGCCGGGATCGGCGCCGGGCGCCGAATGGTGGCCGGGCGCAGGGCAAACCACGCGACGACACCACCGGATGCGACCAGCAGTCCCCCGATCGCCACGGCCAGATGGAATCCGTCGAGGAAGGCCTCGGGCGGAAATGTCCCGGCCCGGAGCGACGATTGCTGCCGAGCGGTCAGGATGGCGCCGAGCACGGTGATGCCCAGCAGCGCCGCGACCTCCCGACTCGCGTTGAACACGCCCGAACCGACACCTGCCTGCTCGGCGGGCATCTGAGAGAGGACGGTCGCGGTGAGCGAGATCGTCAGACCGCCACCCATGCCGATGACGACGAAACTCGGCATCAGCCCGGCGAATCCTGTGTTCTCGCCGAGGAAGAACACCGAACTGATGCCCGCGCCCATCAACACCAGCGCCGACGACACGGTGCGATGGGCTCCGAAACGTTCGGCGAGACGATCCGACATCGCCGCTCCGGCGACCATGCACAGCGCCATCGGCAGGAATGCGGCCCCGGCCATGGTCGGGGAGAAGCCCAGCACCCCTTGCACATACAGCGACGTGAAGAAGTAGATCCCGAACAGCCCGAAGGCAAAGAGCATCAGTGCAATGAGCCCACCGGCGTAGACGCGCCGACGGAACAGGGCGAGGTCGACCATCGGCGCACGGCTGCGCTGCTCGACGCGCACGAACCCGACGATCGCACCCGCGGCGATCGCGAAGGCCGTGACGATCGGCCACGACGTCCAGCCGAGATCGTGCCCCTGGATGAGCGCGAAGGTCAGGGCGGTCAGCCCCACGACCGACAACGACAGGCCCGGCAGATCGATGCCGTCGGAGGCCGAGGCCCGTGATTCGTCGACGGCCATCAGCGCCAGCACGGCGGTGATGATGCCGAAGGGCACGTTGACGAAGAAGATCCACCCCCACGAAACGTACTGGGTGAAGACACCGCCGAGCAGTGGTCCGAGGGCGACGGACACGGCGCCGACCGAGCCCCACACCGCGACGGCCGCGTTGCGGGCCCGGGTGTCGGCGAAGGTGGCCGAGATGATGGCCAGGGTGGTGGGCGTGATCATCGCGGCGCCGACGCCCTGGACGGCGCGTGCGGCGATGAGCATCTCGGCGGACCCGGCGAGTCCGGCGACGAGCGACGACGCACTGAACACGGCGAGGCCGCCGAGCAGCATGCGTCGGCGGCCCAGCAGGTCGGCGAGCCGACCGCCCATGAGCATCAGCGCCGAGAACGTCAGGATGTACGCGCTGACGACCCATTCGAGGCCCGCGGTGTCGAGGTTCAGTTCCCGCTGGATGTCGGGGATGGCGACGTTGACGATGTTGTTGTCGAGGTAGGTCATGAAGGTGGCCAGGGACACCGACAGCAACGCCAGGCGCTGCCGACGGGTCATGGACGGACGGTCGGACATGAGGACTCCTATACGAAGCAAATGTACACCGTATATGTACGCCATATAGGAGAACTCTTACGGTGTATAGTTGTCAAGCGTGGGTGCGAAAACAGCAGGTAAGAAGGTCGACGAGGTGCGGTTGAACCGCGACGCCGTGGTCGATCGGGCCCTCGACATCGCCGACGTCGAGGGCTTGGACGCGGTGAGTGTGCGGCGCATGGCGCAGGAGTTCGGGGTCACGCCGATGGCGCTGTACTGGCATTTCAAGAACAAGGACGAGATGCGCGCGGCCCTTGGTGATCGGCTCATCGAGACCGTGGTCGCGCCCGACGCGGACCTGGCCGGCGAGGAGTACATCCGGCAGATCCTGGCGGCGCTGATCGAATCGCTGCGCAGGCATCCGTCGGCCGCCCAACTCGTACCGGGGCGGATCATGCAGTGCGAGACCGGTCGGGATCTGACCGAGAAGACCCTCGCGCACCTCCTCGACGCCGGCTATACGCCCGCCGCGGCCGTCGCGGTGGCCCGCAACGCCCTGCTGACCGCGGTGACCCTGGTGATCGGTATCCCGGGCGCCGAGCTCACCCTGCCGGCGGCCGATCGCGACGAGATGCGCCGCCACAAGCTCGCGGCGCTGCTGGCTCTACCGGACGACCGCTTCCCGCACCTCAAGAGCGTCGCCGACGAGATGGTGCGCTGCGACGACGAGGACGAGTACTTCCGAGTCGGTGTCGACCTGTTCATCGACGGTGTCACCGGGATGAAGGGACGTTGAACATGCTCTGCTTCAACGTTTTTCGACCAGATAGAGATGCTCGGTCACGTGCGTGCCGCGTCCGCGCAGATTTCGGCTGCCACGAAAGGCGTTGTAGCGTGCACGGAATTCGGTGACCGTACCGACGGACTCGAGGATGTCCGACATCTCTTCGGGTGCGATGAACCCCTCGTCGTTGAACGAGACGAGCAGGAAGCAGGCATCGAGTCCGGTGACGAGATCGCGTAGGAGATCGGCGGATTCGCGTCGAACGTTGTAGCGCGAGCGATTCCAGTCGACGGGGATGCCGGACACCGGGCTGATCGATGAGGGCCGCTGGTGGTGCGTCAGCAGGTTCAGCATGAAGTAGTTGGAACCGTACGGATGTTGGTTGTACGGGGGGTCGAGATAGGCGAGATCCACCGGGCCGACGTGATCGGGCAGCGCGTTGGCGTCCATCTGAAGGACTCGCTTGGCGCTGTCATGGCGACTGAGGACCGGCGGGGCCAGGCGAATGGTGCCCAGGATGCGCAGCAGTGCATCCTGGTGCGCGCCCCCGAACCGCCCGATCCCGGTTTGTTTGTCCTTGTAGAAGCCCTTGAACACGCCCGACGTGTTGGCGTGGACCGATGCCTGGGAGAGTAACGGCGCCAACAGGAATGGCCGCATACGGTCGTCGACCCGATCGATCAGCGTGGCGTAGGCGTCGAGGCGTCGGGCGTTGTCACGTGTGAAGAAGACCCGTTCACCCGGCCGGATGTTCGTGTCGTCGCGGGGCGCGTAGAGCTCCTCGATGAATCCGTTTACCGAATGTCCGCCGTCGACCTCGGCGTTGAGTTCGTCGACAAGCGTTGTGACATCGGCGAGGTCGACGTCTCGTCGGTTCGTGAGGAAGCACTCGCTCATCACCCGCGCATAGGACTCGAGGTCGTTGGCGATCACCAGCTCGGCTCGGGACTTCAGCAGCCGCGACACCGCGCCGCTGCCGGAGAACGCATCCAGGACGGTCAGCTTCCGACCGAGCCGGGCGTGCACGGTGTCGGCGGCCGCGTCGATCAGGCCGAGCAGCGACCGCTTGTTGCCGAGATAGGTGAGCAGTTGCTCCGACAGATACCGCGGGTCCTCGGCGATGGAGTCGGATTCGTCGGTGACCGCTCGCAGGGCAGGGGTGATCGCGGATGCTGGTTCGGACGAGCGCGTCGGGGACACTCCCACGATCCTCACACGATGCCGGCCGAAACGCGGGACGATCGACCGAACTCACGCGATCCGTGAGGCTGGGGAGCGAGCTTGCGAGCGGAGGGCCGCTCCCTGAGCGTCATCACTCGGTCCCTGAGGAGCCTCCGAGCTTGCGGGCGTCCCCTCCCGCCCCCTGAGGAGCCTCCGAGCTTGCGAGCGTCCCCACCCGCTCCCTGAGGAGCCTCCGAGCCTGCGAGCGTCCCCACCCGCTCCCTGAGGAGCCTCCGAGCTTGCGAGGATGCGTCACCACTCGGTCCCTGAGGAGCCTCCGAGCTTGCGAGGATGCGTCACCACTCGGTCCCTGAGCCTCGATCTTTCATGTGGTGGTGGGTTGGGGGTTTCGGCGGCTGGGTGTGGGGTTGGTGTGGTGTGGGTGTGGGTGATCGCCGGCGCTGGTGTTCGCCGGTTCTTCGGGTCCTGGGTTGAGGGGCAGGGGCTGCTGTGTGGTGTGTCAGGCGGCGTGCAGGGCGGTGTAGCCCTGGTAGATGAGGTCGTTGTAGGGCCAGCCGCGGGGTAGTCGTAGCAGGTGGCGTCGGCCGGTGTGGATGGTGCGTCCGGCCACGGCGAGGATGCATAGGCGCATGCGTTTGGGTTCGAAGAGGCGCGCGGGGTGGTGTTCGGGCCAGCATAGGGTTTGGGTCCAGGCCAAGAGTTCGGCGGCCAGGCAGACGATTTCGAGCCAGATCTGGTTTTTGGTGAACTCGTGGAAGGGCAGGTTGGCCATGCCGGTGTCTTTGAGGTTGCGGATGCGGTCTTCGGCGCGGGCGCGTTGGCGGTGGCGTAGTTCCAGGACCGGCAGGGTCCAGCCGGTGCCGCGGGTGTTGGTGGCGAACGCAGTGTAGCGGCGGCCGTCGATGTCGGTCAGGCGTAGTTGGGCGCCGGGGTCGGGGTATTCGCGGCGCACGATGACGCGCATCCCGGCCGGCCAGGGGTCGGTGGGGTCGGCGGCGGGGACGATCAGGTCGGTGAGCTCGGCGACCTGGGCGCCGTTGCGGGGTTGTTCGTCACCGTTGAACGCATCGCGCCAGGCCTGCTCGGGCAGCGCGGCGATGGCGGTTTTGACGTTGTCGTAGAGGGTGAACCCGATCGAGTACGCGAGTTTCTCGGCGCGCAGGAACCTGAGGAATTTTTTGGAACAGCCGCCGGCGTCGGTGCGGAGCAGCACCTGGGGGCGTTCGGCGGCGGGCAGTTGGGCCAGCGCGGCGGTCGTGGTGTTGATGTGCAGGTCGGCGCCTTGTGGGGAGGCGCCGCCGCGGCGTAGATCGATGATCAGTGGTTCGCCGGTGCCGTACTGGCCGTGATCGACGAACGCGCACATCGGGGAATGCCCGAACTGGCGTTTGTAGGTCAGTTGGGCGTGTTCTTTGAGTGAATGCGCACCGATGGTGGTGGCGTCGAGATCGACGATCACCTGCCCCCCATCGCGGGTGCCGGGTGTTCCGGCCAGCGGGCGCGCCCGCGTCCATACCCGGGTGCGGGCCGCGGCACGCGCGGCGCGGATCGCCGGTAGCGCCGTGCTCAGGTCGTCGGCCAACACGCTGATCAGCCGGGAGAACGTCGCATCCGAGGCCACCGGCCCGAACAGGTCGGGTTGGGCTCGCACGATCGCCACGTCGGCCGCGCAGTCACCGCCCAGAGCCAACGCGATCGCCAGATCCAGCAGCATCAGGCCCGGATCATGGGTGGCCCGCGGCGAGGTCCACGGCGCCAACGCCGCCGATAACGCCTCGTCCAGGCCCGCGACCTGCGCCGCGTCACGCAGCAGCAACGCCCCCGACGAACTCGTCAGCGACTCGCGGCGTTGATCATCGACAACCAGACGGGGATAGCGGTTATGCTTCACCTGCGAAGTGCCTTTCTGCCAGGAATTATTGTGTTGTGGAGATTCAATAATCCCTTGCCAGGTAGGCACTTTCGCATTTCCCACGCCGAACACCCCAAACAAACATGAAAGATCCAGGCTGAGGAGCCTCCGAGCTTGCGAGGATGCGTCACCACCCGCTCCCTGAGGAGCCTCCGAGCTTGCGAGGATGCGTCACGAAGGGCGCCCCTTCGTGACGGTCCTCCGCTAGCGCTCCGGACCTCCTCAGGGAGCGGTGGGTGCGGTCCTCCGCTGGCGCTCCGGACCTCCTCAGCTCAGGGAGCGGTGGGTGCGGTCCTCCGCTGGCGCTCCGGACCTCCTCAGCTCAGGGAGCGGTGGGTGCGGTCCTCCGCTGGCGCTCCGGACCTCCTCAGCTCAGGGAGCGGTGGGTGCGGTCCTCCGCTAGCGCTCCGGACCTCCTCAGGCGCCGGGGGCTGCTCGGAGCCTCACGAAGCACAGATGAATTCGATGTCCACACAAACTGTTTCGCGATATGCAACTGGACTTGTATTGTGCTGTCGAAGAATTTTGACGGCGTGCTCATCCTATGATGAAAACCCCAGGTAATAAGCCATTTTGGCGTCGACGACGGTAGGCGCACCTTGAGGGTCTCCTGAGCGCAGCCTGTGATCCGTGTTAGGTTCACAAGCGCAGAAAGCGATCTAATCGGAGAAGTTGGGCGTTGGCCCGGTGGCCGCAGTACATGACTGCGGTCTTCTCGGCGCGCGTTCCGGCTGTTTCCCGGAAGGCTGAGTTCATGGCATTGTCATTGGTCAAGAGGTTCGTCCACCGGCGATCGGTGAGTACGTTCGCGTGTGCCGCCCTGGTGGCCGCAAGTCTCGCGGCTTGTTCGTCGACCGACTCGGACAGTGATTCGAGTCTGCTCCAGCAGTTGCAGGACAAAGGGACGGTCACGGTCGGGTTCGCAGGTGAGGCGCCGTATTCCTTCGAGGAGAACGGACAGCTGACCGGTGCGACCGTGGCCCTGCACCGCGAGATCTTCAAACAACTCGGCATCGACAACGTCGAGGGTGTCAACGCCGACTTCGGAGCGCTCATCCCGGGTTTGCAGGCAAACCGCTTCGACGTGGTCAGCGCCGGGATGTCGATCCTTCCGGAACGGTGCAAGCAGGCGGCGTTCAGCGACCCCGAGTTCAATTACACGACCGCGCTGATGGTGCCCACCGGCAACCCGAAGAACCTCACGAACATGCAGTCGGTCGCCGACAGCGGAGCTCGACTGGCCACCATGACCGGCGCCATCGAGTCTGACTACGCGAAGAGCCTCGGCATCAACAACATGCAGGTCGCGACGCCGCAGGACGGGATGGATGCAGTCACCTCGGGCCGAGCGGACGTGTTCGCGTTGACCGGGATCTCGCTGAACTGGATGAAGAACAACAACCCCGACGCGCCGGTCGACGTCACGCCGTCGTTTGTCGCCGTCATCGACGGGAAACCGCAGGTGGGCGCGGGCGGTACCGTGTTCCGCACCAACGACAAAGACCTCCTCGAGGCGTATAACGCCGAGCTGAAGAAGATCACGTCGGACCCGGACAAGTACCTGTCGATCGTCGGTAAGTTCGGCTTCACCAAGGAGGAGCTGCCCGATCCCAACCTGACGACCGCCGACCTCTGCGCGGGCAACATCTGAGGCTGTCGGTAATCGCCTGTGGGTGACAACATCGATGCCTTCCTGGATGCGTGGCCGCGCATCCAGGAAGGCATACTCACCACGATCTATCTGACTCTCGGCGGGGCGACGCTGGCCTTTGTGCTCGCCCTGGTGTTGGGGGTTGCAGAAGGCGCGCGGTGGATGGTGATCCGGGGGACCGCGCGCGTCTTCGTCGAGTTCTTCCGGGGCACATCACTGCTGGTCCAACTGTTCTGGCTGTTCTATGTGCTGCCACTCTTCGGCTACCAGCTGGACCCGATGTTCTGCGGTATCCTCGCGTTGGGCCTCAATTACGGTGCCTACGGCGCCGAGGTGGTCCGCGGATCGCTCGCGGCGATCCCCGCGCCGCAGTGGGAAGCGGCAGTGGCACTGAACTTCTCTACCTGGCAGCGACTGCACCGGATCATCTTTCCGCAGGCCTGGGTGCAGATGATCCCGCCGTTGAACAACCTGCTCATCCAGTTGATGAAGGGCACCGCGCTGGCGAGCTTCATCCTGCTGCAGGACCTCACCTATGAGATCGAACAGTTGCGGCGGGGTACCGGCGACACCTTGTTCTCCTTCGGTGTCGGGCTGGTTCTGTACTTCTGCTTCGCGTACGTGTTGACCCTGATCATGAACCTGCTGGAGATGCGCGCGAAGTCCAGGATCGGCGTCGGCCCGACGTTGCGTGAGGTGCTGAGTCTGCGGCCGGAGCGCATCGATGAGAACGTGGGGGTCGGCCGATGAATGCGAACTGGAGCTGGCAGCGCGCTGCGGATTGTCTCCCGTTCCTGCTGGAGGGTTTCAAGATCACCCTGCTGGCAACGGTTCTGGGTTTCCTGATAGCCGCCGTGCTCGGCCTGGCGATCGCGGTGGCGCGGCGGGTGGGACCTGCGGTGGTGAGCATCCCCTTGCGGATGGTCTGTGAATTCATCAGACTCACACCGCTTGTCGTGCAGTTGCTCTTTGCCTACTACCTGCTGCCGCAGTTCACCGCGCTGCAGATCGGCATTGTGGTACTCGGCATTCATTACTCCACGTACATGGCGGAGGTGTACCGGGCCGGGATCGATTCCGTCCCACGCGGACAGTG
This sequence comes from Gordonia sp. LMA167, assembly GCF_058130025.1. Taxonomy (NCBI): domain Bacteria; kingdom Bacillati; phylum Actinomycetota; class Actinomycetes; order Mycobacteriales; family Gordoniaceae; genus Gordonia; species Gordonia sp. LMA167. The sequence continues at coordinate 128,898 of NZ_CM176708.1, read as the reverse complement.
GGAAGCAGCACATGCACTCTCGTTGCCTGCCGGGCGGATGTGGCGTGCCGTTGTTCTGCCGCAGGCGATTCGGAACACCACGCCCGCGCTGGGCAACTACGCGATCTCGATGTTCAAGGACACCCCGTTCCTGTTCGCCATCACGGTGGTCGAGATGGTCACCGCCGCGCAGCAATACGGTGCCCGGACGTTCCAGTATCTGGAGCCGATCACCATCGCCGGTGTCATCTTCCTGATCGCGAGCTACCCCACCTCCATTCTGATCCGAAAGCTAGAGAAGACACTTGCCTACTGACGAGAGCGCCGCCGTGTCGACCACGGAAGCCGCCGCAACCGGATCATCGATGATCGTGTTCGACAAGGTGGTCAAGCGGTTCGGCGACCACGTGGTCCTCGATCACCTCGACTTCACCGTGGCCCGTGGCGAGAGAGTCGCATTGATCGGTCCGAGTGGTTCCGGCAAGACCACCATTCTTCGGCTGCTCATGACCCTCGAGGACGCCAATGACGGAGTGATCTGGGTCGAGGGCGAACCGCTCACCCATATGTACAAGGGCGACAAGCTGGTCAAGGCGTCGCAGAAACATCTGCGTGCCGTCCGATCCAAGATCGGCATGGTGTTTCAGCAGTTCAACCTCTTCCCGAACATGACCGTGCTGGAGAACATCACCGAGGCGCCCATTCATGTACTGGGAAAGAGCAAATCGGAGGCGGTGGCCCGCGCCCGGGAACTGCTGGCGACGGTCGGCCTGCAGGACAAGGAAGACGCTCACCCGACGAAACTTTCCGGCGGACAACAGCAGCGCGTGGCGATCGCACGTGCTCTCGCGATGGATCCCGACATCCTGTTGCTCGACGAGGTCACCTCCGCGCTCGATCCCGAACTCGTCGCCGACGTGCTCGGGGTACTCCGACGAATCGCCGAGACGACCGACATCACCATGCTCATCGTCACCCACGAGATGGGGTTCGCCCGCGACGTCGCCGACCGGGTGCTCGTCTTCGATCAGGGACGGATCGTCGAGGAGGGCGCCCCGCAGCAGATCTTCGGTGCTCCGCAGCAGGAGCGGACCCGGACCTTCCTCAAGGCGGTCGTCGAGCACTGACCACACAGCAGTCGGCCCGGTCGGGAAACTCCCGGCCGGGCCGACTGCTGTGTGTGATGGGTCAGGAGACCGCGGGTCTACGCCCCGATCCCAGCCCGATGTCGGCGGTGTTGCGCTGTCCGGCGACCACGCTCACCTGCACTGCGGCGGGCTCGTACATGTTGGCCACCACGGTGAACTGGGCATCGGTCAGACCCTCGATCCGGTAGCGCCCGTCCGCGTCGGTCGTCACCGACGCGACGATCGTCTGATCCGGCCCGATCGCCGACACCGTTGCGCCGGCCAGGGGACCACCGTCCGGAGTCCGCACCGTGCCCTGAACCCCGCCGGTGGCGACCAGGACCAGATCGATGTCCGCGGGTGCGGACGAATCGACGGTGACGAGCTGACTCGTGGGCTGATAGCCGGGAGCCGATGCCGTGACCGCGACGGTGTCGCCCTCCGACACGCCGTTGATGGCGAAGCTGCCGTCGGAGTCTGCGTGCGCCCGCGTGACGACCGCGCCCGACTGATCGGTGACGATCAGGCTTGCCGGCAGCGGCCGGTGCGCATCGCGGACATGGCCCTTGATCACCGATCCGCCGGCGAGGGTGAAGTCCCTCCGGAAGATCAAGTCCCCGACGACCGACACGGTCAGCGCCCTGGGCAATCGGCCCGGGGCCGTGGCGATGACGGTGTACGTACCGTCCGCGAGGTCGCGGATCGCGTAGGTGCCGTCGTCGTGGACCGCCGTCGTACCGGCCTGATGCCCCCGCACATCGGTGACAGTGACGGCCGCGCCGCGCAGCGGTGCGCTGTCCGATCCGGTGATCCGTCCGGCGATCCGCGGGCGGTCCGCCGTCGGTTCGGCGTCGGCCGACCCGACGACACTCGTGGCGTCCCGCCGATGGCGCGGGCCGTACATGTGGGCTTCGTCGATCAACTCGGCCGACGTCGCCATGCCGGCATCGGCGGCGACCGCCGCCAGCTCGGCGCCCACACTCTCCGGGGTGGTCGTCTTCTTCGAACCGGTGAACAGCGAGGCGATCGCACCGATCACACAGCAGATGAGTGCGAAGGTGAACGCAGCGGTCAGACCGTCGGAGAACGGATCACTGATCAGGTGGGGGAAGAAGTCCAGACCGGTCAGGTGGTCGACCGCGGACTGCGGAAGCCCCTGCAGCGCCTGGCCGCCGACCTCACGGATCGGGTTGTAGCCGAGGAACGCGGCGAACAGGATGCCGACAGTCGGTAGGTGGGCGATGCCGTTCGCGGGAGCGTCGGGCATGCCGTTGGCGGTGAGGCCGCTGAACATCGCCGTCGGCAGATGCGCGCTCAGCCCGGCGATCATCAGGGAGAAGAACAGCCCGATGGACAGCACCATGGCAGCGTTCTGGAACGTCGTCATCATGCCCGCACCCGAACCTCGGGATGTGATCGGCAGGCTGTTCATCACCTCGGCACGGTTCGGAGAGGCGAAGAGCCCCATGCCGATACCGTTGATCAACATGATCAGCGCGAAGACCCAGTAGTCGAAGTCGACCGGGATCGCGATCAGCCCGGCGAAGGTGCCCGCGGTGATGAGCATGCCGATCGTGGTGAACCACTTGGTGCCCAGCTTGTCCGACAGCGCACCCGAGATGGGAGCACTGAGCAGGAAGCCGATCGTCATGGGCACCATGTAGATACCGGCCCACAGCGGTGTGCGTGAGTAGTCGAAGCCGTGCTGCGGGAGCCAGATGCCCTGCAGCCAGATGATCAGGATGAACTGCAGGCCGCCGCGGCCGATCGACGCCATGAGGTTGGCGAGGTTGCCGAATGCGAACGAGCGATTCTTGAACAGCGACAGTTCGAAGAGCGGGCTCTCGACCTTGGTCTCGATGAGCACGAAGATGGCGAGGACGATGACGCCGCCGATGAGTCCGGTGAGAACCCACGGGTTACCCCAGCCCATGTTGGACGTGCCGTAGGGCTGGATGCCGTAGGTGATCGCGATGAGGATCGCGATCAGGCCGACGGCGAACGTGATGTTGCCCCACCAGTCCATCTTGGCCTTGCGACGCTCGCCGGTGTCGTGCAGCTTCATGTACGCCCAGACCGTGCCGACCAGGCCGAACGGCACCGACACGAGAAAGATGAAGTGCCACTGGATCGGTGCCAGGAGGCCACCGATGAGCAGGCCGAGGAACGAGCCCGCGATCGCGGCCACACCGTTGATGCCCATGGCCAGTCCGCGCTGGTTGGCGGGGAATGCGTCGGTGAGGATCGCCGACGAGTTGGCCATCAGGAACGCGCCGCCGACGCCTTGGACGATGCGCCAGAAGATGAGCCAGATCGCTGCTTCGGAGCCGTCGAACCAGGTGATGGCCAGGAAGATCGACGAGATGGTGAAGATGGCGAAGCCCATGTTGTACATGCGGGCTCGGCCGAACATGTCGCCGAGGCGTCCGAAGCTGACCACGAGTACTGCGGTGACGACGAGGAAGCCCATCATCATCCACAGCAGGTAGCTGGTGTTCTGGGGCTCAAGGGGATTGAGATGGATGCCCTTGAAGATGTCGGGCAGCGCGATCAGTACGATCGAGCTGTTGATCGTGGCGATCAGCATGCCCAACGTCGTGTTGGACAGGGCGATCCACTTGTAGTTGGGGCCGAGTTCGGAGAGCGAACGCTGGCGGGAGCCCCGGCTGGGCTGCCCCGCTGCGGCGCCGCCGATGTCGGCCACGGCGTGCTGTGACATTGGTGCCTTTCGGAATTTATGAGAACAAGATCAATGCGGCCGGTGACGGACTACGGTGTCCGGGTCGCCTGGATGTCGAGATTCACGGTCGCGGTACCGCCGATCTGTGCGACCCCGCTGATCAGCTTCTCGTCGAAGCTGATCCCGAAGTCGTTGCGCCGCAACGTGCCGGTGGCGCGGAATCCTGCACGGTGTCCGCCCCAGGGGTCGTCGACCTCACCGAGGTAGGTCATCTCGAGCGTCACCGGTACCGCGGTTCCCCGCAGGGTCAGGGAGCCGGCCAGCGTCCACGTCTCATCGGTGGCGGGACGGACCTGCGTGGCCCGGAACTCGGCGATCGGATACTGCTCGACGTCGAAGAAGGCATCCGACCGGAGGTGGTCGTCGCGGGTGCGGTTGTCGGTGTCGATGCTCGAGGTCTTGATCTCGGCGACCACCCGCGATTGCTCGACGTCCTCGGGTACCTCGATCTGGCCGGTGAAGTCGGTGAATCGGCCCTTGATCGTGGCGATGCCGAAATGGCGCACGCTGATCTCGATGGCGGAGTGGCTCGGATCGATCTCCCACCGCCCGGCCCCCGGCGTCGGTGCGCCGCCCGCGCGCGCCGCGGTGATCTCACCGAGGCTCACCGGCCCGGTGCCCGACACCACGGCGACGCGTGCGGCCGGCTGATAGCCGTCGGCGGTGATCACGACGGTGTACGTGCCGGCGTCCAGGTCTGCGGCGGCAACCGAACCATCGGTGTCGGCGCGCGCGATGGCGCGCTGTTCACCGGATTGCGACATCACGGTCATCACCGCCGCATCCAGTGGGTTGCCGCTCGACGTCGAAACGCGTGCTGTGATGGTGCTGCTCATGCTTCCCCCTTTGCGCCGAGAACGAATTCGTGGGTGACGACGTGACCGGCCTCGATGTCGATCGTCGCGGCCTGCGGGGCATAACCATTCGCGATGACCGTGTAGTCGCCGGGTGCCAGATTCGCGAACAGGTAGCGCCCGTTCTCGTCGGTGAGAGCGCTGGCCGCCATCTCCCCGGCATCGTTGAGGAGGGCGACCTGGCTGTGGGTGAAGGGTGCGACGGAGTCACCGGAGCCGATGCTGATGAGCCCGCCGAGTTCGGCTGCGGTTCTCAGCACGACATCGACCGTCGCGCCGGCAGCCGGGTCGATCGTGACCGGTTCGGCCACCGGATCGCATCCGGGAGCCGTGACGATCACGGTGTAGGTCCCTGCGGGCAATCCGCTCGCCACCCAACGGCCCTGGGCGTCGGTGACGGCCGTTGCGCTGACATGGCCGGTGTGATCGGCGATCGCGACGGTTGCGGTCGCCACGGGTTCACCGGTCGCTGACGTCGTCACGGCGCCGCCGAGTGCGGCCATCGAGGCCAGGACGACGTCCACATCGATCGGTGTGCTGCCGACGGTCATGGTCAGCGCCGACGGTTCGTATCCGGCGGCCGAGGCGACCAGGACGTAGTGCCCGCCCGCGGACACCTCGGCGACAAAGCCGCCGGCGGCATCGGCGATCGACCGCGCCGCCTGACGGCCGTTCGGGTCGATCACCGTCACCGTGGCGTCCCCGAGCGCATCTCCACCGGCCGACCGGACCTGGCCGCGGATCACGCCGCTCATCGCATCGGTCACGCCTGAGTTGATCGGATCGTGCCGGTGACCATTGGTGTCAGGCTGCATCAGGCTCCCCCCTCCGTTGTCGTGTCGTCTCCATGAGAGTTGTCTGGCTCGGCTGGTGTGAGCTCGCACATCGTGTCGGCGAGGAGCCGGATCGAACGTCGGACCGTGTCGCGCTCAGGTCCGTCGAGGCGGCGCAGTGCCACCTCGAAGAGTTCGGAACTCCGCGACGACGCGCCCTCGATGTAGCCGATCCCTGCGTCGGTCGGGGTGAGCAGGCTTACCCGGCCGTCGTGGGGATCGGTTGTGCGGGTGACCATTCCGTACCGCTCCAGGCAGGCGATCACTCGCGACACCGTCGGACCGGTGACCCCTTCGCGGTCGGCGAGTTCGGTCGCCCGGATGGGCGCGTGTTGCGAGATGGTCCACAACGCAGACATCTGCCCGGCGGACAGTGGGCCGTCGGGTGACTTCGCCCGCAGCGCGCGGCGGATGCGGATGAAGTCGCGGTGCACGGCAGCGGCGCCGCCTAGTGATGCTGTGGTTGTGAATCCCATGGTTCGACCCTCGCCCATCGAGTGAAGTCCCTCCGACAGACAACTACTTAGTAAGACTAAATTAAAATTACTTAGCCAGACTAAGTGATTGTCGGTCGCGACGCCTCATCGAAACGGTGTGAAGTGGGCTACATCCGGTCCGAGAATCCCGGCAAATCAGCCGATTTCGGACAACAATGGCCTCCCGCCGGTCGGTCGAAAGGCGGTGTGGTCCCGGATTGCCGGGATCCCGCGCGACGCCACCGCGCTGAGATTTCGCGCGATTTCGGACTTGTGGGTGACGTAGAGTTCTTCTTCGCACGCGTCCGGAGGCACGTCCGGAACGTTCCGGCTTCGAGGAGGTCACCCGTGAGCAAGAAGTCGAAGGGCAAGGCGAAGAAGAAGGCGAAGGGTCACGGCCACTCGACCGCTCCGTCGCGGCCGGCCTCGTCCAGCTCGGACGAACCCGACTCCACGCGTCCGCTGATGAAGAACAAGGAATACCGCTCGGAGTTGAAGGGCCTGCACGCGGAACTCGTGGCCATGCAGGAATGGGTGCGCTCGACCGGGGCCAAGATCTGCATCGTCTTCGAGGGGCGTGACACGGCGGGCAAGGGCGGCGTCATCAAGGCGATCACCGAGCGGGTGAGCCCGCGGGTCTTCCGGGTGGTGGCGCTGCCCACACCGACAGACCGCGAGAAGTCGCAGATGTTCATGCAGCGCTACGTCCCCCACCTGCCCGCCGCCGGTGAGGTGGTGATCTTCGACCGGAGTTGGTACAACCGTGCCGGTGTGGAGCGAGTGATGGGCTTCTGCACCGAGGAGCAGTCGCTGCAGTTTCTCTCCGACACGCCCGAGTTCGAGCGCGCGATGGTGCGCTCGGGCATCATCCTGATCAAGTACTGGCTCGAAGTCAGTGAGGAGCAGCAGACCGAGCGGCTGGAGAGCCGGATCAACGACCCGCGCAAGTACTGGAAGCTCTCGCCGATGGACGTGAAGTCCTACGAGCGCTGGGACGACTACACCCGTGCCCGCGACGACATGTTCCGCTACACAGACACCGGTTGGGCGCCGTGGTATGTGGCGAACACCGACGACAAGAAGCGTGGACGACTGAACATCATCACCCACTTGCTCGACCAGGTGCCCTACACGCCGCTCGCAGCGCCCGACATCGACCTGCCCAAACGCAAGCCGAGCGACGTCGAGAGTCCGGTTCTGCCGGTGACGAGGGTTCCCGCTCGGTATTGAGACGGTCTCGGCGGGATGAATGCCGAGTGAACAGGCCATTTGGGCCGAGCGTCACGCGGGGTGAGGTCACTAGCCTTGTCCTATGGAGCCAACGAACGAGGACGAGGTGCGTCAGATCGGCGAGGTACAGGATCGGCTGATCGATGCGCACTCGGAACGCGAACCCGAGGAAGTCGTCACGGCCGTCCAGGGTGCCTACCGCCACTTCGACGGCATCAGAGTGCGGGATTTTGTCCCGCTTCTCGTCGAGCGCCGCGCGAACCGCGAATTGGACCGCGCCGGCTGATCAGCGCGGGACCACCGCCGGCGGCACGTAGGTGTTGGTCGCCGCGCTCGAACCCGGGATCACGCCGTACAGCCGCAGCATCACGTTGAACGGGCGGAACCCCACCGGCAGCCAGTTGGCCGCAGGTACCCCTGGCGGCTTGACGCGCGCGATGTGGATCGAGATGGAACCGTCGCGGTTGCGCACCAGTCCCGGTGTGTAGCCGGCCACCAGGTACTTGTCGGCGGCATTGGGAATCAGCTCGATCGAGTTCGGTGTGTAGGCCGTCAACGACCAGAACCGCGACGCCTGCGGGATCGCTCGTGCCGGGAAGGTGAGAACATATCCGCCCGGCCGGCTGCCGTCGAGCGGGGCGCCATTCCGGTCGAGGAATGCGTGGTAGTAGGCGGCCGTCGCGATTCCGTTGCCGAACTGGATGAATTCGTTGAGCGACGAACGGTCGAGGACGTTGTCACCCCACTTGCCGATGTTGGTGAAATGAATCCACTTGTTCCGGTCTCGGTGTCCGAGGTAGTTGCCGATGATCGCGGCGTGAGCCGCACGTGCGCCCGACGAGACCGCAGGCCATACGGCAGGGTCGGAGCCGCCGGCGAACACACGGTTGAAAGCGGCGGCCAGGGCTCGCTGCTTGGGGGCGAGTGGCGGAACCCGCGAGGTGTTGCCGACGGCTCGCTGCGTCTGGCGCACGAACTCGACGGGTGCGGTGTTGATCAGGCTGTCGGCCATGGTCTTGACCGGTAAGGCGAACTCGGCGACCGAACGGACCGCTGTGGCGCCTCCCTGAGGGTTGCCGCGCCAGGCGCTGATCGTCTGCATCTTGAGCCCTGCTCGGAACGTGCGGGCCTGCGCGGTCAGATCCCGGTTGTTGCTGAACCGATCGGCTCGGAAGATCAGGATCATGAACGGATGCGGCAGACGCACCATCGTGGCGCCTGCCGGCACACCGCCACGGTGATTGGGGGCGACCAGGGCGTAGAGGGTCGTCGGCGTATTGACCCCGGCCGCCTTGGACGGGATCGCGACGGGATAGGTGTTGCCGTATGGATCAAGCAGCAGGACCGAGTAGCTCACCGGTGTGCGGGGAACTGTGACCATCACCGCCCCGCCGGAGGTGTCCACCGGGGAGCTGGCATACAGGGTGTCATTGTTGATGGCGACCACACCCTGATAGAGCGGTGTGACGGTGTCGGGGCCGATCAGGCGGTTGTGGGGCGCGACGTCGAACTGGAGCTGGGTCAACCACAGTGGATAGAACGTCTCCACATAGCGCTTGGTCAGGGACTCGATGCCGGCGGCATGTGCCGGCGCGGAGACCGAGACGAATGACATGAGCACCATGGCGATCACCGATGTCAACGCCCAGAGGGTTCTTCGCACAACGGGTTTCCGGTGAGGCGCGACGTTGGTTTGCGTTGCTGACGAACTCGTGTTCGCGTGCACGGTGACCCTTTCGGTACCCCTGATGGACAGCTACGAGGGTAGGCGCCCGACCGGCATTTCACAGGAGTTTCTCAGGATTTGTCCGAATTGACCTCACTTGGATGACGGTGTGGGACCCGTCGGCAGGTGAGCGGGCCTGGTGTACGCGACAGCGTCTGGCGCCGTGTCTGTTTCACTCAATGGAGTTCTCAAGGGGCAGATGCGGTCCCGGCCGGGGGTCGCTTCTCTGCTGGTCGCGTAGCCGCGAACGAAGTGAGTCGCGTATCGAGACCGCGGTCGCCGGTGATCTCGATACGGTCCCTCGCCTGGCGGCTCGGAACCCACTCGATCAGCAGAGGGGGCGCTGTTCAACGATTTCGAACTCCAAACGGATGTTCGGAGTCAAGGGGTGTGTTGAGGAGAGTGAGACATCTTGTTGGGACGTGAGGTTCGGGTTCAATGAGTCGGAATTCGTTGTGGGAGAGTGGATCTAGATACGTCTCCTCGCTGCCGCTCGTCGACTACTCGATCAGCGGAAGGGGTCCTCGCTGCCGCTCGTCGACTACTCGATCAGCGGAGGGGGTCCTCGCTGCGGCTCGTCGACTACTCGATCAGCGGAAGGGGTCCTCGCTGCCGCTCGTCGACTACTCGATCAGCGAGAGGGGGTCTGCTCGATCATCGGCGGGTGTCTCGTCGCTACCGCTCGTCTACTCGATCAGCACGGGGAGCCCCTCGCACGGAAACTGATGCCTTTGGTCTCTATACCCGCCGTGCCGGTGGGTGTGTCATCGATTCATGCGTGGGTGGCAGGTCCTCGTGGCCGGAGTCGGACTTGGGTGGTTCGCCGCGAACCGTCTCGGCCATTCGTTCGGCGCGACCGTCGCGGAGCAGACGGTGCCGCTGCCCGGCGATGACCTCATCGCGACGCCGCAGTGCGTCTGCACACATGCGACCACCATCGAAGCATCGCCGGTTCAGGTGTGGCCGTGGCTGGTTCAGATGGGCTGGCATCGAGGCGGTTGGTACACCGCTCGTTGGGTCGACCGGCTGTTGTTCCCGGCGAACCGCGCGAGTGCCGAGACGATCATGCCGGAACTGCAGGACCTTCGGGTGGGTGATTTCGTGCCCGACGGATCGCCTGAGACCCGCTGCGGGTTCACGGTCATACAGTTGCGGCCGGGTGCTGCCCTCGTCCTGAGATCCGACTCGCACCTGCCGTTGAGCTGGCGGACAACCGGCATGGCACGGCTCGATTGGACGTGGGCCTATGTGCTCACGCCGGTCGGCGGCGGGTCGCGCACTCGGCTCGTCTTCCGATGGCGCGCATCTATGCAGCCATGGTGGCTGCGTGTCCTGTGTGAAACGCTCGTGGTCCCCGCCGATCTCATCATGTCGCGGGACATGATGCGGGGTGTCGCCGCACGGGCCTCTCGCTCGCCCGACCCGGTCGACCCGGTCGACTCGCCCGACCCGGTCGACCCGCCCTAGCGACAGTCAGTCGGGACTTCCCAAGCTCTCCTTGATCTTTGCGATGGCGAAGCCCCAGCCCTGTGAGACGGTCGGCCGCGGTGGTATCGAGATCTCGTTGGGATTGGTGTGAATGTCCAGCAGCACCGGGCCGTCGTCCGCCAGGCCTGCCGCGACAGCCTCGGCGACCGCGCCGGGATCCGTCACCAAACGGGACTTCAGCCCGAGCGCGGCTGCCACCGCCGAGAGATCCGGATTGTCGAGTTCGGTGCCGAACTCGGGCAGGCCGCTCTGCTCCTGCTCGAGCTTCACCATGCCGAGCCGATGATTGTTGAACACGATGAACGTGGCCGGGAGCTGATAGGTCACCGCGGTCCGTAGATCCCCGAGAAGCATCATCAGGCCACCATCGCCGCAGAAGGCAACCACCTGCCGGGACCGGTCGAGAGCCGCAGCGCCCAGCGCCTGTGGCATCGCGTTGGCCATCGAACCCAGATTGAACGAGCCCAACAGCCTTCGATCGCCACGCATCTCGACGAACCGTGACAGCCACACCGTCGACATCCCGGTGTCGGTGGTGAAGATCGCGTCGTCGTCGGCGGCCGCATCGACCGCTGCGGCGACGACCTCGGGGCGGATCAGGTCGTCGCGGTTGTCGATGTGCTTGCGGATCCTTCCGCCCACCGTGCTGCTGTCGTGATCGGGGTCGACGAGCCGACGTTGCGCGGAGTTCCAGAGCTCGTACTCCTTGCGATGACGGTCCAGGTGCGTGGTGTCGGCATTAGGTTTGAGAAGTGGAAGAAGTTGTGCCAAAGTCTCTTTGGCGTCACCCACCAGGCCCTGCCGCACCGTCAGGCGCCGCCCGATGTGTTCGGCACGATCGTCGAGTTGGATCACCGCCTTGTCGTGCGGAAGCCAGTCGCGGTACGGGAAGTCGGTGCCCACCAGAAGGAGGGTGTCAGCCTGATGTAACGCGAGATGCGCGGCCGGATTGCCGATCAGCCCGCTGTGCCCGACCTGGAAGGGGTTGTCGGCCTCGAGCCCCTCCTTGGCCTTCAGTGTGAGAACCATCGGGGCGCTCAGTGTCTCGGCCACCCCGAGTACTTCGGCTCGGGCGCTGCGGGCGCCCTGACCGACGAGCATGGTGACCTTCTCCGCCGCGTCGAGGATCTTGGCCGCTGCCGTGACATCGGCTGCCGACGCCACCGTGCAGCGGTCCGGGGCGATGAACCGGGTCTCGCTCTCGGGCACGTCGAGGTCGCCGACGTCGCCGGGGATCGTGAGCACCGCGACGCCGCGTCGCGCGAGTGCGGCATTCACCGCCTGCTCGAGGAGATACGGCATCTGGGACCCCGCGGTCACGGTGGCCTGATACACCGAGACGTCGGCGAACACGGCGTGATTGTCGACCTCCTGGAAGAAGTTGCTGCCCACTTCCGATGTCGGCACCTGACCGCAGATCGCCAGCACCGGTGCATGTGACTTCTTCGCGTCGTAGAGGCCGTTGATGAGATGCAGTGAGCCGGGGCCGACGGTGCCCATGCACACGCCGAGGGTGTCGGTGAGCTGGGCCTGCGCGCCGGCAGCAAAGGCCGCTGCCTCCTCGTGTCGGACCCCGATCCACTCCATCCGATCCTCGGTGCGAATGGCGTCGGTGATGGGGTTCAGGGCATCTCCCACGACACCCCACACCTGTCGGACGCCGAGGTCGGCGAGTGCGGAGACGATGGTCTCGGCGACTGTGGTCATCTGGTTCCCTTCGATCGTGGTGATTCGAATCAGTTGTTCATGGCCAGGCCCGCGGGCGCGAACGAGTCGGGATCGGCCCGGACCCAGTCGGATAGCCAGGATTGTGGTGTCTCGGAGAGCAATTGGCCGGTCTCGAGCCATTCGTGGATTTCGGCGTAGGTGCGCTGCTCGGTGGCCGAGATCCGTTTGCGCAGTAGATGAGGCGACAGTTGCGACACGTCGGTGATGCCCATCGACGCCATCAGTCGCATCGCCTGTTCCACCGTCGATTTCTGATAGCGGTACGCGCGTTCGCTCTTGTCGGCGACGTCGAGTGCCCGCGCCCGCCTCGGATCCTGGGTGGCCACGCCGACCGGGCAATGGTTGGTGTGACAGCGTTGTGACTGGATACAGCCGACTGCCATCATCATCGCGCGGGCGGCGTTCGTGTAGTCGGCGCCCTGGATCAATCGTTTGACGATGTCGTTGCCGGAGGCCACCTTTCCGCTGGCGCCGATGCGGATTCGGTCACGGAGCCCGGTGCCCACGAGCGTGTTGTGCATCGTCATCAGGCCGTCGGTGAGGGGCAGGCCGACGTGGTCCTCGTACTCCAATGGTGCTGCGGCGGTTCCGCCCTCGGCGCCGTCGACGATGATGAAGTCCGGGGTGACGTTCTCGGCGAGCATCGCCTTGCAGATGGCGAGGACATCCACCCGCGAACCGAGACACAGCTTGATGCCGACCGGCTTGCCGTCGCTGAGCTCCCGTAGTCGGGCGATGAACGCGATCAGTTCCCGGGGCGTCGAGAACTCCGAATGCCCGGGCGGGCTCACACACTTCTCGCCCGCGGGTACACCGCGATACCGGGCGATCTCCTCGCTGACCTTTGCTGCGGGCAGCACACCGCCGATGCCCGGTTTGGCCCCTTGGCTCAGTTTGACCGAGATGCACTTGACCTGATCGTGCGCGGCCTTGTCGGCGAACTGATGCGGATCGAAATGCCCGTCGTCGGTGCGTGTGCCGAAGTAGCCCGACCCGATCTCCCAGACGACGTCGGCACCGCCGAGGTGATACGGAGTGAGTCCGCCCTCGCCGGTGTCGTGCGCGAACCCACCTTTACGGGCTCCGTTGTTCAATGCGCGCAACGCATTCGCCGACAATGCCCCAAAGCTCATCGACGATACGTTCAACAGGGCCATGTCGTACGGTTGGGTGCAGTCGGGCCCACCGACGCGGACCCGGAATGGTTCGTCGGGCGGATCGAGTGGCGCGGTCGAGTGCACGAGATATTCGTAACCGTCGACGTCGATGTCGCGTTCGGTACCGAAGGACAACTCGGCCGCGGTGCCCTTGGCGCGTTCATAGATCAGCGAACGTACATCGCGGTCGTAGGGCCGTCCGTCGAAGTTCCGTTCGATGAAGTACTGCTGCAGCTCGGGCCGCACCGCTTCCAGGAGGTAGCGCATGTGCCCGAGGATCGGGTAGTTCCGTAGCACCGAATGTCGTCGTTGGAGAAGGTCGTAGACGCCGGTTGCGGCAAGCGGGGTCAGGATGACCGCCGCGATGATCCAGCCCCAGGGGCCGAGCACGGCCGCGACTATCGATAAGACAGCCAGGACCGCGAGCAGGAACACCCCGGCTATCCGGAACACCGCGTAGAGCATCGCATACCTCCTTCTCGCGACAACTCGGACATCAGTTGTCACCGGGATGAGCTGTTACCCAGACGACGCATGGAGTCGTCTGGTCGAACGGCAGGAGGCAGCCTCGGTGTCGAGTCTACTCAGTCGCGGTGAGCGAGGATGTGGATGTGTGTGTCCGACGTGCGGGGCATCGCAAGCGTGAACGGTTGGTTAGAAAGGCTCACAAAGGATTTGGGTGATTCTCGATTGACCGCATCGGTGGTCACATTGGGATTACACTGTCGGAAAAGCCCGATTACGTGGTTGCTGTGTGGCGTCACGGATCCGCATCACGCGGCCTTCGAGGGGAGTGTCAGATGACCACGAGACGGCAGCTCGCGGGATGCCTCGCGGTGGTGGCGCTGAGCTTCGTCGGCGCCGGGTGTTCGGTGTCGGTCGGCGGCAGTGACTCGAACGGTCTGAGTGCCGAGCAGTTGCAGAGCAAACTCTCCGACGAGGCCGCTGCCAAGACCGGCGACCCGATCGACTCGATCCAATGCACCAGTGGAGTCGACGCGGAGGTCGGCGATGCCACCACCTGCAAGGTCACCGAGAAAGGCGTGGTCGCGACCTGGGACGTCAAGGTGACAGAGGTCGATGACGGGAACGACACCATCAACTTCTCGTGGACCGTGCAGGACGGCTCGCAGCGGTTGCTGGCCGATTCGATCGTCGGGTCGATCGGCGACAGTTTCGCCCAGCAGACCGGCTACACGCTGAGCGCGGTGGAGTGTCCACAGCAGGAGATAGCGGCGCAACCGGGGACCAGCGTGACCTGTCAGGTCACCACCGCTGAGGGACAGACGGGTCCGCTCCGCCTGTACATGAAGGGCGCAGACGGGATGACCGTGAACTACTCCTGGGATCTGCCCGCCGGAGAGTCGTGAGGCGACATCGTGGGGGCGTACTCACGATCGTCAGGGGTGCCACGGTCGACGATCGGTAGGCCGGCTCGGTAGACATCGCACACCCGGCCGTCCTCCACGATCACCCAGTCGGCGCGGCGGCCCGGTGCGAGATCGCCGGCGCCATCCACGCCGACGGCGCGTGCCGGCGTCGTGGACGTCATCGCCGACGCCGCGAGCAGTGCCGCATCGAGAGGGCCGGGAAATGCGGCCAGCGCGCGCTCGAACAACAATCCCATGGTCGCGGTGCTGCCGGCGATGGCGCCGGTCTCGCGCACCCTCGCGACCCCGTCGGTCACCTCCACCTCCAGAATCCCCAGCCGGTAGGAACCGTCGGTCATCCCGGCCGCCGACATCGCGTCGGTGACGAGCGCAACCCGCCGAGCGCCCACGTCTGCGACCACATGGGTGAGCAGCCCCTGATGAAGATGCACCCCGTCGCCGACCATCTCGACCGTGACCCGCTCGTCCTCGAGCAACGCCAGCACCGGGCCGGGTTCCCGATGATGAAGCGGGCGCATCGCATTGAACAGATGCGTACCGACGCGTGCCCCGGCGCCGATCGCCGCCCGGGTCTGCATGTAGGTCGCTTCGGTGTGTCCCACCGCGACCACCACACCGGCATCGGCGAACCGTTCGATCGCATCGAGCGCACCGTCGAGCTCCGGAGCGATCGTCACCATCGAGATCGCGCCGTCGGCCACCTGCAGCAGCCTATCGATCTCGGTCGGGTCGGGGTTCCGCAGCACAGTGGGATCATGTGCGCCGCAGCGTGAATGGCTCAACCACGGGCCCTCGAGATGAATGCCGGCGACGATGCCGTCGGCGACGAGTGGCCGCAGGCCGCGCACCTGGGCGAGCAGCTGGTCCGGTCCGGCGCTGACGAGGCTGGCCATGGTCGTGGTGGTGCCGTGCGAGCGATGGAACGCCGCCGCGTCGCGCGCGCCGGCGGCGTCACCGTCGGTGTAGTCGGCGCCACCGCCGCCGTGGACGTGCATGTCGACAAAGCCCGGAACGACTGTCGCGGTAAGAAAATTCAGATCCGCAGGACGCGGTGGTGTGCCCTCGCCGACGTCGACGACGCGGCCGTTCCGGCTGGTGAACCAGCCGGGTCGCAGGACTCGGCCGCCGCTGACGATCGCCGACGCCGTGACGAGAAGTGTCGCGGCACTCTCGGTGGGCCGCGTCACAGCGTCTCCGTGACCTTCCGAAGCCCGCGCGGGGTGTCGGGATCACCGCCGCGTGCGATCGCCAGGTGGAGTGACAGTTGTTGCAGCGGGATGATCTCCAGCATCGGCGAGAGCGCGTCGGGCAGTGCGTCGGGAAGCTCGATGCCTCCGGTCAGGTGGGCGATCCGTTCGGCCGACCCCACGCCGAAGACGTCGGCGTCCCGTTCGGCGAGCCGCTCGAGGACCGGCACCATCGCATCTCCGCCCGCCCCGGCCGGCACCACCGCCAGTACCGGAACCTGCGGGTCCACGGTGGCCAGTGGACCATGGAGCAGATCGGCGCCCGAGAACGCCTGTGCGGAAAGGTAAGACGTCTCCATGAGCTTCAATGCCGCCTCGCGCGCGGTCGGGTAGGAGTAGCCGCGTCCGGTGGTGATGAGGCGCTGCGCGAAGCGATAGCGCTGGGCCACCGCGCGGACCCGATCGTCGGCTTCCAGGATCTGCTCTCCGAGGTCCGGAAGTGGTGCCGCCGCGGAGCCGTCGCCGCCCGCGATGCCGTCCATCAACAGATAGAGCGAGAGCAACTCGGCCGTGTACGACTTGGTGGCCGCCACCGATTTCTCCGGCCCGGCAAGAACATTGATGTGCAGTTCGGCGGCATCCGACAGCGGCGACGACTCATTGTTGGTGACCGCGAGGGTCAGGGCGCCCTGTGCCCGGGCGACGTCGACCGACTGGACCAGATCCGGGGATCCGCCCGACTGGCTCACGGCGATGTACAACACGTCGCGCAGGTCGGGGCGGGCGCCGTACACGGTCATCGTCGACGGTGAGACCAGGCCGGCCGGTATCTGATGGATGATCTCCACCAGGTATTTGGCGTACAGCGCCGCGTGGTCGCTGGTGCCGCGGGCCACGAATTGTACGAATCGTGGTCGACGGGAGCTGATCTGGGCGGCGATCTCGGCGATGGGGGCACGGCCCTCGGCCAACAGTTGCCGCCATCGTGTCGGTTGTTCGGCGATCTCCGCCGCCATCAGGCGGCCCGGTGCGGTGTCCTGGCTCGTGGTCATGAGTGTTTCCTCGAGGTTGTCGTAAATGATCAGGTCGGTGGTCATGAGTCCTCACGCGGTTGGTCGGGTGGTCGGGGACAGTCGGCGAGCAATCGGGTCGCGAGCTCTACCGCACCACCGACCGGGTCGATGTCCAGAACTCGAGTCTGTGTCAGACCACGTTGTGCGAGTTCGGAAGCGACCGCCGCAGCGAGCAGCGGTTGGTTCACCGCCTGTCCGCCCGCGATCACGACGGGGCCGGTGAGATCGAGACGTGCCGAGACCTGGGCGGCCAACCCGGCGAGTGCCGCGGCGGCGTCGGCGACGATGCTGTGGCTGGTGGGATCTCCCGCCTTGGCCAGTTCGAACACCACCCGGCCCCGCCCGGCCCAGTAGCGCCGATCCGTCTGGGTGTAGAAGTGATTCAGCAACTCGGTGGCATCGGGGAGGCCGCAGTCGGCGGCCAGGAGCTGACCCAGCTGGCCGGGGGCCGCGCCGCTGTCGGCGCACGCCAATGTCCGGCGCACGGCCTCGCGGGCCACCCAGTAACCGCTGCCCTCATCGCCGAGCAGGTATCCCCACCCGCCGGCGCGGGCCGTGCGCGAACCGTTGCGCCCCCACGCAACCGACCCCGTGCCCGAGATCAGTGCGATGCCGTTCTCCACACCGGCGGCCGCGAGGATCAGCTGGCTGTCGTGCACGATCTGTACCCGGGCGCAGGGCAGACGGTCGGTGATCAGGTCGTGCAGTCGACGGACCGTCGCGGGGGTGTCGACACCGGCTGCCCCGGCGCACACGGCCCGGACATCCTGGTTCCCGCCGAGCCTCTCGATGGCGAGATCGAGCTGGTGGCCGGCCTCGGCGTCGCCCACCGAGGACACGTTGGCGCTGCCGACCACCGCCTCGCGCACGATCGTCCCGTCCACCGCCCGAACCGCGTGGGTCTTGGAGCCGCCGATGTCGAAGGCGATGATCGCCGTGCCGTTCGCCCCTGATCGGGTCATCGCGGATCACCAACCGGTTCGGAGACCGAGCCATCAGTCGGCCATTGTCCGCCGTTCTGCCAATAGTGCTGGATGTCCTCGAGCTTACGACCCTTCGTCTCCGGCGCGAGGGCGTAGACGAAGACCAGGCCGACGAGCGCGAAGGCGCCGAAGATGGCAAATGTTCCGGCGCCGCCGATCAGGTTGATGAGCGACAGCGTGAAGGCCGCGACGATCGCGTTGGCGACCAGATCGGAGGTCAGCATCATCGAGGAACCGTACGAGCGGAGTCGAGCGGGGAAGGCCTCTCCGGCATACACCCAGACCAGGGCGCCGAACCCGAAAGAGAAGCCCATCGTGAACACGATGAGTCCGCCGAACCCGAGGACGTGTGCGGCCGCACCGTTCCCGTGCAGCGGGCCGTAGGTGACGATCAGCATGACGGTGGCGACCACCATGGCCGAGATGCCACCGAGCAGGATGGGGCGCCGACCCATCCGGTCGACGGTGAACAGTGAGGTGATGACCGCCGCGAGGCCTGCGATCTGGACGAACGCCGGCATCATGAGGGTGCCGAAATCGCCGCTGAAGCCCATGTCCTCGAACAGTTTCGGGCTGTAGTAGACGACGGCGTTGATGCCGGTGATCTGGATCAGGAATCCCAGGCCGACGACGAAGACCGTTGCGCGCATCCAGGGTTTGCGGAACATCTCCGAGAGGTGGCCACCCGTTTCGTCGGCGAGAGCCGCGCGCATCTCACCGATCTCGAGGTCGATGTCGGCATCCGGCTCGATGCCGCGGAGCGCATCGCGAGCCTCGTCGAACCTGCCGCGCGACACGTACCAGCGCGGTGTGTCGGGCATCCGCAGGATCAGCAGCGTGACGAGCAGGGCAGGGATGGCCGCCAGACCCAGCATCCAGCGCCAGGCCGACGCCCCGGCCAAGAAGTAGCCGACGACGTAGCCGGCGATGATGCCGACGATCGTGGCGACCTGGTAGGCGACCAGCATCGCTCCGCGCCGGTGTGGAGCCGCGGACTCGGCGACGAAGACCGGCACGATCACGACCGAGAGTCCGATCGTGACGCCGAGGAGCAAGCGCGCGGTGAGCAGGGCGCCGTTGGTGGGTGCCAGTGCACTGAGCAGGGCGAACAGACAGTAGGTGGCGGCGACCGCGACCATCGACCATTTGCGGCCGATCCTGTTCGCGACCCAGCCGGCGGCGATGGCCCCGATGATCTCGCCGATCACCACTACTGTCGCGAGGGCTTGTTTCCCGCCGTCGCCGAGCCCGAAGTCCTCGGCGATGAAGTTCAGCGCAGCACCGATGTTGCTGCTGTCGTAGCCGTAGATGACGCCGACACTCGCGGCGGCGGCGCCGACGAGTGCGCCGGAGGTCGACCTGCGACTCATCACACTCATAGTCGTCATTGGTACTCCCGTTCTCGTGGTAATTGGTATACACCAATTTGTGTGACGGGGACAACATTGGCATATACCAATTGCGTTCGTCAATGGGTAGGGTCGAATTCCGTGTCCGCCACATCCGCACAGTCGTCAGCCGCGCAGCCGCAGCACACGCCGTCAGGTCCGCGATACTTCCAGGTCAAGATGGCCGTCAAGGAGCGCATCACCAGCCTGGGTCCGGGAGCGTCCCTGCCTCCGGAGCGAAAACTGGCTGCGGAGTTGGGGACGTCGCGCACCACTTTGCGCAAGGCGCTGGCCGAGCTCTCGGCCGAAGGGGTCCTGAGCAGTACGCAGGGGAGCGGCAACTTCATCGAGGCGCCGAAGCCGGTCCTGATGCGACAGCTCACCTCGTTCAGCGATGACCTGCAGGCCATGGGTATGTCAGTGGAATCCCGGGTGCTCGCGGCCGCCAACGCCCCAGCAGACGCCGAGACCGCCTCGCATCTGGCCATCGACATCGGCGCGCCCGTTCTCATCCTCACCCGGCTGCGCATCGTCGGCGGAGAGCCGCTCGCGCTGGAGACCGCCCACCTGCCGGGCGATCTCACCGGACTGGCGGACCGCGTGGATGCGAACGGATCGCTGTACGCGACGCTGCGGGACGAGTTCGGGATCGCGATCCGCGACGTCGAGGACTGCGTGCAGACCGCGTTGGCGGCGCCCGAGCAGGCCGGACACCTGAACGTGCCGATCAGTGCCCCGTTGCTGCTGATCGATCGGTGCTCGCGCGACGCAGCGGGACGGATCGTCGAATGGACGCGGTCCCACTATCGCGGCGACCGGGTACGGTTCATCGCTCGCGGCAAACTCTGACACAGCACAGGTTTCACACCGATGTCCTGCGTCCCAGATGGATTGGGTGCAGTCCACGGTCGCTGCAGCGAACCTCGGACATCGGACCGACCACCGATCATCGTGTGACGGTTCGACATCGATGGTCGAGCAAACCCGACGCAACCCCTCGGTGATCGGGCATGATGTGCTCGAGTGTGCGTCGGACGACGCGACGCCGGTCCTTCGCCGGCCTCAGGATGTCCCTCGCCGCGAACTCCGAGAGGACGCACGCGCATGACCTCCACCAGTGACGCACCAGCATTCGGTGACCCCTATCTGCGCAGCGGGGTCGACGTCGCGGCCGCCGCCGGGGTCGACCCGGAATCGGGTCTCGGCACGGCCGACGCGGCGGCCCGGCTCGAGACCTATGGCCCGAACGAGCTGACCGCCGAGCCACCGCCGACGCTCTGGGCGGTGTCCCGCGGCCAGTTGGCCAATCCGATGAACATCATGCTGCTCATCGTCGCGGTGGCCGCCTTCGCGATCGGCCAGATCGCCACGGGGTTGGTGGTGGCGCTGCTCGTCGCGTTCAACGTGGTGATGGGCACGAAGCAGGAGATCAAGGCCCAGGCCAGCGTCGACGCCCTGGCGAATCTTCAGGTTCCCCAGGCGCGGGTGCGCCGGGGCGGGCAGGTGGCCGAGGTGCCGGCCGCCGATCTCGTGCCGGGCGACGTCGTGCTGGTCGAGGCGGGCGACCTCGTGCCGGCCGACGGACGGCTCGTGACGTCGGCGACCCTCGAGGTGCAGGAAGCCGCGCTCACCGGTGAGAGCGCCCCGGTGGCCAAGGATCCGGCCGTGATCTCCGGGGGCGACGTCGCATTGGGCGATCGCACCAACATGGTGTTCCAGAACACCCAGGTCACCCGCGGCTCCGCCGTCTTCGTGGTGACGTCCACCGGTGCGGCAACCCAGATGGGCCGGATCGCCGACATGGTCACGGCCACCAAACGGACGAGATCCCCGCTGCAGCGCGAGCTCGACGGGATGACCAAGGTCTTCGGATTTCTCGCCTGGGGTGCGGTTGCCATCATCGGCGTCATCGGCCTCCTCCGCGGCCAGGACGGTGAAACCCTTGCGCTGCTCTGTATCTCGACGGCGATCGCATCGATCCCGACCGGGTTGCCGACGTTTGTGCAGACGATGCTGTCGTCGGGAGCGCAGCATCTCGCCGAGCAGAAGGCTGTGGTGAAGTCGCTGGCCGACGTCGAGACCCTCGGCGGCACAACGGTGATCAACTCCGACAAGACCGGCACCCTCACCATGAACGCGATGACGGTGGTGTCGTTGTACGCCGGCGATCAATGGTTCCGTGTCGAGGGCTCCGGATACGCGAAGCAGGGGGCGATTCTCGGCACCGCCGGGAGCCTGCCCGACTTCACGCCCCTCGCGCTGGGCCTGTCGCTGTGCTCGGATGCCACAGTCGGCGACGACGGTTCGGTGATCGGTGATCCCACCGAGGCGGCGCTGGTTGTGCTGGCGGCCAAGATGGGCGTCGACGCCGAGGCCACCCGCCGGACGATCCCGCGTGTCACCGAGGTCCCGTTCGACTCCGACTACAAGTTCATGGCCACCTTCCACGACCGTCCGTCAACGGTTCACGGCGCGGTGGTCGAGCAGCCGCACCTCGTCGTCGTCAAGGGCGGCCCGGACGTGGTTCTCGACCGATGCTCCGCGGCGCTCCGCCACGGCGAGATCGTGCCGGTGGACGAGATGCGCCAGCACATTCTGGACGCGAACCGGGAATTGTCCGAGAAGGGGCTGCGGGTCCTCGCGTTCGCCGCCAAGGGTCTCGACGACGCCGCGATGGCCGCTGCGACAGCCGATCCGATGGCCGCCGTCGGCGAGCTGGTGCTCGTGGGTCTGGTCGGGATCATCGACCCGCTGCGGACTGAGGCGACCGACGCGGTGCACACGGCACTCGGGGCGGGGATCGACGTCCGCATGATCACCGGCGACCACACCATCACCGCCCGCGCGATCGCCGATCAACTCGGCCTCGGCCCCGGGGTCATCACCGGCACCGACCTCCAGCGGAGCAGTGACGAAGAGGTGGTGAGCCGGCTGCCGCAACTGCATGTGTTCGGTCGCGTGGCGCCGGAGGACAAACTGCGACTGGCCCGGCTCATGCAGGAGAACGGGGATGTCGTCGCCATGACCGGTGACGCGGTCAACGACGCCGCTGCGCTCAAACAGGCCGACATCGGGGTGGCGATGGGTAGTGGTTCCGAGGTCACCAAGCAGGCTGCCAAGATCGTGCTCACCGACGACAACTTCGCCACCCTCGTGCGGGCAGTGGAACTCGGCCGCGACATCTATCGCCGTATCTCGTCGTACATCAGACTTCAGCTCACGATCCTCTCGGCGGTGCTGCAGTTGATGGTGTTCGCGACCATCTTCAACATCAACGGCGGTGTCGCGATGCTGCCGATGCAACTGTTGTTCTGCAAGTTCTTCGTCGTGGTGACGGTGGTGGTCGGGTTCATCGTCGACGTCCCCGATCCGGGCGTCATGGAACGTCCGCCACGCGCACCGGGGACCCGGATCGTCAACGGGCCGCAGATCGTCCGCTGGGTGATCAGCGGCTTCCTGATCGCTGCGGCCGCGCTCGCGCTGCTGCAGTGGGGTCCGGACGAGCCGTCGTCGAGCGGTGGGTCTGTGTCGATGACGATGGCCTTCGCGGTGGTGGCGCTCAGCGCGGTGAACCTCGGAGTGGTGATGCGCCGCGAGCGCCAGGCGCCGTGGAGTCAGCCGATGTTCCCGTACTTCGGCTGGCTGATCGCCGGCTGGGCGCTCACCTGGGCCGCGGTGGAACTCGGTATGCTCCAGCGCCTCCTGGACACGGTGTCGCTCACCGGCGGCCAGTGGCTGGTGGCGTTGGGCTTGTCCCTGATCACCCCGGCATTCGTCGGTATCGACAAGGCCATCTCGCTGCGTCGGCTACGCAAGGCGTCGGTCGACGGCGCCTGACCGGCTGCACCGAGCGCAGGGTTGCCGACGCGATGATCGTGTTTCGCGGCCAGGAGGCGGGGTCAGCCGACGAGGTGCTCCCCGAAGAACCTCTCGATGCGACGTCGGGCATCCTGCGCTGACGGATCGTGATAGGCGGCGCGGGCGAAGCGTGCCGGCAGGACCGCCCACGCCGGCATCTCGTCGGGGGTTCTGAACAGTTCGTTGGTTTGTGAGTAGACGTGATCGAAGGTGTGTATTTGTTGGCGTGTGTAGCTGGCTGTGTGGGCGCGGTCGCGGGGTGTTCATCCGTAGACGGCGTATCGGTGGTTTCGTGAGGGTCGGATGCCGGTTCCTGCTCGGCGGTTGGAGTCGGGGACGATGTGGGTGGAGACTTCGGTCACCGAGCCTGTTGGTCGGAGTGTTGTGTATGCGCGGGTGTCCTCGCATGACCAGCGGGCTGATCTGGACCGGCAGGTCGCGTGGGTGAGCGAGTGGGCCACGGTCAATGGGCACACGGTTGGCGAGGTCGTGTCCGAGGTCGGCTCGGGCTTGAATGGCAAGCGGCCGAGGATTCGGCGGGTGTTGTCGGACCCGTCTGCAACAGTGGTGATCGTGGAGCACAGGGACCGTCTGGCGCGGTTCGGGGTCGAGCACCTCGACGCTGCATTGTCGGTGCAGGGCCGTCGTATTGTGGTGGCCGACGACGGCGAGAGTGACGATGATCTGGTCCGCGACATGATCGAGGTCCTGACGTCGATGTGTGCCCGCCTGTACGGGCGGCGAGGAGCACGCAACCGGGCGATGCGGGCGGTCACCGCGGCGAAGCAACCCGACGCTGGGACTGTGTGATGGCCGTGAGGTTCCAGATCCCGGACGGGCACGTGCTACAGGCGTACCAGTACGCACTCGATCCGTCCGATGGGCAGGTCGGGGTGTTGGAGTCGCATGCTGGTGGTGCGCGGTTCGCATACAACACGATGCTGCGGGCGGTGAAGGCGAATCTGTCGCAGCGGGAGGCCGAGAAGTCCTACGGGATCGCTCCTGAGGACCTGACCCCGTCGCTGAGGTGGTCGTTCCAGTCATTGCGGAATGAGTTCAACCGCCGCAAGCACCAGGTGGCCCTCGACGAGGACGGGTTGCCGTGGTGGCCGGTGAACTCGAAGGAGGCCTACGCCGGGGCGTGCAGGAACCTATCGGAGGCGTTGGCGAACTTCGATGCCAGCCGGAAAGGCGCCCGTGGTGGTGCGCGGGTGGGGTTCGCGTCGTTTAAATCGAAACGGTCGACCCGCACGTTCACCTTCACCACCGGCGCAATCCGCGTCGAGCCTGACCGCCATCACGTGACGTTGCCCAAACTCGGCACTGTCCGGGTCCATGAGTCGACTCGCAAGCTCGCGCGGCGCCTGGAATCGGGTACGGCACGGATTCTCCGGGCCACAGTGCGATTCGAGCGCGGCCGGTGGCTGGTCAGCTTCACCTGTGTCGTCGCCCGCGCCGTGCAGCGGCCCACACATGTCAAGCTGGTCGCACCGGTGGTCGGGATCGATCTGGGGGTGAAAGACCTTGTTGTCGCCGCGACCCCGGAGGGCAGGGAGGTGATGCGGGTTCGGGCACCGAAGGAACTCTGCCATGCCGGGCGGCGGTTGCGGGCGTTGCACCGCAAAGCGGCCCGCCAGCAGGGTCCGTGGGACGACCCCGCAGGTACGCCCCGGCAGGAGCCGTCGGCCGGGTGGCGGCGTACCCAACAGCAGCTCGCCCGCGAGCACGCGCGGGTCGCGAACCTGCGGCGTGACCGACTCCACAAACTCACCACCCGGTTGGCGCAGTCGTTCGAGGTGATCGGTACCGAGACGCTCGCGGTGAAGAACATGATGGCCGCCGGTAGTGCCCGCAAACGCGGGTTGAATCGTTCGATCGCTGATGCCGGGTTCGGTGAGTTCTTCGGGCAGCTCGACTACAAGACCGGCTGGTACGGCTCGACATGCGTGCGAGTCGATCGGTGGTATCCAAGCTCGAAGACGTGTTCTGGCTGCGGGTCAGTGAAAACCAAACTGGCCCTGTCAGAACGCCTCTACCAGTGCAGTAACGGCGACTGCGGGTTGCAGATCGATCGTGATCTCAACGCCGCAATCAACCTCGCACGCTATGCGCGAGCGGAGCAGAGTGCCTGCTTCGACAATGGTGGAGCCGACCGTAAGACGACCGCTCCGGCGGCGCTGGTGGCGATGAAACCTGAATCCGGTAACGGAAGCGCCTCACCGCAAGGCGAGGCTGCCTGATGAACGAGCACACTCACGTTTGCTCACCAACAGGCAACGGAACATCGACTGTGGGCATGTGCTCTCCTCGACCACTCCGCGCGCTTCCAGCTTCTCCCCGGCCGCCGACGAACCGCCAGGGTCCTTTGTCCCACACCCAGGTGAGGAAGTGCGTGGGTGGGCCGAGCCCGCGATGATCACCGGCTTTCTGTATCAAGATGGAGATTCGATGGTGGGGCCTTCAGCGCGAGCATCGGAGCTGTCCGCGTCGTTCATGAACGGCCCCGATGCCGGAGAAAGTGGGTGACCAATGGATCTGTCCGGACTGGTCGAGTTCGTACGAGCGCACCCCCTGGGGGTCGTGGCCACCGCCGACGCCCGCGGCCGGCCCGAGGCGGCGCTCGTCGGCATCGCCGCGACCGACGAAGGCGAGCTCATCTTCGACACATCGTCGAGCTCGCGCAAATACGCCAATCTCGGCCGCAACGCGAACGTCGCCCTCGTCGTCGGGTGGGACGACGAGGTGACGGTCCAATGCGAAGGCGCCGCCGACGTGTTGACCGACGGGCCCGATGCCGACCGATGCCGGGAGGCCTACCTCGGCGCCTACCCCGACGGCCGGGAGCGATCGAACTGGCCGGACGTCGCCTACATCCGGATAAAGCCCACCTGGATCAGGTACTCGGACTACCGGCCCGCGTCGTTCACGATCGAGGAAGGTCCGCTGTAGTCCGCGTGGTGCCGACGAAGCGCGACTTTCATTGCGGCCGCAGGGCGTACAGGGTTTGCTCGAGGTCGTCGGGGTCGCGGTTCGGGGGAAGGACGACGGTCGGCATATCGGCGCCGGCGTCATACCACCCGTCGAGGGAGTCCGCGGCCGTGTCGGGGTCTCCGGTGAGGGTCAGCTCACCGACCAACGGCTGTGCGGCCTCGGGCAGTCCGGTGGAACCGCCGCCTGCGGCCGCGACGACCGCGTCCACGGGCTCCTCGAATCCCAGCGACCGCAGCGTCTGGCCGTAGAGCGGACCCATCTTGGTCAGGTAGAAGGTGATCCACCAGGCCGCCACCGCCTGCGCCTGTTCAGGATCGGTGTGCACCGCGGTCGGAATCCCCGGACAGATGCGCGGTCGCGTCCGCCCGTCGACGGCCGCGACACCCTCGTCCAGCAGGCGTGTCCGTTCGGCGAGCCCTGACCGCGGCAGAAGGAACGGGTTCCAGATGTCGGCGACCTCACCACAGAGCCGGATGGCCTGCGGCCCCAGCGCGGCCAACGAGATCGGAATGTACGTGGCCGGTTGCGCGGCCAGCCGCATCGGGCGGCATCCGGGCACGCCGGAGTGCGCCCGCTCCCCGTCGAGCAGACTGCGTACCTCGGCGGTGTAGGCGCGTAGACGCGCGACCGGGGCGCGGAACTCGACGCCGTGCAGCCCTTCCGCGAGTTGCGGACTACCGGCGCCGAGTCCGAGCTCGAACCGTCCCGGGGCCAGGTCGCCGAGGCTCGTCGCGAGCATCGCCGTGGTCGCCGGGCTGCGGCCCCACACGTTCAGGACGCCGGTCCCGATCCGGATACGACTGGTCTTCAGTGCGATCTCGGTCAGCAGCACCGCGGCGTTGTGCCCCCAACCCTCGGCGACATAGACGGCGGCATACCCCAGCTCCTCGGCGCGTATCGCCAGTCTCACCACCAGGTCTCGTCGCGTCTCGAGTGGGGTGATCGCCACACCGAGAGGTCGGGGCTGTGTCATCGGAGCTCCTCGGGGGCGCGATCAGTCGAGACGAACAACATGTCGGGACCTCCTGGCCCCCCGGCATCGCCGATGGCGCCGTGAGAAGGCCAGAATCTCATTCGGACGGTGCGGTCGTCACGTGGCGTGGGGCGTCGGCGGCCCGCTCGACATTGCGTTTGAGCACTGCCAGCATCCGTGCCTGCATGACCCAGACCATCGGCGGAAACACCCACGGAACGATGTATCGTCCGAACCATTGTGGACGGAACGCCTCGTAGCCGCCGATGACCAGGCGTGTACGCCCGTCCGGTAGGTCCTTCAACAGGAAACCCCACAGCCCCTCACTGTACGCCGACGGCCGGGGCCGACCGGGCTCCAGCGAACGGCCCCGCAGATCGGTGAACCCGTGCAGTCCCAGGAAGCGATTCGGCTCGAGCGCCGCAACCACCCAGGCGTCCACGAACCGCTGACTTCCCGTGCGGTACTTGATCGTGTCGCCGACCTCGAGGTCTTGCCACTCGGGGTGCACTTCCCGCGCGCTCGGGCGCCCCGCATTGTCGAGGTGATCCCAGGAGTACCACCCGGCACGGTCGCCGCCCAGTTGAACGATCCAGGGCCACACCAGATCCGGCGGAGCGTCGATCGTCACCGCCATCGTCGCTCCACGCGTGCCGCCGGGAACGAATTCAGCTCCCGGATACGGTCCGGTCACCTCCACATCGCTTGCACCCCAGTGCAGGAGTCGAGGACGCAGCCACAACCGATAGAGGACGGACGCGATGCCGACCGCCCCAGCCATCCCGGCCGCGGACCTCATGCATCAAGCCTTCGACGTCCGTTGGGCGTTCACAAGGGCACAAGGTCACGAGGTCGAGAGTCCAGCGCTGGGTACCGTGATGGCGACGGACGACGATCTCCTTCTGCCGCAAGTTCCTTCAGCGGGACTCGGGTGGCTGCGGGGGTGCTTCCGGATCCTGGACCTCGTGGCGGTTTCGGTCGTCGTCGGGCTGATCCTCGGTCTGGCGGCGGTTCCCGTCGCGTCCCACATCGGGGTCGATCTTGTCGGCGCGAGCGAACTCGCCCTCGATCTCCTGCCGCGACTCGGTGGCCTGTCCCTGGTGGACGCGCGCTTGTTCGTTGAGTCGCTTGGCCTCTGCCGCTTTCGCGTCGGCCTCGGCCTGAGCCTTGCGTGCCCGTGCATCGGACTCCTCGGCCATCGCCTCACGATGGCGTAGGTCGGAGACCTGCTGCGTCGCGTTCTCGCGGATGTTCTGGGCTTTGACCCGTTGGCGCTCTTTACGCTGACGCGCGAGCAACAGTACGGCGGCGATCAGGACGATGACGATGACAACGATGACGATGATCCAACCTGCAGTACTCATGGGCAGCTCCTTGTAGCAGTCGGGCCGGAGCGCGAGCCTCGACCCGTTCGCTCGAATCGAACGCTCCTACGATCGAGAGTGCCTCGCGAACCTCGCCGAGGTTGCCGATTCGACGAATTGCCGCAGCAGTCGTGATGAGAAGGGGTGTCGCGCCGGCCATGGCTCGAACCCGGACGTCGCCGGGTTGCTACATGGGGCGCACAAGCGCCCCGTCGGCCCGCAGATCGGCAATCGTGGGATAGCCGTTGATCGCCATCAGCAGGTCGGCCTCGGCCAGGACCGACCGGAGGTGATGGACCAGACCGTCCTCGCCGCCGACGGCCAGCGCGTAGGCGTAGGAGCGGCCGATGCCGACCGCGGTGGCGCCGAGCGCGAGGGCGAGGACGACGTCGCTGCCGTTGCGCACCCCCGAATCGAACAGGACGGGTGTCTCACCGGCCGCGGCCACCACGTCGGGCAGGTGCTGCAATGCAGACAGTCCGCCATTGGCTTGGCGCCCACCGTGGTTCGAGCAGTAGATCGCGTCGGCGCCGACGTCGATCGCGCGCCGGACGTCGTCGGGATGACAGATCCCCTTCGGCATGACCGGCAGATCGGTCACCTCACGAATCCAGGCCAGATCGTCCCAGGTGACCGGCTGGCCGAAGTTCAACGCCCAAGCCAGCACAGCCGAGGCCATGTCCTCCTCCGGACTCTTGTCGAGCTTGCCGGTGAAGTTGGGGTCGGTGAAGTAGTTGGAGATACACATACCGCGCAGCTGCGGAAAGTTCGACGTGTTGAGGTCCCGTGGCCGCCAGCCCGGCGTCCAGGTGTCCATCGTGACGGCGATTCCCTTGTACCCGGACTGCTCCGCACGCTGGATGAAACTCAGTGCGAGGTCACGATCCTTGGGCATGTAGAGCTGGAAGAAGCCCGGTGTCTCCTGGTGGATCGCGCCGGTCGCCTCCATGGGGTCCATCGACAGCGTGGACTGTACCGCCGGGACGCCGGTGCGCTCGGCGGCCCGCGCGACGGCCAGGTCGCCGTGGAAGTCCTGGGAGCAGATCCCGATCACCCCGATCGGCGCCATGAACACCGGCGACGGCAGCGTCGTCCCGAACAACTCGACGGACAGATCACGCTCGGTCGCCCCGACACCCATGCGGGGCACGAGGCCCCACGTGTCGAAGGCGTCGACGTTCGCGCGCTGGGTTCGCTCATTCCCGCAGCCACCCGCGACGTACGACCAGATCCAGGGTGGCAGAACGTCCTGCGCCTTGTGTTCGAGCGACTCGGAGTCCACCGGGTAGCGGGGTAGCACCCCCTGGGTCCCGGCCAGATAGATCTCCAGCTGGAAGGCCCCGTAATCCGGTGTCATGTCACTGTCTCCCTTGTGCGGATCGGTCAAGTCGCGACGTTCCACCCGGCTGTCGCCGAGCCCGCCCCCGTGTGACTGCAGTCACGTGGCGACTCCCGAATGTACGGCATCGTCGTCAGAGCTCGGGCGGGATCGGCGCCCCGAGCGTTGGGGTCTATTCACGAGGATCGCTTTACCAACGCTTTACCAAGTGATGTCAGCGCGCTGGGAGATGCGGGCGCTGAAGTGCAGCTTCTCACTGTAAGTCGCGTGAATTAGGTGGTGCTCACAGCGTCATGCAGGTCACAGAAACACTTCCTGAAACATGTATCTATGTTGTGTCTATCAGCGATGTACTAGATGCGCACACCAATTGTGATGAAGGAAGTGAAGTACATGTCCACCCCGTCCAGCGAGGACAACGACGTCCCGCTGACCCAGACCGGCGAACCCTCGGGCAGCCGGAAATGGAACTACATCGAACCGTCGAAGAAGGCACTCCGCGGAGCACTCGTCGTCCTGTCCGCCGCCGCCATCGGCATGGGCGCGGCCGCACAGCCCGCGCAGGCGTCGCTCATCGGCACCATCACCCAGGGCATCAACCAGAGCGTCAACGACGCCATTGCGAACGTCACCGGCACCATCAAGGATGTCCAAGACGCTGCTCAGGGCGCCATCACCGTGATCGTTCCGACACAGCCCAACCAGCCTCTGACGATCCTCGATCAGATCGCCCAGGGCGTCCAAGACGCGCAGGAGTTCCAACGGAGCCTCGCCGAGGTGCAGCAAGCGATCAAGGACACCAACTCGGTTGACCTGAACACCGTCCTCGCTGCCGTGATCAACGGCGGCGGCTCGCAACTGGCCGACGAGTACGGCATCCAGGTGGCCGGACCGGGCGGTTCGAACGGCGGTGCCGACGGCACCCAGTCGACGGGCACCGGTATCGCGATGGTCGCCCCGGAGAACATCGAACTCGTGCCAACGAGCATCTATCAGCTTGCCGGCGGCGCGTACACGATCGTCGAGACCGGCTACAACGCGTTGAACTTTCTCGGTATCGGCGACCAGATGCCGGCGCTGGGCCAACCGGCGCAAGCGGACGGCACCGCGACGATCAGCGGCAACGGGTACCACGTCGCGTTCGCCACCACCGGCGGTGACGCATTCGCTCACTCGAGTTCCGGCGGCCTGGCGACTGCGGGCGCCAGCGACGGACGGACAGCCTATGCCTTCACCATCGGCGGCCTTGCACACGCGTGGAACACCGACGACGTCGGCGCAACGTTGTTCGGAAACTCCCCATCGCAGTACCCTTCTGCGACTGGGCCGTTCGGCGACCTGCTCGGTCTGACGATCCAGGATCCGACGGTTCTGCCAGGAGTCCAGCAGGTCGACGCCTTCGGCGGCATCAGCTTCGCCTATGCCGATGATGTCGGCGCAGCGGTCAACGTCGGTGGACTCTTCGATGCCTCCGCGATGGTGCATCCGGATCGCTCTCTGCAGGTCGCCCTGACCGATCCAACCGCGGCCGTCTACTCACCACAGGACGTCCTCGGCACCGTGGTCAGCGATATTCTCGCCGGCCAATCTCCTGTGCTGACGAAGGATTTCGTGCGTCTGAGCACCGACGGATCGAGTTCGGTGGCGCTGACCAGCGGCTATGGATTCTCGGATTCGGTGGTCATGCACTGGCTCGGTTCCACGTTCACCTTTGCGCCCCTCGTCGAGATCAACGGACAGTGGCGGCCGAACTATCTGGCTCTGCCGGTGTATCACGCCGGCACGTTCGATCTCGGTGAGCTGATCCCGAGTTTCGATGTGCCGAGCTTCGACCTGCCGTTCGGTCTGCCTTCGATCGACCCGCAGGGGACCGGTGCAGGAGCTACCCCGGCCACCGGAACAACCGGAACCGTGGCGCCCGCGCCGACTGTGACAGCTCGCAGCGCGGTGTTGCCCGCGGCGGTGCAGGCCGATGAGCCCGACAACTCGGCCGCGCCTCAGACGGTGACCGTGGCTCCTGCGTCGGAGGTCACCTCCACCGGCCCGACACTGAGCTCCACGGAATCGGTGACAGCCACCGACACGTCCGACTCCACATCGCAGGCAACCGACGCCTCGAGTGGATCGACGGCGGACACCGTGGCCTCGAACGACGTCGACTCGTCGACCGCCGGCACCGTGGCGTCGAGCGACACGCAGTCGACCGAGTCGACAAGCGATTCGGGGTCGACCGATTCGAGTGGGTCGAGCACCAGCGACTGACCCGCACCCAGATCGCGGCCCCGGACGACCGAAATGGTTGTTCGGGGCCGTTCCACGGCCGGCTGGATTTCTCTGCCCACCCCATCCCCAACTCGGCCCTTCGTGACGGCCCTCCGCTAGCGCTCTGAGCCTCCTCAGGGCCCGGGTGTGGTTGTTCCGCTAATGCTTTGGGTTCGGCTGGTGCTTTGGGTCTGGTCGGGGGCCGGGTGTGGTTGTTCCGCTGGTGCTTTGAATCCGGAAGTACCGCAACCGAGATCAGGAGTCGGTCCAGATCGGATCTCGTTTGTCCAGGAACGCCGACATCCCTTCCTGGGCGTCACACTTCATCGCATTGGTCGCCATCGTCTCCTGCATCAGGGCGTAGGCATCCGCTTCGCTCTCGTCGATCTGTCGGTAGAACGCCGACTTCCCGATGCCCACGGTCAGTGCACTCGATGACGCGATCCTCAACGCGAGATCTCGCACTGTGGAGGCTAATTCGTCATCGGCGACGACATCGTTCACCAGTCCCCAGTCGGCGGCGGTGGCGGCATCGATGACGTCGCCGGTCAACAACATCTTCATCGCCCGCTTGCGCCCGATCGCCCGGGTGAGCGCGACCATCGGGGTCGAACAGAACAACCCGATCTTGACTCCCGGTGTGCTGAACCTCGCCGACGTTGCGGCGACGGCGAGATCACAGGTCGCGACGAGTTGGCATCCGGCGGCAAAGGCGAACCCCGCGACCTCGGCGATGACCGGTTGCCGCACATCGTGCACCGCGGCCATCATCTCGGTGCACGCCGCGAAGACCGCGCGTTCGTCGTCGAGGGTTCGACCGACCAGCTCGGACAGGTCGTGACCGGCCGAGAAGGCGGGGCCGAGTGCGCGGATCGTGATCACCCGGACGTCCGCCGTGGAGTCGAAGGTGCGGAGGGCAGACGTGATCTCGTGCATCGTGTCGGACGACAACGGATTGCGGCGGCCCGCTTCGGTGAGCGTGACGACGCCGATCCCGGCCTCCTGGTGAACGCTGATCCCTTGCGACATGCCGATCTCCTCAACGGTCGTCGGGCATCTCAGCCCTACCGTCGGTTCTAGCACGCGAGAGAAGTGCGGGGTCCCGCTTCATCGGCGATCCCGACAGAATCAGCCTGCCCGAGAGGGGGTGCTTCGGCATCGCTCAGCGGTGAAGTCGATCGTGACCACCGCATGAGCGAATCAGCGGGTACTCGAATATATCGAGATGCAGTTCATTCCCGCGATTCTGGAGCCGATGACGGGAATCGAACCCGCGTATTCAGCTTGGGAAGCTGATGTTCTGCCATTGAACTACATCGGCGTGCGAGGCATTCACCGCGCGATCGAAAGAGTAGCAAACAGTCGCGACGCTCGGTGGGGTGGTGGTCTGTTCAGCGCGTCGAGATCTGACACCATTAAAAACCTACCAGTAGGTTTGAAAAAACCTACCAGAAGGTTTACTCTCTCCGGTGTGAGTCCAGCCGAACCGTCGACCGCGAAGGGCGCCGCCACCCGGGCCCTGCTGCTCGATGTCGCGGCCCGAGTGTTCGCTGAGAAAGGCTATGGGGCAACAAAATTCAGTGAACTGATCGCGGGGTCCGGGCTCACCAAAGGCGCCTTCTACTTCTATTTCCCGTCGAAGGCCGCGCTGGCGCTGGCCGTCATCGACGACCAGGAACGTCGCTGGGTTGACGAGGTTCAGCAGCGCGTCGTGGCGCATACGACCCCGACTGAGCAACTTGCCGACGTCATCCCGGCGATGGTCGATCTCCTCGACCGCGAACCCGGGGCGTGGAGTGTGGTGCGGCTCGTTAAGGAACTGGGCGCCGACGAAGCGTTCGCCGAGGTCGTCACCAAACCCATGGACGCGTGGATCACGCTGTTGAGCGGGATCATTCGTGCAGGCCAGGAATCCCGGGAGTTCCGCGACGACCTCGACCCGGTCGGGCTGGCCACAGTCCTGGTCGGTGCGTTCGACGGAATCAAAGGACTCGTCGACGCAACGGAATCCGACGACCGGGGTGGACAGCTGTCCCGGTACACCGACATCCTCGCCGAACTGGCCTTCGCCGGGCTGGGCATCCTCGGCCATCCCCTCACCCCCTGACCGGAACTGCCCGCGCAGAGAAAGCTGCCCACAACCGCCCACCTCGTGACCGCCGTCGGCGAAATGCCGACGGCGCGTCTCGTGAGGGTGGTTTTCAGCAGCCGGTGGCGGGGTTGGGCCCCGATCACCACCTCGCCGCGGTCACCTTCACCGGCTTCTTGGCCGGCGTCGTCGGCGCGGGCCGCTTGTCCTCGGCAAGACACATCGAGCGAAGAACGTTGTGGTACACGACAAGTCCGTAGAGGTTCGGTGCCCCGACGATCCCGGTCGACTTGGGGACCATGTCCGCGGTGATCCCCGCGCCGGGGAACAGATCGTTCAGCACCGACGCGGCAGGGTCGACCCCGGCTTCGGACCAGGCCAGTTCGACCATGTGCGCGGCAAGCGCATACGCGTAGTACGCCGCGGTCAGCGTCTTGGTCACCGACAGTTCGGACAGCGGCTCGGTCGCCAACAGGTCGTCGCCCTGATTGCGGTTGTGGCTCAACCCGATACCGATGTCCAGTGGCGCGCCACCGACATAGGGGATCAGCACCCCGATCTGCGAGATCGCGTACTCGGGCAGGTTGAAGTCGGCGGGGTCGGCTGGGATCAGGTTCTGATGCACACGTGTCTGCCGCATCCAGCCCTGCAGACCGTCGGTCATGACGGCGATCCGACGGTCCGTCGCCGGATTGCTCGTGATCGACTGCAGATAGTTCGACGTCCGCGTCACGATCCGCGACAGCGGGACACTGCCGATCGACGGGCAGGTCGTCGGGTCGGCGATGTCCACCTGCCCGGCGATGTCGCGGATGATCTCGGGCACCGCGGAGGTGAACCGGAGATCCTTGACCGCTTTGCCCGCATTCTCCTTCTCCGAGCGCGTGACCGACACGATGCACGCATCGATCAGCTTCGCGCTGACCGCCTTGTAGAGCTGGGTGGCGGCGAACACGCCGAGCAGGATCGGCAGGGTGATCAGGGTGCCCACCGTGATCGGACCGGTGATGGTGGCGATGGACGGCACGGTCCGACGAGCGATGGTGAGCGGAACCATCACCGTCACGTAGAGATAGAGCCACACGGTCTCGACGGCCTGGGCCACCGTCAGGTTCTCGACGGGGATCGCCTCGGCGGCATGTCCGTCGCGCACGTTGATCAACTGCGTGACGATCCACTGCGAGATGGGATCCCGATACGTCATGATCGGGTCTTTGTCGTCGGCGCCCAGGTCGTACGGGTGATTGGAGACCGCGAGTTTCGCGATGCGCATGCGCTGCATGTCCCGGTGGGCACGGGCGCGGATGGTCGACGCCTGATTCTTGATCTCGTCGGGCATCCTCGGCAGCAGCGAGTCGAAGATGGCGTCGTAGACGGCCCCGAAGGTCGCGAATCTCGAACCGACACACTCCGTGGGCTCGGCGGAGGGAGCGGTCGCCGCCGGTGTCACCGGCTTCGCAGACGCCATCGCGCCGACTCCGCGTTCACCCCCGAACGAGACCGCGACCGCGATCACCGCCCCGACGGCGACCGTCGTGAGCAGGAACCGACGGGCGGCACCTCGCGACACCGTCATCGAACGACCCGAAACAACCCCACGCGCGCCCATCCGCCCCGATTCCCCGACTCGCCCGGATCAACCGTCCGGCCCCTCTGTGCAGTGTCTCGTGCCCATCACGTACCGATCACGCGACAGTCACGGAGGTCACTGTAGGAGACGGTGTCCGTATTGACCATGTTTCGACGAAAGTCGCATCTACTTCGACGGCTCGCGGCCACACGCTGTTCACCCGAGGCGGGTCGGTTAACCTCACAGGCGTGCTGCTCTCCGATCGCGACATCCGCGCCGAGATCGCCGGTGGGCGGTTGGCGCTCGAACCGTTCGACCCGGCGCTCGTGCAGCCCTCGAGCGTCGACGTGCGACTCGACAGCTTCTTCCGGGTCTTCAACAACACGCGTTACACCCACATCGACCCGGCCCAGCGTCAGGACGAGTTGACCTCGCTGGTTCAGCCGGGCGAGGGCGAACCGTTCGTGCTACACCCCGGTGAGTTCGTGCTGGGCTCGACCCTGGAGGTGTGCACGCTGCCCGACGACCTCGCCGGCAGGCTCGAGGGCAAATCGTCGTTGGGTCGATTGGGTCTGCTCACGCACTCGACCGCCGGTTTCATCGACCCGGGGTTCTCGGGGCACATCACACTCGAACTCTCCAATGTCGCCAACCTGCCGATCACCTTGTGGCCCGGGATGAAGATCGGCCAGCTGTGCCTGATCCGGCTGTCGAGCCCGGCCGAGCACCCCTATGGCAGCGCGGCGGTGGGCTCGAAGTACCAGGGTCAGCGTGGCCCGACACCATCGAAGGCGTACCTGAACTTCGCTCAGTCGTCGGACTGACCTGAGCGCGTTGGCGCGGCGTTCACCTCCGACGATCGCTGTTCATCGGATCGATCGGGCCGGGTCATGTCGTGGTCCCGTCGCCGCCGCAAACCCCGCGTAGTCACTGAAGGCATGAAGCTGACTGTGATCGGGTGTGGTTACCTCGGGGCAACCCATGCGGCGTGCATGGCCGAACTCGGCCACGAGGTGCTCGGTGTCGATGTGGACCCGGACAAGGTCGCACGACTGCAGGCCGGAGACGTCCCCTTCTTCGAACCCGGACTCGCCGACGTGTTGCGCCGCAACCTCACCGCCGGTCGGCTCCGGTTCACCACCGACCATGCCGAGGCCGCCGAGTTCGCGTCGGTGCATTTTCTCGGGGTCGGCACACCGCAGCTGCGCCGCGGATACGGTGTCGACCTCTCCCACGTCGAATCCGCGGTCGACGCATTGACGCCGTTGCTGCGGGGTGAGCACCTCATCATCGGGAAGTCGACGGTGCCGGTGGGTACCTCGGCATCGCTGACCCAGCGGATCGCCGTGCTGAGCGTGCCCGGCTCACACGTCGAGCTGGTGTGGAGCCCGGAGTTCCTGCGCGAGGGCTTCGCCGTCGAAGACACCCTCGAACCCGACCGGCTCGTGCTGGGCACCAACCCGGACAGCGACGACGACAGTGCCGCAGTCCTGTTCGCCGACATCTATCGGTCCATCCTGGACGGCGGCGTTCCCTTCGTCCGAACGGATTGGGCCACCGCCGAGCTGGTCAAGGTCTCGGCGAATGCGTTTCTGGCCACCAAGATCTCGTTCATCAACGCGATCAGCGAGATCTGCGAGAACGTCGGGGCCGACGTCTCCACCCTCGCCGACGCCATCGGCTACGACAATCGGATCGGCCGACGATTCCTCAACGCCGGACTGGGATTCGGGGGCGGATGTCTCCCCAAGGACATCCGGGGATTCGTGGCCCGCGCCGACGAGGTCGGAGCGCACCGGGCGCTGCGATTCCTGCGTGAGGTCGACGCGATCAACACGCGTCGGCGCACCGCACTCGTCGACCTGGTCGCCGACGTCGTCGGCGGTGATGTGCTCGGCGCGAACATCGCGATCCTGGGTGCGGCGTTCAAGCCGGAGAGCGACGATGTCCGCGACTCGCCCGCCCTGAACGTCGCGGGGCAACTCGCGCTGCGCGGGGCCACGGTGACCGTGTTCGATCCGAAGGCCACCGCGAACTCGCGCCGCCTGTTTCCGATGCTGTCGTACGCCGAGAGCGCAGCACAGGCATGTGAGCAGGCCGATGTGGTGGTGGTCGCGACCGAATGGGCCGAGTTCGTACACATGGCTCCCGAGGAACTGTCCGACGTGGTCCGGGGCCGCGTGATCGTCGACGGCCGCCGCTGTCTCGACGCCGGTGCGTGGCGGGCCGCCGGATGGCATTTCCACGCGCTGGGTGGGCCGATGCGCTCCACCGCGCCGGCAGCGACGGTCCGCCGTGCGTCTGTCGACGGGGGATTGTCAGAGGTCGCACGCCCGCGCACCTGATCGCCCCGTGTTACTGTCGTGACCGCATGTCAACGTGCGCCCCGTCGCGGGGACGCATGGGGGAACGTTCATGGACGCAGGGCACCGGATCGGATGACAGACGACGCGACGGATGGCGATCGCTCGGCGGAGGCCACAACCGACTTCGATGCGCGCCCACTCGCCCGCGAACTGCTCGGCGACATCGCGGCGCGCCAGTTGGCGGCGGGTGTCCCGGCCGATCTGCCGTTCATCCTCCTCGACTTCCGGCCCGGGGGACTGCGGCTGGGCCTGGCCGATCCCCGGGTCGAAACCGTGTCATCCGAGAAGGTCGTTGCCGCCATCCGCCCGGTGGTGCTGGACCGTCTGCTCGCCGATCACCTCGTCCGCACCGAACGCGTCGAGGAGCCGACCACCGAGGCCTGGGTGGCCGAGTTGCTCGACCTGGCGGCACGCGGCCGGGAACGGCTGGCCTCCGCGGACGGCACCTTCATCATGGGGCGCGAGCACGTGCGGTTCTTCCGGGTCTCGCAACGGGATCTCGACGAGGCGGTCGCACCCTTGGCGGCCGAGGTCGCCCGACTCTGTCAGGAATTGCTCGCCGGCGCTGACGACCTGGTGACCTCCGTCGTGCTCGGGCCGGGACATCAGCTGTGGCCCGGCCTGTCCCGGACACTTGCCTGGACCGACCAGATCCCCGTCATCGCAGTGGGTGCGCCCGCGCCGGCCGACGACCGGCACCGCTTGCGGCACGAGTCGGATGCGGAGGTCGCGACGGCCCCGGACGTCGTCGCCGACCGCAGCCTTATTGCAGAACCGCTTGGGGCTCAACCTGTTCCCGCCGAGTGTGACACGCACGACACTGAACCGGTTGTCATGCAGTCGATCCCGCAGCCCAACCAGTCGGGCGACTTCCCGGCGGCGTGGGTGGATTCGACGGTGCTGCCGACGACCGACCCCATCCCCGTGGCGACGCTTCCGCCGGCCGAGCTCGCGCGTGTTCCACTCGGCGAACCGGAACGCGTCGACGAGCCGGAACGCGTCGACGTGCCGGACGCTGTCGGCGCGCCGTCGTCGGGCGACCGGTCAAGTGGGGAAACCCAAGTGGGGGTGCCGCCGTCGGCGTCTCCGGTCGGCCACGAGTCACACGGGTGGGAGCTCGGCCCCACCCACGAGCATCCCGCCGCCGGCGCACGGAATCCGAGGCGGTCGCTCACCCGACTCGCCGCTATCGCGGCAGCGGCGTGTGCGGTCGTCGGGATCACGATCGGCGCGGCGTTCGCGGTCACCGGCAACGACAACGACACCCAACAGGTGCATGCGGCACCGACGACCGCGCCGACGTCGTCACCCACGTACGCCGACCCGGCCGACTTCGCGGAGGCCCGCATTCCCGCGGTCCGCTACGTGCCGGCTCCGCCACCGCCCCCCACGACCACCGCGGACCAGCCGACACAACAAGAGCGGCAACCGAATCGTCCCGCCAACCCGCAGCGGCGCCAGCGCGTGATCCCCAACCCGATCCCGGGCCTGCCACCGATCGTCCTTCCCTGGTAGCCCTGCTCATCAGCGCGTACATGCCGGCTGCCCGCCGATCATTGCGCTGTATCCTGCATCGCCGCGTGTTACTGTCAAATTTCTGACGCCGTTGGAAGTCTCGAACGCGCAGACGCCGGTTTCGATCGTGAATCGTGTTCCGACACGTGGGCGACCGGCAGGGCGCCCGCATGTACTCGGGAAATGTTCACGACCGCAGGGCATGAGATCGGATGAGAGATCGCGCGACGACCGTGGGCCGTGGCACACACGCCACGACCGACACTGCCGCGCGTCACGTGAGTGCGTCATTCCTCGGTGACGTCGCCGCGCGGCAGCTGGCCCGCGACATCGACCCCGATCGGCTGTTCCTCCTGGTGGACCTCGCAAGCGACGGAGTACGCATCACGACCGTCGATCCGATGACGGCGACGACGGTGGGGGAGCAGACCAGTTCGACCATCCGGCCGCCGGAGCTCGACCGTCTCCTGGCCGCACATCTCGTCGGCATCGGGCGGGTGGCATCGCCGACCACCGAGGCATCGGCCACCCAGCTGGTCGAACTCGCCGCTCGCGCACGGGCGAGGCTGTCGACCGCCGAGAACACGTTCATGGTCGGCAGGGGCCACGTGCGATTCTTCCGAGTCGGCCGCAGCGACCTCGCCGACGCGACCGCGATCCGGGCCACCGAGATGGCCCGATTGTGTCTGGAGGCGGCGAACGAGGCGCCGTCCCAGGTCAGCTCGGTGGTCCTCGCACCCGGCCATGACGCCTGGCCCGGGCTGCCCGCGATGCTCGGTCAGCGTCTGGCCGCACCCGTGGTGACCGTCGAACCCCCGGGCGCGCGAGGGGCAGACCGAGCGCACGCGAACCGGATTGGTCGCAGGACGATGGCGCCGACGTCCGGACGCCGATCGGATGATGTCCCGGCGGGGCCGCACGGCTCGGACCCGGGCCGGGCCGATCCGAGTGCCGTGTCACCGAGTCTGCCTGCACCGAGCCGGGAGTCGGAAGGCGCGCCGGGATCTTTCGGGTCCCCTGACGCCGAGACCGACTCCGCGGATGACGCGATCACCGCGCCGATCCCACGTGTCGGCCTGTTGCTGGACTGGCCCGACGATGATCCGATCCCGGCGGATGGCCCGTTGCCGATCCCGATCGCGGCATTGTCGACGGATCAGTCGCCCGGCTGGGGGCAACACGATGCCGCGCCGCGGCTGCTCGTCGGCATCGTCGTGATGTGCGCGATCATCGGGATCGTCACCGCGGCATCCATCGCGTTGATCGGGCCGCGGGAGGACAGCGATGCTCCGCCCGCTCTCGCCGACGGCACCTCGTCGGCGTCTGCGGTGGCTCCCACCTACGCCGATCCCGCGGATCTCGCGGTGGCGCGGCTTCCCGCGGTGCGGTACGTCCCGCCGCCGCCACCGCCGGA
Organism: Gordonia sp. LMA167; assembly: GCF_058130025.1. Lineage (NCBI taxonomy): Bacteria > Bacillati > Actinomycetota > Actinomycetes > Mycobacteriales > Gordoniaceae > Gordonia > Gordonia sp. LMA167. Next base: position 87,797 of record NZ_CM176708.1, on the reverse strand, counting down.
ATCGGCATCGACGTCGGATTCGGGCTCAGGCTCGGGCTCGACAGGCTCCCCACCGGCGCGGCAACGGCCGCAGAGTCGTCAGCCCGCACCTGCGCCCGCACCGGCGCTGCCCCCCGTGCCGGCTCCGCCCGCGCTGCCGCCTCCGCGGGTCATCCCCAATCCGATCCCGGGCCTGCCGCCCATCGTGCTGCCGTTCTAGTGGGTCGAACCCGTTGTCGTGCTCACTGATTCGCGGGATGGTGGGACTCGGCGACCGACTGTCGTGCCCGGACCAGGTACTCACTGAGCTGCCGGGACAGGTCGCGGTCGAGTGCGCGATCGAGCGCATTGTGCGCCGAAACCGAACCAGCCCTGCGTAATTCACTGAGAAGTTCTGTCGCCCATTCGGATTCGGCCGTGCTCTGGGGGAGCCAGCCGTCCTCGTGACCCTCGGTGACCGCTCGCCGTCCGGCCGAGATCACGATCTCGGCGACCGCGGCCATTTCCCTATCGAGGCGCCCGTGAACCTCGAGGATGCCGCTCAGCGGTAGCCCCAGTCGTACCAGTCGTCCGTACGCGGAGACGGTCTCCTGGTCGAGGATGGTGTAGCGGTCGGGATGGGCGTCGCTGCCCTGCGGCTCGATCAACCCGTATTCGGCCAACCGCTCGAAGTGGGCCGGGTTCCCCGAGTTGAGCAGTTCCTTGAGGTCTTCGGCGGACACCACCGTCGACGTCGCCGTAGACCACGGCTCGGACACGACCTCTTCGAGGCCGAGTACCTCGGCGAGGTTCTCGCCACGCTGCAGGCCGGAGAAGAACTCGCCGATGTGCCGAATGGTGAAGCCGCGTTTGAGCAGGTCGTTGATCACCTTGAGGCGTGCGAGGTGCGAGTCGGTGTAGATCGCGATACGGCCCCGACGGAGCGGTCGGGGCAGCAGCCCGCGGTCCTGGTAACCACGCACATTTCGGGTGGTGGTGCCGGCGGCGCGCGCGAGATCGTCGATCCGGTATTCGGTCACCGCGACATTCTCCCAGATGGTCGGCGCTCATCGGATCGGCTCCCGGATGCCGATCGATTGTCCGCACCTTTGGGAACCGGGGGCTCACGTGGGTTGTTCGGTGGCATCGCCCTTCGTGACGCTTCCTCGCAGGCTCGGAGGCTCCTCAGGGATCGGGGGTTACCTCCGGCCTGCGGAAACCCGCTGCCTGAGGAGCGAGCTTGCGAGTCCCTCGCTCCCTGAGGAGCGAGCTCGCGAGTCCCTCGCTCCCTGAGGAGCGAGCTCGCGAGTCCCTCGCTCCCTGAGGAGCGAGCTCGCGAGTCCCTCGCTCCCTGAGGAGCGAGCTCGCGAGCGTCACGAAGGGCCTGCCCGCCGGATCAGGCTGCGATTCCCCGGGCGACCAGGGTCAGCAATTTCTCGAAGTTGGCGGCCGGATCGACGAACGGGGGATGCGCTGACGTCAACTCCAGGCTCACCGCGCCGTGCACACACGCCCAGACCTGGGCGGCCAGTTCCAGGGCGTCGCCGTCCATGATCACACCGGCGGCCTGCCCGTACCGGATGATGTCGGCGAGGACCAGGAAAGCGTCGGCGGCCACCTCGTCGTCGGGGTGGCACTCCGTGGAGAACATGAGTTCGTACAGGGTCGGGTTGGCCAGCGCGAACGCCCGGTAGTTGCGCCCGCTGGTGGTCAGTCGCACCGAGGCATCGGAATCGGTGGCCGCCACGCGCGTGGCGAACTCGCGGAAACCGTCGGTGACCACCGCGTTGAGTAGCCCGTCCTTGCCGTCGAAATGGTTGTAGACGCCCATCGGGGCGACCCCTGCCTCGGTGGCCACCGCACGCACGGTCAACGCGGCTTCGCCCTCGCGTTCGAGCAACCGTCGACCTGCGGAGATGAGGTTTGCGCGGACCTCGGTGGCGGGTGTCCGGGGATTCTTCACTGGCGACATGTTGACAAGTGTACTAGGACGGCGTTCTACTAGATTAGAACAACGTACTACAACGGTGTGACGACGTTCCAATCCACTTCATGAGGAGAAGGTCATGAGAACTCGTTGGCTCGCCCTGGCGGCCCTGTGCTTTGCGGAATTACTCGTGATGGTCGACAACACGATCGTCAACGTCGCGCTGCCGACCATGGCTCGCGACCTCGATGCCGGGATCTCCGGCCTCCAATGGATCGTTGACGCGTACACCCTGGTGTTCGCCGGGCTGTTGCTGACCGGCGGATATCTGGGCGACCGGTTCGGCCATCGACGGATGCTGCTGACCGGCATCGCCGGCTTCGCGGCGGTCTCCGCGCTGGCCGCATCGTCGCAGACCCTGGGCCAGTTGATCGCGGCCCGCGGCGGTCTGGGGCTGTTCGCGGCACTGGTCTTTCCGGCGACCCTGGCGATCATCATCTCGATCTTCGTCGAACCCAGGCAGCGCGCCGCCGCGGTCGGGGTCTGGGCCGCGACGTCGGGCATCGCGGTCGCCATCGGTCCCGTGCTCGGCGGGTGGCTGCTCGAACACTATTCGTGGGCCTCGGTGTTCTGGGTGAACCTCCCGGTGGCGGCGATGGCGGTGGTCGCGATCGTGCTGGTGGTGCCCGGCACACGTCCGGAGCGGGTGTCGCGGTTCGACGCCGTCGGCCTGCTGTTGTCCATCGTCGGCCTCGGGTTGCTCACCTACTCGGTGATCGAGGGCCCGAACTTCGGGTGGGCAGATCCCCGCACCATCGGTGGACTCGTCATCGCCGCGATCGGGTTGGGATTGTTCGCGTGGCGTGAGCTGACCGTCGAGCACCCGATCCTCAACATCCGACTGTTCGCCAACCGGCATTTCGCCACCGCGGCCGGCATGATCAGCGTGGCATTCTTCGCGCTGTTCGGCTTCATCTTCCTCATCACCCAGTTCTTCCAGGCGGTCAAGGGTTACGGGCCGTTCGAGGCCGGTCTGCGGACCCTGCCCTTCGCGATCGTGATGGCGGTGTTCTCGCCGATCGCCATGGCGTGCTCGCATCGGTTCGGTCCGCGGATGGTCGCGGTCGTCGGTGCCCTGCTGATGTCGGGTGGGTTCGCACTCGTCGAGGTGTCCTCGCGATCGTCGGGTTATTGGGAACTCATCGTCTGGTCGATGTCCCTGATGGCGATGGGCCTGGCATTCATCTCGGGTCCGTGCACCCAGGTGATCATGGACGCACTGGAACCCGAGCAGGCCGGCGCGGGTTCGGCGGTCAACGACACGACCCGCGAGATCGGCGGCACCCTGGGTGTCGCGGTGCTGGGTTCCGTGCTGACCTCGGTCTACACCTCGGGAGTCGGCGACCGGCTCGCGGCCATCGGGCTACCGCGGACGGTGACCGGCATCGCCGAGGAATCGGTCATGTCGGGGGTCGAGGTGGCCCACCGCGCACCCGCGTTCGTGAGCGAGCAGGTCCGCGTCGCCGTACAGGACGTGTTCGTCGACGGCCTGCACAGTGCGGTCTGGGTCGCGGTCGCGGTCACCGCGGCCGCTGCGATCGCCGCGGCATATCTGTTGCGGGGAGCGAGCGGCGGCCGCAGCGCGGCTCCCGACCCCGACGCCGATCCCGCGTTCGAGGCGGAGGTTACCTCCGCCGCCGGCTGACATGCGGATAACCCAGGGCGGTCGGGCGTGGACCTACCCGCCCTGGGATGTCGGCGGCCGGACGATCCTGCGGCGCGCACCGAGCCGGGACACCCAGGGGGTGAACCGGTAGATGCGGTAGCCGATCTTGGCCTCGGGGGTCACCGGGACGACCGCCCGGTTGGCCACCAGGGCCCGCACGATGTCGCGGGCCACCTTGTCGGGGGTGAATCCTCGTCGGCGGTACAGGCGATCGAGTCGTTCCTGTTCGGCGGCCTCGGCCTCGGGAGCCAGACCCGCGATCGGGGAAGTGCTGACGATGTTGGTGTCCACGATCCCGGGACAGATCGCGGTCACCCCGATCCGGTGCTCGGCCAACTCCGCCCGCAGGGACTCGGAGAACAGCAGCACCCCGGCCTTCGAGGCCGAGTAGATACCGAGTCCGCGCTGCGGGGTGAACGCCGCCGCCGACGCCACGTTCACGATGTGGCCGCCCACGCCGCGGTCCACCATCTGGCGTCCGAAGGCGCGACTGCCCGAGATGACACCACGCAGGTTCACGTCCAGCAGATGATCGACCTGCTCGTCGGTGGCCTCCAGCGCATCGCCGCCCAGGCCGATCCCGGCGTTGTTGATCACGATGTCGGCCACCCCGTGCGTGGTCTTCACCTGCTCGGCGAAGTCGGTGACCGCGCCGACGTCCGACACGTCCACGCGATATCCGGTCGCCCGCGCGCCGGCTGCACGACAATGCCGCGCCGTCTCGTCCGCGGCCGCGGCATCGATGTCGGCGGCGACGATCTCGCAGCCCAGTTCGGCCAGCGTGTACGCGGTCTCGCGGCCGATGCCGCTGCCCGCGCCGGTCACCACGGCCAGGTGCCCGGTCACCGGCGTCGGGCCGCCGACGAGGCGCGCCCGGCCGACCGTGTCCGGCCGGGCGGCGTTGCCGTGCTCGTGCAGCTCGATGAACTCGCGGGCACACTGCGCCAGATGGTCGGGATGCGCGTACGGCAACCAGTGACCTGTCGGGGTCTGCCGGCGCCACAGCTTCGCCGCGTGCCGCCGCGTGTTCACGAAGATCGCCGGTCGCAGCGCGACGTCGCGTGTGTTGACGAGTTCCAGCACGGGCACCGACGTCGGACGGGGGTGTGGCGGCCGCCGACGTCGGCTCAGGTTGGCGCGGTAGTACCGCAGCCCCGACACCGCATCGCGACGAAACGTCGGGCCGAGGACGATCTGGTCGCGGTTGACGCCTTCGGTACGGCCGACGAACCATCGCCATCGTCGCGGCGAGAGCGCAACGCCGACCAGCACGTCGGACAGTCCCGGGATCTTGAACAGCCGCGCGTACAGGGAGCAGAGCTGCTGCGCGGTCAGGTCGCGCAGGCTGCGGGGGGTGGGTCGGCGGCGACGCTCGGTGAACCACTCGTCCAGGTAGTCGAGATTCGGCCCGGACACCGAGACGAACGACGCGATCCGGTCTGCGATGCCGGGCGTCGTCACCGCCTCCCACGACTGGACCGACCCCCAGTCGTGCGCCACGACGTGCACGGGATGATCCGGGCTGACGGCGTCGGCGACCGCACGCAGGTCCGCCGCGAGGTGATCGAGGCGATAGGCCTCCACGTGGCCGGGGCGGTCGCTCTCCCCGTAGCCGCGGGTGTCGTAGGCGTAGACGTCGAAGTGTTCGGCGAGGATCGGGGCGACGTGGGTCCACAGGTGGTGGGTGTCGGGCCAGCCGTGCACCAGCAGCACGGTCGGGCGTCGGTTGCCGACCTGGTCATCGTCGGTCGTGGGCTCGGCGCGCGGTGAGGTCGCCGCGAAGACGGCCAGACGCACCCCGTTGCCGTCGATGATCTGTCGGTGCCAGTCGCTCACTCTCGGTCCTCCCCAGGCCATGTGTGATTTGTATTACAACGAAGCTGGTGTGTGGCGGCCGCCATTGTCCGCTCCGGCGCCCGTCGGTGCTGTTCACGGGGCCAGGACGAGGTGACGGTCAGCGCACCGATGCGTCTCGGATCGGTCTCCTCCGAATCGATTGATGCCCGAGTTCCCAGCTTCGGGTGATATGCGTATACGGGCAATGTAGATGAACGAGTTGAAGCGTTGAGAGTCAGTGCGTCGGGGGTCGCGCGTCAGCGGTAATGCAACAGCGCTAATGCAGTAGTGGAGAACACCAGCGATGTCCGACCCCAACCGCGCGGGCGATCCCGGCCCCGTGGCGATCAGGCCGCGTAATGTCACCTTCGACTTACGCGGGATCCCGTTGCACTGGATCCCCGGACATCCCGTCGCGTCGAACTTCATCAGCTCCCTCAACATGCTGCTTCCCGAGGGTGAGCGATGGTTCGTCAAAGCCTTCGGTGAAGCCCTCGAGTACGTCGACGACGACGAATTGCGCGAGCAGATGCGCGGCTTCATCGGGCAAGAGGCGAAACACGCGCATGTCCACGACGACCTGCAGTCGGGATTCCTGCGGGAGCACGGCATCGATGCCACGCCATTCCAGGAACAGATGGAGTGGGTCTTCCGTATCGTGCTCGGACCCCGTCCGGGGCTGTCGGACCGGCGGCGTCGCAAGCGCCTGATCGCCCGGCTCTGGATCATCGCGGCCGTCGAGCACTTCACCGCGGTCTTCGGCGACTTCGCCCTGAACAGCGAGTGGGACGAGGCCGGCGCGGCCCCCGAACTCTGCGAGCTGTACCGATGGCATGGGGCCGAAGAAGTCGAGCACCGGTCGGTTGCGCACGACGTCGCGACCTATTTCGGTGACAGCTATCTCCGCCGGGTGTGGGCGATGGCGGTGGCCTTCCCGCTGCTCATGTCGATCCTCGTGCGCGGCACCCACTACATCAATCACCACGATCCGGATGCGCCGACCTCGGAGATCAAGCTGTGGCGGATGGGGCTGGCCGATTCCCGGGTCGGGCTGTTGCCGGGAGCACGTCACTTCGGCTCGACGTTGCTGGCCTACCTGCGCCCCGGCTATCGACCCGAGGACATCGGTTCGACGGCCCAGGCGGTCGCATTCCTGGCCTCGTCGCCGGCTGCCCGGGCGGCGGCGTGAGGTTCGGCCGACAGTCGACGACGCCGACGACGCCGGGTCATCTCTACGGACACGCCCGCGCCGACTACGCGATGGTGTCCACCCGGTGGTTGGTCGGCGCGTGGATGCGGTTGTGGGAGCAGACCTATCGCTACCAGACCCGCGAGACGGGCCCGTCGAGGCTCGACGTCGAGGTGGCCGCACGAACCGAGGTCGCTGACGACGGCAGCGTCGTCGAGGTGGCGTTGCGATCACGGTCCGGCGACCCACTGCCGCACTGGTCCGCCGGCGCGCACATCCGCGTACTCCTGCCGTCCGGCCGGGTCCGCGAGTACTCGCTGTGCGGCAGTCTGTCCGACACCGCGCACTACCGGATCGCCGTGCGTCGTCTGTCGGAGAACGGTGCGTCGGCCGAGGTGCACGGGCTGGACGTCGGCGATCATGTGCGCATCACCCGCCCCAGCAACGCATTTCCGCTGGCGTTGCCCGGGCACGGGTCCACCGCGTCGTCACTGCACTTCATCGCCGGCGGTATCGGCATCACGCCGATCCTCCCGATGATCGAGACCGCCGAACGCCATGGGGTGCGGTGGTCGCTGACCTACGTCGGACGCACCCGTGACTCGCTGGCCTTCCTGGACCGCCTCGCACACTACGGCGATCGCGTGGTGGTCCGCACCGACGACGAGCGCGGCGTGCCCACCCCCGCGGAACTTCTCGACGGCGTCGGCACCGACACCGCGCTCTACTGTTGCGGGCCGACCGCGCTGACCGACACGCTGCTGGCCGAGCCGGAGATGTCGGCACGCTGCGGCGAGCTGCATTTCGAACGATTCAGCCTGCCGCGCAGCGGTGGTCGCGAGTTCACCGTGACGATCGGCTCGGACGAACGCAGCGTGGCCGTGTCGGGCGACGAGTCGATGCTCGCCGCCCTGGAACGGGCCATGCCGTCGATCACCTACTCGTGCCGGCAGGGATTCTGTGGGACCTGCAAGCTGCGTGTGGTCGACGGCGACATCGAGCACGCCGATACGGTGTTGACCGATCACGAACGCGGCGACGGCTACATGCTGCCATGCGTGTCACGCGCATCCGGCGACAAGCTGGTCATCGACCTCTGAGGCGATCAGTGCCGACCCCGGCGCGGATCACTGCCGGTAGGACGACAGGAAGTTGCCGATGCGTTCGATCGCCTCGCCCAGATCGCGAGACCAGGGCAGCGTGACGATCCGGAAATGATTGTGGTCGGTGAGGTTGAACCCGGTGCCCTGCACCACCAGGATCTTCTCCTGCAGCAGTAGATCCTGGACGAAGAGTTCGTCGTTGTGGATCTCGTGCACATTCGGGTCCAGGCGGGGAAAGGCGTACAACGCTCCCATCGGTTTCACGCAGCTGACGCCGGGGATTTGATTGATCTTCTCCCACGTGACGTTGCGCTGCTCGAAGAGGCGGCCACCGGGCGCGACGAGGGCGTCGATGCTCTGATAGCCACCGAGTGCCACCTGGATCGCATGCTGGCCGGGCACGTTGGAACACAATCGCGTCGAGGCCAGTATGCCGAGGCCTTCGATGAATCCCTTGGCATGATCCTTGGGTCCGGTCAGCACGAGCCAGCCGGCGCGGTAACCGCAGACCCGATAGGCCTTCGACAGCCCGTTGAACGTCAGGCAGAGCAGATCCGGCGCCAGCGATGCGACGTTGATGTGCTCGGCGTCGTCGTAGAGGATCTTGTCGTAGATCTCGTCGGCCATGATCAGCAGTGAGTGCCGCCGGGCGAGGTCGACGAGTTGTTCGAGCACCTCGCGGGAGTAGACCGCGCCGGTCGGGTTGTTGGGGTTGATGATGACGATCGCCTTGGTGCGGTCGGTGATCTTCGACGCGATGTCGTCGACGTCGGGGTTCCAGCCGTTTTCCTCGTCGCACCGGTAGTGCACGGGACGTCCACCGGACAGCGATGTCATGGCCGTCCACAGCGGGTAGTCGGGGGCCGGGATCAGCACCTCGTCGCCGTCGTTGAGCAGCGCTTGCATCGTCATCGTGATCAGCTCGGACACGCCGTTGCCGAGGATCACGTCGTCGACGTCGAAGTAGGGGAAGTCGGGGATCAGCTCATAGCGGGTCACCACGGCACGGCGGGCCGACAGCACACCCGCGGACTCCGAATAGCCCTGGGAATAAGGCAATGCGTGGATCATGTCGCGCATGATCACGTCGGGTGCCTCGAACCCGAAGAGCGCCGGATTGCCGATGTTGAGCTTGAGGATCCGGTGACCCTCGGACTCCAGGCGTGCCGCATGCGCGTGCACCGGTCCCCTGATCTCGTAGCACACGTTCTGCAGCTTCTGGGACTGCTCGAGTGGCTTGAGGTTCTGGTTCAGGTGCGATACATGCGGTCTACTCACGAGTTCAATTGTGACAGCACTGCACAAACAGGTTTTTCGCCCCCGGCCTTCGTGTCCACCGATCGTGTCGAGGACGCCCGGATAGACGTCGACCGCGCCCCGGTCGGAGCGCGGTCGACGTGACGGTTGCCGGTCAGCGGTGGCCGGGCCGCTTCTTCCCGGCGGCGATGCCGAATCCCTTGGCCTTCGACGCGCCGGTCTCGCTGATGGTGCGATCCGGTGAGCCGTTGGGTGAGGATGCCGGTTCCTCTGCGGGCGCTGAGGTTTCGGACTCGCTCGACGCGTGCGCGGGTTCACTCGGCGTGGAAGCGGGCTCGCTCGACGCACTTTCGGGCTCGCTCGACACCTGCTCCGGCTCGCTCACCGGCTCCGGTTCCGGCGCGGGAGCGGCCGGAGCCGACTTACCGATGCCACCCGGCCGCTTCTTGCCGGCCGCCATGCCGAATCCCTTGGCCTTCGCGGGCTTCTCCTCGGTGACCGCCGCCGCAGACGGCTCGCTCGCCGCCGCAGCGGGCTCGGCCGGCGCGGCTTCTGGCTCGGCCGGCGCAGCTGCCGCAGGCGGTGCGGACGCAGGCGGTGCTGAGCTCGCCGGGGCCGCCGACGCGGCAGGTGCCTTCGCAGCGCCCGGCCGCTTCTTGCCCGCGGCCATGCCGAATCCCTTGGCCTTGCCGGCCTTGGCCTCGGTCGCTGCTACGGCGGGGGCGGATTCGGTGTCGGCGGTCGGGGCGGCCTCCGGAGCGGACTCCGTTTCGGCGACCTTGTTCTCCGCCGGTGCGGTGACCCCGGCCTCGGGTGCCGCTGCATTGGACGTGGCGGCGCCGGGGCGCTTGGCCTTGCCCATGCCGAATCCCTTGGCAGCGGGCTTCTTCTCCGCTGCTGCGGATTCGACGGCCGGCGAGGATTCGGTCTCGGCGGGCGCCGGTGCGGCCGATCCGCCCTCGGCCGGCGCGGCTTCGGTCTTCGCCGCGCCCGGCTTCTTGGCCTTGCTGCCCATGCCGAATCCCTTGGCGGCAGGCTTCTTCTCTGCCGGTGCTGCTTCGGGAGTGGCCTCGGCGGGCTTCTCGGCCGGTGCGGCCGGAGCTTCGGTCTTGGCCGTGGTGCCGGGCTTCTTGCCGCCCTTCATGCCCAGCCCGACCTTCGGCTTCGGCTTGGCCTCGGTAGCGGTTGCGGTGGCCGCCGCCGTGGCAGCCGCCGCGGGCTCGGGTTCCGTCGCTTCGGCCGGTTCGGGCTCGGCGGACGTCGGCACCGACGCCGGTCCGAGATAGCGTCCCCCGCGCTGGACCTGGGGAGCACCGCGCGTCACCGACTCGAGCAGCAGCTGCGCGACGTCGACGACCTCGATCTTGCCCTCGCTCTCGGTGCCGCTGGTCCGCGCGGTCACGCCGTCGGTGAGCATCACGCGGCAGAACGGACAACCCGTCGCGACCTTCTTCGGCGCATCGCCGTTGGGTGACCCGAGAGTGTCGAGCGCTTCGTCGACCCGGTCGAGGTTGATGCGTTTACCGATCTGCTCTTCCATCCACATGCGCGCACCGCCGGCGCCACAGCACATGGACCGCTCGCCGTGACGAGGCATCTCGGTCAGCTGAGATCCGGATGCGCCCATCAACTCACGCGGCGCGTCGTAGACCTTGTTGTGCCGGCCCAGGTAGCACGGGTCGTGGTAGGTGACACCCTCGCCGAGCGGCGCGACCGGAACCAGGCGCTTCTCCCGGACCAGCCGGTTGAGCAGCTGCGTGTGGTGGACGACCTCGTACTTCGCGCCCAGCTGCGGGTACTCGTTGCCCAGCGCGTTGAAGCAGTGTGCACAGGTGACGACGATCTTCTTGCGCTGGCTCGGTGCCGTGGAAAACACCTCGCCGAGCATCTCGATGTTCTGCTGCGCAAGCATCTGGAACAGAAACTCGTTACCGGCGCGGCGAGCCGAGTCGCCGGTACAGGTCTCGCCCTCACCGAGAACGAGGAAGTTCACCGCGGCGATGTCGAGCAACTCGGCGACAGCCTTGGTGGTCTTCTTCGCGCGATCCTCGTAGGCACCCGCACAGCCGACCCAGAACAGGTACTCGAAGCCCTCGAACGTCTCGACGTCCTTGCCGAACACCGGGATGTCGATGTCCATCTCGTCGATCCAGTTGGTGCGGGCCGACGCGTTCTGTCCCCAGGGGTTGCCCTTGTTCTCCAGGTTCTTGAACATGCCGGCGAGCTCGGTCGGGAAGTCCGACTCGATCAGCACCTGGTAGCGACGCATGTCGATGATGTGGTCGACGTGTTCGATGTCGACGGGGCACTGCTCGACGCACGCACCGCAGGTCGTGCAGCTCCACAGGGTCTCGGTGTCGATGACCGCCCCGAGCGCGTCGGGATCGAACTCGCCGTCGACGGGCGTGGCGCCGTCGAGGGCGCCCTTGCTCTCCCCGACGAGCTTGCGGGCCGCCTCGGCACGCGCGGACTCGGGGATCTTGGCGAGCTTGGCCTCGTCCGGGTTGCCGTCGGCGTCGACCAGCCCGATCTCGTCCCCACCCATGTCCTTGCGGCCGCCGGCCATCAGGTAGGGCGCCTTGGCCTGCGCGTGATCGCGCAGCGACATGATCAGCAGCTTCGGCGACAATGGCTTGCCGGTGTTCCACGCGGGGCACTGGCTCTGGCAACGCCCACACTCGGTACAGGTGGTGAAGTCCAGCCAGCCCTTCCAGGAGAAGTCCTCGGCCTTGCCGGCGCCGAACGCGTCGACATCCGGGTCGGCGGTCTCCATGTCCAGGACAACGCCGTTGCTCATCATCGGCTTGGCGGCGCCGAGCGCGACGCCACCGTCCTGCTCACGCTTGAAGTAGATGTTGAAGAACGCCGCGAACCGGTGCCACGCCACGCCCCAGTCGATGTTCAGGCCGACCACGGCCAACCAGACCATGCCGCTCATCAGCTTGATCACCGCGGCGGCGGTCACCCAGTACTCCGATGACCCGTCGAACAGCATGGCGAAGTAGTGGGTGAAGAACGACGTCCAGACCGGTGGGTCCTCGAGACCCGAAGAGATCTTGAACGTCTTGACGAAGATCATGCCCAGACCCTCGAGCAGGACGACCCACTCGACGAAGTAGGCGGCCCCGAAGCGTGAGCCGCTGAACCGGGACAGCCGTTCGGGAACGCGCGGGTGATTCAGCTGGCGGATCACCATCAGGACGAGGATGCCGATGACCGTGCCGAGACCGAGGAGTTCGTCGGCGAAGATGTAGACGTTCCACGCGCCGATGACCGGCCAGTGGAAGTCGGGGTCGAAGATCTGTCCGTATGCCTCGAACCAGAGGATGAAGCCGGCCAGGAAGCCGACCATCACCAGCCAGTGGGCCCAGCCGACCGTGCGGAACTTCACCATCCGCGTGTGCGCGATGAATTCCTTGATCATCGTCCACAGGCGCGGGAAGAACGGCCAGAAGCGGGAACTGTCGACGCGCTGCCCCTGCGCGATGGAACGGACCATCGTCCATACGCCACGCAGGAACAGAGCCCAACAGAAGAGACTGATTACAGCGGCTAGTGTGCCGATGGTGATCGTCGTGGCATTCACGGCGTCACGGCCCCTCTCTAGATCGTCGCCGACCCATTTGCGCAGGGTTGAGCGCACGTGGGCCGACGTGTACTACAGGTAACCGTAGTTCCTCGGCAGCGGATACCGCTGCCAAGGATTGCCTAACTAATGCTCGGTCCCGCAGAGTGGTCAACCCGCATCGTACCCACGAGTAACTTACTCGCCAGTCAGGTAGCGTGTCTGCGCCACCGATGTGCGCAGCATCACCTTCATTTGGTTTATGTGATCTGCGAGATCGCGCGTCTGTTTCGGTGTCGATCATTTGATGGATGAAAACCACCGAAAGGCGTCTCGTGGTAACGCGTCCGACATATTCGCGACCGTCGGGACGCCCGATGGAAAACTGACTTCAGATTCTTCTTTTGGTTCGCAAAGCGAAAATTTGCGGACCGACACCCCAGGCCCCAACATTGGCGTTGAACTGCGACGCAGGCAGTGAACCCCCGCTCAATCAGTACCCGCTGGGAGGCTGCCTTGGGTGCTACACGTCTCTTCGTCGTCCGGATAATCGCCATTCTTGTCGTTTCCTTCGGTTTCGCCTACATATTCTGGCGATGGAGCGAAACGATTGCGTGGAATGCGTGGTGGATCGCCGTTCCATTGGCCATTGCCGAAACGTACAGTTTGTCCGAATCGGTGTTGTTCTCTTTTCTGGTGTGGAATGCGCGGCGTCGTGATTCTCCGCCGCCGGCGCCACCTGGCGTCACGGTCGACGTCTTCATCACCACCTACAACGAGCCCCTCGAACTCGTCACGGCAACCGCGGTCGCCGCCCGTGACATGTATCACCCGCATTCCACGTGGATCCTCGACGACGGCGACCGCGAGGAGTTCCGCCTCGCCGCGCATGAGCTCGGCGTCGGATACATCACCCGGGGCGAGGAGTGGGCGGGGCGCCAACGGTTCGCCAAGGCCGGCAACATCAACAACGCGCTGTTCCGGACGCAGGGTGAGTTCGTCGCCATCCTCGACGCCGACCAGGTTCCCACACCCGAATTCCTCGACAAGGTCCTCGGCTACTTCGCCGACGACGCGGTCGCATTCGTCCAGACTCCGCAGTATTTCTGGAACGTCCCGGACGCCGATCCGCTCGGAAGCCAGGCCGAACTCTTCTACGGCCCGATTCAGCAGGGCAAAGACGGGTGGGGAGCGGCGTTCTTCTGTGGATCGAATGCGGTACTGCGGCGCGAGGCGCTGATGGCGCTCGGTCTCAAGGCGTACTCACGCGGCGTGGACCAACACGGTCGCCGGGCGGTGCGCGAGCACCGGGCCCGCCTCGAGGACATGATCAACGACGCCGGTCCGCAGTCGCCGCTGCGCCGACCGCTCGAAGACGCCCACACGGCGGTGCGGCTGGCGCAGGGCATGTTGCGTCGCGGCCATCCCGCCGGTGAGGTCGCCTTCGAACTCCAGATGCGGGTCCATGAGGTCCTGGAGACCAACCCGTGGCTGCCCGACGAGGTGGTCGACGACATGAAGGCGCTGGCCACCGCGGTCGAGGTGACCCGAATCGATCAGGCCCTGGCGATCCAGCCGATCAACACGGCCAGCGTCACCGAGGACATGGCCACGGCCATGCACCTGCACGCGATGGGGTGGGAGAGCGTCTACCACCACGAGGTCCTCGTCGAGGGCCTGGCACCTGATGATCTGCGGACGATGTTGGTCCAGCGACAGCGCTGGGCCACGGGCTCGATGCAGGTCTTCTTCGCCAACAACCCGCTGTTCCAGCCGGGCCTGACCCTCGCGCAGCGACTGATGTACCTCGCCACGATGACGTCCTATCTCAACGGATTCGCCGCGGTGGTGTACATCGTCGCTCCGATCATCTTCCTATGCACCGGGGTGTTCCCGATGGAGGCGCTGCCCCTGGACTTCTTCGCGCGGTTCATCCCGTTCTTCGTCGCCTGCCAGTTGCTCTTCCTCATCGCCGGGCATCGGTCGCGGGGCCTGTGGCGAGGGCAGCAGATCTCGTTCGCGCTGTTCCCCACCTGGATCGCGGCCACCCTGTCCGCGGCCGCGGCGGTGTTCCTGCGCCGCCACATCACGTTCTCGGTCACCCCGAAGGTGCGTGCCGAGGCGCGTGTCGACTATCGACCCATCGCGATCCAGATCACCGCGATGATCGCGTTGGTGGTCGCGTGTGGTGTCGGGCTGCTGCGGTGGTCGGGCGGCAGTGCCGACACGTTCCCCACGTTCCTGTCCTTCGGGTGGGTTCTGCTCGACCTCCTGCTACTCGTCGCGGTGATCCGGGCGGCCCATTACCGCCCGAGCGAGGACGCGGAGCCGGCCGAATTCGAGCCGGAAGTGAGTCATGCGACCGTCACGACTCGATGATCGAGCCCGCCGAGTGACATCGTGAACCGCTTGCAAGAAGTGCCAAAACCATCTGATTTCAACGCCATAGGAGAACAACCATGATCGCCACGCTCGCCGAGGGTGTCTTCGCCGATCAGTCCACCCACGACATCGCACTCGTCGGTGAGGTGGACGTCTTCACCGGGCTGCACCGCCACGTCACAGATGCCTGCGGACGCGGCGCGCGGCTGATCCTGCTCGACGTGACGGAGTTGACGACGATAACGCCGTCGGGTGTCGCCGATGTGCTGCAAGCGATCCGCGCAGCACGCAGCAGTGGGGGAGACCTGCGCGCCTACGGGTACTCACCTGCACTGGCCGATGCACTCACCGCGCTCGACCTGGACAAGGTGTTGACCATCCACGTCGACCGGCAGCGAGCGATCACGCGCGCGGCGACCCGTCGAGCACCGGTCAGACGCCGGGTACTGCGGCAAGTCCTGATCGGAAGGCATTCGCGCTCTCGGGGTTCGAGTTGAATCGCCAATCCCGTTCCTTGTTGGCCTGGAACCAGACGAATCCCTCGACCTCCGGGGCATGGGTTGCCAGGGAGATGAATTGAGTGACCCAGTCCGCCTTGCGATTCGGGTCGGGATCGTCGGCCGACCCCACCTCCGCGATCAGGATCGGCTTGGTGTCGTCGAGTGCCCGCAGCCGTCGGAGGCTGTCGGCGAAGATATAGTCGGGCGACGCCCAGCCGTGCGTTCCGTCGTCTCCCCAATTGTATCCGTCGATCCCGAACCGGTCGACGTATTCCGAACCGGGATAGGCGGATTCGAAGCCAGCGATCCCGGGGACGGCCGCCATCGGCGTCCAGACGAACGAGGCATTCTGCGCGCCGGCGGATTTGACGGTCCGATAGACGTGCTGCCATGCCGCCCGGTAGTCCTCGGCGGAATTGCCGTTGACGTCGATGCCCCAGGGATACCACGTGCCGTTCATCTCGTGCGCGAACCGGATCAGGACCGGATGGCCCCAGCTGCCCAGGTCCCGTCCCCATCGTCGGAGATCGTCATCGAATGTGCCGGAGGAGATCTCAGACAGCCGGTAGTCGGGTTGGTCGGCTCCGGCTGCGGGTTCCCAGGGCTCGATGGTCACCACCGGGGTCGCGCCGGAGGCGCTGATCCGCTGCAGGTCATTGCGGGGCACTGGATCTTTCAGCGCTACGAACGTCAGGATCAGGTCGAGCGACCGGTCGGCGAGGGTCGCCACTCCGACCACACCCGCGTCCGAGGCGACATCGGTCCCGTTGAGATCCGGGAGGTAGGCGCCCCACTGCAGCGGATGCTGAGCGTTCTCGTCCGTCGACGACCCGCATGCGGCGAGCGCCACGACCGCGGCGAGCGCCACGGCGACCATGGACGTCGTCCGTCGCTGCGGCGTCTGCTGGTGAATCGTCATCGCATCTCGTTTCGTCCGGTCCGCCCTGTGGAGAGAGTGTGACATGCCCAGTCCCCTGATCGAAAGTCCAACTGTGCGAGAGCAAGTGACCGACGGGTTCGCCGCGAGGTGGTCGCGGCGGCGGCGGAAGCGGCCATCGGTGCTCGTACCGGTGATCGCGATGCTGGTCGGTGTGGGCACCGCCGGCGCACTCTTCCACCACTACCTGCCGGCGCCGACGCCCGCGTGTGCGGTCGTCGACGCGTCGCGGGTGGTTCCCCGCGACGGAGTGTTGTTCGGGGTGAACCTGGATTGGCATGCCGAGTCCCTGGGTGAGTATCGATCGGCGTTGGGGCACGCTCCCGCTGTGGCCGTTCAGTTCTCGGACATCCCATATGACAATGCGACCTGGGCGCATACCGTTGCTGCGGCAGACCAGGTGAAGGCCGACGCCGGGATCATGGTGCTGACTCTGGAGGCACACGCCGGGCTCGACTCCATCGACGACGGTGTGATCGGGCGACTCGGCGACGATCTGCGGCGCATCAACGAGGCCGGAGTGCCCGTCATCGTTCGGTTCGCCCATGAGATGAACGGCACCTGGTACTCCTGGGGTCAGCAGCCGACCAAGTACGTCAACACGTTTCGGCGCGTCGCCGCGATGGTCCATGCGAAGGCCCCTGGGACGGCGATGATGTGGGCTCCCAACTACGGCGGCGGCTACCCGTTCCTCGGCGGGAAGTACGCGGCACGCCGTGGCACACCGGATTTCTCGGTCCTCGACACCGACCACGACGGGCGGCTCACCGCGCGCGACGACCCCTACTCTCCGTACTATCCGGGTGACGACGCCGTGGATTGGGTGGGTGTCTCCTTGTACCACTGGGGAAACAAGCGACCCTGGGGCGACAACGAGATCACCGAGCCCGGCAAGTTCACCCAGATGCTCGACGGCACCTACTCCGGCACGGCCGGCGACGATCGTGCGGTCCCGAACTTCTACCAGGTGTACGGCGTCGAGCATCGGCACCCGGTCGCGATCGTGGAGACCGCCGCCATCTACACCCCCGCCCGAGCGGCCGCCGGCGCATCCGAGCGTGCGGTGAAGAGCACGTGGTGGAAGCAGGTGTTCGCCGCCGACATCCCGACCCGATACCCGATGCTGAAGATGGTCAACTGGTTCGAATGGCGCAAGTACGAGGTGGAGATCAAGGACGTCGTCGACTGGCGATCAGCCGGGTCGCCGGTCACCCATGACGAGTTCGTCCACGCGTTGCCGAGTTGGTTGCGCTACGCGGACGCCGTCACCCCGTGCTGACCGGGCCGGCCGACGGTTCGCCCCCGGATGTCGCTACATCCTCCAACCGCACAGTCGGGCAACGAGTTGATGCCGGGGGGGAGGAACGTGGCGGGCCGCCGGAAACCCAAGGTGGTGTGACGCCGCAATCGGCGACGTCACGGGATGATGCCGGCGATCTTCTCCAACTCGTCGAGCGCGGTGTCCAGGTGGGTGAGGAGGCGCTGCAGGCTGGGTAGCTCCTTGCGGGCGCCGATGAGTCCGAAGTTGATGTGCTGGGCGGTACTCGTCACGGTGATGTTGAGCGCGAGTCCCTCCATCGGGATGGACACCGGGTAGACGCCGTCGAGCCGGGCGCCGTTCCAATAGAGTTCCTCGCGCGGCCCGGGCACATTGCTGATGATGATGTTGAACTGCGGCGGCAGATACTGGACCACGCCGGGGATCGTGGCGAACGCGAGCGGAGCGAAGTTCGCCGCGCCCAGGGCGAGGGCCGCAAGCGGGCGCAGGCCGCGAACCACCTCCTTGCTCTTGCGGGTGGAGGCGATCAGCGTCTCGACGCGGCGCTGCGGATCGGGCTGGTCGGTGGCCAGGTTGACCATGATGGCGGTGACCTTGTTGCCATCGGTCGAGTCGTCGGTGTGCATCGACACCGGCACGGCCGCGATGAGTGGCTGGTCGGGCAGCGCGTCGTGGTCGATGAGGTAGGAGCGCAGGGCGCCGGAACTCATCGCGACGATGACGTCGTTCAGAGTGATGTCGAGTTCCTTGGCAACCGCCCGCAACCGACTGATCGGCCACTGCTGAGCGGCGAAGCGGCGGGCGCTGCCGATGGCGACGTCGAGGATCGTTCGCGGAGCGACCGAACCGGGAGCCACGAAGTTGGGATCGGTGATGCCGCTCAACGCGATTCTGGCGGCGGCCGGCGCGATGCCCGCGACCTGTGCGGCGGTGTCGGCGATACCGGCGATGCGCGAGCGGAGGCCGGTGCCGCCGGCCGATTCGGGACGGGAGCGTCGGCGGCCCGTCGCGGGATCCCAGGGTGCGATCCCGGTCCGTGCATCGGGATCGGGGGTCAGGGTCCGTTCGAGAAGCCGCTGCGCCGACACCCCGTCGAGCAGAGAGTGATGGAACTTGGTGTACACCGCGATCCGGCCGTCGGTGAGTCCCTCGATGATGTGCAGTTCCCACATCGGCCGGAATCGGTCGAGCAGCGCGCCGTGGTTGAGGGACACGTACCGCAGGAGCTCCCGGACGCGGCCCGGCCGGGGCAGCACGGCTCGGCGCACGTGGTAGTCGAAATCGATCTCGTCGTCGAAGGACCAGGCGACGTTTCCGAGGATGGTGACCGGCGACGCGGGGCGCTTCCGGAACAGCGGTCGCACCTCCGTGCAGTTCTGGAAGGCCGCGAACATCTCCTCGGCCAGGTCGGTCGCGGACTGGCCATCTCTGGGCACGAACAGTTGCAGGCCGCCGACGTGCATCGGCTGCTCGCGCGTCTCGGCGATGAGGAACATGGACTCGGTGATCGGCATGTAGGGCAAGGAGACGACCTCCGGTACGGGGTGACGCGTGAGCGGATCGCACGGCGTCCACCCAGTATTGTCCTGCCGGTGGGCGCCGTCGACCAATTGGGAAACTCGTCACGGTTCGTGCTCGCCGTGCTGGTGGCCGTCGAGCTGGTCATCACCGTCGCCGCGACGTGGACGTACTGGTCGTCGTTCGATCGCACCCTGGCCGACGATGAGGTTCCGGCGGGTTCCACGGCCGTCGTCCTGGGCTCCCTGGTCGAGGACGGCGCGCCCGGCGACTACGTCCGCGGCCGCCTGGACACCGCCCTCGAGCTGTACCGCAGCGGCCGCGTGGCGCGAATCATCAATTCGGGCAACGGGTCCGCAGCGGCGGGCGACGAGCCGGCGGTGATGCGCAGATACCTGGAGGAGCGGGGAGTGGCGGCGGATGCGATCACCGACGACCCGCTCGGGATGGACACCGAGGCCAGCTGTCGTCGTGCGCGTGATGTGTTCGGCCTCGATCGGGCGGTGCTCATCACCCAGGACTTCCATGTGTCCCGTGCGATCGCGCTGTGCCGAAGCGACGGCATCGATGCAACCGGTGTTGCGGCCCGGTGCGACTGCCCGACATGGACATTGGTACGCAATCATCTCCGCGAGCTGCTGCTCGCGCAGCCGCGCGCCCTAGTGGGCCTGCTGGGCTCGCACTGACGCCGTCGGCAGCACCGGACGCCGGACGGGCAGCCGCGGTCGGCCGGTGAGGTAGAGCGAACCGGGCAGGCGGCGCAGGATCTCCACGAGCAGCAACGACCCGGCGATGGTGGCGATGTAGGTGACGATCGTGCCCCAGGGCTGTCCGAGGGTTTCGAGGATCCACGGGTGGCCGGCGGACTGCGGCTTGAGCACGAAGTAGAGCACCAGTACGTGCGCGAGAAACACGCCGAACGAACGGTTCGAGGCGAACGAGACGATCCGCGCGAACCGGGGTGTGAACTCCCGCCAGTGCGTCCCCCAGTGCGCGGCCGCCGCGTACAGGCAGGTGATCGCCACGATGATGAACGGGATCAGGCTCGGATGGAAGGCGCCGTCGTTGTCGTGGACGGGTTTGCCGCCGAACCAGACACCGCCCAGATACACGCCCACGGCCAGCGTCGCGGTGGCGATCAGGGCCCCGAACAGCCACCAACCCTTGCCCGCGAGCCAGTCGGCGATCGCTGTGCGATGCACGGCGGCGACCGCGCCGTAGAGGATGAAGAACTGGTAGGGGACGAACGTCGCGTAGTGATGCCACCAATACGGCGCGAGCGATGCCGGCGGTTGCCAGTAGGTGATGACCATCGTGATCGCGACCTGGACGGCCAGGCTCGCCGCCAGCAGTGCACCGTGGTGGCGGGCCGTCGCGCGGACGAGCCAGAGGATGAGTGGGAAGAGCAGGTAGACCTGCAGCATCACGAACAGGAAGTACATCTGGAACCCGGACAGCCCCCACCCGGCCAGACGCGCGAACTCACCGACGCTGCCCAACGGATCGGACAGCACGTCCCCGACGCGGCCGCGGGCCCACACCTGCTGGACCAACCAGTAGATCGCGGACCAGATGAGGTACGGGAAGATCACGAGATTGATCCGGCGGCGCCAGAACGCCGTCGTGCTGAAGTCGCTCTTCTCGAAGTTCTGATACATCAGCACGAATCCGGTCAGGGCGAAGAACGTGTTGCGCGTGAAGTGAAACAGCAGAGACGTGGTGTTGACGCCCAGATTGTTGAACTCGTCGGTCGTCTGGGTCAGGCAGTGCACGAAGATGACCAGCGAGAACGTGGTCACCCGGATGAGGTCGAGGTGATGCAGGTAGGCACGTTTGCCCCTGCGGACGCCGGCGTCGACGGACCCGGTGGCCGAGGTGCTGCCACCATTCTGTTGCTCTACATACGTCGTCATGCGTGTACTTACGCCCCAATGTCCCCTCTGCGCGCCCCGACCTCCCTGCCCGGGCGGCGCCTCGGGCGAGAGTGTTTCGCTACACGAACTACTCGGCGCTCAAATTAACAGTCCTACCTTGGGAGTAACTGAGTCGTCCACGTCAAAGCGGCCGAGAGAGCCGTTTCAGCACGCGGATGTGACCGATTTCACCACCAATGCAGCGACGTCGCCAGATCGGCCTCGACCGCCGGGATGAGGCTGCGCACGAAGGTCGCGGAAAGGTGGTGGTAGTCGTGCCAGACCAGGATGTTCCCGACCACGGCCGGACAGTACGTCGGATCGCACATGGCGTCGGTGTAGTCGAGGAAGTTCATGTTGGGGAACTCCGGCGCGATCGCCGTCGCCGGATCGGCCGGAGCGAGGGCCACCTCGCGGGACACCCCGCAGACGTCCGGCTTGCGGCCCTCGGCCAGGCACTCGGGTGGTTTCAGCTTGCCGTGCGCCCACGGGTTGTCGCGGACGGCGACCACCCGCTGACCACGGTCCCGGAACTGGGCGAAGATGTCCTTGTAGTCCTGTGGGACGAAGTCTCCGCGCGAACCCTTGCCCTCGACCGGTCGGGTGGAGTTGGTGAACACCACGTCGGGTTTGTCCACGGCCAGCCGGTCCATGACACGACTGGACCAGTCGTTGCACTGGTAGTACTTCTGCCCGAACCAGATGAACACGTGACTGGTGGTCAGCGCGCACCCCACCTTGAGATAGGTGGTGACCTTGAAGCCGTGGCGTTTGCCGATGTCGTCGAGCGCGGTGATCCAGTATTCGGCGTGGGAGCCGCCCACCAGCGCCACGGTGCGTGTGGCGTTCGGGTCGCCGTAGACACCGACCTTGATCGACGGGTCCTTCCACCCACTGATCATCGAGTCGTACGACGTGATCGGCCAATCCTTGTCGACGACCTCCGGGCTCGGTTGCGGCTCGACCTTCGGGACCGCCGCACCGTCGAGGAACGCGCGGGCACCGGGGTAGAGGCGCGGATCCAGGTTGGCGGTGTTGACCGTCGCGTTGGCCGCATTGCGCTGCCAGATCACCGCGGTGCTCCCGAACACGATCGTCGAGATCAGGATGAGCGCGAGCAACGTGCGAGAGTACCGTCGGCTCACGGCGGAGCCGCGGCCGCCGCGGAGCGGATTCTCGATGAAACGCGTGGTCGCCCACGCCAGCACGCCGGACACCACGAGAATGGCGGTGCCCTCGAACCAGTTGACGTCGTCCTCGTACCGCCAGGCCATGTAGAAGACGAGCAGCGGCCAGTGCCACAGGTAGAGCGCGTAGGCGATCGATCCGAGCCAGACGAGCCGCCGATGGGCGAGCCAGCGGCTCACCTCGGCCGGGCCGCCACCGGGAACGTCGGAGACCGCGGCGGACCCGATCCAGATCAGCAGGAGCGTTGCCCCGACCGGCACGAGGGCCATCGCCCCCGGATACTGCTGGACCCCGGAGATCCACCAGCCGCACGTGATGATGAGCGCCAGTGCCGCGACGCCGAGTGCGTTGCGCATCCATGGCCGCAGGGCCAGGCGCGGCATCCACACCGCCAGCAGGCCGCCGGCCAGCGGCTCCCACAGGCGCGCGATCGTGTCGTAGTAGTTGAAGGGTTGGTTGATCCCGTGCCGGTGGTTCGCCCACGCGAACGACACCAGTGCGACGGCGAGGAGTGCGACGCCGACGACGCTGCGGATCACCGCCGGGTTGGTGAGAACCGCGAACCGGCGCGACAGGGCACGCAACACCCCGCCCAAAGCCAGTGCGCACACCAGGGTCAGCATGAAGAACTGCCCCTGCATCGACATCGACCACAGATGCTGCATCGGGCTGATGGCCGAATCCGCGGAGGCGTAGTCCTGCGAGTCGAACGCCAGGTGCCAGTTCTGGTAGTACAGCGCGCTCGCCTGGATCTCCGAGCCGAGCGGGCCCCACCGCGTCTTCGGCATCACCAGGGCGATCATCACGGTGATGAAGGCCAGCACCACCAGCAGCGCGGGCAGCAACCGCCGGACCAGGCGCCACAGCCGCGGCCACGGGTTGACCGCCGCATCCCACGACACCGACGACGGCTGTGTCGCCACGACATGTTTGAGCAGGGATGCGACGAAGAAGTAGCCCGACAGGGTGAGGAAGACGTCGACGCCGCCGGACACACGGCCGAACCAGACGTGGAAGACGGCGACGAGGGCGATCGCGATCCCGCGCAGGCCGTCGAGGTCCAACCGATACCCCGAGGTGTTGCCTGTCGCGGCATCCTCATTGGGGGTGGTGGTGGGGGTTACGGCCGTGCTCACACGCAGGGATGGTACTTGGCCCGCGCCTCGTTTCCCGCCACCGAGCGCCGTGCGGCGTCGAGAATCACAGCGGGTGGCCCCGCCGGAGGTGGCCAGGCGACCTCACACGCCCGCGGTCGTGCGCCGGTTGGAGACGGGTGGCGACCGGTCACCGCTGTGGGTCGTGGCGTCTCCGCCGGCGGGTCCACGAGAGGAGTGCGCGATATCTGCGGAGATGTTCGGCGCGCGATCGGGAGAGGCGCCGCGCGGCACCCACCAGCGCGGCCGCGCACAATGCCGTCGCGGCCGCCGCCACGGCCCACCGACTCGCGGAGGAATCGTCGGCGACGGCCAGAGCGATGAGCACGACGCCGGCGGTCAACGCCAGGTACCCGGCCCAGGTGACCGCGGTGATGAACCTCGCCGACCTCGTGCTGCGGCGCAACCGCCCCGCCAGGAGGCGGTATCGCGGATGCGCTCGGCGGCCGGCTCGGGCAGCGGTCATCGGGAATCCTGCCGCGTCGCTGGTCTCAATGCCGCCTCCGAGTGCCCATCTGTGACGAGAGGGTTCCCGAGCACACCTGATTCAAACTCGACTCGGACGTGCCTCCGCTCGCGGCGGCGGGTACGAGTCGGCACGATCTGCTCGTCGGCGTCTGCGCTCTGCGCCGAAACCGTCTGTGACCCAGGAACCCTTCTGGCGACAGAGATGGTCGCGATGCCCCACGCCCAGGCCGGTGTACTCGGGGCCGACAGCTGCACCCGCTGCCGGGGACTGACGTACCGTGCACGTGCACGTTTCGGAGTGTTCACGCGGGGGTAAGCGGGTGGATGAATCGAAACCCCCAACCCGAGGAGACGCAGTGGCCGACAACCGCGGCACCACCGACGAACGGGCGGTGATCGAGGAATTGATGCGCACCGCCGATGCGCCGGTGACGCTGTCCGTGGTTGCCCGAGCCGATCGCCTGCAGATCGTCCGATCCGTCGTGGAACGAACGATGTTCGTCGACGACTGGACCATCGACGACGTCGCCGACGTCACGTTGGGTGTCGATGAGATCTGCTCGGAACTGATCGCGGCCTCCGCGCCCGATCGATTCATCGCTTTCCAGCTGGCGACCGGGTCGGACGGACTCGCCGGCAGCGTGACCGCCATCGTCGATCACGGCGTCGAACTCGACGGCTCTGGCTTCGGGTGGCGAGTCGTGGAGACCGTGACGGACGCTCAATCGGTCGGATACGCGGACGTCGGTGACCACCGCGAGGTCACGGTCGCGTTCGCCAAGCGACGAAAGCCGGGAACAGTGCCGTGATCGTCACCGCTTCCTGAGTAGCGTGCCGAGGGCGGCTCCGGCGTCATCGACGGTGTCGTAGAGAGCCGGTGTCGTCTCCAGTCGGCATACCTCGATCGGGCGGGAGACCGCTCGGCTGCCCACCACCGCCACCGAGACGTGTGCTCTGGCGGCATCGGTGCAGAAGCGGGACAGTTCGGACAGCCCGGAGGCGCTGAGAAAGTTGACCTGCGAGAGATCGAGTACCAGGCATTCGGGACGCTGGGCCAGGACCCGGTCGAGCGCGGCGGCGAAATCGGCGACCGTCTGAAGGTCGATGTCGCCCGAAAAGCGTTGAACGCAAAACGATGTGGTCGCGGTGAGGGCTCGGGCGGAGTGGCGGGCCCCAGCTGACTTGCCGGCCGCCGTCGAGTGGAACGAAATGTCGGTGTTCAGTGTCATATGCGTGCCTCTACTCCGAGAAGGGTCGAGTGCGCAGAGACATGCTGGCGCTGTGGGCGCGGGCTGGTCAGTCTCGGACGCGTGCAGCTGCTGACTGAACCGCCTCTTCCACCGTACGGTGCGCCACCACGGTCTACAAGTGGAGTTCGGCAGAACCGGGTTTGACAGCGCGTTTGCCCGGGTAGTGCCTACTGTCGCGTATATCGGCCGCGCACAGCGGCAGTGAACCCGGAAGCGGGAAGGGAAGGGGACCTGTTGTCGATTCCGCCCGTGCGACGGGGGCCCGCCGGTCCGACGCGAGCCCGCGACGACGAGTACGCGGACGTGGTGGTGCTGTTACGACAGATGCACGCGGAGCCCGACATCGATCGCAGATCGCGGTACCGTGACGATGCCGTCCGACGATGTCTACCGTTGGCCGAACATGTGGCACGCCGATTCCGCGATCGCGGCGAGTCGTTCGACGACCTGCTCCAGGTGGCCCGGCTCGGGGTCGTCAACGCGGTCGACCGCTTCGATGCCGAACGCGGAACCGACTTCCTCGCCTTCGCCGTACCGACCGTGATGGGTGAGGTTCGGCGGCACTTTCGCGACAGCACCTGGTCGATGCGGGTGCCCCGTCGCGCCAAGGAGACGTCGCTACGGATCAACTCGGCGGCCGACGAACTGGTCCAACGACTGGGTCGGTCGCCGCGGCCGTCCGAACTCGCCGAGTACCTCGCGCTGCCGGTCGCCGAGGTCATCGACGGACTGATGGCCCGGTCGGCCTACAACGCGTCGTCCCTCGACGCGGAGACCGATGATGACGACGTGCGCTCACTGCGGGATCGGCTGGGCGAGGACGACGATCGTATCCGTCAGGTGGACGAGTTCGTGACCCTGCGTCCGGCGTTGGAACGCCTTCCCGAACGCGAACGTCGGATCCTGTCGTTGCGATTCTTCCAGGACATGTCGCAGAGTGAGATCTCCAGGGAGATCGGCATCTCGCAGATGCATGTGTCCCGGCTGCTGTCGCGGACACTGGCGCAACTGCGGGCGGATCTGGGCGCCGATCCCGATGAGCCGCAACCTGATTGATCGGGAGTTCCCAAGCAACGGGTGAGCGCTCAAGCCGATCCCCGCGCCCGGCCGCGGTTCGGGGTCAGTCGAGGAACGAGTAAGCCACACCGGTGAGTTCTTCCGCGGTCTGCCAGAGACGAGCGCCCAAGTCGGGCTCCATGACACGGGGGCTCGGCACGACCGGGACCGGTGGTCCGCTGAATTGCATTGGGCCGGAAGGTCCGAAGTACTGACCACCGAGAACGCCGAGATCGGTTGCGGCGCGCAGCGATGGCAACGCACCCTCGGGGCCTTCCATGATGAAGGTACGGCGAATCCAGTGTAAGGAGCCGGTGGTGAAGAGCCAGTTGAGAACTCGACCCGAATCACGCATCACTCCCGAGTGGGTGGCACCTGGGTGTGCCGCCACGGATATCGGAGTCGTGCGACCGGCTGCCGAAAGCCGCCGCTGTAGTTCGACCGCGAAGACGAGTTGTGCGAACTTCGCCCGCGAGTAGGCGCGCGAAGTGCTGAAGGATCGTGTCATCGTCAGATCGTCGAAGTCGACGGTCCCGGCCCGATGCGCATTGCTCCCGACCGTCACGATCCGCGCCGAGGACGCGGCGAGCAAGGGCTCGAAAAGTAGGCCCGTCAACGCGAAGTGACCGAGGAAACTTGTCCCGAAGTCCATTTCGAATCCGTCGACGGTGAGCTGGCGTCGGCCCGCCATCACGCCGGCGTTGTTGACCAAGACCTCGACCGTCGGGCATTCGGTGGCGATCTCGGCGGCGGCTTTGCGCACCGACGCGAGATCGGACAGGTCGAGCGTGACGATGTCGACCTGTCCGTCGGGCACGGAGGCCATGATGTCGGCTCGCGCCGCCGCGGCCGCGGCCGGATTGCGGCATGCCATGATCACCCGGGCACCCAGCCGGGCCAGATGACGGGTCGTCTCCAGCCCGATGCCGGAATTCGCGCCCGTGACCACCGCGGTCTTTCCGTCCATCCGCGGTGCTTCGCCCGCAGACCACCCACTCTTCGCCATCCCTCGCCCTTCGTGAGACTCGACCCAGAGTGCCACAGGCGGTGAGCGCACCTGCACGATGGAGTGCGGGTCGCGGGTGGGACGGTCAGGCGGTCACCGCACTCAACAGGGCCAGCTTCTCGTGGCTCTCGGTGCCCGGCGTCGCGGTGTAGACGAGCAGGCACTGGATGCCGTCGGGGTCCAGGAGTGTCTGGCAGTAGACCTCGATCAGGCCCAATTCGGGGTGCAGCAGACGCTTGCGGGTGTCGGTCAGGCTGGTGGAGACGTCGTGGTGCCGCCAGAGCTCGGCGAACTCCGTGCTCTCGGCCAAGAGAGCATCCGCGATCTCGGCGGAGTGCGATGTGGGGCCCTCGCGGGTCACCGACGCGCGTAGCCGCGCGGTGTGCGCGCGGGCGTGGTGGTCGTGGTCCTCGGTGGGGAACCGCTGACGGGTGACCGGATCGGTGAACCAGCGATAGGCGATGCTGCGTGGCAGGCCGGTGAAGTGGGTCTCGTCGCCGACGAGCGCCACCGCGGGCGCCGTCTGCAGCAGCGTTTCGCCTGCGCTGTTCACGACCATCGCCGGAGTGTCGGCGAGTCGATCGACGATGCGCATCATCCCCGGCCCGACGTGATCGGAGAGGCCTCGGCGCCCCGGGGCATTGTGACCGGCGAGCCGGAACAGGTGATCGCGTTCGTCGAGCGACAGGTGCAGTCCGCGAGCGAGCGCGGTCAGCATCTGCTCCGACGGCTGCGGTCCACGCTGCTGTTCGAGTCGGCTGTAGTAGTCGGTCGACATCCCCACCAGCATCGCGACCTCCTCGCGACGCAGGCCGCGGGTGCGTCGGCGTGTCCCCGGCGGCAATCCCACGTCGGCGGGCTGCAGCGCCTCACGCCGACTACGCAGGAACTCGGCCAGTCCGGCCCGGTCGATCGCCATCCGTCCACTCTGGCCCATCGCCGTGGAGTGATCCAGGGATCGCCGGTCCTTGGATCACGGCTGCCTTGTTACCGGTCGACGGCAGCGGTGGAGTGGAGGGTGCGAGAACGTCCACCGGACTGCCGACCACAGGAGAGACACCCCATGCGAATCAGCGGAAACACCATCTTCATCCCCGGCGCGACCTCCGGAATCGGGCTCGGGCTGGCCCTCCGTCTACACGACGCGGGGAACCGCGTGATCGTCGGCGGGCGTCGCGTCGGCCTTCTCGATCAGATCGCGGCGCAACATCCCGGAATCGAGACGGTCCGCATCGACACGGCCGACGCCGACGACATCGTCCGGGTATCCGCCGACGTCCGGGCACGGTTTCCCGAGACCAACGTCCTGATCGCGATGGCCGGCATCATGCGAGGGGAGAACCTGCGCGATCCGGGCTTTCTGGAGATCGCGGTCACCGAGGTGGAGACCAACATCCTCGGGCCCCTGCGTCTGGTGGCCGCGTTCACCGAATTCCTTGCCGCGCAGCCGGACGCGACCATCATGACGGTGTCGTCCGGGCTGGCGTTCACCCCGATGGCCGGAACCCCCACCTACAGTGCGACCAAGGCCGCGATCCACTCCTTCACCGACAGCCTGCGACTGCAGTTGGCGGACACGTCCGTCGATGTGCTCGAACTCGTGCCGCCGGCGGTGCAGACCGACCTCATGCCGGGACAGGCCGACGCAGAGTGGGCCATGCCGCTCGACGCGTTCCTCGATGAGGTGATGCAGCTCTTGCCGACGGCTACCGGCGAGATCCTCGTCGAGCGGGTGAAGCCGTTGCGGTACTCCGAGATCGAGGGCAGCCGCAACGACCTGATGGCCGCCCTCGCCCATCAGGTGGCGTGACGGTGCGGGAGCCGACCGGCCAAGGCGTCGGCCGCCCGGACGAGCGCCAGGTGTGAGAGTGCCTGCGGGGTGTTGCCTGCCTGGCGACGGGCGCCGACGTCGTACTCCTCGGAGATCAGGCCGACATCGTTGGCGGTCGCGCACGCGGACTTCATCAGGGCGACCGCATCGTCGCGGCGTCCGCTCATCGCATACTGCGTGACCAGCCAGAAGGTGCATGCCATGAAGGGGTGCTCGCCGCCGGCGAGCCCGTCCACGCCGCCATCGGTGTTGTAGCGCAGCACAAGCCCGCCACGCAGCAGTGTGCGTTCGATCTCCGCGACGGTCGCGAGCATGCGCGGATCATCGGATGCGCAGAACCCGACCTGCGGCAGTAACAGCAGCGAGGCGTCGACCTCGGTGGTGCCGTCGTATTGCACGAATCGCCCGGTCGCCGGATCGACACCGTTCTCGTCGATCTCGGCGCGCACCCGGTCCCGCAGTTCGCGCCAGTGGTCCGGTGAACCGTCCAGACCGTGCTCCTCGGTTGCCCGCACCCCCCGGTCGAAGGCTGCCCAGATCATCGCGCGCGAATGCGTGAACATCTTTGGCGCGCCGCGCATCTCCCAGATCCCGTTGTCGGGTCGTTCGAGATTGGCCTCGACCTGCTCGAGCAGCGCCTTCTGCAGCGACCACGACAGCGGCGTCTCCTCCAGTCCCGCCGCGCGTGCCGAGTCCAGACCCACCAGGACCTCGCCGAGGACGTCGCCCTGATACTGATCGACGGCGCCGTTGCCGATGCGGACCGGTGCGGCGCCCTGGTATCCGGGCAGGTTCGGCAACTCCCGCTCGGGTAGTTCACGTTCGCCGGCGATGCCGTACATGATCTGTGATTGATGGGTGTTGCCCGCGATGGCACGCATCAGCCACATCCGCCAGTGCTCCGCAACGCCGAGAAAGCCATGTCGGACCAGGGCTTCCAGCGTCAGCGACGCGTCGCGCAGCCACACGTAGCGGTAGTCCCAGTTGCGCGCACCGCCGAACTGTTCGGGCAGCGACGTCGTGGCCGCCGCGACGATCCCGCCGGTGTCCATGTGGCTCAGCGCGCGCAGGACGATCAGAGAGCGGACCACCTCGTCCTTGTGCGGGCCGGAATGATCGATACGGCCGGCCCAGGTGCTCCACCAGTCGTGGGTGCGCCGCAGTGCGCGGGTGACGTCAATCGGAGCGGGTTCGGGACGATAGGAGTGATACCAGGACAGCGTCAGATCCATCGTCACGGTCGGCTCGACGGTGAAGAACCCCCG
This sequence comes from Gordonia sp. LMA167, assembly GCF_058130025.1. Lineage (NCBI taxonomy): Bacteria > Bacillati > Actinomycetota > Actinomycetes > Mycobacteriales > Gordoniaceae > Gordonia > Gordonia sp. LMA167. The sequence goes on along the minus strand of NZ_CM176708.1, from coordinate 57,489 downwards.
GTGCACGCTGCCGTCGGCGTGGAGTTCGACGCCGCGCACGATGACTGCGTCCGGACCGGCGATGGCACGTAGCCCCGGCCCGGTGTCGTCGCCGACCTGCAGGACCCAGGGCAGGGCGCGGGCGTAGTCGAAGCGCAGCCTCAACTCGGTGACGAAGTCGACATACCCGGAGATCCCGACGACCCGGCGCACCAGGTCCACCTCTCCGCCGTCGATCGGCATGAACTCGTGCACTTCGGCGACACCCGTGGAGGTCTCCCACCGGGTGATCAGGATCAGGGTGTCGCCGTCGTAGCGACGGGACTCCCGAGCACTGTCCTCACGCGGTCGCAGCCCCCACCGTCCGTGCTTCTCGGTGCCCAGCAACGCTGCGAAGATCGATGCGGAGTCGTAGCGCGGTGCGCAGAACCAGTCGACGTCGCCGCGTCGTGACACCAGCGCGGTGGTGCGGCAGTCACCGACCATTGCGTAGTCCTCGATGTTGGTGTGCATCCCTCGATTCTCACCATTTCGTCGAGGGATTGTGCCGAGGATCTTCATATATGCCGGCCGGACGGGTTAGCGTCGGGCATGGCGCAGACCACGACTCTGTTCATCCTCGGTGCGATGGGCGACCTCACCTCCCGGTTGCTGCTCCCGGCGCTCGAACAACTCCTCTCACTGGAACCGGACCGTGACGTGCGGCTTGTCGGCGTCGGCCGACGCGAGGTCTCCGACGACGACTGGCGCCATCGGGTGCGCGAAGCGTTCGGTGACACATCCTCGGACACCGCCCGCAACGTCGCCGACACCACCGTGTTCGTGCAGGCCGACGTCACCACCGCAGACGGAATCCGTACCGTTCTCGACCAGGCGCACGGCCGTTCGGTCCTGTACTTCGCGGTGCCGCCCGCAGTGGCGCAGTCGGCGTGTGACGCGATGGCCGGGGTGGATCTCCCCGACGGTCTCATGCTGGCGTTGGAGAAGCCGTTCGGAACCGACGAGGCCAGCGCGCGTGCCTTCAACGAGACGCTCGCGGGTCTACTGCCGGAGAACCAGATCTTCCGGGTCGATCACTTTCTCGGCCAGTCGATCCTGTTGGACCTGTTCGGAGTCCGGTTCGCCAACCGCGTGTTCGAGCCGGTGTGGTCGGCCGAGCACATCGAATCGGTCGTGATCCGGTATGACGAGAGTCTCGGACTCGAGGGTCGCGCCGGCTATTACGACAAGGCGGGCGCCCTCACGGACATGTTGCAGAGCCATCTGCTGGAGCTGCTCTCGGTGGTCGCCATGGATCCGCCGGCGTCGTTGAGCGAGCGGGACCTCCGTGACGCAACCGCCGCGGCATTACGCGCCACCCGGGTGTGGGAGGGCGATCCGGTTCGGTCGTCGCGCCGAGCCCGATACACCTCGGGCGAGGTCGATGGGAGAACCCTGCCGTCCTATGTCGACGAGGACGGGGTCGATCCGTCCAACAACACCGAGACCCTTGCCGAGGCCACCTTCGAAGTGCAGACCGCGCGCTGGCAGGGTGTGCCGTTCACCCTGCGCTCCGGCAAGGCGCTGGACCCGGCACCGCGGGAGATCGCTCTCGCCTTCCGGCCGGTACGTCATCTGCCGGAACAGTTTCGGGGCCAGGCCGCCCCGAACGTGCTCTGTTTCGCGTTCGGTCCCGACACGATGTCGGTACGGCTCAACGTGCACGACGGCACCCACCCGTTCGACCTGAAGGCCGCCGATCTGTCCGCCGAGCTCGGCGACGGATCGCTGCGGGCCTACGCCGAGGTCCTGTCCGGGATCCTCGACGGCGACGCAACTCTCGCCGTTCGCGGTGACACCGCCGAACAGTGCTGGCACATCGTCGCCCCGATCATCGATGCGTGGAAGGCAGATCGTGTTCCGCTCGACACCTACCCGGCCGGTTCGCCCGGCCCGGCCAGGTGGCGACCACTGTGAAACGGTAAGGCTCTAAGCAGTTTTCGGCGGACGTCCCCCCGGTCCTGAGGTGCGCGTGTCGCCCCCCGCTCCCTGAGGAGCCCGCGAACGGAGTGAGCGTGCGTCACCCCCGCTCCCTGAGGAGCCCGCGAACGGAGTGAGCGTGCGTCACCCCCCCGCTCCCTGAGGAGCCCGCGAACGGAGTGAGCGTGCGTCCCCCCGCTCCCTGAGGAGCCCGCGAACGGAGTGAGCGTGCGTCCCCCCGCTCCCTGAGGAGCCCGCGAACGGAGTGAGCGTGCGTCACGAAGGGCCCTTCGTGACGCTCGCAAGCTCGCTCCTCAGGGATCGGGTGGGGCGCTCGCAGGCTCGCTCCTCAGAGACCGGGTGGAGCGCTGGCAAGCTCGCTCCTCAGGGATCGGGTGGAGCGCTGGCAAGCTCGCTCCTCAGGGGGCGGGTGGGTTGTTGCGCGCCTGCGTACGTTGCGGTTTCGCTTCCACCTGTTCCCTGAGTCCGCGAGTTCGCAGGCGTTGCCACACCGCTCCCTGAGGAGCCCGCGAACGGAGTGAGCGAGCGTCACCCCCGCTCCCTGAGGAGCCCGCGAACGGAGTGAGCGTGCGTCACGAAGGGCCCTTCGTGACGCTCGCAAGCTCGCTCCTCAGGGATCGGGTGGAGCGCTGGCAAGCTCGCTCCTCAGGGATCGGGTGGAGCGCTGGCAAGCTCGCTCCTCAGAGACCGGGTGGAGCGCTCGCAGGCTCGCTCCTCAGGGATCGGGTGGGGCGCTGGCAGGCTCAGGGACCGGGTGGGGCGCTCGCAAGCTCGCTCCTCAGGGGCCGGGTGGAGCGCTCGCGAACTCGCTCCCATGGGGCCGCGGGTGAGACTGTGACTACAGCAGGTAGACGGCCACCACGGTCGAGATGAGCAGGCCGGCCATGACCGGGACGAAACACTTGCGGGCCAGGGTGAGAACCGGTACCCGGGCGAACCCGGCCACGGCCACCAGGGACGACCATGCCACGAGTGTTCCGCCGCCCGACCAGATGTTGCCCATCTGGCCGATCGCGGCCAGGGTTGCCGGGTCCATGTCGACGCCCGGAGCGAGCGCACCCGCCAACGCGCCGGTCAGCGGCAGCCCGGAGAACCCGGAACCATCCAGACCCGCAACGATTCCCACGAGGAGGATGCCGAGGCCGGTGAAGATCGGGACGTGGGGCAGATGCGATTGCGCGGAGCTCACCAGATCGAACAGGAACGCCGGGCCGGTCACGTCCTCGGGCAGGCCGAGGATCTGTGCGGAGAAGTCCGAGTTGCCGATCAGGAAGAAGCCGGCGATCGGCAGGACGATGCCCATCGCCTTGAATGCGAAGACCAGACCGTCGACGAGGTGTTCGGCGGTGGTCTCGAGGAACTTCGTCGGCTCGTGCGCGGCGCACACCGCGAACAGGAGCAGCGCTGCGATGCCGCCGACCATGGCGGCTGCGTCGCCACCTTCCAGAGCAGGTACCACGCCGGTCTTGCCGAGGATGAGATAGACGATGAATCCCGCGTAGACGAGCGGGACCAGGACGGCGAAGATCTTGGCGGTCCGCGACGCGTCCGGTGCCGAGCCCGGCGACGACGGGTCCTCGGGATCGAGCACCGCGGTGCCGGTCGATCCGGTCGACCCCGAGGCGGGTACGTCCCCGCCCGCACCGGCTGCCACCGCTGCCGTCCCCGATCCGCCGCGCTGGGACACCGCAGTGCCGTCGCTCTCGGCCTGCTCACCGTGCAGTTCGGATTCGACGTCGGCCGCGCCACGGTCGGCCTCGGCCTCCCACTCCACCAGCAGTTCTGCCGACGGGGCCCGCCACGTCCGACGCTGCATGACCCACGTGATCACCATGGCCACCGCGCCGACGATGAGCGACAGCACCAGCGACTTGTCGGCGACACTGTCCACATCCGCGCCGGCTGCGGTCGCGGAGATCCCTGGGGCCACCTTCATCACGTAGTCCGAGGACAGCGCCATGCCCTGGCCCGCAATGGCGATCACCATGCCGACCGAGATCGGGGACAGCCCCGCCCGGATCGCGACCGGGATCAGCACGGCGCCCACCAGCGGCACCGCCGGCGTCGGCCAGAAGAACAGCGAGATGGTGTAGGTCACGATCGCCAGCACGATGAAGCTCGTTGTCGCGCTCCGCATCACCCGTCGGAACGGGGTGATCATGAGTCGATCCGCCCCCATCTGCCTCAGGCCGCCGAGCATGGCGGTCACCAGGGCGATGATGAGGAAGATGTTGAACAGTTCCTTGGCCGCGACGAGGCTGGCGTTGAAGATCGATGCGATGGCCGTGACGATGCTGTCGCTGAAGGCGAATGCGGTCAGAAAGGTCGCGATCACGGCCGGCACCACGATGTTCTTGCGCATCACCATCGTCGCGATGATGACGAGGATGCCGGCCAGGTAAACCCAATGGGCGGCGGTGAGATTGATGGACTGCACGGTGATTCCTTAGCGGGTGGGTGAACGGAAAGGGCTGTGCTGGTGAAACCATTCACCCGCCGTCACCGGGGGTCAACCGATACGATGCACACCTGCGGTGGCTGTTCGCTGTGCACGATGTCACGGATCGACAGTCTCGTGACCTTCTGTGTCGAGCCGGTAAATCATCAGAGACCGCGATGTTTCGTCACACCCCTACGCGCACTCTGCTGCCGTCAAAGATATGGGCAGGTTGTCCAAATTCGGAGCGATTTCATGTGCACTCTGGGGCATCCCGGATGTGCCGATCGGTGATGTCGGGTGGAAACATGCCGTATAGGTTTTCCGCCGCGGCCCGCCGGCCGCCGCGGTCTCGAGCAGGGGACGGCATGGCATCTCAGAGCGATGAACGCACGACGACGTCGGCATCAGCCGGTGATTCCGGCACACCGCTGGCACTGGCGGCACTGCTCACCGGCACCCTCGTCGGAACCGTCAGCAACAACGTCGTCAACGTCCCCCTGACCGAGATTTTGGCCGACTTCGATGCCCCGCTCGGTCGCGGAGTGCTCGTCGTCGTCGGCTTTCTGCTCACCTTCGCCGCAGCCATGCCGCTGGCCGGCTATGTCGCCGACAGGTTCGGCCGGCGTCGGGTCTACTGCGTCGCATTGGTGGCGACCGCGGTGTGTTCGGCGGGCGCGGCAACCGCGCCGACGCTGGAAATCCTCATCGCGTGGCGCGCGGTGGGCGGCCTCGCCGCAGCGGTGTTCGCCCCGGCGGTGATGGGGCTGATCGCCTGGCTGTTCGGCCCGCACCGGCGGGCCCGTGCCGTTGGAGCCTGGGCCAGCGTGAACGGCATCGGTCAGGCGGTCGGTCCGTCCGCGGGCGGCATCATGGCCGATGCCTGGGGATGGCGCTGGGTGTTCGTCCCCCTCATCCCCGTCGCCCTGCTCGGGTGGGTGCTGACCGTGCGGACCGTGCCGCGGTTCCCGGGCCGGCTGATGCGGCTCGATGTGGTCGGGGCAGCCACCGTGACGGTCGGCTCCGGGTTGCTGATCCTCGCGGTCACCCTGGTCAGCGTCGACAGCGTGAGTACCGCGGTCGTGATCGGTCTGGCGTTGGTCGCGGTGGTTCTCCTCGGAGTTGCGGGATGGCACTGTGCCCGGGCCACCACACCGTTCATCGATGTCCGTGCCGCCGCCGAACCGCGGTTCGTGCGCAGCGCCTGCGCCGCCTTCACCCAGATGTTCGCCCTCGGCGCGACGCTGCTGGCCATCCCGCTGTATCTGGTGGACACGATCGGCGCCAGCACCAGCTTCGCGGGTGCGGTCCTGTTCGCCCTGCCGCTCACGATGGCTGTGTTGGCGCCACTGGTGGGCGGTGTCTCGGATCGGGTCGGGGCCCGTCGTGTCCTGCGTGCCGGACTGGTCGTGCTCATCGCCGGGCAGAGCGCACTGGCCGCGCTGACCGGCACCACCCAGAGCGCCGGATGGATGGTCGGCGTGCTCGTCGTCGCCGGATTCGGTGTCGCGATGGTGCAGACCCCGGCGGCCGCGGGTTCGACCCGCTCGACGGTCGGTGCACAGGGGACCGGGCTGGGGCTGTTCAACCTGATGCGCTTCGGCGGCTCCGCGGTGGGGGCGGCGTGGGTCGCCGTCGCGCTCGACCACGGTGGCTTCGGTCTGCTCTTCGGCATCTGCGCGGTGGTGGTGGCCGCCGGCCTCGCCGCATCGTTCCTGGGAAGCGATCCGCAGCCACCGCGCCTGGCCGACGTCGAACCGGGGCAAGGCGATCCCGCGGAAGGCGATCCCGCAGTAGGCGACGCCGATGACAAGCTGTCCGATGTCGAGCCGGGCGCCGGCGATCGGCCCGAGGCGCTCAGACGAAATTGACCTCTCGCTCCACCGATCCGCTCAGCTGGTCGAGCAGTTCCAGGCGCGCCGCCAGCCACACCGTGAACTGATTCTCCGGAACCTTGATGTCCAACCCGATCGTCCGGGAGATCCGGTCCAGCTTGGACAGCATGGTGTTGCGGTGCATGCTCAGCGCCCGTGCCGCGGCATTGACGTTGCCGCCGTGCTGGAGATAGGCGAGAAGGATGTCGTGCAGTTCTGTGCCGGCTCGGATCGGGCCGAGCACATCGCGTACGAGTTGTCGGCTCCGCTCGGTTTCGGCGATCGGTTCGAGCACCCCGTAGGACCGGAGGTCGCGGTAGGAGACGGCGCCGCTCAGCTGCATCCGGGATGCGATGCCGAGCGCCACACGTGCCTCGCGGTAACTCTCCCGGATCTGTGACGCGCCGACGGCCACCGCGCCGTACGCCACCGGTGATCGCGCGTCATGCCCGCGGGCGGTGAGCTCGTCGGCCATGGCGATGGCGTACTGCGCGACCTCCTCGTCGAGCTCCGCAGGCGTCGTCGACCGCAGGGTCCGAACGACCACCAGCACATCGCCCAAAACTGTGACGTAGGACCGAACATCCTTGTGCGGCAACAGACTCGCCGCGAAGCGAGCCAGCCGCAGCAGGCTGCTGCTCCCGCGCGGATCGGCCGAGTCCGGACCGCGCGCGTGATCCCGGGTGATGAAGACGGCGAACGTCGCCTCCAGGTCGATGTCGTGATAGCCGGCGCGCGTACGCATCTCGTATTCCGAGGCGAAACCCCCGTGCACGAGTGCCTGCACGAAGTCACCGCGTGCACGTTCCTCGGCCTCCTCGACGCTCCGTTGCCGCAACATCTCCGACCCGATGATCGCCGTCGCCTGGTGCGCGACCACCACATGCTGCGCCAGATCATGCTCACCCGGTCGGTGTCCCGGACTCAGGATCACCACCCACCCCTCGAAATACTTGCCCAGCCGGATCGGACTGGCGATGCCGGTCCACACGTCCGAGTCGACGTCGAGCACGACGTCGACGGTGTCGTCGAGCTTGGTGGGTGAGCTGCCGGCTTCGGCCAGCCGGGCGCTCAGTGCGGGCGCCACCGACTCGACCACCTCGGCGGCCAGTCCGTGCTGGGCGACGAGCTCGCAGCGTGAGTCGAGGGCCACCGCGGGTGAATGCGACAGCGCGGACACCTCGCGCAGCAGCAGCGGCATGCCGGCCCCGCGGTGCAGCAGACCGGCCAGCGACTGGTGCACATGGGTGGCATAGCGCATGACATGCACTTCCTGGGTGAGTGCACGCTCGGCGAGCAGCCTGTTCAGCGCGGCGAAGCCGATCGGGAAGCCCATCTCGATGACGACCAGACCCGGCGGGATCGTCTCGCCCGACAGCGCGGCCGGCAACGGCCCGTCGACGATGACCGCGGGCGCGCCCCGCGCCACCAGCGAGCCGAGGCTGGACGGCTTCGCGGCCACCGACTCCGGTCGCGCGTAGACGACGGTGGCGACGAGTTCGTCGTATCGGGTCATCACCTCGGAGAACGGCAACGCCCAGGAGACGGCCGAGTCGCCGGACGTGTCCCCGGCGACGACGCGGGCCCCCTCCATCAGGGGTTCGTCGAGCAGGCCGCTCAGTGTCAGTCGTGGGTGGGGTTCCATCGGTCCTGCTTTCGGTTGGTCGTGCGGATTGGGCTGCGCACCGCCGGACCTCTAGTCAATTACCAAGCCAATCCGCACCGCTCCATGTGCACAGTAACCCGGAGCCGGCTGGTTTTCAGGTCAACTTCGACAGCTCGCGGATCGTCGAACTCCGGTTACATGTGCAGTGCGTCAACTTCGGCGGCAACTCACACGAAAGCGAACTGACATGCATCGAATCCTGCGTATCACCCTCGACGACGCGCTTCCGGTTCTGGCGGCCGGTCGCGCGAAGGCGGAGGAGATCGGCGTCCGTCAGACCCTGTGCATCTGTGATGACGGTGGCAACGTGATTGCGCTGCACCGACTTCCCGGCGCGCGCCTCACCGGCGTCGAGATCTCGATCGCGAAGGCGTTCACCGCGGCCGGTCACGAACGCGCCACCCATCTGTTCAACGAACCGCCGAACGGCCCGGCCCTGCCCGGCAACGAGGCCTTCGGCATCAGCCACATGCTTCCCGGCAAGTTCGCCACCTTCGTGGGCGGCTTCCCGCTCGTGGTCGACGGGCAGATCGTCGGCGGGGTCGGGATCAGCGGCGGCAACGGCGAACAGGACAAGGCCGTCGGTGCTGCGATGCTCGCCGAATTCGACGCGGTCGTGGCGGCATCCGTCGGCTGAGGGTGCACGTTGGCCAGGTTCGCGCCGGTGGTTCGGTCACAGTGACCGTGGTGTCACGCCACTGCGCTACCTAGCCTGGAACCTGTCGAAACATGCTCATCGGTAACAGGTTTCGATTATCCATCTCGCAACGTCGCGAGTTCTGCGGCCGCAGACCCGGCCGAGACAGTCCATGAAGGGAACCCAAGAATGTCGACTCTGCTCGGGCGCGACGAGTTTCGCGCCGCCCTCGAAAACGCGATCAAGGGACGTGAGGCCAAGGATGCCTCGTTCAGCAAGGCATGGGCCGAGGGCAAACTCGAGAAGAAGCATTTCGCCCGCTGGGCGGAGAACCACTACCACTACGTGGGACCGTTCGCCGACTACCTCGCGAACATCTACGCCAACACCCCGGACGAGTTCACCGACGCCAAGGACTTCACTCTGCAGAACATGTACGAGGAGGAACTGGCCGACATCCGGCACACCGACCTGCTCATCAAGTTCGGCGAGGCCTGCGGCACGTCGAAGGAGCGAATCGAGAACCCCGACAACATGAGTGCGATCACCCGCGGCCTGCAGTCCTGGTGCTACGCGGTGTCTTCGCGTGAGCACTTCGTGGTCGCGACCGCAGCACTCGTGGTCGGCCTCGAGTCGCAGGTGCCCAGCATCTACAAGAAGCAGATCATCCCGCTGCGGGAGGTCTACGGGTTCACCGAGGACGAGATCGAGTTCTTCGACCTACACATCACCTCCGACGTCGTACACGGTGAGCGTGGCTATCAGATCGTGCTCGACTGCGCCGACACACCTGCGCTGCAGCAACGCTGCCTCAAGCTCGTGCAGTGGGGTGCGGAGATGCGTTTCTCCTACACCAAGGGCCTCTACGACACCTACGTCGCACCCGACCTGGAGCTGTCCGGAGTGTGACGCCGCGGCCCATGAGGGGTGCCGGACGGTACCCCTCATGGGCGAGGTGACTTGGAAGAAAGTGAGTGAGATGGCCAGCGATTCCACCGATGCGGTCGGTGTGCCCGAGGACGGATGGCTGCCCGCGGCAACCACACGTGAACTCCGTCGGCGGCGCAAACTCCGCGTGGAGATCGGCGACACCGCGATCGCACTGTTCGCGGCCGGTGAGCGGATCTATGCCTTCGCCGATCTGTGTGTGCACCAGGATCGTTCCCTGGCCAAGGGCACGATCCTGCACGGCCGGGTGATCTGCCCCGGCCATCAATGGCAGTTCGATCTGGAGGACGGCTATGAAGCCGACCAGGACATCTGCCAGCCGACCTACGACGTCCGCCTCGACGGCGACACCATCTACGTGAACCTGACCGCACCGCGGGCCGCCGCCGGCGGCGAGCAGAGGAAGATCTCATGAGGATTCAGAGCGTTGCCATCGTGGGTGGCGGTCAGGTGGCCGCGGTCACCGCCCGAACCCTGCGCCGGCGCGGCTTCGACGGCACCATCACGATCGTCGGCGACGAGCCGCATCTGCCGTACCAGCGCCCACCGCTGTCGAAAGAGTTCCTCACCGGGGACGGGGCGGTCGAGCCGCTCGCGCTGTTGGCACCGAAATGGCTGGCGAACAACGAGATCGACATCCGGACCGGGATGCGCGTGGACAGCATCGACCCACACGACCGAACGCTGGCCGGCGCCGACGGGACATCGCTGAGCGCCGACGTCATCGTCCTCGCGACCGGCGGACGCCCTCGGCGGCTCCCCGGCGTCGGCGACGGATCCGATCGCATCCACCACCTCCGCACCATCGACGACGCCAACCGGTTGCGTCCCCGGCTCGCCGCCGGCGCACGCATCGCCATCGTCGGCGGCGGATTCATCGGCCTCGAGATCGCCGCCACCGCAGCGGGACTCGGTGTCGAGGTGACCGTCGTCGAGCGTGCCTCCACGATCCTCACCGACCGCCTCGGTGCGCAGATGGCGACCTACTGCACAGATCTGCACCGCGCCAACGGAGTGGACTTGCGGTGCGGCGTGGCCCTGGCCGGGATCGAGGAGGGATCGTCGGGCGTGCGCATGACCCTGTCCGACGGACAGACGATCGAGGTCGACGACGTGATCGTCGGGATCGGGATCGAACCGAACACCGAACTCGCGCGCACCGCCGGACTCGCGGTGGCGGACGGCATCGTCGTGGACGCGGTGGGTCGGACGTCGGTGCCCGGGATCTACGCGGCCGGCGACGTCGCGAGCCGGTACTCGGAGCGTGCCGGCGAACACGTGCGGGTCGAACACTTCGACAACGCCAACCGGCAGGCCGCTGCCGTGGCGCGATCCATTCTGGGCGACCACGTCGTCGAGGACGGCCCGCACTGGCTGTGGTCGGATCAGTACGGGATGAACCTGCAGTTCGCCGGCAACACGGCGGACGCGGACACATTGGTGATCCGCGGCGACGTCGCCGACAACGAGTTCACCGCGTTCTATCTGCGCGATGGGGTGCTCGACGGCGCGTTCGCCGTCGACCGCGGCGAAGACATCATGGCGGCCCGGGAACTCATCGGCCGTCGCATGGACGAGAGATCACTGGCCGACGAGGACCTGGACCTGTGGGAACTGGGCGAAGAGATGGTGAGCTGACATGACCGACAACATGACCGGGGTCAAGGGCGCCAACCTCGTCGATGGCGCATGGGTAGCCTCCGAGACGGGACAGACGTTCACGAGCATCAACCCCGCCGATCCGACCGATGTGGTCGGGACATTCCCCGAGTCGTCAGCACGCGACGTCGGCGCCGCGGTGGACGCGCTGGAGAAGGCGGCCCCCGAGTGGGCCGCCACACCACCGGAGCGCCGTGCCGCGATCCTCGAGCGCGCCGCCGACCACCTCGAATCCCATGCCGCAGAACTGATCGCCGAACTGCTTCGCGAAGAGGGCAAGACCCGCGCCGAGGCGACCACCGAGGTCGGCCGGACACCGATGAACCTGCGCTTCTACGCCGGCGAGGCGTTGCGGTCGGGTGGGGCCACCTATCCGACGGCCGGCAAGACCCTCGTGTACACCGCCCGCGAGCCGGTCGGCGTGGTCGGGGCCATCACCCCGTGGAACTTTCCCCTCAACATCCCGTCCCGTAAACTCGGTCCGGCACTCGCAGCCGGAAATGTGGTGCTGTTCAAGCCTTCCGAGATCACCCCGCTGATGGGGCAGCGACTAGTCGAGGCACTCCTCGCCGGCGGGCTGCCCGCACAGGCGATCGCGTTGATCCACGGTGGTGCGACGGCGGGCGCCGCGGTGGTCACCGACGAGCGGGTCGCGGCGGTGACCTTCACCGGCTCCACCGATGCCGGGGCCGCCATCCACGCCGGGATCGGCCCCCACCGACGAGTCCAGTTGGAGATGGGTGGCAAGAACCCCACGGTCGTGTTGGCCGACGCCGACATCGACTTCGCGGCCGCATCAATCGTCAAGGGTGCGTTCGGGTTGTCGGGACAGGCGTGCACCGGCACGAGCCGGGTGGTGGTCGTCGACGAGATCCACGACGCACTGGTGTCGGCGGTCCTCGCCAAGGCGGGTGAACTCGTACTCGGCTCCGGGAGCGACGACGGTGTCACCATGGGCCCCCTGGCGAGTCAGGCACAACTGCGGAAGTATCAGGACTATGTCGAGATCGGTACGGCAGAGGGCGCGACCGCGCGCGTCGTCGACGTGGCGCGGCCGGAGTCGGACGGCTATTTCGCCGCACCGGTGGTGTTCACCGAGACCACGCCCGATATGCGCATCGTGCGCGAGGAGATCTTCGGTCCGGTGCTGGCCTTCCAGCGGGTGCGGGATCTCGACGACGCCATCCGCACCGCCAACGACACACGGTTCGGCATGAGTGCCGCGATCATCACGGGTGATCTGAGTCGGGCCATGTCGTTTGCCGACGCATCCCGCACCGGGCTGGTGAAGATCAACCAGCCGACGACCGGCATGGCGATGAACGCACCGTTCGGTGGTTACAAGGCATCGAGCACACAGATCTCCAAGGAGCAGGCCGGACCGTCGATGATGGCGTTCTACCAATCCGAGAAGACCGTCTACCTGACCCCCGTCGACTGACCCGCGGGTCGGATGACATCGACGACAGACACGAGGTATCACCATGGAATTCAGACGAGTTGCCCGCTCGGGCCAGGTCACCGAGGGCATCGTCCGCCGGTTCTATGCCGACGAGTACGAGTTCGCGATCTCGCGTCTCGACGGCAAGGCGTACGCGACGTCCAACTACTGCTCACATATGGACTGTCTGTTGTCCTCGGGCAAGCTCGTCCAGGACGGTATCGGATGTTCCTGTCACGGAAGCGCATTCGACCTCGCCACGGGTGAGCCGATCTGCCCGCCGGCCACCGAGCCGATCAAGACCTATCCCTGCGAGGAACGAGACGGTGAGATCTTCGTCGGCATCGACCCGGCGGAGCCACCCGAGGGGCCCCGGCGACGCAAGGCCCGCCAGGCATGACCGGGCGATCCCGACCGCCGACCATCGCCTCGCGGGGAATGGTCGCCACCAGCCATCCGCTGGCGAGCGCCGCGGGACTCGCGGTGCTCGCCGCCGGCGGCAACGCCGTCGATGCGGCGCTCGCGGCGGCGGCCACCACGTGGCTCACCCTGCCGGGGCAGTGCGGTATCGGCGGCGACGTCTTCGCGGTGGTGCGCGAACCCGACGGTCGGATCTGGACGGTCAACGGCAGCGGTTACGGACCCGACGGCGGAACACCCGACTTCTACCGCGAGCGCGGGCTGTCGGCGATTCCGCTGGACGGCGCGCTGGCGGTCGCGGTGCCCGGCGCGCCCGCGGCGCTGGCCGCGCTGCATGCCGGCGGCGGCACCCGGTCCCTGTCCGAGTTGTGGGCCGGCCCGGCCCGGCTGGCCGAACGCGGCATCCCATGCTCGGCGAAAACCCGTGACGATGTGGCCGATGCGATTCGGGCGATCCGCGACGACCCGCTGTTGCGGTCGGTGTTCACCGACGACGGGCAGGTGCCGTTGATCGGTGATCGCCGCCCTCAGCCCGAACTCGCGGCGACCATCCGCGCGCTCGCCGACGACCCACTGTCGATGTACTCGGGGGACCTCGCGCAGCGATGCGTCGAGGCCCTGGTCGCGGCCGGGGCACCGTTCTCCGGCGACGAATGGCAGGCCGGCGCAGACGTGCACCCCGAGCCGGCGATCAGCGCGCGGTATGCCGGGGCGGTCATCCACCAGACGCCGGTACCCTCGGCGGGCTGGATGGTGCTGCACCAGGCCGGACTCTGTGACGGTGACGTCGGAATGACGCCATGGCTCGGTGCCGAAGCCGTCGACCGGCTGGCCCGGGCGGCGCGAATGGCCTTCGAGGACCGATTTGCGCTCTGCGGGTCCGACAACGACGGTGCCGCAACGATCCTCGACCCCGACCGGGTGCGGTCGCAGCGCGCCTCGTTGGCCGGAAGGATCACGGCATCAACCGAATTCGCGGTGTCCGGCGGTGACACGACGTCCCTCGTGGTGGTCGACGACGAGGGCCGATCGGTCAGCTTCATCCACTCCCTGGCCTTCACCTTCGGCGCCAAGTTCAGTGTCCCCGGCACCGGCATCGTGCTGAACAACCGACTCGGCCGCGGCGCGTATCTCATCGACGGGCATCCGAACGAGATCCGCCCCCGGCGCAAGCCACTGCACACGCTCAATGCCTGGGTCGCGACCGACGAACAGGGCGAACTGCTGGCCGTCGGCAACACTCCCGGCGGCGACGGCCAGGTGCAGTGGAACATGCAGGTGATCTCCCATCTGCTCGACCATGGCCTCGATCCGCAGGAGGCGGTCGCGGCACCGCGATTCACGGTGTTCCCGGGCTCCGACGCGAATGTGATCGGCGCGCGGCACGCGTTGCGTGTGGAGAACACGATGGCACCGGCAGTGCGCTCGGCCCTCGCCGAGCGCGGCCACGACGTCGCGGTTCTCGAGGCGGAGTCGGCCGGGGGCAGCGCGCAGGTCATCTCCCGCGACCCTCGCGGATTCCTGCTCGGCGGCAGTGACCCACGACAGGAGGGGGTGGCACTTGGCCTCGAATGAGAGCACGTCGATCGCCGTACCGGTTCCGCGCGGGAACTACATCCCGGCGACCCGATCGGGAGCGACCATCCGGACGGCGGGCATGACACCCCGCCGCGGCGGTGAGCTCACGGTGGTGGGCAGGGTGGGGGCGGACGTCGGCGTCGACGAGGCGCGCGACGCGGCCGCGCTCGCGGCCACCAATGCGGTGGCCGCCGCGCGCTCGAAGGTCACTCCCGGCGAGGGCCTCACATGCCTGGAGATGACCGTGTACGTGGCGTGCGCGCCGGACTTCACCCGCCTGTCGGCGGTGGCCGATGGTGCGACGGGAGCACTCGCCGGTCTTCTCGCCGACGGGCAACTCCCCGCCCGCAGCGCCGTCGGAGTCTATGCGCTGCCGGACGGTGCGCCGGTCGAGGTCGCGCTCGTCGCGGAGGCGGTGGCCCGGTGAGCACCGAG
The DNA here is from genome assembly GCF_058130025.1 of Gordonia sp. LMA167. Taxonomy (NCBI): domain Bacteria; kingdom Bacillati; phylum Actinomycetota; class Actinomycetes; order Mycobacteriales; family Gordoniaceae; genus Gordonia; species Gordonia sp. LMA167. The sequence continues at coordinate 42,435 of NZ_CM176708.1, read as the reverse complement.
ACCACCGGCACCGGGGAGACCACCGGCACCGGGGAGACCACCGGCACCGGGGAGACCACCGGCACCGGGGAGACCACCGGCGCCGCGAAGACTGCTGCGCCCGCACGGGTTGCGCGTCGCGATGACGCCTCGCTGCATCTCGGCTTGATGCTGGCGCTCACCTTTGTCACCGGAATCGTCGACGCCGGAGGCTATCTCGGACTCGATCGGGTCTTCGTCGGGAACATGACCGGCAACGTCGTGGTCCTCGGCATGGGTGCCGCCGGGGCCGACGGGCTGCCCGTGCTCGGTCCCGTGCTGGCGTTGGCCACCTTCGTCGTCGGGGCCGGCATCGGCGGGGTGAGCCTGCGCGCCCACACCAGCGGCTGGAGCAGGTGGGTGACCGCGGTGCTGCTATCGTCGTACCTGCTGGTCGCCGCGGCTGCGGCTCTGGTGGGCCTGATCCATCCGACTCCCGGAATCCAGATCACCGCCGCGATGATGACCGCCGCCGCCATGGGTATGCAGGCGGCCGCCGCGCGCAAGGTCGGGGTCACCGACGTCACCACCGTGGTCGTGACGTCGACCATCACGGTCTGGGCGATCGAGCTGTGGGCACGTCCGAGCTGGGCGACGTTCGCCAACCGCCGATTGCTGGCCATCCTGGCGATCTTCCTCGGCGCGCTACTCGGCGCGTTTCTGCTGACCGTCGGACCGCTGTGGCTGGTCTTCGCGGCCGCGGCCGCGGTGGGCGCGTCGGTGACGGTGATCGGCGACCTGCGGACCGGGCGTACGACCTGAGCGAGCATCGGTCAGGAATCGAGAAGCGTCGAGGGTGCGCCCCGGAATAGCGTCATGGGCATGACATCAATAGCTCACATCACCCTCGAAGTTCCCGACATTGCGGCCGCACAGGTCTTCTACGACAAGGCCTTCGGCATCGGCGACCGGTTGCGTCTGCGTGCCGGTGCAGAGCCCACCTCCGGATTCCGCGGTTTCGTCCTATCCCTGGTCGCCGCCGACCCCGGCGTCGTGGACTCGTTGATCGCACCGGCACTCGACGCCGGTGCCACCGAGATCAAACCCGCGAAGAAGTCGTTCTGGGGATACGGTGGCGTCATCCAGGCCCCCGACGGTGCGTTGTGGAAGATCGCGTCATCGAGCAAGAAGGACACCGGTGCCCCAGCGCGCCAGATCGACGACGTCGTGCTCCTGATCGGCACCTCCGACATCGTGGAGAGCAAGAAGTTCTACACCGAACACGGTCTGGACGTGGCAAAGAGCTTCGGCCGCAAGTACGTCGAGTTCGCCAGTGACCCCGGCTCGGTGAAGCTCGCGCTGTACGGCCGCAAGGCCGCGGCCAAGGACGCCGGGGTCGACCCCGACGGCAGCGGAGCACATCGACTCGTCATCGGCGCTGACGCGGGTCCGTTCGTCGACCCGGACGGCTTCGCGTGGGAAGCCGTCTGACGCTCGTCGCGGTATCGGCGCCCGCCGACATCCGTCCACAAGGCCTGTCGCCAGATACATGTGGCGTGCAACGTGTATCTGGCGACAGGCCTTGTAAATCGATGTCGGCGGACGATCGAGCGGCAATCACCCTCGCATTCGTTTCGCGGCGATCTGCTCGGCGGCCCCGACCAGGGCGTAGGCGACGACGCTGACGGCGATGACCGCCGCGATCGACGCCCACAACTGGTCGTAGTCGAATGCCGGGATCGCCTTGATCATCGAGGAACCCAGACCTTCGCCGGTGCCGAGCCACTCCGCGATCAACGCGCCGACGAGCGATGCCGGCACTGACATCCGTGCGGCGACGAAGATCGACGGCACAGCCGCCGGCACCGACGCCATGCGCAGTTGTTGCGATCGCGACGCACCCAAGGCCTTCGCCAGGTCGATGGCGGCCGGTGGCGCGGACGCGAGGCCGGTCGCGATGATGACCAGCGCGGGGAAGAACACCACGATGCCGCCCAGTACCGCGACGGTGGCCGTGCCTCGACCGAACACCAGGACGACCAGTGGTGCGAGTGCCACCAGCGGCACGGCTCGCAGCAGAGTCGCCACCGGCATGACGGTGTGCCGCACTGTTGGCAGGAGCAGGAAGAGCCCGGCGACCAGGCCGGCGGCAACCATGCCGGCGGTGAACCCGACGGCCGAGTCGAGCAGGGTGGTCGTCAGATTCGATGCCAGCACCGACGAGTTCGCCGTATCCGACAGATATGCGGCGACATCGGCCGGTGTGCGTCCGACGCGCCCGCTGACCTGCGGGAACAGCGCCAGAAAGCCGGACCAGATCACCAACACGACGAGGGTCGCGGTGATGATCTGGCCGACGAAGCGCACGGCGGCATGGCCACCGGCGGTGGTCGGCGGCGAGGTGGCAGCGCTCGCCAACTCGATTCCCAGCAGCCGCGTCAGAATCCTCTCCGCGCCGGCGAACGCGGCGTAGCCGACCCCGGCGAGCAGTCCCGCGGCGACCGCCATCCCCCAGGTGCGGGCGATCTCGAACGAGCCTTGTGCAGCGGTGAGCGCCACCCCGATACCCGTGTCCACGCCGCCGAGATACTCACCCAGGATCGCACCCAACACGGCCGCTGGGGCGGCGATCTTCAGCGTCGCGAACAGGAAGGGGAGCGCGGAGACGATCTGCACCCGCCAGAGCCGAGCCAATCGTCCACCGCCATAGGCGGTCACGAGTTCCAGCGACTGCCGGTCGGCGGACTTGATCCCGTTCAGCGTGCCGATCATCGTCGTGAAGTACACCGAGATGGCGGCCAGGAACACCGACGGAGTGGAGCCGCCGAACACCACGAGGACGAGCGGGCCGAGGGCGAGCAGCGGTGTGCAATAGCTGATGATCGACACCTGGGTGGCGATCACCTCGAGCGCCGGCACGAGCGTGACGACCAGTGCGGTCGCGACGGCGAGCGATGTCCCCCAGACGAAGCCCTGCAGCGCCGACATCGCCGTGACCCCGACATTCGGCCCGTACAGTGACCACCCGTCGGCAAGCATCGATGATGCGACCGCACCCGGACTCGGCACGGTTCCGGCCGCCGCGAAGACGGTCGCCGAGGCGACCCACCACAACGCGATGACCGCCACCAGACCGGTGATCCCGGACCACCGCACCGACAAGCGCACTGCCATCGGACGAGGGAGGGCGGTGCGGTTCGCCACCGTCACGGCCGTCATGACGCCACCTCGACGGAATGCGTGTCGAACAGCAGCGCGGAGATCTCGTCGCAGTAGGCATGGAATTCGTTGCTGCGCATCATCTCGACGGTGCGCGGTCGGGGCAGGTCGATCGGCAGGGTCGCGACGACACGACCCGGCCGGGCACTCATCACCACCACGGTGTCCGACAGGAACACCGCCTCGGAGATCCCATGTGTGACCATCAGAGTCGTGGCCGGCCGTTCGGTCCAGATGCGCTGCAACTCGAGATTCAACCGTTGCCGGGTCATGTCGTCGAGCGCGCCGAACGGTTCGTCGAGCAGCAGGATCTGCGGCTGGTTCACGAGCGCACGGGCGATCGACACGCGTTGGCGCATCCCACCGGACAGGTGAGCGGGTTTGGCGTCGGCGAATCCCTGCAGTCCGACGAGCTCGATGAGGTCGTCGACCACCCCCTTGTCGGGTTTCGCGCCCGCGATCTGCAGAGGCATACGAATGTTGGCGGCGACACTCCGCCAGGGCAGCAGGGCCGAGTCCTGGAATGCGATACCGAGTCGACCGGCCCCTCGGATCTCGTCGGGGGTGTGGCCGTGCACCGTCACGTCGCCCGATGTCGGGTTCTCCAGTCCGGCGAGGATGCGCAGCACGGTCGATTTGCCGCATCCCGACGGGCCGACCAGGGACGTGAACGATCCGGCCTGCGTGGCGACATCGATACCGGCCAGCGCGGTGACCGTGGATCGTCGGGTCCCAAACTCCATTCGGAGCCCGGACAATTCGATGCCGGACGAGGTCTGCAGCTGTGCTGCGGAACTGGTGTCAGTCATGTCAGATGAGGGTGGGGTCGGCGGAATAGAGTTCGGCGAGCACGGACATGTCGAACAGGTCGTCGGCCGACGACGAGATGCCGGCGCGGCCGAGGGAGGAGATGTTCGCGGCGATCTGCTCGTCGGTCAGGAGGAACAGTCCGTTGGCCGACGTCTGCGGCGTGCTGACGAGCGGGACCATTGCCTGCAGCAGCTTGGTCTGTGTGTCGAGATCGAGTTTCTGGTCCGCGCCGTACTTGCTCACCGCGTAGGCGGCTCCCTGCGCGGGATCGGCGATGGCGTCGCGCCACCCCTTGATCTCGGCGCTCAGAAACGCCTTGACCATGTCCCGCTGATTCTCGATCGCCGACACCGGCACCACGAACGTCTGCGCCGCGATGTCGAGGCCATGATCCTTGTACATGAAGTAGCTCGTCTGTAATCCCTTGGCTGCCAGAGTGATCGGCTCATTCGTGGTGAACGCCGAGAGTGCGTCGATCTCGCCGTTGGCCAGTGGTGACGGATCGTACTGCACCGGAACCACCTTGACCGACGAGGTGTCGATGTTGTTGGCCTTCAGCAACGCAGTGAAGATCGGCACGTTGTGGTCGGCGACACCCACCTTCTTGCCGACCAGGCCGGCGGGAGAGGTGATGGGCGCGCTCGCCGGCGAGAGAATGCAGTTCGGGCTGGTTTGCATGGTGGCGCCGACGATCTTGACGGGGACACCTTTGGCCACCGCTGCACCGGCATTCTGCGGTGTGGACGTGCCGACCCACACCTTTCCGGTGTCGATGCCGGCCTCGACGCCGGTGGCCGCGGCACCGCCGGCGATCAGCGACACCTCCATGCCGGCCTGTGAGTAGTACCCGCGCTCCTCGGCGAAATACTCCCCGGCGAAGTTGGCGTTCTTGATCCAGCCCAGCTGCATCGGCACCGAACCGTACTTCGTGCCATTCTGGGTGACCCCGAAGGTCGATGCGGCATTGGATGATCCGCTGCAGGCGGCCAGCGTGGCGCCGCCGGCGACGACGGCGCCGGTCATGCCGAGCAGACGCAGAAAGCCGCGACGGTCCATCGGACGGGCGGATGGCGTGGTCATCGGTGATCTCCTGAGGTGGACAGACGAGAGGTATCGGTGAGTCGATAGGACCATCCACTGCTGGGCAGGACGGTCGAGGCGTGGACGTCGTCGGTGCGTTCGTCATCCGACTTGCCCTGAGCCAGGAGTCCGTAGGGATCGACCTCGCGTTTGAAACGGGACTCGTTGTCGGTCCACGGTTTCATCCCACTCGATTTGAGAGTCGGGGTGTGCGTGTTGGCGATGACCAGGCCGGCCTCCTCGAGGCGCCGGGTCATCTCGGCCATCTGTTCCTGGTTCTCGAACTCGAAGACGGGTGAACCCTGCGCCGACAGACCGCCGTCGATGCGTTTCATCTCGAGATGGATGGGACCGACGTCGGCGAAGTCGTCGGCGATCCGCACGATGGATTCGTAGAGATCGCGATGGGGGTAGAGCGCGAGGAGGCCGATCAACTTCTTGTTGTGTCGCTGGTAGTGCAGCATCGAGTGGCCCCAGGTGAACTCGTACAGGGGTGCGCCGTAGCTGCCCTCGCCCTCGGCGCACTCGTACCGGATGGTGCCGTCACACATCTGGGCGAGGTCGACGACGTTCGGCATGTTGTGATCGGCGACCATGAGCAGAACGGCTGCATCACCGTCGGGGACGTGATCGGCGATCTTCGGCAGATACGTCGGAAGGGGATGGGCGTGCGGGGAGACCAACTTCTTGAGCATCCCGTCGCTCTCGCAGATGTCGATAGAGAACCGCACGGCAGCAGCGAATGTCGCGAACGTGATGATCGCCTCGCGCCAGTTCCACGCGGGTGCCGTCGGCATCTCGACCTCGGTGATGATGCCGTTCGCGCCGTACGCATGATGAACGGTGTTCACATCGGCGCCGGTCAGCTCGATGAGTCGTGGCTCGTCTTCCACCGTCATGATCTCCACCGCGGTGATGTTCCCGCGGTCTCGTAGGATTCCCCACTGACAGCTTCCGATTCCCGCATGTCCGCCGGCGATGTAACCACCGATCGTGGCGTGTCGTGCGGTCGACGGATGGTGGCGCAGTTCCCAACCCGTGGGCCGTATCTCGGTGTCGATGTCGGCGATGACGGTGCCGGTGAGCGCGCGGACGGTACCCGGCCGCGCGGCGACCACGCCGCTGATGGAGGTGACATCGATGATGGCCCCGCCCGTCAGCGGCACACCTTGACCGAACTGTCCGCTGCCGGCGCCGCGGATCGTGATCGGTACCCGGTGGCGGGCGCACGCGGCAACGGTCTGCCGCAGTTCGTCTTTCGTGCGCGGCGTGATGTAGATGTCGCCGGTCTTGCCCTTGAGGACTTCACGCAGTACGGGACTCTGCGCGAAGCGGTCGCGGCTCTTGAGCTTCACCTTGCGCGGCTCTGCCGTGTGGTCGATGCCCCCGAGTGCAGCAGACAGTGCTGCGATCCCGGTGAGATCGGTGTTCGTGATGGACATGGTTTCCCTTCTCAGATGTTCTGGTAGAGGCGGGCGACGCGGTCGCCGACGTCGTGTACGAGATCCGGGTTGCGTTCGTGGACACCGCAGCTCACGCGGGTGCCATCGACGTACACGCCGGTGATGTCACTGGCCGACAACGACAACACCGCCAGCGCCCACAGGTCGGTTGGGTCGGCGTCGCGCACCGGATGTGCCGGTTTCAGTGCCACGAAGTCGGCGCGTTTGCCCACCTCGAGACTGCCGACCCGGTCGTCGACCCCGAGGACCTGGGCACTGCCGATGGTGTGCAGCCGCAGGATGTCCCGGGCACTCATGACTGAAGCCGACTGCGCGAAGGCCCGCACCAGGTAGAGCCCGGTGCGCATGTTCTGGAACGGGTCGGCGACGTCGGCGCTCGCCTGGCCGTCGACGCCGAGGCCCACTCGGATTCCGTCGGCGAGATAGCCGGCGATGTCGGGGATTCCGGACCCGAGTCGGCCGTTGGACAGCGGATTCCACACCATCGACACACCGAGTCGCGCTGCATCGGAACGGATCTTGTCCGTGGTGTGGATGAAGTGCGCGAGGATCGTGTTGTGGTCGACGCGCCCGGCAGAGACGAGGTCGTCCCAACTCGCCTGCTGGTCGGCTGCGACGCCGGGGTCCTCCAGAAGGTGCGCGTGCTGGCCGAAGCCGAGGTCGCGCAGCAGGTCGGCCTCGGCCCGCATGTCCGTGACAGCCATGAGCCCCGTGGTGTTCACCGACAGCCCGAACATCGCATCGCGGGTGTCGGCGGCGAGTGCGGCGAACTTCTCGATGTCGGAGAGGCGTTCGGCCGGCGACGCGGACCGCGTCGACGAGAAGGAGTAGACGGTGTGCTGCGGTGAGTCGAGTGCGGCCTGCCATTGTTCGTCGGGTCCGCCGCCGAAGTCGTGGGTGTGGTTGCAGACGGTCGTGATCCCGTTGCGCAGCAACTCGTCGTGACCGAAGGCGGTGAACGCGTACATGTCACCGTCGGTCAACAGCGGACCGAATCGCTTGTGCAGTCGTTCGATCCAGGCGAAGGTGCCACATCCGTCGGCGAGACCACGGAATGCGCTCTGCCAGAGGTGACTGTGCGCGGAGACGAAGCCGGGCAGCACCAGTGCCCCGTCGAGATCGACGACGCGTGCGCCACCGGGATGGTCGCCGACGCCGACAGCCGTGATGACCCCGGCCTTCGTCTCGAGGTAACCGCGAAACGGATCTGCTCCCGGTTCGTGCACGGGGAACACCGTCGCGTTGATGTACGCGGTCGTCATCGTCATGCCACTCCTGTCCGCCCACCGCAGAGATGCGCAAAAACGTTTTAGCAACGCGGTCCAGAATGCCTCCCGAGCGTTACGGTCACGTGAACTCGCTTTACACTTGCGTTGCAAAATCGTTTTTCACAGCGGTTTCGCGTACATACAAGGCATGCGGTGGATAGGAGAGGCGTGAGTCGACCGACGATCAGAGACGTCGCAACGGCGGCGGGTGTCTCGGTGACGACGGTGTCGCATGCCCTCAACGACAAGGGCCGGCTCGACAACCGCACCCGCGAACGGATCAAGGACATCGCCGCCGACCTCGGCTACTCGGCGAACCCGCGCGCCAGGGCCCTGCGGACCGGCAGCGGCAAGACGATCGGATTGGTCACGGCACTGGAGGCCGACCAGTCGCCCGATCGGGACAGTCGTTTCGACTGGTACATGCGTACTGCTTTTGCCGGTGCGACGGAGGCCTTGCGGCAGGGGTATGCCCTGGTTCTCATGCCGCCATCGGATCAGCGGACCTGGATCAGTGAGGTGTCGGTCGACGGTGTGCTGCTGATCGATCCGGACCCGGAAGGCGATCTGTTGACCACGCTGCACGCCCGTGCGATCCCCGTCGTCGTGATCGGTGGCGTGGCGGACGGGTCCGCGGTGGCTTCGGTGTCACTGGACCGGTCGAGTGCTGTGTCTCTCGTGTTCGACCACTTCACACGCAACAAACGGGGTCGTCCCGCGTTGCTTGTGGACGACAGCCGGCGGCAGATGATGGTCGGCACACTCGACGCCTACCGAGCGCTGTGCGCCGACATCGGCGTGACGCCCATCGTGGAGGTCATCGACACCAGTGCGGGTCGCACGCCGTCGGCGGCCGACGCCACCCGCCGGTTGCTCGCTGCTCACCCGGGCGTCGACGGCATCTACGCGCCCCTGGATTCCATTGCCATCGGTTGTGTTTCGGCCATTGCCGATGCCGGCGCGGATGTCGAGGTGGTGACCGCGGAGGGGATGGTCGCGCGCTTGTCCGGGCTGACCGGCGTGGATACTCGCCGCGAGGAACAGGCGGCTGCGGCCGCGCAGATGCTCATCGAACTGATCGAGACGGGAGCGGTACCCGGTAGTCGGGTCTTCGAAGCGAGCATTGTCGAGCGGTGAGTGGGGACTGGTTGACCGAGACAATGGAGGCGGCCTGACGCCTCGTCGCGGCTCCCGCGCTCGCCGACATCCGTCCACAACGCCTGTCGCCAGATACATGTGGCGTGCGACGTGTATCTGGCGACAGGCGTTGTAGATCGATGTCGGCGGGGCGCTCGAGCGGGCTCACCCTGCCGTATCGGGATCTGTGACCGGTCCTGGAATGCGCCCAGCGGTCTCATGTCTGGCCGGCGCGCCGAAGCCAGAGTCGCTGCTGGGCAACATGTCTGATCCTGCGTCTGGTCGATTCCGCGTACGCACCTCGGCCTGGGCCATCGATGAGCTGCAGGACGGAGCGGAAGAACTCCGGCTCGGACATCCGAAAACGGTCACGGATCTCTCCGGGCGGCCCACCGCCGTAACGGGCCCACCGTTTCGCGAATTCGAGAATGTCGGATTCGGTCTGCTCGGTGTGCATCATGCCGCACCCCGCACGGGTGGGGGCGGGTCCGGTTCTCCACGTTCGGATTCGGGTGATTTGTCTGGTTCCGGTGTCATCACGGTGGTCCACCATCCCGCCAAGGGGGAGGGGTCCGGCCACACCACCTCGGTGGCGTCGTCCTCAGGTGTGGTCACGATGGGCCTCCTTCGCTCGGTTGAGAACTACCCGAGATCGCGATGTTCAAACATTTAGCACTCTCGTTGCCGGAGTGCTAGCACTCTGGGCTCGGTAGCGCTATCTTGGTGTGTGTACAGCGATGAGTTTCCCCGTCAACGGTTGGCGGGGAGCAGGATTCAGGAGGTGAGTTGCTGTGCTTCGGTTCGATCCCTTCAGCGATGTTGACACTCTTGCTCGTGGATTGATGACCGGTTCACTGGCCGGGACCCAACGAACCCCGCGTTTCATGCCGTTGGATCTCTACAAGGTGGACGACCACTACATGCTCGTCGCGGATCTGCCCGGGGCCGATCCCGGCTCCATCGATGTCGACGTCGACAGCGGGGTGCTCACGTTGTCGGCGCAACGCACCGCGCCGTCCGACGAGGGCGTGCAGTGGCTGACAAGTGAGCGGTTCTCCGGAACCTACCGCCGCCAGTTGACACTCGGCGACGGCATCGACGCGACCAGGATCAGCGCCAACTACGACAACGGGGTGCTGACCGTGACGATCCCACTCGCAGAGAGAGCGAAGCCGCGGAAGATCGCCGTCGAGAGCACCGGTCGTTCGCACGCGATAGCCGCCGGCGAGCACTGATCCGAAGGGGGCGGTCGCGAGTCTCCCCGCCTCGATCCCGGTGAGGAGCGGTCGTGCGTTGGTGACCACCCGGTCCCTGAGGAGCGAGCGTGCGTTGGTGACCACCCGGTCCCTGAGGAGCGAGCGTGCGTTGGTGACCACCCGGTCCCTGAGGAGCGAGCGTGCGAGCGTCACGAAGGGCCGCCCTTCGTGACACTCCGCTATCGCTCCGTTCCTCAGGGATCGGTTGACACTCCGCTGTCGCTCCGTTCCTCAGGGGTCGGTTGACACTCCGCTATCGCTCCGTTCCTCAGGGATCGGGGGCGGCTCCGCTAGCGCTTCGAGTCTCCTCAGAGATCGGTTGACACTCCGCTCGCATCGACGGGCCTCTTCAGGGATTGGGGACGGCTTCGCCAGCGCTTCGGTTCCCAGGGTTCGGGCGCCGCTCCGAGTGCAACATTGCCGGTCACGTCCGCGGATCAGGGTGGTACCAACAGTCCGTGGCCCAGCATTCCCTCCCACCCGCAGTGGTTGCGGCCTACGGTGGGGCCATGACCATTCCGACACTGACCCTGAACAACGGCGTTGAGATGCCCGCACTCGGATTCGGGGTGTACCAGACCCCGCCGGACGAGACCGCCACGGCCGTGTCGACCGCCTTCGACGTCGGGTACCGGCACATCGACACCGCCGCTGCGTACTTCAACGAGAGCGGCGTCGGCGCCGCGATCACCAAGTCGGGTCTCGATCGGTCCGAGGTCTTCCTCGAGACGAAGATCTGGATCACCGACTACGGCTATGACTCGACGTTGCATGCCTTCGACAAATCCGCGGGCAAGCTCGGCGTCGAACAGATCGATCTGCTGATCCTGCATCAAGCGCTGCCCGGTGAATTCGATCTGACCATCGACGCCTACCGCGCGCTGGAGAAGCTGCTCGCCGACGGCAAGGTGCGCGCGATCGGCGTCAGCAACTTCATGCCCGACCATCTGACCCGCCTGCTCGAAGCGACCTCGATCGTCCCCGCGGTCAACCAGATCGAGGTACACCCATACTTCCGGCAGTCCGACCTGCTCGCCGTCGACGCCGAACACGGCATCATCTCCCAGGCGTGGTCGCCGATCGGGGGCATCACCTTCTACCGCGACGGCTCGCACGGTTCGACGCTGGAGGACCCGGTGATCAGCGACATCGCCGCCGAGCACAGCAAGTCGCCGGCGCAGGTCATGTTGCGCTGGCATCTGGACCAAGGACGTCAGGTCATCCCGAAATCCGTCACCCCGTCGCGCATCGCAGAGAACTTCGACGTCTTCGACTTCACCCTCGATGCCGACGAACTCACGGCGATCGACGCATTGGACACCGGTGTGCGTGGTGGACCCGAACCCGAGGTGATGACGCGCGAGAAATACGGCGTCGAGATCCCCGAGGCCTGAGGCCGCAGGCGCCCACCCGATGACAACCGAGGATGCGGCGGCCCCGGCCGGCGACGACGCGGGCGTCGCAGTCGCGTCGCCCGCGGGTCGCTGGCTGATCGCCGCCGCTGTTCTGGGGTCGGGCGTCGCATTCCTCGACAGCACGGTGGTCAACGTCGCGTTGCCCGCGATGGCACGCGATCTCGACACCGGCTTGCAGGGCCAGCAATGGGTGCTCGACGGCTATCTGCTGACCTTGAGCGCACTGCTCCTGACAGGTGGCGTCGCCGGCGATCGCTACGGCCGCCGACGGGTGTTCGTGATCGGCCTCGGTCTCTTCGCGCTCGCGTCGATGGCGTGCGGATTGGCCACCTCCGTCGAGTGGCTCATCGTTGCCCGGATCGTGCAGGGGATCGGCGCGGCGGCTGTGGTGCCGAGCAGCCTGGCGTTGATCGACGGCGGCATCGCCGCCGAGGACCGGGGACGGGCCATCGGGCTGTGGGCGGGAATGTCCGGTGCCACCACAGCATTGGGGCCGTTCGTCGGCGGTTGGCTGGTGGACTCGGTCTCCTGGCGCTGGGTCTTCTTCCTCAGCGTCCCGCTCGCCATCGGTGCGATGTGGATCGCGCTGCGGCACGTCGTCGAATCGCGTGACCCCGCCGGCACCGGCCGGCTGGACATCGCCGGAACCGTCGCGGTCACATTGGGTATCGGCGGAGTGATCTATGCATTGATCGAGGGTCCCTCGCGGGGATGGAACGCTGGGATCATCGTCTGTGCGGTGGTCGGTGTCGGCGCGCTGGTCGCCTTCGTGGTCATCGAGTCCCGGGCGCCGAATCCGCTTCTGCCGCTGGGGTTGTTTCGCTCAGGCCAGTTCACCGGTGCGAATGTGACCACGCTGCTGGTGTACGCGGCGCTGGGGGGTGCGTTGTTCCTCCTGGCGCTCCAGTTGCAGCAGAGCATGGGTTACTCGGCCCTCGAGGCCGGGCTGGCCACGCTGCCGAGCACGGTCATCATGCTCTTCGGCTCGCCCTGGTCGGGAAAGCTCGCACAGGTCACCGGGCCTCGCCTGCCGATGACCGTCGGGCCCCTCATCGCGGCGACGGGGCTGGGGTTGATGGCTCGGATCGTCCCCGGTGCCGGCTATGCCACTGCGGTCCTGCCGGCGGTGGCGGTCTTCGGACTGGGGATGACGATCACGGTCGCACCACTGACTGCGGCCGCGCTCGGCGCGGTCGATCCTGCGCGAGCCGGAACGGCGGCCGGTGTGAACAACGCGGTGGCCCGGTTCGCCGGACTGCTGGCGGTGGCCGTGTTGCCCGTGGTGGCCGGCCTCGACACCGGGCCGGGTCAGGCGCTCGGCGACGGATTCGTGACCGCGATGATCATCGCCGCCATCTGCTGTGCCGCGGGCGGACTCGTCGCCGGGATCAGTATCCGCACGGGCATCGAGTTCACCCCGCACGTCCAACCAGCGGTCAATCATGCCTGTCAACAGCCCGCTCCGGTCGCCGGGGCGCGGGGCTCATGATCGAGACCCACACCCCGACGACCGGATGGACCGGGACTACATGCGCGCGGCCGTGCGCGCCCGCTCGTCGGCCGAGCTGAGTGACTGCGCGTAGGCGACGCCCAGCGAGAGCAGCAGCAGACCGACGACGATGAACGCGATGACCCGGAACATGCCATCGAGCGCGGCCAGGTCGAAGAGGAACAGCTTGGCCACGGCGGCGGCGACGATCGCCAGGCTCACCGTCAGCGTGAGACCCCGGCCGCTGCCGCGGCGCCGACGCGTCCACAACAGCCCCGCGGCCCCCGTGACAACCCACACGATCGTGGCGGCGGCATGGCCGGCGCGGAAGCCCTCGACGGTACCGCCGCTGATCACCGCACCGAGCGCAACGCAGATCTGGGTGATGAGACCGAGGCCGATCAGGCCGCCGGCCGTGACGAGGAGATGCAGATTCGAACCAGACAGCGTCCGGCCCCACGACCAGGTCAGCTGTGCCACCGCGGCCAACGCGATCATCGCGGCGATCAGCAACATCAGTTGGTCGTCGGTGTCGACGAGGGTGGCATCCACCAGCTGCTCGACCGCACCGACGGCGAGCATCGCCAGAAGCGCGAACACCGTGAACGCTGCGGCGACGACACGCAGCGGCCGCGACATCTGCGTCGAGCCACCGGCGGCCACCGCGGTCACCAGGCCGATGCCGGCGGTACCGGCTGCGAGTCCGGCGCCGGAGAGCACCGAGCCGAGCGCCACCAGCGCGGTGACCGCAGCCGTGGCCAGCCACACGGTCCGGATCTGAATCGTCAACGCCGGGATTCGGCCACCGCCGACGGCCAGCGCTGTCAGCACCAGGGTGGCGCTGCCGAGCAGACCCGTCGCCACCGTATCCGCGGTTTCCGCGACGGCGATCATCGGCAGCACGGCTGCCGCCGACACCAGCGCCAGGATCATCGGGCGAGTCGACGAGCGCAGCAACACCAGCGCCGAGACGAGCGCGAGCAGCAGGTTCACCGACGCCGCAACGGCGAAGAACCAGCGGTCCGGGGCGGGTAACAGTGTGGTGTAGGAGAGCAGCGGCAGGGTGCCGGCCGCCGTGTTGACGGCGTACATCGCCGTCCAGTCGCGACCGACCTGGATCCACAGGGTTGCGGCCGTGAAGGACAGCAGGAACGCGACGAGCAGTGCTCCGGGACCGTCGGTGAGGAAGGGCGCGAAGGCCACCATCGGGGTGCCGACCATCAACGCGAGGGGTTGACTGTTCCAGCGGTGGGCGACGACAAGACCGCCGCCGGCGAGCAACCCGGCCAGTAGCACCGCCATCCACGACGGCAGCCACTGGTAGATCGCGGTGGCGGCGAGTACGTCGAAGAGCGCCGTCGCCACGCCGGTTGCGACCAATGCGGCAGCACCGGAACGCTTCTGGGGGTGGCGGCCGAGGTAGACGCCGATACCGAACAGTGCGGTCGCCAGCACGCCGCCGCCGGCCACCCGGACCTCGGGACGCAGCAGGCCGGCCTCGGCGGCGAGGACCAGCAACAGCACCACCCCGATCAGGGTGATGGCCACCCCGACCCCGGCGAGCAGCTTGCCGATCAGACCGCGTTCGGAGGCCGCTGCGACCCGCTCCGACAGCGGCGGACGGGGCGGGATCGGTGCCATCGGCGGAAACGGTCCGGGACGATACGCGCCCGGGGAGTACGGGTGCTGCTGGACGGGCGGCGGAGACGGCCAGGGTGGTGTCTGGGGCCGCGGCGGAAAGGTGGGTGGCGGGCCCATCGGGGGCGGCACGACCGGCGAGGCGATCGCTGCCGGTGCGGGCCGGAACTGTCCCGCGTCCGCGGCGTGCGGCGCGGGGCTCGACAGCAGCGTGCGCAGGGTTGCGACGTCGGCGGACACCGTGGACATGCGTCGGGTGATGTCGGCGAATTCGGTACTGAGGCGGTTGAGCACGTCGGTGGGCGAGTCGATGGGACCGGAGGTGGGGTTCATGGTTCCAGCTTCGGTTTCCCGGCGCCCGAGGACATGAGTAGATCTACGCACAACCGCTGGGTAGTGCGCCGTGGGGGCCGGTCCGGGACCGGCTCAGTCGGTGTCGAGGCCGTGCTCGATGGCGTACCGGGTCAGCTCGACGCGGTTGGCCAGTTGAAGTTTGCGAAGCGTTGCACCCACATGGTTTTCGACGGTGCGCGGGCTGATCGAGAGACGATCGGCGATCTGCCGCGACGACAGACCCTTCGCCACCTCCCGCAGCACCTGCGTCTCACGGTCGGTGAGCACAGGGGTCTCGGGCCCGGGCGAGCGTGCGATGCGCCGGTACTCGCCCAACACGAGCCCGGCCAGTCCCGGCGTGAACACCGCCTGCCCGTCAGCGGTCGCGCGCACCGCCGCCACCAGTTCGGAGCGTTGCGCACTCTTCACCAGGTAGCCGGTTGCACCCGCCTTGATGGCGTCGAGGACGTCATCGCGTTCATCGGATGCCGACAAGACCAGGACGCGGGCCGCGGGGCACACCGCAAGCAGGTCGGCGGTGGCCGACGCGCCGCTGCCGTCGGGCATCTGCATGTCCATCAGCACCACATCGGGTTGCACGGCGCCGGCGCGGCTCACCGCCGATCGTGCGCCGTCGGCGGTGGCGACCACGTCGAAACCCTCATCGGCCAGGTCGCGGGCCACGCCGTCGCGCCACATCGGGTGGTCGTCGACCACCATCACCCGCACCGGTGTCGTCATCGGATTCGCCCCTCCTGCACCGGGATCGTCAGCTCCCACTCGGTTCCCGACCCGGGCGACGATTGCAACTGCGCCTGACCGCCCAGGTCTTCGACGCGGCCGACGATCGATCGGGCGATCCCCATCCGATTCTCCGCGCGGGCCTGTTCGACCCGGCCCGGCGCGATCCCGGCACCGTCGTCGCGCACGCTGATCACCACAGCGTCGTCGAGATCTTCGAGCAGGACGAAGCTGTGTGCGCCGTCTCCGGCGTGCAGCACCGTGTTGATCAGGATGTTGTCGACCGCGGCCACGATCTCCGTGACTGTCGGGGCAGGCAGCAGAACCGGGTCGCGCGGGGTGCTCACCGAGACGGTGTCACCGGCGAGGGCCCGTAGCGCGGAGGCGAGATCCGAAGTGTCCGTACCCGTGTCAAGACCGGCGACCGTTGGTTGGTCGGCGATGAGGCGGCGCAGACGCTGCTCCTGCTGGGCGGCGAGCCGGGCGAGTTCGGCCGTGTCGCCGCCGATCTCGGCGCCACGGCGCGCCACCAGGGCGAGTACCTGCAGCACACCGTCGTGCACCTCGCGGGCCAGTCGTTCGCGCTCTGCGGCGTGGGCGGCGGCTCGGATCGCGGCGCTCATCCGCTGGTGCGTGATCCGGGCACGGGAGGCCGCCAGACCGACCGCGAGACCCGTCATGAGCAACAGCAGCAGGGTGGCGTTGCGGCCGAAGTTCCAGACGATCTCGCCTTTGACGTAGAAGTTGGTGAACCCGACCGCCGCACCGGCCACCACGCCCCAGAGCGGTCCGCCGAGCAATGCCGCCGACAGCACGCAATTGGTCATCCACAGCGTGGTCGGCCAGGTCTGGTTGGCCGTCACCCACTCGGTGTCGGCGACGTACGACGTCGACAGCATCAGCACCACCGACACCGCGACCTCCGAGGCCACGAACCACCACTGCCGGCCGAACCCGACCAGATAGCCGGTTGCCCACCACACGTTGGCCGCGGTCATCAGACCGAACAACGTCCAGGTGAGGCCGGGTCGTGCGAGATCGGCGTTGACCACGATCTGGAAGCCCAGCGCGTAGCCGAACGAGACGAGCCGGAAGATCTGCGCGGCACGCCACAACGGGCCGACCGGGTCGTCGTCGAGTCGGCGCACCGATTCCGGGAACAGCCGGTCGAAGCCCGTCGGGATGACGGCCGAGAGTTGTCCCTTCTCGGCCATCGTCAGAACTGTGCGCAGCGGTGGCCGGTCACGCAGCGGGTGGCACGGCGCATGCTGGCTCCTCGGATCGTCGGCGTTCGGATCGTACCCTCGCCGACGTCACCGGGGTGAGAACTCACCTCGTCGTGGGCTACCGGGCTCGCTGGTCGGGTCCGACGATCGTGTTGGTGAGCACGCCGAGTCGATCCACCTCGACCTCGACCTTGTCGCCGGGCTGCAGCAGCCACGCGGGTGTGCGGGCGTATCCGACGCCCGATGGTGTGCCGGTCGCCAGCAGGTCGCCCGGCCGCAGGGTGAAGGTCCGCGAGATGTGGGCCAGGGTGTCGCCGACGGTGTAGACCATCTCGTCGGTGTGGGCGTCCTGCACCGTCTCACCGTTCACCCGGGTCGTGATGTGCAGGCCATCGCGCAGATCGCCGACATCGCCCGCGGGCACCAGCGGGCCCACCGGGCCGGAACGGTCGGCGTTCTTCCCGAGAATCCACTGCGAGGTCAGCTTCTGGGCGCGACGAGCGGTCACGTCGTTGAAGGTCGAGTAGCCGACCACCGCGGCCAGCGCGTCCTCCGGGGTCGCGTCGACGAGTTCGCCGCCGACCCAGGCCATCACTTCACCCTCCCAGTCGAGGCCGTCCTCGTTGGCGGGCACCGGGATCTCGTCGCCGTCGGCGGCCAGCGACGCCGACCAGCGGGCGAACAGGGTGGGGTACTCGGGCAGTGTCTGGCCGGCGAAGCTGCCCTCGGCGACGTGCTTGAGGTAGTTCAGCCCGATACAGATGACCCGGGCCTGCGGGAGCACCGGCGGCACGATCGTGACCTGGTCCCGTCGCAGCACCTCGCCTGCAGCGGGACGGGCCAGATAGCCTGCCGCGTCAGCCCAGAACTCCTCCAGACCTGCGACGACGGTGACCGATGCGCCGTCGTCGGCCAGGTCGGCCACCTCCACCCGATCCTCGCCCGCGCGTGTGATCCCTACGACTCGCATCCGTGTCTCCATTTCTCGATCAGGATTAAAACCCTCAAAGCCTTCTAAACCTTCGAAGGTTTATGGTTCTATGGAGACTATGCCGGATAACGCACCCCGTAAGCAAGGGTCAGATGTCGCGTCGCGGCGGATGCTGGACGCGAAGCCGGGTGCCCTCACTCAGCGCACCCGGGCCGAACAACTCGCCGCGGCCCTTGATGACCGCATCCGCGAGGGCGGACTCGCCGCCGGGGAGTCGATCGGGACGCTGGAATCGCTGCGCGCAGAGTCCGGGTTCGCCTATTCGACGGTCAGTGAAGCCGTGCGGCTGCTGCGCGACCGCGGGGTGATCGAGATCCGCCCGGGCCGGGGTGGCGGTCTGTTCGTCGCCGAGGCCGGTCCGGTGGTGCGGATGCGGCATACCTTGCTCAACGTCGCCGAGCATCCCGCGACGGTTGCCGATGCCATCGAGTTGCGCGACCACCTCGAGGTCCTGATCGACGTGGCCGCCGCACGCCATTGCACCCGCCGCGACATCGGTGACCTCACGACCTTGCTGTCTGCGATGGAGGCGGCCGAAACCTGGGACGACTTCCTGCATGCCAACTGGGCATTGCACGAGCGGATCGCGCAGATCTGTCCCAACGAGATGGCGCGCGCGGTGTACGTCGGCACCCTCGGTCACCTCAACGCGACGTCGCCGCACATCGACGACCGCGCCGCCGACACGTACCGCCGCAACCGCTTCCAGATCCATGTCGACCTCGTCGACGCCATTGCTTCGGGTGACGAACCCGCCGTGCGGGAGGTCGTCTCCCGCCACAACACCGCTGTGTGAGAGGAAGACCACGATGACCGGAGAATTCCGTCAATACATGTTCGATCACGACCATCCGCGTCTGGCCGACGTCCGCGGTATGGATGCCTACACCTACCGCAAGGCCTCGCGGGAGGAGGGCACCTTCACCGGCGGCTTGGTCGCCGGGTGGACTCCCTTGTATCTCAACGAGTTCCGCGGTGTCACCGAGGACGGGACGCTGCGCGACGTGCATCACTTCGAACCGGCACGCCCGGGGGAGGAGGCGCCTGTCGCGGCGATGGTGGCTGCCGCCCAGGACCTGTTGGATGCTCTCGATGACGACAGCCGCGACCGCATCATGCACGCGGTCGACGCACCGGAATGGCAGACCTGGGCCAACCCCGAGTTCATGCAGTTCGACACCGGGCTTCGTCTCGAGTTCCAGCCCGAGGATGTCCGCCAGAAGGCGTTGGCATTGATGGCCGCATCGTTGAGTCCCGAGGGTTACGAACTCGCGCACAACATGATGCTGATCAACGGCTTCCTCGGCGAGGTGGTCGGCCTGCAGAGCATCCTCAACGAGTTCAGCTACAACATCGCGATCTATGGCACACCGCATCTCACCGAGCCGTGGGGATGGCATGTGTTCGGACATCACATGGCGGTCAACTGTTTCGTCGTCGAGGGACGCATGGTGATCAGTCCTTCGTTCCTAGGCGCCGAGCCTAACGAGATCGACGCCGGCGAGCAGGCCGGTGTCGAGTCTTTCACTCCACGCATTGATCTCGGACTTCAGCTGATGGCGGCACTGACGCCCGAGCAACGCGCCGCGGCCATCCTCTTCGAGCAGATGGTCGATCCGGCGATGCCGCCGGGGCGCGTGCACTCCGGAGACGAGCGGCATCTCGCCGGAGCCTTCCAGGACAACCGGCAGATCCCGTTCGAGGGCATCCGCGTCGCCGAGATGTCTTCCGAAGCGCAGGAACTCGTGTTCGCCATCGTCGACGCCTTCGTCGCCCTGCTGCCCGACGGTCCGCGCGCCGCCAAGATGCGGGAGGTCCGAGAGCACCTGGCCGACACCTGGTTCAGCTGGATCGGTGGTCATGAGGCCGGCGACGTGTTCTATTACCGCATCCAGTCGCCGGTGGTCATCGTCGAACTCGATCACCACTGCGGCGTGTTCCTCGACTACGACACCCCGAAGCCGTTCCACATTCACAACGTGCTGCGTACCCCGCATGGAAACGATTACGGCCGTGCGTATCTGTGGCAGTGGCAGCGCGAGCACGCATGAGTGGCCGCTCCCTGTGAAGCTGCGCGTTTCCGCTCCCCCGAGGAGCTGCGAGCCGCTAGGCGAATGCAGCACCCTTTCGCTTCCTTAAGAAACGGGCGAGCATCCCCACTCGGTCCCTGATGGCCCGCGAGGAACGAGCGAGGGTTACCACCCCGTCCCTGAGCTGAGGAGCCCGCGAGGGTTACCACCCGCTCCCTGAGGAGCCCGCGAGGGTTACCACCCGCTCCCTGAGGAGCCCGCGAGGAACGAGCGAGCGTCACCACCCGGTCCCTGAGGAGCCCGCGAGGAACGAGCGAGCGTCACCACCCGGTCCCTGAGGAGCCCGCGAGGAACGAGCGAGCGTCACCACCCGGTCCCTGAGGAGCCCGCGAGGAACGAGCGAGCGTCACGAAGGGCGAGCCGAACCGCACGATCTCCGACGCAGTTTCCAAAGGGTGGAAACACCCCTGTGGGGGGCTCGCGCGCTGAGCGATGGTGATGGGCATCACGTCGTTCGAAACGGAGTAACCCATGTCCCAGCATCACGCCTATATCCGCCGCGAGACCATGATCAGCATTGCCATCAACACGGTCCTCAGCTTCCTGTTCTTCTGGGCGGTGTTCGGCATGGGTCGACCGGTGCCGGTGTGGGGTCTCGGGAACTATGTGTTCGATTTTGCGCCCCAGGGCTTCATGATCGCGCTGATGTCAACTCTCGTACCCGGCGTGATGGCCGGAAAGGCGCTGCGCGCCGGGCGGATCGCCCCGTGGACGAGGGGCAGTCGCTTGCCCGCGGGGCTCTGGCCGCGAGCTCTGGTACTGGCGGTGGGGTCAGCCCTGACCGGCGTTGTGCTCGCTGCAGTGCTGATGGCCCTCACAGGTGCCTCGGTGTTGCCTTTCGCAGCCGCGTTGGCGGGAAAGCTCGCATTCGGTGCGGCGGTGGCCGCCGTCGTGACGCCAATCAGCCTGCGCGCGGCGCTATCCGGCGAGACATCGCCCACCGCCGCCGCGGTGCCGCGCGCACCGTCGCTGTGATTTTTCCACAAGGTGAAAACACGGCTGTGCAGCGTCTGCCAATTCCGGAACTGTGTGAGCAGTCACAGACAACGTCTGTCATAACGGAGGTCACATGAACACCCTTCACTCTTCGCAACGATCCCGACTACCGATCTACCTGCTCTGCTGGGTGTGTCTGGTCGCCGACGGATACGACCTGATGGTGTACGGCGCCACCCTGCCCAGCCTCATCGGGCACCCACCCTTTGATCTCACCGTCAGCCAGGGCGGACACATTGCCAGTCTTGCTCTGGCCGGCATGCTCGTCGGGTCGCTCGTCGCCGGCACCCTCACCGACGTCCTGGGCCGCCGCCGCCTCTTTCTGCTCAGCGTGACCGTGTTCTCGGTCGGCATGCTGCTGACCGCCGTGGCCGCGAATCTCACCTGGTTTGTGGTGTTCCGCACCCTCACCGGATTCGGTGTCGGCGGGCTCCTCCCGTCGGCGGTGGCGTTGGCCAGCGAGTTCGCCGGCGGCGCCCGACGTTCCCGCACAATCGGCTTCGTACTGACCGGTCCGCCCACGGGCATGGTCCTGGCAGCCTTGTTCTCGGCGTGGCTGGTGCCGCTGCACGGATTTCGGCCGGTCTACGCTCTCGGCGGCGTGATGCTGCTGATGGTGCCGGTGCTCTGGAAGTTGCTGCCCGAATCCCCGGCCTACCTCGCCGTGACCGGGCGTGCGGACGAGGCGTCGGCGCTGCGGACGCGCTACGACCTGCCCGCTGCTCCGGCCACCACCGCGGGCCGCGGCGGAGTGCGCGACCTGTTGGCGAAGTCGACCCTGCGACCGACCCTGCTGATCTGGCTGACCACGTTCTTCAGTCTGCTCACCGCTTTCGGCATCACCACCTGGCTGCCACAGGTCATGGCGAAGTCGGGCTATGGGCTGGGGTCCTCGATCACCTTCCTGCTCGTCTACTGCCTCGGCGCGGTCGTCGGTACCCTGATCGCCTCCAGGCTCGCGGATAGGATCGGTCCGAAACGCCTGGTCGTCGCCGGCTACCTGATCGCGGCGTGCGCCCTGGTCGCGATCACGTTCCGTCCGTCCACCCCGGTGCTCGTGCTGCTGGTCCTGCTGGCCGGTTACGGCGGCCTCGGCACGCAGAACATCCTCAACGACTTCATCGCCCGCTTCTACCCGGACCGCAGTCGCGCAAGCGGATTGGGTTGGGCGCTCGGCGTCGGCCGGGTCGGAGCGATCATCGGACCGACCTACGGCGCCTGGGCCATCGGTGCTTCGACGCCGTTGGTCGCCACCGGAATCGCCTTCGCCGTAACGGCGCTGCTCGGCGGCGTGGTGATGTCGACCATCCCGAACCGGGGGCATGCCGCCGAGGAATCCGAGCCGTCCGTGCCGGAGGACAGCGTCAGTGAACAACCCGATGCGCGCATCACCGGGACGGTCGACCGATGAACTCGCACAGCACATCTGCACCACAGCTCCCCGGTGAGGTCGACGTCCTCATCGCCGGCGGCGGCCCGAGTGGACTCTTCCTGGCGCTCGATCTCGCGCAGCGTGGCATCACCTCGCACGTCCTCGAGCCGCGCGCCGAGATGGACTGGACCCGCCCCCGGGCGAAGACGACCAACGCGCGGACGATGACCCACCTGCGCCGGATCGGATTGGCCGATCGACTGCGTGCGGCCTCGCCGCTGTCGGTGGACTACTCCCAGGATGTGATCTTCTGTTCGTCGCTGGACGGGCATGAACTCACCCGATTCCCGGAAGCGTTCCAGCTGGTGTCCGGCCGCTACGACCTGCAGCCCGAATGTGGCCAGCAGGTGGCGCAGCCGGTCGTCGAGGAGGTGTTGCGTGACGCCGTGATCGCCAGTGAGCGAGCGCATCTGCACCTCGGGTCGGCATATGTCGAGTCCACTCCGGTGCCCCGAGGGCGTGCGGTCGTGGTACGCGATGCGGACGGGACGAACCGCACGGTGACCTGCCGCTACCTGATCGGCGCCGACGGCGTCTCCTCCGCGGTGCGACGCAGTCTCGGGGTCCGCCTCGAAGGGAGTTCGGCCACGAAGTCCAACCTCGGCGTGCTCTTCCGCTCGGAGCAGTTGGGCGACCTCGTCGAGCTCGACCCCGCGGTGCAGTACTGGGTCGTCGGCAGCCGCTACGCCGGCATGGTGGGACCGCTTGATCGAGAAGGACTGTGGTGGAGCATCATCCAAGGCTACGATCCGGACAAGCAGCAGTTCCGTGATGTGCCTGCCGCAGAGATCGTGCGGTCACTGATCGGCGTGGACGCCGACGTGGACGTGATCGCGGAGGACCCGTGGACCGCCCGGATGCTGTTGTCGCCCACCTATCGCCAGGATCAGGTCTTCCTCGTCGGGGATGCCGCCCATGCCAATCCGCCGTGGGGTGGGCATGGCTTCAACACCTGTATCGGGGACGCAGCCAACCTCGCATGGAAACTCGCTGCGGTACTCCACGGTTGGGCGGGGCCGCACCTGCTCGACAGCTACGAAGCCGAACGGCGGCCCGTCGCCCGGCGGACGATCGACGACGCGGCGGCCAACGGGTCGACGCTGGCCGATGACGTGCAGAATCCAGACCTCGACGCCGACGGGCCGGTCGGTGCCGCCGCCCGCGCCCGCGCCGCCGAGCGGCTCGCCGTCAAGGAGTCCGAGTTCTCCTCGCTGGGTCTGGTCCTGGGCTACGACTATGCGGAATCACCCCTGGTGACCCCGGCCGGTTCCGCACCGCCGGTGGCAGATCCGATCATCTACCGGGCGTCGGCCGCACCCGGATGTCTTCTCCCGCATGCGTGGCTACCGGACGGCAGATCGCTCTATGACCTCGTCGGGCTGGGCTACAGCCTCCTCGCAACAGACGACGTCGATCCGTCCGATCTCCGATCGGTGGCGGATGCCGCCTCGACTGCCGGATTGCCCTTGCAGACACATCGAATCGCCGACCGTGAGATCACAGACACCTGGGAGGCGGGCATGGTGCTCGTGCGCCCTGATCAGCACGTGGCCTGGCGGGGAGATGACATCGTGGCGGCGGTCGAGGGTCTGCGCCGCGCGGCGGGTCACCTGGCGGCAGCGCTGGTGTCCTGACGTCTGTGCGGCTGATCGAGTAGGTTCCGAGCCGCTGGTGGGTGCCTTTTTGCTGATCGAGTAGGTTCCGAGCCGCTAGGCAAGGGGGCGTATCGAGATCGTGGTCGGGCGCGTCGGGTCTCGATACGCGACTCACTTCGTTCGCTGCTACTCGACCAGCGGGTGGTGAGGCGCTGCTACTCGACCGGCGGGTGGGTGCCTTTCCGCTGATCGAGTAGGTTCCGAGCCGCTAGGCGAGGGGGCGTATCGAGATCGTGGCCGGGCGCGCCGGGTCTCGATACGCGACTCACTTCGTTCGCTGCTTCTCGACCGGCGGTGGTGGGGTCGCGGGGGCTTGACCAGAGCGTGGGCGAAACACTCCGCTACGAACCAGGTCGCCTCGCGTACCTCGGTGCACCCAGGTCGCGAGAGATTGCCCGCGCCGCGGCCCGCACCGCGGGTATCAGCGGTAAGGGGCTGGATCCAGTGGCTTCGACCACGACACTGACTGCAGCGCAACATGAGTCGTCGCGATCCCAGATCGGGGCGGCGACGGTGAGGATCGGGCTTGGGGAGTCACGTCGCAGCACGGCGTACCCCTGCCTGCGGATGTCGGCGAGGTCGCGTCGCAACGCGACCGGGTCGAGCGCCGTTCCTTCGGGCTGTCGAACCAGGGGGCCGTCGAGCACTGTTTCCTGAACGGCGGCATCGGCATTCGCGAGCAGCGCGAGTCCGGACCCGGTGGAGTGCAACGGCATGTGCCCGCCGACCCGATAGTGCAGGCGTGCGGCCGTCCGATGCGAGATGCGTTCGACCAACAGCGCCTCGTCGTGCTCGCGGACGGCCAGCTGGACGTGCTGATGGGTTGCCTCGGCCAGATCGCCGAGGTACGGCATCGCCACCTCGCGCAAGCCATGCCCGCGTGGTGCCAGCGACGCCACTTCGAACAATCGCAGTCCGATGATGAGACGCCCGTCCGCGCGTCGCTCCAATGCTCCCCACGCCAACAACCTGCGCGTGAGTCGGTGCACGGTGCTGACCGGGAATCCGGTGGTGGTACTCAGTTCGGTCAGCGACAGCGCGGGGCGTTCCGGACTGAAGGCAGCCAACAGTGCCAGGGCACGATCGATCACCGGCTCGGTGGTGGCCGGCCGACGATCGCCCGTCTTCGGTACCTCGCCGGGCATGGCTCCTTTGTGCTCCTGTCGTGCCCCGCGCGTCGCGTGGGTCGGATGTCGACTCTGTGCTGAGCCTACGATCCGAGCTCCTCGCCGGATCGCGAATGGCCCGGACTCGGCGCGGGGGCCACTCATACAGGTGCCGGTTGCGCGCCGACGCCCAGCTCGTACCGGCGGATTCGCCTGTTCTCCCGGTCGGCCCGGGGCGCCGCGAGCTCCGACAGCTCGGTGGCGAGGGCATCGAGGACGTCATGGCAGAACGCCTCAGGGTGGGTGGCGGCGTCCGGGTTCTCGGCGACCACGACATCCACCAGCCCCGAATCGAGCAGGCTCGGACACCCGATCTCCTGGGTGTCCGACAGTTCGGCGGCATGATCGGCGTCGCCGTAGACGATGGCGCTGGCGCCCTCGGGCGGCAGTGGAGCCAACCAGCCGTGCTCGGCGGCGATGACCCGATCGGCCGAATACAACGCCAGCGCCGCACCGCCGGTACCTTGTCCGAGCAGCACCGACACGGTCGGGGTCGGCACCGCCAGCAGCTCGGCCAGGCACCGAGCGATCTGGCGGGCGATGCCGGATTCCTCGGCGGTTGCCGACAGTTCGGCGCCCGCGGTGTCGATGATGGTGACGAGTGGCAGATCGAGTTCAGCCGCGAGCGCCATGCCGCGTCGGGCCGCCTGGAAGCCGCGCGCAGCAATCGGAACCCCGGCCGTGCGATCCTGTCCGATCAGCACGAAGGGACGGCCGTCGAGTCGCGCGAGCGCGACGATTACCGCGTCGTCGGGAGCAGTCTGCCCGCTGCCGGACAGCCGACGGTGGCTGATGCGAGGGTTGGCGAGCAGGTCGCGCGCGCCGGGACGTCGCCGCTGCCGCGTGGACCGGACACAGTCCCACGCCGCGGGTCGCGAGATGGCCGGCGGGGCGTCGACGCGCACCTGATTCGACGACGGAGCCGCCGAGGGGGCGAGAATGTCGAGCACCGCACCGATCTCGGCGCCCAGACGAGCCACCGGGACCACGTGGTCGACCAACCCGTGCGCATGCATGTTCTCCGAGGTCTGTACCGAGGATGACAGCGATACGCCGGTGACGGCCTCGACCACCCGGGGGCCGAGGAACCCGACGAGCGCGGCGGGTTCGGCGAAGGTGAGATGGCCCAACGACCCCCAGGACGCGAGGACGCCACCGGTGGTGGGATGGCGCAGGTACACCAGATAGGGGAGGCCCGCCGCCTTGTGTTGCAGGAGCGCCGCGGTGATCCGGACCATCTGCACGAAGGCGCGGGTGCCCTCCTGCATCCGCGTGCCACCGGAGGCGGGCAGGGCGAGGATCGGCAGGCGTTCGAGGGTGGCCGTCTCGACCGCATCGGTGATCCGCTGCGCGGTGTCGACGCCGATCGAACCGCCGAGGAAGCCGAATTCGCTGACGATCAGCATGATCCGATGCCCGCCGACGACCGCGGTGCCGGTGATCACCGCTTCGTCCACGCCCGTGGCGGCTCGTGCCCGGGCGAGTTCATCGGCGTAGTCGGACCGATGGACCGTCGTGATCGGCAGGTCCACCGACGCCCACGTCGCAGGCGTTGCGACGGTCGCGATGACGTCGTGGGCACTGCGCCGACGAGACATCAGCGCATCCCCAGCCACGCCAGGATCTCGGCGCGATCGCCGTCCAGGGTCGGCGGCGCCAGATGATCGGTCGGCGTCGTCTCGCTGCCGTCATGGCCGAAAAACCGCAGCGGCGGACCAGGCAGCGTGACCTGCCCCAGGGTCGCGTGCTCGACGTCGAGCAGCAACCCCTGCGAGCGGGTCTGCTCCCATTCGTAGACCTCGCGCACGTTACGCACCTTGCCGGCCGGAACGCCGATCTCGGCAAGGCGCTCGAGCAGCGGGGCGGTGTCGTATTCGGAGAACACCTTCTCGACCAGTTCGATGACGACCTGCCGGTTCGCCACTCGTTCGGGATTCGTCGCCATGCCCTCGGTGGCGGGGTCGACATCGAACCCGGCGCAGAAGCGTTGCCACAAACCCTCACTACCGACAGCGATCTGCACGGCGCCGTCGGCGGTCGGGAACAGACCGTACGGGCTGATCGACGGATGATGGTTGCCCATGGCCGCGCCGACCTCGCCGCCCACCGTCCACTTGGTGCCCTGGAATCCGTGGATGCCGATCACCGAGGCCAGCAGGGATGTCCGCACCACCTGGCCCCGCCCCGTCGACTGCCGCTCGTGCAGCGCAGCGAGAACGCCGTAGGCGCCGTACATGCCGGCCAGTAGATCGGCGATGGGCACCCCGACCTTCTGGAAGTCGTCGGGATTTGACCCGGTCAGCGACATCAGGCCGGCCTCACCCTGGGCGATCTGGTCGTAGCCGGACCGTCCGCCCTCCGGGCCGTCGTGGCCGAAACCGGTGATCGACAGCACCACGCAGCGCGGATTGAGCTCCGCGATCCGCTCGTGGTCGAAACCGAGTCGGTCGAGGACGCCGGTGCGGAAGTTCTCGATGAGCACGTCGCAGCGGCGGATCAACTCGTCGAGAGTCGCGCGACCATCGGGCGACTTGAGGTCGAGCGCGATCGACTTCTTGTTGCGGTTCGCGGACAGGAAGTACGTCGATTCGCGGTCGCCGGCCTCCGGAGTGACGAACGGCGGACCCCACCCGCGGGTGTCGTCGCCGCCGTTGGGTGTTTCGACCTTGATGACCTCGGCACCGAGGTCGCCGAGCATCATCGCCGCGTGTGGCCCGGCGAGGGCGCGGGTCAGATCGGCGACCACCACCCCTCCGAGCGGCTTACCGCTGCGTGCGGAAGTGGAGTCGGTGTCCGTCGGTGTCGCGGTAGGGGGCATCGTGAGACTCCGATCAGAAATGGCGCAGTGGGCTGTTGGCTCAGTGGACTAGCCACTGAGCCAAGCGTGCACTGTGGCGCCCCGGAATGTCAACAGTCGTTCGGCGGGCTTTGCGCGTGATCTCGCGCCCGGTCCGCCGGGATAGGATCGCCACAGGAGGTGGATCAGTGGCTGAGCAACTGCGCCGGGTCGCCAGGCCACGGCTGTACGAGGTGATCGTCGAGCAACTGTGCGCGCACATCATCGACAAGGATCTGCAACCCGGTGATCGTCTCGCCGCCGAACGTGACCTCGCCGCCCAACTGGGCGTCAGCCGGGCCTCCCTCAGCCAGGCGCTGGTGGCGCTCGAGGTTCAGGGCATCGTCTCGGTGCGGCACGGCGACGGAGCGGTGCTGGTTCGTCGGCCGATCGAAGACGCCGCGGTCCGGGCCCTGCGCGAGCATGCCGACCGCCTGCCCGAGGTGCTCGAGGCCCGAGAAGCACTCGAGGTGAAGCTCGCGGAGCTGGCCGCCAAGCGTCGGGCCGACGACGAGATGGCTGCCATCGATACGGCGATCGCGCAGATGTCCGCGGAGGTCGATCGCGGCGAGCGTGGCGAAAAGGGTGACGAACTGTTTCACGAGGCCATCACCGCCGCGGCCCACTCGCCGTTGCTGGCCAAGCTCATGGCCGAGATCTCCGGCCTGATCCGCGAGACACGGATGGAGTCGCTGTCACAGGAAGGCCGGCCGGAGCTGTCGTTGACCGCGCATCGCCGCATCGCCGACGCGATTCGCAACCAGGATCCCACCGAGGCGGCGCGGGCGATGGCCGATCACATCAGCATGGTGTCGGACGTGGCGTTGCTGCGTGAGGACGATGGAGGCGCGTGAGCGCGACGGTGGCCGATGAACTCTGCGGTCGCGCGAGGTCTCACCCTTGTCCACACCGTCATGAGAGTCAGGGGAACCAATGAGCCAGCTGCTGAAAGTGCAGAACTTCACCGTGTCGAGCGACGGTTACGGCGCCGGTGAGAACCAGAGCCTCGAGCGGCCCTTCGGGCATGCCGATCCCGGAGCCCTGATGGCGTGGGCATTCCCCACCGCGAGCTGGCCGAACCGCACCGACCCCGGCGGCAGCCGCGGCCTGGACGACTTCCTGGTGCGCGACTTCGGTCACAACATCGGTGCCGAGATCATGGGGCGCAACAAGTTCGGGCCTCAGCGCGGGCCGTGGGAGGACCACGACTGGCTCGGTTGGTGGGGCGATGAGCCGCCGTTTCACACTCCGGTGTTCGTGCTCACCCATCACACGCGGCCATCGTTCAGCCTGTCCGACACCACGTTTCACTTCGTCGACGACGACCCGGCCACGGTCCTCGATCGGGCACGCGAGGCGGCCGATGGCAAGGATGTACGGCTCGGCGGTGGCGCGACGATCATCCGCGAGTTCCTCGACGCCGATCTCGTCGACACGCTGCATGTCGCGGTATCACCGCAGATCGAGCTCGGATCGGGGACACGTCTGTGGGAGTCACCGGAGGAGCTGTTGGATCGATTCCACTGCGACATCGTGCCGAGCCCGAGCGGCGTGATCCACCATCTGTTCTGGCGGAAGTGACGGGAGCTCCGCGCGCGTCACCACCCCCGGCCTCTGGACCCTTCGTGACGGCCCTTCGCTAGCGCTCCGGGCCTCCTCAGGGAGCGGTAGTGGCGTGGGGGTGTCACCACCCGCTCCCTGAGCTGAGGAGCCTCCGGGGTTGGGGGTGTCACCACCCGCTCCCTGAGGAGCCTCCGGGGTTGGGGGTGTCACCACCCGCTCCCTGAGGAGCCTCCGAGCTTGCGAGGATGCGTCACGAAGGGCAGCCCCTTCGTGACGGCCCTTCGCTAGCGCTCCGGGCCTCCTCAGGGAGCGGTAGTGGAGTGCGGGCGTTACCGCCCGCTCCCAGAAGCTTCGAGGTTGCGGGCGTTACCACCCGCTCCCTGAGGAGCCTCCGAGCCTGCGAGGGTGCGTCACGAAGGGCCAACGCGTGCGGCCCCTCCGCCAGTCAGGCTCGGCTCACAGATGCTGCTTCACATACCCCGCGGCATTGAGCGTCATCCCGTTGGCCGCATACAGCACGTGCAGGCCGTTGGGCTGGGCGGCCGGCGCGCCGTCGCAGATGTTGTCGCCGGGGATGCAGTAGCTGATCGTCTTGGCCCGATACTCGCGGTCGACGCGGATTGCGGGTGATCCGATGTCGCGCAGGAACCGGTCCGACGGGGGAGCGAACAGCACGACGGCCGCGACGTTGTCGGCGACGTTGGCCGGCAGCGGCGGCGGCACCTGGTCGGAGTACTTGCGGTACTGCGCCGGGACGTCGATGCCGGTCGCGGTGGTGAAGCCTGCGACCACGGCCCCCTGAGAGTAGCCGCCGAGCACGATTCGGGTGTTCGGGCATGTGGCGGCCAGGTACTTGATCCGCTTCTGGGCGTCACGCACACCGGTCGTCACCGAATCGGCGATGGCGAGCCTGTCGTTGAACTTGTCGCTCGCGGGATAGTTCACCCCGTAGCCGACGACGGACTTGCCGGGCAGCTGCGACCGCACCGCTTCCACCAGGGATAGGCCGGTCAGCCCCAGCGGTGGGGCGGGTTCAGCGGTTCCGCGCGCGAAGATCACCTCCACATCAGGGCAGGTGGCGGCCTTGGCCTGGGCATTCGAGAACATCAGCGAGCCGCCAAGTGCCATGGTCAGGCACGCCAGCGACACCATCAGACGGCGGGCGAATGTCGTTCCGGTCATACACGCACTCCTCGGTAGATACAGGTCGGTCCGGTGCTCACGTGTTGGATTCGAACGGCACCCTTTTCTGGATGGGTCGCTCGTCTACCGAATGTAGTGCGCATCGGACCGCTTTGGGGAGCGCTGTCTGCCAGGTGTCTAGTGGATGAGCGAAGAGAACCATTCGACGATTGGGTCAATCGACGCGATGTTCGATCCGAGATGGGCGGAGCCGGCATACGACTGGTTGGGCAGTGTGACGCGCTGGACCGCGGCCTGCTGTCGGCGAAGCTGATCGATGCACCGATCGGTGTTGTCGGGTGTGACCTGCTCATCGTGCGGCACGGTGTAAAGCCGCAGCGGGATCTGCGAGTTCCAGCTGTGGCACACGTCGTCGGCGACGCTCAGCGCTCGGGCAAAGCTGCCCGTTGGACGCCGCAACAGACTGAACCCGCGTGGCGTGAGCAACTCGTCCAGGGTCGCCGGCAGGCCGGCGAGCATGATCTGACCGGGGGTGGTGCCGTCGAAATAGCTGTCGACGTGGTCGGCGTACGGCTGTCGGAAGATCTCGGTCGGAGCGTCGTAGATTCCGCCGTGGAGGTGATTCCACGACGTGAAGAGGTAGGCGGTGTATGCAACTGCCAGCCGTTGGTCGACGTGCCCGTCGAGCATGGCGGGGATCTCGGCATCGCGGAACGCGTAGGCTCCGCTGACCGGTGCCACCGCGCGAAGCCGGAGGTCGGGGTCGGCGCCGTCGGCGAGTGCTCGGGCCAGCCCCAACGCCGCCGAGGCGCCTTGCGAGAACCCGGTGACCAGGACGTCTCCTGTCGTGTCGCGACCCAGCTGGTCCAGGAACCTTCGCGAGGCCTGCAGGAAGTCCAGCGAGGCCGACGTCTCCGACGGGACGTCCATCCACGGGTGGCGACCGGGCCCCTCGCCCAGACCGAGGTAGTCGGGAGCCGCGGCTGCAAAACCGCTCGCGGCGTACATGATCGCAGGGCCGGGACCCCACGCGTCCTGGGCCAGGGAAGGGGCGTCTGGTTTGTAACTCGTGGTTCCGTGCGCGTACGACACCAGCGTCAGCTCATCGCTGCTGCGGGGAACGGCCAGCAGCCCGCTGGCGGTGGTGGCCCGGCCCCGGGCGTCGACAGTCCGGTACACGATGCGATAGGTATCGACACCGAAGCGCACTGACGACGTGTCGAAGGATTCGCCGCCGAGCCAGGATCCGATCTGGGGTGCTGAGCGGGTCGCGAGTTCGGTTGTCGACACGATCGATCCGCGTCCGTCAGCGGCAGTCCCGTCCGATGCCGGGGCCGACGTCGTGCAGCCACTGAGCAGGCCGCACGACATGACCACGAGGGCTGAGGCGGTAGCCATCACTGCTGCCCGGATGGCCACGATTCGGCGAGCGCTCATGTGTTACATGTTTGGACACCCGCACGCCTCGACACATCGCTCTGCAGGGTGGGCCTCACCCCGGACTTTCGGGGGACCTGCAACGATGTCTTGCTCGTGGCGGCGGCTTGAGTTACTG
Organism: Gordonia sp. LMA167; assembly: GCF_058130025.1. Taxonomy (NCBI): domain Bacteria; kingdom Bacillati; phylum Actinomycetota; class Actinomycetes; order Mycobacteriales; family Gordoniaceae; genus Gordonia; species Gordonia sp. LMA167. Next base: position 9,975 of record NZ_CM176708.1, on the reverse strand, counting down.
CTGATCAAGCGGAGGGGCGAACCCACTCGGCCATTGTAGGATCTCATCCTCTTTGTCAGTCGCGAACTGGGGTTTCTCATGATCTTGTCACCTGTGGGTTCTCACTAACTTGTCAGAATCCTCAGGCCAGCACTGCTCCCCGGCCGGCGCGTCATAGTTCGAGGTTGCAGTGCTGAAGCGGCGGGTTGCTAGGAGACCGCTACGCGACGTGAACTGCGGCTTGTGAATGGTCGAACCGTCCGACCGGCTGAACAAGGGCGATCGAACGCCGGCCGGTGTCGTGGCGATGTTCCCGGATGTGACGTGTAAGGGCTCGGGACATGCTTGACGTCGTGTCGTCGGGACATCGTTGACGTCTCACGCTTGTCGGTGGTCGCAGTCAGAGTGTGGGGGGTGTCCTTCTCTGCTGAGACTGAATCCGATGCTGAGATCGCTGCACGGGTGCGTGTGGAGGTCAGGTTCCGTGCGGTCACCGAAGTCGCCGACGGTGCTCCGGTCATCGAGGTCGCTAACCGTTACGGTGTCTCTCGCCAAACGGTCACGGCGTGGCGCAAGCGCTATGCCGCATCAGGTCTGGGCGGTTTATCGGATCGATCTCGCCGACCGCGTACTAGCCCGAACCAGATCTCTCCACAAGTGGAGGCGACGATCTGCGAAATGCGACGCACCCACCGGCGGTGGGGTGCCCGGCGCATCGTCTACGAACTCGGACGCCTCGACCCTTATGCGCCCGCGCCCGCGCGGGCCACGGTGCACCGCGTGCTGGTACGCAACGGATTGGTCAATCCTCAAGAGCAGCTACATAAACGAGTCTACAAGCGATGGGAGCGGGAAGCTCCGATGCATCTGTGGCAACTCGACCTGGTTGGAGGTGTGTTCCTGGCTGGCGGCCGGGAATGCAAACTGTTGACCGGCATCGACGACCATTCCCGCTTCGTCACCGTCGCCGCGGTTCTCGAGCAGCCCAGTGGCAGTGCCGTGTGTGAAGCGTTCGTCGGGGCGATGAATCGATGGGGCGTGCCGTTCGAGGTGCTCACCGACAACGGCAACCAGTTCACCGGCAGACACACGCGGCCGTTGCCGGTTGAGGTGCTCTTCGAGCGGACGTGTCGCGAGTACGGCATCACCGCGCGGTTGACCAAACGCCGGTCACCGACCACGACCGGCAAAATCGAACGATTCCATCGCACATTGCGCCGGGAGCTTCTCGACGAGACTGGCGCCTTCGACACCATCGAGACCGCGCAAACGGCTATCGACGAATGAGGTTCCCCCCGAACCGTAGAGGCATCGATAATGAGGAGCACGATGCCAGAGAAGCGGAAGAAGTACGACCGGGAGTTTCGTGATGGGGCGGTCCGGATCGTCGAGGAGACAGGTAAGCCGATCGCCCAGGTCGCTCGAGACCTGGGGGTCAACGAGGGCACCTTGGGTAACTGGGTCAACCGGGCGCGCGCCGAGCGGGAGGGCCGCGGCGAGCTGACCGTTGATGACGCTGCTGAGCTCAAACGGTTGCGTGACGAGGTCGCTGAGCTGCGCATGGAGCGTGATGTCCTCAAGCGATCAGTGGTCCTGTGGGTGAAGGAGGCGACGAAGTGAGCGTGGCACGCTTTATCGCCGACCAGAGGACCAACTATCGGGTGCCACACGCGGTGTCCTGCCGGCTGCTCGGGGTCAGCGAGGCGTGGTTCTACAAATGGCATAAGCGGACCCAATCGCCGGGTGCGGCAACGGGTTTGCACACCACCCGCGACTATCGCCGGGACACCATCGACCGGGCCGTGGCGGTGGCGTTCGACAAGGCCCGCGGCCTGCACGGGTCACCGCGCCTGCATGCGGATCTGCGTGCTGACGGGTGGACGGTGACCGAGAAGACTGTCGCTGATTCGATGTGTCGTCAGGGCCTGGTCGCGCGGCGGATCCGCCGGCGCAACGGGCTGACCCGTCAGGACAAGACCGCCCCGAAGTTCCCCGATTTGTTGGGTCGCGATTTCACCGCACAGTGCCCCGATCAGCGGTGGGTCGGCGACATCACCGAGATCCCGACCGCGGCGGGCAAGCTGTATCTGGCCACGGTCATCGACCTCTACAGTCGCCGCCTGCTGGGGGCGGCCACCAGTCGTCACCCGGATGCAGCGTTGGCGTGTGCGGCGATCGAGATGGGGGTCGCCACGCGGGGCGGTATGCAGGCGATATGGCGTGATGACGATGCGCAGAAGCTGATTTTCCACACCGATCGTGGGTCGACGTACACCGCGAAACGGTTCACCAGGCTGTGCCAGAAGATGGGTATCCGGCAGTCGATGGGCCGGGTCGGATCGTGTTTCGACAACGCCGCAGCGGAGGCATTCTTCTCTTCTTTGGAGTGGGAAGTGTTGTCACGCAACGAGTTCCATACTATCATGGAGGCGCAGGCGGTCGTGTTGGAGTGGTGCTACGGCTTCTACAATCACCAGCGTCGCCACAGCGCGATCGGGATGATGAGTCCGGTCGACTACGAGAACACCGCAGTCACCGAGCCCGAAGCCGCATAGAGGAGTCCTCCACGATTCCGGGGGAACCACATAGGCAGCCGTAGCGGGTGAGGATGCGGTGCACCGTGGAGACGTTCAACCCCAGGTGGTATCCGATCCGGGCTGGCCCCCAGCGGCGGGAGACGCGTAACCCGACGACCCGGCGTTCCCGGCGCCGGCTGGTGCGATGCGGACACGATCGGGGCCGGCTGGACCGATCACCCATTCCGGCCGGCCCGTGGTCGCGGTAGCGATCCGCCCATCGCTTGGCCGTGGTGACTGACACGTTGAACCGGTCAGCTGCGCGGCGCAGTGGCCACCGGTCGTCCACAACACACCGAGCCAGACGCAACCGGCCAGTCGGGGACAGCGGTGAATTACGGTGGGACATGAAGACCTCCGGGTTGAGGAGCGGTTCTTAGACAGCTCCACACCTCACTCGGAGGTCTTCCCTATGTCACGTCGACTCGCCGAACGCCGTACCTAACGTCCCGGGTCGGTACAGCTAGGCCGGGTGCTCCTGATTGGCGTTCGTCGAAGGTTAGATCAGCGTAGACGTGGTCGTCATGCCTGTATACCTCGAGCTGGAGTCCGCTGGGGTTGTCGCTGCCACATCCCATACATGATGGCGAGTGCGCTGGTAGCCGCTGATCGAAGCCCATTGGGTGGTCCTCTCTGCGGTCCTCGTTCGGTGTTCGAGCACTCGCAGTTTCGTTCTGTTACCGACGGTATCGTTTGTGCTGTTGGTCTGGAGCGGGAAGTGGGCAAGGGTGGAGATCGCCGATATCGATGATGTGGACCCGAGGCGGGTTCGCTCGCGGGCGCGGTTGTTGGATGCTGCCGCGACCCTGCTCAGCAGCGGTGGGGTCGAAGCGGTCACCGTGGAGGCTGTAACCCGGCTATCTCGCGTAGCCCGCACCACGCTGTATCGACATTTTGAGAGCACCACGGACCTGGTGGCAGCAGCCTTCGAGCGGTTGTTGCCTCAGGTGGACAACCCTGAAACCTCGCAATCGATTCGCGATGACCTGGTCACATTGATGCAACGCCAGGCTGCTCTCATCGAACAGGCTCCGTTGCAGTTGACCACACTGGCTTGGTTGGCAATGGTTCCCAAGCAACCTGGCGAAGAACCAAACGCATTGGGGCCGTTGCGGATGCGCGTAGTCAACCAGTACCGAGAACCCTTTGATCGAGTGTTGACAAGTAGCGCGGCCGCCGCTGAACTCGACGATCCGGACTTGACCATGGCGATCACTCAGCTGGCAGGCCCTCTGGTCTTCGCCAAGCTCACCGGGATTCGCGCGATGGATGTCGCTGATCTCGAGCGCCTCGTCGATGACTTTCTTGCGGCGCACAGGCGGCGCCCGCCTACATAGCCTCACCGCCTTCCACTTTTACGCTACAACTTGTAGCGTAGCGCTACCGATGGTTCCACTGTGGGCCAGATGAGTTGGTGAGGTACTGCGTATGGTGGTCCATCGTCCCGATGACAAGCGCTTGGCAAGGCGGCCGTTGGTCGAGCGCAGCGAGTACAGCTCCACGTTGGGACGAATCGCGCGGTTCACTTTGACGCACAAGTCCCTGGTCATCGGGGTGTGGATAGCTGTCGGGGTGGTGTTGGCGGTGCTGTTTCCTCAGTTGGAGACGGTGGTGCGGCAGCAATCGGTAGATCCGATCCCTGCAGGGGTTCCGTCCTTTCAAGCTCTTGATCAAATGGGTGGCGCATTCGGGGAAAAGGGCGCTAAGACCACTGTCTTCGTGACCATGGAGAACCCGAATGGGCTTACAGAGGTCACGCGAGAGCGATACGACGCGTTGGTCCTACAGCTCCGTGAAAATTTTGACGATGTGCAATCGGTTCGTGACTTGCTGTCGGATCCGATCACTGCCCGCCAGGCGTTGAGTGAGGATGGCAAGGCCTGGTATCTGCCCGTCGGGGTCTCGGGGACCCTGGGCGGTCCGGCGGCGACTCATGCGGTGGAAACCGTCCGCGAAACCGCACGCCGGGTGTTTGAAGATACTGGTACCGCGGTTCATGTCACCGGACCCGCAGCCACCTTCAGTGATCAGATCGTGAGTGCCGAGAGCGACCTGGTCGTGATCACTTTGGCCACAGTCGCGCTGATCGCCCTGATCTTGCTGGTGGTGTACCGATCGCTGTTCACAGCACTGGTGCCGTTGCTGGTGATTGGTGTCAGCCTTGGGGTGGGCCGCGGCGTCTTGTCCGCACTAGGTGAGCTCGGAATGCCGGTGTCTCAGTTCACCGTCGCATTCATGACGGTCATTCTGCTCGGGGCCGGGGTGGACTACTCAGTCTTTTTCATCAGCCGCTATCACGAGCGGTTGCGCCAAGGCGCGCCTACCGCGGATGCTCTTGTGGACGCTACAGCGACGATCGGACGGGTCATCTTGGCCTCGGCGGCGACGGTGGCACTGGCATTCCTGGCTATGGCGTTCGGCGAACTGAGCGTCTTTTCCACCTTGGGTCCGGCCTGCGCGATCGCGATCCTCATCGGGTTCCTCGCCACTGTCACCTTGCTGCCGCCGGTGCTGCAGTGGGCAGCCCGCTTCGGTTGGGGCAACCCCCGACGAGACCTCACGCGCAAGTACTGGAATCGCGTGGCGGTGCTTGTCGTCCGCCGCCCAGTCCCCCTTCTCGCTATAACGATGGTGGGGCTGATCGTGCTGAGCACGATCGCGATGGGTATCCACATCACCTATGACGACCGCCAGGGCCAACCCGCGACGACCGACAGCAACCAGGGATATGCGCTGCTTGACCGCCATTTCCCCACAGATGTGACGGTTGCTGAGTTTCTTGTGGTGGATGCGCCGATCGACCTACGCACCGCCAGCGGACTTGCCGACCTCGAGCAGATGGCTTCGCGGGTATCCCAAATTCCCGGGGTGACTCGCGTCATCGGCGTCACCCGCCCCACCGGCGACAAACTCGAACAGGCCGAGCTGTCGTGGCAGAACGGTCAGATCGGGGACCAGGTGGCAGGCGCCGTCGCAGACGGCCAGCAACGAAAAGGCGACCTCGAGCAGTTGCGCTCCGGTGCCAACCAGCTCGCCGACGGGCTGGCCCAACTCGACACCCAGCTACGCCTCAACCTGACGCCACTCGCCGGTATCCTCACCCAAGCAAGCACCGCCGGTCAACAAATCCAGCAGTACCAACCACTCCTGCGCCAGCTCGCCGCGTCCGCGCCCGCACTCGACCGCGCCTCACAGAACGCCCCACAACTTGCCGCCCTGACCCGCCAAACATCCGCGGCGCTGACAACAGTGACCTCAATCCTACCCCTCCTCGACTCAGCGCCCTGGTGCGCCCAAGTCCCCCAGTGCGCAACCCTGCGCGCACAGATTCGCGACCTCAACGCCACACTAGGGAGTGGACTGCTCGACCAGATCACCACCCTGTCAACACAACTCGCACAACTAGACACACCCCTCACGACGGTCACCGACCAACTCACCGCAACCGTCAACTCCCTCAACTCCACCCTGAGCACCATCAACAACCAAGACCTGCCCGCTAAGATCACTCAACTCCAAACTGGCGTGAGTCAGCTCGCCGCAGGATCACGACAACTCGCCGACGGCGTGTCCGCGCTGATCGACAGCAACCTTCAGCAACTAGCCGGGATGGCCACCCTAGCCACGCAACTCCAAACCTCCGCCCGCGAAACCGCCGGAACAGACTCCGCGACCGGCTTCTACCTGCCACCTCAAGCCAACGCAGACCGCCGCTTTGTCGATGTCGCTCGCCAATTCGTCTCGCCCGACGGCCATACCGTGCGCTACGCAATACAAACCAGCTTCGACCCCTACAGCACCGAAGCCATACAACTGACCAACACCATCACCGATGTTGCAAACGCCGCCAGACCGAACACCACCCTGGAGGACTCCCACATCGCAATCGCCGGATTCCCCGCCATCAACGCCGACCTGCAACGCCTACTCGCCGACGACTTTCAACTCCTGGCACTGGCAACCCTCATCATCGTCGGCCTGATCCTAATCCTTCTCCTCCGAGCACTCATCGCACCGCTGTATCTCCTAGGAACCGTCGTCCTCAACTACACCGCGGCACTGGGCATCGGCGTCCTAATCTTCCAACACATCCTCAAAACCGAGATCGCCTGGCCTGTACCGCTATTGGCTTTCATAGTCCTCGTCGCCGTCGGCGCAGACTACAACATGCTGCTCATCTCTCGCCTACGCGAGGAATCCCAGAACAACATACGAATCGGCGTTCTACGAACCGTCACCAACACCGGATCGGTCATCACCTCGGCCGGCCTCATCTTCGCTGCCAGCATGTTCGGCCTCATGGCTGGCTCGATCTCCATCATGACCCAAGTTGGACTGATCATCGGTATCGGACTACTGCTCGACACCTTTATAGTGCGCACCATCGTCGTGCCGGCCATCGCGACACTACTAGGCAAAACCAGCTGGTGGCCGAACAACGAAACCGTTTAACGTACTCCTGGTTTAGTTCCCCAGTATCCGCGCGGGACTGTCGCTAGGGACTGCTGCACGGATAGGTGACATCTGATCTGGCTTGCCTTCGGGCGGTCGGGAAGGATGTAGCTGTGCCCAAGCCGTACCCCCAGGAGCTCCGAGACGATGCGATCCGGGTGGCTCGTGATCGTGGAGAAGGCGTCACGATCGAGCAGGTCGCCAACGACTTCGGTGTGCACCCGATGACGCTGCACAAGTGGATGCGACGCGCGAATATTGATGGGGGCCGCAGCCCTGGCGTGACCTCGACCGAGTCCGCTGAACTGCGCGAGGCCCGTAAGCGGATCCGCCTGCTTGAGCAGGAGAACGAGGTGCTGCGTCGAGCGGCGGCGTATCTATCGCAGGCGAACCTGCCGGGAAAAGGCTGTACCCGCTCGTGAAAGAGCTCGCCGCCGACGGGATTGCCGTCGCGTGTCGTGTCGGGTACTTCAGCTCTCGCGCCAGCCCTACTACCGGTGGCTGGCCAGCCCGGTCACCAATGCCAAGCTGGCCGCGGCGTATCGGGCGAATGCCCTGTTCGATGCCCACCGCGAGGACCCGGAATTCGGCTACCGATTCCTCGCCGGGGAAGCCGCCACCGTGGGTGAGTCGATGGCCGAGCGGACCGCGTGGCGGATCTGCCGCGACAACGCCTGGTGGTCGGTGTTCGGCAAGAAGCGAGGTCGTAACGGCCGACGACCGGGACCACCAGTCCACGATGATCTGGTCCAGCGCGACTTCACCGCCGAGGAGCCACATCGGTTGTGGCTCACTGGTATCACCGAACACCACACCCGTGAGGGCAAGCTCTATCTGTGTGCAATCAAGGACGTGAATCACCCTAGGTTTGATGCCGTTTCCTTCTGAGTTAGGAAGGATGAGCGTTATGCCGAAGAAGATCGATCCAGAGGTCCGTGAGCGGGCGTTGCGGTTGTTGCAGACCCATGGTGGTGAGTATGCGTCGCTGACAGCGGCGGCCGAGGCTGTGGCCAAGCAGGTCGGCGTTGGGAAGGAATCGGTCCGCCGGTGGGCGGTGCAGAATCAAGTCGATACCGGGCAACGCCCGGGCGTGACCTCGGAGGAATCGGCCGAGATCAAGAAGCTCAAGGCCGAGAACCGGCAACTGCGTGAGGACGTGGCGGTGTTGAAAGCGGCGACGACTTTCTTCGCGGGGGAACTCGACCCCCGCAATCGATGATCATCGCGTTCATCGACACGATGCGAGCTGAAGGTGTAGCGGTCGAGTCGATCTGCCGAGTCCTGCGGGAGCAGGGTTGCCAGATCGCCGCACGCACCTATCGGGCCTGGCGTTCGCGTCGGCCCGCCGCACGCACCATCAGCGACGCCCAGACTGTCGATGCGGTACGTGAGGTCGCGTGGCGGGTCGATCACCAGGGACGGCGGCGGCTCACCCCGGAAGGGCTCTACGGACGCGTGAAGATGCGTGCACTTCTGGACCGCACCAGCATGCCAGGGGTGTCCTACGGTGCGGTGGACCGCGCGATGAAGATGTTGCACCTCAATGGTATTCGTCGTTCCAAAGGTATCCGAACAACGATCCCGTCCACGGATGGAATCCGGGCCGGAGACCTGTTGAACCGCACGTTCTGTGCTGCCGAACCGAACCGTGTGTGGGTCACCGACTTCACTTACGTCCGAACGTGGTCCGGATGGGTGTACGTCGTGTTCATCATCGATGTGTTCTCCCGCAAGATCGTGGCCTGGCATGCCTCCACGAGCAAGGACGCCACCTTGGTGACCATCCCTCTACGGATGGCGCTATGGCAACGTGACCGCGATGGTCATCCTGTCAAAGATGGTGAGCTGATACACCATTCGGATGCAGGATCGCAGTACACGTCAACACGGTTGACGCAGAAACTCTCACTGGAGAGTATCTCTGCGTCGATCGGATCGGTGGGAGATGCCTACGACAACGCGCTGATCGAATCAGCGAACGGCCTCTACAAGACCGAGTGTGGTTCCCCCGGAATCGTGGAGGACTCCTCTATGCGGCTTCGGGCTCGGTGACTGCGGTGTTCTCGTAGTCGACCGGACTCATCATCCCGATCGCGCTGTGGCGACGCTGGTGATTGTAGAAGCCGTAGCACCACTCCAACACGACCGCCTGCGCCTCCATGATAGTATGGAACTCGTTGCGTGACAACACTTCCCACTCCAAAGAAGAGAAGAATGCCTCCGCTGCGGCGTTGTCGAAACACGATCCGACCCGGCCCATCGACTGCCGGATACCCATCTTCTGGCACAGCCTGGTGAACCGTCTCGCGGTGTACGTCGACCCACGATCGGTGTGGAAAATCAGCTTCTGCGCATCGTCATCACGCCATATCGCCTGCATGCCGCCCCGCGTGGCGACCGCCATCTCGATCGCCGCACACGCCAACGCTGCATCCGGGTGACGACTGGTGGCCGCCCCCAGCAGGCGGCGACTGTAGAGGTCGATGACCGTGGCCAGATACAGCTTGCCCGCCGCGGTCGGGATCTCGGTGATGTCGCCGACCCACCGCTGATCGGGGCACTGTGCGGTGAAATCGCGACCCAACAAATCGGGGAACTTCGGGGCGGTCTTGTCCTGACGGGTCAGCCCGTTGCGCCGGCGGATCCGCCGCGCGACCAGGCCCTGACGACACATCGAATCAGCGACAGTCTTCTCGGTCACCGTCCACCCGTCAGCACGCAGATCCGCATGCAGGCGCGGTGACCCGTGCAGGCCGCGGGCCTTGTCGAACGCCACCGCCACGGCCCGGTCGATGGTGTCCCGGCGATAGTCGCGGGTGGTGTGCAAACCCGTTGCCGCACCCGGCGATTGGGTCCGCTTATGCCATTTGTAGAACCACGCCTCGCTGACCCCGAGCAGCCGGCAGGACACCGCGTGTGGCACCCGATAGTTGGTCCTCTGGTCGGCGATAAAGCGTGCCACGCTCAC